>NZ_CP120697.1:3405000-7888747 GCF_045571465.1 Bradyrhizobium sp. STM 3557
TTACACGACCCAATGGTGCGCTCTTTGTCGAGCGACAAAGATCGCAGCGCCCATGGCCGCTATCGATCACGGACCACGCGCTGGTTTCGGAGAATCGATGTCGGTACAGCAACTGGACGAGCAGCAATCCGGCTGGGGCATTCTCAGCGAGTTGCCCGGCGATCCCATGATCTGGGTGCTCATCTTCAGCGAACTCGCCGTGTTCGGCTTGCTGCTCGGCGCGTTCGCGGTCGCCCGCGCCGTCAATCCCGCTGTGTTTGCCGCCGGACAGGAACTGCTCGATCCGCCGCTCGCGGCGGTGAACACGCTGGTGCTGGTGACTAGCGGCTGGGCCGCGGCCCGCGCTGCGCTGGCCGCGCGTCAGCATGCGGTCGCAGCGTGCCGTCTGTGGCTGACGCTTGCGATCGGGCTCGGAGGCACGTTCGTTGCGATCAAGCTGGCGGAATATGCCGGCGAGATCGCCGCCGGCGCCGGGCTCGAGACCAGCACGTTCTTCACACTGTACTTCCTGCTGACCGGCTTTCATCTGCTGCACGTCGTGCTCGGCATGGTGATGCTGGGTGTGGTTCTGCGCGGCGCAAAACCCCTTGCTGTCGAGACGGTGACCTCTTTCTGGCACATGGTCGATCTCGTATGGATCGCGATGTTTCCGATCATCTATCTGGTGCACTAACGATGCAGCCCGCACATCGGCTGAATATCACGCTGTTCGTCCTGGTCGGACTTGCCGTCGGAACTCTTCTCGCCTCGGGCTCTATCGCCGCAGGCCCTCTCGCCAGCGCGGTGGTGCTTGGACTGGCGGTGCTAAAGGGGCGGCTGATCCTGCTCGAGTTTCTCGGTCTTCGCGATGCTCATGCGCTCTGGCGCGGCGTCGTGACGGCCTGGATTCTCGGCGTGACGTCGTTCGCCTTCGCGGCGTCCGCCGCCAGGTGGTTGATCTGACATTACCGACTGCTCCGCTGGTTGCGCCAGCACAACGAACCGTTCGAGCCGCCGGGTAGATTGCTGCGACATTCGCATCAACCACACCGGAAAGGATCAAGTGATGGCTGAACGCCTCACGAAAACGGCTGCGCGGAACGTGTTCTACGGCGGTTCCGCGTTCTTCTTTGCCATCTTTCTCGGTCTGACGGCCCACAGCCACTATTATATGGTGAGCACGTCGACCAACGCCGCGACGCTGACGGATTCCGTCGCGCGTGGCAAGCACGTCTGGGAGAAGAACTCCTGCATCAATTGCCACACGCTGCTCGGCGAGGGCGCCTATTTCGCGCCAGAGGTCGGCAACGTCTGGGACCGTTGGGGCGGCCGGGAAGATCCCGCCGCCGCCCGAGACATGCTGAAATCCTGGATGCAGTCGCAGCCGAGCGGCGCGCCCGGCCGGCGGCAGATGCCGCAGTTCAACCTGACGGATCAGGAACTGAACGATCTCGCCGACTTCCTGCAATGGGCCGACAGCATCAAGCGCCAGGACTGGCCGCCGAACAAGGCCGGCTGAGCCGGCCACGATCCCTTAGGAGAGCCAGACATGAAATATCAGACCCAGAAGGTCGCGATGCTGTATTTCTACGGCGCGCTGACGCTGTTCCTCGCGCAGGTCCTGTTCGGCCTCGTCGCCGGAACAATCTACGTCCTTCCAAACACGCTGTCCGTCGTTCTGCCGTTCAACATCGTCAGGATGATCCACACCAACGCGCTGATCGTGTGGTCGCTGATCGGCTTCATGGGCGCGACCTATTATCTGCTGCCCGAGGAGACCGAGACGGAGCTGTTCAGCCCGTTGCTCGCCAAGATCCAGTTCTGGATGTTCTTCGGCGCCGCGGGTGCCGCCGTCGTCGGCTATCTCTTCCATTATCACGAGGGGCGCGAATTCCTCGAGCAGCCCTTCATCATCAAGGTCGGCATCGTCGTCGTCTGCCTGATGTTTTTGTTCAACGTGACGCTGACGGCGCTCAAGGGACGCAAGACCACGGTGACGAACATTCTTTTGTTCGGCCTCTGGGGCGTTGCGATCTTCTTCCTGTTCGCCTTCTACAATCCGGCCAATCTGGCGGTCGACAAGATGTACTGGTGGTACATCGTCCACCTCTGGGTCGAGGGCGTCTGGGAGCTGATTATGGCTTCGGTGCTCGCATTCCTGATGATCAAGCTCAACGGCATCGATCGCGAGGTCGTCGAGAAGTGGCTCTACGTCATCATCGGCCTCGCGCTGTTCTCCGGCATTCTCGGGACCGGCCACCACTTCTACTGGATCGGCGCACCCGGCTACTGGCAGTGGATCGGCTCCCTGTTCTCGACATTGGAAGTCGCGCCGTTCTTCACCATGGTGATCTTCACGGTGCAGATGACCTGGAAGGCCGGCCGCAAGCATCCGAACCGCGCTGCGCTCTTGTGGTCGGTCGGCTGCTCCGTGATGGCGTTCCTCGGCGCCGGCGTCTGGGGCTTCCTGCACACGCTGTCGTCGGTGAACTACTACACGCACGGCACCCAGGTCACCGCCGCGCACGGCCATCTCGCCTTCTTCGGCGCCTATGTGATGCTGAACCTTGCGATGATGGCCTATGCGATCCCGCAATTGAAGGAGCGTGCGCCCTATAACCAGTGGCTCAGCATGGCGAGCTTCTGGATCATGTGCACGGCGATGATGGTGATGACCTTCGCGCTGACCTTCGCCGGCATCATCCAGGTCCACCTGCAGCGCGTGCTCGGCCAGAGCTTCATGGAGGTGCAGGACCAGCTTGCGATGTTCTACTGGGTCCGGCTCGGCTCGGGTGTGTTCGTCGTGATCTCGGCCATCATGTTCGTCTGGGCGGTGCTGGTGCCCGGACGGAAGACGCATCCTGTGATCTCGGCAGCGGCCCTTCAACCCGCCGAGTGACGCGACAGGGCGGCCGCGTCTCGCGCGGCCGCCGCCTTCCACTCAATCCCTGGAGACTCATCATGACATCGGCGGTTCACGTCCTGGCCAATCCGCTGCCGCAGATCCCCGCTTACGTCCCAGCCGGCAACGAATGCGCATTGTTCGAACAGGCATGACCTGCCACCGAACTTTCATCCAGTAGCAGTTAGAGTCTCAGGGTTTTGTACGCCGATTGGCGCGGGTGGAGCAACGGGCGATCGGCGGAGCTGGCCGGGATTGCGCAGCCGATCGTCCGTTGCGGTGAATGTGGCGGCGTAGGCCGCCGGCGTGAGGTATCTCAGCGACGAGTGCGGGCGATCGCCATTGTAGTCGGCGATCCATGCCGCGATCTTGGTCCTGGCATCATTGAGGTCGAAGAACAGCGTCTCGTTCAAGAACTCATCGCGCATGCGTCCGTTGAAGCTCTCGACGAAGGCGTTCTGGATCGGCTTACCCGGCGCAATGAAGTGCCAGTCGATGCTGGTTTCTTTGCACCAGGCCAGCATGGCGTTGCAGGTGAACTCGGTGCCGTTGTCGGAAACAATCGAGCCCGGCTTGCCACGCCGCGCGATGATCGCCGTCAATTCCCGGGCCACCCGCCGTCCGGAGATCGACGTGTCCGGGATCGCACCCAGGCATTCCTTGGTGACGTCGTCGACAATGTTGAGGACACGGAAGCGCCGACCGTTGGCGAACTGGTCGTAGACGAAGTCCAGGGACCAGCGCGCGTTCGGCCTCGTTTCCAGAAGGATCGGCACCCGGACGCCAACTGCCTTGCGACGGGTCCGACGCTTACGCACGGCGAGCCCTTCTTCCCGATAGAGCCGGTGGACACGGTTGATCCCCGATGGCTCGCCTTCCCGCCGCAGCAAAATGAACAGTCGCCGATAGCCGAACCGGCGGCGTTCATTGGCAAGCTCACGCAGCCGGGCACGAAGCTCAGTATCCGGTGGCCGGCAAGAGCAGTAGCGGATCATCGTCCGGTCCGCTCCCACGATCGAACAGGCCCGCCGTTCCGACAGGCCCATCTTGGCCTTCAGGTGCGCGACGCCGGCGCGCTTGGCGGCGGGCCCTACCATTTTTTTGACAACAACTCACGGAGCGCCGCCGCATCAAGCATCTGCTCGGCCAGAAGCTTCTTCAGCTTCGTGTTCTCCTCCTCCAGCGCCTTCAGCCGCTTGGCCTCGGAGACGTCCATGCCGCCGTATTTAGCCTTCCAGTTGTAAAACGTCGCTTCCGAGATCCCATGCTTCCGAGCCAGATCGGCCGTCTTGGCGCCGGCCTCGTGCTCCTTCAGCACCGCGATGATCTGCTCTTCCGTGAACCGTGCTCGCTTCATCTGTCCGTCCTCGTCAGGCCGGACTCTAACTCCTCCTGGAGGAAATTCTCAGGGGCAGGTCAGGCATGGCATCGTGGTCTGCCGGTGCTGCTGAAGGGGCCGACCGGATGCGGCAAGACCCGTTTTGTTGCCCATATGGCGGCGCGTCTCGGCCTGCCGTTGCATACGGTTGCCTGCCATGATGACCTCACCGCGGCCGACCTCACGGGCCGCTATCTGCTCAAGGGCGGCGACACGGTCTGGACCGACGGCCCGCTGACGCGAGCCGTGCGCGAAGGCGGGATCTGCTACCTCGACGAGGTGGTGGAAGCGCGCAAGGACGTCACCGTGGTGCTGCATCCCCTCACGGACGACCGCCGCATCCTGCCGCTCGAGCGCACCGGTGAGGAGCTGGTTGCCCCGCCGGGATTCATGCTGGTGGTCTCCTATAACCCCGGCTACCAAAATCTGTTGAAGGCGCTGAAGCCGTCGACGCGGCAGCGCTTCATCGCCATCGAATTCGATTTCCTGCCTCCAGACCAGGAAGCCGCCGTGGTCGCGGCCGAAAGCGGCTTGCCGGTCGATCGCGTGCGGCCGCTGGTGCAGTTCGCCGGACGGCTGCGCGCTCTCAAGGGGCACGATCTGGAGGAAGGGGTCTCGACCCGTCTTCTCGTATACAGCGCCGCGCTGCTTACCGCAGGCGTATCCGTTGCCGACGCGGTGCTGGCCGGCATGATCGAGCCGCTGACCGACGACGCCGACGTCAAGGCCGCGCTCGTCGAGGTCGCGCGCGTCGTGATCGGGTGAAGCATGCTGGACTTCCTCGAATTGGAGGAGACCGTCGGCCGCGCCTGGCACCGCCTGGTCGGCGCGACGGCGAGCTATCCGGTCCATCCGGAGCATGCGGTCGCGCTCACGGAGGTCCGCAGCCAGATCGCTGTCATGTTTCGCGCTCTCGGCGGCGAGACCGGTGTCCAGATCGCCGGCGCAAAGGCACGCAAGTCCACGCATCGGCTGGGCTGGCGCCAGCGCATCGGGCTCGGTGACGAAACGCTGGAGCATCCGGGCCGCGATGGCGCGACCGTGTTCCTGCCGGATCGTATCGCGTTGTTTCGTGATCGCGCCCTCAATGCGCAGCTCTATCGCTGGCTGGCCGCCTGGTTTGCAATCCAACCGCCCGCGGTGATCGATGATGCCGATCCGCTGCGGCGAGATCTGCTGACCTTGCGCCGGGCGCAAGAGATTTCGCCGCTGGTCGTCGCGCGATTTCCGGGACTGGGCTGGTCCTATGCGCGCCTCGCCAGCGCGGTCGCGCAGGCGCGGCCACAGCGGCCATTGCCGCGGGTCGAGCAGCAGGTGGAGCACATCGTCATGGCACTGCTCGGCGCAGGTACGCCGCCGGAAGGCGCGCTGTGGGCGGCCGTGGCCGGTGCCGGCGAATTGCCGGCGAAGGCGCCGCCCGGCTATCGGCCGATGCTGCCATGTCCGTTGTGGGGCGACTGCTGGACCCGCGCAGCCGTCGCGGTCGAGGGCGATGACGACGATCTGCAGGCGGCGTCTGGGCAAGATGATGTGAGTCCCGACACTCGCAAGCGCTTCGCCGTGCGCGAGCGAGAGGACGGCGCGCAGCGCGATCCGTTCATCCTCAACCGCTTCGAGAAGATCCTGGCGATGGCGGAGATGGTCAATGTCGACCGTCCTTCCGATGACAGCGAGGATGAGGACGCACGCAAGGCGGCCGACGATCTCGATGAGCTCGCGATCAGCAGGCGCAAGGGCAAGCCCGCCACCAAGCTGAAATTCGATCTGGACCTACCGCCGGAGGCCGTCGATGTATCGCGACTCGCGTCCGGCCGGCTCTATCCGGAATGGAATTACCGCAGCGGCAGCTACATGCCGGATCATTGCCGGGTGGTTGCGGGCAGGGCGCCCGAGAGCGGCGAGGGCTGGACGCCCGATGAGGCCATGCGCCGCCGGATCCGGCAGGTACGTTGGCAATTCGAAGCGCTTCGGCCGCGCCACGAGCTTTTGCGCGCGCAGCCCGACGGACATGATCTCGATCTCGACGCGCTGGTCCGCGCACGCTGCGACCTGCAGGCCGGCAACGGCTCGCTCGACCGGGTGCATCTGGCGACGCGTGCCGACGGCCACGACCTCGCGGTGACGCTGCTGATCGATGTCTCGCTGTCGACTGATGCGTGGGTCGAGGGCTATCGCGTCCTCGATGTCGAGAAGGAGGCGCTGCTCGTGCTCGCGCACGGGCTCGCCGCCTGCGGCGATCACCACAGCATCCTGACCTTCACCTCGCGGCGGCGGTCATGGGTACGGCTCGAGACCGTCAAGGCTTTTGGTGAGCCGATGAGTGCGCAGGTCGAGCGGCGGATCGGCGCGCTCAAGCCGGGCTACTACACGCGCATCGGCGCGGCGATCCGCCACGCCGCTACAGAACTGGCGGCGCAACCCCAGCGCAAGAAGCTGCTGATCGTTCTTACCGACGGCAAGCCGAACGACGTCGATCACTACGAAGGGCGCTTTGCCGTCGAGGACACGCGCAAGGCGGTCCAGGAGGCGCGGCGGCAGGGCATGAACGTGTTTGGCGTCACGATCGACGCAGCCGCCCAGAGCTATTTTCCGACGCTGTTCGGGCGGGGCGGCTACGCGATCGTCGGCAATATCCGCCGGCTGCCGGCGGCTCTGCCCATCCTGTATCGGCACCTCACGAAATAGGAATTGAGGTCGGCAGACGAGCCTTCAACAAACGAGCGCTTTGGCAAGGAGGCCTGCCGATCGAAAACATTGAACTATCGACCTCGGTGAAGACCGCCGGCAGCTATTGGCCGTACGCCACCACGCTGTTCGATGGCATTGACAGGGCGATGCCCTACCAGGCACCGGGCTCGCCGAGAGGTCGCTTGCCCGGCGAGGCCGTGCATGAAAACGGGCTCGGGTTGTTGGCGAAATCGTTTGCCCGAGCGTGCGGACGTTTTGTGCTCGACATTCCGATGCGCTCGTAGATCGAGCAGCGGCTGTATCAACTGCATACCCGTGTACGACCGCCCGAAAAGGAAGATCGATTGACCAATCGCTATATTTTGCACTCCAGAGATATCGGAGTAAGAGAACGACTCTTCATCAACAAATTGCTCGCCGGCCTTTGGACGATGGATGCGGCTCAAGAACACCTCTTGTGCGCGGGTGTGCGATCTCGCGCTATCGCTATCAATGCGGTCTGCTCGATATTGTCCGCGCGATTGTCAAATGCGAAGCACAGGCGGATCTGCCCATACCGGCGAAGCAGTCCGACGGCGAGAGCCTGTTCCTGAGTTTCTTGCAGGCGGCCGACCGCATCGATGCCAGGGCGCTGGGCCGCGCGCCCTGTTCGATCCTGCGAGCTTTTTCATGCGATGATGGCCGAGCCCCGGACATCCGGAGGGCGGATGTCGAATCCGGTCAGGACGCGGGCTGTTTGCGGAAGCGAATCGTTCCCTCGGTCCCGAGATGGGAGACGCTTTTGTGGTTGATCGCGCCAACGTGCTCCCGTATCGCGATCTGCTTCATTTCAGGAGTCTCACCACGGCTTGCAGATGCCGGCTTGCTTTCTTCGGGAGCCTTGTTGCCCGCCTGTTGTGTCAGGGCTTCTTGGTTGATCCACCAAATCGCCGCCTGTGTCCGATTGTGAACCCTGATCTTGCGAAGGATCGCCTTGATATGAACTTTCACCGTCGCCTCGGCTATGTTCATCTTTCGACCAATGGATTTGTTGGAATCACCTTCGATCAGACAGCGCAAGATTGTCTTTTCGCGCGGAGAGAGCTCCGGTGAGTTCGAATCATTGGCCGCGATGAGGTCCGGCTCGTTGCCGTCACCATCGGACGCAGTCTCGTCCAGTTGGTCGTCGCTTTCGAAATCGAGAACGAATGATAGAAATGCCGGTGGGAAGATCGCATGTCCCATCATCATCAGCTCGAGCGACTTCACGAAGGCGTCGCACGTCATGACGTCGACGAAGTAGCCGTTGGCCCCTGCACGAAACGCCAGAGCCAATTCGTCGAGCCGATAACGATCCGTCACGACACCGATATTGCCGTCCGGGTGCCGGCTTCGAACCAGCTGAACTTGTGCGACCGCAGCCTCAAAGTTGTCGCCGGTGTGGACCAGCAAGAACAGCGATTGGGGCGGCGGAGCCTTGCCGGCAAGCAGATCATCCGCACTTGCTACAGAAGCCAAGATGCGGAAGTTCGCCGAGCGGAGGATCTTTGCAAGGCCTTCACTGAGCAAACTGTTTCTTCCAACGAGAATGGTTGAAATTGAACGCCGCCTCATAATCACCCTCCGCCTCACGCAAAACGAGGCTTACCCGAGAGCGCAAACTGGGCTGTCCCGGTTGACGAGTTGAGATTGCTTTCTCGGCGCAACTGACAGCTGACACTTGACGCTTTGAGGAAGTATCGACTTAAGATAGAGATTGAATGCCTACACGCGTCCTGGTTTCGTGACGGTTGTATGACTCTTGTATGAAGGTTAGACGCTAATGCGCGTGACCCATATATATCTTTGGCTATACAGCGAAGAAGGTACCCGTTGTGCACGCCATTGTTCCTGCACGCTTGCGTGCAAACGACGTGCAAAGAACGGAGACACTTTTTGATCTTGGAACTGACCGTTCTTCTCTGAGATGAAGTAAACTGCGTTGGAGCCGCGGGGTTTCGGGCGTTTTTGCGTATGCTTCGGGCGTTCTTGCGTGGTGCTGAGGCCAGCCATATGCGCTCTAGTGTACTTATCGCGGACCGGTATCCTGTCGTTCTCGAGGGGTTGCGCCAGGTATTGAGGGGGCAACCTGATTTCAGAATTATTGCATGCTGCGGGGATGGCACGAGCTGTCTCAAGACAATCCGCGATTCTACTCCGGATATAGCCCTTGTGGATGCCTCAATGCCCGACGTTGCCGGAATGGACATGCTGGCGATTGCAGGCGCCGAGAAGCTTGCCACCCGACTGGTCTTTTTCCTCCCTTCTATCGAGGATCGGGATCTGAAGATGTTGTTGGCGGCCGGCGCTTATGGCGTCATTCCGAAGGAAGCAGCGCCGGAACTTCTTCTGCATGCGTTGCGCCGGGTGGCGCGTGGTCAGAGGCTGCTTCCGGCGATCATGTCCGATCACATCAACTCGCGGGAGCAAGCCGCGATCTCCGAGAAGCCTCTGGCGGTCCTGACCGACCGCGAGCGTCAAATCATGAGGCTGGTATCGGAGGGACTGTCGAACAAAGAGATCGGCCGCCGTCTGAACTTGACCGATGGCACGATCAAGGTACACCTCCACAATATTTTTCAAAAACTTGAGATCAATAATCGGACCGTGCTGGCCGCGCTTGCGATATCACAGAATGACGTGCAGTGACGCCATTCAGCGATCCGGCTCCTGAGCAGGGCCGCCTCGCCGGTGGATTCGGGCTCGAGGCGACCCGATGCATACCTGTACCGGCCACCTTCCGGACTTTCTAAACCGTTATTGGCAAATCGGCCGGATAGCGCGCAGTGGAACTCTCAGTTCCGATCGTTGGGAGATGTTCGATGCGCGTCGGCTGGCCGACCATCGATTCCGTCGGCGCGGGCGGCCAAATCTGCCCGTTGCGACGAGATGATGAACCTTCGTGCGCTCGTGGAGAAGACCCCGGAGACTGCGATCATTTTCGGCTTGTACATGTTGTAGGCATTCGCCAAGCCGTCGATCATGCAGCGCCTGTGTCGGGAAGCGGACACTGACGTTGTCGCAACATGAAGCGGAGCGTGTCGTGGTGAGAGCTGCATCGCGGAGCGAGCTGGAAGCGTTGCTGGACGACGACGTTCCCCATGGGGATCTCGCCACGGATGCGCTCGGGATCGCCGCGACGGCCGGCGTGATGCGGTTCGTGGCACGCGATGCGATGGTGCTTGCGCTGGCCGAAGACGCCGCGACTTCGAGGCTGCAACCAATCACTGTCTCCCATGCTGCGGCACGTTCGGCGCGCGCACGTCAATAGCAGGCCGAGATCAATCCAAGTTTCGGATAGAGCCGGTCAATCGCGGCGATCTCGTTTTTCATCTGGGCGATGATCCAGTCGCGGATCTCGGCCGCGATCGGGCGCATCGGCCGGTTGCGCGGCGGCAGGAATTCGCAGATGCGGCGCGTGGTGGTGAGCGTGTCGGAGGCCGGCACCAGCGCTCCGGTCAGAAGCCAGTGCGAGGCCACCGTCAGCCAGCCGAGCGCGATGCCCTGGCCCAGCAGCGCAGCCTGCATCACCACGGCATAATCGGTGAAGCTCAGCGCCTTGGCCGCGCCGCGCCGCCCGGTGAGCAGCGATGCGTAATCCGTGGCCCAGTCCCCCGGCGTCTCGGCGAGACGGATGATGGTGTTGCCCTCACGGGGATCGGCTTCGCTGAGATAGCCAGGGCTGCACATCGGTAGCATCACTTCCTTCATCACCAGTGTGCCGCCGGACGACGGCTCGTCGCGGTCGCGAAAACGCATGCCGAGATCGACATTCTCCACCGGCCCGCGCAACGCGCCGGAGATCAGCTGGAAGCGCAGATCGACCTGCGGAAACTGGCGCTGGAGCTTGTCGATGCGCGGCATCAGCCAGTGCGTGGTGAAGGCGGAGGACACCGACAGCGTCACCGTCTCGGTGCCCTTGCGCCGCCGCTCGATCTCGACAAGGCCGGTCTCGATGCTGCGAAAGCCTTCGAGCACGCGGCGATACAATAGCTCGCCTTCCTCCGTGAGCACCGCGCGACCCGCTGTGCGGTCGAACAGGCGGACGCCGAGATGCTCCTCGAATTGGCCGAGCATCCGGCTCACCGCAGGCTGCGTCACGTTCAATTCGGCGGCCGCCGCGGTGAAGCTGCCATTGCGTGCCGCTGCGTCGAAGACGAACAGGGCGTTACTGGACGGCAGCATGCGGCGGAGCTCTGACATAACCTCATGTTATGGGCGCGGTGAGAATTTCGCAATTGCCGAGTTTTGGCAAGTCTGGTGTCATTGACATGACAGCTCAAAGACAGGGGCTGCGAGCAAGGATTTGGTGCAGCGCACGCTTCGGCCGTGGCTGCACGGCATCTTGTCTATAAAGCAGGCTTATGGCGTGCAGCGAGGCACGCCAGCCTGGAGACATGGCGAGGACGATCGTTGGACAAGCGAGCGGAGAGCGTCGAGATCAGGTCCGCCAGCAAGGCTTATGGTGCCGTTCGCGCCCTCGACGACGTTTCCCTCAGTATCGGCGCCGGTGAATTCGTCTCGCTGCTTGGCCCCTCCGGCTCGGGCAAGACCACGCTGCTCGGAATTCTCGGCGGCTTCATCCTGCCGTCGTCAGGCACGATCCTGTTCGGCGGCCGCGACGTCACCTGGAAGCCGCCGCACAAGCGCGACATCGGCGTCGTCTTCCAGAACTACGCGCTGTTCCCACATATGAGCGTCGGCGAGAACGTCGCCTTTCCCTTGCGCGCGCGCCGCCTGCCGAAAGCGAGCTGGCCCGACAAGGTGCGCGCGGCGCTCGCTATGGTCGGCCTCGCCGGCTATGAGGCGCGAGGGATCGCGCAGCTCTCCGGCGGCCAACGCCAGCGTGTGGCTCTGGCCCGCGCCATGATCTTCGAGCCGCGCCTGATCCTGATGGACGAGCCGCTCTCCGCGCTCGACAAGCAGCTGCGCGAATCCATGCAGATCGAGCTGCGCGCGCTGCACAAGCGCATCGGTGCCACCATCATCTACGTCACCCATGATCAGCGTGAGGCGCTGACCATGAGCGATCGGGTCGCCGTGATGAAGGACGGTCGGCTGATCCAGATCGACGTGCCCGAGCGGTTGCACGATCATCCTGCAAATTCCTTTGTCGCGAGTTTCATCGGGGAAGCGACGATGCTGCCCGTTCGCCGTGTCGATGCATCCTGCGTCGCGCTCGGGAACGCGTTGCTGCGCAGCGCCCGCGCCATTCCAGATGGCGATGCGCTGATCCTCGCCGTGCACAGCGAGAAGCTGCTGATCGATGACGGCGCGCAGGATGCCGCCTGCAACCGGCTGACCGGCACCGTCACCGACATCGTCTACCAGGGCGAGAGCCTGCGCATCTTCCTGGCGCTCGCCGACGGCATCGCACTCAGCCTGCGCCAGCCGAGCTACCACCAGGCCTATCACCGTATCCCGCCGCTTGGCGGCAGCCTCACCGTCACGCTCCATCCCGAGGACACGATTGTCGTACCCAGGGTGGGGGACTGAACTCAAGCCTTCATCCAAACCGAGAGAAGAAACGACATGTCGACCCAAGCCGCGTTCAGCAACTTCAAGGTGCTCACCTTCGACGTCGTCGGCACCTTGATCGATTTCGAGACCGGCGTGCTCGCAGCGGTGCGCAGGATCTCGGGCAAGACGCGGGCCGAGCTCAGCGACGACCAGATCTTCGAATCCTACAAGCGCGGCCGCGACAAGCATTACGAGCGTTCGAGCGAGGTGATGTTCCACGTCTACCGCTACCTTGCCAAGGAACTCGGGCTGCCGGCCGACGATGCCTCCTGCGACGTGTTCCAGCTCGCCGTACTGCGCTGGGGGCCGTTCCCGGACTCGGTCGAGGCGCTCAAACGCCTACGCACGAAATTCCGCCTGGTCGCTATGACCAATGCCGATCGCGTCGCGCTGTCGTGCTACGCGCATGCGCTCGGCAATCCCTTCGACGACACCGTCTGCGCCGACGACACTGGCGTTGCCAAACCGAACCCGGAATTCTTCGCCTACAACAAGGGCCGCCAGTCCGCCTTCGGCTACAAGCAGTCCGACATCCTGCACGTCGCGCAGAGCCAGTATCACGACATCGGGATCGCGCGGAAGCTCGGCTACAAGGTGTGCTGGATCGAGCGCCGCCAGGGCATCGCCGGCTTCGGCGGCACGCCGGCGGTGGAGACGCTGACCAAGCCGGATTTCCACTTCCCGACCCTGAAGGCGCTCGCAGACGCCGCGATCGGGCCAGCCGCGTAACGGATGAGCGGCGGCATGACACGGGACTGGCGCGCGCTGCCATCGGTCAATTCGCTATGGGAAGCCACGGCGGATCCGGCGCGCGACTATCCCGTGCTGTCCGGCGAGCAACAGGCCGATGTGGTGATCATCGGTGCGGGCTACACAGGCCTGTCCGCCGCGCATCATGTCGCCAAGAGCGGTCTGTCGCCAATCGTGCTGGAAGCGAACCGGCCCGGCTGGGGGGCGAGCGGGCGCAATGGCGGTGTGATCACTGCGAAATTCCGTCTGTCGTTCCGTGAGATCGATGCCGTCCATGGCCGCACCATGGCGCGGCGCATGTACGAGATCGCGCATGAAGCGACCAACACGGTCGAGGAGCTGGTTTCCGAGTTCGGCATCACCAGCGCGAACCTCACCCGCACCGGCCAGGTCAAAGCTGCCCACAACGAGACGACGCTCCGGGCCGCGATCGACGAAGCCAACTGGATGACGCGCGAGATGGGCTCTGCGGAGGTGCGCATTCTCGACAGGAACGGCGTGCGCGAGGAGACCGGCTCCGACATCTTTGTCGGCGGCGTGCTGAATCCCGGCTCCGGTGGCATCCATCCGCTGAACTATTTGCGCGGCCTCGCCGACGGCGTGGCGCGGCGGGGCGTCCCTGTCTTCCAGCAGTCGCCGGTCGTCAAGCTTCGGCGCGAGACGGACGGTATCGTCGCCGAGACGCCGCGAGGGGCGGTGCGGGCCAAGCAGGCGATCATCGCCACCAACAGCTATTCGGATCTGACCGGCGCCGCCGCGCATCTGCAGCGCACGCTGATCCCGTTCCGCAGCGCCATTGTCGCGACCGAGCGGCTCCCCGGCAATTTCGCAGGAAAATTCATGCCGACGCGGCGCACCTACACCGAGACCAAGCGCATGATGCGCTGGTTCCGCATGGTCGACAACCGTGTCATCTTCGGTGGCCGCGGCGCCTTTGGCAAGCAGGACTCCCAAGCCGCGTTCGACGCCTTGCGCAGGGCGATGATCGGCATCTTCCCCGATCTCACCGATATCCCGCTGGCTTATAAATGGTCGGGCCTCGTCGCCATGACGCTGGACTCGGTGCCGCATATCGGCCGGCTCGACGACCGCACGCTGTTCTCGGTCGGCTACAACGGCGCCGGCGTTGCGATGTCGAGCCTGATGGGCCGCTATCTCGCCGCCTTCGTACGCGGCGAGGCGCCCGACGTCGGCCTGCTCGACGCGCGGCGCATGAAGGCGATCCCGTTCTATCAGCTGCGCGAACCCGCCGTGCGCATGGTTGCCGGCTGGTACCAGTTTCTCGATGCGATCGGTCGGTGAGATCTGTTTGGAGGAGACGAGCATGACGACGAAGCAGAAATTTGGATTTGGCTGCGTGTTGCTGGGTGCACTCGGATTGACCACGGCTGCCGGAGCCGCCGAGCAGATCACCTTCGTCTCGCAGGGCGGCGCCTATCAGCAAGCGCAGACGGTGGCGATCCTCGATCCCTCCGCCAAGAAGCTCGGCATCACCATCAACCAGGACTCCATTCCGGATGCCTGGCCCGCGATCAAGACGCAGGTCGGCAGCGGCAAGCCGATCTGGGATGTCGTCGACACCCCGACCGGCAACTGCCTGCGCGGCGGCGAGCAGGGGCTGATCGAGAAGCTCGAGTTTTCGAAGATTCCCAACGGCGCGGCGATGCCGGAAACCTATCGCAGTCCCTATTCGGTGGCCTACGAGTTCTATTCCAGCGTGCTGTCCTACAGCCAGAAGACTTTCCCGAAGGACGCGCCGAACAGCTGGGCCGATTTCTGGGATGTGAAGAAATTCCCCGGCCGCCGTGCGCTGCGCAACCACCCGTTCGCGACTCTCGAGGCCGCGCTGATGGCTGACGGCGTCGCGCCTGACAAGCTCTATCCGCTCGACGTCGATCGCGCCTTCAAGAAGCTGGAGGAGATCAAGCCGCACATCACGGTGTGGTGGACCTCGGGCGCGCAGTCGGCGCAGCTGCTCAATGACGGCGAGGTCGACATGGAGATGGCCTGGAATGGCCGCGTCAGTGCCGTCGCCAAGGAGGGCGCCAAGGTGGCCTTCACCTACAACCAGGGCATCCTGCAGAGCACTTCGCTCTGCATCCTCAAGGGGGCGCCTAATCTCGAGACCGCGGTGAAGTTCCTCAACGAGGCCGTCGATCCCGTGCACCAGGCCAATCTGCCGCTGCACATCGATTATGGCCCGGGCAATCCCAAGGCGTTCGAGACGAGCGTGATCAAGCCCGAGCGCGCTGCGCAATTGCCGAGCGAGCCGGCGAACGCCGCCAAGCAGGCGCTGATGTCCTACGCCTGGTGGTCCTCGCCGGCCGGAGAGGCAGCCGAGAAGCGTTGGGCGTCGTTCATGCAGAAGTAAGCGAGACCAGCGTTGACGACATCGCTGCCAGATCCCTTCCAGAAGCATCAGCGCCGCGAGCACGGCCTGATGCTGGCGTTGGTGTCGCCGGCGCTGCTCGTGATCCTGGCTCTGATCGTGCTGCCGGTCGGCTGGCTCGCCTGGCAGTCGATCTACCATGACGGCTTCACGCTGGAGAATTATCGTCGCGTCTTCACCGAGGACGTCTATTGGCGCAGCTTTGCCCTGACCTTCGAGATCAGCCTCGCGGTCACGGTGATCGCGTTGCTGCTCGGCTATCCCGTGGCCTACCTCGCCAACTCGGTAACGAAGGGATGGAGCATCCTGATCCTGTCGCTCGTCGTGCTGCCGTTTTGGACCAGCGTGCTGGTGCGCGCCTATGCCTGGCTGGCGCTGCTGCAGCGCACCGGCGTGATCAACCAGTTCCTGCGTTATCTCGACGTCATCAGCGAGCCGCTCGCGTTGGTCCACAATGCGTTCGGCACGGTGGTCGCGACCGTGCACATCCTGCTGCCGTTCATGGTCCTGCCGCTCTATGCCACCATGCAGAAGATTCCGAACGATCTGATGCAGGCCGGCGCCAGCCTGGGCGCGAGCCCGTCGCTGACCTTTTTCCGCGTGTTCCTGCCGCTGTCGCTGCCGGGCGTGCTCGCCGGCTGCACCATGGTCTTCGTGCTCTGCCTCGGCTTCTACATCACGCCCGAGCTGCTCGGCGGCGGCCGCACGGTTATGGTGTCGATGCTGGTGAGCCGCAATGTCGAGCTCTACAACCAGTTCGGCGCCGCAAGCGCGGTCGCCGTGGTGCTGCTCCTGAGCGTGCTCGCGATCTTCTTCGTCGTCAGCCGTTTCATCTTGCTCGATCGCGTGCTGGGACAGAAATGATGCGCGTCTCGCCCGCACGGATGGCCCTATACGTGATCAGCGCGCTGGTGCTGGTCTATTTGATCCTCCCAGTTCTGATCATCGCGCCAATCTCGTTCTCCAGCGCGCGCTTCCTGACCTTCCCGCCGCCGTCGTTCTCGCTGCGGTGGTACCAGCAATATTTCTCGAATCCGGCCTGGATGCAGGCGACGCGGGTGACGCTGACGGTCGCGCTGCTCACCGTCCTGATCGCGACGCCGCTCGGCGTTGCCGCGGCCTACGCGATCAGCCAGTCGAAGCTGCGCATCATGCGGCTAATCCATATGGCGCTGCTGCTGCCGCTGGTGGTGCCGATCATCATCACCGCGGTTGGCATCTTCTTCGTCTATGCCAAGATCGGCCTGGTCGCGACCATGCCCGGCCTCGTGCTGGCGAACGTGATGCTAGGCTTGCCCTACGTCGTCATCTCCGTGCTCGCGGGCCTGCAGAGCTTCGATCCCGCGCAGGAGATGGTGGCGCGCAGCCTCGGCATGAACCGCCTGCGCAGCTTCTTCGCTGTGACGCTGCCGCAGATCAAGTCCAGCGTCGTCGCGGGCGGCATCTTCGCCTTCATCTCGGCGATGGACGAGACCATCGTCGCGCTATTCATCTCCGGCGGCCAATACCAGCCGCTGACCAAGCGCATGTTCACCGCGCTCCGTGACGAGATCGACCCGACCATTGCCGCGATCTCGACGCTGATGACGGCGGCATCCTTCATGCTGGTGCTACTGGCGAGTGCGCGGCAGAAGGCAGGCGGGCGAGACCGCTGATGGGAGTTGGTATCCTGGAGTCGGCGAGGAGGGCCGAGGGTCACGCGCCCTGCGGAAAGGAGCACGAGGCGGACGCTGTCACTATCGCGCTCTGCTGCACCGAACCCGCGCCCACGGCGTTTGAGCGTGCTAGCGCATTGGTCGGTACAAAGGCGGTGGAGGGCTGGCTTGCCGCACTGAATAACCAAGGCTTGAAGGCCGGACACATGACATCGGGCGCCCTTCGCAAACCAAACGTTTAGCTTCCGCCTTCGATAAACGGTCGACTACGACGGCAAATCACGTGGCCTTCGCTTCTTTGGCCGGCCGGAACGGTGTAGACCCCGCACTTCCTGCTGTTGAAAAAGCTGCGCGCAGAGACCGCGCAACCATTGGCTGGCGGGATCGTGATGGAAACGGGCGTGCCAATATTGCTTGACCGTGAACCCGACGATTGCCAGCGGGCAATCGAGCACGCGCAGTCCATAGTAGTGAGCCAGGGTTTCGCCAATGTGCCTTGGAAGGGTGGCGATCAGGTCAGTCGTCCCGACGATTGCGGGTAGTCCCAAAAAGCCGGGTAGCTCGAGCGCAACGTCAAGGACGATCCGCTGCTCCTCTAGCGCGCCCGCGAGCAGTTGATGTCCGGTGCCGGAGCGGATGAGGACGTGCGCCTCGCGCCTGAAATCCTTCACCGTCATGCGGTCGCGGATCCGGGCGTGTTTGGCGTTCGCCAAGCAGACCCAGTCCTGCGGAAAGAGCGCCTGCTGGAAGTGCCCGGCGTCGAGATCCGATATGTAGCCGAGCGCCAGATCGGCCTCGCCGGATTGCAGCATCCGTGGGGTGTCGGGGCCGATCTGTGTCGCCTCGATACGAACGCCAGGGGCAACGCGGCGGACGTGCGCGAGAATGGACGGAAGCAGTGTGACGTGGCTTGCATCCGTCATGCAGATGGCAAACCGGCGCTTTGCGGTGGTCGGATCGAAGTCAGTGCGAAGTTCCGCGAGACGACGCAGCATTTCCAACGCTTGTCTGGCCGTGCCGATGAGAGCCTCGGCGCGCGGCGTCGGCAGCATCCCCTCCGCGGACCGGATGAACAGCGGATCGTCCAATTCCCTTCGCAGGCGTGCCAACCAGATCGAGATCGTCGGCTGACTTTGACCGAGCTTTTCGGCGGCCTTGGTGACGCTGCCTGCCGTGAACAATGCGTCGAACAGCCTGAGCAGGCGCGGGTCGAGCAGGTTGGTCTCGGCATGATCCGGGTGCTTCATTGCGATTCACAATAATGCATATAAAGATCATAGCATATCTTAATGTCAGCCGGCCTGCTACCACGCACCCAACGCCGAGAAAGGCGCCGGGAGAAGCGTTCGGATGAGGATCTGCTTTATCGGAGCAGGAGCCCTGGGCTCGACCATCGGGGGTACGCTGGCGCGCGGCGGGGCCGAGGTCTGGCTGATTGATCCGTTCCAGGCCCATGTCGACGCAATCAATGCCACCGGCCTGCGGATGCTTGAAGGTGACGCCGAGACCGTTGTGAAGGTTTCCGCCTGCACCTCCGCGACCCATGTCGGCATGGTGGCGGACCTCGTCATCGTCCTCGTCAAATCGTATCACACACGGGATGCCATCCGGGCGGCAGCGCCGATCATCGGGCCGCGGACCGTCGTGATGTCGCTTCAAAACGGTCTTGGCCACGAGGACATCCTGTCGGAGGAGGTTGGTCGTGACCAGGTCATGGCGGGCAAGACCTACGTTGGCGGCGTGCTGCTTGGCCCGGGTCACGTTCGCTCCGGGGTCGTCGGTAAGGAAACCATTATCGGCGAACTCGACGGACGCTTGACGGATCGCGCACAGCGAATTTCCGAGACCTTCAATCGTGCCGGCATCCTCACGCTGCTCAGCGACAACATCCTGGGCACGATGTGGGACAAGCTTTTTATCAACGTCGCCGGAGGAGGGATTACCGCCATTACCGGCCTGACCTATGGCGGCCTCTATTCGCTCCCCACCCTCGAGGATTGTGCGCTGGCAGCGATTTCAGAGGGTATCGCTGTCGCGCAGGCTGCCGGCGTGAGGATCTCGATTACCGACCCGCGACGTGCCTGGACAATGGCGTCTGCTGGACTGCCGCCCGAGTTCAAGACGTCGATGTTGCAGAGCCTGCAGTCCGGCAATCTGACCGAGGTTGATTATATCCACGGCTCCGTCGTGCGTTGGGGCGCCAAGCTCAAGGTGCCGACTCCGGTCAACTCCACCCTCGTCGCGCTGATCAAAGGCATCGAATACGCCCGCAGCGATTATCCTGGAAAGGCCTGAGACGATGTCGCTGCCCCGCGCCTACGTCGAGCACGTCGCGATCCGGGTGCCGGACGTCGATCGTCACGTCGGCTTCTTTCGCGACGTGCTTGGTCTCGCCATTCGCGACGAGCAACCCGCCAATGCCGGGCGTCCGCGCCAGGTGTGGGTGCTCGGAAGCGTGCAGCTCATCGAGGATCCGGATTTTGTCGGTCCGGAGGGGCGTCTCGCCCATCTCGGCATCATGGTCGACGATTACGAAGGCGTGCTCGCGCGTGCCGCAGCCTGGGGCGCCAAGTCACTCCCTGCCGGACCGAACTGGCTCGAGCTGCCGGGCGGGCTCAACGTCGAAATCCTCCAAGCGAGCGCTGGCGCGGTGGAAGCCGCCCTGGCGATCAATCCCCGCGCCTAGATCTAGAGGGAGACGCGACATGACCGATGAGCGCTACTGGGACGACGCCAAGGTCGGTGACGAATGCGTCACCCCCTCGGTGACGGTCACCGAAGCGATGGTGAATGCCTATGCCGAACTGACGGGTGATTTTACGCCTGTTCACGTGGACGAGGAGTACGCCAAAACCACGCCATTCGGCACGCGCGTCGCGCACGGGCTGTTTGGTCTGTCGCTGGCCGACGGCTTGAAGACCCGCGCCGACTATCGCTTCCTTCCGGGAATGTCGCTGGGCTGGACGTGGGATTTCAAGCTGCCGATCAAGCTCGGCGACACCGTGCATGTGAAGTTCCGCGTCGGTTCAATGCGCGCCACGAAGCGGGAAGGGTGGGGCATCGTGGTGCTACCCTCGGAGCTGATCAATCAGCGCGGCGAAGTGGTGCAGCTAGGCGAGCACCGGCTGATGATTCCGATGCGCCCGAAGGCCGGCGCCACAGGAGAGCAGGCATGACCGCGAAAGATCTGCCGCTCAAGGGCGTTCGCGTCATCGACTACAGCCATTTCCTGGCAGGCCCGTTCATGGGCCGTTGCCTCGCCGCGATGGGCGCGGAGGTAATCAAGGTCGAGCGTCCAAAGGATGGCGATGCGGGTCGCGCCCATGGCTATTTCAAGAACGGACAATCCGGCTACTTCCTGCAGCAGAACATGGGCAAGCAGGGCCTGTGCATCGATTTGCGCGACAAGCGCGGTCTCGACCTGATGATGAAGCTGGTCGACACCGCCGATGTCTTCATCGAGAACTACCGCCCGGGTGCACTCGAGCGCCTCGGGCTCGGTTACAAGGCGCTGTCCGCGCGGAATCCGAGACTGATCTACTGCTCGGTCTCCGCCTATGGTCACACCGGCCCCTATGCTGACCGTCCGGGTTTTGGCCTGATCGCAGAGGCGATGTCGGGCGCCTTGGCGCAACTGGGCTCCCCCGGTGAAGCGCCTCCGCTGCTCCGTATGCCGCTGGCCGACATGTATACCGGCATTCATGGTGTAGCAGCGATCAATGCAGCGCTGGTCGGTCGCGCATCGTCCGGGCGCGGCCAGCATATCGATCTGGCGCTGTACGACTGCATGGTCTCGATGCACGACTATGCGGTTCAGCGCTACTTCCTCTCCGGCGGTACCGACCTGCCGAAGCAGACCGGCAGCGGACAGCCGGACTCGACCGTTTACGGGGTCTTTCCGGCCAGGGACGGCAATCTCGTCATCGCTGCGCAAGTCGATGATGCCTGGCGACGATTGGCCACGTTGATCGGTGGGAACGCGTTGGCATCCGACGAACGCTTCGCCACGCCTGCCGCGCGGAACGTCCATTATGCCGATGCGATGGAAATTGTGCGCAACTGGACGCTGTCGCAGCCGTCTCGGGATGTCTGCCTTGCGGCGCTCGAGGAAGCAGGTGTGCCGGCCGCTCCCGTGCAGACCATCGAAGAGGTCGTGAAGGATCCGCAGATCCACGCGCGTGGCATGCTGGTGGAGCAGGAGCATCCGGTGCTCGGCAAGGTGACATTGCCAAACCTGCCCTTTCGCTTCTCCGATTGCGATACCACGGTGCGCACTCCGGCGCCGCTGCTCGGCCAGGACAATCGCCGCATTGCCGCCTCGCTCGGACTGTCGGCCGAAGCCGTCGATGCGATGGTTCGCGATGGCGTGCTGTACAACGAAGTCGCAGTGCGGGAGTGAGCCATGAGCGATCGTTATGCGGTGATTGGCAATCCGATCGGCTTCAGTAAATCCCCGCTCATCCATGCGACGTTCGCCAAAATGACGGGACAGGACCTCGTCTATGAGGCGATCGAGGGACCCCTCAATGGTTTCATCGAACGGGTTGATCAATTCCGGACAGAGGGGGCCAAAGGGCTCAACATCACCGCCCCGTTCAAGCTCGATGCCTTCGCCTACGCGAACGAGCTCTCGGAGAGCGCAAAACAGGCTGGCGCCGTGAACTGCCTGAAGTTCGAGGGCGATCGGATCATTGCCGAGAATTTCGACGGTGTCGGCCTGGTGCGCGACATCACCGTGAACCTCGCTGTGAAGATAAAGGGCCGCCGTGTCCTGATGCTCGGCGCCGGAGGAGCAGCGCGTGGCGCGCTGCTGCCGTTCCTGCGCGAGGAGCCCTCTGAGTTGGTTCTCGTCAATCGAACGCTGTCGAAAGCTGTGGCACTGGCTGAAGAGTTTGCCGGCTGGGGTCCCCTGATTGTCAGCGGCTATGCTGAACTGGCCCACCTCGCCGAAGGTTGTGACGTCGTTGTCAACGCCACCTCGGCCAGCCTGCGAGGCGAAATGCCGCCGCTTCCAGGCAATGTCTTCCAGGGCGCGGAGCTGGCCTACGAACTCGCCTATGGCAAAGGCTTGACCCCCTTTCTGCAGGCTGCCCGCGCAGAAGGCGTAGCCAAGCTGGCGGACGGCGTCGGCATGCTCGTCGAGCAGGCGGCGGAAGCCTTTGTCTGGTGGCGCGGCGTCAGGCCGAGCACCGCTGAGGTGATCGCCAAGCTAACCGTTCCCTTGACCTGACGGGCAGCGACGTATGTTGGCGGTCCATCCGAAACCCAGCTTTCTCGTCGGTCTGATCGGCAGCGGCATCGCGGCGTCGCGCACCCCGCCGATGCACCAAGCCGCCGCTGACGCGGCCGGTATCCGCTATCTCTACAAGAAGATCGATCTGGCAGAGTTGAAGCTCGGTGTCGAAGCCTTGCCGGAATTGCTCACGGCAGCAAAGTGGATGGGCTTCGATGGGCTGAACGTGACCCATCCCTGCAAGCAGGCGATCCTTCCGCTGCTGGACGAGCTCTCGCCGGATGCAGAAGCGCTTGGCGCCGTGAACACAGTGGTCATCAGGAATGGCCGAATGACCGGCCACAACACGGACTGGTTCGGCTTCGCGGAGAATTTTAGCCGCAACATGCAAGGTGCTCCGCTCGGCCGCGTCGTCCAGTTCGGCGCGGGTGGCGCAGGCGCGGCGGTTGCGTTCGCGCTCATGAAGCTTGGCGTGCAGGATCTGACGATCATAGACCTCGACCTGCCGAAGGCGCGGAGCTTGGTCGACGGGTTGTCTTCTCGATTCGAGAAGGGGCGCCTGAAGGTCGGCCAGGATGTCGCCGCCGCCGTGGCTGCCGCAGACGGGATCGTTAACGCGACGCCGATCGGCATGGACAAGTATCCAGGGACGCCCCTGCCGACAGCCTTGCTGCGTCCGAGTCTCTGGGTCGCCGAAATCGTCTACTTCCCGCTGGAGACCGCGCTGCTGCGCGCAGCGCGTGCCCTCGGCTGCCGCACCGTCGACGGCGGTGGCATGGCGATCTTCCAGGGCACCGAAGCCTTCCGCCTGTTTACGGGCATCTCACCCGATCCGGACGTCTTCTTCGACACCTTTGCATCCCTGGGAGGGTGACACCCGACCGATGGGCGAGCGGTACGCACAACGCCCGAGAGGAAACGCACGATGGGCTACACGCTCGATTTCTCGGTGGTTTGGCATGCGATGCCCGCGCTGCTGTTGGGGTGCGTGGGCACGTTGGGCCTGGCGCTGGCCGGAATGACGCTCGCAATGATCATCGGTCTCGCCGGCGTCGCGGCGCGCGATGCGAAGGCGGCTTGGTTGCGTGCTCTCGTGATCGGCTTCGTCGAGACCGTGCGCAATACACCTTTCCTGGTGCAGATCTTCTTTCTGTTCTTCGCCCTGCCGCTCATCGGATTGAAGCTCAATCCCACAGCCACCGCCGTGATTGCGCTCGGCGTCAATGGCGGCGCCTATGCCATCGAGATCATCCGCGGCGGGGTACAATCCATTCATAAAGGACAGTTGGAGGCCGGCTACGCGCTCGGACTGCACAAAGGGCAGGTCTTCCGGTTCATTGTGCTCAAGCCCGCGCTTCGCGCGATCTATCCCTCGCTCACGGGTCAGTTCATCATGCTGACGCTGACCTCGTCGATCTGTTCGGCGGTGTCGGCTTACGAATTGACGTCAGTTGCGCAGCGCATCGAAAGCGACACGTTCCGCAGCTTCGAGGTCTACTTTTTCGTGACCTTCCTCTATCTCGCGATCTCCTGGCTCTTGATGCTGGGCTTCGCCATCATCTCTCACCGCTTCTTCTCATATCCGACACGCTGAGGGGGAGATCATGGCACCGCATTTCGGCCTCCCTGAGTTCGGGTTCCTGCTGCGTGGACTGCAATGGACGATGCTGCTGACGCTGGTCGCGTTTGCGGGCGGCTGCACGGCGGGGCTAGCTGTCGCATTGCTGCGCACCTGTGGTCATAAGGGCGTGGAATGGATCGTCCGCATTTACATCGGGATATTCCAGGGCACTCCGCTGCTGTTGCAGCTGTTCGTCGTGTATTACGGATTGGCGCTGACCGGGCTCAAGCTCGACGCCTTCGTCGCGGTGGCGATCGGCTTCACCGTGAATGCCTCGGCCTTCCTTGGTGAGATCTGGCGCGGGGCGATACAGGCCGTACCGCGCGGTCAGACCGAGGCGGCGATGGCGCTCGGACTGCACTATTCATCCCGCATGCGCGACATCGTGCTGCCGCAGGCGATCCGCATCTCACTGCCGGCGACCATCGGCTATCTCGTCCAACTGATCAAGAGCACTTCGCTGGCCGCCATCGTCGGCTTCATCGAACTCGCCCGCGCCGGCCAAATCATATCGAACCAGACCTTCCAACCGCTGCTCGTCTTCGGCGTGGTCGGCGCGATGTATTTCATCCTCTGCTGGCCACTCTCATGGTGGGGCAGCCGGATGGAAGCCAGGCTCGCCCTGGCCAGTCAAAGGTAGGAACGGCGCACCTGCCCAATCAAAATACAGCCGTCACCAGAGGAGGAGAAAACCAAATGCAATTTTCGATCACTCGCCGTCAACTTGGCATCGCGCTGCTCGCATTGGCGGCTGTCGCCACGTCGAGCAAAGTGCGGGCCGGCACGTTGGAGGACGTGAAGAAGAAGGGCGTCGTCGTCATCGGCATTCAGGGCGATAATCCTCCCTGGGGCTATGTCGATAGCTCTGGAAAGCTGGACGGCATCGATGCCGACATGGGGCGTGCTTTCGCTGAATACCTGGGCGTCAAGGCCGAATTCACGCCGCTGGCCGTGGCCAATCGTATCCCGGCACTGACCACGGGCCGTGTGGACATCCTGTTCGCAACCATGGCCATGCTGCCTGAGCGCGCCAAGGCAGTGCAGTATTCCAAACCGTATGTCGCCAATGAGATCACGCTTGTCGCTGCCAAGGCAACGCCGATCAACAGCAATTCCGATATGGGCAAATACGTCATCGGCGTCCCGCGCTCCTCTACGCAAGACACTCAGGTCACCAACAACGCCCCATCGGGCACCGAGATCCGCCGATTTGACGATGATGCGGCCACGATCCAGGCGCTGCTCTCCGGCCAGGTCCAGGCGGTCGGCGCGAACTTGTTCTATCCGCAGCGTCTGAACGCAGCAAAGCCAGAGCTCGGGTTCGAGCCCAAGCTCCACTTCACCGCTTTGTACAACGGCGCATGCACGCGCCTGGGCGACAAGGAGTGGAACGAGACGGTCAACAAGTTCATCGACCAGATCAAGTCGGACGGCAAGCTGGCCGCCTTCTACGCCAAATGGATGAAGGTGCCCGTGCCGACCTTCCCCGACCAGGTCCCCGGGGTTCCGTTCACCGTCCAATAGGCACTGCGAGCGGCCGACGCGGGATCCGCGTTGGCCGCCGCCCGACAGCGGAGACCAACATGCAGGACCAGATCCTGATCGAAATGAAGGGCGTGCAGAAGTGGTACGGCGGGTACCAAGCCCTCCGCAAGGTTGATCTGACTGTGCGTAGAGGTGAAAAGATCGTGCTCTGCGGTCCGTCCGGTTCGGGCAAGTCGACGCTGATCCGCTGTATCAACCGGCTGGAGGCGATCCAGCAGGGCAGTATCGTGGTGAACGGTCATCGGCTCGACGACAGCACCAAGGCGATCGATGTCGTGCGTCAGGACGTCGGCATGGTGTTTCAGAGCTTCAACCTTTTCCCACACATGACGGTGTTGCAGAACTGCATGCTGGCGCCCATTCGCGCGCGCCGCATCAGCAAGACCGAGGCGGAGGCGACCGCCCGAAAATATCTCGAGCGGGTGCGCATCGGCGACCAGGCCGAGAAATATCCGGCTCAACTTTCGGGCGGTCAGCAACAGCGTGTCGCGATCGCGCGTGCGCTCTGCATGCAGCCCAAGGTGATGCTGTTTGATGAGCCGACCTCGGCTCTCGATCCGGAGATGGTCAAGGAAGTGCTCGATACGATGATCGGCCTCGCCAACGACGGCATGACCATGATTTGCGTCACCCACGAGATGGGCTTTGCCCGCCAGGTTGCCGATCGTGTGATCTTCATGGCCGAAGGGCAGATCATCGAGGAAGGCGAGCCCGGAGCGTTCTTCAGCAATCCACAGCACGCCCGCACCAGGCAGTTCCTTGGCGAGATCCTCGCCCATCACTGAACGGAGTTGTTCTATGAGTCGTCTTGTCTACGTCCTCAACGGGCCGAATCTTAATTTGCTCGGCAAGCGTCAGCCCCACATCTACGGTCATGAGACGCTCGCGGATGTGGAGCGCGATTGTCAAGCGCTGGCCAAGGAGCTCGGCCTGGAGATTCGCTTTCATCAATCCAACAGAGAATACGAGATCATCGATTGGATCCACGAGGCGCGCGAGACCGCTGCCGGTATCGTGATGAATCCCGCGGCTTTCACCCATACCTCGGTCGCTATCCTGGATGCTTTGAACACGTTCGAGGGGACAGTGATCGAGGTGCATATTTCCAACGTGCACAAGCGCGAGGAATTCCGCCACCACTCGTTTGTCTCCAAACGAGCCGATGGGGTCATCGCAGGCTTTGGCACTCAGGGTTACCTGCTCGGCTTGCGTCGTGTGGCCAGGCTGCTTGACGAGACGAAGGGATAGCATCGTATGAGCGCACCCGTCCGCCTGACAGTCATGGGAGCGGGTCTCATCGGCAAGCGACACATCCAACACATTCTCGCGCGGCCGGAGGCAATGCTGTCGTCGATCGTCGACCCGACGCCCGCGGCCCGAGAGTTGGCAGCGTCGCTGAAGGTGGACTGGTTTCCGTCGTTTCAGAACATGCTCTCGGCAAACCGGCCGGAGGGGGTGGTTGTTGCCACCCCCAATCAGGTGCATGTGGCCAACGGTATGGATTGTATCGCAGCTCGCATCCCGGCGCTCATCGAGAAGCCGTTAGCGGATGATGTCGTCGCTGCACAGACCCTGGTCGAAGCCGCCGAGCGAGCGGGCGTGCCGCTGCTCACCGGCCATCATCGCCGCCACAGCCCGATGATCCAGCGCGCCAAGGCGGAGATCGACAGCGGCCGGCTCGGCCAGGTCGTGTCGGTTCATGGCATGTTCTGGCTGATCAAGCCGGACGACTATTTCGATGTGACCTGGCGGCGCGAAAGAGGGGCAGGGCCGGTTTTCCTGAATCTCATCCACGATGTCGATCTGCTGCGGTACCTGTGTGGGGATATCGTGGCGGTACAAGCTGCCCAATCCAATCGGCTGCGTGGAAATGCGGTTGAAGAGACAGCGGTGATCCTCCTGCACTTCGCCTCCGGCGCGTTGGGAACGGTCAATGTCTCCGATACCATCCAGTCGCCTTGGAGCTGGGAATTCACCGCCGGTGAGAACCCGGCCTACAGTCATACGCAGGAGGCGTGTTACCAGATCGGCGGCACGAAGGCATCGCTGGCTATTCCGCAACTCGATCTATGGCATCACCCAAGCAAGGCCAGCTGGTGGGCGCCGATTGAGCGCGAGCGGCTGAGATACGAGAAGGAAGACCCGCTTGGTCTGCAAATCGCAAATTTCTGCGAGGTTATCCGCGGCACGGCTGCGCCTGTGGTGACCGGGCGCGAGGGACTGATGACCCTCACAGTGATCGATGCGATCAAGCGCGCGGCGGAAACCGGAGATCTCGTGTCATTTTGAAGGGGAAAGCACGGACGTCAATTTCATTTCATCTTGTCGCATAGCCGTTGCGATCGCAGATCGGATCATTCGGCCAACCGGGATTTGCTGCCGGGTGTTTGATTTTAGCTGTCTTACAACGACCGATCTCCTTCCTGACCTCCTCCAGGTCCTGACGATGAAGCTTAATGAGATCGCCGAAGAGCTGAACACCCTGCGATTTGTGCGTGGTTGTCGCTTCTCGGCGGTCGATCCGCCGCTCGATATCAATGGCCCATCCCTCAGCGTCCTTTCGGCCGAGAAATGTCGCGTTGACATATTTCCCCTTTCGTCGGACTTGGACTCGCCAAGAGCCTGATTTCAGTCTGGCGATAGTCGCCAACGTTGTGCGCTCCGTGTGCACTGACGCGTCGAAAAGCCAGAAAAAACGTCGCACGATGGCGTAAAGTAGAGTGCACACAAGGCGACCTGACAAATTGAATGTCCTAGAAAATGCAGCGAAATCAATTGCATACGTTTGCCGTGGCGCCGATGATGGATTGGACCGACCGGCATTGCCGGGCGTTCCACCGGCTGCTGACGCGCCGGGCGCTGCTCTACACGGAGATGGTGACGACAGGCGCGGTCATTCACGGCGATCGCGCCCGGCTGCTCGGGTTCGACGCCAGCGAGCATCCGGTGGCGCTGCAGCTTGGCGGATCCGACGCGGCGGAGCTCGCAACCTCGGCTGTGATCGGCGAGGATTTCGGCTATGACGAGATCAACCTCAATGTCGGCTGTCCGTCCGATCGGGTGAAGGACGGCCGGTTCGGCGCCTGCCTGATGGCGGAGCCGGAGCTCGTCGCCTCCTGTGTTGCGGCGATGAAGCAGGCGGTGCGGATTCCGGTGACCGTGAAATGCCGCATCGGCATCGACGACCAGGACCCGGAGGTCGCGCTCGACCGGCTGGCGCGTGCGGTCGTTGCCGCCGGTGCCGATGCGCTGATCGTGCATGCGCGCAAGGCCTGGCTGAACGGATTGTCGCCGAAGGAAAATCGCGACATCCCGCCGCTCGACTATGATCGCGTCTACCGCCTGAAGGCTGCGATGCCTGACGTGCCGATCATCATCAATGGCGGCATTCCAGGCATCGACGCCGCCAAGCAACACCTTGCATATGTCGACGGTGTGATGCTCGGGCGCGCGGCCTATCAGGATCCCTGGCGCCTCCTGGCCGTCGATGCCGAGATCTTCGGCGAGGCGCCGACGCATGCGAGCATGAAAGAGGCGCTGGCCGGATTCGAGCCTTACATCGCGCGCGAGCTCGCGCGCGGCACGCGCCTGCACGCCATCACCCGCCATCTCGTCGGCGCCTATCACGCGGTGCCCGGCGCACGCGCCTTTCGCCGCCATCTTGCCGAGCGCGGCGTCCGTCCGGATGCCGGCATCGCAGTGCTGCGCGATGCGGTCGCGATGGTCGAGGAGCGCAGCATTGCAGCGCCGACGAAGGACCTCGCTCTGTCCTGCCCATGAGACGGCCGGCCCCGCCGGCCACCTTGCAAGCTAACGCGGAAGTGATCGGGCGCGAGCTGTTCCCAATCACTCAGCCATCGCGTTTGAACGCCCTGGGGGAGAACCTAACCCTTAGGGTGGTTTCGTCTGCGACGCGACCCCGTTAAAGTTGGTTGCGGATATGTTGGATATCCGAACTGATCACGCGAAGGGCGCAAGGGTGCGATGATTGCGAGAATGACGATCAGCCGGGCCGTCTGCATCATGGCGTTGGCTTATGGTGTTGTTGCTGAGAGCGATCAGGCGCGGGCGCAACAGCAGGGAGGGCCGCCGGCGGTCGGCGTGATCGAAGCGACCAAGCGCCCGTTCACGGAATCCAACGAGTTCCTGGGCCGCATTGAGGCCACCAACCGCGTCAACGTGGTCGCGCGCGTGACCGCCTTCCTCGACAAGCGAACATTTGCCGAAGGCGCCGAGGTGAAGGAGGGCGACGTGCTCTATCAGCTCGAGCGCGGCCCGTTCGAGGCGGATCTCGAAGCCAAGCAGGCGCAGGTGGCGCAGCTGCAGGCGACGCTGGTCAATGCCAAGCTGACCACCGAACGCGCGAGGACGCTGCTCGGCGGCCCGGCCGGTCAGCAATCCACCTATGACGCGGCGGTTGCCAACCAGCAAAGCCTGGAGGCGCAGGTCAAGGCGGCCCAGGCGCAGGTCGATCTCTCCAAGATCAATCTCGATTACACCGAGATTCGTTCGCCGATCAACGGCAAGATCGGCCGCACCGCCGTCACCGAAGGCAACGTCGTCAGCCCCAGCTCCGGCGTGCTGACGACGATCGTGAGCCAGGATCCGATGTATGTCACGTTCCCGGTGTCGGTGCGCGAAGCGGTGGCGCTGCGGCAGCGCTATGTTCCCCGCGGCGGCTTCAAGGCCGTCGTGATCCGGCTTCGTTTGCCTGACGGGCGCATGTACGGCGTGACGGGCGAGCTGAATTTCGTCAACAACACGATCGCGCAGAACACCGACACGATCATGCTGCGCGGCACGATCCCCAATCCGCCGTTGAAGGAGCAGTCGAGCGACCAGGATACGCTGCGCGAGCTCACGGACAACGAATTCGTCACGGTGTCGCTCGAAGGCGTCGAGCCGGTCCAATTCCTGGCGATTCCGCGCTCCGCCGTGCTGTCGGATCAGCAGGGCGAATTTGTCTTCGTTCTCGGCGCCGACAACAAGGCGGAGCAGCGCCGGATCTCGCTTGGACAATCGACGGCGACCATCGCCGCAGTGACCAGCGGACTCTCGGAAGGCGACAAGGTGATCGTCGAAGGCTTGCAGCGGGTGCGGCCGGGTGAGGTGGTGTCGCCAGGCCCGGCAAGTGCACTCATCCAATCCGTCATGACCAACAGCAGCGACACCGCCGCGTCGAAAAACCGCGGCGGCCTTGGTCCGAAGCCTGCGGGCGCCACGCCATGATCTCCTCCGTCTTCGTCGATCGTCCGCGCCTCGCCATCGTCATCGCCTTCGTCATCACGATCGCGGGCGCGCTCGCGCTGCTGCAGATCCCGGTGGCGCAATTCCCCGATATCGTGCCGCCGCAGGTCACCGTCACCGCCAACTTCCCCGGCGCGTCGGCCGCGGTGGTGGAATCGAGCGTGGCCCAGCCGCTGGAAGCGCAGGTCGTCGGCGTCGACAAGATGCTCTACATGAAGTCGACCAGCGGCAATGACGGCAGCTACACGCTCACCGTCTCGTTCGCGCTCGGCACCAATCCCGACATCAACACCGTCAATGTCAACAACCGGGTGCAGACCGCGCTCTCGCAACTGCCGACCGAGGTGCAGGCGCAAGGCCTGACCGTCCAGAAGAAGTCCTCGGCGGTCCTGCAATTCATCGTGCTCTACAGCAAGACCGGCGAGCAGGATCCGCTGTTCATCACCAACTACGCCATCATCAACGTGCTCGACGCGATCTCGCGCACGCCAGGTGTCGGCCAGGCCTCGCTGTTCGCACGGCTGAACTACTCGATGCGGATCTGGTTCGATACGCAGCGGCTGACCAGCCTCAATCTGGCGCCGTCGGACGTGGTCGCCGCGATCCGCGCCCAGAGCGTGCAGGCGCCGGTCGGCCGCATCGGCGCCCGTCCGATCTCCGACGACCAGCAGTTCCAGTTCAACGTGCAGACGCAAGGACGTCTGACGACCTCAGAGCAGTTCGGCAATATCGTGCTGCGCGCCAATCCGGACGGCTCGGTGCTGCGGATCAAGGACGTCGCGCATGTCGAGATCGGCGCCCAGAATATGGACAGCGAATCGCGGATCGACGGCCAGCCCGGCGTGCCGATGGGCATCTATCTCGCGCCCGGCGCCAATGCGGTGACGACCGCCAAGGCCGTGCAGGCGACGCTCGCCAATCTGTCGCAGCGATTTCCGCCCGGGCTGTCCTACCTGGTGCAATACGATTCCACGACCTTCGTCAGCGACACGATCAGGGAAGTGCTGAAGACGCTGGGCGAGGCCTTCGTGCTGGTCGTGATCGTGGTGTTCCTGTTCCTCGGCAATCTCCGCGCCACGGTGATCCCCGCCGTCGCGGTGCCGGTCAGCCTGATCGGCACCTTCGCGATCCTGCTGATGCTCGGCTATTCGGCCAACACGGTGTCGCTGCTCGCCATGGTGCTTGCGATCGGCATCGTGGTCGACGATGCCATCGTGGTGGTCGAGAACGTCGAGCGCGTGATGGAGGAAGAGCCGGAGTTGTCGCCGGCCGATGCCACCAAGAAGGCGATGGCGCAGATCACTGCGCCGATCATCGCGATCTCGCTGGTGCTGCTATCGGTGTTCGTGCCGATCGCGTTCATTCCCGGCATCTCGGGAACGCTGTTCCGGCAGTTCGCTGTCACGATCAGCGCGGCCATGGTGATCTCGGCATTGAACGCGCTGACCTTGTCGCCGGCGCTCTGTGCGGTGTTCTTGCGGCATGGCGGCCCGCGCCGCGGCATCATGGGACGGGTGCTCGGCGGCATCGACTGGGTGCGCGATCGCTACGCAGGCATGGTGCGGCGGCTGGTGCGCCTCGCGGTGCTGTCGCTGGTGGCGGTGCTGGTGTTCGCGGGCGGCGTGTTCGGCGTCTCGCGGATCACGCCGACCGGCTTCCTGCCGGAGGAAGACCAGGGCGCGTTCTTCATCGCGGTGCAACTTCCCGACGGAGCCTCGGTGGAACGCACCAGCGAGGTGACGAAGCAGGTCGAAGCCTTACTCAAGAAGATGCCGCAGATCGATCATGTGCTGTCGATCATCGGTTTCTCGCTGCTCGACGGCGGCAACGAGCCGAATTCGGCCTTCATGGTCGCGCGCATGAAGCCGTTCGAGGACCGGCGCGCGGCGACCGATTCCGTGCAGGCGACAATCAAGCAGACCTTTGGTGCCGGCGCGCAGATCCGGCAGGCCAACGTCCTGCCGTTTAATTTGCCGCCGATCATCGGACTCTCGACCTCAGGCGGTTTCGAATATCAGCTCAACGCGCTGGAAGGGCAGGATCCGGTCGCGCTCGGCAGCGTGATGGGCGGACTGGTCGCCGCCGCCAACCGCGATCCGCGGCTGACGCGCGTGTTCTCGACCTTCACCGCGACCAATCCGTCGATCTATCTCGATATTGATCGGGCCAAGGCGCAGGCGCTGGGCCTTGGCATCAGCGACGTCTTTACGGCTTTGCAGGCGACGCTGGGCGGCATCTATGTCAACAACTTCAACCTGTTTGGCCGCACCTGGCAGGTGAATGTGCAGGGCGAGGCCGACAACCGCGCCGATATTTCCGATATCTGGCAGATCTATGTGCGCAACAGTTCGGGCGAGATGGTCCCGCTGCGCTCGATCGCAGACTTGCGGATCGTGACCGGCCCGCAAGTGATCACGCGCTACAACAACTACCGCTCGGTGACCATCAACGGCGGGCCTGCACCCGGCGTCTCGTCAGGGGCTGCGATCGCGGCTATGGCGGAGCTGTCGAAAGCGACCTTGCCGGCCGGCTATGCTTTTGAATGGACTGGCACCGCCTATCAGGAGCAGGCGGCGTCCGGCCAGACCGGCATCATTCTCGCGCTGGCCGTGCTATTCGCCTATCTTTTCCTGGTCGCGCTGTACGAGAGCTGGACCATACCGATTCCCGTGCTGCTCTCGGTCGTGGTGGGCGTGCTCGGCTCCTATGCCGCCATCAACCTCGCCGGCCTGAACCTCAATCTCTACGGCCAGATCGGCCTCGTGGTGCTGATCGCGCTCGCCGCCAAGAACGGCATTCTCATCGTCGAGTTCGCCAAGGAGCAGCGGGAAGCCGGACGATCGATCACCGAGGCCGCGGTACTCGGATCGCAGATGCGCTTCCGTGCGGTCATGATGACGTCGATCGCGTTCATTCTGGGTCTGGTGCCGCTGGTGTTCGCAACCGGCGCGGCCGAGATCAGCCGCCGCTCGGTCGGAACCGCGGTGTTTGGCGGCATGCTGGCCGCCAGCTCGATCGGCATTTTCATGGTGCCGATGCTCTATGTCATCTTCCAGCGCTGGCGCGAGGGCGCCAAGGCTCGTTTCGGCCGAAAGCCTCGTACTGCCGCTGGGGAGCCCGGATAGCAGGAGAGGGCAGGGCCGCGCGAGGGAGGAACGAAGGTGGTCGCCGGAACGGCGACGCGTGGCGCCGCCTTGTCGCACTGCGCAAAGTGCCTTGACCAACGCAGAGCGGCCACACTATCAGTTTGCCCAGACAATGCCATAAAGCCTGGGAGGTAAGCGCGTGCGGACGTTTTTCGTCATCAAGGGCCTGATTGGATGGACGGCCATGGCCGCGATTGCTTTCGCGACAGCCGCGCAGGCCGATGATCTCAAGATTGCTTTGATCTACGGCAAGACCGGGCCGCTGGAGGCCTATGCCAAGCAGACCGAGACCGGCCTGCGCATGGGCTTCGAGTATGCCACCAAGGGCACGATGAGCGTCGACGGGCGCAAGATCGTTATCATCGCCAAGGATGATCAGGGCAAGCCGGATCTGTCGAAGTCGGCGCTGTCGGAAGCCTATCAGGACGACAATGCCGACATCGCGATCGGCACCACGTCATCGGCCGCGGCGCTGGCAGACCTGCCCGTTGCCGAAGAGAACAAGAAGATCCTGATCGTCGAGCCGGCTGTTGCCGACCAGATTACCGGCGAGAAGTGGAATCGCTACATCTTTCGCACCGCGCGTAACTCGTCACAGGACGCGATCTCGAACGCGGTTGCGATCGGCAAGCCCGGCGTCACGGTCGCGACACTGGCGCAGGACTATGCCTTCGGCCGTGACGGCGTCGCCGCGTTCAAGGAAGCGCTGGCCAAGACCGGCGCGACCCTGGCGGCCGAAGAATACGTCCCGACCACGACCACCGACTTCACCGCGGTCGGCCAGCGCCTGTTCGATGCGCTGAAGGACAAGCCCGGCAAGAAAGTCATCTGGGTGGTGTGGGCTGGGGCCGGCGATCCCTTGACCAAGCTGCAGGACATGGATCCCAAGCGTTACGGCATCGAGCTCTCGACCGGCGGCAACATCCTGCCGGCGCTCGCGGCCTACAAGCGGCTGCCGGGCATGGAAGGCGCAACCTATTATTACTACGATATCCCGAAGAACCCGGTGAACGACTGGCTGGTATCGGAGCATCAAAAGCGTTTCAACGCGCCGCCGGACTTCTTCACCGCCGGCGGCTTCTCCGCCGCGATGGCCGTGGTCGCCGCCGTGACCAAGGCCAAATCGACCGACACCGAGAAACTGATCAGCGCCATGGAAGGCATGGAGTTCGACACGCCGAAGGGCAAGATGATCTTCCGCAAGGAGGATCACCAGGCGTTGCAGAGCATGTATCACTTCCGCGTCAAGGTCGATCCGAATCTCGCCTGGGCCGTCAACGAGCCGGTCAGCGAGATCAAGATCGAGGACATGAACGTCCCGATCAGGAACAAGCGGTGAGATCATCACTGCTAGCGAGTTAGGGATGCAAAATCTCGAAGAGATCGATACGAAGCTGTCATCCCGAAGGTGGTGCGCTCCCTCTCCCCGTTCTTCACGGGGGCGCGACGAGCTTCGCTCGCGCTGGGAGGGTTGGGGTGAGGGGCAAACGCACGAGCGGTGCTCGCCGAGACACCTGTACCCCCTCACCCGATCGCTTCGCGATCGACCTCTCCCCGCAAGCGGGGAGAGGTTAGGGACACCGCAGCTCCATCGAACTTCCTGATCAGCGTCCGCATGCCGCTCTCGCTTGAAACCCGCGATCTGACCATCCGCTTTGGCGGCCACGTCGCCGTGAACGGTGTCAGCTGCAGCTTCCGTCCCGGCGAGCTCACCGCCATCGTCGGTCCCAACGGGGCCGGCAAGACCACCTATTTCAACTTGATCTCAGGGCAGCTCCGCGCGACATCGGGCGCGATCCTGTTCAATGGTGCCGATATCACCGCGCTGTCGGCGCCGATGCGCACGCGGGCCGGCCTTGGCCGCGCGTTCCAGCTCACCAACCTGTTTCCGAATCTGAGCGTGGAGGAGAATGTTCGCCTTGCGGTGCAGGCGCAAAGCGGCGTGCATTACGACCTGCTGCGGCCGTGGATGGCGCGCAGAGATCTGATCAACCGGGCCGACGCCATCCTCGATAAGGTCGCGCTGGGCGGACGCCGCGCGGTTGCCGCCACCACGCTGTCCCATGGCGACCAGCGCAAGCTCGAGGTCGCGCTGATAATGGCGCTGGAGCCGCAAGTCTTCATGTTCGATGAGCCGACCGCCGGCATGAGCATCGACGAGGTGCCGGTCGTGCTCGATCTCATCGCCCAGCTCAAGCAGGATACAAGCAAGATCATCCTGCTGGTCGAGCACAAGATGGACGTGGTGCGTTCGCTGGCCGACCGCATCATCGTGCTGCATAACGGCCAGCTCGTTGCCGACGGCAAGCCTGCCGAGGTGATCGCCTCACAGGTCGTGCAGGAGGCCTATCTCGGCGTGCCCGCTGGCAGGAGCGCCGCATGAGCGCGCTGCTGACGCTGTCAGGCGTTCACACCCATATCGGCCGCTACCATGTTCTGCAAGGCGTCGATTTCGACGTGCCGCAAGGCCAGACCACGATGCTGCTCGGGCGCAACGGCGCCGGCAAGACCACGACGCTGCGCACCATCATGGGGCTGTGGCAGGCGTCATCAGGCACGATCACGCTTGGCGGCGATCGCATCGAGCAGCACGCGACGCCCGATGTGGCCCGGCTCGGCGTCGGCTATGTGCCGGAAAGCATGGCGGTGTTTTCCGACCTCACGGTGAAGGAAAACCTGATCCTTGCTGCCCGCAACGGTCCGCTCGACGACACCCAGCTCAGCTGGATCTTCGGCTTCTTTCCGGCGCTGAAGAAGTTCTGGCTGTCGCGCGCCGGCTCCCTGTCCGGCGGCCAGAAACAGATGCTGTCGATTGCCCGCGCCATCGTCGAGCCGCGCAGGCTGCTTTTGATCGACGAGCCGACCAAGGGCCTGGCGCCTGCGATCGTGATGGCGCTCATCGAGTGCCTCAAGGAAATCAAGCGCCGGGGCGCCACGATCCTCCTGGTCGAGCAGAATTTCCATGCCGCGCGCGAGCTCGGCGATACCGTGCTGGTGATGGACAACGGCACCATCGTCCATCGCGGAGAGATGGCGGCGCTCGCCGCCGATGTGCCGCTGCAGGAGCGTCTGCTGGGGCTGAGCCTGGAGCAGCATCAGTGATCGACCTCGCCGCTTCCGACGTATTGCCGAAGCCGAAGCGTGATCTCGCGCCATTGCTGCTGCCGCTCGTGCTCGCGCTGTTGATGATCCCGCTGATCGGCTCGACCAGCTCCTGGGTGACGCTGACGGTAGCAAGCCTCGCAATGGGCATGATGATTTTCATCATGGCATCCGGCCTGACATTGGTGTTCGGCCTGATGGACGTGCTCAATTTCGGCCACGGCGCCTTCATCGCGGTCGGCGCCTATATCGGCACATTGGTGCTGCTGCCGCTGGCGAGCTGGACGCAGGCGGATTCGCTATCCGCCAATCTTGCCGTGCTGGTGCCCGCGGCGGTGCTGTCCATGGCCGTGTCGGCCGCGCTCGGCGTCGTGGTCGAGCGCGTGCTGATCCTGCCGGTCTATGGCCAGCATTTGAAGCAGATCCTCATGACCACCGGCGGCCTGATCGTCGCCGAGCAGGTGCTCTATGCATTGTGGGGACCGCAGATCGTTCCGCTGCCATTGCCGACGGCGCTGCGCGGCTCCTTCATCCTCGGCGACATCGTGATCGCGAAATATCGCATTCTGGCGATGCTGGTCGGCATCGCAGTGTTCGCCGGCATCGTGCTGGTGCTGAACCGCACCAAGATCGGGCTGTTGATTCGCGCCGGCGTCGAGAACCGCGAGATGGTCGAGGCGCTCGGCTATCGCATCCGGCGTCTCTTCCTTGGCGTGTTCATGACGGGTTCGGCGCTGGCGGGTCTCGGCGGGGTGATGTGGGCGCTCTACCGCGAGCAGGTGCATGCCTCGATGGGCGACGAGCTGACCGTGCTGGTCTTCATCGTCGTCATCATCGGCGGTCTCGGTTCGATCACCGGCTGCTTCATCGGCGCCATCCTGGTGGCGATGGTCGCCAATTATGGCGGCTTCCTCGTGCCCAAGCTTGCCCTCGTGTCCAACATCCTGCTGATGGTCGCCATCCTGATGTGGCGGCCGCGCGGCCTCTATGCAGTGACCAGCCGATGATGCTCCTGTCAGGTGATCCTCCGCGCAGCCGCATCCTGTCGGCGCTGCTCATCGTCATCGTGCTGGGGCTGCTGGCGACGCCCTTCATCTTTCCCGGCGCCAAGGCCATGAACGTGGCCGCCAAGATCTGCATCTTCGCGGCGCTCGTCGCCTCCTACGATCTGTTGCTCGGCTACACCGGCTCGGTCTCGTTCGCGCACACGATGTTCTACGGCATCGGCTCCTACGCGATTGCGATTGCGCTCTATGCGCTCGGCGCCAGTTGGGGCGCAGTTGGCGTTGGTGTCGCAGTCGGCGTGCCGCTGGCTCTGCTGCTTGCGCTGGCGATCGGCCTGTTCTCGCTGCGGGTGGAGGCGATCTTCTTCGCTATGATTACGCTCGCGGTGGCCTCCGCCTTCCTGGTGCTGGCCTCGCAACTGTCCTGGTTGACCGGTGGCGAGGATGGCAGGAGCTTTCAGCTTCCCGAGCTGTTGCGGCCCGGCACCGTGTTCATCTCGAAGGACTGGTTCGGCATCGCCATCAACGGCCGGATTCTGACCTATTACATCGTCTTCATCGCCTGCGCGCTGATCATCCTGGCCTTGCTGCGCGTGGTCAATTCGCCGTTCGGCCGGGTGCTGCAGGCGATCCGTGAGAACCGCTTTCGCGCCGAGGCGCTGGGCTATCGCACCGTGTTCCATTTGACCTATGCCAATTGCATTGCGGCCGCGGTTGCGGCGCTCGCCGGCATGCTCAACGCGCTATGGCTGCGCTATGCCGGGCCGGACACCTCGCTGAGCTTTTCGATCATGCTCGATATCCTGCTGATGGTCGTGATCGGTGGCATGGGCACGATCTACGGCGCGCTGATTGGCGCCACGATCTTTCTTCTGGCGGAGAATTACCTGCAGAGCCTGATGGGGATGGCCTCGACTGCTGCGTCCGAGGCCGGCCTGCCGCTGCTGCCTGGGCTGCTGCATCCCGACCGCTGGCTCCTCTGGCTTGGCCTGTTGTTCATCGCCAGCGTGTATTTCTTCCCGACAGGTGTCGTCGGCCGGCTTCGTGGCAAGACGCGCCCGTTGCCGCACCAGCCGGCATCGCCCTCATAAGCGCGCCGGCACTGCACCCAGTAGGAACAGGCCTGAGGTTCCCGAGGCCTGCCGGCAAGGAACCAGGCTTTTCACCGGGCGTTTTTCGCCTTCCTGGAAAGCCTGACCGTGCCGCTGGAAACCGCCTTAGGCAAGCCACACCCAGAACGGCTGGAGCCATAGGTCAGGCTGGACGAGACCATCGCGCACGCATGTCGCGCGACGTGAAGTCTGCTCCATCAAGGGAGGACGCCGATGTGCCGCTGGATTGCCTATCGCGGAGAGACCACCGCATTCGAGCACTACGTCACCGAGCCTGAACATTCGTTGGTGACGCAGAGCTTGCGCGCGCTCGAATCGACCGCCGGCACCAACGGTGATGGGTTCGGCCTTGGCTGGTACGGCCACCATCCGGAGCCCGGATTGTATCGCGAGACGCGTCCGGCCTGGTCCGACGAGAACCTGCGCTATCTCTGCCGTCATCTGCACTCGCATTTGTTCTTTGCCCATGTGCGCGCGGCCACCGGCACCGCCGTGACGCGCCAGAACTGCCATCCATTCGCGTGCGGGCGCTGGCTGTTCATGCATAACGGCTTTGTCGGCAGCTGGAATCGGCTGCGTCGGAAGGTCGAGGCGCTGATTCCGGATCCGCTCTACCCATCGCGACTCGGCACCACGGACTCCGAAGCCGTCTTTCTTGCAATGGTCGGCGCCGGCCTCGAGCAAGATCCGTTGGCCGCGACGCGCAGCGTCCTGCATTCGCTTTGCCGGCTGGTCAACGAAGATGGGCTACACGAGCGGCTGCGCTTCACCTCGGCGCTTTCGAATGGCCACGATCTCTACGCGTTTCGCTTCGCCGAGAACGACAGGGCCAATTCGCTGTATTTCCGCGAGGATGGCGATCAGGTGATCGTCGTCTCCGAGCCCTACGACAAGGAGCCGGACTGGATCGAGGTGCCGCCGAACCAGGTCCTGGTGGCGCGTGCCGCCAAGCGCGCCGAGATTGTTCCACTGTTCCCAGACAATTCTGTCGCCGCCACTCCGGAACGTAAGCGTTCTCAACGGGTTGTTGGGCGCGTTTGATGAACGGGAGCTTGGGTCATCGCCGATGTGCGGCATTTGTGGTGAAGTCAGAACAGATGGACAGGTTTCCTTAGCGACGCTCGAGCGCATCAACGGCGCGATGCAATCGCGCGGGCCCGATGCCGCAGGCGTGTATGCGCAAGGCGGGCTGGCGTTCGGACACCGGCGGCTCAGCATCCTCGATCTGTCGGCCGCTGCTCAGCAGCCGATGCTCGATCCGGACCTCGGGCTCGGCATCGTGTTCAACGGCTGCATCTATAATTTCAAGGAGCTTCGCTCTGAGCTGACGGCGAAGGGCTATCGCTTCTTCTCGCACGGCGACACCGAGGTTATCCTCAAGGCGTATCATGCCTGGGGAACGGGCTGCGTGCGCCGCTTCAAGGGCATGTTTGCCTTCGCGTTGTGGGAGCGCGACAGCGGCCGCGTCGTGCTGGCCCGCGACCGCCTTGGCATCAAACCGCTCTATTACACCGAAGCTCAGGGTCGCTTCCGCTTCGCATCCTCCATGCCTGCGCTGTTGGCCGGCGGCGATGTCGACACCGCGCTCGATCCCGTCGGACTGCACCATTATTTCAGCTTCCATGCCGCTGTTCCGGCGCCGCGCACGGTGCTCCGCGGAGTGAAGAAGCTCGAGCCCGCGACGCTGTTGACCATCGAGCCTGACGGGCGGCAACGGCGCGAGCGCTATTGGAGCTTTGAGGTCGGCGAGTCCCGGCCGGGCGACCGGAGCTTGAGTGAACAGGATTGGGTGGAGGTGCTCAGCGACAGCTTGACGCGGGCCGTGGATCGCCGCCGCGTCGCCGACGTTCCGGTCGGCGTGCTCCTGTCCGGCGGGCTGGATAGTTCTCTGCTGGTGGCGCTGCTGTCCAGGCTTGGACACCACGACATCCGCAGCTTCGCCATCGGGTTCGAGGCCGTCGGGGAGCACGCCGGTGACGAATTTCATTACTCCGACATCGTCGCGAAGACGTTCGCGACCGATCACCAGCAGATCCGCATCCCGCAAGAGCGTGCGCTCGATGCGTTGCCGGGCGCGATCGCCGCGATGTCCGAGCCGATGGTGAGCCACGATGCGGTGGCCTTCTATCTGCTCTCGGCCGAGGTGTCGAAGCACGTCAAGGTGGTGCAGAGCGGGCAGGGGGCCGATGAGGTCTTTGGCGGGTACAGCTGGTATCCCCGTTTTCTCACTTCCAACGACCCGGTTCAGGACTATCAGCGGGCGTATCTCGACTGGCGGCATTCCGATCTCGAGAGGCTGCTTGCGCCCGACCTGGTCGGTGAGGATGAGAGCCTGCAATTCGTCGAGCGGTTCTTCGCCGCCCGCGATGGCGCTTCCGCCATCGACAAGGTGCTGCAGATCGATGCCGAGATCATGATGGTCGACGATCCCGTCAAGCGCGTCGACAACATGACCATGGCATCGGGGCTGGAGGCGCGCGTGCCGTTCCTGGACCATGAGGTGGTCGAACTTGCAGCGCGCATCCCGGCCGACCTGAAGGTGAGGGATGGCGGCAAGTACATCCTGAAGGAGGCCGCGCGGTGCTTGCTGCCTGCTCACGTCATCGATCGCCCCAAGGGCTATTTCCCGGTACCGGCCCTGCGCTATCTGCGCGGACCCTTCCTCGATTTCGTTCGCGGCGTCCTCAGCGCAGAGCCAGCCCGGACACGCGGTCTCTATCGGCGGGATTTCATCGCTCACATGCTCGCACGGCCCGAGGCCGAGATGAGTCCGAAAGGACATTCGCGCCTTTGGCAGGCGGCACTCCTGGAAGCATGGCTGCAGACAAATGGGATTTGACTCCAAGATACTCGAAAGACTTCGCCTCGGCTTGAGTGACGACGAACGGCACCTGGTGATCCGGTCGGCAGCGGGGCGGGATGACGTGACGGAATATTCCTTCGGCATCGAAGAGGAGTATTTCCTCGTCGATGGGCGCACGCGCGACGTGGCGATCCGCACCCCCGACGATCTCTTCGAGGCGGCGAACTGGTCGACCGGCGGACAGGCGATGCGCGAGATGCTGCAGGCCCAGCTCGAGGTTGCGACCAATGTCCATGTCGACATCGAGGACGCACGGCAGGAATTGAAATTCCTACGCCGCGAGGTCGCCAATGTCGCGCATCAATATGGGCTCAGCATCATGGCCTGCGCCACGCATCCGACTGCGGCGTGGCGGCGGTCGCAGCCCAGTGCGAAGCCGCGTTACGCCGAGATGATCGAGGACCTACGTACCGTCGGCCATCGCAACATGCTGTGCGGCATGCACGTGCATGTGAAGCTGCCCGATCCGGAACGACGCTTCGCCGTCATGCGGGCGATGATCCCCTATATTCCGCTGTTCATCGCGCTTTCGACCTCCTCTCCGTTCTGGGATTCGCGCGAGACCGGACTCAAGGGCTATCGGCTCGCCGCCTATGACGAGCTGCCGCGCACCGGGCTTCCCGAACTCTTCACATCGAAGCGCGACTATGACCGCTACGTCGCAGCCCTGGTCAAATCCGGCGTGATGCCGAATGAGAGCCATGTCTGGTGGGCCATGAGGCCGTCATTGCGGCATCCGACATTGGAGCTGCGCGCGCCTGACGTCTGCACGTTAGCCGACGACGCGATCGCGATCGCGGCGCTCTACCGGTCGCTGGCGCGTTATCTGTATCTCAACCCCCAGCGGGCCAGCAGGATCGGAAACGTGGAGCGGGCCATCGCAGTCGAGAACAAATGGCGCGCCCAGCGTTACGGGACCGACTGCACGTTCGTCACCGAAGATGGCCCGATGACGGGGCAGGAGATGCTCCGCCGTGTCATCGAGCAGATCACGCCTCATGCGGAGGAGCTCGGCTGCATCGACGAGCTCGCACGTTGCCAGACCATCATGCATTTCGGCAGTTCGGCGGACCGCCAGCTCGAAGCCTATCGCCAATCCCATGGACAGCTCGCCGCGGTCACGCAGTGGATCGAGGCTGCGAGCTTGTCCAAGGCATCGCCGGCGCCGGTTTTGGCGGGAGCGGCGGAGTGAGACAGCTAACGAGATTCAATTCGATCCGATTGGCGCATTGAAGCTTGGATCGACAGCCCTGGCGACGTCGACCTGCCTGCTCAGGATGCCATAGCGGGTGGCTCGGTCAGAGGCGGCCTGAACCTCCTTCACGACGCCGTCGTCGATCGCGATCGGCGCGGTTCGTTGCGCCTGATAGGCGGCCAGCAGGACGTCCTCGGGCAATCTGGTCAGCTCCGCCGTGTTCTTCGCATATTCGCCGACATGATCGAGTGACCACAGCCGCGCCTTGTTGAGGCGGTTGACGAGGTCCTGCACCGCGGCGCGCTTGGTTGCGATCGCATTGTTGGTCGCTACGATGAAGGTGATCGTCGGCGTCAGCCCGTCGCCATCGGCGATCACCCGTGCATTGTCTTTCAACGTTGCGTAGGAGACATAGGGCTCCCAGACTGCCCATGCATCGATCGAACCTGCGAGCAGCGCGACCTTGGCGTCGACAGGACCGAGCGGGGCAAAGGTTGCCTCGTCGAGTTTGAAGCCGGACTTTTCCAGCGTCGCATCGACCAGGAACTGGCCCCAGCCGCCGCGAGTTCCAGCAATGCGCTTACCCTTCAGATCATCGGCCGATCTGATCGGTGAATCCTGCCGCACCAGGATAGCCTGGGTCTTCGCATTCGAGCGCGTGCCGCCGATCGCCTTGATCGGCGCGCCGCCGGCATAGACGGTGAGGAAGGCGAGGTCTCCGGTGTAGCCGACATCGAGCGAGCCGGCATTCAAGGCTTCGAGAATCGGAGCGGCGGCCGGAAATTCCGCCCATTCGATTTTGTAGGGCAGGTCATGCGCAAATCCGGAAATCTCGAGCAGAGACCGGTTGCCGCCCTTCTGATCGCCGACACGCAGTACGACCTGCTCAGCAGCTTCGCCGGTGCCGCGGCCCGTCATCATAATCGCGACCCCGAGCAACGTCGCATAGAACATGCGCCGGCCGAGCGTTGCCTGTGAAGTGGGGTTGGTCGGGTTCGCCATCGTTCGTTCCTTCGAATTGCCAGCCTATCGCGGCCGCCGTTGTTTGTCGCTTCAGCCTGAGAAACAACGCGGAGATCGTCAATGAAATGGCTGACTGAAATGATGCCGCGATGAATGACGTTCTTATCGTCCATCTCCGCGTCGTGAGAATGAGATGTGCGAGCGCCTACGACAGAGCCGCTTGTTGGTTTGAAAGCGCCATGATGCGGCGCGCGAGTGCGGGATTTGTGAAGGAAATCGTTTCGTCGCAGATCGTCGCGCGCGTGGAGATATTCGTCTGCTGCCGCGCAACATTCGAAAATCCATTTCATTGACGATCGGCAGGTGCGCTCGCATCATTTGTAGACGGTTTCAGGCGGCGTGAGCCGCATCTCAATCGGCGGATTGATAACTGGCTCTGGTGGGGCGCGGACGCGAGGCGTTTGCGTCGTCGGTCGAGTCTTGCATGCAGGAGAAGATGGATGAGGAATAAGGGGGGCGGTATGGCGCTCAATCGGCGCCGCCTGCTGCAGGCAGGTGCGGCAGCGGCATTTGCGACGCCGCTCGGCGGCTTGGGCGCGCAGGCCTTGTCGCTGCGCACGGCACGGCCGATCGATGTCTCGCAATTGCCGATCTGCAAGGCCTCATCCGATGCGCCCGCGCTCACAGGCGCGCCGCGCAAGCTGAAGCTCTCGTGGAATGCCGGCGCGGTCTGCTTGACGCCGCTGCCGGTCGCGATCGATCAGGGCTTTTTCAAGAAGCAGAATCTCGACGTCGAGCTCGTCAACTACAGCGGCTCGACCGATCAGCTGCTGGAGGCGATCGCGACCGGCAAGAGCGACGCGGGACTTGGCATGGCGCTGCGCTGGCTCAAGCCGCTGGAGCAGGGATTTGACGTCAAGATCGCCGCCGGCACCCATGGCGGCTGCATGCGCGTGCTGACCCGCGCCGGCTCCGGCATCGAAACGCTCGCCGATCTCAGGGGCAAGAGCGTTGCGGTGGGCGACCTCGCAGGTCCCGACAAGAACTTCTTCTCGATCCAGCTGACGCGACTGGGCATCGATCCCAACAAGGATGTCGACTGGCGCGTCTATCCCGGCGCCGTCGTCAATGTCGCGGCGGACAAGGGCGAAGTGCAGGCGTTCCTTGCGTCCGATCCGCTGGCCTATCTCTGGCTGAAAGATCCAGCCTACAAGGAGATCGCCTCCAATCTCGACGGCGACTATCGCGAACGTGTCTGCTGCATCGTGGGTCTGCGCGGCAGCCTGGTGCGCGAGGAGCCGCAGGTCGGTCGTGCGCTCACCCAGGCGCTGCTCGATGCTGCTGCTTTCACGGTGGAGAATCCGGCCGTCGCGGCGAAATCGTTCCTGCCTTATGCGCCGAAGCAGGCGAGCCTTGCGGATATCGAAGGCATGGTCCGCTACCACACGCATCATCATCATCCGACCGGTGCGGCGCTCCGGCAGGAGCTCAAGGCCTATGCCGACGATCTGAAGGTCGTCTCGGTGTTCAAGCCGAGCACCGATACCAACAAATTTGCGGAACGCATCTATGTCGATATTTTCTCTGTCTGACGTCGCGGCAGCCGATCACCTGCCGCGCGGCGGCAGTCGCGCCGACAAGCTCCGCGTTACGCTGCCGGGCATCGGCGCTGCGCTCGCCTGGGCCGCCTTCGGCGCCGCCTGCCTGGTGCGCGACGATGTCGGAGACTGGTCGCGAACGAGAGACGTCGCGATCGCCACCTTCGTGATTGCAGCCGTCGTGCTATCGGGCGCGCTCGCTGCCGACCATCTTGGCCGGGTAGGGACGGCCTTGCGCGCACGCAGTACGTGGCTGCTTGCGCTCGGCCTGTTCCTGGCGGTCTGGGAGCTCGCCACCGCGAAATTCGCACTTCTTCCATTGCCGTTCTTTCCGCCGCCGCAGGCGATCGTCGAGGTCTATACCGATGATCTGCCCAAGCTTGCGGACAGTGCCTGGGCGTCGGTGAAGCTGCAGCTCGGCGGCTATCTGATCGGCGCCGCGCTCGGCTTCATCACCGGCGTATCGATCGGCTGGTCGACTTGGATCGGATACTGGGTGCATCCGGTGCTGCGCTTCATCGGTCCGCTGCCGGCCACCGCCTGGCTGCCGATCGCCTTCTTCACCTTCCCCTCGAGCTGGAGCGCCTCGACCTTCCTGATCGCGCTCGCCACCGGCTTCCCGGTGACGGTGCTCACCTGGTCCGGCGTCGCCAGCGTTAGTAGCGCCTATTACGACGTGGCGCGGACGCTCGGGGCCAGGCCGTCGTTCCTGGTGCTGAAGGTCGCGATCCCCGCGGCGCTGCCGCATGTGTTTGTCGGTCTGTTCATGGGACTCGGCGCCTCGTTTGCGGTGCTGGTCGTTGCCGAGATGATCGGCGTCAAGGCTGGCCTCGGCTGGTACCTGCAATGGGCGCAGGGCTGGGCCGCCTACGCCAACATGTATGCCGCGCTGCTGGTGATGTCGCTGCTCTGCTCGGGCGCGATCACGCTGCTCTTCAAGCTGCGCGACCGCGTGCTCATCTGGCAGAAAGGCGTCGTCAAATGGTAACGAGTACGCTCAGCCAACCGATCGCCTATCCCGCGGTCGGCGCGGCGCTCGACATCGCGCATGTCAGCCATGCCTTCGAAGTCGACGGGGCGGAGCTCCCGGTGCTCGACGACGTCAGCCTGATCGTCGAGCCCAGTGAGTTCGTCGCGCTGCTCGGGCCTTCCGGCTGCGGCAAGTCGACTCTGCTCCGGCTGATCGCCGGCCTCGACGCGCCGCGCAGCGGCAGCCTGCGCGAGGACGAGGCGCGCATCAAGGGGCCGCATCCCTCGCGCGTGGTCGTGTTCCAGGATCCGACGTTGTTTCCCTGGCGATCGGTTTGGGACAACGTCGCGCTGGGTTTGGAAGCGCAGGGCATCCTGAAGACCCATCGCGAGCGCATCGATGACGTGATCGATCTGGTCGGCCTCACCGGCTTCCGGAATGCCTATCCGCACCAGCTCTCCGGCGGCATGGCGCAGCGCGTGGCGCTGGCGCGCGCGCTGGTTAACGATCCCAAGGTGCTGGTGCTCGATGAGCCGCTCGGCAAGCTCGACTCGCTGACGCGGATCGCGATGCAGGCCGAGCTCACAGCACTGTGGCAGCGCAAGGGCTTTACCACGCTGTTGGTCACGCACGATGTCGAGGAGGCGCTGGTGCTCGCCAATCGTGTGGTCGTGCTGAGCGACCGGCCGGCGCGCATCAAGGCGGACATCGCGGTCGAACGGCCGTATCCACGGCATCGCGGCGATCCCTACCTGGCGGATCTGCGTCGACAGATCCTCGGCCTTCTCGGACTGGACGCGACATGGTGACGGCAACCGAAAGCGCGGCGGTACGGCCGCTTGTGGTCCCGGACGAAGCGGCGCTGCTGGAACGCGCGCAGCGGCTCGCGCCCCTGTTTGCTGCACGGGCACCGGTTCATGATCGTGACGGCAGCTTCGCCTTCGAGAATTTCCAGGATCTGTTCGACGCGGGCTTGCTGCCGCTGACGGTGCCGCAGGCGCATGGCGGCCATGGCGCCGGTGCGCGCACCACCGCGCGGGTGCTGTCGATCATCGCGCAGGCCGATCCCTCGACCGCGCTGGTGCTGGCGATGCACTACATCCAGCATTTCGTGATGGCGCGAAACAGCGGATATCCACCGCGGCTTGCGCGCAAGCTCGCGCGGGAGTCGGTGGAGGCGGGTGCGCTGATCAACGCGCTGCGCGTCGAGCCGGCACTCGGCTCGCCCGCGCGTGGTGGCCTTCCTGAGACGATCGCGCGGCGAACGGCGACAGGCTGGCGGCTGAGCGGGCACAAGATCTATTCGACCGGCGCACCAGTGCTGAAATGGTACGCGGTGTGGGTGAGAACCGACGAGGCCGAGCCGCGCGCGGGCTTCATTTTGGTGCTGGCCGGCCTGCCGGGCATCCGCATTGTCGAGACCTGGGATGATCTGGGGCTGCGCGCCAGCGGCAGCCACGATGTGATCTTCGACGATGTCGTGATCCCGCTCGACTACGAGATCGCGTTGCGCCCGCCGGCCGAGTGGCGGACACCCGATCCCGTGCAGGCGGTGGCGCATGCGGCCTTCGTCGGCGCGATCTATGACGGCATCGCGCGAGCGGCCCGGGATTGGATCATCGAATTCCTGAGGACGCGCACGCCCGCGAGCCTCGGTGCGCCGCTGGCGACGCTGCCACGCGCACAGGAAATCCTCGGCGGCATCGAGACGAAACTGCAGGTCAACGCGCGGCTGATCGATAGCGTCGCTCGCGATTTCGACGACGGCTTCGCCCCAACGACAATCGAATCCAATGTCGTCAAGCTCACCGTCACCAACAATGCGATCGCGGCGGTCGAGGATGCGCTGTCATTGTCGAGCAACCACGGGCTCAGCCGCAGCAATCCGCTGGAGCGGCGTTACCGCGACGTGCTGTGCGGCCGCGTGCACACGCCGCAGGACGATGCGACGCGTATTGCCGCCGGCCGCGCCGCGCTCGGGCTTTGAGACATCAACGGATAACAGGAAAGGCCAATCGGATGTCCGACATCGAATTCATCGGCTACATCTCCAACAACAACTCCTCGGAGACCATCGTCCGCAAGGGACCGGTGCTCGATCCCGTGCATATCGAGACGGTGGCGAAGGCGCATGAGAATGCCGGCTTCGACCGTGTGCTGCTCGCCTTCCACTCGACGACGCCCGACAGCCTGCAGGTGGCCCAGCATGTGCTCGGCGTGACGGGCAGGCTCAACGTGCTGATCGCGCAGCGGCCGGGCTTCACCGCGCCGACCCTGCTGGCGCGGCAGTTCGCGGTGCTCGACCAGTTCTCGAAAGGGCGCGTCGCGCTGCATGTCATCACCGGCGGCAATGCCAAGGAGTTGCGCCAGGACGGCAACACGCTCGATGACAAGGACGAGCGCTATGCGCGGACCAGCGAGTTCCTGGATGTCGTGCGCTCCGAATGGACCAGCGACAAGCCATTCTCCTACACCGGCAAATATTATCAGGTCGAGAACGGCTTCTCCCAGGTGAAGCCATATCGTCCTGAGGGCATCCGCATCTATTTTGGCGGCGCGTCGGATGCTGCGATTGAAGTGGCCGGCAAGCATGCCGACACCTTCGCGCTATGGGGCGAATCCTACGCGCAGGTGCGTGAGCAGACCGCGCGCGTGCGCGCAGCCGCCGCCAAGCACGGCCGCCCGGCGCCGCGCTTCTCGCTGTCGGTGCGGCCAATCCTCGCCGATACCGAGGAGAAGGCCTGGGCCAAGGCGCATGAGATCCTGGCGCGCGCCACTGCCTTGCAGGACCAAACCGGCTATCGCAGGCCGGCCGACGGCCACGCCACGGCCGGCGCCAAGCGCCTGCTCGCGGCGGCGGAGCAGGGCGCGCGTGTCGACAAGCGGCTGTGGACCGAAATTGCAAAGCTCACCGGCGCCAACAGCAACACCACCGCGCTGGTGGGAACGCCGGAGCAGGTCGCCGAGGTGTTCGGCGACTACTACGATCTCGGCATCAGCCACTTCCTGATCCGCGGCTTTGATCCGCTGATCGATACCATCGAGTATGGCCGTGAGCTTCTTCCGGCGACCCGGCAGCTGATCGCCGAGCGTCAGCGCACGCAAGGGGTGGCTGCGGAATGAAGCCACTTCTTGTTGTTGCCGGCATTCTGCTCGGCCTCGCCACTTCGGCTAACGCGCAAGTCACCTTGCGCGTCGGCGACCAGAAGGGCAATTCGCAAGCCGTGATGCAGGCCGCTGGCGTGCTGAACGACGTCCCCTACAAGATCGAGTGGAAGGAGTTCGTCGCCGCCGCACCGCTGCTCGAAGCGCTTGGAGCAGGCGCGATCGAGACCGGGCTGGTGGGCGATGCGCCGTTCACTTTCGCCGCAGCCGCCAACGTGCCGGTGAAGGCGATCGCCGCGATCAGGCAGAGCCGTGAGGGGCTCGCGATCCTGGTGCCGGAGAAATCGTCGGTAAAGAGTTTTGACGATCTGCGCGGCAAGACCATCGCCACCGGCCGCGGCTCGATCGGCCATCAGCTCGTGCTGGCGGCGCTTGAGTCGAAAGGTTGGACGACTGACGACGTCAAGCTGGTGTTCCTGGCCCCGTCAGACGCCAAGGTGGCCTACTCGCAAGGTTCGGTGGATGCCTGGTCGACCTGGGAGCCCTATGTCAGCCAGGAGGAGGTGCTGTTCAAGTCGCGCCGGATCATCACCGGCGAGGGCCTGACACCCGGCCTCAGCTTTCAGGTGGCGACGCCGGCCGCGATCAACGAGAAGCGCGCAGCGCTGGAGGATTTCGCTCGAAGGATGACAGTGGCGCGCGCCTGGTCGCAGGATCACGTGGAGGGTTATGCCGAGACCTGGGGCAGACTGATGAACATCCCGCCGGCGGTTGCTGTGAACTGGCTGAAGCGGGCAAAGATCAGGATCACCCCGATTGATGATGATGTAGTTGCCGACGAGCAGAAGACGATCGACCTTTATGCCGGCGCCGGGCTGATCAAGCAGCCGCTCAAGGCGTCCGACATCGTCGACCGCTCCTTCACCGAGGCCATTGCCAAGGCCGCAGGGCTGTAGGCGTCGACCGCGTCTCGTTACGCCGGCGGAAGCAGCTCCGCGACCGCCTTGCGCGCGATCGCATTCTCCTCCGGCAGCCCGATCGAGATGCGCACCCAATTGTCGAGCGGCGGCTGGGCGCGACCGATCACGATGTTCTGCGCAGCGAGGGCGGCCGCGATGGTCTGCTGCGGGCGGCCGGCGTCGAAGAAGACGAAATTGCCGACCGAATTGGAGAAGCGGACCTTGCGCTCGCGGAATAGCGCATGCCAGGCCTCGCGCTCGGCAGCCACCTTGTCGCGGACCGAGGCGACATAGCCAGCATCGTTCAGGCTGGCTCTCGCGGCCACCAGGCTCAGCCGGTTCAGCCCGAAGAAAGCGCCAATGCCGCTGCGCTTCAGCGAGGCGGCGAGCTGCGTCGGCGCCAGCGTGTAGCCGATCGAAAGGCTCGCGAGCCCGTAGATCTTGGAGAAGGTCCTGAACACGGCGACCTGTGCGCCCTCATGCACCAGGGGTGCGACGGTGCGCTGCGCGAAATCCGGCGTGAATTCGAGATAGGCCTCGTCGACGATCACCAGCGTGCGCCGGGACAGATCACGAACGAAGTCGATGAAGCGCGTCGCGTCGCTGACGGTGCCGGATGGATTGTGCGGGTTGACCAGATAAACCGCGCGCGTCTTGTCATTGACCTTGGCTGCGAGGGCAGGGAGATCATTCTCGAGCTTGTCGTTCAGGGGAACGCCGACCACCATGCCGCCAGCCGGCGCGACCGCATCGACCAGGGCGGTGTAGCCGGGCTCGGAATAAACGAACTCGCCACCGGCCCCGCCGCTGGCCGACGGATAAAGGCCGAGCGTGTCGAGGATCTCTCCAAGCACGATATGACCAGGGCCGACATTCTCGTGTTTGGCAATGGCGTCCGTCAGTGTGTCGAGTTCGCTGCCGGTGTAGCGGTTGAGCCCGGCGAGGTCGGCCTTGATCGCCTCCACCGCGAGCGGTGAGGGGCCGAACGGGTTTTCGTTCAGCGAAAGACGGACGGGATGTTGCATCGGAGCTGCGGCCATCGCGGGATGAAGGATGTTGAGGGCTGTGGCCGTGCCGAGCAGCAGCCATTCGCGTCGGTTGAGATCAGCCATGGTCCTGTTCCCCTTGGGAAGACGAACTGGCCGCCATGAGCTTGGTAGTTTGCGGCCAGCCGTCGTGTCGAGCAAGTCAACAAAGCTCAACTTGCTGCGCCTGTCGCGATCTCGATGGTTACGGCCGTAACCGCTAGCCGCGTTCCGGATAGCCGTGCAGCATCAGACGATCGGAGCGCACTTCCCAGCGCTCCAGGCGGTCGAGGAAGCTCATACCGAGCAGGTTGGTCTTCATCTGCCCGTGCGGCACGACCAGCGCCGGCACCGAGCGCTCCACCAGCTTGCCGATCGCCAGCCGGTCCAGCGTCAAACGCGCTGCCTTGGTGCGGCCGCCGGCGGTGTCGACGTCGACGTTGTAGTCGAGGAGCTCGAGCGGCAGGCCGGCGGCCTTCGCGGACTCGTAGGTGAGCACGACCGAGGTTGCTCCGGTGTCGACCACCATCGGCACGGCGATGCCGTTGATCCTGGCCTTGAGCGCGAACTCGCCGCCCTGGCCGCGCGGCACTTCGACTTCGCTCGCGGCCTTGGCGGCGGCACGATGACGCAACAGCTCCGAGACCATGTCAGAGGCGCGTGCCGCTTGTTCGGGGTCCTTGTAGGCGATCACGGCGCTGGCGGTCAGCACCATCGTCAAGAGGACGAGCATCAGGCGACTCATGACAAGCCTCCTGCGGCAACAACGGTGTGCTCCCTCTCCCCGTTCTTACGCGGCCGCGACGAGCTTCGCTCGCGCTGTGAGGGGTGGGGTGAGGGGCAAACGCGCGAGTGGTGTAGGTGGCGAGACCTGTACCCCCTCACCGGGATTGCATCTTTCGATGCAACATAGCCGAAGCTTCGCTTCGGCGTTCTTAGGACGGCCGCCGAACGGCGGCCTATGCCTCTCCCCGCAAGCGGGGCGAGGTTGAACTGAGTGCGTGGCGGTACCGAGATAGCAGAGGTCACGCCGATCACTCGCGCCGGCCGCGCCCCGATATCGGCGGCAGTCCGGCCGCATCCATCCGTTCCGGCAGCGCGGTCATCAACGCGCGCCGCTCCTCGGCGCTCATCTGCCCCCAGCGCGCGATCTCCGGCAAGGTCCGGCCGCAGCCGAAGCAGAGATTGGTCCTGGGATCGATCATGCAGACGGCGATGCACGGCGTATCTTGGCTCATAGGCTTGTTGTTGCGGGTCTTCTGGCGGAAGCGCAAGGCCGATCATGTCATAGCCCCGTTCCGGCGTTCATGATCGGCTTCAGGCGCGGCCGGTGCTTCTCGTGCGTGACCGGAAGCTCCGGCTCCGGCTGCAGCGGCGGTGCCTCCTCGCGCACAGGCGCGAGCGCCGACATCACGCGCTCCGGCGGGAAGGTGACGATCACCTCGGTGCCGATGCGGATTTTCGACTTCAGCGTGAAGGTGCCGCCATGCATCTCGATCAGGTTCTTGGCGATCGGCAGGCCGAGCCCTGCGCCTTGCTCGGCCGATTTGATCGAGTTCGAGCCCTGGCCAAACGAGGCGAGCACGATCGGGATCTCATTCTCGGGGATGCCCGACCCGGTGTCACGCACGCTCAAGTACTGGCCGCCGGACGCGGTCCAGCCGGCCTTGAGCCAGATCTTGCCGCCTTGCGGCGTGAACTTGATGGCGTTGGATAACAGGTTCAGCACCACCTGGCGGATCGCACGCTCATCTCCCCATATCCTGGGCATATCGCGCTCGAACACCTCGTGAATGGTCAGTCCGCGGCTCGAGGCGCGCAGCTTGAGCAGATGATGGCAGTCGGCCACCACATGCACCAGCGCGACGGCCTCCTCGTTGAGCTCATAGCGGCCGGCTTCGATGCGGGAGAGATCGAGGATCTCGTTGATCAAATTGAGCAGGTGCACGCCGGAATTGTGGATGTCGGCCGAGTATTCCTTGTAGACCGGCACCGCATGAGCGCCGAAGATCTCGCTCTTCATCACCTCGGAGAAGCCAAGGATGGCGTTCAGCGGCGTGCGCAGCTCATGGCTCATCTGGGCGAGGAAGCGCGACTTCGCGACATTGGCGGCTTCAGCGCGGTAACGCGCCTCGTCGGAGATCGCCTTGGCCTGCTCGAGCTCGCCGATCAGCGCATCCTTCTCGGCGCGCGCTTCGAGTGTGGCGAGGGTCGTCGAATGCAGCCGGTGCGCCAGCAGTGCGAAATAGCCCTCGGCGGCGAGCGCGAATGCAGCCAGCACGTAATTGTCGAGCCTGCCCGACAGCATGAGGTTGAGCGCGATGGCGAACGTGACCGGCGCGGTGGTGGCGAGCGCCGCGATCGGTAGATTGGCCGCGAGCATGCTGGAGACGGCGATCACCAGCAGCATCAGGAACATCATCAGCGTGCCGGAGACCTCGGCGAGCGCCGGATGGATCAGCACCGCCATCCAGCAGATGCCGTAAAGCAGATCAAGCAGGACAAAACGGGTGCGCCAGCTCCGCGTTGCCGCCAGCGACGGCTGGTCGGCCAGAAAGCTCATGCAGTTGCGCACGATGGCGGCGTGGATGCAGAGCAGGCCGCAAGTCCAGGCGCCGGCCGCGACCGGACGCAGCCAGATGCTGAGCAGAAGGCCGGCGGCGACCACCAGCAGCATCACCACATAGGATGCGGAGATGCGCGTCTGCGCGTATTGGCGAAGCAGCTCGCGATCGAAGGCGGGCCGCGTTCCCGATGTCGACGTTAACCGGTCGCGCGCCTCGCGCACCCGCTGCTGCGCCGCCCGGCGCTGGCTCGCTGGCACCGGCGCGGGGGGATCTGCTGGAAGCTCGACGATCTCCGGCGTTTCAGCGGGTTTACTCATGAAACAACACAAATCCTGCCCGCCGGCCACGCGGGCTTTTGCATTGTCTATAACTCGCGCGAAATCCTTAAGAGGTACCTTAGAGAACCAAACATTTCCGTTAATCGGAGGTTAAATTAACGTTTGCGGCGAGCAAGCTGGCCTCGCAAGGAAACCAGCTTGACCGTGTTCGCAGGACAGCCGAGCGCGGTTATTTCTCCAGCCGCGCCAAGAGGCTCGACGTATCCCAGCGCTTGCCGCCGAGCTTCTCGACCTCGGAGTAGAACTGATCGACCAGCGCGGTCACTGGCAGATGCGCGCCGTTGCGGCGGGCTTCGCTGAGGCAGATCGAGAGATCCTTGCGCATCCATTCCACCGCAAAGCCGAAATCATACTTGCCCTCGTTCATGGTCTTGTAGCGGTTCTCCATCTGCCAGGACTGCGCCGCGCCCTTGGAGATGGTGTCGATCACGCTGGGCACGTCGAGGCCGGACTTCTTGGCGAAGTGGATGCCCTCCGAGAGACCCTGGACCAGGCCGGCGATGCAGATCTGGTTGACCATCTTGGTGAGCTGGCCGCTGCCTGCGGGTCCGAGCAGCTTGCACATCCGCGCATAGGCGGCGATGACCGGCTCGGCGCCCGCATAGGCGTCCTCCGTGCCGCCGCACATCACCGTGAGCACGCCGTTCTCGGCGCCGGCCTGGCCGCCCGAGACCGGTGCGTCGACGAATTTGAAGCCGGCTTTGGTCGCTGCGGCGTCGAGCTCGCGCGCCACTTCAGCCGAGGCCGTGGTGTGGTCGACGAAGGTTGCGCCCTTCTTCATGCCGGCGAAGGCGCCGTCGGTGCCAATTGTCACCGAGCGCAGGTCGTTGTCGTTGCCGACGCAGCACATCACGAAATCCTGACCCTCGGCGGCAGCCTTCGGCGTCGGGGCGGTTTTGCCGCCAAACTTGTCGGCCCATTCCTTCGCTTTTGCTGCGGTGCGGTTGTAGACCGTGACCTCGTGGCCGCCTTTCTTCACGAGATGTCCTGCCATGGGAAAGCCCATGACGCCGAGGCCGATGAAAGCGACTTTAGCCATATCTTTGACCTTGTTGATAACCACTGGGGTTTCGCCGGCGGCCGGAAGCGGCCGGGCTTGTTCTGGACGCTCACGCCGCGCGGGAACCACATGGCGGGCGATCGGACGCCGCACCATAAACGCTGGACGACCCAGGGCAAGGCTTCGTGCGAGCTTTCCCGCGAGGCGGCAAGCGCTGCAGTTCGTGCTAGACTTTCGCCGTCACGACGGCTTGCAAACTTGTCGCGGCACAACGAAATCGGTCCAACCGGCCGTATCAAGAACAAAGGGAGTGACCCATGAGCGTCAGCGTCGGCATGCTCGACCATTTCAATATCCGGACCCGGAATCTCGCCGAGACCGTCCGCTTCTACGAGGACGTGCTCGGCCTTCAGAACGGCGCGCGGCCGAACTTCGCCTTTCCGGGCGCCTGGATGTACAGCGAGGGCCGGGCGGTGGTGCACCTGGTCGACATTTCCGCCACCAGCGAGCCGCAGAAGCCGGATTCGGGCGTGGTCCATCACGTTGCCTTCGCCAGCCGTGGCTTCGGCGCGATGAAGGCGCAGCTCGCTCAGAAGGGCATGGCGTTCGACGCCCGCCAGGTGCCCGGCGGCGAGCTCTGGCAGATCTTCGTGCGCGACCCCAATGGCGTGATGATCGAGCTGAATTACGAGGCGGCCAAGGAGCAGGCGGACGTGGCGCCGGTCGAGACGGCCGCCGACATCGGAACGAAGGTGGCCTTTTGAACCGGATCGGCTTATTGGGACCGTCGGGTCATTCTGAACGTGTGCAAGCCGGCCGCTGCCGGAAGATCGCGTTCGGTCAAGATGATAGCGCGCGATGATACCGCGCGCTGTCAACGTCGGGAGAATTGGAATTTGAGCGTAACGCAGCAGCAGGTTCTGGACGCCCTGAAACAGGTGAAGACGCCGCGCGGCGTTGCGCTGGTTGATGCCAACGTGCTGTCGGCGATCACGGCCGGTGACGGCAAGGTGTTCTTCTCGATCAATGTCGAGGCCACGGAGGCCCGCGCCTGGGAGACCACCCGCGCGCAGGCCGAGGCCGCAGTGCGCGCCATTCCCGGAGTCACCTTGGCGATGATCGCACTGACAGCCGAGCGCAAGGCAGGTGCCGCGCCAGCCGCGCCGCCGCCCCGGGCTGCGCAGTCGACCGCGGCAGGGCACCGGCCGCATCAGCACCCGCCGGGGTCGCCGATGTCGCGGCAGGCCGAGATTCCCGGTATCAGCGCCGTCATCGCGGTCGCCTCCGGCAAGGGCGGGGTGGGCAAGTCGACCACCGCGCTGAACCTGGCGCTGGGCCTGCGCGATCTCGGGCTCAAGGTCGGGCTCTTGGACGCTGACATCTATGGCCCGTCGGTGCCGAGGTTGACTGGTTTGCGCGACAAGCCCGCGCTGTCCGCGGACAGGAAGATGGTCCCGCTGGAGCGCTTCGGGCTGTCGATCATGTCGATCGGCTTCCTGATCGAGGAGGATCGCGCCATGGTGTGGCGCGGGCCGATGGTGATGCAGGCGCTGACCCAGATGCTGCGCGAGGTCGCCTGGGGCACGCTCGACGTGCTGGTGGTCGACATGCCGCCCGGCACCGGCGATGCGCAGCTCACGCTGGCGCAGAACGTGCCGCTGAAGGGCGCGGTGATCGTCTCGACGCCGCAGGACCTGTCGTTGATCGACGCGCGGCGGGGCCTGGCGATGTTCCGGCAGGTCAACGTGCCGGTGCTCGGAATCATCGAGAACATGAGCTATTTCCAGTGCCCGCATTGCGGCACCCGCTCGGACATCTTCGGCCATGGCGGTGCCCGGCATGAGGCCGAGAAGCTCGGCGTGCCGTTCCTCGGCGAGATCCCGCTGCATATCGAGATCCGCACCACCTCCGATGAAGGCAAGCCGGTGGTGGCGAGCGCGCCAGACGGCCCGCACGCGGCGATCTACCGCGCCATTGCGAGCGCCGTTCGCGACGGGCTCAAGGATGCGGTCGCCGCGGCATGATCGTGCTGCACCGCCCCTGCGACTATTAGACGATGATGTCATGCCATCGTCGCGTTTTCGCTTAACCGGTTCCGTGCTAAAGGCCCGACACCGGAGCGCCTCCGGCAAGATGCGGGACATGGGCGGCTGCGGGCAGGCCGGCTTTAGGAAAATCGCGTCACCGGCAGCGCGCTGTTTGCTCATGGGAAAATGCCCAATAAGGAGATGCCTTGATGAAGCGTCGTGATTTTTTGAAAGTTTCGGCAACCGGTGCCGCGGCGGCGGCCGCAGTCGCCTCGCCGGCGATTGCGCAGTCCTCGCCTGAGATCAAGTGGCGGTTGACCTCGAGCTTTCCGAAGTCGCTCGACACGATCTATGGCGGCGCCACCGAGCTCGCCAAATACGTGGCCGAGATGACCGACAACAAGTTTCAGATCCAGGTCTTCGCGGCTGGTGAGATCGTTCCCGGCCTGCAGGCGCTGGATGAGACCGCCAACGGCACCGTCGAGATGAGCCACACGGTGTCCTATTATTATGTCGGCAAGGACCCGACCTTCGCGATCTATGCCTCCGTGCCGTTCGGCCTCAATGCGCGCCAGCAGAACTCCTGGTGGTACCAGGGCGGCGGCCAGGAGCTCGGCAACGAGTTCTTCAAGAAGTTCGGCGTCATCGGCTTTCCCTGCGGCAACACCGGCACCCAGATGGGCGGCTGGTTCCGCAAGGAGATCAAGACCGTCGCCGACCTTTCCGGCCTGAAATTCCGCATCGGCGGCATCGCCGGCCAGGTGCTGCAGAAGGTCGGCGTGGTGCCGCAGCAGCTCGCCGGCGGCGACATCTATCCGGCGCTGGAGAAGGGCACCATCGACGCTGCCGAGTGGGTCGGTCCCTATGACGACGAGAAGCTCGGCTTCCAGAAGGTCGCGAAGTACTACTACTATCCCGGCTTCTGGGAAGGCGGCCCGACCGTGCACGCGTTCTGCAATCTCGAGAAGTGGAATTCGCTGCCAAAGAACTACCAGGCCATCCTTCAGAACGGCACGATGGCGGCCAACACCTGGATGGCCGCGCGCTACGACATGCAGAACCCGGCGGCGCTGAAGCGCCTGGTCGCCGGCGGCACCCAGCTTCGCCCGTTCACCAACGAGGTGCTGGAAGCCTGCCTCAAGGCGACCAACGAGCTGTGGGGCGAAATCTCCGCCAAGAATCCCGACTTCAAGAAGTCAATCGACGCGATGCAGGCCTATCGCTCCGATGAATATCTGTGGTGGCAGGTCGCCGAATACACCTTCGACAGCTTCATGATCCGTTCGCGCACCCGCGGCTGATCGAACGAGGCTTCGCCGAAAAGAACAAAGCCCGGCCTCGAAAGAGGCCGGGCTTTTTTGTTGTCGTCATCGCGAGCGAAGCGATGTGTCCGCCATAGCCCGAAGGGCGACGGTGGAAGCAATCCAGCGCCGCAGTCAAGATCCTGGATTGCTTCTTCGCTTACGCTCCTCGCAAGGACGGACGCCTGGCGCCCGCTATTTCGGCGGCCCGAGATCGAGTGGCGGCATGTCGATCTGCGGCACTTCGATCTTGACCTTGTTGAGGTCGACGTTGGTCGGCTTGTCCAGGAGGCCCGTCACCGTGATCGGGAAGGCGATCACCAACAGTACCATGATCGCCTGCAGCCCGATCCAGGGCATCGCGCCCCAATAGATGTCGGAGCTCTTGACCTCCCGCGGCGCCACGCCGCGCAGATAGAACAGCGCGAAGCCGAACGGCGGATGCAGGAACGAGGTCTGCATGTTGACGCAGAGCATGACGCCGAACCAGATCAGCGCCGCCTCCGGCCCGACCACCGGCGCCAGGATCTTCTGCGCGATCGGCGCGATCATCGGCAGGATGATGAAAGCGATCTCGAAGAAGTCGAGGAAGAACGCCAGGAAGAAGATGAAGACGTTGATGAAGATCAAAAAGCCCCAGACGCCGCCGGGCAGCGAAGTGAGCAGGTGCTCCAGCCACTCGCCGCCGGAGACGCCCTGGAACACCACCGAGAAGCAGGTCGAGCCGATCAGGATGAAGGTGACCATGCAGGTGATGCGCATGGTGGTCTCGTAGCCCTGCTTGATCAGATCGCGCAGATCGGGAATGCCGATCGCGCGAATGCAGATCCAGGCCACCGCGAGATAGGTGATGGCGAAGGCGACCTTGAACACCGGCGCGGCGACCGGGATCAGGCCCCGCAGGGAGGCCGCGACCTCGTCGCCGAAAAACAGCGTGCCGACGATGGTGCCGATGCCGGCCGCGATCACGCCTGCGATCAGGATCTTCTTGTCGTTCGACGCGAAATCCTTGTGGTGAATCACGGCGAGCACGATGGCGCCGACCGCGCCCATGGCGCCGGCCTCGGTCGGGGTGGCGAGGCCCATCATCATGGTGCCGAGCACGACGAAGATCAGCACGGCGGAGGGGATGATGCCCATCAGGCATTTCTTCCACAGCGCCCAGCCGGTCAGCGTGCGCGCTTCCTTCGGCACCGCCGGCACATGGCTCGGCTTGATGATGCTGAGCACGAAGGTGTAGCCCGCGAACAGCAGGATCTGGAACACCGACGGGCCCCAGGCGCCGAGATACATGTCGCCGACCGACTTGCCGAGCTGGTCGGCGAGCACGATCAGCACCAGCGAGGGCGGCACCAGCTGCGTGATGGTGCCGGAGGCCGCCAGCACGCCGGTGATGTAGCGGATGTTGTAGCCGTAGCGCATCATCACCGGCATCGAGATCAGCGCCATCGCGATCACCTGCGCCGCCACCGTGCCGGTGATGGCGCCCAGGATGAAGCCGACGATGATGACGGAATAGCCGAGCCCGCCGCGGATCGGGCCGAACAGCTGGCCCATCGAATCCAGCATGTCCTCGGCGAGCCCGCACCGCTCCAGGATCGCGCCCATGAAGGTGAAGAAGGGGATCGCCAGCAACAGGTCGTTGGATAGCACGCTGCCGAAGATGCGCCCCGGGATCGCCTGCAGGAAGTTGAGGTCGAAGAACCCAAGATGAATGGCGAGGAAGCCGTAGGAGAGCCCGACCGCCGCCAGTGTGAACGCCACCGGGAAGCCGATCAGCATCGCCAGGACCAGGCCGCCGAACATCAATGGCGGCATCATCTCCAGCGTGATCATTGCGTCGGCCTCTCATATTTGGCGTCGATCGTCACCTCGCCGCGCAGCGCGGCGGCGCGCTTGATGACCTCGGAGAGGCCCTGCAGCGCCAGCATCACGAAACCGGCGGGGATCACGAACTTGATCGGCCAGCGGAGCAGGCCGCCGGCATTGGGCGAGTACTCGCCGACATGGTAGGACTGCAGGAAGAACGGCCAGGACAGGTAGGCCAGCAGCAGGCAGGTCGGGATCAGGAAGAACAGCGTGCCAATCAGGTCGAGCCAGAGCTGGCCGCGCTCGGACAGATAGAGATAAAGCAGCTCGACCCGGACATGCTCGTTGCGGCGGAACGTATAGGAGGCGCCGAACATCACGATCAGCGCGAACATGTACCACTGCAGCTCGAGCCAGCCGTTCGAGGAGATGCTGAAGGCGTAGCGGATCATCGCGTTGACGGCGCTGACCAGGCAGGCCAGCAGCACTAGGATGTTGCAGACATAGCCGACCTTCTCGTTGATCTGGTCGATAGCTGCGCTCAGGGCGAGGAAGGGGCGCATCATGGTCTCCGCAACGGCCGCCGGGTCGGGGGGCTTGCAATGTCGGAGCGCGTCACGTGACCATCAGGCATCGGATGCGTGATGCCGCGGCACGTCGTCGAAAGCGATTGCAACTGATATCCTCCCCTTGGGCGCTCCCGGTCTTGTCGACCCGTTCATCTGCCTGTTCCCGAGACAGCTGCCCTTGAGGGCACGGGCCGCGAAAGCGGGGGCACCATTTCAGCGAGATTTGATGCCGTCAATCGGAAAATTGACATATTGACGCATCGGTAAGGCGTTGTGGCTCCTTGGTAAATCGGTTGGCCGCGGCGCACCGAACGGGCGATGCCCGTGGCGGTCATTCGGCCGGGAAATGGAACACGGCGTACGTTCCGCCGCGGGCGAGGGTCGTTCGCGCCGGGCCTGCGTGCATCTGCCTGCCGGGATGGCAGTCAAACACGCCGCAGGCGTCCCGGCGTTGAGCCGGACCCATAATCCCGGGCCTTTTGGAAGGCAGACCGGTCGCTCTGCCGCATCCTGTGACCTCCAGAGAAACCCTTCTCTGTGTGCCATGCCGTGCGTCGCGCGATCTCTGGACATGACACCGCACTCGCGCGGCGCGTTCGCGTCCGAGCTCTCTTTGTTGACGTGCCCTCCTGACGTGCCCTCCTGATGAAGAGAGCGCAGGCAATGCCGGGCGCTGGCCGCACCCATGGCCCGCCTGCTTGAGCCGGCTCGGGAAATGAGTTTTTCGGTGCGGGTGCTTTCATCCTGGCACCGCGCGATGGGCCGAAGCGCACCGAATATGATCTGCAGTCGATGGCTCGCCGGTTCGGGCGGAGCATCCGACGCCGATCAACGGCAGAGCGGTCCGGTGATATCTCGGCACGCGGCTGCGCCCGGAACCGATGCGGCCGGCGCACGTTTATCTCGGCCAAGGAGGAGGCTCTCGATGAAGAAGCTGTCGTTCGCGCTCGCGGTGTTTCTCTCGGCTCTGCCGTCCTTGGTGATGGCGCAAGGCCATATGGGCACGCCAGAGGAGCAGAGGGCCTGCTCACGCGATGCCAAGCGCTTTTGCCGGCAACAGCTCGGCGACGACAATGCGGTCCAGCAGTGTCTGACGCAGAATCGCAGCCGGCTGAGCAAGAGCTGCTCAGCCGTGTTCCAGAGCCACGGGATGTAGGTCGACGCCCGGCGGCCGTTGATAATAAATTAATAGCAGGGCGGATGAGCGAAGCGTAATCCGCCACGGTCTGTTAGGTATCACGACTCGCCGCGATCTTTTGCACATCCCATCATTGGTCGTGATCTCGTCGACGATATTGTCGAATCTCCAAGCTGTGGTAGTCCGCCCTGCGCCCAGTGCGGTTGGAGAAGACTGCGCTTTATGAAAGCCTGTTGGCATCCCCCGGCGCGGCCGTCTGGCAGGATGCCGGGTAAGACGCTCTGTCAACAATAAAGGCCGCGGCCACGGAATGGCCGCGACCTCTGACGTGGCCGGACGTTAACTGGCACGACGCCGGCTATTGCCGCTCTTTGATGATGGTCGTGCTGCTGCTGCCGACAGTGCCTTCGTCCTCGCAGACCTTGGTCTGCTTGATACGGTCCTCAGCCTCCACGCGGCTCGTGAAGGCCATGGGTCCGATCTGCGTCACGACTTCCTTGTCCGCCGGGCGCGTGGTGGTAATCGTGCAGCGATGGCTGGGTCCTTGCACGATGTAGTACTCTTCAGCGAGCGCCGGGGCGGCAGATCCGATAATCACTGCGCCAGCAAGAAGAAGGGGTGCTTTCATTGTCGCCTCTCTGTCCAGGTATGACCAAACGGAAGACCGCGGCCATGAACGGCGTAACCGCTCATCCTTCGATCTTCTCCGCGGTTCTGCAACTCACCGGGCGGTCAGGGGTTCCGATCACCCCCGGGGCCGATGGCGTGGCACCCAGGCGCGCATCTGCGGGGCAGGGCATGATTCATTCGACTGACGCGTATCGCTTCGGCCTTTCCATTCGGCTTCGCCGGACAAGTCGCCGTCCTACTCGGTTCGCCGCCACGGTCTCCGTTCCCAGGCCGCTCTCAGCCGCTCCCATTTCGTCTCGGTCCACTCCAACGTATTAAGGAGCGGCTGTTGCAGGACCGGCACGTCCTGCGCGATGAAGAGAAAACCGAGCGGCAGCATCCAGAGGCCTAGCACAGGCAAGAAGCTGAAGATGCCTCCGGCGATCAGCAGCAATGCGATCAGCCAGCGAACGATCAATGAGGAGGGCTTGCGCAGCCATCGAATGAACCTGGAGGCCCTCGACGGCATGCGGGCGTCGATCCTCTCGAAGTACCTGTCCAACTCCGCCTTTGCCGACGTCATCTGTGATGGATTCCTCGAGCCTCGCTGATGCATTTCGTTCCATGCGCGTTGCGGCGGGTTCGCTGCCCGGAATGAGAATAATCCCGCTATGCAATCGCCGATCCCCACGCAGATGCGCGGCAAAGCCGCGCATCTGCCGGCGATGGCTCGGCAAGCGCTGATGGCCGCATACGAAATGCCCGGCCGACCAAGGGACGGATGCATCGAGCAGGGCTGCAGATTTGGCCGACCGTCGAGACGTCCGACTGCATCAATCAGCCGTGAGGTCATGGCGTACGCTCGCGGAAATGTCCTCTGTTCGCTGCCGCCTGGCGCGCAAGGAACGGATCCTGCCGTGCTACCTTCAGTCATCATGCCTCGCGCTCTCGACTTCCGGTCAAGATGGGATTGGATTAGCATGGCGCAACCGACAGGTGATGCAGTCCATCACGACGTCGGACCAAAACCAATGGGAGGAACGGACGATGACGACATCATTACGTTCAATTCCGCGGCGCGCGGTGCTCGGTGGGATAGCTGCCTCAGGGGCGATGCTGACGCTGTCGGGGTTGGCCCATGCGAAACTGCCGATGGGTCAGCCGCAAGCGCCTTATTTCTATCGCTTCAAGCTCGGCGACGCCGAGTGCACCATCGTCTCCGACGGCCAGTTGCCGCTCGGCGATCCCACTGCTGCCTTCCTGAACATCAGCAAGGAGGAGATCGTGCGGGAGTTGCACGACAACTTCCTGCCCGCGGACAACGCCGTACTGGAGCAGAACGTGCTGGTCGCCAATTTCGGCGATCGCGTGGTGCTGTTCGATACGGGCATGGGTACGGACACCTTGTTCGGCGACGGCACGGGCAAGCTGATGACCACGCTGAAGCAGGCCGGTATCGATCCCGCAGGTGTCGACGCAATTGTGATGAGTCACGCGCATATCGACCATTGCGGCGGGCTGATCGCGGACAATGGCAGCCCCAATTTCCCGAATGCGCAATATTTCATCGGCGAGCCGGACTTCGCCTATTGGACTGACGATGCCAAGATCCCAGCCAACTATCCCGCGCGTCCGCACTTCCTGGCCCAGGCACGAAAGAACCTGCTGCCGCTCAAGGAGCGCATCCATTTCTACAAGGATAACGAGGAGATTCTCCCCGGCATCACGGTGCTGTCCGCGCCGGGGCACACGGTCAGCCATTCCATTTTCATGATCAATTCGGGCGGCAAGCAGCTTTGCTATATCGGCGATCTGGCGCATCACCCGGTGCTGCTGCTGGAGCGTCCGCGCACGCAGTTCGCGTTCGACACCGACCCGGTGCAGTCGGCGGAAAGCCGGGTGCGGATGCTGACCATGCTGGCCGCAAACCGGACGCCGCTGCTGGCCTATCACTTCGCCTGGCCCGGCATCGGGCATGTCGCGAAGGCCGGCGATGGTTTCCAGTATTTCCCGCTGCCCGTGCAGCAGCAGGTCGTCGGATCGATCTAAGCAGTCGATGCGAGCGACACCGGCCGGGGCCGGATGGCCCCGGCCTTCGGCACTGAGGGCACACGGACGCGTTCGCGCGCAGGTTGTTTGGCGGGGCCGAGAGTGATAGCGTCGTCCGGCCGGCGCAGGACAAACGCGTTCGCGCGCATCAGCGGCGTTTCCAGCCCCGGCGGGAGGAAGCGATGGCGGACCAGATCTCATGGCACCTGTCCGGTGACTATTTCGAGAATTGCAGTTGCAGCGTCGTGTGCCCGTGCCTGGTGTCGGCGGGCGCTCCGCTCACCGCACGCCCGACCGAGGGCTTTTGCAACGTGCCGCTGATCTTCCACATTGAAACCGGCCGCTATGGCGAGATCGCGCTCGATGGGCTCAATGTCCTGGTGGTCCTGCACGCACCCGGCGTCATGGCAGAGGGAAACTGGTCGCAGGCCACCTATATCGACCAGCGCGCAGACGACGAGCAGACCGGGGCCCTAACCGCGATCTTCACCGGCGCCGCCGGTGGCCCGATGGCCGCGTTCACGCCGCTCATCAGCCAAAATCTCGGCGTGAGCAAGGTCCCGATCTCATTCCAGATCGATGGCAAGACGCGGTCCGCCGAAATCCCGGGCATTCTGCACATGTCGGTCGATCCGCTGCCGACGATGCATCCGAGCGGGGAGATCTGGGCGAACATCGGCCATCCGGTTGCCCCCGACAAGATGGCGATGGCCGTCGGCGCCGCCGGCAATACGTTCAGCGATCGTGGCATGCACTGGGATAATTCCGGCAGGAACGGTCTTTATGCGCAGATTCACTGGTCGAACCAGGCCTGATGCAAACGACCTGATACGGGCTTGCGGCAAGGCCGCGAACCCACATCGCGCATGACGGGCAGCCCCCTCGAATCCGTCCTGCGCCGCGATCGCTGGACGATCGGCGGCGCGATCGGGATCATCGTCGCGCTGGCATGGAGCTATGTTCTCTGGCTCGCCAACGACATGGACATGGGCGGCATGGACATGACGGGCTTCCGCATGATTCCGGCCGGGATCGGAATCATGTTGCCGGCGAGCGAGCCATGGCATGCGATCGAGTTCGCCTATGTGTTCCTGATGTGGACGGTGATGATGGTGGGAATGATGGCGCCGTCGGCTGCGCCCATGATTCTGATGTACGCCCGCGTCGGTCGACAGGGGCGAGCACAGGGCAAGCCATTCGCCGCGACCGGCTGGTTTGCAGCCGGCTATCTGCTCGCCTGGAGCGGCTTTTCGCTCGCAGCAACCATGCTCCAATGGGCGATCGAGCGCGCCGCGCTGCTGGATTCCCGGATGGTGCTCGACAGCAACCTGGTCGGTGGCGTCGTGCTGATCGCGGCGGGCGCCTACCAATGGACACCGTTGAAGGACGTCTGTCTCGCGCAATGCCAGTCGCCATTCCTGTTCCTGATGCGCCACGGCGGCTTTCGCAACGACGTGCACGGCTGCCTGCTGCTGGGCCTTCGGCACGGCGGCTATTGTGTCGGTTGCTGCTGGGTGTTGATGGCGCTGTTGTTCGTCGTCGGCGTGATGAATGTGCTTTGGATCGCGCTGCTGACCCTGCTGGTCCTATTGGAGAAAGTTACGCCGACTGGGCGATGGATCGCGCGTGTCGCCGGCGTCGCCTGTGTGGTCGCCGGCGCCTGGCTGCTGATGTCCTCGCCGCAATCATGAGCAGCCCGCGCGCGAGCGCAGGGCTTCCGGCAGATCTCGAGTGAGTGCACCTTCGCGCGGAGCCCTGCTTCAGCGACGGCCAGCCGAGCGCGCCCAATTCTGACGTCGCTGTCAGAATCTGTCGCCCTTGTCATTTGCATCTCAGGGTAACTTCCAACTGGAATACCGCCGCTGCCGCGGAGTTACACGTCGGGTGAAACTGCTCGCGTCAGCAAACGGGAGGCACAGATGATCAACCTGCGGATCAGGCTTGTCGCGTTGGGAATCCTTCTGACGGCGCTCATGGGCGCGTCCTCGTTCACTGCAGTCTTCGCAGCCGGAGGCGGCGGCGGGGGTGGCGGCGGTGGCGATCCCTATGGCGGCGCCTATTCCACTCCGAGCCCGCCGGCATCCTATCCAAATCGGTCGGACACGAAGGCGACCACGCACAAGGTCAAGAAGGCGGACAAGCGATCGTTTCTCGATGATCCCGCTTTCAGGCAAGATTACCGCGCGGCCTACGACACGATCTACGATCGGCACGACTACGCCGCGGCCATCGATCAGCTCAAGGCGCTCGGCCACGATGATTATGCGAATGTGGCCAATCTCATCGGCTACTCCTATCGCAAGCTCGGCGATTACAAGCTCTCGCAGGTCTGGTATGAGCGCGCCCTGCAGTCCGATCCGAACCATGTCCTGACCTGGAACTACTACGGTTTCTGGCAGATCGAGCAGGGCAATCGCGACGCGGCGGAATATCATCTGAGCCGGATCGGAGAGATCTGCGGCACCGATTGCGCCGAATATCGCTCGCTCGCCGCCGCGCTCGAGCAGCCAGCCGGCAGCGATCTGGTCTATTAGAGACTAGATGCCTGTTTCCAAAGTCTCGGTCCTAGTGATACGCCCCCACTGTCATCGTCCGCGAAGGCGGACGATCCAGTACGCCGTGGCGTCTCTGTTCCATGTCTTCTGCCGCGCCGTACTGGATGCTCCGCCGGAGCCTGTCATCCGGCCGGCCGAAGGCCGGACCGGGTGGCGGAGCATGACAGCGTTGAAGATGGCGAGAGCTCAATCCGTCCTGCGACGGGCCGATTCCATGGCCTCGATGTTCTAGATCGCTCGATGGTCGAGCCTTCGGAGGAGGGATAATCGCTACGTCGGTCCGAGTCTCAGCCGCCGGTCACGCTCATGTGGCGGCTGACGCTCGGGCGGTTGTGGCGGCGATCGATGATGAAGTCGTGGCCCTTGGGCTTGAGCCCGATGGCGCGGTCGATCGTCTCGCTCAAGAGCTCGTCGCTGGCGGAGGCGCGCAACGGCTTGCGCAGGTCGGAGGCGTCCTCGTGGCCGAGGCAGGTGTGCAAGGTGCCGGTGCAGGTGACGCGGACGCGATTGCAGGACTCGCAGAAATTATGGGTCATCGGCGTGATGAAGCCGAGCGTGCCGCCGGTCTCCGCGACACGGACGTAGCGTGCCGGGCCGCCGGTCGTCTGCGCCAGATCTGAGAGCGTGAACTGCTGCTCCAGGCGGGCACGCACCAGCGACAGGGGCAGATACTGGTCGATCCGGCCCGCGCCGATCTCGCCCATCGGCATCACCTCGATCAAGGTGAGCGCCATGCCCTTGCCGTGCGCCCATTGCATCAACGCAGGCAGCTCGTTCTCATTCATGCCCTTCAGCGCGACCGCATTGATCTTCACGGCGAGCCCTGCGGCTTGCGCGGCGTCGATGCCTGCCAGAACGCGGTCGAGATCGCCCCAGCGGGTGATGGTGCGGAACTTTTCGCGATCGAGCGTGTCGAGCGAAACGTTGATGCGGCGCACGCCGCAATCGGCGAGCTCCGCCGCATGCTTGGCGAGCTGTGTCGCGTTGGTCGTCATGGTCAGCTCGTGCAACGCGCCGCTCGAAAGATGTCGCGATAGCGAGCGCACCAATCCCATCACGTTGCGTCGGACCAACGGCTCACCGCCGGTGAGGCGCAGCTTGCGGACGCCCTTCTTGATGAAGGCGGTGCAGAGCCGGTCCAATTCCTCCAGCGTCAGCAGGTCGGCCTTGGGCAGGAACGTCATGTCCTCCGACATGCAGTAGAAGCAGCGCAGGTCGCAGCGATCGGTGACGGAGACACGCAGATAGCTGATGGTTCGCCCGAACGGGTCGGTCATGGGGCGCGTCAGCACATCTGTGTCGGTCAACGAAACATCGCTCATGAGGAAGCTTTCGTGTGGCGCCGTCGCCACGACCGCCGCGCGGAAGGCACGGCGAAATTACGCTCCTTCCAATCTAGTCACGATCGGCCGCGGCCACAATCCGTTGTGCGCCAAGGGCTCTGCCGGATCTCAGCGCATCGCGGCGTTGGGATCGGGGTACGCCGCATCGGCCGGCATCACAGCATGTGCGGCGGCCGTCTTGGGCGCCCCCGGCTTCCTGGGATGCGGTTTCCCGGCCTTCGGCTGTGCCGGGGCGGGCTGCAGCTCGGCGACCACAGGATTGGGGTCGAACACGATCGGCGGCGAGGTGTTGAAGGCGCCGGTATTGCGGATCACCTGCACCTGCACGGTCTCGGGCTGGAACTTGTCCATGCTGAAGGCGACCGAGAAGCTGCTCTCTGGGGCGGGCACCGCGACCGAGCAGGGCGTCTTGCAGCTCGGACCCAGTGACGTCTTGGCCTCGGCGCCGGGCGGGCTGGACTCGAGCTGGATGTCGACCATGGTCGGCGCCGGCTTGAGCGCATCCCATGACATGGATGAGCAGCCGCCAAGGCTGGCTGCCGCAAACGCAATCCCGATGACACGACGCATGACTTGTCCCACCCGGTCGACAAAAGCTGCGGCGATGGGCCGCATTCCCCGCGGGGACCATAAGAGTGCCGGAACGATGGCGCAACCGTGCCCAGGCCGTCGTCAACAACTGGTTCAGGATTACCGTTTCGCCGATCGCCTTGGAGAGTCAGGCAGTTACGTGGCTTTCTGAAAGCTTCTGAGAGCCTCGACAGCAGCCGGAAGGTCCTTCATGTGGTCGATCAGCCCATCCGGCTTGAGCTCGGCGATCGGAACGTCGGTATAGCCGAAGGTGCATCCGATCACGGGAACCCCGGCGCGGCGGGCGGCGCCAATGTCGGTGCCGGCATCGCCGACCATAATGGCGCGGGCGATATCGCCGCCGGCCTTCAGGATGGTCTGGCGCAGGATGGCCGGATCCGGTTTCGCAACCCCGAAGGTGTCGGCGCCGCAGATCGCGGCAAAGCGCGTGGCGAGGCCGAGCTCATCCAGCAGTCGGTTCGACAGCCATTCCAGCTTGTTGGTGCACACCGCAAGCCGGCAGCCGCGCGCGGCGAGCGTGTCGAGGGCGCCCTCCAGCCCATCGAAAGGGCGCGATTCCACCGCGATGTTCTCGGCATAGTAGCCGATGAAATCCGCAGCGAGGCGGTTCATCTCCTCCGCATCGATGGAGCGACCCTCGGCTTCGAGGCCCCGTTCCAGCAGCTTGCGGGCGCCGGCGCCAATCATGTTGCGGGCGGTGGCCAGCGGCAACGGCGACAGGCCCTCGCGCACCAGGATGTGGTTGAGCGCGTTGATCAGGTCGGGTGCAGTATCGACCAGGGTGCCGTCGAGATCGAAGACGATGGTGGGGGAGGCGGCGGACATGACCGGATTCGCTAGCCGGATCAATGCCGTCAGGCAAGGGGCCACAGTGGCTTTTTAATCCGGTGGGTCGCCGCCTGCCGCTATCGCCCGCGGCAAAACATCGCTAGATATGCGCGCGATTTCACGGCTTGGCAGGATTTCCCGCGTGGACATGGACGCATTGAAACGGCAGGCGGCAGCGCGGGCGCTCGAGCACGTGCACGACGGCATGAAGCTCGGACTCGGCACCGGCTCGACGGCCAAGCACTTCATCGAACTGCTAGGGGAGAAGGTGAAGGGCGGGCTTCGCGTCGTTGGCGTACCGACCTCGGAGGCGACGCGGGCGCAGGCAAAGGCCAATGGCGTGCCGCTGACCACGCTGGACGAGATCGATCATCTCGACCTCACCGTCGACGGCGCGGACGAGGTCGACCCGCAGCTCAACCTGATCAAGGGCGGCGGCGGCGCGCTCTTGCGCGAGAAGATCGTGGCAAGCGCATCCGATCGCATGATCGTGATCGCCGACGACAGCAAGTGGGTGGCGTCGCTCGGCCGCTTTCCGCTTCCAATCGAGGTCGTTCCATTCGGGCTCGCAGCGACGCAGCGCGCGATCGCCGATGCCTTCGTGCGATCAGGCGTGTCCGGGCAGATGGTGGTCCGGAAAGCGGCCGACGGCCACGTTTTTGTCACCGATGGCGGCCACTGGATTGTCGATGCCCGCCTTGGGGAAATCCAGGATGCTCCGCGCCTGGCGGGCTTTTTGAGCGCAATACCCGGGGTGGTTGAGCACGGGCTGTTCATCGGCCTTGCCGGCACGGTCATTCTGGCTGGCGCGCAGGGAATTCGCGTTATCGAGCGGCCCTAGTGCAATGAACCTGCACTAGGGCCGCAATCTCAGGGAGACGAGGAATGAAGACCGTTTTCAGAATCTTGCCGGCGGCGGGTGTCGTCCTGGCGTTGGCCTTCGCGGGCGCGGCGACGGCCCAGCAGCCGGGCCAGGCTCCGGCGGCCAAGCCAGCCTCGGCCGCCTGCTTGGCCGGCGCCCGCGAGATTCTGGCGATGAAGAATGTCGCGGCGATGTACGCCAATGCCGTGCCCGGCGTGGTGCAGCAGGCCAAGACGCAGCTGATCCAGTCCAATCTGAACTACCAGAAGGACCTCGACGAGGTCGCGGTCGTGGTGGCGAAGGAATTCGCCGGCAAGGAGAAGGAGATCGGCGAGGGCATGGCCCAGATCTACTGCAGCGAGTTCTCCGACAAGGAGATCGCGGACCTCGTCACCTTCTACAAGTCGCCGCTCGGCCAGAAGCTGCTCACCGCCGAGCCCCGTGCCATTCAGGGCAGCATGGCCTATATGAACCAGTGGGCGCAGAACTTTGCCGAGGCCGTCACCGCGCAATTCCGCGCCGAGATGCGCAAGCGCGGCAAGCAGATCTGATCGCGACTTCTCTTTAGGACAGGTCGGGGTCAGCGTATCAGAGGATCGAGATGGCTGATTTTGACGTCGACCTGTTCGTCATCGGGGGTGGTTCGGGCGGCGTGCGTGCCGCCCGTATCGCGGCGGGGTACGGCGCCCGCGTCATGATCGCCGAGGAATACCGGATGGGCGGCACCTGCGTGATTCGCGGCTGCGTGCCCAAGAAGCTGTTCGTGATCGGCTCCCATGTCCGCCAGGAGATCGAGGATGCAGCAGGCTTCGGCTGGCGCATCCCGGAGGCGACGTTCGACTGGCCGACCCTGATCGCCAACAAGGACAAGGAGATCGCGCGTCTCGAGGCGGCCTACACCGCCAATGTCGAGAAGGCGGGCGTTCGCGTCGTCAAGACTCGCGCGGTGCTGGAAGACGCCCAGACCGTGCGCCTGATGACCGGCGAGGCGGTCCGCGCCAGATACATCCTGATCGCGACCGGCGGCGCGCCCAATCATGGCCGCGAGATTCCAGGCATCGAGCACGTGATCTCCTCCAACGAGGCATTCCATCTGAAGGAGTTGCCGCGCCGGATCGTGATCCAGGGCGGCGGCTATATCGCGCTGGAATTCGCCTGCATCTTCGCCAATTTCGGCTCCGACGTCACCGTGATCTATCGTGGCGACAACATTCTGCGCGGCTTCGACGAGGACGTCCGCACGCATGTCCGCGCCGAGATGGAGAAGGAAGGCATCACTATCCTGACCGGCTGCACCGTCACCAAAGTTGACAAGCACGGCAAGGACTACACCACGCATCTGTCGAACGGATCGAGCATCGCCTCCGACCAGGTGATGTTCGCGATCGGCCGGCATCCGAATGTCGCCAATCTTGGCCTGGACAAGGCCGGCGTCGCCATCAATCCGGAGAACGGCGGCATCGCGGTCGACCATTTCTCGAAAACGTCGGTGCCGAGCATCTACGCGATCGGCGACGTCACCCATCGTCACAATCTGACGCCGGTGGCAATCCGCGAGGGCCATGCTTTTGCCGACAGCGTGTTCGGCAAGCGCCCGGTGCAGGTCGATCACATCAACATCCCGACGGCGGTGTTCTGCCAGCCGGAGGTCGGCACCGTCGGCATGACCGAGACCCAGGCGCGCGAGCTGTTCGACCGCGTCGACATCTACAAGACCTCATTCCGTCCGATCAAGGCGACCATGTCCGGCCGCGACACCCGGGTCCTGATGAAGCTTGTGGTGGATGGATCGACCGACCGCGTGCTCGGCTGCCACATCGTCGGCGACACGGCCGCCGAGATCATCCAGGCGGTCGCGATCGCGATCAAGATGAAGGCGACCAAGGCCGATTTCGATACGACCATCGCGCTGCATCCCACCGCAGCCGAGGAGCTCGTGACGATGCGTACCGTGACCGAGCGCCACGTCCGGCAGGCCGCGGAGTAGGGGCGCCGTGTGTCGTCCGGGTGAGCGTTAAGCGACACCCGCGGTTGCACTGATCCCGCGTGTCGCCTTTGCTCACGCGGGCTACGGACTACACAAACATCGATTACTGCCGGGTTACGCCGGGCGCGCCGGGAACTTGGCCACCGAACTTCGAGGAGCCGGTGCCGCTGACGCTGGTCGGCCCGCCGGCGGTGCCGTTCGGATTGGTGCGGGCTGCGCTGCCGTACGAATGCATCCAGCCGTGATGCCGGTGGTGGCTGCGGGCCGATGCGACGGGACTTGCCAGGACGACGGCCGCTGCCACGGCGATCATGATGAGTTTCATCGAACGTTTCCTCCACTTTCTGGTTCTGATCACAAACCGCGATGCTCATGACCAGTTCCGTCAGCATCTGGGAAGCCGGTCGCAGGGCATCACGCGAATGTCCGCCTCGCGGGCGGACCGACGGAGGCGCGCATGACCACGATGGCCAAGCTCCTTGCGCAGAAGCAGCAGCTCGTCGAGCAATTGGACGCCGCCGGCCCGCACGAGCGCGAGGAAATCGAGCGGCTGTTGGAGAAGATCAACGCCGCTCTCGAAGCGCTCGATGAAGCCGGCTCAGGTCCCAGCCGCGACGACGAGTAGTCGTTCGTAGGATGGGTTGAGCGGAGGCGATACCCATCCTACAGAGCCAGCGTTCAGCGCTTCTTCCCCTTCGCCGTGTTCAGCGCCACGGCAGCGCGGATCAGGGCCTTGAACGCCTTCTCATTGACCTTGTCGCCCTCTTTGAAATCGATCGCGCGGCGGGTGTTGCCCTCGAGGCTGGAATTGAACAGGCCGGTCGGATCATCCAGCGCGGCGCCCTTGGCGAAGGTCAGCTTCACGACGCTCTTATAGGTCTCGCCGGTGCAAATGATGCCGGCATGCTCCCACACCGGAACGCCGCGCCACTTCCATTCCTCGACGACCTCGGGATCGGCGTCCTTGATGAGCGCGCGCAGCCGGGCCAGCAACTCGCCGCGCCAATCGCCGAGCTCCTCGATCCGCCCGTCGATCAGTAGGGAGGGGGACTCGCTGGTCCGTTGCGCGCTCGTTTTCATGCCTGTCCTAGTCCTCAGTCACTGCTTGCGTGATGCTGGCAGATTTCAATCGGCTCGCGCCAGCACCTGCTCCAGATTGCCGAAGAACGTTTGCCAGCCATATTGGGCGCCCTGGAAGGCCTGCTGCTGGTCCGGCTTGAAGCCCGACTGCTCCATGCGCAGATGCGTCCCGGCACCTTTTGGCGTGAGCGTCCAGGTGACGATGCTCTCGAGACCATAGGCTGCCCAGGTATAGGACAGCGATCTGTTCGGCTCGATCGAAAGGACACGGCAGTCGACGGAGCCCCAGTCGGCGGTGAGCTTGAAATCATGGCCTTCAACGGCTGCGAAGTCGTTCTTCATGAGCCATTCCGCGATCAGATGCGGCTGGGTGAGCGCGCGCCAGATCTTTTCCGGCGCATGAGGAATGTCGCGTTCGACGATGACGGAGCGGGTTTCAGTCGCTGCAGTGTTCATTGGTCCATCCTTTTGAGGAGATCTTCAAGATCGTCGAGCCGGCTTTCCCAGAAGCCCGCCATTTGATTGGTCCAGTCGATCAGGGGCGAGAGGCCGCGAAGGTCGACCGTGTAGTGGGTCTGGCGGCCTTCATGGCGGTCGCGCACCAGGCCGGCCTGCTTGAGAACGCCGAGATGCTTCGAGACAGCCGGTTGCGAGACGCCCGACTGCGCCGTCAGAGCGCCGACCGTCTGCTCGCCGTGCCGGCACAATCGCTCGAAGATCGCGCGCCGGGTGGGATCGGCAAGCGTCCTGAACAGCATGTCGTGGGCGTCTGACATCAATCAATAACCAGGTGGTTATGGATATTCTCATAACCGCTGAGTTATGGGTCGTCAAGTCCGAAAGAACCTCCTCAACGGGATGCATAATACCACCCTGATCAGCCCGATGAGTCCGCGACGCCCGTTCCGTCATTGCGAGGAGCCGAAGGCGACGAAGCAATCCAGATTTTCTTTTTAGTTCTGGATTGCTTCGCGGAGCCTGTCATCGGGCCGCGCTTTGCGCGGACCCGTTGGCTCGCAATGACGACGCTGTAATCGTGCTTTTGACAGGTGCTGCGAAGTTGGCCTTCACGCTCAGCCGTTCTGCACCCGGTAGCGCAGCCATATGGCGCCGCCGTCGAGCACCGTGCTGCTTTCGAGCGTCATTGCGGTCACCGGAGCGCGCTGGCCGGAATCGGCTTCCGGCGAATCGAAGATGCTTGGGGCGCCCTTGGCGCCGTCGATGGCCGGACAGATGACAAGGCTGATTTCATCGACCAGACCGGCACGCAGGAAGGCGCCGTTGGCGCCCCCGCCGCCTTCGAGCAGTAGCCGCTTCACGCCGAGGTCGCGGCGGAGGATCTCGAGGGTGAGCGCAAGGTCGATCTCGGTCGCGCCGGCGAAGATGTAGGATACGCCTTCGCCCCGCAGTCCGGCCAGATGCGCGTCCGTGACCCTCTCGGTGAGAACGACGACGATCGGATCGCCGCCGATATCGGCGCGGCCCCACGCGATCTTGCCCTGCGCATCGAGGACGACACCGTAAGCCTTGGCGTCGCGCCGCGCGAACCATGCCGTTCGCGGCAAGCTTTCGCGTGTCGTGCTCGCATAGGCGGTGCCCTTGGCGAATTCCTGGCCGGTGACGCGGCCGATCAGCCAGGCGTCACCTTCGAGCTGCTCGTGCAGCCGCTCGAACAGGTCGCCGGCCCGGCCTGGCGGCCGCCACCGGCTGGGCAGGGTGCGACCGTCCACGCTTGCGGCCATGTGGCAGATGACGTGCGGCTTCATGTCGTGCTCCCTGCTACCTGCTGCTCAACGCGATCGCGTGCGAGGGGTTCGCGCGGGTGGTTACCATGTGCCCTTATGTCCATGCCCGCTTTCTTGCAAAGGCTCAGCTCGCTCATAACTATACGTCAGGTTACTAACGCGTTGAAGTAAAGCGCAAACAGGGAACGTATGACCGCGATATGCGTTTCCTGATGTTTCGCGGGAGGGTGACAGCGAATGACCGACAATCCGACGCCGGACCGAAGCTTGTTCGAAAGCGAGCGAGCATTTCGCCTTCTTGTCCAGGGCGTCACGGATTACGCCATCTACATGCTGGATCCGTCAGGAATTATCGTCAACTGGAACGCCGGCGCGGCCCGCATCAAGGGCTATGATGCAAACGAGGTCATCGGTCAGCACTTCTCCATCTTTTATCCGCCTGAGGACCGCGAGGCTGGGCTGCCCGGCGTCGCCCTGGAAACCGCGAGGAGGACAGGTCGCTTCGAGGCCGAGGGCTGGCGCGTCCGGAAGGATGGGTCGCGGTTTTTCGCGTCCGTCGTCATCGATGCCATCTACGAGGATGGCAAGCTGATCGGCTTTGCCAAGATCACGCGCGACATCACCGAACGCATGAAGGCACGCACGGCACTGAGCGAGAGCGAAAACCAGTTTCGCCTGCTCGTCGGCAACGTCACCGACTACGCGCTTTACATGCTCGATCCCGAGGGACGCGTGACGAACTGGAATCTCGGCGGCCAGCGCATCAAGGGCTATGTGCCGCATGAGATCATCGGTCAGCATTTCTCGCGCTTTTATACGCCGGCAGACCGCGAGGCCGGCAAGCCGGCGCGTGCGCTGCAGATCGCCCGCGAGAAAGGCCGCTACGAGGAGGAGGGCTTGCGCGTGCGCAAGGACGGCACCTTCTTCTGGGCCAGCGTCGTCATCGATCCGGTCCGCAATGATGCAGGCGAACTGATCGGCTTCGCCAAGATCACCCGCGACATCACGGAACGGCGCGAAGCCCAGCAAAGGCTCGAACGCATGCAGGCGCAGCTCGCCGAATCCCAGAAGATGGACGCGCTGGGCCAGCTCACGGGCGGCGTCGCGCACGACTTCAATAATCTTCTCATGGCGGTGAGCGGCAATCTGCGTCTCATCAAGCGCTTCCTGGTCGATTCCCGCGCCGTGAGAGCTGCCGAAGCGATCGACGCCAGCATTCAACGTGGGGGAGCGCTGACGCGTCAGCTCCTGACCTTCGCCCGCCGACAACAAGTCAATCCCGTGCTGCTCGATGTGCGGGACGTGCTGTCATCGGTGCAGGAGGTGCTGCAGACCGGGCTCGGCAGCCAGGTGCGGCTGGATGTCGTCGTCCCGGACGGCGTCTGGCCGGTGCTGGCCGACCCGGCCGAGTTTGAGACGGCCATCGTCAATCTCGCCCTCAACGCGCGCGATGCGCTGCCCGATGGCGGCGAGGTTCGCATTTCTGCCGAGAACAAGCGGCTCGACGACGGCCAGTACTCCGGCGAATATGTCTGCATCACCGTGGCGGATAACGGCGTCGGGATTCCGGACGACGTGATCGCAAAGGTGTTCGATCCCTTCTTCACCACCAAGCCTGTAGGCAAGGGCACGGGTCTCGGCCTTTCGCAGGTGCATGGCTTTGCCAGCCAGGCCGGCGGATTCGTCCGAGTCAAAAGCAGCCTGGGCGTTGGAACGGAAGTCATCGTGTCGCTCCCTCGCGGCGAAGTCGTCTCGGCCGCGCGCGAAGTCGAAAACGTTGCGACGGCAGGAACGGTCCTTTTGGTCGAAGACAATCCGGACGTCGCGACCTCCAGCACGCTCTTGCTCGAAGAGCTCGGCTATCGCGTCAAATGGGTGTCGGATGCGGAGGCTGCGATCCACGAGATCGAGAATAACGGCATCGATCTCGTGTTCAGCGACATCGTCATGCCCGGTAAGATGGACGGTCTCGGGCTGGCGCGGCATCTCAAGCAGAACCACCCCGCGATGCCTATCGTCCTGGCGACCGGCTACAGCGATGCGGTGCGCAAGTCCGGCGCGGAGTTTCCGCTGCTGCGCAAGCCCTACGAACTCCACGAGTTGAGTCAGGCGCTCGAAGCGGCGCGCGGCCGTTAGAGCCGGAAAAGTGGAAACCGGTTTTCTCTCGCGGACAAACGCCAAAGGCGCTTGCGCGGAGATCATGTTCTATCAAAGAGATGAGATCATGATGCGAGTTCTTTTGATCGCATCATGATCTTGCACGGCGCGCATCGCGCGGCACCGCAGGCTTTCGACAGAGTAGTTGCGGAAATGGCTGCTTGACGAAGCTGTCTGTTTCTGTGCATAAGCCCTTCCCATCAAATTGATCGCCGAATGTCTCGGCGCTCTCGGAAGGACCACGACCGTGTTGAGCCTGCGCTCACATATCGCGAACGCCGCCATCCTCGAACGACCGTTTACCTGGTCGAGCGATCGGTCGTGCCTGCGCGTTGCGTATCGCGGCCTGAAATATCTCGGTAACGGCCCAATCGAATCCGGGCGCGGGATGCCAGCAAGAGCGTAACCGGCGGCGGGAATCTCCCCTCCGCTGACAGGCAGCGGAGAGGGCGAGATGGCCCGCAACATGAGCAAGCCAGGACTTGAAGCGTGTGATCAGGAGCGGGTGTTCCGCTCGCCGGTCGCGCTTGCCTTCGTGCGCATCGTCGTGGCCCGCCGCGGTATCACGCAGGCGCAGGCCCGCCAGATCTATCTCGACTACATCAACCGAACCCAGCCGGGGCGTGATGCGCCGGCAGAGTGCGGCTGCGTGAACTGATTTCCGATGACAGGATGGTCGCCCTTGTTGCATAAGGCGATCCGCTGACCGGTAGTGGTCCTCTTCGGTGAGGCGTCAGGCTGGTTTCCGGCAGCGTGTGTTGCTTGATTTGGCCGGAGTTCGCTCCGGCCGTTTGTGGTTTGTAGTTGGCGCCGTGCGCGTTTGCGGCATCATCGTCGACGGACCGATCGCGCCGGTCAGGACAATCATCTCTGCTTGGCATCGTCCGGCACCAGGCAACCGCTAAGGTGGGCGCCTCGCAAGGTTCAAATTCCGGGCCTTGTCGAGATTGCGGGCCTCCGCCAGAGCGGCTGCGCTCGGCAACAGGGCCGACGCCAGATCCGTCTCGGTGAAATCGGCCCCTGCGAGATTGGCGTTGGACAAGTCGGCTCCCGCAAGTTCGGCGCGGCTGAGGTTGCAATTCGCCAGATTGGCGTTCTCCAGCTTCGCGAATTCGAGATTGGCGCGCGACAAATTGGCGGCGTTGAGGTCCGCATTCCTGAGATCGGCAGATTTGAGCACCCCGCGCATCAGGCCCATCGATTGGTTGCGCATGTCAGCACTTAAATCGGCGCCCGCAAGCCTGGCTCCGATCAGGGTCGCACCGGAAAGATCGGCGGCGATGCGCGCACCTTTCAAATCGGCGCCCCCAAGCTTGGCGCGCTGCATCTGGGTGCTGAGCAACGAAGCCTGTACGAGGGAGGCGTTCGTCAAATCCGCGTCGATGAGCCAAGCTTGGTTCAGGATCGCCCGATCGAGGCGCGCGCCTTTCAGGTTGGTCCGGTTGAGCTTCGCGAGGCGAAGACTGCGGCCGGAGAAGTCAAGCCCGGAGAGATCGAGCTGCGACAGCCGCTTTCCCTCCAAGTCTGCAGAGCGGTGGCCCGCGGCATCTTGAGGCGGTGCCTTTAGAAGCGCCTCGACGTCGGCGCGCGTCATCTCCGATGCCGACATTTCGGGACTGTTGAGATCGACGCTGCGCAGCATATCCTGTGACAGGGCATCTCTGGGATCGATGACCAGCGCCGTCATCGACACAAGTGCGAATGCGAGACGAAACAGCATCGCTGTCCCTCCGTTGGCCTCGTCATGGGCGCTAAATCCGAGAGGGTCTTTAGCTTTACGGTTAACTTATCAGATCGACGAAAGGAGGTCGACAATGTTTGCCGCGAGTCCGGCGCTGGTGTTGAATGCCGACTTCCAGCCGCTGTCCTATTTTCCGCTGTCGCTGTTCGCTTGGGAGGATGCGATCAAGGCAGTGGTCCGAGGTTCTCACGTCGTGGTCGCCGAGTATGATCAGGTCGTGCGCAGCCCCAGTGTGACGATGCGGCTGCCATCGGTGATCGCGCTTCGCGACTACGTGCGGCCGCCGGCGCGGGTCGCCTTCACGCGCTTCAACGTCTTCCTGCGCGACCGTTTCCGCTGCCAATATTGCGGCGAGCAATATGTCCGCGGCGAACTGACGTTCGACCACGTGTTGCCGCGCGCCGACGGCGGCCAGACCAGCTGGACCAACATCGTCGCGGCCTGCAGCCCTTGCAACGCGCGCAAGGACCGGCGGCGCATCAAGCCGCTGCGGGCGCCCTATGAGCCGTCCCAGCACGATTTGCTGGCGGCGCAGCGGCTGTTCCCGCCGAACTTCATGCACGAGACCTGGGCCGACTTCCTCTATTGGGACGTCGAGCTCGAGCACTGACGAGAGCATGTCCAGGAAAAGTGGCATCCGGTTTTTCCGCGCGACAAACGCCGAAGGCGTTTGCGCGGGGGATCATACTCAAAACAAAGACATGAGATCATGATCCGATCATTCGGATCACGATCTCATGTGCCGGCGGCCGATCCGAGGTCGCCGGCCTTCCTTCAATGGGTAACGCCAAGTCTGGTGACTGAGCGGGTCTGTAAAACCTGCGCCTATGCGCGTGCGCGGTTCGATTCCGCGGTTACCCCACCAATTTCGAATTGCGCATTGCACGACTTCGCCCGGATAGCTCAGTCGGTAGAGCGGCACGTTGAAGGCGTGCGCGTCGGTGGTTCGAAGCCATCTCCGGGCACCAAACCTAACCGCGAAGCGCCGGTTCGAATCCGGCTGGCAGCGCGAATGCTTCCTTCCCGTAGCTCAACTGGATGAGCACCAGATCGCGTATTTGGAGGATGCAGGTTCGAGTCTTGCCGGGAAGGCCAAATTACCTGGGTAAAGCTCGTGTGGAAGAGCACCGCGTTTGGGCCGCGGAGGTGCGTGGTCGGAGCACGCTACCCAGACCAATCATCATCGTGCGCGCCCCCTCATTCAGCGCGTGGCGCCGAGCGCTGTCATGGGCGGCCAGACGATTGTCGCGCCTGTCCTACTCTCGGAGGCTGCGGCGGAGCCATGGCGAGGATAGGATCAGCGTCGATCTGAGCCAAGGCGGACTAGGACAGAAAGGTGGACCTTTGGGACAATCGATTGTGTCTGGACGCGCCTGTGATTGCGATGAGTCTTCTACAGTGCGAGCCCGCGGATAGAGGCTCGGCAATTTCGACATTCAATTTTGAAATGCATGATGTGCGCGATCTGCGTTTGAACTGCCCATACATGCAACGAGGCAACATTATCCATGGTGATGTGGAGAACGATCATGCGTGAACCAAATCATGACAGGCTGAACGAACTGGTCGGCCGATTGGTGAATGATCTCGGCAGTGCCATGTCGGGCGCGAGCGTTTTGCTCGGTGACCGCCTCGGGCTTTACAAGGCCATGGCCGACGGCGAGGTCATGACCTCGGCAGAACTCGCAAAGAAGACCGGACTGCACGAGCGTTACGTGCGTGAATGGCTGTCCGGCCAGGCCGCCGCCGGCTACATCGATTACCATCCGGAAAAGAACGCGTTTTCGCTGTCACCAGAACAGGCGATGGCCTTCGCAATAGAGGATTCACCGGCATTCTTCGCCGGCGCATTCGACGTCGTGCAATCAGCCTATCTGGACGAGCCGAAGGTTGCCGAAGCCTTTCGTACCGGCAAGGGCGTCGGCTGGCACGAGCATTCCAAATGCCTGTTCTCGGGCACAGAGCGCTTCTTCAGGCCGGGCTACAACGCCAATCTGGTGCCGAGCTGGATTCCTGCCATTGACGGCATCGAAGCCAAGCTGAAGGCCGGAGCCAAGGTGGCCGATGTCGGCTGTGGTCACGGCGCTTCGACCATCGTGATGGCGAAGGCGTACCCGAACAGCCAGTTCTTCGGCTTCGACTATCACATGCCTTCAATCGAACGCGCGAAGAAACTTGCATCGGAGGCCGGCGTCAGCGAGCGGGCCACGTTCGCGCAAGCCACGGCCAAGGATTTTCCTGCCGACGGCTACGATCTGGTGGCCTTCTTCGATTGCCTGCATGACATGGGCGATCCAGTCGGCGCAGGCAAGCATGTCAAGGAAGCGCTGAGCAAGGACGGCGTCTGGATGATCGTGGAGCCATTTGCTCATGATGAGCTGAAGGACAATCTGAACCCGGTCGGCCGCGTCTATTACGGCGCCTCGACGTTCATCTGCACACCGGCGTCGCTGTCTCAGGAAGTGGCGCTGGGCCTGGGTGCCCAGGCCGGCGAGCGCCGACTGCGCAAGGTCGTGACCGACGCGGGTTTCTCGCACTTCCGCCGCGCGACCGAGACGCCGTTCAACATGGTGTTCGAGGCGCGCGCGTGATCTGAGGCGCTGTCCTGAATTGCAGCCGTTCGGTCGATCGGCGAGTGCGAGCCGACGTATGAGAAGGGAGGCTCAAGGCAATCTCAATCAGTCGAAGCCCGCGTGGCACAGCATCGCAGTCCAGCCGCGAAGGAGCACGCAACCCGGACCGGTGTCATCGCGCTTGCGGAGACTGCCTGACGGTCGGGCAAATCAAATGCACGAGCGCGAACGACGTCACGGCGTTCGCATGCCCGACGGGCAGCGAGAATGCCTGCGCGCAAAAACTCATTACGCGTGGGCCGACAGTCGGATGGCCGCTGTCCGGCCATTCTGCAAAAATATTTGTCTTTCTATTTTTCAGAAATCATGGTTGTCTGTCGCCATCCCGCCTCAATGAAGAGGGGCGTACGCGCGATCGTCACGATACGTGGAGGCGGGGAGCGGTGGGCGCATCGGGTCGCAGCGTGACACTTCGCGCGGACGAACGACACCATGCGCACGCGAAGTCGTGTGGTCCTGGTCTCCCGGTGCTGAGACCAAGTTGGCGACGATGCTTGCGCATCGTGCCGATGACGGGGGCAAGAACGCCGGTCCCCGGGGAGAGCGCGTATAAGCGTTAAAACCATCCGCGCAGGGAAGGCCGGTTATTTGGCTGAACCTGTGGTTCTGCCGCGTGCTTTCTTGCTGCACGCGGACCATGGGTATCAGCGGATACCCGGTCTTCCCTGCGCCCTCGCTCTTGTATCGAGGGCAGACTGACTGCATCACCCGGACGCGATCGCGTCGCGGGGCTGCGCAGGCGTGTCCGTTGTCGGAGACTTTCGGAATGCAGAATGATCGCCGCAACTTTCAGCGCCTGTCGGTCAATGCCGTCACTGCGCTGCGCACTGGCATGGCGGCCTGCGCGCCGATCCTGAGGCAGGACAGCGCCGCAGCCTCGCAGCCGACTTCGAGCGCGAGTTGCAAGGGCGCCTGCTCGCCGAGCATGCAGGCAAAGGCACCGACGAACGTGTCGCCGGCGCCGGTGGTGTCGACGGGGGTAATGGTCGGCGCCGAGACGTGCAGGAGGCGCCCGTCGGCGGTTGCCGCATACGCGCCTTGGGCACCGGCGGTGACCACGCAGGTCAGCCGGCCCGCCTTGGCAAGCAGCGCAGCGGCAGCCTCGAAGCTGGTCTCCGGCGTGCCGAGCCGGGCGGCGGCGTCGATCGCCTCGTGCTCATTGACGATCAGGAATCCGGTTACGTCGAGCAGGTCGCGGAGCATCGTCACGCTCATCGCCGCCGGCACCGGCGCGAGATTCCAGACGATCTGGGCGCCGGCGGATTTGGCGAGGCGCGCGGCGCGCAGCGACTGCTCGAAGGGCACTTCCATCTGCAGCACCAAAACCGTGTCGGCGCGGAAGATCGCACTAGGCAGGTCGGCGGCCGTGGCGGCGAGATTGGCGCCGCTCGCCACCGTGATCGCGTTCTCGCCGCTCGCATCGACCGTGATGAAGGCGCAGCCCGTCGGCTCGCTGCCCCTGACGATCAGCCCGGTCTCAACTCCATTGGCGGCGAGGTTGCCGATCGCGTCCTCGCCAAAGCCGTCGTGACCGACCCGGCCCGCCATCCGGACGTTGCCAGGGCCGGCAAGCCGCGCCGCCGCCACCGCCTGGTTGGCGCCCTTGCCACCGAAATGGGTCTCGTAGGAGGGGGCGAGCACGGTGCGCCCGGGACCGGGAATGACGGGGACCCGTGCGACCAGGTCGATGTTCAGCGAGCCGAAGATGACGATCATGGTTCGAACCGATAGCACATGTCGGTCCATCCGGAGCAACGTCGCGGACCGTAGCCGCGGTGAGCCGGGGAGGGGGCATCTCAATTCATCTTGCGCCGCAAAGGCTCGGAGCGCCTGCTTAAATCCAAGTGGCGGTTGTCAGGCAGGCTGTGTATATAGCGGCCCTCCGCAGGCGGCGACAAGTTGCGGTGATTGCTCAAGGAGTTGAGGTCATGTCCGAACGGTGGACACCCGATAGCTGGCGTAGCAGGCCCGTGCAGCAGGTGCCGGCCTATCCCGACCCGAAGGCGCTGGCCGAGGTCGAGGTCCAGCTTGCCACCTTTCCGCCACTGGTGTTCGCCGGCGAGGCCCGCAACCTGAAGAAGGCGCTCGGCCGCGTCGCCGCGGGCGAGGCATTCCTGCTGCAGGGGGGCGATTGCGCGGAGAGCTTTGCCGAGCATGGCGCCAACAACATCCGCGATTTCTTCCGCGTACTGCTGCAGATGGCGGTGGTCTTGACCTATGCCGGCGCCGTGCCGGTGGTGAAGGTCGGCCGCATCGCCGGCCAGTTCGCCAAGCCGCGCTCCTCGCCGACCGAGAAGGTTGGCGGCATCGAGCTGCCGAGTTATCGCGGCGACATCGTCAATGACACCGCCTTCACTCCCGAAGCGCGCACGCCCAATCCGCTCCGCCAGCTGGATGCCTACCGGCAGTCGGCGGCGACCTTGAACCTGCTGCGCGCGTTCGCCACCGGCGGCTTCGCCAACCTCGCCAGCGTGCATCAATGGATGCTCGGCTTCGTCAAGGACAGCCCGCAGTCGCGCCGCTACAAGGAGCTGGCCGACCGCATCTCCGAGGCGCTGAATTTCATGCGCGCCTGCGGCCTCGACCTGGAGAGCCACCCGGAGCTGCGCGCCACCGATTTCTACACCAGCCACGAGGCGCTGCTGCTCGGCTACGAGCAGGCCTTCACCCGCGTCGATTCCACCACCGGCGATTGGTACGCGACCTCAGGCCATTTCATCTGGATCGGCGATCGCACCCGCCAGCTCGATCACGGCCATGTCGAATATTTCCGCGGTATCAAGAACCCGATCGGGCTGAAATGCGGCCCGTCGCTCAAGCCCGATGAGCTCTTGAAGCTGATCGACGTCCTCAATCCCGACAACGAGCCGGGACGGCTGACGCTGATCAACCGCTTCGGCCATGAGAAGGTCGGCGATCATCTGCCGGGACTGATCCGCGCGGTGCAGCGCGAGGGCCGTGTCGTGGTGTGGTCGTGCGATCCGATGCACGGCAACACCATCACCTCGACGTCGGGCTACAAGACCCGGCCGTTCGACCGCATCGTCTCCGAGGTGCGTGCGTTCTTCGCGATCCATGCGGCGGAAGGCACCCATGCCGGCGGCGTGCATCTGGAGATGACCGGCAAGGACGTCACCGAATGCATCGGCGGCGCGCGGGCGATCACCGACGAGGATCTCAACGATCGCTATCACACGGTCTGCGATCCCCGCCTGAACGCCGAGCAGTCGATCGACATGGCCTTCCTGATCGCCGAGCTTCTGAAGCAGCGGCGTGGCGGCAAGGATACGCCGATGCCGGCCGTCGCGGGCCTCTAGAGGTGCTGCGGCTCTGGCGCGCCACCATCAACTCGCGCAACGGGCTCGCTTTCGCGGTTCGCTCCGAGCAGGCCGTCCGCGAGGAACTCGTTGCGCTGATCCTGGCGCTGCCGCTCGCCTGTCTGATCGGCGCGACCGCGATGCGCGTGGTCGAACTGGTCTGCGCAGTGGCGCTGGTGCTGGTGGTGGAATTGCTGAACACTGCGATCGAGAAGCTCGCCGACCGCCTCACCACCGAGCACGATCCGAAGATCGGCCAGGTCAAGGATCTCGGCTCGGCCGCGGTCGGGGTGACCCTGCTGATGTCCGGCGGCTTCTGGCTGTTTGCGCTCGCCGAGCGCATTGGATTTCTATGAGCTGATCGATGGCAACATCCGCCGATATCTTCAGGATCACGCTTGCGCAGCTCAATCCTGTGGTCGGCGATATCGAAGGCAACGCCGCGAGGGTGCGTGCCGCGCGGGCAAAAGCCACCGCGGACGGCGCCGACGTGCTGCTGCTCCCCGAGCTGTTCCTGTGCGGCTATCCGCCGGAGGATCTGGTGCGCAAGCCGGCCTTCGCAGCGGCGTGCCGCGTCGAGCTGGAGAGGCTCGCGCGCGAGACCGAAGATGGCGGGCCGGCGGTGCTGATCGGCACGCCCTGGGTCGAGGAGGGCAGACTCTACAATGCCTGCGCGCTGCTCGATGGCGGCCGCATCGCCGCTCTGCGCTTCAAGGCCAATTTGCCGAACTACGGCACGTTCGATGAAAGACGGCTGTTCGCGCGCGGGCCGGCCGCCGGGCCGGTGAGCGTGCGCGGGGTGCGCATCGGGGTGCCGATCTGCGAGGACATCTGGCTCGAGGAGTCGGAGGATTACGAGAACGTGGTCGAGACGCTGGCGGAGACGGGCGCCGAGATCATCCTGGTGCCGAACGGCTCGCCTTACGCCCGCGACAAGAATGACCTCCGGCTATCGGTCGCGGTGGCCCGCGTCACCGAGAGCGGGCTGCCGCTTGTCTATCTCAACCAGGTCTGCGGCCAGGATGAGCTGGTGTTCGATGGGGCCTCCTTCGTGCTCAACGCGGATCTCTCGGTCGCCGCGCAACTGCCGGCCTTTATCGAGGACGTCACGACGCTGAGCTTCGCGCGCGGTGACGACGGCTGGCATTGCCACGGGCCGCTCGCATCCCTGCCTGAGGGCGACAAGGCCGACTATGCGGCCTGCGTGCTGGGGCTTCGCGATTACGTCCGCAAGAACGGTTTTGCGGGCGTGCTGCTCGGCATCTCCGGCGGCATCGACTCGGCGCTGTGCGCGGCGATCGCGGTCGATGCGCTCGGCGCGGACAAGGTTCGCGGCGTGATGCTGCCTTATCGCTACACCGCGCAGGTCTCGCTGGACGAGGCTGCCGCGCTCGCGCACCATCTCGGCATTGCCTACGAGGTGCTGCCGATCGGGGATGCGGTCGAGGGTTTTGAAAAAGTGCTGGCAAAACCCTTCGCTGGCCTGCCGGCTGATACCACGGAGGAGAATCTGCAGGCGCGCGCCCGCGGCACGCTGCTGATGGCGCTGTCCAACAAGACGGGCGCGATGGTCGTCACCACAGGCAACAAGTCGGAAATGTCGGTCGGCTACGCCACCCTCTACGGCGACATGAATGGCGGCTTCAACCCGATCAAGGACATCTACAAGACCGAGGTGTTTCGCCTCGCCGCCTTGCGCAATCAGTGGAGGCCCGATGACGCGTTCGGCCCTTCCGGCGAGGTCATCCCACCTGGGATCATCAGCCGGCCACCGAGCGCGGAGTTGCGCGCGGATCAGACCGACCAGGATTCGCTGCCGCCTTACGAGGTGCTTGACGCAATCCTGGAGCGGCTGGTGGAAAAGGAAGAGACGCTGGCTGAGATCGTCGCCGCCGGCTTCGATGCTGCCACCGTCGCGCGGATCGATCAGCTCCTGAGGAGGGCCGAATACAAGCGGCGGCAGGCGCCGCCCGGTGTCAAGGTCACCAGCCGCAATTTCGGTCGCGACCGCCGCTATCCCATCACCAATCGCTTTCGCGATACCGCCGGACCGCTGCCGGCGCCCGATGAGACCCTGGTGTCACGCGCCGGTCGCGCCTCGATCGACGCGTTCGAAGGGTAGGCTGATCCGTCCGCCTTCGATCAGCGCGTCGATGGGATGAAGGTCGGGCCGACCGTGCGGATCTGTTTGTTGTCGGTCGCTGGACCGGTGCTTGTGGTTGGTTCCGGCGTCGCGGGCGGGGCGGTTGTGGTCGCATCAGGCGTCGTTGCGCCCTTCTTGGCGGCGGGCGCACGGCCGGTCTGCCGCTGCTGCATCCGCTTGGCGCTCTCCTCGGTGACGATGATGTCGCCCTGCTGCGCCGCCTCAGCCTTGTCGTCGATCGACTTCAGCGCCTCGGCCCAGGTCTGGCCCGGCGCCTTGCAGGAGCAGGTCGGGTTGAACTCGGTGCGGTAGTGGAAGGCATTGGGCAGCGCCGTGTAGGGCGCACCGTTGACCGAAACCGCCTGGTTCATGTCCTCGCCGGGATTGCGATAGGTGTAGAGATTGGCCTCCGTCGCCGGGCACTGCGCCTTGCAGGCGCGCTCGTCGTCGGCGAAGCGGCCGGGCACGGTGGCGAACGAGATCGGGAAATAGGCGCCGTCGCAGGTGCGCACGCAGACGGTACGATAGGTGCCTGAGGGTGGCGCGAGATCGGCGCTCGGCGGCGGCAGCGAGGTCGCCGGGTTGGCGTTGTTGGCATCGCCGCCACCGAACAGGTTGGTGAGGAAGTTGCCCGGGCCGCCGCCGGGACGTCCGGCATTGGCGTATTGCTGGTATTGCGGGCCGCAATTATTCTGGCCAAGCGAGATCAGCACCGAGCGGCGCTGGTTGTCGCGCTCGGAACCGCCGCCGAAACCGCCGCCGCGCAGCCGGTCCAGGCTGACATTGATCTGGTCCAGGTTGGAGCGCATCTGCTGGATCTGGTTGTTGACCGGGCCGCATTCGGCCGAACGGCCGGAAAATAGCGAGAAAAAGCCCGAGCTGTCGCAGCCCATGCGCTTGGCCTGCATGGTGACGCGCTCGAGCTCGCTCTGCTGCTTGGCGGCCGCGTCCTGATAGCGGCGAATCTGCTCCTCGCGCGCCGGCTCGCCGCCGCCGCTGCGGTCGATCGAGGCGAGCTGCGCCTCCAGCCGCGGGCAGATCGGGTTGACGGCGGGCTGGCCGGGGTTCGGCTGCGGGTAGCCCTCGGACTGGGCGAAGGCACTGGAGCCCGACAGCGCCAGTGCAAGCAGCGCGGTGCACGCCAGAAGACGTGGAGACGGAGAAGCGATCAAGATGCGGTATTCCGGTGATAGGGTGCCGCGGAGCTAGCACAAAATTCGGAAAAATCGCGGCAATTGCCGGCATCCCTTAGCCGCTTCTTTCGGCAGCGTCACGTCGTTTCCACGGCACCGATGTGGCGGGAACCGCGTCCCGCTCCAGAACTAGCGCTGGCAAGTGATGGCAACGTAGTCGTTACAACCGCCTGTCCCGCAGTGCGCGGCCGGTTTCGGCACGGAACCGGTGATCTCGTCGGGGTCGACCCGCCGGTAGGCGGAGGCCTGCGCAAAATCGCGTGATTGGCAGTAGGAGCGGGCGGCGGAAGCGCCGCATTTGTCACCCTTCGCCAGGCACTGGTCGACGCCATAGCCGTCGGATTCGTTGGCGATGATGAAGACGTGGCTCTCGGCGAAAGCGGCGGTCGCGGTGACGACAAGGACACAGGCGAGCAGCGCCGGGGAGAATCGCATGGTGCACCGATCGTTGAGAGGAGGCTCTCAGCGTAAGATCAAAAGGTTAAGAATGATTAACCTTGGCTGGGGAGAGGCGAGATGTGGGTGGCGAAAACGGCCAATTTGCGACCCTTGACGGAAACCCTTGGGTGGCCCATCTTGGCGCGATGAACGGTTTCCTCGCCATTTGCTGCATTTGCCGCGAGATTACGAGCTAGCGATTCGCTGGCTGAGGCCGTCTATTCTCAACAGAGATGATCAGGACGCCCGGCCGGCAGGTCGGGTTTTTCGTATGTGCGGTGCATTGGGCTGATGGCGTCAGACGGATTTTGGGGCGGTGATCGATGGAACTGCGGCTGTACGATACGTTCACGCGGGAGAAGCGCCCGTTTCGGCCGATCGATGACAAGAATGTCCGCATGTATGTCTGCGGACCGACGGTCTACGACTTCGCCCATATCGGCAATGCGCGTCCCCTGATCGTGTTCGACGTGCTGTTCCGCCTGCTGCGGCAGATCTATGGCAAGGACCACGTCACTTACGTCCGCAACATCACCGACGTCGACGACAAGATCAACGCGCGCGCCGCACTGGATTTTCCCGGCCTGCCGCTGAACGAAGCGATCCGCAGGGTGACTGAGGTCACGGCAAGTCAGTTCCTGGCCGATGCCGCCGCGCTCGGCTGCCTGGAGCCGACCGTGCAGCCGCGCGCCACCGACTTCGTGCTGCCGCGCGCCGACGGCAAGGCCGACATGGTGACCCTGATCAAGCAGCTGATCGCGCGCGGCCACGCCTATGAGGCGGCCGGCGAGGTGCTGTTCGATGTCAGGTCGATGCCGGACTATGGCGCGCTGTCGGGCCGCAAGCTCGACGAGCAACTCGCCGGCGCGCGGGTCGCCGTCGATGCGCACAAGAGAAACCCGGCCGATTTCGTCTTGTGGAAGCAGTCTTCGGCAGACGAGCCGGGCTGGGATAGTCCGTGGGGCCGCGGCCGGCCGGGCTGGCACATCGAGTGCTCGGCGATGAGCGCGGCCTATCTCGGCGAGGTCTTCGACATCCATGGCGGCGGCCTCGATCTGATCTTCCCGCATCATGAGAACGAGATCGCGCAGTCGCGCTGCGCCCACGGCACCGACGTGATGGCGAACTATTGGATGCACAACGAGTTCGTGCAGGTCGAGGGCGAGAAGATGTCGAAGAGTCTCGGCAACTTCGTCACCATCCGCGAGCTGCTGGCTGATTGGCCCGGCGAGGTGCTGCGTCTCAACATGCTGAAGATGCACTACCGCTCGCCGGCCGACTGGACCTTGAGAGGCGTGGAGGAGAGCGCGCGCACGCTCGATGACTGGTACCGCGTCGCCGCCGACGCGTCGGGCGACAAGCCGGCCGCGGCCGTCATGGCGGCGCTGTCGGACGATCTCAATACGCCGCAGGCGATCGCGGAACTGCATGCGCTGCGCGGCCGCGCGGCTGCGGGCGCAGATGCAGATCGTGCTTCGTTTGCAAGCTCGCTGCGCTTCCTCGGCTTCCTCTCGGAGAGCGCCGCGCAATGGGAAAGCCGCAAGCAGGCGGCAAGCGGCGTCGATGCTGACAAGGTGGATCTGTTGATCACAGCGCGCGCCGAAGCCCGCGCTCGCAAGGACTTCAAGGAGTCCGATCGCATTCGCGACGAGCTCGTTGCGATGGGCATCGTCATCAAGGACGGCAAGGGCGCCGACGGCAAGCCGGTGACGACCTGGGAGGTGGCGCGATGAGCCGGCCCGATACGCCGTTTCCGCGGCACTGGCTCTATTACATCGTGCTGAAAATTGCGCTGATCCTCGGCGCGGTGGCGCTGGTCACGAAACTCTATGGCATGTGGTGAGCACGATGGGCCAATCGCTACCCAAACCTGCACTGAGGCCGTTCCTTCCTGCCGACACGCCGATGCTGGCGGCGATCTTCGTCGCAAGCGTCCAGGAGCTGACCGGCGACGACTACAGCGAGGCGCAGCAGGAGGCCTGGGCCGCGGTTGCTGATGAAGAGGAGAGCTTCGGCAAGAAGCTCGCCTCCGAACTGACGCTGATTGCGACCCTGCAGGGCTCGCCGGTCGGCTTCGCCTCGCTCAAGGACAACACGGAGATCGACATGCTCTATGTCCATCCGAGCGTGGCCGGGCAGGGCGTCGGCACGCTGTTGTGCGACGCTCTGGAGAAGCTGGCCGGCGCCCGGGGCGCCAAGAGCCTTACGGTCGATGCCAGCGACACTGCGGTCGATTTCTTCAGGAAGCGCGGCTACGCGGCGCAGCAGCGCAACAGCGTCACCATCAATGGCGAATGGCTCGCCAACACCACCATGAAGAAAGCCTTCGCCGACGGTGGAGCTCAGTCATGAGCAAGGAGCGCCTCTATCTGTTCGACACCACCTTGCGCGACGGCGCGCAGACCAACGGCGTGGACTTCACGCTCGCCGACAAGCAGGTGATCGCCCGCATGCTCGATGACCTCGGCATCGACTATGTCGAGGGTGGCTATCCCGGCGCCAATCCGCTCGACACGAGCTTCTTCGCCGAGAAGCCGAAGCTCAACCATGCCCGCTTCACCGCCTTCGGCATGACCCGGCGCGCAGGGCGTTCGGTCTCGAATGATCCCGGCGTGGCTGCGCTGCTCGAAGCGAGGGCGGATGCGATCTGCTTCGTCGCGAAATCCTCAGCCTACCAGGTTCGTGTCGCGCTCGAGACCACCAACGAGGAGAACCTCGCCTCAATCCGTGACAGCGTCAGCGCCGCAAGGGCCGCGGGGCGCGAGGTGATGCTCGACTGCGAGCATTTCTTCGACGGCTACAAGGAGAATGCGGAGTTCGCGCTGGCCTGCGCCAAGACGGCCTACGACGCCGGTGCGCGCTGGGTCGTGCTGTGTGATACCAATGGCGGCACCATGCCGCATGAGATCGAGGCCGTCGTCGGCGAGGTCATCAAGCGCATCCCCGGCGATCATGTCGGCATCCATGCGCATAATGATACCGAGCAGGCGGTCGCCAATTCGCTGGCCGCGGTGCGCGCTGGCGCGCGGCAGATCCAGGGCACCCTGAATGGCCTTGGCGAACGCTGCGGCAACGCCAATCTCTGCTCGCTGATCCCGACATTGAAGCTGAAGGCCGAGTTCGCCGATCGCTTCGAGATCGGCGTATCCGATCAGCAGCTTGCGAGCCTGATGAAGGTGTCCCGGACGCTCGATGACATGCTCAACCGCGCGCCGAACCGGCACGCGCCTTATGTCGGCGAGAGCGCGTTCGTCACCAAGACCGGCATTCACGCCTCCGCCGTGCTGAAGGACCCGCAGACCTACGAGCATGTCGCGCCGGAAGCCGTCGGCAATCACCGCAAGGTGCTGGTGTCCGACCAGGCCGGCCGCTCCAACGTGATCGCGGCACTCGAGCGCGGCGGCATCCCGTTCCAGAAGAACGATCCCAGGCTGACGCGGCTGGTGGAGGAGCTGAAGGAACGCGAGGCCGCGGGCTTCGCCTATGAATCGGCGAATGCCTCCTTCGAATTGCTGGCGCGGCGCACGCTCGGCACCGTGCCGGACTATTTCCGCGTCGAGCAGTTCGACGTCAATGTCGAGCGGCGCAACAACGCGCTCGGCGAGCGCGTCACCGTGGCGCTCGCCGTGGTCAAGGTCGAGATCGACGGCGAGCGCCTGATCTCGGCGGCCGAAGGCAACGGCCCGGTCAACGCGCTCGACGTCGCGCTGCGCAAGGACCTTGGCAAGTATCAAAGCTATATCGACGGACTCAAGCTGATCGACTATCGCGTCCGTATCCTCAATGGCGGCACCGGGGCCGTGACGCGCGTGCTGATCGAGAGCGAGGACGAAACGGGCGAGCGCTGGATCACGGTCGGGGTCTCGCCCAACATCATCGATGCCTCGTTCCAGGCGCTGATGGATTCGGTGTTCTACAAGCTGGTGAAGTCGGGCGCGCCGGGGTGAATCGTGTTTACGTCGTGCAGATGCGTAGCCCGCGTGAGCGTAAGCGATACGCGGGGCCCGGATGTCGCTTCGCTCATCCGGGCTACGGACCTGAGCGTGTCACTGCGTCCGCGATAACGGGAGAGGAGAGACGATGTCATGATCGACCACGTCTCCGTCGGCGTCAGCGATCTCGATCGCGCGGCGCGGTTCTACGAGGCCGTGCTGACGCCGCTCGGCCTGACGCGGCTGCTGACGCGACCGGCGACGATCGGCTTTGGCAAGGCCTATCCGGAATTCTGGATCAATCTGCGCGCCGGCATGGCGCAAGTGACGCCGGAGAGCGGCATCCACATCTGCCTGCGTGCCAAGTCCGCAGCAGATGTCGATGCGTTCCATGCGGCGGCGCTCGAAGCCGGCGGCACATCCGATGGTGCGCCGGGGCTGCGGCCGCATGATCGCGTGCGCTACTATGCGGCGTTCGTCATGGATCCGGACGGCAACCGGATCGAGGCGGTGACCTTTCCTGCCGAATAGCTCCGCGCCTCAGAGGCGCTTGGCGATCTCGGGCGCGATCTCGGTGTCTTCCTTGGCAATGCGCGCTGCCGCATCGCGCAGGCGCGGCAGGATGTCCTCGACCCGCTCGGCCCTGAGCACATCGATCGACAGCCCGGGGCGGATGAACTGGGTCTCCTGCATGTGCTTGAGCAGCGCGATCAGCGGTTCCCAGAAACCGTCGATGTCGGCGAGCAGGACCGGCTTGGCGTGCCGGCCGAGCTGCTTCCAGGTCAGCTGCTCGACCAGTTCCTCCAACGTGCCAACGCCGCCGGGCAGGGCGACGAACGCATCCGAATGCTCGAACATCAGCCGCTTGCGCTCATGCATGTCGGGCGTGACGATGAGGTCCTTCAGCGGCATCATGACCTCCTTCTTGACCAGGAAGTCCGGGATGATCCCGGTGACGTTGCCGCCGTGGTCGAGCACGGCGCGCGCGACCGCGCCCATCATGCCGACCGAGCCGCCGCCATAGACGAGCCGGATGCCGTTCTCGGCAAAGATCCTGCCGAGCGCGCTGGCGGATTCGATGAAGCGGGGATTGGTGCCGGGGCCGGAGCCGCAATAGACACAGACGGTGCGGATTTCAGTCATTCCTGGGGTGTCGCATCGCAGCGAAAAGGCGTCAAGCCGGTGAGAAGGCGGATGAGCCGGTTTGATTCGCTCGTCGCGAATCGATCGGACAAGTGTCTGCAACTGCCTTGCAAATATCGCGCCGCGGCGAAGATTCGTCTCCTACGAGGCGTGCATGCGACCAATAAAGCCCCTATATCACCGTTTCACGGCAAGAATGCGTTGCCTGGCAACGAGATGTGGTCCACGCCGAACTAAGGTCCCTTGATGGCTCAATCCCAACTGCCTTCGCACCCGCCTGACACGCGAAAGCCGGCGCGAATGCCCTTGGAGCGGGGGACCCTGGCGGGGACACTGGCACATCTGTGGCCCTATATCTGGCCGAGCGATCGCGCCGACCTGAAGATGCGCGTGATGTGGTCGGTGGTGCTGCTGCTCTTTGCCAAGCTCGCGACCCTGGCGGTGCCCTTTACCTTCAAATGGGCAACTGACGCGTTGACGGGCGCCAACACCGCGCCGGTCGCCTCCTCGAACTGGATGGTGTGGCTCATCGCCTCGCCTGTCGTGATGACTGCGAGCTATGGCGCGGTGCGCATCGTGATGGCGGTGCTGACGCAGTGGCGCGACGGGATTTTCGCGCGGGTGGCCATGCACGCCGTGCGCAAGCTCGCCACCATCACTTTCGTCCACATGCACGAATTGTCGTTGCGCTTTCATCTGGAGCGCAAGACCGGCGGCCTGACGCGGGTGCTCGAGCGTGGCCGCAACGCCATCGAGACGATCGTGCGGATGGTGATCCTGCAGCTGATCCCGACCATCGTCGAGGTCTCGCTGATATCGGCCGTGCTGCTGTGGCAATTCGATTGGCGCTACGTGCTGGTCACGCTGGCGATGGTCGCAGCCTATCTGTGCTATACATATTACGCGACGGAGTGGCGCATCGAGATCCGCCGCCGGATGAACGATTCCGACAGCGAGGCCAACACCAAGGCGATCGACTCGCTGCTGAACTACGAAACCGTCAAATATTTCGGCGCCGAGGCGCGCGAGGCCGAGCGCTACGACCGCTCGATGGAGCGTTATGAGCGCGCCAGCGTGAAGACCTACACCTCGCTTGCCGTGCTGAACGCAGGGCAGGCGGTCATCTTCACCATCGGTCTGGCCGCCGCCATGATGATGTGCGCCTATGGCGTGCGCAGTGGGCACAACACGGTCGGCGACTTCGTTATGATCAACAGCATGATGATTCAGCTCTATCAGCCGCTGAACTTCATGGGCATGGTCTACCGCGAGATCAAGCAGGCGATCATCGACATCGAGATGATGTTCGGCGTGCTGTCGCGCGATCCCGAGGTCAAGGATGCGCCCGATGCCGGGCCGCTTGTGGTCAGCACGGGTCACATCCGTTTCGAGGACGTGCGCTTCGCCTACGAGCCGGATCGCCCGATTCTCAAGGGGCTGAGCTTCGACGTGCCGGCCGGCAAGACGGTCGCCATCGTCGGACCGTCGGGCGCCGGCAAGTCGACGATCTCGCGGCTGTTGTTTCGCCTCTACGACGTCTCAGGCGGTCGCATCCTGATCGACGACCAGGACATCCGGACCGTCACCCAGACCTCGCTGCGCTCGCAGATCGGCATGGTGCCGCAGGACACCGTGCTGTTCAATGATACCATCCGCTACAATATTCGCTACGGCCGCTGGAGCGCCTCCGATGCGGAGGTCGAGGAGGCGGCACGGCTGGCGCAGATCGACGGCCTGATCCGCATCGCGCCCCAGGGCTACGAGACCCAGGTCGGGGAGCGTGGACTGAAATTGTCGGGCGGCGAGAAGCAACGAGTGGCGATCGCCCGCACCGTGCTGAAGGCGCCGCCGATCCTGGTGCTGGACGAGGCGACCTCGGCGCTCGATAGCCACACCGAGCATGAGATCCAGGAAGCGCTGGAGCGGGTCTCGCGTAATCGCACCTCGCTGGTGATCGCACACCGGCTCTCGACCATCGTCGCGGCCGACGAGATCATCGTGCTCGACCAGGGCCGGATCGCCGAGCGGGGCACTCATGCCGAGCTTCTGGCGCGGGACGGCCTCTACGCCGGGATGTGGAACCGGCAGCGCGAGGCGGAGGCAGCGCGCGAGCGGCTGGCGCAGATGGGCGAGGACGCCGAGGAGGCGGTCAGCCGCGCGCTGCCGTCCACTGAAGAGGCGGCAGAATGACTGACGCTCGCCTGCCGGTTGCAGCGGCGCCTTGCAAATGATTCATTTTGACCTTTTGTCAGCGGCCACCTAACTCACTGCACGGTTCGCGCCCGAAACAGCCGGTCAAACACCAGCGCAACGAAACAGGCCATGTCGATCAGCAATTCCATTCGTGCCCAGATTCCGCCGATCCACCCCGAAGGCTATCCGTTCATCGGCGGCTTCGCGCTTGTCAGCCTGATCCTGTTCTGGATCTGGACGCCGCTCGGCTGGATCGGCACCGTGCTCACCATCTGGTGCGCGCTGTTCTTCCGCGATCCGATCCGGGTCACGCCGCAGCGCGACGGGCTGGTGGTGGCGCCCGCCGACGGCCGCATCTCCATGATCTCGCAGGCATTGCCGCCGGCCGAGCTCGGTCTCGGCGACCGGCCGCTGCTGCGCATCTCGATCTTCATGAGCGTGTTCAATGTCCATGTGAACCGCAGCCCGGTGACCGGGCGGATCGAGCGGATCGCCTATCGCCCGGGGGTCTTCATCAATGCCGAGCTCGACAAGGCGAGTGAGGACAATGAGCGCAACTCGCTGGCGATCTCGACGCCGCACGGTCGTGTCGGCGTGGTCCAGATCGCGGGCCTGATCGCAAGGCGCATCGTGTCCTTCGTCCGCGAGGGACAAAACGTCGGCACCGGCGAGCGCTTCGGCCTGATCCGCTTCGGCTCCCGCGTCGACGTCTATCTGCCCGAGGGCTCCGTGGCGCTGGTGTCGGAGGGACAGACCTCACTCGCCGGCGAGACCATCCTGGCCGATTTCAGGCAGTCCGATCCGGGACTGACGTTCCGGAGCATCTGAACCGCCGGCTGGGCCGGCATGACCCATGAGATGGTGCCTTTGCCCGCCATGGTGCAATGGGCGCTTCACAGCTATATTGCGGTGTCATGATGGCTTACGATCCGACCTCTTCAGAACTGCGTCGCCGCCGGTTTCGCCCGATTCCGGTGCGGATGCTGGTGCCCAACGTCATCACGCTGCTGGCGATCTGCGCCGGCCTGACCGCGATCCGGCTGTCCACCGAGGGACGGATGGAGCTCGCGGTCGGCGCCATCGTGTTCGCCGCGGTTCTCGACGGCATCGACGGCCGCGTCGCACGCCTGATCAAGGGCCAGTCGAAATTCGGCGCCGAGCTCGACAGCCTGGCCGACTTCGTCAATTTCGGCGTGGCGCCCGGGCTGATCCTGTATTTCTGGCAGCTGAGCGAGCTGCGCGACGGCGGCTGGATCGCAGCGATGATGTACGCGATCAGCGGTGGCCTGCGGCTGGCGCGCTTCAACGCCACCATGGATGATCCGAACAAGCCGCCCTTCGCCTCGAACTTCTTCACCGGCGTACCGGCGCCGGCCGGCGCGATCACCGTCCTACTGCCGATCTATCTCGGCTTTCTCGGCGTCCCCAAGCCTCCGGCGCTCCTGACCGCGTTCTACACGCTTCTGATCGCGTTCCTGATGGTGTCGCGCCTGCCAGTGTTCTCGGGCAAGTCGATGCGCATGCGGGTGCCGCCCGAGCTGGTGCTGCCCGTCTTCGTAGCCGTAGTGTTCTTTGTTGCGCTGCTGGTGGTCTATCCCTGGCAGATCCTGTCCGCGGGCTCGATCCTCTACATTCTCAGCCTGCCATTGGGCTTCAAGTCGTATCGCGACCAGGCCGCGCGCTATGCCGGAGCGTCGGGCGCGACGGCTGCGTCCACCGCCACGGCGCAACCGACCAGCGCGCTGGTCACTCCGCCGGTCGCCCCTCGCCCCGACGAAGACAGGCCGCCGGAGCGGCTGCACTGAAGTCAGCGCATTGCAGCAGCGCTCGTCCGCGTTTTGCCGGGGGCGATCGCGTCGGCTATACCGCTTGTGCAAGAGCGGCCCATGAATGCCGTTCGCCTCATCCGGAGAGACGCCTGTGACCAGTTTTGCTGCCCCGCTTGATCCGTCCATTCTCGAAGCGCTGGCGCGCTACGACACGCCGACGATCTGCAATGCGATGGAGATCGTGGCGCCGGAGCGGCGGCTGATCGGCTTCACCACCAAGCCGCTGGTCTGCCCGTTTCCCCAGCTGCCGCCGATGGTGGGTTATGCGCGCACCGTGACGATCCGCTCGGTGCTGAAGTCCAGCCTGCCGGCGGACGAGCAGGCCAAGCGCCGCATCGACTATTACGAATATGTCGGCACCGGCTTCGGCCCGCGCATCAGCGTGATCCAGGACATCGATGGCCCCGACGTCGGCTATGGCGCGTTCTGGGGCGAGGTGCAGAGCAACGTCCACAAGGCGCTCGGCTGCCTTGGCGTCATCACCGACGGCTCGATCCGCGACGTCCCGCAATGGGCGCCCGGCTTCCAGGCGCTGGCCGGCTCGATCGGGCCGTCGCATGCCTGGGTGCATGCCGAGAGCTTCGGCGTCGAGGTTCGCGTCGCCGGCATGACGGTGCGCTCCGACGATCTGATCCACGCCGACAGCCACGGCGCGATCGTGATCCCGCATGAGCTCGCCGAGAAGGTGCCGGAGGCCGCGGAGCTGTGCGGGCGCCGCGAGGCGCCGATCCTGGAGATCGCGCGCTCCAAGGACTTCTCGCTCGAGAAGCTGAAGGACGCGCTGCGGCGCTCGGCGGAGATTCACTAACCCAGAGGCGCTCGCGATGGACATGACCGGCAAGACCATCCTGATCACCGGTTCGACCGATGGCGTCGGACGTTATGTCGCAGCGCGGCTCGCGGCCGAAGGCGCCCATGTCCTCATTCACGGCCGCGATGCGGCGCGGGCGCAAAGCCTGATCGAGGAGATCGTGCGCGGCGGGCACGCCGCGCCGGTGTTCTATCAGGCCGATCTGTCCTCGCTGGCCGGCGCGCGGCAGCTTGCGGACGCGGTCCGGGCCGACCATGACAAGCTGGACGTATTCGTAAGCAATGCCGGCATCGGCTCGCGTAGCATGGGCAGCGGCGAGCGGCGCGAGAGCGCTGACGGTTTCGAGCTGCGCTTTGCTGTCAACTATCTCGCAGGCTTCCTGCTGGCTTATTTGTTGCTGCCGCTGTTGAAAGCGGCAGCGCCGTCGCGCATTGTCAACGTCGCCTCGCTCGGCCAGCAGCCGATCGACTTCGATGACGTCATGATCACGAAGAACTACAGCGGCGGCCGCGCCTACGCGCAGAGCAAACTGGCGCAGATCATGTTCACGATCGATCTGGCTGCGGAGCTGAAGGAGTCCGGTGTCACGGTCAACGCCCTGCATCCGGCGACCTATATGAACACCACGATGGTGCGTGACGGCGGTATCACGCCGATTTCGACTGTCGAGCAGGGCGGTGAGGCCATCCTGCACCTGATCGAAGGCGACGATGTCGCCGGCCGCAGCGGATTGTTCTTCAATGGACTGCAGGAGGCGCGCGCCAATCCGCAGGCCTATGATCGGGCCGCGCGCGAGCGGCTGCGTGCGCTGAGCCGGAAACTTACGGGATTATGACGGCGCGCAAGGAGGTTGCCGCTGGCAAGCTCCTGGCTGACGTTGAATCGGCGACACGCGCCGCATGCACGGTGCTGCAGTCCTGTTTACCGATCATTATGCCTACCGGTAACGCGTCTTTAATGGCGGCCACGTAGGGTCAACACGCGCGGTTCCAGAATGAGCCGCGTCCGTCCGGCATGGTCGGTCGGGTTGGCGTACGCGGTGGAGTTCAAGTCATGGATATTATGACGGGCGCGGGGCTCGTGGCGGGCGTGATCGTCATTGCGACGATGATGCTTCTCGGCGGCGATCTTGAAATGTTCGTCTCCGAACACGCCGCGATCATCATCTTCGGCGGGTCGTTCTCGGCCACCATGATCCGATTCCCGCTGAATGCGATTCTCCACGGCGTGCCGCTCGGCATCAAATACGTTTTCACGATGAGCCGGCTGTCGGCTCGCGAACTGGTCGACGAACTCGCCCGCATCGCCGAGATCGCCCGCAAGCAGGGACCGGTCGGCCTGGAAAAGGTCGAGACCGACGAGCCGTTCCTGGCCAAGGGCATCCGCTACGTCGCCGACGGCTATGATCTCGAATTCATCCGCGACAATCTCGAGCGCGACCGCGACAATTTCCTGATGCATCTCGACGAGGGCAGCAAGATCTATCGCGCCGTCGGTGACTGCGCTCCGGCCTTCGGCATGGTCGGCACGCTGATCGGCATGGTGCAGATGTTCGCCAACATGACCGACCCGTCCAAGCTCGGCCCGTTCATGGCAACCGCGCTGCTCGCCACGCTCTACGGCGCGCTGGTGGCGAACCTGATCTGTCTGCCGATCGCCGACAAGCTGCATGGCAAGCTGCTCGATGAGGAGACCAACCGCACGCTGATCATCGACGGCATCCTGATGATCCGCGACTCCAAGAGCCCGGCTTTGGTGCGTGAGATGCTGCTGGCCTATTTGCCCGAGAAGCATCGCCACGCCGAGGGCGAGCCGGTCCCGGCCTGATCCGTCCAGGGGCTTTCGGAGTCTTGAGCGATGGCCAAGAAGAAACGCGGCGATGCGCATGGCGGCGGTCACGGCTGGTTCGTGACCTTCGCCGACCTGATGGGCCTTCTGGTCAGCTTCTTCGTCATGCTGGTCGCGTTCTCGACCATGGACAACAACAAGCTCAAGATCGTCGCGGGCTCGATGCGCGACGCCTTCGGTGTGCAGAGCGAGGCGCGCTACTCAGGGATTGTCGAGTCCGATGGCCTGCCGACCCGCCCGCGGCTGAAGAATGCGGCCCATGTCTCGCCCGAGGAGACCTCGAACACGCCGAGCCCCGAACAGGAGGAGCGGCAATACAGCAACGGCGCGAAGATCAAGACCGATCGCCAGTTTGCGCTGGCCGCGGCCTCGCTGCGCCAGGCGCTGCAGGACATGCCGGAAATGACGGAGATCTCCAAGCACATCATGTTCGAGGAGACCAAGCAGGGGCTCAATCTCGAGATCGTCGACCAGGACGGCCGCTCGATGTTCGCCGACGGCTCCAAGGTTCCTTATGACCGCACCCGGCGCCTGATCGAGAAGCTCGCCGCGCCGCTGAAGGCGACCCCGCTGCGCGTCCAGATCACCGGCCACACTTCCGCGGGCTTCGTCCCGAACAAGAGCGACTATGGCGCGTTCGACCTCTCGGCGGACCGGGCCAATGCGGTGCGGCAGATCCTGGAACGAGAAGGTCTGCCGCCGAGCCACATCTTCGCCGTCGCCGGCAAGGCCGATACCCAGCCGCTGTTCCCGGATGATCCCTCGCTCTCGGCCAATCGCCGCGTCACCATCACCTTGATGCGCGAGGATCCGCCGCTGCCCCCCAATCTGAAGCCGTAATGCTGCATCTGCGGCATCCGAGCCGTATCGCAGTGCGCTCGTTTTGCGAAATTTGGATAAAAGCACTGACAAGCCTTTGATTGCAGTGCGGCTTTGGTTTCAGGTCCAATGAAGCGCCTGCGGATAGGCTGACCGGATCTTCAATTCACCTTGCGAGTGGGACGAACCTAAATCTTCGTCTCAGTATGTCTGCGGCTCTTCGGGGCCGGACCGAGACTATGAGGCAAGTGCTTCCGGCGTTACAGCCGAAGAACCAAGCTCCTGCTATGGTAGATATTGACCTGGGGCCATGATGCGTCCAAACGCGCGGGGCCAGACGGGGAACGTGCGATCTCGAGCGACATGACGGTCAGCGCCACATCGACCGACGGACGCGAAGCCACGAGCACATCGGGCTTTTGGGCTTTGACGCTCGGCAGCATCGGCGTCGTGTTCGGCGACATCGGCACCTCGCCCCTCTACGCCTTTCGCGAGGCTGCCACCGGCGCTGCTCAGGGCCAGCCGGTCTCTCGGGTCATCGTGCTCGGCGTGCTCTCCCTGATCCTGTGGTCGCTCTTCATCGTGGTCACCGCCAAATACGTGCTGCTGCTGCTGCGGGCCGACAACAATGGCGAGGGCGGGACACTGTCCCTGATGGCGCTCGGCCAGCGGGCGTTGGGCAGGCGAAGCCTGTTCCTGTTGTCGCTGGGCGTCGTCGGAGCCTCGATGTTCATTGGCGACTCCATGATCACGCCGGCGATTTCGGTCCTCTCGGCTGTCGAAGGCCTGAAGCTCGCAACGCCCGCGCTCGAGCACTATGTCGTGCCGCTTACGGTTTTCATCCTCGTCTCGCTGTTCGCCGTTCAGAGCAAGGGAACGGCGCTGGTGGCATCCGCCTTCGGCCCTGTGATGGTTGTCTGGTTCACGACTTTGGCCGCGATGGGGATCGTCCACATCAGTGATGATCCTTCCGTGCTGGCGGCGATCAATCCGTATTATGGAGTGCAGTTTCTGCTCTCGCATGGGGCCGTCGGTCTGGTCACGCTGGGGGCCGTGTTTCTCGCAGTGACCGGCGGCGAAGCGCTTTATGCGGATCTCGGCCATTTCGGCCGCAAGCCGATCCAGTCGGCCTGGCTGTTCTTCGTGCTTCCATCGCTGCTGATCAACTATTTCGGGCAGGGCGCCCTGGTCCTGTCCGATCCCGGCGCCATCGAGAATTCGTTCTACCGGATGGTGCCAGACCTGCTGCTGCTGCCACTGGTGGGGCTCGCGACGGCCGCGACCGTGATCGCGAGCCAGGCCGTGATCACCGGCGCCTATTCGCTGGTCAGCCAGGCGGTGCAACTCGGCCTCCTGCCGCGTTTCGAGGTGCGGTATACGTCGGAGACCCATGCTGGGCAGATCTATCTGCCGCGCGTGAACCGGCTGCTCCTGATCGGCGTGATGCTGCTGGTCTTTCTGTTCCGGACCTCCAGCAATCTCGCTTCCGCTTATGGCATCGCGGTTTCCACCACCATGGTCGCCGACGGCATCATGGGCTTCGTGGTGATCTGGAAATTCTGGAACCTGCGTGCTGCGGTGGCCGCGGCGGTGATCACGCCCTTCGTTATCGTTGACGTGACCTTCTTCAGCGCCAACCTGCTCAAGCTCCTGGAGGGGGCCTGGGTGCCGCTCCTGTTCGGTGCTGCGATGCTCGTGACCATCTGGTCCTGGCGGCGCGGCTCGGCGATGCTGATGTTCAAGACGCGCAAAATCGAAGTCCCGCTGAATGAGCTGATTGTGAGCTTGGAGAAGCGGCCGCCGCACATCGTGAAGGGGACCGCGGTGTTTCTCACCAGTGATCCCGCCTCGGTGCCGACCGCCTTGCTACACAATCTCAAGCACAACAAGGTGCTGCACGAGCACAATGTCATCCTGACCATCGAGACGGCGCAGACGCCGCGGGTCGATCTGGCGGAGCGCGTCCGCATGGAGAAGATCAGCGACAGGTTTTCTAAGGTGCGGTTGCGCTTTGGCTTCATGGAGTCGCCGAATGTGCCGAGGGCGCTTGCAGTGGCGCGCAAGCTTGGTTGGCAGTTCGACATCATGTCGACGTCGTTCTTCGTCTCGCGCCGCTCTCTAAAACCTTCACCCCAGTCTGGCATGCCGGCTTGGCAGGACCATCTCTTCATTGCGCTCAGCCGATCAGCCAACGACGCCACGGATTATTTTCAAATTCCGACGGGCCGGGTGGTTGAAGTCGGTACTCAGGTAACGATTTAAGGCGAAGGACGTGCCGGAGCGCCTGAGATATGCGTTAATGCAGGCCGATGGCTCAAAATAGGGCTAGGCTATGCAGCAAGCGCAGGGCTATAAGCCCCGTCGCATTGCACATGGTGCCGTGACAGGATTTTGAGGCCCCACTTCCCATGACGAGTAACGTCGCAGCTCCCGCCGCGGACACCCCGCCGGCGACCAACGGGCATGCCGAAGCCCACTCGACCGCCAGCTTCGCGGCGCTTACGTTGGGCAGCATCGGTGTCGTCTACGGCGATATCGGCACCAGCCCGCTCTACGCGTTGCGCGAAGCCGTGAACGCGGCGAGCAATGGCGGCCAAGCGACGCCGCAGGCGGTGCTCGGCGTCATCTCCCTGATCCTGTGGGCGCTCATCGTGGTGGTGACGCTCAAATACGTCGTGATCCTGCTCCGCGCCGACAACAATGGCGAGGGCGGCACGCTGGCGCTGATGGCGCTGGCGCAGCGCGGCATCTCCAGGGGCGCGGGCGCGATCGTCCTGCTCGGAATCATCAGCGGCGCCTTGTTCTATGGCGACGCAGTGATCACGCCGGCGCTCTCGGTGCTCTCGGCGGTCGAAGGCATCAAGCTGGTCACCTCGTCGCTCGACCCCTATGTCGTGCCCGTGACTGTCCTCATTCTGGTCGCACTGTTCGCGGTGCAGGCGCGCGGCACCGCCAAGGTCGCCGCCTTCTTCGGGCCGATCATGCTGATCTGGTTCCTGGTGATCGGGATCGCGGCGTTCGCACCCATCATGCGCCGGCCGGAAGTGCTGTGGGCGATCAATCCGTTCTACGCCGTGTCGTTCATGCTTCATCACGGCATCATCGGCTTCATCACGCTGGGCGCCGTATTCCTGGCCGTGACCGGCGCCGAGGCGCTCTATGCCGACCTCGGCCATTTCGGCAAACGGCCGATCCAGACCGCCTGGCTGTTCATCGTGCTGCCGTCGCTGGCATTGAACTATCTGGGGCAGGGGGCCATCGTGATCGCCGACCCAAAGGCGATCGAGAACCCGTTCTTCCTGATGTTCCCGGATTGGCTCCTGATCGCGATGGTCGCGCTCGCCACCGTGGCGACCGTGATTGCCAGCCAGGCCGTCATCACCGGTGCCTATTCGCTGACCCGTCAGGCGATCCAGCTCGGTCTTATGCCTCGCTTCGAGATCCGCCATACCTCGGAGGCGCATTCCGGACAGATCTACATCCCGCGCATCACCAGGCTGCTGCTGATTGCCGTGATCCTGCTGGTGCTGATGTTCAAGTCATCGAGCTCGCTGGCCTCGGCCTATGGCATCGCCGTCACGGGGACTATGGTGGTCACGGCACTGATGGGCTTCGTCGTGATCTGGAAGGTCTGGAGATGGTCGCCCGTGGCGGCCGCTGCGCTGATCGCACCGTTCCTGTTGCTCGACCTGACCTTTCTCACCGCGAACCTGCTCAAGGTGCTGGAAGGCGGCTGGGTGCCGCTGGCGCTCGGCGGTTTCGTCATGACGTTGATGTACACGTGGCGGCGCGGCAGCCGGCTCTTGTTCGAGAAGTCGCGCAAGCTGGAATTCCCGCTCGCCGATCTCGTGGCGATGCTGGAGAAGCGCCCGCCGCAGCGGGTGCCCGGCACGGCCGTGTTCCTGACCAGCGATCCCCTGAGCGCGCCGACCGCGCTGATGCACAGTCTCAAGCACTACAAGGTGCTGCATGAGAAGAACGTCATCCTCACCATCGAGACCGCGACGACCCCGCGCATCGATCCCACGGAGCGCGTGCGCCTCGAGCAGGTCAGCCCGACCTTCTCGAAGGTGACGTTGCGGTTCGGCTTCATGGAATCGCCGAACGTGCCGCGGGCGCTGGCGATTGCGCGCAAGCTCGGCTGGCAGTTCGACATCATGTCGACCTCGTTCTTCCTGTCGCGCCGCGCCCTGAAGCCGGCGGCGCATTCCGGCATGCCACGCTGGCAGGATCATCTCTTCATTGCGCTCAGCCGCACCGCCAATGATGCGACTGACTACTTCCAGATTCCGAGCGGACGCGTGGTCGAGGTCGGCACTCAAGTCACGATCTGACGTGGCGATCTGAAAGGCGCGCCGCATGGGGCGCTGCGCCGGCCATGCAGCGGTAAAGCTTGATTTTTCAACCGGCCGGGGCGAGTTTGGCAGCAGCAGAGGGGCTTGCAGTGCCCCAATCAAGGTTGGAGGATGGCGTGGCAGTGGTGCACGATTTGACGCCGCAGGACGTGGCGCAGGGGATCGCGGAAGGACGCTATCTTCTCGTCGACGTGCGCGAGCCGAACGAGGTCGCGGTGGAGGCCTATCCGGACGGCATCGTCGTGCCGCTGTCGAGCTTCGATCCCAAGGCCATTCCCGATCCCGCCGGCAAGGAGGTCGTGTTCGCCTGCCGCTCCGGCAAGCGCTCGGTGACCGCCTCGATGGCGGCGCAATCGGCGGGCCTGTCCTATGACAAGCATCTTGCGGGCGGCATGCTCGGCTGGAAGGCTGCGGGCCTGCCGACGAAGACCGGCGGCTGACACCTCTTTCATGATCTCCCAATTATGATCTCCCAGAACAAGGTCTTCGCCGACCTGCCCGTCACCATTTTCGAGGCGATGTCGCAGCTCGCGCGCGACAACAACGCCATCAATCTCGGCCAGGGCTTTCCCGACGATCCCGGCCCTGAGGACATCCGGCGCGCCGCGGCCGATGCGGTGCTGAACGGCTATAACCAGTATCCGTCGATGATGGGCCTGCCGGAGCTGCGCCTGGCGATCGCCTCGCACTACGCGCATTGGCACAAGCTTGAGCTTGATCCGATGACCGAGGTGATGGTCACCTCCGGCGGCACCGAGGCGCTGACCTCAGCGATCCTGTCAGTGGTCGAGCCGGGCGATGAGGTGATCTGCTTCCAGCCGGTCTACGACTCCTATTTGCCGATCATTCGCCAGGCGGGCGGCATTCCGAAGCTGCTGCGGCTGGAGCCGCCGCATTGGCGGTTGTCCGAGGAGATGCTGCGCTCGGCCTTCAGCCACAAGACCAAGGCGGTGCTGTTCAACAATCCGCTCAATCCGGCCGCTGTCGTCTATCCGCGCGAGGATCTCGAGCTCCTCGCGCGCTACTGCCAGGAATTCGATGCGGTCGCGATCTGCGACGAGGTCTGGGAGCACGTGACCTTCGACGGCCGCGAGCACATCCCGCTGATCACGATTCCCGGCATGCGCGACCGCACCATCAAGGTCGGCTCGGCCGGCAAGATCTTCTCGCTCACGGGATGGAAGATCGGCTTCGTCTGCGCCGCGCCGCATCTGCTGCGTGTCGCTGCCAAGGTGCACCAGTTCCTCACCTTCACGACTGCGCCCAACCTTCAGGTCGCGGTGGCCTACGGGCTGTCGAAGCCCGATGACTATTTCCTCAACATGCGCGCGGAGCTTGCCAGGAGCCGCGACCGCCTGACCGCCGGACTCGAGAGCCTCGGCTTTCCCGTGCTGAAGGCGCAGGGGACTTATTTCCTCACTGTCGATCTGTCGCCGCTCGGGCTGAACGAGACTGACGAAGCATTCTGCCGCCGTATCACCACCGATTACAAGGTTGCCGCGATCCCGGTCTCCGCCTTCTATGAGCAGAACCCGGTGACCTCGGTGGTGCGCTTCTGCTTCGCCAAGAAGGATGCAACGCTGGATACGGCGCTCGAGCGTCTCTCCGATGCGATCCACCGGCGCTAAGGGATGATCGATATGACCTGCAGCAGCAAACGGCTTTCTCTCGCTCTCGTTGCCGCTGCGCTGGCGCTTCTTGCGCCGCCGTCGCGCGCCGAGGAGCGCGTCGTCAACTTCTACAACTGGTCGAACTACATGGCGCCGGGAGTCCTGGAGGACTTCACCAGAGAGACCGGCATCAAGGTGGTCTACGACACTTTTGATGCCAACGAGACCCTGGAGACGCGCCTATTGGCCGGCAAGTCGGGCTACGACGTCGTCGTGCCCACCGCCTACTTCCTGCAGCGTCAGATCAAGGCCAAGGTCTTCCAGCCGCTCGACAAGTCGAAGCTGCCGAACTTGGCCAATGCCTGGCCCTTCGTGGTGCAGCATCTCGCCACCTATGATCCCGGCAATCTCTATGCCGCCAATTACATGTGGGGCACCACGGGCATCGGCTACAACGTGAAGACGATCGAGAGGATTCTCGGTCCCGGCGCCAAGATCGACAGCTGGGATATTGTGTTCAAGCCGGAAAATCTCGTCAAGTTCAGGGATTGCGGCGTCCACATGGTGGATGCCGCCGACGATGTCTTCCCGGCGGCGCTCAACTATCTCAAGCTCGATCCCAATTCGACCAAACAGGCGGACCTCGAGAAGGCGGCAGATCTCATTAGCAAGATTGCGCCCTACATTCGCAAGTTTCACTCGTCGGAATATCTGAGCGCGCTCGCGACCGGCGAGATCTGCCTTGTCGTCGGTTATTCGGGGGACGTCATGCAGGCGCGCAGCCGTGCGGCCGAGGCCAAGAACAACATCGAAATCGGCTACACGATTCCGAAGGAGGGCGCGCAGCTATTCTTTGACAATCTCGCGATCCCCGCCGATGCCCAGCATGTCGCGGAAGCCTATGAACTGATCAACTATCTCTACCGGCCCGACGTCGCCGCCAAGAATTCGGATTTTCTGTCCTATGCCAACGGCAATCTGGCGAGCCAGAAGCTGATCGATCCGAAGATCCTGAGCGACAAGAACATCTATCCGGACGAGGCGACGCTTTCGAAACTGTTCGATATCACCGCGCGCGATTCGGCGACCCAGCGCGTCATCAACCGTCTCTGGACGCGGGTGAAGACGGGGCGGTAGTGACCACAAGCCGTCGTCATTGCGAGCGATAGCGAAGCAATCCGGGACCGCAACAAGATTCTGGATTGCTTCGTCGCTTCGCTCCTCGCAATGACCGTCGAAACTAACTCCCCATCCGATGCGCCGCACAGAGCTTGTTGCCGTCGAGGTCGCGCAGATAGGCCAGGTAGAACTTGCCCGTGGAGCCGTCGCGGATGCCCGGCGGGTCCTCGCAGGTCGTGCCGCCACCAGCGAGACCGGCCGCGTGCCAGGCGTCAACCTGTTCGGGCGAGCTTGATGTAAAACCGATCGTGCCGCCATTGGCGGGCGTTGCCGGTTGGCCGTTGATCGGCTTGGACACGGAGAAGACGCCCGTCGGCGTTCGATAGAAGATGCGATGGCCGTCGACCCAGGCGGGCTTGACGCCGAGCGTGCCAAGCAGGCTGTCGTAGAATGCCTTGGCCTTGTCGAGGTCGTTGGTCCCGATCATCACGTGTGAAAACATCCCGCACTTCCTCCTTCGTGTCTCCGAGACCGGAGTGATTTCGTTAGTTTTTGCGCAGCATCGCGATGCGCGCCGCCGCCGGCTGGCCCGTGCAGCACGCGTAGCGTAGCGAGAGGTTGGAGGCTGCGTAAGTATTTTGTTGCACAAGATCGGAGGCAGGGAGCATGACATGCCCTCGCGCGTTCCTTGCGGAGGAATTTTCCTCTGTCGCTTATCGCCACCGGCGATGCAGCCAGAGCCATTGCTCCGGATATTCGCGGATCCAGCCCTCGATGACCGAGGTGATGGCCTGCATGGTGCCCTGGATGTCGATGTCGCCGTTCGCGTCGCGCACCGGCTTCACTTCCTCCGACAGCTCCGCGCGGAACCGGTGGTTCGGAAGGCGAATGATGCGCACGCCGTGCACGGGGCATTCGACCTGGCGGAGCAGGCGCGCCAACGTCGGATTGGCGCGGGTCTTGCGGCCGAAGAACGTGACCTCGACGCCGTTGCTCCACCATTGATCGACCAGCATCGCGACGTGCTGGCCCTTCCTGAGCGCTTCCGCCAGCTGGAGCGGCGCGTTGCGGCCCGCCGGAATCAGCGTGCCCATGTTCACCTGCCGCATCTCCTGGATGATGCGGTCGGCGGAAGCGATGTTCGGCTTGCGATAGAGGATCGCGGCATCGAGCCCATGGGCGACCGCGGCGAGGGCCGGCATCTCCCAATTGGCAAGATGGCTGGCAAAGATCAGAGCCGGCTTCCCATCGAGCCGCAGCTGGTGGAACAGCTCATAGGTGCGATCCGGCAGCTCGATCCGGCTGGCCTCCGGGTGCTCCTCGACATAGTCCCAGATCTTGTCGATATGGGCAAACTCGGCGCCGACCCGGCCGAGATTGTCCCAGACGCCGGCGAGGATGGCCTCGATCTCTTGCGGAGATTTCTCGGGGAAAGCCGCGCTGAGATTGTCGCGGCCGATTCGCTGCTCGCGCAAGCGCGGGCCGATCAGCTGGGCGATTCTCGCGAACAGGTCGGCGGTCTTGATTGGATCGAAATAGCGCGTGGTGCGCAGCATGCCGACCGTGAGCGCGCCCACCGCGGACGCGCCCAGCGACTTCGAGGCCTGGCGAAATCGGGCCTTGGTCCGGGCCAGCAGAGTCATTTCGGTCGATCGGGCGCGATCAGGCCGGTTCGCGGGTCAGGATCAGCGAGGCGTTCTGCCCGCCGAAGCCGAATGAGTTCGACATCACGGCAGTGACGCGCGCATCCCTGGCCTTGTTGCCGACCACGTCGAACAGGATCGCCGGATCCGGCACCTCGTAGTTGATGGTCGGCGGAATCCGCTGATGCTCCAGCGTCAGCAGCGAGAAGATCGCCTCGATCGCGCCGGCGGCGGAGATGGTGTGCCCGACCATCGACTTGTTCGAGGAGACCGGGATCTTGCTGGTGTGCTCGCCGAACACGGCGGACGCCCCGATATATTCCATCTTGTCGTTCTCGGGAGTCGCGGTGCCGTGGGCGTTGATGTGATCGATCTGCTCCGGCGCCATGCCCGCGTCCGCCAGCGCCTTGCGGATGCAGCCGATGATCGGTTTGCCGTCCGGCGAGGAGCGGGTGCGGTGGAAGGAGTCGGTGAGTTCGCCGCAGCCGGCGATGACGCCAAGGATGTTGGCGCCGCGCGCGACCGCCGCATCATAGCTTTCGAGCACCAACGCTCCGGCCCCTTCGGCCATCACGAATCCGTCGCGGTTCTTCGAGAACGGCCTTGAGGCGCCCTGCGGGGGATCGTTCTGCGTGGAGAGCGCCGAGAGCAGCGAGAAACGGACCAGCCCTTCCGGATTGACCGAACCTTCGGTTGCCGCGCACAGCGCGACATCCGTCTCGCCGCGGCGGATCGCTTCGACCCCGAGCTGGATGGCGGTGGCGCCGGAGGCGCAGGCGGTCGACAGCGAGATCGGCGAGCCTCTGGTGCCGAAGGTCTCGGCTAGGTAATCGGCGACCGAGCCGAACTGGAAGCGGTGATGATAGGGCAGGAACTTGCCGCCGCCGCAGACCTTCAGCAGGTCGTCATAGGTGAACTCGGTGCCGCCGACCTCGCGCGCGAGCTCGAGCCGCTGCGGCCATTCGATCTCGACAGGCGCGACGGCAAGGAACAGCGGGCCGGGGAAATCGCCTTTGCTGCCGACGCCGGATTGTTCGATCGCTTCCTCGACCACCATGTGCGCAAGCCGTTCGGCAAGACCTGTCGAGGTGAAAGGCTCTTCGACCGGGACGAAATCGATCGTGCCGGCCATGGTCGTCTTCAGCCCGTCGATCGGGAAGCGGGTGATGGTGCGGATGCCGGACTCTCCGGCAACCAGCTTACGCCAATTGTCGGCCCTGCCGGCACCGAGCGAAGTGGTGACGCCCATGCCGGTGACGACCACAATCGGGCGGCCAAACTTGTCGCGTGCAGCAGTCATGATGTCCCCCGTCGCATGGTGGTCGAGTTGTTAGACCGCTTCGACCAAGGCCATGCCTTCGCCGCGGTAATGTCCAGCCCCAACCACCACAATCTGGGTGGGCGCCTGCGTCATTTCAATCTCGACGCCGCTGGAATCGCCTGCCGGGAACAACGCACCGCGGGAGATCGAGAGCGCCGCGAGCGCAAGGCCGAGCGCGAACTGCGTCTCCATGGTGTGGCCGAAGCGGGTGCCGCTGGCGCGCACCGGCACATCCCTGTGCTTCTCCAGGAACGCACGCTCCTCCGAGGTGGCGGGCTCGGCGCCGGTAGCGCCGGTGATGATGGCGGTGCGGCCGTCATGTGGTCCGACCGACGACCACAGCTTCTCCAGCGTCGCGGTCACCGCGCCCGGCTCGCGGCGCTTGGCGCGATCGGCAACCACGCTGGTCAGGCGGGCAAATGGCTTGGCGCCGCGCGCCAGCGCATGCGCCTTGGATTCGATCACCAGGAAGGCGCCGGCGGAGCCAAGTGCAAAGCCCGTGTGCTCCTTCCGCGCCCACACAGGTGCGAACTTGTCCTTGAGATTGTAGTCGCCGAATTCGTAGAGGACCAGGAGGTCCTTTCTTTCGCCATTATGCGAGCCGCCGACCAGCGCGATCTCGCTCTGGCCGCCGGCGATCCGCGCCAGCGCAATGCGCGCGGCGTCAACGCCGGAAACCTCTTCGCCCATGAAGGTGCGCGAGGTGCCGCAAACGCCGTGCACGATGGCGATGTTGCCGGCCAGAAGGTTGGAGAGCTGCGCCAGGAACAGGGTCGGGCGCAGATCGCTCATCAGCCGCTCATTGAGGAAGCCTGGCGAGAAGTTGCCCTTGGCCTCGGCATTGAGCACGTTGGTGTCGACTGAGATGTCGCGCTCGCCACCGCCCGCGGCGACGATCATGTCCATGCGCGACAGGATCTCCTTGTTGCCCTTGAGGCCGGCGGAATCCAGCGCAAGGCCGGCGGCATAGGTGCCGATGCGCTGCCATGCCTCCATCTGACGCTGCTCCTTTTTGGGGATCTGCGTCTCCAGATTGACCGGCGCCCAGGGATGCACGACGTAGGGCGCCAGGCGCTGTTCGTCGACATTGATGCGGCCGGCGTTGAGGGCTTCCCAATTGGCGTCCAGCCCCTCGCCGAGTGAGGTCGCCAGGCCAATGCCGGTGATCCAGACCTCGACCGGTTCTGGTGTCGCAGAAGTCGTCTCGGTCATGGCAGCAGGGCCTGTTGCGGAAAGCCGACGCGCTTGGCGACAGCATCCATGTGTCCGCGCAGCTCAGGATTGGGAAAGGGGACGTGGCTGAAGGTGATCGTCGCGTTGGAGCGCAGCTTGCCGCCGACCTTCACCCGCGCCTCGGTGATCGCATAGCCGGAGCCCTCGTGCAGCACGTTTGCCTCGACCGTTAGCACCTCGCCGGGGCTCACGAAGCCACGCATCTTGGCTTCCTTGACCGCGGCTAGGAACGGCATGCGCTCGAATTTCATCAGGCCCAGCAGCAGCCAGCCGGACGTCTGCGCCATCGACTCGATCAGCAGCACGCCGGGCATGATCGGATAGCCCGGGAAATGACCTTCGAAGATCGTGCTCTGCGTGGGAACCGTCGCCTCAACCGTGATCGTCTTCTCGTCCAGCTTGAGGTCGAGAATCCGGTCGATCAGCATGAAATATTCGATGTGCATGGCGGGCGCTCAGGCGCCCTTGGCGGCGACCAGCTCGTCGATGCGGGCGCAGAGGTTCTTCAGCACGAAATATTGCTCGGTGCTCGCCTTACCGTCATTGACTTCCTGGGTCCACTTTTCCAGCGGCAGCTTGATGCCGAACGCCTTGTCGATCGCGAACGCGATATCGAGGAAATCGAGGCTGTCGATGCCCAGATCGTCGATGGCGTGGCTTTCCGGCGTGATCGTGTCGCGCGGGATGTCGCAGGTTTCAGCGATGATCGTGGCGACCTGATCGAATGTGGAGGACATCACTAAGCCTTTGATATATTGGAGATAAGTCCGGTTTTGGCGCGACGAGGGGGCATCGCGGCGCGAGTGTCCGGTGTCGTACCCTGGTCCCGTCCCCCGGGAGTCGAGTGCCCGTATATCGGAGCGCCGCGGTGAGTTCAATGGAGGCGGCAGGGCGACGATATGGCCGGATTGTGGTCGCGCCGGGCGCGCCTTGGATCGCGCGGGATGCCCAGTCAGGCGTCGCCGGTCACGGCGTGTACGGCTCGGTGATGACGCGCGCGCAGTCGCGCCGACCGGTGAGCACGCAATCCTGGGTCTTGCGCAGGTCGGCGATGCTCATCGCGAGCCAGATCCCGATCGCCGTCAGCGCCACCGTGAAGGCGAAAGCTGCGATATTGGCGAGAATGCGGTGGCGGAAGTCATCCGGTCTCTGGCGCGGCTGCTCACAATGCGCCAGATCCAGCACATCGGGCTGGACCTCGCCGGGCCGATGAAACGGCACCGGAGGGCCGCCGCCGGTCACGACCCGGCGCTGCAGCGCACTGCGCGGCCTGAACGGTACGACGCGGTGGTCGTCCTCCGCTGCGATGGGCCTCTGGGTCTTCATCGACTGCGACTCCGCTGCTTCATTTCTACCATGTGCGCCGAAAGCCTCAGCAAAAAACTTCATCATGGCAGAGGTGCATCGGTGCCGCGATTCGACCTTGGGATGCGGAGGCGCGCCTGTCAGGCCTCGCAGGTGTCGTGGAACCGGCCGTAGTCGATCCTGATCCGGCCGTCGGCATGGGAGGAGTCAAGGATGTCGGCGTAGCGGTGGCCGAAGCGAATGTCGGGATGGTCGTAGGACTGCCGGGCATGGACCGATTGCGCTGCAACAACGTCGTATCCCGTGACCACGACCGTGAGCGAGGCACGGGCGGAGGCAAGCTCCTCAGCGGTCATGCCGTAGAGCGGGCTGGCCTCATCGATCACATGATAGATCGTCCAGCTCAACGCGAGCGCAGGCATTTCGTTGCGCAGGAGCGGCAGCTCATAGAAGCGGCGAAACGGCTTGCCTTCCCTCGTGACGACGTTCTTGAAGAACCAGAGCTTGGCGCTGGCATTGCCGATCAGGTTCTGCCGCTCGTTGGCCAGGCGGATCATCAGCGTCGGCTGCCCTTCATGACTGGAAATCACCGGATGCCGGGCAAACAGCAGGCGGGCTTGCGGGCGGGAGAAGCGGGCGAAGATCAGCCCGGTCATCAACGACATCGAGAAGATGCCGGTGAAGAGTTCGACGGTCGCGACGAAATGGCCGTAATGCGTCTGCGGATGCATGTCGCCATAGCCGGCGGTCGATAGCGTCTCGATGCTGAAATAGAAGTAATCGATGTAATCGCCGTTCGGCACATTCGAGATCGGCTGGTTGGCGAACCAGAGATTGCCAAGCCAGTAGAGCAGGCCGAAAGCCGCGTTGAAGACGAGAAACAGCCCGGCTGCGCCGGCGATGAAGGCCGGCCATGACGCCGTCATACAGCGGTGGCTGATATCCGTCCAGAAGTTGAGGCGCAGTCCCTCGGTGACGATCTCGCGCCCGCCGAGCCGGACCACACGCTGCCGCGCGATCCAATCGTGATTCCCATTCGCAGCTTTCTTCAGCATTTCCGTCAATCATTCACAATCGTTATTCCCGCAAGACGAATCTCGCAGATCCGCAAGCCGCCTTGAATGCAGGTCCTATCATGCCATAATCGCAGGAGTGCACGCGCAGAATCGATGCGCGATGAGCGGAGCTGAACGCCATGGCCAACACGCGCGAGCCGATCCTGCATCCTATCCCGATCCTGTCGCTGCGGCCGACGCAGATGACGGTGGGGATGCGCGAGGTGAAGGAGAAGCGCAAGCGCTGGCGCGAGCACAAATCGAACAAGAAGCGCGCGGAGCTGCTCGGCAAGCATATGATCCCCGTCGTGGTCGGACCCGATCAGCGCTACTACGTAGTGGACCATCACCATCTGGCGCGCGCGCTGCACGACGAAGGCGTCGAGGACATCCTGGTCACCATCATCGGCGATCTCACCATGGTCGATCGCGACGCCTTCTGGGGCGTGATGGACAACAAGCGGTGGGTTTATCCCTACGACGCCAAGGGCGAGCGTCGGCATTTCAAGGATCTGCCGAAATCGATCGCAGACCTCAAGGACGATCCGTTCCGCAGCCTGGCTGGCGAGCTGCGACGCGCCGGCGGCTTCGCCAAGGACACCACGCCGTTCAGCGAATTCCTGTGGGCCGACTTCCTGCGCCGGAAGATCGCGCGGAAGATGGCGGAGGACAACTTTGCGGGGGCGATGGAAAAGGCGCTGGCCTTCGCGAAGGGACACGATGCCGTCTATCTGCCCGGCTGGTGCGGTCCGGCCTCGGACGACTGATGAGGCTTGAGGCTCACGGCTGTTTCGGCAGCCGGCCCATCAGGTAGAACTCATCGTTCGGCCGCATGGACGTGACGTTCGCGATCCGGTTCGACAGGCCAAAGAATGCCGCGATCGCGGCGATGTCCCAGATGTCGTCGTCGCTGAAGCCGTGCTCCCTGAGCGCGGCGAAATCGCCATCTCCCACCGTCTGCGCCTCGAGCGCGACCTTCATCGCGAAGTCGAGCATCGCCTTCTGGCGCGGCGTGATGTCGGCCTTGCGATAGTTGGCCGCGACCTGATCGGCGATCAGCGGGTTCTTGGCGCGGATGCGCAGGATCGCGCCATGGGCGATCACGCAATATTGGCACTGGTTGGCGCTCGACGTCGCCACCACGATCATCTCACGCTCGGCCTTGGTCAGCCCGCCATCCTTGTCCATCAGCGCATCATGGTAGGCGAAGAAGGCGCGGAATTCGTCCGGCCGGTGCGCCAGCGTCAGGAAGACGTTCGGTATGAAGCCTGATTTCTCCTGCACGGCGAGCAGCCGGCTGCGAATGTCCTCGGGCATGTCGGCGATCGCGGGGACGGGAAAGCGGCTGATGGCAGGCTGCGACATGAGAACGGCTCCGGCTGGGTGGGCCGCGAGAATAATCCATCGGGTGAATGCCGCAAAGCAAAGTCAGTTCAGAATTTCCACCGTCGCCGAACGACCGGCCACCAGCTCGCGCTCGCGCGAAGCCTCGTCGAGCGCGATGCGCACCGGCACGCGCTGCGCCAGGCGCACCCAGTTGAAGGTCGGGTTGACGTTGGCGAGCAGGCTTGCGCCCTGACCGCGGTCACGGTCCTCGATGCCAGCCGCAATGCTTTCGACATGACCGGTAAGCTCGCGGGAATCGCCCATCAGCCGGACCCTCGCGGGAGCGCCGATCCGGATGCGCGGCAGCTTGGTTTCCTCGAAATATCCCTCGACATGGAGCGTATCGGTATCGACCAGCGCCATCACGCCTTTGCCGGCGGTGACATAGGTGCCCGGACGCAGATCCATGTTGGTGATGATGCCATTCACCGGTGCGCGCACCTCGCTGCGCTCGAGATTGAGCCTGGCTACCGCCTGGTCTGCGAGCGCCTGGTCGTAGGCCGCCCTGGCCTGCTGCTGCGTCGCCAGCACCTGCTCCTGCCGCTGTTGCGACACGGCATCGGTGGTCAGCGACTGATAGCGCTTCAGATCGGCCTCGGCTTCGTTCAGCGTGGCGAGGCGGCCTGCAACCGCCGCATCGGCCTGTCGCAACGCCAATGCAAATCGCTCCCGATCGATGCGGAAGATGACGTCGCCGCGCTTCACCGATTGATTGTCGCGGACCAGAACGTCCGTGACGAAGCCGGAGACGTCGGGCGCGATCTGCACGATGTCGGCGCGCACGCGGCCGTCACGCGTCCATGGCGCCTTCATGTAGTAGCCCCAGAGATAATATCCGACCCAGGCCGCGGCAGCGACCGCGACGACGGTGATGGCCACGCGGCCCATCAGGCTGAAGGTGCTTTTCACGTCAAGATACTCCGGGAGAGATAGACGACGCCGCCGAGCAGGCAAACGAAGACGGCGAAGTCGAACAAGGCGCGATGCCAGACCAGCCGGTAGAAGCCGAGGCGGCGCAATTGCGCGCGCAGCACCGCGGAGAGGACGTAGGCGATGACGAGCCAGAGCAGCAGTGACGGCACCAGCACGCCGGCGATGTCGATTTCATATCTCATGCGACGAGACTCCGCGGCTCGAGTGGACGCATGTGATAGGGCGGGCCGTCCGGAAACAATCCGGTGCGGATACCGACCAGGCCGATCAGGGCATCCTCCTTCGCCGGAGCGGCGGGCTCGTCGAGCGCCTTGGCGAGCGCGGCATCGATCGCGCTGAGCAGCGTGGTGGGTATTGGCGCCGCTGCGCACTCGCGACAGGCCGAGGCGAGCTGGTCCAGCATGGCGTCGATGGCCCGCAGCGTCGGAGACGAAAGTCCATGACGCGCGCGCCTGAGGTCGATGATGTTGAGGCCGACCCGGAGCTGTCTCAGGCTATCGAGGTCGCGCCGCTCGGCTTCCGGAATTGCTGTGATGCGCTGAGCCAGCAGGCCGAGACGGTCCAGCATGATGCCGACGAAGGTGGCGCGGTCGTTGTTGCCGCGCCGCTCCGCGGTCTCCGCCAGCGTGATCCAGCTGGTCTGCAGCAGCCGGTGCGCGATCCACTCCGCGCGCGCCGAGCGCATCAGGCGCGTCAGCACGATCGCTGCAACCATGCCGACCATGAACGCGGCGGAGGAATTGGCGAAGCTCTCGAAGTCGGCATTATAGGTCGATTGCAACGCCAGCAGCGTGGCCCCGTTGGCGCCGAGCGCCATACCGATCGGTGTCGTGGTCGGCCGCGCGATCAGGACGCCGAACAGGATGAAGGTGGGCGCCAGGGCAACGATCAACATCTCGATGGTAGAGATCGCCGGCAGGATGCCGAACAGATAGATCGCCACGATGATGATGGCGACCAGCGACCACAGCGCGAAGTTCTGGATGCTGGGCGCCGGATCGTCCTGGGAGGCGAAAAACGAGCAGGCGACCGCGGCCATCATCGGCGCGGAAGCGCCATCGACCCAACCGGTCCCGATCCAGAATGCGCAGCAGACCAGGATCGCGATGATGACGCCGGCCGCCGACCACAGCGCCAGCGTGTGGTCACGGTGCCGCGCAGGCGCGATGCCCTGCTCGGTCCGGAACGCCAATTGAAGCTGCGATGTGTCTTCGTCGGCTGCGATCGCCGCGCCGAGTGCCCGGCAGTCCTCGGAGATGTCGACGAGCTCGCGCAGACGGATCAGCAGGTTGGCCGTCATGATCTCATGCCATGAGGCATCCGCGTGCAGGGGCGGCCGCAACTCTGCGACGACAGCGCGAAGCTCGTCTGCCGCCTCGCGCTCACCGGTCGGCGCGGACAGCCAGTTTGCGAGCCGCTGCAGCAGGTCCTGCAACGGTGGCGACAGGTGCCCGTCGAGTGCCGTCAGGCGATCGCGGATCGAGCCGAGCAGCGGCAACAGCAGCAGCATATGCAGGCGTAGCGCGCGCAGGCCCCGGACGGCGTGATGGTCGGCAACCCGGTCGAAGGCGAGATGGCTGGCGAGCGTGTCGATATCAAGCGCCTCGGCAGCCAGCCGCAATCGCTGCTCCTGATCGCGCAGCTCGCCGCCGCCACCGAGCAGAATATCCCGGCTGAGCCGGCGGGCATCGGCGAGCCAGGCGTAGACCTTGGCGCCGACGACGGGCGCGACGGAGCGCGGCAGAACGAGCGTCGAGACCAGCGTGGCGCAGATGATGCCGAGCGTGATCTCCTCGAAACGTGCGACCGCGGTGTCGAAGATGCTGCCGGGATCGGTCACGGCAGGAAAGCCGACCAGGGCCAACGTATATCCCGACAGCATGAACAAATAGGAGCGCGGCGTGCGGTCGAGCAGCGACAGATAGAGGCAACCTCCGACCCAGAGCGCGATCACGAGACTAAGCAGCTCGGGCGAATTGACGAAAGTGGGGACGATCGCCACCGACGCCACGGCGCCGATCAGTGTTCCCAGCACGCGATAGAGCGCTTTCGAGCTGGTGGCGCCGGCCAGCGGCTGCGAAGTGATATAGACGGTCGCCATCGCCCAATAGGGGCGGGGCAGGTCGAGCCATAACGCGATGACGAGCGCGAGCATGGCCGCGGCGAACGTCTTCAAAGAAAACACGAGGTCCGCTGCGCGGACCGGCAGATGCGTGCTCTGGCTCATGACTAATCCGCGTCGGGGCGGCCGGCGGCCTCCCGCAGGCGAACCGCCCGCTGCTCGATCCGTTGCAAAACGTCGTAGGTGACCGCGAGGTCCTCAGGGGAGATATCCTTCAACAGATCGGCCCGGACCCGCCGTAACACCCGGTTGATCTCCTCCGCCTTGGCCTCGCCCTCTGCGGTCAGATGCAGCGTCTTGGCGCGGCGATCGGTCGGGTCCTCACGCCGTTCGACCAGTCCTTCGGACTGCAGCAGGTCGATGAGCCGGACGAGAGAGGGGCCCTCGATGCCGATCTCGTCGGCGAGCACGCCCTGGCGCACGCACTTGCCGCGGCCTGACAAGATCCGCAGCGGGTGGGCGGTCGCCTGGGAGAGTCCGTGATCGGCCAGCGCCTGGTCCGCCTCGCGGCGCCACAGGCGCGCCAGACGGGCGATGAGCAGGCCGATTTCGGCTTGAACAGTTGTTTGCGACGGAGCCATGCAAAATAGATAGGGTCAAAACTGTTAGGCTACAACTTATATGCATTGAAAGATTCGTGAGGCTCGCGGAAGCGGGCAGAGGCATTGCGCATGGACTTTGGTCCCGTCATCCGGGCACAGCCCCATTCCTCGGCGGAGCAAGCCGGTCCGCTGGCTTTGGTTCCAACCGGTATTGTTGTCGCGGTGGACGCCACGGCTCTGGGGATCATCCTGCCGCTGCTGCCGTTCTATGCGCAGCGGCTGGGGGCCACGCCGTTCATGATTGGCGCCCTGATGTCGGTCTACGCCGCCTGCCAGCTGGTGGCGGGGCCCATCGTCGGCATGCTGTCAGACCGCTATGGCCGCCGCAACGTGCTGCTGCTCAGCCAGCTCGGCACCTTCGCAGGCCTGGTCCTGCTGGCCTCCGCCGGCAGCCTGGCCCTGGTGTTCGCAGCGCGGATCATCGACGGCCTCACCTCGGGCAACATCTCGGTGGCCCATGCCTATGCGGCCGAGCACAGCCCACCCTCGGCGCGCAAGCAGGCGCTCGGCATGACCTCGGGCGCGATCGGGACTGGCCTTCTAATCGGGCCGGCGCTGTCGGGATTTCTGGTTCCTTTCGGACAGGCGGCGCCGATCTGGGCTGCCGCTGCGCTCTCGCTGATGAGCATCCTGTCCACGGCGCTGCTGCTGCCGCCGGACCAGCCTGAATCCGATGCCCCTCACATGCAGCGGATTGCGGAGTGGCGGCCTGCGCGAACGTTGCTCGGGATGCGCCATGCGTGGCGGCTGCTCGGGCTGCTCTTGGTGTTCTTCGTGGCCAATGCGATGTTCCTGTCGCAGATCGGCCTGTTTCTGTCCGAGCGCTTCACCTGGGACGGACATCCGTTCGGCGCGCGGGAGCTTGGCTGCATCTTCGCCTATGCCGGCTTCATCAACATCCTCATCCAGGGACTTCTGATCAGCCGCGTCAGTCTGTTCGCGTCCGACCGCAGCATTGTCATCTTCGCCTTCGCCTGCATGTGCCTGGGCCTCCTGGCGCTGGCCTTCACGGCTGAAGTCAGCGTGCTTGCCGTGTGCCTGACGCTGATCATCGGCGGCAGCATGTTCGTGCGCAGCACCTTGACTGCGGAGCTGTCGCGCAGTGCGGCGCTCAACCGTCAGGGCATGGTGATGGGCTTCAACCAGTCGCTGATGTCGGTGGCCAACATCATGGCCCCGCTGCTCTCAGGCGCTCTGATCGGGCGTGGCCTCGATACGATCTGGGCCATCGTGATTGCGGCGATCACGGCATTCGGCGCCGTCATGACGGCGCGGCTGCTGTCCCGGCACCGCACGCAGCCCAGGCGAATGTCGCGCGACCTGACGCTCGCGCCGCAATGAGGCGCGACGTGGTGCTTAGCGCAGCGGCTTCTTCAACAGCGAGAAGCGCTCGGGATCGAGCCCCATCGTCGGCTGCAGAAGTGGCGCGTCCGCCGCCATTGCAAGATTGGAGGTGCGATCGCTATTGGCGGCGGACTCGCCGTCGCGGCTCGAGGTCGCGCCACGCCAGCGCTCCAGGACGGCGCTGACGAACTGCATGTCATGGCCAGCGGACGAGCGTACGGTGGCGATGGTGGCTTCGCTGCGCGGCATCTGGTGTGGCGGCACCTCCTTGAAGCGCAGCCGGGTCGGCAGCGCCACGCCTTCGCCGAAAGCCAGCACCTCGCGGGTGCCGAGCGAGGGCACGAATGACAGCAGGTTGGCGGCGGCATCCGAGACGGCCGAACGCAACAGCGACTGGTCGCGCTCGTTGGCAAGCCGCATCGTGAACAGCGTGTTGCACTGGGAGATGATGGTGGCGTCGAGCTCTGCCGGGCGTTGCGTGACCAGGCCGAGATAGACGCCGTATTTGCGGCCTTCCTTGGCGATGCGCGAGATCGCCTTGCGGGTCGGGCCGAAGCCGATCGAGCGATCGGCGGAGGCGTAACGGTGGGCCTCCTCGCAGATGAACAGCAGCGGCGAGACGCCATCGCTCCACAGCCCGAAATCGAACGCCATGCGGCACAAGACCGAGACCACGGAATCGACGACCTCGGCCGGGAAGCCGGCGAGCTGCATCACCGTCATCGGCCGGCCGTTCGCGGGCAGGCGGAACAGATGGCTGACGACCTCGGCCATGGTGTCGCCGCCGACATTGGCGTTGTCGAACATGAAGGCGTAGCGCGGATCGTTGCGCACGGTTTCGATGCGCGAGATCAGCTTGTGATAGATGATACGCGAGGACCGATTCTCGAGTTTGCCCATGCGCTCGTCGATCTGGTTGATCAGGTCGACCAGGCGGTAAGGCACGGGCGTGTCGACGGTGTAGCCGATGTTCTTCGGGTCGATCCGCTTCAGGCCGATTCGGTCCGAACCGCCATATTGCGTATAGGCGCCCTTCGCCAGTGGGATGACTTCGGCGAGAATGTCGAGCTCATCAGGCACGCCGGGCCGGCCGCCGAACAGGACGTCGACGATCTCCTCGAAATTGAACAGCCAGAACGGCAGTTTCAGATTGCGCGGATTGAGCACCAGCGCACGCTCGCCGAAGCACCGGCCATATTCGTTGTGCACGTCGAGCAGGAACAGGCGCAGATTCGGCCGCGCCTTCAGGATCTCGTTCAAGAGCAGCGACACGCCGGTCGACTTGCCGACGCCGGTCGAGCCGAGCACCGCAAAATGCTTGGACAGCATTTCCTCGACATTGACGCAGGCGCGCACCGACGGGTCCTGCTGCAGCGCGCCGATATCGATTTGGTCGGCGGTGGTCGGCGTATAGATGGTGCGCAGCTCCTGGCTCGTGATCATCTCGACCGCGTCGCCGATGGTTGGATAGTGCGTGACGCCGCGCTGGAATTTCGGCTTCTCCGCCGGTCCCAGGATCTCGCCGAGCAGGTCGACCGAGGCGGTGGCGAGATAGGTCTCGGCATCCGCCACCGCCTCGCTCGTCACTTCCGAGATGATGGCGATGATCGTGGCCTTCGGGCAGTGGATGGTGATGAACCGGCCGACGGTCGCGCGAACCTCTGAGGCCGCCATCTGCGTGGTGGCGAGAATCCCGACACGTGCCTGAGAGCCTCGTACCGAGATCACGCGTCCGAAGGATGTCACGGTGAATGAACCTGTGCTGAATGAGTAGGGTTGCTACCTTGGCCGTTGTGACTGGAAAAACTGTTAAGCGGCCGGCAATTCGCCGGCGGCCGTCGGCGCCGGTCAGCATCGCCGCCGCTGCGGCATGACGCAGCCAATGTGGTGAATCACGCTGGAAAATAAGGGCTTTGCGCGCTTATCATATGATAAGTCCGGATAGTGCGTTTTAAGAATCGGTTTACCATTCTGAACGGGCGCGCATCGCACTGCGTCATCCGGTCGCGCCGGGCGAGCGGGAGCCCGTCGACATCTGCCGATTGATTTGTGACGGCGGTCGGGTTTCAACATCATCGTGAGAGCCAAGCCGGCACCGCACGAGACCCCATGCGAACGGATCGCAGCGACATCCTGATCATCGGCGGCGGCATCGCGGGCTTGGCGACCGCGCTCGATCTGCTGGACGGTCGGCATTCGGTGCTGGTGCTCGATCGCGATGACGAGCAGGCCTTCGGCGGGCTGGCGCGCGAAAGCTTTGGCGGGATGTTCTTCGTCGATTCGCCGGAGCAGCGCCGCCAAGGCATTCGCGATTCCGTTGATCTCGCCTGGCGCGACTGGTGCAGCTTCGCCGAATTCGATCCGCATGACGGATGGCCGCGCGCCTGGGCGAAAACTTACGTGGAGCGCGCGACGGCCGACGTCCATGGCTGGGTGCGCCGTTTGGGTGTCAGCTTCCTGCCGGTCGTCAACTGGGTCGAGCGCGGCGAATTCCGACCCGGCAATTCAGTGCCGCGGTTTCATATCGCGTGGGGCACGGGGAAGGGCATCACCGATGCCGTGATCTCCGCACTACGCGGGCATGCCAATGCAGGCCGGCTCACTTTGCGCTTCAACGCCCGCGTCGAACAGCTGACTTTGCAGGGCGGCCGCGTCATAGGCGCCGAGGGCCATGACGAGATCGACGGCACGCCGTTTGCCGTTCGCGCCGAGCAGGTCGTCATCGCGGCAGGCGGCATCAACGGCAGTCTCGATCGGGTCCGGCAGCACTGGCATGCCGATTGGGGCCGTCCGCCGGCAACGATCCTCAATGGCTCGCACCGTTTCGCTGACGGCACGCTCCACGATGCGACCCTGGCCGCCGGGGGCGTGGTGACTCACCTCGATCGGATGTGGAATTACGCTGCCGGCGTCCATCATCCGCGCCCGCGCAAAGCAAATCACGGATTGTCACTGGTGCCGCCGCGCTCGGCGCTATGGCTGAACTGGCGAGGGCAGCGCATCGGACCGCAGCCGCTGGTCTCTGGCTTCGATACGCGGCGGCTGGTCACCGCGATCTGTGCCGAGGAGCGCCAATATTCCTGGCAGCTCATGAACCGGCGCATCGCGCTGCGCGAGCTCGCGGTGTCCGGCGCCGAATTCAACCCGTCGATCCGCGAGAAGAGCCGGCTCCGCTTCGTCCGCGATCTGCTGGCCGGTAATCGCTGGCTGGTGGATGAAATGATCAAGACTTGTCCGGACGTGGTCACGGCGATGAGCTTGCCCGAGCTCGTCGCCAAGATGAACGCGCTGCAGGGCGATCAGGCAGTCGAGCGTGATGCGGTCGCGGATGCGGTCTCGCAATATGACGCGACGATCGCGCGCGGCGAGAGCCTGATGAATGACGAGCAGCTGCGCCGCATCGCGGCCCTCCGCCAGTATCGCGGCGACCGCCTGCGGCTGTGCAAATTCCAGCCGATCATGGCCAAGGACGCGCTGCCGCTGATCGCGATCCGCGAGTTCATCATCAGCCGCAAGAGCCTTGGCGGCATCAGGACCGATCTGCAGAGCAGGGTGCGCGATGCCATGGACCACCCGATCCCTGGTCTTTACGCGGTCGGCGAGGCTGCCGGCTTTGGCGGCGGCGGCATGCACGGGCTGCGCGCGCTGGAGGGCACCTTCCTCGGCGGCTGCATCCTCTCGGGCCGGTTGGCGGCGGCCTCGATCGATGGCAGAACTGAGCTTCTGAAGGGTTGAGGAAACGCCATGAAAAGAACCGGAGCCTGGCTCACGGTCTATGCGCTCGAAGAGATCGGCGCGCGCTTCACGTTCGGCATTCCCGGCGTGCACACCGCCGAGCTCTATGATGCGCTGAACAACTCCAACCGCATCACCCAGGTGCTGGTCACCCACGAGGGCGGCGCCTCGTTCATGGCGGATGCGGTCAGCCGCGTCTCGTCCTCGATCGGTGTGCTCACGGTGGTGCCGGCAGCCGGCCTGACCCATGCCGCGAGCGGCATCGGCGAGGCCTTCCTCGATGGCGTGCCGATGCTGATCCTGACCGGAGGTCCGCGCACCGACAGCGGCCGGCAGTATCAGCTGCACCAGATGGACACCCACAAATTCATGAGCGGGCTCACCAAGGCGACGTTTCACGTCGGGAGCCATGAAGAGGTGGTGCCGACATTGTTCGAGGCCTATCGTATCGCCACATCGGGCGAGCCGGGCCCTGTCCTCGTCGAGTTGCCGGTCAACATCCTCCTGATGACGTCCGAGGTCGCCGAGCTGCCGCAGTTCAAGCCGGCGGAGCCGCATCCGCTGCAGCCGCCATCCGAGATCGAGAAAGCCGCCGCGCTGCTGGCCGGCGCGAAGCGCCCCTGCATTTTCGCTGGCTGGGGCGCTCGCGACGCGACGACTGAGCTGACGCAGCTCGCCGAATGTCTGCAGTCTCCGGTTGCGACCACCCTGCAGGGCTTGTCGGTGTTTCCCGCCAACCATCCGCTGCATGCGGGCTTCGGCTTTGGCGCGTCCGCGGTGCCGGCGGCGCAGAACGCCTTCAGGGATTGCGACTGCCTGGTCGGGATAGGGACGCGCTTTGCCGAGATCGCGACCGGCAGCTACGGCATCCCGATGCCCGAGAACCTGGTCCATATCGACATCAATCCCGCGGCGATCGGCGCCAATTATCCGGCCAAGGTCGGCATTACCGGCGACGCGGGCACTGTGGTGCGGCAACTGCTCGCCGCGTTCGATGCGAAGAGTATGCGGCGCGAGAACAACAGCGCCTTGCGTGCGCAGATCGCCAGGGATAAGGCGGCCTATCGCGAGAGCTGGTACCGCAACGATGCTTCGGGCATCGTCAATCCGGTCCGCTTTTTCGATGAGCTCCGGCGTCAGATGCCCGACGACGGCATCCTCGCTATCGACGACGGCAATCACACCTTTCTCACCGCCGAGCTGATGCCGATCCATGCGCCGAAGAGCGTGATCCTACCGACCGATTTCAACTGCATGGGCTACGCCGTGCCGGCGGCGATCGGCGCCAAGCTGGCGTTTCCCGATCGCAGCGTGCAGGCGATCGTCGGCGACGGTGCTTTCACCATGACCTGCATGGAGATCCTGACCGCGGCCGCCAACGGGCTCGGCGTGGTCTACTACGTCTTCAATGATGGCGAGCTCGCCCAGATCGCGCAGGCGCAGCAAATCCCTTACGGCCGCAAGCCCTGCACCCAGCTCGGCAAGCTCAACATCGAGGGCGTCGCGCTCGCGACCGGCGCCGCCTACCTGCCGATGAACGACAATGCCGGCATTGCGGATGCGATCGCGGAGGCCAACGAGATTGCAGCCAGCGGCCGTCCCGTGATCGTCGCCGTCAAGATCGACTATTCCAAGAAAACGGCATTCACAGTCGGCACCGTGAAGACCAATTTCGGCCGCTTCCCGCTCAATGAGAAGCTGCGCTTCCTGACCCGCGCCGCGGTTCGTCACGTCGTCGGCTGATATTGTTCTTGCGAGCCTTGCACGGGCGGGCAGGGCGGCTATCCTGCGCCAAACGCCGGGTGCGGTGAGATAATGCAAGACGGGAGGAATTCAGCTATGGGCAAGCTCGCATTGGCGGCCAAAATCACCCATGTGCCCTCGATGTATCTCAGCGAGCTGGACGGGCCGGGCAAGGGCAAGCGGCAGACGGCGATCGATGGCCATGTCGAGATTGGCCGGCGCTGCCGCGAGGCCGGCGTTGACACCATCGTCGTGTTCGACACCCACTGGCTGGTGAACGCGGCCTATCACATCAATTGCGCGCCGCATTTCGAGGGGCTCTACACCTCGAACGAGCTGCCGCATTTCATCGCCAACATGCGCTACGAATACGACGGCAATCCCGCGCTCGGCCGTATCCTCGCCGATGGCGCCAACAAGCATGGCGTCGTCACCATGGCACATGATGCGACCTCGCTGGCGCTGGAGTACGGCACGCTCGTGCCGATGCGCTACATGAACGCGGACCGCCATTTCAAGGTGGTCTCGGTCTCCGCGCTCTGCACGTCGCATTATCTGGCGGAGAGCGCCAAGCTTGGCTGGGCGTTCCGCCGCGCCATCGAGGACGATTATGAGGGCACGGTGGCGATCTTCGCCTCGGGCTCGCTCAGTCATCGCTTTGCGCAGAACGGCACCGCCGACGACTATCGCGACAAGATGTTCAGCCCGTTCCTGGAGCGTCTCGACCACGAGGTCATCCAGATGTGGGAGCAGGGCGAGTGGCCGGATTTCTGCGACATGCTGCCGGAATATGCCAGCAAGGGTCACGGCGAAGGCTTCATGCATGACACCGCGATGCTGCTCGGCGCATTGGGGTGGAATCACTACGATCGCGGCGTCGAGGTGGTGACGCCGTTCTTCCCGTCCTCGGGCACCGGCCAGATCAACGCGGTGTTCCCGGTATCGCCGATGCCGAAGGCGATCGATGACATCGGCCGCCCGCGCTCGCCGGCGCTGGCCGGCGGGAGGTTGTAAAACCGGCACGTCGGGCCGTTTGTTCGCGCTCGTCATTCCATATTTCGCCGTCATCGCCCGGCTCGACCGGGCGATCCTGTATTCCAGAGACAGCAGAATTTGAGTCGAGCGGCCGCCGCGTACTGGATCGCATGCCTTCAAAGGCCTCGCCGCCGCCCCTCGAAGCCGATCCACAAGCAGCAACCGGAACAAGATGTCCCCCGAGGCGCGCGAGCGATGCTTGCGCGTCTTCGGTCCATTCGGCCGGTCGTCAGATCGCACCATCGTGACATCCCGGTCACCGGATGTCGTGCGAGTCTGGAAGAGCGCGCGCAACGATCCGGTCATCATCTAGATTGCGCGGCGCATCGATGCCGCTTCGCGAGGGAACAGCGAATGATCCGCAAAGCGAAGGCAGTTTGGCACGGAACCGGCAAGGATGGAGATGGTCATCTCTCCAGCGATTCCGGGGTGCTTGCGAGCACGCCCTATTCGTTCAAGACCCGGTTCGAGAACGAGAAGGGCACCAATCCTGAGGAACTGATCGCGGCCGCACATGCCGGGTGCTTCACCATGGCTTTGGCCTTTGGCCTGCAAGGCGCAGGTCTCGCGGCGACCGAGCTGCAGACCGAGGCGGCAGTGACGCTGGAGCCGGACGGCAAAGGCTTCAAGATCAGCAAGTCGGCACTGACGCTGCGCGGCAAGGTCCCGAACTGCGATGACGCAACATTTGCCCGTCTCGCCGGTGAGGCGGAGAAGAACTGTCCGGTGTCGAAGGTCCTCAACGCCACGATTACGCTGGATGCGAAGCTGATCGCGTAGTCAGCGCCGATCTTGCTGGAACGGATCGTCCCGCATGCCCGTTGACGTGGCGCGGCTGAGGATGTGCATCAGGTCGCGCCATTTGATCTCGGCGCAACCGCGGTTGTCCGGCCAACATCGGAACCTCATCGATCCCAGTGATCCGCCGAGCGACGATGCGGTCACGGGTGTGAGAGGAGGCGGCGCATGAATTGGGCTTCGTCCATCAACACGGTCTGGCGCGATCTTGTCGTCAGCGCCCGCGCCCTGAGCTGGGGCGCCTATGCTCTGCTTGCGGTCTTGTTGGCCATGCTGGTCGCGGTGATCTTCGTCGCTGTTTCCGGCTGGTCGTCGGCCGCCGGGACGGACGTCCCCGCGGGAGGCTATCTCGCGCTCGCCTTCGGCGTCGTCGTCTCGATGGTCGTGGGCGTCGGCCTGATGGCGCTGGTCTTCTACAGCAGCCGCGCGGGGTATGACGAACCGGCCAGGCTGCGCGACGAGGGCGACGATCCAGACCGCGGCTCGATGCGTTAGGCGATATCTGCTGATACGGATCGGCGGCCAAGACGCGCGGTGCGCTCAAGCTGGCTGGGGAACCTGGATTCGAACCAAGACAAACAGAGTCAGAGTCTGTTGTGCTACCGTTACACCATTCCCCAACGGATTTCCGAGCAGTTTCAAGCGCTTGGCTGGCTGTTCGGCGGTGGTGCGTGAAGACCGGCTCTTAAGCCAAATCAGCGCCGCGCACGGCGATCTTCTACCCATATGTGAGCGGCCTTGGCAAGCGCGCAAGAGCCACGAAACGCGCAGAATTCACGGCAACGCGGCGCGCAGCCATGCCCTGACGGAGCTGCCCGAGGCGCGGCAACCCGGGACAGGGCCGAATGAAAGACAAGCAGCGGCGGATTATTCCGCCGCTTCCTTGACGGCGCGGTGTGCGTCGGCCTCGGGCTCGTGCTCGATATGGGCGCGGCCCCAGCGCGCGAATGCGTTGTTGAGCTTGTCGAGATAGAGATAGACCACCGGCGTCGTGAACAGGGTCAGCATCTGGCTCACGAGGAGGCCGCCGACCATCGAATAGCCGAGCGGCTGGCGGATCTCCGAGCCGGTGCCGGTGCCGAGCATCAATGGCACGCCGCCGAGCAGCGCAGCCATCGTGGTCATCATGATCGGACGGAAGCGCAATAGCGCGGCCTGCCGGATCGACTGCTCGGGCGCCAGATGCTGGTCGCGCTCGGCCGCGATCGCGAAGTCGACCATCATGATGCCGTTCTTCTTCACAATGCCGATCAGCAGAATGACACCAATCAAGGCAATGAGGCTGAAGTCGTAGCCGAACGCCATCAGGATCGCGAGCGCGCCAACGCCGGCCGAGGGCAGGGTCGACAGAATCGTGATCGGGTGGATGTAGCTCTCGTAGAGGATGCCAAGGATCAAATAGACCACGACAAGCGCCGCGAGGATCAACAGCGGCACGGTGGAGAGCGACTGCTGGAACGCCTGCGCGGTGCCCTGGAAGCTGGAATTCAGCGTCGCCGGCGCGCCGATCTCGACCATCGCCTGCTGCACGGCCTGGGTGGCCTGGCCCAGCGCCACGCCCTGGGCGAGGTTGAAGCTGATCGTGATCGCCGGGAACTGGCCCTGGTGGCTGATTGACAGTGGCCGCACCGGCACCGTCGTCCATTTCGCGAAGGTCGACAGCGGCACCTGATCGCCGGTCGCCGGCGACTTCAGGTAGATCTTGTTCAGCGTGTCGAGATTGCCCTGCAACTCCGGCAGGATCTCCAGGATCACGTGATAGGAGTTGAGTTGGGTGAAGTACTGCGCGACCTGGCGCTGACCGAACGCATCATACAGCGTGTCGTCGATCAGCTGCGGCGTGATGCCGTAGCGCGAGGCGGTGTCGCGGTTGATCGTGAGCTGCACGGTGGTGCCGTCGGTCTGCTGGTCGGTGGCGACGTCGCGCAGCTGCGGCAGCGTCTTCATCTTCTCCAGGACCTTCGGCGCCCATTCGTTGAGCTCGCCAAGATTGGCGTCCTGCAGCGTGAACTCGAACTGGGTGCGGGTTGGGCGGCCGCCGAGGCGGATGTCCTGTGCCGCCTGCATATAGAGGCGGGCGCCCTCGACCTTCTCCAGCTTCGGCCGCAAGCGGCCGATGATCTGTTGCGCGGAGGCGTCACGCTCATCGCGCGGCTTCAGCGTGATGAACATGTTGCCGTTGTTGCCGGCGCGGCCCGAGCCGCCGATCGCCATCGCGACGCTGGCAACGCCCGGATCTTCCATCACGATCTTGGCCAGTGCCTCCTGGCGCGACTGCATCGCCTGGAAGGAGATGTCCTGCGAGGCTTCCGAGGTCGCGGTGATCAGACCGACGTCCTGCTGCGGAAAGAAGCCCTTCGGGATCAGGATGAAGAGGTAGACCGACAGGCCGAGCGTGGCGAAGAACACCATCAGCGTGGCGAACTTCCAGCGCAGCGCGAGGTCGAGGCCGCGCTCATAGGTGCGCAGCATCGCCTCGAAGCCGCGCTCGCTCCATTGATAAAACCTGCCGTGCTGGATCTCGTCATGGCCGCGCAGGAAGCGTGACGCCATCATCGGGGTCAGCGTCAGCGACACCACCATCGAGACGAAGATGGTCATGGTCAATGTTACCGCGAACTCGCGGAACAGGCGGCCGATGATGCCTCCCATCAGCAGCAGCGGGATCAGCACTGCGACCAGCGAGACCGAGATCGAGACGATGGTGAAGCCGATCTCCTTGGCGCCGCGATAGGCCGCGGCCATCGGCGCCTCGCCTTCCTCGACATAGCGCGAGATGTTCTCCAGCATGACGATGGCGTCGTCGACCACGAAGCCGACCGCGATGGTCAGCGCCATCAGCGAGAGATTGTCCAACGTGTAGCCGAACACCCACATCAGCGCGCAGGCGCCGAGCAGCGCCAAGGGCACGGTGATGGTCGGGATCACCGTGGCCCAGAACGAGCGCAGGAAAATGAAGATGACCATCACCACCAGGAAGATGGTCAGAAGCAGCGTGAACTGGACGTCCTCGACCGCGGCACGGATGGTGGTGGTGCGGTCGGAGATGACGTCGATCTTGATCGCCGGCGGGATCGCGGCGACGAGCCGCGGCAGCATGCCTTTGATCTTGTCGACCGTCTCGATCACGTTGGCGCCGGGCTGCTTGAACACGACCAGGAACACGCCGCGCTTGCCGTTGGCCCAGGCTGCCTGCTTGGCGTCTTCAGGGCCGGTCACCGCCTGGCCGATATCCTTGATCCGCAATGGGCCGCCATTGCGATAAGCGATGATGACGTCGTTCCAGTCCTTGGAATCGGTGAGCTGGTCGTTGGCGTAGATGGTATAGGCGCGCCGCTCACCGTCGACATTGCCTTTCGGACTGTCGACGGTGGTGATCGCGATCTGGCTGCGCACGTCCTCCAGCGACAGGCCCTTGGCGACCAGCTTGGCCGGATCGATCTGAACCCGGACCGACGGCTTCTGCTGGCCGCCGATGATGACCTGGGCGACGCCGGAGATCTGGCTGATCTGCTGGGCGAGCTGGGCATCGACCGCATCCGACACCGTGGTCAGCGGCAGCGTGTCTGATGTCGCCGACAGCAGCAGGATCGGCGAGTCGGCCGGGTTCACCTTGCGGTAGGTCGGGGGCGAGGGCAGCGTCTTCGGCAGCTGGCCGGAAGCGGCGTTGATGGCGCCCTGCACGTCGTTGGCGGCGCCGTCGATGCTGCGATTGAGATCGAACTGGATGGTGACCGACGCAGTGCCCAGATAGCTCGTCGAGGTCATCTGGGCGATGCCGGGGATCTGAGCGAACTGCCGTTCCAGTGGCTGGGCCACCGAGGTCGCCATCGTTTCCGGGCTCGCGCCCGGCAGGCTGGCGGTGATCTGGATGGTCGGGAAGTCGACCTGCGGCAGCGGGGCGACCGGGAGCAACGGATAGGCGACGAGACCGACGAACAGGATGCCCGCCATCAGCAGCGAGGTGCCGATCGGGTAGCGGATGAAAGGTGCGGAGATGCCGCCGCCGTTCGCGTTCATTCCTGCCGGACCTTAGCTTGCGCCGGCTCCTGGCTTGCCACCGCCGTGGTGACCAGCGTGCCCGGCTGGACCTTGAACTGACCGCCCGTGATCACCTGCTGCCCCGGGCTCAAGCCTTCGTCGACCACCGACCTGCCGTCGATCGACGAGCTCACCTTCACCTTGTGCAACTCGGCCTTGTTGTCCTGGTTCACCGTGTAGGCGTAAAGGCCGTTGGTCGAGTGCTGGATGGCATCGTCTGGAACCACCGTAGCATCCTTCAAGGTCCTCACCAAAAGCCGCGTCGAGACCGACTGCCCCGGCCACAAAGCGTGATCCTTGTTATCGAACACCGCCTTCAGCCGGATAGTCCCGCTGGTGGTATCGACCTGGTTATTGACCACCGCGAGCTTGCCTTCGGCCAGCGGTTTCTTGCCGTCGGTGGTGATCGCAATCACCTTCAGCGGAGCCACGTTCTGGGCTTCGTTGATGTAGGGAAGCTGGTCTTCCGGTGCGGTGAAGATCACCGCGATTGGTTCAATCTGGGCGATTGTTACAATGCCGGTCTGGCTCGAAGCGTTGACGATGTTCCCGATATCGACCTGGCGGAGGCCCGCGACACCGGAGATCGGCGCTTTCACCTGGGTGTAATCGAGCTGGGTCTGCGCATTGGCAATCGCGGCGTCGTCGGCGGCGATCTGCGCGGTGAGCTGCGCCACCGTGGAACGCTGAGTGTCGGTCTGCTGCTTGGTTGCGAACTCGCCGAGCTTGGTGAAGCGCTGCAGATCAAGATTGGCATTGGCGAGGTTGGCCTCGTCTTGCTGCTTCTTGGCCTTGGCCTGGTCGAGAGTCGCCTGGAACGGCCGCGGGTCGATCTCAACGAGGAGATCGCCCTTGTTGACGAGCTGTCCCTCGGTGAAGGCGACTTTGTCGATCTGGCCGTCGACCCGGGTCCGTACCTGAACGGTGTTGAAGCCCTGGACGGTGCCGAGCCCCGTCAGATAGACGGGGAAATCGGTCTTCTCGACGGGGGCGGTGCTGACGCGCACCGCAGCAGGCCGTGCCGCTTTCTGGGCATCGGCGCGCTTGGCCTGTTCCGCGCCATGATAACGTTGCCAGCCGTAATAGCCGGCTCCGCCAGCGACTGCGAGCAGCAAGATCCAACTGATAGTCCGCGACGTCTTCATGTTGGCTCATATGCTGGAGAGAGGAGAATAACCGGCCTTTAAAAGCGTTCCCAGCGTTCCAGATATAGTATGCGTGCAATTAATGTGTAAACACATTAGGGCGCGCAGAAACCTAAACAATTGGCAAGCTTCCGGGATATCCAGCGGATGTCACTCGATCTTAAACGTCAATTGATCGCACAGCTTGTCGAAAGCTCGCGCATCCTGCGCAACTATATCGATCACCGTGCCAAAGAGCGCGGCACCACCCGCGCGCAATGGGTTGTGTTGTTCCGCCTGCGCGCGTGTGAAGGTTTATCACAAGTCGATCTCGCGGAGGTGCTGGAATTGCAGCCGATCTCGCTGGTCCGGCTGCTCGACCGCCTGGTGGAGCAGGGGCTGCTCGAGCGCCGCCACGATCCCAGGGACCGCCGCGCGAATCGGCTGTTCCTGACCGAGGCCGGGCGCCGCCTCGTCGACGAGCTCGACAGCCTGCGCGACGCCATCGCCGCTGACGTGCTGCACGATGTTTCCGATGAGGCGGTCGCGACCAGCCTGAAGACGCTGCTCGACATCAAGGAGCGCATCAAGGCGCAGCCCTTCCCGACGGGCCAATTGGCGGCGAAGTGAAGCCGCCGGCAGGTCTGCCGCGCTGCGCAAAGCGTGCTTGAACGATTCTGAACCGGCAGCGCTTGCCCGCGGCCTCCGTGTCCATTATGGGGTATCCGCCGTCATTGCACGGACGTAAGCGTCTCACGTGAAGCAACGCATCAACCGACGTGGTCGGACACGATGCACATCTTCTGATCCCGCGTGATCGACCCGCTTCACTGCAAGAGATCCCCATGCTTTTTCGCAAGCTGCCGGCGCGTTTTGCGCCGGCCGTCATGCCGTTCGTGTTATCCATCCTGACGACCCGCGTCGTCTCGACGATCTCGACATTGTGCAGCTTCGGGGCAGGCACGGCCTTTGTCTCGGCTTCACCTTTGGCATCGCTATTGTCCTGGCTGGTGGCGTTTCCGACGCTGCTCGCGGTGCTGCCACTGGCCCGCCGCATCGTCGCGCTGGTGGTCGCGCCGTCACGGCCGCCTGCACGCGGCTGGCCGGACTAGCGGCCGAACAGGTGAAAGGGGCCGTTGCCTCACCACCTGCCGCTTTAGAACGACTTCAAAGCGGGAGCGCTGCGGTTGTCAGGGTGCGCCCGCGCGGGTCATATCGGCCGGCTGCTGCATGGAGCTTCGAATGGACGAACTGAACGGTAAAATGCTGGCCTGCCAGATTTTGGTGACGGGGCTGATTGCGCGCGTCGCCAATGAGCAGCGTGATCCCTTGCGCTTTCTCACCGACTTTCGCGACGAGATCAAAGCGGTGGTGAAGGGCGTCGGCATCGCCGGCATCGACAATTCCGATCGCGTGCGGCAGATCGCGCAGCAGACAGTCGACGAGCTGTTCTCGCTGATGAAGCCGCCGAGCAGCGATTAGTTCGCGAGGCAGTTGAGCCCGACTACGCAACCACAGCGAGAACGAGATCCGGCAGGAGGCGTTCTTAGACTCGTTCTTGGAGTCGTTCCGAACTGGAGCAATTCCAGTCACGCTTTGATCGCTTCAAATTGATCACGAGAAACCCGCTCGCTACCAACCTCGCATCGCCGCCGCGAACGACTCGCGGAGGCGGGGCAATGAAGTACGCGGGGGCGTGTGAAGACAGATGGGGCAGGTGGTAGCACCCCGATCGCTGCGGGGCATCGCGGCGGTCGAACTTGGGGATGGACGATTGGAGGGCGCCTCGGGCGCCAAGGTGTCGGCGCTCGCCGGGCTGATCGCGGTGGCGTCGTTCTCCGGCGCCGAAGCGCAGCAATCCGAGCTGCCGCCGGTCAGTGTCGATGCGCCCGTCGCGCGTTCGAAGCCGGTCGCCTCGAAGCCGACCGCTGACCAGGTCCGCGCCCGCAATGCGCTGCGTCGCGCGGCGCAGCGCCAGCAGGCAGCGCAGCAGGCCCAGGCCGTGCAATATCCGAATGCGGGCGGGCTCGCGCCGCCCGACGCCAATCCCTATGCGGATGCGGCGGCACCCTACAAGGTGAACCGGGTGCAGGCGTCGGGGAAGTTTCCCGAGCCGCTGCTCAACACGCCCAAGACGATCACTGTCATGAGCAAGGAGGTGCTCGAGGATAAGCACGCCACCGCTCTCAAGGAGATCGGCCGTTCCACCGCGGGCGTCACGCTCGGCTCGGGCGAGGGCGGCAATGCCTTCGGCGACCGCTTCTTCATCCGCGGCTTCGATGCGCGCAACGACGTCTTCATCGACGGCATCCGTGATCCCGCGGTGTCGATTCGCGAGAACTTCTTCACCGAGCAGATTGAGATCCTGCGCGGGCCGGCGTCGGCCTATGTCGGCCGCGGCACCGCGGGCGGCGCCATCAACATCGTCACCAAGCAGGCGCGGGACACGAATTTCCAGCGGATGGACACCGAGTTCGGCACCGACCGCGAGAAGCGCGTCACACTCGACGTCAACCAGGTGATCTCGCCGACCTTCTCGGTGCGCACCGGCGGCCTGTTCCAGGACGCCGACGTGGCGGGCCGCAACTTCGTCACCGACGATCGCTGGGGCGCCTTCCTCTCGACCAAATGGACACCGATCGACGATCTAAAGGTCACGACCAACTACGTCCACACTGATCTCTCCGGTTATCCCGATTTCGGCGTGCCCTACTACAAGCAGGGCAACGTGCCGGTGACCTCGGCCGGCATTCCGCGCGAGACCTGGTACGGGTTCCTTAATCGCGACTTCCAGACCGCGCGGCAGGATTTTGGCACCGCGACGGCCGAATACAACGTCAACGACGCCATCACGCTGAGCAGCAAGCTGCGCGGCGAGCATTCCGTGTTGAACTATATCGGCACGCTGCCGCAGAACCCGGTGACAACGAACCCGAATCCCCTGCGCTGGACCACGACAGCGAGTGCGCAAAGCCGGTATCAGACGGTTGATCTCTGGGCCAACCAGAACGACGCCACGTTCAAGCTCGATCTCGGCGGAGTCAAACACACTGCGGTCGTCGGGACAGAATTCTCAGATGAGAGGATTTCGATCGACCGCTACACCGGGCTCGCATCCGAACTGTTCGGCGGCGGCTCGACCAGCAATGGTGCCGTCTCGGGCGTCAATCTCTATTCGGCGCAATACACCTGGATCCCCTTCAGCACGATCCCGTCCTTGACCGGGAATCCGACGCGCTACGACGTCGACACCAAGAGCGTCTACGTCATGGACACCGCGAACTGGCGGGACACCATCATCCTGAACGGCGGCGTCCGTTACGACGACTACGGGATGAAGGCGGCCAACAATACGGCCTCGAAGTCGTTCGACTCCGAGCTCGTCAACTACAATGTCGGCCTGGTCTACAAGCCGATGCCGATCGGCAGCCTCTACGCGGCTTATGCCACTTCAGCCAATCCGTTCGGCTCGGAGCTTGACGCCACTGGCACCGACTATGGCGGTGTGCCGCCCAACACGCTGCTCACGCTGGGGCCCGAGCGCAACAAGGCAGCCGAGGTCGGCACCAAATGGGAGCTCGCCGACCGCCATTTGCTGGTGAGCGGCGCCTTATTCCAGACCACCAAAGACAACGCGCGCGAGACCAATGCGGCGGGCATCCTGACCTCGAACGCAGCCTATCGCATTCAGGGCATCGACATCGAGGCCGAGGGCAAGATCACCGATCGCTGGAGCGTGTTCGGCGGCCTGGTGCTGATGCAATCCAAGGTCACCCAAAGCAACATCGCCTCCAATCTCGGGCTGCAGCTCGCCAATGTGGCGCACCAATCGTTCAGCCTGCTGTCAAAGTATAAGCTCGATGACGGCTGGGAGATCGGCGGCCAGGCTGTTTACCGCTCGAAGGTCTATGGCGGCACGTTCGCGGCCAACACCGGTAACGAGCTGCCGAGCTATTGGCGTTTCGATGCCTTCGTCGAGAAGCAGATCGACAAGAACTGGAAGATGAAGCTCTACGCGCAGAACCTCACCAACAAGCTCTATTACGACACGCTTTACCGAAGTGCCGTGCCGTTCGTCGCGGTCGCGCCGGGAAGGGCCTTCTATATCGTCACCACGGCGAAGTTCTGACGAGAGCGGCGGAACGTGTCCGCCGCACACCATCGCTGTCTCCGCCGATACCGCCTGCCGGTATCGGCGGAGGCCGCGCGCAACTTCTTAGAACGATTTCAAGCGCACAGTTTAGAATCGTTTTGATCTGGAACAATTCAAACACCGCATCGAGCCGTTCAAATTGACCCTGTCAGACCCGACCGATACCACCGTCTCAAGCTGCAGGGGGGGAAATCCGCAGCAGCAACGGAAATCGAGCTTCAGGGGCGCGTGAAAATTCAATGGGACAGGTCATTGCACCGCGATCGCTGCGGACGATCGCAGCCGCCAAGCTGAAAGACGGCAAGCTGAACGAGGGAAAGTCCGACGGCGTTTCGGGCAGGGGAGTATCGGCAGTTGCCGGCCTGATCGCCGTGGCGTCGGTGTCAGGGGCCGCCGAGGCACAGCAGTCCGAGCTTCCGCCGGTCAATGTCGACGCGCCGGTGGCGCGCCACAAGCCCGTCGCCGCCAAGCCCACTGCCGACCAGGTCCGCGCACGCAATGCGCTCCGTCGCGCCGCGCAGCGCCAGCAGGCGGCGCAGCAGGCCGCGGCCGTCCCATTCCCGAATGCCGGGGGCCTGAGCGCCGACCGCAACCCCTATGCCGATGCGGCTGCGCCCTACAAGGTCGACCATCTGCAGCAGTCGGGCAAGTTTCCGGAGCCGATCCTCAACACCCCGAAGACGGTGACGGTGCTGAGCAAGGAGGTGCTGGAGGACAAGAACGCCACCAACCTGAAGCAGGCCGTGCTCTCCACCGCCGGGGTCACGCTTGGCACCGGCGAGGGCGGTAACGCCTTCGGCGACCGCTTCTTCATTCGCGGCTTCGACGCACGCAATGACATCTTCATCGACGGCGTGCGTGATGCCGGCGTCAGCGTGCGGGAGAACTTCTTCACCGAGCAGGTCGAGATCCTGCGCGGCCCGGCCTCGTCCTTCGCCGGCCGTGGCACCGCCGGCGGCGCGATCAACATCGTGACCAAGCAGGCCACGGGCGCGGGCAATTTCTACAACATGGATACGACGTTCGGCACCGATCACACCAAGCGGGTGACGCTCGACGTCAACCAGGTGATCAGCCCGACCCTGGCGGTGCGCGCCGGCGGTCTGTTTCAGGATGCCAATGTCGCCGGGCGAGACCACGTCACCGATAACCGCAACGGCGCGTTCGTCGCCGGCACGTGGACGCCGTCGGACGCGGTCAAGGTTACCGGCAACTACATCCATACCGAGCTGACCGGCATTCCGGATTTCGGCGTTCCCTACTATCGCCCGAGCACCGCGAGCACGGCAGGCGGGCCATTCCCCGACTTTGGCGTCAACCGCAATAATTTCTACGGCTTCGTCAATCGCGATTTCTACAGGACGGGGCAGGACATCGGCACGATCAATGCCGAGGTCCAGATCACGCCCGATCTCACGATTTCCAACAAGACTCGGGAATCTCGCTCGACCCAGAACTACATCGGAACGCTGCCGGAACAGCCGTCGCTCGCCGCACCGTTGACCGCCTCTACGCTCACGGCGAATCCGCAGAGCCGCTTCCAGGTGACGGATGTTTTCGCGAACCAGACGGAGGCAACGTACAAGTTCAGCGACGGCGCAGGATTCAAGCATACCGTGCTGGCCGGCATCGAATACGACAACGAACGCTCCTCGATCGACAGCTATTCCGGGCTTGCCTCCGAAGTAACGACCGGGACGACCTCTTTTACCGGCACCGGATCGTTGCGCGGCGTCAGCGTCTTCAGTCCGCAATTCACCGACACGCCGTTCCCTATTCCCTCACTCAACAACAAGCCGACCAAGATCGGTATCGATACCGTGAGCGGGTATGTGCTGGACACGGCCAACTACCATGATCTCGTGATCCTCAATGGCGGCGTCCGCTATGACAATTACTCGATCAAGACCTCGGGCTACGGCACTGTCGGAGGCGTCTCGACCTTCGGCACCCAGCAGGCCGAGTTCGGCATTCCCGATTTCAATCTCGGCTTGACCCTGAAGCCGCTGCCGAATGGCAGCGTCTACGCGGCTTACGCGACCTCGGCCAATCCCGTCGGCGCCGAGTTCGACGGCACCAGCACCGCCTATGGCGGCCTCAATCCGGTGCTGCCAGGCGGCAATACCCAGATCTTCGGGCCGGAAAAGAACAAGGCCATTGAGGTTGGCACGAAGTGGGAGCTCTTTGACCGCCATCTCCTTGTGACAGCGGCGTTGTTCCAGACCGAGAAAGAGAACGCCCGCGAAGCGCAAAATATCACCGCTTCGACTCCTGCCGCCAAAATACCGGCCGGGTGCTCCTATTCGCCACCGGCCGGAACGACCACCGTGTCCTGCATTACCGCCGGCGCAGCCTATCGCGTCCGCGGCATCGATCTCGGCGTCGGCGGCAAGATCACCGACAGATGGAGCGTGTTCGGCGGCCTCGTGCTGATGCAGTCGGAGGTGACGAAATCGCTGGCGCCCGTGGCAAACAGCGCGCTCTATACGTCCAATGTCGGACTGCCGCTCGCCAACATCGCACACCAGTCGTTCAGCATGCTGTCCAAGTACCAATTGACGGACCAGTGGGAGCTGGGCGGCCAGGCGGTGTATCGCTCGAAGATCTATGGCGGCACGCTGCTCGCGGCCAACCAAGGCACCTCGATCCCGAGCTATTGGCGCTTCGACGCCTTTGCTGAATACAAGATCGACAAGAACTGGACCGCGAAACTGTTCGTCAACAACATCTTCGACAAGCGCTATTACGACGCGCTCTATCAGAGCGCGGCGCCGTTCGTGCTGGAGGCACCGGGCAGGGCAGCCTACGTCGCGCTCTCGGCACGTTACTGAAAGTGAGACCATGCTGATCTGCATCCCCGAGGTCTTAAGCAAAGCGGAGGTCGCCGAGTTTCGTCGCATCATGGATGCGGCGGACTGGGAGGACGGCCGCTCGACCGCGGGCGCGCAATCGGCCATGGTCAAGCGCAACGAGCAATTGCCACCGGACAGCGAGGTCGCGCGCAAGCTCGGCCAGCGCATTATCTCCGCGCTGACCAAGAATCCGCGCTTCCTGGCGGCGGCAATCCCGCTGCAGATCTTTCCGCCGCTGTTCAATCGCTACGCGGCGTCAGGCGGTCACCACTTCGGCATCCATGTCGACAACGCGGTGCGCGGCGATCCCTTGACGGGCCTGCGGATCCGCACTGATCTTTCGATCACGCTCTTTCTGGCCGAGCCCGAGGATTACGACGGTGGCGAGCTTGTGGTCGAGGACACCTATGGTTCCCACGAGGTCAAGCTGCCGGCAGGCGACGCCGTGCTCTATCCCGCCTCGAGCCTGCACATGGTGACGCCGGTGACGCGCGGCACCCGCGTCGCCTCTTTTTTCTGGATGCAGAGCATGATACGGGATGCACATGCCCGTAGCATGATCTTCGATCTCGACACGGCGATCCAGGGCTTGACGGAACGGCTGGGGCGCGACGATCCCGAAACCGTCAAATTGACCGGCATCTATCACAACTTGATCCGCTACTGGGCCGAAGTATGATGACATTGTTCCGTTCGAGGGCTGCTCTCGTTTTGCTGTTTGCATTGACATCGGCGCTGCCGGCGTCCCATGCGCAACAGGCAACGCAGCCGGCCTCGCAAGCAAACGCTGCGACCCAGCCCGCAGCCGTGTCGAATGCCTCGGCACCAGGAACTGCGTCGGGCGCGCCGGTCGCCGCATCGTCCCCTGCGCCCGAGGCGAGCACTGATGGCAGCCGCCCCGTCAAATCGCTGACCACGGGGCTGCACGAACTGTCGCCGTGGACCATGTTCCTGAACGCCGACATCCTGGTCAAGGCGGTCATGATCGGCCTTGCGCTGGCCTCGCTGGCGACCTGGACCATCCTGATCGCCAAGAGCATCGAATTCTCGATGCTGCGCCGCAAAGTGCGCGGCGGCCTGCGCAAGGTCTCCGGCGCCAAGTCGCTTGCCGAAGCGCAGCTTGCGCTGGGATCGTCGCGGAACGTCCTGGCCTCGCTGCTGCACGCCGCCATCGCCGAGCTGCGGCTGTCGCAGGGCATTCACAACGACACCGGCATCAAGGAGCGGGCGGCGTCGGTGTTCGCCGAGATCACGCGGGCCGAAGCCCGCCGCGTCCGTGTCGGCATGGGCCTGCTCGCCACAGTCGGCGCCATCTCGCCCTTCGTCGGCCTGTTCGGCACCGTCTGGGGAATCATGAACAGCTTCATCGGCATCTCGAAGTCGCAGACCACGAACCTTGCCGTGGTCGCGCCCGGCATTGCCGAGGCGCTGCTGGCCACCGCGATCGGCCTTGCCGCGGCGATCCCCGCCGTGATCATCTACAATCACTTCTCGCGCGTCACCAAGGCCTACCTCGAGCTGGTCAATCGTGCCTCGGGCGTGGCCGGCCGGCTGTTGTCGCGCGATCTCGATCGCAGCCAGGCCGGCATTCATTCGCGCGCAGCGGAGTAGATCATGGCGGTTTCGCTCTCGGAAGGCGATCTCGACGACGATTTCGAGGAGACCCATGACATCAACGTGACGCCGTTCATCGACGTCATGCTGGTGCTCCTGATCATCTTCATGGTGGCCGCGCCGCTCTCGACCGTCGACCTGCCGATCGATCTGCCGACCTCGACCGCGACACCGCAGAAGAAGCCGGACAAGCCGACCTATGTCTCGATCAAGCCGGATCTCGCCCTTGCGATCGGCGAGACTGCGGTGAAGCGCGTCGACCTGGTGCGCGAGCTCGATGCGCAGCCGGATGCCAGCCACGACAAGCCGATCTTCCTGCGCGCCGACCGCTCGGTGCCCTATGGCGAGATGATGGGCGTGCTGGAGATCCTGCGTGCCGGCGGCTATACCAAGATCAAGCTAGTGGCGCTGGAGCGCGCACCGGGACAACCGGCGCCGGCCGACGCTGCCAATCCGTGACCGGACGGACAGGACGATGAGCGATCTCGATACCGGAGAGCGGACGCCGCGGCGGCTATGGGTCGGTGCGGCCGCCATCGCGCTCGCGCTGCATCTCGGCGGCGCCGCGCTCGCACTGACCAGTCTCAAGGGCGATGAGGACGACGGCGGCCTGGGCGCCAGCGGCGCCGAGGTGATCGACATCGACATGGCCTCGCCCAAGCTTCAGGACGACGAGCTACCGGCGGGCGTCGACTCCATGGCTCAGGCGGCCTCGAACGCGATGCCGGAGCAGAAAGCCGAGGTCGAGCAGACCGACCTGCCAAAGGACACACCGACCGAGACCGAGGAGGCGGACCGCGTCGTCACCACCAGCGACGTGAAGAAGCCGACCGAGGAGCAGAAGGTCCAGGCCGTCGAGACCAAGGCGTCAGAGGCCACCGATGCGGCCGAGGACAGCTCGCGCAAGGCTTTGGCCGAGGACGCGCCCGAGGCCGAGAAGGCCAAGGCGCCCAACATGGGCATCGGCAAGGACAAACTGAAAGAGACGGCCAGATGGGGCCGCAAGATCAGTGCCTATTTCGAGCTGCACAAGAAGTTTCCGGAAGGCCGGAAGAACGGCGCCAAGGTCCGCGTCGCGCTGGTGCTGAATCGCCGCGGCAACGTGCTGTCAGCCAATGTCGTGGAGTCCTCGGGCGACCAGGCCTATGACGACGCCGCGATCGCCATGATCCATCGCTCCAACCCGGTGCCTGCGCCGCCCGCCGACCTCACCGATGATCAGTTTGCCTTCACGCTTCCGGTGATCTTCAACGCGCGCAAGTGACGCGCGCTGCGCGCAGTGACGAATTGGCGGATGGCCGGCCGGCGCATCCAGAGGCCGTTCCGATCGCGCCCGTCCGGGTTAGCGCCAATACAGCCTGATACCGATATAGATCACGCATAGCGCGGCGAAGATCAGCGCGACGGGAAGCCGCGGCCTGGCGGCAGCCTGACCGTTCGGCGCCGACTTTGGCTTGGGGGGCAGCCGGCGGAAGGTGGTCACATTGTCCTTCACCGGTTCGCTTGGAGCCGACTTGATCTCCGGCGGCGCGCCATATCCGCCCATCTCGGCGTAATAGGACTTGTACATCTCGCCGATGGTGGCCTCGGCCGCGTCGTGCTCCGACATCTGATCGAGCCGGGTCTTATAGCTGGCGAGAAACTCCTGGGCCTGGGGTGGCAGCTCCGATGCGCCGTTGAGCTTGGCGATCATCTTCCAGGTTGCAAAATCGGCCCGGGCCCGCGTATCGGCCCGGCGTGCAATCATCATATCAGCAGCTTTGACCAAAGGTGCCTCGGGTCTCGTTTCCCCATTCCGGCCCAAGTCAAATATCCGGGCCAGGTTCTTGGGCTAGGTATTGCCGGTTAATAGCAGAAGCAGCCTGATGAGAGAATCGGTTGTGGCGCGCAGCAGCCCTGAAACAACATCAAGATTTAGACCGAACTGGGAGCCTGCCAAGGGTAGCAGGATCAAAATTCCGACCAGGATCAGCATGCCGAACGGTTCCAGTCGAGCCAGCGGCAACGCAAGTGGCCGCGGCAGGATTGCGACGGCGACGCGGCCGCCGTCGAGTGGCGGTATCGGCATCATGTTGAACACGGCAAGCAGGACGTTGATCCGGACCGAGTTCCACAGATTGTCCACGATCCACTGCGCCTGATCCGCGGACAGCATCTCGAACAGCTGATGGACGTTGAGCGCCGCGGCGCTGGCGAGCGCCAACAGGATGTTGGTGGCCGGACCGGCCAGCGCCACCATCACCATGCCGGCCCGCAGTGGCTGCAGGTTGCGGAAATTGACCGGGACCGGCTTGGCATAGCCGAACAGGAAGGGCGAGCCCGTGAACAGGAGCAGTGCCGGCAGCAGCAGCGTGCCGAAGGCGTCGATGTGCCGGATCGGATTAAAGCTGACGCGCCCGAGCTTGAGCGCGGTGTCGTCGCCGAAGCGCCAGGCCACGAAGCCGTGTGCCGCCTCGTGGAAGGTGATGGCGAGGACGAGCGGCAGCACCCAGACGGAGAGCGTGTAAGGGGAGATGGGCAAAGCAGGGGGTCCGTTGGGTTAGGCCGCTTCGTTGAGAGGTCGGTTCAGGCAAGCTGTCGCTTTTTCGTAAGCTATTCCTGCAACTTAAGTCATGCTTTTTCAACTTAAGTCATGCTTTCTAGCTGAGGTCCGGCGCAAGGATTTGCCGGTCGACATTGAGCGGCCCGTCCGTCAGATCGTCGTGAGGTGCGGCGTCCCGGAATGTTCAGCACTGGTCGGCCGCGTTCCGCCCTGGTATACTTCGATTTATGTCCGATACGTCGACCCGCATCATGCCGTCCGAGCTTCCGCCGACGGAGGTTGAACTCGCCGAGTGGAACGCTTTGACGCGCGAGCAGCAGATTGCGCGCTATCGCGAGTACTTTGCACATCCCGATTGCGAGGCTTTTACGGCGGACACGCCCGAAGAAATCCTGGCTGCGGCACGGGCACAGGTTGCGGCGCGTCGGCGTGGCTAGCTATCGGATCACAAGCCGCGCTCGCGCGAACCTGATCGGCATTTTCGATTACACTGAAGCCAATTTTGGAGCCTACCAGGCGGAGGCGTATTACGCGGGCCTGATCCGTAGCTTTGGCCTTTTGGCGGATTTTCCAGCCATCGGCCAACGAGCAGATGAATTGCGCGAGGGCTTACGGCGCTTTCGTTTTCAAGCGCACATCATTTTTTATACGGTCGAGGACGATACGGTCGAAATCCGTGGCGTGCTCCATCACGCGAGAAATATTCGGCCTGGCCTCTTCACCTGATTTGGTCGGTCGCCTGAGACAGCTCGACTTGCAGGTGATCTGCGAGCAGGGTTGCCGCTCTGGACAGACGGCCGGCCCGGTGCAGCCGGATCTCCGCGGCAGGCAATCGCGGCATGCCGTCCTGCTCCGACAGCGGACGAAGACGCGCGGGGAAAGTGCCGGCCTTCACCACGGTGACGGCAAGCCCCTGCGCGGCGATCTGCTCGACCGCGGCGCTGCGGCTGACGAAGGCGAGCCGCCAGGGGCGCTTGGCATCGTCGAGCGCGGCCATGGCCCAGTCGCGAAATAGGCAGCCGCGCGGGTAGAGTGCGACGGGGAGCGGATCGCTGGCCTCGATCGGCTCCGCACCGACGGCCCAGACCGCCTGTTCGCGCCGCAGAAATTCGCCTTGGTTGTGCCCCTCGGCATGCATTGCGATGACGAGGTCGTAGGCCGCGCCGAGCCGCGCCGGCATGGTCGCGGTGAGACCGGTCTCCATCTCGACATGGATCGCGGGGTGGTTGGCCATGAAGTTCGCGAGCAGCGGCGGCATGATCGCGGTGCCGTAGTCATCCATGACGCCAAGCCGGACACTGCCTGCGATCTTGCGTTCGCCGAGCCGCGCGATCGCCTCGTCATTGAGCGCCAGGAGACGGCGGGCATAGCCCAGCAGGTCTTCGCCGGCCGGACTGAGACCGACACGAGATTTGCTGCGATGGAGCAGGATGACGCCAAGGCGGTCCTCCAGCCGCTTGATCTGCATGCTGACGGCCGATTGTGTGCGATTGAGCATTTCGGCGGCGCGCGTGAACGAGCACTTGTCGGCCACGGCGACAAAGGCCTTGAGCAGCTCGGGATCGAGGGGCGGATCGTTCATCACGGGCCGTGATCGTCGTCTTCAGGGAAATTCGATTTATCGCCCAGTATCGTTTTCTTAAGCTGCTACGGCAAGACAAACAGCGAGACAACAGGCGAGGGCTTGGCGTTGGGCGGAGAGGGCTGGGGCGTTCTGGCGGCCGTGCTGTCGAGCACGCTCGGCGGCACCTCGATCGGGGCCACGCGTTTCCTTGTGAATGCGATCGATCCGCTGGCGATCGGCGCGTTCCGTTTCGGGATCGGCTTTCTGCTGCTGGCGCCGGCGGCCTGGCTCGCGCGCGGGCCGCGGCCGTCGCCGCAGGACTGGTTCGGCACGGCCGCTTTGGGCGTTTTGTACTTCGCGCTGTTTCCGATCCTGTTCAACGCGTCATTGATCTTCACCACGGCGGCGCGAGGCGCGCTGGCGCTCTCGACGCTGCCGCTCTTGACCATGGTTGTCGGCGCGGCGCTTGGCCGCGAGGCCCTGACAGCGCGCAAATCCGCGGGCGTGCTGCTGGCGATGGGCGGCGTTGCGCTGGCGCTGCTGTCGGGTCTGTCGTTTGCGCCAGCAGGCGCGTGGCGCGGCGATCTGTTGATGGTCGCGGCTGCGCTCTGCATGGCGCTCTACAGCATCTGGTCGAAATCGTTCATCGGCCGTCTCGGGCCGATCCCTTTCACGGCGATGGCGATGGGCATCGGCGGCGCATGCCTCGTCCTGATCTCCTGGTGGCGCGGCAGTTTCGAGCCGGTGGCCGGCTTCGGTGCAGCGCAATGGTTCGCTGCCGTCTATCTCGGCGTTTTCGGTGCCGCGCTGACCTTCTATCTCTGGGCCTTCGCCCTGCAGCGTACGACGCCGACCCGGGTCGCGATCTCGGTCTGCGTCAATCCGATTGCGGCGTCTCTGGTCGGAGCCGCGATCCTGCACGAGCCGCTGTCGTGGAATTTGCTCGCCGGCATTGTGGCGGTGTTTGCCGGGATTTGGGTAGCGACGACGGCGTCAAGTAAGACGAAACGTGCGGAGTCTTGACATGTCATTGCGAGCGAAGCGACGTGTCCGCCGAAGCCCAACGGGCGAAGGCGGAAGCAACCCAGAGCCGAGGAAAAAGTCTGGATTGCTTCGTTGCCTTCGGCTCCTCGCAATGACGGAGCTCAGGGCATTGTCTTCAATACGTCGCTCGTCCCCCCGAAATGTCGAACACGGCCCCCGTAGAGAATGCGCAATCTTCCGACGCCAGCCACGCCACCATCGCCGCCAGTTCTTCGACCTTCACGAAGCGGCCCTTGGGAATCTTCGACAACATGAAATCGATATGCGTTTGCGTCATCTGGTCGAAGATCGCAGTCTTCGCCGCGGCCGGCGTCACCGCGTTGACAAGGACGTTGTGGGCAGCGAGCTCCTTGCCAAGCGATTTGGTCAGTGCGATCAGGCCGGCCTTGGAGGCGGAGTAGTGCGCCGCATTGGGGTTGCCTTCCTTGCCGGCGATCGAGGCGATGTTGATGATGCGGCCGTACTGCTGCGCCAGCATGGTCGGCACGATCGCCTTGCAGCAGATGAAGGGGCCGTCGAGGTTGATGCGCATCACCCGCTGCCAGTCGGCAAGATCGGTCTCCCACACCGTGCCGTTCCGGCCGGTGATGCCGGCATTGTTGACCAGGATGTCAATCCGGCCGAACGCCTTCAGCGTCGCATCGCGGCCTTTCTCGACCGCAAGGGGATCGGAGACATCGACGTCAAGCGCGATCACGGCATCGCCGATTTCCTTCGCGGTCTTCTCCGCAAGCCTCACGTCGGGATCCCAGATCGCGACCTTCGCCCCGGAGCTGACGAAGCGCTCGGTAATGGCGCGGCCAAAACCCTGCGCACCGCCGGTGACGACAGCGCAGCGATTGTTGAGGTCGATCTGGTTCATGTTGTTTCCTCCCATGAGAGCCCGGCTCTTTGCCAAGTGGCCGGTGCACTCCCTCTCCCCGTTCTTCACGGGGAGAGGGCTGGGGTGAGGGGCAGACGCACCATTGGTGCGAGTTGTTAGATCTGTACCCCCTCACCCGATCGCTGCGCGATCGACCTCTCCCCGCGAGCGGGGAGAGGTGAAGAAAGCAGTTACAGCGTCCAGCCGCCGTCGATGCAGTGGGCGACGCCTGTCGTGAAGGCGCTCTCGTCGCTGGCGAGATAGAGCGCGAGCGCCGCGATTTCCTCAGCTTTGCCGAGCCGGCCCATCGGCTGGCGTGCGATGAAAGTCTCCAGTCCGCTCGGACCTGCGGCGGCGGCGCGGCCGAGCATCGAGGGCGTCTCGATCGTGCCGGGGCAGATGCAGTTGCAGCGAATGCCCTTGCCGACGAAGTCAGCCGCCACCGAACGCGTCAGCGCCGCGACCGCCGCCTTCGTGGCGCTGTAGACGTAGCGGTTGGGCGCGGCCTTGAACACGCCGGCGGCGGAGGCGATGTTGACGATGGTACCGCCGCCACTCTCCAGCATCTTCGGCAGGAAGGCGCGGATCGTGCGGTGCATCGACTTGACGTTGAGATCGAAAGAGAAGTCGAAATCCTCGTCGGAGCAGTCGAGCACCGTGCCGTTGTGCACGAAGCCCGCGGCGTTGAGCAGGATGTCGACCTTGCCGACCTTGTCGGCCATCGCCTTCACAGCGGCTGTGTCGCGGACGTCGAGCCGCGCGGTCTCGGCGATGCCCTCGCTCTTCAGCGTGGCAAGGCCGGTCTCGTCGATATCGGTCGCGAACACGCTGGCGCCTTCGCGCGCAAAGGCCATGGCGCAGGCGCGGCCGATGCCGGCGGAAGCTGCGGTGACAAAGGCGCGCTTGCCCTTGAGGCGGTCGGACATGGATGTCTCCTCGGATTCTTGTCGTGATGTCTCGTCATTGCGAGCGCAGCGACGTGTCCGCCGAAGCCCAGCGGGCGAAGGCGGAAGCAATCCAGGGCCGTGAAAGAAGACTCTGGATTGCTTGGTCCGCTTCGCTCCTCGCAATGACGGTCGTTGCGTCAGTGATTATCCCGCGCCACGCCGACGGTGCCGGCGATGTTGTGATAGCGGGTCGCGAGCTCCATGCAGGCGCCGGTGGCGTGCTGGCCGACGGTGTTGCGATAGAGCTCCTGCCAGGGCGTCTGGTTGGCCGGATGCGGGAAGCCGCCCTTGGCCTTCAGCTCGGCGTGACGCTTCTCAACCTCCTCGTCCGAGATCAGAATGTTGGCCGATCCCTTGTTGAGGTCGATGCGCACGCGGTCGCCGGTCCTTAAGATCGCAAGCCCGCCATTGGCCGCGGCCTCCGGCGAGGCGTTGAGGATCGACGGCGAGCCTGAGGTGCCGGACTGCCGTCCGTCGCCGATGCAGGGCAGGGACAAGATGCCGCGTTTGATCAGTGCCGCCGGCGGCTGCATGTTCACCACCTCGGCGCCGCCGGGATAGCCGATCGGGCCGGCGCCGCGGATGAACAGCACGCAGTGCTCGTCGATATCGAGCGCGGGATCCTCGATGCGGTTGTGATAGTCCTCCGGGCCGTCGAACACGATGGCGCGACCTTCGAAGGCGTTCAGATCCTTCGGGTTGCTCAAGTAGCGGTCGCGGAATTCCTTCGAGATCACGCTGGTCTTCATGATCGCGGAATCGAAGAGATTGCCGCGCAGCACCAGGAAGCCGGCATCCTTCACCAAGGGCTTGTCATAGGACCAGATCACGTCGCCGTCCGGCTTGGCAGCATCGCGGCAATTGTCGCCCATCGAACGGCCATTGACGGTGATCGCATCCTCGTGAATGCGCTTGTGGCGCATCAATTCGCCGACCACGGCCGGCACACCGCCGGCGCGGTGGAATTCCTCGCCAAGATAGAAGCCGGCCGGCTGCATGTTGACGAGCAGCGGCACGTCATGGCCGAGTTTCTGCCAGTCGTCGATGTCGAGCTCGACGCCGATGTGGCGCGCCAGCGCGTTGATATGGATCGGCGCATTGGTCGAGCCGCCAATCGCGGAATTGACCACGATGCAGTTCTCGAATGCCTTGCGCGTCAAAATGTCCGACGGCTTCAGATCCTCCCAGACCATGTCGACGATGCGCCGTCCGGTCTCGTAGGCGATCTGGCCACGCTCGCGATAGGGCGCGGGGATCGCCGCGCAGCCCGGCAGCGACATGCCGAGCGCCTCGGCGAGCCCGTTCATAGTCGAGGCCGTGCCCATGGTATTGCAATGGCCGACGGAAGGCGCCGAGGAGGCGACGATCTCCATGAACTCTTCATAGTCGATCTCGCCGGCGGCAAGCCGCTCGCGCGATTTCCAAACCACGGTGCCGGATCCGGTGCGCTCACCGTCGTGCCAGCCGTTCAGCATCGGTCCGCCGGAAAGCACGATCGCGGGAATATTGACCGTTGCCGCCGCCATCAGGCACGCCGGAGTTGTCTTGTCGCAACCTGTGGTCAGCACCACGCCGTCGAGCGGATAGCCGAACAGGATTTCCACGAGGCCGAGATAAGCGAGGTTGCGGTCAAGTGCCGCAGTCGGACGCTTCCCGGTCTCCTGGATGGGATGGGTGGGAAACTCCATCGCGATGCCGCCGGCGGCGCGGATGCCTTCGCGCACGCGGTGTGCCAATTCGAGATGATGACGATTGCAGGGCGACAGATCGCTGCCGGTCTGGGCGATGCCGATGATCGGCTTGCCGGACTGCAATTCACCGCGCGTGAGGCCGAAATTCAGATAGCGCTCGAGATAGAGCGCGGTCATGCCCGGATTGTGCGGGTTGTTGAACCATTCGCTGGAGCGAAGCTTGCGCTTCGTGATTGGCTTATTCATGAATCCTCCCGCACTGCACACATGCCTTCGCAATGTGCAACATCATTACCTGGCCTCATTTTGCATGTCGCAATTCTCTGCGCAATGTCAGTGGTAAAGACCGAAGACTTACGACTTTGATCCAACGACATCGGCGGAAAAGTCTGCTAAGACGCTTTGCAACAAAACCAGGACCGCGGCAACGGCCGTGGCCATTCCTTAAAGTCTGTGGAGGGAACGGATCTATGTCGTCGGTGCATATTCGCGACGTGCGCAAGTCGTTTGGTGGGTTTGAGGTTCTGCACGGCGTGACCATCCCGATCGAGGACGGCGAGTTCGTCGTGCTGGTCGGGCCCTCCGGCTGTGGCAAGTCGACGCTGCTGCGCATGCTGGCGGGCCTCGAGAACATCACCTCCGGCACGATCTCGATCGGCGAGCGCGTGGTCAACAACGTGCAGCCCAAAGAGCGCGACATCGCGATGGTGTTCCAGAACTATGCGCTCTATCCGCACATGACGGTCGCCGACAATATGGGCTTCTCGCTCAAGCTGCGCGGCGCCAAGGCCGAGGACATCAAGAAGGGTGTGGCGCGCGCGGCCGAGATCCTGGCGCTGACGCCGTTGCTCGATCGCTATCCGCGGCAGCTCTCCGGGGGCCAGCGCCAGCGCGTGGCGATGGGCCGCGCCATCGTGCGCGATCCACAGGTGTTCCTGTTCGACGAGCCGCTGTCCAATTTGGATGCCAAGCTGCGCGTCGCCATGCGCACCGAGATCAAGGAGTTGCACCAGCGGCTGAAGACCACGACGGTCTACGTCACCCACGACCAGATCGAGGCCATGACCATGGCCGACAAGATCGTGGTGATGCATGACGGCATCGTCGAGCAGATGGGCTCGCCGCTCGACCTCTACGACAAGCCGGACAACCAGTTCGTGGCCGGCTTCATCGGCTCGCCGGCGATGAACTTCCTCAATGGCCATCTGAAGTCCAACGGCTCGGCCTATGTCGAGACTGACAACGGCGCCAAGCTGCCGCTGCTGACGGCGCCGAGCGCGTCGGATGGACGGCCGGTGGTGTACGGCGTGCGGCCCGAGCATCTCGAGCTTGCGGGCGACGGCATCGAGGCCGAGGTGATCGTGGTCGAGCCGACGGGATCGGAGACCCAGATCGTCGCCCGCATCGGCACCCAGGACATCATAGCGGTGTTCCGCGACCGGCACGACGTCAACCCCGGAGAGAAGATCCATCTGCGTCCGCGCGCGTCGGCGGCGCATCTGTTCGACAAGGATAGCGGCCGGAGGATTTAAGCGCCGGCCGCTCGACGCAAACCAGAACAACAAAACAAGCGAATAATGATACGGGAGAAAACTTCAGATGGCTGATTTCCTGACCGACCGGCGGTCGCTGCTCAAGGGCGGTGCGACCCTTCTGGCCGCGGCGGCCGCCATGTCCAGCGAGGATCTGCTCGGCTATGCCAAGGCCTGGGCGCAGACCTCGCCGTGGAAGCCCGAGGCCGGCGCCAAGGTCAACCTGTTGCGTTGGAAGCGCTTCGTCGAGGCCGAAGACGTGGCCTTCATGAAGATCGTCGACGCGTTCCAGAAGGCCAACAACGTCACGATCAACGTTTCCAACGAATCCTACGACGACATCCAGCCCAAGGCGTCGGTTGCCGCCAACACCGGGCAGGGGCTCGACATGGTCTGGGGCCTCTATTCGCTGCCGTTCCTGTTCCCAAACAAATGTACCGACATGACCGACGTCGCCGATCACCTCGGCAAGGTCGCTGGCGGCTGGACCGACTCCGGCAAGGCCTATGGCATGCTGAACGGCAAGTGGATCGGCATTCCCGTCGCGGCCACCGGCGGTCTCGTCAACTACCGCATCTCCGCAATGGAGAAGGCCGGCCACAAGGAATTCCCGAAGGATCTCACCGGCTTTGCCGACCTGTTCAAGGCCATGAACAAGAACGGCACACCAGGCGGCATGGCGCTCGGCCACGCCTCGGGCGACGCCAATGGCTGGCTGCACTGGGCGCTCTGGGCCCATGGCGGCAACCTGATCGACAAGAACAGCAAGGTCGTCATCAACTCGCCGGAGACGGCGAAGGCGCTGGAATACGTCAAGGGCCTCTACGACAATTTCACGCCCGGCACCGCGTCCTGGAACGATAGCTCAAACAACAAAGCCTTCCTGGCCGGTCAGCTTTACCTCACGGTCAACGGCATCTCGATCTACGTCACGGCGAAGAAGGAGAACCCGCAGATCGCCGAGGACATGAACCACGCGCATCTGCCGGCCGGCATCGACGGCAAGACGCGTGAACTGCATCTGGGCTTCCCGATCCTGGTCTACAACTTCACCAAGTTCCCGCAGACCTGCAAGGCGTTCACCGCCTTCATGCTGGAGCCGGCGCAGTTCAACCCCTGGATCGAGGCGGCGCAGGGCTATCTGTCGCACTTCCTGAAGGCCTATGATGCCAATCCGGTCTGGACCGCCGATCCCAAGACCACGCCGTACCAGTCGGTGGCAGCGACCGCGTCCACGCCGGCCGGTGTCGCCCAGATGAGCGAGGCGGCAGCCGCGGCGATCGCCGATTTCGTCGTGGTCGACATGTTCGCGAACTACTGCACCGGACGCGAGGACGTGAAGAGCGCGATGGCGACCGCGGAGCGGTCGGCCAAGCGCATCTTCCGCTGAGGACGTGACGCCGGCGTGAGGTGAGCAAAGCGAAGCGTGCCCACCGACGCGCCTTGTGAGCTTCGTCATTGCGAGCGAAGCGAAGCAATCCAGAGCCAGGAAGAAAAGCTGGATTGCTTCGTCGCCTTCGGCTCCTCGCAATGACGAACTCATCGAGACCACGCTTGCTACACTGGAGCTGCTTGAGGGAATGAGTACCGTTCAGACTTCGCTGCCCGCGCGCGCGGTGACCACAGGCGAGCCTTCCGCCTGGTCGCGGCTGCACACCAATCGCAACTTCGTCGCGCTGTGGTTCATGCTGCCGGCCGCCGCCTTCCTGATCCTGTTCCTGGCCTATCCGCTGGGGCTCGGCGTCTGGATGAGCTTCACCGACGAGAAGATCGGCCGTACCGGCATCTTCATCGGCCTGGAGAACTACGAATGGCTGTGGGACGATGCGATCTTCTGGCTCGCGGTGTTCAACACGCTGCTCTATACGATCGTCGCCTCCGCCATCAAATTCGGCATCGGGCTGTATCTGGCGCTGCTCCTGAACCGGCGCATGCCCTTCAAGGCTGTCATCCGCGCCATCGTGCTGATCCCCTTCATCGTCCCGACCGTGCTGTCGGCGATCGCATTCTGGTGGATCTATGACGCGCAGTTCTCGATCATCTCCTGGTCGCTGATCAAGCTTGGCGTCATCACCCAGAACATCAACTTCCTCGGCGATTCCAACTGGGCGCGTGCCTCGGTCATCATCGCCAATATCTGGCGCGGCGTGCCCTTCGTCGCGATCACCTTGCTGGCCGGTCTGCAGACGGTGTCGCCCTCGCTCTACGAGGCGGCGACGCTGGACGGTGCCACCAACTGGCAGCGCTTCCGCTACATCACCTATCCGCTGCTGACGCCGATCATCGCGGTAGTGATGACGTTCTCGGTGCTGTTCACCTTCACCGACTTCCAGCTGATCTGGGCGCTGACCCGCGGCGGGCCCGTCAACGCCACCCACCTGATGGCAACCTTGAGCTATCAGCGCGGCATCATTTCCGGCCGGCTGGGCGAGGGCGCCGCGATCGCGACCGCCATGATCCCGTTTCTGCTGGCTGCGATCGCGATCTCCTGGTTCGGCATGCAACGACGCAAGTGGCAGCAAGGATCCGACCAATGACCGAAACCATGCTGCAGTCAAAAACGGCTGCCCAGGCTACCGTGAATGCGGCGGCGCTCGCCGGCGCTGACGACAGCGAGGGCATGAGCTATCTGGAGTCGCTGCCCAGGCGGCTGATTACGCTCTATCTGCCGCTGTTCATCATCCTGGTCGTGCTGCTATTCCCGTTCTATTGGATGGCGCTGACCTCGATCAAGCCGGACGAACAGCTGATCGACATGAACACCTACAATCCGTTCTGGGTTGTTCATCCGACCTTGAAGCACATCTCCAAGCTCCTGTTCGAGACGCAATATCCGCGCTGGCTCTGGAACACGATGTATGTGGCGATCGGCGCCACCACGCTGTCGATCGTCGCCTCGGTGCTGGCGGCCTATGCGATCGTGCGGCTGCGCTTCAAGGGCGCGGACACCGTTGGCATCCTGATCTTCTTCGCGTATCTCGTGCCGCCCTCGATCCTCTTCATCCCGCTGGCCTCTGTGATCCAGGCCTACGGCCTGTTCGACTCGCCGCTGTCGCTGATCCTGGTCTACCCGACGCTTCTGATCCCGTTCTCGACCTGGCTGCTCATGGGCTACTTCAAGACCATCCCGTTCGAGCTCGAGGAATGCGCGTTGATCGATGGCGCCAGCCGCTGGCAGATCCTGGTCAAGATCGTGGTGCCGCTGGCGATCCCCGGGCTGATCTCGGCCTTCATCTTCTCGTTCACGCTGTGCTGGAACGAGTTCATCTACGCGCTGACCTTCCTGCAATCGACGCCGAACAAGACGGTGCCGGTGGCCATCGTCAACGAGTTCGTCGACGGCGACATCTACAAATGGGGCTCGCTGATGGCCGGCGCGCTGGTCGGCTCGCTGCCGCTCGTGATCCTTTACGCGTTCTTCGTCGAGCATTATGTCTCGGCGATGACCGGCGCGGTGAAGGAGTAGCGAACACGCTGCTTGTGAGTGAATGCAGATGGTGCCGCACGAGCAGTGCACCCTCTCCCCTTGCGGGAGAGGGTGGCGCCGTCGAGGCGATGCAAAGCATCGCCGGGAGGCGCCGGGTGAGGGGTCTCTCTCCGCGAAGACGGAGTTCGTGGCGCCAACCCCTCACCCAATCGAGTCCGCGGCTGACTTCTGTGCAGCCCTCTCCCGCAAGGGGAGAGGGCGCATTCACGAGCATCGCTCGGTGATCGATTGCAGAATAAGAACAGACAATAAGGAGTATCCCCTTGCATATCCTGGTTCTGGGCGCGGCCGGCATGGTCGGCCGCAAATTGGTCGAGCGCCTGGTGCGCGATGGCAGGCTCGGCAATGCCGAGATCAGCAAGCTGACCCTGCAGGACGTGGTGGCGCCGACCAAGCCTGAGAAGGCAGGTTATCCGGTCGACATCGTCGCCGGCGATTTCGCCGTCCCGGGCTTTGCCGAGAAGCTGGTTGCAGGGCGGCCCGACGTCATCTTCCATCTCGCCGCGATCGTCTCCGGCGAGGCCGAGCTCGATTTCGACAAGGGCTATCGCATCAATCTCGACGGCACGCGGATGCTGTTCGATGCCGTCAGGGTGATCGGCGGGGGCTACAAGCCGCGGCTGGTCTTCACCTCGTCGATCGCGGTGTTCGGCGCGCCATTCCCGGACGCGATCGGCGACGAGTTCTTCCACACGCCGCTGCTCAGCTACGGCACCCAGAAGGCGATCGGCGAATTGCTGCTGGCCGACTACACCCGCCGCGGCTTCTTCGATGGCGTCGGCATCCGCCTGCCGACGATCTGCATCCGCCCCGGCGCGCCGAACAAGGCGGCGAGCGGCTTCTTCTCCAACATCCTGCGCGAGCCGCTGGCAGGCCAGGAGGCGGTGTTGCCGGTCTCCGAGGACGTCCGCCATTGGCACGCGACGCCGCGCTCCGCGGTCGGCTTCCTCTTGCACGCCGCGACCATGGACACGGCCAAGATCGGCCCGCGCCGCAACCTCACCATGCCCGGCCTGTCCGCCACCGTCGGCGAGCAGATCGCCGCGCTCAGGCGTGTCGCCGGCGAGAAGGTTGCCGCACGGATCAAGCGCGAGCCCGATCCCTTCATCGTCGGCATCGTCGCCGGCTGGCCGCGGAACTTCGAGGCCAGGCGCGCCCGCGAGCTTGGATTCACCACGGAAGAGCATAGCTTCGATGACATCATCCGTATTCACATCGAGGACGAATTGGGCGGAAACTTCGTCGGCTGATTTGAGCGCGATCTTAGGAGAAGAATCATGACAGCCAGCATCGTCGGATGGGCGCATACACCATTCGGCAAGTTCGACGCCGAGACTGTGGAAGGCCTCGTCGTCAAGGTCGCGAATGAAGCCTTGGCCGACGCCGGCCTCGCCGCATCCGACGTCGACGAGATCGTGCTCGGCCATTTCAATGCGGGCTTCTCGCCGCAGGATTTTACCGCGTCGTTAGTGCTGCAGGCCGACCCCGCGCTGCGCTTCAAGCCGGCCACGCGGGTCGAGAATGCCTGCGCCACCGGCTCGGCCGCGGTGCATCAGGGTATCCGCGCGATCCAGGCCGGCGCGGCGAGAACCGTGCTCGTCGTCGGCGTCGAGCAGATGACGCGCACGCCCTCGGCCGAGATCGGCAAGAACCTCTTGAAGGCGTCCTATCTGCCGGAAGACGGCGATACGGTCGGCGGCTTTGCCGGCGTATTCGGCAAGATCGCCCAGAGTTATTTCCAGAAATATGGCGATCAGTCCGATGCGCTCGCCATGATTGCCGCCAAGAACCACAAGAACGGCGTCGCCAACCCCTACGCGCAGATGCGCAAGGATTTCGGCTTCGAGTTCTGCCGCGCCGAAAGCGAGAAGAACCCTTACGTCGCCGGCCCCTTGAAGCGCACCGACTGCTCGCTGGTGTCCGACGGCGCCGCGGCACTGGTACTGACCGGTGCCGAGACCGCGAAGAGCATGCGCAAGGCCGTGAGCATCCGCGCCACCGCGCATGCGCAGGATTTCCTGCCAATGTCAAAGCGCGACATTCTGCAGTTCGAGGGCTGCACTGTGGCCTGGCAGCGCGCGCTGGAGAAGGCCGGCGTCAAGCTCGACGATCTTTCCTTTGTCGAGACCCATGACTGCTTCACGGTCGCCGAGCTGATCGAATACGAGGCGATGGGCCTGACGCCCAGAGGGCAGGGCGCCCGCGCCATCAAGGAGGGCTGGACGCTCAAGGACGGCAAGCTGCCCGTCAATCCCTCGGGCGGCCTGAAGGCCAAGGGCCATCCGATCGGTGCCACCGGCGTCTCCATGCATGTGATGACGGCGATGCAGCTGACGGGCACGGCGCCCGAAGGCATGCAGCTGCCGAACGCGAAGCTCGGCGGCATCTTCAACATGGGCGGCGCGGCCGTCGCCAATTACGTCTCGATCCTCGAGCCGGCGAAGTAGGGCCTGTGAGATGAAGGTGGGCTCGTGATGTGAGGCAATCGCGTAGCCACATCATCGGTGTCGTCCCGGCCTTGCGCCGGGACCCATAACCACCGTCCAAAGTGTGGCGAAAGCCGTCAGCCATTGTGCCTCATCGAGAGGCCGCAACATATGGGTCCGGGCGCAAGGCCGGGACGACAGCGGTGGCAAAGGTGGCACGGGATGCCGTGGCCCGCCGGCGCTGCAGCGTGTGCTTCGCTCGCGCACTTCAACCATTCTCTCGGGGCTACTTCTGGCGTGTTACGAGCAGCCCGACCACCGACGCGATGACAAGCAGCGCGCCCAGCGCCATGATGATGCCGACCTGCTCTCCCAGCACCGCCCAGCCCAGCAGCAGTGCGATCAGCGGGTTGATGAAGGTGTAGGTCGCCACCAGCGTCGGCGATACCTGCTTCAGCAGCCAGATATAGGCGGCGAAGGCGAGCACCGTGCCGGCCAGGGTCAGATAGATCCAGGCGCCGGCAGCCGTCAGCGACACTGCGGAGACATCGAACGCTGCGAACTCGCCACGCCGCGCACCCAGCAGCACGAGAACGGCGCCTCCTGCTGATAGGCTGATGCCGGAGAACGCGACCTCCCTGTCCTTTGGCGACCAGCGCTCCGAAAGAATGGTCCCCACGGCCCAGGAGAATGCGCCAGCGACGAGCAGCGCGATATCCGCATAGGCCGTGCCGCCGGGCGTGTCGTTGCCCCCGCCCATGACGACGAGCGCAACGCCGCCAAGTCCTGCCGCGAGCAGGCCGAGCTGTTTCCATCCGGGGCGCTGTCCGCCTGGCATCACCGCGCCGATCAGCGCGATCCAGAACGGAATGGTGGCGAGAAGGATCGCGGCGAGCCCGCTCGACACCCGCTGCTGCGCATAGGCCAGGATGCCATGACAGCCGACGAACAGGAGCAGCCCGCAGATGGCCGCGCGCACCCATGTTGGCGCATCGACGGTCCGGCTGCCGAGCCATGCCGCGCCGAGCAAGAGGCCTCCGCCCACCAGGGATCGCGAGCCCATCAGTAGGAACGGTGGGATCGAATGGAGCGCGAGCGCAATCGCCAGATAGGTTCCGCCCCACACCAGATAGATCACAGCAAAAGCTGCCGCTATCGCAGGTTTGGAGGATCGCATTGTCCGTAACCATTTAAACGGTTATGTTGTCCTCCAACCCGATCCGACGGAATTCGTTCCGCAGCCAGGATGCATCGTGCCGACCAAGCTCTCCCAACAATCCGAAGATCTCGCGATCCGCTTCGTGAACACGGTCGCCTGGCGGCTGAAGGATCCCAGCGAGGAGCGCCTGGGTTCCCCTGAGGCTCTGCTGCGCTGGCTGGAGCAGAACGAGTTGATTTCCGCGGGCGAAAGCCGGCGCCTGGCGTCAGCCTGGAAGGCGCGGCCGGACGCGGCCAGCGCCGCCCACGACAGCGCCTTGCGATTACGCGAGGCCATCTACGCGATGTTTCTGAGCGTGATCCGTCAGCGCCCGGCCGACGCTGCGGTCATGGCGTATCTCAGCGAATTCATCGGCCGTCCATCCACGCTGCGCCTTGGATGGCACGAGGGCCGGCCGAGCTGGCGCGCAACACAATTGCCGGACGCGACGGATGATCTGCTGAAGCCGATCGCGCTGTCAGCGGCCGCGCTGGTCACCGGTCCGCGCGCTGACAGGCTCAAGCAATGCGCGGACGAGCGCGGCTGCGGCTGGCTCTTTGTCGATGACAGCAGGCTCAAGAACCGCCGCTGGTGCTCGATGGGCGATTGCGGCAATGTCGCCAAGGCGCGGCGCCACCGCGCCCGCGCAGCCGGCGGAACTTGACCAGATGCAGCTACGGATCACCGAGCGGATCAGGTGCCGGCCGAAGAGGTTTTCGGGGGCGATCTTCAGAGGCTACTTGCCGCGCCATATCATCTCCTCGGTCCAGCCCAGCTCGGCGAACTCATTAGCCCGGAGCGGAGCCTCATCAGCCGCAAAGAATTCGTCGAGCTGAGGCGGCGCAACGCTCGTTGCTGAGAGCATTGCATGCGCCTGGCCCCGGTGATGGATGTCGTGCTGGAACAGATGCATCAGCAGGCGATCGCAGCGCTCGTTCTGCACCCGCGTGTCGCGATTGATCCGGACGATATCGGCGAGACCCGCCGGTGTCAGTGCCTCGCAGAAGGCGATCAGGCGCCGATCTAGCGCGGCCTGTGCCGGCTTTAGCTGCGCAAGCAATGGAAACGGCACTTCGTTCTCCCAGGCGCGCGGGCCGAGCCATCCACCTTCCAGCGCATCGATATAGAAGAGGTCGATGACGTAGATGTGGTTCAATGTGCGCTTCAGGCTGGGGAAGAAGCCGGTCCGCGCGGCCGCGAATTCCGCCTCGCTCAATCGTTCACATGCCGTGAGCAGGCGGTGGTTGGCGAAGGCATTGTTGTAGGCGAACGCCCGAAAGGGCTGAATGAGGTCGGCTGGCATTGGTTGCTCTTGGTGCGGAAGGCAGACATCATGCGATCGATGTCACTATAAGCGTCACGCGCTGGGAACGCAGGCGCGAATGGACGCAGTTGTTTGCTGCATTCCCTTCGGGATCGACCGGTTTGCCCGAGACGGAACGGCAGGCTCTCCGCCGCCGCCAGTTCCTGAGGGAAAATCGGGGCTGCCGAAACGCGATTTCTGCGAGTGAGGACAGGCTGATTTGGCTGTCCAGCCCTGTCGGCAAAAATATTTTGCTTTCGCCTTTTCAGAAATGCGTGTATGGTGGCGCCGTCCCGCTCCGATCCGAGGGGCGCTTCGCGATCGTCACGAACGTTGGCGCGGGATGCGATGGCCGCCGTGTGTCAGGTGCTTTTGCGCAAGACGACTGGCACCGCGGCGGACGGTGAAATCGTGTGGTCCTGGCATCCCGGTGCTGATGCCAAGCCTTGCGAAGATGATCTCGCAAGGTGACGGGGGCGAGAACGCCGGTCCCCGAGGAGAGCGCGTATAAGCCGTAACACTATCGCGCAGGGAAGGCCGGGTTGTTTCGGCCAAACCTGTGGTGACTGCCGCCTGCTTTTCTTTCTGCAGGCGGGCCATGGGCGAGGCCAACGCCCGGTCTTCCCCATAGGCGTTAAGATAATGCGGGCATCGATTGATATCGTCGTTTTCGAGGTGGCTCGTAGAGGTGCCGGTCCAGTACCCGTTTGCTGTGATGGAGGCGGCGGATGGTTGGTTGTGGAATGATTGCTTGTAGCAAGGACGCAATGAGTTGCTGCAAGACACGCCAAGCGCCAGGTGTCGTCAGGCGGCCTGCGTCCAGTGGGGAGAGTCCTCGAACTCGCGGACAAGCGGTTCGAGCAGCAAAATGATCAAGAGATGAGCCAGCAGGTAGGGCTTGGCGGAGCGCGGATCGGTTCCAGGCGGTGTCTTGAGGCCGATCAAACTCTTCAATCGCTTGAAGCCGAGTTCGATCCGCCATCGCAGTCTGTAAAGCGCAAGCACATCTTCGACGGTGAACTCGTCCGGCGCTAGCGAGGTGACCAGGATGACCCAATCCGCCGCTTCCAAAGTTTCTTTAGAGATGGTGCGGTTTTCGTCTTGGGCGTCTCGCCGGGCTTTACGACGCGACGCGGCAGCCGCATCGGCAGACTTCTTGACTGCGATCAGACGCATAGCCAGAGGCGCGCCGGCCTTGCGTTTGATCCAAATCGGCCGATCGATCAGTCCGCGGGCGTTCCCCGCCCGTAATTCGGCTATCAGATCGAGCGGATAGCCTTTGGCATCAAGCCAACGTGCGTTCTTCCAGCCCGCTCGGATCAAAACATCTGCACCAGCTTCGAGCACTGCCGAGATGCGATCAGGTTGTAGATAGGCGCGGTCAGCAATACGGATCTCACCCTTGACCACTGGTATGCGGTCAAACGTCTCGCCCTCTTGCTGATCTGTCAGTTCGAAATGGCCAAACCGCTCATATGGCAGATCAAATGCACTATGAATGCGCCAAAGCTCGCTGTTCTTGCGCGCAGCCGGCCCTGCCTGAGGCACTGTCGTGGCATCGATGATACGGATCAGACGGCCTCGGCTCGCCTTTGGCGCCGCCGCCGCGAGCAAGCGCTCCACAAGCACGGTAAACCAATCGCCACATTGACGCAGGCGGTAGAACAGCGCCACGCTACTCAGATTGGCAAGGCCAACAGAAGCAGCCCACGCGGCCGTCGATCTTAACCCTCTTTCACCCAGACAATAAGCCAGCATCAGCCGAAGCAACGCCACCGCATCAGGGATCCGCCGTTGCCGCACGAAAGCTTTCGTCTGGCGCGCGCTGCTCTCGAGCTGCGCAGCCCCACCTAGCTGCGTAACGACGCTCGCCCAGTCTTCGTTCAAAAGCGATCTCGTGTCATCCCATGTTCGAATCACGAACGATTCCAACACGCAAGACTAAACTTAACGCCTATGCGGTCTTCCCTGCGCCCTCCGATCGACGGAGGGTGGTTTGCCGGAATAGCTCGGACGCAAACGCGCCGCGAGAACGATGATGCATATTCAGTCGTCATGCCCCGCGAGGCGGGGCATCCCGTACGCCGCGGCAGTCGTGAGGACTCGATATGCCGGCGTTTACCGGATCGCCCGGTCCCGTCTTCGCCTCTCGGCTTCGACGCGGCCGCACACTCGGGGGGGGGGGCGCGCCGAAGCTTCAGCGAAGGCGGCAAGCCGGGCGATGACAGCGATGATGTGGCGCGCAGGGAGCGGCTGCAGCGCGAGCTTAGCGCATACCCCCATACGCCAGCCATGCTTGCGCTCGCGACGCCGCTGCCGTTAGGTCGACTGGAAAACAGATAACAGGGAGCCGACGCCGCCATGGGACCGCTTGCCGGCATCAAGGTCATCGACATGACAACGGTGTTGATGGGGCCTTATGCCACCCAGATGCTCGGCGATTATGGCGCCGACGTCATCAAGGTGGAATCGCCGGAGGGCGACGTGACGAGGCTGATCGGTCCGACGCGCCATCCCGGCATGGGGCCGGTGTTCCTCAATACCAATCGCAGCAAGCGCTCGATCTGCCTCGATTTGAAGAAGCCAATGGGTCGCGAGGCCGTGCTGCGGCTGCTGAAGGACGCCGACGTGCTGGTCTATAATGTCCGCCCGCAGGCGATGGCGCGGCTCGATCTCGGCTACGACGTCGTCTCCGCACTCAATCCGCGGCTGATCTATGCCGGCGTGTTCGGCTTCGGCCAGGACGGTCCCTATGCGGCCAAGCCTGCCTATGACGATCTGATCCAGGGCGGGGCGGGGCTCGCGCATCTGATGGCGCTCGGCGGAGACGACACGCCGCGCTATGTGCCGAATGCGCTGGTCGACCGTATCGTCGGCCTCACGGCCGTGGGCGCGATCTGCGCGAGCCTCGTGCATCGCGACCGCACCGGCCGTGGCCAGCGCCTGGACATCCCGATGTTCGAGACCATGACCGGCTTCGTGATGGGCGACCACATGGGCGGCCTCACCTTTGACCCGCCGCTCGACAAGGGCGGCTATGCGCGGCATCTGTCGCGCGACCGCCGGCCCTACAAGACATCAGACGGCTATCTCTGCGTCATCGTCTACAATGACAAGCAGTGGAACGCGTTCTTCGAGGCCTCCGGCCGCAGCGATCTGCGCGATGACCCGCGCTTTGCCACCTTCGCCGGCCGTGCGGCGAACATCGACGCAGTCTATGGCGAGCTCGCGCGCATCTTTCTGACCCGCACCACCGGCGAGTGGACCGAGCTGCTGACCAAGGCCGATGTGCCCGTCATGCCGATGCACGATCTCGAGAGCGTGCTCGAAGATCCGCATCTGGTCGTGACCGATTTCTTTCCTGTGGTCGCGCACCCGACCGAAGGACCGATCCGCAGCATGCGGGTCTCCGCAACCTGGTCCGAGACCAAGGCCGAGCCGCAGCGGCTGGCACCGCGCCTGAACGAGCACGGCGAGGCGATCCTGCGCGAGGCCGGATTTTCGGATGATGAGATCGCCGCGATGATCCGCGACGGCGTGACCCGCCCTGCGCCATCGGCAGTGAAGGAGTAAGCCATGGATTTCGCGCTCTCTGCCAATCAGGAATCGATCCGCGATGCCGTGGCGAAAATCTGCGCGCGTTTCGATGATGCCTATTGGTTGAGGAAGGACAAGGAGGGCGGCTTTCCCTCGGACTTCCACAAGGCCATGGCCGAGGCCGGCTGGCTCGGCATCTGCATTCCTGAAGCGTATGGTGGCTCTGGGCTGGGCATTCTCGATGCCGCGATCATGATGCGCACCATCGCGGAATCCGGCGCCGGCATGTCCGGCGCATCTGCGATCCACATGAACGTGTTCGGGCTCAATCCGGTCGTGGTGTTCGGCACGAAGGAGCAATGCGCGCGCATGCTGCCGGGCATTGTCGACGGCCGTGAGCGCGCCTGCTTCGCCGTGACCGAGCCGAATACGGGCCTCAACACCACGCAGCTGAAGACCCGTGCGGTGCGTCAGGGCGACAAATATGTCGTCAACGGCCAGAAGGTGTGGATCTCGACGGCGCAGGTCGCCGAGAAGATCCTGCTGCTCGCGCGGACCACGCCGCTCGAGGAGGTGAAGAGCCCGACCCATGGCCTCAGCCTGTTCTACACCGATTTCGATCGCAGCCGCATCACCGTGCATGAGATCGAGAAGATGGGCCGCAAGCCGGTCGATTCCAACGAATTGTTCTTCGAGGATTTCGAGATCCCGGTCGAGGATCGCTTGGGAGAAGAGGGCCGCGGCTTCGAATATATCCTGCACGGCATGAATCCGGAGCGCATCCTGATCGCGGCCGAGGCGGTCGGGCTAGGCCATCTCGCGCTGTCGCGCGCCTCTGGCTACGCCAAGACCCGCAACGTCTTCAACCGGCCGATCGGCAAGAACCAGGGGATCCAGCATCCCCTGGCGAAGAACTGGATGGAGCTGGAGGCGGCGTGGCTGATGACCTTGCAGGCCGGCTGGCAATACGACCAAGGCCTAGCCTGCGGCCCTGCGGCGAACGCGGCGAAATATCTCGCGGCAGAGGCCGGCTTTCATGCCTGCGAGCAGGCCATGATGACCCATGGCGGATTCGGCTACGCCAGGGAATACCACGTCGAGCGTTATCTTCGCGAATCCCTGATCCCGCGCATCGCCCCGATCAGCCCCCAGCTGATCCTGAGCTTCATCGCCGAGAAGGTGCTCGGCCTGCCGAAGTCGTATTGATGATGGTGAGAGCAATCGTGATGGACGCACGCTGCTTCGCTCCGCTCCCCCTTGCGGGGAGGGGTTGGGGGTGGGGGTCCCCACACGAAGACCGTTTGTGGAGCACCCCCCTCCCTGGCCCTCCCCTGCAAGGAGGGAGCAAAGAGCGGCAGCGAGGGTGACCCTATGAGCTACATCACCGGCACGGGCCTCACGCCTTTCGGCAAGCACGAGGGCCGCTCCTCGCTCGACCTGATGAGCATGGCGGCACAGCTCGCGCTCGACGATGCCGGGCTCAAGCGTGCCGACATCGACGGCATCCTCTGCGGCTATTCCACGGTGTCGCCGCACATCATGCTCGCGACCGTTTTTGCCGAGCATTTCGGCGTCCAGCCATCCTATGCCCATGCGGTGCAGGTCGGCGGCGCCACGGGGCTCGCGATGGCCATGCTGGCGCATCATCTGGTCGACGCCGGCCTCGCTCGCCACGTTCTGGTGGTCGGCGGAGAGAACCGGCTGACCGGGCAAAGCCGCGACGCCTCGATCCAGGCCTTAGCGCAGGTCGGCCATCCCGACTACGAAGTGCCCCTGGGGCCGACCATCCCTGCCTATTACGCCCTCGTCGCCTCGCGCTACATGCACGAATACGGCGTCACGCAGGAGGACCTCGCCGAATTCGCGGTGCTGATGCGTAACCATGCGCTGAGCCATCCCGGCGCGCAGTTCCACGAGCCGATCAGCGTCACTGATGTGATGGCGTCAAAGCCGGTGGCGTTGCCGCTGAAGCTGCTGGATTGCTGTCCGGTGTCGGATGGAGGCGCGGCCTGCATCGTCAGCCGCGAGCCGGCAGGCGATGCGCAGATCAAGGTGCGCGGCTGCGCCCAGGCGCACACGCATCAGCATGTCACAGCAGCGCCCGCACTTGGCGAGCTGGGTGCCGAGATCGCGATCGCAAGAGCCAAGACGGCGTCGGGACTATCGATCAGCGACGTGCGCTACGCTGCCGTCTATGACAGCTTCACGATCACGCTCGCGATGCTGCTGGAGGACCTTGGCCTCGCGGGGCGGGGCGAGGCGGCTGCGCAGGTGCGGGCCGGCTATTTCAGCCGCGACGGCGCGGTGCCGCTCAACACCCATGGCGGCCTCTTGAGCTACGGTCACTGCGGCGTCGGCGGCGCGATGGCGCATCTGTCAGAAGCGCATCTGCAGATGACGGGCCGCGCCGGCGCGCGGCAGGTGCGGGACGCCTCGGTCACGCTGCTGCATGGCGATGGTGGCGTGCTGTCGTCCCATGTCAGCATGTTTCTGGAGCGGGTGCGCTGATGCAGGCTCCGGACTGGACCACGGGCGATCCCGCCATTCGATATCAGCGCTGCGCGCGGTGCGGCCACGTGCAGTATTTCCGGCGTGACTTCTGTGCCGCCTGCGGCGCGATCCATCTCGCTGAGGAGACGGCAAGCGGCGAGGGCACGGTCTATGCGACGTCGCTGGTCTGCCGCGCCGCGTCGCCGGAGACGCGGGCGCATGTGCCCTACAACATCGTGCTGATCGATATGAAGGAAGGCTTTCGCATGATGGCGCACGGCGCAGGCGATCTTGCGATCGGCGATCTCGTTACCGCTGGCTTCGTGCAATTCGCTGGCCGACTGGTGCCTTACTTTGAGAAGGCAACAAGATGATTGACGAGCTGACTGCCGTGCAACCTTGTACCGCCATCCGGGTAGCCGGGGCGGGACGATACTCCAAACTACAAACTTCGCCCCGCCCCGTATCGCTGCGTGCGCGCGCGATACCCGTTAACACTCGATACGCTTACTTCTTACGCGGACTCAAACTCGTACAACGCGGACTCGAACTCATTACCTGCTGGCACCGACGCGAAACTGATACGGCCCAACTCGATACTCACTCAACCCTACGCAACCCTTACTCGACCGAATGAGCCAGTGCTCGGCTCACGTCTCACCCTACTGGCGGAGAGCAAACTGATACGCAGAACCCCCAAACAGCGCTTCACCGCCAGTAGAAGAGGACGCTGGCGATGACGAGCAACGCTGTCACCGCCAGCATGTGCGCGAATGCTTCCGACGTCGCCCTCTTAGTGGCTTCCCTCATGCCGTTCCTCCCTGGACACTGGACACGACTCTTCGTTGCGCAAGAACGCACGCAACGTCGGCTGGATTTTTACTCGGAACACCCCCGCGTCGATGTCCGCTTCGCGAGTCCCCACTCGGCGTCGATCGACAGTTCCAAAGATCGTCTGGTAATGCGGCGCCAATTGGGCTCGCTTATGTTGCTCCTGCGTCGGAGTGCCGGTAACGTTTGGGCGATCAACGACAAAAGCAGTGATTTCAGGGAGGAACCCGATGGCCCGCATCGACTATGCCGATCCTGCCGGTTTCAGCGAGCGGACCCGCGAGCTGCTTTCGAAGAATCGGAACGCTAATATTTTCCGCATGCTGGCGCATTCGCCTGATCATCTGGAGCAATATTGCCGGCTCGGCGGCGCCATTCGCCATAAAGGCGAGCTCGATCCTGTGGTGAGGGAACTCGCGATCACGCGCACCGGCATCCTGTGCGAAGCCCCTTACGAGGTCGTGGCCCACAAGCGAATCGGCAAGAACGTCGGTGTCACCGACGAGCAGAATGTGGCGATCGAGAATTGGCAGAGCGCCTCATGCTTCAATGAGGTGCAGCGTGCCGCATTGGCCTTCACCGACGAGATTGTGACGCTGAAGCGTCCGACTGATGCCACATTCAGGGCAATTGCCGCAAAATTGTCACCAGCTGCGCTGGTCGAGCTGCAGCTCGCGGTCGGATTCTACGTGATGACATCCAGGTTCCTCGAAACGTTCATGATCGACATGCAGCAGGCCGAGGAGATCATCTAAGGCGACATTGTGACGTTACCTGATCCGTGTATGACGGCGAATTTGGTCAAAGTCGTCAGGGAACATCGATGGACAATGGGTGGGAAAGTTCCGCGCAGGCGTGGATTGATTCGGTCGGCGAGCGCGGCGATTGGGGGCGCGAGCACGTGCTCGATCCGGCGATGCTGGCGCGGATCGGCAACGGGCGCTTTCGAAACGCACTCGATGTCGGCTGCGGCGAGGGACGCTTCTGCCGGCTGCTTGCGGCACGCGGCATCGCCGTCACCGGGATCGATCGAACGCCGCCATTGCTGGAGACGGCGCGCAAGCGCGACCCTGCAGGAGACTATCGGTTCGGTCGTGCGGAACAGCTCCACTTCGAAAGCGCGAGCTTCGATCTTGTCGTCAGCTACGTCACGCTGGTCGACATTGCCGATTTCAGGACCGCGATCCGCGAGATGGCGCGGGTGGTGCGGCCGGGCGGTGTGGTGCTGATTGCAAACCTCAACGGGTTTACCTCCGCTGGCGCAGAGCAGGGCTGGGTGAAGGACGAGGCTGGGCGCCATCTGCATTTTCCAGTCGACCGCTATCTCGACGAATATCCGTTCTGGTTCGCCTGGGCAGGCATTCGGATCGAGAACTGGCACCGCCCGCTGTCGGCCTATATGGCCGCGTTCCTCGAAGCCGGGCTCAACCTGACCTTCTTTGCCGAGCCCGCGCCGGTGTCGGGCGATGCTGCGCATCAGGAGCGCGCCCGGCGCGTGCCGTGGTTCGTGGTGATGGAATGGCAGAAGCCGGCCGTGTCCTAATCCGCTTTCAGCACATCGAGCCGTGCATTGGCGACGATCAGCCGGTCCGCGAGCAGCTTGGCCAGGTTGCGCATGATGGTCTCTCCGGCTTTCGGATGCTGCATGCGAAAGCGTTCGAAGTCGCTGAGCGCGATCTCGAACGCGGTCGCGGAGAAATCGGCGAATACATCGGCCGAGCGCTGCGGCTCGATCAGCGCCATCTCACCGAAGGCTTGCCCCGCGGTGAGGGTGGCCAGCCTGACGCCGTCAGGCAGCGTCACATGGACCACGCCGGAGCGCAGGAAGAACAGCGAGGTGGCGGGATCGCCGGCGGCGATGATGCGCTCGCTCTGCTGATAGAGGTTGATCGTGGCAAGCGCGGCGAGCTCGGCAATTTCGGCCGCCGTCAGTCCGGCCAGCAGAGGCTGCTCGCCGAGTTCGGTGGTTTCGAGAAAGTCGATCGCGCCGCCATAACGGTAGACGATCTGATCCTCGGCCCATTCGATCGCGGTATCGAGCAGATAGAAGTCGCGGACATTGGAGATATCGCCGGTGAGTGCGGTGATGTCGTTCCACTCCGGCGAGGAGCGACGGACGCCAGAGAGGATGACGGTGACGTGGAACTCGGCGAGCTCGTGGAACAGCTCGACCAGCAGACGCAGGCCCGCCGGCGTCATCGCGGTGACGCGGCGCAGGTCGAAGATGACGAATTGCGGCCGGATCGGACTGCGCGCGAGCTGGCGCGAGACGTAGTCGGCATTGGAGAACGACAGCGTTCCGACCAGCTCAAGGACGCGCACGGCGTCCGGATGCTGCGCCAGAATGTTGCGTTCCTGGACCCTGCGGCTGCGCCGCGACGGGCTGGCACCGATGTCATAGTCGGCGATGATTGCGCTGCGCGCATCGTCGCTGCGGTTGAGCATGTGCAGGTCGTAATGCGACGACAGCGCCTCGCACACGTGGATGCCGCGCACGCTGTTGCCATGTTTGTCGAGCCGCGGCGAATAGCTGCCAAGCCCGAGCCGCGCGGGCAGGCTGGCGAGGATGCCGCCGCCGACGCCGCTCTTGGCGGGAATGCCGATGCGGTAGATCCATTCGCCGGCATAATCGTACATGCCGCTCGACGTCATCACCGACAATGTCCGCGCCACCGCATAGGTGCTCACCACCTGCTCGCCGGTCACCGGGTTGACGCCGCGATTGGCGAGCGTCGCCGCCATGACCGCGCAATCGCGCGCGGTGACCAGCACGGCGCATTGCCGGAAGTAAACGTCGAGCACGGCGCCGACATCGACCGTGATGACATCGGAATTGCGCAGGAGATAGCCGATGGCGCGGTTGCGGTCGCCGGTCGCGCGCTCGGAGGCAAACACCGCTTCGTCGACGTCGAGCGCGCGTCCGGCAAACCGGCTCAGTGCATCGCGGATCGTCTCGAAAGCATTCTCGCCCTTGGTCTCGCGAATGAGGCCGCTGCAGGCGATCGCGCCGGCATTGACCATCGGGTTGAACGGATGATTCTCCGCGTTGAGCCGGATCGAGTTGAAGGGATCGCCGGAGGGCTCGACGCCGATCACGCTCTCGACTCTGGCTGCGCCCAGCGTGTCCAAGGCCAGCGCAAACACAAAGGGCTTCGACATCGACTGGATGGTGAAAGGGATGCGGCTGTCGCCGATCTCGTAGACATGGCCGTCCAGCGTCGCGAGGCTGATGCCGAAATGCGCAGGATCGGCCTTGCCGAGTTCGGGGATGTAGCTCGCGACTGCGCCGTCATCATCGCTGCGGAAATCCGCGTGGCAGGCCGCGAGAAAGCGTTGCAGCGGCGGCATCGAGGCCGCCCAGGCTTGAGGATTTTGCGGATTGCGGAGAGCCTTGGCACGCGGCCCGGGCTGCGCAGGGGACATGGTCAAACTCGCCGGAGATGGAGCTCGGCGGCGGTTATGTCGCAGCCGGGCACGATCAGCCAGCCCACAGTTTGCCCAAGGCAGATCAAATATTACCGCCGCTCACGTTTGAAGCGTGCTCAGGCTGCGACGATCGCGACCACCTGGCCCTCGGCCACCACATCGTCGAGCTTCACCAGCAACAATGTCAGCGTGCCGGCGGCCGGCGAGGGCACCGGTATTTCCATCTTCATGGCTTCGACAAACACGATGTCATCACCGGCACTGACACTGCCGCCGATTTCCGCCGGCAGCGCGCAGACGCGACCTGCGACCTCGGTCACGACCTTGATCTCTCGCATTCCACTCCCCGGCGCAGCGTCTTGTGCCAGCACGCTAGCAACGCTGGTTTTAATACACGGCTTTTTGTTGTGGCAGCAGATTGCCTGAGGTAGCTTGTCCTTCAAGTGGAATTTCATTCCGCACAGCGAAATTAGAGGGAAGCGCAGCGCATGGGACGACGCTCGGAGCGACTGAGCAGGGTGGGAATGCTCCCTGGTGATATGACCGGGGAAGGGGATGTCATTCAGGTGGTGTCGCGGGCGTTCGATGTGCTCCGCTGCTTCGAAGGACACGAGGCGCGCCTCGGCAATCTGGAGATCTCCAATCGCTGCGGGCTGCCGCGTTCGACGGTATCGCGCCTGACACACACGCTGACGCGGATGGGCCAGCTGGTCTATCTGCCGCGCGACCAGAAGTACCGCATCGGGCCGAGCGCAGTGGCGATGAGCACCTCGATGACGCGCGGCTTGCAGCTGCGCAACCTGATCCGCCAGCGGCTGCAGGATGTCGCCGAGCAATTGCCAGGCACGGTCGGCTTCGTGATCCCCGATCGCTTTCATCTCGTTTATCTGGAGTTCGGCCGCGCCGCCAACGCGCTCGGCTTGCACGAGACCACCGGCAGCCGGATCTCGATGGCGAGCACAGCGGCAGGCCATGCCTATGTGGCCGCGCTGGAGCCGGAAGTTGGCGACGCGCTGCTGGTCGAGATGGAGCGGGAGATGCCGGAGGCGGCGCAGGCGCTGCGTCCGCGGCTTGCCGCCAACCGGCTGCATCTCAAGGAGCATGGCTATGTCACGGCCTGCGGCCTGTGGAGCCCGCATATCAACGGCCTGGCGCTGCCGCTGTGGTCGCCGCAGTACCAGACCTTTGTCGTGCTGACGATCGGGCTGCTTTCGGCGATGTATGACGAGGCGCGTCTGCATGAAGAAGTAGCGCGTCCCATGCTTGAGCTCGGCCGCACTGTCGGTGCGCTGCTGCAGGGCGCCGAGGCCGAGATGTTCAACGGTCGGATCGACAGAAAACCGCTCCCGGTGACGCCCAAGAACAATATCAAGAACAATCACAAGAACACCGACACGATCACCCGGCCGGAGGAGATGAATGGTCTGGAAGCCCGAGCTCGACGAACTCAACCGGCGCGAAGCCTTCGCGCGGGAGATGGGGGGCGTTGAGAAGGTCAAGCGCCAGCACGACCAGGGCCGGCTCACCGTCCGCGAACGCATCGAGGGATTGATCGACCGCGGCAGCTTCCACGAGATCGGCGCTATCGCCGGTCTCGGCGAATATGACGAGCGGGGCGAGCTCAAGCATGTGACGCCCGCGAACTGCGTGTTCGGCCGTGCCAGGATCGACGGCCGCACCGTGGTCGTGGTCGGCGACGACTTCACTGTGCGCGGCGGTTCGGCCGATGCCTCGATCTCCGCCAAGCCGCTGATGGCCGAGGAGATGGCGCACGACTTCCGTCTGCCGATCATCCGCATCATCGAAGGTTCGGGCGGCGGCGGCTCGGTGAAGACGATCGAGACCAAGGGCGCGGCCAACCTGCCGGGCGGCATCGGCGGCAATCGCTGGTATCGTTATACGACGGAGAACCTGTCGCGCGTCCCGGTGGTCGCGCTGGGCCTGGGCTCGGTCGCGGGGCTGGGTGCCGCGCGGCTCGCCGCCAGTCATTATTCGATCATGACCAAAGCGTCGGCGATGTTCGTCGCCGGCCCGCCCGTGGTGAAACGGCTCGGGCAGGATCTCGGCAAGCAGGAGCTTGGCGGCGCCGACATCCAGACCCGCGCCGGTGCGGTCGACCATGCAGTGGACACGGAGGAGGAGGCGTTCGCCTGCGCGCGGCGCTTCCTGTCCTATCTGCCGCCGTCGGTCCATGAGCTGCCGCCGACCGTGCCGTGCACAGATGATCCTGAGCGCCACGATGAGGCGCTGCTCAATGCCGTGCAGCGCAACCGCCGCCAGGTCTACAAGATGCGGCCGATCATCGAGTCCGTGGTCGATCATGGCTCGTTCTTCGAGGTGGCGCAGAATTTCGGCCGGCCGATCATCGTGGGGCTGGCGCGCCTCGAGGGCCGCGCGGTCGTGGTGCTCGCCAGCGATCCCTTCCATTATGGCGGCTCGTGGACGGCGGACGCCTGCCAGAAGGTGGTGCGCTGGGTCGACTTCGCCGAGACCTTCCATTTGCCGATCGTCTATTTGATGGATTGCCCTGGCTTCATGATCGGGCTGGAGGCCGAGAAGGCCGCCACCATCCGTCACGGCGTGCGCGCGATGGCCGCCGTCAATCAGTCGACCGTGCCGTGGTGCACGGTGATCGTGCGCAACTCGTTCGGCGTTGCCGGCGTGGTGCATCAGCCCGCGGACCGCTTCTCCGTGCGCTATGCCTGGCCGTCGGCCTATTGGGGCTCGCTGCCGCTGGAAGGCGGCATCGAGGCGGCCTATCGCGCCGAGATCGATGCTGCCCCCGATCCGAAGGCGAAGCTGAAGGAGATCGAGGAGCGGCTCAACAAGCTGCGTTCGCCGTTCCGCTCCGCCGAGAAATTCTGGGTCGAGGAGATCATCGATCCGCGCAAGACGCGCGCGCTGCTCTGTGAGTTTGCGCGCCTCGCCGAGCCGCTGCGCACGCCGGGCCCGCCGGCCGCGATGACGACGAGGCCGTGAGCCTAGCTGTCTGCCGTTAGATAGACGTTGTCCATGAATAGCGCGTCGATGCCCGATTTGCGGAACGTGACGATCGCGTCCGCCGGCGTGCAGACGATGGGCTCGCTGTCGTTGAAGGAGGTGTTGACGACGAGCGGAACGCCGGTCAGCTCATGAAAGCACGAGATCAGTTCATGGTAGCGCGGGTTCGACGCGCGGCTCACGAGCTGCAGTCGGGCGGTGCCGTCCTGATGCAGGACGGCAGGAATGCGATCCTTGCGGTCCGACCTGACCGGGCAGGCGAACAGCATGAACTCGTGGCTCCTCACGTGGTCGCCCACGTCGAACCATTCGTCGGCATGCTCGGCGAGGACGCTTGGCGCGAAGGGGCGGAAGTCCTCGCGGTGCTTGACCTTCTGATTGAGGATGTTGCGCATGTCCGGCCGGCGCGGATCGGCAAGGAGCGAGCGGTTGCCAAGCGCGCGCGGCCCGAACTCCATGCGCCCCTGGAACCAGGCGACGATCTTGCCCTCGGCGAGCATCTCGGCCGCGTCGCGGGCCGGGTTCTTGCTGAGCTGAGGCGTGAAGCCGGACGATTTGACCGCCGCGAGAATCTCGCGACGATCGAATTCGGGACCGAGATAGGGCGTTGAATTGCCACGCTCGGGCGGACCCTTTGCTTTTGCGCAATGCACGACAAGGGCGGCACCGATCGCGGTGCCGGAGTCTTGCGGCGCATAAGGGATGAATACCTCGGAGAAAAGGCCCGACCGCTTGACGAGTTCGTTGGTGACGCAATTCAGTGCGACACCGCCTGAGAAGCACAATTTGTCGAATGGCACCTTCCGTCTGACGCGCCGGGCCAGCGCCATGATCGCCTCATTCGTAGCGACCTGGAGTGCGGCCGCGATATCAGCGTGCCGGCGTTCGAATGCCATGCCCTCATAGCGCGGTGGACCAAGCAGGCTCTCCAATCTGCTCGTCTTGACCGACTGGAAGCCCATCGCTTCCGGATCGACCGCATAATCCTCCTCGCCGACGCGTATCATCTGCTTGAGCTGGCGACGAAAGGTCTCCGGATTGCCGTAGGCAGCGAGGCCCATCAGCTTGGAGGCGTCGTACGGGTCGAAACCGAGATAGCCGCAGATCACCTCCCAGGCGAAACCGAGAGAGTGGGGAAAGTCGTATGTCTCGATGGACTCGATATGCTTGCCGACGGCTTTCCCCAGCGTCGAGGCGGCCGCCTCGCCGATGCCGTCGACGGTGAGAATGGCGGCCTGGTCGAAGCCCGAAGGGAAATAGGCCGAGGCGGCGTGCGCGAGATGGTGGGGCACGAAATGGAATTTTTGTCGTAGCTGCCTTCGAAGAACTCCATCGGCGACATCGCGCACCTGGCCGAGCCGTAGCAGGAACACCTCCTCGGCGCGCGGGTCCTGCCACCACTCGGCGCGAAATCGCGTTCGGCGCAGTTCTGGATCAAACGAGTAGGCGACGTGATCGATGTCCTCAGCGGTCAGGCCGGCATAATCCAGGCAGAAGCGGATCGCGCGCTCGGGGAATTGATGCGGGTTGTCGACGTCGGGCCTCTTGCCGTGCTTGATGCGGCTGAACCGCTCCTCCTCGACGGCGACGACGAGCTTGCCGTCGACGAGCAGCGCGGCGGCCGTATCATGATACACCGCATTGATTCCCAGAATATTCACAGATTTACCTCTGCGCCTGCTGTTCCTCGCGCAGCGATGGTCGTTGGCTCCCGCCGGTCCCGCCGCCGCGCTGCCTACCAGGACGCGACATTATGGCATTCTCGGGCCGCAGCAGAAGGGCAGCCCAGGGGCTGCCCTTCTCGCATCGCTCAGATGAACAGCGGGATTGCTGAGATCGTTGTCGCTCGATCAGGCCGCGGCTGCGGCAGCGACCGGCTTGGGCTGGCGGACGATCGCCAGCGCCAGGAGAGCCGCGACGATGCAGAGCACGCCGGCCATGAAGAAAGCGGGCAGATAGCTCGCAAGCAGCGTGCGCGAGAGGCCCGCGCCGAACGCCGCGGTGCCGGCGCCGAGCTGATGGCCGGCGAAGATCCATCCGAACACCAGGTTGGCGCGCTCGGCGCCGAAGCGCTGCGCGGTCAGACGCACCGTCGGCGGCACGGTGGCGATCCAGTCCAGCCCATAGAACATCGCAAACAGCGACAGGCCGTAGAACGAGAAGTCCGTGAACGGCAGGAACACCAGCGACAGGCCACGCAGGCCGTAATACCAGAACAGCAGCCAGCGATTATCGTAGCGGTCCGACAGCCAGCCCGAGATGATGGTGCCGAAGAAGTCGAAGATGCCCATCGCGGCGAGCAGGCTTGCGGCCTGGACCTGCGGAATGCCGAAATCGAGGCACATCGGAATCAGATGCACCTGCACCAGCCCGTTGGTCGACGCACCGCAGATGAAGAAGGTCGCGAACAGGATCCAGAACGCAGCCGAGCGCGAGGAGTCGCGCAAGGTGCCGAGCGCGGCGGCAAGGATCGGTGCGTTGGTCGCAGGCGGCGCGGGCAGGGGCTCGGTGCTCTTGTCGCCATAGGGACGCAACCCGACGTCGCTCGGACGGTCGCGCATTAGCATCAGCACGGCGAAGGCCGCGACGCCGAGTGCGACGCAGACGAGACCCAGCGCCACGCGCCAGCCGAAATGGTCGGTCAGGCTCGCGATCAATGGCAGAAACACGAGCTGCCCTGTGGCCACGCTGGCCGTGAGGATGCCGACCACGAGGCCGCGGCGCTCGGCGAACCAGCGGGTCGCGATGGTCGCGCCCAGCACCAGCGCGGTCATGCCGGTGCCGATGCCGATCACGACACCCCACAGCGCAACGAGATGCCAGACCCTGGTCATGGCCAGCGAGCCGAGCAGCGCCGAGACCACGATGAGCTGCGCGGCCAGCGTCACGTTGCGCAGGCCGTAGCGGTTGAGCAGGGCGGCCGCGAACGGTGCCATCAGCCCGAACAGAATGAAGCGGATCGACAGCGCCGAGGAAATCTCCGCGGTGCTCCAGCCGAACTCATGCTGAAGCGGCACGATGAACACGCCGGGCGCGCCGACCGTGCCGGCCGAGACCAGGGCGGCGAAGAAGGTGACGGCGACCATCACCCAGCCGTAATGAATGTTGCGGCGGTCGAGCGCGGCCGCGAGCCAGTTCGAGATCATTGGGCCTCGTCAGGATGAAATGCGGGACGTTGAACCCCATTCTGACAGAACGGGGCAGATGACTGAAATGACTAAGTTCCCTCGTTTCAGGACATCGTTAGCTCGCGGTCCGCTCGACGGCGATTGCCGTGGCTTCGCCGCCGCCGATGCACAGGGCGGCGACCCCGCGCCGCAAGTTCTGCGCCTGCATCGCGTGCAGCAGGGTCACGATCAATCGCGCGCCGGTGGCGCCGATCGGATGGCCGAGCGCGCAGGCGCCGCCATTGACGTTGAGGCGCTCGCGTGGAATGCCGAGATCGCGCTGCGCGGCCATGGCGACCACGGCGAACGCCTCGTTGATCTCGAACAGGTCGACGTCGGCGACGCTCCAGCCGACCTTATCCAGGAGCTTGCGTATCGCCGGGATCGGCGCGGTCGTGAACCATTGCGGCTCCTGGCTATGGGTGGCGTGGCCCTTGATCTCGGCGATGACGGGCAGGCCATCGCGCTCGGCGCGCGAGCGATTGGCGAGCACGAGTGCGGCGGCGCCGTCGGCATTGGCGGACGAAGCAGCCGGCGTGATGGTGCCGCCGGTGCGGAACGCCGGCTTCAGCGCAGGGATCTTGGCCGGGTCGACCTTGAGCGGATGCTCGTCATTGCTGATCTCGCGCGGGCCGGATTTTTCAGCGATGGTGATCGGCGCGATCTCGGCCTTGAACGCGCCGCTTTCGACCGCCTTGCGCGCGCGGGTCAGCGTCTCGATGGCGTAAGCATCCTGGTCCGCCCGGGTGAACTGATAGGCCTCGGCGGTGGCCTCGCCGAAATCGCCCATCGAGCGGCCGGTCTCATAGGCGTCCTCCAGCCCGTCCAGCATCATGTGATCGAGAATGCGGTCATGGCCGGCGCGGTAGCCGCCGCGCGCCTTGGCGAGGAGGTACGGCGCATTGGTCATGCTCTCCATGCCGCCGGAAATCACGATCCCGGCGGAGCCGGCATGGATGATGTCGTGCGCCAGCATGGTTGCCTTCATGCCGGAGCCGCAGACCTTGTTGATGGTGGTCGCGCCGGTGGCATCCGGCAGGCCGGCAGCCCGCGCAGCCTGGCGGGCCGGCGCCTGGCCCTGGCCGGCCGGCAGCACGTTGCCCATGAACACCTCGTCGACGGCGTCGGCTGCGAGGCCCGCGCGCGTCAGCGCGGCCTTGATGACATGGGCGCCGAGCTTGTTGGCGCTCAGGGGCGACAATTCGCCCATGAAGCGGCCGAGCGGCGTGCGGGCGGCGGAGAGGATGACGACGGGATCGGGCGAGGCGGCCATGGCGTGTTCCCTTGATATCTGTGATATTACACTCATCATATAATCTGCCACCAGAATTGCAACGGACATGCCGAGCTGAACTTGCCGTGAGATAAACGGTGGATACTGCTGGCTCTGTCGTCATCATCCGCGAAAGCGGATGATCCAGTAAACACCGGCGATTACTGGATGCCCCGCCTGCGCGGGGCATGACGAACCCACGACCCCTGCAATCTCCGCCGCGATCATTCGTCCAAAAAGCGCAACCTTCTTGGAAAAAGTTGCGAAACCTATCGCTTCCGGTCGACGAATTCCTGCATCAGGCGCTTCGGTTCGTCGGTCAGGAACGCGCGGCCAAACGCGCCGATCGAGATATCGACCGATTGCTTCAGCGGCAGTTCCTCCCATTGCCGCAGCAGCGCCTTCTGTGCGCGCAGCGCCTGTGGCCCACACGCCAGCAGCGATGCCACCGTGTGCTCGACGGCAGCATCCAGCCCGCCGTCCGGCGCGACCTTGTCGACCAGACCCCATGCGAGCGCGGTCGGCGCATCGATTGTCTCCGCGGTGAGCAGCAGCCAGCGGGTGCGGCCCCAGCCGATCAGCCGCGGCAGCAGCGCGGCATGGATCACCGAGGGGATGCCGACGCGGACCTCGGGCATGCCGAACTTGGCATCATGTGCCGCGATGCGGATGTCGCAGGCCGCAGCCACTTCAAGCCCGCCGCCAAGGCACCAGCCCGGCATCCGCGCGACGACGGGAGCAGGGAAGGCGCGCACGGCTTCGCAGAGTTGGGCAAGGCGCGTGATGAACGCCTCGGCCGATGCCTGGTCGAGCCTCGCCATCTCCTTGATATCCGCGCCGCCGATCAGGCTCTTGCCGCTCTGGCCCGACAGCACCAGCACGCGGATCGAGGCATCGCCAGCGAGCTGTTCCAGGCCCGCGCGCAGACCGTCGGTCACAGCAGAGCTGAGGATGTTGAGCGAGCCGGCATTGCAGATGGTCAGCGTCACGACGCCGCGGGAATCGCGACCGATGCCGCAATGAGAATTGAGCATGTCCATGGAATATCTCGCGGGGCGACATTTACGGGCCAGGTGGCGAGGCCAGTTCCAGGCGAAACCGCGGCAATGTCAACCACCCCGATTTAGATCAATGCAAATTAATGAAATAGCTGCAGCGATCGCCGAACGAAGCTGCTATTATATGATTGAGAACATGCCATAGGACAGCCATGCGGTATTCTCCGGAACACAAGGCGGAAACCCACGCGCGAATCGTTCGCAAGGCCTCGGTGCGGCTGCGGGAGAAGGGCGCACACGGCGTCGGCGTCGCCGACCTGATGAAAGAGGCCGGTCTGACCCATGGCGGCTTCTATGCCCATTTCGCCTCGCGGGAAGCGCTTGTCATCGAGGCGTTCGGGGATGCGATGGATCGTTCGACCGAGCGATGGCGTAAGGTGCTGGCCGAGCTCGCGCCGGAGAAGCGCCTACCCGCGATCGTGGATGGCTATCTGTGTCCCCAGCATCGCGACGATGTGGGCCATGGCTGCGCCATTCCGGCGCTCGGTGCCGAGATTGCCCGCGAGAGCCCGAAGACGCGCAAGGCCTTCGCGGCCAAGCTCGAAGCCATGGTCGACCTGTTTGCCGAAAACATCATGGGTGTTTCGCCCAAGGTCGCGCGCAAGCGGGCCTCTGCGATGCTTGCGACCCTGATGGGTACGCTGGTGATGGCGCGCATCGCCGGCAGTGGCGAATTCTCGGACGAGATCCTGGACGCTGGCCGGGTCGCCGCGCTGGCCTGCGCGTATGGCGGCGATGTGCCGAAGAGCGCCGCGAAGCCGGTCGCGCGAAAGCGCACCATAGGCAAGACCGCGGCCGCAGCCGCGCGGCGTTGACGCCAGCCCGATCGCGTCCCGCAACCCGCCCCGACCGCGCGATGACGTCGGCGGTGGCGCGGCGGTAAGGGCAGCATTTTCGCAGTTCCGCCGCGCGGATAGACCCTTCCCAAACGCTGCAAAGACTGCAAGATGCCGGCCAAATCGGCACTTGGTTTACGGGAGGACAGCATGCGTTCAATCGGTCATTTCATCGGCGGCCGCGAGGTCAAAGGTACCTCGGGGCGGACCGCCGACGTGTTCGAGCCGATGACCGGCGAGGTCCAGGCCAAGGTGGCGCTGGCCTCTCGCGCCGAGCTGCGGGCAGCCGTGGAGAACGCCAAGGCCGCGCAGCCGGCCTGGGCCGCGACAAACCCGCAGCGCCGCGCGCGCATCATGATGAAGTTCCTCGAGCTGGTCCAGCGCGACTACGACAAGCTCGCCGAGCTGCTCGCGCGCGAGCACGGCAAGACAATTCCCGATGCCAAGGGTGACATCCAGCGCGGTCTGGAGGTGGTCGAATTCGCCTGCGGCATCCCGCACCTGATGAAGGGCGAATTCACCGAGGGGGCCGGCCCCGGCATCGACATTTTTTCGATGCGCCAGCCGCTCGGTGTCGTTGCCGGCATCACGCCGTTCAATTTCCCGGCGATGATTCCGATGTGGAAATTCGCGCCCGCGATCGCCTGCGGCAACGCCTTCATCCTCAAGCCGAGCGAGCGCGACCCCGGCGTGCCGATGAAGCTGGCCGAGCTGATGATCGAAGCCGGCCTCCCCGCAGGCATCCTCAACGTCGTCAATGGCGACAAGGAGGCGGTCGACGCCATCCTGGAAGATCCCGATGTTATGGCGGTGGGCTTCGTCGGCTCCTCGCCGATCGCGCAATACATCTATGAGCGTGCCGCCGCCCACGGCAAGCGCTGCCAGTGTTTTGGCGGCGCCAAGAACCACGCCATCGTGATGCCCGACGCCGACATGGACCAGGCGGTCGACGCGTTGATCGGCGCCGGTTACGGCTCGGCCGGCGAGCGCTGCATGGCGGTATCGGTCGCCGTTCCCGTCGGCAGGACCACCGCGGACCGGCTGATGGAGAAGCTGATCCCGCGCGTGGAGTCCTTGAAGATCGGCACCTCGATCGATCCGTCGGCCGATTACGGCCCGCTGGTAACGAAGGAGGCGGTCGAGCGCGTCAAGAACTATGTCGAGATCGGCATCAAGGAAGGCGCGACGCTGGCGGTCGACGGCCGCGGCTTCAAGATGCAGGGCTATGAGAACGGCTTCTACATGGGCGGTTGCCTGTTCGACAACGTCACCAAGGACATGCGCATCTACAAGGAGGAGATCTTCGGCCCCGTGCTGTCGGTGGTGCGCGCCAAGGATTATGCGGAAGCGCTGGCGTTGCCGTCCGATCATGATTACGGCAATGGTGTCGCGATCTTCACCCGCGACGGCGACGCCGCGCGCGATTTCGCTGCACGCGTGAACGTCGGCATGGTCGGCATCAACGTGCCGATCCCGGTGCCGATCGCCTATTACACGTTCGGCGGCTGGAAGAAGTCCGGCTTCGGCGATCTCAACCAGCACGGCCCGGATTCGATCCGCTTCTACACCAAGACCAAGACCGTGACCTCGCGCTGGCCGTCCGGCGTCAAGGACGGCGCGGAGTTCTCGATCCCGACGATGAAGTGACAGGGAAGACCGTCAGGACTTAGCGCCATCATTGCGAGGAGCCGAAGGCGACGAAGCAATCCAGACCTACCTCGCAGCGCTGGATTGCTTCGCTCGCAATGACGGCGAGACCAGTTAGCTCGGCTCAAGCAAGAGGAAACCCGACTGACGCATGCAATTCGCTCTCAACGAGGATCAGATCGCACTGCGCGACATGGCGCGGTCCTTCGCCGCGGAGAAGATCGCGCCGCATGCGCTGCGTTGGGATGAGGAGAAGCATTTCCCCGTCGATGTGATGCGGGAGGCCGCATCGCTCGGCATGGGCGGCATCTACATCCGCGACGATGTCGGCGGCTCCGGCTTGTCCCGGCTCGACGCGGCGCTGATCTTCGAGGCGCTGGCCACGGGGTGCCCGACCGTGTCGGCCTTCATCTCCATCCACAACATGGCTTCGTGGATGATCGACACCTTCGGCACCGAGGCGCAGCGCCAAGCCTATCTGCCGAAACTCTGCACCATGGAGCTGATCGCGAGCTATTGCTTGACCGAGCCTGGCGCGGGCTCGGATGCTGCGGCGTTGCGCACCCGTGCGGTGCGCGACGGCGATCATTACGTGCTCAATGGCCAGAAACAGTTCATCTCAGGTGCGGGCGCCACGGGCCTCCTGGTTGCGATGGTGCGCACCGCCGGCGAGGGCGCAGGCGGTATCTCGACCGTGGTGATCCCTGCGAACACGCCGGGCGTCTCGTTCGGTGCCAACGAGCGCAAGATGGGTTGGAACGCGCAGCCGACCCGCGCGGTGATCTTCGAGAATGCCCGCGTCCCGGTCGCCAACCGTCTCGGCGAGGAAGGTATCGGCTTCAAGATCGCGATGGCCGGGCTCGATGGCGGCCGCCTCAACATCGCGGCGTGCTCGCTCGGCGGTGCGCAGGCCGCGCTAGACAAGACGCTGGCCTATACCAGGGAGCGCAAGGCGTTCGGCAAGCGGCTCGATGAATTCCAGGCGCTGCAGTTTCGTCTCGCCGACATGGCGATCGAGCTGGAGGCGGCGCGCAGCTTCGTCTGGCGCGCGGCGGCTGCGCTCGACCGCAAGGATTCGGATGCGACCATGCTGTGCGCGATGGCCAAGCGCTTCGGTACCGATGTCGGCTTCGAGGTCGCCAATCAGGCGCTGCAGCTGCATGGCGGCTACGGCTATTTGAGCGAATATGGCATCGAGAAGATCGTGCGCGATTTGCGCGTGCACCAGATCCTCGAAGGCACCAACGAGATCATGCGGCTGATCGTGTCGCGCAAGCTGATCGAGGACGCGCGATGATGGATACGACGGCGGCCGCGGAGGCGGGCGACCTGATCGTTCGCCGGGAGGGCGCGGCCGGAATCATCCGGCTCAACCGCCCGAAGGCGATCAACGCGATGACCTTGGAGATGTCGCTCGGCATCGACGCGGCGCTCGATCGGTTCGAGGCCGATCCTGAAATCGCTGTCATCATTCTCGAGGGCGCGGGCGAGCGAGGGCTGTGCGCCGGCGGCGATATTCGCGGGCTCTATGAAAGCTCGAAACAAGGCGGCGATCTCGGCAAGGTGTTCTGGCGCCAGGAATACATCATGAACGCGCGCATTGCCGCGTTCCCGAAGCCCTATGTCGCGTACATGGATGGCCTCGTGATGGGCGGCGGCGTCGGCCTGTCGGCGCATGGCCGCCATCGCATCGTCACCGAACGTACCAAGCTCGCAATGCCGGAGGTCGGGCTCGGCTTCTTCCCCGACGTCGGCGGCACCTGGCTCCTGTCGCGTGCGCCCGGCGAGCTCGGCGCTTATTTTGGTCTCACTGGCCAGACCATGAACGGACCCGACGCGATCCATGCGCGCTTTGCCGACGCTGTCGTGTCGTCCGGCGAATGGCCGGCGCTGCGCGAGGCCCTGACCAAGGTCCGTCCCGGCACGCCGCCCCGCGAGATTGCGCAACTGATCGAGGGCTTCGCCACCGGCGAAAGTGCGGGGCCGGTCGCGGCGCAGCAGGACAAGATCGATGCCTGGTTCGCCCATGACAGCATGCACGACATCGTCGCCGCGCTGAAGCAGGACGGCTCCGAGCTGGCGCGCGCGACCTTGAAGGCGCTGCAGGAGAAATCGCCGCGCGGCATGGTCGTGACGTTGACGCTGCTGCGGCTGGCGCGCGGCGCCGCCTCGCTCGAGGAATGCCTGGTGCGGGAATATCGCGCTGCACTCGAAGTGTTCCGCAGCGATGATTTCCGCGAGGGCGTGCGCGCCGCGATCATCGACAAGGACCGTAATCCGAAATGGTCGCCGCCTGATATCGATGACGTGACACCGGCGATGCTGGCGCCGTATCTTGCCGAGATTGGCGCCGACGAGCTGACATTCCCGCCAAGTAAATCGCCAAGCAAATAACGGGACGTCCGAGGGGAGGAAAAGCAATATGGCAAGGATCGCATTCATCGGCCTCGGCAATATGGGCGGACCGATGGCCGCCAACCTCATCAAGGCCGGCCACGAGGTGGTGGCGTTCGATCTGGTCGAGGCGTTGCGAGCGCAGGCCAGGAGCGATGGCGCCGAGATCGCCGACAGCGCTGCGGCTGCGGTCAAGGGCGCTGAGATCGTCCTGACGATGCTGCCGGCCGGCAAGCATGTGCTCGCGGTTTGGAACGACGTCGTGCCCGCGATGTCCGAGGGCGCGCTGATCATCGATTCATCCACGATCGATGTCGAAAGCGCGCGGGCTGCGCATGCGCTGGCCGCCAAGCACGGCATCGCCTCCGTCGACGCGCCGGTGTCCGGCGGCACCGGGGGCGCCAAGGCGGCGACGCTCACCTTCATGTGCGGCGGCGAGGAGGGCGCGTTCGCGACCGCAAAGCCGATCCTGGAGGCGATGGGCAAGAAGATCGTCCATTGCGGCGGCGCCGGCGCGGGCCAGGCGGCCAAGATCTGCAACAACATGATCCTTGGCATCTCGATGATCGCGGTCGGTGAGGCCTTTGCGCTGGGCGAGAAGCTCGGCCTGTCGCATCAGGCGCTGTTCGATGTCGCCTCGACCTCGTCAGGCCAGTGCTGGTCGCTGACATCCTATTGCCCGGTGCCGGGACCGGTGCCGGCCTCACCCGCAAATAACGGCTACAGACCGGGCTTCGCCACCGCGCTGATGCTGAAGGATCTCACGCTGTCGCAGGACGCGGCGAAGGCAGTGGGCGCCGCGACACCGCTCGGCCAGCATGCACAGGAAATCTACAAGGCGTTCGATGCGGCGGGTAATAGTGGCGTGGATTTCTCCGGCATCATTCAACATGTCCGCAAACTGGCGGAGGGCGGGCGATGACGACCTTTCAAGACGCGCGCAGCTTTCTGCTGAACCATCGCACCGATTATGAAGCCGCCGTCAAGGGCTTTCGCTGGCCCGATCCGGTGCCGTTCAACTGGGCGCTGGACTGGTTCGACGCCGAACTGGCCCGCGATCCCGCAAGCCGTGATCGACTTGCGCTGTGGATCGTCGATGCGGCGCAGGACCGGCAGACCAAACTCTCTTTTTCGGCGCTGTCGCGCCGCTCCAACCAGGTTGCAAACTTCCTGCGTGCGCAGGGCTTGAGGCGCGGCGATCATTTGTTGCTGCTGCTTGGCAATGTCGTACCGCTGTGGGAGACCATGCTGGCCGCGATGAAGCTCGGCGTCGTCGTGATCCCGGCTACTACACTTTTGACAGCGGACGAACTACGCGATCGGCTCGATCGCGGCCGCGCCAAGGCGGTGGTCGCAGCGCAAGATCAGGTCGCGAAATTCGCGAGCCTCGGCGCGGAAGGGCTGACGCGCATCGTGGTCGGCACCGCCACAGATGGCTGGCTGCCGTTCGAGCAGTCTGCGAGCGCGCCGGAAGAGTTCGCGCCCGACGGTCCGACCAACGCCGACGACCCCATGCTGCTCTATTTCACGTCCGGCACGACAGCCAAGCCGAAGCTGGTGCGGCACAGCCAGCGCAGCTATCCGGTCGGGCACCTCTCGACCATGTACTGGCTCGGCCTGCAGCCCGGCGACATCCATCTCAACATCTCCTCGCCGGGCTGGGCCAAGCATGCCTGGAGCTGCTTCTTCGCGCCATGGAATGCCGGCGCTACGGTGTTCGTGGTCAACCAGCCGCGCTTCGACGCCAAGGGGCTGCTCGCCATCATCGGCCGTTGCGGCGTCACCACGCTGTGCGCGCCGCCGACCGTGTGGCGTCTGTTCATCCAGGAGCGTCTTTCCGACTTCAAGGTGGCCCTGCGCGAAGTCTGCGGTGCCGGCGAGCCGCTCAATCCCGAAGTGATCGATCAGGTGCGTAACGCCTGGGGCCTGACCATCCGTGACGGCTACGGCCAGACCGAGACCGCCGCGATCGTCGGCAACTCGCCGGGGCAGGCGGTGAAGATCGGCTCGATGGGCCGGCCGCTGCCGGGCTACCGCATCGAGATCACCGACATCGACGGCAACGTCACGAAAGAGGGCGAGGTGACCCTGGTGCTCGGCGCCGATCGTCCGGCCGGCCTCATGCAAGGTTATCAGGGCGATGATGGCAAGCTCTCCGGCACCGATGGCGCGCGCTATCGCTCCGGCGATGTCGTGTTCGCCGATGACGATGGCTATCTCACTTTCGTCGGCCGCTCCGATGACGTGTTCAAGTCGTCGGACTACCGTATCTCGCCGTTCGAGCTGGAGAGCGTGCTGCTGGAGCACGAGGCAGTTGCTGAAGCCGCCGTGGTGCCGAGCCCCGATCCGATCCGGCTCGCGATTCCCAAGGCGTATGTGCTGCTGACATCGGGCGCGGAGCGCTCGCGCGCCACCGCGCTGTCGATCTTCGAACATCTGCAGGCGCGGCTGGCGCCGTTCAAGCGGATCCGGCGCATCGAGCTTGTCACCGAGCTGCCGAAGACGATCTCGGGCAAGATCCGGCGCGTGCAGCTGCGGCGGCTCGAGCACGACAATAATCGCGACGACGCCCTGCGCGGCGTCGAGTTCAAGGAAGAAGACTTTCCCGAGCTGCAGCGCAGCCGTCCGACCGAAAGCTAGAGCATGGAACAGATCTGGAAGAAGCCGCCGATTTCGCTTGAGTCCTACCAGGCGCTGGTCGGGCAGGAGATCGGCGTCTCGTCGTGGCATGTCGTCGATCAGAAGCGCATCGATGCCTATGCCGATGTGATCGAGGATCACCAGTTCATTCACGTCGATCCGGAGCGCGCCAAGGCGACGCCGTTCGGCACGACCATTGCGCACGGTTTTCTCACGATGTCGCTGCTCAGCGTGATGTCCTATGAGGTGATGCCGGCGATCGAGGGCACCGCGATGGGCGTCAACTACGGCTTCGACAGGCTGCGCTTCATGTCGCCGGTCAAGTCGGGACAACGCGTGCGTGGCCGTTTCACTCTGGCAAAAGCCGAGCTGCGCCGGCCGAAGGAGTTGCAGTCGGTGACCCACGTGTCGGTCGAGATCGAGGGAGAGCCCAAGCCCGCACTCGTCGCTCATTGGCTCGGCCTCATCGTTCTCGCTTGAAAGTTCAGGATATCAGCACATGGCAATCAGATTTGACGGACGCGTCGCCATTGTCACCGGCGCCGGCAATGGGCTTGGCCGCGCGCATGCGCTGGGATTGGCGAGCCGCGGCGCCAAGGTCGTGGTCAATGATTTCGGCGGCGCGCGTGACGGTACCGGCGGCTCGCTGACCCCGGCGCAGGCCGTGGTCGAGGAGATCGAAAAGGCCGGCGGCACCGCGATGGCGGATGGCGCCGACGTATCGAATTTCGAGCAGGTGAGTGCGATGGTCGAGCGCGCCACCAGGGAGTGGGGCAGTGTCGATCTGCTCTGCGCCAATGCCGGCATCCTGCGTGACAAGTCGTTCGGCAAGATGGAGGTGGCGGACTTCGCCAAGGTGCTGGACGTGCATCTGGTCGGCAGTTTCTATTGCTGCAAGGCGGTTTGGGCCGGCATGCGCGAGCGCAATTACGGCCGCATCGTGCTGACGACATCGTCGTCCGGCCTGTACGGCAATTTCGGCCAGGCCAATTATGGCGCGGCAAAGACCGGCATGGTCGGCCTGATGAACGTGCTGGCGGAAGAGGGCCGCAAGAACAACATCCGGGTCAACACGATCTCGCCGACCGCTGCCACCCGTATGACCGAGGAGCTGCTGCCGCCGCAGGCGCTCGAACTGATGAAGCCGGAGGCGATCACGCCGGCGGTGGAATACATGCTGAGCGAGGACGCGCCGACCAGGACCATCATGGGCGCGGGCGCCGGCTCGTTCGCGGTCATCAAGATCGTGGAGAGCGAGGGCATCAATCTGCCCCGGTCCGACTGGACGCCGGATGCCATCGTCGCGCATTTCCAGGAGATCAGCGACATGTCGAAGGCCAAGGCGTTGCAGGGCGCGTTCGAGCAGACGCAGAAATACGTTGCCCAGGCCGCGGCAAGGTTGGGAATCAAGCTGTAACGCTCACCGTCATTCCGGGGCCTCGCGAAGCGATGAGCTATGATGCGCAATTGCGCATCCGAGAATCCATAACCACGATCTGGAGTATGGATTCAGGCTTGCGCCTTCGGCGCGCATCCCGGAATGACGACCTCTTTTGCGGATAAAGAGTTCCTCCCACATTCGCTGGCGCGATGTCCTCGATTGCAAAAAACGTCGCCGTCATCGGCGCCGGTCCTTCCGGGCTGATGGCCGCCGAGGTCCTGGCCGAGGGCGGGGCCGCCGTCACTGTCTATGATGCGATGCCCTCGGTGGCGCGCAAATTCCTGATGGCCGGGCGCGGCGGGCTCAACCTGACCCATAGCGAGGAGCTGCCCGCATTCCTTTCGCGCTACCGCGAAGCCGCGCCGTTCCTGGAGGCTGCCGTCAGTGCCTTTCCGCCACAACATCTGCGTGACTGGTGCGAGACGCTGGGCGAGCCGACCTTTGTCGGCTCCTCGGGCCGCGTGTTCCCGAAAAGCTTCAAGGCTTCGCCGCTGCTGCGCGCCTGGCTGCACCGGTTGGATAGACAGGGTGTGCGGCTGGCGCTGCGCCATCGCTGGACCGGCTGGGACGGGCAGGGGCGCTTGCTGTTCGAGACGCCTCACGGACTGCGCGTCGTCGAAGCGAACGCGACCGTGCTCGGGCTCGGCGGCGCCAGCTGGCCGCGGCTTGGCTCCGACGGCAGATGGACGAATATTCTCGCGAATGAGGGCGTCGCGATCACGAAATTCAGGCCGGCCAATTGCGGCTTCACCGTCGCTTGGTCGGAGATCTTCCGCGATCGTTTCGAGGGGCAGCCGCTGAAGGGCATCGCGCTATTATTCGGCGGTCGCATCGTGCGCGGCGAGGCCGTGATCACCCGCGAAGGGATCGAAGGCGGTGCGGTCTATGCGTTATCGTCCGAGCTGCGTGAGGCGATTGCCGCATCAGGTGAGGCTACACCGCAGATCGCGCTGCGGCCTGATCTCACAACGAGAGATCTCGTCGCGCGCCTGTCGGCGCCGCGCGGCAAGCAATCGCTCTCCAACGTCCTGCGCAAGTCATTACAGTTGTCGCCGGTCGCGATCGGGTTGTTGCAGGAAGCTGCGATCAATGCCGGGCGCCAGCTCGCATCATTCGGGGCCGATGAACTCGCCGCGCTAGTCAATGCCGTGTCGGTGAAGCTCACCGCTACGTCAGGCCTGTCACGCGCGATATCGAGCGCGGGCGGTATCGCGTTAGATGAACTGGACACCGCCTACATGATCAAGCGCCTGCCCGGCGTGTTCGCGGCCGGCGAGATGCTGGATTGGGAAGCTCCGACCGGCGGCTATCTTCTGCAGGCGTCGTTCGCGACCGGCGTGGCGGCGGGCAGGGGCGTGCTTAGGTGGCTGAATCGACGGATGGGTTGAGCGTAGCTCAACCCATCTACTGCCGCCGTCATTGCTTCGTCGCCTTCGACTCCTCGCAATGACGATGGAGCAAGAGGTGTTACCGCAGCTTTCCCCTCGCTGCGACCGGCAGCACGCCCAGGATCTCGTCGCCGCGCACCATCACGACCTCGTCCATCATGTTGACGACAACGCAGACATGGTTGGGCACGATGCGCACGACGTCGCCGACATTGGGGCGGGTGTTGCTGCGCGAGAGATCGAGGAAACCGTGCTCCTCGGCGAAGCGGGCGATCTTGGCTTCGGGATGCTCCAGGATCAGGCCGTGGCCGTCGAGACCGCCTGTGTCGGTGGTCAGCGTCTTGGAGCCGGCATCGAGGATGCCGCGCTCGGGCGCGGCGCGGCTCACAACCGTGGAATAGATGTGAAGCGCGCAATCGTCCCAACTGGCCACGCCGGCCGCAACCTGCATGCGGTCGTTGTAGATGTAGGTGCCCGGGCGATGCTCGGTCGCGCCTTTCAGCTTGCCGAGATTCTTCAGGTTCGGCGAGCCGCCGGTCGAGACCATGGTGGCGTCCAGTCCGTGGGCGCGCACGCCGGCCAGCGCCTCGTCATAGAACTTCTGCGCGTCCTCCCAGCCGCTCTCGGTCGGATACAGCATGAAGCCGGCGAAGCGCAGGCCCTCGGAGGCGGCGATCTGCTGCGCCAGTTGGATCGCCTCGGCCGGCGTCTCGACGCCGGCGCGCTTGCGTCCCGTGTCGCATTCGACCACCACCGACAGCGTGCGGCCGGATTGCGCTGCGGCCTGCGGGAGGCCCGATATCACGGTGGCGTTGTCGGCGGCGACGGTGACGTCGGCCTTGGCCTGCAGCGCGCCGAGCCGCGCCATCTTCTCCTCGCCGATCAGATTATAGCTGATCAGGATGTTGTCGATGCCGGCCTCTGCCATGATCTCGGCCTCGCCGATCTTCTGGCAGGTGATGCCCTTGGCGCCGGCCTCGATTTGCAGCTTCGCCAGCACTGGGCTCTTGTGAGTCTTGATATGCGGCCGATTGGCGATGCCGGCGGCATCGCACTGCGCCTGCACCCGCGCGATGTTGCGCTCGACCTTCTCCATGTCGACGACGGCGCAGGGCGTGCCGTATTCTCTGGCAATTTTGGCGGCGAGCGGCGTGGTCATGGTTTGGCCTCGTGACTGCAAGCTGGCGTTGTTAGTTGTGAATTAAAGTGAAGCGGCTCGGGAAGTGTACCCTCTCCCCTTGTGGGAGAGGGTGCCTGAGATACGAAGAAGCATCGAAGGCGGGTGAGGGGTCTGCATCCGCGGAGACAAACCCCTCACCCGGCCCGCATCTAACGATGCGCGCCACCCTCTCCCACAAGGGGAGAGGGTGCACCGATGTTGTGGCGACCAAAGCGATTTCATTCGAGAACGCCATCAACATTGTGCCTCACGCGCTCTCGATCTCTTCCCTTAGCATTTCAAGCTCGAGCCAGCGGTCTTCGGCGGCGGTGAGCTCGGTTTGCGCAGTGGCGATTGCGGCGGAGGCGGCGTCGAATTTTTTGCGGTCCGTGGCATATAAGCTCGGATCGGCCAGCACCGTCTGCAGCTTCTCGATCTCGGCCTGCAGCTTGGCGATCGTCTTCGGCAGCGTCTCCAGCGCGTGCTTCTCATTGAAGGAGAGTTTTCGCTTCGGCGCGCCGCCCGGCGCCGCGGCTGCCTTGGTTTCCTTCTTCTCCGGCGCAGCGGCCTTCGGCGCCTCGCGCTTCAGGTCGGCGCCGCGCTGCGCCAGCATGTCGCTGTAGCCGCCGGCATATTCGACCCATTTGCCGTTGCCCTCTGGCACGATCACGGAAGTCACGATGCGGTCGAGGAAGTCGCGGTCGTGACTGATCAGGATCACGGTGCCCTCGTAGTCGCCGAGCATGTCCTCGAGCACGTCGAGCGTCTCCAGATCGAGGTCGTTGGTCGGCTCGTCCAGCACCAGCAGGTTCGAGGGCTTGGCCAGCGCGCGCGCCAGCATCAGGCGGCCGCGCTCGCCGCCCGAGAGCACCTCCAGTGGCGTGCGCATCTGCTCGCGTGCAAACAGGAAGTCCTCCATGTAGCTGACGACATGCTTGGGCTTGCCGCCGACCATGACGTGGTCGCCGCGGCCGCCGGTCAAGGCTTCTGCCAAGGTCGACTTGGGATCGAGGCTTTCGCGATGCTGGTCGAGCGTCGCCATTTCCAGGTTGACGCCGAGCCGCACGCTGCCGCCATCCGGCTCGCTGGCGCCGGTCAGCAGATTGACAAGGGTGGTCTTGCCGGCGCCGTTGGGCCCGACAATGCCGACGCGGTCGCCGCGCTGGATGCGGATCGAGAAATCATCAACGATCTTGCGCTCGCCATAAGCTTTCGACGCGCCCTTCGCTTCGATCACCAGCTTGCCGGACTTGTCGGCCTCGCTTGCCGCGAGATTGGCGCTGCCAGCCGTGCCGCGATAGTCGCGCCGCTGCTGCCGCAGCGCGTGCAGATTGGCGAGCCGCTTGACGTTGCGCTTGCGCCGGCCGGACACGCCATAGCGCAGCCAGTGCTCTTCGTTGACGATCTTGCGGTCGAGCTTGTGCTGCTCGCGCTCCTCTTCCGCCAGCACCTCGTCACGCCAGGCCTCGAAGGCGGCGAAGCCACGGTCGATCTGCCTGATCTGACCGCGGTCGAGCCAGGCTGTGGCGCGCGACAGGTTGGTGAGGAAGCGGCGGTCATGGCTGATCAGGACCAGCGCGCTGCGCCGTCCGTCGAGCTCGTTCTCCAGCCATTCGATGGTTGTGAGATCGAGATGGTTGGTCGGCTCGTCCAACAACAGAATGTCGGGCGAGGGCGCGAGCACCCGCGCCAGCGCCGCGCGCCGCGCCTCGCCGCCGGAGAGATGCGCTGGATCCTCCTCGCCGGTGAGGCCAAGCTGCTCGACCAGGTAGCGCGCCTGGTAGTGATCGTCGCCGGGGCCGAGGCCGGCCTCGACATAAGAGAGCGTCGTCGCGTGCCCGGAGAAGTCCGGCTCCTGCGGCAGATAGCGCACCGTGGCTCCCGGTTGAACAAAACGACTGCCGGAATCGGAATCGACGAGCCCAGCAGCAATCTTGAGCAGGGTCGATTTGCCCGAGCCGTTGCGGCCGATCAGGCAGACGCGCTCGCCGGGCGAGACCGACAGTTCGACGCCGGACAGCAGCGGCGTGCCGCCGAACGTCAGTTTGATGTCTTTGAGCTGGATGAGCGGAGGCGCCATGGGATTAGCTCTGCTGCGCTTGTTGGTTGGCGCGCTGGCGCTGAATGCGTCGAATTGTCTGATCAAGAGCCGACAGGAACGTCGAGCGATCACGCGGCGTGAAACCGCGCGGCCCGCCGGTGATCTCGCCCGACGAGCGCAGATCCGTCATCAGGTTGCGCACCGCCAGCGCCATGCCGATCGACTCCTTCGTGAACGGCTTGCCGTTCGGCGCAATCACCTCGGCGCCTGCCTTCACGCAGCGGTCCGCCAGCGGAATGTCGGCCGTGACGACGATGTCGCCGGGACCAGCGCGTTCGGCAATCCAGTTGTCGGCGGCATCCATCCCCCCGCCGGCGGCGACCCGCTCGATGAGCGGGTCCTGGGGAATGCGGATGAAGTTCCCCGCGACCACGCTGACGGGCACATCGTGCCGCATCGCGACGCGATAGATCTCGTCCTTCACCGGACAGGCGTCAGCGTCAACATAGATCCGGGTCGGGTTCAATTCGGTCGTCTTCCGCGTGTTTCGGGCCTCGGGTGGTAACCCATCGCGCAGGGAATTGCGAGCCGAACGAACGCGTTGACGTAAACCTTGGCCGGTCCGTTCCCGGCGGCTACCATTCGGGCAGACAACGACAAGAACAGGGAAACACCGATGGCGCGCGCGCTCGAAAGCCACGTGGTCAAAGCCTACAACACGGCAAAACAATCCGAGAACAAGATGCACGACGACACCGTGGCGCGCCGTTTCGGCTTCGCAGGCGGGCTGGTGCCCGGCGTCGACGTCATGGCCTATATGATGCATCTGCCGGTGGCAGAGTGGGGGCGGGCGTTCCTGGAGCGCGGGCTGATGGACGCGCGCTTCCTTAAACCCGTTTATGACGGCGAGACCGTCGAGGTCAGCGGCAGCGAAAGCGACGGTGTGCTGACGCTCGAGGTTGTGAGCCGCGGCGAACTCTGCGCCACCGGCTCGGCGTCGCTGCCGCCGGCTGCGCCAGCGATTGCGCTGGCTGATTTTAGGGATGTGGGACCCGTGGCCGAACGCCAGCCCATCGGCGCGTCGTCCTTTGTGGAAGGCACCTGGCTCGGCACCGCGCCGCGGGCCTGGCCGGGCGCGACCGGTGCGGCCTACCGCGCCGACATCCGCGAGAGCGATTCGATCTATACGCGCGAGGGGCTCGGCCATCCCGGCCTGCTGCAGAAGGTGATGAACCGGCTTCTGGTCGACAACGTGATCCTCGGTCCATGGATTCACGTCGGCAGCCGGATGCAGATCCTGGCTCCTTTGCAGCCGGACGACGAGATCACGGCGCGGGCGAAGGTGATCGCCAACTACGAGAAGAAGGGCCATCGCTTCGTCGAGCTCGACGCGCTGGTGGTCGCCAACGGCAAGACGCCGCTGGCGTATTGCCATCATGTGGCGATCTATCAGCCGCGGCAGCAGGCGGCGGCGTAGGAAGGGGCGAGGTCCTGAAAGAGAGGTCCTGAAAGAGGCGCCTGGCCTCTGCACGGCAACCGTCACGCTCCGCGAAGGCCGGAGCATCCAATACGCCGCGGCGTCTCCGTCCAACCAAAACTGTCACGGAATACTGGATCGCCCGCCTTCGCGGGCGATGACAGCTGAGCGCGAAGGGACTGCGCGGGTCATTTGAACCGGGCTGAAGCTCGACGTATCACGCCGCCTTGTTCGCCTTCGCCTCCTGGATCGCGCGCCAGACCTTCTCCGGGGTGAGCGGCATGTCGAGGTGCTTGATGCCGTACTCCGAAAGCGCGTCGATGACAGCGTTGACGACCGAGGCGAGCGAGCCGGCGCAGCCGGCCTCGCCGCAGCCCTTGGTGCCCAAGGGATTGGTCTTGGCCGGCACCGGCTGGTCGCCCACCGTCATGCTCGGAATGTCGGAGGCACGCGGCAGCGCATAGTCCATGAGCGAGCCGGTGATCGGCTGGCCGTGCTCGTCGTAGCGCACGTGCTCCATCAGCGCCTGGCCGATGCCCTGGGCGACGCCGCCATGGAGCTGGCCGGCCACGATCATCGGGTTGACGACCGTGCCGAAATCGTTGACTCCGGTGTAGCCGACCACCTGCACGACGCCGGTGTCCGGATCGACCTCGACTTCGGCGACATGGCAGCCGTTCGGGAAGGCGGACTCGGTCGTCGTGGTGTTGTGATCGACGTCGAGCGAGCTTGGGACCCCCTCAGGCAGCTTGCCCTCGCGCATACGCTGCGCGAGCTCCATGATGTCGATGGCACGGTCGGTGCCGGCAATGGTGAAGCGGCCATCGTCGAATTCGATGTCGGTCTCGGAGGCTTCCAGCAGATGCGAGGCGGCCTGCTTGCCCTTGGCGATGACGAGCGCGGAGGCCTCGACGATCGCCTGGCCGGTCGCGGTGATCGAGCGCGAGCCGCCGGTGCCGTTGCCGAAACGGACGAGGTCAGAGTCGTTCTGCTCCAGGCGGATCTTCTCGAAGGGAATGCCGAGCTGGCTCGACAGCACCTGCGCGAACGGCGTCGCGTGGCCCTGGCCGTAGTCGAGCGTGCCGGTGGTCAGCGTCACGCCGCCATCGGCGTCGAAGGTGATCTTGCCGAGCTCGCCGCTCGGGGGCGCCGTGACCTCGAGATAGGAGCCGACCGCGATGCCGCGCAGCTTGCCATTCTTGCGGCTCTCGCGCTTGCGCTTGGCGAACCCCGCATGGTCGGAGATCTCCAGCGCCTTCTGGAGCACGGCGGCGAAATCACCGGAATCATAGGTGACGCCGGAAGCGGCCGGAAACGGCATCTGGCTCGGCTTGATGTAGTTGCGCTTGCGCAAGCTGACGCGATCGATCCCCATCTCGTCGGCGGCGGCGTCGATCAGCCGCTCCATGAAATAGTTCGCCTCGGGCCGGCCGGCGCCGCGATAGGCGCCCATCAAGGTCATGTTGGTGAGCACCGTCTTGATGTCGACGCTCAAGAGCGGCGTGCGGTAGACGCTCGCGAGGTTCTTGCCGGTGTTGAGCGAGAGCGGGCTCGGCGCGACGCCGGTGATGTAGGCGCCGAGATTGCCATAGCCCGATAGCCGCACTGCCAGGAACTTGCCCTCGGCGTCGAGCGCAAGCTCGGCATGGATGATCTGGTCGCGCCCCTGGCTGTCGGAGAGAAAGCTGGTCGAGCGCTCGTCGCGCCACTTCACCGGACGCCCAAGCGCCTTCGCTGCGTGCAGGATGCAGATATATTCGGGATAGCCGATGTTCTTCATCCCGAACGAGCCGCCGACATTGGCGGTGAGGATGCGCACCTGCTCCGGCTTCACGTTGAGCAGCCGCGCCAGCATGGCCTTGTTGCCGCTGACGCCCTGGGTGGGCACCTGGATGGTGTAGCGCCCGCTCTTCTTGTCGAAGGACGCCAAAGCGACCCGCGGCTCCATCGGCACCACCGCGACGCGCGTGTTGACGATGTCGAGCTTGGTCACGTGGGCGGCGCTGGCGAAGGCCGCCTCGACCTTGGCTGTGTCGCCGTAATGGTAGTCGAGCGCGACATTATTGGGGATGTGATCGTAAAGCTGCGGCGCGCCCGGCTTGGCCGCTTCCTCCGCATTGGTCACGGCGGGCAGGGGCTCGATATCGACCTCGACCGCCTCGGCGGCGTCGCGGGCCTGGGTCGCCGTCTCCGCGACCACGAAGGCGACGGGATCGCCGACATAGCGTACCTTGTCGGTCGGCAGCGCCGGACGGTTGGTCTGCAGCACCGGCGAGCCGTCCCGATTCTTCAGCGGCAGGCCGCAGACGAAGGGGGCATACCCGGCCGAGGCGAGGTCGGCGCCGGTCCAGACGCCGAGCACACCCGGCATGGCCCTTGCGGCCGTGGTATCGATTCCCTTGATGATGCCGTGGGCATGGCTGGAGCGCACGATCCACGCATGGGCCTGGTCCGGCAGGTTGAAATCGTCGGTATATTTGCCCTTGCCCCGGACCAGCGTGTCGTCCTCCTTCCGGCGGACCGGCTGCCCGACACCGTATTTCTGCAGTGCCATGGCGTTATCGAGGGAGGCCGGAGAGGTGTAATCTTGCATGGAACTAGGCCCTGAAAGGCTGGATTGGCCGCGAAATCGCGTTCTGTTCCCAGATAATCCAGCCCTCACCGCCCGACAACGCCCGATTGGGCATGCTCCGTAACCCCTGATGGCGGGGCTGTTGCATAGGCGCTTGGCACTGCTAATGTTTCGCCAAAGCGACATTCCAGGCGAGGGCCGCATGGCCCGGCGGAAAGACCATTTGAATGATCAATGATACGCGGCTCCGGGATGATCTCGAGCCGCGCGGGAACATGGAGCCCCGGCTGCGGCCTGGTCCGGATCCTGCCGCGACGGGCTGCGCTGCCAATCAAGGCAGCAGCGTCTACGCAGCACTGGACCTCGGCACCAACAATTGCCGGCTCCTGATCGCCTGTCCTTCGGGCGACAGCTTCCGCGTGGTCGATTCCTTCTCTCGCATTGTCCGATTGGGCGAGGGCATCTCAACCACGGGCTGCATCAGCGAGGCGGCGATGGCGCGGGCCATCGCGGCCCTCGCGATCTGCCGGGACAAGATCGAATCCAAGAAGGCGAAGCGGCTGCGGCTGATCGCGACCGAAGCCTGCCGCGCGGCCTCGAACGCCGACACCTTCCGCGACCGGGTCGCGGCCGAGGCCGGTATCCGGCTCGAGGTGATCGATCGCGAGACCGAGGCGGCGCTGGCCGTGAAGGGCTGCGCGCCGCTGCTCGATCCCAGGGGTCATGGTGCCATCCTGTTCGACATCGGCGGCGGCTCGTCGGAGCTGGTCCGGATCGAGCGCGATCCCGCGCAGAAGCACGCCGAGCCGCAGATCAAGGCCTGGATGTCGATCCCGCTCGGCGTGGTGACTTTGGCCGAGCGTTTCGGCGGCCGCGATGTGACGCCGGACATCTATGCGCGGATGATCGACGCGGTGATGGAGCATGTGGCGCCGTTCGCGGCCGAGCATGGGGGCGATCTCGACGGCATGCACCTGCTCGGCACCTCCGGCACAGTGACGACGCTCGCCGGCATTCACCTCAATCTGGCGCGTTACGACCGTCGGCGGGTTGACGGCATCTGGATCGACGATGCCGAGATCACCAAGACCGTCGCGCGGCTGCTCGCCATGAGCTACCAGGAGCGCGCCGAGAACAACTGCATCAGCATCGATCGCGCCGATCTCGTGCTCGCCGGCTGCGCCATCCTGGATGCGATCCGCAAGGCCTTCCCGCTGCCGCGCCTGCGCGTCGCCGACCGGGGCCTGCGCGAGGGCATGCTGGTCGAGATGATGCGCGAGGACGGCGCGCTGCGGACCAGCTGAGATGGAATTGAAGTTCGATTAGGGCACGATGGTCGCCGCAATTTCGAATCACCTCTCCCCAGCGGGGAGAGGTGGACCTCCGATGCCGCACCAGATCAACTCAACGATCTCCCAAGTTCAGAGTCCACCATGGCCAAAGACACCACCGGCCGCATGCATGTGCAGGTCAAGACCGGCGGCAAGCGCAAGCTGTCCTCGAAACTCTGGCTGGAGCGGCAGCTCAACGATCCCTATGTCGCGCAGGCCAAGCGGGACGGCTATCGCTCGCGTGCGGCCTATAAGCTGATCGAGATCGACGACAAGCATCATTTGCTCAAGCCCGGCATGACCGTGGTCGACCTTGGCGCGGCTCCCGGCGGCTGGAGCCAGATCGCGGCGCGGCGGGTCGGCGCGGAGGCGGGCAAGGGCAGGGTGATCGCGATCGACCTGCTCGAGATGGGCGAGATCCCCGGCGTGACCTTCGCCCAGCTCGACTTCCACGCGAGCGATGCGCCGGAGCGGTTGATGGCGATGCTGGGCGGCCGCGCCGATATTGTCATGTCGGACATGGCCGCCAACACCACCGGTCATCGCAAGACCGACCAGCTCCGCATCGTCGGCCTGGTCGAACTCGCCGCGCACTTCGCCGGCGAGGTGTTGAAGCCGGGCGGCAGCTTTCTCGCCAAGACGTTCCAGAGCGGAGCGGATGCAGAGCTGCTGGCGCAGCTCAAGCGCGATTTCGCCAGCGTCCGCCACGTCAAGCCAGCGGCGAGCCGGCAGGATTCCTCCGAGCGCTACGTGCTGGCGATGGGGTACCGCGGAGCACCGGGCTCGGGCGAATGAGCGCCGAGACCCGCGTTCTCGTCAATGATGACCCGCCGTCACGCGCTGGCGTTTTGTGATGGCACACCTTAAATGCCGGTTCTGATCTTGCGTTCATGCCGGAGTTGCTTGTGCCACATCATCCCGCCGATCGCCGTGGCCTGTCGGTTCGCGCGTTGACCGGCGCTTTCCTGTCGCTTGCGGTCGCGTCGCTGGTGGCGCTGTCACATCCGGCCGAAGCGCAAACCTACGATCCACGTTATCCCGTGTGCATGAAGCTCTATCAGGGGCCGTTCGGCGGCGAATGGAATGACTGCAGCTTCACCTCGCTGCCGCAATGTCGGGCGAGCGCATCGGGACGGGCGGCGATCTGCATGATGAATCCGTTCTTCGCGCAGGCTCCCGATCTGCTGCCGCGCCCGCATCGGCGACATCGGCACACCCGCTGACCATCGCAGGCTCACATCAATAGCAGTTCGAAGCGACGCGGGCTGGCGGCGCCACTACGTACCGTGGTCACGCGCCCACTCAAGAGTGCATGTACGCACGCGATGCGTTGAAGTCACCTTATTTGCTCAGCTGATTTGCTACATCGGTCTTACGTAATTCAACGCAGATAGAACGATCGGAGCCCTGCGCATATCAGCATCGCGTCGAGCGACTCGACACAACGGAGTCACACTGCGGGTGATGAGACACGCATCGTTCGACGCGCCGAGCCGAATGTCACACCTGGAACAACTCGCATAGATCGCATGCTGCAAGCCGTCTCCATTCAGCGTTGCTGTCCTCGACATGCTTGCGCCCCAACTTCGCAATTTGTTGAACGAGAATGTGTCGCTCGTAACCGGTTTGCGAGTTTAAATGATGGTTATCATTTGATAAAAGGTGTAGAGCATGTCGTGTGTGTACGAACGAATGCCGAAAAGGTGATCGTGAGTGCAGACGGTGATGTGTTCAACAAGGGCGGGCGCGCAAGGGGTCGCGTCCGCCATCCAATAACTTGGAGAAATCTGCAAATGAAGTCGATTCGGGGCCTGCTTCTCGGCACGGGAGCAGTGATTTTTGCCGCGGCGGGGGCGCAAGCTGCCGATCTTCCGTTGAAGGCCAAGGCGGTTGAATATGTCAGGGTCTGCTCGCTTTACGGTGCGGGCTTCTATTACATTCCGGGCACGGATACCTGCATCAAGCTCGGCGGTTATATCCGCGCCGAGACCGCGCTCTGGACCAACAGCAACTATGGCGGCGCCTATAGCGGCGTGGCCGGTGCGCAAAATCGCCTGAGCAACACCTACCAGATGCGCTCGCGCGAAGATTTCAACGTCGATACCCGCACCGCGACCGAATATGGCGTCGTCCGCACTTATGCGGATCTGGTGTTCACCTGGACGTCGGGCTCCTACAGCGGCGTCGGCAATGGTGGGACCCAGTATTCGACGGGTGCGGCGAACTCCGCCGGCCTGACGTCGGTCAATGGCCTCAGCAATGACGGCATCTCGGGCGGCACGCTCGGCGTCTACTACGCCTTCATCCAGTTCGCCGGCTTCACCATGGGTAAGGCCGTGTCGTCGTTCGATGCGCCCTGGACCAACTATCCCGGCAACAACTTCGACGGTCTGGTCGGCGGCAGCGGCAACGTGAACGGCGTCAACCAGTTCACCTATACCGCCGATTTCGGCCAGGGCATCACGGCCGCGATCTCGGCCGAGGACCAGTCGCAGTTCTTCACCACCAACATCTGGAATACGTCCGGCATCTCCGCCAGTGGCGTGCTGGGCGGTGCGTACGGCGCGAACGCAATCGGCGGCACGACGTCTCCTGACATCATCGGCATGGTCCGCGTCGACCAGGCCTGGGGTCTGTTCCAGGCGTCGTTCGCGGCGCATGACAACCACGCTGCGTATTACGGTGCGACCGAGCTCACCGGACACCCCGAAGACAAGTGGGGCTGGGCCGGTCAGCTGGCTCTGTCGATCAAGAACATCCCGACCGGGCCCGGCGACGTCATCAACATCCAGGGCGTCTACACCGATGGTGCCAGCCGCTACAACTTCCAGAGCTTGGCCAACACCAGCTATTCGATGTATGGCGGCTCGGGCTCCGCGTTCCAGAGCATCGGCTTTGCCGGCGTGGCGGACGCGGTGTTCGCACCGGGCACGGGCCTTTCGACGGTCAAGACCTGGGGCATGCGCGGCGCCTACACCCACAACTGGAGCCCGTACTGGAACACGGCTGTTTATGGCGCTTACGCTGCGGTCAACTATGGCAGCACCGGTTCGGCGCTGATCTGCTCCGGCATTGCCACGGCGCGTCTCCTCACCCCGGGCTCGACCTGCAATCCAGACTTCAACATCGGCCAGATCGGTGTGATCACGCGCTGGACGCCGGTCAAGAACCTGACCTTCTCGGCCGACGTGACCTATACCCATCTCGACCAGAAGTACGATGGCTTTGCCAACGCACCGGCGGTCGCGAGCGTCGCCAAGCCTGCGGCGACTTATCAGCTGAAGGATCAGGATACGGTGAGCGCACTGTTCCGCGCTCAGCGTAATTGGTGATGCTGTAACAACGTTAAACCTCCAGCATGCTCCACGGACCTCCGGCGATGCCCCGCCGGAGGTTTGTGCTTTCTGGGCGATCGATTCGGGATGCAGCCTCCGGCACCGTGATACATGCGTGTCCGGCACGTGAGGCCGAAACAGTCAGAAATCATTAACTGCGGATTTGAACGCCAAACTTGCCACACTGCGAACACCGCCGCCGGCATGCCGTCGATTTCGGTCGCATTCATGCAGCAAGCGGTCTATCTTGCCTCGATGGTGCGCATCTCATCCGCTTCGATTGCAATCCTACTGATGCTCTTGCCGGCGCTCGCGCTGGCTGCGCCCGCTCACAAGCGAGCGCCGCAGAAATGGCATGGCTACGGCTTTCTGCCCGGCTATCGTCAGCCGCCGAACAACAGCGTGCCGATCTATGGCGTAAATGGCGCCCCGCGCGGCCCGCGCTATGCGTCCCGGCGACATTGGTACATCGATCCGACGCCGGAATATCTGAACTACTACGACGGCGAGTGGCACTATTTCGGCCGGCCTGGATTCTTCCGCGGTCATTACAATGGCGGCAGCCTCGGTCCATGCTGGACCCGCACGCCGGTCGGCCTGGTCTGGAATTGTGGGTAGCGCCGCCTCTGTTCATGGAGGCGGCCATGCCATCACCTGCTTCGCCGTCACCGCGACGCTGGCGAGCGCCTGCATCAAGCCGTTCGGTGGTCCTCCGGGCGTTCATCTCGCTCACCGCGGCGAGCGAGATGTCCGCGATCGACTTCTGACACGTCGCTTCGCTCGCAATGACGACGGAGATGCGAGCAAGGCTTTTCAGCTCCATCTATAAGGACTCGGATGGATCGAGGCGTCGATCGCCTCGCAAACCGGTCGCGTGATGCTCGCGCGGCTGCAGCCGAGCGTCGCGCCGCGACAGCTACTGGTGGTGCGGCTGTTCGGTTCCTCCTACGGCGCGATGGCAGATCGGGCTCGCCCTGGGGCCGGCCCTGGCAGGTCTCGCGCGGCGCGGTTTTTCTCGGGCGCTAGAGGCGGCTGAAGCGACCTACGGCCGCGCGTCCGGCGTTCGCGTCCGGTCTTTCGCCGGCCATTGCTCGGACAATTCGGGTAGCAGCCGCTGCTTGCCGGTCATCCGCTCGACGTGCATGGCATAGACGGTGATCGCGTCGAGCCGCGGAAAGAAGTTCTTGGGCCGGATCGAATCCGGCTTGCCGTATTTCTCCATCAGCCGTTCGCAGAACCGCTGCCTGATCGCGACATCGTCCGCGACACTGATGCGGCCGAACAGGATGACGCTGCAATAAGCGAGGCCGGAATCGCATTCGAAGCGGCCATAGTCGAAGACCTCGCCTGGCTCGTCGAGTTCGAAGCAGGCGCGTGCCTCGTGCTCCACATTGGCCCGCAGATGTCCGCGGGCGCTGGTGCCGTGCAGGAACAGCTGATGATCGGCCCAGATGTACAGCATCGGCACGCAATAGGGATAGCCATCCGCGCCAACAGTGGCGAGACGCCCGGCAAAGCCGCGCGCGAGCGTCGCCTCGATCTGCTCCTGCGTCATCGCGATGTCAGTGCGGCGCAAAGCAGGCGCGCTCATGTCCTCTCCCCTGACTGTGCGGAGTGGCTCCGCTGGATGCACGGCGCCGGCGCTCACTTGGCTGCATCTTGCGCGAATGCAGCCTACGATGGCGGCCATCCGGCCGAAAGGACCACTTGGCGCAAAACTCGGCAAACCACTCGGACGCCTGCTGCACCAGCAGCCGCCACTATTCATGGACAGGAGTCGTGTTGGGCGGCCAGCGCCCCGCATGTCGCGCCGGAGCGAGATCTGACCATCGTCATACATAAGCTCTACCGAGAGTTACTTGTTGGCTCACTTGCGCCAGAACGTCACATGGACCCGCACCGTAGATCGCTTTAGGGATCGTGCATCTATTCACAGTCATTTATTGTCATGTTCAATTCTGTAAGATTTGTACGATCGGTCCTGTTTCTGACCGCGATCGTTCCCGGGCTCGTGCTGTGCTGGACATGGCTCGCGATCGGCACCGTCGCTGGCGATCTGGCTGTCCTGTTCAAGACGCTGCAAATCGAGTTTTCGCAACCGCTGGTTGTGGTTGCCGCCGACAGCTTGTCCGATCTGCTGGAGTCACCTCTGCTTGCCTCTGTCGGATTGACGTCGCTGCCATTGGCGCGCGTGACGCCGCCAGAGCAGCGCTCCGATGTTCGCGTTCTGCACTACATGGGCACGAACTTCGGCATGACGGGGGTGGAGACGTTCATCCTGCAACTCACGGCCGCTCAGAAGCGCGGTGGCTTGACGCCGTCGATCGTGATGGATCTCGACAACCGCCAGGACGTGCGGCTGATCGGAAATGACCGCGGCATTGCGGTCCACGATCTTCCGTCGAGAGGGGCCGCCGAGAGCCGCCTGCCGCGCAAGCTCGGCACCGCGATGCTGCGGGTCCGGCGCGTCCAGGCGCTGCGGCGATTGCTCAAGACGAACGATATCCTGCACATTCAGGCCGTGGGCATCTCCTGTCTCGATGGCTTCGTCGCGGCAGCGCTGACGGGTGTCCCCGTGGTCGTTACGCATCACGGCACGCTCAGCTGGTTTGCGCCGCAGCGCGACCGGCTTGCCGACATCACGTTCTGGATCGAGAAGCGGCTCGCCTCGACCATTGCGATGCCCTATGCGGCCGCCGTCGCCGAGCTGACCGACGAAGGCGTTCGGGCCGATCAGAGCAAGGTCATTCCGTTTTGCGTCGATGAGCAGGCCTTCTCCGGCGTCTCAGTGCAGCCGCGCGATGGCGAGCTCACGCTCGTGCTGGTCGCCCGCATGGTCGAGGGCAAGGGCCATATCGATCTCTTGCGTGCGCTGTCCAGGTTGTCGCCGCGTCATCCAGGCCTCCGCGCCGTGTTCCTCGGTGATGGGCCGATGCGCGGGTCTGTCGAGGCGGAGATCGATCGGCTCGGTCTGCGCCAGATCGTGGATTGCAAAGGCAAGGTCGATCATCGCGACGTCCCGGCGGCGATGCGCAGCGCCCATGTGGTCGTGCTTCCGACATATGAGACGGGAGAGATGTTTCCCTTGTGCCTGCTCGAGGGAATGGCTCTCGGCCTGCCGGCGATCGGCACCCGCTGGTCCGGCATTCCCGATATCATCGAGGATGGCGTGACCGGCATCGTCGTCGAGCCGCGTGATGAAGCGAGCCTGATCGCTGCCATCGAACGGTTTCTCGCAGAACCCAGCTTCCTCGCGCAAGCGAGGGAAGCTGCACGCGTCCGGGTCCGCAACCGCTTCACTGCGTCCGTGGTGGCCGAGAGCTACACGCAAGCGTACCTGGCCGCGTTGTCACGCGTTTAGGGCGCGCACCGCCGACTTGCTGAACTGCTCCATCAGCGGGCTGCTCCGGAATGACGATGTGGTGGGAGTTGCTGCTCTCTCTTCTCGTCATTGCGAGGCGCGACGCGCCGAAGCAATCCAGGGTCTCGCGATTCACGCTGGATTGCTTCGCGGAGCCTGTCATCCGGCCGCGCTTTGCGCGGACCGGGTGGCTCGCAATGACGGCGTAGCCATGCGATTTGCTCGCATCAAGCCGAGCGCTGGTCCCGCGCATCCTGCGTGGTCTCGGTCGCCACCTTCCGCGCGGCCTTTTCGGCGCCCTTGCGGCTGGCGATCTCCTTGACCTTGCGGCCGGAGATCTCGTGGCCGGCATCGTCCGGCATCTGCCAGAAGAAGAAGGCCGAAGCGGCCGAAACGATCGAGACCACGACGAAAGCGGGCGCGAAGGCGCTCGCGCTGAGATCGGTGGCGCCGTGCCACCACAGCGTGCTCTCGACCGAGAAGGCGCCGACCGCGACGCCGGCGGAGATCGCAAGCTGCTGGTTGACCGAGACCAGCGTGGTGGCACGGCTCATCGCCGCGCTGTCGACCTCGGCATAGGCGACGGTGTTGATTGCGGTGAATTCGAGCGAGCGGAAGAAGCCGCCGACGACGAGGATGATCAGAATCAGCAGCAGCGGCGTCGTCGGCGTGAACAGCGCGCAGGCGGCGAGGAAGACCGAGGAGACCACCGCATTCACGGTCATCAAATTGCGAAAGCCGAAGGTGCGGATGATGCGGCTCGCGAGCGTCTTCATGCCCATCGCGCCGGCGGACGAGCCGAACGTGATGAGGCCGGACTGAAAAGGTGTCAGCCCGAAACCGATCTGCATCAACAGCGGCAACAGGAACGGCAGCGCGCCAATGCCAAGCCGGAACATGAAGCCGCCGACCACGGCGGCGCGCAGCGTCGCGAGCCGAAACAGCGAGAAATCGAGCACCGGTGAGCCGGTGCGGCGCGCATGCATGACGTAGAGGGTCATCGCGATCGCGCCGATGGCGACCAGCGCGGCGACCACCGACCATGGCAGCAGGTTGAGGCCGGCCACGGACAAGCCGAAAGCGATGCCGGCAAGGCCGATGCCGGCGAGCACCATGCCATAGAGATCGAATGGTTCGGGATTCTCCTCCTTGATCGGATCGATGAAGCGCAGGGCCATCGCCACGCCGAGCAGCCCGATCGGGATGTTGATCAGGAAGATCCAGTGCCAGGAGAAATAGGTGGTGATGAAGCCGCCCAGCGGCGGGCCGATGACAGGGCCGATCAGGGCCGGGACCGTGACCCAGGCCATGGCGCTGACCAGCTCGCTCTTGTCGACCGAGCGCAGCAGCACCAGCCGTCCGACCGGCGTCATCATCGCCCCGCCCATGCCTTGCAGGATGCGGGCGAACACGAAGTTCGATACGGATTGCGACAACGCGCAGCCGATCGAGCCGACCATGAAGACGCCGACGGCGACGCTGAACACAGTGCGCGCGCCGAACCGGTCGGCGGTCCAGCCGCTCGCCGGAATGAACACCGCGAGCGACAACAGATAGGAGGTGATGGCAAGCTTCAGCGTCAGCGGGCTGGTGCCGATGTCGGCGGCGATCGCCGGCAGCGATGTCGCGATCACCGTGGAGTCCATGTTCTCCATGAAGAGCGCGGTGGCGACGATCAGCGGGATGATGCGTTGCTTGTTCATCGAAAGTCGGGCTTGACGGAGGAGGGAGAGGCGGGCGGTGCGGCTTTATCACCCTGCCGCAGGCGAGGCCATTGCGCTGCCTGCATGGCTCCCTAAATGCTCCACGACAGACACATGCCCGGAGGTCTCAGGTGATCTACCTGCTCGCCGCACTGGTGCCGCCGCTCGGCCTCCTGCTCAACGGCCAGCCGTTCTCGGCCATCCTCAACCTGCTGCTGATCGTGGTCTGCCTGCTGCTCGGGCTGGTCTTCCACGTCCTGCTGCTGGTGCCATCGGCGCATGCCCTCATCGCCGTGCACATGAAGCGGGAGGAGCGCCGCCACCGCGAAGTGGTCGATGCCATCCGCCGCTATGGGCCGCCGCCGGGCTATCCGCGCTAATTGTCTTCTGTCCCAGCGAACGGCGCGGAATTTCGATCCCGGAAAGGCGCGCCTCGCGATATTTTATTCCGCCTGTGCCGTGGATTTCGGGCCTGGGCGAGCGGCCGGTCACTTCGGTTCGCAATTGCGGGAATCTGCCCGTGGCCCCTTTGATTCGTCACGTCAGCGTGCTATCGACCCGCGTCAACCCCACCGATGGGCATCGATTCGACAGCGAGGCAGTGGCTTTCGCTGGCGCCGCCGCTCATCCTCAGATCATGCCGCGGCCGGCCGGCCGCAGATAAGGAGTTGACGATGGCCGTCGTGCAGGGAATTCGCGAAGCCTTTACATTCGACGACGTGCTCTTGAAGCCAGGGTTGTCGGATGTCCTCCCCTCCGAGGTCGACATCCGCTCCCACGTCACCCGGGCGATCCCGCTGAATATCCCGATCATGGCCTCCGCCATGGACACGGTCACCGAGGCGCGCATGGCCATCGCGATGGCGCAGGCCGGCGGCGTCGGCGTCGTTCACCGCAATTTCGATCCCGAGGGCCAGGCCGCCCAGGTGCGGCAGGTCAAGAAGTTTGAATCCGGCATGGTGGTGAACCCGCTGACCATTTCGCCGGATGCAACGCTATCGGACGCGCTGACGCTGATGAGCACGCACGGCATCTCCGGCATTCCCGTGGTGACCGGCGGCGGCAAGGGCGTTCCGGGCAAGCTGGTCGGTATCCTCACCAACCGCGACGTCCGCTTTGCCACCGATCCCAAGCAGAAGGTGTCGGAGCTGATGACGCATGAGAACCTCGTCACGGTGCGCGAAAGCGTCAGCCAGGACGAGGCCAAGCGGATGCTGCACAAGCATCGCATCGAGAAGCTGCTCGTGGTGGACGAGCAGTATCGCTGCGTCGGTCTCGTCACCGTGAAGGACATCGAGAAGGCGGTCGCGCATCCGCTCGCCTGCAAGGACGGGCAGGGGCGCCTGCGCGTCGCGGCGGCAACCACTGTGGGCGAGGGCGGCTTCGAGCGCACCGAGCGGCTGATCGATGCCGGCGTCGATCTCGTCGTGGTCGACACCGCGCATGGCCATTCCTCGCGCGTGCTGGAGGCGGTCAATCGCATCAAGCGACTGTCGAACCAGGTCCAGGTGATCGCCGGCAATATCGCCACCCGCGACGGCGCGCAGGCGCTGATCGATGCGGGGGCGGATGCGATCAAGGTCGGCATCGGGCCGGGTTCGATCTGCACCACGCGTATCGTCGCCGGCGTCGGCGTGCCGCAGCTCACGGCGATCATGGATGCGGTGGAAGCGGCCAAGAAGGCCGACGTCTCCGTAATCGCCGACGGCGGGATCAAATATTCCGGTGACCTCGCCAAGGCGCTCGCCGCTGGCGCCGATGTCGCCATGGTCGGCTCGCTGCTCGCCGGCACCGACGAGACGCCGGGCGAAGTGTTCCTGTGGCAGGGCCGCTCCTACAAGGCCTACCGCGGCATGGGCTCGGTCGGCGCGATGGCGCGCGGCTCGGCCGACCGCTACTTCCAGCAGGATATCAAGGACACCTTGAAGCTCGTGCCCGAGGGCATCGAGGGCCAGGTGCCCTACAAGGGGCCGGTCGGCAACGTCATGCACCAGCTCGCCGGCGGCCTGCGCGCCGCCATGGGTTATGTCGGTGCGCGGAATCTGAATGAATTCCACGAGAAGGCGGAGTTCGTCCGCATCACCGGCGCGGGCCTGCGCGAAAGCCACGTCCACGACGTCACCATCACGCGCGAGGCCCCGAACTATCCGGGCGGGGCGTAAGGCCGCACATCGTCCTCCGCCGTCATTGCGAAGCGCGTTAGCGCTGACTTGTCCGCCATAGCCCAAAGGGCGACGGCGGAAGCAATCCAGCCTTGCCGCTTGACGGCGCTGGATTGCTTCGCTTCGCTCGCAATGACGAAAACCATCGGAGGAAACGATAATGTCCCAAGCCTCAAATCAGGCCAAGCGCATCGTGCTCGCGGCGCGGCCCGTGGGCGAGCCCAAGCCGTCCGACTTCCGGCTCGAGGAATGCGCCGTGCCGGAGCCCGGTCCGGGGCAGGTGCTGCTCCGCACGATCTGGCTGTCGCTCGATCCCTATATGCGCGGGCGCATGAGCGACGGCCCGTCCTATGCGCAGCCGGTGCCGGTCGGGGGCGTGATGGAAGCGGGCACGGTCAGCGAGGTCATCGCCTCCAACAATCCGGCGTTTTCGACAGGCGACATCGTGTTGTCGCGTGCCGGCTGGCAGACCCACGCGCTGTCCGACGGCAGCGGCCTGCGCAAGATCGATCCGCAGCTGGCACCGATCTCGACGGCGGTCGGCGTGCTCGGCATGCCCGGCATGACCGCCTATACCGGCCTGCTCGACATCGGCAAGCCGCAAGCCGGCGAGACCGTGGTGGTCGCCGCGGCCTCCGGCGCGGTCGGCTCGGCGGTCGGCCAGATCGCGAAGATCAAAGGCGCCCGCGCGATCGGCATCGCCGGCGGCAAGGACAAATGCGACTACGTGAAGAATGAATTCGGCTTCGACGACTGCATTGATCATCGTGATCCCGATCTCGCGGCAAAGCTGAAGGAGGCTTGCCCCAAGGGCATCGACGTCTATTTCGAGAATGTCGGCGGTGCGGTGTTCGAGGCGGTGTTTCCGCTGCTCAATTCGTTCGCGCGCGTGCCCGTCTGCGGCCTGATCGCGCATTACAACGACACGCAATCGGTGGCGCCGAAATGGGCCGGCGCCTTGATGCGCAACGTGCTGACCAAGCGCCTCACCATCCGCGGCTTCATCGTCTCCGATTTCGCCGCCCGGCACGGCGATTTCCTCAAGGACATGTCCGAATGGGTGCGCGACGGCAAGGTCAAGTACAAGGAGTTCGTCACCGAGGGGCTGGAGAACGCGCCGGGCGCGTTCATGGGCCTGCTCAAGGGCGCCAATTTCGGCAAGCAGCTGGTCCGCGTCGGACCGGACCGGGCGTGATGATTGCGCGTGAAATCCACTCAACACTGGGTTCGGTGAAACGCGACCCGCGCACTCAGTTCACCTCTCCCCAGCGGGGAGAGGTCGCGCCGACAGGCGCCGGTGAGGGGGCTCAGCTCCGACGAGGGACCGTAACCCATCACCCGGATTGCATCTCCCGATGCAATCCGACCTCTCCCAGCGGGAGAGGTGGAGCTCCTGTGCAGCTCGATCCAACCCTCATCTCATAGTTCAATCTAAACATTGTCCATCAGCAGCTCGTCCAGGTCGATATCGACCTGGCCCGGCGCCCTGATATGGCGGACCTCGAGGCTGTCGGGCTCGAAGCGATATTCGACCAGGCCGACCTCCTTGATGCCGATCCGTTCCTGCTTCTGGTCGGAGATGATGAAGCCGGCCGACGGCGCCCAGATGTGGCGGGTGCCGCGATAGGTGAAATCGCGCCGCTGGTGGACATGGCCGCTGGCGACCAGCCGCAGGTCGGCCTTGCCGAGCACGTCCAGCAGCCGCCGCCGCGCCGGTGGCGGAATATAGCGGATCGCGCTGGCCTCGAGCTCGGGATCGTCAGGGGTGTCCAGAAACAGCGGCTTGTGCAGGAACAGCGCCACCGGCCGGCCTGCGGCCGCCGCGAGCTGCGTCGCCAGCCAGTCGAGCTGCTCGCTTTCGGTGGGTAGCCCGGACTGCATCAGCAGCGAGTTGAGGCCGATGAAGCTCCATCCCGCCGCCTCGAACCGCCAGCGGTCATCGCCGAAGATCCTGCTGAAGGCCCGGCAGCGGGCCTCGGAGACCGGGTGCGGCGGCTGAGGCCCGAGCTCGGTCGGATTGTCGCCGACGTCGTGGTTGCCCGGCAGATAGCGGCAGGGCACGGGCAGGGCGTCATGCAGGCTGCGGGCGAAGGCGAGATCGTCGGGCGAGGTCGGCGCATCAAAAGCGAGGTCGCCGCTGTTGATGACAAGATCGGGCCGCGCAGCGTCGATATGCGCACTCACGCGCTCGAAATTGGCGGTCAGGGACGCATGGCGCCGGGTGAGATGGGGATCGGAAATCTGGATCAGGCGGAATTCGGGCATGCAGGGTCCTCTGTCGCGCATGCTTACCGCTGACCTTAGAACCAAAATGTGAACTGCTTCACATTTCGACATTGCCGGGCGTGCTGATGTCAGGCGGCCACGCAGCCGGCGGAAATCGCTGGAACCGGCGGGCCTTGTTCGGCGTCCTGACATCACGGCTTCAATCATTGTGAGTCCGGTGCGCGGCGGTTAAGAGGTTCCGGTCCGCCGGACCTGATCGGGGGCGTTAGGGAATTCGATGTCGGTTCAGATGATCTTGCTGCCGGTGTTCGTGCAGGTCGGCCTGACCTTCGCGCTGCTGCTGTGGATGCGGGGCGGGCGCGGACGGACTTCCAACGGACCGGTCAGCACCGACGAGTTCGGCCTGCCGACGCTGTTCTACGCGCTGATCGCACTGGCGATGCCGGTCCGCCATGCCGATCTGGTGATCGTGATGCTGTCCTGGATCTTCGTGGTGACCCGCTTTGCCCACGCCGGCATTCTGGTCAGCTCCCGCGAGAGCGGCGAGCGCTCGATGGCCTGGTATGCGAGCGCGCTGGTCTTGCTGGCCATGTGGCTGTACTTCGCGCTGAAGATCCTGCTTCTGATTTAACTCTATGGTCGAAAGCCACAAATGACCCCCGCCGCCCGGCTGTCCGCCGCCATCGAACTGATCGACACCATCGAGGCGCAGCGCGCCCCGGCCGCCAAGGCGCTGAAGGATTGGGGCACCAGCCACCGCTTCGCCGGCTCCGGCGACCGTGCCGCCATCGCTGGCCTCGTCTGGGACGTGCTGCGACGGCGCGCCTCCAGCGCCTATGTGATGGAGGACGACAGCCCGCGCGCGCGCCTGCTCGGCATGCTCAAGCTCGAGCGCGGCCTCGACATTCCGACCATCGAGGCGTTGTGCGACGGCAGCCGCTTCGCGCCGGCGCCGCTGACCGAGGCCGAACGCAGCGCGCTGGCCTCGCGCACAGCCGAAGGCGCGCCGGCGCCCATCGCCGGCGACTATCCGGAGTGGCTCGATCCTTATCTCACCGCTGTCTTCGGCGAGGACCGCGCCGCGGAAGCCGCCGCGATGGCGAGCCGGGCGCCGCTCGACCTGCGCGTCAACACGCTCAAAGCGGGCCGCGACAAGGTGCTCAAATCGCTCGGCCACCTCCGCCCCTCGCCGACGCCGTGGTCGCCGATTGGCCTGCGCATCGCGCTCGGCGCCGATGCCCGCAATCCCGGTATCCATGCCGAGGAGGACTTCATCAAGGGCAATATCGAGGTCCAGGACGAGGGCTCGCAGCTCGCGGCGATGTTCGCCGCCGCAAGGCCCGGCGAGCAGGTGATCGATCTCTGCGCCGGTGCCGGCGGCAAGACGCTGGCGCTCGCGGCGCAGATGCAGGGCAAGGGCCGGCTGATCGCGACCGACCAGGACAAGCGCCAGCTGGCGCCGATCCATGAGCGGCTGTCGCGCGCCGGCGTGCACAACGCCGAGGTGCGCTCGCCGAAAGGCGAGGAGGAGCCGCTCGCGGACATCAAGGCCTCCGCCGACCTCGTCGTGATCGATGCGCCCTGCACGGGCACCGGCACCTGGCGCCGCAATCCAGATGCCAAGTGGCGGATGCGCCCCGGCGCGCTGGAGATCCGCCTGAAGGACCAGGCCGAGGTGCTGGAGCGGGCGGCGCCCATGGTCAAGCCGGGCGGCCGCATCGCCTACATCACCTGCTCGGTGCTCACGCCCGAGAACGGTGAGCAGGTCCGCGGCTTCGTCGAACGCCATCCGGAGTTTTCGATTGTGCCGCCGGAGCAGTCCGCCGGAGTGCTCTGGGACAAGGCCGAGGATTTCGCCGACGCGGCGCTGCAATCGCCCGAAGGCTGGCTGATGACCCCGCGCCGGACCGGAACGGATGGGTTTTTCGTGGCGATTTTGAAGAAGAAGTGAGGTCCTGCAGCTTTCCCGAGTACCTCCACTGTCGTCCCCGCGAAAGCGGGGACCCATAGCCACAGGGCTGGGTTTGTGGCACGCGCGTCGTTGCATCTCGCGCGGTAACTGCGCCCCGTGGTTATGGGTCCCGGGTCGGCGCCCGAGGCGCTGCGCGCCCCGGGCTTGCCCGGGACGACAGGGGGAGAAGCGCTTGGAGGGTTGCGGCGCGGGGATTCGTCGCGTAATTCCTTGCCATGACAGCACCAGACAATTCCGAAGCCACCGCCGCCGACCCGACGCTCCACGTGGCCTCGGCGCATGACAAGATTCTGATCGTCGATTTCGGCAGCCAGGTCACCCAGCTGATCGCCCGCCGGGTGCGCGAAGACGGCGTCTATTGCGAGATCGTGCCGTTCCAGAAGGCGGAGGCGGCCTTCCGCGAGATGAAGCCGAAGGCCGTGATCCTCTCCGGCGGCCCGGCCTCGGTGCTCGACGACAATGCGCCCTCCGTGCCGATGCCTATCCTGAACGCCGGCGTCCCGGTGCTCGGCATCTGCTATGGCGAGCAGACCATGGCGCAGCAGCTCGGCGGCACTGTCGAGGGCGGCCACCATCGCGAGTTCGGCCGCGCCACCATCGAGGTCACCGACGACTGCGCGCTGTTTGACGGCGTCTGGGAGAAGGGCGGCACTTACGAGGTCTGGATGAGCCATGGTGATCGCGTCACCAGGCTGCCCGACGGCTTCCGCGGCGTGGCGAAAGCGCAGGGCTCGCCGATCTCTGTGATCGCCGACGATGCGCGCAAGTTCTACGCGATGCAGTTTCACCCCGAGGTGGTGCACACGCCTGATGGCGCCAAGCTCCTGCGCAATTTCGTGCGCAAGATCGCCGGCCTCTCCGGCGACTGGACCATGCGCGCCTTCCGCGAGGAGGCGATCGAGAAGATCCGCGCGCAGGTCGGCAAGGGCCGGGTGATCTGCGGCCTCTCCGGCGGCGTCGACTCAGCCGTCGCCGCCGTGCTGATCCACGAGGCGATCGGCGACCAGCTCACCTGCGTGTTCGTCGATCACGGCCTGCTCAGGCTGAACGAGGCCGAGACCGTCGTGGACCTGTTCCGCCATCACTACAACATCCCGCTCGTGCATGTGGACGCGTCAAAACTGTTCCTCGGCGAGCTCGCCGGCGTCACCGACCCCGAACAAAAGCGCAAGACCATCGGCAAGCTCTTCATCGATGTGTTCGATGCGGAGGCCAAGAAGATCGGCGGCGCCGATTTCCTGGCACAGGGCACGCTCTATCCCGACGTGATCGAGAGCGTCTCCTTCACCGGCGGCCCGTCGGTGACCATCAAGTCGCACCACAATGTCGGCGGCCTCCCCGAGCGCATGCACATGAAGCTGGTCGAGCCCTTGCGCGAATTGTTCAAGGACGAGGTGCGCGCGCTGGGCCGCGAGCTCGGCCTGCCCAAAATCTTCGTCGGCCGCCATCCGTTCCCAGGCCCGGGCCTCGCCATCCGCTGCCCCGGCGAGATCACCGGGGATAAGCTCAATATCCTGCGCAAGGCCGACGCTGTCTATATCGACGAGATCAGGAAGGCCGGCCTCTACGATACCATCTGGCAGGCCTTCGCCGTGCTGCTCCCTGTCAAGACCGTCGGCGTCATGGGCGACGGTCGCACCTACGACTACGTCGTCGGCCTGCGCGCCGTCACCTCGACCGACGGCATGACCGCCGACTTCTATCCGTTCGATATGAAGTTCCTGGGCAACACGGCGACGCGCATCATCAACGAGGTCAAAGGCGTCAACCGCGTGGTGTATGACGTGACGAGCAAGCCGCCGGGAACGATCGAGTGGGAGTGAGGGAATCCTAATTTGGCTTAGGACTTTGGGGCTACCATTTGGCTATTGACAATCGACTATGGGCAAAGGATTTCCAAATCCAATCCGCGGTGGATTTGGATCTCGTGATCGGCCAGGGCGTCGGATATCCGGTCGGAATGCTTAGGAAGAGCACGCCTGAGTTTCGGCGACGGATTGTTGCTGCCGTCATATCTTATCAGATGCAGTTGAGCTCAATCGACTACACGCTGAAGCGTTACGTCGAACCGGATTTGTATGAGGACGAAACCGCCTCGTTAGGGGACGCTACTAGCGACTTTTTGCGAGACAGTGTCGAGAAATTAATGAGGGGCTTGCGCGAATTGCACGCCAAGCAACCTACCTTTGGAGTCTTCGGTGCGGAGTTAACTCTCTATAGGATACCTCATAGTCTGGATGCTGCTCGAATGCTGTCGAATAGAGGCTTGCTACTCGAGGTTTTGCCAATTCTGCGCCTCTGCCTTGAGATGATGGCCTGGGCGAATACGGCCTTCGTCACACAAGACGAAAATGATGTCATGAATTTGAAGGCGCAATCGTGTATTTCTCACATGAAGAGTATGTACAAGCCGGCCGGAAAACTTTACGGATACCTTTCGACGTTCTCTCATTGGGGGCACGCCATACATGGTCAGTTCATCGATATTCGGTCAGGGCAAGTTTCGATCCTCAATGCATCCATCCGTTACCGAGCTATGGCGCTCGCTCTGTGTGTTGTGATTCTCGATATTTTTCTGGAAGTTGTTCGAAATCTTTACGGCGAGAGAAGCTACGAAATCATCACAAGCGTACAGGGGGTGATTGATCGTGATCTTGCACGTAACACCTGCTCTATGCTGTTCCGTATTGCCGAGCTGACAGCGCTGAAGGATCTCGAGAAGATTAAGTCGTTCCTTCATTAGATTTGGATAGCGACGAGAGTGCACTTAGTTTCTCCTGCGGGCCTCCGTCGACGCCTCCCAAGTCAGCCCACCCTTGAACTATCCAGCAATTGCCCGGGCGTTGCTCCCGGAGACGGAGCCACGTCCGAAGCCTCGAACAGGCCGCGTCCGGGGAGCGCCTGGAGGATCGGGGTGGCCGCCGCGCAGAAGAGCTGATCGAGCGGGCGGCTGCGCTGCAGGGGCTGAGCATCACCGATTTCGTGTTGGCCAGCATGCAGGATGCGCGGTGGACGATCGATGGGCGTAATCAGATCTTACTTTCGGCGCGTGATGGCCGAGACGAGCCGGCCATGACGCCATCGGGGCGGCGGGCGCGAGCTCAGAGACTCCAATCAAACTGGCCCGTCCGCGGCTTCCATGTCGGGCTACGGGATCATGGTCAGCAGGCAATGATGGCGAGGTAGTGCGGGTCGGCAGCAGAGATACGTTGCAGCACGGCATCTCGGGTCACGATCGGAATTCGTCTCCGACGCGCCGTCGCGATCAGGTAGCAATCGCCAGGGTCCTTGTGGCCCGTTTCAAGCACCACATTGGCTGCTTCCAGTGCGATGGTCTGATGGATCGGAATGATTTTCGCGCTCGTCGCGCGGATCGCCTCTCGAAACCAGCGGTCGACCGGATCACGGCCGAGATGCGGGCGTCCGGTCTGTCGCGGCTTCTGGGTGGCGACGGAAAGCTCCCAGGCCGTGATGGGCGAGACATAGAGATTGCCTGCGGTCTGGGCGAGGCCGATCTCCACAAGAGCTTGATTGGTGAGTGTGTCCTCGCCGCTGACCAGCCAGAACAGTGCATGGGTGTCGAGCAACAGGCCCGGCAAGGATCAGCGCTTGTGCGTAGCGGACGACTTGCCGCCCTTCAACGCCTGCGAAGCGATTGGCTTCGTCAGGTCGACGCCCTTCTTTAGCGACAACTGCCCCTTCAGGGCGCCGACGCCGCGCACGGTTACAAACTGCCCGGTTTTCGTATTGCGGACAGTTTGGGATGACCCGATGGTCTCGTGCTTGCCGGTCTTTGCCATGGGTGCAATGTAGTGGTTCTGGTTGCGAATGCCAGTGTACCACAATTCCTACCAAAGTACATTTCGCTGTACAGGAGTACACACGAAGTGAGGAGGGGGAAGCCACGGCGTCGCGTCCCTCACCCCATCGTCGCCAGCCTTACCGCCAGCGCACACGCCCGCTCGTATTCGTCGCGGTTGATCCATTCGTCGATCGTATGCGGCTCGTTCTGGCCGGTGCCGAAGGTCACTGTGGGGACGCCGTGGCGGACCATCCAGTTGGCATCCAGCCCGCCATTGCCGGCGCGGATGGAAGGCTGGCCGCCGACATCAGACACCGCCGCGATCGCGCGCTTGACCACCGGCAGGCTCTCCTTCATGCGGAACGGATAGTAGTCGGTCTCGGCCTTGAACTTGATGCGGCCCGACTTGCCGTCGCTGTTGGTGACGCGTTTGGCGGCGTTCTCGAACGCGGTCTTGTAGGCTTTCGTGATCTCCCTGAAGAATTTCGCATCATGGCTGCGGCTCTCGCCGCGCACGTGTACGTAGTCGGTGACGACATTGGTGGCGTCGCCTGCGGGGCGGCCATCGCCGCCGGTGACGGGGCCGACATTGCTGGTGCCTTGTCTGGCGCCCTTGCCCTTGCCCTTCACCACCTTGCCGAACCAGCCGCCGGCTTTCACCTCAGCGAGCGCGAGCGCCAGGATCATGGTCGCGCTGATGCCGCGCTCCGGCGCGACACCGGCATGGGAGGCGCGCCCGAAGATCTCGACCTGCCAGCGGTCGGCGCCGACCGCGCCGATGGTGACGCTGGAGGCGGAGCTGCCGTCGAAGTTGAAGGCCATCACTGGCGAACCGAGATCGTCGGTCTTGACGTGGCGGGCGCCATAAAGCCCGCTCTCCTCGCGCACGCAGAACAGCAGCGTGATCGGCGGATGATCGAGCTTTTGCCGCGCAAGCTCGGCCGCCAAGGTGACGAGAATGCCGCAGCCGCAGCGGTTGTCGCCGCCGAGCGCGGTCTTGGCCTCGTTGACGATCTTGCGCCCCGCCAGCTTCGGCTTGGCGCCGGCGCACAGCGGCACGGTGTCCATGTGGGTCATGAACATGATGCGCGGCTGGTTGTGCATGGTGCCGCGGCCGGGCAGGTCGACGATCAAATTGCCGGTCTCGGTCGGCAGCGGAATGCGGCTGTTGGCGTCGTCGAGGCGGATTGCATCGGCCGGCACGCCGCTCTCCTGCAGTGCGGCCGTGATCTCGCGCCCGATCGCCGCCTCCTGTCCGGTCACGCCCTCGATAGCTAGAAAGCGCATGAGGCGGTCGGTGGCGGCCTGGGCGTCGATGGACATGAACAAAATCCTTAATCGTGAGCAAACTGCGCTAAGTATCTGTCCCGACGTCCCCGACGCAAGCGAGCGCGGCGCGCATCCTTAGGATCCGTTCTGATGGCCGACGATGAGCCAACCGATGAGATTTCGCGGATCGAAGCCCGACTCGACGAGCTCGGCGACATTGCCGAGCGCTGCCGCAAAATCATCCTGGCCTCGAAGGTGGCGATCGCAATTGGTGCCGGTTCGCTGCTTGGCATGATGCTGGGCCTGCTCGGGTCTTCACCGGTCGTCGCCATCGGGGCGATTGCCGCGGTGCTGGGCGGAATCGTGTCGCTTGGATCGAACGTCAGCACGTTGCGACAGACGATGGCCCAGATGGCCGAAGCGGAAGGGCTCCGTTTCCAGCTGATCGACCGGATCAATCTCCGCCTGGTTGGCGATGCATCACGATGACAGCGCACTCGCTGGTTCGGTAAAGCCGAGGTTCGGCCGGAGCGAACACGGGACGGCCGAGCGCCGGTTCTACGGCTGATTCCCGTTCAGCAAGAGCGTCATTGCGCCCGACCCGCAGTGATCATAACGTGAACGGCCAGCATCTGCGCGCAGACGCGCGCTTTTGCCCGGCCATGGCGGCTGCGGGCAGCCGGGCGAGCGGCTATTGCTCCGCGGCCAGGCGCACGATTTGGCGGCCGCCATTCATCTCGCGGAGGCTGTTGACGTAGTCCTCGGGACGACGCCAACGCACCGGCGTCTGCAAACCCATGAAGCTTGCGATGCTGCCAATGAACGAGGTGCAATTGGTCGTTTCGGCGTTCCACACCGGCGAGCTCGCCTGCAGTTTCTTGATGTAGGCGAACACCCGTTTGGCGTCGGCTTCGTTTAGATAAACGCGGTAGCTCGCGGTCAGGTAGTCGGGATCGAGATCGCCATAGCTCGCGCCGGTCTCGGATGGCACGAAGGTGAAATAACCGAGCATGTAGGCCAGCGTATCGCCGGCCGGCGTGAGGCCCGCCACCTCGACCGCCCGCTCGCTGGTCTTGCCGTACCAGACGAACGCGTGCCCCCAGCTCGCGGCAGTGCGCGCTCTGAAGTCGACGTAATAGGGCCCTTTGGCTTCGGAAGCGCGCCGTTCGGGCGCGCTGGGTTTGCTCGAATGTCCGACTGATGCGTGCGCCGACCGCGCGGATGCGGTCTGCATACCGCACGGGAGCAGCAGCGCAAACGAGAGTATTCCGGCCAGACACGAACGCTGCATGGCAAGCACGCCCCGAGATGAATGATGGCGCAGGGGACTGATCGCGCTCAGTAGCTGCGGCGGACCACAGGCGGGGGGACCACCGGCGCCTTGCCGACCGGGCTCTTGCCGATCGGAGCTTTCCCGATCGGCATCTTGCCGAAGGCGGGTTGGTCATAGACCGGTTGCGGATGCGGCAGGTCCGCAGCATGGGCCACGGTCACCAGCGCGAGCACGGCGCCCGCGGCAATCGCGAATTTCTTCACTCGACATCTCCTCGAGGTTGGACAGTGCCCCAGCCCCTTCCTCGATGGCATGACCTGACCGGCGGAATACGACGAGAATGGGGCAATCGAAGGGTGTTGGCGTGTCCCGCCCGCGCGAATTCGTCCCCTGTATCAGCATTGCATCACCCGGCCGATCGTCGGCAGATGCGCGCATCAAAGGCGCTCAAGCAATCAGGGCATGCTGACCGCCGGCTGCACGACGGGCAGTTTCTGCATACGCGTCATGCCTAAATTGCCCGTCGTGCCAGTTTGCCGCATGTGGCTCGGCTTGTGCCGTCGGGCAAATCGAGTTCACATTTCCCGGCGTCCCGGCTCACAAGAGGGGCGCTTCGCGATCGTCACGAACGTTGAGCCCGGGATGCGGTGGGCGCGTCGGTTTGCAGCTTGATCTCATCAGGCGGACGAACAGATCGATGCGACGGTGAAATCGTGTGGTCCTGGCCTCCCGGTGCTGAGGTCAAGCTTTGCGGCGGATGATCCGCAACGCGACGGGGGCAATCAAGCCGGTCCCCGGGGAGAGTACGTATAAGCCGCTAAACCATCGCGCAGGGAAGGCCGGTTATTGGGCTGAACCTGTGGTTCTGCCGCGTGCTTTTTTGCTGCACGCGGACCGCGGGTATCAGCCGATACCCGGCCTTCCCTGCACCCTCTTCTTCAGAAAGAGGGGTCGATTGATGCAAAGCTCGGGCGCATCGTGCCGCGAGATCGCGAACCTGTGACCTCCGCGCCATTTGACAAGTTGAGCAGGAGGCTGCGAGCCCATCATGATGCAACCAGAGCTGATGGAATGGCAGGCCGTCGCACTTCTTTGAGTCGATTGGTCACGCCGCCCAATATTGAGGAGATGAACATGCAGACGGGCAAACTGAGCGGACGCGTGGCGCTGGTCACGGGCGCTTCCTCGGGGATCGGAGCGGCAACGGCCGCTGCGCTCGCCGCCGAAGGCGCGCGTGTCGGCTTGGTGGCGCGCCGCCGCGAGCGCCTCGAAGCTCTCGCTAAGCAGTTACGAGACGGCGGCGGCGAGGTGCTCCCGATTCAGGCCGACGTCACGGACGAGGCGCAGGTCGACAGGACAGTCGAGACCGTTCTGAGCGAATACGGCCGGCTGGACATTCTGGTCGCGGCCGCAGGAGTGGGTGTGGCGGCGCCGTTTCAGAACACGACTCCCGCGGAATACAGGCAGATGATCGAGCTCAACTTCCTGGGCCTGCTCTACGGCATCCATGCCGCGCTGCCGATCATGAAGCGGCAGGCCGGCGGGCATATCGTGATCGTGTCTTCCGGCACGGGCAGGTACATTCATCCGTCCACCGTCTACTCGGGGACCAAGCATGCGGCGAGCGCCATGGCCGAGTCGTTGCGGCGGGAAGTGGGCAAGGATGGAATTCGTGTCACAAGCATCGAGCCCGGCGCGGTCAAGACCGAGTTCGTCTCGCATATGCGCCCCGACGTGCGCCAGGCGGTCGAGGACAGGCTTGGAGACATGGAGCAGCTCGAGAGCGAGGACATCGCAACCGCGATCCTCTACGCAGTGACGCAACCGCGCAGGGTCAACGTCAACATTCTCACCCTCTATCCCACCCAGCAGGCGTGATCGGGGGTGTGATGTCACCACACGTACGGAAGCATGCGCCAGCGCACGCGACGCGCATAATCGTGGTAGCCTTCGAGGCCGCTGCGCAGGGTCGCTTCTTCGATGACGATGCGGATGCCGAGCAGGAGCGCGAGAATGGGGATTGTCGCAAGCCCCCACCACGAGCCGAGCACGAGCGAGGTGCTCGCAAAGTACAGGATTGCGCCGAGATACATCGGATGGCGGACGATCGCATAGGGGCCGGTCGTGACGACCGTCTGCCCGCGCTCTTTCTGTATCTTGACCACGGGCGCGGCGAAGCTGTTCGTGCGCAAGGTCCAGCACATGAACAAAAGCGCAGCCAGGAGCAGGCCGCATCCCGACCACTGCACGGCAGGCGGCATCATTGACCAGCGCCAACGCGCAGCATCCGCTGCCATGAAGCCGATGGCTCCGAATACGAGGAGCAGGAACGGGATCAGCACCAGCTTGTCCGCGAGCGGCTGCTCCTTCTGGAGCGGCGGCTTCAGGCGCTCCCGAAGGAGGCCGGGATCGACGCGCATCGCGTACGCTCCAAAAATCATTGAGAAGGCAACCATTTCACCGAGATAGAGCCACCCGCCGGCGTAGTGCAGTGTCCCCGCAGCGCCGAAGATGATGACGCCCATAAAGCCGAACCAGGCGATCGTCTGGACAACGAGATTCAGAAAGAGACTCATGTCTTGCCGCTCCCTCGAAGCTGCCGATGATTCCGCGGCGCATGCGCCGTCGCGGGGAGTTCGTAACTCATCGCGGTCGCCGGCTGCGTTTCCAGCGTCGCATCGCGTCCTCCATGGCCTCACGCATCACCCGGTAGAAATCCGCCATCTCCTCGAGGCGCGCGCTGACCGTCTTGGACGCGGCGATTCCGGCTCCGGCGTTCAGCTGCTCGGCCAATGCCTCGAGCAGCTGGTTCTGTTGCCGGATCATGGCTTCGTAATCGTCGGCGACCGCATAGAGCGCGCGCTTTGTTCCGGCTTCGCTATGGCGACGCGCCAGCGTGTAGCTCTCCAGGAGCCGAGCGGCCACGCTTGCGCTGCTCTTGCTGATCTCAAGATCCTCGGTGATCTCGTCGAGGCTGACCGGGCGAGGGCAAAGGAGCAGATACCCGTAGAGACGGGCGGCAACGGGCGGCACGCCCCAAGGCGTGAACAGGCGCGTCACGTCCTCGATGAAGCGCTTGTCCTTGCCCATCTTATTCGGTATATTCGGCATATTCCGAATATACAATTTGATGCGGCAGCAGTGCAATCTCCTTTTGGCGCTTCTTGAGCAAGGGATGCGGCAGCCATGAGCGAAACGGCAATAAGGCCAAGGGCGGGCGGTGTGGCAACCGCGATCACGATACTCGTCGCCGGCTTCCTGACGGCCGCCGTCCAGTTCGGATTAGCCATCTGGGCTTGGGGCGGATGGAGCGCGTTCTTCGCGCATCCCGCGCTTCGCGTGCTCGCCTTGGTCACTCTTCTCTTTATCGTCGTTGCGATGTTTTCGGGAAGCAGCGGCCTGAGTTCCGGGGAGAGAGAGGACAGGAGCGACCGCTGGGTCCTCTTCGCATTCCTGGTCATCGCGCTCTTGATGGCCTATGTCTCGGCCTACACCGACCGCATCGACTTCTGGACCATCGACGGAGACGCCGTGCGCTGGTTCGGCGTCGCTGTCTGCGTCGCCGGCAGCACGCTCAGGCTCGTTCCGGTGTTCCTGCTGAAAAACCGCTTTAGCGGGTTGGTGGCGATCCAGGCCGACCACAAGCTCGAAACGCGCGGCATTTACGCTGTTATTCGCAACCCAAGCTATCTCGGCATGCTGGTGTCGGCCGTCGGTTGGGCGCTCGCATTCCGCTCGGTCGTGGGCGTGCTACTCGCTCTGCTGCTGTTGATTCCTCTCGTCCCGCGCATCCACGCGGAGGAACGGTTGCTGCGTGAGCATTTCGGGAAGGAGTATGACGACTACTTCGCGCGGACTTGGCGCCTCGTGCCGTGGATTTACTGATGTGGGCGGAAGCTCACAAGCTCACATTTCCCCGCGTCCTCGCTTGCGAGAGGGGCGCTATCAAAGGATCACGAACGTTCGGCCGAGGCGTCGTGCGGCGGCGCCGGACAACGAAGTGCCCGGCGTCGCGCCTCGCTGCAGCTCAGCATCGCTTAGCGGCAGTTCCAGGTGGTGGCTTGGCCGCACACTGTGTACGGGCTGTCGCCGCCATAGACCTGGTACGGATAATCGCCGGCACGATAGTAGCCGTAGGCCGGCGGGCCGTAATACACCGGACCCGCATCATAATAGGCCGGGCCGCCATAGACCGGACCATCGTAGTAGGCATAGGCGTCGCGGCTCGCGGCGATCGCCAGACCGGTGCCGATCGCGCCGGCCGCGAGAGCCGCGCCAACCGCCGGACCGCCGCCATGCCAGCGCAGATGCCGCGCGTCGGCGCTGGTCGGGGTGAGTGCGCCGATCGCAAGCGCGGTCAGCGAAGCGATTACGGCCGTGCGGCCGAGCAACTGAGTCTTCGGGTTCGACATGTCGGGCCTCCAGTGAATGCGCCATCATCGGCGGATGTCCCTAGAACCCTTGGCTTCGGCCGGAGTTCCGGGGCTTCTGTCTGGCTCGCGTCATTGGAACAAGGCACGCGCGGGTCATCGATGCTAATATTCTTTCACCGCAGCGCCGAGCACGACCCACGCGCCAGCCGCGAGCAGGCCGAGGCCGCCGAGCACGAGAAAGCTCGGGGAATATCCGATCCAGTGCGCGACCCAGCCGCCCAGCGCCGGGCTCACCGCGGCGCCGACGCCCTGGACGGTGATGACGGCGCCTTGCCCGAGATTGACGCGGCCGGTGCCATACAGCGAGCGCGCACCATGCCGGGCACGGCGACGCTCTGCAGGCCCGTGCCGATTCCGTCGAGAATCTCGACCGGCACCACGCCGGACCAGCCGCCAAAGAAAAAAGCGATGACGCCGCGCAGCGGCAGCACGAGAAACGAGATCAGCAGGATCAGCCAGTAATTGCGCTTCTCGGCGACCTGCATGGCAATCAGCGAGGCGATCACCATGACGCCCTGGGCGATCACGACCGTGGTGGCGACGAAGCCCGGACCATTGGCCTTGCCACCCGACACCGCCGACATGCCGAAGATCGGGATGATCGCCGCGTTGCCGAGATGGAAGAGCGCCAGCGCAAGGCCCAGCACCAGCAGCGGCTTGTGCCGCAGCAGCACCGTCATTGCGCCGGGCTGGCTCTTGGAATCATCCTCCTTGTTGCCGCGCGCGGCGTGGTCGTTGATCGTATCAGGGCGGATCAGGAGCACGCAGGCGACCGTGATGGCCCCGAACAGCGCCGCCAGCGCGAACACCCAGAAATAGCCGAGCTTCCAGCCGAGCAGCCCGGATGCCGCCGCGCCGACCATGTTGCCGGCATGGTTGAAGGCCTGGTTGCGGCCGTTCTGCCGATTGAAGCCTCTCTGTCCGACCATGCCGAGCGTGATGCCGGTGACGGCAGGCACGATCGCCGCGCTCGCGATCGAGGTCGCCACTTGCGAAGCGGCGACGGCCCAGAAATTCTGCCAGAGCAGGATGACCGAGGAGGCCAGCACGACCGCCACTCCAGGCACGATGACCCAGGCGCGCTTGTGATGCGAGGCATCGATGAAGCCGCCAATGGGCGTCGTGATCAGCATGCCCGCGACGTTGCCGATGCTGAGCGCAGTGCCGATCAGGCCGCTGGTCCAGCCGCGCTCGATCAGGAACACGCTCAGGAACGGGCCGATGCCCGACTGCATGTCCGCCATGAAGAAATTGACGGCGAGCAAGGGCCACAGCCGCGTGGCATGGCTGTCATTTGGCTGTCGCCTGCTCCTCGTCATCGACGTCGACTTCCGGCCGGGAGTTGCGGATCGACATCGATAACGGCACAGGCGCGGTCGAGTTCATCGCCGAACCCCGGCGGATCAGTCCGCCGCTTTGGCGCGCAGCCGCTGCGCATAGACATTGATGACCAGCGCGGCGAGCAGGATCAGGCCGCGGATCAGGATCTTCAGGAAGCTGTCGATATTGACGTGATCGAGGCCGTTGTTGAGCACGCCGAGCACGAACAGGCCGACGATGGTGTTGCCGATGCCGCCGCGGCCGCCAAAGAGACTGGTGCCGCCGACCACGACAGCAGCGATGGAATCGAGCAGATAGGTGTCAAATTCGTTCTGCTGGGCGCTGCCAAAATGCGCCACGCCGAGCATGCCGCCGATCCCGGAGCAGACGGCCGAGATCACCATCACGCTGCCCAGGATCAGCTTGACGTTCAACCCGGAATATTCGGCCGCCTCACGGTTGCCGCCGACCATGTAGACGTACCGGCCGAAGCGCGTATAGGTCAGCACGAGATGGCCGGCGAGCAGCATGATCGCGGCCACGATCACGATCCAGGGAATGCCGGCGACCGAACTCGATCCGAGCGTCGCGATCAGGCTCGGGACCTTGTAGGCGATCTGGCCGCGCACCAGCAGCGCCGAGATGCCGGCTGCGATCTGCATCATCGCCAAGGTCATGATGAAGGATGGGATGCCGACCACCGTCAATCCGAAGGCGTTGACGAGGCCGAGCGCGGCGCAGAGCAAAAGCGCAAGCAGGATGGCGGCGAAGCCCGGCAGCGGAATGTTAGCGATGTTGACGTAGGATTCCTGCGCCGTGAAGTACGCAACCGCGATGCCGGTGACGTTCGCGATGCTGGCGATCGACAGGTCGATCTCGGCGCACAGGATCACGAAGGTGAGACCGACGGCGATGATGCCGGTGACCGACACCTGGGTCAGGATGTTGCCGACATTATCGATGGTCGCAAAGGAGGGGCTTGCGACGGCGAAGAAGAGGCTGAGGCAGATCAGCGTCAGGAATGGCGCGATGTTGCGCATCTGCGAGCGCAGCAGCGTCGCAATCCGCCCGGTCCGATGCGCGTGAGCCTTGGACATCGGCACCCCTTCACTCGTCATCGCCGTCTCCCTACGCCGCCTCGAGCAGACGGTCCTTGCTGATGGTCTCGCCTGCAAACTCGCGCACGACCTCGCCGCGCTTGAGCACGATGATGCGGTCGGCGAGCGACAGCACCGTCTCCGGCTCGGTCGAGAGCACGATGACGGCGATGCCCTGGTCGCGCAACTGGCGCACGATTTGGATCACGTCGCTCTTGGCGCCGACATCCATGCCGCGGGTCGGCTCGCAAAGCACCAGGAGCCGCGGCGGATGCGTCAGCCATTTCGCCAGCGCGACCTTCTGCTGATTGCCGCCCGAGAGCAGGCCGAGATCGATCTCGACATCGGCGGGGCGGATCTGCAGCTGCTCGACCTGACGCTTGGCGATGCTGCGTTCGCGCGCGGGCCTTAAGAGCAGCGCACCGATGCGGTCGAGAATGCTGACCGAGACGTTCTTGTAGACCGGCTCCTGGTGGAACAGCATGTCGCGCCGGCTCTCGGGCACGAAGGCGATGCCGGCGCGGCGGGCGTCGGCGGTGTTGTGAAAGGACGCAGGTCGGCCAGCGACGACCAGCCGCCCCTGGTCAGGCGCGAGCTTGCCGAACAGGATGCGCGCGAGCTCCAATTGACCGCAGCCCATGAAGCCGTAGACGCCGAGCACCTCGCCGGCGCGTACATTGAACGAGACCTGCTTCAGGCTGCGTGCCAGCGACAGGTCTTGCGCGGCAACCACCACGGGTTGGCCGGCCGGCGGGGCGGGCAGGGTGATGTCGTGGGTATAGGTCTCCTCCAGCGCGTCGCGGCCCTTGCCAATCATGGCTTCGATGAGCGCGGCCTTGCTGGTCGCGGCCGCCTTCGTCTCCATCACCTTGCGGCCGTTGCGAAATACCGTGACCTGGTCGGAGATCAGCAGGATTTCCTCGATGAAATGCGAGATGAAGACGATGCCCGTGCCCTGGTCACGCAGCCGGCGCAGCGTCGCAAACAGCCGCTCGACCTCGGGCGGCGACAGCGCCGAGGTCGGCTCGTCCAGGATGATGATGCGGGCGCCGGAGAACAGCACGCGCGCGATCTCGATCAGCTGCTGCAGCCCGATCGGTAGATCGCCGAGCCGCGCCATCGGATCGGCATCGATGCCGAGCTTCTTGAGCTGCTCGGCCGCCTCGCGCGCCATCCGCCGCCATTGCACCAGGCCGAAACGGTTGGTCGGCTGGGTCCCGAGAAAAACATTCTCCGCAACGGTCAGGTCAGGCGCGACCGAGAGCTCCTGATGCACCATCGCGATGCCCGCGGCGCGGGCGTCGCGGGTCGAGCGAAAACGGTGCTCGTGGCCGTCGAGCAGGAAGCGGCCGGCGAACTCCGGATGCACGCCGGCGATGATCTTCATCAGCGTGCTCTTGCCGGCGCCGTTCTCGCCGACGAGACCGTGGATCTCGCCGGGGAGAAGCGTGAAGTCGACGCCACGCAGCGCCGTCACGCCGCCGAACGCCTTGGTGATGTCCTGCAGCTCGAGAAGAGGCGGGCGGCTCTGCGACATGGGACTTGCTCAGATCAGGAAGTGATCCTCCATCCACTGCATGCCGGCTGCGTTGTTCTTGGTCACCACGGGACCATCGGTGACGACGCTCTTCGGAATGCCCTGGCCGCTCTTCTCGCCCGCGGTCACGGCGGCGACTCCGGCGATGATCGCACCGCCATGGATGCGGCAGGAGGGGTTGCGCACGGTCGCGAACATGCGACCCTCGCTGACCGCCTGAATCGCCGGCGGCATCGCGTCCACGCCGCCGATCAGGATGTTGGTGCGGTTGCGCGCCTTCATGATGTTGTAGGCGGCGAGCGCCATGTCATCATTGTGGAAGAAGGCGGCGTCGATCTGCGGATATTTGGTGAGATAGGTCTCCCACAGCCGTGCCGTCTTGGAGACGTCCCAGTCCGCCGGCTGGGTGTCGAGCACCTCGATTCCGGGATACTGTTTGACGACCGACTCGAAGCCTTTGGCGCGGCCCTGCGCACCGGTATGGCCCAGCGCGCCCTGCGTCATGATGATCTTGCCCTTGCCGTTGAGCGCATTGACCAGCGCCTGCGTCACCGAGGCGCCCATGAACTCATTATCCGGGGCGAGGAAGGAGTGCACGTTGATCTGATCGAGCGGGGCGATCAGCGTGTCCATGTCGATCACCGGGATGCCGGCGTCGATCATTTTCTGCACCGGCTGGGTCAGCGTGCCGATGCCGAAGGCCTGGATCGCGACGAAATCCCATTTTTGCGACGCCATATTGTCGATCGCGGCGCGTTGCTTCACCGCGTCGAGCTGGCCGTCGAACCAGGTGACCTCGACATTGAGCAGCTTGCCCCACCATTCCGCGGCCTGCTTACCCTGGGCGCACCAGGTCGCCTGCAGACCGGCATTGGAGAAAGCGGCCTTGAGCGGCTTCTCCGAGCGTCCCATCTCGGCTGCGAGCACCGGGTTGATGCCCAGCCCGCCGAGCAGGGCCGCCGCCGTGCCGGCGGCGGTGGCCGCCTGAAGAAGATCGCGCCTCGTCGTGGATTTTTCCGTCCCTGACATTAACCCGCTCCCTGTTCCCATTGTTTGTTCGGCGGTGTCGTTGATCGCATCCGCCACAATAGCGAGTGTTTCACAACCTGCCGCATCAAGCTACAGATGGATGTTGTGCGCTGCGTCGGGGCGGATGATCCATCTGGCACCAGAGCAGGCGCTGGACCATTCGGATCGCATCGATGCGATGTGGAAAAAAGAGCGCGAGAGGGTGAGCGCGGCGAGCATTCACACGGCGTTCACAGGCCATCGTCCATATACGGCGCGGCGCAATCCATATCCGCCTGGCTCAAAAAAATGAGCAGGGCAGCGGGCCCTGCTCGGAAATTGTGTCGACCCTTTGTAATCCCGCTAGTTCAGATTTGATCTTCTTTGGCGGGTTGACGCTGCTTTTGCGCGCCAGGGCTCCTCCCGAGACTTGGACCACCAGACTTCGGCAAGTGCGTCGGCCTGAGCCTCAAGTGGTAGACGATCTTTTTACGCTTGTCATCCTTTTCGGCAACGATTGTTCAAAATTCGCGCAGTTTGCGAAATGATCGCGAACTAATCCGAGGGCGGAATATTTCAGCTGTAACATAACTTAGATAAGGGTAATATTGTAGGGCGATTCCGTTTTAGTCGGCCAGGGAATATTTTTCAGGCAGACGGCGCGGTCCCCCTCGTGGCGCCTCTGCACCAATCGTGCGCCAAACATCGGCAAATGCGCGACGCGTCCTCGACTCGCTGCCGTCGCAGGCGTACGAGGGGACCATTGAATTGGTGGACTTTGATGCGGCAGCGGCTGCACGGATTTTTCCCGATCCTGCTGATCGCGCTGATGGTGCAGATCCTCGCACCGATCGGCGCGACCTGGACGGCTGCATTTGCCGCATCCGACCCGCTACGCAGCCTCGAGATTTGCCATAGCGACCCGAGCGGCGCTCCGGCCAGCGACAATCAGAGCGGACAGCACGTCCACGATGCCTGCGCGCTCTGCTGTGCCGCGCAGACGGGGGCGGCGCTGGATACACCTCAGTCCGTCGCATTCGCCGCTCCCATCCTCGAAGTCCGTCGCGTCGTCTGGCACGCCAGCGCATTCGTGCTCGCGGCGTCGCGCATCGGCTCCAATGCGAAGGCGCGCGCTCCGCCTGTAGTCGCGTGAAGCGTCGCGGCCTGGCGGCCGCAATCACCGTTTCATGTTGGATGCATCCGCGGAGATCATCATGTTTATCAGTTCGTGGCGTACGGGCCTGTCCGGGCTCGTGATCGCGCTCGTGCCGTTTGCGCCAAGCCTCGTTGCCCCAAGCCTTGCGCACGAGATCGTCGGCAATCGCTTCTTCCCGGCAACGCTCGGCGTCGACGATCCCGGCGTCAATGACGAGCTCGCCGTGCCGACTGTCGATACCTTCAAGTCCGGTGACACGCCGCCGGTCCGGCAGCACGACGTGTCGGGCGAGTTCTCCAAGCGGATCACGGAGGATTTCGCGATCGCGCTCGGTGCGACCTACAGCTTCCTCAATCCGACCGATCCGACCGTGCCGGGCGCCAACGGCTTTCAGAACCTGGAGACCACGTTCAAGTACAGGCTGTTCAAGGACCCCGCACATGAGTTCGTGATGTCGGTCGGGCTCAGCGTCGAGTGGGGAGGCACCGGTGCGGCCAATGTCGGCGCCGATCCCTTCAACACCTACACGCCGACCGTCTATTTCGGCAAAGGCTTCGGCGACCTGCCGGACACGATGTCGTGGTTGCGGCCGGTGGCAGTGACCGGGCAGGTGGGTTATGCGATCCCCGGACGCAATTCGACCACCACCTTCGGCATCGATCCGGACAGCGGTGCGCTTACGGCCGACACGGAATTCCATCCCAAGGTCCTGAACTGGGGCGGCACGTTGCAGTACAGCATGCCTTACCTGAAGGCCTCCGTGATCGATCTCGGCCTGCCCGAGTTCTTCAACCGAATGATTCCGCTGGTCGAGGCCAATCTGCAGACGCCGGTCGCCAATACCTTGACGTCGGGCCACCTGACGACCGGAACCATCAATCCCGGCGTGATCTGGGTCGGCAGCAAGTACCAGTTCGGTGTGGAGGCGCTGATTCCGATCAACCGGCAGAGCGGCAGCAATATCGGGGCGATCGCGCAATTGCACTTCTATCTCGATGACATCGATCCCCGCGGCATCGGCCGGCCACTGTTTGGCAATGCCGCCGCACCGGCCCGGCCGTTTGGAGGGAATTGATCATGCGCCGAATATCGATGGTCGCCGCTGCTATCCTCGTGCTGTTGTTTGCCGTCGACGCCCACGCCCATGCCGAGCTCGATCACGCTGAGCCGCGGGTCGGCAACAGAGTCGCGACGCCGCCGCGCGAGGTGACGCTGTGGTTCACGCAAAAGCTCGAGCCGGCCTTCAGCAGGATCACCGTGACGAACGCCGCCGGCGAGCGAGTCGATAGCGGCAAGACGCGCGTCAGCGGCAACCAGATGTCGGTGTCACTGCGCGGCGGCGGAGCCGGCACCTACCACGTCAATTGGCATGTGCTCTCGGTCGATACCCATACGACGGACGGCAATTTCACCTTCCAGGTCGGCCAATAAGAGCGCATGTCCCGATGGACTGGTTCGGAGCGGACATTGCTGCGCCTCTGGTTGCGGCGCGCGGAGTGCATCTTGCCGCGAGCGCGATCACGGCAGGTGTCCTGATCTTTGGTGCGACGGTCCTCGCACCGGCGGCGTCTCCCATGCCGCAGGCGCGGGTGATCGGATCGCGGCTTCGGCGCGTCATCTGGCTTGCGCTCGCAGTCGACGTCGTGAGCGGATTTGTATGGTTCGTCCTGCAGGCCGCCTCGATGAGCGGGCTTGCGCCCGGTGAGGCGATCGCGCCGGATGTGCTGTGGACCGTGCTGGTTGAGACGCAATTCGGGCAGGTCATGCTGGCGCGCTTGCTCTGCCTCATCGTGCTCGCGGCTTGTCTCGGCTTGGATGGGATCGCGGCGATGCAGCGGCTTGCGTTGGCCGCCGCGCTTGGCTTTGTCGGGGCCATCGCCTGGACCGGGCACGCCGGCGCGACGGCCGGAGGTGAGGGCGCCGTGCATGTTGCGGCCGATGTCCTGCACCTCTGGGCTGCTGCGGCCTGGACCGGCGGGCTGTTGGGGCTGGTGTTGCTGCTGGTTGCGCTCGGGCGCGGCCCGGAGGCGCGAGCGGCCATAATGGTGGCCGTGCGGCGCTTCTCGATCCTCGGCCTCGCCAGCGTCGGAACGTTGCTCGTGTCCGGCGCGATCCACAGTTGGATTCTGGTCGGCTCGCTCCACGTGCTGCTTGTGACGGCCTATGGACGATTGCTCATCATCAAGCTCGCGCTGTTTGCCCTGATGCTGGCCTTGGCGACGATCAACAGGCTGTGGCTGACGCCTCGCCTGGCGACCGCATCGACGGAGCGTGCCACGGCGATGCTGATCAGCACCGCGGCAATCGAGCTTGTGTTCGCGATTGCCGTATTCGCACTCGTTGGTGCGCTCGGGACCCAGCATCCCGCCGCACATTTCTTGACTGCATGAGGACGAAGAAAGGAATTCGACATGCAAGCTCTTAAGTTGACGATCAGGTCAATCGGCGCGGTCCTGTGTGGGGCGTTGCTGATATTGAGCGCGGCCGCGCGCGCCGACGAAGTGAAGGCCGGCGATCTCGTCATCAGCCAGGCCTGGAGCCGGGCGACGCCGGGCGGCGCCAAGATCGGGGCCGGCTATCTCAGCATCGAGAACAAGGGCAGCGCTCCCGACCGGCTCGTTGCGGTCTCAGGTGATGCGGCCGGCAAGATCGAGGTGCATGAGATGGCCATGAACAAGGGTGTCATGACCATGCGCCCGCTGGAACAGGGGCTCACCATCGATCCCGGCAAGACCGTGACCCTGGCGCCCAGCGGTTATCACCTGATGATGATGGACCTCAAGGCGCCACTGAAGCAGGGCGATAAGGTGCCGCTCACGCTGGAGTTCGAGAAGGCCGGCAAGGTGGCAGTGACGCTCGACGTCCAGGGCGTCGGTGCGAAGGGGCCGGGCGGGGACAGCGGCGGCATGATGAAGAAAATGCCCGATCATTCGGGAATGAAGATGTAGCGGCAACGTTCGTAACGTCCGAGGTCAGGCAAGTCGATGTCGCGCGGTGATGTCATCTCGATGCGGAACGCTGCCCATGGCGGCCGTTCCCGCATGGGTGCCGTCGCTGCGCGGCGGCGCCGCCTGCAATCATGGCTGCCGATCGCGCTGCTCGCGCTGCTCATGCAGATCGCAGCCCCGATCGGCGCCGCCTGGCTCGCTGCGGCCGCCTTTGCCGACCCGCTGCGCGGAAGCGAAATCTGCCACAGCGATCCCGATGCCGCTCCCGCGCCGGCCAATCAAGGTGGCGACCAGCACGCCTGCGGCATCGATTGCCTGATCTGTTGCGTGCTGCATGCCGGCGGGGCGCTCGACGCGCCGCCGGCGCCGGCGCTGGTCGTCCCCCATCTCGCGACTATCCGGATCACCTGGCTGGGCGCCGCGCTGATCCTTGCGCGCGCCCACGCCGGCTCGAATGCGCAGGCGCGGGCGCCACCGATCCTTTCCTGACGTCAACTTGGCAATGGCGAGGGCATGCGGCCCGCGCCTTCGTTGTTCGACATGGCCGGCGTGGAGTCCGGGTCAGGAAAGGTTGGAATATGTTTTGTCGTCATGCCCTCGCCGGTGTGAGCGTCATCGCGGCCGAGGCGGTGCTGTTGCCGCCACTCCCGATGGCGTTTGCTCAGTCCACTGGCACAGAGCTGCCACCGGTCACGGTCGATGCGCCGCGCCCGCAGACTCGCGCGCACAAGCCGGCCGCTCGGCCGGTCCAAGCCGCGGCGCGCGTTCGCCAGACACAACCGGGGTCGGTCAGCTCGCGCTCAAGCGCCACAGCGCTTAACGTGCCGGAGACCGCGAGCGTCGCGCGCGGCAGGCTCGATCAGGCGCCCGCCGGGCAGACCGCAACCACGATCGATCGCAGCCGCTTCGAAGACAGGCCGGCCTTCTCGGTGAGCGATATCCTGCGCGAAAGTCCAGGCGTCTCGCTGAAGCAGGGCAATGGCCCGCGTGACTTCGGCATCTCGATCCGCGGCTCCAACGCGCGCAATAGTTTCGGCATCCGCAACATCGTCGTGTTCGACGACGGCTTTCCCGTCACGCAACCCGACGGCCTGTCACGGACCGACTTGATCGACCCGCACGCTTATGGCGCGGTCGATGTGATCCGCGGTCCGTCATCGGCGCTCTACGGCAACTACGCCACAGGTGGGGCGATCAACTTCCGCACCCGGCCCGGAGCCAGCATCGATGGCGCAGAGATTGGCAGCGAGGGCGGCAGCTTCGGCTATCTGAACAACTACATGACACTCGGAAAGCAGGTCGGGAATTTCGAGGCCTCGCTGTTTGCAAGCGATGCACGGGGCGATGGTTTTCTCGGCAACAGCTGGTTCAATACCCAGACGGTCAATTTCCTCGGCACTTACAAAGCGACGCCGGACGACCGGTTCACGGTCAAGATCATCAACAACGACCTGTTCACGCGGCTGCCGATCCGGCAGACCATCAGCCAATACTATCAGAACCCCTATCAATTGGGCTGCACGACTGGCGCAACGGTAGCGGTGGGCTGCCCGACCGTGACGCTGTTCAACAATGGTCTCAACAATGCAGCCGACACCGACAAGGAAACGGCGCTGCAGGCTGGACTCGGCCGTAACGATCGCAGGACCATAGTCGGCGGACGCTGGGAGCATGACTTCGACAACGACACGACCTGGCGTAACCAGTTCACATTCGATGATCGGAACATCAGCCAGCCGACGGGATCGACCAGCACGATCGGGGACTTCCCGTCCTACAACTACATGAGCGACATCACCAGGCGAGGCGAGATCTTCGGCCTGGAGTCGACCGCGTTCTTCGGCGCGTTCTACAACACGCTGACCGCATCGAGCGACACGCGCAACGTGATGCCCGGTGGTAATGCGACGCTGGGCAGCCTGACCAATAATCTGTTCAGTGAGACGACCAACTATGGCGTGCGCGCGCGGGAGGAACTCAAGCTGACCTCGGCGCTCACGGTCGTCGCAGGCGTGGGCTGGGAGGCGACCCGGTTGCGGGGCATCAACACGCCTTATACCACGGCGGGCAGCGTCGGGCAGGTGATCGCGACGGACCGTCAGTTTCAGAACTCGGCACCCGAATTGGCGCTGCTTTACAAGGTGAATAGCGACTGGCTGCTGCGTGCCCGCGTCGGCACCGGCTACGGCACCCCGCAGGTCTCGAATCTGTTCGTCGCCTCCACGGGACTGGCAGGAAACAACACGAAGCTCCAGAGCCAAACCAATCTCGGCTATGATCTGGGCTTGGACTGGACGCCTAATCCTGCGCTGACCGTGAGCGCGACCGGGTTCTACGAATTCTTCCGCAACGAAATCGTCACGCAGGCCGGCACGGTTCAGACCAATACGACATACGCGTTCAATGCGCCGCGCTCGGAACATCGCGGCGTCGAGGTAGCCGCCGACTGGAAGTTCCTTCCGGGGTGGCGGTTCACTGCCGCTTACACCTATTTGGACGAGGTCTATACGGAATACAGTGAAAGTCTCGGTTCGGTGTCCGGCGGGCTATTCAACTTCAATCGCGCCGGCAACAAGATTCCAGGCATCTCTCCGAATGAGCTCACAGCACGGGTCGGATATGATCACGATAGCGGGAGATTTGCCGGTCTCGGCGCCTTTGTCGAAGTCCAGTGGAAGGACTCGTTCTACATGGACAATGCCAATCTGCTGAAGGCGCCCGGCTACGAGCTGGTCAACCTGAACGTCCACTACAAGACCGAGCTGGCATCGGACACCTTCAAGACGCTGAATCTGTTCTTCGAGGTCCGCAACCTGTTCGACCGCACCTACATCGCGTCCGCGAACAATCTGTCGAACACGGTGTTAGCCGGTGGTTTGCAAGGGCTGGCGAACACTGGGACGATCTACGCAGGCTCGCCGCGCGCCTTCGTGGCGGGCATGAAGGTGGCATTCAAATGAGGGCGCGTCCCAAGATTCGATCATTTCTCGGCGCCAGCTTTGCCGGCGCGTTCGCAGCGGCGATGCTGCACTCTCCTGTCTTTGCTCAGATGAGTCACCAGCACGCCACCGAAGCCGCCTGCGAAGGGAGCGACCTGCGCTGCGCCACCAAGGTCACGCCCGCGTTCGCGCCTGATGGGACGTTGTGGCTGGCCTGGATGGCCGGTGGACGCATCTCTGTCGCGAGCTCGAAGGATGCGGGGCAGACATTGTCCGTACCCGTGCCGGTCACCACGCAGCCGCTCGATCTCGATTGGGGTCCGGATGCGCGGCCCAAGCTGGTCGTGGATCGGATGGGCGGCATCGCGCTGGCGTTCTCGATCTTTCGCGACCAGTCGTTCAACGGTCAGGTGCTGTTCACGCGCTCGGACGATGGCGGCAAGAGTTTTGCGCCGCCGCGGCCGATCACGGCCAACAATGAGAGCCAGCGCTTCGCGGCGCTGGCACTCGACGATGATGGCACGGTGTTCGCCGCCTGGCTCGACAAGCGCAATCGCGTTCCGGCCAAGGAGGCGGGCAGGAGCTACGACGGGGCTGCTCTGTTCTTCGCGTCCTCACGAGACGGCGGCGCCAGCTACACCGAGGCAAAGATGGCGCAGGACAACACCTGCGAATGCTGCCGGCTGGGAATCGCCTTTGCCGGTCCCGGACGGCCCGTCGTGGTGTTCAGGAACATCTTCGACGGCGGCGTCCGCGATCACGCCATCACCACGTTCAAGGACCTCGCGACTCCCGGCGCAATCGATCGCGTGAGCACCGACGACTGGCAGATCAAGGCATGCCCGCATCATGGACCGAGCCTGTCGATATCGCCCGGCGGCGTCTATCACGTCGCCTGGTACACGAACGGCAAGGTTCGCAAAGGGCTGTTCTATGCTCGCTCGCGCGATGGCGGACGTAGCTTCTCGGAGCCGATGCCGATCGGTCTGGCCGACCACAATCCGGCGCGGCCCTACGTGCTGGCGACCGGCGGTCTGACCTCGATGGTCTGGAAGGAGTTCGACGGCGACAAGACCGTGGTGAGGCTGATGCAATCGCATGACGATGGGCAGAGCTGGTCGACGCCAAAGGCGATCGCCAGCACGGCTGATTCCTCTGATCATCCGCTGCTGGTCGCAAATGGCGGCCAGGTCTATCTGTCCTGGATGACCAAGGCGGATGGCTATCACTTCCAACCGATCGGAGACCAGACATGAAGCGCTATCTATGGGCCGCGGGGGCGGGCCTGCTGGTCACAATGGTGGTCGGTCTGTTGGCTATGTCGAGCTTCGCTGCCCCGTCGCCTTTGAAGCCGTTCGAGCGCGGAAGCTGGCGCGAGGTGCTGCGTGCCCATGCCGGCCGTCCGACGCTCGTGCACTTCTGGGGCGTCACCTGCGGTCCCTGCAAGGTCGAGCTGCCGCAGCTTGGACAGTTCATGAAAGACCACCCCGGGATCGACGTGGTCACGATCAGCGCCGACCTCGTTCCCAACTTGCCGGACGCGACGCAAGCGATGCTCGACAAGGCTGGCCTCGCGTCAGCGGACAATTTCATTTTCGGCGATGGTTACGTCGAGCGCCTGCGGTTTGAGATCGATCCGTCGTGGCAAGGCGACATCCCGCGCACGATGCTGATCGGACGTGATGGCGCGATCTCCACGATCGAGGGAACTGCCGACATATCCGATTTGGACAAATGGTCGGCGGGGCAGGGCGCGCGACGATAGGGTTGTTGTCGGTCAGGCCGGCCGTGCTGGCACGCAGCGGCGTCGAGCGAGCGCCGCTGCTGCCGCGAGCGTTGGCATATTGGGCTCGACGCCCCGGTCGGCAATTTCGGCCGGATCGGCCCGGAGCACGGCGCGGACATCGCTTTGCCGTAAAATCGCGGCGGACTCGGTTCATCTTCAGGCTCAGCGGAACCGCCAAAACGATTGAAAAATCGAACGCTTAGCCTGTAATTCTCAACGATAGTCTTGTGTTTTGCCGTCCGATCCGCTTTGACTGCGCAGCCAAAAGCGAATCTCAAGGCCTATCCCATGCGATTGACGCGGTTTTTCCTGCCGATCCTGAAAGAAAACCCGAAGGAAGCCGAGATCGTCTCGCATCGGCTGATGCTGCGCGCGGGCATGCTGCGGCAGGAGGCTGCCGGCATCTATGCCTGGCTGCCGCTGGGCTTTCGGGTGCTGAAGAAGATCGAGCAGATCGTGCGCGAGGAGCAGGACCGCGCCGGCGCGCTGGAGCTGCTGATGCCGACTCTCCAGCTCGCCGATCTCTGGCGCGAGAGCGGGCGCTACGATGCCTACGGTCCGGAGATGCTGCGCATCAGCGACCGCCACAAGCGCGAGCTCTTGTACGGGCCGACCAACGAGGAAATGATCACCGAGATCTTCCGCGCCTATGTGAAGTCGTATCGCAACCTGCCGCTTAATCTCTATCACATCCAGTGGAAGTTCCGCGACGAGCAGCGCCCGCGCTTCGGCGTGATGCGCGGCCGTGAATTCCTGATGAAGGACGCCTATTCCTTCGATCTCGACGAGGCCGGCGCGCGGCGTGCCTACAATAAGATGTTCGTCGCTTATTTGCGGACCTTCGCGCGCATGGGGCTGAAGGGCATTCCGATGCGTGCCGAGACGGGGCCGATCGGCGGCGATCTCAGCCATGAGTTCATCGTGCTGGCCGAGACCGGCGAGTCCGGGGTCTTTTGCGACCGCAACGTGCTCGATCTGCCGATCCCGCCCGACGACGTCAATTATGACGGCGACCTGATGCCGATCATCAAAGAGTGGACCTCGCTCTATGCGGCGACCGAGGACGTGCACGACGCGGCGCGCTTCGAGAACGAGGTGCCGGCGGAGCGGCGGGTCCACACCCGCGGCATCGAGGTCGGGCAGATCTTCTATTTCGGCACCAAATATTCCGATGCGATGAAGGCGCTGGTTGCGGGGCCAGATGGCGCCGAAGTGCCGATCCATGGCGGCTCCTATGGCGTCGGCGTCTCCCGACTGGCCGGTGCCATCATCGAAGCGTGCCATGACGATGCCGGGATCAAATGGCCGGAAGCGGTGGCGCCGTTCCGTGCTGTCATTCTCAACCTGAAGCAAGGCGGCAGCGACACCGATGCGGCCTGCGAGAAGCTTTATCATGAGCTTCAGGCCAAGGGCGTCGACGTGCTCTATGACGACACCGAGCAGCGTGCTGGGGCTAAGTTCGCCACCGCCGACCTGATCGGCATTCCCTGGCAGATCATGGTGGGACCGAAGAGCCTGGCCGAGGGCAAGGTCGAGGTGAAGACGCGCAGCGATGGCGCGCGCGAGATGATGTCGCCGAGCGATGTGGTGGCGCGGCTGGCGGGCTGATACGCGCGTTTCGCAGTGATCGCCGCTTATCCACCGGCGGTCGTCACGCGCGCGGCCAATCCGGCCACTTTTGGCCCGAATCATGGGATGATCGAGCGATGGCTGAGACCGTGAACGAACCCGTGCATACCGCGCCCTTCGCACCCTTCGAATGGATGCTGTCCGGGCGCTACTTGCGCGCGCGCCGCCGCGAAGGCTTCATCTCCGTCATAGCCGGCTTCTCGTTCCTCGGCATCATGCTCGGCGTTGCCACGCTGATCATCGTGATGGCCGTGATGAACGGCTTCCGCAAGGAACTGCTCGACAAGATCCTTGGCCTCAACGGCCACCTCCTGGTGCAGCCGCTGGAATCGCCGCTCACCGACTGGAAAGACGTGGCCGAGCGCATCAGCCAGGTGCAGGGCGTCCGCCTCGCCGCGCCGGTCGTGGACGGGCAGGGGCTGGGCTCCTCGCCGTTCAACGCCTCCGGCGTCTTCATCCGCGGCATCCGCTCGGCGGATCTGCAGAACCTGACTTCGATTGCCAAGAACATCAGGCAGGGCTCGCTCGAAGGCTTCGACGAGGGGCAGGGGGTTGCGATCGGCAAGCGTCTCGCCGACCTGCTGTCGCTGCATGCCGGCGACATGATCACGCTGGTCTCGCCGAAGGGCGCGGTGACGCCGATGGGCACCACGCCGCGCATCAAGCCCTACCGGATCGCGGCCGTGTTCGAGATCGGCATGTCCGAATATGATTCCAGCTTCGTGTTCATGCCGCTGGCCGAGGCGCAGGCCTATTTCAACCGCAACAACGACGTCACCGCGATCGAGGTCTTCACCAGCAATCCGGACCAGATCGAGATGTTCCGCAAGTCTGTGACGGAAGCGGCGGGCCGGCCGATCTTCGTGGTCGACTGGCGCCAGCGCAACTCGACCTTCTTCAATGCGCTGCAGGTCGAGCGCAACGTGATGTTCCTGATCCTGACCCTGATCGTGCTGGTCGCGGCGCTGAACATCATTTCCGGCCTGATCATGCTGGTGAAGGACAAGGGGCAGGACATCGCCGTGCTGCGCACCATGGGTGCCTCGCAGGGCTCGATCATGCGGATCTTCCTGATCACCGGCGCATCGATCGGCATGGTCGGCACGCTGACCGGCTTCATCGTCGGTCTGCTCATCTGCATGAACATCGAGTCGATCAGGCAGTTTCTCTCCTGGCTCACCAACACCGAGCTGTTTCCGCCCACGCTCTACTTCCTCTCCAAGCTGCCGGCGGAGGTCGATTTCGGCGAGACGCTCGCGGTGGTGATCATGGCGCTGACCCTGTCCTTCCTCGCCACGCTCTATCCGTCATGGCGCGCCGCCCGGCTCGATCCGGTCGAAGCGCTCCGCTACGAGTGAGGCCATGATGGACGAGCAGGGGGCGGCGGAAGATGTACCGGTCATCTACCTCCACGACATCAAGCGCCAGTACATGCAGGGCGAGGTGCCGCTGACCATCCTGGACGGCGCCAAGCTCGCGCTGTGGGCGGGGCAGTCGGTGGCGCTGGTGGCACCCTCGGGCTCGGGCAAGTCGACGCTCTTGCACATTGCCGGCCTGCTTGAGACCCCCGATGAGGGCGAGGTCTATGTCTCGGGCGTGCCGACCTCACAACTGACCGATATCGAGCGCACCCAGATCCGCCGCACGGATATCGGCTTTGTCTATCAGTCCCACCGCCTGCTGCCGGAATTCTCGGCGCTGGAGAACGTGATGCTGCCGCAGATGATCCGCGGCCTGAAGCGGTCGGAGACCGTCAAGCGGGCGACCGAGATCCTGGCCTATCTCGGCCTTGGCGAGCGCATCAAGCACCGCCCGGCCGAGCTCTCCGGCGGCGAGCAGCAGCGCGTGGCGATCGCGCGCGCGGTGGCCAACGCGCCGCGCGTGCTGCTCGCGGACGAGCCGACCGGCAATCTCGATCCATCGACCGCCGATCATGTCTTCAACGCGCTGATGCAGCTCGTCAAGGCGACCCATGTCGCGATGCTGATCGCGACCCACAACATGGAGCTCGCCGGCCGCATGGACCGCCGCGTCTCGATCGTCGGCGGCAAGGTCGTCGAGCTCGACTGAGCGGCTAACGCGGCTAGGGTCGGATCACCGTCATTTTGAATGGTCCGGCATGCTCGGCGGCATGCGTCACCGCCTCGTTGACCTGATCGAGAGCAAAGCTCGTGACGGCGAACTGATCCAGCCGCAGCAGCCCGGCCCGGATCAACTGCACCAGCTTCACCGGAGCATCCGGCGGACACATCCAGACGCCGTGAATCGTGATGCAGTTGCGCATGATCCAGGGATAGGGAAGCTCGAGCCCGGCGCCGCCGAGCATGCCGACGCCGCCCATCAGCACCACGCGACCATAGGGCCGCACCGTCATCAGCGCAGCGCGCACGACGCTCGTCGAGACGGACGGCGGCATGATGTCCATCACGCAGTCGATCGGCGCCGGTGAGGCCTGCCTCATACGTTCGCGATCGTCGTCCTCGTTGCCGGTGAGCTTGACGGTGCGCACGCGCTCCCCGAAGCGCCTGACGAGATCGGCGCGCACAGCCTCGTTGCGGCCGGGCGCGATGACGTGAGCGGCCCCCATCGCCAGCGCGATTGCCACAGCGCAGCTGCCGAACTTGCCGGTGGCGCCGCTCACCAGCACGGTCTCGCCGGCCTGCAGATTGGCGGCGAGAAAGCCGCCATAGGGCACGAGCAGGGTGCTGAGCGCGCACCATTGCGCCGCCTCGGATTCGGTGATGGGGCCGATCGGCTTGGCGTTCTCAGTCGGCACCATGATCTTCTGCGCGAATGAGCCGTGGCGGAAATGCTGCTGCAGCTTCAGCCCGCCGGGTCCGCGCGCGCTCCAGCCCTGCAGCGTGATGTCGGGCGCAAGACCGCCGTCGCGCGAGCGCACCGTGGGATCGCAGAACACCCAGTCACCGATCGCAAGCTTGGTCGCGTCGGGACCCACGGAGCTGACACGACCGATGCCGCCAACGCCGGGGATGACCGGCAGCTCCAACAAATACTTGCGCGCGCCGCTGAACACCTCGCTGGTGTAGGAGAGCACGCCGGCCGCGACGATATCGACGACCACCTCGCCGGTGCCGGGCACAGGATCGGGAACGGTCTCGACCGCGAGCGGCGATCCGAACGCTTTGAGTATTGCGGCTTTCATCACGTCCTCCATTGCGGGGCTGGATGGCGCCAGCCTGACCGGCTAGGCTGCCGCCTGGAAGGCCTGGTATTATCCTGGGATTATCAGGCCCATGATCGTCGCTTCGGATGCCGGAAAGTTGGCATGAGCGATCCGGAAGGAGGAGCTGACATGAGCGATCCCCGCCGTGCCGAATTCGGCAATTTCCTGCGCTCACGGAGGGAGAGACTGACGCCAAAGGCGGTCGGCCTGCCGAATGGAAGACGGCGGCGCACCGCCGGACTGCGTCGCGAGGAGGTTGCCGAGCTCGCCGGTATCGGCGTCGATTGGTACATCCGGCTCGAGCAGGGCCGCACCGTCAATCCGTCGGCAACCACGATCGACGCGCTGGCGCGCGCTTTGCGCCTGAACAGAACCGAGCACGCGCATTTGCGCGCACTCGCACGCGATGTAGATCGTGCTCCATTCGTGCGCGAAATCGTGCCGGCGCATCTGCGGCGATTAGTTGAGAGCCTGAACCAGCCGGCCTACATCACAGGCCGCCGCTGGGATGTGCTGGCATGGAATGCGAGCGCCGAGGAGATTTTCGGCTTCGGACGGCTCCGAGAGGACGAGCGCAACACGCTGATCCTCGTTCTCACCAGCCCGCATGCCCGCGCGCTGTTCGGCAAGACATGGAAGGATGAAGCAAGACGGATGGTCATGCAGTTTCGTGCCGCGCATGATCTGTGGGCCGGTGATCCCGCTTTCATCGATCTCTTGGCGCGACTGCGCAGCGGCTGCCGCGAATTCGCAACCTGGTGGAAGGCGCATGACATTCGCGGCGCGAGCGACGGCCGAAAGTTGCTGCAGCATCCGAAGCAGGGCGCGCTGCACCTGCAGTATGCAAGCTTCCAGGCCAATGACGAGCCGGCGCTGAAGCTGACGATCTACACGGCGGCCTCGCCCGTGTAGTTGCGCATAGAGAACGGGCGCCATGCGTTCGCCACATCTGGAGCGAGATGGGAACTAATCGTTGCACATCTGCAACGTCCGATTCGATGCCATGTAGCTGGTGTTGCCTGCATGCCGCAATATGGCTCGCCGATGGCAGCGTCATGATTCCTCCACGCAGGTGAATGGAACTCTTATTGTCAGTGATGTTGAGCCCTGGATTTGCAGGCTTTTCCCGAATCCCACAAATGCCCGAAAGCAAAACTACTTCACGCGGCGTGGTTCTCGCATCTCAGCGGGAGCGCGCGCACGCATCGGCGCCTGAAGCCGCCGGATACTTTCTGAACAACTCAGGGCTTGGGGACTTTGGAAAGAAAGATACGGAGTCGACGATGAAGAAGCTTGTCCTCGCAACGATCGGAGCCGGCGCAGTTGCCGCAGCGGCTCCTGCACTCGGAGCCGATCTCGCAAGGCGAGCGCCGCCGGCTCCCTATACCAAGGCGCCGCCTGCGGTGGTCGCCACCGTGTACGATTGGAGCGGCTTCTACATCGGTGCCAACGCCGGCGGCGGTACGAGCCGCAATTGCTGGGGGCTTGTCGGCGGCGGCGCTGAAGGCTGCAACAGCGCGAGTGGCGCTGCGGTAGGCGGTCAGCTCGGCTATCGCATGCAGATGTCGAACTTCGTGTTCGGCCTCGAAGCCCAGGGCGATTGGGCTGATTTCAGCGGCAGCAACAGGAACCTGCTCAATCCAGCCATTACCGATCGTTCGCGCATCAACGATTTCGGACTGTTCACCGGACAAGTCGGCTACGCTTTCAACAATGTGCTCGGCTATGTGAAGGGCGGCGCGGCCGTGGTCGGAGACAAGTACAACACATTCAACACTGCAACCGGCGCCCAGCTCAGCTCCGCGAACACGACGCGTTGGGGTGCGACGGTCGGCGCCGGCGTCGAATACGGGATCTCGCAGAACCTGTCGCTTGGCGTCGAGTACGACCACATCTTCCTCGACAACAAGAACCTCAACTTCACCACCACCGCCGGCGCGATGCCGACCACCGCCCGCAACATCGGGCAGGACGCCGACCTCGGCCTCGTGCGCTTGAACTATCGGTTCGGCGGGCCGGGCCTGTTTCACTGAGCTGTCGGCCACTCACGACGGAAAAAGCCCCGGCATCGGCCGGGGCTTTTTTGTGCGCGGGAGATTTTTTGCGCGCGAATCTGCCGCGCGTCAGTCCTCCTGGAACTCGAACAGATTCGGCAGCGGCGCGAACGGATTGGGTGCCGGCGGGCGCGGACGGATTCGCTGCCGCTGCGGATAGGGGTAGGGCGTCGCGCGCGGATCATCGCTCACGCCCGCGAAATAGGGATTGGCGATGCATTGCAGGAGCCGTCCCGATGCGGTCGCCTGGCACTGCGCGTAGGTGTCGAAGGTGCAGTAGCTCAGCCCCGGATATTCGTCGCCCTGCAGGCAGAACGCATGCCGGATGCCGACGGCATGCGCCGGCCCGCTCGGCACGAGCGACAATCCGCCCATCGCCAATCCACCAATGGCTAGGGCTGCAAGAAGTGCGGCACGCATCGAGAGAATCCTCCGTGGACATATTGACGCAAGGGACACTACGCATGCCACAGAGCCGCCTCATTTGGCCAGCCGCCGCGCCGCGCGAGAGCTCTTCGCCTGTGTAGTTCAGGCCGGGACGAATGCAAGCACAAAGGTTCCATCAACTACTTGTGAAGTCACACAAAATCCGCAAACATGAACGGCCGGCTTTCCGGCTCACTGTGACCGTCAGGCTACAGCAATTGTGACTGAGATCGTTAAGACGGGGTGTCACGGCCTGGGGGCCTCAAGACTGGAACTGGACTAATCGTATGAAGAAACTTCTGCTGATCACGACGGGACTCGTTGCGCTCGGCTCCGCCGCGCAGGCTGCGGATCTCGCCGCGCGTCCTTACACGAAAGCGCCGCCGATGGTGGCTGCTGCGATCTACGATTGGAGCGGCTTCTACATCGGCGTCAACGGTGGTGGTGCTTGGAGCCACAACAGCTGGGATCTCACCAGCTTCAACGGCCTTGCGGCCGCCGGAGCGGAAGGTTCCCATGACGCGTCGGGTGGTACCGTCGGTGGCCAGATCGGCTATCGCTGGCAGACCGGCCCGTGGGTGTTCGGCATCGAAGCTCAGGGTAACTGGGCGGACGTCTCCGGCAGCAACGTGAGCAACATCTTCGCACCGGATCGTAACCGTACCAAGATCGATGCGTTCGGCTTGTTCACCGGCCAGATCGGCTATGCCATCAACAACGTGCTGCTCTACGCCAAGGGCGGTGCTGCCGTCACCGACAGCAAGTACGAAATCATCTCCGGCGCGACCGGCGGTGTGCTCGCCTCGACCAGCAACACCCGTTGGGGTGGCGTGGTCGGCGCCGGCGTCGAGTACGGCTTCGCGCCGAACTGGTCGCTCGGCTTCGAGTACGATCACATGTTCATGGATCGTCAGAACGTCACCTTCGTTGGTGCTGGGTTCACCCAGAGCGACAGCATCAAGCAGGACGTGGACCTGTTCACGGCCCGGATCAACTACAGGTTCGGCGGCCCGATCGTCGCCAAGTACTGATCCCGGTACGAGACTCGACCACCTTTTTGACGGCGGATCGAAAGGCCCCGGCGCGATGTTCGCGCCGGGGTTTTTTCATGCGCCGATTCCATTGGCCGACTGGCCCGCGCGAATCACCCGCATTAACCACGCGATCTCGCGGCGGCGAGCGACTGGCATGAGGCGCTTGACCTGAGAACGAAAAAGGAACATTGTTCTCTCTATGTTCTTAGTCAGGGAGGTCGCGATGTTGAAGATCTTTGTCGAGGAAGCCGCCGCGCTGGCGTCGATCACGTTGTTCGTCGGGATGATCGCGCTGTGGGCGCAAATCATTCCGCAGCTTTGAGTTTTCGTCGCTTGGGCTAATCTCGCGGCGTGTCCTGTTGAAAATCCGGACAGCGGCGCGCCGCGGCGGACTCCAGCTTCCGCGGTCCGGTATCATGCGGGCGCGAGTCGGCGGGAGCAGGGAAGCGAATAAACGTTTCCATAGTTCCCGGCGGATCGCCCACCTCGTGGCCCCGCAAGCGTCAAGGCGAGCATGTCCAGCGCCGGATTCGTCCATCTCCACGTCCATTCCGCTTATTCGCTGCTGAAGGGCTCGATCAAGATCGCCAAGCTCGGCGAGCTCGCGAAGGCCGACAAGCAGCCGGCGCTGGCCTTGACCGACACCGACAACATGTTCGGTGCACTGGAATTTTCCGACAAGATGGCCGGCTACGGCATCCAGCCGATTGTCGGCTGCGAGCTGGCGGTCGATTTCGGCGATCTGGATCCGAACGCGCGCCATGCCGCGGCTCTGACCGCGCCGTCGCGAATCGTCCTGCTGGCCGCGCGCGAGGAGGGCTATCGCCACCTGATGCGGCTGAACTCGCGCGCATTCCTGGAGACGCCGACGCACCAGGCGCCGCACATCAAGTTCGACTGGCTGAAGGACGGCGTCGATGGCCTGATCGCGCTCACCGGCGGCCCTGACGGTCCCATTTCGCTGGCGATCCAGCACGATCAGGCGGTATTGGCGGGGCAACGATGCGAGCGACTCGCAAGCCTGTTCGGCGACCGCCTGTATGTCGAGTTGCAGCGCCACAACACCGACCGGGAGCGCCGGGTCGAGGGCGGGCTGATCGACATCGCCTATGGCAAGGGTCTGCCGCTGGTCGCGACCAACGAGCCGTATTTTGCCTCCGCCGACGACTACGAATCACATGATGCGCTGCTGTGCATCGCCGGCGGCCATCTGATCGCGGACACCGAGCGCGAGCAGCTCACGCCCGATCACCGCTTCAAGACCCGGGCCGAGATGGCGGTGCTGTTCGCGGACATCCCGGAGGCGCTGGCGTCCACGGTCGAGATCGCCGAGCGCTGCTCGTACCGGCCGCGGACGCGCAAGCCGATCCTGCCGCTGTTCACAGTCGGCGCCGGCACCGATGCGGCGGATGCCGCCAGTGCTGAGGCCGCCGAGCTGAAGCGGCAGGCGGAGGAGGGTCTGGAGCGTCGGCTGAAGGTGCATGGTCTTGCGCCCGGGATGACCGAGGAGGAGTACCAGAAGCGGCTCGCCTTCGAGCTCGACGTCATCACCCGCATGAAATATGCGGGCTACTTCCTGATCGTGTCGGACTTCATCAAATGGGCCAAGGCGCACGGCATCCCGGTCGGGCCGGGCCGCGGCTCGGGCGCCGGCTCGCTGGTCGCCTGGGTGCTGACCATCACCGATCTCGACCCGATGCGATTCGCGCTGCTGTTCGAGCGCTTCCTCAATCCCGAACGCGTCTCAATGCCGGATTTCGACATCGACTTCTGCCAGGACCGCCGCGGCGAGGTGATCTCCTACGTCCAGCAGCGCTACGGCCGCGACCAGGTGGCGCAGATCATCACCTTCGGTACGCTGCAGGCGCGCGGCGTGCTGCGCGACGTCGGCCGCGTGCTGCAGATGCCCTATGGCCAGGTCGACAAGCTGACCAAGCTGGTGCCGCAGAACCCGGCCGCGCCGGTGACGCTCGCGGCTGCGATCGAGGGCGAGCCGAAGCTGCAGGCCTTCCGCGACGAGGATCCGGTGGTGGCGCGCGCCTTCGACATCGCGATGCGCCTCGAAGGCCTGACGCGCCATGCCTCGACTCACGCCGCCGGCATCGTGATCGGCGACCGGCCCTTGAGCGAGCTGGTGCCGCTCTATCGCGACCCGAAATCCGACATGCCGGTGACCCAGTTCAACATGAAATGGGTCGAGCCGGCAGGCCTCGTCAAGTTCGACTTCCTCGGCCTGAAGACGCTGACCGTGCTCGACGTCGCGGTGAAGCTGCTCAAGCAGCGTGACATTCACGTCGATCTGCCGACGCTGCCGATCGATGATGCGCCGAGCTACCAGATGCTGGCGCGCGGCGACGTGGTCGGCGTGTTCCAGGTTGAAAGTCAGGGCATGCGGCGGGCGCTGATCGACATGCGCCCCGACCGGTTCGAGGACATCATCGCGCTGGTCGCGCTGTACCGGCCGGGCCCGATGGCGAACATCCCGACCTATTGCGCACGCAAGCATGGCGAGGAGGAGCCGGAATATCTGCATCCGCTGCTGGAGCCGATCCTGAAAGAGACCTTCGGCGTCATCATCTACCAGGAGCAGGTGATGCAGATCGCGCAGCGGATGAGTGGCTATTCGCTCGGCGAAGCCGACCTGCTGCGCCGCGCCATGGGCAAGAAGATCCGCGCCGAGATGGACAAGCAGCGCGTCCGCTTCGTCGAGGGCGCGACCAAGAACGGCGTCAGCAAGAGCCAGGCCGATACGATTTTCGACCTGCTCGCAAAGTTCGCCGACTACGGCTTCAACAAGTCGCACGCCGCGGCCTATGCGCTGGTGTCCTATCACACCGCCTATATGAAGGCGCATTATCCGGTCGAGTTCATCGCAGCGTCAATGACGCTCGACCTGAACAACACCGACAAGCTGTCGGAATTTCGTTCCGAGGCGCAGCGGCTCGGCATCAAGGTCGAGCCCCCCTCGATCAACAGGTCGGGACCGACCTTCGAGGTCAGCGGCAACACCATCTTCTACGCGCTGGCCGCGTTGAAGGGGGTCGGGCCGCAGGCGATCGAGCTGATCGTGGAGGCGCGCAACAAGGGTGGGCCGTTCAAGTCGCTCGCGGATTTCGCCGCGCGGGTCAATCCGCGCGCCATCAACAAGCGCATCATCGAAACCCTGGCAGCGGCCGGCGCCTTCGACGTGCTCGACAAGAACCGGGCACGCGTGTTTGCCGGTGCCGATTCCATCGTTGCGGCCTGCCAGCGCGCGCATGAGGCGGAGACCTCAGGCCAGAACGACATGTTCGGCAATGCCGCCGACGCGCCCACCATCGTGCTGCCGAACATCGAGAACTGGCTGCCGGCCGAGCGGCTGCGGCGCGAATATGATGCGATCGGCTTCTTCCTGTCCGGCCATCCGCTCGACGACTACGCCACTGCGTTGAAGCGGCTGCGCGTGCAGAGCTGGGCCGAGTTTTCGCGCGCGGTGAAGACCGGCGCGACCGCGGGGAAGGTGGCCGCGACCGTGGTGTCGCGCATGGAGCGCCGCACCAAGACCGGCAACAAGATGGGCATCATGGGCCTGTCCGATCCGACCGGCCATTTCGAGGCAGTGCTGTTCTCGGAAGGACTCGCGCAATATCGCGATGTGCTGGAGCCGGGCGCTGCCGTGCTGTTGCAGCTCGGCGCCGAACTGCAGGGCGAGGACGTGCGTGCGCGCGTGCTGCATGCCGAGCCGCTCGACGCCGCCGCGGCCAAGACGCAGAAGGGCCTGCGCATCTTCCTGCGCGACACCAAGCCGCTCGATTCCATCGTCAAGCGCCTGCAGGGGCCGGAAGCGGCGGGAAATGGCAATGGTGCAATGGCGAAGGCGCCCGCAGGCAGCGCAGCTCCGAACGGCGCGCGCCCCATCGCAGGTGATGGCGAGGTGTCGCTGGTGATGATGCTCGATCTCGAAACTGAGGTCGAAATGAAACTTCCGGGCCGCTTCAAGGTTTCGCCACAAATTGCTGGCGCCATCAAGGCCGTGACCGGCGTGGTCGACGTGCAGACGTTGTGATGCAGTCGATGTCATCCGACCGGATTGGCGGAGTCCTGCCACGCTGCGTCGTCACGCGATGTCATGATGCGATGCAGCGCCGGCCCGGTGAGGGCGGTAACATGCGCTGCGCGGGTGTGCTTGATCTGCGACGTTGGATCATCCGCCGTTCAACTGCCATTCAGCCCGCTGCGCGTTGAATGTACCAGAGTTTCATTGTACTTTCGGGAAGACTCTCATGCGCGTGGCCCGGATTTCCTTTGCTTTTGGTGTTTGCCTGCTGCTGTTGGGGCTCGCCACGCAGCCCAAGGCGGTATCTGCACAGCAGCCGGCGCAGGAGAAGCGCATTGCGCTCGTGGTCGGCAACGGCGCCTACGCCAAGGGACCGCTCGCGACCGCGGCCAATGATGCCGGCCTGATCGCGCAGACCTTGCAGGCGGCGGGCTTCGACGTGATCGGCGCGCGCGATCTCGACGGCGATACACTGCGCAAGAGCTTTCGCGATTTCATGCAGAAGGCGCAGTCCTCCGACAACAACACCGTGGCGATGATCTATCTCGCCGGTTACGGCGTGCAGCTTGCGGGCGAGAACTACTTCATTCCGGTCGATTCCTCGATCAGTCGCGACACCGACATTCCGACCGAGGGCCTGCGGATCAGCGACTACATCCGCCAGCTCGCCGCGATCCCGCTGAAGGCAAGCGTCATCGTGCTCGATGCGGCGCGCCAGCAGCCCTTCATCGAGGGCGGCCAGCCGGTGGCCGGCGGTCTCGCGCTGGTCGAGCCCGAGGCGAACATGCTGATCGCCTTCAATGCCGCGCCGGGCACGGTCGCGCCCAGCGAGAACGGGCCTTATGGCATCTACGCGCAGTCATTGGCCGAGATGATCCGCACCGGCGGATTGGCGCTGCCCGAGGTGTTCGATCGCGTGCGGCTGCGGGTCAACGAAGCCACCAAGGGAGCGCAGGTGCCCTGGGATGCTCAGAAGATCCAGGCCCAGTTCACTTTCTTCGACCGTGCGCCGGATGCGCCGGCCGCGCAGGAACAGCCGGCCCAGGTCGCAGCGATTCACGACAAGCCGATCCGCGATCTCGGCGTGCAGGATGCCTATGCCGCCGCGATCGAGCGCGATACGCTGCCCGCCTACGAGGAGTTTCTCGCCGCCTACGCCGGCGATCCCCTCGCCAAGCGGGTGCGAGCGATCGTCGCTGCGCGGCGCGAGGCGATCACCTGGCGTCGTACCTATCGCACTGACACGCCGGATGCCTATTGGTCTTACCTGAAACGCTATTCTCACGGCCCCCATGCCGGCGACGCACGACGACGGCTTGCGATCCTGACCGCGCCGCTCGAGCCGCCGCCGTCCTTTGCAATGCTGGATTACGACGTGCCGCCGCCACCGCCGGACGAGATCGTCTATGTCGATCGACCGGTGCTAACGTTCGCCGATCCCGACTTTGATTTCGTGCCGCCGCCACCGCCCCCGGTCTACTTCCTGCCACCGCCGCCGCCGGATTTTGTGGTGCTGCCGCCGCCGATTGAGCCGGTCGGTCTGTTCATCCTGCCGCAGCCGGTGTTCGTGCCGATCCCGGTCTATGTGCGGCCGCCGGCCTTCGTCGCGCCGCCCCCGAACAACATCATCTTCAACAACATCCACAACACCACGGTCATCAACAACGTCATCAACCAGCCGCCGACTCCGGCCGCCGGCGGGCCGCGCGGCGCGGCTGCCGTAGCGCAACCCGTTGCTCCTGCGACGGCAGCGACGCTGCCGCCGGCTGTCGTGCAGCGTGCCGCGCTGATCCAGCAGGGCAAGGCACCCGTGCCGCCAAGCGCCACGATCAATCCGGCGGCAAGGCAGGGGACAGTCCCGCAAGTCAATGGGACGCCAAGCGCACTCGCCCACCCCCAAGCTGCACCGTCGCAGGCTGCACCGTCGCCGGGTGGACCTGCGCAGGGGGTCTCGCGGGCAAATGCATTGCCGGTGCCGGGCAATCATGGCGCACCGCCAGCCCCGTCAGCCGCGACTGGAGCGGTGAACCCGCATGCCGGGTTGGCGCCGCCTCCAGGCGCGCCGTCGCCGCAGGGGCAGGGTCCGGCGCCCGGACAGCCCGGTCTGCATCCGGATCACCGCGGGCCCCAGCCCGGCCCCGCGCCGAGCGTGCAGGCGAACCGCACGCCGCCCGGCGCTCCCGCTGCGCCGGCGGTCAAGCCTGCGCCTGGACCGCAGCATCCCGTCGCTCCGACGGTCACTGCGCCAGCCCGGCCCGAGCTGCGGTCGCGTCCTGCGCCGCCAGTGGCAGCCCGATCCGCGCCGCCGCCGGCTGCGGCGCGACCTGCGCCGCCACCATCTGCGGCTCGACCGATGCCGCCGCCTGCTGCGGCCCGGCCGTCACCGCCGCCGGCTATGGCGGCCCGTCCACCGGCGCCTATGGTTCACGCCGCACCACCACCGCCGCCCCCGCGGCCGGCTGCACCGCCGCCGATGGCGCGTCCCAGCCCTCCGCCGGCAGCGGCGATGGCGCGTCCGATGGCCCCACCGCCCGCCATGGCGCGGCCTGCGGCGCCACCGCCGCGGCCGGCCGCGCCGCCCCCAGCTGCCAAGAGGTGTCCGCCGAACGTCCCGCACTGCTGATGCGGCTGGTCATCGGCGGGGCCGACCTCGCGTGCTCGCCAGCGCTCTGGGAGCGTGCTGCCGCGGTTGCAACGCGAACCCGTTTTGGCTATTGCCGGGCGCGCAGGGCGGTCTTTGGGCGTAAAGCTTCCGCAGGCGGCGCTTTGCGGCGGAGGCGTGCAGGAAATGTCGGTTGCCAGTGTCGTGAGCGCGCTCCGATGGTGTGGTGCGGTTGTCTTGATCGCCTGCACCGCGGTCGCCGCCGCGGCCGAGGCGCCCTCCGGGGCGGAAGGGGTGTATGCCTCGGCGCCGCCGCGCCTGTTGCAGATCCGCACGCTGGTCGCGGGCGGCGGCCGGCAGACCTCGACAGGTTCGGGCTTCCTTGTCTCACCCGATGGCCTCGCCATCACGAACTATCACGTCGTCTCCGACGTCGCGCTGGAGCCGAAGACCTATCGGCTGGAGTACACTGCGGCGGACGGCAGCCATGGCGACGTCACGCTGCTGGCGGTCGACCTGCCGAACGACCTGGCGCTGGTGCGGGTCGACAAGCACGACGCGCCGTTCTTCTCGTTCGACAAGGCGGCGCTCGACGGCACCTTGCAGAAGGGCGAGCGGCTCTATTCGCTCGGCAATCCCCTGGATCTCGGCTTCACGATCGTCGAGGGGACCTATAACGGCCTCGTCGAGCACAGCTACAACGAGCACATTCATTTCACCGGCGCGCTCAATCCGGGCATGAGCGGCGGCCCCGCCGTCGATCCGCAGGGGCGGGTGGTCGGCATCAACGTCGCCACCCGCCGAGACCGGCAGCTCATCAGCTTCCTGGTGCCGGCGCACTTCGCCGCTGCACTTCTGGCGCGCGGCCGCGAGCAACAGGCGACGCCGGAAGATCTGCGCAAGGACGTCGTTGCACAGCTCGGCAGCTGGCGCGCCGCACTGTACGGATCGTTGGCGGAGCAGGGATATCAATCGGATGCCTTCGGACCCTATCAGGCACCCGAAACGCACCATGTATCGTGGTTCGAGTGCTGGTCGCAGACCAACGCCAGCGCTTCGCCGAAGCCGCGTGCCAGCATCAACACCACCAATTGCACAGCCGATGCCAGCGTGTTCGTCGCCTCCGATCTCCACACCGGGACCATCGAGGTCCGTCAATCCTACGTCAAATCGGTCGATCTCAATCAATTCCAGTTCGCCAATGTGCTGAGCGGGATGGCGCAGCCGCGCCTTGCCATCGGCGGGCCGTTTCGCAAATGGTACACCCCGCAGCACTGCCACGAGGATTTCGTCGGCGTGGCACCGGCGTCGAGCCATCCGCCACTGCGGGTGACCTGGTGCATGCAGGGCTATCGTGAATTCGAGAACCTGTATGACGTCGTGCTGATCGCGGTGACGCAGGATCAGGGGCAAGAGGCATTGGTCTCCCGCCTCAGCCTGCAGGCGATCGGCTATGACGATGCGGTCAAGCTCGGCCAGCGCTTCCTCGAAGCTCTGAAGGTCGTCAGATGATCTGGGTCGAGGTCCTTTCCCGCCATCGCGACGTCACCGCGCGCTTCCGGATCAATGCGCGCGAGCTCAGCATCGGCCGCAGCTACGACAACGACGTCATTCTCGATGACCCCTATGTCGCCGCGCGGCACCTCAAGGTGTTTCATGACGAGGCCGGCCAGCTCGTGGCCGAGGATCTCGGCAGCGCCAACGGCATGTATCTCGACCGGAGCAAGAACAAGCTCGCCCGCGTCGTTGTCGACGGCAACGTGCCGATCCGCGTCGGCCACACCTTGATCCGCATTCGCGAGACCAGCCATGCCGTCGAAAGCGAAAGGCTGGTAACATCGGCGAGCCGTTTCATCCAGATCGCCGCGGCCGTCGGGCTTGGCCTCACGCTGCTCGTCCTCGCCGCGATCAACGTCTGGTTCACGCAGACCAGCGAGCCCCATTTGTCCGACTATCTGATCCCGTTGCTGACCCTGGTCGGTGTGGGACTGATTTGGATCGGCCTGTGGTCGCTGCTGTCCCGCCTGTTCTCCGGCCAGTCGCATTTTCTGCGCCATGTGCTGATCGCCGAAGCCGTCGCATTGGCGACGAGGTGACGCAATTCCTGGCCTTCTCGCTGAGCTGGTCGATCGCCTACACCTATGCATACATCGCCTCCTGGCTCGCACTCGCCGTGATGTGCTTTCTGCATCTGCGTGAGGTCGGCCGGACGCATCTGGTGGCCAAGGGCATCGTGGTGGCAGTGCTGCTGGTGGTCGCGGTGGCGGTGCAGACGCTGCAGCGGTCGGAAGCTTATGCCAGTTCGGGACGACGGACCGTCTGGCATGTGCTGCTGCCCCCGGGCCTGCGCGTCGCTCCGCTGCAGGACGAGACCACATTCTTTGCCGCTGTCGGCAGGCTGCGGACCAAGCTCGACGCCGACAGGGCCGAGGTGGGGCCCGACGCCGACGTCCGCCAGCGCCAATAAACCAGCCAAATCCCACCGTATTGTACCGTCATGCTCCGAGCATTGGCCGCTGAGGGTGGGCTGATGCGCAGATTGCCCGGGCCAGGACCGGGATGGTCCGGCAATTGCCGTCCTGCGATGGTTGCGACGGCGCGAGCGGGGTTTGGCCGCGCTTGTGCCGGCTGAAACGGTCCAATTTCCTTGCGTTGCGCGAAAATCCGGCTATATAGCGCGCCATCTCACACGGAAACATGGCTCTCTTGAGAGACCGTCCGGTGGCAACCGGGCCGTCAGGCCCATTGCTCACGCGTTTCCGGAGGAACCAACCGGAGAATAGATCCAATGGCGCTGCCCGATTTCTCGATGCGCCAGCTGCTTGAAGCTGGCGTGCACTTTGGTCACCAGTCTCACCGCTGGAATCCGAAAATGGCCGATTTCATTTTCGGGACCCGTAACAACATCCATATCATCGACCTCGCTCAGACCGTGCCGATGCTGCATACGGCGCTGCAGGCTGTCAGCGACACCGTCGCCAAGGGCGGCCGCATCCTGTTCGTTGGCACCAAGCGCCAGGCGCAGGACAATGTCGCCGACGCGGCCAAGCGCTGCGCGCAATATTTCGTCAATTCGCGCTGGCTTGGCGGCACGCTGACCAACTGGAAGACGATCTCGGCATCGATCAAGCGGTTGCGTCATCTCGACGAGGTGCTGTCCTCGGGCGAAGCCAACTCCTACACCAAGAAGGAGCGGCTGACCCTGCAGCGCGAGCGCGACAAGCTCGACCGCTCGCTCGGCGGCATCAAGGACATGGGCGGTCTGCCCGACATGATCTTCGTGATCGATACCAACAAGGAAGACATCGCCATCCAGGAGGCTCAGCGCCTCAACATCCCGGTTGCCGCGATCGTCGACACCAATTGCGATCCGAAGGGCATTACCTATGTGGTGCCGGGCAATGACGATGCCGGCCGCGCGATCTCGCTGTATTGCGACCTGATCGCGCGTGCCGCGATCGACGGCATCTCGCGCGCGCAGGGCGAGCTTGGCATCGATATCGGCGCCTCCGCGACGCCGCTCGAGGAGGAGCTCCCGACGGCGCCGGCAGCGTCCGGCTTCCAGGGGCTGCCCGGTCCGCGCGGCACCGCCGACGATCTCAAGAAGCTCACCGGCGTGTCGGGTGCGATCGAGAAGAAGCTGAACGATCTCGGCGTCTTCCATTACTGGCAGCTTGCCGAGCTCGACCACGACACCGCGCACCAGGTCGCCGAAGAGGTCGGGTTGCCGAACCGGGCCGATGCCTGGGTGGCGCAGGCCAAGTCGCTGGCCGACGCTTAAGACCGAGCACACGTGCTATGGCCGGTGTCATACGCCGGCCATCACGACTGATCTACGCACCTGATAGCGGACGGCGGCGCGCGATCCGGCGCGCCGTGCTCCGGACGGTCAAAAGGACGTTCAACAATGGCTACTATCACCGCAGCGATGGTCAAGGACCTGCGCGAGTCCACTGGCGCGGGCATGATGGATTGCAAGGCCGCACTCACCGAGACCGGCGGCGACATCCAGGCGGCGCAGGACTGGCTGCGCAAGAAGGGCCTGTCCAAGGCTGCCAAGAAGGCCGGCCGCGTCGCGGCCGAGGGCCTGATCGGGGCGCTGACCTCGGGCAAGAAGGGCGTGCTGGTCGAGGTGAATTCCGAGACCGATTTCGTTGCGCGCAACGAGCATTTCCAAGGCCTCGTGAAGATGATCGCGCAAGTCGCGCTCGACGTCGGCGCCGATGTCGAGAAGATCAAGGCGGCCAAGGTCGGCAGCATCACCGTAGAGGCGGCAATCGCCGATTCGATCGCCACCATCGGCGAGAACCAGACGCTGCGCCGTGCAGCCGGCCTCGAGGTCGCCCAGGGCGTCGTGTCGAGCTACATCCATGGTGCCGTGATCGATGGCGCCGGCAAGATGGGCGTCATCGTCGCGCTGGAGTCGTCCGGCAAGGCCGATGAGCTCGCCGTGCTCGGCCGTCAGCTCGCGATGCATGTCGCTGCGGCCAATCCGCAGGCGATCGATCCGACCGGTCTCGATCCGGAGCTCGTCAAGCGCGAGAAGGACGTGCTCGCCGACAAGTATCGTCAGCAGGGCAAGCCGGAGAACGTGATCGAGAAGATCGTCGAGTCCGGCCTGAAGACGTACTACAAGGAGGTCTGCCTCCTGGAGCAGGCCTTCATCCACGACAGCGGCAAGTCGGTCGCGCAGGCGCTGAAGGAAGCCGAGGGCAAGGTCGGTGGTCCGATCAAGGTCGCCGGCTTCGTGCGCTACGCGCTTGGCGAGGGCATCGAGAGGGAAGAGACTGACTTCGCTGCCGAGGTCGCCGCCGCCAGCGGCAAGAAGTAACGGCTGAACAGCAAACGATCCGGCGCGTGATCCGCGCCGGATCGTCGCGCGGGACAGGAGAGCGAGTAGCACATGGCTGAGCCGGTCTATCGTCGCGTCGTGATCAAGCTGTCCGGCGAATATCTCGCAGGGCCTCATTCCGCCGGTATCGACCAAGCGACTGTTGACCGCATCGCCGACGATCTGATCGCAGCCGCGAGGCTCGGCGTCGAGATCGCCGTCGTGGTCGGCGGCGGCAACATGGTGCGCGGTGTCGATGTCTCGGCCAAGGGCATGTCGCGTCCGTCGGGCGATACGCTCGGCATGCTCGCAACCATCATGAACTGCCTGGCGCTGGAAGCTGCGATCCAGCGCAAGGGCAGCCCGGCCCAGGCGCTGTCGGCTTTCGTGATGCCGGAGATCTGCGAGCTGTTCACTCGTGCTGCAGCGCACAGGGCCCTGGCCGAGGGCAAGATCGTGCTGCTGGGCGGCGGCACCGGCAATCCCTTCTTCACCACCGACACCACCGCGGTGCTGCGCGCCGCCGAGATCGATGCCCAGGCCGTGTTCAAGGCCACCAATGTCGATGGCGTCTACAGTGCCGACCCGAAAAAAGACCCCTCGGCCACGCGCTTCGACCGGCTAAGCCACTCGCAGGCGATCGAGGGCGGCTACAAGGTGATGGACGCAACCGCATTCGCGCTTGCCCGCGAGACGTCGCTGCCTATCATTGTGTTCTCGATTGCCGAGCCCGGCTCGATCGGCGAGATGCTGCGCGGCACCGGCCGCGGCACCATCGTGGCGGGCTGATCGATCTCGCAGCTGCGAGGACGTTGCCGGGTGAATATGGTTTGCTGAAAGTGCCGTCGATTCTCAAAAGGCCGTCATATGCGATGTCCGCAGACGTCGAGAGGCCAGGTCGAAGCGGCGGGGTTGTAGAAAGGGAAAGCTGATGGCCACGGGCACATTCGACCTCAACGAATTGAAGCGCCGCATGCAGGGCGCGACCCAGGCGCTCAAGCACGAGCTCAACGGTCTGCGTACCGGCCGCGCCTCGGCCTCGATGCTGGAGCCGGTCCAGGTTGACGCCTATGGCACGCATATGCCGCTGAACCAGCTCGCCACCGTCTCGGTGCCCGAGCCGCGGCTGTTGTCCGTGCAGGTCTGGGACAAGTCAATGGTGAAGGCGGTCGAGAAGGCGATCGTCGATTCCAACCTCGGCCTCACTCCCGCGACCGAAGGCCAGGTGCTGCGCCTGCGCGTGCCCGAGCTGAACCAGGAGCGCCGAAAGGAGCTCGTGAAGGTCGCGCACAAATATGCCGAGGCCGCGCGCGTCGCGGTCCGTCACGTCCGGCGCGACGGTCTCGACACCGTCAAGAAGCTGGAGAAGAATCACGAGATCTCAGAGGACGATCAGGAGCGTCACGCCGCCGAGGTGCAGAAGGCGACGGACAGCGTGATCTCCGAGATCGACCAGATGCTGGCGGCGAAGGAAAAGGAAATCCTCACCGTCTGAAGGGATCTTCCGATGTCGAACGCCGCGGCCCCTGCGACGGAGGCGTCGGGCCGGTCCGACGGCCCGCTGCATGTCGCCATCATCATGGACGGCAATGGCCGCTGGGCGGCGGCCCGCGGGCTGCCGCGGGCCGAAGGGCATCGCCGCGGCGTCGATGCGCTGCGCCGCGTCGTGCGCGCCTCGCACGAGCTCGGCATCCGCTATCTGACGATCTTTTCGTTCTCGTCGGAGAACTGGTCGCGTCCGGCGAGCGAGATCGGCGACCTGTTCGGTCTGTTGCGCCGTTTCATCCGCAATGATCTCGCCACGCTGCATCGCGACGGCGTCCGGGTGCGCGTGATCGGCGAGCGGGAAGGTCTCGATGCCGACATCTGCGCGCTGCTCGGCGAGGCCGAGGAGCTGACGCGGGGCAACACCACGCTCACGCTCGTCGTCGCCTTCAACTATGGCTCGCGCCAGGAAATCGCGCGCGCGGCGCAGCGGCTGGCGCGCGAGGTCGCGGAGGGCCGCCGCGACCCGGCGACGATCGATGCCGAAGCGATCGGCCGGCACCTCGATCTGCCCGACATTCCCGATCCCGATCTGATCATCCGCACCAGCGGCGAGCAGCGGCTGTCGAATTTCCTGATGTGGCAGGCCGCCTATAGCGAGCTGGTGTTCGTGCCGATTCACTGGCCGGACTTCGACAAGGCCGCGCTCGAGGGTGCGATCGCCGAGTTCGGCCGGCGCGAACGCCGCTTCGGCGGCCTCGTGGCGAAAACCGCCTCGTGACCCAGCCCGACTCAGCAGCGACCGGAAAGCCCGGGCAGGGCGCGCGCAACCTGGTGCAGCGCGTCCTGGTGGCACTCGTGCTGATTCCGCTGGCGCTGGCGCTGGCCTATGCGGGCGGCGCGGCCTGGACTGCGCTCGTGACCGTGGTCGCGATCGGCCTTTACGTCGAATGGCTGATGGTGGTCGGCGAGGTCAAGGCGACCAGCGTCACCGTGAGCGGCGCCGTGGCCCTGGCGCTCTCCGGCGTCTGCCTGGCACTCGGGCTCGTGGATTTCGCGGTCGTCGTGCTTGGCCTTGGGCTTGTCGTGGTGGCTGCGCTGGCGGCAGGTCATCGGGGCTGGGCCGCGGCCGGTTTCCTCTATACGGCGGCCGCCGAGCTCGCTTCGGTGCTGGTCCGCTCCGATCAGGACCATGGCTGGTTCGCGCTGGTGCTGGTGCTGCTCGTGGTCTGGGCCAGCGACATTGGCGGCTATGCTGCCGGCCGCAGCATCGGCGGGCCGAAACTGGCGCCCCTGATAAGCCCGAACAAGACCTGGGCCGGTGCGATCGGCGGTTTCGTCGGCAGCCTCATCGTGGCGGCCGGCTGGGCTGCGACGGGCGCCGGGAGGATGATGCCGATCCTGCTCGTCGGCGCCGTCCTGTCGGTCGCTTCGCAGCTCGGCGATCTCTTCGAATCCGCGGTGAAACGGCGCTTCGGCGTCAAAGACTCCAGCCACATCATTCCCGGACATGGCGGTCTGCTCGACCGGCTCGACGGCTATGTCGCGGCGGTCGTGCTGGCGGCGGTTTTAGGCTTGGCGCGCGGGGGCCTCGATGGCGTCGGCCGTGGTCTTATGGTTTGGTGACCGGTCTTTGATTTGGTGAGAACATGAGCGCAGTTCCTTTGCGAAATAACAAGGCGACGGACGAGGCGGTGCGCAGCATCACGGTGCTCGGGGCGACCGGCTCGATCGGCGACAGCACGATGGACCTGTTGCGGGGGGCGCCCGAGCGCTACCGGGTCGAGGCGCTGACCGGCAACAGCAACGTGCAGGGGCTTGCCAAGCTCGCGCGCGAGTTCAATCCCCGATTCGTCGCGGTTGCAGATCCTTCTCGGCTGAACGAGCTGCGCGAGTCGCTTGCCGGCACCGGCATTGCCTGCGGAGCAGGGGAGAGCGCGATCATCGAGGCGGCGGCGCGCCCCAGTGATTGGGTGATGGCCGCTGTCTCCGGTGCCGCCGGCCTGAAGCCCGCGCTTGCTGCGGTCGATCGCGGTGCGACGGTGGCGCTCGCCAACAAGGAGTGCCTGGTCTGTGCCGGCGACATGTTCATGCAGCGGGCCGCCAGGGCCGGCGCCTGCATTCTGCCGGCCGATTCGGAGCACAACGCGCTGTTCCAGGCGCTGTCCTCGGGCAACCGCGAGGAGCTGGTGCGCGTCATCATCACCGCCTCCGGAGGCCCGTTCCGCACCTGGGAAGCTGATGATATCGAGCAGGCGACGCTGGCGCAGGCGCTGAAGCATCCGAACTGGAGCATGGGCCAGAAGATCACGATCGATTCGGCCTCGATGATGAACAAGGGCCTCGAGGTGATCGAGGCCTCCTATCTGTTCGCGCTGTCGCCGGACGAGATCGACGTGCTGGTGCACCCGCAGTCGATCGTGCACGGCATGGTCGAGTTCTCCGACCGCTCGGTGGTTGCCCAGCTCGGCGCGCCCGACATGCGGATTCCGATCGCGCATTGCCTGGGCTGGCCCGATCGCATCAAGGGCCCGTCGGCACGGCTCGACCTCGCCAAGATCGGCACACTGACCTTCGAGGCACCGGATTTCGCGCGGTTCCCCGGCCTGCGGCTTGCCTATGAATCGCTGCGCACCGGAAACGGCGCCACCACCGTGTTCAATGCCGCCAACGAGGTCGCGGTCGCGGCCTTCATCGCCGGCCAGATCCGGTTCGGCGCGATTGCGCGGCTGGTCGAGGCCACCCTTGAGGCTTGGGCGCGCGCCACCAATATGACACCTCTGAGTTCGGCGGACGACGCCATCGCGATCGACCGCGATGCGCGAGAGAAAGCCGCCGCCCTGCTGCCTCAAATTGCCTTAAAGGCCTCGTAGTGCTCCGCGTCCGAAGTTCGCGTCAATTTGCGGCAACCACTTTTGCGAACGCGGGAAATAAAAGCGTCCTACAGCCTATCGTTCTGGTGGCGGCTTCGGATTTGAAATTCCGACGGAGCGCGCGGAACCACCGACCGGAACTTCAAATCCGCCAAACCCACGGGTTCGGCGGGGCAGCTTCGGCCCAGCGAGGAAACGGATGACAGAATTTTTCCATCATACTTTCAATACGTTGAGCCACGGTGTGCTTGGTTACATCGTCCCCTTCCTGTTTGTCCTGACCATCGTGGTCTTCTTTCACGAGCTCGGTCACTTCCTGGTCGCCCGCTGGGCCGGCGTGAAGGTGCTGACGTTCTCGCTCGGGTTTGGTCCTGAGCTGATCGGCTTCAACGACCGTCACAACACCCGCTGGAAGATCTCGGCGATCCCGCTCGGCGGCTATGTGAAGTTCTTCGGCGACGACAGCGAGGCCTCGACGCCATCGTCCGAGGCACTCGCAAGGATGACCGCCGAGGAGCGCGAAGGCAGCTTTCATCACAAGAAGGTCGGTCCGCGCGCGGCGATCGTCGCTGCCGGCCCGGTCGCCAACTTCATCCTTGCGGTGATCATCTTCGCCGGCATGGCGCTCTACTTCGGCAAGCCGAACACCACCCCGCGGGTCGACGCCGTGCAGGAAGACAGCGTCGCGGCGGCCGCCGGCTTCAAGGTCGGGGACATCGTCACCGCGATCGACGGGCACGAGATCGCGAGCTTCGCCGACATGCAGCGAATCGTCTCGGTCAATGCCGGTTCCGAGCTGACCTTCCAGCTCAAGCGGGGCGGGCAGGACATCACGCTGAAGGCGGCGCCGGCCCTGAAGGAGGTCAAGGACCTCTTCGGCAACAGTCATCGAATCGGAGTGCTGGGCATCCAGTACAATGCCAAGCCCGACGAATCGCGCTCGGTTCCGGTCGGCTTCTTCGAGGCGGTCAAGATCGGCTTCGAGCAGGTGTGGTTCATCATCGCCACCACCTTCAAATTCGTCGCGTCCATCTTCGTCGGTTCCGGCAGTGCCGGGGATGTCCGCGGGGTGATCGGGATTGCGCAACTGTCGGGGCAGGCGGCGAGCCTCGGGTTCCAGTTCATCGTCCAATTGTGTGCGACATTGTCCGTGTCGATCGGGCTGTTGAACCTGTTCCCGGTTCCGCTGCTCGATGGCGGTCACCTCCTATTCTATGCTGTCGAGGCCGTCAGGGGCCGCCCGCTCTCCGAGCGCGCCCAGGAGATGGGGTTCCGAATCGGACTGAGCCTCGTATTAATGCTTATGGTGTTCGCAACCTATAACGACATTCTTCATCTCGCGCGGTCGTGAGCGGGGCTTTTTTATGACGTGGCCGATAGGCAACGTTTTGAAACGAAAATGAAAATGGAGGGTGATCCGGCGTTTGCCACCTGGGTGAAATTGGCTACAAGCGAACGACCAATGGGAATCTGCCGGTTCCGTAGGGGTATGGAACCGGCCACGGGATGATAAGGGCGCGTAGCGCATGAAGTTTGGATTGCGGGTGCGGGGGGGCGTGCTGGCCACCCTAATCATGTTCGCCGTACCGGTGGCAGCGCCGCTGGCGGGCATGATGATGACGTCGCCAGCCGCCGCACAGACGGTCAATTCGATCGAAGTGGTCGGGAACCGCCGTGTCGAGGTCGAAACCATTCGCTCCTACTTCAAGCCGGGGCCGGGCGGCACGCTGGATGCGGGCCGAATCGATGATGGACTGAAGGCGCTGATCGAGACCGGGCTGTTCTCGGACGTGAAGATCAACCGCCAAGGCGGCCGTCTGGTCGTCACCGTGGTCGAAAATCCCGTGATCGGCCGCGTCGCCTTCGAGGGCAACAAGAAGATCAAGGACGAGCAACTCTCGCAGGAGGTGCAGTCCAAGCCGCGTGGCACGCTGTCTCGGCCCATGGTGCAGTCGGACGCCCAGCGAATCGCCGAGATCTATCGCCATTCGGGCCGCTATGACGTCCGTGTCACGCCGGAGATCATCGAGCAGCCGAACAACCGCGTCGACCTCGTCTTCACGATCGATGAAGGCCAGAAGACCGGCGTCAAATCGATCGAGTTCATCGGCAACAACGCCTTCTCGTCCTACCGGCTGCGCGATGTCATCAAGACCCACGAATCGAATCTGCTGAGCTTCCTCGGCGGCAACGACGTCTATGATCCCGACCGCGTCGAGGCCGACCGCGACCTGCTGCGCCGCTTCTATCTGAAGAACGGCTACGCTGACGTGCAGGTGGTCGCCGCGCTCACCGAATACGACCCGGAGAAGAAGGGTTTCCTGGTCACCTTCAAGATCGAGGAAGGCCAGCAGTACCGGGTCGGTTCGGTCGACTTCCAGTCGTCGATCGGAACGCTCGACGGCAACTCGCTGCGCTCGTTCTCGCGCGTCAGCGTCGGCTCTCTTTATAATGTGGAGCAGGTCGAGAAGTCGGTCGAGGAGATGCAGATCGAGGCCTCCCGGCGCGGCTACGCGTTCGCAGTGGTGCGTCCGCGTGGTGACCGCAACTTCGAGGCGCACACCGTCTCGGTGGTGTTCGCGATCGACGAGGGTCCGCGCACCTATATCGAGCGCATCAACATTCGCGGTAACACCCGCACCCGCGACTACGTCATTCGCCGCGAGTTCGACATCTCGGAAGGCGACGCCTACAATCGCGCGCTGGTCGACCGTGCCGAGCGCCGGCTGAAGAACCTCGACTTCTTCAAGACCGTGAAGATCACGACGGAGCCGGGCTCATCGAGCGACCGCGTCATCCTGATTGTCGATCTCGAGGAGAAGTCGACCGGCGACTTTTCGGTCTCGGGCGGCTACTCGACCACGGACGGCGCGCTGGCGGAGGTCTCGATCTCCGAGCGCAACTTCCTCGGCCGCGGCCTGTTTGCCAAGGCGTCCGTGACCTACGGCCAGTTCGCTCGCGGCTACTCGCTGTCGTTCGTCGAGCCGTATCTGCTGGACTACCGCGTGGCGCTCGGTCTCGACCTCTACCAGCGCCAGCAGCTCGCCAACAACTTCATCTCCTACGGCACCAAGACGCTCGGCTTCAGCCCGCGACTCGGCTTCCAGCTCCGCGAGGATCTGTCGCTGCAGCTGCGCTACTCGATCTATCGGCAGGAAATCTCGCTGCCGGCGACCCTGGCGGACTGTAACAACATCGCGGCCGGCACCCTGATCGGTAACCGCTTCGTGCCGTTCAACCCGACGCCGGCCTTCATCAACGCCAACGGTATTGCTGATCCGACCGGTACTGGCCTCGGCTGCTTCAACAACGGCGAAGCCTCGCTGCCGGTCCGCAAGGAGCTGGCGAACGGTGCGACGCTGACCTCGGCGCTGGGCTACACGCTGAACTACAACACGCTGGACAACAACAAGAACCCGACCGATGGCCTCCTGGTCGACTTCAAGCAGGACTTCGCGGGTGTCGGCGGCGACGTGACCTACCTCAAGTCGGCCATCGATGCGAAGTACTTCACCCCGCTGGTCTCCGATATCGTCGGTATCGTCCATCTGCAGGGCGGTATCCTGAACAAGATCGGCAACAACGAGCTGCGCATGCTGGATCACTTCCAGATGGGTCCGAACCTGGTCCGCGGCTTCGCGCCCAACGGCATTGGTCCGCGCGACATCAATCCGTTCGGCACCCAGGATGCGATCGGCGGCACCAAGTACTGGGGCGCTTCGGTCGAATTGCAGATGCCGTTCTGGTTCCTGCCCAAGGAAGTGGGCCTGAAGGGCGCTGTCTATGCTGACGCCGGCGGTCTCTCCGGCTATCAGGGGCCGACGTCGTGGGCTGCGACAGGCGAGTTTAACGCGCCGGGCTGCATCAGGCCGACCGCTGCAACGGCGACGGTCCCCGCCAATCCGGGTACTTGCACTGGCCTAGTCTTTGACGACAGCAGCAAGGTCCGCAGCTCGGTCGGTGTCGGTCTGGTCTGGGCCTCGCCGTTCGGTCCGCTGCGCTTCGACTACGCGGTTCCGCTCACGAAGGGTCAGTTCGACCGGACCCAGGAATTCCGCTTCGGTGGCGGCACGTCGTTCTGACGACAGCTGGCCCGGACGGACACGAGGCGCGTGAACGCGACGCTTTGATGGTGTAAGATCGAGCTCGGCCCTGGATTCCCCAGGGCCGAGCTTTGAGTTTGTGAGCGGGCCGGTCCCGCGACGGATCGAATGGCGCAGCCGACCTTCTTTGAACAACCCGCTCCAATGACGTTGGCCGCGATCGCGGCTGCGACCAAGGCCACGCTCGTCGAGCCATCAAGGGGCGAGCAGGTGATCAAGGGTCTCGCCTCGCTCGACGAGGCCGGGCCAATGCACCTGGCCTTCTTCGACAATCTCAAATACGCCGACCAGCTCACCGCGACCTATGCCGGCGCGGTGCTCGTCAGTCCGCGATTTGAGGCCAGGGTGCCGGCGCATGTTGCCGTGCTGCGCATCGCTCAGCCGTTTCGCGCCTTCGTGAATCTCGCGCGCGAGTTGCACCGCGACGCGTTGCGGCCGCAGAGTTGGTTCGGTTGCGAGGGCATCTCGCCGCAGGCCATCATCGATCCGACCGCGCGGCTGGAGGACGGCGTCATCGTCGAGCCGCTGGCCGTGATCGGCGCCCATGTCGAGATTGGCACCGGAACTGTGGTCGGCGCCGGCGCAGTGATCGGTCCTCACGTCAAGATCGGCCGCGACTGCAATGTCGGCGCCCGCACAGTGATCCAGTGCGCGCTGATCGGCAATGACGTGCTGATCCATCCCGCCTGCAGCATCGGCCAGGACGGCTACGGCTTCATCTTCTTTGGACCCGAGGGGCATCTCAAGGTGCCGCAGACCGGGCGGGTGCTGATCCAGAACAATGTCGAGGTCGGCGCCGGCACCACCATCGATCGCGGCAGCCTGCGCGACACCGTGATCGGCGAAGGCACCAAAATCGACAACCAGGTCCAGATCGGCCACAATGTCACAATTGGCCGGCATTGCCTGCTGGCGGCCCAGATCGGGCTGGCAGGCAGCCTCACGATCGGCGACAACGTGGCGCTTGGAGCGAAGGTCGGCATCAACAATCATCTCAAGATCGGTGATGGCGCGCAGGTCACCGCGATGAGCGCGGTCAAGGATGACATTCCGCCGAACGGGCGGTGGGGCGGTCATTTCGCCAAGCCGACCAAGCAGTGGTTCCGCGAGATCGTCGCGGTGGAGCGGCTGGTGCGCGATATGACGGCGCCGAGCCCGAAGGATGAAGGACAGGAGTGATGGAGGAGTCACCCATCAGGTTTGCGGACATCGACATCAACGAGATTCTGAAGACGCTTCCGCACCGCTATCCGTTTCTCCTGATCGACCGCGTGAAGAACATCCGTGCCGACTATAGCGGCATCGGCGTCAAGAATGTCTCGATCGGCGAGCCGTGCTTCCAGGGCCATTTCCCGGAGCGGCCGGTCTATCCGGGCGTGCTGATGATCGAGGGCATGGCGCAGACCGCCGGCGTGATCGGGATCAAATCGGTCGAGGGCACCGAGAAGCCGCGGGCGGTGTATTTCCTCACGATCGACAAGTGCAAGTTCCGAAAGCCCGTGCTGCCGGGCCAGACCATCGAGTATCACATGCGCTCGATCGGCCGCCGCAAGACGATGTGGTGGTTCCACGGCGATGCCAAGGTCGACGGCGTGACGGTGGCGGAAGCCGATGTCGGCGCCATGCTGACCGATTGATAGCGTTCGAATGAGCAAGATCGACCCTACCGCCCGCGTCGAGGACGGCGCCATCATCGGCGCCGGCACCGAGATCGGGCCATACTGCATCATTGGTCCGAACGTCGTCATCGGCACCAATTGCCGGCTGATCTCCCATGTCCAGGTCATGGGCCACACGACGCTCGGCAATGACAATGTGATTTCGCCGTTCGTCGTGCTCGGCGGCGCGCCGCAGGACTTAAGCTATCGCGGCGAGCCGCATCAGCTTGTGGTCGGTTCTGGCAACACCATCCGCGAGGGCGTGACGATGAACATCGGCACCACCAAGGGCGGTGGCGTGACCCGCGTTGGTGACGGCGGCTTCTTCATGAACAACGCCCATGTCGCTCATGATTGCGTAGTTGGCAACAGCGCGATCTTCGCGACCTCCGCGACGCTGGGCGGCCATGTCGAGATCGGCGACTCCGTCTACATCGGTGGCCTGTCGGCGGTGCACCAGTTCACCCGGATCGGCCATGGCGTGATGGTTGGCGGCGTCTGCGGCGTGCGCGGCGACGTCATTCCCTACGGCCTCGTCAACGGCCAGTATGCCGTGCTCGAAGGCCTCAACATCATCGGCATGAAGCGCCGCAAGTTCACCCGCGAGCGGCTCGCCCTGGTTCGCACCTTCTATCAGAAGCTGTTTCAAGGGCCGGGCGTGTTCGCCGAACGTCTTGCCGCGGTGCGCCCGCTCGCCGGCGAGGACCCGGCGATCGCCGAGATCCTCGCTTTCATCGATGGCGGCAGGCACCGCGCATTGTGCCTTCCGGAGACGGGCGGACCTGTCGCCGAACTGTAAGGGCGCCATGACCAATGGGGCTGTCGAGACATCGTCACCGGTCGGCCTGATCGCCGCCGGCGGTGTCATGCCGTTCGCGGTGGCCGATGCGATCATCGCGCGTGGGCGCACGCCGGTGCTGTTCGCACTGAAGGGCATCTGCGATCCCAAACGCGTCGAGCGCTTCCGTCATCACTGGATCGCGCTCGGCCAGCTCGGGCGTCTGGCAAAGCTGCTGCGCGCGGAGGGCTGCCGCGACCTGCTGTTCATCGGCAACCTGGTGCGCCCATCGCTGTCGGAAATCAGGATCGATCTCACCACCTTGCGCGCGCTTAGGCACATCTGGGCTTCGTTTCGCGGCGGTGACGACCATCTGCTGTCGGGCATCGGTCGCATCTTCGAGTGCGACGGCTTTCGCATGCTCGGGATCAAGGATGTCGCGCCCGATCTCCTGGTGCCCAAGGGGCGCCTCACGCGCATCCAGCCGGGTGATGCCGTCGCAGCCGACATCGAGAAGGGACGTGCCGTCTTGCAGGCCCTGGGACCGTTCGACATCGGCCAGGCCGTCGTCGTGATCGACGGCCACGTGGTGGCAGTCGAGGACATCGAGGGCACCGACGGGCTGCTGGCGCGCGTTGGCCGGCTGCGCGAGCAGCGGCGCATCCGCCAGCCCATCGGTCGCGGCGTGCTGGTGAAGGCGCCGAAGAGCGGCCAGGATCTGCGCTTCGATCTGCCGACCATCGGGCCGCGCACGGTCGAAGGCGCGGCCGCCGCCGGGCTCGCCGGCATCGCGGTCGCCGCCGGCCATGCGCTGCTGGCGGAGCCGGAGGAGACCATCGCCGCCGCCGATCGCGCCGGCCTGTTTATCATCGGTGTGGACGCGTGATGGCGCGCGTGGCAGGGCGCGTGGCGCGCAGGATCGTTCTGGTCGCGACCGAGGAATCGGGCGACCGGCTGGGCGCCAGCCTGATGAAGGTGCTGCGCCAACGGCTCGGCGATGCTGTGGAATTCTCCGGCGTCGGCGGCCAGGGCATGGTGCGGGAAGGACTGGTTTCGCTGTTTCCGATCGAGGAGCTCTCGATCGTCGGCTTTTCCGCCGTCATCAAGCAGCTGCCAAAGATCCTGCGGCTGATCCGGCAGACCGCGGACGCGATCGTCGACACCGCACCCGACGTGCTCGTCATCATCGACAGTCCGGATTTCACCCAGCGCGTGGCGCGGCGCGTGCACGCCCGCGATGGCGCGATTCCGATCGTCAACTATGTCGCGCCGACGGTATGGGCCTGGCGGCCGGGCCGGGCGCGGGCGATGCGCCGCTATGTCGATCACGTGTTGGCGCTGCTGCCGTTTGAGCCCGCGGCCTATCAGCGGCTCGGCGGTCCGCCTTGCACTTACGTCGGCCATCCGCTGATCGAGCAGATCGCAAGCCTGCGCCCCAATGCCGAAGAGCAGGCGCGGCGTGATGGCGCGCCTCCGGTGCTCCTGGTGCTGCCCGGCAGCCGGCGCAGCGAGGTCGCGCGTCACCTCGCCATTTTCGGCGAGACGCTGCAGCGACTGCGCGCGCAAGGCCTCGTGTTCGAGGCGGTGTTGCCGACCACGCCGCATCTCGAAGCCGCTGTCCGCACCGGCGTTGCGAGCTGGCCGGTCGCGCCGCGCATCGTGCTTGGCGAGGCCGACAAGCGCGCGGCTTTCAGAACGGCGCGCGCCGCGCTCGCCAAGTCCGGCACCGTGACGCTCGAGCTTGCGATCTCAGGCGTGCCGATGGTCACCGCCTACCGGGTCGGCGAGCTCGAGGCGTTCATTCTGCGGCGTGTGATCCGGGTGCAGTCGGTCATCCTCGCCAATCTCGTGATCGGCGAGAACGTGATCCCGGAATTTCTGCAGGAGGCCTGTACGCCGGACAATCTCGCGCCGGCGCTGGCGGATATGATTGCCGATAGTCCGGCGCGGCAGCGGCAGCTCGACGCCTTCGCCCGCTTTGACACCATCATGTCGACCGGCGCGGCATCGCCCAGTGTCCGCGCCGCCGACATCGTGCTCGAGACCATGCGCAAGGGCCGGCGGGCGAGTTAGTTACATCGAGGTGCTCTACCAGTCGCCGTGGTCTAGCTCCGTCATTGCGAGCGCAGCGAAGCAATCCAGAGCCGAGCAAGAAGTCGGGATTGCTTCGTCGCGTCGCTCCTCGCAATGACGGCTCATGCATAAGCAAAACGGCGCCGTCGATCTGACGGCGCCGCTTGCAAATAGCCTCTGCGAAACGCTTAACCGCGGTTCTCGATATCGACGTATTGGCGCGTGGTGACGCCGGTGTAGAGCTGACGCGGACGGCCGATCTTCTGCTGCGGGTCCTCGATCATCTCGCTCCACTGGCTGATCCAGCCGACGGTGCGCGCGACCGCGAACAGCACGGTGAACATCGACATCGGGAAACCCATCGCCTTCAACGTAATGCCCGAATAGAAGTCGACGTTCGGATAGAGCTTGCGGTCGATGAAGTACTGGTCATTGAGCGCGATCTTCTCCAGCTCCATCGCGACCTTCAGCATCGGGTCGTCGCCGTGGCCGGTCTCCTTGAGCACCGCATGACACATCTTCTGCATGATGCGCGCGCGCGGATCATAGTTCTTGTAGACGCGGTGGCCGAAGCCCATCAGGCGGACTTCGCTGTTCTTGTCCTTCACCTTGGCGATGAATTCCGGGATCTTGTCGACGGTGCCGATCTCATAGAGCATGTTCAGCGCCGCCTCGTTGGCGCCGCCATGCGCGGGGCCCCAGAGGCAGGCGATGCCGGCCGCGATGCAGGCAAACGGGTTGGCGCCCGAGGAGCCGGCGATGCGCACGGTCGAGGTCGAGGCGTTTTGCTCGTGGTCGGCGTGCAGGATGAAGATCTTCTCCAGCGCCTCTGCGAGCACCGGATTCACCTTGTATTCCTCGCAGGGCACTGCAAAGCACATGTTGAGGAAGTTCGCGGCAAACGACAGCGAGTTCTTCGGATACACGAAGGGCTGGCCGACCGAGTATTTGTAGGCCATCGCCGCCAGCGTCGGGATCTTGGCGATCATCCGGATCGAGGCGATCATCCGCTGCTGCGGGTCGTTGATGTCGGTGGAGTCGTGATAGAACGCGGCGAGCGCGCCGACCGAGGCGACCATCACCGCCATCGGGTGGGCGTCGCGGCGGAAGCCCTGGAAGAAGCGGGCCATCTGCTCGTGCACCATCGTGTGATGGGTCACGCGATAGTCGAAATCCTTCTTCTGCGCGGCCGTCGGCAGCTCTCCATAGAGCAGCAGATAGCAGGTCTCGAGGAAGTCGCCCTTCTCGGCGAGCTGCTCGATCGGATAGCCCCGGTATTCCAGGACGCCGGCATCGCCGTCGATATAAGTGATCTTGGACTGGCAGCTGCCGGTCGAGGTGAAGCCGGGGTCGTAGGTGAACATGCCGGCCTGGGCATAAAGCTTGGCGATGTCGATGACATCAGGCCCCACGGTGCCGCTCAGGATCGGGAAATCGTAGGTCTTGTTGCCGACGGTGAGCGTCGCTGTTTTGCTTGCGGATTTTGCGTCCATCGTGTGGTCCCCGATGAGATCGTGAGGCTTGGCCCTTGTTCTTGTTGAGAGATGGCAGGGCGGGTGGGCTTATTCCAGTAGGTTCTAGCGGGCTGCCGCGCAAATCCGTATCGTATTGCCATGTGCGCTGCAAGATAGGCAAAAGTCGGCCTATCCGGTAACCTGGTCCTTGAGCCTCCTCAAGGATTCCTCGCGGCCGAGCACGGCCAGCACTTCAAAGATGCCGGGCGAGGTCGTGCGCCCCGTCAGCGCCGCGCGCAGCGGCTGCGCCACCGCGCCCAGCTTGAGGTTGTTGGCTTCGGCAAAGGCACGCAGCGCGGCTTCCGTCGCCGGCCCGCTCCAGTCGGTAACCGCCTCCAGCGCCTGATGCAGCCGGCCGATCAGGGCGCGGGCGTCCGGCGTCAGCAGCGCCGCGGCCTTGGCGTCGACGGCAAGCGGGCGCTCGGCAAAGATGAAGGCGGCGCCGTCGATCAGCTCCAGCAGCGTCTTGGCGCGCTCCTTCAGGCTCGGCATCGCCATCATAAGCTGGGCACGGGTGCGCGCGTTCAGCTTGGCCTTCAGCGCCGCGCCCTGCGGCACATAATCGAGCACGCTCTCGAAGCTCCTGACCAGCGCTGCGTCATCGGTGTGCCGGATGTAATGGCCGTTCAGGTTTTCGAGCTTGGCGAAATCGAAGCGGGCGGCGGAGCGGCCGATTGCCGGCAGATCGAAGGCCTTGATCATCTCCTCCGTGGAGAAGATCTCCTGGTCGCCATGGCTCCAGCCGAGCCGCACCAGGTAGTTGCGCAGCGCGGCGGGCAGATAGCCCATGGCGCGATAGGCATCGACGCCGAGCGCGCCGTGGCGCTTCGACAGCTTCGAGCCGTCCGGCCCGTGGATCAGCGGGATATGCGACATCGACGGCACGGCCCAGCCCAGCGCATCATAGATCTGCTTCTGGCGCGCGGCGTTGATCAGGTGGTCATCGCCCCTGATGATGTGGGTGACGCCCATGTCGTGGTCGTCGACCACCACCGCCAGCATGTAGGTCGGGTTGCCGTCGCCCCGCAGCAGCACGAGGTCATCGAGGTTCTCGTTCTGCCAGACCACGCGGCCCTGCACCTGGTCTTCGATCACGGTCTCGCCGGTCAAGGGCGCGCGCAGCCGGATGGTCGGCTTGACGCCGGGCGGCGCATCCTTGGGATCACGGTCGCGCCACATGCCATCATAGAGTCGGGTACGGCCTTCCGCGCGCGCCTTCTCGCGCATCGCGGCCAACTCCTCAGCCGTGGCATAGCAGCGATAGGCCATGCCGCTGGCGAGCAGCTGCTCGGCGATCTCGCGATGGCGGCTCGCGCGACTATATTGATAGATGACGTCACCGTCCCAATCGAGCTCGAGCCATTTCAGCCCGTCCAGGATGGCGTCGATCGCCTCCTTGGTCGACCGTTCCCGGTCGGTATCCTCGATCCGCAGCAGCATCTTGCCGCCGCGGCCGCGCGCATAGAGCCAATTGAAAAGGGCCGTGCGGGCGCCTCCGATGTGGAGGAAACCGGTCGGGGAGGGGGCGAAACGGGTGACGATTGGGTCGGTCATTGGCGGCGGCAGCAAGTCCTGGCGGTGGTGAAGCGGCGGGGGGTGTATAGCAGGACCGGCGCATAACTAAAGCCTTCCTTGGGCGGAGGGGATTTGGCAGATAGGCTTTTAAGATTCCGACACAGGACGTTCTTAATGACGACGACAGACACGGCGACGACGGCTGAGGCAGGGCGCGATTTCATCCGCGACATCGTCCAGGCCGATCTCGACAGCGGCAAGCACAAGGTTGTCGTGACCCGGTTCCCGCCGGAGCCGAACGGCTACCTGCATATCGGCCATGCCAAGTCGATTGCGCTGAACTTCGGGATTGCCCAGGAATTCGGCGGCCGCTGTCATCTGCGCTTCGACGACACCAATCCGATCAAGGAAGAGCAGGAATATATCGATTCCATCCAGGCTGACGTGCACTGGCTCGGCTATGACTGGGGCAAGAACCTGTTCTATGCCTCCGATTATTTCGAACGGCTCTACGAATGGGCCGAGGGGTTGATCAAGGCAGGCCTCGCTTACGTCGACGACCAGTCGCAGGAGGAGATCCGCAGCACCCGCGGCACCTTGACTGAGCCGGGCAGGAACAGCCCGTTCCGCGACCGCTCGGTCGAGGAGAACCTCGACCTGTTCCGCCGCATGAAGGCGGGCGAATTTCCGAACGGCGCGCGCGTGCTGCGCGCCAAGATCGACATGTCCGCCGGCAACATCAACCTGCGCGATCCCGTGCTGTATCGTATCCTGCATGCGCACCATCCGCGCACCGGCGACAAATGGTCGATCTATCCGAGCTACGACTATGCGCACGGCCAGTCGGATGCGATCGAGGGCATCACGCATTCGATCTGTACGCTGGAATTCGAGGACCATCGGCCGCTCTACGATTGGTTTCTGTCCAAGCTGCCGGTGCCGTCGACGCCGCATCAGTACGAGATGGCGCGCCTCAATCTGACCTACACCTTGCTGTCCAAGCGGGTGCTGACCAGGCTCGTGCAGGACGGCCATGTCTCCGGCTGGGACGATCCGCGCATGCCGACGATCGCAGGCTTGAAGCGGCGCGGCGTGCCGCCGGCAGCAGTGCGCAGCTTCATCAAGCGCATCGGCGTCGCCAAGGCCAACAGCGTGGTCGATGTCGGCATGCTGGAATTCTGCATCCGCGAGGAGCTCAACCGCACGGCGCTGCGCCGTATGGCGGTGCTGAGGCCGCTCAAGGTCGTGATCGAGAACTATCCGGAAGGGCAGGTCGAGGAGCTGGATGCGATCAACCATCCCGACGATCCCTCCGCCGGCACCCGCAAGATCGCCTTCGGCCGCGAGCTCTATATCGAGCAGGACGATTTCATGGAGAACCCGCCGAAGAAATTCTTCCGCCTGTCTCCGGGCACTGAGGTGCGGCTGCGCTATGCCTATTTCATCAAGTGCCGCGAGGTGGTGAAGAACGCCGCTGGGGAGATCGTCGAGCTTCGCTGCACCTATGATCCCGCGACCAAGGGCGGCAATGCGCCCGACGGCCGCAAGGTGAAAGCGACGATGCACTGGCTGCCGGCGGCGCAGTCGAAGACCGCGGAGATCCGCATCTACAACCAGCTGTTCGCCAATCCTACGCCCGACGCAGCGAACTTTGCCGCCGACCTCAATCCGAACTCGCTGGAGGTACTGACGAACGCGCGGATCGAGGCTGCGATCGCGGACAGCAATTCCGACGCGGCGATGCAGTTCGAGCGGCAGGGCTATTTCGTGCGCGACCCCGACTCGACGCCGGACAAGCCCGTCTTCAACCGCACCATCGGCCTGCGCGACACCTTCGCCAAGGAAGTGGCCAAGGGCTGAGCGGGTGTGAGACGCTGTTAGTGATCGTCATTGCGAGCGAAGCGACGTGTCCGCCATAGCCCGAAGGGCGACGGCGGAAGCAATCCAGAGCCAAAAAGGAACTCTGGATTGCTTCGTCGCCAGAGCCTGCCATCGGGCTCGCCGGAGGCGAGACCCGGTGGGCTCTTCGCAATGACGAAGAACTCACCATCCTGCGCTCTTGGCACAGGACGATCAAACGCCAGGATTGGCCGTCAGTTGATCACCTCGAGCCCGGCTTCCGTGAGCCGCGGCACGCCGTCGTTCAATTCGACCAGGCCGCGTTCGGTCAGAAGCGAGAGATCGTCGTCGCTGACGGGGGAGAGAACCAGACGCTTGGCATTGATGTCGCGCAGCGTCCAACGCAAATGGATCGCGCGCTCCAATCCAAGATCGGCGAAGGGATTTTGATGGTCGACCATGGCCCGTCAAGCGCGCCGGGCCGAAAAAGTTCCCTTCCTGCACGGAAAAGTTGCGCGCATTCTCTTTCCGTTCCGCTAGCCGCCTTGCGACAGCTTCCGGTAGCCTTCCGCCAACTTGTGTAGCGTAGGGTGCCCGCGTGGCAGAGACGGACCGGCCGCCCGGCCGCAGGCGCGGCATGGCGCAGACGATCGCCGATGTCTGGCCGCCGCGCGGTGCCGGGCAGGCCGGCGGGGCGCTTGCGGCAGGTCGCGCCGCATGGCCGCCGCTGGCGGCGAAGCTGCGTGACTGGCTGCGGGCCGAGGCGGGAGCCGGGCGGCTATTCCCCTGGATGCCCGTCGCCTTCGGCGCCGGCATCGCGCTGTATTTCTCCGCCGATCACGAACCCGTGCTGTGGCTGACGGCGCTCGCCGCGCTGGTGCTGGGTGCGCTTGCCGTGCTGCTGCGGCGGCATCGGCTGTTCGTGACCGCAGTGATGGTTGCGGCCGTCGCCGCCGGCTTTTCGGTCGCGACCTGGCGGACCGCCCGTGTCGGCCATACCGTGCTGGCGCGGCCGCTTTATTCGGTGGCGCTCACCGGCTTCGTCGAGACCCGCGACATCCGGGAGCGCACCGATCGCTTCGTGCTGCGGGTGGTCACGATGGAGAGCACGCGCGGTCACATCACGCTGACGCGCGTGCGGCTGTCGGTGAGGAAAGGCACGGCGCCCGATGTCGGTAGCTTCGTCGAGCTCAAGGCGCGGCTGCTGCCGCCGCTCGCACCCTTAAGGCCTGGATCCTATGACTTCGCGCGCGACATGTTCTTCCAGGGCATCGGCGCTTCCGGCTTCGTGATGGGCGCGATCAAGACCGTGACGCCGCCGCAGGAAGGCGGATGGAAGCTGCGCTATGCGGCATTCATGCAGGACCTGCGCGACACCATCGACGCGCGGATCCGCGGCCGCCTCGAAGGCGACGAGCGTGCCATCGCCACCGCGCTGCTGACTGGGCGGCGCGACGCCATCACCGATCCCGTCAACGACGCGATGTTCATCTCCGGGCTTGGCCACGTGCTGTCGATCTCCGGCTATCATGTAGAGCCTCGCATCAGCACGGTTCAGAAGGCATCATCATCCACAGATATCCCCGCGGAATCAAGCATCTACACGTGACGGATCATCTCACGTCGGATCAGAATGGCTCACGGCCGTGCTTCCCAAATGCTTCCAACCTGCATTTCGAGGTGCTTCCCATGCCAGCCCTGCAGTCCGCCAAAGTGGTCCAGATTCCGTCTCGCTGGACCGATGCTTCCGTCCGCCGGCTTCAGCTGCCGGCCGGCAAGAACGACTTCATCCACTGGGATCCAGATCTGCCCGGCTTCGGCGTGAGGATCCGCGCCGCGAAGCCGGTCTATGTCGTCCAGTATCGGTTTCAGAAAGCTACCCAGCGCGAGAGCCTGGGCGATATCCGGAAGCTGACCCTGGAGGAGGCGCGAAAGATCGCGCGCCAGTTCTTCGCCAAGCTCGAGCTCGGGCTCGATCCCCGGGAAGAGAAACGCAAATCGGCGGAGGCGGCAGAAGCGGCAAAGAACACGTTCAAGGTGGTTTCCGAGCTCTACCTGAAGGCCAAGGAAGCCAAGATGCGGCCGAGCACGTATAAGGCTGCAAAGGCCTATTTCGAACAGAAATGGGCGCCGCTGCATCGGAAGCCCATCGCGACCATAGACCGGAAGATGGTCGCGGAGCAGCTGCGGCGGATCGTCGACGAGCACGGTCCGACGTCGGCCGCCCGCGCGCGCTCCAATCTCTCGGCGCTGTTCGTCTGGGTCATGAAGGAGGGGCTAGCCGAGGCCAACCCTGTGTTGGGCACGAACAATCCGATCGAGGGCAAGCAGCCGCGCGACCGCGTGTTGACCGATGACGAGGTCCGAATCGTGTGGCGACATTGCCAGGAAGACGATTTCGGCCGGATCGTCCGCCTATTGCTTCTGACGGCCTGCCGACGCGACGAGATCGGTTGGCTGCGGTGGGAAGAGGTCGACCTGCAGGGCGGCCGCCTATCGCTGCCGGCGGACCGTACGAAGCCCGGGCGGGCCCTGGAGCTACCTCTTACCCCGGCGGCCAAAGCGATCCTGGAGGCCGCGCAGCGGCGTTTGAAGCGCGAATACGTGTTCGGCAGCAAAGGAGGTGGGTTCGGCGCCTGGTCGTGGTGCAAGCTCGCCTTTGACAGTCGGATCACGGAGGCTGAGGGGAAGCCGTTGCCGCACTGGACCCTGCACGACCTCAGGCGGACCGTCCGGACCCGGATGGCAAAGCTTGGCGTCAAGCCTCACATTGCCGAGCTAGTCCTGAACCATATCGCGCACCGGACCGGCGTCGTCGGCGTGTACGATCATCACGACTATTTGCAGGAGATCGCTGACGCGCTGATGAAGTGGGAGGCGCACCTGCTTGCGATCGTACAATGATGAAGCCGCCAATCGGCTTTGTGAGCCTCGCCGAAGCCGTAGATGCGTTTGCGTCGAGAAATCCATCGATGCCTCGCGAGGACATCGAAATAGCTATTGCCGAAGCTTGCGAGGGCGGACGGCTTGCGGCCGCGTATCGATCGATACTCGGCGCCGATGAACTAGAGAACAAGGTCTGGAGATCCCCAGCGTGGCGTAACTATTTTGCGACAGGTACGATTGATCTAGATCTGCCGCTGCTAGATGAACGTGATCAACCGAGCAAAGAGGGGTTCACTGCTCGATGCACGCGGGAAATTTTCATCCGGCGCGATAGCTTAATGAGCTTGCTGGCGGAGCAAGGCCCTTTGCCTCACGATGAGAAAGGCTTACGGCCAGCAACCGAAAAATCTATTCGTGAGGAAATCAGGTCAGTCTATCTCGATCCGCAGTTCGATCGACCTAACGTAAACGAATTGGCGAAAGTGGTTCGGCCCCGCTTGAATGCTAAAGGGTACGAGACTTCTGATCGCCAGATTAGAAAAATCGGCGAAAGCGAAGAGTTCGCAAGCTATCGTCGTCCGGTCGGTCAGACAAAGGCCAGCGAAAGAGGGAAATAGGATTTGGAGCTTTGGCACACCGCCAAAGCCGCCAAATCTTCAAGCGCGCCTGCAGCGGCGATACGAATGTTCCTGACGCTACGAAAGCGCAGGAGATATTCGGTATGAACTACAATCCGCAAGGCGACGCCGGCACGTCCATTGATGACGATCGCGTCCTGAGCTTCATGCAGTGGTGTGAGCTCAATGGATTTTCACGCTCGACCGGTCAGCGCATCATCTCTGCGGGGAAGGGCCCCCGGTTCATTCAGCTTTCCGAAAAGCGCATCGGTGTGACCGTCGGCGAGAATCGCCGCTGGCAGGCGTCGCGCCTCATCGAAACTGCCGCGTAAACGAGAAACGCCGCCCCTGGCCGGGCGGCGCTCGCATTTGTGGATCAGCAAATTCGGATCAGCACTGTGCACGTACAGCAGCCCGCCGCGCCTTTCAAGAGTTCTGACGGTCAGATCTTCGGCGACCTCGATGACTTCCGTGAATATGCGGAGATCGAGGCTTTCATGCTTGCCCGCGGCTGGATCGACTGGCATCGCGCGATCGACACCTGCGAGTGGATAAGAGAGCGCTGGGGCATCTCCGACGTTGATGCCGCGCAAGCCGTGATGGCCGACGTGTTCGGTCCGCTTCGGCCGCAGCCCGAGATCGATCCGGACGACATCCCGCTGGTGCCCGAGTCTCCGCGGCGCGCCTATCAGACGCCGAGGTCTACTCTCGACGCCTTCTGGTACGTCGTCCGCACCGAGAGCACCGACGGCATTGCCGATTGGTTGGCGCGCCACCCGCGCGATGCAGTCCATCTCCACAAGCTCTGGAAGGCGAAAGAATGCTCGACCGCAGCAGCGTAGATGAGGCGTTTGCCCGCGTCGGGATCGGCCTGCCGAAGCGCGATGAGCCGCCACCGCACGACAGCTATCCGGAATGGGCTGACGCGGAACCGGTAATCGAGCCGCAGGCTAATGCGCCGGCGCTGTCGCTGGTCTCGCCGCCGTCATGGCGAGGAGTGCCGCTGGAGCCTATGCGCTGGCTGGCGACCGACCGTATCCCAGCAGGTGACGTGACCATCCTGAGCGGCGATGGCGGAGGCGGCAAGACCACGGTGGCGCTGCAACTCGCTGTGGCAGTGGCGCACGACCTTGGCGACTGGCTTTGCACCACCTGCGAAGCCGGGCCCGTAATCTTCTTCTCAGGCGAAGAGCCGGAAGCGGAGATGCGGCGCCGGCTGCAGCGCGTCTCGCGCAAGCGAGGGCTAGACCCGAGCGAGCTCGAAAATCTCCACTTCCACTTTGCAAACCCCGATGCCTGCCTGCTCGGCGTCTCCAAGCGCGACGGCACCATGGAGCCGACGGGACTGTTCCAGGCTTTGGAGACGGCAGCGGACAATATCCGGCCGGCCTTGATCGTGGTCGACAGCATCGCCGCGACGTTCGGCGGCAACCAGAACGACCGGGTGCACGCTCGCATGTTCGTGTCGCTGTTCCGGCAGCTGGCACGCAAAGCGGATTGCGCGGTGCTGCTGCTCGACCATCCTAGTCTGTCCGGCATCACCAGCGGGACCGGTCGCGGCGGCTCGATGGACTGGCAGAACGCCACCAGGGCGCGCCTGCACCTCGAGACCACGACAGACGACGATGGGGGCACCAGCCGCGTGCTCGAGGTCAAGAAGCTGAACTATGGCCCCGCGGGCGCGAAGGTGCGGCTGCGCTGGGAAGATGGCTGCTTCGTGCCAGAGGCCTCGGCCAGCGCCCCTGAGCGGGCCGCAGCGCATTCGCAGGCCGATCAGATCTATCTCGATTGTCTCGACATCATGACGGCGCAGGGCCGGCACGTCTGCCACGCCAAGGGCCGCGGCTATGCGCCCAAAGCGTTCGCCGAGATGCCGCAGGCCGCAGGCCTCACCTGGCGCGCGCTCCAAGCCGCCCAAGAGCGGCTGTTCGCTGCCGGCGAGATCGAGAACGTACCCTACGGCCCGCCCTCCAAGGGCACGCGCCGCATCGCGAGAAAGGTCATCGCATGAGCCTGCGATCCGCCTGCGATCCACTCGTTCAGCCTGCGATCCGCCTGCTACCCGCCTGCGTTCCATCTGCCTATCCGCCTGCGATCAAGCTGCGATCCACTGCGATCCCCCTGTGTTCAATCCCCCCACACCCCCCTGTATCTCGCGCGCGCATTCCGCCCGCGCTTCCGATCCGCTGCGCTGGCGCTCCGCTGGATCGAAACCGCTCTCGACAGACCATCGCCAAGCCAGCCGGAAGGCTTTTCGCGCACGGGTGCCAACTCAGTCTTTCACTCTGTTGAAGCAGACCACGCACACGCACGAGGGCTGACAGGCCAAAGCTCGGGAAGGCGGGAAGGACCTCGTTGCGGCATCAACAGCATTGATCGCCAGCAATCCGCTGAGCATCGTTCACACATCAGTCTGCCAAGCCACAATCCGCCCAGCAAAATCAATGAGGTGCTTCCCAGGTGCTTCCCTCGTCCATTCGGACAGGATGGAAACGCCGGCAACCTATTGGTATTGCGCAACTACATGCCGCAGCGTCCGATTAGTACCAGTCATGTAGCAGCGTGCCTGGCGAAACGGCTGAACGCGCGAAACGCATGGGATTGGCTCGAAAAAGACCCCCACCCATGCCGGGGTACCCCAAGACGGGCCGACGCTTTCAATAATCGACATCATCACCCGCTTTCGCGGACCGGCTTTCAAAAATTGGCGGCGACTGGTTCTGAAAATTTTGGACCGCACAATCCTGTGGACGGTGACCTCTCCTGACTACTCCCGACTAATAGGTACGAAAACCGAGCTTCGGAGTGCGTTGCATCCCATTGCGACCCAGCGGAAGATTCAGCCGACGCAATGAGAGGAGCCGGCGACCGATGCAGAAGGTCCGAGAAGAGCAGCTGCCGAAAATTCGAGTGGCAGCGCCGCTCAAGGCAGCGCTTGAGGATTTGGCCGCGGCCGAGGGGCGGACGCTGTCGGACTTCGCGCGCCGAGTCTTGATTGAGACCGCGGTGGCGCGGGTTGTCGCGGCCGAAACGGGTAGGGCAGCATGATGACCAGCAACACTCATGCGCCCGCCATAGCAGCCCGCCTGGAGGCTGCGCGCGCGGCCCGGGCGGTACTCGACCCGGATTTCGATCGGGCTGTTCTGGAGGCTGCGGAGGGCGTCCGCGGGGCCGATAAACGGCTTGCCGAGCTGCGCGCCAGGGTCGACGCGGCCGATCGCGAGGTGGCTGAGCTGGAGCGTGCGCTCGTGCTGGGCGAGCGGCTCGACCGCGAGGCTATCGCGGCCGCCGCTGCGAAGATGCGGGCCGAGCAGCTGGCGGCGTTCAAATCGGCGATGTCGGCGCGCGAGCGGGCCATGGGGGATCTGCTGGAGGCCGCCGCAGCGATGGCGACCGCCTTCGCAGCCTACGGGCAGGCGACGCTGACGGCACAAACCGCCATTCCCTTCGGCACGTCGGCGCCACCGATCGCAATGGGCCAGCTCGGCACCATGGGGCCTGCGTTCGGCTCTGGCGAGGCGCTGATCCTGGCCGAGCTCTGGCGTGTCGCTCCGGAGCGCAAGGACGGCCGCGGCCGATGGGCGGTCCCCTTTGCGAAGCCACCTTCGCCGATCCAGCGCAACTATCGCAAGCAGGCACCGGCGATCATGGAGTTCACATCTGCGAACACGGCAATCGTCCGCAGTGTCGAGGAGCAGGTGGCGGCGCTCGATGAGAAACAGATGGCCGCTGCCACGGCCGACAGCACGAAGGATGCAGCCTGATGTCGATCGATTTCACCGGCATGACCCTTGAGACTTGCCCGAACGGCTGCACCGAGGAGCGGTGTGTGATCTCGACCGTCGGCGTGTGCAAGCACCCGGTCTTCGCCAGCGACCAGGGTTGCGGCCCGATCACGCTGGCTAACAGGCACGCGGCGCGCTCCATTCTCGGGATCGTGGTTGCGCCGAATGATGGGGATACCATCCGATGACGGACAACACCGACCCGGCGGCGGCGCTCCAACAGATGAGCGAGGCCTATCGCGCGACGCAGCCGGTCTCGCCGCAGGACAAGCTGACCGCGTTTTATGCGGACGATGCGAAGCGGACCGGGCTCGAGGCGGGCAATGTAGACATACTTCGCGAGTTCAACGAGCTCGCCACGGCTGCGGCCGCGTTCAATGCTCCCGAGGTGCGCGATCAGGCCGCGCTTCGTGATCACCTTATGTCGGTCGGGTTGCCCGGCGGCACGCCGGTCGGTGATGAGGTCTCCAAATATGTCGCCGGCGAGCTGGCGATCACGCCCGAGCTGCGCGCAGAAGTCGACGCAAAAGTGGAATCGTGGAAGCGCGATCCGGCGTTCATGAAACGCCTCTTCGAAGGCGATCCCGAAGCGGCGCGACTGCTGAACATCGCGTCGGCGATGCGCCTGGCGCCCGTCAAGCAGGGATGACCGATGCGATACTTCACGCAATTCGTAAATCAGGTGACTGGCGAGAAGCGGGAAGTTGTTACCTCGCTCGACTCCGCCGAGATTGCGGCGATCGAAGAAGCTCGGAGCGCTCATGGAGATGAACTTGCGCGGGTTGTTGCGTCTGCCACCGTGCTCAAATCAGCATATTCCGAATTGAACGCGCTGGAGTGGGACCACTCTGGTCCGCCGACGCTCGTGAACTGATGGCAAACAGCACGCAAAATGTCTCGGTCGAGCGCACGAACTTTGGTCCGGCCATGCAGGCTTTGACCGAGAAGCAGCGACGGTATGTGCTCGAGTTGTTCAACGCACCGAAGGCTCACGGGAGCGGCGTCCACGCGGCACGGGCGGCCGGCTACGGCACAGCAAGCAGCTCGCGGCAATCGATCGCGCAGCTGGCCTATCAGCTGAACCAGGACCCGAAGGTGCAGGCAGCTATTCAGGAGGTTTCGAAAGCCTACCTGACGGTGCTGGGTCCCCATGCCGTGCGCGCGCTCAAGAAAGTACTGGACAACCCAGGCCATCGAGATTTCGGTCGCGCACTCGGCATCGTCATGGACCGCGTTTCGCCGGTGGAGTCGAAAGCGGTTGTGAAGGTCGAGGGTGAGATCAAGTTGAGCGCCGAGGAAGCTGCCGAAACCATGAAGCGCATTGCGGAGCTGTCGGCGAAATTCGCTTTGCCGGCGCCGACAGTAATCGATGGCAAGGCGGTACGCCATGACTGAACTTTTATCATTTGCCCATGTCCCGCCGGGCTATCGCTATACGCTCGTGCTGATGTCCGTGACGAAGCGTGCGCTTCAGGGGGAAATGCCCGAGACGATGCGCCTATGTTTCCTGCAGCACCTGGACAAGATGCTCGATACGAGCATCACGCCTGAGATTGTCTCCATTGTAGAGCCGATGTGCGACGAGGGCTTTAAGATCGTCAAGGAAGCAATGAAACTCGGTGCGTCGAAGTCGCTCGATATTTACGCCCAGCGGGACACGTTCGCGGCATTCTGCAATCTCAATCCGAGCCTCGTGCGTGCGATCGAAAAGATGTTTCCCTGCAGGTCGGCCCACTCTGGTCCGCCACACTCGTGAACTAACAGGATCAAGCTGAGGAGAAACACGTGACCACAGTCTCACATTCGAATATTACCACGAATTCGCAGCCGTTCACTTTGGCTGGTGCCAAAATCAACGCGAGCATTTCCGGCACGATTGCCGATGGCATCGACCCGCCAGAGCTAGAGCAGTTAGTCGGTGGAAATTGGATGCAACTCGACCCGAGAATGCGATTCATGAAGACAGAAATCGGCAGCGTCAAAACATCACGGCTCGATCCGGCGGCTACCGCCTTTCGGTGGCGTATCCCGTTCGGAAGTCACACCGTTTCAACGAGCGTCATCAGCAGCTCGTGACAGAGCTCCAGGGGATGCCTGCCCCGTCCCCTTCATGATTGCGTACCGCGTAAATGCCCCCGCAAGGACACGGCAACGAAAGGAGATGGCTGCCCCGATGAGGATACCGGCCAAACATCAAGCTACAAGGCTCGATTCAAATGCATGGCCGCAGTTCGAAGTTAGTAGCAGCGACGATGCTGCTGCTTGTACTGGCGCCCGCGCTCGTCGCCGCTCAACAGTTTCCGACCACGATGCCTGCGAATTCTGTGTTCGGGAGGTTGGGCATCGGTGCTGGCCCGGGGCAGCCCGTCCCCATCACCAGCCTACTATCGGCCGCGCAGCAGGGTGCCGCAAATACGGTACTTGCCGGTCCGACCTCCGGTGGCGCGGGTGCTATGTCGCCGCGGTCGTTGATCTTCTCCGACCTGCCGCAGATGGGCGGCGGCACGCTAATGGGCAATCCTGGGAGCGGCACGGCCGCGCCCCAGGCCTTCGCCATCCAGAACCTGCCGAACCTTTCTGCGCCGAACGCGACGCTGGACTTTCTGCCGATCTACGATCACGCCACCGGGCAGATCAAGTATTCCAGCCCGTCGCAGCTACCCGGCGTCGGTTCGCCCCTGGCGCAGAACAACGTCTGGAGCGGTACGAATGACTTCCAGGGTGTGACGCGGTTCGGGGGACAGCCGTGGTTCGATGTGAAGTCGGCTGCACAAGGCTGCCCGGCGGCCGTAGGCGACGGCGTGACCGATGACACGTCCGCGATCCAATGCCACATCAACTATCTGAATTCGACCTACGCAGGCGGCACGGTTTTCGTTTCGCCCGGTACGTATCTCGTTTCAGGCGGCGGGCTCCACATCTCCGGAGGCATCTGGCTTGTTGGCCCAAGCATTGACAGCGCGGCGATCAAGGTCGCGTCAGATAGTCATGTCCTCAACTTTTATACGGGCACCGGCGGCAGCATCAACACGTGTCCTAGCGGCGGCCTTAATGGCGGGATCGATCGGCTATCGATCTACGGCTACCAGAATGCAGCTGCCACGCAGGCCGCGATCATCGTCGGCAACAACTGCTTAGCGAACATCTATAACAGCCGCGTGTGGTTCGGCTCTTATGGGCTTCAGACCACGGGGACAGACGGGCTCTGTTTCAACAGCTTCATCGCTGGATATACCGGCAATGTGCTGAGCAACGGCGCAAACTGGTATCTGCGCTGCAAGTTCGACAGTGTGAACCCAGGTGTCATTCCGGCGACCTATGGATTTATTCAGGGAGCCAATGCGACCGGTCTCACAACGGCAGAAAACTACTTTGTGCAGTGCGACTTCTCGGTCCAAGGAGCGACGTACGCATTCTATTACGACGATGCAACAAATAACGGGTATCTCAAGATGGAGAACTCCATCTTCGACTCGCAGGTCCTTATCAATCATGTCCACGCGGCAATGATGATAGGGAACACGTTCGGCGCAGCTGTTCAACATAACGCCGGATCAATGTCGGTCGTAGGATCTACCGGAACGTTCTCATTAACCATCAGTGGAGCTGGTGGCCGCGCTTGCGCTGCCAACATCTCCATCACCTGCTGAGAAGAACCCATGCGCAAGTCCATCCTGATTGCCTGCCTCGCAGCGCTGGCGCCTTCGATGGCGCTGGCGCAATCCCCGCTTCCGAACCCCCTGGTGCTGCCGCCGAACACGATCGTCGGCCGCGGCAATGTCGGCACTGGCCTCGGCTATGCGATGACGTTCCAGGAGTTCCTGGGGACTTTGGGTCAGCTTGGTCTCTCGAACGCGGCCGGCACCGCCGGCGGCGATCTGTCCGGCACCTACCCGAACCCGACCGTCGCCAAGCTGAACGGGACGACCCCGCCGAACTCTGGCCTGTTCAAGGGCAATGGCTCGGGCGGCGTGGTCGCCGCGGTGTCGGGCACCGATTATGCTCCGGCCACCATCGGCACCTCGATCCTGAAGGCGAGCGGCGGTGGCTTCGCTAATGCGGTCGCTGGAACCGACTACCAGGCTGCGATCACGCAGACTGGCGCCCTGAAGGGAACGGGAGGCGGTGGCATCGCTCAGGCGGCGTGCGCCGACCTTTCCAATGGTGCGGCGTCGTGCTCCACCGACACGACCAACGCGAGCAACATCAGCTCGGGCACGCTCGCGGCCGCGCGCGGTGGCGCCGGCACCATCACCGGTGCCCTGAAAGCCAACGGCTCGGGCGTAGTGTCGCAGGCCGCCTGCGCTGATCTGTCAAATGCGAGCGCGTCGTGCTCCACGGATGCCACCAACGCCTCGAACATCTCCTCTGGGACGCTCCCAGCCGCAAGGCTGGGCGGGATGTCTGCGCTGACGAACAGCCTTGCCAGCCCCGTCACGATGACAACGCAGAGCACCTATTACGACGGACCGACTATCGCGCAGGGATCGTCAGGGACGTGGCTCGTCCTTGGGAATGTGTCTCTCGCACCTAACGCGGCCGGCAATGTTATTGCATGCAAGCTATGGGATGGCACCACGGTCATCGACAGCGGCGTGAAGACGCCGAGCGCAGTGGGCACATCAAGCGGCATTCACCTTTCCGGTGTCCTGGCATCGCCAGCCGGCAACCTGCGCATCAGCTGCACCAATGCAAGTGCTAACGGAGGCTCGATCGCATCGAGCAACGGCATCGATGCCAAAGCCTCTACGATCACCGCAGTTCGGATCAACTGATCAGGATTTCAGATGGCAGACCAATCGACCGCGCCGAGCTCTCATGATGAAGACTGGGAGCCGGTTCATCAGCAGCCGCAGGATGAAGATTGGGAGCCAGTTCATCCGTTAGACAGGCCGATCGATCCGTCGGCGCTTGAATTTCCGGCTCCGCAGGAGATCCCAGAGGCGTTCGTCGCGCGCCTGCAGGCCGGCCGGGCGGTCAGTCGGATCATGCAGGCGGCGATTGCAGGCGCCAAGGAAGGCGCTGGCACCGGCACGCCGACGGGATTTGAGGACGCCACGCTCAATTACCTGATCGAGAAGGGCGTCTTTCATGATCCTGCATCCGGCCGGCCAGGACCCCTGCAGCTCGCCAACGAAGCATTGATGATGCCGGCGGCTCAACTGTGGCAGGGCATCAACCGCGCGTTGTCCGGCGGCTTGCATGGCGCCGGCGGTGCAATGGAGCAACTTGTTTCCGAGTTTGGCGGCTCTCAGGGCAGCGCCGCAATGGCTCGCCGCGACATCATCAGCCTTGGCGAATGGGCGATGATCGAGGGCGGCATGGGTCGGTTTTCGCGGCCGTCGGTGGACGGTGCCGTGGTGCTGGACAAAACCGTGGGATCACTGCCTACGCAGCAGGACTTTGCCCTGGCGGGCAAGGTGCTGGACTCGCCGCACGCCGAGCCGAACCTCCGCCGGATCTGGAGCGAGGACGGCATCCACCCGGCCGAGGCGGTGCATGATGCCGAACGGGATGCGTTCCTGAAGCACGAGATCACGGCGCCGTCGCTCGTCGTGAAATCCCCGATGGAAGGTGAGGAGGGCCAGCTATTGGCGGCGGACGGCGCGCCGATGTCATTGTCTGCGGCCCGCACCGATCCGACGGAATTGCCATCTCCCGACGTGCAGCCGGTTCGGCCCGGGCTGGCAGCGCAGGCAAGCAAGGCAGTGGAAGATTGGAACGGGCTCGCGACCAACATTCAATACCTGCTTGATCCCATGGCGACCGGATCGAAGCGCGCGATCGTGCCGGCCAAGGATGCAGTGAACAGCGTTCGCCGCATTCGCTGGGATCACGCGCGGATTGATGCGGACCTGGTCAAGAAATTCGATGCCGAGGCGCTCGACAATATGTGGCGCGCCGCGGACGAGGAGAGCGTCGCGCGGCAGACCGGCGATATCGCAAACGAGAACATCGGCCTCTCCCGGCTTGATCCGGAACAGCGCGCGGCCGTTGAGAAGCTGCAGGCGCAATCACAGGATGCCTGGCTACAGGCAGTCGACGCCGGCCTGGTCGAGGGCGAAGGGCTGCCGTCATACACGCCTCGCATGATGGCAAACGTTGCGATGGCGAGCGACTCCATGGCACCGCGCGCGCTCAACGAGCTCGGCCGGAACGTGTTCACGCGCACGGCGCAGATGTTACACCGCGGCCACCTCGAGGCGCACGAGACGGAAGCGGCGGCGCAAGAGTTAGTGCGCTCGCGCATGACCGATCAGGGAGCGACGCCGGAGGAAATTGCCGCGGCACTCGAGAAGGTCAAACTGATCCGCAATATTCGCGTTCTGCCGCTGGCAACCGCGCGGCTGCAGGAGGCTGCAGTCTGGCGGAACATGATCAATCAGATCGAGGCGATCGGCAAAGCGACGGGAGACGAAACGGTCTCATACGGGACGAAGCCGCAGGGCTGGTTTACGATCGATCATCCGTCGTTCAGGAAGTGGCGGCCCAAGATGGGCGAGCAGGCGGACGGCACAATCGGCCCGCTGCGCGACGGCAACGGCAACATCATCTTTGAGCCGGTCCCGATCTACATGCACCCGGAATTTCGCGGACCGATGAAAGCGATCCTCGACGAATCTTCGTCCGTCATGAAGGCGATTCCGGGCGCGCCATCGGCCTATGGCTTCATGATGGGGCTCAAGGGCAAGGCCATGACGGCGATTCTCAATTCGCCGCTGATCCACAACCAAGTGGTATGGGGAAAGGTCGCGGAGGCTGCCGGCGGTCGCGAATGGATGGGGCTCGGCCTCTACCTCAAGGGCAACCGCATCGTGAACGGCGTAACCGGCCGAGCGCAAGAGCTGATCGAGCGCGGCTTGAACCCGATCGGCAAGCGCGCGTCCTATCAGGATCTCACGGGAGAGATGGAGGCGCCGGAGTTTGGCGCGCCTGGCCGCTCACTGACGGCAAAGATTGCCCGCATGATCCCTGACCTATTCGACGAGGCGCGGCCGAACCAGACTGTTGGAGGGCTCGGCGACAAGGTCGCAGCGGCGATCGATAAGGCCGGCGACTTTTGGCACAACACGTTGCTATGGGACCGTGTTCGTGACGTGCATTTTGGCCTGGCCGATCACATCAGCGACAAGCTTGTCGCCAAGGGCGTTGACCGATTGATGGCTGACCGGATCGCCACGCATTTCTCGAACATCATCGTCGGCTCGATCCCGAAGGAAGCGATGTCGGCCGGCGCTCGCGCGACCGCCAACATGCTGTTGTTCTCGCGATCCTTCACGCTGGGAAACCTCTCGACGTTCAAGCAAGCCGCGTTCGGCCTGCCGAAGCCGCTGCTCGCCCAGATCGAGCGGGATTTCGGAATGCCGATCAGCGCGGAAAGCTTGGGACCGGAAGCGGCCGAGGCCATTGCCGGGATATCGAAGGACGCGAAGTCGATCGCGCGCCGCAAGGCGGTTTCCACGATCGCGATGTCGGTCGGGCTTTTCTACACTGTGAACGCCTTGGTGCAGCACGCTTTCAATGTCATCGCGCGGGACTCGACCGTGAGTGATGAGCTGAAAGGCTATGTCAGGCGCTGGCATGACGCGGTCGACGCCATCAAGGAAGATCCCTTCGAGGTGCGGCACCTGCTCGCGCGACTAAGCCCGACGTGGGACAACGAGCCGTGGAAGCAGGATCGGGCCTATGTCGGCAACGACTCGCGCGGGACCGGCATCTATGCGCGCATTCCCATGGGCAAGTTTGGCGAGGAGATGACGGGATACGCCACCAAGCCCATGACCATGATCCGCGGCAAGCTCAGCCCGATCGCATCGGGCCTGCTCGACGTGCTCATGAATGACAGCGGCTTTGGCCGGAAGGTCTATAACGAGCATGACAGCACCATTCGCGGCGATCTCAACACGGCGTGGGCGGTCGCAAAGCACATCGTCATGAAGCATCTTCCCGAGGGGCAATTCGCCGCGATCGGCGATCTCCTGCGCGGGGATGGTGACAAGACCATCAACGTTGCGCGCCTTGTCGGGCCTGCTCTCGGTTTCACGACCAGCCAAGGCGCACCAGGCGGCCCGCGCCGCGGCGAGCAAATGGAGGCCAAGGAAGACTTTGAGGCGCGGTTCAGTCTCGCCTGGCCCGACATCAAGAAGCAGATCCAGCGCGGGGATATCGCCGGCGCGCAGGCTGCCATGAGGGCCATCGGCGTTCCGGACGGGATGCAGCGCGGGCTCACCCGGAGCGCGATCGACCCGGCATCATCGCTGCGCGGCCGCACGCTGCTGGATTTCTTCCAGTATGCGACGCCGGAACAACGGGCTCGGTTCGAGCGCAGGCGGTAACCCGCAGGCGCGCCGAGGCGCCCCGCGAGGCGGGATGTTAATTGACCGTTAGGTGCAAATCACTGATGATGCTCGGCGGAGCTTCGAAACTCCCGCCAAAGGCCTTGCCGGGCCTGTTTGGCACCAGGGCGATGGCAGGGCGATCCTTGCCGGGATCAGCTTTCGCCATCGATTAGGACGCGCTGGTTAGCCGCCAGCGTGAACGGCATCACTATGCCGGGAAGGCGGCGGCTATACAAGACCCTTCGGGGAAAGGCCGTCGCGCGTCGTCTCTGGCGGCGTTTCGAACTTCCCGGCGCCAGTGCTGTCCACTGGCACCCGGCCTTCGAAAGCCGGCAATCCAGAGCACCACCATGTCCAACATCATCGACTTCCGGAGCGCATCTGCGCGCCTCGTTTCCCCTGTGAGTACCGAGTCTGCTGAGCCCATTCCGAGCCGCAGCACACTACGCAAGCCATATGAGCGTGGCGGGCCGAGCATGCACACGTTCGCGTTCCGCAGCTATGACATGATCTTAGAATCGGACGACACAGACCTGGTGCGCGATGTCCGGCTCGACATCCACAAGGCCCGGGTGAAGCTGAGGAAGATCCAGGAGCGATTGCAAGGCGTGCGCGAGCAGGCGGCGGCCAAAATCCAGGTGCTGACCGAGGCCGAGAACAAGCTGAGCGTGGCCATCGAGGCGGCTGTTGCCGACCAGCTTGCGAGCGGTGTCAAGGCTGCTCCCCCGAAGCGCAAGGCCGAGCAAGAGCGGCGGGAGTTCAGGGAGGCCATGCGCCGGCGCATCAGGAAGGTTGCCGCAATCCTTAAGCTTTCCGAGGAGCAGATCGAGTGGCCCTTGACGCTCAGACATCGGGAGATCGGACGCTTCTGCCTGAAGCACGGGGTTCAAGCCGAATGGCTGTTCGAGGGCCGCGGCCGCATCTTCAAGGACGACGCGATCGAGGTGGGGCCGAACATGACCGGCGCAGAGTTCGCAGAGGTGGTTACCACTCTGCCGATGGCGGACCGGCGGGCGATTGAGGCCAAGCTTCGGCAGCTGGCAGAGGGGCGTCAGCGATGAGCGGCCGCCCGGAATCTCCGAGGGTGACGGTCGCGCCGGCGCCCAACCAAGCCGCCCGCGAGCTCGCTGAGATGGTCCGTGAAGCCATCAGCATCGAGACAGCGGCCACGCTGATCGAGTGCTACGCGCGGACGGCGGCGATCGAGGCCGTCGGCCGATACCAAGAGCATTCGTGAACCGGCGCTGACAGAGCAGGGCGCGGGGCTTCGGTCCCGCGCTTCAGTTCGGGCGATCGCGGACCGCCCCGGTGAACGGCTCGACGCGACCGTCGGGATAGATGACCTTAATCGGCCGGCCATAGCGATAGACCAGGATCACCGCGACGTCGTCGGAGTGCACCAGCGTTTCGCCCGGCTCGGGGACGTAGCCGAACGTTTCGTTCTGGTGTCCATTCGCTTCCCAGGCGGGAATATCGGGAAGCAATATAGGGCTAGAGCATTGAATTAATTCGAGAATAAACGCAGTTGACACATCTCCGGCTATCACATGGCGGTGGTCGCCGGCGTCGTGTTCTTCGTGATCCGGGCGCTGCTTGCGCTGGTTCCAGGCCTCGCCGACAGCCGCCCGATCAAGAAATGGGCGGCCGCGGCCGCGCTCGTGGCCGCGGCGTTCTATCTGCTGCTATCGGGCGCGGAGGTCGCGACGCAACGCTCATTCTTCATGACGGCGGTGGTGCTGATCGCCATGATGGTCGATCGCCGCGCGATCACCTTCCGCACGCTGGCGGTGGCCGCGCTGATCGTGCTGGTGATGGCGCCGGAAGCCCTGGTGCATCCGAGCTTCCAGATGTCGTTTGCCGCGACGCTCGGCCTCGTCGCGCTGGTGCAGATCGGCATGCCGCGCCTGTTTGCGACGCCAGACAGCTCGCTTGCCGGACGCATGGCGCTATGGGGCGGACGCGAGCTGATCGTGCTGCTGCTGGCCTCGCTGGTCGCCGGCCTTGCGACCACGCCCTATGCGGCCTTTCATTTCCATCGCGTCACACCCTATGGCGTGCTGGCCAATCTCGCGGCGATGCCGGTGGTCTCCGTGGTGGTGATGCCAATGGGTCTGCTCGGGCTGCTCACGGCGCCGTTCGGGCTCGACGGCTGGTGCTGGTCGGCGATGGGCTGGGGCATCGACTGGATGATCGCGGTGACGCTGGGTCGCCGCGCTGCCCGGCGCGGTCGGCCGCGTCGCCGCCTTCGGCACCGGACCGCTGATCACGATGAGTCTCGGCCTGATCCTGATCGGGCTGTTGCGCACGCCGCTGCGCTGGTCGGGCGCGCTTCTGCTCGCGGCCGGCGTCTGCTGGGCCGCGGCCGCGCCGCTGCCGGACGTGCTGATCTCCGGCGATAGCCGCAACGTCGCGGTGCGCGGCCGTGATGGCCGGCTGCATCTGATGCGCACCGGGAACGATGTGTTTCTGCTGAAGGAATGGCTTGCGGCCGATGCCGATGCGCGACTCCCGACCGATCCGTCGCTGGGGGAGGGCGTCTCCTGCGACGATGCCGGTTGCGTGGTGCCGATGGCCGATGGGCGCCTCATCGCTCTGTCATGGCGCGCGGACGCGCTCGCGGACGATTGCGCGCGCACCGCTCTGGTCGTGACAGTGCGGCAGGCGCCCAGGGAATGCGCCGCCGCGGTGGTCGATCGCGAGCGGTTGTCGCATCAGGGCGCGCTCGCGCTGCGCCGAGAGGGTCCAACCCTGGCGGTCGATGCGGTCAGGCCCAACGGAATCTATCGGCCATGGTGGCCAGGCGCAGCGGATGCGAGCGAATTCGACACCAGCTTGACGCCGCGCCCGCCGTCATCGCGTACGCCGGATGCAACGCCGCCAGAGGCCGATCAGCAGCAGGACGACTAACAACCGCGCAAGCACATTGCTGCGATCTCAGCGGTCTGCTTGATTGGCAACGCAAGATGCGCCTGTGTGCGTTCGGCAACGCATGGGGTGGCCGGAGGAAGACATGCACATTGGTCTTATCGGAGGGATTGGTCCCGCCGCGACGGATTTTTACTACCGACGATTGATAGCGACGTTCGCAAGCCGGAAGGCGGCGCTGGAGCTAACGATCGTGCATGCCGACACGCAGACGCTGCTCAGCAATCTCTCGCGCAATGACATCGAGGCGCAGGTGGCGATCTATTCGCGGCTTACCGACCGTCTCGTCGCCGCCGGTGCCGGTTGCGTCGTCGTCACCTCGATTGCGGGACACTTTTGCATCGAAGCGTTCAAGTCGGTATCGCCGCTGCCGGTTGTCGACATGATCGCCGAGGTCGGCCACGCCGTCGACAAAAATGGTCTGAAGCGGATCGGAATCCTCGGAACGCGCACCGTTATGGAAACGCGCTTCTATGGCGGCATCCGCAGCGCCGAAATCATCCCGCCGAGCGGAAGCGACCTGGATGACGTGCATCAAGCCTATGTGGCGATGGCTGCTTCGGGTGTTGCGACCGAGGCTCAGCGGTCGATCTTCAATCATGTGAGTCGCAAGCTGCTCGAGGAGAACGGCGCCGAGGCCATCATGCTCGGCGGCACCGATCTCGCGCTGGTCTTCAGCCAGGATCACGCATCGTTTCCGCTGGTTGACTGCGCCGCCATTCATGTCGACGCGATTGCAAGGCTGGCGCTTTCAGCATGAGCGGGATCAGTTCGTCGCCTCCGCCGGCCCAAGACGAGCTGCGGGCGGCCGCATGGGCGGAGGTTCGCGACCTCCTGGAATTGCAGCTCGCGCCGCTCGGCCGCCGTGCGTTGACCGCGCTTGGGCCTCGCCCCGGTGAAAACGTGCTGGACATCGGCTGCGGTGGCGGCGAAACCGCGCTGGAGCTTGCGAGCCTCGTTGGCCCGGACGGTCTGGTCACCGGAATGGACGTGTCGGCTGCGGCGCTGACGTTCGCTCGGCGCACGGCCGAAGGCTGCGACCGCGTGCGGTTCACGGCGAAAGCTGCGGCTTGACCTCTGGGCGATGCCATATGAGGAAAGAGCTTCGTAAGCGGGAGCTAACTTCGCAGGAATGCCTATGCATTGTTTGTATTACTCTCCCGGCGCGTGCTCCATGGCCGTGCACATCGTGCTCGAGGAGATCGGCAAACCCTACGAATTGGAGCTGGTGTCGTCCCGCGGACACCTCGGCGGTGTCGGTACGACAAATCCGGAATGGATGGCAAAAAATCCCAAGGGGAGGATTCCGGCGTTGTCCGGCGTCACTGGGCGGATCGGAGGTGCGGACGACCTGCTGACCGAAGCGCACGCCATCTTGTTCTATCTTGCGCGCAGGCATCCCGATGCGGGACTGTTGCCTGCGGACGCGGCCGGGGAGGCGCGCGCCATCGAATGGATGAACTGGCTGTCCAGCAATGTGCACGCGATGTCCTACGGCCAGATCTGGCGGCCGAACCGCTTTGTCGCAGACGAGCGCGATTACGCCGCCGTTCAGGGCAAGGGACAACAGAACGTCCGCGAGCAATATGCCTATATCGAAAGCCTGGTCAGTGACGGCCGCGATTGGGCGCTGCCCGGCGCTTACTCCGTGGTCGATCCCTATTTGCTGGTGTTCTATGGATGGGGCGCACGCGTCGGTCTCGATATGTCGGCGAGCTATCCGGCATGGCACCGTCTGGCCCAACGGGTATTGCAGCGGCCAGCCGTGCAGCGCGTGCTGGCCAAGGAGAATATCTCGATTGCTTGATTACGTCGCCGCATGCGCCATGACCGGCCTGCCGCCTGAAACACAGCGCGGCCGATTGGCATCAAGACGAGCTATCAGCCAGTACGTGGCAGCTCGAAGGTGCCCAGATGATACTCGTCGAGGTCCGACAGGGCGTCCTCCGCCGGAGCATCTTGGTGCGACTTCGGAAGCTGCAGCATCGTGAACTCGGCCTGAGGATATTGGCGCCAGATCGCGAGATCCTCGGCGGTCACCGTGAGCCAGCCGAACCGATGCATGTAGCGGCCGGGCTCGACCACGCGCCCGGCCTTCTGCCAAGTGATCTTTCCAACGATCTTGGGCCCTGCAGGCTGTTGCGAACCAAGCTTGGGACCTAGCCCCCGCGGAGCAGTGATCTGCGAAATGCTTTTCGGAGCAATCTCATCGGCCACAACACGCTCTCCCCCTCGGCGACCTCATCATTTCCGCCGAGGGCTGAACGTGGGCCCATCAAGCGTGGGCGCCTCTATGTTTAAGTTATCGATATCGGCCTTATTGGTGTCGTCGTCGTTTGGGTCGCGGCGGCGGTCGCAGCCGGGACGTCGGACTTGCGGTCGGCGGGCTTTCCCGTCACCGGGAGCTGCAGCACTGTGACGCGCTGGCCTTCGCGGAGTTGCGTCACCAGCACGCGGGTGCCGTCGGCGAATTCGATCGCGTCGTGATGACGATCCGGGACATGGCGCTCGAGCGTGTTGAACTTGGCGACGCGCGAACGGACCGTCTTGGTCCAGAACCAACGGCTGTCATATTTGACGTCGTCCTCGAATGCCAATTCCGTTCCGGGAAGCATGCAAACCGCGACACCGGGCTCGCTCTCGGACGCGAAGCCACGGGTCGACGTGCCGCGGAACGTCGTCGACATCAGCGTTTCACCCACCTTCGCCGGGCGGGACGCAACAGCATGCAGGCTATAGTCACACATCGGATCGCTCCTCGTTCGAGATAGCCGACCCGCGCTCCCCCCGGAAAGGCGCAGGCCTCTATCAGAGTGGACATCGATCGTAATCCTAGCGCGTCGTTCACGGCAATTCTGCGCTGACCATAGGCTAGCTCGATCACAAGCGTTTGAGCTTTAACCTACGGCAAAGCGAGCGCACAAAATCACTCTGCCGCCAAATACCTTCGGCACGCAGCATCAGTCCGACACGGCCGCCTGTTCGCGGGCCGGCGTAACGAGGCCCCCGTTTCAGCAAGTTCGCATCAGCCCCGCGAGAGACCAACTCCGGCGAACTTCGGCAACGCAGCAGCACTCGTCAGTCTATCGTACCCGTCCGGCTTTGGATCTGACGTTTGCACCGGGGCGCGCTGCGCCTGCACGCAAACGGCAAGTCCGCCGCAGGGATTAGTACTTGCGATACAGCCCGACCAGCTTGCCCTGGATCTTAACCCGGTTGGGCGGCAGGATACGGACTTCATAAGCGGTGTTGGCCGGCTCGAGCGCGATCGACGCGCCGCGGCGGCGGAAGCGCTTCAAGGTGGCCTCCTCGTCGTCGATCAGCGCGACCACGATGTCGCCGGTATCGGCGCTCTCGTTGCGCTGGATCAAGGCCATGTCGCCGTCGAGGATGCCGGCATCGACCATCGAATCGCCGCGCACCTCGAGTGCATAGTGCTCGCCATTGCCGAGCATGTCGGCCGGCACGCTGATCGTGTGGCTGCGCGTCTGCAGCGCCTCGATCGGCGTACCGGCGGCGATCCGGCCCATCACCGGAACGGCGACCGGCCGCTCGCCGTCATCCAGCGCGGGCGTGGAGGTGCGCACCTTGCCGAGATTGCCTTCGATCACCGAGGGCGTGAAGCCGCGCCGGTTGCCTGCGGCCTGCGACAGCTCGGGCAGCTTGATCACCTCGATCGCGCGGGCGCGATTGGGCAGGCGGCGAATGAAGCCGCGCTCCTCGAGTGCGGTGATGAGGCGATGGATGCCGGACTTCGAGCGCAGGTCGAGCGCATCCTTCATCTCGTCGAATGACGGCGGCACGCCGGCTTCCTTGAGCCGCTCGTTGATGAACCGCAGGAGTTCGTACTGTTTGCGCGTCAGCATCTCGATGAAGTCCCCAGGTTGATGTCGTCCGAGCTCCGCGACTGGTCGCTTGCGAAGGTCCGGAATTGCGTTACCGCAAGATACTCGAAACAAATCATGAACGGACACTATATGTTCGATATGTGTTCCGCAATCATTAATTTGGGGTGAATCCGCCCGGTTTTGACGATATCGAGCGCAGGAAAACCGGGTCTATCTGGCCCGGCAAAAATCGACGACGGTTCGGCGGCCAGCACAAGGCTTCCGTGTTCCCCCTTCTTGTGAAACCAAGAGCGGCTTTCCGTCAAATACTGAAATCCAGTTGCGGGTCCGTGTCGTTCTCGCCCAGCAGGGAAGACAAAGATACTCCCAGCAGGCGCACCGCCTTCGGAAGGGGCATGGCATTCTCCAGCAGACCGATTGCCAGGCGTGCGAGATCGTCACGGTCCGCGACAGCCGTAGAAACGGATCGGCTGCGCGTGATGATCTCGAAGTCCGCGAACTTGATCTTCAGCGTCACGGTTCGCCCCCGACTGCCGACTGACTCGCAGTGGCGCCACACCTTGTCGATCAGCGGCTCGAGCTCTGCGATCATGGCGTCGAGTTCGGCAAGATCGGTCCGGAATGTGTTTTCCGCACCGACCGATTTCCGGATTCGGTTGGCGCGGACTGGCCGTTCGTCGACGGCGCGCGAGATCCAATAGTAGTAGGCTCCGGCCTTGCCAAAGTTGGCGCACATGAACTCCAGCGCCTGTTTGCGCATGTCCAGGCCCGTGAAGATACCAAGCTGGTTCATCTTCGCGCTCGTCGCCGGGCCGATGCCGTGGAATTTGCCGACAGGTAGCGATTCGACGAAGGCCGGACCCATTTCGGGAGAGATGACGAACTGTCCGTTTGGCTTTCGGTGATCGGAGGCAAGCTTCGCCAGAAACTTGTTGTAGGAAATGCCGGCCGAGGCATTGAGGCCGGTCTCGGCCTTGATCTTCTCGCGGATCCGCAGCGCGATGTCCCTGGCCAGCGGGATGCCTTGTAGGTTCTCCGTGACATCGAGATAGGCCTCGTCGAGCGACAACGGCTCGATAATTGCCGTATGCTCGGCAAAGATGTGGCGGATCTGCCGGCTGATCTCCTTGTAGACCTCGAAGCGCGGCTTCACGAATATCAGGTCCGGACACTGTCGCTTCGCGGTGACCGACGGCATCGCCGAACGCACGCCGAACCTCCGGGCTTCGTAGCTCGCAGCGGCCACAGCGCCTCGTTCCGCCGAGCCGCCCACCGCGACCGGCTTTCCTCGAAGCTCCGGGTTGTCTCGCTGTTCCACCGACGCGTAGAACGCATCCATGTCGATATGGATGATCTTGCGATGAGGCGCCGCCGAGGCACCTCGCTCTGGATCGGGTTCGGCCATGCGCGGACTATACAAGAGTCCGTAACGCAAGTCGCCGCCATGCCTGCACCTCGTCGGTCTTGCCGCGTCTCTTCGAGTTCTCTTCAGGACATGGCAGGCAGGTGGTTCAAGACATCAGCTCGAGATCCGATTTGAGCGCGACCAGGAAGCGAGCAGCTTCGCCACCGGTCACGATGCGATGGTCAAAGGTGAGCGACAAGGGCAGCATGCGCCTCACCGCAGGCTGGCCCCGATACGCGACTGCCCGCTGTGAGATCCGACCCGCTCCGATGATTGCCGCTTGCGGCGGCACGATGATCAGATTGGCAAACCGGCCGCCGATCATCCCGAAATTCGACAGCGTAATGGTCGCACCACGTAGCTCTTCCGGGGGTATCGAGCGCGCGATTGCGTCAGCGCGCAGGCGGTCGAGGCCAGCCCGCAGGTCCGATACGCTCCGCTCTGCGACATTACGCAAGACAGGAACGATCAGGCCGCCCTCGGTATCGACGGCGATGCCGAGATCGATTCGGGCGATCAGGCGGCGTTCTCCTGTGCGGGAATCATACCAGGCATTGAGCGTGGGTTGTGCCTTGCAGGCGGCCGCGATGGCCCGTACCAGGCGGATTGTCACGTCCTCGCCCGTCGGCCAATCGTCGATGTCGGCTTCATCGGTTACGGTGGCGGGGACGATTTGCGCATGGGCTGCCGTCATACGCTGGGCCATCGTGCGGCGCATGCCGCGCAGGGGTTCGGCGCGACCGGTCTGGGCCATCCCCTTCGCGGCCCTTTCGACATCGGCGCGCGTGATCGTACCGTCGGGTCCCGTGCCTTCGATGAGCTCAAGGGCCACGTTCAGCTTGCGCGCGAGTGCGCGTACCGCCGGAAACGCCCGAGATTCCTGGCCGCCTGGCCGCGCGGAGTGAATTCCCGTCGGCTGCGGATGCTCGCCGCGACCCAGCTCGCCGACGATCGTGCCTGTGTCTTGCTCGGCGCCTTCGGCAAATTCGACCAGGGGCGTGCCGACCTTCACCATGTCTCCCTTGCCGCCGAACAGGTGCGCGATGCGCCCGCTCGAGGGCGATGGTATCTCAACGACCGCTTTGTCGGTTTCGACGGAGAGAAGCGGCTGATCGGTGACGACATGATCGCCCTCGTTGACGTACCAGGTTACGATCTCCGCCTCTTCAAGACCTTCTCCGAGATCCGGCAGCATGAATTGGCGCATGGGGCGAAGTCCGTCGAGGTCTAGCTGAACTGACACACCTTGCGCGCCGCGGTCACGATGCGTTCGACCGATGGCATATAGTACTGCTCAAGACGCGCCATCGGGACGATCGTATCGTAGCCGGTGACGCGCGTCACAGGTGCAAGCAGCGAGGACAGGCTGTGTTCTGCGATCGTAGCCGCAATCTCGGCTCCGAATCCGCCGGTGCGCGCGGCCTCGTGCACGATGATGCAGCGTCCGGTCTTTGCGACCGAACCGAGCACGGCTTCTTCATCATAAGGTCTTAGAGTCGCGAGATCGATGACGTCGGCGGAGATGCCTTCGGTAGACAGCGTGTCGGCAGCGGCCATGGTCTCCTTCAGCGCCGCACCCCAACTGATCAAAGTGAGGTCGCGACCGTCCCGCAGCACAAAGGCGCGATCCAGAGGCAGGGCTTCGCCATTGTCCTCCACCTCGCCTTTGGCCGAGCGGTAGAGGCGTGTCGGCTCCAGAAATACGACTGGATCGGGGTCGCGGATCGCTGCGAGGAGAAGCCCGTAGGCGCGTTCCGGCGAAGACGGCATGACGACACGCAGACCGGGAATATGGGCCAGCATCGCCTCGGTGCTTTCAGAGTGATGCTCGGGCGCACGAATGCCGGCTCCGTGTGGGGTGCGCAGAACCATGGGACAGGAGAGCCGTCCCTGGGTGCGGTTGCGCATGCGGGATGCGTGGTTCACCAGCTGATCAAGGCAGGGATAAAGAAATCCCATGAACTGGATCTCGCCAACCGGCCGCAATCCTTGCGCTGCCATGCCGACGCAGAGCCCGCTGATCAAGAGTTCGGCAAGCGGCGTATCCAGCACGCGCTCCGATCCAAAGCGCTTTTGCAAGCCCGCCGTCGCGCGGAAAACGCCGCCATTGACACCGACGTCCTCGCCGAGCACGACCACGCCAGCATCATCCTCCATCGCGCGAGCGAGCGCCAGATTGATGGCTTCGACCAACGTCACCTCAGCCATTGTCGTCTCCCACGAGTTCGCGGCGCTGCGCGGCATAGGCCTCGGGCAAATCGGCATAGAGGTGATCGAACATGGTTGCGGGTCGGCGCGGTGGCGTTGCCAGGTAGCGTTCGGCCGCCGCCTCGACGCGCTCATGGCACTCGGCGGCGAGCTGCTCCTCGTCCGACTTGCTCCACATTTTTTGGTTGACGAGATATGACCTTAAGCGCGTGACAGGCTCCTCCTTCCAATGCGCCTGGACTTCTTCGGCCGAACGATAGCGTGATGCATCATCGGAGGTCGTATGATCACCGAGCCTGTACGTCACCGCCTCAATGAAGCGGGGGCCTTTGCCGTCGCGGGCTGCAGCAATAGCCTCTTCAGCCGCGGCCCGCATCGCCAGCACGTCGCTTCCATCCACCTGTTCGCCGCTGAATCCCGCGGCAATGGCTTTCTGCGCCAATGTTTCGCAACTGGTCTGCAGCGATAGCGGGACCGATATGGCCCATTGATTGTTGACGGCGACGAACACGACCGGCAACTTGTGCACACCGGCAAAATTCATGGCTTCGTAGACGTCGCCTTTCGACGTCGCACCATCACCGAACATGCAGACGGCGACACGTGGTTCCTTGCGCAGCTTCAAGGCATAGGCAACGCCAGCGGTGTGCGGCGCCTGAGATCCGACCGGAACGCAGAATGGGAAATCGTGGACTGGTCCGGAGAAGTGATTGCCTCGCTCGTCGCCGCCCCAGAACAGCAGAATCTCCTCCAGCTTGACGCCACGCCAGATCAGCGCGCCATTGTCGCGATAGGAGGGCAGCAGCACGTCCTCCTCCCGCATCGCACTGGCTATCCCGACCGACACTGCCTCCTGGCCGAGCGAAACGGCATATGTTCCAAGCCGGCCAGTACGCTGCAATGCGACAGCTTTTCGGTCAAAGACGCGCAGGAGCACCATGGCCCGATACAGGTCAATGAGCAGCTTGGCATCGGATGCGAAGGCGGGAAGGGCGCGGTTTATCGAGCCGTCTGGCGCAAGGTAGTTGCGCTGGCGCACTTCGAAGCGCGCGATCACGGGGAGCTCTTGATGTGTTCTTCGACTGGCCACGCTCTCTCTCCGGAGCGATTCTGCCTCCCACGAATGTTCATTTGGTGCCTGCGCCCGCGCCTTGCAATAGCACGGCCGGCTGCATCGAGCGTTGCCGCACTGCAGGTCTGTGGGACATCCCCTCTGATCGCGGAAACAGAGCCGCCATGGAAGGCACTCGGACTGAAGCCTGGTGACTTCACCCGCGGGCGATTGGTATCAGATGGCCATCGAAATTGCCGTGTCCGGAATGCAGCGGCCGGTCGCCTGCGCCGCATCTTACTCGCCACGCAGCAGGTTGGGCTCGATGGGCAGAATGGCTGAGAACTGATAGAATTGATCCCGAAGACATCGGCGCAATTTGAGGACGTCGAAGCTGAATGCAGGCTCCGGTTCTATTGCTTGCTTCAGCTCCTCCAATCCTTGCACGCGAAGGCTTAGCTCCAAAGCCGTTGCCCGTTTTTTCTCGAGCCGCATGGAATTATTTGTTCGAGAAATTGCGCCGCTGCTCACAGACTGAAGCCCTCGTCATTATCTGCGTGAATGGAGAACCGGTTGATGCAAGTTTGCGACAATGGGAGTTGACGAGAATATGGGTCGATCGGCCGCTGATTTCATCGCGACGGAAGCGCAGTTTGGCGCCAGGAACTACGAACCGCTCGGTGTCGTTCTGTCGCGCGGCGAGGGCGTCTGGGTGTGGGATACGCAAGGCAATCGTTATCTCGATTGTCTCTCGGCCTATTCGGCAGTGAACCAGGGCCACTGCCATCCGAAGATTCTGGCGGCTATGGTTGAACAGGCCGGTAAGCTGACGTTGACCTCCCGTGCCTTCCACAACGACCAATTGGCATCCTTCTACGAGCAGATCGCGGAGCTGACCGGCTCCCACAAGGTGCTGCCGATGAACAGCGGTGCCGAGGCGGTGGAGAGTGCGATCAAATCCGTGCGCAAGTGGGGTTATGAGGTCAAGGCTGTACCGGATGGCCACGCCGAGATCATCGTCTGTGCCGACAACTTCCACGGACGCACCCTCGGGATCGTCGGCTTCAGCACCGACCCGGCGACGCGCGAGCATTTCGGGCCGTTCGCGCCGGGCTTCAAGATCATCCCCTTTGGCGACGCCTCGGCGCTGAAGAAAGCGATCAACCCGAACACCGTTGCCTTCCTCGTCGAGCCAATCCAGGGGGAAGCCGGCGTCATCATCCCGCCAGCCGGGTATCTTGCCGACGTGCGCGAACTCTGCAGCGCGCACAACGTGATGCTGATCCTCGACGAGATCCAGACCGGTCTCGGTCGCACCGGCAAGCTGCTGGCCGAGCAGCACGAGGGGATTGAGGCGGACGTAACACTCCTCGGCAAAGCGCTGTCCGGCGGCTTTTATCCGGTCTCGGCCGTGCTATCGAATAACGCGGTGCTTGGCACCCTCAAACCTGGGCAGCACGGCTCGACCTTCGGCGGCAACCCGCTCGCCTGTGCGGTAGCGCGGGCAGCCCTGCGCGTGCTCGTCGAGGACGGTATGATCGAGAACGCGGCCGTGCAGGGCGCGCGCTTCCTCGATGGGCTCAGGAGCATCCGCTCCAATCTCATCCGTGACGTGCGCGGGCGTGGTCTGATGCTGGCGGTCGAACTTCACCCGGAAGCCGGCCATGCGCGTCTTTACTGCGAGGCGCTACAGGGCAGGGGAATCCTGGCCAAAGACACCCATGAACACACGATCCGCATCGCCCCGCCACTTGTCATCACCAGCGATCAGGTCGACTGGGCGTTAGAGGCGATCGCAGCCGTTCTGGAGCACGACTTGTCCTGATGGTCATGCTCGCCGGCTCGGGACGGATCATTCCGGCAGGCGCAGAATCTCGCAAGCCGAGCCGGCGGTTGCGGCCGGGGCAAACGGCGGACGGATCACCAGCGCCTGTGTGGCGGAGAGATAGCCGAGCAGCGACGAATCCTGATGCGTGACCGGCGTTGCGATCACGCTGCCGTCGGCACGCGTCTCCAGCCGGGCGCGCAAATAGTCCTCGCGCAGGTCGTTCGCGGCGAGATCGCGGCCGAGCAGGGCGGCCTCGCGCGGGATATGAATCGACGACAGCCCCGACAGGCGCCGGAGCAGCGGCACCAGGAACAGCAGGCTGCAGACATAGGAGGAGACGGGATTGCCGGGCAGTCCGATCACGCGCATGGCGCCGAGTCGGCCGTGCATCATCGGCTTGCCCGGGCGCATGGCGATCTTCCAGAACGCCATGGTGACGCCTTCCGCCTCCAGCGATTCCTTGACGAGGTCGTGATCGCCGACCGAGGCGCCGCCGGTGGTGACCAGGATGTCGGCATCGGCCTCGCGCCCCCGCCGGATGCCGGCGGTGGTCGCCGCGAGCGTATCGGCGGCGATGCCAAGATCGATCGCCTCGGCGCCTTCCGCGCGGGCCAGCGCCCGCAGCGCGTAGCCGTTGGAATAGACGATCTGGCCCGGGCCTGGATTGTTGCCGGGCATCACCAGCTCGTCGCCGGTCGCGAGCAGGGCGACGCGCGGACGCCGCCGCACCGGCAGCTGTGGGTGGTTCATGCTGGCGGCGAGCGACAGGTCGCGGTCGCTCAGGCGGCGGCCGGCCTGCAGCAGCACCGCGCCCTCGTGGAAGTCGACGCCGGCGGGACGGATGTGGCGTCCCTTGACGGCGGCCTCGGTGATCGTGACCTGATCGCCGTCGGCCACCGTGTCTTCCTGGATCACGACCGCATCGGCGCCGTTGGGAATGACGCCGCCGGTGAAGATGCGCGCGGCCTCGCCCGGCTGCAGCATGCGGCCGAACGGCCGGCCGGCCGCGACTTCACCCACCACCTTCAACCTGGCGTGAACGTGCGCCGCATCGGCTGCGCGCACCGCATAGCCGTCCATCGCCGACATCGCCTGCGGCGGCTGGGTGCGCAGTGCCGCGACGTCGCGCGCCAGCACCCGGTGATAGGCCTGATCGAGATCGACCGTCTCTTCCGAAAGCGGCTCGGCGCCGGCGAGCACCGCAGCCAGGGCATCGGCAACCGGCATCAGGGCCATGATCGTTCCTTCTGGCGCAGGTGACAGGACAAGAGCGAAGTCGCGTTCTAGCCGAATGGCCGGCTTGTGGCCAAGCCCTCGTGATGTGAAACGCGAAGGCGGCCTTGCTCGTAGCTAATGATCAGGGCCTGCGGCCGGCACGGCAATGAGGGGTGCGACCATGACATCTGTAATGCAGGCGTCTGTCACGCGAGATCGCCGCGAAACGCGCGGCATCAGTTCCACAGCGCCGGTATGGCCGCTACACCGCCGATTTGCCGTTTTGGCCTGCCACTCCTACATGTTTTTGCAGTTGAACGGCGCAACGCGTGAGGTCACCGCCTGAGTACTACGGAGCAGAGTTCAGGGCCGTCGCGACGAACCAAGGTCGAGGCGGAAGGGGCCGAGGCGAAGACGACGATTCGATTCGGGCCGTTCAGGCTCCATCCGGCGCAACGGCTGCTGGAAAAATCGGCCATGCCGCAGCGGATCGGCAGTCGCGCTCTCGACATCCTCATCGCGCTGGTGGAGCACGCCGGGACGGTCGTCAGCAAGGCCGAGCTGATTGCGCGGGTCTGGCCGCGCGTGACCGTCGATGAGAGCGCGCTGCGCGCCCACATCAAGGGATTGCGGCGCGTGCTTGGCGACGGCCAGGACGGCGCCCGTTACATCACCAACGTCGCGGGCCGCGGCTACTGCTTCGTGGCGCCGGTCGCGCGCGAGGAGATCGAGCCGCGGCTCGCCGGTGCTGGCGAAGCCATGCCGGCGCGGCTGCCCGCCGTGAGGCGGATCGTCGGACGCGACGACGTCGTCAGGACGCTGGCGACGCAGCTGCTCGCTGGGCGATTCGTGTCCGTGGTTGGTCCGGGCGGGATCGGCAAGACCACGGTTGCGCTCGCGGTGGCGCATGCGCTGTCGGACAAGTTTGGTGGTGCGGTCGCCTTCATCGATCTCTCGCTGCTGCGCGACCCGCTTCTGTTGCCGAGCAGCGTCGCGACGGCGCTCGGGTTTCGCGTTCACGAGCAGGACTGCACCGACGCGCTGGTCGCGCAGCTCGCCGGCCGGCGGATGCTGCTGTTGTTCGACAATTGCGAGCATGTGATCGATAGCGTCGCGGCATTGACTGAGCGGATCGCCGGCAGCGCAGAGGGCGTGCACATCCTCACGACGAGCCGCGAGGCCTTGCGGGTGGAAGGCGAGACCGTCCACGCGCTCTCGCCGCTTGAGGTGCCCGCGCCCGCCGACGCGCTGACCGCGGACGAGGCGCGCGGCTTCTCCGCGATCACGCTGTTTCTCGAGCGGGCCGGTCCCGCCGATGCGAAGCCGGTGCTGTCGAATGCCGATGCTGCTGTGATCGCCGATATCTGCCGCCGCCTCGACGGCAACGCGCTGGCGATCGAGCTTGCGGCAAGCCAGGTCGCCAGTCACGGCCTGCAGGGCACGGCGAAGCTGCTCGATGACCGCTTTCGCCTGGCATGGCTCGGGCGGCGCACTGCGAGCGAGCGGCACCAGACCCTCGGTGCGCTGATCGATTGGAGCTACAATCTGCTGTCCGAGGCGGAACGCCGCTGCTTTCTGCGGCTCGCCGTGTTTGTCGGAGACTTCGACCTCGACGCGGTGCGGGCTGTCCTGGCCGAGCCCGACGGCCGCGCGCTCGATGTGATCGAGCGCTTGGTCTCCAAATCGCTCGTGGCCGTCGGCATTGAGCGGGAAGCGCCGCGCTACCGCCTGCTGGAGACCACCCGCGCATTCGCTCTCGACCGCTTGATGCGGAGCAGCGACCAGGATGACGTCGCGCGCCGCCATGCCGGCCATTTCGCCGCACTTCTGGAGCGGCGGGACGAAACGCTGCGCGAGGTAGAGGGCGATCTCGGCAATGTGCGCGCGGCGCTATGCTGGGCATTCTCTCCCTCGGGCGACATCAGGATCGGCGCGCGGCTGGTCGCAGCGGCGGCGCCGGTGTTCCTGAACCTGGCGTTGCTCGGCGAATGCCATCATTGGTGCGCGCAGGCGATCGAGGCGCAGCGCGCGCGGGGCGGCGCGATCGACAAGGAATTGCAGCTGCGCGAGGCGCTCGCCATCGCCGCCATGTTCACCCGCGGCAACAGCGCCGACGTGCAAAGTGCGGTGCTTCGTGGGCTGGAGCTGGCGACCGCCGCCGGAGATCAGATGTTTCAGCTTCGGCTGCTGGCCGGGCGCCACATTTTCCTCACTCGGATCGCAAACTTCAAGGCTGCATCCGATGTCGCCGACCAGTATCGCGCGGTCGCGGAGTCGCTCGGCGACGAATTGGCGCTGATCACGGCCGACTGGATGCTTGGGATCGCGCACCATCTGGCAGGGCGGCAGGCTGAGGCGCAGGCCTGCTTCGATCGCGGCTTTGCCAGGGCCGCCCATGATCCCGACCTCGACACCAGGCTGTTCGGCTACGACCATCGCATTCGCGCGCGCGTCGGGCAGGCCCGCTGCTTGTGGCTTCGTGGTCAGCCCGAGCGCGCGATCCAGATGACGCGGCTCGCCATCGATGAGGCCTGCCAGCTCGGCAATCCCGTCGATATCTGCATCGCGCTGATCTACACGACGCCGGTGTTGCTGTGGCGCGGCGACTGGTCCGAGGCATCGCGGCAGATCGATGAGTTGATCCGGCTCGCCGATCAGCATTGCCTCGCGCCGTATCACGCAGTCGGCATCGGCTTCCGCGGCATGCTGGCGGTGCGGCGGAAACAGTCCGAGCTCGGCGTCTCGCTGCTGGGCAAGGCGCTCGACACGCTCCAGGCGGAGAATCACCTCATTCAGGATGCCGTGTTCAGGGGCGCGCTCGCCGAAGGCCTGCTGCAGCTCGGCCGCACCGCGGATGCGCTCGCGATGATCGACGAGGCGATCGGCCGGGCCGAGGTCAGCGGAGGCTCGATGGACCAGCCCGAACTGATGCGCCTGAAGGGCAAGATCCTCCTGGCCGTCTCGGCGTCTAACGCCGGTCAGGTCGCGGCCTTGCTGACTGATGCGGTGGAGCTGAGCCGCAGCCAGTCCTCGCCAGGCTGGGAGCTGCGAATTGCGATCGACCTGGCCCGTCTCGGCAAGACCTCGCCGGCGCTTGATGGCGAGCGCATTCTCGAAGATGCCTTCAACCATTTCGTCGACGGATTCGACACCGCGGACCTGCGCGCGGCGAGGCTCCGTTTGCGTACCGCGAGCCGTTAGAGCGTTTTCAAGCGAAGTGGACACCGGTTCGCGTCAAGAAAACGCGTCAAAGCAAAAAGCTAGAGCCCCGTTCCGATTCAATCGGAACGGAAAAGGCTCTAGGCGCACGTTCCCAGGGCCTGTGGCGCAAAACTTCACAACTCTTCACGCGCATTTGCGCTGATGCGCAGCTATGTGTCCGCGCGCGAGCAAGTAATGCCCGCACTTAACCTGACGGAGCTTATCGACATGCGCGAGGGAAATTCGCGCTCTTTGCCAACCGCCACGTGTAAAGTGTGGCGTTCGCCCATGCTGCGCCACGCGTCTGCGCGCGCGTATGAACCAAGGCCGGTTCCCGCACGACATCCTCTCAGCGGCGAGGGCCGTGCGAGGGACGTGGCGAGCGCGCCGTGCTGAGTCCGTCGTCGTTCCAGGATGGAACAGGCAACTCACAAGGCGCGGCCGGGAAGGCGAAAAAATCCATGGACGGCGCGCACACTTTGGCATCCTTGCTGTCCGGTCTCGGTGCCATGCTTGGGCAGGGCAAGGACGCAGAGCCGGCGCCGGGTCAAGCGCAACTCAGCGAGCGGCCGAGCGGCCTGTACCGCTTCGACGGCTGGCAGCTCGACCTCGCAAGCGGGCAACTGATCGATGCCGCAGGCGGTGAGGTCGCGCTGACCAAGCGGGAGGCCGCGCTGCTTGCGATCTTCCTCGAAGCGCCCGGACAGCTGCTGATGCGCGGCCATCTCGCTGCCGCGCTGCAGGCTCGTCTCGCCGCAGACGACAATGATGGCGATCCCTGCGTCGAGCTCGAGATTCTTGGGCTGCGCCGCAAGCTCGAGATCGACGCTCGGTTTCCCGAGGTCATCCTAACCGACCGCGGCCTAGACGGCGTCGGCTACGTCTTCGCGCTCGACGTCGAGCGGGTGTCGACGTGACCCGGCGCGCGTCGTGTACGCCAAGGGCACGGTTCGTCTGGGGATCGCAGTCTTTGGACTGATCGCGCGAACTGGTCCTTCGACGAAATCCGCCTGTGGCCTGCATGTCGGCTCGGAGGGGTAGACCAGACGTGACAGAGATCGGGCACAACCGTCGCGATTCGGCCAAACGAGATGTTGAGCAGGATCACTCCGATGGCTGACTTCGCGTCGGCGCAATGTCAAAATGATGAACGTTCTCTTTCACGCCGAGCTTTTCATAGAGCGCGATGGCTGGAGCATCCATAAGATCAGCCTGTACAAAAATGACATAGGCATCCCGCCGGACAGCTTCTTCACGGAGGGCGTTGATCATCGCGGTGGCCACGCCGCGACGGCGGAAGTCTTTATCGACTGCCAGGTCGTAGATGTAGATTTCACGTCGACTCGAACTTGTCCAAGTGATAGGCGGCCAGGGCGCCAATCACTGCGTCGTCGTTCACCGCACAGATGGCAATGAAGTGCGCCTTTGCGAGTAGTTCGCTCAGATAGGTGTCATCAGCCTGCTTGCTCAGATAGGTCTCAGGCTCTGCGAATGCCCTCGCGAATGTTCCGAGCATTCCCCTCATTAAAGGGAGGTCGGAGGAATTCAGCGTAACGATTTTGGGCGGTCCGAACATGGCTGTCGCATACCACATTGATCCAATGTCCGGAACTGGCCGGAAGACGAAGTGGCGGGTCTGCTCAGGAGAGGTCAATCGACGCAAATTGCCAGGTTGCGTGGTTCGCATCCTGACTCAGACCGACCTTCAATACACCGCGCGATCCAATAACTCAGTTCGGCACGCCATTGTCGGGCCATTCACTCCCGACCCTGTCGGCGCTCCTCATGTTTGTTTGACGCGGGTATAGGCCGCAGCGCTGTCCGCAGGACTCGGACGAAGAGCAATGCTGCGACCGGCCGATGAAACCGGATTCTGTGCAGGCCGGTGAAGACATTGATGAGAATCAGCAAGCCGGAAATTGTGAGGGTTGCTGCAACGGGACGCGGCAGACATCCTCTGCCGCCTGGGCAGTTCCGAGCTGGCCTAGTCTCCGTCCGAAGGTGGCCGGTTCTGCTTTGTGAGGTGCCCGTTTGTCAGATCCACCTTGTAAATGGCACCGCGTTCCAGGCGCTCGCCCATACCGATTTCTGGCGACTCCTCAATCTGAGGGCTGTTGCAAAGCGGGCATGCCCTCACATTCTCCCTGAATACCGGAAACGCTTGTTCGCAGGAAAGGCATTTGTAAAAGAAGGTCATGCGCTCATATGTGCTGATCAGCGTCCTTGCGTACACTCGAAAAATGGCAATGCGCGCCATCATAGCCGGCCAACGGCAGTTACTAGCGACTCTAGCGTTCGCTTTGACCTGAAGCTGACCTTCGGACCCGTTTGCGGACCTCCTGCCTATTCACTCAAATTGTAGCATTCGTGATGCTGCGCATGGTCGTATTTGGTGGATTTGCTATCTTCAAATTTGCATTTTATCGCGAGGATAGCGACGGATCACGATAACCTTTGAGATGGCAGTTTCCGCCAAATAGCCCCCAACCTACCCGCATAAGGAGGTTTGGTTGTCCATCCTGTTGCAAATCTGGGTGATGGTCGGAGCGTGGGCTTTTGTACGGGCTGCCCGCAAGTTGATTCGAGAGGAGAAGCTGATATCCAGCCCGGACCGTTCTTTTTATCGGCGCAATGACAGCGATCTTCTTGGACTGATCTTCTATTTTATCCTTTGGTGTTCAACCCCGTTCCTGCTGTACGGCCTGTGGCACGGCTGTTTTCTCTGACAGGCGTTGCGCCCAATCTCGCGATCCGATCGAGCTGACGATGGCGTTCGTTGCGGGGGACCTAATAAGGGGCGGCGGTTTGAGCGGCACGTGCGATCTCTGACAGGAAAGCCAGCAGCGCAACGTTCACCTTGTCGGGCGTCTCCAACTGCGGCCAATGTCCTGCCTCCTCGATCGTCACGAAACCTGCCAACCCGGGCAGGGCAGCGCGCATCGTAGCCTCGCTTGGGCGGCGAACGCGGTTCAGTCCGTCGCGCGCTCCGTTCACGAAAAAGGTTGGCTGCGGGATGACGGCGCCAGCGTAGGCCCGTGAGGCAGTGCGGAAGAACGGGTCGATGGCACGGTAATAGTTGAGGCCGCCATGAAAGCCGGTCCGCGCGAAGCTTGCGACGGCTTCGTCCAGATACGCCCGGTCGATCACGGCAAGCGGCTCGGGCGCTGCTCGCAGCAACCCGCGTGATGGGTCGAAAGGGTCCCAGCGCGTTTCGTCCGGCGCTTGGCCCGACGTCCAGTAATAACAGCCGGGAATCGTCGTCGCCGCATCCGCCCAGGCTTGGTCCGCCTCGGGGCGCATCTGCGCGAGCATATAGAAGTCATCCGTCCCGGCGGCGCGCAGCTGATCGAGGAAGCTGGGGCCGCCTGGCTGACGGAAAGGCGTGCTGATCCCGAACACGGCAGTGAAGCGGTCCGGCCGCATCATGGCGGCGTTCCAAGCGACGTTCGCGCCGAAGTCATGTCCCACGATGACGGCGCTCGGGATCTCCAATCGATCGAGGATGCCCACCAGGTCCCCCACGCACTCGAACGGCGTATAGGCCTCGGCATCATCAGGCGCATCACTCTCGCCATAGCCCCGCATGTCCAGCGCGATCGCGCGCCAGCCCGCGGCGGCGACAGCCTCCATTTGCGATCGCCAGCTCGACCAGATCGCCGGAAAGCCATGACAGAACAGCACCGCGGGGCCGTTCCCGACCTCGGCGACGTGCAGCCTGATCCCAGCAGCTTCGATGTGGTGGTGGCGCATCCAGCTTTTTCTCCGTTTCACATCCGTGCCAATACATCTGTATTGCGAGATCAATACACATGTATTGAGAAGGTCATATGACAACGGATCAACGTGAGGCGCTGCTCGAAGCGGCGGTCAGGCTCGTGCACGCGCGTGGCTTCGGTGCGACCGCGGTTCGGGACGTCGCAACGGCGGCGGGCGTGCCGCATGGCTCCTTTACGAATCACTTCCGGTCCAAGGAAGCGTTCGAAATTCTCGTGCTGGACCGCTACGTCGAAAGGCTGGATGCGATCATGCACGAGACGCTCGACGATGAGAGGCTCGCACCAGCGGAGCGGCTAAGGTCGTATTTCGATCGCATTTCCACGGCTGTGGCCGAGGCGGAGTGGCAGCGCGGGTGCATCGTTCCCGATCTTGCCGCGGAAATCGCCGCTCATGGTGACGCCCTCCGCGCGCGGCTGTGCACCGTGCTCGCGCAGCAATCTGCGCGGTTTGAGATGGTCGCTCGTCTGCTCCGGCCTGCCGACGAAGCGTGGGCAGCCGATCTCGGCGCCTTTCTGCTGGCAGCCTGGCACGGCACGCTGCTCAGGATGAAGGTCGAACGGAATTCGACTGCAGTTGACCGCTTCCGCCGAATGCTCGAAAGCTTCCTCCATCCGGCGTCACAACCATAGCCGCGCCTCTAGGGTGACCGGTCGCCGGGCAAATCACCGTCGGTGTTTGCAGACACGAGTTGCGCCAATCTTCTTCCGGGTGACCGAAAGCCGTTGCGCCGGAAAACTCATTTCAGCAATCCGACGAACCAGATCGCCGCTGCGAGGCCGTTCGGCTGAAAAATTTCTCTTTCGCTTTTTCGGAAATTGTGCTTTGTTGTGCACGTCCCGCCTCGGCAAGAGGGGCGCATCGCGATCGTCACGACACGCGAGGTGGGATGCGGTGGACGCGAGGTGTCGCAGTGCACGAGCATGATCCGGAAAGATCATGCTCAGGAAAGCGCACGGACGAACGACGCGGCGCGGACGGCGAAATCGTATGGTCCTGGCATCCCGGTGCTGATGCCAAGTCCGCGGTGCGACGAGCGCGCGGATGACGGGGGCAAAAAGCCGGTCCCCGGGGAGAGTACGTATAAGCCGGTCAACCATCGTGCAGGGAGTGCCGGATGTTTTCGGCTGGACCTGTGGTGACTGCCGCCTGCTTTTCTTGTTGCAGGCGGGCCATGGGTTGCGGCCAGCACCCGGCATTCCCTGCGCCCTCTACTTCGGGGAGGGACGAACTAACAGGCAGGACTCGGGCGTGACGGCGTCGCGGGAACGTCTTTGTATTTCCAGTAGGACGACACCGGACGATGCTGATGGATCCAACTCGTCATTGCGACGAGCAAAGCGACGAAGCAATCCAGAGTCTTTGCATCAGCCCTGGATTGCTTCGGCGCAAGGGCGCCTCGCAATGACGATGTGGAGAGAGCCAGGCTTGATGCACCAGCTCAAGCAATCGAACCTAAATCCCCAGCGCATCCAATGCGGCAGCGACGTCGGCCGAGGAGCGCACCTGGACGGCCTGCAGTCCGCGCGCGCGGGCGCCTTCGATATTGGCGGCGAGATCGTCGAAGAACACGATGCGCTCGGCCGGCACGCCGATCGCCCGCACGACGTGGTCGTAGGCCTCCGCATCCGGCTTGCGCAGGCCGATGCTCGAGGAGAGGAAGACCTCGCGGAAGTGGCTGAGCACTTCGGCATAGGCTGTCGAGAAATACGCAACGTGCGCCCGGTTGGTGTTGGAGAAGGCGTAGAGCGGCAGATGCTTCGCCGCGCGCGCGAGCAGCGGTACGACGCCTTCGACCTCGCCGGCGAAGATCGCATTCCAGCCTTCCAGGAACTGATCGTCGGTGATGGTGATGCCCAGCATCTTGCGCAAATTGGCAAAGAACGCAGCGTCCTCGATCGTGCCCCGCTCGTGATGATGATAGGCCTCGTCCTGCACGTAGCGGGAGACGATGTCATCAGGCGCACAGCCGGCGTGCCCAGCCCAGCAGGCCACCGCTTTGGAGAAGTCGACGTCGATCACGACGCGGCCAAGATCGAACAGCAGCGCGTCGGCGCTGCCTGGTACAAGATGTGGCTCGGTCATGACGGCATCAACCTCTCACAGGCGCGCCCAAGGCGGCGCGCCGCATCAATAATGATACGGCTCGATATCGACCAGCGGGAAGGCGCTGAACACGCTCGGTGCGTTGGTCGCGGTCGCCGGATGCAGATAGGAGCCGTCGAGCTCTTTGAACGAGGTCACGCCGAGCAGGCCAAGCGTGCGGACCACCTCATCCTCCAGAAGCTCGAGCATGCGCAGGATGCCGGTCTCGCCGGCGGCGGCCAGCGCCCAGCATTGCAGCCGGCCGATGCCGACCAGATCGGCGCCGGAGGCGATCGCTTTGACGATGTCGCTGCCGCGCGCGAAGCTGCCATCGACCATGATCCTGGCGCGGCCCTTCACCGCCTGCACGATTTCGGGGAGCACATGCATCGACCCGCGGCCGTGATCGAGCTGACGGCCGCCATGGTTGGAGACGTAGATCCAGTCCACACCGTGATCGAGCGCGATTTGAGCATCCTCGGCGGTGGCGATGCCCTTGATGATGAGTGGGATCTTGAACTTGTCCTTGACCAGCTTGACGGTGCGCCAGCTCAGAGCCTTCTGATGGTCGCCGCCGGTGGCGCGGAGCCGGCTTTCGCGCACATAGCGCTTGGCGATGTCGCGCTCGCGCCGGCTGTAATGCGCGGTGTCGACGGTGATGCAGAAGGCCGTGTAACGGTTTTCGATGGCGCGGCTGACATAGTCCTCGACGAAGGCGTCGTCGCCGCGGACATAGAGCTGGAACATGCGCATCGCATCGGGCGCGGCCTCGGCCGTCTTCTCAAGACCCGGCTCGGAGACCGAGCTCAGCATATGCGCGGCACCGAAGCGGCCGGCGCCGCGCGCCACGCTCGCAGCGCCCGCGGGATCGAAGATCTCGAGCGCGCCGACCGGCGCCAGTACCACCGGCAGCCGCATCCGGCGGCCGAACGCCTCGACCGACGCATCGACATGGGCGACGTCGCGCAGCACGCGTGGGCGGAAGGCGATCTCGTCGAGCGACATGCGGTTGCGGCGAAGCGTGGTCTCGGTCTCGGCGCCGCCGATGATATAGTCCCAGGCATTCTGGTTGAGCTGGGCTCTGGCCTTGCGGATGAACTCGTGCAGGTTCTGGAATTTCTCGTCGCTGGCACCAAGCTCGACGTTCTTCCGCTCGCTCATCGTTTCCTCCGGACCTTGTGGTCTTCGTGTGTTCTTATCGCCTACCGTGTCCCATCGGGCCACGCCATCGCAAAATCGCATGGCTCTCATCGGCGGCTATGGCGAGGCGACGGCGATTCGTCGGCGCCGGCGGGGCGGAGATGGATGTCGGGGCGAGGGGCCTGCGATCATGCGGACTTGATCGCAAAGTCCTTTGGAATGCTGAATAATGTCAGCAGGTTCAGACGATTCTGCCTTGAAATCGGGCAGCCGACGTCCATGTGGTCTGGTCGGCCGCCGCAACCAAAGGCCTTGAAGAAACCCGAAAGCTGTTGTGAGCTTCAGGGTTGGGACAGGGCTGGTGGTTCGATCTCAGGCTTCGTATTTATCCATCAGGGCGCCAACAGGCTCGGGGAAGCGGAAGCAATGCGGAAAAAATGGTTGTTCCTCGCGGGCTCGCTGACCGGTGCCTGCCTGACCCTGCTCGTGACCGGCCCTGAAGGCGAGCAGCTGGTTGCCCGCGCCAAGGCGGCCGCGGGCGTGGCCGACACCTATTCGCAGCTCAACCTGTTCGGCGAAGTGTTCGAGCGCGTGCGCGCCGACTATGTCGAGAAGCCGAACGACACCGAGCTGATCGAGGGCGCCATCAACGGCATGGTGACCTCGCTGGATCCGCATTCGCGCTACATGAACGACAAATCCTGGCGCGAGATGCAGGAAACGACGTCGGGCGAATTCGGCGGCCTCGGCATCGAGGTCACGATGGAGGACGGCCTCGTCAAGGTGGTGGCGCCCATCGACGACACGCCTGCGGCCAAGGCCGGCATTCTCTCGGGCGACCTGATCGCCAAGATTGACGGCGATGCGGTGCAGGGGCTGACACTGGAGCAGGCCGTCAACAAGATGAAGGGCGCGGTCAACACCAAGACCAAGCTCACCATCATCCGCAAGGGCAAGGACGCGCCGTTCGACGTCGCGATCACCCGCGAGGTCATCCGCGTGCGCCCGGTGCGCTATCACACCGAAGGCAACGACATCGGCTACATCCGCATCACCTCGTTCAACGAGCAGACCACAGATGGCCTGCGCAAGGCGATCGCCGGCATCGCCAAGGAGATTCCGCAGGACAAGCTTGCCGGCTACGTGGTCGACCTGCGCAACAATCCCGGCGGCCTTTTGGACCAGGCGGTGTCAGTATCGAGCGCCTTCCTTGCCCGCGGCGAGGTCGTCTCCACACGCGGCCGCAATCCGGAGGAGACCCAGCGCTTCACCGCCAAGGGCGGCGACCTCACCAAGGGCAAGCCGCTGGTGGTGCTGATCAATGGCGGCTCGGCCTCGGCCTCCGAGATCGTCGCCGGCGCGCTGCACGATCATAAGCGGGCGACGCTGATCGGCACACGCTCGTTCGGCAAGGGCTCGGTGCAGACCATCATCCCGCTCGGCGCCGGCAACGGCGCGCTGGCGCTGACCACGGCGCGCTACTACACGCCGTCAGGGCGCTCGATCCAGGCGCAGGGCATTGCGCCCGACGTCGAGGTCAAGCAGGACGTGCCTGACGACATGAAGGACCGCACCGATATTCGCGGCGAGGCCTCGATGCGCGGCCATCTCTCTGCCGACGGCGCCGAGCAGACCGGCTCGCAATCCTATGTGCCGCCCGACGAGAAGGACGACAAGGCGCTTGGCGCGGCGTTCAAGTTCCTGCGCGGCGTCACGGTCAATGCCGACGTCGTGCGGTCCAAGGAGGCGGTGCCGAACTGAGCGGCGACGAACTGAGTCGGCAAGAGCGGATACGCCCCGACGGGGCGACCTTGAGAGAGGGTCGTCCCGTCGCGTCTTGAACCAGTTTGCCTCAACCGACGTGTACGCGTCGTTCTGCAGACCGTGGGTCTGTCGAACCGGATGAAATCACGAGCCCGTACTCGCGTGCAAGATTGCCGCGATGCAATCAGGGATTAAGGTTTGGATTCCCATTGCGGGAACCGGTAAAATTGCAGCGGTATTTAGAGATTGTGTTTGCGGCTGCCCTCAGGCCGTCTCCGAGAGCGCAGCGGGATCGGCGAGGCAGGTGGCGAACAACGCCCGCAGCTCGGCGGCGGGGCGTGCCGGGCTGAACAGATAGCCCTGCATCTCCGAGCAGCCGAGCGTGTGCAACATCGCGCGCTGCGCCTCGGTCTCGACGCCTTCCGCGGTGGTCGTCATGTCGCGCACGGCGGCGATGTTGACCACGGCCTGGACGATGCTGGCGGAGCCGCCGGAATTCGTGATGTCGCTCACGAAGCAGCGGTCGATCTTGATCTTGTCGAACGGGAAGCGCTGCAGATAGCTGAGGCTGGAATAGCCGGTGCCGAAATCGTCGAGCGCGATGCGCACGCCGAGCGCGCGGAGCTGATGCAGGATGGCGAGCGCGGTCTCATCATCGCGGATCAGCACGGCCTCTGTGATCTCGAGCTCCAGCCGCCGCGCCGGCAGGCCGGAGGCGGCCAGCGCATGGGCGATCCTGAGCGCCAGCGTGCCGCTCTTGAATTGCACTGGCGAGACGTTCACCGCAAGCCGGATGTCGTCCGGCCAGGTCGCGGCCTCAGCGCAGGCGACGCCGAGCACCCATTCGCCGAGCTGGTTGATCAGCCCGGTGTCCTCGGCGATCGGGATGAATTCGGCCGGCGAGATCGCCCCGCGCTCCGGATGCCGCCAGCGCACCAGCGCCTCGCAGCCGCAGATGCGGTTGTCATGCAGGCTGAGCAGCGGCTGGTAGTGGACCTCCAGCGCGCCGTCGGCGATGGCCTGGCGCAGGTCGGTTTCGAGCTGGCGGCGCGCCTTGACCTCTGCGTCCATCTCAGGCGCGAAGAAGCGCCACGTCCGGCGGCCGGCCGCTTTGGCCGCATACATCGCGAGATCGGCATTCTTCAGCACCTCGTCGAGCTCGATGCCATGCTCCGGGACCAAGGCGATCCCGATCGAGGCGTCGGCGGGGATCAGGTGGCCGCGGCACTCATGCGGCGCGCGGATCGCTTCGAAGATGGCTTCGGCCAGCCGCGCTGCGTCGTTGGCCGACCCGATCTCGGTCTGCACGATCGCGAACTCGTCGCCGCCGAGCCGTGCGACGAAGCCGGCATCGCCAACGCAATCGCTCAGGCTCGCGGCCACAGATTTCAACAGCTCGTCGCCGATCAGGTGCCCGAGCGAGTCGTTGACGCCCTTGAACTCGTCGATGTCGATGTAGTGCAGAGCGAGCCGCTGGTCGGGGCCGAGTTCGGCCAGCTCCTGCTTGAGGCGTTGGTGGAACAACGCCCGGTTTGGCAGGTCGGTGAGCGCATCGTAATGCGCCAAGTGGGTGATCTGCTGCTCGGTCCGCCGGCGCTCGGTGATGTCCTCATGCGTCGCCAGCCAGCCGCCATCGGCGAGCGGCTCGTCGACGATCTGCACCCAGCGTCCGTCGGTCGTCTCGATCACGTTCTGCTTCTTGCGCCCGATGCTGCGCAGCACCGACGCCGCATATTCGTTCTCGTCGCCGGCGAGGGAGCCGGAGGCCTTGCGATGGGCGATCAGCTCGCGGAAACTGCAGCCGGGTCTCACCACTTCGGCCGACAGGCCGTACATATCGAGGTATCGTTGGTTGCAGATGACCAGGCGCTGCGATGCGTCGAACATCAACAGCCCCTGCGTCATGTTGTTGACGGCCTTGTCGAGCCGCTGCTTCTCGAGTGTCAGCCGCTCGCTCGAGGCCCGGTGGTCGCGCAAGAGCCGTCGCACCACCACATAAAGCATGGCCGCGATTAGCAGGACGGAGGCTGTTCCAACTCCGATCAGAAAGCGCATCTGCTCGCGCCAATCCGCGAGTGCGGCGGAAACCGTCGTCGTGGCAGTCACGATCAACGGATAGCTCGACAATCGATGCGCCGCGCCAACTCTGTGCACGCCGTCGACAGGACTGTGAAATATCCCGGTCGTGTTGCCGTCGCCGGCGAGGATCTGACGGAAGATCGGAGCATCGCGATAATTCTGGCTGACCATGCCGTTGGCACGCGGATAGCGCGCGAGCAGTGTGCCGTCGCGGTGCATCATCGAGATCGATGCTTCCGGACCGAGGGCGACAGATGCAAAGAAGCGTTCGACATTGATCGGCTCGAGGCCACGCGCGATGACGCCGAGAAACTCGCCACTTGTTCCCGTCAGCTTCAATGCGAATACGGTGGTGACGATCCCAGTCACGCGGCTGACCACAGGTTCAATCAAGATCTGCGGCGCGCCGGGATCAGTGCGGAAGCGCATGAAATAGGCACGATCCGCCACGTTCACCGGCGATACCGGCCAGGACGCCGTGGAGTTGATCAGGTTGCCGTCGCTATCGAAGACGTTCACGCTGCCGACATAGGACAATCCGCTGATCCTGGCCGTGAGCATCGCGTGGACTTCGGCGCTTCCCATCCATTCCTTGAAACGCGCGCGTGTCGTCAGGCCATTCTGCCGCACATACGCGGCAAGGTCGCGCTGGACGGCGCCGAGATCGTCGAGCTGTTGGTCGAAATGGCGGGCCAGCAGCAGAACCGTGTTCTGCAGCTCCCGTGTCGTGCTGTTCAATGCACGTTCGCGGAAGCTATCGGCCATGATCGTGGTGCCGATCGCGATGGCTGCAATCAGCATCAACCCGCCCGCGATGAGCCACAGGACTGGGCCCCCGCGGCCTGTCGCAGCCTTCACCGCCGTCGCCGAATTGATGTCGCCGCCCATTTGCCGCTGAACGCTTCCCCACGGTGTTCCCGGATAGATTGTCCTGGAACGCTCGCTTCCCACTCACGGTTACATTTTGCCGTAGAGGCCAGGTTAGGAAGTTCAGTTAGCAAATGATTAATTTGAAAGGATCGTTCGACCGTTTCGGATCTAGACTAGGCGCGAAAATGGCCGGACTTTCCGCCGAGCTTCTCGACGAGATGAATGCCGTCTATGCGCACACCGCGCTCGACGGCCTTGATCATGTCGTAGATGGTGAGGCAGGCGACCGAGGCTGCCGTCAAGGCCTCCATCTCGACGCCGGTCGGCCCGGTGACCTTGACGGTGGCCTGCACCCGGCAGCCGGGCAGCGCGGCATCCGGCGTGATGTCCACGACGACCTTCGACAATGCGAGTGGATGGCACAGCGGGATCAGCTCGGACGTCTTCTTCGCCGCCATGATACCGGCGATCCGAGCGGTGCCGAGCACATCGCCCTTCTTGGCGTTGCCGGAGACGATCAGCTCCAAAGTCGCCGGGCTCATGATGACGCGGCCCTCTGCCACCGCGATACGCTCGGTGGCCGGCTTGTCCGACACGTCGACCATCCGCGCTTCGCCCTGCGCGTCGATATGGGTGAGGGCGGGACGATCGGTCATTCGCGATCAGCCAGCCGCGTTCGCCGACGTGTCATTGCGCGCGAGCAGGGCACGCGTTGCGGCAGTGACGTCCGCCTGGCGCATCAGGCTCTCGCCGACCAGGAACGTCTTGATGTCGACACGCGACAGCTGCGCCAGATCGGCTGGCGTGAAGATGCCGCTTTCGCCGACCAGCACGCGATCCCTGGGCACCAGCGGCGCCAGGGCTTCCGAGGTCGCGAGCGTGGTCTCGAAAGTGCGCAGATTGCGGTTGTTGATCCCGATCATCGGCGAACGCAGCTTGAGCGCGCGGTCGAGCTCGGCGCGATCATGGATCTCGATCAGCACGTCCATGCCGTGGACGATCGCTGCGGCTTCGATGTCGCGTGCGGCGCCATCATCGAGCGCAGCCATGATGATCAGGATGCAGTCGGCGCCGTGGGCGCGGGCCTCGACCACCTGATAGGTGTCGAACATGAAGTCCTTGCGCAGCACCGGGAGCGAGGTCGCCGCGCGCGCCGCCACCATGAAATCGAGATGGCCTTGGAACGAGGGCGCGTCGGTCAGCACCGAAAGACACGCGGCGCCGCCGGCCTCATAGGCCTTGGCGAGTGCGGGCGGATCGAAGTCGGCGCGGATCAGCCCTTTCGAGGGCGAGGCCTTCTTCACCTCGGCGATCAGCGCGTAGTCGCCGCCAGCATGCTTGGCACGGATCGCCTGCGCGAAGCCGCGCGGCGGCGTGGCGCTGCGCGCCAGGGCCTCGATGTGCGACAGCGGATGCGCGCGCTTGGCGGCTGCGATCTCTTCGCGCTTGTAGGCCTCGATCTTGGTCAGGATATCGGACATGTCGCACGCTCGCCCGCACTGATTTTAGCTGTTGGAGACGGCGATCAGTTGCTTCAATCGTGCTGCGGCGGCGCCGCTGTCGAGCGAATCCCGGCCGATCGCCACGCCTTCCCGGAGCGTCTTAGCACGGCCGGCGACCAGCAGCGCCGCTGCGGCGTTCAAAAGCGCGACATCGCGGTACGGGCTTGGCATGCCGTCGAGCACGCTCATCAGCGCGGTCGCGTTGGCCTCGGCGTCGCCGCCCCTTAGCCCTTCATGGCCGCAGCGGGGCAGGTCGGCTTCATCAGGCGAGATCTCGAAGGTGCGGATCGTGCCGTTCTCGAGCGCGGCGACGAAGGTCGGGCCGGTGAGGGTGATTTCGTCGAGACCGTCGGAGCCGTGGACCACCCAGGCTGCCTCCGAGCCAAGGTTCTTTAGCACCTGGGCCAGCGGTTCCACCCATTGGCGCGAGAACACGCCGACCATCTGGCGCTTGACGCCGGCAGGGTTGGACAGCGGCCCGAGCAGATTGAAGATGGTGCGGGTGGCGAGCTCGACCCGCGTCGGGCCGACATTCTTCATCGCCGGATGATGCGCCGGCGCGAACATGAAGCCGATGCCGGCCTCCTTCACGCAGCGGCCAACCTGCTCGGGCCTGAGGTCGATCTTGACGCCGAGCGCGGCCAGCACGTCGGCGGCGCCGGAACGCGAGGATAGCGCGCGATTGCCGTGCTTGGCGACCGGGATGCCGGCGCCTGCCACGATGAACGATGCGCAGGTGGAGACATTGACAGAGCCGGAGCCGTCACCGCCGGTGCCGACGATGTCGATTGCATTGGCCGGCGCATCGACCCGCAGCATCTTGGCGCGCATGACGCTCACCGCGCCGGTGATCTCGTCGACGGTCTCGCCACGAACACGCAACGCCATCACCAGGGCGCCCATCTGCGACGGCGTCGCTTCGCCCGACATCATGCTATCGAAGGCGCTGGCCGCTTCCTCGCGGGACAGGGTGGCGCCGGTGGCGACCTTGCCAATGATCGACTTGAGATCGTCCATCGCGTGCTTTCAATATTACTGGTTACTGCCGACCACCTGCGCGACGGCGGCTTCGTTGATCGTGGTGCCGATGTCTTTCTCGAGCCGGGCGACATACTCTGCGCTCTGCTCTTGGCTGAGGGCACGCTGCAGCGTGTCCTTCAGCTTCTTGACGTCTTCCGACGCCATGTCCACCGCGGGCGTGGTGATGTCAGTGACACGGAACACCACCCACTGGCTGCCGCCAGCGGCTTCGGTCTGGCTGGCGCTGTCCTTGGCGGTGCGGAACGCGGCTGTCACAACACCGCCGGGAAGGCCCGGCAGCGTCGCGTCACGGCGGAAGCTCGTCGCGGTCTCGACCTGAACGCCGAGCGCGGCCGCCTCTTCGGCGAGCTTGCCGCCTTCGTTCAGCTTCTTGACCAGCTCGGTTGCCTTCGTGCTCAGACGTGTGGCGATCTCGTCCTCGCGCCAGCGCGCGGCGACCTGATCCTTCACCTCGTCGAGCGCGCGGTCGCGCGGTGGGGTGACGCCGAGCACCTCGTACCAGACATAGCCGCCCCGGTAGGAGATCGGCTCATTGTCAACGCCAACGTCGCTGTTGAAGCCCTGCGCGACCACGTCGAGACCTTGCGGGATGTTGCCCGCCGGCTGGCCGTTCGGCTGGTGGCCTGACCGATCGACTGAATCGAGCGTAACGACGGCAAGGCCGAGCTTCTTGGCCGCTTCGGCGACGCTGGCGCCGCCGCCGCGCTCATCCTCCATCTTGTCGCGCAGGCTTGCGACCTGGGTGCGGGCGCGCTCGGCCGCGATCTCCTTCTTCAGATCGGTCGCGACGTCCTCATAGGTCGGTTGATGCCCTGGCTGGATCGCGCTGACCTTGACCAGCGCAACGCTGAACTGGCCCTTGACCGGCTCGCTGAGCTCGCCTGTCGGCAGCGAGAAGGCCGCATCGGCGATCGCAGGGTCGAGAATGGCGGATTTCGTCACCAGGCCAAGGTCGACGTCGGCCGGCGTGAGTTTGCGCTCCTTGGCGAGATCATCGAACGTCACCTCGCCCGAGATGATACGTTTGCGCGCGGCCTCGGCCTCCTCGACGGTGGGGAAGGTGATCTGCTGCACCTGCCGTTTCTCCGCCGTCCCAAGCTGATCCTTCCGCTGCTCGAACAGTTTTCTGGCGTCCTCGTCGGAGACGTCGGTCCATTTGCCGATCTCCTCCGGCGTCACCACGACGAAATCGATCTTGCGATATTCGGGCGCGCGGAACTGCGCCTTGTGCTCCTCGAAATAGGAGGCGAGCGTCTCGGGGGAGGGGGCATCGATGGTGCCGGCCTGGGCCGAGGACAGCTTGATGTACTCGATAGAGCGCTGCTCGTTCTGGAAGCGGGTCAGCGCTTCGAGCTGGGTCTTGGAGGGCTCGAGGCCGGCTTCGATGGTGCCGGCGATCTGACGCCGCAGCGACACGCGGCGCTGATCGGCGAGATAGCGCTGCTCAGTGAAGCCATAGTTCCGAATGATGGCCTGGAAGCGATTGGCATCGAAGGCGCCATTCGGACCCTTGAAGCTCGGATCTGTCAGGATCACGCGCATGGTCTCGGCATCGGACTGGTTGAGGCCGAGCCGGCGCGCTTCTTCATCCAATGCGGCTTCCGCGATGGTCTGCTGCAGCACCGAGCGATCCAGCCCAAAGGCCCGCGCTTGATCCTGCGTCAACGGACGGCCGAACTGGCGCCCGATCTGCTGCAGGCGATCGGTGTAGATCTGGCGGAACTCGTTCACCGAGATCTCGGTGTGGCCGATGGTCGCGACCGTCGACTGGCCGAAGCCGCGGAAGATGTCAGCGATGCCCCAGATCCCGAAGCTGACGATCAGCACGCCCATGACCACCGCCATGATGGTCTTGCCGAGCCAGTTTGATGAGGCTTTGCGTAATCCTCGAAGCATGGGTCCAATCTGTCGTCAGGAGGGGAGGACGCGCCTTAAAGCAGATTCTGCAAAAGGGCGTCACCGAGTTGAAATGGCTTATAAAGAGGCAGTCGTCCGGTCGCAACCTCAGCGCCACGCGTCGAACGAGCGGCCGATCGAAGCCGTGAACGGGGACCGCCTCGCTCTGGTGCTCGTCCACCGGGTCTGCTAGCGCATCATGCTCCCTGTCACAATGTCTGCTGGAATTTCGCCATGACCGATCGTATCCGGCCGCTGATCGCCGGCAATTGGAAGATGAACGGGCTGAAGGCCTCTTGGTCCGAGTTCGAGGCGATGCTGGCCGGCAGCTCCGAGGTCTCGGCCAAAGCCGACCTCTTGGTGTGCCCGCCGGCGACCCTGCTGGCGGCATTCGCCGACAAGGCCAAGGGGAAGGCCGTCGCTGTCGGGGCTCAGGACTGTCACACCAAGCCCTCCGGCGCCCACACCGGCGACATTTCCGCGGAAATGCTAGCCGACGCCGGCGCCAGCGCCATCATCGTTGGCCATTCCGAGCGGCGGGCCGACCATGGCGAAACCGACGCCATCGTGCACCAGAAGGCCGAGGCGGTCTGGCGCGCGGGGCTGACCGCGATCGTCTGCATCGGCGAGACCCAGAGCCAACGCGATGCCGGCCAGACGCTCGATATCTGCGGCGGCCAGCTCGAGCGCTCGCTGCCGGCGGCCTCAAGGGCCGATAATCTCGTCGTCGCCTATGAGCCGGTCTGGGCGATCGGCACCGGCCTGACGCCGACCGCACAAGATGTCGAGCAAGTTCATAAGTTTATCCGCGATCTGCTGGTGCAGCGCTTCAAGGAGGAGGGGGCGCGGATGCGCATCCTCTATGGCGGCTCAGTGAAGCCGTCCAATGCCGCGGAGCTGATGGCAGTCGCCAATGTGAACGGCGCGCTGGTCGGCGGCGCCAGCCTGAAGGCCGCGGATTTCCTGGCGATTGCGAAGGGGTGCTAGTGTCAGGCTGCCGGCGCTGCACGTCGTTGGCTGAATCGAAACGGCGACCGCGAACTCGGTTCACCTCTCCCCAGCGGGGAGAGGTCGATCGCGCAGCGATCGGGTGAGGGGGCGCCGCTCTCTCGATAGACCGTGACCCCTCACCCGGATTGCATCTGGCGATGCAATCCGACCTCTCCCGATGAGAGAGGTGGGGGATCTCCGTTGCCGCGGCTAAATCAACCCTTCCTATGATCCTAGACTAAATCCACGTCTCAGATCGTGGCCGCAACGCGCTTCCAGTAGATCTTCGTCCCGGTGAGGCCGCCATGCGGCTTGAAGGCGTAGTCCGGGATGATTCCGGTGAGCTGGAAGCCCAGCCGCTCATAGAGCTCTGACGCGCCGCCGTCGCTCGCGGTGTCCAGCACCAGCAGGGTGCGCCCATGCTCGCGGGCGAGGGTCTCGGCGGCGCGCATCAAGGCGGTTGCGACGCCGCGATGACGATGGCTCAGCCGCGTCATCATCTTGGCGATCTCGGCGCGGTGCGGCTGGTTCGGCGGCAAATCCAGCTGCAGCGTCACCGTTGCCACCAGTTCATCGCCGTCGAAGGCACCGAGCACGATCCGTTCGCCGCGCTCTGCTGCCGCCAGCGAGCTCCGCCAGAAGCGGTCGGCGACCTCGGCGGGCAGCGGATGCATGAAGCTGACCGAGCCGCCATGCGCGACGGTCTCGACCAGGAGATCGCTGAGGGCGCTGCGAATCGCGGGAGTATCGGTCAGCGCGGCGATCCTGATCGCGGACATTGTCGTTCAGCTCCTGTCATTCAGGTTCTGGCCAGCGCCACGACATAAGTGCAGGGCGCGTTGGTCTCATTGGCGAAGGTGGTGTCGATCGGCGGCCCGAAGCCGAGGCAATCGCCTGCGCCGAGCACGTGGCGCTCGCTGCCTTCGGTGATGGTGAGGTTGCCGCTCTGGACCCAGACCAGCTGGCGGATATGGACGTAGGATGAGGTCGGCAGCGTCACGCTGCGGCGCGGCGGCAGCTCGACGGTCACGAGTTCCACCGGGTGATCGGGGCGGCTGAACACCTGCCGGCGCACATATCCGGTCTCAGGATCGCGCCACACCGGCTGCTCGGCTGCCTTGGACAGCCGCTCGCCATGGCCTTCGGCGCGCAGCATCAGGCCGGCCAGCGTCAGGTCGAAGGCGCTGGCCAGCCTGACCAGGATGACGGCGGTCGGGCTGACCTCGGCCCGCTCGATCTTGCTGATCGTCGCCTTCGACACCCCGGAGCGCTCGGCGAGATCGGTCAGCGACCAGCCGCGGCTCTTGCGCTCCCGGCGCAGACGATGGGCGAGACGTTGACCGAGATCGTCAATTGTTTGATCCATTCGTAAATTATAATGGAATATCCGGATGCGGACAAGGCTGTGCCTTTCGCGCCCGCGGATGCTTGTGAGAAGCCGCAATGTCCTTATCTGCGGGGGTGACAATGGCCGCTATGATCGTGTAACACCGCCCAAATTTCTCCGAGAACCCCGCAAGCCCTGAAAAGCTCGGCCCGTGGTCGGCTGCATCGGCTTGTGACGGAAGGTCACCATGCAGACTGTCATTATCGTCGTTCACCTCATGATCGTGGCCGTGTTGATCGGCGCGGTGCTGCTGCAGAAATCCGAGGGCGGCGGGCTCGGCATGGGTGGCGGCGCCGGGTTCATGTCGAGCCGCGGCACCGCGAATCTCTTGACGCGGACCACGGCGGTCCTGGCGGTCGGCTTCTTCGTGACCAGCCTGCTGCTGTCCTGGCTCGCGGGCCTCGAGCGCAAGCCAACCTCGATCCTCAACAACGTGCCGGGCCAGTCGCAGCCCGCGGGTGGGGCGACACCGGTGGCGCCGTCGGCCGGCGGCGGCCTGCTCGACCAGCTCAAGCAGGCCGACGAGCAGCAGAAGCAGGCGCCGGCGGCTCCGCAGGCCCCGCAATCGCAATAATGCGGGGGCATCATGCAGGGAGCAGCTATCTCCCTGCATCAGGAATTCCCTACCAACTCGCTGATAGCGTTCTTATTTTTCGGTAACCCACAGGCCCGCGGCGTCAGCCGGGCCGACGCAGGATTCGCTTTGGCGAATCGGACCTGCGGCATTAAAGGTAAAGTCCCATGGCGCGGTACATATTCATCACCGGCGGCGTGGTCTCCTCGCTCGGCAAGGGTCTGGCTTCGGCGGCGCTCGGCGCGTTGCTACAGGCTCGGGGCTACAAGGTCCGCCTTCGCAAGCTCGACCCCTACCTCAATCTCGATCCAGGCACGATGTCGCCGTATCAGCACGGCGAAGTGTTCGTGACCGATGACGGTGCCGAGACCGATCTCGATCTTGGCCATTACGAGCGCTTCACCGGGCGTCCGGCGACCAAGCAGGACAACATCACCACGGGGCGCATCTACCAGGACATCCTGACCAAGGAGCGGCGCGGCGATTATCTCGGCGCCACCATCCAGGTGGTTCCGCATGTCACCAACGCCATCAAGGATTTCGTCGTCTCCGGCAATGACGAGTATGATTTCGTGCTGGTCGAGATCGGCGGCACGGTCGGCGACATCGAGGGCCTACCGTTTTTCGAAGCGATCCGGCAGCTCGGCAACGACCTGCCGCGTCGTCACGCCATCTACATCCATTTGACGCTGCTGCCCTACATCCCGAGCGCCGGCGAATTGAAGACCAAGCCGACCCAGCACTCGGTAAAGGAGCTGCGCTCGATCGGCATCCAGCCGGACATTCTGCTGTGTCGCACCGACCGCGAGATTCCGAAGGAGGAGCGGCGCAAGCTCGGCCTGTTCTGCAACGTGCGTGAAAGCGCCGTGATCGAGGCGCGCGACGTCGACAACATCTATGCGGTGCCGGAGGCGTATCATGCCGCCGGTCTCGACGACGAGGTGCTGGCCGCGTTCGGCATCGAGCCGAAAATTCCGCCGGCGCTGATGAGCTGGCACACCATCAATGAGCGCGTCCGCAATCCGGAAGGCGATGTCACGATCGCCATCGTCGGCAAGTACACCGGCATGAAGGACGCCTACAAATCGCTCATCGAGGCGCTGTCGCATGGCGGCATCGCCAACAAGGTCCGCGTCAAGCTCGACTGGATCGAGAGCGAGGTGTTCGAGAACGAGGACCCGGCGCCGTTCCTGGAGCACGTCAACGGCATCCTGGTGCCCGGCGGCTTCGGCCAGCGTGGCGCCGAGGGCAAGATCCGCGCGGCGCAGTTCGCCAGGGAACGCGACGTGCCTTACTTCGGCATCTGCTTCGGCATGCAGATGGCCGTGATCGAAGCGGCGCGCAACCTGGTCGGCATCGCGGACGCCAACTCCACCGAATTCGGCCCGACCCCGGAGCCGCTGGTCGGCCTCATGACCGAATGGCTGCGCGGCAACGAGCTGGAGAAGCGCTCGCAGAGCGGCGATCTCGGCGGCACCATGCGGCTCGGCGCCTATCCCGCGACGCTCAAGCGCGGCAGCCGGGTCTCCGAGGTCTATGGCGGCGCCACCGAAATCTCCGAGCGCCACCGCCATCGCTACGAGGTCAACACCGCCTACAAGGACCGGCTCGAGCAGCACGGCTTGAAATTCTCCGGCCTGTCGCCCGACGGCGTGCTGCCGGAGATCGTGGAGTACGAGGACCATCCCTGGTTCATCGGCGTGCAATTCCATCCGGAGCTGAAGTCGCGGCCCTTCGAGCCGCATCCGCTGTTCGCGTCCTTCATCCAGGCCGCTGTGGTGCAGAGCCGGCTGGTCTGAGCCGGCTCACGGCGCCGATTGCCCCGAGCGAGGCGGCTCAGGCGGGCGTGGCATAGTGCTCGCTGGCGCGGTGATCCTTCGCGACGGGGGAAATGCCCGCATCGGCCGCTGGCGCAGCGTCGCGCGTCAACAGCTTGTACTGTGGCCGTCGCGTCAGCCGATAGACCGCGGCCGGCGGCACGTTAAGGAGCGCGCGGTCGACCAGCGTGGCGCGCAGGCCGAGACGGTCGAGGATCGGCCGCGGCACCGGGCAGCGCATACCGTAGGTGAATTGATAGAACACCCCGCCAGGACGCATATAGCTGAACGCGCCGCTGAGGATCGAGACGACCTTCCGCGGCGACATGTTGAGCAGCGGCAGTCCGCTGATCACGGCGCCGACGGGCGCGCCGTCATAGAGCTGCTCCGCGCCTAGTCGCGCCGCATCCATCCACAGCACGCGCGCGCCTGGGAAGCGGAGCTGCAAGAGCCGCATGAAGTCGGAGCCATATTCAACGAGCGTCAAATCCTGCTGTCGAATGCCGCGCTTCAGCAGTTGATACGTGAAAACGCCTGTGCCTGGTCCCAATTCCAGAATCGGGCCGCTCGCGGCGGTGATTTCGCGGGTGATGAGTTCGGCGAGCGCCGTGCCCGAGGGCGCGATGGCGCCGACGCGGCGCGGTGCCGCCATCCATGCCGTGAAGAAGGAGAGGAGATCGTGTGACATTGGCATTCCCAGAAAGTGTCATCGCCTCGGCTCGATTGCGAAGCGTTCTCTCTCTTTTTTGCGGGGGCTGCATTACGGCAGCATTGCGCGATGCGCGTGTCACTGCACGAGCGGTGCTGGCGGCAGCATCAGGCGGAAGCAGGCGCCGCCCTTCGGCCCGTCGAGCACGGAGACGTGACCGTCGTGCAGCCTTGCGATCTCGCGCACCATGTTGAGGCCGAGGCCGGCGCCGCGATCGAGCGGCGTCAGGCGGTAAAACGGATCGAAGATCCGCGAGCGTTCGTCCGGCGGAATGCCGCCGCCTTCGTCGCTGACATCGATCGTCGCGGTCGAGCCGACACGAATGGTGATGGTGCCACGCCGGCCGCCATGCTGGATGGCGTTCTGCACCAGATTGGTCAGCGCGCGTTCCAGCGCGGCGCGGTCGCCGAGCGTCTCAATGCGGTCGGACGCGGTATCGAGCGACAGCTCGTAGCCGGCGTTGATCGCGAGCGGAGCGAGATCTGCCGCGACGCTCCGCGCCACCGCAACGAGATCGACGCGGACGAACGGATTGCGGCACTGATCGAAGCGCTGAATATCGAGCAGTTGCTCAGCCAGTGTCGCAAGCCGCGCTGAGTCTTCGAGCAGCCGGATCTTATCAGGGCCTGTCGGCAGCGATTCCAGCCGCGTGTTGAGGATCGCGATCGGCGTGCGCAATTCGTGCGCAGCATCGGCAACGAAGCGCTGGTGACGGGAATAGCCGTCATCGAGCCGCTTGAGCGCATCGTTGACCGCGGCAACCAGCGGCGCGACTTCGAGCGGCAGGTGGTCCGCCGACAGCCGGCTGCCGTGCTTGCGGAAATCGATCCGGCGCGCTTGCTCTGCGGTGGTGTCGATGCCGGCGAAGGCGCGCTTGATCACCATCGGCGTCGCCACGAAGGTCGCTGCAGCCATCAGCAACAGGCCAGGCACGGTGACGGCAAGAAAGGTCAGGGAGGCCGCGAATAGCGCCTTGGCGCCGGAGATACGCCCCTGCGCGGCGGAGATGATCTGGACGTTGCCGGCATCGGTGTCGACGCGCTTCATGCGCGCCGGCTGCTTGCGAGGATCGTCGTCGAACATCTGCCAGCCGAGCCGCGCCTGGCTGATATGATCGAGCGCGCCGCCGACCTTCGTGAACTCGTCCGGCACCTTGCCTTCGGAGAGCGTTTCGCCCTGGCGGTCCCGCACGAAGAACCACAGATCGGGCGTTTCCTCGCGCAGCTGCTTGAGCTCGACAGTCGGGTGCAGCACCAGTTTGCCGTTGCCGTCCCGCCCGAGCGACCTCCGCACGACGTCCATGACGCGGTCTTCGTCGCGTTCGAGGACGGGCAGGCCACAGGCCCAGAGCGCACCGACCACCAGCGCGATGATGGCGATCAGGAGCGCGGCCTGCAACGTCACCAGGCGCCAGGTCAATTTCGAGCGCAGACAATAATGATCGGCCGCGGCGCTCATGGCACCTGCTTCAAGAGATAGCCGACGCCGCGGACACTGTGGATTTCGATGCCGCCACCGGCGTCGGCGAGTTTGCGCCGCAGCCGCGAGACGTGCGCATCGAGCGCATTCGACTGGATCTCGTCGTCGAAATTGTAGACCGCTTCCTCCAGCGTCGCGCGCAGCACGGTTCGGCCCATGCGCCGCAGCAGCGTCTCCAACACGAGCAGCTCGCGCCGCGGCAGGTCGAGCGGACGGCCGTCGACGCTGGCTTCGCGATGGCCGCAATCGAACGCGACGCGGCCAGCCCTGATGATGTCGAGCTGCAGGCCGGCGGGACGTCGCAGCACGGCGCGCAGCCGCGCCATCAGTTCCTCGATGGCGAACGGTTTTGCCAGATAGTCGTCGGCGCCGCTGTCGAGGCCAGCGATGCGGTCGGCAAGATCGCCGCGCGCGGTTAGCACGATGATCGGCACGCCATCGGCTTTGGCGCGCAGTTTCGGGATCAGCGTAAGACCCTCGCCGTCGGGAAGCTGGCGGTCGAGCAGGACTGCGCCGTGGACGTCGGCGGAAATCGCCTCCTCGGCCTCGGCAAGGCTCGGCACATGGTCGACCACCATGTCATACCCCTTCAGCACCTGTGACAATGCCGCCGCCATTTCGGCCTCGTCTTCCACCAGCAAAATCCGCATGTCCTCGATACCCAGGTCCCGGAACAGCCGGTTCTAGCGCCATCAACATTGCAGTAACATTGCGAGAACGGTCCGATGATGGCGAGCAGGGGTGCCATGTTGTCATCCCCTCAAGACAGCCCGGAACCCACTCGCTATAACCCCCGCACAACAATCTGGGAGGACTGCCAATGATCTATGAGAGCCGTGTCTATCGCTGCGTTCCCGGCCGGCTGCCGGCGCTGCTCAAGCGCTTCGAGACCGTCACGCTCAAGCTGTTCGAGAAACACGGCATTCGCCAGGCCGGTTTTTTCACCACGCTGATCGGCGAGTCCAACCAGGAGCTGACCTATTTCCTCGCCTGGGAGTCGCTCGCTGAGCGCGAGGCCAAATGGACCGCCTTTGCGACCGATCCTGAGTGGCTCGCCGCGCGTGCGAAGAGCGAAGAGGATGGCCAGATCGTCGGCAACATCGTCAGCCAGCTCCTCGTGCCAACGGCGTTCTCGGCTGTGAAGTGAACCCAGGAGGGGCTCGTTTCGGCCCGGCCGGGCGCGGGCCCGTCCGGATAGCGCTGGTCGCGCAACCCTGATATTCGACCCCGCGATACGGGTTGATCCGGCGCCTGCCGATGGGCCATGGTCGCGCCTCACTGTAAGGATGCTGCCTTGAATACCACGACAACAGCCGCGCCGGTCGTCACGACCGGCTCTGTGACTTTCGGCAATGACAAGCCGCTCGCGGTGATCGCCGGGCCCTGTCAGCTCGAAAGTCGCGCCCATGCGCTGGAGGTGGCGTCCGCGCTGAAGGAGATCGCGCAGCGGCTGAAGATTGGGCTGGTCTACAAGACGTCCTTCGACAAGGCCAACCGCACCTCCGCCTCCGCTGCGCGCGGCCTGGGGCTGGAACAATCGCTGCCGATCTTCGCCGAGATCCGTTCCTCGCTGGGATTGCCGGTGCTGACCGATGTGCACGACGCCAGTCAATGCGCCGAGGTGGCGCAGGCGGTGGACGTGCTGCAGATTCCGGCCTTCCTGTGCCGGCAGACCGACCTGTTGCTCGCCGCCGCCGCCACGGGGCGCGTGATCAACGTCAAGAAGGGCCAGTTCCTGGCGCCCTGGGACATGGCCAACGTGGTGTCGAAGATCGTCGGCGGCGGTAATTCCAACGTGCTGGTGACCGAGCGCGGCGCCTCGTTCGGCTACAACACGCTGGTCTCCGACATGCGCTCGCTGCCGATCATGGCGCGCACGACGGGCGCGCCGGTCATCTTCGATGCTACCCATTCGGTGCAGCAGCCGGGCGGGAAGGGCACCTCGTCGGGCGGCGAGCGCGAATTCGTGCCGGTGCTGGCGCGCGCGGCCGTGGCGGTCGGCGTCGCCGGCGTCTTCATCGAGACCCATCCCGATCCGGATCACGCGCCTTCCGACGGACCCAACATGGTGCCGCTCTCCGAGTTCGAGAGGCTGCTGCGCACGCTGATGGCGTTCGACGCGGTTGCCAAGAGCGGCACCAAAGGCGCTGCGCGCTGATGCACCAGCCCGTGGCCCGGCCGGCATCCGACCAGAAGTTTCCGCCTGCCATCAACATCATCGCGCTCGCCGGCTTCTCGGCGGCGCTGTCGACCCGCGCGCTCGATCCGGTGCTGCCGCACGTCGCGGAGGATTTTTCGATCTCCATCACCACGGCGGCGAGCATCGCCGCCGGCTATGCGCTGATCTACGCGCTGGTGCAGCCGGTGACCGGGGCTGCGGCCGATCTGTTCGGCAAGGCGCGGCTGATGACGATGTGCCTCGCGCTACTCGGTCTCGCCTGCATCCTCGGCGCGCTCGCGACATCCTTCACCGCGCTGTTCGCCACCCGCATCCTGGCCGGCATCGCTTCCGGTGGCGTGTTTCCGATCGCGCTCGGTCTCACCGCGGATCTGGTGGCGCCGTCCAAGCGCCAGGTCGCGATCGGCCGCACCTTGGCCGGCTCGATGACCGGCAACCTGCTAGGCGCGACCGCCTCCGGCGTCATTGGTGATCTCATCGGCTGGCGCGGCGTGCTGATGATCCTCGGCGCGCTCGGGCTCATCGCAGCCGCCGCGGTCGCGGCCGGCTTTCGCGGCGCCGCGCTGACGCATGTGCCGACGTCCGATCTGAAGGCGCTGCGCAAGGGCTATCGCACCATCTTCACCAACCCCAACGCCAAGTTCTGCTTCTCGGCGGTGTTCGTCGAAGGCTGTTGCGTGTTTGGGCTGTTTCCCTTCATTGCCGCCTTCCTGTTCGAACTCGGCCAGACGTCGCTGTCGATCGCGGGCATCGTGATCGCGGGCTTTGCCGTCGGTGGCTTGTTCTATACCGCGACGGTGTCGCGGTTTCTGCCGCGGCTCGGCGTCAAGGGCATGATGATCGCTGGCGCTGCTCTCGTTGGCCTGCAACTGATCGCTGTCGCCTTCGGCCCCATTTGGCAGCTGCAGTTCGGCAGCATGCTCTTGATGGGCTGGGGCTTCTACATGATCCATGGCTGTCTGCAGGTGTTCGCCAGCGAACTGTCGATCGAGGCGCGCGCCACCGCAATGTCGCTGCACTCGTTCTTCTTTTTCATGGGGCAGACGGTGGGCCCGATCGCCTATGGCTTCGGCGTCCAGCATGCCGGCAAGCAGCCGACCTTGATCACGGCCGCCTGCATGATGGTCGCGCTCGGCTTCGCTTGCGCGGCATTCCTGCGGTCGCGGCCGCCGGCGGATGCGGCGGCAAAGCCTGAGCTTGCCGCTTAGGAGATAATGTATTTGGGTTGAATCGACGCAGCGTCCGCAGCCATCAACATCTCGAGCCGAACGACCGCGTCTTTCAGACCAACAACCGAGTAGCTTCCGAACGCACACACCTAACCGCTCAATCAGGACTATGCTCGAGGGTCGTGCTCCGGAAGGGGATCGGTCCAGGGATTGAAGATAGGCGTGCGAGCTTTTTGATAGTCGCGGACGTCGCGGCTCACGACCGTCATCCCGTGGTGCAGGGCCGTTGCAGCAATGATGAGATCGGGCTGCGAGAAGGTATGCCCGACCTTGCGGCCATCCTCGACCAGAAGCCGCCATTTGAACATCACGTCTTCGGTGACCGCGAGCACGCGCTGCTCGAACATCGGCCGCACCCTATGAATGAGCCAGTCGTGCAATTCGGCGCGGCGATTGGCGTCGGCGACGAGCTCGATGCCGAAACGGATTTCCGCAAAGGTCACCGAACTCACGTAGAGCAGATCGAGTGGCTGGGCGGCGACGAAGGCCAGGACATTACGTTCAGGCTTGGGGCGGCGCAGCTCCGAAAGGATGTTGGTGTCGAGCAGCCAACCGTTCACAAAACGACCTCGCGCACGGGCGACGTCGTGCGCGCCGGTTCGATGTCGATGTCACGTCGAGGCGAAGCCTGCATTGCGGCGATCAGCGCCTCGCCAGTAAGGCCACCCTTGAGTCTGCGGAATTCGTCTGCGGAGATGACGACAACTTCCTCGCGTCCATGCACGGTCACGTGCTGTGGCCCTTCGCTGCGAACCCGGCGCACCAACTCACTGAAGCGAGCCTTTGCATCCTGCAACCGCCAGCGTCCCGATTTGAAGACGCGAGCCCGCCGGCGGAGCTTCGTGGACTTGTCTTTTTTCGTGGACTTGTCTTTTGATGGCTTTACGATTCTGGTCATACTGACCAGAATAACATAAGTGATTTGCCACGAAAACCGCCATTGCTGGCTGCTTGTCTCAGCCCCGCCCGCGATACGGCGCCACGCCCTGGTCCGGCACCCACAGCCCCTTGGGCAGCTTGCCGGTCTGCCAGAAGACGTCGATCGGAATGCCGCCGCGCGGATACCAATAGCCACCGATCCGCAGCCATTTCGGCTTGATCTCGGAGGCGATCCGCTTGCCGATCATGACCGTGCAATCCTCGTGGAAGGCGCCGTGATTGCGGAAGCTCGCGATGTAGAGCTTCAGCGATTTCGATTCCAAGAGCCACGGACCGGGCGCATAGTCCATGACGAGATGCGCGAAGTCCGGCTGTCCGGTGACCGGGCACAGGGAGGTGAATTCCGGCGCCGTGAAGCGCACAAGATAATCGGTGTCCTTCTGCGGGTTCGGCACCCGGTCCAGCTTGGCCGCTTCCGGGCGATCGGGCCATTCGACCGCGCGGCCGAGCTGCAGGTCCGATGATGTATTGGATTTCTGAGGGTTTTTCGCCATTAGAGTTCCAGCGAAGTGGGTACCGGTTCGCGTCAAGAAAACGCGTCGTAACAAGAATCCAGAGCCTCCGTTCCGATTTTATCGGAACGGAGGCCTGGGGTCTCCGTTCCGGGCCCTCTTAGCCAATGATGGCCCGCGCGTCACCTCTCGGTCAGGTGGCTTTTCGGTTCCTCCCGCTTGCGCTAGAAGCGGCGCCGGCAGGATCACCACAAGCCTGAATGAGGAACACATGACCGACATCGTCGACATCATCGGCCGCGAAATTCTCGACAGCCGCGGCAATCCCACGGTCGAGGTCGATGTCGTGCTGGCGGACGGCTCGCTTGGCCGCGCCGCCGTGCCGTCCGGCGCCTCCACCGGCGCCCATGAGGCCGTCGAGCTGCGCGACGGCGACAAGGGCCGCTATCTCGGCAAGGGCGTGCAGAAGGCGGTCGAAGCCGTCAACGGCGAGATCTATGAGGCGCTGAGCGAGATGTCGGCGCAGGACCAGGTCGCGATCGACCAGATCCTGATCGAGCTCGACGGCACCCCGAACAAGAGCCGGATCGGCGCCAACGCCATTCTCGGCGTGTCGCTGGCCTGCGCCAAGGCGGCCGCGAACGCCTTTGGCATGCCGCTCTATCGCTACGTCGGCGGCACTAACGCGCGTACGCTGCCGGTGCCGATGATGAACATCGTCAATGGCGGTGCTCACGCCGACAATCCGATCGACTTCCAGGAGTTCATGATCATGCCGGTCGGTGCGCCGACCTTTGCCGAAGCCCTGCGCTGCGGCTCGGAGGTCTTCCACACGCTGCGCAGCGAACTGAAGAAAGCTGGTCACAATACCAATGTCGGCGACGAAGGCGGTTTCGCGCCGAACCTCGCATCGGCGGACGAAGCGCTTGATTTCGTCATGAAGGCCATCGACAAAGCCGGCTACAAGGCTGGCAACGACGTGATGCTGGCACTGGACTGCGCCGCCACCGAGTTTTTCAAGGACGGCAAATATGTCTATGGCGGCGAGAACAAGACCCGCTCGCGCTCCGAGCAGGCCAAATATCTTGCTGACCTCGCCTCCCGCTATCCGATCGTCTCGATCGAGGACGGCATGTCGGAGGACGACATGGATGGCTGGAAAGAGCTGACCGATTTGATCGGCAACAAGTGCCAGCTGGTCGGCGACGACCTGTTCGTCACCAACGTGACGCGGCTTGCCGACGGCATCAAGAACGGCCGCGCCAACTCGATCCTGATCAAGGTCAACCAGATCGGCACGCTGACTGAGACCTTGGCTGCGGTGGAGATGGCCTACAAGGCCGGCTACACCGCCGTGATGTCGCATCGCTCCGGCGAGACCGAGGATTCCACCATCGCCGATCTCGCGGTCGCCACCAACTGCGGGCAGATCAAGACCGGCTCGCTGTCGCGCTCCGACCGCATCGCGAAGTACAACCAGCTGCTGCGCATCGAGCAGGAGCTGGACAGCCAGGCCAAATATGCCGGCCGCGCCGCGCTGAAGGCGCTGGCCTGAGCCGAAGCTGAAAACGGGTAGGGAGGTCGGCATGGCTGACGCGACGCATGGTCTGCAACTGCGCTCGTTGATCAAGGCGAGCGGCGAGCTGGAAATCTCGCTGCTCGATGTGCCGACCCCTGAGCCCGGCCCCGATGAGGTCGTAGTGCGCGTCGAGGCGACGCCGATCAATCCGTCCGACCTCGGGCTGCTCACCGGCGCCGCGGACCTGTCGACGGTCAAGGCTTCGGGCACCAAGGATCGTCCGGTCATTACTGCGAAAGTGCCTGAGGCCGGCATGCGCGCGATGGCCGGCCGGCTCGATCAGTCGATGCCGGTCGGCAACGAGGGCGCTGGAATCGTCATCAAGACCGGCTCGTCCGATGCCGCCAAGGCGCTGACGGGCAAGACGGTCGCGATGATCGGCGGCGCGATGTACGCGCAATATCGCTGCCTGAAGCTGTCCGAGTGTCTGCCGCTGCCGGACGGGACCACGCCGGCCGAAGGCGCGTCCTGCTTCGTCAATCCGCTGACCTCGCTCGGCATGACCGAGACGATGCGGCGGGAGGGCCACAGCGCGCTGGTCCACACCGCGGCCGCCTCCAATCTCGGCCAGATGCTGAACAAGATCTGCATCAAGGACGGCATCGCACTGGTCAACATCGTGCGCAGCGCCGAGCAGGCGGAGATCCTGCGCAAGATCGGCGCCAAGCATATCGTCGACTCGACTTCGGCGAATTTCATGAGTGAGCTGACCGACGCGCTGGTCGAGACCGGCGCGACGATCGCCTTCGATGCGATCGGCGGCGGCAAGCTTGCCGGCCAGATCCTCGCTGCCATGGAGGCGGCGGTCAACAAATCGGGCAAGCATCCCTACAGCCGCTACGGCTCCAGTGTGCACAAGCAGGTCTACATCTACGGCAGTCTCGATACCCGCCCGACAGAGATCGCCAGGTCGTTCGGCATGGCCTGGAGCGTCGGCGGCTGGCTGTTATTCCCGTTCCTGATGAAGATCGGGCAGGCCGATGGACAGCGGCTGCGCCAGCGTGTCGTCGACGAGTTGAAGACCACCTTTGCCAGCCACTACACCAAGGTGGTGTCGCTCGCCGAGGCGCTCGATCCTGCCAACATCGCGGTTTACGCTAAGAGGGCGACCGGCGAGAAATTCCTGATCGACCCGAGCAGGGACAAGTGATCCCATTTGTCACTGCGAGGAGCGCAGTGACGAAGCAATCCAGACTTCCTTTCTTGCCCCTGGATTGCTTCGCTTCGCTCGCAATGACGAAACATTGAAGTTACCGGTTTTCCGAACGAGCGGCCTGCTTATGTTCGGGCACCGCATCTTTTGCGCTGCGAGCAGATCGCGACTAAAAGCGTTGTCCGAACCTTACTGACGGATTCCGCATGTCGACCGATCTTCCCTCGAGCGCCGACCTTTCCAACTGGCGCACCGCGCCGTTCAGCCGCTGGGCATTCCGCAATATTCGTTCGATCCTACCCGTCGCCGACATCGAGAGCGCGCCGGGCAGCGCCTGGCCGTTTGCGGCGCGGCCGTGCTCGTTCGACAGTTTCGGCCTGAGACTGCCGAACGGATCGATGCTCGACCTGCAGGGCTTCCTCAAGGCAACCGCGACCGACGGACTGATCGTGCTGCATCAGGGCCGGATCGCGTATGAATACTACGACGGCGGCCTGGATCGCGATACGCCGCACATCCTGATGTCGGCGACCAAGTCGATCACCGGGCTGATGGCCGGCATCCTCGCCGGGCGTGGCGAACTGGATATCGACGCGGAGGTCACGTCCTACGTTCCTGAGGTCGCCGGTACGGCCTACCGCGGCGCCACCATTCGCCAGCTATTGGACATGCGCACAGGTGTCGTGCTCGATGCTGGCGCGTTACAGGCCTATGCCGATGCCAGCGGCTGGGAGGCGCTCGCGCCGGGCGCCAGCGCTGATCTGCACAGCTTCTATGAAACGATGCGCGCCAAGGCTGTGCCGCATGGCGGCCCGTTCGCTTACGTTTCGGCCAACACCGATCTGCTCGGCTGGGCGATCGAGCGCGCCACCGGGCGCAGCTTCGCAAGCCTGGTCGGCACGCTCTTGTGGAAGCCGCTCGGTGCGAGCGGGGAGACTTTCATCACCGTCGACGCCAAGGGCGCGCCGCGCTGCACCGGCGGGTTCTGCGCGACCTTGCGCGATTTTGCCCGGCTGGGTCAGCTCGTGCTGATGAACGGCTGGCGGGATTCCACTCCGATCGTGCCTGAGGGCTGGATCGACGATATCAGGCACAACGGCGATACCGAGGCATGGCGCGAAGGGCAGTGGGCCGGCAGCTTCGCTTCGATCAGCCGCAACATGCACTATCGCAGCGGCTGGTACGTCATCGATGACGCGCCGCAGCTGCTGTTCGCGATGGGCATTCACGGCCAGAACCTGTTCGTCGATGCCGCGAGCGAGATGGTGATTGCGAAGGTCTCGAGCTGGGCGCAGCCGGTCGAGGGACAGTCGATCTGGCTGACGCACAAGGCGGTCGCCGAGTTCGCCCGCTGCCTTGCGGGCGCTGGTTAGCCGAGCTGGAGCGAGGGGCCTGTATGTGCCCATTTCGGAAACGCTGCGTTTCTGAACGAGGCCATTTCATGCACTTGCATGTTCATCGCGGCGCGGATTAAGTGCTGTCCGCGAAATCGCTCAGAAGGATCATTCTCCCATGGCCTATTCCATCGTTGCGCTGGTCGGCAGCCTGCGTAAGGAGAGCTTCACGCTCAAGATCGCCAACGCCATGGCCAAGCTCGCACCTAGCAGCCTCAAGCTGGAGGTGGTCACGCTGCATGGCCTATCGTTCTTCAACCAGGACCTCGAGGCCAATCCGCCGGCCGACTGGCTCGCGCTGCGCGAGAAGATTCAAGCAGCCAATGGCGTGCTGTTCGTCACGCCGGAATACAACCGCTCGATCCCCGGCGTGCTGAAGAACGCCATCGATGTCGCCTCGCGGCCCTATGGCAAGAGCTCGTTCCTCGGCAAGCCGGTCGGCATCGTCTCGAACTCGCCGGGCCCGCTCGGCGGCATCGCGGCCGCCAAGCATCTGCAGAACATCCTGCCGGGTATTTGCGGCCCGATCCTCGGCCAGCCGGAGATCTATCTGAACGCGGTCGGCGATGCCTTCGACGAGAAGGGCGAACTGACAAAGGAGTCGCTGAAGACGGTGCTCGAGCAGTATCTCGCAGCGTTCGCGGCCTTCGTCGAGCGGCAGAGCCGGTAGCGCGCTCCAGACGCGCATTTCCATGAAACCGGCTGTCGATGGATGAGTTGAGTTCTCGCCATCTCCAACGCTGTTCGCGACAGCCGGCCTTTAGCAATCCATTAACCAAGCCATCGCATCTTCCGTGCATGGTCTCCCGTGCACGCCTCAAATCCTTCCTCACCGGTGTCGCCCTCTACATGATGGCGGCTGCGATCGTCGGCTATTTCGGCGTCAACGCCTATACCGGCAAGTATGGCCTCAACGCCCGCCAGGAGCTGGACCAGGAAATCATCGCGCTGACCTCGGAGCTGGCGCGGCTGAAGCAGGAGCGCGCCGAGGGCGAGAAAAGGGTCTCGCTGCTCCGCTCGGACCGGGTCGACCCCGACATGCTCGACGAGCGGGCGCGCTTCCAGCTCGATTATGCCAATCCGCATGATCTGGTCCGGATCAATCATCCGAAGTAGTCTCTCCTCCGGACCTGCCCTCACAGTCCCGGCTCGTGGCGGCTGGTCCCTCCGTCGCCTCCGAGTTTGACGCAGATCAAGCGGAGCAGGGCGGAGCTGCCTTAGCAATGCTTCTCGGAGGAGCGCCAAACGCGATGAACAAGCGCGAGCTCGTGCAGCACGCAGCGCAGGTTGAGGCTGCGATCGCATCCGGCCATGCGGCGAAATCCGCCGTGGTGGCCTCCTGGTGCCGCTCCGCCCGATTCCATCAGCTCGATCCCGCCGGAACCCGGCCGCCGCTGAGGCTGACCGACGCTGAACTCGACCGGGTTCGCGAGCAGGCTGCGCCGCTGCTGCAGGCCGCCCGCTCGGTGATGGACCGGCTCTATCATGCGGTGGGCGCGACGGGCTGCTGCGTTCTGCTGGCCGACCAGAATGGCGTCCCGGTCGATCGTCGTGGCGCCGCAGTTGACGACGCCACGTTTGCGTCGTGGGGGCTCTGGACCGGCGCGATCTGGAGCGAGGAGTACGAAGGCACCAACGGCATCGGCACTTGCCTGGTTGAAAAGCGGCCGCTGACGATCGACCGCGATCAGCATTTCTTCACGCGCAACACGCCGCTGAGCTGCACGGCCTCGCCGATCTACGATCACGACGCCAAGCTCGTCGGCGTGCTCGACGTGTCCTCCTGCCGCGCCGACCGCACCGAAGCCTTCACTGATCTCATCACGCTTGTCGTCGGCGAAGCGGCGCGCCGCATCGAAGCCGATCTGTTCAAGGCGGCGTTCCCGAACGCGAGAATAGTCCTGGTGCCTGCGGGAGATGGCCATGGCGGCGGGCTGCTTGCGGTCGATGCCGATGACCTTGTGATCGGGGCCACGCGCATGGCCCGCTCCGCTTTGGGTCTTGCGCCCGACCGGGCGTTTCAGCCGGCTCCGGCGGCTGATCTGCTCTGCGGCCCGGATGCGGCGCTGGAGCAGCTCGGCGACGTCGAGCGCGGCGTCCTGCAACGCGCGCTGCTGCGGGCGCAAGGCAATGTCTCGGCCGCGGCCAAGGCACTCGGCGTCAGCCGCGCCACGCTCCACCGCAAGGTGAAGCGGTTCGGCCTCAACGCACACTGACTTGCTCTAGGCTGGTCTGCTCGCCCAAGCGAGAGCGGGACGGGTGGAGTGCGTGGTCTCGCCCGTACAACCGTCTCTCCCACCACGAAGTACGGTGCACCTGTCGCAAATCTGAGACAGTTCGGGGCACTGAGCCGCTGAGCCCGGGCTGACAGACGAGCCCTCCCGCGACATCGTTCGTCACGTCGCAGCGACGCGAACAGCCCCCTGCAATTCCTGATCGAAGACGGTTTTGCCGGGCCGAGCGCTATGACGAACGATGAACAATGATGGGAGCAGACACGCCATGAACAAGCCGGAATTCCTGACGACGACGACCGTGCCCTTTGCCGAGCGCTATGACAATTTCATCGGTGGCAAATGGGTCGCGCCCCATTCGGGCAAATATTTCGACAACATCTCGCCGGTGACCGGCAAGGTCGTCTGCAAGATCGCACGCTCGGAGGCGGCCGATGTCGAAGCCGCGCTCGACGCGGCCCACGCCGCCAAGGACGCCTGGGGCCGCACCAGCGTCGTCGAGCGCGCCATCATCCTCAATCGCATCGCCGATCGCATGGAGGCCAATCTCGAGCGCTTGGCCGTGGCCGAGACCTGGGACAACGGCAAGCCGATCCGTGAGACCCGCGCCGCCGACCTGCCGCTCGCGATCGATCACTTCCGCTACTTCGCCGGCGTGGTGCGCGGCCAGGAAGGCACGCTTGCCGAGATCGACCAGGACACCGTGGCCTATCACTTCCACGAGCCGCTCGGCGTCGTCGGGCAGATCATTCCCTGGAATTTCCCGCTGCTGATGGCTTGCTGGAAGCTCGCACCGGCGCTGGCTGCGGGCAATTGCATCGTGCTCAAGCCCGCCGAGCAGACGCCGGCCTCGATCATGGTTTGGATCGAGCTGGTCGCCGATCTCTTGCCGCCCGGCGTCATCAACATCGTCAACGGCTTCGGCCTGGAGGCCGGCAAGCCTTTGGCGTCGAGCCCGCGCATCGCCAAGATCGCCTTTACCGGCGAGACCACGACAGGGCGGCTGATCATGCAATATGCCAGCCAGAACCTCATTCCGGTCACGCTCGAGCTCGGCGGCAAGTCGCCCAACATCTTCTTCAAGGATGTCGCGGCCGAGGATGATGACTTCTTCGACAAGGCGATCGAAGGCTTCGTGATGTTCGCGCTCAACCAGGGCGAGGTCTGCACCTGCCCGAGCCGGGCACTCGTCCACGAAGACATCTTCGACAAGTTCATGGAGCGTGCGCTCGGCCGCGTTGCCGCCATCAAGCAGGATGATCCGCGCAATCCCGCGACCATGATCGGCGCGCAGGCATCCAACGAGCAGCTCGAAAAGATCCTCTCCTACATCGATATCGGCAGGCAGGAGGGGGCCAAGCTGCTGGCCGGCGGCAAGCGCGCGCAGCTGGGCGGTGACCTCGCGGGCGGCTTCTATGTCCAGCCGACGGTATTCCAGGGCAACAACAAGATGCGGATCTTCCAGGAGGAGATCTTTGGGCCGGTCGTCTCGGTGACGACCTTCAAGACCGATGACGAGGCGCTTTCGATCGCCAACGACACGCTCTACGGCCTCGGCGCAGGCGTCTGGAGCCGTGACGCCAACCGCTGCTACCGCTTCGGCCGGGCGATCCAGGCCGGCCGGGTCTGGATCAATTGCTATCACGCCTATCCGGCGCACGCGGCTTTCGGCGGCTACAAGCAATCCGGCATCGGGCGCGAGACCCACAAGATGATGCTCGATCACTACCAGCAGACCAAGAACCTCCTGGTCAGCTACAGCCCGAAGAAGCTGGGCTTCTTCTAGGGTTCAAACCTGTTCATCCCTTCAAGTCCTCCTCCCTGGACTTGGACCCTCGGCGGCGTTGCGCGAAAGCGCGGCGCCGCTTTTTTCATAGCTGCCATGGTTGCGAGCGTTGCTGACGAGGTGAGCAATTCAATATCGGGACGGCGGCTCAAGCTTTGCGAAACTTTCGCCCGCGCTGCACTGCGGCATAGCAAAAGCGGTGGTGCGCCAAGCCAGTGCTTTTACGGCGGTTTGAGTTGAGATAGAGAGGGCTACTTTTTCTCTCATCCGGAATTGCCATGGCCGCACCCAAGAAGAGCGTCGTGAAGGAACAAGGGCAGGACAGGGACGACGGTCCGCCGCCGGAGTTCACCAGGGAGCAGGAGCTGGCCGCATTGCGCGATATGCTCTTGATCCGCCGCTTCGAGGAAAAGGCAGGCCAGCTCTACGGCATGGGTGCGATCGGCGGTTTTTGCCATCTTTATATCGGCCAGGAAGCCGTCGTCGTCGGCATGCAGATGGCGCTGAAGCCGGGCGATCAGGTCATCACGGGTTACCGCGACCACGGGCATATGCTGGCCACCGGCATGGATGCCAAGGGCGTGATGGCCGAACTCACCGGACGCCGCGGCGGTTACTCCAAGGGCAAGGGCGGCTCCATGCACATGTTCAGCCTGGAGAAGCAGTTCTATGGCGGGCACGGCATTGTCGGCGCCCAGGTCTCGCTTGGCACCGGGCTCGCGCTCGCCAACCGCTACCGCGGCAACGATTCGGTCAGCATCGCCTATTTCGGCGACGGTGCCGCCAATCAGGGCCAGGTCTATGAGAGCTTCAACATGGCGGAGCTCTGGAAGCTGCCGGTGGTCTATGTGATCGAGAACAATCGCTATGCGATGGGCACGGCGGTGACCCGCGCGTCGGCGCAGACCAATTTCTCCAAGCGCGGCGTCTCGTTCAACATCCCCGGCGAGCAGGTCGACGGCATGGATGTCCGCGCCGTGAAGGCGGCCGGCGAGAAGGCGGTGGCCTGGTGCCGCGAAGGCAAGGGCCCGTATATCCTGGAGATGCAGACCTACCGCTATCGCGGCCATTCGATGTCGGACCCGGCGAAGTATCGCACCCGTGAGGAGGTCGAGAAGATCCGCAACGATCAGGATCCGATCGAGCAGGTGCGTAGTCGCCTGCTGGCCGCCAAGGTCAGCGAACAGGATCTCAAGGCGATCGACGCCGACGTGCGCAAGATCGTCAACGAGGCTGCCGATTTCGCGCAGGCCGATCCGGAGCCCGATGCGTCGGAGCTCTGGACCGACGTCTATCGTTCGTAACGCACAGCGCGCCAAGCTTTTTTCCTGGAGCTGATATGCCTATTCAAGTTCTGATGCCCGCGCTGTCGCCGACGATGGAGAAGGGCAATCTCGCCAAATGGCTGAAGAAGGAAGGCGAGACCATCAAGTCCGGCGACGTCATCGCCGAGATCGAGACCGACAAGGCGACGATGGAGGTCGAGGCGACCGACGAGGGCACGCTCGGCAAGATCCTGATTCCCGAAGGCACCGCCGACGTTGCGGTCAACACGCCGATCGCAACCATCCTGGCCGATGGCGAAAGCGCCGCCGATCTTGGCAAGGCCGTAGCGCCCGCGAAGCAGGAGAAGGCGGCCGAATCGGCTCCGCCTGCTGAGGCCAAAGCCGCGGCGCCGGCGCAAACCGGCGGCGAGAAGGCGCGGGCCGCGCCGCAGGCCGTTGCCGAGCCCGAGCCGGAGGTGCCCGCGGGCACCGAGATGGTGACGATGACCATCCGGGAGGCGCTGCGCGACGCGATGGCCGAGGAGATGCGCCGCGATCCCGACGTCTTCATCATGGGCGAGGAGGTCGCGGAATATCAGGGCGCCTACAAGGTGACTCAGGGCCTGCTGCAGGAGTTCGGCGCCCGCCGCGTGATCGACACCCCGATCACCGAACACGGCTTTGCCGGCGCCGGCATCGGCGCGGCGATGGCCGGGTTGAAGCCGATCGTCGAGTTCATGACCTTCAACTTCGCCATGCAGGCGATGGACCAGATCATCAACTCGGCGGCGAAGACGCTCTACATGTCCGGCGGCCAGATGGGCTGCTCGATCGTGTTCCGTGGGCCGAACGGCGCCGCCGCGCGCGTCGCTGCCCAGCACAGCCAGGACTATTCGGCCTGGTACTCGCATATCCCGGGCCTCAAGGTCGTCGCGCCGTATTCAGCGGCCGATGCCAAGGGTCTGCTCAAGGCTGCGATCCGGGATCCCAATCCGGTGATCTTCCTCGAGAACGAGGTGCTCTACGGCCATTCGGGCGAGGTGCCGAAGCTCGATGACTATGTGATCCCGCTCGGCAAGGCCCGCATCGTGCGCGCCGGCAAGGACGTGACGCTGGTCTCCTGGTCGAACGGCATGACCTATGCGCTGAAGGCCGCCGAGGAGCTCGCCAAGGAAGGCATCGAGGCTGAGGTGATCGATCTGCGCACGCTGCGTCCGATGGACACCGAGACCATCGTCGCCTCGGTCAAGAAGACCGGCCGCGCGGTGGCGGTGGAAGAAGGCTGGCAGCAGAGCGGCGTCGGCGCCGAGATCGTGGCGCGCATCATGGAGCACGCCTTCGACTATCTCGATGCGCCTGTGCTGCGCGTCTCGGGTAAGGACGTGCCCATGCCGTATGCAAGCAATCTCGAGAAGCTGGCGCTGCCCTCCGCTGCCGAGGTGGTGCAGGCCGCCAAAGCCGTCTGCTATCGGTAACCGCTGAGGACAGCACCATGGCGGGCCCTAAGGAACAGCCGTTGCCGCCCGACGTCATCGGCCGCGAGGACGCCACCGAAGTGTTGCGCGCCTTCGTGCTCGACGGCGGGCTCTCGATCGCGTTTCAGCGCGCGTTCGAGGAGCCGGATGTCTGGGGCCTGCTGCTGGTCGATGTCGCCCGCCATGCCGCCCGCGCCTATGCGCGCGAGACCGACCTGTCCGAGGACGAAGCACTGTCGCGCATCGTCGACATGTTTCAGGCCGAGCTTGCGCGTCCCACTGACACGGGCACCACCACGCCGCGTTCGCAAAAGGGGCACTGAGCGTGGCGCATCGGGGTGAGGGGCGGATCTGCGAGGCGATATCGGCAATTGAGCGATCTGGTCGGGCGCGCCCAGCGCCCAAATGAATTCGGCTGGCTCCCGGAAGGGGATGACAGCCCGTGAAAGTTAGCTTCGTGAGGTCACCATGCCGATCAACATCTTGATGCCCGCGCTGTCTCCGACGATGGAGAAGGGCAACCTCGCCAAATGGCTGAAAAAGGAAGGCGACCAGATCAAGTCCGGCGACGTGATCGCCGAGATCGAGACCGACAAGGCGACCATGGAGGTCGAGGCGGTCGACGAGGGCACGCTGGCCAAGATCCTGGTGCCTGAGGGCACGCAGGATGTCGCGGTCAACGACGTGATCGCGGTGCTGGCCGGCGATGGCGAGGACGTGAAGGCCGCCGGCAGCGCCGCGCCAGCCAAGGCAGATGGCAAGCCGGACAACAAGCCCGCGCCGCAGACTGAGGCGGCCAAGCCCGCTCCGGCACCAGCCGCCGCTGCACCGGCAGCGAAGCCGGCCGCTGCGCCAGCAGCGCAAGCGGCGCCCGCCCAGCAGGTCAACGGCCATGATCGTGTGTTCTCGTCGCCCTTGGCGCGCCGCCTCGCCAAGGAGGCCGGCATCGAGATCGGACGCATCACCGGCACCGGCCCGCATGGCCGCGTCATCGCGCGTGACGTCGAACAGGCCAAGTCCGGCAAGGGCCTGAAGGCGCCGGCCGCAGCTCCTGCCGCCGGACCTGCTCTGGCACCCTCGATGTCCGACAAGCAGATCCTGGCGCTGTTCGAGCCGGGCTCCTACGACGTCGTGCCGCATGACGGCATGCGCCGCACCATCGCGCAGCGGCTCACGGCCTCGGTCCAGAACGTCCCGCATTTCTATCTGACGATCGACTGCGATATCGGCAAGCTGCTTGTCGCCCGCGAGGAGATCAATGCGGCGGCGCCAAAGGACAAGGAGAAGAAGCCGCTCTACAAGCTCAGCGTGAACGACTTCGTCATCAAGGCGATGGCGGTGGCGCTGCAGAAGATCCCGGACTGCAACGTGAGCTGGACCGAAGGCGGCATGCTCAAGCACAAGCATTCCGATGTCGGCGTCGCGGTGGCGATGCCGGGCGGCCTGATCACCCCGATCATCCGCAAGGCCGAGACCAAGACGCTGTCGGCCATTTCCGGGGAGATGAAGGACTTCGCGGCCCGCGCGCGGGCCCGCAAGTTGAAGCCCGAGGAGTACCAGGGCGGCACCACCGCCGTCTCCAATCTCGGCATGTACGGCATCAACCACTTCACCGCCGTCATCAACCCGCCGCATGCGACCATCCTGGCGGTCGGCACCAGCGAGGAGCGGCCTGTCGTTCGCGGCGGCAAGATCGAGATCGCCAGCATCATGAGCGTGACGCTGTCCTGCGATCACCGCGCCATCGACGGCGCGCTCGGCGCCGAACTGATCGGCGCGTTCAAGCAGCTGATCGAGAATCCCGTGATGATGATGGTGTAATGGCGCACAGGACGTGCGCGCCGTCATTGCGAGCGCAGCGAAGCAATCCAGAGAACCGCCGGAACGCTGGATTGCTTCGTCGCTAACGCTCCTCGCAATGACGTGGAGAATGCAGGCGATCCGGCTGACCCCAAGAGTGATTGCACAGCATGGCCGACACAAATTTCGACGTCATCATCATCGGCTCCGGCCCCGGCGGCTACGTCACCGCGATCCGCGCCGCGCAGCTCGGCTTCAAGACCGCGATCATCGAGAAATCCTATCTCGGCGGCATCTGCCTGAACTGGGGCTGCATCCCGACCAAGGCGCTTTTGCGATCGGCCGAGATCTACCACTACATGCAGCACGCCAAGGATTACGGCCTATCGGCCGACAACGTCGCCCTTGACCCCAAGGCGGTGGTGCAGCGCTCGCGCGGCGTCTCGAAGCGGCTGAACGACGGCGTCGGCTTCCTGATGAAGAAAAACAAGGTCACGGTGATCTGGGGCCACGCCGCGATCGATGCACCCGGCAAGATCACGGTGAAGAAGTCCGACGTCGAGGCGCCGAAGGGCGCGCTCGGCGAGGGCAGCTACCAGGCCAAGCACATCATCATCGCGACTGGCGCGCGGCCGCGCGTGCTGCCCGGGCTGGAGCCGGACAAGAAGCTGGTCTGGACCTATTTCGAGGCCATGGTGCCGGAGAAGATGCCGAAGTCGCTGCTCGTGGTCGGGTCCGGCGCGATCGGCATCGAGTTCGCCTCGTTCTTTCACACCATGGGCTCTGACGTCACCGTGGTCGAGGTGCTGCCGCAGATCTTGCCGGTGGAGGACGCGGAGATCGCGGGCCTCGCGCGCAAGCGGTTCGAGAAGCAGGGCATCAAGATCCTGACCGGCGCCAAGGTCACCAAGCTCGACAAGAAGAGCGACAGCGTCATGGCGACGATCGACGACGGCAAGGGCAAGCCTGCGACGGTCGAGTTCGAGCGTGTGATCTCTGCGGTCGGCGTGGTCGGCAATATCGAGAATCTGGGCCTGGAAAAGCTCGGCGTGAAGACCGATCGCGGCACGATCGTCATCGATGGCTATGGCAAGACCAACGTACCGGGCATCTATGCGATCGGCGACGTCGCCGGTCCGCCGATGCTCGCGCACAAGGCCGAGCATGAGGGCGTGATCTGCGTGGAGGCAATCAAGGGCCTGCATCCGCACGCCATGGACAAGAACCTGATTCCGGGCTGCACCTATTGCCAGCCGCAGATCGCCTCCGTCGGCCTCACAGAGGCCAGGGCGAAGGAGGGCGGCCGCGAGATCCGGGTCGGCCGCTTCCCCTTCGTCGGCAACGGCAAGGCGATCGCGCTCGGCGAGGACCAGGGTCTGGTCAAGGTGATCTTCGACAAGAAGACCGGCCAGCTCCTCGGCGCGCACATGATCGGCGCCGAGGTCACCGAGCTGATCCAGGGCTATGTCGTCGCGATGAACCTGGAGACGACAGAGGAAGAGCTGATGCACACGGTGTTCCCGCATCCGACCTTGTCCGAGATGATGAAGGAAGCCGTGCTCGACGCCTACGGGCGCGTGCTGAACATCTGATCCCGCCGTCATTGCGAGGAGCGTCAGCGACGAAGCAATCCAGACCTGCCTCGCACTCAGAACTGGATTGCTTCGCTTCGCTCGCAATGACGAAGACAAACTGACTATTGGCAAAGAAAAAAGAAAGAACCGCCGCCGTGCAATCCAGCGACAATCTCACCATCGAGCGCCCGACCTTCGTCACTCATCTCGAATGCGCGATGGAAGGCGACCACTACGCGGCCGACCAGGTTCACAATCTCTCCAAGGCCGGCAAGCCGCTGCTGGTGCGCTACGATCTCGCGGGCGTGAAGCAGGCGCTGACGAAGGACGCGCTCAGCGAGCGTCCCGCGGACATGTGGCGCTATCGCGAGCTCCTGCCGGTGCGCAGGTGCAAGGACATCGTCAGCCTTGGCGAGATCATGACGCCGCTGATCAGACTGCCGAGGCTTGCTGCTAAGCTCGGCGGCGGCGAGATCATCGTCAAGGACGAAGGACGGCTGCCGACCGGCTCGTTCAAGGCGCGCGGTCTCGTCATGGCGGTGTCGATGGGCAAGGCGCTCGGCATCAAGCACATGGCGATGCCCACCAATGGGAACGCTGGGGCGGCGCTCGCGGCCTATGCGACCAGCTGCGGCATCAAGACCACGATCTTCTGCCCGGCCGATACGCCGGAGGTGAATGTCAGCGAAATCGAGCTGCAGGGCGCGACCGTCTATCGCGTCAACGGGCTCATTGATGACTGCGGAAAAATTGTCGGCGAGGGCAAGGCCAAGGTCGGCTGGTTCGATACCTCGACCTTGAAGGAGCCGTACCGGATCGAAGGCAAGAAGACGATGGGGCTCGAACTCGCCGAGCAGCTCGGCTGGGACGTGCCCGACGTGATCTTCTATCCCACCGGCGGCGGCACCGGCCTGATTGGGATGTGGAAGGCGTTCGATGAGCTCGAGAAGATCGGGTTCATCGGATCAAAACGTCCGCGCATGGTCGCGGTGCAGGCATCCGGTTGCGCGCCGATGGTGCGGGCTTTCGACGCAGGCGTCGAGCATGCCGCGCGTTGGGAAGACGCGCACACGATCGCGTCCGGGATCCGCGTGCCGCAGGCCATCGGAGATTTTCTGATCCTGCGCGCGGTGCGCGAGAGCAAAGGTTTCGCCATTGCGGTCGATGACGAGAAGATTTCATCTGCGCTTCAAGAAGTCGTGCGCGAGGAGGGGCTGCTGCTATGCCCCGAGGGAGCTGCGACCTACGCCGCCTACAAGCAGAGCCTCGCCGACGGGCGCGTGACCAAAAATGATCGCGTGATGCTGTTCAATTGCGCGACAGGCCTTAAATATCCGCTGCCGCCGGTCACGCGCACGCTCGATCGTCACCAGCCGATCGACTTCGCGCAGTTCTAATAACAAGCCTGCACCGCGGCCTCGTTTGGAGGAAGTGATGCATCGTTTGTTGTCTGCTGTCCTGTTCGCGGTGTTGACCTTGGCAGCGCCCGCGCGCGCCGCCGAGACCTATCCCTCGCGTCCGATCACCGTCATCGTGCCGTTCGCGGCCGGCGGCCCGTCGGATGCGATGATGCGCATCCTCGGCGAGCACATGCGCCAGACGCTCGGGCAGCCGATCCTGATCGAGAACGTGACCGGCGCCGGCGGCTCGATCGGCGTCGGGCGCGCGGTGCATTCGCCGCCGGACGGCTACACGGTGAGCTTCGGCCATCTCGGCACACATGTCGCCAATGGCGCGGTCTATAAGCTCAGCTATGACCTCGTCGCCGATCTCGAGCCGGTGGTGCTGCTGCCGAGCAATCCGATGATCATCGTCAGCAAGACGGCGGTCCCGGCCAAGTCGCTCGCCGAGCTGCTGGCATGGCTGAAGGCGCAGCCGACGCCTGCAGCGGCAGGCACGGCGGGCAATGGTTCGGGCAGTCACATCGCCGGGCTCTATTTCGAGCAGGTCACCGGCATCAAGCTGCAATATGTGCCCTATCGCGGCACGGGCCCGGCGCTGAACGATCTCGTCGCCGGCCAGATCGATCTGATCGTCGATCAGACCTCCAACTCGATCAACCAGGTTCGCGCGGGCGCCATCCGCGCTTATGCGGTGACCGACGGTAAGCGCGTCGAGAGTGCGCCGGAGGTCCCGACGACAGATGAAGCAGGCCTGCCTGGCTTTCACATGACGCTGTGGTCGGGGCTGTGGGTGCCGAAGGGCACGCCGAAGGAGACCGTCGCCAGGCTCAATCAGGCCGCGGTCGCAGCGTTGAATGATTCGGATGTGCAGAAACGTCTGAAAGACTTGGGGTTGCAGATGCCGCCGCAGGACCAGCTGACGCCGGATGCACTCGGTGCGGTTCAGCGCGCGGAGATTGCGAAATGGTGGCCAATGATCAAAGCGGCCCGGGTTTCTACGGAGTGAAGAGTGGTATAGCGTGGCCGCTGAGGGTTGCCTCATCGCCACGTTTGTTGCGAGGTCGCAACAGTTTGCCGCCATTTGGTAACGATTTCGGGCGCGCCGCAGGTGCGCCGCTTTTTAGCCACACCCCTTCGTGAAATAACACCTTACATGAGTAGGCGGCGCGTAAGGGTGTAGGGAAAATCGGTTTTCATGAACTGGGTTTTCTCGCCCGTGCACGCGGGGCCGGCGGAAAACAAACCAGCGATGGACGCCAAGACCGACATCAAGAGCAGGCTGCCGAGCCGTCACGTGACGGAAGGTCCGGCGCGTGCGCCGCATCGCTCCTACCTCTATGCGATGGGCCTGACGACGGCCCAGATCCACCAGCCCTTCGTCGGTGTCGCCTCCTGCTGGAATGAGGCCGCGCCCTGCAACATCGCGCTGATGCGCCAGGCGCAGGCGGTGAAGAAGGGCGTTGCCCATGCCGGCGGCACGCCGCGCGAATTCTGCACCATCACCGTGACCGACGGCATCGCCATGGGCCATGACGGCATGCGCTCGTCGCTGCCGTCGCGCGAGGCCATTGCCGACACGGTCGAGCTGACCATGCGCGGTCATGCCTATGACGCGCTGGTCGGTCTTGCCGGTTGCGACAAGTCGCTGCCGGGCATGATGATGGCGATGGTGCGGCTGAACGTGCCCTCGATCTTCATCTATGGCGGCTCGATCCTCCCGGGCAATTTCCGTGGCCAGCAGGTCACCGTGCAGGACATGTTCGAGGCGGTCGGCAAGCATTCGGTCGGCGCGATGTCGGATGAGGATCTCGACGAGATCGAGCGCGTCGCCTGCCCGTCGGCGGGTGCCTGTGGGGCGCAGTTCACCGCCAATACGATGGCAACTGTGTCGGAAGCGATCGGGCTGGCGCTGCCTTATTCGGCTGGCGCCCCCGCGCCTTACGAGATCCGCGATTCCTTCTGCATGACCGCCGGCGAGCAGGTGATGGAGCTGATTACTTCCAACATCCGCCCGCGCGACATCGTGACCTTGAAAGCGCTGCAGAACGCCGCAGCCGTGGTCGCCGCATCCGGCGGCTCGACCAATGCTGCGCTGCATCTGCCGGCGATCGCGCATGAGGCAGGTATCAAGTTCGACCTGTTTGATGTCGCCGAAATCTTCAAAAAGACACCATATATCGCGGATTTGAAGCCGGGTGGCCGCTATGTCGCCAAAGACATGTTCGAAGCTGGTGGCATTCCGCTTCTGATGAAGACGTTGCTCGATCATGGCTATTTGCATGGAGACTGCCTCACAGTCACCGGCCGGACGATCGCCGAAAATCTCAAAGGCGTGAAATGGAATCCGCACCAGGACGTGGTGAGGCCGGCCGACCAGCCGATCACTGTGACCGGAGGTGTTGTCGGTCTGAAAGGCAATCTCGCGCCTGAGGGCGCGATCGTGAAAGTCGCGGGCATGTCCAATCTCAGATTCACCGGGCCGGCCCGCTGCTTCGACCGCGAAGAGGATGCCTTCGAGGCGGTGCAGAACCGCACCTACAAGGAAGGCGAGGTCATCGTCATCCGCTACGAGGGGCCGCGCGGCGGTCCGGGCATGCGCGAGATGCTGCAGACCACCGCGGCGCTGACCGGGCAGGGCATGGGCGGCAAGATCGCGCTGATCACCGATGGCCGCTTCTCCGGCGCCACCCGCGGCTTCTGCATCGGCCATGTCGGGCCGGAGGCTGCCGTCGGCGGGCCGATCGCCTTGCTCGAGGACGGCGACATCATCGAGATCGATGCCGAGGCGGGTATCCTTAACGTAAAATTGAGCGATGCCGAGCTGGTGCAGCGCAAGTCCAAATGGACGCCGCGCGAGACGCACCACACGTCAGGTGCGCTTTGGAAATATGCCCAGCAGGTCGGGCCGGCGGTCGCGGGGGCCGTCACCCACCCAGGCGGTGCGCAAGAGAAATATTGCTATGCGGACATCTGAGCGTCTCGTCTTTGCATTGATATTGGGCATGAGCCCACTGGTTGCATCCGCGCCGTCCTTTGCGTTCGACGGGGCGCCCATCAACCAGGAGCCGACCATTCCGGTGGCAACGGCGCAGTCCGGAGCGGCAGCCAATCTGCGCAAGGCCGGCCCGCAGGGCACCGCGGGGCTGCCAGACAGCTCCTCGCTCACTGCGCTGCAATATGCCGCCGATGAGGGCCATCCGGTCGCCCAGTGGAAGCTCGGGCGGATGTATGCGAATGGCGAGGGTGGGCTTGTGCAGGACGATCTGCGCGCGTTCGACTATTTCAGCCGGATCGCCAATGCCCATGCCGAGGACTCGCCGTCGGCGCCGCAGGCGCAGATCGTCGCCAACGCCTTCGTCGCGCTCGGCCGCTATTATCTGAGCGGCATCCCGAACTCCAAGGTCAAGCCGGATCCGGATCGCGCCAGGGAGATGTTCTCCTACGCCGCCTCCTATTTCGGCAATGCCGACGCCCAGTACGACCTGGCACGGATGTATCTGAAGACGGCGGACGCCTCGCGGGATGACTTCCGCTATGGTGCACGCTGGCTCGGTCTCGCCGCGCAGAAGGGCCAGCACCAGGCGCAGGCGCTGCTCGGCCAGATGCTGTTCAACGGCGACCGGCTGCCGCGACAGGCGGCGCGCGGATTGATGTTCCTGACGCTCGCGCGCGACGGCGCCGGTCCGGACGAGGTCTGGATCAAGGAAAGCTACAACCGCGCCTTCGCCAAAGCGTCCGACGATGACCGCGCCTCCGCGCTGCAGATGCTTGAGCACTGGGTGCAGGGCAAGCGGGACTAAAGCGGGGAATGCATTGCATTCCCCTGCGATGTGAGGGGAATGCAATGATCATCCGGGACGCGACGCCGGCCGATGCGAAGCAAGCCTGCCAGGTGCTGCGCGATTCGATCGTCGAGCTGTGCAGCGCCGATCATCGCGACGATCCTGTCATCCTGTCGCGCTGGCTTGCCAACAAGACACCGGACAATGTGGCGGCATGGGCGGTTGCAAGCGGCCGCGCGCTTCTCGTCGCCGTCGAGGATGGTGCGATTCTCGCAGTCGGCGGCCTGACGCATGCGGGCGAGATCACGGCCAACTATGTCGCGCCTGCGGCCCGCTTTCGTGGTGTCAGCTCGGCCATGCTCGCAGCGCTGGAGCAGCGGGCGGCGGCGCATGGCGCGGCGAGCTGCACGCTGCTCAGCACCGAGACCGCGCACCGATTCTATCTCGCGCGCGGCTACCGCGACGAGGGACCGTCTGTCGGGAAGTTCGGCACGGCGGCGTCGTATTCGATGGTGAAGCCGCTTCGCGTACAGGAATGACCGAGCCGTCATTGTGAGTGCGTTGAGGGCACGGTCTCGCTTCACCCAACGCTGTCATCGTCCGCGAAGCCGGACGATCCAGTACGCCGCGGCACTTCGGTTCAATCGGTGCTGCCTCGGAGTCCTGGATGCCCGCCTGCGCGGGCATGACGAGGCGCTCTTCGTGAACTCCGTCATTGCGAGGAGCCGAAGGCGACGAAGCAATCCAGGCTTTCCTCGTCGCTCTGGATTGCTTCGCTTGCGCTCGCAATGACGGCGATGTCACGCCGTCTCCAGGTCGAAATCCGCCCAGATCGGCACGTGGTCTGACGGCTTCTCCCAGGCGCGCACATAGCTGTCGATGCCGACCTCGACCAGGCGATCGCTGGCCTGCGGCGACAGCAACAGGTGATCGATCCTGATTCCCAAGTTTTTCTGCCAGGCACCGGCCTGGTAGTCCCAGAAGGTATATTGCCCGGGCGCATCGGTCACCGCGCGCAGCGCGTCGGTGAGGCCGAGCCCTAGCAGCGACTGGAAGCTCTCCCGCGTCTCGGGCCGGAACAGCGCATCGGTCACCCAGGCTTCCGGATTGGCAACGTCGGCGGCGGCCGGGATCACGTTGAAGTCGCCGGCCAGCACCAACGGCTCCTCGGTCAATAGTCGCTCGCGGGCATAGTCGCGCAAGCGCGACATCCATTTCAGCTTGTAGGGATATTTCTCGGTGTTTGGCGGATTGCCGTTCGGCAGATAGAGGCAGGCGATCCTGACCACACCATGCTTGAGGCTGACCACGCCCTCGATGAAGCGCGCATGCGTGTCCTCGTCGTCGCCGGCGAGCCCCGATTTGCTTTCGTCGATCGGGAATTTGGAGAGCAGCGCGACGCCGTTGAATGTCTTCTGGCCGTGGGTGACGAGGTTGTAGCCGAGCGCCTCGATCTCGAGCCGCGGGAACGCCTCGTCCGTGCACTTGGTTTCCTGCAGACAGACGATGTCCGGCGAGCATTCCTTGAGCCAAGTCAGCAGGGGCTCGATCCGTTGCCGGATCGAATTGACGTTCCAGGTGGCGATACGCATGGCGGAGGTCCAAGGAAAGAGCAGAGACAAGAACATAGGCAAGAGCAGGATCACGCCTGCTTAGATCAAGTCATGGTTAGATCAAGCTGCGGGGGCCGCGGTCAAGGGCAGGACCCTGACAATCCAGACGTGGCACTCCAGAGAGGATCATCCGGAGCCGGGGGATCGATTATTTGGGGGTCTCGCCAGACAGACGGTTCTTGTAGATCTTTCCGTCTTTCATGATCACCAGGAAGTTCTTGGCGGGATCCGCAACGAGATTGATGTCCTCGAGCGGATTGCCGTCGACCAGCAGCAGGTCGGCCCGCGCGCCTTCCTCGACCACGCCGAGCCTGCCGGGATAGGGATTGCGCGGCCCCGACAGTCCGAGCAGTTCGGCATTGGTTGAGGTCGCCATGATCAGCGCCTCAGCCGGACTATACCAGCGCGTGAGGCTGGCGAGCAGCGCGCCTTGTCGCTGCGCTAGTTCCCGCGAGAACAGGATGTCGGTGCCGAACGCGGTCTTGATCTTGTATTGCTTGGCAAGCGCGTAGACGCGATCCGTGCCGTCGACGACCTCGCGCGCCTTCGCTTGTTGCACCGGTCCCAGTGCGCTCGCACCGGTCTCGTCACCGAACGGCTGGGTGCTGAGCCAAATGCCCTTTTCGGCCATCAGTCGCGCCGTCGCTTCGTCCATCAGATGCCCATGCTCGATGCATTTCACACCGGCTGCGATCGACCGCTGGATCGCCGTCGGCGTATAGGCGTGCACGGCGACATAGGTGCCCCAGTTCTCGGCGGCCTCCACGGCGGCCCGCAGCTCTGCTTCCGTGAAGGTCGAGACATCGAGCGGGCTGAACGGCGAGGCGACGCCGCCGCCGGCCGTCAGCTTGACCTGACTCGCACCCTGCATCAGCTGCTCGCGCGCCCGCACACGGACCTCGTCCGGGGAGTCCGCGACCATGCTGCCCCCGATCTGCTCCATGCGAGTGGGCGAGCCGCCGATCACCCGCGGCAGCTCATAGAGCTGCCGGAAATCGCCATGGCCGCCGGTGATGGTGATCATCGCTCCGGAGGGATAGACGCGCGGCCCGGTGACGAGACCCTCGTCGATGGCGCGCTTGAGTGCGAACGACGGTCCGCCCATGTCGCGAACGGTGGTGAAGCCGCGCATCAGCGTATCGGTCGCCTCCGCGGCGGCGAGCAGGTTGGTGTAGCCGACGTCATTGACGAGCGCAGCCATTGGCGTGGGACGCACCAGCATCGCGTGCCAGTGCGCGTCGATCAGGCCGGGCATCAGCACCCGCCCATCGCCATTGATCCGCTGTGCGCCTTCGGCCGAAATCTCCCATGTCGAGATCTTCTCGATCTTGCCGGCCCGCACCAGAACGTTCGACGGCGTCGACACCATAGCAGTCTTGCCATCGAAGATGCGCACATTGCGAAACAGGACGGCGGCATCCTGCTGTGCCCATGCAGATGATGGGAATGGAGCGACCATTCCGATCCAGGCCAGCAGCAGCAGGCATCCGGCGATCCCGTATGACCTCGACGCGCTCATCGATCCACCGTCGGGTTCAGGACCGCTATACGGTCCGTGATGCCGGCATCCAGGCATAGGTCAGCCAGCCGATGCCGTGCATGATGAGATCGATACCGAGCAGGAAGCCGAGCACCCACAGGCCGGTGGCCGGAAATCCGGTCAGGATGACCACGCCGGCCAGGATGCCGAACACGCCGGACAGCAGCATCACCCAGCCGGCTTCCTGCCAATGGCTGATGCCGAGCAGAATGCGAACCACGCCCGATAGAATGAGCACGAGGCCGAGCACGTAAGTGAGGATCAGTGCGCTGGTCAGCGGCTGCGTCACCAGCACGATCCCGAATGCAAGATAGAGAATGCCGAGCAGCACCTGCCACAGGAAGCCGCCCCAGCCCTTGGTCCAGAAGGCGTGGATGACTTCGAACCCACCGGCGACGATGGCCATCCAGCCGATGAAGATGGTGCTGATCACCGTGAAGAATGCCAGGTCGCCCAGCACCAGGAAGCCCGCGCCGATCATGACGATGCCGAGCAGGATGCATACCCAGAAGGGCGGGGTCGGCAGCCTCGTCATGCCCATGGGAGAGCTGTGGCCGTAGGTGGTCATGTCCAACCTCCTGTCTTCGCGCATCTCGAACGTGTTGCGCAATCTTTCACGCAAGCGCCGCATGCAGGGGCATGCGGCGGCTCGCTCAGACCGGTTCTTCCTCCGCGGCTCCATCGCTTGGAATCTCGCGCGGCAGATAGTCCGGCAGGCCTCCGGCCGGGATTACCGCCAGCAGCGCGAGGCCGGCCATGCCCAGACGGCCGATCCTCGGCGCGACCGGCAACGTCGGACGCGTGGCCAGATTGCCGCTGGTCCCGACCGCGCAGACGCCGAACAGGTCGCGCGCAAGCGCCGGATAAGCTTGTGAGTTCTGGCGGTCTTGGTTCGCCTTGAAGCGCAGGTGGGCATCGAACACCAGACGCTGCGCGATGTCTGGTTCGGGCGGGTGCGCCGTCGAGACGAACGGCGGCTCCCTTTGTTCCGCGATGGAAGGCAGGCCCATTGGCTGCTCCTTCGGACTCACGTGCTACGCAACTGACTCGACGCTTACTAAGGCTCTATCTAATGCTCTTTGCGTCCTGCTTTTCCTCGGCCTGCCGCCGGTCGCCTCGATCGCTCATCGCCAGGAACGATTAAGCGCTGAAGTAGATTGTGAGTCAATGATGCAATCTAGGGGCGTTCCATCGCGCGATCCTGATCAAGCACGTTTGATTACGAATTTACAGATGGCGGGGAACGCAGCCCAAGGCCGGACCGCGCCAGTCCGACGCGTCCGTGACCGTCGTCGAGCGGTCTGCTCATCACTGACAAACCAGGACGGGGGTTTTCGCGTGGGTCACCACCTTGTTTGTCACACTGCCGATGAGAAGCGCGGGAAGTCCGCTGCGTCCGTGCGATGACATGACGATGAGATCGCAGCCGTTCTCCTCGGCTGCTGCGATGATGCCATGATGCGGCTGTGCGCTCTCGACCTGGATCGTCGTGCAGGGAACGCCGGCCTCCTTGGCCGCCTTTGCTGCGCGGTCCAACGCGCTGTTGGCCTGTTCTTTGCGGAGCTCGACATAAGTCGCGAATGCTTCGAGGAAGCGTCCGGTCATGTCTGGAAACGGTTCGACAACGAAGATGATGGACGCCTTGGCGCCAAGAGACTTCGCCAGCGCCAGCCCATGCGCCAGGCCGTGCTCCCCCAGCTCCGACCCATCCGTCGGAATGAGAATATGCCGATACATGCTTCACCTCCCGATTGTCTGGACGTATCGCCCGCAAAGGCCGCCAGCCGAAATTTCGAACTTGGCGCGCAGGATCGCCCTTCGACCCGAAGCGGCATATCCGGAATAGCCCTCTCCACCATCTTCCGATTTTACTGATGGCAGAGCTGCGGCTTCGCACAATAGCCTGTTCGAACCGGCCTGGATCCGTCCGTTGCCTGAACTTCAAGAGATTAAGTCGAGGAACGATCATGTCTGTCCCTTGCAAGTTCGAACGCAGCCTGCTCAGCCACGACGAATACGAGACGATCCGCCTGACGCATCATCCTGCCATTTACGAGATCGAGGTGGCTGAGCTGGAGTCGCCTGCGACCACGCTTGCGCAAGATGCGCGATAAGGAGCGGACATTCGAACAGCAGCGGCGACGCGAGCGGCACGGAAAGGCCGAAGCGCGCGGAGCAAGCTTCTCCGGAACAGCCGAGCATGCATCGGAGCGCAAGCAGGTCTTCGCCTCGGCGCTGAAGCGGCTGAACAAGGAGCTCGCTCGTCTTCACAACCTGGCCGCCCGGACCGCGCATGTCGACGCGGCTCGCAGGGCCCTCGCACTGTACCGAGCCGCGAACTTCATGACGTATCCTCCGGCCGGAGCAAGCGCGAACAGCGGCATGGTGGCGAAGCCGAGCCCACGTCGTAGAAAGATCGTGACGGGCGCAAGGGTGGGACGGGTGTCGCAAGCGACGAAGGTCGCTCAGGCCATACGCGACGCGCGAGGTACGTGAAGCCCTGCTGACTCATGGAGCTGCTGTGTCGCTTGGCGCAAGCAAGCAGCGCAAACTGAACATCTTCGCGCAAGCTCCCATGATAGACATTCCCACCGCGCTTGCCGTCGCGACGGGCTCGCCCCGAGCTGGTGAATTGTGTATTCAGGGAAAACGTCCGACGACGATCGGGACTATGTCGCGGTGTGATGCGATGATCGACGAAAAGAAGCTCGAGGAGCGCCTGGTTGTGCTCGAAGCAGCCAAATCCTGGAGTCCGCGCGTGGTCTCACGGTTGGAGACGCTGCTGCGCGCGGGCACGGACGAGGCACTGTACCGGATCAATCCGATCCAGTTCGCCGTGGAAAAATCGATCGCCGAGCCGGAGGCGATTGATCTGTTCCTCCACGCCTGCGTGGCCGGGCTGTTCGACATGGACTGGCAGCTGGTTTGTCCGATGTGCTCCGATGTTGTCGAGAGCTTCCGGAGCTTGCGCAAGCTGCACACGCATTTCCACTGCCATCTCTGTCAAAGCGACTACGACGCCGCGCTCGACGATTACATCACGGTGACGTTCACAGTGTCGCCCGCCGTCCGCAGCATCCGCTTCCATCGGCCGGATACGCTTTCGGCCTGGGACTACGTCTTCCAATATAAGCTGACGCCGGGCGGCTTACTGCCCGAGGGCGTGCCATGGAGCGAGGCGGCCAAAGGGCTGGTCAGGGTGCTCACCCGCATCGAGCCGGACTCTGTGGCCAAGCTCGATATTGATGCCGCCGAAGGTGCGCTCCTGGGCCAGGATTTCGACAGCGACGCCCATTTCTCTTTCCCGGTCGAAAGAGGAGCGGGGCTCACCCCATCCCACCTGCAGGTCACGCTCGAGCACGGCAAATGCATGACCCCCACGGCAAGCATCGGACCTGGCAAGGTCGTGTTCGACGTTCGCAATGCCGGCAAGCAGCCGGTGGTGTTCGGCATCCTGCAGCTTCCCTCGGCGACGTTTCAGCGCCCAAAGCTTCAGTTCACGCCATCCTTGTCCGGCAAGCGGCTGCTGATGACACAGACCTTTCGCGACTTCTTCCGCTCGGAGGTGATCGGCGCGACGGAGGGCATTGCGGTTCTCGACGTGACCCTCGTCTTCACCGATCTCAAGGGCTCGACAGCGCTCTACGAACGGATCGGCGATCTCAACGCCTACATCCAGGTGCAGCGGCACTTCCAGCATCTTCTCGACGCCACGGTGCGGCACAACGGCGCCGTCACTAAGACGATCGGCGACGCCGTGATGGCGGCGTTTTCGACATCGGCGGACGCGGTGCAGGCGGCGCTCGAGATGCGCGAGGCGGTGGATCAGCTCAATCGGGACCGCCCGCAGCGCGATTTCATCCTGAAAATCGGCGTGCACCGCGGCGCCTCGATCGCGGTCACGCTCAACGAGCGGCTCGACTATTTTGGCCAGACCGTGAACATCGCTGCGCGGGTGCAAAACCTCGCCGATGGCGACGAGATCTGCATGACCGAAGAGGTTTACGGCGCGCCCGATGTGGCTGACATCATTGCGCCGTACCCGGTGACCAAGAGCGAGGCCGAGCTCAAGGGCGTCAGCAAGGCGATATCAATCTATCGTCTCGCCCGAAGGGTGTCCTGATCACGGCGTCATGCGCTGGCCGGCATCCGCTGCTCCGGACGTTTCGTCAGGCGTGCCGGCACGCCGATCGCCGGCCGAACCGGACATTCCTTATCGAATTTCGTAATTGGAACGGCGCTCCTCGCCGTCCGTTAAGGCGCTGTGTTGCCACCGTCCCCTCGCATTCACAGGAGCGTCCATCATGGAAGTCGTCATGCCAAGCAAGCGCCGTCTGCTTCTGGTCGGCGGGGCGCTGGCGGCCGTCGCCGCGCCGGCCGTTTTCGTCGGGCCGGTCTTCGCTGAGGAGAAGGGCGTCGGCGAGAAGTTGAAGGAGATGGTCACCGGAAAGAAGGATGAGGAGGTCACGCCGCCCGAAGACTTGATGCGCGAGCACGGAGTGCTCGACCGCGTGCTGCTGCTCTATGAAGCAGCAATCCGGAAGTTCTCGTCGAACGAGGACGTCGACCCGGCCTTGATCACGCAATCGGCCGAGATCGTCCGCGATTTCATCAACAACTATCATGAGAGGTCGGAGGAGGAGCACGTATTTCCACGCTTCAAGAAAGCCGGGAAGATGACGGATCTTGTAGACACCTTGCTGCGCCAGCACGCAGCGGGACGGAAGGTCACGGAGACAATCTTGAAGCTCGCGCCGACGGGCCGAAGCAATGATGACGATCGCAAGCAGCTCGTCGGCTCCATGCAATCCTTCGTCACGATGTACCGGCCGCACGCGGCACGCGAGGATACCGACCTTTTCCCCAAGCTGAAGGACGTGGTCTCGTCGAACGAGTATGACGCGATGGCCGAGGATTTCGAGAAGAAGGAGCACGAGCTGTTCGGGGAGGACGGCTTCGAGAAGATGGTCGCTCGCGTCGCCCGACTGGAGCAGCAGATGGGCATTCACGACCTGGACCAATTCACCCCGCGGTGACCCATGTTCGATTTGGTGCGACATCAGCCTTCCGGCTGTGCACCGGACCCATTGCAGACATTGTGATCTGCTGCCTTGGCGCGAAATGATAGAATTATGTCGTTGGGGCGGAACGATCGGGCCGTGGTGAGTCTTTGAGGAGGCTTCAATGTGCAAGCACATCTTGGGAATGGCGACATCTGCTCTCATACTGGCGTGCAGCACTGCTGGTGTCTTGGCGCAGGCCCAGACGCTCAACCAACCGGATCCGCAACAGATGCAATCGCATTCGATGGGTCAGGACGGTGGCGGCATGATGGGGCAGGGAAGCATGATGGACCATGGGATGATGGGACATATGATGGGACGCGGCATGATGCGAAGCGGTGCGATGGGCTCGCCTGTCATGATGCGCATGATGTTTGCTCTCATGGATGCCGACGGTGACGGGACCATCTCCCTGCAGGAATTTCAGGCAGCTCACGAAAGAATCTTCAAGGCGATGGACACCAATAAGGATGGCAAGCTGACGCCGGAAGAGATGCAAGCGTTCATCCACGGGACGAGGTGATCGGCTTTCCGCAGCCGTTCGCAAATCGAACTGCAAGCTTGCATGCGGCGCCTCCGACAGACCGCCCGGACTGACACTCAACTGAATGGTCGCCGGCTTGCGTGAGCGCGGCATGCATGTCCTCTGCTGGCGCCACTCGCGTTGTCGGGCAATTCTGTCGTGCGGCTGACCCAGGCGAGAGCCGGGCGCCTCAAAATGATCTGCGCCGAAAGGCGGATTCCGTCAGCCGCTTCAACCTGATGAGCATGTTCAAGCCCCCCGAGCGAAAATAAATCGCTTTCGATTTTTCGGAAATCATGCTTATCTACGCCATCCCGCCTTGTCGAAGAGGGGCGTACGCGTCGTCACGATACGTAGAGGCGGGCTGCGATGGACGTGAGGGCGGCGCCAGACGAGCGCAGCCGCACGGACGGTGAAATCGTGTGGTCCTGGCCTCCCGGTGCTGAGGTCAAGTTCGCGGCGCTTTGACGAGTGCGCGGACGACAGGGGCAAGAAAGCCGGTCCCTGAGGAGAGCGCGTATAAACCGGAAGCCCATTCGCGCAGGGAAGGCCGGGATGTCTTGGCCGAACCTGTGGTGACTGCCGCCTGCATTTTTTTCTGCAGGCGGGCCATGGGGGCGGCGAGCTCCCGGCCTTCCCTGCACCCTCTGTCAAAAGAGGGACAAGTATCTTGCAAAGCTCGGGCAGAATATGTCGCGAGAATGCCGCCTCATACTCCACTGTCATGCCCGCCCAGGCGGGCATCCAGTACGCCGCGGCCTCTCGGAAGATCACAACCGTCTTGAGTACTGGATCGTCCGCCTTCGCGGACGATGACAGCAGAGGGATGTGAGACGCGCAATGCAAACTGGGTCGTCACTCCGGCGCGCGCGAAACGAGCCGATCCGGAATGGCGATGTGGTGGGAACGTGATGCCTCAGACCGAGAAGCTGGTGCCGCAGCCACAGGAGGCGGTGGCATTGGGATTGTTGACGCGGAAGGAGGCGCCCATCAGGTCGTCGACGAAATCGACCTCCGAACCGGCCAGGAATGGCACCGAGGCGGGATCGACCAGCACCACGGCCTGGTCGCGCTCGATGACGAGGTCGTCGTCCGCCTTGGCGCGCTCGATGTCGAACTTGTACTGGAAGCCGGAGCAGCCGCCGCCCTCGACCGAGATCCGCAGCATGGCACCGGCATCCTCCTTGCTCAGGATCTGCCCGATCCGGCGGGCGGCGCGCTCGCTGATGGTGACGGCGTCAGTCATGGCAACAGTCTCCGGACGAGAAATTCATGCCCATTTTGGTTGGTATCGGGCGTTCCCCATAGTTAAGTGCACTGCGTAAAGGAATCAATTCTCGGAAGGTTGTCCCGTGTCGGTCGGAATGGCTGCCCCCCGTGCGCCCTATGCCTGCGATCCCGATCGCAGCCGCGGCCGGCTGGTGGCCGAGCCGCCGTCGCGGACCCGCAGCGCCTTCCGGCGCGATTGCGACCGCGTGATCCATTCCACCGCGTTCCGGCGGCTCAAGCACAAGACCCAGGTGTTCGTGTTTCACGAGGGCGATCATTACCGCACCCGGCTGTCCCATTCGCTCGAAGTGGCCCAGATCGCCCGCGCGCTCGCCCGTCAGCTCGGGCTCGACGAGGACCTCACCGAGGCCTTGGCGCTGGCGCATGATCTCGGCCATCCGCCGTTCGGTCATGCCGGCGAACGGGCGCTCGATGCCTGCCTGAAGGATCATGGCGGTTTCGATCACAATGCGCAGACGCTGCGCGTGGTCACCGCGCTCGAGCAGCGCTACCCGGAATTCGATGGGCTCAACCTGACCTGGGAGACGCTGGAGGGAATCGTCAAGCACAACGGCCCGCTGGCCGAGCCCGTTCCGCTCGGAATCCTCGAGTTCAGCGGGCGCTGGGACCTGGAACTTGAAAGCTTCGCCTCCTTGGAGGCGCAGGTCGCCGCGATATCGGACGACATCGCCTATGACGCCCATGACATCGACGACGGGATGCGGGCCGGGCTGTTCGCGGTCGATGATCTCAGGGAGATGCCGCTGACGCAGGAGATGATTGCCGCCATCGATCGGCATTACCCCGGTCTCGACGACATCAGGCGCGGCGCGGAGCTGGTGCGGGAGCTGATTTCCTATCTGATCTCGGCAGTCATGTCGGAGACGCGGCGCCGGATCGATGCCGCGCAGCCGACCTCGGTCGAGGACGTCCGCAACCTTGGCCGCCAGCTCGTCTCCTTCTCGCCCGAGGTCTCGGGTGCTGAGGCTGCGATCAAATCGTTTCTGTGGCACCGCATGTATCGCCATCCGCGGGTGATCGCAGTGATGCGCGACGCCGAGGCGATCGTCGCCGACCTGTTCGGCCATTACCAAGCCGATCCCGCCGCGCTGCCGCCGGAATGGCTGCTGGGCTGCGAGGAGGAGGGGGAGCGCATCCGGCGGATCGGCAATTTCATTGCCGGGATGACCGACCGTTTCGCGCTGACCGAGCACCACAGGCTTTTTGACTCGACCCCGGATTTGCGTTAGGCGGCGCCCATGCCCGACAAAGCTCCAAACCTGCATCTTTTCGCCGACGTGCTGGCGCGCGTGCATGCCATTTGCGCCGATCTCGCATCAGCGGGCGGTTGGCCCGACGGGATCGATTTTTCGCGCGTGGTGGTCGAGCCGCCGCGCGATCCGAGCCATGGCGACATGGCCACCAATGCTGCGATGGTGCTGGCGAAGGAGGCGAAGGCGAAGCCGCGTGATCTCGCGGAAGCGATCGCCGCACGCTTGCGCGAGGATGCGCTGGTCGCCAAGGTCGACGTCGCCGGTCCCGGCTTCATCAATCTGACCTTGCAGCCGGGCGTCTGGGCGGAGCAACTCGCCACCATCCTGCGCGAGGGCGCAGCTTATGGCCGGATCGCGCCGGTCAAGGGCGCGCCCAAGGTCAATGTCGAATATGTCTCGGCCAATCCGACCGGGCCGATGCATGTCGGGCATTGCCGTGGCGCCGTGTTCGGCGATGCGCTGTGCAGCCTGCTGCAATTCGCCGGACGTGACGTCGTCAGAGAATACTACATCAACGATGCCGGGGCGCAGGTCGACGTGCTCGCGCGCTCGGCCTTTCTCAGGTATCGCGAGGCGCTTGGCGAGGATATCGGCACGATTCCGGAAGGCCTTTATCCCGGCGACTACCTGAAGCCGGTGGGGCAGGCGCTCGCCGCCGAGCACGGCGACAAGCTGCGCGACCTGCCGGAAGCCCAATGGCTCCCCATCGTGCGCGACAAGGCGATCGCGATGATGATGGACGAGATCAAGGGTGATCTCGCCGCGCTCAACATCAAGCACGACGTGTTTTTTTCCGAGCGCTCGCTGATCGCTCATGGCAACAACAAGGTCGCCGAGACCATCGATTTCCTGCGCGAGCGCGGCGATGTCTATGAAGGCCGCCTTCCGCCGCCGAAGGGCGCGCCGGTGGAGGACTGGGAGGATCGCGAGCAGCTTTTGTTCCGGGCCACGGCTTACGGCGACGATGTCGACCGTCCGCTGATCAAGTCGGACAACACCTACACTTACTTCGCGTCCGACATTGCCAATCACCGCAACAAGTTCGAGCGCGGCTTTGCCGACCTGATCGACGTGTTCGGTGCCGACCATGGCGGCTACATCAAGCGCATGCAGGCGGCGGTGAAGGCCGTGACGGCGGGGCAGGCAACGCTTGACGTCAAGATCGTGCAGCTCGTGAAACTGCTGCGCAATGGCGAGCCGGTAAAGATGTCGAAGCGCTCGGGCGACTTCGTCACCTTGCGCGAGGTGGTCGACGAGGTCGGCAACGACGCCGTGCGCTTCATGATGCTCTACCGCAAGAACGATGCGGTGCTGGATTTCGATCTCGCCAAGGTGATCGAGCAGTCGAAGGACAATCCGGTGTTCTACGTGCAGTACGGGCACGCACGCGGACATTCGATCTTCCGCAACGCGCGCGAGGTGTTCCCGGATCTGCCGGAAGAGGACGATGCACGCATCGCGTATCTGTCGGATGCGAAGCTTGAGCTGCTCAGTGATTCCACGGAATTGGAGCTCTTGAAACGGCTTGCTATGTATCCACGGATGATCGAGGGCGCGGCGGCAGCTCACGAGCCTCACAGGATCGCCTTCTATCTCTATGATCTAGCGAGTGAATTTCACGCGCTCTGGACGAAGGGCCGCGATTTGCCCTATTTACGCTTCATTATCAATGATGATGCACACATGACCAAGGCGCGATTGGCCATGGTTCAGGGCGTTGTCTCGGTTCTGGCGTCGGGACTTGCTGTTTTGGGCGTCCATGCTCCCGATGCGATGAGGTAGTAGTAGGAGACGGACGCAACCTGGGTTTGGGGCCTCAATCTGGCAGGGTCCGCCTTTGGCTCGAATATGCGGCTCACCCGCAGGGACGCTTCATTACCATGGCTGATCGTTATCAGGACAGATCCTTCCCCTCCGATGGTTTCGGCCGCGGCGGAGATCCCCGCGCCGATGCCGATCCGCTCGCCGAGCTGGCGCGGCTGATCGGACAGACCGACGCACAATCCGGACGCGGCACGCCTCCTGTCGCACCGCGCCCGCCCGCAGCCCGGCAGCCCGCCGAGCCCGAGCCGTCGATTCCCCCCGGGCCGCCATCATGGATGCAGCGGGCCAATCGGCAGGAAATTCCCAAGAGCCAGCAGCAGGTCCCGGCATCGGCTCGCGATCCGTTTGCCGAGCTGCCACGCGAGCCGCAGCGCGCGGCTGCACCGCCGCCGTTTCCGGGCGCGGTGCAAGGCCCCAGCGATCTCGACCGCGACTTCGCCGCGCAGGACTTCGAAATCCAGCAGGCGCCGCATCCGGCCGCGCAGCGCTCGCACCCCAATCAGGATTTTGCGGACGAATTGGCCAAGCTCGACTTCAGCGTCGGCGAGTCCCGCCATCGCTTCGGTGCCGGTGAGGCCGACCCGCATTTTCAACGGGAGGTAGCGTTCGACGAGCAGGGCGCGGATCCGTCCCGTTATGACGAGGCACTGTATGGGCAGCTCGGTCCAGCTCAGCAGGAATATCACGGCGAGCAGGATTATGAGGAAGACCAGTTCGGCTACCAGGACGGCTACGACGAGGCTGAAGAGGAAGAGGCGCCCAAGCGCCGCGGCGGCAAGGTGATGGTGGTCGCGATCCTCGCGCTCGGCGTCCTTGGCACCAGCGGGGCGTTCGCCTACCGGACCTATTTCTCAGGCACGCACAGCAGCGAGCCCCCGATCATCAGGGCCGATAACAGCCCGACCAAGATCATGGCGTCGCCTGCCGACACCTCTCCGAAGGTGCCGGACCGGCTGCTCGGGGGCGATGGCGGCGAAAAGCTCGTGTCGCGCGAGGAGACGCCGGTCGATCCGAGCCGGTCCATCGGTGGCAATAGTGGCAATAGCAATGGTGGACCGCGCGTGGTCTTCCCGCAGCCGCCCAACCAGAACGGCAGCCCGCCCTCGACGGCAAGTGTCGCGCCGACTGCGATGGCCTCGGCGGCGCCGAGCGTCAGCAATGGCACCATGCCGAACGGCGATCCGCGTCCGATCAAGACGCTGTCGGTGAGCGGCAACCAGGGCGACGCCGCCACGGCTCCGCCGCCTGCGCCCAAGCCGGCAAAGGTGATCGCGGCGCAGCCGGTGCTGCCGCACAACTCGCCCGCCAATGCCAACGCATCCGCCAACAACGCGCCGATGGCGATCACGCCGCAGCAGGCGCCCAGCCGGGTGGCGTCGGTCAATCCGGCGGAGCAGCCTTCTGCTGCCGCCCCGGCGGCCTCGGGCGGTGGCGGATACCTGGTCTCGATCTCGTCGCAGATCAGCGAAGCCGATGCGATATCGTCCTACCAGGCCGTGCAGGCGAAATATTCGTCGGTGCTCGGGTCCTATTCGCCTGTGATCAAGCGCGTGGAACCCAACGGCAAGGTGATGTATCGCGCCGCGGTCGGCCCGTTTGCGACCCGAGACGAGGCCAACAAGATGTGCGGAACGTTGAAAAGCGCCGGCGGCCAGTGTTTCGCGTTTAGTAACCAGTAACCACTTCTTGACCGTGCATGGGGCCGGGGTTAAGCGGCCCCATGACCAGACGGGCCTTCATTACCGGTGTTGCAGGGCTGACGCTTAGCGCGGACGAGCAGGCGTTCATCCGCGCGGCCCAGCCCTTCGGCTTCATTCTGTTCAAACGCAATGTCGAGACGCCGGCTCAAGTTGCTGCTTTGGTTCAAGAATTACGGAATGTGGCCGGCTCTCCGGACGCCCCCGTCCTGATCGACCAGGAAGGCGGGCGGGTGCAGCGGCTAGGGCCACCGCACTGGCCGGTCTACCCGCCGGGCGAGGTGTTCAGCCAGCTGTACGACATTGATTCGGCCGTTGGGCTGCAGGCGGCCCGGCTCAGCGCGCGCCTGATCGCCGATGATCTCCTGCAGCTCGGGATCACGGTCGATTGCCTGCCGCTCGCCGACGTGCCCGTTCCCGGCGCTGATGCTGTGATCGGAAACCGGGCCTACGGCACCGAGCCGGCCAAGGTGGCTGCGATCGCGCGTGCGGTAACGGATGGGCTGGAGCAGGGCGGCGTGCTGCCGGTGCTCAAACACATTCCCGGCCATGGCCGGGCGACCGCCGACACCCATTTTCAGCTGCCGACCGTCGACACGCCGGAATCCGAGCTGGAGGCGACCGATTTCGCCGCGTTCCGGCCGTTGGCCGACCTGCCGATGGCCATGACCGCACATGTTGTGTTTAGCGCCATCGACGCCGCCCATCCGGCCACGACTTCTGCGACAATGATCTCGCGGGTGATTCGTGGCGAAATCGGGTTCCAGGGTCTGTTGATGAGTGATGACGTCTCGATGAATGCATTGGCCGGATCGATCGCCGACCGCACCCGGGCCATCACCGCCGCTGGCTGCGACATCGTCCTGCATTGCAACGGCAAGCTCGACGAGATGCAGGCGGTCGCAGCCGAGACGCCGATGCTATCGGGCGGGGCACTCGCGCGCGCGGACCGGGCGCTTGCGGCCCGCAGGGCGCCGGTCGCGTTCGACCGGGCGGCGGCGCGGGCCGAGCTCGACGCCCTGATCAACCGGCTGGGACCAGCGAACGCATGACTGCCGAAATTCTGTCTTTTGAAACCGGCCGGCCCGCGGAGCTGTCCGAGGCCGAACCGGCATTGGTCGTCGATGTCGAGGGCTATGAGGGCCCGCTCGACCTGCTGCTCGCGCTGGCGCGGCAGCAGAAGGTCGATCTCGCCAAGATCTCGATCCTGGCGCTGGCCGACCAGTATCTGCAGTTCATCGAGGCGGCGCGGAAGATCCGGCTCGAGCTCGCCGCCGACTATCTTGTCATGGCGGCGTGGCTCGCGTTCCTGAAGTCGCGCCTGCTGCTGCCCGAGCCGCCGGCGGCCGAGGGGCCGAGCGCCGAGGAGATGGCGACTGCGCTGGCGAACCGGCTGCGCCGGCTGGAGGCGATCCGTGAGGCCGCCAACCGGTTGATGAACCGGCCGCAGTTCCAGCGCGACGTGTTCCCGCGTGGCAATCCGGAATCGATCGCCGAGATCCGCCACCAGAAGTTCACCGCCACCTTGTTCGACCTGCTGTCGGCCTATGCGACGCAGCGCCAATCGGGCGTGCTGACCTCGGTGCATCTGGCGCGGCGCACGGTGTGGTCGCTGGCGGAAGCGCGTGCGACCCTGGAGCGGCTGGTCGGCATGACCGAGGTCTCGGACGACTGGAGCTCACTCGACAGCTACCTGATGAGCTACGTCGCCGACGACTCCCAGCGCGCCACCGTGTTCGCCTCCAGCTTTGCCGCAGCGCTTGAGCTGGTGCGCGAGGGCCAGCTTGAACTGAACCAGCAGCAGGCTTTCGCGCCGCTGTATTTTCGTAAGCGTCCGCCGCAACCGCCCGGCGCCATGACCGCGCCGGACTTGACGGTTGAGTAACGAAGAAGGAGACCGTGCCATGGCAAGTTTGGCGGAAATGCGCATGGAGGAACCGGAAGAGATCGCGGCCGAGCCGCAGGCCCGGCCCGAGGAGCTGCGCATTCTCGAAGCGCTGCTGTTCGCCGCATCCGAGCCGCTCGATCAGGCCGCGCTCGCCAAGCGCATGCCGGAAGGCGTCGACGTGAAGGCCGCGCTGGCGCAGCTGCAGGCCGATTATGCGACCCGTGGCGTCAACCTGATCCGCGTCGCCAACAAATGGACCTTCCGCACCGCGGGTGATCTCGCCTGGCTGATGTCGCGCGAGAGTACCGAGACAAAGAAGCTGTCGCGTGCGGCGATCGAGGTGCTGGCGATCGTAGCCTATCACCAGCCGGTGACGCGCGCCGAGATCGAGGAGATCCGCGGTGTCGTGACCTCGAAGGGCACGCTCGATGTCCTCCTCGAAACGGGCTGGATCAAGCCGCGCGGCCGGCGCAAGACGCCGGGGCGTCCGTTGACGTTCGGAACCACTGATGCGTTCCTGATGCAGTTCAGCCTGGAATCGCTCGGCGACCTGCCGGGGCTCGAGGAGCTGAAGGGGACCGGACTTTTGGACTCGCGCCTGCCGACCGGTTTCACGGTTCCGAGCCCGTCGGACGATCCGACCTTGCGCGAAGACGAGGAGCCGCTCGAGCCCGGCGATCTCGATCTGGCGCTGGCGCCCCGGGCCGAGCCGGACGATCACGACAGGTCCAACAGCGATGCGCGGTCGGAGAATGATGCTCCGGCGGAGAGCGTGGCCGAAGCGGCCGTAAGGCCCGGAGCCGTAGGCACGGAGGCCGGCGCCGAGCAAGCTGGGGCGTTGGGAGAGACCTCCGGCTCCGAGCACGAAGAGCGATCCGAATCGTCATTCGCTGCGGATGCGGACGACCACGCGGAGACCGATCATCCGGACACCGACCGGACGGAGCGTCGCGACGACGGGGGCGGTGGCGAGGCCGAATGACGGCCTCTGAGCCCGGGTTAACGCTCGCGTCATGACGTCGCGTTGAGCGTGATTTGACCGAGCTTAAGTCCTTGTTTTTGAGGGCTGCGGCGCCTACGTTCGAGCGAGGATCGGGCTCGAGGCAGCCGGCCCCTTCGCTTGTATCGTGACTTCGTATTGCCGTTTCGCAAACGAATGCTAGAAGCGAAGGGTGGCCGGTAAGTCCATGGTTGTGGCGCGGTTTTGGCTTTGCGCGGAGCGATTATGAGTTCCGTGCCGGATCGGTCGATCGCGCCGATGTTTGGAGGGTTGCAGGATGGGTTCGCTTAGCATTTGGCACTGGATCGTGGTGATCGCGGTCGTCCTGCTGTTGTTCGGGCGCGGCAAGATCTCCGACCTGATGGGCGACGTGGCACAAGGCATCAAGGCCTTCAAGAAGGGCATGCAGGACGACGACAGGCCTGCCGAGAAGCCCGAGCCGGCCAAGTCGATCGATCATGGCGCGACGCCCACGGCGACCCGCACGGATGTCGGCAGCAAGGCCGTCTGACCGGAACGGGTGAGGTGTGAGTGGCGCGGCATCCGCATTCGGCCGGATGCGAAAGCGCTGCGTAGGCGGATGTTTGCATGTTCGACATCGGGTGGAGTGAACTGCTCGTCATCGGGGTCGTTGCGCTGATCGCGATCGGCCCGAAGGAACTGCCGGGCGTGCTGCGCATGGTCGGGCAGTGGATGGGCAAGGCCCGGCGAATGGCCGCCGAATTCCAGGGTCAATTCCAGGAGGCCCTGCGCGAAGCCGAAATGGCCGACCTGAAGAAAAGCTTTGACGAGGTCCGCGAGGCGGCCTCGGGGTTCAGCCCGACCGGCGTGATCAGCTCGCTGCAGCGCGACGTCGACAAGGCGTTGGACATCGAAGGCGTCGACAAGCCGGCAGCCTCTTCATCGGCCACCGAGCAGGCGCCGGTATCCAGCGAGTCCTCAGGCGAAACCGTTACGATTCCAACCACACCCGAGGCGCCCAAGGCCGAAACCTTCGTGGAAGCCGAGGCGCATCAGGCTGCGAGTGAGCCGCTCGCTGTCGTTCGCGAGGTGCAGCCGGAGGCCGCGCCGGCGCCGGACGCTGCGGCTGAAGCCGATGAGAGCCGGTTCAAGGACGCCAAAGCGTCATGAGCGCCGAAGACATCGAGGCCAGCAAGGCCCCCCTGATGGAGCATCTGATCGAGCTGCGGTCGCGGCTGATCAAGGCTTTGCTCGGGTTCGGTGTTGCCTTCATCTTCTGCTTCATCTTCGCCAAGCAGATCTACAACGTGCTGGTCTGGCCGTTCGTCTGGGTCGCGGGACCAGAGAACTCCAAGTTCATCTACACCGCGCTGCTGGAATATTTCATCACCCAGCTCAAGCTGGCGCTGTTCGGCGCGGGCTTCATCTCGTTCCCGATCGTGGCGACGCAGATCTACAAATTCGTCGCGCCGGGCCTTTATCGGCACGAGCGCAATGCCTTCCTGCCGTATCTGATCGCAACGCCGGTCTTCTTCGTGGCCGGCGCGGCGATGGTCTATTTCGTCGTCCTGCCGATGCTGATCCGCTTCTCGCTCGGCATGCAGCAGGCCGGCGGCGCCGAGACGGCGCAGATCGCGCTGCTGCCCAAGGTCGGCGAGTACCTCTCGCTGATGATGTCGCTGGTGTTCGCCTTCGGCGTCGCTTTCCAGCTTCCGGTGATCCTGACGCTGTTGGGACGGATCGGCATCGTCACCTCGCAGATGCTGCGCGAGAAACGGCGCTATTTCGTTGTCATCGCCTTCATCATCGCCGCCATCCTGACCCCGCCCGACGTGCTGAGCCAAGCCTCGCTCGCATTGCCGCTGCTGGCCCTCTATGAGGGCGCGATCATCGCCGTGCGGATCGTGGAGAAGAAGGCCGATGCGGCTCGTGCCGGTACCGGCACCACCACGACCCCGGTCAAACCGGCGGAGTAACGGAGGAGGGCACCGCCCCTTCTCCCGATCCCGCTTCGCTTCCCAATTGTCGTTAATCGCGGTACTGCAGGCGCGGTTTGCACGCCCGCGCGACTCGGCCACATTTCGTCTTCAGGACCGAACGACCATGCATGACATCAAATCGATCCGCGACAATCCGCTAGCGTTCGATGCCGCGCTCGCGCGGCGGGGCCTGGCGCCGATGTCGTCGCAGCTCTTGGCCATCGATGAACGACGTCGCGCGGCGATCCTGTCCTCCGAGCAGGCCCAGGCGCGGCGCAACGCCGCCTCCAAGGAGATCGGCGAGGCCAAGAAGGCCAAGGACGAGGCGCGCGCCGGCGCGCTGATGGAAGAGGTTGCCAAGCTCAAGACCACGATGCCGGAGTTGGAGGCTGCCGCAAAGCAGGCCGACGAGGAGCTGGCACGCGAGCTTGCCGCGATTCCGAACCTGCCGCTCGCCGAGGTGCCCGACGGCAAGGACGAGCACGACAATGTGCAGCACCACGTGTTCGGCGCCAGGCGCAATTATGCTTTTGCGCCAAAGTTGCACGACGATCTTGGCGCCGGCCTTGGCTACATGGATTTCGAGTCGGCCGCGAAGCTCTCGGGTGCGCGGTTCGTGGTGCTGAAGAAGGGGCTGGCACGGCTCGAGCGCGCGATCGGGCAGTTCATGCTCGACCTGCACACAAACGAGCACGGCTACACCGAGGTCAATCCGCCGCTCTTGGTGCGCAACGACGTGATGTTCGGCACCGGTCAGTTGCCGAAATTCGAGGACGATCAGTTCTGGGCTATCAAGGGCGAACTGCTGGCCTCGCCCGACGAGCGGTTGAAGACCGACCGGCTCGGTCTGATCCCGACGGCTGAGGTCGCGCTGACCAATCTGGTGCGGGAATCGATCGTCGAGGAGAAGGAGCTGCCGATGCGGCTGACGGCGCTGACGCCGTGCTTCCGCGCCGAGGCCGGTGCTGCGGGCCGCGACACCCGCGGCATGATCCGCCAGCACCAGTTCAGCAAGGTCGAGCTGGTGTCGATCACGACGCCGGAGGCCAGCTTGGACGAGCATGAGCGCATGCTGGCCTGTGCCGAGGAGGTGCTGCGCCAGCTCGACCTGCATTACCGCGTCATGACCTTGTGCACGGGCGACATGGGCTTTTCCTCGCAGAAGACCTATGACATCGAGGTCTGGATGCCGGGGCAGGGGGACGGCGGCGCCTTCCGCGAAATCTCCAGCTGCTCGGTCTGCGGCGACTTCCAGGCGCGGCGCATGAACGCGCGCTATCGCGGCAGTGATGGCAAGCCGCACTTCGTGCATACGCTGAACGGCTCCGGCACCGCGGTCGGCCGCGCGTTGATCGCCGTGATGGAGACCTATCAGCAGGAAGATGGCTCGATCGCGGTGCCGGACGTGTTGCAGCCCTATATGGGCGGCCTGAAGGCGGTGACGGCGGAGGCGTAAAGGCGTGTGGCGGGCGGCGAATTCCCGCGTGTTTGCCTCGGTTGTCTCTTGCAGATAAGACGGCCGAAACGGCTTCATTTCTCCGAAAGGTCTGGCAGCATGCGGATTCTCTGCACCAATGATGACGGTATCCACGCGCCCGGCCTGAAGGTGATGGAGGAGATCGCCCGCGCGCTGTCCGACGATGTCTGGCTCGTGGCGCCGGAGCTCGACCAATCCGGCGTCTCGCACTCGCTGTCGCTCAACGATCCGCTACGGCTGCGCGAAGTGGGCCCGCGCCACTTCGCGGTGCGGGGCACGCCGACCGACTGCGTCATCATGGGCTCCAAGCATATTCTCGGCGAGAAGGGCCCGGATCTCGTGCTGTCCGGCGTCAACAAGGGGCGCAACGTCGCCGAGGACGTGGTCTATTCCGGCACCATTGCGGGCGCGCTCGAAGGCACGATTCTCGGCCTGCCGTCATTTGCGCTCTCGCAGGAGTTCTCGGTTGCGACCCGCAGCAGCCCGCCCTGGGAGGCCGCGCTGAAATTCGCACCCGAGATCATCCGCAAGGTGCTCGCCGCCGGCGTGCCGAAGAACACCGTCATCAACGTCAATTTCCCGGCCTGCGCGCCCGATGAGGTCCAGGGCATTCGCGTGACCCGGCAGGGCAAGCGCAACCTCGGCTTTCTCAAGATCGATGAGCGCCGCGACGGCCGCGGCAATCCGTATTTCTGGATCGGCTTCGAGCGTGCGGCCGCGCTCGACGCGCCGGAAGAAGGCACTGATCTCGCGGCGCTCGCCGCGCGCTACGTCTCGGTCACGCCGCTGCGGCTCGACCGCACGGACGAGGCGTTTTCCGGCGCGCTCAATGGGATTTTGGGTTAGTTCTACTGCGTCATTAGCTAACTCCTCATCGTGAGGAGGCGCGCTACGCCGTCTCGAACCATGAGGCCCCGGGCCTCGTCCTTCGAGACGCTTGGCTTCCGCCAAGCTTCTCAGGATGAGGAGAAGCGGCGGCTTGCGACTCAGGAGGGCTGGTCAGCCGCCGCGCAGGGCGCTGTCGATCGCCTTGCCCAGCGTCTCCAGCTGGAAGGGCTTCTGCAGGGCCGGCCGGTCGCGATATTCCTCCGGCAGGCCGGACGAGCCGTAGCCGGTGGCGAAAATGAAGGGGCGGTTGCGAGCCTTGATCAGGTCGGCGACCGGCGAAATCACCTTGCCGTTGACGTTGACGTCGAGGATCGCCAGATCGAAAAAAGTGCTCTCGGCGAGACGCATCGCTTCGCCAATTTCGCCCGCTTCGGCCGCCACGGTGTAGCCAAGCTCTTCGAGCATGTCGGCGACCATCATCCTGATCATGACTTCATCTTCAACGAGAAACACAGAGCCGCGCGGCGGCCGCGGTGCAGTCATGATGTCAGTCCTTGCCCATACCAAGCGTGAAGTTCGCAAATAACTGCATGTGGTGCAACGTCAACAACGTTGCGCATGGTAGCCTTGGTGTGACCTCTTTGGCGCCTGCAAGCAATGGGCCTCCGGCACAACAAGCTGTGGGAAGAGGGGTGGTTCCGGACCCAGGAACAACGCGTCGGTAGCCGAGACGGGAAAAAGCGCCATCGGCAGTCCCGTCGGCCAGCGTAATCGGGCTGGTTGCATGATCCTGCGCCGCCACAAGGCTGAAGACACCCGAAATCAAAGGCACGCCAACTCTGTTGTGGACGCCCGCTGACCGCGCGTCGCCGATGCAAAGCTGAAATCCGAAGCTGCACGAGCGGCCAGAGATTGGCTAGTGTTCCCTTGGGCGCCGCTTCCGCTGAACCGTCTTCCCGAGGGCACGCGAAGGCCGACGCCGCAAACGTCAGCTCGCGCCCTCCCGGCGCGCAACCGAGATCCCTATGGCCAGCGCTCCTCCGGAGAAAATGATATTTCAGCTTACCCTCCGTCGGCGGGGCATCAGCGATCAGGCCGTGCTGCGGACGCTGGAGGATGTCCCGCGGGAGAACTTCGTCGAGCCGGCGGATCGCGCGGACGCCTATCGTGACAGCGCGATGGCGATCTCCTGCGGACAGACGATCAGCCAGCCTTTCGTCGTCGCTTACATGACCGAGCAGCTCAAGCTGCGGAAGACGCATCGCGTGCTCGAGATCGGCACCGGCTCCGGCTACCAGGCCGCGATCCTGTCGCGCTTGGCCGGGCAGGTGCTCACGGTCGAACGTTTCCGTACCCTGGCCGACATCGCCCGCCAGCGGCTGGAGAAGCTCGGTTGCTTCAACGTCGAGGTCATGCTCGGCGATGGCCTCGCCATGCCCCCTGCGGTCGGACAGTTTGACCGTATCATCGTCACCGCGGCGGTTGACCGGATACCGGATGCCCTGCTGGAGAGGCTCGAGCTCAATGGGATCTTGATCGCCCCGGTCGGACCGCCGCATGGAGTCCAGACCCTGGTCCGCGTGATCAGGACGGCCGGCGGTCTGGAGCGCAAGGAGCTGGTGGACGTGCGCTTCGTGCCGGCCATCCCGGGGATTGCGCGCGAGCTTTGAGCCCGTAGGCCCGATCAGTCCGGCGCTTTCCCGTTCCAAGAGCTTAAGCGGTTATTTACTGCAGGCGTGTTTATTCAAATCGTAGTTTGTTGCGTACGAGTGAGTAACCATGCCCGCTATTGTCGAGTTGCTTCGCTCCCGCCGTCTGCCGCACGTCGCGGCGCTGGCGCTGATATCGTTCGGCTTCGCCGGATGCAGCGCCGACATGTCGTCGCGGATGTCGCAAACGCAAAATTCCTTTTCCAACCCGTTCAACTCGGACTCCACCGGATCGGTGCCGCCCGCCCCGATCGAGCAGCGGCGGGAGGCGCCGCAATACAGCCGCCCGGCGCCGTCGGCCTATTCGTCATCGGCCCTGCCGCCGGCCGTCACCGCACCGCAATCCTATCCGTCGGGTGGCGGCAGCGGTGGCATTGCACCTGGCCCGGTTGCAAACAGCGGCGTCTCCAGCGGCGGGCGCGGGGTCTCATCCTACGCACCGCCCGCTCAGCCACAGCTTGAGACCACCAGCGCCGTGACGCCGCCGCGCTCGATCGCGGCCGTCCGCCCCGCAGGCGGGACCAAGATCATCGTCGGCACCAGCGATACGCTCGAGATCCTGGCGCGTCGCTATCACGTGACGCCGGCCGAAATCCTCGCCGCCAACGGCTACAAGGGACCGCGCGCACTGGCGCCGGGCCAGCAGATCATCATTCCGCATCCGGCCGCTGTTGCCTCGGCCGCTCCGGCGCCCGCGACCGCTCCCGCGGCCGCGGCCATGTCGGCTGCACCACCCGCCGTGCCGCCCAAGCCGGCCGCGATGCCTGCTGCACCAGTGGCGTCCAGCGTCCACTTCGTCAATCATGGCGAAACGCTCGCCGGCATCGCGCGCCAGAATCACATCTCGGTCGCCGAACTCGCACACGCCAACAACCTCAACCCGGCCTCGCCGTTGAAGCTCGGTGCACGGCTGACCGTCCCCGGCAAGCCGGTGGCGGCGGCCGCACCTGCGGCTCCGGCCGCGGCCGTCCCCCAGGCGGTCGCGGCCGTGCCGGCGCCGGCTCCGACCACCAAGGTGGCGACTGCGGGGCCGGTGCAGAGCGCGCGGCTGGCCCAAGCCAATCCGGCTGCGGAAGAGAAGGAAGAGGAGCCGGCAAGGCCGGCCGAGACCACCAGCGCATTGCCGACCTTCCGTTGGCCGGCGCGCGGCAAGGTCATCACCAGCTACGGCGCCAAGACCAACGGCAAGTCCAATGACGGCATCAACATCGCAGTGCCCGAAGGCACGCCGGTGAAAGCGGCTGAGGACGGCGTGGTCGCCTATGCCGGCAATGAATTGAAGGGCTATGGCAATCTGGTCCTGGTGCGGCATTCCAACGGCTATGTCACCGCATATGCCCATGCGAGTGAGCTGATGGTGAAACGCGGCGACACGATCAAGCGCGGCCAGGTCATTGCCAAGTCGGGTCAATCGGGCGAGGTCGGATCGCCGCAGCTCCACTTCGAGATCCGCAAGGGATCGTCGCCGGTTGACCCGCTGCAATTCCTGAACGGGGCGTAATAGCGCAATAGTAAGTAATAGTAAGTGCCGCGCCGCCGCTCCAAGCACTCCTGTCATCGCCCGCGAAGGCGGGCGATCCAGTAAACACAGACATCTCGAATCTCACGACTGTCTCGGCGTACTGGATTCCCCGCCTTCGCGGGGAATGACGCCTCCGGTTCATCATTTCCCCGTCAGACGGACGCCGAGCCGCCCGGCCAATTCCTGGATGAACTGCCAGGCGACGCGGCCAGAGCGCGAGCCGCGGGTGGTCGCCCATTCCAGCGCCTCGCGCTCCAGCTCGTCCGCGGCCACCGTGATGCCGAAATTGCGGCAATAGCCGTTCACCATGGCGAGATACTCGTCCTGGCTGCAGCGGTGGAAGCCGAGCCACAGGCCGAAACGGTCGGACAGCGAGACCTTCTCCTCGACTGCTTCGCCCGGGTTGATTGCGGTGGAGCGTTCATTCTCGATCATCTCGCGGGCCAACAGGTGCCGGCGGTTCGAGGTGGCGTAGAGGATCACGTTCTCCGGCCGGCCTTCGATGCCGCCCTCCAGCACCGCCTTCAGCGACTTGTAGGAGGCGTCGTTGCCGTCGAAGGAGAGATCGTCGCAGAACACGATGAAGCGGAACGACGAGGCGCGCAGGATGTCCATCAGCGCCGGCAGGCTCTCGATGTCCTCGCGATGGATCTCGATCAGCTTCAGCTTGTCCGCCTCATCGCGCTCCAGATTGACGCTGGCATGCGCGGCCTTGACCAGCGACGACTTGCCCATGCCGCGCGCGCCCCACAGTAGCGCGTTGTTGGCGGGCAGGCCGTCGGCAAAGCGCTCGGTGTTCTCGATCAGGATGTCGCGCATCCGGTCGATACCCTTGAGCAGGTCGATCTCGACGCGGGCGACGCGCGCGACCTTGCTGAGGCGTCCGTTCGGGTGCCAGACAAAGGCGTCGGCGTCAGTGAAGGAGGGCGCCTGGGCCTGCGCTGGGGTTGAGATGGCAAGGTGCGCCGCAATCGCCTCGAGCGCACGGGCGATCCGTTCGGGCGTGTCGTCGACAAGACGGCTGTTGGGGCGATTTGCCGCGACTTTCGGCTGGGTTCGGGAAGCGGGCTTAGCGGGGCGGCGGGAAGGGGTTTTGGCTGGCTTTTTCGACATGCTGCAAGTTCCTGACGGCGCAGCCATATCGGGCCGGACCGGGAGCCGCAAGCCACGCCGGGGGCAGGGCTGGTTCACGTTGCAATTGGGACCGCGGCCGCTATATTCCGCGCCAAATTCACGTCCCTCCGGCCCGCCCAGATGGCGGTCTGCCGGCTATTCCCGTCACGAGGATTGACCGCATGCTGATTACCCCCGCCTACGCCCAGGCTGCGGCCGCCGGCGACACCAACAGCATGCTCGGCATGCTGCTGCCGTTCGCGATCATCTTCGTCATCATGTATTTCCTGATCCTGCGGCCGCAGCAGAAGAAGGTCAAAGAGCATGCCGACCTGGTCAAGAACGTGCGCCGCGGCGACACCATCATCACCCAGGGGGGCCTGGTCGGAAAGGTGACCAAGGTCGTCGATGATGACCAGGTCGAGTTCGAGATCGCCGATGGCGTCCGCGTCCGCCAGATGCGGCAGATGATCACCGCCGTCCGCGCCAAGGGCGAGCCGGCGAAGGACCTCGCCAAAGACGAGAAAAAGGACGAGAAGGCGACGAGCTGAGCCGGTGCTCCGCGCGCCCTCGCGCGAGGGTGTATCCCTGCCACGCAGTTTCGATCGTCCCTGATCTGACGGATCAATTTGATGTTGTATTTCACGCGGTGGAAGGCGCTGGGCATCATCCTCACGGCGCTGGTCGTGTGCCTGTTCGCGGTCCCCAATTTCTTCCCCGAAGCCACCGTCAAAGGCTGGCCGCTCTGGGCGCAGCGGCGCATCGTGCTGGGCCTCGACCTGCAGGGCGGCTCCTATCTGCTGCTCGAGATCGACGCCAACTCGGTCAAGAAGGACAGGCTGGACACGATCCGCGATGACGTGCGGCGCACCCTGCGCGATGCCAAGATCGGCTACACCGGCCTTACCGCGCGTGGCGATGCGGTCGAGGTCAAGATCAGCAAGGACACCGACGTTCAGACCGCGCTGTCCAAGCTGCGCGAGCTGTCGCAGCCGCTCGGCGGGCTGCTCGGCTCCAGCGGCCAGCGCTCGCTGGAGGTCTCCGATGCCGGCGGTGGCCTCATCCGCCTGACCATTCCGCAGGCGGCGATCACGGAACGTGTTCGCCAAGCGATCGAGCAGTCGATCCAGATCGTCGAACGGCGTGTCAACGAGCTCGGCACAGTCGAGCCGGTGATCCAGCGGCAGGGCACTGACCGCATCCTGGTCCAGGTGCCGGGACTGCAGGACCCGACCCAGCTCAAGGAGATCCTGGGCAAGACCGCCAAGATGGAATTCCGCATGGTCGACACCTCGGTGCCGCCGGAGCAGGCGCTGCAGGGCCGGGTGCCGCCGGATTCGGAAGTGCTGCAGAGCGCCAGCGAACCTAACCGGCCCTATGTGGTGAAGAAGCAGGTGCTGGTCTCGGGCGGCGATCTCAGCGATGCGCAGACCGGCTTCGACCAGCGCACCAATGAGCCGATCGTCAGCTTCCGCTTCAACAGCGCGGGCTCGCGCAAATTCGCCCAGGCCACCACCGAGAATGTCGGGCAGCCCTTCGCGATCGTGCTCGACAACAAGGTGATCTCGGCACCGGTAATCCGCGAGCCCATCACCGGCGGCTCCGGGCAGATCTCCGGCAATTTCACCGTGCAGTCCGCCAACGAGCTTGCGATCCTCTTGCGCGCCGGCGCGCTGCCGGCACCGCTCACCGTCATCGAGGAACGCACGGTCGGTCCCGGCCTCGGACAGGACTCGATCGCCAAGGGCGAGCTTGCCGCCTATGTCGGCTCGATCCTGGTCGTCGTGTTCATGCTGCTGACCTACCGCCTGTTCGGCCTGTTCGCCAATATCGCGGTGGCGGTCAACGTCGCCATGATCTTCGGCCTGCTGTCGCTGCTCAACGCCACGCTGACCTTGCCCGGCATTGCCGGCATTGTGCTGACGGTCGGCATTGCGGTCGACTCCAACGTGCTGATCTATGAGCGCATCCGCGAGGAGCTGCGCGGCGGCCGCAACGCCATCTCGGCGATCGACGCCGGCTTTAAGCGCGCGCTGGCGACCATCCTCGACTCCAACATCACCACCTTCATCGCCGCCGCCGTGCTGTTCTACATCGGCACCGGTCCGGTGCGCGGCTTCGCCGTGACGCTCGGCATCGGCATCATCACCACGGTCTTCACCGCCTTTACCTTGACCCGCCTGATCGTGGCGTGGTGGGTGCGGTGGAAGCGGCCGCAAAGCGTGCCTATTTAGGAGCTGCCGTGACACACTGGATTCTCATCGGGCTTGGCATCCTGATCGTGGTGCTGGCAGTGGTCAGCGCTCTTGGCGTGCTGCCGTCGCTGCGCATCGTGCCCGACAACACGCATTTCGATTTCACGCAGTTCCGCCGGATCAGCTTCCCGATCTCGGCCGCGCTGTCGATCCTGGCGATCACGCTGTTCTTCACCCACGGCCTCAATCTCGGCATCGACTTCAAGGGCGGTACCTTGCTCGAGGTCCGCTCCAAGTCCGGCCCTGCCGATCTCGCCGCGATGCGCACAACCCTCGGCAAGCTGGGCCTTGGCGAGGTGCAACTGCAGCAGTTCGGCGGTCCTGAGGAGGTCCTGATCCGCGTCGCCGAGCAGCCGGGTGGCGACACCGCGCAGCAGGAGGCCGCCAACAAGGTGAAGGCTGCGCTCGGTGACGCCGTCGACTATCGCCGCGTCGAGGTGGTGGGACCGCGCGTCTCCGGCGAGTTCCTGGCCTTCGGCATGATCGGCCTGATGCTCGCGATCGTCTCGATCCTGATCTATCTCTGGTTCCGGTTCGAATGGCAGTTCGCGCTCGGCGCCATGATCGCCAACGTCCACGACATCGTGCTGACGATCGGTTTCATGTCGATCAGCCAGGTCGATTTCGACCTCACCAGCATCGCCGCGCTCCTCACCATTCTTGGCTATTCGCTCAACGACACCGTCGTCATCTACGACCGTATCCGCGAGATGCTGCGGCGTTACAAGAAGATGCCGATGCCGCAGCTGCTCAACGAGTCGATCAATTCGACGCTGTCGCGCTCGATCATCACCCACGTCACGGTGACTCTGGCCTTGCTCGCGCTGCTGTTGTTCGGCGGCCAGGCCATCCACAGCTTCACCGCGGTGATGATGTTCGGCGTCGTGCTGGTCGGCACCTACACCTCGATCTTCATCGCCTCGCCCATCCTGATCTATCTCGGCGTGCACTCGGTCCGCGCCGAGGCGCAGGAGGAGAAGCCGGCGCCGAAGAAGAAGTCGCCCTGATCATCCGAAGCTGGCCCGTTGGATCATATCCGAGGGCTGCAAGTTGGTATCAGGCATGGCCAATCCCGACGACGCACCGCATTTCCCGCGATCGGCACCGATCGACGGCTATGGCAATGGCGGCTTCGCCTTTGCCGGCATGTCGCATCGCGGCTCGCTGCTATGCCTGCCGGATTCGATCTGGGCCTGGGATGTGACGCGGCCAAGCCAGATCGACCGCTATTCCCTGCAGCGCGTGTTCGATGCGGCAAACGGCATCGATACGCTGATCGTCGGCACCGGGACCGAGGTCTGGATGCCGCCGCCAGGACTGCGCAACGCGCTGCGGGCCGTCAAGGTGGTCCTCGACCCGATGCAGACTGGCCCGGCGATCCGCACCTACAACGTGATGATCGGCGAGCGGCGGCGCGTTGCGGCCGCGCTGATCGCGGTGCCATGACCGGAACCCAGCCGCAAGCAGACGCGGCCGCGTTCTGCGCTGCTCTGGTGCGCGAGCACGATTTCGACCGCTACGCCGCGACGCTGTTCGTCGAGCCGGAGCTGCGGCGCGCGCTGTTGTCGCTCTATGCCTTCAATGTCGAGATCGTCAGGGTGCGGGATCAGGTCACCCAGCCTTTGCCCGGCGAAGTCCGGCTGCAATGGTGGCGGGACATGCTCACAGGTACAGCTCATGGCGGCGTCGAGGGCAATCCGGTTGCGGCCGAGCTGCTGCTGACGGTGCGGCACTTCGATCTGCCGGTCGATCGCCTGACCCGTCTGATCGACGAGCACACGTTCGACCTCTACAACGATCCGATGCCGACCGGTGCCGCGCTGGATGGCTATCTCAGTGACACCCAGGCTGCCCTGATTGCGGTTGCCGCGCAGATCGCGGCGCCGCCGTCACCGGAGATCAATCATCTCGCTCGCCACGCCGGCCTCGCGCTGGGCATGGCGCAAGCCATCGCGTCGCTGCCGCGCGATGCCGCTCGCCGGCAATTGTTCGTGCCGCTGGATCTGCTCGAACGGCATGGCGGCCGCGTTGAAGAGGTGTTTGCGGGCAAGCCGACGCCGGCAATCCGCAAGGCGCTGGACGAGCTCGCCGCCGAGGCCGAGCAGCATCTTCAAACAGCACTGCAGCTCCTGGCCGAAGCACCGCCAGCGGTTCGGCCCATCCTGCTGCCCCTCGCGTTGGTGCGCCGCGATATCGCGCGTCGATCGCGTGCCGAAGCTGATCCGTTTCAGCCGCAGGCGCGCTCGCACCTCTCCACCCTGTGGACCCTGTGGCGGGCCTCGCGGTCGCGAGCATTCCGCCCCCGATAAACGGCTACGGCTGAAACCCAAATTGTGCGGCCCTCGCACAGGCGTGAGCGCCTCATCTCCGCTCTGGACCTTGTCCGGTGGAGGGCGCTAGGCTGAGATGAATACCGCTGCGCATGTCGGCGGAGCAGGCAAGGAAGCAGATCATGCGGGAATTGACGCCGGACACCATTACGGACGCCGTGCTCGATCAGATGGCGTCCACCCCCGATCCACGTCTGCGCGAGATCATGGCCGCGGCGGTCAAGCACCTGCACGCCTTCGCCCGCGAGGTGAACCTGACCCCAGCCGAGTGGATCAAGGGCATCGAATTCATGACCAAGGTCGGCCAGGCCTGCACGCCGGTGCGACAGGAATTCATCCTGCTGTCCGACACGCTCGGGCTCTCGGCACTGGTCAACGGCCTGCATGATCGCACCGCGATCGAGGAGGGGACCCATACCAGCCTGCTCGGTCCGTTCTATCGCGAAGAGACGCCGACCTTGCCGGCCGGCAGCCAGATCGCAAGTCATGTGAAGCCTGGCAGCGAATGCGTGCTCTATGGCCAGGTGACCGACGTTCAAGGCAAGCCGCTCGCCAATGCGACCGTCTCGGTCTGGCAGACCGGCGCCGATGGCCTCTATGACATTCAGGAAAACCCCGGCACACCTGACTATCGCGGCGTGTTCAGTACCGATTCCGACGGCCGCTATCTCGTCCGCACCGTCAGGCCGCTGGGCTATTCGATCCCGATGGACGGCCCGGTCGGCAAGATGGTGAAGGCGCAGGCCCGGCACGGCATGCGGCCGGCCCATATCCATTTCCTGGTCGGCGCGCCCGGCTATCGCGAGCTCGTCACCGCGCTTTATCTTCGCGACGATCCGCATCTCGCCGACGATGTCGTGTTCGGCTCGTCGGACGATCTCGCCGTTGATATCGTTCGGGATGATCCGGACTGTCCGATCAAGGGACTGCCGAGCATCCGCTTCGATCTCAGGCTGCCGCGCGAGGGCGAAGCAGACAAGACCAGCGGCCGTGTCGGCTCCGACCCGGCGGCCATCATGAAAGAAAGGGAGGCGGCCGTGCCGAGCTAGGCCGCCCAACACAACGAACCAACGCACAAAAAAACAGAGCGTGGAGGGGGGAGAATGAATCGCAGGACAATGTTCGGCCTGGTTGCGGCCGCGATCATGCTCGGCGGGATATCGGGCACCAATGCCGATGAGCCGCCGATCAAGATCGGCATGTCGATGGCGCAAACCGGCGGGCTGGCCGCCGGCGGCAAGGCATCGCTGCTCGGCATCGAGATCTGGCGCGACGATATCAATGCGAAAGGCGGGCTGCTCGGCCGCAAGGTCGAGCTCGTGGTCTATGACGACAAGTCGAGCGCGGCGGAGACGCCGGCGATCTACGCCAAGCTGCTCGACGTCGACAAGGTCGACCTTTTGTTCGCGCCCTACGCCACCGTGCCGACCGCGCCGATCATGCCGCTGGTCAAGCAGCGCGGCATGCTGCTGATGGGCAATTTCTCATTCCAGGTGAACAGCAAGGTCGGCCACGATATGTGGTTCAACATTGCGCCCTGGGGCCCGGCCGATAGCTGGGCGACGGCCTTTCTTGGTCTCGGCCAGAAGGCTGGCGGCAAGACCGTCGCGCTGCTTGCGGCCGACCAGGAATTCGCGCAGAACCTCGCCAAGACCGCCCGCGACGTCGCCAAGAGCCGCGGCATGCCGATCGTGTTCGATCAGGCCTATCCGCCTGCCACGGTCGAATTCTCCAGCATCATCCGCGCCCTGAACGCGGCCAAGCCCGACATCGTCTATGTCGCATCCTATCCGCCTGATTCCGCCGCCATCCTGCGCGCGGTCAACGAGATCGGCGTCGGCGACAACGTCAAGATCTTCGGCGGCGCCATGGTCGGTCTGCAGTTCGCCGGCGTGATGGAAAATCTGGGATCGTTGATGAACGGCGTCGTCAACTTCAATACCTGGCTGCCCGAGCCCTCGATGTATTTCGACGGCACCAAGAAGTTCTTCGACACCTATACCAAGCGCGCCGTCGAGGCGAAGGTCGATCCGCTCGGTTACTATCTGGCTCCGTTCGGCTACGCCATGGGCCAGCTGGTCGAGCAGGCGGTCAATGCGACCAAGTCGTTCGACCAGAAGACGCTAGCCAAGTACCTGCGCGAGCACACTCACAACACCATCGTCGGCCCGATCATCTTCGGCCCGGATGGCGAGTGGAAGGAGACGGCGACGCTGGAAGCGCAGTTCCGCGGCGTCAAGGACAAGAACATCGATCAGTTCCGCTCCGCCGGCAAGCAGGTCATCCTGTTTCCGGACCGGTTGAAGACCGGTGATCTCGTCTTTCCCTTCGAGGACGCGCGCCAATAGGGCGCGCATGAGGGGCGGTCAGTCCAGAGCTGGATAAAGGGGAGGGCGCTTGTTCTCACTCGAACTGATGCGCGATGCCATCGTGCTCGGCCTGCTACTCGGCTGCTTCTATGCGGCCGTCAGCGTGGGCCTGTCGATCTCCTTCGGTCTGCTCGACGTGCCGCAGGTCGCGCATCCAGCCTTCCTGGTGCTGGCCTCCTACGGCGTCTACCTCTGCAACGACCGTTTCGACATCGATCCATTGCTGGCGGGCCTGCTGCTGACGCCGCTCTTTTTCGTGCTCGGGCTCGTGACCTACCGGCTCTATTACGAGACCTTCGAGCGGCGTGGTAGTGATGCCGCCGTGCGTGGTATCGCGTTCTTCTTCGGGGTGGCCTTCATCATCGAGGTGCTGATCATCCTGCAGTTCGGGGTCGACCAGCGCTCGGTGACCGCACCCTATATCGGCAAGGCCTGGCGGGTCGCCGGCATGCGGATTCCGATCCGACAGCTCGTCGCCTTCGGCGTCGCGCTGGCGCTCACGTTATTGCTGGCGACCTATCTGTCCCGGACGTTCCTCGGGCGCGCGATCCGGGCGGTGGCGCAGGACGAGGAGGGGCTGCGGCTGATGGGCGCTAGTCCGGTGCGGGTCAAGCAGCTCGCGTTCGGGATCGCGACCGCGGTGGTCGCGGTCGCGGGCGCACTGATGATCATCGTCGCACCGGTCGAGCCGACGCTCGATCGCGTCTATATCGGGCGCACCTTCTGCGTCGTGGTCATGGCGGGGCTCGGCAGCATCACCGGGACGCTGATCGCCGCCCTCATCCTTGGCGTCGCGGAGTCGATCGTGCTCACGATGTTCGGCGCGTCCTGGGCACCGGCGATTTCCTTTGCGTTGCTGCTCGGTGTCCTGACCGTGCGCCCGCAGGGTCTGCTCGGCAGGTGATCCGTGACGCGTAACAACATCGCATTCTGGCTAGGTGCCATCGTCTTCCTTGCCGTCGCGCTCACGATGACCCAGCTCGTTCGCAACGAATACCCGTTCTTTGCCGGCTACGTGATCCTGCAATTCATCGTGCTCTCGGTCGCCTGGACCATCCTGGGCGGCTATGCCGGCTATGTGAATTTCGGCACCAACGCTTTCTTTGGCGCCGGCGTCTATACGGCGGTGTTCCTCGCTCACACCTACGAGGCGCCCCTTGGCGTGCAGATCGCGATGGCCGCCGTGGTCGGCAGCCTGCTGGGCCTCACCGTCGGCCTGATGACGCTGCGGATGCGCGGCATCTTCTTCTCGATTGCGACGATTGCGCTCGCGATCATCGTGGAAACCACGGTGACGAACTGGCGCTTCGTCGGCGGTGCGGCCGGCATCCAATTGCAGCGGCCGCCGGTCATGGCGCCGTTCGACAGCTATGTGAAGATGCTGTTCTTCGTGCAGGCGCTGCTGGTGGTCTCATCCGTCGCGATCACGCGCGGTATCCAGAATTCCTGGATCGGCCGCGGGCTGCACGCGCTCAGGGACGACGAGCTCGCCGCCGAATGCACGGGTGTCCCGACCCTGCGGCTCAAGCTGGTCGCCTGCGTCATCTCCGGCGCGCTGATCGCGGCCGGCGGCGCGCCGGCGGCGATGTATCTGCAATATGCCGATCCAGGCTCGGCCTTCAACCTGACCACCTCGGTGTCGGTGCTGGCGATGGCCTTGATCGGCGGCACGTCGCACTGGATCGGCCCGGTGCTCGGTGCGATCCTGCTCGGCACCACGCAGCAGCTGCTCGCGGTGACGATCTCCTCCGAGGTCAATGTGCTGGTGCTGGGCATCATGCTGGTGCTGTTCGTGGTCGGCGCGCCCAAGGGGATCATTGGCCTGGTGCGCCGGTCCAAGCCTCCCGGAGAGCGCGCATGACGGATGCGGCCATGCCCGAGCCCTTGCTGCGCGTCGAATCTCTCACCAAGAGCTTTGGCGGCTTCGTCGCGCTCGACAATATCAGCGTCGATATCCGCAAGGGCGAGCGCTTCGGCTTGATCGGCCCCAACGGCTCGGGCAAGACGACGCTGGTCAACTGCATCTCGGGGGCGCTGCGGCCGAGCCGCGGCCGCGTGTCGCTTGCCGGCGAGGACCTTACGCCGCTGCCGCCGAACCAGCGCGCTCGCCGCGGCATCGCGCGCAGCTTCCAGATTCCGCGCCCCTTTCGGAGCATGACCGTGCTCGAGAACCTGATGGTCGCACTCGATTTCGCCGCTGGGCGCGGCGTGCTGGAATCGGCCGCGCATCGCCGCGACGCGGCGATGTCGATCCTGACGCGCATTGGCCTTGCACCCAAGGCCGGCGCGCTCGCGACCGCCCTGACCCAGGTGGACCTACGCAAGATGGAGCTGGCCAGAGCGCTGGCGATGGGGCCGAAGCTCCTGATATCAGACGAGGCGATGGCCGGGCTGTCGCACTCGGAGGTCGACGAGGTGCTGGATCTGTTGATGAGCCTCGGCGGCGAGGACATCGCGATCATCATGATCGAGCACATCATGCAGGCGGTGATGCGGTTCTCGGAGCGGGTGATGTGCCTCGACGCCGGCCGGATCATCGCGATCGGCGCGCCGGCCGAGGTGATGGCCAATGCGCGGGTGCAGGAGGCCTATCTTGGCGTTTAGCCTCTCGATCGACAGCCTCGATGCCGGCTATGGCGCAGTGAAGGCGCTGCGCGGCGTTTCGATGCGGGTCGACGCCGGCGAGACGGTGGCGCTGCTCGGCACCAACGGCAATGGCAAGAGCACCTTGATGAAATGCGTGATGGGCCTGGTCCGCCCGACGCGCGGCCGGGTCCTGCTGATGATCGACGGCAGGCAGCATGATTTGACCCGGCTGCCGGCCGAGGCGATCGTCGGGCTCGGCGTCGCGCTGGTGCCGGAGGGCCGGCGGTTGTTCCCCAAGCTGACGGTCGAGGAGAACCTGATGCTGGGTGCCTTCCGCAGGGCGGCGCGCAAGGCTATCGCGCACAATCTCGCCCAGGCCTTTGAGACGTTTCCGCTTCTGAAGGAGCGCAGGCGCCAGCTCGCCGGCACCATGTCCGGCGGCCAGCAGCAGATGCTGGCGATCGCGCGCGCGCTGATGTCCTCGCCGCGCCTGTTGCTGGTCGACGAGCCCTCCGTGGGCTTATCACCATTGTTGGTCTCTCAGACCATCAGCAAGATCGGCGAGCTGAAGCAGAGTTTCGGACTCACCGTGTTGATGGCCGAGCAGAACTTCAACCAGGCGATTCGGATCGCCGATCGCGGCTATGTCATCGTCCATGGCGAGATCGCCGCCGCGGCAGATTCGGTTGACGAGCTGAAGGCCAACGACCTCGTCAAGCGGCTCTACCTTGGCGGCGTGGTCTGAGCGATGCTGACGCGTGCATCAGCTCAGGCTCATCGAGCTCCAGATCTCGGCCCGCTGCAGTAGACGCGGGTGGGCCGCGCTTACTGCCGCCCGTTGGTGCATCGTGCTGCGCGGGTCCCAGATCAGGAGGTCACCGGGCTTGCAGGTGCATTGCCAAGCGAACTCTGTGCGCGCGGCGAACTGCCAGAGCTCCTCGAGCAGGGCATTGGATTCGGCCGGCTCCATGCCGACCAGCGACGCATGGCGGCGCTCGCCGAGATGCAGCATCGATCGACCGGTGTCAGGATGGATGCCGACCAGCGGCTGAACCATGGTATCGATCGCGATCTCGTCAGTGGCACCCACGTAGCGAGCGACATCATTCTCGTTGGGCAGCAGATGCCTGATTTTCAGATGCGCGATCCGGCCCCTCAGTGCGGGCGGCAGCGCATCGTAGATCGCATACAGGCTGCTGAATGACGAAGTCGTGCCGAGCGCCGGCGCCAAGGACACGCTGGCCTGACCGAGACGGCGGCGGAAGCGGGCGAGCTCGTGCTCGCCAAGCGTCTGCCCGCGAACCAGCAGCACCTGGTGCTTGAGCAGCGCACGCATCAGCGCGGCAAAAGCCCAGTCGTCGAACGACCTGACATCGACATTGCGGACCTCGGCGCCGAGCGGCGGTCCACTCGGAATCACCTCGAACAGGCTGCCGAGCAGCATGGCCGGCGTCGTTGCGCGCATCTCGCCTCTAGTCTTGCCGGCAAGGTTGCTCCCGAAAGTCATGGCCATCACTCCCCGCTGATTTGCCAACGGGCTGATTCAGCCCTGGGAACGTGTCGTCAGTATCTCGCTGTGGCGGCAAATCGCGGGACAAACGCTGCGCAGGCGGCAAATTGTCGGCGCAGTGCAGCAAGTTGGGTCGAAAATGCGGCGCTGCTCGCGACGTCAGCTGCGTCACTCCGACTCAGGATCGAGGCGCAGCCGGCTCACGCCGGGCGTACCGTGCCCTTGATCTGGGTCCGATGCATGATGCGGCGGCTGTTGTCATCGAACGGGTCGCGCCGATGCATGGTGCAGCGGTTGTCCCAGATCACGAGATCGCCGACCTGCCAGACGTGCTCCCATGCAAACTCAGGGCGGTCGACATACGCCCAGAGCTCATTGAGCAGTGCCTCGGATTCCGCAAGCTCGAGTCCGACCAGGTACGCATTGCGGCGGCGGCCGAGATAGAGCATCTCGCGACCCGTGTCCGGATGCGTGCAGACCAGCGGGTGGATCGCCCCGGGCGAGGTACGCGGGTCATCAGTCGGCGTCACACCTTGCCGCAGGAAGCCGCCGCTATTGTAGGTGCTGTCGTGCTTGATCTTGAGGCCCGTAACCCGGCGCTTCAGCTCGGGCGCGAGCGCATCATGGATCGCATACATGCTGCAGAATGAGGTGTTGCCGCCGACAGGCGGGATCTCCAGCGCGTAAAGTGCACTCGCGATCGGCGGTGCCTCGAGATAGGACATGTCGGTGTGCCAGACCGCTTCGCCGGCGCCCAGGCTGCCGATCGGCTCGCCGTTCTGCTTCACGTTGGAGACGATGTAGATCTCCGGCAGCCCTTCGACGAAGCGGCGGCCATTCTCCTGCACCGGCGCCCAGTCGAGTTCGCCGAACCGGCGGCTGAAGGCGATCAAGTCCTGATCGGACAGGGTCTGTCCACGCACCAGCAGCACCGAATGATCATGGAAGGCGCGCAGCAAGGCAGCGAAAGTGGCGTCGTCCAGCCGCTTCAGGTCGACGTTTGTGACCTCGGCGCCGAGTGCCTTGCCGGTCGGAACGATCTCGACAGCGCGCGACGTGACCTCACGCGCGGAGCTGGTTTCGATATCCATGGTTGTTCCTCCGGCTGCGCTTCTTGGTCAGGATTGGAACACTATACCAAAACAATCACAGATTGCCCGGGATGAATGCGAATAAGGTCGGCCGTTGCAGCAACTCTCGATTGCGGAATTGAACATGACGGAATGGCTTCGGTGGCACCTCGAAGGCAACGTGCTCGCGATCGCGCTTGGTGTGCTCATCGCCGCAGCCATCGTCGCGATGGCCATCTTTGGCATCCCGTTGCAAGGGCGTGCTCCCACCAGCTTGGAACCGGACCGGGGAGTGCACGCATCATGAGTGGGGACCGACCTGCATCAAGAAGCTGAAGCCGTAGCCTGCGGTCCTTAGTGCGACGGCAGCTTCAGGTTGGCCTCGAAGTTGAAACGGTCGCGCAGGTTCTTCCGCGCATCCAGGATGTCCTTCAGGAAAGCGCGATCGGTATCGCTTGCCATCATTGGCTCGAGCAGATCAACCTGGTTCATGGCAACCAGCTGCAGGATCTCGGTGCGCGGCTTGCCGGTGGCATCGCGCGGCAGCGCCTGCACCACCTGAATGTGCTCCGGTGGCTTGGGCCCCTTGGCGGCGGCAAGCTCGCTCTGCAACTGTGCCTCGAGGGAAGCGCGCTCGGCCTCGACGAAAGCGTAAAGCCCGACACCGGTGCGGCGGTCGGCAAAGGCGACGATTGCGGCGTCGCGCACATCTGGATTGCGGCGGATCATTTCGATCAGCACCGGCGCATCATTGACCAGACGCCGGCCGCCACCCTCGCGATCGGTGAAGTTGAAAATGCCGCGGGTGATGCCGCGATAGACCTTCTTGCCGGTCATCAGCCAGACCCGGGCGAACAGCGATTTGCGCGCCAGGATCTTGCGCTCCTTCGGCGTCAACGCCTCCGGCGCATAGGTGCGCTTGTGCTTGAGCAGATGCCGCAGGTCCTCATAGGCGGCGATCCTGAACAGCCGGCTGCGTCGGGAGAAGGAGGCGGCGAGCTGGAAATCGGTGACGTAGCAATGGCCGTCGCGGCCGACCAGCCAGTTCTGCTCCTTGGCGAGATCATTATGGGTGATCCCGGCGCGATGCAGCCGGTGCAGCGCCTGCTTGGCCGAGCGGAAATAGGCGACGTTGCCGCGCGGCTTGGCGAGATGCAGCGCAACGCCGTCGATGAAGCCGCGCACCAGCGCGCGACGGCCGGCCCACAGCAGCTCCGGGCCGACGCCGAGCCCCTTGGCAAGGGTCAATGCCTTCCGCTCCCGGGCGAACAGGTGGCGCGCCAAAAGGTACGACCACCACGGCACCTCGTCGAGCCGGCGCAGCACGGCATCGACCTCGCCTCCGTCCCGGCGGAAGCGACCTCGCTCGACGTTGGAAAAGACGTCGCGCTTGAGCAGCACGCCCTCGCTCCAACGCGCGGACAAGGTTGCGACGTCGTCCTTTGGCAAACTCATCGCAAGACTCACGCGGCAGCGGCGATACGGAGATGGTCGGCGATCCAGCGGTCGAGGTCGGCAAGCGCGCGGGCGCTGAGCGCCTGCTTTTTCGCCACCGTCTTCTCGTTGCCACGCAGCCGCGTGCCGTCCGGCTTCTTGGTCGGCGGGCTCGCAAGCGGCGGGAACAGGCCGAAATTGATGTTCATCGGCTGGAACGAGCGGGTGCCGGCATCGATGGTCTCGATATGGCCGCCGGTGATGTGGCCGAGCAGGGCGCCGAGCGCCGTGGTCTGCGGTGGCGGCGCCAGCCGCTGGCCGCGCGCATCGGCCGCGGCATAGAGGCCGGCGATCAGGCCGATGCTGGCGGATTCCACGTAGCCCTCGCACCCGGTCATCTGGCCGGCAAAGCGCAGTCGCGGCTGCGCACGCAGGCGAAGCTGCTCGTCCAGGAGCTTCGGCGAGTTGAGGAAGGTGTTGCGATGCAGGCCGCCGAGCCGCGCGAACTCCGCCTTCTCAAGGCCCGGGATGGTCCGGAAGACCTGCTGCTGCGCGCCGTATTTCAGCTTGGTCTGGAATCCGACCATGTTGTAGAGCGTGCCGAGCTTGTTGTCCTGGCGCAGCTGGACGATCGCATATGGCTTGACGGTCGGGTTGTGCGGGTTGGTCAGCCCGACCGGCTTCATCGGCCCGTGCCGCAGGGTCTCATGGCCGCGCTCCGCCATCACCTCGACCGGCAGGCAGCCGTCGAAATAGGGCGTATTGGTCTCCCATTCCTTGAACTCGGTCTTTTCGCCCGCGAGCAGCGCGGCGACGAAGCTGTCATACTGCTCCTTGGTCATGGGGCAGTTGATGTAGTCGGCGCCGGTACCGCCCGGCCCGACCTTGTCATAGCGTGACTGAAACCAGGCCACCGACATGTCGATCGAATCCTTGTGGACGATCGGCGCGATGGCGTCGAAGAAGGCGAGCGCGCTCTCGTCGGTCAGCGCGCGGATGGCGTCCGCCAGCGGCTGCGAGGTGAGGGGCCCGGTGGCGACGATGACGTTATCCCAGTCGGCCGGCGGCAGGCCGGTGATCTCGCCACGCCGAAGCTCGATGCGCGGATGGTCCTGCAGCGCCTTTGCAACTGCGGCCGAGAAGCCCTCGCGGTCTACCGCGAGCGCGCCGCCAGCGGGCACCTGGTTGGCATCCGCGGCGCGCATGATCAGCGAGCCGAGCCGGCGCATCTCGGCATGCAGGAGGCCGACCGCGTTGTTGGCGGCATCGTCTGAGCGGAAGGAATTCGAGCAAACCAGTTCAGCCGGCGAGTCGGTGCGGTGCGCCTCGGTCGTGCGAACCGGGCGCATTTCGTGCAGGACGACGTCGATGCCGGCCTGCGCGAGCTGCCAAGCCGCTTCGGAGCCCGCAAGTCCGGCGCCGATCACGTGAACTGATTCGGAAGTTGATGACCCTGTCATGGGCGCGACAGGTAGCGCGTTTCATGCAGCAGGGAAATGCAATGTCGCCCGATGCCGAATGAAAAGCTTCGCGGGAACCCGGCGGTTCTTCAAGTCACGGCCGCGGGTGCTTATCTGCACGTAGTCGGACCCGGAGACGACATCGCCCGCCGGGCTGGCGGGCGATGTCCGTTGGCTAGTCGGAAGATTGGTTCAGCCGTTGTAGTGACCGGCAGCAACGCGCGGAATGTCCGAACGATCGAGACCGATATCGGCGAGTTCACGATCGCTGAGCTGCGACAGCTCCGCAACGTTGCGCTGATACTCACGAAACGCCTGGACCATGCGGATGAGCGAGAGCAACATGAAAATTCTCCTTAGATCTACGATTCAGCTCTTTGCCAGGGCCTCATCGTTGAAATGAACATAGGACAGATTGTTGCGGTGCGGTAGTCGCGATTGTTGCGGCGCAGCTAAACGGTCAGCGCATAGCTCGGCTAACGAGCCGGTAAGAATTCGGGAGTTCTCCGGACCGGCGGTCGACCAAATTTAAGGTCGGCTAAAATTACCAGCATAAACAGCGGTTAAGCCAAGCTGAAGAGCAGAGCACACCCAAGCAAGAGCGCAGGTTTTTCCGCCATTGGGCGTGCGCCGAACTGACCGGCTGCGACTGTCGCCGAACCTCCTAAAGAGCATGGCGTGTTATCTGTCTATGCGGCGGTGCACAATATAGTGAAGAAAAATTCATTTCTAGGAAGAGGCTGCGAGAGAGCTGCTGGAGAGAAGAAGTGAGCGCAGAGAGCGGGCGGGCGACTGCTGCATCGCGTCGTTACGACCCTTTAATCCAAACGGAACCGAACGCATGACGGGTCTGCCAATACCGTTGATCACGTTTGTCTCGCAGCGAATTCATTTCTGAAGCTGCACCTGTCTGCGACAAATTGCCTCATGACCGCGGCAATGAAGCCGTGCTGTCGCACACAAGGTGGGGAAATAAAATGCTCAAGAAGCTTCTCGCGGCGGCCGCTCTGGCTGCCATGACGATATCGGTGATGCCGGCGGACGCGGCGAAAGTGCACGGCGTCGGCTGCAGCGGACCCAATCTGGAAAAGACCGAGGCGGCGATCGAGGCCATGGCCGACGGCGACACGAAGTATGCGGCTGAAAGGGAAATCGCCGCGGCGCAGGAAGCGCTGCTCAGCGGCAAGGCGGGCATCTGCAGCCAGCACCTGACAAAGGCGGCGCAGGCGGCGAAGTGAAGTAGGCTGCCTGTATGGAGCGTAGCGTGTGGCGAGAAGGCCGACCGTGACCGCGGTCGGCCTTGGCGTGTCGGCCGGCTACGGCGCGCGGGCGAGCTGGGTCGCGAAGGACGCGATCGTCCGCGCATAGACCTCGCTCTTGTTCCACTGCTGCAGCACCGGGAAATTCGGGCTGCCGGGCTCCCAGTCCTTGCCACGCTGCCAGCCGTAGCCCTTGAGATAGTTGGCGGTGGAGGCGAGCACGTCGGGCGCGTTGTGCATGAGGTCGCGCCGGCCGTTGCCGTCGAAATCGACCGCATATTTGACCCAGGATGACGGCATGAACTGGGTTTGCCCGATTTCGCCGGCCCAGGCACCGCGCATCTCCTGAGGTGTCAGGTCGCCGCGTTCCACGATCCGCAGCGCATCCATCAACTCGCCCCGGAACTCTTCCGCGCGGCGGCAATCATAGGCCAAGGTCGCCAGCGCGCGGATCGTGGGGAACTTGCCGATGTTGACGCCGAAATCGGTTTCCAGACCCCAGATCGCGACCAGCACCTCGCCGGGGACGCCGTAGGTCTGCTCGATGCGCGACAGCACCGAGCCATATTGCTTGAGCATGTTGGAGCCGCGGGTCAGCCGCGGCGGGATCATGCGGCCGGAGAACTCTTCGAAAGTCTGGCTGAAGACCTTCTGCGAATGATCGCGGTTGATCACGCTTTGATCCAGCGTGACGCCGGCCAGCCCGCTGTCGATAGCGGCCTTCGAGATGCCCTTCGACGCCGCGTCGGCCTTGAAGTCGGCGAGCCACGCATCGAAGTTGCCGCTGCCGCAAGCGACCGCCGCCTGCACTGCCGTGGCCGGGAACAGGAGAACGGCCCCGACGGCGATCATTCGGGCGAGGCGGAAAGAGGTCATCAGGGAAACACCTGTGTAAAATGATCTGCAAACGATGACCGGCAAACCGCCATGTTGGCAGCAACCGCGGCCAAAACAAGGCTTACAGTTCACCTTGCCGTGGGGCGCATGTGCGCTGCGCTGCTTCAGCCGCGTGCTGATTGTGCCCATCTCTCCTTCTCGTTAACGGCACGCTGCGACAGCCGCATAGGGTCGCGCACCGATCCGCGGGCAGTGTCTGCCGCCAGCGGATCGAGTGACGCCCGCTCTCACTTCCGGTCATGCTGGCGCCACGGGAACAAATTGGCCGGGAAATCCGCCGCTGGCTTGGGCTCGCGCGGTGGCGGGGTCACCACTGGCCTCGCGTTCGGCGCGATCGCGACCGTCTCGCGATAGAGATGCCAAGTGGCGTGGCCGAGCACCGGGATAACGACGGCGAGGCCCAGGAAGAACGGGATCGTACCCACGACCAGCAGCCCAGCGACGATCAGGCCCCAGGCTGCCATCGGCACCGGATTGCGGGCGACGACGCGCAGCGACGTCACCATGGCTTCGAACGCGCCGGCGTGGCGGTCGAGCATCAACGGGAACGAGACCACGCTGAGGCACAGCGCCACCAGGGCGAACAGGAAGCCGGTGCCGCAGCCGACGACGATCAGCCACCATCCTTGCGGCGTGGTCAGAACGCGACGCACGAAATCAGATGCGCTGTCGGCGCCACCATAACCGAAGGCGGCGACGTAGATCGCTTGCGCGGTGCCGATCCAGACCACGAACAGTGCAAGCAGGAGCGTGCCTAACCCCAGCATCGCCCCGAAGGACGGCGAGCGCAGCACCTCGAACGCATCCCACGCAGTTGCGCTTTCGCCCCGCTCGCGGCGGCTGCTCAGCTCATAGAGGCCGAGCGCGGCGAACGGACCGAGCAGAGCAAAGCCGGCTGCGAGCGGAAACAGCAGCGGCAGCACCGAATAGCCCGACACGACGCGGGCAAGCACCAGGCCGAGCACGGGATAGATCACGCATAGCATCAGTGCGTGGCTGGGCATCGCCTCGAAATCCGCCCAGCCGAGCCGGAGCGCACGCGACAGATCGGACAGGCCGATGGTGCGGATCGAGAGCTCGGCCTCCACCTCATCGGCCGGCCGAACATGCGAGGCGACATTGCTGTGATAAGTGGCCATGATCGTTCACTCCCAAACAGGGCGGGCACGTGTCACAACCGGCAAGGTCGGCGGCGCCCTTTGGATGCGTCCGCGACAGGGCCAGTCCAACCAACCGAATGGCCATTCGCGAACTGAAGTGTTGAGCATATCCGGAATTGGCTTTGCCCGATGCTCACGGCTCGGTGACTTCGGGTGTGCCGCAATGCACAGGCGACGCAACCACAGGAGGTGAGCGTCATTCCGCCGTCATTCCGCCGCGGGTAGGCTGCAAATCGGCCGCGCTGGTCGCGTTGGCAAGCAGCGCGCGTGGCCTTAAGATTTTCCGACCGGCCATCGCGCAACGAAAAAGAGCCGATCAAGTTCTTCACACGATCTGTGGATCCTTTTGGGAGCAACTGATGAGCGTTTTTGGAAAAATCATGAGCGCGATTTTCGGCCATTCGGCGACCGCCGCGCCCACAGGGGGCGTAGCGCCGGCCGATGCCGCGCCGAGTTCGGGCGGGACTGCAGCCGCACCGGCTCCGAGCGGAACGACGCCGAGCGCATCCACGCCGGCCGCCCCGCCGCAGAGCGTCGATGTCGCCGCAATCGTCGACAAGGCGGCGGCCGCCAAGCACGAGAAGCTGGAATGGCGTACCTCGATCGTCGACCTGATGAAGGCGCTCGACATCGACTCGAGCCTCGCCGCGCGCAAGGAGCTGGCCAAGGAGCTCGGCTACAGCGGCGACACCAACGATTCCGCGAGCATGAACGTCTGGCTGCACAAGCAGGTCATGGCCCAGCTCGCCGCCAATGGCGGCAAGCTGCCCCCTGAGATCAAGCACTGAGCGCCCGGGCTGCCGGTTTGAATGTGATCTCGAAAGGCCCGCGCTCGCGCGGGCCTTTATCAAGCCGGAGCGTGGTCGCCGGTCAGTGCGCTGCGAGCCCGGCGCGGCGCCACGCCAGCGCGCAAAGCTCCGTGCGGCTGTGGCCGATGTCATACAAGGTGCGATCGTCCAGCGCCGCAATGCAGGCGAGCTCGGAACGATAATGTGCGTACCGCTTGATAAATTCGTAGGCGGTGATGATGAGCATGAGCCTCTCCGGCGGGTTCGTTGTCCCGCCGACGACTGCAGCGCCGTTCGGGTCGCCCAAGAGTTAACAACATCTGCGGCAACTGGCATCACGGTAATCCTACGGCCGGTCATCCCACGATATCCGCGTGTTCTGGGTGTCGCTCCAGGTAGTCGGCGACGAAGCTGCAGCCGGCCCGCACCTTGCGACCGTCGGCGCGGATCAGCTCCAGCGCGCCCTTCACCAGATCGGAGGCGATGCCGCGGCCGCGCAAGGCCCGCGGCGTCTCCGTGTGAGTAATGACGAGGGCCGCCGGCGTCATCACATAACTGGCGAAGGCCGTGCCGCCTTCGACGTCGAGCTCGAAGCGGTGTCGTTCCTTGTTGTCGCGGACCGTCATCATCATGGCCTCATTTCCGGGGGTGGCTCTTCAAGAGCAGTCGCGTGGAATATGACGTCGATCATGAGCACGCCCACCTCGTCCACGACATGCCTGTCGAGCTGAAAATCGATGGGTGCCGCTCGCCACAAGCGGTCGTGCATGAGGGGCGTGCTCCTCTCGTCGCGACGTGATCCGGCTGCCCTTGCCCGGCCTCGTTCGATGGCGATAAACAGGTTGGAAAGGGCGGTTCAACCGCCGCACGCTGCTCTGCGAGGAACCTCCCATGATGCTCGTCCAACGTCCGCCCGGCACGCCCATGATCGCAGGGAGCGGCCAATGAGCGACGTGGGGGCAAGCACGCAGACGGCGCCGAAAGGCGGGCTGGCGCGGATGTCGCGCCGGGTCATGAACCTCGCGCACATTATGACGCAGAACGGCCGCAGGCTCGGCGACCGCACCGGCTTCGTCTGGGGCGAGCGCGCCTTCACCTGGCGCGAGCTCGACCGGATGGCCTCGGCGCTTGCGGCGGCGCTCGCCGCGCGCGGTATCGAGAAGGGCGATCGCATCCTGGTGCACTCCAAGAACTGCGACGAGATGTTCGTCTCGATGTTCGCAGCGTTCCGGCTCGGCGCGGTCTGGGTGCCTACCAATTTCCGCCTGATGCCCGATGAGGTCGCCTATCTCGGCACGGCATCCGGCGCCAAGGGCTTCCTCTGCCATGGCGATTTTCCCGAGCATGCAGCGGCGGCAACCGGTGCGGCCTTCGTCTGGCGCATCGGCGACAGCGGGACGTTCGGCGAGCGCACGCTCAGCGACGCCATCAAGGCGCATGCGGGCGCGCATGTGGAGAATGTCGCGGTCGAGCACGACGATCCCTGCTGGTTCTTCTTCACCTCCGGCACCACCGGCCGCTCCAAGGCGGCGGTGCTGACCCATGGCCAGATGGCGTTCGTCATCACCAATCATCTCGCCGATTTGACGCCCGGCACCACCGAGGATGATGCCGCGCTGGTGGTGGCGCCGCTGTCGCATGGCGCGGGCGTGCATCAGCTGATGCAATGCGCGCGGGGAGCCAAGACCGTGCTGCTGCCAAGCGAGAAGTTCGACATCACCGAAGCCTTCCGCCTGATCGAGGCCCATCGCATTAGCAACCTCTTCACCGTGCCGACCATTCTGAAGATGATGGTCGAGCATCCTGCGGCCGATCAGTTCGACCATTCCTCGCTGCGCCACGTCATCTATGCCGGCGCTCCGATGTATCGCGAGGACCAGAAGCGGGCACTTGCCAAGCTCGGCAAGGTGATCGTGCAATATTTCGGGCTTGGCGAGGTCACCGGCAACATCACCGTGCTGCCGGCGGCGCTGCACGAGGTGGAAGATGGTCCCGAGGCGCGGATCGGCACCTGCGGCTATGAGCGCACGGGCATGCAGGTCTCCATCCAGGACGATGTGGGCCGCGAGCTGAAGCCGGGCGAGACCGGCGAGATCTGCGTGATCGGACCCGCGGTATTCGCGGGCTACTACGACAATCCGGAGGCCAATGCGAAGGCGTTCCGCGATGGCTGGTTCCGTACCGGTGATCTCGGCCACATGGACGAGCAGGGCTTCGTCTACATCACTGGCCGCGCCTCGGACATGTACATCTCCGGGGGCTCCAACATCTATCCCCGTGAGGTCGAGGAGAAGATCCTCATGCACCCTGCGATCGGCGAGGTCGCCGTACTCGGGGTGCCGGACCCTGTGTGGGGCGAGGTCGGCGTTGCCGTCTGCGTGCCGCATGAAGGCGTGGCAGCACCGAGCGAGAGCGACATGGCCGGCTACCTCGCCACCAAGCTGCCGCGCTACAAGATGCCAAAACGCTTCTTCTTCTGGGACGCCTTGCCGAAATCCGGCTATGGCAAGATCCCGAAGCGGCTGGTGCGCGATGAGCTCGAGGCGCGTGGGCTGCTCGACCTCAACGCGAAGCAGGCCTGACCGATGCGAGAGGTTCGTCAGCCCGGGTCGCCGGCGGCCGAGCGCATCCAGTGGGTCGAGGCGCGCGGCCGTGGCTTTTCCTTCGCTGTGCCGGCTGGCGTGTCGCTGCTCGAAGCGGTGCGGCAGGGCTTCGCTGCGCAGGGCTTTGTGAGTGGCGTTGCCAGCTTCAAGACTGGCGCGCTCGGGCCCTTCGCCTATGTGATGCCGGCACTGTCGAAGACACCGGAGCACGCGGCATTCTACAGTGAGACCTATCGGCCTGATGGCATCACACGGCTCTCCACCGCGACCATGACGTTCGGTGCGCGCGACAACGCGCCGTTCTTCCATTGTCACGCGCTCTGGACGGAGGAGGGCGGTCCCCAAAATGGCGGCCATATCCTGCCGGAGGAGACCGTCATTGCTGAGCCGTTCGAGGTCGAGGCCTTCGGACTCGACGGCGCGGTGTTTACCGCGGAGCCTGATCCCGAGACGAATTTCAAGCTGTTCGGGCCGGTATCGGCCGCAGCTCGCAGTGCCACGACGGATCGTCGCGCCTTCGCGCTGCGGCTGCGGCCGAACCAGGATTTTGCGTTTTGTCTCGAGGCGTTCTGCCGTGCTCACGGCGTCAGCCGGGCACACATTCGCGGCGGAGTCGGCTCGACCATCGGCGCGTGCTTCACTGACGGTCGTGTTGTCGAGCCATTCGCGACCGAGCTGACGGTCACTGCCGGTCAGATCGCGCCGGGTGTAGATGGTGCACTTGAGGCCGCCCTCGATATCGCGCTGGTCGACTACACCGGCGCACTCGCGCAAGGCCGGTTGGTGCGTAGCAATAATCCAGTGCTGATGACCATGGAGCTGGTGCTGGAGGTGCTGGACTGAGATGCCGATAGTTCTTGTTATGTTCCTTGCGATGTGCAAGTTTGCCGCGTCTCTTTGGAGTTGTGGGGCCGCGACATGGCGAGGCGAAACGCGACATCAGACTGCCGGCGCCTTACCTGAAGCGCCTCTGGCTTGATCCGGCAAAGATTCCCGATCGCACCGCCTATCCGTTCTGCCTGCCGTTCCTGCAGGACGATTTCGAGATCCGCTTCTCGCATGCCATCACCATCATCGTCGGTGAGAACGGCACCGGCAAATCGACCCTGCTCGAGGGGATTGCGGCACTCGCAGGCTATGACGAAGCCGGCGGCGGCAAAGGCTACATGCCCGTCGATCATTCCGAAGCGATCGAGAAGATGGGCGGCGAATTGTCTACCGCGCTGCGCGCAAGCTGGCTGCCGAAGATCACCCAGGGTTGGTTCTTCCGCGCCGAGAGCTTCTTCTCGGTTGCGCGCTATCTGGACAATGCCGCGCGCCAGGTGCGCGCAATGCCACCAGATTTCCTCTCGCATTCTCATGGCGAAGGGTTTCTGCGTTTCTTTCAGGAGCGCTGCCGACGTCAGGGCATCTACATCTTCGACGAGCCGGAATCGGCATTGTCGCCGTCGCGGCAGATCGAGTTTCTGAAACTGATGCGACGGATGGACGACGCCGGCTATTGCCAGGTGGTGATGGCGACGCATTCGCCAGTGCTGATGGCCTATCCCAACGCGACCTTGCTGCGACTGACCAAATACGGGCTGGAGCCGGTGCGCGTGCAGGACACCGATCATTTCAAGGCCATGCGCGAGTTCTGCGATGATCCGCAAGGCTTCGTCGAGGCAGTGTTTGCGGAGTGAGGACATCTCGAACTCAGGTCAAACTTTCTTGTGGAGACGAGGGGCGTTTCATCCCCTCTGCTGTCATCGCCCGGCTTGACCGGGCGATCCAGTACTCAGAGATGGCGGTGATGAACCGAGAGGCCGCGGTGTACTGGATCGTCCGCCTTCGCGGACGATGACAACAGAGGATGCGGCCCGATAGTCATCTTCGTCGAAGCCTTGCGCCTCGCAATGACGACTGAAACAAACGTCCGCCTTCTCGCGGCGCGTTCGTGCCCGAGTTTTGCCAACTCATCACCCCCATCGAAACGAGGGCGCAGGGAAGACCGCATAGGCGTTAAGTTTAGTCTTGCGTGTTGGAATCGTTCGTGATTCGAACATGGGATGACACGAGATTCGCTTTTGAACGAAGACTGGGCGAGCGTCGTTACGCAGCTAGGTGGGGCTGCGCAGCTCGAGAGCAGCGCGCGCCAGACGAAAGCTTTCGTGCGGCAACGGCGGATCCCTGATGCGGTGGCGTTGCTTCGGCTGATGCTGGCTTATTGTCTGGGTGAAAGAGGGTTAAGATCGACGGCCGCGTGGGCTGCTTCTGTTGGCCTTGCCAATCTGAGTAGCGTGGCGCTGTTCTACCGCCTGCGTCAATGTGGCGATTGGTTTACCGTGCTTGTGGAGCGCTTGCTCGCGGCGGCGGCGCCAAAGGCGAGCCGAGGCCGTCTGATCCGTATCATCGATGCCACGACAGTGCCTCAGGCAGGGCCGGCTGCGCGCAAGAACAGCGAGCTTTGGCGCATTCATAGTGCATTTGATCTGCCATATGAGCGGTTTGGCCATTTCGAACTGACAGATCAGCAAGAGGGCGAGACGTTTGACCGCATACCAGTGGTCAAGGGTGAGATCCGTATTGCTGACCGCGCCTATCTACAACCTGATCGCATCTCGGCAGTGCTCGAAGCTGGTGCAGATGTTTTGATCCGAGCGGGCTGGAAGAACGCACGTTGGCTTGATGCCAAAGGCTATCCGCTCGATCTGATAGCCGAATTACGGGCGGGGAACGCCCGCGGACTGATCGATCGGCCGATTTGGATCAAACGCAAGGCCGGCGCGCCTCTGGCTATGCGTCTGATCGCAGTCAAGAAGTCTGCCGATGCGGCTGCCGCGTCGCGTCGTAAAGCCCGGCGAGACGCCCAAGACGAAAACCGCACCATCTCTAAAGAAACTTTGGAAGCGGCGGATTGGGTCATCCTGGTCACCTCGCTAGCGCCGGACGAGTTCACCGTCGAAGATGTGCTTGCGCTTTACAGACTGCGATGGCGGATCGAACTCGGCTTCAAGCGATTGAAGAGTTTGATCGGCCTCAAGACATCGCCTGGAACCGATCCGCGCTCCGCCAAGCCCTACCTGCTGGCTCATCTCTTGATCATTTTGCTGCTCGAACCGCTTGTCCGCGAGTTCGAGGACTCTCCCCACTGGACGCAGGCCGCCTGACGACACCTGGCGCTTGGCGTGTCTTGCAGCAACTCATTGCGTCCTTGCTACAAGCAATCATTCCACAACCAACCATCCGCCGCCTCCATCACAGCAAACGGGTACTGGACCGGCACCTCTACGAGCCACCTCGAAAACGACGATATCAATCGATGCCCGCATTATCTTAACGCCTATGGGGAAGACCGGGTGCTTGGCCAACACCCATGGCCCCCGTGCGGGAAGAAGTGCACGGGGCAGGAACCACAGGTATGGCCGATGCAGCCCGGCCTTCCCTGCACGACGGTTTTACGGTTTATACGTGCTCTCCTCGGGGACCGGCTTTTTTGCCCCCGTGTCGCGACAACGCGCGAGGCGCGTTGCGCTCGGCATCAGCACCGGGATGCCAGGACCACACGATTTCGCCGTCCGTGACTGCGCCGTTCGTCCACGCGTGAATTACGCGCTGCGACGCCTCACGTCCATCGCATCCCGCGCTCAACGCTCGTGACGTTCGCGAAGCGCCCCTCAGATGAGGCGGGACGGACGAATAATCCTCACTTTCTGAAAAAAGGAAATAGAAGTATTTTTCGCTCGACATCTGGACATGGGTGATCATGTTGAAACGCCTCGCAAAATAAGTTTTTTGGCGCAGCTTTTTCATTCGCGAGAAATGGCGGAAAGGTGCAATGTGCTGTAGACCGCGCGCTTGTCGGGCAAATCACTTGGGCCTAGTTGGGACACGAGCGCAGCTCCCATTAGCCGCGGATGTAGACCCAACAGGGATTGACAAGCATGTCGGAGCAGATCGGCCGCTGGGATGAGCTCGAGCAGGCGCTGCTTACGCTCGATGATCGCGCGATGGTGCTCGAGGAGCTGGATGGCTTCATTGCGGGGCTGCTGGTCTGCCCCGAGCTGATCCCGCCCGGCGAATGGTTTGCGCGCGCCGTCGGCCTGACGACATCAAGGTCGGCTCCGCTGCGCGACCTCGCCCATGCAAACGAGGTTCTCGGCCTCGTGATGGACTACTATAACGATGTCGCCTTGACGCTGGCGCGGCATCCGGAACGTTATCAACCCCGGTTTCCGATCGACGACCGCAATGGCGACGTGATCTGGGAATTGTGGCTTGAAGGATTTGCGGCGGCCGCCGATCTGCGCCGGGACGCCTGGGGGCCGCTGCTGGACGTCGGCGGGACGACCACCGATGCTTGGACGACACTTGTCCTGCTGATGGATATCGCCAACGGCGACCCCGACATGGGCGCGGAAGACGAGGCCCGGCTGCGCAGGGATCCCATGGGAGCGATCCGGACCGCGATCCTGGCGCTGAATGCCCACCGCTTGTCGTCGGCCCCGCAATCGTCTGCGACGGTTTTCACTGAGCAATCCAACCCATTCGCAAGAATGCGCAAGGTCGGCCGCAACGATCCATGCCCCTGCGGTTCGGGAAAGAAATACAAGCGCTGCTGCGGAGCCAATTGAACGCTGTTTTTGCATCGCCTTGGTGGGGTCATCGCCGCCTTCTCGTCTTTTTTATTGCAACAATGCTGGGCCGTGTAAGATGCGGCACCGCGCGAGACAGCGCGCCAACGAGAGCGATTGAGGAAACGAGATGAGGGTGGTGTTGAAGGCGCTGGCCGCTACGGTCGCGCTGGCGATCGTCACGACGGCATTGACGACGGCCTGGGCGCACGGTCCGACCCGGCGCAAGGTGCAGCAGCAGGTCACGATCAATGCGGAGCCTGCCAAGGTGTGGGCCGCGATCGGCAATTTCCAGGACATGGGATGGCTCGGACCGGTCGCCAAGACCGAGGGCGACAAGGGCAACGAGATCGGCGCGACCCGGCGGCTGACCTTGAAAACCGGAGCCACCATCGACGAGGAGCTCTACAAATACGACGCCGAGAAGATGAGCTATTCCTATCGGATCACAGCGGTCGACGTGAAAGTGCTGCCGGTCACCAACTATTCCTCGACCATCACGGTGTCGCCGGGCGCGGACGGCAAGGGCAGCCTGGTCGAATGGGCCGGCGCGTTCTACCGCGGCTATCCCAACAACGATCCGCCGCCGGAGCTCAACGACGAGGCCGCGATCGCCGCGGTAACGGGCCTCTACCATGACGGGCTCGAAGGGCTGAAGGCCAAGATCGAGAACGGCAGCTGACCGTGTTGCGAGCGTGGCTCGCGGGCACGCTGCTGATCGCGAGCGTAGCCGCCAGCGCCGAGGAGGCGTTCGTCACCAACCAGCTCAGCGACGACCTGACCGTGGTCGATCTCGCGACCTCGCGGGCGCTGGCGACGATCCCGATCGGCGGCAAGCCGGCGGGCGTGGCGGTGACGGCCGACGGCCGCTTTGCCTATGTGGCCAGTCCGGACGGCAAGGTGGTCAGCGTGATCGATGCGGCGGCGCGCCAGGTGGTCGGTCGCGTCGAGGTCGGTGGCGGACCGCTGGGCATTGCCGTGGCGGGCGATGGTGCCACCGTCTATGTCGCCGACTGGTATGCTGCTGCGATCCGGGTGATCGATGCCAAAGCGCGGGCGGTGGTCGGGAGCATCGCGGTCGGCGCCTCGCCGTCCGGCCTTGCGGTCACGCCCGACGGCCGTCAACTGCTGTCGGCGGATCGCGACGATGATAGCGTCTCGGTGGTCGACACCGCGAGCCGGGCGCGGATCGCGACTATCAAGGTCGGCATGCGGCCGTTCGGCGTTACCATCGATGCCGAGGGGCGGCGCGCGTACACCGCCAATGTCGGCTCCAACGACGTGTCGGTGGTCGACATCGCCGATCGCAGCGAGATCGGCCGGGTCAAGACCGGCCTGCGTCCTTATGCCGTGGCGCTGGCGCAGGGCCGCGGTTTCGTCACCGACCAGTACGACGGCACGGTCAGCGTGTTCGACCTGGCGACGTTGCAGCCGATCAAGCGCATCAGCGTCGGCGATTATCCGGAAGGCATCGCCGCGACCGCCGACGGCCGGCGCATCATCGTCGCCAATTGGGAGAGCAACACGCTCAGCATCATCGATGCAGAGGCGCTGAAGGTGACCGGCGAAGTCAAGGTCGGTGACGGCCCGCGCGCGTTCGGGGCGTTCCTGCGGAGATAGAGCATGATCCGGAAAAGTGGAAACCGGTTTTCCGAAAAGATCATGCTCAATCAAAGAGATTAGATCATGATGCGATTCCTTCTAATCGCATCATGATCTAGTGGCCTCTGGTAGCCCGGGTGAGCGCAAGCGATACCCGGGAATATGCATCCGGGAATGACACTCTCCGCGCATGTCGCTCTCGCTCATGCGCGCTACATCCACCTCAGAGCAGATCAGCGCTCCAACACTCTTTCCGCGATCTCGTTCATCCGCGTGAATACCAGATCCGGCTTGCAGTCAATCAGCGCCTGCGGTGCCGCATAGCCCCAGGTCACCGCGCCGCAGGCGATGCCGGCCGTGCGCGCCGCCTCGATGTCGCGGGTCTCATCGCCGATCGCGATCGCCTGCCGTGGATCGAGGCGCGCGCGCCGGACGACGCGGCGGAATTTCTGCGCCTTGCCGAAGATCGAGGCCGAGCAGTCGAAGTCCGAAAACAGCGCAGCGGAGGGGCCGAGCTTCTCACGCGCATTGGCCTCGGTATCGGAGGACACCAGCGCCAGGCGTATGCCGCCGGCGGCGAGCGTCGTCAGCATTGTCTCGACACCATCGAACAATGGAATGCTTGCGGCATGCGCCGTCTTCAGCTTTCGCATATGGCGCGCGATCAGCGGGATCTTCCACCAGCGCACTTCGAGATAATCGAGGATCTCGCGCGTCGAGGCGTGACGCAGCATCTCGATGTCTTCTTCAGCGACAGCGCGGAAGCGATAGCGCTTGGCCACCGCGTTGAGGTTGCGCTTGAACCAGGGAAAGCTGTTGGCGAGCGTGCCGTCAAGATCGAAGATGACGAGGGAATAGGGCATGAAAAATGGGGACCAGCCGTGCAATGATCGCCCTGATCGAGAGCCTGCTGCATCCGATTCAGAACGTGAATTTCAACTACATGACCGGTTCAGCCGGCCCGAACCGGCCGGGCACCATTAGGGGTCTACCCCATCGGGGTCGGGCGGTCGCAACCTAATATCACGGTCGTGTGCGCGGCTTCACCACTTTTGTGAACGAAGCAATCAGGAACGCCCTGTGCGGCGCGCGTGTTGGTCCGGCTCTAAGAGCAGGGAGCACTCACATGCAACGCACGATCAAGATCGCCGCACTGGCAGCACTCACCGTTGTGGCTGGCACTGCCGGTGCCTTCGCCGATGAGTACGGCTACTATGGTCGCCACGGCTACGCCCGCTACGGCGATTCCTACGCCTTCGCGCCGGGACCGGGTTACGTCCCGGCCGGACCGCAGCCGATGTACTATCGCGGCTACGGCGGGCCCGCCTGGGGATATTATGGCAATGGCGCCAACCATCCGACCCCGAGCTCGACCCAGGGCGACGTCGGCCCCGAGGGCAACAACAACGGCACGCGGACCGGCGTCTACCGTCGCTGGTAACACCGGCTTGAGTTCGAGCCACGCTCGAGCCTGAAACGAAACCCGCCGCTTCTGCCGAGCGGCGGGTTTTTGTTCCTCGTCTGCACATAACGGAACGAAAATCAATTTGTGACGATACCCACCTAGGGAAGGTTTTTACTCCATTTGCTCCAAAATGAATCATCGCGGGGTTGGGCGTCTAGTTCGTCTCTTACGTTTTTTGAAAGAACATTCTCGTCGCAATAGGAAGGAATTCCAATTCCGCCGTAGAATCCCAGAGAAGAGAGATGTTCGGCCCACGGGCGGATTGTCGTGTCTTCGAAAGCTAACCTAAGTGTTAGCTCGTAGATCAAACCAGCTAAAATTGCTCCAGAATGGTCGAATACGCCGTCAAAATTGCGATCATCCTGAATCACATACATTGTGGCTACAGCGCCAGCAGCCTCAATCTCGTTAAGTTCTTCCCTTTCATCTTCAGTGAGGTGTTTTCCGATGAGGACATGCTTGCCGAGCGAATAAGTTGCAGTATCTGCAACGCAAATTAGATCTAGAAGTTCTCGCGGGTGATCTACATGTTTGGGTGTATTGTCGCAAATGCATTTGTACAGTTTATTGCTGCTCGATCTCTGTTCGATTGATTGCGAGTGTGCCAGCAGGCCAAAAATAGGTGGGGCGTTGAGTTCGTCATAAGGCGTTTGTTGGCGCTGTTTGGCTTTCTTTTTGATACGCGCAGCAGTCTGGAATGCTCGCGCAACGTCGGCCTTTCGAAGGATAAGCTTGCATTCGAAGGCAGCAACAACTCCGCCGGCAAATACGTACTTCTCATTTCCAAGAGCTCTTGGATAAGATGGCGTGAGGACAAGGATATCGACTTGAGGGCTCGATGAGCCGTCTTCAAATAAGAGGCGTCCCTTCGTCACGACCCTATAAGTGGCGGGCAGCCAGTTACGCAGAATCTCAGCCCAACCTTCTTCCGCTTGGTCTCCTGCAGTCCCGGGGTCTTCCCTGCTTCGTTGCCGAATACGGGAGTAGTCACGTTCTAAGGAGTTACGGCACTCAAGAGCTTAAAAAAATCGTGTTTTTCCTTCATCCGTGATCAATTCAGTTGGTCCATTACTCGGCCGCCTCGCTCGCCGAGCCGCCGCCGTTGCTCCGCTTCTTCGGCTTGGCCGACTTCTCCAGCACCGGTTTGAGGAATTGCCCGGTGTAGCTGCGCGGCGCCTTGACGATGTCCTCCGGCGGGCCCCAGGCGACGATCTCGCCGCCGCCGTCGCCGCCTTCGGGGCCGAGATCGATCACCCAGTCTGCGGTCTTGATGACTTCGAGATTATGCTCGATCACGACCACCGTGTTGCCCTGCGCGACCAGCTCATGCAGCACTTCCAGCAGCTTCTTGACATCGTGGAAATGAAGACCGGTGGTCGGCTCGTCCAGGATGTAGAGCGTGCGCCCCGTGGCGCGCTTCGACAATTCCTTGGCGAGCTTGACGCGCTGCGCTTCGCCGCCCGACAGCGTGGTCGCCTGCTGGCCGACATGGATGTAGTCGAGGCCGACGCGATGCAGGGTGTTGAAGGTCTCGCGCACCCGCGGCACCGCCTTGAAGAACTCGGCGGCCTCCTCCACCGTCATGTCGAGCACGTCGGCGATCGACTTGCCCTTGAACAGCACCTCCAGCGTCTCGCGGTTGTAGCGCTTGCCCTTGCAGACGTCGCAGGTGACGTAGACGTCGGGCAGGAAGTGCATTTCGATCTTGATGACGCCGTCGCCCTGGCAGGCCTCGCAGCGGCCGCCTTTGACGTTGAACGAGAAGCGACCGGGCTCGTAGCCGCGCGCCTTGGCTTCGGGCAGTCCGGCGAACCATTCCCGGATCGGCGTGAAGGCGCCGGTGTAGGTCGCGGGGTTGGAGCGCGGGGTGCGGCCGATCGGCGACTGGTCGATGTCGATGATCTTATCGATATGCTCCAGGCCCTCGATGCGGTCGTGCGGCGCGGCCGCCTCGTTGGCGCCGTTGAGCTTGCGCGCGATCGCCTTGTAGAGCGTGTCGATCAAGAGCGTCGACTTGCCGCCGCCGGAGACGCCGGTGATGCAGGTGAACAACCCCAGCGGAATCTCGGCCGAGACGTTCTTCAGGTTATTGCCGCGCGCGTTCACCACCTTGATGGTGCGACGATGGTTCGGCGGCCGCCGCTCCGGCACCTCGACCTCGAGCTCGCCGGTGAGATATTTGCCGGTCAGCGATTTCGGATTGCGCATGATCTCGCCCGGCGTGCCCTGGGCGACGATATTGCCACCATGCATGCCGGCGCCGGGGCCGATATCGAGCACGTGGTCGGCCAGCCGAATGGCGTCCTCGTCATGCTCGACCACGATCACGGTGTTGCCGAGATCGCGCAGCCGCTTCAAGGTGTCGAGCAGGCGGGCGTTGTCGCGCTGATGCAGGCCGATCGACGGCTCGTCGAGCACATAGAGCACCCCGGTCAATCCCGAGCCGATCTGCGAGGCCAGGCGAATGCGCTGGCTCTCGCCGCCGGACAGCGTGCCGGAGGAGCGCGACAGCGTCAGGTAGTTGAGGCCGACGTCGAGCAAGAAGGTGAGGCGGTCGCGGATCTCCTTGAGGATGCGGGTGGCGATCTCGGTCTGCTGCGCGTTCAGGTGAGCCGGCACCTCGGCAAACCATTCGCCGGCCTTCTTCACGCTGAGATCGCTGATCTCGCCGATATGCTTGCCGCCGACCTTGACGCAGAGCGCCTCGGGCTTGAGCCGATAGCCGCGGCACGCCGCGCAGGGCACGTCGTTGAAATATTTGCCGAGCTCCTCGCGCGCCCATTCGCTCTCGGTCTCGCGGAAGCGGCGCTCGATATTGGTGATGACGCCCTCGAACGGCTTCTTGGTGTCGTAGGAGCGGACGCCGTCCTCATAGGTGAACTTGATCTCGTCCTCGCCGGAGCCGTGCAGCAGCGCGGTCTGCACCTTCTTCGGCAGGTCCTTCCACTTGGTGTCGAGCGTGAATTTGTAGAACTTGGCGAGCGCGGTCAGCGTCTGCAGGTAATAGGGCGATGACGACTTGGCCCAGGGCGCGATCGCGCCCTTGCGCAACGTCAGCTCCTTATCCGGAATGACGAGGTCGGCATCGACATGCTGCTCGACACCGAGCCCGCCGCATTCGGGGCAGGCGCCATAGGGGTTGTTGAAGGAGAACAGCCGCGGCTCGATCTCGGGAATGGTGAAGCCGGACACCGGACAGGCGAACTTCTCCGAGAACAGGATGCGCTCGGGTCCGCTCTTGTCGTGGATCTTGGCGGTCTTCTTGTCGGCTTTCTTCTCGTCAGTCGCGGCCGGCGCGTCGGCGAACTCCACGACGGCGAGCCCCTCGGCGAGCTTCAGCGCGGTCTCGAAACTTTCCGCCAGCCGCTGGCCGATGTCGGAGCGCACGACGATGCGATCGACCACGACATCGATGTCGTGCGGGAATTTCTTGTCGAGCGTGGGCGCCTCGGCGAGCTCGTGGAAGCTGCCGTCGATCTTGACGCGCTGAAAGCCCTTCTTGAGATATTCGGCGAGCTCCTTCTTGTACTCGCCCTTGCGGCCGCGCACGACCGGCGCCAGCAGGTAGAGCCGCGTGCCTTCGGGCAACGCCAGCACGCGATCGACCATCTGCGAGACGGTCTGGCTCTCGATCGGCAGGCCGGTGGCGGGCGAGTAGGGCACGCCAACGCGCGCCCAGAGCAGGCGCATATAGTCGTAGATCTCGGTGACGGTGCCGACGGTGGAGCGCGGGTTCTTCGAGGTCGTCTTCTGCTCGATCGAGATCGCCGGCGACAGGCCATCGATCTGGTCGACGTCCGGCTTCTGCATCATCTCGAGGAACTGGCGCGCATAGGCCGACAGCGATTCGACATAGCGACGCTGGCCTTCGGCATAGATCGTGTCGAAGGCGAGCGAGGATTTGCCGGAGCCGGACAGGCCGGTGAACACCACGAGCTTGTCGCGCGGGATCTCGACGTCAATGTTCTTCAGATTATGCTCGCGCGCGCCGCGAATGGTGATCGCACGTAGGCTCGATTCCTTGGCTTGCGCGCGCTGCTTGGCCTTGAGCACTTCATCCATGGCAATCGGTCCCTTGGCGCAGAGGTCGCGCACGTCGTTTCAGGCGCGCTCCGCCGGAAGCCGGACATCAGACGCCAATGGGGGAATGTTGGACTGGAACGTAGGAAGAACGATAGCCGATTTCCAGTGCCGCGCGCGAATCATCAACAATGCGTTCGCGACATGGCGGCAAGTGGCAGCAGGATAGGGAACCCGTGCTGATACGGAGTGCGCAAAGAAAAAAGCCTCCGCTCGACAGAGCGGAGGCTTCGACCGAGGCCCGATGGCCGCCAATCTTAGAAGTGGTAGTTCACGCCGACCTGCACGCTGTGCAGGTTGAGGTCTCCGGTCGGCAGCGCGCCGCTGAAGTAGCTCTTGCCCTCGAAGCTCTTGTAGAGGTACTCGGCCTTGACCGACCACTTCGGAGCGAACATGACTTCGACGCCGGCACCGGCGGTCCAGCCGCTCAGGAACTTCTCGTCCGAAACGCTGACGCCGAGCGCGGAGAGCGAGATCTTGTTGTTGGCCCAGGCGTAACCACCGGTGCCGTACAGCAAGACCGTGTTGAAGGCGTAACCGATACGGCCACGGACAGTGCCGGTGCTGTCGACCTTGCTGCTGGCGGTCACCAGGCCGAACGGCGCGACGGTGGCGGAAGCCGAGGCGCTGATGTCAGCCCAGGCAGCATCGGCCTCGAGGCCGTACACGATGTTGGCAGCCTGCCAGTTGTAGCCGATGGTGCCGCCGGCGAAGCCGCCCTTCATCGCGAAAATGTCGGCGTCTTCGCTCGCATAGCCGCCCATGCCACCGATGTAGAAACCGGCCCAGGTCGGCAACGGCGCCAGCGCCGGAGCCTTGGTGTAGGTCTTCGCAGCGAGGTCCGCAGCGAAAGCTGGTGCCGTTCCCAAAGCGGCAACAGCAACGGTCGCCAGCAGAACTTTCTTCATCATCTCTTTCAGTCCCATTCTTCCTCGTTGTTCCGGCCCGCGATGCTTCGACCGCGCTGACCGGACCTCACCCGTTCAGGTTGACGCGGTTCCTATAGCCGATGAGTCGATCGAATACCGTCACCTCCGCGCCACAGTCGGGGCGAAAGCACGGTCCGGTGATGACCTGCAGAAAAGTTCCGCCAATTCAGATCGTTATGTGCACTTTTTGCTGATGCATGGCTGCCACGCAAAAAGGCCGGCGCGAGGCCGGCCTTCCGACGCTGATTTCGCGCTGTGAGACGCGGGTCAGTAGCGGGCGATCACCGGACTGCCGAAACGGTAGTTGACGCGGACGGTCGCCATGTCGACGTCCTGCTTGATGCTATCGGTGCGCGACAGGATCAGCCCCGGATTGGCGGGGAAGGAGATGTCGCGCCGTCCCATGAACAGATGATCGTATTCGGCGGCGACCGACCAGCCCGGCGCGAAGGCGAACTCGACACCCGTGCCGACAGTCCCACCCCAGCGGGTTTCACTCGCCGAATCGAGATAGGTCCCGGCCGGGACGGGAGCGGCCGCGCTCGCCGTGCCCGTATATTTGTTGTGGGTGAGCGCGGCGCCGCCCTTCACGTACCAGAGCACGCTGTTCCAGGCATAGCCGACTTGGCCAGTGAACAGACCAATTGCATCGGTCTTGGTGGTGTTCGTCACGGTGTCATCGACCGCGCTGACGTTCGAGGCCTTCAGGTCGGTCCAGTCGCCCTGCGCCTCCAGACCGAACACCCAGTTGTTGGCCTGCCAGCGATAGCCGAGTTGACCGCCGGCCACACCGCTGGTCGCGCTGTGGCAGCCTTCACCCGTCGGTATTACCGCGGTCCCGCCGATTCTGTTCACGGTCCAGCAGTTGCGGCTCCAGTCGGCGCCGCCGTTGACGCCGAGATAGAAGCCGGCCCAGCTCGGCAGCGGCGCGACCAGCGGGGCGGGCGCCTTGGTGTAGGGCCGGGCGGCCAGGTCAGCAGCGAGCGCGGGGGCCGTCGCCAATGCGGTGAAACTCACGGTCACAAGCAGGGTCGTCTTCATTGTTCTCTCCAGTCCCAATATTCCTCTTCGTCCGGACCCCACCGTCCGAACTCACCCCTCGGATTGAAGACAATTGTAACTAATAAGGTCTCGCCAGGCTGTGACCAGCGCGCTGCATCAGGCAGGAGCTGCGATTCGTGCTTAAGCATTGGTGAAGGTCGCGCGTCTCTCGACCGGGACTCACGCCTCCTTGCCACCGTGCCGCGCGGTGAGTGGCTTCATGAAAAAGGCCGGCGCGAGGCCGGCCTGATCCCGATCGGAGCTCATGGTCCGGAGCTCAACTCGTGAGCTCAGTATTTCCCGACCACCGGACCGCCCCAGCGATAGTTGACGCGCACGGTTGCCATATCGGCGCCCTGACCAACCGTATCGGTCCGCGAGATCGTCCCGGTCGGAACGGTAGAGAAGGTGAGGGCGCGGCTGCCCATGAACAGGTGGTCGTATTCGGCGGCGACCGACCAGTTGGGAGCGAAGCCGACTTCGATGCCGGTGCCGACGACGCCGCCCCAGCGCGTCTCGCTGCCTTGATCGAACACGCTGCCGGCGGCCGTGGTGATGCCGTTGTACTTGTCATTGGCGACGGCGCCGCCGCCCTTCACGTACCAGAGCACGTTGTTCCAGGAATAGCCGATCTGGCCTGTGAACAGGCCGAGCGCATCGATCTTGCTCTGATTGGTAGCGCCGGGAATGAACTGGCTGGCATTGCTGCCCTTGAAGTCGGCCCAGTCGCCCTGCGCCTCGACGCCGAACACCCAGGCGCCGGTCTGCCAGCGATAGCCGATCTGGCCGCCGACCAGGGCACCGGTTGCGTCGTGACAGCCTTCGGCCGCATTCGGAACGGTCGGCGTGCCGAAGGTGCTGGTGTTGGTCCAGCACTTGTGGGCAGAGCCGCCGCCGGCGTTGGCGCCGATGTAGAAGCCGCTCCAGTCGTAGATCGTCGCGATCATCGCCGGGGCTTTGGTGTAGGGCCGTGCAGCGAGGTCGGCCGTGAGTGCAGGCGCCGCCCCCAGCGCCAACCAGGCCACACCGACCTGGAGCGCCCTCTTGATAGCTGTCCCCATCGCCATTCCGACGCCTGCACTCACGCCTTTACCCACGCCCCACCTGGGCTTATAGCCTCGTTCCGCCCGAAATGCCGTCACCGAAAAGCCACAACGTTGCAGCAACCGCCACGTGCGATTCATACGCGGCAGGCGCGCGCGAGACCCGTCTGCACAACAAAAAGGCCGGCGTGCAGCCGGCCTTCTCAGTTTCTGCTGGATGCTTGGCCTCAGCGATCAGTACCGGGCGACCACCGGACCGCCCCAGCGATAGTTCAGTCGCACGGTGGCGAGATCGACATCCTGGCGAATGCGTTCGGTGGCGCTGAAGACGCCGGCTGGCGTGACCGAATTCAGGGTGCGCGTGCCCAGGAACAGGTGGTCATATTCGAAGCCGATCGACCAGTTCGGCGAGAACCCGACTTCGATGCCCGCACCGACCGTGCCGCCCCAACGGGTGTCGTTGACGGAGTCGACCAGGAAGCCGGCCGCGTCGATGGTCCGGTAGCGATCGGCGACCACGGCCGCGCCGCCCTTCACATAACCGAGCACATTGTTCCAGGCCCAGCCGATCTGGCCGGTCATCAGGCCGAACGCGTCGACCCTGGTCTGATTGGTCAGGCCAGCGGCGAAGACCGTGCCAGCCAGGAGGTTGACGTTGCTGCCCTTGAGGTCGGCCCAGTTGCCCTGGCCCTCGAGGCCGAACACCCAGCTCTGCATCTGCCAGCGATAGCCGATCTGGCCGCCGGCCGTGGCGCCCGTTGCGTCATGGCAGCCTTCGGCCAAGGGCGTTGCCAGCGGGCCTGTGGGCGCGGGCAAGGCAGTGAGGTCCCGGCAATTCCGGCTCCAGCCTCCGCCGCCGTTGCCACCGATGTAGAAGCCGCTCCAGTCGTAGATGGCGGCTGCCACTGGAGGCGGCGCCTTGGTGTACGGCCGCGCGGCGAGATCCGCCGCCCCGGCCGGTGCCACCATCCCCAACACAATGATACTCGTCGCACCCAGCAGAATCTTTTTCATCGAACTCCCCTCGGCGTTTTGCGCCCCCCGTTGTCCCCGGAAGCGCCGTGACAATTTCTCGCGACCGCCCTTACGGCCCAAATTCCACCCGTAAATATACCCGATTCAACTTCCGATACCGTCTCCCGAAAGACACACTCGCCAGCCGAATGAAGGTCAGCGGTCCTAACCTAAGTTAATGATCGGCATCGAGATTTCTGGCCGGATGGAACTTTTTCGAGTTCCATTGCCGAAAACACCCTTAGGTAGTGTGGGCAAAATCAGCGTGAGCACAATGGTGTGCGTGGAATTCTGGAACAAACCTGGAACAGTGACGGTTGGCGCGCTATATGTGGATAAGCCAGGAGAGGGCAGGTGGCGGCCGCAGCAAGCGTATAGGGTCCGCCGCGAAGGGATCTGGTCTGTCAATTCAGCTGTCGAGGCTGCGCGGCTGCCAATCCAGGGATTTTGAACCGCGGGAGAGTGGTGATGGCGGGAAGCGTGAACAAGGTGATTCTGGTCGGCAATCTCGGCAAGGATCCGGAGATCCGGCGTACCCAGGACGGACGACCGATCGCCAATTTGAGCATCGCGACGTCGGAGACCTGGCGCGACAAGGCCACCGGCGAACGAAAAGAGAAGACGGAGTGGCACCGCGTCGTGATTTTCAACGAAGGACTCTGCAAGGTCGCCGAGCAATATCTGAAGAAGGGTGCGAAGGTGTACATCGAGGGTGCGCTGCAGACCCGGAAGTGGACTGATCAGAGCGGCGTCGAGAAGTACTCCACCGAAGTGGTGCTGCAGGGCTTCAACTCCACGCTGACCATGCTCGATGGTCGCGGCGGTGGTGGCGGCAGCTTCTCAGACGAGCCGGGCGGCGATTTCGGCATGAGCACCCCATCGGCACCGCCACGCCGCGCAGTCGCGGCCGGTGGCGGTCGCAACAGCGACATGGATGACGACATTCCGTTCTGAAACTGAAGTCGGCGCAGTCGCATGGACGACTGCGCCGCGACGGCCTAGCCGTTGGCCATCGAGGCCGGTCACGTCAATGTCAGCGTCGACGATGGGGACGCTCGTCGCGCTGTCTACATCCTGAAAGTGGCGATCAGCATGTCGCTGAGCAGGTCGGCCTGACGGATGAGAGTCGCGCCGGATGTTCGTTCGTCCGTCGTTCTCTCGGCAAAGCTGGTGACCAGCGTCACGGCGAAGTCGATCTCGAAATCGAGATCATCCGATCTCCGATTTTTCAACGCGCCTTCGACGAATTGCTTGAAGAGCTGGGTGCCTGTCGCGATCAGGGCACGAAATTCCGCGGTATCTCTCAGATCGACCGAGGCGATCCGCAAGGCGCGTCGCAAGTCTGCTTCCGCGGCCTCGATCATGAAGAATTCGCGGATGAAGTCCCTGAGCTTTTGAGCATGGTCGCGACCGCGCCGGAGCAGGATCGGCGACAGCCTGGCGAGTTGCTTCTCCCAGGTGACCCGCACCAGATGGAAGAGCAGGGCCTCCTTGTTCGGGTAGTATTGATAGAATGAGGAGATGTTGACGCCGGCCTTCTCGGCGACCTTGTTGGCCGTGAACCCACTCGGCCCGTCATGCGTCAAAATGTAAGTAGCTGCCTCGAGGATCGCGTCCACTGTCGCGATCGCCCGTTGCTGTTTGGGCTGTTTTTTCAAGGCAATGTCGACCGATCGCGCCATTGGAAGGGTCCGCTTGGGAATGTGACTATCGAATGTAACTAAATGCTTATATTTTCTCTCCGCCCGAAATCAATCGTCACGTGGCGGAAGGAAGATGCAATGGCCTCGAAGAGACCCCGGTGGTCATCATTGGTGCCGGGGTCGCCGGCCTGACGTTGGCGACCTTTCTGCGCAGGTCCGGTGTGTCCTGCATCGTGCTGGAGCGGCGCGACCGCGCCACCATCGAGGTCCGGCAGCGCGCCGGCGTCGTCGAGGCGCGAGGCGTCCAAATGTTCGAGCGTTGGGGGCTTGCCGACAAGCTGCTCGCAGGCCCGGTCGCTCACACCATCGACTATCGCATCAACGGTGTCGGTCGCATTTTCGGAGTTGTCGCCGACGGTGGCAGCCAGAGCCGGTTCTGCACCCAGCAGATGCTGGTCAATAACTTGCTGCGGGAGTTGGTCGACGTGATGTCCGGTGACGTCCGCTTCAATGTCGCCGACGTGATGATCCGGAACGACCTGAACGGACGTCCAGCCGTGACTTATTCCGACGCGCGCGGGGAACACGAACTCGCCTGCGGCTACATCGTCGGGTGCGATGGCAATCGCGGCGTCAGCCGGGCATCGATCCCGGATGGCGTCCTGACCAGCTACACGCACGAATTCGGCTATGCGTGGCTGGCTGCGCTTGTCGAGGCGCCGGTCGTCGGGCACCCGATCATGGGGGTCAGCGATCGCGGCTTCGTTGCCCAGCTTCCTCGCGGTCCCAAGATGAGCAGGTATTACCTGCAATGCGCATTGAATGATGGGCTCGCCGACTGGCCTGACCAGCGCATCTGGGACGAGATCCGGCTGCGGCTCCGCGAGCAGACCATCGAGAACGCGGCGGTTCATGACAAGGACGTCGTGCCGTTGCGGTGCGTGGTCCATGTGCCGATGCAGTACCGCAATCTCTTCCTTGCCGGCGATGCCGCGCACTTGGCATCTCCGACAGGAGCGAAAGGGATGAACCTGGCGCTCTACGACGTCGACGTCCTGGCCCAGGCCCTGGTGCGCGCCGTGCGCGACCGCGATGAGACCGGGTTGACGAACTACTCCGATACGGTGCTGCCTCACATCTGGAAATACCAGGAATTCAGCGTCTGGATGACCGATACGATGCACGACGCCGGCGACCCGACGCAGCACGGCACGTTTCGCCAGATGATCGCCCGCGCGCGTCTGGACAATCTGTTCGAGTCCTCCACGGCAGCACGTCTCCACACCGAATTGCAGCGAGGATTGAACTAGAGCCGGGTTCGGAGCCGAAGGTCCGGCGAGCCGTTTGGCGGGCATCGATCCTGCGCCAGACGGGAGGAGGCGGAGGCCGCTCAAGAACAACCGGAACGGCAATCGGGGCAGGTGCGGTCGTCGCGTTAAGTTGCTGGAAAATCGAGGATAAAAAGCGAGCTTCGCGCGCCCTTGGGGGTGGTTTGGGGCGGTCCGATGCGCTATATGATTCGAAGCGATTTTCGCACCTGAAACTGACCGGATTTTCCTTTGTCTGACGCTGAAGATGAGAAGCCCGGCGAGCCGGGCGGACCTTCCGATATTCGCCCCGTCTCGATCCTCGATGAGATGAAACGCTCCTACCTCGATTACGCGATGAGCGTGATCGTGGCGCGTGCGCTCCCTGACGCGCGCGATGGGCTGAAGCCGGTGCACCGGCGCATTCTCTACGGCATGTACGAGAACGGCTTCGAGTGGAACAAGGCCTATCGCAAGTCGGCGCGCACGGTCGGCGACGTCATCGGTAAATATCATCCGCATGGCGACCAGTCGGTCTATGACGCCCTGGTGCGCATGGCGCAGGACTTCTCGATGCGCGTGCCGCTGATCGATGGCCAGGGCAATTTCGGCTCGGTGGACGGCGATATGCCGGCGGCGATGCGCTACACCGAATCCCGCCTGACCAAGGTCGCGCAGTCGCTGCTCGACGATCTCGACAAGGACACGGTCGACTTCCAGCCGAACTACGACGGCCAGGAAAAAGAGCCGTCGGTGCTGCCGGCGAAGTTTCCGAACCTCCTCGTCAACGGCGCCGGCGGCATTGCCGTGGGCATGGCGACCAACATCCCGCCGCACAATCTCGGCGAGGTGATCGACGCCTGCGTGGCGCTGATCGACAATCCCGCGCTCTCGATCGACGAGCTGATCGGCATCATTCCGGGACCGGATTTTCCGACCGGCGGCATCATCGTCGGCCGGCAGGGCATCCGTACCGCCTATCACACCGGCCGCGGATCGATCGTGATGCGCGGCAACGTGACGATCGACACCATCCGCAGGGATCGCGAGGCGATCCTGATCACGGAGATCCCGTACCAGGTCAACAAGGCCTCGATGGTGGAGCGCATCGCCGAGCTGGTGCGCGAGAAGAAGATCGAAGGCATCGCGGACCTGCGCGACGAATCCGATCGCGAGGGTTTTCGCGTGGTGGTCGAGCTGAAGCGCGACGCGGTGCCGGACGTGGTGCTGAACCAGCTCTACAAGTTCACGCCGCTGCAGACCAATTTCGGCGCCAACATGGTGGCACTCGACGGTGGTCGCCCGCAGACCATGAACCTGAAGGATCTGCTGACCGTCTTCGTCGCCTTCCGCGAACAGGTGGTGACGCGCAGGACCAAGTTCCTGCTCAACAAGGCACGTGATCGCGCCCACATCCTGGTCGGCCTTGCGATCGCGGTCGCCAATATCGACGAGATCATCCGCGTCATCAGAACCTCGCCCGATCCGGCCACCGCGCGCGACACCCTGATGTCGCGCGACTGGCCGGCCAAGGACGTCGAGGCGATGATCACCTTGATCGACGATCCGCGTCACAAGATCAATGCGGATGGCACTATCCGCCTGTCATTCGAACAGGCGAAGGCCATTCTCGATTTGCGCCTGCAGCGCCTGACTGCCCTCGGCCGGGACGAAATCTCCGACGAGCTCGACAAGCTCGCGGTCGAGATCAACGACTATCTCGACATCCTGCGCTCGCGCGCCCGCGTCCAGGGCATCATCAAGGCCGAGCTCGCCGACATCAAGGCGGAGTTCGCTACGCCGCGGCGGACCCAGATTGTCGAGCAGGAAGGCGAGGTCGAGGACGAGGATCTGATTCAGCGCGAGGACATGGTGGTGACCGTGTCGCACGCTGGGTACGCCAAGCGTGTGCCGCTATCGGCCTATCGGGCGCAGCGCCGCGGCGGCAAGGGCCGCGCCGGCATGCAGACGCGTGAGGAGGACTTCGTCAGCCGCCTGTTCGTGGCCTCGACGCACACGCCGGTGCTGTTCTTCTCCTCGCGCGGCCAGGTGTATAAAGAGAAGGTCTGGCGGTTGCCGGTCGCAGCGCCCAACGGGCGCGGCAAGGCGCTGATCAACATCCTGCCGCTGGAGCAGGGCGAGCGCATCACCACCATCATGCCGCTGCCGGAGGACGAATCCTCCTGGGCCAATCTGGACGTGATGTTTGCGACCACGGGCGGCAATGTCCGCCGCAACAAGCTCTCCGACTTCGTCGATGTGCGCCGCTCCGGCATCATCGCCATGAAGCTCGACGAGGGCGAGTCGATCGTCGACGTGCAGATCTGCACCGAGCGCGACGACGTGCTGCTGACCGCCGCCGGCGGCCAGTGCATCCGCTTCCCGGTCACCGACGTGCGCGTCTTCACCGGGCGCACCTCGATGGGCGTGCGCGGCATCGCGCTGGCCAAGGACGACAAGGTGATCTCGCTTTCGATCCTGCGCCACGTCGAGACCACCTCCGACGAACGCACGGCTTACCTGAAGATGCGCCGCGCCATGTCCGGTGACGTCGGTGCGGGCGAGGCCGGCACCGAGGAGGCGGTGGAGGTCGAAGGCGAGGAGGCGGCGGCCGGCTCGATCCAGCTCTCGCAGGAACGTTATGTCGAAATGTCCGCACAGGAGCAGGTCGTGCTGACGGTGTCCGTCAACGGCTATGGCAAGCGGACCTCGTCCTACGAGTACCGGACCACCGGCCGCGGCGGCAAAGGCATCGTCGCGATGTCGGTCAACAACCGCAACGGCAAGCTGGTAGCGTCCTTCCCGGTGGAAGACAGCGACCAGATCATGCTGGTCACCGACAAGGGCCAGCTCATCCGCTGCCCGGTCGACGGCATCCGCATCGCCGGCCGCTCCACCCAGGGTGTCATCGTGTTCAACACCGCCGATGACGAGCACGTCGTCTCGGTCGAGCATATCGGCGAGGAGACTGAGAACGGCGCCAATGGCGGTGGCTCGGAAGGAGCGAATGGCGAATAGGTGATTGGCGAATAGGGAGCAGGGAGTGGCGAATAGGGGATAAGATCCATTCGCTACTCGCCATTCGCTATTCGCAAATCCTCACCGCACCCGGTCGACGCCGACAGTACGGGCCTCGCGCACCGCGCCCTTCGTGCCGGCCACGCGCAGGCAGGACGCCTCGAAGTTCGGCCAGGCCTGCTGCGAGCAGTCGCGGCCGATCGGGTGGATATCGAGCCGGTCACCCTTCGCCAGCGGCTGAGGCACGCTGGCCGCAACCTCCGGCGCGAAGCCGGGCAGCGTAGTGAGAGCGGCGGCCACGAAGGCAGCCAGCGCCACGGCAGAAAGTGCTTTGATCATCTGAGCCCCCTGTTGACGGGTCTTAAGCGCCCATCACGTTGTTGGCGGCTTGATAACCACGACCGGTTTCGAGAAGCCTTCGCCGGCCGCTAAAAATGGTTTCACCGCGCTTACCGTTTGTTTCATCGTCCCCGTGGAACGAAACAAACCCTGCGCTTGCCGGCCGGTTCCGGGCGGTATAGGAGGGGCTCATGCAACGAATTGCGCTCTATCCAGGCTCGTTCGACCCGGTGACCAACGGCCATGTGGACGTGGTGCGGCAGGCCGTGCACCTCTGTGACAAGCTGATCGTCGCCGTCGGCGTGCATTCCAGCAAAAAGCCGCTGTTTTCGACCGAAGAGCGGCTCGCCATGGTGCGGGAGGTGTTCGGCCCGGTGGCAGCCGGGGCCGGCTGCAGCTTCGAAGCCGTCACCTATGACAATCTCACGGTCACGGCCGCGCGCGATGCCGGGGCGATCATGATGATCCGAGGCCTGCGCGATGGCACCGATCTCGACTATGAAATGCAGCTCGCCGGCATGAATGGGGCCATGGCGCCGGGAATCCAGACGGTGTTCGTGCCGGCCTCGGTTCCAGTCCGCCCGATCACCGCCACACTGGTCCGTCAAATCGCCGCCATGGGCGGGGAGGTATCTTCCTTCGTTCCGCCGTCGGTCGCCGCACAGCTCCAGGCCAAGTTTCGCTGACATCCTTGGCCGATCCGCGGGGCCGGGGGGCATAGTGCCAAACGGCTATGGACGCATTCGCTCGTCGTTCTCACTTTTTCGGAGTTTCCATGATCCGAGCCATCGCCTTTGTTCTTGCTCTCGTCTTTGCAATGCCCGCCATGGCCCAGTCGCTGCCATCAGGCCTCGACAAGCACAATGCCATTGTCATTGACACCACCAAGGGCCGCATCGTCATCAAGCTGCGGCCTGATCTTGCGCCGCAACACGCCGAGCGCATCAAGCAGCTCGCGCGCGAGGGCTTCTACAACAACGTGCCCTTCCACCGCGTGATGGACGGCTTCATGGCGCAGACCGGCGATGGCCAGAATTTCAATGGCACCGGCGGCTCGAAATATCCGAACCTGATGCAGGAATTTTCGCAGGTGCCGTTCAAGCGCGGCATCGTCGGCATGGCGCGCCGCGGCGATTCCGTCGACAGCGCCAATTCGCAGTTCTTCATCACCTTCGGCGACGCCTCGTTCCTCAACGGCCAGTACACGGTCGTCGGCGAGGTCGTGCAGGGCATGGATGTGGTCGACAAGCTGAAGAAGGCGCCGGCGGGTTCCTCGTCTGGGGCCGTCACCGATCCCGACAAGATGGTGAAGGTGCAGGTCGCATCCGACATCAAGTAACACGCAAGGAAACGAAGTCTTTGCCATGCCGTTCGGCTGTCGGTGGTCGTCGAGGGCTGGGGTCGCCGACGTAATCGACATGACGGCGCGGCTCGGCTCTAACGACGTCCGGGACATGGGATCACGCGCCGTACCGAACTCGGCAGGCGTTTGTCCGTTGGTGGAGACTTGTAGCGCTGCCCGTCGGTGCCATTTACCGAGATGATGGCCAGCGCGGTTGCGTATCCCTGACGAAACCAGTTCCTCACCCCGGAGACTTCCTCCAAACCAATCGAGAGATGAGCATATGGCTGTCACTGAGAATACTTTGATCCTTGAGACCACGCAGGGCCCCGTCACCATCGAGATGCGTCCCGACCTCGCGCCGAACCATGTGGCGCGGATCAAGGAGCTGGTGCGCGAGGGTTTCTACGATGGCATCGTGTTCCACCGTGTCATCGACGGCTTCATGGCGCAGACCGGCTGTCCGCAGGGCACCGGGATGGGCGGCTCCGGCAAGAAGCTGAAGGCCGAGTTCAATGCTGAGCCGCATGTGCGCGGCACCGCCTCGATGGCGCGTGCGGCGAGCCCGGATTCCGGCGACAGCCAGTTCTTCATCTGCTTCGACGACGCCCGCTTCCTGGACAAGCAGTATACGGTCTGGGGCAAGGTGACCGAGGGCATGGAGAACGTCGACAAGATCAAGCGCGGCGAGCCGGTGCAGAACCCCGACAAGATCGTCAAGGCGCGCATGGCCGCCGACGCGGAATAGCTGCAACAAACGGACGTCATGCCCCGCGAAGGCGGGGCATCCAGTACTCACAGCCGGTTATTATCGTGACGTCGTGAGTACTGGATCGCCCGCCTGCGCGGGCGATGACATCGTGAAAAACGATGCGCACCGACCTCTTCGACTTCGACCTGCCGCCTGAGAACATCGCGCTGCGCCCCGCGTGCTCAATCGATCACTCTGTGCTGAGTTGCCGGACGGCGCCGATCCAGTCTTCGACGTGGTACGAGCGGACCATCCTGCCGTTTTCGATGGTGTGAATGTCGATCGACATCACCTTGAATGATTTGCCGGAATATGCCGCGCCCATAAACGGGCCGGCCGGCTTGCCCGTGGCTTCACCACGCACCGTGACCTGATTGCCCGCGACCGCCACGTCCTTGATCTGCCAGGTCAGGTCCGGAACCGATTTGAGCCGTGCGGCAACGCCGGCAATAACCTCATCCCGACCGCTGCAGACATCGTTCTCGCGGCAGGACGTCCAATCCGGCGCGGTTGCCTGCCGGATCAGATCGGCACTCTGCGGGGCAAAGGCGGCATTCAGCGCCTTGTAGAACGGCGCGACGGTTGACCGCGCCGCTTCGACCGTCATTTCGGCGCGGGCAGGGGAGAGGGCTGCGGTAGTCACCAGCATGTAGAGGGCGAGAACTCGTTTCATTTGGCCTCCGATGATTTGCTTGGATCAAGGCCGATGGTATGAGCGTGCCCGGATTATCGAACCAATGAATAGTCGTGCCATGTCATGAATGAAATCGATCTTCGGCACTTCGATCTCAACCTGTTGGTCGTGTTCGACGTCCTGATGGCGGAGCGCAGCGTGACGCGCGCGGCAGAGCGGCTTGGGCGCACCCAATCCGCGATCAGCCATTCGCTGTCCCGGCTCCGCGAGCAGTTCGGCGACCCCCTGCTGGTGAAGGGCGGCGCGCGGATGCAGCCCACGGCACGGGCCTTGGATCTGATCGAGCAGGCCCGCCCGATGCTCGGCGGAATTCAGCGTGTGCTGTCGCCACAGCACGGGTTCAATCCGGAGACCTCGACTCGCGTGTTCCGATTGGCCGCACCCGATTTCATGCTGACACTGTTTGCCGACCTTCTGAGTCGGTTTCGCGCCGAGGCCCCCTCTGTTGCAATCGAGTGGACCGCGCCGCGGGAGCCCACCTTGCTCGACGTGGCCGAGGGGCTCATCGATCTCGCAATCGTGCCGGCGGCGCTGAGATGGCCTGCCGGCGTGACGGGCGAATCCGTCGGCGTACTGGCATGGCGATGCTTCGCCCGCAGAGAGCATCCCGCGTTTCGCGACTGGCGTGCCGCGACGTGGGCGCGGTGGCCACATCTGGTCGTGCGGGTCGGCGACAGCTTGACCAGTCCGGTCAATGTTGCTGCCTCCGCGGCGGGATTGACGCGAACGATCGCCGGATGGGTGCCAAACTTCTCCTCCGTCGCACCGATCCTGGCGCGAGCCGATCTGCTCGCCACCTTGCCGGCGCTTGCGATGAACGAAACCGTTCACACCTTTGGGCTCGATAGTCGAGAGGTGCCGTTTCCACTCCCGCCCTTGCCGCATGCGCTGGTGTGGTGCAGTGGACGAAGCCGGGAGCCCGGTCTGACCTGGCTGCGCGATCACCTGCGTCCGATCGTGAAAAGCAAGTTTGCCAGCATGTAGGATATGAGAACGTCGATGCGCACCGATCTCTTCGATTTCGACCTGCCGCCTGAGAACATCGCGCTGCGCCCCGCCAGCCCGCGGGAATCCGCGCGACTCTTGGTGGTCGAGGGCGACGGCGTGCTGCGTGACCACACCATCGCCGATCTGCCGGACTGGCTCGAACCGGGCGACCAGCTCGTCGTCAACGATACCAAGGTGATCGCAGCCCAGCTCTCGGGCCGGCGCATCGGGCGGGAGACCGAGCCGAAGATCGAGGCAACCTTGATCAAGCGGCTGGATGGCTCGCGCTGGCAGGCGTTGGTGCGGCCGGCGAAGAAGCTCAGCGTCGGCGACGTCGTTCGCTTCGGCAATGAGGGCAAGGTCTGCCTGCTCGGCCATCTCGACGCCGAGGTCGAGGCCAAGGGCGCTGAGGGCGAGGTGACGCTGTCGTTCTCGTTCCACGGTCCGACCCTGGACCAGGCGATCGCCGATCTCGGCCGGCCGCCGCTGCCGCCCTATATCGCCGGCAAGCGTCCTACGGACGAGCAGGACGTGTCGGATTACCAGACCATGTTCGCGGTCCATGAGGGCGCGGTGGCCGCACCCACCGCGGGCCTGCATTTCACCCCGGCCCTGGAGCAAAGGCTGCGCGCGCGCGGCATCGGAGTGCAGCGCGTGACCCTTCACGTCGGGGCCGGCACTTTCCTGCCGGTGAAGACCGACGACACCGAAGGCCATCGGATGCATGCCGAGTGGGGCTGCGTGTCGGCGCCAGCGGCTGCTGCGCTGAACGAGGCGCGCGCCAATGGCGGGCGCATCGTCGCGGTCGGCACCACCTCGCTGCGGCTGCTGGAAAGCGCGGCCGCCGGCGACGGCACCATCGAGCCGTTCGAAGGCGAGACCTCGATCTTCATCACGCCAGGCTATCGCTTCCGCGCGGTCGACATCCTGCTCACCAACTTCCATCTGCCGCGCTCGACCCTGTTCATGCTGGTGTCGGCCTTCTCCGGTCTCGACGCCATGAAGGCGGCTTACGCGCATGCGATCGAAAAGGGCTATCGCTTCTATTCCTATGGCGATGCGTGTTTGCTGTTTCGGACGGCGGCTCCCGAGTTGTACGCGTAGGACGCGGGAAGTCCGTAGAGTCATTCTCCGTCGTCATGCTCCGCGCAGGCGGAGCATCCAGTACGCCGCGGCACGTCGGATGAACGCAACTGTCTCGGCGTACTGGATCACCCGCCTTCGCGGGTGATGACGGTCTTTATGGAGACGCAGTGTACTCTGCCTACGCCATCACGCGCTCGGGCAAGAGCTCGGCGATCTGCACCGCGTTCAGCGCGGCGCCCTTGAGCAGTTGATCGGCGGCGACGAACATCGCGATCGAGCGGCCCGAGGGGTCGGACAGGTCCTTGCGGATGCGGCCGACCAGCACGTCGTCCTGGCCGGAGGCATCGACCGGCATGGGGAAGTAGTTGCGGGCGCGGTCGTCGACGACGCGCACGCCTGGCGCGGTCGACAGGATGCGGCGCACCTCGTCCTCGGTGATCGGCTTCTCGCATTCGAAGGTGATGGCCTCGCAGTGGGCGCGCAGCACCGGCACGCGCACGCAGGTGATTCCGACCGCTATGTTCTCGTCCTCGAAGATCTTGCGCGTTTCGTTGATGACCTTCGTCTCTTCGTCGTTATAGCCGGTGTCGGGGTCGACGGCGGTGTTGTGGCTGAACAGGTTGAAGGCGTAGGGATGCGGCATCACCTTCTGGGTAAAGACCTGATCGTTGAGGCTGGCGCGGGTTGCCTGCACCAGCTCGTCCATCGCGGCGGCGCCGGCGCCGCTGGCGGCCTGGTAGGTCGAGATGATGACGCGCTTGATCCGGTTCCTTTGATGGATCGGCCACAGCGGCACCAGCGCAGTGATCGCGGCGCAGTTGGGATTGGCGATGATGCCCTTATGGTCACGGATGCGGCCTCCGTTGACCTCGGGGATCACCAGCGGCACGTTCGGGTCCATGCGGAAGGCTGAGGAATTGTCGATCACCACGGCACCGGCCTTTACGGCAGCCGGCGCGAACCTGCGCGAGATGCCGCTGCCCGCCGAGAACAGCGCGATGTCGACGCCCTCAAAGGAACGCTCGGTCAGCTCCTCCACCACCACCTGCTGGCCGCGAAAATCGACCGTCTTGCCGGCCGAGCGGGCGCTCGCCAGCGCCTTGAGCTTGCCGACGCGAAAGTCGCGGCGGTTCATGGTGGCGATGAACTCGGCGCCGACGGCGCCGGTCACGCCGGCAATGGCTACAACGGGATCGCGGTTCACGTGTCAGTCTCCTGCTTGGAATTTGGGCAATAAAAAAGCCCCGGACCTTTTCAGGCGGGGCTTCGGTTCGAAGATGTCGCGTTCAGACAGCTTTACGCGCGCACGCCTCCCGAGGCCCTGCAGGGCTTGGTGGTTTTCGTCGTGCGTTTGGTCGAGGTCGACATGGCGCGGGACCATACGGGCGGGGGGAACCGAGGTCAACGGGCTTTGTGGCGAAAATCTGCCGTCAGGCGGTTGAAAGCCACGCTCCCCTGACGCAATAAGCCCACCATGAGCCGTCCCGACGCCAGCCTTCCTAACCATTTCGAGTTGCTCGCGACCGACAGCGGCGCGCGTACCGGTCGCCTGACCACGCCGCACGGCGTGGTGCGCACGCCTGCCTTCATGCCGGTCGGCACCGCCGGCGCGATGAAGGGCATACATTGGCGCGAGATACGCGACGCGGGTGCCGACATCGTGCTCGGCAACACCTATCACCTGATGCTGCGGCCAGGCGCCGAGCGGATCGCGGCTCTCGGCGGGCTGCAACGCTTCACAGGCTGGGGCGGGCCTGTCCTAACCGACTCCGGCGGCTTCCAGGTGATGTCGCTGTCGGAGCTGCGCAAGGTGACCGAGAGCGCAGTGACGTTCCGCTCGCATATCGACGGCATGAAGATCGAGCTGTCACCCGAACGTGCGATCGAGGTGCAGCGGCTGCTCGGCTCTGATATCGCGATGCAGCTCGATGAATGCGTGCGGTTGCCGGCCGGGCGGGACGACATCGAACGCGCCATGCGACTGTCGCTGCGCTGGGCGGAGCGTTGCCGCCGGGCCTTCGAGAGCGCGCCCGACGGCACCATGCTGTTCGGCATCGTGCAAGGCGGCGACGTCCCGGAGCTGCGCGAAGCGAGCGCGCGTGCGCTGGTCGACATCGGCTTTCATGGCTATGCGATTGGCGGCCTTGCGGTCGGCGAGCCGCAAGAGGTGATGCTCAAGATGATCGAGGCGACCGCGCCGGTGCTGCCGTCGGATCGGCCGCGCTATCTGATGGGCGTCGGCACGCCCGACGATCTCCTGGAGTCGGTGAAGCGCGGCGTCGACATGTTCGACTGCGTGCTGCCGACCCGCAATGGCCGCCATGGCGTCGCCTACACGCGCTACGGCGCTGTCAATCTGCGCAATGCGCGCCACGCCGACGATCCAAGGCCGCTGGACAAGGAGAGTGGCTGGCCGGCGGCGCGCACCTACGCGCGCGCCTATCTGCATCACCTCGTCAAGTCAGGCGAGACGTTAGGAGCAATGCTGCTCTCGGAGATCAACATCGCCTATTTCCAGCAGCTGATGGCGGGCATGCGTGCGGCGATCGCGCAGGGCACTTTCGAGCAATTCTATGCACAGACGCGTGCAGATTGGGCGCGCGGCGACATCGCCGCGCGTTAGGTGCAATGCAGAATGAGCTCAGGAACTCAGGAGGCCAGCGGCTGACAGCCGAAGCGCTTGTTCACCTTGTGCTTGGTCACGAAGCCGTAGCCACAGGTGTCGCAGGTCCAGAGATAGCTGATCGCATTGTCGGCGAGATAGGCCGAAGCTTCGGCGGCGATCATGGAGTCGGCGCAAACCGGGCAGTTCGGAAGATCGCTGCCGCGCGGATCCGGCTTCGATGCCGGGGTCGACATGAGTTCAGCAAGTGCTGACATCGTGGGACCTCCTTTGCGCTCGGGATCAACCCCGTGTTGGACTGAGGTCTAGCCTACACTGATTAGCTTGACTTTGTCGCAACACAAATGCGTTGGTTTTGCGTCATTTCACCACAAACGTGTATTGCGATGCAGCGTGTGACAGCTTCATGAAAGCGTCTTGCGCGGCGCAACAGGCTGACTGATATGTGAGCTGGAACTAATCCAAACATCGCGCAGCATTGCGCAGGGAGTCTGCCATGAACGCATCGCCAGCCGCCAATGCTGCGCAACGTCCCGGTCGTGGACGGGTATTTGATTCAATTGTCGATGCAATCGGAGACACGCCCATTGTGCGGCTGCGAAGATTGCCGCAGCAGCGCGGCGTCCAGGCGACCATCCTTGCCAAGCTGGAATACTTCAATCCCGCGGCCAGCGTGAAGGACCGCATCGGCGCGGCGATGATCTCAGCGATGGAGAAGTCCGGCGCGATCAATCAGGATACGGTGCTAATCGAGCCGACCTCGGGCAACACCGGCATTGCGCTGGCCTTCGTTGCAGCCTCGCGCGGCTACCGGCTGAAGCTGGTGATGCCGGAATCGATGTCGATCGAGCGGCGCAAGATGCTGGCTTTCCTTGGCGCGGAGATCGTGCTGACGCCTGCGGCGCAGGGCATGAAGGGCGCGATCGCCACCGCCGAAGAGCTGCTCAAGACCACGCCGAACTCGGTGATGCCGCAGCAGTTCAAGAACCTCGCCAATCCGGAAATTCATCGCCGCACCACTGCGGAGGAGATCTGGAACGATACCGGCGGCAACATCGACATCTTCGTCGCCGGTGTCGGCACCGGCGGCAGTATCACCGGCGTCGGCCAGGTGCTGAAGCCACGCAAGGCGGATCTGAGGGTGGTCGCGGTCGAACCGGAGGAAAGCCCGGTGCTGTCGGGCGGCACGCATTCGCCGCACAAGATCCAGGGCATCGGCGCCGGCTTCGTGCCCGATGTGCTGGACCGCTCCGTCATCGACGAGATCGTCAAGATAGGCAGCACGACTGCGCTCGAGACCGCCCGCGCGCTGGCGCGCCACGAAGGCATTCCCGGCGGCATCTCGTCGGGCGCCGCGATCGCAGCCGCACTCGAGATCGGCAAGCGGCCGGAGAGCGAAGGCAAGATCATCCTGGCGATTGTGCCGTCATTCTCTGAGCGCTATCTCTCGACGGCCCTGTTTGAAGGAATCTAGCGATGGCCGATCAGCCGCGACGTCCACGCACGCTCAATGATGCCCGCACCGAGGCCGAAGCCGCCTTCAAGAAGGTGACGACCAAACCGGTGGAGGCGCCGCCGAAGCAGGTCGCCGTTCCCGGCGTCAAAGAGCAGGTCACTTTGCGGATCGACCAGGACGTGCTGGAGCACTTCCAGTCTGATGGCCCTGGCTGGCAGGACCGCATCAACGCAGCCTTGCGCAAGGCGGCGGGGTTGTAGCTCGGACGCGTCGGCGTTTGCGGCGAAGAGCGATCAAAGCCCGGGGAGCGATCCCCCGGGCTTTGTCATGAATGCAGATCGTTTCGGATCAGCGGTGCAGCGCGCCGCCAAGCACGCCGCCCATCATGCCGCCGAGGAAGGCCGCGCCCGCAGCGTTGCCGGTGTTGTCGGGTGGCGGCGAGCCTCGATAGACCGGCGCGTCGGCAGCGGTCGCGTTGCCCGCCGGCTTGGCACGTCGAACGACTTTGACGCTGGCGTCGCCAGTGCTGGCGGTCGCCGGAGCAGGGAGGGCCTCTACCAGCAGCGCCTTGTGCTGCAGCTTCGTCAGATAGCCGGTCGAGGGATAGCCGCGCGCGGCCTGCCACCGCTTGATGACCGCTCTGGTCTCGTCGTCGAACGCGCCGGTCAGCTTGGTGTCGAAGCCAAGTCCAGTGAGGCGGCGCTGCACGTCACGGCGCTTGATCTTGTCGAGGCCAACCTGGTCCTCGCTGACTTGCGTGCCCTGCTCGGTAAAGACGGCCGGATCGATACCCTTGGTGAGATTGCGGGTGGCGTTGTTGGCCGCGCCGCCGCTCTCGAGCGAGGCGATCCGTGCCAGCGCCAGCGACTTGAACTGTCCGTTCGGATAGGCCGTCAGATAGGCGTTGAGCTCTTCCGGCTTGTTGGAGTCCTTCACCGAGCGCCAGAACTCCAACTCGGCTTCGCCGGTGCTTGCGGCTGGTGCCGCAACTGCCGTGCCGGCGGCGGCCTTGCCCGCATTCGACGGCGCCGCAGCCGGATTGAGATAGACCGCGCCGATCAGATTGGTATGGCCCCAAGGCAGTTGGCCTTTGTTGGTCTCCTCGTTGACCTGGGCGCGCACTGCGGTCATGGCCTGCTGGATCTCCACGCCGGGCTGGGCGATGTTGGCGATCAGCGCGCGGGTGAACGGGCTGTTGGCGCCGGTTTCGCCATCCAGTGCGGTCTGGCCTGGACCGGTGGCGAACGCGATCAGCGTGCCTTCGCCGGACTTCATCTCCGCAAGGCCGGTCTGCACCGAGACGCTGCGCGTCGGCGAGTTCGACTTGATCTTCGCCGCGAATGGGTTGTCGCGGCAGGCATCGAGGAACACCAGCTTCACCTTGGCGTCGCCCATGGTCTGGTCGAGCGTGAGGTCGATGTTGATTGCCGCGCCGAGCTTGACGTCCATCTCGGATTTGATGTCGGCATCGACCGGCAGCAGATAGTTGGTGCCCGAGATGGCGATGCCATGACCGGCGTAATAGAACACCGCAATGTCGGCGCCTTGCGCCTTCCGGCCAAAGTCGAGCAGCTTCTCGGTCATCTTGTCCCGGGTGAGATTGGTGCCCTCGACCACGTCGAAGCCGACGTTGCGCAGCGTTGCTGCCATCGCCTTGGCATCGACCGGCGGGTTCGGAAGCTGCGTCACATTGGTATAGCTGCCGTTGGTATAGCTGCCGTTGCCGACCACGAAGGCGACGCGGCGATCGGCCTTGGCCGCCTGCGCTGCGAGCAGCGTGCAGGCGAGCGACAGCGCGACGGTCAGATAGCGCATCAGGAAATCCCCCCAACTGAAGCGAGTTCGTCACTGCAGCATTAGTCGCTGCTGGCGCGAAAAGGTCTCAGTCCTGATGCAAAAAAATCATGTTGGCCAAGGTCTTCCGCACCTGACGCTGCGTCAATGCGCCGCGCGCGCCGGGGCCGGCGAGACCGGCCGCAGGTTCAACACGTTGCCGGTCAGGATCAGCGCAGCTCCGAGCAGGGTGAGCAGGTCGAGCCGCTCGGAATAGATCAGCCAGCCGGCGGTTGCGGTGAGCGGCACGCGCAGGAAGTCCATCGGGACCACGATGGTGGCGTCGGCATAGAGCATCGCGCGCGCCATGCAGAAATGGGAGAAGGTGCCGCAGAAGGCGATCACCACGATCCAGCCCCAGGCCTCGGTCGAGGGCCAGGTCCAGACATAAAGCGAGGGAAAGAGCCCGGCGCAGAACTGCACCACCAGCATCCAGAAGATGATCGACACCGTCGGCTCGGTGCGGGTCAGCGACTTCACCAGCGCGATCGAGATGCCGAAACCGATCGCGGCGACCAGAGCGATCAATTGGCCGGGATTGACCGAGCCCGTATCGGGACGCACGATCACGATCACGCCGACCAGGCCGAGCGCGATCGCCGCCAGCTTGAACAGCGTGATCCGCTCGCCGAGAAAGCTCGCGGCGAGGAGCGCGGTCCAGATCGGCATGGTGAATTCGATCGCCACCACCTGCCCGATCGGGATCAAGGTCAGCGCGAAGAACCAGCCGATCTGTGCGCCGTAATGGACGAGGTTGCGTGCGATGTGCTGCGGCAGCCGCGCGGTCTTGAGGATGCTGATGCCACCGCTGCGCCAGATCAGGGGGGCGAGCATCCCAAAGCCGAGCAGCGCACGCATCTGCATCAGCTCGAACACGTTGAGCTCGCGCGTGGCCTCGCGGCCGGCGACCGCCATCACCAGCATCAGGCTGAGCCAGCCAGCCATCCAGAGCGCGGCCATGGTCTTGGAAGCGGGACGCTGCATGGGGAGGGAATCCGGCGCGGCGACTGAAGCTGCCTAAGGAATGGGCGGGCTATATCGCAACGGCGCTCAGACTTTGCAAACGAAATCGCCAGTTGCATTGCGGGCATGCAATTGGTGAAAGCGTACCGCGCGCCTGCGCCCGATCCCCGCGCTCACAAAATCCTAGAGCAGGGATGCAATCCGTCCTAAAGCGACCGCGCTTGATTGAGGAATCGACCCATGACTGATCGCCCCACCTCCGCGGATTTCGTGACGGCATTCGCCACCGGCTGGCCCGAGCGCGAGCCGCATCTGCTCGTGCTATCGCTGACCACGCACAAAGGGATCCAGGATTTCGCGATGACGCGGGAGCAGGCGCTCTTGATCGCCAAGACCATCAAGCGGACCGCGGCCCAACTCGCCGAGCCGAAGAAGGCGGGATAGGTGGTGCCCCGTGAGTGGCAGACGCCTCTAGACGTAGACGACCGTTTGCAAGGCACGATTCTACATAGGCTTCACTGTCATCGTCCGCGACGGCGGACGATCCGGTACGCTGTGACGTTTCGGTTCGATCTCTTCTGCCGCGGAGTACGGGATGCTCCGCCGGAGCCTGTCATCCGGCCGGCCGAAGGCCGGACCGGGTGGCGGAGCATGACAGCGTCGGAGATGGCGAGAGCTCAACCCATCCGCCGAGAACCGATTTCACGCTGAGCGAGCCGATATCTCAGCGCGACAGCGTGATATCGGCGCTGCGGAACTGGCTGTCCGCCCGCATCGAGACCGACTGCCTGTTGCCGCGGGTCGCGAGCGCGATATTGGCGTTGAAGCCGGCGGCGCTCGCCGTGAGCTGATAGTTGCCGGCGCCGCCGCGCCCCTGCAGCACGCCGCTGACATTGCGGCTCGACTCGCTCCAGGTGCCCGAAATTGCCGATCCCTCAGCCTCGACATCGCCGTGCAGGTTGAACCTGTAGGCGTCGCTGGCGCAGGTCAGCGCCAGCTGCATCCGGCGGCCGGCCACGGCATAGGTCGCGCGGCAGCGGATGCGCTCGGTCGAGCCGTCGTCGAGGCCGACGGTGCCGCTGCCGCTCCAGGTTCCGGCCAAGCCGGCGAAGGGGCCGCCGGATTGCGCCAGGGCCGCCGTGCTGAAGCCGATGGTCCCAAGCAGAACGGCGGCTGTCGCCAGCCGCCGTGCAATCCGCAAATGAAATGTTTTGGTCGCGTTAAAGCCGCGACGCCTGCCAGCGACCGCTGCACGGTATGCCTGCTGAAGCTCCATTCCACTTCCCCGAACCGGAATTGCCACTGATTTGGCCGTTGGCATATGCCCCGTTGATCGAGACTTTCACAAGGCCCTCGCGGCCGACCGAGCCGGAGACATTGGCACCCGCTGCAGAAATCTTGCCGTCGGTAACGGTCAGCATCGAGCTCGCGGTCGGTTCGCAGCTGCCGCTGTTGGTGGTGATCGTGACCTGCCACTGGCCGTCATAAGGGGACTGGGCGAAAGCGGGAGCGGCGGCGCCAGCCAAAAGCGAGGCAAGAAAAGCTGCTCCAATGCGGTCGAGACGCATGAATCAATTCCTCAATCTTTGGTGATGGACGTCATATTCCTGTCAAATGTGACCGAAATTTGCCGCAATGCAAGAATTGAAAATTCAAAAGGAATATCAATAATATAAAGGTTAATCCCGCTGCGGACTGGTAACCGGTGAGGCGCCGCCGGGGCGGAACTTGGTCCTAAAGCCTGCATATCAAGAGCTCGTGCTTTCCGCCTGATCCAGGGAACAGAATCGGCCCTCGCTCGCAGGCCGGATGAAACTCGCGTGGCTCAATGCGGGGTGAGGCTCGGCGCCTTGGTGGCGAATTGCTCGTCCTGCGGCTTCGCCGGCAGAGTGCCATGTCGCCTGCCGTAGTCGATGACCTCGCCGAGCAGCTTCAGCCCGAGCGGCGCCAGCGCACGCTCCCACAGCTCGCGAGCGGTCTCGCCCTTCTTGACGAAGCACCAGTCCTGCGCGGCGATCGCGCCGGCGTCCATGCGCTCGGCGAGATGATAGATCGTCCCGCCGGCGATCGGATCGCCTTCCTTGATGGTCCATTCCACCGCCGCAATGCCCCGGTGCCGCGGCAGCAGCGACGGATGATAGCCAATGCCGCCGAGCTTCGCCGCCGCGACCGCCTCCTGGCTGACGCGCGCATGGCTATGGGCGGTGACGATCAGGTCGGTGTTTGGTGCGATCTCCTCGGGCGTCACCAGCTTGGGGTTGGCCTGCACCACGACCTCAATCCCGGCCGCGCGGGCGGCGGCTGCCAACCGGTCCTCGCCATCGTGCACCACCACGCGGGCAATCTCGATGCCCTTGTCGCGCAGCATGTGCAGTGTCGCCACACCGAAATGGCGGGAGCCGACCAGGGTGATACGCATGGGGTGATGTCTTCCGTAAGTTGCGGGGCGAGCGGGCAGGAGGGCGGGGTGAATGATGATCCTGTCCGGGTCAAACCAATCCTGAGCGCTCCCGTCAAGCGCCTGTGCCGCCTTCACCACAGCTGAGCGGCCGACGCATATCGATCGGTGCAATCGCCGTGTTCCACCGTAGCTGCACGGACCGATTGCAGCATATGATGAGGACAATTCCTTAAGGCGCTGATGGCATACTGATAAAAGCCGCACCGCCGCGCGGCCGAATAGCCGGGTGCCTCGCCCGTCACCTATCCCCGGGGCAAGCGTACCCGGCTATTTGTTTGTCGGATCTTACGCCCGACAATCACGATCGCTTCAATTGCCCACAAGATTGGCATCCGACGCCGTGCGTAGCGCCTCATGCAGCGGTCCGAGGAATTTCTCGTAGCGCCGCCAGCTTCCGATCGCCCTGCGATATAGCGGCTCACGCACCTGCATCAGGCTGGCTGTGCGGACCGTCCGCTTGGTGTCCTGGAAGTCGCGGCAGGCGTCCTCCCAGTCGAGGCCGCAATGCGTAAGCACTTGTCGCGATACGCCTTCGAGATCGTCGACCAGATCCTCATATTGCACGTCGATCATGACGCCTGATGGCAGCACGTCGCGCCAATGCGCCATCACGCCCTCATAGCCGCGGTAGTAACGACCGAGCTCGGCGAGATCATAGGCAAAGGGCTGGCTGCCGGTGAACAGCAGCGAGTAGCAGGAGACGCAGTTATCGAGCGGGTCGCGCCTGATATGGACGATCTTGGCATTCGGCAGAGCGAGATGGATCAGTCCGACGAACATGAAGTTCAGCGGCATCTTGTCGACGATCCGCGGCGCCTCTGGCGCCAGCGCGCGGACCCGCGCCGTGTACATCCGCCCCAGCTCGGTGATCTCGTCCGGCGGCAGCGAGCTGATGAGTTCGGGATAATGGGGAACGGCATGCCGCCGCTTGGCGCATTCGGCGATCAGCTCCTTGAAGGTCTCGAGCTCGCCGGCGCCGAACACCTGCGAATGGCTGGCCAGCACCTGCTCCATCAAGGTGGTCCCGGAGCGCGGCATGCCGACGACAAAGATCGGCGACCAGGAGGAATCGCCGTGCCCGTTGAACGCCTGGATGAACTCCGGCGTGAACTTGGCGGCGATGTTCTTCATCGTCGCCAGCCGCTGCGGCTCGTCATAGGTGAAGGTGGCCCGCTTCAGCGCGTTGGCGGTCTTGAGATGCCCAAACGCGCCGTCATGCTCGCCGAGATCGGCGAGCGCCTTGCCCATCGCAAAATGGGCCGCGATCTGCTTCTCCTCGTCGAGCTGATCGACCCGCTCGAGCAGACGCCGCAATCCCGGCAGGCGGCGATCCTCCGGCTTGAACTTGCGCATGTTCGCCAGATTGAGGTGCACCGGCGCCTCGTCGGGCGACAATTCGATGGCGCGTTCGAACGCGGCGGTGGCCTCCTCGAACCGGCCGAGCGCCTGATAGGCCACGCCGAGATTGTTGTAGGAGCCGAAGCGATCGGGCTTGATCTTCAGGGCCTTGAGGTTCTGCTCGATCGACTCTTCCAGGCGATTGAGCTCGAGCAGGGCATTGCCGAGATTGCCATAGGCGTCGGCATAGTCCGGCCGGCTCGCAATCGCCTTCTTGTAGTGCTCGATGCCGCGCTCCGGATGGCCCTGTCGCAACAGCACGTTGGCGAGATTGTTGTGGGTCTCGGCGTGATGCGGGCTGTAGTCGAGGACCTTGAGGTAGCACTTCGCTGCCTCGATGTCCTTGCCGGCGGCATAGAGCAGGTTGCCGAGCGCGAAATGGGCATCGAGATGCTGCGGCTTGTTCGCGATGGCGCGGTGGAGCGTCGCCATGGCCTCGTCACGCTTGCCCTGGCTCTGCAGCACCATGGCGTAGGCGTAGAGGATGCCCGGGTGATCGGGCGCGATCGCAAGCGCCGTCAGGTAATGGCCGACCGCGACATCGAGCCGGCCCGCCGTGGCCTCGACCGCGCCGAGGCTGCCATGGGCTTCCGCAGATCTGCCGTTGATGGCGAGGGCCCTCTGGAAGTAGTTGCGTGCCTCGTCCAGGCGATTGGCATGGGTGCTGACCGCGCCAAGTCCGAGCAGCGCGCCAAAATGATTGGGCTGGACCGCCAGGATGAAATTGAACAGCGTCGCTGCGTCCGCGCGGTCGCCGCGGTTTTGCAGCTTCTTGGCAACGGCGAAGGCGCGTTCGGCCTCCGCACCCAGCATGCTCTGATCTGCCTGCGGCTCGACCGCCAGCGACGGGGCAGGCGGCGTGACGACGGGCGGAGCGACATTGGCAGGCGCAGCTCTTGGCGCGTCCGTGCCCATGATGGCCGTGACGGCACCGAGCACGGCGTCGGTGCCGAGCGCTTCCAGGAGCGGCCTCAGCCGCTCGCCATAGATGCGCCAGCGCCCCACGGACTCGGCAAAGAGCGGCTTGCGGACTTGGACCAGGCTCGCCGTGTTCACCGGCCGCTTGGTCTCATGGAATGACAGGCAGCGCGAGTCCCAATCGAGGCCGCAATGGGCGATCATCCGGCGCGCCTGCGGCTCGAAATCGCGCACCACGTCCTCGTAAGTAACTTCCAGCATGACACCGGCAGGCAGGACGGAGCGCCAGTGTCGCATCAGGCTATCATAGGCGTTGTAGTAGCGCCCGAGCTCGGCCAGATCGTAGGCGAAGGGCTGGGGCTCGGCAAACAACAGCGAGTAGCAGGAGAGGCAGGTGTCGATCGGGTTGCGCTTGACGTGGACGATCTTGGCGTTCGGAAACAGCAGATGAATGAGGCCCGCGAACAGAAAGTTCGCCGGCATCTTGTCCACGATCCGGTCCGCCGTCACGCCGTTGAAGTGATTGAGGTAAGTCTCACCGAGCTCGCGCAGCTCGTCATCGGTGAGCTCGGCGAGCAGCTCCGGATAGTCGTCGCGGCCGCGCTCCGTCAGCGCGCCAACCGCGGCCGCGAGGTGGCTGACCTCGCCGGCGCCATGCACGCTGGCGTGGCTGGCGAGGATCTGTTCGATCAGGCTGGTGCCGGAGCGCGGCATGCCGACGACGAAGACGGGTGCATCGGACGGCGTACCACGGCCAGAGCGGGCCTCGATCAGCTCCTTGGTGAAGACGCGCTTGATCCGCTCGAACTGCTGCAGCGCGAGGGTCTCGTCGTAGGTGAAGCGGCGGCGCTCCAGCGCATTGCCGGCGTGAAGATGGTGCAGTGACCGTTCGCCGTCCCCAATATCGGCATAGGCGCGACCGAGCGTGAAGTGCAGCGTGATCCTCTCGCGCTCGGAGAGGCTGCTCTCGCGGGCCGCCAGCGCCTGCAGACGCGGCAGGCGCGGATCATGCGCGACGAACCGCCTGACGGCGGCATAGTTGAGCTGGAGGCCGACATTGTCGGGTTCGAGCGCGAGCGCCGCCTCATAGGCGCGGCTCGCCTCGTCCAGCCGTCCGACGATCGAGAGCGTGGTGGCGAGATGGTTCAACGTCACTGCGTCTGCAGCAGCGACGGCAAGCGCGGACCGATAGCTGGCGATGGCATCGTCGAAGCGCTTCACCGCGCTCAGCGCATCGCCGCGATTGCGGAAGGCCACTGCATAATGCGGATCGATGCGGATAGCCTCGTCATAATGCGCGATCGCATCCTGATGGCGCCCGCGCTTCTGCAGCGCATTGGCGAGATTGTTGTGCGCCTGCGGAAAGGCGGGACGCTCGGCGATGGCGCGCTCGTAATGCGAGACGGAAGCGGCCCAGTTGTTCATCTCCAGGTAGATGTTGCCCAGGTTATAATGCGCCTCGGCAAGGTGCGGGTCTTGCGCAAGGGCCTGATGGAAGGCCTGTATGGCCGGCTCGAACTGCCCGACCGCCTGGTGGCAGCCACCGAGATTGAGCAGCACGCCCGGTGTTTCCGGGTGGATCGAAAGCGCTCGCATGTAATGGCCGATCGCCTCCCGATGGCGGCCGAGCCGCCGGCAGCAATCGCCGAGATTCGCGAATGCCTGGCCGAGCAGGAGAGCCGCATCAGCTGGTTGATCAGCAGCATTGGCGGCCTGGCCGAGCAGCATCTCGGCCTCGCCGATATCGCCGAGCTGCAGGCGGATCATCGCAAGCCCGCACAGCGTGCGGAAATGATGCGGCTGTGCGTCGAGCATGCGCCGATGGGCCTGCTCCGCAGCATGAAGCCTCGATGCGTCCGCGGGGGGCATGGGCGGGGAATGGGGGGTGGTCGACGTCGAAACGAGACGTGGGCGAAAGGCAATGGCAGGTTCGTTCATGACCGTCTTTGCTGCAATAATGTTGTCCGGACGGAATGACGCGACATCGACGCCCCGTCTGAACGGTTTTTACGTCGCAGCGGGAGTTGATCCCGAACGACGAAGCCAACGCGCCGCTCACCAGGAAGCCGGCGCAGCATGCTGCGCCGGCTGGCGTCGTTGATCCGCAGGGAGGCGTCAGCCCCACATGTGCGCCATCGCCTGTTGATGCGACATGTCGACGTGCGGAGCCAGATCCCAACCGGCCGCGGCCACCTGTGCATGGCCGTGATCGGCCTGATGGATTTCGTGCTCGTGGCCGCAGCCGCCGCAATGGCCGTTATCGGATGTGGTGGTGCCACCCGAACTCGTGCCTCCCGTCGCGCCGCCTCCCGACGAAGTGGTGCCGCCTGCCGTCGTGGTGCCGCCGCCGGTGCTGTGGTCGCCGCCGGTGCTGTGGTCGCCGCCCGAGCTCGTGCCGCCGGCCGTGGTGGTGCCGCCGCCTGCGGTCGTGCCACCGCCCGTCGCACCGCCGCCTGCGGTGGTGCCGCCGCCCGAGGTGGTCGTTCCGCTCGTCGCGGTGCCGCCGGTGCCCTCGGCGATGTTCGGGTTCGCGGTGACCGGGATGGTGCCATGGGCGGTCCCGTTGATCGATGTTGCGGTCGCCACCGTGGTCGCCGTGCCGACATAGGTCCCGCCATTGACCGGGACGTTGTTGCCGGAGACGTCCATGGCGTCGGCAGCAAAGCCCTGGCCGGCAGCGACAAGCATCGCCTTGTCGGCGGCGAGCGCATCGCCGGTGTCGCCGTTGAGGATGCCCTGCAGACCCTTGATTGCGGCCGCCGAGTCCGCCTCGAGCGTGCCGTTGAGCAGCTCGTTATCGAACCGGCCCTGGAACACCGCACCCTGCGCCGCGTCGAAATTGGCGCCGAACTGCTGGTAGTTCTGGATCTGCGTGATCAGGGTCTGGCTTGCCTGCTCGGCGCCGGTCGAGATCTTGGTTAGATGGGCGTTGATCGTGTTGGCCTCGGCCAGGAAGGCGGCCCAGAAATTGGTCTGCGCCTGGTTGTCCTGGAACTTGGTGACGGTGCCGGTGAGCCCGCCCGGATCCTCGGCGAAGCCGCCGGCATGGCCTGCATTGCCGTTGCCGCCCGCGGCGGTGTTGAGGTTGGCGTCGCCCTGAACGATGTCGATAATATCGAGCAGGTTGTCAGCGGTGCCGCGCAGCGCAGCCTGGTTGCCGGTGGTCTCGGCGGCGTTGTACTTGGTGAGCTGAAGGTTGATCTGATTGAGAACGGTCTGCAGGTGCACCGTGGTCAGCGCCGCCGCATTGGCGGTTTCGCCGTTCTCGATCTGCGCGAGCTGGGTCTTGTTGTTGAGGATCGCGGTGAGGCCCTGCTGAACCGCGGTGAGATCGTTGGTGACCTCCTGCAGATTGCCGGCATTGATGCCGCCCGAGGCCAGATCGACGACCTTGTTGAACACCACGCCAACATCGTGGAGGCTGTTGCCCGCGGTTGCCGCGGCCAATGCGGCCGGATCGTCAGCGCCTGCAGGGGAGGCCTGGAAGGCGACGTCGGTGGCGCCCGTGTTGGCGAGGTAGGTGACGCCGTTCAAGGCGGTCGTCAGGTGCGCGTCGTTGTGGATCTCCTGCAGAATCTCCTGCTGCACCGCTTGAATGGTCTGAGAGGCAGCCGCCGCCGTGGTGGCGTTGGTGACCTGTCCCGCCGCGTTGAGCAACGTGGCCAGTTGACCCTCGACATTGGTCAGAACAGCGGTATCCGTCGCGTTCAGCGCGAAGGTCTGGCCGCCGAGCGTGACATGAGCGGGATCGGCCAGCATAGCGGCGATGTCGGTCTGCACGGCCGTAATGTCAGCTTGATAGCTGCTGAGGAAGGTCGGTGAATTGCCGCTGCCCGCGAGACTGAACAGGCCGAGCGAGGCGCGGGCAGCGTCATTGAAGACGACACCGGCCTGAACCAGATCCGTCGAATGTTGCAGAGCGGAGGCGCGCGTCAGCAGGTTCGACGTGCCATTGGCCAGCGCAGTCGGACTGAAGTTGATGGGCGTCGGGGTGCTGCCGCCACCGCCGGTGCCACCACCGCCCGTGCCGCCACCACCGCCACCCGTGGGAGGAGTCGTCGCGGTGCCGCCGGTGCCCTCGGCGATGTTCGGGTTCGCCGTCACCGGAATGCTGCCATGGGCGAGGCCATGGACCGAGGTCGCGGTCGACACCGTGGTCGCGGAGCCGACATAGGTCGCGCCGCCGATGGCAATGTTGTTGCCGGAGACGTCCATGGCGTCGGCTGCGAAGCCCTGGCCGGCAGCGATAAGCATCGCCTTGTCGGCGGCGAGCGCATCGCCGGTGTCGCCGTTGAGGATGCCCTGCAGACCCTTGATTGCGGCCGCCGAGTCCGCCTCGAGCGTGCCGCCGAGCAGCTCGTTATCGAACCGGCCCTGGAACACCGCACCCTGCGCCGCGTCGAAATTGGCGCCGAACTGCTGATAGTTCTGGATCTGCGTGATCAGGGTCTGGCTTGCCTGCTCGGCGCCGGTCGAGATCTTCTGCAGATGCGCGTTGATCGTGTTGGCCTCGGCCAGGAAGGCGGCCCAGAAATTGGTCTGCGCCTGGTTGTCCTGGAATTTGGTGACGGTGCCGGTGAGCCCGCCCGGATCCTCGGCGAAGCCGCCGGCATGGCCTGCATTGCCGTTGCCGCCCGCGGCGGTGTTCAGATTGGCGTCGCCCTGAACGATATCGATAATGTCGAGCAGGTTGTCGGCGGTGCCGCGCAGCGCGGCCTGGTTGCCGGTGGTCTCGGCGGCGTTGTACTTGGTGAGCTGAAGGTTGATCTGATTGAGAACGGTCTGCAGGTGCACCGTGGTCAGCGCCGCCGCATTGGCGGTTTCGCCGTTCTCGATCTGCGCGAGCTGGGTCTTGTTGTTGAGGATCGCGGTGAGGCCCTGCTGAACCGCGGTGAGATCGTTGGTGACCTCCTGCAGATTGCCGGCATTGATGCCGCCCGAGGCCAGATCGACGACCTTGTTGAACACCGTGCCGACGTCCTTGAGGCTGTTGCCAGCCGCTGCCGCTGCCAGGGATGCCGGATCGTCTGCGCCCGCCGGCGAGTTCTGGAATGCGACGTCGTTGGCTCCCGTGTTGGCCAGGAACTGCACGTTGTTCAGCGCACCGGACAGGTGGTGGTCGTTGTTGATTTCCTGCAGGATCTCGCTCTGGACCGCATGAATGGTCTGAGTGGCCGCCGACAATGTTGCGGCATTGGTCACCTGTCCAGCGGCGGTGATCAGCGTGCCCAACTGGGCCTGGACGTTGGTGAGCACGGCCGTATCAGTGGCATTCAGTGCGAAGGTCTGGCCACCGAGCGTGACTTGGCCGGGATTGGCCAGCATCGCCGCGATGTCATTCTGGACCGCGTGGATGTCGGTCGTGTAGCTGCCGAGGAAGGGGTTGGAGTTACCGCTGCCTGCCAGACTGAACAGGCCGAGCGAGGCGCGAACCGCATCATTGAAGACGACGCCGGCCTGCACAAGGTCGGTCGACTGATTGAGCGCGGATGCGCGCGTCAGCAGGTTCGACGTGCCATTTGCCAGCGCAGTCGGATTGAAGGTGTTCGTCGCCATTGATCATCTCTCCCCAATTCATCCCGACGCCGTGCATATGGCAACATGCGGGACGCATAGAACGGCAGGCCCTTTCCGCCCGGCGAGCGCCGGTTAGTCAGGAGTGACAGTTGTGCTCCCCCAAGGACGGCTGCAATTAATTGCGCAAAAGGGGCCAAATAGAGCGCAGCGCCGTTCGCAAATATGTTGTTGTTCAGGCAATTAGAATCATTCGCACGCGCGTCACGCCACGTACGAAGTGCTTGAATTCATAGGGCAGATGAGTGCGCGGCCATCTTTCGCAGCGGCGTTTGCATCATATGGCCAAGAAGTCGCCCGCATCTTGCGGCGTAGCAGAAGACGATCGAACGTCTCGAACAACAAAGCTCCGGGTGGAGGAACCCATGGAACAGGCGAGACCGCACGCAATTCAGCGTGAGTCGCTGCCATTGAGATAAGACCAATAGGGGTATCATAGCGCCGACGAGGCGCTGCTGCCGATGCGACGAAAGCGCACGGTGCGATGGGCCGCAGCCGGCGTGCTCATTAGTTCGAAGGTCACACGCAAGGCATGGTGTCGGCGTCGAGGCCGGCGCGATCGCGCGCGCCGAGCCTGCGCGTGCCTTTACTCAGGCCGCGGACTCAGTTGGTTCCGCTCTCATTCCTCGACAAAGGCGCGATGAAGCTGCTCCGTGATCGGCTTCATCAGATAGCTCAACATTGTGCGCTTGCCGGTCTGCACGAAAACTTCCGCCTGCATACCCGGGATGAGCTGCGAGCTGCCGAGCCGGTGCCGCTCGTCTTCAGACATGACGATCCTGACGGTGTAGAAGGTCGAGTTCGACTTCTGATCCGTCGTGATGTCGGGCGATACGAAAGAGACCTGGCCGCTGAGCTGCGGTGTCGTGCGCTGGTTAAAGGCCGAGAAGCGGACGAAGGCGGCCTGGCCCATGTGGACGTGGTCGATATCCTTGGGCTGCACATGGGCCTCGACCTGCAGTTCGTCCGAATCGGGCACGACTTCCATGATCGTCTCGCCCGCTTTGATGACGCCGCCGATCGTATGTACCGCGAGCTGGTGGATGGTGCCGGAGTTCGGCGCGCGGACCTCGATGCGGTTGAGCTGATCGCGCGCGGCGACGAATTTCTCGATCAGCTCGCCTTCCTTGGCTTGCGCTTCGCCGAGATCCTTCACGACCTCGGTGCGGAAATCCTGGTCCGTCTTGACGATCTGGAGCTGCGCCTCGCCGATTTTCGACTTGGTCTCGGCGATGCTTGACACGAGCTGTCCGCGCTCGCCGTCGATACGCGCGGCCTCGCGCTGCAGGGTGGTCAGACGCGTGAGCGGCACCAGGTGCTTGTCGTAGAGATCCTGAACGCCGGCGAGTTCGCCATTGATCAGGTCGATCTGCTTGCTCTTCGAATCGGACTGCGCCTCCATTCCGCGAATCTCGTCATTGAGCTGCGAGACGCGCCCTTGCAGCAGGTCCTTCTGGCTCTGCCGCGTATTCAGCCGGGCCTTGAACAGTGAATTCTCCGAAGCGATCACGGCGGCGACATTGTCATCGTCGGCGCGGGAGGTCAGCTCGGACGGATAGTTCGGCTGCTCAAGGCCGTCCCGCTCGGCGCTGAGACGGGCGATCTTCGCCCGCTGCTCGTTGAGCTGCTTGCCGATCGCCTGCATCGCGGCCTTCACCTGGGTGGCGTCGAGCCGCACCAGCAGATCGCCGGCAGCGACATGGTTGCCGTTATCGACCTTGATCTCGGCGACGATGCCGCCGGTCGGATGCTGGATCGCCTTCACGTCGGATTGCACGACGAGATTGCCGGGCACGACGACGGCGCCCGCGAGCGGCACCAGCGTCATCCAGCCTCCGCCAAGCACCAGGGCCAGCAGCAGGATGCGCAGGCCGGTGCGCAGCTCGTTCTCATACATGCGGCCGACGCGCGGGATCAGCGCCTCGTCCGAAGCGTCATCGAGATGCACCGCGGTACCCTGGCTTGCGATCAGGGTCAGGCCTGTGGTCAGGGCCGTGCTGGCAGCGCCGGCGAGCTGTCCCATGCGGGTCTGCGGCTGCGCGGGTACGGGCAGCCGGATCTGCGGAGCCTCCGCAGGCGCGGCCGGCTGGGGCGGCGTGACAGAACGCCTGATCTGCGGTGCTGCCGCTCTCGGTGGCATCGGCCGGCTGGCCTCAACCGGCCGCAGATCCATCATCTCGGCCGGAGCACGCGGTGCGGCCGGACGCTGACGCTGCTGTCGCGGCGGCGGTGATATCACCGGCTCACGCGGCGAACGGACCGGCTCGCGCAGCTGCGGCTCCTGCACCCGTGGTCGCTGCGGACGACATTGCTGCGGTTCTGGGGCACGGGCGGAGCGAAATCCGAACTGCTTGAGCCAGCCGTCGAACGCCCGGCTCACCTTGCCTTTCCTGCTCTTCTTCGCGGGCCTTTGCGGCCCCTTGGCGCGGCCGGGGGGCGAACGCCGGCCTTGCCTTGCACCGTTGCGGGACTCACGCCAGTCTGGTTCGTTCTCTTCCTCGAAGGCGCGCTGCAGCCGCTGCAATTCCAGGATCAGCGCATCGCCCTGCGGACCGACATGGCGGCTCGGAGGCGGCGTGAAATCGTCGTCATCGAACGGCCTGAGGTCGTTGACGTGCTTCATGATCAGGCGTTCTCCGCAGCTGGCGCGGCGTGGCGAATCGGTCGTGCCGGTGCAGCGGGCGCCGCCCGAACTTGTTGCGGCTGGGGCGCCGGCTTGCCGACAGTCGGCGCGGCCTTTCCGACGGTTGGCGCGGCCCTTCCGATTGCTGGCGCGGCCTTTCCGATCGCTGGTGCGGCCGGGCCGGGTTTGCCGCCGGACACCCGCGCGAAGATCTCCTGGCAGGAGCCGAACGCAATCGCCTTGCCTTCATAGAGCACCATGGCCATGTCCAGCGCAGCCAGCGCGCTCGGTCGGTGCGAGATCACGATCACGATGCTCTTGTTCTGCCGCATGATCTGGATCGCGCGGCTCAGCGCGTTTTCGCCGTCGGCATCGAGATTGGCATTCGGCTCGTCAAGCACGATCAGGAAGGGATCGCCGAACACGGCGCGCGCAAGCCCGATACGCTGTCGCTGGCCGGCAGAGAGGGCCATGCCGCCTTGGCCGATTCGCGTCGCATAGCCGTCCGGCAGCCGCAGGATGATGTCGTGAACGCCCGCGATTCGCGCCGCCTTCAGGATCGCATCCGAGTTCGCGCTGCTGTCGAAGCGGCAAATGTTGTCGGCCACCGTGCCGTCGAACAGCGCCACGTCCTGCGGCAGGTAGCCGATGTGACGGCCGAGATCCGCGTTGCTCCATTGGTCGAGCGCTGCACCGTCGAGCCGAACCACGCCGCGTTGCGCCGGCCAGATCCCGACCAGGGCTTTCGACAGCGACGTCTTGCCCGAGGCGCTGGCGCCGAGCAGGGCAAGTCCGGTGCCGGCCTTGATCGTGAACGAGACGTTGGACACGATCGTTCGCTCGTGTCCGGGTGCGGCGACGGCCAGCTCCTGCACTGTCAATTCGCGGGAAGGGCGCGGCAGCGACACTGCCGGTGCCGGCGGCTTGGCCGTGGATTTGCAGATCTCGCGCAGGCGGACGATGCCTTGGCGTGCTGCCACGAGCTGCTTCCAGGTGCCAAGCGCAACCTCGACCGGCGCGAGCGCGCGGCCCATCAGAATCGATGAGGCCATCATCACGCCGCCCGAGGCCTGCTCCGAGACCACGAGCGCGGCGCCGATGCCGAGCATTCCCGACTGCAGGATGAAGCGCAGCACCTTCGCCGCCGAGCCAAGATTGGAGTAGACGTCGCTGGCGCGGATGTTGTCCTTCAGATAGCGCTCGTTGACGTCGGTCCAGCGCGCGGCGAATCGCTCGGTCATGCCGAGCGCGCGAAGCACTTCGGCGTTGCGTTGGGTGGCGTCGGCCAGCACCTGGCGCGCCGCGCTGGTGTCCATCGCCGATTTGGCGGCGCGGCGCGACAGCCGCTCGGTCATCAGCGTCATCGAGATGATGGCCGCCGTGCCGACCACGGCGGTCAGGCCGATCAGTGGATGAAACAGAAACAGGCCGATCAGGAAGATCGGGATCCAGGGCATGTCGAGGAAGGCGGTCGGGCCCATGCTCGACATGAAGGCGCGCAGCTGGTCCAGATCGCGCAGCGGCTGCTGCATCAGCATCGGCTTGGCGCCGCGCAGCGGCAGCGTTGCCAGCGCGTGGTGGATCGGCTCCTGCAGCCCTGCATCGAACACGGTCGCGACCCGGCACAGCATGCGTGCGCGCAACGCGTCGAAATAGCCCTGCATGATGTAGGCAAGCAGAATCATCAGCGACAGGCCGGCCAGCGTCGCCAGATTGCGGCTCGGAATGACGCGGTCATAGACCTGCATCATGTAGACCGAGCCCGAGAGCATCAGGATGTTGATGACGCCGCTGAAGACTCCGATACCGGCGATCCGGCGCGCAGCCTGCCGCAATCCGCGCGTGACGGGGTCGTCTCCAGTCCCGATAAAATCCGCGAGACCTGCGGCACCTGTCATCCGTGAACGGTCTTGGGCGGCAGCCATTTAGTTGCGCCTTCTCAGTGGCCGGTTGTTGTGATCCATCGTCCGCTATTGGCAGTCGATGCGGACGAATTTCCGGCAACAATGGGACGAGAGACAAAATCCGTATGAAATCCGTGCGTCGCGTGAAACCCAGCGCACCGTGATGGTCATTGCCTCCCGCGCGCGAACACGCAGTGCAGAAATTTATTCCGGCCTCCGTGCAAGATTGCGGCCGCTCGGAATTCCGGTGATCACGCTGAGACTTAGTTGCCTCGATGCGGGTCGTCGCATTACAAATGTCACAGATTAGTCCGGCTATCACCTTGCTTCGGTGCGCATTGGCCCCCATGCCGGCCGAATGACGCCACGAAGCCAAATAAATCTCTCTGCAGCGCAACGGCTGCGCCGCTCAACTCAAGTTCTCGACGACAGAGGACAGTAGCAGGGACGATCAATGGCGACAGGAACTGCCCCCGCACGCATAGGTCTCGACGTCACGATCGGGGAACTATCGGGGATGTGTGGAGCCGTTTCTCGCTGACGCCGATCAAGGGGAGTGATCGAGCTTTTCGCTGTCTGCTTCGCTGCAACGACCGGCGGAACCGACCGCGGAGCTCAGTGCCGGTCTGGCGTACCGGCAAAAAGACGGTGGGGTGATGAACCGTCCAAGGCGTCGCGACAGCATCAGTCGCGACGTCGAAATATTCTCGATTGCCGTCAAAGGCATCTGGGGGAACGATAAGTTGCGTACCGAGACCAACATCTGGCGGATGATCGCGCGGCCTGATGCATGTGGAGAGTCGAACCGCCGCGGCGCGCGCCGCTGCCAATCAACTGATCAATCCATCAGCATCGCGCGCCGGTTCGGCGCCGCGATCCGCATGCGCTCCGGGGTGGGGGTGCGTGCGTGAGAATTCGTCGAACCGACTACGGAACGATCATTCTGCATTGGCTGCTGGCGGGCGCCACGGTCGTTGCGCTCATCACCGGCCTGCGAATCGCAACGGAAGCGCCTGACCATGCCTGGCTCAACAGGATCGACTGGATGTTGCCGCGCGCCCACGTCTGGACGTGGCACATGCCGGCGGCCGTCGTACTGGTCGGCGTCGCGGTGGCCTACATGATCTACGTAATGCGCTCCGGATTGAGCCGGCGCGTGGCGATGGACAAGATCAGGCTGCGCGGCCTGTTTGGACGGCCCCAAGCGCGCAAGGGCTCGATCAGCATCCTCCTGCACTGGTTGTTGTTTCTAACCATGCTGACCTTGATCGTCAGTGGGGCATTGCTGTTCTTCGGTGTCGCATCGGGCCATCTCACGATGCAGATCCACTGGTATGCCACCTGGGTCGTGCCGGTGTTCATCGTCCTGCATGTCCTGACTCATTATAGCATCGGCGGCAAATCGCAGTTGCTCCGCGTGGTCAGGCCGTCCGCGCTGCCGCCGCCACCACCGCGGCTCGATGCGGTCGAGCTGCTCACCATGCTTGTCGAGCAGACCGAGCGGCTGGAGGAAAGCGAAGTGCCGGTTAGGGCAGCGCCGCCATCTGCGCCCGTTGCGGCTTCGGCCACGAAGCGGGCCGAGGGCATTCGCCCACGCGGCGAGCCGCAGGCATCCGGCGGCGCCCGGCGCAGCGCGGGAGGGGGCAAAGCCAGTGCGCGGCGCCGCAATGCGACCTTCCAGTCCAACCCGTTCGCCGTCGCGATGGCAGTAGCGATCACTGCGGGATCGGCAATGGTCGCGGCGGACTATTTCGCAGAAGACACGGTGACGATCCATCGTATCTCGACGGCCGACACGCCGACGCTTGATGGCGACACCTCCGATCACATCTGGCGCACGGTCGCGCCGCACGAGGTCATCACCAATCAGGGCGGCAATTTCGACGGCACCGGCGAATCCCGAATCCAAATTCGCGCCGTGCATGACGGCACCTGGGCCTATTTCCTGTTCACCTGGGAGGATCCGACCCGCTCGCTGAAGCAGCTGCCGATGATCAAGAAGGCCGATGGCTGGTACCTGCTGCACAACGGCTACGAGGTCGGCGACGAGCACGATTACAACGAGGACAAGTTCTCGGTGCTGTTCACGACGCTCAGCGTCACGCTCGCCGGCGACCGCACCTTCCATGCGAGCCCGCAGCCGATGTCGGACAAGCCGGCGACGATGTCGGGTCGCGGCATCCACTACACGCCCGGCCCCGGCATCTATGCCGACGTTTGGCAGTGGAAGGCCACCAGCGGCGGCCCGACCGGCTGGCTCGACGACGATCATTTCGGTCCGCCGGCGGAGCCGACGCCGGAGCAGGTGAGCAACACGGTGCCTTACAAGGGCGGCTTTGCGCCCGATCCCGGCAATGGCAACTACAAGGACAATTTCGTGCTCGACGCCGAGGCCATGAAGCTCGGCAATCGCGGCGTCCGTCCGCTGCGGCTGCCGAAGGACGTTGCGGCAATGACCGCGGCGATGGGCGAGATCAGCCTCGATCCCAACATGGGCGAGAGTGAGAATGCGCGCTGGTTCCTGACCGAAGCTGAGTCGGTGCCGTATTCGGCGGAAGCGGACAGCCGCATTCCGGTCGGCACGGTGCTACCGGGCGTCGTCCTCTCCGGCGATTATTCAGGCGACCGCGCCGACGTGCGCTGCGCGGCGCGCTGGGCCTCGGGACACTGGGCGCTCGAGGTCGCGCGCAAGCTCGATACCGGCAGCAAATACGACATCCCGCTGAAGAGCGGGGTCTACATGCGTGTTTCAGCTTTTGATCACAGCCAGATCCGGCATACCCGGCACGTCCGGCCAATCCGACTTGAGGTGGAATGATGGGGAAGATTTGCAAGGTCACCTTGAACAAGGAAACCTTCTACGCCAATTGCGGTGACCTCCTGCTCGACAGCGCGATCACGAATGGCGTCGAACTGCCTCATGATTGCCGCAGCGGCATCTGCGGTTCCTGCAAGGTGCGTGTCGTCGACGGCAAGCTGTTCGGCGGCACCGAAGGCGACATGGCGCATGCGTGCCAGGCGCGCGTCGTCTCTGACCTGAAGATCGTGATCGAGCCGACGCCGGAGACGGTGACGATGTCGGCGGAGCTTGGTGATCTCGTGCGTCTGGCGCCGGACGTGTTCGGCGTGACCCTCGATCTGCCGAAGCCGCTGAAATATTTCCCGGGCCAGTACGCCAAGGTGCAGTTCCGCGGCTTCCCCGCGCGGTGCTACAGCCCGACCTACCCGATGGCCGGCGCTCCCGACGATCACTTGCTTTATCTGCATATCCGCAACGTGAAGGACGGGCTGGTGTCGTCGGCGCTCGGACGCGACATCAAGCCTGGCCACAAGGTCAAAGTGATCGCGCCGCTCGGCACCGCCTTCTTCCGGCCCAAGCATCGCGGACGCACGGTGCTGGTCGCGAGCGGCACCGGTTTTGCGCCGATGTGGTCGATCGCGGTCGCCGCCATCACCGAGAATCCAAAGCGTGAGATGGTGTTCATCGTCACTGCGCGAAGCCTGCAGTCGTTCTACATGCACCAGGCGCTCTGCCGCCTGGCGCGCTTCCCGAACGTGCGAATCATTCCGATCGTCTCCGAGCCGCAGAACGTCTCGCCGGCGATCCGGAGCGGGCGGCCGACCGAGCACATGCCGGAGCTGACGCCGGACGACGTGGTCTATACCTGCGGCGCACCGGCGATGACCGATGCGGTGGCGAAGATCGCCCGCGCTGCGGGCGCGCGTTGCTATTGCGATCCGTTCGTGTCGTCGGCGCAGCCCTCGGAGCAGGGCAGCAATCTGATGGGACGTCTTGCCGGCTGGCTCGATAGCCAGCGCGGCCGGCCGGCCATGCTGCAGCCGGCCGACGCGCGGATGTCCGCGTAACCTGCGGCCGCAAGTGATGCAGCCGCCATAGGTCCTTTAAGATGCGACGAAGGCGAGCAGGGTGCCGGTGGCGGATGCCGGCGGCACGACGAGGCTTGCACCGCTGCGTATGCCTGCGGCACCCAGGGCCTTCTCGGTCGCGGCAAGGTCGTGCGAGGCGATGACGAGCCCGGCGCCGCCGCGCTCCGCTAAGCCGTCTAACGAAACGCCGGGATAGCGGACAGACAGTTGGTCGGCTGTCAGGAATACGAAATCAGCGCGGTTGCCGCCGGAGGGCACCGTGACGGCGCCATCGGCCTCGCGCCGTCCCTCGATGTCGATCAGGCGCGAAAGGTGCGCCGCATCCTGCGCCGGCTCCGGCGTCACGATCAGGGCTTGCTTGAGGCGCCTCGCGGCATTGGCGTGGCGCATCAGCTCGGGAATCCAGACTGTCTCGCGCGTCTTGTGCTGACACGCGAAGATGCGCAAACCGCCCGGCGCTTCCGCCACCGGCCATTGGAACACGCGAAACTTCGCTGCCGACAGGCTGCCGTCCGGCATCGGCACCGGACGCTCGAAATCGATCGGCCCGATCGGCTCGAAGCCGCGCGCGCGGATCTCCTCGGCACCGGCGGCGGAGTCGATCGCGGTGAAGGCAATGCGCTCGATGCCTTCGCCGCGTCTCGCCAGGAAGGCGCGGGTCGGCGCATTGTGGTCGGTTTCGGCGAGAATACCGAGCAACTCGATGTAATCGGGATCGAGCATGATGGTGTAATTTCCCGAACCCATCTTTTCGCTGTGGGTGCCGCGCGGGGACAGCGTGAAGCCGAGCCGCTTCCAGGTCTCGGCCGCCGCGTCGAGCTCCTTCACCACGACGACCGCGTGATCGATACCGATGACGTTCTTCAGGGCCACGCGTTTGTCTCCTTGCGCTGAACTTGGCATATTAGAGCGTTTTCAAGCGACGTGGACACCGGTTCGCATTAAGAAAACGCGTCAAAATAAGAAGCTGGAGCCCCGTTCCGATTTTTAGTCTGAACGGAAAAGGCTCTAGCGGCGGAACTATGCCCAATCGATCCATGCCTCGCAACCCGGCGCGGCCATGCCGATGGCGCAAGAGAAGAATGATCTCTCGCAGAGATCGCGTAGGGTAAGGATATTCTGGCGAAGATGCGTGATACGACAAGCAACGTGCAATGGCCGCCGTCATTATGGGTCGCACAGACACCGGCAGGGCCTGATCTTTCCTATCTCGAAGGCAGCGAGCGCGCGGATGTCGTGGTGATCGGTGCAGGCTTCACCGGCCTGTCCACTGCGTTGCATCTGCGCGAGGCTGGCGTCGATGTTGCGATCGTCGAGGCGATGGAGCCGGGATGGGGCGCCTCGGGCCGCAACAACGGCCAGGTGATTCCGACCCTGTCGCGGCCCGATCCCGACGACATCATCGCGCGCCACGCGGCAGCGGGCGAGCGCTTCGTGGCGATGCTGCGCGACAGCGCCGCCACATTGTTCGACACGGTCAGGCGCTACGGTATTGAGGCTGAGCACGAGCAGGCCGGCTGGGTGCAGCCGGTGCATTCGCCGGGTCGCATCAAGATTGCCGAGCGGCGCTTCAAACAATGGTCGAAAGTCGGTGCGCCGGTCGAGCTGCTGTCGCGCGATCAGGTCAGGGACATGCTCGGCTCGGATGCCTGGCATGGCGGCTTCTGGAACAAGAGCGGCGGCCATATCAACCCGCTGGCGCTCGCGCGCGGCCTCGCGCGCACCGTGCTCGGCCTGGGCGCGCGCATCTATGCGCGCTCGCCGGTGATCGATTTCGCACGCCGCGGCGATCGCTGGGTGGTGCGCACGGACAGAGGCGAGCTGTCGGCCCGCGCCCTGGTGCTGGCGAGCAACGCCTATACTGGCGAGTTCTCGAAGACGCTCGCGCCCGAGATCGCGCATGAGGTGATGCCGGTGCTGTCGTGGCAGATGACGACGCAGCCGCTGTCGGACAATGTACGCAAGACCATCATCCCGGCGCGCCAGGCGATGTCGGATACCCGTGGCGAGCTGTACTTCGCGCGCTACGATGCGCGCAACCGCCTGGTCACTGGCGGAGCGGTGATCGGTCCCGGCAACAAGGCGGAGCGGCTGAAGGCGCGCGTTACCGAACGGCTGCAACGGCTGTGGCCGCAGATCGGCGAGATCAGCTTCGACTACGTCTGGAACGGCTATGTCGGCATGACCACCGACTACATGCCGCGCATCCATAGGCTCGGGCCGGATGCCTATGGCTGGACCGGCTGCAACGGCCGCGCGGTGGCGCTGACGATTCCGCTCGGCGCGGAACTGGCAAAGGCGGTGCGCGGCGTGCCCGCGAATGAGCTGGCGCTGCCGTTCTCGGAACCTGTCACCATCCCAGCGCATACGCTGCTGCGTAAGCTCGCGCCGCTGATGCTGCTCGTCTACCGCCGGCGTGATGCGCGGGAGATCGCCTAGACGGCAGCGGTCTCGTGCGTCCTGGCGAACTCGCCGCCCGGAATGGCCTCGATGAGCGCCCGTGTGTAGGGATGCTGCGGCCGGCTGAATACCTCATGCGTCAAGCCGTGCTCGACCACGGCTCCGTCCTTCATGACCGCCACGAGATCGCAGATCTGCGCCGCCACGCGCAGGTCATGGGTGATGAAGACGATCGAAAGCCCGAGCTGTTCGCGCAGGCCGGTGAGCAGCTTCAGAACTTGCGCCTGCACGGAGACGTCGAGCGCGGAGACCGGCTCGTCGGCGACCAGCACTGCTGGCTTGAGCGCAAGCGCACGCGCAAGGCCAATGCGCTGTCGCTGGCCGCCAGAGAATTCATGTGGGAAACGGTCTGCGGCGGACGGATCGAGGCCGACCAGCGCAAACAATTCGCGCGCCTCGGCAAGCGCCTGCGCGCGTGGCGTCCCGTGCACGATCGGTCCCTGCGCGACCAGATCGGCCGCCTTGCGGCGCCGATTGAGCGAGGCGAACGGGTCCTGGAACACCATCTGGATGCATCGCGTCTGCCTTCGCATGTCCGCGCGCGACAGCTTGGCCCAGTCCTGCCCCTCAAGCAGGATCGCACCAGCATCGGGATCGATCAGGCGGACGATGCAGCGAGCGAGCGTCGATTTGCCCGAGCCGGACTCGCCGACGATGCCGAGCGTCGCGCCTTTCGGCAGCTCCAGCGACACGTTCTTCACCGCCTGCGTGACGCGCACGCCGCGGCCGAGAAAGCCGCCGGTACGGTAGGTCTTGGTGACTCCGGCCAAATTCAGGATGATCTCGCCCGCGAGCCGGCGCGGCGGCGGCGCCTGCAGCGGCGGCACCGCGGCAATGAGCTGCTTGGTATAGGCATGTTGCGGATCGCCGAGAACGGCTTTCGCAGCACCTTGCTCGACCACGACGCCATGCTGCATCACCACGACGCGGTCGGCGATCTCGGCGACGACGCCAAAATCGTGGGTGATGAACAGCACGGCCGTCCCGCGCCGCGTTTGCAGCTCGCGGATCAGCTTGAGGATCTGCGCCTGCGTGGTCACGTCGAGCGCCGTGGTCGGCTCGTCCGCGATCAGGAGCTTCGGATCGAGCGCGAGCGCCATCGCGATCATGGCGCGCTGGCGCTGCCCGCCTGACAGTTCGTGTGGATAGGCCTTGGCGGCGCCCTTCGGATCGGGAATGTGCACGTCCGATAGCAGCGACAGCACGCGCGCCTTGATCTGCGCCTTGGACAGATCGGTATGGATTTCCAGCATCTCGCTGATCTGGTCGCCAATGGTGCGCAGCGGATTAAGCGCGGTCATCGGCTCCTGGAAGATCATGGCGATCTCAGCGCCACGAATCCTGCGCATCTCGCCAGGCGACGTGGTGCAGAGATCGCGCCCTTCGAACAGGATGCGGCCGTTTTCGATTCCGACATTCTCCGGCAGCAGCCGCATGACGGCATTGGCCAGCATCGATTTGCCGGAGCCGGATTCGCCGACGATGCAGAGGATCTCGTTGGCCGCGATCGACAGCGACACATCCGTCAGCGCATGGGTGCGGTCGGCGCCGCTCGGCAGGCGCACGCTGAGGCCGTCGACAGCGAGAAGGGGATAACCGGCGCTCATCGCTGCTTCAGCCTGGGATTAAGTGCGTCATTGAGACCCTGGCCGACCAGCGACACCGCGAGCACCGTGACGAGGATCGCGACGCCGGGGATGGCGGAGACGTACCATTGCACGCGCAATACGTCGCGCCCGAGCCCGATCAAATTGCCCCAGGAGGCGACATTGGCGTCGGAGAGGCGCAGGAAGGCGAGCGCGCTTTCCAGGAGGATCGCGACCGCCATCACAACGCTGGCATAGACAATGACCGGCGGCAGCGCGTTAGGCAGGATCTCGCGCAGGATCAGCTGCGCATCACCCATGCCCAGCGTCTTGCCGGCCTGGACGAATTCACGGTTGCGCAGCGACAGGAACTCGGCGCGGGTCAGCCGCGCCGGTGCCGGCCAAGACACGATGCCGACCGCGATGGTGACCGTCGTCAGCGTCGAGCCGAACACCGCGACCAGCACCAGCAGCAGCACGAAGTTCGGCAGAGTCTGGAACGCATCCGTGATGCGCATCAGGATGTTGTCGGTCCAGCCGCCGTAATAACCGGCGAGGGCGCCGACCAGCACGCCGATCGCGACGGCGATCAGCGTCGCGACGCCGCCGATCAGCAGCGAGATCCGCGCGCCATAGAAGATCTGCGCAGCGATATCGCGGCCCGAATTGTCGGTGCCGAGCGGAAAGCGCGGATTGGCGAACGGCCATAGCAGCGGCCGGCCAGCCAGCGCCAGCGGATCGCGCGGATAGAACGTGCTGGCGCTCAGCGCCATCGCGATCACGACCAGCAGCAGGGTCAGGCCGATCACGGCGGACGGGCTGCGGAAGTAGCGCTTCACGGCGTCCATCTTCAACCCTCCGCCGTGATGCGCGGATCGAGCCGCGCGTAGAGCAGATCGACGATGAAGTTGACTGTGATCACCAGCAGGGCGGAGACGAAGACGATGCCGAGCAGGGTATTGAGATCGCGCTGCACCACGGATTCATAGGCGAGCCGGCCGAGGCCGGGCAGCGAGAACACGGTCTCGACCACGACCGAGCCGCCGAGCATGGTGCCGGCTTGCAGCCCGATCAGGGTCACCATCGGCAACAGCGCGTTGCGCAGCACGTGCCGCGTCACGATGCGGGTCTCGTCCAGCCCCTTGGCCCGCGCGGTGCGGACGAAATCGAGATTGAGCACCTCCAGCACCGAGGCACGCATGATGCGCAAATAGATCGCGAGAAAGATCAGTCCGAGCGTCAGCGCCGGCAGCACCAGGTGGCGCGCGATATCGAGCACGCGCCAGATGCCGGTCCTGACCTCGCCGATATCTTCGAAGCCGCCGGCCGGCAGCCACTGCAGATAGATCGAGAACACGACGATGGCCATCAGGCCGAACCAGAACGACGGCGTGGCGTAGAAGATCAGCCCGACGGTCGAGATCAAGGTATCCGGCCATTTGTTGACGCCGCGCGCGGCGACGACGCCGAACAGGAGGCCGAGGAAGAAGGCAAAGGACAGCGAGGCGGTCATCAGCAGCAACGTGGCCGGCAGCCGCTCCAGGATCACGGTTGCGACCGGCTTGCCGTAGATCGCGGAGAAGCCGAGATCGAGCCGCACTAGGTGCCAGAGATAATTGGCGAGCTGGGCCGGGATCGACAGGTCGAGCCCGTAGAAATGGCGCAGCTCGCGCGCGGTTGCCGCGTCGCCGCCGCCCATCTGCGCCATCATCGCATCGACCGTGTCGCCCGGTGCGAACTGCAACAGCAGGAACACGCCGATCAGGATCAGCAGCAGGGTCGGTATCGAGGCGGCGAGCCGCCGCCCCGCAAGGCTCAGGATGCGCATGCGCTCATTCTGACGAAGTTTGCCTCAAGCCGAAAGCCAAAGATCATGCCAGCTCGTCGAGCCCCAGCGCGGCGTATTGGAATGGTTGCGCGCCTTCGCCGTGATTACGGTGACGAAGATCTGCTCGATCGGCATCCAGACCGGCAGCTCGGTGTTGGCCTCGCGCACGAAATCGGCGTAAAGCGCCTTGCGCTTGGCCGGATCGACCTCGGTCGCGGCGTCATCGATGATCTTGTCGATCTTGGCGTCTTCCCAGCCCCATTGGTTGGTCCAGGGCGCCCCCTTCGGCTGGCCGGAGCGATACCACACCGTGGTCGAGACGGCGGGATCGTTGCGATATTGATGCCAGCCGGTGGCGAGATCGAAGGCGTGTTCGTCATAGACCTGCTTGAGGAAGCCGCCACCGTCATTGCGCACGATCTCGACGGATATGCCGACCTCGCCCAGGGATTGCTGGATGAAGGTCGACCACAGCGAAATGTCCTCGCCCCAGGGAGCGGGCAACAGCCGCAACGAGAAGCGCGTGCCGCCGGCCCCAGGCTTGAAGCCGGCCTCGTCCAGCAGCGCGGCCGCCTTGGCCTTGTCGTAAGGATATTGCGGCGTTTCGGGGCCGGGATAGAAGTCAGTCGAAGTCGAGGGGATAGGGCCGGTGCCGAGCTTGGCAAAGTCGCCGAGAAAGTTCTCGATGAAAAACGGCACGTTGATCGCGTGCGCGATGGCGCGGCGAACGCGGACGTCGGACAGCTCCTTGCGGCGGAAGTTGAACTCGATCGTGTTGGTGCGAGCGTTGCCTTCATTGCCCTTGGTGGTGACGATGAAGCGCTTGTCCTTGCCGAGCCGCGCCATGTCGGAGATGGTCAGGCCCGAGAACGGGCTGTAGTGCAACTCGCCGGCTTCGAGCTGTGCGGCGGCTGCGGCGCGGTCGGTGATCACCTTCCAGACGATACGGTCGAGATAGGGCGCATTCGGCCGCCAGTAATCCGGGTTCCGATCGGCGATGACATATTGGCCGCGCTCGTACTTGACGAACTTAAACGGGCCGGTACCGATGGGTGCAAGGTTGGCCGGGTTCTGCCTGATGTCGCCGCTCTCATAGATATGCTTGGCCGAGATGTAGCCGAGATCGGGCAGGGCGCGCAGCAGTAGGTTCAGCGGCATCGGCCGCTCATAGCGGAAGATCGCGGTCTGCGGATCAGGCGTGTCGACGGCGGTGAGGAACAGTTGCAGGGTCGAGCCGTAGTTGAGGATCTTCTTCCACATGTTCATCGCGGTGAAGGCGACGTCCTCCGACGTGAATGGCTTGCCGTCGTGCCAGCTGATGCCCTTGCGCAAATGGAAGGTGATGGTCTTGCCGTCGGGCGAGGCCTCCCAGCTCTCGGCGAGCACGCCGACGGGCTGGCCGTTGCCGTCGAGATCGACGAGGTTCTCCTGGATCTTGCCCCCGATGATGTAGACGCCGGTCGAAGCCTGCAGGCTTGGATTGAGCTGCCGCTGCTCTGCGCCGTAATGCACGTTGAACACGCCGCCCTTGCGCGGCGTCTCCTGCGCGAACGCCCGAAGCGGATTGATGACGTTGGCGGCGATCGCGGCCGAGGTCAGAAGCGCGGTGCGGCGGTTGATTTCGAAACGAGACAAATCCATCAAGCTCTCCCGAGGACGGCGGGGTCAATAGCGAAGCTCAAAGCTTACGCGGGACATGAGATCAAGTCATTTCTATCAGCTGCTTCGACCCGCCGCATGGTTAGCACCCTGCAACGGATGCACGCTGTCTGGAATAAATTTCCGGATCACGATGCATCCGCAGCACGACCGCGCCGAGCTTGCCCGGATTGTTAGCCAATTGCACGTGTCGGGCTGCATGTCTCGTCCGCACATTGCTGAAGCAGCGATCAGCCGGCTGACATGGAATTGTTGTGGGAGGGATCATTGTCGTGGCAACCGTGAATTGGATTGGCGGCATGATCAGGATCGAAAGTAGTTCGAGCTGGCAAGTCAGGTGACGCGGTACGAAAGCGCAGCACGAAGCCGACGCAGCTTGCCAACGGCGACAGTATGATACTGCCGCCATGGCTCGTCATGATCGCGCGCACGATCGCGAGCCCCATGCCGGTGCCACCGCTGTCGCGCCGGGTGGTGAAGAAGGCATCGAAGATCTGTTCCCGGTTGTGCGGCGAGATCGGATCACCGTCATTGGCGACGGTCAGAACCACCACCTCGGCATCAGCGCGGGCTTCGATATGGATGTGGCGCGCATTGTGCCGAAGCGCGTTATCAGTCAGATGCGTCAGGACGATCAGCGCTATATCGCCTGACATCGCGATTCGATGCCCGTCGCAGCCGCCCGCTTCGATGGCGGCATCGGGAAAGCGTTCGCGCAGCCTGTCGATCACGTCGGCAAGCTCGCTCTGCTCGTTCTGCGACACGACCTCGGCGCGCGCAAGCTCGCGTAGCCGCTGCGCCACTGTCTCGAGCCGCTCGGCATCACCGAGCATGTTGCGGAGGAATTTCTCCTGTTCGGCGCGGGTCAGCGTCCCGCTCGGACCAGTCAGGGAATCCAGCAGGAGCTCGGCGGCTCCCTTGATCGAGGTCAGCGGCGATTTGAGCTCATGGGTCAGATGCGCAGAGAAGTTCGCGATGTAGTCGCTGCGCCGCGCCAGCTGCTCGGCCATGGCGAAGAAATGCCGCGAGAGCTCGGCGAAGTCGCGGGTGCCGTAATGGGCGAGCGGGCGGAACGCGGCACGGTCGCCGCGGCCGATCTGACCGGCGCGCTGGATCAGCTCGTGCATCGGCTGGGTGATGGTCCGCGCCACCACAAGGCCGATCAGCAGGGTGAAGAACGCGACCGTGCCGGCCGCCGCGGCGAACTTGCCGCGCTCCTGATAGAGGTGCTCGAAGATGTTGCGCGGGGTGCGCGAGGTGTAGATCACGCCGGCGACGTGGTCATTGACGATGACCGGCATCGCCGAGAACACGTGCACGCCAACGCCGCGGCTGATCGAATAGATCGGCGGCGGCGCCTTGTCAGGCACACGAATGCGCAGCGCTGCCTGATATTGCCCCCGCAGCGCGGCTGCGACTTCGTCGATATGCGCCAAGGACTGGCCGACCTCGTCGCGGCCGGCGATCACGACGCCCTGCGGATCGAGGATCCGAAAACCGGCCAGCGTCACCTTCTGGGTTTCCAGGATGATCGGCATCAGGCGGGCGCCGATCGCGACATAGGCTGCAGCCGCAGGCCTTAGCGCAGGCAGCGCATCGGGCCGCCGCACGAACAGATCGTCAGCCGTGAGATCGAGCAGGGGACGGATCGGCGTCACCGCATCGGGCGGGTCCGGCCGCAGCTCCCGTGGAATCTCCGCGCCGAGCGGAATGCCTGCGCCGAGCCGGCTCGTGACCTCTTCCGCATAGATGGCGGCGAGCACGCGGCTCTGGGCGATCAGCTCGGCCTGGGTCTGGCGAATGAGCTGGTTGTCGTAGATGCGGAAGAAGAACAGGCCGACCAGCGGCAGCGTTGCAACCAGGGTCAGCACCGCGAACATGATCAGTCGCAACGAGGGCCGCCACTTCTTTCGCGGGTGCCAGTCGCTCATGACGGGGCGCCGCAGCGCCGAGCTTGAAGCCGACGCCATGGACGGTCTCGATCGCGTTTTCGCAACCGGCTGCGGCGAGCTTGGCTCTGATATTGCGGATGTGGCTGTCGATGGTGCGGTCCGAGACCTGGATGTTCAGCTGATAGGCCGCGGCCATGATCTGCTCGCGGTTGAACACCACGGCGGGCCGGCCGAGCAGGGCGCGCAGGATGCCGAACTCCAGCGCGGTCAGCGACAGCGGCACCTCGCCGAAATGCGCCGCGTGCGCGTCCTGATCGAGCCGCAGCCTGCCATGGGCAAGCTCCCCCGTTTGCGCCTGCCTGGTCGTGGCCCGCGCTGCGGAGCGGCGCAGGATGACGTTGACGCGGGCCACCAGCTCGCGCGGGCTGAACGGCTTGGTGACATAGTCGTCGCCGCCGATCTCGAGCCCGAGCACGCGGTCGATCTCCTCGTCGCGGGCCGACAGGAACAGGATCGGCACGTCTGAGGATCTGCGGATCTGCCGGCAGACTTCGAGCCCGTCGAATTCGGGCATGCCGACGTCGAGCACGATCAGATCAGGCCGTTCGGCGGCAAAACGCGTGAGCGCCGCCTTGCCGTCGGCGGCCTCCGTCACCGTCATGCCCGCCTTGCGCAACGCGATCAGGATCACCTCGCGGATATGCGGGTCATCGTCGACGACAAGGATGCGGTGGGTCACATGGAGGTCCGGGACATGGATTACTTCGGAACGGCGAACATCGGATGTGTATCGAGATAATGCTGCAATCTCCAGCCGCGAAAGCTCGAGCTCTGCAGGCTTTCAGGATTCTCTTGCAGATTTCGTGCAGGCGCCATTCTGCATCTGGCGCGGTTGGCGGCATCTTGCTAGGTGCGATCCGTCTTCACCTCCTGAGGCGATGGACCGGATGCTCAGACGTATCGGCATTGTGGCGCTGTGGCTGCCGGCGCTTTTTCTCATCCTCATCGCCGTCAACAGCAACGAGCCTTATTTGGTCAGGCTGCGCGGCGCCGGCCACATCGCGCTGGTGATGATGGCGATCGGTGTGCCCACCGCCATGATCTATCGCGGCGCCTGGCGCGGCGGCATCGCGCGGCGGCTCCTGCTCGCCGCCTGGTGCGTGCCGTTCGTTGCGTTCGTCGCGGCGCAATCCGTCTTTGCTTTCCGCAAATACCAGGCACTGCATATCGAGGCGACAACCGCGCGCCTGCTCGGGCCGCATTTCGTGGTCGGCTACGACAATCCAGAAGAGGCCGCGATGCTCGCCGGCGTCTATGTCACCCGGCACAATGCCGCGGGACGCACCGCCGTCGAGCTTAAGAGCGAGATCGCGAGACTGCAGGCTGCGCGCACCGCTGCCCATCTGCCCCCGCTCATCGTTGCGGCGGACCAGGAGGGCGGCATCGTCGCGCATCTGTCGCCGCCGCTGCCGGACGAGCCGGCGCTGTCCTCGCTCGCCACCGTGGCGCCCGATCAGCGCGAGGCGCAGGCCGAGGCCTATGGGCGGCGCCAGGGCGCTGATCTCGCCAGCATCGGCGTCACGCTCAATCTCGCGCCGGTGCTCGACCTGCGCCCGGACTGGCAGCGCAACCGGCTCGACTTCAACACGCTCATTAGCCAGCGCGCGATCGCGAGCGACCCCGCAATTGTGAGCGACATCGCCGGCGCCTATGCGCGCGGGTTGGAGGCCGCTGGCGTCAATGCAGCGGTGAAGCACTTCCCCGGCCTCGGCCGCGTCCGCGCCGACACCCATCATTTCGCAGCAAAGCTCGACACGCCGCTCGCCACGCTCGAGGCCGCGGATTGGCGGCCGTTCCGCGAGGTGCTGGCGACCTCGCGCGCGGCGCTGATGGTCGGCCATGTCGCGGTCACTACGCTCGATCCGGACCGGCCGGCGTCGCATGCCAAGGCGGTATTGGACGGGCTGATCCGCAAGCGGTGGAACTACCGGGGCGTCATCATCACCGACGATCTTGTGATGGGCGCGATCTATGGCGGCGACGTCTGCCAGACCGTCGTCGAGGCGCTCAATGGCGGGGCGGACCTGTTGCTCGTCGCCTATGACGGCGCGCAGTTCTACCGCGTGTTCGACTGCGCGGCCCAAGCGCTTGCCCGCGGCGAGCTCGATATGGCGATGCTCAGGGCGAGCGACACCCGGCTGCAGCGCTGGTCTGGTGAGTGAGGCGCTGGCCCCGGCCGCCGCGCGACCTCACATCCATCTCAACGCGGAACGTTGGCGTCCCAAGTGCCCCAGGACACGCTGGACAGGCTGCGCAGATCGGTCGCGAGCGGCCGCCGCGTCTGCTTCTCGTGCTGGCCGATGATCTGCTCGGACTGGCGGATCTTGTCCTTGAGCTCGGCGACCTGCCGCCGCGCTTCGTTCTGCGCTCGCGCGCCCGAGCTTTGACCGACCGTGAACCTCTTGGTTTCGATCTGCCTCAGCTCCGCACGGTTCTTCTTGAGCTGTGCGCGATGCCAGGCGATCCGGCTGTCACTGTCCGCAACCATTGCTGCACTCCTCGATTCGCTAGCGTAGGACAAGCGGGTTGTGATTCGCGACCCTTTCAGGCTTCGCGAGGGCTGTTTTTGCCGCTCTGGAACCACAACGCCTTCCTCAATTACCTCCGATCAGCTACGACCTGGCCATCACCGCCGATCCGCAAGCGCGTCGTCACCAGCCGCATCGGCCGGCGCGTATCCTGCCGGATCGCGAGCGCCATCGCGTGATGCGCTGACGGCTCCAGCTCCGAGAAGGTCCAGCGCGCGGCCTCAGCCGCGTCGTCCGGATGGAAGGTCACCGCGACCGGATCGAACGCAAACGAGAAGCTGTCGAGCGCGCGCTCCAGGCCCTCGCCGGTGGTCTTGATCAGCGCCTCCTTCAAGGTCCACAGCCGGAAGAAGGTCCGCATATGCCGAGCCGCCGGCATGGCGCGCAACAGCGCCACCTCGGCCGCGCTGAAGTAGTGCTCCGCAATGTCCAGCTCCGAGCGGCGCGGCTCCATCAGCTCGACATCGATCCCGATCTCGCCGCCATTTGTGATCGCGCAGGCGACCAGCCCCTTGGTGTGCGAGAGATTGAAGCCGAGCGCATCATGGCCGAGCGCGGGATCGATGTGCGGCTTGCCATGCGGCCCCGTCGCAAACCGCCAGGCGGCCGCGGGTAGGCCGCCGGCCTCGGCGAGCGCGCTGCGCAGCAGCCAATGTGCCGCCGTGTAGATGATGCGGTCGCGCTCGAAATAAAAGCGGTCGGCGCGGGCGAGCTCGTCCGTATCGAGGCATTGCCGCCATTCGGCGAGCAAAGCGGGCGGCGGCGCATCGACCTCCATCAGCCAGACGTGGATTTCGTTCGCCAGCGCTGGGGTCACGGCAACACCTCGCGGCGCTCGGCCAGCATGGCATCGATCTCGGCGCGGCGCTCGGCAAGCAGGCCCGCGTCCGCCGCCTTGATCAGGTCGAGCAGCACCATGGCGTCGCTGAGGCGGGGCACCGTGACATAGTCGGCTCCGGCATCGTAGAGATCTTTCACGTCGGCGAGCACGTCGGCGGTGGCGACGATCTTGGCGGTTGCGTTGATGCTGCGGACATGGCGGACCAGCTTCTCGTTGTTGGCGCCTTTGAGCAGCGAATCCGGAATGCTCAGGATGATCAGCTCGGCCTTGCCAATGCCGGCATGCACCAAGGTGTCGACATGGCTGATGTCGCCATAGGTCACCTGGATGCCGCGCTCCGAGAGGGTGCGGAACACGACCGGATTGAAGTCGATCACACCGATCTGCGAGAGCAGGGCAGGATGCTTGCGCTCGATCTCGCTAAGCAGCGCACTCGCCGTGCGGAAGAAACCGAGAATGACGACGCGCCGCGCCGCGGCGTGACTGTTGTCCTCCATGCTGCCCACGGCCACGACCTGATCGAGATCGCGCAGACCGGTACGTTTCAGCCGTGGAAGCATCCGGCGAACGATCGGGTCCGAGCGCACGATCGCAAAGGTCGAGAGCACCGCGAGCACGACGAAGGCGAAGGAGGCCGCACTCGACGTCTCGCTGCGCAGATGGCCGGCGGCAATGCCGGTCTGGATGATGACAAGCGAGAATTCGCTGATCTGCGCCAGATTGATCGCGGGCAACAGGCTGGCGCGCAGGCCCTGCCGCATCAGATAGAGCGGCGCAAATGTGGTGATCAGCCGGCTCGCCACCGTGAACAGCGCGATGATCAGCGCCAGGCCGACCACCGAGAGGTTCGGGATCGGGATGGTCATGCCAAGCGCGACGAAGAACAGGGTGATGAAGAAGTCGCGGAGTGTCGTGACCTTGGCAGTGACATCGAGCGCATAGGGAAAGGTGGAGAGCGAGACGCCTGCGATCAGCGAGCCCATCTCGCGGGAGAGGTGCAGCCATTCGGCGATCTCGCCGATCAGGAAGCACCAGGCCAGCGCACCGAGCAGGATCAGCTCCGGACTGCGCGCGATGCGGCCGAACAGTGGCGGCAGCACGTAGCGGCTAAGCAGCGCCGCAGTCGCGACCAGTGCTCCGGCGCGGACAAAGGACAGCAGGATGACGCCGAGATGCAGGTCGTCAAGGCTCGGCTGCACTGCCAGGAACAGGATCGCGAACACGTCCTGCAGCACCAGCACGCCGAGCGTGATGCGGCCGGGCAGGGTATCGAGCTCGTGCTTCTCGTACAGCACTTTGACGATGATGACGGTCGAGGACAGCGCGCAGGCAACGGCGAGATAGAGCGCGTCATAACCACCGCCGCCGAGCCGCATCCCGATCGCGACGAAGAAGAGCAGGCCGAGCAGCGCGCCGCCGATCAGCTGGACGCCCCCCGCGATCAGGATCACGGGACCTGCGCGAATGATCTTCTTCAGGTCGATCTCGAGCCCGATCATGAACAGCATGAAGATGAGGCCCAGTTCGGAGATGATCGCGATCGACTCCTGGGACTTGACCCAGCCGGCGCCGAAGGGGCCTATGGCGAAGCCCGCGATCAGGTAGGCGAGAATCGATGGCTGCCGGGAGAATTGCGCAGCGAGCCCGAGCCCCCACGCAAACAGGATGCAGAGAGTGATGTCGCCGATCAGTTCATGCATGACGTCGTCCCCATCGCCGCAAATTAGGCGCAAGGGAACGCGTCGGAAAGCCGCAATCTGTCACATTGGGGCTGCGGCCGTTGTTTGGGCGCTGTTGGGAGGCCCGTGCGCCGGCCTCATGGCGAGCGGGGCGGCGGCGGACCCAGCATCCAGCCTGCAGCAGAATTTTGCAGCCTCGCTGACGGCCGTGCCGGCCGAGCCGGCCACGGTCTCGGGCGCGTTCTACGTGCCGGTCTATTCCAGCGTGGCGATGACGCCGGGCCGGATGCGCGCGGATTTCTCGGTCACCTTGAGCGTGCACAATGCCTCCGAATCGCGGCCGCTGACTCTCCAGCGTATCGACTATTTCGACACGGCCGGCGCGCGAGTCGAGGCCTATGTGAAAGGGCCGGTCGCACTGAAGCCGTTCGGAACGATCGAGATATTCCTCCCGGTCAAGGACGTGCGCGGCGGCACCGGCGCCAATTTCGTGGTCGAGTGGGCCGCAAGTGGCGAGATCGCCGAACCGGTGGTCGAGGCGTTGATGGTCGGCGGCATTGGCAGCGGTCATTATGCCTTCATCAGCCAGGGACGTCCGATCAGGCTGGTAGGCCGCAAGCAGTAGGGCTGTCATTACGTGGTGCGACGGGGCGGTCCGGTACGCGATCGGCACGGCTCCCTCCGTACCGTCATTGCGAGGCGCTCTTGCGCCGAAGCAATCCAGACCTTCTTCGTGACGCTTGATTGCTTCCGCCGTCGCCCTACGGGCTATGGCGGATAGGTCGCTTCGCTCGCAATGACGCTGAGACATGATTTGACGTTCTCGCCACGCCATCCGCGTCCGAGTGATGCATCGTCGTCGCCCTCTCAATGAGAAGGGCGCAGGGAATGCCGGGTGAAGGCCTCACCCATGGCCCGCCAGCAACAAGAAAAGCTGGTGGCAGTCACCACAGGTGCAGCCGAACATCCGGCATTCCCTGCGCGGTGTTTTACGGCTTATACGCGCTCTCCTTGGGGACCGGCTTGATTGCCCCCATCAGTCGCTGAACTCGTCGAGTTCAGCGACCTCGGCGCCAGCACCGGGACGCCAGGACCACACGACTTCACCGTCCGCTTGCAGCCGTTCGTCCAACGGCCGTGATGCGTCCACCGCATCCCGCACTCGACGTCGTGACGACGCGTACGCCCCCTCAGTGAGGCAGGACAGGACGCACTATACACTATTTCTGTAAAAACGAAAGAAGAATTTCGGACCAGCTCGGACGGTTGGCGCATGGAGTTGAAGTTTACAGGCGAATTGTGTTCTTTGCTTTGAATAGCGCTCCAGGGATCTGCGATACTCGCTGCTGCCTGCGAATATCGGTAAAGTGGGCGCATATGCTCACAAGCCGATGCTGACGGACACTGCGCATCGGTTGTCCCGGCGCCGTGTCCGTCCTCGCGCTCCATCATGGATGAGTTTCCGGAAACGCTCGTCTCGACACCCGGGATCGGGTCTCCTTTTACACCGAAAGCTGCAGTCGGCCGATTGGCTGAGCGGTCACGTAGGCTGCGCCAGCGCTCCGGTTGCTGCTTTGATCTCTGCTTGCGATTCCTTGAGCTCCTTGCTCTTCGTGACGGAGGCGGGAGAAACACTGTGAAGTAGATTACATAGTTGATAGCATCTTCTGGTTTTGGAGGATTCGGTAATGAGCACCCCCCGGGTGAGCGCCACGATATCGGGGGCTGTACGTCGGATGACCCGGATGGTGCTGCGCTCATCCGGGCTGTTTTCCTGCTGGCGCCTTTCGCTGTTTGCACTTAATTCAGGCGGGATCGCGTTGCCCATCGCCATCCGGAGACCTCATGCCTCGCATCACCATCATCGAAACCGGGCTCGTTCCGGCACGCTGGCGCGAACGGCACGGGTCGTTTCCTGCGATGTTCGCGCGGATGATCCGCGCCGTGGATGCGTCCGTCGATTTCGATGTCGTGAGCGTCCCCAACGGCGAACCGCTGCCCGATCCCGCGTCCTTGCAGGCGATCCTGATCACCGGCTCGTCCGCCGGCGTCTATGACGGGCTCGACTGGATTGCGCCGCTCGAGGAGTTCGTGCGGGCGGCCTATGCGAACCGCACGCCGCTCGTCGGCATCTGCTTCGGCCATCAGTTGATCGCACAGGCAATGGGCGGGGTGGTTCGCAAGTCGGACAAGGGCTGGGGCATCGGCCGTCACGTTTATCAGGTGACGCCGGGCAATGGCGTCATCGAGGATGCAGAGCTCGCCATCTCCTGTTCGCATCAGGATCAGGTGATCGAACCGCCTGCTATAGCGCGCACCATCATGTCGTCGCCGTTCACGCGACATGCCGGACTGCTCTATGCGAACGGTGCGACCTTGACGGTGCAGCCGCATCCGGAGTTCGACGCAGCCTTCGCTTATGAATTGTGCGAGGCGCGGGCAGGTATTGCGCCCGATGTTGTCGTCGCCGCCGCCAAGGCCTCGCTGGCCCAGCCGCTCGACAGCGCGAGACTCGGCCAGGCCATCACGCGCTTTCTGTTGCGGAAATGATAAATGATATTTTCCGACTGAATGACGCTGGCGCGCGCGGCTCGGCGCGGCGCATGGAGTTCGAAACGGGACAGGTGTGACTCGCTGTCATTTCAAGCGTAAGCGAAGCAATCCAGAGCCGAGAAGGAAGTCTGGATTGCTTCGTCGCTGACGCTCCTCGCAATGACGGCAGTGGCTACTCCGGCGCGCCGTGGCCGCGGTGATAGCCGTTCGCCGCCGGCCACGGCCAACCGGCAATCGTGGCGCGGTCGGGCTCGTAGATCTCGATCAGCAGCGGATAGCACGCCGCGGCGTCGCTCGAATGCGTGGCGCTGCAATCGCCGCCGGGGCAGGCTGACAGCGCGCCGAGCAGGTCGATCTCCGCGAACAACTCGAGGTAGTCGCCGGGACGAACCGGACTCGCCTTCATGAAATATTGGTGGGTGTCTTTGGTGAAGCCGGTGCACATGAAGACGTTGAGCACATCGTGTACGTGATGCTCGACCGCGCGTGGCTCCTCCTTCAGTTCCGCGGCCAGCGCGCGCGACAAGTTGGAATGGCAGCAGAAGTCGTAAGGCCGGCCGTTCAGCAGCATGTTCGTATAGGGATCGCAGCGCGTGCCGATCACGTCATGGACGCCGGCGCCCTCGTCGTCGAAGCCGTACCAGCTAAGCGTATCAAAGCTGATGGTGGCCATTGGGCGCAGGTGCGGCATGGTGCTCCACAGCCGGTCGCCGGTGCCGACGTGGGTGGCGTGCAGCGCGCGGGTCTTACCGCTGAAGAAGCGCTCGGAGAGATCGTGGGCGTTCCAGAGATTGAGGTCGCCGACCTGCGGCCCGTCGACGCTGACGATGCGGACGAACTGGCCGCGCGATGCGCGGAACGTTTTTGCGTCACGCGGTGGCACCACGATCTCGTCGACCTTGCGCATGCTGGCGCGCGCTGTCGCCAGCACGCCCATATCGGGCCGAAGCAGGTGGCCTGCGGGATAGACGATCGCGGGCTTGGCCGCGCGGCAGGAGAGGGCGTCAGCGGGGGCGGGCGGGATGTTCGGCGTCATGTCTCGGCCTCGAATCGTTCGGGACATGATCATTGTAGCCCGCATGAGCGAAGCGACATGCGGGACTCCGGTTTGAAACAAACCCGGCTGTCGCTGCGCTCATCCGGCTACAAAACTGTGCCGTGAGTGAGGCTTATCCCGCGCTGAGGCGCACGCCGGCGCGCAGGAATTTCTGCGGATCGACGGCTTCGCCATCGATGCGGGTCTCATAATGCAGATGCGGGCCGGTGGAGCGGCCGGTCGAGCCAACCTCGCCGATCACATCGCCGATCCTGACCTGCTGGCCGACCTTGACGTTGATCTCGGAGAGATGGCCATAGCGGGTCGACAGCCCGTTGCCGTGGTCGACCTCGACCATGCGGCCATAGCCGCCGGCCCAGCCGGCATTGACCACCTTGCCATTGGCGGTGACGCGCACGGGATCACCGGTCTGGGCGCGGAAATCGAGCCCAGTATGCATCGCGGGCCGTCCGAGGAACGGATCGGAGCGCACGCCGAAGCCGCTCGTGAACTCGACCTCGCCGACCACGGGCTTGCGATAGGGCACCAGCGCCAGCGTCCGGTTCATGCGCTCGACCTGCGCGCGGGTGATGTTGATACGGCTGAGCTGGCGTTCGAACGGGCCGGCCTCGCCGCGCAGCTTCACCGGCACGAACGGCCCGCCCATCGGCGGCCCCTTCGGCGTCGCCGATTCGAGCTGCGCGATGTCGAGACCGAGATCGGAGATCACGCCGCGCATCCGGCGCAGCCGCGACTCCATGCTTTCCTCGGCGGTGTTGAGCATTGCGATCTGGCGCTGCTCGACCTGGTCGAGCGAGCGCTGCAGCCGTGTCAGCACGTTGTCGACGCCGGCGAGTTTCGCGGAGGGGCTGGCCTGCGCACTGGCCAGCATGGGAGTACGCGATTCCAGCCGCGCCTCGCGGTCCGGGGGCGCCACGAAGATTACGGTGTCGCTGATGGGCGAGGGCTTCGGCGTCGATGCATTATTGAGCGACGTCGGATCGGAAACGATCGGCGCGCGCGATGCCGGTGCTGAGGGGCGGATCGAGCCGGTGATATCGGACATGCTGCCGAGCGCGGCAGCGCGGCCTTCGAGCGCGGCCTGCCGCTTCATGATCTGGTCGAGCTTCTGGTCGAACTGCTCCTGGTCGAGCAGTTGGCGGCTGGTGGCGCGGTCGACCTTGGCGCGCAGCTCGGCGATGCGGTCCTCGTAGGAATATTGCATCTCGGCCTGGCGCGCGATCAGGCGCGTCAGCACGTCGTCGCGGAACGCGAAATAGGTCGCAGTCGCCGCCGACCAGATGCCGAGCAGCGAAACCGTGCCGACCACGATCCAGAACACCACTGGCCCGAACCGGACCTGCTTGCCGGCGTGCACCAGCGTATAGCCATCCGGGGATGGGGCAGGGGGCGCGGGCGCAGGGTGGCTGACCGGGCCGCGGCGCGGCACGGTGCGGCCGCGATCATGGGCATGGTGCTGGGGATACTCGGCATACTGCCCGGAACGATACGACATCGGCACTCCCGCGCCGGTCGGAGCATGCGTTCCTTACGGCCTCGTTGGTCGTGCGCGATTTGACTCCTGCATGGTTAATTTTCCGCCAATGGAACGTGCGGCCGTTAAAGCGCGCGGGCCGCGGCGAGCACCGCCTCGGCATGGCCATCGACCTTCACATTGCGCCAGATCCTGGCGATCCGCCCATCGCTGCCGATCAGCACTGTGCTCCTGATGATCCCGAGGAACTTGCGGCCGTACAGGGATTTTTCGCCCCAGGCGCCGTACGCTTCGAGCATCGCGTGCGTGGCATCGGAGAGCAGCGGAACTGCAAGCTGGTGCTTGTCGCGGAAGCCATCCTGCGCCTTGACCGAGTCGGCGGAGACGCCGAGTACAGCAGTCCCGCAGGCAGCAAAATCCTCGCGCAATCGGGTGAAATCGATCGCCTCGCGGGTGCAGCCGGGCGTGTTGGCCTTGGGATAGAAGAACAGCACCAGCTTGCGGCCGGCATAGTCCGCCAACCGGACCGTTCCGCCACCGTCGCGGGGCAGCGTGAAATCCGGGGCGATCGCGCCTTCCTCCAGGACCACAGCCGGGCCGGCACCCGATTCGGCAGCCCGGCTGGCGGCGGCCGGTGGTTTCACGCGTTTGGCGACAGGCTTCGAAGCAGCTAGACTGCGTGCAGGCGTCTTCGCGCCAGTCTTCGCAGGCCCTGCCGTCGTCGCAGCCTTCGCCTTGGCGGCGGCCTTGGGAGGTCCTGCGGCCTTCGTTCCCGCCCGCGCGCCGGCCTTGCCGGAACGCGGCGCAGCGACCGACTGCCGGCCAGATCGGCCGACGGAGCCCCTGGAGGATTTCTTGCGCGATTCCTTTGACATACGCCTTCCTTTCGTCGCTTTCGGCAGATCAATCATGGGAGTATTTCGAGTCTTGTCCGGTGCGCCGGAAATGACAGGGCCACTGGGCAAGTCTGACGGCCCCGGGCTATGGTGACAAGAAATTCGACGCACCGTCCGGCACGCTGAAGTGAGCCGGACGCGCCCGACGACGAGCAACAGGATCAATCGAGGATTGGGGGCGATGCCGGCTGAGGAACGCTCGTTACCTGTCGACGGGCGAAACCGGGCCGGGAAGCAAGCCGCGAATCAGGTCGCCGATAAGCAGATCGGCATCACCCCATCCGAATTCGACAGCAGACGCCGGCACCGAGAGGCAATGGCAAGGAATACGTCTACCCACAGACCCAATCCGCAAGCGAGCGCTCCGTCCGGCGCGTGGGACGACGAGTCACATTTCGACTATTCACATCGCGACGACTCCCATCACGAGTATGACGACGAGCACGACGAGGCGGCGCATGACCGCGCGCGCCAGTTGCTGGGCGGCTCAAGAGGCCGCCGCTTGCCGAATCGCGCTGAACGTTTGCGCCGCTGGGTGAGCCGTTCGCGCTGGGTCGGCCGGTGCGCGCTTTCGCTGGCGCTGATGGTCGTGGTGTTCGCCTTGAGCTTCACCGTGCTGTGGTGGCGGCTCGGCACCGGGCCGATCAATCTCGACATCGCAACGCCCTGGCTCGCCGCCGCGATCGAGGACAATATCGGAAATGGCAACACCGTCGAGGTCGGCGGCACCCAGATCGAGCGGGCCGGGCGCGTCCACATCGCGGTACGTATCCGGGACGTCATCGTGCGCGACCAGGACCACGCCGTGGTGGCGAGCGCGCCCAAGGCCGAGGTGCGGCTGTCGGGCGCGGCCCTCCTGATGGGCCGGCTGCGCGCCGAGAGTCTCAAGCTCGTGGATGCCGAGCTTGCCGTCCGCATTACGCCTGACGGCACCGTCACCGTTTCCACTGGCGACAGCAACAAACCGCTCGCGACCGGCGTGGCCTCCAAGCGTGATGCCGGCCTGCCGCCGACCTTCACGCCCCCGGGCCGGCCGATACCGCCCGCCACGCCCGGCATTCCCACGCCTGATATCAACATGCAGGCGCCGCTCGGGGCCGGTCCGGTTCCGGTGCCAACCACGAGTGCGCAGAACGGTCTGCTCGCTGGCCTCGACTGGCTCGACAGTTTGAGCCTGACCGGGCTCGACGGCCAGAACCTGAACGAGATCGGCCTCAAGAACGGCGTGCTGGTGGTCGACGACCAGCAGCGCGGCAACAAATGGACGTTCGAGAACATCAGCCTCAGCATGCGCCGGCCCTCCGGCGGCGGCGTCGCCGTGAGCCTTGGCGAGGAGGGCGCCAAGCCATGGTCGCTGAAGGTCCTGGTCGGCGCGCCGGAGAACGGCGTGCGCACCGTCGACATCAAGGCCGAAAAGGTCTCGACCAGCAACATTCTGCTGGCGCTGCGGCTGAAGGACCTGACCTACATGGCCGATCTGCCGATGTCCGGCGAGATCAAGGGCGACCTCGGCCGCGACGGTGTGCCGACCTATCTGCGCGGCAAGATCGCGATCGGCGCCGGCAACATCATCGATACCGACACGCCCGACTATCCGATGGCGATCGATTCGGCAGAGCTCAGCCTGGAATGGGACTCCAACCGCCGCGCGCTGGTGGCGCCGCTCAAGGTGGTTTCCGGCGCCAACCGGATCACGTTGCTCGCCCATCTCGAGCCGCCGAATGACGTTGCCAATGATTGGCGGCTCGGCTTGTCCGGCGGCACCATCGTGCTCGCCGGCATCGATAGCGAGCCGCCGCTGATCTTCAACCGGATCTCGGTCAACGTCCGCTTCGACGCCGAGGCCAAGCGAGTGCTGCTCTCGCAGGCCGATATCAGCAATGGCGAGATCGGCATCGCAGGCACCGGCAGCATAGAATATTCCGGCGAGCCGCGGCTGAAGCTCGGCTTCGCCGGCACGCCGATGTCGGCCTCGGCATTGAAGCGGATCTGGCCTGCGCTGATCGTGCCGGAGGTGCGGGCCTGGGTGATCGAGCGCATCGAGCGCGGCTCGCTGCAGCGGCTCGACGTCGCGGTCAACTCGCCGGTGAAGAACCTGCCGCGCAAGGGGCCGCCGATCCCAGAGGACGGCCTCGACGTGAACATCGTCGCGTCGGGCGTGACCTTGCGGCCGGTCGACGGCCTTCCGTCGGTGCGCGACGCTGACCTCAGGGCGCATGTCACCGGCAAGAGCGCGACCGTCAATATCGGGCAGGGCGCGGCCGACACGCCGGCCGGACGCAAGCTCAATTTCTCGGACGTGGTGTTCGAGGTGCCAGACATGGCGCCGAAGCCGCCGCCATCCCGGATCAGGATGCGCGTCGACGGTCCGATCGCGGCGGCCGCCGAGGTGCTCGCCTCGGACCGGCTGAGCGACCTGGCGACGCCGGTCGATCCCAACTCCGCCAAGGGCACGTTCCAGGCCGCCATCAATCTCGGTATGCCGGTGAAGGGCGAGCTGTCCAAGACCGACACCAGCTACGCCGTCACCGCCGAGCTCAACGGCTTTTCCGCCGATAAGCTCGTGATGAACCAGAAACTCGAGGCCAATCTGCTCAAGGTCGCTGCCAACAACGCCGGCTACCAGGTCAAGGGCGACGTCAAGATCAGCGGCCAGCAGGCCGCGCTCGATTATCGCAAGCCGGCCGAGGGCGATGCCGAAATCAAGCTGCAGGCGACGCTCGACGATGCCAGCCGCGCCCGCCTCGGCCTCGATCTCGGCTCCGCCGCCACCGGCAACGTCCCGCTCAAGCTGAACGGCAAGATTGCCGCCTCCGGCGACCACGACAGCAAGCTCGGCGTCGAGGCCGACCTCACCCAGCTCAAGCTCGACAACGTGCTGCCGGGCTGGGTGAAGCAGCCGGGTAGGGCCGGCAAGGCGACCTTCAACGTGGTGCCGAAGCCGCAATCGACGCGGTTCGAGGACATCGTGATCGAAGGCGGCGGTGCCTCGATCAAGGGCTCGCTCGAGGTCGACCAGAACGGCGACCTGATGAATGTGAGCTTCCCGACCTACTCGCCATCGGAAGGCGACAAGACCCAGCTTAAGGCCGAGCGCGGCCAGGACGGCGTGCTCAAGGTGACGATGCGCGGCGACGTGTTCGACGGCCGCGGCTTCATCAAGTCGACGATGTCCGGCACCAGCAGCAAGGATTCCGACAAGGTCAGATCGAAGACGCTCGACCTGGATGCCGACGTGAAGCTGGGTGCGATCGCCGGCTTCAATGGCGAGGCGCTGCGCAGCATCGATCTCAAGCTGTCGCGGCGCGGCGGCGCCTTCAAGAGCTTCAGCCTGACCGGCAAACTCGGACGCGACACGCCGGTCACCGCCGATCTGCGCATCGGCCGCGATACGCCCGTCACGGCGGACCTGCGCGGCAGTCGCGCCCAGGGCCGCGAGATCATCTATCTGCAGACCAATGACGCCGGCGCCTTCCTGAACTTCACCGACACCTACACCAAGGTCACTGGCGGCCAGCTCGAGCTGGCGATGGAGCCGCCGACCGCCGATTCCAGCCCGAAGGAAGGGCTGATCAACGTGCGCAATTTCAGCGTCAAGGGTGAGCAGGCGCTCGACCGGGCCGTCGCCGGCGGCGGCAATGGCGGGCAGCCCATCGGCTTCACGGCGATGCGGGCGGAATTCACCCGGCAGACGGGCCTGCTCTCGGTCAGGGACGGCACCGTGCAGGGACCGGCGATCGGCCTGACCATCGAGGGCAATATCGACTACAACAACAACCAGGTGCGGATGAGCGGTACCATCATTCCCGCTTACGGGTTGAACAACATCGCCGGCCAGATTCCTCTCTTCGGCCTCCTGCTCGGCAACGGCAACAAGGAAGGCTTCATCGGCGTCACCTATGAGGTGGTCGGCACGCCCGGCAAGCCGGTGGTGCGCATCAATCCGATCTCGGCGATGGCGCCCGGCGTGTTCCGCAATATCTTCCAGTTCAACACCGGCAAGCAGCAGCCTGGCTTGACGCCGCCGATGGACGTGCAGCCGAACAACTGAGCGGGGCCGCGGATCATTTCGCGATGCGGCGATCCACTTGCCGCTGGGCCGGTCAGAGGTGCTGCTGACCTGGTCGTGATCGCCAGACCGAAAAGCTGCCTGTTGACAGACAGCTCTTGCGCGCGTTTGATCCGCGGCACGGGGACATGCGATCTCCCCGCGAGGCGACATGCCCAAGAATCGCGTCCTGTCACCAAGGGCGCATCATGTCATCCTACACCTCAATTTCCCCTGAGAAGCTGTTCCGTCTGATCGGCACGCCGGGCGCGCCGGCCATCATCGACGTCCGCATCGATCAAGATTTCGACGCGGACCCGCGCCTCGTTCCGGGAGCGTTGCGGCGTTCGCATCGCGATGTGAACGAATGGGCCTCGAGCCTGTCAGGCCAATCCGTCGTCGTCATCTGTCACAAAGGACAGAAGCTGAGCGAGGGCACGGCCGCCTGGCTGCGTCACTGCAACATCGCCGCCGAGAGCCTCGAGGGAGGCCAGGTCGCGTGGAACGCGGCCGGCTTGCCGACCGTCCCCGCTGACAAGATCCCCAAACGGGACGGGCGCGGTCGCACGATTTGGGTGACGCGCGCGCGTCCCAAGATCGACCGTATCGCCTGTCCGTGGTTGATCCGCCGCTTCGTCGATCCTAGCGCCGTGTTTCTGTTCGTCGCGCCGTCCGAAGTCGAAACCGTAGCCGACCGATTCGACGCGACGCCTTTCGATATCGAGCACGTCTTCTGGAGCCATCGCGGCGAGCTCTGCACGTTCGATGTGATGGTCGCGGAGTTCGGCCTGTCGACGCCGCCTCTCGATCGCCTCGCGACCATGGTGCGCGCCGCCGACACCGCGCGCCTCGATCTCTCGCCGGAAGCACCCGGCCTTCTCGCCGCATCGCTTGGCCTGTCGCGCATGTACGACGACGATCTGGAGCAGCTGAACGCTGGACTTCCGCTGTATGACGCCTTCTATCGCTGGTGCCGAGACGCCACCAAGGAAACCCACAACTGGCCGACCAACAAGGTCAAGCCGTAACCTGCGGCAGCCTTGCGCGAGGCAGACGGCCGCCAACGAACGGTCGTCTGCCGCGCCGAGATCATCGGCGGTCTCTTCCGATCGACGAAGCGGCCGTCCACGGATGGAGCAGGACAAACTAAGGCGATCCAAAACCATGGAGGCACAGATGCGCAAGACTCACTTCGCTGCGGCGTCGATTGTCTTGGCCGTTCTGATCACGGCTGCGGACGCGCAGAAAATCGACTGGCAAATCTTCGCCGAGCCGTTCGTGTCCACAGCGCATGCGCAGGATATCGACTGGCAGAAGGTCGACGACATTCTTGGCCGCAAGCCTGCCGTCAGCGGCGACGTGCATCGCTACGGATTTCCGCGCACGGATCTCTCGGTGAGCCTGGACGGTGTGTCGATCAAGCCGGCTTTGGCGCTCGGCGGCTGGCTCGCCTTCAAGCCGATGCATGGCGGCGCAATGGTCATGGGGGATTTGGTGCTGCTGGATGGCGAGATCAGTCCGGTGATGGGGAAGATGATCGCGAATGGCCTTGAGATCACCGCGGTGCACAACCATCTGCTGCGCGCCAACCCCGAGACCTTCTACATGCATGTTGCGGGGCACGGTGACCCGGTGAAGCTCGCGACCGCCATCCACGACGCACTAGCGGAAAGCAGGACACCGCTCACCGTCGCCATGTCGACGGCACCGCCCGCCGTCGATCTGGACACGGCGCAACTCGATCAGATCATCGGCGTCAAAGGTCAGGCGAATGGCGGGGTCTATCAGTTCAACGTGCCGCGCCGCGATCCGATCACCCAGGAGGGCATGCAGCTCACTCCCGTCGGGCCGATGGGGGTCGCGATTGGCATCAACTTTCAACCGACCGGTGGCGGCAAGGCGGCGATCACAGGCGACTTCGTCCTCACCAGCGACGAAGTGAACCCGGTGATCACGGCGCTCAGGACGCACGGCATCGAGGTGACGGCGCTCCACAGTCACATGCTGGACGAGCAGCCGCGCCTCTTCTTCATGCATTTCTGGGCCAACGACGACGCACTTCAGCTCGCCAGGGGGCTGCGTGCGGCACTGGACAAGACCGCGAGCACGAAGAGTTGAGGGCCGGTCGGGGGCACGGACAATGACGACGAACACGACGATTGGAAGCGGGCGGATCGGCGAGCTGGTCCGCTACTTCCTGCGGCTGGGCTTCCTTGGCTTCGGCGGGCCGGTGGCTCTGGTCGGCCAGATGGAGCGCGAGCTGGTCGATGGCCGGAAATGGCTCTCCAGGGAGCAGATGCGCGAAGCCATCGCGATCTGCCAGTCGCTGCCGGGACCGCTCGCAATCCAGGTCGGCATCTACATTTCCTACCTCCGCGGCGGCTTCTGGGGCGCATGGGCGGGCGGCTGGGCGTTCATCCTGCCGAACTTCGCCATCGTCGCCGCGCTCGGCGCGCTCTATGTTTACCTCGGAGATCTCAAGGCCGTTACAGGCATCTTCTACGGAGTCAGTCCAGCCGTCATCGCGCTGATCCTGCATTCCTGCTACCGCCTCGCCAAGCTCGGCATGGAAGACCGGCTACAATGGGTCATCGCCGCGGTCTGCCTGGGCGTGACGGTGCTTCTTCAGGCCGAGGTCGCGCTGCTCTTCATCGGCGCCGGCATTGTCGGCATTCTCTGGTATGGAGGCCTGATCCGGAAAACACCGCCTGCATTCTCCATGGCGGCTCCCGTGCTGGCGCAGCTCGCGCCGCAGACGTCGAGCTCGATCCTCGGCAAGCTGCTGCTGTTCTTTCTCAAGGCGGGTTCGCTCACCTTTGGCAGCGGCTTGGTGATCGTGCCGTTCCTGGAGCAGGGGCTCGTGCAGCAGTTCGGCTGGCTCGATCAGCGCCAGTTCCTGATCGCGGTGGCGATCGGCATGATCAGCCCGGGACCGGTCGTCATCACCGCGACCTTCGTCGGCTATCTGGTCGCGGGCTTCTGGGGCTCGCTGGTCTCGACCGTCGGGATCTTCCTGCCGTCATTCCTGTTCGTGCTGATTGCCGCGCCCCTGCTCGCCCGGCATCGCGCCAATCCGAACGTACAGGGCTTCGTCAAGGGGGCCTATGCCGCCGCGATCGGAACCATCCTCGGCGCCTGCATCCTGCTCGGCCGCATCGCGATCGGCGACTGGCTGACGGCGCTGATCGGCATTGTATCGCTTGCCGTCCTGTTTCGATGGAAGGTCAGTAATCCGCTGCTGATCGCCGCCACCGCCATTGTCGGCCTGATCGCCTATCCGATCCTGCAGCCGACATGGGTCATGGTGCATTAGAGCGTTTTCAAGCGAAGTGGACACCGGTTCGCGTCAAGAAAACGCGTCAAAACAAAAAGCTAGAGCCCCGTTCCGATTCGATCGGAACGGAAAAGGCTCTAGTCTGGCACGTGGCTTGGATGACGTCATTGCGAGGCGCGCCTGCGCGCCGAAGCAATACAGACTGCCTCGGCAGACGGATCCTGGATTGCTTCGTCGCTATCGCTCCTCGCAATGACGTCGAGGATATAATGACGTCGAGGATATTACGTGGTCCTGATACCTTGGAGAGATTGGAGGCTGCCGTCAGCACGATCAACTAATTACGAAGCGCCCGAACAACCAAGAAGGGAATCATGCCGATGATGACGCTGACCAGCGCCAGGGCAATCAGCGAATTGTAGCTGTGCGTGAGGTCGTGGATGATGCCGCCTCCCCATGAGCCGAGCGCGGAGCCGAGCCCGCTGCCGATCGAGATCGTGCCATAGATGGTGCCAACCCGCTTGCCGTGGAAGATCTTCATCGCCGTCGCCGATAGCAGTGGACCGCGCGAGCCGATCATGCTGCCGAAGCAGATGACGAAGCCGGTTAGCAGCCAGATGTTCGGCGCCCATTGCAGCCCCCATAACATGAGAATGCCGGCGATCGAGAGAGCGTAGCTGAACAGCACCGATGGCCGGCGGCCGATCAGCCCGTCGAGCCAGGACACGCCGAGCATGCCGAACAGCAGCACGACTCCGGAGAAGCCCCACGCGGTCGCGGCCTGCAGCGGCGGAAAGCCGACGTCGATCAGATAGGCGACGACCTGCGGCGCGATCGCATACATGCCGATCGCGGTGAAGAAGAAGGTCGCGAACAGCGCCCAGAAGGCGTGATGGCCTATCGCTCGGAGCAGAGTCCAGCCGTCATCGGCAGGCTCGTCGCCGAGCCTGCGGACCACATGCGGCGCGCCACGTGCGAACAGCCGCCACGGCAGCAACAATAGCGGAACCAACAGGCTGAGCGCGGTCACGCCGAACAGCCGATAGGCCGCTGGCCAGCCGATGCGGTCGATCAGGAGCTGGGACGCGGGCAGCAGGATCAACACGCCGGCGCCGGTCGCCGAGTAGATCACCGCCATCGCGGTCGGCAGCTTGGGGCCGAACCAGCGGCCGAGCAGGATCGAGTTCGGTACGTTGCCGATCAGCGCAATGCCCGTGCCGACGCACAGGCCGAGGCTGAGCTGGAACTGCCAGAGATGTCGCGCGACCGAGGCGGTCAGGAAGGCTCCGCCCAGCAACAGCAGTCCGGCCGCGTAAACCGTGCGCGGACCGGAATGGTCGAAAAGCCGGCCGATCAGTGGCGCGGCGAGACCACCGGTCAGCGCCGCCAGCGAGTAGATCGAGACCACCTGGCCACGGTCCCAGCCGAAACTCTCCGAGATCGGCTTTAAGAAGACGGTGAAGCTTTCGCCGAGACCGCGGCCGAGCACGGAGAGCGCAAAGCACAGGGCGAGCACGACCAGCGCCACGCGCGCCATGGTCGGCGGCGCTGCTGATGGTGCGTCCTCCCGTAGCGCATCTGCTTTCATGCCCGTCAGGGAGCGCGCTTCCGTGCTCTCTGACAAGCAGCGAAAACCGAATGCGGCTATGCGGGCTTGAGCAGGACGTGGCGCTTGCGGCCGAACGACAGCTTGACCACGCCTTCCGCAGTCAAATCCCTTCGCGTCAGCACCATCTTCTCATCGGTCACGGGCGCATCGTTCACGCGCAGGCCGCCGCCCTTGATCTGCCGGCGCGCCTCGCCGTTGGAGGCGACAAGACCGGCCTTGACGAAGGCGTTGAGCACGCCGACGCCAGCTTCTAGTTCGGCAGATGGAATATCCACCGTCGGCAGGTTCTCGGCGATCGCGCCTTCCTCGAAGGTGCGCCGCGCGGTCTCGGCCGCGGTGCGCGCCGCTTCCGTGCCATGCAGCAGCGTGGTGGCGGCGTCCGCGAGCGCCTTCTTGGCCTCGTTGATCTCGGCGCCCTGCAAGGCCGCGAGCTTCTCGATCTCGTCGAGCGGCAGGGTGGTGAACAGCTTCAGGAAGCGCGCGACGTCGGCATCCTCGGTGTTGCGCCAGTATTGCCAGAAATCATACGGGCTGCACTGGTCGGCATTGAGCCAGATCGCGCCCTGCGCGGTCTTGCCCATCTTGGCGCCGGACGACGTCGTGAGCAGCGGCGTCGTCAGCGCGAACAGCTGCGGGGTGCCCATGCGGCGGCCGAGCTCGACGCCGTTGACGATGTTGCCCCACTGGTCCGAGCCGCCCATCTGCAGCCGGCAGCCGACGCGCCGCGACAGCTCGACGAAATCATAGGCCTGGCAGACCATGTAGTTGAACTCGATGAAGCTCATCTCCTGCTCGCGCTCGAGCCGAAGCCGCACCGAGTCCATGGTCAGCATGCGGTTGACCGAGAAGTGCCGGCCGATGTCGCGCAGCATCTCGATCCAGTTCAATTGCGTCAGCCACTCGGCATTGTCGAGCATGACCGCGTCGGTCGCGCCATCGCCGTAGCGCAGCACCTTGGCGAACACAGTGCGGATCGAGGCCTTGTTGGATTCGATCTCCGCGACCGTGCGCATCGCCCGTGTCTCGTCCTTGCCGGAGGGATCGCCGACCATCGTGGTACCGCCGCCCATCAGCGTGATCGGCTTGTTGCCGGTCTGCTGCAGCCAATACAGCATCATCATGGTCAGGAAGTTGCCGATGTGCAGCGATGGCGCGGTACAGTCGTAGCCCACGTAAGCAGTCGCCTGGCCCTTGGCCGCGAGCGCATCCAGCCCCTCGAAATCCGAGCACTGATGAATGAAGCCGCGGTTCTGCAGGACGTTGAGAAAATCGGACTTGAAGGCAGTCATTTATCGACGACTCTGACGAATGGTGTTTACGCTGTCTTCGCGCAAAGGCGGAACACTTGGCGGATCCAGGCGCGCGTCGTGGCTTATAAGAAGCAGGCTGGTTGCACAAGCCAGACCGCAAATCGGCCGCACTTCGTGCGAAAGCTAGGTGTTTTCAGGTTCAAATGGCGATGATTCTGACCACACTCGGGTTGATGAGCGGCACGTCGCTCGACGGGGTCGACGTTGCGCTGCTCGAAACCGATGGCCGGCAGATCAAGGCATTCGGGCCGACCGGATACCGGCCGTATGGCGCGACCGAGCGCGGCCTGCTGCGCCAGGCGCTGGTGGAGGCCGTGAACCTGACCGCGCGCGAGGCGCGCCCGGGCGTGCTGCGCGAGGCCGAGCGGGTGGTCACATGGGCCCATGCCGAGGCGGTCGCCGCCTTCCTGGCGCAGCACCGCCTGACCGCCGAGCACATCGACATCGTCGGCTTTCATGGCCAGACCGTGCTGCATCGGCCGGAGCGGCGGCTGACCGTGCAGATCGGCGACGCGCCGGCGTTGGCGAAGGCGATCCACATTCCGGTGATGCACGATTTCCGCGCCGCCGACGTCGAGGCGGGCGGGCAGGGTGCGCCGCTGGTGCCGGTCTATCACCGTGCGCTGGCGCAATCCCTGCAGCGCGAGGGGCCGATCGTGGTCGCCAATATCGGCGGCGTTTCCAACATCACCTATATCGATGGCGACAGCACGCTGATCGCCTGCGATACCGGTCCCGGGAACGCGCTGCTCGACGATTTCATGTTCCGCCACCTTGGCCAGACATTCGATCAGGACGGCCGCATGGCGGCGCAGGGCACCGCGGACGAGGCGTGGGTGACCGAAGCGCTGAAGCTGCCGTTCTTCGCGGCGCGGCCGCCGAAATCGCTCGACCGCAATGATTTCGCCGCGCTGAGGCTCGGCGACGTGGCACCGGCCGATGGCGCGGCGACGCTGACCGCATTCACCGCGGCGGCGCTGGCGCGTATCGTGCCGCTGCTGCCGAAGGTCCCTGCGAGCTGGATCATCTGCGGCGGCGGCGCCCGCAATCTCACGATGATGCGGATGCTGCGCGAGCATCTCGCGCCGGCCACCGTGGAGGCCGCCGACGCGCTCGGTTGGTCGGCCGATGCGATCGAGGCGCAGGCGTTCGGCTTTCTCGCGGCGCGCGGCATGAAGGGCCTGCCGCTCAGCTATCCCACTACGACCGGTGTTTCGATGCCGATGACGGGCGGTGTAATCGCGCGGCCGTGAGTAGATGCAGGTGCATGGATCTTGACGATTGAATGCAGGTGCATGTATTTTGATGCATCTGCATGAAATGGTGAGGAGACCTCCATGACCGCGGTGCTGAAACTGATCAGTCACAAGCTCTGTCCCTACGTTCAGCGCGCCGTGATCGCGCTGAACGAGAAGGGCGTTCCGTTCGAGCGGATCGATATCGATCTCGCCAACAAGCCTGATTGGTTCCTGAAGATCTCGCCGCTCGGCAAGGTGCCGGTGCTGACGGTCGGGACCGAGAGCGGCGAGGTGGCGCTGTTCGAAAGCAACGTCATTTGCGAATACATCGAGGAGACGCAGCCAGGGCCGAAGCTGCATCCTGCCGATCCGCTCGCGCGTGCCCAGCACCGCGCCTGGATGGAATTCGGCTCGGCGATCTTGTCCGATCTGTGGGGGCTGGAGACCACGCAGGACGCCGCTGTGTTCGAGTCCAAGCGGCAGGCGCTGATCGCGAAGTTCGCGCGGGTCGAGGCTGCGCTGAAAGAGGGGCCGTTCTTCGCCGGCGAAAAATTCAGCCTTGTGGACGCGGTGTTCGCGCCGGTCTTCCGCTATTTCGAGGTGTTCGACGAGATCAGGGATCTCGGCATGTTTGATCGCACGCCCAAAGTGCGCGCCTGGCGCGGTGCGCTGGCGCAGCGCCGAAGCGTGAGGAGCGCGGTCGGCGCCGATTATCAGCAGCTGTTGCGCGCCTTCCTCGCGCGCCACGACGCGCATCTCCTGAAGCTCGCCGCCTAAGATGTCTCAGGCGCTCGCTTGGATTGCGCTGATCGTTGCCGGTCTGCTCGACGTCGGCTGGGCGATCGCGATGAAAAATGCCGACGGCTATACGCGCCTCGGCTGGAGCCTGATCTCGTTGCTGCTGCTTGCGGCGTTCGTGTTTCTGCTCGGGCGTGCGCTGCAGGTCCTGGAGGTCGGCATCGCCTATGCCGTGTGGACGGGAATAGGCGCTGCCGGCACGGTGCTCATGGGGGCGCTGCTGTTCGGCGAGACGCTGGGCCTGATGAAGATTGCCGGCATTGTGCTGGTGCTGGCCGGGATCGGAGCGCTGAAGCTGGCGTCGACGTGAGCGAGATCCGCGGGCGGAGGCGCGCCCGCGGACAAACCTTACCGCACGTTGGCGAGGCGCATGTCGAGATAGGCCGTGATGGTCTCCATCAACGGCTCGAGCTTGCCGTCGAAGAAGTGGTTGGCGCCGGGGATGACCTGCTGATCGATCACGATGCCCTTCTGCGTCTTCAGCTTCTCGACCAGCGTGTTGACGTCCTTCGGCGGCACCACGGCGTCGCGCTCGCCATGCACGATCAGGCCCGACGACGGGCAGGGCGCCAGGAACGAGAAGTCGTAGAGGTTGGCGGGCGGGGCGATCGAGATGAAGCCTTCGACCTCGGGACGGCGCATCAAAAGCTGCATGCCGATCCAGGCGCCGAACGAGAAACCGGCGACCCAGCAGGCGCGCGCCTCGGGATTGATGGTCTGCGCCCAGTCGAGCGCGGAGGCCGCGTCCGACAACTCGCCGGTGCCGTGATCGAACGAGCCCTGGCTGCGGCCGACCCCGCGAAAGTTGAAACGCAGCACCGAAAAGCCGCGATGCGCGAACGCGTAGTAGCACTGATAGACGATCTGGTGATTCATCGTGCCGTGGAATTGCGGATGCGGATGCAGGATCATCGCAATCGGCGCGTTCTTCTGCTTGGCCGGATGATAACGGCCTTCGAGACGGCCCGCCGGACCGTTGAAGATGACTTCAGGCATCAGTGCGTCCTTGAGAGAGCATCGACCGACTTCGTGCTTGCTTCATCCGGCTCCCGCCGACGAAACCCCGCAGGAAAAGTGGTGATTGGAAACGCCGTCGAAGTTGCGTGCTGCGGACGGCGCTTACGTGAACAGGTGGCGCCTTCTAGCATGAGGCCAGGGGCAAAAAGCAAGGATTTTGAACATCCCGCAATGGCTTCAAGGCGTTAGCGGCCGATCCGGAGGTAAGGGTCGATTTTCGGCCCAGACCACCGTGGTGAGCCCGCGGCCAATCGATTGAAAATCCTGGTATTTTCGTACTATTGCAGCGCGCTTGCGGCGTCGTGCAGATGGACTGCGCTCCTATAGCGGCGGCTGCCCTGGACGGTTTCGCCGGTATCGAAGGTGAGATCGAAGTCGCCCGAGGGCTTCGCGGTCAGCGCGGTGACACGATCGAGATTGGCGAGCCGTGTGCGATGGATCCGGACAATGTTGAAGCCGGCCAACTGGCTCTCGGCCGAGGCCAGCGTGCCGCGAATGAGATGCCGTGCGCCCTCGGCCATGCCGTACTCGATATAGTTGCCGGCCGAGGCGACCCAGACGATATCGCCGGGCACAACGCGAACCCGGCTGGCGCCGTCGCGCAGCCACAAGGCCTGCGGCGTTGCTGGCGCCCTGTCGCTGGTCGGCAGAGACATAACATCGCTCGTCTCGAGCCTGCGGCTTCTGTCGAACAGCCAGATCGAGCTGCCGATCAGGAGTGCGGTGACGATATCCTTGCGCAATTCGTAGACCACGGTCGTCAGAGACAAATGGAAGTCGTAGCCACTGCCGGCCAGCGCCAGCAGCAGCTTGCGCAAGCCGACCATGCCGGCGATGTGGAGCGCTGAGAAGATCGCGATGGTCGCAAGCGCGATACCGGCCTGTCCAAGTCTGCCCGGTGATCGCCGCATCCGCCGCACGCCGGCGAGCAGCAGCGGCACCAGGAGGAGGATGACGACAATGCTGGTCGTCTCCCACAGCAGCCGTTTGCCCAGATCATAGGGGGCCCCTCGCCATAAGGCATCCTGCGCGGCGGACAGTGCGTTGACCAGTCCAATGCCGAGCGCAATCACGGCGACAGCCACGTAGAACAGCCGGTCGGACGGGCGCGGCGGCGCGGGTGCGATCTGGTTCATGAGGCCGACTTTCACAGGGCTCCGTCGCCAACCATATCATAGCGGCCGCAACCCGAGATTGGCCGCGGTGGAAAAGCTGCTAAGACGGTCCCATGCCTGAGCGGATCTATCTCGATTGGAACGCGACCACGCCGCTGCGCCCCGAGGCGCGCGCGGCGATGACGGCCGCCATGGATATCGCCGGCAATCCATCGTCCGTGCATGCGGAAGGAAGGCAGGCGCGGCGGCTGATGGAAGACGCGCGCGAGGCCGCGGCGCGGGCCGTCGGCGCCGCTCCCCGCAACGTGGTGTTCACCTCGGGTGGAACCGAGGCCAATGCGCTGGCGCTCAATCCCGGATTACGCGCGCCGGCGGGGCCGGTCGGGCGATTGCTGGTCTCCGCGATCGAGCATCCCTCGGTGCTGGCGGGAGGGCAGTTCCCGCATGATGCCATCAGGACCATCCCGGTCACCCCCTCAGGCGTGATCGATCTGGAAGCGCTGCACCACATGCTGGCAGACGGCCCACCGGCGCTGGTCTCGGTGATGGCCGCCAATAACGAAACCGGCGCGCTCCAACCGATCTCCGAAGTCGCTGACATCGTCCACGCGGCAGGCTCTCTGCTGCACGTCGATGCGATCCAGGCATTCGGAAAAATACCTTTCAATATCAGGGATCTAGGTGCAGATCTTGCCACCGTCTCCGCGCACAAGATCGGCGGCCCGAAGGGCGTCGGCGCATTAATCCTGGGCGCGGGCGCGGAGCGGCTGCCGCCGCTGCTCCGCGGCGGCGGACAGGAACGGGGGCGCCGCGCCGGAACCGAGAACGTCATGGGAATCACAGGCTTCGGGGCAGCCCTGACGACTGCAACGACTGCGCTTGAAGCCGACCGGCCGCGCCTGGAGCGGCTGCGCGACCGGCTGGAGACGGGCCTGCGCAGTGCCGGGGACGCGCAGGTGTTCGCAGGCGACGTCCCCCGGTTGCCCAACACCACACTGTTCACCGCCTGTGGGATGAAGGCCGAGACTGCCGTGATCGGGTTCGATCTGGAAGGTATTTCGGTGTCCTCGGGCTCGGCCTGCTCGTCGGGCAAGGTGCAGGCCTCCCATGTGCTTCGGGCCATGGGCGTGGGTTCCAGCGCCGCACAGGGAGCGGTGCGCCTCAGTCTGGGCTGGTCCACGCAGGAAGCGGACATCGATTGCGCCATTGAGGCTTGGCGGAAGCTGTCCAGGACCCTAATTAAGAGGAGCGACGAAACAGTGCTGGAGCGATTCTAAGCAGGTGATTTCGTCGGAGAAACGTCGTAAGACGGTTCCAAATTGATGTCCACCGCGGTCCTTGAAACCGCGAGCGGAGGATTGGAATGCCAGCCGTACAAGAGACGGTCGAGCGCGTGAAGCGCATCGACGTCGACCAGTATCGATATGGGTTTGAGACCCTGATCGAATCCGAGAAGGCTCCGAAGGGGCTGTCGGAAGATACCATCCGCTTCATCTCTGGGAAGAAGAACGAGCCCGCCTGGATGCTCGAATGGCGGCTGGAGGCATATCGCCGCTGGCTCACCATGGAGGAGCCGACCTGGGCGCGCGTCGATTATCCGAAGATCGACTACCAGGACATCTACTATTACGCGGCACCGAAGCCGAAGAAGCAGCTCACCTCGATCGACGAGATCGATCCGGAGATCCTGAAGACGTACGAGAAGCTCGGCATTCCCCTGCGCGAGGTTGCGATCCTCGAGGGTGTCGAGCCGGTGCCCGGCGCCGGCAGTCCCGAGTCGCGCAAGATCGCGGTCGATGCGGTGTTCGATTCGGTCTCGGTGGCGACCACGTTCAAGGAGGAGCTGAAGAAGGCCGGCGTGATCTTCATGCCGATCTCGGAGGCGATCCGCGAGCATCCCGAGCTGGTGCAGAAATATCTCGGCAGCGTGGTACCGACCTCGGACAACTTCTTCGCAACGCTGAACTCGGCGGTGTTCTCCGATGGCTCGTTCGTCTACGTGCCGCCGGGTGTGCGCTGCCCGATGGAGCTATCCACGTACTTCCGCATCAACGAGCGCAACACCGGCCAGTTCGAGCGCACGCTGATCATTGCCGACAAGGGCTCCTACGTCTCCTATCTCGAGGGCTGCACGGCGCCGCAGCGCGACGAGAACCAGTTGCACGCGGCCGTGGTCGAGCTGGTCGCGCTTGATGACGCCGAGATCAAATATTCGACGGTGCAGAACTGGTACCCAGGCAATTCGGAAGGCAAGGGCGGCATCTACAATTTCGTCACCAAGCGTGGCGACTGCCGCGGCAACCATTCGAAGATTTCCTGGACCCAGGTCGAGACGGGATCTGCGATCACCTGGAAATATCCGAGCTGCATTCTGCGTGGCGATAACTCCCGCGGCGAGTTCTACTCGATCGCGATCTCGAACGGCTTCCAGCAGGTCGATAGCGGCACCAAGATGATCCATCTCGGCAAGAACACGTCGAGCCGGATCATCTCCAAGGGCATCGCCGCCGGCAAGTCGCAGAACACCTATCGTGGTCTCGTCACCGCGCACCGGAAGGCGTCCGGCGCGCGCAACTTCACCGCCTGCGACTCGCTCCTGATCGGTGACAAATGCGGCGCGCACACGGTGCCCTATATCGAGGCCAAGAACTCCTCGGCCGTGTTCGAGCACGAGGCGACGACGTCGAAGATCTCCGAGGACGTGCTGTTCTACTGCATCCAGCGCGGCCTTTCTCAGGAGGAGGCGGTCGGCCTGGTCGTCAACGGCTTCGTCAAGGACGTGCTGCAGCAGCTGCCGATGGAGTTCGCAGTCGAGGCGCAGAAGCTGATCTCGATCTCGCTCGAAGGATCGGTCGGCTAATACCTCGTCGCGGGACGGCCCGAGCCGTCCCGCCGGATGGTTTCCTGAAATTATCTCGGCCTTCGTCCTTCGAGATGCGCCTTCGGCGCTCCTCAGGACGAGGAACAAACGGAAGAGAACAATGGCATTGCTTGAAGTCAAGAACCTGCAGGTCCGCGTCGAGGAGCGCGAAATCCTTCACGGGCTCTCGCTGAGGGTGAACGAAGGTGAGATCCACGCCATCATGGGGCCGAACGGCTCCGGCAAGTCGACGCTCTCCCATGTGATCGCCGGCAAGCCCGGCTATGAGGTCACCGGCGGCCAGATCCTGTTCAAGGGCGAGGATCTCTTGGAGATGGAGCCGGACGAGCGCGCCGCAAAGGGCGTATTCCTGGCGTTCCAGTATCCGGTCGAAATCCCCGGCGTTGCCACCATGAACTTCCTGCGCACCGCGCTGAACGCGCAGCGCAAGGCGCGCGGCGAGGAAGAGTTCTCGACGCCGGACTTTTTGAAGAAGGTCCGCGAAGTTGCCAAGTCGCTCAACATCCCACAGGACATGCTGAAGCGCGGCGTCAATGTCGGTTTCTCCGGCGGCGAGAAGAAGCGCAACGAGGTGCTGCAGATGGCGCTTTTCGAGCCGAGCCTGTGCATCCTCGACGAGATGGATTCCGGCCTCGACATCGACGCGCTGCGCATCGCGGCCGATGGCGTCAACGCGCTGCGTTCGCCTGACCGCGCGATGATCGTGATCACTCATTATCAACGGCTGCTCAACTACATCGTGCCGGACTTTGTGCACGTGATGTCGAAGGGCCGTGTGGTGACGAGCGGCGGCAAGGAGCTGGCGCTGGAGCTGGAGGAGTCCGGTTACGCCCAGTTCGAGGAAGCCGCGGCTTAAACGCGCGATTGGATTTGCGATGAACGTTGTTTTGGTCAAGACCGATAAGAGCCGCACGGGAAGCGATCTCTTCACGCTTGCCCGCGCGCGCCTGCCTGGCACCGGCAAGGTCGCTGAGCTGCGGGCGCAGGCATTCGCCACCTTCGAACGGTTGGGCTTGCCGCACCGCCGGGTCGAGGAATGGAAATACACCGATTTGCGTGCGCTGATGCGCGAGCTGCTGCCGCTGGCGGACGCGCCCGATGCGGCGGCGCTGGCGCGCGCGAAGGCCGCGCTCGAGTCTGTTGCGGTTGAAGGTGCCATCAAGCTGGTGCTCGTCGATGGCGTGTTCGCGGCCGAACTGTCCGATGGTGCCGAGGCGGGCATCAGCCTGCAGACGCTGCGGGATGTGCTGGAGAACGAAGCCAGCGAGTCACGTGCCGAGCTCTTGCTGACGACCTCGACCGATCCGATGATCTCGTTGAACGCTGCACTGGCGACAGATGGCGTGGTGGTCGGAATTGCCGATGGTGTGCAGTTGTCGCGACCGTTGCAGTTGATCCATGTCGCGACTGCCGGGAAGGCGTCGCGCTACACCCGTTCGCATCTGCAAATCGGCAATGGCGCACGCGTGAACCTAGTCGAAACCTGCGTCGCTGCCGAAGGCGCGTCCGCTTATCAGGCCAACGATACCGTCATCATCTCGCTCGGCGACGACGCGGCGCTGTCGCACATCCGACTGATGCGCGATGCGAATGATGCCACCAACATCACCTCCGTCCTGTTCACGGTCGGCGCCAACTCCAAGCTCAACCTGTTCAACATGACGAGCGGCGGCAGCTTGAGCCGTTTGCAGGGTTTCATCACCCTGACCGGCGAGGACAGCGAGCTCACGATCAACGGCGTCAACCTGCTCCGCGGCAAACAGCATGGGGACATGACATTGGTGGTCGATCATGCTGTGCCGGGCTGCACCAGCCGCGAGAACTTCCGCGCGGTGCTCGACGATCGCGCCCATTCGGTGTTCCAAGGCCGCATCATCGTCAAGCCCGACGCGCAGAAGACCGACGGCAAGATGATGACGCGGGCGCTGCTGCTCTCCGACGAGGCCGAGGCCGACAACAAGCCGGAGCTGGAGATCTTCGCCGACGACGTCTCCTGCGGCCATGGCGCCACCTCCGGCGCGCTCGACGAGAGCCTGCTGTTCTATCTTCGCGCGCGCGGTCTTCCCGAGAAGCAGGCGCAGGCGCTGCTGATCCAGGCCTTCGTCGGCGAAGCCATCGAGGCCATCGAAGACGAGTCCCTGCGTGAGCGCGTGATCGACGCCGCGCAGGCCTGGCTGGAGGCGCGATATCATGAGTGAGGGCGTGAGCACCCATCCGGCCGTCGCCAACGGCTCCTACGACGTCGCGTGGGTGCGCGCCGATTTCCCGGCGCTTGCGCTCAAGGTCTACGGCAAGGACCTGGTCTATCTCGACAACGCCGCCTCGGCGCAGAAGCCGAAGGCCGTGCTCGACCGTCTCACGGAAGCCTACACGTCCGAATACGCCAATGTGCATCGCGGCCTGCATTATCTCGCCAATGCCGCCACCGAGGCCTATGAGGGCGCGCGCGGCAAGGTCGCACAGTTCCTCAACGCCAGCCGATCTGAAGAGATCATCTTCACCCGCAACGTCACCGAGGCGATCAACCTGGTGGCGTCGTCTTTCGGCGAGCCGAACATCGGCGAGGGCGACGAGATCGTGCTCTCGATCATGGAGCACCATTCCAACATCGTGCCCTGGCATTTCCTGAGGGAGCGCCATGGCGCCGTGATCAAATGGGCGCCGGTCGACGACGAGGGCAACTTCCTGATCGAGGAGTTCGAGAAGCTGCTGTCGCCGCGTACCAAGCTGGTTGCGATCACCCAGATGTCGAACGCGCTCGGCACCGCCGTGCCGGTGAAGGAGGTCGTCAGGGTCGCCCATGCCCGCGGCATCAAGGTGCTGGTGGACGGTGCGCAAGGCGCGGTGCACCTGCCGGTCGACGTGCAGGACATCGACTGCGACTTCTACGCCTTTACTGGTCACAAGCTGTACGGCCCGACCGGGATCGGCGTGCTCTACGCCAAGCATGAGCACCTCGTCGCGATGCGCCCCTACAATGGTGGCGGTGAGATGATCCGCGAGGTTGCCAAGGACTGGGTCACCTATGGCGATCCGCCGCACAAGTTCGAAGCCGGCACGCCGCCGATCGTGCAGGCGATCGGGCTCGGCGCCGCGATCGACTACGTCAATTCGATCGGCAAAGCGCGCATCGCGGCCCATGAGCATGACCTTGTCGAATATGCGCAGGAGAAGCTGCGCGAGATCAACTCGCTGCGGCTGATCGGCACCGCCAAGAACAAGGGCCCGGTGATCTCCTTCGAGCTGAAAGGTGCCCATGCCCACGATGTCGCCACCGTGATCGACCGCCAGGGCATCGCGGTGCGGGCCGGCACCCACTGCGTGATGCCGCTTCTGGAACGATTCAACGTGACCGCGACGTGCCGGGCCTCGTTCGGCATGTACAATACGCGGGACGAGGTTGATCAACTGGCACAGGCGCTGATCAAGGCGCGGGAACTGTTCGCATGAGTGACACGGCGGAAATCAAGAACGCGGCCCTGGAGACGCATTCGGCGCTTGGCCCGGAAGAGACCGAGCGGCTGACGCGCGAGATCATCGCGGCGCTGAAGACCGTGTTCGATCCGGAAATCCCGGCCGACATCTACGAGCTCGGCCTGATCTACAAGGTTGATATCAAGGACGACCGCAGCGTCGATGTGGTGATGACCTTGACGACGCCGAACTGTCCGGCGGCCGGCGAGCTGCCGACCATGGTCGAGAACGCGATCGCCAGCGTGCCCGGCGTGGGCGTCGTGAGCGTCAATATCGTCTGGGAGCCGGCCTGGACGCCTGACCGGATGAGCGACGAGGCCCGCCTCGTGCTCAACATGTGGTGACGCGTCACAACAGCCAGGCGTCGCCAGATAGGCTTTGGCATTTGAATGCGGGATTGATTGGCTGCCGGGATTGACCACATGAAGGACATGACACAGCAAGCATCGACCGTTTCCGCCAAGCCGAAACCGCGGCCCCGTCCGCAGGTGATGAAGCTGACCGACGCCGCAGCGGATCGCATTCGCGAGCTCGCCCAGCGCGCCGATTCCGAGATCGTCGGCCTGCGCGTCGGCGTCAAGAACGGCGGCTGCGCCGGGCAGTCCTACACCGTCGAATACGCCCACGACATCCGGCCGACCGACGAGGTGGTCGAGGACAAGGGCGTCAAGATCCTGGTCGATCCCAAGGCCGTGCTGTTCCTGCTCGGCACCGAGATGGACTACAAGGCCGACAAGATGCAGGCGCAGTTCGTGTTCAAGAACCCGAACGAGGTTTCCGCGTGCGGCTGCGGCGAGTCGGTGCAGCTCAAGCCGGCGGAAGTCTAGCTCGCGCGTCAAACTCAGCTGTCGTCCGGGAAAGCCAGCCGCGCTCTTGCGCGGTGAGCGCGATGCGGGATCCATAACCACAGGGAGATGTGCTAGGGTACGCTGGAACTACGAGCGTGCCCTACCTCATGCCTTGTGATTGTGAATCCCTGCGCTAGTGCGCAATTGCGCGCAAGGCGGCGGACGACAGTTGAGTTCTGGCGATGGACCGCGAATTCCTCACCGACCTGTTCGCTGATTTTGGCCCCGTGACCATCCGGCGGATGTTCTCCGGCTATGGCATCTCGGTCGACGGCGTCAATTTCGCGCTGTCCCTGCGCGCCGGCCTGTTCTTCCGTGCCGATGACGAAACCATCCCCCGGTTCGAGGCCGAGGGCTCCAAGCCGTTCTCCTATCAGACCAGCACGCGATCGGTCACTGTGGCGTCCTACTGGCAATTGCCGGCGCGGCTGTTCGACGACACCGAGGAACTCAGCGAATGGGCAAGGGCGGCGCTCGGCGCAGCCCAGCGCGCGGCGCTGAAGAAGCGCGCCCGGAAGCCGCGCAAGTCCAAGACAGCCGCGGCGGCGAAGGCTGCAAAGCCGCCAGCCAAGGCACGAACGCCCGAAAAGGCACGAACAACCAAAGCGCGCGCGACCGGCAAGAAAACGCCGTCAGCCGCCAACGCTCGGATGAAGCGGCCGCCGACCGGAAAGTCGCCCACGAAGGCCGAACCGCTTCGAGAGCGGAGGAAGCTCAGAGCGGCGCGCGCACCGGCCTGAGCAGGAATGCCGGAAGATGCGAATGATCCGCGGGCTCGTTGTCGGGCTCGCGGTGCGGACGTCGCATCGGCGTCCGTCCCGGTGAGGCGGGCTGCGGTGCGGGCGTCGCGCTGCCGCGCGCGCCATTGGCATGGCGCGGCTCGCCCTCCGAGCGGCGCGGTTCACTATGGGCGCGGCGCGGCTCGCGCTCGCGCGAGCTGACCTTGCTGCGTCCGCGCCGAGAGCCTTCACGCGCGCGCGGCTCGCGATCTTCGGCCGCCGCCTCCTGCAGGTCGTATTCGACGTCGCTGCGCGGGATCGGCTGGCCGATCAGCTTCTCGATCGCAGCGATCGACTTCGTATCGAGCGATGTGACGATCGAGATTGCGGTGCCGGTGCGGCCGGCGCGGCCGGTGCGGCCGATCCGGTGGACGTAGTCGTCGGGATGATGCGGCACGTCGAAATTGAAGACGTGGCTGACTTCGGGAATGTCGAGGCCGCGGGCGGCGACGTCGGAGGCCACCAGCAGCGGCAGCTCACCCTTGCGGAACTGATCGAGCGCGGCCATGCGGGCCGACTGGTCCATGTCGCCGTGCAGCGCGCCGGCGCTGAAGCCGTGCTTCTGCAGCGATTTGTGAAGAATGGCGACGTCTCGCTTGCGATTGCAGAAGATGATCGCGTTCTTGAGGTCCTTGGCGTCGCGGAGCAGGCGGCGCAGCACGTCGCGCTTCTGATGGGCCTCGCGGCCGGAGGGAACTTGCGACTGGGTGACGGTGACTGCCGTCGTGGCGGGCCGGGAGACTTCGACCTTCTGCGGATTGTGCAGGAAGGCCTCGGTGACGCGCCGGATTTCCGGCGGCATGGTGGCGGTGAAGAACAGCGTCTGGCGGGTAAAGGGAACCAGCTTGCAGATGCGCTCGATGTCCGGGATGAAGCCCATGTCCAGCATGCGATCGGCTTCGTCGATCACCAGCAGCTCGACGCCAGTGAGGAGCAGGCCGCCGCGTTCGGTGTGATCGAGCAGGCGTCCGGGCGTGGCGATCAACACGTCGACGCCGCGCGTCAGCTTGGAGTCCTGGTCGCCGAACGAGACTCCGCCGATCAGCAGCGCGACGTTGAGCTTCTGGCCGGCGCCGTAGCGATCGAAGCTTTCCTTCACCTGGGCAGCAAGCTCGCGGGTTGGCTCCAGGATCAGCGTGCGAGGCATGCGGGCCCGGGCGCGGCCCTTTTCCAGGATGGTGAGCATCGGGAGCACGAAGGCCGCGGTCTTGCCGGTGCCGGTCTGGGCGATGCCGAGCACGTCCTTGCGTGCCAGCACATGGGGGATCGCCTGTTCCTGGATGGGAGTGGGATTGGTGTAACCAGTTGCCGCGACAGCGGCGAGCACCTTGTCGGACAAACCGAGATTGGAAAAAGACATCGAGCCTCTATGTGAAGCGCCTTGGGCGACGGGGCCTCTTATCGACGCCGCCGTTAGGAATCGAGGGGTAAAGGCTGTGGTCGCGTTCAGCCCCGAAACGGCGTGCTCTTCGAAAAGCTGGGGGCTCTCTGACTTACGCAGACCCGCGGTCAATCTTGAAGGAACCCGATCCGGTCCCGAGCCGCGTCGACACGGAACATAGGGGGAAATCGCCCAAAGTCAATGGAGAAGGCCCCGAAAGCGCCGAAAAACCCTAATGTTTTCGTACAAACAAGCAGCAAACCCTTCATTTTCCGGTCAAGTGATTCGACGCCGGAAAACGCCTGTTCGGCGCGTTGCCGAGCTATTCCAAGCGCTGGCCTCCTTTGTCACAGTGCTGTTTCGTTTCTGGAGCGAGCATCGCCTTCCGGGCGGCGGTCGAACCGGTGGCAATGACTTTTCGACTATGGCACAGACAGCTCGGACGCGACGCCGAACGCAGGATGTCGCGCCGCAGGGCAGGGAAGCCGATGACAAGATTGTTGAAGACCTGTTTCGCATGCGGCCTTGCGACTATCGTCATCGCGGTTGTCCTGCCACTCGCAACGCCCGCTTACGCCGCCAAACGCGTGGCGCTGGTGATCGGCAATAATGACTACAAGAGCGTGCCGAAGCTGCAGAAGGCGGTCAACGATGCCCGCGCCATGGGCGATGCGCTGAAGCAGCTCGGCTTCAACGTCATGGTCGCGGAGAACCTCAACCGCCAGCAGTTCAGCGAGGCGCTGCTGACCTTCGACAATACGGTCGAGCCGGGCGATACCGCCTTCTTCTTCTATGCCGGCCATGGCTTCGAGATCGCCGGCCAGAACTTCCTGCTGCCGACGGATGTACCTGCCGCGACCGAGGGACAGGAGGAGCTGGTGCGTGACGCCTCCGTGCTCGCCGACCGCATCATCGAGCGGCTGCAGAACAAGAAAGCGCGCACCTCGATCCTGGTATTCGATGCCTGCCGCAACAATCCGTTCGAGCGGCCCGGCACGCGCGCGGTCGCCGGCGGCGGTGGGCTGGCACCGATGACTCAATTGCCGGAAGGCGTGTTCTCGGTGTTTTCGGCCGGGCCGCGGCAGACCGCGCTCGACCGCCTCTCCAACGAAGACGCCAATCCGAACTCGGTGTTCACGCGCACCTTCGCCAAGGAGCTGGTCCAGCCCGGCCTCAACATGGTGCAGATCGCGCAGCGGACGCGCCGGCTGGTCAGCGAGCTCGCCGAGAGCGTGCATCACAAGCAGATCCCGGTCTATTTCGACCAGATGGTCGATGACGTCTTCCTCAACGGCCTTGCCAAGGGGGCGCCGGAGAATGCCGCGCCGGCAGCGGCACAGCCGAAGCTGGCCGCATTGCCGCCAGTGTCGGTGCCGCGCGTGCCGCCCGCCAATGAGTCGCTGAATGCGCCGATCGCAATGTTCTCGCGCAACAATGGCGGCTGGAGCATCACCTTCTCGATCGTCGATCCCGCACTCGGAATTTCGTGGCGTCTCGGTGATTCCGGTGATTTCCGCGAGACAGGTTTCATGGACATTCTCGATCCACGAACCCGCAAGCGCATGCCGAATTTCTCGATCCAGCTGCCGGCCGATACGCCGGGCGGCACCCTCCAGGTGCGCTACATCGATGCCAATGGCGAGATGCAGGGGCCGTTTCCGATCAAGTTCGATCCGGAAGCCGCGCTGATCCACGACCAGCGCAAGATCCTCGACATGACCTCGACGAGCTGGCTCTCGTTCCGTGAGTTCAACGGGCTGCTCGTCTATTATACGCATCTGATGTCGTATCGCTGCGCGATCCGGCAGGTGAAGATCGGCATCGATACATCGATGCCTGATAAGCTCCTCACCATGCCCGCCTGCAACATGAAGGATCCGATCTCGATTCCGTCGGATGCTTCGCCCTATCTGAAGCTGCCGCCCTCGACGAAGTTCGTCTCGGTCGAGCTCACCTATCGCGACGGCAGCGTGTCCGAGATCAAGAGCTTCCGGCGATAGCGCATTCCGACAAATGAAACCGGTTCTCCGTCACGACAAACGCCAATGGCGTTTGCGTAGAGATCAAGAGCTTTCGGCGATAGCGCCGAACAGCTAGGCCGAGACCGAGTATCCGCCGTCGACCGGAATCGCGGTGCCGGTGATGAAATCCGATGCGGGCGAGCTCAGGAAGACGGCGATCCCTGCGAAGTCGCCGATGTCGCCCCAGCGACCGGCCGGCGTGCGCGCCAGTACGCGATCATGCAGGCCATCGACCTGTTTGCGGGCGGCCTTCGTGAGATCGGTGTCGATCCAGCCCGGCAGGATCGCATTGACCTGGATGTTGTCGGCGGCCCAGGCGCAGGCACAGGCGCGGGTGAACTGCACGATGCCGCCCTTGCTCGCGGCATAGGCCGGCGCGAAGCTGGCGCCGAAGATCGACATCATCGAGCCGATATTGATGATCTTGCCGGCGCTGGCGGCCTTCAGCGCGGGGTAGGCGGCCTTCGAGCAGAGAAAGGCGCTGGTCAGATTGGTATCGATGACCTGCTGCCACTCGTCCGGCTCGACGACGTGTGGCGGCTTACGGATGCTCATGCCGGCATTGTTGATGAGGATGTCGATGCGGCCAAGCTCGCCGGTGACACGTGCGATCATGGCAGCGACGGCGTCCTTGTCGGTGACGTCGGTTGCGACTGCGATGGCGCGAACGCCGCGCGCCCTGAGGTCCTCGACCGCGGCAGAGGATTTCGCCTCGTTGCGCCCGACCACCGCGATGTTGGCCCCTGCGTCCGCGAGGCCCCGGGCCATGCCGAGCCCGATGCCGCCATTGCCGCCAGTCACGATGGCGACCTTGCCGCGAAGATCGAAAGAAGAAGCTGTCATGATGTCATTCCCAGGTTCGGTTTAGCGGTTGCTGGCTTGCCAGATCAGCACCAGCCCGAGTGCGGCGACCGCGGCTCCGTATGCCGCCCATTGCAGCTGGTTGACCATGAAGCTCGTGCTTGGCCAGGCGATGATGCCGGTGCCTTGGCCGATCCAGAGTAGGCCGAGGGCGAGCAGGAACAGGCCAGCGATCAGCATAGCTCTGCGCATGGTCGTCCTCCCTGCCGCTCGCCGGCTGTCCCGGTCTATCGTGCGACAAGCGTAGCGGCAGCCTGATACGATCGCCAGAGCGACGTGCCGCATGGCGCGAATACTCGACGCACAAACAAAAGGCCCCGGCAGGGCCGGGGCTTTCCGTTCGTCAGAGAGGGACGAAAGATCAGTACTTCGCGACGACCGGGCCGGTCCAGTTGAAGCGGTAGACCAGCGAGGTGCTGATGGTCTGGACCCACGGCTTGAAGCTGACGGTATCCGTGGTCGCCAGATTGCCGACATCCGTCCGGACGGCGACATCCTTGCGATCGTAGTAAGCGGCGCGATATTCGGTCTTCATGAACCAGCCCGGCGCCGAAATGCCGAAGATGTTCAGGTTGTTTTCGACACCGCCGCCAACGAACCAGCCGTTGCGGTTGAACGAGTCGGTATGGAAGCCGGAGGCCGCACCGGTGAGATCGGTCAGGCCAGCACCCGACCAGTGCGAGCCAGAGTAACCGGCATTGACGTAGGAGAGCACATTCGGCGCAACGAGATAGCCGACGCGGGCACCAGCGGCCCAGGCGTCTTCCATCTTGATACGGCCGGTCAGGGCAGCGAACTGATCCTGAATCGTGCCGCGCAGGCTGCCGAACTGGCCATCGGCGAAGGCGCCGATCACCCAGTTGCTGACCTGCCAGTCATAGCCGATACCGACGGTGCCGAACCAGCCGTCACCGCCGACGCGCTGATCGATTGTTGCCGGCACGCCGAGAACGTTGGTGTGCGAGTCGGCATCCCAGATGCCACCGCCGGCACCGCCGAAGATATAGAAGCCGGTCCAGCTCGGCGCGACCGGCGCGACCATCGGAGCCTTGGTGTAAGGCCGTGCAGCGAGGTCGGCTGCCGACGCGGCACCAGTCAGCGCCATCAGCGCGACCGAAGCGAGCAAGAACTTTTTCATATCCAAATCCCCAAGATATGCCGCAGTGGCAGATAGTCGTGTCGGCGATTCCCTCGCCTGATGTGCCTCAATATAGCCCATCACCGTGGAAATGCTGTTGCACGGTAGGCACACCGGTCCGAAAAGGGTATGGCTGGCTGCGCTATCTTTCGCCAAAGTACTGATCTTACAAATGAAAACAGGTCCCACGCCGCCAGCATGGAACCTGCAATTAGCACGGGAAGCCCGAAAAAAGGGGCTTGCATGGTTGCGGAAGACTAAACGTCGAGCAGGTCGTCGCTGGCGAATTCCGCTTTTTCCGAGATGAAGGCGAAGCGTGCTTCGGCCTTGGTGCCCATCAACCGCTCGACCGAATCGGCAGTGCCTTCGCGGTCGTCGGCCAGCAGCATCACGCGCAGCAGCGTGCGCTTGGCGGGGTCCATGGTGGTCTCCTTGAGCTGCACAGCGCTCATTTCGCCGAGACCTTTGAAACGGCTGATCTCCACCTTCGCGTTGGCGTGGAACTGGCTCTTCAGCAGCTCCTCCTTATGGGCATCGTCTCGCGCGTAGACGGACTTGGCGCCATGGGTCAGCTTGTAGAGTGGCGGCACGGCCAGATAGAGATGCCCCTCGTCGATCAGCCGCGGCATCTGCCGGTAGAAGAAGGTGATCAGCAGCGAGGCGATATGGGCACCGTCGACGTCGGCGTCGGTCATGATGATGATGCGCTGATACCGCAGGTCCTCTTCGCGGTAATGCGCGCCGGTGCCGGCGCCCATCGCCAGGACGAGGTCCGACAGCTGGGCGTTGGCGGTCAGCTTGTCCTTGCCGGCGGAAGCCACGTTGAGGATCTTGCCACGCAGCGGCAGCACCGCCTGGGTCTTGCGGTCGCGCGCCGCCTTGGCGCTACCGCCGGCCGAATCACCCTCGACGATGAAGAGCTCTGAATTTGCCGTCCCTGCATCGCTGCAGTCGGAGAGCTTGCCGGGGAGGCGGAGCTTCTTGGTCGCGGTCTTGCGCTGAGTTTCCTTCTCTTGGCGGCGGCGGATGCGCTCCTCGGCACGCTCGATGACGAAATCGAGCAACCGATTCGCCTGCATCGGGTTGCCGGACAGCCAGTGGTCGAACGGATCCTTGACCGCCTGCTCCACGATTCGCTGCGCCTCGGCGGTGGCAAGGCGGTCCTTGGTCTGGCCCTGGAACTCCGGCTCGCGCACGAACACCGATAGCATGATGGCGGCGCCCACCATGATGTCTTCGGACGTGATGGAGGCGGCGCGCTTGCCCTGGCCGGCGCGCTCGGCGTGATCCTTCAGGCCGCGCAGCAACGCGCTGCGGATGCCCGATTCATGGGTGCCGCCGTCATGCGTCGGAATCGTGTTGCAGTAGGAGTAGAGGAAGCCGTCCGCGTCCGCAGTCCAGGCGACAGCCCATTCGCAGCCGCCATGGCCGCCCGTGCGGCCCGATTTGCCGGCGAAAATATCCGGATGCACCAGCGCGTCGGCGTGGATCGCCCCTGCCAGATAGTCCTTGAGGCCGCCAGGAAAGTGGAAGGCCGCTTCGGACGGGACGTCCTCGATGCCCTTGAGCAGCGCGGGGTCGCATTTCCAGCGGATCTCGACGCCGCCGAACAGATAGGCCTTCGAGCGCGTCATATTGAACAGGCGCTGCGGCTTGAACGTCGCCTTGGCGCCGAAGATGGTCGGATCGGGCTGGAAGCGCACCTTGGTGCCGCGGCGGTTGGGGGCCTTGCCGACCTCCTCGAGCTTGCCCTTGGGGTGGCCGCGCTCGAACACCATGCGATAGAGCTTCTGGTTGCGCGCGACCTCGACCTCGAGCCGGGTCGAGAGCGCGTTCACCACGGAGATGCCAACGCCGTGCAGGCCGCCCGAGGTCTCGTAGACCTTGGAGTCGAACTTGCCGCCCGCGTGCAGCGTGCACATGATGATCTCGAGCGCCGACTTCTTCGGAAATTTGGGATGGGGATCAATCGGGATGCCGCGGCCGTTGTCGGTCACGGTCAGGAAGCCCTCGCCATCCAGTTCGACCTCGATGAAAGTGGCGTGGCCGGCGAGCGCTTCGTCCATCGAGTTGTCGATGACCTCGGCGAACAGGTGATGCAGCGCCTTCTCGTCGGTGCCGCCGATATACATGCCGGGGCGACGGCGCACCGGCTCCAGGCCCTCGAGGACCTCGATGTCGCGGGCGGTATATTCGCCCTCTGACCCGGCTGCACGCGCGGCCGCCTTGGCCGGGGCCTTGCTCTTCACGGCGGCCTTGGCGGCCTGCGCCAGCATCTCACCGGGCTTTGCCTTAGTTTTGGCTGCGGATTTCAATGGCTTGTCCATAGATTTGATAGCCTGCATGCACCGCGCGGAGCGCCGGGGCACGACGAATCGGTTGGCCTGACTATGCCATGGATGGACGGAAAACAATGACCGGCGCTTATCGGGGCGATCTTACCGCCTGGAGATAGGCACTCGGCCGGCCACTTTCACGCGCGGAGCCGGCCTTTGTGACTTGAAGTATTGCGGTTCCACGGCGTACCAGTCGCGTTCACGGGAACCCTAAAAGGCTTCAAAGATTTAAACGCGCGCTTGGACGGAAGGCGATCGGGATGGAAGATTTTGGGCGCGCGGTCGCCGAGTTCGTGCGCGACCACCAGGCCTGGGCCGCTCCGATCGTGCTCCTGCTTGCATTCGGTGAATCGCTAGCCTTCATCTCGCTGCTGATCCCGGCCTGGGGCGCGCTGGTCGCGATCGGGGCGCTGATCGGGGCAAGTGGCATCAGTTTCTGGCCGATCTGGCTGGCTGGCGGCTTTGGTGCTGCGCTAGGCGACTGGGTCTCCTATTGGTTCGGCTACCGCTACAAGGAGCAGGTCGCCGCGATGTGGCCGCTGTCGCGCTATCCGGACCTGTTGCCGCGAGGGGAGGCCTTCGTGCGCAAGTGGGGCGTGCCCAGCATCTTCATCGGCCGCTTCTTCGGGCCGTTGCGGGCCTCGGTGCCGCTCGCGGCCGGCATCTTCGAGATGGACTATGTGCGGTTTCAGATCGCCAATTTCGTCTCGGCCCTGGTGTGGGCCGCAGCATTGTTGCTGTTCGGAGACGTGATCGCGCGGATCATGGAATGGCTGTGGCGCGTGGTCTGACGACCGCTTTGCATCTCCAGGGGGGCATGCTTGACGCCGGCGGAACCCAGCCCTATAGCGATGCCGATGATCAACGCCTCGACCATTCTGTTTGCCATGCGCCGCCGCCGTGCTCTCGCGGTACGGGCGGTTGTCTGCGTTTAGATCACAGCCCCTGCCGCCGGATCCTGTCCCGCGGCATTCTCCCTTGCAGCGCGGTTCGATCAGGCGGCTCCTTCGTCCAGCAGGAGTTTTCCAATGCATACGCGGCCGCCATTCAAGCCAGACTGTCCCGCAAGCCCAGGCCGCGCGGACGCGCGCTCGCGATCAACGGCGCGGATGCTTATCTCTGCCCATGAGCTTTGAACGGAGCGTGTCATGACCTTGATCGAGACCAAGCAGCCGAAAGATCATGCCCAAGCCACCACGACACGCTCCGTGTTCGTCGATGGCGGGTCGGGCACCACCGGCCTCGGCATCGCGGAGCGGCTGAGCCGTCAGAGCGACATTACGGTGAAGACCATCGCCGAGGACAAGCGCAAGGACCCCGGTGCCAAGAAGGCGTTGATGGAGCAGGTCGACCTCGTCATCCTCTGCCTGCCCGATGAGGCGGCCAAGGAGACGGCGGCGTTGATCGACAGCCTGGGCAATGCCGCGCCCAAGGTGATCGACGCCTCGACCGCTTTCCGCGTCGCACCCGACTGGACCTACGGCTTTCCCGAGCTCGCGGCGGGCCAGGCCGACAAGATCCGCCATGCCGGGAAGGTCTCCAATCCCGGCTGCTATCCGACCGGTGGCATCGCGCTGCTGCGGCCGCTTGTCGATGCAGGCCTGCTTCCATCTGACTATCCGGTGACCGTGAATGCGGTCAGTGGCTATTCCGGCGGCGGCAAGTCGATGATCGCAAGCTTCGAGAACGGCACTGCGCCGCATTTCGAGCTCTACGGCCTCGGCTTCGAGCACAAGCATCTGCCGGAGCTGCAACTCTATTCGAAGCTGACGCGGCGGCCGATCTTCGTGCCTTCGGTCGGCAATTATCGACAGGGCATGCTGGTGTCGATTCCGTTGCAGCTCGATACGCTGCCGGGCAAGCCCACCGGCGCCGATCTGCAGGCCGCGCTGGCGAAGCATTATGCGGGAAGCAGGTTCGTCTCGGTCATGCCGCTGGAGAATGACGCGGCCAAGAGCGGACGGCTGGAGCCGGAGGCGCTCAACGACACCAACAAGCTCGAGCTCTACGTCTTTGCCAGTGACAAGCATCACCAGGCGGTGCTGGTGGCGCGGCTCGACAATCTCGGCAAGGGTGCCTCGGGCGCGGCGGTGCAGAACATGCGGCTGATGCTCGGATTGCCGGAGATCGATTGAGTTCGAACAAGGACGCGAAACCGTGAGCGACAAGAAGGCTCTGCCGGTGACGCCGGCGGATGTGCAGGCCGCTGCCGCGACGATCCGCGGCGCGGTGCTGGCGACCGCCTGCAACCAGACCCGCACGCTCGGCGAGATCTGCGGCTGCAACATCTGGCTGAAGTTCGAGAACCTGCAGTTCACCGCCTCGTTCAAGGAACGGGGCGCGCTCAACCGCCTGCAGGCGCTCTCGGCCGATGAACGCAGGTGCGGCGTGATCGCGATGTCGGCGGGAAATCATGCGCAGGGCGTGGCGTATCATGCGAGGCGTCTCGGCATTCCCGCAACCATCGTGATGCCGATGGGCACGCCGATGGTGAAGATCGAGAACACCAGGCGGCATGGTGCCCAGGTGATCATTTCAGGCGCAACCCTGGAGGAAGCGGGGGCGTTCGTCCGCGATCATGCCGCGGCGCATGGGATGACGCTGATCCATCCTTACGACGATCCGCTGATCATCGCGGGGCAGGGCACCATTGGCCTCGAAATGCTGGCCGCGGTGCCGGAGCTTGACACGCTGGTGGTGCCGATCGGCGGCGGCGGGCTGATCTCGGGCATCGCGATCGCCGCGCGCGCACTCAATCCCGCGTTGCGGATCGTCGGTGTGCAGGCCGCACTTTATCCGTCGATGCACAATGCCATCAATGGCGGCGCGCTGCCGATGCGCGGCGATACGCTGGCCGAAGGCATTGCGGTCAAGGCGCCGGGCCGGATCACGACCGAGATCATCCGCGCGCTGGTCGATGACATCGTGCTGGTCACCGAGCCTGAGATTGAGCGCGCGGTGGCAGCGCTGATCTCGATCGAGAAGACGGTGGTGGAGGGGGCGGGCGCCAGCGGGCTTGCCGCGGTACTGGCGCACCCGGAGCGCTTCGCCGGGCGCAACGTCGGTCTGGTGCTGAGCGGCGGCAACATCGACACAAGGTTGATCGCCTCGGTGCTGACGCGCGAGCTCGCGCGCGAGGGCCGGCTGACGCAGCTGACGATCGACATCGTCGACCGGCCCGGCCAGCTCGCCGCGGTGTCGCATCTGCTCGGCAATGCCGGCGCCAACATCATCGAGGTGTCGCACCAGCGCACCTTCTCAGACCTGCCGGCCAAGGCGACCCTGCTGGGGCTCGTCATCGAAACCCGCGACCAGACGCATCTGGACGAGGTGATGGCCGCGCTGGCGGCAGCGGGTTTTCAGGCTCGCTGCACCTGAGCAAGCAATAGGGACTTACAGCCAGCCGAAGATCGCAACCGCCAGCACGGCTTGCGCCAGGAAGCCAACGGTGAAAGCGAGCGTGCGGAACACCGGCAGACCCAGCGTGTAGACGATCAGATGTGCGACCCGTGCCCAAAAATAGACGGCGCAGGCCAGCACGGTCCATTTGGTCGAATAGTCGATGGCGTTGAGGATCAAGACCAGCGGCGCGAAGATCACGAGGTTCTCGACCGCATTGTCGTGCGCGAACATCAGCCGGCTTGCCCAGTCGGCAAGCGGCTTGTCGCCGCGCTGCGGGTTGGCCATTGCGCCTGCGAGCCCGCGCACCTGGCAGCGGTTGACGACATAGGGAATCCACAAGAGCCCGGTCAGGATGACCGTCAGCGTCAGCCAGAACAATTCGCGCGTCATGTATTTCCCCTCGACTGATATCGTCCCATCCCGGTGGGCGAGGGGAATTATACAAAAGCGCGGCTGGAAGCGCTACGCGCGGACGCGCACATAGCTGCCGGGCGCGTCCTCGAGCGGAGGCAGGGCGTCGCTGCCGACGGTGCGTGCCGGAACTTCTTCTGGGTCGAGCTCGCCGAGCCATTGCCGCCAGTCCGGCCACCACGAGCCCTTGTGCTCCTGCGCGCCCTTGATCCAGTCCTGCAGCGAGATGTCCTTGATCGCGTCGTTGGTCCAGTACTGGTACTTGCCCGAGGCCGGCGGATTTACGACGCCGGCAATGTGGCCCGAGCCCGACAGCACATATTTCACCGGGCCGCCGAAGAATTGCGAGCCGTAGAGCACTGAATCGGCCGGCGCGATGTGATCCTCGCGGGTGGCGAGATTGTAGATCGGCACCTTGACCTTGGAGAGATCGAGCAGTGTGTTGTCCAGCACCATGGTGCCGGAGGTCAGCCGGTTCTCCAAATAGCAGTTGCGTAAGTAGTAGGAATGATTGGCCGCCGCCATGCGGGTGGCATCGGAATTCCAGTGCAGGAGGTCGAATGCCGACGGCGGCTGACCCTTCAGGTAGTTGTTGACGACATAGGACCAGATCAGGTCGTTCGAGCGCAGCATGTTGAAGGCCATCGCCATCTTGCTGCCTTCGAGCACGCCCGAGGCCTGCATGTCGCGCTCGAGCGCCGAGATCTGGTTCTCGTCGACGAACACGAGCAAATCGCCGGCGTGGGTGAAATCGACCTGCGCGGCGAGCAGCGTCGCCGAGGTCACTCGCTGCCGGCGCTTGTCCGCGAGCCAAGCCAGCGTGGTGGCGAGCAGGGTGCCGCCGACGCAATAGCCCATGGTGTGGACCTTCATCTCGCCGGTGGCGCGCTCGATGACGTCCATCGCGGTCAGCGGGCCTTCCTTCATGTAGTCGTCCCAGGTCTTGGTCCCGAGCGACTTGTCCGGATTGACCCAGGAGATGACGAACACGGTGACGCCCTGATCGACGCACCATTTGATGAAGGACTTTTCCGGCCGCAGGTCCAGGATGTAGAACTTGTTGATCCAGGGCGGCACGATCAGGAGCGGGGTGCGCAGCACCTTCTCCGTGGTCGGCGTGTACTGGATCAGCTGCATCATTTCGTTCTGGAAGATCACCTTGCCCGGCGTCGTCGCCATGTTGACGCCGACCTCGAGATTGGCCGGATCGGACTGGCGGATCTTCAGCATGCCCTTGCCGGCCTCGATGTCCTCCGCGAGCATCTGCATGCCGCGCGCCAGATTGTTGCCGCTCGACGTCAATGTGTGGCGCAACAGTTCGGGATTGGTGAGCACGAAGTTGGACGGCGACAGCGCGTTGGTGATCTGGTTGACGTAGAACTCCGCCTTCTTGCGCGTGGCGGGGTCGAGCCCTTCCGCGTTATGCACGAGGTCCTGCGCCCACTGCGTGGTCAAAAGATAGGCCTGCATGATGAAGTCGAAGAACTGGTTCGACTTCCATTCAGGGTCGGCGAAACGCTTGTCGCGCGGCGAGGGCGAGATCGCGGGCGGCGCCTGCTCGCCGGCAAGGCGGCGCATCGCAGAGCCCCAGAGGTCGAGATAGCCCTTGCCGATCCGGGTCTGGATGTCGGCGGCGCGGTCGTTGTCCGACAGCCAATATTCGGCCACAGCAGTGAACGACTTGATCATCTCGGCAAGCTCGGGCGGCGGCCGATCCTGCACCTCGCCGCTCTCGCGCGGCTTGAGATAGGCGGCGAGCGCCTTGCCACCATTTTCCATTGCCCGCGCGATGTTCATCGCGAAGGCTTCCGCATCGAACGTCTGGGCTGGTTTGGTCTCGGTGGGTACGTCGCTCATGGCCGAAATACACTAACGTGTCGCGGACGGTTCGTCACCGCGCGAGATCAACAATCCGCGAGTTCGCACCGATTTCGATTTTTGCGTGTTGCGTTGCGATAGGCATTCTTGCTTCCGACATATTGGATGCGATACTCAGCCAAGCAATTCGTGGTCAGCCCAATTTGTTTCAGGTGACAACCGTCGGGCTGCGGCAAGATGATCCCGGCAAGGGGATCTTCCGAAAGGGACGTTGGTGGATCGGAGCAGGAAGGCGCGCGCCTTGATCTGTGCTGCTTGTGTGCTTGTGACGAGCGCGCTGGCGCTGTCTGGCTGCACCAGCCAGCTCGCCGACATGCGCTCGCTCGAGCCCGTAGACGCGCCAGCCCGCCCCAAGGAGCCTGGGGCCTATCTGCCGGTGAACGATCTGCCGCGGGATCGTGACGATGCGACGATCTCGCCCGAGGAGCGTGCCAAGATCGAGAAGGAATTGATGGCCGCGCGCGACCGCCAGGCGTCGGCGGCCAAGAATACCGCCGGGAAGTGACGGGGGCGACTTGGCTGGCGCTCTTATGGCCGACGTATTCGCTGGCGCAGCGCGGCGTCCGTGATAAAAGACCGGAATCAACCGCAAAGTGAAGGTGAGGCGGGACCGTCCGGTCCGTGACACCGTGCTGGACTGCTGCCATGGCACGGGTTTCGATCGAGGCTGCCGCAGCGCAAAATTGCCGTGATGGCCAGCTCGCCCGCCCGGTTGCCGGAGCCAGGAACCCATGGAAGAATTCTACCGCATCCGCCGTTTGCCGCCTTACGTGTTCGAGCAGGTCAACCGGGCCAAGGCGGCCGCACGGAATGCCGGCGCCGACATCATCGATCTCGGCATGGGCAACCCGGACCTGCCGGCGCCGCCGCATGTGCTGGAGAAGCTCAAGGAGACCCTGGGCAAGCCGCGCACCGACCGCTATTCGGCCTCGCGCGGTATCGGCGGCCTGCGCAAGGCCCAGGCGGCCTATTATGACCGCCGCTTCGGCGTGAAGCTCAATCCGGACACCCAGATCGTCGCGACGCTCGGCTCCAAGGAGGGCTTTGCCAACGTCGCCCAGGCGATCACGGCGCCCGGCGACGTTATCCTCTGTCCGAATCCGAGCTATCCGATTCACGCCTTCGGCTTCCTGATGGCGGGCGGCGTGATCCGCTCGGTACCGGCCGAGCCGACGCCGCAATTTTTTGAAGCCGCCGAACGCGCGATCATTCATTCGATCCCGAAGCCGCTGGCGCTGATCGTCTGCTATCCGTCGAATCCGACGGCCTATGTCGCGGACCTGGATTTCTATCGCGACCTCGTTGCGTTTGCGAAGAAGCACGAGATCTTCATCCTGTCCGACCTCGCCTATGCCGAGGTCTATTTCGACGACAAGAATCCGCCGCCGTCGGTGCTGCAGGTGCCGGGCGCGATGGACGTCACCGTCGAATTTACCTCGATGTCCAAGACCTATTCGATGGCCGGCTGGCGTATGGGCTTCGCCGTCGGCAACGAGCGCCTGATTGCGGCTCTCGCGAGGGTGAAGTCGTACCTCGACTACGGCGCGTTCACGCCGGTCCAGGTGGCTGCGACCGCCGCACTCAACGGTCCGGACGATTGCATCCGCGAGATGCGCGAGACGTATCGCAAGCGCCGCGACACGCTGGTCGAGGCATTCGGCCGCGCCGGCTGGGAGATTCCCTCGCCGCAGGCCTCGATGTTCGCCTGGGCGCCGTTGCCCGAGGCCTTCAAGGGTCTTGGCAGCATGCAGTTCGCCACCCTGATGGTGGAGAAATCCGGCGTCGCGGTCTCGCCCGGCGTCGGCTTCGGCGAGCATGGCGAGGGCTATGTGCGCATCGCCATGGTGGAAAACGAGCAGCGAATCCGGCAAGCCGCGCGCGGCGTGCGCCGTTTCCTTGAAAGCGGCATTGAAACGTTGCACAACGTGGTTCCCATCGCCAACCGGCGGTAATTTTCCGGCAGGTTCTTCATCGTCATGGTCGCACCCCTGAGAGTGGGTATCGCGGGCCTCGGCACCGTGGGTACCGAGGTCGTCCGTCTCCTCAATCGCCAGGAGCGCATCTTGTCCGAGCGCACCGGGCGCGGCGTCCGCGTCGTCGCGGTCACCGCGCGCTCGAAGGCCAAGAAGCGCGGTCTTGATCTCGACGGGATCACCTGGGCCAAGGACCCGTTGGCACTCGCGGCCGATCCCGAGATCGATTGTCTGGTCGAATTGATGGGCGGCGCCGGCGATCCGGCGCTGTCGACGATCGACACCGCCCTCAAAGCCGGCAAGTCGGTTGTGACGGCCAACAAGGCGCTGATCGCCAAACATGGCATCAGGCTCGCCAAGGCCGCCGAGAAGCACGGCGGCGCATTGAATTTCGAGGCCGCCGTCGGCGCTGCAATCCCGATCGTGAAGACATTGCGCGAGGGACTGGCCGGCACGGGCGTCAATCGCGTCTATGGCATCCTCAACGGCACCTGCAATTACATCCTGACCCGGATGGAGCAGGACGGGCTGCCGTTCGAGGAATGCCTGAAGGACGCACAGCGCCTCGGCTATGCCGAGGCAGATTCGTCGTTCGACGTCGATGGCCACGACACCGCGCAGAAGCTCGCGATCCTGGCGAGCCTCGCCTTCGGCACCGCGGTGACCCAGAACGCCGTCTATGTCGAGGGCATCTCCTCGATCGCGCCGGAGGACCTGCGGGCGGCCGACGATCTCGGCTATCGGGTCAAGCTGCTCGGTGTTGCCGTGCGCACCGCCAAGGGCATCGAGCAGCGCGTGCACCCGACCATGGTGCCGAAATCTTCCTCGATCGCGCAGGTCATGGGCGTCACCAATGCCGTGACCATCGACGGCGAGGGCATTCCGCCGATCACGCTGGTGGGGCCGGGCGCCGGCGGTGCGGCCACCGCGTCTGCGGTCGTGGCCGACATCGCGGATGTCGCGCGCGGCGTGCGCGCGGCACCGTTCGGCCGGCCTGTCGAGGCGCTGCGGCCGACCGAAAAGGCGCCGATGGAGCGGCACGAGGGTGGTTATTACATCCGTCTGATGGCGCGCGACCATGCCGGTACGGCGGCGACTATCGCCACGCGGCTTGCGGAGCAAAAGATCTCGCTCGAGTCGATCGTGCAGCGCCATCCCAATGGCGGCGAGGTCGCCAAGTCGTCGGGCAAAGGCGCGCCCGTGCCCGTGATCCTGATCACCTACGCCACGCACGAGGACGCCATGTACAAGGCGCTGCAGGCGGTGCAGCGCGACAAGGTGATCAGCGGCAAGCCGCAGGTGATCCGGATCGAGAAGAATTAGGGCCAAGGGTACGGGCAAAGGGCGGGCCTGACGTGCCCACAGCACGCACCGTTTTTGCTTAAACAAACGCATGGCGTTTGCGAAGATTACATGCTCAAACCGGGGCTATGGGCGAGCGCGTCGTGATGCGCCGGTCGCCTGGTCCCACGCGGCGCCCCGCCGCCGGGCGGTCCGTGAACGGTTAGGCTTAACGGGCGTTGGATGCCCGTCATGATGTCTTTGAGGAGTTGGCCGATGTCCACGCATATTTCAGTCCCGCCGCAATTGATGCTCGAGCGCATCCTGACGCTCGAACTTGTGCGCGTGACCGAACGTGCGGCGGTATCGGCCGCGCGCCTGCGCGGCCATGGCCAGGAGAAGGCCGCCGATCAGGCCGCGGTGGACGCGATGCGACGCGAGCTGAACAAGCTGCCGATCGAAGGCACGATCGTGATCGGCGAGGGTGAGCGCGACGAAGCGCCGATGCTCTATATCGGCGAGACGGTCGGCATGAAGGCCGGCCCCAAGGTCGATATTGCCGTCGACCCGCTGGAGGGCACCACGCTGTGCGCCAAGAACATGCCCGGTGCGATCGCCACCATGGCGATGGCCGACGGCGGCACGCTCCTGCACGCGCCCGACGTCTACATGCAGAAGATCGCGGTCGGTCCCGGCTACGCCAAGGGCGTGGTTGATATCGATGCCCCGCCGGCAGACAATGTCCTCCGGCTCGCCAAGGCCAAGGGCGTCGATCCCTCGGCAATCACGGTGCTCGTGCTGGACCGTCCACGCCATGCCGACATCATCCAGGGCGTGCGCTCGACCGGCGCCGCTGTCCGCCTGATCACCGACGGTGACGTCGCCGGCGTGATCCACTGCTCCGATCCCGAAAACACCGGCGTCGATATGTATCTCGGCACCGGCGGCGCGCCGGAAGGCGTGCTCGCAGCAGTGGCGCTGCGCTGCATCGGCGGCCAGATGCAGTGCCGGCTGATCCTCGATACGGACGAGAAGCGTGAGCGCGCGGCCAAGATGGGCGTCGGCGACCCCAAGATGATCTACGGCATCGAGGACATGGCCCGCGGCGACTGCCTGTTCGCCGCCACCGGCGTCACGACGGGCTCGCTCCTTTCCGGCGTCAAGTTCCGCAAGGACGGCGTGATCGAGACCGAGACGGTCGTAATGCGCTCGGTCACCGGAACGGTGCGCTACATCCGCGCCGAGCACCGCGAACTGGCAAAATTCCACCTCGACTAGGCGCGAGGGCCGAACATGTCCGACTTATCCGCCGTGAAAGCGCTGGTGTTCGACGTGTTCGGCACCGTGGTCGACTGGCGCACCAGCCTGATCAACGACTTCAGCGCATGGTCGCAGCGCCGCGGAGTCACAGGCGATTGGACCGCGCTGGTCGATGGCTGGCGCGGCCTCTATGTCGGCTCGATGGACGAGGTGCGCAGGCATCCCGAGCGCGGCTATGTCATCCTCGATGTCCTGCACCGCCGTTCGCTCGAGAAGCTCGTCGCGCAACTTGGCATCACCGGTCTCACCGATGCCGACCTCGACTATCTCACCAAGGGCTGGCACCGGCTGCATCCCTGGCCGGACAGCGTCGCCGGCCTGACGCGGCTGAAGACAAAATACATCATCTCGCCGCTCTCCAACGGCAACGTCGCGCTGCTCACCAATATGGCGAAGTTCGCTGGTCTCCCCTGGGACCTCGTGATGTCGGCCGAGCTGTTTCAGCACTACAAGCCCGACCCGGAGACCTATCTCGGCGCTGCACGGCTGCTTTGCCTGGCGCCGAGCGAGGTCATGATGGTCGCTGCGCATAACAACGATCTGAAGGCCGCGCAGAGCCACGGATTGAAGACCGCCTTCGTGGCGCGGCCGACCGAATACGGCCCGCTGCAGAAGATCGACTTCGAGGCCACCGGCGCCTGGGATATCATCGCCCCAGACTTTGGCAGCATCGCCGACAAGCTCGGCTGTTAGCTCGAACAGACCTTCCACTCCGTCTTCGATCTGATTGTTTACCCGCCCGAGACGATCACCCCGTACCAGCCGAGCCCGCGATAGGTCTCGTAGCCCGGCGTGGCGTGGAAGGCGATCATCCGCTTCGACGCATCGTGATAGAAGCCGCTCGGCTTGCCCTCGAGCTTGAGCGGTAGGCGTTCGCTCAGAATGCCCTGGCCGTCGGATGCGGCGATGACGCGAAAACTGGAATCGACCAGCAGCACGCGCGCCTTGTCGGCGGCGCTGACGCGCACGCCCTGGACGATGGCGCGCGCCTGCGCCTCCCAGTCGAAATGGATCGCGAGCACGCCGAGCGGACGGCCGTTGGCTTTGCCGCGCTCACGCACGGATGCGCAATAGGTCGCCACCTGGGCATTGCCGAGCAGCGGCTGGCATTCGATGTCGCCGGCGACGTAGTCGTCGCCGGAACGCAGTCCGCGCGCCTCGCGAAACCATTTGGTCTCGGCGACGCTCGCGCCGGCCACGTGGGAGCGATCGGCGCGGCCGTTGGCGATCACCTTGCCGTCGAGATCGCATAGCCACAGATCGAGGTAGACGGTGTAGGCGGACAGGATCACGCCGAGCCGCTCCGACACATGCGCCACCGTCGCTGCCTCGGGCTTGGCAGCGCAATCAACCACCGCGGAATCGGTCGCCCACCAGCGCACGTCGCAGGTGCGCTCATAGAGGTTGCGGTCGATCAGCTCGACGGCGTTGAGCGACAGGTCGACCATACGCTCGCCGCGGGCGCGATTGGTCATCTCTTCGATCGAGCTCTTCAGATTGCCGGTGCGCGTGGTGAGATGGCTTTCCAGCTCGCGCGCGATGGTCTCGACCTGCTGGCCGACCGCGCGCACCTCCTGCGCCACCACGGCAAAGCCCGCGCCCTGGGCGCCGACCCGCGAGCTTTCGATCAGTGCGTTAAGCGCCAGCATCTTCATCTGATTGGTGATCTGCTGGATCGATTTGGTCTTCTCGCAGGCGATCTGATTGACTTCGCCGGTCAGCCGCGCGATCAGCGCGGAAACATCGGTCTCGTCCTCGCTGGCCAGCGGCTGCGATGGCGCAATCGAGGGCGACTTTTTCAGAGCAGGCGCTGTCACCATGGGTGGCGAACTCCACAAGGCTTGCGCGTCCCGCCCGGCATCGGAGATGCGCGATGAATCAAATTTGAGTATGAATTGAATACCTTTGTCGGCGATTTCGCCTAACACCGGATTAACTCCGCGGCCTTGAACGCAGCCAGGTCTGCCCGAAATTTGTGCAAAATCAGTGATTTGTGTCAGTTCCGACAAGGAACTTGCGCGCCCCGGCGTTTCGCCCCAACGCGCGTGATGTAGCTTGGGCTGACAGTGGCGATTCCTTCCAACTCCCGAGTCTTCATGACGCCTCCCGCAATCGTTCTTCCCAGCGAAACGCCGCAAGCCTTTCTCGGCGTGCGGGGGTCGCTCACGGGCAAGCTGTGGCGCGACCGGCTCGATGCGCGGGCGGCAGCGCAGGCGCTGGCGATGGTGCAGCGTTATCAGTTGCCGGAGATGCTGGCGCGCGTACTGGCCGGCCGTGACGTCGATCTCGACGAAGTGCAGGACTTCCTCGACCCGACCATTCGCAAGCTGATGCCGGATCCCTTCACGGTGACGCAGATGGAGGCGGCCGCCAAGCGCATCGCGGACGCCGCCGCCCGACGCGAAAAGGTCGCGATCTTCGGCGATTACGACGTTGATGGCGCGACCTCGTCGGCGCTGCTCGCCTGGCATCTGCGCCATTGCGGGCTCGATCCGCTGATCCATATTCCCGATCGCATCTTCGAAGGCTATGGCCCCAATGTCGAGGCGGTGCGCGCGCTCGCCGCCAAGGGCGCGACCTTGCTGGTGACGGTCGATTGCGGCACCACGAGCCTGGAGCCGCTGGCGGAAGCGCGGCGGCTCGGCATGTCCGTGGTCGTGATCGACCACCATCAATGCGGCGCCGACCTTCCCGAGGCCGATGCGCTGGTCAATCCGAACCGTCCCGATGATCTTTCCGGCCTCGGCTATCTCGCCGCCGTGGGCCTCACACTGGTGACGCTGGTCGCCGTCAATCGCGAGCTGCGCGGGCGCGGCTTCTGGACTTCGGAGATGCCCGAGCCCGATCTGCTCGGCATGCTGCATCACGTCGCGCTCGGCACGGTCGCGGACGTCGCGCCGCTGATCGCGCTCAATCGCGCCTTCGTGGCCAAGGGGCTGATCGCGATGCGCCGGCGCGACCATGTCGGCCACACCGCGCTGATGGACGTGGCGCGGCTGAACGGGCCGCCGGAAGCCTGGCATCTCGGCTTCATGCTGGGGCCGCGCATCAATGCGGGGGGGCGTATCGGCCGTGCCGATCTCGGCGTGCGGCTGCTGCTCGAGGGCGACATCTCCGAGGCCGCACGCATCGCCGCCGAGCTCGATCGTCTCAACACCGAGCGCCGCGTGATTGAACAGGCGGCCGAGGCGCAGGCCGAAGCCGAGGCGCTCGCCGCGCTCGGGCTCGAGGACAAGGGCGCCGTCATCGTCACCGCGTCCGAGGGCTGGCATCCGGGTGTCGTCGGCCTCATCGCCTCGCGTTTGAAAGAGAAGTTTTCGCGTCCGGCCTTCGCCGTCGCGCTGGAGCCCGGCGGCATCGGCACCGGCTCGGGCCGCTCCATCCTTGGCGTCGATCTCGGCAAGGCGGTGCGGCAGGCGGTGGAGCAGGGCATCCTGATGAAGGGCGGCGGGCACGCGATGGCCGCCGGCGTCACGTTGCGCAAAGAAAGGCTCGCCGAATTCCGCGCCTTTCTCGAAAGCGCGCTCGCACCCGACGTTGCCAAAGCACGCCACGTCAACGAGGTCTATATCGACGGCGCCATCAGCGCCCGCGCTGCGACGCCGGAGCTGGTGCATACGCTCAATCGCGCAGGCCCGTTCGGCACCGGCAATCCGGAGCCGATCGTGGCGCTGCCGTCGCATCAGCTCGTGTTCGCCGACGAGGTCGGCCAGGCGCATCTCAAGCTTCGCTTCAAGGCCGGCGATGGCGCCACCGTCAACGGCATCGCCTTCCGCAGCGTCGGCTCGAGGCTCGGCAACGCGCTGACGCAGCATCGTGGCCAGGTTCTGCATGTCGCCGGCTGTCTCGCCGTCGACCGCTACCAGGGTGTCGAGCGCGTGCAACTGCGCGTGCTCGATGTCGCGGTGCCGGACCAGGGCCCAGCGTTCATCAGGTAGTTGCGCGCCGTTGCGAGGCGCCGAAGGCGACGAAGCAATCCGGACTCTTTTACGTGGAACTGGATTGCTTCGCTTCGCTCGCAATAACGATAACAATGATCAACTCCGCCGTCATCGCCCGCGAAGGCGGGCGATCCAGTATTCCAGAAACAGTAGTAACTAATCGAGATGCTGCGGCGTACTGGATGCCGCGCCTGCGCGGGGCATGACAGTAGGGACATACGCTCACCTTCTCGCCACGCCATTCGCGTCCGAGTGATGCATGTTCGTAAACCCTCTGCAAGAAGAGGGCGCAGGGAAGGCCGGGTGCTGGTCGCACCCATGGTCCGCGTGCAACAAGAATGCACGCGGCAGAACCACAGGTACGGCCGAACAACCGGCCCTCCCTGCGCGATAGTTTACGGCTTATACGCGCTCTCCTTGGGGACCGGCTTTCTTGCCCCCATCAGTCGTTGAACTCATCGGGTTCAGCGACCTTGGCATCAGCACCGGGATGCCAGGACCACACGACTTCGCCGTCCGCACGAGCGTGCGCTCGTCCTGCGCTGCTCATCGCGTCCACCGCATCCTGCCTCGCGTTCGTGACGACGCGTACGCCCCTTTGGTGAGGCAGGACGGACGCATTCAATCATGATTTCCGAAAAAACGAAAGTGAAATTTTTGCAGCCACGGGCGGCACAACGTCCATCGCCTTGAATTGTCCCGAGAAATGAGTTTGTTCGCGCAAGTCCGGATTTGCAGTCCGGCCGTGCCGCGACGGTGCATGCGGACGCAAAGCGATTTGCCCGACGAGCCGAACCGGCTATTCATTGGACTGGCCGACGAACAGCGACAACAAAGGACAGGGCAGGAAGCGAAGATGACAGGACAGGTCGAAGGCAAGATCGCGCTGGTCACGGGCGGCGCATCGGGGATCGGGGCTGCGGTTGCCGAGTTGCTGGCGCGCGAGGGCGCATCGGTCGTGGTGACCGATATCGATGAGCTCAGGGGTCCGGAGGTCGTCGCCGGCATTACCGCGCACGGCCATCGGGCGACGTTCCTGCATCAGGATGTCACCAGCGAGCCGCGCTGGGCCGAGGTCATCGCCAAGGTCGAGAGGCTCCACGGCCGGCTGGACATTCTGGTCTCGAATGCCGGCATCGGCATTGCTGTGCCCTCGATCACCGAGATGTCGCTTTCGGATTGGCGGCGCCAGACCGCCATCAACCTCGACGGCGTGTTCCTGTCGGTCAAGCACAGCCTGCCGCTGATGCGTAAGACGGGCGGCGGCTCCATCATCCTGATGTCGTCGCTGGCGGGACTGCGCGGCGCGGCGGGACTGGCGGGCTATTGCGCCACCAAGGGCGGCGTGCGGCTGTTCGCGAAGGCGGTCGCGCTGGAATGCGCCTCGTTCAGTGACGGCATTCGCGTCAACTCCGTGCATCCGGGGATCATCGAAACGCCGATCTGGGGCAAGATCCCGACCGAAGCCGAGGGCCGCGGGCAGAACGCGCCGATCGATCCGGAGGAGCGTGCGAAGGTGGCCGTTCCGCTCGGCCGCGCCGGGCAGGCGGAGGAGATCGCCGCTGGCGTGCTCTATCTCGCCTCCGATGCCGCGCGCTACGTGACGGGCACGGAACTCGTCATCGACGGCGGCATGTATGCGGGCGGCGTGGTACGACGAGGGTAGGGAGTTCTTCCTGCGAGCTGGTAGTCCAACTATTGCGCCGATCTCGGTGCGCTCCCTCTCCCCGTTCTTTACGGGGCCGCGACGAGCTTCGCTCGCGCTGAGAGCGTTGGGGTGAGGGGCAGACGCACGGTCGATATAAGTTGTTAGACCTGTACCTCCTCACCCGGATTGCATCTGACCATGCAATTCGACCTCTCCCGGCAAGCGGGGCGAGGTTGAAGAGAAACGCGGTGCTACGCCCGTGCCGCCCGCCGCCTTTGGTACCAGTGTCTGGCGCGATCGAGATACAAATAGACCACGGGCGTGGTGTAGAGCGTCAGGATCTGGCTCAGGATCAGGCCGCCGAAAATGGCGATGCCGAGCGGCTGGCGAAACTCGCTGCCCTCGCCGAGGCCCACCATCAGCGGCACCGCGCCGAACAGCGCGGCCATCGTCGTCATCATGATGGGGCGGAAGCGCATCATGCAGGCCTCGAAGATGGCGTCTCGCGACGACAGCCCTTGCTGCCGTTCGGCATCGAGCGCGAAGTCGATCATCATGATCGCGTTCTTCTTGACGATGCCGATCAGCAGGATCACACCGATCATGGCGATGAGGTCGAATTGCGTGTGCGACAGCATCAGCGCCGCGACCGCGCCGACGCCCGCCGAGGGCAGCGTCGACAGGATCGTCAGCGGATGGATGTAGCTCTCGTAGAGCATGCCGAGCGAAATGTAGATGGTCGCGAACGCCGCGAGGATCAGGAACGGCTCGCTCGCCAGCGACTGCTGGAAGATCTTGGCGACGCCCGCAAACTCGCCGCGGATGGTCGCGGGCATGCCGATCCGGCGCATGGCCGCCTCGATGGCAGCCGTCGCCGCGCCGAGCGAGCCGCCCGTCGGCAGATTGAAGGAGACGGTGCCGGAGACCAGCAGATCCTGGTGATTGACCTGCAGCGGCGTCTCGCTCTGGGCAAAGCGGGCGACGCTGGACAAGGGGATCATCGTTTCGGCGCCGGTGCTGACGGCCGTTCCAGTCGATGAGACGCCCTTGCCGGTCGCGCCGATCGAGTTGGTCGCCTGGTTGCGCACGGCATTGGTTGCGATGGCGCTGATCGAAGCCTTTTGGTTCGATAACGCCACAGTGCCAGCGACCGCATTGGTGGCCTGCGATCCCGTGGCGGAGCCGCCGGAGGTGCTAACATAGACGTCCTTCAACGTCTCTGGATTCTGCCAATAGGGCGGGGCGACCTCCATGATGACGTGATACTGGTTGCGTGCGACATAGATGGTCGAGACCTGGCGCTGGCCGAAAGCATCGTACAGCGTGTTGTCGATCTGGCTGACGGTGATGCCGAGGCGCGAGGCGGCATCGCGATCGATCACGATATTGGACTGCAGCGCGCGGTTCTGCTGATCGCTGTTGACGTCGGCCAGTGCCGGATCATGCTGAAGTGCCGTGACGAGTTTCGGGATCCATTCGTTCAGCTCGGCAGGTGTCGAGCCCTTCAACGTGTATTGATAGGCCGCATTGGCGGTGCGTCCGCCGGCGCCGAGATCGCCGATCGACTGCAGGAAGAGCTGGGCGCCGGCGACCGCCGTCAACTTATCGCGCAGCCGCTCGATCACCTGCTCGGCGGACAGCTTGCGCTGATCAAGCGGCTTCAGCGACGCGAACACCGAGCCGGTGTTGGTCGCGCCGCCAGGACCCGGCCCGGCGCCGCCGGTGAAGCCGACCGCGGTGTCGACTGCCGGATCGCTCCTGACGATGTCGATGAACTGCGCGAGCTTCTGCTGCATCAGCTGAAACGACGTGTGCTGATCGGCCTGGATCGATCCGATCAGCAGCCCCGTGTCCTGCTGCGGGACGAAGCCCTTGGGGACGGCGCCATAGAGATAGAAGTTCAGGGCAAGCGTCGCAGCCAGGATCAGCATCACCGTGCGGGGATGACGGAGCGCGAGTCCGAGCGTCCAGCGATAGAAGCGCAATAGCAGCTCGAAGACGCGCTCGCTGGCGCGGTAGATCCGGCCATGGCGCTGGCCGGCCTCGCTCCGCAGCAGCACGGCGCACATCATCGGCGTGGTCGTCAGCGAGACCACGAGCGAGATCACGATGGCAATGGTGATCGTGACAGCGAATTCGCGGAACAGGCGGCCGACCAGCCCGCCCATCAGGAGGATCGGCACGAATACCGCGATGAGCGAGACGCTCATCGACAGCACGGTGAAGCCGACCTCGCGCGCGCCGAGCAATGTCGCCTCGAGCCGCGACAGGCCCGCATCCATGTGACGGGTGATGTTTTCCAAGACGACGATGGCGTCGTCGACCACGAAACCGGTCGCGACGGTCAGCGCCATCAGCGAGAAGATGTCGAGACTGTATCCCAAGAGATACATCACGGCGAAGGTGGCAACCAGCGACACCGTCACAGCGACGACCGGCACCAGCGTCGCACGCGCGCTGCGCAGGAACGCGAACACGACGAGGATGACGAGCGCCACGGCGATCAGCAGCGTGATCTCGACGTCCTGCAGCGACGCGCGGATGGTCTTGGAGCGATCCACTGCGAGATTGATGTCGATGGCCGGCGAGACCGAAGCGTGCAACACCGGGATTAGCGCTTTCACGGCATCGACCATCCGGATGATATTGGCGCCCGGTTGCCGGTACACGATCATCATCACGGCGGGCTTGCCGTTGGCGAGGCCCAGCGTGCGCACATTTTCGACGGAATCGATGACGTCGCCGAGATCGGTGAGGCGGACGGCCGCGCCGTTGCGATAGGCCACGACCAGCGATTTATAGTCGTCCGACCTGGTGGCCTGGTCGTTCGCATAGAGCTGGAAGCGGCGGCTTCCGACATCGATGCCGCCCTTCGGACTGTGCGCGTTGGCGCTCGCCAGCGCGGCGCGAACATCCTCGAGGCCGATGCCGTATTTGTAGAGCGCCGAGGGATTGAGCTCCGCGCGTACCGCGGGCAGCGATCCGCCGTTGACAGCAACCTCGCCGACGCCCTCGACCTGCGACAGCTTCTGGGCGATCACTGTCGAGGCGGCGTCGTAGAGCTCGGCCGGCGTCAGCGTGTTGGACGTCAGCGTGAAGATCAGCACCGGCGCCGATGCGGGGTTGAACTTGCGATAGCTCGGATTGGTGCGCAGGCTGGTCGGCAGATCGGCGCGGGACGCGTTGATCGCGGCCTGCACGTCACGCGCGGCGCCGTTGATGTTGCGATCGATGTTGAACTGCAGATTGACGCGCGCGGACCCGAGCGAGCTCGTCGATGTCATCTCGGTCACGTCGGCAATCTGGCCGAGATGCCGCTCGAGCGGGCTCGCGACCGTAGTCGCCACATCCTCCGGGCTCGCGCCGGGAAGCGTCGCCTGCACCGAGATGGTGGGAATGTCGACGTCCGGCAGCGGCGACACCGGCAGCTTGAAAAACGCGACCGCGCCGGCCACGACGAGCCCGAGCGAGAGCAGGGTGGTGGCAACCGGACGGCGGATGAAGGGCGCGGAGAGATTCATCAGGAACTTGAATGGATCGAGTGCGGAGCGGTTCTATCCGGCTGCGCACAGGTGCAGAAGCCTCATCTTGTCACAGCATGGTGTCATCAAGCTGCCGTTTTCCGGCCAGCCGGAAACGTCCTAACACCAACGCCTGGAGTGCAGAAATAGTCTGACAAGAAAGTGAACCATCCGATGCAACAGCCTGATAGCCATCGCGAGCCGCGCTGCCGCCGCAAGCTCCGCTGTCGTCCCGGCCTTGAGCCGCCGGGACGACATCGCATGTGTAGCGGCGGCATCAAGAATAACTGGCGCCGATTGCAATCGAGCGCAAGCCGGGCTTCCGACTGCCTGCAAGGAGACACCGGAATCGGCCGGTCGCTCGCCGCCTCAATGGATCCGCATCGACAGCTCGACGTCGTCGGCAAACGGCACCGATAGATAGCCGTTCGCGGATGAACGGACGCGCGCCAGGTAGTCCGGGCTGTGATCGGCGTTGTCGGCGACGATGAAGGCACCGGGACGAAGTCGGCTTTCCACGAGATTCAGGATATCAGAATAGAGCGCCTTGGCGCCGTCGAGCAGCACGAGGTCGATCGCATCGGGGAGATCGACGCTCAGCGTCTGCAGCGCATCGCCTTCGCGGATTTCGACGAGGTCGATGACACCGCCGGCCGTCAGATGATCGCGCGCGCGTGCCGCCTTTGACGGCTCGAACTCCGTGGTGATCAGGCGGCCGCCGCCATTGTCCTTCAAGGCTGCGGCGAGGTGCAGTGTCGAGATGCCGAACGAGGTGCCGAATTCGACGATCGTCCGTGCGCCAAAGCTGCGCGCCAGCATGTAGAGCAGTGTGCCGGTCGTGCGGGAGACGGGAAGCGGTACGTTCTTCAGGCGGCCGTAGAGATCGCGGTAGTCGGTCTTGCTGCGCATCAGCTGCGTCTGTGCCGTCTCGGTGAGGTCGGCGAATGCGGCGTCGATGTCGCGCGTGCTGGTTGCGGCCTCGTCAAACAGGCGATCGAGCAGCGGCGCAAGCGGGGCGGTGGTAAGGGTGGTCATAAAGGTCTCCGGTGTCGGTTCAGCGCAGTCTTGCGCGGGAGTTGAAATACGACTAATTCGTCGCATTTCCTATTCGCGTTGCCGGAGGCCGCCATGGCAGCTCGTCGAAGCCCTTCAATTTCCTCGCGAAAACAGCCCAAACAGGCGCGCTCGACCGAGCTCGTCGCGACCATTCTGGAGGCGGCTGTTCAGGTTTTGGCGAAGGAGGGCGCGCAGCGTTTCACTGCGGCGCGGGTTGCCGAGAAGGCCGGCGTCAGCGTCGGATCGCTGTATCAATATTTTCCGAACAAGGCCGCGATCCTGTTTCGCCTGCAAAGCGACGAATGGCGGCAGACCAGCGAGCTCTTGCGCAGCATCCTTGAGGCCAACACCAGGCCGCCGCTCGAACGGCTGCGCAGGCTGGTGCACGCCTTCATCCGCTCGGAATGCGAGGAGGCCGCGATCCGCGGTGCGCTCGACGACGCCGCGCCGCTCTATCGCGATGCGCCCGAGGCACGTGAGGCAAAGGCGTCGGGGCGCGGCATCTTTCAGGCCTTCATGCGCGAGGCGTTGCCGCAAGCCTCGGACGCCACGCGGGCGCTCGCCGCTGATGTGATCAAGACGACGCTCAGCGCCGTCGGAAAGCAATTCTCGGAAAGCCCGCGATCGCCGGCGGAAATCGACGCCTATGCCGATGCCATCGCCGACATGTTCTGCGCCTATCTCGCGGCGATCGAGAACGGCTGAGACGTGCCTCTCAGCCTGGTCTGATACGGGGCTTCGGTAGCAGCGGCGGCGAGACGGCGCGTGATGCGGCCTGCCGCGTCTCCTCGAGCAGTCGGCTCGGAATGGTGAATGGGCGCGGAATGTCTTCGCTGGAGATCATTGCGCCTGCAGAGTAGGGCGGCCACTTGACCTCGGTCGGATAGGCGCCGTTAGAGACGAAGCGGTCAATATGTCGGCCCCATCGCAGGGCCTTCCAGCAAATCAAATGGGCTTGGCGTGAAATCAGAACGAGAATGAGGTGTCTGACTGACGCGAGCCTGCGCCCACCGCGAGCTACGAGCGGTGGGAGCGCGGCGGGCGAGCCTTGCAGTGTGGTTGCGACATCTTCGGAGTCAGTTTGTGCTGGATATGAACTCTCCTCAGCTGCTGAAGGCGGCCCGATGGAGCTGGCACCCGAGCGCATGACGAGTGCGACAAAGGTCAGCACCAAGCCGAAGCCGAACGCGAACAGTGCCAGACCGTGAACCACGAGCGTGGCGTCGATCTTGTGATCGGACGCCGGCGCCGGCCGAGACATCGATTGCGCTTTGATCAGACGTTCAGGATCGACCTGCTCGACGTCGACCCAGCGCTCAGTCCAGTCCGAAAGGATCGAGACCAGCTTGACCGGCAACACTTTGACCGGCGGTGCATCCGGCGTCGCAACGGGCTGATCGGCCATGTCCTGGGATGCCCGGACGGGCACGGGCCCGTTGTCGGCGACGAGTTCGGATCTTGCCTCGCGCCATTTCGGTCGCCGAGGTTCGGGGCGCTCATGCCCACGCGCATGCCGCTGCGTCGCTGCGGCCTCGCGACGCCGCCCTGGCGAGGCATCCCAACAATGATCCGAGCCGTGCCAGTAGAGATGGACAGAGCCGAAATGCTGACGTGCTTCACTAATGCTCATGCAAGCGGCCGATGCTGGCACCGGCGCCGCTATCACCATCACCGCAACAAAAACCACCGAGATACGCATCACGAGGCTCCGGGGTTGTGGTCTGCGAGTTTTCCACAACTTTGACGTCAGATCAGAAGCATGAGCAAATTGTGACCAATTGGACAGTAGTACTGACCTATATTGGGCTTGACTCAGCACTGCGCTACCGCACGCGCGCATTCGAAGCGGGTGGTGTGACTTATTTGCAGCTTGAGGGCGTCAGCCGTTCTGTCGCAGCTTCGCCAGCACCTTCAGTCCGCCATAGCCGTCGGCGGGCTGAATGCCGGCCTTGACCTGGAAATCGCGGATCGCCTGCATGGTGTCGTTGCCGACGCGGCCGTCGGTGCCGCCGGTGTCAAAGCCGGCCGCGGTGAGGCGCTTCTGCATCTCCTGCACTTCGGCAAGCGTCAGCGCGCGCTCCGAGCCCGGGAATTGTTGGATGAAGGGCGGGCCGCCGAGAATGCGATCGCCGAGATGGCAGATCGCAAGCGCGTAGCTCATCGCCGGATTGTAGCTCTTCACAGAATAGAAATTCGGTCCCAGCAGAAAGGCAGGTCCGCCCTCGACAGGAATCCAGAGCTGCGCCGAGGCATTCGGTTGCGGAAACGCCTCGCCATCGGCCCTGACAACACCAGCGTTCTGCCAAGCGGCATAAGAGCGGCTGCCGCTGACATTCCCGCCGGGCGCACGAACCTCGTAGCCCCAGTGCTCGCCGCGATGATAATGGCCGCGATTGACGAGATAGCGTGCGGTCGAGCCGAGCGCGTCGTCGGGCCGGCCGAATGGCGAGATCTTGCCATCGCCGTCATAGTCGAAGCCGACATTGAGCCAGACCTCCGGCATCCACTGGGTATGGCCCATGGCGCCGGCCCAGGAGCCGCGCATTTCCTCCGGCGTGCTCCAGCCGCGATCGACGATCTTGAGTGCGTTGATCAGCTCGGCCTCCCAGTAGGCCTTGCGGCGCGGCTCGTTCCAGGCAAGCGCAGCCAGGGCCGGAAACACCGGGCGCATATGGTTCTGCTGCACCAAGGGATCGCCATAGGCCGACTCGACGCCCCATAGCGCCAGCAGCGTGCCGCGCTCGACGCCAAAGTCCTTCTCGATGCGCGCGAACAGCGCAGCGTTGTCCTTCAGCGCAATCTTGCCGTTGATGACGCGCCAGTCGGAGACGCGGCGATTGATGTACTGCCAGAGCTGCTCCTTGAACTCGGGCTGGTTTCTCAGCTCCTTGAACACGCTCATGTCGGGCTCAAGATGGGCCATCACCCGGCTCCAAGTCACGGCCGAGATGCCCTTGGCCATGGCGCGCTCGCGCAGGCCATCGCGCCAGCTCTCGAAGCCTGCTGGGGCGGCAAGCGCCGCCAATGGGTGAGCCGCGAGCGCGGCCGCGCCCGCGCCCAGGCGGAGCAGGGTTCGGCGGCTCAAGGAATCGTGCTGGGTCATGGATGCAAGTTTACCCGCTCTGGTGGCATGCCGGCAAAGCGCTTGCGAGTTTTAACCCTCCTGCAGATCGACCGCAATTTTCGCCAGCCAGCGGCGGATGGTCGCGAGTTTCTTCTCGCTCATGCCGCCGGCCAGTCGCCGTTCCAGCGCCTGCGCATGGCGGCGGCATTTCTGCAAGAGGTCGAGGCCGTGCGGCGTGAGCGTCCATTGCAGCATGCGGCCGTGCACCGGATGCGGCGTCTTTGCGATCGCGCCGTCGCGTTCAAGGTTACGGATGATGACGCCGACCGTCTGCGGCGTCAGCAGCGCGACGCGGGCGAGATCGGCGCCGGACAGCCCCGGATAGGCCTTGAGCATGGTCAGCACAAGGAATTGCGGCGGCGTGACGCCGAGTTCGGCGAGCGCGCGCTCCAGCGATAGGCGCGCCGCGCCCTGGGCCTGGCGCAAGAGATAGCCGAGATAGCCCTCCTCGCCACGCTTGCCTTCGCCGGGCGGCGGCACGGCCGGAGCGGCTGGCGCCGGCGGCGATTTTTGCCCGGACGGCTTTCCGCCGGAACGCGGGGCTCCGTTTTCGTCATGGCTGCTTCGCGTCAGTTTCGGCTTGTGCATATTATAAGAGCTCTTATAAGTTAGTAGTGTTCTTATATCGCGAGGAGCATCGCATGTCACATGCCCGCAAGGACTATCCGGATTTCAAGGCGCTTGCGCCGGATATCTACGAGCGCGTTCTGGCGCTAAGCCAGCTGGTAGGGAAAGCGGGGCTTGAGAAGGACCTGCTGGAGCTGGTGAAGATACGCGCCTCGCAGATCAATGGCTGCGCGTTCTGCGTCCAGTTTCATATCCTTGAGGCCGAGCGGCTCGGTATTCCCGCCGACAAGCTCAATCTTCTGGTGGTGTGGCGCGAGGCGCCGCAATTCTCGCAGCGCGAACGGGCCGCGCTGGCCTGGACGGAAGCGTTGACGTTGTTGTCCAACGAGGTCGGCGACGAGGTCTATGCGCAGGCGAGTGCGGCGTTCTCGGAGAAGGAGCTGGTCTATCTCAGCTCGGCGATCGGCGTGATCAATGTCTGGAATCGCTTTGGCGTTGCCTATCGCTGGACGCCTCCGGCGCGCCGGCCTGCGGCTCGTGCAGAAGCCGCCCAATGAACGATTTGGGAGAACGATGATGACATCGCTTGCACCAACTATGTGCCTTCGTCCGGCTCGGCCGCAGACGCAACCGGTCTGGCTCGCGGTCATCGCGGGGCTCGCCTGCGCCTTGGCCATCGCGAAGGCGCTGCCTGTCACGAAAGACGCGATCTCCGGCGTGCTCGGGCCGATGTGCGCCACCGCCGCGGCGGGGTCGCCGCTCGACAGGGTCGAGCCGATTGGCTCCTATCCGCTGCCCAACGTGCCGGGCAAGCGGGTGACCATCGTGCGCGTCTTCTATGGCCCCGGCGGTTTCTCACGGCCGCATCGCCATGCGGGTTCGGTGACGGCCTACATCACCAAGGGCGAGGTCCGCTCGCAGCTGGGAGGTGGTCCGCCCGAGACCTTTGGCGTCGGCCAATCCTTCTTCGAGCCGCCGGGCTCGACGCATCTCGTGTCGGCCAATGCGAGCATGACCGAGCCTGCGGAATTGATCGCCGTGTTCGTCGCCGACGAGGGCGCGCAGCTTACGACCTATCTGGAATAGCTGCGTTCGCCGGAGGCTCCGGCCGTGCGACAGCAATCGGGCTCAGAATCGGAACAGATCCCGCGGCGCTGCCAGCACAGTCGCGCGCTCGGCTTCGTCGGGGATCAGCTCGTCGAGAAAGCTGCGGCTCGCGGCGTAAGTCTCCGTCGCCTCGAACTGGGTGTGGGGCCAGTCGCTGCCCCACATCAGGCGGTCAAGACCGAAGGAATCGCGCAGGCGCGGATATGCGGCGCGGGCGAAGGCGCGGCCATGCGGGCCGTTGCGATAGGCACCGGACAGCTTGACCCAGACGCGGCGCGATGCAGCGAGCTTGCAGACTCCCGTGAAGGCCGGATCGGCGATGCCGCGCGCAGGATCGGGCAGGGTGAAATGATCGAGCACGACGGTGAGATCATGATCGCGCAGCCGCGAGACCAGCGCGGGAAGATCGCAAGCACACCGCTGCAGCTCGATCTGCCAGCCGAGCGCGGCAACGCACGCGAAAAAGTCTCGCCAGGCGACGGCGTCGAGATCGGGCAGGGGGCGTCCGACCAGGTTGAGCCTGATGCCGACGATTCCGGCGCGATCGAGCGCGCGCAATTCGCCCTCCGGCGTCGCCGGATCAAGCACGGCGATGCCGCGTAGCCGGCCGCCCGCGCGCGCAAGACATTCCATGAGATAGGAGTTATCGGTGCCGAGAAAGCTTGGCTGCACCAGCACGCCATGATCGAGGCCGGCCTTGTCGAGTTCGGGGAGGTAGGTATCGAGCCGCGCATCGTAATCCGGCGCATAGCGGCGGTTCCTGGCCAGCGGCAGGTCGCGGTGAAAGACATGCGCGTGCGTGTCGATGCCGAACATGGTCAGGCGCGCGCGGGCTGCTCGAACACCTTGCCGCGGGTCTCGGGCAGCATCGCGACCGCGAGCAGCACCAGCGAATAGGCGAAGGCCGCGTCGATGCCGATCGCGGGCCCAAGGCCGATATGCTCCGACAGCAAACCGACCAGGAACGGAAACGCGGCGGATACGACGCGACCGAAATTGTAGCAGAAGCCGACGCCGGTGCCGCGCACGCCGGCCGGATAGAGCTCGCTGAACAGTGCGGCCATGCTGGCGGGAATGCCGGCCGAGAAGAAGCCGAGCGGGAAGCCGAGCACCAGCATCTCGCCATTCGAGAGCGGTGCGAAGATGTAGATGAGCACGGTCGCGATGCAGGCGGAGGCGAACAGCGCGACATTGGCGCGACGGCCGATGCGATCGCTGAGCATGCCGCTAGCGACGCATCCGCAGAAGAACGCCACGATGATCACGGCGAGATAGCCGCTCGATCCCAGCACCGACAGCTTCCGCACCTCGCGCAGATAAGTTGGCAGGAAGGTGGTCAAGGCGGCATAGCCGCCATGGGCGCCAATGCCGAACAGGCCGCCGACCAGGGTCGCGCGCAGCGTCTCCGCGCTGAAGATTCCCGCGAGTGTTGAAAGAAAAGGCGCCGGAGCATCCTTGACGGGGCGCTTCGGCTCCCTGATGCCGCGGCGGATGTAAAGGATCAGCAGCGCCGGCAGAAGGCCCGTGGCGAACAGGATGCGCCAGCCGAGCTCTTTCGGTGCGAGTGTGAAGACGATGGCCGAGAGCAGCACGGCTGCGCCCCAGCCGACCGCCCAGGCACTCTGCACCGTGCCCAAGGCACGCCCCCGATGGTCGGGCCGGATGATCTCCGCCATCAGCACGGCGCCACAGGCCCATTCGGCGCCGAAGCCCAGGCCCTGGATCGCCTTGAGCACGAGGAGCTGGTTGTAGCTCGTGACGAAGGCGCAGGCGAAGGTCGCCAGCGCAAAGGTCGCCACCGTGATCTGCAGCGCGTTGACGCGGCCGAAGCGATCTCCGAGCGCGCCGCCAAGCCAGCCGCCGAAGGCGCCGAAGAACAGCGTGACAGAGCCGAGCAGGCCCGCATCGGACTTGCTGATGCCGAAGGCTACGATCAGTGCCGGGATGGCGAGGCTGAACATCTGCACGTCGAGCGCGTCCAGCGCCCAGCCGCCGAAACTGGCCCAAAAGGTTCGTCGCTCGAGCGGCGTGGAGTCCGCGTACCAGTTCGCCATCATTTCCATCCCTGATGAACCTCGTTGATCCACGCCAGGTCCCAGCGCAGTCATTTAGTCATCTATATGAATCGGCGGCGGTGACCCCGTCAAGGGGGAACAGCGGTCTCGGCAAAGCGGCTCGGAACCTGCGCGTCGGCCGCGGAGTTCTTCATGGCAGGCACGTGCTCCGGAAGGAGGATCATGATGAGCGCCAGGCATCAGAGCGATGGCGACCAGCTCAAGCCCAACGATTTTCCGCTGCAGGCCGACCAGGACAAGATCAAGCGGCAGGATGGTAAGCCGGTCGCGAAGACCGACAATGATGAATTGGCCAAGGACATGGCCGAGCGCCTGAATTGCGACGAGCATCGCCGCGAAGAGGACAGGTGGTCCGCCTGAACCAATTCAGGCACTGCTTACGGCGCCGCGCTTGGATGGCGCCATCAGTTGGGAATGGCCGGCTGCGCCGGCTTGGGGCCGGCGGGCTTGGGCTCGACCGTGAGCTTGGGATCGGTCGGCAGCACGATGGCCCCGGCTGCACGGGCGACCTTGCCTGTGATCGAGCTACGCGCCTGCTCGGCTGACTTGAGCTCGGGGCTGTGCCAGCGATCGCGCACGAGGAAGACAAGGGCAACGATACAAACCAAGGCGATCCCGATCACCGTCGCAATCGTTCCCGCTCGATGTTGTTTGGGTGCCTCGCTCATGGTCCGGCCTCCTCCGTATGCGGAGTTAACTCGACCGGCGAGCTTCAGGTTCCGGCTCTTGAAGAACGGGCGAGCTAACCCGTGTCTATCATCAAGGCGCGTCTGATATTCCTCATGCGGCGCTTCTTCGCCCACGGTCAGTCTAAGGAGGCGTCGCCCGAAGCCCGCCGGCAACGCCAAGCGCGTTCTTCAGATTTTCCAATGAAAACGGCGAGAAATGCAATGTAACATGGTGCATTCCGGCCGGCACCTCGATGGCGCGGAATAGTCCTCCGGTCCGGATGATGGGCCTTTGTGTCCCGTCGACTTCCGCCACCCAGCCTGGATAGTAGAGGTCGTGCACCAGCAAATATGCGGCGCTTGTCGCTCCGGCGACAACCTCGAGTCGACCCGGCGCCAACGACACGATATTCGCAACTCCATCGCTAGGCTGTTCACCATGCGCAGCCGAGCTGGAAGAATCACGATCCAGTTGCGCCTGTTCTGTTCCGAGCTCGCTGACCAAGCTCACGCGAGGCAATGCGCCGGGGAGCCTGTAGATCCAGACAGGGGGACCGGAGAGCAGGAGTTCGGAAGAACGTGGCGCCGAAAGGTCGGGCAAGCCTTGCAGCGGGGAGCCTAGAACGAGGTAGGTTAGACCGAGTGCCCTCGCGAGCGGCGAGTCATAGCTGCTGAACGACGGCGGAAACTGACGCTGGGACACACTCCAATTTTGCTCGCCGGGAGAGACGAGACGGTCGTACAAACCGATGCGTAGCGGATTGTAGCCATTGATGGCTTCCCAGCCGCGAACCATTGCAAGGTTCTGCCACGGCCCGCCAAGGCCCAGGACTTCGACACGCGGATACTCGCCGCGCTGGTGGTCCGCTGCGATGGATTTTTCCAGCAGCGCGATCGCCGCTGCTTCCCCGCCCGATGGTGCTTCAAGAACGGCATAGAGCGTCCAGGGTTCGGCGTTGAGGCGTGAGGCTGTATTCCACCACATCAATTCGGCCACAGCGATAAGCGTGACCGCCGCCGCTGCCAGCGCGCGGCCGGCTTCGCCTCGCAAGGCGGAAAGACACAGGCCGGCCGCCGCCATCACTGCCACTGAAACGAGAGTCTCACGTACGGCAGCCAGCGCATGTCCGGTCTTGCCTGAAAAAGCGATAGCCGACCCAATAACCGCAAACGATGCCGCGACCGCAAGCAATGTGTTCAGTGGTCGCATTTTCGGCAAACCGTCGCGGACGTAGTCAGCGAGGCAATGACCAATCATGAACGCGAACGCAATGGTGAAGACAAAACTGGCGTCCGTGGGCCGGCGGAACAGATCGATGCCGGGAATGAACCGAAATCCCAGGCTGTAAAACGGCGTGTAGCGTCCCAGCATGAAAAGGCACGACATGGTGAGCACACATGCCATGAGGCGGCGGCCGGGCTGCCACAGGCGGTCCCCCGCAACACCTAACCAGAGCAGCAGCAGTGTCGGCACCGCGCCGAGAAAGAGGTAGTTACCGGAATCATCGGTGAGGTCGACGTCGGCCAAAGTGGCGGCTCCAGGCCCCCAATAGGTGGAGTGCGTGCCGAAGATGTCGGGAACCGCAACGGTGGCGAAATTTGCCGGATACAGCGACCCTCTCAACGCATCACCGAGCGTTTCGCTCGGCCGGTTTGACAGAGCAGCGAATTGCAGGGTGAGCAGGAGCGGCACGATCAGCAGCGCGGTCCCTGCAATCGCCATCGTTGCGAGCACGCCGCCGCGCTGGCGCAGATAGTGCGCCGGCTGTTGCGAGCTCATGATTTCCGCGATCGCCACCGAGACGAGCAGGGCGCATAGCAGCAGAGCCACCTGGTTGCGGCCTAGCGCGATGCCCGCGGCGATGACCGCAAAGGCGAGAGCCAGCGCGTGCGAGTGCCGCTCAAACGCGAGTTGCAGAAGCAGCAGTGCCAATGGAAAGGCGCTGTAGCTCAGAATGATGCCGGTATGCTGCAAACGCGCGGAGGCCGGGCCGCCGAGCATGAACAATGCCGCGACCAGCACGGTGCTCGCCGCCGGCCAACGGGCGCGCCAACCGATGAAGACCATCGCGAGGCCGCCAATGAGAAGGTGGGCTTGGATGACGATGTCGAATGCCCGCATTGTGGGAAGAGGATCGATCGCGCCGAAGGCGACGAACACAGGCGAAAACACCAGGGATTGCGGATCTGCAACGCTTGGATGGCCGCCATAATGGTAGGGATTCCAGAACGGCCGTTCGCCGGAATGCAGCGCTTCGGACAAAAACCGAAAGAAGGCATAGAACTGATTTTTGGAGTCCCAGGGGACGACGGCGTCCTTGACGATCCAATGCAGGATCGCAACGCCGGAGATGGCCGAGACAAGAGCGAGCGAAAGGGCCAGTTCGCCGCTGAACGCACGATTTTTTTCCGGCAGTCGGGTCACACTTCGATCCTGGGGTGGCAATGTCGCACCTGTGGAACTCATTCAAAGGCCGACCGTTTCCTTTCTTGGCTTGGAGCCAGGAGGGAAATTCCATTGAATCGTCGGCAACTGCTTCGCGCCTCGGTGGCGTTTTCGGCAGCCGCTGCGCTACCGCGCCTGGCCGCTGCGGGCGCGCCATCGGATTCGGCGTTCGGTCCATCATCAGTGCGCGAACTCGCTCGCGCTCTTGCCGCAAAGTCGTTCGAGCCGGCGGATGAAAAGCTCCCCGATGCGCTGAAGGATCTCAATTACGACCAGTATCGATCGATCCGCTTCCTGCCGGAGCATGCGCTATGGCGTAACGAGAAGCTGCCCTTCCAGGCGCAATTCTTTCACCGCGGGTTCTTTTACAAGAACAGGGTCGATCTGTTCGAAGTGAGCAACGGGCGCGCCGTCCCGATCCAGTACCGGCGCAGTGACTTCTCGTTCGGTGAGGGTCTGGGGCAATGGCCCGACGCCGATCTTGGCTTTGCCGGCTTTCGCATTCACGCACCGATCAACAGACCGGATTATTTTGACGAGGTCTGCGTCTTTCTTGGCGCCAGCTACTTCCGAGCCGTCGCGAAGGGAGAAACCTACGGCCTATCCGCCCGTGGACTTGCGATCGACACCGGCGAGGCCAGCGGCGAAGAATTCCCCGTGTTCAAGGCGTTCTGGTTGGAGAAGCCGGCGCCGAACGCGACCTCTATCGTGATTCACGCGCTGCTGGACAGCAAGAGCGCCGCCGCCGGATATCGCTTCACCATCCGCCCCGGCGAGAGCACGGTGTTCGACGTCGAGATGTCGCTCTATCCGCGCGTGGATCTTGCACATGGCGGTCTTGCGCCGATGACCAGCATGTTCTTCTTCGGACCAAATGACCGCAAGGACTTCGATGATTTCCGGCCCGCGGTGCACGATTCCGACGGGCTTGCGATCTTCAACGGCAAGGGCGAGCAACTCTGGCGTCCGCTCAACAACCCGCGCGACCTGCAGGTCAGCACCTTCAGCGACCTCAATCCGCGTGGCTTCGGGCTGATGCAGCGCGAGAAGAAGTATTTCGCCTATCAGGACCTCGAATCGCGGTTTGAGCGCCGGCCCAGCCTCTGGGTCGAGCCGATCGGCGATTGGGGCGAAGGCGCCGTCGTCCTGTTCGAGATCCCGACCAGGGAGGAGATCCACGACAACATCGCGGCGTTCTGGCGTCCCAAACAGCCGCTCACCGCCAAGAACGAGCATAACCTCACCTATCGCCTGCACTGGGGGCCGGACGCTCCGAAGTCCGACGCGCTGGCGCGCTTCACGCGGACCGGTATCGGCAACCGGGGCGACGACAGCAAGCTGTTCGTGCTGGAGTTGATGGGCGACAAGCTCAAGGGCATCGATCCGAAAAGCATCAAGGGCGTGGTGAGCGCGGAAAAATCCGAGATCACCAACATCGTCACTGAACCGAACCCCGAAACGGGTGGATGGCGCTTGAGCTTCCAATGCTCGATCAAGAACAAGGCGCCGATCGAATTGCGAGCGGTGCTGGTCCAGAACGATACCCCGATCTCCGAAGTGTGGACCTATCGATGGACGCCCTGAAGACATCGCCCGCCTTGCCCCGGAGCGCCGCCGCCGGCGCGTTTTTGCCCAGGGAGAGCGGACTTGCGATGGAGCCCTGCCGGCTCGATCAACCAATGGAGAGCAAGCGGTCGCCGGCGACGCTGCAGATTGCGCTGCTGTTTCGCAGGCTGTTCATTTTTCTCGGCACGGCGTTGCTGACGATCGCCGGCGGCTATGAGATGTACGGCGTCGTGAAAGTCGGCGGCGTGACCGTGCTCGAAGCGCTGCTCCTCGCGTTCTTCCTTCTGCTGCTGGCGTGGGTCGCTTTTTCGTTCATGTCGGCCGTTGCCGGGTTCGTCGTGCTGGCGACAGGACGTATGGGCGGGCTCGCGGTCGCGCACGATGATCCCCGTTCCGAATTGTCATCACGCACGGCCATGCTGTTGCCGACCTATAATGAGGATCCGCATGAGCTGATGGCGCGTCTGCGCGCGATGTACGAGTCCGTCGCCGGGACAGGTCAGGGCGCTCAGTTCGATTGGTTTCTGCTCAGCGACACGACTGATCCGGACATCTGGATCCGTGAAGAGATGGCCTTCATCGCGCTTCGTCGCGACTGCGGCGCGGACCGGCTGTACTATCGGCATCGGTCCGACAACACCGCCCGAAAATCCGGCAATATCGCAGACTGGGTCAGACGGTTCGGCGCCGCCTACGACCATATGATCGTTCTTGATGCGGACAGCCTGATGTCCGGCGAGACGATCGTGCGTCTGGTCCATGCCATGGAGACCCGTCCCTCCGCCGCGCTGATCCAGACCCAGCCGGTGATCGTCAACGCACGCAGCCTGTTCAGCCGCTTGCAGCAATTCGCCGGACGGGTCTACGGACCGATCATCGCCACCGGGAACGCTTGGTGGCACGGTCCGGAAAGCAACTATTGGGGGCATAACGCCATCATCCGCGTGCGCGCGTTCGCAGAGCATGCGGGACTGCCGGAGCTCCGTGGCCGCCGACCCTTTGGCGGACACATCCTGAGCCATGACTTCGTGGAAGCCGCCTTGATGCGGAGGGCCGGCTGGGCCATCTACATGGCGCCCGAGCTTGGAGGCAGCTTCGAAGAGGGGCCGCCGTCAATTCTCGACTTTGCCGCCAGGGACCGGCGATGGTGCCAGGGCAACCTGCAGCATCTCGCCGTGCTGCCTGCGCGCGGCCTGCACTGGGTGTCGCGCGTTCACCTGCTCACGGGCATCGGTTCTTACATTACAGCGCCGATGTGGCTGATCTTCCTGGTCCTGGGCTTGTTGATTTCACTACAGGCCAACTTCATCCGACCGGAATATTTTCCGAAAGGCTTTTCGCTGTTTCCGACCTGGCCGCAACAGGACCCCATCCTGGCCGCATGGGTGTTTGCCGCGACGATGGGATTGCTCATCGTGCCCAAATTCCTGGCCTATCTGGCATTGATCAGCCGGCGCGAGGAACGCAGCTCCTTTTCCCGTCCCTTTCGCGTGCTTGTCGGCATCTTGTCCGAGACGCTGCTGGCGGCACTCATTGCCCCATCGATGATGATCTTTCAGTCGGTGGCGGTGACGGAAATTCTTCTTGGCCGCGACGCCGGATGGCAGGTGCAGCGCCGAAGCGGCGGTGAGGTCGCGCAGCGCGAAATCTATCGCAAGCTCGCCGCGCCGACCTTGTGCGGCCTCTTGATGGGACTGAGCGCGTTCGCTGTGTCGCTTCCCCTGCTGTTGTGGATGTCCCCGGTGATCGCCGGCCTGGTGCTTGCGATTCCGCTGGGACTGGCGACGTCCCGACGGTCGGCGTCGGCCGGGCTGTTTGCGACACCCGAAGACCGTCAGCCGCCTCCGGTCGTGCTCCGCGCGAACGAGCTCGCCGCGCTCTCGCGTATCGAATTCACTGGCGCTCTGCAGCAGCTCCGCGAAGATTCCGAACTGCTGATATCCCATCTGGAGTCAGTTCCTCGCGAAAATCGTCGCAAGTTCGAGCGGATCGACGTGGCGCTCGCGACAGCACGCGCAAAGATCGAACAGTGTGACAGCTTTGACGAAGCCGTGAAATGGCTGGACAAGTCGGAAGTCCGCGCCGTGCTGAGCAATGCCGCGGTTCTGCAGCGTGTCGTGGAATTGCGCTGCACAGGCCCGTAATTGGCGACCTAGCTGACCTTGACCAGGCGCCACCTCGACGCGGTCGTAAACGAGGAGAGGCGGCCGGGTGCCGTCACCACGACCGCCTCATCCCACACAATTGCATCGTCAGCTCAGAAGCGAGCTCGTGCCTCAATCCTTGGCGCGCTCGCAGTAGGAGCCGTCCTCGGTCATCACGACGATGCGGGTGCCGACCGTGATGTGCGGCGGCACGCCGGTGCGGACGCCGTTCGACAGCACCGCGGGCTTGTAGGAGGAGGAGGCGGTCTGGCCCTTGGTGACGGGCTCGGTGTCGACGACCTCCAGCGTGACGCGCTGCGGCAGCGCGATCGACACCGGAGTGGTGTCGTGCATCGACAGCTTGACCGTCATGTTCTCCTGCAGATAAGCCGCCTGGGTGCCGACGATGTCCTTCGGAACCTGGACCTGGTCGTAGGTTTCCGGGTTCATGAAATGGTAGCCGTCCTGATCTTCATAGAGATAGGTGTAGTTGCGCTCCTCGATCGTGACCTTCTCGACCTGGTCGGTGGTCTTGTAGCGCTCCGAGACCTTCACGCCGTCGCTGATCCGACGCATTTCGATCTGGCTGACCGGCGTGCCCTTGCCAGGGTGGATGTTCTCGGCCGTCACGACGACATAGAGCTTGCCGTCTTGCTCAATGACGTTTCCCTTGCGAATAGAGCTGGCGATGACTTTCAAAGCTGTTCTTCCTGATATTGGGGCCGTGCCCCTGGGCAGGCCCAGGAGCTGCGGCGCGTCGGATTTTGGGGTATCGGATGCGGTTTCGGGCCGCAACATACTGATTTTGTCTGGCCTTTCCAGTCTTTTGCGACCCGATCGGGCGGACCGTTGATGACCGGCGCGACGTCAATCTCTCCATGGTGGTCGGCAGGCCGCCATGCCGACATCCGCCCGTTCCTGATGGCGCGGGCGGCGATCACGAAGGCCCTGCGGGCCTGGTTCACCGAGCAGGGTTTTGTCGAGGTCGAGACCGGCATCCTGCAGGTGTCCCCAGGCAACGAAACCCACCTGCATGCCCCAGCGACCGAGCTTGTCGGCCCCGATGGCACACGCCGTCGGAGGTATCTTAGAACCTCTCCGGAATTCGCCTGCAAGAAGCTGCTGGCCTCTGGGGAAGCGCAGATCTTCGAGCTGGCGCGGGTGTTCCGCGACCGGGAGCGCGGCGATCTGCACCTACCGGAATTCACCATGCTGGAATGGTACCGCGCCGACACGGCCTATGATGCCGTGATGGCCGATACCGTCGTCGTGATCGCGCTCGCGGCGCAGACGACCGGCATCCGGCAGTTCACGTTCCGCGGGCGCGGCGCCGATCCCTTTGCGGAGCCGGAACTGCTGCCGGTTGTTACAGCATTCGCGCGCTATGCGGGGATCGATCTGCTGGCGACGATCAAGAACGGCGTCGGCGATCGTGATGCGCTGGCCGAGGCCGCCGCGGCCAAGGTGCGCGTCGCCGCTGACGACACCTGGTCGGACCTGTTCAGCAAGGTGCTGGTCGAGCATGTCGAGCCGCGGCTCGGGCAGGGACGCCTGACCGTGCTCTATGAATATCCTGCGCCGGAGGCGGCGCTCGCCCGGGTCAGCGCCGCCGATCCGCGCGTCGCCGAGCGTTTCGAGGTCTATGCCTGCGGCGTCGAGCTTGCCAACGGCTTTGGCGAGCTGACTGATGCGGAGGAGCAGCGCCGCCGCTTCACCGAATCGATGGACGAAAAGGCGCGGCGCTATGGCGAGCGCTATCCGATCGACGAGGAGTTCATCGCCGCGGTCGGCGAGATGCCACAGGCGAGCGGAGTTGCACTTGGCTTCGACCGCCTGGTGATGCTGGCAAGCGGCGCGGCCCGGATCGATCAGGTGGTGTGGACGCCGCCCGCAGGTGAGACATGAACAGGCATACGCAACCCAGCACGCTGCGCAGCGTCACCGATCTCCTGGCGCAGGATCTTGTCGCGCGGGCGGACCAGGCCGTTCTTGACGAGGTCGCCGCGCGCTACGCGATCGCGATCACGCCGCATCTGGCGGGTCTGATCGATCCGGATGATCCGGGCGATCCGATCGCGCGCCAGTTCGTGCCGTCATCCAAGGAACTCGTCGCGAGCGCCGGCGAGCGGCCTGACCCGATCGGCGATGATGCCCATTCGCCGGTGCCCGGCATCGTGCATCGTTATCCCGACCGGGTGCTGCTCAAGCTCGTGCATGTCTGCGCGGTCTATTGCCGCTTCTGCTTCCGCCGCGAGATGGTCGGCCCCGGCAAGGAGAGCGCGCTCTCGGACGCCGCCTATCGCGATGCGCTGGACTACATCCGTGCGCATCCGGATGTTTGGGAGGTGATCCTCACCGGCGGCGATCCCTTGATGCTGTCGCCGCGCCGGCTCAAGGAGATCATGGCCGACCTCGCCGCGATCGACCACGTCAAAATCGTCCGGATTCACACCCGCCTGCCGGTTGCCGATCCCGCGCGCATTACGCCGCAGCTGGTCAACGCGCTCAGGATTCACGGTGTCACGACCTGGGTTGCACTGCACGCGAACCATCCGCGCGAGCTGACCCAGGAGGTGCGCGCGGCCTGCGCGCGACTCGTCGACGCAGGGATACCCATGGTGAGCCAGTCCGTGCTGCTGCGCGGTATCAATGACGATGCCGTGACGCTGGCCGCCTTGATGCGGGCCTTCGTTGAATGCCGGATCAAGCCGTATTACCTGCATCATGGCGACCTCGCGCCGGGGACGGCCCATCTGCGCACCACGCTTGCGCACGGCCAGGAACTCATGCGGAGCTTACGCGGCCGGGCGTCGGGGTTGTGCCAGCCGGACTATGTGCTCGACATCCCCGGTGGTCACGGCAAGGCGCCGGTCGGGCCGCAATTTCTTGCAACGCACGATTCAGGTGCGCCAGATCAAGAAGCGGCTGAGGAAACGCGCTATCGTGTGATTGACTATTGCGGCGACGTGCATCTCTATCCCCCTGATACGGGCGACTGATTTGCTGGCAAGACGGAGGAGCCACATGACGAAGGTTGCGATTGCGATGGGTCTCCTGCTGCTGGCGGCCGACGGCTTGGCTCTGGCGCAGGGCGGCCGCAACACCAACAATCCCGGCACGGATCGGCCGGTGATCGAGGCGCCGATCGGCCATCGTCAGCCGCGCGCCAGCGATGTGCCGAACGAGAAGAATCTCGGCAATCCAAACGATCAGGCCAACAAGGAGGACGCGGCGCTCGACAAGAAGATCAAGAGCATCTGCCGCGGCTGCTAAAGCCGAATCGCCTGTTCGGATGAGGATGCGGCGCGCACGGATGCGCGCCGCCGGTCCATCCCCGCTCAGGCCGAGCGTTCACGCACCACATCGCCGCGCTGTGCATCGCGCCGCGCGCTTACCGCATCGGCCAGCTGCTCCAGCACCGTGACGGTCGTGTCCCAATCGATGCAGCCGTCGGTAATGCTCTGGCCGTAGGTGAGCGGCACGCCGGGCTTCACGTCCTGCCGGCCGGCGACGATGTTGCTTTCGATCATCACGCCCATGATGCGCTGTTCGCCGCTCGCGACCTGCCGTGCGATGTCGGCCGCGACCTGCGGCTGGTTCTCCGGCTTCTTGCCGGAATTGGCATGGCTGGTGTCGATCATCAGCTTCGGCGACAGGGCGGACTTCACCAGTTCGCCTGCAGCCTGGTCGACATGGGCGGCATCGTAGTTCGGCACCTTCCCGCCACGCAGGATGATGTGGCAATCCTCGTTGCCGGTGGTCGACGCGATGCCTGAACGCCCGCCCTTGGTCACCGCCATGAAATGATGCGGATGCGCGGCCGACTTCACCGCATCCGCGGCAATGCGGATGTCGCCGTCGGTGCCATTCTTGAAGCCGACCGGACACGACAGGCCCGACGCGAGCTCGCGATGGATCTGGCTTTCGGTGGTGCGCGCGCCGATGGCGGCCCACGACACCAGATCGGCGATATATTGCGGCGTCGTCATGTCGAGGAATTCGGTCGCCGCCGGCAGGCCGAGATTGTTCACGGCCGAGAGCAGGTTGCGCGCCAGGCGCAGGCCCTTGTTGATGTCGAAGGAGTTGTCGAGATCGGGATCGTTGATCAGGCCCTTCCATCCCACAATGGTCCGCGGCTTCTCGAAATACACCCGCATCACGATCTCGAGCTGGCCTGCGAGGCGCTCGCGCAGCGCGGTCAAGCGCTCGGCATAATCGACCGCCGCGACCGGATCGTGGATCGAGCAGGGGCCGACGATGACCAGCAGCCGATCATCGGCACCGGAGAGGATGGAATGAATGGCGTTGCGCGCGGCCATCACCACGCGGGTTGCGGTCAGGGTGCGCGGAATCTCGCGCATGACCTCATCGGGCGGACTTAGCTCCTTGATTTCCTTGATGCGAAGATCGTCTGTGGTGCTCAGCATGGCGGGCTCCTTGGGGATTTGGAAGAACCTGCCGGCCACAAAAAAAGCCGCCAGGATCTGGCGGCTGTTCGGATGTCTTGCTGCAATTCTTCAGATTGAGCGCGATCCTCCCGCCGCCAGCGAGCTGCCGTAGGTAAAGTACCAAAAATAGCTGGTGGCGACGGTGATCATGGCCGGCTCTATAGCGTGCCGTTCTCGGCTTGTCATCCCCTAATCCCGGGGCTGCAGATTTGGCGGGCTAGCTGTTGCGGGCCGCCAACGCCATGCCGATCAGGGAGGCGCCGCCGAACAACAGGTTGATGCCGACCAGAAGACCGATCGCCCACGTCGCCGAGTCCGGCCAGCCGGCGATGATGAGGCCGGCGATGACGATGTCGACGAGGCCAGCCACCAAGAGCCACGACCAGCGCTCGGACAGCTCGCGCCGGTGCTCCAGCGCATACAGGATGGTGGCGACGCCCTCGGCGAGGAAATAGACGCCAACCACGATGGTGAGCGTTGCGGTGCCCTGGACGGGCTCGGCCAGCAGGATGATGCCCGCGCCGATCGCCAGCACCGCAGAAAGCAGCGACCACCAGAAGCCCGGCAGGCGGCGCGCCCAGAACGTCAGCGCGAGTCCCGCGATGCCGCTGATCAGGAACATCCAGCCGAGGAAGATCGTCACCGCGAGGCTTGCGAGCGGCGGCAGGATAAGCGCTGCGAGGCCCAGCACCGCAAGCAGGATGCCTTCGAACAGGAATGCCTTCCAATGTGCGCGCACGGCATCGCGCATGTTCGATTGCAGCTTCTCGACGTCCTCAGGAAGGGTCATGACAATACTCCGGGCACCATCGCCAGCATCATGCGGCGCACGACCGGATCACAGATTGACATCCGTCAACGCATCTCAGGCCGTGCTCCTGATACGATTGCGACCAAGAATATAGACTGCCGTCGTGACGATCAGGAGACCCGTGCCGAGCAGAATCGCCGTCAGCCCGAGCGGCACCACCACCATCGCGACGTTGCGGTCGGGATTGAGCAGCCAGTGGTGGATCGAGGTCAGCACGAAGGCGAGCCCGAAGAAGCCGGCGCCGCCTCCGACCAGCAGCAGCGCCCACATCCGCCGCAACTGGGAGAGCCGCGCTCGTGCCACCTCTGTCCGCGGCGTATGATGATGCGCCACCCGGCGGACCAGGCGGATGGCAAAGCCGATCGAGCTGAAACCGATCAGGACGCTGATGACGCCGAGCCAGATCCGCACGTTTGGGCCGAGATCGGCATTTCGCTGCAGCATCAGCAGCGGGAAATCGAAAGCCGAGTGCAAGACAACGGGACCGGCCAGTGCCAGGACCCAGCTCGAGGTTCGCGCCCAGTCCCGATGATGCCGGTGGGCGCCGAGCGCCGTGCCGGAACGGGCGATCGCAAGATATGCGCCGGCGATGATGCCGAGCGCGCCATGGAACGGCACAGTGAGAACGCTGCGCAGCGCGGCGAGCGAGCGCCACATGTCGGCGTGCTGCACGAGATAGGCGAGGTTCTCATAGGCGGCAAAGCCGAGCCCGACCGCCGCGCCATAGACCACCGTATCCATGGCATTGCCGAAATGACGCCGACGCGAGGAGATCGCGGCGATCACCATCACCTTCACGATTTCCTCGGGAAAAGCGACACCAAAGACGGAATGGATGAGCTGGGCGACCCAGGGATTTTCGGGCGCAACGTGGATGGTGTTGTGGAACGGGGCGCGGAGCACCCCCAGCAGCAGGATGCTGGCGCTGCCGAGCAGGAACGCGGTCCATACCCTCACCGGTGGCCCGGGATTATCGCCAGCGGCGACCACGAGCCACAACATGAGCAGGGCAGGCGCCACCGCCGCTGTTCCGATCACCGTAGGTAATGATTCGAGCAGGTTCATCTCAGCTGGCAATAGGCCATGTTGAAAAGGTCATCCGACGCCGATCACGCCGGCGCGACGATCTGCCGTCGCTTTAGCAATGTAGTGGATTTCGATCCGATGTCGTCTGCCAGATTGAGACGCAAAGGTTGCTCGAAACGCACGAAAAAGCGGCAGCCTGACCCGAGCCGCCCAGGAAACTGGCGCCGGGCCAAATCGCACCAGAGCCTCCGTTCCGATTTGAATCGGGACGGAGGCTCTCGCTTGTCTTGATCCGCTTTGGTTGACGCGAACCGGTATCCAATTCGCTTCGAAACGGTTCAGCAGTTGCGGCAGATCCGGGTGGTCCGCGACGTGACGCCGTCATTATTGCGGCTGGATCCGATGTTGCGGCGTGACGAATCGACCGAGGCCGGCTCGTCGGGACGCTGCGCTTCGGCGGTTGCGGGTTTCTCGACGCAGCTGAGGTGGGGCGTCGGGTCGGAGACCCGACGGCATTCCAGGCCCTCCGCAAATGCGGTCTGACTCACTACGCACGCTACAATCAGAACGGGTACAAGCTTCATGGCGCCCTCGTCTTCGGGTCATGACCCAATGATGCGGAAAATCGAACGCGGTCAGCGACAAGACTCTGGTGATCGCGAGATCGCGTCTGATCTCGCGTCGAAAGTGTGCATTTGTGGGGCAATTCCATTCGACCTTGACGATTCTTTGTCGATAGTAAACGAAGGTATGCAGCTTAAGATTGATAATTTACCGAATTGCTTCTTTTGCGTGTTCAAACTCATGCTGACGACATTTTGTCAATGAGTGAAGACAGTGTAGCTACGGAGCCGGAATTAGGAGAACGAACACGACCTGCCCCTAAGGTCGAGCAGGTGAGCAGGGGAGGTCCAGGCGTGAACGCGCTACAACGGGCGGAATCGCACACAAGATCGGTGCTCAAAGCCATTAGCTGGCGGACATTGGGCACTGTCGACACATTCTTGATCAGTTGGTTTCTGACCGGACGGCTGACACTCGCAGGCTCGATTGCGGGACTCGAATTCGCCACCAAGATTGCCTGTACCTGCACGAGCGGCTCTGGGCGATGATCCAGTGGGGCCGCGCCTCTTGCTGAGGCCGTCATCTTACGGATAGGGATCGCAACCACACCGAACCCAAGACTTTGCATTTAAGGTTTGTTGCAGCGCGACAGGCACCGCCGCGGTTGACGCTGCGCAATTGTGCCCGCCGCCGCGAGGTCTATAATTCAGATGGGGGCAGACAACTCTCTCGAGGGAGTTCGCCATGACCGCATCGTGCAGGGCCACCGGCCTCGTCGAGGGTCCGCGGACGAACGGCGTGGTCGCCAGCGACCATGTCCAGATTCCGATGTCGCAGCAGAGTGCGCTCGGCTCGCACGGGCACGACATGCATCCGCAGGAATTTGTCCGGCTGTCGGGATGCCAGGAGATCGGCGTGCGCGAACGGCTCGCCGCAGAACTTCCTCACTGACGGCCCGATCAAAAGCCATCAGCAGCAAGATGCGTCGTTAAAGAGGGGGGCGAACTGGCGGCCAGCCCCCGGAGCGGCCGCTTGCATCTCGCGCACACGCAAGTGACGGAGATCACAGATTTCCGCAATCAACCGGATAGTCTTGTTAACGTCTTGTTAACCAACGGGGCGCAGGCTTGGCGTATGGAAATGCGACGGAACCGGACCTACCGGGAGCCGGCAGTCGCGACAAAAGGTCGGCGGCGTAGCGCCCGCCGACCTTTTTGCTGAGGAAATCCGAGCCAGCGCTGCGAGAACTGCGACCGCTTGCCCCGTCGGCGAAAGGCCACTATACGTTCGCCGCGCAGGCCGGAATCATCGTCACGATCGACCGGCCGGCACGGTCAAATCCTCGTCCAGGACGTTGATTTGCCAGCGCTTTGCCATTGCGCAGGACGGCGGTGCCGCACGGACTTCCCGAAGTCCCGTGTCATCAGGCGTTTTGCTCCCTTCGTCTATCGGTCAGGACGCCACCCTTTCACGGTGGAGAGAGCGGTTCGATTCCGCTAGGGAGCGCCAGTGGCAGCCTCCGATCGTTGAAACCACTCAGCCTTTGCTGACTTTCCCAAACCGGCCGAAGGGTCTGGGGAATTTGGTTCGCGTGGAGGTCCTCGAGCTTGACGATCGCGCCGGTCTCCACCTGGCGATCGGTCTTGCGTCTGTCGTGCTCGGCCTCATTGACCTGAAGATCACGTGTCAGGCCGACGATGTCGTTCTCAAACGGTCGCGACGATCCTGACGTCGTTCGGAATCGATGAGTATGGTGTGAACTGTGAGGTGTCGCCGGCCAACGATACACCTCGGGCCACAGAAGCGGGGCGGCGGGGGTAAACCGCCACCCTCGTTACCCTCTGGGGAAGGCAGACGAGGGGATCACTCGGGCAGCCGAGTGATCACCGCTCCTTCGAGGACGCACGAGCATGCGGGGCTAGGGAAGCGCACGCTCTACCTCGAACGGTTTCATGGTACGGCGGGGCGCTAACAACGGCAAGGCGTGTTTATGTGTTTACACAACCTTGGTGAAAGAGGGGTGTTGCTATTGCCGTCCAGCGCGTTCGATCAGCCTAGCAGGCTCTGTCGGCAGGCCTTGTCAGTAGGTTTTGGGATCGCCGCTGTCGTTTGGATGCGCAAAGGCCTTTTCCATTACGGGTGTCATGGGAAAATTGAAGTTGATGCCGCTCGGCGGAATCGGCGACGTGAACCATTTGGCATACAGCGCGGTCATCTCAGGGCCGGTGTAGAGCTTGGTGGTCGCCCGGTCGACGACGGCCTTGAAGGCGGGATCATCTCGCCGCAGCATGATGCCGTAGGGCTCCGGAATGGAAAATGCGTCGGTCGAAATCGCATAGGCCGACGGGGTCTTTGCACCCGCCACGAGGCCAGCGAGGGATGTCATCCATGACATAGGCGTCGGCGCGACCGGTCTCCACCAACAGGAAGCCTTCCGCGTTGTCCTTCGACGTCATGATGGTCATGCCGAGCTGGCGCGAGCTGTTCGCCTCGAACAGTTGCTTGATGTTGGTCGTGCCTGCGGTCGAGGCGACGGTCTTGCCCTTGAGGTCGATAGTCTTGATCCCGGTCGACGTCTTGGCGACGAACCGATTGGCGGTGAGGAAATAGGTCGGCGAGAAAGCTACCAGCTTGTGGCGCTCGAGATTGTTGGTCGTCGAAACGCATTCGAGGTCGATGGTGCCGTTCGTCATCAGCGGAATACGGCTCGCCGATGACACCGGCATCAGCTTGACCTCGAGCTTTCTCGAACTTCAGCGTCGCCTTCACCTCATCGACGATCTTGGAGCAGATATCCAAGGCGAAGTTTCCTGATGGACCGGACAGCCTTTGTTCACCCTGCGGGATGGTGAACCGGTAGCCGGCTCCTTCGATGTGCCTAAATGCCGCCGCGGCGTGATTTCCGGGAGTGCCAGGCGCAAGCGTGTGGCTCTGCAATCGATGCAACGATCCGTTAGGCGGGCTGGGCTAGTGCAGGCCGTTCAGGAGACCGACGCAAGAATGGCTGCATCCAATCGGAAACGCGAAGCCCGAAAATCGCTGAAGCAACCGGCCTGGCTCACGCTGGACGGCGGCTTTGCTGTGCGGCATTGCCTCGTGCAGAACATCTCTAGCGCCGGCGCCCGGATTACCCTGGACGAGGCGGCAACGCTGCCTGCGACCGTTCGGCTGGCCTTTTCGCGTGATGCGCGCACCGGCCACTTGTGCCGCGTGGTGTGGCGGCGCGGCTCATCGGTCGGCGTGAAGTTTATCGGTTGAGAGCATGATCCGAATCCGCAGGGCGGCGACATGCTCGATCAAAGAGATGAGATGATGATGCGGTCCTTCTGATCGCAGCATGATCTCAGAGGTAGCAGCCTCGCGCCTGGCGCGGTAAGATGCTGACATGTTCAAGCTGATCGTGCCCGGTATGGCCCTCTGGCTGTGCGCCATCTCGACTGCAGGCGCCGGATCATCAGGCGATTTTTCGGTGTTGTCCAAGCCGCTGCCGCCGGTGAAATCTCCATCGCGTGTCGGCACGGGCGCCGCTAACCCCTGCGCGTCCTTTGGCCCGAACTTCAGGCGCATTGAGGGCACCGACACCTGCGTCAAAATCGGTGGCGCGGTGAGCGTCGAGGCGGGAAGCGGATTCGGCAGATGATGCGAGAGTGCGCGAACGCGCCTGCTCAGGACAAGGGCGGAGCGATGTAGCGGACGAAGCCCGGCCGGCCTTGGAGGCTCGCGAACCAGCGCGCCAGCTGCGGCAGGTCCGGCTTCACGACGCCCTCCACTCCGAACCATCGCCGCGCGTATGCGCCGAGCGCGATATCGGCGAGCGTGAACAGATCTCCTTCGACGAAATGACGCGTCGCGAGCTGGCGGTCGAGGATGCGCCAGACCTCGGCGGCCGCGTCGGTGGCCTTCTGCAGCGCGATCATGTCACGCTCTGCGGGCGGCGTGCGGATCAATCCCCAGAACACCGGCCGCTCGATCGGCTGCACAGTCGAAAGCGTCCAGTCCAGCCAGCGATCGACCGCCGCCCGCTGCCGCGGCTCGTGCGGATAGATCGACGAGTGTCGGCCATGCGCGAGACAGAGATAGCGCATGATCGAATTGGACTCCCACAGCACGAAATCGCCTTCGACCAGCGTCGGGATGCGGCCATTGGGATTCATCGCGAGATAATCGGCCTCAAGGTTGCGGCCGAACTGCATGCCGGCGTCGATGCGCTCGAATGCGAGGTCAAGCTCGGCGAGGCACCACAGCACCTTTTGCACATTCACCGAGTTGGGACGGCCCCAAATTGTCAGGCGCTGCTCGTTCGACACGTCGCTCTCCGCATTGAACAGGATCGCCGTACCGATAGCGCAAATCCCGGCTTTGCGCGCGGGCAGCATACGCGGGGCATGCATGCTGAAAGCCCCACCAGGGCGGGGCTTTCAGGCGCACTTTAGATTATCCGGGCTTGCACGTCCCGCGATCAGTGGCCGAAGAACAGCCATAGCAGGATGATCACCGGGATCGGCACGCCGAGCAGCCACAACAGAATTCCTCGGCCCATCGTCGCCTCCTCATTATCGTCCGCATTTGCCCATCGCAGAGATAACGTGGTCGCGCCGCCGGCGTTCCCACGGCCGGCTGTCTTGAAAAGACTACCAGTGGCCGGTGTTGGGCATCGATGCCCACGGCTCCTGTGGCGGCTTCGGCTCGCCCTTCTGCAATAGCTCGATCGAATGCAGGTCGGGCGAACGGATGAAGGCCATGTTGCCGTCGCGCGGCGGACGGTTGATGGTGATGCCGAGCTTCATCAGCCGTTCGCAGGTGGCGTAGATGTCGTCGACCTCATAGGCGAGATGGCCGAAAAAGCGATCCTCGCCATAGGTCTCCTCGTCCCAGTTGTAGGTGAGCTCAACCAGCGGCGCGCCGCGGCCCGGCGGCAGGCTCTTCAGCAGGGGTTCGTCGTCAGGCGCGCACAGGAAAACCAGTGTGAAGCGGCCCTTGTCGTTCTCGATGCGGCGGACCTCCTTGAGCCCGAACGCATCGGCATAGAATTTGAGCGCGCGGTCGAGATTGCGCACGCGCAGCATGGTGTGGAGGTAACGCATGTTTCCTGTCTCCTGGACTTCTGAAGGCAAAGGCGTGAAGCGTTTTTGCGCTCGCGGTCAATAGCAGCAAAAGCCGCCTCAGGCACTTGCTGTCGAGGAGGGGCCGCCGGGTCTCGCGGGGATTTGTTCATTTCCGAAACCACGGTGTTGCACCACGGCAGCGGCGCCGACCCACGCCGGCGAGATCAGGCGTCGTTCAGATTCAATTCAGAAATGCCTTGAAAACAAGCCGAATCTCTCGCGGCTCGCGGATTCGCTCCGCGCCAAGTGATTCGCGGACCGCATCCGGAGGTACGGAATCGCCTTAAAATACAGGGATTCCGTGGCCGCCTTCGTGCCCGCTCGGACCCGTGGTGATGCGCCGCAGCCAAAAAAGCCTTGAAATACAGGGGAAAATGAAACGTGCGGTGCAAATGACGCTCACGCCTCACTTGACTTCTGCCCGCACCATTGGAATTTTGGCGGCGCTCTGGGTGCTTCGGGGCCCTTAAAACGCAGGAGAATCCCGAAAAAACGCGGGGTACACGTCACCAGACGACTTCAAAGTCCGGCTGTGCAAGGCAGCCGTCACCCCGACCGATCCGTGCAGCAATGCGCAGAGAGCCGCGCGGTCGTCTAGTCCTTCATCGGTACCAATCTAAAGGAGATACGATGGCTACCCAAATGTCCAAGTCGCAGTTGATCGAGAAAATTGCGACCTCCACCGAGCTGTCCAAGCGTGACGTCAAGAACGTCATGGAGACGCTCACCGACGTCGGCCACAAGGAGCTGAAAAAGAACGGCACCTTCCTGGTGCCCGGCTTTGCCAAGTTCGTGGTGATCAAGAAGCCCGCCACCAAGGCGCGCAAGGGCACCAATCCCTTCACCGGCGAGGAGATGATGTTCAAGGCCAAGCCGGCCCGGAAGATCGTGCGCGCTCGTCCGGTCAAGGCTGCCAAGGACGCGGTGGCCTGAGCCGCTGCGCATCAAGCTGTACGCCTGGAGTTCGAAGGCCCCCTGCTCAGGGGGCCTTCTTTTTTGCGCGATCTGTTTTCACCAATGCTCCGGAGGGAAGCCCGAGCGAACATCGCGGGAAATGCAGCCTCGAAGCTGAGCTGGTTGCGGCGATATCACAGCAGGCACGCGCAGGCACGACTGCGTTGCACGAGGATTGCGGCGATACCGCCCATTGCGCGGGGCAGGACGCGGCCGAGCGGTGAGGCCCAGATATGTCGGCAGCGCCACAACGGCGGAGTATGTTCGCCGCGTGACGCTGCCCGAAAGACTGGGCCCTGAAATCCCCAGCACTTTTTGGTCTGCGGGGCGCGGCAAAAGGTTCAAGGGGAATGGCCCAGGCATCAGCGACCTCTGCTCCAGCCACGTGACCCGCAACTCGAAGGCAGGAGATCTTGATCTGAGGCCGGCGGCGGAGCGGGGGAGTTTTGCGCGGTAAGCGGTGTCAGTTGCCGAACGACTCTCTCTCTCGGGCAGCTGTGGACGGATTGTGGATATGCTGCGGATAAGCTGTGGGTCGACGTGACGTGGACGTCGGCGTGACTGAAGCGTGTCATCGCGCCGTTCGCGTGGCGACGGCGTCCCACCTGCTCACCTCATCGCGCTCCGCGAGTCATCGGTGCCGACTTCGTGCGAGGGATCGTCCACGTGAGGCCGCGGGTGCCATGTGGCCAGAATGACGAAACCGCCATAGCCGATCACGTTCAGGAGCAGTTCCAGCCACGATGCCATGCGCAACCTCGTTCGACAGAGAACGGCCGGCGCACGCAGCGAGTTCCTGCACCACCGGAACAAATGGGCATTGTTGCAACCAACGCACAGGCCACGCGTTGACGGGCAGCCCGTGTTTGATTGGAGGACATCAGATGAGAAAGACACTGGCAGTTCTGGCAACCGTGGGCGCGGTGGCCGCGACAGCGATTGCAGCCCCGGCACCGGCCGAAGCGCACCGCATCGGCCCGGGTCTGGCATTCGGCCTGGCAGCCGGTGCGTTGACTGCGGGCGCCATTGCCGCCTCGGGTCCATACTACTACGGCCCAGGCTACGCATACTACGGACCGCGCTACTATTATGAACCCGGCCCCTACGCCTATTATGGCGGGCCGTATCCCTACTACCGGCACCGCCATTATTATCACTACTGGTGATGATGAGGCCCGGGAGCTCTGCTTCCGGGCTTCTCGCTATAGGCGGGTGCACGAGGGACGCCTTCAACTGATCGATCCCTTCAGTTCATGGAATCCTCGGACGATGCCCGTCGCCAGATCGCCGCGGCGTATTCCTGACGCTCCCGCATGAAGCGGTCCTGCGTCGCCTTGAACTTGGCAATGCGCGCGGCGATATCTTCGCGTTCCTTGGCAAGACGTTCCTGCCGTTCATTCTTCCTCGTCATGCCATCTCCTGCTTAGAAGCGAATCACGGGCGCGATGTGCGATCTCGAATGAGGCGCGAATGCGGACGATCGCGGCATGGCGCCGATGCCAGCGGATTTGTCGCGGCTCAGCCTGCCGAATAGCCTGGTTTCCGCGAGGTCGTCATGCGTTGGAAGTTCCGGCGCGAGGCTCGCGAGCGGATCAACGCGCGGCGGAAGGCATGGCCGCGGTCGAGCAGGGGGTCAGAGAGCGACCCCGCCTACGATGGCCAGCATCGCAGCGCCCGACCGCAAGGCCGTGCTATGACTGGCGGGTCTTCGTTGGTCAGGTGGTGCCGATGATTGCTTCGGATCTTCGAACGGGCGTGGAACGGCTCGGTGACATGATCGCCGCCGCGAAGGTGATCGTACCCTTCACCGGCGCCGGGATCTCGACCGAAGCAGGCATTCCCGATTTCCGTTCGCCAGGCGGCCTGTGGACCCGCAACCGGCCCATCGGCTTTGATGAGTTCGTGGCGAGCCAGGACGCACGCGACGAGTCCTGGCGGCGCCGGTTCGCGATGGACGCGACCTTCGCGCAGGCGAGGCCAGCCCGAGGACACCGCGCGCTGGCGTCGCTCTACCGCGCCGGCAAGATCCCCGCGGTCATCACCCAGAACATCGACAATCTGCACCAAGCATCCGGTTTCGCCGCTGCTGACGTCATCGAACTGCACGGCAACACCACCTACGCCCGCTGTATCGGCTGCGGGCAGCGCTACGAGCTGTCCTGGGTCAAGGAGCGCTTCGAGCCAGACGGCGCGGCCCCGGATTGCACCATCTGCAATGAGCCGGTGAAGACGGCGACCATCTCCTTTGGTCAGGCGATGCCCGAAGCAGAGATGGAGCGCGCCGCCGCACTCGCGCAGCAGTGCGACCTGTTCATCGCGATCGGCTCATCGCTCGTGGTGTGGCCTGCGGCGGGATTTCCTTTGATGGCAAAGAAAGCAGGCGCCAAGCTCGTCATCATCAACCGGGAACAGACTGATCAGGACGACGTTGCCGATCTCGTGCTTCGCTACGACATCGGTGAAACTCTCGGACCGTTTGTCGGTAACTGAGTCCTGAGTGATTCGCAGACATGCAACCCTGTTTATAGTTTTCAGGTGTGGCCGATTTTTGTCTATGCGAAGCACAACGGAATGTTATCTTTTGATTCGAGAGATTCGCGTGATTCATCGTGAGTATTGTTGATGATAGCGCGTTTCTGCGGGCGCCGTTGCAGGGGTGGCGTCTCACACTTCATCTGTGAGGTCCGGGGTTATGGGGTCGGACGGATTTGAGTCCAAAAAGCTCGGGGTACCGGTGCCTGGTGGGTCTACACCAAACCGGCTCGGGGGCGAGTTTTCAGGCGGTGCGGCGCGCGATACCACGATCGATGCCCTGGCGGGACTCGGCGAGAACCTCGTCGAAATCAGCGGCGTGATCAAATGGTTCGATGCATCGAAGGGCTACGGCTTTATCGTTCCTGATAATGGTTGGCCGGACGTGCTTCTGCACGTTACGGTGCTTAGGCGCGACGGCTATCAAACCGCCTATGAAGGCGCGCGGATCGTCTGCGAGTGCGTGCAGCGACAAAAGGGCTATCAAGCCTTCCGCATCGTCTCGATGGATGAGTCGACCGCGATTCATCCGGCGCAGATGCTGCCGCCGCGAACGCATGTGACGGTCACGCCGACCAGCGGGCTGGAGCGCGCGCAGGTCAAATGGTTCAACCGGCTGCGCGGCTTCGGCTTCGTGACTTGCGGCGAGGGGACGCCTGACATCTTCGTGCACATGGAGACGTTGCGGCGCTTCGGCATGACCGAACTGCGGCCGGGGCAATACGTGCTCGTCCGCTACGGGCCCGGCTCCAAGGGCATGATGGCAGCCGAAATTCATCCCGAGACCGGCTCATCTGCGCTCTCATCGCACTGAACCGATCTGCCGATGCAACGAAGTTGTGACTTCGATCGGAGCCCTCCTTCAGTTGTGCGGGAGGGGGCGCAAAGCTACCGTCGCCACCGTGCCTGCTGCATCTTGCTGCAGGCGCTGTGAGCGTGTAGTGACGTCGGGCTCACGCTGGCGTGGCCTCCGCGGCCACCGAGCATCGGGGTATAGCGCAGCCTGGTAGCGCGGCAGTTTTGGGTACTGCAGGTCGTTGGTTCGAATCCAGCTGCCCCGACCAAATCACCAATCTTATCAAGGGCTTAATGGTGAGCCTGAGCGTTGCGTCACAGCTCTGGGAGTGAGCTGTCCCGGCCGCGCGTGGCTCGGCCGCCGGTACTGCTGAGTGACGCCGCTGTGCCCGTACGGATCAGGTCTGCGTCGGCAAAGCGTCCGGCGCCTCGTCGGTCGCGATCGGCCGACCGAGCGTGAACTGCCCGACCGGCCCTTCGACATGGAAGGGCAGGCCGGTGGTTTTCTCGAACAGGTCGATATCGCTGGTGCCGACGGCGCAGCCGCCGAGCCCCATGTCGGCGGCCATCAAGTAGAGCGTCTGCAGCAGCGCGCCGACATCCTTCAGCGTCAACGCATATGCGATGGAGCTATACTTCCAGGCCAGCCGCGCAAAGCGCGACGTCACCGTGAGCAGGATCTGCGGCCGTCCGTCTGCGCCCATCGCAAACTGCGCGAAGTCGAGCATGGCACTGAGCTGCTCGGGCTTCGCCGGAATCCGAGTCAGCGTGTGCGCACCGGCATCGTAGTGATAGAGACCACTCGCCAAGCCGGCGCAATTGGCGACCGTCACATAGAGCTCGAGCTCATAGGCGCTGCCGCCGGTGGGGTAGGGCCGGCGGGTGTAGTCCAGCATCGGACCATCGCTGCCATCTTCGAGATCGAGCGGGCTTTCCCAGCGCGACAGCACCCGGGCGGCGCCGTCGAGAAACAACGACAGCTCGGCGAGCGTGACCGGATTCTGATTGTCGTAGTCGCGCACCGACACGCGATCTCGAAACAGCCTTGCAGCCGGCGAGACCGTCTCGGACGGCGCGGGCAGTGCAGCCTTGAGATCGATGCGCTCGCCGGGCCAGCTCGGTCGGATGGCCGGTGGTGGCGCGATCGAGTCGAGATGAGGATAGGCGCCGCCGACCAGATTGGCTTGCCGCCCCTCCGCGCTGCGCGCGTGAAACAAGAGATCGTGGAAGTCCCACATCACGAGGGTCTCGTCGCCCTCGCGCGAGCGGCGGCCGTCATCGCCCGGCCCATCGACCTTGAACAGGATCGCGCAGTCGACGAGCAGGCCAAGCAGCTCAGTGCCGGGAAAGCCGGCGAGCTTGCGCAAAGTTCCGACCGTCTGCGGCGTCGCCAGCATCGTCAGCATGGTCGCGATGGCCGGATCGATGATCCGGATCAGCGCGCCGGCACGCGGCGATTCCAGCACCATCTCGCTGCTGCGCCGGCGAAGGTAGGCGAAGCGTGACAGCACAAGCGTGTCGGTGTTCGCGAGCTTGGCGACATGAGGCCAATAGTCCGCCATCTGCGGCTCGATGATCGCGACCTCCGCGCGAGCGGCCATGCGCGTCAGCGGATATTCGAGGAGTCCTTTCCGGGCCAGTAGGCGCACCACGCGGGCGACCTCCTGGTCTGCGGCGGCCCTTCCGCCAAGCGCAGCGAGCCTGATTCCGTCTTTCAGCGCCAGCACCCGCTTTTTGGCGCCCTCGCTCGGCTGACCCAGGTCAAACCGATAGAAATCGACGACCGCGCCCAGATGGCCGTTGCTCCAGTTCTCCAACGTGACCCGCGGACTGGCGCGGACCGACAGCACCGGCGTCGCGAGCCGTTGCTGCGCCGCCGCCGGTGGCGCGGGCGCCCTTGCTTTCACCGCTGTCCTGTTGCTGGCTCTTCGATTGGCCTTGGCCGTCCGTTTGGGCGCGGCCCTTGGCCTGGCTTTTGTCACCCGTCCACGCTTGGCCATGGCTGTCTCCGCAATCAGCTGTGCGGCGGGAACGGCGTCAGCTCGGTCTCAGGAATCGGCTGATCGCGCAGGCCGAGCTTGACCGGGACGTCGTAGAGCCGGCCGGGCCCGAAGCGCCGGTAGAAGTGGCGCAAGCCCGGCACGATGACGCGCACCACCGGCACGCCGACATCGGGCCGGGTCTGATCAAGGACCAGGAAATCATGGCCGGCGCGGCGGGCGATCTCGACGCAGGCGTCGACCTGCTCGCGGGTGGTCGCGCGCGGGATTGGCAAGCCAAGCTCCGGGGTTGGAATCGGATTCTTCGCCGGCAGCAGGAACGGATAGTTCTCGATTCGGAGCGGCGTCTCGCCGTCCAGGCTCGGCTTCTCCCCGCTGCCGCCATTCATCATGCCGATCGCCAGGAACTGGCTGAGCTCGGTCAGGGTGCGCAGAAGAGCGATCCGCGGATCGAAATGCGCGCCGGAGCCGAACTCGATATGCTCCTGGCCGTTTTTCGTCCAGTGCATGATCGCGACATAGGTCGGCACGCCGAGATCGCTGGTGACATCGAGCACCCAGACCTTGCGGCCGAAATCCGCGAACTGGCTCTGCAGGTCGCGGACGTAGGAATCGTCGATGCGGCTGAGATCGACCTCGCCCCGCTGCGAGCGGTTGTACCACCAGATCGCGTAGGCATCGCGCTCGACCAGCTCGAGGAAGCCCTGCACGATCGCCTCCTGCAGCGTGTTGCCGGCCGCGCAGCCGTTGGAATCGGCGTGGAAGGCGCGTGGGCCGCTGTAAAAGAAATAGAGCAGGCTGGTCGGGACGTATTTGAAGCGCTGGTCGCGCAGTGACCACACCGGCGACCATTCGATCCTGGCGTCCGGATCGAACGGCTCAGGGGCCGGCTGCGCGTCGTCATGGTGCGTGTGATCATTGCGGGCAGCGTATTGCGCCTCGCTGAATGTCAGGATGTCGTTCGGCCGGATCGCCTCGCCCTCGGCGAAATCGGTGAAGCGCTTGCTGCTTCGGATCTCGTCGCCCTGATAGATGCCCGAATAACGCTCGATCGCTTCCATCAGCGCGCTGGCCTCGGCCTGCTCGGCGGTGGAGCCCTTGCCGAAGCTGCCGCCGGACAGGCCGTGTCGCAACTGATCGACGCTCTGCGCCGGCGCGGAGAAATTATGCTGGGCGAAGAAGTTGGTGTTCATCGGCAGATCGGCCTCGATCCGCTCCAGCCGCTTCACGACGCCGGTGAGCGGGCTGACATGCCGCCGAAAGCGCGCCACGGTGGCGCGCGACGTCACCGTGCGATAGCCGCCCGAGGTGATCAGCAGCTTGGCGCCGGCATCGAGCTTGATCGGCTCGGCCTTGCGCCGCGGATTGAGTAGCCTCTTGTCGCCGCAGGTCGGGCATTGTGGCCGCTGCGCGACGTAATGCTTGGTAAGCACAGAGCCCGTCAGGTCGACGCTCATGATGTGGTCGCGGATCTCGGTGCGGAAGCCGGTCGCGATCGCCTTCGTGATCTCGACGGCTGCGAACTGGATTCCGCTCTGACCGATCGTGTTGCGTGCAAGTGGCGAGACAGCAACCGGCTTGGCACCGCTGCGATCGAGAAAGCCCTTGATCTCGCGGTTGCGGATCATGCGGTCGAACAGGCAGGTCCAGCAGGCGGTATGGCCGGGGGTGAACAGCGGGCCGACCAGCGGAAACACGCCTGAGGGCTGCACCAGCAGCCACGGCGTGTTGTCGGCGACACGGCTGCGATTCAGCTCGGCCAATTGCCGTTCGAGATAGTCGTTGACCAGCGTGACGGTGAGATCGGGAGAACGGCTGACGACCCGCACGCCGAGCTTGCCGAGTGCAGCGCTCAACTCCGCGGCGCCCTTCACGTCGATCGCCTCGACCCGCACTTTGTACGTCGCGAGATTGCGCTCGGCTTTACCTGCAGGCAGGCCGATGCTGGCCCAATAGCCGGCAAGCGTGTCATCGGCCGCTTTGCCGCCGTTCACGAGATAGCGGCGCTCGACCATACGATTGAGCGCCTCCTCGACTTTGGCGGGCGGGAAGCGCTTGCCGAGCTGGATCACCAGGTCGCTCGCGGTCTTGCCACCTTTGCCGATCGCCGCGGCCAGCGCGCAATAGAGCTCGCCGTGCAGGAAGAACTTGCGATCCTCCGAATAGATACAGACCACGTCGGGCGGCATCACATAGGCGGTGAAATTGGGCGCGAATTGCAGCGTGCTCTTGCCGGCGGCGGTCCGGGATGCGGAGCCGGATTTGGTCTTGCGCACGCTCATCGCGAAAACGCCTCGAACGCGACAGGGCGGCGCTGCGACGGGCGGGCGGTCGCTCCCGCGATGGAAAGGTTCTGGGCTCTGGTCGACATGTGCTGGAAATTCCGCAGGGGCCGGGAAGGAGCGACCGACATCGATCGGACGACCGGCTTGGCGGCCAATTGGGCCGATTGTGGGAAGACGACATGAAATAGCCGGGCAGACCAAGTCATGCCCGGCTAGATATCCTAGTGTCGATCAAAATCGTTGATCAAAGGACCTGACGCTGTGCCAGATCAGCACAGACGGCAGCCGCCCCAGGACAGACAGCAACCGCCGCATCCGCCGCATCCACCGCAACCACAGCCGCGGCAACCACGACAGCCTCGGCAACCACGGCATCCGCCGCAGCCGCGCCACGCGGTCTGCACCCGCTCGCCGCCTGCATTCTCCTTGTCGAAGAGATGGAAGGTCGCGAGGCTGCTGTCGGCGAGCTCTTCCTCACCCAACGTGATTGGGTGCGTTGCGGAAAGATCCAGCGTCTTCGGCGCGTCGGCCGCAGTCGGGGCGGGGGCTGCCGACGCGGCGCCGACTAGCGAGAGGCTCAGACCAGCAGCGCCCAACGCGGGCACGGCGACCTTGGCTGCTCGCTTCCGTTTCGAAGCTGGCTTCGTTTTTGACATCGTGACATCCTCCATACCTTCGAAAGGTTTGTGTCGATCCGCCCCGCTTTCATAGTACGCTGCACCTATAAATCACGCAAGGCGCGAGAAGTTTCTTGCGTAACGTAACCTCGCGATTCTATTCATCTTTATGAATATCTCGACAGCGCGTTGCGCGTAGCTCGCTTCAGCAAAACGCCACAATCACCGTGCTCTGCGACAGCATCGACGCGCAGCATGCAGCGCCTTATTAGTGGTCCAGAAGCGGATTGGGTTCAGTGGACATGAGGACATGACCAGCGAGCACGGACACTTCGTCTGGTACGAACTCCTGACCACCGATATCGCCGCAGCGGAAGCGTTCTATCGAGAGGTCCTGGGATGGGACGCGCAGGATGCGTCGACGGCGAAGTTCGCCTATCGCGTGCTGACATCAGGCGGCACACCGGTGAGTGGGCTGATGGCGCTTCCACCGGAGGGAATTTCGCGTGGTGCAGCACCGCGCTGGGCTGGCTATGTCGCCGTCGACGATCTCGATGCCAGTGTGAGCCGTCTCGAGGCGCTGGGCGGCAGGGTTTATGTGCCGCCGACCGACAGCAATATCGGCCGCATCGCCATCGTTGCCGATCCTCAGACAGCCTCGCTGGCGTTCGTGCAGGGACTGAACATCCCGCCGCCGCCAAAGGATGGAAACAAGATCGGGCGAGTCGGCTGGCATGAACTATTGGCTGCCGAGCGGCGCCAGGCGTTCGCGTTCTACGAAGAATTGCTGGGGTGGCGGATGGCTGGCAGCGATGCCAGCCTCGCCGATGGCTATCAGTTGTTCTCAGCCGGAGAGGACACGCTGGGCGGTATGTTCACCAAGCTGCCGCGTGCGCCGTTCCCGTTCTGGCTCTATTATTTCAACGTGGCCGATCTCACTGTCGCCTTGCAGAGCGTGACGGCGCTCGGCGGCAAGGTGGTTCAGGGTCCGATCGACTTGCCCAATGGCATCTGGATCGCCCGCTGTATCGATCCGCAGGGGGCGATGTTTGCGCTGCAAGGTGAGCGGCCCGATGCCACCTCCGCCGACCTGCCGTCATTTGAGATCGGCTGGGCGGCCGAATGGGGCGGCTTTGCCTCCCGCGGTCGCCTGGTCGAAAAGCGGACGCGGGCGTCCAGGCCGGCTCCGGCCGCGGTGCCGCCGTCCTCGAAGAAGCCAAAGACGCGCTGACGCGTCGCGCCGGCGCGGAGATCAGGCCGGCTTGGGCTCGGCTGCCGGCTTTGGCTCCGCTGGTTTTGTCTCCGCAGGCTTGGCCGCAGCCGGCTTTGCTGCAGGCTTGTCCTGCCGCTTCGACCAGGAGATGTAATAGGCGACCGTCGTCATGATGGCGATGCCGGCCACGCTCACCAGGATCTGCGCGAGCAACGAGCCGGAGCTCATCATCAGGGTGAAATGCGCGACGAACGACAGGAACACGCCGACGCAGAACACGGCGAGCGACTGCTGGCCGCAGACGACCAGCGGGTCGAACGCCCGCCATTCCAGACCGGGCCAGGTCTTCGGCACGAAGCGGATCACCAGGACCACGATCACCGCAAAGTGCAGGAAGCGATATGGCGCCAGGTTGGTCTTGTCGTTCGGATTGAAAGCTGAATAGAACCAATGCGGAAACATCGCGCCAAAATCCGGGAAGCGACCGGCCATGGTCATGATCAGCGCGAAGGCGAGATAGGCCAGACAGAAATACAGCGTGACCGGCGCCATGATGATGGCCATCGACTTGCGGGCGCCGCCGAGCGCGCACCAGGAGCCGAACACGAACAGCACCTGCCAGGCATAAGGGTTGAAGTACCAGGTGCCAGCCGGGTACGCGGCGAAATTCCAGCCGAAATGGCGCGCCACGAGCCACAGCACGATGGAGCCGGCCATCGTGAGGTCGGGCTGACGCAGCATCAGCCACAGGACCGGCGGGAAGAAGCCCATCAGCACGATGTAGAGCGGCAGCACGTCGAGATTGACCGGCTTGAACTTCAGGATCAGCCCCTGGCCAAGCGTCTCGGTGGCGTGGTCGACCAGGCCCGCGACGTTGAACTCGTCGATGATCTCGGAATCGCCGAACCGGGTTGCCAGGTAGCTGATGGCGGCGATGTAGATCACGAACAGCACGATATGGGCGACGTAGAGCTGCCAGACCCGCTTGAACAGCCTTGTGGCGCCGACGATGAAGCCGCGCTCGATCATCATCCGCGCATAGACGAAGGAGGCCGTGTAGCCGGAGATGAACACGAACAGATCGGCGGCATCGGAGAACCCGTAATTCCGCGTCGTGATCCAGTTCACCACATTGTCCGGGATGTGGTCGAGGAAGATTGCCCAGTTCGCGATCCCGCGGAACAGGTCGAGCCGAAGATCGCGGCCTTTCTCGGGGAGGGTGGCATTGATTTTCATGGGCGGCTTCGACGTACAGTTGGAGTTGAAGATCGTCCAGAGGCGAGCGGCCGCCGTGCCAGTCATCCGAGATTGTCAGGGCGCAGCGGAATGACTATACGGGGCAGGAAATAGGTAGCATCCAGGGTGGGAATCACCGATCAAATTCCCGAAAGGTGCCTCTAGCCCATCCCGGAGATTTCCGCCACGCGCTTTACCGTCGCTCTGTTTACCGTCGCTCTGAAAGGCCCTGTCCACCGATGACCGCACGCATTTTTAAGCCGGCCAAGAACGCGATGCAATCCGGCAAGGCCAAGACCCGGGAATGGCAGCTCGACTACGAGCCGGAGCAGCCGCGCGCGATCGAGCCGCTGATGGGGTGGACCTCGTCATCCGACATGAAGCAACAGGTCACGTTGCGCTTCCATACTCGCGAAGAGGCGGTCGCCTATTGCGAGCGCAAGGGTATTCCCTATCAGGTGATCGAGCCCAAGGAGCCGGTGAAGCGGCAGGTCGCCTATGCCGACAATTTCTCCTTCCGTCGCGGCGAGCCTTGGACACACTGAAACCGCACGCACCGACGAGCCGATGCTTGTCGGCGTTCCCTCGCGGGCACGGGCTGAACGTTCAGGGTTGCTCCGGGGCCTGAGGCAGTGCCACCATGCAGACCCGGCGCCGCACAAGCGGCGCTCCTGCTAGCGCTCAAGGCCATGCCACTCCATTCCAGCATCGATCCCGCTTCCTCCGATTTCGCGCGCAACGCCGAGGCCATGCGTGCGCTGGTCGCCGACCTCAAGGACAAACTCGGCCAAGTCGCCGGCGGCGGCGGGGAGACGGCGCGGCAGCGCCATCTGGCGCGCGGCAAGATGCTGGCGCGCCAGCGCGTCGATCTGCTGCTCGATCCCGGGACCGCCTTTCTCGAATTGTCGCCGCTCGCCGCCCATGGCCTTTATGGCGGTGACGTGCATTCGGCCAGCATCGTCACCGGCGTCGGGCGCGTTGCCGGGCGCGAATGCGTGATCGTCGCCAATGATGCCACCATCAAGGGCGGCACCTATTACCCGATGACCGTGAAGAAGCATCTGCGGGCGCAGGACATTGCCCGACAGAACAACTTGCCTTGCGTCTATATGGTGGATTCGGGCGGCGCCTTCCTGCCGTTGCAGGACGAGATCTTCCCCGACGAGCGGCATTTCGGCCGCATCTTCTACAACCAGGCGCAGATGTCGGCGCAAGGCATCCCGCAGATCGCAATCGTGATGGGCTCCTGCACCGCAGGGGGCGCCTATGTGCCGGCGATGTCGGACGAGAGCATCATCGTGCGCAATCAGGGCACGATCTTCCTCGGTGGGCCGCCTCTGGTGAAAGCCGCGACCGGCGAGGTGGTGAGCGCGGAGGAACTCGGCGGCGCCGACGTGCATTCGCGGCAGTCCGGCGTCACCGATCACTACGCGCAGAACGATGCCCACGCGATCGGGATTGCGCGGCGGATTGTCGCAACGTTGAAGCCGCCGGCATCGCGCAATGCGCTGAACATGCGCGAGCCGCGGGATCCGCTGTTTGCGACCGATGAGATCTATGGCGTGGTACCGGTCGACGGCCGCAAGCCGTTCGACGTCCGCGACATCATCGCGCGCGTGGTCGATGGCTCCGAGTTCGACGAGTTCAAGAAGCTCTACGGCCAGACGCTGGTGTGCGGCTTCGCGCATATCTGGGGCTATCCGGTCGGCGTCATCGCCAACAACGGCATCCTGTTCAGCGAGAGCGCGCTGAAGGGTGCGCATTTCATCGAGCTGTGCTGTCAGCGCGGCATCCCGTTGGTGTTCCTGCAGAACATCACCGGCTTCATGGTCGGTAAGAAATACGAGGCCGGCGGCATCGCGCGCGACGGCGCCAAGCTGGTGACCGCGGTCGCCACCGCCTCGGTGCCGAAGTTCACGGTCGTGATCGGCGGCTCCTACGGCGCCGGCAATTACGGCATGTGCGGCCGCGCCTATTCGCCGCGCTTCCTGTGGATGTGGCCGAACGCGCGCATCTCGGTGATGGGCGGCGAGCAGGCGGCCATGGTGCTGAGCCAGGTCCGCCGCGACAATATCGAGGCCAAGGGCGAGAGCTGGCCGGCGGAGGAGGAAGAGCAGTTCCGCGCGCCCATTCGCGCGCAATATGAGAGCCAGGGCAATCCCTATTATGCCACGGCCCGGTTGTGGGATGACGGCGTGATCGATCCCGCCGATACGCGCCTGGTGCTGGGGCTCGGCCTTTCCGCCGCGGCCAACGCGCCGATCGAGCCGACCAGGTTCGGCCTGTTCAGGATGTGACATTTCAGGACGTGACGATGGCTGCTCCCGGATTGTATCGCCGCTTCCACAAGCTCCTGATCGCCAACCGCGGCGAGATCGCGGTGCGCGTCATCAGGACCGCGCGTACGATGGGTCTGAAGACCGTCGCCGTCTATTCGGAAGCCGACCGCGGTGCGATGCATGTTGCGCTGGCCGATGAAGCCGTGCTGCTGGGACCGGCGCGAGCTCGCGACAGCTATCTCAACATCGAACGGTTGATCGAGGCCGCACGGCGGACCGGCGCCGAGGCCGTGCATCCCGGATATGGCTTCCTATCGGAGAATGCCGAATTCGCGCAGGCCTGCACCGAAGCCGGCCTCGTCTTCGTCGGGCCCACGCCGGCGATGATGACGGCGATGGGCTCGAAGTCCGGCTCCAAGGCGCTGATGGAAAAGGCCGGCGTGCCGCAGGTCGCGGGCTATCATGGCGAGGCGCAGGACGAGGCGACGCTCGCAAGGGAAGCGAACCGCATCGGCTTCCCGGTGCTGGTGAAGGCCTCGGCCGGTGGGGGCGGCCGCGGCATGCGCGTCGTGAACGCAGCGCCCGAGCTTGCGGACGCGCTCACCAGCGCCAAGCGCGAGGCCAAGGCGGCGTTCGGCGACGATCGCATGCTGATCGAGAAATACGTCCAGAACCCGCGGCATATCGAGGTCCAGATCATCGGCGACAGCCACGGCAATCTGGTCTCGCTGTTCGAGCGCGAATGCACGTTGCAGCGCCGCCACCAGAAGGTGGTCGAGGAGGCGCCGTCGCCGACGCTGAACCCCGAGCAGCGCGAGACGGTGTGCGCGGCAGCTCGTCGGGCGGCCGGCACGGTGAACTATGTTGGTGCCGGCACCATCGAATTCGTCTCCGACGGCAAGGACGTGTTCTTCATCGAGATGAACACGCGCCTGCAGGTCGAGCATCCTGTCACCGAGCTGATCACCGGCGTGGATCTGGTCGAATGGCAGCTGCGCGTCGCCTTCGGCGAAAGGCTGCCGCTGACGCAGGACCAGATCAAGTTGCATGGTCACGCGATCGAGGCGCGGGTCTACGCCGAGAATCCGGCGAAGAACTTCATGCCCTCGGTCGGCCGCATCACGACATGGCGGCTTCCGGAGGAGAGCGGCGGCCTGCGCATCGATGCCGGCTATCGCGAGGGCGATGCGGTCTCGCCTTACTACGACGCCATGCTGGCCAAGATGATCGCCTGGGCGCCGACCCGGGAGGCCGCGATTGCGCGGCTCGATCGCGGCCTGGAGGAGACCGATATTCGCGGCGTCATCACCAACATTCCATTCCTGTCGGCGCTGGTGACGCACAGAAGCGTTGGCACCAACGCCATCGATACTGGCTTCATCGAGCGCGAGCTGCCAGCGCTGACTGCAGCAGCGCCGGCCGCGGGCGAGCTCGAGCTCTGCGCCGCTGTGGCGGCGATCCTGTCGGGCGAGCAGGCGAAGGCCGCAAGTGATCCGCCTTCGCCCTGGCGCAGCTCCGGCTGGATGCCGGTCGGCCGCCGGCAGCGCGTGTTCGTGTTCCGCGATCGCGCCGGAGGCGAGCCGCAGACGGTCATGCTGTCCTACGGCAACGGGTCATCGACACTGACGATTGCGGACCGCACGTGGTCCTTCACCCATGCTTCATCCGCCGACGGCGGGCTTGACCTTGTCCTCGACGGACTGAAAACCCATGTCGTGGCGGTGGTCGATGGTCATGAACTCTATCTGCGCACCCGCAACGGGCGTTTCGATCTGCATTGGGTCGATCCGTTTGGTGGCGAGGACGAAGAGCAGAGCGGCGAGGACAAGATCATCGCGCCTTTGCCCGGCACCGTGGTGGCGCTGCTGGCGGAAGAAGGAGCCGCGCTGGAGAAGGGCGCCGCCATCCTGACGCTCGAAGTCATGAAGATGGAGCAGACCCTGCGGGCGCCGTTCGCCGGCGTGTTGAAAGTGATCAAGTGCAAGGTCGGCGACATCGTGCAGGAAGGCGCCGAGCTCGCGGAAGTCGAACCCTCAGCCTAGAGCCTTTCCAGTCCGATCGAATCGGAACGGAGGCTCCAGTGTCTATTTTGACGCGTTTTTTTTGACGCGAACCGGTACCTACTTCGCTTGAAAACGCTCTAGTTGTGGAGCCTCAAGAGGTTGTCCTCGGTTAGACCGAGTCTGCTGATAGGCGTTTGAGACTTTATACCACCGTGAGGCCGATGCCAGTTGTACTGGTGCAGCCAGATCGGCAGCTCTTCGGCGCGCCGATCTGATGTGGGATAGGCCTTGGCGTAAGCCCATTCCCGGAGCGCGGTCTGGATAAAGCGCTCGGCCTTACCGTTTGTCTTGGGCGTGTAGGGTTTGGTGCGGACGTGCCTGATGCGCAGGTCCTTGCAGGCATCGCGGAAGGCAAATGCCTTGTAGCAACTCCCGTTGTCGGTCATGACGCGCGTGACGGTGACGCCGAGGCTCTTGTAATAGGCGACCGCCGCCTTGAGGAAGCGAACGGCGCTGTTAGCCGTCTCGTCCAGCTTGATCTCGGAGAAGGCGACGCGGGAATGATCGTCGATGCAGACATGGACGAACTCCCAGCCGACGCCGCGGCTGTTGCTCTGGCCGGTGCGATCGCCGGTGATGTGGTGGCCGACATGCTCGAAACGCCCGAGCTTTTTGATGTCGATGTGAAGCATCTCGCCTGGGTTCTCGCGCTCATAGCGGCGTTCCGGCTCGGCCGGCTCCAGATCGCGGATCCGGTTCAATCCCAATTGGCGAAGAATGCGGCTCACAGTAGCCGGTGACACCCCAACCTCAGCGGCGATTTGCTTACTGGTGTGGCGCTGCCGGCGCAACGTCTCGACGACCGTGCACGTGGCAGGCGGGGTTTGGCTTGGCGATGAATGAGGTCTGGAGGAGCGATCCTGCAACCCAGCCGCACCTTCTGCGCGGAACCGCTTGACCCATTTGGCGACCGTTTTGGGCGTCGTATTGAACTGGTAGGCTGCGTCGGCTTGGCTTAGTCCGCCTTCCACGACGCTGCGAACCATCGCCTCTCGACCTTTAGGCGTCAAAGGCGCATTCTTATGGATGTTCATCTGGTCTCTCCTTGGAACACTGAAGCTTCGCAACCTCAGCTTCCTCGGTTCAGGCCAGATGGACAACCTCCTGAAAGACCACATCTAGTCGACGAGGTGAGCCATGAGCGACAGCGTCCGCATCATCGAGATGGGTCCGCGTGACGGGCTGCAGAACGAGAAAACGCTGGTCAAGCCGGCCGACCGCATCGCCTTCGTGCGCGCGCTGGTCGCCGCCGGACTGAGAACGGTTGAGGTCGGTGCCTTCGTCTCGCCAAAGGCGATTCCGCAGATGGTCGGCTCGGACGAGGTGATGCGGGGCGTCGCGCAGTTGCCGGCCGAATTCCACGTGTTGGTGCCGAACGTGAAGGGCTATGAGGCGGCGCGGGCAGCCGGCGCCAAGGTAGTCTCGGTGTTCGCCGCGGCCTCGGAAGGCTTCTCGCGCGCCAACATCAACTGCTCGATCGCCGAATCGCTGGAGCGGTTCAAGCCGGTGGTGGCGCATGCGCGCTCCGACGGCATCAAGGTGCGCGGCTATGTCTCCTGCGTGCTCGGTTGTCCCTATGATGGCGAGGTCAAGCCGCAGGCTGTGGTCGATGTCGCCAAGTCGCTGTGGGATCTCGGCTGCTACGAGATCTCGCTCGGCGATACCATCGGTGTCGGCACGCCCCTCAAGGCGCGCGAGATGCTGCGTGCCGTTGCCGGCGACGTGCCGGTGGCGCGTCTGGCGATGCATTTCCACGACACTTACGGCCAAGCGCTCGCCAATCTCTATGCGGGAATGGAGGAGGGCGTCCGCGTGATCGACGCGGCCGCCGGTGGCCTCGGCGGCTGTCCGTTCGCGCCGGGCGCGACGGGCAATGTCGCCACCGAGGATGTCGTCTACATGCTCGAAGGCATGGGGATTGCGACCGGCATCGAAATGGAGAAGCTGCTCGCCGCAACCAACGAGATCAGCCGCCTGATTGGCCGGCCGCCGGTCAGCCGCGTGGTCAATGCGTTGAATGCGAAAAAGAAAAGGGCGAATAGGGAGTAGCAAGTGGCGAGTAGCAAATAGGGCTGCTCGCAAGCGACGTCATTGCGAGGAGCCGAAGCAATCCAGAATCTTCGTCGGCTCTGGATTGCTGCCGCCGTCGCCCGCGGGCTATGGCGGACACGTCGTTTCGCTCGCAATGACGGCGACTGATAGGTCGCGAGATAGGAAACAGACGCTATCGCTGCTCCCTATTGGCCACTCGCTATTCACCATTCGCTTCTTCTCAGCGGCTGGTGTCGACACCCATCACCAGATCCGGCAGCAAGGTCGAGATCTGCGGCACCAAGCAGAGCAGCAGCACAGCGGCCATCATCAAGAGCACGAACGGCAGCGTGCCCCAGATCACCTCGCTTAAGGGAATGTCGGGCGCGACGTTCCTGATGACGAAGATGTTCAGCCCCACCGGTGGATGGATCAGCCCCATCTCCATCACGATCGTCATCACCACGCCGAACCAGATGATGTCGAAATTCGCCGCGCGCAGCGGCGGCAGGATGATTGGCGCGGTCATCAGGATGATCGATACCGGCGGCAGGAAGAAGCCGAGCACGATCACCATCGCCAAGATCGCGAACAAAAGTCCCCAGCGCGGCAGATGCATCGCCACGATCGATTCCGCCGCCGACTGCGAGATGTGCAGATAGCTCATCACGTAGGAATAGAGCAGCGACATGCCGATGATCAGCATCAGCATGGTGGATTCCCGCAAGGTCGCCTTCATGATCGGCGCGAGATCGGCGGGCCGCCACACCTGGTAGATGAGCGCGATCAGGACCAGCGCCAGGATGCCGCCGAGACCGGCTGTCTCCGAGGGCGTGGCAAAGCCGCCATAGAGCGCGACCATGACGCCGGTGAGCAGCAGCACGAACGGAATGACCCGCGGCAGCACGGAGAAGCGCTGCGCCAGGGTGAAGTCATCTTCGGTCAGGATGGGAGAGAAGGAGCCGCCCTTGTCATAGGCGATCTTCGCCGTCCTGTATTCTTGCCGGAAGCGGATCACTGCATAGCCGCCGAACAGCGTCACCAGCAGCAGTCCCGGTCCGATGCCGGCCAGGAACAGCCGTCCCAGCGATTTCTCGGCTGCGACTGCAAACAGGATCATCGTGATCGAGGGCGGCAGCAGGATGCCGAGCGTGCCGCCGGCCGCAATGATGCCGGCCGCGAAGCCGCCGGAATAGCCGCGCTTGCGCATCTCCGGAATGCCGGCCGAACCGATCGCCGAGCAGGTGGCCGGCGAGGAGCCCGCCATCGCCGCAAACAGCGCGCAGGCGAACACGTTGGCGACGCCAAGACCGCCGGGAATCCGATGCAACCAGGCGTGCAAAGCGGAGTAAAGGTCCTGACCGGCGCGCGAGCGGCCGATCGCGGCGCCCTTGAGGATGAAAAGCGGAATCGATAGCAGCGTGATCGACGCCATCTCCTCATAGACGTTCTGCGTTACCGTATCGAGCGAGGCGGCGGGCATATAGATCGCCATGAAAACCGCGGCGACGGCACCGAGCGCGAACGCGATCGGCATGCCTGCAAACATCGCAAACAGCGTTGCGATGCCGTAAGACAGGCCAATTCCAAACACGCTCATCGACGGTCTCCAGTCAGCGACATTACGATCTGCAGCAGCAATTGCACGCAGAGCAGCGTCATGCCGGCAGCCATCAGGCAATACGGGATCGCCAGAGGCGGCGACCACATCGAATTGGAGACCTGGCCGTCTTCCCAGGCTTCATAGGTCAGCGTCCAGGATTTCCAGGTGAAAAACGCGCAGAACAGGAAGGTCGCGACATCGACCAGCCACAGCCTGATCCGGTTCGCTGTGGGCGACAGCAGGCCGACAAAGGCCTCGATGCTGACGTGGCCACGATGCTCCTGGACATAGGCCGCGGTCATGAAGGTCGCGCCGACCAGCAGGAAGACGGCGGCCTCGTCCTGCCAGTAATTGGCCGCCTGGAACAAGGCGCGGCCAATCACGCTGTAGCTCAGAATCACACAGGCCGCGACCAGCGCCAGCGCGGCAAAGACGACGATGATACGATTGAGCAATGAAAGGCCACGCGCGATGCCCGCCAGCGGACCTGTGCCGGCGGGGATCTGCGTCGTGGTCTCGCCAGGAAGCGGACCGTGCATCATGCTGCGACGTCGGTGGCGAGCTTGAGCAGGTTCGCCGCGGTCTTGGTCTTGGCGCCGTAGTCCTTCCAAGCGGTGTCGCGCGCGATGTCGCGCCACTTGTTGACGGTGGCGAGATCGAGCTCGCTCACGCTCGCGCCGGCTTTCTTGTAGACGTTCGCGACTTCGATATCGTCCTCCTGCGCGCCCTTGCGACCGAAGGCTTCGAGCTCGGCGCCGACGGTAAGGATGATGTCCTGCTGGTTCTTCGGCAGGGCATCGAAGATCGACTTCGACATCATCAAGGGCTCCAGCATGAACCAGTAGGACGCCTTGGCGCCGGAGGTCAGGAACTTGGACACCTCTTCGAGCCGGAACGAGATCAGGCTGGTGGAGGAGGTGATGCCGGCATCACAGGCGCCGGTCTGCATCGCGGTGTAGATTTCGTTCGACGGCACCGAGAGCACGGAGGCGCCGGCGGTCTGCAGCACCATGTCCATCTCGCGCGATCCGCCGCGGACCTTCAGGCCCTTGGCGTCCTCCGGCGCGACCAGCGCGCGCGAGCGGCTGGCGACGCCACCGGCCTGCCAGACCCAGGTGAGCAGGATGATGCCCTTATCGGCAAGAAAGTCCGACAGCGCCTTGCCAACTGGCGAGGTCTTCCAGCGTGCACCCTGGTCGTAGGTGGTCACCAGGCCCGGCATCAGCGCGATATTGGTTTCCGGCACTTCGCCGCCGGCGTAGGGCATCGGGTAGAGGCTGATGTCCAGCGCGCCTTTGCGCATTGCCGAGAATTGCGCGTTGGTCTTGATCAGCGAGGAGTTGGGATAGATCTCGGCGGAGATCTCGCCACCCGAGCGCTTCTTCACCTCTTCAGCGAACATGCGGCAAAGCCGATCGCGGAAATCGCCCTTGTCGATGGTGCCACCCGGAAACTGGTGCGAGATCTTCAAGGTCGTAGCGGCTTGCGCGGTCCCGATTCCCAGGCGGAGAATTGCGGGCGCGGCGAGCGCGGAGGCGATGACGTGACGACGTGAGAGCATGAGTTTTCCCCTGGACAACTTGTGATTGGTTTTGCCGGCCAGCGCCGGCGGTTGGCGCGCATCTTAGCCGGTTTCGGTCGGAATACCTCTAGTCGATGAGCGCGGATCGTTCGAGGTCCAACACGCGGGAAGCGACAATTTGTTGCGGCGCACCCGCCCAATCAAACGGCGTACGCAATTCACTAACATGCCGATCACGGGCGAAATTGTGTCGAAGCCAGGGAATTCGAAAGCATCAAGCTGCAAAAGTCGGCTGCTCCAAGCGCATTCGTTGATCTGCACGCTTCACTACATGCCAAGGGTTGTCGCGACACCCGGGGGTGACTGGATTTGAGACGATCGTCGCCGGGCCCAGGCTGAATGGTTGCGCGGACCCGCGAACTGTCAGGGACAGAAAAAATTCAGGCGGCGCGTAACGGATGCACCTGCGGAGGCGAGGAGCATGGGAGCGGCATCTCCGCCGCGGCCAACCGTGTCTTTCGAAGGGAGATTCATCATGACCACTCGCACCAGCCTCATCCTCAGCCTCTCCGCCGCGGCTTTCGCGCTCAACCTCGCCCTGGCTCCCGTCGCCTTTGCGGAGGACAAGATGGGCAAGGACGACGCCATGAAGAAGGAGACGATGTCCCACGACAGCATGAAGAAGGACACGATGGGGAAGGACAGCATGAAGAAGGATGATGCCATGTCCAAGGATGGCATGATGAAGAAGGACGACGGCATGAAGAAGAACTGAGACCGCGCGCCAGACGCGGGCCCGATTTTGGTCAGGCCCGCACGCGATCGCACCGCCGGTCCGCGGCAGGTCGATGCCACATAGGCAGCGGCTTTACCGCAGAGAATGGAGAGTGCAATCCGAAGAGGGAGCGGGGGACGGCTTTGATTGCCGCAACCCGGCTGTGCTCTTGCGCGCTACTTCCTCTTGCCGCGTTGCTTGCGCGCCGCATAGCGCGCGTCGCGCTTTGCTTTCTGCTCGGCCTCGAGCGCGGCCTGCCGCGCGGCAGCTTCTTCCGCCTCGCGCGCAAGCCGTGCGGCTTCCGCCGCTGCAGCCTCTTCCTGCCGGCGCTTTTCTTCGGCCTTGGCAGCCTCGCGCTGCAGACGGGCCTGTTCGCGGCGCGCAGCAATGGCCTCGCGCTCCTCACGCCTCTTCACGACTTCGGGATCATCCGGTCCCGGCTGAGCCCGGAATTTTTCCAGAAGGCTCTGCCGCGCCTGTTGTGCCGCCTTCTGCCGATCGGCAAATCCGGGTTGCTTGAATCCTCTCATCGAACGTCGTCTTCGTCTGATCCAATGTTGGTTCGGGGCTGATTTTCCCGTCAAATAGCCGCTTCGCCATGAGGCTATCAAGCAGGGTCGGCGCGACGAGAAGGCGTGTCTACATTGTCTTCCGGGCTTATGACAATTGTTTATCGCGCGTTCACGCACATGGGTGGTGTGAGATGCTTGCAAGCCGTTCGCAAATCTTTATTTAAGCCACCCGTCACGTGATGGTGGTCGGCCGGTTGTGATCCGACTCACAGGAATAAGCGCGGCGCGGCTTTATTCTGCATCATGCGCTTTTTCAAAGGAGAACCGGCATGACCTCTTCACCGTCGCAGCGCAGACGCCTTGCGCTCGCCGTTGCAGCGGCAGCGCTGGCTGCCGGAGCCTGCATCATGACCGCCGTATTTGCGCGTCCCGTGACCGTTGCGAGCGGCGTCCTGGGCGCGGAGTGGCAATGCCAGCGCATTGTCTGGGTGACCAGCTGTACCCGGGTGCAGCCGGAGATCCCGGCGGTCGGGGTTCGGCAGAAGGAGCCAGTCGCCCGACGACCGGTTTGACGGGGAGCGGGCGCGATGGCCGATCCCGCATCCGGTCAGTCCGAGCCGACTGGGTCCGAGTCGGGTCGGTCCACGCCTGTCCAACCCAACGTCAATCCCAGCCGGCGAGGCGCGATCGCTGGGCTGTTGATCGCCGCAGCCATGCTCGGCTTCGGCTTGTGGCTCGCGCATAGTCTGACCTCGGCAAGCCGGCTGCAGGATTGTCTGATGTCAGGCCGGACCAATTGCAACACGATTGAGCCGGCGCGTTGACGGCGCGCCGGCCCGCTACCACAGACCGCGTCGACCGCAAAATTGTCGCGATCTTACCGATTTGTAACCGGCTCGGGCCGTCTGTCGTGTTGCTCCGATGTCCGATCGCCATGACAATGGCTTCCGTTTTCAGGTGCTTCGGCACGGCGTTTCATGTGGGGGGGCAGAATGACTGCATTCAGCCGAGCGAAATTCGTGGTGCCGATGGTGTCCTTGCTGGCGGCAGTATCGCTGTCCGCACAGGCTCAGGAGCATGCCAGCCCGGGCGGAACACCCCCCTCTGGCCCGCGTGGCGCGGCGCCAGCCACCCGGCCCGGACCTCCTCCGGGCGGTCGTCCCGGTGGACCGCTTGCGGTTCATCCGACCGCACCGGTTGTGGCCCATCCGGGCGGCGGGCCTGCCGGGGGCTTCCGTGCCGCGGCCCCGGGACATCCGGCTCCCATGGTAGGGCGGGGTCCCGATGCGCGCTTCACGCACGGGGCCATCGTTGCGCACAGTTTCGGCGGTCATCCTTATCGTGGCCGGATCGGCTGGGAGCGAGGGCGATGGCGACATGAGGTGCACGGCGGCCGAGACGGGTGGTGGTGGGATGTTGGCGGCGTTTGGTACTATTATCCGGAGCCGATGGATGGCCCGCCGACCTATGTCTCCGAAGATTATGCCGATGATGTGGTCTATGCACCTGAGGCCGCCTATGACCCCGATCCGCCTCCGCCGGTGGCCTACGAGCCGGCGCCGCCTCCGCCGGATCCCGGCGCCAGCGCGGTCGGGGGTGCCATCGTCGGCGGCGTGCTTGGTGGCCTGCTGACCGGGCGTGCGAGCGGCGCGGCAGCCGGTGCCGTGATCGGCGGTGCAACCGGCGCGATCGCAGGAGCCACGGCGGCGTCGCGCCCCGGTTATTACCTCGCGCAGGGCAACTGCTACTACCGCTATCCCTCGGGCCAGTACGTCGCGGTCGATCCACGCGCCTGCTACTGACCTGATCCGGTCGCGTAGCTTTCGAACCGGGGTGCATGCACCCCGGTTTTTGGTTCCCTAGCTACGAAACTGGATAGGGACGAGCCCCCCGAGCGACGCCGAGGTCATGCAGATCCGGTGCCGGACCGGCGGTCGCTAACTGCTGGTGCCGGTCGACGTTGCGTTGGCCGGCCGAGGTCCGCCGGAGCCTACCTCTCTGCTCCGATCATGACGATCGGTCCCTGGCCGCAATCTTGGATGGGGCCGATTTCGACCCATGAGAGCCGTTCGCGGGCGGCATCTCCTCGGGTGATGGATCAGAAAACAGGATCTCCGAACGTGTTGTCGCGGCGAGCTCTTCCGGAGTCGCTTCGCAGGGTTTGATCTCGAAGTTGTTATCGAGAATTTTTTCGCCATGCGTTCCAGCGACCACCAGGTCGGCTCGCTCGGCCGCCTCCCACACCTCTCGCTCGGTGCGAAAAGGGCGGGTCAGTTGCTCGTCTTTTTCAAACAAAGCGTAGGGCACGATGAACTCCAGCTTCGTCATCCCTCTTGGAGCCGTCTGCATGCCTGAATCAGGCATCGTCGGAACGGCACCACCCCGCGTGTTCCTCAACGACGGGCATCGACGCGGGGTTCCAGGAGCACCAGAGCGGTACGGTCAAATCTGCAAATGGCGACCAGCGGCAACGCCCTGGAACGAAGCCGGCGCTGCTCGATTGATCGCCACCACGGTCAGCGAGGAGCACGCGAATGGATCTGCAAGGAAAGAAGATCGCGATTTTGGCCACCAATGGGTTCGAGCAGTCCGAGCTGGAAGTGCCGCGCCAACGGCTGAAGGACGCCGGTGCCACGGTCGAGATCGTTTCGCTCGCCTCCGGCGAGATCAAGGGCTGGGACAAGAAGGATTGGGGACGTCCGGTCAAAGTCGACAAGACGCTCGATAAGGCTTCCGCCGCCGACTACGATGCCGTCGTGTTGCCGGGCGGACAGATCAATCCGGATTTGTTGCGCGTAGAGCCGAAGGCGTTGAAATTCATCAAGGACATCTTCGAGGCGAAGAAGGTGGTGGCGGCGGTTTGCCACGCACCCTGGCTCCTGATCGAGACCGGCATCGCCAGGGGACGCAAGATGACCTCCTACAAATCGATCAAGACCGATGTCACCAATGCCGGCGCGAAGTGGGAGGACGCCGAGGTCGTGGTCGATCAGGGCGTCATCACCTCGCGCAATCCCGGAGATCTCGAGGCCTTCAGCGCCAAGATCATCGAAGAAGTGAAGGAAGGCCGGCATACCCAGCGCAGCGCGGCCTGAGCGATATCGAGGGTGCCGCCAGCGTCAGAGGTCCTATCTTCGTTGAATCGTCGACGCCAGTTGCGGCCGCGTGGACCTCCGCCGCGCCGAGCGAAAGGAACCGACTATCCGCACACGCGCTGCAGCTGCGCGTCGTCGGCCTCGGCGCGGTAGGTGTCCTTGCCGACCTCGGGCGCGGCAGCATCGCGCCGTAATGGCACCAGCAAGCGGCAGATCAAGCCTTCCGGTCGCCAGTCGAACAGGGCTTGGCCGCCAAGCTGGTTCTCCACGCTCGCCATCAGGCTGCGGGTGCCGAAGCCGCGCGTGGTCGGCTCGCACACCTGCGGCCCTCCGGTCTCGACCCAGATCAGATCGAGCCGGTCGTTCTCGATGGTCCAGGTGACTGCGAGCTGGCCGGGCAGCACGGATAACGCGCCATACTTGGCGGAGTTGGTGACGAGCTCGTGCAAAGCCAGCGCCAGGCTCTGCGCAGTGGCGGGCTGCAACTGCACCTCCGCGCCTTCAAAGCGAACCTGCCCGGCGGTGGCGTAGGGCGCGAGCTCCTCAGCCACGAGCTTGCCGACTTCCGCACCCTGCCAGCTCGACAGCGAAAGGATGGTGTGAACCCGCGCCAGCGCATTGATGCGGCCTTCGACGGCGTCGACGTAGGATTGCATGCTGTCCGCCCGCGTCAAACGGACGATCGACTGTGCCAAGGTGAGTGCATTTTTGGCGCGGTGGTCGACCTCGCGTGTCAGCAGGTTCTGGCGTTCCTCCGCACGCTTGCGTTCCGTGATATCGACGGTGACGCCGCTGACGCGGATGACGCGGCCGCCTCTGTCGACAGTTGCGGCCGCCGTGCTGACGCACCAGCGTTGCTCGCCGTCCGGCCGATTGATGCGGAATTCGGCCTCATAGGAACGAGCGCCTCTGCCGAACTCCGCGATCACGTCCTTGACGCGATCGACATCGTCCGGATGCAGCAGCGCAGCGATATTGGCGGAGGTCAGCTCGAAACTTGCGGGATCGACGCCAAAAATGCGGTACTGGCCTTCGTCCCACATCCAGTCCCCGTTCAGCCCATCCCAATCCCAGGATCCCATCCTGCCGGCGGCAATCGCCATGCTGCGGCGCTGCTCGCTCTCGACGAGCTGCTGGGTTGAACGCTCCAGCTCGGCAGTACGCGCGCGGACGCGATCCTCGAGCTCGCTGTTGAGGCGTTCCAATTGTCGGGTCTTGCGATAGAGCTCGGCAAACACCCGGATCTTGGCGCGCAGCACCTCCGGGACGACCGGCACCGGAACGTAATCGACCGCGCCCATCTCGTAGCCGCGCAGGCGGTCGAGATCGCTGACCTGAATTGCCGAGATGAAGATGATCGCCGTTTTCTGAAATCGGGGATGCTCGCGGATCATGGCCGCCAGTTCGAAGCCGTCGAGCTCCGGCATGCAGACGTCGACCAGGATCACGGCGATCTCGGTCTTCAGCAAAATTTCCAGCGCTTCGCGTCCGGAGGTCGCGACCACCAGATTCTCGCCGAGTTCCTTGAGGATGACCTCATAGGCCAAAAGCTTGGCCGGCTGATCGTCGACCAGGAGAATGTTTACTTTTTCATGTTCCATCATCGGCGGGCCGTTCAGCGATGCAGCCACATGCGGATCGCAAGCAGCAGCTGCTCGGTGTTGACTGGCTTGGCCAGATAGTCGGAGGCGCCGGCTTCCAAGCACTTTTCGCGGTCTCCCTTCATGGCCTTCGCCGTAAGCGCAATGATCGGGAGGCGGGCGAAGGACGGGTTCTGCCTGATAACGCCAATGGTCTGATACCCATCCATCTGCGGCATCATGATGTCCATCAGCACGATTGCGATCGTCGGGTTGGACTCGACGAGATCGATGGCCTCGCTGCCGGTCGTCGCGGTGAGTACTTTCATGCCGCGCCTTTCGAGCACGCTGGAGAGCGCGAAGATGTTCCTCGCATCGTCGTCGACCAATAGCACGGTCTTGCCGATGAGATCCTCGTCGGAACTGTTGAGTTTCTCCAGCATGCGCTGCTTTTCGGCCGGAAGTTCCGTGATCACACGGTGCAGGAACAGCGCGGTCTCGTCGAGCAGGCGCTCCGGCGATTCCACACCCTTGACGACGATGCTGCGCGCCATCGTGTGAAGCTCCGCGTCCTCTTCGGCGGACAGCTCCCGGCCGGTGAACACAACGACCGGAACGTTGGACAGGGAGGTGTCCGCGCGGAGTTGGTCGAGCACCTCAAAGCCGCTCATATCCGGCAGCCGCAGATCGAGCACGACGCAATCGCACGGCATCTCGCGCAGCATCGACAGCGCGCCGGCGCCCGTGTCGGCTGCCACGATCTCGATATCGTCGTGGTCGAGCAGCTCGCGGATCGAGAGCTGCTCGGCCACGTTGTCCTCGACGATCAGAAGCCGCTTGCGCCGTGGCTTGGCGTATTCCTTGATCTGCGTCAGCGCCTCGCTGACGCCCTCGGTGGTCGTCGGCTTGTTGACGAAAGAGAAGGCGCCGCGGGCCAGCGCATGCTGCCGATCCTCATCGAGCGTGATGATCTGCACGGGGATATGCCGCGTCAGCGGGTTGTGCTTGAGCTGGCTCAGCACGGTCCAGCCCAGCATGTCCGGCAGGAACACGTCGAGTGAGATCGCCGCCGGCTGATATTGCTTGGCGAGGTCGAGCGCCTCGGCGCCCCGGCCGGCGACCAGCACCTTGAAGCCCTTGTCGCGTGCGAGGTCGATCAGCACGCGTGCATAATGCGGATCATCCTCGACGATCAGCAGAATGGTGTCGCCGGCGTTCAGGTTGAGGCGATCGTCCGGAAGCTGCTCGGCGACGCGCTCGGCCGGCACGACCTGCTGCAGGGCAGGGACCAGTGCGGGCGGCTGAGGCGAGGGCGCGCTGATGCGCGGCGACACTGTCGGGCCGGTATATTTCAGCGGCAGATAGAGCGTGAAGGTCGAGCCCGTGCCGGGCGAGCTCTTCAGATGGATCTCGCCGCCGAGCAGGTTGGCGAGCTCGCGGCTGATGGCAAGGCCAAGGCCCGTGCCGCCATATTTGCGGCTGGTGCCGGCGTCGGCCTGTTGGAAGGCCTCGAAAATCAGCTTCTGCTTCTCCTGCGGAATGCCGATGCCGGTGTCCGACACTTCGAAGGCGATCACGGCCGGCGCGGTGTTGAGGACCGGGTGCTCCGCGCTCCAGCCGCCAAGCGCCGCAGCCACCTTCAGACGCACGCCGCCTTCGGCGGTGAACTTGAAGGCGTTCGACAGCAGGTTCTTCAGCACCTGCTGCAGGCGCTTGGAGTCGGTGACGATGCTGCGCGCGAGGTTCGGATCGACCTCGATATTGAACGCAAGCTGCCGGTTGTCGGCCTCATGGCGGAATGGACGGCCAACCGTCTCGAGCAGGTTCGCGGTGAGAATTTCCTCGGCATCCACGGTGACCGTGCCCGACTCGATCTTGGAAAGATCGAGGATGTCGCTGATCAGGTTCAAGAGGTCGGTGCCGGCACCGTGAATGGTGCGGGCGAACTCGACCTGCTTGCCGGTCAAATTGCCGTCCGGGTTCTCGGTGAGCTGCTGGCCGAGGATCAGGATCGAGTTGAGCGGCGTGCGCAGCTCGTGCGACATGTTGGCGAGGAATTCGGACTTGTATTTCGAGGTCAGCGCAAGCTCGGTGGCCTTTTCCTCCAGCGCGCGGCGGGCCTGCTCGATCTCCTGGTTCTTGCGTTCGACCTCGACGTTGCGCTCGGCGAGCTGCTGCGCCTTCTGCTCCAATTGCTCGTTGGTCTGCTGCAGCTCGCGCTGTTGGGCCTGCAGCTCGGCGGCGAGCTGCTGGGACTGCTTGAGCAGGCCTTCGGTCTGCATCGTGGCCTCGATCGAGTTGAGCACGATGCCGATGGAATCGGTGAGCTGCTCGAGGAAGGTCATCTGCGATGTCGTGAACGCGCTCAAGGAGGCAAGTTCGATCACCGCCTTGACCTGGTTCTCGAACAGCACCGGCAGCACCACGAGGTTCTTCGGCACCATCCGTATCAGGGCCGAGCCGACCGGGACGGCGTCGGAGGGGATATCGCCGACCAGCCGCTGGCGCTTGTCGGCTGCGCATTGGCCGACAAGGCCTTCGCCGAACTGAACGAGCTGTCGGTGGGGGTAGATGCCGTCATCGGCATAGGATGCGAGCAGACGCAGCTGCGGCGAATACTCGTTCTCGACCTGGTAGATCACGCCGCGATGCGCGTTCACCAGCGGCGTCAGTTCGGTCAGGAGCAGGCGGCCGACTGTGGTCAGGTCGCGCTGGCCCTGCAGCATGTTGGTGAACTTGGCGAGATTGGTCTTCAGCCAGTCCTGCTCGGTATTGAGGTCCGTCGTGAGCCTCAGATTGGTGATCATCGTATTGATGTTGTCTTTGAGCTCGGCGACTTCGCCGCGCGCGTCGACCTGGATCGAACGAGTGAGGTCGCCCTTGGTCACGGCGGTTGCCACTTCGGCGATCGCACGCACCTGAGAGGTCAGGTTCGCCGCCAGCAGGTTGACGTTGCCGGTCAGATCCTTCCAGGTGCCGGCGGCGCCCGGCACGTTGGCCTGGCCGCCAAGCCGGCCCTCGACGCCGACCTCGCGGGCGACGCTGGAGACCTGATCGGCAAAGGTCGCGAGCGTCTCGGTCATGTTGTTGATGGTGTCGGCGAGCGCCGCGACCTCGCCCTTGGACTTCACGGTGAGGTTCTGCTTCAGGTCGCCATTGGCGACCGCGGTCACCACCTTGACGATGCCGCGGACCTGTTCGGTCAGGTTGGCGGCCATGAAGTTCACGGTGTCGGTCAGGTCCTTCCAGGTGCCGGCCACACCGGGCACCTGCGCCTGGCCGCCGAGCTTGCCTTCGGTGCCGACCTCGCGTGCGACGCGCGTCACTTCGCCCGCGAAGGCATTGAGCTGGTCCACCATCGTGTTGATGGTGTTCTTCAGCTCGAGAATTTCGCCCTTCACGTCGACCGTGATCTTGCGCGACAGGTCGCCGCGCGCCACCGCCGTGGTCACCTCGGCGATGTTGCGGACCTGCGTGGTCAGGTTCGCCGCGAGCAGGTTGACGTTGTCGGTGAGGTCCTTCCAGGTGCCGCCGACGCCGGGCACCACGGCCTGGCCGCCCAAGCGGCCCTCGGTGCCGACCTCGCGCGCCACGCGCGTCACTTCGGCCGCGAAGGAGCGCAGCTGCTCGACCATCGTATTCAGGGTGTCCTTGAGCAGCAGGATCTCGCCGCGCACATCGACCGTAATCTTCTTCGACAGGTCGCCGCTGGCGATCGCGGTGGCAACATCGGCGATGTTGCGGACCTGCGCCGTCAGGTTCGACGCCATGAAGTTGACGTTGTCGGTCAAGTCCTTCCAGGTGCCGGCGACGCCGGGCACTTCGGCCTGGCCGCCGAGCTTGCCTTCGGTGCCGACCTCGCGGGCCACGCGCGTCACTTCGGAAGCGAAGGCGTTGAGCTGGTCCACCATCGTATTGATGGTGTTCTTCAGCTCGAGAATTTCGCCCTTCACGTCGACGGTGATCTTGCGCGACAGGTCGCCGCGCGCCACCGCGGTGGTGACCTCGGCGATGTTGCGGACCTGGGCCGTGAGGTTGCCGGCCATGGAGTTGACGCTGTCGGTGAGGTCCTTCCAGGTACCGGCGACACCGGGCACGTTGGCCTGACCGCCCAGGCGGCCTTCGGTGCCGACCTCGCGCGCCACGCGCGTCACCTCGCCCGCAAAGCGGTTGAGCTGGTCGACCATCGTGTTCAGCGTCTCCTTCAGGCTCAGGATCTCGCCGCGCACGTCGACGGTGATCTTGCGCGATAGGTCGCCGCTGGCGATCGCCGTCGCCACTTCGGCGATATTGCGGACCTGGGCCGTCAGGTTGCCGGCCATGGAGTTGACGCTGTCGGTGAGGTCCTTCCAGGTGCCGGCGACGCCGGGCACCTCTGCCTGGCCGCCGAGCTTGCCGTCGGTGCCGACCTCGCGGGCGACGCGCGTCACTTCGCCGGCGAAGGCGTTGAGCTGGTCCACCATCGTGTTCAGGGTTTCCTTCAGCTGAAGGATCTCGCCTGACACGTTGACGGTGATCTTCTTGGACAAGTCGCCCTTCGCCACCGCGGTCGCGACCTCGGCGATGTTGCGGACCTGACCGGTGAGGTTGGAGGCCATCGAGTTGACGCTGTCGGTGAGGTCCTTCCAGGTGCCGGCGACCCCGCGCACCAGTGCCTGACCACCGAGCTTGCCCTCGGTGCCGACTTCGCGGGCGACGCGTGTCACCTCGCCGGCGAAGGCGTTGAGCTGGTCCACCATCGTGTTGATGGTGTCCTTCAGCTCCAGGATCTCGCCGCGAACGTCGACCGTGATCTTCTTGGAGAGGTCGCCATTGGCGACCGCGGTCGTCACCTCGGCGATGTTGCGGACCTGGGCGGTCAAATTGCCGGCCATCGAATTGACGCTGTCGGTCAGGTCTTTCCAGGTGCCGGCGACCCCGCGCACCAAAGCCTGGCCACCGAGCTTGCCCTCGGTGCCAACCTCGCGGGCGACGCGCGTGACTTCGCCGGCAAAGGCGTTGAGCTGGTCGACCATCGTATTCAGCGTTTCCTTCAGCTGAAGGATTTCGCCCGACACGTTCACGGTGATCTTCTTGGAGAGGTCGCCCGAGGCGATCGCGGTAGCGACGTCGGCGATGTTGCGGACCTGGGCCGTCAGGTTGGAGGCCATGAAATTGACGTTGTCGGTCAGATCCTTCCAGGTGCCGGCCACGCCTGGCACCTGGGCCTGGCCGCCCAGCTTGCCCTCGGTGCCGACCTCACGCGCCACGCGCGTCACTTCGCCGGCGAAGGCGTTGAGCTGGTCGACCATGGTGTTGATCGTATTCTTCAGCTCGAGAATTTCGCCCTTCACGTCGACGGTGATCTTGCGGGAGAGGTCGCCGCGCGCCACTGCGGTCGTCACCTCGGCGATGTTGCGCACCTGCGTGGTCAGGTTCGCCGCGAGCAGGTTGACGTTGTCGGTGAGGTCCTTCCAGGTGCCGCCGACGCCGGGCACCACGGCCTGGCCGCCGAGCCGGCCCTCGGTGCCGACCTCGCGCGCCACACGCGTCACTTCGGCCGCGAACGAGCGCAACTGATCAACCATCGTGTTGATGGCTTCCTTGAGCTGCAGGATCTCGCCACGGACGTCGACCGTGATCTTCTTCGACAGGTCGCCATTGGCGACTGCGATCGTCACCTCGGCAATGTTGCGGACCTGACCGGTCAGATTGTTGGCCATCGAGTTGACGCTCTCGGTCAGGTCCTTCCAGACGCCGGTCACCTCCGGCACCTGGGCCTGGCCGCCGAGCTTGCCTTCGGTGCCCACCTCGCGCGCCACGCGCGTCACCTCCGAGGTGAACACGCTGAGCTGCTTGATCATCGTGTTGACGATGTTGGCGGATTGCAGGAACTCGCCGCCCAGCGGTCGGCCGTCGACGTCGAGCTTGACCGTCTGCAGTAGGTCGCCTTGCGCAACTGCGGCTACGGCGCGGGTCACCTCGCGCGTGGGCCAGAGCAGGTCGTCGATCAGAGTGTTGACGGAACCTTCCATGTCAGCCCAGGAGCCGCTGGCGAGACCGAACTTGACGCGCTGCCTCGTCTTGCCCTCGCGGCCCACGACCTGGCCGACACGCTCCAGCTGCTGGGCCATCCGCTCGTTTGCGGCGATGATCTCGTTGAACGTATCGGCAATCTTGCCCTCAATGCCGAGGTAATCCCCGCTCATCCGTACCGAGAAGTCGCCGGAGCGCATCGCCTGCAGAGCGTGGAGCAGGTCCTGCTGCGAGTCCGCTTGACCTGTGCCATTGCCATTGCGCGGAGGAGCCTGCCGCAACGGCGGCGACGACGCGCCGGACTCGAGATCGCTCATAATCGTCCCCCACGTGCCTCGATCGCCAGAATCTGCAGCGCAGACCATTGGCATAGAAGCTTTGCCCACTTGCCAAATCAAGCAGAAGCAGATGCTCCAACAGGTGGAACCCGCGCCACCGGGCCCGAGAACGGTAACTCGACGAGCCAGTACCGGTTCCTCGGACCAGCGAAGAAGTTTTTTGCAATGCCAAATTGCCTTCTGGGAAGCTGACTGACGCTCCAGGGAACGAGAGCCGCTCACCGGCTTTATCGGGGAAGCGAAGGGATCTCGCCATGAAAGTCATCAAAGCAGCAGTCGTTGCCGCGCTTATGCTCTGTTCCGGAACGGCACTTGCGCAGTCCGGCGGGGCGAGCGGACGGGGCGCCGTGAGCGGCGATCCGGCCGCGAGTTCGGCCACGCCAGGGACATCGCCGACCACAGGAAGCTCCATGAAGCCGACCCGTAGTGGCAGCGGCACCTCAAGCTCCGGTGGTAGCGACGCCAATGGCGACCAGGGATTGGACAAGATGCCGGAGAGCGATAAGAACGTCATGCCGCTCGATCAGCAGCACAAGCCGCCGAATGGAAGGTAAATTGTCATCGCAGCCGGTCGATCACTTGTCGGCCAGCGCGTTCCTGGTGTCGGCGAGCTCGGTCAGCAGGGCTGGCAACTGAGCCGCAGCAAAGCTCCTGACGTCCTCGTTATCAGGAGACTGCAGGTATCGCTCGATGAGAGCAACCGCCAGCTCGTATTCGGCAAGCTGTGCAGCGTAGAATTGGCGCACATACGCCGGCCCTTCGGTGCTGTCCACGGCGTCGATGCTGTGGGCGCGCATCGCAGCTGCCTTGTGCTGTGCAGGGATCTCGGTCCCGGTCTGCCGTTGCAGCTCTGCCAGGATCTTGTCGCGCTTGGCGGCCGCGTCAGCCCGCGCAGCCGCGGTCATCAGCACGTCGCTCGAGGGTGCACCATCGGTGCGCTCCACGGCATTCTGCTGGAACAGGTCGAACTGATAGAGTTGAGAGATCACGTCCGCCGCTGTAGGGACGGGGTGAGTGTTAGCGTCTGACATGCTCTCGGCTCTCGCCATTGTGCAGGCAATTAGCAAACAGCCGAACATCAGACATCTTGTGGCCGCGAAACGTCGCATCGCATTTCAACCGACAACTCGCATGGAGGTTCCCGCAAAGATTAATATCCGGTAAGGGTGTTGAGCTTTGTGACGGAGCTCCCACGTCAACTGCATGAAACAGTCAGACCTCCTGCGGAAAAACGCAGACAATTGTCTTCAACTTGCCGAGCGCGCCGAAGGTGAACCGGCTTACAGACGCTATGTGCGAATGGCGCGAGGATGGACCGCGCTGGCCGACGAGCAAGACTGGCTGGATGGCGAAGTGCCCCCGGTCGATCCAATGCCGGCACGATCGTGACGACAAGCGACACGCGCACGGTACGAATGAATATGAGGGTACCCCTCAACCGAGATGTGTTGCGGACCTGCCGCTGCGCGGTCGTATCAACCTTGGAGTAATCCACCCGAGAGTTCGTGCCGAAAGGAGGAATATCGCATGGCCCCACGATTGGTTCTGGTTGCGCTGCTTCTGGCTTTCGGCATTGCCTCCGCGGCCGCGACGATCACCACAATCCGCCAAGTCAAGACAGCCAACTACGCGCTTCCGCAGCCGGTGACGCGGATCTAGTGTTCCGAGACCAACATTCGATGTGCCGCCCTTGCCAAAGTACGGCAGTTGGCAGAATGGCGCTGCGAGCGTTCTGATTCTGCCGCATGCGCCGCTCAATGCAAGGCGAGGCGGCGCGACCGGCGAGGAAGCAGCGCCGTCGCTGTCGCGCGGCCCGCGAGCCCGCGTTCGCCGGCAGCGATAAGCGCATCCAACGCGGTCTCTCCGCTTGAAGCGCAGCGAACGATCTCTTTCGCGGCGCGCTTGCGAACGGCGTGATCTTCTCCGTCAGGTACCCGCGCGCAGGCTCGGTCAAGGGCTGCGTTCATGGCGGCCAGAGTGCGTGAGTTGAATTTGTCCGCGATCATCTCACTGCCTCGAATCACTGCCTCGAAGCTGGGCTTTTGCAAATGCAAAAAGCGACCACCAAGAGGATCAGCTACACCTCAAAACGTGCACATGAGAAGGAAGGACTTAGGAGCAACTGCTAGCCATCGCTCGGAACAATTTGCATCGCAAGGCGTCTCTCCTGATCGTTGCGGCGTCGCGTTAGGCCGCCACAGCACGTGTGACGGCCGGGGGCGATCGCAGCAACATATGTCCAGGAGCCGTTGATGCCTTTCTATCACTTCGATCTGATCGATTCCAGAACTGTCGCTGACGAAGGCGGAGCTGAATTGCCCGACGACATCGTGGCGATGGACTCTGCGGACGCATTGGCGCGGCGGCTGCTCGGCGAACGTCCTGACCTGCGCAATCGGGACTTTTCAGTACTCGTCACCAACGACGACGGCGACGAGATCTGCCGCATCCCGCTCGATATCCTCCACTAATCATACTGCGGAGCAACACGTTCATGGCACATTCCGATCAAGGCATTGTCCGGCGCAAGGCTGAAGAGTTGCCGAGGGACAAGGAGCGCGCCCGGACCGCGCATCACACCGACTCGGCGCAAGCCGTTTCGCGTGAAGCGACCCGGGATCCCAGTCTCGATGATCCATCTGGCGGTGCGGGAACGAAATCTGGCGAGGGCCGCGATCGATCGAAGCACTGATCGGTCGCGCGGCTGCCGGTCGCACTGCCGCGCGGAACGATGTGAGAGCGCGTTCGTTGCTCCGGCAGGTCGATTACATGTTCGATTGAATGGAGGGTTCACATGGCAAGCGCGATGGACGAACGTGAGATGGGCAACCTCATCGGCAGCGACAAGGTCGAAGGCACCGCGGTCTATGGACCGGACTCGACCAAGATCGGCTCGATCGAGCGCGTCATGATCGACAAACAAAGCGGCAAGGTCTCCTACGCAGTGCTCGGCTTCGGCGGCTTCATGGGACTGGGCAATGATCACTATCCGCTGCCGTGGCAGTCGCTGAAATACGACACCCGGCTCGGCGGCTACGTCACCGGCGTGACCGAGAGCCAGCTGCGCGGTGCTCCGAAATATCGGGATGAGCGCGACTGGAATTGGAACGACATGGGCGCCAATCGGGTGGTGAATGATTATTACGGTGTTCCGCTCGTGTAAGGGCGAGGCATGAAACGACGAGAGGCCGCCGTCGCCGGCGGCCTCTCAGGTGCTGCATAGGCGGCCGCGATCACCACGTGGTCCAGCGACCACCATGCCAATAGCCGCGGCCTTCGTGCTCGCGGAAGACGAACCGCTCCCTCGGACCCCAGCGCCAGTTGTCCTCGTGGACCACGATCCTCGCCGATGGCGGATAGTCATAGGCTTCATGCGTGTGCCAGCAGACGCGGCCCTGGCAGACAATGGCCGCGGATGCACTGACCATTGACGCCGCGAGCATCCCGGCACTCATCGCGGCGCCCGCGAGGATCTTGGTCTGTTTCATTCTCGTACTCTCCCTGTATAGCCCTTGCCCGGTGCAGCAACCGAAAAAGCCGCGCCTCGGTTCCCGCAGCGGACCAATGCGAAGCGACCCGCGAGGTGAGCAATTGCAGCACGAATCGGGGAACGAAGCTCGGGTGCAATGATTACCTTTGCAACACGCGCAGCAGGCGAGGGGGCACATCAGCTACGAGCCGAGGTCGATCGACGTGGATGCCCAGACCAAGCCGCGGGGCGCGCTCGCGGAAAAGCCGCAATCGCCTGAGCAACGACCGGGCCAGAGTGAAGCTCCGGCCGAACAGCACGGCGACTCCTCCAGCAAGCCTTCCTTCCGTGACCGCCTGAGACAGCATCCCGTCCTGACGGCCGTTGTCGTCTGTGTCCTGATCGCGGCTGCCGCCGGCGCCCTCGCGTATTGGTTGGACGTCCGCCACTATGAAAGCACGGACGATGCGTTCATTGCGGCGCGCAGCTTCTCGGTGGCGCCCAAGGTGGGCGGCTACGTCACCGACGTGCCCGTAACCGACAACCAGCATGTCAGTGCCGGCGACCTGCTGGCTCGCATCGACGAGCGCGACTACAGGATCGCCGTTGATCAGGCCAAGGCCCAGGTTGCGGTCGGCGAGGCCAACGTCCACAACGTCGAGGCTCAGATCGAAAGCCAAAAGGAGCAAATCGCGCAAGCCAAGGCGCAGGTGGAGCAAGCGCAGGCCCAGCTCGACTTCGCCCAGCAGGAGGAGGCGCGCGCGAGAGACCTTGTCGAGAAGGGCGCCGGCACTGTGCAGCGCGAGCAGCAGACCCGCTCCGACCTGCAGGCTCAGCAGGCCAATATGGCCCGAGCCCAGGCGGCGCTGACGGCGGCCGAACTCGGCATCAAAACCCTGCAGGCTCAGCTCGAAAGCGCAAAGGGCTCGCTGCAGCAGGCGAAGGCGCAACTCGACCAGGCCAATCTCAACCTACAATATACGGCCGTGATCGCCGCCGAATCCGGCCATGTCGTCAAGCTCTCGGCTGCCAAGGGCACGTTCGTTACGGCGGGCCAAAGCCTGATGATGTTCGTACCGGACAAGGTCTGGGTCGTCGCCAACTACAAGGAGACGCAGCTCGCCGACATGCGCCCGGGACAGCCGGTCGAGCTCCGGATCGACGCCTATCCCAGCCGCAAGTTGACCGGCCACGTGACCTCGGTGCAGCCCGGCTCGGGCACCGCATTCAGCCTGCTGCCGGCCGAGAACGCCACCGGCAATTACGTCAAGGTGGTGCAGCGCGTGCCGGTGAGGATTGATGTCGACGACTGGCCGGCTGACCTTCCGGTCGGACCGGGCATGTCGGTCGTGCCCTGGGCCAAGGTCCGATGACGGACACCACGGCAGGCGGCTGGTCACCGGAGCGGTCAGCCGCCGGCGGGCACAATCCCTATCTGATCGCCTTCGTGGTTTCGATCGCCACCTTCATGGAGGTGCTCGACACCACGATCGCGAACGTCGCGTTGCGCCATATCGCTGGTGGGCTTGCGGTCGGCATCGACGAGAGCACCTACGTCATCACGTCCTATCTGGTCGCCAACGCCATCGTGCTGTCGATCTCCGGCTGGCTCGCCACCGTGATCGGCCGCAAGCGCTTCTACATGATCTGCGTGGCCACCTTCACGTTGGCCTCTCTGCTGTGCGGCCTGGCCTGGAGTCTCGAATCCCTGGTGCTCTTCCGCATCCTGCAGGGCTTCGGCGGCGGCGGCATGGCGACAAGCGAGCAGGCCATTCTTGCCGATTCCTTTCCGCCGGCGAAGCGCGGCCAGGCATTCGCGATCTATGGTGTCGCGGTCGTGGTTGCGCCGGTGGTCGGCCCGACGCTGGGCGGCTGGATCACAGACACTTACACATGGCACTGGGTGTTCCTGATCAATGTGCCGATGGGCCTGTTGTCGTTGTTCCTCGTCGGCATGCTGGTCAGCGAGCCTTCAGGCGCCAAGGAGGAGCGGGCGCGGCTGCTCAGAGGTGGCCTGCGGGTCGACTTCGTCGGCTTTGCGCTCGTGGCGATCGGCCTCGGTTCGCTCGAGTTCGTGCTCGATGAGGGCCAGCGCAACGACTGGTTCGGGTCCAACATGATCCTTGGCTTCGCGCTGGTCTCGGGCTTCTGCCTGCTGACGCTGATCCCCTGGGAGCTCAGCCGCAAGGATCCGATCGTCGACATCTCGCTGCTCGGCCGTCGCCAGTTTGGCGCCTGCTTCGTGGTCATGTTGGCAACCGGCGCGGTGCTGATCGCGACCACCCAGATGCTGCCGCAGATGTTGCAGACCGAGCTGAACTATACGGCCTATTTGGCCGGCCTCGCGCTCTCGCCCGGCGGCATCGTCACGATGATGATGATGCCGGTCGTCGGGCGCCTCGTCAGTGTGGTGCAGCCGAAATACCTGCTGGTGTTCGGGGCTGCGGTGGTCTCGCTTGCGATGTGGTATCTCACCGGCCTGAACGGCGATATCACCTATGGCTATGCGGCGATGTCACGCGTGATGCTGGGCGTCGGTCTGCCGTTCCTCTTCCTGCCGGTGACGACGGCCTCTTACGATGGCGTCCCTCCGGACAAGACCAACCAAGCGTCGGCGCTGATCAATGTTGCGCGCAATGTCGGCGGATCGATGGGCGTGGCTCTGGCGCAGACCATGCTGGCGCAGCGTCAGCAATTCCACCAGAGCCGCCTGATCGAGCATGCGGCGCCGTCCGATATCGGCTATCAGCAGACGATCGACGCGATCACGCGCTATTTTCAGGCTAGCGGCTCGAGCGCGAGCGATGCGGCCGGACAGGCGATTGCCTGGGTCGGCCAGACCCTCCAGCACCAGATCGACCTGCTCGCCTATATCGACGTGTTCTGGATGCTCGCGATCCTCGGTCTCTCGATGATCCCCGTGGCCCTCAGCCTGCGATCGATCGATCTCGGTGCCGCGCCAAGGGGCCACTGAACGGCCATTGATCAAGCCGTCGTGCTGTCCATGGTCTCGGAGGTTGCCCTCGGTGCACGCCGCGTCAACCAGCTCGGGATCTCGCGGTAGCAGGTGCCTTTCTCGTCCATCTCGGCGATGGTCCATTTGCTGGGATGCCGCTCCTTGCCGACGAACACCCAATCTTCCACCGAGGCCGGCGGCTCGTTCGGCCGGGTCCGGAGCCATGCCGAGCCCGCCCCCTTGGGCAGCCGTTCCTGCTTCATCTGATACAGATCGTAAACTGGCGCACGCATCACGCAACTCACCCCAACACAACTGCTCTAGGTTTCAATCCCGTCGCGGCGAAATTGTGAAACGGTCGGGGCCTAGATGTGCCGAAGTTTGTTTCAGGGCGATGACGTTGCGCTCGCGCAACGGTTGACCGGGGCGTGGCTCGTCGAATTGCAGCCACTGATGGCAGTTGGCGCTCTTTGCAGGTCTTTGATCATCAGGTCCTTTGCTGACCTCCGTGAGGTTCAGCCGCCGCCAAAATTGGACGGATCGAGATTCCTGTTCTCCTCCGGGGGAATCGGCGGATAGCCGGGAAACTTGTACCAACCGGGCGGGACCGCATCGCTCGGCCGGGGACGGACGTCGACGCGCTCGCGATGGCGGACGTGCACGTGATGTGCCGGTGCGGCGGCCGCCGCATCGACCAGTCCGTTGGAGGGACTGCCGATCAAAAGGCTCACGCAAAGGCATGAAGTCAAGGTAGGCCGCATGGGACGCTCCCGGCGTAGTGGTCCAGTGTCTATCTGGAACAGGCGCAGGATATTCCCAAGTCCTCGCTGCCACGATCAGTCTAAGCGGATTGAATCGATCAGGTCGCCTGACGGCTATTAGCAATCATCCTGACGGCTATTGGCGATCAAGCAGCAGTGCGCCGGAACTGGCGAGCCATGCCCCGCGTTTTCTGGTTTGTCCGATGCTTCGGGTACGGGCGGCGCTCCGACGATGTCCCGCCACAAACATCACCTATCCAAACATGATAGGCTCTGGCATGAAACTAATCCTCGGGCGTTGCATCGGACTCATTCTGGTCACGTTCGCCGGTTCGACGATGATCGCGGCGGCACAGCCGATCAAGTGGACGCGCTATTCGATCCCGGAGACCGGCACCTCGGTCGATTTTCCCTCGACCATCTTCACCGAGCCCGCGGGGCGGCCCGACGGGTACGGGCAGCGGTTCAAGACCGCCGATGGTCGCGCCAACATGACCATCCAGTCCGCGCCCAACGCCGATCACGATACGCCGGCCGCGTTTCTCGCCAGGAAAAACCCGCCATCACACATCCAGTACAAGCGGGTGACGTCGCGCTTCTTCGCGGTGTCGAGTTACAAGGGCGATGATGTCTGGTATGACCGCTGCAATTTCTCGCACCGTTTCGTGCACTGCGTGCTGATCAATTATCCCGCCGCCGAGGAGCATGATTGGGATGACATCGTCACCCGCATCAGCCTCTCGCTGAAAGGCGGCGACTAGAGCCTTTTCCGTTCCGATTGAATCGGAACGGGGCTCTAGCTTTTTGTTTTGACGCGTTTTCTTGACGCGAACCGGTGTCCACTTCGTTTGAAAACGCTCTAGACTCACTCCTGCGCATCGAGAGCCCCAGCATCGAGGGCGGCCTATTGGCTCATCCCTGCGCGGCGCCTACCGTGTCGGCCATCCGTGCGCCGCGTACCCCCATTGGCCTCGGCGATCCCGTCGTCGTGTCCCGCGCAGTCTGATGCTCCATCTCGGCGTCAATCTCGGCGCCCAGGAGAATGACGATCGCTGAAATCCACAACCATGTCATGAAGCCGATGATCGCGCCGAGCGAGCCATAGGTCTCGTTGAATTTGCCGAAATTGGCCGCGTACCATGAGAACAAGCCCGATACGGCGAGCCAGAGCACGGCGGCGATGGCGCTGCCCCACGTCACCCAGCGCCACCGCGCGGTTTCGCGGCTGGGGCCGTAGCGATAGATGACGGCCAGGGCGAATGTGAGGACCAGATACATGGCCGGCCATCGTCCGATCCGGAGCAGCAGGTCGCCGGCGTTCGACAGGCCGACGAAGTTCAGGATGACAGGAATAATGACGATGGAGCCGAGAGCCGCCAGAATAAAAAAGACGCCACCAATGGTGAAGCCGAGCGACATGGCATTCAGCTTGACGAAGCTGCGTTTCTCGTCCTCGTCGTGCACGATGTTCAAGGTGTCGAAGAGCGCCTTCATCGCCGCGTTCGCGCTCCACAGCGAGGTGCCGAGTCCGATCAGGAAGGTCAATCCAAGGGTCGGAGAGCCGTTGGAGGCGACACGCGTGAGCTGATCGCGCGCGACGTCAATGGCGCCGCCGGGCAGGAATCCACCGAGTTGGTCGAGATGGCGCGCAATCGTCGTAGGGTCCGAGAACAGGCCATACACTGCGACCAATGCTGCGATGGCCGGGAAGATCGCCAGGATGCTGTAATAGGTCATGCCAGCTGCCAGAGCGAGGATCCGGTGCTTCGAGATGTTGGTATAGACACGCAGCAGAATGTCCTTCCAGCCGCGCGGCGGAATCTCCGATGGCGCCGTGGCCTGGCGACCGCGATCCCCGGCATCGGCAGCCGTTATCTGGACCGAGCCAAAGCGGACTCGCCGTGAGCCGTCCGCGCTGTCTTCTCTCGGAAAGAGGTATTCGGATGCAAGCGCAATGCTGAGCAACGCGAGCAGCGACGCCAAAGCCCAGCGGCTCGATGGTTCGGAATCGTCTGAAATCGCGCGCCTGCTCGCCATCGCCCTGTTGTGCTCAGTGTTCGACGACAGAACGAGCGGGGGCTGAGGAATGTTCCTGTGAGGGATGCTTGTGCGGCCGACTGATATTCACGCGCTGCAGCGCCTCCAAGCGCATGTCAGAGCGAACGCGGCACTCGCCAGCACCAGCCACAGGCATTGGTTCGGGGCATCGTCAGCAAACAGTTGCTGGGCTGAACAATCAGCGATGGCGATTCGATTTGCGACCGACCGAAGTTCTCCATCGCTGCGAGGTCATCAAATCGGCTTGCCGGCAAACACTCACCAAGAGTCGTTCAGGGTAGCGTGGTCACACTACTTGATCCAACGGTCAAAATCGTCGGTTCCAATTGGTGAGATGCGCGTGAGGGTTCATGCATAGGCTTTAGAGTGCTGGCGCTGGTCACCAACAGGTTCCATCTCGATGTTGTCCGTGCCCCGAACCGGTTCCACGAAGTTCCCGCTTGCAGCGGAATGGACTTTTCCTTGACGTGTTCGATATTTCGACATGAAGGCGTGTTCATACGGCGGTTAGCACACAGCACACTGCAGCAAATTGCTGCTTGTTCAATCACTGGTTGTCAGGTAATCGTTGGCCCGGGGAGGGCGAGCGACGTGAAGCTACGCTACACCATCATGGTCGGCTTGGTCGGCCTGCTCGGGGCACTTGTCCTGCAAAGCTCGACTGCGGCCTACATCACGGTCATAGGCTGTTGCATTCTCGTGGCGCTACGGTCGATCGAGTGCCAGCTTGGTGATCTGAAGGGAAAACTTCGTAGTTCGTTCAGCGAGGAGTTCCGCACGTCGACGGATCGCGACCTCATCGTCGCATGGGCGCTTGGCCGCTCGCCTGAAAAGATGCTGGCGAACCTGCGGGGATCTTCAAGCGAGGCCTTGGATGATGCCGCTGAACAGCGCCGATCGAAGACCGCGGCGTTGCAGTCGGAACAAGCCAAATCATCCGCCTGATTCTGGTACCGGGCGCACCGGATGTCTCGCCGCACCGATCGCCTGGACGCCCGGCAAGATTACGGAAGCGAGGAGAGGCGGCTTGTGGCGGCTAACGCCACCAGCTACAGGAGAAGGACGTTCTCCTGGGCAGTGCGATGACGACCTTTAATCGAATATTCTCTACCGAAAGGTTGCTCCAGATCATCTTGATACTCGCCGCTACGGTCATCATGAAGCTCTTGAGCTAGACGTGGAGCCTCAGGAGGTTGTTCCTGGTCAGACCAGGCTGCTGATCGGTGGCATTGATCCGATACTGCCATGAGGGCGGTGCCAGTTGTAGCGATGAAGCCATCGTGGCAGCTCGCCGTCGCGCCGCTACTTCGGACCGGGGCTTTCGTCCCGATCGGTCCCGAAATGTCCTGTCTGATCCCGACCTGTTTCGCTCGTGATCGAAAGCTGCCCGATTGGGCCGGGATGCAAACCGCTTGTTTTCAAGGGATTTGCGCGCTGTCGCATTGGCGATCCCGGCAGGACTCGAACCTGCAACCCGCGGAGTAGAAACCTTTTATCAGTCTAGAAATATCAATCACTTAGCTCCTCCGTGTTGCACTGGTGTTGCGTAGCCGACGGATCAGCCTAAACGGCAGTTTTGCGACTTCGATCAGGAAAGCAAAGACAAATAGGGAAAAGATCATTGCGAGCCAAAACTCGCCGATGACTTTCAGTGCCTGTATCATTGGTCAGGCTCCAAGTAGCCGAGCCTGCAAACTTTCGGCCGCGCGCTGATCGGCCTCGGCATCGGCGAACAGATGGCCGTAGACGTCAAACGTCACCTTAATTGAGCTGTGGCCCATGAGGCGCTGGATCTGCTTCGGATTGTGCCCGTTCTCGATCCACAGCGAGGCGCAGGCGTGCCGCAGGGAGTGCATGCCATACTTCCCAATCATCACGGTTTTAGGCTCACCAGCGGCGTCCAGAACGGGCCGGCCGGCCTCATTCAAGAGGGGTTTGGCTTCTGCCAGGCCCGCCGCGATGAGAACTGGCAGGAGACCGCGCTCGGCGAGGTTCGAGTGGCTCTCGACCTTGCCGAAACCATTCGGGAAAGCGAGATCCAGCACCTTAACGGGCTCGCCATCGGGTCCCTTCTTGCCGGTGTCTCGCTTCGGGCATACCAACTTCCATTCTCTCAATGCATTGAGCACGATGGGCGGGCAGGGGATCGATCGATAAGCTGCCTTGGACTTGAGCTTTCCAATCCGGTGTGAGGCATCCGCTCGTTGCGTTAGCTTCAACTGCTTGGCATCCAGATCAATGTCAGCCCAACGTAGGCCGCGGATCTCACTAGCGCGCAGGCCGCAGAAGATTGCCACCAGTATGACTGGGCGCCAGCGACCGGTGGCATTGGCAATGATCGCCTGGAGCTCTGCCTTAGTCGGGATGACGGGGCGGGGATCATCCCGATCAGGCAAGTCTAGTTCCACCCCGGAGGTCGGGGCAGTTGATGCCAGACCGCGACGTCGGGCCTCTTTGAATATTCCTCCAAGCGATCGCACTATGCGGGTAATCATCGGGGCCGAGCGTCCTGCGTCCCGTAGCTGATCGGCGAACGCGTTCACCGCCGGAACGGTTATCTCGGTAAGCTTCTTGGCGCCGATGAATGGCACAATGTGAAGGTTTACGTGCTCCTCATAGCCCTTGACCGTCATGGGCTCGAGGCGCTTTTCCTTGCATCTGGCGATCCATAGTGCTGCCGCCTCTTTGACAGTTGGGGATAGACTGCCGGGGGTATGAATGCCGCGGGCAACATCGTGGCGGGTCTCAACCAGCCAGGCCTCAGCGTCGGATTTGCGTTCGAACATCTTGAATCGCCGCGCGCCCGAGCCGTCCTTATAGGCGGCTTGCCAGCGGATCAGGCCAGATGGCAGCTTGCGCTTGCGGACGGTGGCCATGGTTTTGCACTCCCCCTGTGTGTAACCCGACGTAACGCGAAAAAGATATTGCCATGGCTTGGCAGCCCATGTAAAGCACTAAGTGCGCACTTCGTTCTTGAGGGTGACATGGCGAAAGACAGATATTCGATCGGCGACCTTGTCGAGGTGACGGGAGCGAAGCGCCGTTCGCTACAAGTGTGGGCAGATCGCGGGGTTATCATTCCCGAGGCTGGATCCGGCAATGCCGGCACTGGCGTCCATCGCCAATTCAGCCGAACGGAAGCGATGATCGCTTGCCTGATCCATCCGTTTGCCGAGAGGCAGATCTCAATTGGAGAGTTGGTGACGATTGCTGCCGACCTTCGTCGGTTGATCAAAACAATGCCCGAACAGTTCGCCGTCATTGGAGGGACCGGGGATACGATCTTGGCCTATGAGGGCCACCGCCCCAATAAGACTACTAAGAAGCACCCCGATTGGATTTTCCAGTGCACGATCTCCACTCGTGAGCAGTTCGTGAAGCGGACGGTGAGCTGGCCGGACGTCATGATTGCGATTCGCCTGGAGACATACTTGGCGAAGCTCGACTGACGTTCCTTTTTTTGAGTCTGTAAGTGCGTAATGCGTACTTGGTGCAAATGGGAAAAGAGAGGACTATGAATAACATCGCGGACGACCTCCTCGAGGGGGTCAAATCAATCAGCCGATTCATCGGCACGACGGAACGGCGAACCTTCTACCTTGCTGAGAAGGGCGAGCTTCCAGGCGTTTTCAAACAGGGCAATCGCTGGGTCGGGCTGAAAAGCAAGATCAGGGAAGGCTATGAGCGGCGCGCCGCAGGCACGGAGGCCGCATAACGCTCATGTCTATCAAAGAAAAGGCCCACCAAAGCGGCGGGCCCCTTCCGAATACTGTCTTGGCGGACGGTGCGGAAGATAGCCGCAACACTCTCACTCTGCAAGCCTCTCGTTTGTCGCTTGCCTATTCGCTTCCGATCGCGACTGCACGGACCGTTGCGCGCCTCTACTACGGAGAGCGCGCAGCATGATCTTCAACAAAGAACCGTTCATCTTGCAGTCCGAGAGGCTGGTGGATTATTTCGCCAGCAGCTTCGGCGATCGCTTCAGCGCAGAAGACATCGAGGCAATCGCAGATGCTTACGAAGCCGCAGTCAGCAAGCTGCGGGTAAAAGCCCTCTACATCCGTGAGAATGTACAGATGCCGCCTTACATCGGGCTGCTGGACAAATTGATGCTGAATAAGGGAGACGCGCCTTGATCAGTATCTCTCCCAAGCAGCTAGCCCAGGCGCTCGGCGGCGACGCTCACGGCAACGAGGTGCTTGCTCCGGGACCGGGGCACTCGCCTAAGGATCGATCGTTGTCGATCAAGCTCAGCTCGGACGCGCCTGGTGGCTTCGTTGTCCACAGCTTTGCCGGCGACGATCCTATCGCGTGCCGGGATCATGTGACGAAGGCGGCCGGCTTGCCCGAATGGCAGCCGGAACGCCAACGTCCGGCGAGCCAGTCGATTGCCCGGATGCAGGAGCGGGTTTCTGCTCAAGCCGAGCGGAAACCCTCGGCGCCGGCCGAGTATGTCTATCGGCTCGGCGATGGAACGCCATATCTGCGGGTGAAGCGGACCGCGGATAAGCAGTTCTACCAGCAGCACTGGACAGGATCGGCATGGGTGAATGGCGCCCCGCAAGGGCCGAAAATTCCCTACCGTCTTCCGGAGCTCCTGGAGGCGGAGCACGACACCGTGCTCATCGTTGAAGGCGAGAAGGATGCAGACCGCTTGGCGGGCTTGGGCCTGCTCGCAACGACTAATGCGGGGGGTGCTGAGAAGTGGACATCAGATCTCAACGAGCATTTCCGCGGACGAGACATTTTTGTCCTACCCGATAATGACGCAGCGGGAGAGAGGCATGCGGCGCTCGTTACGGAGATGCTTGCCCCGCTCGCGCGCGAGATTCGCATCGTGCGACTGCCAAACCTGCCCCCGAAGGGCGACGTTTCGGACTGGCTGGACCAGGGCGGGAGCGTGGAAGATCTCGATAGGCTTATGCGGTCGGCTGAGAAAGCGGAGACTAGGCCCGCTGTGGAAGCCCCGAGCCCGCTTCGATGGCTCGATATGTCCGCCTGGGACAGTGAACCGGTGCCTGAACGTCAATGGTCGATCAGAGATCGCGTACCCCTCCGGCAAGCGGGCCTGTTTAGCGGAGAGGGTGGCACCGGCAAGAGCATCATAGAGCTGATGAAGAACGTGGCTCATGTCATCGGGAGGGATTGGCTGGGATCGCTTCCGGAGCAAGGCCCAGCCTTCTATCTCGGCGCCGAAGACGACAAAGACGAGATTCACATTCGTCTTTCCGCAATCGGCAGGCACTTCAACGTTACATTCCGCGAGATGATGGAAGGCGGCCTGCATGTCCTGCCGTTACTCGGTCAGGACGCAACACTCTGTGCCTTGACCCGTGGCGGCAACGTCGAGGTCACGCCGTTGTACAAGCAGATCTACGAGGCGGCTGGCGACATCAAGCCTAAGAACATCTCAATAGACACCCTGAGCCGAGCGTTCTCCGGCAATGAGATTGACCGAGTCCAGGTCTATGCGTTCGCGATGCACATGCAGGCTTTGGCTATGGTGGCGGGCGGATCAGTCACCGTCCTGAGCCATCCCAGTTTGCAAGGTATCAATTCGGGCTCCGGCCTATCGGGCTCAACGGCTTGGCACGGAGCGTTCCGTTTCCGGCAGTACCTGAAGGGCGTCAAAGGATCCGACGGCGAACAGCCAGACAATGATTTGCGGCAGCTGGAGTTCAAAAAGAACCAATATGGCCCGCTCGGCGAAAACATCGTCTTGCGATATCAAAACGGATTGTTTCTGCCGGAGTCCGGCATCTCCAATCTGGATCAGATTGCGCGGAGAGCAAAGGCCGAAGAGGTGTTCCTTGATCTTCTGCGCAGGTTCTCCTCGCAAGATCGCAACGTGAGCGACAAGCCAGCGGCAAGAAACTACGCCCCAGCCGAGTTTGCAAAAGAGAAAGAGGCGAAGGATCTCGGACTGAGAAAGGCGGCGCTCGAGCAGGCCATGCGCGATCTGTTTAGCGCGAACAGGATCGCAATCGAGCAGTACGATAAACCCTCGCGTGGTCTCTGGCGGCTCAAATGCCGACCTTGAGGCAGCCTATTCCCATGACGGTGTGGGTACACACGGTACACACACCGTAAGGGATAGGCGTGGTGTGTGTACGTCCCCCTGTGTGTCCCCTGTGTGTCCCCTGTGTGTCCGGGGGTGTGTCCCCCTGTGTGTCCCCTAGAGGAAACTGATGAAACAACCGAAGCAGTTGCGACCTCATTCGTGGAAGCCAGGTCAGTCCGGAAACCCCGCTGGAAGGCCAATAGGAGCCCGTCAGCGCATTTCCGAGAAGCTGCTGGCCGATCTCGCGGAGGTTTGGGAGGAGCACGGAAAAGACGTCCTATTGAAGCTGGCGACGTCCGACCCCGGCAAGCTGGCGACGATCGCCTATGGCTTGCTGCCGCGCGACGTCTTCCTGACGGTCGAGCACAAAACACCAGGCAACATGGCGCCGGAGGATTGGCAGATCATGCTGGAGCTCGTGGAGCTCATCAAAGGGAGCTTGCCCGTCGGCGCCACGGCGATGCCGGCGGAGATCCGCGACACCATCGAGCACGCGCTGAGATCCAAATCTGCCCTCCAAATCGAGCAAACAGATACGAAATCCGCTCTGAGCTAAGCGATATCAATAGCTTGAGTGCTTCGTGTTGCATCGGTGTTGCAAAACAGGCTGATTTTCGGAGCCAACCGCAATCGGCGGTAGATGATGCGAGACGCTGTTAGAGCGTTTGTCGGCCGCTCGTCTTACGATCGTTCGCATCTGATTTGATGATGGAACGACCAATGTCCGAGACTGAAATTCGAGCCCTGACCAAGCTGCTGCTCGACCGTACCGCGCTAAGCCGGCTTTCCGAGGCGGAGGTGGTGAACGCGCTGCTCCTGATTGAGGAGTGCGGCTACTCCATCACGGCGCCGGCTGCTGCGAAGGCCTCGAGCAATGGCTGATCTGTCCGTTACCTTCCGGGCGCCCAAGGGTGAGCTTTACAGGGCCGCTGCGGAGCGCGCTGGGCTGCGTCTGAGCGACTGGCTCCGGGAGTCCTGCGACGCCGCTCTGAAGGCCTCTGGCTTCGCCCTAGAGGCTCCTGAGACGCAATACGCGCTGGTCTCCGATGGTCGCCTGGTGGAATCTCCTGCGGGCAACTTCTGCACCACGTTCCGGCCGGCGTCTGATGCTCGCGGCGAGTGGTTGCCCATCGAGAACATCGACTCTGCGCCATTCGATCCGGAGAAGCACTACCGGCTTAAGCCTCTTGCTCTGCGCATCGAGGGCGACCGGGTTGTCCGGGAATACCCGGTTATCGTGAAGTCCTGGGAGCACGCCTAATGACGGGTGTGGCATGGTGGTCGCAAGTCGCCAATTCCAACGCGACGCAGGACCCGTCGATCAACTGGCAGGAAGGCCAGGCGCCAAGTTCGATCAACGACTCTGCGCGCGCCATGATGGCGTCTACTGCCAAGTGGCGAGATGACATTGCCGGCGCGATTGTCACTACCGGGACTTCGACCAGCTATGCCGTATCCAGCTATGAGCAATTCGATACGCTGGTGCGGCTCAACAATCAGGTCATTGCCTTCACGCCGCACACGACCAGCGGGGCGACCGTAACGCTCAACGTGGACACCCTTGGCAATAAGCCTCTGCGCTCGGCGCCTAACGTCGAATTGCCGGCCGGCACCCTGATCCAGGGAACGCCATATGAGGCGGTCTACAACAACACCGATGGTGCGTTCTACCTCAAGGGCTTCTACGGCTCTCCGTACTTGATCCCGCTGGGTGGCTTCCTGGACTATGCGGGCGGGACGGCGCCGAGCAGCGCGTTCGCCTTCCCTTATGGGCAGGCGATCAGCCGGACGACTTATGCATCGCTGTTCTCGCTGATCGGGACGACCTTCGGCGCTGGCGACGGCTCTACCACGTTCAACCTGCCGGACCTTCGCGGGCGAGTGAGCGCTTGTCCGGATCAGCTCCCTGGCAGCACGGACGCTGGCCGGCTCGTCAACGGGAATATGTCCGGTCGGCTGGGAGTCGGCGGAAGCGGTGGAGAAGCGGCGCATCAACTCACTGTCGCGGAATTGGCGGCTCACACGCATTCCAACACGCTGACTGACCCTGGGCACACGCACAACTACACAGTGGTTAGCGGCACTGAGCAAAAGCCTGCTTCAGGCGGCAACCCCGCATTCATCAGCACGGCGCTTACACCGACCACTTCAAGCACGACCGGAATCACCATCAACAACGCTTCGCAGGGCAGTGGCGTTGCTCACAACACTCTGCAACCAACGCTTCTGCTCAACAAGATCATGAGGATTATCTGATGGGGGGGCTCTTTGACGGCTATTTCCAAGCACAAAACCGAAAGGAAATCTGAAAATGGCAAATTTGAAGGGCAGCGGCGACACCGATAACCAGTCTGTCTCTCGGCAGCGGCCGGACTGGGAGGGCGAACCCCGTAGCATCGAGAGCTACATCAATCGCGGACAACCCGCGCCGCAGCCTCCCATGGGCCGCAGCATCGAGGGCGCGATGAACCGCGAGATTGGGCGACGCAACGGCCGGAGCGGGTGAAGCTGAATGACAGAAACCGTTGAACAGCCGCGCGACGAGACGACTGGCCAATTCACGTCAGGCGAGGCGCTCTCGACTGAGGGGCTTTTCGGCCGTGAAGCCGAGCTTGCTGAACATGGCTGGCAGCATCATCCCGAGGCAAAGCCCGGCGATCTCGAGGGCGATTCCGACGAGCAGATGACGCAGGCTGCCGAGGAGCTGGATCGGCATCGCGGAGAGGAAAGCTCCGATCCCATGCCGATCGAGTTGGCGGTCGGTGACGAGAAGGCGCCCGACAATCTCGCATTGACGGTCGAGCAGGCACGCGATGCGTTGCTTGTGCATAGGGCTAACCTGCAGACCTACACGGATGGCTTGGACGACGCCGCGCTGTTGGCTGAGGTCGGCGTCGACCCCCTCCAGGAGCCGGCGAAGCCTGACCCCGTTGATGCGAAGCCGCAAGAACCTGCGGCAGAGCAGCAGCAGCCTAGCAGTGCGGAGGATCGGGCGGTCCAGTGGCTGCAGGACAATCCAGAGGTGCGCGCCACGCTCTCCGAGCACATCCAGGCAGAGAGCGCGAGGGCTGAGGCGGCACGAGCGGCTTATTCGCAGGCGCTGGAAAGCGCGGTTGCCGTCGCGGAGCACGCGTTCCTCTCGCAATTCCCCGAATTCAGGGGTGTGAGCGATCCCGATCATCTCGTCTCGATCGCGAGCAGTATCCAGCAGCAAAACCCTGGCCGCTGGCAGGCTATTCAACAAGCGGCGGCGCAATCGAGCGAATTGCTCCAGGCACAAGCACAAGAGCGTCAGGCTGCCCTACAGCGGGAGCTGGAGGCTGTGCGGGCCTATAACGCAGAGCAGGAGCGTGCCTTCGTGGAGCGCTTCGGCGCCGTCGACAGGGAGACGGGTGATGGCGTGAGGTCGTACCTGGAAGGGCTCGGCGCAACCGACGAGGATTTCGCGGCGCTATCGCAAACACGATTGCCGGCCTGGGCACAAAAAGCCCTTGTCGACGCTGCGGCCTATAACAAACTGCTGAGTGCACCTCCCAAGGTGGTGCCCAAGAATCTGCCTCCAGTTCAGCGGCCCGGTATTGCGCGGGTCCCGGGCGAGGCGAGGCACGTCGATCTTTCGTCGCTGAATTCCAGACTGAGCAGGTCAGGTTCAATCGATGACGCTGTCGCACTTCTGAACGCGACGAGGGCAAGCCGAAGATGAGAGACGATTACTACCAGCAGAACGTGCGATCGGGCCTGAATCGTGGCGTTGAGCCGACGCCGGAGAACCAGGAGAGATGGTTCGCCGGCCTCAATCCCGAAGATCGGGCATTGGTTCTCGATCGATACGACACCGAGGCTGCGGCAAATGCCGATCAGGAACTTGGGCTCGAGGAGGCGCGTGGAGCGATGGAACGGCATCTGCATGTTAGCCGCCTGCGGCAGATCCATGGTGCTTTGCGGCGATCCGGCCGATGAGCGAGCGATTCCATCGCTGGTGCGCCATTGCGCGTCAGCATCCACTGCCAGCAAGCCCGCTGGCAGTGGCGGGGTTCATCAATAATCATGCAGGGCTTGACCCTGAAACCTTGTGGGCCGAGGTCGTTAGCATCGACGTGGCGCACGAGGCTCTCGGCTACGCACCGCCTGGCCGGTCGACGGTGGCGCTGAAGGCCTTCGCCGATGCGCATCCTGTCGAACCTCCGAGGTCATGGTCGAAGGAAGAAAAGCTGCTTTTTCTGACTTTGCCGTGGGCAATCAAGGCGATCATCAGAAGGCGCGAAACCGATCGCGATCGTGAAGTGAGGCGGTGTCAGGCCCATGCCGACCTCTGGCGCAAATCAAAGGAAAAGTCCCATGAAGCTAACAAAGCCAACGCTGCTTGAGCGCATAACGGCGATCCGTGACGAGGTCCACGCCTTCATTGACGCGAAGGCGGAGGAGATGAAAGCGGAAAATCCAGGCATTCCAGTCGGGGTGCTTCGCAATATGCTGACCGCAGGCAGCGGCGGCTGTCAGTGTCGCGCGTACCTCGATATCACGGAGGCGAAATGATCCACGGCGGCATCCTCGGCGCCCTTACGGAGGCGAACGAAATTCAGCAGGAACTCGGCTGCTCGTTCGATGAAGCTTTTGAGGTTCAGCGAAAGAGGGCGGCAGAGCGCATCCGCGAGGCTGAGCTCGAGGCTGCTGAGAGCAACGTCATTCCGTTGCGGCGGCGCGCGTCGAAGGCGGCAGAGTGATGGATTGGGACAACATCATCGCGGCCGGCAAGCACGAGATTAAGCTTAAGCGCGATCTCGAGTATTTCGCCGCACAACTCCTAAAGATTAGGCCGAAGGCGGGCGGGCTGGAGCCCTTCCTGTTCAATCCGGCGCAGCGCGAATTGCATCGCAGGCTTGAGGAGCAGAAGGCCAAAACCGGCAAGGTGCGCGCGATCGTTCTGAAGGCACGGCAGATGGGGATCAGCACCTATATTGCGGCCAGGTACTATCGCAACACAGTGAGCACGCCAGGCCTTCGTACCATCATCATCGGGCATGAAAAGCCGGCATCGCGAAACCTGTTTCAGCTCGTTAAGCGCTTCCATGAGCACATGCCGGACGACCAGCGGCAATCGGTTGGCGCCTCGAACGCGGAGGAGCTGATCTTCGACAGCATCGATTCCGGCTATCTCGTCTCGGTGGCGACGGAGGAGGGGGCAGGCCGATCGGCAACCGCTCAGGCGCTGCATGCTTCGGAGGTGGCGTTCTGGAAGGATCTTGGAGGTCAATTCGCCGCGCTGATGCAGACCGTTCCGGATATCGACGGGACCGAGATCATCCTCGAGACGACCGCGAATAGCTTCAATGAGTTCTACAAGCTCTGGCGCAAAGCCGAGGCCGGAGAGAGCGAGTTTATTCCGGTGTTCCTGCCCTGGTCTATCGATCCGGGCTATCGGGCGCGACTGCCGGAAGGCTTCAAGATGACAGCGGAAGAAGCCGAAATTGCCGAGCGGCACAAGCTCGATGCCGAGCAGATTTGCTGGCGCAGAAACAAGATCGGGCAGTTAGGCTCCGAGGAGTACTTCTGCCAGGAATATCCCCTGACGCCCGGCGAGGCGTTCATTGCCTCGCAGTTCGATAGCTACATTCCGGCCGACCTGATCCTGAAGGCCAGAAAGACGAAGGTTGAGGCGGTAGGCCAACTGATCGTTGGCGTAGATCCGGCCGGCAAGGGTGCTGATCGCACGTCGCTTGCCTGGCGCCGCGGCTCAGCAGTCTTCAAGATCGAATCCCACCGCGGGCTCGATACGATGGAGGTTGCGGGTCTGGTCGCGAAGATTATCCGGGAAGAGAAGCCGGACAAGGTGAACATTGACGTTGGCGGCTTGGGGGTTGGCGTTGCCGATCGCCTGGAGGAGATGGGCTTCCGCAGCGTCATCAACCGCGTGAACTTCGGCGGCAAGCCGATGGAGCCGGCGGCCCTCGATGAGACTGGCAAGCCCGCTGGCGGCCCTGCGAACAGGCGCGCCGAACTGTACGTCAACCTACGCCGAGCTCTGGAGGGCGGCCGCATGTCCTTGCCTGATATGGATAGCTTGCAGGGCGATCTGACGTCGATTGGCTACAAGTACACCAGCGATGGGAAGTTGCTTCTGGAGTCGAAAGAGGACATGCGGCGCCGCGGAGTGCCAAGTCCCGACGAGGGGGACGCGGTTGCGCTCTGCTTCTCGGCGCCGGGTGGATCGCCTGTTGCGGTCAGTCCGTGGTCACGACGCGGGCCGATCCAGTATCCCTCGTACGGGTATGTTTGAGGCGACGGCACGCCGCTCTCAATCGTCTAGCCGGTCGTGCATTTGCTCAAACAATGCTTTCACATCGCTGAGCCGAAGCTTGCCGGGCCAGTACTTTTGCAATGAGTGCATCTGGAGAACCGCGATCTCATCCCGCTTGATCGGGTCCTCCTCCTCGAAATAGGCCCGCATATCTTCGACGAAGGCCTTGGCTACTTCTGACGGCATCTCAAGGGGGCGCGTCATTACCACCACCACGGATCGCGCTTCGCGTCGGTAACGAAGCCCGCTGGCATCTCCGGGATTTCGCCTTCCTCGACCTTGTTGCAGAGCGGGCAGGGATCACCAGGAGCCCCACAGGGGCAGGCTCGTGGCCCGTCACCCCATGGTCGCATCGGATGGGCCTCGCAAACCCATCTGGCACCGTCACAACGCCGACACTTACTCATACGGATTCGAGTCGCTCGCTGCGGATTCGTTCCTGTCGAAAAAGCAACGGTATCAAGATGTTGCCTCTTCCTTTGCTCGTTGTCTCTAACTTCCGACTGGACTCTATGTTCTCGTTATGTTCTTGTGCTCACTTCAAGACGAGAGACACGACCATGGTGCATTCATCCATCCGCTATTTCAGCGACAGCGAAGATCAGCCGCCATTCCTAAAGGCGCTCGCCGAGGTCCGGCGCATCGCCGTCCACGAGGGCTGGTGCTATCACCACGTCCAAGCGATCATTATCGCGATTGACCAATACGCCGAAGCCGCAACCGGCAATCGTGAGTTCTTCTGGAACAGGCCGCATTCAACCCCGGCCGGCACGCCGGGGCGGCAGCGCAGCGGAGACCTGCCGTGAGATCGCCTGTGCTAAATTACGGCTTGCGACTAGACATTCCCCTCTGATTCGGTCCAACGTACTTAGCGTGCGGCCCAGTAGGAGGCCGGTGGGTGACTCCCCCGCCAATCCGACCGGAGACCCGCATAGCCCGTGCCTGACCCATTAGTCAGATGCGATAGCCGGCGGCGGATGCTGCTGGCGGGCAGGCGGCGGATGCTGCTAGCCCGGAGCTCGCAACGCGACAGGTGGCGTTCAGGATAGTCACACGGGGCCGCGTGAAGCCTTTCTAGAACGCTGATCGCGGGCCGATGCGCTTGTGAACGACGGCTTATTCGATTCGACAAGAGCTCCCACCGCCACCCCCTTGGGTACGCGGCGCGCTGCTACCCGGAGGACTCGAGCATGCGCAAGCAGCTCATCATCCGGATTATGCTTAAGATCGATGTCGCGGACTGCCTTCGGGCAATCGCGCTTCTGATCTACTTCCTGACCTAATGCGCGAGGGCCCCGCTGTGGGCCCTCGTTGTTTTTCGGCATAAGGCCGGCCGCCTAGATCGCTTCCCCGGCAAGCAAAGAACACCTCGATGAACGGGGATTGTCGCGCTTGAGGCGTTGACCCGCCGCGACTCAGGAGCCCGCTGCCGCTGCGCATTCCGCGCAATGGAGCGAGCTATGAGGCCGACCCACAGCAAGCCGATCGACGCCGATAAAGCACAGCGCTTTCTTTCAGGACTGCGCGAGGGGAAAACCCTGCACGTGCTTTGTAGCGGCAAGGTGAATGGAAAGCGGGTGTCGAGTGAGATCATTGCTACCCACATCCGATTTCGGGAATATTGCGCAGAGCATCCCGACTTTGCGCGGCAGGCCAATGCACTCCTCGCTGAAAACATGAAGGCGGCGAACGCAAGAAGGGGTGAGTTCAAGCGAAGCCAGACGCACTGCAAATTCGGACATCCGCTATCTGGCGACAATCTCTTGATCGAGGGGAGGACCAAATTTCGAAGGTGTCGAGTCTGCATGGCTCGCCGCGCGGCGGCGCCGCGTCCACCATCTGAAGATCAGATCCAACGCGCAACAGCAGTTCTTAATGCTGGGCAGACGATTAGCCGAATTTGCTGGGGAGTAATCAACGGCAAGAAGGTTGCTGACCGCATAATGAGTCATCCTAAGCTGACACTGCTTCGGCAGCGGGACCCAGAGTTCGACAGGCTGGTGAGCTTGTCGCGACCGCGTGTTCGGCGACAACCAACAAAGATTCTGCTGCGCCGAAACAACATCATTACGCCGGAGATGGCTGAGTACAATCAGATCGCCAATCTCGTGCCTTACCAGCTGCCACGTGACGTCAGAGACGACGTCATACAGTCGATCTTCCTGGCGATCATCGAGGGGTCCTTACAGCGTGATCAGGTCCACGCCCATGTGCGCCAGTTTATCAGAGATCATTATCGGGAGGCCAATAGGCTCGGCGTTGGCAAGTACGGCCTTGTCTCACTTGATGCGCCGATCTTCGCCGACGGCAACATGACACGCGGCGACACCATCGTCCGCGGCCTCTGGGACTGAATCACATATGTGATTTTGCGGCCCGACGACCGCGTGCATGCTCGGTTGCCGTTGGACGATCCCTGTCTCCGCGGCCTGACCGCCGCCTCGATCTCCTCGCCCCCAGCGTCGAGAGGCGGCGGTCTTCTTGCGCGCAAGCGGATTTCCCCACACGGGGGAATTGTTTTTTAACCAAATCAGTGGGACGATATCGGCGGAGCGTGGAAACTCCCGCCAGCGGCCTTGCCGGGCTTGGCTGGCCCCAGAGCGTTGGCAGGGCGATCCTTGCCGGGATCAATTTTGCCAACGAGAGCGAACGTGCCGATTGCCGTCGGCGCGAACGGCATCACTATGCCGGGAGTGCGGCGGCTATACAAGACCCTTCGCAGGGGAAGGCCGTCGCGCATGGTCTCTGGCCATGTTTCCACCCTCCCGGCGCCAGTGCTGTCCACTGGCACCCGGCCGTGGAAAGCCGGTAATCCAGAGAAGCCCACAATGAGCAATCTTCTAGACAATGCCGCTGACATGTACTGCCACAAGCTGGCACGCATTGACGTCCTGGGGCCGAACCGCCGCCTCGTCTTCACCCTGCCGTCCGTCGATTCCCCCGGCATGGAGATCGTCGCAATCAAGCTGATCGTGCCCGCCGAGCTGCTGACAGAAATCTCCTATCTTGCCGCTGGCGCCGATCGGAATACGGTCTCGGCTCAGTTGATCGCGCTCGAGACAGGGAGGGCGAACTAATGAAAATCGTGTCCTTCCCGACGAACGTTTCCCCGAAAGATCCGAAAAGCGCTCTCCTCGATCTGGAGCCAGCGATTTGTGATCTGCGCCGCATGTCCGAGATTACGGCATCCCTTGTGATGGAGGCCGGGACTGGTCCGGAGAACGAGGACAGCCAAGGCCGCGCGGTGTTCGCAGCCACGCTGATGGAGCGGCTGGTGACGGAGTTCAACGAACTCTACTACCGCCTCTTGGGCGAGTGAATTAAAGCGTCGGATATCCCGACGCTTTCGACCCGCCGGCTCAATCTAATTGCCCGAGGTTCGGGCAATTAGACCGGCGGGTTTTTCTTTTGTCGCCATCGCGCCCAAAGCTCTCTGCAGGCAATTCCGATCAGCATGCCGGCCATCAACCCAACGAGCGCCGTCATCGGCAGACCGCGAGCAGGGGGCAGAGCAATTCGATCAGCCCCAACAGCGCAAGAGCCGCGCACCCCGCCACGAACAGCTTGAACAAGAACGGTGCCTCTCCGTGCGGCTCGCGTTCGCCTGGATCGTTCCGACCGCCCCAATCGCCACCAACGCGAACGAAGCGAGAATCCTCACGTTGCGTCCGTGTTGCACGGAACGATTTGGAGTCTCGCGTAATCCGTTGAAATCGCTGGAAGTGGTTCGGAACACGGCGCAACACGGTTTGGCATAAAGAACGAAGCCAAAACGAGCGGAAGTGCCTTGTTTTATAGGGCTTTTCGTGGCGATCCCGGCAGGACTCGAACCTGCAACCCGCGGAGTAGAAATCCGCTACTCTATCCAGTTGAGCTACGGGACCGTCTGGCATGCCCGCGAACCGGGTTCCTGGGCGACCGCTATATAGCACGGTCATATGAAAAATCTTGCCCTTCGCCAAGATTATCCGAACCGGAGTTCGTGGCTGAGCGACATAGCGAACGAGGGGGATCGTCCCGGGCGATTCCCCTCGACCTGACGGGGGGTCGGCGAGCCGGCCCCGTGGTCCAGGGCTCCGCGGCTGACCGCCATTCCATTTTGGGACCTTGCCATCTTGGACATATTGCCATTGTCGGATTGGCTGCCACACACCGGTCACCATTTCGCGCCCAGCTTCGCCCGAATCTGCAATGACGCGGACGTTTCATCCGTGCCCCCAAGGAGCTTTCCATGATCGGTCTGGTTCGCAACGCCGTCCTCGCGGCCGCGCTGGCGTTCGGCTTGGCCTGCTGTCTCGTCCCGGCGGAGGCCGCCGACAAGGCGTTCAAGCGGGATGATCTGGCCGACGCCGCGATCAAGCTGGAGGCGCAGATCAAGACCGAGGCCGGAGCGGTCAATAAGCCCGTCGCGGCCTTGCGCAATGACGTGGACGCAGCGCTCCGGCGCAATGACGTCCGCGGGGCCTTGCAGATCCTCGGCCAGATCGCCGTGGTCGCGCCGGAGGATTCGGCGAATTGGCTGCGGCTCGCCCGCACCAGCTTCTTCCAGATCAAGCCGGCCAATTCGTCCGAGCAGACCGTTCTGCTCGAGCGCGCTTCGACCGCGGCCTACATCGCCTATCAGCGCGCCGGAAACGCCGGCGAGGAGGCTGAGGCGCTGGCCGTGCTCGGCCGGTCGCTGTCCGAGCGCAAGCTGTGGCGGCCGGCGCTCGATACGCTTCGGATGTCGCTCGACCTGCGCGAGGTCGCGGAGGTGCGCGGCCAGTATGAACGGCTGCGCGACGAGCACGGCTTCAAGCTGCTCGACTACACCGTGGATTCCGATTCGGCGAGCCCGCGCGCCTGCTTCCAGTTCTCCGAGGATCTCGCCAAGCGCACCGATTTCACGCCATTCGTGGCGCTGGCCGGTACCGACAAGCCGGCGCTGTCAAGCGAGGACCGGCAGCTCTGCGTCGAGGGGCTGAAGCACGGCGAGCGCTACAACATCAACCTGCGCGCCGGCCTGCCGTCGACCGTCAAGGAGAGCTTACCGAAATCGGCCGAGTTCAACATCTATGTGCGCGACCGCAAGCCGTTCGTGCGCTTCACCGGCAAGGCTTATGTGCTGCCGCGCACCGGACAGAAGGGCATTCCGCTGGTCAGCGTCAACACGCCGGCCGTCAGCGTCAATGTCTACCGGATCGGCGACCGTAACCTGATCAACACCGTTATCGATAGCGACTTCCAGCGGCCGCTGAGCTCCTACCAGATCACCGATCTTGGCAATGAGCGCGGCATGAAGGTGTGGTCGGGCGAGATCGCCACAGCAATGACCTTGAACGAGGACGTCACCACTGCGTTTCCCGTCGATCAGGCGCTGGGCGAGTTGCAGCCCGGCGTCTATGTGATGACCGCGGCGGCCAAGGGCCCGACGGCCAGCGGTGACGACGACGGCCAGCTTGCCACGCAGTGGTTCATCGTCTCCGATGTCGGCGTTGCCGCCTTCTCGGGCAAGGACGGCATCCATGTGTTCGTCAACTCGCTGGCGTCAACGGATGCCGTTGCGCATGCCGAGGTGCGGCTGATCGCGCGCAACAACGAGATCCTGGCGAGCCGCAAGACCGACGAGGCGGGCCACGTGCTGTTCGAGGCGGGGCTGGCCCGCGGCGAGGGCGGCCTGTCACCGGCGATGCTGACGGTCACTGGCGAGAAGGCGGACTATGCTTTTCTCAGCCTGAAGACCACGGCGTTCGATCTCAGCGATCGCGGCGTCTCCGGCCGCGAGGCCCCGACGAGCGCGGATGCATTCGTGTACGCCGAACGGGGCGTCTATCGCTCCAACGAGACCGTCTATCTCACCGCGCTGCTACGCGATGCGAAGGGCAATGCGCTCACCGGCACGCCGCTGACGCTGGTGGTCGAGCGCCCCGATGGCGTCGAGTACCGCCGCGCCACGCTGGCCGACCAGGGCGCCGGTGGCCGCTCGCTTGCGGTGCCGCTCAATTCCGCGGTGCCGGCCGGCACCTACCGGGTGCGCGCCTTCACCGATCCGAAGGCGGCTTCCGTCGGCGAGACCACCTTCATGGTCGAGGATTACATCCCCGAGCGGCTGGAATTCGACCTGTCGTCGAAGGACAAGGTGATCAAGACCGATGCGCCGGTCGAGGTGAAGGTCGACGGCCATTTCCTTTATGGCGCGCCGGCCTCGAGCCTGCAGCTCGAGGGCGACATGCTGGTGACCAAGGCCGATGCGCGGCCCGGTTTCCCGGGCTATCAGTTCGGCGTTGCCGACGAGCAGACCACTTCCAACGAGCGCACGCCCATCGAGGACCTGCCCGAGACCGACGACAAGGGCGCGGCGACCTTCCCGGTCAGCCTGCCCAAGCCGCCGGCATCAAGCCAGCCGCAGGAGGCGCAGATCTTCATTCGCATGGCGGAGAGCGGCGGCCGTGCGGTCGAGCGCAAGCTGACGCTGCCGGTTGCGCCCACCACGTCACAGATTGGCGTCAAGCCGGCGTTTTCCGGCAGCAGCCTCGGCGAGGGCGAGAAGGCGGAGTTCGACGTCGTGTTCGTCTCGCCCGACGGAAAGCAACTCGCGCGCAGCGGGCTCCGTTACGAGCTGATGAAGATCGAGTCCCGCTATCAATGGTATCGGCAGAATTCCTATTGGGACTACGAGCCGGTCAAGACCACCAGCCGCGTCGCCGACGGTGATGTGAATGTCGCCGCCGACAAGCCGGCGCACATCGCGCTGAACCCGCAGGCCGGGCGCTATCGCCTTGATGTCAAGTCCACTGATGCCGACGGGCCGATTACCTCGGTGCAGTTCGACGTCGGCTGGTATTCCGACGGCAGCGCCGACACGCCGGACCTCTTGGAGACCTCGATCGACAAGCCGCAATACGCCTCCGGCGACACCATGACGGTAACGGTAAATGCGCGCACCGCCGGCAAGCTCACCGTCAACGTGCTCGGCGACCGGCTGCTGACGACGCAAAGCATCGACGTCAAGCAGGGCGCCAACCAGGTCAAGCTCACGGTCGGCAAGGATTGGGGTAGCGGCGCCTATGTGGTGGCGACCTTGCGCCGTCCGCTGGACACATCCGCGCAGCGCATGCCCGGCCGCGCCATCGGGTTGAAATGGTTCGGCATCGACAAGCAGGCGCGGACGCTGAACGTGAATCTGTCACCGCCGGCGCTCGTCCGGCCGGGCTCGGCCCTCAAGATCCCGGTCAAGGTCGGCGGGCTCAATCCGGGCGAGGACGCCAAGATCGTGGTGGCCGCGGTCGATGTCGGCATTCTCAATCTCACCAACTACAAGCCGCCGGCACCGGACGATTACTATCTCGGCCAGCGCCAGCTCTCGGCCGAGATCCGCGATCTCTATGGTCAGCTGATCGACGGCATGCAGGGCACCCGCGGCCAGATCAAGTCCGGCGGCGATGCCGGCGCGGCCGAGCTGCAGGGCAGCCCGCCGACTCAGAAGCCGCTGGCGCTCTATTCCGGCATCGTCACGGTCGGTGCGGACGGCTCCGCCGAAGTGAGCTTCGACATTCCGGAGTTCGCGGGCACGGCGCGCGTGATGGCGGTGGCCTGGAGCGCGACCAGGCTCGGCCGCGCCACCGTGGACGTCACCGTGCGCGATCCCGTGGTGCTGACTGCGACTCTGCCGCGCTTCCTGCTGCATGGGGATCATGGCACGCTGAATTTCGATCTCGACAATGTCGAAGGTGCGGCCGGCGATTACGTCATCGCCGTGAAGGCGAGCGGGCCGGTAAAGGTGGCAGGCAATGCGGCCACGACAATGAAGCTCGCTGCGCATCAGCGCTCAACGACCACGCTTGCGCTCGATGCCAGCGGTACAGGCGCAGCGCAGTTCGACGTCGATATATCGGGGCCGAACGGTTTGAAGCTGGCGCGACACTATCAACTCGATGTCAAGCCGGCGACGCAGGTATTGGCGCGACGGGCGATCCGCACTCTGGCCAAGGGGGAAAGCCTGACCTTGTCGCCCGACATGTTCTCCGAGCTGGTGCCGGGCACCGGTACGGTGTCGGTGTCAGCGAGCCTGTCCAGCGCGCTGGATGCGGCGACCATCCTCAAAGCGCTCGACCGCTACCCCTACGGCTGCTCGGAGCAGATCACCAGCCGTGCAATGCCGCTGCTCTATGTCAACGAGCTTGCGGCTGGCGCGCATCTGGCCATGGATACCGAGATCGACCAGCGCATCCGTGATGCCATCGACCGGCTGCTTGCGCGTCAAGGGTCGAACGGCTCGTTCGGCCTGTGGTCGGCAGGCGGCGAGGATCCATGGCTCGATGCCTATGTCACGGATTTCCTGACCCGCGCCCGCGAGAAGGGCTTTGCGGTGCCGGACGTGCTGTTCAAAAGCGCGCTCGACCGTATCAGGAATTCGGTGGTCAATGCTCAGGAGCCGGAGAAGGATGGCGGTCGCGATCTCGCCTACGGGCTCTATGTGCTGGCACGCAACGGCACCGCGCCGATCGGCGACCTGCGTTATCTCGCCGACACCAAGCTCGACAATCTGGCAACCCCGATCGCGAAGGCGCAGCTTGCGGCGGCGCTGGCGCTGGTCGGCGACCGCGCCCGCGCCGAACGGGTCTATGCAGTGGCGGCCGACAGTCTGGCGCCGAAGCCGGCGCTGGTGTTCGGCCGCACCGACTACGGCTCGGATTTGCGCGATGCTGCAGCTCTGGTGTCGCTGGCCGGCGAGGGCAACGCGCCGAAGGCAACGTTGACCCGCGCCGTGATGCGTGTCGAGGCCGCGCGCGGGCTAACGCCTTACACCTCAACCCAGGAGAATGCCTGGATGGTGCTCGCGGCGCGGGCGCTCGCCAAGGAAACATTGGCGCTCGATGTCGACGGGCAGCCGGTGAAGACCTCGCTCTATCGCAGCTATCGCGCGAGCGAGGTCAATAAGCCCTTGAAGATCACAAATACCGGTGACGCGCCGGTGCAGGCGGTGGTCTCAGTATCAGGCTCGCCGCTGACGCCGGAGCCGGCGGCCTCAAATGGCTTCAAGATCGAGCGCAGCTACTTCACGCTCGACGGCAAGCCGGCCGATATCAGCAAGGCGAAGCAGAACGATCGCTTCGCCGTGGTGCTGAAGATCACCGAGGCCAAGCCGGAGTTCGGCCACATCATGGTGTCGGACTATCTGCCCGCCGGACTCGAGATCGACAATCCGCATCTGGTGTCATCAGGCGACAGCGGAACGCTGGAGTGGATCGAGGACGGACAGGAACCCGTGAACACCGAGTTCCGCGATGACCGCTTTACCGCGGCTGTCGATCGCGCCGCCGACTCCAAGGCGGTGTTCACGGTGGCCTATGTCGTCCGCGCGGTCACGCCCGGCAAGTACGTTTTGCCGCAGGCCAGTGTCGAGGACATGTACAATCCCTCGCGCTATGGTCGGACCGGGACGGGGTCTGTCGAGGTCCGCGCAACGAAATGAGCGACAGCGTAACGGCCGGCAAGGTGAACCGGCGGGCAGTGCGTCTTGCGGCGATAGCCTCGGCGGCGCTGCTCGTCGCTCTGACGGCCTTCGTTATGTGGATCGTCTCCCTCGGCCCGCTGCCGCTGGCCGAGGCGCGGGCGGTCTCGACCACCATTGTCGATCGCAACGGCAAGCTGCTCCGCGCCTATGCGATGGCTGACGGTCGCTGGCGGCTGCCGGTCGATGCCAGCAAGGACGTCGATCCGACCTATCTGAAGCTCCTGCTCGCCTATGAGGACCAGCGCTTCCGTGACCATCACGGTGTCGATCCGCAGGCGCTGATGCGTGCTGCGTTTCAGCTCGCAACGCGCGGCCACATCGTCTCCGGCGGCTCGACCATCACCATGCAGCTGGCGCGGCTGATCGAGCCGCGGCAGCGGCGCTCGCTGCATTTCAAGCTGCGCCAGATCGTGCGTGCGGTCGAAATCGAGCGGCAGATGAGCAAGGACGAGATCCTCGATCTCTATCTGACGCTGGCTCCTTATGGCGGCAATCTCGAAGGTATCCGCGCCGCGTCGATTGCCTATTTCGGCAAGGAGCCGAAGCGGCTCTCGCTGGCGGAAGCGGCGCTCTTGGTGGCCTTGCCGCAGTCGCCGGAGACGCGCCGGCTCGATCGCTATCCGGAAGCGGCGAAACAGGGCCGTGACCGCGTGCTCGACCGCATGGTGGCCGAGCAGGTGATCTCGCAGGAAGACGCCGACCAGGCCAAGGCGCAAGCGGTGCCGCGCTTGCGAAAGCCGCTGCCGATCCTTGCGCCGCATGCTGCCGATCAGGCGGCGGCCGCGATTAAGGGCCAATCGGCGATCAAGCTGACGCTCGATGCGTCCCTGCAGAAGGTTCTGGAGCCGCTGGCGCATGATCGCGCCGTTGCACTGGGGCCGAACGTCTCAGTCGGCATCATTGTGGTCGACAATGCGAGCGGCGATGTGCTCGCTCACGTCGGATCGGCGGATTATTTCGACGAGCGGCGGGCAGGGCAGGTCGATATGACGCGCGCGGTGCGCTCGCCGGGCTCGACGCTCAAGCCCTTCATCTATGGTCTCGCCTTCGAGGATGGCTTCGTGCATCCGGAAAGCCTGATCGAGGATCGCCCGGTGCGCTTCGGCTCCTACGCGCCGGAGAATTTCGACATGACCTATCAGGGCACGGTGCCGGTGCGCAAAGCGCTGCAGCTCTCGCTGAACGTGCCCGCGATCGTCTTGTTGGATCGTGTCGGCGCCGGTCGGCTGTCCTCGCGGCTTCGCGGCGCCGGCGCCAATCTCATTCTGCCGAAGGACGAGGCGCCCGGACTGGCGATGGGCCTCGGCGGCGTTGGTGTCACCTTGCAGGATCTGGCAATGCTCTACGCCGGCCTGCCGCGGCTCGGCACCACCAAGCCGCTGCGCGAGATCATGACGAGAGAAGACGCGAGGGATGATGCGCGCGAGCCGCTGCGGCTGATGGACCAGGCTGCTGCCTGGCAGGTCGGTAACGTGTTGCTCGGCACACCCCCGCCCGAGAACGCGGTGCGCAACCGCATCGCCTTCAAGACCGGCACCAGCTATGGGTACCGCGACGCTTGGTCGGTCGGCTTCGATGGCCGCATCACGATCGGCGTCTGGGTCGGTCGGCCGGATGGTGCGCCGGTTCCCGGCTTGATCGGTCGGATGGCCGCTGCGCCGATCCTGTTCGACGCTTTTGCGCGCAGCGGCAAATTGCCGGCGGGAATGCCGAAGGCACCAAAAGGTGCATTGATCGCCAGCAACTCCCGGCTGCCGTTGCCGCTCAGGCGGTTCCGTCCCCTGGGCGAACTGGTGCGGGTCGGCTCCGATCAGGCGCCTCACATCCAGTTTCCGCTCAATGGCTCTCGCATCGACGTCGATCGCACCAATGGAATCGACGCTGCGGTGATGCCGGTCAAGGTGTCCGGCGGCGTGCTGCCGCTCACTATGATGGTCAATGGGCTTTCGGTCGGCGAGATCGACAGCCGCCGCCAGCGCCTGATCGACCCGCCGGGGCCGGGCTTTGCACGCCTCACCGTGATCGACGCCACGGGCGCGGCGGACACAGTTGTGGTCAGAATTCAGTGAGATTTCGCTGAGCGGTTGTCGACATGGTGGTTTCAGCGTATGCGGAACCCCATGGTCGAGACCTATGCCCGCCCCCGATTTGGAGAGCCGCGCGAGCCGAAAAACCTGGTAAATCCAGGCAATCGGTTGGTGCGGATGATCGACGCCGTCACCGTCAGCCATCTGCGCGCCGTCGCGTTCCTGGTTGTCTGCGGGTTCCTGCTGTTCCTGCCGGGCTTCTTCACCATTCCGCCCGTCGACCGCGACGAAGCGCGCTTCGCGCAGGCGACCAAGCAGATGATCGAAGCGGGCGACCTTGTCGATATCCGTTTCCAAGACGATGTCCGCTACAAGAAGCCAGTCGGCATCTATTGGCTGCAAGCCGCGGCGGTGGAGACGACATCGGCGCTCGGCTTGCCGCGTGCGCAACTGCGTATTTGGGTCTATCGCATTCCCTCGCTGATCGGTGCGATCGGCGCTGTGCTGCTGACCTATTGGACGGCGCTTGCCTTCGTTACCCGACGTGGCGCCGTGTTCGCGGCGCTGTTGATGTGCTGCTCGGTGCTGCTCGGGGTCGAGGCGCGGCTTGCCAAGACCGATGCGATGCTGCTGCTCACCGTGGTGGCTGCCATGGGCGCGCTGGCGCGCGTCTATCTCTCCTGGCAGCGCGGCGAGGATCCGGTGCGTCCGCCATGGAGTTGGCCCGCGATCTTCTGGACTGCGATCGCAGGCGGGATCCTGCTCAAGGGACCGCTGATCCTGATGTTCGCGGGCCTTGCGATCGTTTCGCTCGCGATCATGGATCGCGGCGCCACCTGGCTATGGCGGCTGCGGCCGCTCTGGGGCCTGATGTGGGTGCTGGTGCTGGTGCTGCCCTGGTTCGTCGCGATCTACCTGCGCGCCGGCGATGCATTTTTCACCGATTCCGTCGGCGGCGATATGCTCAGCAAGCTGTCGGCGCAGGAGTCCCATGGCGCGCCGCCCGGCGTCTATCTGCTCCTGTTCTGGATTACGTTCTGGCCGGGTGCGCCGCTTGCGGTGATGGCCGCGCCTGCGGTGTGGCGGGCGCGACGCGAGCCCGGCGCACAATTCCTGCTGGCCTGGCTGGTCCCGTCATGGATCGTGTTCGAAGCTGTCCTGACCAAGCTGCCGCACTACGTGCTGCCGCTCTATCCGGCGATCGCGATCCTCACCGTCGGCGCGCTGGAGCGGCGCGTGCTGTCGCGCTCGTGGCTTCGGCGCGGCGCCGCGTGGTGGTTCGCCATTCCCGCGATTACCTCGCTGGTCGCCGTGATCGGCGCCATCATGGTGACCCGGCAGCCGGTCTTCCTGGCCTGGCCGTTCGTGGCGGCGTCATTGATCTTCGGGCTGTTCGCGTGGTGGCTCTATGACGACAGCCGTGCCGAGCGCTCGCTGCTGAATGCCGCCGTCGCGGCGCTCTTCCTGGCTTTCACGGTCTATGGCGTCGTGCTGCCGTCGCTGCAGCCGCTGTTCCCGAGCGCGGAGATCGCGCGCGCCCTGCGCAACGTCGTCTGCGTCGGGCCGAAGGCGGCCGCCGCGGGCTTCCAGGAGCCGAGCCTCGTATTCATGACCGGGACCTCGACGCTGTTGACGGATGGCTCCGGTGCGGCCGACTTCCTCAACCAGGGCACCTGCCGCTTTGCCCTCGTCGAGCAGCGAACCGAGCGCAGCTTCGCCCAGCGCGCCGAGGCCATTGGTCTGCGCTACAATGTGGCCAAGCGGATCGAGGGCTACAACATCTCGCAGGGACGCCCCGTCTCGATTGCCATCTTCCGGTCGGAGGGCACCGAGTAGCATGAGCGCGCCGGAGGGTTTGCCGACCTCGGACGGCTATGGCGCGCAACTCGTGGCCGCGACCTGGCAACCCTTGGTGCGGCTCGCGCGTCCGCCGCAAGCGCCGCCGGCGGCGGATGGCGGTCGCCATTTGCGGCGCCAGCTCGTTTTGCTTAATGGCGTCGGCCTCATTGCGATCCTGCTGCTGATGGTCGGCTTCGATGCCACCGAGATCGGAATGATGCCGGCGCGCGGCACCCCGAGCCTTTGGTGGGTGCGGATCCTGACCGATTTCGGCAAGGACGCGTATGTGCTGAGCCTGTTGGGAGCCGCCGTCGTCGCGGTCCCCGCAATTGCACCATTATGGCCGCAAGCCTCGCGAGCACGCCTGTTCGATCTGAGCACGCATGTTCAATATCTGTTTCTCGCGGTGCTGGTGCCGGTCGCCTGCTCCGAGGTGCTGAAATGGGGCATCGGCCGCGGGCGGCCGTTCGTCGGCGGCAAGGCCAATGCGTTCAATTTCCAGCCCTTCAACGGGACCGAGGCATATTTCAGCCTGCCGTCCTCGCATGCGGTGACCGGCTTTGCGCTGGCCTTCGCGGTCGCCGCCATCTGGCCGCGGCTGACGGTTCCAATGTGTCTCTACGCCCTCGCAATCGCCGGCAGCCGGCTGGTTCTGCTGGCGCACCATCCGAGCGACGTTGTGGCCGGCGCGCTGGTCGGGATCAGCGGCGCGCTGGTCGCACGCTACTGGTTTGCTGCGCGCCAGCTGGGATTTGCAATCGGGCCGGGCGGCCGGATCGTCTCGGGTCCGAGCCGGCTCAAGGGGGTTGATAGCCGGGCGCCGGCCCCATAATAAGCCCCCGCGCTGCGGGCGTGCGAGACACCCGCCTGATCCCGCCACTCCCACCATGAGCGTTGCCTTGTCCGCCGATTCACCTGTGGCCGTCTCCATCGTCGTTCCCGTGCGCAACGAGGCCGGCAACATCGCACCGCTGATCGCCGAGATCGCGGCGGCGCTGGACGGCGGGTGGGCCTACGAGATCATCTACGTCAACGACGGCTCGACCGACGCCACCGCCGAGCGCTTGGCCGAGCAGATGAAGCTGCGGCCCAATCTGCGCGTGCTCCGTCACGAGAAGTCCTCGGGTCAATCGGCGGCCGTGCGCAGCGGCGTGCGCGCCGCCCGCGGTGCCATCGTGGCGACGCTGGACGGCGATGGGCAGAACAATCCGGCATTCCTGCGCGAGTTGATCATGGCGCTGGAGCAGGGCGGCGGACGTTTCGGTCTTGCCGCCGGGCAGCGCGTCGGCCGCAAGGATACCGGCTTCAAGAAATTTCAATCGCGCTTCGCCAACAGGATTCGCAGTGCCGTTCTGCATGACGGCACCCGCGACACCGGCTGCGGCCTGAAAGCCTTCCGCCGTGACGTGTTCCTGATGATGCCTTATTTCGATGGCCTGCATCGGTTCCTGCCGGCGCTGGTGCGCCGAGAAGGTTATGACATCGCCTATGTCGACGTGATCGATCGTCCGCGACACTCGGGCGTGTCGAATTACGGCTTCTTCGACCGGCTGTGGATCGGGATCATGGATCTCGCCGGCGTCTGGTGGCTGATCCGCCGCAAGAAGCCGACTCCCGCCGTGACCGAGGTGAAGGAATGTTGATTCAATACGGGCAGGCGCTTGGCGACTATATTTACGACATCTTCGTCGCTAAGTTCGACTTCTGGCTCGCATTCGGCCTGGCGGCACAGCTCGCGTTCGCAGCACGCTTCCTGGTGCAATGGATCGCGAGCGAGCGCGCCGGCAAGAGCGTTGTGCCGATGGCGTTCTGGTTCTTCTCGATCGCTGGCGGCCTGCTGACCCTGATCTACGGACTCGTCAAGCGCGAGCCGGTGATCATCCTTGGGCAATTGCTGTCGAACATCATCTACATCCGTAACGTGATGCTGATCATCAAGAGCCGCCAGCGCGAGTCACAGACGCTCAGTCAGTGAAGCCGTGGGTCAAGGAGTCGCGGACGCTGCATCTCGATCAGCGCGATAAAGGCTGCACCATCGTTCCGGACGAGGGCGTCGGCGTCTCGTGCTCGTGGATTGCGATGGCTGATGCCGGCTCACCGGCGGCCTCCAGCACGGGATAAGCAACCGAGCACACATGCGAATGAATGCGCCGGAGATCGCGCAGCACGTCGAGATGCAGCGACGTGGTCTCCAGCGTTTCGGCGCGCCCCTCGCGGAGCCGGTCCAGATGCCGCTCGGTGGCACCGAGCTCGGCATTGCGCAGACTGGCCTTCTGCGCCAGCAGCGCGCGCGCCTGCGCAACGTCGCCGGACATGAACACGCCGAAGCCGATGCGCAGCGAGTTCACGATCTGCCTGTGGAAATCCGACAGCTCTTCGGCGCCTTCCGGCGAGAACTGGAAGCGGCGCTTGATCTTCTTGGTGGCGAGCTCGCTGAGGTTCTTGTCGATGATGTCGCCGATATGCTCGAGATTGATGGCGAAGGAGATGATCTCCATCGCCCGCCGGCCCTCGCGCTCGTCAAGGCTGCCGCGCGTCAGCCTTGTGATATAGATCTTGATCGCCTCATCGAGCCTGTCGACGACGTTGTCCATGCGCGAGACCTGATCGACCAGCGCCCGGTCGTTGGTCATCATCGCCGTCATGACGTTGCGCAGCATCTGCTCGACGGCGTCGCCCATCCTTAAGCTCTCTCGTGCCGCATCGGCCAGTGCAAGCGACGGCGTCTCGAGCGCCGTCTCGTCGAGATAGCGCGGGCGGGCGGGATCGGCGTCCGGCACGCGCTCCGGAAACAGTCGCTCCAGCAGCCGCGCCACGCCATCGAGCGGGCCAATGAAGAGCAGGGCGGTGCCGAGATTGAACGCCGTGTGAAAGCCGGCGGTCAGCTTTGCGAGATCAGGCTCGATCGCCTGCCCATATCGGCTGAGCGCAGGCAGGAACGGCATCACCGCCAGCACGCCGATCAGGCGGTTGAGCAGGTTGCCCACCGGCAGGCGATAGCTCGCGGGATTGTCCCGCCGCGCACCTTCGAACACCGGATTGATCGCGCTGCCGAGATTGGCGCCCAGCACCAGAGCGAGCGCCGCATCCGCCGAGACGAAATGCGCGTAAGCCAGCGACATGATCAGGAGCACGCTGGCGACGCTGGAATGAACCAGCCAGGTGATCGCCGCGCTGATGAGGATGCATAGCGTGACATCGCCGGTGATGCCGTCGATGACCACACGCAGGCCTGGCGCCTGTTCGGCCGGCGCGAGCGTGTCGAGCAGGATGTGCAGTGACAGCAGCATCAGGCCAAGTCCGATGGACACACGGCCGAGATCCTTGATGCGGGAGCGCGGCCCCTGGCGGAAGGCGACCAGACCAATGATGAACAGCACCGGCGCCACGGCGGCGATGTTGAACGACAGCACCTGCACGATCAGCGTGGTGCCGATATTGGCGCCGAGCATGATCGCTAGCGCCGGCACCAGCGCCACCAGGCCCTCGGCCGCGAACGAACTCGTGATGAGAGCGGTCGCGGTGCTGCTCTGAAGCAGCGCGGTCAGAGCAATGCCTGCGGCGAGGGCGCTGAAGCGGTTGCTCAGTGTCTTCGTCAGCAGCGTCCGCAGATCAGGACCGAAGGCGCGTAGAATCCCGCTGTGGACCATGTGAAGGCCCCACAGCAGCAATGCCACACCGCCCATCAGGTCAAGCAGAACCATCGTTCCCATCAGCTTTCATCCGCAAAGATGCAAAGCTAACGCCAACCGCGAGGGGATCAATGGTTTTATCGGACAACGGCTCCCGAAATTCGCGATGGGCGAATCTTCACGCTGCGTTGAAGGTTGCGAAGCCGTGCTCGAGATCGGCCTTCAGGTCCTCGACATTCTCAAGCCCGATATGCAGCCGCAGGGTCGGGCCGCCGGGCGCCCATTTGGTCGCGGTGCGATACTCGTTACAGTCGAATGGAATGGCGAGGCTCTCGAAGCCGCCCCAGGAGTAGCCCATGCCGAACAACTTCAGCGTGTCGAGCAGGGCATCGACGGCCTTTTGCGGCTTTGGCTGCAGCACGATGCTGAACAGGCCGGAGGCACCGGTGAAGTCGCGCTTCCAGATGGCATGACCCGGATCGCTCTCCAGCGCCGGATGCAGCACACGAATCACTTCGGGGCGGGCCGACAGCCAGCGTGCCATCTCCAGGCCCGACCGGTGATGCTGCGCAAGCCGAACCGACAGCGTGCGCAGGCCGCGCAGCGCCAGGAACACGTCATCCGGGCCGGCACAGACGCCGAGCAGTCGGATACCCTCGGCGACCAGCGGCCAAGCCTTGGCGTTGGCCGAGATGGTGCCGAACATGATATCGGAATGGCCGCCGATATATTTGGTCGCTGCCTGAATGCTGATGTCGACGCCGAGCTCGAGCGAGCGATGATAGAGCGGCGTCGCCCAGGTGTTGTCGTCGATGACCAGCGCGCCGTGGGCATGGGCGACTGACGCGATCGCCGGAATGTCCGGCATCTCGAAGGACTGCGAGCCGGGCGCTTCGACCAGCACCGCGCGTGTATTCGGTTTGAGCAGTTGCTCAATTCCTGTGCCGATCAGGGGATCGAAATAGCTGGTCTCGACGCCGTAGCGCGCCAGCAGGCCATTGCAGAAATTCCGCGTCGGCCGATAGACGTTGTCGCACACCAGGAGATGGTCGCCTGCCTTCAGTACGGCGAGCAGCGCCGTCGAGATCGCCGCAAGTCCGGAAGGCGCCAGCCCGACGCCGGCGCATTGCGGGCCCTCCAGCGCCATTAGCGTTTCCTGCAGCGCCTTGGTTGTCGGAGTCCCATGACGTCCGTACTGGAATTCGCCACGATGTGCATGCAGATCGTCGGCGGTCGGATAAAGCACGGTGGAACCATGGACGACCGGCGGATTGACAAATCCATGCTGCGCCTTGGTGTCCCGGCCGGCGGTCACTAATCGCGTATCGACCTTTTGCCGCATTGCCGCACCGCGGTCGTTCGAAGATGCCATTCGTCTGCCGTTCGTCAGGTTAGAGAAAAATCCGCTTCTGAAGCACGATTGTTAATAACAGGAGGCAGAAGAGGGCCGTCAACCCCTTGACCCGGCAAGCCAGTCGTTCTGTGATGCGCCTGCAATTCGATCGCTGCACGTTGAGGGGCCTGCCGCGATTTCCGTTTCTTTTGGCAGGAGCGACGTCCGTAGTTGGTACGGCGTTTGCACTGGCAGATCGAGGTCGGCCCGATCCACGCGCGTGACGATGTCAACGCTTACCGGACGACCCTCGAAAGGCTGTGCCCATGAAACGCGTCTCTCTGGCCCTCACTCTTGCCCTCGCGACCGCGATTGCTGCCCCCAGCGCTCGCGCCGCCGACACACTTCAGGCGGTCAAGGATCGGGGAAAGCTGAATTGCGGCGTCAGCCAGGGATTGCCGGGCTTCTCCAATCCGGACGACAAAGGCAATTGGACGGGGATCGACGTCGATGTCTGCCGCGCTGTCGCCGCGGCGATCTTCAATGATCCGACCAAAGTCGCATTCGTGCCGTTGAGCGCAAAGGATCGCTTTGCGGCGCTGCAATCGGGCGAGATCGACCTGCTGTCGCGCAACACGACCTGGACGCTGTCGCGCGACGATACCTACGGCTCCTTCACCGGCGTGACCTATTACGACGGTCAGGGCTTCATGGTGAAGAAATCGCTCAAGGTGAATTCGGCGCTGGAGTTGAACAGCGCGTCCGTCTGTGTGCAGACCGGCACGACGACCGAGCAGAATCTGGCCGACTACTTCAAGGCCAACAACATGAAATACGAGGTGATCGCGTTCGCCGGCGCCGACGAGACCGTCAAGGCCTATGACTCCGGGCGCTGCGACGTGTTCACGACCGACATGTCGGGACTCTATGCCGAGCGTCTCAAGCTCGCCAATCCGGCCGATCATGTCGTCCTGCCCGAGATCATTTCGAAGGAGCCGCTGGGCCCGATGGTACGCTATGGCGACGACAAATGGTTCAACATCGTCAAGTGGACGCTGTTCGCGATGATCAATGCCGAAGAGATGGGCGTGAACCAGAAGAACGTCGACGAGATGGCCAAATCTGACAAGCCGGAGCTGAAGCGGGCCTTCGGCACTGACGGCAACCTCGGTGAACAGCTTGGCCTGACCAAGGACTGGTTCGGCCGGATTGTCAAAGCCGTCGGCAATTATGGCGAGGTCTATGAGCGTAATGTCGGGTCCGGCTCCAAGCTGCAGATCGCGCGCGGGCTGAACCAGCTCTGGAATAAGGGTGGAATCCAGTACGCGCCGCCGATCCGCTGATCGCAGCACCGCTAAGTCGGAGACGCGGCGATGAGCATCGAGGCCAGGCAACCACCGCCCCAATATGCGCTGCGCCTGAGGCGCACGCTAGGTGGTAAGGCGGGGTGGAACGGCTTTGTCCTGCAGCTTGTGTTCGTCGCCGCCATGGTGTGGGTGGGCTACGAGATCGTCGCCAACGCCCGCGCCAACCTCGATGCCCAGCACATCACGCCGGGCTTCAGGTTCCTCGACAACAACGCAGGGTTTGACATCAGCCAGACCCTGATCTCCTATTCGGGGTCCGACAGCTACGCCCGCGTGCTGCTCGTCGGGCTTCTCAATACGCTCCTGGTCTCGGTGATCGGGATCGTGTTCGCGACCGTTCTCGGCTTCATCGTCGCCCTCGGACGGCTGTCGTCGAACTGGCTCGTGTCGCGGGTGGCCGGCGCCTATGTCGAGATCATCCGCAATTTGCCGGTTCTGTTCCAAATCCTGTTCTGGTATCTCGCTGTTGTTGCTGCGCTGCCGGCGCCGCGGCAGAGCATCTCGGTGTTTGGAAGCTTCTTTCTCAACAACCGCGGCCTAATCATTCCGCGGCCGCTCGGCGAGCCTGGTCTGCTGCCGTTTCTTGTCGCGCTGATCGTTGCGATTGCCGCATCGCTTGCGGTGCATGCCTATGCGCGGCGCGAGCTCTTCCTGAAGGGCCACGCGATGCGGATCTGGCCCTATGTGCTGGTCATTCTGATCGGCATGCCGCTGGTCACCACCATCATTTTCGGTCCGCCGGTCGTATTCGAAGTGCCGGTGCTCAAGGGCTTCAATTTCGCCGGTGGCACGCGCGTCATTCCGGAATTCGTGGCGCTGACATTGGCGCTGTCGATGTATACGGCATCCTTCATCGCCGAGGTCGTTCGCGCCGGCATCTTGTCGGTTCACCGGGGGCAGATGGAGGCCGGACTGTCGCTCGGGCTGCATCGCGGCGCCGTGCTGCGCCTCATCGTGGTGCCGCAGGCCTTGCGCGTGATCCTGCCGCCGCTGACCAACCAGTATCTGAATCTGACCAAGAACTCCTCGCTCGCGGTCGCGATCGGCTATCCCGACCTGGTCTCGGTGTTCGCCGGCACCGCGCTCAACCAGACCGGGCAGGCGATCGAGATCATCGCCATCACCATGGGCGTCTATCTCGCGCTGTCGCTGGTGACCAGCGCGATCATGAGTATCTATGGCTGGCGGCTCGGCAAGAGGCTTGGTGCATGACGAGGCTTGACGCAGAGAGGCCTGATGCAAAGCGGCTTGATGCGATGAGGCTTGATGTGACGAGGCCTGGCGCATGAGCGACATCGCGGCACCATCCTTCATCCGCCAGGACCTGGTGGCTGAGCGCGCAGCACCGGTCAAGACCACCGGGGTCATCGGCTTCCTGCGCACAAGGCTGTTCAATTCGCCGGCCTATGTCCTGCTCACCATCGTCAGCGCGCTGCTGATCTGGTTCACGGTCATTCCGGCGCTGCGCTTCCTGTTCGTCGATGCGGTCTGGCAGGGCCATGATCGCGAGGCGTGCCTGGCGCAGAATGCCGGCCACCCGGTCGGCGCCTGCTGGCCCTATGTGGCGGCCAAGATGAATCAGTTCATCTATGGCTTCTATCCCGATGCCGAGCGCTGGCGGGTCAACCTCGTATTCGCGCTGGGCGCCGTGCTGCTGCTCCCGCTGTTGATCCCCCGCCTGCCGGCGAAGGGGCTGAATGCCGGCCTGTTCTTCCTTGCATTCCCTGTGCTGGCGTTCTTCCTGCTGTATGGCGGGGGCCTCTCCGGTTTTGGCGTGAGCTGGCTGACGGGCCTGCTTTTGGCCTTCGCCAACAGCCTGATAAGCGTCGGTGATGCACTGATCCGCGTCGGCGTGAACGCGGCGGCGATCCATGCACTGCTCTGGCCGGTCGCCGAGCTGATCGGACTGCTGAACTGGCTGCGGGAGCAGATCCTGACCTCGCGGCAGCCGGTCTGGATCGATTTCACCGTCACCACGATCATCGTCTCGGCGCTGGTCTTCGTCCTGGGTGGCGGTGTCCGCGCCATTCGCGCGACGATCCACACGCTCGTCACCTTCGCCGGCATCGGCGTCGTGATCGCACTCATGGGTCTCGACCATGGCGGCCTGCCGGTGGTCGATACGCGGCTGTGGGGCGGCCTCCTGGTGACGTTGGTGGTGTCGGTGACCGGCATTGTCGCGTCGATGCCGATCGGCATTGCGCTCGCGCTCGGCCGCCGCTCGACGATCCCGCTGATCCGCATTTTCTCGATCGCGTTCATCGAGCTGGTCCGCGGCGTGCCGCTGATCACCGTGCTGTTCTTCGCGACCTACATGCTGCCGCTGTTCCTGCCGGGCAACCTGCGGATCGACGGGCTGCTCCGCGCCCTGGTCGGCGTGGCGCTGTTTTCCGGCGCCTACATGGCGGAGGTGATTCGTGGCGGCCTGCAGGCGATCCCGCGCGGGCAGGGCGAGGCGGCGAGCGCGCTCGGCCTGTCCTGGAGCAAGACCACCGCCCTGGTGGTGATGCCACAGGCGCTGCGTCACGTCATTCCGGGCCTGGTCGGCTCCTTCATCTCGCTGTTCAAGGATACGTCGCTGGTGTCGATCGTGGCGCTGTTCGACCTTCTCGGCAGTCTCAAGGCGTCCTTCGCCGACCCAGTCTGGGCGACCCCGACCACGGCATTCACCGGCTTCGCCTTCACGGGCATGATCTATTTCGCTTTCTGTTTCGGCATGTCGCGCTATGCCCTGTTCGTCGAGAACAGGCTGAATGCGCATCGGCGCAATTGAGTATGGCATCCATGACTGCAAACCCGATCGTCAGCATTTCCGGCCTCAACAAATGGTACGGCGACTTCCACGTTCTGCGTGACATCAACCTCACCGTAGGCCGGGGTGAGCGCATCGTGATCTGCGGACCTTCGGGCTCCGGCAAGTCGACCCTGATCCGCTGCATCAATGCGCTGGAGGAATTTCAAGAAGGCGAGATCATCGTCGATGGCATCGAGCTCGGTCCGAACCTCAAGCGGGTCGATGAGGTCCGCCGCGAGGTCGGCATGGTGTTCCAGAGCTTCAATTTGTTTCCGCACCTGACCGTGCTGGAGAACTGCACGCTGGCGCCGATCTGGGTACGCAACATCCCGCAGAAGGATGCTGAAGCGACCGCGATGAAATTTTTGGAGCGGGTCAAGATCCCGCACCAGGCCAGCAAGTATCCCGGCCAGATGTCGGGCGGTCAGCAGCAGCGCGTCGCGATCGCTCGCGCGCTGACCATGAATCCGAAGGTGATGCTGTTCGACGAGCCGACCTCGGCGCTCGATCCGGAAATGGTCAAGGAGGTGCTCGACACGATGGTCGACCTTGCCAAGGAAGGCATGACCATGCTGGTGGTCACCCACGAGATGGGCTTTGCCCGCGAGGTCGCCAATCGCGTCGTGTTCATGGACGCCGGCCAGATTATCGAAAGCAACGCGCCGCAGGAGTTCTTCGCCCATCCGCAGCATGCGCGAAGCAAGCTGTTCCTGAGTCAGATCCTGCGATAGGCGAATGGCGAATAGGGAGTAGCGAGTGGGGGATAGAGCTGGCGGCTCTATTCGCTACTCGCCATTCGCTACTCGCATCTCAAACAAACGGCGGCTTGATGTCGCTGCGCTTCTCCAGCCATGCCGGCACCGGCAGGTTCTTTCCTCGCATGAACGCTGGATTGAACAGCTTCGACTGATAGCGGTTGCCGGAATCGCAGAGGATGGTCACGATCGTCTTGCCGGGACCGAGCTGTTTGGCGAGCTCAAGTGCGCCTCCGATGTTGATGCCGGTCGAGCCGCCGAGGCAGAGGCCCTCATGCAGAAGCAGGTCATAGATGATGCCGATGGCGTCCTCGTCGGAGATCAGGAAGGCCGTATCGACCTTCGCCGTCTCGACGACCGGTGTCACCCGGCCAAGCCCGATACCTTCCGTGATGGAATCGCCTGATGTGGACTTGACCTCGCCGTTCTTGAACCAATTGTACATCGCAAAGCCATGCGGATCGGCACAGGCAGTGACGATGTCCTTGTTCTTTTCTTTCAGATAGCGGGTCGTGCCGGCCAGCGTGCCACCGGTGCCGACCGCGGAGACGAAGCCGTCGATCTTGCCGCCGGTCTGCTCCCAGATCTCGGGGCCGGTCGATTCGTAGTGCGCCTTGGCATTGTCGAGGTTGTTCCACTGATCGGCGAACAGCACGCCGTTCGGCTCGGTCTGGCGCAACTGGTCGGCGAGCCGTCGGCCGACGTGCTGATAGTTGTTCGGATTGGCGAACGGCAGCTGGGGCACCTCGACCAGCTCGGCGCCGCAGAGCCGCAGCATGTCCTTCTTTTCCTGGCTCTGCGTCTCCGGGATTACGATCAGCGTGCGATAGCCGCGCGCCGCGGCGACGACGGCAAGCCCGATGCCGGTATTGCCGGCGGTCGCCTCGACCACAAGACCGCCAGGCTTGAGATCGCCGCGCTTCTCGGCCTCCAGGATCATCCATTTGCCGGCACGGTCCTTGACCGACTGGCCCGGATTCATGAATTCGGCCTTGCCAAGGATGGTGCAGCCGGTCGCTTCCGAGGCCTGTTTGAGCTTGATGAGAGGCGTGTTGCCGATCGCGTCGACGACGTCGTTTCGAATGGTCATGTGAAAGTGTCCCGGTTCTTGCGTTCGTATCATAGGGTGGCGAACTACGTTACGCGAGCGTCTTGGCATGATGTCGCTGGAATGCCGCCTTGCCGAGGAGAATGCCTGAGGCTCGCTGAAGTTCTTCGTTCCCCATGCCGGACGAGACCGGAACGCGTCGCACCCAAGGTGCCGAGCGCGATCATGCAGCTCAACGCGTGGCCGGAGCGACACACCGCCGACCTGGAGGACAGGCAAGAGATGAAATCTTGGTAAGATTTACAACGATTTCCGGCCCCCCGCGATTGCGGATAATTCGATAAAACACGGGAAATTTGCTGATTCTCCCGGGCCGGAACGCGCCTGACGGCGAGGCGAACCGCCCGGGACGAGGTGCCCGCAGGGCTGTCCGTCGGGTGGGCCGGCGGGTAGTATAGCGCCTTAAGAACTCGGGAAGCATCACACCGGTGACCAGCCAACAGATCGTCGGGGACGACAACAGCCGCGCGCGCCCACATCGAGGTGTGCGATCTGCGGCCGCGCGCCTGTCGCGCTGCGGAGCACGGCTGTGAGCATATGTGGCGACGTCCCCGCCGGCGACCGCCGGCGCGTCAGCTGTGCGGCCTTGCACCATGGCCTGCGCTGGTGTGTCGCAGTCGTGCTGGCGGCAAGCTCCGCGGGCTGTCTCCTGACCCAGGACATCCCGGATCCCGCGCTCGACATTCCCGGCCGCTACAAGGCGGCTGCGGGCGCCGATTGGGTGGCCCCGCCTGCGCTCGATTGGTGGCGCGGCTTCGGCTCGCGCCAGCTGACCGACTTGATGGAGGAGGCGCAGCGGGTCAATCTCGACATCGCAGCCGCCGTCGCCCGCTTCAAGCAGGCCGACGCGCTCGCGCGACAGGCAGGCGCCCCGCTGCTGCCGAGCCTCTCTACATCAGGCCAGGAGACCTATTCGCGGACCTCGGGGTCGAGCGCGAGCGGACTCTCGATCGGCGGCCGCGAGGTCGTCAACTACCAGGCATCGCTTGCTGCAAGCTATCAGCTCGATTTCTTCGGCCAGAACCGCGACGCGTTGCAGGCTGCAGAAGAAACCGCCATCGCCGACAGGTTCGATCGCGACGTCACCGCGCTGACGACGCTGACCAGCGTCGCCAATGCCTACTTCCAGGTGCTGGCATCGCAGGACCGCCTGCGCACCGCCGCGCGCAACATCGAAAGCGCGAGCCGCGTGCTCGACGCCATCAAGGAGCGCCAGAAGGCCGGCACCGGTACCGATCTGGACGTCGCCCAGCAGGAAAGCGTGCTGGCCAATCAAAGAGCCGCGGTGCCGCCGCTGCGCCAGACGCTCGACCAGAATCTCAACGCGCTCGCGGTGTTGGTGTCACGGCCGCCGGAGAGCATCCGGATCACGGGCGGCTCGCTCGAGCAGATCAGGATTCCACGCGTGACGCCAGGCCTGCCGTCGCAGCTACTGACCCAGCGGCCGGACATCCGCCGCCAGGAGGCGCAGCTGGCGTCGGCCACCGCCAACGTCGGCAGCGCCCGCGCGCAGTTCTTTCCCTCGATCCAGCTCACGGGGCAGGGCGGTTATCAAAGTTCGGCGCTGACCTCGCTGTTCCAGCCGCATGCCGCCTTCTTCAACCTGGCCGGCAGCCTGACTCAGCCGATCTTCGATGGTGGCAGGATCCTTGGGAATTTCGAGAACGCCAAGGCGAGGCAGGATGAGCTGCTGCAGACCTATCGCAAGACGGTGATCCAGTCGTTCACCGACGTCGACAATGCGCTGTATTCGATCAAGCAGACCACGCTCAAGCTCGAGTTGCAGCGCCAGGTGCTGGCGTCGTCGCGGCGCGCCTTTCAACTGTCGGAGCAGCAGTTGCGGGCCGGCACGGCCGACATCGTGACCGTGCTCAATACGCAATTGACGCTTTTCCAGGCGGAGGACGCATATTGGCAGGCGCAACTCGCGCGGCTGCAGGCGATCGTCAGTCTCTATCAGGCGCTGGGAGGCGGCTGGGAGCCGAAGGTGGAGAAACCAGTCGATGCTCTTTAAACCGGACGAGAAGGGCAAGGAAGCCAAGGCGAAGCGGCGCAGGGGCGTTGGTCGGCGCCTGGTGTCGACCACAATTGCGCTCCTGATCATCGGCGGCCTTGGCTATATCGGCTGGAACGCGCTGCAGCAGAAGCAAGGACAAGCTGGCAACCGCGGTGGTGCCGGTCGACCGGCCCTGCCGGTGCCCGTGCTGGCCGCGACGCCAACGATCAAGGACGTGCCGGTCTATCTCGATGGGGTCGGCTCGGTGCGCGCGCTGAACACGGTGACGGTGCGCTCGCAGGTCGACGGCAAGCTGATCGCGGTCAATTTCGTCGAGGGCCAGGACGTCAAGAAGGGCGACGTGCTCGCCGAGATCGATCCTGCGATCTACCAGGCGCAATATGACCAGGCGGTCGCCAAGAAGGCGCAGGACGAGGCGCTGCTCACCAACCAGAAGCTTGATCTGCAGCGCTACGAGCAGCTCGCGGCAACCAATGCCGGCTCGAAGCAACAGGCCGATACGCAGCGTGCGACCGTCGCCCAGCAGCAGGCGTTGATCAAGGCGGACCAGGCCGCGATCGACAACGCTCAGGCAACGCTGAGCTACACCAAGATCGTGGCGCCGCTCTCGGGCCGCGCCGGCCTGCGCCAGGTCGACCAGGGCAACATCATTCACGCGTCCGACGCCACCGGTCTCGTCATCATCACCCAGCTGCAGCCGATCGCGGTGCAATTCAGCCTGCCGCAGCAGCAGATCATGCGGGTCAATACGGCCGCAGCCAAGGGCGCGCTCGCCGTCGACGTGTTCGGCAATGATGGCGTGACTGTCATCGACACCGGCACGCTGAAGGGCATCGACAACCAGGTCGATCCGACCACCGGCACACTGAAGCTCAAGGCGGAATTTCCTAATAACAAATTCCAGCTCTGGCCAGGCCAGTTCGTCAATGTGCGGCTGAAGGTCGAGACTCTGTCCCAGGCGATCGTCGTGCCGACCTCCGCCGTGCAGCGCGGCCCGGCCGGCACCTTCAGCTACGTGATCGGCGACGATAACGTGGTGAAGGCGCAGCCGGTGACGGCGACGCAGCAGAACGAGACCGAGGCCGTGATCGCGAGCGGACTCTCGACTTCGGATCGCGTGGTGACGACCGGCTTTGCCAATCTCGCCGACGGCGCCAAGGTCATCATCGGGCGCGACGACCAGACGCCGCAGGCCGACCTTGCACCGCGCAAGCGCGGCCGCAATCCGCAGGTCAGAGATCAGAAGGATCAGGCCAAGGACCATCCTCCCGGGGATCACGCAGGAAACGGGCAGCCGCAAGGCGAGCCGGCTCAAGAGAGGCTAGGAGATGGTCAAGGCGGCAGGTCCTGGCAGGGCAAGAAGGACTGGCAAAGCGGACAGCAAGGCAAGGACGGCGAGCACCGCAGGCGATCGCGTGAGGGCGGCCAGGAGGGGCAAGGTCTCGGGCAGGGCGCCTCTCCGAGCTCCACCCCGAGTGATCAGTCCAGCGGCACTGCGAGGCCATAGCAATGAGCGGGACCAAGACCTGAGACGGATATCGCGATGAGCGTCTCCGAACCTTTCATCCGCCGTCCGATCGCGACCTCGCTGCTCGGCGTCGCGCTGCTGATCGGCGGCCTGCTCGGCTATGTCTCGCTGCCGGTCTCCGCGCTGCCGCAGGTCGACTTCCCGACCGTGCAGGTCACGACGCAATTGCCGGGCGCGAGCCCGGACGTGATCGCTTCGCTGATCACCGCGCCGCTGGAGCGGCAGCTCGGCCAGATCCCGTCGCTGTCGGCGATGAATTCGACCAGCTCGTTCGGCGTTAGCCAGATCTCGCTACAGTTCGATCTCGGCCGCGACATTGACGGCGCAACCCAGGACGTCCAGGCCGCGATCAACGCCGCCGCCGGCGTGCTGCCGAAGACGCTGCCCTATCCGCCAACCTATGCCAAGGTCAATCCAGCCGACGCGCCGGTCATGACGCTGGCGCTCACCTCGGACACGATCTCGTTGCGGGTGATGAGCGATCTCGCCGACACCATTTTGGCGCAACGGCTCAGCCAGGTTTCAGGTGTGGGGCGCGTCTCCGTGCTCGGCGGCCTGAAGCCAGCGGTGCGCGTGCAGGCCGATCTCGCCCGCCTTGCGGCCTACGGCATTGCGATGGAAGACCTGCGCAGTGCCATCGCCGGCGCCAACGTCTCCGGGCCGAAAGGCTCGCTGGATGGCGCGCAGCAGGCCTACACGATCACCGCCAACGACCAGATCGCCGCGGCCGACGCCTACAAGCCTGTTATCATCGCCTATCGCAACGGCTCCCCGGTGACGATCGGCGACGTCGCCACCATCGTCGACGGGCTGGAGAACGACCGCACCGGGGGCTGGTATCAAGGCACGCCGGCCGTCGTCATCGACATCCAGCGCCAGCCCGGAGCCAACGTCATCGAGGTGGTGCGCGAGATCCGCAATGAGATCCCGCGGTTGCAGCGCTCGATCCCGGCCGGCGTCAAGCTCAGCATCGTCAGCGACCGCACTGTCACCATCCGCGCCTCGGTACACGACGTGCAGTTCACGCTGGTGCTCAGCGTGGTGCTGGTGACGCTGGTGGTGCTGCTGTTTCTGCGCTCGCTGCGCGCCACCATCATCGCCGGCGTAGCGCTGCCGCTATCGCTGATCACGAGCTTCGGCGTGATGTATTTCGCCGGTTTCAGTCTCGACAATCTGTCGCTGATGGCGCTGACGATCGGGACCGGCTTCGTGGTCGATGATGCGATCGTCATGATCGAGAACATCGTCCGCCACATGGAGAATGGCGAGAGCGCGATGAACGCCTCGCTGCGCGGCGCCAGCGAGATCGGCTTCACGGTGATCTCGCTGACGGTGTCGCTGATCGCGGTCTTCATTCCGCTCTTGTTCATGTCCGGCCTGGTCGGCCGCATGTTCCGCGAGTTTGCACTGACGCTGACGATTGCGGTCGTGACCTCGGCAGTCGTGTCGCTGACCTTGACGCCGATGATGTGCTCGCGGCTGCTCAAGCACACCGGCGATGAATGGGTGGTGCCGGGGCTTGCTGCGATCAGCCGATTCATCGACCGGACGGTCAACGTCTATCACCGCAGCTTGCTCTGGGTGCTGGAGCGCCAGCGCGCCACCATGGTCGTCACCTTTGCGACGCTGATCGCGACGCTTGTGCTCTATGTGGTAGCGCCAAAGGGCTTTCTGCCGCTGCAGGATACGGGCTCGGTGACCGCCGTTACCGAGGCGGGGCCGGATGTCTCTTTTGCCGAGATGCAGAAGCGGCAGGGCGAGGCAGCGTCAGCGATCCAGTCCGATCCGGACGTGCTCGGGGTCGTCTCGGTGATCGGCGCCGGCTCCGTCAACCCGACCACCAATGTCGGCAAGCTGGTAATGACGTTGAAGCCGCTCGGCGAGCGGAAGGACGGCGTCGCCGTGGTCGTCGACCGGCTGAAGCAGAAGGTCGCGACCATTCCGGGGCTCGCCGTCTATTTCCAGCCGGTGCAGGACGTGCAGATCTCGACCCAATCGAGCCGCTCCCAATATCAGTACACACTGACTGGGACCGATGCCGCCGAGGTGTCGAAATGGGCCACCAGGCTGGTGGCGGAGATGCGGCAGAATCAGCTGTTCCGTGACGTCTCGTCCGAGGCGCAGGAAGGCGGCTTGCGCGCCGAGCTCAGCATCGATCGCCAGCGGGCCGGCCAGCTCGGCGTCAGCCTGCAGACCATCACCGACACGCTGAACGACGCCTTCGCGCAGCGGCAGATCTCGACCATCTACGGCCAGGCCAATCAGTACCGCGTGGTGCTGGAGGCGCTGCCGATGTATCAGCGCGATCCGTCGATCCTGTCCAAGCTCTATGTGCCGGGCGCGGCGGCAACGGTCGGCAGCCCGGCCGGGCAGGTACCGATCTCGGCGGTGGCGACGCTCAAGCGCACCACGGCGCCGCTTGCGATCTCGCATCAGGCCCAATTCCCGGCCGTGTCCCTGAGCTTCAATCTTGCGCCGGGAGCGGCGCTCGGCGAGGCGGTCGACGCCGTGAAGGCCATCGAGACCCGGATCGGCATGCCCGGTTCCATCGTCGGCATCTATGCAGGCGACGCCGCGGAGTTCTCGAAGTCATTGGCCGGGCAGCCCTGGCTGATACTGGCCGCCATCGTCACGATCTACATCGTGCTCGGCGTGCTCTACGAAAGCTACATCCACCCCATCACCATTCTCTCGACGCTGCCATCGGCCGGCGTCGGCGCCATCCTGGCGCTGATGCTGTGCGGGCAGGACCTCTCGGTGATCGGCCTGATCGGCATCATCCTGCTGATGGGCATCGTCAAGAAGAACGCGATCATGATGATCGACTTCGCGCTGGAGGCGGAGCGCAATGAGGGCCTGTCGCCGTATGACGCGATCGTGCAGGCATGCCTGTTGCGCTTCCGCCCGATCATGATGACGACGCTCGCCGCGTTGTTCGGTGCGCTGCCGCTGGCGATCGAGAGCGGCACCGGCTCCGAGCTCCGGTTTCCGCTCGGCATCTCCATCATCGGCGGCCTGCTGCTCAGCCAGCTCCTGACCCTCTACACCACGCCCGTGATCTATCTGGCGCTCGACCGCATCAACCGCGCCCTGGAGCATGCGATGCCTCCCGTCGGCCCCGAACTGCCGGAGCCCCCGGTCGCCGGCGCGACCGAGGGGATGCAGTGATGGCGTCGCTGTCCGAGCCGTTCATTCGCAGGCCGGTCGGCACCACGCTGCTCTCGATCGGGCTGTTCCTGGTCGGCATGGTGGCCTACGGATTCCTCCCCGTCGCGCCGGTCCCGAATGTCGACTTTCCCTCGATCTTCGTCTCCGCGGGCCGGCCCGGCGCCGACCCCTCAGTGATGGCCGCGACCGTCGCCGCGCCGCTCGAGCGCCGGCTCGGCGAGATCGCCGGCGTCAACCAGATCACCTCGACGAGTTCGCTCGGCCAGAGCAGCATCCAGATCCAGTTTGCGATAGGCCGCGATATCGACAAGGCGGCGCGCGACGTGCAGGCCGCGATCAACGCCGCGTTGGCGGATCTGCCGAGCGACCTGCCGTCGCTGCCGCGCTTCCGCAAGGCCAACAGCGCAGCCGCGCCGGTGTTCGTGCTGGCGCTGACCTCGAAGACGATCTCGGCCAGCGCGATCTACGACGTCGCCGATACCGTGCTGGCGCAGCGCCTGTTCCAGGTGCCCGGCGTCGGCAACGTCACGGTCAGCGGCGCTGACCAGCCGGCCGTGCGCATCTCGCTCAATCCAGTGGCGCTGGCGAATGCTGGGATTGCGACCGATGATGTGAGAACCGCGATCGTGAGCGCGAATCCGCTCGGCCCGGTCGGCATCTTCAACGGCGGCCGCCAGAGCGAGACGCTTGCCATCAACAAGCAGATGCGCAGCGCTGCGGAATTCCGCGACATCCTGATCAAGAGCTCGAACGGCAATTTCGTGCGCCTGTCCGATGTCGCCGAGGTCGAGGACTCCGTCCGCAATCTCCGCCAGGTCGCCTGGTTCAACAAGCAGCCGGCGGTGCTGATCCAAATCAGCAAGCAGGGCGATGCCAATGTGATCGAGACCGTCGACCGCGTGAAGGCACTGATCCCCGAGGTCAAGAAGCTGATCCCGGCCGGCGTCGAGATTTCCGTCCTGGTCGACCGCACCGGCACCATCCGCGCCTCGGTCGAGGACATGCAATGGACGCTGCTCGCGACCGCCGCGCTGGTCATGATCGTCGTGTTCGTGTTCCTGCGCCGCGTCGTGCCGACCATCGCGGCCGGCGTTTCGGTGCCGCTGGCGCTCGCCGGCACTTGTGCGGCGATGTGGCTCGCCGGCTTCTCGATCGACAATCTGTCGCTGATGGCGCTCGCGATCTCGGTCGGCTTCGTCGTCGACGATGCTATCGTGATGATCGAGAATATGTATCGCAACCTCGAGCACGGCATGCGGCCGTATCGCGCGGCGCTCGAAGGCGCGCGTCAAATCGGCTTTACTGTGCTATCGATCAGCCTGTCGCTGGTAGCCGCCTTCATTCCGCTGGTGTTCATGGATGGCGTGGTCGGCCGGCTGCTGCGGGAGTTCTCGCTGACGCTGACGTTTGCGATCGTGGTGTCGACGGTAGTGTCGCTGACGGTCACGCCGATGATCTGCGCGCAATACATCAAGGAGGCGACCTCGGACCGCGCCACCTGGTTCGACCGGCTGGTCGAAGGTGTGCTGTCGCGCATGGTCGCATTCTATTCCTGGACTTTGCGTGCCGTGCTCGACTTCCCCGTGCTGACCCTGCTCGTCTTCGTTGCCACCATTGCCCTGACGGTGACGCTCTACATCAAGACGCCGAAGGGCTATTTCCCGATCGACGATTCCGGTTTCGTGATCGGCGCCACGCGCGCCTCCGCCGACATCTCGTTCCAATCGATGCTCGGGCTTCAGCAGCGGCTTGCCGACATCGTGATGGCCGATCCGGCGGTCGCCGGGATCGGCTCGGTGATCGGCGGTGGCGGCGGGCCGGGCGGCGCGGCATCGAACCGCGGCACCATGTTCATTAGCCTGAAATCGCCGGAGGAGCGGGGCGGGCTGTCGACCCAGCTCGTGATCGACCGCCTCCGGCGCAATCTGTTTCCGGTGCCCGGCATCCGCCTGTTCATGTTTGCCGCCCAGGACGTGCGCGCCGGCGGCCGACAGAGCGATTCCGACTACCAGTACACGTTGACCAGCACCGATCTTGGACTGTTGCAGAAGTGGGCGCCTATCGTCGCCAAGCGCATGGAGACTGTGGAGGGGATCACCGACATCTCGAGCGATCGCGATCCCGGCGGGCTGCAACTGGCATTGACGATCGACCGCCAGAAAGCGTCGATGCTCGGCGTCCGCGTGCAGGACATCGACAATGCCTTGAACAATGCCTTCGCACAGCGGCAGGTCTCGATCGTCTATACCCAGCGCAACCAGTACATGACCGTGCTGGAGATCGATCCGAAATTCCAGGTCGATCCGTCCAACCTCGATCGCATCTATGTGGCGGGCACCGCGGGCACACAGGTGCCGCTGTCAGCGGTCGTGCATGCGCAGCGCGGCCTGTCGCCGCTCGCGGTGTTTCACTCGCAGTCGTTCCCGTCGACCACCGTGTCGTTCAACCTGCTGCCGGACGTGCCGCTGCAAGTCGCCACCACTAACATCCAGCGCGCGGTGGACGAGCTGCACATGCCGGAGGGCATCCGCGGCGGCTTCGACGGCAATGCCGGCGACGCCAACCGGACCAACGCGCGTCAGCCGCTCCTGATCTTGTTTGCGCTGATCGCGATGTATATCGTGCTGGGCGTGCTCTATGAGAGCCTTGCCCATCCGCTCACGATCATCTCGACGCTGCCGTCCGCAGGCCTCGGTGCGCTGCTCGCATTGCAGGTCACCGATACACCGCTGACCATCATCGCCTTTGTCGGCATTATCCTGTTGATCGGCATCGTCAAGAAAAACGGAATCATGATGGTGGACTTCGCCCTGGAGGCGGAGCGCCAGCATGGTCTGTCGTCGCGAGAGGCGATCTTCGAGGCCTGCCGGGCCAGGTTCCGGCCGATCCTGATGACGACGATGGCCGCGCTATTCGCCGGCATTCCGCTGGTCATCGCGACCGGGCCCGGCACGGAGCTGCGCCGGCCGCTCGGCATCACCATCATTGGCGGGCTGTTCGTCTCGCAGATCCTGACGCTCTACACCACGCCCGTGATCTATCTCCTGATCGACAGGCTGCGCCGCCGCTCTGAGCCCGAGCCGCTGGCCGCGCCCGCGGAGTGATCGGCCATTGTCGCGAGGAGTGGCGACGCGTATAGCCGGACCATGTCCGAACACCCCGCCACGTCGCATGTTGAAGATGCGATCGCTGATTGTCCCCGTTGCCAGAAGCCGCAGCCGCTCTGCATCTGCGACAGCGTCACGCCGGTCGAAAGCCGCATCAAGCTTCTGATCCTGCAGCATCCGCAGGAGCAGGACAGGGCGCTCGGCACCGCGCGGCTGGCGGCGCAGCACTTCAAGGATGCCGTGGTGCGGGTCGGCCTCTCCTGGCCAAGCCTCGCCAAGGCGCTCGGCCGGCCGGTCGCGGATCCCTCGCGTTGGGCCATCCTCTATCTCGGCTCGGCGAAGGCTGCCGACCTCGATCCACAAAGCGAGGTGATTGCGCTGACGCGCAAGGGCGAGGCGGCAGACAATCAGCGCGCCATCTTGAAATCGGTCGCGGGGATCATCCTGCTGGACGGCACCTGGAGCCAGGCCAAGGCGCTGTGGTGGCGCAATCCATGGATGCTCAAATGCCAGCGCGTGATCTTGGGACCGCGTCGCCCATCGCGTTATGGCCATCTGCGCCGCGAGCCGCGTCGCGATGGGCTGTCGACCATCGAGGCCGCCGGCATGCTGCTCGGGGCGCTGGAGCAGCGGCCCGATATCGCCGCAACGCTCGATGCCAGTTTCGAGCGGATGCTGGCGCGCTACCGCGAGGTGGAACGCAGCCATCCCGAACTGACGCCACGGCCGAAACCCCGTCGGAACCAGGATCGGCGGCGCTCAAGATCATCGTTTTAGGAACAACCGGTACGCTTCTTGCTCTGCAGCAGGACAGAGGATGCGAGCTCATGCAGGAAGCTGAAAAATCAAACGTGGTGCAGATCAGGGATTTCGCCCACCTGCGCGGTCGTGCCGCGCATCTCGATCGCCCGCGAGCGACCCTGTCGATCACCCAGCGCAGCGACGCACCGGTTCCGCGGCCGCACGCGCTCTATCCCGGCGGAATCGACGACTTGCCCGTGTGATGCGCGGGAACCTTTTTTTCAACGCCGACAGCTCACGCCGCAGCGCGGCAATGCACGTCATATCTCAATGATTTCAGTGGGTTGAAAATGGAGGCCACGACCAGAATTGAACTGGTGTAAACGGTTTTGCAGACCGCTGCGTAACCACTCCGCCACGTGGCCCCACTGGCGGCGACCAATATAGACGATCAATGGGTTAGGCAACCGTCCTCGGGCCGGGCCACCACAAATTTCCAAAGCTCGAGTCCTCCAGTTTGGTTGCGAGCCCCCTCCGCGAATCTTCGCAACGCAGCGCGGTTCTGCTTCATTGCACAAACGAAAGTTGCAGAAGATGGTGGCGTTCGCCTTGTTTTGGTCAGGTTGTGCCGCTGATATGACACGATGTCGGCGTGCAGTGCAAAAGACCCGAACAAGACAGGGCAAATGCCTTCCGACGCGGCGGACTTGTCCACACGTCCAACACGTCGCGCCTTGATGCTTGGCACGCTCTGCGCAGCGAGCTGCCTCTCCATGGCCGCGGCAGCCGCCGAGGAGGAGCGTCCCGGCAGCGACAAGCGGCCGCAGCAGCGCGACCTCCTGGTCGTCGCGGAGGGCGAGCGCGAGGGTGAGCTGATCAAGCCGGAGGATCTCAAGCTCGGCGGGCCGCCGCTGTTCGCCTGGCCGAAGGACCCTGAGAGCGCGGTGATTCGCGACGGGTCACGCTTGAACGAGTTGCTTGTCGTCAGGCTTGCGCCCGAGGAACTCGACGAAGCAACGCGGCCGCGCGCTGCCGATGGCATCGTCGCCTATTCGGCAATTTGCACCCATGCCGGTTGTCCCGTCACCGCCTGGATGAAGGCGACCGAGGGTGAGCAAGAGGTCTTCAAATGCATGTGCCACAATTCCGAATATGATCCGCGCCACTCGGCACAGGTCGTGTTCGGCCCCGCGCCACGACGTCTCGCAGCGCTGCCGCTGGCGATCGTCGATGGCTCACTCGTCGTTGCCGGGACCTTCGTCGGAAAGGTAGGTGCCCAGCAGGGATGACGCGGTCACGCGCCCGTATCGAACTTTCGCACCGTTCAGAAAAACAATCGAAGCGAAACAGGGGAGGTTGCGTCCATGACCATCAAGCACATCACCATCAAGCAATGGCTGCTATCGAGCACCGTCGCATTCACATGCCTTGTCGCACCAGCGGCCATCGCCGGCACCATCGACAATTACAGCCCGGTGACCGCGTCCCGCCTGGAGAACCCGGAACCGGGCAACTGGATGCTCTATCGTCGGACCTATGACGGGCAGGGCTACAGTCCGCTGAGTCAGATCGACACCACCAACGTCAAGAACCTGGTGCCGGTATGGACTTTCGCGACCGGCGTGATCGAGGGGCACGAGGCGCCGCCGATCGTCAATAACGGCGTCATGTTCATCGCCACGCCGATGGGACAGGTGATCGCGCTCGATGCCAAAACCGGCGAGCAATATTGGCGCTACAAGCGCGAGCTGCCGGACGACCTGTTCCAGCTGCATCCGACCAGCCGCGGCGTCGGATTGTGGCAGGACAAAGTCTATCTCGCCACGACCGACGATCATGTCGTCGCCCTCGACGCCAAGACCGGCAAGGTGGTCTGGGACAAGAAGGTCCAAGATTACAAGAAGGGCCAATATCTGACGCTGATGCCGCTCATCGTCGACGGCAAGGTGATCGTCGGCGGCTCCGGCGGCGAGTTCGGCGTACGCGGCTACGTGGTCGCGTTCGATGCCAATGATGGCAAGGAGTTGTGGCGCACCTTTACGATTCCCGGCGAAGGCGAGCCGGGCCACGACACCTGGAGCGGCGACGATTGGAAGCAGGGCGGCGGCTCGGCCTGGATGACCGGGACTTATGACAAGGACACCAAGACCATCTATTGGGGCGTCGGCAATGCCGCGCCATGGCCCGGCTCGATCCATCCCGGCGACAATCTCTACACCAGTTCGGTGATCGCGCTCGATCCCGCCAATGGCAAGATCAAAGCCTATCACCAGTACCACCAGAATGATTCCTGGGACTGGGACGAGGTCGATGCGCCGATGCTTGTCGATCTGCAGCGCGACGGCCGCAGCTTCAAGAGCCTGATTCACCCAGGACGCGACGCAATCTTCTGGGTGCTGGAGCGCACGCCCGAGCGCATCAACTATGTCGCGGGCTGGCCCTTCGTCTATACCGACGTCTGGAAGGGCATCGAGCCGGAGAGCGGTCGGCCAATCGTCGATCCCGAGCACAAGCCAACGCTGGGCAAACGGATCGAATTCTGTCCGTCGCTTTGGGGTGGCAAGGACTGGCCGTCTGCGGCCTATAGCCAGAAGACCGGACTGGTCTACGTCCCCGCCAACGAGAACTTCTGCGGTGGGTTCACCGGCGAGAAGACGCCACTTGTTCCCGGTCAACTCTGGCTTGGCACCAAGGCCGAAGACATCGGTCTGTCGGTGCGGCCCGGTGCTGATCATTTCGGCGAGCTGCAGGCCTGGGATCCTGCGACCGGCAAGAAGGTCTGGTCGCACAACTTCCCCAAGTCACAACTGTTCGGTTCGGTGACGGCGACGGCAGGAGACCTCGTGCTTGCTGGCGGCACCAATGACCGCATGTTCCGAATATTCAACGCCAAGACGGGCGAAGTGCTGTGGGAGATGAAGACGAACTCGGGCATCATGGCCATGCCCATCGCCTACGAGGTTGATGGGGTCGAATACATCGCGGTGCAATCAGGATGGGGCGTCGACGCCCAGCGCATTCAGGACGCGCTGTCGAAGGATAATGTCGGCATCGAGGACAACGTCCCGCAAGGCGGCGTTGTCTGGGTCTTCGCGGTCAAGAAATAGAAGCGGAGGATTGCGGCTCGCAGCGAGTTCCGGACGTGACATGCGCAGGTCACGTCCGGACAACATGAGATCAACATGCTGCGTGCCAGCCATCCGGAAACGGAATCAACGGCCAGCACGTCGCCTGGTTGTCGTTTGCCGCCTTGGGCGGAGCGACAAAGGCGGGAAAGAGACGGACCATCAAATCCTCCTGCGGCTCCGGCTCCAGCGCGGTGCGCACAACATCAAGCAATAACTCGAACTCAACTTCACTCATGGTGCCCTCGTGGCGCTTCGCGCGCGCACGGTCGCAAAACACTTCTGTGTACCAATTGAGCGAATCGCTCGAATTGTAGCGATCCGGGATCAGCGACCGGATTGGTTAACGGCTGCTTTCAATCCCGCGCGGACCGTAGGGACAGGAGACGGCGGGAACGTGTGGGAAAGATCACAATTTCAGGGAAATATTCTCGGCGCAGCTTTGGTCGGCACCAGACATGCGGCCGTGCTGCCGCATGTTACCGCCAAAACGGCTCGTCATCCGTGAAAGGCAAGCGGTGTCAGGTCGCCGAAAGGCTGCCGTGGTTCCTGCGGGCCGCTGCCAAGTCCGTCCGTTGCGGAATGTCTTCTCGGGGGATGATGTCCGAGATGAGCTGCAGCAGATCCTTCGGCTTGAACGGCTTGGGGAGGTGGTGGACATCTTGCACCTTGACCGGCATGTCAAGAAGATCCGGCGCACCGCGCCCGGATTCCAGCACCATGCCCGACATCATCACGATCGGCATCTCGGGCTTGGCTGCACGTGCAGCCCGGATCACCTCATTGCCGTCAATATTTGCCAGATTGAGATCGATCAGGGCCGCTGCATAGTCGCCGCACGCTACGGCTTCGCGCGCAGCCCGGCCATCGGTCATGGCAGTCACGGCATAACCGTGCTTGGCCAGCAGATGTTGAATGACGCAACAGACGCCAATCTCGTCGTCAACGACCAGTATTCTTGTCATGATGCCTTCCGAACGGACGAAGAGCCGCTGCTATGTTGCGGAGCCCCGGTGAGCAGTCGCTGGCGGCCCTCGACTGCGCGGTCAACGGCCTCGAGCAGGTCCAGGATATCGAATGGTTTCTGCAGGGCAGCCGTCGCACCGAGCTTGATCGCCATGCCGAGGAAATCAGGTGCGCCTTGCCGGCGATCGGTGAAGGCGTATCCCGAATGCCGACGAATGGAACGGTCGGATCGATCTTGATCAGCTCACGAATGGTCGCGAGACCATCCATCCCCGGCATGAACATATCGATCACGACGGCGTCGAAGGATACGCTGCCAAGCAGTCGAATGCCCGTCGGCCCGTCCGGCGCCAGGAATACCCCGAACTTCTTCTTCTTGAGCAGCATTTCCAGCGCAGCGCGCGTCGCTTGATCGTCGTCGATGATCAGGACTGTCGGCATCGGCAACCTCAGTGTCAGTCAGACTGAAGGACGCGCACGCAACCGAACTCCATGGGAACTCAACGCCGCCGAGACTCAAGAGTTACAGCCGCAACATAATTGCAGACTGAATCAGATTTTTCTTGTTTGCAACCGGGAGTTTTTCCAGCGGCGGTCGCAAAATTTTCGTGATTCGTCGCCGACGAACTAATGAGCCGATGAGTAGGGGGATGCTGCTTTGCACCGCACGATGCAAATGGAACTACGTAAACCGTTCTCGCTGTACTGCGTTTGCGCCAAACGATGCACATGTTGGACGCGCATGAGATCTTCCAGCGGCGAGATCATCGGAGCAGCCAAGATCGCACGTGACATGACCGAGCAGAGCCGACGGGAGCGGCTGTCACAGGATGGAAGCGGTCGGGCTGATGACCGGCGGCGTCGGCCATGGCTTCAACGACCTGCTTCTCTTGATGATGATTCATGCCGAAGTGCTGCGCGGCCCCGCGATCATGAAGTCGTTGAGCCGCGGGAGCTGCTGTCGCCGCTCGGGTACGTAATCGACGACTCGCCCTTTTCTACAGGACCGACCAACATGACAGCTTGCGCGCTATTCCGAGCATTACCTGCAGCGGGTCTGGCGCACCGTCGGCTATTCGACCCGCCTGACCGAGCTGCTGCACGAGTTCCCCGGCAGGATCCGTATCGGCGCGAGCTGCAGCTCGCCGAGCTCGACTACATTCATTCCTCGCGCGCGGCCCAGACTGCGATCGCCGAACGGTATGTCGGAATGCCCTACGAGCCGATCTAGTCTGCAGTTCAGAGTTGCCCGATCGCGTGCAGCTGATCGATCAAGAAACGCGCGGCGAGCGACGGCGCGCTGGCGCCACGCTGCAGCACACCGATCAGCCGGCGCGTTTCCGGCAGCGCGAAGGCAGCACCGCCAGCGCCTCGGTCGCGATCTCATGATGATAGAGATGGGCCGATACGGCCGTGATCATGTCGCTGCCGAGCAGGATGCCGCAATCCGGTCGATCCCGATCTCCGGCGTCACTATGACGAGGCGGCCAAGATCATGGCCGTAGCGATCGCAACAAGCAGCTGCGAAAACCGCTGATGCGATAGGTGGACTACTCAACGCGACTTTGGGAAATCTGACGGAACTGATCATCGCGGTCGCCGCGCTCCAGTCGGGGGAATACATGCTGGTGAAAGCGTCGATCGCGGGCGCTATCGTAACCAATGCGCTTTTCATGCTCGGCGGAGCCTTCTTGCTTGGCGGACTCCGGCATCGCGTTCAGGAATACAATCGGGCTGGAGGAAGGCTGTATTCGGGACTGCTCCTGATGGCCACGATCGCCCTTCTCGCGCCGGCGGCAGTGGCAGACCTCGATCTTGCGGTGGGCGGAGCGATAACGCAGAAGCTCAGCGCGAGCCTCGCCGTATTGCGGGCAGCGTACTGCCGAGCCGCAATTCTGTTGCGCGATGAGACCATCGTAGGCGTGGGAAGCTGCGATCCAACTTGCTTCCGGACTCCCGAATCCCGCTTGTACTCCCCGTAACGGAGTTTGGTCCTGACGGCAGATATGCCGGCTGATTGATCCAAGGTACGCAGGACCCAGCCGAGGCCCAGCGCAACGATATCCAGCGCGAGCAAATTCATCGATTTAGGACCGCATGGAAATTAGGAGGTAATCCCACGTTGCGCGTGAGCGAGAGCACGGGCGGGCTTAGACTGTCCATTCAGGTCCTGTCCCATTTGATACCGCAATCTTTGTCGCATGTTGCATTAGACCCGCTCTCTTTTCCCCCGAGGTTAGGATCGTGGCAAATATCACCGGCACCGAACTTGACGATACTCTCACTGGCACCGCAGGAGACGACACCATCTCGGGGCTCGGCGGGCGGGATCACCTTTACGGTGGTGCCGGGAACGATACGCTGCTGGGCGGGGCCGGTGACGACTCCCTGCACGGTGATGCTGGCGCCGATACCATGTTTGGCGGGGCCGGCAACGACGACTATTATGTCGACGATGTCAACGATGTCTGCAGCGAGACGACGGTAGCCGGCGTCGACGACGGCGGGACCAACGACAGGGTTTACAGCACCGTCAGCTATACCTTGAGCCCATTCATCGAGCGGCTGGTGCTGCTCGAATCCGCCGCCGCCATCAGCGCCACGGGCAACGCCCAGGCCAACTCGATCGTCGGCAACTCGAACGCCAACATCATCAACGGTGGTGGCGGCAAGGATACGCTCACCGGCGGCGCAGGCGCCGATACCTTCGTGCTCGGCCCGGCCAATGCGGCCAACACCGTCACCATCACGGATTTCGCGGCCGAGGACAGGTTTGGCATCACCGCCAGCGACTACGGGCTGACCCAGGGCAACGGCCTCGTCGACAATGGCTCCGGGACGCTCGTGCTGGATCCGACCTGGTTCGCCACTGTGACCGGGACGCAGGGCACGGTCGCTGGCCACGGCCAATTTCTGTACAATGCCACCACGCTTTCAGTGATGTGGGACCCGGACGGCTCCGGTCCTTCCGCTGGGATCGCAATCGCGAAGCTGCAGGCGGGTGCCGTCGTCAACGCTGGCAACTTCGCGATTTCCGGGGGCACCGGCAACCCGGTCGTCGGCAACATCTCGATCAACGACGTCAACATCACCGAGGGTAATTCCGGGACCTCGCTTGCCACCTTCACGGTCACGCGGAGCGGCGGAACCGCGGCCTTCGCCGTCAACTATGCCACCGCGGACGGCACGGCAACGGCGGGCAGCGACTATGTCGGGCAACCGACGGGCACGTTGAGCTTCGCCGCCGGCGATCTCACCAAGACCATTTCGGTCACCATCAATGGCGACACGACCGTCGAACCGGATGAGACGTTCTTCGTCAACCTGTCCGGTGCGACCAATGGCGGCACCATCACCAAGAGCCAGGGCGTCGGGACCATCGCCAACGACGACGCCGCGGCAGGCGTCGGCAACATCTCGGTCAACGACGTCAGCATCACCGAGGGCAACTCTGGAACCAAGGTCGCTACCTTCACGGTCACGCGGAGCGGCGGTACCGCCGCCTTCGCCGTCAACTATGCCACCGCGGACGGCACGGCAACGGCCGGCAGCGACTATGTCGCCCAGCCAACCAGCACGTTGAGCTTCGCCGCCGGCGATCTCACCAAGACCATTTCGGTGACCATCAATGGCGACACGACCGTCGAACCCGATGAGACGTTCTTCGTCAACCTGTCCGGTGCGACCAACGGCGGCACCATCACCAAGAGCCAGGGCGTCGGCACCATCACCAACGACGACGCCGCGGCGGGCGTCGGCAACATCTCGGTCAACGACGTCAGCATCACCGAAGGCAACTCTGGAACCAAGGTCGCTACCTTCACGGTCACGCGGAGCGGCGGTACCGCCGCCTTCGCCGTCAACTATGCCACTGCGGACGGCACGGCAACGGCCGGCAGCGACTATGTCGCCCAGCCAACCAACACGTTGAGCTTCGCCGCCGGCGATCTCACCAAGACCATTTCGGTGACCATCAATGGCGACACGACCGTCGAACCGGATGAGACGTTCTTCGTCAACCTGTCCGGCGCGACGAACGGCGGCACTATCACCAAGAGCCAGGGCGTCGGTACCATCACCAATGACGACACCGCGGGTGGCGCAAACATTACCGGCACCGAGCTTGACGATACTCTCAATGGCACCGCGGGAGACGACACCATCTCGGGTCTCGGCGGGCGGGATCACCTTAACGGTGGTGCCGGGAACGATACGCTGCTGGGCGGGGCCGGTGACGACTCCCTGCACGGTGATGCTGGCGCCGACACCATGTTCGGCGGATCCGGCAACGACGACTATTTTGTCGACAATGTGAACGACATCGTCAGCGAGACGACGGTAGCTGGCGTCGATGACGGCGGCACCAACGACAGGGTTTACAGCACCGTCAGCTATACCTTGAGCCCATTCCTCGAGCGGCTGGTGCTGCTCGAATCCGCCGCCGCCATCAGCGCCACGGGCAACGCCCAGGCCAACTCGATCGTCGGCAACTCGAACGCCAACATCATCAACGGTGGTGGCGGCAAGGATACGCTCACCGGCGGCGCAGGCGCCGATACCTTCGTGCTCGGCCCGGCCAATGCGGCCAACACCGTCACCATCACGGATTTCGCGGCCGAGGACAGGTTTGGCATCACCGCCAGCGACTACGGGCTGACCCAGGGCAACGGCCTCGTCGACAATGGCTCCGGGACGCTCGTGCTGGATCCGACCTGGTTCGCCACTGTGACCGGGACGCAGGGCACGGTCGCTGGCCACGGCCAATTTCTGTACAATGCCACCACGCTTTCAGTGATGTGGGACCCGGACGGCTCCGGTCCTTCCGCTGGGATCGCAATCGCGAAGCTGCAGGCGGGTGCCGTCGTCAACGCTGGCAACTTCGCGATTTCCGGGGGCACCGGCAACCCGGTCGTCGGCAACATCTCGATCAACGACGTCAGCATCACCGAGGGTAACTCGGGGACCTCGATTGCCACCTTCACGGTCACGCGGAGCGGCGGTACCGCCGCCTTCGCCGTCAACTATGCCACCGCGGACGGCACGGCAACGGCTGGCAGCGACTATGTCGGGCAGCCGACGGGCACGTTGAGCTTCGCCGCCGGCGATCTCACCAAGACCATTTCGGTGACCATCAATGGCGACACGACCGTCGAACCGGATGAGACGTTCTTCGTCAACCTGTCCGGTGCGACCAATGGCGGCACCATCACCAAGAGCCAGGGCGTCGGGACCATCGCCAACGACGACGCCGCGGCAGGCGTCGGCAACATCTCGGTCAACGACGTCAGCATCACCGAGGGCAACTCTGGAACCAAGGTCGCTACCTTCACGGTCACGCGGAGCGGCGGTACCGCCGCCTTCGCCGTCAACTATGCCACCGCGGACGGCACGGCAACGGCCGGCAGCGACTATGTCGCCCAGCCAACCAGCACGTTGAGCTTCGCCGCCGGCGATCTCACCAAGACCATTTCGGTGACCATCAATGGCGACACGACCGTCGAACCCGATGAGACGTTCTTCGTCAACCTGTCCGGTGCGACCAACGGCGGCACCATCACCAAGAGCCAGGGCGTCGGCACCATCACCAACGACGATACCGGACCAGTCGTCGGCAACATCTCGATCAACGACGTCACAATCACCGAGGGTAACTCTGGAACCAAGGTCGCTACCTTCACGGTCAGCCATACCGGCAGCGCAGCCTTTTCCGTGAATTACGCCACCGCGAACAGCACAGCAACGGCGGGCACGACCAGCCCCGCCGACTACGTGGCGACCTCAGGCACCCTCAACTTCGCTGCCGGCACGTCGACCCAGACGGTGTCAGTGACCATCAATGGCGACACGGTCTACGAGCCCAACGAGACATTTTTCGTCAACCTGTCGGGTGCGACCAACGGCGGCACCATCACCAAGAGCGCGGGTCTCGGTACCATTGCCAACGACGATACGGCACCAGCGGGACCAGCCGTCGTTGCGGTTCACGACATGACCGCGGTCGCCAGTGGAATTGGCAGTTGGGATCCATCGGGGCTGGCATACGACCCGGCGACCAAAACCCTGTATCTTGTCGACTCGGAGGTCGACGAGGTCACCCCGGCCAGTCCAGTCAACATGTGGGCGCTGAACCTCGATGGCACGCTCAAGCCGAACGGGTCGTTCAGCCTCTACGGCTACACGAGCGAGCCGTCCGGCGTTGCGTTCGACCCGTCCACCGGAAAAATGTACATCACCGATGACGATGTGTTCACCGTGTCCGTCGCCAACGTCGCCAATCCGTCAGTCAAACTCGCGCAGTTCCAAACCAAACCCCTTGGCGGCGACGATCCCGAGGACATTTCGGTCAATCCGGTCAACGGCCACCTGTACATTGCCAACGGCTCCGACATCGCTCATCCCATGATCATCGAGACCGACAACAGCGGCACGCAGGTTATCAGCACTATCCCGTTGCCGGCGGTCATCAAGGATCCAGAGGCAATCGTTTACGATGTCGCCCATGACGTGTTCTTTGTCGGCATCGAGAACGGCCACGATATCTGGATGGTCGACCACAACGGAAACATCCTGAACGACATCAACATTTTCGCCGACTACCGCAATCCCGCCAACAACGGCAGCGTCAATCTTAAGGGATTGACCCTTGCTCCAAGCAGCGACCCTAACGACGATCCGTCGGTGCTGAACCTTTACGCCGCCGACTTTGGGCAGTCGCATGTCAACGATGGCCGGTTGTTCGAGATCTCGAACCCATTCTTTTGGAATCACCCGGCGCCGGTCATCGCGACCAACAATCTAACCACCGTTCAAAATCCCGACGGATCAATGACACTGTCGGGCTTGCAAGTTACTGATGCGGATCCTCTTTCTTCTTCCCAGGCCTTCAGCATTGCGGCGACTACCGGAGCCGGTGGCAGCAGTATAACGCCTCCAACGAGCTCAGGCTCGTTGACAAGTATTAACAATGTCCTCGCGACAGGGGTGACGTATCACCCCGGAGGCACGCCACCGTTGACTGACAAAGTGACTCTTACCGTTACGGACAATTTCGGCGCGGCCGATACCGAAAACTTTGTCTTCGCTCGGCCTAGCGCGGGGCCCAACATCACGCTCCAAGGTACATCCGGCAAGGACGTCATTTTGGCGACCAGTAGTCAGGACACCCTTACCGGCGCAGCCGCGCAGGACCAGTTCGTGTTCACGCCGACTTCAGGTCCATCGGTGCAGCACACGATAACCGATTTTCAGGTCGGCTTGGACAAGATCGATGTCAGGCAATTCAGCAATATTTCGGCCTCAGCTCTTCCGAGCGAAACTCAGCAAGGCAGCGACACGCTGATCACGCTCGATGGTAATGACACGCTGTTACTGAAAAACGTAGCTGTCGCAAGTCTGCACGGCAGCGATTTCATCGTCCACGCTTAGGTAGTCGGAGCCCAGTTCGGAAAACATCGAGCCAGCCGGTGCGGCCAAAGCGTGTTACCGAGGAGGCGATCTATTCCACGCCGGAATTCGCGGGTCGGTCACAAATGTACGTTGAACCATCAGAATAGGCCATGTTCACCATGCGACAGGTGATTGTGGATGCGCCGGGCAAGAAACGAAGAAGCGTCGTTCTCAACGAGCACGTGAAGACCGCCCGCGAAATTGTCGTCTCGGGCATCGCGTTGGGCGCGAGACAGTTTGCTCAGAAGGCAATGAGACTCCTGCCTGCGCAGGGGCGAGCCGCGAGCCTGTGGATCACCGCGGCCTTCCTCGCCACGACGTGGGCGTCGGAAACGCAGGGTTATCCTGAAGCGCTGCACTCAGAGGCGGATGCGCTTTCCAATACACAGCACGCGATTGCCGCGAGCAACATTGATTCCGGCAGGCCAGCGAGCGACCTCCATCTCGAGACGGTGCAAGCGAGCCGGTTTGCCGAGAAGTCGATGCTGGTCGCGCAAGCAACCACGGGAAATACGAAGGAGTTGGAGGGCGCGCTGGAACTGGAACGCCGCAGGGCGGAGCTGTTCGAGAGGCTACTGACGCTGCACAAAGCCCCTGCCGAATCGGCTCGATCGGGTGACGCGTCGGAGACTCAGAATGCCCAGCTGCGAAAAGTTCCGGAGCAAGTGCTCGACCAGCTGAAGCAGGCGGCGGATAGCGATGTGGCGAAGCTGAAGACATCGCTGCAGCAGGAGCACGACAGGGCGGAGTCACTGGCGAAAGAGCTTTCAAGGGTGCGTACGACGATCCATGCGTACGAGGCTCAAGCGGGCGAGGACCGCGACCAGACGAACGACCTCAGCCCAGAGACCAAGAGCGACATGGTGGAGCTGCGCAATTCGCTGCAGCAGGAGCAGGAACGTGCCGCACGACTCGAGCGGGATCTCGCGGCGGCCAGGCGCGATGTCGAGGTGCAGACAGCGTTGGTGGCCAAGGCAAACGACGATGCCGCCCAGCTGAAGCAGGCGGCGGTCAGCGACGTGGCAAAGCTGAAAGCGTCCCTGCAGCAGGAGCAGGAACACGCCGCACGACTGGAGCAGGATCTCGCGGCGGCCAAGCGCGATGTCGAGATGCAGGCGGCGTTGGTGGCCAAGGCAAACGACGATGCCGCCCAGCTGAAGCAGGCGGCGGACAGCGACATGGCGAAGCTGAAAGCGTCCTTGCAGCAGGAACAGGAGCGGGCAGAGCGGCTGGAGCAGGATCTTGCGGCATCCAAGCGCGATGTCGAGACGCAGACGGCGTTGGCGGCCAAGGCAAACGACGATGCAGCCCAGCTGAAGCAGGCGGCGGATGGCGACGTGGCGAAGCTGAAAGCGTCCCTGCAGCAGGAACAGGAGCGGGCAGAGCGGCTGGAGCAGGATCTTGCGGCATCCAAGCGCGATGTCGAGACGCAGACAGCGTTGGCGGCCAAGGCAAACGACGATGCAGCCCAGCTGAAGCAGGCGGCGGATGGCGACGTGGCGAAGCTGAAAGCGTCCCTGCAGCAGGAACAGGAGCGGGCAGAGCGGCTGGAGCAGGATCTTGCGGCATCCAAGCGCGATGTCGAGGTGCAGACAGCGTTGGTGGCCAAGGCAAACGACGATGCAGCCCAGCTGAAGCAGGCGGCGGATGGCGACGTGGCGAAACTTAAGACGTCCCTGCTGCAGGAACAGGAGCGGGCGGAGCGGCTGGAGCAGGATCTTGCGGCATCCAAGCGCGATGTCGAGACGCAGACAGCGTTGGCGGCCAAGGCAAACGACGATGCCGCCCAGCTGAAGCAGGCGGCGGATGGCGACGTGGCGAAGCTGAAGGCGTCCCTGCAGCAGGAACAGGAGCGGGCGGAGCGGCTTGAGCAGGATCTTGCGGCATCCAAGCGCGATGTCGAGGTGCAGACAGCGTTGGTGGCCAAGGCAAACGACGATGCCGCCCAGCTGAAGCAGGCGGCGGATGGCGACGTGGCGAAGCTGAAGGCGTCCCTGCAGCAGGAACAGGAGCGGGCGGAGCGGCTTGACCAGGATCTTGCGGCATCCAAGCGCGATGTCGAGACGCAGACAGCGTTGGTGGCCAAGGCAAACGACGATGCCGCCCAGCTGAAACAGGCGGCGGATGGTGACGTGGCGAAGCTGAAGGCATCGCTGCAGCAGGAGCACGACAGGGCCGAGGCGTCGGCGCAAGACCTCTCGACGGCGCGTGCGCAAACATACGCATACGAGGCGCAAGCGCGAAAGGCGGACGAGCAGGCGGCCGACCTCAAGCAGGTGGCCGAGAGCGGCGTGGTGGAGCTGCGCAATTCGCTGCAGCAGGAGCAGGAACGTGCCGCACGGCTGGAGCAGGATTTCGTGGCGGCCAAGCGCGAGGTCGAGACGCAGACGGCGTTGGCGGCCAAGGCAAACGACGATGCCGCCCAGCTGAAGCAGGCGGCGGATGGCGACGTGGCGAAGCTGAAGGCATCGCTGCAGCAGGAGCACGACAGGGCCGAGGCGTCGGCGCAAGACCTCTCGACGGCGCGTGCGCAGATATACGCGTACGAAGCGCAAGCGCGGAAGGCGGACGAGCAGACCGTCGACCTCAAGCAGGCCGCCGAGAGCGGCGTAGTGGAGCTGCGCAATTCGCTGCAGCAGGAGCAGGAACGTGCCGCACGGCTGGAGCAGGATCTCGTGGCGGCCAAGCGCGAGGTCGAGACGCAGACGGCGTTGGCGGCGAAGGCGAACGATGATGCCGCCCAGCTGAAGCAGACGGCGGATAGTGACGCGGCGAAGCTGAAGACATCGCTGCAGCAGGAGCACGACAGGGCCGAAGCTTCGGCGCTGGACCTCTCGATGGCGCGTGCGCAGATATACGCGTACGAAGCGCAAGCGCGGAAGGCGGACGAGCAGGCCGTCGACCTCAAGCAGGCCGCCGAGAGCGGCGTAGTGGAGCTGCGCAATTCGCTGCAGCAGGAGCAGGAACGTGCCGCACGACTGGAGCAGGATCTCGCGGCGGCCCGGCGCGAGGTCGAGATGCAGGCTGCGGTGGCGGCGAGGGCGAAGGAAGTTGCCGAGAGGGACTCCGCGGAATTGAAGCGATCGCTGCAGAAAGAGCACGACAGGGCCGAGGTGCTGGCTCAGGACCTCTCGATGGTGCATGCTAGCATCTACGCGTACGAGGCCCAGACCCGCACCTTCAGCAGTCAAGCCGCAGGCGTCAAGCAAGCCGACGAAAACACCGTGGCGGCATTGCAAAAGTCGCTAGAGCAGGAATGGGAGCGTGCAGCACGCCTGCAGCGGGAGCTTTCGGCCGCCCGGAGCGGCGTCGAGACGCGGGCTGCGCTCGCCGCCAAGGCGGCTGCACGGCTAAGGCAAGTCGCGGCGAATAGCTCGGCGGAGCTGAAACGATCGCTACAGCTGGAGCGCGACCGGGTAGCGCGGCTGGAGAGGGAGCTTGCGTCCAGGCGGAAGGCGAACGCTCTACCTGAGACATCCGAGATCGTGACTGTCGGACAGAGCGCGCAGGACGAGCAAGTCGGGACGGATGCGGCCAAGCCAGTCGCAGCGGACAACGCAGCCGTCGCAAAGACGTGGGGCGGGGCTCAACCCTCTCCACCGGCTGCTGCGGAAGTGGCAAGGCTGGTGGGGCGCGCGAGCGCGCTGCTCAGTCAGGGCGATGTCGGATCGGCGCGGATTGTGCTCGAGCGCGCTGTCGAGTCCGGAAGTGCTCAGGCGAGCTTCACGCTCGCGGAAACCTATGATCCACTCATCCTCCGCAAATGGAGGACGTATGGAACGCGCGGCGATGCGGCGAGGGCACGAGATCTCTATGCGAAGGCCCAGGCTGGCGGAATTAAGGAGGCGACGAATCGGTTGGACGCGCTGGGTCACTAATGCGCCCGTCCAAACGGCCGCGACCGCGACCGAAACTCGCCAGATAGGAGTCGGTAATGATCAACAGATTTCTTGGAACGGGCCCGCTGCTCTTGCTCGCGGTGCTGGCTCCGCTGCTCCTGCTCGTTCAGCCTTCCTCGGTGGATGCGCGGACAAAAAATTCGACAACGCAGAGCGCTCGTCCGGGGCGGCATGAGGCTCGGCCGCAGGTGACGATGAATGCCTGGACGGTCGGTCTTGCCGGAGGCCTCATCGAGGGCACCCCTATTCGCCTTGCAGCAGAGATCGCCCGCGTGGTCGACGACCAGGACAATTTGCATGTTCTGCCGGTCGTGACGCGGGGGGCCACGGAAAACGTGAATTCGCTGCTCTACCTGCGTGGCATCGATGCGGCGATCATCAATTCCGACGTGCTTGACGAGTATAAGCGCCAGGTCCCGGACATCCAGCGCCGGCTGGCCTACGTGCTCAATCTATTCCCATCCGAGTTGCATGTCTTCGTCCGACCGGAGATTCAGAACTTGCACGATCTCATCGGCAAGAAGGTGAATTTCAACACCCAGGGCACCGCCGCAGCTTATTCGGGACCGCTGATCTTCAGCCGTCTGGGTCTGGATGTCGAACAGACATTCATCCCGCATCAGGTCGCACTGGAACAAATGCGCACCGGCGAAATGGCCGCGGTCGTGTTTATTACGTCGAAACCGGTCGATGCTTTCGTGCGCGGGCGCTGGGAGCCAGGATTTAAGTTCCTGCCGGTCCCCTACGAAAGCAAGTTGGAGGACTACTATCTTCCTGCGGCTCTCGATGCGACCGATTATCCCGGCCTAATTAAGCAGGGTGAACAGGTGGCGACGATTGCCGTGCCAACCGCGCTCGTTGCCTACAATTGGCCGACGAAGACGAAACGCTTTGAGCGCGTTGCGCGTTTCGTGGACCACCTGTTCTCGCAAATAGAAAAGTTGCAGGGGCCTGGCTTCGATCCGAAATGGAAATCAATCAATCTCGCCGCGACAGTTCCTGGGCTGGTCCGCTTCCCCGCCGCCCAGGCCTGGCTCGATGTCCGCTTAAGCGCAGCGCAGGCATCGCAATGAAACGCGCGGCCTTCCTATTCGCGGTTGCTCTCGCGATTGTACAAGGCATCGCGCCGGCGCAAGGGGCGGACGATCCGAAGGCGCGGATTCGCGTCTGCTCGCCGATGGAGCGGGCGGACCAATTGGAGTGCATGGACAAGCTCTCGCATGCTGTCGCGCTTCCAGCCGCACCCAGGACGGATGGCTGGGTCATCAGCCAGACAAGCTCGCCCGTCGACTATAGTCCGATTGCCACGGCTACCATCGCGTCTCGTGATGGTGTGAGCGGCCGCACGATGCAGCTGTCGATTCGCTGCCGCGGCGGACGCGCTGAACTCGCAGTCGCCGGAGCTGGCATTTCCGATCGCGGCGAGGATTACGTCGCCTCGTATCGCATAAACGGAGGGCAACCGGTACAATTCGCGGCGGGCGTCGCGGCCTTTAGCGACGGCGTCGCTTTCAAGGGCGATGCGGTCAGCTTGATACGGTCGCTTCCGAGCGAGGGCGAACTCGCTCTGCATCTCTCGCCCCGAGTGGGAACCGCCAAGGATGGAATTTTTCCTCTGGCAGGGCTCGACGCGGTGCGCGCGAAGATCGCTGTGGCATGCAAATGGCCGCACGCGATCGCGAAGCCCACATACGAGAATGAATCCGAGGATTCTTGGGGAGGAGGCGGACGATGAGCAAGCTTTGTCATGTTACGATTGCCGCCACGATTTGCGTGGCGACGCTTTTGGTCGCTGCGTCGTTGTCTGCGGCGCAGGAAACCCGGCAATCGTCTACCTCGGCACCGAAGCACTCTGCCGAGAGACAGAAGCGGAGCACCCAGGCTACAGAGCCTCCAATGCCGTCCGCTACCGCGCAGATGCCGAACCAATCGTCGTTTACCCCTATGGCTTCCTCTGCAGCGAAGAATCAAGAACATCGTCTGATCCTGCAGGTAAATAGCAACGATGCCGCGGCGATGAATCTGGCTCTGAATAACGCAATGAACGTCACGCGATACTACAGAGATCTCGGCGAAAAGGTGAGAATCGAGGTGATTACGTTCGGGCCGGGACTACACATGCTGCGCGACGACACCTCGCCGGTGAAGGCTCGGATCGAGACGATGGCATTGAGTGCGCCCGAGGTGTCGTTCAAAGCCTGTGGCAACACGCAGGAGAACATGCACAAAGCAGAAGACAAAGACATACCGATCATTCCGCAGGCGGAAGTAGTCCGCTCCGGCGTCGTGCGCGTCATGGAGCTGGAAGAGCAGGGGTGGACCTACGTCAAGCCTTGAGATGTCGATCTCCGATGAGGCCTGATCGAAAGCAAAAATCAGTTCACGCAGGCCGCTCTGTCTTTTCAGCTCTTGCATTCACGGGTACTATGGTGAGCCGGTAGGCTATTTCGGTCGACCCGTCGAAGATCTCCAGAAGCTCATCGCATATGGGACAGCGGTATTCGCCCTTGATGCCTCGTCGCGTCGAAAGTTCCATGCGCCGGAAACCGGCGTTGCACTTGGGACAGATGGCGTCGTCTTTAATCATACCCTCATTTTTCACATCGCTGCGATGGCGGCACAACCGGTCAGGCGCGGTAGCCCTTTTGGGCAATTGATGGAGCTGACCTACCACCGATGTTTTCATCCAGCGGCAGTTAGAGCGCTGATGGGTGAACGCCGATTGGCGTAGGTGGAGCAACGGGCGATCGGCAGAGCTGGTCAGGGTTGCGTAGTCGATCGCCGGTTGCGGTGAGGTCTCGGGAATTTGGTATTTCAGCGCGGAGTGCGGCCGCTCGCCGTTGTATTCGGCAACCCGCGTAGCGAGATTGCGTCTTGTATCGTCGAGGCCGAAGAATAGCGTTCATTCAACAACTCATCGCGCATCCAGCCATTGAAGCTCTCGACGACAGCGTTCTGGAAGTCCAGGGACCAGCCGGGCCGATAGAACCATCGTCCGATCTGCTCCGGTGATCGAAGACGCCCGCCGTTACGATGGGCCATTGGCCATGGAACATCTGCTTGGCAAGCAACTTCTTCAGCTTGGCATTGTCATCCTCGAGCGCCTTGAGCCGCTTCGCCTCCCAAACCTCCATGATGCAGGTGCTCCGCGGCGGCGCTTCGCGGCGGGCCCTACCAGCTACCGCACTTGGCCTTCCAGTTGTAGAACCTCCGAGGTCCCGTGCTTGCGGACCAGGTCGGACGTCGTCGCACCGGCCTCATGCTCCCTCAGCACCGCTATCTGCTCTTCCGCAAATCGCTTTCGCTTCATCTGCCGTCCTTCGTCAAGGGCGGACCCTAACTCGATTTAAAGGAATTGCTTAGCGGCCGGTCAGAGCGTCGAGCCAGTAAAAATGGAGTACCCCATCCTAACCATTGAATCGAATCTTGGAGCTTTTAATCTCGAGTTGCTGTGATGCCGGGATTACAAGCCGCTTGGTTTGGGAAACATGCAAAGCCGCCGCGATCTAAGATCGATGTCCGTGGATGAGCTGTGGAACCTTCATGAAGAAGTGGTTGGAGAATTGAGCGGTAAAATTGCAGCTGAGAAAAGTAAGCTTGACGAGCGCCTGCATAGACTTGGCACCCCTCATGATGAGTTCAGGCACGCGCGTCGCTCTTACCCAAAGGTTCTCCCCAAGTATCGAAATCCGAACAACCCCGCAGAGACATGGGCTGGCCGCGGCAAACGACCTCGCTGGTTGAGGTCGCAGCTCCGATCCGGCAAGAAGCTGGACGACTTTCGAATAGAACGACTGGCGACCAGATAGTTGGACTGAGGGGGGTACGCAAAGGGGTTGCCTGGATTGGCGCAAGCCGCCGGTGGGCAATGGCAGCGGCGGTTAGTTGATTGCGCGTCACTTACTGCATCCTTCCTGAGCCGCACCGATGAAACAGATGAAATCTATCGCGGCCGAGGTTCTTCTTCGGAGAAGTGGCGACCATGCCGCGCCTCGGCTAACAATTCGCAAGTCGCTATGAATTGAGGTGGCGACCCAATCGGCGACTTCGTGGCAGGCTGACGCTGATAGGGTATCGTCGTCCTTCCGTTTACGTCCCACTCATCCTCATCGCGGCCGGCGCATCGACGTTAGGCGTCGAGGAACCACGCTCCAGAGCGGTTCAAGGAACTGGTGCCCTGTCCTACGGGGACTATCGGCAATAGTTGCGGTGTACTCCCGCTGAGGTACCCATGTCTCTGCTCCCAACAGCCCCAATGTACCTTGCCGCCATCCATGTGCGGCCTTGTCTAACGCTGGCCAAACTGGCCACATGCTAGAGAGGTGAGAGATAACCGCTATATGCGGGTAGGAGCGGATTGTGAAAAAGAGAGTTCGGGTGTCCGGAAGCGCTATTGGAACCGTTCTGGCCGGCGCAAATGTACTGCTGAGGGAATGTCTGGCTCGGATTTTAAGTTCGGCCGATTTTAGAATTATTGCTTCCACTTTCTATGCAGGCGATCAGGTCCTGAGCTCGCTCGCGCCAAAGCAGCCCAGCTTGCTCGTGATAGATTTGAGCGATGATTTCGAGGCAGCATTGAGACAGATCGAGTCTTTCAAGCGACTGTACCCAGATGGGCGTATCGTCGTGCTTGCCGATGAGTATGAGCTGACTGAAATCGTTTCGGCGTTCCGAGTTGGCGCCAACGCGTATTTGGCCAAGGGCGCGACTTGCGAGACACTCATCAAATCGATCGAATTAGTTATGCTAGGTGTGACTTTGTTGCCTTCCGACGTTTTGACTCTCATCTCTGATCGGCAAGCCTGCCGCCGCAGTGGCGACGGAGCTGACGGGGGACAGGTTGATCGCGGTGAAGATGTTGAACCAGTCGGTGCTGACGTTCGAGTGAATAGATGGGTAACTCCACCCGAGGGCACCCATCCGTCGCGGCTCTCCGCTTGTCAACAGTCCATCTTGCGCTGTTTGATTCAGGGGGATTCGAACAAGACCATTGCCCGTAAGATGGCCTTGGCCGAGGCTACTGTGAAGGTTCACGTCAAAGCCATCCTTCGCAAAGTGCGGGTTCACAACCGCACGCAGGCCGCGATTTGGGCGATGAGCAATGGCTCATCTATGCCGACAAAGGGCGACGCTTCGTCTGCATTGGACAAGCCGCCGGCGAGCCCCTCCACTGATTTAGCTACCACACATGCCTCAACCGCCGGCCGGACGAACGGAGCAGCATCATTGCCGTCGCTCGACCTCAACGGAGCGGACCACGTCGCGATGCCTTGCAACATGCGTCTTGTCCGCAAGAGCAGTTGAGCTATTGCGTCGCTACTCCCAGCCGGTCGGATTAGATGTTCGGTAACTGCGCTGGTGATTTTTCGAAGAACCCGCTGGCTGACGCGATGCGGGCGCCCGGTGGCGGCTATGTTGCGCAGCCGGAAACGCATGCCGGCGTCCCGTCGGAGGAAAGGAAGACGCGATGATGAACAACGCGCGGAAGCTGTCCCGCATCGGCGCTTGGCTAGCCGTGCTGACCATCATTGTCCTGTCCGTCGTGCCAGGCGACGTGCGGCCCCACATATTGGGGAATGATTATGCCGAGCACTTCACCGCGTATTTCATTGCTGGCGGTCTGTTCGCCATTGGATATCAACGCTCTATCCTGTCGAGCGGCACGTTGCTCGCTATGTCTGCTGGCTTATTGGAGCTCGCTCAATTGTGGATCCCAGGCCGGATCGCGGGCGCTGTCGACGTCGCGGCCGGCGCGATTGGTGCTTGGCTTGATCTTCTGATCATAGCTATCGTCAAACGGGCGCATGAACGTATGTTTGTCGTTTCTTACGACTAGATTCGGCTGCTGTTCCAGACTTATGGCTATGGCTAGCGAAAGGATTACTCATCGAGCATCCGGCCAGGTCAATGCATTGCGCACATCCAGATGAGTAGCGGCCCGTGAGTGCAGTGACATAGAACGCGCTTGTGAACGTGGGAGGGAAATTCGCACCTCTCGACAGTAGCTATTCATCGTATCGCGCCGTTCTCATCACCACGCCTCACATGCGGGGTGCTCCGGGCTTGCAAGCGATCAATGCGAAGGACTCGGCGGCGTGTTCCCGCGCCATCGCGCGATAGGCAAGTATCCAGACTCGCCAGAGGACGTATATTGGAAACACGACAGCGAAATAAGAGCTGATATAGTATGGTCTGAGTTCCTTAATCTGCAACCCGGAGTTGGCGGCGAACCGCCGAAAATCGCGCGGTGTGCAATGATCATAGATCGCCGGGAAACCCAAGTGATCGGCCTGATTTGGCATGAACGCCGACAGCAGTCGTAGTTTCAGCCGCTCCGGCAGCAGCACGTTAAGCCGTGCATAGAGCGCATTGCGTGACGGCACGTACACGAGCAGGGTGCCGCCCGGATTAAGTAAGCGCGCCATTCTGGCAAGGGCGGCCTCGGTATCGTGAACGTGCTCGAGGGTCGACTTGCAGACAACCAGATCGGCGGCGTTCTGCTCCTGATACGTCGCAATGTCAGCGATAATGGCGCGATCGTAGAGCCCACGCGGAGCTTTTGCAAACTGCTCGCCGTCAAGATCCAACCCGTTCACCGTGAGGCCGAGGCGGCGCTTGGTCTCAAGATCGACGCACGGTCGCGCTCCGCCACCGATGTCGTAGACGACGAGACCAGGGCGTAGATAGCTCGGGACGATTCTCTTTTTGAAATCCTTCGAGCCATCGATACGAAACGACTGCGGCAAGAGTCGATCAAACGATGAGCTCAGAGCGACTTGCGAGGCGATAAGCTGGCGTGCAATCCACCCCGCGCCTTTGCGGAGAGTGCCGCTGGACATTGTGCCCTTCCTTGCCGTTCCTGCTTCGACTGGAGTCATGGGCTGACCTCTACTCGGCTATCGCGCGGCAACGATTGTTTCCGCAGTACTTGCCCGCCAAGCCAGTGCGGTACTCGTCCCGCGACCAGCATCAAGATGGTCGCTAGAATGATGCGCAAATCGTTCAGGATGCCGATTTCGCGACTGTAGCGCTCGTAGCAGGCGAACTTGGCTGGCATGATCTCAAGCCGATAGACGTCGATCGGATTGCGCGTTCCGTCCAACAATGAGCTTTCGTCGCGAAACAGGATAGCTGCGTAGTCAGTGATTCCTGGTCGCATCGAGTGCATGATCGCGAGCTGATCCGGCGTGTAAAATCTCATGAATTCCGGCACCTCGGGCCGCGGCCCGACGATCGACATGTCGCCTAGCAGAACGTTAATGAGCTGAGGGAGTTCGTCGAGCTTGCTGCTCCTGAGCAACGCTCCCACGCGCGTGACCCGAGGGTCGCCACGTACCGTAAGTGCCGTGCCGGTGCGTGCGGCGCCTGCTACCATGGAGCGAAACTTGAAGATGCGGAACAAGCGACCGTGCAGCCCAACCCGCTCTTGGCGGAAGAAGATCGGGCCGGAACTGTCGAGCTTGATGATGATCGCGATGACAGCCAACACTGGCAACAGCAGGAGGAGGCCGAGTGTCGCTCCCACGACGTCCAACGTGCGTTTTGCCGCCATCGTTCTGTGCGATGGAGAGGCTGGCACTCGGCGACCGCGACCGGCTCGCATGACGCGTCACCCCAGGACTTCGCGCACGGCCGCGACGACACGATCGACCTGGGCATCGGTCATGCCGGCAAACAGCGGCAACGTGACCGCGCCGGCGAAATAGCGGCTTGCAACTGCGAAGTCACCTGGCTCGCAGTGATAGCGTTCCCTCCAGTAGCTCATCTCGTGCAAGGGGCGATAGTGGACCGATGCGCCGATGCCTTTCGCGGCCAAGGCCGCGATCAGATCGTCACGGTTGGCACGCGCACTCTCGTGGAGACAAATCGGAAACATGTGCCACGCATTAAGGCCGCCGGGAGGTGCGGAGGCCGGGCACTGGATCGGCAGGCCTGCCAGTTTTTCTAAGTAGCGTTCCGCCGCCCGTTGCCTGGCTGCCTGCAGCGTCTCCGCCCGCGAGAGTTGAACGACGCCGATGGCGGCAGCGACGTCGGTGAGGTTGTATTTGAAGCCTGGCGCCACGACGTCATAAGCCCAGGAGGCGCCGACCTTCCGAAATCGGTCGAAGGCGTCCCGGTCGAGCCCATGCGTTCGCATGACGCGTGCACGTGCAGCAATTTTGGGGTCGTGCGTCACGATCATGCCGCCTTCACCGGTAGTTATCGGCTTGCTCGCATAAAAGCTGAATACACAGGCGTGCGACTCCCAAGAGCCGATCAGGCGATCGTCACAGCGGGCCGGCAGGGCATGCGCAGCATCCTCAATGACCTTGAGGTTGTGGCGGCGAGCAAAGGCTAGCACCTTGGTCATATCACATGGCAGGCCGCCGAAGTGGACCGGGATGATCGCCTTGCAACGCGGGGTGAAACGGCGCTCGGCGTCCTCGAGATCGATGCAGCGAGTGGTCTCGTCGACGTCTGCCAGCACAACTTCAGCGCCAAGATAGCGGATAACGGAAGCGGTCGCCGTAAATGTGAGCGTCGGCACGATCACCTCGTCGCCCGGACCGATTCCGCACGCCTCGGCTGCAAGATGCAGTCCCGCCGTCGCGGAATTCACGGCGACAGCTTCAACGCCGCCGCCCATGTAGGCCGCGAATTTCTGTTCGAACTCGCGTGCCTTCGGGCCGGTGGTCAGCCATCCGGAGCGCAGTACCGCTGTTGCCGCCGCGATCTCTTCCTCACCGATAGCTGGCTGGAAGCAGGGTATGCTGGTCGGTGCGGCGCCTGGGCTTTTCGCGACCGATTTCGATAGATGTATCGTGCGCTTGCGCGGGCGAGGCGAGTCAAGTGAGCGCTGTGGTCGAAGGTATTGCATTGGATTGCCCCTAGGCGGCCGATCGGTTCGCGGCGGGATGGATGTGATCGATGTTCATCAGATCGTTCTCCCAACCCGTAATCTTGAAGCTGCCGAAGCTCTTGGTTCCACATTCCTTCAAGTAGAGAACGTTACTGTAGGTTGGCAGCGAATAGTGCCCGACCTGGTTGGAGCGAACGATCGCAAGAACCTGCGCAATGCCGCGCTCGAGGGTCCATGCAGGCTCAAATCCGAGCTTGGTGCGGATCTTGTCGAATGAGACGCGGTAATTGCGTTTGTCGAGAAACGTGTCATCGGCCGTGATCTGGGCGTCTGGTGCCTGCCGTTTGATGAGTTCTGCGACTTCGCCCAACGTGTAGTTTTGTGCGTCGGATCCCACATTGAAGACATCGCCCGCGACCAGCTCGATCGGTGCCCGTAGTGTGATCGTGATCGCCCGGGCAACGTCTTGGACATGCACGAACGGCCGCCACTGATCTGCGCCGTACACAGTGATCACTCCATCGCGGACGGCCTTGGCACAAAGTAGGTTGACGACCAGGTCAAAGCGCGTGCGGCCGGAAATGCCGTAGATGGTGGCGAAGCGCAGGCAGGTCACCGCGAAGTTGTGATCATTGAGGCTATTAAGCACCGCTTCGGACGCAACCTTGCTGCGTGCATAAAGCGACTGCGGATTGAAATGCGAGTCTTCGTTCACGATCTGGTCGGACGCACCGTAGACTGAACAGGAACTCGCGAAGATGAAGCGGTGAACGCCGCGGGCCTTGGCGATCTCGCCGATGACCTTGGTTGCCGTCACGTTCACGTCAACCGTGAGATCGGTATCGACCGCGCAGGCGGGGTCGCCCACCAGACCGCCGAGATGGATCACCGACCCCACGCCGCTTATCGCACGGGTAAGCGCTTCGATGTGACGGAAGTCCTCGCGGACGATCTTGAGATTTTGGTGTCCGGCGACGCGCGATAGCGTTTCCTCACCGTAGTGCATGGCGTCGAGAACGGAGACCTGCAGACCTAAGTTTAGGAGCTCTTCGACCAGGGCGGAACCGATATAGCCTGCGCCGCCGATGACAAGAACCTTGTTGTCATCGGCTTCCTCGTGCTGCCTGCTGCCGTCGCCTTGCCAATTCTCCATGCGGAGCACCGCCGAACCAACACGTGCAAGGGAGAGCGGGATCGCCGAGGCTACCAAAGTTGTGGTCAGCAGGCCGAAGTTAAGGTTCGTCGGTGCTGCCGTTATCGACATGATACCGCTGCCAATCAGCAAGAGCGTAAGATTAGCCGCGACGATCAGGTAAATCTTTGTCGACAAGCTATAGCTGCCCGGGCACGTATAGAGCCCCACGGCGGTGTAGGTCGCGATTTGCACGATCGAGAGCAACCCGATCAACAGGGCTATCCAGACCGAGTGTGGGGCGATCAGCTCGGCCAAGTTGTGGCCGCCGATAATTAACCAACCGAACAGAAACGCGATCCAGATCGAGGTGATATCGGTGCTAATGCGCAGCACGGCGCCTAATGTCGGTCGCAGCCCGGAAAGATTGCGAAGAGAATTGTGAAACAGTGCAAGATGATCAGACGAAGCCGGAGTCATGAACGGAGTTGGCATTGGCCTAGCCCTTATAAATTACTTGTATTTATTGTTTGGTGTTTCTCCTGGTGTTGATCTCGATTATCGGATCGCTGCGGCCTGAGCGAGATCGGCACACGCGCTTGTTCGGGGATACGAACGTGCTTGCGACCTGTTGACTTTCATCGTTCGGCGCGTAGCTGCCAGAGCTTATGCTTGTCCGCGGTCTCGTCGTATGGCTAAAGCGGGTTATAACCAGCAAGAGCTAGAAGGCGCGTCTCCAAGCGCGTACTTGCCCAAAAGGATAGAGGCATTCCGACCTCATGCACGAGTCGAGGCAGGCTGGCGAAGCTGACAAGGCTCGTGCAGCGAGACTTCGCGTTGTGCCCCTCCGATCAACGGGCGCCTGGGCGGAAGGCCGTTGCGGGTTATTAGACGGAGAGCCGCGAAGAGGGCAGCAGCGCGATATCGCGTCTGCCAACCAACCAGCTAGGGACCGCTGCTCCTAACAGCGTGAGTCTTCAGGTGTGAGCTGGGTCGAATCGAGCTCGCCCATGCGTCCACGAGAACTCCTCGCTAACAGCTTCGCATACAGCGCGATGTGACGAGCCACGATCATGCGCAGGCTGAACTTCTGCGCAACCAGCTCCTCAGCGCGACGAGCCATTATTTCCGCCGTCTTACGGTCACGCAGCAGGTTGATGATTCCCACCGCCAGACGATCGGCGTTTTCTGGCGGCACCAGGAGTCCGTTCCATCCGTCGCGGAGGACTTCGCAGCAGCCCGGCATGCTCGTCGATACGATCGGGACGCCAGCAAGAGCCGCCTCAAGCAGCGCTCGAGGCACGCCCTCGCGATACGCCGTCGGGAAGGCAAACACGTCGGCTAGCTTGAGCAGCGCCGGTACATCGGATCGAGGTCCCGTGGCGATCACATAGGGTGCATGCTGGTCGATCTCAGCTTGTGTGACGGCAAACGGACCCTCGCTTTCACGCGGCCCCACCAGGAGAAAACGAACATCCGGTTGTGCCCGATGGACCAGAGCGGCCGCCTTGAGCAGCGTCGGAATGCCTTTTCCACGCGTCATACGCGCGACGGTGATGACAATTGGCGACGTGCCGAGATCAAACTCTCGGCGAAGCTGGTCTGCGGGAGCGGACTGCGTCAAAGCCCGTCTAAATCCGTCGACATCGACCCCGCCCCCGCCGGCCGGGATCACGATTCCGTTCGTCCCTGTCATCCTGTGACGTTCGAAAAAGGCCCGATCCTCATCCGTCTCGAACACCGTAGCAGCAGTCGATCGGACTGTCGCACGATACATCGCGCGATAGACGGGACGAGCCGCTAGAGCGAGCGTCGAGTGCGACGAATAGACCCAGCCACGCCCGCAGATCGTGCGCACTATCGCAGGATGGTCCGCAGCGCTGGCGGCCAACGGGAGGAACAAACACGGTTTCGTGTCATAGGCCTGCGCCAAATCCGGAGAGACGTCACGAAGGATCCTCGACAGGGTCTTGAGTGCCCTCCAATCGGAGAATGGACTTACGAATCGATCGAAGCGGAAGGGACGAAATTCAATGCCAGCCCGCCCGAAAGGAATGGAATCCCCGCTCCCCGCCGCGGTCACCCGAAAACCGCAATCACGCAAGGAGAGCATGAAGGGAATCCGCAGATGATGATCCTCGCCTCCAACGTAAAGCAGGTGCGGGCTCAATGGAACGCTCCGCTCGGAGGACGAATGAGAGGCAGATAGTTGCGATAGGCGAAATCGCGTCCTCGCCCCAAATCGCCAGCGATCCGCACATAGAGAAAGAATTCACGCCAGCGTCTCAGCCAGACCGTCACGAACCGTGGGTTTAGAGATTTTGAGAGCGGAAGCACCTCGCAATCGAAGAGATCGTTAAGCTCGGTAAAGTACGTCACTATCATCTTGTCGTCGTTCTTCACGCGAAAACGAACGCGCTTCGAAATTCCCAGGCTGCTCCAGTTCACTTGCTTGACGCACATGATGAAAACGTTGGCGTTTGCGTGAATCTGGATGGGGTTGTCGTCGTCATTCCAGGTATCGAGCTTACGCCAGCGTCTGCCGTAGATGTCTATTTCGTAAGCCGTGTCGCCCGCCTCGCTATGCGCAACCAGGGTTATAGGTTTTCCTTTAAAGAGTCGCCGCAGGAAGAACGGTGTTCCGGAAAGCAGGCCCGAGGCGTAACCCGCCACGATGTCCTCCGTCAGCACGGCCCGCGCCTCCTGCTGTGCAGACCTCGCCAAAGTGTCGGCCACCGATTCTTTGTAGAGCTTCAAGTGCTCATCGATGTTGGTGTACCAATCCTTGTCGGTGAGGGTGAAACCGATCTCATCATCCCATCCGTCACCGGGCGCGCAGACAATGCACTTGGGCTCGGTGATGCCGTGCGCCTCGAAATAGCGCTTCACGTCAATTCCAAGGTTTATGTATCGATTAAACTGTTCTGTCTCCGGGTGCAGGTAACAATTGTTACTGGCAAACGGAATAGCGTACTCGGCCCTGACCGCCTGTGCGAAATCTGCAAACTCGGCGCTGTACTTCTGCGGATCATCAATGTGGGTTCCGCCCCGATCGGTGATCTCGAAACATAGCCGGGCGTTCGCCGAGCTGTGGCTTCGCAATACGAAATCTATTTTCGGGTGACGCCGCAAGATCTGCTGGAGCGGGAGGCCCATAGTCTTGCAGTCATTGGCATTGAGGATCGTCTTTCCTCCGGCCTCGATCACTAAAATCGAATCGGGGAAGTGCCCGAATTGATAGCTCGTAATCTGAAAGCCGGCGGCGATCTCGTAGGACTTGCCATGGGTTAACTCTGTAATCCAGGTACACCCCATGGCCCGGAGGTCCTCGTAAATGCGGCGGTCAGGGGTCTTGGGTACAAGCATATGCCGATTGAGCCCGAGCCTACGGAGGGTTGGGCCGTGAAAGTGGTCCCAATGCATATGCGTCAGATAAATGAAATCTGGGTTGAGCGTCTCAACAAGGCCATCAGGAACGGGTGGGTAATTCCACCACGAGCGCCAGTAGGCGGAGCCGACCAGCCAGGGGTCGCACAGGAGCTGCTTGCTGTTGCTCGTAACCTCGAGACACGCGTGCCCTAGAATACGGAATCGCATTACGACCGTCCCTTATCCAGCGGCGCGGGGTCCGAGCCGCTTAAAAAAATGCCTTATAACTTTGCCAATTCGTGAAGAATTTCCGGTAGCCGATCCCGTAATCATAATTTCAGATGCAAAAACTCGTGCTTTCCTTTCGGGGAAGTTTTGCAGCTAAAGATGGGTAGCTCTAAATGGTGCCGCCATTCGTCTCCTCAGCCATGCTAGGGAGATCTGAACACTCACGGTCCGACGTACAGCTTTAACAGTCGGCTCAGTTTGGCCCTGGCGAGTCCGACGAGCCGCCTGGTTCCGCGCTGATAGGCAATGTGCCGCACAACAATCGCCGTCCGACTTAGGCTTCTGCCCGCGCGGCTTATCGCGTCGATCATCTGGAGAATTTGCTTTGAGGACGATTCGATTCACGGATGAGTCTTTGACGCGGCGATACTTGCCGCCGCCTGGCCCTGTCAGAGAGCAGCCCAGACGGTCCCAACAACCGTCCGGATCGTCTCGTCCAATGGTCGGTCGGTATCAACACGGATCTCGAGTGTTCCGGGAAAATCGGATCGGTTCTCCAACTCCCAGCGTCGCCGCACAGCCGCCGCATCGGGGCCCCCCTCCTTGACTCGCCGCGCGTCTCTTTCGATTGTCTTCTCGATTGGCGCCGTCAAGCGAAGGAGCAGGTCCGGCTTAGGCAATCCCTTGTAGAGGGCACGCTCCTGATTCATCAGCCAGCGCTTCAGCGGAGATCTGCATCTTGCCACCGCAATATCGTCAAAGCAGGAGCTGTCGATGGCAGCCACGCTTTCTGATGGATATCGATCGGTAATGACCACGGTGCCCGCGGTCGCTGCCCGCAGCGCGCGCCGAACCAGCTTGCGACGATCATAGGCGAGCAGGCTCATCCGTAGAATGTAAACCAACGAATATCGCTGCTGCTGGCGGCGTTCAGGCTTCTCGTACTCTCGGGCGCGCTCCTTCAAGAGGAGAAAGCGCGCTGCAGGCAGCAAGAGGCGAGGCAACAGCGTAAGCAGTGTCGCACGCGGCTTGCCGGCGTGAATATGGATCACGTCGAGATGCTGCCCTAGTCGGGTTACGAGCTTGCCACCGATTGTGGATTTACCAGTCGCTTTCGGGCCCACGAGCGCTACGATCATGCCGCCCGTGTGGAGCACCAGGTCGCCGCGGCGCTGGAACCGTTTCGCGAGCAAGGAGAGCACTCGCCAAAATCGAGAAAGCGCTCCGAGCATCGGGCTCAGCCTCCGCAGTCCACGCAACCGCCGTGCGACGCGCCAGCCGAGCACGATGCGTCGAGCCACGGCGTGCTTGGCCTCGATAGCATCCAGCAGTTGCCGAAACAGCGAAGGATGGATACTCGGGAACCAAGCTGCGCAAAGCGCCTCGGCGCGCTGTGCATCTGCGGCCTGGCGGAGCCAACCGAGTTCCTTCGACACACTGTGATAGTGGCGATAGGTCATCAGGATCTCGATCGGACCTACGTGCTTGAGCGCGATCCGGAGCGCGAACAATACGAGCTCCGCTTCAGGCGTTGGGACCCGCACGCCATGCAGGTAACGGGTCTGCTCCAGGAGGGACCTTTCGACGGGCAAGCGATAGCTCTTGGCCAAGCTATCGCCGCTGACGATCTGAAAATAGGCGTGCACATGCACCAGTTCGGCGCTTGCCTCGTCCAGTCCCAACGCGTGAAATACGCCTGGATGCCCGATGCCGGAGCGCGACTGCGTCAGCTTGTAGCCACTTTCAAGCAAGGCTATGTAGAAGGCTTCCGCGTCACGTTGGTCGACGAGGAGGTCGATGTCTTCGGCAGCCGCAAGCGTCTCCTGGAGACGGATATTGCTTTTCCAATGACAGTAGCGGACGCCTTTCTGTTCCAGGGAGCTGAAGAGACTTCGGATGGCTGCCTTGCTCGAAACCGCTGGTCCCGCATCGTCCGATTGAACCGAGGCGGCTTCTCTCACGCAATTAGAGGAGACCATATCGCCCACCTTGATAGATCCCGCCTCGTAACGCATCGCAGCACCTCCGGTGAATCAAATCCACAATCTCGGCCGGGCCTTGAATGAAGCGGCCAGGCCCGGCATGAGGCGCAGGCCTCTGTGGATAAAGAAGCCCATCGCCATGTTCCAGCCGACGAGGGTTCCCGTAGTAGCGAAGGCAGCCCCGGTCATCCCGAACCAACGGATCATGAATACGCAGCCGACGAAGCTTGAGACGGCGCATGCGGCAAGTATCGCTGCGCCGGCGCGCTCGTGCCCCGTCATCGTGATGAGGTGCTGTTGAGGTCCGCATGCGGCAGCGAACACCTGACCGAAAACAAGAATCGCGACGATCGGGACGCCTGCCAGGAAATCATGACCGAACCACGCGAGGAGGGGGTGTACGAGCAACAGTAGCGGGATAGCGGCGCACGCCGAACCGACAAGAGACAGACAAGCCGCCTTGGCACTGAGCGATTGCAGGCCAGCCCGATCCCCTCTGGCGAACAATGCGGATACGGTGGGCGCAAAGGCGGTGGCAACGGCCATCCGCGGCAGTGACATCAAGGCTGCCATGTTGAATGCCAGCGCAAAGATGCCGGCGTCCCGCGTATTACCCACCAGCCCTAGCGCGATGACGGCGGAACGACTCATCAGATTGTCGCAGATCATGATTACCGTGAGTGGCAGCGTTGGCCGCCACCAGTCACCGGGCGTATACGCGGGGCTTGCACGGTTGACGGCCGGCGGACGCAGCTGGCGCAAGAAGATGCGGACCAGACCGAGAACCGCGATCGAGCTGAGGAGCGTCGCGCCCATCGCCAGCGTTGCGTCGAGGCGGTAGAGATTGCCGCAGAAGACGGCTGTGACGATCACCAGCAACAGGCCGTCGCGGACAATGCGTTCTGGCGCGAGAGCCGCTATGATTCCGCCGAAGGCGCGGACGACCGACGCGCCGATGAAATTCAGCGTAAGAAAGGGCACCATTATCATTCCGAGAAGGAATGTAAGCGCGAGCTCGGGGCGCAGCGAGCGGTGCAGGGCGACGATCCCGCAGATGCCGATCAGGACGATGGTGATTGCGGTTCCGGCTGCGCCGCGTTGCGAGTACTGAATCACGCCGCGCACCAACGCCCATTCATCGTTGATTTGATAGGTTGGTACGAAGCGCAGGAGGGAGACGTGGAATCCTAATGTCGACAGATACCCCAGCAACGTCACCCAGGCCAGGACATAGGCGTAGACCCCATAACTGTCCGGGCCGATGATCCGCGCGATCACCAGTTGCGCCACACAGGTTAGTCCGGCACCAACGACGTATACCGCGAGCGCGGCAATGCTGGAGCGTGCGAGTGGCTGGCCGCGTCCGTCTCCCGCAAATATGGCATTTATGGCAGCCGCTCCCAAGGCTGGGGCGAAGCCGCCCTTGAGCTTCTCGCCGGTAGCTGCGGCATCGATAAGACGCAAGTCCGAATTGCGCGTCATCTGGCGACTCGGATGATGTGCCGGCCCTCAAGAAGGGATGGATCGACCTGATTCACCTCCTTCTTCCAGGACTTCGCCTCCCTCACGATCTGATCGACCGCTTTTTCAAGCCGGCAGTAGTCGAGGGAACTCACATGCATCATACGGCCGCCTTGCTCTTGAAGCACATGGGCCACCTCACTGGTCGTCTCAATTTGCTGAAGACTTGTTTGCAGGTCGAATTCGAACAATCGCTCGAGCGCGCCTTGGCGGCCCAGCCGCGCGCGAAGGCGTGCCTCCAGTATTTTCCGGGGCGCGTCGAGGCGAACGAGGAGGTTCGGGCGCGGAATCAAGGCCAGTCCGCGCATCATAACGCTTCGATCGATGGACCGCGCCAGCAGTACCATCGAACAGAGTGCCGTCACATACCCCTGGTCGAAGATGACGATCCGGTCAGATGTGCTGGCCACCTTCCAGGAGCGGGCTAGCAATGAAAGATATCGGCGACAGCGAACAGACCGCAACAAATTGCTGGGCGGCAGGAGATCCATAATGCTCGCGGTCAGGTCATCGCTCGTCGCGCCCAAGAGAATAGGCGCGGCGCTGACTAGCTTGGCAGCCCTGCTCAGAGGAGCGCCCAGCTCGGTTCTGCACCACGATAAGGCTCGTTTGCTCTCGCCCGGGATCGAACCACGTTCCGCCGGTCGGGAACTCACAATCAGCTGAACGTCGAAGCCCTGCTTCTCGAGCGCGGCTGCCAACGCGTGCGCGAGAGTGGTTTTTCCTGATGCGGGCGGGCCGAACAGCTCGATGATCATCGGTCGAACCTTGCATGCAGGCAATGCGCAGCTACTGGCCACGCCAAGCCGGCAGGCCTTGTGCTGAAGCCGAATAATCTCTCCCCATGGAGCTGCGGGGTGCCATCGAGGTTCAGATGGTACAGGGTACTCAAATTCTGTGGACCGGCCATGAGGAGAGTGTTTGATCCAGGCACATACGTAATCCCTATCAGGTCAAGGCTGCCAAGCGCCGCCGTATCGGTGATCGCGACAATTGCGGGGGGCGGGGATGCGAGCGAAACACTGGCCGAGCTGCCGGCAATGGAGAACGCCGTGCCGCTGGTCGCGCCCACGGCCCAGTCGATCTGGAGATCGAACGACTCTACCAACGAGGGATTACCGGCGTCGATGGTCCGCTCGCTCACCATGTCGGCCATGTTGTCGACCTGAGCGAGATCGTCGCAAGCTCCGCGGTACATGATATCGGCGCCCGTTCCACCGTCGATGACGTCATTTCGGGTCCCGCCATCAAGGATGTCATCGCCGCCTGAGCCGTAGAGCTTATCATTGCCGCCATTGCCATCGATCAGATTAGGTCGGCTGGTGCCAACGAGAGTCTCATCCACATCAGTTTCATTTATTTGTTTGAACTGAGAGACTTTCATGGGTGCACCTAAACCGATCATAGCATTTACACCCAAGCGGGACGCGAGACCGATTGCTATTCCGGGTTAAGAGACCCTTTGGGACTACACATCCTGATTTCAAAAGAAGACCGTGCACAGCAATGCGAATGCGACGACGACGCAACTTGGGCTTCGGGCGCAGCGCCGATCAAGAGAGGCTCGAGCGGCTGTCTATTGGGCAGCGACGTCGATGCCCGCCGCGCGCAACGCGACCTCGACCACGTCTCCAGGTTGGAGCTCGGTATCGGCGTCGGCAGTATGGCGTTCCTTGCCGTTTGTGCCGATTCTGAACACTGTGATCTCGGCCTTCGCGGCGTTGTCTGAAGGCAATGGAGGCTTGAGGCCCGCCAGCTGAAGCTTTTCTTCTACGCCTCGCAGCTTTGCGCGGTCGCCGGTCAGCTTCACTGTGGCGTCCTGCAATTCCGACAGCAAATCTATGCGTCGCTGCTCCTCAATCTTCTCGAGCTCTCTCGCGAACTCGGCGCGCGATCTCTTCACTTGCATAAGTTGATTCGTGGTCTGCAGTTGGCGCGTCGCAGAGTACAGTAGAGCTCGACGGAACTCAGCCACACGCGGGCTCGGCAACATGCCATTGCCGTAGGCTGCCTTCGCCTTCTGGAGCTCCTGGGTGTCGGACTGAACGCCATCCTCTTCGGCCTGCTTCTGCTCCGACAACACGACAGCCTGCTTGTCCGCCTCCTCTATTGATCGCCGAAGAAAGTCTTTTGCCCGTTCGCGAGCCGCAGAGCTTGCAGTGCGGTACTCGATTTCGAGGTTCACAATTTGCGACATCACCTCGTCTGGAACAGGTGCCGGTGGAATGGCTTTTTGGTCCAGCTCGATAGTCTCCCCGAGATCCGTCTTGATGCGCCAGACCCGCACGTGCTCTCGCGCCAAGCTCAACCAGACCGTGATATACTCGCTACGCAGAGTCGCCGCATCGAACGGCGTCGTGTTAGCCCGCGCCGGTGCAGAAAATCCGCCGGCAGACGCCAGGGCCTGGCGCACGGTCATACGAGGGCGGAACGCCTGCTCGCCAGGGCGGGTGACGTCGCCGGTGATAAAGACGGGCCTGTACTCAACGACCGTCGCGGCGACCTCATCCCGATCGAACATCCGCGAGAACTCACGGCCGTCCGGCGTCCGGATGCGAAATATCTTGCTTGCTACGGCGGATTGAATTTTGCCGCGAACCTCGGAAAATTCGGCGCCTTCCACCATGAACGTGCCGAGGACGGGAAACGTAATGCTGCCGTCGAGTTGAACGGGGGCACGCTGTCTCAGTTCAGGAACGCCGGACACGGAGATCTCGACAACATCGCCACCCTGCAAGCGGTATTCGGCTCGCGCCGGGTTCAGCGAGTAGCATAGCGTCGCCGCGAGGACGCTGGTATCCAAGACGAATAAAACGATTGAGCGTTGAAGGCACATCATAATAACCGACAAGAAATCATCGTTCATATGTCGGGTCAAATGACTTCACGTTGCCGGCGTTGGACCATGGGAAGTACCCCCAACACTCCACGCGAATTACTCCCTACGACCCATGCGGAGTACTCCCTACGACCAATGCGGAGTACCTACTTCATGGAATACCGGCTCTTGTAGCGGATTGGAGCGTGCTCGGACGCCGTCGCAAGGCGTTCTCGCGGTGCGGCAAAGATCTCCGAATCCCAGATTGCCGGGCAGATCATCGAGCCAGCTCCTCGAGCGAGTTGAACAGGTGCTGCAAGGTGCGGCCTTGCGTTGTCGAGCATGTCCGTCAGAATTTCGCGCCGATTACCCCTAAGGAAGCATAATACCGATTTGCAGCTCATCGCATGATTTCGCTCCTTTACAAGGTATCTATCGAATTGCGACTCTATTCGCGTGATGTTGAGCGTCGCCGAGCTACTCAGGGCGGCTCCCGAGCGCAAAGGTTACAAAAGTTGCAGGACATGCTGTGCAACTTTTTTTCCTGCGTCTGCGCCGTCCATCGAAAGGGCTGGAGAGAATGAGCGACATTGCAAAGCGAAATCGCCGCAATGAGCGTAGTCACGATACTTTGCATCAGGCCCAAAGCCCGGGAGCTCAGGTAGCACAATCCCGGCCGTATTCACTTGGGCTGCGTCTATCCGGCCGCTGTCTCAAGATCATCCGGGGGCGAGCACCACGAAGCCGCCAAGGGCGCACCGGGCATGGCCGGTATTCCCTGCAGCGTGGATCACCGCCGCGGCGGCGGCCGTCCGCGCAGCAACATCAATGCGGTGCCGCCGCGCGCCGGGCTTCGAGTGTTGCGGAGGCGATTCCATGATTATGGATTCGATGCTCGCGTTCGGGCTGGTCTTGGCGACGGCGACGCAGCTGCGATTCGGGGATACACCGTTCGGGCCAGGCGAAATGTGTCTCGTCGTGTGGATGGGTATATGTCTGTTTCGTCAGGCTGGGCGCCCGACGCTGGCGTCGAATCCCGCGCTCAGCCATGTGGCTACATTCTGGTTGATCCTGATCACCGCCGAAAGTGTCGGGGCGATCGTGGGATTCGCGACCGAGCGGTTCTTCGATATCGCCCACATCATCCACGACATCGCTGCCTATTCTTTTCTGTGTGGCGTCTCCTGCACTATGGCTGTCGAGCTGGCGAGCGAGCACCGGCGACGTGTGACGTGGCTGGTCGCGTTGTTCGGTACCGCGTCGCTAAGCCTGCAGGTAGCCCACGCGTACGGCTTGATCCGGCTCCCGCTCCCTGTCGATCCTTGGATCTACTCCGTTCGCTTGAGAGGTTGGTCGACCGACCCGAACCAGCTCGGTCTCGTGGCGGCATTGCTGACGGTGATTTCGATCCATCTTGCGGACACCGCGACCTCGCATGTCAAAATGATCGCAGCTGCGGCCTGTGCCGCACTTACCGTCCCCGTCGGCGTGCTCAGCCTGAGCGATTCTTTCACAGTGGGCATGTTGGCTGCGAGCATTGTGTTTCTCGTGGTCAAGTCCTCACTCTGGCTGGCGACGTTCAGACGAGGCGTGACCTTTCAGGCGGCGTCAGTAAGCCTCGCTCTCGTGGGGTTGCCGGTGATCGTAGCAGGCGCCGTCCCTCTCATCCCGGCAGCTATCGATCGTGTAGAAGCCAAATCCGACGCGCTCTACAACGAGGATAACCAGGGAGACGCTCGGTTTCATCTTTGGGCGGAAGCCTACGATAAGGGCATGGGCGCCGCGATGCTCGGCCTTGGACCGGGTCCTCATCTGACCAAGAAGGTATGGAAGGAAGCACCCCCACACAAGTTCGAGTCACACAACACTCCGCTCGAACTGTTTGTCCAGGGAGGGCTTCTGGCGCTTCTTGCTATCGTCCTTCTCTACGCATCGATGTTTCTCGCGACCACGAGAGCTAAGCTTCCGGCTCTGGCCGCGCTCTCGTGCGCCATCGTCGTATTCAGTCTGTTCCACTTCATCATCCGCCATCCAATCTTTTGGTTCGCGGTCATCCTTTGCTTCTTGGAAGCTGCCTTCGCTCGAAGCTCCCGTTTGATGGAAAACGCGGATGTAGCTCCGCCATGACAATCGAATGCAATGTGGACAGGAAATCATGAACACGCAGCAGCCGACGGGACTTCACCTTCGCCAGCTCATGAACGTTCTCCATCGTCGATGGAAGCTGATCGTCGCGGCGGTTGGCGTCGCGGTTGGCCTGGCCGGGACCATCGGGTTCGTCTTTCCGCCCCGGTATACCGCGATCGCTCAGGCTATCGTCGATCCGCCGAGAGGCAGCAGCGGCGTCGCCGAGCCAAGTATTGCCGGTGTGCTCGACGATGCCGGAGTACTGACCCACGTCGCGGCGCTTCTCTCGCAAAATCATGTCCAGCGCGTATTTGACAGCCTTGTCGCAGAATGGGGACCCGGTCCGAAGGAGATACGACGCCTGCTCCCCAATGAGGAGTTCTCAATCGATACTTTCACGCTCCGCATCAACGCGTTCAAGGACACTCACTCGCGTATGATCGGGATCACATATGTGTCTACCGACCCAGCCTTCGCCGCAGCGGTCGCAAATCGCAGCGTGGAGCTCTACCTCGCAACCCTCACAGAGCGGAATGTCGCCGATCGTAACGACGCTCTGCGCAGCCTGAGCAAGCGGATTCCTTTCGTGAGAGCAGAGGTCGTGCGCGCCGAGGCTGCACTGCAAAGCTATCGTATCAAGCACGGCTTTACCGAAACCAGCCGGATGGACATGGTCGACCAGCAACTCGTCGATCTAAACCGTCAACTGGCCGTTGCGAAGTCGGATCTCGCGGAGCTGCATGGGCGACCCACCCCGTCGAGCATCGACCATACCGCCAGTCAGAGCCAGTTGGCAGCGGAAAGCAGCACCTTAGAGACACGGATGCAACAGCTAGAGCGACGGATCGCTGTTTTGCAGGACGCCAGCACCGAGGTGCGGGAGCCCGAGGCACGGCTGCGCGAACTGCAACGTGAAGCAACGACTTTCGCTCAGCTTTATGATGGTCTTGTGCAGCGTCAGAAGGCAATTCTTGAAGGGGGCGACGTTCAGCCGGATGTGCGCGTAATATCGCCCGCCGCGGTCCCGACTCTGCCAAGCTCGCTCAATCCGCTCCTATTTATTCCACCGGCCATGGTGCTCGCGTTGATAGGTGCCGGCCTGCTGGCGATACTGCTCGACCAACTCGACGGGACATTGCGCAATGAGCGAGAGGTGACCGATGCCCTCGACATCTCCTGCATCGGTATCGTTCCGCAGCTCACGGGCGGAAGGAAGCTCCGGCCGTATCAGCTGATTCCACAAAACGAGCGGTATACAGAGGCGGTTCGATCAGTTGTTGCTGCAGCGCTGCAGCTGGCAGATCCGCAAAAATCGCCTAAGACGCTCCTCGTCACCTCGAGCGTGCCGGGCGAAGGAAAGACGACACTGGCAATCAGCTTCGCGGTTTACGCTGCACGGATTCAGCGTCGCGTTCTCTTGATCGATCTCTCTTTCCGACACCCATCAATCGCGAGGGAGCTTGGCGGAGGCGAGGGCGGCGGGATCTTGCAAGTCCTGCAAGGCCGGACGCCGGCTGACTTGATAAGAGCCGCTCAAGGCCTGGGATTCGATTATCTGCCCCTGTCGTGCGAGTCGACGGATCCCGTTAAGGCACTTGCAGGAGAGAGGATGCCAAAGCTCTTGCGCCAACTGGGAGAAAATTATGATTGCGTGGTGATCGACAGCGCTTCGCTGCTCAGCGCGACGGAGGCGAGGCTGCTCGCTTCGATGGTCGATAAGATCCTCTTCGCGGTCAAGTGGGGGAGCACCTCGCGTGAGACTGCGCAGAATGCGCTGGAGCTATTGCGACGATCCGCGTTGGGAAAGGTCTCCCTTCGAGATACCATCATTGCGGTGATCACCCAAGTGAACCTAAAGAGGCATGCACGTTATCGGTACGGCGACTTTAGTGAAAATCTCTTGCGTACAAAGTCCCATGCGGTGTGACGTCAGTCGAGATCGATGCGCTGGCGGAGCGACGATGCGGAACGAGGACCAGTATTGGCACTGAGGCGAGGAGCACAAGCATGCAGCACGCGATCGCCAGAACGGCTTTCAGCGCCCCGACCAAGGCCGCCGTCCGTGGCTGGGCCCCGAGGCGAAGCGGGTTGCTGGTGATTTCAGTTGTGCTCGGGCTCATGGGCCAGGCTCTTGCTACCGAGCCGCGTGAGCATTTGCATTTGACCGTTAATTTGCGCGGCGACTATACCGGAGCGGCTTCAGCTGGGTTCAATCTTGCGGGTGTGAGCACTCAGCTCGCGCTCAGAGCGTTACCGGAAGGTATGAAGGGTGTCTATTGGCTCGGCAACGGCTACAATCTTGAATGCTCGTGGCGGCTCAGTGATCGGCAAGTCACCGATGTTGTCCTGGCGATCAAGGACGACCCGAAGTTCAGTGGCATCTATTATATTTCCGACGAACCGCATCCGGGGGTCTGCGCGGACGCACCGCAGCGATTGGCGGAGCGAACCGCGTTAATCCATTCTCTCGATCCGCGCGGCCGGACGTTTACGGTGGTCCTGAACGGTTCCTCCGCTCCGACAGAGTTTACGCAGATGAAGGACGCGGCCGACTATATCGGCGTCGATCCCTATCCCTGCAATGTCAAGAACGAGCGTACCGGGTGCGCGTACGCCGCGCTCCGGCAGCGCATCGATCAAGCTCTCGGGGCCGGCATTCCCACCACCCGCATCGTACCGGTCTTCCAGACATTCGGGCAAGTCTGCACAAGCCTGAACCGCAAGTACCCCCCATACTATCGAATGCCCACCGTGGCCGAGACGGAAGCCATGCTGGCCATCTGGGACGAGAAGGTCCCGGTGAAAGACCGGCCCTTCGACATGGCATACTCGTGGGGAACGCAGCCGACCCTTGCATGTCCCACCCTGCAGATGGCGGACGGCGGTTCGCATCCGAACCTGCGCTCATTCTATGAGGACTATTTCGCGCGTATGAAGGAGGCGTCCTCTCACTGATGGCGGAATACGTCATATGTTCCGATATTGCCCAGTTGCGCCAAAATCTGCGACCAGATTGTCAGGCGCCTGGACCACGGAACCCATCAGGTCAGGGATAACGGGAGCCCCGTTTCTCATCCGCGGATGAGTGATTGATTGCATCCATGGGCTTGATGGAGCAGAGGGACGGGGCAGGGAGTCCCCGTTTGCCCAAGCGCGCCGTCCTTGTTGCATCTTAGAGCCTTTTCCGTTTCGATTGAATCGGAACGGGGCTTTAGCTTTTTGTTTTGACGCGTTTTCTTGACGCGAACCGGTGTCCACTTCGCTTGAAAACGCTTTAGGGAATGAGCGTGGCGTAGACGTTGTCACCGTATGTTAGCTACAAGACGGCACGCCAAGGACTGCGGGCTTTGAGGTCGGTTTGCCCCCATGATGAAAAGCCCGCTCCCTCATAGAAGCGTAAGATGGTCTCCAGCTTCGAACCTGTCGTCAATAGGACGCTGCAGCAATCGGCACGCCAACCAACTCGAGCGCATAAGCAAGAATCCGCACTGCCTAGACCGGTCAAACGACGACGCCCGAACCCTCCGCGCCGCGCCCGCGAGCGTCAGTTGAACGTCTTGAAGTCACTAATTTTCGTGCAGGAAAACGACAGGCCGGCAAATCGTGGGGCTCTTCTGCCACCGTGCAAAAAAAGTCTGGGCATGCTGTCCGAGCGATCGACTTGCACTGCCTCACGGACTATCCCGGTATGAGCGCACCAGCGTTAACCTGGAGTGCGGACATAAAGCTTAATCCGCAACCTTAACCAATAGTTCTTGTTGCCGGATCCTCCAAAGCAACTAATGATTGTGTTCGGTTCCCTTAATTAGCAAGGAGTACTATTGATGGCACAACCAACAATAGGACGGATCTTGACAGATCTGGAGCGCGAAATCGGTGAAGAGCTTCGAAACAGGCCGTCTCCTCACGAGCGGGATCCCTTCGCGCCGCCAAGCGTGCGTTCGCCTGCTATTGCGATGCCGCAATATGTCGAACACAGCGATGGCGCTACGGAGATAGGTAGGCTGTCGGCGGAAGCCGTTGTTGCCGAATATGAAGCTGCGGCGAAAGAGATTGAGGCGATGGGTGTGGAGTTGATCGAGCGCGTCAAGCAATGCGAGGCGATGACACGCGATGCACTCGCCGTGACGGAGGAACTGAACGAAACCGCAAGGCGCTACCGCGAGGAGGCCAAGCGCGTGTTCCTTCAGATTGAGAGCTGCTCGCGAGTGACGGCTGAGGTCCGCCAGACCTGCACCGATCTGAAGGAAAAGATCGCCTTTAAAGGCGAGCTGCCCTTGAATAGAGTGTCCTAACTGCCAGTCGTTGGGATCATCCAAGACTGAGATCACGGAGAAGATGCCGTCCAGGATGTGACTATCCTGTACATCGGTTTTAGGGCCGATCTCCGCCTCCGATGTTCGCAAGACCTGCGCACCGCTTGTAGCGCCGCTACAGCAACCCGAACCGCGACGCGCCAAGGCGGAGGCGAGCTCTCGGGGCGACGACGATCGATCAACACAAAGGCTATCGCGGCGCGCCGGCCAAGCTTCAAGATCATCGACGAGGGCTCGTCGCACGTTGCAGAAGAATCGGCCTTAGGAATCCGACCTAGATTTCATAGTCAAATCGCTCCAGCAAGCGAACGCTACCATACAGCTCGCGGCAAGTGGGCAGAGCAGTACGGGCTTCCGCCGCCAAGCAAACCAGGCTGCATCTTCTCCTCCTCGAGGACATCGTACCCCTCCGGTGAGAACCGCCTTGCGCTGATGCAGGGAGGCGCGAAGACATAGTCGTATGACTGAGCATACGACTATGCCGAAGGTGTCGCGGCTTGAGGTGATCCAGACCGGGTCGCGGCGTCGCTGGACGCTGGAAGAGAAGCGGCGGATCGTCGCCGAGAGCGATAGCGGCACGCGGCAGGTCTCGGCAACCGCCCGGCGGTATGGCTTGTCGACCGGTCAGTTGTTCACCTGGCGTCGGCTGGCACGCAAGGGGCGACTGGGCGGGAATGCCGAGCCCGTGTCGTTTGCCGAAGCGGTGATTGCGGATGGAGGATCGGCCGCGGCGGCATCGCCGCCTCCCGCTGGTGGGTGCAGACGCATGGAGATCGTGCTTGCGGATGGGCTGCGGGTCATCGTCGAGCAAGGCGTCGATCCCGGTGCGCTGGCGCGGATGATCGGCGCGCTGGAGCGGCGATGACGATCCCTATTCCGAGCGGGGCGCGGGTGTGGCTGGCGACAGGCCGCACCGACATGCGCAAGGGGTTCGATGGGCTGGCGCTGCTGGTGCAGGAGACCCTCAAGCGCGATCCGCATGGCGGCCACCTGTTCGTATTCCGCGGCCGGCGCGGCGACCTGATCAAAGTGCTGTGGCACGATGGCCAGGGCATGTGCCTGTTCTCCAAGCGCCTGGAGCGCGGCCGCTTCATCTGGCCGTCGCCGGCGGACGGGACGGTGGCGATCACGCCGGCCCAACTCGGGTATCTCCTGGAAGGGATCGACTGGCGGCTGCCGCAGCGGACATGGCGGCCGGAGGCGGCGGGCTGAACGCGTTGGAGCGCGATAGGAAGGGCATACAAACCGCGCGCCCTGTGATTCCATCATTGGCGATGAGCCCCAGTGATTCTCCCACGGATGAGATCGAGAGATTGACGCGCCTGCTGCGCGATCGCGACGCCGAGATCGCGCGGATGCGTGCCGAGGCGACTGGCGCGGAGGCTCTGATCACGCATCTGCGTCTGACGATTGCGAAGATGCGGCGCGAGCTCTTTGGACAGCGCAGCGAGCACAAGGCGCGGCTCCTTGACCAGATGGAGCTTCAGCTTGAGGAGCTGGAAGCAACTGCGGCGGAGGACGAACTTGCGGCCGAGAAGACAGCCGCTGCTGTTGGCGAGACGCCGCCGCTGTCTGCGTTCCCGCGCAACAAGCCTGCGCGCAAGCCGTTCCCGGCGCATCTGCCGCGCGAGCGGGTCGTGCTGCCCGGTCCCGATGCCTGCGCCTGCTGTGGCTCGACCCGGCTCGCCAAGCTCGGCGAGGATGTTACTGAGACACTGGAGGTGGTGCCGCGGCAGTGGAAGGTCGTGCAATACGTGCGCGAGAAGTTCACCTGCCGGGACTGCGAGAAGATCACGCAGGTGCCTGCGCCGTTCCACGTTCTGCCGCGCGGCTTCGCCGGGCCTTCTCTGTTGGCGATGATCCTGTTCGAGAAGTACGGGCAGCACCAGCCGCTCAATCGCCAGTCGGAGCGCTACGCGCGCGAGGGCATCGCGCTGAGCCTGTCGACGCTCGCCGACCAGGTGGGCGGTTGCGCGGCGCTGCTGCGGCCGCTGCATGATCTGATCCGTGCGCACGTGCTCGCGGGCAACCGCGTCCATGGCGACGAGACCCCGGTGCCAGTGCTTGCCAAGGGCCAGACGGCGACTGGACGGGCCTGGGTCTATGTGCGCGACGATCGCCCATTCGGCGGCCACGATCCACCAGCGGCAGTGTTCTTCTACTCGCGCGACCGCGCGGGCGAGCACGCCGAGCGTCACCTGCACGGCTATGGCGGCATCCTGCAGGCCGACTGCTACGCTGGCTTCAACCGGCTGTACGAGGCCGGCCGCAAGGGAGGGCCGATCACCGAGGCCGCTTGCTGGGCGCATGCTCGGCGCAAGTTCTTCGTGCTCGCCGACGTCACCGCCAAGGCGCGTGGCAAACTCGCCGTCATCGCGCCGATGGCGTTCGAGGCGGTGAAGCGCATCGACGCGATCTTTGACGTCGAACGCAAGATCAACGGCCGGGTGCCGCTCGAACGGCTCGCCGAGCGCGCGCTGCGCGTTGCGCCGCTGGTCGCTGATCTGCAGATCTGGATGCGCACCGAGCGCGCTAAGCTGTCACGGCACTCCGAGGTCGCCAAGGCCATGGACTATATGCTCAAGCGCTGGGAGACGTTCGCGCGCTTTCTCTCCGACGGCCGCATCTGCCTGACCAATAACGCCGCCGAGCGCGAGTTGCGCGGCATCGCACTCGGCCGCAAGGCGTGGCTGTTCGCCGGCTCCGATCGCGGCGGCGAACGGGCCGCCGTGATGTACACGCTGATACAGACCGCCAAGCTCAACGACGTCGACCCTCAGGCTTGGCTCGCCGACGTCCTCGCTCGAATCAACGACCACAACATCCGCACGCTTGACCAGCTTCTGCCTTGGAATTGGAAGCTCTCAGCCCAGAAGCTCGTCGCCTGATCCTTGGACTGGCGGGGCGGCAATCGACTAACCCGCGGTCTTCACCGGATACTTACAGGACATCATGCCGGTGCTGGCAGCAGATGCCGCCCAGCCGGCGATCTCTGGCTTCGCCGTGAACGGCTGGGATCACCTCGTCGCGCAGCACAGTGCCCCATAGTCTCACTTAGACCGAACGGCTCGCCCTTTCGCTGGCAGGCCTGCAGTTCGCGACTTGCGCGTCGAAGATGCGCCGGCACGCTTGGACTTGCCCACTCGCTTCGGCCCCAACGGTTTGCTCGCCATCGGTTCAGATAGCGCATCGCGGACTGGCTTGAGCTGCGTGGCGCCGGGCGTATTGAGAACAGCCTCCTCGAGCATCTTGCGCAACTCAGCCTTTGTCGGCTTCGCTGGTGTCGTTTTATCGCTCATCTGTCAGCCTCGTGATCAAATGAGGCGGACGCTACCGCGGCGACAGACCTTCGCAAGAAATCCCGCCGATTAACATTGCTGATTAGGTTTAATAGGCGTGAATTGATGTTTTCAAACGCTGCGGATCACGCACCTTATTCGTGCGCACAGATATCTAATTTCCCAAGGTTCTACGCAGGGCTGCGGTGAGCTGTCGACATCTCACTCCAGAACGGAGGCACGATCGAGGCTGCAGGCGTGCTATTCATTGACGGTGACCAGCCCGGAGCTCGATTGACGCCCTGATAGCTAGCTCCGCGCAAGAGACCGTATCGCGTGTCCACTTCAGTACGAAGAAGATGCTCATGGTTTCGGGACGCTGGTAACAGGTTCGAATCCTACGACTCCACCGATGGTTTACCCGACGCCAAACCCCCGAGGAGCAGGGCGACGGCCTGTCGCGACAGCGGCACGACGAAGTCTTCCGCCGCTTCGCCGTTCTGGGTACGCAGCCGCTCCATCTTGAGTTTGTCGAACGGGATGATCCATCGCGCGCCGGGTCGAAGTGCTTCCATTCGGCCTTTGTCATGGTGTCAGGCCGCACGAAGGTCAGCGCCAGCAACTCGAGGTCGTACCAAGTCAGGTTGTTGCCGCGCCCTTCATAGGCTCATCCGTGACGCCGGGCGCTTCTTCGCGCGATGGGCGGGAAAGCCCTCGCCGAAGTTTACCTCGGAGAAGGGCGAGTGCTTGATCAATCCCTTGCGCTTGGCGACGGCCATGATCTTGCGCGCGGCGGACACCACGCGAACACGGGTCGGCTTGTTGAAGTTCTCTGCCAAGCTCGACAGGTGGGCTGTCTCCTCCACGGGAACGTCCGCAAACCCCTTGCCCCGGCGATATCCGGACTTGAACAGCGCTAACACCGAACGCATCGCATAACTGGGCCAAAAAGGCCGCGTCATCAACGCATTGGCGGGCTTTTGAGGGAAGAGGGATGGCCGCGGACCATCAAAAACAACCGTGGAGAGAGCCTATTGGCTCCCCGGGCTGGATTCGAACCAGCGACCATTCGATTAACAGTCGAATGCTCTACCGCTGAGCTACCGAGGAACAGGCGACGCAAATGTCGCGAGCGGGGCTGCGTATAACAAAGCCTTTTCGCCTTGCATAGAAGGAAATCGCATTCCGCTGGACTTCCCGAAGACAGCCAAAAATCCACGCCGAACCAGGGGGTTATAGCGGAAATTCGATCTGGACGAGGCCGATCGCCCACAAGCGGATGACAGGAATTTCACTAGGAGCGGTCATCGCCCGCGATCATATTTGCCGCGCACCGCAATTGCCGGGCTCCTGGAGGTGATTCCATGCCGAGCACCAATGTCGCGCCCGTCCGCGGAACGAACTCGCCGCCTTTGATTGCGACGGGAATTACGACCCTCAGCGACGAGGAATGTGTGGCGCGTCTCGCACATGCGGTCGAGGAGCATGATTCCCGGCATTTGGAGGATCTGGCGCAACTGCTCGGGCGGCTTCCGGTCGTGATCGAGTAGCGGTCCGCGATTGGTCGGCGGCAAGCGTGGAGACGGCGGGTGACATCCGCCGCCCAATGCGATCGTCGTGTTGCGTTTTCACATGGCTTGTACCAAAAGACGGCGCAGTTCCTCCGCGGCTCGTCCGCAACGCTTATCTGCAGGTCCGCCAAATGTCAGCCTTCGCGACTGCGCGCCAGAAAATGGTCGATGGCCAGGTACGCACCAGTGACGTCACCGATCACCGTGTGCTGGATGCGATGCTGACCGTGCCACGCGAAGCGTTCGTGCCAGCGGACAGGCAGGGCATGGCCTATCTCGATCTCGATCTCGACGTGTCAGCCGCCGGCGGCGTGAAGCGATTCCTGGTCAAGCCGGCGCTCACCGCAAAGTTGCTGCAAGCGGCGGAAATCAGGCCGACCGACCGCGTCCTGGTCGTAGGCTGCGCCTCGGGCTATGCCGCCGCGCTCGCGGCAAGAATCGCGAGCCACGTGACGGCGACGGAAAGCGAGCCGGCCGTCGAAGGCAACGCCAAGCAGCTCCTGTCCAAGCTCGGCCTGGCCAACGTTACGGTCAAGCTCGCCGCTGCAGCGCTGGGCGATCCAGCCGACGAGCGCTACGACGTGATTCTCTTGAATGGGGCCACCGAGGTTCCCTTGGACGGACTTTGCCAGCAGCTCGACGAGGGCGGCCGTCTGGTCGGTGTCTTCGCCATCGGCAAACCGGCGCGTGCCATGATCATCACCCGGTCACATCATGATTTCGGTGCCCGGGTATTGTTCGACGCCACGGCGCCAGTTCTGCCTGGCCTCGAGCGGGTTCCGGAATTCACCTTCTGATATATCTGGTGGGGAGGGCTCCGGTCCATCTCCCGCATGACCGCCAGAATCTTTTCAGAAAGATAATCTTTAGGCTCTAGCATTGAGATGCGGCACGACGGGGATGTCGTTGCCGTTATTTCGCGCGTATTTGCGTCCCATGTGCCGTGGTCGGCAATCGTTGAAGCGTCCGTGACTGGCTGGGTTATGCCCACAATTTGTGGGTAGAACCGCCGTCGGAACGGACAGGATCTGAACGATGCTTTAGGTGGGCTTGCGGGCCCACCCAGTCATTGAGTCGGTGTCGCGGCAATGGCGGGCCTGAAATCTGTTTGAAATCAGAAGTGTGGCCCGGATGCTGCAGGTGGAGAGTTTCCGCATCAGTTCCGGCGCGAAGTGGTTCCGTCGCGCTTGCATGGGGAATAAGGTGCAAGGGTGCGCGGGAGTCTCATTGGGGTTTTACTGCCCGGCTTTGGCGTTGAGCCGGTGACAACGATGAATGGAACAAGGATGTTTGGGGTGAAGGTCGTCACCGCAGCGGCGGCTGTGGTCCTCCTGATGGCTTGTGCAGGCCCGGCGCCTGCGCTCGCCGATACGATTGAGGCTGCGCTGGTCCGTGCCTATCAGAGCAATCCGCAGCTGAACGCCCAGCGCGCCTCGGTCCGTGCCACCGACGAGGGTGTCCCGCAGGCCTTGTCCGGCTATCGGCCGAAGGTCAATCTCACTGCAACCGGCGGCTACCAGTACCAGGACATTCAGCTCTCGCCGGCCACCGCGCCCATCCATGGGACGACCGTTCCGCGAAGCGTCGGATTGAACGTGACGCAGACGCTGTACAATGGCAACCAGACCGCCAACAACGTCCGGAAGGCCGAGTCGACCGTGTCGGGTCAGCGCGAAGCGCTGCGGTTGCTGGATCAGAACGTGCTGTTCGCCGCGGCCAGCGTCTACATGGACTATCTGCGCGACGCTGCGATCGTCGAGGTTCAGCGCAGCAACACCCGTGTGCTCGAGCAAACCCTGAAGCAGACGCAGGATCGCTTCAATGTCGGCGAGGTGACGCGCACCGACGTTGCTCAATCGGAGGCGCAACTCGCCGCGGGGCGGACGCAGCAACTCACGGCCGAATCGAATCTGACGACAACTCGCTCCAACTTCCGTCGAATCATTGGCAGCGATCCCACCAATCTGGCCCCCGGATCGCCCGTTGATCGTTATTTGCCGCCGACATTGCCGCAGGCCATCGAGATCGCGCTGATCGAAAATCCCAGCGTGACATCGGCGATGTATGGCATCGACGTCGCCTATCTCCAGGTGAAGATCAACGAGGGGGCGCTGCTGCCGACCATTACGGTGTCGGCCCAGGCGCAGCGGGCCGATGAGCAGACCTTGCAGCAGTTCCGTTCGTTCGGCGCGTCGGCGGTCGCTCAGTTGAACGTTCCCATCTATCAGGGCGGCGCTGAATACGCCTTGATCCGCCAGAACAAGGAAAGCCTGGCGCAGCAGCGCCTCACCCTCGATACGACACGCGATCAGGCGCGCGCCGACGTGGTGACGGCGTGGGGACAACTGGTCGCGGGCAAGGCCCAGGTGGCCTCGGCCCAGGCGCAGGTCACGGCGTCCGAAATCGCGCTGAACGGCGTGCGGGAAGAAGCCAAGGCCGGGCAACGCACCACGCTCGACGTGCTCAACGCGCAGCAGGCCTTGGTCAATGCGCGTGTCGCACTGGTGACCGCTCAACATGACCGGGTCGTGGCATCGTACAACGTGCTGCAGCGGATCGGCCGGTTGTCACCCCAGGTGCTCAAGCTGCCGACCACCACCTACGATCCGAGCGTGCATTACCAGCAGGTTCGCGACAGCTGGGCAGGGGTGCGGACGCCTGACGGCCGCTAAGGCTTGGCGTGCTGATATGAGGTTCCTCCAGGTCGTCACAACGCCAGCGGGTAGGGACCTCAAATTCAAGGCGGCGCCGCAAGGGTGGACTTGCCGGCGCAGCCTTGCGTCCGCCGTGCGCGAAGTTGCCGCGGCAAGCTGATGCGAACGTCGAAAACCGAGCAGCCAAAGCGGATCGCACGGACGAGCGCCTCGGCCATTGGCCGAGCTTCGATGATGCAGGCCAAGGTTATATCCGTAAAAGGCACGTGACGATGCCGTCAGAGGTTGTGTCCCGTCTGCGTCGGCCTGTTTCTAACTCGATCCGCTTGAGCTGTTCGCGGCGAGCGTTGCTTGCAATCATTTGTTGCCATGACATAGCCTCAAAAAGGCCGCGGAACGATTCGCAGCGCTTCGGATGCTCTTCGTTAATGGATCTCCGGTACGGAACGTATCGCACTGCTCCTCTGGATCGAGCGGCGCGTTCGGGAGACGAGTGGGCGATGGGTGAAGTGAAGTCCAAGCCTCTTGGATCCGAAGGCCGCGAATCCTGCCGTGGTTGGGTTATGGCGACGCGTGCGACGGCGTCGATGATTTGGAGTCGGAAATGACGCAGCCCGCGAAGGTCCAAGAACCCTCGATGGAGGAGATTCTGGCATCGATCCGGCGCATCATCGCCGACGATGAAGGTAAGCCGCCAGCGGCCGAGAAGGCGGCTCCGGCGCCCGAGCCGCCGCGCGCTGAAAAGCCGGCCGCCAAACCGGTGATGAACGACATTCCGCCGTCGAAGATTCCAGCAGCGGTCGCCGCTGCAGCCAAAGCGCCGCCGCCAGCCCCCGCGCCGCCGGCCGCAGCATCGGCGAGCAACAATCAGGATGATATCGACGCACTTTTGGCGGGGTTGGACGAGACAACAACTCCCGAAGAAGTTAGACCGGCGCAACCGGAGCCCGAAGTACTCGAGTTGACGGACGACATGGCAGTGGCACCCCCGATCTCCGCCCCCAGCACAGCAGCCGCCTCCTTCCGCAAGGTGGAGCCGCAGGACGATATCGACTTCGTCGAGCCGGCGTCCCGGGCCACGCCCAGGGCGCCGGCCGCCTATGACTCGCCGGCCTTTGAGGCGACCGCCCGGCAGGCGATCCTGTCGCAGAACACCGTGAATTCCGTGGAATCGGCCTTCAACGCGCTTGCCAACACTGTGCTCAGCAACAACGCCCGGACGCTGGAGGATCTCGTCAAGGAGATGCTGCGGCCGATGCTGAAATCCTGGTTGGACGACAATCTGCCGGCCCTGGTCGAGCGGATCGTGAAGGCGGAGATCGAGCGCGTCTCGCGCGGCCGCTAACGACCGTTGCACCGGGCCTCTGCCCGGAAAGCACAATATCGGGCAGGGCGGACGCTCCGCCGCCCCTCGTTGCTGTGGCACCAGCCCATCTCCTGATGGAGTTGACTTAAGACGCCCTGGCGGCTTTTTACCCGATAAGAACCCGGTGCCGACGATGTGATGCCCCGCGCCTTCGTCGGGGATCGGGCATCGATACAAAAAGACCCGTAAAATCACGAGCTTGTGGGCATATCATCACGTCCCTCGGAAGAGGGAGAGGATTGCCCGCATCGGCCAACCAACCTTGAAAGGGCCGGTCCCGCGCCGGCCGCGCACGCCATGATCGAGAAAAACTATCAGCCCGCCGACATCGAAAGCCGCATGTCCCTGGTCTGGGAGGATTCCCGCGCTTTCAGCGCCGGCCGTCCCGACCGGCGCGAGGCCGAGCCGTTCACGATCGTAATCCCGCCGCCGAACGTGACGGGCTCGCTGCATATGGGCCACGCGCTCAACAATACGCTGCAGGACATTCTCTGCCGATTCGAGCGCATGCGCGGCCGTGACGTGTTATGGCAGCCCGGCACCGACCATGCCGGCATCGCGACCCAGATGGTGGTCGAGCGCCAGCTCATGGAGCGCCAGCAGCCGGGCCGGTGCGAGATGGGCCGCGAAAAATTCCTCGAGCGCGTCTGGCAATGGAAGGACGAGAGCGGCGGCACCATCATCAACCAGCTCAAGCGCCTCGGCGCTTCCTGCGACTGGCGGCGCGAACGCTTCACCATGGACGAGGGTCTGTCGAAGGCCGTCGTGAAGGTGTTCGTCGAACTGCACCGTGACGGGCTGATCTATAAGGACAAGCGCCTGGTCAACTGGGATCCGAAGCTGCTGACCGCGATTTCCGATCTCGAAGTGCAGCAGGTCGAGGTCAAAGGCCATCTCTGGTACCTGCGCTATCCGCTCGAAGGCAAGACCTTCAGCCCGGAGGATCCGACGAGCTTCATCGTGGTCGCCACCACGCGGCCCGAGACCATGCTTGGCGACACTGCGGTCGCGGTCCATCCGGAGGACGAGCGCTATCAGCATCTGATCGGCAAGCGCGTGATCCTGCCTTTGGTCGGCCGCGAGATCCCGATCGTGGGTGACACCTATTCCGATCCGGAGAAGGGGTCCGGCGCGGTCAAGGTCACGCCTGCGCATGACTTCAACGATTTCGAGATCGGGCGCCGCCACGGCCTGCCGCAGATCAGCGTGCTCGACAAGGAGGCGCGCCTTTCGCTCGTCGACAATGAGGACTATCTGCGCGGTCTCCCCGAAGGCTCCGAGGAGTTCGCCAGGGAATTCCATGGCACCGAGCGCTTCGCCGCCCGCAAGGCGATCGTCGAACGGCTGGAGAATTTCGGCTTCCTCGAGCGCATCGAGCCGAACACGCATACGGTGCCGCATGGCGACCGCTCGAATGTCGTGATCGAGCCGTTCCTGACCGATCAATGGTATGTCGACGCCAAGACCCTGGCCCAGCCCGCGATCGCGGCGGTGCGGTCGGGCAAGACGACGTTCGTGCCGAAGAATTGGGAGAAGACCTATTACGACTGGATGGAGAACATCCAGCCCTGGTGCATCTCGCGCCAGCTCTGGTGGGGCCACCAGATCCCGGCCTGGTACGGCCCCGACGGCAAAGTGTTCGTCGCCGAGACCGAGGAGGAGGCCGTCGGCAACGCCATCGGCTACTACGTCGAGCAGGAGATCATCACGCCCGAGCAGGGCAGGGAGATGGCGCTCGACCGAAACAAGCGCGAAGGGTTCATCACGCGCGACGAAGACGTGCTCGACACCTGGTTCTCCTCGGCGCTCTGGCCATTTTCGACGCTGGGCTGGCCGGAGGATGCGCCGGAGGTGAAGCGCTACTATCCGACCAACGTGCTGGTCACCGGCTTCGACATCATCTTCTTCTGGGTCGCCCGCATGATGATGATGGGCCTGCACTTTATGAAAGAGGTGCCGTTCTCGACGGTGTACATCCACGCGCTCGTCCGCGACGAGAAGGGCGCCAAGATGTCGAAGTCGAAGGGCAACGTCATCGACCCCTTGGCGCTGATCGACGAGCACGGCGCCGACGCGCTGCGTTTCACGCTGGCCGCGATGGCCGCCCAGGGCCGCGACATCAAGCTGTCCACCCAGCGCGTCGAAGGCTACCGCAAGTTCGCCAACAAGCTCTGGAACGCCAGCCGCTTCGCCGAGATGAACGGCTGCGCGGTGCCGCAAGGCTTCGATCCGGCCAAGGCCAAGGAGACCCTGAACCGCTGGATCGCGCACGAGACCGCCGCCGCCACCCGCGAGGTCACCGAGGCAATCGAGGCCTATCGCTTCAACGATGCGGCGAATGCAATCTACCGCTTCGTCTGGGACGTCTATTGCGACTGGTACGTCGAGCTCTGCAAGCCGACGCTGCTCGGCGCCGACAGCCCGGCAAAGGCAGAGACGCAGGCGATGGTTGCCTGGGCGCGCGACGAGATCCTCAAGCTGTTGCATCCCTTCATGCCCTTCGTCACCGAGGCGCTGTGGGAGACCACGGCAAGCCGCGAGGGGCTGCTGGCGCTCGCGCCCTGGCCGCACCGCGTCGACACGCCGAGCATGGAGGAGGTTGCGATGCTGTCCGCCTCCAGCTTCAACGATCCCCTGGTGCCGCCGGTCCTGATCGGCTTCGATGCCGCGAGCTTCAAGGATGAGGCGGCGGAAGCCGAGATCGGCTGGGTGGTCGATCTGATGACTGCAATCCGTTCGGTCCGGGCAGAGATGAGCATCGCGCCGGCCACCTTGCTGCCGCTTGTTCTCGTCGGCGCGTCCGTTGAAACCAGGGAGCGTGCACCACGCTGGACCGACGCCATCAAGCGCATGGCCCGCGTCGCCGAGATTTCTTTCGCCGACCGCGCGCCGGAAGGCTCGGCTCAGCTCGTCGTGCGCGGCGAGGTCGTGGCCTTGCCGCTCAAGGGTGTCGTCGATTTCGCCGCCGAACGGGCTCGCCTCGCCAAGGAGATCGCCAAGGCCGATGGTGACATCAAGCGCGTCGACACCAAGCTCGCCAACGAGAAGTTCGTGGCCAATGCGCCCGAGGAGCTCGTCGAGGAGGAAAAGGACAAGCGCGAGGCGGCCATCGCCCGCAAGGCCAAGTTCCAGGAAGCGCTGGAGCGGCTGCAAAACGCGGGGTAGGTCGCTTCTTCGCGTTGCAAGCTGCGTCCCATCGACAATCTCCGCTGTCGTCCCGGCCTCCAGCCGGGACCCATACCGCGTGATGTTCGAAAGGGGCACACTGGTCTTCGTTCTTCGCAAAACTTCTCCCTGGGGTTATGGGTCCCGGGTCGCGCTGCGCTTGCCCGGGACGACAGAAGGGAGCGCAAACGGCTTACTAAGATACCGCGAGTCCTTCAGCCCGTAGCGCCAGGGCAGCTCGACGGCCTTGGTGATGCCGATGCGGATGCCGGTGACTACCTCGACATCCGCCTTGCGCGCATAGAGCGCGATCGGCGGCGCATCGAGCGGCAGCCCGTTGTGGGCGATCGTGATGCCCATCGCCTCGGTCAGCTTGCCCGGCCCCGAGCAGAGCGCGCGAACATCCTCCAAGCCGCGCCGCCGTCGCATCGCCTCGATTCCATGCGTCGGCTCGACCGCCCGGATCAGCACAGCGCTCGCCGATCCTGCTCCCTCGCAGACGAAGTTCACGCACCAATGAATACCGTAGGAGCGGTAGACGTAAGCGTAGCCCGGCGGGCCGAACATGATCCTGTTGCGTGGCGTCTCGCCACGGTAGGAATGCGCGGCCGGCTCAGTGTGATGATAGGCCTCGACCTCGACAATGAGGCCGCCGACGCCGTCCACCAGGAAAGTCGCGCCGATCAGCTCGCGCGCCACCTCGTGCACGCTGCGGTCGAAAAAGCCGCGCGTCAGGCGTTTGCCTTTCGAAGGGCCGGAAGGCCGTGAGATTGCGGGGGCGGGGGCCGGTTTTCGAACCATTTTGAGGGAATCAGGGCAGGATATGGCGGGAATGCTGCCCATATCTGCCATGTCCTGCTAGGGTCCGCGAGCCGGTTGCATGGCGGCAACCAACGGACTAGCTAAGCCTTTTCGTCGCCCGGACTGCCCATGGTCACCATCGTCGACACGCTCTCGAACACGCCGCTGCGTCCTCGTCACCCGGAAAAGGTGAACCGGCCGGATTCCGCCTCGCCCCCGAAACCGAGCTGGATCCGCGTCAAGGCGCCGACCAGCCGCGGCTATGCCGACACCCGCAATATCGTCCGCGAGAACGGGCTGGTCACGGTATGCGAAGAGGCCGGCTGCCCGAATATCGGCGAGTGCTGGGACAAGAAGCACGCCACCTTCATGATCATGGGCGACACCTGCACCCGGGCCTGCGCCTTCTGCAACGTCAAGACCGGGCTGCCGGCCGCGCTCGACGCCGGCGAGCCCGCGCATGTCGCGGAGGCCACATTCAAGCTCGGCCTGACCCATGTCGTCGTCACCTCGGTCGACCGTGACGATCTCACCGACGGCGGTGCTGCACATATCGCCGCGACGATCCGCGCCATCCGCGAGAAGTGCCCGACCACGACGATCGAGGTGCTGACGCCGGACTTCCTGCGCAAGGACGGCGCGCTGGAGCTCGTGGTGGCGGCCAAGCCCGACGTCTTCAACCACAATCTCGAGACGGTGCCGTCGCGCTATCTCTCGGTGCGGCCCGGCGCGCGCTACTTCCATTCGATCCGACTGCTGCAGCGGGTCAAGGAGATCGATCCGACCATCTTCACGAAGTCCGGCATCATGGTGGGCCTCGGAGAGGAGCGCCACGAGGTGCTGCAGGTGATGGACGATCTGCGCTCGGCCGAGGTCGATTTCCTTACCATCGGGCAGTATCTGCAGCCGACCCGCAAGCATCACGCCGTGATGCGCTTTGTCACGCCGGATGAGTTCTCGGGCTATGAGACCGTCGCCTACACCAAGGGCTTCCTGATGGTGTCGGCGAGCCCGCTGACGCGCTCGTCGCACCATGCTGGCGAGGATTTCGCCAAGCTGAAGGCCGCGCGCGCCGCGACCGCGCGCTGAAGACTTATGCCGAGGTTCTCCAACAAGCGCCGCGTCCTGCACACCGCGGACCAGATGTTCGATCTCGTCGCGGATGTCGAGCGCTATCCGGAATTCGTGCCGCTGTGTTCGGCGCTGACAGTGCGCCAGCGCAGCGCCAAGCCCGACGGTCTGGAGGTGATCGTCGCCGACATGACGGTGTCCTTCAAGCTGGTCAAGGAGACCTTCACCAGCCGCGTTACGCTCGACCGCGCGGGCCGCAAGATCCATGTCGAATATGTCAGCGGACCGTTTTCGTCACTGGAGAACCGCTGGAGCTTCGAGCCGAAGGAGGGGAACGCCTGCGACGTCACCTTCTTCATCGCCTATGAGTTCAAGAGCCGGATGCTGGCGATGCTGATGGGCTCGATGTTCGACACGGCATTCGCGCGGCTCTCCGCCGCCTTCGAGAAGCGCGCCGATGCGATCTACGGCAGGAAGCCGGCGGCGTCGTCGTAAGCGACGGGCTGTCGATTCTTGCTCGGCGCGTGCTTCGCACGCTTGCCCGGGACGACAGTGAGACTGTAGCGCGAGTTCTCTCCAGTCGCCATTGCGAGCGAAGCGAAGCAATCCAGCTTTCCCCCGAACAAGAGACTGGATTGCTTCGTCGCTTTCGCTCCTCGCAATGACGAGCTGAGAGACCGGTCGTCCTTCTCTGATCCACGTTTCAAACAGCAGATGTGCGTCCACATTCCCGCGGCGCCGTCGCGTCCGAGTGATACGAAGCTCATACCCTCTCAAGAGGAGGGCGCAGGGAATGCCGGGTGAAACGCGGCCACCGCTTCCCCGCCTCACGTGTCGTGACGATTGGCCGAAACGTCCCTCTTGCCGAGGCGGGATGGTGTCATACAATCATAATTTCCGAAAAACGAAAGAAGAATATTTTCGCACGGAGGGCTGGACACGCAACGACCCGTTGAGAATGCAAAGGAAATCGGTTTTTGAGCGCAGGACCTTTTGCTGCGCTGTCGATCATCGGCTGGCGTCGATTGCTTGCGCACCTCGGGCGATTTGCCCGGCGGGCAAGCGTTCCTGCTCTGGCAAAGCTAAAGCTAATATGCGCGACGGTGGCGACGATAGAACTGGCTGTACGAAGTGCCATATGTTGGCCCGTAAAACGGGTTGACCAAGCACGTGGCTGCGCGGCCCGATGCCGACGCCGCACATTGGGCCAGCGAAGTGTACGTGCAGTCATTGTACTCGCCGCCGCCACCACTCGATCCGCTATAGACCTTGAGACAAACCGGGTAGCTCGGATCGTAGGTCTGGGCGTGGACAGGTGCGGCGGATAGAAAGAGTCCGCCAGCCAGCATCATCCAGGGCAGCCTGCGCATCAGAGCCTCCATTCGAGCCGCCACGCCGCTCGCTCACGCCCCCGCAAGGCGTCATGTAGGGATTCATCGGGCGAAGCAAATAGCAGCGAGACCCTAGTGGAAGCGGCCGGGCCCTTCGATCAGGTGCCTGGAGAAAAACCTGACGACCTCGGCATCGAACGTGCGGTGAAACGCCATGCGGTCGAAATCGGCTGGCGCATCCGTGCAGATGCGCGGGGCCGTTGCAGCAAGCTCTGCGGAGCAGGGGGCGACGAATGCGAAATGAGCGGCCGGCACGACGTGAATGTCCGGCTGGTTCCAAAGGCTGCCAGCCACTCGCCCGGTGTTGTCGGGATCGGCACCAAAGCCGCCGAGCTGCGAGCGCCAGATCTGCAGCGGGATCTTGATGTGGCTCAGATTGGCGTCGGAGAAAGGAAATGCGGGCGACGTGTCTGCGAGCACCGCCGCCTTGATCCGCGTGTCGTGTGCGAAGTCCTTGGGAACATCTCCTTTGCGGATCTGCTCGCAGAACGGCGTTGGATCGGTGCAATGATGCGCTGCGCGACGGAAGTCCGGATCGGCTCCCGCCAGCACCAGCCCCGTATAGCCGCCCTTGGAGAAGCCGAAGAACCCGATCCGCTCAGGATCGATCGCGGCTCTATCCTTCCAATCCTTCAGCACGAAATCGATCAAGCGCACGATGTCGGCAGGTCGCGATGCCCAGTTCGACAGGCTCTCACTTTGAGAACGGTCATCGACGCTGTCGCCGGGATGGTTGATCGCAGCGACCACGAAGCCGGCGTCGGCTAGCGCCTCGGCGAGATCGTGATGCCCGCCGACCCAGCCCCCACGGCCATGCGAGATGACGACCAGCGGCAACTTTTCGCCCTTGATCGGACAATCCTTGACGCCTGGCAGCGTCTCCAACCCCGGCACGGCAAGGCTGCCGAGCGGCACGCTTTGAGCTTCAGCTACGCAGGGCGTCCAGATGATGCCGTGGAGCTTCGGATCGGAGTCGAGCAGCTGAAGGCCCGCAGAACGCACAGGCGAAGCGAGGCAAAGCAATGCGAGGGTGAATGCCCTAAATGTCCTATGCAGCATAATCGCACTCAACTTCGTTTGCCGATAAGCTGCTCGGAGAAGAAGCGCACGACGTCGGCATCGAACGCCCGGTGAAACGCCGCGCGGTCGAAATCCGGCGGGGTGTCGAGGCAGACGCGCGGGTTAGCTGCCAGAATCTGCGCGGAACAGGGCGCCAGGAAAGCGTAGTGACCGGCAGGCACGACGTGGAATTCGGTTCTCGCCGGTAGTTTGCTTGCGGTGAACGCCGTGCTCTCGGCATTGACGCCATGGCCGCCTTGCTCTGATCGCCAAACCTGCAAGGGCACCTGGATCGCAGCCAGCGTTTCGGGCGTGAAGGCAAATGACAAGGCATTATCGGCCAGCACCGCGGCGCGAATGCGGGGATCGGGCGGCGGGCTCTCAGGAACATCTCCGCTCCGCGCCTGTTCGCACGGCTTCCACTTACTGTCGGGCTTGCACCATGTGGCGAGCCTGGCAAACTCAGCTTTGGCGCCGATCAGCACCAATCCGGTATAGGCACCAAGCGAGAAGCCGAAGAAGCCGATTTTGTCGCGATCGATTGCTGACTTATCCTTCCAGTCGTTCAGCACGAAATCGATGAGTCGCGTGATATCGCGTGGGCGCGATGCCCAAATCGACATCGGATCATCCTCACGAAGATCATTGACCGTGTCGCCGGGATGGTTGATGGCGGCGACGATGAAGCCGGCATTCGCCAATGCCTCGTTGATGTCCTGATGCTGGCCGAACCAGCCACCGTGGCCATGCGAGATGATGAGAAGCGGCAGTTTCGTGCCCTTGATCGGGCAGTCCTTCATGCCAGGCAGCGAGTCCACTCCGGGGGCGGCAAGGCTGCCGAGCGCCACGGCTTGAGGCGCGGCCGCGCAGGGTGTCCAGATCGCGCCACGGAGTTTCGGATCGGAATCAAGAAGCTGGAGGCCCGCGGTGTGCGCGGGCGAGGTGAGGCAAATCAATGCGAGGGCGAGCGCCCCAAATGTTCTGTGCAGCAAAATTCCCTCCCAGGTAAAATGCTACTTGAGCGGGAGGGCGCGGCGGAAATGTGTCGCCGGACGGGTCTCTCAAACGACAGACGTCAAGTTGTCATAACTTCACCAGTTGCACAGCTTGGCTTAGGTCCTGATCATACAACCGGGCGAAAGCCAGAACCTCGTCAAGCGTCTCGTTCTGGTGACTAGAGGTGGTGATGAAACGGCTCCGGTCTGAGCCATCGCCAACGATCAGCTCATCAATGATGTCCTCGATCTGGGTAGCGCCGTCTCCGACGACAGCGATCGGAGACACGCCGTCTCGGAGGCAGTCTTCGACGAATGAATCCAGCAATTCGGGATTGGATATCGGCAACTGCAAAACGATTTTGGGAGCATAGTTCATCGCAGAGACTTCCTTGCACCCGCGCGGCGGGTTACGCCTTCGGCTAACCCCCCGCTACGAATTACGAACCGTCTACGGCGTCATTGCGAGGAGCGTCAGCGACGAAGCAATCCAGCACTGTCCGGGACTGCGATTCTGGATTGCTTCGCTTAGCTCGCAATGACGGAAACAAATAATTTGCTTTGCTAGTCAAGCCCTCGGTGGCCTTCGTGGCCGCTTCGCTGGATGCAGACGCGGGCTGCGCGCGACGCGCGGGCGCAGGCGGGTGGCGGCGGCGCGCTTCGGCTTGACGGCTACTTGCGGGCGCGCCAGTTCGATCAAAAGGCGCAGCGCTTCGACCACCGAGCGGGCGCGAACAGTGCTGCGGCCGATCGCGCCGAAGCGATGTTCGCGATGGGTGATGCGGCCATCGCGCGCAGCGGCAGCGAAATGGACCAGGCCGACCGGCTTGCCCGGGGTGGCGCCGCCGGGGCCGGCGATGCCGGTGATCGACACTGCCAAATCGACATCGGCGCGCTCCAGCGCGCCGACCGCCATCTGGATCGCGGTTTCCTTGGAGACCGCGCCGAAGGTCTGCAAGGTCGAGGCCTCGACGCCAAGCATCTCCCGCTTGGCCTCGTTGGAATAGGTGACGAAGGCGCGATCGATGACGTCGGAGGAGCCGGGGATGTCGGTCAGCGCCGCAGCGACCAGGCCGCCGGTGCAGGACTCAGCGGTCGCGATCATCAGCTTGCGCGACCGGCAGAGATCGAGCAGCGAGCGGGCGAGGGCGCTGGTGGAGGTGATTTGACGTTCGCTAGCCATTTGCCGTGTTGTCCTCATGCGAACGTCAATTGGGCTATAGGCCGCTGTCGCGCATGGCTCATGCGCTCCAGGGCAGGCGGATGGTCGCGCTCGCGGTCGCCGCGATGCCTTCCTCGCGGCCGGTGAAGCCGAGCCTTTCGCTGGTGGTCGCCTTCACCGCGATCCGCGAGATGTCGACGCCGGAGATCTCAGAGATTCGCGCCCGCATCTGGTCGCGCAGCGGGCCGATCTTGGGCCGCTCGCAGATCATGGTGACCTCGAGATTGGCGATGCGGCCGCCGCGCGCGGTGACGCGCTCGATGGCATATTTCAGGAACTGGTCGGAGGAGGCGCCCTTCCACTTCATGTCGCTCGGCGGGAAGTGCGAGCCGATGTCGCCGTCGGCCAGGGCGCCTAATATTGCGTCAACCAGAGCGTGCAATCCGACATCGCCGTCCGAATGGGCAAGGAAGCCCTTCGTATGCGGCACACGTAGCCCGCACAGCCAGACGTGATCGCCTTCGCCGAAGGCATGCACGTCATAGCCGGTGCCGGTCCTGATGTCGCCGAGCGCGGCCGCGAGCCGCGCTTCCTCGCGCACGAAATCTTCCGGTGTAGTGAGCTTCATGTTGGCAACATCGCCCTCAAAGGTCGTCACGGTCAATCCCGCCCATTCGGCGATCGCCGCATCATCTGTGAAATCCGAGCGCTCGCGCGCGGCGCGGCGGTGCGCATCGAGGATGACATCGAACTTGAACGTCTGCGGCGTCTGCGCGATGCGCAGGGTCGCGCGCTCCGGAGTCGCCGTGACGTCGCCGCTCTCAGTGACCTGCTTGATAGTGTCGGTGACCGCCACCACCGGGATGGCCGCACCGGTGCGGCTCGCAGCGACGATCGCGCGCGAGATCACGTCCGCGGAGACGAAGGGACGCGCCGCGTCGTGGATCAGCACGATGTCGGGACGATGCGGCGCCAGCGCCTCCAGGCCCGCCAGCACCGATGCCTGCCGCGTCGCGCCGCCATTCACAGGCGCGGCATGACGGAGGTCGCTGACGGCCGCATTAAAAACCGCCATGTCGTCAGGATTGACCACCGGCTGCACGATCGCGATCTCGGGATGCCCCGAGAACGCCGCCAGCGCGCGGTGAATGACGGCGCGGCCGCCGACGTTGCGATATTGTTTCGGACCGCCAGAGCCGGCGCGCAGGCCGCGACCGGCCGCGACAAGAATGGCTGCAGTCCGCTGAGTGTTCGTCATGTGACCAGGTTACATAAGAGGCGCGAGAGGTGGAGGCTTCTAGCATCCGCCTGACGGCGCACGCGAGCGCGATTAGCGGCGATGAAGCAAACGCCGTTCGTGCGCGCGTTTGACGAGGGCGTGGCCGAGCCAATGCCAAATCCGCGATGGCTTCACAACCCGGCGTTCGAGATCAGCCATGCAGAAATCGGCACGCTGTGGAATTTACCATGACCGCTATACAAGCATATTTTGCTGCAGTGCACTTGCATGCAAAGCTGTTTTGTCTAAACTGTAGGCATGACGCTTGACTGCACAAGAAATGTGCTCACAATGCAGTGTCGTCGCAATGAAGCGTACCAGAGAGCAGACGAGTCGTCCTTGACCGGTCCGGCACATCATACCGCCAAGCCTTTGAAAATCGGCGAGGTTCCACTCGCCAACCGGGCCTTCCTGGCGCCGATGTCGGGGGTGACCGACGCGCCGTTCCGCCGCCTGACGGCCGAGCTCGGGGCAGGGCTCGTGGTCTCCGAGATGACCGCGAGCGACGATCTGGTGCGCGGCCGCTGGATCTCCCGGTTGCGCTGCGAAGCCAGCGGCATCGGGCCGCATGTGGTGCAGCTCGCCGGCTGCGAAGCGCATTGGATGGCCGAAGGCGCCCGCGTCGCCGAGGCCTCCGGGGCTGACATCATCGACATCAACATGGGCTGCCCGGCGCGGCACGTCACCGGCGGCCAGTCCGGCTCGGCTCTGATGCGCGACCTCGACCATGCGCTCGGCCTGATCGAGGCGACGATCTCCGCGGTCAAGGTTCCCGTGACATTGAAGATGCGGCTCGGCTGGGACGAGCGCAGCAAGAACGCAGCCGAACTGGCGCGCCGCGCGGAATCCGCCGGCGTGCAGCTGATCACCGTGCATGGCCGCACCCGCTGTCAGTTCTACAAGGGCGAGGCCGACTGGAGCGCCGTGCGCGAGGTGCGCGAGGCGACCGCGCTGCCGCTGGTCGTCAACGGCGACATCACCTCCTTTGACGATGCGCGCGAGGCGCTCGACGCTTCCGGCGCCGATGCCGTGATGATCGGCCGCGGCGCGCAAGGCCGGCCGTGGTTGCCGGGACAGATCGGCCGCCGGCTCGACGGCGGCGAGATGGAAACCGCGCCGGAGCTAGGCCAGCAGCTCGGCTATCTCCGCACGCTCTATGACGAGATCTGCGCGCTTTATGGCGAGCGCGTCGGCCTGCGCCACGCCCGTAAGCATCTCGGCTGGGGTCTCGACGTCGCCGCGCAAAGCGCCGGCGCGGCGGCCGAGACGCTGAAGGCCTGGCGGGCGCGCATCCTCACCTCCGACGAGCCGGCCGCGGTGCGGCAGTCGCTCACCGACGCCTTCGACGACTTTGCCTGGAGTGCAGCCGCATGAGCTCAGCCGCAGAACAGCGCAGGACCCGCCCCTCCGATGGCGATGCCATCCTCAACGCCCTGCCGAACCCGGTGCTGGTGATCGGCCCGGACGGCAAGATCATGGACGCCAACATGGCGGCCGAATCCTTCTTCGATTCCTCGACGCAATTCCTGCAGCGGCAGTCGCTGAAGAACCTGGTGCCGTTCGGCAGCCCGCTGCTGTCGCTGATCGACCAGGTGCGCACCGGCAATGCGCCGGTCAACGAATACAAGGTCGATCTCGGCACGCCGCGCACCGGCGCCGACCGGCTCGTCGACCTTCATGTCGCCCCCTTGCCGGAGCGGCCCGGCCATATCGTGGTGATGCTGCAGGAGCGGACCATCGCCGACAAGATGGACCGCCAGCTCACCCATCGCAGCGCCGCGCGCTCGGTGATCGCGCTGGCCGCGATGCTGGCGCACGAGATCAAAAACCCGCTGTCCGGCATTCGCGGCGCCGCGCAGCTGTTGGAGCAGCAGGCTTCCTCTGAGGACCGCATGCTGACGCGGCTGATCTGCGACGAGGCCGATCGCATCGTCACCTTGGTCGACCGCATGGAGGTGTTCGGCGACGACCGCCCGGTCGCGCGCGGGCCGGTCAACATCCATTCGGTGCTCGACCATGTGAAGCGGCTGGCGCAATCGGGTTTTGCCCGCAACATCCGCTTCATCGAGGATTACGATCCCTCGCTGCCGCCGGTGCTGGCCAACCAGGACCAGCTGATCCAGGTGTTTCTCAACCTGGTGAAGAACGCAGCCGAAGCCGTGGTCGATCTCGGCACCGATGCGGAGATCCAGCTCACCACGGCGTTCCGCCCGGGCGTGCGGCTCTCGGTGCCCGGCAAAAAGTCTCGCGTGTCGCTGCCGCTGGAGTTTTGCGTCAAGGACAATGGCCCTGGTGTGCCCGAAGACCTGATGCCGAATTTGTTCGATCCCTTCGTCACCACCAAGCCGACCGGCAGCGGCCTCGGACTTGCATTGGTTGCAAAGATCGTCGGCGACCATGGCGGGATCATCGAATGCGAGTCACAGCCGCGCAAGACCACGTTCCGGGTGCTGATGCCAGTGTACAGCGCCACCAAGCAACCAGACCAAAGCCCAAACCCAAAAAGCCATGGCGATGACGTTGCCGGGACGCCGTTGCATGCCTCACAGGGATCAAGATGAGGACTGACCATGCCTGCAGGTAGCATTCTTGTTGCCGATGACGATACCGCCATCCGGACGGTGCTGAACCAGGCGCTGTCGCGCGCCGGGTACGAGGTGCGGCTGACCGGCAACGCCGCCACGCTGTGGCGCTGGGTCAGCCAGGGCGAGGGCGATCTCGTCATCACCGACGTGGTGATGCCGGACGAGAACGCCTTCGACCTGCTGCCGCGGATCAAGAAGATGCGGCCGAACCTGCCGGTCATCGTGATGAGCGCGCAGAACACCTTCATGACCGCGATCCGGGCGTCGGAGCGGGGGGCTTACGAGTATCTGCCGAAGCCGTTCGACCTGAAGGAGCTGATCGCGATCGTCGGCCGCGCGCTCGCCGAGCCGAAGGAGCGCTCGGCGACACCGGCCGATGATGCCGAGTTCGAATCGATCCCGCTGGTCGGCCGCTCGCCGGCGATGCAGGAGATCTACCGCGTGCTGGCGCGGTTGATGCAGACTGATCTCACCGTGATGATCTCCGGCGAGTCCGGCACCGGCAAGGAGCTGGTGGCGCGCGCGCTGCACGATTACGGCAAGCGTCGCAACGGTCCGTTCGTCGCGGTCAACATGGCGGCGATCCCGCGCGACCTGATCGAATCCGAGCTGTTCGGCCATGAGCGCGGCGCCTTCACCGGCGCCAACACCCGCGCCTCCGGCCGCTTCGAGCAGGCCGAGGGCGGCACGCTGTTCCTCGACGAGATCGGCGACATGCCGATGGAGGCGCAGACGCGGCTCCTGCGCGTGCTGCAGCAGGGCGAATACACCACGGTCGGCGGCCGCACGCCGATCAAGACCGATGTGCGCATCGTTGCAGCGTCGAACAAGGACCTGCGCATCCTGATCCAGCAGGGCTTGTTCCGCGAAGACCTGTTCTTCCGTCTCAACGTGGTACCGCTGCGGCTGCCGCCGCTCCGCGAGCGCATCGAGGATCTGCCCGACCTGGTGCGGCATTTCTTCGCGCTGGCCGAGAAGGACGGGCTGCCGCCGAAGAAGCTGGACGCTGCGGCGCTGGAGCGGCTGAAGCAGCATCGCTGGCCGGGCAACGTCCGCGAGCTCGAGAACCTCGCGCGTCGTCTCGCCGCGCTCTATCCGCAGGATGTCATCACGGCCTCGGTGATCGACGGCGAGTTGGCGCCGCCGGCGGTGACCACCGGATCGAACGCGCCGAGCTCGATCGATAATCTCGGCGGCGCCGTCGAGGCGTATCTATCCTCGCATTTCCAGGGCTTCCCGAACGGCGTCCCGCCGCCGGGGCTCTATCACCGCATTCTCAAGGAAATCGAGATTCCGCTGCTCACCGCCGCGTTGGCCGCAACGCGGGGAAATCAGATCAGAGCTGCCGATCTGCTCGGTCTGAACCGCAATACGCTGCGCAAGAAGATCCGCGATCTCGACATTCAAGTCTATCGCAGCGGCGCGTAGCCCGACGACAACCCTCCTGCGGCGTTACAGGGGATGTCCGGGACCTTTCGAGGTCCCGGATCGAAAATGAAACGGCGTTGCATTATTGTGTTCCAGCTCCTATGGTGCCGGCCGAATAGACCGAACATGGTCAAACACGGCACCAGGGAGGAACGGAATGGAGAGCGCGGCTGCGCGCGCGGCGCCGGCGGTCGACATCGCGCCGACGATGAAGAAGGTGATGCGGCGCATCATCCCGTTCATCTTCGTCTGCTACGTCGTCAGCTATCTCGACCGCATCAATGTCGGCTTCGCCGGCCTGCAGATGAACCGCGATCTCGGCCTGACGCCGTCGCAGTTCGGCTGGGGGGCCGGGCTGTTCTTCCTCGGCTATTTTCTCTGCGAAATTCCCAGCAATCTGGCGATGCAGCGGGTCGGCGCGCGGCTGTGGATCGCGCGCATCATGATCAGCTGGGGCCTGCTGTCGACCCTGACATGCCTGGTCACCGGGCCGGTCAGCTTTTCCGTGATGCGTCTGCTGCTCGGCATGGCGGAAGCTGGCTTCACGCCGGGCGTCTATCTGTATTTCACCTATTGGTTTCCCGGCGCCTGGCGCGGCCGGGCGACCGCTGCCTTCCTGGTCGGCATCCCCGTCGCCAACATGATCGGCTCGCCGGTCTCCGGAGCCTTGCTCACCATGGACGGGCTCGGCGGCCTTGCCGGATGGCAGTGGCTGCTCATCATCGAAGGCCTGCCTGCCGTGCTGCTCGGCATTGCCTGCCTGTACGTGCTGTCGGATAGACCGGCCGAGGCCAAATGGCTCGATGAAAGGGAACGGCGCGAACTCGGCGCGCAATTGACGGCGGAGCAGGCGAGCTTGGCTGCGCGTCACGGCAACACGCTGCGCGATGCCTTCGCCAATCCGAAGGTGTTCGTGCTGGCGCTGGTGAATTTCTGCGGCATCTGCGGTTCACTCGGCGTTGGCCTCTGGCTGCCGCAGATCGTGCGCGGCTTCGGCGTCAGCTATGTCGCCGTCGGCTTCATCTCCGCAGCGCCTTACGCGCTCGGTGCCATCTGCATGCTGCTCTGGGCGCGCCTCGCCAATCGCGCCAGGCACCGTCTCTGGTTCGTCTGCGGCGCGCTTGCGGCCGCCGGAGTTGCGCTATCGGTCAGCGCGAGCTTCAGCATGCCACTGCCGGCGATGCTGGCGTTGACGGTCACCGTCGTCGGCATCCTATCATTCCAGGCGACCTACTGGGCGATCCCGTCCGGCTTTCTTACCGGCCGCGCCGCGGCCGCCGGCCTCGCGCTGATTGTATCGATCGGCAATCTCGGCGGCTTCGTCGGGCCGTATATGATCGGCTATCTCAGGGAAATGACGAGCAACTTCTCGACTCCGCTCTACGTTCTCTCCGCAATCCTGCTGTTTGGCGCGATCGTCATGCTTGTGCTTGGCGATCCCGGCCGTGACAAACCCGCCACGAAGGAGACCGCATGATCAGCCGTCACGCGTGCGAATACATCGGCAGGCCGGGCGTATCGAGCGCGGCCTGCAGGATCGACCCGGTGCGGCTTTCGGTGATGAACAGGCTGCGATTGTCGGGGCCGCCGAACGCGAGATTGGTGGTGCCGACGCCGGCACAAGAGATGATGCGGTCGAGCGGTTCGGCGACAGGCGACACGCGCCACACCGAGCCAAAGCCGGTGTGACAGATCAGAAGATTGCCGTCGCGATCGAGCGCGAGGCCATCGGGACCGCCGGGCCCGCCATGCAGGTTCACGAACACGCCGACCTTGGTCGTGATGCCGCTTTGCGGCAGTGGAATGCGCCAGACCTGGTTGGCGCGGGTCACGGCCACCAGGAGAAAGCTCTCCTCAGGATCGACCACGATGCCGTTCGGACTTGGAATCGTATTGACGAGACAGCTCAGGCGGCCATCCGTTCCGAGGCGCCAGACGCGCCCCGTTGGGTCGTGCATGCCGGTTTGCCCCTGGTCGGTGAAATAGAGCGTGCCGGAGCGAGCGAACACCAGATCGTTGACGCCCTTGAAGCTCTCTGTCGCGGCGGTCTCCAGAAACGGCGTGACAGTGCCGCTGTCGGGATCTAGCAGCATCAGGCCGCGCTTGTAATCGGTGACGAAGATACGCCCGTCGGCGTGGATCTTCAGGCCGTTGGGCCAGCCGTCATAGTCGGCGATCTGAGTCCACGCGCCGTCCGGGTCGATGCGAAAGATCCGGCCGAAGGGAATGTCGGTGACGTAGAGACGGCCATCGCGGTCGAAGGAGGGGCCTTCGAGAAAGCTGTCGATGGCGCGGCCGCCCTGGTTGGCATCAGCCCAGGCGCTGCGCCGCGCCTTCCGGAACTGATCCGGCAGCCGGCTGAATATCTTGGTTTCGATACGGCGAGGCGGCGCGAACCAGCTCATGACGGAAATCCATAGAGCTCTGCGGGCGAATCCACCAGGACCCGCTGCAGCGTTGCCTGATCCGGCATGGCGTTCGCCATCAGATCGAACAGCTCCGCATCATCAGGCTTGTCATCGGCCTTTCGCGTCGGGTGCGGCCAGTCGCTGCCCCAAACCATGCGCTCGGGGGCAGCCCGGACATAGGCCGCGGTGATCTCTGCACTTTCGCCGTAGGGCGACTTGCTGCTCAGATATGCGCCGGAGAGCTTGACCCAGGTGTTGCCCCTGTCGAGCAGCTTGCGAATGATTGCATAGGAAGGGCTCTTCAGGCCGTCGGCAGGCAGCGCACCAAGATGATCGATCACGATTCGCGACGGCAGTTTTAGGAGCATGTCCTGCGCCGCCTCGAGCTGTTGCGGTCGCATGTTGATCTCGCAGTGCCAGCCCAGTGCCGCAAGCCGTGGCGACAGTTTTTCGAGCGAAGCGCCCGACAGTGGACCGGGGAAGGGCAGGTTGAAACGTACGCCGCGCGCGCCGAGCGAATCGAGCCGTTTGAGCTCGGCGTCTGACACGTCCTCGGCGACCACCGCCACCACCCTGAAATTGTCAGGACCAAGCGCCTTCATCGACGCCAGTTGCAGGCTGTTGTCGGTGCCATAGGTCGAGGGAGTCACGAGGACGCCCCGCGTGGTGCCGATACGTCTCTGCAGCGCCTTGTAATCGTCAGGCAACGCATCAGGTGGCGAGAGTGTCGCGCCCGGCGCCGTCGGATATTTGGAATCGTAGGTGTGGAAGTGACAGTCGGTTGCGTTCGGCGGCGCTTTCGCGACCGGCCGTGCCGTGCCTGCCGACCAGCGGACGGTCTCGGCCGACTGGGCCGTTGCCAGGCGGGGCAGTGCGGCCGCGGCGGCGCCGACCAACAGACTGCGGCGCGAGATGGTGCCGAATTTGCTAGTGCCGAAATTGCTGGTGCCGAATTTGCTCATGTCAGGCTCCCTTCGCGACGGCGGGGTTGAGCGCCTGGACTCGCTGCGGCCGGCTGATGGCGAGGATCAGCACGGCGCCGACGATGGTCACGATCGCGGTCGGCAGCAGCGCCAATCCGTAATTGTCGGTCGCTTCCAGGACGCTGCCGTAGATGTTCACCATCAGACCGCCGCCGATCAGGTTCGATACGGCATTGATCATGGCAAGACCCGCCGCGACCGATCCGGCGCCGAGCCAGCCTGACGTCAGCGCCCAGAATGGCCCCTTGAAGGCGTAGGCGCCCACAAGGACCAGGCTGAGCAGGACAACCGTCCCAATCAGCGAATGAATGACGAAAACACCGAGGAAGCCGAACGAGATCAAGAGCAGCGTCAGCGCGGTGTGCCAGCGCCGTTCCTTGGTGTGATCCGAGTGACGGCCCCACAGCACCATCAGGATGCAGGCGATGCCGTAGGGAATAGAGTTGATCAGTCCCGTCTCCAGGTTGGTGAGCCCGAACGACTTGAGGAATTGCGGCTGCCAGACGCCCAGCACCGATCCGGCGGCCGAAGCACCGGAGCAGGCGAGCGCCATGGCCCAGACATAGGGATTGCGCAGCAACTGCAGGAAGGAGCTCCATCCGGTTCGTTCCATCGTCGCCTGTCGGCTCGCCTGTTCTCGCGCGAGTTCGGCGCACAGCCAGGCGCGCTCGTCATCGCGCAGCCAGCGGGCCTGCTCGGGCCTGTCGGTCAGTACAGCCAGGCAGATCAGACCGAGCAGGACCGACGGTACGCCTTCGACGATGAAGAGCCACTGCCAGCCGCGCAGGCCGAGCATGCCGTCGAGACCGAGCAGGAGGCCGCCGAGCGGAGAGCCGATGAACGTCGCGGCCGGAATGGAGATTCCGAACAGGGCAATCAGGCGACCGCGATAGTTGGCCGGCAGCCAGTAGGTCAGATAGAGCAGCACGCCGGGGAAGAAGCCGGCCTCCGCCGCGCCCAGGATGAAGCGCATCACATAGAAGGAATTCTGGCCCTGCACGAACGCCATGCCGGCCGAAATGATGCCCCATGTGATCATGATGCGCGCGATCCAGCGCCGGGCGCCGAAGCGCTGCAGGGCGAGATTGCTCGGCACTTCCATCAGAAAATAGGAGAAGAAGAACAGGCTGGCGCCGAAGCCGAATACCGACTTGGACATCCCGAGATCCTGGACCATCTGCAACGATGCCATGCCGACATTGCCGCGATCGAGAATGGCAAACAAATAGCAGATCATCATGAACGGCATGATGCGCCATGAGACCCGGCGCATGGTCGTCTGCTCGAGCGCGCTCGGCGCCATCTGGGCTTCACTCATGGTTTCCTCCCGATTTTGATTGATGCGCGCCGTTCAGGCGACGCGGAGTTGCTTCTTGTTGACGATCGCCCGCTGGTCGACCTCCTTCCCCTCGAGCACATCCATGACGTGATTGACCGCGATGACGCCCATGGCGTCGCGGGCCGCCTGCGTGCTCGCGCCGGCGTGCGGCGTCACCACAACATTGGGCAGGCGCAGGAGCGGCAGATCGGGCCTCGCCGGTTCCTCGGCAAAGGAATCGAGGCCGGCGCCAGCGATGAGCCCGTCGCGCAGCGCCTCGAACAAGGCCGTCTCGTCGATCAGGCCGCCCCGCGCGGTGTTGACCAGAATGCATCCGCGGCGCATGCGCGCGATCTGATCGCGGCTGATCATGTTGCGCGTCTGTGGCGTGAGCGGACAGTGCAGGCTGATAACGTCGCTGGTCGCCAGGATATCGTCCAAGCTGCCGACGCGCTCCACACCTTCGACGCTGACGTCAGCGGGCATGTAGGGATCGAAGACGCGCACCTGCATGCGCAGCGGCTGCACCAGGCCGACCAGAATGCGCCCGATCTCGCCGAAGCCGACCACGCCGAGACTGCGGCCGAGCAACTGCGCGCCCTTGGTGGTCGCCTTGTCCCAGTGCCCGCTCTTGATGCGTGCGTCGAGGCGCGGGATCTCGCGGGCGACCGCAAACATCAGGGCGAAGGCGAGTTCGGCGACGGATTGCGAATTGGCGCCGCGCGCCACGAAAACGGGAATGCCGCGCCGATCGGCCGCGTCGATATCGATGTTGTCGTAGCCGACGCCGTGCTTGGCGATGACCTTGAGCCTGGCGGACGCGCCGATCACCTCATCGTCGATCTTGCCCTGGCGCACGATGATCGCATCGGGCTGCTGAACGGCCGCGACTTCGGCCAATTCCTTTGAGCTCACATAATGCGGGTGGTCAACGAGCACCGCCCCGCGGCGGGTGGCGAGCTCAGTCGCCTCCGGAGTGAGAGCCGGGCCGGTAATGAGAATCTTAAAGCGCATGTCGCTGCCTTACGTGCTGGCGGCAACGCCCCCGACTCGCGCGCAATGCGGCGCGCAGCCGAATCCTGCGGCAATCGCGCCGCCCGACCCGTTCCTTGACGAGACGCTGACCGTTTCCCACGCCGAATTTCAAAATTGAAACGGCGTTGCATTTTTTGTACGTATCGGCCGAACGGCTCGTTTTGTCAATCGCCGATCGGCCGGGCCGCAGGGACGATCGCACCAAGGAGCACGCCATGACCGCAGGTTTCCGCATCTATCCGAACCCGAAGCAGAAGGCCTCGCCCGATCTCGTCGAGCGGTATCGCAAGCTGCCGGTCGCCAATGTGAGCGACAGCATGTCGCGAATGAATGCGGCGGGCCCGCGCCTGCGGCCGATGCATGGGGGCGGCGTCCTCGCCGGTCCCGCGATCACCGTGAAATCGCGGCCCGGCGACAACCTCATGCTGCACAAGGCACTGGATATGGCGGAGGCCGGCGACGTCGTCGTAGTCGATGCCGGCGGCGATCTCACCAACGCCCTGATCGGCGAAATGATGATCGCGCATGCCGCGCGCCGCGGCCTTGCCGGCGTCGTCATCAACGGCGCCGTCCGTGATGCCGCCGCGATCCGAGCCGGGACGTTCCCGGTCTTTGCGGCCGGCGTCACCCATCGCGGCCCCTACAAGGACGGCCCCGGTGAGATCAACGTCGCAATCGCGATCGATGGCATGATCATCAATCCCGGTGACCTCGTTCTCGGTGACGATGACGGGCTGGTCTGCGTTCCGCTCGCCGATGCAGAGGCGGTCTACACCGCGGCAAAGAAGAAGCATGACGCCGAGACGGCGCAGTTGGCTGCGATCGCGGCCGGTCGCAACGATCGCTCCTGGGTCGAGGAAGAACTGAGAAGGCGCGGCGTCGAATACATCGCTTGATGGCGCCGGCCGCGGACGTGAAGTTCGCCGCAAGGCCGTGTATAGCATCCTGCAACGCCGCCCTTTCGCGGCCAATTGCAGGATCACGTCCCCTTGGCCAAGTCACCGACCAAGCCCAAGAAAGCAGCCAAACCCGCCAAGGCCGCCGGCCTTCAGGGCGTCTCCGCAGTCGACCGCGCACTCACCGTCCTGACGGCGTTCAAGCGCGGCGACGGCGAACTGAGCCTCGCCGAACTCACCAAGCGCACCGGGCTGATCAAGACGACGGTGATGCGCATGGCCCTCTCGCTGGAGAGCTTCGGGCTGTTGAAGCGGCTCGACGATGGCGGCTATCGGCTCGATGCCGAAGTGATGCGGCTGGCCGCCTGCTATCAGCATGCCTTCGGACTCGCGGATCACATCACGCCGGTGCTGGAGCGGCTGGCGCGATCGACCGGCGAGACGGCCTCGTTCTATACCCGCCGGGGCAACTTCCGGCTTTGCCTGTTCCGGGTCGAGAGCGCGAGCCAGATCCGCATGCACGTCCAGCCCGGCGATCAGAAGCCGATGGACAAGTCGGCAATCGCGCAGGTGCTGCGTCATTTTGACCTTGGGCGCGCCGCCCCGGTCATCGACGTGCCGATCTTCACCAGCGGCGTCGCCGATCCGCATGCCGCTGCGCTGGCGACACCGGTATTCGGTCCTGGCGGCGTCTTGCTCGGCGCGCTCGCGCTGTCAGGTCCGGTCACCCGGTTGACGGCCGGGCGCGCCGACGAAATCCGTCCAGAACTGAGGAGCGCCGGCGCCGAGCTGACGAAGGCGTGCGGCGGGTAGGGCGGCATGAGCCGTCAGGGCTGCTGCCCGCGCGCGTGCCGCGCTTTCTCCGCGTCTGGAGCCCTCCGGCTGGGCCGGCGGCCAATCTTTTGTCCGACATTACGATACCTCTGGCCGGCGCGTCCGACGCGCCGGAACGGGGCAAACAAATCCCGCGAGCGCAGACACGCCGTGGATTTGTCGCAATTCGGCAACATTGTGGTAGGAATGCATCAGTCCGAATGTCCTGATTCGAGCTGACGCCTGCTTTTCACCACCTCCATTGCCGGAATGACGAGCACAGACACCTCGGCCAAACCCTTTGAGCCGTCGCCCGACGAACGCCCCGGCTGGCCGGTCCGCCGCTGGCTGGCGCCGTTCGCGGTCTGCCTCGCGCTGGTATCCAGCATCCTGACCTTCGTGGTCCTGACGGGGCTGTCGCCGATCGAGCCGACCAGCGAGATCGTCAAGACCTTCTACCTGATCGATGCCGGCACCATCCTGATCCTGGTCGGCATCATCGTCCGCGAGGTCTGGCAGGTGGTCCAGGCCCGCCGGCGCGGGCGGGCGGCCGCGCGGCTGCACGTCCAGATCGTCAGCCTGTTCTCGATCATCGCGGTGCTGCCGGCCGTCCTGGTCGCGATCGTTGCCAATGTCACCATCGACCGCGGCCTCGACCGGCTGTTCTCGGGCCCGACGCGCGCGGTGATCCAGAACTCGCTGACCATTGCGCGCGCCTACATGCAGGAGCATGCCCAGCTGATCCGCGGCGATATCATCGGCATGGCCAATGACATTGCGCGCATCCGGCCGCTGTTCGACCAGGATCGCGGCACCTTCCGCGAGCTGCTGACGGCGAGCGCTGCTTCCCGCAACCTGCCGGGCGCCATGATCATCGACAAGGAGACGACACCGATCGTGTCCGCGGAGACCGGCGGCATCAAGCTCGCGTTCTCACCGCCAGCGCCGGATTTCCTCAACAACGTCAACGAAGACGAGCCCGAGATCGCGGTGCTGCCCGAGCAGAACTATGTCGCGGCGGTGATCCGGCTGCGGGCCTTCGACAACATGTTCCTCTATGTCGCGCGACCGCTCGATCCGCGCGTCGTCGACCAGCTCAAGCAGACCGAGCTGTCGGTCGCTGAATATGCCCAGGTCGAATCGCGACGGCTCGGTATCCAGGTGGCGCTGGCGCTGATGTTCGCGGTGATCGCGCTCACCATTCTGATGGCCTCTGTGCTGATCGGGCTGAATTTCGCCAATTGGCTGGTGGCGCCGATCCGCCAGCTCATGAACGCCGCGCACACGGTCTCGACCGGCGACCTCAACGTCCAGGTGCCGGTGCACAGATCGGAAGGCGATCTCGCCCAGCTCGGCGAGACCTTCAACAAGATGACGCAGGAGCTGCGCACCCAGCGCGACGAGCTCGTCAATGCGAGCGACCTGATCGACAGCCGCCGCCGCTTCATCGAGGCGGTGCTGTCCTCGGCCTCCGCCGGCATCATCGGCGTCGATGCCTCGGGCTCGATCGGCATTCTCAACCGTTCGGCCGAGAAGCTGATCGGGCACGCCGAATCGGAGACGCTCGGTCATCCGCTCTCCGAGGTGCTGCCCGAGCTCGACGAGATGATGAAGACGGCACGCGAGGGCGCGCAGCGGCTGGTGCAGGGGCAGATCACGATCCAGCGCGACGGCAACGAGCGCAACCTCTCGGTCCGCGTCACTGCCGAGAAGACCAATCAGTCGCGCGACAGCTACATCATCACGCTCGACGACATCACCGAGCTGGTGTCGGCGCAGCGCACCTCGGCCTGGGGCGACGTGGCACGCCGCATCGCCCATGAAATCAAGAATCCGCTGACGCCGATTCAGCTCTCGGCGGAACGGATTCGCCGCAAATTCGGCAGGGTCATCACCGAGGACAAGGCCGTCTTCGAGCAATGCACCGAGACCATCGTGCGTCAGGTCGACGACATCAGGCGCATGGTCGACGAGTTCTCGCGCTTTGCGCGGATGCCCAAGCCCGTGATGGAAGGAGAGGATGTCGCCGACACGGTGAGGCAGGCGGTGTTCCTGATGAAGGTCGCCCATCCCGAGATCGATATCGAGACAGACATCAAGACCGATCCGCTGCGCGCGCAGTTCGACCGACGGCTGATCTCGCAGGCGCTGACCAACATCATCAAGAACGCCACTGAGGCGATCGAGGTGGTGCCGCCGGAAGAGCTCGGCAAGGGACGCATCGACGTGGTCGCCGCACAAGAGGGCGCGGATGTGCTGATCGACGTGATCGACAACGGCATCGGCCTGCCCAAGGTGGCGCGTCAACGGCTTCTGGAGCCTTACGTCACCACCCGTGCCAAGGGCACTGGGCTGGGCCTCGCCATCGTCGGCCGCGTGCTCGAGGACCACGGCGGACGGCTGGAACTGAAGGATGCGTCCGATTTCCGCCCCGGACAGCGCGGAGCCTGGATGCGGCTGCGATTCGCGGTCTCGGGCCAAGCGGCTTCCGCGGAGACCAAAGTGCAGCGAAGCGAGAAGGCCGCGACGACAGCAATACATACGCCGGCAGCGGAAACCACCGAGACGGCGGAGACGACCAACAATGACACAAAAATCCAAGCCGCAACCGGCAACTGACAAGACGGGCGTGATCCATGGCGAGTGATATTCTGATTGTCGATGATGAGGCCGATATTCGGGAGCTTGTCGCGGGCATCCTGGACGACGAGGGCTTCACCACGCGCACCGCACGCGACAGCGATTCGGCGCTGGCCGAGATCACCAACCGGCGGCCGAACCTGGTGTTTCTCGACATCTGGCTGCAAGGCTCCAAGCTCGACGGCCTGCAGCTGCTGGAGCAGATCAAGAAGGATCATCCGGACCTGCCGGTGGTGATGATCTCCGGCCACGGCAACATCGAGACCGCGGTCGCAGCGATCAAGCGCGGCGCCTATGACTTCATCGAGAAGCCGTTCAAGTCGGACCGGCTGATCCTGGTGGCGACGCGCGCGCTGGAGAACTCGCGGCTGAAGCGCGAGGTGCGCGAGCTGAAGCAGCTCGCGCCGACCGCCAGCACGATGACCGGCCGCTCGCCATCGATGAACCAGCTGCGCCAGACCATCGAGCGCGCCGCCAAGGCCAACAGCCGGATCCTGATCGTGGGACCGCCGGGATCCGGCAAGGAGCTTGCCGCGCGCACGCTCCACATGGCATCGCCACGTTCCGAAGGTCCGTTCGTCGTCATCAATGCCGCCGCGATCACGCCGGAACGGATGGAGGAGGAGCTGTTCGGCATCGAGCAGTCCAACGGCGAGCAGCCGCGCAAGACGGGCGCGCTCGAAGAGGCGCATGGCGGCACGCTGTTCGTCGACGAGATCGCCGACATGCCGCGCGAGACGCAGAACAAGATCCTGCGCGTGCTGGTCGATCAGACTTTTCAGCGCTCGGGCGGCACCACCAAGGTGCATGTCGACGTCCGCATCATCTCGTCGACCGCCCGCAACCTGGAGGAGGAGATCGCGGCAGGGCGTTTCCGTGAGGATCTCTATCATCGCCTCTCGGTGGTGCCGATCCGCGTGCCGCCGCTGTCGGAGCGACGTGAGGACATTCCGGAGCTGATCGACTATTTCATGGACCAGATCTCGGCCACGACGGGTCTGCCGAAGCGGCAGATCGGCCAGGATGCGATGGCGGTGCTGCAGTCCCATGTCTGGCCGGGCAACGTTCGGCAGCTCCGCAACAATGTCGAACGGGTGATGATTCTGGCCGCGGGCGGCCCCGAGGTCATCATCACCGCCGACATGCTGCCGCCCGATGTCGGGTCGATGGTGCCGGCGATGCCGACCAGCAACAATGGCGAGCACATCATGGGCCTGCCGCTGCGCGAGGCCCGCGAGGTGTTCGAGCGCGACTACCTGATCGCGCAGATCAGTCGCTTCTCCGGCAACATCTCGCGCACCGCCGAGTTCGTCGGCATGGAGCGTTCGGCACTCCACCGCAAGCTGAAGGCGCTCGGCGTAGGGTAGCAACACGGGCAGAGTTGGCGGACCTGAAACGGAGCCGCAGGCCGGCAGAGGCGGCCTGCCGGCGAATTTACTTGGGAAAAATCAAGGTTTTCCGGTGTTTTACGGAGAAATGCCGGTGTTTCGGAACCGGCATTCCCGTAACCGGCTTGCCTATTAGCGGCAGCTGCCTTCTAATCGTACCGGCTGTGTTCCTGGAGGGGGATCTCGGGGAATAGCGGCAACCGGAAAGCGACGCAAAATAATGTTGCAACCGGCCACCTCAGGACTGTTCAATAAGAAGAAGCACGAGACGGCGAGATAAAAACAATGGCGGCAGACCGCGCACAAAACCTTCAAGACACCTTCCTCAACCACGTACGCAAAACCAAGACGCCGCTCACGATCTTTCTGGTCAACGGGGTCAAGCTGCAGGGAATCGTCACCTGGTTCGACAATTTCTGCCTTCTGCTCCGGCGTGACGGTCACTCGCAGCTCGTCTACAAGCATGCGATCTCAACCATCATGCCGGGCGCCCCGATCCAGTTGTTCGAAGGTGGCGAGGATGCGCCGGCTTGAGAGTGATCTGATTGGAACCCCGCGATCGTGAAGGGGGCGCCGGCCAACCAAGGTCGGCAGATGGCAAGAACAGCGGGCGGGTGATCGTCATCGGCCCGTATTTGCGGACGCGCCGCGGCGATGGCGCACAGCCGGCGTCGCCTGATGCGCGCGATTTCGAGGCTCGTCTCGACGAAGCCGCGGGGCTTGCGCGCGCCATCGATCTGGTCGTGACCGAGGCCGTGCTGGCGCCGATCACCCAGATCCGGCCCGCCACGTATCTCGGCAAGGGCAAGGTCGACGAGGTCTCCGGGCTGATCGCAGGCCAAGTCCCGGGTCAGGGCATCGAGCTCGTGGTGATGGATTGCGCGTTGTCGCCGATCCAGCAGCGCAATCTCGAGAAAGCCTGGAACACCAAGGTGCTCGACCGCACCGGCTTGATCCTGGAAATCTTCGGCCGCAGGGCCAAGACAAAGGAAGGCGCGCTGCAGGTCGAGCTCGCGCATCTGAACTATCAGCGTAGCCGCCTGGTGCGCTCCTGGACCCACCTCGAGCGCCAGCGCGGCGGCTTCGGCTTCATGGGCGGCCCAGGCGAGACCCAGATCGAGGCGGACCGGCGCTTGATCGGGGATCGCATCACCCGCCTCGAAAACGAGCTGAAGAAGGTGCAGGCGACACGGCGGCTGCATCGGGCAGGGCGGCAGCGCGTGCCCTATCGCGTCGTCGCTCTGGTCGGCTACACCAATGCCGGCAAGTCGACGCTGTTCAACCGGCTCACGCGGGCGGACGTGCAGGCCGCCGACATGCTGTTCGCCACCCTCGATCCGACCTTGCGTGCGATCGCGCTGCCGCATGGCGGCAAGGCGATGCTGTCGGACACGGTCGGCTTCATCTCCAATCTGCCGACGCAGCTGGTCGCGGCTTTCCGCGCCACCTTGGAGGAGGTGCTGGAGGCCGACGTCATCCTGCATGTCCGCGACATCTCGCATGAAGACGCCGAGGCCCAGCAGCATGACGTCGAGGCCGTCCTCGGCCAGCTCGGTATCGATCCGGAGGCCAGCGACAACATCATCGAGGTCTGGAACAAGATCGATCGCCTCAACGACGCTGCGCGCGAGAACCTCGTCAACATCGCCGCGCGCCGCCCGCCGGAACGGCCGTGCTTGCTCGTCTCGGCTCATACAGGGGAGGGCATCGAGGCGCTGCTGCAGACGATCGAGGATCGGCTCGCCGCCTCGCGCATCACGTTGGATCTTTCGATCGATGCCGCCGACGGCGCGGGTATCTCCTGGCTGCACCGCAACTCCGAAGTGCTTGCCAAGGACCTGCACGACGGCCGCTACGACATGACCGTGCGCGTCGATCCCAGCAAGCGCGACGTCGTGGTCGAGCGCTATCAGGCGGTACCGCGGGTGGCGTGACGATCCATTTTGCTTCGGGCGACCGTCAGGTATGGGCCAAGCGAAGCGATGATCCCCTATTTGGTTGCGTTTCGGTTCGTCAGCGTCACCGGAACGTGTGGCGATGTACTCACCACCCGGGGCGATCCATCGGGATGAGTTTGCGCCCTCATCAGAGCCTCGAGCATCAATATGAATTTTTCGGCAAGCATCGACCGAACTCCATTGTTCGCTATCGGTCATATGCTGCGCCGGGTCTGTTTCAACGTCGTTTCGTGCAGCCTGAGAAATGATTTCGTGAGCGTTCGCTAGCTAGCAGCCTCCGCCATGACCTGCAGCTGAAAGGCGAGCGACGCGCTGCAGCGCAATGCCAAGCCCATTCAGCAAGCAGCACGCGATAAACGTGCTACATTTCGAATCCAGCATTCCAGCCGGATCAAGTCCATGAAAGCACCAGCAAATCTCGCCGACAAGCTCGCGATGTTCTCCGATCGCTTCTCTCCCCGCACGGTCGCAACCTATAATGGCAACGACATCATGGTGGCCAAGCTCGAGGGGCCGTACCACTGGCACAAGCATGACGACACGGACGATTTCTTTTTGGTGCTCAAGGGCACGCTCGACATCGAACTGCGAGATCGCACCGTCACCCTCAACCCTGGCGAGGTGTTTGTCGTGCCGAAGGGCGTCGAGCATCGGCCCGTCGCGCATGGCGAAGTGCACATCCTGCTGATCGAGCCGACCGGCACCCCGAATTCAGGTGACAAGGCCACCGCAGCGCCGCGCATTCTGGTGTGACGAGGCGTAGCAACATCATCCGCTGTCGTCCCGGCGAACGCCGGGACCCATACCGCGTGATGTTCGAAACGGGCACTCGGCGAGTACCGCGTGCAACAATCAGCTCCGGTGGTTATGGATCCCGGCGTTCGCCGGGATGACGTTCGTGAGTGACGCTAACAGCTACCCATTTTCTTCCGCCTTCTCCTTTGCCTTGGCCTCGTTCCACAGCTCGTCCATCTGGTCGAGCGTGGCCTCCTCCAGCGTGCGCCCTTCGGCGGCGAGCGCGCGCTCGATATAGGAGAAGCGACTCTCGAATTTGGCATTGGTGCCGCGCAGCGCCATCTCCGGGTCGACTTGGGCGTGGCGCGCCAGATTGACAAGTGCGAACATCAGATCACCGGTCTCATCGGCAAGCTCGTCGGCACGGCCCTTGTCGAGTGCGCGCTCGATCTCGTCGGCTTCCTCGCGGATTTTCTGCAGCACCGCGCGCGGGTCGTTCCAGTCGAAGCCGACGGTCGCGGCCTTCCTCTGCAGCTCCATTGCCCGCACCAGCGCCGGCTGGCCGGCCTTGATGCCCGATAGCAGCGATTTATGGTTCGCTTCCTCGGTCGGCCGCCGCGCGGCGCGCTCGGCTTTCTCTTCGGCCTTGATGCGATCCCAGGTGCCCTTGGTGGGCTTGGCGACGTTGCCGTCCTCATCGGGAAAGACGTGCGGGTGGCGCCGGATCATCTTACTGGTGATCGCCTCGACCACGTCACCAAAAGCAAACGCGCCTTGCTCCTCGGCGATCCGCGCGTGATAGACCACCTGCAGGAGCAGGTCGCCGAGCTCCTCGCGGAGATCGTCGAGATCATTGCGTGCAATCGCATCCGCGACCTCATGCGCTTCCTCGATCGTGTAGGGCGCGATCGTGGCAAAGGTCTGCTCGAGATCCCAGGGACAGCCGGTGACAGGCGTGCGCAGCGCGGCCATGATCTCGATCAGGCGGGAAATGTCGCGGGACGGGGTCATTGCAGGTCCTGGAACGATGACGAGGACCGTCTGTATGCCTCAAGTGACGCGGCCGTCCCAGTGAAAACAGGTGAATACGCGCGCCATTGGCTCGATCGTCCGACGGTGCTAAGCGGGACCGATGACCAAACCGGATGCGACCGCGCTCGTGCTGTTCTCGGGCGGGCAGGATTCCACGACATGCCTGGCCTGGGCGCTGGACCGTTTTGCGCGGGTGGAGACCATCGGCTTCGCCTACGGCCAGCGCCATGCGATTGAGCTCGATTGCCGGGCGCGCCTGCTCGACGGCATCAAGGCGCTGCGGCCGGATTGGGCCGGAAAGCTCGCTGACAGCCACACGCTGGAGATCCCGACGCTGGCCGCGATCTCGGAGACCGCGCTGACCCGCGACGTCGCGATCGAGATGGGGGCCGACGGGCTGCCGAACACCTTCGTGCCGGGCCGCAACCTCGTGTTCCTGACCTTCGCGGCGGCACTGGCCTATCGGCGCGGCATCGCCCACATCGTCGGCGGCATGTGCGAGACCGACTATTCCGGCTACCCGGATTGCCGCGACGAGACCATCAGGGCGCTCAACGCCGCGCTCAATCGCGGCATGGCAAGGCCGTTCGAGCTGCACACGCCGCTGATGTGGCTGTCAAAGGCCGCGACCTGGCAGCTCGCGCATGATCTCGGCGGGGCAGGGCTGGTCGACCTGATTCGTGATCAGTCCCACACCTGCTATCTCGGCGAACGCGGCGCGCGGCACGACTGGGGCTATGGCTGCGGCACGTGCCCGGCCTGTGCGCTGCGCGCCAAAGGCTGGCGGGAGTATCGCGGCGCCTGATGCGCGAATGCGGCCCCGGCCTTGATAGCAGGCGTGGGCCGCGCATCGTTACGCTGCGGCCTCGTCTGTATCCCCGTCAAACACTTTGGGCTGCGGCGGAAGAGCCGGCGAGGGCTCCGTCACGTCGTCGGCGTGCTCGACATCCGCGGTTTCAGCGGCCGCCTTTGTCACGTCGCGATAGACGATCTCCAGCAAGTCCTCATCCTCGCCCCCTTCGATCGAGCTTTCGCGGCGTGGCGTAGGGACGGGCACACTATCGTCGTTGACCGGCTGCACGTCATCGAGATCAATGTTCATCGCCCGTGCCGGTTGCAACGGCGCATTGGCCTCGACATCCTCGTGCACAGCCGCGGCCGCCTCGGGCTCGGCCGCGACCGGTTCGATGCTTTCGCTCAAAGGGGAGGGAGCAGCGTCAAACACCGGCTCCGGCAGCTTCGCCGCGCTCGCAGGTTCGGGCTTGGTGACGTCGAGGTCGACGGAGATCTCGTCGATCAGCCGGTCGATCGCGAGCAGCGCGCGATATTCGGGAAGGCTGCCGAGATGCTGCTCGAACCGGTTGCGGGCGAACTGCAGCGAATCGATCACTTCGGCCGCGATCGATGCCGGGGAGCCGGCCGACGCATGCAGCGCGCCGGCAGCCTTTTCAGTCGAGCTTTCGACCAGCAGATACGCCTCATATTGCGGGATCGATCTAAGCTTCTCGTGATAGTCCTGGCGCAGGGCGAGAAGCGAATTCACGATGTCACCGAAAGATGCGACGTCAGCCATTGTGGGTCCTCTAAAATCCCTTCGCTTGATTCGCTGACGCTATTGGAGAACCAGCCGACGTTCAATTTCGAATGAACACGGCTCTCGCGCCATGAATGGCGGCAGCTAAGCTTAGACAAAGCAACCGTAGTCACATGACGGTTCCATGACGCGTGCATTCCGGAGACACAGTAGCACTCGTACTGTATCGTGCGCCTTCGCGGACGATGCAGCGGGGCCGTATCAATAGGACCAAGACTTTGGAAACGGGCAGCTAGCCCGAGAAATCCTCGGGCTTGAGCTCGATCGGCTTGCCATGCGGCGTGCGATCGGCGGCGTGGTCCCAGGCGTCGCGATAGCGCGCGAGCATCGCGGACGACGTCACGCCCTTCTCGGCGACCAGACGTTCAAGCGTAGCGAGCCAATGCTGATAGTAGGTCTCGCCAGTGTCGGGATCGCCAGCCGCCTGTGCGCGCTTGATCTGGTCGGCGAGCGTCGCGGCCCATTCCGTCCAGGTGAACAGCCCGCGTTCATGCAAGGTCAGCGCCATGGCGAAAGCCTGGGCCTCCCAGGGCGCCCGAAATACGGGGCCGTCATCGTCGCGCGGAATGCTCGGAACTGCGGCGGTTGCGCGGGCTGCGGCGTCCATCACGCCGGCTCCAGATAAGGTTCGAAGGCGTCGATCGACACTTTCAGCGTCGGATCAGTGTCCGGGCCCCACAGCTCGGTCCCCTCGAACACCACCGTGTAAAGCCATTGCGGATTCTCGCCGGCGTCCTGCGCGGCTGAATCCGGAAAGACGTGACAGCCATGGTCGCGCTCGATGATGCCGATATGGCCGCGTACATAGCGCGGCAGCCGCGTGTGGGTGACCGGGTGCATGTTCTTGGCGCGGACGCGATCGCCAGCTTTGAATTTCGCCGGTGAGGGCGCGGGCCGTCCGAACTTGCCGCGCACCATGGTCCGCTCGACATTGTCAGCCGTGAGCTTGCCGGGCGTCAGCGGCTTTGCCGGCGTCACCGCATGGCCGGCTGCGAGATCGTCCCTGGCGATGATGCCCTTGTCGAGCAGCATGTCCTCGAGCCCAAGGAACCATTTCTTGTAATAGGAGCTGGCGAGATAGACGTCCGGAGGCAGCGTCTCGCGATAGAATCGCGACGTATCGATGTTGAAGGCGCCGGCCGCGCCCATCGCGCGCACCATGGCCAGCACGCGGGCTTCCCACTCGGCATGAAACACCGGCTCGTTCGGCTCGGCCTCGACCTTTCCGAAGCCGTCCATGCCGCCCATGTCGTGCACGCCGTTCATGATGGCGCTCCCGGCGCTTTTGGAAATCCGGTGCCGATCATGGAGTCGCGGGTGACGAGCTCGGCGAGCTGTGCCTCGCTCCAGCCCTCGGTGCCCTCAGGGCGCATCGGCAGCACCAGGAAGCGCGTCTCGGCGGTGGAATCCCAGACGCGGATCTCGGTCTCCTTCGGCAGGCTGATGCCGAAATCGGCGAGCACGCCGCGCGGGTCCTTCACGGCGCGCGAGCGGTACGGCGCCGCCTTGTACCAGACCGGCGGCAACCCCAGCATTTCCCAGGGGTAGCAGGAGCACAGCGTGCAGACGACCATGTTGTGACGCTGCGGCGTGTTCTCGACCGCAACCAAGTGATCACCGACCCGGCTGACATGGCCGAGCGTGCCGACCGCCTTGCTCGCGTCCTCCAGCAGCGCTTTCTTGAACGTCGGATCGGTCCACGCCTTGGCAACGACACGCGCGCCGTTATGCGGGCCGATCCTGGTCTCGTAGGCCTGGATGATGGCATCGAGCGCGGCCGGCTCGATATAGCCCTTCTCGGTCAGAATGGTCTCGAGCGCGCGGACGCGCAGCTCGGTCTCGGATAATTCCGAATGGTCGTGCTCGTGATGATGCTCGGTCATGGGGGCAGGATAGTCGGAAAATTCCGGCTATGTCGAGACACCTCGCTCCGCTATCGTCCGCGCGCAGAAAAGCGGAAGAGGGACGTGCGTTGAACGAGTTGGACGGAAGTGACGAAGGCGCAGGACGGACGCTCTCGCGCCGCGATGCGATGACATGGGCTTCGACCTGGGCCGCAGCAGGCGCGCTGGCGCTGGCGAGCGGATCGGCCGGTGCCGCGGAGCCGGACGCGAGCAGAGCGAGCGGCGCGGCGGCGGGCAGCGCCGGCCGCTTTCCCGATGGCTTCGTCTGGGGCACGGCGACCTCGTCCTACCAGATCGAAGGCGCGGTCAGTGAGGACGGACGCGGGCCCTCGATCTGGGACACGTTCACGAAGAAGCGGGGGACGATCGAGGACGGCAGCAATGGCGACGTCGCCTGCGATCACTATCACCGCTACAAGCAGGATGTGCGCCTGATCGCGGAGCTCGGCTGCAAGGCCTATCGTTTTTCCGTCGCCTGGCCGCGCGTGTTTCCGACTGGCGATGGGACGCCTAATCCGAAAGGTCTCGATTTCTATCACCGCCTGGTCGACGAGCTGCTTGCCAATGGCATCGAACCCTATGCGACGCTGTATCACTGGGATCTGCCGCAGGCGCTGCAGGATCGCCTCGGCGGCTGGCGTTCGGCCGATACCGCGAAGGCCTTCGCGAATTATGCGGGTCACGTCGCCGAACGGCTCGGCGACCGCCTCAAGACCATCTTCACGATCAACGAATGCGGGCGTTTTGTTCCCTTTGGTTACGGCTCCGGCATCGACGCGCCAGGCTTGAAGCTGCCGCAGGCCGAGGTGAACCAGGCGCGGCACCACGTGGCGCTCGCGCACGGGCTCGCGGTGCAGGCGATCCGCGCCAAGGCTCGAGCCGACACGCGGGTCGGCATGGCCGAGAACATCACGGCTTGCGTGCCGGCGATCGACACGCCGGAGAACATCCGTGCCGCCGAGATCGCGACGCGCGAACTGAATGCCGGCTTCCTCAACGTCATCCTCACAGGTCAGTACACCGAGCCGTTCCTGTCCTGGGCCGGCACGGACGCGCCAAAATTCACCGCAGAGGAGCTTGCCATCATCTCCGCGCCGGTCGATTTCGTCGGGCTCAACATCTACGCGCCGCAGGCCTATGTGGTGGCCGCGGATCATCCGCCAGGATTTCAGTCCCTGCCGTTTCCGACCTCGTTCCCACACATGAGCTCACCCTGGCTCATGCTCGGACCGGAGATCGCCTATTGGGTGCCGCGGCTGGCGGCGAAGGTGTGGAATCTGAAGGACATCTACATCACCGAGAACGGCACCTCGTCCGAGGACAGGATTTCTCCGGATGGCAGGATCCACGACCTCGACCGCGTCATGTACCTGCGCAACTATCTCACGCAGCTGCAGCGCGCGGCCGCCGAGGGTGTCCCCGTCAAGGGCTATTTCCTCTGGAGCCTCATGGACAATTTCGAGTGGGTGTTCGGCTACAAGCAGCGCTTCGGGGTCTATCACGTCGACTTCAAGACCCAGGCGCGCACGGCCAAGCTCAGCGCATCCTTCTACCGCGACGTGATTGCGAAAAACGCGCTTCGCGCCTGATCTGGCAGGGTCGAGCGGGGGCGGGCGTGGCGCGGCGATGCGAAACGATGCAGCGGCCGCTCAAAAGTTCGGCCGGAAGATGAGGAGCCGCCGGTAGACAACTGCCGCTGATCGCCTTATTTTCGAACGAAAAGGGAACGATTTCGCGGGCGATGACCCGGCAAGGTCATCCGCCCGAAGGAGTAGGCATTGCTGTTCCGCTACCTCCACGACGACGCTTTCCTCGCCTTCTCGCGGGAGCACAAGCATCTCTACGCGGCCTGCCTGTTGGATCTGTACGAGCGCTTCTTCTCGGGTGCGCCGGCGTTCCCGACACCGCAGGAGGTGACGCACGCCATCTACGATGTCATGCGGGCCCATCCGACGCTGTGGAACGAGAATGACGATTTCGGGGACCAGCTGCCCGAGGTGATCTCGGCCGGAAGGCGCCGCATCAAGCGAGCAGGTTCCAGCAAGAGCGAGGAGTCCGACCGGGCGCTCGACATCGCGCGCCAGGTCTATGCGCGGCTGCTCGGCTGGGGCTGGCTCGAGGAGGAGGAATACGGGCTGCGGGTGACCGTGGACATGTCGATGGGGCCGCTCCTGGTCATCCAGCGGTTGGCGAGCCTGAACAAGGACGTCTCGCAGCGGTTCGGGGGCCTGATCGTGACGGTGCGGCTCAACCTGGAGGCGGTGGAGAAGCTCACGCCGGACGTGACCGACCGCAAGCAGCGCGAGGTGGCGCTCGCCGTCCGCGAGGCCCGCAACCAGGTCGATCATTTCACCAAGAGCCTGCGCGCGATCCTGTCCGATCTCAAGCGCATCCGCCGCGCGGTGATGGATTCGAAAACGGTCGGCGACCGGCTGGAGGCGTTCTTCGAAGAGTTCGTCGGCCAGTTGCTGCTGAGGGATTTCGAGTCCATCCTCACTTTCAATCACCCCTATCGTTTCCGGGATGCGATCGTCGATCTGGCGCGGCGGATCACGCACACACCACCAACGATGCAAGTGCTGGCCGAGGAGTACAAGGCGGCCGGCATCTCGCCTTCACTTTCAGAGGGCGCGCGCGACGCCGAGGATGATCTGCTGGCGATCGAGAGCACCTTCGGCCAGATCGGCGAGATGTTCGAGCGAATCGAGTCGTTCCGCCGCCAGCTCGAAGGGCGGGTCCGCAACACCATCAAATATGCCGAGCGCGGCAGCCAGGGCCTGGTCGGTCGCGCGGGCGACATCGTGCGCCGGCTGGACCGGCTGCTCGCTCTCGGGCGTCACGCGACCGCCACCATGGAATGGAGTCTCGAGCCGCTGCGCTCGCCATGGTCGGAATATCAGCACGCTCCAAGCCGTGAGCCAAGGAGGCCGATGGAGGCGCAGGCGCTCGGCGAGCGGCCGACCGATCCGCTCTACGAGATCCGAAAGCAGCTCCGGCTGGACTACATCTCGCGCATCGCGCCAGGTCCGGCGCAGATCCGCTCCTTCCTGGAGCGGCAGGTGCCTGGCGGCGGCATGCGGGAAGCACGATTCATCTCGTTGCAGACGGTGGATGATTTCCTCGCCTTCGATGCTGCGCGCCGCCTTGCCCTGGGTAAGGACGTGCCGGCCGAAATTGCCAAGCATTTCGAGCTCGAATTTGCGCCCGGCACGCCGCCGCATGACAGCGAATGGCTGCGCTGCGCCAACTTCATCATCCGCCGGCGTGCCGCCACAGCAATGAGACGCACCCATGCTTAGCGAATTCGAGGCCATCGAACGGACCTATGGCGCCGAGCGCGCGAGCGATTTGCGCAAGGCGCTGCACTTCCTGCTGCGGCGGCAGTTCGTGTTTTCAGGCGATCCGCGCTCGGCCACTGTCTACAACATTGTGATGGACGGCCGCTTCAGGGCCGTCGTCGACGGTTTCTTCGACAGCTGCGGCTATCGCGTCCACCGCGACGCCGAAGCGCAATGGGCCGGGATCACCGCGATGGGCGAGGACGTGCCGCTGCCGCGGATGAAGCTCGACGAGACCATCGTGATCCTGGTGCTGGCGGCGCATTGGCAGGACGAGGTCAATGTCGGCGCGGTCGAGGATCGCGCCATCGTCGTGACGACGCTCAACACGCTGCATGACCGCTACAAGGACATGGTGCAGCGGAACGGATCGAGCGCGATCTCGCCGGCGCGCTTCCGCGAGATCCTGAGAGAGGCGTCGCAGCGCGGCCTGGTCGATCTCGGCGATCTCGACGCCGAGGCGCAGGACCTGGAGGTTGCGATCCGCCCGATGATCAAGCTGATCTCCGGTGCTGACGCCCTGCAACGCATCGAGCGCTACGTGCGCTCGCAGGAGGTCGGCCTCGCCGTGGTCGAGGGAGACGACGCATGATGGAGTTGCGTCACGTCGCCATGGTGAACTGGCATTTGTTCGACATCGAGGACATCGAGATTTCAGGCCATGTCGGCGTGTTCGGCGAGAACCGGTCGGGCAAGTCGACAATCCTCGACATGGCGCAGGTGGTGCTGACCGGCGGCAACCGCAATGTCCAGCGGCTCAATGCCGTGGCCGGCGACAAGGGCCGCAGCCGCAGCGCGTCGAAGCGCAGCGTGGTCGACTATTGCCTGGGCACGCTGGGCGAGGACCAGCGCAAGCGCGACCAGGCGCGCACCTATATCTGCCTCGGCTTTGCCGATAGCGAGGGCCAGCGCGATCCGGTCACGATCGGCATGGCGATCGAGGCGCGCCGCTCCGAAAGCAACGAGACCGTGCTCGGGCGTTTTGTTGTCACGGGGAAAATCTTGACGTCGGACGATTTCGTCGAGATGCGCGACGGCAGGAAATTCCCTGCCGAATGGGATGTTGTCCGCAACCGCATCATCGCATCTGTCGGGCAGGGCAATTTCGTCAATCACCGCGACAAGGCGATCGATTATGTCCGCGAATATATGCGCAAGCTGGTGCCGCATGTCTCCGTGATGGGCGAGCAGAACGCGAATGCGCTGCAGAAGGCGGTCGTCAACGCGATGACGCTCGACCACGACCAGACCGCCACCGAGTTCGTCCGCAACTACGTCCTGGAACGAAATAACATGCGGGTCGGCGAGCTGCGCGAGTCGATCCGGACCTACCGCAGCATCAACGATACCATCAAGACCATGCGCGAGAAACTGGAGGCGCTTCTCGCGCTGCGCGCCATCATTGCCGAGCTCGCCGGCGCCTATGAGCGGCGGGCCTGCGAGCAATGGATCACACGGCGCGGCAACTGGCTGGCCGCCCGCGCCGCCTACGCGATCCAGGTCGCAAAACTCAGTGAGGAGACCGCCAAGCGCGATGCCGCCAAGGCCGAGATGGAATTCCTCGATCAGGACATCGAGGCGATCGATACCGAGATCCGCAGGCTCGACCGGGCGATCGCCGAGCACGACGCCAGGACCGGGCGCAACGCTCTTGCGCAGGCGCGGGATTCGGCAACGCAAGCCACGCAGCGGGCGGTGGCTGCGTTCGAGACCCGGCTCGGCCGCGTGCGGGCGCTCGAGCCGCTCTGCGCCATGACCGGGTTCGGCTTCGACGATCTCATCCCGAAATTGTCGCAACTCACGAAAGCGGGTCGCGACGCCGCAATTGATCGCGCGACGGCTGCCTTGGTCGAGGCCGAAAAGAGGCTGCTGTCATCCGACCAGGCGCTTCTCGACAGGGTTGACGATTCGCGCCGCCGATTGATCCGGCAGGCCGATGACGAGCGCGCGCGCGGCGAGCAGCTCCGGGAGCGGCTGCGCCTTCACGCGAGCGGACGAGGGGCCGCGCATCTCAGCGACGTCACCTTGCATCTCTGCCGCAGGCTGCGGCAGGCCAACATGGTGCCGCGGGTCCTCTGTGAGTTGGTCGAGGTATCAGACGAGTCATGGACGGCCGCGGCCGAAGGTCTGCTCGGCCGTGACCGCGAAGCCGTGTTCGTCGATCGCTCCGATATTGCGCAGGCGACCGCGCTGTTCAAGGAGGGAAGGCGCGAGTTCCGCGGCGCCTCCCTGGTGAGCTTGAACAAGCTCGATCCGCTCAAAACGCCGCCGCTGCCCGGCACATTTCCCTCGCTGTTCAAGTCCGACGATGCGGACGCGCTCGCCTTCATCGCGCGGCGTCACGGCTCGGTGCGACTGGCCGACACGCTCGCGGAGTTCAATGAGCCCGGTCGGGCGATCATGCGCGACGGCCTCTACGACGATGGCCTGGTGCGGTCGCACCGCGCCGCCGATCCCGCCTCATTCAAGATCGGCAAGAGCGCACAAGCTCGCCTTGCGAATGAGATGCGGGATGAAGTCGAGCGATTGGGAGAGGCGTGTAAGCGCAGCGAGGCGGCGGCGAGGCTCGCCGACAAGGCCTATGGCGAGCTGCGCCGGTTCTTCGAGGATAGGTCCGTTACGTTCGAATTGGTCGTGGCCGACTTCGCGAAAGCCCGCCAGGAAAACGACGAGATCGGCGAGCGCATCGCCGCACTGGACGGCGAGGGCGACGGCGGCCTGCGCGACAAGCGGGGAGAGCAGCGCAAGCTGCGCGCTCTCAGGCTCGAGCAGCGCAAGAGCCAGCAGGAGGCGTACAACAAGCATCTGGTCGAGGCCGGCAAGGCGGAAGGCACGATCGAAGGCGGCGAGAACATCCCCGGCTCCAGGCTCAGCGTCCGCCTGGCCTGGACCCTGTACGGAAAGACGCTGCTGCTCTACGATCGCATTACCGGGCGTGCGGCGTATCGAAACCGGCTGGATGCCTCGCCCAAGCGGCCCGAGACGGAGCGGCACCGCGCCATCGCCGATGCCGCCGCGAAATCGGCCGAGGCCGCCGAGACCGAGCGCAACAGGATCGAGCGCGACGTGCGCCGCGCGCTGTCAACCTATTTCGAAAAGTTCGGAGTCGTGACCCAAGTGGGCGTCGAAAGCGAGCCGCTCAGCGAGGTGAAGCCGTGGATGGATCTCCTGATCGAGGAGATGGAAACCAGCGAGCTGCGCAAGTATGAACGGCAGGCGCGCGAGGCTGCGGAGAAGGCGGCGACCCTGCTGCGCGGCCAGTTCATCAACGCGCTGACCTCGCGGATTGCCAAGATGGAGCGCGAGCTGGCTGCGATGAACCGCGGTCTCGCCGATCATCCGTTCCACAATGAAAGATACTCGTTTCATCACACGCGCTTGGTCGAATTCCAGCCGATCCTGAAGATCATCGAGATCGGCAAGACCTCTCCGGAAGCGCTCGACATGCTCTTTCGCGGCGACGAAGTACCCGAGGACTTCCCGCACCGTGACACCTTGCGCGAGATCGAGCTGCTGCTTGAGGATCCGGAGAAGGATTTCAGCGAGTTCGAGGACTATCGCAACTTCTTCACCTTCGAAATTTTGATGAAGGACATTGTCAGCGGCCGCGAGACCCGGTGGGAAAACCGGCGTGCGACCGGCTCCGGCGCCGAGCAGCAGGTGCCGATCTATGTCTCGATCGGCGCCTCCTTGGCGTCCGTCTATGGCAGTGGCGGCCGGCACGGCGGCCGCGCGCCGGGGATGGCGCTCGCGATCTTCGACGAGGCCTTCTCCAAGATGGACGGCAAGAACCAGCGGCAGATGATGAGCTTCTACAAAAAGCTTGGCCTGCAGATCATCATTGCGGCGCCCAACGAGAAGCGCGTCGCGGTGCTCGAGCATATCGATACCGTGATCGAGGTCGACCGCATCGGCGAGAGCGCCCGCGCCACTGTTGCGCAGCTGAAGGAGCGCGCCCGCGCCGAGCTGCGGGCCATGGACCCGGACCTGCTGTCCGATGACGAGCTGAAGAAGCTCGCGGCCGAGTAGGGCGATGGGACGCCGGTTTTCCGATGCCAGGGCGCTGATGTCCTATCTGCTGGACCGGCGGGAGGATGGTGTCGCCGATCCGATCGCTCGCCCCGACTTCTCGTCTCTCGGCGACATCTCTGAAATCGACCGTTTCGTCAGTCAACTCGAAGAGGCTGCGTCCGCCGGTGCCATCCGCATCACCAAGGGCAAGGGGCGCGACAGCGAGCAGATCAAGCATGTCCGCTTGCAAGACCCTACGCGGCTCTACGATCTGCTCGGACGCCGCCCGGTCGCAGAGCTTGCTGCAACGACAGTTGAGCGCCTGCTCAGTGTGTTAGAAGTACCGGATGCACTTGCGCCCTCGATTGCCGCGATCAGCGCACAATGGGAGCGCGGCCGGCCATGGCAAGGTTTTGCTGCGGCGGAGGTCGATCGGCTGCGGACCGCATTGATGCTCGCCACAGCCATTCTCCACGACAAGCACAAAGGTCTCGACTACCGCACCTTCTCGCGCCGCATCGCCGGCGACAGCAAGGCGTTGGAACGGCTCGAAGGTGCGGTCGTGAGGCTGCTTGGCGCCGCACTCGAATTGCCGCCGGGCGCCCGCCCGCGTGATGCCTTGCGAACGCTGGGTCTGGAGAAGTTTGCGCCGCCGCTCCTCCTGGCCGGCCGCATCGATTTCGATTCCGCCGAGCTGTCGCTCGCACGGCCCGCCTATTTCGGCATTCCGCCGCAGGAAGCACCGCGCATCCGCCTGCGCGAAGCGCCGCGGTACGTGCTGACGATCGAGAACTATGCGAGCTTCCACCGGCATATCGCCGAGGCGGATCGCGATGCCACGGGCCTGACGATTTATGTCGGCGGCTATCCGTCGCTAGCGACGCAGGATGCACTGCGGGCGCTCGCGCGCCTGGTGCCGGAGGAGGTGCCGTTCTTCCATTGGTCGGATATCGACCCGGACGGTGCCTGGATCTTTCGCACGATCGAGCGGATCATCGCACGACCGTTGCGGCCGCATTTGATGACGCCGGAGCTTGCCCAGACGCTTGGACGCCCGCCCGACGATCAGGGCCGGCCACCGAAGCAGGCGAAAGACACGGCGATCGCCGCCCTGATCGCCTATTTGTCCGGGCCGAGCGCCAAATGGCTCGAGCAGGAAGAGCTCGACCCTGCCGTCCCTGAGTAGATGGGCAAGCCAACTTCTCCCGTTAATTGCAGCGGCTGAGGCCGCCGGCACACACTGCGCGGCGATATGCCTCGGTGCGCCACGCCGATGCGGCAGGATTCACAGACTTGCCGTAAAGAGATGATGCAGCCCTGTCGAGCTTCCCTCCAATCGAGACATTCATCCCATGAGTTCGTCTGCCTTACCGACCGCGATCATGCAGCGCGCCGGCGTTCTGTGCTGTCTGCTGTTCACCGTGATGCTGGGCGCGCACGCACGCGCCGACGAGACGCCTACGGCTGACAAGCCTGCCGCTGTCGAGGAAAAGGCGCCAGCGGCCTCCGAGGAGAAGCCCAAAGCGCCCGAGCAGGCACCGGAGGCGACGGCCGACAAACCGGAATCGGCGGAAGCCAAGCCTGCGGCTACAGAGGACAAGCCGGCCGCTGCCGAGGAGAAGGCCGAGGAGAAGCCGGCCGTGAAGGACGAGGCTTCGTCGAGCGCGGCCGACAAGCCTGTGGCCACGACGACGGAGACGCCCGCAGCGACCGAGGCAAAGCCTGCAATCGTCGAGGAGAAGAAGCTGGAGGCCCAGCCGGCAGCGGCGCAGGAGAAGCCCGTCGCGTCCGAAGACAAGCCGCCCGCGGCTGCGAACGAAAAGCCTGCCGAGCCTGCGCAAAAGCCCGACGTGACCGAGCCCAAGCCGGCGGCAGCCGAAGCAAAGCCGGCGACGACGGAGGTCAAGCCCGAGACGGCGGAGACCAAGCCGGTCGCAAAGGACGAGAAGCCCGCGGTCGCCGAAGAGAAGAAACCAGCGCCAACGGCGGAGGCAAAACCTGTCGCTGCGCCGGAAGCCAAGCCCGTTCCGGCCGAAACGCCTGCGGCTGCGAAGCCGGCTGCGCCCGAAGCCAAGCCCGCAGCCAAGTCGGCCGCGGCCAAACCTGAACACGCCGAGCATGAGGAAGCCAAACCGCAGAAGCGCGCGAGGCGTCATGCGCATGAGGACGAGGACGCACCGCGTAAGCGGCATCGCCGGCGCGTCCACAGCGCGGCTGCGAAGTGCACGCATTTCCGCAGCTACGACCCCGACAACGGCACCTATCTCGGCTACGACCACCGGACGCACGCCTGCCGATAGGCACCTTATATGCGCGAGGAGGGGCCGCAACGCCCCTTCTCAATCCGAGGCCACGCGGCCCTTTTCTCGGCGGCTTGGCCAACTCGGTTGAATGGCCGCGGCTTGCGTATCGCGGTCCTGATATCGACGTTCTCACGACAATATTGCCGCTCGATACATTTCAGAAGGACCGGAGCTGGTGCGTAAGCTCATTGCCGCCGTGGTGGCCGGCCTCATGTTGCTGGCTTTGCCGGGATCGCTCTCGGTGTCGGCTCAGGCAGCGCCGCCGAGCGAGGCGGCTCGCCAGGCCGAGTTGCGCGCCGCCTGGCAGGCCGCCGGCAAGGCTGGTACCGCAGGCGCCGGCAAGATCAGCCTGATCGACCAGGCCACGTTGAACCTGGCGGCCGATCGCTTCTTCGTTCCCAAGGCCGAGGGCCTGCGCGTGCTGCGCGCGCTGGGCAACGTCCCGGACGAGACGACCTTCATCGGGCTCGTGCTGAGCACGCGTCAGAACGAGCCATGGATGGTCGTGATCCGCTACATCAAGGAAGGCTATATCAAGGACGATGATGCCAAGGATTGGAACGCCGACGATCTCCTGAAGACCATCAGCGAGGGCGTGGAGCAGACCAACCGGGATCGCGTCGCCCGCGGCTTTCCTGAGCTGCAGGTGGTCGGCTGGATCGAGCCGCCAGCCTATGACGCCGATACCCATCGGCTGGTCTGGTCGCTGCTGGGCAAGGACAAGGGCCAGGCTGACGACACGCCCAGGAACGTCAATTACAACACCTATGCGCTTGGCCGCGATGGCTATTTCAGCCTGAACCTGCTGTCGGACTCGCAGCGGATCGCAACCGACAAGGCCGCCGCGCGCGAGCTGCTGGCCGCGCTCCAGTACAATGCCGGCAAGCGCTATGAGGACTTCAGCGCGGCCACAGATCTTGTCGCCCAATACGGCCTGATGGCATTGGTCGGCGGCGCCGTGGCCAAGAAGCTCGGCCTGTTCGCGCTGCTCGGCGCCATGGCGCTGAAGTTCGCCAAGATGATCCTCGTCGGCGTGCTAGCGCTGGGAGCAGGGATCATCAAGTTCTTCCGCCGCAAGCCGCAGAGCGACGCTCCTTAGAAGAGCGTTTCCTTGAAATCGGTTGGTCGGTGGATGGGTTGAGCTCTCGCCATCTCCAACGCTGTCATGCTTCGCCACCCGGTCCGGCCTTCGGCCGGCCGGATGACAGGCTCCGGCGGAGCGTCCAGTACTCCGCGGCAGAAGAGATCGAACCGAAACGTCACGGCGTACTGGATCGTCCGCCTTCGCGGACGATGACAGCGAGGGCCTATACATAGAGCCATGACTTTGTAAACGGTCGTCTAGCTGAGGTCGTGCAGATCCTTGCCGAGCGGCGGCTTCAGGGAAAAGCTCGAGAAGGTGACCGGTAATCCCTCTCGCTCGGGTGTGCAGGCCATAGGCCCCACAAGATAGGACGTCGCCGTCGGGAAAGGCGCCAATCGCGTCAGTGGCCAGAGTTGGCCGTCGGCGGAAACCTGCAATCGAAGAACGCCGTTCGCGACGGTCGCCCGCATCCAGAAGTCGCCGGCGTCATGCTCATATGGAGCAGTTGCCCAATCCGATCGCCCATCGGTCAATACGCTCGCGAGCATCGGCCGCCCGTCCGAAAATTCTATCCCGGCTTTGACCCAACGTTCTGCATCGATGCGCACCATGATGCCAGCCTGGTCGTAGAGCGCTTGAAAATCGCAGCGGATACGCAGCTCCGCGGTGAACGATTCCGCTGTCCGAAAGCCCAGGAAATGACCGCTGTCCCGACAAAACCCATAATGAGTTTCGCGCCAGAAATCGGTGGCCTTGTCGGTGACGATCTTCAGGTCATCGCCCTGCGCGGTCCATCGTTTCGGTTCGTTCAGCCAGATGCCGTCCTGTCTGCGAAAGATCGCATCGCTCATGTCGGAACTCGAAGAGGGGAGACGATCTCACACGAGGTCATTCTCGTGTGGTGAAACAGAGGCGAGACGGACGAAGAGCCGGCGCGGAATGTGACCGCGCTTGGCTCTTCGAAACACCAGTTCAGTGTTGCCCGATCAGAGCAATCCGTTCTTCTTCAGGATGTCCGGCGCGTTCTCCTTGGTGATCAGCATCGTCGGCAAGGTGATGACCGGTTCGAGCTTTTCTCCTTTCAAGAGCTTGGCGGCCTGCCGCAGTCCTTCCGCGCCTGGTGTCGCGTAGAGGAAGGTGGCGGTAAGCAGCCCCTTGGAGACCCAGGTAACGCCTTCGTCCGGCAGGCCGTCGATCCCGATGATGAACTTGATATCCTTGTCGCGGCCGGCGTCCTTGGCGGCAAGATAAGCGCCATAGGCCATCGGATCGTTGTGGCCGTAGACCAGGTCGATCTTCTCGTTGTTGCGCAGCGCCGTGGTCATGATGTCGTAGGCCTTGTCCTGCTTCCAATCCCCCGATTGATTGTTGAGCAGGTACTTGATGCCAGGCTCTTTGTCGGTGAAGGCGTGGAAGCCGTCATGGCGGTCATGCGCAGGCTGGGTGCCCATGCCGCCCCAGATCTCGACGACATTGCCGGCCGCCTTGCCGGCGCCGCCGAGCAGCTTGACCGCGTGCTCGCCGGCCGCCTTGCCGATCGCGACGTTGTCGCCGCCGATGAATTGGGTGATGCGCTTGGTGTCGACATTGCGGTCGAGCACGATGACTGGGATCTTTGCATCGATCGCTTTTTCGACAACGCCGGTCAGGCCGGCGGATTCCTTCGGCGAGATCAGCAGCACGTTGACCTGCTGCACGATCAGGTTGTCGCAGTCGGCGACCTGCTTTTCGGTCTTGTCCTGGCCGTCGGTGATGATGAGGTCGATATCAGGATGGTTCTTGGCTTCGGCCAGGATGTCCTTGTTGAACTGCACGCGCCACGGTTCGAGCGTGGTGCATTGGCTGAAGCCGACCTTCGACTTGCCGGCGGCTCTTGCAGGGGTCCAACCGGCTGGCAGGTAGATCGTCATTGCGGCCCCGGCCGCAGTGGTCGACAATTTCAAGAACTCACGACGCTTCATCGAGATCCTCCCTTGCGAATTGGGCCTTTGCGGCGCTTGGCAGCCGATGGGACTCGGCTGTTTTCGGATCGGCATGTGCTTCGCCCGATCGGCGGAATCGCCAACATGCGACGAGCTGACCGAGATTCTGTTCCTGCACCAGCACGGTGCAGACGATGATCAATCCCTTCATGACGAGCTGGACGTTGGAGTCGATGTTCTGAAGCTGCAGGATGTCGGAGAGCAGGCCGAAGATGAGGACGCCGACAAAGGTACCGGCAAGGCCGCCGCGCCCGCCCATCAGGCTGGTGCCGCCGATGACGACCGCGGCGATTGCGTCGAGCTCGAGCCCGGCGCCAGCGTCAGGCTTGCCCTGCCGGTACTGCGCGACGAACAGCACGCCGGCGATTCCCGCCAGAAGGCCGGACAGAAGATAGGCCGTGAGCTGCACCTCCGCGACCTTGATGCCAGAGAGCTTTGCGGCCTCGATATTGCCGCCGATCGCATAGGCGTAGCGTCCGAAGGTCGTGAACCGCAGGATCGCGCCGAACAGGATGATCGCCGCGAGGAAGAATACGCTTGGTACCGGCAGTACGCCCCAGAGCATCGACCGCAGCAGCTCGAACGCCTCGGTCGCGTTGGTGCCGGTGTACACGGGCACAACGGCGTTGTCAGAACCGGCGGTCAACCGTGCGATGCCGAGCGCGCTGACCATCATCGCGAGCGTCGCAATGAAGGGCTGCAAACGTCCGGTCACGATCAGGAGTCCGTTGAAGCCGCCGAGCACCAAGGCAAGGCAGGGCGCGATCAGGAGAACACCGAGAACGCCGAACTTGCTTGGCACCTGGTGCATCGTCCACCACCCGATCGTAGTCGCAGCGGCGAGGCCGAGCAGCCCCGGGATACCTATGCTTTGCCAGCGCGAGAGTGTGATCTCTCGTCGCCGTCCGGCGCTGACATCACGGCCGCGGGCGAGCCCTGCGAATACGAAGCGCGCGGCCAGGGCCACGGCGACACCACCGACGATGATAGCGGCCGGCACGCCCATGATCGACGCCGAGGTCCAGCCGCGCTTGGTGAGTAGCATCGCGCAGATCACCGTCGAGAAGCCCATCACCGAGCCGACCGAGAGATCGATGCCGCCCAGCAGGATGACCATGGTCATGCCGGTCGCCACAAGCCCGGTGATCGAGACCTGGCGCAGGACGTCGGTGAGATTGCCATAGGACAGGAAGATGTTGTGGCCGGATGAGGTGTGCGGTGAGGTGAGGGCGCCGATCAGGCAGATCAGCAAGAGGCCCCAATAGAGCTTGGTCCGGGACAGAAGACGAAGGAGAGTTGTCATGATGCCGATACCTGCGACCACGCCGCCATGCCCGGCGCCGCCAGGCGCATGACCTGCTCCTGCGTTGCATTCTCGCGCGCGAGAATCCCGGTCTGTCGTCCCTCACACATGACCAGGATTCGGTCTGATAACAGCAGCAGTTCCGGCATTTCCGACGTCACCACGATGATCCCGAGCCCTTGCGCGGCGAGATCGAAGATCAGCCGGTAGATCTCCTGCTTGGCACCGATGTCGATACCGCGGGTCGGTTCATCGAGCAGCAGGATGCGAGGCTCGGTCCCGAGCCATTTGCCGATCACGACCTTCTGCTGATTGCCGCCAGAGAGTGCGGCAACGTCCTGGCCGATACCGGAGCAGCGGACCGAGAGCCGCTTGACCATGTCTGCAGCAAGTGCACGTTCGCTGGCGAAAGAGCGCAAGCCAAAGCGCGAGAGCACGCCGATCGAGGGCAGGGCGACATTGTCGCAGATCGACGCGCCAAGATGCAGGCCGCGCTCCTTGCGATCCTCGCTGACGAGCGCGACGCCGAGACGATAGGCGTCGGCCGGCGAGTTGATATCGACAGGCGCGCCATCGATCGCGATGTTGCCGTCGCGCCAGCCGCGTGAGACGCCGAAGATCGATTCCAGGATCTCCGTTCGGCCGGAGCCGAGCAGCCCGCCGATCCCAAGGATCTCGCCGCGCCTGAGCTCGAAACTGACGCCGTGCAGCGTCCGCCGCCATCCGTGCGGGCCGAGCGTATCCAGCGTCAGGTTCCGCACCGAGAGGACGACCGCGCCATCCTGCGCCGTCTTGCCGGACTCGTTCGCGGTTATCTCGCGGCCGACCATCGCCGAGATGATCGCACCGCGCGAGAGTTCGCCGATCGGTGCCGTCACCACCCGCCTGCCGTCGCGCAGGACGGTGACGCGGTCGGCAAGCTCCAACACCTCCTCGATGCGATGGGAGGTGTAGATGATGGCGACGCCTTCGCTGGCGAGCTGACGCACGATCTTGAACAACGTGTCGCATTCCGAGGACGACAAGGCCGAGGTCGGCTCGTCCATGATGAGGATGCGGGCGTTGAGCGACAGCGCCTTGGCGATCTCAACGAGCTGCTGTTCGCCGACGCGCAGGCCGGAAATTCTGGTTTCAGGAGGGATGGTCACGCCGAGACGTGCGAGCAGTCGCTCGGCCGCTCTGATCATGCTGCGCCGGTCGATCAGCACGCCGCCGATCAGCGGCTCACGGCCGAGGAAGATGTTCGCGGCCACGCTCAGTTCGGGAACGAGATTGAGCTCCTGGTGGATGATGGCGATGCCCGCTTCTTCGGCGTCGCGCACGCCGCTGAACGATGCAGCCTGGCCCTCGACCTGGATGCTGCCGTCGTAGCTCGTGTGCACGCCGGCGAGGATCTTCATCAGGGTGCTCTTGCCGGCACCGTTCTCGCCCATCAGCGCATGGACTTCGCCATGGCGCAAATCGAAATCGACGTTGTGGAGCGCCCTTACGCCTGCGAAGGATTTGGAGATCTGCTCCGCGCAAAGCACGACATGTCTGCCCGGAGCGCCGGCGCGGCTGCCAAGCTGGACCATGGGAGAAGATCGAGAAGCGCCGCGCTCATCTTCTGCGCCGAGCGCGCCGAAGCGTGTCTCCATTGGATTTTCCTCCCGGCGTGCCCGTCAGTCCCTGGAGACATTGAGCCGCAGGTGATCGTTGCTTATTAACTGACATGCTAGTTATATCAGATAAGGCTCGTCAAGCGGTTTGGCTGCACGATTGGCGTCACGGGATCGAAACGCGTAGATCGGCTCGAGGGAACAGAGCATGCATTCAGTCGGTGGCTTCAGCGGCGGCACGAGACCAGCGCGTGGGCGCAGGGCAGGAGGGTCGAAAGTCGATCAGGCCTATCTGGCACTCAAGCGGGCCATCGTCTCCGGCACGCTCGCGCCCGAAACGCCGATCGACAAGAACGAGTGGTGCGCCATCTTTGATGTGTCGAAACTCTCGATCACGACCGCGATCAATCGATTGGCTTTCGAAGGACTCGTCGTGGTCGAGCCGCAACGCGGCTCCTATGTCGCCAAGATCCATCTCGAAGACGTCCGTCAGTGGATGCTGATGCGTCGTGCTCTGGAGGTGGAGGTCGTCGGCGTCTGCGCGGCCAGCATGTCGGACCAGGCTATCGAAGCGCTCGGCCAAAATGTTGCCTATCAAAACGCAGCGATTGTAAGCGGAGACCTCGAGGGCTTCCACGCGCTCGATACCAGGTTCCATCACCAAATGACTGAGAGCCTTGGTCTCGCACGCGTCGGTGAGGTGCTTGATCAGATCCGAACCCATCTTGAACGCGTTCGCCGTACGCTGCTTCCCGAGCCGGGCCGGCTTGAAGGGACGTACCGCGAGCACGAGGCGATCTACGGCGCGATCGCCGGTCGCGATCCGCGTAAAGCCCAGCACGAGATGGCTAATCACCTGGATCGCGTCGCGCGCGAGCTGAATGCATTCGCGGCCAAGAACCCCAGGTCCGAATCTAGTCTTCAAAGAAGCTAGCCACAAAGCCGGGGACGCCAGCCAAGACCTCAAAGGCTGCCCGCATAAGCAGAATCGATCAGCGGCATAATCCGCGCTCAGGTTCAGCCCAAATACACAATTCGCATAAGGTATATTATGGAATATATCTATTCTAAGGACAATCAATGGCTTGGCGTAAATTGCTCGAAACCGGCATGAATTTCGGCCACCAAATCGTCGGTTCCCAGCTCATGGCCCGAGGTGCATTCGAGTGTCGTCGCCTCCCGAGATTGCCGCCATTGTCCTGGGCTGAAATAAGCGCTGAGCACGATGAGAACGCAGATGACCTGACGGGCTCTGGTCCGTATAGGATTGGTCCTGATGGGACTCATGCGTCTCACAACAAGAAGCATCTGGGAGAAACGAGAATGAGCCTGTCACGGCGCACGCTACTCAAGGCATCCGCAGCGTCAGCGGTTCTGGGCGGGATTGCCGCACCGCATGTGGCGCGCGCGCAGAGCGCCGAGTTCACTTACAAATTCGCCAATAACCTCCCGGAATCCCATCCCTTTGTGGCCCGGGCCCGCGAGATGGCGGCAGCTATCAAGACCGAGACCAATGGCCGGTTCGATATGCAGGTGTTCCCGAACAGCCAGCTCGGCTCGGATACGGACACGCTGAGCCAGCTCCGATCCGGCGGCGTCGAGTTCTTCACGCTGTCGGGGCTGATCCTGGCCACCCTGGTGCCAGCGGCCTCGATCAACGGCATCGGCTTCGCGTTTCCGGATTATCCCACGGTCTGGAAGGCCATGGACGGCGAGCTCGGCGCCTATGTGCGCCGCCAGATCAACAAGGCCGGGCTCGAGGTCATGGACAAGATCTGGGACAACGGCTTCCGCCAGACCACGTCGTCGACCAAGCCGATCAACGGGCCGGACGATTATAAGGGCTTCAAGATCCGCGTGCCGGTGTCGCCGCTGTGGACCTCGATGTTCAAGGCGTTCGATGCGGCGCCTGCCTCGATCAACTTCAGCGAGGTCTATTCGGCGCTGCAGACCAAGATCGTCGAGGGCCAGGAGAACCCGCTCGCGTTGATCTCGGCGGCGAAGCTCTACGAGGTGCAGAAATATTGCTCGCTCACGAACCACATGTGGGACGGCTTCTGGTTCCTGATGAACCGTCGCGCGTGGCAAGCCTTGCCGGAGGATATCCGCGCGATCGTCGCCAAGCACGTTAATGCCGCCGCGGTGAAGGAGCGTGAGGATACCGAGAAGCTGAACGCCACGGTGAAGGACGAACTCTCGGCCAAGGGCCTGGTGTTCAACCAGCCGGAGGTCGGCCCCTTCCGCGACAAGCTGCGCTCCGCCGGCTTCTATGCCGAGTGGAAGGGCAAATATGGCGAGGAGGCCTGGTCGCTGCTGGAGAAAGCGGTCGGCAAGCTCTCGTAACGCGTAGGGGGCTCGTGCTGCGCTATGGCTCACGTCGAAATCACCGAATTCTCCGTCACCGAAACGGTCATTGGGACGACGGCCGGGCCCCCTCGCCACTCCCTGCTCCGGCGGATCGAGTCCCTGCTCGGCCTCATGGTCGAAATCCCGGCGGCAATCCTCGTCGTCGCCGAGATCGTCATCCTGTTTGCAGGCGTGATCGCCCGCTACGTGCTGCACCGGCCGCTGATCTGGTCGGACGAGCTGGCCTCGATGCTGTTCCTGTGGCTGGCGATGCTCGGTGCCGCGGTCGCCTTCCGGCGCGCCGAGCACATGCGCATGACCGCGGTGATCGGCAGTGCGCCGCCGGCGGTGCGGTTCTATCTCGATGCGGTGGCGACCTGTGCGGCTTTGGCCTTCCTGGTCATGATCGTGCATCCAGCTTACGAATATGCCTACGAGGAAAGCTTCATCACGACGCCGGCGCTGCAGATTTCGAACACCTGGCGCGCCGCCGCTCTGCCGGTCGGCGTCTGCCTGATGGCGCTGTTTGCGATGCTGCGGCTGGCACGCGACGGCAACGTCAAGGCCTTGCTGGCGGCGCTGCTGACGGTCGCCGGCATTATCGGCGTCTTTTGGCTGGCCCAGCCGCTGCTGCGGCCGCTCGGCAATCTCAACCTGATCATCTTTTTTGTCGGCGTCGCCGGCTTTTGCGTGTTCGCCGGCGTGCCGATCGCGTTCGGCTTCGGGCTTGCCACCTTCGGCTATCTGGCGCTGACCACGCATACGCCACTGATGGTGCTGGTCGGCCGCATGGACGAAGGCATGAGCCACCTGATCTTGCTGTCGGTGCCGCTGTTCGTCTTCCTCGGGCTGCTGATCGAGATGACTGGCATGGCGCGGGCCATGGTGGCGTTCCTGGCGAGCCTGCTAGGCCATGTCCGCGGCGGCCTGCATTACGTGCTGGTCGGCGCGATGTACCTCGTCTCCGGCATCTCCGGCTCGAAGGCCGCCGACATGGCCGCGGTGGCGCCGGTGCTGTTCCCGGAGATGAAGCAGCGCGGCGCCAGGCCCGGCGACCTCGTCGCGCTGTTAGCTGCCACCGGCGCGCAGACCGAAACCATTCCGCCGAGCCTCGTGCTGATCACGATCGGCTCGGTCACCGGCGTGTCGATCTCGGCGTTGTTCACCGGTGGTCTGCTGCCGGGCATCGTACTTGCCATCACGCTCTCCGTGCTGGTCTGGTGGCGCTATCGCAGCGAGGATTTGAGCCATGTGAAGAGGGCGCGCGGCAGCCAGATTGCAAAGACTTTTATGGTCGCCCTGCCCGCCATCGCCCTGCCCTTCGTGATCCGCTATGCCGTGGTCGAGGGCATCGCGACCGCGACGGAAGTCTCCACCATTGGCATCGTCTACAGCGTCATCATCGGGCTTTTGATCTATCGCCGCTTCGACTGGCGGCGGCTGCCGTCGATGCTGGTCGAGACGGCGGCTCTGTCAGGCGCGATCCTGCTGATCATCGGCGCGGCCACCGGCATGGCCTGGGGCCTGACGCAATCCGGCTTCTCGCGCTCGTTGGCATCAGCGATGACCGGGCTGCCCGGCGGCAGCGCCTCGTTCATCGCGGTGTCGATCATCGCCTTCGTCATCCTTGGCAGCGTGCTCGAAGGCATCCCGGCGATCGTGCTGTTCGGGCCGCTACTGTTCCCGATCGCCAAGGCCGTCGGCGTGCACGAGGTGCACTACGCCATGATCATCATCCTGGCGATGGGCATCGGCCTGTTCGCGCCGCCGTTCGGCGTCGGCTATTACGCGGCCTGCGCGATCGGCCGGGTCGATCCGGCACAGGGCATGCGGCCGATCTGGGGGTATCTGGTTGCGCTCCTGATCGGCCTCATCATCGTGGCGATTTTCCCCTGGATTTCGATCGGGTTCCTGTAGAATCTTCACGTGAGCACAGGAGGCCAGGATGAGCGGACAGCAGAACCAGTATGACATTGGCCTGGACAAGACCCCTGCCAACTACGTGCCCCTGACGCCGCTGAGCTTCCTTGCGCGCAGCGCGGCCGTCTACCCGGACCATGTCAGCACCGTCTATGAAGGCCGCAGCTTCACCTGGGCCGAGACTTACGCACGCTGCCGCCGCTTCGCGTCGTATCTCGCCGGTCGTGGCATCGGCGAAGGCGACACTGTCGCGGCGATGCTGCCGAACGTGCCGGCCATGAACGAGCTGCATTTCGCCGTGCCGATGGCGGGCGCAGTGCTCAACGCACTCAACATCCGCCTCGATGCGCCATCGATCGCGTTCCAGCTCGATCATGGCGGGGCGAAGGTCATCGTGGTCGATCCGGAATTTTCCAAGGTGATCGCCGAGGCGCTGCCGCTGATGAGTGGCGAGAAGCCGTTCGTGATCGACGCGGATGATGCGTCCTACAAAGGCGGCAGCCGCATCGGCGCGATCGAATATGAGGAGGCGCTCGCGCAGGGCGATCCAACGTTCGAGCCGCGTCGGCCGAAGGACGAGTGGGACGCGATCGCACTCAGCTACACCTCAGGGACGACTGGAAACCCCAAGGGCGTCGTCACGCATCATCGCGGCGCCTATCTCAACGCGGTCAGCAATATCCTCGCCGGCAATCTCGGCCAGCATCCGGTCTATCTCTGGACCTTGCCGATGTTTCACTGCAATGGCTGGTGCTTTCCCTGGACCATGGCGGCTGCGGCCGGGGTCAATGTCTGCCTGCGCAAGGTCGAGCCGAGCAGGATCTTTGCGCTGATCAGGGAGCATGGCGTCACCCATATGTGCGGCGCTCCGATCGTCTACAACACGCTGATCAACGCAGCCGATGCGCCGAAAGGGGGAGCGAAGCCTGTTGTCGGACTGATCGCCGGCGCGGCGCCGCCGGTCGCGGTGCTCGAAGGTGCCGAGCGGATCGGCATCAAGCTCACCCATGTCTACGGGCTCACGGAGGTCTATGGACCAGCGTCCGTCTGCGCCGAGCAGCCTGGATGGGACGACTTGCCGAGTGCCGCGCGCGCGGAGCTCAAGCGCCGGCAGGGCGTGCCCTACCCGCTCGAGGAAGCCGTCACCGTGCTGGACCCAGTGACGATGCAGGAGGTGCCGCGCGATGGCGAGACCATCGGTGAGGTCATGTTCCGCGGCAATATCGTCATGAAGGGCTATCTGAAGAACGAGAAGGCCACGCAGGAGGCCTTTGCCGGGGGCTGGTTTCACACCGGCGATCTCGGCGTGCTCGATGCGCACGGCTATGTCACGATCAAGGATCGCTCCAAGGACATCATCATCTCCGGCGGCGAGAACGTCTCCTCGGTCGAAGTCGAGGACATCCTTTACAAGCACCCGGCGGTGCTGTTCGCCGCCGTGGTCGCCAAGCCCGATCCGAAATGGGGCGAGGTGCCCTGCGCCTTCATCGAGCTGAAGGACGGCGCCGAGGCCACCGAGGCCGAGATCATCGCCTACTGCCGCGAGCGGATGTCCGGCTTCAAGACGCCCAAGGCCGTGGTGTTCGGCCCGATCCCGAAGACCTCCACGGGCAAGATCCAGAAATTCCTGCTGCGCAACGAGGTGCAGTCGGCGAAGGCGATCTCGGCGTAGCTTTTGACGCTGCGCCATCAACGCCATTGCCAGGAGCGGCAGCGACGAAGCAATCCAGACTAAGCGCCGCGATATTCTGGATTGCTTCGCTTCGCTCGCAATGAAGGCCGGGGAACCGCTACTCTTCCCTGCTCTTCGGAGGATAGAACTGTGGCGCTTCGGTGCGATCGTACATACCGTAATCCCTGGTGACCTCGACGATCCGGACATAATCGGTGGAAGGCTCGTCGAATAATCGTGGCGCGAGCGCGTGGCCGGATTGCTCGTCCGGCAGCTCGATCAGATGCCCATATTGTCCCTCGCGATAGACGCTGGCGAACGCCTCGCTGGGCCAGTCGCAGGCAACCGGAAGCTTTGCACTCTTCGATTCCGTCGCCAGCACATAGGTCGGCGGCCGCCGCTTCGGATCGTTGTAGAGCGAGCGCTGCTCCGACTGCCACACGGGCTGTCCGCGCCTCGCCTCAAAGACCACCTGCGCCACGCGGATGCGATAGTCCGAGAACACCTTGTCCCGGCCGAGCGTCTGCACCTCGTGATGATGCGTCTGGACGCGCCAGGCCGTCAGTGAGCCCTCGTCCTGCCAGATCTGGTAGGACAGGATCAGGTTGTCGCGCTTGAGACTCTTGAAGCGGTCGAGGAACAGACAGCCGCCCATCGCCTCGAGTTCGGGCTTCAGCGATGCCGCCAGGTTGAGATATTGGTCGACGCGGCCCGGCTTGATTGCGACTTCGAAGAACAGGGACAGCATCGCAGTATCTCCATGTTCCTGATTCATAGGCGATGATCGCGGGCCGTCGGTCAGTCCGTCATTGCGAGGAGCGAAGCGGACGAAGCAATCCAGATCTTTACGCCCTGGATTGCTTCGCTTCGCTCGCAATGACGAAACACAGACATCCAGCGGCCCTCAGTGGTCGCTATGATTTGAAGACTATCCGATCTCCAACCGCATCCCATCATAGGCCGGGATGACGCCGTCCGGCAAACTCTGGCGCAGCACCTCGTAGTCGAGGTCGGAATGCATATTAGTGATGACTGCACGCTTCGGCCTGAAGCGCTCGATCCACGACAACGCATCGTTGACCGAGAAATGGCTCGGATGCTGGGTGTAGCGCAAACCGTCGACGATCCAGAGATCGAGATCCTCCAGCGCGCCCCAGCTCGCTTCCGGGATGTCGTTGAGGTCGGGCGTATAGGCCGCCTTGCCGATGCGGTAGCCGAGCGCGGGGATGTTGCCGTGTTGAACCAGAAACGCGGTCATCTCGACGGCGCCACCCTTGCCCTCGATGGTGCGGCTCTCGCCGGCCTCGATGCTCTCCTGATTCAAAATCGGCGGATAGTCACTGCCGGCGGGTGAGATGAAGCAATAGGAGAAGCGGTGAATGACATCCTTGGCGGTCGACTGGTTCAGATAGACCGGAATGCGCCGGCGCTGATGCAGCACCACCGAGCGCAGGTCGTCGATTCCATGGGTCTGGTCGGCATGCTCATGGGTCAGGAACACGGCGTCGATGTGATCGACCTCGGCGTCGATCAGTTGCTCGCGCAGGTCCGGAGAGGTGTCGATCACGACGCGCGTCGTGCCCTGCGGCGACGTGCGCTCGGCCATCAGCGAGCAGCGGCGGCGGCGATTCCTGGGATTGTCGGGATCGCACGCACCCCAACCGAGCGCCGGGCGCGGCACGCCAGCCGAGGAGCCGCAGCCAAGGATCGTGAGCGTCAATGTCATGCAGCCCCCGCCAGGCGCGGCACCTTGGAGAACAGCCGGAAGAACGTCTCCGTGGTCTGCTCCGCGATCTGCTCCAGCGACACGCCGCGTGTCTCCGCGAGGACCTTCGCGGTCTCGACGACATAGGCCGGCTCGTTGCGCTTGCCGCGGAACTTACCGGGCGCCAGATACGGCGCGTCGGTCTCGACCATGATGCGGTCAGCCGGCAGTTCGGCCGCGAGATCGCGCAAGCCCTGCGACTTCTTGAAGGTCAGGATGCCTGTGAAGGAGATGTGCAGTCCAAGGTCGATCGCTTTCATCGCAAGCTCCCGTCCGCCGGTGTAGCAATGCAGCACCGCACGAAAAGGTCCCTTCGCGACCTCCTCCTCCAGGATCTCGCCACACCGCGCATCGGCTTCGCGAGTGTGGATCACCAGCGGCAGCCCTGTCGCGCGAGCCGCGGCAATATGGGCACGGAAGCCGCGCTCCTGCGCCTCCGGAGAGCCGTTGTCGTAGAAATTGTCGAGCCCCGCCTCGCCCAGTGCGACGACCTTCGGATGCTGCGTGAGCGCGATCAACTCTTGCGCGGAGATGCCGTCTTCCTCGTCGGCGTGATGCGGATGGGTGCCGACCGAGCAATAGACGTTCTCGTAGCGCTCGGCGATCGCAAGCAGTTCGCCGAGCCGCCGCACCCGGGTCGAGATCGTCACCAGCCGGCCGACGCCGGCGGATGCCGCGCGCGCGACGATGCCATCGAGATCTTCGGCGAAATCCGGAAAATCCAGATGGCAATGGCTGTCGACCAGCATCACGCGGCAGTCGGCTCGATGTAGCGCGGGAACACCGCTTGCGGCGCCGGCAGGGTCGTGCCCGGTGCGATCCGCACCTCGCCGCCGAGCCGATCGAAGCTGCGCTCGCCTGCGGGAACGCCGAGGCTGTCGAGCAGTCTTTCAGACGCTGTCGGCATCACCGCCTGGGTCAGGATCGCGATCTGCCGGATCACCTCAGCGGTCACGTAGAGCACCGTGCGCTGGCGTGGCGGATCGGTCTTGGCCAATGCCCACGGCGCCTCGCCCGCGAAATAGCGGTTGGCCTCGGCGACGACCGACCAGACGGTATTGAGCCATTGATGGATCTGCTGCGTCGCCATCGCTTTGCGCGCGGCGCCGATCATGGCATCGGCCTCGGCCAGGATTGCCTTGTCGTTGGCCGAGAACTCGCCGGGCTCCGGCAGCACGCCGCCGAGCTGCTTCGCGATCATCGACAGCGAGCGCTGGGCGAGATTGCCGAGATCGTTGGCCAGATCGGCATTGATGCGCGCGACGATGGCCTCGTGATTGTAGTTGCCATCCTGGCCGAACGGCACCTCGCGCAGGAAGAAATAGCGCATCTGGTCGACACCATACTGATCGGCGAGCGAGAACGGATCGACGACGTTGCCGACCGATTTCGACATCTTCTCGCCCCTGCTGAACAGGAAGCCATGGGCATAAACCCGCTTCGGCAGCGGGATGCCGGCCGACATCAGGAAGGCCGGCCAATACACCGAATGAAAGCGGATGATGTCCTTGCCGATGATGTGGACATCAGCCGGCCAGTAATGCCAGTTCGGATCGCTCTCGTCGGGAAAGCCGACGCCGGTGATGTAGTTGGTCAGCGCGTCGACCCACACATACATCACATGCTCGTGGTCATGCGGCACGCGCACGCCCCAATCGAAGGTGGTGCGCGAGATTGACAGGTCCTTCAACCCACCCTTGACGAAGCTGACGATCTCGTTGCGCCGCGCATCCGGCCCGATGAAATCGGGCTGGCTCTCGTACAGGGCGAGCAGCTTGTCCTGGTAGGCGGAGAGGCGGAAGAAATAGCTCTTCTCCTCCACCCACTCCACAGGCGTGCCCTGCGGACCAAGGCGCACATTGTCGTCGTTGAGGCGCGTCTCCTCCTCGGCGTAGTAGGCCTCGTCGCGGACCGAGTACCAGCCGGAATAGACGTCGGCGTAGATGTCACCGTTGTCGCGCATCCGATTCCAGATCGCCTGACTCGATCTGTGGTGCACGGGCTCTGTGGTCCGGATGAAGCGGTCGAATGAGACGTTGAGCCGCTCGTCCATTTCCTTGAAGCGGGCCGCATTGCGGGTCGCGAGCTCGGATGGCGGCAGCCCTTCGTTCTGCGCGGTCTGCACCATCTTCAGCCCGTGCTCGTCGGTACCGGTCAGGAAGAACACGTCCTTGCCGTCGAGCCGGGCGAAGCGCGCGATCGCGTCGGTCGCGATCGCCTCATAGGCGTGGCCGATATGCGGCTTGCCGTTCGGGTAAGCGATCGCGGTGGTGACGTAGAAGCTGTTGCGCTCGGTGGCGGACGGCGCAGCGACGTCGGTCATAGCGGCGGCCTTCGGCTTGCGGGGCGCCTTCGGCTTTGTGGCCTTGGCCGGCTTGGATGCCAGTTCAGCGACTTCCGCTGGCGGCGTCTTAACGTCGCGCCTGTTGGCAGCCGCTGCGGCAGCCTTCTTCGGCGCCTTTGCCGCCGCCTTCTTCACCGCCTTCTTGGCCGGAGCCTTGGCGGCTTGCTTCACGCCGCGCTTGCCGGCAGGCTTGTTCGCGGATTTGGCCTTTGACGCCTTCGCCTTGGAAGCCTTCTTGCCGGCCTTGTTACCCGCCTTGGCCACTGCGCGCTGCTGCTTCGCAGTTTTCTTGGCAGCCTTTTTCGCGGCGCGCGGCGCTTGCGACTTGCGCGCCTGCTTCGCCGGCTTCTTCTTGACAGTCTTCTTGCTGGCCTTCGCCACGGCAAATTCCTCTTCGACGTCGGACAAATGATCTCGGGATGACAGACGGCGCGACTAGCGCGTGGCTTCGGCGAGCATCCCGAACACCGAGAAAACCAGCGGTTTTCGCTCCAGATTGTAGGATTCGGTGTCGCGCGCGGCGCGGACGATCTTTTCCCACACCTCCGCCAGCCGTGCAAGGCGGGGTAGATCGGCATTGGCATCGCCGGTGCGCAGCCGCTCGGCCACCCAGCGCTCGATGCTGTCGAGGAAGCTCGCCAGCGCCACCCGGTCGCTGGTGCCGAGCGCATCGCCCAGCGCGTGCAGCTCGGCTGGATCAACCTTCGGCAGGGTCGCGAGCAGTGCCGCGGTACGGGTCTGCAGCTGCAGCGAATCACCGCCGAGCAGCGCCAGTGCGCGGGAGACGCTGCCTTCGGAAGCCTCCGCCGCCTCCTGCAGCCCCGGGTCGGATGCATCCATCCCGGTGGCCTCGGCCGCGGCGCGGACCACGTCCTCGACCGCGAGCGGACGCAAGGACAGCCGGCGACAGCGCGACTTGATGGTCGCGAGCACCCGCGCCGGCGCGTGGCTGATCAGGAGAAACAGCGACTGCTGCGGCGGCTCCTCGAGGATCTTGAGCAGCGCATTGGCAGCGTTGGGATTGAGCTCGTCGACGGTATCGACGATGCAGACCCGCCAGCCCTCGACCGCGGCGGTCGAGCCGAAGAAGCTGATGGTCTCGCGCGTCTCGTCGACGGTGATGACGGTGCGCATCACGCCCTTGTCGTTGGCCGAGCGCTCCAAGGTCAAGAGGCCACCATGGGCGCCGGACGTGACCAGACGCGCGGCGTAATCGTCTGGATCGACCGCAAGCGACTCGGCCCCACGCACGGCCGGCGCAGCGGAATCGCGATTGGCGAGCACGAATCGCGCCATCCGATAGGCGAGCGTCGCCTTGCCGATGCCCTGCCGTCCGCCAAGCAGCCAGGCATGCGCGATGCGGCCGCTGCGATACGCATTGAGCAGCGCCGCCTCTGCGTCGCGATGTCCGAATAGCGCGGTGGTTTCGCGCGGATGCCGGACCGCAATCTCCTGCTCGACCTTGCGTGCGCTCATGCCGGGCTTGCTGCCGTTACGGTTGCGAGATGCTCGCGCACGGCGCTCCAGACGGCCTGGCCGACGCTGTCGGCATCGGCGGTGGCGTCGATCAGCACGCAGCGTTTGGGATCATCGGCCGCGATCTTGCGATAAGCGGCGCGCAGCCCCTCGTGAAAGCTCATATCCTCGCTCTCGAAGCGATCTGCCGAACCGCTGCCCCGCCGGACCGCCGCGCGGCGCATCCCGACCTCGACCGGCACGTCCAGAATGATGGTGAGGTCGGGCTTGAGGTCGCCGATCGTCACCCGCTGCAGGGCGTTGAGGATATCGGGCGAGACCTGGCCGAGGCTGCCCTGATAGGCGCGGGTGGAATCGAAGAAGCGGTCGCACAGCACCCAGGTGCCCTGATTCAGCGCCGGCAGAATCACGGTTCGGACATGATCGTCGCGAGCCGCCGCAAACAGCAGCGTCTCGGCCTCGGGGCCGAGCAGCTTTCCGACGCCGGAGAGCAGCAAATGGCGGATGATCTCCGCGCCCGGCGAGCCGCCGGGCTCGCGAGTTGCGATATTGGGCACGCCAGCCGCCTCAAGACGTTGCGCCAACATCTTGATTTGCGTCGACTTTCCGGAACCCTCGCCGCCCTCGAAGGTGATGAACTTGCCGCGGCCGGGGCCGCGCTTCACGTCAGCTTCAGCCATCTCAGAGCTTCTCGACGCCGGCGCGGAACATGCCGATCACGAGCTCGCTCACCCCGTCGATCGCGCGCCGCATGGTCGAGCCCCTGCCGATGGACTCCGCCGCATAGACCGGCGTTTCCACGGCGATATTGGTACCGCGCCACACTTTGATAACGCCGACCTTCTGGCCTTGTTCGATCGGCGCGCGCACCGGCCCGCTATAGACAATGCGCGCGATCAGCTTGTCGCTGCCGTTCTTCTGTACCATCACCTTGACCGGCTCCGGGCTCGACAGCTGCACCGAGCCGGTATCGCCGCCAAACACCTTGGCATAGCCGATCGGCTGGTTGGCCGCGAACAGGGTCCGCGTCTCGAAATTGCGGAAGCCCCACTCCAGCATCTTCTTCGCCTCGGTGGCGCGGTCATCGGAATCCTCGAGCCCGTTGACGACCACGATCAGCCTTGTGCCGTTCTGCACGGCCGAGCCGACCATGCCGTAGCCGCCCTCCTTGGTGTAGCCGGTCTTGAGTCCGTCGGCGCCTTCCATCGCGTTCAGCAGCGGATTGCGGTTCAGCTGCCGGATCTTGTTCCAGGTGAACTCCTTCTCGCCGAACAGCTTATAGAACTCCGGGTAATCGAGGATGATATGGCGCGCGAGCATGGCGAGCTCGCGCACCGTCATCTTGTTGCCGGGATCGGGCAAGCCGTTCGAATTCGCGAAGGTCGATTTGGTCAGGCCAAGCTCGCGAGCGCGCTTGGTCATGAAGTCGGCGGCGAAGATCTTCTCGTTGCCGGCCATGCCTTCGGCGAGCGCGATGCAGGCATCATTGCCGCTCTGGATGACGGCGCCGTGCAGAAGATCGTCTACCGAGACCTTGCTGTTGAGCGCCGCGAACATCGTCGAGGTGCCGGACGGCGCCCCGCCCCGGCGCCACGCATTTTCGCTGATCCGGTACTCATCGGTCAGCTTGACCGCGCCCTCCTTGACGGCGTGGAAAACCACCTCCGCAGTCATCAGCTTCATCATGCTGGAGGGCGCGCGCAACTCGTCGGCATTCTTCTCGAACAGCACGCTGCCGCTGGTGGCCTCGATCAGGATCGCGGTCGGCGCATCGCCCTCGAACCCGCCCTCATCCTTGCGGGCGCCCTGCACGCTCTGGTTGGCGGCGTGAAGCACGCCGCCCCAGCCGATCGCCACGGCAGTCGCAAGCGCGATCAGCGCACGCAACAGCCGCCTGGAGGGTGAAACGCAGGAGCGGAACGGTAAGTTTGACGATGCCATCGACGATAAGTCCTGGAGATGCCGTTTCTAACAGTTGGGCCGGGCCCAAACAACACGACTTCCCGCCCCATGCGGCGCGATGCACGCAATTGCGACGCTATTCTGAGATACCTAGCTGGCAGCACAAAACGCCTCAAACGCCGACCGAAGCGGAGCGAAACAGCGATGCCGACCTCACGAACCATTAGCATCAACGGCATCGAATTGTTCATGCTGGAACACGGCGATGGCCCGCTGGTGCTGCTCTGCCATGGTTGGCCGTAACTGTCGCATTCATGGCGATATCAAATTCCGGCGTTGGCCGGGGCCGGCTACCATGTCGTGGCGCCCGACATGCGCGGCTTCGGGTGCAGCTCGGCGCCGCCGGAGATCGGCGCCTATACGATCTTCGACACGGTTGGTGACATGGTGGCCCTGGTCAAGGCGCTCGGCGAGAGCAAGGCCGTCATCATCGGCCATGACTGGGGCGCCCCGGTCGCTTGGCACGCCGCGCTATTCCGGCCCGACATCTTCACGGCGGTGGCGGGCCTGAGCGTGCCGCCGCCGTTCCGTGGCCGCGCCCGGCCGCTCGACGCTCTGCGCGACAACGGCATCAGCAATTTCTACTGGCAATATTTCCAGCCGCCCGGCGTCGCCGAGGCCGAGTTCGAGCGCGATGTCGCGCTCACGATGCGCACCCTGCTCGGCCGCGGTTTCTCCGACCCGAACGCCTCGCTGTTCGTGGACGAGGACAAGGGGTTTCTCGGCGACGCGAAACCGGACCTGCCGCTGCCGCCGTGGCTTAGCAAGGACGATCTGGCAGTGTTCACGCAGGCCTATCGCGCGTCGGGCTTTCGCGGCGGCCTGAACTGGTACCGCAATATCGATCGCAACTGGGAGCTGACCGCGCCGTGGCAGGATGCGCAGATCAAACAGCCTTCCCTGTTCATTGCGGGCTCGAAGGACGCCGTCGTCACGGGCCTGATCGGCGCTAAGCGCATCAACGAGCTGGAGCGCGTCCTGCCGAACCTGACGAAAAAATTGATCATCGACGGCGCCGGCCATTGGATCCAGCAGGAGCGCCCCCAGGAGGTCAATGCGGCGCTGCTCGCCTTCCTGCATCAGACCAGGCAGACGGGCTGACGCGGTGAACATTTCGCCGCGCGGCGCTCGCACCTCATGACGATGGAAGCTTAGTAAAGGCCGCGCCCGCTCAGGATCTCGCGCGCTTCGCTTGCGCCATTATCGGGCGCGTAAGCCGACGCGCGGCTGGAGTCGGTCGCGTAGCTGCCGTTCTCGTCATAAGACACGGCGCGAGCGTTGGACAGCGCCCGGCCCCGACTGCGGCTCGATGCCGACATTTCCGAAGTCGCGTTGATCGAGGCCAGGTCGGCCGACGTGCTGCCGAGCGTGTAGGGTCGATCCTGCGGCATAGGGATCTCGCCGCGAACCGGACGTCCGCCTGAGGTCGACAATTCCGGTACGAACGGCCGAGCGGAGGCGACGCGCACCAGCGACGGTGCAGGTGCCGGCGTGCCGGTGCGCAGGGTCGCCATCAGCGTCACGTCATCGGAGCCTTCGAGCGGAGCGCGGCCGACATATTCGACCCGCACGCGGGCGACGCCATTGCCCTTGAAGTCCAGCAACTCGGCCGCCTTGTTCGACACGTCGATCAGGCGGTTATTGTGATACGGGCCGCGGTCATTGACCCGCACGATCAGCGATTTGCCATTGGAGAGATTGGTGACGCGGGCGTAACAGGGCATCGGCAGGGTCGGATGGGCCGCCGTCAGCGCCGCCATGTCGAATACCTCGCCATTGGCGGTCAACCGGCCGTGGAAGTCGTCGCCGTACCAGGATGCCAGGCCCTCGGCGCGATAATTGACGTCTTCCTCCGGTACGTAGATCTTGCCCGCGACCGTGTAGGGCTTGCCGACCCGGTAGACGCCGCCGCCCTTCGGCACGGGTTCGCCAAAGGCGACCACGCGAGGGCTCGACGACACGCCATACTTCGGATCGACCCGGCTCGCGAACTTGCCCGAGGAGGCGCAGTTCGCAACCATCAGGCACGCCGCCACCGCGACCGCGCCACGCACCACCCGCTCGACCGGATCTGTCCGCCGAATCCCCATCGACCCCAATGACCACTCTACCGGTCGCGCCCACTGTCAGGCCGTACCGGACCGTCCCGAGTCGCGTCCCACCGCGACTGAGCACGCAAGGATAACGCAACCCGAACGCGGCGGAAATGGGGTCGCCCGCGGCGTGGTTAACCAATCCCTGCCCTGCTCTTACCGATTGCCGGCAGCACCAGCCTATCAGCACACGGTTTGCGTGTTTCCACTGATCCCCGCAGGACACACCTGTTGCCGGGAATCCCCAGTGCGCCCCCATCTGATTTCGCCTCGGTGAATCCTTTTGACTGTGCGGGGGTGCACGTCGTTTGGTTCTCGCGGGGCGCAAAAGGACGTTTTGCGATGTTCGAAGCAGTGACAGCGATGATGGGTTTGGTCGGCGCGGGGATCTTCCTCGCTCATGCATTCGAGGGCGTGCGTTCACGCGCCTGATCGTGCGACGCGGCTTGATCCCCCAAGGATCGATCCCGGACCACCTAGCAGCACTTTTTGGCAATCCGGCTTCTTCCGAAAGTCTTAACCAATTCGGACGAGCATCGAACGCGGGAGGTGGCTTATGCGACATCAAGACATCGTCTCGGGCGGCTTTCTCGCCCTGACTGCGGCGAGCTTCGCCGTGCTCTGCTCGAGCCTGATCGCGTTCGCGCTGGCATAGGAATGAATGGTGACAACGTACGCGCTTGACGCGGCGTTGCCGGGTTGGGGGACTTATGGCCCTTGTCGATGCTGAGCGCATCGGCGAGGGCTTTGTATTTGGGCGGTCGCCCAGTGGCACATCCTTGATTTGCCGGCAGCTTTCCCGCTCCTCACTGGGCTGCTTGCTGGGAGGCCGACGTCAAAATTGTCCCCGCTTCCAACGAAGGCTCGCTTCCTGCCGTGAAAGCGAGGGTGGCTTGGGAATGTGGTCTTTGATCTTCCAATACGTGATGCCGTCATAATCTTGCGGCGCAATTGCTGAGAGCGGTTTATTCAAGACATGCTTGGTGTGGTACGAAAGATAATACTCTGAGGTCTCGGGGTCGATCATTGTCACGATCATCGAGTGATGAGCCGAGCCGCTTTGGTCCAGCAGTTGAACGATGTCACCAAGCTCGAGCTCCGATTTCTGGCACTTTGCGCCGCGCGCCGACGCCTGCAGGTAGCTCGCGAACGGCTGAGCGCCTCCCCAGGAGTAGCTCCGGGCCGAGCCGTAGCAATACCAGGAACAATGATCCGACGGTGCTCGACCGTTATCGATCATAGGCCAGCCACCGGCATGCAGGGCCTGTGAAATGAAGTTTGTGCAATCCGACCCCTGAACAATTGGCCATTCGGGATTGTACATCAGCGCCCATGCCATAGCGTAGTTCGCGGCCGCCTTGCGGTCGAATACGTTCGACATCCATCGCCTCCTCATACCCGTCATCTTGGTGTTGGGATCAAAGCAACTCGGGTGACACTGCTGAGGGGATGCCGCAGGCATTCCGCGAGGTGCTGCAGGAGAGGAAGGGATATCGGCAGGCTCTGTCGCCGCGCGTCCCTCCTTCGGGGGACGCTTGATCACAAATCCGGAGCGCTTGGCCGCGGCGATCCGGTCCGACGAACGGTCTGCGGTGTTTCAACCGCAATTCGATTTGCGATGGGATGTAACCGAAGCGTAGTCGCCGAAGCATAGGTGGCTTCCACGATCGCGAGACAATACCTGTCTCGTGGATGGTCAAGGCGCGGAGGACTCCTGATGTCAACTTACGTTCTGGTCCACGGCGCCTGGCACACCGGTGCGCAGTTCGCGCCGGTCGCCGCCCACCTTCGCCAAGCCGGCCATACCGTGTTCACGCCCACGATCGCGGGGAATCGCTCTGACGACGTGAAAACCACCGGGCTTGCAGAAGCAATCCAATCCATCCTCGACTATCTGGTTGAGAACTCCCTCTCCAATGTCATTCTGCTCGGCCATTCCTACGGCGGCATGGTCATCACCGGCGTCGCCGATCGCATCCCCGAACGGCTTCGGCGGCTGATCTATTGGGTCGCCTTCGTTCCGAATGACGGCGAGGCGCTGGTCGACATGGTGCCGCCCGATCGGGTCGCGATACTCGAGGCCCTGGCCGCCGGGCGCGGCGACGGCTCAGTGGTCCTGCCGTTTCAGGTCTGGCGCGAGGCCTTCATCAATGATGCCGATCTCGAGACCGCGACGCGTGCTTACGAGCTGCTGAACCTGCACCCGTTTCGAACCTTCACCGAAAAGATTTCGCTGCGGACCAATCCGGCCGAGATGGTGCTGCCGAAGTCTTATCTCGTCTGCACCGAGGATACCGCGCTGCCGCACGGTGCCTGGCGGCATCCGCGTCTCTCGGAGAAACTCGGTCTGTTTCGGCTCGTGCAGACCACAGGCAGCCACGAGCTCTGCTTCTCCGATCCGGCACGGCTGGCCAAAGCGATCCTGGAAGCCGGCCGCGACTGAGCGCACCCAATCGGCTCGTCCGGGCGGCACCGTCGGTCTTGTATTCTCCACGACACGACTGACGCCGGCGGCTTGGCGCTCGGCGCGTCGTCGCGCTTGAGGCAGCCGCCTGATCCCCCTCAAGTCGCGGCCTGATCCTTCTTGCCAGCCGAGCCATAATCGGGTTCATGGTCGCCAGCGCTCGTCGGGTCCGGTTTGGGCCCAAGTTCGCGTTGCGTCGGGCTTTGGCTCGCGCTAAGCGACTGAATTATTGATCCGGAAGGGTGGCCGAGTGGTTTAAGGCACCGGTCTTGAAAACCGGCGTGCCCGCAAGGGTACCGTGGGTTCGAATCCCACCCCTTCCGCCAATTCCTGACAGAGCTGGGGACGCCGGCCTGACCAGTCGTTTCAGAGTCAGGCCCAGCTTCAGTCGCGCGTGCCCGCCTCCAGCCGGCACAACCGGAGCAAGCGGTTTGAACGGCTCGCGCGCCCGGGCCTCGTCGCTCGCTCGGTTGGCCCTTCCCCCTGGTTCATCGCGGCAATGGCGTGAGTGTGTGCGGGCTGGGTTGGCAGGCTGGCTCCCAAATACCCGCTATATCGCGCACTTGAGAGGTGCCGACAACAATGGGTTTGCGCTCTGTTGCTCTCGTGCAAAATCCCGGGCAATGTCCCGCTGCAACGGAAGATGAGGTCTCTGCGCGAACGCTGCTACTTCGCGACGCGTCTATGCGAGACAGCGGAAAGACGAGCGACATCGGATGACGCCGAGCCGAGCCATTCCTTCGATCATTGCGGCGGTGCTGGCTGCCCTGCTCAGCCTGCCGCATGCGGCAAGCGCCGGGTCGGAGGTCTATATTCAACAGGCGCGTGGCCATGTTGCACCCGGCAGCACCGTGATGACGAAGCCGCCGCCGGAATCAACCACCCAGCCCAGTCAGGTTGCGCCGGTCTCGCCGACCGCGCCCGACACCTGCAACGCGCAGAACGCTGCCTCGTCACAGGCCTGCTACACCGCGACCCAGCAGGCGCGACCGGCGTCGCGCTGACACGGTCGCTCGAACGGCAGTCGGCGCCTCGCTCCCGCGCACGTCAAGTCTTCCTGCTAGCTCTTGGGCGCGTCCTTGGCGGCAGAGACGACGACGGCCGCCTTCTGCTGCTTGTCGAGCTCGCGCATGAAGGCATCGCCCGCGGCGCGATCCTTGAACTCCCAAAGGTGGTTCTTCACGCCCTCGAAGATCAGCGAATAGACCGCGAGCTGCACGCCCTCGCGAACACCGAGCGTCGCCGGCGAGTTCTTCGTGAAGCCCATCTCCGCCTGCAACAGCTCGTCGACCGCGGCAAACATATAGGCCGAGCTGTGGAGCTGCATCGAATAAATGGTCTTGGCGGTCGTCACGGATGCAAGCACGCGGCCGGTCTGCACGCTGACCGCACGCAGCGCGACCGTGATGATGTCCTGCCGGTACTGGGAGTCGAGGCCAATGCCGAGATAGTTCGCGCCGATGCCACCGGTGGTCTCGTCGCTGTCATAGCCGATGATGCCGCCTTCGAGTAGGATGCCGGCAAAGCGCAGCGGCGGCAGGCTCGGCGCCTTGTCGCCCTCGGCCGCGGTCCGCGTGTTCTGGATGATCTGCCGCTCCTGCAGCAAGGGTTGCAGATCGTTGCGCTCGACCACATTGAACCATTCGCCGTTGCCGGCCTTGGTGAGCACATCGATCAGCACGGCACTCGCTCCTTGCGTCAAGGCGCGCGAGAACTCCGCGAAATTGTCGTTCGGCTTGTTCTGTCCGGTGAGATCGGGGAAGTTATAGACGGTGACGTCGAGCTTGCGCCGCGGCGGCGGCAGGCTGTCGAGCACGATGCCGGTCTTGGTGCTCGGCACCAGCTTCGCCTGCTGCACAAGCGGGTCCTTGGCTGATCCGGCCATCACACATCCGGCCAAGCCGAGAGCGAGCACCGCGAGACAGGCGATGCGTCTGATTTGTCTCATCATGAGTAAAGATCCTGCGCCGCGGCGCGATGCGGGTCAGGGAACGATAGAGCGGACCGCGGTGGAGGTGCTCGTCGTGCCGCCGGAGCCGCCCGACCCGGAGCCATTCGATCCGTTGCCGTTCGATCCGTTGCCGCCGATAATGACGGCGCCCGAGCCGAGATTGCTGAGCGCATTGTTGAGGCCCGACAGGTCCGGTCCCTGTGAGCCGGATTTCACGCCCTCGCCTTGCGCCTGGGCCTGCGAGAGCAGCGAACTGCCATTGAGCGGATTGCCGCCGAAGGTCGGGTTGACCGGATGATAGACGATCTCCGATGCAACAGCAGCCGAGCTGGCGCCGAGCATGACGATCCACGAAATGAGCAGGCTGAAATGACGCATGATACAGATCTCTACTGGAATTGAAGGATCATCGCTTGATCAAGAGGCCGCCGTTCGGCAGCCGCGCAATCAGCATGTTGATCGGAGCCGAACCCGGCGGCTGCAGCACCGCGATCGACAGGCCCTGCGTATTGACCAATTGCAGATTGGAAAAGTCCCGGCCGCCCTGCAGGACGGCGACGTTGTTGTCGTTGCCGCCGAGCACGCCGACATTGGAGAAGTTCTTGCCGCCGGCCTGCGCCTGAAACACGTTATTCGCGCTGCCGATCTCCAGCGTATTGGCGAAATTGCTGCTCCGGGCGCGCGTGGTTTCCGGGGTCGGCACGAATGCCACCTGGCGCTGCGCGTAGTTGCCGCCTGGCGCGATGGGCGCGGGCTGCGAGATCGTGGTGGGGGCTGTCGCGCCCGCCTTCGCGCTGACCTGCGAGATATAGGCGGACTCGGCGCAGTGCGCTGCGCTCGTAGCCATCCCGGCTGCAACCAGCGCACCGCCGAGCAGCGCGCGCGAGATCATGGCGATGTGCACGACGATGTCTCCTGATCCGATTGCAACGTCAGCTCGGCGCGGTAATGGCCGACGGCCGAGCGGTCGAGCATCACCGATACCAGCACCTGCTCGCGCCCGGCCACTAGCGCAAAGGCCCCACTCTGGATGTTGCTGGAGCGTCCGCTCTCGCTCCACTTGGCGATCCGAAGCCGATATTGCCCGCTGGCCGCCGTGGCGGCACGCGCCAACGCCGCGATGTGCAGACCATCGGCATCCGGCTCGGCGCGGATCACACATTCGATGGCCGGGGCTGCAGAGGCCTGCATCGGCGCGTTACTCACCTGTCACTGGTTCGCCGCATCTGCGACGATTTCGCGCGCAACCTATCGGCCGTTCTTTTCGCTTTTTTGACAATCGGTCATATCGGACGGCGCTTTCGGCACCCGGTCGTCAGCGCGTGTGAGATGTGCAACAATGCCGACCGATCGCGGCGTGCGGTCGGCTTCATCTCTCCAACATCCTCGCCGCCTGCCCTGCCCGGTCTTCCACTCATGCCAACCATCTCGGACCTCGTGGACAGTGGCGCGCTCGTCAAGATCGACGTCGAGCTCGAGCCCCGCGAGCAGCCGATGCGGCTGCTCTACGGCACGCCTGACTTTGTCAGATGGCTGAAGGACGTGCTCGCGGGCGCCGTGCCTCCCCGCCCTCTCGATCACATGTCCGCGGCCGAGCAGATCGACGATCTGTTCTATTCGTTCTTGAGCGGCGCGCCGCTCGCCTTTAACAGACAGTTTCGCGCCATCCGGGTCGAGGACAATGCCGTGTGGGAATTGAAGACGCCGGATGTCCGGATCTTCGGCTGGTTTCTGGCCAAGGATTGCTTTGCCGCGGTGTTCGGCAATTGGGCCGACACGATCAAGGACCATGATCTCTATCGCGGCTACCGGATCGCGATCCGGCGGCTCCGCCGCGAGCTCGGGATCGATGCTGGCCTATGCGTAAAAGGAGGCGCGCCCGATGACGTTCTTTCGCTTTGACATCCAGGCGCGATCGCGAAAGGCCGCGCGGCTGATGGGACGGGTCCGCCGCGAGCTGCTGAAGGCCGTCATGGAGGAGCGCAGCGCCGGCCTGACGCAGCAGGCGCTGGCGCAGCGGCTGCAGGCGCAACGGGCGACCATCAATCGTCAGCTGTCGGGTGAAGCCGAGATCACCTTGCGCGGGCTCGCCGATCTCGCCTGGGCGCTCGATCGGGAGATCACCGTCGAGCTGCGCCGCCCGGACCGACCTGAGGGACAGAACATCGCGCCGATGACATCGACCGTCGGTCACCAGCCGGTCAGGATCATCACGCCGAAGACGCGACAGGACTGACCGGCCAGATCTTCGGATCAATTCGAAACGGCAGATAGTAGGCGGCGGGCACGACCCGCCGCCTGCTTTGTTAGTGCTGCGACACGGTCGCGGTATTGTGCATGCCGTATTGCGCGGTGAACGAGGTGTTGGTCACGTTCGCAGCGGTGGCCTGGACGAGCTGCACCGAATTGCCCGTGCCGACCTGGATCGCGGCCTGCGTGTTGTTGCCGGCTGAGGCCTGCTGGCCGGTGGTCTGCGCGGCGTTGACAATGTTCGAACCGCCGACCTGGCTGATGAACGAGTTGTTGTTGCCGAGCGCAAGCGGAACGGCCATCGCCTGATTGAGGTTGACGAGGTTGTTCTTGCCGACCTGCCTGGTCAGAGCGTTGTTGGCGCCATTGCCAGTGCCGAAGGTCTGCGTGGTCTGGTTGATGGTGGCGGCGTTCTTGGTGCCGGTCTGGAACAGAGCCTGGGTATTGGCACCATTCTCCTGATCGACCTCCGCGACGTTCTTGGTGCCGACCTGGCTCGTGAACGACGCATTGGTGTAGTTGGCGATCTGTTCGGCGGTGGTGGCGCCGAAGGCGCCGGACACGTTGCCGCCCTGGGTCGTGGTCTCGAGATTGCCCTTGCCGACCTGGATGGCGGCCGCCACGTTGCGCGGCCCCTGCGCGGTGTCGCCGACCGAAGTCTGCTGGGTGGCGGCCTCGTTCTTGTCGCCGATCTGCATCGTGCTGGAGGTGTTGCTGTGGCCCGGCAGATTGTCGCCGAAGAACGAGGTGCCGTCCGCGCTGGTCTGGACGACGGCGGCCTTGTTGTTGTTGCCGAACTGGCCGGTGAACGCGTTGTTGTCGCCGCCGACCGGCGACGCCGTGGCCGGAGTGATGCTGCTGTTGGATTGCGCGGTGCCGGCAATGTTCTTGTTGCCGACCTGCAGCGTGCCCTGGGTGTTCTGGCCGCCATCCTGACCGACGATGACATTGTTCTTCACGCCATATTGCGCGCTGAACGAATTGTTTGTGGTAGGGGCGCCGGTCGCGAGCGCGTTGGGCGCCGAGTTGGTCTGGCTGGTCGTCGCGGTGTTGTCCTTGCCGACCTGGACGTTGCCCGAGGTGTTCTTGCCGCTCGCGAGATTGCTGGTCTGAGTGGTCAGCACCGAGTTCTTCTTGCCGGCCTGGAAGGTCGCCTGGTCGTTATTGCCGTTCTTCTGGGTAATGGTGGCATCGTTCTTGGTGCCGACCTGCTCGATGAACGATTCATTGCTCAGCGCACCGGCGGCATAGGCGGCCGGGGCACTCGCCAGGACGAGCGCGAGCGCAGTCATCATCCTCATGGAAATTATCCCTTGCTATCCAAAGCGGGGCTGGCGGGGATCGCCGCCCTCGGAGAGCGTTAAAACATTATTAACCTGACGGCCGAATGACAGTGTACCGGACATGGCGTGCCGAGCGCGTCCGCTGCGCTGCAAATGTGACTTCGTAACGGGATCAATCGCTTTGGCGTCGCGAGCTTGGATAGCCTCAGGGCCGCGATTGTTCGATGCGTAGCGAACCGAGCCTGATCTCCTGCTCGGCGTCGACAAGAGCGCGAATGCGCATCAGGCCGGAGCTGCGAAGCTCGATCGGCGTAAAGATCAGGCTGGTCGCGGCCACGATATAGAGCGGCGCGCTGGTCTCGGGCTTGAGGCTCGCGACCAGCTCATTTTGCGCCGCCTGCCGCGGCGTTTCGACCGGCTCCTCGGCAAATGGCTGCTCGTCTCCCGGGAGATAGCAGCGAACCAGGATCGAGCTGAACGGCCGCGAGGCCGGCGACAGGATATGCGTGTGGACGCATAGTTTCGGCAGCACCAGCGGAAACTGGCCGGAAATGAAGATCACACCGTTATAGCAGCCAACAAAGCTGAGCTTGCCGCCGGGCTCGTTGCGGATGTCGTCACAGAAGATCGAATACCCGTACCGGTCCATTGCCGACTGCCCAGAGGATGCCGTGTCGATCGTAAGGACATCCCGCGAGCGTCTTCCCTCACGAGTGTGACGGCATCATTACGGTTGATGCGATCCACAGGGCCTCAGTGGGCGACCCAGACATCGCTTTGCTTGATCCGTTCGATCAGTGCCTGAGGATCGAATTTCCGAAAACCCGAGGGAATTTGCGTGAGCTCGGGCGGTTGAGGCCGCTCCTTCACCGCGTCGATCGCGAACACGGCGCCATCCCCAAGCTCGATCCGCACGGGAAACGAAAGCGTCGGATCGATCCATGCGAGAAACTGCCGCTCCGTCCCGGTCATCGCGCGATAGCCGATCACGTGGCGGCCGCCGATCACTGCCTCCCCGTCTTGTTCGCAATGCCAGCTGCCGTGATCCGGCTCGCCGGCAATTCGTGCCATCGCCTGCCACTGCGGGCATGGATCGGCAGGATGGACCGGCACGAACCATTGCGTGAGACGGCTGGATTGCCGTGCCTCCATGTAGATGGCTGAGCCAGGCTTGACGAAAGTGGCGGACGGCCCCGCACCATCGATGATGAAATAGCCGTCAGGCAGATCGGACAGGTCAAGCCGCGCCCGGCCCGCCGAGACGGTCAGTCGTCCAGCCGGCATGGGCGTCGATCCCTGCTGCCAACGGAGCAGATCGGCGTCGAAATCCTTGCTCTCCTGTGGCAGGCTCGAGCTTGCCATGAGCCAAGCGCCAATCGCCAGCAGGTAGGATATCGAGCGGCGGCGCGCGGCATGAGGCATCGATCTGATCATCGCACTTGTCACCTGCCGAGCGAGCGCAACGCGCCAGCGGCGCGTCGCAAGATGCGCAGAGCCAACCGGACCTTTGGGTCCGATCGGCGCCACGCCATTGTCGATCCGATCCGCAACCGTTCCGCTGCGGTTCGCAAAAGCCGTTCACTCGACGTAGTTCAGCTTGACCTGACGGCCGAAGTCGAACGCGTCGAACAGGTCCGACAGCGCCGGGCTGTTGGTCGGCACATACGGATTGTCGTTCTTGAACGTCGGATTCGGCAGGTTGTCCCGGCTGCGGACGGTCAGCGGCTGCAGCTTCCAGTTACGCTCGATGAACTTCAGGATCGACACGTGGTCGCTGTAGTTGTGGTAGACCTTGCCGCCTGTCGAGTACGGGGAGACGACCAGGATCGGGATGCGCGGTCCGTCGCCGAAGAAGTCGATCGACTGGATGTAGCCCGAGTCCCAGTAGCCGCCGGCTTCGTCGAAGGTGATGAACACCGCCGTCTCCGCCTTCAGCTGCGGATTGGCGTCGAGCGCACCAAGGATGTTGAGCACGTAGGCCTCGAACAGGTCGACCTTCGAGCTCTGCGGATGTCCGTCAAGCAGGCCATCCGGCTTGCCGAAAGAGACCGCCGGCAGGGCGTTGTTCTTGATCGCCGTGATCAAGTCGGCCGTATCCTTGATATGGGCCGCGCGGATGGTCGGGTCGCCCATGATCGAGGTGGCATACTGGAACGGATTGCAGATCTGGCAGTAGGCTACCCCGAGAGCGTGGGCCGGATCCGCCACCGCCGCGGCGCTGAGGTTCGGGCTGGCCGGGTTCGCCGCGACCGCGACGTTCGACAGCGCGACCGCGTCATTGTAGGCACCGCCATAATAGGCCCAGCTGATGTTCCGCTCCATCAGGGCGTCGCCGATCGTCCGCACCGAGGATGGCGGCAGGGTCGATCCATGCGCGAGCGCGCCGTTCGGCAGGTAGCCCGGATTGACGTTGTTGAGCATGTAGTAGTGGTTGGGCTTGCAGTTCGGCTCCGCCGCATAGGGCAGATTTTCCAGGTAGCTGATGATCGGCTTGACACCCGGCTGGTTGATGTCGGCGCAGTTGCTGAAATTGCCATCGACCGTGTAGGTGTTGACCGTTCCCGGCTTCGGGTTCGGGTTGGCGATGCTGGACGGTGTCGCCGGGTTGCCGGCACCATCGCTCCAGAACGCCGCATCGCCGGTGCCGAGCATGAAGTGGTTGGCGCCGGTGCCGCCGTGGAACGACTGGTGGAAGTTGTCGCCGAGCGTGAAACGGTCGGCCAGCATCTTGAGGATCGGAGCCTGCTCCTGCTGGGCGTTGTAGAAGCCCATGGAGTTGCCCTGGCTCTTGTTCGTTGCCGAATAGGTCGCCATCACGAACGGAAACAGGTCGTTCAGGCAGCCGGAATTGTTCGTCTTGGTGACGCTGGTGACGCTGCAATCTTCCTGCTGCCAGTCCTGATAGAACCGGTGCGTTGTATCGCCGGTGTAGTCGTCATCGCTGATATGGGGCCCCTGCAGCGGAAACGGACCGGTAAGCGAGCCGGCACCCGGAACGCGGGTATCCAGCGAGTTGGTCGGCAGACCGCTAGCGCCGGTCGTAAGGATGTCGAGGTCGCTCGGATCCATGTCCTTCTCGACACCAGCCTCGGCGATGGTCTTGAAGGGCGGACTGGTGTCGCTTTGCGCCGTCGGCGTGCCGGCCGTGTTCGGCTGCGGCATCAGGTTGACCGGGTTATAGGGCGACTTCGCGATCGCGGGCGCGCCGATATAGAACGACGACTGCGCGGCGACCGAGAACTGCTGCGCCTTCGCGTAATTCGGACCGGGCGTGCCGTCCTCGTTGACGATGCCCTTCGAGAGCAGATTCGAGATCGTCTGGCCCGCGCCTTTCGGCTTGTAGACGCCGAACGTGTGGTCGAGACCGCGGTTCTCGCCGATCAGCACGATGACATGCTTGATCGGAGATGCCGTCTTGATGGTTTCGGTCGGGTCCTTGCTCTTGTTGGCCTTGGCCGTGTCGTTTTGAATCTGTTGCAGCAGATCCTGAACTGAGCTCTGTGGCGACACATGGTGGTTCGGATGCGCGCGCGTGTCCCAGTTGCTGACGCCGTCAGCGGCATAAGCTGTCGTCTGGATCGCGAGCGTCGCGATCACGCACAGCGCGGTGGTCGCGCGCCAGCCCTTCTTCAAATTGACATCCATTCTGGACCCCCAAGAGGTTGCGGTTAGCATCGCGCTGTCTAGTGGGTCATTATGACGCAGGATTATCGCCGGCATGAAAGCGCACGACAAAGCGTAGCAGAAGGAAATATTTTTCGACCATCATCGAACGATGGTCACTACATAGGTCGGCCGCGGCGCGCGTCGATATGACGAATGGTCACCGCGTCCTGCACCATCGTCGCGCTTCATACGCAGTTTTGTGACGCAGATATTGCAATTTGCAATTTTTGTAACGAAGCGCCGCAATTCGCGCGTGCGCGCCAGTCGTCCCATCGAAGGAGTGCCCTCCGAAACATCTAAGACAATGCCATGAGCGAGTGTGCTATCAGGCGCATCGCCTCAATCGTCCTGTTCTCATCCCGCCATGATCGCCCTCCTCTGCCTCATATTGCTCGGCTGCGCATCCGTATCGCTTGCCTGGATCGATTTCCGCCAGGGCATCATTCCTGATTGGCTCAATCTCGGGATTGCATTGCTCGGAATGGTCCGAGCCGTATCGCTCGGAGGATGGCCGTTCGTCGCGGAAGCTATCGCGGAGGCCGTGGTCGTGGGCGCCGTGATCTGGCTGTTGCGATGGATCTATTTCCGGCTCCGCAACACACAGGGCCTCGGGCTCGGCGACGTCAAGCTACTGGCCGCCTCCACGCTGTGGATCGGAATCGCCGGAGTTCCAGTTCAGCTTCTGGTCGCGGCGTTCACCGCGTTGGCGACAGCGTTGGCCTTGCATGTTGCCGGAACGAAAATGACACGGCACACGGCGCTGCCGTTCGGTCCGTTTCTCGCGTTCGGGCTCATGGTCGCCATTCTGCTGCAGCAAAGCGGCGCGCTCGATTGACGGCGGCGCTCAAGTCCACCTCCGGTCAGCGCCGTCGCCGCGGCAGCGATGACGCTTGTTCGTCATCGGTCGTCGAGTTCGCGGGCATGACCGGCATCGGCGCGGGACCGGTGGTGGGTGCAGGCACGGAGCCGGCTTCAGCGCCGGGCTCCGGCAGGCTGAGCACCACTGTTTGCTGATCGCGTTCCAGCGACACATCGCGGCCCTGCACGAGCCGCAGCCGCCAGCCCTGGTAATCCTCGCCGACTCTCAGGCGCAGCGCGGTGCTGCTGGCGTTGTCGACGAAAATACCGAAGCTCTCGCTGTCGCCCGCGACCGTACCAACCAGTGTCAGCGGCGGCCGCTCGACACGCGGCGGTGGTGGCGGTGGCGCCGGCGGCGCGGCAACGACGATCGGCGTCTGGGCCGGCGGCGGCCGACGTGACGGAGAGAAGATCGGCCGTTCGCGCGTGTTCGACAGGCTCGCCAATGGAATCGCCCAGAGCGGATTGGCACCGAGCGGGGACGGCGGTGCTGGCGGCTTCGGCAACACGGGCCGCACCTGGATCGGCGCCGGCGTCTCCCATATCGACGGGGTCGCGGGTGCATCGGCCGGACGCTGCGTCGGGTCAAGCTCCATGTCTGGTGCAGCGATCGACAGCGCGGTGGTCGAGGCCGAAAGGCTGAGAACTGAGGCCAGCATGAGGCTCGCCCGCAAGCTGCCCAGCCGGATCATCTTCGGCGGTCTCATTTCGCGCCCTGCCATTGGCCGGAGACGCCCAGCAGGACGCGCAGCCTGCCCTCGCCGCCTGATGCCGGTCCCGTCGCCGCCTGCACGACGAGCTGATCCACGAACAAGAACGGCATGCCGGCCTCGAGGTCGTACAGCAGGCGCTGCAGCCCCGGCTGATCGATATCGCAGCTCGCGATCATCGTGATGAAGCCGCTCTTGGACTGGTTGCCCTGCAGGTCGATCTGCGAGGACTGCACATTGCCGCCGAGCCGTGCGATAGCGGTGGTGACATGTTCCAGCAGCGCTGCGCCCGCGACCGTCACCGTGGCGCCTTCCAGGAAGGGCGATCCCGACGGCGCCGAGACATCGCCGGCGTGGCCCGCCGCGGGCGTCGATCGCCGCCCTTGGAACTGGTCGAGCATCGCGGCGGTGGCCGCGACCGCGGCGCGACGTCCGAGCATGTCGGTCGCGGAGCTGACAATGACGAACAGCAGGACGGCCATGACGCCGAGATAGGCCGCTGCGGCGGGCAGCGGCTTGGCGAGCACTCTGACCAAGGTCGCATTCTGGTTCATGATCCCGACCCGAAATACGGCGTCACATGCGCCTCGATGTGGAAGCGCTCGCCCGATTCTTCAGGCGATCGCGTCGTGGGCGCAAAGAAGATCGCACGGTTAAATTGTGGCGACTGCTCCAGGAGACGGATCAGCGACGGCGCATCCTGCGACAGGCCGACGACCTGCATCTTGTCGCCCTCGATGCGCAACTCCGTGACATAGGTCGTGTCCGGCAACGTGCGCGACAGCTGACCGACATCTCGGCGCCGTTCAGGCGGGTATGGAACGAGCCGCGCGCCGGACGGGCTTCGCCGGAGAGGCCGAGCTGATAGGCCGTGAGCTCGACCGCCGCCGAGACCAGCGCCTCGGTCTGCAGGGCATTGTCGTTGACCGCGATCGCACGCGCCGAGTTCGCCAGAAAGGCCGAGAAGATCGCCGCTAAGGCCGCCAGCGCTGCCAAGAGCCATAGCACCGCGACCAGCACGAAGCCGCGCTCGGAGCCGAATACGCCGCTCGGCCGTGAGATCGCGCCCATCACAGCTCCTTCTGCTGTGGCTGTGCAGCGTTCGGCTTGCCGCCTGTGGGCGCCTTCTTGCCGTTTGCGTCGTCGGTCGATGCGGCCGCCGCCGGCGCATCGACATGGACCGGCGTCGCGGTCGAGACCGCCAGGATGCGCTCGCTGCCCGCCTCCCTCACCGTCAGCCGGATGATCGCCGGCAGCCGGTCGTTGTCATGCCAATCGTCACGGAACACCCGGTCGGGGCCGGCATAGGCAAACGACAAGCGCATCGGCGGCGTGAGCAGCACCACTGGATCGCCCGGATGCACCTGCTCCAAGAGCGAGGTGCCAGGCGGCAATGGTGCAAAGGACGCGCGCGAGCGCACGGTCAAGAGCCGCCCCCGATCGGCGGTCTCGCCGATCCTGACCACGTCGAGGCCGGGGCCGACATTGGGACCGACAGCGGTTCGCACAAAGGTGACCGAGAACGCCGAGCCGTCGAACAGTGGCTTGCGTCGTTCGCCATCCGCTGCCGGCCCCGTGACGAATTCGGCAGCAGCGAGGTCGGCGGCGATGCGCTGCATCGCGATCCCGACCAGCTCGCTGCGCTGGATGCGGTCGATACCGTGATTCCAGTTCGGCAGCCATTGCGCGGTGATGGTGGCGAGCGCCGATAACACGAGCCCGGTGAGCGCCAGCGCTACGAGGGTCTCGATCAGCGTGAATCCCTGCTTGCCGTTGCGTTGGTCGGGGTGATGGCTGCTCATGGCTTCGGCTTGCGCATCAGACGCACCGTTTCGAGTTCGAGCGTCGCGCCGGAGCCATCGCGGACGCGCAGCTTGACGAGTTCGGGAATCCAGTTGACGTCCTCCTTGTCGACAATCCAGTCGCCACCGACCGGACCGACGTCGATCTGCCAACGCGTATCCCCGTTTCGTCCCATCAGCCGTCCGGGCGCGAGCTTGCTACGATCCGGAATTTCCGTCGACATCACCGTCTGCGCGCTCTGCACCAGCGCAACGTGCTCTTCCAGCTTGCGCACGCCGCGTGCGTTGGTGGACATCAGCCGTCCGATCGCCACGATCGACACGGCGACGATCGCCAGTGCGACCAGCACCTCGATGATGGTGAAGCCGGCATCGCGGCGGTCAGTTGGCAAGCGGCGCACGGGAGTTCATCTCAATCCTGCCGGTCAGCCAGTTGACCCGGATCTCATAGGCCGTATCGAGACGGCTGAGCGCGATCGTGCCGCCGCAGGACATGCCGTCGGGAAAGAAGCTGATCACCGACAGCGATGCGCGCTGATGACAGCGCTGCGGCAGCAGCGCATCGAAACGTACGTCACCCGGAATCCGCAGCATCTCCTGGCTCGCACCCGACCGGATCGCCCGCGCATGCGGATCGACCAGCGTGGCCACGTCGACGCCGCGCCGGATCGCGGCATTCCGATCGCTCTTGAGCAGCGTGGCTGCCTGCAGCGCATAGGCCTGCAGCCGCGCCCGGGACGTCTGACGCGGAACCAGCGGCAACAGTACGGCCGCCACGAGAGCGATGAGCGCGATCACGCACACCATCTCGAGCAGCGTAAAACCCTGCTGGCCGGATCGCGCCATCTAGTTCTTCCCGACGGTGTTGATCGCATCGAGCGACAGATCGGCGGCGGTGCCGCTGCCACCTTCCTGCCCGTCGGAGCCGAGCGACATGATGTCGTAGGGACCGTGCTCGCCCGGCACGCGATAGATGTAGGGATGATTCCAGGGATCGTTCGGCAATGCGGCGCCCTTCAGATACGGACCGTTCCATGCCACCCCCGTTGTCGGCTGCACCAGCGCGGCGAGACCTTCGGCGGAGGACGGATAGCGGCCGGTATCGAGATTGTAGAGATCGAGCGCGCTGGCGAAGCTCTGCATCTGGATCTTCGCCGCCTTCACCTTGGACTCGCTGAGATAGTTCAGCACGCGCGGGCCGATCAGGCCCATGATCAGGCCGATGATCGTGATCACCACGAGCATTTCGACCAGCGTGAAGCCCTGCTCGCCCCCGCGATCGAGATGCCGCCTGCCCTGCGCGACGATCATTTTCCGTGACATTGGACCCTCATTCATCCGACGAGTTGGGTGACCGACAGCAGCGCCGTCATGACCGAGACGATCAGGCCGCCGACGACGGTGCTGATGGTGATGATAGCCAGCGGCCCGATGATGCCGACGACGCGGTCGAGGCTGCGCTGCAGTTTCGCTTCATAGAAGTCGGCGACACGGCCGGCGAGGGCGGGCAATTGCCCGGTCTCCTCGCCAAGACGCAGCATGCGCAGCGCCATCGGCGGCAGGCTGCTGTCGGCCGACAACGCATCCGACAGCTTGCCGCCATGGCGGACGCGCTCGGCGGCGGCCGACCAGCCCGCCGCATTGCCTGTGACCGCCATGATGTCGACGAGAATGCGGAGCGTGCCGGTCAGGCTGACGCCGCTGCCGAGCAGCACGCCGAGATTCCGGCAAAACAGACTGGTGCGGTAGAACTGGAAGATGGCGGCCAGGCCCGGCACGCGCGCAGCGCCGCCGACGAGCGCCGATCTGGCGCCCGGCTGGCGCAGCAGCCACCAGGCCGCGGCGATCAGTGCCGCCGCCCCCAGCAACAGCACGGTCGAATTGGCGCGCATGGCATCCGACAGGCCGATGAAGAAGCCGAGCGCGGTGTCGGACTTGCCGCCGAAATCCTGCAGCACCGACGAGAATTGCGGCAGCACGAACAGGATGAAGAACAGCATCACGCCGGCGGCTGCGACCAGCACGAAGGCCGGATACTGCATCGCATCGGTCAGCTTGCGGCGCATCTGCTCGGATCGCGCCCGCTCTGCGCCGAGCGCCTCCAGCACCTGGTCGAGCGTGCCGGAGACCTCGCCGACCCGCGCGAGCGCGACATACATCGGCGGGAACAACGCGGGATGCGCACCGACCGCATCGGCAAAGCTCTCGCCTGAGAGCAGCGCCGTGCGCAGCTTCGCCACGACTGGACGCAGCCGGCCGACATCGGCATCGGCGGCCAGCAGTTCGAGCGCATCGTCGAGCCGCGCACCGGCTTTCAGCAGCAGCGCCAGATCGCGCGTGAAGGTGGTGACCTCCGCCGAGCTCGGGTGGTTGAAGACGCGCAGGCCGAACGAGCCCGAGACGGCCTTCTTTTTTTCCTCGATCGTCTCGATCGGCAGCAGCTTCAGATATTCGATGCGGGCCGCCACCTCGCGCGCGCTCGGCGCCGAGAGCGTGCCGTGCACGATCTCGCCATTCTGCGTCAGTGCGCGGTAGCGGAAGCTTGGCATCCCTTCACCTCAGCGCGTGGTCGTGACGCGGAGGACTTCCGCGGGCGACGTCAGCCCGGCCCGGCATTTGGCGACGCCGTCGTCGAGCATCGTCGTCATGCCGGCCTTGATCGCGGCCTGATCGATCTTGTGGCCGTCGGTGCGCTCCCCGATCAGGCTGCGCAGCTCGTTATCGAGCTCCAGCACCTCGAACACGCCGAGCCGCCCGCGGTATCCGCTGCCGCCGCAACGCTCGCAGCCGCAAGGAGAATAGAGGCTCTCGCCGACGCGGAAACCGAGCGCAGCCAGGCGCGGATCTTCGCTGAAGTCGCCCGCGCCCAATGTCGTTCTCGTCTTGCAGCGCTCGCAGAGCTGCCGGACCAGGCGCTGGGCGATCACCGCGCGCAGGGTCGAGCGCAAGAGATAAGCCTCGACGCCGAGATCGAGCAGGCGCGGCAGCGCCGCCGCCGCCGTCTCGGTGTGCAGCGTGGTCAGCACGAGATGGCCGGTCAGCGCGGCATGAATGGCGACGTGCGCGGTCTCCGAGTCTCTGATCTCGCCGACCATGATCACATCCGGGTCCTGGCGGACAAAGGCGCGCAAGGCGGTTGCGAAGGTCAGGCCGATCGCCGGCTTGACCTGGGACTGGTTGACTCCAGCGATCTCGTACTCGACTGGGTCCTCGATGGTCAGGATCTTCCGCGAGGGCTCGTTGAGGATCGACAGGATGGTCGCCAGCGTCGTGGTCTTGCCGCTGCCGGTCGGCCCGGTAATGACGATCATGCCATGCGGCAGCTTGAGCAGCCGCCGCAGCCGCCGCTCGTCGGCCGGCGAGAAACCGAGCTTGTCGACGACCAGGAGATTGCGATCCTTGGGCAGGATGCGGATGACGGCCGACTCGCCGTGCTGCGTCGGCATGATGGCGACGCGGATGTCGATCTCGCTCCGACCGGCGCGCAGCCGCGCCGCACCATCCTGTGGCAGGCGGCGCTCGGCGATATTGAGGCTCGCGATGATCTTGATGCGCGAGATCACGGCGTGCGGCAGCACGCCGCTCGGCGCCACGACAGAGCGCAGCAGGCCGTCGATGCGCATGCGCACCACAAGGCCATTCAAGAATGGCTCGATATGGATGTCACTGGCCCTGAGCTCGATCGCCTTTTCCAGGAGATCGTTGACCGCACGCACCACCGGCGCGCCGCTCGCCAGATCGCGCAGGCTCTCGATGTCGTCGTCGCGCGGCGCCGGCAGCCCATCGCGGCCGCCCTCCTCCGCGACGGCCTCCTCGGCCAGCCGCCGATCCAGCACCACCACGAGGTCCTCGTGGGTGGCGATGGCGATGGCAATGTCCGGGCCAAGCACGATCTCGGCCGCACGGCGCGCGGCCTGGTCGGACGGATCGGCAACGGCGAGCACGATGTGGCTGTCGGCCGAGCGGTAGGGATAGACAAATGTCTCACGCAAAAAGCGTGGCGAAAATGCCTCAGCCAGTGGCGCGCCTGCGAGAAGCTGCTGCAATGTCACGCGCTCACAGCCATAGAAGCGTGCCGCCTCATCCGCGAACTCATTGGCCGAGAGGTCGGTCAGCTCCCACAACTTGCTCGAACCATTTTGTCCGCGCGCAATGCCCGGCGCGGCGGACTCCGACATGCCCGCCCCGGTTCGACCAGCTGCTTCCGCCGACCTGAGATGGCCCGCGTGCCGAAGATGCTCGACAAATTGCGATGGCTGTGGAGCCGTCATGCGTCTTTCCAGTCGCACTTCTCGTGGCGTGTATCGACGTCGCGCGGGGCTGAACCGTGCGGCGCAAGAGCCCTGCTTATCGAACGGGACCATGACAGTTGTACGAAAAACCGGACTGTCGTCGATTGCATCCACTGCCATCAGTCATCGACAGGCGGGTGACAAAAATCTATCGGCGTGAAAATTACTGTCATGTTGCCGGGCTAGGGATAGCGCTTCATGGGTCGGCCCTGCGCACGATTCACGAAAGACATTCAGTTGGATCGGCGTGGGTTATGGTGAGTAGCGGCATTCGGCGTCGGTCCCGGGCGGCACTTGTTCTGAGAGCATGTCTGCTGGGGGCTTTACTTGGCGCCGGCGCCATATTGACGTCCTGCAACTCGGCGACAGTCAACGCGATCGCACCTGCGGACGTTGACCCGCTCGACAAGATACGTTCGCTTGACATCATGCCGAAGCAGCCCGACGGCCCCGGCGTGGGTCGTAGCGAAGTCGGTCAGCGCGGACGCGCCGCCGTCTATGAAGGAACGGAGGTGACCGACGTCGCCGATGCACGCATGCGCCCGGTCCCGGCGAGCGGCGGCGGATACGACCTGAATTTCGAGAGCACGCCTGTTGCCACCGTCGCAAAGGTGGTGATCGGCGACATTCTTGGCACCGGCTATACGATCGATCCGCGCGTGCAAGGCACGGTCAGCCTGGTCTCGGTACGGCCGGTGCCGAAATCGGACATCGTGTTCGTTCTGGAGAACGCGCTGCGGGTGAACGGCGTGGTCCTGGTCCATGATTCCACCGGCTATCGGCTGACCCCGCTCGGCGATGCGGTCGGCGCGGGCCGCGTGGATGCGGCGGCGGCCAATCCCGAAGCCGGCTACGGCGTCTCGGTCGTGCCGCTGCAATATGTGTCGGCGCAAACTATCCTGAAGCTGATGGACTCCTTTGCGACCAAGCCCGGGACGGTTCGCGCTGATTCAACGCGCAATCTCCTGCTGATCCAGGGCACCGGCCCTGAGCGCCGCAATGCGGTCGAGACGGCGATGAGCTTCGATGTCGACTGGATGCGCGGCCAGTCCGTCGGCATCTATCCGCTCAACAACAGCGCGCCCGAGCCGCTTGTCGCCGAGCTCGAGAAGATCATGGATTCCGGTGAAGCCGGGCTCAGCCAGGGTGTCGTCAAGTTCCAGCCGGTCAGCCGGCTCAACGCGATCATGGTGGTCAGCCGCAAGCCGGCGTTGCTGCAGACCGCCGCCAACTGGATCAAGCGGCTCGATCGCGAGGATTCCACCCGCAACAGCGTGCATGTCTACGCGATCAAATATGGCGACGCCCGCCAGATCGCGCGCGTGCTGAACGACATGTTCGTCGGCGGCTCCTCGTCTTCGCTCGACAATGCCGACAGCCAGCTCGCGCCAGGCTCGGGCTCGTCGTCGACATCGAGCGCGGACCGGCTCTCGCTCAACGCCAATTCGGCATCCGCGTCGCAGTCGAGTGGCTTCGGCACCCGGTCTTCTTCGCCCAGCGCGATGTCGGGCAGCCCCTCCGGCTTCGGACAGCAGCAATCCAGCAACGCAAGCCAGTCGGGCGGCGGTGCACTCGACAGCTCGCGCGGAAGCGGCGGTAGCGGGCAGCCGCTGATGCAGGGCGTGCGGATCACGCCCGATGTCGTCAACAACTCGCTGCTGATCTATGCCGATCAGGCCAATTACAAGATCATCGAAGCGACCCTCGCCCAGCTCGATCAGGCGCCGCTTCAGGTCGCGATCGACGCCACCATCGCCGAGGTGACGCTGACCAACGAGCTGAGTTACGGCGTCCAGACCTATATCACCAGCAAGCAGCTCGGCCTGAAGGGCAACCAGGGCTCGATCACGAACAGCCAGTCGACATCAGCGCCGACGACCACGACGTCGACGGATGCGAACGGGGTCGTGTCCACGGTCACGAGCGCCGTCATCAACCGCGCCTTCCCCGGCTTCAATTTCCTGATCGGCTCGGATACGAATCCGGCTGTCATCCTCGATGCGCTGCACGCGGTCACCAGCGTCAAGGTGCTGTCCAACCCGTCGCTGGTCGTGATCAACAATCAGGTCGCCACCCTGCAGGTCGGCGACGTCGTGCCGGTCTCGACCGGAAGCGCAACAGTGCTCACCACCAGCAATACCGTCGTCAACACCATCGACTACCGCAACACCGGCATCATCCTGCGGGTGTCGCCGCGCATCAATGTCAACGGCAATGTCCGGCTCGAGGTCGAGCAGGAGATCAGCAATGTGGCGCCGGGCAGTGCGGCCAGCCTGACGCCAACGGTCTCCGAGCGGCGGGTCAAGAGCTCGATCTCGGTTGCGTCGGGACAGACCGTGCTGCTGGCCGGCCTGATCAGCGAGCAGCAGAACGGCAGCCGCAACGGCATCCCGCTGCTGGATGAGATCCAGGGCCTTGGCGATGCCTTCTCGCATCAGGACAAGAAAGGCACGCGGACCGAGCTGATCATCTTCATCCGGCCGCAGATCATCCGCAACGGCACCGATGCCCATCATATCGCCGAGGAGCTGCGCTCGAAACTGCGTGGCAGCGTCGGAGCGAGCACGGACGATCTCACCATGCGAACGGTCCGGTGAGGCGATAATGCCAACGCTCCGCTCCGCCTCGTATCGATCGACCTTTGTTGCCGGCGCGCTCGCGCTCGCCGCCCTGCTCGGCCCCGCGGCATCAGCGCGTGCCGATGGCGTGGCGCGCGCCACGGCCGCTTACGCGCGCCACGACTATCTCGCGGCCGTGCGCATCCTGACGCCGCTTGCGCTACACGGCAACGCGCGGGCGCAGTCCTTTCTCGGCTTCATGTATGAGAATGGCTATGGCGCGCCGCAGGCCTATGACGCGGCCGCCGATCTCTATCGGCAGGCCGCGATCTGCGGCAATCCGTTTGGTCAGAGCATGCTCGGCCTGATGTACGACAAGGGCCATGGCGTGCCGCAGGACGTCGTGCTGGCCTACAAATGGCTCAACCTCGCGGCCGCGCGCGCCTCGATCCGCGAGCGCGAATACGTCCTGCGGCTCCGTAATGCGGTGGCCTCGAAGATGTCGCGGGCGCAGATCGCCGAGGGCCAGCGCCTCGCACTGCTGTGGGCGCCAGGTCAGCCCTGATCTGCCAGCCCTGATCCGAAAGCTCTCCGGCGCGCCACAATGCTGCGGCGCGCAAGCATCTCGCTTTGCGGTAGCCTTGCCGCCGCCGCTATCGCGGGGGTAGCCTTCATCCCGCGGTCGGGTGCAGGCGCGGCGCTTGATTGGATTCCGTCACGATAAACATGCGCCTCGGGGGGAACGCCATGTTCGAGGAGCTCGATCGCCGCACGCGCCTGACCCGCAACCAGCTCAAGATCCTGATCGCCGCGATCATCGGCGACGCCTTGGAGTTCTTCGATTATTTCCTGATCGGCTTCGTGCTCGCGTTCCTGATCGGCCCGTGGAAGCTGACCTTCGGGCAATCCGCCACCGTGTTGATGAGCTCCGGCATCGGCGCGATCATCGGCGCCTATGCGTGGGGCTGGCTTGCCGATCGCATCGGCCGGCGCCTGGTGTTCATGGGCACCGTGCTGAACTTCTCGATCGCCACCGGCCTACTGTATTTCACCCCCGACAACGGCTGGATCTATCTGGCGATCATGCGCTTCTTTGTCGGAACCGGCGTCGGCGGACTGTATTGCGTCGACCTGCCCTTGGTGCAGGAGTTCATGCCGTCGTCCAAGCGCGGCTGGGTCGGCGGCCTCGTCACCTGCGTCATCCCGCTTGGTGTCGGCCTTGGCGCCGTGCTCGGCGCTTTGATGGGCGGCGATCAGTGGCGGCTGTTGTTTGCGATCGGCGTGCTGCCCGCACTGGTGGTGCTGCTGGTCCGAGTCTGGGTGCCGGAGAGCCCGCGCTGGCTGTGCCGCCGAGGCCGCTATGCCGATGCGCGCAAGTCGTTGGCCTGGGCGCTGCAGGTTCCGCCATCCTCCCTGCCTCTGCCGACGGCGGCCGATGCCGGGCCGCCGGTGACCAGCAACTGGCTCGACCTGTTCAAATATCCGCGCAGCCTCTTGGTGTCGTGGCTCGGCAATGCCGGCGCGCAGACCGGCGTCTACGGCCTCACGCTGTGGGCGCCGTCTCTGTTTGTGCTGCTGCTGAGGGTGACACCGCAGCAGGCCGCCAAGATGATGATCCTGCTCAGCGTGTTCGGCTTCATCGGGCGGGTTTCGTTCTCGTTCCTGTCCGAATGGATCGGACGCCGCAATGCCGGCGGCCTGCTCGGCTTCGGCGCCGGCCTGCTCACCATTCTCGCCGGCTTCAATCATGACGCCGAACTGATGGGCATTTCGGCATTCTGGCTGATCCTGGCCGTGACCTTCTTCTTCGCCGACGGCGGCTTCGCCATCGTCGGTCCCTATGCGGCCGAGGTCTGGCCCTCGCATCTGCGCACGACGGGCATGGGATCGGCCTATGGCTTCGGCGGCATTGGCAAGATCATCGGGCCCGTCGGGCTGGCGCTGATCGTCGGCTCCAACAACTATTTGAAGCCCGACGTACCGCTGCCGCAGATCCCGGTGGCCTTCCTCTATCTCGGCTGCTGGTTCCTGATGGCCGGAATCGTCTATTACTGCTTTGGCCTGGAAACCAAGGGCAAGTCGATCGAGGACATAGACCGCGAGCTCGAGGCGGTGCAGCCGGACCTCGCCGCCGCGCAAGTGCGCGAAGCTTAACTTCACCGTCAGGAGGCATGGAATGCCCTTGGGGACGTTGCAGCATTTCACCATCGAGCCGTCCGACCTCGAACGCACCAAATCATTCTACGTCGACGTGCTCGGCCTCGAGGTCGGCGAGCGGCCGCCGCTCGATTTCCCCGGCTATTGGCTCTATTCGGGCGGCGTCGCCACCGTGCATTTGATGGGCACGCGAAAGCCGCGTGAGGGCATCGTGGTGCGCGGCACCGAGAAAAAATACGAGCATACCGGCCGGCTCGATCACATCGCCTTTGCCGCTACCGATGTCGAAGCCACGCGCGAGCGGCTGAAAGCCGGGAACGTCAGCTTTCGCGAGCAGGTCGTGCCGCGCACAGGAGACACCCAGATCTTTCTCTCCGATCCCGATGGCGTGGGCGTGGAGCTGAACTTTCCGAAGACCTGACGACCCGGCACCCGCCGGATCGAGCTTGTTTGCGTATCTGGCGCGGCAAGAGATGTCACCTCACCCATCGGGAGAGGTCGGATTGCATCGCCAGATGCAATCCCGGTGAGGGGTTACGGTCCATCGACATAGCCGCGCCCCCCTCATCCGATCGCTGCGCGATCGACCTCTCCCCGCTGGGGAGAGGTGAACCGAGTTCGCTGATACTGCGTCAGTCCCATCGAATATCGTTCGGACCTAATCCAGCCCGCGCTCGTGGCTGAGCCGGACCATCTCGTCGATGAAGAGCTGCTTCTGCTTATCGTCCAAAGTGGCGAACAGCGGCTCGGCGGAATCGGCGACATTGCGCTGGTCAGCGGCGCGGTCGACCAGGAACTGGGCCTCGTTGCGCATCTGCTCGATGATGTCATCGGGCGGATCACGCTTGGCGCGGGCGATGCGCAGGTTCAGGCGATCGGCGCCGTTATGCCCGAGATAGTGCATAGCGCTCGCAAACGGTCCCCAGTTCTTCTCCTGCTCGGCCGTGAGGTTGAGCTCCTTCTTGATCCGCTCGATATTGGCATCGCTGGTCGCCACGATCTGCTCGGCCGTCAGTTCCGGCACGCCCTGCTGGGTCAGCATGGCCGATGGTGCCGCTGGCGCGGCCTTGGCGAGCTTAGTTGCCTTCGAGGCCTTCGCGCCCTTGGGCTTTTTCGCCTCGTTCGGCTCGGATGCCTGCTGGCTCGGCGGGGCGCCGCCATTAGCCGTGCTGTTGTTGCTAGCTGCGCTGTTGTTATTCGCGGTGTTGCTGTTCGCAGGTGCGAACGTCCCGGTCACACCGGTCACCACACCGACCACGCCGCCAATCGCGCCGCCCAGGACCCCGCCGACCGGACCGGCGGCCTTGTTGCCCTCGCGCGCGCCCTGCTCCAATCCCTTGAACAGACCTTGCGCGTCAACCTGTCGCGGCCCGCTCACACTCCAGGCCAGGACGAGCGCCGCGCCTATTGCGACGCACGGGCGTAAGCCTGTCCGCAATGTCGAGCGAAGAATGCGCATGGGAAATCACTCCATCAGAAATTGAGCTCGGATCGAGCGGGATTCTCGAAGTTGGACCGGACAGGCACGACTCGCATTCCGGCTCTATTTCTAGCGTTATCGCCTCACGCAAGTCCACGTCGGACGGCATAGCGCGACACGACCTAAAATCCGCGCCAGGCGCAGCATGGCGCGCTGGTGGACACGGCACATGGCTGGTACCGTGTGCAACGCAAAAGCAGTCCACCACGGCCCGCATCACGCCCGCCTCAAACTTTTTTCGCTGGCAATTAGTTTGAGATGACGAACGCCTCTCATTTCTCGACAGAGCAAAACATTTCTGCTCTGATCAGGTCAGCGAAATCTCCGCAGGACCAATCGCCTGCGACGCAACAAGATAAAGAACGGGATTTCCTGAGGTTCACCATCCGGTCGGCTCACCAGGGAGGGAACGCCATGTCACGGAGGAAGCTCACTCGTCGTCAGTTCGTTGCGGCCACTGCTGCCACCTCAGCCGCACTCGTTACCGCCCCCTACATACGCAGCGCCTATGCCGCAGGAAAGGTCTCGATCGGCTTCTGGGACCATTGGGTGCCGGGCGCCAACAGCGCTTCCACCGAGCTGTGCAAGGAATGGGGCGAGAAGGAGAAGGTCGAGGTCCAGATCGACTACATCACCAGTCAAAGCAACAAGAATCTAGTCACGATCGCGGCCGAAGCGCAAGCCAAGGCCGGTCACGACATCTTCCAGATGCCGACCTGGTGGTGCCACTCCAACTCCGACCTGTTGGAACCCGTGAACGATATCATGGAGCCGATCATCAAAGAGAACGGCGAGGTCAACGGCACGGTCAAGTATCTCGGCATGCTCGACGGCAAATGGATGGGTGTGCCGGCCTGTGTCGGCAGCCAGATCAAGGGCCCCTGCTCGCGCATCGACCTGATGAAGAAATATGCCGGCATCGACGTGCAGGAGATGTATCCGGCGGGCAGTCAGCCCAAGGATGAAAACTGGACAACGGATACCTTCCTCAAGGCGGCCGAAGCCTGCCACAAGGCCGGCTATCCCTTCGGGATCGGCCTCGGCGAGACCAGCGACAGTGTCGACACCGCCGGCGCGCTTTTTCAGTCCTTTGGAGCACACCTCGTCGATGCCAAGGGCGATGTCACGGTCAAGACTGACGAGGTCAGGCAAGCCCTCGACTACTACAAGCGGCTGATCGCATTCCTGCCGCCCGATGTCGGCGCCTGGGACGATGCCTCCAACAACAGATGGCTGATATCCGGCAAGGGCGCGATGATCATGAACCCGCCGAGCGCCTGGGCGGTTGCCAAGCGCGACGCGCCGCAGGTGGCCGAGCAATGCTGGACTCACGGCTTCCCGGTTGGCCCGAAGGGACGCTTCGCGCCCTTCCTGCCGTTCTTCTGGTCCATCTGGACCTTCTCGAAAAACAAGGAGGCGGCCAAGAGCCTGCTCGTTCACCTCTCGAAACCGTCCTCGATCGAGAAGATGGTCAATATCAGCGGCGGCTATGACCTGCCCGCCTTCGAGAAACTGACGAAGCTGAAGGTGTGGGCCGAAGCGGAACCGCCGAAGGGCACATTGTTCCACTATCCCGATCCCTACAAGCGCCAGGTCCTATCAATCGCCGCCTCGCCTGCTCCCCCCAAAGTGGCCCAGCAGATCTACTTTCAGGCCACGATGACCAAGATGTGCCTGCGCTACGCCCAAGGCGAGAAGATGGAGGATACGCTCGCCTGGGCCGAGGGCGAGTGCGAAGGCTTCCTGCGCAGTTGAAGCCGGGCCGGCATGCTGTATTGCCGGCGGCCATTCGACGTGGCCGTCGGCCATCGCCTCCCAGCACTTCCGAGAGTCAGCCAAGGATTCTGCGCCATGGTCGATGTCGTCCTTGATCAGTCCCGCACCGCCGTCGCGCGATCAGCCACCCGAAGATCGGGCCTGAAGCATGCGCTCAGACGCAAGTCGACGGTCGCCTTCCTGCTGACGCTACCTCTGATCCTCCTGATCGCGATCCTCGTCGTCTATCCCGCGTTCTACTCGCTGCACCTGGCGACGCTGAACAAATCGATGCAGAAGTTCGTCGGCTTTGGCAACTTCCTCTTCCTGTTCAAGCGGGACACATTTTGGATGGTGGTGAAGCAGTCCTGCATCTTCGCGATCACGGCCGTGGTCTTCAAGGCGCTGCTCGGCTTCATCGTCGCGCATTTCGTCCACAACGTCCCGGCCAAGGGACAGCGCAAATGGCGCGGCATGCTGCTGGTGCCCTGGGTGATACCGCCGGCGATGAGCACGCTGGTATGGTGGTGGCTGTTCGATCCCTCCTACAGCGCCTTCAACTACACGCTGTCGCTGTTCGGCATCGGGCCAGTGCCGTGGCTCGGGGATGCGATGTGGGCGCGCTTCTCCGTCATTCTCGTCAATGTCTGGTATGGCGCCCCCTTCTTCATGATCATGTATCTGGCGGCGCTCAAATCCGTTCCCGAGCAGCTCTATGAGGCGGCCGCAATCGACGGCGCCAATTGGTGGCAGCGCATCTGGTACGTCACGCTGCCGATGATGCGCAACATCATCGCCATCACCACGCTGTTCTCACTGATCGTCACCTTCGCCAACTTCGATATCGTGCGCATCCTGACCTCGGGCGGCCCGCTCGATCACACCCATCTGTTCGCGACCTGGGCATTCAAGCTCGGCATCGAGAGCGGCGACATTCCGCTCGGCGCCAGCGTCTCGCTCTTCATGTTCCCGATCCTGGCGATCGCAGCGATCTTCATCCTGCGCGATATTTCGAAACGGGGGAACGAAGCCTCATGAGCACGCTCGCGATCGACAAGGCCGGCCCGTCGCGCAAAGTCAAGCATGGCAGCATCAGCCGCGACCGCGCCTGGGCGCTGCGCTGGTCGTACTTCTTCCTTGTCCTGTTTGCGATCGCGGCGCTGACGCCGCCGCTTTACATGTTGATTACGTCGGTCAAGAGCAGCGCCGAGATCTCGGCGGCGACCAATCCGTGGTGGGTGTACCATCCCACGCTCTCGAACTACATCGAGCTTTTGACGTCCAGCCAGTATCTGCGCTTCTTCCTCAATTCGGCGATGGTGTCGGTCATCGTCGTCATCATCACCATGCTGATCAGCGTGCCGGCAGCGTTCGCGCTGTCGCGGATGAAGTTCTGGGGCTCGGCCACGCTCGCGACCGGTGTGTTCCTGACCTATCTGATCCCGGATTCGCTGCTGTTCCTGCCGCTGTTCAAGATGTTTTCGGTATTCAGCGCCTGGACCGGCATCGAGTTGATCAACCGCTGGTATGTGCTGCTGCTGGTCTATCCGACCTTGACGGTGCCGTTCTGCACGTGGATCATGATCGGCTATTTCGCTTCGATCCCGAAAGAGCTGGATGAAGCCGCCATCATCGACGGCGCGTCGTGGCTGCAGACGCTGACGCGCATCTTCATCCCCGTCGCCCTGCCCGGCCTGATCGCGGCGACCATCTTCGCCTTCACGGTGTCCTGGGCCCAATTCCTCTATCCCATGGTGTTCACGACCTCGACCGACCAGCTGGTGCTGCCGGTCGGCATCGTCACGACCCTGGTCAAGGGCGACGTCTTCAACTGGGGACAGATCATGGCCGGCGCACTGCTCGGCGCCGCGCCGCCGCTGATCATCTACGCTTTCCTGATGGACTACTACATTGCCGGCCTCACCGCCGGCGCGACGAAGGGTTGATGGTCATGGCGGACGTAAGCTTGCGGAAGGTGGTGAAGCGTTATGAGGATGTCGAGGCGGTGCGCGGCATCGACCTCGATATCTCCGACCACGAATTCGTCGTGCTGGTCGGACCAAGCGGCTGCGGCAAGTCGACGACGTTGCGGATGATTGCTGGTCTCGAGGATATTTCCGACGGCGACATCATGATCGGCGGCGATGTCGTCAACGACGTGCCGCCGAAGGACCGCGACATCGCGATGGTGTTCCAGAACTACGCGCTATACCCGCACATGACGGTCGCGGAGAACATGTCGTTCGGGCTGCGGCTGAAGCACTATCCGAAGGCCGAGATCAAGAGCCGGGTGGCGGAAGCCGCGCGCATGCTCGACATCGCCGATCTGATCGACCGCAAGCCCAAGCAGCTGTCCGGCGGACAACGCCAGCGCGTCGCCATGGGGCGCGCCATCGTGCGCAATCCGAAAGTGTTCCTGTTCGACGAGCCGCTCTCCAATCTCGACGCCAAGCTGCGCGTGCAGATGCGGATCGAGATCAAGAAGGTGCATCAGAAGGTGCGCACCACGACCGTCTACGTCACGCACGACCAGGTCGAGGCGATGACGCTCGCCGACCGCGTGGTGGTGATGAACAAGGGGCGCATCGAGCAGATCGGCACGCCGAACGAGCTCTATCACCATCCGGCGACCCGCTTCGTCGCCGGCTTCATCGGCTCGCCCGCGATGAACTTCATTCCCTGCCGGCTCGAGGATGCCGCAGGCACGCTCAGCATTCGTCTCACCGACCGGCTCGCCTTCCCGTTGCCGCCGGCGCGCGCGGCGCGCTATCAAGCCGCGCCCCGCACCGAGAGCATGCTGCTCGGCATCCGGCCCGAGCATATTACCGAGGCGCGACCGCATCGTGAGCCGGGCATCGAGGTCTTCGATGCCGTGCTCGACGTCACCGAGCCGATGGGCATGGAGACGCTGGTCTACTTCACGCTGGACGCAACGCAGGTCTGCGCGCGCGTCAATCCCGCTGCCGGGGCACGCGACGGCGCCCCGCTGAGATTGGCGATAGACCTCAATCACATGCACCTGCTAAATGTGACCACAGGCGTCATCATCTGACGGCCTAAGAAGAGAAGTGGTCAAGGGCAGGAAATGGCAATCAGCACCAGCAACAAGAAGAAGGTCCTCGTCACCGAATCGTTCTCACCCAAGGGCCAGGCGCTACTCGCCGCGCGCGACGACATCGAGATGGTCCATTTTCCCAACATGATTTCGGCGGTTGATTTTGCTGCGCTGTTGAAGTCGCATGCCCCTGTGCATGGTGTTGCGCTGGGAGCGACCCGTTTCGGGGAGAGCGAGCTCGAGGCCGCCGGCGACATGAAGGTCGTGACCCGCATCGGCGTCGGCTATGACGCCGTCGACGTGCCGGCGCTGAGCCGCCGCAAGGTTCCGCTGATGGTGGCCGGCACCGCGAACTCGCCCTCGGTCGCCGAGTGCGCGCTGTTCATGATGCTGTGGCTGGCCAAGCGCGCCGCCGAGATGCACGCTGTCGTCAAGGACGGCACCTGGGCCGCCCGGCTCGGCATGCTGCCGTTCGATCTCTATGGCAAGACGGTGCTGGTCATCGGCTTCGGCCGCATCGGCAGCCGGACCGCCAAGCGCTGCCTGGCGATGGAAATGCAGGTGCTGGTCTACGACCCCTACAAGCCGGCGGCGGAGATCACGGCCGCGGGCTGCGAGCCGGTCGCTGATCTCGAGGCGGCGCTGCCGCGCGCCGATTTCGTCACCATCCACTGCCCGAAGACGGCGGAGACGGTCGGCCTGTTCAACGCGGCGCGTCTGAGGCTGATGAAGCCGACCGCCTATCTGATCAACACCGCCCGTGGCGGCCTGATCGATGAGGCGGCGCTGCTCGACGCCCTGGTCAGCGGCCGGATCGCCGGTGCCGGGCTCGACGTGTTCGAGCAGGAGCCGCCTCCGGTCGGCGCGGCGCTGCATGCCCTGCCGAACGTCATCATGGCGCCGCATGTTGCCGGCGTGACCCGCGAGGCGGTCGACCGCATGAGCGAGCAGACTGCGCGCAACATCCTGAGCGTGCTCGATGGCGAGCCGATCCGGCAGAACGTCATCAATCAGGACGTGCTGTAACACGCCGGTCTCGCAGCGAAGTCGCGGCGTTAAACTCGGGAACTCAGGTTTTCCTCGAAGCAAGGGCGGCCGCAATGGCCGCCCTTTGCATGCGACGGCAGAGTGGGCAGCATTCGGCAGCCGATATCCGGCGCGTTGTGCACAGGCTTATTGTCGCAATCCATGGGAGCAATCCTGCGCGCCTTGCACAACCGACCGAGATACCGCTACAACTATCAGCATTATATTGTTCATTTGCGCGCGTAAGTATGGGAGCTGCCGATGAGCCTCGCGACCGATCATGCGCTTGCGACCATTGCGAGTATCCTGGGCCCGCTCGGGCGCGCACGGGAGACGACCCATGGGGAGGCGCCCGCGGGCGCTGACAAGCCCGCTGCAGCTGCTGACGAGGCCACCACTGCCCCGAAGAAGGCCATCGAGCCCGCAGGCTATTCCAAAACCGGTCCGGGGCCGATGGCCGCGCTCCGCTTCAAGTGGACGGTCCGGCATGGCGATGACGGCTATTATGTCGACGAGACCGTCGGTGCCGGCTCGGTGCCGGTGGTCAACGGGCCGATGAGCGGCGAGGCGGCGATCGCGTTCGTCGATAATCGTGCGCGCGAGGCGCAGGAGCGCTTCCAGGCGCTGAAGAACGAGATGACCGGCCAACGCCCGCCGACCTAGCGAGGCTGTCCGAGAAAATCCTTCTTGATGAGATCGACACCGGCATGCCGCAAGATGTCGTAGGCTGTCGTGACATGAAAGAAGAACTGCGGCAGCGTAAACGTGAGAAGCAGTGAGCGGCCGGTGAATGACCGGGTCACCCCGTTCCTGAACGTAAAGACGACCTCGCGATCCGCGCTGGCCTCGATTACGTCGTGCGGCAAGCCCTTGATGTAATTGATTGCCGCGCCGATGCGCCGCTTCAATTCGGGGATATCCGCTTCCGTTTCCAGGACAGCCGGCGCGGGCTGCTCCGCCAGCAACGCGCTACCCAGCAATACATGGCGGTTGGCCTCACACACCTGTCGCGTCAGGTTGAACATGTCGGGCGCGAGCCGCATCCCAAGCAGCACCGCCGGATCGATCCCGCGGCGCTCGGCATGGTCAGCGGCTCGGTCGAGCAACCCGGCCAGATTCGTCAGATACGGCACGAAGACCTCGACCGAGGCCTGGACCATCGAAATACTCATGGCTTGTGGGCTCGCTTTGCGCGGACGCGATGTGTAAGAGGCTTGTCAGGGAGTGGTAACGAGACCTCAAAGCATGAACATTCGCAAGTGCAGCATTTCACTTTTCGCCGGCCTGATCGCGTCCATCCTCGCGATATCGACAGCCCCGGCCCAGCAGTCCTCCAGCCGCCTCGATGAGATCGTCACCCGCGGCGCCTTGCGGGTCGGCATGACCGGCGACTACAAGCCGTTCTCCTATTTCGACAAGACGACGGACACGTTCACCGGCTTCGACGTCGATATGGCCGAGGCGCTGGGTAAGGCGCTCGGCGTCAAGGTCGAGTACGTCCACACGGCGTGGCCGCAATTGATGAAGGATTTCGAGGCCGACAAGTTCGACATCGCCATGGGCGGCGTCTCCATCACGCTCGACCGGCAGAAGAAGGGCTATTTTTCCACGCCGATCATGCGCGAAGGCAAGACGCCGATCGCACGCTGCGGCGATGTGGCCAAATACCAGACGCTCGAGGAGATCGACAGACCAGGCACGCGGGTCATCACCAATCCCGGCGGCACGAATGAGCGCTTCGCGCGCGCCCATATCAAGGCCGCGGAGATCAAGGTCTATAATGACAACGTAACCATCTTCGACCAGATCGCCAAAGGCGACGCCGACCTGATGATGACGGATGCCTCCGAGACCCGCTATCAGCAGAAGCTGCACCCCGGCGTGCTCTGCTCGGTTCATCCGGATCAGCCGTTCGACTTCGCCGAGAAGGCGTATTGGCTGCAGCGCGACATGGCGCTGAAGGCTTTCGTCGACCAGTGGCTGCATCTGCAGACCGAGGACGGCAGCTTCAAGAAGCTGATGGCGGCGTGGTTCGAATAGCTCTGCACGTTTGCTGCGCCGATGGACGCAGCGATAACGTGAGGGGAAACCAATCCCCCTCCCGCATGTCGTTGCGCCCATTGGGGCTGCGCACCGCAAATCGAGTCAGCACTTCTGCCGCAATTGCTTTCTTGCGCGCGTCTGAGCGGTGAGTGAGAATTAGCAGGCCGCACGTTGAGCGCGAGAATGCAGCGCCGGCAGGAACAAACAACTCTGCAGACGTAGCCTCGTTTCTCAGGCCATTCGAGTTGCGTTCACCCGGGCGACGATGAGGACTCTCCTGCGCACGCGAATGGGAGGACGTCGCATGACTCTCAGAAGAAGCTTGCTTATCACAGCTCTCCTCGCAGGCATCGTTATTCTGGCCACTCCGGTGGCAAGTCCGGCGGCAGAGCCCGGCAGCCGCATCACGATCCTGTACGATGCCTTTGGCACCGATCCCACCATGACCAAGGACTGGGGATTCTCCGCACTTGTGGAAGTCGCGGGCAAGCGCATCCTGTTCGATACCGGCGACAATGCCGAAATCTTCGCAGCCAACGTGAAGGCGAAAGGCGTCGACCTCACCCAGCTGGATTTTGTTGTTCTGTCGCATCGCCATTCCGATCACATGGCGGGCCTGAGCCACGTCTTGAGCGTCAATCCGACGGTGAAGATCTACGCGCCCAAAGAGGGATTTGGGATTTTTGGCTCGTCCCTTCCCTCGAGCTTCTACCGCAAGGACGACTCGCTGCCCGCGGAGATGCGCTACTATGGCGGCAAGCCGCCCGAGACCATGATGTTCGGCTCGGCGTGGCCCAAGGCTCGCTTCGAACTGATCGATCAGACCACCGAAATCGCGCCCGGTATCACCCTGATCGCCATGGTGTCCGACACGCCTGGCACGCGGGAACTGAAGGAATTGTCGCTGGCCGCAAACACGCCGGACGGACTCGTGCTCGTCGTCGGCTGTTCGCATCCCGGCATCGACCGGATCGTCGAGGCCGCCGCAGCGATCAACCCGAAAATTCGCCTGATCGCCGGCGGCTTCCACCTGGTCGTGGCCTCCGACGACATCATCGCAAAGGTCGTCGTCGCGCTGAAAGACCGCTTCAAGGTCGAAAGCATTGCGCCGGGACATTGCACGGGCGAACCGACCTTCGCCGCCCTGAAGAAGGCGTTCGGCGACAAGTACCTCTACGCCGGCCTGGGCACCTCGATTTCGCTGGAAGGAGGGACATCAGGCACAAGACGGGGCGAGGGGCCGATCTTCGATGACCTTGCGGTTTATCGCAGGCTGGCTGTCCGGGAGGAACCGTACTGATCATCACTTCCGGTACTGATCGTCGCTGACCTTCTCCAGCCAGTCGACGTTCTTGCCGCCGAGGGACTCCTGGATGGCGATGTGGGTCATGGCCGTCGTCGGCGAAGCGCCATGCCAGTGCTTGAGGCCCGGCGGAAACCACACGACGTCCCCGGGACGGATCTCCTCGATTGGCCCGCCTTCACGCTGCACCCAGCCGAGCCCGGCGGTGACGATCAGGGTCTGGCCGAGCGGATGGGTGTGCCAGGCCGTGCGGGCGCCGGGCTCGAAGGTGACCTGGCCGGCGCCGACCCGCGCGGGGTCCGGGGCCTGGAATAGCGGGTCGATGCGAACCCTTCCGGTGAACCAGTCGTCCGGGCCTTTCTGGGATGGCCGCGAGCCGTTTCTCTTGATGTCAATATCCATGCGAAACTCCTTGTGTGCATCTGATGTCAGCGCCCACGTCCCGTGAATGCCGATCGCAGCGGCGGCGCTACGGCAGGTGAGCACGCGTCTGCGTGTGATCATCCCGTTTCTCCGCTCGTTCGCGCCTTTTGTCGTTGATGCTCGCCGCTCGGATTTCGTTTTCGTCTCGTCAGTGCGGACGCTTTTCGATGACGTCCTTGACGACCGGTGCGGCGGAGAACGCGCTGGGCCAGCCGGCATAGAATGCGAGATGACCGAGCAGCTCGCCGGCCTCCTCCCGCGTCAATCCGTTGTCCATCGCTCGGTTCAGATGATACGTCACCTGCGCGACCTGACCGGTTGCGATCAGCGCGCTCACGGTAACAAGACTGCGGTCGCGCGGTGCAAGCGCAGGCCGCAGCCAGAGATCCTGGAACAGCACGTCCGTCGTGTATTGGACGAGGCTCGGCGTGATCCTCCCGAACTGCTCCTCGACCCGCGTCGCCCGCTGCTTTTCGGCCGCCTCATCCAGCGGAAGCTGCTGCTCCGAGTCCTGCGGCAGCTGATCGCCACTGATGTTACGGTTCTTGAAAACGTCTCTCGCCGCGGGGATCGCATCCATTGCATTGGCCCAGCCGGTATAGAACGCCAGATGGGTGATGATCTCGGATATTTCGGCCGGCTTCTCACCGTTATCGAGCGCAAGGCCCAGATAGGATGGCAGCTCGACCGTCTGATCGCGGGCGATGAGAGCCGCGACCGTGACGATGCTGCGGTCTCGCAGCGAGAGACCCGGTCGTTTCCAGAGATCGCCCAGGAGAACTTTCTCGGCGTAGGTGTTGAGCGCGGGCGCGACGGCGCGAATGTCTTCCGATTTGGACATGGGATTGGCTCCTTCGATCGTTGTCTGCTCCGCGGCGACCGCGCCGCTGGCGATGAGGCAGAACAAACACATGATTCCTGCGAGCAGCCTCATTGCCGCGATCCTTCCAGGGTTGCCGGATGTGCCATCAGCCACGAAGCGACCAGCGCGGCGCAGAGCACGGTCGCCGCGCTGACGAGAAACAACGCGTTCAGGCTGGCGCCGGTTGCGATCAGGCCAAGCGCAGGGCTCGCGAGCCCCTGGGCAAGGTCGAGAAAGGCGGTGTAGGCGCCCATGGCCAGTCCCCGGCTTTGCGTGGGCACGCGGCGCACCGCTTCAACGCCAAAGCCCGGATAGACCAGCGAGAAGCCGAAGCCGGTGAGCGCAGCACCAATCAAGGCCATCTCGAGCCGGACAGCCAGCCAGATCAGCGCCTGGCCCGTGGCTTCGATCACGGCACAGACCAGCGCGACCCTGGCGCCGCCGATCGCATCCGCCAGATGGCTGAAGAACAACCGCGCCAGGATGAAGGCGACGGCGTAGGCCGTGTAGGCGAGCCAGCCCTTGGCCCATCCATGTTGCGCGAACAGCAAGGCGACGAAGGTCGTTACCGCGCCGAAGCCGAGGCTGCCGAGTGCCGAGCCGAAACCGGGCACCCACACCGCACTAATTACTTTGGCGAACGAGAGGCGGCCGTGGCGCACCGGCGCGACGGCGCGCAGCGGCGCCACGAGCAGCAGAGCAAGCAAAGGAGCCACCGCCGTGGCGCCCGCAATCGCCATAAAGCCAGAGGCAGCGTACAGTGCAGAGCCCGCCGGTGCGCCGATGGCGAATGCGGCGAACATCGCCGACCCAACCCACGCGATGACCTTTCCCGTGCTGCCTGCATTGACGAGCGCCAGCCCCCAGCTCACCGCGGCAGTGATGATGAAGCTCTCCGCCGCGCCAAGCAGACCGCGTCCCAGCAACAGGATCGCAACGGAGATCAGCGGGGCGGCGGTGAGACCGATCGAGAGCAGGTACAGCAGTCCGGAGAGAGCGGCCGCGAGCAGGCCGACGACGACGCCGCGCTTGGCTCCCCGGCTGTCCGAGAAGTGCCCGGCCCACGGCCGCGAGACCAGCGCGGCCGCGAACTGGCTGCCGGCGACGAGACCGACCACGAACGTGCCCTGCCCCAGCCCATCATGGACATGGAGCGGAAGCACGGGCATCGCCACGCCGATGACGAGAAAGGCAGCGAACACCACGGCCATGATCGGCAGCAATGTCGCTGAAAAACGAGTGGCCGTGACCGGCTGCTGCATGGCTGTTATCGACATGGCGCGATCAGGGCTCCCGTCCGGTAGAGCGGTCCTGCGGCATCAGGCCTGGATTGTTGATCATGACGTCTCCTGCCGTATGGCTGATCCCAAGCTAGGACTTCCGGCCTCCCGCGATTAGGTGATAGATTTCGATCGCAGTGATTAGGCAGGCTTATCAATGAACCGGGAAGACGCCAGCGATCTCCTGGCCTTTCTCGCGGTGGCGCGGGAACGCAGCTTCACGCGAGCGGCGGCAAGGCTCGGCATGACGCAGTCTGCGCTCAGCCAGATCATCCGAAGCCTGGAGGAGCGGCTTGGTGTGCGGCTGCTGAACCGGACGACGCGGAGCGTCACGCCGACCCAGGCGGGAGAACGGCTGTTCCGCAGCGTCGGCCCCAAGTTCACCGAGATGGATGCCGACCTTGCGGCCCTCAGCGAGTTTCGCGAAAAGCCGGCCGGAACCATTCGGCTGACGGCGACGGAATATGCCGCGACTGAAATCGTGCTGCCCGCATTGGGAAAGCTCCTGCCGAAGTACCCCGACATTCATGTCGAGATCATCATCGACTACGGCCTGACCAACATCGTGGCGCAGCAGGTCGATGCCGGGATCCGCCCGGGTGAGCTTGTCGCCAAGGACATGATCGCCGTGCGGGTCAGTCCCGACCTCCGTATGGCCGTCGTCGGCTCACCCGACTACTTCGCCGAACGCAAACGGCCGAAGACACCGCAGGATCTGACCCGGCACAATTGCCTGAACCTGCGCCTGCCCACTCACGGCGGCAGCCTCTACGCATGGGAGTTCGAGAAGAACGGGCGAGACCTCAACGTGCGCGTCGAGGGTCAGCTCGTGTTCAACAGCGCCGGCCTCCTCCTTGCCGGCGCGCTCAAGGGCTTGGGGCTTGCCTATCTCACCGAAGGTCACGTGCAGCGCTACGTGTCGCAAGGCCACCTGGTCCGGGTGCTATCGGATTGGTGTCCGCCCTTCTCCGGCTATCACCTCTATTATCCCAGCCGGCGCCAACCCTCGCCGGCCTTCTCGCTGCTCGTTGAGGCGCTTCGGCACCGGAGTAAATAGCCGATCGCTGAACGTGGCGTGCGGTCCTTTGCGACTTGCAATCGCAGCCGTGTCTTCGTTCAGCGCGATCGTCGGAACGACCGTAACGACGAACTAGCGAGGCAATGTCGCGATTTCCCCAACGAAATGGAGGAAGTCTTTGGTTCGAATTCCACGCACGTTATCGCCCAACTCGACAAGCTCGACCACGACGAGCTGCTTCTCTGGCAAGACGGCAATGTATTGGCCCCCATAGCCAGCCGCAAGGATTGCGCGCTCTCCCACGGGCCGGGCTTGAGCACCCACCATAGATAGCCGTAACCGCGGTCGGGCCTGTCCGTATCCGAATAGGCCCGCGTCGATTCCGTCACCCATTGGCTCGGAATAATCTCTGCACCGTTCCAACGGCCTTCATTGAGAAACAGCAAACCGAAACGCGCGAGGTCCCGTGCGCTCAAGCTGAACACGTAGGCGCGATAATGAGAGGAGCCGTTTCCGATGAAAATCCCGTCGCGAGCAGTGAAATCTTCCATGCCTATGGGACGGGCAATCAGACGCTCGAAGCTCTTGAAGGGGTTTTCTCCGGTCCTTTGCTCATAGATTGCACCGAGCGCATTGAAATCCCAGGTGTTGTAGTACCAGAAGGTGCTAGGCGCGTGAGCTCCACGTTCGGGGCGCGCCAGCTTCTGCTCTGGAGTTTCATACGCGGCGTAATGATAGACCCCGGAGCGGGACATCAGAAGGTCGCGAACCGTCGCCTGTTTCTCCTGCGCCGTCAGCGAAGGCGCTTTGTCATCGATCCCAAGCTGTTCAAGCGTCTTGGTGATGTCCACCTGACCATGTGCGGCGGCGATGCCGAAGAGTGCGCTGATCAGGCTCTTGCGGACGGAGCGCACATTGACTTTCCGCGCGACATCGCCGGAGCTTGCGACAACTCTACCGTTCTGAACGACCATGAGCGCCGTAGGCCTGTACTGGCGAGCATAGTTTTCGACCAGCGCAATGATAGGTGCGGCACGATCCGCTGCATCCGGATTAATCGAAGGCCAAGTGGACCCAGGCTCAGCGTGCGCCGCGCTGGTTACCAAGCCGAGCGTCAGGAGATGGAGGACAGATAACGGCGCAAGAAGAGTACGGAGACGGTTCATTCGAGCATTCCTTAGGCATCTTTGTGGGATCGCGGAGCATCCGCCGTCGGAATGTCGAGCCGCTTGGTACGCTACATCACGTAACACTGACGATGCTCGAAGGTCAATGCGGCGGTCTGTCCGCTGTCAGCCTGCCGACGTCTTGCCCGAGCCAAATGGCCGTCGAAAATTCTTCCTTCGTTGTTTTTTCGGAATGCAACGCTACGTGTCGCAAGGCCACCTGGTCCGGGTGCTATCGGACTGGTGTCCGCCCTTCGGCTATCACCTCTATTATCCCAGCCGGCGCCAACCCTCGCCGGTCTTCTCGCTGCTCGTTGAGGCGCTTCGGCATCGCGGCAGATAGACATATCGTGCCGCAAGCCGCTGTTTAGTTAAGGCGTCGTTTCCGGAGCTACTTAGAGAGCAAAATGCTGGCCGCGGTCACGAGTTGCTCCGCAAAAAACTTCGCTTCGTCCAAGCCAAGCTCACGGAGCCGCGTCAGCACGAATTGCAGCTCCTCGGCGCCAGCTGATCGCGCCGCAGTGTTGTCGGCTTGGCGTGCAATCGCGCAGTAGCCCTCTGCCATCAGCATGCGGGCGGCATCGCCAATGGACTCCGAAGCGTTGCGCGCCATGCGAAATTCGGTCAACGCGGCGGCGGGCTCGCCGGCGGCAAGCCTAAGCGCGCCGATAAGACATGCCGCATTGGCCTCCTGCTTGAGACCGAGTTGCAGCTCGCGCACGAGATCATGGGAGAGATTCGCGAACTTCAGGCCCGACTGGATGTCATCGGGTGTGATGTAGATGCCATCATCGCCCCATCCCGGCCAACAATTTGCACCGGCATTGAATGCGATCCTCTTGGCGGCCGTCTTGAGCTTGGTCGCAGTCTCGGTGTTTTCGGCGCGTTTGGCCTGGTCGAAGCAAAAAGCGATGCCGGCATTCGCGACCGAGATCATGTTTGCGACATCCTTGCGCGAATTATAGAGCCTTCTCGCCAGACCATCGAACATGGTGCCGGCCTGTGCCGGATCGCCGATCGAACTCAGAGCTCCAATTGCCGCACCGGTGCCGCCGCGATCGAAAGCTTCGAGTGCGCGGTCGAGAAGATCCTCATGCGTATCGTCGACCTTCTTCTCTGTCATGTTGCTGCCATGGAGATGATGACGCCGCCAAAGCAACCAAGGCGCAGTCACCCAGCGCTCTCTTGCGTGCCGGTGATGTTCTGCCCGATTCGCCACAACACTCCGGTCGGATCGACAACTACGAAATCGCGGATTCCCCATGGCCTATCCGCAGGAGGAAGGACCTTCACGCCGTACTTGGTCGCCAACCCATTGTCCTGAATGTGGTTCCACCAGGCTTCGACGTTCTCGACAAGGAGATGCATCATGAAGTTATCGGCGTGTTCCTTCACGTAGAAGTTCTGCAACAGGAAGCTCGAACTGCCGTGGTGAAGATATGCGAGCTCGCTGGACGACCATGCGATATTAAAGCCCAGATCCTGGTAGAAGCGCTTCGATAGAGCGAAGTCCCTGGATGGAACGAAGGCCTTGACTTCGATCGTCGTCATGTCCTGCATTGCCGTGCTCCCTCGCTGCCCAGCCACTATCGTTGTTCTTAGGCTGATCGGGAAATTTCGCTGATGCCGGTAAGCGTCCGGCTGCTGCACTTCTCTCAGCTCTTGACAGGATTTGCGGCTTTCCAAGCCCACGGCAGCAGGTCATCGAGGCGATTGACCGGGTATCCGTCGATCATGCGCGAGAGCACGTCATGCAGATAGGCGTAGGGCTCGACATCGTTCAGCTTGCAGGTTTCGACCAGCGTGCACAGCACGGCCCATCTGTGTCCGCCTCCATCGCTGCCAGCGAACAGATGGTTCTTGCGGCCGAGTGCAACAGGCCTGATTGCGCGCTCAACCGGGTTGGTATCGAGCTCGATGTGACCATCATGCAGGAAGCGCGTCAAACCGTCCCATCGCGAGAGCGCGTAGCGGATCGCTTCAGCAAGCGCGCTTCGGCCCGGCACGAGAGGAAGCTGCGCTTCGAACCAGAGCCGCATGGCATCGATAGCGGGCTTAGAGCGAGTCCGGCGCGCTGCGAGCCGGTACGCAGGCGACTGACCGCGAACATCCGCTTCTACGCCATAGAGCTCCGCAATCCGCCGCAGCGCCTCGGTCGCGATCGGAGCATTGGTGGCCTGCGCCACCTCATAGAAGCGTCGCCGTGTATGGCTCCAGCATGCGGCGAGCACAACGTTGCCTTTTCCTGTCAGGGGCTCGAAGCCGGCGTAGCCGTCGACGTGGAGCACGCCCTTGAAGTTTGCCAGATGAGAAGCTGGCCGCTCAGCTCTGCGGTCTGGCGCGAACAGATAGACCGCCGCCGGCGGCTCCGGTCCGCCCCAGCCGCGTTGCTCGCGGGCATAGACCCAGAGTCGTCCCGTCTTCGTTCGCCCACGTCCGGGGTCGAGCACCGGTACGGGCGTATCATCGGCAAACAGATGGTCGGAGGCAAACACGTTCTTGCACAAACGCTCGTGCAATGCCTCGAGCCACCAGCAGGCGCCGCCGACCCATCCAGCGAGCGTCGATCGCGGGAGATCGACGCCGTGGCGTGCGAAGATCTGCGACTGCCGATAGAGCGGCGTGTGGTCGCAATATTTGCTGACCAGCACCTGGGCAAGCAACGCCGGCGTTGCCAGGCCGCTGGCGATCACCCGCTCAGGGGCCGGTGCCTGAACGATCGTCTCGCAAGCACGGCAAGCATACTTGGGACGGGTAGTTCGTACCACGCGCAGTTGAGCCGGTATCCAATCCAGCATCTCGCTCACGCTCTCTCCGACCACATGCAGCGCGCCGCCGCAACACGCGCAGGTCATGTCGTCGATGTCGAGCCGCACGTTCTCGCGCGGGAGATGATCGGGCAGAGGCTTGCGATGGGAAGACCGTTCGTTTGGTTGCTTATCAGCCGGCGGATGGCTCTCCTCCTTGCCGGCCAAATCGGCTTCGATCTCTTCAAGTCCAAGCGCAAGCTGATCCGGATCGATGCGTTCGGAACGTCGGCCGAACTGCGCGCGCTGCAACTGCTTGATGATGGACTTGAGGCGCTCGATCTCGGTGTCGCGATGTTCAAGACCGCCGGCGATATCGCGAACGAGGCGATGCAGAAGTACTGTATCTGTCGGGAGATTGTTCAAATCGAGCTGCATGTTCGATACTACTCGAACACGCTGATTCGAAGAACTGCCGTCGCTCTATTTGATGCAGTGTTTTGCGAGTTATCCCGCAAGAAGCGGGCGCCAGAAGCGCTCTGGTGTGCGCCAGTCGATACCCTCAAGCAGCATTGCGAGCTGCGCCGGCGTCAGCATCACCGTGCCGCCGGGCTCGGTTGCGCGCGGCCACATGAACTGCGCGCGTTCGATGCGCTTGGTGAAGAGGCACAGCCCTGTCCCATCCCAGAACAGGATCTTCAAGAGCGAAGCATTCTTGCCGCGGAAGACGAACAGATGGCCCGAGAACGGGTCCTTCTTCAGGTGTTCCTGCACCAATGTCGAGAGTCCATCGAGTCCCTTGCGCATGTCGGTGTAACCAAGCGCCAGGTGCACTTGCACGCCCGCCGGGATGACGATCATGACGCCTTCTCCTTGCGGGCGAGCTGCCGCTTCACTTCCGCCGGACTGCTGCCCACTGGTGCAAAGACACGGCGTCCGTTTTCCAATTCGACTGCGATCATCCCGTCCGGCGGCTGCACGAGGTCGCACAACGCCGCGAGCGCCGGCACCTCGTTCGCCGTGCCTTTGGTCAGCGCGACAGTTGCCAATCGCGGCGCCTTCTTAGCCGCCAGGCCGAACTGCACCCGCCAGCGGAAGACCATGCTGGTGGCGACGCCGTGCCGACGGCAAACCTGCGACACGCTGACACCTGGTTTCTCCGTCTCCTGCACGATCGCGCGCTTCTGTTCGTCGCTGAAGCGGCGCCGGTTGGACCGACCGTCCGCCTCTTGCGGTGTCAAGCGGTATTTGCGCCGTACGCAACTAGCAGCGCTGCTTAATTGAGCCCGGGCACTCGGATGAAGCAGAGATCGCCAGTCCATTTCCTCGCCGGAATCGGCAAAGCGATTGCGCCAAATGCGCAGTGCGTAAGGAGAAAGTCCGAGCGCCGCGGCATACTCCGCATTCCCCAAGCCGCTCCAGTTCATCGCCTCAACGTGCATGCCCCAGAACGCCCGAACAGCAATTGTGTCGCTATCCGTACGCATGTTGTAGCGATAGGTGAATGTTTTCCGGCGGGGCTTCGATCGCGCTTTCTTGCCCTGTCGTTCGAGCTGTTTGGTGCGCAAATTCTGCAGGCGTTTCTTGCGTTTGCGCAGATCTTCCGAGCTCAGCAGATGACGCGCCCATCTCTTGAACGACGTCGTCGAAATTTCGCGTCGGCGGCAATATTCCTCGACGCTTTGATGCCCGGCGTACCAGGTCGCAACGTGGTTCGACCAGTACGGGTTGTTGGCCTTTGCCCAGGAACGATGACCCACCGCCGGAGATCCTCCACCTCACGAAGGAGCCCCACATCATGCGCCATTGCACATAATCAATCTATGTGCGGAGATCGGACGGTTACGATGCCGTCACTGACCAGCAAGACAAAACCGCGTAAGACGACCTGCGCTGAAACACGAAGTTTGCGTGCATTTTCAACGCGAAGAGCCTTGTCCAGACCGTCCGTAAAAAATATTCTTGTTTCTATTTTTCAGAAATCATGATTGTCTGTGCGCATCCCGCCTCATCGGAGAGGGGCGTACGCGTCGTCACGATACGTGGAGTGCGGGGAGCGGTGGCCGTGACGATTGCGCCAGACGAGCGCAAGCGCTCACGGCGGTGAAATCGTGTGGTCCGGGCGCCCCGGTGCTGGCGCTAAGGTCGCTAGCGCGATGAGGCTTGCGACTGACGGGGGCAATCAAGCCGGTCCCCGCGGAGAGCACGTATAAGCCGTCCAACCATCGCGCAGGGAATGCCGGATGATCTGGCTGATCCTGTGGTGACTGCCGCCTGCTTTCTTTGTGTTGCAGGCGGGCCATGGGTGAGGCCTTCACCCGGCATTCCCTGCGCCCTCCTCTTTCGAGGGTACGTTCCAAGGATCACTCGGGCACATCGTGCCGCGAGAACGCGAGGTCATGTGAGCGTCGTTGCGAGGAGCCCAACGGGTCTCGCCTCCGGCGAGCCCGATGACAGGCTCCGGCGACGAAGCAATCCAGAATCCTTGTTCGGCTTTGGACTGCTCCGCGGAGCCTGTCATCGGGCCGCGCGTTCCGCGGACCCGTTGGCTCGCAACGACGCCGCTCGCTGCTTGGTACTTTGCTCGTCATGCCCGCGAACGCGGCAGTATGCCGCGACTTCTCGATCGATCACGTCTTTCCCGGAGTGCTGGATCGCCCGGCGGAGCCGGTCATCCGGCCGGCCGGAGGCCGGACCGGGTGGCGGGCGATCACAGTGGGGAATACGGCGACAGCGCAGAAACGAATGCCCTCACCCGTTCCGATAGGTGTAGCTGTAGCCGTTGATCGCTGGCGCGCCGCCGAGATGGGCGTAGAGCACCTTCGAGCCCTCAGGGAAATAGCCCTTCTTCACGAGGTCGATCATGCCCTGCATGGATTTGCCTTCATAGACCGGGTCGGTGATCATCGCCTCGGTGCGCGCCGCGAGGCGAATGGCCTCGTTGGTCTCGGCGCTCGGCACGCCATAGGCCGGATAGGCGTAGTCTTCCAGGATCACGATCTCGTCGTCGCGGACCTTGCGGCCGAGCTCGACCAGCTCGGCGGTGTTGTCGACGATCTGACGCACCTGTGCGCAGGTCTGCGCCGGCGTGCCGGAGGCATCGATGCCGATCACGCGGTCGGCGCGGTTATCAGCAGCGAAGCCCACGATCATGCCGCCTTGCGTCGAGCCCGTGACCACGCAAACGATGATGTAGTCGAACTTGAAGCCGAGCTCGGCCTCCTGCTTACGGACCTCTTCGGCAAAGCCGACATAGCCGAGCCCGCCATATTTGTGCACGGAGGCGCCGGCCGGAATGCCGTAGGGCTTGCCGCCAGCGTCCTTCACCGACTGGATCGCCTCCTCCCAGCTCTTGCGGATTCCGATGTCGAAACCATCGGGCACGATGCGGCTGTCGGCGCCCATCAGGCGGGTCAGCAGGATGTTGCCGACGCGGTCATACACCGCATCCTCATGCGGCACCCAGCTCTCCTGCACGACCACGCATTTCATGCCGATCTTGGCCGCGGTCGCCGCCACCATGCGGGTGTGGTTCGACTGCACGCCGCCGATCGAGACCAGCGTATCGGCATTGGACTCGATCGCATCGGGCACGATGTATTCGAGCTTGCGCAGCTTGTTGCCGCCGAAGGCGAGGCCGGAATTGCAGTCGTCGCGCTTGGCGTAGATCTGCACCTTGCCGCCGAGCGCCGCAGTGAGCCGCGGCAGGTGCTCGATCGCGGTGGGTCCGAAGGTGAGCGGGTATTTCTTGAACTTGTCGAGCCGAAGCACAGGGGGTCTCGCTGCTGGGGAATGAAAATCGCCGAAATCATACCGACAATGGCCGGAAAGGTGCTCTCTTTCTTTACAAGGATTTATCTGCTTTCCTGCATCCAACCTTCCACATGCGCAATATTCCTCCGACAAATTGGCCTTCAATGAAAGACTCTATCACCCCCGTTTCGCTGGACCGCGTCGATCGGAAGATCCTGCAGCTCCTGCAGCGCGATGGCCGCATGACCAATGCTGATCTGGCCGAGGCCGTGAATGTCAGCCCCGCCACCTGTCACCGGCGGACGCAGCGCCTGTTCGACGAAGGCTATATCCGCCATGTGCGCGCGGAGGTCGCGCCGGAAAAGGTCGAGCGCAGCGCGCTGGTGCTGGTCGGCGTGGTGCTCGACCGCTCTACGCCGGAGAGTTTTCGCACCTTCGAGGCCGCGATCCGGAAGCTCAAATTCGTTCTCGACTGCCATCTCGTCGCCGGCGATTTCGATTTCTTCCTCAAGATCCGGGTCCGCGACATCCACGATTTCAACCGCCTGCACGGCGACCAACTGATCTCGCTGCCGGGCGTCCGCCAGACCCGCACCTTCTTCGTCATGAAGGAGGTGGTCGACAATGCGCCGCTGGATTTCTGAGCCTGGCCATCAGGTTGAACCCAAGCTACCGGCTGGTGGACTTAAAGGAGCGATGGAGATCGCGCTGTTGGCTTCTGACACGCTCGGGAGATCCCGATGAAAACCCTGTTCGCCGTGGCCGTGCTCCTGCTTGCGAGCAGCGCCGCACGGGCGCAGTATCAGTTCGAGTATAATGGCCAGACCATCCGCATCGATCCCGATCGCGGCACGGTCTCGATCCCCGGCGTCTATGATAACACCGGCGAGAGGGCGAAGCGGCCGCGCCGCATGCAAGACACCGCGCGCAAGCAGCCGCCGCGCGAGGCGAGGAGCGACAATCGTCAGAAGCTTCCATTGCAGGCCGCGCCCGCTGACGCTGCGGCCGCGCCGCCCGCCCCATCCACGGCGCTTCCATCGGCAGGAGCAGCAGCAGCCGCTGCGCCCGTCGCTCCCGACCAGCCCTCGACGCCTCCTGCTCCACAGCGTCTACAAGAGAGTGCGCCTGCTTCGTCAGTTGCACCGCTGTCTGCAGCACGCCCAGCACCGGCGCAGGCCGCCACAGCGCCTGCTCTGCCGGCACCGCCATCGCCTGATGTGGCGCCTCCCGCACGCGATCCAAACTCGCCTGTCGGCATCTGGCTGACCGAGGAGAAGGAAGGCAAGATCCGCATCGAGCCATGCGGCAGCAATCTCTGTGGCTATGCGGTCGACGCCAAGTCCAACGAGAATCGCGAGCAGATCCTGATCAACATGCGCCCGGGTCAGAATAAGGTGTGGAGTGGCCGCATCTTCGATCCGGACAGCGGCAGCACCTACGACTCCACCATCGCGCTCAAAGGATCCGACAGCCTGCGGGTGCAGGGCTGCGCGCTCGGCGGCATGTTCTGCGGCGGCCAGACCTGGACGCGGGTGAACTGATGTTTCACGGCTCGGCAGCAGGCCGGTGCAACCTCCGCTGCGAGACACTCAAATTAAAACGCGCGACCTTGCGGCCGCGCGTTGTAGTGCAAACGGCTTGCGCGCGGTTAGCCTATCGGGCCGTCATATTCCGCGTCGGTGACATGCTCCATCCAGGTGACGTGCTCGCCGTTCAGCGATTCATGCATCGCGACATGGACCATGCCGGTGGTCGGCGCGGCGCCGTGCCAGTGCTTCTCGCCCGGCGGAATCCAGACCACGTCGCCGGCCTTGATCTCGCGGATCGGGCCGCCCTTGGCCTGCACGCGGCCGACGCCCTGGATCACGTAGAGCGTCTGCCCGAGCGGATGGGTGTGCCAGGCCGTGCGAGCGCCGGGCTCGAACGCGACCCGCGCCGAGGCGACACGGGCCGGGGCCTGCGGCGTGATGATCGGGTCCTGCCAGACCGTGCCGGTGAAGCTTTCCGCCGGCGCGCGGCGGGTCGGGCGCGAGCCCGCGAGATAGACATCAACCATGGCGTTGCCTCGTCCTGTTGGCTTCTGGTGGAATTACTTCTTCGACGCAGCGTAGCGCGCTTTGGTCTCGGCGTTCATCGGATAAAGTCCTGGCAGCACCGCGCCCTTGTTCACCTCCTCGACGATCCAGGCTTCCATGCGCTCCTGCTCCGGCGCCTCGGCCAGCACGTGGTCGAGCATCGCCTGCGGGATCAGCACCGCGCCGTCCTGGTCGGCGACCACGACATCGTTCGGGAACACGGCCACCCCACCGCAGCCGATCGGCTCGCCCCAGCCGACGAAGGTCAGGCCCGCGACCGACGGCGGCGCGGCAAAGCCGTCGCACCACACCTGCAGGCCGGTGCCGAGCACGCCCTCCACGTCACGCACCACGCCGTCCGTGATCAGCGCGGTGACGCCGCGCTTGATCATGCGCGCGCACAGAATGTCGCCGAAGATGCCGGCATCCTTGACCCCCATCGCATCGACCACGGCGATGCAACCGGCCGGCATGGCCTCGATCGCGGTACGGGTCGAGATCGGCGACGACCAGGATTCGGGCGTCGCCAGATCCTCGCGCGCCGGCACGAAGCGCAAGGTGAAGGCGGGTCCCACCAACCGCTTCTGCCCCGGACGCAGCGGACGCGCGCCGCGCATCCAGACATTTCGCAACCCCTTCTTGAGCAGGACCGTGGTGATGGTCGCAGTGGTGACGTGAGAGAGGGTTGCGATCGCTTCGGGGGAGAGAGACATCGTTGGACTTCGGCTCCAATGGAGAATGAGAAGATAGGCGCGCATCTTGCGGCGCGCGGCCCGCGCGTCAAGTGGCGCACCATGCCATCACCGCATGGTGTGTGATCGGCTTTCCGATAATGTCGACTTATCGCAGGACATCGCTTTAATTTATTGAATCACCGAGAGATTTTCGCAAAGGGCAATTTCCCTCGCGTGCAAAAACCGCTACAGCAGATGAGATCGCTTGCTGATGTCTTCGAGGTCATGGCCGACGCCCTTCCCCCTCCCCGCCTGCTGCCGAGTGGCGACAGCGCCGTCACCGTCGAGTTCAGCCGCACCATCGACGATGCCGCCAACAGCAAGGTTCTGGCGCTGGACCGCGCGCTGCATGACGCCGCGATCGCAGGCATCACCGAGACGGTGCCGACCTATCGCTCGCTGCTCGTCCACTACGATCCCTCCGTTATCGACTACGAGACGATCGGTGCACGCTTGCTCAGCTTGGCGACCGGGCCATTGTCGCTTGCCGGCAAGACAAGACGTTGGCGGGTCCCGGTGCATTATGGCGGCGAGGACGGTATCGATCTTGAGGACGTCGCCAAGGCTTTGAAGCTCACACCGGACGATGTGATTGCTCGTCATGTGGGCGGCCAGTACCGCGTCGCGATGATCGGCTTCACACCGGGCTGGTCCTATCTGTCGGGCCTCGATCCGTCGCTGCAATTGTCACGCCGGCAAAGCCCGCGCCTGCTGACCCCGGCCGGCATGATCGCGATTGGCGGCATCCAGACCGGCATCCAGTGCCTGGCCGGCCCGAGCGGCTGGCACATCCTCGGCCGCACCCCGATCAGGACCTATCAATTGCACCGCGAGCCGACCTTCCTGCTCGAGCCCGGCGACGAGGTCACTTTCTACGCCGTCGACGCCAAGACCTTCGCTGCGCAGGACAAGGCGGCCGAGGCCGGTGAAATCATCGCCGAGCAGGTCGCCGCATGAGCACGCTCGTCGTCGCCTCCATCGGTCCCGCCAGTTCGGTCCAGGATGGCGGCCGCTTCGGCGCCCAGCGCTACGGCCTCACGCCGTCGGGCGCGATGGACAGACTGTCGCTGGCGGCCGCCAACAGTCTGGTCGGGAACCCACCGCTGGCGGCAGCGATCGAGATCGGCCCGTTCGGTGCGGCCTTCACGGCCAAGGGCGGCGCGGTGCGCGTGGCGCTTGCGGGCGCGCCGCGGCCGGCCGACGTCGCCAAACGTCCGGTCGAGCTCAATACGTCGGTCACGCTCGCTGACGGCGAAACCCTAACGCTCGGCTTCGCGCGGGGCGGCTCCTTCAGCTATCTGGCGCTTGAGGGCGGCATTGAGGGCGAAGCAATCTTTGGCAGTCTTTCCGTGAATGCGCGTGCCGGTCTCGGAAGCCCCTACCCGCGGCCGCTGCAATCAGGCGATTCATTCGTGGTACAGCCGGCCAGTGAAGCGCCGGAGCGGCGGATCACGCTGCCGGCGGCTCGGTCCGGGCCGATCCGTGTCGTGTTCGGTCCGCAGGACGACGAGTTCACCGACGAGACGAAGGCGCTGTTCCTTGGCAGCGACTGGAAGATCTCGGCGACCAGCGACCGCATGGGCTATCGCCTGGAAGGCCCCGCGATCCAGCACCTGGGCGGCCACAACATCGTCTCCGACGGCACCGTCGACGGCAGCATCCAGGTCACCGGCAGTGGCGCGCCGATCGTGCTGATGTCCGATCGCGGCACCAGCGGCGGTTACCCCAAAATCGCGACCGTGATCTCGGCCGATTTCGGCCGGCTGGCTCAAACACCGGCCGGCACCGGCTTTCGCTTCAAGTCGGTGTCAATGGCCGCGGCGCAGGCGGAGGCGCGCAAGTTCAAGGATTTGTTGCAACGCCTAGCCGATCACGTCACCGATATCGAGACGATGGAGTTTCGCCACGATGCCCTGATGACCGCTAATGTCGCGGGCCATGCCGTCAGCGCGACGGATGCGGCGACCTGGCATGCGGCGACGCTCGATTAGTTCAATCGCGGTCAGCTCATAAATAGCGGAGACGCCCATGACCAGCATCGACCTCAATTGCGACCTCGGCGAAAGCTTTGGCCCCTGGGAAATGGGCAATGACGCGGCCATGATCGAGCTTGCGACCTCGGTCAACGTCGCCTGCGGCTTCCATGCCGGGGATGCCGACATCATGCGCAAGACGGTGGAGATGGCGAAGGCGCGCGGCGTCAGCGTCGGCGCCCATCCCGGCTATCGCGACCTGCACGGTTTCGGCCGTCGCCCGGTGCCGGGCATGAAAGCGTCCGAGATCGAGAACCTCGTCGCCTACCAGATCGGCGCGCTGCAAGCGATCGCGACCGCCGCCGGCCACAAGGTCACGCATGTGAAGGCGCATGGCGCGCTCTCCAACGTCGCCTGCGAGGACGACATGACCGCGCAAGCAATCGCCAATGCGATCAAGGCGGTGGATCCCAATCTGATGTTCGTGGTGCTCGCCAATTCCAAGCTGGTCACCGCCGGCGAGAAAGCCAATCTGCCGCTGGTGCATGAGGTGTTCGCGGACCGTGCCTATGGCGATGATGGCCTGTTGGTCTCGCGCAGCAAGCCCGGCGCGGTGCTGCATGATCCCAAGGTGATCGCCGAGCGTGTGGTGCGAATGGTACAGGACGGCGCGGTGGTCTCAGTCACCGGCAAGGTGATGAAGATGCGGACCGACACGGTGTGCATCCACGGCGATACCGCCGGCGCCGTCGAGATCGCCCGCGAGGTGCGCAAGGCGCTCGATGCCGCCGGCGTCAAGGTGGCGCCGTTCAAGACGGCGGTCTGATCAGAACGGATGGACCGAGGTGGTGCCGAGCGCAATCCCCGCGATCAGGGCAAAGGCACTGAAGAACGCGATCAAGGAGAGCGCGGTGCCGGTCCGGTCGCGATCGGCACGTTCATGAACGCTGGCGCGAAACGCTGACAGTGAACGCATGGGGCCGGTCTCCTCGCGGGTCACCTGCCACATGAAAGGGCTGCGGCAGCCGGATGCAAGACAACGCCGAAAATAGTGACAACCGCTCTGCGGCGTCGCACAAACGCGACACAAAATTCCCGGTTTTGCTAACCACCGAGAATTTTGTTTGTTCCATCCGAGGGGACCGAAAGCCCGAAATAAATCAATACACGTCCTGCTGGAACCTGCCCTTCTTCTTGAGATCGGCGACGAAGGCGATGGCCTCATCGGTCGAGCGGGCGCCGAACTGGGCGATGATGTCGACCAGCGCTCGTTCGACGTCCTTGGCCATCCGCTTGGCATCGCCGCAGATATAGAGATGCGCGCCTTCCGCAAGCCAGGTCCACAGCTCCCGGCCGACCTCGCGCATGCGATCCTGGACGTAGAATTTCTTGGCACCGTCGCGCGACCAGGCCAGCGACAGCCGGGTCAAGAGGCCGGCGGTCTTCATCGCGTTGAGCTCGTCCGAGTAGAAGAAATCGCAGTCGCTGCGCTGGTGGCCGAAGAACAGCCAGTTCTTGCCGGGCGCACCGGTCGCCTTGCGATCGAGCAGGAAGGCGCGGAACGGCGCTACGCCGGTACCCGGGCCGACCATGATAATCGGGGTCTTCGGGTCAGACGGCAGCGCAAAGCCGTGCGCCTTCTGCACATAGACCTTGAGCTTGTCGCCCGGGTTGATGCGTTCAGCCAGGAACGTCGAGGCGAGCCCAAGCCGCTTGCGCTTGTTGATCACGTAGCGCACGCAGTCGACCGTCAGTGACAGCCGACCCGGCGTCGCATTGTGCGACGAGGAAATGGAATAGAGCCGCGGCTGCAACGGCTCCAACGCCTCGACGAACGCTTCGGGGTGCGGGCGCACGCCCGAGAACTTCTGCAGCGCGGCCATCACGTCGAGCGTCGCGGCATCGCCGTCCGGATCCTCGCCTTGCGCCAGCGCGCGTGCCTTTTCGCGCTGCGCGCCGCCAGTGATGAAGGAGATCAGCTCGAACAGCTTGTCGGGTGCCGGCGCCAGCGAGACGTCCTCGATCAGGCAGTCGCGCAGAGTCTTGCCGTTCACCTTGGTGGTGTGGGAGGCGCCGAGCAGCGCGATGATCTGATCGACCAGGCCAAGATCGTTCTTGGCAAAGATGCCGAAGGAATCGCCAACGACGTAGTCGAGACCGCAACCCTCCAGATCGAACTCGATGTGCCAGGTCTCTTTCTCCGACCCCTTCTTGTTGAGCAGCCGCCGCGACAGGAAGGTCGCCTCGACCGGATTGTCGCGCGAGCGGCCCGGCTCGTTGACGACCACGGACACGGCGGCCGGCGCGGCCTGCGATGCGGTCGGTTTCGCCGCAGGCGCTGGTGCCTTGTCGAGTTCCTCATAGAGCGTCTTCAGCATCCGCGCGGTCTCCTTGCCGCCGGGGACGCAGAGATTGAGCCGCGCCTCGCTCTTGCTCGCGATCGCTTCGGAGTAGTCGTGACAATTGTAGCCGCACTGGCCGCAATCCTGCTGCGCCATTGCCGCCATCATGCGCCGCCGCAAGGGACGCCCTTCGGCGAGCTTCATGCGCTCGGCGATCGGCAGGGTCTGATCGTGCCAGGGCGCTTCGCCATCGTCGCCGTCACCGGCAGGCGCCAGCATCGCAGCGTTCTGCTCCGGCGCCAGCGGCGTCGAGCCGTCGAGCCCGAGCGCGCCGGCCAGGAAGCCATTGAGCCAGGAGCGCTGGGCTTCGGAGAACGGAGCGCCCTGCGGGATGATCTCGATCTTGGAGGGAGGCGTGATCTGGTTCATGCGGACACCTGTGCGTCGGCGAGCTTGCGCAGCGTTTCGCCGTCATGGCGGCGAGCGAAGGTGAGGAACGGTTCGTCAGGAGACGCGCGGTTGGCGAGATAGGCTTTCAGCAGCCGCTCGACCGTCTGCGGCGCGTCCTCGGCCTTGAGGTCGTGATAGACCTCCTGTCCGATTTCGGCCTGCGGTCCGAAACCGCCGCCGGCGAACAGATGATAGCCTTCGACGGTCTCGTCACCTTCGCCAACGGGCACTTTTGCAGCGATCAGGCCGATATCGCTGATATAGTGCTGCGCGCAGGAGTGATGGCAGCCGGTCAGATGAATGTTGAGCGGCGTATCGATGTTGACCCTGCTCTCGCACCAGTCGCCGATCTCGGCGGCGTGGCGCTTGGTGTTCGACGCTGCGAACTTGCAGCCGGCATTGCCGGTGCAGGCGATCAGCCCGGCGCGGATCTGCGAGGCCTCGACCGACAATCCAAGCTGCGTGATCGCAGCCGAGGCGAGCGCCACGTTCTCGTCGCGGACACCGGAGATCAGCAGGTTCTGCCACACGGTCAGCCTGATCTCGCCATCACCAAGGTCCTGCGAAATCTTCCCCAGTCCCCGCATCTGATCGCAAGTGAGCTTGCCGACCGGCAGCACCACGCCGATCCAGTTCAGCCCGTCCTGTTTCTGCTTGTGTACGCCGATATGGGCCATGCGGTCGGCCTCGGGACGCGGCTTGAGCGCTTCGTCCGGTACGCGCGCCAGCTTGCGGCCGAGCTTGGCCTCGACCGCTTCCATAAATTTGTCGACACCCATGCTGTCGAGCACGTATTTCAGCCGCGCCTTCAGCCGGTTGGTGCGGTCGCCGGTTTCGATGAAGACGCGCACGATGGCATCCGCCACGTTGGTCGCATCCTCCGGCTTCACCACGATGCCGGTCGGCTTGGCGAAATCCTTGTGGCCTGTGATGCCGCCGACGCCGAGCTTGAACCACACGCCCGCCTCGACACCAAACCCGTCCTTCACCTCGACCGCGGTGAACGCGATGTCGTTGGTGTCCTCCAGCGCGGCGATCTTACCGGCGCCGTCGAAGGCGACATTGAACTTGCGGGGCAGACCGTAGAGCGAGCGGTCGTTGAGGATGTGATAGTGCCATTCGCGGGCATAGGGGCGCGTGTCCAACAGCTCCTGCGGATCGATGCCGGCGGTCGGCGTGCCCGTGACATTGCGGATGTTGTCAGCGCCTGAGCCGCGCGCGGTCAGGCCAAGCTCGCTCAAGCCTTCGAGAAAGGCGACGCTGTGCTTGGGCGGAATCTCGCGCAGTTGCAGATTGGCGCGCGTGGTGACGTGGCTGTAGGGGCCACAGAGCTGCTCGGCGAGATCGGCAAGGCCCGACAGCTGCCAGTGCTTCATGATGCCGTTGGGAATCCGCAGGCGCGCCATATAGGAGTCCTGCGCCGGTGCGACATAGAACAGCCCGTAATAGCGCCAGCGGAAATTGTCGGCCGGCGATGGCGCGGCGTTCTTGCGCGCCTGCTCCTTCAGCCGCTCATAGGCATCGAACGGATGCAGCTCGCGCTTGAACCTCTCCTGGTCGGCCAGCTTCTTGCCCGATGCCGTGACCTTGTCCTGCGCCTTGATATGTGCGGCCTCCGGCCCCGTCGGCTCGGCCGGTGACGAACCTGCCGCACCACCAAAACCACGGCCGGCCTGACTGACCCGCAGGCCCGCGGCAAGCCCTTCCAGATAGCGCTTCTGTTCGTCGGAGAAGTCGACTGACAGCGTCTCGATTTTCATAGCTAGGACGAAGCTCCTGCTGCCACGGCTGCGGTGGCGCCAAAGGACGTATTGGGGAACCGACCATCAGGAGCCGACCGGCGTTGTCGCCGTTCACTCCCTCAGGGGCTCCGGCCAGCTTCGTTGCTGCGGAAATCCATCTGGGATTTGCGGACGGCGGCATCTGTGGCGGCCGACCGCAATGCAACATACAAATTGCGTGCCAGCTTTGGCCGTCAGAAAAAATGAGGAAATTCAAGGCCATGGAGCAAAGCCCTGAGATGGCCTACCCCGCCGTATGCCTGCGAAAAGCGTGCAAACAGCCTAGATGTTAGTCGCTCGCAAATATTGCGTAAGAAATAGGCAGAACAGATCAAGGCTTCCAGCGGCTGATTGCAAAGGCGTTCAGATGGCCCGCAATATCGGCCGGATCGAATGACGGTCCGGCGAATGCCCCAACGCCGTCCTTGGTAGCGTTGTCGCCGGTTACCGGACCAAGGATGGTCTCGTAGATGTCACGCCGGAACACGTCCATCGCCGTGCGCAGCGCGTTCGAGCTCAGCGGTGTCTGGCCCCAGCGCACCATCTGCGAGTAGAGCCACGCCGCCTGGACGGGATCCGGGCGTGCCGCCTGCTCCCGTCCGACCAGCAGATAGTGCGCGCTTTCGCGCACCGTTCCGTCCGGCGAGATCTTCAGCCGGCCCTCGAGCGTGCGCTGGATGGTTTCGGCGGCCACGCCGATGCGCTCGGGCCGGGCCAGGATAGCCGCGGCGTCACTGCGATTGGCTTCGATAAAAGCCCCCGCACGGGCACAGGCGCGGACCAGCGCCGCCACCGCGTCTGGATTTTTTTCCGCCCAGCTCTGCCTGAGCGCCAGCACCTTCTCGGCCGCATGCCCAAGAATGTCGGAGCCGAAGTGCAGGATGTGACCACGGCCCTGATCGACCGCGATCGAGTTCCAGGGCGCGCCGACGCAGAAGCCGTCGACATGGCCGCTGGCCAGGCTGTCGACCATGTAGGGCGGCGGCAGCACCACAAGCCGCACATCCTCATCCGGATCGACTCCGCCGGCCGCCATCCAGAACCGCAGCTGGTAGTTGTGGGTGGAGAACGGGAACGTCATGGCGAAGGTCAGCGGCTCCGCGCCATCCTTGCGCCGCCTGGCGACGACACGCGCCAGCGCCAGCGCTGTCGCCATCGGATCGAAGCGGTCACCTTCGATGTTCGCCATGAGTTCGGCCTGCAGTGCCGGCGACACGGTGATGGCGTTGCCGTTGACACCGAGACTGAAGGGAGCCGCGATCGGCACCTTCACGTGCCCGATACCAAGGCTGGAGGCGATCGCCACCGGCGCGAGTAGATGCGCTGCATCGAACAGCCCAATATTGAGCTTGTCGCGCACGTTCGACCACGACACTTCGCGTACCAGGGTCACATCAAGACCCTCGGCCGCGGTAAACCCGTGATCGACGGCCACGATCAGCGCGGCAGCGTCGACCAGCGGAATGAAACCTATGCGAAGCGCGCCCGTCATTTCAGGATCTCCGACGCGGTCAGGATCGATTGCGCGATCTCGCCGATCTTCTTCTTCTCGCGCATCGCCGTGGAGCGCAGCAGGACATAGGCCTCCTCTTCAGTGAAGCCTTTCATTTTCATCAGAATTCCCTTGGCGCGGTCGATCACCTTGCGATCCTCCAGCGCCGACTTCGCCCGTTCCAGCTCGTCCTGCAGCTTGGAGAAGGCATTGAAGCGGGAGATACAGAGGTCGAGGATCGGCTTGATGCGCTCCTTCTTCAGGCCATCGACGATGTAGGCCGAAACGCCGGCCTCCACCGAGGCCTGGATCGAGGCAGCGTCGCTCTGGTCGACGAACATCGCGATCGGCCGGCGCACCGCGCGGCTGACCTGAAACATTTGTTCCAGCACGTCGCGGCTCGGATTCTCCAGGTCGATCACGATTACATCGGGATCCAGCGCATAGATTCGCGCCAGCAGCCCCTGCATCTCGCTGATATGCACGACACCGTTAAAGCCGGCTTCACGCAGCCCCTCTTCCAGGATAGCAGCGCGGATGGGACTCTCATCGACAATGACGATTTTGGGCGATTGGTCGGCGCTCATCGATCACTCAGGTCTTCGGCCCATCATCCATACCACGGTCTATTCCGCCTCAAAGCCTTGTCTTTATGGGCAATTCGGACTAGCTGACGCCCATCAATCAGGCAGATTCAGACATGTCGCAGGCCGCCGCGCCCAAAATCAGCTTTGTCTCGCTCGGATGCCCCAAGGCCCTCGTGGATTCCGAGCGCATCATCACGCGGCTGCGCGCCGAAGGCTATGAGCTCGCCCGCAAGCATGACGGCGCCGATGTCGTCATCGTGAACACCTGCGGCTTCCTCGACAGCGCCAAGCAGGAGTCGCTGTCGGCGATCGGCTCGGCCATGGCGGAGAACGGCAAGGTCATCGTCACCGGCTGCATGGGCGCGGAACCCGAGGCGATCGAGAAAGCCTATCCGGACGTGCTGTCGATCACCGGGCCGCAACAATATGAGAGCGTGCTGGATGCCGTGCATCGCGCGCTGCCGCCGGTGCATAACCCGCATCTCGATTTGGTGCCGCCGCAGGGCATCAAATTGACGCCGCGCCATTATGCCTATTTGAAGATTTCCGAGGGCTGCAACAATCGCTGCAGCTTTTGCATCATCCCCAAGCTGCGCGGCGACCTGGTCTCGCGCCCGGCCGCGGACGTGCTGCGCGAGGCGGAGCGGCTGGTCGCGGCTGGCGTCAAGGAACTCCTGGTCATTTCGCAGGATACCTCAGCCTACGGCGTCGATCTGAAATATGCCGAGAGCGCGTGGAAGGACCGTTCCGTGCGGGCCAAGTTCATCGACCTCGCCCGCGAGCTCGGCGAGCTCGGCGCCTGGGTGCGCCTGCACTACGTCTACCCCTATCCGCATGTCGACGAGGTCATCGGCCTGATGGCCGACGGCAAGGTCCTGCCTTACCTCGACATTCCCTTCCAGCACGCGAGCCCGAACGTGCTGAGGGCAATGCGGCGCCCGGCCGCGCAGGACAAGATGCTCGACCGGATCAAGGCCTGGCGCGCGCAATGTCCGGACCTCGCGCTGCGCTCGACCTTCATCGTCGGCTTCCCCGGCGAGACGGAAGCCGATTTCAACGATCTGCTCGATTGGCTGGATGAGGCCGAGATCGACCGGCTGGGCTGCTTCAAATACGAGCCGGTGGCCGGCGCCACTTCCAACGCTCTGCCCGACCAGGTGCCTCCCGAGGTCAAACAGGAGCGATGGGACGCGCTGATGGCGCGGCAGCAGAAGATCTCCGCGCGCAAGCTGAAGCGCAAGGTCGGCACGCGCCAGCAGGTGATCGTCGATGAGGTCGGTCCCACCGTCGCCAAAGGCCGTTCGAAGGCCGACGCTCCCGAGATCGACGGCGCTGTCTATCTGTCGAGTCGCCGCCCCCTGCGGGTCGGCGAGATCGTCACCGCCAAGATCGAGCGCGCGGACGAATACGACCTCCACGGCACGGTCGCCGGGTTCTGACGGGGCCGGCGCGCGGGCGAAATTCAGTGCGCGCCGCTGGCGACCGAGCGTACCGCCCAGAGCTTGAGCAGCCGGTGTGCTTCGTCCGCGGTGAGTACGGCGTACTTGCTCTTGAGCTTGGCCAGCTCATCCGGATTGGTCGCGCCCGACATGAAGCGGCTGTCGAGCACGGCGACCACCGTCTCCCATTGCAGGCCGGCAGCCTTGCAGGGAATGAGAATGCCGTCGCTGCGCAGGCTCTGCATCAGCGGACGCACCACCTCTAAGCTCGAGCCTGACAGTTCGGCCAGTGCCGCTGTGGTGTCCTCGTAACGGTGCTGCCTTGCAAATTCGAGCAGCACTGGCTCCGTCAGCTTGCCTTCCTTCTTCAGTCGCGCGGCGAACAGCTTGGCTCCGGCAAAATCGCGCGGCCGGGACATCTCCCGGTCGGTTTCGGTCTCGGCTGCGGTGATGGCGCTGCGGATTTCCTCATAGAGATGCGGCGGTGCGCGCGATAGCAGCCGCGCCCTCACCGCCTCGGTCGCGCCGCGCAGCAGCTTCCGCCGCAGCTCCGGCGGCAGGTCGGCCCGGATCCCGGTCTCCACCGCAAGCTCGGCATCCCCCAATGCATCCCTGACAATCGCGGCAAAGCCGGCGGCCGAGAGACGCGCGCCAGGATTCTTGATCAGGCGCAGCATGACGCTGCGGTAGCGCCGCTTCAGCAGCTCATCGCTGACGATCTCCTGCAGCCACCAGCGCCCGGCGATCGCAAGCAGGTGCTGCTCGCTCTTGGTCCTTGCGATCTCGATCAACGCATCGGCACCGAGCTTGGGCGATTCCGACAATACCGGCCCGGCAATGGAAATCTCGTCGTGATGCGCCAGCCTGCGGATCAACGCGGCCGGCGCCTGCGACAACGGCGCGAGCTGGGTGCTGAGCTCCGCAAGCGCGATGCGCGCACTGACGTCGGCGAGCGCGCGCAGCTCGATCGTATTGACGAGGCGCTCAAAAATGTCGGCGAATAGCGCGTGTTGCTCGAGGTCGAAGCTGGCTGCGGACGCGACGAACAGGGCCGTCACGCGCTCCGCCATCTCGCAGCAACGTTCGGCGGAGCCGGCGGCAATCGCCGCCGCCACCTCGTCGGCGATCGTGAGATTGGAGTTGGACATCGCTCGTCCTGAGCGCTCGCTTCCAGTTGCAGCGCGAAGGTAAAGGCCGAGCCTAAAAGTTTGGTAAAATTGTAGATAACCTGGCGGCCGTACTGATACGGCCAAAGCTGCTGCCGAAGGCTGCTGCCGCCAAAGCTGCCCGGACCGCGATGGGCAAAATCGGCCTATCGGGCTCCCATACCGCCTTGACATCGCTGGTTTCGCGCCTGTATGGCTGCGGCATGATCCTCAACCGGACCAACCGCCGCGCCGCCGCATGCCGTCGTCACCGCCGTGACGATGCCGGGGCGCGCCATGTCCGAGGACGATGCTGATCAGCTAACCGCTTCAGCTTCCAGTTTTCGAGAAGGCCGCTCCCACCCGGAGCGGCCTTCTCGCTTTTTGGCCACAGACTTCCATCCCACACGCAGGAGAGTTCGAGATGCTGAGCAATACCCATCCGTACGACGCGCTGATGGAGATCACCGCTCGCCCCAAAACGGTATTCGTCCAGGGCAAGGGCTCCTGGCTGTGGGACGATGACGGCAAACGCTATCTCGACTTCATCCAGGGTTGGGCCGTGACTTCGCTCGGCCACGCACCTCCCGCCGTGGCACAAGCTCTTGCCGAGCAGGCCAATCGGCTGATCACGCCAAGCCCGGCCTATTACAACGACGTGGCCCTGAAGCTCGCGAAGGCGCTGGTCGATCAATCGTGCTTCGATCAGGTGTTCTTCGCCAATTCCGGTGCCGAAGCCAACGAGGGCGCGATCAAGCTCGCGCGCAAATACGGCTCCTTGCACAAAGGCGGCGCGTTCGAGATCATCACCTTCGAGGGCGGCTTCCACGGCCGCACGCTCGCCACCATGTCAGCCTCCGGCAAGAAGGCATTCGAGCCCTTGTTCGAGCCGAAGGTGCCGGGCTTTCCCAAGGCGCGGCTCAACGATATCGGCTCGGTCGAAGCGCTGATCAGCGACAAGACGGTTGCGGTGATGCTGGAGCCGATCCAGGGCGAGGCCGGTGTCTGGCCCGCGACGGACGCCTTCCTGAAAGAGCTGCGCGCGCTGACGCAGCAGTACGGTCTGCTGCTGATCGTCGACGAGATCCAGACCGGCATGGGGCGAACCGGCAAGCTGTTTGCCTATGAGCATGCCGAGATCACGCCCGACATCATGACGCTCGGCAAGGGCATCGGCGGCGGCGTGCCGCTGGCCGCATTGCTCGCAACCGAACAAGCCTCGTGCTTCGAGCATGGCGACCAGGGCGGCACCTTCAACGGCAATCCCTTGATGTGCGCGGCCGGTCTCGCCGTGCTGGGCGAGATTGGTAAACCGTCCTTCCTGAAATCCGTCACAGACGCTGGTCTCTACCTGGAAAGCGAGCTGCAGCGGATCTCGGCGCGGCACGGGCTCGGCGAGGTGCGCGGACGCGGCCTCCTGCTCGCGCTCGATCTCAAGCTGCCGATCGCGATGTCCATCGTGGCGCAGGCTTTCGAGGCTGGGCTGCTGCTCAACGCCCCGCGCCCGGACTCCCTGCGCTTCATGCCCGCACTCAACGTCACCCGCGCCGAGATCGACGAGATGATCGGCCCGCTCGATGCGATCCTGACCAAAGCGGGCGTCGCGCGGCGGGTGGCCTAGCCACCTGCCCTGCGGCGATTTTGATTTCCAGATTCGGAGCTTCGATCCCTCCCACGAGGCTCGGTAGCAAACTTGTTCGTTCACTCCAGCAGTAGGATACCAGCATGAACATTCGCGTCGGCATTGTCGGGATCAGCGGTTTTGGCGGCGGCGAGGCGATGCGCCTGGTCGCGAGCCACCCGTCGTTCGAGCTCATCTACGCCGCGGGCGAGGGCAGCGCCGGAAGCCGGTTGGTGGACCGCTTCCCCGGTGTGCCGGCCAAGCTGGCCGAGCTGGTGATCGAGAAGTGGGACCCTGTGACTCTGCCGAAGCTCGACCTGCTGTTCGCGTCACTGCCCACGGGCGCCTCGGCCGAGGCGCTGGCGCGCGTCCCCAAGGACGTGAAGATCGTCGACATCGGCGGCGACCACCGCTACGTCGAGGGTTGGGCGTACGGCTTGGCCGACGTCTGGCCAGCCGAGATTGAGGGTCAGACCCGCGTTGCCAACCCCGGCTGCTTCCCCGCGGCGACGCTGAACGCGCTGGCGCCGCTGCTGGTCAACAAGCTGATCGAGCCTGGCAACATCGTGATCGACGTCAAGACCGGCATTTCCGGTGCCGGCCGGGGCGGCGCCGACAGCAAGTTCGGCTACGCCGAGAGCAATGAGAACTTGCTGCCCTACGGTTTGCTCAAGCACGTCCACATGCCCGAGATTGCCAAGACGATCGAGCGGCTGAGTGGCGGCAGCGCGGGCGGGCTGGTGTTCACGCCACATTTGGTGCCGATGACCCGCGGCGTGCTCGCCACCATTTACTGCCGCGGCCGCGCCGCCACGGGCCAGTGCCTGGATGCGGCTAGGGGCTTCTACGCCGGGCGGGCGTTCGTCCGTGTGATCGACAAGCCGCCGCAGACCAAATGGGCGACCGGCTCGAACCTTGCGTTCGTCAGCTATGCCGCCGATCCAGAGCGAAACCTGGTGATCGCGATGGGCGTGGTCGACAATCTCGGCAAGGGAGCGGCCGGTCAGGCGGTGCAGAATGCGAACCTGATCTGCGGCCTGCCGGAAACCGCAGGGCTGGACGGCGTACCTGTTTGGCCCTGAGATCGTCTGCGAGTCCGTGTTGTCAGTCGTTGCTTGGTGGCCTGTGATAGCTTTTTGGATTTGTTCGTCAGGATAGAACGTGCCCGTGAACGTTGCCTGCCTGGTCGATCGGCTGAGGCGATTTGCTTGTCTTCACGCCCCGTGCTTGATGGCCCCTTGAAGAGGTGACATCATCATGAGCATGGGTTTAGACCGCAAACCGCAGGTACGCCGGACGACGCCGCCGTTGGAAAGTGTCGTTGCGAGCTGGTACGAGAACGCCAGTCTACTCGATAGCTACAGCATTGACTTGAGTGCGTCGGAACAGGCGAGCATGCGTGAGCTGGCGACGCGGACGCTTGTCAATCCACCCGCGTGGCAAAAAGCGTTGATCGCCCTGCGCGACGCCATGGTTACGCCCTTTGGCATCAAAACCTCCGATACGGTCAGGACGTCCCGGGACAGCCATGAACGGGTGGACTTCTTCCCGGTGCACTGGGAGGGCAAGGACGAAATCGTGCTCGGTACGGATGACCGACACCTGGACTTCCGGCTATCTCTGCTCCGACGCCATTCTCCAATGGGCACGTTGCTCATCGCGACGACCGTTGTGCATACCCATAATGCCTTGGGCTTCACCTATCTCAACGCGATCAGGCCTTTTCATCACCTCGTGGTCAGGGCCAACCTTGCACGCTGTGCACAGACACAACTGCAGTAGAGCACGGTTGGGAGAGCCGGAACCAAGCTGCCGATCGCGAGGTCGATCGTGGCCCAGGCTTCGAGGCCGGCTGCTGCTCAATGCGGCCCCGGCCGGACTCCCTGCGCGCGATCCCGGCGCTCAACGTCAGCCCGGCGCGTCAGCGCAGCAGCCGTTTCACAAAGTGCTAGGCTGCGATGGGCGTCTTCCAACTCTTTTGGGCTGGACGAGTCACCTGCGGAAGATTCCGCCCACTACACTGTGCACAGCGCCGCCGATCGCGCCGATTGGACCGCCGACACCACGCGAATAGCGCGCACGGCCCCCAGCGCGACGACGGGCTTGATGGTCAGATTTGCCAGCCTCCCTCGCAGCCTCCGTTAGGACCTTGTGCTGGGCGGCATTGAGGAAACCGGTCGCGGGGTAGCCGTGCTCCTCCTGCCAGCGCGCGATGGCGGCGCGAGTCGAGTCGTCGAACTTCCCATTGATCTTGGTGTCGAACCCGAGCCTAGTTAGCCCACGTTGCACTTGTCGACGCTTGGCCTTGGTGAGGCCGATCTGATCCTCGGTCTCCTTGGTCGCGTCGCTGGTGGCGATCACCGTATCGGCGGGTGCCAACGTTTCACGGGGTGTGTTGCTCAGACCAGCCGTAGCAACGTGCGCGCTGTCGACGATCGCTAGGATAGACAATGCCAGGATCAAGGCACGCATGGCCTTTCCCTCGCCCCTGAAGTCTGCCGATGATTTGTTCTCGAAAATAGAGATACACCGCGCTGCCCCGAACCATCAATATCGGGCGGCGCCACTCCGCTTCGTTGGGGGGTAACTGTGGTCCATGGCACACGGTTCCCCAGCCTCGAGCCGATTGTTACGCCGCATCGCACGCTGGGGGCATGCGATGGGCGCACCGCTAGCTGCATCCAAGGCGCACACGGTTACGACGCCGTGCGCCCTGCGCCGCTGCCTGATGGGTTACCGACAACCTCCATCAAGCCAGCGCTAGCAAGCGCCTCAATGGCGTGTTCTCCGGCAGAGATCGAGCGACTATCAACTTCATCTCCATGCTTGTCCAGATATTGGTTGACCATCAGGACGAGCGCTATCAAGACCTGATTTCCACTGTCGCTCATGACCTCATCCCGTCAAGGCTTCAATATCGACGCTCCCGTGGTGGCGCGGCTTTCGAGGTCGGTGTGGGCCTTGGCCGCATCCTTCAGCGCATAGGCGTGATTGATCGGCACGTGCAGCTTGCCGCTGATCACGGCTGCAAACAGCGTATCGGCGCCTTCCAGGAGCTCCGAGCGCTTGCCGATATAGTCGTTGAGCTTGGGCCGGGTCGCAAACAGCGAGCCGTGATTGTTGAGCTCGGCGATCGAGAACGGCGGCACCGGGCCGGAGGCGTTGCCGAAGCTGACGAACATGCCGCGCGGCTTCAGGCAGGACAATGAGCCCGGAAAGGTCGCCTTGCCGACGCCGTCATAGACCACGTCGCAGCCCTCGTTGCGGCTGATCTGCTTGACGCGCGCGACGAAGTCTTCCTCGTTGTAGAGAATGACGTGGTCGCAGCCATTGGCGAGCGCGAGGTCGGCTTTGGCGCGCGATCCGACCGTGCCGATGACATGCGCGCCCATGGCCCGCGCCCATTGGCAGGCGAGCAGCCCGATTCCGCCGGCCGCCGCGTGGATCAGCACGCGATGATGCGGCTCGACCTTGAAGGTCTTGTGCAAGAGGTACCAGACCGTCAGCCCCTTGAGCATCAACACCGCGCCCTGCTCATAGGTGATGTGGTCGGGCAGCTTGACCAGGCGCTGCCAGGCGATGTTGCGCTCGGTCGCATAGGCACCGAGATTATCGTAATAGGCGACGCGATCGCCGGGGTGGAAATGCGTCACGCCGGGGCCGACCGACAGCACCTCGCCGGACGCCTCGTTGCCGGCGATGAACGGCAGGCCGGGCGCCTTGTACAGGCCGGTCCGGTAGTAGACGTCGATGAAGTTCAAGCCGACGGCATGCTGGCGGATGCGCACCTCGCCGGGGCCGGGTGCGGCGATCTCGACCGGCTCATAGACGAGCGCCTCGGGACCCCCCACCTTGTGCACGCGCACCGCCTTGGCCATCTCGGTCGTCTCCTTCCATCGCCGGCGCGCACGGCTTCGATCGGGACGCCGGCCGTAACGCGATAATACAAATACCTGATTCTCATGAGATTTCAGGCATGGCAGGGCCGGCCGCCGTCACGCCTTGACTGGTCGGCGCCGGTTCCATCAAGCGAAGGCGATCAGGACAGGCTTGTCAACTCGACGCCCGTGGCCGCAACGTTCTATCGAACGCGCTTCCTGCGGTTGCGCGAGGCCAGCACGTTGAAGAACTCGACGGCGACGGCAAACGCGATTGCGAAGTAGATATAGCCGCGGGGAATGTGGAAATGGAATCCGTCCGCGACCAGCGCGACGCCGATCAGCACGAGGAAAGCCAGCGCCAGCATCTTGGTGGTCGGATGGTTCGCCACAAAACGCGCCACCGGCCCCGAGGAGACATACATGATCACGACCGCGATCACGACCGCCGCGATCATGATCTCGAGCTCCTGCGCCATGCCGATCGCCGTGATGATCGAGTCGAGCGAGAATACGAGATCGATGATGATGATCTGCAGGATGACCAGGGAGAAGGCGCGCGCGCCGCCGCTCTTCTGCTCGCCCTCTTCCTCGCCCGCGTCCACCTCGGCATGAATCTCGTGGGTTGCCTTGGCGATCAGGAACAGGCCGCCGCCGATCAGGATCAGGTCGCGCCAGGACAGGTCGAAGCCAGCAACCGTCATCACCGGTTGCGTCAGGCCGATTAGCCACACCAGGATGCTAAGCAGCAGGATCCGGAACAGCAGCGCCAGCGCCAGCCCGATCTGCCGCGCCCGCGTCGCTTGCGGCTGCGGAATGCGCGACACGATGACGGACAGGAAGATGACGTTGTCGATGCCGAGCACGATCTCGAGCGCGGTCAGGGTCAAGAGCGCAGCCCAGGCTTCCGGGGTGGTCAGGAGTGCCATCATGCCTTGAGCGATCTCAGCAGCCGGATCGCCGAGTCGCTGGCGACGATGTAGAGGCCGATCGCACAGAGCAGCGCCACGGTCGGGACACCGACGGCAAAATCCCACAACAGAACGTGGGCGACGAGCAGCGACCACAGCGTGACCAAGGACAGGGTCAGCCACCGCAAACGCCGCACGCGCACCGGATGGATGACGTGAAACGGCACGAAGGTCAGCGCGATCAGGATGGCCACCAAGAGACTTGCCAGCACCGGAGAAGGATGCAGCAGGAACAAATAGAAGGCGGCGATGTTCCACAGGCCCGGGAAGCCGCGAAAATGATTGTCGTCGCTCTTCATGCGGCGGTCGGCGAAATACAGCGCTCCGGTCACCGCGATGGCGACGCCGAGCACGGGCGCGGCCAGCGGCAGCAGCATGCCGCTCGTCGTGATCGCATAGGCCGGCACGAACACATAGGTCGTGAAATCGACGACGAGGTCGAGCACCTCGCCGGACCAGTCCGGCTGCACGTTCACCACGTCCAGCCGCCGCGCCATCGGACCGTCGAGGCCGTCGATCGCGAGCGCCACGCCGAGCCACCAGAACATCGCGGTCCAATGTTCGCGCACAGCCTCGAGCGTCGCAAGCAGCGCCACACCGGCCCCAAGTGCGGTGAACACGTGCACCGAAAGCGCCGCCGCGCGCCGCGCCTTCGTCACCGCGATTGGTCTCGTCTGTCCCACCTGGTCCATAGCGGCGGCAGTGCTAGCAGGAATCGGGACCAATTGCACATCGCCGGTTGCGGCTTTGCGCCGCGCAGGCGGATGGAACGGGCTTGAAAAAGCCGGTTGGACGGTCAAATGTCCTGGGTATGACAGACACTCCCACTTCCTTCGATGTCGCCGTCGTCGGCGGTGGCCCCGCGGGCCTCACTGCTGCGACCGCGTTGGCGCAAGCCGGAGCCAGCACGGTGCTCGTGGCGCGCCGTGCGCCCTATGCCGACAACCGCACCACCGCCCTGCTCGGCGGCTCGGTCGACTTCCTCGATGCTCTCGGTGTCTGGCAGCTCTGTCATGACAAGGCCGCCGCGCTCAAGACGATGCGGCTGGTCGATGACACCGGCCGGCTGATCCGCGCGCCGGAAGTCCGCTTCAGCGCGAGCGAGATCGGGCGCGACATGTTCGGCTACAATATCGAGAACCGCACGCTGGTCGAGGCGCTGGAGCAATGCGCCGCCGCCTGCCCTGGCCTGACCCGGATCGCCGAAGATGCCGAAATCGTGGTGCCGGACGCGGAGTCGGTCACCATCACGACGGTCTCGGGCCGGTCGGTCACCGCGCGGCTCGCCGTCGGCGCCGACGGACGCCATTCGCTGTGCCGCGAGGCCGCCGGGATCGGCGTGAGCCGCCGCGAACTCGGACAGACCGCGCTGACCTTCAACATCACCCATGCGCGGCCGCATCACGGCACGTCCACCGAATTTCACACCCCGCATGGGCCGTGCGTGTTCGTGCCCCTGCGTGGGGACCGTTGCAGCATCGTCTGGGTCACCACGCCGAAGGAAGCCGAACGGATGTTCGCGCTCGACGACGAGGCGCTGTCGGCGGCCGCCGAAAAGCAGTCGCACTCGATCCTCGGCCGCGTCCATGTCGAGCCCGGGCGCCACATGTTTCCGCTCTCGATCGAGCGGCCGCGTCGCTACGCAGACCGCCGCATCGCGCTGGTCGGCGAAGCCGCCCATGTGGTGCCGCCGATCGGCGCGCAAGGCCTGAATCTCGGTCTGCGCGACGCGATGGATATCGCTGACATCGTCGGCAAGGCGATTACGGCTGGCGAGGATATAGGTGCGCCGCTGGTGCTGACGCGCTATGCGGCGGCACGCCGCGCGGACATCCTGAGCCGCACCTTCGTGATCGATGTCGCCAATCGCTCGCTGCTCAGTGACTTCCTGCCGATGCAGTCGCTGCGCGCTGCCGGCATGCACGTGCTCGGCGCGATCGGGCCGCTACGGCGGCTCGCGATGCGCGAAGGCTTGGCGCCATCGTGGCGCACCGATCGCCGCGCCAGTTAGCAAGCCTCACGGAAACACCAGTCGTCCGCTCTGGATCAACCACATTACGCTGGTCAGCGTGACGACGGATGCAAAGGTGCCGATCAGGACCGCGACGGAAGCGGGCTCGATCCAGGTCTCGTTCTGCCGAGCGATCACGAACACGTTGAGCGCGGGCGGCAGCGATGCCATCAGCACCGCGGTCGCGGCCCATGGCTGCGCGAACGGACCGAACAGCAGCATCAGCGCAAATGACAGCAGCGGGTGGATGACGAGCTTCACCGCGATCACCCCTGGCACTTCCCATGGCACGCGCTCGAACGGACGCAGCGCCACCGTCACGCCGAGCACGAACAGCGCGCTTGGCGCGGCGGCGTTCTGCAGGAACTGCAAGGTACGGTCGAGCGCGACCGGCGGCTGAAAATGAACGGCGGCAGCGAGCGCGCCGGCGCAGGTCGAGACGATCAGCGGGTTGAATACGATCTGCCGCACAACTACACGCATTGCATGCAATGCGGAGGGATGATCTTTGTCGGTCAGCTCGATTAGGAGCGGCACGATCGAAAACAGGAAGATGCTGTCGCAGCAGAAGATCAGTGCGGTCGGCGCCGCCGCTTTGGCCCCGAGCACCGCGAGCGCGAGCCCCGGCCCCATGTAGCCGATGTTGCCATAGCCTCCGGCAAGCCCCGCCATCGTCGCCTGGCGCAGCGACAGCTTGGCCGCAAAGCGCCCGACCGCAAGCGCGACCGAGAATGCGATCATGGTCGACAGCGTGGTCGCAACCAGGAACGGCGGATTGTTGAGTTCGGCAAACGGCGTCTTCGACATGATGCCGAACAACAGCGCCGGCAGCGAGACGTAGAGCAGGAAGAAGTTCATCCAGGCGAGCCCGGTGTCGGGCAGCTTCTTGAGCTTGCCGCAGGCAAAGCCGATGAAAACCACGCCGAAATAAGGCAGCGCGAGGTTCAGAATATCGATCATGCGGAGGGGGCTGACGGGGGATTGGCGGGAACGCGGGGCTTGGGGATGAGATTAAATCACCCCCAGGGCACTAGCATCGACGCCCATCCTGGTCTATTCGACAGGGATGATCAAAGCGCGAACCGCCAAGTTCCAGATCGGTCAGATTGTCAGGCACCGGATCTTCTCGTTCCGGGGCGTGATCTTCGACATCGATCCGGAATTCAACAACACCGAGGAGTGGTGGCTGTCGATCCCTGAGGACGTCCGTCCGCACAAGGATCAGCCGTTCTACCACTTGCTGGCGGAGAATGCGGATTCCGAGTACGTCGCCTATGTGTCCGAGCAGAACCTGCTTCCGGACGATTCCGGCGAGCCTATCCGTCATTCGCAGGTCGCAGAAATCTTCATCAAGGACAAGTCGGGCGGCTATCGGCCGCGCAACCCGTCGCTGAACTGACCCTCCAGCGCCAGCGTCCCATTCCGCCGCAGCGTTGTTCCGCGATCAGCAAAAAAGGCGCTCGAACCGAGCGCCTTTTGCGTGTCAGGGTCTTGCCGCGAGCGGCGGCGGCTACTTGGCCGGAGCCGCCTGCTCAAGCTTCTGACGCGCCTGCTCGGCGCGCTTCTGCAGCTCTTCCTGCAGCTTCTTCTGGTTCTCTTCGAACTGCTTCGGATCGGTCGGCGGGCCGTCATAGGCCTTGGAGAAGCTGCCGGTGGCGCCTTCCTGCAGCGGCAGCGGCAGGGTCAGCGGCGCGCCGTTGGAGTTGATCGCCTGGACCACGAGATTCTGGCCCTTCTTCATGCTGTTGATCAGGTCCGGCGTCGCCTCATAGTCGGACATGCAGCCGTTCTGGAAGCAGATCACGTAAGGGCTCTGCAGCGGCGCATTGTTGTCGACGATGATACGGGTGCCGTGCTGCAACTGCATGCCGAGCGGCAGGGTGACGCGCAGGATCTTCTTGGGCTCGCCTTCCGGCTCGATGATCACGGCGGCGACGACCGGCTGGCCGGACTCGATGCGACCGTCCTTGCCGATGAAGCAGACCTGCTTGGCGTTCGCATCCTGGCCTTTCAGGCAGAACTTGGTCCACGGCGCATAGATCAACTGGATCTGCTGGTCCGGCGCCGGCTGGCCCTGCGCCTGTGGCTGCCCGGCCGGCGCGCCGCCCGGGGCTGGCGCAGCCGGGGCCGGAGCCCGAGGTGCAGGAGCCTTCGCCTTCGGCGCTCCAGGCGCGGGGGCCTGGGCTTGGACATCAGAGGCGAAGGGAACAACAGCCAGCGCGGTGACCGCCAGCAAGGCGAAGAGCCGCCCACGCGGCCCAACCGACGAGGCCAAGTCACGGAAATTCATTGCGGAAAACCCTTTCTGAACGGCAGCGCCCGAGACCGCCAAAGGCGCCACACCAAGCCGTTTCGTGCGGCTGTCTCCTTGTGAAATGAGGCGGTTAAGTGACAGTCGTTGCCGCCCTGCTAGTCGCCCGCCTTCATAACGTGGCGTGCGGAAAGATCAATGCGGGACGTTGCGCGACGGCAACGATCTACCTGCTGGCGCCCTATGCTAAAAGGTGCAAGTGAGCTGTTCCGAATCAAATGCTTGCGCTCCGACGTCCATGCTGCGGCGCGTAGGGGTCGCCGCGCTGGCCTGCTGCGCAGGTCTGTCGGTACTGCTGCTGCCGTCCCTTTCGGTGCCGGCGGAGGCCGCGGAGAGCTACGCGATCGCGATGCATGGCGAGCCGGCGCTCCCAGCCGATTTCACCCATATGCCCTATGTCAATCCGGACGCCCCCAAGGGCGGCCGGCTGACCTGGGGATTGCTGGGGACCTTCGACAGCCTCAACCCCTTCATCGTCCGGGGCGTTCCGGTGCAGCAGATCCGGACCTATGTGGTCGAAAGCCTGCTGGCGAGGGGTAATGACGAAGCATTCACCCTCTACGGCCTGCTGGCAAAGAGCGTCGAGACCGACGACGACAGGACCTATGTCACCTTCCATCTCGACCCACGCGCCCGCTTTTCCGACGGCGAGCCGGTGCGGGCCGAGGACGTCGTGTTCTCCCTCGAGCTGTTGCGCGATCACGGGCGGCCGAATCACCGGCAGTTCTACAGCAAGGTTGCAAAGACCGAGATACTCGACCCGCTGACGGTGCGCTTCGATTTCGGCGGCATGGGCGATCGCGAGCTGCCCTTGATCCTCGGCCTGATGCCGATCCTGCCCAAGCACGCGACCGATGTCGCGACCTTCGAGAACACCACAATGGCCGCGCCGATCGGCTCCGGGCCTTACCGCGTGACCGCGGTCAATCCGGGGGCCAGCGTGACGCTGACCCGCAATCCCGATTATTGGGGACGCGACCTACCGATCAACCGTGGATTGTGGAACTTCGACGAGGTGAGGCTCGATTTCTATCGCGAAGCCAACGGCCAGTTCGAGGCGTTCCGGCGCCACCTGTATGATTTTCGCGTCGAGACCGAGCCGCTGCGCTGGCACGATGGCTATGATTTCGCCGCGGTGAAGAACGGCGACATCGTGCGCGACACCGTCACCAGCGGCATGCCGCAGCCCTCGCAATTCCTGGTGTTCAACACACGCCGCCCCGTATTTGCCGATCTTCGTGTCCGCCGCGCGCTGACCCTGCTGTTCGACTTCGAATGGATCAACCGCAACTACTTCTTCGGGCTGTATCGCCGCAGCGGAGGCTATTTCGCCGGCTCCGAGCTTTCGGCCTATGGCCGTCCCGCCAATGCCACCGAGCGCGCGCTGCTGCAGCCCTATGCCGCGCAGATCCCGCCCGACATCCTCGACGGCAGCTATCGCCTGCCGGTCACCGACGGCTCCGGCCGCGACCGTTCGCTCTTGCGCAGCGCGCTCGGCCTGTTGTCGGAGGCAGGCTATCAGCTCGATGGCACGGTGCTGCGGCAGAGGGCGACGGGAACACCCCTCGCCTTCGAGATCCTGGTCAGCACGCGCGACCAGGAGCGCATCGCGCTCGCCTACGCCGAGAGCGTCAAGCGCGCTGGCATCGCTGCCCGCGTCCGGGTCGTCGACGCCGTGCAGTTCGATCAGCGCCGCCTCGGCTACGAGTTCGACATGATCCAGAACCGATGGGATCAGTCGCTGTCGCCGGGAAACGAGCAGTCGTTCTACTGGGGCAGCGAGGCGGCCGATCAGCCCGGCAGCCGCAACTACATGGGCGCCAAGGATCCCGCCATCGACGCCATGATCGCGGCGCTGTTGCGCGCGCGCGACAGGCCGGCCTTCATCGCCGCGGTGCGCGCTCTTGACCGTGTCCTGATGGCCGGTTTCTACGCTATTCCAGTGCTTAACGCCGCGGACGAATGGATTGCGCGCTGGAATCGGATAGAACGACCGAGCACGACCGCCTTGACGGGATCGCTCCCGGAAAGCTGGTGGCAACGGCCCGATGCAGCACCAAGATCATCGGCGCGGTGACGCAGGCATGAGCCATCCGGGACAATACGGGGTAACAGGTGAACCAGGTCAGCACGTCGCCCACCCTTGACGCATTGTTCCAGCGCATCCTTGCGCGCAAGCCGGATGCGGTCGCGCTGGCCGATCCGATCAATAAGCCGCGCATCACCGGCCAGGCGCCGCAGGTGCTGACTTATGCTGAAGCGGACCGGATCATCTCCGCGCTCGCGGGCCATTTCATCGATGCCGGCCTGCCTGCGCAATCCGTCATCGCCGTTCAACTCCCGAACACGATCGAGTTCATGCTGACCGTGCTGGCCGCCCATCGCGCCGGCCTCGTGGTCGCGGTGTTCCCACTCTTGTGGCGGCAGGCCGAGCTGGTCGCGGCGCTGAACCGCATCAGCGCGCGGGCGATCGTCACCACCTGCAAGGTCGATGGCGTCATCCATGCCGACCTTGCGATGCACGCCGCGGCGGAGGCGTTCTCGATCCGCCATGTCTGCGGTTTCGGCACCGACCTGCCGGAAGGCATGTTCTCGCTCGACCAGGCGCTGGCGCGGCCCTCGAGCTCGACCCGAAACCTGATCCAGGATGGCCGCAAGGCCGCGATCATCACCTTTGACGTCACTGCGGAAGGTTTCCGCGCCGTGCCGCGCACCCATCTCAGCCTGATCGCGGGCGGCCTCGCCATCTCGCTCGAGAGCGACCTGCCTCAGGGCGCCAATCTGATGTCGGCCTTCGTACCGTCATCCTTTGCCGGCCTCGCCTCGTCCGTCGTGATGTGGCTGCTGGCAGGCGGCAGCCTCGCATTGCACCATCCGTTCGATCCCGAGGTGCTGGAGCAGCAGCTCGTCGAGGCCGGCTGCGATACGTTGATTGCGCCGGCGCAGCTGGCGCTGAAGCTCGACGAATGCCGGCTTCCCGCCCGGCTGCCCAACCTGCGCCATGTCGTCGGCCTATGGCGCGCGCCCGAGCAGGTCGCCTCCAGCCCCGCCTGGACGGCGCAACAGGTCGAGATGACCGACGTCTATTTGTTCGGCGAGGCCGGGCTGTTCGGGGTGCGGCGGCAATCGCCGGACGGCATGCCGGGGCCGGTGCGTCCCGGCAGGCACGGCGCCCCGCGCGAAGCGCCGGGCTCGTCGATTGCCGGCGAGGTGCTGGTGACACCGAAAGGCACGCTCGGCCTGCGCGGTCCGATGGTGGTGGTGCCGGCCTACGCGCCGCCGCCACCGCCGAGCGACTCGCTGATGCCGGCCCCGCCGCGCGATTTCGTCGACACCGAATATTCCGTCCGGCACGACCGCGCCCACGACACGATCTCGATCACCGCGCCACCTTCCGGCGTCATGGGCGTCGGCGGCTATCGCTTCCTGGCGCAGGACCTCCACGAATGGTCGCGCAGGCTCGGCCAAGGTGCCCTGCTCACGGCCCTGCCCGATCGCCTGAGCGGCCATCGGCTGGCCGGCCGGGCGCTGGACAATGCGCGCGCCCGGGAAGCATTGGCGGAGCTCGGCCTCAACCCGCTGATGGTCGAAGCCTTCCGCGACCGCGCCACGCCGGTGAGCTGAGCTCCGGAGAGCCGCGCCGAAGATCGTTGACGGGACGTTAACGAGCCGGACTTAGGATCGCGAACCCCTTGAGTTTGCGTTCCGAGTACCCGGATGTCCCAGCAGGGCCCGCTTCTTCTTGTCTCCGCCGCCGCGCGCCCCTCGCTGACGGCCGCCCTGGATGCCGCCAAGCTGTTTCCCATCGTCGAGGTCGGGTGGAGCGAGGCGGCTCATGCCGTAGGCCGGATGCAGCCGGCCGCTGTGCTGGCAGTGATGACCGGTGCCGATGCAGCCGATGTCGCGAGGCTCGCTCATCACGCGGCGGCGCGGAAACCCTATCTGCCGCTGATCGCGCTCGACGCAGAGGGCGACGTGCCCGACAACGCCATTCCCTTTGCGCAAGGCGGCGAGACGACCAGCCGCCTGCTCGCGCGTCTGCGCGCGGCGCTGCGCATTCGCGCGCTTCACGCCACCGTGCTGCGCCGGCTCGGCGAGAAGAAGGCAGTTGACACCAGCCTGCCCGAAACCGATCCGCTTGACGATGCGACCGTGCTGCTGCTCGGCCGCGGCGCGTCCTATCCGGCATTGTCCGTCGCGCTCGGGATGCGGATGGCGGTGGTCGGCGCGCTCTCAATCGAGGCCGCGGCAAAACATCTGTCGAGCCGCGACATCGACGGCGTCGTGCTCGGCGAAGGTTTTACCCCGCGCGTGGTGGATGCCTTCCTCACCGTGCTGGCCGAGGACACTCGCTTTCGCAATCTCGCCGTTGTCCTGACCTCTGCCCATGGCTCGCTGCCGCCCGAACTCGCCAATCTGGAGATCGTCCATGGCGAGCCGGCGCGGATCGCCGCCCACGCGCTGCCGCTGATCCGGCAGCACGCCTTCGAGGCACGGCTGAACCGCACCTTGCGCGCCATCGATGCCGGCGGGCTGCTCGATCCCCAGACCGGGCTTCTGACCAAGCCCGCTTTCGCGCGCGATTTCGCCACCGCGGTGACCCAGGCCCAAGCACAAGGCGGCCTGCTCTCGGTGGCGCGGTTCGCCTTCGATCCCGACCATCCCCGGGCGCAGTTCGACGGTGCCCGCATCATCAGCCGCCTGATGCGGCGGATGGATTTCGGCACCCGCGAGGACAACGGCTCCGTCATCGTCGTGTTCGCCGAGACGGACCTGCGATCGGCACAGGCGATCACGCGGCGGCTGTCGGCCGTGATGCGTCACACCTCACATGGCCGGCGCAGCGCCCGCATCGATCCCTCGATATCCGTCGCAGCATTGCAGCCCGGCGATACCGCGCGCACCCTGCTGGCGCGGCTCTACGATGAGATGAGCCGCGCCGCGTCCTGAGCGCGGCCGTGAGAGAGCGCGAGACCTCTCCACTCGTCATTCCGGGGCGTGTCGAAGGCCCGAGCCCGGAATCCATTTCTCTGCAGAGATTGTCTGGACTGTTTAGCCAACAACTCACCGTCATTGCGAGCGAAGCGACGTGCCCGCCATAGCCCGAAGGGCGACGGCGGAAGCAATCCAGAGTCACGTGCGCGACTCTGGATTGCTTCGTCGCTAACGCTCCTCGCAATGACGACGCGCCTTAGTTCGCCAGGAGAACCATGCGTCCGATGCCGAGCCTCGCCCTTCGAGACGCGCGCAGGGCGCGCTCCTCAGGACGAGAGTCTTCTACTCACGCCGCCTTCTTGGCTTCCGCGAGGTCGGCAAGGTCGCGCAGGATGTCGGTGGTGCCGGCGAGCCGCTCCTCCGGGGTTTCCCATACCTGCAGGAACACCACCTTCATGTCGGGGCGTACCTTGGCGGCCTGGCCGTGCCGCTTGATGAAGGCGACCAGCCGGTCCGGCTGCGCAAACGCGTTGTCGCGGAAGGAGATGACCGCACCCTTCGGGCCGGCATCGACCTTCTCGACATTGGCTCTGCGGCAGTAGTTCTTGATCGCGGCGACCTTGAACAGATAGCGGGTCTCGTCCGGCAGCTTGCCGAAACGGTCGCGCAGCTCGGCTGCGAAATTGTCGATCTCCTCGTCGGTTTCGAGATCGGCGAGCCGGCGATACAGCGACAGCCGCACGGAGAGGTCGGAGACGTAGTCTTCAGGAATGAGGACCGGCATGCCGATCGTGATCTGCGGCGACCAGCGGTCGACGGTCGGCTCTGTGACGCCGGCCTTGAGATTGACGATCGCCTCCTCCAGCATCGACTGATACAGCTCGAAGCCGACCTCCTTGATGTGGCCGGACTGCTCCTCGCCGAGTAGATTGCCGGCGCCGCGGATGTCGAGGTCGTGGCTGGCGAGCTGGAAGCCTGCCCCCAGCGTCTCCAGCGATTGCAGCACGGTGAGCCGCTTCTCGGCCTGCGCCGAGATCTTCTGCTGCGCCGGCAACGTGAACAGCGCATAGGCACGCAGCTTCGAGCGGCCGACACGGCCGCGCAACTGATAGAGCTGGGCGAGGCCGAACATGTCGGCGCGGTGCACGATCAGCGTGTTGGCACGGGGAATGTCGAGGCCGGATTCCACGATCGTGGTCGACAAGAGGATATCGAACTTGCCGTCGTAGAATGCCGAGATGATGTCCTCGATCATGGTCGGCGACATCTGGCCGTGGGCCACCGCGACCTTCATCTCCGGCACGGTCTTGTCGAGGAATTCCTTGACGCCGGCAAGGTCCTCGATCCGAGGCACCACATAGAACGCCTGGCCGCCGCGATAGCGCTCGCGCAGCAAGGCCTCGCGGATCATCACCGGATCATGCGGCGCGACGAAGGTGCGCACCGCGAGCCGATCGACCGGCGGCGAGGCGATGATCGAGAGCTCGCGCACCCCGGTCAAGGCGAGCTGCAACGTGCGAGGGATTGGCGTCGCCGACAAGGTCAGCACATGCACCTCGGCGCGGAGCTGCTTCAGTCGCTCCTTGTGGCTGACGCCGAAATGCTGCTCCTCATCGACGATCAGGAGGCCGAGGTCGCGGAACTTGATCGCCTTGCCGAGCAGCGCATGCGTGCCAACCACGATGTCGACCGATCCGTCGGTCAGACCCTTCTTGACCTGATTGAGTTCCTTGGTCGAGACCAGTCGGGAAGCCTGTGCCACATTGACCGGGAAGCCGCGGAAACGCTCAGTGAAGTTCTTGGCGTGCTGGCGCGCGAGCAGCGTGGTCGGCACCACCACAGCGACCTGCTTGCCTTCCAGCGCGACCGCGAAGGCCGCGCGCAGCGCCACCTCGGTCTTGCCGAAGCCGACATCGCCGCAGATCAGGCGGTCCATCGGCCGACCACGTTCGAGATCGGCGAGCGTGGCCTGGATCGCCGAGAGCTGATCCTCGGTCTCGTCATAGGGGAAGCGTGCGCAGAACTCGTCATAAAGACCGGGCTGCACCGGCAGCTTCGGCGCCTCGTGCAGCTGCCGCTCGGCGGCGATCTTGATCAATTCGCCCGCGATCTCGCGGATGCGGTTCTTCAGCTTGGCCTTGCGGGTCTGCCAGCCGCTGCCGCCGAGCTTGTCCAATTCGACGTTGGTCTGGTCGGAGCCATAGCGCGACAGCAGCTCGATATTCTCGACCGGCAGGTACAGCTTGGTCTCGGCCGCGTAGCGCAACTCGAGACAGTCATGCGGCGCGCCGGCGACCTCGAGCGTCTGCAGCCCGACGAAGCGGCCGATGCCATGGTCGACGTGCACGACGATGTCGCCGACCGAAAGGCTCGTCACCTCCGAGATGAAATTGTCGAGCTTGCGGCTGGCCTTGCGCGGCCGCACCAGGCGGTCGCCGAGAATATCCTGCTCGGAGATGACGGCGATCTGGTCGGTCTCGAAGCCGGTCTCCAGCCCGAGCACGGCGAGCATGGTCTCGTTGCGCGGCGTCGCCTGCACCATGCGCCAGGTGTTGACGCTTTGGATTTGCGTCAGCTTGTGGTCCCTCAGCATGCTCATCATGCGATCGCGCGAGCCCTCGCTCCACAGCGCGATCACGACCTTCTTGCGCACCGATTGCAGCGCCTGCACATGCGCCACCACGGCCTCGAACACGTTGACTGCTGCATCGTTGCGCTCGGGCGCGAAATTGCGCCCCTGTCGTGCGCCGATGTCGATCACGCCGGCATCCTCGGGCACGGCGAACGGCGTCAGTCGCGCCAGCGGCACGGCGGCGAGCCGCTCGGACCATTCGCTCGCAGTCAGATACAGCCTATTGACCGTCAAAGGCTTGTAGATCGCGCCGCCGCCGGGATGCTCCATCGCCTCACGCCGCGCGTCGTAGTAATCGATGATCTGCTTGAAGCGCTCGCGCGCGGCGTCCTCGCCCTGCGGCTCGATCACCACAGGCGTGCCCGGCAGATAGTCGAACAGCGTTTCCATCTTGTCGTGGAACAACGGCAGCCAGTGCTCCATGCCGGGATAGCGGCGGCCCTCGCTGACGGCCTCGTAGAGCGCATCGTCGCGCTCGGGCGCGCCGAATTCGGCGACATAGCCCATGCGGAAGCGGCGGATGGTATCGGTGACGAGCTGGAATTCCGACACCGGCACCAGGTCGAGCGATCGCATGTCGAGCAGCGTGCGCTGGGTCTCGGCATCGAAGGAGCGGATCGATTCCAGGCTGTCACCGAAGAAGTCGAACCGCACCGGCTGGTCGAGGCCGGCCGGAAACAGATCGAGTATGCCGCCGCGCACGGCATATTCGCCGCTCTCGCGCACGGTCGACGACCTGACGTAACCATTGTGCTCGAGCCAGGCGACCACGGAGTCCATCGGTATGACATTGCCGGGGGCCACCGACAGCGCCTGCCCGGCCATGGTGTCGCGCGTCGGCACGCGCTGCACGATCGCGTTCACGGTGGTCAGCACGATCAGCGGCTTGTCGCTGCCGACGAGGCGCGACAGCCGCGCCAGGGTGGTGACGCGCTGCGCCAGGATGCCGCCATGTGGCGAGACGCGGTCATAGGGTTGGCAGTCCCAGGCCGGAAACTGCATGACCGGCAGATCGGGCGCGAAGAACTCCAGCGCGCGGGCCAGTTGCTGCATCCGCCCGCCATCGCGGCAGACCACCGCAAGGCTCACGGCCGGCGGCTTCGGCCGCGCCGCCACGGCGCGCGCGAGGTCAGCTGTCACCAGCGCCTCGGCGCCTTCGGCTACGTTGGCCAGCGTGAGCGCTCGGCCGGGCGCGAGCTGTTCGGCGGGAGACTTAGCAGTCGTCTTCATCACACGGAGTCCAAATCAATCCCGATCCACAGCGCGAAACGCCTTGATGCGCTCGAACAACGCGCCGGGTGCATCCTGCGGCAAGGGCTGGTTGTCGGTCACCGCCGCATAGAAATCCGGGTCGGGAATCTCGAGCAGCTGTTCCAGCTCAGTGAGCTCGCCCTCGCTCAATGCGCCGATCTCGGCGTCGGCGAAGCGACCAAGGATCAGATCCATCTCGCGGGTACCGCGATGCCAGCAGCGGAACAAGAGCCGCTTGCGCCGCGCGTCCAGCCCATCGCTCGATCGTGTCGTCCCGGTCATCGAAATACCTTGGCAGTGAAACGCAGAAAGCCCGGACGTGGCCGGGCGCGCTTTGATATAGCGGCGCGCCGCCGCGCTGTCAGCACCCTTCCGGTGCAAGCCCGGCATGCTGCCGCCGTCTCCTCGAAAAAACAGGTGGAAGCCGTGCCAAAGCCAGCTATCCCGGCTGTGAAACCGTCTTAAGTGTCGCCCATGCGCCCCGCCCTCCTCAACCCGCTGTTCGCTGAGGTCACCAGCCTGCCCGGCGTCGGGCCTAAGCAGGACGGACTGTTGCGTTATCTGCTCGGCCGCAGCGAGACCCCGCGCCTAGTCGACCTCTTGCTGCACCTGCCGTCCAGCGTGATCGACCGCCGGAATAGGCCGAAGGTCCGCGACGCGATGACGGGAACCGTCGTCACGCTGGAAGTGACGGTGGACCGCCACCGCCCGCCACCGCCCCGCAACAAGCGCGCGCCCTACCTCGTCTATGCCAGCGACGAGACCGGCGACGTGGTGCTGACCTTCTTCCGCGGCCGGCCCGATTACGTCGAGAAGATGCTGCCGGTCGGCGCCAAGCGCTACGTCTCCGGCATGGTGCAGATGTATGACGGCATCCCACAGATCATCCATCCGGACCGCATTGTCGACGAGGCGGCGTTCGCCAAACTCTCCGGCATCGATCCGGTCTATCCCTTGACGGAAGGACTTGCGCAGGGATCGCTGCGGCGCGCGATCGCGCAGGCGCTGGCCAAGCTGCCGGCTTTACCGGAATGGATCAGCCCTGAGGTCATCAGCCGCTGCAACTTCCCGCCGCTGAAGGACGCGCTAACCCGCGTGCACGTCCCCCAGGAGATCACCGACATCCTGCCCGATGGGCCGTTCTGGTCGCGCCTCGCCTTCGACGAGCTGCTCGCCGGCCAACTGGCGCTGACGCTGGTGCGCGCGCAGCTGCGCCGTCCGGCCGGCAACCGCCACGCCGGCGACGGCCATCTGCGCCATAAGATCATCGACGCTCTGCCCTATGCGCTCACCTCCTCGCAGCAACAGGCGATGGCGGCGATCGCGGAGGATCTGTCGAAGCCGGTCCGCATGCTCCGCCTGCTGCAGGGCGATGTCGGCTCCGGCAAGACCGTGGTCGCCCTGCTGGCCTCCGCCGCGGTCGCCGAAGTTGGCAAGCAGGCGGCATTGATGGCGCCGACCGAGATCCTGGCGCGCCAGCACGCCAAGACCATCGCACCGCTCGCCGAGCGCGCCGGCGTGAAGGTTGCGATCCTGACCGGCCGCGAGAAAGGCAAGGAGCGCCGCGACATTCTCGCGCGTCTCGAATCCGGCGAGATCGATATTCTGGTCGGCACCCACGCGCTGATCCAGGACGACGTGGTCTTCAAGTCGCTTGCGCTGGCCATCGTCGACGAGCAGCATCGCTTCGGCGTGCGCGAGCGGCTGGCGTTGACCTCCAAGGGCGAAGCCGTCGATGTGCTGGTGCTCTCGGCGACGCCGATCCCGCGCACCCTGGTGCTGACCTATTTCGGCGACATGGACATCTCCGAGCTGCGCGAGAAGCCGGCCGGCCGCCAGCCGATCGATACCCGCGCAGTGCCGGACACGCGACTTGGCGAGGTGATGGAAGCGATCGGGCGCGCGCTGAAGGCCGGCAAGCTCGTCTACTGGATCTGCCCGCTGGTGGAGGAATCCGAGGCCGAGGGTACCGACCATCTCACCAACGCGACCGAGCGGTTCGAGAGCCTGCAAAAGCGATTTGGCGCCGATGTCGGCCTGGTCCATGGCCAGATGAAGGGCGCCGAGAAAGATCGCGTCATGGGCCAGTTCGCGGCCCATGAGATCAAGCTGCTGGTGGCGACCACCGTGGTCGAGGTCGGCGTCGACGTGCCGGCCGCAACCATCATGGTGATCGAGAACGCCGAGCGCTTTGGCCTCGCGCAACTGCACCAGTTGCGCGGCCGCATCGGCCGCGGCTCGGAGGCCTCCACCTGCATCCTGCTCTACCACGAGCCGCTCGGGCAGATGTCGAAATCGCGGCTCGCTGTGATCCGCGAGACCACCGACGGCTTCCGCATCGCCGAGGAGGATCTGAAGCTGCGCGGCGAAGGCGACGTGCTCGGCGTGCGCCAGAGCGGCCTACCCGGCTATCGCATCGCCCGCCCCGAGGTGCACGCCCAGCTGATCACGCAAGCGCGCGACGAGGCGCTGCGCATCCTGAAGGACGATCCGAAACTGAAGGGCCCGCGGGGCGAGGCATTGCGCTGCCTGCTCTATCTCTACGAACGCGACGAGGCGATTCCGCTGCTGAGCGCGGGGTAGAAAGATGAGAGAAAATCGATTCTTCATCCGTCATTGCGAGGAGCGCCAGCGACGAAGCAATCCAGACTTCCTTCCTGGCTCTGGATTGCTTCGCGGAGCCTGTCATCGGGCCGCGCGTTCGCGCGGACCCGTTGGCTCGCAATGACGAAGGCTCACGCCGGCTTGTTCGCTTTGCAGGATCGTACCGCATGAGCGGAGCGATTTGCGGGAGCGTCCCGGGTATCGCTTGCGCTCACCCGGGCTACAACCTGCCAGCACCATGCGACTTCATTCGGACTTGTTCGCCTTGCAGCTCTCGGCAAAGGCGACGAGCTTTGCTGCGTCCGTCCCCTCGCTCTGCACGTCCCTCGCGATATGCTCGAACAGCCGCGCAAAGCCTTCGTAGATCAGCGCGGCCGGGTGATCTTGCCCAAGAAAGCCTGCGATCTCGCGCATCTCCGCGACCCAGCGATAGGCCTTCGGCAGCATGTCCGGCAGCGCGGTGGCGAGCCGCGCCTGCACGGCCGGCAGGCTGAGCGCGAGCTCGTCGCGCAGCGCATCCGCGGCGCCCGCGCGGGTCGCGGCCAGCGCCATGGCGGCCCCAAGCCCGGTCAGCCCTTTGTTGATGCCGGCATAGGACATTTTGAGCGCCGATGCCGCGCCGACCGGTCCTGCGATGATCCGCAGGTCCAGCCCGAGATCACGCAGCGCGCCGAGCTCGCCGGCCGCCTCGCCGCTGACGTAGAATGCGGGTCCTTGGCTGCCTGGCTTCGGCGGAACGCCGATGATCCCGGCGTCGACGAAACGCGCACCGGAGGACAGGATCACGTCCTCGACCTTTCGCACCGTCTCGACATTGACCGCATTGCAGTCGACATAGACCGGCTTGTTCGCACTCCGCGTGATCTGCGTCGCCAGATGCTCGGCGAGCGGCAGCGCCTCGGCCGGCGGCACGATCGACAGGATGATGTCGGCACTGGCGATCTCGGCATCGGTGCTCGCGACCATGCCGGCAGCAGTGGCACGCTTCCTTGTCGCCTCGCTGCGCCCGTCCAGCAAGGTCAGCACCTTGGCGCCGTGTTCGGCGAGACGCGCGGCGACCGCGCTGCCCATGGCGCCGGGCGCGAGGATGGCGATGCTGGGGATCATGGCAAGCTCCGATTCCTGACGGTATCGCAGCTTAATCGGAACTCACACCTGCACAGAAGCGCGGAATACGCGAGGCTGCTGACACATTCTGGCAGCAACGTTTGGCACACTCGATCGATGTCCCGCTCGCAACGTCTGCTCAGTCTGCTTCAGGTCCTGCGCCGGCACCGCCGCCCGGTAATCGGCACGGTGCTGGCCGAGGAGACCGGCGTCTCGCTGCGCACGCTCTATCGTGACATCCAGACCCTGCGCGCCGAGGGTGCCCCGATCGACGGCGAAGCCGGCATCGGTTACGTGCTGCGCTCCGGCTACCTGCTGCCGCCGTTGATGTTCACGGAGGAGGAAATCGAAGCCCTGGTCCTCGGAGCGCGCTGGGTGACGAAGCGCGCCGACGCGGCGCTGGGCGCCGCAGCCCGCAATGCGCTCGCGAGAATCGAAGCCGTGCTCCCCTCCGACCTTGCCGACAACATCAATGCGACCAGTCTCCTGGTCGGGACCGGCAAGGAAACGGTCGCTGACGATGCGACGCTGGCGGCGCTCCGCCTCGCGATCCGGCACGAGCACAAGCTCGATATCAGCTATTGTAACGACGACGGCGTAACCACACGGCGCCTGATCTGGCCGTTCGCGATGGGCTTCTTCGACGAGGTGCAGATGATCGCGGCCTGGTGCGAGCTCCGGGCGGACTATCGCCACTTCCGCGCCGACCGTATCAGCAGCCTTTCGCAAACAACGGCTCGCTATCCGCGCCGCCGATCGGTGCTGCTCAGGGAGTGGCGAACGCGTGAAGGCATCCAGGAGCCTTGAGCGTCGCTACTGACAGAATCTGACAGTGCCGTCGGCTACCTCTCTTCCGATGCGACGCCGTCGCGCCAATGAGAGAGCAGCACGATGCCCAACTTCAGTTTCCTGATCCTCTATGTCGACAATCCGCCCAAGAGCGCTGGCTTCTATGCAGACCTTCTTGGACGGCCGGTGCGCGAGCAATCGCCGACCTTCGCCATGCTCCCGCTCAGCGATGATACCATGCTCGGCCTATGGTCGCGTCAGGCGGTCGAACCGGCCGCGACCGGCGCCGGCGGCGCAAGCGAAATCGCGTTCACCGTAGCGGATGCCGCTGATGTCGGCGAGCTTCACCGCGAGTGGGCCGCGCGCGGCCTTGCCATCGCGCAAGCCCCGACCGCGATGGATTTCGGCACCACTTTCGTTGCGCTTGATCCCGATGGTCACCGGCTGCGCGTGTTCGCGCCAGGGGCCGGATCATGAGCTCGACCGGATGGATCGCGGTGGCGTCGGCGGCGCATGTTCGAATGGGCTACGCCGGCGGCTTCATGCAGGTCTGCCACGGCAAGGCGGCGCCGCTGCGCCGGCTCACCGCAGGAGATCTCGTCGCCTATTACTCGCCCACCGAGACGTTCGGCGGGCGCGACCGGCTGCAGGCATTTACCGCAATCGGCGTCGTGGAGCCGCGCGCGCCCTATCAGGTCGATATGGGGAACGGTTTTGCGCCGTTTCGACGCGATGTGGCCTGGCACCGCGCCTATCCGACTCCGATCCATCCGCTTCTGCGCGATTTGTCATTCTCGCGCAACAACGGCAACTGGGGTTACAAGCTGCGCTTTGGCCTCTTCAAGGTCGATCCCGATGACATCAAGCGGATCGCCGAGGCCATGGGAGCGAGGCTTGGAATGGAGAGGCTGAGCTAGAGCGTTTTCAAGCGAAGTGGATACCGGTTCGCGTCAAGAAAACGCGTCAAAACAAGAAGCTAGAGCCCCGTTCCGATTCAATCGGAACGGAAAAGGCTCTAGTCCACCTTGGCCGGCTCTGGCTGCAGCACCGTGGGCGTTGCGCTCCCGTTGGCAATCCGCGCGGTGTTGGCCATGTTGGCGAGCGCCGCGACCTTCTTCTGCTGGTCCGAGCCGGGCTGCACCACGCCGGCCGACATGATCAGGGTGGCCGCGTCCTCCGCGCTCATCTCGATCTCGATGATCTTGCTCTTCGGCACGTAGAAGAAGAAGCCGGTGGTCGGGTTCGGCGCGCAGGGCAGGAACACCGAGATATGCTCCTCCTGCCCCGGCAGACGGTCGGCGACCTCACCATTCGGCGGCTGCGAGATCAGCACGATGGACCACATGCCGGGTGATGGGAACTCGACCAGTCCCACCCGGCGCAGGCTCGAGCCCTTGCCGGAGAACAGCGTCTCGAACACCTGCTTGAGGCCGCGATAGATGGCGCGCACGGCTGGAATGCGTCCGAGCAGCCGCTCGCCGAGATCGACCAGCGTGCGTCCGATCAGATTGGCGGTGAGGAAGCCGAGCAAGGTCAGGGCGACGACTGCGACAATCAGTCCCGACCCTGGAACCCCGAACGGCAGATAAGTCTCGGGACGATAGGCCGACGGCACGAACGGCCGCACCAGCCCATCCACCCAGGTGACGAACCACCAGGTGATGTAGAGCGTGACGACGACTGGTCCCGCAACGACCAGGCCGGTGAGGAAATAATTGCGAAATCGTGCCATCACCCCGCCGTGAGAGGGGTGTTCCACGGGTGCGATGGGCGGCTCTGTCTGCGGCGGCAGGTCGTCGCGGGAACTCATGCAGGCTTCCGGATCCGGTCAAATCTCAGCTAGGTCTCTTAGCAGATTTTTAAAGACCGGAAGACGTTTGCGGTATCTTCTGCCGCTATTCCACCGTGACCGATTTGGCGAGATTTCGTGGCTGATCCACGTCCGTGCCCATGATGACGGCGGTATGATAGGCCAGAAGCTGCACGGGAACAGCGTAGACGATCGGCGTGAACATCGCCGCCATGTCCGGAAGGGTGATGGTGACCAGCGATTCCACAGTGGCCTCGGCTGCGCCGCGTGCGTCCGTCATCAGGATGATGTTGCCGCCACGCGCCGCGACCTCCTGCATGTTCGAGACCGTCTTCTCGAACACCTTGTCATAGGGCGCGATCACGACAACCGGCATGTTTTCGTCAATCAGAGCAATGGGCCCGTGCTTGAGCTCGCCGGCGGCATAGCCTTCGGCGTGGATGTAGGAGATTTCCTTCAGCTTCAGCGCGCCCTCGAGCGCGAGCGGGAACGAGGTGCCGCGGCCGAGATAGAGCACGTCCTTCGACTTGGCGATCTCGCGCGCGAGCTTCTCGATCTGAAGCTCGGTGGTCAGCGCCGCCGAGATCAACCTGGGAACCTCGACCAACCCGTGCACCAGCTTGGCTTCGTCTTCTTCGGACAATTCGCCGCGGGCGCGGCCGGCCGCGATCGATAGCGCCGCCAGCACCATAAGCTGGCAGGTAAAAGCCTTGGTCGAGGCGACGCCGATCTCCGGACCGGCCAAGGTCGGCATCACGATCTCGCTCTCGCGCGCGATCGTGGAGGTCGGCACGTTCACGACCGAGAGCGTGTGCACGCCCTGCGCCTTGGCGTAGCGCAGCGCCGCCAGCGTGTCGGCGGTCTCGCCCGATTGCGAGATGAAGATCGCCAGATCACCCTTGCGCAGCGGCGCCTCGCGATAGCGGAACTCGGAGGCGACATCGAGCTCGACCGGAACACGCGCCAGCCGCTCGAGCCAGTATTTGCCGACATAGCCGGCATAGCTCGCGGTGCCGCAGGCGGTGATCGAGATGCGCTGGATATCCTTGAAATCGAACGGCAGGCTTGCCGGCAGCGCCACGCGCTCGGTCGCCATGTCGATATAGCGCGCCAGCGTATGGCCGACGACTTCCGGCTGCTCGTGGATCTCCTTGGCCATGAAGTGGCGGTAGTTCGCCTTGTCGACCAGCGACGTGGTCGGTCCGTGCTTGACGATCTCGCGATGCACGGCCGCGTTGTTGCGATCATAGACGGTCGCGCCATCATGGGTCAGCACGACCCAGTCGCCATCTTCCAGATAGCTGATGCTGTCGGTGAACGGCCCGAGCGCGATCGCGTCCGACCCCAGATACATCTCGCCCGTGCCATGGCCGACCGCGAGCGGCGGACCGTTGCGCGCGCCGATCATCAGATCGTCCTGGCCGGCAAAGATGAAGCCGAGCGCGAACGCGCCCTTCAGCTTGCCGAGCGTCTCCCTGACCGCATCGACCGGCGACCAACCCTGGCTGAGCAGATCGTCGACCAGATGCACGACAATCTCGGTGTCGGTCTCGGTTGCGAATACCGTGCCCTTCTTCTGCAGGGCTTCGCGCAGCTCATGGAAATTCTCGATGATGCCATTGTGGACCACGGCGACACGATCGGTCGCATGCGGATGCGCATTGTTCACGGTCGGCTTGCCGTGCGTGGCCCAGCGGGTATGGCCGATGCCGGTGAATCCCTTCAGCGGCCTGGTGCCCAGCAACGCTTCCAGATTCTTCAGCTTGCCCTCGGCGCGCCGACGTTCGAGCTTGCCGCCTTCGAGCGTCGCAACTCCAGCGGAATCATAGCCGCGATATTCGAGCCGCTTGAGCGAGTCCACCAGTTGCTCGGCGACCGGCTCACGCCCCAAAATGCCGACAATTCCGCACATATCGTGCAATTCCTCAAATCATCGAAAGAGATTCGAAACTTCGGGATTCTCTTAACGAAATAACTGCAGCTTCAGGATTCAATAATTATTGCGGATTGCGACAGGGTTAAGTGGAAAGCTTAATCCCCGGCATTCCCGGACATCGGACGCCGTCCGCCCGCCGCAGCTTAACACGCGGTCAAGACATTTGAGCTGACAATGTCTCATCCGGAGGTCGTCCCATGACCGATCGCAAATGGCGTGATCCCAAAGGCACCAGTCCCCTGCACACCCGCGAGACCGGCGGCAGCCATCTCGCCCATTGGCCGCCCCCGACCATGGGTCAGCAGCTCACACCCAAGGCGGTCAAACGCAGCAAGAGCGGCGAGCCGGTCCGCCATGCGACGCGGCGCGGCTGGCGCCTGACGCGCGCGATGTTCTCCGAATTCGAGGGCGGTGAAGACTAAGGCTCACGCGCCCTTCGGCTTCTTGTCGCGTAGCTTGGACTCGCGATACCGCGTGGCGCCGCCTTCGCGGACGGTCTGCGGGCTGCGCTCCAGCGCCAGCGCATCGTCAGGCACGTCAGCCGTGATCACCGAGCCCGAGCCGATATAGGCCCCTGCTCCGACCTTGACCGGCGCGACCAGCGAGGTGTTGGTGCCGATGAAGGCGCCCTTGCCGATCAGCGTCTTGTGCTTGCCGAAACCGTCGTAATTGCAGGTGATGGTGCCGGCGCCGATATTTGTGTTCGCGCCGACCTCTGCGTCGCCGATATAGGAGAGATGGTTGACCTTGACGCCCTCCTCCAGGATGGCGGCTTTGGCCTCGACGAAATTGCCGATCTTCGCGCCGTCGCCGAGCGAGGTGCCCGGCCGGATCCGCGCATAGGGACCGACCGAGGTCTTCTTGCCGATCGAGGCCTGCACGATGTGCGAGAAGGAATGGATCACGGCACCATCGCCGATCGACACGCCCGGGCCGATCACCACGAAGGGCTCGATGGTGACGTCCTTGCCGAATGTGGTGTCGGCGGCGAGATAGACGGTCTCGGGCGCGATCAGGGTGACTCCGGCCTCCATGGCGGCCTGTCGCAGCCGCGTCTGCATCACGCTCTCGGCTTCCGCGAGCTGGGCCTTGGTGTTGATGCCACGCACCTCGTCCTCGGACGTCTCGATCACGACCGCCTCCAATCCCATGTCGCGCGCGATGGCGACCGCGTCGACCAGATAATATTCGCCCTTCTTGTTGGCGTTATCGATCCTGTCCAGGATCTGAAGCGCCTTGCGTCCGTCGAACGCCATCACGCCGGCATTGCACAACGTGACCTTGCGCTCGTCCTCGCTCGCATCGGCCTGCTCGCGGATCGCGACCAGCCTGCCATCCCTGAGCAATAGGCGTCCATAGCCGGTGGGATCGGCGGCACGGAAGCCGAGCACGGCGACGGCTGCTCCTGTCGCGAGCGGTGCACGCAATCGTGCAAAGGTCTCGGCCGAAATCAATGGCGTGTCGCCGAAGGCGACCAAGAGGTCGTCGGCGCCGCGAACGATCGCCTCGCGCGCCGCCAGCACGGCATGGGCCGTGCCGAGACGCTCACGCTGCACGAAAACGTCGGCGTCAGGACGCAGGCGCTTCACCTCCTGCTCCACGCTGTGATGCTCGGGACCGATCACGACCGCCAGTCGCGCGCCCTCACCTTTCGAGGCGGCAGCCAGGACATGCGCGAGCAGCGACTCGCCGGCAACTGGATGCAGCACCTTCGGCAAGGTCGCACGCATGCGCGTGCCCTCACCTGCCGCGAGCACAACTGTCAGGCTGGAACGAGCGGTCATGAGCTTCCTGATGCGGGAACAATACACCGCCGTCATAAAGCGTTTTCTGGACGAGGCAAGCCGCGCCGGCTGAAGCTGCCGGTACTTTTCCTGGTAATGTTCCGGCATGATTCGGCAGGGCTGAAGGTGAATGGCAAAGGACTCCGACAGAAAGGCGGCCGCCCTCAAGGCCGAGAAGACCGACAGCATGCTGTCCGGCCTGCTCGCCGACGAGAAGGAATTCGACCGCCGCGCATTATGGCGGATTGGTTGGTGGGGTACGGCGGCGATCGGCACGGTTATCGTGGCCGTACTCGCCAATCAGGGCGCGCAGAGCTGGCGTCGCGACCAGTCGTCCATGGCGGAGCTGGCGCGGCAGGCGCAGTTGCTGCAGTCGCAGGCCCGCGACAGCCAGAATCAAGCGCGCCAGCTCACCGCCGCGATCGAGACGCTGAACAATGACCGCGACCGGCTCTATGCGCGCGTGACCGTGCTGGAACAGGGTCTGGAGTCCGTCACCGGCGCTCTCGCCAAGCAGGGCCCGGCGCAGGCCGCGGCCAAGCCGCAGGGTGCAATCGCACAAACCTCCGCCCAAACGACAGCCCAGTCCGCAACGCAAGTGGCAAGCGCCGACTCGCAAGGACCCGCTGCAGGCCCGTCCTCACAGACGGCGGTAACCTCCGGCGCAGTCTCCGGCATCGCCACGCCGGCCGTGGTACCGGTCGTGACGACCAGTGCGACTGGTATCGACAAGAGCTACGCCGATGCCGGCAAGCAGAGCGGCGTCTCGCCGGCGCAGCCGTCCGCGGCAACGCTGTCGGCCATGGCGGCCGCACCGGCTCTCTCCAATCCGCCCTCTTCCGCCGCCTCGCTGTTCGCGCCAAAATCGATCATGGCGCCGTCCGATCCGCTCGGCTCCAAGCCGGTCGACTCCGACAAGACGGCAAAATCCGATCCCAGCCCCGAACCGAAGAGCAGCGCCAGGTCTGACGACGCTGCGCAGGCGGAGGCCAATGCCGGCGAGCCCGCCGAGGCGGCATCCAGCCCGGTGCAGAAGACCGAGTTCGCGGTCGATCTCGGCACGGCCAATTCGGTCAATGGGCTGCGCGCACTGTGGCGCGGACTGGCGAAAGCCAATGGCGAGCTTGCGGCGCTGAGCCCGATCATCATGGTGAAGGAAGGCAATGGCGGTCTCGGCATGCAGCTTCGGCTCGGTGCCGGACCGCTGAACGATGCGGCTGCTGCCGCCAGGATCTGCGCGAGCCTCGCCGAGCGCCAGCGTCCCTGCGAGACCGCTGTCTATGACGGCCAGCGATTGGCGATGCGCGACAACGAGGCTGGATCCGACGCGGCCAAGCCGGCCGCTGCCGGGCAGAAGCCCGCAGCCACCACCAATGCGGCCACTGGAGCGCCGCCGGCGCAGCGCCGCCGCGTCTGGCCGCAACAGCGCCATGGCGCTGTCCGGGAGCCGCAGCCGCCAGCACCGCCTGCCGCCGCAGCTCCGCCAGCGGAACCGCCGAAGCCGGAGCCGAACACGTTGTCGTCGCTGTTCCACCGGCAGCAGCCCCAGCAATAGCCCGGCCAGGCCTCGATCGGGCTTATCGATGAACCACTTGGCGGTGTCCGCGAAAGCAGCCCGTAAGAGCCTCTTCCGTTCCGATTTGAATCGGAACGGAGGCTTTAGTTTATTGTTTTGACGCGTTTTCTTGACGCGAACCGGCATCCACTTCGCTTGAAAACGCTCTAGGTGGGTTTAGCCCTTGTCGGCCCTGCCGTTCCGCAGCATAGTCCGCCGCATGAAGAAGACCCCGTTCCGCCTTTCGCCCTATCAGGTGCAGTGGCTCCTGATCGTCGGCTTCGTTACCGTCGGCTCTGCCCTCTACCTGCGCTATTTCGGAATCGAATTCTCGACCACCGCGCTCGCCTGCGACGCCGGCCTGCAGACCATGATCTGCAAGAGCCGGATGGTCGCAACCGCCCTGTTCAAGAACTCGGTGTTCGGCGCCACCGCGCTGGTCATTGCGATCCTGCACGTGATGCGGCCATCGATCGTGCTCCTGACGGGCGGGCTGATCGCCGCGGGGCTCGGGATCGTGCTCTACAATATCGTGCTGTCGGGGCTGGCGATCGGCCTGCTCATTTTGGGCTTTGCGCGGCCCGCGCCCGCCACAGCGTGATCGCCAGCACGAGATAGAGGGCGCAGGTCCACTGCGCCTGCCAATTGGCGCGGCCTTCGTTGAAGCCGATGTAGATCGCCGACAACGCCAGCAGGCCCGCGAAGGTGGCCTCCGCGATCGGGCGCACGCCTTGCGCCGGGCGATTGAGCAGCAGCAGTGCGAACGGCACCACCGCCATGGTCAGGCTGGCGAAGGGGAAGTCGCGGTAACGCGGATCGAACACGAAGCCGAGCGCGGTCTCGGCGCCGATCAGCACCGTCACCATCAGCGCGAGGCCGAGCAGATAGGATGACAGTCCGTGCTTGCGGCCGTCGACCGGCCCAAGCAGGTCAAGGAATGTCGGCAGCGGCCGGCCGGCCATGATGGCGTGCGCGCCCGCGATCGGCGCAAGCACTCCGGCCGCGAGCAGCGCGCCCCATTGCAGCCAGCCGCCGAAGCCCAGGCTCTCATAGATCATCTTGTCGACGGCGATGCCAAGCAGGACGCCGGCCGACGTCGCGGACACAGCAACCGCCAGCCAGGCTGCGAGCCCCGGCGGCCATGGCTTGCGGCGCACCGTCAGCCACCCCGTCAGGAACACGAGGAAGGACAGCCCCATGCCGCCGGCCATCTGCAGCTTCCAAAGCGGAAAGTTGCTGACCGGCTCGCCCGGCGGGTATTTCAGTGCGCGCCGGGCGGCGTCGAACAGGCCCCAATAGCCGCCGACGGTGCCCTCGAGCTTGCGCTTCCAGGGCTGGTCATAGGCCTCGATCAGGTTGACCCGGAAATTCTCCCGCTTGGCGAGGCTGAGAATCTCGGACACCACGCGGGCCTGGTTGGCGCGCGACGGCAGTGCGCCCTCGCGCATGCGGCCCTCGCTCGGCCAGCCGGTCTCGCCGATCAGGATCTCCTTGCCGGGAAACGCGATCGCGACCTGCTGACGGATCATATCGACGTGGGCGGCGGCAAGCTTGGCCCGGATCGGAAAATCCTCCCAATAGGGCAGAATGTGCACGGTAACGAAATCGACCGTGTCGTAGATCTCCCGGTTGCGCAGCCAATATTCCCAGACGTCGGCATAGGTGATGGGAACCGTGACCTGCGCCTTCACGCTACGGATGGTCGCGGCAAGATCAGCGGTCGTCATCTCGCCGCGCAGCAGCACCTCGTTACCGACCACGACGGCGGTGATCACCTGGGGAAATTGCTTCACCAGCCCGATCACAGTCGCGATCTGCTGCTGGTTCTTCAGCTTGTTGCTGCCGAGCCAGATGCCCTGGATCACCTTGAGCCCGACCTTGGCCGCAATAGAAGGCACCTGGTCGAGACCGTTCTCGATCGAATAGGTGCGGACGCATTCCGAGATCTGAGCGAGCTGAGTGAGGTCCTGCTCGATCTGGTCGGCATCGATATGGGTTGTGGGATCGAGCGGCGACTGCGCCCCACGGAACGGCGCGTAGGAGACGCATTGCAGCTTGGCGTCGGGCTCGATCGGGGCGCGCGCAAGCGTGATCGGCGTGGCAAGCCACCACCACATGGCAGCGATGACCCCGAGCGAAACGAGCAGGAGCGCCAGCGGTGTACGAAGAGATTTCAGTTCCATTCTCCAGGCAAGGTCCCGTCGATTACCCGGTCGGCGGCCGTCTGCCAAGACCTCTGCAGAGGCTCAGCCGGAAGCTCCGCCGAATCCGTGCCGTCGGCCGGCGGGGTGCGACGTTGCATCGCGGGCCCGGCGAGCCTTTGCGATCGCGTGATAAAGTTGTGAGTTTGCTGGACAAAATTGGAAATACCGGTCATTGGCATGGAGCGTGCGCACCGCTCGCGACGGAACGTCAGGGAATGGAGCAGGACGATGGGACAAGGCCTCTCGTTCTCGCCGCATTGGAGACCCATTTCGTCGGCATCACCGATGCGTTCGCAGCGGGACGGCAGCAAGGCAATATCAGGGGAATTTATGGGTCGACGCGTGCTTCAGCTTCAGGTTTCGGTTTTGCGCCATCTTGCCGCTCCCGCTCTTGCCGTGCTGCTCGGCATTTCCGGCGCCTATGCCCAGAGCAATGGCGACAATCACCCCCAGGATCAGAAGCAGCAGGCCCCCAATCCCGCTGAGGTCTCCAAGGAGAACCAGCGCAAGACCGACGAATTCGTCGAAGCAGCGCAAGCGCTCAGCGGCAATGCCGCCGGCAATCCGGAATGCGTCTGGCTCGGCCGCCGCGCCGTGCAGCTCATCTACAACGACGACCTCGACACCGCCTTCCGCCATCTCGACCTCTATGACCGCTTCGGCTGCCCCGGCGGCCACATCCAGGCGGCGTTCCGCTGTTTCACGCGCTTCATCCCCCAGGTCGATCCGAAGGTGCCGAACTCACTGAACAACCACATCCACTCCTGCTGGATCAATCCGGCGGCGCAGCCGCCGCAGCAGGCTGCCGCCGCGTCCGCACCTGCCCCGGCAGGCGCGCCGACGCCGGCCGGATCGCCGCAGCCGGCGCCGCAAGCCTCGCCCTCGCCGCAGCCTCCGGCGAAGTAACTGGCAGACCCGAGCTTAAGGACGGACGCATCCGATCGCCGGCGACGAGCCCCCACCTGCGCGCCGCGGCATCATGCATCATGCATCATGACAGCTGCGAATTGGCGTGGCAGAATATTTGCAACTTCATCGCCTTGCGGTCGCATCTCTGGTTCAGGCTCCGTTCAGCATCGTAAGGGCTTTGTCAGCCCTCGAAGCGGCATGTCCGGAGCTTGCTCCGATGCTCGGACTGCACGAGAGATCCCAGATGAAAACGGTAGCTTTCCGGTGCCCTGTCGACTCCACTCCTCACGCGTGAACGTGCCGCAGCCGGCCGTGAATGCCGGAACGGCGATCGACCGGTCCGCTTCGTCCCTTAACTGATCCTACGAATGGTTGTGTGATCGATGCGCGCCGTCGTCGCCGTCCTGCTCCTCGTCACCGCGCTGCACGCCGCGCTCTGGGGGCTGCTGCAGGAGAAGCAGCAGGCTCCGGATTTCACCGGCATGCTGCCCAGCGTGTCCTACGATCCGCATGAAGGTATCGGACATCCCGACGTGGACACCGTTGCCTCGCCGGATCGCATCCGGGCCGACATGAAGAAGCTCGCCACGATCACGCGGGCAATCCGACTGTATTCCTCGACCGGTGGCATCGAGGTGGTGCCGCCGATCGCCGCCGAATTCGGGCTGAAGGTGATGCTCGGGGCCTGGATCGACAAGGATCCCGAACGCAACGAGCGCGAGATCCAGTCCGCGATCAACCTGGCGCGGCGCAACAGCAACGTCATCGGCATCGTGGTCGGCAACGAGACCATCCTCACCGACACGCAGAAGGTCGATGAGTTGATCGAGAAGATCAAGCGGGTCAAGAAATCGGTCAACGTGCCCGTGACCACCGGCGACGTGTGGAACACCTGGCGTGACAATCCCAAGCTGGCGGCCAATGTCGACTTCATCGCCGCGCACGTGCTGCCCTACTGGGAATTCTACACTGCGGACCAGGCGGTCGATCAGGCGGTGCACCGCTATCAGCTGTTGCATGACCAGTTTCCTGGCAAGCGCATCATGATCGCCGAGTTCGGCTGGCCGAGCCAGGGCTATAACCGCGCCTCGGCCGTGCCCGGTCCGTTCGAGCAGGCGCGCGTGCTCCGCAATTTCGTCGCCCAGGCCACGGCGATCGGCATGGAATACAACATCGTCGAGGCGCTCGATCAGCCCTGGAAATATTTCGAGGGCGGCGTCGGACCCTATTGGGGCATTCTCAACGCCGCACGCGAGCCGAAATTCGCCTGGACCGGACCGATCGTGAACCCTGATTATTGGAAGCTCGCGACTATAGCGCTTCTGGTCGGCGTCCTGATGTCGCTGCCGATCCTGCGCATCACCGAGCCCACTGTGCCGCAGGCCTTCGTGCTGGCGGTGACGGCGCATGGCGTCGGCGCCTGGGTCTCCACCATCTTCGCCTATTGGACCGTGCATTATTTCGTCTGGGGCTCGGCCTTCGCGCTGACTTTGGGTCTCACCTTACTGGTGCCGCTGATCCTGATTGCGATGGCGCGGATCGAGGAGATCGCCGCGATCGCGCTCGGCCGGCCGCCACGGCGGCTGCTGACCAGGGATGCCGCGGCGGCCGCTCCGTATGACGGCCCCTTCCCCAAAGTCTCGATCCATGTGCCGGCCTATTTCGAGCCGCCGGAGATGCTGAAGCAGACGTTGGATGCGCTCGCCCGGCTCGACTACCCGAATTACGAATGCGTCATCATCATCAACAACACGCCTGACCCGGCGTTCTGGCAGCCGATCCAGGATCACTGCCGCATGCTCGGCGAGCGCTTCAAGTTCATCAATGCCGAGAAGGTCAAGGGCTTCAAGGCCGGCGCGCTGCGCATCGCCATGGACCGTACCGCGGCGGATGCCGAGATCATCGGCATCATCGATGCCGATTATGTCGTCGAGCCCGGCTGGCTGAGAGACCTGGTGCCGGCCTTTGCCGATCCGACTGTGGGTCTCGTGCAGGCACCGCAGGAGCATCGCGACGAGAACCTGTCGCTGATGCACTACATCATGAACGGCGAATATGCGGGGTTCTTCGACATCGGCATGGTCCAGCGCAACGAGGAGAATGCCATCATCGTGCACGGCACGATGTGCCTGATCCGGCGCGCGGCGATGGACATGGCCGGCGGCTGGTCGAGCGACACGATCTGCGAGGACACCGATCTCGGCCTCGCCATCCAGGAGCTCGGCTGGCAGACCCATTACACCAACACCCGCTACGGCCGCGGCCTCCTGCCCGACACCTATGAGGCGTTCAAGAAGCAGCGCCATCGCTGGGCCTATGGCGGCTTCCAGATCGTCAAGAAGCACTGGCGGCGCTTCCTGCCCGGCGAGAGCAAGCTGACGCCGGACCAGCGCCGCGAATTCGCGCTCGGCTGGCTGAACTGGCTTGGAGCCGAGAGTCTTGGCGTCGTGGTGGCGATCCTCAACCTGATCTGGGTGCCGATCGTCGCCTTCGCCGGCATCGCCATTCCGGACCGGATCCTGACCCTGCCGATCATTGCCGCCTTCGTGGTCTCGTTGGCCCACTTCCTCATCCTGTACCGGCTACGCGTGCCGGTGCGGACCTGGCAGATGCTGGGGGCGATGGTGGCGGCGATGAGCGTGCAATGGACGGTGAGCCGCGCGGTGGCGCAGGGCCTGATCACCGAGCATCTCGCCTTCGCCCGCACCTCCAAGGGCGGCCTGTCGCGGATGTCGATCGAGTTCCAGGCGTTCTGGGAGGCCGTGATTGGCGTGCTGCTGCTGATCGGCGCGGCCGTCCTGATCGTCACCAACACCTTGCAGATCGTCGAGCTCTACATCTTCGCCGCCGTCCTGATCCTGGAAAGCCTGCCGTTCCTCTCCGCGGTGGCGATCGCGCTTCTGGAGATGTCGCGGGCCAATTCCTTCGCCTTCTGGCGCAACAGCGCCGTGCGCAGCGCCGAGCTGATCGGCCTGCGTCCGGTCTGGGTGCCGGAGTTGGCCGGCTCGCTGCCGCAGCCGGCCACCGTGCCGATGGCGCAGCGGGAGAAGGTAAAGGAAAGGATTGCCGGCTAAGCACCTTCCGGCGCTGGCAATTTCGGAAAGGTGCGCCGTTGTGGTTTAAGCTGCGCGGGCCTATTGACCGGAACAGGCGCGCCCCCTACACAGCGCGGGCGAAAAAGCGAATGCGGCCATCGCTGGGGTCGTCCCTGCTGTGCCGATGAACCCGACCGATGCCGACAGCGTTGGCATCACGGGGCCAAATGCCGGGCCCGACGGCTCCCGTCGTCGCCGCCCTTGGGAGCGAGCGCGTAGCTCAGCCGGTAGAGCACGTGACTTTTAATCACGGGGTCCTGGGTTCGAGCCCCAGCGCGCTCACCAATTCCACTATCAAGCTCACAGTCAGCCGACGTGTGCGGCTACTGCCTTCCATTAATTCAAGTGATGCCGGCAGCGATCGCAACTCACCGCGTCTGACCGTTGCAGCCGAAGGCTACATCCGTGGCAGATCGATTTGATCGATTGGTCGGCCCTTGCGGAGAATGGATAGCCTGGTCATGGCGACCTTCTGACAAGTCGTCGATCATGACACAGACTTCGCATCTGTGGTTTCGAACCGACAGCCGGCGCAGCCAGCACCACTCTGTATTTCGACATTCGCGCTGTCCTGAGCAGCTGCCTCATTTCAGGGAACGTCACCGCTTCTGCGTCCTTCACCCGCCGAGTGCGGCTTATTCCAGAAATACTCGCGATTGCCGGTCGCTGCCTCGGCGTATTGGTCGATCGCGACGATGATCGCCTGGACGTGGTGATAGCACCAGCCCTCGTGGACGCCGATGCGCCGGACCTCGGCGAGCGCCTTGATGAAGGCGGGATGGTCGTCGGTGTCGCTAAAATATTTCATCATCATGGCCGGCCTCCAAGCGGCTTTTCCTGCGATGGGCGAATCGGCGTAGCCGCCTTCAGCCGGTCTCGCTCGGCACACAGCTCGTCGATTCGGTCGAGCATCCGCTCGAGCAGCGCTTCGGCCGAGCTGGTCGAGACGCCGGCCTTCTGAAGCGCGAGAATCTCGCGCCGCTGCCGACCGACCTGCGCGCGCCTGCGCTCGATCTCGGTTCGGATGAAATCAATGTCCGGCATGTCCCGATCCTCCTCTTGAAACACCTCAAAAGAACAAAACAGGAACATATCTGCAAGTCGGACGTTGGCAGTAAGACTACGGAGGTGGATATGCCTGATAACACGCAGAAGAACCCGAAGGATTGGGTGTCGGGCGAAGACCCGATGACGGGCGCCCAGGAATCGTACCTGAAGACCCTGGCCGAGCAGGCCCACAAGCCGGATCCGACCGAGCAGGATCTGACAAAGGCTGAAGCCTCGGAACTGATCGACCAGCTGCGGCAACAAGCCGGCTTACGAAAATAGGAACGAAGGGCCTGCCGCGCCGTTGGGTCGGCGGCTGATATGATGAGGGAGAAATCTGACAGAAGTATCAGTCAATAGCCCCGTCAGTTACCCGGTAACTGGCGGGGTTTTGACGTAGAGCGCGATCCTGAACGACCGCGAACCTGAGGATGGGAACCGGTGTTCCCTCGCGACAAACGCCGGAAGCGTTTGTGCGGAGATCGTGCTCAAACAACAAAGAGATGAGATGCGATGTACGCGCTCTTTGACGGAAGCACGCAGATCGGCGGTGCGTTCCCGACCGAGAAGGAAGTCTGGGAAGCGGCCTTGATCGATGGCCTCGTGACCGATGTCCCGGTCGCCGATGAAGCCGGCGGCCAGATCCTTCCCTCAGGCTATCACGTCGCGCAGGTCGAAGACGTCGAGCAGACCTACAAGGCCAAGCCCGACTGGAAGCTACCACGCGAGATCTCCTGAATCGGCTTGGTTGCCGCGCCGACCGACACCATGAACCGCATGACCGGCGGAGCTGACCGCTCTGGCAGCACCTGACAAAGTTCGAGGGCATGTCCATTAATGGACATGCCCTCTTCTCTCGTGTCAGACGCGCGATGCTTCGGCTCGAATGGCTACCGCGGCATCAGAAGTGGACCGTGGTGCGCATGCCGAGAACCCAGGCATTGTCGGTCTTGATGCCCGCGGCATTGAACCCGCGCCCGCCTGGATTGATCACATACTGAGCGTCGAACTTGAGGTTCAGCCAGCCGGTCGCCTGCCAGCCGTACCAGGCTTCGATCGGAATTTCGTTGCCGCCCGCATTCAGGCTGAGCGCTCTTGAGTTCACGTGAGTCGTGCCGACCGCGAAGCCGACTTCGTCCTGAGGACGCCAGGAGAACGTTCCGGTGTGCTTGATGCCCCAGGCGATCTGGTAGTCCTGGAACGAGGTCCGGTGATCGGCGACCGTCGTATTCAGGAAGGTATACCAACCCAGCGCGCCGGGACCATCAACGGTCAACCGCTGCAGGATCGACTCATAGACGCCCCACCGGCCCCGTTGATCTCCGAGATTCTGGTCCGGGACACCACCGACGCCCGGAATGGTGGTGATGATCCCCGGCAGGCCGCCATCGATCGTCGAGGCGTTGTCATACCAGCCGCCGAATCGCCAGGTGCCGTTCAAGGGACCGCTTGGCGCATAGACCAACTCCACCGGCACCAGCACGCCCGAGGCGGGGCTCGAGCGAGGAATGCCGGGCAGGAAGTAGACGCTCGGCTCCGACGTCGTCAGATAATTCGGATTGGCATCGTAGACGCCGACCGAAATCTGCAATTCCTTGGTGATATTGTAGTGGGCGACGCCGGCCCATTGGCTCACCGGCCAGTTATAGATGTAGCCACCCTGGATGTTGCCGGGCTGGCCGCCGCAGAAGGTCAGGTTGATGAACTCGCAGAGGCCGAAGAAGAAGTCGGAGCCGACAGGAAGACGGCCGCCCTTAAGTTCGAGGCGATTATCGAACAGCTTTTGCGAGTAGTAGAGTTCGGTCAGGCGCAGGATGTTGCCGCGGCCGAAGACTTCGTTGGTCAGCTGCAGCGCCGGAATGCCGGCCTCGCTGTTCAGATTGTCGCCGAAGCGGTCGACGATCGTGAGGCCCACCGTGCCGCCCGGGATGCCGGCAAGCTTGGCCATATCGAGCTTGGCCCCAAACCACAGCTGTCCTGCATTGGCGCCGGTTTTCCTGTCTCCGCCCGAGAGATTGGCGACGGATTCGTTGCCCAGCGAAAGGCCGATATCGATGCCCTGCTCCTTCAGCCTGGTCCTGCCGAGGTCGCCAAACAGATAAGGCCTGGTCCAGAAATCATCGGTCTCGGCATAAGGTACGGGCGGAGCTTTCGACAAAAGGTCGGCCGCATGCGCGCCTCCGCTCATCATAGCTGACAAAGCGACCCCGACGGCGCACACGCGTGCGGTCTTTACAGACCTATGCAACATTTTTCTGGTCCTCCAACGTCCCCAGGCTTTTTCTATTTGTACGTCACGTCCCCACTCAAAGCCCTCAAGCCTGGAACGCGCGCCCCTCCCCCGCATTCCCGATTTCGGCCGCTGCCCCGAAAAAAAGCGACGTCGATCAACTGGAGGTTGGCGCAGATTCCCTAACGCACATTGGGATCGGTGCATATAGTCATACTATATGTTCGGCTCGGTAAGTTGGTAACTGTGACGGAAGGGACACATGTGGGGCCGCGCCGCGGCGCCGTGGTCCAAACTTTGGCCGGTGCGCAGTTTTGCTAAAGGCGCGCCGGCAATCCGAGCGCGTCCGCTGGAGAGACCGAGCTGTTTCCATCGGCCCGGAATCGCTCCGGCGTCCGCTGCCGAACGGCAGGCTTTCGCGTCCGTTGAGGTATCATGGCGCCGTCGACGTCTCCCGCGCGCCGCGCGGCGACCTCGGCGGGACCCATTCGTCCCGTCGAGGCCTCTCGATGGATGCAGTTACGGAAGATAGTTCGGCGCCGTCGGTGCATGCGTGAAGTCGAACGCGTCGAACAGGTCGTCGAGCGCCGGCATATTGACCGGCACATACGGGTTGTTCGGCATGCTCAGCGGGTTCGGCAGGTTGTCGCGGCTGCGGTTGGTCAACGGCTTCAACATCCAATTGCGCTCGATGAATTTGAGCAGCGAGGCATGGTCACCATAGGCATGGTGGATCTTGCCGCCGGTCGAATAGGCGGACAGCACCATCAGCGGAATGCGAGGCCCATCCCCGAAGAAGTCGATCGGCTGCACGAAGCCGGAATCGTAATAGCCTCCGGCTTCATCGAAGGTAATGAACACCGCCGTTTCCGCGGCAAGCCGGGGATTCTTCTGCAACTCGGCGAGGATGTTCTGCACGTAGGCTTCGAACAGATCGATCTTCGACGATTGCGGGTGACCGTCCATGTAGCCGTCGGGCTTGCCGAACGACACCGAGGGCAGCGTGTCGGTCTGGATGCCGGCGATCAGGTCGCGGGTGTCCTTCATATGCGCCGCCCGCTGGGCGGGATCGCCCATGATCGAGCTGAGATACTGGAACGGATTGCAAATGGCGCAATACACGGCACCCCATGCATGATCGGGATCGCTGCCAGCCCATTCGTTCTTGTCGGCCGCCACCGCTGCGTCCTTCAAGCCTGCGCCGAACCACGCCCAGCTGATCTGGCGCTCATTCAACGCGTCGCCGATGCTGCGCAGCGACGATGGCGGCACACCACCGCTCAACGTGCCGTTCGGGTTGTAGCCCGGGTTCGCGTTGTTGATGAGATAATAATGCGCCGCTTCGCAATTCGATTTGGCTGGGTAAGGCAGCTTCGCCAGATAGTTCACGATCGGCGCAACGCCCGGCTGGGTGCTGTCGGCGCAGTTCACGAAATTCTGGTCGTTGATGAAGTTGTTGATCGCGTCGGGGCTTGGTGGCGTCGGCGACGGGTTCGGATTGGCGACAAGGGACGGATTCGGCGCAGTCGCATGGCCCTTGCCATCCGACCAGTACAAGGCGTCGCCGGTGGCGAGCATCATGTGGTTCGGATAGGTGCCGCCGAGGAACGATTGATGGAAGTTGTCGCTCAAGGTGAAACGGTCGGCGAGCGTCTTGAAGTACGGCACCTGTCCCTGAGCCATGTTGTAGAAGCCCATCGGATTGCCGAGCGCCCAGGTCTGATTGGTTGCCAGCATCGTGAACGGGAACAGATCGTTCAGACAGCCGGTCGGATTTGCCTGCGTGGCGTTCTCGATGCTGCAATCCTGCTGTTGGGCGGCCTGGAAGAAGCGGTGCGTCTGGTCGCCGGTGTAGTCGTGCTCGCTGATATCGGGTCCCTGGAACGGGAACGGACCGGACAGCGAACCAGCGCCCGGAATACGCGTGTCAAGCACGCCCTGGGGCAGGTTGCTCCAGCCCTCGCTGAGCAGGTTGAACTGACTGACCTGGATGTCCGGATCTTCCGAATGGACCAGCTGCGCCTCTTGGGCCCAGTTTGGGTCACCATCCGGCCCATAGAACGGGGCGGAGTATCCGACGCCGTAAGGATAGAACGCATTCGGTCCTGACGGCGCGCCGCCGGTGGTCGGCTGCGGCATCGGATGAGAAGCCTTGCTGTAGGGGACCTTCGCGATTTTCGGAGCGCCGATGTAGTAGCTCGGCTGAGGCGTGACCGAATATTGCTGAGCCAGCGCGTAGTTCGGGCCCGGGCTGCCGTCCGCGTTGACGATGCCCTTCGAGAGCAGGTTGCTGATGGTCTGCCCCTTGCCCTTCGGCGTATAGGTCGCAAAGGTGTGATCGAAGCCACGGTTCTCGCCGATCAAGATGATGACGTGCTTGATCGGGCTGGTGGTCTTCACAGCGTCGGCCGGATCTGTCACGGCTGCAATCGCACCATTTGCAATGCTGAGTATCGATGCCGCCACCGTGATGTAGAGCGCTGTGGTCGATCGCCAGCTACGACGACGACCTGAATGCAAGTAACTCATTGAAGGCTTCTCCGCGAACGTAATCGTTCGGGAAAAGCCTCATTGCAGGACAATGTGACGCAGGCTCTAGAAATTTATAAAACTTGAAATACAGTTTTGTGCATTCAGAAATAGTTGGTCGAAACCGCGTCTCACTTCAACCGCGCGTCATTCTCCTCCGGACTATTTGTTACGTGTAGTACGCGCGCTGCGTGCTTGCTGATGATCAGTATCGCGCACGCCCCGACGCGATCGTTCAGGGACGGCTGCGGCCGCTCGACGACGCCGTCGCTCAGTGTTCCGCCGGTGTCGGCTTCGCCTCGACGATCGGAAGGGCTGGAGCGGCCAGCGCCTGGGCCGGCTTCCCAGCCTGTCTTAGGTTCTGCCAGAGCGCGGCATAATGCGCCCGGTGGATTCTGGGATTGAACAGCGACCATTGCTGCGCGTTTGCGAGAATCTGAGGCAATGCGACGAAGGATAATTTGCGATAGATCGAGAATTGCGCCGCGGCTTCGTCGAAGCGTCCGGCCGCCGCCGCCGCGCCGATACGCCGGAACAGGATCACGGTATCCTTCAAAATGGCGCGCGCCGCGAGGCGCTCGCGCAGACCATCGGTCACGGTCGGATCCCGGCGATCCGGAAACTGCTCGGTCAGCTCGCGAAGTTCACGGCCGATCGTGTCCACCGCAAGATCGATCACGGCAAGGTCGTGAGCCGGGATCGCGATCTCCAGCACGGTCGCGAAATCATTGATCTCCTTGATCCGTGCGGTCACGCCCTCTCGGTCCAGCGGCAGCAGGCCATCGCCGACCGCGACGAGATAGGCGGTGAGGTCGGCCCGATCCTGTGGCGTCAGCGCCAGCTCGTAGGTGCGATCGAAATGATCAACCACCTGATCCAGCCTGTCGAAGCGGCCATCGTGGAAGTACGGCGCATTGAAGTCGGCGTTCAGCAGGGTCGGCGTCTTGAACAGACCACCGGAGCCGACGTTGTGTTGCCTGTGATCGACGAAACCTTCCGACGGGATGTGGCAGGTTGCGCAGCTCATGCTCGCGTCATGGGGAAACGGCCGCGCAAAGATCGCCTCTCCTCGCCGTTCCGCCTCGCTCGCCTGCGTGGTCAGGCGACCGCGCGAATCGAGGCTGGTGTTCTGCAGGAAATCGATGTCCTCGATGTAAGCGACCAGGGCGTCGAGAATAGCCGGCGAAGGCTCATCGCCTGCAAACTCGTTGACGACGACGTTGCGAACGAAATCGCGCAGCGATGCGATCCGCCCGTCATGGCCGTAGGGAGCGAGGAAGCGCGCGCCGCGCAAGCTCGGGATTCGGACCGGATCTAGTACACCATTATGGGCCTTGGGATTGAACAATGGGCCCGTGGTGTCGAAGTTGCCAGGCCGGGTCGACATTCCCGGAATATAAAGCCTGGCATTGCCGGCACCATTGACGTGGCAGGTGCCACAGCTCATTCCCGCCTGTCGTGCAGGGCCGCCCAGCAGGTTGGGAGAATTGAAGGCGAGATCGCCGAGATCCACCTGGTAGGACTTGAAGCCGCCACGTGCTTCGGAGTGAAATACCTCGGTCGGCCGATAGATCGCGTCTTCGTTCAGCTCGGTGCCCGGCGGCAGCACGGTCTGATCACCACTGAGCGGAAAGGCACCCGCGCCTTCGAACAGCGACAGTCCGAAGAGGCCGATTGCAACAGCGAGCAATGCGCGTCGTATCATCACCAAACCTGCCTATTGCAGCTCGAGCGTCGGCCGGGCCAGGGCGATCTCCGGAGCCGCGGTCTGGAACATCACCACGAGATCTTCGCTGGCAATACGAAGGCGATTCTGGTCGATCTGCTTGAGATCGCCCGAGGCCAGCATGCGCTTCAGCTCGTCGATCTGGCGTCGCACCGTTGCGCAGAGGTCGGGATCGCGACTTTCGATCGCGGCGGCAAAGATCGTGCCATAGGCCAGTTCAATGCCTTCGACATTGTGCCTGATGTCGTCGAGCGACGTCCCGCTGACGCGCGACTCGCCCCCATCAAGCTTGCTTTCGCCAACTTCGTAAGCCAGGCGGGAAAGTCCGTCGAGCAGCCCCTGCGGCGTCAATCTGGTTTGGCGTGCCTTGGCCGCCATCTCCGTCAGGTCGCGAAGCAATGCGTCGACCTCGGACGAAACATTGGAGCGGCCGGCACCGAACAGCGTGACTTCGATGGCGTGGAATCCAGTGGGACCATTCGGCCAGGCATCGATCTCGCGGTCGAGTTCGGGCGCAAAGCCGCTGGTGAAGACCTCGGCGCGCTCCCACCCGACCCGGGCCTCGATCCATGCTTGTCTTGCTGCAGCGAGGTCGCCCCTGGCGACGCTATCGCGCAGCTTCTCGACGCTCGCGACGCTTCGGTCGACATCCGCGACGAGTAGCACACGATAGCGCTCGATCGCCGCATCGAGCGCTACGGTCGGCGCGGTATCGGCCTTGGCCCCGACCGGGCCGGCGCCCGCAGCTGCCGCGCACAGCGTTGCTGTGAGCAAGACCAAACGCACGAGCATGGATCGAACTGCCGTGAGGCGATGACCGCGCATCGTCGATGCTCCCAACTTCCTCTCACATCGCCGGCCGGCGCGTGAGACGCTGCGCAACGATCGATACTCCCTACTTCGTGGATCTTATCACTATTATGTCGAGGCCGAGTTTTCCCTCATCGGCACGGCACAGTTCGATATGCCGTCAACCGCAATTGCAGGGCTTCGCGCGCATTGGTTGGTGGAGCGGCAGCATTCGGATTTTCCGGTTGCAGGCGTTCTCGATGCGCCCAGCTGCTGAGCCCGCTCGCGGCGGACGACCACGAATTGTCATTCGAATGTTAGGTTAAGGATGCTTTAACGCCGTGCGAGGGACGGCGATCGTCGTCGTCCCCGCCTTGGAAAACCGAGAGTATATCCCTCCCATGAGAACACTTACTGCCCTGGCGCTCGTGCTTGCGAGCGCGCCGGCGGCTTATGCCGCTGGCAATCTCGACAACGAGTCGTTCATCCAGCAAGTCGGCTCCTACAACAGCGCGACCGTCTCGCAGAAGAAAGGCAACAACAACCAGGCGACGGTCCAGGCCGGCCAGTACAATTCGGTTCTGAGCACGCAGGCCGGCGGCAAGCCGGGCAGCAACAATTCGGCCAACGTCCAGACCGGCACCGACAACACCGCGCTGATCTCGCAGAACAACGGCAACAACAATCAGGCCACGTTCCAGCTTGGTCATGCCAACGGCGTCGTCACGACGCAGGTGAGCCGCCTCGCCAATGGCCAGAACAACTCGGGCAATATTCAGGTCGGTGACTACAACTCCGCCATTACGACTCAGACCAATTCGGCGCCCAATCCGCTGGCGACCGGCGTCTCCTATTCGAACAACGCATTCAGTTCGCAGTTCGGCAGCGGCAACACCACTTCCGTTACGCAGACCGGGGGCCAGAACAACCAGGCCGCGGTCCAGAGCGGCATCGGCAACATGTCGGTCTCGACGCAGACGGACAAGGCCATCACACCCGGTTCTGCTCCGGTGGTCGGCGGCGCCAACACCTCCTTCACCGCGCAGTTCGGTGACAACAACATCGTCACCACGACGCAGAAGACCAAGGACGCCAACGGCACCGAAGGCGGCTTCGCAAATGGCTACGGCAACGCCTCGGCGGCCGTGCAATACGGCACCGGCAACGTCGCCACCATCGACCAGAAAGGCTCGGCGAAGGCAGGCGAATTCTCGGCCAATCCCGGCGTGTTCAACACCTCCGCAACGCTTCAGGTCGGCGACGCCAACTCCGTTTCGGTGAAGCAGGGTGGCGCTACGTCCGGCAACTTCGGCGCGACGACCGCCGACCAGGCCGCCAACGACACCAATGCCTCGTTCGTGGCGCAGTATGGCGTTCAGAACAACGCCGACATCAACCAGAAGAACGGCGGCAGCACCCAGGCGACGTTCCAGACCGGCCATGACAACCAGGCGAGTATCACGCAGAGGACGCAGGCCCTCGGCACCGGCAACGGAACCAACAACGCGCTGACCACCCAGTTCGGCGCTGGCAACAAGGCGACCGTCGCGCAGTCGATGGCCGTTCCGCTGTCGGTCGGTGCGAACAATTCGTTCATCAGCCAGATCGGCGGCTCGAACGTGGTCAACGCGGCCCAGACCACCGGCCAGCAGGCGGTGGCCGGCAACAACACCCAGATCGCGCTGCAGGCCGGTTACGGCAACATGGCCACGATCTCGCAGGCCACCGGCGCCAACGTGACGAATGCCTCGTTCACTGCGCAATACGGTTCGCACAACGCCGCGGTGGTGACGCAGAAGTAACGCGCAACGATCAGCAGCAGGGGCGGCCAGCAAAGCGGCGGCCGCCCCTGCTCTGTCCCAAAACCAGATCCAAGGTTCAATAAACGTTTCCCCCTTTAGGCCCACTGGAACCAACGCAGGCTCTTTGACATGCTGCCTCAGCAAGTAACGAGTTCGGTGTGGCCAAATCCCTTGGAATAATCGAGCAGTGAGATGACGGTCGGCGTCAGCCGAAAGATGCGAACGTCTGCCGGTGTCGGAAGCGGGCCCGGCATGGACGTCTGATCCGGATATCTCTGAAACAGCATGCGCAGCGCATTTTCGCCTTCGGCCGGATCATCCACGGGCTCAGCCCGCGCTGCCATTGACAAGCCGGTGATCTCCATCACCTGGGCGGGGTCGTCGTCGATCGCGAGCGAAACGCGGTTGTCATGGGCCAGATTGGATGCCTTTTGGCTGTCCTTCCCGCATAAGAAATAGATCTCGAATCCGTTGTTCGCATACCCCACGGTGGTCACCTGGGGCCAGCCGTCCGGTCGCAGTGTCGCAATCTGCATGGTGCGATGCTGATCGAGCAATGTCTGGATCTTGTGCTTGAGGATATCGTCCATGACCAATCTCCGATGCCGCCCCGCCGCGCGACGATAGGGAAAGGGAGCGGCGGGACGTTGAGGCAGGTCAACTCTTCGCGCGACTTCGGAACACCAGGCGCCTGCAGCTTCGTGACGACAATGTCGATCGCTCGGCTACTTGGAGGATTCCCGTGCAGGGCGAACATTCCGTCGTTGCAGCGGCACCACCCTGCGGCCTTTCCGAAGACGGATGCAGCGAGATTCTCAGCCAAGAGTCTTGCCGATCTCGCGTCCGACCGCTGCAATCACATCATTGCGGCCATTCAGGTCGAGCGCGCTCCCCGTGAGATACACTGCCACGATCAGCGGCGAGCGCTCGGGCGGCCAGACGATTGCCACGTCGTTGGCCGTGCCGTGCTCGCCCGATCCTGTCTTGTCGCCCACGCGCCAGCCTTGCGGCATGCCGGCGCGCAACCGGCTATCCCCTGTCTTGTTTGCGATCAGCCATTTCGCCAGCTGATCGCGGGCTGCCGGCTTGAGCGCGTCTGCGAGCAGCAGGCTCCTGAAATTCGTCGCCATGGCGCTGGGTGTCGTGGTGTCACGGGGATCGCCGGGGGCAGCCTCGTTGAGGTCGGTTTCGATCCTGTCCAATCTTGTCACCTCATCCCCGAGACTTCGCGCGAAAGCGGTGAGACCAGTTGGTCCGCCGATATTCTTCAAAAGCAGGTTGCCCGCAGTGTTGTCGCTCCTTGTGATGGCTGCCTCGCAAAGCTCTTCGAGCGTCATGCCGTCGCCCCCAACATGCTCGCGCGTCACCGGCGAGTATTCGACGAGGTCCGACTCTGCGAAGCGGATGCGTTGCTGAAGGCCTTCCAGCTTCTCTCCCATGCTCTTGAGCACAGCGGCTGACGCAAGCACCTTGAAGGTGCTGCACATCGGGAAGCGCTCATCGCCCCTGTGCTGAACCCGCGCACCGGTTTTCGTATCGAGCACGCAGACACCGAGCCGGCCGCCGCTCTTGGATTCCAGCCGTGTGATGGCGTCGATCAGCTGCTCTGTTCCGGCCGGCGCAGCGCCCGAGCTCTTCGGCAGCAGGAGGCTTCCTGCAAGCGCAAATGCGGATGCGTGGAAATGACGTCGCGTAAGCATCGTAAACTCCAATGAATTGTGAGCAGGTTCTTGCTTCGCCTCCTCCCGATTGACAAACGATGCTTGCTGAGGACATCCATAAGAAAAACTTGGACCAGACGTGCCCCGGCGCCCTCCCAGCGTTTCTCGCTTGCCCATGAACGCGCTCCGCTCATTCGAGGCGGCGGCGCGGCATCTGAGCTTTACCAAGGCCGGCCTCGAGCTTCGCGTGTCGCAGGCGGCCGTGAGCCAGCAGGTGCGCATTTTGGAAGATAGTTTGGGCGCGAAACTCTTCAGGCGAGTTCCTCGCGGACTTGCTCTGACGGACGAAGGCGAAGCGCTGCTGCCTGCGATCTCCGATGCCTTCAGCCGGATCAACCAGGTCCTCGACCGGTTCGAGAACGGTCGCATGCGCGAGATGTTGACCGTCGGCACGGTCGGAACGTTTGCGTCCGGCTGGCTTCTGCAGCGCCTCGGGGACTTCGGCCGGCTCCATCCACACATCGATGTCAGGGTGTTTGCGAATAACAATCGCGTGGACCTTGTCGGCGAAGGACTGGACTACGCGATCCGGTTTGGCGACGGCGCCTGGCACGGCACAAACGCAGAGCGTCTTGTCGACGCACTCTTCACGCCCATGTGCGCGCCCGCTGTCGGCAAGCGGCTCAGCAGCCCGCTCGATCTCCATCGCGAAGTGCTCTTGCGGTCCTATCGGCCAGGCGAATGGGCCCGGTGGTTCGAGGCGGCCAATTGCGAGCAGCCCCGCATGACCGGCCCGATCTTCGATTCGTCGGTCTCGTTGGCGCATGCCGCCGCTCAAGGCGGAGGCGTTGCGCTCCTGCCGGTGGCCCTGTTTGCGGACGATGTATCGCGCAAGCGACTAATGTGTCCCTACGACACCCAGGTCTATCTCGGATCCTATTGGCTCACATCCCTGAAGTCGAAGCGCGTCTCGCCGGCCATGCAGGCGTTCCGAGACTGGTTGCTGGCTGAGAGCAAGAAAGGCAGACGCCGCAATGCATAGGCGGTCGGAGCGGACGGCGGCCCGCCGGTGGCCGATCCACCAACAATTTCTTGGGTGGAAAGGAACGAACGCCCGACCCAGGAGTCTCGTTCCATGGACGCCTGCGGCGGCCTGGCTGGCAGCGCGTTACACGCAGTAGAATTCTTGGTGCCTATTTGCGTGATTCGACGAAACGGATCTGACCCCATGATCGATCGTCGGGCGCTTCGGGGCATGATCTCCGCCGCACTGATGGTCATCGCCGTGCTCGGCACAGCGACGGCCGGGGCCTTCTGCCAGACGCCGCGCAAGCAGGAAGCTCCTGATAAGAACGTCACCGACATCTCCTTCGGCCGCTTCACCGCCGGACTGGTCACCGGCACGCCGCAGAGCACCGAATCCGCCATCGCCCAGGACGTCGCGACCATGCTGGCGGCCAACCAGGAGAGCGGCCCGCATGGCGAGGTGGCGCTTCGGGTGCTGCCGATGGTCGGAAACGGCGGGACGCGGAACCTCCTCGATGTGCTGACGCTGCCCGGAGCCGACATGGCGATCGTGCCGATCGTGCTCGCGAACCGGCTGCGAGACGGAAAGACCGTCGGTGACATCGGCAGCAAGCTCGTCTACATCACATCGCTGTTTCCGCTGCAATTCCATCTTCTGGCGCGCGCCGACGTCAGGGGGCTGTCGGACCTCGCCGGCAAGACGATCAGTCTGGGCGAGGAGGGTAGCGCGTCGGCGGTATTGGGCCTGGAGGTGCTCAACGCTCTCGACGTCAAGGCCGACACCGTCAATCTGGGTCTGCAGGCAGCGCTGGAAGGCATGCGCAAGGGCGACATCGCAGCCGCGCTTGTGATCTCGGCCAAGCCGATCGAGGCCTTGGCGCCATTGGCGCAGTTCTCCGCTGTGCGCCTGATCCCGATTCCCTATTGGAGTTCCCTGCGCCACGATTATCTGCAGACGACCATCACCCACGCCGACTATCCAACCATCCTCGGTATTGACGAAAGCGTGCCAACGATCGCGGTCCGCTCCGCGCTGTTCGCCTACAATTGGCCCAAGCGCAGCGGCCGCTACGCTCTCATGGACAATTTCGTCCAGACCTTCTTCGCGCGCTTTCCGAACTTTCTGACCGGCGCCCATCATCCCGCCTGGCGCCAAGTGAAGCTGGCCGACACGGTAATGGGATGGAAACGCTTCGAACCTGCTGAACGCTGGCTCAAGGCGCATTCAGGTGCCATGGTCAGCTCACCCGAACCGACGACGACCGGGGAGACCTCGCACAGCCCTCTGTTCCCGGGTCTTCGCGGCGGCACGGGCAACGCCAAGCCGGACGATGCTTCGGGCGCCCGTCAGGATGCCAAATAGAGCATGATCCGGATCGGAGGCCCACGAAGCGCAAGTGGACCCGGTTTTTCTCCCGACTGCCGAAGGCGTTTGTGCGGAGATCATGCTCAACAATGAGATGGAATCAAAACCTAAGGGGAGAGTTCGATGCACCTTATGAAGCTCGCTGCCGCCCTGCTGGCATTATTGGCCATCTCACTCGCCCCGGCGTCGAGCTTCGCGCAATCGGCCCAGCCGGGCCTAACCCCGCCCACCTTCAATCAGCCCGGGGGGACCGATCCTTTTTCCTTCCAGCAGTCCGAGCCGACAAGGGTCGTGCGGACCGAACCACAACACGGTCTCCGGCATGCCGCGCGCAAGCGCCGCGTCGTTCACCATCAAAAGCTTGATACGCGCGCGAAGCGTGCAAAACGCGAGACGCAGGAGAACGTGCAGACCATCGCTATCGGGCAAGGATACAAGAAGGTCAGCGAGCTCGTGCAGTTCCCGGCGTTCTTTCCGGGCCTCGGCATCATTTACGTGAAACCTGACACCCTGCCGCTGGGGCCGTTCCTCTGCTTTGACCGTCGAAAGAGGCTGGTGGCGACCGTCTACATGGTCCCCATCAAGGACATCGACGACCACAAGACCTTCGATGGCACCGCGCCCGCCTTCGCACCCAAGGTCGACCACACCACGATGTATTTCAACGCCGGCCACCCGGGCGTGGATGTGCCGCATTACCACATCGTTCTCTGGCATGTGAGCAAGGACGGAGAACAGCGGGTCGCGCAGTGATCGTCAGGGCACGCGTTTCCGGTCCCAGCGCCTACTTTGATGTCCTCGCGCTCTCGCGCGGGGCAGTCGTGAGGGCTATGCCCGCTCGCGACGCCTACGCTTCGCCTCATCGAGCAGAGGCCGGCTTTCCTTCGACCGGCGCCGTTGCTCCCCGGCGGCGGCCTCCTCCGCCCGTAAAACGGTGGATCGCCGTAAACAAAGTCGATTGCAAAGCCGAGCTTGGTCGTGAAGAAGTCGCACGACGCCGTCACGTCAGCGACATACAACTGCGCCTCGGTCCCGCTGAGGAACGGCCGTGTTGTAGCCGGCCTGGCTGATGTTCTCGAGGTTCGGCATGGGCGCAACTACGATGTGTTCATGTCGTAGGTGGGCATTGCCCCTTCGGCCCCGCCGCCGATGCGCCTTACTGCAGCAGCGCTAGAGTGCGTCGCATGCGAGCGTTGTCAACTTGCAGGATGGTCGTGATTTGCCCGACGGCTCGCGATCCAGCATCTTGAACCCTCCAATATCCAGCCGAAATGGTGTCCGACAAGCGTGCGCCAAAAACTAATTTCGATCGCCGGATCAACGCGATCACGCGCGTCGGCCTGTTCGGACGAAATATTTCTGTTTCTTTTTTTCCGAATTCGTGGTTCATTGTGGCGTCCCGCCTCGCGAGAGGGGCGTACGAGTCGTCACGGACGTCGAGTGCGGGATGCGATGGCCGCGGCGGGTTGCGCTGGACGAGCGCAAGTTCACGCGGACGGCGAAGTCGTGGGGTCCTGGCCTCCCGGTGCTGAGGTCAAGTGTCCGTGCCGCTATTTGACGAGCGCACGAACGACGGGGGCAAGACAGCCGGTCCCCGGGGAGACCACGTATAAGCCGTAAGCCCATCGTGCAGGGAAGGCCGGTGTTCGGCCGTACCTGTGGTGACTGCCGCCTGCTTTTTTTCTGCAGGCGGGCCATGGGTGCTGGCCTTGCATCCGGCCTTCCCTGCGCCCTCCATCTTGCGAGGGCGGATCGATCCTCACAGCTCGGACGCATCTGCGCCGCGAGGTCGATGATCCATGGTGTTGCCCGATGCGAGGCGTGAACCATCTAAAACCGCCCAAGCGCTTTCAGCACGCGCGCCGGCGTGATCGGGATGGCATTGACGGAAGCACCGAACGGCGCCAGCGCGTCGTTGACGGCATTGAGCACACACGCGGAAGCCGCCGCGGTGCCCGCCTCTCCGCATCCCTTGGCGCCGAGCACGGTATCCTTGGTTGGCGTCTCGACGTGGTCGATAACGATGTCGGGCATCTCCATCGCCATTGGCACCAGATAGTCAACGAGGGAGCCGTTGAGCAGTTGGCCGGTCTCGCCGTAGCGGCACTCCTCGAACAGCGCAGCACCAAGTCCCTGCACGACGCCGCCGCGCAACTGCTCGTCGACCAGCATCGGGTTGATGATGCGGCCGCAATCCTCGACCACGAAATGCTTCAGCAGCCTGATGAAGCCGGTCTCGACATCAAGCTCCAGGTGACAACCCTGGATGCCGTTGGTGAAGGCGAACGGATAGCCTTGCGGCGCGAAGTGATGGCTGACCGTGAGCTGCGCCTGCGTGCCCGGCGGCAGCGTGTCGGAGCGGAAATAAGCGATGCGTGCGATCTCGGCCACGGCGATGCGCTGTTGCCGCGTAGCGGCATCGACGATCTCGCCGCTCTCGATATCGAGTGCGGACGGCTGCTCCTGCAGCACCAGCGCCGCGATATCGAGAATGTTAGCCTTGAGCACGCGTGCCGCTTGCAACGCGGTCTCGCCACCGATGCCGGCGCCGCGGCAGGCCCAGGTGGCACCGCCATGCGGCGTCACCTCGGTATCGCCGGTGATCACCTTGACCTGCTCCTGCGCCAGCCCGAGCTGATCGGCGACGATCTGGCTGACGATCGCCTCGGTGCCCTGCCCTTGCTCCGTCACCGAGATGGCGCAGCGAATCTCGCCCGACGGTGTCAGGCTGATTGTCGCGCCGTCCTGCGAGGAAATCCGCGCGCCGCCGACGCCATAGAAGGCCGGGCTCGGATTGGTGATCTCGACAAAGCTTGCGATGCCGATGCCGCGATGGATGCCGCGCGAACGCAAGCCTGCCTGCTCGGCGCGCAAGCCATCGTAATCCATCATCTTACGCAACCGCTCCAGGCAGACCTGATGCGACAGCGCCTCGAATTTGTAGCCGGTTGGGGATGTCAGCGGATAGGCATCATCGGCGATCAGGTTCTGCGCACGGAATTCAAAAGGATCGCGCCCGATCCTGCGAGCTGCGAGATCGACCATCCGCTCGGTGACGGCACAGGCGATGGGATGGCCAACGGCGCGATACTGGCTGGTCTGCACCTTGTTCTGGAAGATGACTTCCAGCGCGGCACGATAGGTCTTGAAGCGATAGGGCGCACCAATCAGCCGGATGACCTGGTTGCCCTCGACCACGCTGGTGCGTGGATAGGTCGAGAACGCGCCAATCGCCGTGACGTCGTGCACATCCATGGCAAGGATCTCGCCGCTTTCATCCAGCGCCATCCGCGCACGGACGCGATGATCGCGGGCATGGATGTCGGAGACGAAGGATTCGATGCGGTCGGCGACGAACTTCACCGGACGCCGCAGCAGGATCGACAGGCCGACCACCGCCATGTCTTCGTGATAGACATGCAGCTTCATCCCGAACGAGCCGCCGATATCGGGCGCGATCACGCGCACCCGCGCTTCCGGGATGCCGAAGTGGCGGGAATAGAGATCCTGGAATTGATACGGCGTTTGCGTCGCGTGATGCACGGTGAGCGTGCCGGCATCGGGATCATAGTCCGCGACGATGGCGCGCGGCTCCAAGGTCACCGGCGTGTGGCGGCCGAAGCTGAACTCTTCGTCCGCCACATGGGCGGCGCGCGCGAAGGTGTCGTCGACACCGCCGCTGTCGAGCTGGCTCCGGAAGCAGATATTGCCATGGCCAGCGGGATTGACCAGCGGCGCCCCGGGTTTGCGCGCTTCGTCGAGGTCGACAACCGCCGGCAATTCCTCGTAGTTGGCCGTGATCAGCTCCAGCGCGTCCTCGGCCAGCGCGCGGCTTTCGGCGACGACCGCAACCACCGCCTGCCCTGCCCACACCACGCGCTCGAGCGGCAGAGCGAGCTGCGGCTCGGAGGTCATGCCCTTGAAGTGATCGAGCGTGCCGGTCCAGGGCGTGCAGATTTTTGCAAGATCGGTGCCCGTGGCTACGAGATGCACGCCGTCGAGTGCGCGGGCCCGCTCAACATCGATCGATGCGATCCGCGCATGCGCATGCGGGCTGCGCAGGAACGCCGCGTGCAGCATGCGCGGCAGCTTGACGTCGGTGACATAATGTCCTCGCCCAGCAAGGAGCCGCTTGGCGTTCGGCCGCTGCACCGAACGGCCGATATAGGAATTGGGACGATCGAGTGAGGTGAGCGGAGCGGTCATGATGTATGATCTTCTTTTTTGGCCGCCGCGCGCGCCTCCGCCACCGCGGCGATGGCGTCGACGATCGCCTGATAGCCGGTGCAGCGGCAGTAATTGCCCGACAGCGCATCGCGGATCGCCTCCCGGCTCGGCACACGCGTTTGCGAGAGCAGCTCATGGGCGTTGATCAGCATGCCCGGCGTGCAGAAGCCGCATTGCAGCGCGTTGCGCCGATGAAATTCGGCCTGCAGATCACCAATTGCGCCGCTTTCCGAAAGGCCCTCGATGGTCTCGATCCGCGCACCATCGGCCTGCACCGCGAACATGAGGCAGGAATGAACAGCGCGTCCGTCGAGCAGCACCAGACAGGCGGCACAGGCACCCATCTCGCAGCCGGCATGCGTACCGGTGAGCTCGAGCCGATCGCGAAGACAATCCAGCAGCGTGTGGCGCGGTGCGACCTCGCACGCGGTCTTGCGACCGTTGAGCACGAAACGGACGCGAACGGTTGCTTCGTCTCCGAAGTCGAATGATGTGTCGATCCCGCTCATGCGCCCTCCCCGATCCGTCCCAGCAGGCGGCCGAGCAGTACGCGTGCCAGATGCAGGCGCATCGCAGGCGGCACGTCCTCGCTGTCCGGCGGTGCAAGATCTTCCTCCAATGCGGCCTGTGCGGCGGCAATCCGCGCGGCGTCGAGCGCATGACTGTTCAGCGTGGCTTCGGCATGCCTGGCGCGGGTCGGCACGGGGCCCACCGCAAAGAACCCGATGCGGATGGTTTCGATCTTTGGACCATCATAGCTCGCGATCATGCCGCAGCCGACCAGCGCATAGTCGCCGCGCCGGCGCGCCAGCTCATCAAAGGCGATGCGCTGGCTTGTCTTGAACAGGGGGACATGGATGGCGGTCACGAGCTCGCCAGGCGCGAGCGCGGTCTCGAACAGGTCGACGAAGAAATCGCTGGCTTTGACGCGGCGCGTGCCGGACAGGCCTGCGATCTCGATCTCGGCGTCGAGCGCCAGCACCATGGCGGGAAATTCGGCCGCGGGATCAGAGAGCGCGATGGAGCCGCCGAGCGTGCCGCGGTTGCGGATCGCGGGATGGGCCACGAAGGGCGCAGCGGCGCGGAGCAGCGGCGCGAACTCGGCGATCAGCGGCTGGTCCATGACCTCGCGATGGCGCGTGAGCGCGCCGATGCGCAAGAACTCGCCCTCGCGCCTGACGCCGCGCAGCTCTGCAAGATGAGTGATGTCGATCAGCAGCTTCGGCGCCTGCAGCCGCAGCGCCAGGGTCGGCACGAGGCTCTGGCCGCCGGCGATGAAGCGCGCGTCATCACCGGCTTGCGAATGCGCGGCCAGTGCCTCCTCGATGGTGCGCGCACGCAAGTAACTGAAAGCCCTCGCTTTCATCGCTGCTTCCTCGCGTTTTGCCGCGCCATCAGCCCCTCGGCCGGCAGCGCCAGATTTGCGGCCGGCAGCGCCAGATTTGTGACCATCTGGTCTCAAAATCTCGCATGTGAGCATGATCGGGTCAACGAAAACAGACCATCTGGTCATAAATCCGGCGTAGACTACACGAAAAGTGGGGAGCGTTGCGATCCGGACGATCATGCCCAGAACGACAAAGCGCACATTGCAGAAGAAGCGGGCGGGACGAGCGCCTCGCCGACTGGCCAAGGGCACCAGACCGCGTTCCGGGAAACCCTCTGCCAAGAAGGCCGCGCCGAGGCGACGCAACATGCGCGCGGCCGATCGCGAGCGGCTGATCGTCGACGAAGCGGTTCGCTTCTTCGCCGAGCGCGGTTTCGACGGCGACATCCGCGAGCTCGCAATCCGCATGGGCGTCGCGCATTCCGCGATCTATCGGCACTTTCCGAGCAAGGAGGCGCTGATCGAGCGCGTCTATCAGGAGGTTTATCTCAGCCGCTGGTCGCCCGAGTGGGGAACATTGATCCGGGATCGCACCCTGCCCCTGGAGGCGCGGCTCACCGGCTTCTATCTCAGCTATGTCGCGCACGTGTTCGAATACAACTGGGTGCGGATCTTCGTGTTCTCGGGGATGAAGTCCTTCGGCATCACCGGCCGGTATCTCGACCTGGTGCGCCGCGAGATCATCGAGGCGGCGGCGGTCGAGCTGCGCCACGAGCTCGGTCTGCCGCATGTGGGCGCCAATGCGCTCAGCGAGCGCGAGATCGAAATGTTTTGGGGCCTGCACGGCCGCATCTTCTATCTTGCCATCCGCAAATTCATCTACGAGACGCCGATCCCACGCGATCTCGACGCGATCGTGCGGGATGCGGTGGTGTCATTCCTCGACGGCGCGCGAACGGCCTTGGCGGGGCCACCAGCACACTGATCAGATTCGCAGCACGAACAAGGTATTGCGATACGGATTTGCCGGCTATTTCCCGCTCGCCTCACGGGCCAGCCGCTCGGCCTTCAGGCGCTCGCGGTTGGCATGAAAGGCCCGTTGCGCGGCCTCGTGCTCGCGCATGGCCTGCTCGGCGTCCGCCTTTCGGGCAGCATCGCGCGCGCGGCGTTGCTCGGGGGTCAGGATTCGGGGTGTGCGATCTGAAAGGTTATCCAGCATGGGCTGATAACGCAGGCCCATGCCACAAGTTCCGTAATCCCGGTTCCCGCATCTTGCGGAGAGCTCCGGAGGGAAACCGGACGGCCGAGGACCGGAACGCGCCTGCCCTTGACGATTCCCGCGCCTGGGTCGACAAAGTGCTGTGCCAGATTGTCACACCTCGTTTTTCCCGGAGGCAGGGACGTGAGACATGTCGACGTTGCCATCATGTTCGTCAGTCTTTGGCTGCTGGCGTCCATGCTGATCGACGCGCTGACGCCGAAGGAATTGAACGTCTATATGGTCGGCGCCGCGATTGCTCCGGCGACCGCGATCTCGGCCGCGCTGTATTGGCTGCGGGTGCCGACGCTCGATTTCGCGGTGGTGTTTGCGACGGTGTGGATGGTTTCCGCAATGGTGCTCGAGATCGTCACCCCTGCACCACTCTCTCCGATGATGTCGATCGTCGCCGTGGTGCCGCTCCTGATTGTCGGTATCGTCGTCAACGTCCAAGGCTGGCGCCGTTCGAAGCCGATGCCAATGCCGGATCAGCGCTCGGTGACGCCCTGACGCCGGGTCGGCTGTCGGGCGATTCTGAAAGATCGCGGCCATCGGGAAGCGCAGATTCGTCTCGGCCGCCTCATGCGCGGGGCGCAGTAGCGCTCAATCGAGCATCCCCGGAATTCATCCGTCATTTGCAGAGGGAAGATGCGCATTTCAAGAACGTCATCCATGCTGGCCGCAACTGTCGCCGCGGGGCTTGCGGCGTTCGCCGGCCGTGCCGTGTCCGCACCGGACAAATACACGTTGTCGGTGCCGAACGGGCTCGCCTTCGCCGAGTTCAAAGGTTACGAGGACTGGCAGACCGTTGCCGTCAGCGAGACCGACGAGACAATCGAGGTGATCCTCGCCAATCCCGTGATGATCGAGGCCTATCGCGCCGGCGCGCCGGGCAACGGCAAGGCGTTCCCGGACGGCTCCAAGATGGCGAAAATCCACTGGAAGGCGATCAAGAGCGCGGAGGCGCCATCGCCGACCGTGGTGCCCGGCGATCTACACGATGTCGATTTCATGGTGAGAGACAGCAAGCGGTTTGCCGACACCGGCAACTGGGGCTACGCGCAGTTCGACTACGACACCAGCTCGGGCGCCTTCGCGCCGAACGGCACCGGTGCCGATTGCGGTTACGCCTGCCACACCATCGTGGCGACAAAGGACTACGTGTTCACCGGCTATCCCAAGCGGTAACCCGTCTACATGGCGGATTGGCCAAGGGCGCGATCCGCCGATTGCCTTCCGTGCGTCCGAGCCCGATCGCGCCGCGCGCTTGCGCAGGCATGCCCATGCAATCATCTGGCGCAAGTGCGGCGATCCCGCTAGAGCAAGGAGATGGCACACCATCAGATCAACGTCGTCCTGCATCCCCTGGTCCAGCACAAGCTGACCCTGATGCGTGAGCGCGACCGCTCGACCAAAGGATTCCGCGAACTGCTCAACGAGATCGGCATGCTGCTCGCCTACGAGGTGACCCGCGATCTGCCGGTCGAGCTGGTCGATATCGAGACGCCGCTGCAACCGATGAAGGCGCCGAAGATCGCCGGCAAGAAGCTCACGCTGGCGCCGATCCTGCGCGCCGGCGTCGGCTTTCTCGACGGCATGCTGGCGCTGATGCCCTCGGCCCGCGTCGCCCATATCGGGCTCTACCGCGATCCGGATACGCTGCAGGCGATCGAATACTACTTCAAGGCGCCGCAGGACCTCACAGACCGAACCGTGATCCTGGTCGATCCGATGCTGGCGACCGGCAACTCGGCCTGCGCCGCCGCCCATCTGTTGAAGGCGCGTGGCGGCCGCGACATCCGCTTCGTCTGCCTGCTCGCAGCGCCCGAGGGCATCGCGCATTTCCAGGCAGAGCATCCCGAAATCCCGGTCTGGACCGCGGCAATCGACGAGCGGCTCAACGATCACGGCTATATCGTCCCGGGCCTTGGCGACGCCGGCGACCGGATGTTCGGCACCAAATAGGCCTGTGCGACTCGATGGCTGCCGTCGTGCCCGACCTTGCCTCACAATTGAAGCCACGCGTCGGCCCGAAGCATCCGCGGCTCGGCGCCGCCTGCGGTCGCGCTGCGGAATGGCTGACGACGAAGCTGTTCGCACGCGCCGGCTTCCACCGCCTCGGCTCGGCATTTGCCGACGGCCGCATTGCTGAGGCGCGCGAGCGGCTCGCCCGTGGCGAAACGCTCTATCTCGCAGGACTCGGGCCGCCTGGCACGCATAACTCCGGCGTTGCCTTGGTGGAGGTGACACCAGAGACTGGTCCGCGGCTTATCCTCAACAACGAGGAGGAGCGCTTCTCCGGCAACAAGCACACCACGGAATATCCACGCCAGTCCATCGAGGCGATGATGGCTGCGCTGCGCGGCTTGGGACGCGACGTCTCCGATATCTTCGCCTGGCTGACGACCTGGGATTATCCGGCGCTGGCGGGCACGCTCACGCGGACTGTGCTGGAGGAAGCACCTGAGAGCCTGAAACTGCTGCGTAGCACGCAAGCGGCCGGCTTTGATGCCCGTCGCATGGACGCGATGACGCGCACGCCAAAGATCCTGGCCAGGCAGCTCGGACTGAGCGAGCGCGTACCGCTGATCCTGATGCCGCATCATGACAACCACGCCTGGTTCTCCTATGCGGCCTCGCCTTTCGCCGACGACAGTGAGCCGGTCGCCATCGGCGTGCTCGACGGCACCGGTGATCGCGGCTCGGTCTCGCTGTACGAAGCCCGCGGCGGCGCGCTGCGCCTGCTCGCCTGCAACAACAGCATGTTCGAGTCGCTCGGCGCGTTCTACAGCGTGATCTCCTCGACTCAAGGCGGCTGGACCTGGCTGTCCTGCGAGGGTCGCTACATGGGGGCGGCAGCATGGGGCGACATGAACCGCACCAGCAATCCCTATTATGCGCGACTGAAGAATGTGCTGGTGCTCGGCGACAACGGCGAGGTTCGCATCAACCGTACGCTGGCAAACTGGTATGCCGACCCGTTCGAGCAGCCCTATCACCCTGCCCTGGTCGACATTCTCGGCGTGCCCCTGAAGCCATCGCAGCTCTGGAATCCCGATGCCGTGCTGCAGGTCGAGGACATCACTCATCGTGCCGATACGCAGGACCGGCTCGACAAAGCGGCTGCCACGCAGCTCGTGTTCGAGGATGCGATGATCCACATCGTCGATCACCTGTTGCGACAGACCGGCGCGCACCGGCTGATCCTGACCGGCGGCGTCGCGCTGAATGCGGTCGGCAACATGCGGCTGCTGGAACATTTCGACGAAGCGTGGTTTGCGCGCACGCAAGGCCGCGAGGCGCGGCTGCATCTGTGGGTGCCGCCGGTGCCCGGCGATCCCGGCGTTCCCATCGGCGCAGCGTGGCTTTTCGCGCATCTGGCGGGCGCTCCGCGTGGTCCTGCACTAAAGCATGCATTCTATTGCGGACTGCCCCCCGCGCGCGATGAGATCGAGGCGGCGCTTGCCGACCATGATGTCGTCGAGGAGCAGATCGGCGAGATTGCATCGGATGACGGGCGAGCGGCTGTCGCCGACCTGATGGCCTTCATGGTCGCGCGAGGCGGCGTCATCGCACTGTACCAGGGCGCCGGCGAGACCGGCCCGCGTGCGCTCGGGCATCGATCGATCCTCGCCAATCCCTGCGATCCCGACGTACGCGAGCACCTCAACGCGCGAGTGAAGTATCGCGAGGCGATCCGCCCGCTGGCGCCGATGACAACGCTCGATGCCGCGCGAGAATATTTCCAACTCGAGGACGGCGCGTGCGATGCGGACTACAACGCCTATAACTATATGGTGCTGACGGCGCATGCGAAGCCGCACGCACGGGGCAAGATCCCCGCGGTGATCCATGCCGATGGCACCGGCCGCATCCAGATCGTGCGCGAGGCCGACGATCCCCTCACCTACGCCTATCTAAAGGCGCTCGGCCGTCATGTCGGGGTCGAGATATCGGTCAACACCTCGTTCAATGTCGCGGGCCCGATCGCGCAAACGCCGCAACAGGCCGTGGAGACCCTGCGCCGAGGCAAGGGACTCGACGCCGTGGTCATGGTCGCTGCCGACGGCACGGCTTACGCTGTCCGACACGGCGGCGAACACAAGAGCGGGCGGTTCAGCGGTTGGTACGACGAATGGAGAAAAGGACGGACGAGCGCTTAAGATTTCGGCTGCGACACGATCTCGATAATCCGGCCCTCGTCGTCATCGGGCGCGGCTGCCTTGGCCCTTGCATAGGCCTCGACCGCGGCGCTGGACACGATCGGCTTGTCGCGCAACAGGCTCTCGGCAAGCGCGACCGCGTAGGCGGCATCCTTGTGCCGGAGCGCGGCGGTGAAGGTCGCGCCGGAGAAGTCGCGCGTCACCATGCGCCTCGAATGCCGGATCACCTGCGGGCTGGCGGCAACGCCGCTTTCGACCGCCTCCAGCACCAGCTTCATGTCGAGGCCGGCCTGCTCGGCGATGGCCAGCCCCTCGGCAATCCCGGCGATCTGAATGGCGCCCATCAGATTGTTGATCAGCTTGTAGACGGTGCCCGAGCCAACCTTGCCGAAATGGCGGATCGTCGTACTCAGCGGGATAAGAAACGGCCGTGCCCTTTCGAGATCAGCGGCATCGGCTCCGACCAGCAGGGTCAGCCGACCGCTAGCGGCCGCATCCGGCAAGCCGGTGACCGGGCAGTCGATATAGATCAAACCGTGCGCATTGAGCTCGCGCGACAGGCGCAGCGCGTGGTCATGGGAGACCGTCGAGCACTCGATCGCGAGCGTTCCGGCTTTCATGGTCGCAGCCGCACCCTCAGCGCCGAGCCATACTGCGCGCGAGGCCTCATCGTCGGCGACCATGGTGACCACCGCATCCGCATCGACCGCGGCGTCGCCGGGCGAGCTCGACCAGCGCGCACCGCGCGCGATCAGATCCTCCGCCTTGGTCTTGCTGCGATTCCAGACCGAGACCTCAAAGCCTGCATCGAGATAGCGGCCGGCCATGCCGTGGCCCATGCGCCCGAGCCCGATGAAGGCAACGCGCTGCATCTAGTCGACGTCCTCGATCGGCCCGCCTGACGTACCGAAGGCGCGCTGCGCCAGCGTCGCCGCCATGAACTCGTCGAGTTCGCCGTCAAGCACCCCTGACGTATCGGACGTCTGCACGCCCGTGCGCAGGTCCTTCACCATCTGATAGGGCTGCAACACGTAAGAGCGAATCTGGTGGCCCCAACCGATATCGGTCTTCGCCGCCTGGTCGGCGGCGGCCTTCTCCTCGCGCTTCTTCAGCTCGATCTCGTAGAGCCGCGCGCGCAGCATATCCCAGGCTTGCGCCCGGTTCTTGTGCTGCGAGCGGCCGGCCTGGCAGACCACTGCGACGCCGGTCGGGATATGCGTCAAACGCACCGCCGATTCGGTCTTGTTGACGTGCTGGCCGCCGGCGCCGCCGGAGCGCATCGTGTCGGTGCGGACGTCCGACTCCTTGATATCGATCTTGATGCTGTCGTCGATGACCGGGAAAATCTGCACCGACGAGAACGAGGTGTGCCGCCGCGCGTTCGAATCGAAGGGCGAGATGCGCACCAGCCGATGCACGCCAGCCTCGGTCTTCAGCCAGCCATAGGCATTGTGGCCTGAGATCTGGATGGTTGCCGACTTGATGCCGGCTTCTTCGCCCTGTGATTCCTCAAGATATTCGATCTTGAAGCCGTGCTTCTCGGCCCAGCGCGTGTACATGCGCAGCAGCATCTGCGCCCAGTCCTGGCTTTCGGTGCCGCCCGCGCCGGCATGGACCTCGAGATAGGTGTCGAAGCGGTCGGCCTCGCCCGACAGCAGCGCCTCGAGCTCGCGGCGCGCGACCTCCTTCTTCAGCTCCTTGAGTGCATTCTCGGCCTCGGCCACGACACCGGCATCGTTCTCGGCCTCGCCGAGCTCGATCATATCGATGTTGTCCTGAAGCTCGCGCTCAACCTTGCCGATGCCGGTCAGCGAATCCTCCAGCGAGGTCCGCTCCTGCATCAGCTTCTGAGCCTTTTGGGGGTCGTTCCAGAGATTGGGATCCTCGGCGAGCTTGTTCAGCTCAGCCAGCCTTGCCGTCGATGTCTCGACGTCAAAGATGCCTCCTCAGCAGCCCGACCGACTGCTTGATCTCTTCTACGATTTTTTCGATTTCGGCGCGCATATCAATCTCTTCAGGCTGCAGCGCGACAGGACCGCAGCGACAATCTTCAATCGGGATGTAACCGCGCGCGGCGCAAAGCGCAATCGCTCCGCGCCAGCGCGTCAGGCGGTTCCGATCTTCTTAATAGAGGCTGCCGGTGCCCGGACGCATGATGAAGCTGCCGGAATCAGGTGGCGGTGCACCCGGCGGCATGCCACGGTCCGCATCCGCCACGCCAATGACAGAATAATTGTCCGGCGGCGCGGTGCCCGGCTTGAATGCTTCCATGATGGTGCGGCCGGAATCGCCGGGGCCGGCGCGCATGCCGGTCTTGGCGTCGACGCGCACCAGCTTGATGCCGGCCGGGATCTTGAACGGCGTCGCCGGCTTGTCGGCGAGCGCGAGCTTCATGAAGTCCTTCGCGATCGGCGCCGCCAGATGGCCGCCGGTCGCAGCATTGCCCCGGCCGAGCGGCCGCGGCTTGTCGTAGCCCATATAGATGGCAACCGCGAGATCCGGCGAGAAGCCGACGAACCAGGCATCCTTGGCCTCGTTGGTGGTACCGGTCTTGCCGGCGATCGGCTTGCCGACCTCCCTCAGCACGGTGGCCGTGCCGGCCTGCACCACGCCTTCCAGCATCGATGTCATCTGGTAAGCGGTCATGGTGTCCAGCACCTGCTCGCGGCGGTCGACGAGCTGCGGCTCGGACTGATTCTGCCACCCACTTGGCGCATCGCAGCCACGGCATTCGCGAGCGTCGTGCTTGAAGATGGTGTGGCCGTAGCGGTCCTGGATGCGATCGATCAAAGTCGGCTTCACCCGGCGGCCGCCATTGGCGATCATCGAATAGGCCGTCACCATCCGCATCGCGGTGGTTTCACCGGCGCCGAGCGCGTAGGATAGATAGTTCGGCAGCTCGTCATAGACCCCGAAACGCTTGGCGTATTCGGAGATCAGGGGCATGCCGATGTCCTGCGCGAGACGCACGGTCACGGTGTTGAGCGACAGCCGCAGCGCGTTGCGCAAGGTTGTCGGTCCCAGATACTTGCCGTTGGAGAAGTTCTCCGGACGCCAGACGCCGCCGCCCTGCCCCTGGTCAATCTCGATCGGCGCATCGACCACCTGGGTCGAGGGCGTATAGCCGTTGTCGAGCGCGGACGAATAGACGATCGGCTTGAACGACGAACCCGGCTGGCGGTAGGCCTGCGTCGCGCGATTGAATTGGCTCTGATCGAACGAGAAGCCGCCGACCATCGCCAGCACACGGCCGGTGTTCGGGTCCATCGCCACCATGGCGCCCGACACTTCCGGCAGCTGCTCCAGCCGGTACTGGCCCTCGACCGGGTTGCCTTCCTTGTACAGCGGGTCGGCATAGATCACATCGCCCGGCTGCAGCACCTGCGCCACCGAGGTCGGCGTCTTGCCGCGCCCATTGCCGGAGGCGGCGCGGGCCCATTTGACGCCATCAAGCGTGATCAGGCCGGTTTGCCGTTCCTTGCTGATGGCCCCTCCGAGCTCGCGACCGGGCTGGAAGCCGATTCGCGCCGACTGGTCGCTGGTTTCCAGCACCACCGCCATGCGCCATGGCGAGATGTCGGACAGCGACTTGATGTCGGCGAGCTTGACGCCCCAGTCGCCGGAAATGTCGAGCTTGGCGACCGGACCGCGATAGCCCTGCTCCTCGTCATATTTCACAAGGCCGGCGACCATGGCTTTGCGCGCCATCACCTGGATCTTCGGATCGAGCGTGGTGCGGACCGACAGCCCGCCCTCATAAAGCTTCTTCTCGCCATAGCGCTCGAACAGATCGCGACGCACCTCCTCGGCAAAATATTCGCCGGCGAAGGTGTGGGCGCCATTGTTGCGGGGCGTAACGGTCAGCGGGTCCTTGCGTGCCTTGTCGGCGTCGGCCTTGCTGATCCAACCATTCTCCTGCAGGCGATCGATCACGTAATTGCGCCGCTCGACCGCGCGGTCATGATTGCGGATCGGATGCAGGCTGCCCGGCATCTTCGGCAACGCGGCGAGATAGGAGGCCTCGGCGACCGTGAGCTCGTTGACCGACTTGTCGAAATAGACCAGCGAGGCCGCCGCCACGCCATAGGCGCCCGAACCCAAATAGATCTCGTTCAGATAGAGCTCGAGGATCTTGTCCTTGGAATAGGCGCGCTCGATCCGCATCGCGAGCAGCGCTTCCTTGATCTTGCGGGTGAACGACACCTCGTTGGTCAGCAGGAAGTTCTTGGCGACCTGCTGGGTGATCGTGGAGGCGCCCTGCGGACGGCGGTTGGAGCCGAAATTCTGTGCGAATACGACGGCGGCGCGTGCCATGCCGGTGTAGTCGATGCCACCATGCTCGTAGAAGTTCTTGTCCTCGGCGGCCAGGAACGCGTTGATGACCAGCTTGGGAACGGCCTGGATCGGCAGATACAGCCTGCGTTCTTTGGCATATTCGCCGACCAGCGAGCCGTCGACCGCATGCACGCGGGTCATCACCGGCGGCTCATAGTCCTGCAATTGCGAGTAGTCGGGCAGGTCCTTGGAGAAGTGCCAGATCAGGCCGGCTGCTGCGGCGACGCCGACCAGGAAGACAACAGTGCCGGCGGCAAACAGGAAGCCCAAAAACCGCACGATGAAGCGCATAGGCGAATATCCGTTCCAACTTTTGTTCAACGCTCGGCTGGGCGCGCTGCGCCGCGAGGGACGCCTTTGATCAAAATCACGCGAACCTCAATGAGGTCCGCGCAAGCCACATCAGGGGCCTTATCCTGCAAGCCCTTATCATAAGCTGATCGAGGGAGAATCTCACCCGATTCCAAGCATCTCGCGGGTCAGTTTATAGGGCGGTTGCTGTGGCCAAACTAGGGCTTTGCGCGCGCACCCGGTTTCTCGGAACGCTCACCGGCGGCTGTCGCCACACGCTTGGCGAGGAAGGAATCGACCGCGCGCGCCATTGCCTCCGCGGTTCGCGAGCGCCAGGTTTCCGAGCCCAGGTTTTCCATATCCGCCTTGTTGGAGGTGTAACCGAGCTCGACCAGGACCGACGGCACGTCCGGCGCCTTCAGAACCCGGAACCCGGCCGATTTCAGCGGTCGCTTGTGCAGCGACGTCGCGGACTTCATGTCGTTCATCAGCAGGCGCGCGAACCTGTTGGAAAACGTGCGGGTTTCCCGCCTGACCAGGTCGATGAGGATATCGGCGACATCGGTCGGCTCGTCGGTCAGGTTGATGCCGGCGATGGAGTCCGCGCGGTTTTCGGCATCGGCCAGGCGTTCGGCCTCGGCGTCGGAGGCCTTGTCGGACAGCGTATAGATGGTCGCGCCCTGCGCCTCGCCCTCCTTGCGCGGCAGCGCATCGGCATGAATCGAGACGAACAACGATGCAGATTGGTTGCGCGCGATGCGCACGCGATCGTCCAGCGGGATAAAGGTGTCGTCGGCGCGGGTCATCACCACCCGGTACTTTCCCGTCCGTTCCAGCCGGTCGCGCAAGGTGAGACCGAATGCCAACACGACATCCTTCTCGGGAATTTCGCCAGACTGAGTGCCAAAATCGACCCCACCATGGCCGGGATCGATGACCACGACGGGCCGCGAATCCGGCGCGGCGTTCGGCGGCGCGACATTTGCGGGCAGCGCCGTCGGCGGCGGCTGGATCGTCGGCGGCCCCGATGGCGTCGCCGCGGTGACGGTTACGCCGGGTGTGGTGGACTGTGGCCCCTGACCATCCGCTCCGAGCGACTTGGCGAAGCTCGCCTGATCGACCTCCTCGAGCTCCAGCACCAGACGCGGCGGCTGGCCGTTGGCCGAATCGAGCACCGACGCATTGGCGATACGGGCAGGCCCGGTAAGATCGAACACGATCCGGGAGCCGCCCGGCATCACCAGCCCGTAGCGGAATGCCTTGACGAGGCCGCGTCCGCCGGTCCCGGCTCCGGTCGGCAGGTGAAAGCTGACCTGGGGCAGATCGACCACCACGCGGTAGGGGTCGCTGAGCACAAAAGCGCGGAACTGAACGCTCTTGTCGAGATCGAGCACGAAGCGGGTCTGGCGGGAATCACCCGCGAGTCGCGCATCGGAGGCGACGGGGTAGGCCTGGACCTGAGCCGGCAACTGCACCTGCGGTTGCCCGGGCGCAACCGCCAAGCTTTGCGCGCGGACCACGGTACCGCCGCTCCATAACATTTCCGTGACGCACAGCAGTGCGTATCCCAGCAAGAATGGGTGATTTGCCCGGCCAGTCAACGAATCCGTGCCTCCGCGTGGCCTCTTTACCGCAACCAAACCCGGTGGTTAACCGCCAACTCGGGCATTTCGCCTAAATAGGTTGATTGTTGCGGCCCCGCGACGCTTCCCTTGCACCCTCCCCCCAATCCACGTATGTACGGAGGGCTGAAGGCTAATACTTACGGCTAGTTGTGTCGCGTTCAGCCTCCCGGTGCCACGCCGGAAACCTTTGGGTTCGAACAGTCGCATCCTCAGGAATTCCAGCGCTGTATCCGCCTCTCGCCTCCGACCAGCGCGGATCGCGCGGCCGGAACATGGAGGCGGTTCGCAATCCGAGCGAGGCCGGTTGCCAGGGTGACTCGTTGCAGAGGAATGCCCGGGAACCGAGCCGGACATGGCACAGCTCGATACCGGGCCCCGACGGGGCGGCATCGAATCGAAGGCAAGCGTTTCGGCGCGATCCTGCCTTCAGCAGAAGAAATAAAGGCGGCACTTGTGGCCGCCACGTATTCCAGACGGGCCGACGCTTGATGCGCCAGACTGTATTGCCGACCAAGACCAGCGGGAGATCCGTGCCGCAGCGGGGCCAGGCCCTCGCCCGGCCGATGACGCCGCGGGCACCGGGTTCGGCACGGCGCAACCGCGTGCGTTTAGGCCTTCCCCTCACCCCCGAATCAGGTGGACCGTCGCGTCGTCCGACAGCGCGCCACGCGCTCGCGGCCCAACGCGTCCGTCGCCTCCAAGAGTTCCAATATGCCCAACAAGATGTTGATCGATGCTACTCACCCGGAAGAGACCCGGGTCGTTGTCGTTCGCGGCAACCGCGTCGAGGAATTTGATTTCGAGACCGCCCAGCGCAAGCAACTGCGCGGCAATATCTACCTCGCCAAGGTCACGCGGGTCGAACCGTCGCTTCAGGCTGCTTTCGTCGAATATGGCGGCAACCGCCACGGCTTTCTCGCCTTCAGCGAAATCCATCCGGATTATTATCAGATCCCCGTCGCCGACCGTCAGGCCCTGATCGAGGCCGAGGAACGCGCACACCGTGAAGCGGAGGAGGAGAGCGAGAACCGCTCCAATCGCCGCCGTAACCGTCATCGCAGCTCACGCCGCCGCGGCAGCGGCGAGCGGGTCCAGAGCGAGATCGTCGGAACGACCGCGCCGCAGGCCGACGGCCATGAGGGTCACGAACTCGAAGGCTATGAGGGCCACGAGCTTGAGGACCATGAGGCGCATGCGCCCGAGGTTCATGGTTACGAAGGCGAGCACGCCCACGGCTTCGGCGAGGCGCCGCGCGGCGAGGAGCCGCATGCCGAGCACCATGACGAGGATCATCATGATAACATCGACCATCATGGGGATGAACACGCCCATGATGGTGATCATCATGACGACGATCATCATGACGATCAGCACGACCACGATCATCCTGCGCCTGCCGACGAGGCTGCGCCTGTCGTAGCCAGCGAGCCGGCCGAGGCCCCTGCCGTCGTCTCGGAGGAGCCGGCCCCTGCCCTGGTCGCCGCGCAGGAGCACGAGGATGACGAGCACGCTCATGCCGATGACGCGCACGACCATGACGACAACCATCATGGTCACGATGGGGCTCATGATCGTGACGAGGCGCCGGGCCATGACTCCGTAACGGAAGGCGAAGCCGTTGCCGAGCAGGAAGGCAGCGAGGTCACCATCGTCCCGCAGGACGAGACCGGCGCGATCGCGCATGGCGACGAGCACGATGACGAGGACGACGCCGAAGAGGCCGAGGAAGAGGTCGTCGAATCCGTTGGCGGCGACGACGTGCTGGAGGAAGTGCCGGAGCGTCCCTTCCGGCCACGCCGCCAGTACAAGATCCAGGAGGTCATCAAGCGTCGCCAAGTGATGCTGGTGCAGGTGGTCAAGGAAGAGCGCGGCAACAAGGGCGCGGCGCTGACGACCTATCTGTCGCTCGCCGGCCGCTATGCCGTGCTGATGCCCAACACCGCGCGCGGCGGCGGCATCAGCCGCAAGATCACCTCGGCGCAGGACCGTTCGCGGCTGAAGGAAGTGGTGCAGGATCTCGACGTGCCCGAGGGCATGGGCGTCATCCTGCGCACCGCGGGTGCCAACCGCACCAAGCCCGAGATCAAGCGCGATTTCGAATATCTGCTGCGGCTGTGGGAAACGGTCCGCGATATGACGTTGAAGTCGCAGGCGCCGACCCTGGTCTATGAGGAAGGCTCGCTGATCAAGCGCTCGCTGCGCGACCTCTACAATAAGGAGATCGACGATATCCTGGTCGCCGGCGAGGCCGGCTACCGGGAGGCGCACGATTTCATGAAAATGCTGATGCCGTCCAATGTGAGGGCGGTGAAACAGTACCGCGACGGCCAGCCGCTGTTCTCGCGGATGGGCGTCGAGAGCCAGCTCGACGCAATGTTCTCGCCGACCGTGCAGCTGCGCTCCGGCGGCTACATCGTCATCAACCAGACCGAGGCGTTGGTCTCGATCGACGTCAACTCGGGCCGCGCCACCCGCGAGCATCATATCGAGGACACCGCGCTCAAGACCAATCTCGAAGCCGCTGAGGAGGTCGCCCGCCAGCTTCGCCTGCGCGACCTTGCCGGGTTGATCGTGATTGATTTCATCGACATGGACGAGAAGCGCAACAACCGCGCGGTCGAGCGCAAGCTCTCCGACTGCCTGCGGCAGGATCGCGCGCGCATCCAGGTCGGCCGCATTTCGCATTTCGGTCTCTTGGAGATGTCGCGCCAGCGCATCCGGGCCAGCGTGCTCGAGAGCTCGACCGAGCCCTGCCCGCAATGCGGCGGCACTGGTCATGTGCGCTCGGTGTCCTCGGTAGCGCTGCAGCTGCTGCGCAGCCTCGAAGAGGCGCTGATGAAGGGGGCGACCCACAATCTCGTGGTCCGCACCCGTACCGAGGTCGCACTCTATGTGCTGAACCACAAGCGCGGCCATCTGCGCGATCTCGAGAACGCCTTCAAGGTCGCGCTGGCCGTCATCGCCGACCCGACCGTCAGCGGCCAGCAGTCGTTCGTCATCGATCGCGGCGAGCAGGTGCACACGCTGGAAGCCGCTAAAGCGCTGCTCGTTGCGCAGGCCTCCGCGCCCTCGCTTGCGGCCGAGGAAGTCTATGACGAGGAGGAGCCGTTCGACATCGAGACCGAATCCGAAGTCGAAACCGAGGAGACCGAGGCCTTGGCCGACGAGGCGGCTGGCGAAGGCGAGCGCGAAGGCCCGCGGCGCAAGCGGCGCCGTCGCCGCCGTGGCCGCGGCAGCGGCGAGGCGCGCGAAGGCGCAGCGGGCGAGAGCGCGACCGAGGCCCAACCGTTCGAAGCAGGCCAGGCAGCCGAGCTGCCGGCTGACGAAGGCGAGGCCGAGGACGACGAAGCCGAGGAGCAGCCGGCATTCGGCCATGGTGACCAGGCGACCGAGCAAGGCAGCGGCGAGCGTCGGCCGAGGCGGCGTGGGCGGCGCGGCGGCCGGCGCCGGCGTGGCGGCGCCGATGACGGGCTCGTGGCGTCGATTGCCGACGAACTGACGCCCCCGCCGGCATCCGAGGCCGAAATCGCAGTGGCCGATTTCGACGGCGGCAGCGTTGCAGATCGCACGGCGCCCGATGTTCATGCCGAATCGATTGCGCCCGCGGCCGCCGAGCCGCAGGCTGCGGCTGAACCCCAGGGCGAGAGCACGCCGGCATCGGTTCCGGAAGCTGCGGCCGAACAGGTCGAGGTCAAGACCGAAGGCGAGAAGACGCCGCGCCGGTCGACGGTGCGGGAGAAAGTCAGCTTCGTCACCGAATCCCGGCCCCCGGCCCCGGCCGCTCCGGTCAATGTCAGCGAGACCGAACCAGCGCCGCCTGCGCCCCCGCCAGCCGCGGCCGAGCCGTCGGCAACCGAGGCGCCCGCGCCCCGACGCGCCGGATGGTGGTCGCGCCGCTTCGGCGGTGGCGGCGAATAGCCGTCTCGCCTGCGAGCCTTACACGACTACAGAAACGCCCGGACGAGTGGCCGGGCGTTTTTTTTCTTTTTCCTTTGCTTGAGTTCGCTGCGAGAGAAGCGGATCAGCCGGTCGTGATCGCGGTCTGCACGTCGGACGGATCAATCTGCTGGCTGAGCCGCTGCCGCAGCACGCTGCGGTCGAGCTCGCCCTCCCACCACGAGACGAAGACGGTGGCGATGCCGTTGCCGGTGATGTTGGTCAGCGCGCGCACCTCGCTCATGAACTTGTCGATCGAGAACACGATCGCCATGCCCGGCACCAGCGCCGGACTCACGACCGACAGCGTCGCCGCGAGCGTGATGAAGCCGGCTCCGGTGACGCCGCTCGCACCCTTCGAGGTCAGCATCGCCACCACCAGGATGGTCAATTGCTGGCCGAAGGTCAGCTCGACGCCAAGCGCGTGCGCAATGAACAAGGTTGCCAACGTCATGTAGATGTTGGTGCCGTCCAGGTTGAAGGAATAGCCGGTCGGAACCACGAGACCCACGACCGGCTTGGAGCAGCCGAGCCGCTCCATTTTCTCCATCAACTGCGGCAGCGCGCTTTCCGACGAAGAGGTGCCCAGCACGATCAGCAGCTCATCCTTGATGTAGGCGATGAACTTGAAAATGCTGAAGCCGACGAAGCGGGCGATCAGCCCGAGCACGATCACCACGAACAAGGCCGCGGTGATGTAGAACACGGCAATCAAGCCGATGAGGTCGCCGAGAGCCGACGGACCGAACTTGCCGATCGTGTAGGCCATGGCGCCGAACGCGCCGATTGGCGCCGCCTTCATGACGATCGCAATAACGCCGAATACGGCATGCGCGGTATCGTCGATGATCTCGCGGAGGCGGTGACCGCGCTGGCCAAGCGCCATCAGCGCAAAGCCGAACAGGATCGCAAACAGCAGCACCTGGAGAATGTCGCCGCGCGCCAACGCGCCGACCACGCTGTCGGGAATGATGTTGAGGAGGAAGTCGACCGTCTTCTGCGCTTCGGCCTGCTTGACATAGCTGGCGACGGCTGCAGCGTCCTGCTTGGCGGCCAGGCCGTGGCCGATCGGCGCCAGATTGCCGACGATCAAGCCTATCGCGAGCGCGAAGGTCGAAACGATCTCGAAATAGACTAGCGCCTTGATGCCGACCCGGCCAACCTTGCTGGCGCTCTCGATATGCGCGATGCCCGACACCACGGTGCAGAAGATGATCGGCGCGATCACCATCTTGATCAGCTTGATGAAGCCGTCGCCAAGCGCCTTGACCCAGTCGCTGGTGGCGAGGCCCGGCCACAGCCATCCGACCACGATGCCGATCAGGATCGCGATCAACACCTGGATGTAGAGAATTCGATACCAGGGCTTCTTTGCCGCCTGGGATCGAGCGTCGTGCGCCCCGCTTTCGGTCGCTGCCACCATGGCCCGTTCCTGCTCCTGTTTCTGCTTATCGGGCCGGTCGTCCCCCTGCCCTTATATTTTCCACCTGACGCAAATTGTGAGGCCGGAGTCAATGGGACGATCGCGGCCGTCGCGAAGGCCCGTCAGGAAAGCCAGCGGGCGATCCGCGCCACCGCCTCGCGCATGTCGTCCGCCGATCGTGCATAGGAGAAGCGAACGAATTGGCGACCGTGAAAGGGATCGAAATCGACGCCCGGTGTCGCCGCGACATGGGTTTGCTCCAGCATCCGCTTGGCGAATTCGAAGCTGTCGGAGGTAAAATCCGAGACATCGGCGTAAAGGTAGAATGCGCCATCGGCCGGCAGGAACTTGGTCAAGCCCGCCTTCGGTAGCCCCTCGATCAGGATGCGGCGGTTCTCCTGATAGCCGTGCTTGATCGCCTCCATCTCGGCGGCACCATCAAAGGCGGCCTCGGCTGCGATCTGGGACAAGGTCGGCACCGAGATCGCGAGATTTTGCTGCAGCCGCTCGACCGGACGGACCAGCGCTTCGGGCACGACCATCCAGCCGATCCGCCAGCCCGTCATGCAGAAATACTTGGAGAAGGAATTGATCACCAGCGCATCGGGCGACAGCGCTGCCGCGGTCACCGCCGGGAAGGCGTAATCGAGCCCGTGATAGATCTCGTCGGAGATGAAGCGGATCCCGGCGTCATGGGCTGCCCCGATCACGCCAGCCAGCGCCGCTTTCGACATCATGGTGCCGGTCGGATTGGCCGGACTCGCGACCAAAACGCCCTTCAGCGGTGTCTTGCGATGCGCAGCCAGCAGCGCCTCGCCAGTCAGCGCGTGGCGCGTTTCGCTGGTGGTCTCGATCAGCACCGGCTCGCAGCCGAGCGCGGTCAGTATGTGCCTGTAAGGCGGATAGCCGGGCACGGTCACGGCGACGCGGTCGCCCGGTTCGAACATGGCCAGGAACGCCAGGATGAAGGCGGCGGATGAGCCGGTTGTGACCACGATCCGGCCGGGATCCACAGCGCAGCCATGGGTGTCACGATAGTGGCGGGAGATGCGCTCGCGCAGCGAGGCCATGCCCAGCGCCGAGGTGTAATCGATCCGGGCCTGCTCCAGCGCCGCATGCGCCGCGGCAATTGCCGATCGTGGTGCGGGGGCCGCCGGCTGGCCGACCTCCATATGGATGACCCGCCCACCTGCGGCCTCGATCCGCTCGGCCGCCGCCATCACGTCCATCACCATGAATGGCGGAACATTGCTGCGATTCGACGGCGCCGTGAGCACGCCGATCCCGCGTTCCATCGCTTCTCTCAATGTCGCGTCGCCCATCGATATCTGCTATTGAGCCGGTCGCCCCGGGGGTTGTCCGTCTTGGCCTCTCGGTCTGCCGACATCGCGTGCCCCAGACTGGCCGCATTCCACGGATTGTTGGGCCAATAGCCCGTATCGAGCCGCGCGCCAATTGCAAAGATCGCCCAAAATGCTGTTCCGCACCGTGCTTCGCAAGAAACTGTCGGGTCCGCTTGCGGTCCTGGCGAGTACGGCCCTCGTTCTTGCCTCAGCCCCGCCCGTGGCCGCGCAACAGAACAAGGGTCCGCCCATCCTGCGCGACACCGAGTCCGAAGCCCTGCTCCGTGAATATACAAGGCCAATCCTGCGCGCCGCCGGGCTGGAGAAGCAGAACATCCAGATGGTCATCATCAACGACAGCTCCTTCAACGCTTTCGTTGCCGACGGCCACCGCATCTTCGTGAACTACGGCGCCATCATGCAGTCCGAGACCCCGAACCAGCTGATCGGAGTGCTCGCGCACGAGACCGGCCATCTGGCCGGCGGGCATCTCTCCAAGCTCCGCCAGCAGCTCGCCAATGCGCAGACCATGATGATCATCACCTCCCTGTTGGGCGCCGGCGCGCTTGTCGCGGGTGCGAGCACGGGTGGCGGCGGCAGCGGCCTAGCCAATGCCGGCGCTGCCGCGCTGGCGGGACCGCAAGAAATGGTCCGCCGCTCGCTGCTGTCCTACCAGCGCCAGCAGGAGGAGAATGCCGACCGCGCCGGCGTCAAATTTCTCACGGCCACCGGTCAGTCGCCCAAGGGCATGTACGAGACCTTCAAGCGCTTCACCAACGAGAGCCTGTTCGCAGCTCGCGGCGCCGATCCCTATCTGCAATCGCATCCGATGCCGGCCGATCGCGTCGCCGCACTGGAGGAATTCGCCCATTCGAGCCCCTATTGGGACAAGAAGGACGATTCGTCCCTGCAGATGCGCCATGATATGGTCCGCGCCAAGATTTCGGCCTTCATGGATCGTCCGGATACCGTCAATCGGCGCTATCCGATCTCCGACACCAGCATGCCGGCGCGCTATGCCCATGCCATCTCGACCTATCTCCATGGCGACCTGCGCAGCGCGCTGGTCCAGATCGACGCGCTGATCCAGCAGCAGCCCAATAACCCGTATTTCTACGAGCTGCGCGGCCAGGCGTTGCTCGAGGGCGGCCGGCCGGCGGAGGCAATCGCTCCGCTGCGCAAGGCGGTCGCGATCTCCGGTAGCGCACCGCTCATCGAGATGTTACTTGGGCAGGCCTTGGTCGCTACGGATAATAAGGCCTACACCGACGAGGCCATCACGATCCTACGCACCGCCGTGGCGCGCGAGACCGAGGCGCCGCTCGGCTACACCCAGCTTGCGATGGCCTATGGCAAGAAGGGCGACTATGCCGAGGCTGATCTCGCATCGGCACAGGCCGCCTTCCTTCGCGGCGACAACAAGACGGCACGCGAGCTCGCCTCCCGCGCCAAGACGCGGTTTGCCATTGGTTCGCCCGGCTGGGTCAAGGCAGACGACATCGTCGCGGCAAAGCCGATGAAGACGAACTGACCGGCGCCGGCACTGCGCCGGTCCACAGGCAGCCGGACCCGTTCACCGGTTGTTTCGACGCCCGACACGAACCCAACGCTTGACCGAAGAGGATTTCTTCCATGCCGTTATTCCGCCCGCTCCTTTCCGCAGCTCTCGCACTCGCGCTCTGCGGTGCGCCCTGGGCTGCGTCGGCCGAGAGCTTCAGCGACGGCCAGCGCGGCGAGATCGAGATCATCATCAAGAACTATCTGGTGTCGCATCCGGAGGTGCTCGAGGAAGCGATGGTCGAACTGCAGAAGCGCCAGACTGCCGCCGAAGCCGCCAAGCATGAGGCCAGCATCGCGCAGAACGCCGAGACCATCTTCAACTCGCCGCGCGGCGTCGTGCTCGGCAACAAGGAGGGCGACGTCACCTTTGTCGAGTTCTTCGACTACAATTGCGGCTACTGCAAACGCGCGATGGCCGACATGCTCGACCTCATGAAAATCGATCCCAAGCTCAAGGTCGTGCTCAAGGAATTTCCGGTGCTGAGCCAGGGCTCGGTCGAAGCGGCCCAGGTCGCGGTGGCCGTGCGCATGCAGGCGCCGCAGAAATATCTCGACTTCCATCAGAAGCTGCTCGGCGGCCGCGGTCCGGCCGACAAGGCCCGCGCACTCGCAGTCGCCAAGGATCTCGGCCTCGACATGGCGAAGCTCGAGAAGGACATGGCAAGCCCCGAGGCCAAGGCGACGATCGAGGAGAACTTCAAGCTCGCCGAAGAGATGGGCATGAACGGCACGCCGAGCTACGTGATCGGCAAGCAGATCGTTGTCGGTGCCGTCGGCGTCGAAGGGCTCAAGGAGAAGATCAGCAACGCGCGCTGCGGCAAAGCGACCTGCTGATCGCGCACAAGCCGCGAGCGAGAGAACTGCTTCAAGGGCTGGCGGCAACGCCGGCCCTTTTGCTTTCATTCAGCTTGATGAGCAGCCGTTCATAACACTCAACAAAATCAGGGAACCTCCCCCTGCGCTGGAACATCTGCAACCCCCTGCAGTTGTTCGCGCGGGCAATGCAGATATTGTGAGGAGGAGTAGAGATGACGAACCGCTTGATGGTTTCGGTGGCTGCGATCGCGCTGATTGCCGGCGCCGGTTATGCGAATGCGCAAGGCGCGGGCGGCGCGGGCCACGAGTCCGGCGGCGCGGCAATGCACAACAGCGCTGGCGGTGGCGCGGCGGGTGGCGCCGGCACGTCGGCAGGTGGCGCGGGCGCGGGCGGCGGCGCGACAATGAACCGCGATAGCGCTGGTCCGTCGCAGGGCACCGGCACGTCCGATATGAAGCAGAGCCAGTCCGAGCCGAAATCCGGCGCCATGAAGAATGAGCGCGCCGAGGAGGGTCAGAAGTCGAAGGGCATGGCCTCTGAACGCGAGGGCAAGGGCGGCGCCAAGGACATGAAGGCCGAGGGTCGCGAAGACCGCAGCAACATGAAGGCTGAAGGCCGGCAGGATAAGAGCGGCGCGAATGCCGAGAACCGTGAAGGCCGGACCAACAGCAACATGAACGCTGAGACCAAGAGCGGCACCGAGCGTTCGCAGACCACGACGGGCCAGGCCGGCGCCGGCGCCAAGCTCTCCACCGAGCAGCGCACCAAGATCACCAGCGTGATCCGCAGCCAGCACGTCTCGCCGGTGACCAATGTGAACTTCAACATCTCGGTCGGCACCCGCGTGCCGCGTGACGTGCAGTTCCATCCGCTCCCGGCAGACGTCGTGACCATCTACCCCGAGTGGCGTGGTTACAATTTCATCCTGGTGCGGGACGAGATCGTGATCATCGATCCGAACACGTACGAGATCGTCGCGGTCCTCAACGCCTGACGCCGACAAGGCTTGATCGCCAAGGGCGGGCAGCAATGCCCGCCCTTTTTGCGTCGGCCGTCTCGCCCGGCTCGGCCCACTCCGCTGGTTGATGAGGGATTTCCGTGACTTGCATGCGGTCCTTCGCCCGCCGCGCGAGCCAATTGCGGCAACATCTTGCCGTGCGAAAGACTTCCCCTTCGCAGTTTTGTTACCTATAACGCCCGCCACCTGCCGCCACATTGCCGGGATTGGGATGGCCAAAACCCCTGACCAGACGATCTACGTCCTGAATGGACCGAACCTCAATCTGTTGGGGACGCGCGAGCCCGAGACCTACGGCTACGCCACGCTGGCCGATGTCGAGAAGCTGTGCACCGAGGCCGCCGTCCAGTTCGGCCTCATCGCGCACTGCCGACAGTCGAATCACGAAGGCGTCCTGGTCGATCTGATCCACGAGGCCCGCACCCGGCAGGCCGTAGGCATCATCATCAATGCCGGCGCCTATTCGCACACCTCGATCGCGCTGCACGATGCCCTGATGGCGGTGAAGATCCCCACCGTCGAGGTGCACATCAGCAACATCTACACCCGCGAGAGCTTCCGCCATCACTCCTTCACCGCGAAAGCCGCGTTTGCGTCACTTTGCGGCTTTGGAATTGAAGGCTATCGACTCGCAATCGCCGGTCTCGCCGCAAAAATCGGCGCCAAAACAATCGGCGACAAGGCACAAGCCTGACGCCGCTACCCAAGCCCAGTATCCGGAAGAACATCATGGCGCGCCAGCCCAACGACAAGACCCCTGCGAAATCCGATGACGCCGAGCTGATCCGCGAGCTCGCCGCCCTGCTCGACGAGACCAGCCTTACCGAGATCGAGCTCGAGCGCGCCGGCCTGCGCATCCGCGTCGCGCGCAACGTCACTGTCGCCGCCGCCGTGCCCTCCGCACTGCCGCAGGCCGCCGCTGCGGTACCTGTGGTTGCGGCCGCAGCCGCCGCGACGGCCAGCGGCGACATGTCCAAGCATCCGGGCGTGGTGCCGTCGCCGATGGTCGGCACCGCCTATTGGGCCCCCGAGCCTGGCGCGAAGCCGTTCGTCGAGGTCGGCACCAAGGTCTCGGTGGGCCAGACCTTGATGATCATCGAGGCGATGAAGACGATGAACCAGATCCCCTCGCCCCGCGCCGGCACGGTGACGCAGATCCTGGTCGAGGATGGCCAGCCGGTCGAGTTCGGCGAGCCGTTGGTGATCATTGAATAGAAGCGAATAGCGAATGGCGAGTAGCGAATGGACTTTCCGCCCCTACTCGCTATTCGCTACTCACTATTCGCCCGCTGAGGCAACATGTTCGACAAAATTCTCATCGCCAATCGCGGCGAAATCGCCCTCCGCATCCTGCGCGCCTGCAAGGAGCTCGGCATCTTAACCGTCGCCGTGCACTCGACCGCCGACGCCGACGCCATGCATGTGCGCCTCGCCGACGAGAGCGTCTGCGTCGGGCCGCCGCCGTCCAAGGACAGCTATCTCAACGTGCCGGCACTGCTCGCGGCCTGCGAGATCACCGGCGCCGACGCGGTGCATCCCGGCTACGGCTTCCTCTCGGAGAATGCTCGCTTTGCGGAAATTCTCGCCGACCACAACCTGCATTTCATCGGGCCGAAAGCCGAGCACATCCGTCTGATGGGCGACAAGATCGAGGCCAAGAAGACGGCCAAGCGCCTCGGCATTCCCGTGGTGCCGGGCTCTGATGGCGCCGTCATGCCCGACCAGGACGCGATGGCGATCGCCAAAGCCATCGGCTTCCCGGTGCTGGTCAAGGCTGCGGCCGGCGGCGGCGGTCGCGGCATGAAGGTCGCGCATACCGAAGCCGACCTGGCACTGGCGCTGACCACGGCCGCCAACGAGGCAAAGTCGGCCTTCGGCGATGCCTCGGTCTATCTCGAGAAATATCTGCAGAAGCCCCGCCACATCGAGATCCAGGTGCTAGGCGACGGCCGCGGCGGGGCGATCCATCTCGGCGAGCGCGACTGCTCGTTGCAGCGCCGTCACCAGAAGGTCTGGGAGGAAGGCCCCTCGCCGGTGCTCGATGCTGCGAGCCGCGCCAAGATCGGCGAGACCGTGGCGAAGGCGATGCGCGAGATGAAATATCTCGGCGTTGGCACCGTCGAATTCCTCTACGAGGACGGCGAGTTCTACTTCATCGAGATGAACACCCGCATTCAGGTCGAGCATCCCGTCACCGAGATGATCACCGGCATCGATCTCGTGCTGGAGCAGATCCGCATCGCCGCCGGCGGCGACTTGCCGATGCAGCAGAGCGAGGTCGCTATAACCGGCCATTCCATCGAATGCCGGGTGAACGCGGAGAACCCGGTCAGCTTCCGGCCCTCGCCGGGGCGCATCCAGCAGTATCATCCACCCGGTGGTCTCGGCGTTCGGATCGATTCGGCCGTCTATCAGGGCTATGTCATCCCGCCCTATTACGACTCCCTGGTCGGCAAGCTGATCGTGCACGGCAAGACCCGCGTCGAATGCCTGATGCGGCTGCGCCGGGCGCTGGACGAGATGGTGGTCGACGGCATCGAGACCACGCTGCCGCTGTTCCGGGCCCTGGTCCGGGAGCCGGCGATCATCGACGGCGACTACCACATCCACTGGCTCGAGCAGTATTTGGCCGGCCAGCAGCCCGGCTGATTTTTCTGAACGCGCGGAACCAAACCCCTCCTCGCGCGTTAGCGGTGGTTGGGGACCCCACCGGGGCGCAAGAAGATTTCCGGGTTCATGATGCGAGTTTCCGTGGCGCCTGAAATCCGACGCAGGCGCGCGCTGGGACAGATCCTGCTGCTGTCGGCGGGCTTTTTGGTGCTGGTGATCGTTAGCGCCGGCTCGGTGCTTTTGGTCAACAAGGCGCGTGAGGACTCCGCCTCGGTCCTTCACACCCTTGAGGTCGAAAACCAGATCAACACCCTGCTGCTGGAGGTGCGGCGCGCCGAAAGCGGCGCCCGCGGTTATCTCCTCACCGGCAGCCAGGAATTCCTTAGGGATCATGAGGCTGCTGTTGCAGCCATTCCCCCTGTTCTCGACCGGCTGGCCCGCCTGACGTCCGACAACCCTGCCCAGGTCGCCTCGCTGGGCAAGCTTCGTGCTGCCATCAATACTCGGCTGGATCAGTTCAACCAGGAGAAGGCCCTTGCCGCGCAGGGCAAGGCCACCGACGCCGCCGGGCTCGTCCGCGACGCCTGGGCCGCGAACACCACCGCCATCATCGGCACCACGGCCGATGCGATGCGCAAGGAGGAAGACCGGCTGTTTGCGCTGCGAACTGCAAACGCCGATCACAGCCAGCGGATGGCAACGGTGGTGACCGTTACCGGCTCAGCACTGGTCCTGCTGCTCGCGACGATCTCGATCGTGCTGGTGCGGGCTTCGGCTGGCGCCCGCGACGAAGCCGAAACCAAGCTGCGCGAGACCAATCTCAACCTCGAGACCACCGTCGACGAGCGCACGGCCGATCTGCGGGAGGCGAACGACGAGATCCAGCGCTTCGCCTATATCGTCAGCCACGATCTGCGCTCGCCGCTCGTGAACATCATGGGCTTCACCAGCGAGCTGGAGGAGTTGCGCAACGACCTCTTCCGGCGGATCGCGACGCTGGCGCGATCCGCCGCCGCTGCGCCGCCGCTGCCCGAGGGGGTCGATCCCGAGCTGGAAGGTGCCGACAAGCAGCTTTCCGATGATTTCAGCGAAGCCCTCGGCTTCATCAAATCGTCGATCGCCAAGATGGACCGGCTGATCAGCGCGATCCTTAATCTCACGCGCGAGGGTCGCCGGGAGTTCACCCCGGTCCGGATCGACACCCGCGATCTGATCGAAGCAATCGTGCAGACGCTGGCGCACCAGGCGGCCGAAGCTCATGCGAGCATTCGGGTCGAGCCCCTGCCGACCATCGTCAGCGACCGTCTCGCGCTCGAGCAGATCTTCTCCAATTTGATCGACAACGCGATCAAATATCTGAAACCGGATGTCCCCGGCGAGATCTCAATCCGCGGTCGCACCAAGCTCGGCTTCGCCATCTTCGAGATCAGCGACAATGGCCGAGGCATTGATCCGAGGGATCATCAGCGTATTTTCGACTTGTTCCGCCGAGCCGGAACCCAGGACCGGCCCGGACAGGGCATCGGTCTCGCCCATGTTCGCGCCCTGGTGCGCCGGCTCGGAGGCACTATGTCGGTCGCATCGGAACTCGACCATGGCAGCACCTTCACGATCACGCTGCCGATCACCTGGAACGCCAGCCATCGGAACTCGGACCAATGACCCTCCCCGTAACGATCATCATGATCGAGGACGACGAAGGCCACGCCCGCCTGATCGAGCGGAACATCCGCCGTTCCGGCGTGAACAACGAAATCATTCCGTTCACCAACGGTACAGACGCGGTGACGTATCTGTTCGGGCCAGATGGCAGTGGCTTCGTCCATAAGGGACAGGCCCTCCTGATCCTGCTCGATCTCAACCTGCCGGACATGACCGGCATCGATATCCTGAGGCAGGTCAAGGAGAACAAATTCCTGAAGAGCGCACCGGTCGTGATCCTGACCACGACCGACGATTCCCAGGAGATCAAGCGATGCTACGAGCTCGGCTGCAACGTCTACATCACCAAGCCCGTGAACTACGAGAGTTTCGCGAACGCTATACGCCAACTCGGCCTGTTCTTCTCAGTCATCCAGGTTCCACCCACCGCATGACGTCGCCCTCACCAACGCTGCTCTATATCGACGACGACGCGGCGCTGGCCCGGCTTGTCGAACGCGGTCTCACGCGGCACGGGTTCAAGGTCGAGCATGCGCCCGATGGCAATGCAGGTCTTGACCGGCTGGCAAAGGGCGGCATCGACGTCATCGCGCTCGACCAGTACATGCCCGGCCTCGACGGGCTCGAGACGCTGGAACGGATCATGGCGCTCGCCGATGCACCGCCCGTGGTGTTCGTGACAGCCTCGCAGGATTCCAAGATCGCGGTGACCGCGCTGAAGGCTGGCGCTGCCGATTATCTGGTCAAGGACGTCCAGGGCGAGTTCATTCCGTTGCTCCATGTCGCGGCCGAGGGCGCGCTGCGCCAGGCCCGGTTACAGAAGGCCCGCGACGACGCCGAAGCCGAGGTGCGTGCCTCGCGCGACCGCTTCGCGGCGCTCGCCGCCGAGCGCGAGGTGCTGCTGCGCGAGGTCAACCATCGCGTCGGCAACTCGCTGCAGATCATCGCCTCGCTGCTGCATCTGCAGGCCAACACCGCGACCCAGGAGGACGTCAAGGCGGCGCTCACCAACGCGATGGGCCGGGTCGCCGCGGTGGCGCAGGTCCATCGGCGGCTCTACACCTCGCACGACCTCAAGAGCGTGCTGCTGAACCAGTATCTCGACGCGCTGCTCGACGATTTGCGCCGCTCCGCCGAGGGCAACCGGATGTCACGGCTCACGCTGAGGGCCGAGCCCATCGAGATCGATCCGGACCGCGCGGTCGCGATCGGCATCGTCGTCAACGAGCTGGTCATGAACGCGGTCAAATACGCCTATCCCGATTGCGCCGGGCCGATCCATGTCGAGCTCAGATGCGACAATGACGATATCGTGCTGTCGATCGCCGATGAGGGCGTCGGTCTCCATGCCACCAGCGACCCGCGCTCGACCGGCATGGGCCAGCGCATCGTCAGCGCCATGGCGACCAAGCTCGATGCCAGCGTGACTCCCGACCCCGATCATAGCGGCACCAAAATCATTGTCCGTTTCCGTCGCACCAAAGCCGTGCCGAACCCCATGACTGCTGCCGCAGGCTGAGGAGTACGCGCGGCCTGTCGATCGCCTGTCGCGCGGCCGGCCGCGCCCTGCTATCATCGGCGTCATGAATTCGCGCGACTCCGCCGCCTCCGAGATCACCCCCGAAGTGCTGCTCCGCGCCTATGCCTGCGGCATCTTCCCAATGGCCGAGAGCGCCGACGATCCGACCCTGTTCTGGGTCGAGCCGGAGCTGCGCGGCATCATTCCGCTCGACGGCTTCCGCGTCGCCTCGCGGCTTGCGCGCACGGTGCGTTCGGATGTCTTCACCGTGACCGTCAATCAGGCGTTCAAGGCTGTCATGGCCGGCTGCGCCGCGCCGCAGCCCGGGCGCGAGGAGACCTGGATCAACCGGCGCATCCGCGAGCTCTACACGGGCCTGTTCGCGATCGGCCACTGCCACAGCGTCGAGTGCTGGCAGGATGGCGAGCTGGTAGGCGGCCTCTATGGCGTCAGCCTCGGCCGTGCCTTCTTCGGCGAGAGCATGTTTCACGTCGCGCGCGACGCCTCGAAGGTGGCTCTGGTGCACCTGGTGGCGCGCCTGATCGCCGGCGGTTTCGAGCTGCTCGACACCCAATATGTGACCGAGCATCTGAAGACCTTCGGTGCGCAGGAAATCCCGCGTCGCCGCTATACCGCGCTGCTCGACAAGGCGCTGATGGGCCAGCCCGCCGATTTTACCAGGCTGCCGGTCAATCACCCGATCCCCGGTACCGAGGCGCTGGCGATCATCGCCGAGCGCGGGTGATCCAGACACGTTCTGCCGTCGCTGCGAGGAGCCGAAGGCGACGAAGCAATCCAGAGTCTTCGCGCAGTCATTTGCTTCCGCCGTCGCCCTTCGGGCTATGGCGGACAAGCCGCAATGACGATTGAGACGGCCGTCGGATCTAACCAACGCTTACCGGAAGATCCCGAAGGGGCCGCCGCCCTGCTGTGGCGGTGGTGGAGGCGGCGATGGCGGCGCGATCTGCTGTGTCTGCTGTTGCGGCAGGCCGGCCGGCGGACGCGGCTGGGTCTGCCGCGGCGGCGCGCGCCGCTGCGGCTGCGACGAGGGCTGTGCGGCGGGCTTGGCGGAATCCGGCGCAGCGCTCACAACCGTGGTCTCCGGATCCTTGCAGTCGGTCAGCCAGATATCATAGATCGGATGCTCGACGCCGTGCAGACCCGGACTTGCGGCGTACATCCAGCCGGAGAAGATCCGCTTCACCTCGCCCTGCAGCGTGATCTCGTCGACCTCGACGAAGGCGTCGGTGTTGGTCGCTTCCGTTGCGGGGCGCGTGTAGCAGGCATCGGTCTTCACCCGCAGCGCGCCGAATTGCACTGTTTCGCCGATCTGCTCGTCGAAATTGATGATGCGGCCGGTGATCTTGTCGAGGCCGGAGAAGGTCGCCTTCTTGTTCACGATCTTCTGCGCCGGCGGCTCGGTCACGACCTCGTCGCCAGGCTGCAACGTCGCCGGTGTCTGCGGCACCGCGCCATTCGGCGGTACGGCCGCGTTCTGGGAGCCCCCGTTCGGCGCTGCCCCCTTCTGCTGCGGCTGGCGCTGGCCCGGCTGCGCAGGCGCCGTCCCAGGCTGCCCGCCGGGCGGCAGTGCGGCGACCGGCGGATTCTGCGGCACCGTCGTGGATCCGGGCGGCGGTGCCAGGGGTTGCGACTGCACCGGCCCCGGAAGCGCCGAGCCCTGCCCGGGCATGGCCCGTGTCGGCGGCGCCGGCAGCACCCGCCCCTGCGGCGGCAGCTCCGGCACGTCCTCTTCCTCTGCGTCAGGCGGCGGCATCGGCTCGCCGCGGCGTGGAATGTTGCCGGGCGGACGCGGAACGGGGTCGGAGAAAATCGTGCCGATCTGCGCCCGCGCCGGCATGGACAGCGCGAGAGACGTGGCGGCCAGGAAGGCCGCGAGACCGGTCAGGGCAATGGTTCGATGCATCTCGCGCGGCTTTATCAGGCGAATCGGGTTCTGGACAGTCTCATGGCGTATGTCCCATCCGCCGCTCTCGATCAGGGTACCCGTTAACATGCCGAATACGGCGGGGAAAGGGCGACTCCCGGCCGCACCACAGGCTGGTCAGCGCGCATTCCGGATGAAATAGTTCTCCCAAACGGTTCCGCGTCCTGCGGATGCCATGCCTCCGGGCTCAACCGGATGCCCTAGAGGAAACGCAATGCCCGTCACCCTCGATGCCGATGCCGCCGCCGTCTACAAGGCTTTCCAGGAGGCCGGCCGGCCCGCCTACGAGACGCTGACGCCAGCAGAAGCCCGTGCCTATTATCTCGCCGCGCGCCTTGTCACCAATCCCGAGCCGCCGCCGCTCGCTGACGTCCGCGATCTCGGTATTCCCGCGCCGCATGGTGCGATCCCGGCGCGGCTGTACCGGCCGCACCCGGTCAGACTCGTCGGCGGCCTCGCACCGGCGCTGGTGTTCTTCCACGGCGGCGGCTGGGTCATCGGCAATCTCGAATCCCATGACGTGGTCTGCCGTACGCTCGCGCAGGCGGGCGAGTTGATCGTGATCTCCATCGACTACCGGCTTGCGCCCGAGCACAAATTCCCCGCGGCGGTTGACGACGCTGTGACCGCGACGCAATGGGTGGCGGACAGTGCGGCATCGCTTGGCATTGACGCGACGCGCCTGAGTGTCGGTGGCGATTCCGCCGGCGGCAATCTCGCCGCCGTCGTCGCCATCTCCGCCCGCGACGGCCAGGGACCGGCACTTGCGGGACAGGTGCTGATCTATCCCGCCACCGACTTCGCCATGGCGCATCCCTCGCACAGCGAGCCCGAGACCAGCGTGCTGCTGACGCATTCCGTCATTCGCTGGTTTCGCGATCACTATCTCACCGGCGCCGCCGACATCCACGACTGGCGCGCCTCGCCGGCGAAAGCCGAAACATTGATCGGCCTGCCGCCAGCCTATGTGCTGACCGCCGGCGCCGATCCCCTGCGCGACGAGGGCGATGAGTATGCGCGGCGGCTGCAGGAGGCGGGCGTCCCCGTGACCCATCGCAACTTTCCCGGCCAATTCCATGGCTTCTTCACCATGGGCAAATTGCTGCAGCAGGCCAATGTCGCGGCCAACGATATCGGGGCGTGGCTGAAGCAGACCATTTGAGCCGGAGAATCTATCCTCCGTTCGAATGGCGCGGAGCCTCGTTCGCACAAGCTATTTGGTTCACCAAGCATTGCAATGTCAGTTGCGGGTCGAACGATGGCAGCCGAACAGAAATCGCTGGAGACGCGGCTCGCAGCCTTTCCCCGGCTGGGTCTGGCCACCCTGCCGACCCCGCTCGAGCCGATGCGGCGATTGACAGAGCATCTCGGCGGACCGCGGCTGTGGGTCAAGCGCGAGGATGCGAGCGGCCTTGGCTTTGGCGGCAACAAGCTGCGCAAGCTCGACTACGTCCTGCACGCGGCACTTTCTGAAGGCGCCGATACGATCGTGTCCGGCGGCGTCGTCCAATCGAACAGCCAGCGGCAGGTGGCCGCGGCTGCGGCGAGGCTCGGCCTGTCATGTCATCTCGCGGTCTATCACGGCCGACTCGCGCCACCCACGCAGGACTATGAGACATCCGGAAACGCGTTCCTCAATCGGCTGTTCGGCGCGCAGCTTCATGACGTGCCGTGGACCGGCGACCGCAATGCAGCCATACGATCGCTGGTCGGCGAGCTCGAAGCGCAGGGACGCAAGCCGTATTTCGTGCCCTACGGCGTTTCGAATGCGCTGGGCGCTATCGGCTATGCCACGGCCATCTGCGAGATCGAAGCGCAGGCCGCTCTGCTGGGCTTCGCGCCAAGCGCGATCGTGCATTGCACGGGAAGCGCCGGCACGCAGGCCGGCCTCGTTGTCGGCGCGAGCGTGGCGATGCCGAACACGAGGATCGTCGGCATCGATATCGATGCCGAGCCTGCACGGGTGCAGGCCGATGTCATCGCGCTGGCGCGGGAAGCAGCCCACCTGCTCGACGTTCCGTTCAACGATGCCGCCGTCGAGGTCGTCGCCGGACATGCAGGACCTGCTTATGGAATCCCGCATGCCGCAACGATCGAAGCGATCCGGCTTGCAGGTCGGATCGAGGCCCTCGCGCTTGATCCGGTCTACTCTGGCAAAGGGCTCGCCGGCCTGATCGCGCTGATCCGCCAGAGTCGCTGGCGCAGGGACGAGGATGTCATCTTCCTGCACACCGGCGGCGCGCCAGCGCTGTTCGCCTATCAAAGCGCCCTCGGCATCTGAGCAGGCGCGCTCCGGCGACATCATCCGTAACCAGATGTGACTTTGCGTCAGTCGCGTGCTGACGCATGGTCGCGCCGTTCATTGACGCCTTTCGCCCGGACTCGCGATGCCCTCCCCGCTCCACTCGGTCCTCGTCCAGCCCGTACGCGCGCTCGACTGGCTCGGCAGCCAAGGTACGCGCGCGATCGCTGCATTGGTTGTGCTCGGCATCGCCGTGCCGCCGCTCGGGGAGGTGCTGCGGCCCTACGTCACCGAAGCGATCTTTTTGCTGCTCATCATCTCCTTCATGCGGGTCGATCTCTCGAGCCTGCGCGCCTATCTGCGCCGCCCGGCTCTGGTGCTCACGGCGACCGTCTGGACCACGATCGCGGTACCTACACTGATTGGCGGTGCCGCGCACCTGATCGGCGCCGACGCAAACGCGCCGGACCTGTTTCTCGCCTTGATGCTGCAGGCGATGGCTTCGCCGATGATGGCATCGCCCGCGCTCGCGGCGCTGATGGGGCTCGATGCGACGCTGGTGCTGATCACGCTTGTGACGTCGACCGCCCTGGTGCCGTTCACCGCGCCTCTGTTCGCTCACATCTTCCTCGGCGGCATGCTGTCGCTGTCGCCGTTTGCGCTCGGCGTGAAGCTCGCCGCAATCCTCGCCGGCGCGTTGGCGGTCGCGGTCGTGATCCGGCTGACCTTCGGCGATGCGGCCATCAAGCGCCACCGCGCGCCGATCGACGGCCTCAATGTACTGATCCTGTTCGTGTTCGTGGCGGCTGTCATGAGCAATTTCGTCGCTGACTTCCGCGCCGCCCCTCTGCACGTTCTGGCGCTCGCAGCCTTGGCCTTTGCGGTATTCTTCGTGCTGCTTGGCGCGACGCTGCTGCTGTTTCGGCGCTACGGCTCCGAGCGCGCCTTGGCGCTCGGCCTGATGGTCTCGTTGCGGAACATGGGCTTGATGCTGGCGGCGACCGAAGGCGCGCTGCCGGGCATCACTTGGCTCTATTTCGCGATGAGCCAGTTTCCAATCTATCTGGCGCCCCAGATCCTGAGCCCGCTCGCCACGCGCGTGCGCCAAGCGACCCGCTCGGCTGCGCCGGCTGCTGCTGATATCTAGTGTCGCGTGTCTGTCGTTCGCTCCGGAGTGACCGCGCGTTCTGTTAGCTGACGACGGGCACAAGCCACACTGGCAATCCGACTCTGCTGGGCGCCGACTCATTCGCGGGCAGCAGCCAGCCCTAGCCGGACGGATGCGAGCTGGACAGAGGGGGCCCGCGCTTGCCCGCGCGCACGGTTCACAGGTCTGCGTTCTGCGCGTCGTATCCGGGCTCAGGCGCAGTGACCGTGACCGATGTTTCCCGAGCAAGCCAATTGACCAAAGTCCGGATGGCCCGATCGCCGATGAGTTCTGGACGCCAGCGTGCCACGTGGACTTTGCTCGATGATACGTGAGGCGTCGCCACCAACGCCTGCACGAGACGGCCATCGGCGACTGCGTCGGCGATCAGAAGCGACCGCCCGAGCGCGACCCCGCCACCTTCGACGGCAGAGGTGAGGCAGAGCCCCATGTCGCGCAGGACGGGACCGCGTGAGCAAGCTCCGCTTAGTCCAAGCGTCTTGAACCAGAATTCCCAACTCCACTCGCCAGCCGGATCGGCCCCCTTTTGGATGAGCGGAAGCTCAACCAGGTCGGCCGGATCTGTCAGCGGCCTGCCTTCGGGCAGCAGGCGAGGCGCACACACCGGGACCACGCGCTCCTGAAACAGCGGCAATTGGGTCGAATTGGGCCGCGCTTCGGCGAGCGACGTCCAGACGATGCGAAGATCGACCGAGCTTGCCGCGTCCTGCTCCGTTCCGATTGGCTCGAATTCGACATTGATTTCAGGATGTGCGGCCTGAAACGATGGAAGGCGCCGGACGAGCCACCATGCCGCCAGCGCGGTCCCTGCACCCAACCTTACCGTTCGGCGGTCGGCGCGACGACGCAGACGAGGCTCCAGTCCGGCGATGGTGTCGAGCAGAATCGCAAGCTCAGCTCTTAGCATGGTGCCTTCGGCGCTCAGTTCGACTCCCGGATTGAGTCTGCGCAGCAGAGGCGTCCCGTAGAATGTCTCGAGCCGCCGGATCTGATGGCTGACCGCGCTCTGGGTCACGCCAAGTTCTTCAGCCGCACGGGTGAACGAGCGGTGGCGCGCGACTGCATCGAACGCGACCAATGATGTGAACGGTGGGAGGCGACGGACCATTGGAGCCAGCAACTATCAACGAGGACCGCATGATACAGTTTCATGGCGTTTTGAGAACGCTTCATTCGCGCCCACGCCGTTTTTCGGCCAGCTTATGGCAATGGCAGAACATCCAAGAATGACGGTCGCGAACGATCCGGCGATTCCGGACAGAACTCCTTCTTCGCGATTGGCGTGGTTTGCGCTTCTCGCGGCCGGTGTCAGCGGCTTCCTGTTCCAGGTCGATCTAACCGGCTTGGTCGCTGCATTGCCCGACATCGCCAGCAGTGTCGGCGTAGCCGTGCAGGACCAAGCCTGGATCATGGACGTCTACAGCCTTGCTCTCATATTTGCTCTTCCGGTTGCCGGTCCTGTCGCAGACCGATACGGCCGACGGCGGGTCTTCATCGGCGGCGGTGTCTTGTTCGGCCTGGCCTCGGCGCTCTGTGCCGAGGCAACCACGTTCAAGAGCCTGCTGGCCTGGCGCGTCCTGCAAGGCGTCGCCGGAGCTGCCATCACATCGTCGGCGTCGGCGTTGCTCGCGGCCGCTTATCCGGGAAGCGACGCGCTTGGGCTTTCGGCGTCTGGGGCACTGTCATCGGCGCCTCAATGGTCATCGGACCGCCACTCGGAGCGCTCATCGCCGCCTCTGCCGGCTGGCCGTGGATCTTCTGGATCAATCTTCCGCTCTGCATGGCGCTCGTGGTCCTGGCCTTGCCACTGGCGGAATCGGAACGTGTCGGCTCCCGGCCGTCAATGGATTGGCTCGGACCGGGCTTGCTGGCACTTGTCGTCGGTTCGTCAGCATACGCACTGCTCTCACCAGGCGGATTTCGCGGAATTGCGCTCGCAATGAATGTGGTCGCGGCTTGGGCGTTTTGGATCGCGGAGCGCAGGCACCCGCGCCCGGCCTTTGATCTCGAGCTCTTTGCGTCGGCTCGATTCCTGGCTCTTTGCATCACGGCTATTGCCTGTTCGATCGGCTACTGGTCTCTGCTTGTCCATCTGCCGCAGATGATGCGCGGGCCGATGGGCCTGGATGCAGGCCACTCCGGGCTGCTGTTGACCGCGCTCACTGTGCCAATGCTCCTTCTGCCGAGCCTCGGGGCACGCTTGTCGCAGGTCATGCCGGCGCGGCTGTACTTCGGCGGCGGATTGGCGGTCGTTGGCGTCGCGGGATTGGGCCTGGCGGTCGTCTCGACGGATCTGTCCGGTCCGGCAGCGGCCTGGGCCGTTGCAGCGATGTTGCTCCTGGGCGGAGCGGGATGTGCGCTGATCAACGCCCAGATCACGGCGTTCGCTGTTTCTTCCGTCCCGGCGGACCGGGCGGCGACGGCGGCCGCCATGTGCGTCACCATGCGCCAGGCAGGCTTCGCCCTCGGCATCGCGCTGATAGGAGCCGTGCTGAATCGGGGCGGGGACAACCGGTATCCGCCAGCTTATTTTCTCGTCAGTGCGATCACGCTCTTGCTTGCGGCATGCGTGTTTGCCGCACTCTCAGGTCCAGCCGCAATAGAGCGACAGTGAAAAACGAGCAACAGTAAAGAGGAAAGCCCGATCGCGGTTCGTGTACCCGGTTTCAACACGTTCGGCGTTGTCCTTGCCCGTCGCCTCGGTCCGGCAAGCATGATACCACGCCTCACCCGATTTCAGCCTATGGAGGCGGCTGCTCATGGAGACATCGACGTCGATCGAGATCGCGCGCCATACGCTGCTGGATGCCGGACTCATCCTCGCGATCGGCACGCTGGTTGCCTTCGCCGCGCAGAAGGTGCGCATTCCTGACGTCGCGCTGTTCCTCCTCGCCGGCATTGCGATCGGACCGCACGCGCTTGATCTGATCAACATCAGAGCGGACTCGGCGCTCAACCAGATCATCCTGCTGTTCGGGGCCAGCTATATCCTGTTCGACGGAGGGGCGGCGCTCCGCCTCACCGTGTTGCGCGAGGTCTGGATCACGATCCTGATCATTGCGACGCTCGGCGTCGTGATTACCGGCGCGGTCACCGGGATCGCAGCCGCATGGTTTCTGTCGTTGCCGCTGCCGATCGCGCTCCTGCTCGGCGCATCGATTGCCTCAACCGATCCGGCGACGCTGATGCCCGTGTTCCGGCAAGTCCGGATCCGCGATCGTCTCGCGCAGACCGTGATGAGCGAGTCCGCCTTCAACGATGCGATGGCCGCGATCATCACCTTCACCTTGCTCGCGATCGCAACCGGCGCTGGCGGCTTCTCGCCGGCCGGCGCTCTGTTCGATCTCATCTGGCAATCCGCTGTCGGCATCGGTGCCGGCCTCGTGCTCGGCTATCTCGCGTGCCTGCTGATCGCGCATGAGAAATGGGCCTTTCTCACCGAATACGCGCCTGTCGTCACGCTGGTCGCCGTCATCGCCGCTTATTTCGGGGCCTCCGGCCTGCACGCCTCAGGCTTCATGGCCGTGTTCGTGTTCGGCGTCGTGCTCGGCAACAAGGAGGCGCTCGGCTTTCGGATGGAGGTCGGAGAGGCGGCCAAGCTCGACGAGTTCGTGCTGACCACCGCCTTCATCATGCGCCTCTTCATCTTCATCCTGCTGGGCGCCCAGGTCGATTTCGCATTGATGGGCCGCTATTGGCTCGGCGACGTTGCTGTTGTCACAGTGCTGATGCTGGTCGCACGGCCGCTGACCGTGTTCATCTGCGCCGGTCTCGACCGGCGTGCGCGCTGGAGCCTCGCCGAGCTCGTCTTCATGTGCTGGACTCGGGAGACCGGCGTGATCCCGGCCGCGCTGGCGGGCCTCCTGCTCGGCATCAAGGCGCCGGGCGCCGAGGTCATCGCGTCCGTAACCTTCGTCGCGATCGTGATGACCATCCTGATCCAGGCAACGACGACCGAATGGCTCGGCCGCCGGCTCCGTGTGATGGCCGATCCGGCCAAACCTTGATCAGCGCTGCATGCCGATCAGGCATCGCATGGTCGCCCCGATGCATCTAGAGGTCGCCGCGGCACTGCACGTTGCGTATCAGTTGCCGGAACGGCCGATATGGCTGTTGCTGGCATGCAACGTCGACGCTAGGCTTTCTCCTGATTGGTGCAGGAGGACGACGTGACCATATCCGACGAACAGAAGATTTCCGAAGACCGCCGCGACGCGCTGCGTTACGCGCTGGCGATCGGCAGCGGCGCTGCGCTCGCGTCCGCGATGACGCGCCCCGCGTCGGCCGCCGAGGGTGACGACAATACGCTGGATCGCGTCCGCGCCAGCAAGACGCTGCGCATCGCCGTGTTGCCGGGCGAGCTGCCCTATTTCAACAAGGATCTCGCCACCGGCACCTGGTCAGGCTTCTCGATCGAGATGGCCAACGACATCGCCAAGCTGCTCGACGTCAAGCTCGAATATACCGAGTCAACCTACGGCAATTCGATCCTCGATCTGCAGTCCGGCAAGATCGATCTCGGCTTTGCGCTCAATCCGACCCCGCAGCGCGCGCTGGTGGTGGATTTCACCAGCACGGTGTTTCCCCATCCGTTCGGCGCCATGCTGAAGAAGGGCATGGAGGCGAAGACCTGGGCCGACATCAACAAGCCCGAGGTGAGGATTGCGGTCGATGTCGGCTCCGCCAACGAGGCGGTGGCTCGCCGTTTTGCGCCGAGCGCCACGATCAAGTCGCTGAAGTCGCGCGACGAGGTGATGCTGGAGATGGCTTCGGGCCGCGTCGACTGCGTCGTCAACGCGCTGGTACTGGGCCTGACCGCAATCGCCAAGAACCCCAATCTCGGCACCTACAAAATCCTGCAGTCGCCCTCCGTCACCGTGGCGTCGGCGACCGCGGTGCGGCGCGAGCCCGACAAGCGCTGGCGCGACTTTCTCTCGGTCTGGATCGACTACAACAGAGGCGTTGGCCAGATGCGGGAATGGTTCGTCAAGGGTCTCGCGCTCTCGGGCGTCAAGGCCGAGGACATTCCGGTCGAGCTCAACATCTGAGCGACGATCGCGCGGCATAATCTACACCGGCGTTTCCTTGAAATCGGCTGTCGGTGGATGGGTTGACCTCTCGCCACCTCCAACGCTGTCATGCTCCGCCACCCGGTCCGGCCGTCGGCCGGCCGGATGACAGGCTCCTGCGGAGCATCCAGTACCCCGCGACAGAAGAGATCGAACCGAAACGTCACGGCGTACTGGATCGTCCGCCTTCGCGGACGATGACAGCGGGGGCTACATATAGGCCGTGACTTTGGAAACGATCGTCTAGGCCTTGTCGTAGGTCATGCCGCGCTCGAACCGGCGCCCGGCGAGCGTCGCCGGAAACAGGATCGCGAAATAGATCAGGGCAACGATGGTGTAGACCTCAAGCGGTCGATAGGTATCGGCGTTGATCAGCGTCGCGTTGTAGACGAGGTCGGGCACCGCGATCACCGAGACCAGCGAGGTGTTTTTCAGCTGCGTCACCGACTGGTTGACATAAGGCGCGAGCATCGGCTTTAGCGCCTGCGGCAGGATCACGAGCCGCATCATCCGCCAGGAGCGTAAACCCAGCGCGCGCGCCGCATCCCACTGGCCGCGCGGCACGCTCTCGATGCTGCCGCGCACGATCTCCGCGTAGAACGCGCCGCCATAGAGCGAGAGCACGCTCATGGCGGCGATATGGGCCGGGATATTGACGCCGATCACGACTGGAAAGGCGTAGTAGAACCAGATGATCTGCACGAGCAGCGGTGTGCAGCGGAACAGCTCGATGTAGCTGAGCAGCAGCCAGTCGATCACCGGCAACCGCCGCAGCCGCAGGATGCCGACGAGGAGGCCGATCAGCGTCCCGGCCAGGATGGTGCCGACCGTGTAAGCCATGGTCCAGCCGAGCCCGACCCAGAACAGATGGCTGTATTTGGCAAGGATCGCGAAATCCCAGACGTAGCGCATGGCGATCCCAGGGTTTGGTGTTTGCCTGTCAGAGATAGCGGCTCGGCGCGAAAGCCGAGACGTCGAAGGCTGGCTGCTCGCCTGCAATCATCGCCGCGATGGCCGCGCCGGTCGCCGGCCCGGTGGTGAAGCCGATATGCTGGTTGCCGAATGCAAGCCACAGGCCGGAATGCCGCGGCGCCGACCCGATCATCGGGAGCGAGTCCGGCAGGGTCGGCCGCGCGCCGCGCCAGGGCTCACCGACAGCCTCACCGAATTCGATCACGCTGCGCGCCAGCGGCACCACCTGATCGAGCTGCGCGAACGAGGACGGCGCGTCGCGATCGGTCAGCTCGACTCCAGATGTGATGCGCACGCCCCGCTCCATCGGCGTCATCAGGAAGCCGCCATCGGCATCGTTGATCGGCCGTAGCAGCCGCCGCGATGGATCGGGCTTGAACTCGCGGTGATAGCCGCGCTCGAATGCCATCGGCACGCGATAGCCGAGGGGTCGCAGGATGTCTGGCGACCACGGCCCGAGCGCGATCACAACATGGCGCGCGCGGATCATGTCGTCCTGAAACATCACGCGCCAGCCGGCGCCATCCGGCGCCAGCGCCCTGACCGCCGCCTGCCGGACCACGCCGCCGAGGCCTTCGAACATTCTCGCATAGGCCTTCACCACATTGCCCGGTGAATCCACGGAAGCCGTCTGGCTGTGCAGGAGGCCGACCTTGTAGACCGGCAGGATATTGGGCTCGAGTGCGGAGATCGCCTGGCGGTCGAGCAGTTCGCTCTTGATGCCGAACTCGGCGAGCCAGGCCTGCTCCTCCTTTGCGGCCAAGGTACCGTCGCCGCGCCAGGCCTTGAGCCAGCCGGTCTCGCGGATGCGCTGCGGCTCGCCGGCTCTGACGATCCAGTCGCGATGCAGAGCCAGGGACGCGCCGATCAGGCCATGCAGCGCAACCGCCCGCGGCTTGACCCGCGACGGCACCGCGTTCGCAAGGAAGCGCAGCACCCAATCGAGATTGCGCACCGTCCAGGCCGGATTCCAGCGCAGCGACGCGCTCTGGTTGGTCAGATAAGCCGGCAGCGCCGAGAACAGCGCGGGCTTGTTAAGCGGCAGGATCGATCCGCTACTGAGTATGCCGGCATTGCCGTAGGAGGTTTCCTCGCCCGGCGCCTTGCGATCGATCAGCATCACCGACAAGCCGCGCTCGCGGATCGCAAAGGCTGCCGACACGCCGACGATGCCTGCGCCCAGCACGACCACGTCGGTTGCTTGATCCGTCATGCTCTCGCTCATTACTCTGTCCAGATTTCACTCAGCTCAGCGTCAGCCCGCCATCGACTGGCAGCACCGCGCCGGTGATATGGCCGGCCTCCGCCGTCAGCAGGAATTTGACGGTTGCAGCGATATCGTCGGGTTCGGCCAGACGCTGCAGCGGATTGGCCCTGGCCGCGACCTGCCAGGCCGCGGGATCGAGCGATCCCTGCCGTCCAGGATCCTTGCGGGTATAGCCGGGCACGACGACGTTGGCGGTGCCGCCCACGGCAGCGAGCTCGATGGCCAGACACTTCACCAGGGCTTCCAGGGCGGCCTTGGCGGCAGCCGAAGCTGGAAAGGTGCCGCCCACCACGAAGCGGTGCGCCACGAAGCTGGAGATGGCGACGACCCGGCTCTCGGGACCGCGCAGCAGATCCGGCAGCGCCGCGCTGGCCAGTTCGTGAAACGCGCCGGCCATCACGGCATAGGAACGATCGAGTCCCTCCCGCGGCAGATCGCGAAAGCTGCGGCGATCGGCAAAGCCCGCGGCGTGAACGATCGCGCCCACCGGACCGAAAGTGTCGCGGGCGGCGCTCACGAGATCTGACGCGGAGCCGGGAGCAGCGAGATCGCCGGAAAGGACGGCCACCTCGGCGCCGGCCTGTCGGCACGCGGCGGCGACAGCGGCCAGCCGCTGCCGGCCCGCATCGTCCGCACCCTGCCCGTGCAATACCAGGCATTGGCCCGGCGCGGCCAGACGCCGCGCCACGGCTGCCCCGATACCGGCGCCCCCGCCGGTGATGATGGAAATGCGCATGACCCCCAGATCGAAAACCTGTTTGCGCCGACTATAGGTCTCGCATCTGCGAATGCCAACACGGCCACGCTCGCCGCGTACCCCTGTGCAGGTCCCACCTCAGCGGGCGCGACGACGGCTGCGCGGCGCGACCTGCTTCAACGCGCTCGCGATCATCCGCACGATCTGCGCATCGGTCGCCGTTGCCTCGCGCGCGCGGATCACCACCCGCGTCGGGGGCAGCGGCGGCAATCGTTTCAGCCATGCGCCCTGCGTCACGCAATCGGGTGGCACGTTGCGCGCCTCCAGGGCGGCGATGCCGAAGCCTGCGACGACAGCGGCCTGGATCGCGGCCACGCCGGTGCCGACGAAGGCCTCGCGCCAGGGCACGTCATGCCGCGCCAGCGCCGTCAGCGTCGCATCCCGAACCGTGCAAGGCGCCGACAGCAAGACCAGCGGCAGCGGCTGGCCAGCCTCCCACTCGAACGACCTCGCGGTCATCCACACCATGCGATCCTCGATGATGGTCTCGCCCTCGCCGCCGAAATCGTCCGCCCGGCCGATCACGGCGTCGTAGTGCCCGCCCGCGAATGCGATCGCCAACTCCGGCGACCGTCCGACCACGACGGACAGCCGCCGACCATCCGGCAGCTCACGCATCGGCCCCAGGATCTTCGGCAAGAGATCGCCGGCCGTGTGGTCGCTGACCGCCAGCTCGAAGCTGCGGCTGCGCGCCGAGCCGATGGCACGAACCGCCGCGTCGTCATGGAGCTGCAGCAGGCGCCGCGCGTCGGGCAGGAAGCTCATGCCGAAACGGGTCAGCGCGACGTGACGGGCGTTGCGCTCCAACAGCCGTTGCCCGAGCCGATCCTCCAGCTTGCGGATCCGGACGCTGACCGCCGACTGCGTGGCGCCGACCGCCTCGCCGGCGACGGTGAAGTTGCGCGCATCGGCCACGGTGACGAAGGCGCGCAACCAGTCGAGTTCGAGGGTTGGCAATCTATGCATTTCGAACCGTCATGCTTGGCCGCCGAACATTCATTTTTATGATCCTAGCGGTTCATCTATGATGCGGCAATGACAACAACAGGAGTATGCCGTCATGCCGCTCGTCAGGATCGATCTGCGCCGGGGCAAATCCGGCGAATTCAAGCGAACGTTGACCAACGAGATCTATGAGACCATGCGGGAGACGTTCAACGTGCCCGAGCACGACCGCTTCATGGTCATCAACGAACATCATGAGGACAATCTCGTCTTCGACCGCAGCTATCTCGGGATCGAACGGTCGGATAATTTCGTCATCATCCAGCTGACCGTGAGCAACACCCGCACGCAGCAGGCCAAGCAGGCGTTCTACGCCCGGCTGGTCGAACGCCTGCGCCAGCGTCCCGGCCTGCGCCCCGAGGACGTGTTCGTGAACTTCGTGGAAGTCGTCAAGGAGAACTGGTCGTTCGGCAACGGCATCGCGCAGTACGTCGTCTAGACTAATAGCGACAATTCACCGCGGGATAAGTTGCCTACCGTATTTGTCATTGCGAGGAGCGAAGCGACGAAGCAATCCAGACTTCCTTTCTGACACTGGATTGCTTCGCGGAGCCTGTCATCGGGCCGCGCATACGCGCGGACCCGTTGGCTCGCAATGACGAGGCCGCGGGAACCACGCGTCAATTGCGAGATACCGGTTTCATAAGAACAACGGCTAGATCGACGCTCCGGTGCAGGTCACGATGACTCTCGTGGCCTGCCAGAACCAATGCGCTCCATCGCGCGCCGACTGCAGGCTGAAAAACCGCTGCTTCCAATGCGGGTCATGCGCGAAGCGGATGTTCTCGATCACGAACTCCTGCTGTCGCAGCCTCCACTCCGTTGCCCACGCCAGATGCGCTTCCTCCAGCTGCTGGCGCAGCTTGGAGACTTCCAGCACATAGGGCCTCGGAAACAGAATTGCGAAAGCCATGGCATGACTGGCCATCAGGCCGACCTCTTGGACCGCTGATCGAAACTCTATCCCGCCCGTGCTGCGCGCCGCAACGCCTGGGGCGGCTGGCCGAAGGCGCGGATGAAGGCACGGCGCATCCGCTCCGGATCGCGGAAACCGGTGATCTCCGCGACCCGCTCGATCGGCTCGCTGGACGCCTGCACCCGCTGCCGCGCCACCTCGATGCGCAGCCGTTCCACCGCCTTCGACGGCGTCGTCCCGGTCTCGGCAATGAAGGCCCGGGTGAAATGCCGCGCGCTCATGCCGGCCCGGTCGGCAAGGTCATCCACCGTCAGAGGCGCGTCGAGATGCTCGCGTGCCCAGGTCAGCAGCGGGGCGAACCGGCCGTTCGGGGCCTTCAGTTCCAACAGCTGTGAAAACTGAGACTGGCCGCCGCTGCGCCTGGCATAGAGCACCAGCTGCCGCGCGGTCTTCTGCGCGATTTCCTCGCCATGGTCCTCGGCGACCATCGCGAGCGCCAAATCGATGCCGGCGCTGATGCCGGCCGAGGTCCAGATAATCCCATCACGCACGTAGATGCTGTCGGGCTCGAGCTTCACGTTCGGATAGGCCTTGAGGAACTGCCGCGTCCGCTGCCAATGCGTGGTGGCGCGTTTGCCATCGAGCAGGCCGGCTTCGGCAAGGATGAAGGCGCCGGAGCAGACGCTGGCGACGCGGATGCCGCGCTTTGCAACATTACGGACGAAAGCGAGGGTGCAGGCATTGCGCGCGGCCGCTTCGACACCCTCCCCGCCGGCGATGATCAGAGTCGACAGAGCGCTTGCCGGGCCGAACTTGCGCGCCAGCATCTCGACGCCCGCCGTTGAGCGAACCGGTCCCGGCTGAGCGGCAATTACTTTGATCGACGGTGTCTGCCGCGCGTAGCGCGCAGCGATCTCGAACGCCGAGATCGGGCCGGACGCATCGAGGAGCTGGAAGTCAGGAAAGATCAGGACGCCGATCATCGTCAGGGGCCCTTTTTTCAGTTGCGACCGAAAACGAGGGAAATCTGCCATTTCAGACACGAGGCGATCATGCCAGACTGCATGCCGTCAAGCCCTTTTCACGCACCGAAGGAAGCGCATCATGGCTGCCCCGCTCCAGATCGGATTCGTCCTGTTTCCGAAGCTGACCCAGCTCGACCTCACAGGTCCTGTGCAGGTGTTCGCCCGCGTGCCTGGCGCCACCGTGCATTTGTTATGGAAGCGCATCGAGCCAATCCCGACCGATTCCGTGCTGACGCTGCTGCCGACCACGACCTTTGCTGATTGTCCGCAGCTAGACGTCGTCTGTGTTCCCGGCGGCGCCGGCGTCGATGACATCGTCAATGACGAGGAGGTCCTCGACTTCCTGAAGCGTCAGGCCGAAGGCGCCCGCTACATCACGTCGGTCTGCACCGGCTCGCTGGCGCTGGGCGCGGCTGGCCTGCTCGACGGTTATCGCGCGGCCACCCATTGGAGCGCGCGCGACTGTCTCGCGCCATTCGGCGCCACTCTCTCGACCGAGCGTGTCTGCATCGACCGCAACCGGGTCACAGGTGGTGGGGTCACCGCGGGCATCGATTTTGCGCTGACGCTGGTGTCGATCCTGATTGATCGCTCCACGGCAGAAGCGATCCAGCTCGCAATCGAATACATCCCCGCGCCGCCATTCGACTCCGGCGCGCCGGAGAGCGCTCCGCCCGCCGTCCTCGCGCTGATGCAGGAGCGCATCGCGCCATTCCAGCAGCGACGGCGGAACGCCGTAGCCCGGGCCTCACAACGCTTGAGGGCTGGCGCCTGACGGGCGGCCCCCTGACCTGCGGAAGACGACAACGAAAAAGGCCGCCGGGTTGCCCCAGCGGCCTTTCCTGATCTTACGACGGCACCACATCGTGCCGGGCGATTGCAGGCCTTGCGCAACCCGGAGGCTGGTCGCCCCGGTCGCGGGGATCCTGATCGGGTGCCGCTGCATATCAGGAACGGTCGCGATTCCGTATCCTGAACCGTCGCAGTGGTCTGAAACCACCTTCGCAAGACGGCATCATTCAGCCCCAACCGGCGTCACCGCGCAACGGGGTGCTCGCGCCAAGCGCGAACTCTCCCCGCACTTCTCGCTATCCACAGACTGGAACCGGAAGCGACGCGGGAAGCCGCCCGGGGCGGTCAGCTACGCGGCGTCCAGGGCTGGTAGTCGCCGGTCGCCTTCGGACGGCGGCCGCTGGCCAGCGTCGAGCCGGAAGGCCGGTACGCGCGCGGCGTGCCGGTTAGGTTCGGCTGATGCGGCTTTTCCCACTCCCGCGGCTCGTAGCCGTCCTGGGTCGGCGGCACATCGACCACGTGATGGATCCAGGCGTGCCAGGAAGGTGGAATGCGGCTGGCCTCAGCCAGGCCGTTGTAGATCACCCAGCGGCGCTCGAAGTGCAGCACGGGATCGATCTTGCCGCCGGCCGTGCGGTAGTAGCGATTGCCCTGCTCGTCCTCGCCGACCAACTCGCCGAAACGCCAGGTCCACAGCTGCGTGCCGAAGGTCTGGCCATTCCACCACGTGAAGAGCTTGAGGAAGAATTGTTTCATGCGCGAGAGGCCGGTTTGGTGGCGGTGCGGGCTCTGATGCCACCCTGCAGCAGGATTGTCCAGTACCGCGAAGCCAGCCCGCCTTCTGCATTCTGAACCAGCGTTCATTCCGTCTCGGGACGACCTGCCAACCCTGCAATCGCAGGCTCCGCACATATGCACCCTGGAACGACCAGCATCGCCGCGGGTTAGGTCATTTTCCTCGTGATGGAGTCCAATCAATGAGCAATCTTAAAAAGCTGACCGCCATGACGGCGTTGGCGCTGATTCTGCCATTGGCGGCGAGCACCGCAAGCTTTGCGCAGGGCGCGCGCGGTGCTGGTGTCGGCGGCGGTGGCGGCCATGTCGGCGGTGGCATGGGTGGTGGAATGGGTGGCGGCGGCCACATCGGGGGCGGTGGCGGCGGAATGGGCGGTGGCGCGGCATTCAGTGGCCCTCGCGGTCCGGGAGGCGGCGCATCCTTCGCGGCGCGCGGCCCGGGTGGCGGCGCGTCCTTCGCGGCCAGCGGTCCGGCAGTCGGCGGAGCAAACTTCACCGCGCCCCGTGGCGGTATGGCGGCTGGCCCACGCGTCGCGGGCGCGGCAGGTCCCGGTGCCTTCGCGGGAGGCCCCCGCGGCTGGCATGGCGGCGGATGGCATCATCGCCATGGCGGCTTCTGGCCGGGCGTTGCGGCCGGCGCCATCGTTGGCGGCGCGCTGGCGGCCGATTCCTATGCCTACTACGGCGGTCCCGACTATTATTACGGCCCGGACTACTACGCCGACAATTCCTATTACTACGATGACAGCGCTCCTGCCGTCGAGGTCGGCGTCGTTGGTGGCGATGCCAGCTATTGCGCCCGGCGCTATCGGTCCTACGACCCCGCCTCGGGCACCTATCTCGGCTATGACGGCGAGCGGCACCCCTGCCCATAACACGCCAGCTGAGCGATAGCGGCAAAGGCGGCGCTCCGTGCGCCGCCTTTGCCATTCTGCGTCCCGCCGGATACAGACCCCGGAAATCCACAGCTCGCAAAATTGTTCGCGGCTCCGCGTCCCCATATGCCCGGTACCGTGCAGAAGATGCCCGGCTTTCGGGTCATCATCGCTCGGTTTGTGATTCTGCGCTGAGGACGCTCCTCAAGGAGGTGCCGCGCTTATTTGATCAATACCGGACGTCGGCGCACATCCAATGCCTCGATTCCGAAGTTCGTATCATATTGCGGCATCTTCGTTTACGAGCTTCGGAATCGGAGCACGAGGTCAAACTCGACCGGCCGCCAGGACTTTCCTGTCGCCATCGTCGGCGTGAGACTTGAGCAGCTGATGCTTGAGACGTCGGGAACGGCGCCTGGAGCCGTGATATCTCGACCAATCGTCAATTTTCCGGATGTCTGTCCTGCCACCGCCTTTACAGATTGCACCGATCTCCGGTACGCCGCACCGGCATGGCGTGCGGCGCGCCCTATGTCCACCGCATCGGACGTTCGGACCGGCCCGACGCCGAGCGGCCGGCGGGAGCCCTGCGCGGTGTCCGGCGCAAACCACGCCCGAGACGTGCCGATGATCCGACAGCGCATCGCTCTTGGATTGGGTCTTGGAATGTTGCTGATGATCGGCGCGGCATCGGTCGGGCTCGACATCAAGTCGCGGCGCGATTCGGCCTGGGTCGATCATTCGCTCGGAGTGCTGCAGAAGACCTCCGACCTGCGGCTGCTGCTTCGCACCGCCGAGAGCACGGCGCGCGGTTTCTCGCTGACGAAGTCCGAAAGCCTGCGCGCCGAGTTCGAGGAGACCGCCGGTAAGATTCCGTCGGCCATCGCCGACCTGTCTCACGCCGTCGAGGACAATCCCTTCCAGGGTGACCTGCTGCGCAACACCGAACCACTGATCAGCCGCAGGCTCGAGATCAGCAGGGAGTTCGCCCGGCTCCATGCCGCCGGGGACATTGCTAACATCGAGGCGCTGAGGGACCGCGGGGAAGGTCGCGCCACCATGGCGACCATCCTTGCCAATCTTGACCGCTTCACAGCTGAGGAAAAGCGTCTGCTGGCGTTACGCTCGGCTACCTCGCGAACGACCGGCTCGCTGCTGCTTGCGATCGATCTGGCTGGCGTCGCGCTGGTTCTCCTCATTGCCGGCTTCTTGATCCGTCGCTCTTATCTGGCGCAGCGCGCGCTACATGCCTCGCTGATCCGTACAAGGGCGGCTGCGAGCTCGCTGGCCGCCAAGGCGCAGGAGCAGGATGCGAGCCTTGCGGCGGCCCACGAGCAGCTTCGTCATTCGGCAGAGGTGCTGCAGAACACCTTCAACGGCATGGCCGAAGGCGTGCTGGTCATCGACTCCACCGACGCGGTGGTGTTCTCCAATCCGGCCGTCGAGCGACTGCTCGGCTACCGTCCGGGCCGACGACTCGCCGATATCCGGGCGGAGCGGCGCTTTTTCGAGCGTGACGGCGTCACGCCGATCCCGGTCAATGAGCTGCCTACGCCGCGCGTGCTCCGCGGCGAAGCTTTCGACCGTCACGAGGTTGTGGTTCACCTGGGAGATAGCCGCGAAGGCATTCGCCTCATGGTCAGCGGCCGTCCCTTGCGCAACGCCGCCGGTGACATCACCGGTGCGGCGATGGTCTATCACGACATTACCGGGCCCCACGAGACCGAGCGGCTGCTGCGCCAGGCGCAGAAGCTCGACGCCATCGGCAAGCTCACCGGCGGCGTCGCGCATGATTTCAACAATATGCTGACGATCATCACCGGCGCGATCGAGGCGCTGATCGATGAGCTGCGCGACCGCCCGGCGGCCGCCGCAACCGCCGCGCTGATCGGCCAGGCGGCCGACCGCTGCACCGAACTGATCCGCCATCTGCTTGCCTTCGCGCGGAAACAGCCGCTGCATCCGCGCGATAGCGACGTCAACAGCACGGTATTGGATATTGCCAAACTGCTGCGTCCGACGCTCGGCGAGCAGATCGAGATCAATTCGATTCTCGAACAGGAGGCCATGTTCGCGCACATCGACTCCGCGCAGCTGGCCAATTCGCTCGTCAACATGGCCATCAACGCTCGTGACGCGATGCCCAACGGCGGCAAGCTGCTGTTCGAGACCCGCCTGGTCACGCTGGACGACAGCTATGCGAAGGCCAATCCCGACGTCAGGCCGGGTCCCTACATCATGATCGCTGTCAGCGACACCGGCATCGGCATGCCGCAGGAGGTCCAGGACCGGGCGTTCGAGCCTTTCTTCACCACCAAGGCGGCCGGCGACGGCTCAGGCCTCGGCCTGAGCATGGTGTATGGCTTCGCCAAGCAGTCCGGTGGCCATGTGAAACTCTACAGCGAAGAAGGCCGGGGCACCACCGTTCGCCTCTATTTGCCGCCTGCAAAGAGCGCTGACCTCGCGGCATCCGTACCCGATACGTCATTGCCGCGTGGCGGCGAGACCATTCTGGTGGTGGAGGACGACAGGCTGGTGCGTGATTTCGTCGTCGTGCAGCTCCAAGCGCTCGGCTACAAGACGCTCCCCGCCTCGACCGCAGCCGAAGCGCTCAGCAGAATGGAGGCCGGCGAGGTCTTCGATCTGCTGTTTACCGACGTCATTATGCCCGGCGGCATGAACGGCCAGGAGCTTGCCGACGAAGTCCGCCGCCGCCGGCCGGGAACGAAGGTCCTATACACTTCCGGTTATACTGACAATGCGCTAATTGAGCATGGCCGCCTCAACCAAGGCGCGATGCTCCTGACGAAACCCTACCGGCGGTCAGAACTTGCACAGATGGTTCGCGCGGCGCTCAGTGCTTCCGACAAGGCGGTATTGGTCGCGAGCGGAGAGCTGTCGGCGCAGACAGATCGCGGATAGGCAAATTTGTACACACCCCATCAGGCCGCGGATGCTCCAACCCGCGGCATGCGCTTGGTAGCGTGCATTTTCAACATGCGTTTTCGGACAGCGTCATGCGTTTCAGAGGACGACCGAGACTGAGAAGCAATGATCCGACAACGTTGGACGATCGGACTTGGGCTTGGCATTCTGCTGGCCATTGGCGCGGCCGCGACGGCGCTGGACATCAGGTCCCGTCACGATGCCGCCCTGGTCGAGCATACGCTGCTTGTGCTGCAAAAGACGTCCGATCTGCGGCTGCGGCTTCGGCAGGTGGAAAGCGCCTCCCGCGGCTTCGCGCTGACCCGCTCGCAGGATTTCTCTGCCGAGTTCGATGACGCCCGCAAGAACATCCCGGCGGCGATCGCTGATCTGAAGCGGGCCGTGCAGGACAATCCGCTGCAGCTTGCACGGCTCAACTCGATCTCGGACCTCATCGCACGCAGGATCGCGGTATCGAGCGAACTGGTTCGTCTCTCCGCCGCGTCCGACGATGCCGGGCTCGCAGCGCTTCACGCCAGGGCCGAAGGCCGAGCGTCACAGGCCGAGATCGCGGAACGGCTCGACGCGTTCGCCGCTGAGGAGAAGCGGCTGCTCGATCTGCGCACAGCCGCTTCGCAGGCGAATGGCTCATTGCTGCTCGCGGTCGACCTGACCGGGCTCGCGCTGTTGTTGATGATCGCAGCCTATCTGATCCGTCGCGCTTATCTCGCCGACCGCGCGCTGCGTTCGTTGCTCGGCCGCTCTAAAGCCGAGGCAAGCTCGCTGGAGGCGCAGGCGATCGAGCAGAACCAAAGTCTCATCCTGGCGCATGAGCAGGCGCGCCACTCAGCCGCGATCCTGAACAACACCTTCAATACCATGGCGGAAGGCGTGCTGGTGATCGACCAGACGGGCGCCATCGTGCTTTCCAATCCGGCGGCGGTGCGGATCTTCCAGCTGAAGCCGGCGACCACGCTGGCCGACATCAAGAGCCAGAACCGCTTCTTCGAGCAGGACGGCATCACCCCGATTCCGGAGTTCGAACTGCCGACGGCGCGCGCCTTGCGTGGCCTGCAATTCGACGGACGCGAGGTCATCGTCCGACGTAACGATCGCCGCGAAAGTTTCAGCCTGACTGTCAGCGGCCGGCCGCTGCGCAATCGGGATGGCAAGATCACCGGCGCAGCCCTCGTCTATCACGATGTCACCGACGCGCTGGACACCGAACGGCTGTTGCAGCAGGCGCAGAAGCTGGATGCGATCGGCAAGCTCACCGGCGGTGTCGCGCACGACTTCAACAACATGCTGACCATCATCACCGGCTCGATCGAGACCCTGATCGAGGATATCCAGGACCGGCCCGCGGCCGCCGCCCTCGCCGCCCTGATCGGCCGGGCGGCCGACCGCTGTACCGAGTTGATCCGCCATTTGCTTGCTTTCGCCCGCAAGCAGCCGCTGCGGCCGCACGACATCGACGTCAACTCGACCGTGCTCGATATCGCCAAGCTGCTCCGCCCGACGCTCGGCGAGCAGATCGAGATCCACACGCTCCTCGACGATGACACATTGATCGCGCATGTCGATTCCGCGCAGCTCGCCAATTCTCTGGTCAACCTCGCGATCAACGCCCGCGACGCAATGCCTGATGGCGGCAAGCTTCTGCTCGAAACCAGCCTGGCGGTGCTCGACGAGACATATGTCGCGGCCAATCCCGGCGTGGCGCCCGGCGGCTACATCATGGTCGCGGTCAGCGATACCGGCTCGGGCATGCCGGCGGAGGTGCGCGACCGTGCCTTCGAGCCGTTCTTCACCACCAAGGAGGCCGGCAAGGGCGCTGGCCTCGGCCTCTCCATGGTCTATGGCTTCACCAAGCAGTCCGGCGGGCACGTCAAGATCTACAGCGAGGAAGGCCACGGCACCACCATCCGCCTCTACCTGCCGCCTTCCCGGACCGACGCGCAGATCGCGCCCGTCACGCATGGACCGATGCCATATGGCACGGAAACCATTCTGGTGGTCGAGGACGATCCGCTGGTGCACGACTTCGTGCTCGCCCAGCTGCGCAGCCTTGGCTACAGCACGATCGCCGTGACGACTGGCGCTGCGGCGCTCGCCATCGTGACCTCCGGCCGCGCGTTCGATCTCTTGTTCACCGACGTCATCATGCCCGGCGGCATGACTGGCAAAGAGCTCGCCGATGAGGTGCGCCGGCTGCGGCCGGGAATGCGGGTGCTCTACACCTCCGGCTATACCGACAATGCCATGGCCGCGCATGGCCGGATCGACCAGGGCGCCCAGCTGCTCGCCAAGCCCTATCGCCGCTCCGAGCTCGCGCAGATGATCCGCGCGGCGCTCGACGCGCCGGCCGGCGCTCCCATGACCGCGCCCCAGGTGTGATTGCGACGGAGACTGCACATGGCGATGCCGACAGCAGAGGCGGCACGATGATCCGGCGAGGTGTCGCAGCAGGCATCGGCCTTGGCATGCTGCTGGGCATTGGGGTTGCGTCCACCGCGCTCGACATCAAGTCGCGGCACGATGTCGAGCGGGTCAATCATACGCTGAAGGTGCTGCAGGACACCTCGGAGTTGCGTGTCGAGCTTCGCCAGGCGGAGGCTGCCGGGCGCGGCTATGCGCTGACCGGCGCGCCGACCTTCATCGACGACTTTCGCGCCGCCAGCGCGCGGATCCCGGCGGCGTTTGCCGCGCTTCAGGCGGAGGTCAGCGACAGCCCCGCCCAGGTCGAGCGGCTGCGCAGTATCGACGAGCTGATCCAGCGCCGGATCGCGATCTCGGGCGAGCTGATCCGGCTCCATACCATATCCGACCAGGCCGGGATCGACGCGCTCAATGCCCGGGCCGAAGGCCGCGCGGCCATGGCGGTGATCTCGCAACGTCTCGACGACTTCGTCGCGGAGGAGAAGCGGCAGCTGGCCGCGCGCACGGCGACATCGCGAACGACCGGCACGCTGCTGCTGGCTGCCGATCTCGCCGGCGTGATGCTCATTCTTCTACTCGCGGCCTATCTGATCCGCAGCACTTATCTCTCCAATCGCGCGCTGCGCTCGTCGCTGAGCCGCTCCAAGGCCGAGACGAGCTCGCTCGAAGCCCGCGCGCTGGAGCAGCAGGATCATCTGATCGCAGCGTACGAGAATCTGCGGCATTCCTCCGAGATCCTGGAGAATACGTTCAACAGCATGGCCGAAGGCGTGCTGGTGGTCGAGCCCGATGGCAAGATCGTGATCGCGAACGAAGCGGTGGCGCAGTTTCTGGGAATGCGGCCGGGCAAGACCTTCAACGAGATGAAGGCGGCAAACCAATTCTACGAGAGTGACGGCATCACGCCGATTGCCGATGCGGCACTGCCGATCGCGCGCACGCTGCGCGGCGAGGAATTCGACCGCAAGGAAGTGGTGGTGAAGCCGACCGACGGCCGGCCTCAGGTCCGGCTCATGGTCAGCGGCCGGCCGCTGCGCAATCCCGACGGCCGCATTGGCGGCGCGGCGATGGTCTATCACGACATCACCAACGCGCATGAGACCGAGCGGCTGTTGCAGCAGGCACAGAAGCTCGACGCCATCGGCAAGCTTACCGGCGGCGTCGCGCACGACTTCAACAACATGCTCACCATCATCACCGGGTCTATCGAAGCGCTGGTCGAGCAGATCAAGGACCGGCCCGCCACGGCCGAGCTCGCGGCCCTGATCGGCCGGGCGGCCGACCGCTGCACCGAGCTGATCCGCCATCTGCTCGCCTTCGCGCGCAAGCAGCCACTGCGGCCCCGCGACATCGACGTCAACTCGACCGTGCTCGACATCGCCAAGCTGCTGCGCCCGACGCTCGGCGAGCAGATCGAGATCAATTCGATCATCGAGGAAGAAACGCTGATCGCCCATGTCGACTCGGCGCAGCTCGCCAACTCGTTGGTCAATCTTGCGATCAACGCCCGGGACGCGATGCCCAATGGTGGCAAGCTCCTGCTCGAGACGCACAAGGCGGTGCTGGACGAGGCCTATGCCGCGGCCAATGCCGGCGTCACGCCGGGCCCCTACATCATGGTGGCTGTAAGCGACACCGGCACCGGCATGCCGGCCGAGGTGCGCGATCGCGCCTTCGAGCCGTTCTTCACCACCAAGGAGGCCGGCAAGGGCTCGGGTCTCGGGCTGTCCATGGTCTATGGCTTTGCCAAGCAGTCCGGCGGTCACGTCAAGATCTACAGCGAGGAAGGCCGCGGCACCACGGTCCGGCTCTATCTGCCGCCGGCCAAGGCGAGCATCGAGGCAGATGCCGTGCCGGAGGCGCCGGTCCCGCTGGGTAACGAGAATGTTCTGGTGGTGGAGGACGACACGCTGGTGCGGCAATTCGTGGTCGGCCAGCTCCACGGGCTCGGCTACACCGCGATGGCGGTGTCGAACGGCGCGGAGGCTCTGGCAGCGGTGAAGGCCGGCGAGCGCGTCGACCTCCTGTTCACTGACGTCATCATGCCCGGCGGCATGACCGGCAAGGAGCTCGCCGACGAGGTGAAGCGGCTGCGGCCGCAGGCCCGCGTGCTCTACACGTCAGGCTATACCGATAACGCGATGATCGAGCACGGCCAGCTCGACCACGGCGCCCTGCTCCTGTCCAAGCCCTATCGGCGCTCCGAACTGGCGCGGATGGTGCGCGAAGCCCTGCAGGTCGAGCCCGTCGCCTGAGTCGACCACATGCAAGCCCCAAGGGGGCGATTTGCGCCACCAAATAGCTGCCCTGTGGAGAGCGGGACGAAGGGCTGGGGACAGCCGTTCTGACAAATTTTTCGCGTTTCGAATCCGGTCGGATTCACCGATACTTAGGCCCGATCACAACCGCGGCAGCGCCCTGTTTTCCCGCCTTTTCCACCATATTTAGTGTTTGATTCAGGAACTCGCACTAGTTCTTGACGGGTGCGACGGAGTCGGCCTAGCTTTCGACCCGGCTTGGACGGGTGAGTTTGTTATCCCACCGGGCATTCCCAGAAGGGTTCGAAACGACCACTCCGCCGGCCGAGGAGGCTTTCGGGTGAAGGGCGTGTCTGCCCTGTTTCGGGCCGTCCGGGACACGCCGACAAGGGCCAGCAAAAAGGCTCGGGCGGCACAGTTGGGGCGTTGAAGAGAGACGGGCCGGGCTGACCGGTTTGAACAGTTGCGACACTGGTCCGGCGACGGGCCTTGCACGCAGCAAATGAAACTATCCGAGACTGCGGGGGCGCAGTCCGGCAAGAAATTGGGGTTACCACCGATGCGGATTGAACGGCGCAACACCACTGAAGGCCAGTCCCCCTATGCGGGGATCGATTTCCGCCTGACCACCTCGGAGATCCGCAATCCCGATGGCTCGGTGGTGTTCCGGCTCGAGAATGTCGAGGTGCCGGAGTTCTGGTCGCAGGTCGCCTCCGACGTGCTGGCGCAGAAATATTTCCGCAAAGCGGGGGTCGCCGCGCGCCTGAAGAAGGTCGAGGAAGAGAGCGTGCCCTCGTTCCTGTGGCGCTCGGTGCCGGACATCGAGGCGCTGGGTGCGCTGCCGGAAGCTGAGCGCTATGGCAGCGAGCGTTCCGCCAAGCAGGTGTTCGATCGCCTCGCCGGCTGCTGGACCTATTGGGGCTGGAAGGGCGGCTACTTCACCGACGAGACCGACGCCCAGGCGTTCTATGACGAACTGCGCTTCATGCTCGCCAAGCAGATGGTGGCGCCGAACTCGCCGCAATGGTTCAACACCGGACTGCACTGGGCCTATGGCATCGACGGCCCCGGCCAGGGCCATTATTACGTCGACTACAAGACCGGCAAGCTGACCAAATCCAAATCGTCCTACGAGCATCCGCAGCCGCATGCCTGCTTCATTCAGGGCGTCGAGGACGACCTCGTCAATGACGGCGGCATCATGGACCTCTGGGTGCGCGAGGCGCGCCTGTTCAAATACGGCTCCGGCACCGGCTCCAACTTCTCCAGCCTGCGCGGCGAAGGCGAGAAGCTGTCCGGCGGCGGCCGCTCGTCCGGCCTGATGAGCTTCCTCAAGATCGGTGACCGCGCGGCCGGCGCCATCAAGTCGGGCGGCACCACGCGCCGTGCGGCCAAGATGGTGGTGGTCGACGCCGACCATCCGGACATCGAGGCCTATATCGACTGGAAGGTGAAGGAGGAGCAGAAGGTCGCCGCCCTCGTTACCGGCTCCAAGATCAACCAGAAGCACCTCAAGGCGGTGCTGAAGGCGTGCGTCAATTGCGAGGGCTCGGGCGACGACTGCTTCGATCCCGAGAAGAACCCTGCCCTGCGGCGCGAGATCAAGCTGGCGCGCCGCGCGCTGGTGCCCGACAACTACATCAAGCGGGTGATCCAGTTCGCCAAGCAAGGCTACAAGGATATCGACTTCCCGGTCTACGACACCGATTGGGATTCCGAGGCCTACCTCACCGTATCGGGGCAGAATTCCAACAACTCGGTATCGCTGAAGGATGACTTCCTGCGCGCGGTCGAGACCGACGGCGACTGGAATCTCGTCGGCCGCACCACCAAGAAGGTCACCAAGACGCTGAAGGCCAGGGATCTCTGGGAGAAGATCGGCTACGCCGCCTGGGCCAGCGCTGATCCCGGCCTGCACTTCAACACCACGATGAACGACTGGCACACCTGCAAGGCGTCCGGCGACATCCGCGCGTCCAATCCGTGCTCGGAATACATGTTCCTGGACGACACGGCGTGCAATCTCGCCTCGGCCAATCTGCTCACCTTCTACAACACCACGACCAAGAGCTTCGATGTCGAAGCCTATGAGCATCTCTGCCGGCTCTGGACCCTGGTGCTCGAGATCTCGGTCTTGATGGCGCAATTCCCGTCCAAGGCGATCGCGGAGCTTTCTTACGAATTCCGCACCCTCGGCCTCGGCTACGCCAATATCGGCGGCCTCCTGATGACCATGGGCCTGCCTTACGACAGCAAGGAAGGCCGCGCGCTGTGCGGTGCGCTCTCGGCGATCATGACCGGCATCGCCTACAAGACCTCGGCGGAGATGGCCGGCGAGCTCGGCACCTTCCCGGGCTACAAGAAGAACGCCGCGCACATGCTGCGGGTGATCCGCAACCATCGCCGCGCCGCGCATGGCCACGCCACCGGCTATGAGGCGCTGTCGGTCAACCCGGTGCCGCTCGACCATGCCTCCTGCCCCCAGGCCTCGATCATCGCCCATGCCGTCAAGGCCTGGGACGATGCCCTCGGGCTCGGCGAGACAAACGGCTATCGCAACGCGCAGGTCACCGTCGTGGCGCCGACCGGCACCATCGGCCTTGTGATGGATTGCGACACCACCGGCATCGAGCCTGATTTTGCGCTGGTGAAGTTCAAGAAGCTGGCCGGCGGCGGCTACTTCAAGATCATCAACCGCGCCGTGCCCGAGGCGCTGCGTGCGCTCGGCTATCGCGAGAGCGACATCGCCGAGATCGAGGCCTATGCAGTCGGTCACGGCTCGCTGTCGAACGCGCCCGGGATCAACGCCTCCACCTTGAAGGCCAAGGGCTTCACGGATGAGGCTATCGCCAAGGTCGAGAAGGCGCTGCCGACCGCCTTCGACATCAAGTTCGTCTTCAACAAATGGACCTTGGGTGAGGACTTCATTCGCGCCCAGCTCGGCGTGCCGGCCGAGACCCTGGCGTCGCCGACGTTCGATCTGCTGACGACGATCGGCTTCACCAAGCGCGAGATCGAGGCGGCCAACGTGCACATCTGCGGCGCGATGACCGTCGAGGGTGCTCCGCACCTGAAGGCCGAGCATTATGCGGTGTTCGACTGCGCCAATCCCTGCGGCAAGATCGGCAAGCGCTATCTCTCGGTCGAGAGCCACATCCGCATGATGGCGGCGGCACAGCCCTTCATCTCGGGCGCGATCAGCAAGACCATCAACATGCCGAACGACGCCACGGTCGAGGACTGCAAGTCGGCGTATCTGCTCTCCTGGAAGCTCGCGCTGAAGGCCAACGCGCTCTATCGGGACGGCTCTAAACTGTCGCAGCCGTTGAACTCGCAGCTCATCAGCGATGATGAGGACGAGGACGATGCAATCGAGGCGCTCTACGAGAAGCCGATGGCGGCGCGTGCCGCCCAGGTCTCGGAGAAGATCGTCGAGAAGCTGGTCGAGCGCATCGTCGTGATGCGCGAGCGCGAGAAGATGCCGGATCGCCGCAAGGGTTACACCCAGAAGGCGGTGGTCGGCGGCCACAAGGTCTACCTGCGCACCGGCGAATATGACGACGGCCGGCTCGGTGAGATCTTCATCGACATGCACAAGGAGGGCGCGGCGCTGCGCTCCTTCATCAACAACTTCGCCATCGCGGTGTCGCTGGGCCTGCAGTACGGCGTCCCGCTGGAGGAGTATGTCGACGCCTTCACCTTCACCCGCTTCGAGCCCGCGGGCCCGGTGCAGGGCAACGACTCCATCAAATACGCGACCTCGATCCTGGACTACGTGTTCCGCGAGCTCGCGGTCAGCTATCTCAGCCGCTTCGACCTCGCCCACGTGGACCCTAGCGAGAGCAATTTCGATGCGCTCGGCCGCGGCGTCGACGAGGGCAAGATGGCGGACGAGGACGGCGGCGGCAATCAGGCGACGAAATACCTGTCGCGCGGCCTAACCCGCTCGCGCACCGACAATCTCGTCGTCATGCGCGGCGGCTCGCACGGTGCTGGATCTGGGTCGGCCACACACGCTGGCGGCTCCGTCCCCTCCCCCCTCGCGGGGGAGGGTCAGGGAGGGGGGTCCAAGGTCAAGGCTCTCTCCTCTTCTAGGACCGGCGACACCATCGAAGGCGCCGTTGCCCTGAAGCAGGAAGCCCAGCACGATCTCTCCCCCACGGAGAAGTTAGAGGCCCTGCAGTGGAGCAAGCCCGGCACTGCCGCGACGGCCACCAAGGCCGAGCGCCGCGCCGAGGCGAAAGCCAAAGGCTACGAAGGCGAGATGTGCTCGGAGTGCGGCAACTTCACCCTGGTGCGCAACGGCACCTGCATGAAGTGCGACACGTGCGGAAGCACGACGGGGTGTTCGTGAGGGCGCAGCTATATCGCCGCTGCTGCTGCTGCAGCGGTGGTCGGCAAAGTTGGTTCCTATAAGTTGTTCCTAGCTAATGGGGGCAAAGTAGGTCCCCTAGCCTGAAACACAGAAAGCCCCGCCAGCGATTGGTGGGGCTTTTCATTTGGGCCCTCTCAGCGAGACGAATGTTGATTGATTGGACCTTTGTCCACTTTACCTCAATGATCCGGCATCCTGGATGGCCTAAGCGGGAAGCGGAAGTTGCTGCAACAGATCGATCACAGTACCGTCTACCTGGATATCGAGGATCGCCTATGAGGCAGCTACGGCAGCCACGGCTTTGCCGATTACGTCGATTACGACGTGCGGCTGTGAGAGCATCGGCAGGTGACCGCTTGCTAGGTCGGTAACCAACAAGTAGGGGCGGACTAGCACAGCGTGATCCGCCATCCGAACGCGGCAGGCGCGTTACGCTTCGCTAACGCGCCCTACTCCATGGCCGCACGCCGGACCGGAATCGGCAGGTCGATCCAGTACAATCGCGCGCTTTTCGCGCAGGACGCTGACCGTCGTGCAACGGTTGGCGATGACCGCCTGCCGCCTCACCGCGGATAACAAATGGTGAGAGCGAGTTCCGACCGCGGCCTCCTATGTCGCCGCGCCCCACTCAGCCGTGCTTGACCATCGGACACTCGCTCTTGCTCAGGGGACGCGCCGCTTCCTCGGCCGGCACCGTCGCGAGCAGCTTGAGATAATCGAAGGGATATCTGCTTTCCGAGGGCTTCTTCACCTGCTGCAGATAATAGGGCCGCATCACACGCCCGTCCTCACGCACCGTGCCCTTGGTGTAGAAGTCATCGATCGGGAGTTCCTTCATCTTGGCGACGACCTTGGTGGCGTCGGTCGTGCCTGCTGCGTCCACCGCCTTGAGGTAGTGCAATGTCGCGCCGTAGGTCCCCGCATGGATCATGCTTGGCGGCTTCCCGCCGTTGCGGGCGAGGAAGCGTTTGGTCCAGGCGCGGGTCACCTCGTCGAGGTCCCAAAAGAAAGTCTCGGCGGCGGTCAGGCCCTGCGCCGCCTCAAGGCCAAGCGCGTGGGTATCTGGAAACTGCAGCAGGAGCGCCGCGACGCGTTGCGTGCTGCCGCGGGTCAGGCCGAACTCCGCGGCCTGTTTGATCGCGTTGATGGTGTCGCCGCCGGCGTTCGAGAGAGCGACGATCTTGGCCTTGGAGGCCTGCGCCTGCAGCAGATAGGACGAGAAGTCGGCGGTATTGAGCGGGTGCCGCACGGCCCCCACCACCTTGCCTCCGGCGGCCGTGACGAACGCCGAGGTGTCGCGTTCGAGCGCATGCCCGAATGCGTAATCGGCAGTGATGAAAAACCAGGTATCCCCGCCTTGCTTCACAAGCGCCTGCCCGATCGTCGCCGCCAGACCGTAGGTGTCGAAGCTCCAGTGCACGCCGTGCGGCGAACAAAACTTTCCCGAGAGATCCGAGGTGGCGGCGCCGGTGTTGATGTCGACGGCATCGTGCGTACGCGTTACCTCGCGCACGGCGAGCCCAACGGCGGAATTGGGAATGTCGAGGATAACGTTGACGCCCTCGGTCTCGATCCATTGCCGCGCGATGTTCGCACCGATGTCGGGCTTGTTCTGGTGGTCGGCGAAGACGACTTCGATCGGTCGGCCCAGTGCCCTACCGCCGTAATCCTCAACCGCCATGCGCGCGGCGTGGACCGAGCCCATGCCGGTCAGGTCCGCGTACAGTCCCGTCTGGTCGTTGAGGACACCGAGCTTCACTGGTTGCTCGGCGAGCGCGGTGGCGGTCAGCCCTGCTCCCCACAACATGAGCGCAAGCGCGGCGATAACGTTGCGACGCATCAAACTCCTCCCTTGCTGTAGCGACGGCTGACTGCCGATCGTGTTGACGCGATCGTACAGGGGAAGGGCATCGCTGCAAAGCAGGGCATCGGCTTTTGCTCCCGCGCCGTGCCTCAGACGGCATGGCTGGGACGGCGACCCAGGTGCAGCAGTTCCCATGATCGTCGCAACAATGCGGAAGCAACCGAGCCAAGCTGGAACGGATGTCGGTGGTAGTTATTTCGATCGCCATCTGCGTCAGATCGCGAACTACTCCCTGGGCCGTAACGCGGCTTCCGACCGGCACCGTCGCGCGCCACTCCAGCGACGAGCTCGACGTTGACGTGATGGCCGATCTGGCCGTCCGCGCCGACGTCGACCCCGACGGCGCACTCGCGACACGTCCTGGACGGCTGAAAGCGCTCGGGCAACCTCAGCCATCCGCCGGCATTCAACGCGAGCACTTGGAAAATGACACCGCTGCGCGGATCGAACAGCAACTCCGCGACGGCGGCAGCTCGTTCAACTTCAAACTCAGTCTTCGTCGTCTTCCGATTCCATATGGTGTGCGATCGTGTCTCGTATTCCGCGGAAGCCGACGACCGTAACGAATGCCATCCTTCTCTTCTGATCCTCGCTGAGCGTCTTGTAGAGCGGCTCCCAGGCGTCGGCGACCCTCTTCAGGTCGGCCCCACGCTGAGTGAGTGCCTCGGCTCGACGACCACGATCGGACTCCTTGGAAAGGCTTTGCGGATGCGGACCAAGCCGGAGAGCCCCGTCGTGCCCGGCATCAACAGGTCGAGAAAGGTCAGTTCGATTTCGGCGGGCTCCAGAACCTCGAGCGCTTCGTCGATGCTGGTTGCCTCGAGGGCATCGGGCAGTTGAACCTGAGGGCATCGGGCAGTTGAACCTGAAGTCTGAGTTCGTCCGCAAGGCGTGAATGAAGCAGGCTCGCGGCCGCCGAAGGTTGCTTTGCGATCGAAGGGAATCGAAGCCGCATGCACCGGAGTCCGTTCGAGACAAGGAATTGCCTATACCGGCGAGCCTTCTTCCATGATCGAGCGCGACGCCCACTCCGGCAGGCTCGATGCGCTGGCTGAAGAGCCCTCGCGGCGCATCGCACAGGCCGCTCGCGCGAGCTGTGAGGCACTTCGCATCGCCGAAGTTCTGGACCGCCTATGAGGCGCTCCCACTCGCCGTCCGAAATTTGCGACGCCAGTTTCGCACTCTTCCAGTTTCGCACTCTTGAAGAGTGACCCACGCCATCCTTCCCTACAGTTCAAGAAAGTCGGACGTTATTGCTCAGCGTGGGTCGGGCTCCGCTATCGCGCTCTCGCCGTCGAGGTCGACGACGGCTATTTGTGCTTCTGGATCGGCTCTCATGCTGACGACGACAAGCTGATCAGATGAGGCGCGAGGCACAGTCCGCCGACACAGCGCGACTGCAGGTTATGGCTTGGCTTAACGCGCCGTAATCATCTAGGCTGCCGCTCACCAACTGCCGGCCCCTAACGCAATTTTGCGCATCCGGCCGGGTTCCCGGCTGAAACAAACCTCCCATTCGGCCGTTCCTGCAGGACGGCGAGATGCGTCAAGGCGGAGGAGTGCACGGTTATGATCAGAGCCCGATTGGCGATTGCCGGTCTCATCGTGGGCGCAAGCGCGCTCGCAGCGCCTCTTGTCGCCGCCGTGGCCGTTCAGGATACCGGGCTCGCCGCTCAGGATCTTGCCGTGCTCGCCGGCGTGATCCAGCTCGTTCGCCAGGATTACGTCCATCCCATCGGCTCGGACGAGCTGGTCAAGGACGCGCTCAAGGGGATGCTCAATCGGCTCGACCCGCACTCGGATTACATGGACGAACAGGAGTTCAAGGATTCCCAGGCCGACACCGCCGGGAAGTTCGGGGGCCTCGGCATGCAGGTTTCCGAGCAGGAGGGCGTGGTCAAGATCATCGCGCCGATCGATGGAACCCCGGCCGCGCGCGCGAACCTCGAACCGGGCGACGCGATCGTCATGGTCGACCACACGAGCACGCTGGGGGTGAGTCTGCAGAAGGTGGTCGACCAGTTGCGCGGCGATCCCGGCACCAAGGTGACCATCACCATCCTGCGCGGCAAGCAGGATCCGTTCGATGTCACGCTGACTCGCGAGATCATCAAGGTCGCATCGGTCAAATCGGAGCTCAAGCCCGGCGGCGTCGGCTATGTCAGGATCACCCAGTTCGGCGGCGATACGGCTGACGCCTTCAAGAAGGCGATCACGGATTTCAAGCGCAACGCCGAAGGCGGCGTGAAGGGCCTCGTGATCGATCTGCGCGACGATCCGGGCGGGCTCCTGACCGCCGCCGTCGACGTCGCCGGCGATCTGCTCGACGGCGGATCGGTGGTGAGCATTCGGGGCCGGCAGGCGGAGGATCAGCGGAGCTTCACCGCGCCCGCGCATGGCGACATGCTGCCCGGCGTCCCCGTCCTGGTCTTAATCAATGGCGCCTCCGCGTCGGCCTCGGAGATCGTCGCCGGCGCCCTGCAGGATCGGCACCGCGCCACCATCATGGGAACGCAGAGCTTCGGCAAGGGCTCCGTGCAGACCATTGTCCCGCTGAAAGGACATGGCGCGGTGCGGCTCACCACCGCCCTCTACTACACCCCCTCGGGCCGCTCCATTCAGGATGAAGGCATCGCGCCCAATGTGGTCGTGGAAGCGCCCAAGGAGCAGCAGATCAGCGGCGGAGCGCTGATGCGCGAAGCCGCGCTACAAGGCGCGTTCAAGAATCCTGGACCGCTCAACCCGTCGCCCGGCACAGGCGCGACGCAGGCCGCAACGCAGGTCAAGGCCGCCTATTCGGCCCCGATCAAGGCGGACCTGATCGGCAAGCCAGACGACGCGCAGCTGAAGGCTGCCCTCGCCTATCTGGACGAGCATGCGGATCGACAGCCGGGATCGACGAACCGGTCGGCCGCCGAGCCCGGAGCGAAGTGATTGTCGCAGTTGTCGTTGAGCAAACAGTCTGTAGGGCGGTTTGGCGAAGCGTGTTGAACGAGGCAGCCCATGACCAAATTTGCAAAAGGCGACCACGTCTCGTGGAACTCGGAAGCGGGCCATGTGACCGGCCATATCGTCGCGGTGCATGTGCGCGACTTCGACTACAAGGGTCACCGCCATCACGCCTCGAAGGAGTCGCCGCAATACGAGATCAAGAGCGACAAGAGCGATCACGTCGCCGCCCACAAGGAGAGCGCCTTGACCAAGGTGCGCGGCAAATAGGCCGCGGCTCTTCGGAATGATCCGGCGTTCACCTTCCGAGGCCACCGAGGCGCAGACAGGCGACGCGTTTCCCGTCTTCACCATCGGCCATTCCACGCGCACCATCGCCGAGTTCGTGGCGCTGCTGAGGGCAGGCCGAGTTCAGCTCGTCGTCGACATCAGGCGGATGCCGCGCTCGCGGGCCAACCCGCAATACAATTTCGAGGTGCTGCCGGCCGCGCTGGCGCATCATCAGATCGCTTACATGCGCATGGCCGAGCTTGGCGGCCTGCGCAAGGCAACTGAGGTTCCGCCTGATACGAACGGCTTCTGGACCAACCGGAGCTTCCATAACTATGCGGACTACGCGCTGTCGGACGAGTTTCATCGCGGCCTTGCCTGTCTTCTGAAAGTATCAGCCACGCAGCGCGCAGCGATCATGTGTGCGGAGGCCGTATGGTGGCGATGTCATCGCCGCATCGTCGCCGACTATCTGATCAATGCCGGCCGCACCGTGTATCACCTGATGGGCACCGACGAGGTCCAGCCAGCGGCACTGACGCCTGGCGCCGTGCGTGCCGGCGACAGACTGCATTATCCGGCTTCAGGCAAGTCGTAGGATGGCTGGAGCGCAGCCATACCCATCTGCGATGCTGTCCGCTCTGATGAGTAGGTATCGCTTCGGCTTCTCCGGGACCTCGGCGGACCAGGCCCCCACCCGTCCTACCCGCGACGCAGGCTGCAGGCTACCTCGTGGCGCCCGCAGCAACCGTCTTGCAGAAGTCGAAGATGAAGCGGCCGTATATCAGGCCCGATCCCAGCCCTGACGAGGCCAGGCGATAGGAGTTCGCCAGAACGCGTGCGAGCTCGAGCGCCTCCAGGAGCTCGTGATATATCGACGCTGCGTGGAAGCCGATCAACGGCAGTATCAACGCCTGGATGCCAAAGCTGGTCATGACAGGCTCTCTCCGGCGCGCCGCCCCGCCATGCATCGCGCGAGATAGGCGCTCCTCCATTGATGGGGCGTATCGCCCGTGAAGCGCTTGAACACCGTTGTGAAATGCGCCTGTGTCTGGAAGCCCACCGTCAGGGCGACATCGACGAGCGAGACATTGGATTGCTTGAGCAGCTCTTGCGCACGCTCGATCCGCCGCTTCAGCAGGTAGTCATGGGGTCGCAGGCCGATGGCTGCCCGGAACTGCGCGGCGAAGTGCATTCGGCTCAGCCCGGCAACGCTGGCCAGATCCTGCAGCGTGATCTTAGCGCTCAGATGATCGTCGACATATTGCAGGACGCGGTTGAGGCGCCATTTCTGCAACGACCGCACCGCCCGACCGGCATGGTCCTCGCGAACCACGGTGGTCGCATCGGCTTCAGTTCGTCGCTCAGCCGTGTGCCGGCTGAACCTGCGGGTGAGGATGGCAAGGCGCAACGCGTCCGCCAGGATGGCCGAGTGGAAATCGTGCGCAGCTTCGGTTATCGCCAGCGCGTCGGAGAGGCGCCGCATCACCGGGTCCGTGAATTCGCCCGCCGCGGACGCATCGTCAGTTTCGGCCGACGCACCCGCGAGGCGTTTGGCGGAAACCCTGAAGCTGGTCGCATCATCGGAAGACGTCTCGGCATTCGCTGGTTGCACCTCGACGGCCAGCGCCAGATCCAGATGAATGAGCGCAAGCATTACTCCGTTCTCGCCAGAGCCGGTGGGAATTTTCGACAGCCTGAGCCGACGGCGATCGATGCCACTGCCATCGATCGGGCGAACGATGTGATCCCTGACGCTTTTCTGGTGTGACGTCTCCAGCGACATCGTCGAAACTCCTTGTCCCGCTATCTGTCCGGCAGAGCCTCGCTGGCTCGTCCGGATGCAACAGGAGCAAAGTAATCCGCCGATCCGCGTGCTCCCCATTCTACGCGCGGTTGCGCTGCTAAATTCTCGGGTTGGCTGCGTCATACTCAAGTATGTCGCGGCACCTCTCTCGCGCCGGCCCGCCAGCCATGGCATCACCGGCTTGCCCGCCTGCGGTAAGGTGACGCGCCGGCGGGACAGCCGGGCAATCAGGGCATCGCTGAGTGGCATGTTTTCCCCGAAAAATGCTTTTCAGCGCTCGAACGACCCCGGTCGCTGCAGGTGTCTTCCCAAAGCGCACGAAAAACAATTCGCATGGATGTTGTCGGGGCGCTCAAATCGCGGCATCTACGGATCGGAATGGGACGAACAGCAGCCAGTGACGATGACGAGTGATCGAGCCACAGGTTCATCCATGAGCCGCGCCGGCTTGCGGTTCTGGTCCGCCGTGCTTGCCTTCGCGGTGTTTCTTGTCGACGTCCTCACGCCGCTTGAGGGCGCCATCGCGGTCCTTTATGTCGTTGCGATTCTGCTCGCGGCGAGGACAAGCCGGCGCAACGACATCATCATCGCTGCTGCCGGATGTGTCACTCTGACCGTGCTTGGCTACTCCCTATCGCACGACTTGAGATCTGTCGCTTCGCCCGCCCTGCGCGCGCTGGTGAGCCTTGCAGCCATTACCATCACGACACTGCTCGCGCTGCAGAACCAGGCCGCGACAAACCGGCTCGCGGCACAGGCCCGCCTGCTCAACCTGTCGCATGACATGATCTTCGTGAGGGATCGCCGCGGCGTGATCACCTTCTGGAACCAGGCCGCGGAGCAGACCTACGGGTGGACCGCGGAAGACGCGGTCGGACGGTTCGCCGATGAACTGCTGCAGACTGTGTATCCCGAAAAGCGAGACCTGATCGAGTCGGTTCTGCTCGACGCCGGCCGATGGGAGGGCAGGATCGAGCAGCGGACGAAAGCCGGGATGGCGCTCAGCGTGGATGCCCGATGGGCCCTGCAGCGCGACCACCTCGGCAAACCGGTCGGCGTGCTCGAGACTCATACCGACGTTACAGACCGCATGGCGGCGCACGCTGCGCTGGTTGAGAGCGAGCGGCGGTATCGCCGCATGTTCGATGCAAGCCGGATCGGCATCGTCGAAGAGGACTGGACCGAAGTCCGAGCCGCGCTGAACTCGTTGACCGCCGATGTCGCGGATGTTCGCGACCATCTCGTGCGAAATCCCGATTTCGTCCGCCGCGCGCGGCAGCTTGCCAAGATCACCGACGTCAATCCGGCCCTGCAAAGAATCGTGGGAGCGAGCAGCCCTTGCACCTTCATCGAGAGCGCCGACAGACTTCTGGGCGAGGCCGACCGGAGCTTTGTCGGTGCATTGGCGGCCTTTGCGAAAGGAGAGCCGTTCTACGAAGGGGAGACGGAACTCATCAGCCTCGATGGGCACAAGGTCCCCGTGCTATTTACGATCACCTTTCCCGCCGGGCCCGATGGGGACCGCAACGTCCTCGCCTTCGTCGTCGATATCACCGAGCGCAGGCAGTCGCAGGACGCGCTGCTCGCGGCACAGGCAGAGCTCGCTCACGCTGCGCGCGTCGCCACCCTTGGCGAGCTCACCGCTTCGATCGCCCATGAGGTGAATCAGCCCCTGGCGGCGATCGTCACCAGTGGCGAAGCCGGCCTGCGGTGGCTGCGGCGCGACGTCCCTGATCTGAAAGAAGTGGCAAATGCAATCGGCCACGTCGTAGCCGAAGGCCGCCGCGCAAGCGAGATCGTCGCCCGCATCCGTGCCTTCCTGACAAAGAAGCCTCCACAGCGCGACACGCTGCAAGTGAGTGAGATCATCGAGGAAGCGGCACGCCTGGTCGCCCGCGAGCTCGCGATGGACAACATCGTTTTGACCATCGAGACTGAACACGATTTGCCGGCCATTCAAGGCGACCGCATCCAGCTTCAGCAGGTGCTCATCAATCTGCTGGTCAATGCCAGCCAGGCGATGTCGGGCCAGAGTGGCCCTCGCATCATTACACTTCGCGCCGGCGCCACTGCCGACGGAGACCTCTCCGTCACGGTGCGTGACACCGGACCCGGTATCGCGCCCGATGACCTGCCGCGCCTGTTTGCTCCGTTCTTCACGACGAAGCCAGGCGGGATGGGCATGGGGCTTGCGATCTGCCGGACGACCGTGGAAGCTCACGGCGGCAACTTGTCGGCAGAGAGCGCGCCCGGTTCCGGTACGACATTCCGCCTCACGCTGCCACATCCCGAGAACACATCTCGCCATGACACGATCAATCGACGACGGGCATCCGTCGGCTAAATCCGCAAGTTCCGTCGTCATCATCGTCGATGATGACGCGGGACTCCGTGCGTCGCTCGACAGCCTGTTTCGATCCGTCGGTCTCGAAACGCGCCTGTTCGGCTCGCCTGGCGAATTGCTCGGCGGCTCGCTGCCCGACATTCCCGGCTGCATCGTATTGGACGTCCGGCTTCCTGGCGTGAGCGGGCTCGATCTCCAGGGGCAACTGGCCCGACATGGCATCAGGTATCCGATCATCTTCATGACGGGCCATGGAGACATTCCAATGTCGGTGCGCGCCATGAAAGCCGGTGCCGTCGATTTTCTTTCCAAGCCGTTTCGCGACCAGGACATGCTGGATGCGGTCACGGCGGCGCTCGCGCGCGACGCGCAAAGCCGGGCTGAAGCCGCGGCGCAAGACGACATTCGCGCGCAATACGAAACATTGACCGCGCGCGAGCGCGAGGTGATGGGCCATGTCACAGCCGGGCTGATGAACAAGCAGGTGGCCGGCCTGATCGGGCTCAGCGAGATCACGGTCAAGATCCACCGCGGCAACGTCATGCGCAAAATGGGTGTCCGCTCGTTCGCCGATCTCGTTCGCAAGGCCGAAGCGCTTGGAATCTCCCAGTCCCGCAAGACCACCGGCCAAACCTGAGTATAGTTTCGAGCGGGACCTTCGGGGTGCATAAGATGCTACCGGCCGCGTATCGGGAGACATCCTCCCTTCCCTGCGAAAAGCACGGCGGTCAGGATATCCGCCGATGGTCAATCCCCCCGTAATTGCAATCGTGGATGATGACGAGGGCGTTCGTAAATCCCTTGCGAGCCTGGTGCGCTCGCTCGGCTACGAAGCGCACACTTACGAGTCCGGCGTCGACTTCCTGCAGCAGCAACCGGAAGACGAACCGGCTTGCATGATCGCCGATATTCAGATGCCGGTGATCACCGGTGATGAATTGCAGGCGCAGCTCGTTGCTGCAGGCCGTCGTTTCCCAGTCATCTTTATGACGGCGTTTCCGAGCGAGTCTATGCGCCAGCGGGTGATGGCCGCAGGCGCGCATTGCTATCTCGGCAAGCCCTCCACGGGCGACGAAATCATCCGCTGCCTCGAAGACGCACTTGCCGCTCACGGGCAACGATAGCCCCTCCCGGACGTTGACCCGCTCGAGGAGCGCGTTCTCTCCGTATCGACGTGCGGAGCGCCTCGTGTCCGCCGCCGATCACGAAGGCATCGCAAGCGTCGGTGTGGCCTGACCAGGGAACAGCGCAGCGATCGCGACGTCTGCCCGCCGCATATCCGAGCAACGGCACGAAGAAAACCGCAGCAGCGCCATTACGATCGCATAGGATATCACGCGCTTGGTTTTTCGCGAGCATCGACCAAGAGCGTCATGCTTGAACGCCGTCGGCTCCGCCGCCGTTGGTGGGGTTCGGTGTTCGCGGGATGCTCTTCTCCCCACCAGCCCTTTCTTCTGCGGGCGATGCAGAGCAGCCTGCAGCCGAACTCAACGTGCGGCGGCCGTTTGCGAGACCTCGCGCGCCGCCTTTGCGATGACAGCCGCCACTTCCTTCGGATGCGACTCGTAAACGGAGTGACTGGCGCCCGGGATGACGATCGTATGGCTCTTGGCGCGCTCGTAATACCAGCGCTCGAGGTCCGGATTGATGATCTGATCACCGCCGGCAACGATGCCCCAGCTCGGCTTCGCCTTCCAGGCAGCGGCAGTCAGCGGCGTGCTGAACACCTGCGTGGCGGCCAGGACCTGGGAGCGGGCGACGAACTCGGCGCGTTCACGCGGCAGATCGGGCGCGAACAGTTTGGGGAATTGCACGGGATCGAGATAGGTGAACTTATCGGGCGTTATCTTGATGACGCCTTCGGTCTTTCTCAACACGCTCGGCGTCTTGTTGGCGAGCTCCGCCTCGTTCTCCCCGACGTCGGGCGCGTGAGCGGCGACATAGACGAGACCAACGACGCTTGGATGCACGCCGGCTTCGGTGATGATCGATCCGCCATAGCTGTGGCCAACGAGGAGCGTCGGGCCATCCTGGAGATCGAGCACCCGCTTTGCCGCCGTGACGTCGTCGGCAAAGGACGTTTCCGGCTCCTGCACCATGGTGACGTGGAAGCCTTCCTTGGTCAGGACGTCATAGACCGGCTTCCAGCCGGACGCGTCCACCCAGGCGCCGTGCACCAGGACGATATTCTTCAGAGGTTCCGCGCTTGCCGGCATGATAGCTGAGAAGAGCGAAAATGCGGTCGTAGCGGCGAGACAAGCATTGAGGTGCTTCATGTCAGATCACTCCGGTTGCGATGGTCCGACACTAACGAGGCACATCGCCGACGTATTTCCTCAATTCAGGATAGTTTCCAGTTTGCACGTCGACGGCTTGAATTCCCGCGCTGGCTCGACCCCGACCATTCCTTCACGAAAGACGAGCCGCAGGTGCCATATCATTTCATTGCCGGATGCTGACATCGGCTCCATCCTCTTGAGGGATTAAGCTATGACAACGATCATAAGAATCACCACGTGCTACATCAGTTTCGGCGCGCTGCTGCTGGCCGCACCAGCCGCTCACGCTGGCTCGTGCGAACGGTCGATCGCGAGCGTGCAGGCGCAGGTCGACGCAGCGATTGAGAAGAGCGCCGGTTCGGATCAATGGAAGCCGGAAAGCCTCGCCGCGCTGCGCGGCTATCAGCCGACTCCACGCTCCCTGGCACAGTCCGAAGGAAGCAACGGCGCGGACCTTCAGCTCGCACTCGATGCGCTCGATCGTGCCCGCGCCGCGGATCATTCCGGTCAGATAGCCACGTGCCGTCGCGCGCTTTCCGAAGCGAAGCTCATCCTTCAGCGGCGGCAGTGATCCCTCGATTGCGCTGTGCGCTTCCTATCGTGCGGCGAGACAGCGGGACGTGCGTTCTCGGAATACCAGTGCTTCCGCCGCTTCCTATCGTCCGTTCCGGATGAACGCCTCGGAGCACGGACGATGTGCCAACAGCTCTCGCCAATCAGCAAACCTACGCGGCCGCGATCAGGTAAACTCGCATCGCTGCTCCTGAATGCGACGCTGACGTTGGGCATCGGACGGCTGTTGCCGGCCGCGGTGGCAGCGCAGACCACCTCGCCGGGGATGGCGCCTCAGGTCGGGATGGGCGTGACATCGCCGCCCGCCTCGATGGCAATTCGGCCTGCGGGCATTCCACTGGGCTCAACCGAAATTGCAACGCCTGGCCTGGCTGCGGCCGGTCCGCCGCAGGGGAGATGTGCCGCCTCCGGTAATGCCGCACCGGGAGCCCTGTTCGACGGCGGTGGCCTTTCCGGCACATCGCTCTCCTGCGCTGACAGCCGCATCCCGGCATTCGCCTTGCCACCACCATCATCGGTCGGACGGGTCGGAATTCCCTTGGGTGCGACTGAGCTCGTCGGCGCCGGCGTGAGCCCAGTCGCGCCGATGCCCGGCTCACCTTTTTCCGGCAGTGTGGGATCGGCGAGCGGCTCCGGCCATCCCTGAGGTCAAAGGAACAGCGCCGTGAAACGAAAGCTCACCTTCACGCTTGTCGCCCTCGTCGCAGTGTCGGCGGTAGGAGCCGGCCTTTGGTTCTTTGCCAGGCACAGGCAGTCAGCCGTCGCAGTCGCGCCTGTTCCTGCCGCGGTCCCGGTGGTCGCGGCCACCGTCACCGGCAGGGAGGTCCCAATCTACCTGCGCGGCATCGGCACGGTGATCGCCTACAATACGGACGTCGTCCGCGGCCAGATTCAGGGGCAGATCGTTCAGATCGCTTTCACCGAGGGGCAGACCGTCAAGGCCGGCGATCTGCTCGCGCAGATCGATCCGCGTCCCTATCAAGCCCAGATCGAGCAGCTGACGGCCAATCGCGACCGCAACCAGGCCCAGCTCATGAACGCCGAGGCCAATCTTTCCCGCTATCACCAACTCGGAGACAAGGGATACGCGACCCCGCAACTGATCGAGACGCAGACCGCGCAGGTGGCGCAGCTGCGCGCCACGGTGAAGGCAGACCAGGCGCAGATCGACCAAGCCAATGTGCAGCTCAGCTACACGCGGCTGACGTCGGCCATTCCCGGCATCACCGGCGTGCGCCAGATCGATGTTGGCAACGTGATTCATCCGACCGATCCGAACGGACTTGTCGTCGTCACGCAGATCGAACCGATCTCGCTGCTCTTCACCCTTCCGCAGACCGATCTGCCGGCGATCCAGCAGCAGATGGCGAAGGGACAGATGAAGGTCATCGCCTACAGCCAGGACAACAAGGTGAAGCTCGGCGAAGGCCGCCTGCTGCTGGTCAACAATGAGATCGCGCAGACGACGGGCACCATTCAGCTCAAGGCGGAATTTCCGAACCATGATCATCAGCTCTGGCCGGGGCAACTGGTGAATGCGCGCCTGCTGCTGGAGATGCGCAAGGATGCCCTGACGGTCGCCGGCTCGGCGGTGCAGGATGGCCCGAATGGCAGCTATGTCTATGTCGTCGCTCCCGACCAGACCGCCACCTTGCGTCCTGTTCATGTCGCCCAGATCAGTGACGGCCAGGCTCTGATCGATCAGGGACTGAAGCCGGGCGACGTCGTCGTCGTCGATGGCCAGTACCGCCTCAAGGAAGGTAGCACCGTTCGGCAGCTTACCGGCAAGGCCGCGCGCGAGGCCGACTTGCAGAGCTCCGTGCAGGACGCCATCCCATGAATCTCTCCGCCCCGTTCATCCTGCGGCCGATCGCAACCGCCTTGCTGATGGCCGGATTGCTACTGTGCGGCCTTGCGACCTATCCGCTGTTGCCGGTCGGCGCGCTGCCGAATGTCAACTACCCCACGATCCAGATTTCGGCGCAGCTGCCCGGCGCCGATCCGGAGACCATCGCTTCCTCGCTTGCCACCCCTCTGGAGCAGCAGCTGAGCCAGATCCCCGGCGTGACACAGCTCACCTCATCCAGCGCGCTCGGCGTGGCGCAGCTGACCGTCCAGTTCGAGCTCTCGCGGACGGTCGACAGCGCGGCCGTCGACGTGCTGGCTGCAATCAATGCCGCCAGTCCCTTTCTGCCGCCCAACATCCCCTACCCTCCGACCATCCGGAAGGTGAATCCCGCCGAGACGCCGATCATGCTGATCGCGCTGTCGTCCGACTCGCTCCCGCTGACCACGGTCGATGCCTATGCCGAAAATATCCTGCTGCCCAAGATCTCGCAGATCCCAGGCGTCGGCCTCGTTGGCATCGGCGGCCAGCAGAAGCCCGCGATCCGCATCCGCGTCAATCCGCAGGCGCTCGCCGCCCGCGGCATCGGTCTGGAGGACGTGCGCAGCGTGATCGCAGGCGCCAATGTCGATCTACCGAAGGGCACGCTCAACAGCCCGCGCGTCACCTACACGCTGAACACCAACGATCAGTTGCTCAAGCCGTCGGCCTATGAGGACCTGATCATCGCCTACAGGAACGGCGCGCCGGTGCGCATCCGTGACATTGGCAGAGCCATTGAAGCGCCGGAAAACGATCTTCTGGCGGGCTGGTACGGCAAACAGCCTGCCATCATCCTTGCGGTCCAGCGCGTTCCCGGTGCCAATGTCATAGAGACCGTCGATCGCATCAAGAGGCTGCTGCCGCAACTGCAGGCCTCCGTTCCCCCCGCGATTAAGGTGACGATCGCCGCCGACCGCACCGCCACTATTCGTGCCGCCGTCTCCGACGTCCAGTTCACCCTGCTGCTGACGGTCGCGCTGGTGGTGATGGTGATATTCCTGTTCCTGCGGAATTTCTGGGCCACCATCATTCCGGCGGTCACCGTCCCTCTGTCGCTGATCGGGACCTTCGCCATCCTCTACGTGCTCGGCTACAGCCTCGACAATCTCTCGCTGATGGCGCTGTCGATCGCGGTCGGCTTCGTGGTCGACGACGCCGTGGTCGTGATCGAGAACATCGTGCGCCATCTCGAAGACGGCCTGACGCCGATGCAGGCGGCCCTCAAGGGCTCGGGCGAAATCGGCTTCACCATCGTCTCCATCACCCTGTCGTTGATCGCGGTGTTCATTCCGCTGTTCCTGATGGGCGGCTATGTCGGCAAGCTGTTCGAGGAATTCGCCATCACCATCACCGCCTCGCTGCTGCTGTCACTGATCATCTCGCTCACATTGACGCCGATGATGTGCGCGCGCCTCTTGAAGGACGAGTCGCGGAGGAAGCACGGCAGGCTCTATCTCCTGTTCGAGCGCGGTTTCGATGCCCTGCTCGCGATCTACGCGCAAGGCCTGCGGATCGTGCTTCGGCACCGCTTCGCGACGCTGCTCGTGATGCTTTCCACCATCGCGCTGACCGGCTATCTTTATGTGATCATCCCCAAGGGCTTTTTCCCGCAGCAGGACACGGGACAGATCGTCGGCATCACCGAGGCGTCGCAGGACATCTCCTTTCCTGCCATGTCCGAACGCCAGCAGGCGCTCGTCGGTGTCCTGCTCAAGGATCCGGACATCGCGTCGGTGGCAAGCTATATCGGCCCCGGTGGCCCCACCGCGACGCTCAACCAAGGGCGCATCTTCATCGTTCTCAAGCCGAAACCTGGACGCAAAGCCAGCGCCAGCCAGATCATCGACCGGCTGCGACCCGAGCTCGCTCACATCCAGGGCATCACGCTTTACATGCAGGCGGCCCAGGACATCACGATCGGGGCGCGCCTGTCGAAGACGCAGTATCAATACACGCTGACGGACGCGGACTCCGATGAACTGGCCCACTGGTCGGCGATCTTCTTAGACAAGCTGCGCGCGCTCGATATCATTACCGACGTCGCAAGCGATCAGGCCAATGCAGGCCCACGGTTGGACGTTGCCGTCAACCGCGAGGTCGCCTCCAGCTTCGGCATCCTGCCCTCGACCATCGACAACACGCTCGACGATGCCTTCGGCCAGCGCATCGTCTCGACCATGTTCACCTCGCTGAACCAGTACCATGTGGTCATGGAGGTCGACCCACGCTTCCAATACGGCCCCGAGGCACTCAAGGACATCTACCTCAACTCGGCCAGCGGCAAGCAGGTCCCTCTCAGCACGCTGGTCCACAGCGTCATCAAGCCGGCGCCGATTCTCATCAATCACCAGAGCATGTTTCCCTCCGTCACGATCTCCTTCAACCTCAAACCCGGCGCTGCACTTGGCGATGCGGTGGCGGCGATTCAGAAGATCGAGAGAGACACCGGCAAACCCGCCTCGCTGTCGACCTCGTTCCAGGGCAATGCGCAGGCCTTCCAATCCTCTCTGGCTGGCACTCCGCTCCTGATCGGTGCGGCACTCATCGTGATCTACATCATTCTCGGCGTGCTCTATGAGAGCCTCATCCACCCCATCACGATCCTGTCGACACTGCCGTCCGCCGGCATCGGCGCGCTGCTCCTGCTTCTCGCCGTTCACATGGATCTCAGCGTCATCGCCATCATCGGCATCATTCTCCTGATCGGCATCGTGAAAAAGAACGGCATCATGCTGGTCGACTTCGCCCTCGAGGTTCAACGCCAGCACGGCCTTGGCCCAGAGGAAGCGATCTACCAGGCCTGCACACTCCGCTTCCGCCCGATCCTGATGACGACAATGGCCGCACTGCTCGGTGGCGTGCCGCTGATGATCGGCACCGGCACCGGCGCAGAACTGCGCCAGCCGCTCGGCTACACGATCGTCGGCGGCCTGATGCTCTCGCAAATTCTGACGCTCTACACGACGCCGGTGGTCTATCTCTATCTCGACCGGCTCGGCGCCTGGTTCACCGGACGAAAGTCACAGGCGACCCAAGTGCCCCCAACGTCACCGGCCGCGGCACCTACGAAGTTGAGTCATGAATCCGTCTGAAAGATCGCACTTGAAGATCGCACTTGGCATGGCCGCGGAAAAACGCGTGACCGTCACGCCTCGAAAGCAACGTGTGCGCGAGATCGAAGCAGCGACGCGCGCTGTGGCGCATCGTGCGGCGTGCGCGACGTCGTGCGTTTCGGAAAAAATTTCGAAAAAGTCACAGGACTCGTGAAGGCGGCGCCCGCTTCTGGTTTACACTGCCGATCTCCTCTATTGCCCGCGCTCAGACGCCGAAGCGGCCGAGCGCACCAAGCGGATCGGAATGCCCTTGTAGGACGGCGTGAAGCTCATGGGATCGCGGGCATAGAGCGGCACCAGCGGATTGGTCTCGGGGTAATAGGCCGCACAGCAGCCTGCCGGGAAGGAATAGGCAACGACGCGGAGGTTGCGCACGATCCGCTCGACGCCGTCGGTCGATTCCGTGATCAGATCGACGCGATCTCCATCGATGAGGCCGCGCTTCTTCAGCTCATATTCGCTCAGAAACACCACGTCGCGCTGGCCGAAGACGCCCCGATAACGGTCGGACATCGAGTAGAGCGTGGTGTTGTACTGATCATGGCTGCGTATGGTGCTGAGCCACAGAACGTCGGGGTCGCTCTGCAGCGGATCCTCGCCGCAGCCTTCGAACACCAGGAAGTTCGCCTTGCCGGACGGCGTCGCCCATATGCGCTCGCGCGCGGTCGAGGTGAGGTGGAAGCCGCCCGGCAAGCGGATGCGCGCGTTGTAGCCCTGGAAAATCGGAAACACCGCTTCGATCGCATCGCGGATGCGATCATAGTCCGCGACGAAGCCATCCCAATCGACCACCGTGCGGCCGGCAAGCGTGGCCTTCGCCACGCCGGCGATGATCGCCACCTCGCTCAGAAGATGCTCCGAGGCCGGCTTGTTACGACCGCCCGAGGCATGGACCATGGACATCGAATCTTCCACCGTGATCGACTGCGGCCCTGCCGCCTGGATGTCGATTTCGGTGCAACCAAGGCACGGCAGGATCAGCGCCGCGCGGCCGTGGATCAGATGGCTGCGGTTGAGCTTGGTGGAGACGTGAACCGTCAGATCGAGCTTGCGCAGCGCGGCCCGCGTTGCCCGCCAATCCGGAATGGCCGCGGCGAAATTGCCACCCATCGCAAAGAAGACCTTCACCTCGCCGCGGATCATCGCCTCCAACGCCGTGACGACGTTGTGTCCGGGTGCCGTCGGCGGCTTGAAGCCGAACCGTCGCTCCAGGCGGTCGAGAAGCTCGGCGCTGGGCACCTCCGTGATGCCGACCGTGCGGTCGCCCTGCACGTTGGAATGGCCGCGCACCGGACAGATGCCGGCGCCTTCACGTCCCACGTTGCCTCGCAACAGAGCCAGATTGGCGATCTGCTGCACGTTATGCGCACCACGCCGGTGCTGCGTGATGCCCATGCCGAACACGAGAATGGCGCGTTCCGCCTTCATGTAGGCCTGGGCCGCATAGTCGAGGTCTTCGCGCGTCAGGCCGGACTGGCGTTCGATGTCGGGCCATTGCGTGCGCCTGAGGTCGTCGATCAGCGCTTCGATGCCGATGGTGTGCCCGCGAATGAAATCCCAGTCCAGGATCTCCGGCTGCTCGGCGGCGCGAGCGGCCTCGTCCGCTTCGACCAGGATCTTCATGATCCCCTTGAGGACGGCGACGTCGCCGCCGACTCGCACCTGAAACAGCTTCGAGCTGATCTTGGTCGAACTCAGCGTGATCATCTCGACCGGGCTTTGCGGCGCCTGAAAGCGCTCCAGCGCGCGCTCGCGAAATGGATTGAACGAGATGATCGAAGTGCCGCGGCGGGCCGCGTTGCGCAGGCTCGTCATCATCCGCGGGCTGTTGGTCCCCGGGTTCTGCCCGAAGATGAAGATGCAGTCGGTCTTGTCGAAATCCTCGAGCAGCACGGTCCCCTTGCCGACGCCGAGCGAATGCGGCAGGCCGACGCTGGTCGCCTCGTGGCACATGTTCGAACAATCGGGGAAGTTGTTGGTGCCGTATTCGCGCACGAAGAGCTGGTAGAGGAAGGCGGCTTCGTTCGAGGTCCGCCCGGACGTATAGAAGTCCGCCATGTTCGGATCGGGCAGATCCCGAAGGTGACGACCGATCATGTCGAACGCATCGCTCCACTCCACCGGAAGATAGCGATCGGAGGCCGCATCATAGGCCATCGGGTGCGTGAGGCGCCCGGTCATTTCGAGCTCGTAGTCGCTCCACGTCTCAAGCTCCGTGACGGTATGCGCAGCGAAGAACTCGGGCGTGCAGCGCTTGGCGGTGGCTTCCCAGGCGATCGCCTTGCCGCCGTTCTCACAGAACTCGAACGATGACGTGTGCTTCGGATCGGGCCAGGCACAGCCGGGGCAGTCGAAGCCTTGCGGCTGGTTCATGCGGCTCAGCGTTGCCGCGCCTTTGATCGGCACCCTCTGCACAAGCAGGGCTTCGCTAAGCGCCTTGAGCGCGCCCCAGCCTCCGGCAGGCTCGTGATAGGGACGAACCGATTTCCTGGTCATCTGCGAGATCTCTCGATGCGACGATGCTCGCGCCAGTTAAGATCGGTTGCCGCGGGATCGTCTTTTCAAATCGGAGTTCGAATTTCTCGATTGCACAGCGCAGACGGGAGCCGCCCCGCCCCGACAGTGCGCTCCGGAAAAAGCACCACCGTTCGCGGAAGCCTAACGAGGCAAGCCCGAACTAATTGGAATGCTGGAGCGTTCTCACGATGGAAAGGCTCCGGTGATTTACAGGAGCAAGCAACATGTTTTCACGACGTGATTTGCTGGCTATGTCTGCGGGCGCCGCCATGGTCGGCTCCAGCGCAGGAGCCGCAAGCTTCGGCAATCCGGACGAACCGCCGCAAGGCGCCGTGAACGCCAGAAGTCCGGGAAGCCTGACCGATCCGGGCCCGCAAGATCCGGCTCTCGCCAAGCAGTTTCCCTCGGCGCAAACGCCGCCGGCGACCGACGTCGGCGGTCTGCCGATGGACTGGGCCTCCTTCAACACCGCGCCCAGGCGCATCCAGAACGGCGGCTGGGCCCGTCAGGTCACCGTCGACGATTTCGCGATCTCGAAGGAGATCTCCGGCGTCAATATGCGGCTGTCCGCCGGCGGCATCCGCGAACTGCACTGGCATCAGGCGGCCGAATGGGCGATCATGACCTACGGCAATTGCCGCATCACGGTGCTCGATGCACAGGGCCATCCCTATGTCGCCGACGTCAAGACCGGAGATCTCTGGTATTTTCCGGCGGGCGCACCGCATTCCCTGCAGGGGCTTGGCCCGGACGGCTGCGAATTCGTGATCTGCTTCGACGATGGCCACGCTAACGAGTTCAACACGCTCTTGGTGACGGACTGGTTCGCTCACACGCCGCCCGAGGTGCTGGCCAAAAATTTCGGCGTCCCGGTCGAAGCCTTCGCGAATATTCCCCTGCACAATCTCTGGATTTTCCAGGGCACGGTGCCGGGCGATCTCGCCGCGGATCGTGCAGCGATCGCTCGGCAGGCCGAGGCTCCGCCCTACCCGTTCGTCTACGCACTCGGCAGCTCGGCTCCGCTGAAGGAGAATTCCGGCGGCAGCATTCGTGTTGCCGACAGCAGCAACTTCAAGGTCGCGACGACCGTCGCGTCAGCGCTGGTCACGATGCCACCGGGCGCGATCCGGGAGATGCACTGGCATCCGAACGCCGATGAATGGCAATACTACATCAAGGGCAAGGCGCGGATGACCGTGTTCGATACCGGCCCCAATGCGCGCACGACCGATTTTTCCGCCGGCGATATCGGCTACGTCCCACGCAACCTGGGACATTATGTCGAGAACGTCGGAGATACCGAGCTGCAGTTTGTCGGCGTGTTCCGCGCGCCGCGCTACGAGGAGGTCTCTCTCTCCAACTGGCTGACCCACACGCCGACCAAACTCGTCGCGCAGCATCTCAACATTGATGAAAAGCTGATCGCGCAATGGCCGGATAAGAGTCCGGGCACCATGCCAAGGTCTTGAACCAAGAGAAAGGCGTCGGAAGCCGGCGCCTTCCTTGCCTCACATGGCAGTTGACCGCGAAACGCCTCTTGGCGCTGCTCGACAAAAGCTACGTATGTTGCACGGCGCACGCTTCCCCGAACGAATGTTCTCTTGTCGAATGGCAGTTGGTGCTCTGGGCGTCAGCGAGCCATGATCGGTCGCTGGAGCGGATCGCTGCCGACAAGCATTCGGCCGCGGTGAGGATGATGCCGGCAGAAGAGCCAGAGCCCGCGGACGTCGACTGTACAATCGGCAGGATCAGGCGATAGGAGCAAGCTACGAAACCCGTCCCGGGCCGTCTTTCGCGTCAGCGGCCGATATTGCCCGTCCGCACGAAAAGGGCCGTTGTACAGCTTTGTAGCTGCGCCCCTCGCAACGACGACCCATTGAGCTCGTTTGCCGTCGCTTGCAACATCACTCGCCGTTCGCCTGATTTGCGTCTTTGTCCAGACCTTCAGACAAAAATATTTTGCTTTCGTTTTTTCGGAAATCATGTTCTTATCCCGCCATCCCGCCTCGACCAGGAGGGGCGTATCGCGATCGTCACGAACGTGGAGCGCGGGATGCGGTGGGCGTATCTGGCTGCAGCGTGATTCGCGTCATGCGGACGAACAGCTCTGGTGCGCACGGCGAAATCGTGTGGTCCTGGTCTCCCGGTGCTGAGACCAAGCTTGGATGCTCGACGAGCATCATGAGCGACGGGGACAAAAGAGCCGGTCCCCGGGGAGAGTACGTATAAGCCGTCAAAACCATCCGCGCAGGGAAGGCCGGTTGTTGGGCCGTACCTGTGGTGACTGCCGCCTGCTTTTTTCTGCAGGCGGGCCATGGGTGCAGGCCTTGCATCCGGCCTTCCCTGCGCCCTCTGCATGATGAGGGTGAACGGTTTGCAAAGCTCGGACGCGTCATCGCGCCGCGAGGAGGTTGACTCATATTTGACAGAGTACGCAACACAGACAGTGTCATTCCGGCGCGTGCCGCGGAGCGGCGCGAGCCCGGAATCCATGCTCACAATCGTGGTCATGGATTCCGGCCTCACCCGAAGCCTGCCATCGGGCCGCGCTTTGCGCGGCCCCGTTGGGGCGCCCCGGAATGACGCGCGGAGAGGGCAGTGGCGGCCGGTTGAACCGGCCGATGACGCCGGAACAGATGGCCGGCTGCGCGATCAACGCCAGCCTTCGACAACGACTTTCGCTCCCGCTCGCATCCCCTTACAAGCACGCCTGTCGTTCCGAAACGCAGATCGTCCTTCGTGCCGCCGCGCTCCAGATCTTCCAGCAAATCCCGCACCGGCAAGCGCTGGAGCGCCCTGCTCCGCCGCATCAGGCGCTGGCGGCCGGGACATTGGACAGGGCGGGACGCTGGGCGCGACGTTCCGGCCCATCAGGATCATCGTCATCGCAGCGATCCTGCTCGCGATATTCTTTATCGCGAACATGATCTATCAGGTGGCGCGCAAGCCGACCGAGCTGTTCTTCATCGCCGGCCATCGGCTCGACAAGGAGCCGTCGGAGACGTGGCGGCAATACGGGTCGCTGTTTCGCACCTATTCCACCGCGACGATCACGCCGGAGCTGCTGGCGGCACTGGCGCAGACGGAAAGCTCCGGCAATCCGGTCGCGCGCACCTATTGGCGCTGGCAGCTCGCGCTCAATCCGTTCTCGCTCTACAAGCCCGCGTCCAGTGCGGTCGGCCTCTACCAGACAACCGATCCGGCCTATGCGGAAGTGGCGCGCTATTGCATCCGCAATCACGCCGTCGTCGATGATGATTGCGGGGCGAGCCCCTACCTCCGCGTGGTCCCGAGCCACGCCATCGCGCTCGCCGCCATCTACCTCGATCGCAATGTCGCTGCCGTGCTGGCGCGCGTACCCGACGCCAAGCCGAACGCGCAGCAGAAGCAGGATCTCGCCACCATCATTCATCTCTGCGGCGCCGGCCCGGCGCTCGCCTTCGCGCGCCGCGCCTTTCAGGTGGCCGACGGCGAGCGCTGCGGCGACCATCTCGTCTCCGGCTATCTGGGCCGGGTCAATGCGATGAAGCGGGAGTTCAAGCGTCTGGCGGCCGAAGACCGCAACGAGCAATGATCGGCGGACGCTGCGGCGCCGACAACGATCCTTATTTGGGCGGCTGCAGGCCCGGACTGAGCGCCCATTTATCTGCGTTCTCTCTCACCTCATCCTGGCTCGGCCGCTTCGGCGGCTTCGAGTCCTTTGGGATTTTCGGAAGCTCGATTCTTTTTTCCATGAGCCAATCTCCTTGGCCGAAAGGCTACGCCTGCCAAGATGACCGCAAAATGAACAACCCATTGAATTTATTGATGTTTATTACTCATTTGGCGAATTCGTCGACTTTGCCGGAACTTCGAACTCTTACTCAGAGTTAGCTATCTACTCATGGTCCAATCCAGAGCCCTGACAGCGAAAAGGGGCAGTCATGAACAAGATCCGCGAGGAACGCCTGCAGATCATGCTCTCGCCGGCAGAGCTTGCCGTCATCGACGACTTCCGGTTCGCCCATCGGATGCCGACGCGTGCCGCCGCCGTACGCGAGCTCTTGAAATTGGGGCTGGCCTCGGCCGGGATCACCGAGGCAGACGGCAGCAAATCGAGCAACTACGGCGTCCTGCGTCGTGGACCGAACAGCTACACCGACGAGAGCGAGGCCTGATGCGCCGATTGCAAAATGCAGCGACGTCGCAAACGGCACCGGGAATGCATCATGCTATCTGAACGGGCGACCTTGCAGCAGCAGAGCTGCCCGCACCAGGCCGAGTCCTCGACATCCGATCAGACCGCAAAGGGCGACATCGCGGCCGTGCTCAAAATCGACAGCTTTGCCGCGGCGCGCGAGGTGCTGCGTTCCGCCGATGTCCGACAGGCAGGTTTCAACGCCGAGCTCGTCTCGCGCTTCATCGGCCGCGCCCACGCGCCCGTGATGTACCAGGATGGCGAAGCCCATCAGCGGCAGCGCAGCGCCACCGCACGCTTCTTCGCACCGCGCGTGGTGGCAACGCGGGCGCTGATGGAGGCAACCAGCCGCACGCTGGTGGAGCGTTTTCGCGCCGCGGGTCGCGCACGGCTCGACGACATGAGCCTGGAGCTCGCGGTGGCGGTCGCCGCCGATATCGTCGGGCTCACCGATAGTTCGCGCGAGAGCATGGCGCTTCGGCTGAACCGGTTTTTCTCCGCCACCCCGGGACGGCATGGGACATTCGCGACGGTCGGCAACGTCGTGCGTGGCCAGCTCCGCACCCTCAGCTTTTATCTGTTCGACGTGCGGCCGGCTATTCGTGCTCGTCGCCTCAACCCTCGCGAAGACGTCATCTCGCATCTGATCGCGGAAGGCTATTCCAAGCGCGAGATCCTGACCGAATGCCTCACCTATGCCGCGGCCGGCATGGCCACCACCCGTGAGTTCATCGTGATGGCGGCGCTGCGGCTGTTCGAGCGTAACGAGCTGCGCGCGCGTTTCCTCGATGCCGACGAGCCGGAGCGGATGATCATTCTGGAGGAGGTGCTGCGGCTCGAACCGGTGGTCTCCGTGCTGAAGCGGCGAGCGGCGCGCACGATGGCCCTCGAGACCGATGCCGGGCCGATGACGATTGCCGCACAAACGCTCATTGAGATCGACGTCGGCGCCGCCAATCGCGATGAAGCTGCGGCAGGTCCCTGCCCTCATCAGCTCGATCCGGACCGCGTGCGCGCTCCCAAGGCCGCCGCCAGCCTGATGAGCTTCGGCGACGGGCCGCATCGCTGCCCCGGCGCGGCGGTCGCGCTGCAGGAGGCCGCGATCTTCCTCGAACAATTGTTGCGCGTTCCCCGCCTGCGGTTGGAACGGCCGCCGACCATGACCATCAATCCGGTGAGCACGGGCTATGAGCTGCGCGACGCGGTGATCGCTGTTGGCTGAGATGTTGGAAGTAGCTGAGTTCTACGAACGAAAAATGGCTCCCTTTCGGGAGCCATCTTCGTTACGCCTGTTCCGTCACGCGTTGGGCTTAGTCGTCCCAATCATGGAAGTGGTGGCGCCTGATGACGACCGTACGATCGGCGTCGCGATCATACCATCCACGGTGCCAGCCATAATCGTGCCTGTAGAACCGCGGACCATCGTAGTCACGATAGTAGCGGTCGCCGCCCACGCCAATGTGGACGCCGAAATCCTCAGCGCTTGCCACAGTCGGCACTGCCACTGCGAGGGTCGCAAGTGCGGCGAGAACATAGGAAAGTTTCATCATGATCCTCTCTCCTCTCGTTACCCTGGACAGAAAACGAATGCATCAGACCACCGTTCCGGTTTCGAGGGCGAAACTTTCTTGAACGCATATTCAGGTCCGTTCCCACTTTCGGTATTGGCATTTCACGCCGAAGCAAACACGTCATTCATGGCAGCACCGTCCAGATCTCGTTACGGCCGTAACGGAGTTTCGGGGCGAGGCAACGATTCCGTAGCTGAAAAAAACAAGTGTTCTGCTACTCACCCGCAAGGCCCATGCGCGCTGAGATCGCTTCACGAATAGCGGAGCATCGGCTTCGAAGGAGAGCTTGAGTGGACGCTGGATGACGAGCCGTGACCCTGTTGTTGCGCCTATTTCTATTGGTCGCGGTTGCGCTCCTGCCGGCGATCGCCGTGCAATCCTACAATGAATTCGATCTTCGCCGGTCGCGCGAAATGGAGGTGCAGGAGCAGGTGCTCGGGCTCGCCAAGCTCGCCGCGGCCGAGCAGCAGCAGATCGTGCAGGGCATTCGCCAGGCGCTGATCGCGCTCTCGGAGCTTCCGGCGATCAAGTCCAGAGATGCAGAGGGTTGCGGCGCCTATCTCTCCAGGATCAGGGAGCGGTATCCGGAATTCATCAGCTTCATCGTCGTCGACATGGAGGGCGAGGCGTTTTGCGACTCCAGCGGCGCGTTCAAGCGAGAGACCGCCGCCGGGCGCGCCTATTTCGCCAGCGCGGTGAAGAGCGGCAAGTTCACGGTCGGCAGCTATGCGATCGGCCGGCAGACCGGTCGCAGGGTGCTGCACTTCGCGGTACCGTTCTATGGCGATGATGCCCAGATGGGCGGCGTCGTCATTGCTGCCCTTGGTCTGGACTGGCTCGCCGATTACATCGCGCACAAAGGCGTGCAGCGAAGAGCGGTGCTTGCCATCACCGATCGCAATGGGACCTACCTGGCGCGCTATCCGGACAATGCAAGCTTCGTAGGCCGGAAGATGCCGTCCGACCATGCCACCGATCTGGATCGCCCCGGCACGGTCACCACGCGCGATCTCGATGGCGTCGAGCGCATCGTCGGCTACGCCGGGCTGCAGACCGATTCCGGGCAGCTCTTGGTCACGATCGGCGTCGACAAGACGCTGGCCTTCAGCGCGATCCAGCAGCGCACCCGGCTCGGCATCCTCCTGATCGTGCTCTGCACCGCGGTGGCACTGGCGCTGACATGGTTCGGCGCACGGCGCTTTATCCAGTATCCGCTGACGCAGCTGGCCGATGCCGCCAACCAGTGGCGGCTCGGCGACTACGCACGGCGCGTGCCGATCGTGGACAGGCAGTCGGAGATCAGCCGGGTCGCTGCAGCGTTCAACACCATGGCCAATGCGCTCGCCGATCGCGAGCACGAATTGTGCGAGGCCAAGGAGCGAGCCGAGCACGCCGCCGCGCGCATCACGGCGATCTTCGAATCGACGACGGATTGCGTCATCATCGTCGATCCCGAATGGTACATCACCTATCTCAACGAGAACGCCAGGCTGCAGCTTGCCGGCGGGCGCGACCTGCTCGGCTTGAACCTGTGCGAGACGTTTCCGGACGCGGTCAATCTGGAGACCTCGGCGCTGGTGCACGAGGCGGTGCCGAACCGGCGCCGGGCCTCATTCGAAACCTGCTATGGCGGCGTCTGGTACGAGGTCAACGCATTCCCGTCGGGCGAAGGCGTCGCCGTGCTGTTCCGCGACATCACCGAGCACAAGCACGCCGTCGAGGCGCGCCGCGCGATGGAAGAGCAGCTGCATCAAAGCCAGAAGATGGAGGCGGTCGGTCAGCTCACCGGAGGCGTCGCGCATGATTTCAACAATCTGCTGATGGTCATCTCCGGAAATCTCGAGCTGATCGATGATCTCGCCGGCGAGAACGACAGCATCCGGCAACTGGCGGCGTCCGCGCGCAAGGCTGCCGACCGCGGCGCCCGCCTCACTGCACAGCTGCTCGCCTTCTCCCGCAAACAGACACTGAACCCGAAGCCGGTCCATGCCGGCACGCTGGTGCGCGAGTTCGAAGGGCTGATCCGCCGCGCGATCGGCGAGGGCAACGAAGTCAGGCTGATCTCGGACGATCGTGTCCATCTCTGTCACGTCGATCCGGCGCAGCTCGAGACCGCCCTGCTCAATCTCGTCCTCAACGCGCGCGACGCCATGCCGGATGGCGGCGCGCTGCAGATCGAGACCCGGAACGTCACGCTGGAGGACGGCGCCATCGCCGGCGTTGCGGCGGGCGCCTATGTCAAGCTGTCCGTCACGGACACCGGACGCGGCATGCCGCGCGAGACTCTGGACCGGGTGTTCGAGCCGTTCTTCACCACCAACGAGGTCGGCAAGGGCACCGGCCTTGGATTAAGCATGGTCTATGGCTTCGTCCGGCAATCCGGCGGCCACGTCACGATCGAGAGCGCGGTTGGCGCGGGCACCACAGTCAGCTTGTACCTGCCGAAATCGACCAGGATGCCGGAAGCGCAGGCACAGGCACTGCAGATCCAGGACTTGCCGGCCGGTTCGGGGCGCATCCTCGTGGTGGAGGACGATGACGAGGTGCTGGACGTCACCTCCGCGATGCTGAAGCAGCTCGGTTATCAGGTGCTTTGTGCGCGCCGGGGCGCAGAGGCCGTTCAGATGCTCAGGAGCGAGGAGGAGTTCGATCTCCTGTTCAGCGACGTCGTGATGCCGCAGGGCATCAGCGGCATCGAGCTCGCGCGCGAGGCGCGGCGGCTGCGCAACGGCATCAAGATCGTGCTCACCTCGGGCAATGCGGCCGACATATTGGCCCGCCATGGCGCGGAGGACGAGTTTCCGATCATCGGCAAGCCGTTTCGACGTGCCGAGCTCGCGCAATATCTCAAATCGGTGATGCAGGGGTCGTGATGCAAATGGCCGGGCCATTGCTGCCGTGGATCGGCCGGCTCTTTCACTGCGAACAGCGGATTGCGGTTCCGCATTAAGCACGTCGCAATCGAGCACGGCCGGCCGTTCAGCGTTAACATCTTGGTTAGATCTTTGCCTGCATTTTCGCGGTCTCCTTCATCAGAGAGGCACCATGTCCGACATCAGCATTCCCGGCGGTCGTATTCGTTCTTTCATCGAGCGGATCGAGACTCTGGACAGCGAATTGCAGGAATTGAACGAGCAGAAGAAGGAAGTCTTCTCGGAAGCCAAGGGCGAGGGCTTCGACGTGAAAATCCTCAAGGAGATCATCAAGCTTCGCAAGCAGGATCAGGACGAGCGCGATGAGCACGAGACGCTGCTCGACATGTATCTGCGCGCGATGGAGACGGCCGAGAAGGAACCGCAAGCCAAAGCAGCCTGAGGTTTGACGCGCGAGGCGGCTTCTCCGCCGCAACCGACGAGGAGACGGCGGGTGCGCAACCCGCCTCTCCATCCTCCGATATGTGCGTCGCTGCGCGATGATCCAACGGGAAACGCGTCTTGCAATGCGCTGCTTGCGCCGCGCTCCGTCCCGATGGACAATGCCTCGGGGATCAACCAGGGGCTGCGGACATGAGTGCGGGACGCGCATTGTTTTTCGGCGCGCTTATCGCCGTCATCATCACGGCGACGACCGCCTTCGGCCAGACCACCGTACGGTCGCCGGTCGGCGGTTTCGGCTCGCCGCCCGACGCCATGATCTTCTATGTTGCGCATGGCGCGACCGATGCCTGCGGCCCTGGCTGCTCGGACTGGATCGCGGCCGAAGGGACCGTGCAATGGGATACGCATAAGCGGCTGATCGCGATCCTCGACCGGCAAGCCGGCCACAAGCTGCCGCTCGTGATTCAGACCTGGGGCGCGTCCGCTCTGAATGTCGCCACCAGTCTCGGGCGGATCCTGCGCGACCGCGGCATCGACGCCACTGCCGGCCGCACCGAGGTCGATGCTTGCAAGGACAGGCCGGGTGCGGATTGCTTTGCGCTGAAGCGTCCCGGTGGACCGCTCGATGCCCGCCTTGATCAGTCCGCGCCCCGCTGCGACACGGCTTGCGTGCTGATGCTGGCCGGCGCGGTGCATCGCCGCCTTCCTCCGGGCACCCAGATGATCCTGGAAGGCATGACGATCCGCAATCGCCGGGCACCCAATATTTCCGACGAACACCGCGAGGGCATGGCGACGTATTTCGACACGCAGTTCAGGATCTATCTGCGCGAGATGGGCGTCGATCCTGCACTGCTCGACATCGTCGACCGCAACTCGGCCTCGCACCAAATGACTGAATTGCCATCGTCCGAATGGAGCAGGCTCGGCATCGTCACGACGCAGCCGTAGTCTGCAGACGGTTTCAGGTCAGAGGCATGCCGAGCCGGCCCGTGCCGGGAAATTTCAGCGCCGGCCGCCGCAGGTCGAAGCCGAGCACCGCGCCGAAGAGATTCAGCTCGACGCCTTCGATCCAGCCGACCGTCAGGCCGAGATAGCCGCCGAGCGAGACGAACAGGCCCGTGCCCGAGGCGGTCCGTCCCCACCACTCGCCGTGATAGGGAAAGTCCTTGCCGATTGCAGTCGGCGGCAGCACTGCGCGCAGCTCCGGCACGGCATTCAGCGCGGCCTGCACGAAGGTGTTGGAGTTCGGCCCGGGCCAGGCCTGATAGTCGCCCAGGCTGCGAAACCGATAGGTCTCGACCACCGCGCGGATCTTCGGGATCACTCGCTCCGCATCGTCGCCATCGACGGCCAAGACGGTCTCCGGCAAGGCGCCGAACCAGCGGCCATCGGGCGCGAAGCCGTCGACGCGGATCGGCTCACCCCAGGCGGTGTAATCGTAGCGCGTGTAGCGCAGGGCGCCGCGTTCCTTCAGCACGATCCAGCAATGGACCGCAAAGATGCCGCGCCAGCGCACCGTGCGCGCGGCATAGACCCGGACCAACGCATCCAGGTGCTGTGACGCCGGCAGCAGCAGCCCTGCACTGGAACGGTCCGCAGTCTGCCAGTTGGCGCGACGATCGCCGACGGCAAGATAGCTGGCGGCCGAAACAGCAATCGGGCCGAAGATGAGAAACACCAGGAGGAGCACGGATTTCTTCACGAAGGGGGCGGGCGACCGGGGGAGCGGCAGGCGATGACTGCGATGTAGTCACTGCGGCCGCCTTCGCCAGTGATACCTCCGCCGCCGTGGGTTCAGAACTTCCCTCGCGGCAAACGAGATAGTGATCGCGGGCCCTACTGCCGACCTTCGAGCCGCATCGCGCTGTTTCGCCCTGTAGAACTACGGGCCGCAGAAGCACGATCTTGGAACTTGGCATAAAGCATGCTTGCTCATCATTGCCGGGTTCCATCTTTCACGCAAGGTTATCATGCTCGTCACTCTCGTCGCCCTGCTTTGCAACGGCCAGCTCTGCATGGAAAAGGTCGTGACCAATAGCGAGATGTCCGGAATCACGATGATGTCATGCGCAGTCAACGCGCAGATCGGTATCGCCGACTGGCTCTCCAAGGGCCCCTATCAGTCCTGGCATCTGCAGAGCTACAAATGCGTCGCAGGCAAGTACACCCCCAAAAGCCAGGCCTGAGCTGCGGCGGCGCGCCACCGGCCGGTGTGCCTGCTCGGACACTCGCTTAATCCTGCCGAGGCCATCCCTAAGTGAAGGTCTGATTCTCCGCACTAGCCGGGATCGCCGTTTCCCGAGAGCACCTGCGCCGCGCCGCCGATGCCGCGACGGAACGCCTCGTCGAAGGTGACGCCGCGCATCTTCCATCGGTGCGACCGCCCGTCGGCGTCGAGCCGCCACTCGGTGACCCAGCCGAGATCATCATCGTCCCAGGCCAGCCGTCCGATCAGGATGGCCTCCGGCCCCTGCGCGGCGACCAGCGGCGCCAGGGTCTCGACGGGCGCCGTCATCAGCGCGGCATCACCGACATTCAGCTTGGCCACGGATGCCTCGTCAGGCAGCAAGATAGTCATGCCGCGCCTGGACGCGGCGATCCGCGCGGAATCGCGTTGCAGGTCTGATTGCCTGCCGTCTGCCGTGACAATGAAGCTGCGCGCCGCCGCCACCATGGCGACGATGATGCCGAGCGTCGGCCGATGCGACAGCCATGGCTTCAACCCAAGGGAGCCCAGCAGCTCATCGATTTTTGATTTGTCGAAATCGACGATCAGATCATAGGGCCGGTCGCGCGTGCCCTGCTCGTCGCGTTTGGGCTTGCCCGACATCTGGTCGTGATAATCGAAGGCGGTGACGAAATCGGCCGCGCGAGACTTGAACGGTTCAAGTCGCGCATCGCCGGCGAGCTGCAATGCGCCGGAGACCTTGATGAGCACGTCTTCCAGGCAGGCTGCAAAGCCGATCAGGCGGTTGGGTTCGCCCTGTCCGGTGACGGCGGTCTGGGCACGATAGAGATCGTCAGCGCGCGCCGGCGTCATGCCGAACGAGATGACGAGCAACACTCCGAAGAGAACGCTCCGGACGTCCCAACCGTGCCACTGCCGAACCATATCGATGATCTCCACCTCTGGGGAAGTATCGTTCGATGTCGTGGGCCGCAGCATATACACGCGCGATGGCAACGGGAATCGGATTCATCGCCGCCGGCGGCGCCTGGTGCGCGCACCGTCTGATCCCCGCCCAGAAACCCATGCGCGGTCTCCCCGCCTCGACGTCGTGCCGTCGCGACCGCCGGACCCGACCGTCGCTGACGTACTGCCCCGCCGAGTGTCCCGCGAAGACGGGATTAAGGCGCTTACACCGGAGCGGTTCAATTACGTCCTAAGTCTTTGCAACCCGTGGAGATTGCAAGGGCGTGTTGCATTCGAGCAGCTCAGCGACTGAGGCAGAATGATCGAGAGCGCGTCCAGTCACTCATTTAATAAATGATGTCTAATAACTGATGTCGGATCGCGTCACTCATCGCGCGGCATCGTCGGCGTTTCCCGCATTTGTCGATTTTTGTGTCAGATTGTTGCGCTTTATTCCAGATGCTCCGCAGCCGCTGCGATCCATGATCATGATCCATGACCATCACGACGCCGCGCCGGACGAATCGGCTCGCACCGCTTCATCCGGCGTTGGTCATCGCTCTGCATGACCTGCGGACTACTTCTGCCGATCCAGCTTGGTGATGGTCTTGGCCCCACCGCTGTCGACGGTCGAGAATGTCACACGATCTCCGGCGTGGACGTCCTCCATCATGGCAGTATCCTTGATCTTGAACTCCTCGGCTGTGCCGCCGGTGTTGGCGCCAACCGTGCCGGTCTGGATGCGCTGGATCGCGATGGTGCCGTTCAGCCGGTTGATGCCGGTGACCATGCCTGTCGCGCCCTGCTCGGCCGCATGGGCTGACAGGCTGATGGCGGCGGCCGCGACACCTGCGAAAAGAATTGTTGCTACTCTCATCGGCCCTCTCCTCATAGTCCGTGCAGCGGCCTCGATGTTCATCCCGACACCGCAGCATGTTGTGCAACGTAGATCAGCCCAGGTGCTCGCGACTTTCTTAGCTCGCACCCTGCGTACACGCCACCTCTCATGGCGACACGACAGAACGTCTGCTCGCGGCTACAAGACGCCGCCCCTGCGCCTGGTTCCGGGAACCATGCGTATGTTGACACGCAAACGCGGCGGTTTGACGAAGTCCTGAAACGGCGATGTTGATTTATACGCATCCTTGGAGCCGGCTTTCCGCGCATGTCTCACATGGAGCCGCGTCATCATTAGTCTTGCATCAGCCGTGACACTGCGGACTTTCAACATCTCACACGTATTGGAGCGGACGATCATGGTCATGACGGCTGACATTTCGCGGATCTCGGATTGCGCGTCTCGTCAGCATTCATCGTTGCGTCATATTGCGGCTTGACAGCGCGACATGATGGGAGGAGCATCAGATGCGTCGTTCGAAGCGACTGCGTCGGAACAGCGATGTTGATCGCTATGGCGACGACTTCGACCAGAGCAAGGGAGGTTTGATGACGCCACCTCCGTACCAGAACCGCTGAGTGCTCCGGTTGTCCGGATCGGGCCGGCGCATAGCGGCAACCCCACGAACGGCACGCCGGGTCGAGGTTTAGCGGGCCGCATCAGCAAGGCATGGCCCCTTCCCGCCCGGCGCTGTGCCGTGTTCAAAGCCATCAGTTGGAGATCGAACGGGGTTCAATCGACGAATTGATCAAATGGCTGAAACGGCATTTCCCTCGATTCGGGATCGGATCCACAGGGATGGGATTCACAAGGATATGACCGTACGGGGAACGGCGGACGCGCGGAGCAACGCCCGCCGTTGGTTTGTGTCATTTATCAGTTATCGATCAGCTTGGTCGCGATGATGATGACCTCATCGACATTCCTCCGCGCTACTTGCTGTAATCGTAGAACCCCTTGCCGGACTTGCGGCCAAGCTGTCCGGCCGCAACCATCTCCTTCAACAGCGGCGCAGGACGATATTTCGGATCGTTGAAGCCGTTGTAAAACACCTCCATCACCGACAGCATGGTATCGAGCCCGATCAGGTCGGCGAGCGCGAGCGGTCCGATCGGATGATTGCAGCCGAGCTTCATGCCCTCGTCGATGTCGGCCGCCGTGGCGATGCCTTCTGAGAGCGCGAAGATCGCCTCGTTGATCATCGGACAGAGAATGCGATTGACCGCGAAGCCCGGGCTGTTCTTTGCGGTGATTGCGACCTTGCCGATCCGCTTGGCGAACTCGGCCGCTGCAGCGTGCGTGGCATCCGAAGTCTGTAGGCCCCGGATCAATTCGAGCAGCGCCATCATCGGCACCGGATTGAAGAAGTGCATGCCGATGAAGCGATCCGGACGATCGGTCGCGGTGGCGAGCTTGGTGATCGAGATCGAGGACGTGTTGGTGGCGATCAGCGCCTCCGGCTTCAGGATCGGGCAGAGATCCTTCAGGATCTTCAGCTTGAGTTCCTCGTTCTCCGTCGCGGCCTCGATCACCAGGTCGCAAGCCGCGAGTTTGCCGCGGTCGGTCGAGCCGGTGATGCGCGACAGCGCCGCTTCCTTGTCGGCAGCCGTGAGCTTCTCCTTCTTCACCAGGCGGTCGAGGCTCGAGCCGACCGTGGCAAGCCCCCGGGCCACCGCGGCTTCCGAAATGTCGATCATGATCACAGGCACGCCCGCCGCCGCGCAGACCTGCGCGATGCCGTTGCCCATGGTGCCAGCCCCGATGATGCCGAGCGTCTCAATCATATGCTGCTCTCCTTCCGTCCCGAACCGGGATCGCGTCCCGTGCCGAGACGTTGCTTAACAGGCAAACCGGGCGTCCGATAGAGCCCGCCGAGCGTTAGGAACGATCGCAACATCCATCCGTTGGCGCGATCAGTTGATGTCGCGGAGCTGCGACTGATGGAGCAAAGGAAGCAGTGAGATGGCTGACACCGGTGGATTCCAGACGTTCTGGTTGTGGGGTGCCGGGATCATTATTCTCGGACTCATCCTTGCTTTTGCGGCCACTCGTGCCGGCCGGCTGGGTGCCGGCGAGCGGGCGCGGCTCGATCGGAATACGGAAGCGGCAATGCGAGCCCATGATGACGCCGAGCAAAACGCGCCGGCCGGCGGTGACCTTCCCATGCGTGCGAGCAGGCCGTACGCAATCCTGATTCCGATCGTGGTGGTGGTGTTCGCGGTCGCGCTGATGATCTGGTCGCTCGCCGACACGCACGGTCCGTCCGGGCCATCCCGCCAGGCTACCGGCGGCCAGCAGAGCACGGGCAGTCAGACGACGGGCAGTGCATCGCGGAACAACCAGCCCAGTTCTGCGGCGCCGCCAGCGCCGGCGAACGATGCGGGGAGCGACAGTGCGCGAGGTAACGCGCCCCTCAACAGGAGTCGCTGAGCGCGCCGCTTCTCGGCAGCCAATTCGCGCCGATCAATCGGAGTGGGCCGCTCGCCTTACCGACGTTCCCGACGCGCAAAGGCGCGGCTTGCTGCGTGGGCTTGCGGGACCAAAGGCCTTCACGCATCGCCCCATGGGGCATCCGTGAAGGACTAATCGCAAGCGGCGCACTCATCGTTGATCAGCAGCGCCCTCGCCACGCTGTGATCGCCTGGATTCGCTGCGATTGGAACCGAGCCCGGTGGCCGCGGATTGGTTCGCGGAAACCCTCAGGGAATTTCGATCTGTCCCATTACTGTCAGGAGAGCGCTTTGCAGGAGACTGCCTTGACGCCTGGCGATCATCTCGAGCCGACCGTCCAGATCGCGCGCCATCCCATCCATGTCATGCTGGTCCCGATCCCCATCACCTGCTTCGTCGGGGCCTTCATTACTGATATCGCGTATTGGCTGACGGCCGAGATGATGTGGGCGAATTTCTCCGCCTGGCTGCTGACGGTCGGCCTCATCTTCGGCGTGCTGGCCGCGATCGCAGGCCTGATCGACTTCCTGGGCAACCGCCGCATCCGTAGCCAGTCTCCGGCATGGCCGCATATGCTCGGCAATATCGCGGTGATCATTCTCGCCTTCTTCAACATGCTGATTCACACGCGGGATGCGTGGACGTCGGTCGTGCCGGTCGGCCTCATCCTCTCGCTGGTCACCGTGCTGATCCTGCCGTTCACGGGCTGGCTCGGCTGGTCTCTGGTCTATCGTCATGGCGTGGGAGTGGCGCGATGAGAATGCCCATGGCCGCTCGCTGGGCTCCCTGGCTGACCGCGCTGCTGCTCGGCGGCATCGCCGTCACGCTCTCCGGCTGCAACGAAGGCGGCGATCCCAAAGCCCAGGTCGGCGCGAACCCCGCACTACCGGCACTGACGCAATATCTGCTGCCGCCGGTGAATATCGCGCGTGTGGTGGGCTGGAAACAGGGTGAGACGCCGACGGTCGCCCCTGGCCTGAAGATCGAAGCTCTTGCGACCGGCCTGCAGCATCCACGCTCGCTCTATACGCTGCCCAATGGAGACGTGCTGGTGGTGGAGTCCAAGGCGCCTCCCCCGCCGCCACCGAAGCGGCCAAAGGACATTGTGATGGCCCTTGTGGAGTCCTGGGCAACCTCGGGCGGCAGCACCGGACCGAGCAACCGCATCACGTTGCTGCACGACGCCAATGGCGACGGCGTACCGGAGGCGAAGAGCGTCTATATCGACCATCTCAACTCGCCGTTCGGCGTTGCGCTGGTCGGCAACGACCTCTATGTCGCCAACACCGATGCGATCGTGAAATATCCCTATCGTCCCGGCGAGAGCGAGATGAAGGCACAGGGCACCACGCTGACGGAGCTGCCGGGCGGCCCGATCGATCATCACTGGACCAAGAGCCTGGTGGCCAGCAAGGACGGCTCGCTGCTCTATGTCGGCGTCGGCTCCAACAGCAACATCACAGAGAACGGGATGGAAGCGGAGAAAAACCGCGCCGACATTCTCGAGGTCGATCGCGAGAGCGGGCGATGGCGCATCTTCGCCAGCGGCCTGCGGAACCCGAACGGCCTATCCTTCGAGCCCCAAAGCGGCGCGCTGTGGACCGTCGTCAACGAGCGCGACGAGATCGGCCCTGACCTCGTGCCGGACTATATGACCTCCGTGAAGGAAGGCGCCTTCTATGGCTGGCCTTACAGCTATTACGGCCAGCATGTCGATCCGCGGGTGATGCCGCAGCGGCCCGACCTGGTGGCGAAGGCGATACCGCCTGACTACGCGCTGAGCTCGCATGTCGCGCCGCTCGGCATGGTGTTCTACACGGCCGACGCGCTGCCGCAATCCTATCGTGGCGGGGCCTTCGTCGGAGAGCACGGCAGTTGGAATCGCACACCGCTCAACGGCTACAAGGTGATCTACGTACCCTTCAGCGACGGCAAGCCCAACGGCATGGCGCAGGATGTCGTCACCGGCTTCCTGAACGGCGACAACCAGGCGCGTGGCCGCCCCGTCGGGCTCGCGGTGGACAAGACCGGCGCACTGCTGATCGCCGACGATGTCGGCAACACGGTTTGGCGAGTGACAGCGGCCGGCAGTTGAGGCAGTGCGGGAACGCGACATCGGCCAGCGCGTTCTTGTCAGCTGAGAGATCTGCGGGAGGTTCACGTGGGACTTGCGCAATACGCGATCGTACCGGTTCAAGACCATTGGAGCGTGCTGCACGACGGCGATGTCGAAGGCGACTTCGCCACCAAGGAAGCGGCGTTCGAGTCCGCGGCCGCGGCCGCGTCGCTGGCGATCCGACAGGGACACGAAGTGCATCTAAGCGTGCCGGCCGGAGAAGCTGCGCGCTCCGGGGCGCCCTTCCAGATGACCCCGAACGGATGATGTGACCTCAAAACGCGAAATCGTTCCTGGGTCCACCGTCTTATTATCGTGATCGTGCACAGTAACGTGGGTTAGTGCGGCCATGCTGCGTCCGTTCGACACTTACGGCTTCCAAACCCAAGGAGGCCGATGTGACGACCAGACGAAACCGGCGCAAGCAGACCGTATCATTCGACCAGCGACTACGGGAGGCGGCAACCGCAGCGCGGGAGGCAGCGCGCCGGTTGCCCGCCGGGCAGGAGCGCGATGCATTGATGAAAAAGGCGCGCCAGGCCGAGACCGCTGCGACCATCAATGAATTGTTGAGTTCGCCGACCCTGCGTCCCTCCTCTCCCGGTTGATGAAGCTCGCGCCGCGACCGCCGCAGCGCAAAATCATGCCCCGTCCCCCCGCGGCCGGCGACCCCGCCTGTTCCGCGCTCCAAATGATCCACAAAGCAGCCCGACATTCGCCAAATCCATGCCTTCGTTTGGTCAAATCCGGCTGGACTGTGGAGCTTGGCAGGGATTTATTGAGCAGGCGCAAAAGAGTCTTGGATGGGACCTCCTGCGCCGGGCTTTCAATAGGAAATGACTGGACGCACGAACGCCATGAGCGTTGGCGCCAGGGGACAACCGGTATCCACTTTGCGCCCGCGTAGGCTCCCTCCGGGGCCGTGTCACACGTTGGCGCAGATCCGCGCCCCGCTCTTTCCAGGCGGGCGACAATGGAGGACGGAGCGTCGATGCTTTCCACGCCGACCACGAAAGACACTGATCCGCACAGCCCGGTGATCGACCCCGCGGTGGTGCTCGCCGCCCGGGCCGACCGGGTGGCCTCCGGTGCCGGTTCCGATGCAGCCCGGCGGGCCCTGGAGGGGCCGACGCCAACAGTCGACACCACATTCCGCCCCTCGGATGTGGATGCGCTAAATCCAGGCGGCGGCCGGAGTTCGATCGCGACCTGGGCGGTCCGTACCGGGCTTGCGGTGGCGCTGGCCGTCTGCAGCGCCGTCGGGGCCGCGGCCTGGCAGACCTATGGCGACCAGGCACAGGAGATGATCGGACGCTGGATGCCGCGGATCTCGCTATCGAACCCCGCGGTAGAGAAGGTCGCTTCACCGGCGCAGCCGGACGCCACCGCGCCGCAGGCAGCAGCCACCGAGGATCCAGCGCAAACGCCGGCGACGACGGCGCAAGCGACCGACAGTGCGGCGTCGGCAGCGCCGACCGTGCCGGCGGCAGCCGCCCCGAGCCAGGACAGCACGCAGCTCCTGCAGTCGATGGCCCATGATCTTGCCGCGATGGGCCAGCAGATCGCGGATCTCAAAGCCAGCATTGCGCAGCTCAAGGCCGGCCAGGAGCAGATGGCCCGCGACATGGCGCGGGGGTCCGAGAAGGCTGCGGAGCGCACGGCCGAGGCCAAGCCGTTCGATCCCAAGGCGATCGAACAGACCCTGCGTCCACGCCCGGCGCCGCGGCCGGCTGCCTCGACAGTTGCCACCGCCGCGCCGCTCCACCGGCCCCGCCCGGTCTATTCGCCGCCGCCTGCGCAGCCGATCGCAGCAGCCCCGGCTCCGATGCCGCTGCCGTCAGCACCGCCGCCGCCGGTCTCGTCCGACCCGGGTGTTGAGACCGTAGTGCGACCGCCGATGCCGGTGAGGTGACCTTTGGGAGAGCATGGCCGGTGCGGTGGTGCGACAAGAATACGCGCCGGGTAGGTCATGATGCGATGGGAAGGAATCGCATCATGATCTCATCTATTTGATTAATTATCTCGGCGCAGACGTCTTCGGCGCTTGTCGCGAGGAAAACTGCTTTCCACTTTTCCGGATCATGCTCTAGGCTGACTTGCCTTGCGGCGCGTATGGCGAGGAGCCCATGAGCCTGACCGATCCAACCTCCCTATCGACATCCGAACTGTCCCATCGCATCGCGGTGCTGCGCGACAACATCCGCCAGATCACGGAGCAGGCCGCTTCGCAATCCGGCGCGGCCGACGAAGAACGCAATGCGGAGCGTCTGGCGCAACAATCCGACGAACTCGACATCCTGCTGAAGGAGCAGGAGCGTCGCCTGAACAAGTGATGCGCGGGTGCGGGCCCCTGGCACGGGCGCCCGCGCTATCGCAGACGACGATAGGTGCCGTCGATGTTGCGCAAAGCTGCGGGATCGATTTGGATACCTCTCCTGTGCGTCGCCGGACTCCTGGTCGCGGTGGCGGGCGCCGGACTGAGCTATCGTGGCTACCGCCAGCATCTGGCTAGCGATCTCCTCGCAATCCATTCGCCCAGCGGAGTACAGGAGGGAGCATTTGTCCGCCTCGGCGGCATTGAACAGTGGGTCCAAATCCGCGGCGAAGATCGGAACAATCCAGTCCTTCTGTTCGTCCACGGAGGCCCAGGCGCCTCGACCCTGCCCCTCTCGTCGAGCTGGCTGCCTTGGGAGAGATACTTCACCATCGTGCAGTGGGATCAACGCGGTGCCGGCCGCACCTATGGCGCGAACACAGAAGCGATCGCTCCAACCATGACATTGGAGCGGATGACGCTCGATGGCATCGAGCTCGCGGAGCATCTGCGAACCCGTCTGCACAAGGACAAGATCATCCTGGTCGGGCATTCCTGGGGCTCTTTTCTCGGCGTCAGCATCGTCAAGCAACGTCCGGACCTGTTCTATGCCTATGTCGGCACGGGGCAGGTCGTCGGGAGAGCAACCTTCGAGAAGAGCTTCGAGATCACAATCGCTCATCTACGCGCGTTGGCGCAGGCGGCGAACAACACAGCAGCCCTGGCCGAGTTGACGCCGATCGCCTCGCAGCCGGCGATGAATGGAGAAAATCGGCTCGTTGCGGAAAAATGGAGCAAGGCGTTGGCGCTCCCATCCGCCGATCGTCTCGAGCCGGCCGGTCCCATCCCGCCTCTGTTCATGCCGGACTTCTCTCTCCTTGATTGGTACAACTGGAATGGAGGGATCGCGTTCTCGGCAAAGTACTTGCGCGGGCGCGACGGTCCGATGTTCAAGCGGGATCTCGCCTCGCTCGGCTTCGAATTCCCGATACCCGCGTTCTTCATCGAGGGCGACGGCGATGACGTCACGCCAAGCGGGCCAGCCGAACAATATTTCGAACGGCTGATCGCGCCACATAAGGAATTTGTGCTGGTCCGTGGTGGCGATCATTTCATTCCGTTTGATCGGCCGGATCGATTTCTGGCAGAGCTGGTCGCGCGCGTGCGGCCGTTCGCCGATCCTCCCAATCCCGCCCCCGCACCCTCGCTCGAATGAAATCTTGCTTATTGCCGTGCGCACGCTGCGACGGTAGCCTTGCTGAAAACGACAGGGTTCAGGGAGGTCCCAAGGATGCGTTATGCTTTGACGATGGCTGCGTTGCTGGTTGCGGCCGCGCCAGTGCAGGCCGAGCCGCGTTCGGTCTATGTCACCATGGTGCTGCAGGCCTTCGCGGCTAAGGTCGAATGCCCCGGCACCGACCTGGTCTATCAGGACCTCGTGCAGCGGGCGCAGGACATGCACATGCCCGACGGCACCACGGAGAAGGTGCGCAAGGCCATCGCCTATTTGCACACCGGCGGCCGCATGGGCGAGAAGCAGGATGATGACTTGATGGCCGAGGTCGCGATAGCGACGCAGGTGACCGACCACGACCAGCGCAATGTCGGCATGACCGCCTGGTGTGCGGACCAGAAGAAGCGCCTCGCCGGGTTCATTCGTCCCAAGGAAAACTAAGCGTGAGCGCCAGTTGCACAAATGCGGCGCCCCGAATGGTCAGGAGCACGTGATCCGGGCGTCTGCGCAGCGACCATCGCCGGAAGTCTCGGTTAGCTAGGAACGTTGGCGAGCGGCCGCGCCTGTCGCACGGCAGCAATTCCTCATTGGGAGATGGCCGATGCGCATCGAAACCGCCTTTCTGTTCGATCTGGACGGCACGCTGGTCGACAGTGTCTATCAGCACGTGCTCGCCTGGAAGACCGCGCTCGACAGCGAAAACATCGATCTCTCCGTCTGGCGCATCCACCGCAAGATCGGCATGAGCGGCGGCCTGTTCACAAACCAGCTCCTGCGCGAGACCGGTTTTGCCATCGAACCCGATCGGATCGAGCGGCTGCGCCGCACCCATGCCGAGGCCTATCAGCAGTTGGGCAGCACCGTCCGCCCGCTGCCCGGCGCGCGCGAGCTGCTGGTCTTCCTGAGCGAGGCCGGCATCCCCTGGGCGATCGCGACCAGCGGACGGATGGAGACCGCAGCCGTCAATCTCCAGGCGCTCGGCGTCGATCCCGACACCTGCCCAGTGGTGACCCGCGACCAGGTCCGCTATGCCAAGCCCGATCCCGACCTGTTCCTGGCCGCGGCCGCGCGCCTGGACACGCCGATCGAGCGCGCGATCGTGGTCGGCGACAGCATCTGGGACATGCTCGCCGCAACGCGCTGCCGCGCGCTCGGTGTCGGCCTGCTCAGCGGCGGCTACGGCTCCGAGGAGCTGAGGCAGGCCGGCGCCATCAGGGTCTATGACGATCCCGCCGATCTTCTCGACCATATCGACGAAGTCGGCGGGCGGCGCTGAATTCTAGCGGCTCCGCAGCCCGAACCAGGCAATCACGGCGATCGGCGCGCCGACGCCGAGCCACGAGAGCACGTGACCGGTCTCGCCGAAGGCGAACGCCGCGATGAGACCGAACGCGCTGACCGCCGCCAGCGCGAGCGGCATTGCGAACACGCGCGTCATGCCGCCTCCCGGGCGGCGCGCAGGGCAGCGCCCTCGCCCGTGCGCGAACGCCGCCGCACGGTTCGCGCGGCCCACAGATAAAGGCCACTGCCGAGCACGACGATAGTGATGACGTCGAGGATCGCCCAGATGATCTTGAGCGGCAGCCCGGCATAGTCGCCGAAATGCAGCGGCTGCGACACGAACAGCGCCTTCAGATAAAGCGGCAGCTCGCGCGTATCGCTCACCTCGCCGCTCGCGCCGTCGAGCAGCACCGGCTTGAGCAGCCGGGACGTCAGCGGCTGGTCGCCGCGCATGAAGGCCGCGAAATGATGCGATGACGAAAATGGCGTTCCGGGAAAAGCGATGAAGGCGACCTCCATGCCCGGCGCGGCCTTGGCCGCCTCCGCCACCACCTTGTCGAGCGAGGCCAGCTGCGCCGGTGCCGGCGCTCCGGCGTAGCGCGCGACCATGGCGGCGAGTTCGGTGGCGCGCCATTGATCGAGCATCGGCTGAGCCAGCGTGTTGATGGCGCCGGTGGCGCCGACCACGATAGCCCAGACCACGGTCGTGATGCCCAGCAGATTGTGCCAATCGAGCCATCGCACGCGGCGCGACGACTTGCGCCGCAACGTCCCGAAATCGAGCCTCCGCGTGAACGGCCAATACAGCACGATGCCGGAGGCGATCGCGATCAGGAACAAGAGACCCATGCCGCCGAGAAACAGCTCGCCAGGCAGACCGAGATACATGTCGGTGTGCAGCTTCAAAAGCACCAGCATCGGTCCGGTGTCGACACGGCCGGCTGGCTGCGCATCATAGGCATCGAACGCCGCGACCACGGTCTCGTCGGGAGGGCCGTCCGCCGCTCGATTGACATAAGCGGTGACGAGCCCGGGCTCGTCCTTGTCCCAGGCCAGATATTGCAGCACCTTGCCGGGCTCGCGCGCCAGCGCCGCGCGGCCGATGTCGTCGATCGCAGCCTTGCGGCCATCCGCCGGCGCCGGCCTCGATTGCGGCGCATAGCCGAGCCAGTCGTCGATCTCGTGATGGAAGATTAGCGGCAACCCGGTCAGGCACAGCAACAGCAGGAAAATGGTCGAGACCAGGCTCGTCCATTGATGGACCCATCGCCAGACCCGCACTGCCTTCGCCGTCACCGCAATTTCGCTCCCTCTCGTGGCCGTGCGCTGCTTAACATCAGCACGCGGCGATGAGGCGGTGCGACAGACTTGAATTGGTCTAATGACGCGCGAGACTGCGGCGGGATGCCGCGCATTCGTCTCAAAATCGCGGTGCTGATCGCAGGTCGCGGCGAGCTGATCACGCCGCTTCCGGGCGTGGTTCAGGTCTGCGGACCCGACAGCGAGATGTCGCGCTCGGCGCGGAAGATGTTGGCGTAGAGATTGGCGATCCACTGCCGGCCGGTCGAGGTCATGTTGAGATAGCGGATCTCGGTCTGGATGTTCGGCGCGACGCTCTGCCAATAGAACTGCGGGTAGCGATTGACGATGTCGGCCGGCGAATCGTAGCCGAGCTGGCGGTTGATGCCGACCTCCTCGAACTCGTAATAGAGCGCATTGGCCTTGCGGATGTAGTTGGGATCGCCGAGCTGGCCGATGAAGTCGGCGGCGCGCACGATCGACTGCTCCTCGTCGAACTGCTGCCCCGGCAACGGCGGAAAGCGCGTGCCCTCGATGGCGCGCGCGATGCGCTCCTTGTCGAGCGGCTCCATGTTGACCATCCGCTTCATGACAAAGAGCTTCGAGCGATCGACGTGATACGGCATCAAAGCCGCATCGGAGGAGCCGCGCGGCAGCACGACCTTCTGATTCCCATCGTCGACAACGAATTCGTCGCCCTCGTCCTCGTCCTTGAACACGCCGCGGACATAGCCGATGTCGTGCAGCAGGCAGGCGATGATGACATGTGCATAGTCGTCGGGCGGCACAGAAATGTGCAGGGCGCGGCCGCGCAGGATCTCGTGAGCGGCCAACGTCACCAGCAAAGTATGCTCGACATTGTGATAGAGCGCGTCGCTGTTGCCAATGCATTCGAGCGCGACACGGGCCGTGGCGGGCACGAGCTCGGAGAGCCGAGACTGCAACGATCCAAAACGGCGGCGCATGTAGGAGCCGAGGAATTCCTCCAGCGCATCCGCCGCGAGCTCCGGTAAGGTCATCATGGGTGCTACCCCGCTTCAGTCGAGCTGCCGCGTTGACTCCCAAGCACTGATGCTGTGCCGCTGACCATGCAGCATAGCCGAACTGCGCGAGGTCGGCCACAGGCCGAACCATGCACCCGGATCAACTGCGGACGATCGGAGATCGACGCCTAGCGGTTCAGGACGGGCATCGGCGGACGCGGCGGCCGCAAGGACCGGGCGCCGGGGCGCGGATGCCTGGCGGCACGCGGCGCCGCTGCCGCCGGCGTGTCCACCGACTGCAGATAGGACGTCAGCGCGGACGCCGAGTCGGAGCTGGAGGCATAATGCTGCTGCAGAAACAGATAGAGCGTGAGGCGGAAACGGCCCTTGGCGAGTCCGCGTGCGCTGCGGTGGCACGTCGTGCAGCTCTCGGCAAACAGCCTGGCGCCCGACTTACCCGCATCGAGATTCTCCGCGCGCGCGACAGCGCCGGCCAGAAGGCTGGCCGAGAGCAAGAACATGCCGGCCGCGGCAAGCCCGGCGCGCAGCAGCCTCTGGTTTCCAGAACATACTGGTCGGTGCCGGCAGCCGGCCAGTGGCTCAGGCGACATCGGCCTGCGGACTTGCCTGGGCCTCCGACGCCAGCGCGTCGAGATCGACCAGTGCAGGATCGTCCGCGCCGGGCTCGACCTGAAGCTGACCGCTGCCATGGACATGCATCAGGGTCTGCACGCGCCTTGCATTGAGGTAGTCGACATGCTGGTGCTGCAGTGCAGCCGGCAACAAGCCTTTCGGCAGCGCAACCATGGTGAAGGCCGCTGCCCGCTTGGGCTCCTCGCCTTCGCGCCAGGTCAGCGGACTGAGCGTGTAGACCATCTGCCGGTCGGACTCGGGCGGTGGAAGCTGCCTGATCTCGGGCGGCGCCAGCAGCGCGATGTTGGCGTTGCCGGCGCGGGTACGGACCGCCGCCGAGCGCAATTCCCAGCAGATCAGCTCGGCCATCGCGAGCACCTCGCGCCGGATCTCGTCGACATCAGCACCGAAACGCGTTGCCTCCGACATCACAGGCTTGCTGCGTGTCACCGCATCGACCAGGGCGGCCGCGCCGATTTCGAAGCGCGGCACCGCCTGCTCGATCGCCGCTGCCACGGCCTCGATCTCGTTCGCCGCCTTGTCGCGATCGCGCTGCGCCACGGCCTCGCCGAGCGCGCGCTCGGCCAGCACGATCTGCTCGTCGCATTCTGCGACGGCCGCTCGCAGCGTCTTGGCCTTGTCCTCGACCACCCGCATCTTGGCCTCGGCGCGGTCGAGCTGCGCATTGCTGGCGCCGGCCTTCGCCAGCGTCTCGGCCAACATTCGCTGTTCGTCCAGCGCCTTCTCGGCCACGACCAGGCGCTCATCGAGCTTTCGTCGCGTTGCCTGCTTGTCCTTCAGCGCACGTTCGAAGATCGCGACCGGGCTGAGCTCGCGCTTGAAAAAGGCCATGGCACTATCCCCTGCCGACACACGGCGAATCCGCGGCCGAATCATGTCAACAGAGTCATGCGGGACAATTGGGTCGGAAACTAGGATATGGGTATAGGCGGCGGGTTGTCCCCCGCTGGCTGAACAAAACCCCCCTCCCGCATGGCAGGCCACGCGGTTCGGACCTTCAGATGGGGGCCAGCGTCAGCTCTGGTGCGGGCCGCGCATCATCTTCATCGCGTCTGCGATGTGGCGCCACTCCTTGGCCTCCTCGGCCTCACCCTGGCTTTCGCAGGCCTGCGCCTTCTGCGCCGCCTGTGCGATGGCGCTGGGACCGTGCTTCTCAAGCATCTGGCGCGCGACGGTGTGAATCTGGGTTTCGGACATCATCATGTCGCTCTCCCGAGAGGGTTCGGATGGTGGGCGCGTCCCCATCGCCAGGACGATGCGACGACTTGAGGTCTGTTCGCGGCACTGGCGGCGGACCTCCTTGCAACGGCCAAGCGTCAGCGCCCGTTCCGTCCAACCGATCGTTTCGCGGTTCTGCACCGGTTGCGGTTCCTGTGTGAGGCCGGTCACCCTGGATTTGACGTCCGTAGTACTACGACGCCGCGTTCATCCTAATTTCACCTGCGCTTTGCCACTGTTATGCCTGGATGCGAATCGCCTGCTTGTGAACAGGAGACGGAAGATGACCCAGGTCTATTTCCATTGCTCCAGCGCCGACGAGGTCCTGATCGACCGTCGCGGCGCCGCGGTCCTGGACCTTTCCGAGGCGCGCGATCATGCCGCGCGCGTCATGCAGTCGCTGATCAGCGCCGGGACAGCAGATGACTGGCGCGAATGGGTGCTGCACATCGCCGACGATCTCGGCGAGGAGATCTTCGCCCTGTCGTTCGCCGATCATCTGGGTCCGATGCAGTGAGGCCGGCGATGTCGATCCGCTGCGCCGTTCGCCATCGCCTGGATGCGCTTGCCGAACGTTGGCAGCGCCTGGCAACGATGATCCGTGATCCCTACCGTCCCGAAAAGCACTACATGCGCGGCCCTGGGCCGAAGTGGCATGCCAAGAACGGGCTGCACATGACCTAGTGCCCCGTTTCCAATGTCATGTCGCGCAGTTCGTCTGCGAACTTCGGAAACCAGGACGCACCAGCGTACCTTTGACGACGGGGCCGGCTTTGAATTGAAGCTGCCACGGAACCTGTGCGAGCGCAGTGAGCTGCATTCTTCTCGCCATATTGTTGCGTATGGCTGGTCATGATTAAGGACGGAGAGAGCTCTCATGATCAGGACCATGGCCATCACTGCGGTCGCGCTGACATTGCTGTCGCAGGCGGCTGTCGCGGATGAGCATCGCGGCGGCGATGCCGCACTCGGCGCCCTCTCCGGCGCGGTCGTGTTCGGCCCCGTGGGCGCTGTCGCCGGTGCCGTCGTCGGCTACACCGCGGGTCCTTCGATCGCACGATCCTGGGGCTTCCGTCGCTCGCGCACGGCGCGTCAGGTGCGCCAACCTGCCCGCGAGGCGCACGCCGAAGTCCCGCTGCCGACGCCCCGATCGGCCACCGCAGCCATACCGCCGGCTCCTGCGGCACCGCCGGTGCAGACGCTGGAATAGCCGCCTCTTGAGGTTTGCTCAGGCGATGGCGCTGATCGCGGGCGCCTCGCCGGGGCCTGCGAACAGGCTGCGGCCCGGCACCGCATCGAGCAGCGCGCGCGTATAGGCGTGCTGGGGGCTGCGGAACACCGATCCGGTCTCGCCCTGCTCAACGATCTGCCCACGCTGCATCACGATGATGCGGTCGGCAATCTCGGCCGCGACGCGCAGGTCGTGGGTGATGAACAGCATCGCGAGATTCATCTCCTCGCGTAGTTCGGCAAGCAGCTCCAGGATCGTCGCCTGCACCGAGACGTCGAGCGCGGAGACCGCCTCGTCCGCCACCAGCACCATCGGCTTCAACGCCAGCGCGCGTGCGATGCAGATGCGCTGGCGCTGGCCGCCGGAAAATTCGTGCGGATAGCGGTCGAAGGCCGAAGCCTTCAGCCCGACCCGCTCCAGGAGGCGCTTGGTCTCGTCAATAGCCTCCGCAGCCGGCGTGCCGTAGGCGATCGGACCGGCTGAAATTGCAGCCCCGACCTTCTGGCGCGGATCGAGCGCGGCGAACGGGTCCTGGAACACGATCTGCACCTTGCGGCGCATCGCGCGCAGCTGCGCGCCGCGCAGCTTGAGGAAATCCTCGCCGCCGAAAGCGACCGCGCCGGCATCCGGCTCGATCAATCGCATGATGATGCGGCCCAATGTCGACTTGCCGGAGCCGGATTCGCCGACCACCGCGACCGTCTCGCGCGGCCGCAGCGACAGCGCGATATCGCGCACTGCCGGCACGCGGCGCGCCGGGCGCAACAATCCCTGCCTGGTGACGAAGGTCTTGTTGAGATCGCGCGCGTCGAGCAGCGGCTCGCCGTCAAGTCGCCGGGCGACCGCCGAGGCGGAACGCTTGCCCGGCACCGCCGCGATCAGCGCCCTGGTGTAGTCATCCTTCGGCGCGCGCAGCACCTCGGTGGCGCTGCCCTGCTCCACCACCTTGCCGTGACGCATCACCACGACCCTGTCGGCAATATCGGCAACGACGCCGAAATCGTGGGTGATGAACAACACGCCCATGCCGCGCTCGGCCTGCAGCTTGCGGATCAGAAGCAGAATCTGCTTCTGCGTGGTGACGTCGAGTGCGGTGGTCGGCTCATCCGCGAGCAGCAGCGCCGGATTGTTCGCCATCGCCATCGCGATCATGACGCGCTGGCGCTGGCCGCCGGAGAGCTGGAACGGATAAGCGCGGGCGAGCGTCGCTGGGTCAGGCAGGCCTACCGCTGCGATCAGTTCCTGCACCCGCGCATCCAGCTGGGCGCGCTGAGGCTTCGGACTCGCATGGGTGAGAATGACCTCGGCAATCTGGTCGCCAACCCGCGCCAGCGGATTGAGCGCCGACAGCGGCTCCTGGAAGATCATCGCGATCGCGCCGCCACGTAAGTTGCGCATCGCCGCCTCATCGGCGGCTGCGATATCGGTCGCGCCGAAGCGGATCGCGCCCGAGGCCAACTCGACCTCCGGCGGCAGCAGTTTCAGGATCGCATGGGCGGTGACGGATTTGCCGGAGCCGGACTCGCCGACCAAGCAGACGATCTCGTTGCGGCCGACTTGCAACGAGACATTCTCGACCGCAAGCGCGCGGTCGCCGCCGCGCGGCAGCGCCACCGAGAGATCTTCGATTCGGAGCAGCGTCTCGGTCATGCGGCGCGCACCTTGCGCGCAATGCGCGGGTTCAAAATGTCGTTCAGCCCCTCGCCGACCAGGTTGATCGCGAGCACGGTGAGCAGGATGGCGACGCCGGGAAACACGCTCATCCACCAGGCCTGGCGGATGACGGTGCGGGAGGCGCCGATCATGAAGCCCCAAGACATCAGGTTGGGGTCGCCGAGCCCCATGAAGCTGAGGGCGCTTTCCAGGAGGATCGAGGTCGCGATCGTCAGTGATCCCGTGACGATGATGGGCGAGAGCGCGTTGGGCAGAATGTGTCTGAGCACCACGACCAGCGGCGGCTGTCCCTGGCACACCGCGGCCTGGACAAATTCGCGGCCGCGCAGGCGCAGGAACTCGGCCCGCGTCAGCCGCGCCACCGGCGGCCAGCTCACCGCAGCGATCGCCAGCACGACATGGCCGAGCGTCGGACCCAATGTCGCGACCAGAAGGATCGCCAGGATGAAGCCGGGTATGGTCTGGAATAGCTCGGTCAGCCGCATCATGGCTTCATCGACCCTATCGCCGAAATAACCGGCGACCGCGCCGATCACGACACCGATCAGCACGGCGGCGGCCGTCGCCGTGATGCCGATCATCAGCGACACCCGCGCGCCATAGGCGATCCCAGCCGCAACGTCGCGGCCCAGCGTGTCGGAGCCGAGCAGCAGCCCGTCGCTGAACGGCGGCTGGAACGGCGCGCCGACCATGTCCCAGGGATCGTCGGGAAACAGCGTCGGTGCGAGGCCTGCGAGGATGACGACGCCGAACAGGATCACCAGCCCGATCATGCCGGTCGGATGGCGCAGGAAAGCTTTGATCCGAAGCATCAGCTGCTCTCCCTTACGATGCCGTGCGCATCGACACGCGCGGATCGATCACTCGATAGATCGCGTCCGTCAGCAGATTGAGCATGATCACGATCACCGACATCACCAGGAAGATGCCGAGCATGACGGGATAGTCGCGCTGCAGCAGCGCGTCGTAGATCAGCCGGCCGAGACCCGGCCAGGCAAACACCGTCTCGATCACGACCGCGCCGCCGACCAGCGCGCCGGCCTGCATGCCGGCCACGGTGACCACGGGCAGGATCGCGTTGCGCAGGATGTGGCGGGCAACGATGCGGCCCTGCGTCAGGCCTTTGGCGCGCGCCGTCTTGATGAAGTCCTGATGCATCACCTCGATGACCGAGGCGCGCGTCAGCCGCGCGTAGATCGCAAGATAAATGGCGGCGAGCGACGTTGCCGGCAGCACGAGATGCGCGGCGACATCGCCGATCCGCTGCAGCGGGTTCATCTCGACGCCGATCGTGACGTAGCCGAATGCCGGCAGCCAATCGAGCTTGACCGAGAACAACAGGACCAGCATCAGGCCAAGCCAGAACACCGGGGTCGCATACATCAGCAGCGACAGAATGGTGATGAACGTATCGGACCATCGACCTGCCCTGACGCCGGCGAACAGGCCGAGCATCACGCCGATGGTGAGGGCCGCGATGAAGGCGGTCGCTGTCAAGAGCAAGGTCGCGGGCAGGCGCTCGAGGATCAGGTCCCGCACCGGCCGCTGCTGGCGGTAGGAGTAACCGAGATCGAGCGTCAGCACGCGGCCGAGATAATTGGCGAGCTGGATCGGATAAGACTTGTCGAGACCGTAATCGGCGCGGAGCTGGGCCAGCAGCTTCTCGTCGGCGGCGCCGCTCTGTCCCGCCATGACCTGCGCGGGGTCGCCCGGCGCCGCATGCACCAGCATGAAGTTGACGGTGGCGATGACCACCACCACCATCACGAACTTGACCAGCCAGCCAAGGACCGCAAGGCCGGCTGCGACAACGCGGCCGCCAGCCCGATCCCCTTGCCCCTCCGATGCAGCGACCTCGCTCATCCCAGGGTCACCGCTCCGAAGGTCTCGTGCACGCCGACCGCCGTCGTGATCACGTTCTTGAGTCTCTTGTCCATGATGTTCGGATAGTCGGCCTCGAACGTCCACAGCACCGGAACATCTTCGACCAGGATCTTCTGCACCTGGCTGTAGAGCTCCTGGCGCTTCTCATCGGTCGGCGCCACCGCGGCCTCCTCGAACAACCGGTCGACCTCCGGGTTGGAGTAACCCTCGGTGTTGGAGAACAGGATGCCCTTCTTGATGTTGGAGGAGATGTAGGTGCGGGCAACGCCCAGCGCCGGGTCGCCGAACTGATAGACGAGGTTCGCCGTCATGGTGTAGTCCCAGTTGCCGACCTTCTCCGCCCAGCCGGCCATGTCGGTGTTCTGCAACTGGACGTCGACGCCGATCTTGGCAAAGGACTGGCGAATGAATTCGGCCGCCCGTGTATAGGTCTCGCCATAGGGTGGCACCAGATAGGGGATCGAGACGCGCTTGCCGTCCGGCCCGGGCTTCAGCCCCATCTCGTCGAGCAGCGCCTTCGCCTTGTCGATCGAGAATTCGTACTGCCTGACGTTCTTCTCGTAGAACCGGGTCTTGGACGAGACCGGGCCGGTCGCTACCTTGCCGAGGCCGAAATAGATGCGCTTGAGCATGGTCGGACGATCGAGCGCATACATCAGCGCCTGGCGGAAACGCTTGTCGTTGAGCGGCGCGACGCGGTTGTTCAGCTCGATCCACGAATGCGGTGCGAAGAACTCGTAGCCTTTCGTGGTCATGGTGAGGTTCGGCAGCGCCGACAGCCGCGCCACGTCGAACGGCTCGACGTCGCTCCATTGCGTGAGCTGCACAGTGCCCTGCTCCAGCGCGACCGAGCGCGATGCCGCGTCCGGAATCACGCGATAGATGATCTCGTCGAGATGCGGCTCGCCGGGACGATAATAGCCCTCGTGCCTGACAAGGTGGACGTGCGAGCCGCGCACCCATTCCTTCAGCTTGAACGGACCTGATCCGATCGCCTTGTCGTTGGCCGGGTTCTTTCGATAATCCGTGTTCTCATAGATGTGCTTCGGCACGATCGGCGCGGTAGTGCAGTCGAACGAGCCAAGAAACGGCGCGAACGGCGCCTTCAGCTTGAACACGACGGTGAGCGGATCCGGCGCCTCCGCGCTCTCCAGCCGCGCAAAGGTGACGCGGGCGCGCGGGTGCGTCTCCATAAGCACCTTGGTGCAGGAGAAGACAACGTCCTCCGCCGTCAGGGGATGGCCGTCGTGAAAGGTGATGTTCGGATACAGCTTGAACGTATAGGTCTTGCGATCCTCGGAAACCTCCCAGGACTGCGCCAGGCCCGGCATCGGCTTCAGGTCGAAATCGTAGCGCAGCAGGCTCTCATAGATCTTGCCGCCGAGCGTCAATGTCGGCTGCTGCTGGTTCAGCGCGGTCACCAGGATCGGCGGCTCGGGCTGGATGATGGTGTTCAGCGTGCCGCCCTTGGTCTGGCCGGCCGCCCTGACGATGCCGAGCGGAAAGCCGCCGATGCCGACGGCGCCAGCAGCCAGGCCGAGCTTGGTGAATTCGCGTCTATTCATGCCATCCTCGCTTCCGAAAAAACTACTTCCAATAACAGCGCATCGGTCAGTAGCCCCTGATACGATCGACCTGATTGAGCAGCGGCGCGCCGCGCTGCATGCGCCTGACGTTCTCCGCGATCTGCTGCGCGATCACGCGCGGGGTCGCGATCGTCGCCATATGCGGCGTGACCAGCACGCCCGGCTCGCGCCACAGCGGATGATCCGACGGCAACGGCTCGCGCTCGAACACGTCGAGGATGGCGCCGCGCAGATGCCCCTGACGCAGCAGCGCGACGAGATCGTCGGCGACGAGATGCTCGCCGCGGCTGCACAGGATCAGGGCCGCGCCCTTCGGCAGGCGCGCCAGCCGCTCGGCATTGAGAATGCCGATCGTTGACGGCGTCAGCGGCAGCAGTGAAACCAGGACGTCAACCTCGGCCAGGAACGGATCGAGCGCATCCTCGCCGCTGAACACCGTGACGCCCGGCAGCGATTTCGGCGAGCGCGACCAGGCGCTGACGGTAAAGCCGAGATCGACAAGCCGCGTCGCTGCATCGCTGCCGAGCGCGCCGAGGCCGAGAATGCCGACCCGCGTCTCGAACGGTGCACGCTGCTCATAACGACGCCAGATGCTCTCGCGGGCATTGCCGATGACGCGGTCGAAGTCGCGATGGAAATACAGCGTGCCCCACAGCACGAACTCGGTCATTCCTGCGGTCAGATCGGGATCGACGATGCGACAGACCGGATGATCCGGCACCGTCGGATCGCAGAGGATGTTGTCGACGCCGGCCGCGATCGAATGGATCAGCTTCAGATTTGGCATCGCAGCGAGCGCGCCGGCGGGCGGCTTCCAGCACACGGCGATGTCGGCCTCGCGCGCCTCAGGCTGCGGCCAGGACGTCAGCGTCACACCCGGCAATTCATCTTGCAACGGATCAACGAGCGGTCCCATCACGCCCGGCGTGGTGAGAAAAGCGATACTGATCATGTCGCGCCCGTCATATACCTCGCTGCCGTCGGCCCGCGGATTGATCACCTCGCGATCGGGACAGGCCACCGCGCACCTGTTGGCCACCGCGCACCTGTTGGCCACCGCGCACTTGTTGGCCACTGCGTACCTGTTGCAAGCGGAATGCCAATGTCGATCGGGCCGCAGACGATGCCGACATCACAGCGCCTTCAGGCCGCACCATTGCGCGACGAACAGAGCGATGCTCAAGGTCGTCTTGCGTACGCTGTCGAGATCGACGCGCTCGTCGAAGGCATGCGGGCCGACGCCGTAAGGGCCGTAGCACAGCGCCGGAATGCCGTAATCGACGGCGTAGTAGCGGGTGTCGTTGACCGCGGTCGACATGCGGTCTTCCAGCGGCTTTTCGAACACGCGTTCATGGATGGCGGCGAGCGCCGCTTCCGCCGCGCTGCCGGGCTCACAGACGGATGGATCGGCCTGGAAACCGCTCCAGATCAGCTCGGCCGGATTGCTCGACAGGAAGCTGTCATTCTTCTGCGCGTCCGCCAGGCACTGCTCGATGCCCTTCATCGCCTCCGCCGGGGTCGAGCCAGGCAACAGACCGAGCCGGCAGTCGACCTCGCACCAGGCCGGCGTCGAGCTTGCCCAATCGCCGCCCTTGATGATGCCGACGTTGAACTTGATCGGGTTCTTGATAGCGCCGAACCATTTGTTCGAAATGGCCCTGGCGTTGAGCTCCGCGGTGTAATCCTGGAACGCGCGCACCAGATGCATCGCCGAGAGGATGGCGCTGGTGCCAGTCTCCGAGTAGGCGACATGCACCGGCGTGCCGCGCACGCGCAACCGGAACCAGATCGCGCCGACCTGTGCGCGGCTCAACGTGTGGCCGGTCGGCTCAGGAATCAAACAGGCATCCGCGGTGTAGCCACGCATGAGAGTCGAGAGCGCGCCGTTGCCGGTGCTTTCCTCTTCCGTGACCGTCTCCAGATGGATGCGGCCGTCGGGCGCAAAGCCCGCTCTCTTAATGGCATCCAGCGCGAAGATCATCGCCGAGACGCCGGCCTTCATGTCCTGCGCGCCGCGGCCGATCATCCAGCCGTCGCGCACGATGGCCTCGAACGGCGCATCGGCCCAGAGATCAACAGGGCCTTCCGGCACCACGTCGACATGGCCCTGCAGGATCAGGCTGCGGCCCTTGCCGCCCCCGTCGAGCGTCGCCACCACTTGCCTGGAGCCTTCCAGCGGGATGGTATCCATCGGCGCCGCCTTCGGGTGGCTCATCAGGTCGACGTCGGCGAGGCTGAACTGATCGACCTTATAGCCGCGCTTCTCGAACTGCGCGGCAAGCCACTGCTGCAGCGGCTCTTCCTCGCCGCGCAGGCTGCGGAACTGCACCATCTTCTGCAGGAATGCGACCTGGTCGTTGAAGTTGTCGTCGATGGCGGCGCGAAGCCGCTCCATCACGTCGTTCGGCACTGCCGCCATCGTCTCAGCCACGCGTCTCACCTCAAATTTCAGTTCAGCGGAATGGCCGCGTCTCACGCGGCCAGGCACTTCTCCAGGATCGCGAGCCCCTCGTCGAGGATCGCGTCCGATGCCGTCAGCGGCACCAGAATCCGGATCGTGCTCGCGGTGACGCCGCAGGACAACAGGATCAGGCCGTTCTCATGCGCAAGCTGGGTGACGCGTTTGGTCATCTCCGCGTCAGGCTCGTCGCTGCCGCGCTGCTTGACGATGTCAAAGGCGACCATGGCGCCGGGACCGCGCGGCGCCGAGATCGGCACCAGATGATTGGCGCGGGAGAAGCGCTCGATGGCCGCGCGCAAGTGGTCTCCGATCGCATTGGCGCGGTCGACCAGTTTCTCCTTCTCGAACACGTCGAGCACGGCGAGCGCCGCGGCGCAGGACAAGGGATTGCCGCCATAGGTGCCGCCGAGCCCGCCGGGCTCCGCCGCATCCATGATCGTGGCGCAGCCGATCACGCCCGACAGCGGCATGCCGCCGGCGAGACTCTTGGCGACGCAGATCACGTCGGCCTGCACGTCGTAATGCTCCATCGCGAACATCTTGCCGGTGCGGCCGAAACCGGTCTGCACCTCGTCGGCGATCAGCACGATGCCGTATGTGTCGCAGATCCGGCGCAGGCCTTCCATTAGCTCCGGCGGCGCCGGATGGAAACCACCCTCGCCCTGCACCGGCTCGATGATGATGGCGGCCACTTGGGCTGCGTCGATGTCGGCCTTGAAGATGAAATTGATGTAGCTCAGCGTGTCCTCGACCGACACGCCGCTGCCCGCCACCGGGAACGGCGCGTGCCAGACACCGGGCAGCGGCGGGCCGAAACTCTTCTTGTAAGGCGACGTCTTGCCGGTCATCGCGCTGGCGAGCGCCGTGCGGCCGTGGAACGCGCCGGTGAAGGCGATGATGCCGCTGCGCCCGGTCGCGGCGCGCGCGATCTTGATCGCGTTCTCGGTCGCTTCCGCGCCGGTCGTGAGCAGGATCGACTTGGCCGGACCTGCAATCGGCGCCAGCACGTTTAGCCTTTCGGTCAGCTCGACATAAGGCTCATATTGCAGCACCTGGAAGCAGGTATGCGTGAAGCGGTCGAGCTGTGCGCGGATCGCGGCGACGACATGCGGATGGCAATGGCCGGTGTTGAGCACCGCGATGCCGCCGGCGAAGTCGACATAACGCCTGCCCTCGACATCCCAGACTTCGCTGTTGAGCGCGCGCTCGGCGAAGATCGGCGTCGCCTGGCTGACCCCGCGCACCACCGCCTGGTGTCGTCGCGCCAGCAATTGCTCGTTCGCAGCCATCGGCCCCCTCCACACTCTTGGCAGCGAGCGTAGGAGGCGAGGAATTGCGATCAATCAGCTTGACGGGGCGCGACAGGTGCAGCCAGTGCACCAATGCGGTGACGCAGCCTGCCTTCTGTGCAAGCCTCGTCCATATCCTCAGCGTTCTGACCAGTTTGCATCCAGAGAGGAAGCGGCGGCAGCGCGCGATTGCGCGGCGCGCATTCACCCATGCGCGCAAGGCTTGGCGGGAGCTGCGAGAAAAATCGCTTACTCCGCGAGCACCTTCTTCAGCCACACCCGTAGCGCGACAATCGCGAGATCTTCCCAGCGTTCCCTGAGCGCCACGAGCTGGTATGATTCGAGATAGATCATGGACGGGATCACCTCGACCAGCGCGCCGCTGCGCAGGTCGTCGCCGACCAGCACCTCGTTGGCGAGCGCGACACCTTGTCCATAGCGCGCCGCCTCGATGGCGAGATGGGCGTGCCACAGCCGCTGCCCGCGCAGTGGCCCCGGCTCGATGTGGCCGGCGAGCGCAAACCAGCGCTCCCACTGCTCGGTCGACTCTTCATGAATGAGCTGCGCCTTGGCGAGCTCCGACAAATTAGTAATCGCCGGATGGCGCGCCAAATAAGCGGGGCTTGCCACCGGGAACACCCGCGGCCGCACCAACGCTTCCGCCATCAGCGGACCCTTGATGTCGATCGCATCGGCGTAGACGATCTCGGCGTCGGCCTCGCCGCGCAGCAGGTCCGGATGCGAGAGCGTCGGCTGCAGGTTGATATCCCAGTTGCGCGGCGGGCCGGTCAGTTCCGGTAATCGGGACAACAGCCGGCGGTTGGCGATGCCGGGGATGCACCAGATGTTCAGGGTCGGCCGCGCCGCTGGGCGGATCATCGTGACGGCGCGGGCGATGATGTCGAAGGCCTGCGTGACCTGGGCATGGAACATCTGTCCGGCGCTGGTCAGGGCGATGCCGCGGCCCTCGGCCCGCACCAGCGCGACACCAAGGCTGCGTTGCAGGTTCTGCATGTGGCGCGACACCACGGTATGGCTGACCGCGAGTTCATCGCCGGCCGCGCGCACGCTGCCCGTGCGTCCGACCGCCTCGAAGGCGCGCAACGCGATGAGAGAAGGCAGTCGTGGTCTGGTCATGCTCGCACTGGCTTGAACGTAACGGGCTACCCGTCACACAGGCCGTCCCATTTGCGGGCCAGCGAGACGTTCCGGCACGAACATGAACGCATGCCGCAGACACATGCCGACATGCGCCGATTCTTGTCCGGAACATCCGATCGGGCAATGATAAGGTGCTGCTTCGCGTAAGGCTGAAATGCTCTTAGCGCCTGCAGCGGCGTAATGCCAGAATAGATCGAATGAGAGTGAATCCAAGCTGACGAGATGCCGGCAAACTTCGGCGGATCGTTAACCATGGAAGGACGAAATGACGCAGGACGGCGGTGGTTGGATTCCTCACAGCGCGCATTGGGGCGCCTTCGCCGCGCGCTGGAATGGCAGCGCGCTCGAGCTTAAGCCTCACGCCGCCGATCCCGCGCCGTCGCCGATCCTGGATAATTTCCAAAATGCGCTCAGGCACCGGGCGCGCGTGCTGCGGCCGATGGTGCGCAGGTCTTGGCTCGACCAGTCCCGGCGCGATGGATCGGCACGGCATCGGCGCAGCTTCGACAGCCCCTTCGTCGCGCTGCCCTGGGACGAGGCGCTCGATATCCTCGCCGATGAGCTGTCGCGCGTGCGCGATCGGCATGGCGCCGCTGCCGTCTGTGGCGGCTCCTATGGCTGGGCGAGCGCCGGCCGCTTCCACCATGCGCAGAGCCAGATCCACCGCTTCCTCAACATCGCGTTCGGCGGCTATGTGCGCTCGGTCAACAGCTACAGCGCTGGCGCCTCGGCGGTGATCCTGCCGCATGTGATGGGCAATTACGAAGGCATCTCCCGCCACAACGTCACCTGGGAGCAGATCGCCGAACATTCGGATCTCGTGCTCGCCTTCGGCATGGCGGTGAAGAACGCCGACGTGGCCTCGGGCGGCATCAGTCGCCACATCGAGCGCGACGCGATGGCCCGTGCGGCCGCGCGCGGCGCCAGCTTTTATTGCATCAGCCCGCTGCGCGACGATCTGCCCGAGCAGGCCGCGGCCACCTGGCTGCCGCTCAAGGTCGGCACCGATGTGGCGCTGATGCTCGGCCTTGCGCACACCCTGCTCGCCGAGAACCTGCACGATGCGGATTTCATCGCCCGCTACACCACCGGTTTCGAGCGCTTCGCGCGCTATCTGCTCGGCCACGACGACGGCACGCCGAAGGACGCGCATTGGGCCTCCGCGATCACTGGCATTCCGGCTGATACGATCCGCGATGTCGCCCGGCGCATGCCGCACGGCCGCACCTTGATCACGGTGTCGCATTCGCTGCAGCGGGCGCAATATGGCGAGCAGCCGGTGTGGATGGGCGCGGTGCTGGCGGCCATGCTCGGCCAGATCGGCCTGCCCGGCGGCGGCTATCATTATGCGCTGGGCGCGCTCGGCCATACCGGCCGCCGGCTCAACGCGGTGCCGAGCCCCACTTTCCCGCAAGGGCGGAACGCCATCAGCGATTTCATTCCGGTGGCGCGCGTCGCCGACATGCTGCTCAATCCCGGCGGACCGTTCGACTACAACGGCGAGAGGCGGCGCTACCCCGACATCAGGCTGGTCTATTGGGCCGGCGGCAACCCGTTCCACCATCACCAGGACATCAATCGGCTGCGGCGCGCCTTCCAGAAGCCCGAGACCATCGTGGTGCATGAGAGCGCCTGGACGCCGATGGCGAAGTTCGCCGACATCGTGCTGCCGGCGACGATGACGTTGGAGCGCGACGACATCGGCGCCGCTCCCACCGACCCGCTGCTGGTGGCGATGCGCAAGGTCACTGAGCCGATCGGCGAAGCGCGCGACGATTAGGCCATCTTCGCCGCGCTGGCGACGCGCATGGGTGCCGGCGAGCCCTTCACCGAGGGCCGCGACGTCAGGCAGTGGCTGGCTCATCTCTACGAGCCGACGCGCGCGGCGCTTGCGGCGGCCGGCTGGGATGCGCCTGATTTCGAGACGTTCTGGGCGCGCGGCGAGCTGCCGCTGCCGTCCGGTCCCGATGACGGCGGCTTCCTGCGCGCCTTCCGCGACGATCCGGAGAGGCACAGGCTTGCCACGCCGAGCGGCCGCATCGAGATCTTCTCCGAGACCATCGCCGGCTTCGGCTATGACGATTGTACCGGCCATCCGAGTTTCATGCCGAGTACCGAGCCGGCGAGCACGCGTCATCCGCTGACCTTGATCGCCAACCAGCCGGCGACGCGGTTGCACAGCCAGCTCGATTTCGGCAATCACAGCCAGGCCAGCAAGGTGGCCGGCCGCGAGCCCGTCAGGATCAATCCGGGGGATGCCGCGGCGCGCGGCATCAGGGATGGCGACCTTGTGCGCCTGTTCAACGATCGCGGCGCCTGTCTTGCCGGCGCGGTCCTCTCCGACCGGTTGATGCCAGGGGTGGTCCAGCTCTCGACCGGCGCCTGGTACGATCCCGATCCGGCCGGCGGCGATGAACCAGCTTGCATCCACGGCAATCCGAATGTGCTGACGCGCGATATCGGCACCTCGAAGCTGGCGCAAGGCTGCTGCGGCCAGGTCACCGTGGTCGAGTGCGAGCGCTTCGACGGCACCCCGCCCGAGATTCGCGCCTTCGATCCGCCGCAGCCGGCGTGAGTTCGTAAACGGCCCGCCCGCGACCCGAAGAAACTATTAGTCACACCAGAAAACATGCGGCGCATTTGCCGCAAAGTTTCCATAATCCGGGTCTGAAAATCCGCCCGCTTCGAGCATTCGAGCAGGAGAACAAGATGCGGATCACACCGGTGATCTTCGTCGGTTCGCTGGCCGCCCTCGTCGCTGCGACGGCGCCCGCGCTGGCGAAGAACTCTCAAAACCAGAAGACGACAGAAGAGCAGACGAGCTCAGCTTCCTGCCACGCCTACCAACAGGCGCCGGACGGCACCTGGACAGCGCTGCCCTGCCAGGAGCATGGCGCCGCGGCACAGCCCCAGCGCAAGTCGCTCGCTGCCGGCAGCGACCAGCCGCAGCGCTGAGGCGGCTCGTCCATCCATTTACGGCGCCTGATGCAGGAAGGCGCGCAACCCCTGCCCGCCTTCCCCGCCGTGCCTGAACAACATCCCGAGATGATCGCCGCCGGTCGACAGATAAGACAGGCCGCGCTTTTCGGCGAAGGCCTGCATCGGATTATGCGCCGGGTCATCGCGGCCGTTCCACAGCATGACAGGGCAAACCAGGCCAAGCACAGCCTGCTCTGCCCCATCGAGTTGATCCAGCGCATCGAAGCAGGCACGGACCCCCGGTTCGTTCTGTGACGTGACCCATGCGGTGAGCTGCGGTGCCGTCCCCCGCGCGAATTTCATGAATCCATCGAAAGTGATCGGCCCCTTGGCACCCGGTGGTAATCCGCTGACCAGATTCCAGCCGGCCACCACCAGCGACGACAACCGGCGCGGCTGATATTTGGCGACGCCGACCGCGAGCCAGCCGCCCATGGAATGGCCGACCACATGGGCACGCTCGCAGCCGAGGTCATCGATCACGGCGACGATGTCGCCGGCACGCTGCTCCTGTGTGTAGAGCGCCGGATCGGACGGGTTGTCGCTTTGGCCATGGCCGAGTGAATCCACACAGGCAACACGAAAGTCCTGCGCCAGCACGTCGACGATCCCACAGCGCCGCCAGCTCTCGCCGTCGAGCAGCACGCCGTGCTGGAGAACAACGAGCGGCCCTGCGCCGTCCACCGTGTAGTGGATGCGCTGCCCGCGATGCATCGCGAACGGCATGTGAAGTCCCCCCTGCCCTTTTCAGGGGTACATGGGAATTAGGGACGGGTCGAACAATAGAGCGACGTCGTCCGATGTGTCCGTCATTGCGAGCGAAGCGAAGCAATCCAGATCCTTCTTCTGATAAAATGGACTGGATTGCTTCGGCGCTACCGCGCCTCGCAATGACGATGGCGAAACGCGCCGCCGATGCCAGCGGACCACCGCTCAATATGGCGGCTTCTTGCGGGCATGCTGCGCCTTGGCCGCCTCGACCCACCACAACAGGTCCTCGGCAAAGCGCGGGAAGGCGCGCTGCAGCGCCTTGCCGGCCTCGCCGATCGGCTGGCCCTCGGCCGAGAGCGTCTGGCTGATCGGCCCGGCCGCGATCGTGCTCGACACCACCACCATGCCCATCTCGGACAACGTGCCGTGCCAGGCGGTGGCGGCGCGCGCGCCGGAGAAGCGGCCGGCCGAGTAGCTGGCGATCGCTGCCGGCCGCCAGAACCATTCCTCCAGGAAGTGATCGGTGAGGTTCTTCAGCCCCGGCTGGATGCCCCAATTATATTCGCCGGTGACGAAGACAAAGCCGCCGGCATTGCGGATCTTGCCGGCAAGCTCCTCCAGCACGGCGGGCGCTTCACCCGGTTTGTATTCCTTGTACATGCGGTCGAGCATCGGCAGGCCCACCGCCTTGGCGTCGATCAGCTCGACGTCATGCCCCAAGGCGCTGAGGCCGTCGACCACGAACTGTGCGAGCCGGATGCCCATCCGGTCGGACCGGTAGGACCCGTAGAGGACGAGAATGCGATAGGGCATGACGGTCTCCCATTGCGGCGCCGCACATTGACCGCATCATGTGCCGCGGCTCAAGGGAGATCATGTCGCATCGCCGGGACGATCACGTCGATATCATCGGCGCGGCCTGGCCGTCGTCGCCGCGCGTCATCGTCAAGTCGGGCGCATGGAAGCCCCCCGATAGGGTCGGTTCCCGATGATCTTCCTCATTAGTTATGAGTGACTTAGCTGCGCGATCTGGAATCGCATTCGCATCGGCCGCAGCGGCGCGCGCATCCAGGGCCGTAGATATCCGGGCGAAACCAAAACGGGCCGGAGGGGATGACTGGACGGAGGTAACGCAATAGCCGCGTTCCGGATGGTCGGCTTTCCCAAGCCGTCTGACACGATGCCAAAGGCAAAGGGGCCGGAACGCAGTCCGCGCTCCGGCCCTGTCTCATTCCTGATCTGGAAGGAAACTCATCGGGACCAGCCGTCGGCGGAGGCGGATCGCTCGGTCGGCTTACCGAACACGCTGCGACAACCCTCGCTCAGGTTCGCGCGCTGCCGGTGCATGCAGGCGATGATCCGTGCCCGGTCCGGGATTTCCGACGAGCACAGCCGGAACACGTCCCCGGTGCACAGCCTGCGCTGATCGTCTTCCGTGAAGGCGTGGCTCGCGCTCGGCAGCAGCGTCAGAAGCGCGGCGCCTGCAAGCATCGCATTGAAGTTTCGTGTCGTAAAAACACCGGTTCGCATCATCCCATCGCCCCCAAGAGTCGCGTGTCGTTGCTCAGTCGCCAACTGTTTGACTGTTATTTGATCAGCTGTTTGATCGATGCCCCCACAACGACGCCCCACGTCCCGTCTCATCGTTGCGAAGCAGTTGCCGCAGCAGAATCAAATCATGACACGTCAATGCGCGCCTTCAAGATTCAGGCTGGCCCGTGCACCACAATTTTGTCGCCTGTTGCATCTTCCGCGCATGTATCAGCGCAGTGCATCAACAGCACGCCCCCGCGATGTGCATCTTGCGCGCCACGATGGGAACCGACATGCGCCGCCAAATTGTCACGACCCGAACGCATTGCGGCCAAGGCCCACGCCCACTCTCGTCGCGTGTAGGGGTGGCGTCAGGGAGGCTGATCATGGCGTATACGATGATCGCAGAGCGGAACAATCAGAAGGTGCGCAAGCAGCGCGAAAGCGCTCTGATCGTTCTGGCCAATGCACTGATGTTGCAGAGCGAGGGCTGGCAGGTCGTCATCGTGGACGGTGACGGCAGTGATTTCGAGCCGCGCGCATTCGAAGCGTCGCTGGCCAAGCGGTTCTCCTGGTATCAGGTGAAGCCGGAGCCGGTCGTCGCGCCCGAACCGGCGGACGAACAGCTCGAGGCCGAAGCGCTGGTCGCCGCCGCGCTCGAAGCGGAGGACATCGAAGCCGACGAGCTGGAGATGGCCGGGCACGAGATTCAGGACATCGACGAGTCCGACTTCGACGAAGCCGATTTCGAGGACGCCGATCTTGAAGAGACCATGTTCGAAGATGCCGATCACGACGAGACCGAGCTGACCGAGATGGAATTCGAAGGCGAGCCAGCCGAATAACGGCCGGCCCGGCTATCAGGGCTAACTCCCGGCGCTTGCTCCGCCGTCGTCCCGGGCACAAGTCCGTGGACGACCGGTTGGGCAAATCCTTGATGCTCGTCCCGGGCAAGCGCGCAGCGCGCCGACCCGGGTCCCCTAACCACCGAACCTCATCTGACGAAGGCTGGAGCTCCAGCTCGCTCCAACACGCCCGCCTGTGGCTATGGGCGAGACGACACCGTCTTCCGGACTGCCCGTCGGGCGAATCAAGCCGACGATTTGAGCGACTGAGCCCGCACCGTCTCGCGCTCAGCAACCGGCACGGGCCGATTTCGGCTGCGCCGAAACGCGGACTTTGCGAGCCCGATCAATTGGTTCGCCCGGGTCAAGACGGCCAGACGAAAATAAATCGCTTTCGTTTTTTCGGAAAATGATATTGTCTCACGTCATCCCGCCTCACCACGGAGGGGCGTTGCGCGCGATCGTCACGATACGCGAGGCGGGGATGCGGTGGACGCAGCGGCTCGCAGCATGCTTTGTGCGTGCGGACGAACGAGGTCGATGCGTACGCGAAATCGTGTGGTCCTGGCCTCCCGGTGCTGAGGCCCAGCGCAACGCGCCTCGCGCGTTGTCGCGACACGGGGACAATCAAGCCGGTCCCCGAGGAGAGCGCGTATAAGCGTTAAGACCATCGCGCAGGGAATGCCGGGCTGTTCGGCTGGACCTGTGGTGACTGCCGCCTGCTTTCTTTGTTGCAGGCGGGCCATGGGTGCGGCCAGCACCCGGCATTCCCTGCGCCCTCCTCGTTGAGGAGGGTTCGTTCGAGCAGCATGACTCGGGCACTCAGTGCCGCGAGAACGCAATTGCTCGCTGTTTGAAACTCAAGCGCCCCACGCTCAGCTGTCGTCCCGGGCAAGTCCCGGCAACGCGCCAGCGTTGTCCGGGCGCAGACCCGGGATCCATAACCACAGGGAGTTATTGTTTTGCGAGGGCCAACGACGAGCCTGCCACGAACTGCGCTCTGTGGTTATGGGTCCTCGCGTTCGCGAGGACGACACCGGAATATGCCTCTTGAGCGTGATACCCTCCCGAGACAAGCGAGTCATGCCTCACAACAGCTTTGCGCTCACGAAAAGCGTGCGCACCGCATTGGTGGCCTGGATCGTCATGATTGCATTGTCGGCGGCCGCCTCCAGCGAATCCATCGCCTGATCGTGCAGCGACTTGAACTCCATCCATTCTACCGAATTGAGGCTGGACAAGAACTGGTAGGCCTGCCCCACGGTCGAGATCGCAGTCGACTTGCCGTTCACCTTGATGTTGAACGTGGTGCGCAACCGCGTCTCAGAGCTTGCGGGGTCGCTCATATCAGATGCTCCGGAAACGAGTGCTCGGATTCCTCAAGCTCGCCGTCGTATCGCGGAGCCCGGAATCATGGTCCGCTCTAGCAAATATGATTCGTGTACGCTTTTGAATTTGCGCGCGAAAGATGCGGGCCCGGCTGGACCTGAAGAGGAACTACGGAAGACCGCCAAACCGCGCTGCGGCGCAGGCGAAACGTCACTGATCCGGGGACTTCTGCGCCGTCCGGGTCGCAACCGCCGATTGGAGGCTCGTCACGACCACGAGCTTGGAGAACTCGCCATCGTCATAGGCCTTGAGGAACCGATCATAATTCTTGATCGAGACACAGCCGTTCGAGTCGCCGTCCGGCCCAAGCATATAGCTGTGGGTGAGCAGGCCGACGCGGCCGAGGGTCGAGCCCTCGACCGCTGTCATGCGCAGGGCACGGACGCCGTGGAACAGCTTTTCGCGCGGCTTCAGCTCATAAGTGGCTGGCGGCGTCGCGCCGACCATGCGCTGGGAGACATGGCCGGGGTCATCGCGGAGGTCGCCCATGCCGGAATGCGCCTCGAGACCGATGCCCGAAGGCAGATAGAGCATCTTGGCGGTGATGTCGTAGACGGCTGTCTGCCGGTCATAACCGAGCGCTCCGAGATCGATGCCGGAGCGAACGATGCCCCCGCCGTCCGGCGCCAGCGAAGCCAGCCTGACCGGATGCGGCAGCAGATCGGAGAGCTTCTGCAGCAGCGAGCGATCGTCGGGGTGCGCGTTCGGATCGACCTGCGCCAGCGACGGCACCAGGCTGGCCGGCAGGTTGGCGGCGGCAGGCCGGGGCCGCGGCAGCGGGACGCCGGGGGCCGGCATTGCCACGCTCGTGGTGCCTTCGACCAAGGTCGGCCGGAAATCGCCGGCGCCCAGATCGCGCGATGTCGGATCCGGCATGCCCATGCCCCGGACCAGCGCCGCCCGCGCATCGAGAAGCTGGCGATCAAGCGCACGGGTGGCGAATCGGTCGAGGGCCTGCACGGCCTCGCTCGCGGGATAGGTAGCAGACGGCGCGGAGCCGAAGCGCGACTCGAATGTCGAGGCGGGAGCGGGTGGAGGCGCCGGCAAAGCGGCGGCGGCAAGCGGGGCGCGATCCGCGTCGGCGCTCACCCAGGCCGCCGCGCCGGCTGCCACCGCGAGCGCGGCAAGCACAAGCGCAATCGCCTCCGACCGTCCGATGCGGCCGCGCGACAACAGCACTTCAAGACTTACGTCGTCGGAAGCCATCGCAACCCCAATACACTCCCCATCGGATCGCCTCAAGCTGGGCGTCCGACCCCGCGGGGAGATTCGACCCGTCGTGGCATAGGATGGACAAGAGTGCGGCATAATCTAGACAAAGCCCAGACAAGTTTTGTCCGGCCGAGCTGCAACCAGGACGCCCCACGTCCTCGAAAAGCACGCCGGAGCTTGGTCAAACGCCATTCAAATCAAAGGCTTGCAGATCAAAAACTTGGAGACATCCATGAACAGGCTAGCTCATGATCTGAACCGTTTTGTGGAGGCCCAGGCCCCGATCTACCCGCGCGTGATTGCCGAACTTGCGGCCGGCGCCAAGCAAAGCCACTGGATGTGGTTCATCTTTCCGCAAATCACCGGGCTCGGCTCCTCTGTCATGGCGCAGCGCTACGCGATTGATTCGCGCGCGGAGGCTGAGGCCTATCTCGCCCATCCCGTGCTCGGCCCGCGCCTGATCGAATGCACGCGCCTCGTGCTCGGCGTCACCGGCAAGACCATCCGCGCCATTCTCGGCTCGCCCGACGATCTCAAGTTTCGTTCGTCGATGACTTTATTCGATGCCGTCTCCGACAATCCGATCTTCGCGGAAGCAATCGAGAAATACTACGCGGGCGAAAAAGATCAGGCGACACTCGCAACTCTGGAGCGCATGGCCGGCTAATCCTGAGCGAAAAACAACGCACGCGAGAAGAGACATCTTTCGGGATGATGCAAAATGCCTACGCAATAGGCACAGATAAACCCGCGATTAATCCGCGCATTTTAGGGTCACGGTACACATTTTTCTAACCGTGATTGGTCCAGTCGCATGAAGCTCGGCGCCCTGCTCACGATTTCGATTGTCTCTTTGTCCACGGTTGGCGGCGGCATTTCGCTCTACGTCGCCGCAACGAAGTACCAGACCATGGGCCAGGTGTCCGTCGCGCAAGCCCGGCTTGCGGTGGTGCGGGCCGCCGGCGACATCCCACGCTATCTCAACCCGGAACGCGGCTTTGCCACCAACATCCTGTTCGGGCCGCCCGTCATCGATCCCAAGCAACGCGCCGATCTCGACACCTATCGCAAGCAGACCGACGGCGCAGTCGACAAGATGATGGAGGTGCGAAAACAGCTCTCCGGGCTCGATGATGCCGATGCGGTGGCGAGCGCCATCAATGCCTTGAAGGCGAAATTCGCCGGCCTCCGCGATACGATGGATCAGGGCCTCGCCAAGCCGCCTGAGGCGCGCCGCGACGCCGCAAAGGCTGCCGTCGCCGAGAACAGTGCCTTCAACGCCGCGGTCGCCGACCTGCTCGATGGTCAGGTGCGCAGGCTCGCTGCGCTCGACGGCGATGCCTTCCGCCAGGCCACCTACGCCAACGTCGCCTGGGCGCTGCGCGACATCGGCGGTCTCAATGCCAGCCTGCACAAGGCGCTGGTCGGCGCCAAACGTGCCGCCACTGACGCGGAGATCAAGGAGCTCTATCGCAGTCAGGGCCGCACCGATCAGATCCTGCTCACGCTGGAGGAGCTGCGCAAGAACCCGGCGACGCCAGCCGGCGTCGTCGCGGCGCTGCAGCGCATGAACGAGGCCTATGTTCAGCGCTTCGGCCAGGAATTGAAGATGGTGAAGGACGGCGCCGCGACCGGCAAGTATGAGCATGATGTCGACGCTTTCTATGCGGAATCCCAGCGCGGTCTCGGCACCATCATCGGCGTGCGCGACGCGTTCTACGACAACGCCGAGCAGATCCTCAGCTCGGCCTATGCCTCTGCCCGCGTCAGCTTTTTCGTGGCCCTCGCGGTGCTCGTTTCCTTTGTTGCGGTCAGCGCCGGTCTGATCGTCATGGTCCGCCGACGGATTTGCCAGCCGATCGTCGATCTCACGATGTCGATGGAGCGCCTCGCCGGCGGCGATGTGGACTGCGCGATCGCGGGCCTGGAGCGCGACGACGAGATCGGCGCGATGGCCGCGGCCGTCGGCGTGTTCAAGGACAACATGATCCGGGCGGACACGCTCGCCGCGGAGAAGGCCACCGAGAGCGACGTCAAGATGCGGCGAGCGCAGATGCTCGACGAACTCGCCCGCAGCTTCGAGATCGAGGTCACCAGACTGATCGGCGGCCTGTCGGGCGCCTCCGCGGAGATGGAGACCACCGCGCAATCGATGTCCTCCACCGCTGACGCCACCAACCGGCAGGCCGGCCTGGTTGCCAGCGCCTCCGAGCGGACTTCGGGCAATGTGCAGACGGTCGCCAGCGCGACCGAGGAGCTGACCTCCTCGATCTCCGAGATCGGCCGCCAGGTCGCCCAGTCGACCGAGATCGCCGCGCGCGCCGTCGACAATGCGCGGCGCACGGGCGACACCGCCCGCTCGCTGGCCGAAGGCGCGCAGAAGATCGGCGATGTCGTCACCCTGATCCGCAGCATCGCCGAGCAAACCAACCTTCTGGCGCTGAACGCGACCATCGAGGCCGCGCGCGCCGGTGAAGCCGGTCGCGGCTTCGCCGTCGTGGCCTCCGAGGTCAAGTCGCTTGCCGAACAGACCGCGAAAGCCACCAGCGAGATTTCGGAGCAGATCACCTCGATCCAGACCGCCAGCGACGAGACGGTGGCGGCGATCCAGGACGTCGTGAACGTCATCACCGAGATCGACCAGATCGGGGTTGCGATCGCCTCCGCGATCGAGCAGCAGGGCTCGGCAACATCGGAGATCTCGCGCAGCGTCCAGGACGCCGCACGCGGCACGCGCGAGGTCAACAGCAACATCTCCGGCGTGCAGCAGGCGGCCGACCAGACCGGTCAGGCGGCTCAGCAGGTGCTGTCGGCCGCCGCGCAATTGTCCTCGCAATCGCGCGACCTGGCCGGCCAGGTCAACCGCTTCCTCTCGGAGGTGCGGGCGGCCTGACGATGCGGCCGGGGCGGTTGATGAACGGGGATTTCTCGCCAGAGCGAGGCGCGGTAACTTGATCGCGCCAAGATTTGTGGCTCCCATCTGGAGTGTTGTTTTTTCACAGGAGACGCACCGATGAGGAAATTGTTTCTGGTTGCCGCGCTCGCCAGCTTCGCAGCCGGCTCCGCCTTCGCGCAGGACAGCTGCGAGACCAAGGCGGTCGGCAAGGACGGCAAGCCGCTCGCCGGCGCGGCCAAGACCTCGTTCATGAAGAAGTGCATGGCGGATGAGTGCGCGGCCAAGGCGGTCGGCTCCGACGGCAAGAAGCTCGCGGGAGCCGCCAAGACCTCCTTCATGAAGAAGTGCGAGGCCGGCGGCTAGGCCGGTACGACGTCGGCCTGCCCCGCTTGCTTCAGGCGGGGCAGCGCCTCAGCTGCGCAGGCCCGGCGCCTCGTGGCCGCTGCGCGCGACATATTCGGTGTAGCCGCCGCCATATTGGTGGATGCCGTCGTCGGTGAGCTCGAGCACGCGGTTCGACAGCGCCGCCAGGAAGTGGCGGTCGTGGGAGACGAACAGCATGGTGCCTTCGAATTCCGACAGCGCCGCGATCAGCATCTCCTTGGTCGCCATGTCCAGATGGTTGGTCGGCTCGTCCAGCACCAGGAAGTTCGGCGGGTCGTACAGCATCTTTGCCATTACCAGCCGTGCCTTCTCGCCACCCGACAGCACACGGCATCGTTTCTCGACATCGTCGCCGGAGAAGCCGAAGCACCCGGCCAGCGCGCGCAGCGAGCCCTGCCCCGCCTGCGGAAACGCATCTTCCAGCGACTGGAACACAGTGCGGTCCCCATCGAGCAGGTCCATCGCGTGCTGGGCGAAGTAGCCCATCTTGACGCTGCCGCCGATCGTCACCGAGCCATCATCGGGATCAGTCGCGCCGGCGACGAGCTTCAAGAGCGTCGACTTGCCAGCGCCGTTGACGCCCATCACGCACCAGCGCTCGCGGCGACGGATCATGAAGTGCAGCCCCTCATAGATCCGGCGGCTGCCATAAGCCTTGTGCACGTTCTTCAGGCTGACCACGTCCTCCCCCGAACGCGGCGCAACCTGGAACTCAAACGCCACGGTCTGGCGCCGCTTCGGTGGCTCGACGCGCTCGATCTTGTCGAGCTTTTTCACGCGGCTCTGCACCTGCGCCGCGTGCGAGGCCCGCGCCTTGAAGCGCTCGATGAACTTGATCTCCTTGGCGAGCATCGCTTGCTGGCGCTCATACTGCGCCTGCTGCTGCTTCTCGTTCTGCGCGCGCTGCTGCTCGTAAAATTCATAATTGCCGGAATAGGTCGTGAGCTGGCCGCCATCGATCTCGACCACCTTGCCGATGACCCGGTTGATGAACTCGCGATCATGCGAGGTCATCATCAGCGCGCCCTCGTAGTTTCTGAGGAACTGCTCCAGCCAGATCAGGCTTTCGAGGTCGAGATGGTTGCTTGGTTCGTCCAGCAGCATCACGTCGGGACGCATCAGGAGGATGCGGGCCAGTGCCACGCGCATCTTCCAGCCGCCGGAGAGCTTGCCGACGTCGCCGTCCATCATCTCCTGGCTGAAGCCAAGGCCCGCCAGCGCCTCGCGTGCGCGGCTGTCCAGCGCATAGCCGTCGAGCTCCTCGAAACGGGCCAGCACGTCGCCATAGCGCGCGATGATCTCGTCCATCTCGTCGGCGCGGTCGGGATCGGCCATCGCCGCCTCCAGCGCCTTCAATTCGCTCGCCACCGCCGACACCGGGCCGGCGCCATCCATCACCTCGGCAACCGCGCTGCGGCCCGACATCTCGCCGACATCCTGGTTGAAATAGCCGATCGAGATGCCGCGATCGAGCGACACCTGCCCCTCGTCCGGCTGCTCCTGCCCCGCAATCATACGGAACAGCGTCGATTTTCCGGCGCCGTTGGGGCCGACGAGGCCGATCTTCTCGCCCTTCTGCAGGGCTGCGGATGCTTCGATGAAGAGGATCTGGTGGCCGACTTGCTTGCTGACGTTATCGAGGCGGATCATGTGGGCTCAAGAGCGTGGACCGATTTGCCGCCGCTCTTAGTCGATGCTGCGCCGCAGTGGAAGGCGCTTTTCGCGCTTCCGATCCCCTGCTTCCAAGCCGCCCTAATGCCGCTTGAAATATTGCACCTCGCGCTCGTGCTTTTCGGCCGCCGCGCGCGATTTGAACGTGCCGAGGTTACGCCGCTTGCCGGTCCTCGGATCGACCTTGCGCGAATAGAGCCGGTATTCGCCGGAACGCAACTTGCGGATCATGACCGATCTCCTCCGTATTCGCCCCATCAACCGGCGCGCTCGGCTTGCGTTCCCGAGCAAAGCCAGCGTGCAACGCTCGATGAATCAGAAACAGAGATTACTGACGAGATTACCGCGCTTGTCCTTGAGCACGATCGGACAGTCCAGCCGCTTGAGCGCCTTCTTGGCGTCCTCATCGCCGAGGTCCGCTGCGCGTTGATAGTAGCTCTTGGCGGCGGCCGTATCCTTCGGACCGCCGCGGCCGTGCTCGGAGAATTCTCCCATCCGCGCCAAAGCGCCCGGATGGTTCTGTGCAGCCGCTTTCTCGAACAGCGCCCTTGCACCCTCCTCGTCCTTGGCGCCGCCGGTGCCGTCGGCGAGCATCAGCCCGAGCTGGTATTGTGCCTCCGCGTTGGTCTGGGCTGCCTTGGCGAGCAGTTCGCGCGCTCGCGCGGGATCGGCGGGCGCAGCAGCACCACCGCCAAGCGCGGCAAGATTGCTGACGCCGCGCGGATTGCCGGCCTGCGCAGCACGTTCGAACAGCTTGCGCGCCTGCGATTCGTCCTTGGGCACGCCCGTGCCGGTGGCATGGAGCACACCAAGCTCGACCATCGCCGAGGTCGAGCCCTTGTCAGCGGCCTTGCGCCAGGCCGCGATCGCCTCCACCATCTGCCGGTTGGCCGCATAGGCCCGGCCGAGCTGGAACAGCGCCCGCCGCGACGCTTGAGCTTGCTTGCAGAACCTGATCGCGGTCGGAATGTCGGCGCTGGCGATCTCGGTCACGCCTTTGACGTCGGCCGGCTTGTCGGGATCGGACGGATCGGCGGCGATGCGATCGCACAGCACGAGATCAGCCGATTGCGCCCGCACGTCCAATGGCGCAAGCACGATGGCCGCCAGCACGACGAATAAGGAATGCACGCCTTTCATCATCATGGCCTGAACATTGCTGAGCTGCGCTGCCAATTTCAAGGCTCCAATCCTGCGGCGCGCAGCGCGTCGGAAAATTCAGGCGACGCCAGATGGCGCAACAGATCTCGGGCCGTCGCACGCCGCGGCGACGCGGTCATCAGGCCGGCGGAAAATACGGCCGGCGTCTGCAGCGCATGCGGGATCGGTCCGACGACCTCGACGCCGCCAACTTGCTTCAGCTCGCTGATCTGCTGAACCGCCAGCTCCGCCTCGCCTGATACCAAGCGCGCCGCGGTGAGGCCCGAGGGAATGATGACGGCCTTGGCGTTGATCTCGGCGGCAATTCCCATCCGCGCAATGAGACCGGCGAACAGGATGCCGCTGGCGCCGATCCGTGAGTAAGCCACGGCGCGTGCCGTCAGTAACGTCTTCCGCAAGGCCGCTTCATCGGCGATATCGGGATGTGTCGCACCAGCTCTGACCGCAATGCCGACATAAGAGCGCGCAAGATCCGTGCAGCTCTCAGCCACTACCATCCCGGCACCGGCAAGCTCATGCAGGCCCTCGCGGGTGAGGATCACGAGATCCGCCTGCTCTCCCGCGCGCAGCCGCTCGAGGAGTGCGAGCGTCGGCGCGAAGTCCGCGTCGATCCGACAGCCGCTCGCGTGTAGATAGGGATCGGCAAGGTCCTGCACCGCGCCTCTCATGGCCAGCGTCGAAAGCAGGCGCACGGCATCGCTCACTGCATTCAAGCCCGCTGCAGCAGCCTGAGCGCAGCGCTGAGACGCAGGCTGCGCTTGCCGGCCAGCGCCGTCGCCTCGAATTGCGCGCTGTCCATGTCGCAGGTGCCGGCAAAGCCGATGCCGACCTCGTGACCGCCAAAAATCAGGTCCACGCCAAGTGCCGGCGTGTGCTCCTGATTGAGGATCTGTCCTTTCCAGCGGCCATTCCCGGACGTGTAGTTGCCGAGATAGTAGAAATAATTGTCGCCACCGAGAATGCGGCCCTCATTGAGCAGCATCACACCCGTCAACCCGCCGTCGACACCATCGAGCAGGCGGAGGTGGATCGAATAGAGCCCGTTGACGATACCGCCCTCACTCACTCCGCCGAGCGACGGCAGCGACGGCTCCTCGACCGGCGTCAATACCGACTGAAACGGCACGCCCGGCAGCTCGTTGAGCTCGCCGGCAAAACGGTAATTCCTGCCATCCCGGCGACCACGGGCCAGCAAGGTAGCATCGTCGGTGCCCGCCATGGCTGGATAGGCCGGGTCGGGATTGTGCCGGCTGGTCCTGATCTCGATCGCGACCTCTTCACCGATCTGTTCGAACGAGCCGATATGGGCAAAAGCCGAGCTGCCGCCGAGCATGCGACCGTCATGCACATACATGACGCCGCGACCCGGGGTCTGGCCGAGTTGATACCTGCTTGTGTAGAATCCGCCGAACACAGCCGCGTTCCCCTTGCCGGCTGGATGTTGCGCTGCCGTTGATTAACACGGCGAGAAATCGAATGGAAAGTGTGCGAGGTCACAGAGTCCGCCGAAGCAAAAACAAATGATCCACCGGAGCGAAACTCCGGCGGATCATGGCTTGCCGTCCTGGGATTATGTTCGGCGTCTCAGTTAGGCTGCGGCCTTCGCGTCGGTCGGAACCGTCGAGATGGTCTTCAGAACCTGCGACGCGATCTGGTAGGGGTCGCCCTGCGAGTTCGGACGGCGGTCTTCCAGATAACCCTTGTAGCCGTTGTTCACGAAGGAGTGCGGTACGCGGATCGACGCACCGCGATCGGCAACACCCCAGCTGAAGGTATCGATCGAGGCGGTCTCGTGCTTGCCGGTCAGACGCATGTGGTTGTCCGGGCCATAGACCGCGATGTGGTCGGCACGGGCTTCCTTGAACGCGGCCATCAGCTTCTCGAAGTACTCCTTGCCGCCGACTTCGCGCATGTACTTGGTCGAGAAGTTGCAATGCATGCCGGAGCCATTCCAATCGGTGTCACCGAGCGGCTTGCAGTGGAACTCGATGTCGACGCCGTACTTCTCGGTCAGACGCAGCATCAGGTAGCGGGCCATCCACATCTGGTCGGCGGCGGTACGCGAGCCCTTGCCGAAGATCTGGAATTCCCACTGGCCCTTCGCCACCTCGGCATTGATGCCTTCGTGGTTGATGCCGGCCGCGAGGCAGAGATCGAGATGCTCTTCGACCATCTTGCGGGCGAGATCGCCGACGTTCGAATAGCCGACGCCGGTGTAATACGGGCCCTGCGGTGCCGGGTAACCGGACGCCGGGAAGCCGAGCGGACGACCGTCCTTGTAGAAGAAGTACTCCTGCTCGAAGCCGAACCAGGCGTCCGGATCGTCGAGGATGGTCGCGCGCGAGTTCGACGGGTGCGGCGTCTTGCCATCCGGCATCATGACTTCGCACATCACCAGCACGCCATTGGTGCGAGCGGCGTCCGGGAAGACCGCGACCGGCTTCAGCACGCAATCAGAGCTGTGACCCTCGGCCTGCATGGTCGACGAGCCGTCGAACCCCCACAAAGGCAGCTGTTCAAGAGTCGGAAACGAAGAGAATTCCTTGATCTGAGTTTTGCCGCGCAAATTCGGCACCGGCTTGTAGCCATCGAGCCAGATATACTCGAGCTTGTATTTCGTCATTGAGCCTCTCTGCTAAATCGAAAGGTGGGAGGCCAGAAGCACTGGGCCTGCCCCGCTTACCCGGCCACGATCGGCCGGCCTTCCTTAAGCACGTAACGTGCCAAATACTGCGACGCGCCGCCGCACCCCACGCAGATGCGAGGAAGGACATCCCCAGCTTTTTCGGCCCAATGGCGGGTGCGACATAGCACCGCGCCTTGCTGGTTCCCGAGCGGCCTCCGACGACGGCTTATGACAAAATCCCGCTTGTTTTCGCGGCATTTGCGGCGCCGCGATATCCTCCCGATCAAGCCCGCGGCAAGCGAGGGAAATTTTTGAAAAGACCGACGGGCCGCTTCCGCAACCTTCCGCCCGGCTCAGATGTTGATCATCTGCCCGCTGCTTCACGTGGGGCAAACCTCAGACTGCCTTCTAAATGCGCAGAAGCTGATTTTCTTTTCATCAGATTGCATTCTTCAAGGCAGGGGCAAATATCGATTTTGGTAACCCTCAGAGAACGAGTCGGGCGCACCATCGGTTGTAGTCCGATGGAAAGGAGATCGAAGGATGGACACAAATACCGGCCAGGGATCCGCCAGGATCTACCAATTTCCGCGAGGCGGCCGTGCCGCTCTCGGCGGTCGCCGTTACGGCGAGGTCGAGACCACGCAGCAGCCTGCCCCCTCGCTCCAGCCGTCGATCTGCAGCGGCAGCTGGTATCATGAAGAGGCGATCCAGGAAGCCAAGCCGTCATGGGATCACTGATGCCCAAAGCAGCTGGACGAGCGGCCTGCTGCCGTCTCGATTGAAGGGTCGGAACGAAGATCGTTCCGGCCCTTTGTTTTTCGAGCCTTGCCTCATGTTGCGCTCGTAGCGGAACCGTGCGCCGGGGTCATTTTACGGCTGCAGCCGATGGCGTAGACTGGGTCGATGTCAGAGATCCCTCCCCGTCATCTCAACCTCGAAGGCGCCAGCAATTTTCGCGATCTCGGCGGCTACCCGACTGGTGACGGCCGCATGGTGCGCTGGCGCCAGATCTTCCGCTCAAATCATCTCGGTCATCTGACCGAGACCGACATCGTGATCGTGCGCCAGCTCGGCGTCCGCAGCGCATTCGACTTCCGTGGCCGCGAAGAACGTGCGGCAGCTCTTTGCGCGATGGCCGAGATCGCCGTGCATTCGCTGCCGATCGAGCCGACGGTCGTGGCCACCTTGCGCGAGCGCCTCGCCGCCGGATGTCTCACGGCGGAGGATGCGCTGGAGGTCATGCGGGAATCCTACCGGAACTACGTGCGTCTCAGCACGGACAGCTTTCGCGGGCTATTCGCGCATCTGTTGGAAGATCGCGCGCCGCTCGTGATCCACTGCACCGCCGGCAAGGACCGCACCGGCTTTGCCTGCGCCCTGATCCTGCATGCGCTCGGCGTGCCGGACGAGGTGATCGCTGAGGACTATCTGTTGACCAATCGCTTCTATCGGCGCGATCCCACCGCCAGCACCGATCTGCCTGACGACGTCAGGGACGCGATCGGATCGGTCGATGCCTCGTTTCTGGCTGCCGGCTTCGAGGCGGTGCAGGCCGGCTATGGCGGCCTCGAAGGCTATCTCAGAGACGGGCTCGGCATCGGCGAGCAGGAACGCGCCGCATTGCAGGCGCGCTACCTGACGTCCTGACGGACGCTGCAAGAACATGATCCGGACCCGGAGGGCCGCGGCGCGCAAGGTCGAAACCGCTTTTTCCTCGCGACAAACGCGACATGCGTTTGCGCGGAGATGATGCTCGAGCGAAGACGCGCTCAGGCTGCGTCGGCCGGCTCTGCTTCCGCAGCTTCCATTGCATCGAGATCGGCGATGACCTCCTCGAAGGCGGAAATGGCCTGCTGCACGGCGGCGATCTGCATCAACTCCCAGCCGCTGACCGGTCCGGTACGGTTCTGCAGGGCGACCACCAGGTCGCGGCGCTGCTCCTTGAGCTGAACCAGCGGCAAACCATGGTCCGGCAGATGTCTCATCATGGCGAAGCTCCAACACCCCTCTATGGCAGGGATCAAAGCTAGCGCGCCGCCCTCGCGATCCGCTTACGAAACTCCCGATAATTTTATCGAATCTGCGCCTGGCCGCGAGCTTATACCGCGGCCCCCGGGATATCGCCGATTGCGCCCTTGATTGCCGTATAGAGCGCATTGCTAACACCGGCAGTGCCGAACTCGGTCTGATGCAATCGGTCGCTGGCATTGATCAGCTTCTCAATGTCGATATGGTCCTGCTCAACCCAACGTTGCATCAATGCGAAGCGCCGGAACAGATTGACGCCAGCGTCAGTCGCCGCCTGTCTGATCAGTTCGACCATATGGAGCGTGGCCGCCTTCCTGTCGGCATCAGCGGCCTTCTGCTTCTGGGGATCCTTCCTGTCGCACTCGTTCAGGGTCGCGGTCAACAGCTCCGGCGCATATTGCAAGTCCATCAGGATGATGTCTGCTTCCAACGTCTTGAGCCAGCTCAATCCGGCTGCGATGGCTGCGGCGACGCGTGCCGGATCGTAGAGCTCGCGATGGTAGATCGCATTGGTGCCGACTTGCCAGATCACCAAAGCCGGCTCCTCCAAGAGGACATCGGACTCGAACCGCGCAGCCTCCTCGGGCGCCTCCTGGCCGCCAATTCCGCGATTGATGACGTCGACCATTCGGTCCGGAAAACGGGCACGAAGTGCAAGCTCAAGACGGTGAGGATAGGGGATGACATTCCCCTCGCCTGACGTCGAGGATGAACCAATCGCCACAATACGGGTCTTGCGCCGCCCTTTCAGGCTTGCGCGCAAGCGACCAAGTCCGGGGCCGAACGCCATCAGATCAGGATAGGGATTGCAAACGGATCCATCTGTCATCTGCCCCTCCGCCAGTCGACGACGATCTCAAGTTGGATGGTGTTGCGAAGCGCGTGGCATTGCAAGTCCGATCCGTCGCGGCGATATTGAACGGCAGATGCTGGGCGGCGAGAGATCGGGACGAACGTGGGATGAACGGGACTGTCATAGTGGTAACGGGAGCGCTGGGTGCGCTCGGTCGAAGCGTGGCCGAGATTGCGCTGGCGCGCGGGGCCCGCGTGGCCGGCGTCGACCACGCTCAGGCGCAACTGCCCGCGACCGACGACCGTATCGAGCTCGGCGGGGTCGATCTCTCCGATGCCGAGCAAGCCAAGACCGCGATCGACGCGGTGGCCGCGCATTTCGGCCGCCTCGACGCGCTGATCAATATCGCCGGCGGCTTTGCTTTCGAGGCAGCCGCCGATGGCGACGGCAGCGTCTGGCAGAAGATGCACACGATGAACCTGGTGACGGCACTCAATGCATCGCGCGCCGCCATTCCGCATCTGGCGCGTTCGAATTCGGGGCGCATCGTCAATGTCGGGGCGATCGGCGCGCTGCAGGCCGGTGCCGGCATGGGCCCTTACGCCGCCTCCAAGGCCGCCGTGCACCGCCTGACCGAGGCGCTGGCCGCGGAGTGGAAGGGCAAAATCACCGTGAATGCGGTGCTGCCCTCGATCATCGACACTGCCGCCAATCGCGCCAGCATGCCGAAGGCCGATTTCGACAAATGGGTCAAGCCGCAGGAGCTCGCCGAGGTGATCCTGTTCCTGGCGAGCGACGCCGCGAGCGGCGTTACCGGCGCGCTGATACCGGTGGCCGGACGGGTGTAGTCACGACACGCGGCGGAAACAACTTTACGCTGCCATGTATGTCCGCATGCCGTTAGACTCGCGGCGCTTGAGTCGCACCCTGTTGGTTGCAAGATCTCGTTGGATCCCGCTTGGAAACCGCGCTCTACCTTCCCGTCAAACGCTTCCTCGAAACCCTCGGCTTCTCGGTCAAGGGCGAAGTCGGCGGCTGCGACGTGGTTGCACTCAAAGGTGACGATCCCCCCCTTGTCGTGATCTGCGAGCTCAAGCAGGCGTTCAACCTCGAGCTTCTGCTGCAGGCGGTCGATCGCGCTGGGGCCTGCGACGAGACCTGGATCGCTGCAAGACTGTCGGCGCGCGGCAAGGGCCGCGAGAGCGATGCGCGCTACCGCAATCTGTGCCGGCGGCTCGGCTTTGGCATGCTCGCCGTCACCGATCGCGGCGATGTCGAGGTGCTGGTCGCGCCGCCGACCGCAGCGCCGCGGCGCAACCCGAAGAAGCGCTCGCGGCTCGTTGCCGAGCATCAGCGCCGCAAGGGCGATCCCGCGCTCGGCGGTTCGACGCGCGCCCCGATCATGACTGCCTACCGCCAGCAGGCGCTGGCCTGCGCCGCCGCGATGGCGACCGGCCCACGACGCGTGCGCGATCTGCGGCCGCAAGTACCGGACGCGCCCAAAATCCTGCAGCACAACGTCTATGGCTGGTTCGATCGCACCGAGCGTGGCGTCTACGCGCTGACCGACGCCGGCCGGGCGGCCTTGCGGCGCTGGCCCCAGGATTCCCACATGCAGGACGCCCAGGTACAGGATCAGGCGTTGCCGGCTCGCGACACAGTGAGTGCATAGCTGGCTTGTTCCGCGAATTTCATATTGCAATGCAGCATAGAGGCTTCTAGGTATCCCGGATCATTCACGAGGACCCCATGAGCGAAGACTGGAATACCAAGTACGGCACGCGGCGCGTGCGGCGCGATCCGCCGACGCTGGAGGAAGCGATCTTTGCCGCTTCCGGCATCACCGATGACGTGCAGGCGCAGGCGGAGTTTGCCGCGGCGCTCATGGGTCTTCCGCTCGAGCAGGTGCTGCCCGAAGTGAAGAAGACCAGTCGTATTGCGGCGCGCACCAACACCCGTGTCGTCATGGCGGACCAGGGCACGCAGCAGCGCGCCGTGGTGGTCGAGCGCCGCACGGTGCGCCGCTTCAACTTCGCCCCGCGCACAGGGACCTGAACGAGCGCGTTCGCCGGTTCAAATCGAATCCGGTCCAAATATTATAACGAGAGCGCGACAGCGAAAGCCGCTGCCGCGCTCCCATTGTTTGTTTGTAAGACGTCGCGCTCTCACGCCGCGCGCTTGGCGCCGTACATCCGCCCCACCATTTTCCAGCAGGCACGATTGAGCTGGAAGAAAGCCCGCGCCGCTGCCAGCGGTGCGTCAATCACAAGTTTCGTCAGCTCGTCCTGTGGCTGCTGGGTCAGGTCGATCGTGCCGCTGGATTCGCCTCGCTCGAACATCAGATGGGCACCAAACTTGGCGGCCAGCGCGCGCATCGCGTGATTCTGCGCGCCAGTGGTGACGCGCAGGCGCCGATAGCCCTTCCAGCGCGCTTCCGCGATCACCCGCTCGAACAGCAGGCTGCCCACGCCGCGCCGGCGCAGGCAGGCCTCGACACTGAAGGCGATCTCCGGCAGCCCGTCATCGGACTGCTCCGGCGGATGCAGTTCGGCCGCGCCGCGCACCATCCCGTTCTCCATATAGGCGACGATGATGGTGCCGTCGGCGGCACATTTGGCGGCATAACGCTCGATAAAGCCGTCATCCAGAAAGCCGTTAAAGCGGTCATGGCGGCTGTCCGGATCGAGCCGCAGCAAATGGTCGCGGAGCAGCGGCAATTCTTCGTGCTGGCTAAGCGTCCGTACGTAGCCGAAGCCCGGCCGGGGACGGAAAGTATCGACCTGTGTCACTTGCGATAACTCCTCTTGGAAGCCCTCGAGGAGGCGTTGAGTCCCTAGATGCAAGCATATTGTGCATCGCAACATCGAATTCAAGCCCCGCCTTCCTGCGAGGCTATCTGTCGCGCTGGATCAGGCAACGCGCAGTTAACGGCCGTCCAACCCGCAGTCACACGAGAATAAGCTGCGTCTGCGTGACGATCGCCACCAGCTTGCCGTCGTCGGTTTCCAGGCGGGTCTGCCACACCTGGGTACGGCGGCCACGATGCACCGGCGTGGCAGTCGCAACCAGGGTCGCTCCTTCCTTGGCACCGCCGATGAAGTTGGTCTTGCTCTCGATCGTGGTGGTGCCCTTGGCCTCATCAGGAAGGTTGATCACCGTCGCAGCCGCACCGACGGAATCGGCGAGCGCCATGACAGCCCCGCCGTGAGCCGTGTGATGCAAGGTGCAGAGATCGGGTCGAATGGCCATGCGTGCGACCACGCGATCGGGCTCCGCCTCGGTAAAGGTGACGCCTTTCAGTTCGGCAAACGGCATCTTCAGCGAGTTGATCTTTTCGAGCGGCGTCATGCTCCCCTCCTCAACGATTGTTCAGGAAACATGACGCGCGCCGCCAGGCGAGGCAATGACCCCAGAGGTCATTGCCTCGGTCATTGGATGTCTGGTCAGGCCGGCTCGACGCCACACCACTCGGCGATGAACAGCGCCGTCGCCTTGGTCGATTGGCGCAGCGAGTCGAGCTCGACATATTCGTTGAAGCCGTGCATCGCTGCGCCGCTGGCGCCAAAGCAGAGGCTCGGAATGTTGTATTCGAGACCGTAGAAGCGCGTGTCGGTCAGCGCGGTGAACACGAGATCCTGCACATCTCCGCCGAACACGGCGTTGAACGCCCGGCCGAACGCCGCCTCCGGCTCGGCGGAATCCTTCAGCTCATAGCCTTCCGACAGGAAGCCCGACCATTCCACGACCGGTGGATTGTTAGACAGGAAGCGATGACTGCGCGCCGCGTTAGAGACGCAGGCCAGGATCTCGTTCTGGCAATCACTGATCGACCAGCCGGGCAGCACGGCGATGCGACAATCGACGTCGCACCAGGCGGGCACGCTGGAGGCCCAATCGCCGCCCTTGATGATACCCGGATTGAAGTTGATCGGATGATTCAGATTCTTGAAGTGGGCATCGGCCTTGGCCCGCTCATTCCACTCGGTCTCGAGCTTTTCGAGCGCGTGGATCAGGTGATATGCCGCGGTGATTGCGTTGGAGCCGGCGCCCGCCTCGAACACATGCACGGGGAAGCCGCGCACGCGGAGGCGAAACCAGATCACACCGACCTGCGAGCGCACCATCTTGCAGCCGGTCGGCTCTGGAATGAAGCAGGCATCGGCGCGATAGCCGCGCTGCAGGGTCGAGAGCGCGCCGACGCCGGTGCTCTCCTCCTCGATGACAGACTGGAAATGGATGCGCGCGGTCGGTCTAAACCCTGCGGCCTTGATCGCATCCAGCGCATAAAGCGCGCCGATGGTGCCGGACTTCATATCGCAGGCGCCGCGGCCATACATCCTGCCGTCCTTGATCACGGGCGAGAACGGCGGCGTCTCCCACATGTCGAGCGGTCCGGTTGGCACCACGTCGCAGTGGCCCTGCAGGATCAGCGAGTTGCCGGCGTTATTCAACGGACGATAGGTTCCAACCACGGTGCGGGCGCGCGAGAAATCCGTCTCGACCGGACCAAACCCGCGCAGCTGCTTCAGATCATCCAGATCGATATGCCAGTCGTCGACCTCATAACCACGCTCGCGCAACAGGTCGCCGATCATGTCCTGACACGGCCCCTCCGCGCCGCGCGTCGATGGAATCGCCACAAAATCGCGCGTGGTGGCAAGCTGCCGGTCAAATCCGGCGTCGACGGCATCGATAATGCGCTGTTGCGTATCGCTCGTGATCATTGTGTTCGAGATTCCTAAAGCTTCGGCAGACGATCCAACCACAGTTCGCCCGCGGATTGCAGGTCTTTTGCTGCTGCTTTCAGAATCGCAGAGGTCCCCCTACAGTTTCGCATATACCGCTTTGCTGCGTGCTGGATGGTGAGGGATGGCCGACAACCGAAACGTTCTCTATCTGATCATTGCTGTCCTGGTCGTTGCCGTCGGCGTTCTCGGCTTCAATCTCTATCAAGCCAAGAAGCAGCCTGAAGGCCTGCAGATCAATGTCGGGCCGAACGGCCTCAAGATCGAGAGCAAGTGATGCGTGGTCCTCATATGCGCAGGTCGCAGACGGTGCTCATCGGGCAGGCCCTGCTCGGTGCCGTGCTGCTCATCGGCGCAGCGCCCGCGGGAGCGCAATATCTCGGCCGCGAGCAGGACATCACCGATCTCCGCCTCGGCCAGCGCGTGCTCGTCGACGACGGCACCTGCCCGGCTGGACAGGTCAAGGAAGTTTCCGGTGCAAAGATGACACCGGATGGTGTTGCGCGTGCAGCGAAGTGTGTGCCGCGCTTCGGGCCGAAGAAGAAATAATCCGGACCTCGCGCGGCTCGCCTGCGATGCAGCGTCGGTCGCGCCATCCGGCGTCGACCGACTTTCAAAATGGAAACCCGGCCGGGCGGGGTTGGGAGTGGGAAGGCGAGGCTATTTCGCTGGCTCGAACATGCATTGCAGCGCCGGCCTGGCGATCTTGGTGAAGGTCGGACCGATCTGGGATTGTTTGGCCAGAGGTACCCAATCGGTCTCGATCGACGGCACGCCTGTTTCACTGATGCCGCGGAGCAGCGCCTCGCGCAGGTCGGTGTCCTCGACGACAGCCGCCGCGTGATCGTGCAGGCAGGAGCAGACCTGTTCCGGATGAGCCCAGCGTCCGAGCATGTGGGGCGCGCATTGCCGCACGAATTCGCCGCGCGGATCCGGCAGCCTCGCAGTCGGCCGTGCCTGCGTCGCGGTCGGTGCGAGCATCAACGATATGGCGATCGCCACTACACCAAAACGAGACGACATGATCGGCTGCTGGTCCTCAGTCTTTTATTGATCGGCGCCATCGTACCGGAATCGCGCGCGACGCGGAAGTTGTTATCCGCGGAGCACTGTAGTGGAAGGTGTCGACCCGCGACAGGCAATTCACCGAGTTCGCCAGGTTCGAGCCGGCCGGCAGCAACGCAGATGCGAGATTGAAGCTCAGGATGTTCACCTGACGGCCTGTCGGTCCATCGTCCGGCCCTGTCGGCCCGACCCCGCAAGGTAATAACCCACACCCGATTTCGCCCGTTCTGCGCGACAACGTGAAAATGGTTTCGTCGGCCAGGGAATTGTTTCGTCGCCGGCCGGACGGCGAAACAAAGCGGAAAGGCATTTGCCTCCCGGATGTTGCGCAGGGAACTTCGCGCCAGCGCGAAGTATCGACGGGCGAGACTTGAGAGGATGCGGCAGCGCAATAGGACGACTTCTTAAGCTTTATTTGCTCAAAGATCACTGTTCGCCGGCACCACCGCGAGACCGCAACCAGGCAGTGGTCTGCGCGTTGAAATACTGTTGCTTCGACGGGACGGCACCTATGGCTCACAAGGACGTGACCGCGCGGCGCTCCGGCAAGTCCAGCCAGGCGACGCCGATGGCGCAGCAGCGGCCCGATCTCGGGGCGCCGTCCGCGCCGCAGACGCTGGTCCGGCTGGTCGGGTGCCACGATGCCCGCACGAAAAAGGCGGCTGCGGCCAGCACGCGGCAGGCCGCGCCGCGATCACGTCCGCGTCATTGACATCAGCTCACTGAATGAAGTCGCCGCATTTCTGCACGGCGGTGTCACCGGCGCCCCAGGGCATGATCGGCACCGTCGAGGTCGAGTTCTTCGGCGAGCCTTCGATCAGCTTATCGGAATAGACCATATAGACGAGCACATTGCGCTTGGCATCGCAGCCGCGCACGATCTGCATCTTCTTGAAGAACAGCGAGCGGCGCTGTCGAAACATGTCGTCGGCCTGCTCCAGCTTATGCTTGAACTTGATCGGCCCGATCTGGCGGCATGCCAGTGAAATGTCGGAGACCTGCTCGGACAGGCCGAGCCAGCCGGCATAACCGCCCTTCTCCGGCACCGTGAAGTGACAGGCGACGCCGTCGACCTCAGGATCATCAACGCCGTAGGTCGCGAGCTTGTCATTCGGGCTGAGCAGCTTGAATACGGTGGAACGACGGAAGATCAGATCGGGCTCATCGGCTGCGCGCGCGGACGTTGCGGGTAAAGACAATCCGGCAAGCAGCAGCAAAGTGAAGCATTTCAGCCACAGCGCGCGCCGACCGACGGCCTTGAACGTCATGTTGATCTCCGTGTTACCGCTGCCCATGTTACGACTCGCCGCCCATGTAGGAACACAAAGGCCTGCAAGGAAGGCAGCCGACTGGCGCAGCAAGCCCGCGTTTAACGCGATGTGAGGCTTTTTTGCTACGCTGGGGGAATCGCAGAGGGCAGAAGCCCCAAGCTGGTGAACGCAGACTCGGGGCTGCGACAGTTTGACCATAGGGTTCTTGAGGATTGTCTGAATGCTCTGCGTTCGTGCGGCTGCCAGGGGGCAGTTCTATTGTGCGGCAGTTGTCGCGGCGTCGCTCGCTGTCGGCGTGACATCGCAGGCGTCGGCTGCGGGCTACTATTATTGGAACGACTCTGAGACCAGTTTCGTCCGCCCGGAGCCTTTCCCGCCGCGCAGCCCGAAGCCACGGCACACTCAGGACAAGGCGCTCAAGGCCGCCGCAAAGGCGGCTGCCAAGGAAGCCATCAAGCCGCAGGGACCGCTGATCATCGCGGTGTCGATCAACAAGCAGCAGCTCAAGGTCTACGACGCCAACGGGCTCTTCACCCAGGCGCCGGTGTCGAGCGGCATGAAGGGGCATCCCACGCCGATGGGCGTGTTCAGCGTCATCCAGAAGCAGAAATTCCACCGCTCCAATATCTATAGCGATGCGCCGATGCCATTCATGCAGCGCATCACCTGGTCCGGCATCGCGCTCCATGCCGGCGTGCTGCCGGGCTATCCGGCCTCCCACGGCTGCATCCGCATGCCGCCGAGCTTTGCCGTGAGGATGTACGGCCTGACCCGGATTGGCGCGCGCGTGCTGGTGACACCGGGCGAGGTGGCGCCAGTGACCTTCACGCATCCGCTGCTCGCGGCCTTCAAGGCGCCGACCGAACCGAGCGTTTCCGTCCAACCTGAGCCGAACGCACCTGCTGCGGCTAAGACCGACAAGGGCGCGGCATTGGTGACGCCCACGACGATTACCGAGCTGCGCGCCACCATTGGTCACGACGAATCCGTCGAAGCCTCGGCGCAGGCGACGTCGCTGCGCGAGCAGACTCACACGGCTGACGCCAGCAATCCGAGCAGCGGCCCGATCTCCGATGCACCAGCCGGCAATACCGCGCTCCCCGCGGATGCCACTGCCGATGCACAAAAGACCGGTGACGTGCCGACCAAGCCTGGCACGCCGGTCCCGGCCAACTCCAATGATGCAAAGCCTGCCGACGGCGCCGCTACCGCTGACGCTCCCAAAGCTGATCCCGCGAAGACCGCAGACAAGTCTGCCGACGCCAATGATACCGGCAAGGAGCGTGACAAGGACCAAACGCGGATGCCGGATGGCGACAAGGCCCCCGCCATTGCCAAGCCGGAGCTGAAGCACAACAGCCAGATCGCGATGTTCATCAGCCGCAAGGACGGCAAGCTCTACGTCCGGCAGAGTCTCGCGCCGGTGCTCAGCGTGCCCGTGACCATCGCCGCCAGCGATCGGCCGCTCGGCACCCACGTGTTCACCGTGGCCGTCGACAAGGCCGACGCCAGCGCCCTGCATTGGTCCGTCATCTCGCTGCCGGTGCACGGCACGACCGCAAGCGAGGATGGTGAGAAGGCACCGCGGCACGGCAAGAAGGGCGCCGAAATCGAAGCGAAAGCCGTAGCTGTACCGGACAGCGCGACAGAGGCGCTCGATCGCATCACCATCCCCGCGGACGTGGTGGCGTGGCTCGGTGAGGCCCTGTCGAGCGGTAGCTCGCTCATCGTCTCCGACCAGAGCATCCGCCAGGGCGAGACCGGAGAGGGAACCGAGTTCATCCTGTCGCTGCGCTGAGCTCCGCACTCCCTCGCGCGGGCGGCTGCTTTCCAGATTAAGCAACACTGCGAAATATTGCCCGCCTCGATAGCAGCGCAACGGTTGTTTCCTTTGGCGCCGCTCGTGCGACTGGGCTAGTATTCCCAGCCGGATAGGACGGCAGACTCGCCGGGCGGGAACCAACTTCGAGGATACGAGATGCGATTTGCGGCTGGAGTGATCATTGCGGGTTCCTTGTTGGGTTCCGTGGCAGTTTCGCTCGGCATGCCCGGCATGGCCCTAGCGCAATCTCTGACGCCCGAAGGCGCCGCGATGATGCGCGCTGCACCGGCCCGAGGTGCCGCCGCTGCCGGCACCAAGACGGCGGCCGCGCCTGCTCCCGCCGCACCTGCCCAGCCGCCGGCGCAGCAGGCCCAGCCGCCCCGCGCGCCCTGCACCAATCCCGATGCGCTCGGCGTCGGCCGCACGGTCGAGATCGACACGACGGGCGGTCCCGGCTTCGGCTTCGAGCATTTCAAGGAGCTCGACTTCCTGCGCGACCATGAGGTCGTGCTGACCTTCGACGACGGCCCTTGGCCGGAGAACACGCCCGCCGTGCTGAAGGCGCTGGCCGACCAATGCACCACCGGCATCTTCTTCTCGATCGGCAAGCACGCGACCTATTACCCCGAGATCCTCAAGCAGGTGTACAATGCAGGCCACACCGTCGGCACGCACACCTGGTCGCATGCCACGCTGACCAACAAGAAGCTGACCGAGGACCAGCGCAAGGAAGAGATCGAGAAGGGCATCAGCGCGGTGAAGTGGGCACTCGGCGGCGCCTCGCCGGCGCCTTTCTTCCGCTTCCCGGCCCTGCAGCACCCGCCGGAGATGGTGACCTATCTCGGCACCCGCAACATCGGCATCTTCTCCTGCGACCTCGACTCCTTCGACTTCAAGGCGCGGAATGCGCAGCAGGTGATCGACGTCACCTTCAAGAAGCTCGACAAGCTCGGCAAGGGCATCATCCTGATGCACGACTTCCACAAGCACACCGCCGAGGCGCTGCCGGAGCTGCTGCGCCGCCTCAAGGCCGGCGGCTACAAGGTGGTGGCGATGCGGGCCAAGGCGCCGGTGCAGTCCCTGCCGCAATATGACGAGGAGCTGCTGAAGGACGCCAAGCTGCCGACCGTCAGCCAGCGCCCGGTCAACAGCGTCGTCACCACGGTCTCGGAATAGCGCGCTCCGACCGTGGCGGCACTCCGCTTCGAGGGCTACGTCATCGTCTCGGCCGAGGGCATGCTGGCGGACGCCCGTCATGTCATGCCTGACAGCCTGAAGTTCAGGGGCGACGCAACCTTCTTCAACGCTGCGCTGGATCGTGCCGATCTGATCGTGCACGGCCGCAACTCCCATGAAGGCCAGCCGAACTCGCCAAGGCGCAAGCGGATCGTGCTGACCCGCACCATCGAGCAGCTGGCGGGCGATCCGTCCAATCCGAACGCCACGCTGTGGAACCCGGCGGGCGTCCCGTTCGAAGCCGCCTGCGAGGCCGCCGGCGTCACCTCTGGCACGATCGCGATCATCGGCGGGCCGATCGTGTTCGGCATGTTCATGGAACGCTACGACGCATTCTATCTATCGCAGGCGCCGCATGTGCATCTGCCGGACGGCGAGGCCTGCTTCCCCGGCGTACCCGAGCGCACCCCGCAGGAGGTGCTGGCGGCCCACGGGCTGAGGGCGAGCGAGCCCCAGATGCTCGATCCGGAGTTCGGGGTGAGCGTCACGGAGTGGCGGCGCTGAGCGCCAACAAAAGCAACGACACAGCGACGCACCAACTGCTGTCATCGTCCGCCACCCGGTCCGGCCTTCGGCCGGCCGGATGACAGGCTCCGGCGGACGATCCAGTACGCCGCGACATCCCGATCGATCATCGCTGCGCGGAGTAGTGGATGCCCCGCCTTCGCGACGCCTTCGCGGGGCATGACACCGGGAAATACGGCGACCCCTTTAATCTCATCCGGTCGCCTATCAAGCCTCCTCAAATATCCCCATAGGCGGACTTTTCGGCGACCGACCGCGGGCCGCGGCCATAGCCGAAGATCATGAACAGCGCGCCGATGATCGAGAGATTCTTCAGCGCATCGATCAGCGTCTTGGCGTTGTCGGGCGGCACCTGATTCCAGAAATCGTGGAAGTAATAGATCGTGGCGCCCACGAAGATGATCATCAGCGCCGCGAAGAACCGCGACAGGAAATTGATCGCGATCATCACGCCGGCGATCACCTCGAAGGAGCCGGCGAGGATTGCCAAGAGCTGCGGCGTCGGCATCTTGGTCATGGTCTCGAGCTGGGTCACGTAGGGCGCCAGCACGTCCGGGATCGCCACCTTGGCGGCGATGATGTCGGCGGTGGCCTGGATGCCGAACAGCTTGGCTGCGCCCGTGTAGATGAACAGCACGGCGAAGAGAACGCGCCCGAACGTAATGAATGCTGGCATGGTTGGCCTCACGATGACATTTCAAAGGCGGGGTCGCCGGCGGGGGAGCCGGCGAAGTATGGACTGCTCCTGTTACCTTTCAAACAATCAAATCGCGGGCGGAATGCGACGGAAAGCGGACCAGCGCGCCACAGTGCGGCGATTTTGCCGCCTTGATCGGCCCATTCCTGCCCGCGTCATGAAACCGTCAGCCTTAGATCGTGATCCGATCAAAGGAATCGGATCACGATCTCATCTCTTGTTTGAGCATGATCGCTTCGGAAAACCGTCCTCCACTATTCCGGATCATGCTCCACTTCACGCAAACAGCGTCGGTTGCGCGCGCCCGGCCCGCTCCTGGGCCTCGACCGCCGCCACCGCCGTCATGTTGAGGATGCCGCGCGCCGTCACCGAGGGCGTCAGGATATGCGCCGGCCGCGCCGGCCCGATCAGGATCGGCCCGACCGGCACGGCATCCGCCAGCACCTTGATCATCTGATAGGCGACGTTGGCCGCGTCCAGGTTCGGCATGATCAGCACGTTGGCCTCGCCTTCGAGATCCGAATGCGGCAGCACCAGCTTGCGCGCAGTGCCCGACAGCGCGGTGTCGCCCTGCATCTCGCCGTCGGCCTCGAGGTCCGGACGGCGCTGCTTCAGGATCGCGGACGCCTGCCGCATCTTGCGCGAGGATTCGGTGTCGTAGCTGCCGAAATCCGAATGCGAGACGAAGGCGATCTTCGGCTTGATATTGAAGCGCGTGACGTGATTGGCCGCGAGCGAGGCCATCTCGGCGAGCTCTTCCGCGGTCGGATTGGGGCGCACCTGCGTGTCGGCGATGAAATAGGCGCCCTTGCTGGTGATGGTGAGCGCGAGCGCCGCGTAGTCGCTGATGTCGGACATGCAGCCGATGATCTCGCGCACATGGCGCAGATGGCTCATGTAGCGGCCCTCCACGCCACAGATCATCGCATCGGCCTCGCCGCGGATCACGGCGAGCGCGGCAATCACGGTGGCGTTGGTGCGCACCACGGTGCGGGCGGCATCCGGCGTCACGCCGCGGCGGCCGGCGACGTCGATATAGGTCTGCACATAGGAGCGGTAGCGCGGATCGTCTTCCGGATTGACCAAGTCGAAATCCTCGCCCGCCTTGATCGAGAGGCCGAAGCGCTTGATGCGGGCCTCCACCACCGAGGGGCGGCCGACCAGGATGGGCCGCGCCAGCTGCTCCTCCAGCACCACCTGCGTGGCGCGCAGCACGCGCTCGTCCTCGCCTTCGGCATAGATGACGCGCACCGGCTGGGTTTTCGCTTTCGCGAACACCGGTTTCATGATCAGGCCGGAGCGGAAGGCGAAGCGCTCCAAGAGCGCGGTGTATTCGTCGAAATTCTTGATCGGCCGCGTGGCGACGCCGGACTCCATCGCGGCTTTCGCAACGGCCGGCGCGATGCGCAGGATCAGCCGCGGGTCGAATGGCGAGGGGATCAGCGAGCCCGGGCCGAAGCCCTGCGTCTCGCCGGTGTCGAAGCCGCGCGCCACCGCGTCCGACGGCGGGTCCTGCGCGAGCTGCGCGATCGCATCGACCGCGGCATGCTTCATCGCCTCGTTGATCGCGGTGGCGCCGACATCGAGCGCGCCGCGGAAGATGAAGGGGAAGCAGAGGACGTTGTTGACCTGGTTCGGGAAGTCCGAGCGGCCAGTGCAGATCATGGCATCAGGCCGCGCCGCCCGCGCCTCGTCCGGCATGATCTCCGGGTTCGGGTTGGCAAGCGCCATCACCAGCGGCTTGTCGGCCATCCGCTTGACCATGTCGGGCTTGAGCACGCCGCCGGCCGAGACGCCGAGGAAGATGTCGGCGCCGCCGATCACATCAGCCAGCGTCCGCGCGTCGGTCTTCTGCGCATAGACCGCCTTCCAGGGATCCATCAGCGTGTTGCGGCCCTCATGGACCACGCCGTCGATGTCCGTGACCCAGATGTTCTTGCGCTGCGCGCCCATCGACACCAGGAGGTTGAGGCAGGCGATGGCAGCAGCGCCCGCGCCGGAGGCGACGATCTTGACGTCCGAAAGCTTCTTGCCGGCGAGCAGCAGCGCGTTCTTGATCGCGGCGCCGACGATGATGGCAGTGCCATGCTGGTCGTCGTGGAAGACCGGGATCTTCATCCGCTCCTTGAGGCGCGCCTCGATCTCGAAGCACTCGGGTCCCTTGATGTCCTCGAGGTTGATGCCGCCGAAGGTCGGCTCCAGCGCCGCCACCGTCTCGACCACGCGGTCGATCGTATCGGCGGCGATCTCGATGTCGAACACGTCGATGCCCGCGAACTTCTTGAACAGCACCGCCTTGCCTTCCATGACGGGCTTGGAGGCCAGCGGGCCGATATTGCCGAGGCCCAGCACCGCGGTGCCATTGGAGACCACCGCCACCAGGTTGGAGCGCGCGGTCAGCGAGGCGGCCTCGGCCGGGTTCTCGGCGATCTCGGTGCAGGCGGCCGCCACGCCCGGCGAATAGGCCAGCGCCAGATCGCGCTGATTGGCGAGCGGCTTCGAGGCCGCAATCTCCAGCTTGCCGGGCCGGGGAAACCGGTGGTACCTCAATGCCGCGGTACGAAGATCATCAGAGATGGACGACATAGGTGCTCCAGCGTTTCCGAACCGCTCCTGTCTCGCGAGGCGGGCTGAGCGGGTGTTTTTCCGGCAGGTGGGATGCGATGTGAAGCATGGCGGGCCGCTTCGACGCAACATCCGATACCATGCCCATCAACAGCGCAGGAACCGCAAATTCGTAAGGCCCGAGAGGCACATCCCCTACCCCCTTCATTCCGCCGAGATTGTGACCATCCCTTGCTCAGGCGTTGGGCGGACCGGCTGAGCCGGCTCGATGCCCGGTCGGCCTTCCCGCGACGGTTGCAGGAGCGGGTATGATGCCGGTTAATCCGTCAATGCGAGCGGCGGGTCCGCGCGAACGCGCGGCCCGATGACAGGCGCCGCGACGTGTCCGCCATAGCTCGAAGGGCGACGGCGGAAGCAATCCAGAGTCTTGTTCCGGATTCTGGATTGCTTCGTCGCTAACGCTCCTCGCAGTGACGGAAACATGGGTTGTCCATTTCGCGACCTTCGTCGCGCTCCGGAATGACGCCGCATGTGGCGGGACCGAAATCCACACACGATCTTGCGTTCTCGCGGCATGTTCTGCCCGAGTTGTATTTGAAATCATCCGACCCTCCAAAAACGAGAGGGTGCAGGGAATGCCGGTTGAAGGCCTCACCCATGGCCCGCCTGCAACAAAGAAAGCAGGCGGCAGTCACCACAGGATCAGCCGAACATCCGGCATTCCCTGCGCGATAGTTTACGGCTTATACGAGGTCTCCCCGGGGACCGGCTTTCTTGCCCCCGTCTGCGCGTGATGCGAAGCATCATCGCGCATTGGCATCAGCACCGGGATGCCAGGACCCCACGACTTCGCCGTCCGCTTCCAGCGCGTTCGTCTCACGCGCGTCCTGCGTCCACCGCTCCCCGCCTCCACGCTCGTGACGATCGGCCGAAACGCCCCTCTTCATCGAGGCGGGATGGCCGAGATCATCGTCGTGATTTGCCCGACGACACAAGCGCATTATTTTCAGTACCGAAGTTGAAACGCGCGATCTGATTGAATCAACTGGCAAAATGCGCATTTTTGCCTACCAGACAGGACATCTTGCAAAGCAGGTTAGTTAGTCAGCCAGGCACATTCCGCCGATCCTGCTATGAACTCCGTGGCCCGATCGCGAACGAAGCTGTTGGACGATATGGACATCGTTGATGCCGCTATTCATCAGGCCGCCCGACTCGTCGAAACAGCCATTGAGCCGCGGGCCGGCGCTCGCAAGCTGAGCCTCGGTAGCATTATCGGCATCGTCACTACGTATTTGCGACCCCTGCTCTGCGGAGCAAGGCAGCAGCCCAAACCTTGCCAAGCTGGAGCAGCATGTCGTACCAATGGTGCTCACAGTTTATATATATCAATGGGCATCTGAAATATTATGTATTCGATATTCGATCACGACTTCAGCGCATCAACAATTGCGCTGCTGATTGCGGGCTATATCGTTCTGGCTCTTCTTGCAATTGTTCTAATACCCACCCTTACGATTAGACGACCGCTTCCGATCATCCCAAGGGTGGAGAGCAATTCGTTAGACGATCAAGCGAAGCTTGTTGATCTGCGCGCTAAAGTTAGACAATCGGTCATTCAAGTAGTTGGCGGAATCACCGCGGTCTTCGCTTTTATCGTGACATTGCAGCAAATCAGGCAGAACGAAGATAGTTTCAAAGGAAAAAAAGCAGACCTGTTCGCAAAATCCGTGACAGCACTATTCGACGAGAAGGCGCATCTAAATAGCCGCGCTGGGGCAATGTACTTGCTGTCCTACGTGGCCAGAAGCGATCCAAGCTATCATCGAACCGTTTTTGACACTCTCGCCAGCCACATCGCTTCGCTATCCTTGAGCGCATGCAAGGGCGAAAAATACAAAGACCAAACGTCATACACACGGGACCCACAAATACAGATCGCAATACGGATTATTGGCGAAAGAAACCCAAAACAAGACCCAACTGGAAAGCGCTTCAACCTTCAAGGCGCCTGTCTCGTCGAAGTGGATCTTTTGGATGAAGTCGGAGTTGTAACTGGCTTGCAAGGCGCTCGTCTCGCAAACGCAATCATGCTTCGTGCCGACTTTACCAACGCGGACTTATCCAACGCCGATCTGAAGCTAATAAGAGCAAGTGACTATTTGCAATATAAGGACGGCAAGGACGGGTGGACTCCGGAAATTGGATACCAACTAAATCGAGGCGTCGAAGAAGACACGAGAGGAGCCATCGATTATTCTAACGAAACTCAAAGGCATCAGTTTATTACCTTTTTTGTTGGAGCCAATCTCTCGAATGCAGATTTTCAAGATGCGGAAATTGCTGCTGCGGACTTTACAAAAGCAAATCTTGCTGGAGCCAATTTTTTGCATGCTAATATCTCGCGAGCTAGATTTGTCGATGCGAAAAATATGACTGTCGAGCAGATGAAAAAGGCGTGCGTCGGAACGCCGGGCATGAACGCGGACGAACTGAAAAAAGAACAGCCGTATTTCTCGGCCTCGTTTCGACAGCAGATCGGGCCAAAGGGAATTCCAAATTGCAAGGCAAGCGATGATCACTCGCCCGATTGACTGGCGCGTCGCTGAACTGTCTGCCCTCTAATCCGATGAGTCGTCTGCCAACGATGATGCCCGAGTCGAACAACGAAGATTGAGCCATCTCCGACCATTTTGCACACCTTACAGTACCCCTCCGGTGAGAACCGCCTTGCGCTGATGCAGGGAGGCGCGAAGACATAGTCGTATGACTGAGCATACGACTATGCCGAAGGTGTCGCGGCTTGAGGTGATCCAGACCGGGTCGCGGCGTCGCTGGACGCTGGAAGAGAAGCGGCGGATCGTCGCCGAGAGCGATAGCGGCACGCGGCAGGTCTCGGCAACCGCCCGGCGGTATGGCTTGTCGACCGGTCAGTTGTTCACCTGGCGTCGGCTGGCACGCAAGGGGCGACTGGGCGGGAATGCCGAGCCCGTGTCGTTTGCCGAAGCGGTGATTGCGGATGGAGGATCGGCCGCGGCGGCATCGCCGCCTCCCGCTGGTGGGTGCAGACGCATGGAGATCGTGCTTGCGGATGGGCTGCGGGTCATCGTCGAGCAAGGCGTCGATCCCGGTGCGCTGGCGCGGATGATCGGCGCGCTGGAGCGGCGATGACGATCCCTATTCCGAGCGGGGCGCGGGTGTGGCTGGCGACAGGCCGCACCGACATGCGCAAGGGGTTCGATGGGCTGGCGCTGCTGGTGCAGGAGACCCTCAAGCGCGATCCGCATGGCGGCCACCTGTTCGTATTCCGCGGCCGGCGCGGCGACCTGATCAAAGTGCTGTGGCACGATGGCCAGGGCATGTGCCTGTTCTCCAAGCGCCTGGAGCGCGGCCGCTTCATCTGGCCGTCGCCGGCGGACGGGACGGTGGCGATCACGCCGGCCCAACTCGGGTATCTCCTGGAAGGGATCGACTGGCGGCTGCCGCAGCGGACATGGCGGCCGGAGGCGGCGGGCTGAACGCGTTGGAGCGCGATAGGAAGGGCATACAAACCGCGCGCCCTGTGATTCCATCATTGGCGATGAGCCCCAGTGATTCTCCCCGGATGAGATCGAGAGATTGACGCGCCTGCTGCGCGATCGCGACGCCGAGATCGCGCGGATGCGTGCCGAGGCGACTGGCGCGGAGGCTCTGATCACGCATCTGCGTCTGACGATTGCGAAGATGCGGCGCGAGCTCTTTGGACAGCGCAGCGAGCACAAGGCGCGGCTCCTTGACCAGATGGAGCTTCAGCTTGAGGAGCTGGAAGCAACTGCGGCGGAGGACGAACTTGCGGCCGAGAAGACAGCCGCTGCTGTTGGCGAGACGCCGCCGCTGTCTGCGTTCCCGCGCAACAAGCCTGCGCGCAAGCCGTTCCCGGCGCATCTGCCGCGCGAGCGGGTCGTGCTGCCCGGTCCCGATGCCTGCGCCTGCTGTGGCTCGACCCGGCTCGCCAAGCTCGGCGAGGATGTTACTGAGACACTGGAGGTGGTGCCGCGGCAGTGGAAGGTCGTGCAATACGTGCGCGAGAAGTTCACCTGCCGGGACTGCGAGAAGATCACGCAGGTGCCTGCGCCGTTCCACGTTCTGCCGCGCGGCTTCGCCGGGCCTTCTCTGTTGGCGATGATCCTGTTCGAGAAGTACGGGCAGCACCAGCCGCTCAATCGCCAGTCGGAGCGCTACGCGCGCGAGGGCATCGCGCTGAGCCTGTCGACGCTCGCCGACCAGGTGGGCGGTTGCGCGGCGCTGCTGCGGCCGCTGCATGATCTGATCCGTGCGCACGTGCTCGCGGGCAACCGCGTCCATGGCGACGAGACCCCGGTGCCAGTGCTTGCCAAGGGCCAGACGGCGACTGGACGGGCCTGGGTCTATGTGCGCGACGATCGCCCATTCGGCGGCCACGATCCACCAGCGGCAGTGTTCTTCTACTCGCGCGACCGCGCGGGCGAGCACGCCGAGCGTCACCTGCACGGCTATGGCGGCATCCTGCAGGCCGACTGCTACGCTGGCTTCAACCGGCTGTACGAGGCCGGCCGCAAGGGAGGGCCGATCACCGAGGCCGCTTGCTGGGCGCATGCTCGGCGCAAGTTCTTCGTGCTCGCCGACGTCACCGCCAAGGCGCGTGGCAAGCTCGCCGTCATCGCGCCGATGGCGTTCGAGGCGGTGAAGCGCATCGACGCGATCTTTGACGTCGAACGCAAGATCAACGGCCGGGTGCCGCTCGAACGGCTCGCCGAGCGCGCGCTGCGCGTTGCGCCGCTGGTCGCTGATCTGCAGATCTGGATGCGCACCGAGCGCGCTAAGCTGTCACGGCACTCCGAGGTCGCCAAGGCCATGGACTATATGCTCAAGCGCTGGGAGACGTTCGCGCGCTTTCTCTCCGACGGCCGCATCTGCCTGACCAATAACGCCGCCGAGCGCGAGTTGCGCGGCATCGCACTCGGCCGCAAGGCGTGGCTGTTCGCCGGCTCCGATCGCGGCGGCGAACGGGCCGCCGTGATGTACACGCTGATACAGACCGCCAAGCTCAACGACGTCGACCCTCAGGCTTGGCTCGCCGACGTCCTCGCTCGAATCAACGACCACAACATCCGCACGCTTGACCAGCTTCTGCCTTGGAATTGGAAGCTCTCAGCCCAGAAGCTCGTCGCCTGATCCTTGGACTGGCGGGGCGGCAATCGACTAACCCGCGGTCTTCACCGGATACTTACACCTTACATGCTAGGTCGCCGTGAAAAAGGCGTTCAATCGGAGCCGCTTCTCTGTGCGGCGACAGCGCCGGCCGACCTCGGTCAACACGACGTTGGTACTCAGGAGTCGGAGCCTTATAGATGGGCTTCGCGCTGCGTTCCGGTAGCCTTGCAAACTCGCCACATCTTGCACGAGAGAAGGGCTTGTGCTCTGACCGGGAACGGATTGCGGTAACTGGGGGAGGACAGGTTGGGATTGTTTGATTGGCTTAAGCCCAAGCGACCACAGCGCGGGCCGACGGCGGACGGGCTTTACGGCGACATGGGAAGAGGTGCGCGCTGGACGGGCGGGCCCGATCCTGCAGGCGACCCCGAGCTGTTCATTCCGGATTCTGCGGCCTATGTGTTCGACGTCGTCGAATGGCGATGGGACGAGCGGCTTTGGGTTGAGGTCAGAACCAATTCTGACGGTGAAACCGCAGGGTTCGGTCTCATTATGGGACTATCGGATGGAACGAAAACGGACGCCGCGGAAGCCTGGGAGCACAAGCCCGGTCGGGGCCCGGTGCTGGTGGAGCGTCAGGAATGGACCATTCCCCGCGGCCATCCGACGCGAGAAATCGTACTGGTCTCACATGGCGAGCCGACCACACGGGTGCTCCGCAAGCTGGAGCAGTGCTTCGGCTTCGAGCCACATGTGCACCCGGCCCTGCCCGACAAGTCGGCAGTGTTCTGTCCGTTGCTCATGCTGCGCGGGATTGTGCGCCCCGAGGAGGGCCGCTTCACCATGCGCATGAAGGTCGTCCTTCAAGAGCAGAATGGCTGGCCTTACGGCGAATTCTTCCTGAACATCAATTCCGTCCGCAGGCAGCTCTGGGTTTCGGAAAAAGACGGCGACTACAGGCAGGCCATCTTGACCCGTTTTTCTGACTTTAGCGCGGCGACATAGGCCGACCGGCGGCGTCAGGACCGTAGGCTGATTAGTTAGCGCAGCGACGCCGCCGCGCCCCGCCGTCGTCGCCTCGACTGCTGCGAAATGAGATTGCCCGCCTACGCGTTTCGAGCCGAACACTTCAGCTAAGTCCAATCGTTTCCCGATCAACCATCGATCGGCGACACACCAGCGGCCCACAGACGAGAATCCGTCGACCCCTGAGTCACCACGCCGCCGCACGACATCCACCAAATCGTTTCAATTGTCACTGAATGTGCTCTTGGTTGAAACAAACGGCGCGGCGACACGGGAAGAAACTCGCGCTTCGCGCGAAGGTCGGTCGGAGCTGTGCCGAGCTTGGCGCGCCAGTTGTCGAACTTGGATCAACTGCAGCTGGCGCGTGCACCCCGTCTACGCCTGAAGCGAGCGTGCACCGGTTGGCGCTGCTTCCAGACTGCTCCGGCTTCAGCCTCGCTCCGCTCTCCAATATCCGGAGCAACGTGAACTGCCGGAGTATCCACTCCATGTGCCCTGACCGAAATTCCCCACAAGCCGTCCAGAACCAGAAGCGTGCTTTTCGTGAACCGTGACGGATGCGCGAACAATACCCCTGTTCGTCACGTAGCCTCGGAAATGGATGATATTGGGGTGAGTAATCACCCCATTCGAGACGTTGACGGTGAAGTAGTAGACACGATCGCAGCTTCCCCTCTGCGTTACGAAGGAAAGGCTCCAGCTTCCATCATAGGCAGACCCCGCATTGGCTACGCCGAAGGTGCTGATCAGGAGCGTCGCGGCAAGAACAAATGCTGGTGCCTGTTTCATGGCCCTGACCCTGCTCGCGGTCGAAACGGAGTTTTCGGACGGTCCAATCGGTGACACGGGACTATTCAACAATTCTACTGTTTATCGCTTCGAAGCACAAATGAACTCTCGGGTCGCAGCACAGAACGTCTTGTTCCATTTGAAAGAGGATGCCCTTTCGAGCGCCTCTTCGGCCACCTACTGACCGGCGGCACGTCAGCGCCCCACAGACGTGAATCCGTCGACTTCTGAGTCGCCACGCCGCACGACATACACGATTGTTTCAGATGTCATTGAACGTGCCGCCTTCGTTGAAACAAACGGAGCGACCAAAACGAACAGGCTGTTCGCGTATCGCTCGGGTTTGGTCTCACTGAACCGAAATCGTAATGAGGTCACATACGGTCTGTACAGCGAAGCCCGACAACGAAAGACACGACAACGATGCCATTTGTGTTCGCGACCTTCCAGAATCATTTGAATACGGCCGACCCCCATCGCTCACGATTCAAGAAAAGTTCATTTGCAGACCTGGAGGAGATCCTGGCGGGCGGCATGCCCTGGAATATGCCGCAGATTCAGGCCGAATACGGCGCGATTCCGCACAACAAGCAAGTGAAGTACGCCAATGCGTGCAACTACCTGAAGGCCAACATCCCCGGTCTGGCCGATGCCATTCCGGTACAGCCGAAGATGCACTACCGGCGCTTCAGGGTTTTGAAAATGAACCATGCAGGCAATCCCAATTACATTCTGCGGTTCTACCATGTGCATGAACTGACCTGGGTCAGCAGCAACGGGCATGCCGCCTCCCTCAGCAATGTCGGCACGCGGGAGCGCGTCACGTGGCGGACGAGTCCGGCTGGTCCCCCCTTTGACGCGACCATGAATGCGGGAATCCCGATGACCTTCACGCAGGGGGCGACCACGAATGCGGGCGCACAAGCGTGCTCGAACTACGACGACCATTCGATTGGGAATCCCGACCTCGTGGTGCGGCGCCCGCTGGCCGCCGGCTCCGTGATTGCCGACCAGGTCTATGAGTACACGGCTGACGGAACGAACTGGTACCCGATCCCCGAAGCTTATTTCGAACTCGAAAGAGGTGTTCGGCAGCGCAGCGGCCGATGGGTCATGTATTTTTGTAAGCGAAATGGCGCCGGGAATCCTCGCCGCTTCCATTTCGAAGTGGAGTACCCGCTTGGGCCTCTCCCGCCTCCTCCCCCCGGCGGCACGCTACCAGTCATTCCGGAGGGTTTCGCCTCGGCCGGCAATATCCGAGACTACGCTTCCCGCGTCATCAGTCTGGGATAGGGATCATGCACACCGAGCCTCCTGGTCATATGCGATAGCCCTGCCCCCGCCGCAGATCGACGTCCCGCCATGCGGTAGCCGGGCTAGTCACGGCCGGCGAACAACGTCATGGTGCCCGCCGATTTCGCCCTGGCTTCGAGAAGGAATACGTCGCCGATGTCTGAACAGATCCGGTCCTGGCTTGCCTCACAACGCGAGCCGATGCTCAAGCTCCTGGAGCGGGTGGTCAACATAGACAGCGGCTCCTATGACAAGGCCGGAGTCGATGCCGTCGGCGAGGTGTTCGAGGAATTCTTCGTCAGCCACGGCATCGAGGTCGAACGCTTCGCCCGGGACATCTCCGGCGATATTTTCCGGGCCCGGATTCCGGGACCCGGCAATGCCCCGATCGTGCTGATGGGCCACCGCGACACAGTGTTTCCGAAGGGCGAGGCGGCACGGCGCCCGTTCAGCATCAAGGACGGCCGTGCCTATGGTCCTGGCGTCGCCGACATGAAGGGCGGCCTGGTGCTCAACGCTTTCGTGCTGGCGGCGTTCAAGAAGTTCGGCGGCAACTCCGCGCCGCTGGTCGCGCTGCTGACCTCGGACGAGGAAATCGGCTCGCCGCAGTCACGCAGCATGATCGAGGAGACGGCGCAGGGCGCCCGCGCGGTCTACAATGCCGAGCCGGGGCGCGCCAACGGCAATGTCGTCAGCCGGCGCAAGGGCGGCGTCTTCATGATCCTGGATGTCGCCGGCAAGGCGGCGCATTCCGGCGCCAATTTCGAGGCTGGCCACAGCGCCATTCACGCGCTGGCGCATAAGACCGTCGCCATCGCCGATCTGACCGATCTTGCGCTCGGGATCACCCTCAATGTCGGTCTCATCTCGGGCGGACAGTCCGTCAACACGGTCGCGCCTTCAGCACGCGGCGAGATCGACATGCGCTATGCGCGGCGTGTCGATCGCGACCGTGTCATCAGCGCGATCGAGCGCATCGTGGCGACCGAGCACGTGCCGGGCACGTCGGCGACCTTGACGATCAAGGGCGAATTCCTGCCGCTCGAACAGAGCGAGAGCGATGCGCGCCTGCTGGCGCATTACCAGCAGGCCGCGCTGCGCGCAGGATTGACCTTGGAGGGTGAATCGACCGGCGGCTGTGCGGATTCGGGCTTCACCTCGGCGGTGGGCACGCCGACCTTGTGCGCGACCGGCCCGGTCGGCGGATTGGCGCATACGCCGGAGGAATATCTGGAGGTGGAGAGCATCGTGCCGCGCGCGATTGCGCTCGCAAATGCGATTGCCGACCAGACGCGATCAGGCTGATGCGGACCGCTTCATCGGCGACGCGCAAGCGCCGTAGGGCGGATGAGCGGAGCGTCATCCGCCAATCATGATGCAATTGGTGGGCTACGCGACCGCGAACGGATATGCGGGCAATGTCGTTGTCCCGGGCGCGGCCGCTGACCCACCCTACTCACTCCAGACGATGCCCCCGCGCTCACATCAGAGCTGCTTCTCGAAGAACAGGTCCGGATAGGGATCGTCGTTGAAGCGTTCGATCTCGGTCCAGCCGCTGCTGCGATAGAGCTGGCCGGCCTCGGTCAATGCGCTGTTCGTATCGAGGCGGAGGGTCTTGATCGATAGACTCCGCGCGGCGTCCTCGGCCGCATCCATCAGCCGCCGTCCGACGCCGAGGCCGCGCGCTGACGGCGCGACCCAAAGCCGCTTGATTTCAGCGTCGTCCCTGCCTCCGCCCTTCAGCCCGACACAGCCGAGCGGCAGGCCGTCCGACATCGCGACGAAGAAGGCGCCGCGCGGCGCGATCATGTCGGCCGCCTCGGGATCGCGCGACAGCGAGACGTCGAAACCGCCTTTGAAGCGGCGTGACAGCTCGGCATAGTATTCGCCAAGGCAATAGCGCGCCGCCTCGGCTCTCGGGTCTGTCTGCTCGATGCTGATGCGGCGGCGACCGAGCGCGGCCGCGACCAGGTCCATCGCCGCCAGCAATGCCTCCGGCTTGGCATGCCGGGCCAGCAGCGCCTCCGCCTGCGCATTCGACAGCGCCTCATAGGCGTCAAATTCGCGACGGCCCGCGCTGGTGAGTTTGGCCACGCGCCGGCGCGCATCATCGCTATGCGGCACGGTCTTGACGAGACCCTCGTCCTCCAGGCCGCGTAGCAGACGGCTCGTCAGTCCGGAGTCGAGGCCGAGATAATCCCGCAGCTCCCCGACATCGCCGCGGCCCTGGCCGATCGCGTTGAGCACGCGCGCGGCGCCGAGCGGTCGGCCCCGCCCCAGGAACGAGGTATCGAGCGCCCCCACCTCGGCGGTGACGGCGCGGTTGAAGCGGCGAATGCGGGAAACCGGATCGAGCATATTATCTGACTTAAGTCAGATAATATCGCCTGTCAATCCGAACGCGGTCGGTCGTCCCGGCAGCATGTCGCTCGGCAGGCCCGCCGCGGCGCGGCATCGTTCGGAACAAGGGCGAGGCTCGCCCGTTGTCAGGAATGCCCCAAGTCGAAATCGCAAAACCGCTCTTTCGAGCGATGAAGATCTATAGCCGCGTGGCCAGACACGATCTGGACCAGGGCATGCGGCGCGACCTCGCGCGGCATATTCGCAGGCTCGCCGAACAAGGGGTTCAGGATCCCGGCCGGCTGACGGTCTGCGGCCTCAGCTACCTGCGCGAACTCGACAAACAGCGAGCGTCCGAACGATCGTAGTCGCAAGACGGGGACACGCCCGCAAGCGGCCTGCGCCGGGCTGCTCACCCACCGGCAGATTTATCAGCGGACGCTCGCGTTCGCCACGATAATGGCACCGTTTCGCGCGCTCTCCGCCATTGCGATACCGGCGCCAGCCTGCAGCCATCCGGACTCCGCCAACCCAGAGCCAAATTTCAGCCCCGTTCGACTCGAACGATACACCGATAACAAAACGGGGGAGCGTTCGGTGCATCGCGCAGCGTATGGACTTGTTTGCGCACTCATCTCCGCAATTGTCGCGGCGCTGTCCGGCAGCGCCGGCGCGCAGCAGCTACAGCCGCGCGCGCCCACCGTATCAGCACGCGTGGGCTCCTTGCCCGATCGGGAGGCGCTGAATTCCGGCACCGTCACGGTGATCACCGCGCCGATCGGCGGACCGATGTCGGTGATGGGCTCCGACATGGCTGCGGTGCTCGACGACGGCGAAAATCTGCGCGTGCTGCCGATCCTTGGCAAGGGCTCGGCGCAGAATCTCGTCGACATCATCATGCTCAAGAACATCGACATGGGCTTCGTCGCCACCGACGCGCTCGACTACGTGAAGACGGAATACAACATTCCCGACCTGGCCCAGCGCGTGCGCTATGTCGCCAAGCTGTTTTACAACGAGGTGCACATCATCGCGCGGCAGGACATCCGCAGCCTGCAGGACCTGAACGGCCGGCGTGTGTTCGCCGAACGCAGCATCGGCCTGCCGGCGGCAAAGACGATCTTCCGGCGCTTCGGCATCCAGGCTGAGATCGACTCTCAGACCGATCCGACTGGCGGCCTGCAGAAGCTCATCGGCGGCCAGGGCGACGCCTGGATCGCCTCCGTGTCGAAAGATGCGCCGATCATCAAGGGCATCAAGAACGACGGCGGCAAGCTGCATCTGTTGTCGATTCCCTATGAGCGCTCGCTGCAGGACATCTATTTCCCATCGAGCTTCACGTCCGACGAATATCCCAGCCTGGTGCCGGCGGGCACCAAAATCGAGACGGTCGCCGCACCCACCGTGTTGATGGTCTATAATTGGCCCGAGCAGGGCGAGCGTTACCGGCGCACAGCGAATTTCGTGAACGCGCTGTTCGACAAGATCCAGATGCTGCAGTCGCCGCCGCGCCATCCCAAATGGCGCGACACCGTGCTGTCGGCCCCGGTGCCTGGACTGATCCGCTTCAAGGCGGCGCAGCAATGGCTCGACCGCGCGCGAGCGGAGCAACCGGCCGAGGACAATCAAGCATCGTCGACTGACGACCGCGACCTTCTCCAACACCGCAAGGCTCAGGCCAATGTCACGCCCGACCAGGCCTCGCAGCTCTATAAGGATTTTCTGAAGTGGCAGCGGGCCAAGCAGGCGCCGTGAGGCGATGCTGCCGTTGCGGTGGAATAGATCTGAAGCTCGCCCAGCTCGTCGGCCTTCACCCCGAGGATTGGCTGCGTTGCGCACCTGTCGGCCCGTTGCGTCGACGCGGCTCCCAGCAGAATTCTTGCGATCTGGAACTTTCTGCCGCGCCGACGACTTCACAGCGGCGGAGGCCCGCATGATCCACCACGTTTCCCTCGGCACCAACGACGTCGCCCGCGCGCGGGCGTTCTATGATCCGCTGATGGCATTGATCGGCTTTCGGGTTCTGAAGTCATCGTCGCGCGCGGTCCATTACGGCGCATCGGACATCGTGTTCAGTCTCGAAACCCCGGCCGACGGCCGTCCGGCCAGCGCCGGCAACGGCGTGCATGTCGCATTCCAGGCGCCTGACAGGGAGACGGTCCGACGCTTTCACCGGACTGCGATCGAGAACGGCGGCAGCGACGATGGCGCACCCGGCATTCGGGCCCAGTACAACGCCAACTACTATGGCGCGTTCGTGCGCGATCCCGACGGCAACAAGATCGAGGCCGTCACCTACACCGCGCGCGAGAGTTTCGGCCTTTGAGGCTCTGCCCTGCTCCGCCGTTGAGCGGGACCAGGCTTGCCGCACCCGTTCGAGAGATCACCAAGGATGACGCAATCGGGCGCAGCACCGCCGACGCAGGTGGCATCGCAGCTCGTGACGAATCCGGCGATGCTGCGCTCGAGCGCTTTCAGCTCCGCAAGCTTTGAGCGTACTGTTGTCAGATGCGCCTTGGCGAGATCGCGCGCGCCGGTGCAGGAGCTCGCCGGGTTCTGCACGAGCGCCAATAGCGAACGCACCTGCTCGATCGAGAAGCCGAACTCGCGGCAGCGACGGATGAAGGTCAGGCTCCTCACGTCGGCCTCGCCATAGACGCGCTGATTGCCGGCTTGGCGGCCCGCCGACGGCAAGAGGCCGATCTCCTCGTAGTAGCGGATCGTCGGCGCGTTGGTGCCGGTCTGCCTCGCCAGTGCACCAATCCTGAGCGGCTTCATTGCTGATCGGCTCCGTGTCTCTTTTCGCTTGAACCTCAAGTTACTTGAGCATGTACGGTCCGGGCAAGCTCCTCCCAACTCAGCATAAGGAGACTGCCATGACCGTTGCGAAGACACAGCCGATCGCCTGCACCCTGACGCCGCCATGCGCATGCACAAGCTTCGCAAGGCCTGCGACGAAGGAGCCCACCGGGGCGAAAGCCGCCGCCGCGGCCATGACCTTGTCCACCGGCGCGCTCGCCTGCGGCGCCTGCTGCGTGCTGCCCTTCACGCTCCCGGCGACAATTCTCGCCAGCATCGGCCCGCTGCTGTCAGCTTTCATTCACATGCGCTGGTGGCTGACGGCTCTCTCCGTCATCGCCATCATCGGCGCGTGGGGCTGGCTCGCCTGGCAGATGCGCCGGACCAGACGCAGACCGTCGATCAGTACGCTGGCGATGATGACGGCCTCGACGCTGCTCGTGACGATCTCGGTGCTGTGGCCGCTGATCGAGAAGCCGCTGATCCGGGCGCTTCCCGCCTGATCATGCGCGCAGGCGATCCGCTGCCTTGAACGGCTGGGAAGCGTGTGGAAACGTCGATCGCATGAAAACCGTCAGCGTCTATGTCTGCGCGGCACTCGCCGAGATCGCGGGCTGCTTCGCGTTCTGGGCGTGGCTGCGCCTCGGCAAATCTGCGTGGTGGCTGCTGCCCGGACTGACCTCGCTGATCGCGTTCGCCGTCCTGCTCACGCTGGTCGAGAGCGCGGCAGCGGGACGCGCTTACGCCCCCTATGGCGGCATCTACATCGTCGCCTCGCTAGCGTGGCTCTGGACGGTCGAGCACGCACGTCCCGATCGCTGGGACATCACCGGCGCCGGCGTCTGCCTGTTCGGCGCCGCCATCATCCTCTGGGGTCCGCGCTTGTAGTTCTCTGAGCCTTTGATGCGCATGAGGTGCGGACCTCATATCAAATGACACGCAACCGAGCGCGGCCGCTCCCTATCATTGCGCCTGCTGAAAATCGTTTTGCAGATACGAGGCCCCGAGCGATGCGCGTCCGCCCTCCATCCTACACTGACGTCGCTGAGTTTCCGTCCACGTTTTGTAGAGCGCAACGTGATTATACTCTCATCAAAATTGTTGGCACCGGCAGCGGAGCTGCTAAGCTCGAATCGGGAAAAAGTGGCAGCTCGGGAGGACGAACCGTGCAGGACATGGAGGCTCACCTCGAGAAGCTTCTGAGGGACGCCGCCGAATGCGAGCTGATCAGCCGGCTGGCGACAGATGTCGCCAAGCGCGATCTGTTCAACCGTTTGGCCGAGCACCTGAAGATGCTGGCCGCCGAGGTCGAGCGCGCCATTGCACAGAAGATCAATCGCGACGCATCGTGCTAGACGCCAGAAGCCGGCCATGCGTCGACAGCGTTCCCACGCCCCAATGTGGGGAGCCACCTTGGCCGCCCGAGGTGAGCGAGCCGCCGGCGCGTCCCCACCTGCGCCGGCGGCCTTGTTTCGGCGCAGACATGGGTAACCGACATCCTGGCGGTGGATAGATCGATGTTTCACCGTAAGACATTCGAGCCGACAGCCGCGGGCGTGCAGCCTGCCGGCTATCTCGTCGTCCTCAATCGTCGAATCCGGGCGCTGGGCGAGCTGCACTGCGACGTGGCGCGGCAGCCGCCGATCTGGAGCTGGCGCATCCTGGTCGGTCAAACCGTCGTCGCCAATGGTGCGGCCTCGACGCTGCCAAAAGCGAAGGCGGCGGTGCTGATCGCCTGGAAGGGCTGCGCTGCGAGCCTGCGAGCGGTGGAGCAGGAATGAGCGTGCCAGGCAAGAATCCACCCGCCGCAGCTCCGGTGGCGAAGCTGCTGCCGAGCAACGAGACAAAGCCGATGTTCAGGGAAGGTACTTACGCGGCCTGGTTCAAGACCCAAGCGGGCGAAGGGACCGGCATCGCGCATCTCGATGCGGGCGGAATCAGCGGCGGTGACAGCATTCTCACCTATTCCGGCTGCTACGAAATCGAGGGCGATCGCATCACCGCGGTGGTCCGCACCAAACGCCACACCACGGGACACCCCAGCATTTTCGGCATCGACGAGATGACGCTTCGGCTGGCCGGCAAGTGCGGCGAGACGCTGATCACTCTGACGGGCCACGCGGATGAAGCGCCGGAGATGCTGTTTGAAGCGACGCTCATGCTGTCGCAGCCTGAGGAGCGCAGGCCACGGCGCGAGCCCTCTCCGGACGATTACCATCCCGAACGGCTGCCGACGCCGCTGCCGCGGTAAGCAGGTAGGCCGCGCTGCGCGCGAGCCACGCGCGGCGATGCTGGGCCTCAGCTGGGCTCGAAATGCCTTCCGTGCTGGTAGTCAGCCAAGGCCTTGCGGGCCACGATGCCGAGCTCGCCGAGCAACGTGTGGCCGATCAAGGCGGCATCTGCCAGCTTCCTGGCAATGAAGGCACGGACCTCATGGTCGCCGCCATAGGGCAGCGCGCGGCAGGTCTCGTCCAGCACGCGTTCCATCCGAGCGTTGATGTGTTCCATGGACGGCATCTTGATCTTGATCTGGGTGCGAGGATGCATCGTCTGTCCCTTCGAGGCAACGACGACTACAGCCGGCACGGTTAACGGTTTATTTCGCACGCGAACCCGCCGGCGCAAAGCCCCTTGAAGGCTCCCGTTGAGGTTGTATAATTGCGCCGGTGACTGCATCGCCTGCGATGCCCTCTGTCTCGCCGCTTATCGTTCGGTCGGAGCTACCAAGGAGGAGCACATGAGCAATGCGACCGTCCAGAAATGCGCGGCCGAGACCATCGGGACCTTCTGGCTGACCTTCGGCGGCTGCGGCAGTGCGGTGATCGCGGCGAAATTCCCTGAAGTCGGAATCGGACTGGTCGGCGTCTCGCTTGCGTTCGGCCTGACGGTGCTGACGATGGCCTATGCCATCGGTCATATCTCCGGATGCCATCTCAACCCGGCGGTCACGGTCGGGCTATGGGCCGGCGGCCGGTTCCCGATGCGGGACGTCGCGCCCTATGTGATCGCCCAGGTCATCGGTGCCGTCGTCGCTGCGACGATCCTGTATGTGATCGCGAGCGGCGCACCGGACTTCGATGTCAGCAAGGGCTTTGCCGCCAATGGTTATGGCGCGCATTCGCCCGGGCAATACGGCCTGTTCCCGTGCTTCCTGGCCGAGATCGTGCTCACGATGATGTTCCTGTTCGTCATCATGGGGGCAACCCACGGCAAGGCGCCGGTCGGCTTTGCGCCGATCGCCATCGGGCTGTGCCTGACGCTGATCCATCTGGTCGGCATTCCCATCACCAACACCTCTGTCAATCCCGCGCGCAGCACCGGCCCGGCGCTGTTCGTGGGCGGCTGGGCCCTGGCGCAGCTCTGGTTGTTCTGGGTGGCGCCCCTGCTCGGCGGCGCGCTCGGCGGACTGATGTACCGCTGGCTGAGCGAGCAGCCGTCCGCTGAAGTCACGGGGCTGGCGCCCAGCGTCCCCGCCGAATGACGGCCTGATCAGTCCGGCGGCACCGCCTCCCCGCGCTGGCGGTGACGACCCGTCATGCTACTCTCGGACTTAGAGCCGCCGCGATCCCGCTTGCCGGGGCGTGCAGCTCCAAGACATAAGAGCCCGAGGACAGCATCCAGGATAATGACACCGCCATTCGTCCCCCAGATTACCCTCTATCGCCGCTGGCTCACGGAGCAGCGCGGCCTGCGCTTCGACAGCTACGAGGCGCTGCGGCAATGGTCGGTGACCGACCTCGACGGCTTCTGGCGGACGATCTGGGACTATTTCGGCCTGCAATCGGCAACCCCGTTCGACACCGTGCTGGCGAGCCGCAAGATGCCCGGCGCGGTGTGGTTCCCCGGCGCGAGCGTCAACTACGCGCGTCAGGTGTTCCGCCATGTCGCGCTGGCGCACGCCGCGGGCCTGCCGGCGATCGTCAGTTCGGGCGAAGATGGCGTGCTGAGAGAGCTGAGCTGGCCGGAGCTGCGCCGGCAGGCCATGGCGCTCGCCGTGCATCTGCGGGCGCAGGGCATCGGTCCCGGCGACCGCGTGGCCGCCTATTTGCCGAACATTCCCGAGACGATCGTCGCCTTCCTCGCCACCGCCAGCCTGGGCGCGATCTGGAGCATCTGCGCGCCCGACATGGCGGCGCCTGCCGTAATCGACCGCTTCCGCCAAATCGAGCCGAAGGTGCTGATCGCCTGCGATGCCGTCAACTATGCCGGCAGGCGGCACGACCGCACCGGCGTCGTCGAGGAGCTCCGACGGTCGCTGCCATCGGTTCAGCACGTCATCCTGCACAGCGATTCCAGCACGGGCGCGGATCCGCAGCTCGCACCTCGCGAAAACAAGCGCCGCGATCGACGCATTCGAGCCGGCCTGGTTGCCGTTCGATCATCCGCTGTGGATCGTCTATTCCAGCGGCACCACGGGCCTGCCGAAGCCGATCGTGCACGGCCATGGCGGCGTCATGCTGGTTGGCCTGCCGCTGCTATCGCTGCATAACGACATCGGCTGCAGCTATCAGCCGAACTCGCTCGGCGAGCGGTTTCATTGGTACAGCTCGACCGGCTGGATCATGTGGAATTCGCAAGTCGCAGGCCTGCTCAACGGCACCACCTGCTGCATCTTCGACGGCAGCCCGGGCGGGTCGAAGGACAAGCCCGACTGGACCACGCTGTGGCGCTTCGTCAGCCGGTCCAAGGCGACGTTCTTCGGCGCCGGCGCGGCATTCTTCGCCAGTTGCATGAAGGCCGACATCGACCTTGCGTCCTGCGGCGACCTCTCGCACTTGCGTGCGCTCGGCTCGACCGGCTCGCCGCTCAGCGCCGACACGCAGGCCTGGTTCAACGCGCGCTTCGCGGCTCTGGCGGAGACCAACGGCGCCAGTGCGCAACGTGATATGTGGTGGGCCAACATCTCCGGCGGCACCGATTTCGCCGGAGCCTTCATCGGCGGCAATCGTGAACTGCCGCAAACGCCGGGCGCGATGCAATGCCGGCTGCTCGGCTGCGCGGTCGAGGCGTTCGACGAGCACGGCCGCGCCACGACGGGCGAAGTCGGCGAGCTCGTTTGCACCGAGCCCCTGCCCTCGATGCCACTGCGGTTCTGGAACGACGCCGGAGACGTGCGCTATCGCGCCAGCTACTTCGAGTCCTATCCCGACAATTTCGACGGCAGCGGCCGCGGGCCGGTCTGGCGCCACGGCGACTGGCTGAAGATCGAGCCGGACGGCTCCTGCATCATCTATGGCCGCAGCGACGCCACCATCAACCGCCATGGCCTGCGGATGGGAACCAGCGAGCTCTACTCGGCGATCGAGGCGCTGCCGGAGGTGCTGGACTCGCTGGTCGTCGACCTCGAATATCTCGGGCGCAACAGCTACATGCCGCTCTTCGTGGTGCTGCGGCCGGACGTTGAGCTCGATGCGCCGATGAAGCGCCGCATCAACAGTGCCATCGAGGCCGGCCTGTCGCGGCGTTTCCTGCCCGATGAGATTTTCGTCGTCCCCGAGATCCCGCGCACGCTCTCAGGCAAGAAGCAGGAATTGCCGATCAAGAAGCTCCTGCTCGGCCACGCGATCGAGACCGTCGTCAACAAGGACGCGATGGCCAATCCAGCCTGCCTGGAATGGTATCTCGGCTTTGCGCGAGACTATCTGGCGCGGGCTGCCGGCCAGCCGGTCGAACAGCGATAAGCCTGCCCGGCAGGCGTACGAGATCCGCTCCGCTACTGAAAGCGGAATGCCGCCCTCGATCGCAGCAAGCGTCCATGCTGCGGCGGTCGCATGACGGGATGCGGAGACGCCATGGCTCCGCCCGCCATCCATTGCACTTTGAAAATCTACATCGCGTGTGAGCCTGCTCACAGAACTTAGGATCGAAACAGACCGATGATGCAGCCGAGGCTCGGACCGCCTCGGTCAGCTGAGCCTCAGGCACGCACGAGCGTGGAGGCCAACATGAAATCCCGATTTTCGGCCGGCATTATCGCAGCGCCCGTTATGGTCATTGTAGCCGCTGCGGTCGCAAGCCTGTGCTCGACCACAGGCAAGTCGGTGGACCCCGGCATTGCAGAGGTTTCGAGCGCCCGCGGGGAAACCGCACCAATCGTACTCGCCCAGTACAATCCTTGCCCAAATGGCAGATGTCGACGCTGACAGACTCATTCTAATCCTTCGGGAGGAACGGTCATGAATTCGGATTTTGCGCTCTCGCTGCCACTCGATCCTCCCAACCTTGTTTGTCTCGCGCTGGGAATTGTGATTATCGCCTTTCTTTCGATGAAGAAATTCGATGAACCGACCTTCGGCGTGGACGCCGATCTCACTACGCAATTGCTGCCGAGATATCTGGCAACGCGCAAACAATATTCTCGCGCGTTGATCGGCTACATCGCCTCATTGGTCGGCATTCTCGGCCTCCTGTCATTGATAGGGCCACGCCTGCTTGACCTTTCGCCGGCCTTGGCGCCCTACAAGCCCGTTGCACCGATCGGATTTGCGCTGCTGCTGGTCGGAGCTTTAGCCAACATACCCTGGCTTCAAGACATTGAGTGGCGCATCCGACACTTCTGGCACGAGCGCGCGTACATTCCGGCTGCCGCGCGCGCCATCGCCGACACGCTGAGAGCTTCCAATTTCGAATTTTCCGCATACACACAACCGGCCATGCTGGCCTCGGCGTCCATGCGGGGAATCGAGCCAACTGACTTCCAAGCGCCGCGCGGGTCGATCGAGCACGGATGGGCGCGCCTCACCTGCCTTTCCTATGAGCTGGGACGGCGTCGCAATGCCGGAGACATCGAGGCCCTCGATGCCGACATACTGGATCGTTACGCTACCGATCTCGACAACATTGCGGCCAAGCGCCAAGCCATGGAAGCCGACATGGCGCAATATCGCCAGGAGAAGGCACGAAACCCCTACTATGACAACAATGAGCTGAACAAGGCCATCACCGGCTTGTTGCGAAACCTCTACATTCTCCTGGGCTGTGCGGTTCGCCTCAAGGCGAGTCCCACCACCGATATCAATATCGTGTTCCGGTCGTTCGGATTTGCCTTGGGTCCCTCGGCTGCTTCACCTGACCCCAATCAGGATCTGATCATCGTCGGCCTCGCGGTCATGACCGCGTCTTTGTTCATACTGACGTTCGTCGCCGTGGCCGTCGGATACATCGGCATCTGGCGACCTTCGGACAACTTCCCCAAAGATGCGGTCCAGCCGTTCATCTGGTCGCTTTCGGCTCTGCTGGTCCACGGCTGCGCCATTTTGACTGCTGATTGGACCCGCGCGAGGTTCTTGCGTAATGGGCGGTGGTTTTTGGTTGTGGGACAGGCACGTCGGCCAATTGCGGCGAATTATATTCGAGTCGCCTTCTGCTGTGCGCTGACCGGCTACGTGGCCTTGTATCTGTGGGGCGTGATCTTGCAGCCGTCGACGATCGATCTGGCGAAGGACACGGCTCCATTCGCACTGCTTCCGGCAGCCACGGGGGCGTTCTATGGCTACCACCTCGACAACGTCGAGTTGGGGCGGCGTCCCTGGAGACCATGGGAGATCGGTGCGCAGGCCCTGGTCACTGCGCTGTGCGGCCTGGTGGCGACGCTGGCTTGGCTGGCGCTCGGCGGCGCCGTGGCTGGCAACGCCGATTTCGTAGCTCTGGCTACGCTGTTCACCGCCGTGGTGGGAGCTTCGCTCGCGTGGTATCTGCCGCAAGCTGCCGCATCCCGTCGCTGCGACCCGATGGCGGAAGCTCGGAACGCGCGCATCGCGATGCTCGGAGCTGCCGCTCTGGAGCGGTTCGGGAACGCAGACCTGGCCGACCAATGGCTGGCGCGACCGCATCCCGCTCTCGACAATCGCACCCCAAGGGATGCGGCCGCCGACATCGAACTTTTCCCAAAGGTGCTTGGGCTCCTGCACCGGCCCCTTGAAGTCGTAGCAGCCTAGATAGGCGCCACTCGATGCGCCGATAAAGGGCCGCTCCAATGCGGCCATCGGGGCCGGCCCGCCACGGTCCTTCCCCGATGCTCCAGAAGCTGTTGCATACGTAGGTATAGTCTCGATCCGATAAGCTTCCGATTGATCATTTCGCCGTGTGAGGCTATCGCACGGAAGGCCAACCGTTCGCCGCTGCGGACCGGTTCCTGAGGCGCAACAGCCCGGTACCTGTCGCTGGAATGGGTCGCTTGCATCCGTGGCTCGTTGGCAACAAGGTCAGCTATGCACGATCCCGCTCAGTTACCCTCTGAGATCGTAGAGGCGATGCGCGAGAGCGAGGAGCGCTTTCGTACCCTCGTGCAATTCTCCTTCGATGTATATTGGGAAACCGACGCGCAGCATCGCTTCATCCGGCAGGAGTTCGCAAAGACCCTTGCCGAGCCTCCGGTCTCCGAGCTTGGCAAGACGCGCTGGGAGGTGCCCTACCTCGAACCTGATGAGGAGAGCTGGCGAAAGCACCGCGAGACGCTCGATGCCCATCTGCCGTTCCGCGACTTCGAGCTGGCGCGGCCGACGCCCGACGGTGGCAAGCGCTACGTGTCCGTCTCAGGCATGCCCGTTTTTGACAGGACGGGGCGCTTCGTCGGCTACCGCGGCGTCGGCCGCCACATCACCGAGCAAAAGCGCGCCGAAGAGGCGCTGCGGGAGAGCGAGGCCCGTTTCCGCACCTTCGTAGACCACGCGGCAGACATGTTCATGCTTCACAGCGAAGATGGAACCGTTCTCGACGTGAACCGAAATGCCTGCGAGAGCTTGGGGTGCAGCCGCGATGAACTGATTGGCAAGACGCCGTTCTCCTTTGATCCGGAATTGAATGCGGCGGCTTGGGAGCGTCAGCGTGACCATCTCAAGGCCGGCGGTGTTGCCACTCTGGAGCGGCGCTATCGTCGAAAGGACGGCTTCGTATTTCCCGTCGAGGTTCGCATGCGAGAGTTCCATCAAGGCGGGCGGCGGCTGATCATATCTCTCAGCCGCGACATTTCTGAACGGAAGCGCGCCACGGAGGCTCTCCGCGAGATGCAGGCGGAGCTGACGCATGCCAACCGCGCGGCAGCAATGGGACAGGTCACTGCTTCGATCGCCCACGAAGTGAGCCAGCCGATTGTGGCGATGCTCTGCAATGCAGAGGCCGCACTGAGCTGGCTCAGCTGTCAACCCTCTGATGTCGCGGAGGCGCGGCGGGCCCTCGCGTCGATCATCGCCGACGGCAATCGAGCCGGTGAGGTCATTGACTGGATCCGTGCGCTGATCAAGAAGACACCGGCCCGCAAAGAGAGCGTCGACATCAATGATGCGATCCTGAACGTCGTCACGATCGTCCGCAGCGAACTGCTCAGACATAGTATCTGTCTGCAGACAGATCTGGCCCCGGCCTTGCCGCCCCTGGAAGGCTATCGTGTCCAGCTGCAACAGCTCGTTCTCAACCTGATCCTCAACGCGGTCGAGGCGATGAGCAGCCGCGACGAGGGGCCGCGGGAGCTGCAAATCAGCACCTCCGCGCATGCCTCGGGCGGGATCCTTGTCACCGTGCGGGATAACGGTCCGGGGCTTGACCCGACAATGGTCAATCGCCTCTTCGACCCGTTCTACACCACCAAGCCTGCGGGCACAGGCATGGGCCTGGCCATCTGCAATTCAATCGTCGAGTCGCATGGAGGACAGCTTTGGGCGGCCGCGAATGAACCACGAGGTGCAGTGTTTCAGTTCACTTTGCCTCTGGAGCATGAGTGATCGCCAAGTCGTTTCTCTTTCCCGGCCGTACCTCATCGGATTGAACGTCGCCCCCTCACGCGACCAGCAGCATGGTGGCGACGACTCGCCACCATGCTGTTTTCGTCTGTCTCAGGGCAGGACGTTGGTGAAGCCGCCGCCGACGCCAATACCGTGATTGTTGGACAAGGCGCCGCTCAAGGCTGCGCCACCACCCGGACCGGCCGCTGCAGCGGATTGACCGGTCGACTGACCGATCGACGTGCCAATGCCCGCACTGAGGCTCCCCGCGGGCGTGGCAACGGCAACGCCGCTCCCCACGGAGGTATTGAAGCCATTGGCCGCCGATGCGGCTACAGCGTTGCCCAGCGTTGCAGCGCCGGTAAGCGTCGTCACGTTGCCAAGATTGGCACCGCCGCCGATGGCGAGGGTGGACCCGGCATCAGCCGGCAAAATGCTTCCGACCAGAGCGATCAACGAAACACTCATCAAGAGCTTCTTCATTGCGACGTCTCCTTCTTTTCGGTTGCCGCCACGGCCAGTGCCGGGGCTGACGATGCCGCCGTGTGAGAAGTTTCACCACTCGCTGTCGCCTTCTTCGGCGGCGAATGGTGAGCGACGCGAGCCCAGACACGGCAGCTCTGCTGGGTCACGTCGTAGTCCTTGCAAAGACGAGTCTTGCCGGTCGCCCCTTCCACCAGCCAAATGTCGCCGCCGGTGTAGGACTGCTCATCGGAAGCTTCGGGCTGCGCGTGGTGTGTGGCGACCTTCGGCGCGGCGAGATAGACAGGCGCCGGCGGCGGCAGGTACTTGACGCAAACCTCCGGCATCGCGCGGTTGATGTCGGGGTTGAGGCAGAGCCGGGCGACCGCCGCCTTCTTCAATCCGAAGCTCCACAGGGTGCGCGCATCGAGCCGCGCCGCGCAGCCGGGATCAGGAATCGTGCTACCGAAGCTGAATCCGGTGCCGACAAACGCCCCACCGCCTGACACCGACCCAAGGCACGTTTCGAGCCCAGCCGCGGCCAATCCCGGAGCGACAACGCCGGGCACGTTCCTGACCGTTTGATCGGCCGGCACGCTACTGTTGGTCGTGATTGCTGCGACGCCGACCCCCGTGCCGCCCTGCCCCGAGACCGCCTGCGCGTTCGATGTTGACTTGGCAAGGCCGACGCCCGTTCCCGTCGTCGTCGATGATTGAGCCCATGCGAGTTCGCTCGCCGCCATCGTAACGATGGCAGCCAACAACAGCTGCTTCATGTGCAGTTCTCCGCGCGCCGGTGAAATCAAAATTCACGACCGTCCGCCGACGGCAACACGAAGAAGAAAAAGCTATTCTTGCTTGCTCACGAGACGCAATGCGTCGGTGAACTCTCCAATCGATTACAATTTATCTTAAACTTTACCATGTTTCATCCGGAGGCTGTTTTCTTGGTTAACGAGCGCGCCGCGGTCACTCGCCAAGGCGATCTCGATGGCCTCGCTCTTGAAGAACAAAGGTGCGCCCGGACGTGACGCGCATGATCGTGCGATTGCCGGTGATGCTCCTCGCTTCTCTTGGCCGTTCGATGCCGGCGGGGAGCAAGCGGACGTTAGCGATCATTCGTGGAGACGAATTCGCTCCATCGATGTCGGCCCCGGCTCGCAAGGTCACTTCGCCAGCGCGGCACGCGCTTGGCCCGTCGCCGACTTCGTTTCTTCCTTCACCACAGGCGACGATCTGCAGCGCATCTCGCAACGCGAGTTGCGCACCTTGCAAGCTTGCCTATTTCGGGCGCCGCAGCCCTGGAGACCTCAACCACTCGCTTAGATGCGAGGTTGTCTCGGCTTCGCGCGCTCTGCGCAGAAGCTCGCTTCGCGCGATCCCCGGCGGCATGCCTTTGGCTTGCTGCCTGAGCTGCCGCGCTTCTGCAGCGAGGCGAGCTTCGAGTGAGGTGGTCTGCTTAAAGCGATGACGCTTGGACATACGCTACTCCAACCGTTCGAAAGGGCGGGAGCGCTACTGGCGTTCTCATCACCGATAGATGCCGCGAGCCGTGCGGTGATGCCATATCCTGCAGCAGACAGGAGCGCGGCGGCGTATCGTATGATACGGCGGCCGTCAATACGCGGTCCGGCAGTCCGACTGCTTGGCTTCCGCTTGAGACTTCCCGAACGTTTATGATCGCTCCTGAGGTTTGCGTCGTCTGCAACCTGAGAACGGATCGACCCACTTGCACGCGAAGAAGCAAGATTCTCAAGGCCCGACACTCCAGTGGAAAGCTGGCGTGTCGGGAATGGTCCATCGGCTTTGCAGGGGATCACCTGGCGCGAGCTGCCGGCCAAGACAGCCGGCAGCTCTGCGAGGACTGGTTTATCCAGTCCGCCGGTGAAGGCAGATCATTCCAGCTCGATCGCCTGATAAGTGCCGGTCTCGTCGAGCGTGGTGCCCCAGATCTTGTGCGAAGCCTGGTGCTCGGCGCGTCCGAACGAGAGCTGGCTACCGAGGCCGAGATCGATGTTGCGCATCGATTCCAGCGTATCGACCAGCCGTTCGGTGTCGAGCGGAGTGGTCTGCTTCAGGGCCTGGATCAGGATCGTCGCCGAGATGTAGCCCTCGAGCGAGGTGTAGTCCGGCGCTTCGCCGGGGAAGTACTTGGCAAGCGCATTCTTGTAGTCGAGCACGAGGCTCGAATAGCCCGCGACCGAGGGGACGCCCTGTGTAACGATGACGCCCTCGGTGTATTTCGTGCCGAGCAGCTTCAGCTCGGTGGCCAGCGACGTGGAGCCGACGGCCGAGATGTTGGCGTAGATCAAGCCCGGGACCGCATCGTGGGTCTTTTCGATGAATTTCGCGGCGGCACGATCGGTCGCGATCATGATCACGGCCTTGATCGGCGGCTTGGTTTGCGCTTTCAGCTGGCTGACGGCGCCGTCGACATCCAGCGTGCCGCGCGGGAAACCATAGCGGATGATCGGATCGTTGATGCCGAGCGAGCGGAACGCCTTGGCGACGCCGTTGGCGCCATCGTCGCCATACGCGTCGTTCTGGGCGAAAACGGCGATCTGCTTCGCCGGGATCCGCCGGACTTTCATCAGGTAGCGCACGATGGCGGCGGTCTCTTCCGCGTAGCTGGCGCGATAGTTGAACACGTAACGGTCGGGCGGATCATGGCGGACGACGGCCGAGCCGCTATAAGGCGCGAAGAACAGCGCGCGGCGCTCCAGCGCATAAGGGATCGCGACCGCGTTGTTGGCCGTGCCCATGTTGCCGATAAAGCCGAACACCTGATCCTTTTCGTAGAGCTGCGTCATCGCAGCAAGCGTCCGGGTGGGATCGTAGGCGTCATCAGCGGCAATCAATCGCAGCATGCGACCGTTGATGCCACCGGCGTCGTTGGCGCGGTTGAACGCCGTCTCGATGCCGAGCTTCATCTGGCGCGCCGGCTCTCTGCGGACGCCAGAGAAGGGGATGACGGTGCCGAAACGGATCTCGGTGTCGGTGACGCCGTGCGGAAGCGGAGCCGGCAGGTTGGCCGTGGGCTGCGTTGCCGCCGCCGCGCTCGAGGGCGCCAGTGTATAGGGGATGGTCGGAGCCGCCGATTGCTGCTGACCGAGCGAGCGCTCGAGATCCGCCAATTGGCGCTCCGCGGTCTGGCAGTTCACCTGCGAGTTCACCATCCGGCTGCGGCCGTCGGCGACATAGCTGTTGAAGCTGCGGGTGAGCAGATCGCGCTCTCCGTTGTTCGACGAAGCCTGGCGGATCACCTCGCCGAACTGATCGACGATGGTTTGGACGCGGCCCTGGGCGATGTTCTGGCAGGTCGAGGCCTGACCGACGATCGGGCCGACGCGGGAGGCAAGATCGCGAACGACATCGGAGGGAGCGGCAAGAGCGGCACCCGCAGGCATCACGAAACAGGTTCCAAGGAGGAGCACAGACCAGCGAACGGTCATTGGAGTTATCCGTTTTCTTCTGAATGGTTGGCCATATTCACCCCGCCATTCGGACAGCTTTCGGATTAAGGACGCGTTTCGTAAACACCGAAACTCCTCCATACCGCCGCCTTTTTTGCTGAGAAGTACCGCGTTAACGATCCTCTCCTCGCTGTTTTCGCGCTTGGGTTGAGCTCCCCTGCGCTTCGTCCTTCATAGAGTCCGGCTCGTCGCGGACGATGCGCCCTGGCGCAACCGCATCAAGGCGCGCCATATGCTGCGCTGCGGGATAACGGCTGAGACGGACCGCGGCTTCCTTACGACCTCATAGGAAGCCGATCGATATCCAGGGGATTGCGGCCACGATGAGCGTGCCGATCACGAGGGCGATCATGTAGCCGAGGATCGGCTTCATGCCCTCGTCCGGGTTGATCCGGCTGATCGCGCAGGCGGCGTAGTAGCCGACGCCGAACGGCGGCGCGAACAGTCCGATGCCCATCGCCAGCACGACGACCATGGCGTAGTGAACCTCATGAACACCGACCTGCCGCGCGATCGGGAACAGCAGCGGCCCGAACAGGACGATGGCCGGAATGCCTTCCAACACGCTGCCCAGGATCACGAACGCGATGATCGTGACGGCAAGAAACGCCGGCACTCCGCCTGGAAGCGAGGTCATGAGCCTGGCGAGCGAAGCCGAGAAGCCGGACTGCGTCAGCGCCCAGGCCATGCCGGTCGCCGCGCCGATGATGAGCAGGATGGCTCCGGACAGTGATGCGGTCTCGACCAGCATCGGATAGATCCGCCGCCAGTCGAACTGACGATAGATCAGCAGACCAACGACGACCGAGTACAGGATACCGATGGTCGACACTTCGGTGGCTGTGGCGACGCCCTCCACCACCGCGGCGCGGATCACGAACGGCAAGGCGATGGCGGGGACCGCCACGACAAACGCACGGCCGATCTCCCGCCTGCCCGCTCGCTTGACGTGCGACAGGTCCTCGCGCCGGTAGCGCCACCAGACCACCGCGGCGAGCATGATCGCAAGCACCACGCCTGGCAGAAGCCCGCCCGTGAACAGCGCCGCGATCGATACGCCGGTGACGGAGCCGATCGTGATCAGCACCAGCGAAGGCGGAATGGTTTCGGTCTGCGCGCCGGTCGCCGCCAGCAACGCGACGAGATCGCCGGGCTTGGCGCCGCGTCGCTGCATCTCGGGGAACAGCACCGGCGCGACCGCCGCCATGTCCGCCGCCTTGGACCCGGAAATGCCGGACACCAGGTACATCGCACCGACCAGCACATAATGCAGCCCGCCGCGGACATGGCCCAGCAAACTCGCCAGGAATCCGACCATCGCGCGCGCCATGCCGGTCATTTCGATCAGCAGGCCCAGAAACACGAAGAGCGGCACCGCGAGCAGGATCAGATGGCTCATTCCCTCGTCCATGCGGCCGATCATCACGACGTCGGGCGTGCTTGTCGTCAGCGAGAGATAGCCGACCGTGGCAAGGCCGAAGGCGAACGCGATCGGCACCGCCGCAAAGACCATGGCGCCGACAACGAAGACGAAGAAGATCAGCAGGTTCAGATTGCCGAGCGGCCTGAGCAGCGGCGCGGCCAGCACGAAGGCGCCGATCACGGCCGCGACGACGGCCAGCGACGCCAGCAGGCTGCGCAGGCTTGCGATGCGGACGAGCCGAAAAACAGCGGAGATCAGCATCAGGCCGATGCCGACGGGCAGCGCCGCGGCGCGCCAGGAGTTGACGATCTCCAGCGCAGGTGTGGTGACATAGGCCTCGTCGGCGGCGAACTCATAGGCCGGCCGGATCACGAGCAGCAGGAATGCGAGCGCGGTCGCTGCCGCCACGACATCCAGGAACGCACGAACATCCGCACGAAGCACGCCGATGATCGCGGTCATCCGCATGTGCTCGCCGCGCTGGAATGCGATCACCGAGCCGAGCATGGCGAGCCACAGGAACAGGATGCCGGCAAGCTCGTCCGACCAGACCAGCGGCGAACGGAAGACATAGCGGCCGATGATCCCCGCCGACAGCACCGCGATCTCCGCCAGCACCAGCACGGCTGCCGGGATCGCAACCGTCTGGCCGAGCACCTTGTTGGCGATCACGATCCAGCCGCGCGCGTCGGGCCGGGCGGCGACGCGGACGGCCATGCTTGGCGTGCGCGTGAGGCCGCTCATGACAGCTGGCCCGCGACTTTCTCGAGCCGGCCCCACGCCTCCTCGCCGAACTTCGCCTTCCAATCCGCATAGAAGCTTGTCTTCGCGAGTGCGCGGCGGAATGCCGCCCGATCGACATCGACGAATTTGAGCCCCTTTGCCATCAGGTCGGTCCGCAACGTCTGGCTGAGCCTTGCGATATCGGCGCGCTGGTCGTCCGCCGAGCGGTCAAGCTCACGTGTGACGATCTCCTGCACATCATGCGGCAGACGTTCGAACGCGCGTTTGTTGCCCAGAATCCAGTAGGCGTCCCAGACATGGCCGGTCATGCTGCAGGAACTCTGCACCTCGTACAGGCGCGCGGTCGCGATGATCGGCAGCGGATTTTCCTGACCGTCGACCACCTTGGTCTGCAGTGCCGAATAGACCTCGTTGAAGTTGATCGGAGCCGGGCCGGCATCCAGCGCCTTGAACAGCGAGGTCAGGATCGGCGCCGGCGGCACCCGGATCTTGAAGTTCTTCAGATCGTCGGGGCTTCGGATCTCGCGTCCCGACGAGGTGATATGACGAAAGCCGTTGTCCCATGGCTTGGACATCGTCATGACCGGGGTCTTCGCGACCTGAGCACGAATATAACCGCCGAGCTCGCCATCCATCGCCTTCCAGACCGCGTCGTAATCGGCGAAGGCAAAGCCGGTATTCACGATGCCTGCGCTCGGCACCAACGTGGCCAGGATCGAGGACGACTGATTGAAGAACTCGACGCCGCCGTTGCGGACCTGGCTCAAGAGCTCGGTGTCGGAGCCGAGCTGATTGGCGGGAAACAGCGTGATCTCCAGCCGGCCACCCGTAGCCTCACGAATGCGATTGATCGCCTCCTGAGCTCGGATGTTGACCGGATGCGTCGGGTCCTGCCCGGTGGCGAATTTGTAGGTGAACTCTGCCGCCGAAGCACGGTGCGTGAGGATGCCGCATAATGGAATAGCGGCTGCCGCCTTGACGAGGGATCGGCGGCTGATCATGCCGGTGTTGCGCGTAGACACGAATTCCTCCCTATGTTGTTTGTTACGCGAGAACTGTCGCGGCGCGCGCAGCGCGCTAGAGCCATTGCTTGATCTGCCTTGCGACTTCCGTGGTCGAGATGCCGTAGCGGTCATGCAGCGTCGGCAGCGCGCCTGCATCGAGGAACTCATCCGGCAACGCGATCTGCCGGAATGCCGGATGAACACCCGAGCGCATCAAGAGACCCGCGATCGCCTCGCCCAGTCCGCCGACAATCGTGTGGTTCTCGGCCACCACGACCAGCCGCCCGGGCTTGGCGGCCTCCGACAGAATGGTCTCGTTGTCGAGCGGCTTGATGGTTGGGACATGCAGCACGGCTGCATCGACGCGATCGCCTGCGAGCACCTGGGCCGCTTCAAGCGCGCGCATGGTCATGAGCCCGGAGGAAATGATCAGGACGTCCTTGCCGTCGCGGATCATCTTGGCCTTGCCGACGTCGAACCTGTAGCCGTACTCGTCGAGCACGACCGGCACCTGGCCGCGCAGCAGCCGCATATAGACCGGTCCCTTGTAAGCCGCGATGGCCGGCACCACCTGCGCGATCTCATGCGCATCGCAGGGGTCGATCACCGTCATGTTCGGCATGGCGCGGAGCAGCGCGAGATCTTCCGTCGCCTGATGGCTCGGTCCGTAGCCGGATGTGAGGCCCGGTAATGCGCAGACGATCTTCACATTGCGGTCTTCCTCCGCGATCGTCTGGTGGATGAAATCGTAGGCTCGGCGAGAGGCGAACACGGCGTAGGTGGTCGCGAATGGCGTGAACCCTTCGGCCGCAAGCCCCGAGGCCGCGCCGAACAGAAGCTGCTCTGCCATTCCCATCTGGTAGTAGCGCTCAGGGAATTCCTTCGCGAAGATATGCAAATCGGTGTACTTGCCGAGGTCCGCCGTCATGCCGATCACGTCGGCGCGGCTGCGGGCGAGTTCGACCAGGGCATGGCCGAACGGGGCCGCCTTGGTCCTTTGCCCTTCCGCCGCAATCGATGCGATCATCGCCGACGTGGTCAGGCGCGGCTTGCCTGGCTGTGCTGCTGTCTTGATGGATGTCATGACGGCCTCCGGGCGTCGAGCGCGGCGAGCGCGAGCTGCCATTCGTGCGCTTCGACGCGGATGAAGTGGTTCTTCTCACGCTGCTCGAGGAACGGAACGCCCTTGCCCATCAGCGTGTCGGCGATGATGATGCGCGGCTTCGGCTCGGGGTGGGACTTGGCGACATCGAACGCCGCCACCACGGCATCGAGATCGTTGCCGTCGACGCGCTGGCTGAACCAGCCGAACGCATTCAATTTGTCGACGAGCGGCTCGAAGGCCATGACCTGCGTCGACGGACCGTCCGCCTGCTGGTTGTTGACGTCGACGATGGCGATCAGATTGTCGAGCTTGTAGTGAGCGGCCGACTGGATGGCCTCCCATACCGAGCCTTCGTCGAGCTCGCCGTCGGAGAACAGTGTGTAGACGCGGGCGCTGGAGCGCTTGCGCTTCAATCCGAGTCCCATGCCGACGGCGATGCTCAGGCCAAGCCCAAGCGAGCCGCCGGACATCTCCATGCCCGGCGTGTAGGCGGCCATGCCGGACATCGGAAGCCGGCTCCCGTCGCTGCCATAGGTCTCGAGCTCGGCTTCCGGAATGATCCCGGCCTCGATGAGGGCCGCGTAGAGCGCGATCGCATAATGGCCGTTGGAGAGCAGAAAGCGGTCGCGGTCTTCCCAGGCGGGATCCTCGGGCCGGTAGCGCATCGCGTGGAAATAGGCGACTGCGAGCACGTCGGCGATATCGAGCGCCTGTGCGATGTAGCCCTGGCCCTGAACCTCGCCCATGCGCAAGGCGTGGCGGCGAACGTTATGGGCGCGCTGGGCTAGCGACGGCGCGTTGGCAAGCGTTGGTGCGGGCTGCGTCATCAGGTGTCCCTCTCAGTGAATCAGCATGCCGCCGTTGACATCGATGACTGCGCCGGTCACGTAGGCCGACAGATCCGAGGCGAGAAACGTGTAGATGCCGGCGACGTCGTCCGCCTCGCCGAGACGGCCAAGCGGAATGCCCGCGAGGATCGATTCCTTCATCGCATCGGTCAGCTTGCCCGCGGTGATGTCGGTGCCGATCAGGCCGGGCGTCACGCAATTGACGCGGATGCCGTCGGGACCGAACTCGCGCGCCATCGCCTTGGCCAGCCCGAGCACGCCGGCCTTGGCAGCCGAATAATGCGGACCGCCGAAAATGCCGCCGCCGCGCTGGGCCGATACCGACGACATGCATGCGATCGCCCCGCTCCGGCGCTTGCGCATGTGCGGAATGACCGCCTGCGACAGGAACAGCACCCCTTTCAGATTGACGTCCTGGATGCGCTCCCAATCGGCAGGTGTGATCTCCAGGAATTTCACCGGCTGCGTGATGCCGGCATTGTTGATCAGGATATCGATCCGCTCGAACGCCTCGATCACGGCGGACACAGCCTTGCTGCAGGAGGCCGGATCTGCGACGTCGCAGAAAACGCCAAGATGCGGGCCGCCGTCGGTGGTACCCAGCGTCCCGGCCGCAGCTTCCGCCGCAGCGCCATCAATGTCGAGAATGGCGACGCGAGCGCCTTCGGCCGCAAATCGCCTGGCGGTGGCCAGCCCGATTCCACGCGGCGATGCCGCACCTGAAATCACCGCCGTTTTGCCGCCAAGCAACATCGTCTTCCTCTCTGCTCGCTTGCGCCGCGCTGGCCGACGCCTGTTATCGCAAGGGCTACGGGCTGGGCGCGCTGTCGACAAACGCGCAGTTGTCTTTCATAGGTGAATTTGGTTCACTTATCGGATGTTGCTCTCCAGCATTCCGATCTCGGCGATCCGCGCTTTCGAAGCCGCCGCGCGCACCGGCTCTTTCCGCGACGCGGCCAAGGAGCTCCATCTCACTCCGAGCGCCGTCAGTCACGCGATCCGCAAGCTCGAAAGCAGCATGAGCACGACGCTGTTCGAACGCAGCACACGCTCGGTCCGGCTCACGCCAGCCGGCGAGAATTTGATGCGGCATGCCGGCGTTGCGTTCGACAATCTGAGGCGTGGCATCGAGGAAGTCGCCGGTCGGGGACCGCAATTGCTGCGCGTGCATTCGGCGCCCAGCTTCGCCGCCCAATGGCTGGCACCACGGCTGGCTCAATTTCTCAGTGCCGAACCGAAGCTCGAAGTGCGCCTCGCCGCCAGCACCGACTATGCCCGCTTCAGCAACGACGATTTCGATCTGGATATCGTCTACGGGCAGCCGCGCGTCGGCGGCGTCGACATCGTCCCGCTCGGCGAGGAGACCGTTACGCCGCTATGCGCGCCTGAAATCGCGAGGCGCATCCGCAGGCCGAAGGACCTGTTCAAGGAGGTCCTGATCCGCTCCGACATGAAGCAGGTTCAGTGGCATCACTGGTTCGTGGCGAACGGTCTCGAACCTCCCGCCATCCACGGCATGAGGTTTGACCGTAGCTTCATCGCCATCGCGATGGCCTCGAGCGGCCTCGGCGTAACGCTGGAATCGACGAGGCTTGCCGAACGCGAACTATCAAGCGGCCGGTTGGTCGCGCCGCTCGCCGGTCGCTCGGCCGAACTTCGCTATGTCGGCCACCATCTGGTCTTTCCGCGCGCCAATCGGCAACGCCGGGCGGTGCGCACGTTCGCCGACTGGATCATGGCAGAACTTGCGGAGACCTGATCGCGCCCGGACGATTTTCCGGGCATGATGAGCCATGGCCCGAACAAGGGCCGAAGCATCGGTGGGAGATCGAGATGGACGACCGAACGGTGCAGATGGCGCTGCAGCGCCATTGGGAAGCGTCGGACGCGAGCGATTTCGAGGCGGAGCACGACATCTATCACGAGGATGCTGTGCTGGATTATCCGCAATCGGGCGAGCGGATTCGCGGCAGGCGCAACATCCAGGAGAGCCGCTTCCTCCAACCGAACAAGAAACGCTTTAGCGTCCGGCGCATGATTGGCAGCGGCGATCTCTGGATCACCGAATTCGTGCTGACCTATGACGGCGTCCCGTCATACACCGTCAGCATCATGGAATTCCGCGACGGACTGGTGACCAGGGAAACGCAGTATTTCGCCGATCGCTTCGATCCTGCCCCCTCGCGCGCGCACCTGGTCGAACGAGGCGGCGAAACGCCCCTCTGAGAGGCTGGGTCGCTCGGACGCAGATGCTCTTGTCCGAGACAGCCCTCCCAGGCTTCGGCTCGATGTCCCCAGGACAAACAGAATATGAAGGCCTTTATTAAGGCCTTTGGAGTCCATCCCCTACCCGATCGGTTCCGCCGGGAGTATGACGATGCGGGGATTGAAGCCGGGCAGGAGTTGACTGCATGAAACGGGTTCTAATTGGCGTTCTCGCGCTCGCTGTCGTCGCCATCGCGGGGTTATTCGGCATCAACTGGTATGCGCAGAACCGCGCGGCGCGCGAGGTCGAGACCGCATTCGACCAGATCCGCAGCACCGGCGCCAAGGCCGATCACGGCAAGGTGTCGTTCGATCTGCGGACGCGGACACTCTCGATTGCCGATATCACAGCCGAAATGGCAAGCCAGCCGCCGGTCACGGTGAAGATCGGCAACATCGTCGCCTCAGGCCTCAGCCAGCCGGACGCCGGCCGGCTCGCGGCCGCCAGCATCGAATCCACCGGCATCGAGATTGAAGCGCAGGCGCCTGCCCCGTCGACGTTCCACGTCACCTACAAGGCGCCGAAGGTCGTGTTGAAGGATTATGCCGGCCCGGCCCGCGGCGAGCGGCTGCCCGCCGGTGCCTCGCCGCTCGAGATCTACGGCTTGCTGCTCAAGCAGTTCGCGGCCATCAGCATGTCGTCGATGACCATGCCCAGCATCACCGGCCAGGTCGATTTCGGGTCTGCCGCGCTCGGCCGCGGCGAATTCACCTATGCGAATTTCGTGCTCGACGGCATCAAGGAAGGCAGGATCGCGAGCGAGAAGATCGGTGACGTCTCGTTCACGATGGACGTGCAGCAGCCGGCCCCGAAGGCGCAGAACCAGAAGATGTCCGGCCATCTCGTCGATATCACCTGCTCCGACATCGACACGACCGCAATCGCCGCGGTGCTCGATCCAAAGAGTGCTGATGATGAACGTGTCCATCGCGTGTATCGGCAGGCCTCGATCGGACCGTATGAACTCACCTCCTCGCTCGGCGTTCAGATGCACATGGACGGCATCAGCGTCGACGAGGTCGGAATGCGCCCGTCGAAGCTGCAATTGCCAGCCCTCCTGGCGATGGTGACAGCGCAGGCGGCGCCACCATCGCCCGCCCAGATGCGCGACCTCATGGAGAAGGTTGCCGGTCTCTACGAAGGCCTCAGCATCAGGAATGCCGAGATGCGCGGCCTGTCCATCACCACGCCAGAGGGGCCGCTCAAGCTGGCGAGCATGCGCGCCGACCTGCAGGACGGCAAAGCCAATCTGACCGTCGAGGGGCTGGACGGCAAATCTCCGCAAGGCCCGATCAAGCTCGGACGCTTCGCGCTCAAATCCTTCGATGTCGCAGGCGTGATGCGGATCAGCGGGCAGTTCGCCGATCCGGCGCATCGGCCGCCCGCTGCTCAGGCGCTGGATCTCCTGAAGGCGCTGCAAGGTGCCGAGCTCAGGGATCTGGTGGCGCCCTACAAGACCACCAGCAAGCAGGTCAGGATCGACAATGTCAGCCTGGATTGGGGCCAGTTCGTCGGCCCCATCCCGACGCAGGCGCATGTCGTCGCCAAGCTGAACAGCCCGCTCGACGCATCGAATCCCGCGCTGCTGCCGCTGCTCGCCGCCGGGGTCGACAGCGCCGCCATCGATGCAGATCTCGGCGCCGGCTGGACCGAAAGTGCAGGCACCTTCGCGCTGTCACCGGTCAAGCTCGACATCGGCAACATTCTCAGCGCCTCCGCCAGCGTCTCGCTCGCGCATGTGCCGCGCGACGTCTTCACGGTCGACCCGCAGGCGGCGATGGCGCAAGCGACGCAGATCGAAGCCGGCGGGCTGGAGTTGACCCTACGCGATCTCGGCGGCGTCGACCTCCTGGTCGCGCAATTCGCGCGTATGCAGAGCATCAGCCGCGACGATGCGCGGCAGGCGATCCTTGCCACGATCAAGGCGGGCGGCAACAAGTTCGGCAGCGACAATCCGGATGTTGCCGGCGCAGTCGAGGCGATCTCGCGCTTCATCGAGACGCCGCATCAGACGCTGACGCTGAAGCTGATTCCGCGCGCGAAGGTGCCGGCAATGCAGCTCGTGCAGCTCATCGGCACCGATCCGCCCTCGGCGGCGGCGCAGTTCAAGATCGAGGCCTCGACCGGGTTGTAGTCGCGCGCGGGAATGCACGTTGCTTTGTTCGCCGACGTGGTAATCATCAAAGCGCGCTATCAGTATGCCGTCATTGCGAGCGAAGCGAAGCAATCCGGCGGTGCGAACAAGGAAATCTGGATTGCTTCGTCGCTTGCGCTGCTCGCAATGACAAAAACAGGGATCCTGCCGAACTACTTGTTCGGCAGGTTCGTCCGGATGTGCAGCTCGCGCAGCTGCTTGGGCGTGGCTTCCGACGGCGCGCCCATCAAGAGATCGACGGCCTGCTGGTTCATCGGGAACAGCGAGATCTCGCGCAGGTTCGTGGTGCCACAGAGCAGCATGACGATACGGTCCAGGCCAGCCGCCATGCCGCCATGTGGCGGGGCGCCGTACTGGAAGGCGCGGTACATGCCGCCGAACCGCTCGACCACGTCCTGCTCGCCATAGCCTGCGATCTCGAATGCCTTCACCATTGCTTCCGGCTTGTGGTTGCGGATGCCGCCGGAGGCGATCTCATAGCCGTTGCAGGCGATGTCGTACTGGAACGCCTTGATGGTCAGCGGATCCTGCGTCTGCAGCGCCTCCAGGCCGCCCTGTGGCATCGAGAACGGGTTGTGCGAGAAGTCGACCTTCTTGTCGTCCTCGTTGTACTCGTACATCGGGAAGTCGACGATCCAGGCCAGTTCGAACCGGTCCTTGTCGATCAGGTTCAGCTCCTCGCCGAGCTTGGTGCGGGCGAGGCCTGCGAATTTCCAGAACTTCTCCGGATCGCCGGCGACGAAGAACGCAGCGTCACCCTCCTTGAGGCCAAGCTGCTCGCGGATCGCGGCGGTGCGCTCCGGTCCGATGTTGTTGGCGAGCGGACCCGCGCCCTCGCCGCCCTCGCGCCACATGATGTAGCCGAGGCCCGGCTGGCCCTCGCCCTGCGCCCAGGAGTTCATGCGGTCGCAGAAGGCGCGGCTGCCACCGCCCTTGCCCGGGATCGCCCAGACCTGGTTCTTCGGATCTTCGAGCATGCGCGCGAACACCTTGAAGCCGGAGCCGCGGAAGTGCTCGGAGACATCCTGCATTTCGATTGGGTTGCGCAGATCGGGCTTGTCGGAGCCATACTTGCGCATTGCCTCGGCGAAGGGAATGCGCGGCCAGTTCTTGGTCACCGGCTTGCCTTTGGCAAAATCCTCGAACACGCCCGTGATGACCGGCTCCATCGCCGCGAACACGTCGTCCTGCGTGACGAAGCTCATCTCGACGTCGAGCTGATAGAACTCGCCCGGCAGACGGTCGGCGCGCGGGTCCTCGTCGCGGAAGCACGGCGCGATCTGGAAGTAACGGTCGAACCCCGACATCATCAGCAGCTGCTTGTACTGCTGCGGCGCCTGCGGCAGCGCGTAGAACTTGCCCGGATGGATGCGCGAGGGCACCAGGAAGTCGCGTGCGCCCTCCGGCGAGGACGCGGTCAGGATGGGGGTCTGGAATTCGAAGAAGCCCTGCTCCTTCATGCGCCGGCGCATGGAATCGACGATGGCGCCGCGCGTCATGATGTTCTGGTGCAGCCGCTCGCGACGCAGGTCGAGGAAGCGGTATTTCAGACGGATGTCCTCGGGGTACTCCTGTTCGCCGAACACCGGGAGTGGCAGCTCGGCCGCCGGGCCCAGCACCTCGATGTCGCTGACATAGAGCTCGATCTGTCCGGTCGGCAACTCCGGATTGTCGGTGCCCTCGGGACGGCGACGGACTTTCCCTTCCATCCGCACCACCCATTCCGAACGCAGCTTCTCGGCCAGGCCGAAAGCCGGCGAGTCCGGATCGACCACGCATTGCGTGATGCCGTAATGGTCACGCAGATCGACGAACAGCACGCCGCCATGGTCGCGGATACGATGGCACCAGCCGGACAGGCGAACGGTTTCGCCGATATGGCTGTCGCGGAGCGCGCCGCAGGTATGGGTCCGGTAGCGATGCATGGTGGTCCTGAAACTGCTGTCTGGGCAAGGAATCGGCGCGGCCCTTAAAGGGCGCAGCCGGCGCGCGTGGGTTTAGCCGAGCCGGTCCGCTGCGGCAACCAAATGCGCCCTGCTCAGACCTCGAAAAGCACCCCTCGCGCGCCTATCTTGTCTCTTATGACCGTACATTTCCCCTTCCAGAACTCTTATGCGGCGCTGCCGGACAATTTCTTCGCCCGCGTTGCCCCGACCCCCGTCGCCGCGCCCCGCCTAATCAAGCTGAACCGGCCGCTGGCCGTCGAGCTCGGCCTCGATCCCGACCAGCTGGAGACGCCTGAGGGGGCGGAAATCCTGGCGGGCAAGACGGTTCCAGCCGGCGCCGATCCCATCGCCATGGCCTATGCCGGCCACCAGTTCGGGCAATTCGTGCCGCAGCTCGGCGACGGCAGGGCGATCCTGCTGGGCGAGGTCGTCGATATCAACGGCGTGCGCCGCGATATCCAGCTCAAGGGCTCCGGCCCGACCCCGTTTTCCCGCCGCGGCGACGGCCGCGCGGCGCTCGGGCCGGTCCTGCGCGAATACATCGTCAGCGAGGCGATGCATGCCTTGGGCATCCCGACCACCCGCTCGCTCGCCGCAGTCGTGACCGGCGAGCAGGTGTTCCGCGAGACCGCACTGCCCGGTGCCGTGCTCACGCGGATCGCCACCAGCCACATCCGGGTCGGCACCTTCCAGTATTTCGCCGCCCGGCGCGATATCGAAGCCATCCGGCGGCTCGCCGACCACGTGATCGCGCGTCATTATCCGGAGCTCACCGGCCGCGAGCGTCCCTATCACGCCCTGCTCGAGGCCGTGATCGCCCGCCAGGCCGCGCTGGTCGCGCGCTGGCTGGACATCGGCTTCATCCACGGCGTCATGAACACCGACAATACCTCCGTCTCGGGAGAGACCATCGACTACGGTCCCTGCGCCTTCATGGACGCCTACAACCCCGCCACCGTGTTCTCGTCGATCGACGAGATGGGCCGCTATGCCTTCGCCAACCAGCCGCGGATCGCGCTCTGGAACCTGACCCGGTTCGCCGAATGCCTGCTGCCGCTGTTCTCCGACGACCAGGCCCAGGCCATCAAGGACGCGGAAGGAGCTTTGGACAGTTTCGCCGAAGCGTTCAGCAACGCTTATCAAGCCGGCTTGCGCCGCAAGCTCGGCCTGTTCACCGCGGGTGAGGATGATCCGGCGCTGGCCCAGGCGCTGCTGGAGGCAATGACGTCGGGTCAGGCCGACTTCACGCTCACCTTCCGCCGGCTGGGCGAGGCGGCCGGCGACGGCAACGATGCTCCGGTCCGCACCCTGTTCCAGGATCCCGCGGGCTTCGACGAATGGGTTCCGCGCTGGCGGCAGCGCCTCGCGCTGGAGCCGCAGACGCCCGATCAGCGCCGCTCCGCGATGCACGCGACCAATCCCGCGTACATCCCGCGCAACCACCGGATCGAGGCGGTGATATCGGCTGCGATCCAGAACGACGATTTTGCTCCCTTCGAGGAGCTTATCACGGTGCTGGCGCACCCCTATCGGGATCAGCCGGTCTATGCGGCCTACGCCGAGCCGCCGCAGCCGGAGGAGCGCGTGCTGCAGACCTTCTGCGGCACCTGATGCTGCTGTTAACCCGCCGTCCACCATCGGCGCGGGCCATCGCGACCGGTTAAGAGACGGTCAACATAGCCCCGACAAGTTTCCCGATGTTTCCGGAGAAATGTCGTGGACGCGCTGGTTTTCGAATTCATGGGTCTGGCGATGATCGGCCTCTGCATCATCGCGCTGGCGGTGCCGTGCGGCCGCCGGCCGGCGGGACGCGTCCGTCACCATTGAGGTCAGCCGCACGGCACCGATCGACCGGCAAGCGAGTCGGGCGGATTTTGCGCCCGCATGAGGCACGATCCGGCCCAAATGCAAGGCCTGAATTCGTTCCAGGATCATTGCCAAGACCCTTGACAGACCAGCGCTTTCGGACGACGGCGTAAGTGCTTCGTCATGGATCGTTCATGGACTTGATCACCACCACCGCAGATCTTGCGGCCGCCTGCACCCGTCTTGCCCAGCACCCGGTCATCACCGTCGATACCGAGTTTCTGCGTGAGACCACCTACTATCCCCTGCTCTGCGTCGTGCAGATCGCCAGCCCTGAGGAAGCCGTCGTCATCGACGCGCTGGCTGAGGGCATCGACCTGAAGCCATTCTTCGCGCTGATGGCCGATGAGAAGGTGCTGAAGGTGTTTCACGCCGCGCGCCAGGACATCGAGATCATCTGGCATCGCGCCGGCCTGCTGCCGCATCCGATTTTCGACACCCAGGTCGCGGCCATGGTGCTGGGGTACGGCGACAGCATCGCTTATGACCAGCTCGTCGAGCGCATCACTGGCCATCGCCCGGACAAGACGCACCGCTTCACCGACTGGTCGCGCCGGCCGCTGTCCAAGGAGCAGATCCACTACGCCGTCTCCGACGTCACCCATCTGCGCGACGTGTTCACGGCGCTCGATGCCGACCTGAAACGGCGCAAGCGCAGCGACTGGGTCAGCGAGGAGATGGACGTGCTGACCTCGCCGCGCACCTACGACTTCCATCCCGAGCGGGCCTGGGAGCGGCTGAAAACTCGCGTCCGCAAGCCGAAGGAGCTCGCGGTGCTGATGGAGGTCGCCGCCTGGCGCGAGCAGGAGGCGCAGAGTCGCGACGTGCCGCGCAGCCGGGTCATGAAGGATGACGCCGTCGGCGACATCGCCACCCACGCGCCGACCACGCTGGAGCGGCTCGGCAGCCTGCGCTCGCTGCCGAAGGGTTTCGAGCGCTCGAAATGGGGCGCCGACATCATCGCGGCCGTGCAGCGCGGCCTCGCCCGCGATCTCGCCGCACTGCCCAAGATCGAAAAGCCGCGCAACAATTCCAACGGCGCTGCGATCGTCGAGCTGTTGAAGGTGCTGCTGCGCATGACCTCCGAACGCCACGCGGTGGCGAGCAAGGTGATCGCGACCGTCGATGATCTCGAGCAGATCGCAGCCGACGACAATGCCGATGTCGCCGCATTACACGGCTGGCGCCGCGAATTGTTCGGCGAAGCGGCGCTCGCGCTCAAGCACGGCCGGCTCGCGCTTGCGATCGAGAAAGGCCGCGTGGTCAGGGTCGATCGCGGCGGATAGCGCCGCGCTCCGGGTTAATTCGGTCTATTTCCGATTGTGTCTGCCCTTGATCAATTGTCGCTGGAAGGGCTTATTTGAGATTTTTTGTGTCGTCGGACTTCCCCTCGAGCACCTGCGAAACTTCGACAAGGGCCATTGACAGGATATAGGCGCTGGTAGGTAAGTTGAGCCGACGCGCTTTTGCGATGGCTAACTGAAGGGTACTCGCCAGCTCCTTGAGCTCATCCTCTCGGGTCCCCATGACCAACTCGTTGCGACCTACTCGTTTTGATTGACTCGTTGTGACATACTTGTTTCTGGAGCTTACGCGTGAGCACAGACGATTGCGAAACGCCTGGAGAGAAGTTGCTGCGCCTGCTCAGCGAGAATCACCTCGACCTGAACGTGGTTGAAGGTCTGCGGCTCATCGTCGCCTTCAACCGGATCAGGGATCCATCGGACCGTCGTCTCCTGATCGAACTCGCCGAACGACTGTCGCAATGAGCATGCCATGGCTCCATCCTCTCACACAGCGATCCGCCCGCTGGCCCGGGTCAGGTCCATGCTCTCAAGCACGCCGGCAAAGTTGCCGATCACCTTGGTGACGACGGCCTTGTAGGAGACGACGTCGTCGACCCCCGGCCGCCGGCAGGCCACCGCATCTGCAATCACCTGATAGCGGTGGCTGCGATGAAAGCCGTCGACGATCGTCGACAAGATGGTCTCATCGAGCGAAAAGCCCAGCACAAGGCAGCGGATGCTGCGCATGTTGGACATGTACTCGGCAAAGCGCGCCGAGCTGTAAGCCGAAGGCAACGGATGCTCGAAGGTGAGCTCACCGGGCTGCGGCTTCAGTTCGGCGATCCAGTTGGTCAGGTTCGACGCCGGATTGAACCACGCGGCCTGCGCGATGCGCTTGAGATGGATCACCGGCCACAGATTGTCACGCCAGAGTGTCATCAGTTCGAGACAGCGCGGCATGATCGCGTCGGCATCGGCGATCAGGTGACGGCGTCCCTGCGCCAGATATTCACCTTGCAGGTCGGCGCAAACCAGGATCGGCGGATCCGCATCGAACGCGCCGGAAAGATCTCTGTCCATCGTCATGGACGCGCCGCCGTCATATCGCGCAAGGGAGAGGATGCTGGACGGCCCGCCGACATGTCGAGCACGCCGGGCCGGTCCCAGTCGCCTTCGGGACGGATGATCATGTAGGGATCGCTGTCGAGCGTGATCGCGTCATCGTCCGGCTCGAGCTCGAGCACCATTTCCGTGTAGGAGAAATCTGAGAAAGTCAGCTTTCGATTGTGTCCAAGCGGCTTGGCGCCGAAATGCGCCCAGAAGTCCACCAGCCGGTCCTGGGCCTGGCCGTAGATCCGCTTGAAGCCCTTGCGCCGGACATAGTCGACGCTCGCCTGCACCAGCTTGAACGACAACCGCGACCGCCGGTACTGATGGCGAACCGCAAGCCGCTCGACCTTGGCAAACTCGCCGAAGAAGCGCACACGCAGGCAGCCCGCCGGCTCCTTGCCGACGAAGCCGATGAAATGCGCGGCGACGAGGTCGTTGCCATCGAACTCCTCCTCGATCGGACAATCCTGCTCGGCAAGATAGACCGCCGAGCGGATCGCTGTGACCAGCATCAGGTCGTTCGGATCGCGCGCGATCCGAACGGTGATCGCGCGCGGGTTCGGCTTGGCCGTCGATGCGATGTCAGTACCGTGCATCGGCGATACTCCTTGTTGGATGATAGGACAGTGTCTCGATCCCAGCCCCTGTTTTCGGCTTGCGATTCCATGGCCGCTCGTAGCACCAGAGGTCGGGCTGAAAGCTCGGAATAGGCTGAAATCCAAGGGTGACCATCAGATCGCGCCCGGCAGCTGTTGCCGGATGGGCGTACAGATCAGCAAAGACGAAGCGCGGCCGGCTGAGATGCTCCGACACGTTGCCGAGGCCCGCCATCGCTCTGCCCTGGCCTGCGATCGCCCAGACGTAGATCGCCGAAACCTCCTCGTCCTGCCTGGCCAGGAATTTCATGTCGGGATGCGTCAAGCTCATCTCATCGAGCACAAGCGCATCCAGACCGGCATCGTTCAAATACAAGAACGCGACCGCGCCGAGCAGCTTGCCTCTGCGACGGAACGTCAGGATGCAATTTGGATCAAATTCGAAATATCGACCGAGACTGTCTGCGCCGATCTGAACTCCTGGAACCAATCGATTTGCCATCTCCGCAAGCGGCGACAGCTCGGGCAGCTCCGCGGGCCGCACCTGAATGTCCGCGCTTCTTGGTAGTAAGTCGAAAACGTGCCGCCCTGCGAAAGAGGCTCTTTCAATTAATGTTCCCTGCATCTATCGTCGCTCCGGTCTGCAGAGATGCAGCATAACGGGCGAGGATTTGGGGTATGCAGCAACTATTGCATCGGGGTGCTGCGATCACGCAGCACCGACCAGACGAGATGTTTGATGCTTCCTGGGACGACCTGAAATCGTTCCTGGCCTGCGCGAAGCACAAGAGTTTCCGTAACGCGGCCGAGGCGCTTCGCCTGACCAGCACGACGCTCATGCGGCGCATCGATCGCCTGGAAGAGCGGATCGGCTGCAAGTTGTTCCTGCGCGATCAGAGTGGATTAACCCTGAGCGACGACGGCGCGGCGATGATCAGCGACGTGATGGAGATGGAGCGGCATGCATTCAACATCTTCCGTCGCGCGGCACAGTCGTCCAACGACACCGGGGGCACCGTGCGCGTTGCGGTGACCGAAGGACCCGGCAATTTCTGGATACTTCCCAGATTGATCGATTTTCAGAAAACTTATCGCAAAATCACCGTCGACCTGCGTTGCGCGATGGAGCAGGCCGACGTCGCGAGGTTAGAGGCGGACATCGCCATTCAGCTGGAGCGGCCGACCAATCCCGATCTGATCGTCACCAAACTCGGCCGGCTGCACATCTACGCCTTCGTATCGGAGGAATATCGCAAACTGCATGGCGTGCCGGCTTGCCTCTCCGAGGTCAGCAGTCACAGGATCATCAGGCAGCATGCGCCGCAGGTCGATGATTCCGCATACGCGCGCGTGCTCGGGCTTCCCTCGCTCGAGGGCATCTGCGGCATCAAGACCAATTCGAGCATCGGGGTGCTGTACGCTGTCGAGCGCGGCGCCGGAATAGGATTCCTGCCGACGTCCTCGATCGCTCTCGGGGCGCCACTGGTTGCGGTCGATCTCGGCGTGAACCACCATGCCGATCTATGGCTCACCTACCATAAGGAGTTCAGGAACTCCGACCGGCATAAGATTGTCATCGATTGGCTGAAGAAGATCTTCGACCCGAAGACCTATCCGTGCTTCCGGGACGAGTTCATTCATCCCAAGGATCTGGTCGAACTGATGAGGAATACGAGAAGTAGTTTCGGCATGACAGGATATGCGGCTGCAGGCCTTGTTTGATTGAGACCGTCATTTTTCGTTAGCAACTATTATCAGAGCAACTCGGGGCCGGACGCTCCCAGTTGGATTGCGGCGAGGCGCCGAGGTTCCCGGGACGGGTGGCGTCGCCGCCCCTGCCAATTCCGGGATCCTGACAGCCGCGACGAGACCGGCACGCAGCGATGCTGATCCAGCGGGGGCCAAAAACGCTCGATGACCCGTCGGCCTGGGCTAGCTAATTGTCCGCGGTTCCCTCTGCCGTCCGGATAGGCGGCGCCGGTGGTGCCGGCAGAGAACACCGCGCCCCGTTGCTCATCAGCGCCTCAATCTTGCCATCCGGCGCATTTCGTGTTGCAATCTGAGGTACAATCGGATCTGGCCGTGCGACTGTGCGTTTCGTGATTGCGGAAAGTGAGCAGACTTCGGGAAGCCCGTTTGTGGCGTGGCCCACGCGAGTAGCGCGTGGCCGCGTCTTTTTTCGTCTAGACGAGGAGACAACGATGCCGACCTACAAAGGCAGCGTGAAATGGTTCAACCCGACCAAGGGATATGGGTTCATCAAACCGGCCGGCGGCGATAAGGACGTCTTTGTCCACATCTCCGCGGTCGAACGCGCAGGGCTGACCACGCTCAACGAAAACCAGGCCGTGGAGTACGACCTCGTGGAGAGCCGCGGCAAGACATCCGCGGAAAACCTCAAGGTCTCTTGAGCGGCCGGCGGCGATAGCCGAACGCGGCGGTGCCGCGCTCGGAAAACGACAACAGCACGATCTGCAAACCCACAGCGTTTGGTGGATCACCAAGACTTCGTCACGGCCTGCCCTTCGCAGCCATGATCCACCCCCGGCGTCCCCGGGGGATTTTGTTTGTTGAACTGACGAGTTCTGCATTTGACGCGTCTTCTTCAGACGCCGTCCTAAGCCAGCGGCGAGATCAGAAAATTGCCGACGCCCGCACCGGCCTCACTGCGGCAGAGATCGCCGTCGAGCCTGACCCGGCCGGTCGCGAGCAGCCGCAGCGCTTCCGGATAGATCCGATGCTCGACCTCCAGGATGCGCTCGGACAGCGTGTCCGGCGTGTCGTGATCGCTGACCGCGACCGCGCCCTGCATCACGATCGGCCCCGCATCGGTCTCGGGGATCACGAAATGCACCGTGGCGCCGGAGATCTTCACGCCGGCGCGCAACGCCTGGCCGTGCGGATCGAGGCCCGGAAACGACGGCAGCAGCGAGGGATGGATGTTGAGCATCCGCCCGTACCAGCGCCGGACGAAATCGGCCGTGAATAGCCGCATGAAGCCGGCGAGGCAGATCAGCTCGATGCCGCGCTCGTCCAGCGCCGCCTGCAGCACGGCCTCGAAGCCTGCACGATCCCTGCCGAAAGGCTTGCTTTCGATCACCAGCGTCGGAATGCCGCTCTGCCCGGCCCGCTCCAAGCCGGCCGCATCCGCGCGGTTGGAGATCACCACGGCAATTTCGGCCGGGAAATCGCTTGCCGCCGCAGCGCGGATCAGCGCAGCCATGTTGGACCCGCGCCCGGAGATCAGGATGGCGACGCGCCGCTTCATGAGATCACCTGATCACAGCGAGAGGTCGAGATGACCGTTATAGATGACGCGCTGCTCGCCAGATGCTGGGACGACTTCACCGAGCAGCGTGACGGTCTCGCCATTTGCCTTGAGCACCTCGGTGACATCAGCGACCGCCTCTGCCTTCACGATCGCGATCATGCCGATGCCGCAGTTGAAGGTGCGCAAGAGCTCCAGTTCGGCAATGCCACCCTGCTCCGCCAGCCATTTGAAGACCGGCAGTACGGGCACACGCGATAGCTCGATATTGACGCCAAGATGCTTCGGCAGCACACGAGGAATGTTGTCTGTGAAGCCGCCGCCCGTGATGTGCGCGAGCCCCTTGACCGCGCCGGTCTCGCGGATCGCGCGCAGGCACGACTTCACATAGAGCCGGGTCGGGGCGAGCAACGCGCCGCCCAGCGTCATGACGGGCGCGAACGGCGCCGGCGCAGCGAAGCCCAAGCCCGACTGCTCCACGATCTTGCGGACCAAGGAGAAACCATTGGAATGAACACCTGATGACGCCAGCCCAAGCACTGCATCGCCGGCCGCGATGTCGCCGGTCGGCAGCAGCGTGCCGCGTTCGGCCGCGCCGACCGCAAAGCCGCCCAGGTCGTAATCGCCGTCCTTGTACAGGCCCGGCATCTCCGCGGTCTCACCGCCGATCAGCGCACAGCCGGATTCACGGCAGCCCTCGGCGATGCTGGCCACGACAGACGCCGTCGTTTCCGGATGGAGCTTGCCGCAGGCAAAGTAGTCCAGGAAGAACAGCGGCTCGGCGCCCTGCACCACGAGGTCGTTGACGGACATCGCCACGAGGTCGATGCCGATGCCGCTGTGCAGCCCGGTCTCGATCGCGATCTTGACCTTGGTGCCGACGCCGTCGGTGGCCGCCACCAGGATCGGGTCCCTGAAGCCGGCGGCCTTGAGGTCGAAAAGACCGCCGAAGCCGCCGATCTCGGCATCGGCGCCGGCGCGCGCGGTGGCGCGCACCATCGGCTTGATCAGATCGACCAGGCGGTTGCCGGCGTCGATATCGACACCGGAATCGGCATAAGTGAGCCCGTTCTTGCGTTCGGCCATGGTAAAAACCCTTAATGTCGCCCGCTGGTTACGTCGGAACGCGCTGATGTGCAATGGCTCGCAAGCGGAGCCTCCCTATACTATGTAGATAACGGCTGGTTCGCCCTTGCCTTCGAAACGGGGTTGTTTTTGGCTTAAAGCCGGTAGTCAGGACGCGGCGCGTGAGCATCCCACATAGTATTCCGAACCTGATCACGCTCGGCCGTATCCTTCTGGTTCCAGTCGTCGTCTGGGCGATTGCCTCCAACCAGATGGAGATTGCGTTCGCGGTGTTCGTCGTGGCCGGCGTCAGCGACGCCGTTGATGGCTTTCTCGCCAAGCGCTTCAATCTCCGGTCCGAGCTCGGCGCGCTTCTCGATCCCCTGGCGGATAAGGCGCTGCTGGTGTCGATCTTCGTCACGCTGGGTATCTGGGGGGCCCTGCCGCGCTGGATCGTCATCCTGGTGGTGTCGCGCGACATCATGATCGTCGGCGCGGTGATCGTCTCCTGGCTGTTCGACAAGCCGGTCGAGATGAAGCCGTCGATGGTCTCGAAGCTGAACACGGTGTCGCAGGTCGGGTTCGCGGCGCTGGTGCTGGCCTCGCTCGGCTTCGGCTTCGATCCCGCGCCCTACGACCTGATCCTGATGGGCCTGGTCACCATCTTTACGCTCGTCTCGGTGGCGCTCTATCTCGTCGAATGGGTGCACCACATGAACACGATCGAGCCGCGATGAGCGATACGATCGCGGCCCGCGAGCGATTCGAGATGGAGAAAGCCTGACGTGGCTGGCCACATTCCCCCCCGCCAACTGGCGTTCGCGCTGCCGCATGCCGAGAGCCTGACGCGGGACAATTTCCTCGAGGGCCCGGCCAATGCGGCCGGCCTCGCGCTGGTCGACGCCTGGCCGGAATGGCCTGCAAGAACCATGTTCCTGGTCGGGCCGGATGGCTCGGGCAAGAGCCATCTCGCCGCCATCTGGGCCGAGCAGGCCGGCGCGCGCTCTGTCGCTGCGCATGCCTTGTGCGCCATCAATGTCCCGGCAGAGCTCGCCACCGGCGCGCTCGTGCTCGAGGATTTGAGGTCTGGCGCCATCGATGAGCGCGCCCTGTTTCACCTCCTGAACATGGCGCGGGAGGATGGTGCCTACATCCTGATCACCGGGCGCGAGGCACCGGCCTCGCTGCTGATCGCCCTGAACGATCTGCGCTCGCGTCTGCGCGCAATTCCCGTGATCGAGCTGCTGCCGCCGGACGACCAGCTCTTCCGCGCCCTGATCGTCAAGCTCTGCGCCGACCGCCAGCTTTCGGTCGACGAGGCCGTGGTCAGCTACGTTGCCACCCGGATCGAGCGATCCTACGCCGCAGCAAGGGAGGCGGTTGCCCTGCTGGATGGTGAGTCGCTCCGGCTCGGGCGGCCGGTCACCCGGGCGCTGGCGGCGGAGCTGTTGCGCCAAGCCGAGCCCTGAAGACCTTGACGGCAGGGGCGCAGGGAACATCATTGTCGCGGCAACGTCATCCAACCATCGCATAGGATTACGCAAGGCGCACCGCATCTCGTGCGCATTCAGATGGATCGATTTCTGATGGAATCCGTACAAGCCGCTGAAATCAAAGAGAAAGAGGCACCTCAGGCCGCCCCGTTGGCGATTGCCGCGAAGCCCGACCGATTCATCAATCGCGAGCTGTCCTGGCTGCATTTCAATCGCCGCGTCCTGGAAGAATCGGTCAATCCGCGGCATCCGGCGCTGGAGCGCGTCCGATTCTTGTCGATTTCGGCCAACAATCTCGATGAATTTTTCATGGTCCGCGTTGCCGGTATCCGGGCACAAGTCCGTGAAGGCATCGCCGAGCGCAGCCCCGACGGGCTGACCCCGCTCGAGCAGCTCAAGCTGATCAACGAGACCGTCTCCCAGCTCGCGATCGACCAGCAGGCGATCTGGCGCGACCTCCGGACCTATCTGGCCGAACTCGGCATCGTGCTGGTCGACGGTCAGGACGTCACCAAAAGCGAGCGCGCCTGGATCGAGGATCACTTCCTCGCCAACATCTTCCCGCTGCTGACGCCGCTCGCGATCGACCCGGCGCACCCCTTCCCGTTCATTCCGAGCCTCGGCTTCACCGTCGCGCTGCAGCTCACGCGCATCGCGGACGGCAAGCCGATGAATGCGCTGATCCGTATGCCCGGCAAGCTCGACCGTTTCATCCGCTTCCCGGCCACCAAGGACGGCACGGTGCGGCTGATCACGCTGGAGCAGGCCACCGGCCTGTTCATCGCCCGCCTGTTCCCCGGCTACACGGTGAAGGGCCAAGGCGCGTTCCGCATTATCCGCGACTCCGAGATCGAGATCGAGGAAGAGGCCGAGGACCTGGTCCGCACATTCGAGACCGCACTGAAACGGCGGCGCCGCGGCTCGGTGATCCGGCTCGAGATCGAATCCAACATGCCGGAGGAGCTCTGCGCCTTCGTGCAGGAGGCGCTGTCGACCACCGACGATGAGGTGTTCCTGGTCGATGGCGTGCTGGCGATGAACGAGCTGTCGCAGCTGACGCGGCTCGACCGCCCCGACCTGGAATTCCTGCCCTACGTACCGCGCCATCCCGAGCGCGTGCGCGATCATGGCGGCGACATCTTCGCGGCCATCCGGCAGAAGGATTTGATCGTCCATCACCCTTACGAATCCTTCGACGTCGTGGTGCAATTTCTGCAGCAGGCGGCGCGCGATCCTGACGTGGTGGCGATCAAGCAGACGCTGTACCGCACCTCCAACAACTCGCCGATCGTGCGCACGCTGGCGGAAGCCGCCGAGGCCGGCAAATCGGTCACCGCGCTGATCGAGCTGAAGGCCCGTTTCGACGAGGAGGCCAACATCCGCTGGGCGCGCGACCTCGAGCGCGCCGGCGTGCAGGTGGTCTACGGCTTCCTGCAGCTGAAAACTCACGCCAAGCTGTCGATGGTGGTCCGGCGCGAGGGCAGCGGTCTCACCACCTATGTCCACACCGGCACCGGCAACTATCATCCGGTTACCGCGCGCATCTACACCGATCTCTCCTACTTTACCTCCGATCCCGCGATCGGGCGTGATGTCACCCGTGTCTTCAACTACATCACCGGCTATGCCGAGCCGCGCGACATCGAGAAGATGGCGGTGTCGCCGCTCACCTTGCGCAAGCGCATCATCGAGCACATCAAGGGCGAGACCAACTTTCTCCGCCACGGCAAGCCTGGCGCGATCTGGATGAAGATGAACTCGCTGGTCGATCCCGACATCATCGACGCGCTGTACGAGGCCTCGCAGGCCGGCGTCTCGATCGATCTCGTGGTCCGCGGCATCTGCTGCCTGCGGCCGGGAGTGCCGGGGCTCTCGGACAATATCCGCGTCAAATCCGTCATCGGCCGCTTCCTCGAGCATGGCCGGATCTATTGCTTCGGCATGGGCCAAGGCCTGCCGAGCGCCAAGGCGGCGGTGTATATCTCCTCCGCCGACATGATGCCGCGCAATCTCGACCGCCGCGTCGAGGTGCTCTGTCCGCTGCAGAACCCGACCGTGCATCAGCAGGTGCTGGAGCAGATCATGGTCGCCAACCTGAAGGACACCGAGCAGAGCTGGCAGCTGTTGCCGGATGGTTCGTCGACGCGTATGAAGGCCGCGAAGGGCGAGGAGCCGTTCAACCTGCACAACTACTTCATGACCAATCCGAGTCTGTCCGGCCGTGGAAAATCGCTCAAGGAATCCTCGCCGCGCCGGCTCACGCGCCGAACCGAACGCAGCTCGTCCTAAGGGGATGCTGTGGTAAACCGGCTCAACCGACGCACCACCAGCGTCGGCGTCATCGACATCGGCTCGAATTCGGTTCGTCTTGTCGTCTATCAGGCGATGGAGCGCAGCCTCATCACGACCTTCAACGAAAAGGCGCTGTGCGGCCTCGGGCGCGAGGTGCAGACCACCGGGCTGCTCGCGACTGATGCCGTCGACAAGGCGCTGACCGCGCTTAGGCGCTTTCGCGCGCTGTGCAAGGTGCAGAGGGTCGGCCGGGTCTATGCGATCGCGACCGCCGCCTGCCGTGACGCTTCCAACGGAGCGGAATTCATCGCCAAGGCCGAGAAGATCTGCGGCTGCACGATCCAGATCCTCACTGGCCCGGAAGAGGCGCGCTACTCCGCGCTCGGCGTCATCTCCGGCATCCACAAGCCGGACGGCATCGTCGGCGATCTCGGCGGCGGCTCGCTCGAATTGATCGACATTCGCGGGCACCAGGTGCGCAGCGGCGTGACCTTGCCGCTCGGCAGCCTGGCGCTGCAGGACCTCGCCGAGAAGTCGCTGAAGAAGGCCGAGCGGATCGCGCGCGACGCGCTGTCGAACCTGCCGCAACTGGAAGCGGGCCGCGGCCGTACCTTCTATGCGGTCGGCGGCACCTGGCGCGCGCTGGCGCGCATTCACATCATCCAGAGCGAATATCCGCTTGGGGTGATGCACGGCTACGCCATTCCGGCGGCGGAGGCGCTCGATTTCGTTCGCCGGCTGCGGCGGCTCGTGGTCACCGACACGCTGGCCGACATCGAGAGCGTGGCCGAGGCGCGTCGCCCCCTGCTCGCCTACGCGGCCTTGGTGCTCGAATATGTCATCCGCACCGCGAGGCCGAAGACCATCGTGTTCTCGACCTATGGCGTGCGCGAGGGCCTGCTCTATTCCAAGCTCCCGGACGCTGAGCGCGCCAAGGACGGCCTGCTCTGCGCCGCGCAGACGCTGAACGAGCTGCTGTCGCGCTCGGCCCGCCATGCGCGCGAACTGATCGACTGGACGGATCGGCTGGTGCGGGTGGTGCATCTGCACGAGACCGACGACGACCGCCGGCTGCGCCATGCCGCCTGCCTGCTGTCCGACATCGGCTGGCGGATGCATCCCGACCATCGTGGCGAATTGACCTACGACGTGATCCTGAACGGCAATTTCGGCGCCATCAGCCACCAGGGCCGCATCTTCGTCGCACTGGCGGTGTTCTTCCGCTACGCCGGCTTTCGCGACGAGAACGAGCCGCCGGAGCTGACGCATACGCTGCGCACGGCAATGATCGAGCGTGCGCGCATTCTCGGCGCAGCCTTTCGCGTTGCGCATCTGGTATCCGCCGCGCAGCCGGGCGTGCTGCCCGCGACGCATTTCCGCACCCAGGACCGCAAGCTGATGCTGGTGTTCGAGCATCGCATGCTCGATCTCGTCGCCGACCGCGTCGGCAGTCGCTTCAAGCAGCTCGCGCGGCTGGTCGGCCGCTCCGGATCGATCGTGCGGAGCTGAGACCGCACCAGCCCACTGCTCCCGAACATGCATTATCGTTCTCGCGGCATGAATTGCCCGAGGCGTTTGCATCGAAGCCCTCGTGGAAAACAGAGAGCGCAGGGAATGCCGGGTGAAGGCCTCACCCATGGCCCGCCTGCAGAAAGATAAGCAGGCGGCAGTCACCACAGGATCAGCCAGATCATCCGGCATTCCCTGCACGACGGTTTACGGACTTATACGTGCTCTCCCCAGGGACCGGCTTTCTTGCCCCTGTCGTCCGCGAGCTCGTCGCACCGCAGACTTAGCGCCAGCACCGGGGCGCCAGGACCACACGATTTCGTCGTCCGCCCCATGCCGTTCGTCGATGTGCAAAACACATTGCGTGCAAGACACATTGCGACACGGCGCGTCCATCGCATCCCCGCCCAACGTTTCGTGACGATCGCGAAGCGCCCCTCTGATCGGGCCCGCACGCGCGGAAATGTGAACCTGATTTGCCCGGCGGCGCAAGTGCTATTTTCTGAAAATCGGTACGACGGGCGAATAGCAAAAATGGACCCTGGACGACACACGTGAGCGGGAGACACCGTCCGCCTTGCGCAAGCAGCTCGTTGCTCCCAAATCGGCTGCATGATCCCATACCGTTGGGGGTGAGATGTCCGGTTTCGTCGTGAGGGATGCCCGAATTGACGAGGTCGATGAACTGACCTCGCTTTGTATTCGCGCCACCGAGGATGAAGGATACGACGCCGGCTTCATCGCGCGGGCGTTGCCCGCTCTGGCCGCCGACGTTCGCTTGATCAATGGCAAATGCGTGCTCGTTGTCGAGGACGCTCAGAGCGAAGTCGTTGGCGTGGTCGCCGTCAGGCCTTCCGGCTATGCCGGACTCATCCTGCTCGAACGGTTGTTTGTCGACCCATCATCGAAGCGCAAAGGTGTCGGCCGAACCTTGTTCGAAGCAGCCATCGAGCGCGCGACGAAAATGGCCGGATGCGCGCTGCTGATCTATGCGAATCCGACCGTCGCCGGCTTCTACGAGCGGCAGGGCGGCATCCGGATCGGCGAGGCGTCGTTCGTGTTTTCGCCGGAGGTCTCACTGCCGATCTTCATTCGGCCCTTCCAGCCGGCATGTTCGACGCCGATCACAGCTGGCGCGCGCTGACCCGCATCCATATCATCGAGAGCGAATGTCTCATCGAGAGTGAATACCTCTCGGCGTGCTGTCCGGGCTCCCCATTTTCGACGCCCAGGAGCGCAAGCTTGGCCAATCGTCATTTCGGGGCAAATGCGACAGCATCGAACCTTAGGTGCGCAATTGCGCACGGAGAATCTCGGCATTGTTCGGAATGAACGCAAGCCAATCTCGAGATACCCCGATGCGCAATGGCGCACCCGAGGGTTCAAGGCCCGCGGCCTTGCCCCCGAATGACGGCGTTGTGGCGCAATGAGGTTATGACGCCTCTCGGACATCCTCGATCAGGCCGCGCTGGCCGGCGGCGGTCAGTTCGTCGAGCGTGGTCTTGCCGCGACGCGCGCATCGGATGATGTGCTCTGCGATGCGCTTGCGCACTGCATGGCTTTCGCCGTGTTTGGCCGTTTCGCAGACGCGGTCCAGCGCGACCTGCATCTTGGCGAGCGTGCGCCGGTCGAACGCCCTATTGATCAACATCGTTTTGCCTCCCTGGTTTTGAGAGGAACATCAGCAGGGCACGAAATACCCGTCACTCACATATGATAGCCAAAGGTTCAGCACGAGCACGTGATTTTTTTGAGTTTTCGCAACCGCACCCAACATCTGCCTTTCTATGACCGGCATCGAACATATCGGGTGCAAGAGCGGTCCCCTCACGCCGGCTATCGGTAATAATACCGCTGTGCCTGCGATGGGCTTGCATCGAGGGTGGCAGCGCTCGGGAACCAACCGCCCCGCGCGGAGTCCTCCCCTGTTACCCTCGAGGCGTCGGCCGCGCGCCTTCAATGGCGGCTGGCATGAAGCCGCGAGGGACTGGCGGAGCTTGGGTTCACCATGCCGCATTATCATTTCGATCTGATCAGCGCCGACAATATAACCGACGTCAGCGACGCGGTTCTCAACAGCGACGATCTCGCTGGGAAGGTCGGCGTCGAGCTCGCGCATCAGGTGCGCGAGGGCCGTCCTGAATTGATCGGCCAAGGCTACGAGATCCTGGTCAGGAATGATGCTGGTGACGAGATCGCGCGGGTCTCGATCGACCGACTTCCGAGCGATGGAGACGATCAGTAGCGCCTCGCGGCCTTCCCTGCGTAACAGCAAAACCTCATCACATCGCGCGCGGAAGATGGTGAACGGGCTCGTGCCGGGCCGTCCGACGGCCGCGCTGCGGGGGCAGCATGTCGGCTCGACTCATCCGCACGGGCGCGAAGGCCGAGTGAAACGCACGGCGCCACTCTTTGCGGCGTAGCCAGTGATTGAAGGCCATTTTAGGTAGCTTCAAACTCAGTCGTCATGCCCCGCGCAGGCGGCGGCATCCAGTACGCCGCAGCAGTCATCGGAGTCGAGACGCCGGCGTTTACTGGATCGTCCGCCTTCGCGGACGATGACAATCAAAGGGACGCACGCTCCGCGCCCCCTACTCGTCGAGACGGAATGCCGACATCTACCGCGCCTCGGCGCCATCAGCCGGCACGGCCGCGATCTCCGCTTTCTTGGCGTGCTGCCGCAGCGCGCGGCCGCGCCAGATCGAGCCGACGATCAGCACAACGAGCGCCCCGAGCAGCGAGATGGTCATCTCCATCAGGTCGAACGTGCCGCTGAGATGGCCGCCGCCGAACAGCGCCGACGCGGCTTCGACGTTGACGACGATCGAGCCGTCCAGCAGCCGGTGCAGCATCGGCTCGACGGCAAGATCGGTCGCGATCACCTCGCCGGCGACCCAGCCGAGCAGCGCCGCACCAAGCCAGACCAGGACCGGAAAACGGTCGAGCACCAGCATGATCAGCGCAGCGCCGGCGATGATCAGCGGAATGCTCATGGCAAGGCCAATGATCAGCAGCGAGGCTTGGCCGTTGGCGGCGGCGGCCACAGCGATCACATTGTCCAGGCTCATGACGATGTCGGCGATCACGACGATCCGGATCGCATGCCACAGCGTGGTGCCCGCGGTGATCTCGTCGTCTTCGTCCTCCGGCACCAGGAGCTTGGCGGCAATCACGAGCAGCGCGAGGCCGCCGAGCAGCTTCAGATAGGGAAGCTCCATCAGCGTGGCGACGATGCCGGTGAAGGCGATACGCAGCGCCACTGCGATGCCCGAGCCCGCCACCATGCCCCAGACGCGGTAGCGGCCATGCAGGCCGCGGCAGGCGAGCGCAATCACCAGCGCGTTGTCGCCCGACAACAGCACGTTGATCCAGATGATCTTGCCGAGCGCGAGCCAGAAGCCGGCGGTCTGGAGGTCAGATTGGAATTGGGTCAGAAACTGGCCGTAACTGGCGGGATCAGCAAGCTGTTGCAGCCAATTCACGACCTATCCTTTCCGTACTACCGCCCAGAATTGCCGCCGCCGTGCGGCGGCTCATGGGTGGGGCGCGCCAGTCGTGCCGCGCTCCACGCCTTGCGCCAGATCGGATCAGCCGACGATTTCGTTGCCCGAGAAGAACTGGGCGATCTCGACCGCGGCCGTCTCGGCCGCGTCGGAGCCGTGCACCGAATTCTCGCCGATCGACTTTGCGTGCAACTTGCGGATCGTGCCGTCGGCAGCCTTCGACGGATCGGTCGCGCCCATCACGTCGCGATATTTCAGGATCGCGCCCTCGCCTTCCAGCACCTGCACGACGACAGGGCCGGAGATCATGAAGTCGACCAGCTCGCCGAAGAACGGCCGCGCCTTGTGCACGGCATAGAAGGTCTCGGCCTGGTCGCGGGTCATGCGAATGCGCTTCTGGGCGACGATGCGCAGGCCCGCTTTCTCGATCAGGGCGTTGATCGCGCCGGTGATGTTGCGCTCGGTCGCGTCGGGCTTGATGATCGAGAAGGTGCGTTCAATCGCCATGATATCGTCCTCGGAAGAATGAGCTGTCTCGTGAGTTGCGGGCTTATATCGGCGCGGCCGAACCTCCGCAAGCGATCCCATCCCGTCCCCTTTACCGCCGCCTTACGACGATTTCACGATTCTGAACCCAGTCTGAAGGCCGTGTCGGCCCGGCATTCAGCTCGCAGGCGCTAGTCTTCTCCTGCATCGGGCGATCATCCGCCGCTTCGGGACGGCGATCTCCGAAGGCTTTGAGCGTCGTTAAGGTGTGGGCGCCGGAAGCGCCAAAATGCAGGAGACGATCATGTTGCGCAAACTCTCCCTCGTCGCGGTTGCCGTTGCCTCCCTGGGCGCCGCGTTGGTCCCAAGTGCCGCCTCGGCTCATTGGCATGGCGGTTGGGGCGGCTGGCACGGCGGCTGGGGCTATGGCGGGTGGCATCGCCCCTGGTACGGACCGCGCGTCTATGTCGGCGGCCCCTACTACTCCTACGGCTACGGCGGCTGCTACGTGCGGCGCCTGGTTCCGACCCCCTGGGGTCCGCGCTGGCGGCTGATCAATCGCTGCTATTGATTTGAGATTCAGACGCTCGGCGGAGCCCCCCAACGCCGACGTCCACAAGGGCCCCGGTGCTCCCCACGCCGGGGCCTTTTCACGCCCGGCGAGGTTCTACATCTTCATGCAATCTTTACTAAAAGGTCACGCAATCGGAAGGCGAGCGGAAACAAATCCAACGGGAATGACGTTGGTAGGCATCTTGTTCGAGACGCTCGCGGAACACGGCCATGTCAGTCTACACGTCAGATGTCGGGGAGCCGATTGATCGGAAGACCAGCCGATCGATCTGCAACGCCGTGGGCGAGCGGTTGCAGCAGAGCTTGCGGCCGGAACCGTCCCCATTGTCGGACCGACTGCAATATTTGATGGACGAATTGCGCAAGCGCGACCACGTCGCGGCGCGCCTCGAATAGACGGCGCCGTCACGGCCAAGCCGTGCAGCAGTCGTCACAAAGCGGTTGCGTTTGGGCGCGGCTGCGGTGACAAGGCGGGATGCTCTCCATCACCGACATCTCGATCCGCCTCGCCGGACGGCTGCTGATCGATTCCAGTTCCGTGCAGATCGTGCCCGGCGCCCGGGTGGGGCTGGTCGGCCGCAACGGTACTGGCAAATCAACCTTGTTCAAAGCAATCCGCGGCGAGCTGGCACTGGAAGGCGGCAGCATCGTCCTGCCGCCGCGCTGGCGGGTCGGGAGCCTCGCGCAGGAGGCCCCGAACGGACCGGACAGCCTGATCGATGTCGTGCTCGCCGCCGATCTCGAACGCGACGCGCTGCTGCGCGAGGCCGATCATGCCACGGATCCGCACCGGATCGCCGAGATCCAGACCCGGCTGGTCGATATCGACGCCCATTCGGCGCCGGCGCGGGCTGCCGCGATCCTGAGCGGCCTCGGCTTTTCGGCGACGGACCAGCTGCGGCCCTGTGCGGAATTTTCCGGCGGCTGGCGCATGCGGGTGGCGCTCGCCGCCACGCTGTTCGCCGCGCCCGACCTGCTGCTCCTGGACGAGCCGACCAACTATCTCGACCTCGAAGGCACGCTGTGGCTGGAGGATCACCTCGCACATTATCCGCGCACCGTGATCGTGATCAGCCACGACCGCGACCTCCTGGAGACGTCGGTCGACCAGATCCTGCATCTCGACCGCGGCAAACTGACGCTGTATCGCGGCAGCTATTCCTCGTTCGAGGAACAGCGCGCCACGCGCGAAATGCTCGACGCCAAGGCGGTCAAGCGCCAGGAGGCCGAGCGCGCGCGGCTGCAGGATTTCGTCAACCGCTTCAAGGCCAAGGCTTCCAAGGCGCGGCAGGCGCAGTCGCGTGTCAAGATGCTGGAGCGGATGAAGCCGATCACGGCGCTGGTGACGCAGGACGTCCAGGAGATCAGCTTTCCTGTGCCGGAGAAGACGCTGTCGCCGCCGATCATCGCGCTCGACAATGTTTCAGTCGGCTACGATCCCGCGCAGCCGGTGCTGAGCAGCGTCACCTTGCGCATCGACAATGACGACCGCGTCGCGCTGCTCGGGGCGAACGGCAACGGCAAGTCGACCCTGGTCAAGCTGCTCGCAGGACGCCTTGCGCCGTTCTCCGGCAAGCTCACGCGTGCCGACAAGCTGTCGATCGCCTATTTCGCGCAGCATCAGCTCGACGAACTGGATGAGACCGGATCGCCCTACACGCATGTGCGCCGCCTGATGCCGGAGGCGCCGGAATCCAAGGTCCGCGCCCGCGCCGGCGCGATCGGCTTCTCAGGGAAAGCAGCGGACACGGTGGTGAAAAGCCTGTCGGGCGGGGAGAAGGCGCGCCTGCTGCTCGGCCTCGCCACCTTCTTCGGCCCCAACATGATCATCCTGGACGAGCCGACCAACCACCTCGACATCGACAGCCGCGCCGCGCTGGCGGAAGCGATCAACGAATTCCCGGGCGCCGTGATCATGGTGTCGCACGATCGCTATCTGATCGAGGCCTGCGCCGACCGCCTCTGGGTGGTCGCCGATCGCGCCGTGAAGAATTTCGACGGCGATCTCGACGATTACCGCCGCCTGGTGCTGTCTACGCGCAACAGCTCGTCCGAGCGCGAGACAGAGCGACCGCGCACGGCCGAGAAGCCGCAAGCACCGCGCAGTGAGAAGCGGGGTTTGCTGAAACAGAAGATCGCGGCGGCGGAGGCCGAGATCGAGCGTATCACCGAGATCATTGCCAAGATCGACACGGCATTGTCGCTGCCGGACATTTTCACGCGAGATCCCAAGCAGGCCGCGCAATTGTCAAAAGCGCGCGCCAATGCCACTGATGCGCTGCAACGCGCGGAGGAGCAATGGCTCGAGGCCAGCGCGCAGCACGACAAAGCGACCAGTTAATGCAAGCTTCGATTGCAATGTAGCTCGTAGTAGTTCGTAGGATGGGTTTCGCTCTGCTCAACCGATCCTACAATGGCTGATCGAATGAAACTGGTCGGCTAGAGCCTTTTCCGTTCCGATTGAATCGGAACGGGGCTCTAGCTCTTTCTTTTGACGCGTTTTCTTGACGCGAACCGGTGTCCACTTCGCTTGAAAACGCTCTAGGCGTGTTTCTTCGTCTTTGCCTTCGGCTTGGCAGCCTTTGGCGACGGACCCGCGTCGGGTGCCTTCTCGACCGAGCTCAGTCGCCCGCCGGTGAAGGTGTAGATGCCGGCGCGCGCGCCGTGCAGCCAGGTCACGGTGGCCACGCGCGACTCGCCGGCGCCTGTGACGTTGACGCTATCGGGCGCGCCGATGCCGCGCACCACGTCGCATTCGGTGTGACCGAGCGCCACCGAGCCGCCTGTCGCAGGCGGCGGCGCACCGGCGGCATCGCTCGAAGCATTGGCATCGGCCGGCCCGCCCATGCCGGGACACGCGCCTTCGGCGCTGACGAGATCATCCGGCGTGATCGGCTTATCGGGCGTCAGCGGCGGCGTATCGATCGAGATGCTGCGGATGAACAGGCGCCCTGGCCGCGAGAACCATTCGGCGTCTCTCGACAGCAGATCCGCAGATCCGGAACAGCCTGCCACAGCCGTCGTGAGCACGAGGAACGCCAGGACGCGCGTCAGCTTTTCGTTGGGATCTCGCACGATGAACCTTGCTGGATTGTCACTTCGCTGGAGTGTCAGTTCGGAGGCTGCGGCAGCCGGATTCGCCTTCAAATCAAGGCAGATGTCCCAGTTTCCCGCACTGGCCGTAACGACTCGTCCCACCACCACTTTGCGGCACGACCGTGGCTTTGCCAATTGACCGCTCCGGAAAACGGCAAATTATCATTAATTGCGCCCCCCTCGCCATGATCCGGCCGCGGCCGCGAGATTATGATCTGACGAGACGGAATCGGAATCATGCTCTATTGGCGACGCTGCCAGCGCCCGCGCTCGTCGGCCTGCCAGTAGGTGACCTCGAATCCGCGCGCCTTGCAATCCGCCCACGCGGCCCGCGCCGCAGCGAGTGCGTCATCATCATCGCCGTTGAAGACGAGAACCATGCGTTCATAGTCCGCCGAGTTGGCCGGCAGCGGCGCATTATCGACGAGGAACCGGACCTGCGCGCGATTTGGATTGCCCTCCGCGATGGCGAGCACGATCGGCTGCTCGGCCGCGTCAGCGACGCGCCAGGTGGCGTGCGGTAGAAACGAATCGTCACGATAGGTCCATAGATGCGCGTCCAGGGCATCCGCCCGCTCCGGCGAGGTCGATTGCACCACCACGCGCCAGCCGCGCTCGAGCGACTTCTCGAGCAGCGGTGGCAACACGCTCTCCAGCGACATGTTCTGCAAATGGTAGAACAGGACTTCAGTCATGACCTTATTTATTGGCCAGCTTACTTCTTGGCTTCGTAGGAATCCCACACCAGCCGATCGAGCAAGCGCACGCCGTAACCAGAGCCCCAGCTCTGGTTGATCTCGGATTTCGGCGCGCCCATCGCGGTGCCGGCGATGTCGAGATGCGCCCATGGCGTGTCGTTGACAAATCGCTGTAGGAATTGTGCGGCGGTGATCGATCCACCATGGCGCGAGCCGGTGTTCTTCATGTCGGCGAACTGCGAATCGATCAGTTTGTCGTATTCGGGACCGAGCGGCATCCGCCAGACCTTCTCGCCCGTCTCCTGCCCGGCCTTGATCAGCCGGTCCGCAAGTTCGTCATTGTTCGAGAACAGGCCGGCATGCTCGGTGCCGAGCGCAACCATGATCGCGCCCGTGAGCGTGGCGAGATCGATCATGAATTTCGGCTTGAACTTGGTCGCGACGTACCAGAGCACATCGGCCAGCACCAATCTTCCTTCGGCGTCGGTATTGATGATCTCGATGGTCTGGCCGGACATCGAGGTCACGATATCGCCCGGCCGCTGCGCATTGCCGTCGGGCATGTTCTCGACCAGGCCGATCGCGCCGACCACATTGACCTTGGCCTTGCGCGCCGCCAGCGCATGCATCAGCCCGACGACGCAGGCCGCGCCGCCCATGTCACCCTTCATATCCTCCATCGAGCCGGACGGCTTGATCGAGATGCCGCCGGTGTCGAAGCAGACGCCCTTGCCGATGAAGGCCACCGGCTGCTCGCCACGCTTGCCGCCATTGTAGCGCATCACCACGGTGCGGCTTGGCCGCGCCGAGCCCTGGCCGACGCCGAGCAGCGCGCCCATGCCGAGCTTCTTCATCGCGGGAACGTCGAGGATATCGACCACCACGCCGAGCTTGCGCAAGGCGCTCGCGCGCTTGGCGAATTCCTCCGGATACAGCACGTTCGGCGGCTCGTTGACGAGATCGCGCGCAATGACGACACCGTCAGTCAAATGGGACCGCGGCGCGAACGCCTTCTTGGCGGCGGCCGGATCGGCCACGGCGACCGCGATGTCGGTCCGGAGATCGCCATCATCATCCTTCTTCTTGGTTTTGTAGCGAACGAAACGGTAGGTTCGCAGCTTCACACCGGCCGCCAGTGCGCTGACCTGGTCCGGCGTCATCGCCGCTTCGGGCAGCTCGGCCAAGACCGTCACAGCTTCGCTCGCCGCATTCAATCGTCCCGCTAACGTCCCGCCATATTTGAGAAAATCGCGATCCTTGAGATCAGTCCCCTTGCCGACCCCAACCACAATCAAGCGCTGAATCTTGATTCCCTCTGGCGCCAGGAGGTCGAGCACCGCGCCATCCTTGCCCTTGAACTGGGCGGCGGCGGCCGCACGCTTGATGAGATCGGCCGCCCCATTGAGCGCCTTGCGGGTAGCAGCGCCGATTCGCAAGCTGTCGTCGCAGAATGCCACCACGATGCCGCGCGGCGTTGCAGACAACGGGACGAAACCGACCTTGACGGCGTCGGGCATCAAACGATCCTCCAAAAATGCAACATGAGCCACCCGCAAGCTGACCCGGAAGGTTGGTGTGTGAGGCGCGGCGGCAACGTTATGGAATGCATGCTCGGATACTATGGCCCGCCTGCCCCTTGGCTGCCAAGCGCCGCGTGGCCAGCACGCCACATCAGTTAAATTTTAAGCATATTTCTAGCGCGCCATGTCACAGCCATTTTGTTGACGGATCAAAGGGATGCTAGTGAGAAGGTCAGCCGTCGAAAGGTCGCGGCGCGAGCAACTGCGGGGACCCTTTTCGAGGGTGGTTGCGGCGCTGCTCGGATGGAATGTTGGCCGGGGAATCGTACGATAACGATGGGGTCGATCGACAGGTATATCTTCCGCACGACGCTCGCGTCGTTTGCGTTGGTCCTGGTCAGCCTCACCGGCGTGATCTGGATTACGCAGGCGCTGCGCGGCATCGACCTGATGACGAGCCAGGGCCAGACCATCCTCACCTTCCTCGGCATTACCGGCCTTGTGATCCCCTCGCTGCTCGGCGTGATCGCTCCGATCGCCGTGATGATCGCGGTGTCTCACACGCTGAACAAGCTCGCGACCGATTCCGAGATCATCGTCATGAATGCGGCCGGCATGTCGCCTTTCCGGCTGTTCCGTCCGTTCATGTACGCGACCTGCGTGGTCGCCGTGATGGTGACGCTCCTCGCCGCCTATATCTCGCCTGACGGGCTGCGGCGGATCAAGCAATGGGACGCGGAGATCACGGCCGACGTGCTCGCCAATATCCTGCAGCCCGGCAGCTTCAAGCAGCTCGACCAGGACCTGACGATCCGCATCCGCGAGCGCGCGCCTGGCGGCGAGCTCAAGGGGATCCTGATCGACGACCGGCGTGACCCGAAGGAGCGCAACACGATCATCGCCGACCACGGCACCGTGGTGAAGAACGCCGACGGCTCGTTCCTGGTGCTCGAGGACGGAAATCTCGAGCGCTTCGAGGCCGGCAAGCGCGAGCCGACGATGGTGGCGTTCGGCCGCTACGCGTTCGACATGTCGAAATTCTCGAGCCAGGGCCATGATGTCGCGCTCGGGATTCGCGAGCGCTATCTGTGGGAGCTGATCTCTCCCGATGAGAATGACCCGATCTACAAGCAGATCCCGGGGCAATTCCGCCAGGAGCTGCACGATCGCTTCCTGGCGCCGATCTATCCCTTCGCCTTTGCCGCCCTGACCTTCGCTTTCCTTGGTGCGCCGCGCACCACGCGACAGAGTCGCAATTTTTCCATGGGCAGCGCCATTCTTGCCGTGTTCGGTGTGCGCATGGCCGGGTTCGCCTGTTCAGTCATGACGGTGAAGACCCCGGTTGCGGCACTGGTGCAGTATGTCATGCTGTTCGGCGTGATCGGCCTGTCGGTCTGGATCATCGTGGGCAGCGTGGTGGTCGAGCCGCCGCCGGCCTTGATGGAGGCGATCAACCGCTCCAATGCCCGCCTGGCGCGCCTGTTCAGAAGGCCGGCCACCGCATGAGCATGGTCACCAACACCCTTGGGCGCTATTTCGCCGGCCGCTTCCTGGTGTCGGCCGTCGGCGTGTTCGCAAGCATCTTCATCCTGCTCGTGCTGGTCGATTACATCGAGATGGTGCGCAAGACCTCAGGCCTCGTCTCCGCCTCGGCGCTGATGGTGGCCGAGACGTCGCTGTTCCGGGTGCCGCAGCTGCTCGAGAAGATGATGCCGTTCTGCGTCTTGATCGGCGCGATGACCTGCTATCTCGCGCTGTCGCGCCGGCTCGAGCTGGTGGTGGCGCGCGCCGCCGGCGTGTCGGCTTGGCAGTTCATCGCGCCGGCGCTCACCAGCGCGATCATGCTCGGCTTCCTGGCGACGGTGGCCTACAATCCGATGTCCGCGAATTTGCGGGAGCTGTCGAAGCGAATGGAAGCCGAGCTGTTCGGCTCGGCGCCCAGCGGCGGCGTTCAGGATGCCTCCGGCTTCTGGCTCAACCAGATCACCCCCGACGGCCAGGTTATCATCAACGCTGCGCGTAGCGAGCGGCAGGGCGTCCGGCTCACGGGGCTGACCCTGTTCAGATTCGACACGGATCGATCCAAGGATGGGGATCAATCCAAGGACCGAATCGATTTCAAGGAGCGAATCGAGGCGCGCGAGGCGGCGCTCGAGGAAGGCCGCTGGGTGTTTCGAGGCGTGCGCCGATTCTCGCTCGACGCGCCGCCGATCGACCAGGACACCTATGTGGTGCCGACCACCCTGACCCCGGCCCAGGTCCGCAACAGCTTCTCGACCCCCGAAACTGTGTCGTTTTGGCAACTTCCGAGCTACATCCGTTCGTCGGAGAGCTCTGGCTTCGCGACCGCGGGCTATCGTCTGCAGTATCATAAGCTGATCGCGCAGCCGTTTTTGCTGGCTGCGATGGTCATGCTGGCTGCATCCGTCAGCTTGCGGTTCTTCCGGATGGGCGGCGTGCAAAAGATGGTTTTGAGTGGCGTGGGCGCCGGGTTTCTGCTCTACGTGCTGTCGAAAGTAACTGAAGATTTGAGCAAGGCTGAGTTGATGAATCCGATCGCTGCGGCGTGGTTGCCGGTGTTCGTCGGCGGCCTCACCGGTTTTTTGGCCTTGCTCTACCAGGAGGACGGTTAGTGTCTGTCGTCGCCGTCCCTCAGCGGAATCACGCCGTGGCCCGGCAGCATGCCGTTGCGCGCCGCATGCGTTCGCGCGCGTCCGTTGTGTTCGGTCCGCTGCTCGCCCTTGCGTTGGCACTGGCGGGTGCGACTTTGCTCGACCTTGCGAGCGTGGCGCCGGCTGGCGCCCAAAGCTTCACCTACAACCAGCGTCCGCCCAAGGCGAAGCCGCCGCGGGTGGCCAACGACAACCAGATGCTGGTTCAGGCGGTCGAGGTCGATTACGACTACAACAACTCGCGCGTGTCGGCGGTCGGCAATGTCCAGCTGTTCTATAACGGCACCTCGGTCGAAGCCGACAAGGTGATCTACGACCAGAAGACCAAGCGCCTGCATGCCGAAGGCAACATCCGCATGACGGACGCCGACGGCAAGATCACCTACGCCAACAGCCTGGACCTGTCGGACGACTACCGCGACGGCTTCGTCGATTCGCTGCGCGTCGACACCGAGGACCAGACCCGGATGGCGGCGACCCGCGCCGACCGTTCCAGCGGCAACTACACGGTGTTCGAGAACGGCGTCTACACCGCCTGCGCGCCGTGCAAGGACGATCCGAAGAAGCCGCCGCTGTGGCAGGTCAAGGGTGCCCGCGTCATCCACGACCAGAACGAGAAGATGCTGTATTTCGAGAACGCCCAACTCGAATTCCTGGGCGTCCCGATGGCTTATATTCCGTACTTCTCGACGCCCGACCCGACGGTGAAGCGCAAGAGCGGCTTCCTGATGCCGGGCTTCACGTCGTCGACGGCGTTCGGCTTCGGTGTCGAGATCCCCTATTATTGGGCGATCGCGCCCGACTATGACGCGACGTTCACGCCGCGCATCACCTCCAAGCAGGGCGTATTGCTGCAGACCGAATTCCGCCAGCGTCTGGAGAACGGCGCCTATCAGGTCCGGCTCTACGGCATTGACCAGCTCGATCCGGGCGCGTTCGGGAGCCAGCCCGGCAATCGCCAGTTCCGCGGCGGAGTGGAGACCAAGGGCCAGTTCGCGATCAACGACAAGTGGGTGTGGGGTTGGGACGGCGTCGCGCTGACCGACTACTATTTCATGTCGGACTATCGGTTGTCGCAGTTCAAGGACCCCTACGCGTCGTTGATGAGCCTGCCGACCGAAGCGATCTCGCAGCTCTACCTGACCGGCGTCGGAAACCGCAGCTTCTTCGACGTCCGCGCGATGTACTATCTGAGCTTCTCGGGTAACCAGCAGCAGGTGCCGGTGGTCTATCCGGTGCTGGATTATTCGAATGTGCTCAACTCTCCGATCTTCGGCGGCGAGTTCAGCTACAAGACCAACTTCGTCAACCTGACCCGCAACGATGCGGTGTTCGATCCGATCACCACGCAGGCCAACACCGCCGGCCTTTGCGCCATGGCCTCGGCCGACCCGCTGGCGCGGCTGCCCTCGCAGTGCCTGCTGCGCGGCGTGCCCGGAACCTATACGCGGCTGACGGCGGAAGCGCAGTGGCGGCGGTCTTACACCGACCCGATCGGCCAGATCTGGACGCCGTTCGCGATCATGCGCGCCGATGCGATCAACGCGCAGATTTCGAACCAGCCGGGCGTGTCCAACTTCCTGCCGACCGGCGACACCCAGGCGCTGCGGCTGATGCCGACGGTGGGGCTGGAGTATCGCTATCCCTTCATCAATGTGCAGCCGTGGGGAACCACGACGATCGAGCCGATCGCACAGGTGATCGTCCGGCCGAACGAGAGCTACGCCGGCAAGCTGCCGAACGAAGACGCGCAGAGCATGGTGTTCGACACCTCGAACCTGTTCAGCGTGGACAAGTTCTCGGGTTACGACCGCGTCGAGGGCGGCGGCCGCGCCAATGTCGGCGTCCAGGCCACCACGCAGTTCGACCGCGGCGGCACCGTCAAGGCACTGTTCGGACAGTCCTACCAGCTGTTTGGCCTGAACTCCTTCGCGGTGCACGACGTCACCAACACGGCAGTCGATTCAGGCCTGCAGCGCGCGGCATCCGACTATGTCGCCAGCGTCGACTACTCGCCGAACCGCACCTACACGTTCAGCGTGCGCAGCCGCTTCGACGAGCAGACGCTCAACATCCAGCGCTTCGAGGCCGAAGCCAAGGCCAATTTCGATCGCTGGTCGATCGGACTCACCTACGGCGACTACGCCGCGCAGCCCGATCTCGGCTACCTGACGCGGCGCGAGGGCGTGCTGGGTTCCGGCTCGATCAAGGTCGCCAACAACTGGGTGGTGACTGGCGCTGCGCGCTGGGATCTCGAGGCGAACAAGATCAATCAATATGTGATTGGCGCCGGCTATGTGGACGATTGTTTCGTGCTGGCCGCCAATTATATCAAGTCCTATAATTACACTGCAGGCACGACGGCGCCGGTGCTGAACAACACCTTCATGCTTCAGATCGGTCTTCGGACGCTTGCCAATACCTCCGTAGGATTCTAACAGCGGGCCGCCGACCCCGCCGGCGCTCCAGGTCGGGAGAGCCCGCGGCGCGGCCTTCGATTTGGATTCATTGCGAGCGGCGAAGCTTAGTCATGACCATCGGGTTCCCTCTCGGCCTTCGGGCGCTGGCCCTTGGCTGTCTTGCAGCATTGGCCTTCACCGTCGGCGTGCCGGCGGTGCATGCCCAGAGCATCGTCGTCATGGTCAATGGCGAGCCGATCACCGAGTTTGATATCGAGCAACGCAGCAAGCTCGACTTCCTCTCCACGCACAAGCAGTCGAGCCGGCAGGAAGTCATCAACGAGCTGATCGACGAGAAGGTGAAGATCAAGGAGGGAAAGAAATTCGGCGTGGAGCCGACGTCCTCCGACATCGATCAGTCCTTTGCCGGCATGGGCTCGCGCATGCATGTCACGCCCGAGCAACTCGCCAAATCGCTCGAGAGCCAGGGCATTCGGCCGGAAACGCTGAAGGCCCGCATCAAGGCCGAGATGGTGTGGACCAGCCTGGTGCGCGGCCGCTACAAGGAACGGCTGCTTGTCTCCGACAAGGACGTGGCGGCGGCCGTCGCTGCCGCAGGGGGTGATTCCGATCAGCAGGGCCAGGCCTACGAATACAAGATGCAACCGGTCGTCCTGATCGTCTCGAACTCATCCGACCAGGGCGCCATGGAGATGAGGCACAAGGAAGCCGAGGCGCTGCGCGCGCGCATCCAGACCTGTGCCGAAGCCAACAACACCTTCAAGACCACGGCCAATGCCGTGATCAAGGAGATCGTGGTCAAGACCTCGGCGGACATTCCGCCGAACTTGCGCAAGCTGCTCGACGACACGCCGATCGGACACTTGACGCCGCCGGAGGCGACCAAGCAGGGCATCCAGATGGTCGCGCTATGCGCACGCAACCCGACCACGATCGACACGCCCAAGAAGCGCGAGATCAAGGAACAGATGTACACCAAGAAATACGAAGCGACTTCGAAGGCCTATCTGGACGAGGTCCGCAAGGCCGCGATGATCGAGTACCGGACGCGGTGAGTAGAGCGTTTTCAAGCAAAGTGGATACCGGTTCGCGTTAAGAAAACGCGTCAAAACAAAAGGCTATAGCCTCCGTTCCGATTCAGTCGGAACAGAGGCTGCATGAAGGTGCTTTGATTTCCGGCGTTCGCGGGTTTAAAGGCCGCTACAGATGATGCGAACGTCGGAACCGGAGCACCTTTCGATGCCTCAGGAGATCGCCGCGGAGGCCGCCAAGGAAACCGCCAAACCGTTGGCGCTGACATTGGGGGAGCCGGCCGGCATCGGCCCCGATATTACGCTGCAGGCCTGGCATCGCCGCGATGCAGCCGCGCTTCCCGCCTTCTATCTGCTGGGCGATCCCGCTCTGCTGGCGGAGCGCGCCAGGCTTCTCGGTCTCGATATCCCCATCGCGGAGGTCACGCCCGAACAAGCCGCCTCGCGCTTTGCCGATGCCCTGCCGGTGGTGCCAACCGGCGATCGTGCGACCGCCCGTCCCAGCCGGCCCGACGGCAGTAGCGCGACATCCGTGATCGCCTCGATCCGGCAGGCCGTCGCCGACGTCAGCGCAGGGCGCGCGAGCGCCGTCGTCACCAACCCGCTTGCCAAGAGCGTGCTTTATCGTGCCGGCTTCAAACATCCCGGTCACACCGAATTCCTTGCCGAGCTCGCCGCCAAGGACGGCCGGGTACCGCAGCCGGTGATGATGCTGTGGTCGCCGGTGCTCGCCGTGGTGCCAGTGACGATCCATGTATCGCTGCGCGAAGCGATCGCGCAGCTGTCGAGCCCGCTGATCACCTCGACGGCGCGCATCGTCGCTTCGAGCCTGCGGCGTCATTTCGGCCTGTCGCGGCCGCGCCTTGCGGTCTCCGGCCTCAATCCGCATGCCGGCGAGTACGGCACGATCGGCACCGAGGACGACCACATCATCGCGCCGGCGATCGCAACGCTGCGCAATGAGGGCCTCGACGTGCGCGGGCCGTTGCCGGCCGACACGATGTTTCACGCCGCGGCGCGCGAAGGCTATGACTGCGCGCTCTGCATGTATCACGACCAGGCGCTGATCCCGATCAAGACGCTGGCGTTCGACGAGGGGGTCAACGTCACGCTCGGCCTGCCATTCATCCGCACCTCGCCCGATCACGGCACAGCGTTCGACATCGCGGGCTCCGGCCGCTCCAATCCCGCAAGCCTGATCGCCGCGCTGAAGCTCGCGGCGCGAATGGCGGCGGCAGCGGCATGAGCGCGATCGACGACCTGCCGCCGCTGCGCGAGGTCATCCGCGAGCATGCGCTGTCGGCGCGCAAATCGCTCGGACAGAACTTCCTGCTCGACCTCAATCTGACCGCGCGGATCGCGCGCGCCGCAGGCCCGCTCGACGACGCCACCGTAGTCGAGATCGGCCCCGGTCCGGGCGGGCTGACCCGCGCGCTGCTCGCGCTCGGTGCCCGCCACGTCATCGCGGTCGAGCACGACGAGCGCGCCATCCCCGCGCTGCGGGCGATCTCCGATCGCTATCCCGGACGGCTGGAGATCGTCTGCACCGACGCGCGGACCTTCGATCCCCGTCCCTATGTCGGCGACATCAAAGCCAAGATCGTCGCCAACCTGCCCTACAACATCGCAACCGCGCTTCTGGTCGGCTGGCTCTCGATCGAGCCCTGGCCGCCCTGGTACGAGATGATGGTGCTGATGTTCCAGCGCGAAGTCGCCGAGCGGATCGTCGCGCGCGAGAATGAGGAGGCTTACGGCCGGCTCGGCGTGCTCGCGAACTGGCGCTGCGAGACCAAGATCCTGTTCGACATCTCGCCGGCCTCCTTCGTGCCGCAACCCAAGGTCACCTCCTCGGTGGTGCGGCTGGTGCCGCGCGCCGAGCCCGAAACCTGTGATCGTCGCGCGCTGGAGCAGGTCGCAGCCGCCGCCTTCGGCCAGCGCCGCAAGATGCTGCGGCAGAGCCTGAAATCGCTACCCGCCGATCCGGCGCGGCTCGCTGCTGCGGCGCATGTCGATCCGACGCGACGCGCCGAAACCATTCCGATCTCCGGATTTGTTGCCATGGCCCGCGAATTGACCAATAGTCGCGCGAACACGATCCCACCCAATCAACAAACATCGTAAGGGAGCCGCCGCATGGCATTGATGCGCCGCCAGTCGCTGGTCAAGTTCGACGCGCCGCTGTGCGAGACCATCGTCGAGACGCCGAAGCCGCAGGCGCGCGAAGTGCTGGTGCGCGTCGAGCGTTGCGGCCTCTGCCATTCCGATCTGCACATCCAGGATGGCTATGCCGACCTCGGTGGCGGCAAGAAGCTCGACACGACGCGCGGCATGACGCTGCCATTCACGCTCGGCCACGAGATCGCCGGCGTCGTCGACGAGATCGGCCCCGAGGTGCCCCAGGAGCTGATCGGCGCGAGGCGCGCCGTATTCCCTTGGATCGGCTGCGGCCAGTGCCGCGACTGCGCCAATGGCGACGAGAATCTCTGCGCCAAGCAGCGCTTCCTTGGCGTCTCCATCGACGGCGGCTTCGCGACTCATGTGCTGGTGCCCGACGCCAAATATCTGCTGGAATACGATCCGCTGCCTGTCAATCAGGCTGCGACGTTGATGTGCTCCGGCGTCACCGCCTATGGCGCGCTGAAGCGCCTCGTCAACCGGCCGCGACAACGCAACCTGCTGCTGATCGGGCTCGGCGGCGTCGGCATGATGGGCCTTTCCTTCGCACAGGCGATGTTCAAGCAGCCGATTGCGGTTGCGGACCTCAGCGCGGCCGCGCGCGAGACCGCGCTCAAGAACGGTGCCGCGATCGCCTACGACCCCAGCGAGCCCGACGTCTTCAAGCGCATCCTGAAGGAGACGGATGGCGGATTCGACGAGATCGTCGACTTCGCGGGCAACGAGAAGTCGATGGCGTTCGCGGTCTCGGTGCTGGCGCGCGGCGGCAAGATCGTGGTGTCCGGCCTGATGGGCGGGCAGTTCACGCTGCCGATGGTGCAATGGGTCTATAAGCGCATGACCATCGAGGGCTTCATGGTCGGCACGCTCAGTGAGGCGCATGAACTGATGCGGCTCGCGCGCGCCGGCAAGATCAAGCCGCCGCCAATGCAGGAAGAGCCGATGGCCGATGTCCAGAAATGGATCGACGCATTGCGTGCGGGCCGCGTGGTCGGCCGCATCGTGCTGACGAACTGATCGCCTCCTAAGGCGCGAACCATCGGACGTGCACAATCGTCAATACCGGTCCGGCGCCAGGTGGAATCACGGATTGTCGATCCCTGCTTCCGAGAACAGGTGAAATCGCACCTCTTTCGCGTGCACCCTGTGGAGAAATTGCCGCAGTTCCACAGGAATTATGTGGGCCAGAATAAATCCGGAATTGCGGCTCATTCCGACCCAACTTCTCTCCGAGAACACGGCGTTGGTAGCGTACCGGAGTCAAGAATTGGCCAGACGGACTGCAAAATTCGCATGCGCCATTCTTGCCGGTCTCGTCGGAAGTGCCTTGCTCACCTCGTTGCCGCGGATCCCCGCTGCCGTGGCGGACGATTGCCTGACGGCGCCCACCGGCGACAAAGCCGACGGCCAGCACTGGCGCTACCGCCTCGAACGCGGCCGCCGCTGCTGGTATCTGAAGGATTCGACCGCAGCCACCCAGAATAACGCTGAGGACACCACACCGCGCCAGGCAAACCGGGCGCCCTCCGCGTGGGATTTCGCGCAGCCTACGCCGCCGAAATTCACGACGCGACGCGGCAACGGCCCGGCGCCGCGCGCCAGCACGGACGCGCTCGCCGACGATGACGCCAAGCCCGCTGCAAAGACGCCACCCGGCGCCACGCCGAGCCTCGTGCGCACCCAGCCGGCAACCTCGTTCGACGAGAGCCTGCAGCGCAACGCGGCCGCACCGTCCTGGCAGCCGCTCGATTCAGCCGACATGGATTCGACGGCTTCGGCGCCTTCGGCGCCTTCGACGGCTTCCGCATCACCACTGCCGGACGAACTCGCCCTGCCAGCAGAGTCTGCCGCGTCGGCACCATCGCCCGACAGTCCTGCCGCACCGGCCAAACCGGCGAAGCCGGTCGCGCCGATCCGCAAGCTGCTGTTGGTCGTGGTGGGCGCATTGTCGCTGTCTGGCCTGCTGGCGAGCGCGCTCTATCGGCTCAGCAAGGTCGGGCGCCGCCACCGTCGCAACCGCAACTGGCAGCGCGCCATCGCGCGTGCCCGCCGGAGCCGCGACAAGCCGCGCGCCAAGTCGAAGGTGGTGCACGCCAGCGGCCGCAGCGGTCGCGCCGCCAAGCAGCGGCCGGTCATCGCGCCCGCGTCAAAGCGCGCGGCCCCGGCACCGGTGGTCGCGATCGAGCCCAAGCCGGCTGCGGCCGTTCGCACGATGCCGCCGGCGCCAGCGCCGCTGGTGGCGGTCGAGCCGCAAGCGGTTGTCGCCATGACGGCCGCCGCGGCCGATCCCGCTGCCGAGCTGGTCGATCTGCTGGCATCCCATGCGGCCAAGGCCCCACCGCCACAAACCGCGGCGGCTCCGCCGCGTCCTGCCGAACCGACGCCCGAGGTCACGCCCGCCGCGCCGGCCAAGGTCAACGATCCGGCCGCGGAGCTGGTCGACCTGCTCGGATCGCACGCAGCAAAGCGCGCTGCGCAGCCGCCGGCTGTCGAAGCCGCCACATCGGCGCTGCCTCCTCCACTCGAAACCGCGCCGCCACGGCTGCCGCTCGTCGCCGATCCCGCAGCCGAGCTCGCCAACCTGCTGGAGTCCCGTTTCGCGCCCCCGCCAGCGCCGCCTGCCAAGCCGGTAGCGGCTCGGCCTAAGCCGCGGCCGCCCGTCGCTCCGGTCAACGATCTGGCGCCAAAGGTGGTCGATCCCATCAGCGAGCTGGCGAACCTGCTCGAGGCTAAGGAGAACGAGCGGGCGTCGCGGTTCGGTGGCGACAATGCTCGGCATCGTAGCAGCCCGCCGCCGGCAAAGCCGGTCGATCCCGCCGCGGAGTTGTTCGACATGTTGGAGGCCCGCGCCGCCAGAACGCCGGCGTCACCAGCTCCCGCGTCGCAGCCGGTCAAAGCGGTCCAGCCGCGAAAGCTGGAGCCGTCGATGCCGGACCCGGTCAACGCCGCGCCAACGATCAAGCCGTCGCAGCCGAGCAAGGCCATGACGCCGCGCCGGAAGAGAGTCGCGCCGCCAGTAAAGGTCGATGATCTGCCGCCGACGACCATCGCCCCGGCACCTGCGGGGCCGATCAGGCATGCCGCCACGCCGCTCCAGGCGGCTGCGGCGAGGCCCGATGATGCCAGGATCATTCGTCCGAAGGCTGCCAGCCCCAAGGCGGCCGCGCCCAAGATCGCCACGCCCAAGCTCGCGGCTCCAAAAAGCGGCAAGAGCGCGCGTCGCGCGGCCGACGGCGCCCCTTCGCGCCGGAAGGACGCCGAGCTGCCGCCACTACCTCCCGCGCTGATGCTGGAGCCTGAGAACAATGGACCGGAGCCGCCGCTCGACTTCATCCCGCGTCCGCAGGCGCTGCGGCCGCGGATGCGCGACATCCGCCAGGACGAGTCGCTCGACGGCGTCCAGGACATCCTGGCGCGGCTCGCCAAGCACGGCTGAGCCGTGCTGCATCGCTTGTGAGTTATGAATTAGTTGGAGCTCCGCACGGCCAGCGCGGTCATTGCGAGGACCGCAAGCGACGAAGCAATCCACTATTTTACGCGTAGCTCTGGATTGCTTCCGCCGTCGCCCTTCGGGCTATGGCGGACACGTCGCTTCGCTCGCAACGACGTATTCAGCAGTCCTCGAGCGATCACGGCTCGAGCTGGCGCTGCAGCTCGCGTACGAAAGTGCTGAGCCCGGTGCGGCGCTCGCGCTTCAGCCGCTCCGCCTTCAGGATCGACTGCACCTCGGCGAAGGCCTCGTCGACATTGCGGTTGATGACGATGTAGTCGTATTCGGCCCAGTGGCTCATCTCGTGGCTGGCGCGGCTCATGCGCGCCCGGATCACCTCATCGGAATCCTGCGCGCGCGTGTGCAGGCGCCGCTCCAGATCGGCCGCGGACGGGGGCAGGATGAAGACGCTGACGACGTCGGCCCTTGCCTTCTCGCGCAATTGCTGCGTGCCCTGCCAGTCGATGTCGAACAGCACGTCCTGCCCTGCCGACAGCGCCGCCTCGACCGGCGCGCGCGGCGTGCCGTAGCGGTTGCCGAACACGGTGGCCCATTCCAGCAGCTCTTCGCGCTTCACCATCTCTTCGAAGCGCTGGGTGTCGACGAACAGATAGTCTTGCCCGTCCTCCTCGCCCGGCCGCTTTGCCCGGGTCGTGGCCGAGACCGACATGCGCAGGCCCGGCATCCGTTCGATCAGCAGACGCGACAGTGTGGTCTTGCCGGCGCCCGAGGGCGAGGACAGCACGAACATCAGTCCGCGTCGCTCGACACCATCGAAGCTGCCCTCATGAGCGGTCATGGATCACTCCAGATTCTGAACCTGCTCGCGGAATTGCTCGACCACCGTCTTCAGCTCGAGGCCGATATTGGTCAGCTCGATATCGTTCGATTTCGAACAGGTTGTGTTGACCTCGCGATGAAACTCCTGCGCCAGGAAATCGAGCCGGCGTCCGACCGGGCCGCCCTTCCGGAGCATGTCGCGCGCCTGCGCGACGTGAGAGGCGATGCGATCGAGCTCCTCGCGGACGTCGGCCTTGGCCGCGATCAGCAGCGCCTCCTGCGCCAGCCGGTCGGCATCGAAGCGGTCGGAGGTCTCCAGCAGCGCCGCGACCTGCTCGGCGAGACGGGCCTTGATCGCCTCCGGCTTGCGGCCGGGCGAGGCCTCGGCGCGCCTCGCCAGCGCCTCGATCTCGTCGATGCGTTGGCCGAGAACCTGACCCAGCGTCTCACCTTCGCGCCTGCGCATCTCGACCAGGCTCTTCAGCGCCGTGTCGAATGCGGCGATGACCGCATCCTTGGCGGCCTGGTCCTCGGCCTCGTCGCTTTCGGGCTCGACCACCTCGATCACACCCTTGATCGCGAGCAGCCCGTCGATGCTCGGCGCCACCGCGTCGATCTTTGCGGCGAGCGATGTCGCGACCTTGACGATGGAGGCGAGCACGTCCTCGTTGACGCGCACGGTCGAGCCGGCATCGGCGCGCTTGACCGTCAGGTTGGCGTAGACGGTGCCGCGCGACAACAGCTCGGCGCCGCGCTTCTTGGCGAAGGCTTCGACTTCATCCCAGCCCTGCGGCAGCCGCAGGCGCAGATCCAATCCCTTGGCATTGACCGATTTCAGCTCCCACTCGAACGCGTAGGGGCCGCTCGTCCCGTGGCTTCGGGCAAAGCCGGTCATGCTCGACAGTGCCATCGCTTCATTTTCTCCGGCAAATAAGGGCGCAGATTCGCCCCGCTCATAAAGCGCGCGAACCTTAAGGCCTTTTCGGCAAATGTTAAGTCCGGTTCTGCGGTCCCGGACGCGCGTTCAGATTATTGCTGAACAGCTGGTGCAGATGGCGCCGTACCGGCCCTGCCAGCGTTGGCCGGCGCCCGCGCAGGAGGCTTCTTTGCAGCCCCGGCGGGCGGCTTGGGGGTCGAGGCCACCGCAGCCGGATCGGCGGCCGCGTTCGCTGCTGCCGGCGGCGCATCGTCCGGCTCGACGGTATCGTTCTGGGTCTGCTTCTCCATCGCGCGCAATTTGGCGACGTTCTTCTGATGCTCGCCGTAGGTTTCGGTGAAGGCGTGGCCGCCAGAGCCATCGGCGACGAAATAGAGATCGCGGGTGCGGGCCGGGTTGGCGGTCGCTTCCAGCGAGGCGCGGCCCGGGTTGGAAATCGGCCCCGGTGGCAGCCCTTCGATCACATAGGTGTTGTAGGGCGACGGCTGGGCGATCTCGCTTCGCTTGATCGGCCGCCCCAGCGTGCCCTTGCCGCCGACCAGCCCATAAATGATGGTCGGGTCCGATTGCAGCTTGATCTTCTGCCGCAGTCTGTTGACGAACACCGCAGCGACGCGGCTGCGCTCATCCGGCTTGCCGGTCTCCTTCTCGACGATGGAGGCGAGCGTCACCAATTGCTCCGGTGTCTTGACCGGCAGATCGGGGCTGCGGCGCTCCCAGATCTCCGCCAGCACACGCTTCTGCGCCTGCTGCATACGCTGGATCACCTGCTCGCGGCTGGTGCCGCGCGGGAATTTGTAGGTCTCCGGAAGCAGCGTGCCCTCGCGCGGAATCTCCCGTACCGAGCCGGCGAAGATATCGTTCTCGGATAGACGCGCGACGATCTGCTCCGAGGTCAGGCCTTCCGGAATCGTCACGGAATGCTGCACCACCTTGCCTTCGACCAGGGTGGCGATCACGCTGCGCAGCGACGCGTTCTTCCTGAATTCATATTCGCCAGGTTTGAGATCGGGCGCGGCCTTCAGCGCGTGGACACTGCCAACGAAGATCCATGGATTGACGTCGATAACACCTTCCCGGTTCAGCACCTCGGCGATGTCCCGCGCACCGGCGCGCGCAGGAATGTTGACGATCTTGTCTTCCTGCAGCGGTCCAGGGGTCTCCAGCACCTGCCGCCCGTAGTAGTACACCGCGCCGGCACCGAGCATCAGAAAAAGCAGAAGCGTGATGATGGCATTGCCGACGACGACAAAGGGATTGCGCGCGCGGTCGGAGCGCCGCGGCGGCGGTGGCACCTGCTCCGGCTCCAGCGCAGCGCGCGGACTGCGTGGCGAGATGGGCGGCCTTTCACTCATTGCTGCAACTTTCGGTCCCGTCGCCCTGTCGCGGCCGTGCGATCCCTAACACAAGCGACCTGAAGTCTACGCCCGTCTTAACGATGTAGCAGCGAATACGGCGAAACGGTGGTTCGGCCGCTTCGCGTATCAGTTCACCACACGCCGTAGGATCACCGAGGCATTGGTGCCGCCGAAACCGAAGGAGTTGGATAGCGCGACGTTGATCTCGCGCTTGCGCGCCGTCTGCGGCACGAGATCGATCGCGGTCTCAACCGACGGGTTCTCGAGATTGATGGTCGGCGGTGCGACGTTATCGCGAATCGCGAGAATGCTGAAGATCGCTTCGACGGCGCCGGCGGCACCGAGCAGATGGCCGATCGACGACTTGGTCGACGACATCGAGACCTTCGAGCCCGCATTGCCGAGCAGCCGCTCGACGGCGCCGAGCTCGATCTCATCGCCGACCTGCGTCGAGGTGCCGTGCGCATTGATGTAATCGATGTCGGACGCGCTGATGCCGGCGCGCTTCATCGCAGCGCTCATGCTGCGGAAGCCGCCATCGCCGTCCGGCGACGGCGAGGTGATGTGATAGGCATCGCCGGAAAGGCCGTAGCCGGTGACCTCAGCGTAGATGCGCGCGCCACGCGCCTTGGCATGCTCATATTCCTCGAGCACGACGATGCCGGCGCCCTCGCCCATCACGAAACCATCGCGGTCCTTGTCGTAGGGCCGCGAGGCGCGCTGCGGCGTCTCGTTGAAGCCGGTCGACAAAGCGCGGGCCGCGCAGAAGCCGGCCATGCCGATGCGGCAGATCGGGGATTCCGCGCCGCCCGCCACCATCACGTCGGCGTCGCCGAGCGCGATCAGCCGGCTGGCGTCGCCGATCGCATGCGCACCGGTCGAGCACGCCGTCACCACGGCATGGTTCGGGCCCTTCAGCCCATGCTCGATCGAGACGTAGCCGGAGGCGAGATTGATCAGGCGTCCCGGAATGAAGAATGGCGAGACCTTGCGCGGGCCGCGCTCCTTGAGCAGGATCGCGGTGTCGGCGATGCCGGACAGGCCGCCGATGCCGGACCCGATCATCGTGCCGGTGGCGCAGCGATCCTCTTCCGAAGTCGGATGCCAGTTGGCGTCGTCGAGCGCCTGCTTCGCAGCGGCCATCGCGAAAATGATGAAGTCGTCGACCTTGCGCTGGTCCTTCGGCTCCATCCACTGGTCGGGGTTGAACGTGCCGTCGCTGCCATCACCGCGCGGCACCAGGCAGGCCACCCTGCTCGGCAGGTCGGAGACATCGAATGTGTCGATCACGCGCGCGCCGCTCTTGCCCTCGAGAATGCGCTGCCACGTCGTGTCGACACCACAGCCGAGTGGCGACACCATGCCGAGGCCCGTGACGACAACCCGCCTCATATCTGCTTCTCCAGACCCTTATGACTAAAGCGCAACGGCCGATGATGCGCCATCGCGCCTCAGATGATTGTTTGTGCACGATTCCGCCAGAGCGTAATTCTCCGGACCGCGGACGATCGTCTGGTCAGACCACGATCCTGCGGAATCGAATCACGGTCTCAACCTGCATGTGAGCATGATCCATTCGGAAACCCGATGTCCATCTATCGGGTCCATGCTCCAGTCAACAGCAAGAAACCGGTCGACCGCGCGCGCGGTCCGGCCGGTTTCTGCAACACCATGACGTGGTGTCAGCTCTTGGCGTTCTTCTCGAGGAACTTGGTCGCGTCGCCAACCGTCAGGATGGTCTCCGCGGCGTCATCCGGAATCTCGCAGCCGAACTCTTCTTCGAACGCCATGACCAGCTCGACCGTGTCGAGGCTGTCAGCGCCGAGGTCGTCGATGAAGCTCGCGTTGTCGACCACCTTCTCTGGTTCGACACCAAGGTGCTCGACCACGATCTTCTTAACCCGCTCGCCAATCTCACTCATCGTTCAACCTCGTGCTTGTTCCCTTAAGATCCGACCCCCGGATGATTAGGCGTCATCCCGGCCGTTTAAACTTCCTTCGCGATCGCGCAAAACTAGATGTGCCCCGCGGCGCCCCGTTTCCGAAATCGGCAAGGACCAGCGCGTGGCCCTGAGCAACTTTGGAAACGGGGCAACCACAAATCCATTGCGTCCAGTGCGGCTCCGAACGTGGTTCCTGACGCCTCAGGAACTCAGGATCAGTGGCACTAGCCGACGGAAGGCCCCGGCGAACGACGGCAAGCTTCGCCCCGCCAATATACAGGGTTTCGAAATCCTGCAATGGCGTTCTTCAGTCCTCCGTCGGCGGTTCGGTTATCATAAACGCAAAACCTTGCCTACAAGCCCCGACGGGCTGCCGGGCGACTCCTTTTCGCCGTATTCAAGGCCCGGCTCGTGCCCTAGCGCCCACCTGCCGAAGTCCGTGCACCATGGCCGCAACAGGCTTGCGAACTCCGCAAGCCGCAGGCTGTAACAAGCCAATGATTCTAGTGCCGCTTTCGATCCGAACTCCCTGAAGAGATTTTGCGCCGGGTGACTTAAGGGACTTCAGATCGGCCGCGTTAGATCATCGCCATGCCGCCATTGACGTGAATCGTCTGTCCGGTGACGTAGGCCGCCTCGTTCGAGGCGAGATAGACCGCAGCTGCAGCAATGTCCTCGGGCGTACCCAAACGGGCCGCCGGAACCTTGGCCAGGATGGCTTCGCGCTGCTTGTCGTTGAGCGCATCCGTCATCGGCGTCTTGATGAAGCCGGGCGCAATGCAGTTCGCGGTCACGCCCCGCTTGGCGTATTCGCCGCCGAGCGTCTTGATCATGCCGATGATGCCGGCCTTGGAGGCGGTGTAATTCCCCTGCCCGGCATTACCCGTGACACCGACGATCGAGGTGATGGCAATGATGCGGCCGAACCGCTTGCGCATCATCAGCTTGGTCGCCGCGCGCGCGAGACGGAATGTCGCGGTGAGGTTGACCTTGATGACCTCGTCCCAATCCTCGTCCCGCAGCTGCACGAACAGATTGTCGCGGGTGATGCCGGCATTGGCGATGAGAATATCGACCTGGCCCATCGCCTTCTCGGCGTCCGGCACCAGCGCCTCGACCTCTGCCGAGTCTGAGAGGTTGCAAGGCAACACGTGAACACGTTCGCCCAGCTCGCCCGCGAGCGTCTCCAGCACCTCGCGTCGCGTGCCGGAAATCGCAACGGTTGCGCCCTGCGCGTGCAGCGCCTTCGCAATCGCGTTTCCGATGCCACCGGTCGCACCGGTGACCAGCGCGGTCCTGCCACTCAGATCGAACATTCAACTCTCCTCAATGCCGCGGTCCCATGCGGCGATCTTACGCCGCCTGCGCAGCGCTCAAAGCATCCTTCGCACCGGCGATATCGGCCGGTCCACCCACGGCGATTCCCACAGCGCCGTCGGCAATGCGCTTGACGAGCCCGCTCAGCACCTTGCCGGCGCCGATCTCGAAGAATCGGGTGACGCCCTGCGCCGACATATAGGCGATCGACTCGCGCCAGCGCACCGTCCCTGTGACTTGTTCGACCAGGCGGCGGCGAATCTCGTCCGGATCGCTGATCGGCGATGCCAGGACGTTCGATACCAGCGGCGAAGCCGGCTTTTTGATGGTGACCTTGGCCAGCGCCTCCGCCATCACATCGGCGGCAGGCTGCATCAGCTTGCAGTGGAACGGCGCCGACACCGGCAGCAGCATCGCGCGCTTGGCGCCCTTGGCCCGCGCGATCTCTACCGCGCGGTCGACCGCGGCCTTGGCGCCGGAGACCACGACCTGCCCCGCGCCATTGTCATTGGCCGCCTGGCAGACCTCGCCCTGGGAGGCTTCCTCCGCGACCGCAACCGCGGTCTCATAGTCGAGACCGAGCAGCGCCGCCATGGCGCCGACGCCGACCGGCACGGCCTTTTGCATCGCAAGCCCGCGCGTGCGAAGCAGCCGCGCAGTGTCGGCAATGGTCAGACTGCCGGCCGCGGCGAGCGCGGAATATTCTCCAAGCGAATGGCCTGCGACGAACGCCGCATCCCGGCCAACGGAAAATCCGGCCTCGGACTCCAGCACGCGCAACGCGGCGAGCGAGACCGCCATCAGGGCCGGCTGGGCGTTCTCGGTGAGCTGCAGGGTCTCGGCCGGCCCGTCCCAGATCACCGCGGTCAGTTTCTCGCCAAGCGCCGCATCGACCTCGTCAAACACCGCCCGTGCGACCGGAAAGGCCTCGGCCAAGGCTTTGCCCATGCCAATCGCCTGGGACCCCTGTCCCGGAAAAGTAAATGCTGCCGTCATCGGCCGCTCCTTGAAACGTTCCCGAATTCCCCTGGAAAGCGCGGTAAGACACCGCCCGGGGCAGTCATGTCAAGCGTGTGACAGGCTGGGAACGGCCTGATTCTCGCGCGTTTCGGCCTGGTTTCCCTTGCCAGGAAGGAGAAAATCGGTATAAGCGCGCCATTCCGTAGGTCCCGAGCCGGGAGCTGAACGGACGGTCTCAGCAAAATCACCGCTTTTGGCGACTTGATCGCGCCGGCGACTTTGATGTGACAGGGCCAGTCGGCCCGTCGTCCCGTGTTTCCGCCTTCTGAGCTAACCTCTACGAGTCCTTTCCAAAAGGGCTCGAAGGGCTTGACGCCGGGGCCTGCGCCAACCTTGGAAAGGACAGCCATGCCGCTTTACGAGCATGTTTTCCTCGCGCGTCAGGACGCGAGCACCCAGCAGGTGGAAGAACTGACGACCCAGATGACCGGCATCGTCGAAGGCCTCGGTGGCAAGATCACCAAGACCGAGAATTGGGGCGTGCGCTCCCTCACCTATCGCATCAACAAGAACCGCAAGGCGCATTTCGTCCTGCTCAACATCGACGCGCCGGCGGCGGCGATCGCCGAAATCGAGCGTCAGGAGCGCATCAGCGAGGACGTGATCCGTTATCTGAGCGTCCGCGTCGACGAGCATGAGGAAGGTCCCTCGGCGATGATGCGCAAGGCCGATCGCGACCGCGAGCGTGACGACCGCGGCAGTGGATTCCGCGGCGAGCGCGAAGGTGGCGGCTTCCGCGGTGATCGCGACGGCGGCGGTTTCCGCGGCGATCGCGGCCCGCGCCGGCCGCGCGAAGACACTGAAACTGCGGATGAGGAGTAAGAACAATGGCTGAAGCCCCCGCACGCCGCCCCTTCTTCCGCCGTCGCAAGACCTGCCCGTTCTCCGGGCCGAACGCGCCGAAGATCGACTACAAGGACTCGAAGCTGCTGATGCGCTACGTGTCCGAGCGCGGCAAGATCGTGCCGAGCCGGATCACGGCGGTGTCCGCCAAGAAGCAGCGCGAGCTCGCGCGGGCCATCAAGCGCGCCCGCTTCCTCGGCCTGCTGCCTTACGTCATTCGCTAAGACATCCACGGCCGGCGTCCCGACAAGCGCCGGCCGTCTCTCAGTTCACTTGGTTCATAAGGCTTCCGGGTCGTTCCGGTCGCCGATGGTTGGGGTCGACGAGAACCTCTAACCGCTCGAAGGAGAGCGGGACAGCTGATGATCGCGTTCATCGCCATTGCGCTTGCGGCCGGCGCTGCCTCGGCCCTGATGTTCGCCTCGCTGATCTCAGGCGAGCCGATCTCGCTCGTCCTGGTCGTGCTGGCGCCGCTGCCGCTGATGGTGGCCGGGATGAGCTGGGGGCCACTCAGCGCCAGCATCGGCGGCATCGCGGCGGCGATGGGCTTTGCTGCCCTGTTCGGCCTGCCCTATAGCATCAGCTTCGCGGTGGCCGTGGCCCTGCCGGCTTGGTGGCTGGCCCACCTCGCGCTGCTCGGACGGCCGGCGGCGCATGATGCTTCCGCGGCCGACGCCGGCGCGCCGCAGCTGGAATGGTATCCGGTCGGGCGCATCGTGCTCTGGATCGGCGCCGTCGCCGCCCTCACCACCTTTGCCGCCCTGCTGACGCTTGGCAGTGACGCGGCGAGCATCCATGAGACCTTGCGCAACGGCCTGACGCGCATCCTGCGCGCCGCCGACGTTCCGCTCTCGCCGGAAACCGCGCCGGTGATCGATCTCGTCGTCACCGTGTCGCCGCCGATCGCCGCTGCCTTCTCGACGATGACCCTGGCGTTCAGCCTCTGGCTTGCGGCCAAGATCACGGCAACGTCCGGACGGCTGCGGCGGCCCTGGCCCGACCTGAAAGCAACGGTCCTGCCCCCGATGACACTGGCAGTGCTGTTTGCCGCGATCGGCTTCTGCTTTGCCGGCGGGCTGCTCGCCATCGCCGCTGTCATCGCGACCTCGACATTACTGATGGCCTACGGGCTCACCGGCTTCGCGGTGCTGCATACGTTGACACTGAGCTGGAAGAGCCGCCCGTTCTGGCTCGGCTCAACCTATGCGCTGGTCATGATGTTCGGCTGGCCCGTGCTGATCATGGTCGCGCTCGGGCTTGCCGACGCCGCCTTTGGCCTGCGCCAACGTTTCTGGCAGCGGCAACAGCCGCCGCCCCTGCCTGCCCCCTGAAGAGTTCAATCCCCTGCAACCCGACAACATCACACATCACGAGGAGAAGAAGATGGAAGTCATTCTACTGGAGCGCGTCGCCAAGCTCGGCCAGATGGGCGAGATCGTGAAGGTCAAGGACGGCTTTGCGCGCAACTTTCTGCTGAAGCGCAAGAAGGCGCTGCGCGCCACCGCCGAGAACAAGGCCAAGTATGAAGGCATGAAGGCCGAGCTCGAGGCCAACAACATCAAGGCCAAGTCGGAGGCGAGCAAGGTCGCCGAGAAGATCGACGGCCGCGATATCATCATCATCCGTCAGGCCTCCGAGGCCGGCCAGCTGTTCGGCTCGGTGTCGGTGCGCGACATCGTTGGCGCGCTCGAAACCGATGGCATCACTGTGAGCCGGCCCCAGGTCTGGCTGGACGCGCCGATCAAGGCTATCGGACAGCAGAAGGTCACGATCGCGGTCCACCCTGAGGTCGAAGCCTCCATCACCGTCATCGTGGCCCGCAGCGCCGACGAAGCCGAGCGCATCAAGCGCGGCGAGGACATCTCGACCCGCCAGGAGGATCGCGACGCGGCCGCCGAGGCGATCGCTGCCGCCGGCGAGTTCTTCGATCCGGAAGCCCAGCAGGAGGAGCCGGCACAGCCGACCGAGTAAGCTCCGCGGCTCCGATCAGAAAAGCCCGGCCGCGTCGGCCGGGCTTTTCATTTGAGCTGCATCCGCTCGCGAGCTCAGCGCTCAGCCGGTGCAGTCGGCACCGACGGGTCGGCTGCGCCGGCTGACGAGGTGGACGGAATCGACTGCGTGATGGTCGGCGCGGCCGATGGCGCGGGTTCAGCCCGCAAGGTCGGCTCGCTCTCCTTCGGAGCATCGGTTCTGGGCGCTTCGGCCCGGCTCTCGGCCGCAGGCTTCTCCCCGGCGACCGGCCTTGCGGCCTCCGATGGCTCCTCGTTCACGGCATCGGGCTTGGCGGCATCGTCGCCGGCCGGCCGACCGCGCTTGTGCCTGGCCGACTTGTGGCGCGTGTGCGGCTTTGGCGGAGCGTCCGCACCCGCGGCCGCCTCAGGGGCCGGAGCCGCCTCTCCGGCCGGCTCAGTGGCCGATCGCCGATGCCTGCGGCCCGTCCGCTCAACGGGTGCGGCCTCCGTGTCCGGTTTGGCGTCGGACCTCGTCTCGGACCTGCCGTCCCGGCTGCTCTTGCCGCCGGTCGCGCGCGTATCATTCGCACCATTGGAAACCAGGTAGCCTGCGAGCACGCCGGCCATGTCCGGGCCGGTCGTGTAATGCTGGCGAAGAAAGCCCTGCAGGGAGCCGGCCGGGATGGTCTTGAGCAGGCCCCGCGGGCTCTTGTGGCAGGCACTGCAGGTGCCGGCGAAAAGCTGTGAAGGGCTCTTGCCGGCATCGAGATTCTCCTGCGCCTGCACCGGCCTCGCCAATCCCCCACTGACCAGAAGCAGCACCGCCGCGAAACCGAGCGCTCGGCAAACCATTATCATTCTCCAGCTTGGGCCATCGCCATCCTTCACCGTCGGCCCGGCAAGCACGCCTGCACCCCTTGAGCCTTCGCGAGCGACAACGGCGAAGTCAGATCAAAAACAGCCGGCCGATCAGGTCCTTAGCCGGCAGTTCATCACCCCGGACATTCGCATGCGAGCGTCCGTCTGGCGGCGGGAAGCACCGGATCAGCCTCGGCGGCCGCCACCTTTTAACGGAATATCAAGGGAAAGGAAGCGCGCAGATGACGCCGCCCGAATGCGTGTTTTGGAATATCCGCTTTGACTTCAAAGCAGTAGTGCGGCGGTAGGGGGCTCACTATCTTAAAAACCTGTTGAATGGGAACCATTCGGTTCCCAACGCGTCGAGTGCGACGGGCCGGGTAAGTCAGCATCTCACGGGATTGCTCGTTGGATGGGTGTGGATGGACCGTTTGTTGCGTAGTCTTCTGACTCAATTCATTCGCCGTGGGTCGATCACGTTTACGACTGCAGACGGCACGACGTTTCACTGTGGTGACGGTTCCGGGACACCCGTAGCCGTGCGATTCCTCAGCCGCGATTCGGAGCGGCGGATTCTGATCAACCCCGAGCTGGCGCTCGGGGAAATTTATATGGACGGCGATTTCGTCGTCGAGCAGGGCTCGATCGCCGAGGTTTTGGCGGTCTTGATGGACCAGCCGGCGGTGTTGCCGGGATGGGCCAAGACCCAATGGTGGCTGCGCTATTTCATCCGTCACCTGAGACAGTTCAATCCCCGCTCCCGCTCCCGCCACAACGTCGCCCATCATTACGACCTGGACGGGCGGCTCTATTCGCTGTTCCTGGATGCGGACAAGCAGTACTCCTGCGCCTATTTCGAGACGCCGGACGCGACGCTGGACGACGCCCAGCTGGCCAAGAAGCGCCATCTCGCTGCCAAGCTCCTCCTCGCGCCCGGGAAGCGCGTGCTGGATATCGGCTGCGGCTGGGGCGGGCTGGGCCTCTATCTGGCCGAGACAGCGGACGCCGATGTCACCGGGGTGACGCTCTCGACCGAGCAGCTGCAGGTGGCCAATGGGCGGGCTGCCGAGAGGAATCTTGCGGGCTCCGCGCGCTTCCTGCTGCAGGACTATCGCGACGTTCCGGGACGGTTCGACCGCATCGTCTCGGTCGGCATGTTCGAGCATGTCGGCGTGGCCTTCTACGACACCTATTTCCGCCGCTGCGCCGAGCTGCTGGCGGAGGACGGCGTCATGGTGCTGCATTCGATCGGCCGTTCCGAAGGCCCCGACTCCACCAATCCCTGGATCGCCAAATACATCTTTCCAGGCGGCTACATCCCGGCGCTCTCCGAGGTGCTGCCGGCCATCGAGCGTGCGGGCCTCCTGGTCTGCGACATCGAGATCCTCCGTTTGCATTATGCGGAGACGCTCAAGGCCTGGCGGGAGCGCTTCATGGCGCGCCGCGAGGAAGCCGTGCAGCTCTATGACGAGCGCTTCGCCCGGATGTGGGAGTTCTATCTCGCGGCGTCCGAGATGGCATTCCGCAAGCAGAACATGATGAACTTCCAGATCCAGCTCACCAAGCGCCAGGGCGTGGTGCCGATGACCCGCGATTACATCGGCCAGGAAGAGGCTCGCCTGAGGTCGCGGGAACGCGGCAGCCGGCCGCTGCTGAAGATGGCGGGCGAATAGCGGCGCATCGTGCTCACGGCGCATGCGGGTGTCCGGATCCCGGCGCGCATCTCGCCTCCGGCTGTTCCGGACCGGACTCGCCGTGCCGCTACGGCCAAAGAATACGGGGTGATGTGAACTGGCTCACATCGCGCGGGCGCGGTTGCTTCTAGGGTGCGCGCCATGTCGCACAACAATTGCCAGATCATGTTCGAGCCGAAGACCGATTTCAGCACCGATTATGCGCTGATCGCGGCCGGCGTGGCGGCGTCGCTGATCGCGCTGATCTATTTGATCCTGGTCTGAGGCGCCGCCGCGGCGGCTCGATTCCGCTCCCAATAGGTTCGATCCGCGGCCATCCAGGTTCAGGCCGCCGCACAGATTTTTTCGGCCGCGCCCGGAACTCAGGAAACGCGGCGTTCTGCCACCGACTCGCAGCCGGATTCAGCGCCGATGGCGTCAAGCGGAGCGTTCCGGCGAAACCGGATTCATCCACCGTTTTCAGCCGATGGTGCATAGTCGCGAGCTTTTGCTTCCGCTTCAGCCGCGACAGGCGCTTTATCCCCGCCCTGCCCATTCGCAAAGCTGTTAGATACGCTCCATGGCACTTCCTGATTCGAACGTTCTCAAGCTTGCACCGGATGCGGCTGCGCCGGCTTACCGGAGCGCTCCGCACAATATCGAGGCCGAGCAGGGTCTGCTCGGCGCGATCCTCGTCAACAACGACGCCTTTTATCGCGTCTCCGATTTCCTCGAGCCGAAGCACTTCTTCGAGCCGCTGCACCAGACCATCTACGAGACCGCCTCCAGTCTGATCCGGATGGGCAAGATCGCAACGCCCGTGACGCTGAAGACCTTCCTGCCGGCCGATATCGACCTCGGCGGCATGACAGTCGGGCAATATCTGGCGCGTCTCGCGGCGGAAGCGACCACCATCATCAATGCCCAGGACTATGGGCGCACCATCTACGACCTCTCGCTGCGCCGCGACCTGATCCATATCGGCGAGGACATGGTCAACGTCGCCTATGACGCGCCGGTCGATTTCGCGCCGCGCAACCAGATCGAGGATGCCGAGCGCCGGCTCTACGAGCTCGCGGAATCCGGCCGCTACGACGGCGGATTCCAGAAGTTCTCGCAGGCGCTGACCGTCGCCATCGACATGGCGGCGAAGGCGTTCCAGCGCGACGGCAAGCTGTCGGGCATCTCGACCGGCCTGCGCGACCTCGATGCCAAAATGGGCGGCCTGCAGCATTCGGATTTGATCATCCTGGCCGGCCGTCCCGGCATGGGCAAGACCTCGCTCGCCACCAACATCGCCTACAACGTGGCGCAGGCCTACAAGGGTGAATTGCAGGCCGACGGCACCATGAAGGCGGTCAATGGCGGCGTGGTCGGCTTCTTCTCCTGCGAAATGAGCGGCGAGCAGCTCGCCACCCGTATCATCGCCGAGCGCTCGGGCATCCCCTCGAGCCACATCCGCCGCGGCGGCATCACCGAGGCCGATTTCGACAAGCTGCGCGACTGCTCGATCGAGCTGCAGTCGCTGCCGTTCTATGTCGACGAAACCGGCGGCATCTCGATCTCGCAGGTGATGGCGCGGGCCCGCCGCCTGAAGCGGCAGAAGGGCCTCGATCTCCTGGTCATCGACTACATCCAGCTGCTGGCGGGCTCCGGCAAGCGCGGCAGCGACAACCGCGTGCAGGAGATCACCGAGATCACCACCAGCCTCAAGGCGCTGGCCAAGGAGCTCAACGTTCCGATCATCGCGCTGTCGCAGCTGTCGCGCCAGGTCGAGAACCGCGACGACAAGCGGCCGCAGCTGTCGGACCTGCGTGAGTCCGGCTCGATCGAGCAGGACGCCGACGTCGTGATCTTCGTCTATCGCGAGGAATATTACCTCGCAGCCAAGGAGCCACGCCCAGGCACGCCGGAGCATGAGAAATGGCAAACCGAGATGGGACTGGCGCACGGCAAGGCCGAGGTGATCATCGGCAAGCAGCGCCACGGCCCGACCGGCACGGTCGAGCTGCAGTTCGACGCCTCGGTCACCCGATTCGGCGATCTCAGCCATGACGCCATGGCACCCGACCACGGCTATTGATACCGCGACTAACGGGCGGTGGTTGAACGACGGCAGCGGCCCGCGTAAAACCGCAAGGCCATGACCGCAGTTCCCGACCTGAAACCCACCGGCGACGCCAAGCCGGCGTCGCCCGATGTGCCCGCCGGTGCCAACGGCGTGCTGACCATCGATCTCGATGCCCTGGTCGCCAACTGGCGCAAGCTCGAAAAGACCGCGGTGCCGGCCGAATGCGCCGGGGTGATCAAGGCGGACGCCTATGGCTGCGGCACCGGCCCGGTCGCCGCCGCGCTTGCGGCTGCCGGCTGCAAGACCTTCTTTGTCGCCACTCTGTCCGAAGCCAAGGCGGCCCGTGCCGCGCTGCCCGAGCAGGCTGCGCTTTATGTGCTCAACGGCTTCTTCCAGAACAGCGGCGAGGACTACGCCAAGTACAATTGCCGCCCCGTGATCGGCGACCTCAATGAGCTCGCCGAATGGGACGTGTTCTGCCGCCGCACCAGCTGGAGCGGCGGCGCCGCCATCCACATCGACACCGGCATGAACCGGCTGGGCCTCACGATCGCGGCCGCGCAGAGCATCATTCCGCGGATCAATGCCGGCGATCACGGCATCACGCTTGTGATGAGCCATCTGGTCTCGGCCGAGCAGCTCAACAATCCCATCAATGCCCGCCAGCTCGCTGCCTTTCGCAGCATCGCCAGCGAGTTCGCCGGCGTGCCGGCCTCGCTCGCGAACTCCTCCGGCATCTTCCTTGGCGCGCCGTTTCAGTTCGATCTGGTGCGGCCTGGCGCCGCGCTCTACGGCGTCAACCCGACGCCCGAGGCCGACAATCCGATGCAAGGCGTGGTCGACCTCAGGGCGCGTATCGTGCAGGTCCGCGAGGTCGAGCGCGGCGACACGGTCGGCTACGGCGGCACCTGGACCGCGCGGCGGCCGACGCGAATCGCGATCATTTCGGCCGGCTATGCCGATGGCTATTTCCGTGCCGCCAGCTCCAATGACGGCACCCGCGGCGCCAACGTCATCATCGCCGGCAAGCGCTGCCCCATTGCCGGCCGCGTCTCGATGGACCTGATCGCCGCAGATATCACCGACCTGCCGCCGAAGACGGTGCGCCGCGGCCAGTTCGCGACATTGCTTGGCGACGGCATCACCGTCGATGAGCTCGCGCATCATTTCGGCACCATCGGCTACGAAGTGCTGACCAGCCTGGGGCCGCGCTATGCGCGCGTCTACAAGGGTGGCCCGGCGGCTGCGCCGAGCGAGACTCCACAGCCTGCTGCGCCGGCTCCGTGAGGCGCGCGCTGCCGATGCCATCATTGCGAGCGAAGCGCAGCAATCCAGACGAAGCAATCCAGACTCGGTGCGTCGCACCGGATTGCTTCCGCCTTCGGGCTTCGGTGGGCACGTCGTCGCCTTCGGCGCCTCGCAATGGCGGTGCGAAAGACATACGTTCTCCCTCTCGCGACGCATTTCGCCCGAGCCTTGCGCATTGAGTGTCCCTCTTCGATCCAGAGGGCGCAGGGAAGACCGGGCATCGGCTGACGCCCATGGTCCGCGTGCAGCAAAAAAGCACGCGGCAGAACCACAGGTGCAGCCGGACAACCGGCCTTCCCTGCGCGACGATCTTAACGCTTATACGCGCTCTCCTCGGGGACCGGCTCTCTTGCCCCCGTCGCTCATGATGCTCATCGAAAGCATCGCGAGCTTGGTCTCAGCACCGGGAGACCAGGACCACGCGATTTCACGTACGCGCTCGCGAGCGCTCGTCCGGCGCCACCGATCGCGTCCATCGCAGCCCGCCTCCACTTTCGTGACGACGCGTACGCCCCTCTTCATTGAGGCGGGATGGCGACAGACAACCACAACTTCCGATAAAACGAAAGAGATTTATTTTTGCGCGGAGGTCTTGAAATTGCCTACCGCTTTGCCGGCGCTCGCGAAATTCGGCCTGTCACGCACATGATTGTTGAGCGTCCGAAGCTCGCGCGAAAGCTCAATCGTTGGGTATCGGTACGGAAGTGATTTGTCCGACGGCGGCGCCGCGATCCATGCAAGCATCGCTTGCTCAAGCAAAACCATCCAGCGGCCTGCGCTCTCTCGGCGTCATCGCAACGCAAGCAGCGCAGAAGCAGCTCGCATCTTGCGAAACACCGCAACGCCACATCAGCTTGGCCTCGCGTTAGACGCCCGCAGCATCCAGCCGACATTAACTTTCAGGATTGATAGGAACTGCAACCCTCTCGCAAGTCTTGAAAAAGCGCGAGCCTTGAAAAAGCGCGAGCCGCCACTCGCGAGAAATTGCACGGCGCATGCACCGATAGCCAAAGGTCGCCGTGGGCGAAATGTCCTTGCAGCGCAAGCGCGCTGCAGGTGGCCAAGGCGAGCGGGCTCGCATTGTATCCGTCGCGAGCAGTCCGGAAGGAGCAGTCGTCCGTTTCCATTGTGAAGCGTTGAGAAACTGCCACTGCCAGAGGAGGGGCAGTCAATGCCATCGGTCAAGCGCCATGCACTCATCATCTTGGCTGAGTACGGTGAGGCGCAAGCTGAATTGAAGGGCAAAACCGTCATCCTCGCCGACGGAAAGGCAGGCACAGTCGAGGAGGTCTGCCTCGACGAAATGCACGGGCTTCGGATTTTGATCCGAGGTCATTATGGAAAATGGCCGGTATCAACAATCAAGTTTTGGGAAAGGTAGACCCGATCCGTCCTCGCACTGATTGCAACGAATCGCCGGCGCTATCTCCCCTGACCTCCTCGTCGCCAATCGCACGTCTCCCGATAGCGCTGCCGTCTCGCGTCAAAGACTGGATCTCGTCAAGCCCCGCGGTTGCGTCGCCTTGGATCACAGAAGACGTCATGGATGAGCGAGAACGACAAAATGGATCGCGAAACTAATTGAGTTGGAGGCACAGCGACGCGGAGAACTGCGGACTCTTTCCACATCGGCGGCCGCAACGGTCTACCGATCGAGACGCAAGCCATGATGATGAACGCACATTCATGGAACGTCCGGTCGTCCAGAGTCGTTGCTTGGCGGGGCCGATCAGGAGGACGAAAATGAAATTTGCAATCATCGCCATTTCCGCCGCCGCCCTCATCGCATCAGCGCCAACCGTCTTTGCGCGAGGAGTGTCGAGCAAGACGCCGGGGCACGAGATGCAGGACCGGGGCTCCAAGAAAGGCAGCCCGGGTGCATCGGGCTACGCACCAGGACACGAAATGCACGCAAAGGGATCGAAGAGGGGAAGTCCTGGTGCATCCGGCTACGCGCCCGGCCAGACGACCGGATCCAACACAAAGTCGAAATACTAAGCTACTCGCTTTGGAAAGAGCCGCCCTCACCGGCGGCTCTTCTTTTCGAAAATCGTTTATGACCGTCCGGGGCTCAAGGCGACCCTCGTCAAATCGGCAGCTTTGGAATCGACAGCTCTTTGCACACAGTGCCCGGATCGGAAGCCAGCCTGATCGTCACCGGGTCCTGTGTTCGCCTCAAGCCATACCGCGACGTTGCGCCAACGCAGCGCGTCTTTGCTCGCCACATCGTAGGACGGCCATGGCGGAGGCGAGCTTCCGCCTGGCTCGTGGTCATCCTTGCCGAGAGCCCGGCTCCGATGCGGCGCCGGACCCGGTGCCACATTCCTCAATGTTTGACCGGCGGCCCGCTCTTGTTTCCGGGCAGACCCTTGATGTTCGACGGGTCCTGCTCCTGGACCGAAAGGTTCTGAGAAGCGGAGCCCACGGTCCCCTGCCGCGGAGCGGGACCGTTCTTATTGCCTGCAGCTCCGGCAATGCCAGCTCCGGAATTCTGGGCACTTGGAGCTGTGGCGGCATGGCCTGAGGTGTCGGCGCGGTTCGGGTCGCCTGGAAGGTGCGCGGCTGAGCCGGGCCTTTCCTGCTCGCCGACATAGCCCGAAGCGCCCGAGTTCTCGGTCTTGATACCCTTATCGGCCTCGTTTTGCGGGCTGGTCGAAGTCGCTGTTTGAGCCATTGCCGGCAAAGCCGAGCAGGAAACAGCGGCAAGCAACACCAGTGTTGGATAGCGCACGGCGAATCCTCCTTAACTTGCTGCCCCATGAATTAACCCGCAATAAGAAGGACGTTTCCCCTCACGGAGAACATTCACCCGAGATTGCTTCGGCAAGCGGTTCGGAACGGGGCATCGGATACACTGAGCTAGGAACCCTGCATATACCGAACGGGGTTCTCAGGATCCAAGGCGAAGGCCCTGGCAATGTCTCCGATCAGCGAGACCGTTGCATCCTGCTTCAGATCGTCGAACTTCATGAAACTGAAGTTGTTGCCGCCCATTCTCGATTCGCCGAGCTTTCCCGAATAACCGGGCACGATCGGCGCACCCTCTTTCGTAACCGCCACGTACACGCTGATGTAGTTCCTCTGAAGAGCGATACCGATCACCGGCCATTCAACCACCTCTCCCGATTTGGTCGCATATCGGAATTTTCCATAACCGATCATCCTCATGCGCATACCCCCATGTCCTTCGGGCGTTCCCTTGTGGAAGTAGCGCTTCAGGGCCGGAGCCGCCTTGCGTATCAGTTCATCGAGATTGACCAGATCTTGCTTTCGCTTCGGATCGAAATCGAGATAGGCCTGCAATGAGTCAGCCGTTACGCGAAACATGAGGGCTCCAGCGATGCGCGAGCGCGTAATGTCGTCTGCTGGGCATTGATCGGCCCGGCCGCATTTTGCATTGAAATTCGAGCATAAGACGGGACGCGGCCACAGGACAAAGCTCGGGCTGCATCGGCAGCTTGCGAGATCCAAAGTTTTGCACTGCGGCACCGCAGTTGGGGTTTCGGCTAGAAAAAAATCCTTGGCGATGTCGGAATTCGAGCCGCGAGATGCCCGCCGTCCCGCTCGGCGATGACATACCACCGTCTTGGACCTCCACGCGGTGCCCTCGACCTTCCGGTTGAGTAGGTCTGCCACCGGCACGCCTTGCGTGGCATAGACCAGCCTCTGCTCGGCCTCGGACAGGTCGCCCGCGAAATGCTTGATGCCGCTCTGTTTGAGCCAGTCGATGCAGCCGACAGAGCGCCGCAATGATAATCGGGCGGAAGTGAAAGAGTGAGAACGACTTGGAAACGGCCGCGGGATCAGTCGGTCATCGGCAGTGAGGGTTTTCCGCGCCGGGCACCGCCAGGAAGGTGATGGTGGCTGGTGCGAAGGTCACCCCTCCCGGCGGCTCGAAATCGCCATCCATCAATGGCAACTCGTCATTCGCTTCGAGCAGGAGCAACTTACTATTAAGCTCGACGTGTTCGGACAGCAGGTTCGCCGCCGACAGCGTGTACCGCCGGCTCGGCGCGCTCAACTCGGCGTAGCTGCTCGTCGTTCGGCTGTTGTTGATAGCAAGGAGAGCGACCCCGCCGGGATGGTCTCGCAGGCAGTGGGCGTAGAGATGCAAGCCTTCACGCGACGCACCGGCATCGAGAACCCCGGGCCCCATCAATCGCCGCCACAGCAGCGCGGCCCAATAATCGGGCCGCGGCGCGAACGTCCCCGGCTCGAGCAACCCGTAATCGCTGGCCGCGAGCGTGTTATGAAACAGCACGGCCACGCCGTTCCGGGCGAGACGGCCGAGCGTATCGACGTAGCGGAAGCTGTCGAGGAAGGTCTTGGCCCACGGATTTCCGCCACAGGCGGCGCCGGCGATTTCCGTGATCCAGACCGGGGCGCCAGGAGCGTAGCGATTGCGCAAGCCGACATGGAACGCGTTGCTCCTGTCGGCCAGCGCGAGCCAGTCCTCCGACAAGGCAGCGTCCACGGTGGTCTGCGGCCCCATCGGCGCACAGCGGATCGAGAGCGCCGGATAGTGATGGTAGGAGTAGATGTCGAAGACAGGCCGAGGGCGAGCCGCAAGCAGGTCCTCGGTCGCGATCGCGTCCGACCTTCCTCCGCCGGGATTGGCCGTCGCCTCGCCGACCGCACCGGGGCCGACAATCGTCATGTCCGGCGCAAGGCGCTTTGCGAAGCTGCGGAAGATTGCGAAATCCCGCGCATAGGCGGCCGCGTCGTAGCCGTTTGGCGCTCCGCCGAGGGCGGGCAATGTGGGCTCATTGAAAAATTCGGCGGCTGCGATCCTGCCGCCGGCGGCCCTGGTATAGGCAAGCCATTTCGTGGCCTGCTCCGCGGTCCAGACGCCAACTCGGTCGCGAACTCCCATGCTGACCGCGAAGGACGACACCAATTCGGCATTCGCCGCGCGGGCAAAATCGATGGCGCCCTTCCATTCCGACCGCGTCAGCACGCCCTTGAAGCCTTGCGGCGCCGTGGCCGGTGGCGGGGTGTCCGCATCATGGAAGTAGACCGAGTTCGCCCAGGTGCCGCTGATGCGGACATAGGCTGGCCCCAGCGCCGCCGCCAGTTTCCACAATCGCGGATTGGCCGTATCGAGCGGCGGGAAGACTTGAAAGAGGCTGCTATCATTCCCGGCATGCTTGCCAGGCGGCGCCGCGGGCAGGTTCTCGATTTTCCCCTCGGGACCATAGGGCCTCCAGAACTCTCCGCCGATGATCTCCGCCATCTCGACGTTGTAGGACTGGAAGCGCTCGTCGACCGCCCCGATACGCGGCAAGTGGCCCGGCTGGATTTCCGCCGCAGCGGCAGCGTGCGGCGCGGCTGCTCCAAGCAGACATCCCACGACCGATCGGACAAGACTCGCAAGTCGGTAGCCCATGGTGCATCCGCCCTGACGTCCGAATGCGATCGCAGAGGGAGCTCGACTATTTTTTCGCGGCGTCCACCAGCTTCTTGCAGGATTCGCTGAGCTGATCGTATTGCCGCGACAGACAGGCGATGATGCGGCCCTGGCCGGGGATCATGCCAAGGCAGAATTTGTTGTAATCCGCCTCGCAGGCAGCCCGCTGCTCCGCCGTCGGCTGAAACGGCAGCTCCTGCTCGCGAACAGCGGCATTGGACCCCGCGGCGGCGGCGATCAGGACGATGAATCGCAGCGTGGGCATGGCACCTCCGGTCGTGGTGGCGCTTCGTATCACAGAGATCGCGGCCTTCAACATTAACAATGTCCGCGCCCGGGATGCCTTGGCCGGGATACCTTACCAATGCCCCGTCAATCCGATCACCCAGCGCATCCGGCCGTCCACGCCTTGCATCGGGCGGATCATCGGGCCGACCTGGCCCCGCTCGCCGAATGCGCCGAACAGGCCCGGCGCCTTGTCCGACAAGAGATCCCAATAGCCGTGCTCGAGCGCGCGATTCCAGTCATACTGGCCCGGACCAGCCACGTAGCCATGTGAATCGATATGGACATTGCATTTGCGGTCCATGGCGATTTCGAGATGCAGCCGCGGGCCACTGCCGATCTGCCGGAAGCCGGTCCCGTGCGTCTGGCCGGCCGAAACCGCGCCCTCCAGGGTGTCGTCCTTGTCCTCGTTGAGCACGGCCTTGCTGCGCGCCAGCACCAAGAGGTCCCGCGGCCGCTTGCAGTCGAAGTCGAAACCGAACGGACGCGGCTTTGTGTACACGCCCGTGATCCTGATATCGAAGCCCTCCAGGAAGATTCCGATCTTGCCCAGCTCTCGCTTGACGAGCAGCACCTCTTGCATGTGATCCAGATCGCCGGTCGTGACATAGTTCAGTTCGGGCATGATCGATCTCCCACGCGGCTGGCGTGACGGATATTGGACTGGGTCCATGCACTCTCACCTGCAGCTCAAATCATTGCCGTGACCTCGGTCACATCCGGCCAGTGTGGACATGGCGCCTCCACTCGTGGTCGAACTGTTCGCATCATGAAGATCGCGACCTTCAACATCAACAATGTCCGCCGGCGCCTGCCGAACCTGCAGCGCTGGCTGCGTGCCGCCAAGCCGGAAGTCGTCTGCCTGCAGGAGCTGAAATGCACGGACGAGGAGTTTCCGGCGGAGGCGCTGGAGAAGGCCGGCTATGGCGCGGTGTGGTGCGGGCAGAAGACCTGGAACGGCGTCGCCATCCTGGCGCGCAAGGCAGAGCCGGTCCTGATCCGCACCGCCCTGCCCGGGGACCGCAACGACAACGAGGCACGCTACATCGAGGCCGCGGTGCGCGGCATCGTCGTCGCCTGTCTCTACCTGCCCAACGGCAATCCGCAGCCGGGACCGAAATTCGACTACAAGCTCGCCTGGTTCAAGCGGCTGCACAAGCACGCCGCGGGCTTCATCAAGGAGGATCTGCCCGTGGTGCTCGCCGGCGACTACAATGTCGCACCGACGCCGCTGGACATTTATCCCACGAAGTCATGGGACAAGGATGCGCTGATCCAGCCGAAGAGCCGCGCTGCCTTCAGACGCCTGGTCGATCAGGGCTGGTGCGATGCGATCCGCACGCTGCATCCGGATGATCCGATGTTCACCTTCTGGGATTACAAGCGCAACCGCTGGCCGCGCGATGCCGGCCTGCGGCTCGACCATCTCCTGCTGAGCCCGCTTCTTGCGCCGCGCCTGGTCAAGGCCGGGGTCGATCGCAAGATTCGCGGCGAGCTCGCGTTGGCGGCCACATGCTCGCGGTAGCGGTCGATGATGGCGGCGGGGGTTGCGCCGGCAAGCCAGTTTGCGGCCGCCTCGAAGACGGCGGCGATCTTCTCGCTGACCATCAGCTGCGCCTCACAGCCGGCATCGGCCTCAAAGCGCGCGAACTTCTCCATCCGCAGCCGCACCACCTCGCCCGCCTCCACCGCGAGCATGGCACCCGCGACCCAGGGAAAGCCGTCGTCGGATTGCGTCAGGACCGCGTGGCGGTCGAGCGCGGAAAATTGCTGACTGTCCATCGTCGCAGCCTCAATTCACAGGCAGATGCGACGGAGACGAATACGCTTCAAATTCTAAAGATGATGGCGCAGGATCTATCGCTTTTTCGATTCCGACTGCACCGCCGGTTAACCACACAGCACATCTCTCCGTTCGTCATTGCGAGCGAGGCGACTTGTCCGCCATAGCCCGAAGGGCGACGGCGGAAGCAATCCAGAATCGTTGCGCCGGCTCCTGGATTGCTTCGTCGCCTTCGGCTCCTCGCAATGACGGACGGAGAGGTGCGCTTTCGGAGACGTCACCTTGGGCTTCCTGTTCGTGCTGTCAGTCGGCCTGATTGCCGGCACCCTCTCAGGCATCGTCGGCACCGGCTCATCGATCATGCTGATGCCGGTGCTGGCGTACGAATATGGGCCGAAGGAAGCGGTGCCGATCATGGCGGTCGCGGCCGTGATGGCGAACCTGTCGCGCATCCTCGCCTGGTGGCGCGAGGTCGATTGGCGCGCGTGCGCCGCCTACTCCATCACAGGCATTCCCGCCGCCGCACTCGGTGCGCGTACGCTCCTGGTCCTGCCCTCGCACGCAGTCGACATCGCGATCGGCTCGTTCCTGATTGCGATGGTCCCGGTGCGGCATTGGCTGGCGCGGCACCAGCTGAAAGCCAACCTCTGGCATCTCGCGATCGGCGGCGCCGTCATCGGCTTTCTCACCGGCATCGTGGTCTCGACCGGGCCGCTCAGCGTGCCGCTGTTCCTGTTCTATGGTCTCTCCAAAGGCGCGTTCCTGGCGACCGAGGCCGCAAGCTCGCTCGGTCTCTATTTCAGCAAATCCGTCACCTTCCAGCGCTTCGGCGCACTCAACCCGGACATCCTGCTCAAGGGCCTGATCGCCGGCGGCTCCTTGATGTCGGGCGCCTTCATCGCCAAGCGCTACGTGCTCAAGCTGCAGCCGGACGTGTTCCGCCTGGTCATGGATGGCATCATGATCGCAGCCGGCCTATCTATGCTATGGAACGCTCTCCAATCCCCCTGACAAATTGATTCCCTCGTCCATGGCCAAGAACGCCCTCTCCTTCGTCTGCCAGAACTGCGGCGCGGCCTATTCGCGCTGGCAGGGCAAGTGCGAAGCCTGCGGCGAGTGGAACACGCTGGCGGAAGAGGACACGACCGGGGTGACCTCGGCGCCAGCCTCGCTGCGCTCCAAGCGCAAGGGCCGACAATTCCAGCTCGAAAGCCTGACAGGCAAGACCATCGACGCGCCACGCCTCTCCTCGGGGATGACCGAGCTCGACCGCGTCACCGGCGGCGGCTTCGTGCGTGGCTCGGTGCTGCTGGTCGGCGGCGATCCAGGGATCGGCAAGTCGACCTTGCTGACGCAGGCAACCTCCATGATGGCCCGCGCGGGTCATCGCGCCGTCTACATCTCCGGTGAGGAAGCGGTCGCGCAGGTGCGGCTGCGGGCCGAGCGGCTCGGCCTTGCCGATGCGCCGGTGCAGCTCGCGTCCGAGACCTCGGTCGAGGACATCATCTCCACGCTGTCGGAAGGCACGGTGCCGCGGCTGATCGTGATCGACTCGATCCAGACCATGTGGACCGACACGGTGGAGTCCGCGCCGGGCACGGTGACGCAGGTCCGCGCCTCGGCGCAGGCCTTGATCCGGTTCGCAAAGAAATCAGGCGCCGCCATCATCCTGGTTGGCCACGTCACCAAGGACGGCCAGATCGCGGGACCCCGCGTGGTCGAGCACATGGTCGACGCGGTGCTGTCGTTCGAGGGCGAGGGGTCGCAACAGTTCCGCATCCTGCGCGCCGTGAAGAACCGTTTCGGCCCGACCGACGAGATCGGCGTGTTCGAAATGACCGGACTTGGTTTACGCGAGGTCACCAATCCCTCCGAACTGTTCCTGTCCGAGCGCGATCTCGGCAGCCCGGGCACGGCGGTGTTCGCCGGTATCGAGGGCACGCGGCCCGTGCTGGTCGAGATGCAGGCGCTGGTGGCGCCGACCTCGCTCGGCACGCCCCGGCGCGCCGTTGTCGGCTGGGACCCGAGCCGGCTCTCGATGGTGCTGGCGGTGCTGGAGGCCCATTGCGGGGTGAAACTCTCCGGCCATGACGTCTATCTCAACGTCGCCGGCGGCCTGCGCATCCACGAGCCGGCGGCGGACCTCGCCGCGGCCGCCGCGCTGGTGTCCTCGCTCGTCAACGCCTCGCTGCCGCCGGATGCGGTCTATTTCGGCGAAATCTCGCTCTCCGGCGCGGTGCGGCCGGTGGCGCAGACCTCGGCGCGGCTGAAGGAAGCCGCCAAGCTCGGTTTCGCTCGCGTGGTGCTGCCGGAACAGGCGCGCGGCGAGCTTACTGGCGAGGCCGGCCTCAGCCTCAACACGGTCGGCGGCCTGACCAGCCTGGTCGCCGAGATCGCCGCCCGGGGCACGCCGCGGGCGCGACAGGGCGAAAGACAGCAGGAACACGGATATCCGGACGACGGGCCCGCAGAAAATGCTCGCCGAAGCGGTACTTCCGCGGAGAAAAATGCCACACCGGCGAGATTCCGCCGCCGGGATGGCTAGCCGGACCGTGACGTCTCCGTGACTCGCCGCTATACAACGGCGCAATCGGGGCCCCGCACGAGATTGTGCGATCTCCGGCATTGCCGGGGAACCCCGCTGTCCTCCACTGGGAGGGCCGGCCAAGACGCCGATTCGTCAAACCTGGGACCAGTGAAGCGGACCTGAGCAGCCGATGCCGATAACGATCCTCGATCTCATCCTGCTCGGCGTCATGCTGATCTCGGGACTGCTCGCGATGGTCCGCGGTTTCATGCGCGAGGTCCTGTCGATCGCAGCCTGGGGCGCGGCCGCTTTGGTAACCCTTTATTCATTCTCGAAGCTGCTGCCGACCGCCAAGACCTATTTCAACAACGACACGGTCGCGAGCGTCGTCGTGGTCGCCGGTGTTTTCGTGGGCACCCTGATCGTGGTCTCGATCATCACGGTGCGAATCTCCGACATGATTCTCGATTCGCGGATCGGCGCGCTCGACCGCACGCTCGGATTCCTGTTCGGCCTGGCGCGCGGCCTGCTCATCGTGGTTGTAGCCTTCCTGTTCTTCAGCTGGTTGGTGCCGGAAAAGCAACGGCCGGACTGGGTGACGGGCGCGAAATCCCGCGTGGTCCTGCAGGGAACCGGGGATTGGCTGATGTCGCTCTTGCCTGATGATCCTGAGAACACCATTTTAAAGAAATTCAAGAAGAACAAGCCTGACGACGAACAGGCGGACACCGATCCTTCGGCAACCGGCGGCGAAGGGTACAGCAAGCCTGCCCGCGACAGCTTGAAAAAGCTGATCGACAAACCCGCGGCCAAGTGAGGCGTATCTAAGCGGGCAAGTGAGCGAGACTCAAAAGAGAGGCGCGATGGACCAGACCCAGGACTCTTTCGGCACTGCCAGCGAGCTGGATGACGCCAAACCGGACTTGAGCTTGGACTTCGGACTACCTTCGGACCTGAGAGACCCTGAACTGGACGGAGACACGCTGCGCGAGGAGTGCGGCGTGTTCGGCATTTATGGGCATAGCGATGCCGCCGCGATCACCGCGCTCGGCCTGCACGCGCTGCAGCACCGCGGCCAGGAAGCCGCCGGCATCGTCTCCTATGACGGCTCGCGCTTTCACAGCGAACGGCGGCTCGGTCTGGTTGGCGACACCTTCTCCCGCCGCGAGGTGATCGAGCGGCTGCCTGGCCATGTCTCGGTCGGCCACGTCCGCTACGCGACGACCGGCGCCACCATCCTGCGCAACGTGCAGCCGCTGTTCGCCGAGCTCAATGCCGGCGGCTTCGCAGTGGGCCACAACGGCAATCTCACCAACGGGCTGACCCTGCGCCGGGAGCTGGTGCGCGCTGGCGCCATCATGCAGTCGACCACCGACACCGAGGTGATCCTGCACCTGGTCGCGCATTCCCGCCGCACCCGCTTCATCGACCGCTTCATCGAGGCTCTGCGCGCGATCGAAGGCGCCTACGCCCTGGTCTGCATGACCAACAAGAAGCTGATCGGCGCCCGCGATCCCCTTGGCATCCGCCCGCTGGTCTATGGCGAGCTTGACGGCTGCCCGATCCTGGCCTCCGAGACCTGCGCGCTCGACATGATCGGCGCGCGCTACATCCGCGACGTCGAGCCCGGCGAGATCGTGGTGTTCGACGAGGACGGGCTGCACAGCCACAAGCCGTTCCCGCCCAAGCCCGCGCGTCCCTGCGTGTTCGAATACATCTATTTCGCCCGGCCCGATTCCATCGTCGGCGGCCGCTCGGTCTATGAGGTGCGCAAGGCGTTCGGCGCGCAGCTCGCGCGCGAGAGCCATGTCGATGTCGACGTCGTGGTGCCGGTGCCGGATTCCGGGGTGCCGGCCGCGCTGGGCTACAGCCAGCATTCCGGCGTGCCGTTCGAGCTCGGCATCATCCGCAATCACTATGTTGGTCGCACCTTCATCCAGCCGACGCAGAGCATCCGCGAATCCGGCGTGCGCATGAAGCACTCCGCCAACCGCGCCGCGATCGAAGGCAAGCGCATCATCCTGATCGACGATTCGCTGGTGCGCGGCACCACCTCGAAGAAGATCGTGCGCATGATGCGCGAGGCCGGCGCCACCGAGGTGCATTTCCGCCTCGCCTCGCCGCCGATCCTCTATCCCGACTATTACGGCATCGACCTGCCGGATCGCGGCGGCCTGCTCGCCGCCACCCATTCGCTGGAAGAGATGCGCGAGCTGATCGGCGCGGATTCGCTGGCCTTCCTGTCGATCGACGGCCTGTATCGCGCGGTCGGCGAGCCGGGCCGCGATGCCGCGAGCCCGAAATTCTCCGATCACTGCTTCACCGGCAGCTACCCCACCAACCTCACCGACCAGGTGCTGGTCGAGCCTCAGCCGCGCCAGCTCTCGCTGCTGGCGGAAGCGAGCTGACGCCTAACCTGTCGTCCCTGCGAAAGCAGGGACCCATACTCACGGGCCGTCGTGGTTGGCACGGCGCTGGCCACGCAAGTCTGCTTGCATCATAACGGCCTCGGCGTATGGGTCCCTGCTTTCGCAGGGACGACGCTGAGAGATTTTGCCATGACCCTTCCCCTCGCCTCCCGTATCGCCCTCGTTACCGGTGCCTCGCGCGGCATCGGCTATGCGACCGCGCGCGCCCTCGCCCGTGCCGGCGCCCACATCGTTGCCGTGGCGCGCACCCAAGGCGGCCTGGAGGAGCTCGACGACGAGATCCGCAAGGAGACCGGCAATGGTGCGACCTTGGTGCCGCTCAGCATGGCCGACACCGACGGCATCGCCCGGCTCGGCGCAGCGCTGCATGAGCGTCACGGCAAGCTGGACATCCTCGTCGGCAATGCCGGCGTGCCCGGCCCGTCCTCGCCGCTCGGCCATATCGACCTCAAGCCCTGGGTCGACGTGATGGCGATCAATGTCACGGCCAATTTCCAGCTCGTCCGCTGCATGGAGCCGCTGCTGAAAGCCTCGGATGCCGGCCGCGCCGTGTTCGTGACCTCAGGCGCGGCGAACAAGGCCCCGGCCTATCTCGGCCCCTATGCGGCGTCGAAAGCCGCGCTGGAGACGCTGGCGCGGGTCTGGGCGCATGAGACTGCGACGACACCTTTGCGGGTGAATCTGTTCAGCCCGGGGCCGATCCGCACCCGCATGCGCGCCACGGTGTTTCCCGGCGAGGATCCGGAGACGCTCGACACGCCCGAGCAGGTCGCCGAGTTCATCGTGCCGATGTGCTCGCCGGAGTGGACCGAGACCGGCAAGCTCTACGACTACAAGAGCCGCACGCTGAAGAGCTTTCAGCCGCCGACGTAAGACGAGGGCTGCGCTCTCCTCCGTCATTGCGAGGAGCGAAGCGAACGAAGCAATCCAGATCTCCTTCTTGGCCCTGGATTGCTTCGCGGCAGTGTTGGCGATCCGAGACGCCGCGGTGTACTGGATCGTCCGCCTTCGCGGACGATGACAGCTTGCATAGTCGCGCACGCTTCGCCTCCTCCTAATTGACTCCCCCTCTTCTCCGCGATTGACTGCCTGCCAAGCGGATCAACCCGCAGCAAGAAAATGGGAGGACGTCCTGATGCAGGCACGAACCGGCAAGCGTGCGTGGCACGCAACCATTGCGCTCAAGGCGATCATCTCGTTCTGCATCGGCACTGCGCTCACCATCGGCCTCCCCGGCACGTCTCGCCCAGCTTTCGCCAGCGAAATCCCTACCTTCACCGTCGATCCCACCTGGCCAAAGCAGCTACCCAACAACTGGATCCTCGGTCAGGTCGGCGGCATCACTGTCGACTGGCAGGGCCATATCTGGGTGATCCATCGGCCGCGCTCGCTGACAGACGATGAGAAAGGCGCGAGCCTCAATCCGCCGCGCTCGAAATGCTGCATCTCCGCGCCGCCGGTGCTGGAATTCGACTCCGACGGCAATCTGCTGCGCGCCTGGGGCGGCCCCGGCGAGGGCTATGAATGGGTCGGGCGCGAGCACGGCATCGAGGTCGACGAGCGCGGCTTCGTCTGGATCGGCGGCAATGCCGATAACGACAACGCCATCCTGAAATTCACGCTCGACGGCAAGTACGTATCGCAGATCGGCACCATCGCGCCGAGCAAGGGTAGTAACGACACCACGCAGCTCGGCAAACCGGCGGAGACCGCGATCGACAAGGAGGCCAACGAGATCTACGTCGCCGACGGCTATGGCAACCACCGCGTCATCGTATTCGATGCCACCACGGGCGCCTACAAGCGGCACTGGGGCGCCTATGGCCACGTACCTGATGATGCCAAGCAGGCGGCCTATGATCCGAAAGCACCGGTCGCGCAGCAGTTCGGCAATCCCGTGCATTGCGTGAAGATCGCCAATGACGGGCTGGTCTATGTCTGCGACCGCATCAACAACCGCATCCAGGTGTTCAAGAAGGACGGCAGCTTCGTCAAAGAATGGTTCTTCGAGAAGAACACGCTCGGCAACGGCGCGGTGTGGGACCTCGCGATCTGGCCCGATCCGAAGCAGAGCTATCTGCTCTCAGCCGACGGTGAGAACAACGAGATCCGCATTATCGATCGCGAGAACGGCAACGTGGTCGGCAGCTTCGGCCACAACGGGCGCAATGCCGGGCAGTTTCACTGGGTCCATGCCATGGCCGTCGACAAGCAGGGCAACGTTTATACCGCCGAGGTCGATACCGGTAAGCGCGTCCAGAAATTCAAGCTGACCGCGCCCGAGGCGCTGCATTAACCTTTGCTGCCCGGCGGCCGCGCCCCGCGCCCTTTTGCGCATTGTCGTGCCGCCCTGGACAAGCTATCGAAGACATTCGCGACCGGAAAAGGCCCCGCCCAAGAGGGCCTGCCAGTCACAATCACTCAGGGAGGATACGATGACGACGACTCATGCGCGGCGGCTCGCAATGCTGCTTGCCGCGACGACACTCAGCCTTGCCGGCCATGCGTTTGCCGACGACAAGGTGGTGAAGATCGGCGTGCTCAACGACATGTCGAGCCTCTATGCCGATATCGGCGGCCCCAACTCGGTGGCTGCGATCAAGATGGCGGTCGAGGATTCCGGCCTCAAGGCCAAGGGCTGGACGATCGAGGTCCTGAGTGGCGATCACCAGAACAAGCCGGATGTCGGCGTCAATATCGCTCGGCAATGGATCGATAATGAGAAGGTCGACGCCATCGCGGACACGCCGAACTCGGGCGTCGCGCTCGCCGTCTCCAATCTCGTCAAGGAGAAGAATTCGATCCTGCTCAATTCGGGCGCGGCGACCGCCGACCTCACCGGCAAGGCGTGCAATGCCAACACGATTTCGTACACCTACGACACCTACATGCTCGCCAACGGCACCGGCAAGGCGCTGACCAAAGCAGGTGGCGACACTTGGTTCTTCCTGACCGCGGACTACGCATTCGGACATGCGCTGGAGCGCGACACCAGCGCGGTCGTCACGGCGAGTGGCGGCAAGGTGCTGGGCTCGGTGAAGCATCCACTCAACACCGCGGACTTCTCGTCCTTCCTGCTGCAGGCGCAGTCGTCGAAAGCGAAGGTGATCGGGCTTGCCAATGCCGGCGGCGATACCACCAACGCGATCAAGCAGGCGTCGGAGTTCGGGATCGTCCAAGGTGGCCAGAAGCTGGCGGCGCTGCTGCTGTTCGTCACCGACGTGCACGCGCTCGGGCTGAAGGTCGCGCAGGGCCTGACCTTCACCGAGTCCTTCTATTGGGATCTCAACGACAAGACGCGCGCCTGGTCCAAGCGGTTCATGGAAGCCTCGCCGAAACACACCATGCCTTCCATGACGGTGGCCGGCAATTACGCGGCGGTGCTGCATTATCTCAAGGCAGTGGAAGCGCTCGGCGGCAATCCGCATGACGGCGCCAAGGTCGTCGCCAAGATGAAGGAGCTTCCGACCGACGATCCGCTGTTCGGCAAGGGCCCGCTGCGCGCCGACGGCCGCCGCCTGATCCCGGCCTATCTGTTCGAGGTCAAGAAGCCCGAGGAGTCGAAATATCCCTGGGACTACTACAAGCTGGTCGCAACGATCTCACCGGAGGATGCCGCCAAGCCGCTGGAGGCCAGCGACTGCCCGCTGGTGAAGAAATAAGAGCAGCGCGCCTCGTTGTTGCGGCTGCTGTCTCGTCATACGGCCAACTTGGCGCGACGCGGCTAATACAAACCCGGTGTCGTCCCCGCGAAAGCGGGGACCCATAATCACAGGTTGGCGTGGTGAGGGTGCGCTGGAGCTCCAGCCTTCGCGAAATGATGTTTGGTGTTTATGGGTCCCGGCTCAAGGCCGGGACGACACCGTATATGCTGCAGCGGCATCGCGCTGCCTGACGGATCTCACGCCTGCTTCGCGGCTCTCAGCGTTCACACTGCGATCGCAAGTGCGACCACAAGCAGCGCTGAGGCGAGGAGAAACGCTGTCATGCTCCGAGCAGGCGGAGCATCCGGTACTCCACGGCAGAAGAGATCGAGCCGCAACGTCAGGGCGTACTGGATCGTCCGCCCGAGCCTGTCATCCGGCCGGCCGGAGGCCGGACCGGGTGGCGGGCGATGATAGCGCGGGTCTATACATAGAACCGGAAACGATCGTCTAACGCGCGAGCGGCGAGGCAAAGCCGGCGACGATCTTGACCAGATCGGCCTGGCGATCGGCGCCGGTCTTGACGAACACGCGGCGCAGATGCGTCTTGATCGTGGTCTCGGCAATGCCGAGCACGGTCGAGCATTCCGGCACTCCGCCGACCTCGACAATCGCCAGCAGCACGCGCAGCTCGGTCGGCGTCAGCCGATAGGTCTTGGCGATCAGCTCCGGCGGCGACACCGGGTCCAGCGTCGCGCGACGGACGAAGATGGCCGCCGCGGCGGCATAGCTGCGGCCGGCGCTGCGCCGGGCCCCCGACGTCAGCGGCAGCACATGCGCGACGTGATGGGCACCGTTCTGCGCCGTCAGCGGCACGGCGATGCACCTGGTGCCCACCGCCGCATCGCCGCCGCGCGCCGCCGCGAAGACATCCTGCAGCGCCTGATCAGCCCGCGGGTCGCGCGCGGCGATCCGTCCCTCGATAGCGAACAACGGATCGCCAGCCTCGAGCATGCGCTGACAGGCCGCATTGGCATGCATGATGCGACCGGCGCCATCGACCATGCACAGCCCGCTGCTCATGCCGTCCAGCGTGTCGGCGAACGAGGCCGACTCCGCGGCCTTCAAATCGATCAGCCGGCCGATCAGCACGGCACGGCGGATATGCGGCACGATCAGCCGCATGCGTGCGCGCGCCTCGTCATCGACAAGCCCGTCGCGTTCATAGCGGAACACGCCGAACATCGCCGCCGTGGTCGCGGACTTGTCGAGCACGGCCGAAACGAAATCGACTAGGCCCTGCGGCTTGACCCATTCATGATAGAAACGCGTTTCCTGGAATTCGTCATACGGCATCAGGTCGGTGACCGATACCGGCTGGCCGACTTCGGCAAAATACTGCCCTGCCGTGGTCGGATCGAGCTTCAGGTATTTCTCGAAATAAAGCCGGCGATAGTCGGGATCGATGCCGGACTCGTAATAGACATAGCCGTTGCCGGCGATCGGGCTCTTCGAGAAGATCGTGGCCACCTGGCCGCCGACGAAGAAGCCGGCGCGGCCGACGACGTCGTGCCACAAGGCCGGATCGATCGCTGCATCGTAGATGTCTCCGATCAATTCGGAGAGCCGTTCCGCGTGAGCCATTGGTCACTCTCCAGGCTCGACATCGGAGAACACCGAAAATGTCGGCTGATCCTGAGCCATAGATCTAACGGGCAACGCTTCGCGTTGCCTTACGGATATAACGGGCGACGCCTCGCGCCGCCCTGCGGATTGAACGGACAACGCATCGCGTCGTCCGATGCAAGCACCATAGGCGCGCCTGACGCGACAGGCTTGGACGATGGCGACGATACGCAGGACCAAAACGAAATCCCCGACATTGATCAGCTAATGTGTCGGGACATCAGCTCCCAAGTTCAACGCCACCATTGTTTCATTGCGATCGAAGTGAATGTGCTGCCAATCACGCAAGCGGCCGCGTAACGCTACAAACAAGCGTGAGCGCGGTTTATTCCCCGGTGACTTGAAAGAATAGTTTTAGATCAGGACGGCCGCTTGCGCTTATGCGCGAACGGGTTGGCCTTCTCGCGGAGCGTGATGCGCACCGGCGTCCCCGGCAGGTCGAAGGTCTCGCGCAGCGAGTTGGTGAGATAGCGCAGGTAGGATTGCGGGATGGCATCCGCGCGCGAGCAAAACAGCACGAAGCTCGGCGGCCGGGCCTTGGTCTGTGTGATGTAGTTCAGCTTCAGCCTCCGCCCCGACACCGCCGGCGGCGGATTGGCCGCGATGGCCTGCTCGAACCAACGGTTGAGCGCCGAGGTCGGCACACGCTTGTTCCACACGGCGTAGGCCCCGACGATCGCCTCCATCAGGCGGTCGATGCCGTCACCCGTCAGGCCCGAGACGGCGACGATCGGCACGCCGGAGACCTGGGGCAGCCAGTGATCCGCATCGGTGCGCAGGCCGCCGATCTGGCCCGGTTTGCCCTCGATCAGGTCCCATTTGTTGGCGGCGATGACGAGCGCGCGGCCCTCGCGCTCGATCAGGTCGGCGATGCGCAGGTCCTGCTCCTCGAAACGGATCTGCGCGTCCATCATCAGCACCACGACCTCGGCAAACCGCACCGCGCGCAGCGCGTCCGCCACCGACAGCTTCTCCAGCTTCTCCTCGATGCGGGAGCGACGCCGCAAGCCCGCGGTGTCGAAGATGCGGAACCCGCGGCCTTTCCAGTCGATCTCGACGGCGATCGAATCGCGCGTCGTGCCGGCCTCGGGGCTTGTGAGCAGCCGCTCCTCGCCGAGCAGATGGTTGATCAGGGTCGACTTGCCGGCATTGGGACGGCCGACGATGGCCACCCGGATCGGCCGGGCGGCGCGTTCCTCATCGGTCTCCTCGCGATCGTCCTCATCCTCGTCGGGCGCCTCCGGCACCAGTTCGCTGAGGGCATCGTGAAGCTCACCCATGCCTTCGCCGTGCTCGGCCGAGATCTGGATGGGATCACCGAGCCCGAGCGCGTAGGATTCCATCGCGCCGAGTTCGCCATGCTTGCCCTCGGCCTTGTTGGCGAGCAGCAGCACCGGCTTGTTGGCGCGGCGGGCGAAATCGGCAAAAGCGCGGTCGGTCGGGGTGAGGCCGACGCGGGCGTCGATCACGAAGAACAGCGCATCCGCCAGCTTGATCGCGGTCTCGGTCTGCTCCTGCATGCGCGCGGTCAGCGAGCCCTTGGCGCCCTCGTCGAGCCCGGCGGTATCGATCACGGTGAAAGAGAGATCGCCGAGATGCGCTTCGCCCTCGCGGCGGTCGCGGGTGACGCCCGGCAGGTCATCGACCAGCGCCAGCTTCTGTCCGACCAGACGGTTGAACAGGGTCGATTTGCCGACATTGGGCCGGCCGATAATGGCGATCGTGAACATGATGATCCAATGCGCGTCCAGCGCGTCCAAGCGCAAGCTCTAGCGCAATCGGCCGGAAAACCGAACCGGCCGGCCCGGAAAATGGCGGATGAAATTAACGGCTGAAGCTGCCGCTCGGCATCGGGGCCGGGAAACCGGCGCTGGAGGTCGTCTGTGCCGGCTGCGCCGGGGTGGTGTCGTCGGGCGGCGGGGCGGTGGTACGCCGGCGCACGATCTTTTTGGGCTTCGGCTCCGGCGGCAAGCCCGTGGCGCCCTCCTCGACGGCAGCCGTCTCGCCATCCTGGGGGGCGGTGGCTGCGGCGGCCTGCTTGGCCTTCTTGCCCTTCTTCCCCTTGGGCTCCTCGACGGGCGGAGGCGGAGCTGCCGCGGCTTGCGCCGCGGGATCGCCAGGCTGCTGCTGGGCGCCCTTGTAGAGCTCCTTCGGCACGCCCTGCTCCAGGCCCGGCACGCCGTCAGGGAATACCGGCTTGCGCTCGCCCGGCAGCTTCTTCTTGGTATCGAGGAAGTCGAGCATATCCGAGGGGTCGAAATTGCTCAGGCCGCCTGCGCAGCCGCCCAGCGCACCAGACAGCGCGATCAGAACAGTCCCGGCGATCAGGCGTTGGGCGCGGCGCATGGTCGATTTCCCAATCAAAATTCAGTCCTGTCCGTCGGCTCGTGCCGACCGGCTCTTTCGTTAGCTTTTTGCGACCGGCGGCAGCAGCGCCTGCAGCGCCTCGGCGCGCGAGCGCAAGCCAGGCGGGGTTTCGCCGTCCAGGGCGATCATGTCGAGCCATTGCCGGGCCGCGGCCGCGTCATTGGCGCGCCAGGCCGAAAGGGCCAGAAGCTCGCGAGCCGAATGGCGGAAGGTCGCGCCGGGCGCGGTATCGCCCTCCAGCCGTTGCTTGATGGCGGAATAAGGCGCGGTGTCCACCAGCAGGCCGGCCGCGCGCAGGCGCGCCAGCTCCTGCTGCGGGCCACCGATGCTGCGGTCGGCAGCCAGCTGATCAAACAGCTTGGCTCCAGCCTCCTTGTCACGCATCGCGACCTCGGCGGCCTGATGGAACCGGGCCAGCATCCGGTAACCGGACGGCGCCTTGCCGGCGAGGTCGGCAAAGGCGGCCTCCGCCTCGGCATGCTTGTTCTGGTCCGACAGCTCGAGCGCCTTGTTGAAGGTCGCGCCCGCTTCGGCGGCCTTCTGGCCCTCGACATACTGGTAGGCCCGCCAGCCGCCGACCCCGGCGATGATCAGAAGCGCGAGCGCAATGATATAGAGCGAGTACTGGTCCCATAGCTTTTTGAGCTGTTCCCGGCGGACCTCCTCGTCTACTTCATCATAAAATTCAGACACTTAACGATATCCCTGTGATATCCGCGTAAGGGTTGCGCATCGGTCTTTCATAGCGCGGGAAGCCCCGACTCCTGCCCCCTTGAGTCCCGGACTTGGCGGCGGCGATACCGCAATGATATGGCGGTGGCAAGGCGGCAGTGGCCGTTCTGGACCCATGTTCCCCGGGGCGCGTCCGCGGGATCCACACCCACACCCTGCAATGTAGCCCGAACCGGGCGCTCGGCGCTATCATGGCGCGAGGGCTTCGCGCAACTGCCGTTTCATGATCTTGCCGTTGGCGTTGCGCGGCAGCGGGTCCGCGCTGACCACCAGTGTCTCCGGAACCTTGTAATCGGACAGCCGCTCGGCGCACCAACTGCGCAGCGCCTCGCCGCTGACGGGCTCGCGCGTCACCACGACCGCGTGCACGCGCTCGCCCAGCACCGGGCATGGCCGCGCGACGATCGCGCTCTCCACCACCGCCGGATGGCTCGCGAGCACCGATTCGACCTCGGCCGAATAGATCTTGAGGCCGCCGCGGTTGATCATGTCCTTCTGCCGGTCGAACACCCGGACGAAATTGTCGGCGTCGACAGAGCCGAGGTCGCCGGAGTGCCAATAGCCGCCGGTGAAACTCTCGGCCGTCGCCTTGGCATTGTTCCAATAGCCCTTGATGACCTGGCCGCCGCCGATCCAGATCTCGCCGATCTCGCCCGTTGGCAGCTCGCGGCCCTCGCCATCCATCACCAGGATGCTGGTGCCGGGGCAAGGCAGCCCGACGCTGTCGATGTGCCCGGCGGTCAGTTCAGGCGGCATCAGCGTTGCCGGCGAGGTGGTCTCGGTCGCGCCATAGGCGTTGATCAGCCGCAGCCCCGGGATCTTTGCCGCCAGCCGCTCGATGGTCGCGACCGGCATCGGCGCGCCGCCATAGCCGCCGATCCGCCACGCCGACAGGTTGTAGCTGTCGAAATCGCGCTGCAGCAGGCAGAGATTGTACATCGCCGGCACCATCACGGTGTAGGTGACGCGCTCGCGCGCGGCGAGCTTGAGATACTCGCCGGCCTTGAACTCCGGCATGATGATCAGCGCGCCCGCGCAGCGCGCCATGCTGGCGACATTGACGACGACGCCGGTGACATGGCCGAGGGGCACCGCCGCGATCGAGCGATCGGCCGCAGTCAGGCCCATGCAGGCCTCGTACATCATTGCCGAGTGGATGATGTTGCAATGGGCGAGCATCGCGCCCTTCGGCCGGCCGGTGGTGCCAGACGTGTAGAGGATCATCGCGGTGTCCTCTTCACTGATAGCAACCGCCTCCTCCAGCGCCTTGTGGTCTGCGAGACCAGCAAAGCCCGAGCGCGGCGGATAGTCGTCGACCGCGATGCGGTGGAGCAGCTCCGGCACCTCGCCTGGCTCCGGCAGCCGGTCGGCGAGCGCAGCTTCATACAGGAGCAGCCTCGCGCCGCAATCTGCCAGCACATAGGCGATCTCGGGCCGCTGCTGCCGCGTCGAGAGCAGCACCGTGACGAGCCCGAGCCGGGCTGCGGCAAACACCGCGAGCACGAACTCGATCCGGTTGCCAAGCAGAACGGCGATTCGATCGCCGGGCTGCAGCCCTCGCGCCTGCAGACCGCCGGCGATCTGCTGCGACTGCTGCCACACCTCGCGCCACGACAGGCGCATATCGCCGCAAACCAGCGCCTCGCCATCACCGTTGCGCGCGGCAGCTTGCTCGACCATTGCCCAGACGCTTTTCGGGCGATCGGTGAATACGCGAACAACACGGTCGCCAAACCGCGCCTCATAGCGCATCGGCGGGATTGGCGTGTGTGACCATTCCATGGGGCGAGCTCCCTGACTCTTGTTGTTCGGACGCACCAAGAAGCTAACGCTAATTGCCCATCACGGGAATGCCGAGCACAACGGGGTGGAACGCGAAGGCCAGCGCCAGATAGGCGACGATGCCGACCACGACCGCGATCACATCGTTGCCGATGCCGCCGACCGGGATCGGCGGGCTGCCGGGATCCGTGCGGCGCTTCAGCGAAATGCGGTCATAGACCGCCCAGGCCAGGATCGAACCGAACAGGATGATGCCGCCGAGATCGCCATTGGCGAGCAGATGGCCGAACGCCCACAGTTTGACGCCGGCCAGCATCGGGTGCTTTAGCCTGGCGTAGATGTTGCCGCGGATATACGCCGCAACCACCAGGATCACCGCCGGCAGCATCAGCGCGATGTTGAGGTGCTTGAGCGCCTTCGGCGGGCTCCAGAGCTGGATCCAGCCATCGGCGCGATAATGCGCAAAACCCCAGACGATCAGCACGAGGCCCGCGAGCGCCACCAGCGAATAGACGATCTTGTAGGTGCCCTCGCCCATGGCGGCAATGGCCTGGGCGCGTGCCTCGCGCCGGGTCGTGAACACGTGGGCGCCGAGAAACAGCACCAGCCCTATCACCATCACCAGAAGTCCCACGATCGATCCCCCTTTGCGCGCAGGTCGTCAGGACTCGGGTATCATTTTTGGTGATGAAATCGCAATCCGTCGGCAACAGCCTGTGCCACGAGTCATTCCGGATTCCTGCGCTTTCACGCACGCCCCGGAATGACGTGCCTGCGGCCTTGCTCCGGCGTTCGGAATGAAGCCCGGCAAGCCCAACGCACTACTGCTTATCCGACGATGTCTGCTTGAGATCGCGGTTGTCGACATAGCGGATCGCGATGGGGCGGCCGGCGAGTGCGCCGCCGAGGCTGGCGGAGAATTTCAGCGGCAGGCAGGCGTCCAGCGATGAGTTGATTGCCTTTAGATAGGCCGCGCGGGTATCGGCCGAGGCGCCCTGCGTCGCAAAGGTCAGCCGCGGCGGCGCGATCATCTCGCCGGTACGCTTGAAGCTGAAGCGCACCGACATCTGCATGCCCTGCCGCGCGACATCGGTCGGCGGCGGGGTCCAGCACGAGCGCAGCGCGGCAAAGAGATCGCCGATGCTGTCGAGATCATGATCCGGCTTGCGGTACTTGGCGGCATCGGACTCCGGCGGCACGCTCTGGACCGTCACCTGCAGGTTCTCGCCATAGGGGTAGTCGATCTCGGGAATGCAGGGGCCCTGGTTGAACACGCTGCAGAAAGACGGCGTGCAGGGCGCATCGTCGAGCACGCTGCAGGGCGAATGCGAAAATGGCACCGGATTGATCTGATGGCGGCGATCGGCGGCATCGGCGCCGGCCGCCGCGATCAGAAGGACGAATGCCAAGAGGACGCGCAGCATGATCTACCCCTGAGATTCCTCTCTAAGACTTGTCGCCGATCGTGGCGGCCACAAGTCCGCTGCCGTTCACGTCTGCGCGTTCCGTCCGCCGGCTTGCCGGACTCGACGCACTCAGGAGAACTCGGCTAGATGGCAGCGGATCCATCTCAGACGGACGAGCCGATGAGCCAACCAGCGCGCAACAGCGGATGCGTGATCAACGTCATCAATCCCAACATGACGGAGACGATGACGGAGCTGATCGCCAAGGCGGCACAGGATTGCGCGAGCCCGACCACGCGGATCATCGGCCGCACCGCCCGTTTCGGCGCCGCCTCCATCGAGGGCCATTATGACGAGGCGCTGGCGACGATCGGAATGCTGAAGGAGGTCGCCGCCGGTGACGAGGCCGGGGCCGATGCTCATGTCATCGCCTGCTTCGGCGATCCCGGCCTGCTTGCGGCGCGCGAGCTGTCGTCCGCGCCGGTGCTCGGGATTGCCGAGGCCGCTATGCATGCGGCGAGCTTCGTCGCCACGCGCTTCAGCATCGTCACGACCTTGTCGCGCACCAAGATCATTGCCGAGCATCTGGTGCGCAACTACGGCATGGAGCATCATTGCCGCAAGGTGCGCGCGGTCGATGTCGCCGTGCTCGATCTCGACAAGCCGGAGGCCAATGTCCGTGGCATCCTGCTCGGCGAATGCCGCGACGCGCTTGCCCATGACGGCATCGGCGCCATCGTGCTGGGCTGCGCGGGCATGGCCGATCTCGCCCATGATCTCTCGACCGAGCTCGGCATTCCCGTCATCGACGGCGTGGCCGCCGCCGTGCGCTTTGCCGAGGCGCTGGTCGGTCTCGGCCTGAAAACCTCCAAGCACGGCGATCTGGCTTTTCCCTTGCCGAAGGCGCGCACGCCGCTCTGAGCCAAGCCAACGCTAGCCACCCGGGCAGTACCGGAGCGCGCGGTGACGCGCCACATTGGGATCAACCTATCTGGAGCGTCCCATGTCCGATTCATCCCCGCTCACCTCATTCTCTTCCGCCCTCACGGCCACCGTCGCGCAGACTGCGCCATCACTGGTCTCGGTGCACTCGCATCGCTCGCGCGCGTCCGGCTTTGTCTGGAAGCCGGGCCTCGTCATCACCGCCGACGAGGCGCTGGCCGATGAAGGTGAGATTGCGGTGCTGTCCGCTGACGGCACGGAGAAGCCGGCCACTATCGTAGGCCGCGATCACACCACCGACATCGCGCTGCTGCGCGTCGAGGGCGGCGCGGCCACGCCTTCCAATCTCACCACCGACGTGCCCGCGCTCGGTGCGCTCGCGATCATCACGGCAGCCGACCATGGCACGCCGATCGCAGCGCTGGCGATGATCTCGAAATCGGCGGAACGCTGGCGCAGCCTGCGCGGCGGCGAGATCGATGCGCGGATCGAGCTCGACACCCGGCTGCGTCGCAGCTCGGAAGGCGGCCTCGTACTCAATGCGGCCGGACAGGCGATCGGCATGGCCGTTTCGGGGCCGCGCCGCACCCTGGTCATTCCCACCGCGACCATCCAGCGCGTGGCCGGCCGGCTGGAAACTCATGGCCGCATCGCGCGCGGCTATCTCGGCGTCGGGCTGCAGCCGGTGAAGCTCGATGACGGCGTCCGCGCGATGGTGATGAGCGTCGACAAGAATGGCCCTGCGGCTGCCGCGGGCCTGCGCCAGGGCGACGTGATCACCGCCGTGAATAACGAGCCCATCAGCGGCGTGCGCGCACTGATGCGCAAGCTTGGCCCCGACAGCGTCGGCACGAGGGTGGAGGTCGCAGGCCTGCGCGGCGGCGAGCCGATCCGCTTCTCGCTCACCATCGGCGAGAGGCCGGCGTCGTGAGCGAGGCGCCGGCCTCGCCGATCGTGATTGCGATCGATCTCGACGATCCCGAGCTGTCCGACCGGCTTGCGGCAATGCTCGGCAATGTCGCGGGCCTGCGGCTGGCCGCGCCCGGCGAAGCTTCCAATGTCACGATCATGGCGTCCGAACCCGCCGAGCGCGGGTCCGACGATTTTCAGCTCACGGCGCGCGAGCGCGACGTGCTCGCGCTGCTCGCCGAAGGACGTTCGAACAAGGAGATCGCGCGCGTCCTCGGGATTTCCGTGCACACCGCGAAATTCCATGTCGGCCAGTTGCTCGACAAGCTTGATGCCACCGGCCGTACCGATGCGGTGGCGCACGCGGCAAGGCGGGGGATTATTGAGTTGTAGGAGCGCGCATCACCGGCGCGGCAGCGGAGGTCCACCTCTCCCGACGGGAGAGGTCGGATTGCATCGTTAGATGCAATCCGGGTGAGGGGTTACGGTCTCTCGTAGGGCCGAGCCCCCTCACCCGATCGCTGCGCGATCGACCTCTCGCCGACGGGAAGAGGTGATACCGAGGCCGGCGATACGGCATCGGCTCATCGAGCAAGCTCACCCCTTTTTCTTCACGTCCTTGACGTTGGAGAAGGTGATGCCCTCGGCGCGCTCCTTGGTGTAGCCGAGATAGAACTCGTTCTTGGCCAGGAACACCGGATCGCCGTCGACGTCGTCGGCGACGCCGGAGCCGTTGGCGGCGATGAAGGCGTCGAGCTTCTTCTTGTCGTCGGAGGAGATCCAGCGTGCGAGCGAGAACTCGCTGACCTCGAACTCCACCGGCAGCGAATATTCGGCATCCAGCCGCGCCTTGAGCACGTCGAGCTGCAGCGGGCCGACCACACCGACCAGCGCCGGCGCGCCGTCGCGCGGCCGGAACACCTGCACGACGCCCTCCTCCGACATCTGCTGCAGGGCTTCCTTCAGCTTCTTCGCCTTCATCGCATCCGTGAGGCGGACGCGGCGGACGATTTCGGGTGCGAAGCTCGGCACGCCGACGAAGGTCAGCTCCTCGCCTTCAGTGAGCGTATCGCCGATGCGCAAGGAGCCGTGATTGGGAATGCCGACCACGTCGCCGGCAAAGGCTTCGTCCGCTACCGAGCGATCCTGCGCGAAGAAGAATTGCGGGCTCGACAGCGGCATGGTCTTGCCGGTGCGCACCAGCTTCGCCTTCATGCCGCGATTGAGCTTGCCCGAGCACAGCCGCGCAAAGGCGATGCGGTCGCGATGGTTCGGATCCATGTTGGCCTGGATCTTGAACACGAAAGCGCTCATGCGCGGCTCGGCGGCATCGACCTTGCGCAGGTTCGACTCCTGCGCGCGCGGCGACGGCGCGTAGCGGCCCAAACCTTCAAGCAGGTCGCCGACGCCGAAATTGCGCAGCGCGCTGCCGAAATAAACGGGTGTCAGATGGCCCTCGCGGAACGCCTCGAGCTCGAACGGCTTGCAGGCTTCCTTGACCAGCTCCAGCTCGTCAGTGATCTGGCTCATGTCGAGATTGGCGTTGATCTTGCCGAGCTCAGCGATCTCGATCTGCTGCGCCGCGCCGGTCTTGGCGCCGCCGCCTTCAAGCAGGCGGACGCCGCCGTCGCGGATATCATAGGTGCCGATGAAGTCGCGGCCGCGCCCGACCGGCCAGGTCATCGGCGTGGTGTCGAGCGCCAGCGTCTTCTCTATCTCGTCCAGGAGCTCGAAGGTGTCGCGGCTCTCGCGGTCCATCTTGTTGATGAAGGTGATGATCGGGATGTCGCGCAGGCGGCAGACCTCGAACAGCTTGCGGGTCCGCGCCTCGATGCCCTTGGCGGCGTCGATCACCATGACGGCGGAGTCGACGGCCGTCAGCGTCCGGTAAGTGTCCTCGGAAAAGTCCTCGTGGCCCGGCGTGTCCAACAGATTGAACACCAGCCCCTCGAATTCGAAGGTCATCACCGAGGTCACGACCGAGATGCCGCGCTCGCGCTCGATCTTCATCCAGTCCGAGCGGGTGTTGCGGCGCTCGCCCTTGGCCTTGACCTGCCCGGCGAGGTTGATGGCGCCGCCAAACAGCAAGAGCTTCTCGGTCAGCGTCGTCTTGCCGGCGTCCGGGTGGGAGATGATGGCAAAGGTGCGCCGGCGCGCGACCTCGTCGGAGAGCGGCGAGCGGGTCGGGCTTTCGGTCGTGACGGCAAGATCGGTCATGAGGCGGCGAGCGTCTTTGAGAGGCTTGAGCGGTGCTTAAAGGGAAAACGCGCGGGATCGCGGCCATCGCGCAGCCCCCATATAGGCGTTTTGCGCTGCAACTCCAACCGGCGAATTGACCGGCCATCCCGGCTCAGTGCCGCAGCGCCGATACCATCCAATAAGCCAGCGCCGCCACCAGCGCGGATGCCGGAATGGTGAAGATCCAGGCATAGACGATCGAGCTCGCGACGTTCCAGCGCACGGCCGAGGCCCGGCGCGCCGCGCCGACGCCGACGATGGCGCCGGTAATGGTGTGGGTGGTCGAGACGGGAACCCCGAGAAAGGTCGCCATGAACAGGGTCGCGGCGCCGCCCGTCTCAGCGCAAAAGCCCTGCATCGGGTTCAGCTTGGTGATGCGCAGCCCCATGGTGCGCACGATCCGCCAGCCGCCCATCAGCGTGCCCAGCGCCATCGCCGCCTGGCAGGCCAGTACCACCCAATAGGGCACGCCGAATTCCTCACCGAGATGGCCCTGCGAATAGAGCAGCACGGCGATGATACCCATGGTCTTCTGGGCATCATTGCCGCCATGGCCGAGCGAATAGAGCGAGGCCGAGGCGAACTGCAGGATGCGGAAGGCGCGGTCGACCGCGAACGGCGTCGAACGCACCGAGGCCCAGGACACGATCGCGACCAGCATCATCGCCAGCAGCAGGCCGACCACCGGCGACAGCACGATCGCAAACAGCGTTTTCGACAGCCCGCTCCAGACCATTGCGGCGAAGCCGGCCTTGGCGACACCGCCGCCGACCAGCCCGCCGACCAGCGCGTGCGAGCTCGACGAGGGAATGCCGGCGGCCCAGGTGACGACATTCCAGACGATGGCGCCGACCAGCGCGGCAAAGATCACCTGCGCATCGACGATGTCAGGATCGATGATCCCGGTGCCGATGGTCTGGGCGACGTGCAGGCCGAACACGGCGAAGGCGACGAAATTGAAGAACGCCGCCCAGAACACCGCATATTGGGGCCGCAGCACCCGGGTCGAAACGATAGTCGCGATCGAGTTGGCGGCGTCGTGCAAACCGTTCAGGAAATCGAAGGCGAGCGCGACCGCGATCAGCACGATCAGCACCGGCAGGCCGAGATGAGCATCCACAGCGCGGCCCTACACCTGCTCGATCATAATCGAGTTGATCTCGTTGGCGACGTCGTCAAAGCGGTCCGCGACCTTCTCCAGATGGTCGTAGATCTCGGCGCCGACGATGAAATCCATCGTGTTGGCGTTGCGGTGCTTGAGAAACAGCTCCTTGAGCCCGATGTCGTGGAGATCATCGACCCGTCCCTCGAGCTTGGTCATCTCCTCGGTAATCGCGGTGATCATCGGCACGTTCTGCCCGATCGCCTGCAAGAGCGGCAGCGCCCGCCCGACCAGGTTCGAGCACTCGACCAGAAGACCGCCCATCTCGCGCATGGTCGGCTCGAACTCACGCACCTCGAACAGCACCACGGCCTTGGCCGTCTGCTGCATCTGGTCGATGGCGTCATCCATTGACGTAATCAGGCTCTTGATGTCGCCGCGGTCGAACGGCGTGATGAAGGTGCGGCGGACCGCGGTCAGCACCTCCCGCGTGATGTTGTCGGCCTCGTTCTCGAACTGACTGACGCGCTGGCAATGCGCCAGCGTGTCGCCACCGCCCTTCAGCATGTCCTGCAGGGCGAGCGCACCCTGGATGACCACCTTGTTGTGGCGGGCAAAAAGATCGAAGAAGCGCTCCTCCTTGGGGAGGAAGGCGCGAAACCATTGCAGCATGGGGACGAGGTCCAATCGTTCAAGACGGATCGGGCGATCCGTCATGAAACCGTCATATCCCGGATCGGGTTCAGACTGAAGCGGCGGCCGCCGTACTTCGTTCCCGCAGTCGCATCATCTCGTAGCGGCCGCTATGCGACCTTAAACAAAGAGCACCACCAAGCCTTTGAATCCAGGGCCGCTTTCGATCTGAAGCACCTGGAATGAAAGCGCGGCCGGCGATGCAGCGTCCTCGGATCGGCGGCCCTCGTCATCCACCGCCTTAAGCGCGCCGCCAAAAACTCCCTTATCTAAATACCTTAAAGCGATCGCTTGAAGAAATGGGCGATTTCGCCGACGACGCCGCGGCGGAAGGTCAGCACGCAGGCCACGAAAATGGCCCCCTGAATCACCGTCACCCACTGGCCGAAGCCGGCCAGATATTGCTGCATGGCAATGATGACGAAGGCGCCGACCACGGGTCCGAATACGGTGCCGAGGCCACCGACCAGCGTCATCAGCACGATCTCGCCCGACATCGACCAGTGCACGTCGGTCAGCGAGGCGTTCTGCGCCACGAATACTTTCAGTGCACCGGCAAACCCCGCCAGCGTGCCGGAGAGGATGAAGGCCAGCAGCTTGTACTGATCGGTCTTATAGCCGAGCGAGATCGCGCGCTGCTCGTTCTCGCGAATGGATTTCAGCACCTCGCCGAACGGCGAGTTGATAGTGCGGAAGATCAGCAGGAAGCCGCCGAGGAAGCCGGCCAGCACGACGTAGTACAGGATGGTCGGCTGCGACAGATCGAGGAAGCCGAACAGGCGCCCTTGCGGGATGCCCTGGATGCCGTCCTCGCCATGCGTGAAGGGCGTCTGCAGGTAGATGAAATACAACAGCTGCGACAGAGCCAGCGTGATCATCGAGAAATAGATGCCCTGGCGGCGGATCGAGACGTAGCCGGTGACGAGGCTGAGCGCCGCGGCGGCGGCGACACCGACCAAAATGCCGAGCTCGGGCGGCAAGCCCCAGACCTTCAGCGCGTGCGCGGTGCAATAGCCGGCGGTGCCAAGGAACATCGCATGGCCGAACGACAACAGGCCGCCATAGCCGATCAGGAGGTTGAAGGCGCAGGCGAGCAGCGCGAAGCACAGCGCCTGCATCACGAAGAACGGATATAGACCCGTGAACGGCACGATGGCCAGCAGTGCCGCCATGATGACGAACACGACCATCTCGTCGCGCATCGCGTGCGGAGTGGCGGGGATGGTGTTTTCGGTAATTGTTGTCATATCAGGCCGCCCGTCCGGTCAGACCCGTCGGCTTCACCAAGAGCACCAGGACCATCAGAACGAAGACCACGGTGTTGGATGCCTCGGGATAAAAATATTTGGTGAGTCCCTCGATCACGCCGAGCGCGAAGCCGGTGATGATCGAGCCCATGATCGAGCCCATGCCGCCGATCACCACCACCGCGAACACGACGATGATGAGGTCGGCGCCCATCAGCGGACGCACCTGGTTGATCGGTGCCGACAGCACGCCGGCGAGCGCGGCAAGCCCGACGCCGAGGCCGTAGGTCAGCGTGATCATGCGCGGCACGTTGATGCCGAAGGCGCGCACCAGGGTGGGATTTTCGGTCGCGGCGCGCAGATACGCGCCGAGCCGGGTGCGCTCGATCAGGAACCAGGTCGCGAGGCAGACCACCAGCGAGAACACCACGACCCAGCCGCGATAGACGGGCAGGAACATAAAGCCCAGATTCATGCCGCCGCGGAGCTGATCGGGGATCGCATAAGGCAGGCCGGAGGAGCCGAAATAGTTCTGGAAGATGCCCTGCACGATCAGAGCGATGCCGAAGGTCAGCAAGAGGCCGTAGAGATGGTCGAGCCCGGCCAGCCATTGCAGCAGCGTCCGCTCCAGGATCATGCCGAAAATGCCGACCACAATGGGCGCGATGAACAGCGCCCACCAGTAGTTCAGCCCGAACAGGCTGAGCAGGAAATAGGCTACGAAAGCGCCCATCATATAGAGCGCGCCATGAGCGAAATTGATGATGTTGAGCATGCCGAAGATGACGGCAAGCCCAAGGCTCAGGAGCGCGTAGAACGAGCCGTTGATCAGTCCGACCAGTAGCTGTGCGTAGAGGGCTTGCATCTGCGGTGTCTCTTGGTGTTTCCGTCCCAAGCTCCCACGAACGGGGCTTGAACTATGGCTGCTTGCCTGCGAGTCGCCGTGGCGCCGTTAGACGCCAAGATAGCCGTGCAGCTTGTCCATGTTCGCCGGCAGTTCGGCGTTGGAGAAGCCGTCGATGACCTTGCCGTGCTCGACCACGTAATAGCGGTCGGCGACCGTCGAGGCGAAGCGGAAGTTCTGCTCGACCAGCAGGATGGTGAACCCCTCCTTTTTCAGCCGCGCGATGGTATGGCCGATCTGCTGGATGATGACGGGGGCAAGCCCCTCGGTCGGCTCATCCAGCATCAGAAAGCTGGCGCCGGTGCGCAGGATGCGCGCGATCGCCAGCATCTGCTGCTCGCCGCCGGACAGCTTGGTTCCCTGGCTCTTCAGCCGCTCCTTCAGGTTCGGGAACAGCTCGAAGATCTGGTCCAGCGACAGCCCGCCCTCGCGGACCACCGGTGGCAGCAACAGGTTCTCGCGCACGTCAAGGCTCGCGAAGATGCCGCGCTCCTCCGGACACAACGCAATGCCGAGCCGCGCGATCCTGTCGGACGTCAGGCGGATCAGCTCGCGGTTGTTGAAGCGGACCGAGCCGGTGCGTTTGCCCAGGATGCCCATAATGGATTTCAAGGTCGTGGTCTTGCCGGCCCCGTTGCGGCCGAGCAGCGTGACGACCTCACCTGCATTCACGGTGAAGTTCATACCGTGCAGGATGTGGGATTCGCCGTACCAGGCTTCGAGATTCTTCACATCGAGGATCGTGCCGCTGCCCGCGGCAGCAGCGCTTCCAGGCCGAGTGGCCGTCATCACATCAGGCATGACCAGACCCCAGATAAGCTTCCTTGACGCGCTCGTCCTTGGACAGTTCGGCGTAAGGTCCTTCGGTGAGCACCTGGCCGCGGGTCAGCACCGTGATGCGGTCCGACAGGTTCGCCACCACGCTCAGATTATGCTCGACCATCAGGATGGTATATTTGGCGGAGATGCGCTTGATCAGCGCGGCGATCTTGTCGATGTCCTCGTGACCCATGCCGGCCATCGGCTCATCCAGCAGCATCATCTCCGGATCGAGCGCCAGCGTGGTGGCGATCTCCAGCGCACGCTTGCGTCCATAGGGCATCTCGACGGCCGGCGTATGGGCGAACTCGCTGAGGCCAACATCGTTCAACAGCTCAAGCGCGCGGCCGTTGAAGCGGTTCAACACCGACTTGGATCGCCAGAAGTCGAATGAGTGGCCATGCTGGCGTTGCAGCGCGACGCGGACGTTCTCCAACGCCGTCAAATGCGGGAAGACAGCCGAGATCTGAAACGAGCGGACCAGGCCAAGGCGCGCCACGTCCGCCGGCGCCGTGGCGGTAATATCCTGCCCCTTATAGAGAATCCGGCCAGCCGAGGGCCGCAGGAACTTGGTCAAAAGATTGAAGCAAGTGGTCTTGCCGGCCCCGTTCGGACCGATCAATGCGTGGATGCTGCCACGGCGGACCTTCAGCGAAACGTCGCGAACGGCGAAGAAGCCCGCGAATTCCTTGGTCAATCCGTGGGTTTCGAGAATGAACTCATCAGCCAAACAGGTGTCCCCCCGCCCCGCGGTACCGACCAGAACCGGTCCGCGTCAGGCTTGTTCTTGTGTCCGGCGGTCATCTCCAGAATGCCCGGGTTTGTCCCGAGGTCGGTTCCAGGCCGCCGCCTCCGGCGCGGAATATGCCGTCAATCGAGGGAGTTAGGCAAGATCGAAAGCTGGGCATAAGCCGCCGGTCGCGCCGGAGGCACCTGCCGTTGAGGACAATTGCGAGTTCGCCTCTTCATAGAAAATTTTCCTGCCTCGGCCCGCTTACCCGGCACGGCGCAACTGAGGCCCTCCGCGACGGACTTCCAGAGCGAAGCTCGCCACTCGGTGATTGCGGCTCGTCGCTCACGACAACATCAGGCGATGTTGTCTTTTCACATCATCGCCTAGCGCTTCACTTCGTTGGCGTAGATGTCCGGCTTGAAGCCGACGATGCGCTTGCTGCCGAGATCGAGCACCGGCCGCTTGATCATCGATGGCTGCGCCAGCATCAACGCAATCGCCTTGCTTTGGTTGAGGCCTTCCTTGTCGGCGTCGGGCAGCTTCTTGAAGGTCGTGCCGGCGCGATTGAGCAGCGTCTCCCAGCCGAGCTCCTCGCTCCACTGCTTCAGCTTGCTCTTCTCGATTCCCGCCGCCTTGTAGTCATGAAAATCGTAGGCGACTTCGTGATCGTCCAGCCAGGCGCGCGCCTTCTTCATGGTGTCGCAATTCTTGATTCCGTAGATCGTGATGCTCATGCGAGGCGCTCTCAAACGTCCGTGTGCTTCTGCGGCGAATCCTGCCGCGCTGCGACAGTGTGCGTCGCGTTCATCACGCGGATTCACCGGTTTTTGAAGGCTGTAACCAGCCGAGTTTCAGCTGTCGAGATTTGCCACGAAACTGTCCGCAGAGCATTACAATTTCTTCGCATCGTCAGCGTATCAGGCCCGCGATAGGAGGCCGCGATGGGCATGATCATGGTTCGTTGTCCGAACACCGGACGGAGCATCGAGACCGGGATGGAGATGGAGGCTGCGCATTTCCGGCGCATGCCCGTGTTCTTCTCCCGTACCTACTGCCCGCATTGCCGCCTTCATCATGAATGGTTCGCTGCCCACGCCTGGGTCGATGAAACACGCACGCGCGAATCGAGCGAGCTGGCGTGAGCGCCGGCCATCCCATCCCGCTGTGATCATTCTACCAACGACGTTTTCGAATCTCCGGGCATCAAACACGGCAACAGTTCTTTGAACACGAACGGCGAGCCGTTATCTGGACGGTCGAAGCGCAGCACGACGTCGAAGCGCTTACCCGACCAATGTGTCGGCAGGTCGCCCTTGTTCTTGACTGGAAGCTTGGGAAGAATGTCGCTGATGATCGCCTTGTGCTCCCAGGCCACCAGGACGACGCCCGACAGCTTGAGCAGCGCGTCGACGAGCCGCTGTTCCTCGCCCTTGGCAAACGACATATCGGGCTTGCCAATGCCGAGGCGCGCAGCCAGCGAGAGCACCGTCTCGTAGGGACGGCGGCTCACCCGAGGGTCCGCAGCCGTCGGGTTCGGGCTCGCGGCGTAGACGGCGTTCGGCTTGAGATAATCCAGGCCACCAAAGTCACCGCCGAACAGCGCGGTCCAGGCGCCGGCGCGCTCCCAGCCCATGATCACGAGCGATTCGTTGTCCTGCCTGCCCTTATGAGTGAATCCAGGACCGGTCGAATCCGGATCGCCCTGGTCCGGTTTCTCCGCGTGCCTGATGATGTAGAGCGTCAACGCATCCATGATGCCCTCCCCTCATGAGCTTGCCGTTTATCTTCGCATCTTTCAGCGTTCTCACAGCTGAAGTTATGAGATCGCTCACAAGTTGTAGCGCTTGTTGTGGATCGACGACGGACGCGGCGCGAATGCCTATCCCCGCGGCTTGCGATCACCCATCTGCGGCTGGCCGATCCAGGCGCGGTTGAGCAGGCGTGTGGCGAGGCCCGGCCCCTGCCCGCCCTGTATGCGCGCGCAGGCCTCCTGATAGGGACCGACCGTGCGCAGCCGCGCCGGCAGCAACGGATAGGTACGCCGCAGCCATATGAGCGCTCGTTCCGCACGGTGACGCTCCGCGTCTCCGAACGGCAAGCCGAACGCCATGCGCAGACGCTCCGGCAGCATCTGTGCGGTCAGCGCGCGATACCATTGTGGCGGCCCGACCCAGGTAGCCGCGCCGGAGAAGATCCGCTGCGCGATGTCGCGCCCCGCCGCGCTCACCGTCAGCACATCGGAGCTGGCCATCGCGGTCACATAGGCCTCGAACGAGGCGCGGTCCGGCGGCAGCACCTGCTGCGGTATCCCGAACAGACCTGCGAGCACCCGGGCTTCGGCCCAATGTCGCTCGCGCAGCTCCTCCGGCAGCGCCGGCAGCAGCATGTCATGAGCCCTCATCGCCGTGTCCACCAGCGTGGCATGGACCCAGCGCAGCGCGTCGACCTCATTGGCCAGATAGCGCGAGCCGGCCGCGAACGGGCCGACCGCCTCCGGCAAGGTGCCCTCTACCGCCGCATGGCGGCGATGGAGCCGCCGCGCCACCGCGATCGCCTGCTCGCGGGTGCCGAACACCATCGTGAAGACGATGTTGAAGGTGCGGTGAAAGCGGCCGAGCGGATCGGCGAACACCCGCGACTGATCGGCAATGCTGGCGGCGACCCAGGGATGCGCGAGCTGCAGCAGCAGCGCACGCCCGGCGCCGAGAAAGATCGCCGCCTCCCGGTGCACCTGCCAGATCACGCTGTCCGGCCCGAACACGCCATCGCCGGCGACGTTTGGCGTCGCCAGCACGGCGTCCAGGCAATGTTCGAAATCGGCTTCGTTGACGATCACGGGCGCTTTGGAATCTCCAACCCGCGCTGCACCGCCGGGCGCGCCAGTCCGCGCGCGAGCCAGGCCGGCACATGCTTCAGCTCGTCGAAGGCGACCAGGTCCCGCGCACCGTAGAAGCCGATCAGGTTGCGCACCCAGCCGAGCATCGCGATGTCGGCGATGGTGTAGTCGTCATCCATGATCCATTGCCGCCCCGTGAGGCGACCTTCGACCACGTCAAGCAGTCGCCTCGCCTCGGCGACATAGCGCTCCAGCGGCCGCTTGTCGGGAAAGTCCTTGCCGGCGAATTTGTGGAAGAAGCCGACCTGACCGAACATCGGCCCGATGCCGCCCATCTGGAAATGCACCCATTGCAAGGTGTGCCAGCGCCGCGCCGGATCCGACGGCAACAGCTTGCCGGTCTTCTCGGCGAGATAGTGCAGGATCGCGCCGGACTCGAACAGGCCGAGCGGGCGGCCGCCCGGACCGTCGGGATCGATGATCGCAGGGATCTTGCCGTTCGGATTGAGCGACAGGAATTCCGGCGTGTTCTGGTCGTCCTTGCCGAAGTTGATGGTGTGCGGTTCATATGGCAGGCCGATCTCCTCCAGCATGATCGAGACCTTGACGCCGTTCGGCGTCGGCAGCGAATAGAGCTGCAGCCGGTCCGGATGCGTAGCGGGCCATCTCCGGGTGATGGGAAAGCCGGTGAGATCAGGCATGTCGTTGTCTCTCGTTCGTCATCTCTCGTCCGTCGCTTACGGACAGTCTAAGGCTGCCTCGTGAGGTGGCAAGGGCGGCGCAGTGGGAACAACGCGTGCATCCACGGCTTGTTCGAATCCGTAAGGACATGAAATGCCCAGTTCGACATATCAGCTGATCGTCCGCGCAATGCGCCAGCGCAAACCGGTCCTGTGCATCTACGAAGGATTTGCGCGCGCGGTGTGCCCGAGCATTCTCGGCCACAAGAAGGGACAGGAGCGCGTGCTGGCCTATCAATTCGATGGTCGCAGCCGCGGCGGCCTGCCTCCGGGCGGAAAATGGAAGTGCCTCGACCTTGCGAAGATGAGCCACGTCGAGCTGCACGCCGGTCCGTGGCGCACGGGCCGCAAGCACAGCAAGGCGCAACGCTGCGTCGACGAGGTCGACATCGACATCAATCCGGACAGCCCCTACGCCCCCAAGCGTCGGCTCCCAGTCAAGCCGGCATCGCCTCAACGGCCGCCCAAGCCGCGCAAGCGACCGTCGAAGCCGCCGCGTTGATCCTGCTCATTGCGGCTCGCGCACGCCGAGCCGCAGCAGCGCCGTCCATCTCGACAGGCCGGGGCGCGGCTCGAGCTTGGCGGCAGCCTTCGCCGCCAGCGCGGTGACGCCCTGCTTCGCCAGCACCTTCATGCCGCGCAGGCTGAGATCGAGCACGACCTCATGATGGCGCAAGCCCTTGCCGCCCTTCACGAGGCCAAGGTCCCGCACCAGGCAATAATGCCCGTCGCTCATGCGCGCCCATCGACAATCCCTGAACATGAATCAGACCATGCACCGCCCGACATTCCCGTCAATCTTGACAGGAACGACTCATGAACCGACCACATCCTTGACCGGCCGCCGCGGCGCATAAGGCAACATCGGCCCATAGCCGAAGCGTAGCACGAGGTCGGGACGCTTGGCCGTGCCGATCAGCGCGCCGAGCTCGGGCCGCAGCCGTGCCACCTCGACCGGCTGGTTGATGAAGGCGAGCTTCAATCCCAGCCGTGTCGCTTCGAGCGCAAAGCGCTGGCACGCCTGCCCCACCCGCATCCAATGCTCGCGATCGGCCGTGTCACCGACGAACACGGCAATTCCGGCCGAAGAGTCGATCTGGCGGGCATATCGGTCGTTCTCTGATGTGGCCGTGAACAGGTGGTCAAAGGCCCATCGCCCGAGCGGCGTCGGCAGCAATGGATTGCCGCTGGCCACCGAGAGCAGGCCATCACCGGTTTGGACGGCGCTGCGCGGATTGAAGCGCAACCACTGCTTCAGTTCACGCATGAAGGCGGGATCAGTCATCTGCGCCGTGTTACCAGCGATGACAAGGTCGCGAACCCGCACCATCTGCGGCCGCGCGGTGACGAGCACGAGATTGACGCCCGGGATCGCTGCCGCTTCCTGCAGCGCGGCGAGGTCGCCGACACTCACGGCACGGCCGTCATATGCGGCCCGCGTCGACTGTCGCTTCACGATGGCGCCGAGCAGCGGCTCCGGTCGCGGCGCCGCTTGCGTGAAGTGATAGCGAATATCAGCACCATCTGGCGCGATCTCGATCTCGCCGGGACGGCCGCTCGCGACGGCTGCGATGGCAAGATTGGCCGCCGCACAGCCAAGACTGACGCAGAGATGATGATCATCGGGATCAACGATCGGCGTGCGCCGCGCCTCATCCGGCACGATGCTGATTGCGTCATTGCTGATAAGGAAGCGCCAGGGCTGCGTGTTGTGGCTGTTGGCTGCAAGCGTTGCGAACCGGATCACATCGTCCATATCCCCGGACGCAAGCTCTGCGCGCAGCTTCGCGCTATAAGCATCGTAGCCGGCCGTCGATCCCGTCGATATCCGCCATGCTGCGGCACCGCTGGCGGCGACAACTGCCGTGCCGCCCAAACCGATCATCAGAGCTCGCCTGTTCATGCGCGCGTTCTTATCAAGCACTGCAAGCCGCGCGCTTGCCCTGGATCAAACAATTCCGTCAGCGCACGCCCCAGGGCGCGACCTCCAGCACCCGCCGCTGGCATCGTCGATGCAGAGCTTCCGCCCGGCCTTTTCATTACAAACCAGAGGAGCGATTCCAAAGTCACGATCTATGTATGAGCTTCCGCTGTCATCGTCCGCGAAGGCGGACGATCCAGTACGCCGTGACGTTTCGGTTCGATCTCTTCTGCCGCGGAGTACTGGATGCTCCGCCTGCGCGGAGCATGACAGCGTTGGAGATGGCGAGGAATCACCCCATTCACCGACAGCCGATTTCAAGGAACGCCAGTCTAGTGCTCACGTCGGCGAGGCAACGGCGAATGCCGCTTCCGCCTCGCGCCGCAGCCGTTCCGGATCTTCGAGATAGCGCGGCGAATAATGGAAGGTGGTGAGGCGCTTGACGCCAGCATGACGCGCGAGCTTGCCGGCCTGCACCGCGGTGAGATGTCGGCGCTCACGCGCGACGTCCTCATCCGCAGCGGCGAAAGCCGCCTCGACGAACAGATGATCTGCGTTGCGCGCCAGCGCGATGATGTTATCGACATTCTCACGCGTGAACGCCGCATCCGTGACATAGGCGATGCGCTGCCCGGGACCGCTTTTGAGGACATGCTCCCGCAAGCGGCCGAGCGGCTCGATCCGGCCCTGACCGACATCGATAGGCGTCTCGTCCGGCTCGCCGCGCCGGACCGCCCTCTTGGCGGCGTTCAGCCAGGGGCCGACCTTAAGACCGAGCCGCGCGACGCCTTCCGTCCAGACGTTGACCCGCAGCGATTCCTGCAAAGCGAAGGCCAGGCAGGGAATGTCGTGCTGCAGGGTCCGTGCCTCGATCTGCACCTCGCCGTCATCGAATACGATGTTGTCAGGCAAGGCGTCGCCCGGCATGGCGTGCTGCCGGAATGCCTGCCGCGCCCGGAAGACCGCGAAAGCACCGAGCCGATCGCTCACGAATTCGCCTACCACGATGCTGAGATCGGCCGAGTGGTCGTCGAGCAGATTCCACTCGTAGGCGGCAAGCTTGGCCGCAACGCCGTCGATCAGGCCGGGCGGACCGACCAACCGCAGGGTGTCGGCATGGCCGAGATGAATCCGCAGCAGCCGGTCGAAGCCGGAGAAATGATCCATATGGCGGTGGCTGACGAACACCTGGCGCACCCGCGTCAGCTCGCGCGCCGAAAGCGGTGAGAGATCACCGAGATCGAACAGCATCGCCCGACGACCGAAGCGGAAGTCGATGTAGAGCCCGGGATCGCCGAAGACATCGTTGATCAGCCGTGGCTGATCCAGCACGCTCATGGTGGCAGAGCTATCGGCGGCAGCAGCGCCGCGCGGCGTCGCACCGCGCTAGCGAGAGCGCAACTGCCGGGCTCCTGCGTCCTTGAACGCCGCTTCCACCACGGTGGCGTCATCGCCGTGACAATCGACCGAGACCTCGACTGCCCCCTCGAGTTCGGGCCGACCGCGCTTGGCAACTCCGGGATGCCCGCTCTCAATACGGGATGCCCGCTCTCAATATCCGCTCCGGCCAATTCGGTGCCGGCGCTGTTGGCGCGTCCCTGCGCCTGGATGAAAACATCGGTGCGCGCGATGCCATGTTCCTGAACCAGATGCTCGACGGCCAGCTCGGCCTGCCGGCGGGTCGAAAAACTGCCGATGATGGTCCGCTCCATATCGTCCTCCACGTGCACGAGTGTCGAACGCAACGACTGCACCAGTGTTCCATTCAGGGCGTCAGAACGGCTCGGGCGGCACACCGCTTCTATCCGCGTCAGTCGGGACCCCGGTCAGCCCGCCGCACCAGTGGCGCAACCGTCTCGATCTCGTTGGTCATGATGCCGCCGGAAAAGCGCGACGGCAGACGCGCGATATCATCGGGCGTATCTATGCCTGTAGAGAACTCGCCGCCGTGATAGGGGCCGATGACAAAGACGCGGCTGCCGGCGCGACGCATGCGCTGCTGGAAACGCTCCGGCCAGCCCCACAGCCACGGCGCCACGTTGATCGGCACCAGCACCATCGTCCCCCGGCAGGCTCGCGGCATGATTCCGCTCCAGCCAAGCCCGATATAACGGAGCAGGCAGGATTTTAACGTCGCGCGCGACATCGCCCTGAGGCCGGGCAGCGCGGCCTGCAACGTGGCGATCGGCTGATCGCCGCCATAGACCATCAACCGGTCGCGCTGCTCCGCAGGCAGCGGCCGCAGCGCATCAGCCAGCAGCCGTCCCTCCGCGGGGTCGTTGCTCTTGACATTGATCAGAAACGATCTGTCTGGAAAGGTGGCCAGCACCTCGTCGAGCGAGGGCATCAAGCCGACGCCTTTGCCGCGAAACGGAAAGGTCCTGCCGCCATCGGCGGTGTAGCCATAGCCGATGTCGAGCTTGTGCAGTTCGCTCATGGCGTGCTCGCGGGTAACGCCGTGGCCCTCGGTACGGCAGTCGAGGGTCCAGTCATGAAAGACCGCAAAGGTCCCGTCGGTGGTCGGATGCACGTCGAATTCGACAATATCGGCGCCAGCGGCGAAGCTCGCGCGCATCGAGGCGATAGTATTTTCCAGATAGGCATGGGTCGGCGGCAGCATGCGCGCGGCGGTGCAGGTGTCGTTGGTCAGGCCGGCGCGGTCGAACCGCTGAGAGATGCCGCGATGCGCCAGCAAGGACGGCCGGCCGGGCGCTGACGTGACGAGGAGATTGGTGTTGTTGAGGAATACGAATGCGGCGCAGGCCAGCACGGCCGCACCGATGACTCGCCAAGGATGACGCATGATCTTGCTTCTTGTGGCGCGACCGCCGAGGAAAATCACAAAGAGAGATCACAAGGTGTCGACATGATGACGACGATCCCGGTCCCCTCGCGCCGCCTCACCGGCCACTGCCTTTGCGGCACCGTCGCCTATGAGGTCACAGACGCCTTCGAATACGCCATGAATTGCCATTGCTCCCAGTGCCGGCGCGCGACCGGCTCCGCTTTCAAGCCCTTTGCCGGCATCAAGCGCGAGCATCTTGCGATCACTCACGGTCAGGACGCCGCCTTGATCTACGGCGAGGCCGCCGCTGCGCATGACGTGCATTGCGGCCGTTGCGGCTCGCTGCTCTTCTCTGTCGTCCGCGACGGTGCTTACGCCCATGTCACCATGGGGACGCTGGCGGATGTCCCGAGCATCCGGCCTTCGATGCACATCTTCGTCGCCTCGAAGGCGTCATGGCACGAGATCACCGACGATCTGCCACAGTACGCGCGGTTTCCCGAGAGCTGATCACGTTAACAAGCCGCATCGGTAGCTATGGGTCCCCGCTCGCGCTGCGCTTGGCCGGGACGACGGGTGGGGAGCGATGGCTGCTCTCCAGGAGCTGGGCGACGAGCCTCAACCAGGGCGCAGCGTGGAAGATGCTCATCAGCAGATACATCGGGGCCATTCCGCCGAGCGACCACGGCGCGTGGGCCGCCGAGCAGAGCATATCCGCACCTCCATCATGGGAGAGACCCGTCACCAGCGCCATCAATGCGAAGCTGGGGGTTGCTGCCAGGCCGAGCCAGCCGAACGTCATGGCTTGTGGCCTGCTGCGAGACATCATCGCGTCGGTCACGCTCATGATCTCAACCCGCCGCATATTCGTCATGACGGCGCCACCAGGCTCCGCTCTCATTGCGGCCCTTCGGAGCGCGATCGAGCCACTGATAGGCGCCCCACAGGCTATCGAGACCGCGCGCATAGGTCGAATAGGTGTGATAGATCGCGCCATCCTCGCGGACGAAGGCGCTCATGCCGGGGCGGTCGCGCATGAATGTCGGCGCGTCGGTGCCGCAGCTCGCCGCGAACTGGCGCACCGGCTGCGGCAGCTTTGCGAGATCGCCGGGCGGCGTGGCCCGGTAGTTGTATTCGGCGCCGCCTGTGCGCTGCTGCTCCTCCGTAAGCGAGACGTTGAAATCGAAGTTGAAGTCGCCGCCATGCGAGGAAGCCCAGGGGAATGTCCAGCCCATGCGCCGCTTATATTCCTGCAGCTTGGCCAGCGGCGCCCGCGACACCGCCCAGAGCATCACGTCGTGATTGGCAAGATGGACAGCGAAGCCGTTAAAGCCATCGGCGATCATCGAGCAGGACGGACAGCCGGCCTTGTAATCGGGACCGAACATGAAGTGATAGATCAGAAGCTGCGAGCGGCCGGCGAACAGGTCGCCGAGGGACGCGGGGCCGTCGTCGGTGTCGAAGCGATAGTCCTTGTCGACCTTGACCCAGGGAAGCGCCTGGCGCCGCTGCGCCAGTTCGTCGCTTTGCCGCGTCAGCTCCTTCTCGGCCTCGAGCAGCGCGATGCGCGCCGCCAGCCACTCTTGGCGTGTCCCAATCACATGCTTGGTCATCGGCTTCAACCCTTCGTGATGATCGTCGCCGCCAAGACTAGGACGGTGCGAACTACCAGCGAGAGTTACAAGTGTGTCGGGATTGCGAGACGCGCGTCGCGCGTCCATCCGGCCGAATTCGTGCCGCTATTGAATTACAGTTGTAATACCGCACGAATTTTTTCTGTTTATCACTTTGGAATCGCTCCAGACCCCTATACCGGTGTGAAACAGATCATATCTCTGTCGCCGAAACGTGTGCTGCAACGCGAAATTGCGTGTCTTATGAGGGGCGCCGGGGGCGGCGGAGATTTTTCATGCGAGAACGGGCCGATGGCCAGGAGACAACAACTTCGGACAGCCAGCTCAACAAGGATTTCGAAGCGCTTGCGCAACCGGCCGCAGGCAACAGCGCGGACAAGAAGGCGCCAACCTGCCTCGTCATCGAGGATGACAGCACGATGCGCCATCTCGTCACCAGCTATCTGGAGGATCACGACATCCGCGCGTTTGCCGCGGGCAGGCGCGATGAAGTCGCGGGGCTGTTGGCGCGCTGCCGCCCCGATCTGGTGGTGCTTGATCTGAGGCTCGGTCAGGACGACGGCCTCGACCTGTTGCGCGAGATCCGTACCAAGTCCGACGTTCCGGTGATCATCACCACCGGCCATCGTCGCGATGAGATCGATCGCGTGGTGGGGCTAGAGCTCGGCGCCGACGACTACATCACCAAGCCATTCGGCTTGCGTGAGCTGCTGGCGCGGATTCGGGCCGTGCTGCGGCGTCGGGAGGCCGGCCAGACCGTGGCCCAGCGCGAGATGGAAAAGGGGCGCGTCCGGTTCGGCAATTGGCAGCTCGACCGCCGCAATCGTCTGCTGACCAATTCGGCGGGCGAACCGGTCAGCCTCAGCAAGGGCGAGTACGCGCTGCTGATCGCGTTTCTCAATGCGCCGCAACGGCCGCTGTCGCGCGAGCACCTGTTGCAGGCGACGCGCATTCACGAAGACGTCTTCGACCGCAGCATCGACGTCCAGGTGCTGCGCCTGCGCCGCAAGCTCGAACAGGACCCGAGCACGCCGTCGCTGATCCGGACCGAACGCGGCGTCGGCTACGTCTTCACCCTGCCCGTCGTGCAGGTGTGATGAGGTCCGTCGCACGCGGCCGATGAAGCCCGCATTGCCTCGACAGCACCAACGAAGGCCGGCTGCCGTGATCGTCGAAGCGTCGGCAGCCAGTGGGATTACGCCCGTAACCAGAATCCGGTTTCGGGGAATGTTGCGGAAACATCCGGCCCGCAGGGTCGCCCGATCAAGCCTTGTTCGGGAGTCCCTGATGTCCTGTGCCAAGCCATTGCCCGGCAGCCGATCATTCTCCGTCGTTGCATCCAGCTCGAATGCGCCGGCTCCCCGTGGCACCCACGGCATCCGGTCCTCGCGGCGCGCCATTCCGGCGATGGTGACCTGGCTGATGCTGGAGATGCTGGCGCACTTCACCGTGGACGTCACACGCGTGGTGGCCAAGGCCGTGCTTGTTGGCCTCTCCTGGCTGCTCTCGGAATTTCTTGCCGGATGCGCCGTTTACGCCGAGGCGATGTATCCGGTGCCAATCGCCACCGACCACCGCGACAACTCCGGCGATCAGGCGGTGCCAGCGCCGGCCGCCGTCGTGCCGCGCCCGCGCCTGGTGGTCGTGTCCGATACGACACGAACGACGCCGGTGCGCGAGATGACGAGGCTGGTCGAGGTGACCGGGCCGGCCGCCGTTCGCGATCGAGCCACAAGGCAGGTGGAGATCGTCCGCTCCGCCAGGGCGCCGGCTGCACGGCGCAACAACAGGCCGCGATGATTGATGAAATCATGCCATCCGGATGGCGAAGCCGTCCCATCCTTCGTCTACTCGTTGGGCTCGGCATTGCCACGCTGCTCGCGGCTGCGATCGTCGCAGACATGCTGGCGGCGCAAACACCGCCGGTCTCAGACCTGCCGCCGCCGATCAGGGGCGTCGCCGACCAGGAGCCGATCACACCGATCCCGCCGCCACCGCCGGTCGATCCGCGCAAACGCGCGCTCGGCGAGCGCCTGTTCAGCGATGTCCGGCTGTCGGCCAAGGGCGACTTCGCCTGCTCGTCCTGCCATGACCTTCGCACCAATGGCGCCGGCGGCCGCGCAGCCAAGAAGGGGCCGGGCAGCGCTTCACCCGGCAATGGCAATCCGCCGCTCGATACGCTCAGCGTGTTCAACGCCTCGCTTAGTTTCCGGCTGGACTGGGAAGGCGGCTTTCGAACGCTCACGGCGCAGGCCGAGGCATCGATCGAAAATCCGGGCAGCATGGATACCGATGTCGCGACGGTAGCCTCCAAGCTGGCCACCGATCCCGACATCACCGGCCAGTTCTTCGCCGCCTATGGCCGCGCGCCCGATCACGACAACGTTCTCGACGCGCTGACGACGTTCGAGCGCACCCTGCTGACGCCCGGCAGCCGTTTCGACCGCTGGCTCGACGGAGACGCAGCGGCTCTCACCGCCGACGAGCTCGAGGGCTATCGACTGTTCAAGTCGTTCGGTTGCTCATCCTGCCATCAGGGCGTCAATATCGGCGCCAATCTGTTTCAGCGGCAAGGCGTGTTTCGCCCATTGGTGCGCACCGGCCCGAAAGTCGTGCGCGTGCCGAGCCTGCGCAACGTGGCTACCACGGCGCCCTACTTCCATGACGGCAGCGCCGCGACGCTTGAAGAAGCGGTGAGGCGGATGGCGGCCGCGCAGCTCGACCGGACGCTCACCGATCAGCAGGTGGGGCTGCTCGTGGCTTTCCTGAAAACGTTGACCGGCAACTATCGCGGCTCGCCCGTCGTGGGAGCTGCGCCATGAGGGCCCTGTCATGAAAGCAGCCCCCGCCGCGGCGATCGTGGCCATCCTGGTCGCCCTGCTGACCTGGTTCTCGGTGCATGCCTCCAACTGGGAAGCGGAGACGTTCGATCAGGCCTTCGCCGAGGTAGGCCGGTTCGAGATGATCGAGAACGCACTCTACCGGCATGTCTTCACGGCGCGCGCCGGCATGCTGCGCAATTACGATCCGCTCGTCGAAGACATCAACAGCTTGCGCGATTCATCGCATCGCCTGCGCGAGATGTCCGCGGCCAACGCCGAGGCGCTGGCCGCGTGCGACAGGATCGCGACGATGGTGGAGCGTCAGGAGGAGCTGGTCGAGCGTTTCAAGACCGAGAACGCGCTGCTGCACAACTCGCTGTCCTTCTTCGGGCGGTTCGGCGTTCATCCGCCGTCGCCCGAACTTGATTCGAGCATCAGCGCCGCCGCGGCAGCCATCCTGCACCTCGCGCTCGACACCTCGCCCTCCTCCGTCAATGACGTCAAGGACCGTCTTTCCGAGCTCGAGCAGCGCGCCCGCGAGACGAACCTTGCCGATTCGGTCGAGGCCCTGCTCGCTCACGGACGGCTGCTCAATCAGCTTCTGCCATCGGTCGACAACACGCTGAAAGCGTTGCATCGGCTGTCACAGCGCCAGGAGCAGGACCGTCTGCGCGCCACGATCATGGGACGCCAGCTCGCCTCGCGCGCAACGGCGCGCTGGTACCGGGGATTGCTCTACGGCACCTCGCTGCTGCTCGTGGCGTTCCTGGTCAATCTCGGCCTGCGGCTGCGCGCGAATGCCAAGGCGCTGAAGCGCCGGGCTGCCTTCGAGCATGTCATCGCGGGAATCTCGATGCGCTTCATCACCGCCGATCCGCGGACGCTCGGCGCCGAGATCGATCGCGCCCTGGCCGACATGTGCGCGCTCATCGGTCCGGATCGCGCTTATTTCGTGATGAGCGGCCAGACCCCGCGCATTCAGGTCTGGCAACGGCCGGGCATGGCGGCACCAGCCGGCTGGCCGGAACGCGCGCCGGAGCTCGCGGCGCTGATCGGCGGCGGGCGCGACGTCGTGATCCATATTCCGCGGGTTCAGCGCATGCCGACCGGAGACCACAAGCGGGCTCTGCTCGATGTCGGTCTTGGCGGTTGGGCCTGCGTCTCGCGGGTCGAGGAAAATGGCGTTCGTGTCGCGCTCGGCTTCGATGCGGTCGGCCGGCCCTGCCAGGTGTCGGAGGACGGCGAGCTCTCGCTGCTCAGCATGGCGCTCGATGCCATCATCCAGGCCGTGACGCGCCATGCGATGGAAGAAGAGCGCGCGCGGCTGGAAGCGCGCCTGCAACAGGCGCAGCGGATGGAGCAGATCGGCTTCTTCACCAGCGGCATCGCGCATAATTTCAACAACATCCTGGGCGGCATCCTCGGCCACTCCGAGGTCATCGAGGAGCATGTCGGCGCGGACGCCAAGCTGGTGCGCAACCTCGGTGCTATCAGGCGCAGCGCCGAGCGGGCGCGCGATCTTGTCGACCAGATCCTGGTGTTCGGCCGCCGTCGCAATGCCGGCCGCAAGCCGCTCAGTGTCGGCGCGCTGGTCGCCGAGGCCGCCTCGCTGCTCGACGTCTCGCTGCCCGCATCGATCGAGCTCGTCATTCGCCAGCCGCCCACCGCGGCGATTGTCGCCGGCGATCACACCAAGCTGCAGCAGGTGCTGCTCAATCTCTGCCGCAACGCCGCCAACGCGGTGCATGACCGTGGCCGCATCGAGGTCGCGACCGAGTTGCACGAGGTCGACAAGCCCCGCGCGCTGAGCCACGACGAGATCGATCCCGGCCAATATGTCTGCATCTCCGTCACCGACACCGGCCTTGGCATGGACGAGACGATGCTGAGCCGCATCTTCGAACCGTTCTTCACCACCCGTCCGGCCGGCAACGGCCTTGGGCTTGCCACCGTGCGCGAGATCGTCCGCGAGCATGGCGGCGCGCTGAACGTGCAGAGCAAGCCCGGCGAAGGCAGCCGGTTCGAGATCTGGCTGCCGCGGGTGTCAGCGACGCTGCCGGCTTCCTCCGATCCCGGCCAGACCGGCCGTCCGAAAGGCAATGGCGAGACTGTGATGCTCGCCGCCCAGGGCAACGACAACGTGCTGCGCAACGAGGAGGTGCTGGCGGCGCTGGGCTATGAGCCGGTCGGCTTCGGCACCGCCGAGTCCGCGCTCGCCGCGGCGCGGACCAGTCCGAACCGCTTCGACATCGTGGTCGTCGGCCATTCCGGCTCGGCCACGGCATCGCTCAAGCTGGCCGCGACCCTGCACGGCCTGCTGCCACGCGTTCCGATCGTGCTCGCCACCAAGGCTGCCCTCGAGATCGGCGCCGACAGGCTGGTGAATGCCGGCATCGTCGACGTCGTGCGCTGGCCGCTGCTTGCCGACGAGATCGCGCTTGCGCTCGCGCATGGCGCGATGCTCGGCCGCAACACCAACGTCACCGCGCCGTCGCCGTACCGTGCGCCGCCAGCCGCATCCCTGCACTGATCGACGACCACTGCTCCAATGCAGTGCTCACATCCCCTACGACGCCTTGCCGTCGTCGAGGCTGACCAGCACCGCGGCATTGGCCATGATGATCGCATCACCGCCGGACTCGGCCGGAATCTCGAGCCCGCCCTTGACGGCTGTCACGGTCACCGTGCCATAAGGCAGCTCCTTGGCGACCGCGGCGGTATCGACCGCCTCCGGGTTCGGCACGCCGATGGTGACGTCGACGAACATGTCATGCGGCGTCTTGCCGACGAAACGGAAGAAGCCAAGGCTGGAATGGCGGATGGCGTCGGACACTGCGCGCTTCGCCGCCTTGGTGGCATCCCGGCCATGGACGTCGACGCCCATGCCCATCTCCGTGATACAACGCACACGCGCCATGGTCTTCTCCTTCAATGATTCCACCGGCACGTTAGTCGCCCGGATTTCCTTGGACAACAGCCTGCCCTGAAGCGCAGAATCGCGCCACGGAGATGGGGCATGGCGAACGGAGCATCAATGCCGGCACAGTGCGATCGCGACGAAGACTTGCTGCGCCGGACGTTCGCGGTGGCGCGGCGCTCGCTCACCCACGGCAACCATCCCTTCGCGGCGATCCTGGTCGATCAGCAGGGCCAGGTGCTGATCGAAATGGAAAACGGCTACATGCCGGCGCGCGACAGCACGGCACATGCCGAGCGGCTGCTGGCGACGGAGGCCTGCAGGACGCTGACCGACGACATCAGGGCGACGGCGACGCTCTATTCCTCTGCCGAACCCTGCGCGATGTGCGCCGGTGCGATTTACTGGGCCGGCATCGGCCGCGTGGTCTATGGCCTCAGCGAGCGGCGGCTGCGCCTGCTGACCGGCGATCATCCGGAGAACCCCACCCTGGACCTGCCGTGCCGCGAAGTCTTCAGCAGAGGGCAGCGTCCGACCGAGGTGATTGGCCCGCTGTTGGGGGATGAAGCTGAGGCCGTGCACGAAGGCGTCTGGCAGCGATAGCGCTCATGCCAAGGCAAATGGCGCCGCGCATAAAATGCGCGACGCCACCGCCCGCCGCCCAGCCTGTTTCGATCAGGCCTTAGAGCATGATCCGGAAAAGTGGAAACCGGTTTTCCCTCGCGACAAACGCCGAAGGCGTTTGCGCGGAGATCATGCTCAATCAAAGAGATGAGATCATGATGCGATTCCTTCTAATCGCATCATGACCTAGAACTTCACGGTCACGCCGCCATACACCGTCTCCTCGGTGCAGGTGTGATTGCTCACGCCGGGCGAGACGTTGCAGACACCACTGGTCTTGTGATCGATGCCGAACTTGTTCTGCCAGTAGCGATACGCCACCCAGAGATCGACAAAGTGCGAATACTTCGCACCCCATACCGCCTTGCTGGCGTCGAAGGTGAGGCGGATCGGCTCCGAGTTGAGCTCGATCGCCGTGTTCACGCCGACCAGCGGATTGTTCTCATAGCCCTTCTTGCCATACCAGCCGGCGCGGCCGCTGATCGACCAGAACTGCATGTTCTCCGGCAGGAAGCCGAGATCCATGTAGTAATTGACCTCGACCGCCCAGGTCGGATCGAAGCTGCGGTTGCCGTCGGTCAGGCAGTTGGCGCCGGCATTCGGATAAGGAATGGTGCCGGCGAAGCCGCCGCCGCACTGGGTGAAGGCGTTGCGATTGTGAAACTCCCAATACATCAGGGGCGCAACGTCGACATAGCCCTTGTAGGGCAGGTCGAACGCGAACTGCAGGCCGGCGACGACGTCGCGCTTGGCCGGCGACAGATAGTTGTTCTCGGTGTTGGCATCCATGCCGACCTCGAGCGAGATGTCGTGCAGCGGGCCGTAGCTGAATGCCTTGGTGTTGAAGATCGAGTTGCCGCTGAAGGTCGAGCGGAACAGGCCGTAGATCTCGGTTGCGCCTTCGCAGGACGCCGGCGTCGCAATACCGGTGCCCGGATTGAAGATCACGCCGGCATTGGTGCAGGGGTTGGCCGGATCATTATGATCCGACTTGAGCGCCGAGATCGTGAAGAAGTTGGTGCCGTACTGCCAGAGATCGAAATGGGTAAAGGAGTAGACCTGCTTGGCCGTCGTGCCGTTGATGCTGCCGTTCGGCCGGACCGAGAACACGCCGGGATCGGTGCCCTTCGGCATCCAGGAAAACGTGACGCGATCGTCGATCACCAGGAAGAACGGCAGGTCCGCCGCCTTCTTGGCTGCCTTGACCGGCAGGTCGGCTGCCCCCGCCAAACCTGTAGAAGCAAAGGCAGCCACCGCCAGCATGGCGGCCGTTATCATCGCGCGGCGAAACGACATCTTCCAGCACCCCCGAGTCAGTAACGACTGATTCAAGCTTTGTTGTTCGGAGAGTTGCGCCGATTGTGAAACGCAGGAAGCCTCAAGTTTCTTCAGCACCTGCCGCAGCTTTGACCAAGCCGACGGACCTGTCGTCGCGCTTTGCCTGCGATCAGACTTCCACGTAGCGAGGCTAATAGTTGTTGTGAGAGCTGGCCCGATTTCGGGTTTTCGTAGTTCATATTGCTGAGATTTTCTGGCTGGCCGGACTCCGCTCAGCGCTATGCGGCGATTGTCATTGCCGACGAAAACTCGGGAGGCGCGGCGTTGAGATGATGCTGCTCATCCAACAAGCAGCCCTGCCCTCGCAGGCGGAATTGCCGCGACTGTCGCAAATCTGCAACATGCCATCGCCGCAATCCGGATGCGCCCGGATACCGCTCACGCAATCCCGCGGCGGGCGCGCAGCGGCTACGCGAGCTTGCTGCGCAAGCCGGGATTTGAGCACAAACTGAGCAGGTGATGGCGCGTTTCGCCTCTTACCTGCCCGAGCGATTTAGCTCAGAATTGAGGCAGCAAACACTTCTTCAGGCGCGGCAGCGAATGTCAGAGCTCCTCCCCGACGATCCGTCTCCCAGCGACATACCGCTGCTGCAGGCGCTTGGGCTCACCAAGCGCTACGGCGCCTTCGTCGCCAACGATGCGATCGATATCGAGGTCTGCGAGGGACAGATCCACGCGCTGCTCGGCGAGAATGGCGCCGGCAAATCCACCCTGGTGAAGGCGATCTATGGGCTGATCCAGCCTGACAGCGGCGAGCTGCGCTGGCAGGGTCGGCGCCTCGTGCTGGCCGGCCCGGCTCAGGCGCGCGCGCTTGGCATTGGCATGGTGTTCCAGCATTTCTCGCTGTTCGAGAACCTCACCGTCGCGGAGAATGTCGCGCTCGGCCTCGACGGCAGGGAAAGCTTCAAGGCGATGTCGGCGCGCCTCGACGAGGTCGCGCGCGCCTATGGCCTGCCGCTCGATCCGAAGCGCGAGGTCTGGCAGCTCTCGGTCGGCGAACGCCAGCGCATCGAGATCGTCCGCGTGCTGATGCAGAACCCGAAATTCCTGATCCTGGACGAGCCCACCGCGGTGCTGACGCCGCAGGAGGCCGATCAGCTCTTCACCGTGCTCAACCGGCTCAAAGCGGAGGGGCGCGCCATCCTCTACATCAGCCACAAGCTCGAGGAGGTGAAGCTGTTGTGCGACACCGCGACCGTGCTGCGCGCCGGCAAGAAGGTCGCCGCGTGCGACCCACGGCAGGAGACCGCGGCCTCGCTGGCGCGGATGATGGTCGGCACCGAAGTCAAGCAGGTGAAGGCGGCCGGCGCGCGCCGCACCACCGTGCCGCGCCTCGTCGTCAACGACCTTAACCTCGCACCGGAGGATACGCACGGGGTACGGCTGCAGCAGATCTCGCTGGAGCTGAAGGGCGGCGAAATCCTCGGCATCGCCGGGGTTGCCGGCAACGGCCAGGATGAGCTGTTCGCGGCGCTGTCAGGTGAGCGCCTGGCGGGCGAGCCCGGCACCGTCATCATCGACGGCATCGCCTGCGGGCACCTCTCGATCACCCAGCGCCGCAGGCTCGGCGCGGCTTTCGTACCGGAGGAACGGCTCGGGCATGGCACGGCGCCGCGCATGAAGCTGTCGGAGAATGCGCTGCTGACCGGCCACGCCGCCGGCGACATGGTCCACCACGGCTTCGTCGACGCCGCCGCGACCCTGCGCACCGTCGACCGCGCCACCGAGACGTTCGACGTACGCAAGGCCAAGCGCGATCCGGAGGCCGCGAGCCTGTCCGGCGGCAATTTGCAGAAATTCGTCGTCGGCCGCGAAATCCTGCGCGCACCCGCCGTGCTGATCGTCAGTCAGCCGACCTGGGGTGTTGATGCCGGTGCGGCTGCCGTGATCCGCCAGGCGCTGCTCGACCTCGCGGATTCGGGCGCGGCGGTCCTGGTCACCAGCCAGGATCTCGACGAGCTGATCGAGATCGCCGACCGCATCGCGGTGATGTTCCACGGACGGCTGTCGGCATCCTTGTCGCGCGCTGAGGCAACACGCGAAAAGCTCGGCCTGTTGATGGGGGGTAGCAGCATCGCAGACAGGGAGCCTGTATATGCAGCTGGTGCTTGAAAAGCGCCTCGAGCAGTCGCGCGGAATCGCTCTGGTATCGCCGCTGATCGCGATCGGGCTCACGCTCATCACCATGAGCCTTCTGTTCGCCCTGCTCGGCAAGAATCCGCTTCTCGCGCTTGGCGTCTATTTCATCGATCCCCTGACCGACGGCTACTCGCTGCAGGAGATTGCAGTGAAGGCGACGCCGCTGGTGATGATCGCGGTCGGCCTCTCCCTTTGTTATCTTGCCAACGCTTGGAATATTGGCGCCGAAGGCCAGCTCCTGATCGGCGCCGTCGCCGGCAGCTGGATCGCGGTGAAAACCCAGGGCACCGATGCCGGTCACTGGGTGCTGCCGGCGATGCTGCTCGCAGGCGCCGTGGCCGGCGCGCTCTATGCGCTGATCCCGGCGCTCTGCCGGGTCAAGTTCGGCGCCAGCGAAATCCTGACCAGCCTGATGCTGGTCTATATCGCCGAACTCCTGCTCGATTATCTCGTCCGCGGCCCCTGGCGCGATCCGGCCGGCTTCAATTTCCCGACCACCGCCGAATTCGATCCTGTCGCCACCGTGCCGCTGCTGATCGAGGGTGGCCGGTTGCATCTCGGCAGCCTGATCGCTCTCCTCGTCGTTGGCTGCGCCTTCGTCGTGCTCGGCCGGACCATCATGGGATTCGAGATCCGCGTGGTCGGCGCGGCGCCTCGCGCGGCGCGCTTCGCCGGCTTCAACGCCGACCATCTGATCCTGCTCACCTTCGCGATCTCAGGCGCGCTCGCCGGGCTTGCCGGCATCATCGAGGTCGCAGGTCCGATCGGCCATCTGCAGCCCGGCATCTCGCCCGGCTATGGGTTCACCGCGATCATCGTTGCGTTTCTGGGCCGGCTCAACCCGGTTGGAATATTAATTGCAGGATTGTTTCTCGCGTTGACATTCATCGGGGGCGAGCAGGCGCAGATCACCATGAAGATTCCGCTCGATGTAACCAAGGTGTTCCAGGGCATCCTGCTGTTCTACGTGCTCGCCTGCGACTCGTTCATCCTCTACCGCTTCCGTCTGGTCTCGCGACAGGTGACGCATGGACTTGGTTGAAGCGATCGTCCTGTCGGTGCTGGCGGCATCGACCCCGCTGCTGATCGCGGCCACCGGCGAGCTGGTGACCGAGCGCTCCGGCGTGCTCAATCTCGGCGTCGAGGGCATGATGATCGTGGGCGCCGCCTGCGGCTTCGGTGGCGCCTGGGCCAGCGGCTCGATCGTCATCGGCGCGCTGTGCGGCGTCCTGGCGGGCACGGCGCTATCGCTGATCTTCGCGCTCATGACGCTTGCGCTCGCGGTCAACCAGGTCGCGACGGGGCTCGCGCTCACCATTCTCGGCACCGGCCTGTCCGGGCTGATCGGCGCCGGCTTCGTCGGCCAGCGGATCGCGACCGCACCGCATCTCCATATCCCCGGCCTCACCGAGATCCCGCTGCTCGGTCGCATCCTGTTCGGCGAGGACGCCTTCGTCTACCTGTCGCTCGCGCTCATCATCGGCGTTTGGTGGTTTCTCTATCGCAGCCGCGCCGGCCTGATCCTGCGCGCCTGCGGGGACAACCATGTTTCGGCGCATGCGCTCGGCTATCCCGTGCTGCGCATCCGCCTGCTCGCCGTCATGTTCGGCGGCGCCTGTGCCGGGCTTGCCGGCGCTTACCTGCCGCTCGCCTATACGCCCTTCTTCATCCCGGGCATGACGGCAGGCCGCGGCTGGATCGCGCTGGCACTGGTCGTGTTCTCCTCCTGGCGTCCGAGCCGGCTCGTGATCGGCGCCTATCTGTTTGGCGCGGTCACGATCCTGCAGCTGCACGCGCAAGGAGCGGGCATCGGCATTCCCTCGCAATTCATGTCGGCGCTGCCCTATCTCGCCACTGTCATCGTGCTGGTGCTGCTGTCGCGCACGCGCCGCAGCGGCTCGACGGCACCGGCTGCGCTCGGCACCGTGTTCGTGCCTGACAGGTGAAACCAAAATCGTCGGAGCGCGTGCGATGGGGCGCGGCGCCCGGACCTGCAAGTTGACCCTAACCGTTATGGAGATCATTGATGATGAAAAGGCTTTTCGCTGCATTCGCCGCCCTCCTCGTGGCCGGCAGTTTCAGTAGCGCGGCAATCGCCGCCGACAAGCTGAAGGTCGGCTTCATCTATCTCGGGCCGATCGGCGATTTGGGCTGGACCTATCAGCACGAGCTGGCACGGCAGGCGCTCGTCAAGGAATTCGGCGACAAGATCGAGACGACTTATCTGGAGAACGTTCCCGAAGGACCTGACGCCGAGCGCGCGATCGAGCAGCTCGTGCGCGCCGGCAACAAGCTGATCTTCACAACCTCCTTCGGCTACATGGACCCGACGCTGAAGGTCGCCAAGAAATATCCCAACGTGCATTTCGAGCACGCTACCGGCTACAAGCGCGATAAGAACATGTCGACCTATTCGGCGCGCTGGTATCAGGGCCGCTATATCCAGGGCCAGATCGCGGCGAAAATGTCCAAGGCCGGCGTGCTCGGCTATATCGGCTCGTTCCCGATCCCCGAGGTGATCTCCGGCATCAACGCCACGATGCTCGGCGCGCAGTCGATCAATCCGGATATCAAGGTCAAGATCATCTGGGTCAACACCTGGTTCGACCCCGGCAAGGAAGCCGATGCGGCCAAGGCGCTGCTCGATCAGGGCGCCGATATCATCATGCAGCACACTGATAGCCCGGCGGCGATGCAGGTAGCCGAAGAGCGCGGCAAGCTCGCCTTCGGCCAGGACTCCGAGATGATCAAGTTCGGCCCGAAGGCGCAGCTCACCTCGATCCTCGACACCTGGGCACCCTACTACATCTCGCGCGTCAAGGCCGAGCTCGACGGCACATGGAAAGAGGAGAACACCTGGGGCGGGCTCGATTCCAAGATGTTCGAGATGGCGCCCTACACCAACATGCCCGATGACGTGAAGAAGCTGGCCGAGGAGACCCAGGCCGCGATCACCGCGGGCAAGCTGCATCCGTTCAAATGTCCGGTGCTCGGCCAGGATGGCAAGGAGATCGAATGCAAGGGCGGCGATCATCTCGACGACGCCCAGATCCTTGGCATGAACTTCTACGTCAAGGGCGTCGACGACAAGGTGCCGGGGAAGTAGCAAGGAAACGGTGCTGTTGATGACCTCCCTCCCCCGCGTGCGGGGGAGGGTCAGGGTGGGGGCAAGCCACACAACAAAGAGTTTGCCGTGTCCGCCCCCTCTCCCCCTCTCCACCTCTCCCCCGCTAGCGGGGGAGAGAGCCGACCGTGCTCGTGGTTCGGCTCTCGCGACCATCGCAGAATCGATTTGCCCAACTTCCCGCAATTAAAGGGCGTCTACGACAAGATGCAGGGCAAGTAGTCGGAGACGGTGCATCCGCCGCCAGATCGTCTACATCGTGCTTCGATGAGCATTACCTTGGCACCATTGACAGCCGCAACTCGCGATAGCAAGGTCGTACGAAACGTCTTCGCCGCCTGGGTCAAATGCGCCCGACGGAATCACCGGGAGTTCCTAACCGTGAACAAATCAACCCTGCTCGCCGCCGTCTGCGCATCAGTGCTGGTGGCGGCTCCGGCCGCTTTCGCCAAGACCTTGGTTTTCTGCTCGGAAGGCAGTCCGGAGAATTTTTATCCCGGCGTCAACACGACCGGCACGTCGTTCGATGGCAATGAGCCCATCTACAACCGCATCGTCGAATTCGAGCGTGGCGGCACGCAAGTGGTGCCGGGCCTCGCCGAGACATGGACGATTTCGCCTGATGGCACCACCTACACCTTCAACTTGCGCAAGGGCGTGAAGTGGCATTCGACCAAGTCGTTCAAGCCGACGCGCGACTTCAACGCCGATGACGTCCTGTTCTCGATCGAACGGCAATGGAAGGACGACAATCCGTATTTCAAGGTGACGAGCCCGAACCATTCGTATTTCGGCGATATGGCAATGGCGAAGCTGTTGAAGTCGGTCGAGAAGATCGACGACTATACGATCAAGGTGACGCTCAATCAGCCGGAAGCCCCGTTCCTCGCCGATCTCGCAATGCCATTCGCGGCGATCCAGTCGAGAGAATATGCCGACGCCATGCTGAAGGCCGGTACGCCCGAGAAGATCGACCAGGATCCGATCGGCACCGGCCCGTTCTATCTCGTGCAGTATCAAAAGGACGCCGTGATCCGGTACAAGGCGTTTCCGCAATACTGGGGCGGCAAGGCCAAGATCGACGACCTCGTCTATGCGATCACACCCGATGCATCCGTTCGCTGGGCCAAGCTCCAGGAAGGCGAATGCGACGTGATGCCGTATCCGAACCCGGCCGACATGGACACGATCAGGAAGGACCCCAACGTCACGGTCCTGGAACAGCCGGGTCTCAACGTCGGCTATCTGGCGTTCAACACGCAGAAGAAGCCGTTCGACGACGTGCGCGTGCGCAAGGCCGTCAGCATGGCGATCAACAAGAAAGCGATCATCGACGCCGTGTATCTGTCGACCGGCATCGCGGCCAAGAACCCGATTCCACCTTCGATGTGGTCCTACAACGACGACGTCAAGGACGACCCGTACGACCCGGACGCGGCCAAGAAGCTTCTTGCCGAGGCTGGACTCCCGAACGGCTTCGAAACCGATTTGTGGGCCATGCCGGTGCAGCGGCCCTACAATCCGAACGCCAAGAGGATTGCGGAGCTGATGCAGGCCGACCTTGCCAAGATCGGCGTCAAGGCCGAGATCAAGACGTTCGAATGGGGCGAGTATCGCAAGCGGCTCCAGACCGGCGAGCACCAGATGGGCATGTACGGCTGGACCGGCGACAATGGCGATCCCGACAACTTCCTGCATACGTTGCTGGGCTGCGCCTCCGCGCAATCGGCATCGGGATCGAACATCGCCAAGTTCTGCTACAAGCCGTTTGACGATCTGGTCGTGAAGGCCAAGACTGTCAGCGACCAGGCTGAACGTGCCAAGCTCTACGCAGAGGCTCAGGTGATCTTCAAAGAACAGGCGCCGTGGTTCACCATCGCTCACGCGGTGCAGTTGAAGCCCGTGAGCAAGCGCGTGGTCGATTTCAAACTGTCGCCGTTCGGACGGCACACCTTCTACGGCGTCGATGTCAAGGATTAGCGGAAGATGAGGGCGGAGCAGCCTGCGCTGCTCCGCAGAGTGCCCCTGATAGCTAAGCTGTAGCGCAGAAGGCGGCAGGCTCCCTCTCCCCGTTCGTCACGGGGAGAGGGTTGGGGTGAGGGGCAGACGCCCGATCGGTGTGCGTGTTGAGACCTGTACCCCCTCACCCGGATTGCATCTGACGATGCAATCCGACCTCTCCCCGCAAGCGGGGCGAGGTAAACACTGAGTTCGCCGCAACATGCGTGCACCTCCGCGGCCCTTCATGGGAGATGACAGAGAACGGCATGCTGCGATTCTTTTTGACCCGGCTGAGCCTCGTAGTTCCGACCTTCATCGGAATCACATTGCTCGTGTTCGTGCTGATCCGCTTGATCCCGGGCGATCCCATCGAGACGATGGCGGGCGAACGCGGCATCGATCCGGCACGGCTGGCGCAGTTGCGCAAGGATTACGGCTTCGATCAGCCGGTGCTGGTGCAATATGGCCTCTATCTGTCGCGGCTGGTGCGTGGCGACCTCGGCCGTTCGATCGTCACCCATGAGCCGGTGATCGAAGAGTTCGAAACCTTGTTTCCGGCCACCGTCGAACTCTCGGTTTGCGCGATCCTGTTTGCGCTGTGCGTGGGATTGCCGGCCGGCGTCATCGCTGCGATCCGGCGCAACTCGATCTTCGATCACGGCGTGATGGGGATCTCGCTCACCGGCTATTCGATGCCGATCTTCTGGTGGGGATTGCTGGTGATCCTCTTGTTTTCGGTGCAGCTCGGATGGACGCCGGTGTCCGGCCGGATCGGCCTGCAGTATTTCATCGAGCCGGTGACCGGCTTCTTGCTCGTCGACACGCTGCTGGCCGGCGACGTCGACGCGTTTCGTTCAGCCCTGTCGCATCTCGTGCTTCCCGCGATCGTGCTCGGCACGGTGCCGCTCGCGGTGATCGCCCGCATGACGCGCTCGGCCATGCTGGAGGTCCTGGGCGAGGATTATATCCGCACCGCCCGCGCCAAGGGATTGCCGCCATTCCGGGTGATCGCGATCCATGCGCTACGCAACGCGCTGATCCCGGTGGTGACGGTGATCGGGCTGCAGGTCGGCGTGCTGTTTACCGGCGCGATCCTGACCGAGACGATCTTCTCATGGCCAGGCGTGGGCAAATGGCTGATCGAGGGCATAAATCGCCGCGACTATCCCGTGCTGCAGGGCGGGACGCTGTTGATCGGCGCGATCGTCATGAGCGTCAATCTGCTGGTTGACGTCGCCTATGGGCTGATCAATCCCCGCATCCGGTACATGCGATGAGCGCCGAGAACCTCCCAACCCGCATTGTCCTTACGCAAGCAGGCACGCCGCCGTCGCCATTGCTGGAGTTCTGGTACGACTTCAAGAAGAATGGGGGTGCCGTCGCGGGCCTCATCGTGATCGCGATGCTGATTCTGCTCGCGCTGTTCGCCAACGTCGTCGCGCCGCATTCGCCTGTCCTCACCAACAATGCGGTCTTTCTGAAGCCTCCATTCTGGCAGCAGGGCGGATCGATCGCCCATCCGCTCGGCACCGACGCGATCGGCCGCGATATTCTGTCCCGCCTCATCCATGGCGCGCGGCTGTCGCTTTTGATCGGCATCGCGGTGGTGGCGTTGTCAGTGATTTCAGGAACGATCCTCGGCCTGGTGGCGGGCTTCTTCCGCGGCGTGGTCGAGATCGCGATCATGCGGCTGATGGACATCACGTTGACGCTGCCGAGCCTTCTGCTCGCGATCGTGATCGTCGCGATCCTTGGGCCTGGGCTGATGAACGCCATGCTGGCGGTCGCGATCGTGCTGCTGCCGCATTACGTGCGGATCGCGCGCGCCGCCGTGATCAGCGAGGTCTCGAAGGATTACGTCATCGCGGCCAAGGTCGCGGGCGCCGGCCGGCTGCGCCTGATGTTTAAGGAGGTGCTGCCGAATTGCGCGGCCCCTCTGATCGTGCAGGCGACGCTCGGCATCTCGACCGCGATCCTGGACGCGGCCGCGCTCGGCTTTCTCGGTCTCGGCGCACAGCCGCCTTTGCCCGAATGGGGCACCATGCTGGCGGACGCGCGCGAATTCGTGCTGCGAGCCTGGTGGGTCGTCACGCTGCCGGGCTTGGCGATCCTCCTGACCGTGCTCGCGTTCAATCTTCTCGGCGACGGGCTGCGCGACGCGCTCGATCCCAAGCTCAAACGATGATGCACGCAAGCTATTGAAGACGATCCGATGCCGCTGCTCGAGATTGAAAATCTGTCGGTCGCATTTCCGTCGCAGAACGGCATGGTGCGCGCTGTGGATGGCGTCAGCATCACGCTCGAAAAAGGCGAGGTGCTGGGCATTGTCGGCGAATCCGGATCCGGCAAGAGCATCACAATGCTGGCCCTGATGGGGCTGGTACCCTATCCGGGACGCGTCCAGGCGGACAGGCTGTTGTTCGAGGGACGCGATCTGCAGACGCTGTCCGATCGCGAGCGGCGCGCCCTCACCGGCAAGGACGTCGCGATGATCTTTCAGGAGCCGACGACCTCGCTCAACCCCTCGTTCACGATCGGCTATCAGTTGGCCGAGACATTGCGCGTCCATGAGGGGATGGGCCGCAAGGCCGCGCGGCGGCGCGTGATCGAGTTGCTGGAGCAGGTCGGCATTCCCGCCGCGGAGAGCCGGCTGTCGGCCTATCCGCACCAGCTCTCGGGCGGCATGAACCAGCGCGTCATGATCGCGATGGCGATCGCCTGCAATCCAAAACTCCTGATCGCCGATGAGCCGACCACGGCGCTCGATGTCACGATCCAGGCACAGATCCTCGATCTCCTGCTGTCCCTGCAGCGCGACCGCGGCATGGCGCTCATCCTCATCACGCACAACATGGGTGTCGTCTCGGACACCACCGAGCGGGTCGCCGTCATGTATGCGGGCCAGATCATGGAGCAGCGGCCGACCGCGAGCCTGTTCGCCTCGCCGCAGCATCCCTATACGGCCGCCCTGCTGGCGGCGCGCCCGGAGGCAAGCGACGGCGGACGGCTCGCCACCATCCCGGGCGTCGTGCCGGGCGCCTACGATCGCCCGTCGGGCTGTCTCTTCAGTCCACGCTGCCAGTATGCGACGCCACTGACCGACGAGGTGCGCCCGGACCTGCGCCCCTGGGGCGACGGCCTGATCCGTTGCCACTATCCGCTCGGCGATCCCTCGCGGGATGAACGCATCGCGGCAGATCGGAGAAGGGCCGGCGAGGCGCCAATCCCTGCGCGCGAGACGGCATCATGACCGCACTCGTCACCGCCACCCATCTCAAGCGCAGCTACGAGATCAAGCAGGGCCTGTTCCGCGCCCCGGCACATCTGCAGGCCGTTGGCGGCGTGTCGTTCGCGATCGAAGCCGGCAAGACGCTGGCGGTGGTCGGCGAATCCGGTTGCGGCAAATCCACTCTCGCCCGGCTCGTCACTCTCATCGAAAAGCCGAGCGCCGGCACGCTGATCCTGGACGGGCTCGACGCCGTGAATCCGCCCGCCGGTGCCGCGAAGAGGTTGCGCCGCACCGTGCAGATCGTGTTTCAGAACCCCTATGGTTCGCTCAATCCGCGCAAGCGCGTCGGCGCCATCCTCGAGGAGCCGCTGATTATCAACACCAGCCTCTCGAAAGAGGAGCGGCGGGCGCAGGCACTCGACATGATGGCGAAGGTCGGGCTGCGGCCCGAGCATTATGGCCGCTATCCGCACATGTTCTCCGGCGGCCAGCGCCAGCGCATCGCGATCGCGCGCGCTTTGATGTTGCGGCCGAAGCTGCTGGTGGCCGACGAGCCGGTCTCCGCGCTCGACATGTCGGTGCAGGCGCAAGTCATCAACCTTCTGGTCGACCTGCAGCGGGAGCTTAAGCTGGCCTATCTCTTCATCTCGCACGATCTCGGCGTGGTGCGTCACCTCGCCGACGATGTGATGATCATGTATCTGGGCGTGGTGATGGAGCATGGGTCCAAGGAGCGCATCTTCGCCCGGCCGTTGCATCCCTACGCGCAGGCCCTGGTCGATGCGACTCCGGGCCTTGGCCGCAAACGCCAGCGGACCGTGCCGAAGGGTGAATTGCCATCGCCGCTTAGTCCGCCTGATGGCTGCGTGTTCTCGACCCGCTGCCCCTATGTGACTGATCTCTGCCGCGCGCAGCGTCCGCTGCTGCGCCCGCTCGACGGCCGCCTCATCGCCTGCCATTACGCCGAGCGCTTCCTGGAAACGCAGGTGGCGTGACGATGGCCCTCAGCCCGCCTGCAGCTGCCGTGCCGCCGCGCTGTGATTGCGGATCAGCTCAGTGACATCGAGCCCCGGAATGCTGCCGTCGATGACGCGCCAATGGCCGCCGATCATCACCCGGTCGGCGCGGTGCGCGGCGCAGAGCACGAGCGCGGCGAGCGGATCGCCGGCGCCGGAGAAGCGCAGTTCGTCGAGCTTGAACAGCGCCAGATCAGCCGCCTTTCCCACCGCGATTTCGCCCAGCTCAGGCCGGCCGATGCAGGCCGCCGACCCCTGCGTCGCCCAGCGCAGCGCATCCCTGTGGCTGACTCGACCGACGCCATAGCGCGCCCGTTGCAACAGGAACGCAGCCCGCACTTCCTGCATCAGGTTCGATCCGTCGTTCGACGCCGAGCCGTCGACGCCGAGCCCGATCGCAACGCCCGCCGCCTCCATCTCGCAGACCGGACAGCATCCGGAGGCCAGGATCTGGTTCGAGCAGGCGCAATGACTGATCGCGGTTTTCGCCTTGCCGAGCCGTTTCATCTCATCGACGTTGAAGAAGATTCCGTGCGCCAGCCACGTGCGATGGTTCAGCCAGCCGCATTGCTCGAGATAATCCAGCGGGCGGCAGCCATGGATCTCCTCGCAGAAGCGGTTCTCGTCCTCGGTCTCGGCGAGATGGGTGTGCAGGCGGACGTCGAGCTTCTCGGCCAGATCGGCCGTCGCCCGCATCAACGAGGTCGTCACCGAGAATGGCGAGCATGGGGCGAGCGCGATCTGCACCATCGCATCAGGCCCGCGCTGGTGATGTTTCGCGACCAGCCGCGCGCTGTCGGCGAGGATGGTATCTTCATCTTGCACCACGCTGTCGGGCGGCAGCCCGCCGTCGCGCTGCGAACGGTTCATCGAGCCGCGTGTCAAAAGCACCCGCAAGCCCAGCCGCTGCGCGGCGGCGACCTCGATATCAATGGCGTCCTCGAGGCCGGACGGGAACACGTAGTGATGATCAGTCGTGGTGGTGCAGCCCGACAGCATCAGCTCGGCCATCGCCACTGTGACGGCCAGGTCGAGCGCCTCGGGCGTCAGCCGCGCCCAGACCGGATAGAGCGCCTTCAGCCAGGGAAACAGCTCGCGGTCCATCGCAGCCGGCATCGCCCGCGTCAGCGTCTGGTAGAAATGGTGATGGGTGTTGATCAGTCCCGGAATCACCACATGCGCGGTGGCGTCGAAGACGGCCGTGCCCGGCGTCATCGGCCCCTGCCCCGCCCCGACCAGCTCGACGATGTGTCCTTCGCTGACCACGACGCCGCGCTCGGCCCCGTCAGCCAGGATAGCGAGAGGATCCTTGATCCAGATCGGCTGCGTCTCGCTCACGATTGCCTTCCCTCCGCCCCGAATGACACCGCAATTGAAAGTGCAATTGAAGGGCCAATTCCTTCCTATTGCCAGTTGGCGCCGGTCTTGCAAGGATTCCGTTCGCGAAGCGATGCAGCCGATGTCGATATGGACCTGAACACCATCACCGCGGTGATCCGCCCAAGGAGCCGCGCCGAGCTGCCCCGCTGGCAGGAGGGCGATGCCTGGCTTGCCGGCGGCACCTGGCTGTTCTCGGAACCACAGGTCCACCTGTCGCGGCTGATCGATCTCACCGATTTGAGATGGCCCCCGCTGACGATCAGCGAGGCTGGCCTCTCGATCTCAGCCACCTGTACCGTCGCCGCGCTCGATGCGCTGGCCTGCCCTTCCGACTGGCTTGCCGCGCCGTTGATCAATCAATGCTGCCGGGCCTTTCTCGCCTCGTTTAAGATCTGGAAGACGGCGACGGTCGGCGGCAATCTCTGCATGGCGCTGCCGGCCGGACCGATGATCTCGCTGCTGGCGGCGCTCGATGGGGTCTGCACCATCTGGAAGTCCGACGGCAGCGAACGGATGATCAAGGTCGACGATTTCATCACTGGTCCCCAACGCACCACGCTGACACCAGGCGATCTCTTGCGCCAGATCGATGTGCCGCGCGCCGCGCTGAAGCGCCGCGCCGCCTTTCGGCAAGTCTCGCTGACGGCGGTCGGACGCTCGGGCGCGCTGGTGATCGGCACGCGCGGTCATGATAACGATCTAACGCTCACGGTCACGGCATCGACCAAGCGGCCGATCCAGCTCCGCTTTGCAGCGCCACCCGACAGCGATGAATTGCGCGACGCGATCCTGCGCGACGTGCCGGACGGACTCTATCACGACGACATCCATGGCAAGCCAGCTTGGCGCCAGGCCATGACCTTGCGGCTTGCGGAGCAGGTGCGCGGCGAACTTGTGGACCAGGCGCGGCCATGAGCTATCAGGTCAACGGCAAGGACATCTTTGCGACACCGCGACCGGGCCAATGCCTGCGCACCTTTCTGCGTGAGACCGGCCATTTCGGCGTCAAGAAAGGCTGCGATGCCGGCGACTGCGGCGCCTGCACCGTGCTGCTCGACGGCGAACCGGTGCATAGCTGCCTGATCCCGGCCTTCCGCGCCGAGGATCACATGATCACCACGATCGAAGGGCTCGCGGGCGAAGGCGGCATCCATCCGATGCAGCAGGCCTTCCTCGATGCACAGGCGTTCCAATGCGGCTTCTGCACGTCAGGCATGATCCTGACCTGCGCCTCGCTCAACCAGGCGCAGCGGCAGGATCTCGGCGCCGCGCTGAAGGGCAACATCTGCCGCTGCACAGGCTATCGCGCCATCGAGGATGCGCTCAAGGGCGAGATCCATGTCGAGCATGTCGCGGCAGGCGAGGCCTTCGGCCGCAGCCTGCCCGCGCCCGCTGGCCCGCAAGTGGTGCGCGGCGCCGTGCGCTACACTTTCGATACCGAGATCGACGGCCTGCTGCACATCAAGCTCGCGCGCTCCCCGCATGCGCATGCGCGCATCAGAGCCATCGACACCGCGGCCGCGCTTGCCGTGCCCGGCGTCGTGATGGTGCTGACTCCTGAGGATGCCCCCGCCACCTTGTTCTCCACCGGCCAGCACGAGAAGGCGTGGATGGATCCGGAGGACACGCGAGTGCTGGACGATGTCGTCCGCTTCATTGGGCAGAAGGTCGCCGCCGTCATCGCCGAGACCGAGGCCGCAGCCGAGGAAGGCTGCCGGCGTCTCGCGATCGACTACGAACTGCTGCCCGCCGTGTTCGATCCTGCGCTCGCGATCGCGCCGGGCGCACCGCTGTTGCATCCGGACCGCACGCCGGAGCAGCGCATCTTCGGCGCGGCTCGCAACATCGTCGCGGAAAGCCACGGTGAATATGGCGATGTCGCGACCGCACTGGCGAACTCCGCCGTCACCTATGAGGGCACGTTCACGACCCAACGCGTGCAGCATGCCGCGTTGGAAACCCATGGCGGCCTCGCCTGGATCGATGACGCGGGCATCCTGAACGTCCGTTCCTCGACGCAGGTGCCGTTCCTGACGCGGCGTGCGCTGTGCCGGATCTTCGATCTGCCGCCCGACAAGGTCCGGGTGTTCTGCGAACGCGTCGGCGGCGGGTTCGGCGGCAAGCAGGAGATGTTCGTCGAGGATATTCTCACCCTCGCCGCGTTGAAGACGGGGCGTCCGGTGAAGCTGGAGTTCACCCGCGAGGAGCAATTCATCGCCACCTCGACACGGCATCCGATGCGGATCACCGTCAAGGCCGGCGCCGACGCAAACGGCAAACTCACAGCGCTGCAGCTCGACGTGCTCTCCGATACCGGCGCCTATGGCAATCACGGCGCCGCCGTGCTGTTCCATGCCTGCGGCGAGTGTCTCGGCGTTTACAACTGTCCGAACAAGAAAGTCGATGCGGTCGTCGCCTTCACCAACACGGTGCCATCGGGCGCCTTCCGCGGCTATGGCCTGCCGCAGACGCTGTTCGCGGTCGAAGCCGCGATCGACGAGCTCGCCATCCAGCTTGGGATCAGCCCGTTCGAGATGCGACGGCGCAACGTGGTCAAGCCGGGCGATCCCATGCTCTATCCGCCTGACAACGGCTATCACGACGTGCTGTACGGCTCGTACGGGCTTGATCAGTGCCTGGATCTCGTGGAGCGGGCGATGGCGAACGGTTCGGCCGAACTAGACCTCTCTTCGGAGTGGCTGACCGGCGACGGTATCGCGCTGACCATGATCGACACCGTGCCGCCGGACGGACATGTCGCGGACGCCACGATCGCACTGCGCGAGGATGGCGGCTTTACGCTGACGGTCGGCACCGCCGAGTTCGGCAACGGCACCAGCACCGTGCATCGGCAGATCGCCGCAACGGTTCTGCAGACCACCGTAGATCGGATTGCGCTGAAGCAGTCGGACACCGCCCATGGCGGCCACGATACCGGAGCCTATGGGTCGGCCGGCACCTTTGTTGCAGGACGCGCCACCCAGGCGGCCGCAGAGAGCCTGAGACAGAAGTTGACTGCATTTGCTGCGACGATCTGGTCCTGCGATCCGCTCGCCTGCACGCTCGAAGCCGACGGCATCGCGCATGGCAGCAGGCATCTCTCCTTTGTCGAACTCGCGCTGGCCGCACGGCAACGCCCCATGTCACTGTCGGCAGATGGCAATTCGCAGGGCACGCCGCGCTCGGTCGCCTTCAACGTGCAGGGCTTTCGCGTCGCCGTGAACAAGCACAGCGGCGAGATCAAAATCCTGAAGAGCGTGCAGGCGGCCGATGCCGGCCGCGTCGCCAATCCGATGCAGTGCCGCGGCCAGGTCGAGGGCGGCGTCGCGCAGGGGCTGGGCGCCGCACTCTATGAGGAGATGATGATCGATGAAGCCGGTCGCGTCGCCAATCCGCGCTTCCGCGACTACCACCTGCCCTGTTTTGCGGACGTGCCTCGCACCGAGGTTCTGTTCGCCGAAACCTGCGACACGCTGGGACCGCTCGGCGCCAAGTCGATGAGCGAAAGCCCCTATAATCCCGTGATCGCAGCGCTCGGTAATGCGCTGCGCGCCGCCACCGGCATCCGCTTCACGTCAGTGCCGTTCAAGCCGGACCGGTTATTTCCACTGTTGCAGGAGAAGTTCGGCAGGTGATGAAAGGCAAGGCGACGCAACTATTCTTTCGGACGACGGTCGTAGGACATGCCGAACAGGCCGGTGCGCTCGGTCTCTGGCTCGGAGGCGGCCTGCGGCTCGGGCGTCGCCTGAGAAGGAGCGGCGGTCACCGGTTTCGGCGGCATCTCGCATCTCATCGAATAGACCAGCTTGCCATCCTCGGTGCGGCCGATCGGCGCGCAATTGTCCGTCCGCTTGGCAGCATCCTTCGGCTTCACTTGCGCCCATGCAGGTTGCGCCAGCAACAGCACGATCAGAACCAGTCTCTTCATCCGATAGCCTCACGTCACCTTCACACCATTGAAGCCAATCGCGCGCGCAAAGTCCATGGCGATCCCTGCTCGCTTCGTGAGCATGGCGCTGGCGCGCAACGTCGGAAAGATTTGAGACCGTGACACGGCGGACCAGGTGATGTGGGCATCGATCCTATCGGAATGGCTGAGCCTGATCTTCCGCTGGCTGCACGTGGTCGCCGCGGTCGCCTGGATCGGCAGCTCGTTCTACTTCATTGCCCTCGACCTCAGCCTGAGGCCGCGCGAGGGCCTGCCCGATGGCGTGATGGGCGAAGCCTGGCAAGTTCATGGCGGCGGCTTCTACCGCATCATGAAGTACCTGGTCGCCCCGAGCGAGCTGCCGGACGAACTGACCTGGTTCAAATGGGAGGCCTACACTACCTGGCTGTCCGGCTTTGCGCTGATGATCGTGGTCTACTATCTCAATGCTGACCTGTTCCTGGTCGACAAGTCGATCCTCGATCTGACGCCGCTGCAGGCCGGGTTGTTCAGCCTCGGCAGTCTCGCGCTGGCCTGGCTGCTCTATGAGGCGGCCTGCCGCAGCGGCCTTGCGCAGCACGAGCTGCCGTTCGCGCTCGGCGGCTACGTCTTCCTGGTCGCGCTCACTTTTGCCTTCACCCATGTCCTCAGCGGTCGCGGCGCCTTCAACCAGATCGGCGCGATCATCGGCACCATCATGGTCGCCAATGTCTTTGCGGTGATCATTCCGAACCAGAAGAAGATCGTCGCCGCACTGCTGGCCGGCCAGTCGCCGGACCCGAAGCTCGGCAAAGCGGGCAAGGAGCGCTCGGTCCACAACAACTATCTCACTCTGCCGGTCCTCGTCCTGATGATCAGCAATCATTATCCCTTGCTGTTCGCGACCCGCTACAACTGGGTGATCGTCGCGATCGTGCTCGCGCTCGGCCCGGTGATCCGGCATTTCTTCAACGAGCGGCACAAGGGCCGGCCCTCACCCTGGTGGGTGTGGGGCATTGCGGCTATCGGCATGATCGCGATCGCCCTGCTCTCGGCCGCAGGCCCGAGGCAATCCGCCGTCACCGCGCTGCCCGCTGCGCCCACATTCGCGCAGGTCGAGGAGATCGTGACCTCCCGCTGCAGCATGTGCCATGCGTCCGAGCCGGTGTGGGACGGCATCGTCACGGCGCCGAAGGCGGTGCTGCTCGACAGTGCCGAGCACATCCGCCGCAACATGCGGCTGATCGCGCGCAATGCCGCCTGGTCGGGCGCGATGCCGCCGGGCAATGTCACCGAGATCACGCCGGAAGAACGCGCGATCCTCGCCGCCTGGGCGAATGGCGACTAGGGCCCTTTCCGCAGGTCGCCGAACTCTCTCCGCCGGTTGTCGCGCGCTTGCGGTCACCTGCCACATCGCCAGTTCGCGCGATGGACTCGCGCCGTTTCAAGATCACCCTGGCCATGGAGCCAGAGTGTTGGACGAGCATAGCGCGCGCCGCACTCAAGGAGTGCTTGATTGACCAATTCGGCGCCGCGAGACTTTTCGCCAAACCAACCTCGCACAAAATTGAGGGGTGACCTGCCATAGGGTATTGCTTCGAAACTGGTCATCGCGCGCGGAACACAGCAGTTGACAACGAGATTCTGCGACAAACTCGCTCGTAAAAGTGCCACCTCCTTGGCGATTTTCTGGGGAACACATACCCACTCGGCTGAGTTTGGATCGCATGCTGCATTCCATCATAGGTCCCGTCGAAATCGAATACATTCTGGACCTGTTGCTCGCGATGACGCTCGGCTTCGCCGTGGGAGCTGAGCGAGAATCGCGTGGGAAGGACGCTGGAATTAGCACACACACGCTCGTCATTGTGGGTGCAATGCTCTTCACCTTCATGTCGGTGACCGTTGATCCGGCCTCGAAATCGCGCATCGCGGCACAGATAGTCTCCGGAATTGGCTTTCTGGGCGCGGGTCTCATCATCAAGGAAGGTATGAGCGTCAAGAATCTTACGACTGCCGCAAGCCTCTGGGCTGCCGGCGCGATCGGGATGGCGATCGGATTCGGCTACTCGGCGATTGCTACGATATCGACCTTGGCGATGCTAATCATACCGCGCATACCTCATCTGGGTAAGAACAAGGAGAGATTCGAGTCGTAGCAGTTCTTCTCACCCTTGCGATTGCTTCAGCCACTTCCAGTGGGCCAACGCGAGCACGGCCAGGGCTAGAGCCCCGGCAACTCGAATCCATGCATCTTTCATTCAAGCAATATTCCCAGAGCTGAAATAATACGGCTCATGAACGCCAAGCATTGCATGATACATCCGCTTTCAGCGCGGATCGCGGACAAATCTGATCACGCCAGCAATTTTTCGCGCTCATCCGAATTCGCAGAAGGGCCGGTTGCGGACTCAGTTCGCGCGCTCTTCCACCAGCACGGTGTCGAATTCGGCAAGTATGGCAGGCAATTTGGATTGATCGGTGAGGCGGTGCAGCCGGGAAATGAGGCGATCGAGCCTTGGCGTCAGGAAAATTAGATAGCGGCTCGGCTCAGTCTCCCAATAAGCGTGCGGCGAACCGGCGGGCACGAAGACCGTGGTTCCTGCGGGGGCGTCAACTTCCCCGTCCGCAAGTCTGAACCGCAGTGATCCCTCCAACACATGCCATGCTCCGTCGTCCGAGTGGTGAATGTGCACATAGGGGGGACCGGAGCCAGTCCACTCGTGAACAACCAATGATGTCCCGACAGCGGAAATTGCCGGCGCACCCGGCCTAGATACGATCGGCGCATCTAACTGTACATCGCTTCGCTGTGCCATTCAGCATCCTCCTAAGGCCATTCTGACACGACTTCCGGTGTGGGTTCACAAGCTGCCTATCGGTCGTTCGATCGCTTACTTCCGATTGAGCCCTGAGCGGACACGCCCGCAGTCGGACGCGAGGTCCGAGAAGGTCATGAAGCCAAGACTTGCATGTTACATTCGCGGTCAGCGCGGATCACGGGCAAATCCGATCACGCCAGCAATTTTTCCCTTTCATCGTCGAGCAGGAAGCGCTCCTCGCAAGGCTCCTCGACCTTCAAGGTGAGCAGATCATCGGCGCGGGTGCGGCCGAGATTGACGGCTGCGATCGGCAGGCCGCGGTCCGCGGCGGCCCGCACGAAGCGGAAGCCGGAATAAACCATCAGCGAGGAGCCGACGATCAGCATCGCATCGGCCTGCATGAGATGGGCTTGCGCGGTCGCGACGACATCGCGCGGCACGTTCTCGCCGAAGAACACGACATCGGGCTTGAGCAACCCGCCGCAGGCGCGGCATGACGGCACGCAGAAGGCAGCGAAATCAGCGCATTCCAGATCGGCGTCGCCGTCCGGTGCGTCGGCCGCATCAAGCGCAAGCCATTCCGCGTTCACCTGCGCCAGCTCATCCTGAAACTCCGCGCGCGGTATCCGTCGCTCGCAGTCCATGCAGCGGACGAGATCGAGCCGGCCGTGCAGGTCGATCACGCGGCTGCTGCCGGCCGCCTGATGCAGCCGGTCGACGTTCTGGGTCACCAGCAATTCGCAGCGGCCCTGCGCCTCGAGCCGCGCCAGCGCATGGTGGGTGTCGTTGGGCCGCGCCCGGCCGAAGCGCCGCCAGCCGATCAGGCTGCGCGCCCAATAGCGCTGCCGGGTCGGCGCGTCGCTCATGAAGGCCTGGAACGTCACCGGCTGCGGCCGCTTCCAATTGCCGTGGCTGTCACGGTAGTCCGGAATGCCCGAATTGGTGCTGCGGCCGGCGCCGGTCAGCACGAACAGACGTTGGTGATGGTCGATGAAATGGGCGAGCGCATGAGGGTCCGGCATGGAACTCAATCTAGTGCGCCTCCTCCTCATCCGCCAGATCGGTTACACAATCGCGGGCTTCCGTCCCATCCTGAGCCGATCGTCCTACGATGGCCGCCGCGATATGTCTCTTCCGACGGCGCCTGCGGTCGGCGCTATCCCGCCGATGTTCCAGGTCGTCGGGCAAATCACCTGCGCATGACGACGCGATTGGACCGTTCGGACCTGCCGTGAATCGGACTTGATCTCGCGCGCCGATAAACTCATTTCGCAAGCGAGTTCAAGTCGCTCGCCGCCACGAGGCTTGGCCGTGCGAAAATTCCTCTTTCTTTTTTTCAGAATTCGTGCATATGCTGAGCCATCCCGCCTCGATCGGAGGGGCGTATCGCGGTCGTCACGACACGCGAGGCGGGCATGCGGTGGGCGCGTCAGGTCGCAGCGTGGTTTACCTGCGCCGACGAACGATCTCGATGCGCACGGCGAAATCGTGTGGTCCTGGCATCCCGGTGCTGATGCCAAGTTCGCGATGCTTACGAGGACGACGATGGCCACCTCCGACAGCGAGGTCACCGCGGTCTGAATGCCGCCGGAATGCCGATGCCCAAAAACGGCTCCACGATGGCCGGATCGATCCGCAGCCGCACCGCCAGATCGCGATCGAATGCGAGCGGATGGCCACGGACACCGAGATAGATCATCAGCACCGGCAGCGAGACCGTGCACGCGACGAGATTGGCCCACGGCGCGCTGGTGACGCCGAGCTGAGGCAAGCCGCCCCATCCCAGGATCAGCGCCGGCGTCAGCACCAGGCTGATGCCAATGCAGAAGGTCATCGCTAGCAGCGGCGTCACCGCGTCACCCGTGCCACGCAGCAGGAACGTGTAGGCGAACAGCAGCGTGACGACCGGCAGCGATATGAACGTGATTCTGGCATAGTCGATCGTGGCGCTTAGAATATCCGGCGGCGTCGCCATGGCCGCGAGCATTCGAGGCGACAGCTGATAGCCAATAACCGCGATGGCGAGGCTGAGCAGGCCGCAGACCACGAGCGTCGTTCCGGTCGCATTCTTGACCTGCAGCCGATCGCCTGCGCCATGGGCGCGCGCGACGAGCACAATGCCGCCGGCGATCAGCCCAATCAGGAATGACACCAAGAGGAAGAAGATCGGAAAAAATGCCGAAGCGACCGCAAGCGCGGACGGGCCGAGAAGCTGGCCGAAATAGATCGCCTGCCGCGCGCTGGAGGCACCGCGCAGATCTTCCGGCCGTGGCAAAAGCTATTGCGAATGGAATCGAGATCTGCGCGCTGGATTATCCAGGTCACGGGACCAAGATCAGTCAACTTCTGCTCGACAGCACTGTTCAACGCGCCTGACCTGCTGGAATTGGTCTTGCCGGGCCTGCGCGCGGACTTCCGCGCTTGTGAAATCTATTCGCCGCAGCATCGCGCGCGCCTGCCGGTCCCGATCGTCGTCTATGGCGGCCTCGCCGACAGGGATACGAGCCGTGAAACGCTGCACGACTGGCAGGAAGAGACCGCGGGCTCCTGCTTGGTGAGGATGTTTCCGGGCGGCCATTTCTTCATCAGCGATTGCGCGAACCAGGTCGTCTCTGCATTGGAGCGGGACATCTTCAATGCCCTGGCAACAGAGCCGATAGTGCCGTGCACGGCGACGCGATAGCGGCATCGACAGGACGACCCGGCACTGTGCTCTGGCTGACGGTTGAGGGCTTGCGCATCCGGTGTCTCACCGCCGGCGCAGATGGTCCTGCGGTGATGTTGTTGCATGGCTCTGCTTTCGATGCGGCCGGCGTGAGTTTCGGCGCGACCATCTCCGTGCTGGCGACACGCTGTCGGGTCTTCGCGCCGGATCTGCCCGGCTTCGGAGAAAGCGATCCGATGCCCGACGGCTGGGCTTTGCGGAGCATTCGGCTTTTCTTGCCCCGCTGCTGCGCGCGCTCGATCTTCCACGCGTCGCTCTCGTCGGCTTATCGATGGGCGGCGGCGTTGCGCTCGGCTTCGCGCTCGATGCACCGAAGCGAATCGACCGCCTTGCGCTGATCGACGAACGTGCCAGCCGCCTGATCCCGAACGTGCGGCTCGAGATCATTCCCGATTGCGGCCATCTGGCGCCGCTGGATCAGCCGGAGGCGGTGACGCGCGCATTGAGCGACTTTCTCCTGCAGGCGCAGTAGCCGCAACGTCGATGCAGCTCAGAACTCCGGCTGCCACTCGCGTGCGGCCCGCGCGGCTTGGGTGACAGCGCCGATCGTCGTGAACGACGCCGCGTCGACCATCATCTTTCGTGCCAGCCGCAGGCTGCGCGCCTCGCAGGTCGCCCGCAGCCTGGTATCCTCGATCAGCTCGAAATCGATGTTATGGGCAAGCCCAAGGATACGACGAATGATCTTCGCAGCCGTGAAGCCGATCGTGTCCTGAAACAGCCGTGCGACATAAGCCTGCCGTTCCCGCTCCAGCCGTGCGGCCCCTGCTTCCCCAGGGAATAGCGATACGGGATAAGCATCCCCTTTCGCTTCGGTCCGCCACAGCTGAAGAAACTTGCGCGCAAACTCGCTCCAGACCTGCTCGATTGTCTCGAGCAGCCAGGCTTCGAACGCGCTGCGTGCGCCCGGCTCGCTCTCATGTCCGGCAGAGGCAAGATAGGCCATCAGCAGATTGGCGATGACGGCACCGATGTCGAAACCCATCGGGCCATAGAAGGCGAACTCGGGATCGATCACGCGTGTCTCGCGCGCGGTGACCATGATCGAGCCGGTGTGGAGGTCGCCGTGCAGCAGCGCCTGCGCGTGGCTCAAGAACTTCAGCTTCAGCCGCGAGATCGCGACGTGCAGATCGAGATCGTCACGAAACTGCGCGGCGGCCGCATCCAGCCACGGCGATGTCCAGCGGTTCTGCTCCGCGACGCGGTAGGGATCGGTGAAGATCAAGTCCTCTGTAATTTTGCATAGCGCATGATTGCCGGCGAAGGCCGCAATCGCTTCCTTCTTCTGCGCCGCCGGCAATGCCAGGTCGGAGGAGAAGAACAGCGTGCGCGCCATGAAAATGGTGATGTGGTCGACGAAGGCAGGATAGATGGTGCCGGCAACCAGCCCCTTGCGCATGATGATGTGCGGCTCGAGCAATTCCATCGCGACCAGTGCCAACTGCTCATCGTGATGCAGCACGGCCGGCACGAGACCGGGTGCGAGCCTCGCCTGATGCGTCAGTGCCAGATACTCATAATGCGAGCGCGACAGCGGCAACGGCCAGCTCTCGCCGACCAGCCGCACGTAAGGCAGCGCCTGCTTGACTGCGAGGCCGTCGGACGCCCCCTTGACGATGAACACCAAGTTGAGATTGCCGTCGCCGACCTCGTTGATCGACCAGCCGTCCGGCGGGCCGCCGAGCTGCGCGGCCGCGGCAGGAATACCGGCAAGATAGTCGCGCAGATCACCCTCGCGCAGGATGCGATAGCCCTCCGGCGGCACGGCGTGCAATGTCATGGTGGTCGGCCTCCCCTGATCGATTTTTGTTTGTCTCCTGTTATAGCAAAAAAGCCGATATGCGTCCGCGCGTCGGCTTCGTCATTCGCTCCTGCGCTGCAAAAGACTTAGAATGGCGTGCCCATCAGCTTCGACAGCCGCTCGATGTTCAGATAGCCGGCGTCATAGGCCATCAGCCCGGCGGCGAACATCACAGCCGAGAGCAGTGTCGTCCAGATCAGCCGCAGCCCCATGCGGCTGATGATTGGCGCACCGGGATCAGTGCCGGGTGCCCCGACGCCATCCTCGTGCTGGCTGCGCACGCCGAACGGCAGGGTCACGAACAGCGTGACCCACCACAGCACGAAGTAGATCGCCAGCCAGGTCGAAATCGTATACGCCATCGGAAACCGCCCTGCCTGCTCAGGCCTGCTCGATCTCGACCAGCGCGCCGGAAAAATCTTTGGGATGCAGGAACAGCACCAGCTTGCCATGAGCGCCGATCTTGGGTTCGCCGTCGCCGAGCACCCGCGCCCCTTCCTTGATCAAGGTATCGCGCGAGGCAATAATGTCGGCGACCTCGTAGCAGACGTGATGAATGCCGCCATCGGCATTCCGTTCGAGGAATTTCGCAATCGGCGAGGCCTCGCCGAGCGGCTGGATGAATTCGATCTTGGTATTCGGAAGCGTCACGAACACGGTGATCACGCCGTGCTCCGGCAACGGCGCCGCAGGCGAGATCTCGGCGCCGAAGGCCGCGCCATAGATCCTCGCGGCCTTCTCCGCGTCCTTGACCGCGATGGCTACGTGATTGAGCCGGCCCTGCATTGCGCCCTCCATCCTTGCCTGCGCCGCCGGCCCTTGCCGGCGCTCACACGTCCAGCACATGTACGAGACAGATCGGCTTCTTGCCCCACTGCTCATTGACGGCCGCCCGCACAGCGCGTCGCACCGATTCCGCCAATGCGTCCGGATCGCGCCGACGTGCCCGCGGCAGACCTTCCACTGTCGACACCACCGCATCGAAGACGATGTCGTCGATCTCCTCGCCAGCCATCGTCTTCTCAGGGATTCCGACCAGATCGACTTCCGGATCGTCGGCGAGCTCGCCTTTCTCGGTGACCGCGATAGCGACGAAGATGCAGCCGGCGAACGCCATCTTACGCCGCTCGGCCACCGCGCGCGACTTCGCATCCTCGATGATCGTGCCGTCTTTGTAGAAGCGGCCCGCCGGCACCTCGCCGATGATGCCGGGCTCGCCCGGACCGAGCTTGACCAGGTCGCCGTTGCGGCAGGTGATCACCTTCGGCACGCCGCAGGTGCGCGCCAGCCGCGCATGCTCCGACAGGTGCAGCGCCTCGCCATGCACGGGGATCACGAGCTGCGGCCTCGTCCAGGCGAGCATGTCGCGCAGCTCGTCGCGGCGCGGATGGCCGGAAACATGCACGAGATGATCGCGGTCGGTGATGACCTTGATGCCCTGCGCGACCAGGCCGTTGATGATCGCGCCGACCGCCTTCTCGTTGCCTGGGATAGTGCGCGAGGAGAAGATCACGCTGTCGCCGCGGTTCAACGTCACCTGCGGATGATCGTCATTGGCAATCCGCGCCAGCGCCGCGCGCGGCTCGCCCTGGCTGCCGGTGCAAAGTGCCAGCACCTTATCCGGCGGGAAATGGCCGTAGAGATCCATGCCGCGGAAATTCTGCACGCCATCGAGATAGCCGGTTTCGCGCGCCACCTGCACCACGCGATCCATGGCGCGGCCGACCACCACGACCTCGCGGTCGGCGGCTCTGGCCGCATCCGCCACCGCGCGGATGCGCGCGACATTCGACGCAAAGGTCGTCACCGCCACCCTGCCCTTGGCGCCCTTCACCAGCTCGGTGATGGTCTTGGCCACCTCGGCCTCCGAAGGCGAGCGCCCGTCGCGGACGGCGTTGGTGGAGTCGCCGATGAGAGCGAGCAGCCCGGCATCGCCGAGCTCGCGCAATCGCTTCTCGTCGGTCGGCGGACCCAGCACCGGCGTCGGATCGATCTTCCAGTCCCCCGTGTGCAGGACGGTACCGACCTCGGTGTGAATCGCGATCGCATGCGCTTCCGGAATCGAATGCGCAACCGGAATGAACTCGACATTGAACGGACCGACATCGACGCGGCCACCAGACGGAATGACCGTCACGGGGATCTTCGGCGGATTGCGCTCGGCTTCGCATTTGGCCTCGAACAGCGCCGCGCTGAACTTGGTCGCGTAAATAGGGCATTTCAGCCGTGGCCACAGGTCGATGATAGCGCCGAAATGATCTTCATGGGCATGCGTCAGCACCAGCCCGACCAGATTGTTGCGCTCCTTCTCCAGGAAGCTGATGTCGGGCATGATCAGGTCGATGCCCGGCAGATGCTCCTCGTCGCCGAAGGAGACGCCGAGATCGACTGCGAGCCAGGAGCGCTGGTGACGGTTGCCGAGGCCATAGATCGACAGGTTCATGCCGATCTCGCCGACGCCGCCGAGCGGCGCGAAAGTCAGTTCATCCGGCCGCGCCATCTAGAGCGCCCTCGCCGTGGCTGCCGAGCCGAAATAGACATCGCCCGCCGTGATCGGCACCAACCGTCCCTCCGTGGTCCTGACCACCATACAGCCCTGCTCGTCGATCGTATCGAATGTTCCTTGGATAATGGCATTGCCGGAGCTGATGGCAACGGGCTGACCCAACCCCGCAGCGCAGCCGAGCCATGCCTTGCGGATCTCTGGGAAGCCACGACCATCGCTCCAGATGGCACGGTATTCCGCCCAGCTGTCCGACAGCGCCGCAAACAGATCCTCAGCCGAAACGATAATGCCGAGCGCATGCAACGAAGTCGCCGGCGTCGGCGTTCCCGTCGGCGCCGCCACGATGTTCGTGCCAATTCCGACCACCACGGCCAAGCCTGCTGACACCTGTTCAGCCTCGACCAGGATACCGCAAAGCTTGTCACCGTTGGCCAGCACGTCGTTGGGCCATTTCAGCGCGAAATCGAGCTGACCGCCGCCGCTCCGCATTGCAGCCTCGAGACTCACCTGCCGCAATGCGCTCACCATCGCGACGCCGACGGCGAAGCCCAGCGTCGCGGCGGTCGCCGGTGTCACGTCCAATATCTCGAGCACGCTGGAGGCGAGATTGCCGCGCGGCGCGATCCATGCCCGCTGCCGCCTGCCGCGCCCGGCGGTCTGCTCCGTCGTGACGAACCAGCAGGGCCCGCGCTCACCGGCTCGGGCGCGCGTCAACGCTTCGGCGTTGGTCGAGCCCACCTGGTCGAACGCAATCAGCCCGTAGCCTGCCCCGATAGCGCGCGGACCGAGAGCAAACGGCATCTCGGCGGCTAGAACAGCGACTTCGCCGCGGCGGTCGCCGCGCTGACCAGCGGTCCCGGATAGGCAAAGAACAGGATGTTGAAGAGACCGGCAACCGCAAGCACCGAACGCAACTCGATCCGGACCGGATCGAGCACCGGAAGCGGCTCGTCGAAATACATCGTCTTGACGATCAGGAGATAATAATACGCGCCGACGACGCTGGTCAGCACGCCGATCACCGACAACGTGAACAGGCCGGCCTTGATCGCCGCGACGAACACGTACCATTTGGCGAAGAAGCCCGCGAGCGGCGGAATGCCGGCCAACGAGAACAAGAGCATCGCGAAGAAGAAAGCGAGCAACGGGTTGGTGCGCGACAGCCCTGCGAAGTCGCTGATCTTCTCGAACGACTGGCCGCTCCGTTTGATCGACATGATGACGGCGAAGGAGCCGAGCGTCATCGCGACATAGATCGCGATGTACATCAGCACGCCCTGCGCCCCCTCGACCGTGCCGGCGGCGAGGCCGACCAGCGCAAAGCCCATATGGCCGATCGACGAATAGGCCATCAGGCGCTTGATGTTGGTCTGTCCGATTGCGGCGAACGAACCGAGCGCCATCGAGGCGATCGAGACGAACACGATGATCTGCTGCCACTGGAACGTAATGCTTGGGAACGCGGTCAGCGCCACGCGGGTGAACACCGCGAGCGCCGCGACCTTCGGTGCCGAAGCGAAGAAGGCCGTCACGGGGGTCGGTGCACCCTCGTAGACGTCAGGCGTCCACATGTGGAACGGCACCGCCGAGACCTTGAAGCAGAGGCCCGCGAACAGGAAGACGATGCCGAACACGATACCGACGCTGCCGCCCTTCGCCGCCGCCGCGATGCCGGCGAAGCTGACCGTGCCGGTGAAGCCGTAGATCAACGAAGCACCGTAAAGCAACATGCCCGAGGACAGCGCGCCGAGAACGAAGTATTTCAGGCCGGCCTCGGTCGACTTGACATTGTCGCGATGGCTTGCCGCGACGACGTAGAGCGCAAGCGACATCAGCTCGAGCCCGAGATAGAGCGAGATCAGGTCGCCGGCGGAGATCAGCACCATCATGCCGAGCGTCGAGAGCAACACCAGGATGGCGTATTCGAAAATGCGCCGGTCGGGGGCTGACAGGAATTCCGCCGACATGATCAGCGTCGCCGCTGAGCCGATCAGCGCCAGAATTTTAAGGAAGCGCGCATAGTCGTCGGCAACGAAGCTGCCGCCGAACGCCTGCCCCGTGGGACGCCAGAGCACCAGCAGTCCCACCACGACCAGCAGGCACGCGGCAAGGGTCGTGACGACCGCCGTCGTCCCCTGGCCGCGGAAGGCGCCCAGCATCAAGAGCGCCATCGCGCCCACGGCCAGAATCAACTCCGGCAGCACCACCCCGAGCTGAGCCCCAAGATTCTCGATCATCGTTCTTGTCCCGACCTATGGGGTCTATTGCAGCAGCGAGGCCGCCTTCACGGCCGTCACGGCGGTGTTGTAGTTGTTGACGAGCTGCTGGACCGAGGCGGCCGACATGTCGAGGATCGGCTTCGGATAGACGCCGAACAAAATGGTCAGCGCCACCAGCGGGAACAGTGTCAGGCATTCGCGCGCCGTCAGGTCCTTGATCGTCATCAGCGACGGCTTCACCAGCGCGCCGAACACCACCTTGCGGTAGAGCCAGAGCGCGTAGGCCGCCGACAGGATCACGCCTGATGTCGCAAAGAACGCCGTCGGTATCGAGACGCGGAAGGTGCCGAGCAAGGTCATGAACTCGCCGACGAAGCCGGAGGTGCCGGGCAGACCGACATTGGCCATGGTGAACACCATGAAGACCAGCGCGTAGAGCGGCATCCGGTTGACGAGGCCGCCATAGGCCGCGATCTCGCGGGTGTGCATGCGGTCGTAGACGATGCCGACGCAAAGGAACAGCGCGCCGGAGACGATACCATGCGAGATCATCTGAAACACGCCGCCGGCGACACCCTGCATGGTGCCGGCGAAGATGCCCATGGTGACGAAGCCCATATGCGCGACCGAGGAGTACGCGATCAGCTTCTTCATGTCCTCCTGCATCAGCGCCACCAGCGAGGTGTAGATGATCGCGATCGCCGACAGCGTCCAGATCAGCGGCGCGAAGTCATGCGATGCCAGGGGGAACATCGGCAGCGAGAAGCGCAGGAAGCCGTAGCCGCCCATCTTCAAGAGGATCGCGGCCAGGATCACCGAGCCGGCAGTTGGCGCCTCGACATGCGCATCCGGCAGCCAGGTGTGCACCGGCCACATCGGCATCTTCACCGCAAATGAAGCGAAGAAGGCGAGCCATGCCCAGGTCTGCAAGCTGCGCGGCACATTGGTGTGCATCAGCGCGGGGATGTCGGTCGTCCCGCCATTCCAGTACAGCGCCATGATGGCGAGCAGCATCAAGACCGAGCCGAGCAGCGTGTAGAGGAAGAACTTGAAGGATGCATAGACCCGGCGCGGGCCGCCCCAGACGCCGATGATCAGGAACATCGGGATCAGTCCGCCCTCGAAGAACAGATAGAACAGCACGAGGTCGAGCGCCGAGAAGGTGCCGACCATCAGCGTTTCCAGGATCAGGAACGCCATCATGTATTCGCGCACTCGGACGGTCACCGACTTCCAGCTCGCGATGATGCAGAACGGCATCAAGGCGGTGGTCAGGATCACGAATGGCAGCGAGATGCCGTCGACACCCATGTGGTAGGTGATGCCGCTGGCGAGCCAGCTCGTCTTCTCGACGAACTGGAAATCGGTCTGCGCCGGATCAAACCGCAAGACCAGGATCACCGACACCGCGAAGGTAATCAGCGTGGTCCAGAGCGCGATCCAGCGCGCGTTGCGCCGGGCGGATTCGTCGTCGCCGCTGAGCAGATAGATCAGCAGCGCACCGACGAGCGGAAGAAAGGTGACGACAGACAGAATTGGCCAGGTGGTCATTGCTGGCCCCCCATGAACATGAACCAGGTGATCAGGCCGGCAACGCCGATCAGCATGGCAAAGGCATAATGATAGAGATAGCCGGTCTGGATCTTGACGACGCTGCGGGTGACGTCGAGCACCCGCGCCGAGACGCCGTCCGGCCCAAAGCCGTCGATGACCAGGCCGTCACCCTTCTTCCACAGGAAGCGGCCGAGCCACTTCGCAGGACGGACGAAGATGAGGTCATAGAGCTCGTCGAAATACCACTTGTTGAGCAGGAAATTGTAGAGCAGCGGCTGCTGCTTCGCCAATTCCTCGGGGATATAGGGCCGCGTGATATAGAAGACGTAGGACACGGCGAAACCGCCCAGCATCATCACCAGCGGCAGCTGACCGAGCCAGAATGGCATGTGCTCCATATCCTCGAGGATATGCGGGTTCATCTTGAGGGATTCGCGGAAGAACTCCTCGACCCCATGCGGCCCTGTGAACAGCTCCTTGAACGGGAAGCCAGCCAGGATCGAGCCGGCCGCCAGCACGCCGATCGGGATCAGCATCCAGATCGGGCTTTCATGCGCCGCCTCGTAATGATGCTGGTCGTGCGGCTGGCCGAAGAACGTCTTCCAGATCAGGCGCCATGAATAGAATGACGTCAGCCCGGCCGCGGCCACCGTAAGGAAATAGGCATAGGTCGCAAACGGGTTATGCGCGGCATAGGCGGATTCGATGATGGCGTCCTTGGAGAAGAAGCCCGCGAAGCCAGGCACGCCGGTCAGCGCCATCGTGCCCACGCACATCACCGCGAAGGTGTACGGAATCTTGCGCCACAGGCCGCCCATGTTGCGGATGTCCTGCTCGTGATGCATCGCGTAGATCACCGAGCCTGAGCCCAGGAACAGCAGCGCCTTGAAGAAGGCGTGCGTGAACAGATGGAACATGCCGACCGAATAGGCCCCTGCTCCCATCGCCACGAACATGTAGCCGAGCTGCGAGCAGGTCGAATACGCGACGATGCGCTTGATGTCGTTCTGCACCAGGCCAATGGTCGCGGCGAAGAACGCGGTGGTAGCGCCGAAGAACATCACCACCGCCTGCGCGGTGGGCGCGAGCTCGAACAAAGGCGATAGCCGCGCCACCATGAACACGCCGGCGGTCACCATGGTCGCGGCGTGGATCAGCGCTGAGACGGGCGTCGGGCCTTCCATCGCGTCCGGCAGCCAGGTGTGCAGCAGGAACTGCGCCGACTTACCCATCGCGCCCATGAACAGCAGCAGGCAGGCGAGCGTCAGCGCGTCGGCATGCCAGCCGAGAAAATCGATGGTCCTGTGGGCAAGGGCAACACCCGGCGCTGCGCCGAAGATCGTTTCGAAATCGGTCGATCCGACCAGCATGAACACGGCAAAGATGCCGAGCGCGAAACCGAAGTCGCCGACGCGATTGACGACGAACGCCTTGATCGCCGCAGCGTTGGCCGAGGGCCGCTGGTACCAGAAGCCGATCAGGAGGTAGCTGGCCAGACCGACGCCTTCCCAGCCGAAGAACAGCTGGACCAGATTGTTCGCGGTCACCAGCATCAGCATGGCGAAGGTGAACAGGCTGAGATAGCCGAAGAAGCGCGGACGGTACGGATCCTCGTCCATGTAGCCGATCGAGTAGAGATGGACGAGCGATGAGACGCTCGTCACCACGACCAACATCACAGCCGTCAGCGTGTCGACACGCAGCGCCCAGGACACCTGCAGGTCGCCGGAATTGATCCAGGGCAGGATCTCCATCACCCCTGCCTCGTGGTGCAGGAAGCCGACATTGACAAGCATGACCCATGACAGCGCTGCGGCGACGAACAGGAACGCGGTGGTGATCAGTTCGGCCGCGCGCGATCCCGCGGCCGGCGGCTCGGCGACATGGTCATCGTGACCGTGCGCGTCCTGCGCATCCGGCTCATGGCTCGTCGCGTGGATGACGCTGGCGTCCTCGTTCACATGCGTGGTCGAGGCATGATGATGGCCATCATCATGATGCTCGACGGTATCGCCGCTCGGGTTGCGTGCATGTGCGCCGAACAGCGCAATCAGGCCGGCGAGAATGGCGCCGAACAACGGCAGAAAGACAATGGCCTGGATCATTCGTCCGTTCCCTTACGCATGATCATGCTGTTGCAGTTCATGCGCCTAGCCCTTCATCAGATTGACGTCTTCGACCGCGATCGAGCCGCGGTTGCGGAAATACACCACCAGCACGGCAAGGCCGATGGCAGCCTCGGCCGCAGCAACCGTGAGCACCAGCAGCGCGAACACCTGGCCGACGATGTCGCCGAGGAAGGTCGAAAACGCCACCAGATTGATGTTCACGGCGAGCAGGATCAGCTCGACCGACATCAGGATGACGATAATGTTCTTGCGGTTGAGGAAGATGCCAAGGATGCCGAGCGTGAACAGCATCGCGGCGACCGAGAGATAATGTCCGAGCCCGATGGTCATTTCACCCACTCCGCCGCGTCCGCATCCTGCAACCCCTGCCCGACCGCGACCTTGCGCACCACCATCGCCATCTCGGGCGTGCGGGCGTTCTGCACGTTGATGTCCTGCCGCTTGACGTTGGCCTTGTGGCGAAGCGTCAGCACAATGGCGCCGATCATCGCCACCAGCAGCACCATGCCGGCGAGCTGGAAGTAATGGATATACTTCGTGTAGAGCACGAGCCCGAGCGCCTCGGTGTTGGTCACGTTGGTCGGGATCGCGGCCGTGATCGTCTTGGTCGTGCCGGGGTTGATGACCCAGTACGACACGGTGAGCAACAGCTCGAGCAGGAAGATGCCGGCGATCACGAGACCAATCGGCATATACTGCAGGACGCCCTCGCGCAGCTCGGTGAAGTCGACGTCGAGCATCATGATCACGAACAGGAACAGCACCGCGACCGCGCCGACATAGACGACGACCAGGATCATCGCCAGGAATTCGGCGCCCATCAGCACGAACAGGCCGGAGGCGTTGACGAAGGCGAGGATCAGATAAAGGACCGAGTGAACGGGGTTCTTCGAGACGATCACCATCACCGCGGAGGCGACGCAGACCGCGGCGAAGAGATAGAAGAAGAGCGCAGGCAGGATCATACGAGTCTCCCGCTCGTCACGACGAACGCCGTGGCAAAGGGTGCTGCGTTCCCTCCCCCCGTGTGGGGGAGGGCCAGGGAGCGGGGTAAACCGCGAGTCCGGAGTGCGGGGCTTACCCCCCTCTCCAGCTCTCCCCCACAAGGGGGGAGAGACCCGACCGCGGTCGTGGCGCGCATGTGCATCCAACTATCCACGTTCATACCTCACCGGTACGGCGCGTCGAGCGCGATCGCCTTGGCGATCTCGCGCTCCCAGCGGTCGCCGTTGGCGAGCAGCTTCGCCTTGTCATAATAGAGCTCCTCGCGCGTCTCGGTCGCGAATTCGAAGTTCGGACCTTCCACGATGGCATCGACCGGGCAGGCTTCCTGGCACAGGCCGCAATAGATGCACTTCACCATGTCGATGTCGTAGCGCACAGTGCGGCGGGTGCCGTCGTTGCGGCGCGGACCGGCCTCGATGGTGATCGCCTGCGCCGGGCAGACCGCCTCGCACAGCTTGCAGGCGATGCAGCGCTCCTCGCCGTTCGGATAGCGGCGCAGCGCGTGCTCACCACGGAAGCGCGGCGAGATCGGCCCCTTCTCGAACGGGTAGTTCAGCGTCGGCTTCGCTTGAAAGAAATAACGCATGGCGAGGAAAAACGCCGAGACGAATTCCGACAGCAGCAGCGAACGGGCGGTGGCGTTGACACTCATGGCAGCCTCACTTGACGGCTCATTTCGGAGCGATATCGGCGAAATGCAGCACGCCGGCCACGACGACGACCATCGCCAGCGACAGCGGCAGGAACACTTTCCAGCCCAGCCGCATCAATTGGTCATAGCGGTAGCGCGGCACGATGGCTTTCGACATCGCAATCAAGAAGAAGATGAAGAACGCTTTCAGCGCGAACCAGATCACGCCGGGGATCCAGGTGAACGGCGGCAGCGCGACCGGCGGCAGCCAGCCACCCAGGAACAGGATCGCGCCCAGCGCGCACATCGTGCAGATCGCGACATATTCGCCCAGCATGAACAGGAGATAGGGCGTCGAGCCATATTCGACCATGAAGCCGGCGACGAGCTCGGATTCCGCTTCGACGAGATCGAAAGGCGGGCGGTTGGTTTCTGCCATGGCCGAGACGTAGAAGACCACGAACATCGGAAACAGCGGCCAGACGTACCAGTTCAGGATTGTCAACTGCGGCAGGCCGATCAGACTGCCGAGCCCGCGCGCGTTCTGGGCTTCGACCACGGCCGAGAGGTTCAAGGTGCCGGCACAGAGCAGCACCGTGATGATCACGAACCCGATCGAGACCTCGTAGGACACCATCTGCGCCGCCGAGCGCAGCGCTGCCAGGAACGGATATTTCGAGTTCGACGACCAGCCGGCCATGATGATGCCGTAGATCGACAGCGACGAGATCGCGAAGATGTAGAGGATGCCGACATTGATGTCGGCGATCGCCCACCCGAGATTGGTCGGAATCACCGCCCAGGCCGCGAGCGCGAGCACGCAGGAGACCAGCGGCGCCAGCAGGAATACGCCCTTGTTGGCGCCGGACGGAATGATCGGCTCCTTCAGCACGAACTTCAGAAGGTCCGCGAACGACTGGAACAGTCCCCAGGGGCCGACCACGTTTGGACCGCGCCGGATCTGCACCGCCGCCCAGATCTTGCGATCAGCGAGCAAGATGTAGGCGATCGCGACCAGGAGCACGACCAGCAGCAGCACGCTTTCCGCGACCATGATGATCAGCGGCCAGAGAAAGCCGGTCCAGAACGAGCTTGCGAAGAAATCAGCCATCAGATCACGCTCACTCCGCTGCCGTCAGCACCGCGTGCCCGGCGGCGAGGCGGGAGCATTCCGCCATCACCGCCGATGCGCGTGCGATCGGGTTGGTGAGATAGAAGTCTTCGATGAGGGTCTTGAACGGTGCCTTCTCCATGCTGCCGCCCTTGCCCGCCAATGCCTTGAGATCGGCGAGCTTGCCCGGCTCGATCTGGTCAAGGCGCTGAAGGTGCGGCGCGACCTTGAAGATCGCGGCGCGCAAGGCTGCTTGCGAGTCGTAAGGCAGCTTCTTGCCGAGTACATCAGAGAGCGCGCGGATGATCGCCCAGTCCTCGCGGGCTTCGCCCGGCGGGAACGAGGCCCGGCCGGTCGCCTGCGCCCGCCCCTCGGTGTTGACATAGATGCCGGACTTCTCGGTGTAGGCCGCGCCCGGAAGAATGACATCGGCGCGATGGGCGCCGCGATCACCATGTGTGCCGATATAGACCACGAAGACCCCCTCCGGCACGTTAATCTCGTCAGCGCCGAGCAGGAACAGCACGTCCATGGTGCCGAAGGTCGTCATCTGCGCCGCCGTCAGGCCGGTGCCGGCAAAGCCGATGTCCAGCGCCCCGACCCGCGAGGCGGTGTCGTGCAGCACGGCGAAGCCGTTCCAATCGTCGCGCAGCGCGTTGGCGTCAAGCGCCATCTTGGCCGCAAGCGACAGGATCGCCGCGCCGTCATGACGCGCGGCGGCGCCCGCCCCGACGATCACGATCGGGTTCTTGGCGTTCCTGAAGACGCTCGCGAACGAGTGCTTGCCGGCCGCCACGTTGTTCAATGAATCCGTGCCGGCGCCGATGTGTTCGTAAGCATAGGTCAGATCGACCTTCGGCCCAATGACGCCGACCTTGAGCTGACCCGAGCGCCAGCGCTTGCGGATGCGCGCGTTCAGCACGGCGGCTTCCTTGCGCGGATTGGCGCCGATGATCAGGATCGCGTCGGCCTGCTCGATGCCGGCGACGGTCGGGTTGAAGATGTAGGAGCCGCGCCCCGCTTTCGGATCGAAGCTGTCGCCGCCCTGCACCGCCACGTTGCCGGAGCCGAGCCTGGCGAGCAGGTCCTTCAGCGCGAACATCTCCTCGACCGCGGCGAGATCGCCTGCGATCGCGCCAATGCGCTTGCCGTCGATCCGCTTCAGCCTGGCGGCAATCGTATTGAACGCCTCCTGCCAGGACGCCGCCCGCAGCCTGCCGTTCTCGCGAATGTAAGGCCGGTCGAGCCGCTGCGTGCGCAGACCGTCGACGATGTGGCGGGTCTTGTCCGAGATCCACTCCTCGTTCACGGCGTCATTGACGCGCGGCAGGATGCGCATCACCTCGCGACCGCGGGTGTCGACGCGGATCGCCGAGCCGAGGCCGTCCATCACGTCGATCGATTGGGTCTTGCCGAGCTCCCAGGGCCGCGCCGCAAACGCATAGGGCTTGGAGGTCAGTGCGCCGACCGGGCAGATGTCGACCAGATTGCCTTGGAGCTCGGAGGTAAGCGCCTGCTCCAGATAGGTCGTGATCTCCATGTCCTCGCCGCGGCCGATCGCACCCATTTCAGGCACGCCGCACACTTCCGCCGAGAAGCGGACGCAACGCGTGCACTGGATGCAGCGGTTCATCGAGGTCTTGACCAGCGCGCCGAGATATTTGTCCTCGACCGCGCGCTTGTTCTCGGCAAAGCGGCTGGTGTCGACACCATAGCCCATCGCCTGGTCCTGCAGGTCGCACTCGCCGCCCTGGTCGCAGATCGGACAGTCCAGCGGATGGTTGATGAGAAGGAATTCCATCACGCCTTCGCGCGCCTTCTTCACCATCGGCGAGCGGGTCGAGATCTCCGGCGGCTCGCCCTTCGGACCCGGACGGCAATCGCGCACGCCCCAGGCGCAGCTCGCGACCGGCTTCGGGCCGCCCTTCACCTCGACCAGGCACATCCGGCAATTACCGGCGATCGACAACCGCTCGTGATAGCAGAAGCGCGGAATCTCGGCGCCGGCCGCCTCGCACGCCTGCAGCAGCGTGTACTCGGGCGGGACATCGATCTCTTTGCCGTCGATGATGATCTTGGTCATGACATCAAGTCTTTCTCAATGCAGCTACGCGCGCCCTACTCCGCGGCCACCATCTGGACGGGATCGCGCACACCGGCATCATCGATATCGGCCTTATGCGAATACTGGTCGATTCGCGCCTCGATCTCGTGGCGGAAATGCGCGATCAGGCCCTGGATCGGCCAGGCCGCCGCGTCGCCGAGCGCACAGATGGTGTGGCCTTCGATCTGCTTCGTCACTTCCAGCAGCATGTCGATCTCGCGCTTGTGGGCGCGGCCCTCGGCCATGCGGCTCAAGACCCGCCACATCCAGCCCGTTCCTTCGCGGCAGGGCGTGCACTGGCCGCAGCTTTCGTGCTTGTAAAAATAGGAAATGCGCGCGATCGCCCGGATCAGGTCGGTCGACTTGTCCATCACGATCACGGCCGCGGTGCCGAGACCCGAGCGCAGTTTGGAGAGGCTGTCGAAATCCATCGGCGTGTCGATGATCTGCTCGGCCGGCACCATGCGCACCGAGGAGCCGCCGGGAATCACGGCCTTCAGATTGTCCCAGCCGCCGCGAATGCCGCCGCAATGCTTCTCGATCAACTCGCGGAACGGAATCCCCATCGCCTCTTCGACGTTGCAGGGCCGCTCGACATGGCCGGAGATGCAGAACAGCTTGGTGCCGACATTGTTCGGGCGACCGATGCCGGCGAACCAGGCCGCGCCGCGGCGCAGGATGGTCGGCGCCACCGCAATCGACTCGACATTGTTGACGGTGGTCGGGCAGCCGTAGAGGCCGACATTGGCCGGGAATGGCGGCTTCAGCCGCGGCTGACCTTTCTTGCCCTCCAGGCTTTCCAGCAGCGCTGTCTCTTCGCCGCAGATATAAGCGCCGGCGCCGTGAGTCACGTAGAGATCGAACGGCCAGCCGTGGATGTTGTTCTTGCCGATCAGGTTGGCCTCATAGGCCTGATCGACCGCGGCCTGCAGCCGCTCGCGCTCGCGGATGAACTCGCCGCGCACATAGATGTAGCAGGCATGCGCGCCCATCGCGAAGCTCGCGAGCAGGCAGCCCTCGACGAGATGATGCGGATCGTGCCGCATGATCTCGCGATCCTTGCAGGTGCCGGGCTCGGACTCGTCGGCATTGACCACGAGATAGCTCGGCCGGCCGTCGGTCGATTCCTTCGGCATGAACGACCATTTCAGCCCGGTCGGGAAGCCGGCGCCGCCGCGGCCGCGCAAGCCCGAGGCCTTCATCTCGCTGATGATCCAGTCGCGGCCCTTCTCGATCAGCGCCTTGGTGCCGTCCCAGCTGCCGCGGCGGCGCGCGCCTTCCAGACCCCAATCATGGAGGCCGTAGAGGTTGGTGAAGATGCGGTCCTTGTCGTCGAGCATGATCAGAAGGCTTCCTCGATCAAGGGTTGGATGCTGAAGCAGCTCATGTGTTTTCCTTCAGCGTGGTCGGCCCGCCCACCGGCGCGGAGAACTGACGGCCGTTCTGCGGGCCGGGCCTCAGTGGCTGGCCGGTGGCAAAGCCGTCCAGCACCTTGCCGAAGCTGTCCGGCGTCAGGTCCTCATAGGTGTCGTTCCAGATCTGCACCATCGGCGCGTTCACGCAGGCACCGAGGCACTCGACTTCCTCCCAGGAGAAATCGCCGTCCTTGGAGAGGTGGAAGGGATCGTGGTGGATGCGATGCTTGCAGACCTCGATCAGATCCTCCGCGCCGCGCAGCCGGCACGGCGTGGTGCCGCAGACCTGGACATGCGCCTTCTTGCCGACCGGCTGCAGCTGGAACATCGTGTAGAAGGTCGCGATCTCCAGCACGCGGATATAGGGCATGCCGAGCATGTCCGCGACAACGCGGATCGCGGCTTCCGAGACCCAGCCCTCGTTCTGCTCCTGCGCCCGCCACAGGATGGCGATGACAGCCGACGCCTGACGGCCTTCCGGATATTTCGCGATCTGAGCCTTGGCGAACGCCAGATTCTCGTCCGTGAACGTGAAGCTCGCGGGCTGCAATTCCTTCGGTGCAAGACGGCGGACGGACATGCTCTCAGTCTTTCATTGTATGCGGCGCGCGGCACTGGCGTTCAGCGCGTCGATGCGGTTCTGCCAGAACGCGCTCGCCGTGCCGAACACGTTGTAGCCCACGTGGGCCGACACCTTGATCCGGTCGAGGATGGATAGTTCGGTGACGGTCTCGAGCCGGCCGCTCTGCGGGTCGTAGACCAGCAGCTTCATCGGCGTCTGGTCGAGAATGTAGCGCGACACCGTGTGATTGCGGTCGTTGCCGTGCTCTTCGCACAGGATCATGCTATCGGCCGCGAGCAGGCGAGTGCCGCCCTTGATCGCCTCGATCTCGACACCCTCGACATCCAGCTTGATCAGATATTTCCCCGATGCCACGACCTTGCCGTCATCGATCAGATCGTCGAGCGCCAGCACCGGGACCTCTTCGCCGCCCGCGACGTCACCGGCGATGCTGAAGGCCTCGTGCTTGGTGCCGCTCAGATGCGCCGTGCCACGCACCGCGCCGATCGCGCATTTCATGACCTCGAAACGGTCGCCATTGACGCGGGCGTTGTTGGCCAGCTTGGCGAAATTCGCCGATGACGGCTCGATCGCGATGGCCCGGTGCGAGCCATAGGGCGCGCTCGACACCAGCACCGACCAGTAGCCGTAATTGGCGCCGCAATCGATGAAGGTGTAGTCGACGTCGACGGAGCCCAGAAACAGCAGCTCCAGCTCGTCTTCATAGCGATAGCCGCGATTGAGCAGCTTGCTCCAATAGCCGTCGCCATAGGGAAACTCGAACACCGCATCCGGATTGAGCTTGATCGCGATGTCGCGCTCCGGCAGCGTCTTGCGCAGCAGATTGGCGCAATAATTGTAGCCGCGATGCGAGAAGTGCGAGGAGATCTTCGAGCCGGTCGCCAACGCCAGCGCAGCCGTGCGCTCCCAGAGGTTCGCTCCTTCGAGCGCCCCTGAAGCCCGGTCGAACTGGATCGGCGCTTGCCCCATCAGCGGTCGACCTCTCCGAACACAATGTCGAGCGAGCCGAGAATGGCCGAGACGTCCGCGAGCAGATGCCCGCGACAGATGAAGTCCATCGCCTGCAAATGCGCAAAGCCGGGTGCGCGGATCTTGCACTTGTAGGGCTTGTTGCTGCCGTCGGAGACCAGATAGACGCCAAACTCGCCCTTCGGCGCTTCCACAGCGGCATAGATCTCGCCGGCCGGCACGTGCACGCCTTCGGTATAGAGCTTGAAATGGTGGATCAAGCCTTCCATCGAGCGCTTCATCTCGCCACGGCGCGGCGGCGCGATCTTGTTATCGGCGATCAGCACGGGCCCCTGGCCGTCCGGCGCACGCAGCTTGGCGATGCACTGCTTCATGATGCGCACCGACTGGCGCATCTCTTCCATGCGGATCAGGTAGCGGTCGTAGCAGTCGCCGTTCTTGCCGATCGGGATGTCGAAATCCATCTCGGCGTAGCATTCATAAGGCTGCGACTTGCGGAGGTCCCAGGCCGCGCCGGAGCCGCGCACCATCACGCCCGAGAAGCCCCACTCCCAGGCCTGCTGCAGCGTGACCACGCCGATATCGACGTTGCGCTGCTTGAAGATGCGGTTGCCGGTCAAGAGCCGGTCGAGATCGTCGACGACCTTCAGGAACGGATCGCAGAACGCTTCGATGTCGTCGATCAGCTTCGGCGGCAGGTCCTGGTGCACGCCGCCGATGCGGAAATAGGCCGCGTGCATGCGCGAGCCCGAGGCGCGCTCGTAGAACACCATCAGCTTCTCGCGCTCCTCGAAGCCCCACAGCGGCGGGGTCAGGGCGCCAACGTCCATCGCCTGCGTGGTGACGTTGAGCAGGTGCGACAACAGCCGGCCGATCTCGCAATAGAGCACGCGGATCAGCTGCCCGCGGCGCGGCACCTCGATGCCGAGCAGCCTCTCGGCGGCGAGACAGAAGGCGTGCTCCTGATTCATCGGCGCGACGTAATCGAGCCGATCAAAATAGGGAATCGCCTGCAAATAGGTCTTGGTCTCGATCAGCTTTTCGGTGCCGCGATGGAGCAGACCGATATGCGGATCGACGCGCTCGACGACCTCGCCGTCGAGCTCCAGCACCAGGCGCAGCACGCCGTGCGCAGCTGGATGCTGCGGCCCGAAATTGATGGTGAAATTGCGGAGACCTGGGCTTTGCTCGTTCATGGCTTCGCCTTTTCGTCACCGGGCAGCGGATAGTCCGCGCCTTCCCAGGGCGAGAGAAAATCGAATTTGCGGAATTCCTGGTTGAGGCGCACGGGCTCATAGAGCACCCGCTTCTCCTGGTCGTCGTAGCGCACCTCGACGAAGCCGGTGGTCGGGAAGTCCTTGCGCAGCGGATGACCATCGAAGCCGTAATCGGTAAGGATGCGGCGCATGTCGGGATGGCCGGTGAAGATCACGCCATAGAGGTCATAGGCCTCGCGCTCGAACCAGTCGGCACCCGGAAATACCTCGATCAGCGAGGGCACCGGCTCCATCTCGCCGACCTCGGCGCGCAGCCGGATGCGGGCATTCAGCGTCGGCGACAGCAAATGGTAGACCACGTCGAAGCGCTTCTCGCGCTCGGGGTAGTCGACTGCGGTCACGTCGGTGATGTTGACGAAGCGGCAGGCCGGATCGTCACGCAGATAGGTCGCGACCTCGACTATCCGGCTCGCCTCGACCGTCACCGTGAGCTGATTGAAGGCAACCGAATGCGCCGTCGCCGCGCCCTTGAGCGCGCCAACGATCGTCTGCCCCAAGGCGTCGAGCTTGCCGTCGTCCATGCGAAAAACCTTCAGCGTTCGATCGTGCCGGTGCGGCGGATCTTCTTCTGCAGCAGCAGCACACCGTAGAGCAGTGCCTCAGCGGTCGGCGGGCAACCGGGCACATAGATGTCGATCGGCACGATGCGGTCGCAGCCACGTACCACCGAATAGGAATAGTGGTAATAGCCGCCACCATTGGCGCAGGAGCCCATCGAGATGACGTAGCGCGGCTCCGGCATCTGGTCGTAGACCTTGCGCAGCGCCGGCGCCATCTTGTTGGTCAGCGTGCCGGCGACGATCATCACGTCGGACTGGCGCGGCGAAGCACGCGGCGCGAAGCCGAAGCGCTCGACGTCGTAACGCGGCATCGAGACCTGCATCATCTCGACCGCGCAGCAGGCCAGGCCAAACGTCATCCACATCAGCGAGCCGGTGCGGGCCCAGGTGATCAGATCGTCGGCGGCAGCCGTGAAAAACCCCTTGTCCGACAGCTCGTGATTGACCTCGAGAAAAAACGGGTCGGTAGCACCAATCGGCTTGCCGGTCGCGGGATCGAGAATGCCCTTCGGTGCCGGCGCGATCGCCGGTCCGGTTGCGGGCGTGGTCGGGCTCAATCCCATTCAAGCGCGCCTTTCTTCCATTCATAGGCGAACCCGACCGTGAGCACGGCCAGGAACACGATCATCGACCAGAAGCCGGCAGCGCCGAGCTTTCCGAAGGCGACCGCCCAGGGAAAGAGGAACGCGACCTCGAGGTCGAAAATGATGAAGAGGATGGCGACCAGATAGAAGCGGACGTCGAACTTCATCCGGGCGTCATCGAAAGCATTGAAGCCGCACTCATAGGCCGACAGCTTCTCCGGATCCGGCTGCTGGAACGCCACCACGAAGGGCGCGATCAACAGCACCAGCCCGATGATGGCTGCGACACCTATGAATACGACAAGGGGAAGATAATTCTGAAGGATGCCGGTCATCGGCGCCACTTTCCCTGCGACCCGGGCGGCCGCAGACTCGCTCTCATTGGAATTGTTCTGAGCCTTAGCGCAGCGCACCAAGCCGCGCAAGACAAGCTGACTTGACAAGATCATCGCTCCCCACATTGCGGAGATGCAGACACAGGTCGCGCCCGGTCGCGAGCGATGACGAACAGCGACCGCGTTCGGTGCGGAGCTATCGTCCTCGGCATTCTGGCGGCTCGAACGCGGTTCGGGAGGATCGCCTCCGCATCCTCTGCTCACCGCTCGGGCTGCGGCATCATCGGCTGCAGCGAGCCTCGACGATGCTCCTGACCTTGCCGCCCGGCTGCTCGGTCATCGGCATGTCGGAAGGGTGGCCTGCGCCGTTCCCGGCGCAAAGCGCATCTATGCAAATTCCGATGAAATTTCAACGACGACAAGACAAAAATACCACGACGCCATCAATGCCACGACGCCATCAGCTCCCGCGTTGGGGCGGGCGGCACTGCCGCGTCTGCTGCACGCGCATGTGATCAGAAGGACTGGAACCGCCCGGACCCCTCCCGGCCCGGGCTGGCTGGCAGGAAAGCCCCTAGCCGGCATGCCTTCGGCCGGACCGGGCGCACCGCGGGCCGTGCCCGATCGCGCCGCCGAACTGCGGCCGGGCAGATGCGATCGGCACGCATCTGCCCGGCGGGGCGACTTCCCGCGACGCCGTCGCGCTTAACCGCAGCGACATCACGAGCGTCAGAAGGTGCAATCAGACGCCAAAAAGCGCCAGCCTGGCCGGAATTGAGCGACCGATCTGCCCCTCACCACTTGTACGTCGCGCTCAACGTCGCACGCCGCCGGTCGGCATAGAAGCAGGCGCTCGCGCTGCTGCATCCTGCAACATAGATCTTGTCGGTGATGTTGGTGACGTTGAGCGCGAAACGCCACCGGTCGACCTCGTAATGCAGCGCCGCATCACCGACAACGAAGGATGGCACTTCCAACGTGTTGGCCGCGTCGGCATAGGAATGGCCATTGTAGCGAACGCCACCACCGAAGCCGAAGCCGGAGAGCCAGCCAGACTTGAAGGTGTAATCCCCCCATAAGGCTGCAATCTCGCTCGGTGTGTTCGTGGGGACATTGCCGATCAGACTTGGATCCAGGTCCTTGCTGACGAAGATCCGGAAATTGGTGTAGGACCCCCTCACCTTCAGCTCGGGCGTGATGTTGGCCACCGCTTCGAGTTCGACGCCCCGCGAGGTGACCTCGCCGATCTGCAGCGATTGGGCCAGGCCGGCGGGGGTCGTTGTCGGTGTCGCCGTCAGGACGTTCTGACGCTTCAGGTCGAAGACGTCGGCAGCGAAGTAGCCATCCAGCCAGCTTGGCTTGACCTTGATGCCGATCTCGGCCTGCTGGCCCGTCTCCGGAATGAGCAAGAGCCCGGTGATAGCGTTGGTCCCGATTACGGGATTATAGCTCGTCGAATAGGAGACGTACGGCGCGATGCCGACATCGGTATTGTAGATCGCGCCGACGCGGCCGCTGAAGCGGCTGTCGTCACGGCTCAGGCCGGTGCCGATCCGGTTGTTCAGATCGGTATCGACCCAGTCGTTGCGGCCGCTGAACACCAATGTCAACTTGCCGATCTTCATTTGCTCCTGAGCATAGATCGCCGCCTGCTTCTGCGTGATCGTCCGGTCTAGGAAAATCGTACTCGGGAAGCCGCCATCATAGCCGTAGGTCGGGTTCAACAGGTTCAGCGATGGCGCCCCGAACGCGAACGACTGCAGGTCGTCGATCCGGTAGTGCTTCAGGTCCACACCGACCAACGTGGTGTGCTGGATGCCCCAGGTGTTGAAGCGGTACTCGAACTGGTTGTCGAGATTAGCCTGGTTCGCAATGTCGTGATTGAAGCTGTTGAAGCGCGATAGCGACGCGCTTGCCGGATTTGGCTTGCCGTCGGGTCCGAGGTCGTAATTGTTGCCGAGCAGGAGCTGCAGGGTGACGTCATCATGGGCAAAGCGCGCGTTCTGCCGGAAGGTCAGGCTGTCGGTCAGGTTCTTCTCGAACTGATAGCCGATCATCTCCTGTTCGCGCTTGAACGTATCGTTGGCCGGATCGCTGGCGTAGAGGCTGGTCGGGATCCTGCCGAACGGGGCGTTCACGACCGTTCCGGTATAAGGCAGGAAGTTCTGCGGCCGCGTATCGTATTTCGTTGCCGACGCCAACACCGTGAACCTGGTGTCGAGATCGGGCTGATAGGTGAATGATGGCGCGATGAAATAGCTGTTGTCGGGCGTAAAGTCGGTCTGCGTGCCCCCATTTCGGATCGACCCGAGCACCCGATAGGCGAGCTCTTTGCTCGGTCCATCCGCCGTCATGAAGGGACCGGTAAAGTCGAATGCCGTGTAGGCGTTGCCAAATGAGTTGATGCCGGCCTCGACCGTGTTCGACTGAGCAAACGACGGCACCTTGCTGATGGCGTTAATGATGCCGCCAGGGCCGCTGCCGCCGTAAAGCACCGCCGAGGGACCGCGCAGGATGTCAATGCGCTCCAGCCCCCAAGTCTGCAGCTTCCAGGTCGCAAAGCCGGTACTGAACAATTGCAGCCCGTCCATGAAGAAGCCGACGTCCTCGGCATCGAATCCGCGCACCTTGAACCAGTCGTTGCGGACGTCAGAACCAAAGAACTGCGCGTTGACACCGGGGGCGTAGTGCAGCGCCTCCGCTAGACTCTGCGGCTTCTGGTCGCGGATTTCCTCGGCCCCAATCACGGAAATCGCCTGCGGCGTCTCCATGATCGGAGTGTTGGTTTTGGTACCCGTCATCGAGCGCGTCGCGACATAGCCGTTGATCGGTCCACGCGGATCGCTTCCGGGGGTCGCATTCCCCTTGGCGCCAGCAGTCTCGCTGGCGGTGACCGCCGCGGCCGGCGCGCTCCGCGACTGCCGTGCCCCGGCGCGGGTGGTGGTGGTGCTAGGAGCCGCAGTTGGAGTTGCGGTGCGCACGCGGCGCGGCTTGGGCGCGTCGATCGTGACCGGCGGAAGATTCTGCGAGGCGGCGGCTCCGCCCGATGCGGCCGACTGCGCAACAGACGCCTTCGGCAACAAGACAACTAATGACACGGTTGCCAATGCGGCAACCCGCAACAAACTCTGCGACTTCACGCGCCACCCCAATCCCAATTCGAGCCCCAGAATGCCGCCGGAACACCTGCAGCACACGATGAGATGACGCTTATGGGATGGTGGACGATTCCACTAATTGAATGGCTCTTAGAACAATTCGAGGCTCATCGGCAGAATTGCGAGAAGCCGCAGCGCAACTTGCGATGACGAGATGTTGTTTCCGTTCGTTGCTGGATGCTCGTCAGACAAGCGAATTTAATCAAGCGTCGGATCTGACGTTGAACCGGGAGACCGGGGCGCGAACGTCAAACCGCAAGCAGGATTCGCCATCAGCGCGAAAGTCAGCTCGCCGGTGTAGCGTTCGAACTGCGCCCGGGTTTCCGCACCACGGGCCTTTCTCCGCTGCGACGGCATCCGGCCTTCACCAGCGCAGCTCTCCCGGTGCACGTCGCGCGTCTGGCTCGAGCTTCCGATGGAAGCCAGGCGTCCGGTCCGCTCGGCGCGAGTCTCCTCGAACGGTTGCAAAGCCCGCCTCCTCAACTCAATGAAACCATTTTGAGGAACCGAAGAAACCGGATCGAAACAAACGGCCGGTAAGAGTGCAGGCAACCAAGTGGCGCCTTGAGACGCCGGGAGGCTGCAGTGAACCACTCTTTCCATTCTGTCGATCGTGCGACCCACCTGAAGATCGTGGTGGTGGCGCTGGTGGCCGGCATCGCGGTGACGGCGTTCGGAATCGCTGCCCGCTCCACCCTCGATGACAGCCAGGCCGCGGCCCACGTGATCAAGGCCGGCAAGCCGGTCGTCGTGACCAGTTCGGATAACGCGGTGATCCGCTGACGAGCCGCGCCCGGCCTCCGACGCCACCGAGCGGCCGCCGTCCAGGCGGCCTTTTTATTGCGCCGCGATGCCCGACGCCCCGTCGTGCCCCAGAAATCATCGCCACTTGCCGGCACGATGGCTTTGCTGCACGCGGCCGGGCGTGACTCTGCCTTACTTTTTCACCGGGCATTACAATGAGCCGGACTTCCCACAGGTCGGCCTCATTGTCCTTGACTTCGATAGTCGCCCCCTTTAAGTCCCGGGTCCTCCGCGGGTTTCGCGATCACGCGGGAGTAGCTCAGTTGGTTAGAGCGCCGGCCTGTCACGCCGGAGGTCGCGGGTTCGAGCCCCGTCTCTCGCGCCATGTTTTCAATGGCTTAGCAACCAATTCCACGCCGCATCGCTGCCTCGGGCGCCTGCCCGGTGGCGGCATTGCGATTCCAACGAAAGCCCGCGGCGAACCGTTTCCCTGCTCTCAAGCATGCAAATGGTCCCTGGCCGACGGCCGTTCCTCGTGCGGCTTCCGCCGTTCGTGCGCGCATGGCCCCTGCAGCCGATAGATTCGGCGTATAATGGCCGTCCCGCCCTCCTATTCCCCGGGTATCCATGTCCGACACCAAACTCGCCTTCACCCACACCGTGGCCGAACGCTTCCTGCGCTATGTGGTCATCGACACCCAGTCCGATCCGAACTCCCCGACCACCCCGTCCACGGCAAAACAGAAGGATCTCGGCCGCCTGCTCGCTGCCGAACTGCAGGCGATGGGGCTTTCGGACGCCCATCTCGACGAGCATGGCTACGTCTACGCGACGATCCCGGCCAACACCGACAAGAACGTGCCGGTGATCTGCTTCTGCTCGCACATGGATACTTCGCCGGATTGCTCCGGCGCCAATGTGAAGCCGCAAGTGGTTCGGAACTATCGCGGCGGCGACATCGTGCTGCCAGGCGATCCGGCCCAAGTGATCCGCGCCGCCGAGCATCCGGCGCTGGCGAGCCAAATCGGCAGCGACATCATCACGACCGACGGCACCACTTTGCTCGGGGCCGACAACAAGGCCGGGATCGCCGAGATCATGGATGCGGCGCAGTTCCTGTTGAGCAACCCGGAGATCAAGCACGGCACCATCAAGATCCTGTTCACCCCGGACGAGGAGATCGGCCGCGGCGTCGACAAGGTCGACCTGACAAAGCTCGGCGCGGATTTCGGCTACACCATGGATGGCGAGACCGCAGGTCATATCGAGGATGAGACCTTCTCTGCCGACGGCGCGTCCATCACCATCGAAGGCGTGAGCGCCCATCCCGGTTTCGCCAAGGGCCGAATGGAGCATGCGATCAAGATCGCGTCCGCAATCGTCGACCGGCTGCCGAAGGAGACCTGCTCGCCCGAAACCACCGAAGGCAAGGAAGGCTTCCTGCATCCGATTTCGATCTCCGGCACGCTGGAGCAGGCCCGGCTCGACTTCATCGTCCGCGACTTCACCGAAAACGGGCTGAAAGAGAAGGAGGCGCTGCTGGAGGGCATCGTCAAGGACGTAATGCGAGCCTATCCGCGCTCGAGCTATCGCATGGAGGTGCGCGAGCAGTATCGCAACATGAAGATGGTGATCGATCGCCATCCGGAGATCGTCGATTACGCTGTCGAGGCGATCCGGCGCGCAGGGCTCACGCCGGTGAAGACCTCGATCCGCGGCGGCACCGACGGATCGCGGCTATCCTTCATGGGGCTGCCCTGCCCGAACATCTTCGCCGGCGAGCACGCCTTCCACTCGCGGCTGGAATGGGTGAGCGTGCAGGATATGGAGAAGGCGGTGCAGACCATCGTCCATCTGGCAATGATCTGGGAGGAACGCGCACCCGCCTGATCCTGCCGGCTCCGAGATCAGGACACGAAGGAACCATCCGCCCCGCCCGGCGTCGTGGCTGCTGACGGTGGAGGTCCCGATGCCCAAGGAACACAAGAAGGAACACAACAAGGAAAACAACAAGGCCAACGATCTCGTAGGCACACAGGACATGGGCGGCAAGCATGGCGGCCAGAAGGGGATGCCAAAACCCGAGCCGCGGCCCAAGCCACTCGATTCCGTGAAATCGGAGGACGTGCCGGAACGGCGGCCAACCGGGAAGACCGGCCGCGGCTGAGCCGCGACGGTCCGCTCAGGCTCTCGCCGTCACCAGCCAGATCGCGCCCGGCAGCGTCACGCGGTCCCCGCGCTGGTAGGGCATGAGCACCTCGCGAACCGATTGCCGGGCAGCATCGCGCAGCGCCTGCGGATGACCTTCCAGGGCGCGGCTCGCCGGCCCAATCTCGAAGGCCGATTGCACTGCCGCTTCCAGCCCCTTGCCGATCGCGATGTCGAGCGACAGCTCACGCGGTTCCAGCGCGATGTCTTGGAAGCCGGCCTCACGCAGGATGCGTGTGACGCGCTCCTGGGAGGCAAGAGCAAACGGACCGGGATCGTCGGGCTCCTGCGGCGGCAGCTTCGGCACGTGCCGATAGACCGCCTGCAATGGCGCCATCATCCATGGATTCTGCTTCGGCTCACGCCAGCAGGCGAACACCACGCGCCCGGATGGCTTCAGTGCGCGGCGCAGATTGGTGAAGGACGCTGCGGGATCGGCGAAAAACATCACACCGAAACGCGACGCCAGACAATCGAAGCTCGCGGGCTCGAAGGGATGCACGGTCGCATCAGCGAGCACGAATGCGGCGGGAAGGCCGGCTGGCGCGGTCTCGCGCGCACGCGCCAGCATCGGCGCGGAGATGTCGATGCCCAGCACCGAACCATCAGGCGCGACCTGTTCAGCCAATGCGATGGACAGACCACCGCAGCCGCAGCCAACATCAAGGACATGCTCGCCAGGTCTGGCCGCGATACGACTGATCAGCATGTCCGAGACCGGCGCCAGCAGCACGTCCTGGGCAGCCTGCCGGTCAGACCAGCGCTGGCCACCGGGGCCGTTCCAATAGGCGATCTGGTCGGCGTTGCGTTCGTGGCCCTGCGGTGCGTCCATGGATGTCTGCTCGGATTGCGGTGACGAGGGCCGCAACGGCACACGCAAGGTGCTCGCCTGTCAAGGCACAAACCTGGGACCGATCAACGGCGCCAACAATTCATCTGTCTGCGAGCTGGCGGTGAACCAAGGCCGGGAACATCGTTCGGATGCATCTGTTGAGATCCGAAATCGGATCGCCGCAACGGCGTGTCACCCTTCACGAGGCAGGAGGATCAGATGAAGCACAGCCTCGCGCATGCATTGCAGAGTTCACCTCAAGACGATCATCCTGTCGTCCGAGCGACACCGCGTCGATCGAGCGCCGTCGCCGGTGCACTGCTCCTGCTTGGAACGACCGCGCTCCAAGCCCAGACGACCACATCGACAAACATGCAAGGTCCCGCCACGGGCGCGTCGAGCGGCACGACGACGGCGGCCTCCAACAGCAACACGAGCGCGGCGGCGAACAACAGCACGACCGCCGGGACCGGCGGCGCGGCATCCAATTGCGCGCGTGCACCGGCGACATCCGCATTCACCTCCCCGACAACAGGTGTGACGGTGACCGGAACTGCAACGAATGACGCGACAGGCTCGATCGCAACCGGCGCTGCAGGCAGCGGAACGACGAACCTGTCAAGCTCATCGATCGGCGCATCGCCGTCGAGCAGTCCTCAGACTCCGCTTCAACTGCCAGGCGAAGCGCCGGACTCCTCGTCGGCCAATGCCGCCAAGGCTACGGCATCCTTAGCCGGTGCATCCTCTGCGGGCGCTGCCGGAGGGCCGATCTGCGGGCCCGCGGTGCCGACGACCGATGGAGGTTCGGTGAACCTCACCAGCATCGTCCCAGGCGTGTCGCTCAATGGCTGCTGAGTTGCTTCGCGGGGCAAGGCCGAACGACGTTCACCAGCGTTCGACCAGGCTGTCGCCGATCCGCAGCGCTGACCAGCACGCACCGAGGCGCTCAAACTCAGCCCTGATCTCGCGCAGCTTCTGGGCCGTGTAGCTGGCGCGCTCGGCCGCTCCCATCTGCTGCAGCACGTGACCCGCAGTCTGACGCATCTGTGCGGCGCGCGCCCGCAGCGCGGGGTCGGACGCGTGGCTCAGCCAGTCGTGCCAGCAGATATAGGTGGCGCGCTCGGAGCGCGCGTAGTCCTCAGTCCGGTCCGGCATCAGCCGGCGGTCCTTGCCTTGCTGCTTTCTTCGCACCCGGGAGGCTTCGCGCGGAGACATGTTGTCGGCCAGCGCGTGAAAGCTCTTTGCTGTCCCACCCGCGGCGAGACGTCCGAATACCCCGCCTTCAATTCCCAGATGCTTCTCCACAATGAAATGCTGCAGGTCATGCGGCATCAGGGGATCGAATCCAGGCGCTGGATTCATCTCGAGCGGTGCCGCGCCCTCAGGAATCGCACGCACGGCATAGCGTCGCTCCCCGGTCCGGATGAAGGCCACCGACATTGTTTTGCGCTGACTTCGCATGATTGTGCTCAACGGCATGGAGCGTGATGCTACATCTTGTAGCACAACGGCCCGTAGCGCTCAACCAGCACGTGACAACAGGCCGCTCTGGACGCGCCGCTTCCCTGCAAGCGCTCCTTAGCGTGGCGTGATCACCATGGGGAGACCGTGCGCCGGCCGCAAAGTGATCTTCTGCTGAGGCCAGACCTTGGCCCCCGGCGCGAGGCGCATGTCGAAGCGCTGCACCAGCACGGCGAGGATCAGCGTTGCCTCCTGCAACGCGAAGGACGAGCCGATGCAGGTGCGCGGCCCCGCCCCGAACGGCAGATAAGTGTAGCGCGCGATGGCCACGCGCTTCTCAGGGAGGAAACGCGTGGGATCGAACCGGTCCGGCTGCTGCCACAAAGCCCGATGTCGATGCAACACGTAGGGCGCGATCACGATCAGCGCACCGGGCTTGATCTGCTCGGCGCCCAGACTGTCGCCCTGCTCCGCCGCGCGGCTCAAGGCGGCGATCGGCGGATAGAGCCGCAGGGCCTCCTCCACCACGGCCCGGGTCACGACCAGACGGTCGGCGAGGCCTTCCACCGGCGCGGCAAGTTCGCGATCGGCCTCCTCCCGCACCCGCCGCGCCCAGTCCGGCGCCTGCGACAACAGGAAAAGCGACCAGGCGAGCGTGTTTGCGGTGGTCTCGTGGCCGGCCGAGAGGAAGGTCAGAATGTTGGAGCGAACCTCGGCAAGACTCATCGGCCGCCCCGTCGATGGATCGAGCGCGCGCAACAGCAGTGTGAGCAGATCGGCCGGCGCTTCCGCCTGCGGCATCTGATCGAGTCGGCGCCGCCGGGTTGCGATGATCTCGTCGATGACGCCTTCGAAATAGCTCATGGTCCGCCGCAGGGTCCGACCACCCGGACGCGGTATTGCCCTTGGTGCCCCCAGCAAATCGAGCGCACCGATCCGGCCAATGCTGCCGAAATAGGCGTTCATCGCTCGACGAAACTCGTCGAGATCGCTGGACAGGCCGTCGGAGAAGATGGTCCGCGCCAGCACGTTCAGCGTCACGAGCGTCATCTCGGCGGCGATGTCGAGCACGCGCCGCCCGGCGAGAGCGTTCCAGCGCTGCGTCAACGCATCGGCCGCCGTCAGCATCGCCTGCGTCAGCGCGGCGACCGTGCGGCGGGCAAACAACGGCGCGAGGGTACGTCGCTGCACCTCCCACCGCTCGTCCTCGACACTCAACAGGCCGTCGGCTAGCCCCACGGAGAGGATGCGGCGCTGGATCGGGTCTTTGCGATAGTTCGCAGCATTGTCGACCAGCACACGCCGGATCGCGGCGGGATCGTGCACGAGGACGGCGTCGAGCAACGGCAGCTTCACGCGTGCGATCGGCTGCTCGAACACATCGGCGCTCCAGCATTCCAATGGATTGCGCTGGAGTGTCGAGAGCAGCTTGAACAGCCCAAGCCGCCTTGCAGGCGGCTCCGGCGCTGGCGGCCGATATAAGGGCGCAACTTCGACGTCAGAAATCAACGGCATCCGCAAAACAACGATTCTCAGCCGAAATATAAACGGCCAAAGACGAGACTATCGCCAAAGCTATCGTCTTGCGAGTTCGCCATTTCGGGAAAACAGGCGACGCGGAATACCGGCACCCTTGCGATACCGTTCGAACATTGCGAACGTGGTGGGCGGTCACGGATTCGAACCGCGGACCCTCTCGGTGTAAACGAGATGCTCTAACCAGCTGAGCTAACCGCCCCTCGACGCAGCGTCTCTTTACCCCGTGACCGCAGCCGGATCAATCGCCGGGACGAGCAGGCAAATGCATGATCTCATCGATCCAGGGAACGGCGGAGGCGCACCATAACTGCCGGCGGGGCTTCAGCTCGTTACGCTGGCGGATGCTGCCCCAGCGAATGCCCCATTCATCCGAGCCGCCGTCGCTGCTGGTGAACAGCGGTGCGCCGCAATCGCCGCAGAAATGCTGGTGCCAGCGACGGCCATTGTCGCCGAATTTGGTGTAGCGCCTCGGCGAGCCGGCAGTCAGCCGCACCTCATCTGCCGCGCAGATCACGGTGACGCGGAACGGCGAGCCGGTGAGCGCCTGGCAATCGGTGCAGTGACAGATCGAGACCCGCTCCGGATCGATATCTGCTTGATATGTGATACGGCCGCAATGGCAGCCGCCGTCGATTTGCATCGCAGCACCCTCCCATAACCAGATCGCAGCCTCCTCAACGAAAACGGCGCCCGAAGGCGCCGTTCCCGAAATCTGCTTCGTGTTTCAGTGGGCGGTCAGGCCGCCGGCGGCTTCGTCGCCCTCGGCCTTCACCGGCACCTTGGTATCCTCTTCCCAGACGATCGGCACCGGCTTGCGCACAAGTGCGCGGGCGATGACCTCGTCCAGGCGGGCCACCGGCACGATCTCCATGCCGCCCTTGATCGCATCGGAAATCTCCGTGAGATCCTTGGCGTTGTCCTCGGGGATCAGCACCGTCTTGATGCCGCCGCGCGCGGCCGCCAGCAGCTTCTCCTTCAGACCACCGATCGGCAGCACCCGTCCGCGCAGCGTGATCTCGCCGGTCATTGCGACATCATGGCGGACCGGAATCCCGGTCATCACCGAGATGATGGTCGTCGCCATGGCCACGCCGGCCGAGGGGCCGTCCTTCGGGGTCGCCCCCTCAGGCACGTGGACGTGGATGTCGCGCCGGTCGAACAACGGCGGCTCGATACCGTAGTTGATCGCACGCGACCGGACGAACGATGCCGCCGCCGAGATCGACTCCTTCATGACGTCGCGCAGATTGCCCGTCACCGTCATCTTGCCCTTGCCGGGCATCATGACGCCCTCGATGGTGAGCAGCTCGCCGCCAACATCGGTCCATGCCAGACCTGTAACGATGCCGATCTGGTCGTCGCTCTCGATCTCGCCGAAACGGTACTTCGGAACACCCAAGAATTCCTCGACGGTCTTCTCAGTGATCTTCACCGACTTCTTCTTCGAGATCATGAGCTCCTTCACGGCCTTGCGGGCCAGTGTCGAGATCTCACGCTCCAGGTTGCGCACGCCCGCCTCGCGGGTGTAGCGCCGGATCACCAAGAGCAACGCCTCGTCGTCGATCGACCATTCCTTGGAATCCAGGCCGTGCTTCGACAGCGCGGACGGGATCAGATGCTTGCGGGCGATCTCGAGCTTTTCGGTCTCGGTGTAGCCGGCAATCCGGATGATCTCCATGCGGTCCATCAGCGGGCCCGGAATATTCAGCGTATTCGCGGTCGTGATGAACATCACGTTCGACAGGTCGTAGTCGACCTCCAGATAGTGGTCGTTGAAGGTCGTGTTCTGCTCGGGGTCGAGCACCTCCAGCAGCGCCGATGACGGGTCACCGCGGAAGTCCGAGCCCATCTTGTCGATCTCGTCCAAGAGGAACAGCGGGTTCGAAGTCTTGGCCTTGCGCATCGACTGGATGATCTTGCCGGGCATCGAGCCGATATAGGTCCGGCGATGACCGCGGATCTCCGCCTCGTCGCGCACGCCGCCCAGAGACACGCGAACGAATTCGCGGCCCGTGGCCTTCGCGATCGACTTGCCGAGCGAGGTCTTGCCGACGCCGGGAGGTCCGACCAGGCACAGGATCGGGCCGGTCAGCTTGTTGGCGCGCGACTGCACCGCCAGGTACTCGACGATGCGGTCCTTGACCTTCTCCAGCCCATAGTGATCAGCATCCAGAACGGCCTGCGCGGCCTCCAGATCCTTCTTCACCTTGGACTTCTTGTTCCACGGGATCGACAGCAGCCAATCCAGGTAGTTGCGCACGACGGTCGCTTCCGCGGACATCGGCGACATCTGGCGCAGCTTCTTCAACTCGTGCTGCGCCTTCTCGCGCGCTTCCTTGGAGAGCTTGGTCTTGTTGATCCGCTCTTCCAGGTCGGCGAGCTCGTCGCGGCCGTCCTCGTCGCCCAGCTCCTTCTGAATGGCCTTCATCTGCTCATTCAGGTAGTACTCGCGCTGGGTCTTCTCCATTTGTCGTTTGACACGCGAACGAATCCGCTTCTCGACCTGCAGGACCGAGATCTCGCTCTCCATCAGGCCCAGCACCTTCTCCAGGCGCGAGGTGACGGACAGCGTCTCCAGGATTCCCTGGCGATCGGCGATCTTGACGGCCAGATGCGAAGCGACCGTGTCGGCCAGCTTGCCGAAATCGGTAATCGACTGAACGACGCCGACGACCTCTGCCGAGATCTTCTTGTTCAGCTTCACATAGCTCTCGAAATCCGAGACGACGGAACGCGACAGTGCTTCGGCCTCGACCGACTTCGCGTCGGTGTCCTCGAGCGCAACTGCAGTCGCCTCGTAATAGTCGCTCCGGTCGGTGTAGCTCTCGACGCGCGCGCGCTCCAGGCCCTCGACCAGCACCTTCACAGTGCCGTCGGGCAGCTTCAGGAGCTGCAGCACGCTCGCCAGCGTACCGGTCTCGTAAATTGCCTCGGGTGCCGGATCATCATCGGACGCGTTCTTCTGCGTCGCCAGCATCACCAGCGCGTCATTCTTCATGACCTCTTCGAGGGCGCGGATCGATTTCTCGCGGCCAACAAACAGCGGCACGATGTTGTGCGGAAAGACGACGATGTCGCGCAGCGGAAGCACCGGGTAGGCGTGGCTTTCGCCGTAAACGATGGTTGGCCGGGGTTTCGGAGTGGTCATGGCCTGTTCCTTTTGTTTTGCCCCCTTGCACGCAGCCCGCTCGCTCGCGCGACCGCCACAAGGTGCGATCTGATCCGGTCAACGCATGGCAGTCCTCTAGCCAGCCGATGCCGGATCGTTGTTGAGGCGAATCCTGAGATCGAGATTTGTTCCGCCACGCGCATTAGGTGGCTATCGACCCAGGGGGTGTCAAGTGTCGAAAAACGTCCGCCATACAGAGGTTTACGCGACGTGACGTGTACGCAAAACACAGCTGCGGAATGGCTTCCGCAGCGCAAATCTTTGCAAGAAACGAGGTCCTGTCGGAATAGTTGGCGCCGGCGCGGATCACGCGCTGGCGCTGCTTTCCACCGCCCGATCGGAGCGATCGGCGTAGATGTAGAGCGGACGTGCGGTGCCCTCGACGACTTCGCGCGAGATCACGACTTCCTCGACACCTTCCAGGCCCGGCAGGTCGAACATCGTCTCGAGCAGAATGCTCTCCAGGATCGACCGCAGGCCGCGGGCGCCGGTCTTGCGCTCGATCGCCTTGCGGGCCACCGCTCCCAGCGCCTCATCGGCGAAAGTGAGCTCGATGTTCTCCATCTCGAACAGCCGCTGGTACTGCTTCACCAGCGCGTTCTTCGGGTCGGTCAGGATCTTCTTCAGCGAGTTCTCGTCCAGATCCTCCAGGGTCGCCACGACCGGCAGACGGCCGACGAATTCGGGGATCAGGCCATACTTCAGGAGATCCTCAGGCTCGACGTGACGGAAGATCTCGCCGGTGCGGCGGTCTTCCGGCGCCAGCACCTGCGCCGCGAAACCGATCGAGGTCGACCGGCCGCGCGCGGAGATGATCTTCTCCAGGCCCGAGAAGGCGCCACCGCAGATGAACAGGATGTTGGTGGTGTCGACCTGCAGGAACTCCTGCTGCGGATGCTTGCGGCCGCCCTGCGGCGGGACCGAAGCCACGGTTCCTTCCATGATCTTCAGCAGCGCCTGCTGGACGCCCTCGCCCGACACGTCGCGCGTGATCGAGGGATTGTCCGACTTGCGGCTGATCTTGTCGATCTCGTCGATATAGACGATGCCGCGCTGCGCGCGCTCGACATTGTAGTCGGCGGCCTGCAGCAGCTTCAGGATGATGTTCTCGACGTCCTCACCGACATAGCCGGCTTCGGTCAGCGTCGTCGCATCCGCCATCGTGAAGGGCACGTCGAGGATGCGCGCCAGCGTCTGCGCCAGCAGCGTCTTGCCCGAACCCGTGGGGCCGATCAGCAGGATGTTCGACTTCGCCAGTTCGACGTCGGAATGCTTGGTCTGGTGATTCAGCCGCTTGTAGTGATTGTGCACGGCGACCGAGAGCACCTTCTTGGCGTGGCTCTGGCCGATCACGTAGTCGTCGAGGACCTTGCAGATTTCCTTCGGCGTCGGAATGCCGTCGCGCGACTTCACCAGCGAGGACTTGTTCTCCTCGCGAATGATGTCCATGCACAGCTCGACGCATTCGTCGCAGATGAAAACGGTCGGACCCGCGATGAGCTTGCGCACTTCGTGCTGGCTCTTGCCGCAGAACGAGCAATACAGCGTGTTCTTGGAGTCGTTCGTGCCGACCTTACTCATTCCTGTCTCCGTCCGCGGTTCGTCCGCTCATTCGTCCCAATCCGACGCAAGCCGGACCGGAATTGTGAAAGAGCAAATCTCGTACCAATATAAAGGCCTTGTTCTTCATTCGCCGTGCGTACCACAGCTTAACGCGAATCCCCCACGATCCATGACTGGTCACTCTAGCCAACCATGCTGTCATCCGACTATCAAGAATTCGCTAATCGGATGACACGCGGCTCACCGTGACAATACCGTGATTTTCGGCATTAACAGAGGGAAAGCGACCAAAATCGCACCGTAGTTGCTCGATTACCACGACGGGCCGGCACGAACGCGGAACATCCGGTCCCGGCCCGCGGAACAGCCAATCTTCGCGCATCCCGCGGGGCAGCGGTATCCCGCAACTTTACGGGGTCTTCGCCAGCGGCGCCGGATCCTCAGGCCGCTTGTCGATGACCTTGTCGATCAGGCCGAACTCCTGCGCGGCGTCCGCGGTCAGGAATTTGTCGCGTTCCAGGGCGTCTTCGATCGCCTTGTAGCTCTGGCCGGTGTGCTTGACATAGATCTCGTTGAGCCGCTTCTTCAGGTTCAGGATCTCCTGAGCGTGCAGCATGATGTCGGTCGCCTGCCCCTGGAAGCCGCCGGAGGGCTGGTGCACCATGATGCGCGAGTTCGGCAGCGAGAAACGCATGTCCTTGTGACCGGCGGCGAGCAGCAGCGAGCCCATCGAGGCCGCCTGGCCGGTGCACAGCGTCGACACCGCCGGACGGATGAACTGCATCGTGTCGTAGATCGCGAGGCCCGATGTCACCACGCCGCCCGGCGAGTTGATGTACATCGCGATTTCTTTCTTCGGATTTTCCGCTTCGAGGAACAGAAGCTGCGCGACGATCAAGGTCGACATGCCGTCCTCGACCGGACCGGTCACGAAGATGATGCGCTCTTTCAGAAGGCGCGAGAAAATGTCGTAAGCGCGCTCACCGCGGTTGGTCTGCTCGACCACCATGGGGACCAGGTTCATGTAGGTTTCGACGGGATCGCGCATGGATTCACCCAGGAGTTGGACTAGCCGTTGGAGACGACAGCCCTACCGGGAAGATCGGCGCGCGCTCTTGTGAAAAACAAGAACCCTGCGACGGCGGCGGGCGGGCGTCCCGTGATGCAGAACTTCAAGACCGAGCCCACAGATATGGAGCAATTTTCCGGTGACAAGACCGGGACTCTTCGCGGTGGGCCCGCACCTGTTCAAGCCGATTCGCGAGCAGCCGCCTAGCGGGCCACGCGCGCCCGACCGGCGGTTTCGCCGGTCAACCTTAATCGTGGGCTTACGTGCGCATGCGGCAGTTTTCAAGCCGCCTTGTCAGCCTCGTCGTCCTTGAACAGTTCCTCCTTCGAGACCTTCTTTTCGGTCACGTTGGCGAGCTCAAGGATGAAGTCGACGACCTTGTCTTCGTAGATCGGTGCACGAAGCTGGGCGAGCGCCTGGGCATTGTTGCGATAAAAATCCCAGACTTCCTTCTCTCGGCCCGGCATCGAGCGTGCGCGCTCGATCACCGCACGGCTGACCTCGTCATCGGTCACGGTGATCTTGTTCTTCTCACCGATCTCGGAGAGCACCAGGCCAAGACGAACGCGACGATCGGCGATACCGCGATATTCCTCGCGCGCCTTCTCCTCGGTGGTGTTCTCGTCGGCGAAGGTCTTGCCGCTCGAGTCCATCTCCGCCTTGATCGAGTTCCACATCAGGTTGAACTCTTCGTCGACAAGCGAGGGCGGCGCATCGAACTTGTGCGTCTCGTCGAGCTTGTCGAGCAGCGCACGCTTCACGCGCTGGCGCGTCGCGGTGTTGAACTCGCCGGCGAGCCGGTCGCGCATCACCTGCTTCAGCTTGTCGAGCGATTCGAGGCCCAGCGTCTTGGCGAACTCGTCGTCGATCGTGACGTCCTGCGGCGCCTCGACGGCGGTCGCGGTGGTCTCGAACTCCGCATCCTTGCCGGCGAGCTTGTCGTTCAGATAGTTCTTCGGGAACGTGACCTTCAGCGTGCGGGTCTCGCCGGCACTGATGCCGATCAGTTGGTCCTCGAAACCGGGAATGAAGGTGTTCGAGCCGATCGCCACCTGAATGCCCTCGCCGGTGCCGCCGTCGAACGGCGTGCCGTCGATGGTGCCCTTGAAGTTCACGGTGACGCGGTCGCCGCTCTCGGCTTTGGCGCCGTCAGCCTTCGCCGTGTAGCTGCGATTGCCATCGGCGACGCGCTTGATCGCCTCATCGACATCAGCGTCGGTCACGTCGGCGACCGGCTTCTCGACCGAGAAGCTCTTGAAGTCGGCGAGCGTGATCGGCGGCACGACCTCGATCGCGACCGTGTAGGTGAGGTCGGACTGGCCGGAGAGGATCTTCTCGACCTCCTTCTCCTCGTTCGGCATCGTCACCTTGGGCTCGGTGGCGAGACGGAAGCCGCGCTCGGTGAAGATCTGGGTGTTGGTGTCGCGGATGGTCTGATCGATGGTCTCGGCCATGACCGACTTGCCGTAGATCTTCTTGAGATGCGCGACCGGAACCTTGCCCGGACGGAAGCCGTTGAGGCGGACCTTGTCCTTCAGATCGACCAGCTTGGCATCCGCCTTGGCATCGAGATCGGCAGCGGGGACGCTGATCTGGAACTCGTGCTTCAACCCTTCGGACAAGGTTTCTGTGACCTGCATGGCGTCAATCTTCTTCCGCTACGGCTCCGGCCATGGCAGCCGAAGCACTTTTGAATTGTGGTTCGACGCGCGGCTCGACGAAGCCTTGCGCCGGTTAAGGGCGGCACACCCGTCTTCCCAGGCGAGGGAGAGCGGGTCTGCCCGTAAATCTCGAGGCAAACGCTTGAGAGCGCCTGGTGCGGGCGGAGGGACTCGAACCCCCACAACTTTCGTCACTGGAACCTAAATCCAGCGCGTCTACCAGTTCCGCCACGCCCGCGTGAACTGCATCTCAAGCCCGGCCGCGATGCCGCGGGCGGCGCGGCTTATACCACGCACTTGTCCGTCCGCAGCAAAAAAATGGCATCTCGATCGCGCGAAAGCAGGCCGGGTTCGGCCAAGCGTCCTGGTAAAGATAGGTGTCCGAGCATGGTCCGCATCCCCCTCAAGGCGCAATGTTTTCACGATGAGCGATAGCTGCTTCAGCCTACACCGGCGGGCCCTATTGGCCGGGCTTGGCGCGAGCGGTGCGGCCGCCCTGCTCCCCGTTTCAGTGCGGGCTGCCGAATCGGCGTCGCTGGCCGTGACGGCCAAGGCCGGGACCATTGCGCTGCGGTCAGGCCAGGCTGCGAGCCCGGCCTGGGCACTGGAGACCTCACCGGCGCCGTTTCGTGTCAAGCGGGGCACAACTCTCGATATGGTGCTGGCGAACGAGCTGCCGCTGCCGGTAGCCTTCTCCTGGCGTGGCCTGGGTCGGTCTGTCCAAATGGAGCCCATGGCCAAGCTGGCCGCTGGCGCCCACGCCAGGCTCGTGGTGCCGGCGTCGCAAGCTGGCACAGGCCTGTGCGACATCAGGCCGCTCGCCGACGGCGGTGCGGCCCCGACCCGTCCGCTGCCTCTGATCGTCGATGAGAATGAGCCGGTAAACGTCGACCATGACGAGGTCTTCCTGATCGAGGACTGGCGCGTGACGGGGGACGGAGCCGCACTGCCGCCGGGCGTCGATCCCAAAGGCGCGGAGACCATCTTCACGGTCAACGGCGCGGCCCGGGCCGACATTGCAGCCCGCGGCCATCAGCGGCTCAGGCTCCGTCTCATCAATGGCTGCCAGCGCGCGGTGATCGCAATCAAAATCGCCGACATCGACGTCCGAGTGATGGCGATGGACGGCCAGCCGGCCGAGCCGTTCTCGGCCCGCAACGGCGCGGTGGTGCTGCCTCCAGGCGGCCGCACCGACGTCTTTATCGACGTGCCGCCGACGCCGGGCGCGACCAAGACCATTCTGCTGTACGACGGCACCACCGCCCGCCCGGTCGGCAGCCTCATCATCGGCAGTGAGCCGCCGATCCGACCTGCCCCGCTGTCGCCGGCGCCTCCTCTGCCCTCCAACGGCCTGCCCGACCGGCTGGATCTCAAGAGCGCCCTCCGGATCGAGCTGCCGCTTGGCGGCGCCGATTGGGTCTCAGCTCAGAGATTCTCGACATCAGCCCCACCGGCGTTCCAGGCCAAGGCCGGCCGCACCATCATGCTGGCGCTGACCAATCGCACGCAGACGGCGATGGTCTTTCATTTGCGGGGCTACTCGTTTCGGCTGCTCGACCGGCTGGACGATGGCTGGAAGCCCTATTGGCTGGACACGCTGGCGCTCGAACCCGGCCAGACTCAGCGCGTGGCCTTTGCCGCGGAAAATCCCGGCCGCTTCCTGATCGAGAGCACGGCAATCGACTGGGCAGCGCCACGCCTTGTGCGATGGTTCGAATTGAGCTGAGCTGCGGCCTGTCCAAGAACAAGCGCCAAGAATGAGCGGCAACAATAACGACAAGACAGAAGGGCAAGGAAAATGACCAAGACAGTCCCCGCGATCACCGGTGTCGCCGCGCGCGCCGTCGTCACCCCGATGAAGCGTCCGCTGCGCAATGCCTTCGGCGTGATCGACAATGGCCCTTTGGTGTTGATTGACGTCGCCACCGATCAGGGCGTCACCGGCCATTCTTACCTGTTTGCCTATGCGAAGCTGGCGCTGAAGCCGTTGGTGTTGCTGATCGAAGAGATCGGGCGCGATCTTGTTGGCAAGCCTGTGGCGCCGTTCGACCTGATGGCTGCCATGGACGCGAAATTCCGGCTGGTCGGCTGGCAAGGCCTGGTCGGCATGGCCGTCTCCGGCCTCGACATGGCATTCTGGGATGCGCTCGGGCAGATCGCCGGCAAGCCGGTGGTGGAGCTGCTCGGCGGCAGCGTCCGGCCGATCCAGGCCTATGACAGTTACGGCGTGCTCGATGCGGCCGCCGACGAACGGACGCTGCGCACGTCGCGCGACGAGCACGGCTTCCGCGGGATCAAGACCAAGGGCGGTCACGGCGATCTCGCGGCCGACGAGCAGATGATCAAGGGCCTGCGCGCCCTGCTCGGGCCTGATGTTGCCCTGATGCTCGACTTCAACCAGTCGCTCGATCCGGCGGAGGCGACCAGACGGATCGAACGGCTCGCGCCCTATGACCTCACCTGGATCGAGGAACCGGTGCCGCAGGAAAATCTGTCGGGACATGCCAAGGTGCGCGAGCGCTCGGCAATTCCGATCCAGGCCGGCGAGAACTGGTGGTTTCCGCGCGGCTTCGCCGAGGCGATCGCGGCACAGGCATCTGACTTCATTATGCCGGATCTGATGAAGGTCGGCGGCATCACCGGCTGGCTCAATGTCGCAGGGCAAGCGGATGCTGCCTCGATCCCGATGTCGAGCCACATCCTGCCCGAAGCCAGCGCGCATGTGTTACCCGTGACGCCGACGGCGCATTGGCTCGAGGTGCTGGATTTCGCCGGCGCCATCTTGGCCGATCCGCTAGAGGTCACCGACGGCACCGTAACCGCGCGGGGACTGGGACTCGGCCTGGTCTGGAACGAGACGGCGGTGGCGAAATATCAGGTGCAGTAGAATCCTGTAGCCCGGGTGAGCGCAGCGAGACCCGGGGCTTTAGGGAGATCCCGCGTGTCGCTTCGCTCACGCGGGCTACTGCGGCCGCGATGTCAGTCACGCGTCCAGCAATAAAGCGCGTCGGGCTCGCGCTCCTCGTTGCGCGCGCCATCGGTCTCCTCCACCAGCACGAAGCCGCGCCGCCCATAGAAGCGGCGCGCGGCACTGTTGCGCTGGAAGGTCCACAGCTGAAGCCGATCGAAGGCGCGCTTGGCGATCTCGAGCAGCGCGGTGCCGCTGCCATGCCCCTGTGCGCGTGGCAGCACATAGAGCTGCTCGATCCAGCCGTCGCGGAAGGCGATCATCCCGGTCAGTTCATCGGCCGCGAAGCTGCCCCACACCTCGCAGGTGGGAAAGACGCGCTCGCGATAGAACCAGCAGTCCTCATCCGGTGTGTGCAGGCCGGCGAGCCAGGGCATCGCGACATCGAAGGCGGCGCGATGCACGCGAGCGGCCTCATCCATGTCGGAAAGCGCTAGCCGCCGCAGCATTAGTAATCGACCCCGAGCTCGTCATAGATGCGCCGGAACACTGCGGGCAGCGTCTCCGTCAGGTCCTCGGCGATCAGGCCTGGCCCGGCCTCGCTGCCGGCCTCCCCGTGCATCCATACGCCAATGCTGGCGGCCTCGAAGGCCGGCACGCCCTGAGCGAGCAGGCCGGCGATGATGCCGGAGAGCACATCGCCGGCGCCGGCGGTCGCGAGCCAGGGCGGCGCGTTGGCGGCGATGGTGGCGCGGCCGTCGGGTGCGGCCACCGTGGTGTCCGGTCCCTTCAGCAGCACCACCGCTCCGCAACGGGTCGCGGCATCGCGCACCCGCTCGAGCTTGGAGCGGCCGGGATATTTGTTGCTGAGATCGGAGAACAGGCGCGGAAACTCGCCCTCATGCGGGGTCAGCACCACCTCGAGTCCTGGCGTGCTCCTGATCTGCTCGAACAGGCGCTCGGGGGCATCGGCAAAGCTGGTCAGCGCATCGGCGTCGAGCACGAGATGGCGCTGCGCCGACAGCGCGGTGAGCACGAGATCCCTCGTCCGCTCGCCAACACCGGCGCCGGGACCGATGATGCAGGTATTGAGACGCTTGTCATCCAGCAACTCCGCGAACTCGACCGGCGTGTCGACGCCGCGCACCATCACCGCGGTCAGCGCAGCGGCGTTGATGGCGAGCGCATCGCGCGGCGAAGCCAGCGTGACGAGACCGGCGCCGGCGCGCAGCGCGCCGCGGGCGGCCATGCGCGCCGCCCCGGTCGCAGCGACGTCGCCGGACACCGTAACGACATGCCCTCGCGCGTATTTGTGGCCATCGATGCGCGGCACCGGGAAGGCGGACTTCCAGATCGCCGGCGTGTTCTCGAAAGCCCGCGGCGCGATCTCGCCGAGCACCTGCGGATCGATCCCGATATCCACCACCCGCACCCGTCCGCAATGCAGCCGGCCCGGCATCAACAAATGTGCCGGCTTCTTGCGGAAGAACGTGACGGTCTCGGTCGCGTTGACGGCGACGCCCATCACCGCGGCGGTGGTGCCGTTGACCCCGCTCGGCAGGTCGACGGCGAGCACCGGCGCGCCGTTGGCATTGACCGCCGCGATCACGTCGGAAGGCTCGCCGGTCACCGCGCGACTGAGGCCTGCACCGAACAGCGCATCGATGATCAGCGCCGGCTTGCCGATCGCCTGCGGATTGAACGGCAGCACCGGGTATTTCCAGCCCCTGGCGGCGGACGCCGCATCGCCCTGGAGCGCGTCGCGCTCGCAGCTCAGGATCACCGAGACCTCGCGGCCTTGAGCCGCAAGCTCGGCTGCCGCGACAAAACCATCGCCGCCATTGTTGCCGGGCCCGCAGATGACCAGGATGGGTCCCTCCTCGACGAGATCCATGGCGGCCTCGGCCACCGCCTGGCCGGCGCTCAGCATCAGCGCGAAGCCCGGCGTGCCTGCGGCAATGGTCAGCCGGTCCGCCCGCTCCATCTCGCTCGTTGTCAGAACTTCCATCGTCAACATCCCCCGATCGTGCCCGGATGCGCAGATGCCTCCGCCCCGCCGGCGACATCGCTTGTGCACAAGGAGGCACTCAACCGATACAAGCGTCCGGATCTTCTATTGCCGTGCCGGCTCCGAAGTTCCAAGTGCGGAAAAGCGCGCCGGATCGCGCGACCCGCACTTCGTCGCCTTATCCTGAGGCATTTCGGCCGCACCGCGAACGCGAACGTTTTTTCTGCCCAACATTTGGCCTGTTTGCCTATTCTGAAGGCTCCGCTATTCTGAGCAAGCTGCAAGCGAGTCTGCAACTTGCGGCTAAGAGCCTGATTATCTATTCGATTTGTACCAGTTAACCACTTGGCATAGACCCTGCTTTTGAAGAGCTACTTCGGCTTGGGCGAGACGGGCTGTCAGTTGCCGGGCGTCTGCCGGAGCAGTCAGGCCCGGTATGGTGCGATCGAACAACCTGTGCGTCTGGCGCAGCCTGACGACGACCTTGAAGTTTTATTCGGAATGCCCGGGAGGCGCTCAGTGAAGAAGATCGAAGCCATCATCAAGCCGTTCAAGTTGGACGAGGTGAAGGAAGCGCTTCAGGAAGTGGGACTTCAGGGCATCACCGTGACCGAGGCCAAGGGGTTCGGCCGGCAGAAGGGCCACGCGGAGCTCTATCGCGGCGCCGAGTACATCGTCGACTTCCTGCCCAAGGTGAAGATCGAGATCGTGATCGGCGACGACCTGGTCGAGCGCGCGATCGAGGCGATCCGGCGCGCTGCCCAGACCGGCCGCATCGGCGACGGCAAGATCTTCGTCTCCAACATCGAGGAAGCGATCCGCATCAGAACCGGTGAGTCCGGCCTCGACGCAATCTAGATTGGCGTTTCCTTGAAATCGGCTATCGGTGGATGGGTTGAGCTCTCGCCATCTCCGACGCTGTCATGCTCCGCCACCCCGGCCGGATGACAGGCTCCGGCGGAGCATCCAGTACTCCGCGGCAGAAGAGATCGAACCGAAACGTCACGGCGTACTGGATCGTCCGCCTTCGCGGACGATGACTGCGGGCTTATTTATAGGCCGTGACTTTGGAAACGGTCGTCCAGGACCTTCACTGCGGGCACGGCAGAGATCATCTGCCAGGCCCCGAACAGATGAAGACTCGACGTGCAGGTAGCCGGCACGGCAGCGCAAGGTGCCCTCTTTGAGGGCAAACGCAGCCGGCCGTTCTGCCGTTTCCGATATTGTCTTGAACGGCGCGCGAGGCTATGGAGCATGACCTGCGGCCACAGCCTGCGGCCGGCCGGGACGGGAAACGAGGGCGCGATTGCGGCCAGGGAGAACGCCGTCGCGCTCTAAATTTTTGATTGAGCACGATCTTTTCGGGAAAACCGCTCGCACTTTGCGCTTCGCGGCCCTTCCGGGTCCGGATCTGCTCTAGCCGAAAAGGGGTATTCATGAAGAACGCCAAAGATGTCCTGAAAGCGATCAAGGACAATGACGTCAAATACGTCGACCTGCGTTTTACCGATCCGCGCGGCAAGTGGCAGCACGTGACCTTCGACGTCAGCATGATCGAAGAGGACACCTTTGCCGAAGGCCTCATGTTCGACGGCTCCTCGATCGCCGGCTGGAAGGCGATCAACGAATCCGACATGTGCCTGATGCCCGACCCGGTCACGGCGACCATCGATCCGTTCTTCGCCGAAACCACCATGATCCTCACCTGTGACGTGCTCGAGCCGACCACCGGCGAGCCGTACAACCGCGACCCCCGCGGCATCGCCAAGAAGGCGGAGGCGATGGTGAAGTCGATGGGCGTGGGCGATACCGTCTATTTCGGCCCCGAAGCCGAGTTCTTCGTGTTCGACGACGTCCGCTACCAGACCACCCCCTACAACACCGGCTTCAGGCTCGACTCCTCGGAGCTGCCAATCAACTCCGACACCGAATACGAAGGCGGCAATCTCGGCCACCGCATCCGCACCAAGGCCGGCTATTTCCCGGTGCCGCCGCAGGACTCGGTGCAGGACATGCGCTCGGAGATGCTCGGCGCGATGGCCAAGATGGGCGTCAAGGTCGAGAAGCACCATCACGAGGTCGCTTCCGCCCAGCACGAGCTCGGCATGAAGTTCGACACGCTGACGCTGATGGCCGACCAGATGCAGATCTACAAATACTGCATCCAGCAGGTCGCCCACATCTACGGCAAGACCGCCACTTTCATGCCGAAGCCGGTCTATGGCGACAACGGCTCCGGCATGCACTGCCATCAGTCGATCTGGAAGGAAGGCAAGCCGGTGTTCGCCGGCAACAAGTACTCCGACCTGTCGGAGACCTGCCTGTCCTACATCGCCGGGATCATCAAGCACGCCAAGGCGATCAACGCCTTCACCAACCCGTCCACCAACTCCTACAAGCGTCTGGTGCCGGGCTATGAGGCGCCGGTGCTGCTCGCCTATTCCGCACGCAACCGCTCGGCTTCCTGCCGCATTCCCTACACCGCGTCGCCGAAGGCCAAGCGCGTCGAGGTGCGCTTCCCCGATCCGCTCGCCAACCCGTATCTCGCCTTCGCCGCGATGCTGATGGCCGGCCTCGACGGCGTGAAGAACAAGCTCGATCCGGGTCCGGCGATGGACAAGGACCTCTACGATCTGCCGAAGGAAGAGCTGAAGGAGATCCCGACCGTCTGCGGTTCGCTCCGTGAGGCACTGGAGAGCCTGGACAAGGACCGCGCCTTCCTGAAGGCGGGCGGCGTGTTCGACGACGACTTCATCGACAGCTACATCGCGCTGAAGATGACCGAGGTCGAGCGCTTCGAGATGACGCCGCACCCGGTCGAGTTCGAGATGTACTACTCGGGCTAATAACGCCCGAGCAAAATCGGCGGATCAGACGCAAACGGAAAGGCGCCTCGCGAGAGGCGCCTTTTTGCTTGGCTCGTCAGCCATTCACTTTGTTGGAAAGTAGACCGCGATCTGCTCGACGACCGGTCCCCATTTGAGCAGCTTGCCCCTATCGGACGAGATCTTATCCCCAATGGGTGCCTTCATGTCGTCGCCCTTGCCGAAACGCATCCCAATGCTGCAACCGCCCGGCAACGGACGCTCCAACACGCCGCCTTTCCAGTTGATGACGAAACCGCCGCCGAAGGATCAGAAGCCCGGCAACATCACGGGCGATGGCTTCCTGAACGGCGCCTGGCATCTCGCCAAGCCCTGAGTTCAACCGCCTTCACCTCAATGCAGGCAAGCTCGCAGCAAGATCGGTTGTCATTGCGAGCCAACGGGTCCGCGCGTATGCGCGGCCTGAGGCGAGACCCGGTGGGCTCCCCGCAATGACGGCAACGATCCGTGTATAGGGCGCACGGTCAGGATGCGGCGAACCACTCCGCCAAGATCGGCTGATGTTGCACCGGGTTGAACTCGATGATCTTGCTGAAGCGCATCAGTTTGGCCTTGCAGAACGGCTCGTCGGCAAGGAATTGGTCCAACTGCTCGCGCGACTCGGCCCGGGCGACCAGCACGCCGCCTGTCGGCGGAACGCTCGGCCCGCTCAGGAGAAAACGCCCTTCCTCATAGCCCTGCTGCAGGAATTGGCGATGTGCCGCGATCATGCCGGGATCGCGCTCCTCGAACGGCACCAGATGCTCTCCCTCGAGAAAGAAATATTTCATCTCGACCTCTCCCCGCCGTATCGATCGAATGACACCCTGCGGCGCACCACAAAGCGCTGTTCAGCCGCTGCTTCATCTGCTAAATGTTACGAACCGGTCGGTTACGTGTCAAGCCGGTTACCTCTCAGGCGCATGGAGTTGACATTGAAGCAGCCATCGAAGCGCGTGAGCGGAAGTCCTGGCGACAGACCGGAGAAGCGTGCCGGCGAACGCATCTTCGAGGTGGCGGCCGACCTGTTCTATCGTGAGAGCATTCGGTCGGTCGGCGTGGAGACGATCGTCCAAAAGGCCGGTGTCGCCAAGATCAGCCTGTACCGGAGCTTCGCCTCCAAGGACGATCTGATCGTCGCCTATCTCAACGACCGCAACGAGACGTATTGGCGCTCGATTGACCGGCTGCTTGCAAGGAAGGAAGGAGATCCGCGCGCGCAGCTGCGCTTGCTTGTCGACTACGTCGCGGCCCGGACGACCACGCCCGGATATCGCGGCTGCCCGTTCATCAATTACGCCGCCGAATTTCCCGACAGATCCCATCCGGGGCATCGGATCGCCACCGCCAACAAGCAGAAGATGCGCGATCGCCTGACCGGCCTGATCAAGGCCGCCGGCATTGGCGACGCCACGCGGCTCGCGGACGCCATCTTCCTCGTGATCGACGGAGCCTATGCCAGCAGCCAGACCCTCGGCGGCCGCAACGGGCCGGCGAAGATGGCGGCCTGGGCGGCCAACGCCCTGATCGACACGCAGCTCGGCGCCGAGGCAGCTGATTAAACGAACAGCCGCAACCGTGGGGCGGATTAGGTTAATTAGTTAGCGACTTGTCGGCCGTAGCTCAAAGAGCGAAGGCGGAAGCGTCATCCGCCATCAACGAACGAACTACGCGGCGGGTTACGGCTGCGCTTAACCAGCCCTACTGGCGACCAGCCGACTTCAGCGCCTGCCCGAACGCTTCGAACAGCTTGCGGTTGATCGGGTTCTTCTGCGGATCGTATTCGGCGTGCCACTGCACGCCGAGCGCGAAGCTCGGCGCGTCCGCGATGCGGATCGCCTCGATGGTGCCGTCCTCGGCGATGCCTTCGATCACGACCCGCTTGCCCGGCTGCAGGATTCCCTGCCCATGCAGCGAATTGACCTTGATCCGCTCGCAGCCAAGGATGGTCGCGAACGTCCCACCCGGCGTCAGCGTGACCTCGTGACGGTCGGCGAAGATCACGGTCGGATCGGGATGGATCTCGCCATTCTCCAGCCGCGGCATGCGGTGGTTCATCCGGCCCGGAATCTCGCGGATTTCCGGATGCAGCGAGCCGCCGAAGGCGACGTTCATCTCCTGCAGGCCGCGGCAGATGCCAAACAGCGGAATGCCGCGGGCAACGCAGGCCTCCGAAAGCTGAAGCGCGACCTCGTCGCGATGGATGTCATAGGGCTCGTGCTTGACGTCAGGCTCGGCGTTGAAGCGGGTCGGATGCACATTGGCGCGGGCGCCGGTCAGCACGATGCCGTCGACCACCTCGAGCAGCGCGCCGATATCGGTGATCTCGGGCAGGCCCGCGAACATCAGCGGCAACGCTCCCGACACCTCCGCGACCGCACGCAAGTTGCGCTCGCCGACCATCTGGACCGTAAACCTGTTCTCGACGCGATGGGAATTGCCGATCACGCCGACCACCGGTCGTTTCATCGCCAGTTTTCCATTCTCCCTAAGGCACGTTCCCTGCGATAAACGCCGAGGGCGTTTGCGTGAGAAGATCATGCCTGCGCCGCGGGTGCGGATCAACAACCCGCTTGAGGGAGCCGCAATGCAATTTAGCGCCCTGGACACGCGCGGCGCGGCAAACCGGCGCGGAGCCCAGCTTCAGGCGCGCTTGATCCCGCCCTGGTTTTGGCCAATGTGTGCAGAGCACGCTTCAAGAAGGAAGTCCCATGTCCGCCCCCGCAGACGAACGCCTCCAGGACCGCAGCGACCTCGCCTGGGCGATCGCGGTCGGCGGCATTGCCGTGGTGCTGTTCACCGCCTTCATCGCCTTCGCCTGGTACTATGCGGCGGCGATCTTCTTGCTGTTCACGGGCATGCTGCTCGGGGTCGCCCTGAACGCATTGACCGACCGGCTTGGACGCGTGGTCCCCCTGCCCCATGCGCTGCGGCTCATCATCGTCTGCGTTCTGCTCGCCGCGCTGCTCGCCGGCATCGTGTTCCTCGGCGGCGCCACCATCGCCGATCAGGCCAAGGTGCTGAGCGACACGATCAAGGAACAGCTGGTTCATGTGAAGGCCTTCCTCGAGCGCAACGGCATCGACACCAGCTATTTCGACTTCACCAACAACGCGACGAACAATCCGGCGGGCGGCACGGCGCCCATCACGCCGCAGAGCCACGGTTTGCCGGGCGGCCTGCCTTCGCCGAGCGCGCTGGCCTCATCGGGCGGTGCGATCGTGAGCCAGACGCTGAAGCTGCTGCTTGGCACGGTCAATGCCGTCGGCAACTTCTTCATCGTGCTGTTCCTTGGGCTCGCCTCCGCCGCGCAGCCCTCGATCTATCGCAGCGGGCTTCTGTTCCTGGCGCCGGTGAAATACCGAGATCAGGCCACCGTCATCGTCGACCGCATCAGCGACACGCTGGAGCGCTGGCTGATTGCACAGATCATCACGATGTTCGCCGTGTTCCTGGTCACCTGGATCGGGCTTGCGATCATCGGCATCCAGAGTTCGTTCATTCTCGGCATCCAGGCCGGCCTGCTCGCCTTCATCCCGACGGTCGGCGCCATCATCGCCGGCGTCGTCGTGGTGCTGGCGAGCCTTGCCTCGGGCTGGGTCGCCGCGGTGAGCGCCGCCGTGCTGTTCCTTGGCGTGCATGCGATGGAGAGCTACGTGCTGACGCCGCTGATCCAGCGCCAGGCGCTCGACATTCCGCCGGCGACGCTGTTCGCGTTCCAGATCCTGCTCGGCATCGTGTTCGGCATCTGGGGCCTGACGCTCGCGCTGCCGCTGATGGCGGTCGCCAAGGTCATGATCGACTATTTCAAGACGGATCGCAGCACCGAGGATCCGGCCGCTGCGATTTGAATCACCACAGCGCCGCTCTTAGCTCTCCGAGGTCAGCACGGTCACGGTGTGCTCGACCTCTGGAGGAGAAGCGAAATACGGCCCGACCAGCGCGCGCCAGGCGGCGAAATCCTCCGAACCGCGGAAGTCCACGGTGTGGTTTTCCAGCGTTTCCCATTTCGCCAGCAGCCGGTAGCGCTGCGGCTTCTCGATCGACTTGTGCAGCTCGATGCCAACAGAGCCCTTGGCGCGCGCGAACAAGGGACGCGCCTTGGCGGCCGCCGCCTCGAATTCCGCTTCCATGCCGGGCTTGATGTCGATTTGCGCGATTTCGGTGATCATCGAGGTCTCTCCGCGTGAATGATCGGAGTTTCCTAGACCAGGCCGGCGCAAAGAAAAAGGCGCCGTCGCCCCGCCCGATATCACGCTTGCGATGGGTCCGCGGCTTGGCTTGCCGCGGCAAAGCCGGCGGTCTGCCGGCGGAAGCGGTCCAGCGACAGCGATAGCGGCAGTTCGGCCGCGGTCTCGACCCGGTTGCGCCCCGTGCGCTTGGCCTTGTAGAGCACGGTGTCGGCGGCGGCGAGCAGCACGTCGAGCTCGGTGCCGGCCGGCCCTCCGGCGACCCCGATGCTGACCGTGGTGTCGACCAGCCCCTCGTCGCAGACCACGCCCGAGGCGGCGAACGCCTCGCGCACGCGCTCGGCGGCGACCACGCCCTCCTCGAGCGAGCAGGGCAAAAGTGCTGCGAATTCCTCACCACCGATCCGCCCCGAGAGATCGCTGATCCGCAGATTGTTGAGCACGATCGCGGCGAACAGCTTCAGGATCTCGTCGCCCGCCGCATGACCGAACCGGTCGTTGATCGACTTGAAATGATCGATGTCGAAGATCAGCACCGTGACTGGCCGCCCCTCCTGCGCCTCGCGCGCAATCACCCGGCCGCAGGCTTCGGAAAAGCCGCGGCGGTTGAGCATTCCGGTCAAAGGATCCATCGATGCGGCCCGCTTGTGGGCGCTGACGATGCGCTCGGAGACCAGCATGAAGATCACGAACACGGTGCCGACCGCATAGAGCACGAGCTCGATCGAGAAGATGGTCACCCAGGCGGCGGCAAAGCTGCCGTTGGCCTCGCGCAGCACATTGCCGAGCAGGATCGGCAGCATCAGCGCGAAGCCGTGTAGCACCGGCACGATCAGCGCCGGCCAGCGCCGTTGCAGGTGCTTGCGGCGCTCCTGCCAGAGCTGGCCGGCGGTCAGCACGGCATACATAGCGACGAGGCCGGCGCCGATGGTCAACCGCGGCGCAACCGCCGCTGGATCGAGCAGCATGCCGCTCGCGATCCAGACCATGGGACCGAGCACGAGCCCGATGAGATGCGGCCGCTCGCCATGGAAGACGCGCGCGGCGTTCCAGACCGTGGCGCAGGCCAAGAGGCCGATCGCGCTGAGCAGCAGCGGCACCACCTCGCCGAAGCGGTTGCCGACCAAAGTCCACAGCGCGACCGCAACGGCTCCCAACAGATAGGCTGCCCCCCACCAGCGCAGCGCCGGGATGTTCTCCTGGCGGCCGAGGAACAGCAGCATGGCCCCGAGCAGCGCTGCAACCATCGTGGCAACGATGTCTAGCGTCAGGCTGTCGAGCACCATGGTCTGACCCCGGATGACTGTTGCAGCGCAAACATTTCAGACGCTGCGCGATTCGAGGGATCAGAATATCGACCCGTCTGTTCCAAACAGGTTTGCGCGCGCTTCCAAGTTTTCTGGAAAAAATCCGCCTCAACTCACGGCAATTTCGTCGATAAAAACGCAGCGAACGGCAATCAAAAAACAACGGGCGCCCCGCAAGGGACGCCCGTCGTCGTGTTCCAAGGGCATAAAGCCCGCCAGCGATACCGCTTAAATCAGCGCTTCGAGAACTGGAAGGAGCGGCGGGCCTTGGCGCGGCCGTACTTCTTGCGCTCGACCACGCGGGAGTCGCGGGTCAGGAAGCCGCCCTTTTTGAGCACGCCGCGCAGCTCCGGCTCGAAATTGGTCAGCGCCTTGGACAGGCCGTGACGCACCGCGCCGGCCTGGCCGGAGAGACCCCCGCCGGCGACCGTGCAGATCACGTCGTACTGACCGGCGCGGGCGGCTGCGACCAGCGGCTGCTGGATCATCATGCGCAGCACCGGACGGGCGAAATAGACCTCGATGTCGCGGGTGTTGACGGTGACCTTGCCGGAGCCGGGCTTGATCCAGACACGGGCTACCGCGTCCTTGCGCTTGCCGGTGGCATAGGCGCGGCCGAACTTGTCGACCTTCTTCTCATATTTCGGCGCTTCCGGCTGAGCTGAAACCGCGCCCTTGAGCTGCGAGAGCTGATCGAGAGACTGGATGCTTTCGGCCATCTTATGCGGCCCTCGTGTTCTTACGGTTCAATTTGGCGATGTCGATCTTTTCCGGGTTCTGCGCTTCGTGCGGGTGCTCCGGTCCGCCATAGACGCGCAGATTGCCCATCTGCACGCGGCCGAGCGGCCCGCGCGGGATCATGCGCTCCACGGCCTTTTCCAGCACGCGCTCGGGGAAGCGGCCCTCGAGGATCTGGCGCGCGGTGCGGGTCTTGACGTGACCGACATAGCCGGTGTGCTTGTGATAGACCTTGTTCTCGCGCTTGCGGCCGGTCAGCACGGCGTGCGCCGCGTTGACGATGATGACGTTGTCGCCGCAATCGACATGGGGCGTGTAGGTCGGGAGGTGCTTGCCGCGCAGGCGCATGGCGACCAGCGAAGCAAGACGACCGACCACCAGACCCTTGGCGTCGATCACGACCCACTTCTTCTGGACCTCGGCGGGCTTGGCCGAAAAGGTTTTCATGAGAGATATCCGTGAAAGGGAGCTCGCGGCGCTGACCGCGCCGAACTGGCCGCAGCTTCTAGAGAAGCCGGGCGCCCGCGTCAACGGTCAGGCTCCAGAAATATACCTTGAATATCAGTTACTTAAAAATATGGTGCGATGTTACCTGTAAAAACTTCACGCATTCGGAATGGAATAGGTCGCGGTCACGTGGGCGATCGGCGCGTCGCAGTCGCCGGACAGCAGCGTGACCTCGCCGACCGCGAGCCGTTTGCCGAGCTTCAAGAGCCTGGCATCCGCTCGCAGATCCTGTCCCGGAGCGCCCTTGCGCAGGAAATTGATATTGAGGTTGGTGGTGACGGCGAGCCCGACCGGCCCGATCGCCGACAACAGCACGACATACATGGCGAAGTCGGCGAGCGCCATCAGCGTCGGGCCCGACACCGTGCCGCCCGGCCGCAGCATCCCTTCGTTGAAACGCTGCCGCAGCCGGCAGCTCGCGCCATCCGCCTGCTCGATGGTGATATCGCCGCCTTGCGTGAAGGCCTGCGGGAATTCTGCGTGCAGGAACGCTTCGAGTTCCGCCACGCTCATCTTCGCATCAGCCATCTGCCCCCCTGCTCTGTCAGCCGGCCTTCTGGTAGACTACATCATGATCCGATCAGATTCCGGCATTGCGAGCGAAGCGAAGAAATCCAGCGTCGAGAAGGAAGTCTGGATTGCTTCGTCGCTAACGCTCCTCGCAATGACGGAATCTGGTCGGATCATGATCTAAATCCTTTGTTTGAGCACGATGCAAAACCGGCATCCACTTTTCCGGATCATGCGTTAGCTTCCGATCGATGCCACAGGAAATTCCGATGCCCGCTCGAGCTGCTCGTGATGCCGCCTCTGCGACTGCCGCATCAGATGCGATCCTGCTGCGCGAGATGAATGGTCCGGTCGCCGTGCTGACCTTGAACCGTCCGGCGCAACGCAACAGCCTGTCGGACGCGCTGATCGCGCAACTGCAGGGAGCGCTGAACGAGATCGGCACCGACACATCAGTGCGCGCGGTTGTCATCGCGGCCAATGGTCCGGCCTTCTGCGCCGGCCATGACCTCAAGGAGATCACCGCGCATCGCGCCGGCCCCGATCGCGGCCGCGCCTATTTCGCGAAACTGATGAACGCCTGTAGCGCGATGATGCAGGCGATCGTGCATCTGCCGCAGCCCGTCGTCGCCGCCGTGCAGGGCATCGCCACCGCGGCAGGCTGCCAGCTGGTCGCGAGCTGCGATCTTGCCGTCGCATCGGAGAGCGCATCCTTCGCCACGCCGGGCGTGGACATCGGCCTGTTCTGCTCGACGCCGATGGTGGCGCTGTCGCGCAACGTGACGCGCAAGCAGGCGATGGAGATGTTGCTGACCGGCGAGCCCGTGCCGGCAGCGCGCGCGAGAGAGATGGGCCTCGTCAATCGCGTGGTCGCGCCCGGCACCGAACGCGAGGCCGCGATCGCATTGGCGCAGCAGGTGGCGCTGAAATCGGCCTACACCGTCAAGCTAGGCAAGGAGGCCTTCTACCGCCAGGCCGAGATGAACCTTGCCGATGCCTATCATTATGCGGCAAAGGTGATGACGCAGAACATGCTGGCCCGCGATGCCGAGGAAGGCATCAAGGCTTTCATCGAAAAGCGCCAGCCGACCTGGCGGGATGAGTGACAGGTCCCATCTGGATGCTTCGTCATTGCGAGCGAAGCGACTTGTCCGCCATAGCCCGAAGGGCGACGGCGGAAGCAATCCAGCGGCACCGCGGGACGAATGCTGGATTGCTTCGTCGCTTCGCTCCTCGCAATGACGGCAACGAACAGAGTCGCACGCAATGAACCACGACACCTATTCCGACGACTACATCCGCGGCATCCTCAATGGCGTGAAGGTGATCGCCATGGTCGGCGCCTCGCCGTCCGACGTGCGGCCGAGCTACTTCGCCTTCAAATATCTGGTGCAGCGCGGCTACGACATGATCCCGGTCAATCCCGGCCATGTCGGCAAAACCCTGCTCGGCCGTCCTTTCGTCGGCTCGCTGCGTGACATCGGCCGTCCGCTCGATATGGTCGACATCTTCCGCAGCTCGGCGCATATCATGCCCGTGGTCGACGAGGCGCTCACGCTATCGCCGCCGCCCAAGGTGATCTGGATGCAGCTCGGCGCCCGCGACGACGTGGCCGCCGCAAAGGCCGAAGCGGCCGGCCTCAAGGTCGTCATGAACCGCTGCCCGAAGATCGAATATGGCCGGCTGTCATCGGAGATTTCCTGGATGGGCGTCAATTCACGCACCATCAGCGCCAAGCGCGCGCCGGTCCCCACACAGGGCATGCGTCTGTCGCTCGCGCGCACGAGCCTCGGCGGTGCCGCGACCTCGGCCTCCGATCGTGCTGCGAAAAACAGAAATGAGCCGTCGTAGCATCACCTTCGAAACAATCATTTCAGCGATAGCATTCGTCTGAGCATGGTTCTTTCAAATCGGGGCGTGCGCCGGAACGCGCCTTGACGACACCTTGCGTGGACGCGATTGTCCCTCATTGGGAGGACGCGGTCCGGCGCCGTCGTGCGCTAACAACACCGCTCTTGTCGTAGCACCCCTTCGCTGCTCTCATGATGCGCTTGGCGGCGAAGTTTGGCAGTCCAGTCAATAAGGAAACAGAATGACCGATCGTGTTCCCGGATTTTCCACCCTCGCCATTCATGCCGGGGCGCAGCCCGACCCGACCACCGGCGCGCGCGCAACACCGATCTATCAGACCACATCGTTTGTCTTTAACGACGCCGACCACGCCGCCTCGCTGTTCGGCCTGCAGGCGTTCGGCAACATCTACACCCGCATCGGCAATCCGACCAACGCGGTGCTGGAGGAGCGCGTCGCTGCGCTTGAGGGCGGCACCGCGGCACTCGCGGTCGCATCCGGCCACGCCGCGCAGGTGATCGCCCTGCAGGCGCTGCTGACGCCCGGCGACGAGTTCATCGCTGCGCGAAAACTCTATGGCGGCTCGATCAACCAGTTCACGCATTCCTTCAAGAGCTTTGGCTGGAACGTGGTCTGGGCCGACACCGATGACGTCGCAAGCTTCGAGGCCGCTGTGAGCCCGCGCACCAAGGCGATCTTCATCGAATCCATCGCCAATCCCGGCGGCACCGTCACCGATATCGAGGCGATCGCGCAGGTCGCGCGCAAGGCCGGCGTGCCGCTGATCGTCGACAACACGCTGGCCTCGCCCTATCTGATCCGGCCCATTGATCACGGCGCCGACATCGTCGTGCACTCGCTGACCAAATTCCTTGGCGGTCACGGCAATTCGATCGGCGGCGTCATCGTCGATGCGGGCACATTCGACTGGGCCGGCAGCGGCAATAAATATCCGATGCTCACCGAGCCACGCCCTGAATATCACGGCATCCGCATCCAGGAGACGTTCGGCAACTTCGCTTTCGCGATCGCCTGCCGCGTGCTGGGCCTGCGCGATTTGGGACCGGCGCTGTCGCCGTTCAACGCCTTCCTGATCCTCACCGGCATCGAGACGCTGCCGCTGCGCATGCAGAAGCACTGCGACAACGCCAAGGCGGTCGCCGAATATCTCAATCGCCATCCGGCGGTATCAGCGGTGAACTATGCCGGCTTGCCGGAGGACAAGTATCACAGCCTCGCCCGCAAATATTGCCCGCGCGGTGCAGGCGCCGTGTTCACCTTCTCGCTGAAGGGCGGCTATGACGCCGGCGTCAAGCTGGTGTCGAACCTGAAGCTGTTCTCGCACCTCGCCAATGTCGGCGACACCCGCTCGCTGGTGATCCACCCCGCCTCGACCACACACAGCCAGCTTGACGATGCCGCCAAGACCAAGGCCGGAGCCGGTCCCGACATCGTGCGGCTTTCCATCGGCATCGAGGACAAGGAAGATCTGATCGCCGACCTCGAGCAGGCTTTGAGCGCTTAGCTCTCTGCTCTCGCGTCATTCCGGGGCGCCTCGTGCGCCAAATGGGGAAGCCATTTGCGTGGAAGAGGCGTGCCCGGAATCCGTACTCACCGATTTCGCGCGCCGCTGCGTGCTCGTCAGGCATTCGTTAACCATGGTCGGCCCATCCTCCCGCGCCTGATATGATTCCGCTCGGGAGACCCGATATGCGCGCGACTATCATCCTCATGCTGCTGGCTGTGATCGCGGCAAACGGCGCGGTGCTCGCCGCGGACCTCCCCGGCGTGCACTACAAGGCGCGCCGCGTCGTCAAGGCGCCGCCCCCAGTCGCCGTCGTGGTCAAGGACGAGGACTCGCTGATCTCCGAAATGGAGCCGTCGACGCCGCTGCTGCTCGGCAGGCAGGAGCTGCCCGGCTATTACGGCCGCGCCTTCTCCTACGACTATCAGGGCCCCTATTACGGCGGCGGAGGCTATCCGAGCTACATCTGGCGCCTGCCCTATGCCTGCGGGGTTTACGGCTATTGCTGAGCATGATCCGCGGCCGCAGCGCCGCGTAAGCCCAGAGTAGCAGCCGGTCTTCCGGGAGACCTTGCTTCGATAGAGACTGAGGTGGCGACGTGTTCGACCGCGACGAGCGCACCGCTCGGCGAACGTCGTTATCGGCCGCCTGGCGGCCCGGATCTTGACGCAGGTCAAAACGCAACCGGGCAATTCGCGCTTTGCTTGGCTGAGGCTCTTGATACGGAGGTCGTCATGCCAGAACAAAGCAGCATGCATGCTTACCTGAATTGGACCAAGCAGCGAATTGACGAGATGGACGCCACTCTGGCGTCGCTTGAAACAAGAGCGAGCCAGCTCAAAGCCGAGTCGAAAGTGAAGGCCGATGAGGTGATCGCCGACTTGAAGAAGCGGCGCGACGAATTTCAAGCGACCATCAAAGCGCAGTTCGAGGCGGCCGAAGCGGCCATACGAGCGAACAAGGCGGAGCTTGAGGCGCAGTGGCCCGGCTTCGAGGCTCAGGTGAAGACCTATTTCGAAACCGTCGGCAAGCAGGTCGAGCAGCAGCAATCCGCATTCCGCGATATCGCGGCCGTGCAGATCCAGGCTTGGCAAAAAGCGGCGGATGAGTTTCGCGACTCGGCCGCGAAGGTCGCGGCGGCAAAGCGCAACGATCTCGACGCTGTGCTCACGCAGATGAAGGCTGGCGCCGCCGAGGCCGAAGCCCGATTCCAGAAGATGAAGCAGGCCGGCGGCGAGTCGTGGACCGCGCTCAGCGCCACTCTGGCGGAGTCGCGCAAGGCCTTCGACGTTGCAACACAGCAGGCTTGGGACGCGCTGAAGCGGGCTGTGCCTCCTGGACAACAGGGACACTAGGTTCCTGGAGGCAAATGATGGCTTCCGATCAGGTCCTGTCGCGCGAGTTGAAGGCGTTGCAGGAGGAGCTTTCGGCCGCGCAGCGCGAGCGGCAGGCCACGGCGGCTGCTCCTCCAATCCAGCCGCCCTCCCCGGCCGAGCCCGTTACCGGGGCTGAGGAGAGCGGCGACGAGAAGCGTGAGTTGCGGGATCAACTGGGCGAGCTTGCAAACGCAGTGACGAGCTTCCTTGAGGACGCCGAGAAAGACATCTCTGCGCATCCGGCCCAGAGTGTCGCGATCGCGCTGGTCGCTGGGATTCTGATCGGATGGTCGCTCGGACGATGGGGAGCCAGATAACATGATCGATCATCTTGTTCGGGATCTGCAGGTGCTCCGGAAAGCCGATCTGCTGATCGGAAAGATCTGGCTCGGGGTGTTCGCGCGTCGCCTTGGCCTGTCCATCCTTGCAGGGTTGATCGCGGTGTTCGGGCTCGGGATGGCCAATCTCGCCGCCTACAACGCGTTGCTGGCGCCGATCGGGGCGATCTGGTCGGCGTCGGCCGTGGCGGTCGTGGATCTCCTGATTGCGGCGCTCGTCCTGCTGCTGGCCAATCACTCCCGGCCTGGTCCGGAAATCGACATGGCGTTCGAAATGCGAAGGCTCGCCGTCGACGCCATGCAGGAGGACGCACGCCATCTCAAGCTCTCGCTCGATACGATGGTCGGCGAGATCAGAGCGGTGAAGGACAATTTTGCCGCCGTGGTCCACAATCCGCTGGACGCCGCGGCGGAGAAGCTTCTCGTTCCCGCGGTGCTGTCGATCCTGAAGGGGCTTCGATCGAAGAAGGAGCACGCCTAGCGCCAGGCAATCGGCGAAGCCCTAGCCACTTGGCAATTCCAGACGGCTGAAATGATCTCGCGATCATCTCTGCGAACTCGATCAGCAGGCGCCTACGCCCGCTTGCCGCTGCCAGGTGTTCTCCGCTTGACCCGCACGTGTTATCTTGGTACCAAGGTAACATGAAAACGATCGATCGTATCCAGACAGGCGTCCGCCTCGAGAAGCGGGTCCTCAAGGTCTCGAAAGCGCTGGCCGATTTGTTGGACATGTCCCTCGGCGACCTCATCGAGGGAATCCTGCTGCACGCCTTCGAAGGCAAGGCGCCGTTTTCGCCCGAGACGCTCGAGCGGATTGCCCAGCTCAAGGACGTGTACGGCCTCGATCTCAGCGCGCAGGACGCGCACCGATTGATCGACAGCGAAGGAGCCGGCCATGAGCGATGAGGACATCCGGCATTTCATCGCGGGCCATATGGACGCGGCCCGATTTCACCATGCGGAACATGTCCGGCTTGCGTACGAGATGCTCCGACGCGACGGCTTCATGCGGACGCTGCCGCTCTATGCCGGCGGCCTCAGGCGGATGGCCGAGCGCGCCGGGCGGCCTCAGGCCTATCACGAAACGATCACCACGGCGTTTCTGTCACTCATCGGCGAGCGCATCCTGCTCGGCAAGAGCCCGACCTTCGACGACTTTGCAGCGTCCAACAGCGATCTGCTCGACAAGAGCTGCCTGCTATCCGTGTACGACGCCGGCCGCCTGGACGACGCGCTGGCACGCCAAACCTTTCTGCTGCCGCAACCCAGATCATCGACATCCCGCGCGCCGTGACGACACATGGCTACGCTGCTCCTCGCGTGCGCACGGCGGGAGATACCCGGCGGTGGCTGCCGGTACGGGCGCCTGCGCAGGCTCGCCGCCGTAGTGCGGCGCTGGTGACGCAAAACGCGCGCGAGTTCGAGCGTGTACCGGGACTGCTCGTGGTCAATTGGGCGACTTGAGCTCTCAGCGCCCGTCGCGCCAATGCCCGGCTTGGCTCCTGCAAAATTCGGCAAATCAGAATACATTCCTCCCGTTCTTGTCCACTCGAGGGGCGCGTCCGGATCGTCCAGCTGCGTGGGATGGGAATGCGGTGGACGTGATGCGCCGTGCGCGATTGTTTTGCGCGGACGAGCGGCGTATCGCGGACGGCGAAATCGCGTGGTCCTGGCGCCTCGGTGCTGGCGCCCTGCGCAACGCGCAAGCGTTGTCGCAGAACGGGGGCAAGACAGCCGATCCCCGGGGAGATCGCGTATAAGCGTTAAAACCATCGCGCAGGGAAGGCCGGATGTAATCAGGCCGTACCTGTGGTGACCGCCGCGTGCATTTTCTTTCGCACGCGAGCCATGGGTGCCGGCCAGGCATCCGGCCTTCCCTGCGCCCTCGATTTTTAGAGGGTGTGCCGTCAGTAGAGCTCGGCGCGAAAGCGTGCGAGAGTGAGAACGCATGTCTCCGCGTCATTGCGAGCGAAGCGAAGCAATCCAGAGCTACGCGAGTGACTCTGGATTGCTTCGTCGCTACGCTCCTCGCAATGACAAAACTGAAACGGAGTGCCCTACCCCGCCTGCCCGACCGGCACGGCGGCCTGCGGCACCGCCGCCGTCGCGCGGCGCGGCGACAGCCGCTCAGCCTGCAGGACGGCAAGCGTCAGCACGGCGATGGCGACCGCCTGATGCGTGAGCGCGAGATGGATCGGCACCACCAGCAGCAAGGTCGCGATGCCGAGCGCGGCCTGCAGCAGCACCGCGACAAGCAGCCGGTGCGCACCGCGGATCGCCTCACGACCGGCGCGCGCACGCATCACGTCGAAGGCGTGGAAGGCGACCAGCAGCACCAGCGCATAGGCCGTCATGCGATGCTCGAACTGCACCGTCAGCATGTTGTCGAACAAATTGCGCCACCACGGCGTCTCGAACAGCAACTGCGCGGATGGCGGAATGAAAGTGCCGTCGATCAGGGGCCAGGTATTGTAGATGCGCCCGGCCCGCAGGCCCGCTACCAGCGCGCCGAGATAGAGCTGCACGAAGGTGACAACGACGATCGCCCAGGCCGTCCAGCGCAGCCGCGCCGGCGCTTCGCCGACCTCGCGCGGCCTCAATCGCCGCAAGGTCCAGACGATGGCGGCATAGATCAAGAGCGCCAGCACCAGATGCGTGGCGAGCCGCACTTGCGACACCTCGGTGCGCTCAGTGAGGCCCGAGGCCACCATCCACCAGCCGACCGCGCCCTGCAGGGCGCCGAGGCCGAAGATCGCCCACAATCGCCGTCCGAGCGGCCCGGAGACCGCGCCGCGCCACAGGAACCAGAGGAATGGCAGCAGATACACCATGCCGATGACGCGGCCCAGCAGCCGGTGGCTCCACTCCCACCAGAAGATGGTCTTGAACTCCGCCAGCGTCATGCCGGCATTCATCTGCCGGTATTGCGGAATGGCCTTGTAGCCCGCGAATGCTTCGTTCCACGCCTGCTCGGTGAGCGGCGGCAACGCGCCTTCGACCGGCTTCCATTCCACGATCGACAGTCCGGATTCGGTCAGCCGCGTCGCGCCGCCGACCAGCACCATCAGCGCGATCAGGCCGGCCACGATCAGGAGCCAGATCCGGATGGCGGCAATATCCTGGGTGCGGGGAACCGTGGTCATCGCTGGCGGGGCTCGATTGAACTAGGGAGACCGTGCCCTTATAGTCCGGCCCATCTCGCGCGCAAGGCGCGCCGGCCACAGGCTCCCTTACATCGGCTTCATGACCATCCGCACCCGCAAATTCCTCGGCGCCATCGCGCTGCTCATTCTCGCCTTCGTCTGGTCGATCATGGGGATGGTGGTGGCGCAGTTCCCGCTGATCGCCAATTCCGGCATGCTGCAATGGATCTATTACATCGTGGTCGGAATGGGCTGGGTGCTGCCGGCAATGCCGATCGTGAGCTGGATGCTGCGCCCTGATACAAGCCAGCCGGAGGCCTAATCACCTTCAAGTGCGAGGTGCGGCATCGGCGCAACCGGCGCAAACATCGCGCCCGACAGCAGCACTCGCATCGCCCGCAGCGAGCGCGACCGGCCGTCCCAGGCGATACGCGGCAGTGCATGCAGATTGGTGTGGCCCTCCGTCTGCACCACGCCCGGGATCGTGGAGGCCGCGCTGGCGAAACCGAGCTCGGCGGCCATCCTCACATGGTTGCGGTTGAACGCGGCGCGATCGCCGAACGGAAACGCGACATGGCGGATCGGCCGGCGCAGCGCGCTCTCCAGCACCGCCTTGCCCATGCCGAGCTCGCGCCGTGCGTCGGCGTCCTTCACATTGGCGAGCACCGGATAATTCACCGTGGCGCTGCCGATCGTCACCTTGGGATCGGCGGCGAGCTTCGACAAGTCGCTCCAGTCGAGCGCGGCCTCGCGGCTCAGCGCATCGAGATCGATGCCATGGCGGGTGCAGAGATCGCGGATGGCCGTGGCCAGCTCGGCCGGCGGCAACGTCCGCAGCCAATTCGCGAGATAGGCGAACAGCTCGTATTTCTCCGACGTCTTGAACACCGTGAAACGCTGCTCCCGCCGCTCGATCATCAGGCTGATGCGCGCCTCGCGTGCGATCACCGCCTCCAGCGCCAGCCACCAGGCCTGACCGAGCCCGTCGGGAAACGATGTCGGCACATACAGAGTGAACGGCACGCCGTGGCGCTGAAGCACCGGATGGGCGTGGCCGAGCAAATCCTTCGAGGCACCGTCGAAGGTCAGGCTGACGAACCGCCGCGGCGCCGCGAGCCGCACCGCCCGCTCGCAGGCCTCGTCCATCGCTACGATGTCGTAGCCCCAGCGCTTGATCGCCGCGATCAGGCGATCGAGGAAATCAGGTGTGATCTCGTCGGCGGCGAGCGGCTGGAAGCTCTCGTTGCGGCGCGGCCTGACACGGCCAAAGCGCAGGATGGCGCCGGCACCGCCGGCCCGGCGCGAGGCCAGCCAGGCGCGACCGGAGAAAAAGGCAAGCTCGAGCTTCAGGCTCTCGCGCCATCGGCTGCCGGGTGACGGGAGCGCCGTCCCAGGATGAATCATGATGGTGAAACCCGTGGGGGCCAGGAGCGCCTGAATCGAATGAGCCCGCATCCATCTGTTCGAGAGCAAAAGCGGCGCGATCGTGTCAATGGTTCATGGCGGCCGTTGGTCAACGGTTGGAAACGGTCTAAGTTGCGGCGGCGATATGCGCGGGGACACGCGATACCCTCGTTACCGTTTGTTGACACTTCTTTGCAAAGGTCCGCCGACGCCGACGGACCCGATTTTCAAAAAACGACGGATTGCGCAATGACGATGGCGGCCGTGATCGACAGCCGACCGGCGCAGGCGCCGTCACGGGCCGCAGGCATCGCACGCGTCGACATCCTCACAGACCTGTCGTCCGCGGAGCCGATCTGGCGCGCGCTCGAAGCGCGGGGTCGGTTCTGCAGCCCCTATCAGCGCTACGATTTCCTGTCCGCCTGGCAGAATCATGCCGGCCGTCACGAAAACGCGTCACCCTTCATCGTCGTCGCGCTCGATGGAGAACAGCGCCCACTGGCGCTCCTGCCCCTGGCGCTGAAACGGTCATACGGCTGTCGTGTCGCCGCCTTCATGGGCGGCAAGCACACCACGTTCAACATGGGACTCTGGGATCGCGACTTTGCGGCGTCCGCCACGCCGGCCGATCTCGATCGTCTGCTCGCCGGTCTGCGCGCGCACGATGCCGTTGACGTGTTGGCGCTGACGCAGCAGCCGCTGACCTGGCACGATCTACGCAATCCGCTCGCGTTGCTGCCGCGCCAGCTCTCGGTCAACGATTGTCCGCTGCTCGCGATTCCCCCGGGCGCGGCGCCGACCGACCTGATCTCGAGCTCCTTCCGCAAACGGCTGAAGAGCAAGGAGAAGAAACTGCAGGCGCTTCCCGGCTATGGCTACACGATCGCGACATCAGACGCCGAGATCACACGCCTGCTCGACTGGTTCTTTCAGGTCAAGCCGCTGCGGATGGCCGAGCAGAAGCTGCCGAACGTGTTCGCCGAGCCTGGCGTCGAGGCCTTCGTGCGCGAGGCCTGCCTGGCGCGGCTGGCGTCAGGTAACCGCGCCATCGACATCCATGCGCTCACCTGCGACGAGGAGGTGATCGCGCTGTTCGCCGGCGTCGCCGACGGCCAGCGCTTCTCGATGATGTTCAACACCTACACGCTGTCGCCGCATGCCCATTGGAGCCCGGGGCTGATCCTGATGCGCCATATCGTCGACCACTATGCGGGTCTCGGCACCCGCGCGCTCGATCTCGGTATCGGCGCGGACGACTACAAGCGGCTGTTCTGCAAAGCCGACGAGCCGATCTTCGACAGCTTCGTTGCGCTCACGGGGCGCGGCGGTCTCGCCGCAGCGGTGCTGTCGGCGGTCAATCGCGGCAAGCATGTCGTCAAGCATAGCCCGGCGCTGCTTGGCCTCGCGGTCAAACTGCGCCAGGCGCTGAGATAGGACTATCGCTGCTCAGGCAGCGACGTTGGGAGAACTGAACTCGCCGAGCTCCGACGCATCGGCTGCTTTCTTGAGCATGGTCACCGCGCCGAAGCCGACCGCGGCGAGCTGCTCGCACATCTGCGCGCGGGCTTCTTCGGGCATCGCGGCGTCGGGCACCACCACGGCGCGCGCCCCGCTGGTGAGCAGCTCGGCCGGCAGATCGGAGGCGTTGCCGGCATCGAGCAGCACATGGTCATAGGCCCGCTGCAAGGCATCGAGCGCCAGCATCAGCCGCGGCGACTGCAGCTGCGAGCGGTCGCTGCCCGGACGGCCCGCGCCGACGAGGTGAAGCCGCGAGCGCTGGTCCCTGGTGATGATGCCGGCGAACGAGGCTTCGCCGAGCATCAGCTCGACCAGCCCCGGTGCCATCGGGTCGGACGAGACAGCGGCAAGCGCCAGCGGCGCGCCAGCGAGATCGACCAGCACGACGCGCGCCTCCCGCGCCATCGTCCGTGCCAGGCCGAGCGCGGTGCGCGTAATGTCGTCTCCCGCGGCCGTGCCGAGTACGGTCACCTTGCGCGCCCCGCTGCCGGCCGCCAGCAGCTCGCCGGCAAGTTGCTCGATCTCGCCGGCCTGACGGGTCGCAGGCTCGGGCGGCGGAGCGGCTGGGGGCGCGACTGGCGTCAGCCCCGGCTCGACGCGCGGCGTCGGAGCACCGTTGCGAGCCGGCGCAGGGACAATGGCAGCGACATCCGGTGCGGTGACGCGCAGCAATTCGCCGGTCACGACCACGCCCGAGGTCAGCATCAAGGTCGCAAGCGTTGCGATCAGGACGATCGGCAGCTTCTTCGGGTAGGCCGGCGTGTTCGACACGACCGCCCGCGAGATGATCCGCCCCTCCGCCGGCGCGATATCCAGGCTCTCGCGGGTGTTGGCCTCGCCATACTTGGCCAGATAGGTTTCGAGCAGATCGCGCTGTGCCTTCGCTTCGCGCTCGAGCGCCCGCAACTGAACGTCCTGGCCGTTGGCCGAGGACGCCTGCTTCTTCAACTGGTCGAGGCTCGCGCTCAGGGCATCGACACGCCCTCCGGCGATCCGCGCGTCATTGTCGAGCGAGCGCGAGATCTTGCCGGCCTCGTCACGGATCTGACGCTCGAGATCGGCGAGCTGCGCCTTCAACTCCTTGATGCGCGGATGGTTGTCGAGCAAGGTCGAGGACTGCTCGGCAAGCTGCGCACGCAGGGTGACACGCTGCTCCCACAGCCGGCGCATCAGCTCGGAATTGAGCACCTCGGATGCCTCGATCGGCTGGCCACCCTGAATCATTTCGCGGATCAGCCGCGCCTTGGTCTCGGCATCCGATTTCAGGGCACGGGCATTGTTGAGCTGGGTGTTGATCTCACCCATCTGCTGATTGGAGAGCGTCGTATTGTTCGTGCCGACGAACAGGCTCGACTTGGAGCGGAAATCCTCCGCCCGTGATTCCGCCTCAGCGACCTTTTTGCGCAAATTCTCGATCTCGCCCGCCAGCCAGTTGCTCGCCGATTTCGCCTGCGCCTGCCGCGCGTTCTGCTGCAACACCAGATAGCCGTCCGCGATGGAGTTCGCGACCTGAGCGGCGAGGTCCGGATCCTGTGACTGGAACTCGACCACGATGACGCGCGATTTGTCGACGGCGTACACGGTCAGCCGCTCGTAATAGGCGTCCATCACCCGCTCTTCCGGCGTCATCGACAACGGATCGCGCACGACCCCGAGCAGCGCCGCCAGCGATTTCAGCTGGGAGATGCCGCGCAGCACCGGATCGAACTCAGGCAACTCGGCAAGCTTGTTCTTCTTGATGATCTCGCGCGCGAGATCGCGCGACAGCACGAGTTGCACCTGGCTGGCCACCGCCTCGGGGTCAAGCGCCGTCCGCTCCTCGTTGCGCTCTCCGTTCGGGCGCAAGAAGACGTTCTCGCGTCCATCGATCAGGATGCGCGCTTCGGATTTGTAGCGTGGCGTGATGAAATTGACGCCGGTCATCGAAAGCGCGAGCGCCAGCAGCGTCGGAACGATAATGAAGCCGCGCTTGCGCACCAAGGCCCGGCCAAGCAGACGAACGTCGATGTCTCCGGCCGGAGCAATCGTTTCAGCCGACGCCACCCGAGTGGGCGCAGGCATCGCAACGGTCTGTTCGACCTCCGCCCTCGCCTTGCCGGCACGCCAGAACGCCAACCGCATCACTCACTCCCGCGAGGCCAAACGCCACCACTCCGCACAACAGGGCAGAATTACACTCCATTAAGGTTGCTGCTGGGTTAATCCGGCCGAGCCTCCCGCGGTGCCGTCAGACAAGCTGCCTTCCGAAATCCTGTCGGCCCCGAGCGGCCGCGTGCGACACGCTTTTTTAAGCGCGAAAAGCGTATCGCATTCAGGTCACTGCCAAAGGCCGACGCAATGAACCGCGGACGCACCGCCCTGCCCGTCTTGTCACGCGCGCTTGCGCGGAGCTCGTCTGTTGCACCCGACCGGACGCCGCTCTGCAGGGCCGGCCTGACGATGGCAGCAGCATCGGACCGGCCGCTGCGCATCCTGCACACCGTCCGGGCGCCGGTCGGCGGCATCTTCCGTCACATCATGGATCTTGCTTACGGTCAGATCGAGCGCGGCCATCACGTCGGCATCGTCGCGGACAGCCTGACCGGCGGCGAGCGTGCCGATCAGGCGCTGGCCGAGATTGCGCCGGGGCTAAAGCTAGGCCTCCATCGCATCGCGATCCGCCGCGAACCATGGCCGACGGATGTCATGGCGATCAACAAGTTCGCGCGCCTCAATCGACGGCTGCTGCCGGATGTACTGCACGGTCACGGCGCGAAAGCCGGCGCTTTCATCCGCATGATCGGACATCGGCCCGGCACGATCCGGGTCTACACGCCCCATGGCGGCTCGCTGCATTACCCGGTCAATACGGTAAAGGGCGCACTGTACGGCCGGCTCGAACGCGCGTTGATGGACCGCACCGATTTGTTCCTGTTCGAGAGCGCATTCGCGCGCGACACCTATCAGAGAATGATCGGCACCCCGAAGGGGTTGGTGCACTGCGTTTTCAATGGCGTCACGGCCAGCGAGTTCGATGCCGTGGAGACCGCTCCAGACGCGACCGACATCGCCTATGTCGGCGAGTTCAGGCACATCAAAGGCGCCGACATCCTGGTCGATGCGCTGGCGCGGCTGCACGCAGCCGGCAAGCCGCTGACGCTCACGCTGGGCGGCGATGGCGAGGAAACGCAGCGGCTAAAGGCGCAGGTCGAGCGATTAAAGCTGACGCAGGCGATCCGCTTCATCGGACACGTCAAGGCGCGCGATGGCTTTTCGCAAGGTCGCCTGCTTGTCGTCCCTTCGCGCGGCGACTCCATGCCCTATGTCGTAATCGAAGCGGCCGCGGCCGGTATTCCGATGATTGCGGCCAATGTCGGCGGCATTCCCGAGATCTTTGGCCCCTACCGCGATGCGTTGTTCGCACCGAGCAACCCCGCAGCGCTCGCCGATGCGATCGAAGCTGCACTAGCTAATTCGGACGCGACACAGCAGCGTGCACGAGGGTTGCGCGAACGTGTCTCCGAGCGATTCTCGCAGACAGCGATGGTCGAAGGCGTATTAGCGGGTTACCGCGCTGCGTTTACCAAGACCTGACATCATTTACCATCGCTAACAGTTTGTACCGAATTGCCGGCTAATTCGGCCGACGGGGATTTTCCTCGCTCGCCTCGCTCGCTTAAATAACAAGAAAATTTTACGGTGCATTACTGTGGAACCGATCAACGCACGCTCGATGCTCAATGCTGCGGCAGCGGTCGCAGCGACTGCTTCGGCCGATCGCCCGGCCGCTGAACGGCGGCGGCGGCTGACTCCCGCAGCGCTGGCCGTTGCCAATCAGAAGGTCCGCCGCGCCTATTCGCCCATCGTGATCGCGGGCGTTGTCCGTATTGCCGACCTCATCCTGCTCAGTCTCATCGGCGTCACGCTCTATTTCGGCTACGTCGTGCCGCAATCGGGCTTCCGCTGGGAATACATCGCGGCGATCATGGCGGTGGGGGCGGCCGCCGTTGTCTGCTTCCAGGCCGCCGACATCTATCAGGTCCAAATCTTCCGCGGCCAGCTGCGGCAGATGACGCGCATGATCTCGTCCTGGGCGTTCGTCTTCCTCCTCTTCATCGGTGCATCTTTCTTCGCCAAGCTCGGCGGCGAGGTGTCGCGGCTCTGGCTCAGCGCCTTCTTTGCGGTTGGCCTCGCGGCGCTCATCGCAAGCCGCATGTTCCTGCGCAGCCTCGTGCGCAGCTGGGCACGCGAGGGACGGCTCGACCGGCGCACCATCATTGTCGGTGCCGATGAGAGCGGTGAGGAACTGGTCCGCGCGTTGAAGGCGCAGGACGACTCCGACATTGACGTGCTCGGCGTGTTCGACGATCGCAACGATTCCCGCGCGCTTGAGACCTGCGCCGGCAGCCCCAAGCTCGGAAAGGTCGACGACATCGTCGAATTCGCCCGCCGCACCCGCGTCGACCTCGTGCTGTTCGCGCTGCCGATCTCGGCCGAGACGCGCATTCTCGACATGCTGAAGAAGCTGTGGGTGCTGCCGGTCGATATCCGCCTGTCCGCGCACACCAACAAGCTGCGCTTCCGGCCCCGCTCCTATTCCTATGTCGGCGAGGTGCCGACGCTCGACATGTTCGAGGCGCCGATCACCGATTGGGACCTGGTGATGAAATGGCTGTTCGACCATCTCGTCGGCGGTCTCGCCCTCTTGTTCGCGCTGCCGGTGATGGCGCTGGTTGCGCTCGCGATCAAGCTCGACAGCCCGGGCCCGGTGCTGTTCCGGCAGAAGCGCTTCGGCTTCAACAACGAGCGCATCGACGTCTTCAAGTTCCGCTCGCTCTTCCACGACCAGGCCGACCCGCTCGCCTCGAAGGTGGTCACCAAGAACGACCCGCGCGTGACGCGCGTCGGCCGCTTCATTCGCAAGACCAGCCTCGACGAGCTGCCGCAACTTTTCAACGTCGTATTCAAAGGCAATCTCTCGCTGGTCGGACCACGGCCGCATGCGGTGCAAGGCAAGCTGCAGAACCGGATGTTTGACGAAGCCGTCGACGGCTACTTCGCGCGTCATCGCGTCAAGCCGGGCATCACCGGTTGGGCGCAGATCAATGGCTGGCGCGGCGAGATCGACAATCAGGAAAAGATCCAGAAGCGCGTCGAGTTCGACCTCTACTACATCGAGAACTGGTCGGTGCTGTTCGACCTCTTCATTCTGCTCAAGACGCCACTGGCGCTGCTGACCAAAAACGAGAACGCCTATTGATGCGTAGCGCCGGGCAAGGCCGGCGCCAAGCATCGTCCAAGAGTTGCGTCGTGATGTGAGTTGGATGTGATGGCGTATGCGGCGGCAGCCGGAGACTTCGCGCCCCGCCCGGTGGCTCCCCCGGGAGTTGTCGCCTTGCAGCGCGCGCTGGTCTGGCTGGCCGGTGCGTCCGGCGCCATTGTCTTCATCGAGCCCAGCCCCTATGAACTCGTGACGCTCGCCTCCGCGGCGGTCTTCATTGCGACCGGCGTGCGGCTGCGGATCGTGTTCGTGCCGCTGCTGCTGCTGCTCTTCCTGCTCAATCTCGGCTACACGATCTGCGCGGTCCCGCTGCTTGGCGACTCCGTCATCGCGAGCTGGATCGCGACCTCCTGGTACATGGCCGTGACGGTGATGTTCTTCGCGCTGATCATGGCCGAGGACAGCGCGGCGCGGCTCGACATGCTGCGCCGTGGCCTCGTGGTCGGCGCCCTCATCGCATCGCTCGCAGGAGTGGCAGGCTATTTCCACGCAGTGCCGGGCGGCTATGATCTGCTGACGCTCTACGGCCGCGCGCGAGGCACCTTCAAGGACCCGAACGTGTTCGGCGCATTCCTGCTGCTGCCGTCGCTGCTCGTGCTGCAGAACGTGGTGACGGCGCCTTTCGCAAAGGCGCTGCGGAGCGGCATAGCACTTCTCATCATGGCGCTCGCGATCCTGCTGGCCTTCTCCCGCGCGGCCTGGGGCGGTCTGGTCCTGACCGGAGCCTTTATGCTGGCCATGATGGTGCTGACCAGCGCCTCGCGCAGCGAGCGCTCGCGCATCGTCATGACGACGCTCGCGGCAGCGGCAGCGGGCGTGCTGCTGATCGCCGTGTTGCTCTCGTTCCCCTCGATCGCCGACATGTTCCAGCAGCGCGCGAGCTTCGACCAGAGCTATGACGAAGGCCGCTTCGGCCGGTTCGGACGCCATATCCTTGGCGCACAGATGGCGCTGGATCTGCCGTTCGGGATCGGCCCGCTGCAGTTCCATCACTACTTCCCCGAAGACACCCACAACTCCTATTTGAACGCCTTCATGTCCGGCGGCTGGCTGTCGGGGATCTGCTATCCGACCCTGGTGTTCGCCACCGTGATCCTTGGCTTCCGCCACCTCTTCGTGCGTGTGCCCTGGCAGCGCAGCTACATCGCGATCTTCTCGGCCTTTCTCGGCACGGTCGGCGAAAGCTTCATCATCGACACCGACCACTGGCGCCATTTCTTCATGATGCTCGGCACGATGTGGGGCATGTTCGCGGCGGCCCAAATCCATGCCAGACAGAAGGACCGGTCGCTCAGCGCGATCGATCCTTCGTTGCCGTAGCCGTCAGGCCTCCACCTCGAAGGCCATGCCGGCATGGCCGGCGAGCCGCGCGATCAGGCGATCCCCCAGCGCCGCGCCCGGCGTCCAGAAGCCGCCCTTGACGTCACCACCATCGTGCAACAGGCCGATGGCACATTCGCTGATCATCTTCGCCGTGGATGCATAGCCCGGATCGCCCTTGCCCTTGATCGCCGCACGAACCTGTCGCCCGTCGGCGCCGATCGCCACGAACAGCAGATCGTAATAGCCCTTCTCGCGCTCCTCCCTCGAGGGTCCCTCGCCCGGTTTGGGCGCATTCGGTCCGGTCTTCTCGGCATTGGCCGCCATCACCAGCTTGGCATTGGCCTGGCCCTGCTCGCCGTCACCGGTCAGCACCATCTCGTCGTAGACGAAATCCTGGCCATAGGGAAAACCCATCAGCATGTTGGAGCGATGGACATTGCGCGTGTTGATCAGCGCCATCGCGAACGGCGCCGCCCACGATTTCAAATCCTCTTCGTAGAGCGTTCTATTGCCGGGCGGCTGCTTCGGTCCCTTGAAACCGGGCGTCAGCGCGAACGGGTCGCGCAGGATCGAAACCAGGCTGAGATCATTGGCGACCGCATCGAACGTCGCTTTTGCGCTGGCGGCCGTGCCGCCCGAGAGCGAACCGCTCATGCCACGCACGCGGCCCTTGACCCGCGCCGCCGCCGCACCGAGCGCCTTCTTCGCCTGCTCCTGCACAAAGAACACGCCGAGCTCGAACGGCACCGAATCGAAGCCGCAGGAGAACAGGATGCGCGCGCCGCTCTTCTCGGCGTCCGCCTGATGCTTCTCGATCATCTGCCGCATCCACACCGGCTCGCCGCAGAGATCGACATAGTCGGTGCCCGTGGCCACACAGGCCGCAAGCAGATCGGCGCCATAGAGCTGATACGGCCCAACGGTGGTGAGCACGAGTTTGGTCTGATCGACCATCGCGCGAATGGATGCGCCATCGCTGGAGTCGGCGGCGATCAGCGGCGTATCGGCCGGCGCGCCGACGGCATCGCGCACAGCGGCGAGCTTGCCCAGGCTGCGCCCGGCCATCGCCCATCTCGGCGCATTGTCGCCGCGATATTCGGAAGTCAGATATTCGGCGACGAGCTGGCCGGTGAAACCGGTCGCGCCATAGACGATGATGTCGAATTTCGAAGAGGTCATATCAGGTCCCTGCAACTGCCCCCGTCATTGCGAGCGAAGCGAAGCAATCCAGCATCGAGCAACGAGTCTGGATTGCTTCGTCGCCTTCGGCTCCTCGCAATGACGCAGGTTCGAATGTCATTTCTTCCCATACGACACGCCCATGCCGGCGCGGACGTCGCTCTGGATGCCGTAGGGCGCGATCGGGTAGCGCAAGCCGTTCTTGGCGAGCTGCTTCATGCCGGCGATGGCCGTGGCGAGGTCGGACGGCTTCAACGCCATCAGCATCTCCTCGTCAGGCACGCCGCCGTAGCGCCGTTCGGCAAAGCACGGCAGCGACAGGCTGGGCTCGCCGGTCTTCAACGCCCGCCCCCAGGAGTCCGCGCAGGCGGTCTCGCCGACCACGCCCCATTCGAACTTCCTATAACCGATATATTGCAGGCCGTTGATCAGGATGATCATCTGCCCCGGCGTCGCATAGACGAGGCAGATGTCCGGCGGATTGAGCCGGAGGCTTGCGAGCGGACTCACTGCCATCGCCTGGTAGCGGCCGAACGGAACCACATCGAGCGCCTCCTGACGCTTGCGTGCATCCTCCGCGGTGCCATGCCAGACGCCGACATAGTTCGCACCGGCTAGCCAGGTCTCGTCCTGCGGTCCGAGTCCGATCACCGCGCGACACTGCGCGCCCACCAGATCGTCCGCGGTGATGCCGACGGTCCAGCCCAGACGAGAGGCCATGCTGACAATCTGGTCGGTGGTATGCACCGCGTTCGGGCGGCGGATCTTTTCCACCGCCATCATGTCCTCGACGCGGGCGAACATCTTGATGCCGACGACGGTGGTCTTCAGCCGCAACAGGGTGTTGAGGTCGGCGACCATGCCGGCCAAGTCCAGCGCTTCAGGCGCGATCTGCTGTTGCATGGCCTTAACTCCTCACATGGACGCCGGCTGCCCCGCGCCTCGATCCCGCGGCGCTTGTTAGACCCTTGCGCGGAATCCCGCCAGCCTTTCGATCCCAGCTCCGCGCTCAGGACTCCGGGCCCGGGAACAGCTCGTCGATTCGCCCGCGCAGCCGATAGGTCACGAGCCCGACCCATTCGCGCACCGCAATGTCGGTACGTCGCAGGCCCTGCACTGCAAACATCTCGAAATCGAAGATCCCGTTGACGCGCCAGTCCACCGGATAGGGCTCGACCGGAAAGCCCGCCTTGCGGAACAGACCGACCGAACGCGGCATATGATAGGCCGAGGTCACCAGCAGCCAGCGCTCGCCGGGCTTCGGCATCACCATCGCCCGGGAGAACACCGCATTCTCGTAGGTGTTGCGCGATTGCCGCTCCAGCATCAGCCGCTCCTTCGGTACGCCCAGGCTGACAAGAAGCTCCGCCGCTTGATCGGCCTCCTTGGCATTGGTCGAGATCAAGTTCGCGCTGCCGCCGGTGAACAGGACGCGCGCGTTGGGATAGCGGCGCGCCAGTGCGGCTGCCTGGATCAGTCGGTCGGCGCCGCCGAGCGTCACCGGCATGCCGTGGACGAGCGACAGATCGGGATCGATCGGACCGCCCAACACCACAATGCCGTCCGGCGCGCCCTTGGCAGCATCCCAGGCGGGAAAGCGGTCCTCCAATGGCGCCAGCACGAGGTTGCCGAACGGCGTGAAGCCCGCGACCGCAAGCAGCACGATCGCGACCAGCATGAGGCCGCGGCCGAGCCACGCGAACGGCGTCATTGTGAGGATCACGCCGATAAGGCCGAGAACGATCATGAAATTGGTCGGCAGCGCGAGCAGCCCGAATGTTTTCGACAGCACAAAGAACATTCAGGGCTCCGGCCTGGCTGGAATCGCGTTTCAGGACCTCATATCGCAATCGGGCCCTGCGTATCCATCTCTCCGCAGTACTGGTTTGATCTGCTATGGAGAAAACCGCCGGCGCATTTCGACAGTCAAAGAGACATTCATGACCCATCACCACCTGCATGCGAGCCCCGAGACCTGTCACTGGGGCTTCTTCGAGGCCAGGCTGAAGCCCGTGCTGACGATCGACAGCGGCGATGAGGTCACGATCGACAGCATCAGCGGCGGGCCGGAGGTGGTGCCGGACAACGGCAAATTCCATGTGCCTCCGGAGCTGCTCGAGGTTCACGCACGGTCCGAGCGCATGGTGCCTGGGCACATCCTCACCGGCCCGGTCGCGGTCAGGGGCGCCGAGGTCGGCGACGTGCTCGAAGTCGACATCCTGGACGTGCGGCTGCGGCAGGACTGGGGCTACAACATGATCAAGCCATTGTCGGGCACGCTGCCCGACGATTTCCACGAAACGCGGCTGCTCAACATCCCGCTCGACAAGGAGCGGATGGTCGGCAGGCTGGCCTGGGGGCTCGACCTGCCGCTGGCGCCGTTCTTCGGCGTCATGGGCGTCGCGCCGCCGCCGGCCTGGGGCCGCATCACCTCGCTGATCCCGCGCGCCATGGGTGGCAATCTCGACAACAAGGAGCTTAGGCCTGGGGCCAAGCTCTATCTGCCGGTGTTCGTGCCGGGCGCGCTGTTCTCCTGCGGCGATGGTCACGGCGTGCAGGGCGATGGCGAGGTCTGCGTCACCGCGATCGAGACCGCGCTGCAGGGCCGCTTCCGCCTCACCGTGCGCAAGGATCTGCGCCTCGATTATCCCCGCGCCGAGACCGCAACCCATTACATGACGATGGCGATGGACCCGGACCTCGACCAATGCGTGGTGCGGGCGCTGCGCGACATGATCGCGCTGCTCGGCGAAAAACGAAACCTGTCGCGCGAGGACGCCTACACGCTGTGCAGCCTCGCCGCGGATCTGCGTGTGACCCAGACCGTCAACGGCTCCAAAGGCATTCATTGCATGATCGCGAAGTCGGTCGTCCACGGCTGATATGGCGGACATCGAGTCGAGGTTCGCCGCAGCGCCGCCGTCAGAGCGGCGGCGCATTGCTCCGTCATTGCGAGCGAAGCGAAGCAATCCAGAGTCTCGTTTCGGAGTCTGGATTGCTTCGTCGCTAACGCTCCTCGCAATGACGAAAGCATGCATTGTCCTCTCGCTGCACGAACGCGCCCGAGCTGATCACAACGAGGACCCTCCTGAAAAACGGAGGGCGCAGGGAATGCCGCATAGGCGTTAAGATAATGCGGGCATCGATTGATATCGTCGTTTTCGAGGTGGCTCGTAGAGGTGCCGGTCCAGTACCCGTTTGCTGTGATGGAGGCGGCGGATGGTTGGTTGTGGAATGATTGCTTGTAGCAAGGACGCAATGAGTTGCTGCAAGACACGCCAAGCGCCAGGTGTCGTCAGGCGGCCTGCGTCCAGTGGGGAGAGTCCTCGAACTCGCGGACAAGCGGTTCGAGCAGCAAAATGATCAAGAGATGAGCCAGCAGGTAGGGCTTGGCGGAGCGCGGATCGGTTCCAGGCGGTGTCTTGAGGCCGATCAAACTCTTCAATCGCTTGAAGCCGAGTTCGATCCGCCATCGCAGTCTGTAAAGCGCAAGCACATCTTCGACGGTGAACTCGTCCGGCGCTAGCGAGGTGACCAGGATGACCCAATCCGCCGCTTCCAAAGTTTCTTTAGAGATGGTGCGGTTTTCGTCTTGGGCGTCTCGCCGGGCTTTACGACGCGACGCGGCAGCCGCATCGGCAGACTTCTTGACTGCGATCAGACGCATAGCCAGAGGCGCGCCGGCCTTGCGTTTGATCCAAATCGGCCGATCGATCAGTCCGCGGGCGTTCCCCGCCCGTAATTCGGCTATCAGATCGAGCGGACAGCCTTTGGCATCAAGCCAACGTGCGTTCTTCCAGCCCGCTCGGATCAAAACATCTGCACCAGCTTCGAGCACTGCCGAGATCCGATCAGGTTGTAGATAGGCGCGGTCAGCAATACGGATCTCACCCTTGACCACTGGTATGCGGTCAAACGTCTCGCCCTCTTGCTGATCTGTCAGTTCGAAATGGCCAAACCGCTCATATGGCAGATCAAATGCACTATGAATGCGCCAAAGCTCGCTGTTCTTGCGCGCAGCCGGCCCTGCCTGAGGCACTGTCGTGGCATCGATGATACGGATCAGACGGCCTCGGCTCGCCTTTGGCGCCGCCGCCGCGAGCAAGCGCTCCACAAGCACGGTAAACCAATCGCCACATTGACGCAGGCGGTAGAACAGCGCCACGCTACTCAGATTGGCAAGGCCAACAGAAGCAGCCCACGCGGCCGTCGATCTTAACCCTCTCACCCAGACAATAAGCCAGCATCAGCCGAAGCAACGCCACCGCATCAGGGATCCGCCGTTGCCGCACGAAAGCTTTCGTCTGGCGCGCGCTGCTCTCGAGCTGCGCAGCCCCACCTAGCTGCGTAACGACGCTCGCCCAGTCTTCGTTCAAAAGCGAATCTCGTGTCATCCCATGTTCGAATCACGAACGATTCCAACACGCAAGACTAAACTTAACGCCTATGGGGAAGGCCGGGTGAAGGCCTCACCCATGGCCCGCCTGCAACAAGAAAAGCAGGCGGCAGTCACCACAGGTGCAGCCAGATCATCCGGCATTCCCTGCGCGGCGGTTTTAACGCTTATACGCGCTCTCCTTGGGGACCGGCTTGATTGCCCCCTGCGCAATGCGTGAAACGCATTGTCGCACGGCCTCAGCACCGGGAGGCCAGGACCACACGATTTCGCCGTCCGTCACGAGCCTGTTCGTCCGCACGCTCATCGCCTGCTGCAAGCCATGACGTCCACCGCATCCCCGCCTCACGTGTCGTGACGATCGCGCGCAACGCCCCTCTCATCGAGGCGGGATGAATGCAGCCAACCACAATTTCCGAAAAAACGAAAGAGAAATATTTTCGCCGGACGGCCGCACGGCGTCGATCGGATTGATGCCGCTCGCGAAAATAGTTTTTGCGCGCGGGCGATTTGCGGCGGCCGGCGGGCAGATCCACGCCGGGAGATCGCACGCACACGCAACCGATTTGCCCGACGGGTCACGGCTTGCAAGCACGCGCCGAACTGCCTCCGAATGGCCGAGGGCCGAATCCTGCCTGTGCTGTTCCCGCATCGGTCGGGAGGTACGGGGAGTCACCGATCTCGACGAGAGTCACCGCGGCGCGAATCCAAATTGTCGCATTTCTTTTAAAATCAGTATCTTAACCACTTATCCCCAGGCATCTATACAACCATTCCGATTCCTAATAGAGTCTAAAAAGTTACTTTTCTGTACACCGGTTACGGACTAGCTTTTGGCATGGCCACGGAAAAAGCCGAGACTGACCGCATTCCCGTAACCCTCGCCCTGGCAACGATTGGCTATCTCGAAAAGCTCGTGAAGCAGGGAACCCACGGCACCAGCGTTCCAGGTGTCTGCAGGACATTGATTGAAGAAGGCATCCGGCTCGCCATCAAGGACGGGCTGCTGTCGATCCGCGACAATGGCAGGGCGTAAGGGGGCGTAAAGCGGACCAGTTTGTGCGCGCGTCGGCCGAGGACGATCCAGGACGGATCAAACTTGGAAGCGATAGAATATGCCCGCCGATCAGACGACTGCCCAACCCACCTGGACCACGGAACGGATCCAGCAACTGAAATTGCACTTTGAGGCCGGTCTGACCTGCCGCGAGATCGCCGCCGAGCTTGGCGTCAGCCGCAACGCCGTGATCGGCAAGATCTCCCGCCTCGCGCTGGTGCGCGACAATGGCGGCGACGCGCGCCGCGTCGTGCGCGCGGACGCGGCGCGCGACCCTTCACGGCCGCGGCCGGTGCCGAAGCTGCGCCGGCGCGTTCTGCGGGCCGCCCCCAGCGAGCCTTCGTCCTCGGTGGTGCCGCTGGTGGAAGAAGCCCCTGCCGTCATCGAGAACGGCTGCTCGCTGTTCGAGCTCACCAAGGAGCGCTGCCGCTGGCCGATCTCCACGCCAGGCGCGGACGACTTCTGCTTCTGCGGTTCGAGGCCGGTGGAAGGCCTGCCCTATTGCCCGGGGCACAGCCGAATGGCCTACCGCGTGGCGTCGTCAAGGTAATCGTCGAAGTAAGTCGTTAAGACACGAAATCGGATCCGTCTTGCTCGGTTTACCCTCTCCCCTTGTGGGAGAGGGTGGCGTGCGTGAGCGGAGCGAATGCGCGCGGGGTGAGGGGTCTGCATCTGCGGAGACAGACCCCTCACCCGGATCGCCGCCGCTTCCGCGTCGGCGATCCACCCTCTCCCACAAGGGGAGAGGGTGCAGATGACTCGCGGATGCACTACTCATCGTGCACTTGTTAGTCGTCCTAGTTGTCTCATATCGCGATCTTCAGTTCGCGAACGTCATTAGAATCCCTACCCCAGCCGCCAGCCGGCCTCCTCGGCGAAGCGCTGGAAGAATTCGGGCTCATAGGCCTGGTCGGGCGATTGGCGGACGCGCAGGTCGAGCAGCTTGGCGTCTTCGCCGACCAGAATGCGCCACTGCCCGGCCTTGACGCCGTCCAGGATGATCTTGGCCGCCTCGGCGGCGGTGGTCGGCGCCTCCTCGAGGAAACGGCGGGCGCGCTCCCGCGCAGCTTCCTGTACGTCCTCGTCCGTCATTGCCGCGACGTCGATGCCCATGCCCTGCATGCGCAGCCGCGCCTGCGCGATCTCGGCCTCGCTCAGGCGATCGGACGCACTCGCATTCTGTACCTTGCGCGAGTTCGACACGATCGAGGTGCCGATATGCCCAGGCATCACTACGGAGCACTTAATGTGCGGCGCGTTGAGCCGAAGGTCCGTCATCAGCGCCTCGGTAAACCCCTTCACCGCGAACTTCGCCGCGCTATAGGCGGTGTGCGAGATGCTGGGGCCGACGGAGGCCCAGAAGCCATTGACGCTGGAGGTGTTGACGATGTGGCCCTCCTCGGCCTGCATCAGCATCGGAAGAAAGGTGCGCACCCCGAGATAGACGCCGCCCCAGTCGATGTTGAAGGCGCGCTCCCACTGCGCCCTTGGGGTGGTGAACAGGCTGCCGCCGCCGCCGATGCGGCATTGTTGAACAGCAAATGAATCTTGTCGGTCGCCTGCTGCTCGGCCACTTCGTCGCGAAAGCGCAGGAAGTCATCCTCGCTGGCGACGTCGGCGACATGGGTGGTGACACGCAGGCCCTGCGGCAGCCTTTCCGCTTCGCACAACCGCTTCGTCTCCGCCATGGCGTCTGCGGAGACGTCGCAGAGCGCGACATTGCAGCCTTCGGCGACCAGCTGGCGGGCGAGCTCGCGGCCCATGCCCGTGCCGCCCCCGGTGATGACGGCGATCCTGCCGGCGAAATCCTTCATGTCGCGTCGCTCCCCTTTGTCGTTGGCCCCTCGCCGGGGCGCCACAACCTTAGGGGCTTTTGCGAGCATGACCAGCGCGCCCGCAACATTTTATGGAGCCCGTTGTGAGCAGCCGCGTTGAACCTTAGATTGCGGCAAGACGACTTAACGACAGGGACAACAGGGTCATCAATTCCTCACCCCGGGGGGCGAGGAGGCGTGCATGGCACAGCCGCAGCAGCACTGGCACGACCGGATGGTCGAGCAGCCGGATATGCAGGACGGCGCTTACGTGACGGGATGGACGATCAGCGGGATCGCGGTGCTCGGCACCATCGTCGCTGTCTGGCTGCTCGGGATCTGACCGCGAGCGCCCATGCCTTATCAAGAAGCGGCCCGGTTGCGCCTGCACCAGGGCCGTGGTCGCGTGCTTGTTGTCTCGGCCTGGCCGGACGATGATGATCAGCGGCCGGGTCCGTTTGGGTGAGCGTCGAACCACGGGGCGAAGGATGGCTCAGGCCGTTGCCGGACGGGTTTGCCGACACGCCGCCATCCACATACTGCCCTCAAATCGGTCGCTCGCGTTGCATACAATTGGCATCGATTGCTGAAATTATAGACCGCCGCGTCGCCGCGTCGCCGCGCCGACGGCCGAGGCATTCCGACATCTTGACAAATTCCCTTTGAAATCAGCGCACTAGTTGGATCTGCCCAGCAAAGCGGCTGTGGCACGAAGCTTGCGAAAGCTCTCTCCTCGAAGGCTTGGCCCAGCCGGTGAAGCCGAAACGGGGCGGACGCGTCACGCCGCCAGAGGGGAGCACACCAAATGGATTTTGGCAGGATTTCACGACGGCATCTGTTGCAGGGCGGCGCGGCGCTCACCCTGGGTGCGGCCAGCGGGCTGCGGCCGGCGCTCGCGGCAGAGACGACGATCGGTTTCGTCTATGTCGGCTCGCGCGACGACTACGGCTACAACCAGGCCCATGCGCAAGGGGCGGCCGCGCTGAAGAAGCTCGCCGGCATCAAGGTGATCGAAGAGGAGAAGGTGCCGGAGACGGACGCGGTGGAAAAGACCATCGAGTCCATGATCAATCTCGACGGCGCCACCCTGCTGTTCCCGACCTCGTTCGGCTACTATAATCCGCACGTCCTGAAGATGGCGGCGAAATATCCCAAGAACCGCTTCGAGCATTGCGGCGGCTTGTGGAGCGAGAACGATCCGAAGAACGCCGGCTCCTATTTCGGCTATATCGACGAGGCACAATATATCTCCGGCATCGTCGCCGGACATACCAGCAAGAGCGGCAAGCTCGGTTTCGTTGCCGCCAAGCCGATCCCGCAGGTGCTGCGCAACATCAACGCCTTCACGCTCGGCGCCCGCCTCGCCAATCCGAACGCGACGACGCAGGTGATCTTCACCGGCGACTGGTCGATGCCGGTCAAGGAAGCCGAAGCCACCAACAGCCTGATCGACCAGGGCGTCGACGTGCTGACCTGCCATGTCGACGGCCCGAAGACGATGGTGGAGAACGCAGCGCGCCGCGGCGCCTTCGTCTGCGGCTATCACGTCAACCAGTCGCCACTCGCGCCGAAGGCCTATCTCACCGGCGCCGAGTGGAACTGGGAGGCGCTGTATCCGAAGTTCGTCAAGATGATGCAATCGGGCGAGAGCATCCCGAATTTCTATCGCGGCGGCCTGAAAGAGGAGATCGTCAAGGTGTCGCCTTACGGCGAGGCGGTCTCGGACGAGGCGAAGAAGCATGCCGACGAGGTCAAGGCCAAGTTCATGGCCGGCGACTACGTCATCTTCAAGGGCCCGATCAAGGACAACAAGGGCAACGTCGTCATTGCTGACGGCACCAGCCGGGGCCAGCAGGACGCGGAGCTGGAGAAGATGAACTATCTGGTCGAAGGCGTGCTCGGAGCCACGTCATGACCTCGGAGGCGGCCGACACTGTCCCAGCGGCCGCCATCGCGCCGGCGGCCGATCCCGGCTTCCTGCAGCGCCACGGCGCAAGCATTGAATATGTGATGATCCCCGGCGCGGCGCTGCTTGCCGCGCTCGCGGCCTTCGGCGGCTTCATCGCGCTGTACGGCAAGAACCCGCTCGATCTTTATTACTACATGTACTACGGCGCGTTCGGCACCTGGTTCTCTTGGCAGAACACGCTGACTCGCGCCGCGCCGCTGATCCTCACCGCACTGTGCACCGCCCTGCCCGCGCAGCTTGGTATGGTTATCATCGGTGGTGAGGGCGCGCTGCTGATCGGCGCGCTGGCCGCCACCTCCGCGGCGCTGGCGCTGCACACCATGCCGCCGCTGGTGGTGCAACTCGCCATGGTCTGCGCCGGCATGGCCGGCGGCGGCTTGTGGATCCTGCTGTCCGGGGCCTTGCGCCACTACCGCGGCGTCAATGAGACCATCTCCAGCCTGCTCTTGGTCTACATCGCGCTCGCGGTGCTCAACCATCTAGTCGAAGGCGCGATGCGCGATCCGGCGAGCCTCAATAAGCCGTCGACGCGCGAGATCGGCGCCGCCAACATGATCGGCAGTATTCCCGGCACCGACGTGCATTGGGGGCTGGTGTTCGGCCTGATCGCCGCGGTCATGTCCTACATCCTGATCTATCACACCACCTTCGGCTTTGCCGCGCGCGTTGCCGGCGGCAACATCCGCGCGGCCAAGATCGTCGGCCTCTCGGTGGGCAGACTGATCCTCACGATCTGCTTTCTTGCCGGCGCCTGCGCGGGGCTCGCCGGCATGGTCGAGGTCGCCGCCGTTCAGGGGCGCACCAATGCCAATCTTGCGGTCGGTTACGGCTTCACCGGCATCCTGGTCGCCTTCCTGGCGCGGCAGAATCCGCTGGCGATCATTCCGGTCGCGATCCTGCTCGGCGGGCTGAATGCGAGTGGCGGCCTCTTGCAGCGTCGGCTCGGCCTGCCGGATGCCTCCGTGCTGGTGCTGCAGGGGATCATCTTCGTGTTCGTGCTGGCGAGCGACGCGCTCTATGGCCGCATCGGGTTCTTGAAGGGGAAGTCCTGACATGGCGGACGCTTCCATCGGGCTCTGGACCGTGCCGCTCGCCGTGTTCGGCGGCGCCATCCGCGTCTCCACGCCGTTCCTGTTCGTGAGCCTCGGCGAATGCATCACCGAGCGCTCGGGCCGGATCAATCTCGGTCTCGAAGGCACGCTGGTGATGGGGGCGATGAGCGCCTATGGCATCTCCTATATGACGGGATCGCCGTGGGCAGGCGTGCTCGCCGCCGGCATCACCGGCGCGCTGTTCGGCGCGCTGCATGCCGGCATCTGCTCGCTGCCGCGAGTCAACGACATCGCGGTCGGGATCGCCTTGATGCTGTTCGGCACCGGCCTTGCGTTCTTCCTTGGCAAGCCGCTGATCGAGCCGACGGCTGCACGGCTGCCCGCGATCGATTTCGGCTGGTGGAGCGATATCCCGCAGCTGCGTGCGGCGCTGCGTATCAATGCGTTGTTCCTGATTGGCGTGGTGCTCGCGCCGCTTCTGCTCTGGGCTTTCAAGACCACCCGCTGGGGTCTTCTCATTCGCACCGCCGGCGAGAGCGCGGACGCCGCGCGCGCCATGGGCCATTCGGTGCTCCTGATCCGCCTGCGCGCCACCATGGCGGGCGGCTTCCTCGCCGGGATCGGCGGCTCGTTCCTGTCGCTGTTCTATCCCGGCAGCTGGAACGAAGGCCTCTCCTCCGGCCAGGGCATCACGGCCGTGGCGCTGGTGATCTTCGCGCGCTGGGATCCGATGCTCTGCCTGTGGGCTTCGCTCGCCTTCGGCGGCGCCGCCGCGCTCGGCCCCGCGCTGCAATCGGTCGGCATCACCTCAGGCTACCATCTGTTCAATGCCGCACCCTACATCCTCACTTTGCTGATCATGATCATCACCTGCTCGCCGAAGCGCACGCTGACCGGCGCGCCCGCCGAGCTATCGATCACCCGCTGAAGAGGCCACCCATGCCCGAGCGCACCATCCGTTCCGAGCCTTATGCCTGGCCCTACAATGGCGACCTGCGGCCGGAGAATACGGCGCTGATCGTCATCGATATGCAGACCGATTTCTGCGGCGTCGGCGGCTATGTCGACAAGATGGGCTATGATCTGTCGCTGACGCGGGCGCCGATCGAGCCGATCAAGCGGCTGCTCAAACTGATGCGCGCGCAGGGCTATCACATCATCCATACCCGCGAGGGCCACCGCCCCGACCTTTCCGATCTGCCCGCCAACAAGCGCTGGCGCTCCCAGCAGATCGGCGCCGGGATCGGCGATCCCGGCCCCTGCGGCCGCATCCTGGTGCGCGGCGAGCCGGGCTGGGAGATCATCCCCGATCTGGCGCCCCTGCCTGGGGAAGTCATCATCGACAAGCCCGGCAAGGGCTCGTTCTGCGCCACCGACCTCGAATTGATCCTGCGGCTGCGCGGCATCGAGAACATCGTGCTCACGGGCATCACAACCGACGTCTGCGTCCACACCACGATGCGCGAGGCTAATGACCGCGGCTTCGAATGCGTGCTGCTGTCGGACTGCTGCGGCGCGACGGATAAGAGCAACCACGACCACGCGCTGAAGATGATCAAGATGCAGGGCGGCGTGTTCGGTGCGGTCGCCACCTCCTCGGCAATGATCGAGGCGCTGTCATGATCGGGGAAGAGCCGGCCCCATCTGGAACATTCGGCGTCGAGGCCATCGCCATGACGATGCGCTTTGGGGATTTCGCCGCGCTCGACGATGTCGAGCTCAAGGTCAAGCCCGGTACCTTCCACGCGCTGCTCGGCGAGAACGGCGCCGGCAAGTCGACCCTCGTCAAATGCATCATGGGCTACTACCACCCGACATCAGGCGACGTACTGGTTGCGGGCCGCGAGCGCGCGATCAGTAACCCCAGGGATGCGCATGCGCTCGGCCTCGGCATGGTCTATCAGCATTTCACGCTGGTGCCGGCGATGACGGTCGCTGAGAATCTGGTGCTGGCGCGCGACCACGTGCCCGCGGTGGTGAACTGGGCCAGGGAGCGGCAGGAGCTCGCGAAATTCCTGGCGGGGATGCCGTTCCAAATCCCGCTCGATGCCAAGGTCGCCGACATCTCTGCCGGCGAGCGGCAGAAATGCGAGATCCTCAAACAGCTCTATCTCAAGCGGCGCTTCCTGATCCTGGACGAGCCGACCTCGGTGCTGACACCGGCCGAAGCCGACGAGGTGCTGGGCATGCTGCGCAGCCTGGTGGTTGCCGGCGAGCTGACGGTGCTGATGATCACGCACAAATTCCGCGAGGTGATGGCGTTCGCCGACGAGGTCACGATCCTGCGACGTGGCAAGCTCGCCGGGCGCGGCAAGGTCTCCGAACTCACGGCCGACGAGATGGCCCGCACCATGATCGGCGCCGAGCAGCTGACCGTGCAGCCGGCGCGATCGGGCGAGGCCGGCACCATTCGACTCGAGCTCGATCAGATCGTCGCACGCGACGATGCCGGCGGCATCGCAGTGCATGATCTCTCGCTTCATGTGCGATCCGGCGAGATCGTCGGCATCGCCGGCGTCTCCGGCAATGGCCAGCGCCAGCTGGTCGAGGTGCTGGCCGGCCAGCGCGAGGCCGAAAGCGGCGAGATCCGCGTCGCCGGCGAGATCTATCATGCCCAGCGCGAGGAGATGCGGCGACACAAGATGTCGCTGCTCCCCGAGGAGCCGCTGAAGAACGCCTGCGTCGGCGGCATGAGCGTCGCCGACAACATCGCACTGCGCGAGTTCGACCGCGCGCCGTTCGCGAGCGGCGGCTGGTGGCTGAACCGCGCAGCATTCCGCCAGGACGCCACGCGCAAGATCAATCGCTACAAGATCAAGACCCGCACGCCCGACACCCCGATCGCGGCGCTGTCAGGCGGCAATGTGCAGCGCGCGGTGCTGGCGCGCGAGCTCGGTCACGATATCGAGGTGCTGGTCGCCGCCAATCCCTGCTTCGGCCTCGACTTCGCGGCCGTGGCGCAGATCCACGCCGAGATCATGGCCGCGCGCAACCGCGGCGCCGCCGTGCTCCTGGTCAGCGAGGACCTCGACGAACTGCTGGAACTAACCGACCGGCTGGTCGTCATGTTCCACGGCCGGCTGACTTACGAGACCCGCACAGGCGAAGCCGACCTCACCGAGATCGGCCGCCACATGGCCGGGCATTGACAGGCTGCGCCGCGGCCATCACGTGCACGTGTAGCAAGGATGCGATTGATCTAGGTCAGTTTTGGCCTGTGCCTGCGCTGCTATCCGGGATCAAACTTTCACGATCCAGGATGAGCACCATGAAAGCGTATTTCATCGGCAGCGGTATCGGTTCGCTCGCGGGCGCCGCCTTCCTGATCCGCGATGGTGGCATCGAAGGCAGCAACATCACCATCTTCGAGAAGCACCTGCCATTCGGCGGCAGTCTCGATGGTGCGCGGCTCGCCGACGGCTCCTACTCGCTGCGCGGCGGCCGCATGCTGACAACAGACCATTACGAATGCACCTGGGACCTGCTGTCGACCATTCCCGGCAGCACCGCCTCGAACCGGACCATCCGCGACGAGACGGTCGCCTTCAACGAGGAGCACGTCGCGCATTCGCGGGCGCGCCTCGTCGACCGCAATCGCCACAAGGTGGACGTCTCCACCATGGGCTTTTCCATGCGTGATCGGGTCGAACTGATCCGGCTGACGGAAGCCTCGGAGGAGACGCTTCGCAACTCCCGCATCACCGATTGGCTGTCGCCGCCGTTCTTCACGACCAACTTTTGGTTCATGTGGCAGACCACCTTTGCCTTCCAGCCCTGGCACAGCGCGGTCGAGTTCAAGCGCTATCTGCATCGCTTCATGAACGAGTTTCCGCGCATCGACACTTTGGCTGGCGTCAAGCGCACTGTCTTCAATCAGTACGATGCGATCGTGCTGCCCCTGACGCGATGGCTCGAACGTCACGGCGTAAACCTGGTCGGTGGCGTCGATGTCACCGACATGGAGATCGTGATCAAGCACACGCGTCACTGCGTGCAACAGCTGACGCTCGACAAGGATGGCGAGATCAGCACGGTCGCCCTCGGCGACGATGATCTGGTTTTCTTCCAGAACGGCTCGATGACGGACGGCTCCAGCCTTGGCACCCATGACAGCCCGCCGCCGCGCCTGACCAAGGCCGACAGCCGCGGCTGGAAGCTATGGGAGAAGATCGCGGCAGGACGGCCGGAGTTCGGCAATCCGGCTGCGTTCAATTCGTCGATCCCGGAATCGTGCTGGGAATCCTTCACCGTGACCTGCCGAAATCCACGCTTCTTCGAGGCGATGCAGGCGTTCAGCGGCAACGAGGCCGGCACCGGCGGGCTCGTCACCTTCAAGGACTCTAACTGGCTGATGTCGATCGTGCTCTATCACCAGCCGCATTTCCTCGATCAGCCGGCTGACATCCAGGTGTTCTGGGGCTATGCGCTGCATCCCGACCGCATCGGCAACTTCGTTGCCAAGCCCATGGCCGATTGCGGCGGTGCCGACATTCTGACCGAGCTGTGCGGCCATCTCAATTTCGATCTCTCAGTCTTCGAGAATGCGACCTGTGTGCCATGCCGCATGCCCTACATCACCAGCATGTTCATGCCGCGCCACAGGAGCGATCGCCCGCTGCCGGTGCCGGCCACGTCGAAGAACCTCGCCTTCGTCAGCCAGTTTGTCGAGATCCCCGACGACGTCGTGTTCACGGTGGAATATTCGGTGCGTGCGGCTCAGATGGCGGTCTATCAGTTGCTCGGCATCGAGCGCCCGATTCCCAAAATCACCCGCCACGACAGGTCGCTGCGCGTGTTGATCGACACTGCGGAGAAGGCGTTCGCCTGAGTTGGAAAGACGCGATTGCGCCAAGCTCATTCCGTGTTCCCGCCGCGGAACTAACATGATCCCGCCAAAGTTCGGGCAGTTGCTGAGCTGAGTTCAATTCAGGCGGGGGCTCACATGGCGAGAGTCATGATGATCGCGGCCGGCTTGCTCGGCGCGATGACATCATTTGCTGCGGCAACTCGGGCGCAGGCCGAATCCGGATTGGCGTCCTATTATGGCGGACGCGGCCACCGCGGCGAAATGACCTGTGCGCATCGCAGCCGCCGCTCGGCAGCATCATCACCGTTTCCCACAACGGCCGCTCGATCCAGTGTCGCGTCAACGATCGTGGACCCTTCATCCGCGGTCGCGTCATCGACCTCTCAGTCAGTGCGGCCCGCGCGCTCGGCATCATGCAAGCAGGCGTCGCGCGGGTCTCGCTGCAGTGATCTCGTTTCCGTTAATAGCCGAGCAGCGCGAGCCCGACCCAGCTCACGGCGAACAGCGAGGCGACCGATGTCGCGGCCGCAAGGACTGACAATGAGACCTTCAAGGTTTTGAGGACCATACGCGCCTCCCGCCGAAAGCTGGCTGGTATCGGGATCATCCCGACGGTGAACTGCATTTCCTGGGGAGCCGGGGCATCCACGCGCCGACTCCCATTTGTTCATCTCGGCAATCAAAGGTTCAAAACCACGGCCGATTGCTGTGACACACTGGCGCGGTCTGGTTGGCAATCCCGGCCCCCGATGACCACGTTGTTTGTCACAGCTAGCTAATGCAGCAGACGGCGGACCCGTTCCGTGGAACTAAGCCATTCACGAAAATGCCTATTTTGCGCTGGCTAGGGATCGACGGCGGTGACGATCCAGACGCAGGCCGGCACCGGCACGGCAGCTCCTTGGGCATAGCGCGACAGCGCCTTGCTGATCGCTGTCGCTGCCGTCGCGACAGCCTCGACCGGCTGTCCGTCGATCGCGCGGCTGGCCGGGCCGATCGCGAGCGCCGACAGCGCCGCACCTTCGAGCCCCTGCCCGCCGCTCAGGTCGAGCGCGAGCTCGCAGCGCTCCAGCCGCACGCGCCGCAGGCCCGCTTCATTCACGACATGCTCGAGCCAATCCTGCTCGGCAAAAGCAAAGTCGTCCGGCGCGCGCGGCGGCAGGCCCGGCAGCTTCGGCACGTGATCATAGGCTGCCTGCAGCGGCTCCAGCGCCCATGCATTGTCGCGCAGGTCGCCCCAGGCCGCGAAGGCCACGCGGCCTTCGGAATGCAGCGCGTTGCGAATATTGAGCAGGCCGCGCACGGGATCGGCGAAGTACATCATGCCGAGCCGGGAGATCATCAGATCGCAGGTCGCCGCCTTGAAGTGATGCACCATCGCGTCGCCCTGGACGAAGCTGACCGGCGCGTCCTGTGACGCAAGCTCATTGGCGCGGATCAGCATCGCCGCCGAAACGTCGATCCCGAGCACGCTACCACCAGGGCCCACCTTCTCCGCCGCCGCGATCGTGGTGGCACCGCACCCGCAGCCGATATCGACGACGCGCTCGCCCGCCTGGATCGCGGCACGATCCATGAGAAGCGCATTGATCGGCGCCAGCATGCCGTCGAGCGCCGCCTGCCGCGCCACCCAGCGCGCCCCGCCCGAGCCATTCCAGAATGCAATCTGCGCGGCATTCTCGAAATGGCCGAAGGAAGTATCGGGGCCGTTGTCCATGGTGGTCGTATCGCTTTGCATATGTCTCGAACAAAAACGAGCGCTCGCATTGGCCTGCGAGCAGCCCGGGTCCGGATTGTAGGGGGCTGCCGCTGGCTTGAAAAGCCAGAGCACGCTGAGGCTGCCCCGGAAGAGATTTACGAGCCGTTGACACGAGCGATCCGGATGCGATGCTCTTCTCTCGAGACCGTCCCACATCGAGCCATTGAATTGCATGTCCACCTTGGAAGCCGCATTGCGCGGAGGCGCCGTCGTGATGCTCCTTCTCCGCGTGGTGGTCCTCACCCGGAGCGCACGAAGCGATCAAGTGAGCCGCTATTCGGCCCTGTTGCTCCTGGGCATCGCGGCCTATGTCGTCGAGTCGGCTCCCGGCTTCGGCACGCTGGCCTTAGGCTGGAGGCTTCCCATCCATGTCGTGGACTGCGGCACGCTGGCCATATTCTGGATTGCGATGGGTGCGATATTCGTCGATGACTTTCGCCTGCGCTGGTACCACGCTCTCGCTTGGCTCGCGCTCGCCACGCTCGGAACGGTCGAGCTCTTCGTCCATCGCACGCCGATCTATGCACTGCACTCGGCCTTGTTGCTGCTCTTCGTCCTGCTCGGCGTCTGGCATGCGCTGGCCGGTCGCGCGGCCGACCTGGTGGAGGGACGCCGGCGGCTTCGCATCCTGCTTGCGGTTGCGACCGCGCTGTATACGGCCCTGACCGTCGCGTTGGACTGGCTCTGGCCGGGCGGCCTGTCGGCTGCGCCGCTCAGTCTCGCCAATGCGGCCGGATTGCTCACGCTGATCTTCCTGTTCGCGGTCTTGGGGTCGCTGCTATCGACTGCAGAGCCATTCGTACCCGCCGCGGCAACGGCCGGCTCGACGCCCTCGCTCGGCAACGATCTGCCGCCAGTGCCGTCCCCTCCTGGCGCAGACGCGACGACCGGAGCCGACGCTGCGCTGATCGCGGCGCTTCGGAAGCTGATCGAGCACGACAAGGTCTATCGTGAGCCGGACCTGAGCGTCGCTTCGCTGTCGCAGAAACTTGGCATTCCGGAATATCGGCTGCGCCATCTGATCAATGGGCAGCTCGGCCAGCGCAATTTCAGCACCTTCGTGAACGGCTATCGCCTGACGGAAGCCGAGGCAGCGCTGAGCGATCCCGACCAGGCCGATGTCCCGATCCTGACGATCGCGCTCGACGCCGGCTTCGGCTCGATCGGGCCCTTCAATCGCGCCTTCAAGGCACATACCGGGCTGACACCGACGGAGTATCGACGCGCTCACCTCGCCCCGAGCGGCGGCGAGCGCTCGCCGATTCCGAACTGACTGGCCGTTTGTCGAATTCGGCGAACCGCGCTTCCGAAATCGGCGCGCTGCAGGATTTCGCATGTGCGAGCCTGAATCGCCAGACAGGTCCCGCCGATCCGGAGAAACGCCATGGCCCAACTGATCCAGGTGCTCAGATTCGCCTTTCCGGCCGTGATTGCGATAGCGACACTGGAGGCCATCGTCATCGCCGTCGTGATGCGGCGAAGCTACAATTGGCGCGCCTATCTGGCCTCGCTCGCCGACGCGCTCGGCCGCGAATACCTCGTCTACGCGTTCCTGCCGCTCAGCCTCGCGGGCCCGGCGATCGATCTTGCCTGGCGTCATCGCCTGTTCACCATCCCGCTCAACAGCGCGGCCGCGGTCGTGCTGCTCGTGATCGTTCAGGATTTCAGCTATTACTGGTTTCATCGCTGCAGCCATCGCGTCCGCTGGTTCTGGGCGACGCACGCGATCCACCATTCCTCGAACGAGTTCAATCTGGCGGCCGCCAGCCGTTTCGGCTGGACCGGCCGATTGACCGGGGCGGGACTCTTCTTCGTGCCGATGATCTGGGCCGGATTTGCGCCGGGTCCGGTGTTCATCGCTGCGGCGATCAATCTGCTCTATCAATTCTGGCTGCACGCCGAGTGGATTCCGAAGCTCGGCTGGCTGGAATATGTGCTCAACACGCCGTCGCACCATCGCGTGCACCATGCCGCCAATCCGGAATATCTCGACCGCAATTACGGCGGCATCTTCATCGTGTTCGATCGCCTGTTCGGGACCTTCGTGGCCGAGCGGGACGACCTGCCTTGTCGCTACGGCCTGGTGACACCGTTGCGCTCCAACAATCCGATCGTCATTGCGTTTCACGAATGGGCGGCGCTCGCCCGCGATCTCTGGCGCGCGCGCTCCTGGCGCGAACGGCTCGCCTGCCTGATCGGTCCGCCTGGGGACGATCCGGCGGCGCCGTTGGTCGCAGCAGTAGTCCAGGAGGCGGATCGGCAAGTCGGTCGCGCCGCGGCATGAAAAGTTTCCTGTCCGGCCGGAGAGCTTGTGGACAGTCCTGGTGCGGGACAAAAGACGGATACGGCTGTCGGCGGACCGGACGTGCGCTGCGCGCCAGATGCATCCGTTGGAAGCCTGCGGTCACGCCTTGCGTCGCGGCCTGATCGCGGCTAAGGGAACGGCATCGGAGCGTGGCGCAGCCCGGTTAGCGCACTAGTCTGGGGGACTAGGGGTCGTGGGTTCGAATCCCGCCGCTCCGACCATTTTTCTTCAATAAAATCAATAGCCCAAGTTCGCGATCAGTTTGCGGCCCAGCGCCCGCTTGCAGACGGTTTTGCAAGACTTGCCCCGGAGATTCGTCAGCCGCCCCGCTCCGCTGACGCGGGCTGGCGCCCATCAAGACGTGCCTGTGGAGCCTTCACGGCCATGCCTGCCACCTCTGCTCGAGCCCGCGGAAAGCTGCCCGCTCGGGGATCCGAATGGAGGCAGGCCAATCAGGCGCGATGCTGGCTGATCAATTTCAGGCAGCGGACAGTTCCGCGGGCTCAATACGTCTCGTGCCTTCCGCACCAGATAGCTCATCAGGCGACCCACAGGCGATTGATGATGATCGCGCAGCTTGATCGATCCAAGGACGTGTCCAACCTTATCGGGAAACCGGGCGACCTCCGTTTGTACCAGCGCGGCGGTCGACTTCATCAGACGGTCGAGCCGCTTCCCCCATTCGCAGTGGTCGAGCCGATCGATGCGAACTTGCAGCGCATATTCGGTGTCGTAGATGTCGGTCAGGATTTCCTTGGCGACCAGCACCCGGTTGTTCTTGAGAGCGACGCGCAATTCCGACAGCCTGTCCTCCAGACGGTCGAGCACCATCGGGACGACGATCGCATAAGGTGCGGCGGCGACATCTGCGGCGCTCTTGCTCGGCGCAGCCTTGGTGGCCAAGCGTATCAGCTGCCAGCGACTTTTCAGACGCTTGGCGATGAGGGCCAGCGCGAAAGGGACTTCCTCGGGGTGGTCTGTTCTGAACGCGTGCAGTAGCCTGGTTGTCTTGAGGACCTTCGCATCGTCGAACTTCTCGATCGACGACGGCAGCGCCTCATTGAACCTGGCCAACGCGTCGCGCGCACGCAGCACACACAGCAATTTGGCTAGATCGCCGTAGGCCGCGTGCGAAGCCGTATAGGTCGCCAGCTTGTTGCGAGCGCTCGCGGCCCCCTGAGGCGAGCTAAGAACATTGTCGAGGTATTGACGACCTTGGTCTGAAACGCAGCAGCGGCCTTTCGGATCTCCGTTTGATTGTCGGCGGCGATCAACGGCCGCATCTGAGCGATATATTCGTCTGCCATTCTCGGCAGCAAGTCCCGGCTGATCCATTCCCAGATAGGAGCCAGCGAACTGCGAAGGATGCGACCCGAGTTTTCGTGTTCCGGCGCACCATCGACCAGCAACGGTTCGACAAGATAGAAGAAGTGTCGCGACGGATTGGCGATACGGTGGTGCGTTTTTCCGCTTTCGCGAAATTCCGCACGCAAATTTTCGAGCAGTGCCGCAGTTCCCGGCACCTCCGCTCCGCAGGCCTCCAGCCGTTCAAGCAGACAGCTGCGCGCATGCGGGGTTAGTTGCCGCAAATAATCGCCAATCCGATCGGCCTCTCTCATGACCACGCGGTTCCGCTCCACCTGATCGGACAACCGGCCCGTTGCATCCAAGCGTCGTTGCACACGGCATTGAAGCGATGGTGTCATCAAAGAAGATCATCGTAAGCAAATGAATAAATTCAGCCGGCGTGAAATTACGGATCACCGCATCACTCATGCCGGCCGCTGCTGTGACATGATGAAATCCGGCATGTCGGCAAGATCTTGGAGCGTCCTGCAGTGCGCGCCGATGCCGATCAGCCGAACTCAATCTCGATGACCTGGGCACCGCCGCCAGCCATCTCGCTGAGGCCGGTGGTACAAGGAGTCCCGGCCCTACCCGTCCTTCATGACTCGATCGAGCAGCTGCCTGCAGTCGAGCAGCTCCTTGAGCGCGCCCTCCAGCCGTTCGCGGTCCTCGGGGCGCATCCCAGGGCTTGGTTTCGTGGCTGCGCTATTGCCGTGGTGGGTGCCGACCCGGAAGGTCTCAAGGATGTCGTCCTCGGTCTCGACGAAGCGGAAATCGATGCCCTCGTCGTCGGAGCCCTCGTACTCCTCGTCCTCCTCGGCGGTCTCGACCTCGGCCTCCTCGCCATGGTCGTCCTCCATCAGCGCCTGCCCGAGCGTCTCCTCCAGCGCGCCGAACGATACCGCCGCGGAGCTGTCCGCCAGACCCTGGACCGATTTGATGCCGTGCTCCTTGAGGATTCGCTGCACCCCACGGATGGTGTAGCCCTCGCCATAGAGCAGACGGCGGATGCCCTTGAGCAGGTCGACGTCGTCGGGCCGGTAATAGCGGCGGCCCCCGCTCCGCTTCATCGGCTTGATCTGGGAGAACCGCGTTTCCCAAAAGCGCAGCACGTGCTGCGGAATGTCGAGCTCCTGCGCGACCTCGCTGATCGTCCGAAAAGCATCCGGCGCCTTGTCCAAATGCCCGTTCCCCTTCGATCGTGCTGCCAAGAGACTAGCTTACTCGGAACTCAGGACCAGACATTTTCAGAACGACGCAATGGCGGTGGCGCGGCCGCGCGCACCTATTCCGGCTCCGCGCTCAGCTCAGCCTTGCTCTCGCCATTGACCTTGCCGGACGCATGGCCGTTGATCCGCTGCTTGAGGATCGCGGACGGCTTGAACACCATGACTCGGCGAGGCGAAATCGGTACCTCGGTGCCAGTCTTCGGATTACGTCCGATGCGCTGGCCCTTCTTGCGTACCATGAACGAGCCGAACGAGGAGAGCTTCACGGTCTCGCCCTTTTCGAGGCAATCCGTGATCTCCTTCAACACCAGCTCGACGAATGCCGAAGACTCCGTCCGCGATAGCCCCACTTTTTGGTAGACCGCCTCACAGAGATCGACGCGTGTAACTGTCTTGCCCGTTCCCGACATCGCCTGCCCCAAACCATGGCGAATAATTTAGCTCTGAAATTAAGGGCTTAAGGGACGTTGGTCAACAGCACTGTGAAGAGAATCGGAGTCAAAAGCGCTCATCGGAAGGAGGCCGGTTCCATGATGCCGCCTCACCAGCGCACCAGCGCCGAGCCCCAGGTGAAACCGCCGCCCATCGCCTCGAGCAGCACCACGTCACCTTTTTTGATCCGGCCGTCCTTGACCGCGACATCGAGCGCCAGCGGGATCGAGGCGGCCGAGGTGTTGCCGTGGCGGTCGACGGTCAGCACCACCTTCTCCGGCGCAATGTGCAGCTTGTGGGCGGAGGCATCGATGATGCGCTTGTTGGCCTGGTGCGGCACGAACCACTTGATGTCCTCGGCCGTCATCCCCGTGGCGTTGAAGGCATCCACGATCACGTCGGTGATCATGCCGACGGCGTGCTTGAACACCTCCCGCCCTTCCATGCGCAGATGGCCGACGGTCTGGGTCGAAGACGGGCCGCCGTCGACATAGAGCTTAGCCTTGTGGCGGCCGTCGGAGCGCAGATGCGTGGTCAGCACGCCGCGATCGGCCGAGGTTCCCGGCTGCTCTCGCGCCTCCAGCACCAGCGCGCCGGCACCGTCGCCGAACAGCACGCAGGTGCCACGGTCGTTCCAGTCGAGGATGCGGGAGAAAGTCTCGGCACCGATCACCAGCGCGCGCTTGTAGGCCCCGGTGCGCAGGAAATTGTCCGCCGTGGCGAGCGCGAACACGAAGCCGGAGCAGACCGCCTGCAGGTCGAACGCCGCGCCATGATGGATGCCGAGCCCGTTCTGCACGGCGACTGCCGTCGCCGGGAAGGTGTTGTCCGGCGTCGAGGTCGCGAGCACGATCAATTCGATCGACTGCGGGTCGACATCGGCGGCCGCGAGCGCCGCGCGCGCCGCATTGAGGGCAAGATGCGAGGTGAACTCGCCCTCGGCAGCGATATGCCGCTCACGGATCCCGGTGCGCTGAACGATCCACTCGTCGGAGGTATCGATCCGGCCTGCCAGTTCGGCATTGGTCACCACTCGCTGCGGCAGGTAGGAACCACAGCCGAGCACCACCGAACGTATTGTCACGAGACAGCCTCCTGGGCGGCCGGCATGGAAGCCAGGGCACCGCCGTCGCGATTGAGTGTTTGATTGATCTTGGTCAGGAGATCGTAGCGGGCCATCTCATAGCCAACCCGAACGGCCGAAGCAAAGCCCTCGGCGTCGGTTCCGCCGTGGCTCTTGACCACGATGCCCTTGAGGCCGAGCAGCACGCTGCCGTTGGATTTACGGGGGTCGAGCCGGGCACGCAGCGCCGCAAAAGCGCCGCGCGCGAACAGGTAGCCGATCCGCGCGAGCAGGCTCGCCTGGATCGCGCCGCGCAGGAACTCCGTGACCTGGCGCACCGTGCCCTCGGCCGCCTTCAGCGCGATGTTGCCGCTGAAGCCCTCGGTCACGACCACGTCGGCCGCGCCCTTGCCAATCCCGTCGCCTTCGACGAAGCCGATATAGTCGAGCTGCGGCAGGTTCATCGCACGGAGCTGCTCGGCCGCCTCGCGGATCTCCTCGTGGCCCTTCATCTCCTCGACGCCGATGTTGAGCAGCCCCACCGTCGGCCTCGGCTTGTTGAACAGCACGCTCGCCAGCGCGCTGCCCATCACCGATAGCGCCACGAGGTGGCGGGCATCGCCGCCGATGGTGGCGCCGAGGTCGAGCACGACCGATTCGCCGCGCGTGGTCGGCCAGATCGCGGCCAGCGCCGGCCGGTCGATGCCGTCCAGCGTGCGCAGGCAGAAACGCGCCATCGCCACCAGCGCGCCGGTATTGCCGGCGGACACCGCCACGTCGGCCTCGCCCTTCTTCACCGCCTCGAGGGCCAGCCACATTGAGGAGGTCTTCCGGCCCCGCCGCAGCGCCTGGCTCGGCTTGTCATGATTGGCCACCGCGACATCGGTGTGGATCACGCGCGCGACCGCCTTCAGTGCCGCGTGCTGCTCGAGCTGCGGCGCGATCCGCGCCCGGTCGCCGAACAACAGAAATTCGCAATCCGGATGCCGCGCAAGCGCCAGCGCCGCACCGGGAATGACGACATCCGCGCCGACGTCCCCGCCCATGGCGTCCAGCGCGATTCGAACCTTTTGAGGCATGACGTCCCGGAAACCTGATCTTTCTTCATGCGGTCGCGCGGCGCTTCACGACAAGGATAAGGCGCGCACAGCCGGCCCAAGCACCACACACCGCTCCGGCCGGGCCGCGACAATAACGTCTCTCGGAGCCGAAACAACCTCTTGACCACAGGCCTTTTCCTGGCCCGCGGCGTCGTACCGGCAAGCCCGAATAGTCAGTTAGCCGAAAGGGATCAAGGCCTTGTGACGGCTTTTCGAGCCGATTCGGCAGCCGGCCTACTCCTTATCGCCCTTCTTCGCCCCTTGGGATCGCAGCACCTTCAGCGCGGCAAACGGATGATCTTCGGGGTCCTTGGCCTCGATTTCAGCCTCGAATACCGCGCCCTGTTTGCGCGGATAGGGATCGATGCCGAGGAACAGCGCATCGGTTGCGATCCGCCCCAGATCGATCTGGCCGTTGACGATCGGCTCCGGCGGGTCCGGAACCTCGGCATCGTCGTCCGGATCGTCGTCGACGAGGTCCGCCAACTGCGGAATCTGCTCCGGCGGGGCGAAAATCAGGTCGACGGGCTCATCGATCTCGTTCTCGACCGGGTCGAGCGTGACCACGCACTCCTGCCCAACCCGCGCCCGCACCCGGCCGATGACATGGACCTTGCCATCAGGCTTCAGCGTCAGGTCGAACGCAGCCTGGGCCGAGACAATCTCGCGCAGACCCGCAATCGCCGCCATAGCGTTCCGGGCAGCGACATCGGCCTGGAGCTCCCGGTGCAGCCCGGCTTCGGGGATCTGCGCCACGATGACGGGGGCCGCACGCCAAGGATCCTTGTCCCTGGCTAGATCTCTGTTTCTGCTCATGTCGTCAAATCCTGCTCGACCGGCGCCGGGAAGCGCCAGGCGGGGCGCAGCAGCGCCGCCTCGTCGCACGCCTCCAGGACCGCGGCGGCGCGTGCCGCATAGGCCGCCAGCCGTTGCGCGCTCTCCGGATGCTTTCCGTTCAAGATATTCTTCTGCAGCGCTTCTGCCAGCCGTGCCTCACTGTCCGACCAGGCGAGGTCATAGGCGGCGGTGCGGCCATAGAAGGCCTCGCCAAACTTCTGCATGCGCTTCGGGACGGCAAGGTCCCCGACCCCCATTTCGCGCAAGTTCGCGTCCATATCGTCGCAGAAATGGTCGAACAGCATCTGCGACAGCTCTCGGCCGGCTGCGACCTGGCGCAGCCGCCGCAGCATCAGCCAGAGGTGCAGAATCAGCAGATCGAGCCGGCCATCGACCGTGTCGGGCACGTCCAAGTGTTTATAAAACAACGGTTCTCGCGCCTGCGCCACGATCATGCCATAGATGGCCTCGATGGTCCCGCGCGGCGACTTCGGGGATTTCCTGAAATGGTTGAACGGCCAGAGCATCCGAGGTTCCACGCGTGCCCCCTGCTGGGCCGCCTGTTGCAATCCGTGCCGCTGCCCGGTACGTCAACGCCCTGCCCGACGCAAGGGGACCGGGACTCGTTCGTGAGATGACCCAGACAATGCGAATTTCTGCTCCTACGGCTTCCCGTGGCCTTGGCGCGCGCCTGCGCGTCGCCGGCGCGGTCGCGCTGACCTGCCTGCTGCTCGGCGCCTGCACCGGCGAGCAGTTCCAGAAGGGCTACATCATGCCCCCCGGCGCGCTCGAGCAGATCCCGATCGGGGCGAGCCAGGACCAGGTGCTGATCGTGATGGGCACGCCCTCCACAGTCGCCACCCTGGACGGCGAGGTGTTCTATTACATCTCGCAGCGCGCCGAGCGCCCGGTTGCGTTCATGAACCAGAAGGTGGTCGACCAGCGCGTGATCGCGATCTATTTCGATAAGAACCGCCAGGTGCGCCGGCTGGCCAATTACGGCCTGAAGGACGGCAAGATCTTCGACTTCATCAGCCGCACCACCCCGACATCGGGCCAGGAGCTCAGCTACCTGACGCCGCTGTTCAAGCTGCTCAGCTTCAACTGACGGCGAAGCCGTCATCCCGGAGCGAGGCCGCAGGCCTCGAATCCGGGATTGTGATAGCGCGAGATTCCGGGTTCGCGACGTCGTCGCGCCCCGAATGACAGCGAAACAGACAAACAAAACCCCGCGGCTCGCACCGCGGGGTTTGTCGTTTCAGCCAAGGACCGAGTCTCAGTGCGCCAGGATCGCGAGCAGCAGGAGCGCCACGATGTTGGTGATCTTGATCATCGGGTTGACCGCCGGTCCCGCCGTGTCCTTGTAGGGATCGCCGACGGTGTCGCCGGTCACCGCGGACTTATGGGCATCGGAGCCCTTGCCGCCGAAATGGCCGTCCTCGATGTACTTCTTGGCGTTGTCCCAGGCGCCGCCGCCCGAGGTCATCGAGATCGCCACGAACAGGCCAGTGACGATGACACCGAGCAGCATCGCGCCGACAGCCGAGAACGCTGCCGACTTGCCAGCCGGCCCGCCGCCCGCGATCGCATAGATCAGGAAGTAGACGACGATCGGTGACAGCACGGGCAGCAGGGAGGGGATGATCATCTCCTTGATCGCCGCCTTGGTGAGCAGGTCGACCGCCTTGCCGTAGTCAGGCTTGTCGGTGCCCTGCATGATGCCGGGCTTCTCGCGGAACTGGCGCCGCACCTCCTCCACGATCGCGCCGGCTGCACGGCCGACCGCCGTCATGCCCATGGCGCCGAACAGATAGGGCAACAGGCCGCCGAACAACAGGCCAACCACGACGTAAGGATTGGTCAGTGCGAAGTCCGGCTTGATGCCGGCGAAGTAGCCGTGGTTCGCAGAGTCCGAGATGAAGAACTGCAAATCCTGGTTATAGGCAGCAAACAACACGAGAGCGCCGAGACCAGCAGAGCCGATCGCATAGCCCTTGGTGACGGCCTTGGTGGTGTTGCCGACCGCGTCCAGCGCGTCGGTGGACTTGCGGACCTCCTTCGGCAGGCCCGCCATCTCGGCGATGCCGCCGGCATTGTCGGTCACGGGGCCGAAAGCATCGAGCGCAACGATCATGCCGGCCAGCGACAGCATGGTCGTGGTGGCGATCGCAATGCCGAACAGGCCGGCCAGGCTGTAGGTGATCAGGATGCCGGCGATGATGACGAGCGCAGGCAGCGCGGTCGCCTCCATCGAGATCGCGAGGCCCTGGATCACGTTGGTGCCGTGGCCAGTGACGGAGGCCTGGGCGATCGACTTCACCGGCCGATAATCGGTGCCGGTGTAGTACTCGGTGATCCAGATGATCAGGCCGGTAACGGCAAGGCCAACCACGCCGCAGCCGAACAGCGCCGCGCCGGTGTAGTCGGCTCCGTCGAGCTTGCCGAAGCCGACCAGCCAGGAGATCGCAAGCGCCACGCCGCCCAGCGACAGGATGCCGGTCGCAATCAGGCCCTTGTAGAGCGCGCCCATGATCGATTGGCTGGCGCCGAGCTTGACGAAGAAGGTGCCGATGATCGAGGTGATGATGCAGATGCCGCCGATGGCAAGCGGCAGGATCATCATGTTCTCGAGATGCGGCGTCTTGGCGAAGAAGATCGCCGCCAGCACCATGGTGGCGACCGCGGTCACCGCGTAGGTCTCGAACAGGTCGGCGGCCATGCCGGCGCAGTCGCCGACATTGTCGCCGACATTGTCCGCGATGGTCGCGGGGTTGCGCGGATCGTCCTCGGGGATGCCGGCCTCGACCTTGCCGACGAGATCGCCGCCGACGTCGGCACCCTTGGTGAAGATGCCGCCGCCAAGACGGGCGAAGATCGAGATCAGCGAGGCGCCGAAGCCGAGCGCGACCATGGCATCGACCACGGTGCGGCTGTCGGGTGCGTATTTCGCGAACTGCGTCAGGATGGCGAAGTAGATGGTGACGCCGAGCAGTGCGAGACCCGCGACCAGAAGACCGGTGATGGCGCCGGACTTGAAGGCGAGCTCGAGGCCGCCGGCGAGCGAGGTGGTCGCCGCTTGCGCGGTGCGGACATTGGCGCGCACCGAGACGTTCATGCCGATAAAGCCGGCCGCGCCCGACAGGATGGCGCCGATGGCAAAGCCGATCGCGACGGGAATGCCGAGGAAAATCGCCAGGAGCACGAAGATCACGACGCCGACGATACCGATCGTCGTATATTGGCGGCGCAGATAGGCCTGCGCGCCCTCACGGACCGCCGCTGCGATTTCCTGCATTCGCGCAGTGCCGGCGTCCGCGTTCAGGACCGATTGTGTGGCCCAGATCGCGTAGACGACCGAAAGCGCTCCGCAGAGCACGATCACCCATAATGCTGACATGTAGTTTCCTCGGCTTTCTGCTTATTTATGCCCGCGCGTCGCCGCTGATATCGCGGCGCACGTCCCCCGTAAGAGACCTTCCGCTGAAGGGAAGTTCCTCAATACGCTGCAAGCTTGCCAAAATCGCCTTCATGGCGCAACGCCGCGAAAGGCCGAACCGCTTTAAATTCGGCCTCTTCCAGGCCGCAATGTGCGGTTGCGAATGCCTCTCAAAAGTGACTGAAGGACAGCCGTTGCAGCGTGACGGCGCGTCCCTGCGCGTCGCGGAAGCGCGGCAGCCCCTCGCCCGCCACAATGGCCCCGATCTGGGTCACAGCGACGCCGATGCGCCGCGCTTCAGCAGCGAGAGCCTGGCAGCGGCTGTCCGGAACCGTGCACAGGATCTCGAAATCGTCGCCAGCAGTGATCATCGCTTCGATGTCGGCCGCCCCGCGAGCGAGCAGCATCGCTGCGGCCGGCGAGGTCGGGACCTTCGACACATCGATATCGGCGGTCACGCCTGATGCAGCACAGAGCTTCGCGAGATCGCCAGCCAGCCCGTCGGAGACGTCTATCGATGCGCTGGCGAAGTCGCGCACGACGGCCGACAGCGTGTTGCGCGGCTGCGGCAGACGGTAGCGGCCAATCAGCATCTCCCGCGCGGCGGGATCAGCGGCCAACGCTGCCGCAGCGGGCCTGCCCTGCAGGACGGCAAGCCCGAGCGAGGCGTCGCCGATCGTGCCGGTCACCATCACGCGGTCACCGGGCCGGGCGCCGAAGCGATGCACCATGCGCCCCACAGGCACCCTGCCCCAGGCCGTGATCGAGATCATCACCGGCCCTGGCGTCGAGACGGTATCGCCGCCGAGCAGTGGGCAGCCGAACGCTCTGGCATCCTCTCCGAGCCCCTGCGCGAAGGCCGAGAGCCAGGCGTCGTTCTTCTCGCGCAGCGCCAGCGTCAGCACGAAGCCCGCCGGCTCCGCGCCCTTGGCCGCGAGATCGGACAGGTTCACCCGCAGCGCCTTGCGCGCGATCGTGTCGGGCGGATCGCCGGGAAGATAATGCACGCCTTCGACGAGGGCGTCGGTGTTGACGACGAGGTCGTGACCCTCGGCCTTGATGATCGCCGCATCGTCGCGCAGTTCGAAAGCGCCGGGATCGGTGGCCAGCGGCTTGAAGTATTGCGCGATCAGGGAGTCTTCGCCGGAGGGGGCGTCGCTTCTGTCGGACATGCGTGACCCAACTCCTCCGGGAACGCCGTCATAGCGAGCGAAGCAATCCAGGAATCGTCCAACAGAAACAGTCTGGATTGCTTCGTCGCCCTCGGCTCCTCGCAATGACGGAAACTACCTCTGTTCGAATTCATCGCCGCGATACTTCCGCGCGATCTGGTCGAGCACGGCGTTGACCATGCCGGTCTCCTCGCGCTCGACGAAGGCGTGGGCGACGTCGACATATTCCGACACCACGACGCGGGCCGGCACGTCCTTGCGATGCTCGAGCTCATAGGCGCCGGCGCGCAGCACCGCGCGCAGGATGGCATCGATCCGCTTCAGCGGCCAGCCGCGCTCCAGCGCCTCATCGATGACGGGGTCGAGGCGGATCTGGTCGCGCACCACGCCCGAGACGATGTCGCGGAAGAATGCGGCCTCGGCCGGCAGATATTGCTCGCCCTCGACCTCGCTGCCGATCCAGTGGCTTTCATACTCGGCGAAGATGTCGTTGATGCCGGTGCCGGCCATGTCCATCTGGTAAAGCGCCTGCACGGCGGCGAGCCGCGCGGCGCCGCGGCGGTTGGCCTTGCGGTCGGAGCCTTTGGCGCCCGGTTTGCTTTTGCTCTCGGCCATATCGTCAGCCCTGCGCCAGGCGGCGCTTCATGCGCAGCATCGCAAGCGCCGCGCGCGCGGCGTCGCCGCCCTTGTTGAGCTCGGAGGCGCGCGCTCGCGCCCATGCCTGGTCCTCGCTATTGACGGTGAGGATGCCGTTGCCGAGCGGGAAGCGCCTTTGAACCGCGAGGTCCATCAGCGCGCGCGAGGACTCGTTCGACACGATCTCGAAATGGATGGTGTCGCCGCGGATCACGCAGCCGAGCGCGATTGCCGCATCATAGGGCTTGCCGTTTTTCTCGGCAGCATCCAGCGCGATCGCGATCGCCGCCGGGATCTCCAGCGCACCGGGGACGGTGATGACGTCGTGCGACACGCCTGCCGCCTTCAATTCCGCCACCGCACCCTCGAGCATCGCGTCCTGGATGTCGTCATAGAACCGCGCCTCGACGATCAGCGCTTTTGCGCCGGAAATGTCGGTCTGATCTTTCAGCGGCGCGCGCCGTGCGTCTGCCATCGGAACTGTCCTGGATACAATTGGGTCGGCCTTGTAGGCGCATGCGCCTGCAATGCCAAGGATAAAGCTCGACGTCGCTATTTCATCTCCGTCAGGCGCGCGGCGTAGCGCGCCATCAGATCGACCTCGAGGTTCACCTCGCTGCCGGCCTGCCAGGATGACAATGTCGTCACCGCCAGTGTATGCGGGATGATCAGCACCGAAAATGTGACGTCGTCGACGGTGTTGACCGTGAGCGATACGCCGTCCAGCGTGACCGAGCCCTTCGGTGCGATGAAGCGTGCGAGCTCGCGCGTCGTCTTCAGCACGAAGCGCGCCATGTCCGGCAGGTCCTCGCGGCTTTCGATGGTGGCGATGCCGTCGACATGGCCGGCGACGACATGGCCGCCGAGCTCGTCGCCGATCTTCAGCGCCCGCTCCAGATTGAGCCTGGTGCCAACAGACCAATGCTTGGCCGTGGTGAGGGCCAGCGTTTCGGCAGCGGCATCGATCTCGAACCAGGTCTTGCCGTCGGTGACGCCCGACTGCACCACGGTCAGGCAGACGCCGTTATTGGCGATCGAGGCGCCATCCGCGATGCCTGCGCGATCGTAATGACAGGCGATGCGCAGGCGGTGCAGTTGGCCCTGCGCGGTTGGCGTCAGGCTTACGATCTCGCCGATATCGGTGACAATGCCGGTGAACATTTTACGCGCGCTCGTAGATCGTGAGAGTGTCCTGGTCGAACGTGTCGCTAGCACGAACGCGATAGGCCGGCGACCGTGTGATTGCGTCGAGCGGCAATGCATCCAGCGCAGCGATACCGCCCTCGCCGATCGCATTGGGACCGCGGAACAGCCAGATCTCGTCGGCGAGGTCAGCCGCGACGAACGCCGAGGCGACGCGGCTGCCGCCCTCCACCATCAATCGGGTGATGTTGCGCTCGGACAGCGCATGCAACACCGCGGCGAGATCAAGCCCTGGCGCCTGGCGCGGCGGCAGGCGGACGACCTGCGCGCCAGCGGCGCCAAGCCGCGCAGCGGCGGCTGCCTCCGCGGTCTCCGAGGTCATGACCCACAGCGGCGTGGTCCGGGCCGAATGCACCAGCTTGCTCGCCCCGGAGATGCGCAGCGCAGTGTCCAATACGACGCGCACCGGCGAGCGCTTCTCCATGCCGGGGAGCCGGCAGGTCAGGAGCGGATCGTCCGCCTGCACGGTGCCGATGCCGACCAGGATGGCGTCGCACTGCGCGCGCAAGAGATGCACGCGCGTGCGCGCGGCTTCACCTGATATCGCGACCGGCTTGTAGCCGGCTGCGGCGATCTTGCCGTCCAAGGAGACTGCGAGCTTGAGGATGACATGCGGACGGTGATCGCGAACGCGGCGGAAATGCCCGGCATGGTCCTGCGTGGCTTCGCCGGCGCAGAGCCCGACATCGACCGCGATTCCGGCCGCGCGCAACTTCGCATGACCCTGTCCCGCCACCAGCGGATTGGGATCTTCGATCGCGGTGACGACGCGGGCAATGCCGGCGGCGATGACCGCGTCGGCGCAGGGCGGCGATCGGCCGATATGCGAGCACGGCTCCAAGCTCACATAAAGCGTGGCGCCGCGCGCCGCCTCGCCTGCCCGCCTTAGCGCCTCGGGCTCGGCGTGCGGCCGGCCCCCTGCTTGCGTCCAGCCGCGGCCGACGATCACGCCATTCTTCACCACGACAGCGCCAACCGCCGGATTGGGCCAGGTCCGGCCCAGGCCGCGGCGGCCGAGCGCGAGCGCAAGCTGCATGAAGCGGCGATCGGTCTCTTTCTGGGCGCGCAGCTTCTCGCCGATCTGATCTTCCAGGATGCGGAAGATCATTTGCGGACCGGCGCCAGCCGCGGCGGCGTGTCGTCTTCCGCGCTGAGCTCGCCAAGCACGGCCTCGAAATCCTTGGCCTCGCGGAAATTGCGATAGACCGAGGCGAAGCGGACATAGGCGACGTCATCGAGCTGGCGCAGATGCTCCATCACGATCTCGCCGATCACCTCCGACGAGACTTCCGATTCGCCCGCGCTTTCGAGCTCGCGCACGATCGCGGAGACCATCTTCTCGACCCGCTCCGGATCGACCGGGCGCTTGCGGAGCGAGATCTGCACCGAGCGCATCAGCTTGTCGCGATCGAACGGCACCCGGCGGCCGTTGCGCTTGATGACAGTGAGCTCCCGAAGCTGCACGCGCTCGAAGGTGGTGAAGCGGAAATTGCAGGAGACGCAAACCCGCCGCCGCCGGATGACGGCAGAATCCTCGGTGGGACGGGAATCCTTGACCTGCGTATCGAGGCTGTTGCAGCTCGGGCAACGCATCTTGACGACGCCTTACTGATAGATCGGGAAGCGGCTGGTCAGCGCCTTCACCTTCTCCTTGACAGCGGCCTCGACCAGCGGCGCGCTGCCGTCGGACGATTGCGCGATCGCGTTCAGCACCTCGGAGATCATGGCAGCCACTTCCTTGAACTCGGCTGTGCCGAAGCCGCGGGTGGTGGTGGCCGGTGTGCCGAGCCGCAGGCCCGACGTAACGAACGGCTTCTCGGGATCGAACGGAATGCCGTTCTTGTTGCAGGTCAGGCCCGCGCGGACCAACGCCTTCTCGGACACGTTGCCCTTCAGGCCCTTCGGCCTGAGGTCAACCAGCATCAGATGGTTGTCGGTGCCGCCGGAAACAATATCGAAGCCGTGGCCGCGCAGCGCCTCCGCGAGCGCCTTGGCGTTCTCGACCACGTTCCTGGCGTAAACCTTGAACTCCGGACGCAGCGCCTCGGCAAAGGCCACCGCCTTGGCCGCGATCACATGCATTAGCGGGCCGCCCTGCAGGCCCGGGAAGATTGCGGAGTTCAGCTTCTTGGTCAGCTGTTCGTCGTTCCAGAGGATCAGGCCACCGCGCGGGCCACGCAGCGATTTGTGCGTCGTGGTGGTGGTGACATGGGCGTAGGGCACCGGCGAGGCGTGCGCTCCGCCGGCAACGAGCCCCGCGAAATGCGCCATGTCGACCAGGAAATAGGCGCCGACGCTGTCGGCGATCTCGCGGAAGCGCTTGAAGTCCCAGGCGCGCGAATAGGCGCTGCCGCCGGCGATGATCAGCTTCGGCTTCACCTCCTCCGCCTGCCTGGCCACCGCGTCCATGTCGATGATCTGGTCTTCGCGTCGCACCGTGTAGTGCGAGGCCTTGAACCACTTGCCGGACATGTTGACCGGCGAGCCATGGGTCAAGTGACCGCCGGCCGCGAGGTCGAGGCCCATGAAAGTGTCGCCCGGCTGCAAGAGCGCCAGGAATACCGCCTGGTTCATCTGGCTGCCGGAGTTTGGCTGCACATTGGCGAAATTGGCGCCGAACAGCTTTTTGGCGCGATCGATCGCGAGGTTCTCGGCAACGTCGACCCATTCGCAGCCGCCATAGTAGCGCGCGCCCGGATAGCCCTCGGCGTATTTGTTGGTCATCACCGAGCCCTGCGCCTCCAGCACAGCGCGGCTGACGATGTTCTCCGAGGCGATCAGCTCGATCTCGTGGCGCTGCCGGCCGAGCTCACCCTTGATGGCGGCGGCGACTTCCGGATCGGCATCGGCGAGCGTGGCGTTGAAAAAGGAATCGGATGTGGCGCTGGAGGTGGTCATGGGTGAAATATCTCCACGGCCGCAAGCCCTTAAGGGATGCGGTCGGTTTCCTAGAGGCGGTCGGAAAGACCCTCGCCATTACCACAGCGCCGGTGTCAGGCCAAGCACTTGCGGGTCAAACCGGATATTTGGGCCAGATATGGTGGACGGCGGCAATTACCAGAGGGCTAGCAGCGGCGGTATCAACGCAAAAAAGCCGGGCTTCGCCCGGCTCTTCGCTGAAATGGAAATCTGCGCCCGTGATCAGAGACCCGTATAGCCCGCCTTCACCGGATCGATGCGGCCCTCGAGCTGGCGCAGATAGGTCAGACCGCACACGGTGAGCCGATGCGGATCACGCTCGCCAGCCTCGAACAAGGTCTGGATATAGGTCGAGACCTTTTGACGGGCCTCCTCGCTCGCCGCAGCGGTGCGGTTCGCGAGCAGATCATAAGTGTGCATGATGCGATCGATCGCAGCTTCCATCTCTTCCCCTTTTTTGATCACGCGGCGTGCTCTGCCTCGAAGACCGAGATCGCCTTGTTGGCGAGCTTGAGCTTGTTGAACTCGCCTCGCTGAAACAGCTGAACGACGATGTCGACGAGCTCGTCGTTGGGATGGACCGTGTCCGGAATCGCGCCGGACCGGCGGAGGTAATTGGCGGCGATGGCATAGGCATCGCTCACCACCTCCACGCTCGGCACCTGCATTCCCCGTTCGACCAGCATCGTCTGTCCTCCGGTATCGGAGAGATAAGCCCTCGACAGGGAACGGGTTCCGTTTCGCCCCGATGTTTTGCGGATGCCAAACCGAACGCGGGGCGTAGCATCACAGCACCGGCGACCGAAAACATGCCGGGCCGATGCGATGATTTGGAACCGTCCGCGACTTCGGACTTTCTTACGCGCTGGGCAGACAGACAGTCATTGATTCAGGTCGGCGAGAATTCTTTATGCGAGCTGAATTTCTTTTGAACCTTGAGAGCAGCCGGCAGACATACCTTTGCTGGGGATTTCAGGGCCCAGTAATCAGAACAGCGTTGCCGTGAGAACATATTCCTCAGGGCAACGCTGTTGCTTTTGTTGAAATTGAATCATATGTGACGGAAAACAGTTGGCGGCTCCGGCCCTGAATCCCGCTGCCGGCTGCAGAAAACCCCGCTACCAGCCCCGCGGGGTTTTCTTTTGTCTTCGAACCTATGCACGTCAGCAAGCATTCACGCTTCGGAGCGAGATATTGCTCGCCTTGCGGTTGTACCCCTTGGGTGATTGCAGCACGCGCCCTCTTGGTTGAAGACCCGCAGCGCCCGCGACGGCGGCACGCTTTCCCCGACGACAAAAACAAAGCGCCGGCCCTGAGTGAGCCAGCGCGGACAATGTCAGTTTTCGCCAAGCGAAGGCGTGCCGGTCTTTGGCGCCGGCTCCGCCTGTCTCGATGATGCGGCGATCAGAGCCGATACAGGATCTGGTCGGTCCAGAAGCGCTCGAGACGATGCAGCGACTTGTTCAGCGTCGCGAACTCCTCGTTGGAGATGCCGCCGACCTGCTCCACGGTCTTGACGTGCTTCTGATACAGCGCGTCGACGATACGGCGGATCTCCTGGCCCTGCGGGGTCAGGCGGATGCGCACCGAACGGCGATCGACGCGCGAGCGCTGATGATCGAGGAAGCCGAGCTCGACCAGTTTCTTCAGATTGTAGGACACGTTGGAGCCGAGATAGTAGCCGCGGGTGCGCAGTTCGCCGGCGGTCAGTTCCTTGTCGCCGATATTATAGAGCAGCAGCGCCTGCACCGAGTTGATGTCCGAGCGACCACGGCGATCGAACTCATCCTTGATGACGTCCAGCAGGCGGCGATGCAGCCGCTCGACCAGCGTCAAGGCTTCCAGATACAACGACTGCACAGCGCCGCCCTGACCAGGCGCGCGCTCAACAGTCTCGACGGCCGTTGCAACGGCTTTCATCATGACACTTCCCCTGTCGTCGGTTTTATCGACTTTTTCGACGAAACTTTTGTCCCGCCTGATAAACCGAGCTTAAGGGGGCCGATTTGAAGATCCGCTTAAATAAGAGCATAAAGAGAGAATGAATCGATGAAAGTGAATCGTCCTTTAAGCCTGTGATTACAGGGACTTTTGCAACTTTCCATTGACGGTGAGCACCCCGATGTTCACGCTTCGTCTCACCGCCTGTCGCATTCCAACACAGGTGATGCGAATACCGCTAAGAAGCGCGTAACAGCTGTGGCGGCGGGCTTTAAGGTGTTCGAAACATTACCCGTAAGCAGCGTGAAATATTGATAGACGGAAATATCTGTGCGCGGGGCGTCCCGATCGGCGCAAATCGCGTCGAAATTCGCCGCTATGGCGGGCGTTCGCGCGCCGCCATCCAGGCCAGCACCAGATAGGCAGCCAGCATTACGGCCTCGATCCCGACCACGACCAGGCTGCCGCCATAGATGGCAGGAAACATCAGCTCGATGACCGCCATCGAGACCACGGTGGTCAACCACACCACGGCGCCCCAGGGCGTGGCGAGCCACAACCCGACGGCGGCGACCAGTTCGATGACCGCGAAATAGACGGTGGCCGCCTGCCAGGCCATGGTCTGGCTCTCGAAGGCGTCGTCTTCGCCGCCGATGAAGCCCGTCACCTGCGCCCAGTGATAGAGGCCTTTCATGATCGACAGCATGGCCATAACGCGCAGGAACAGCACGAGTCGCCGGGTCCAGACGTTGTCGTCGCTTTCGGTCCGTTCCGCCGACAGCGCCGCCACCGAGATGGCGCCGTCCCGCGAGGTGGGTATCTCAGGCATGGTCAGCCCGCATGGCCTCGTAATGCATCTTCATAAACGTCTTTAAGTCACGAACAGCATGGCGATTCTTGGCCGCGAGCCAAGCCAAAATCCGAGCCGAAATCAATGGCTGGGTTGAGCAAGGTCAAGTGACGAAAGCGGCCCTGGGTGCTAGAAGCATTCGAATTACATCAGTTCAAAGCAGCCAGCCTCCGATAGCCTTCTCAAGGAACCGAGCTCCCATGGCGATCAAATTCGGGCGTCCGATCGAACTGCGCGAGACCTCGCGCCAACCGGCCACCGCCGCGGCCCCTGCCCTCGATCTGACGATCCGTCTGCGCCGCAACCGCAAAGCCGAGTGGGCCCGGCGTCTGGTGCGCGAGAACGTGCTGACGACCGACGACCTGATCTGGCCGCTGTTCGTGGTCGAGGGCAGGAAGACCCGCACCCCCATCGCTTCGATGCCGGGCGTGGAGCGGCTCAGCGTCGATGAGATCGTGCGCGACGCCGAACGCGCGGCGAAGCTGAACATCCCCTGCATCGCGCTGTTCCCCTACACCGAGCCGTCGCTGCGCGACGAGACGGGGTCGGAAGCCTGCAACCCTGATAATCTGGTCTGCCAGGCGGTGCGCGCGCTCAAGAAGGAATTTCCTGAGATCGGCGTGCTCTGCGACGTCGCGCTCGATCCGTTCACCAGCCACGGCCATGATGGCCTGCTCCAGGACGGCCGCATTCTCAACGACGAGACCGTCGCAGTGCTGGTGCGTCAGGCGCTGGTGCAGGCCGAGGCCGGCTGCGACATCATCGCGCCCTCCGACATGATGGACGGCCGGATCGGCGCGATCCGGCAGGCGCTCGACGGGGCCGGTTTCCTCGACGTGCAGATCATGGCCTACGCAGCCAAATATGCCTCGGCCTTCTATGGCCCGTTCCGCGATGCCATCGGCTCGGCCAAGACCCTGACCGGCGACAAGCGCACCTATCAGATGGACAGCGCCAACACCGACGAGGCGCTGCGCGAGGTCGAGCTCGACATCGCCGAGGGCGCCGACATGGTGATGGTCAAGCCCGGCATGCCCTATCTCGACGTTGTCAGGCGCGTGAAGGACACCTTCGCGATGCCGACCTTCGCCTATCAGGTGTCGGGCGAATACGCGATGATCGCGGGCGCGGCCAATAACGGCTGGATCGACGGTGAGCGTGCGATGATGGAGAGTCTCGTCGCCTTCAAGCGCGCGGGCGCCGATGGCGTGCTGACCTATTTTGCGCCCCAGGCAGCCGAGAAGCTGCGGCAGCAGGGCTGAGGCCAGGATCGCGCGCCTTTCGCCGCGCGATCGATCACATGCCGCACCGGCCGCGGAATCGCCGGAATATCAGCGACCGCTTCGCCACAGGCCCTTGCGGGCCGCCTGCTGGTTCCCATGTCTGCATGGCCAGATGTGGAGGAGCGATCCATGACCGATACGGGTTCTGGTAATGTTGGCGGTGGCTGGTCGAGCGGCGGCGGATCACACCTGTATCCACACGCATTCGATCCCTATACGCAGCCGGACTTGTTTCGCGGTGTTGCGACGCGGCGGATGATCGCCTTCCTGATCGATCTGTTCGTGCTCGCCGTCCCGATCATACTCGCCGTGATCTTCATCGCCATCTTCGGACTGGTGACCCTTGGGCTGGGCTGGGCGCTGTTCTGGCTGGTCTCCCCGGCCTCGGTGATCTGGGCGCTCGTCTATTACGGCTCGACAATCGGCGGACCACATTCCGCCACGATCGGCATGCGGGTGATGGATCTCGAGCTGCGCACCTGGTACGGCGCTCCCGGCTATTTCGTGCTCGGCGCGGTGCACGCGGTCTGCTTCTGGATCTCGATCTCGGTGCTGTCGCCGCTCGTGCTGCTGATCGGTCTGTTCAACAGCCGGCGCCGGCTGCTGCATGACTTCCTGTTAGGAACCGTTGTCATCAACACGTCGGTCCGATCACAGCTCGCCGAGTCAGCGCGGCCGTACTGAAAATGATCAAACTGATTGAGATCAAACTGATTGACCGCCAGCCTTCGGACGCGCAATTCTATCGGTGATTGCCTTGGAGGCTGACGACCGTCCTTGACCCAGCACTCGCGTGACACCCCGCAGTTCTATTTGACCGCGCCGTCGCCCTGTCCGTATCTGCCCGGGCGCCAGGAACGCAAGGTTTTCACGCATCTCGTCGGGGACAAGGCCACCGATCTCAACGACCTGCTCACCCATGGCGGATTCCGCCGCAGCCAGTCTATCGCCTACCGGCCGGCGTGTGACCAGTGCCGGGCCTGCGTTTCGGTGCGCGTCATCGCCAACGAGTTCCGCCCGTCCCGCAATTTCCGCAAGGTGCTGGCGCGCAATGCCGACATCGTCGGCGAGCAGCGCAGTGCAGTACCGACCTCCGAACAATATTCGATCTTCCGCTCCTATCTCGACCAGCGTCACCGTCATGGCGGCATGGCCGACATGACCGTGCTCGACTACGCCATGATGGTCGAGGACAGCCATGTCGAAACCCGAATCATCGAGTACCGTCGGCGCAATGCCATATCCGGTCGTGGTGGCGAACTGATCGCGGTTGCCCTGACCGACGTGCTCAGCGACGGGCTGTCGATGGTCTATTCGTTCTTCGACCCGTCCGAGACCACCCGCTCACTCGGCACCTTCATGATCCTGGACCACATCGCGCGCGCCCGGCGTCAGGGCCTGCCTTACGTCTATCTCGGTTATTGGATCGAGGGCTCCAAGAAAATGGACTACAAAAGCCGCTATCTGCCGCAGCAGCGGCTGGCGGCTGCCGGCTGGCTCCGTGTCGACGCCGCCGGCAACATGGCGTCCGAGCCGCAGGATTGAGAGAAGCGAATGGCGAATAGGGAATAGCGAATAGGGACCGGGACATGACGTCCGCCATTCGCTACTCCCTATTCGCTACTCGCCCTCTTCATCCCACCACGTAGTCAAAAACCAGTTTCCCATTCAGCCCGATGATCGCGACCGCGATCACCGTCGCGGTTGCCGTCAGCCAGCGTGGCGCGACGAATATGCCCATCTTGGCGCGGCTCGCGGTGAGCAGCACCAGCGGCACCACGGCGAACGGCAATTGCAGGCTGAGCACCACCTGGCTCAAAATCAGGAGATGTCCGGTCGCCTTCTCACCGGCCCAGACGGTGACGATCACCGCCGGCAGGATCGCGATCGTGCGTGTGATCAGCCGGCGCTGCCAGGGTGCGATCCGCCAATTCAGGAATCCCTCCATCACGATCTGGCCCGAGAGGGTCGCCGTAATGGTCGAGTTGAGACCACAGCAGAGCAGCGCGATCGCGAACAGGGTCGGCGCGATGGCCGAGCCCAATAGCGGCGATAGGAATGAATGCGCCTGGTCAAGCTCGGCCACATCGACGCGGCCCGCCTTGTGGAAGGTGGCGGCAGCCAGGATCAGGATCGAGGCGTTGATGATCAGCGCAAGGCACAGCGCGATCGTGGAATCGATCGTCGATAGCGTGATCGCCTCGCGCTTGTCCTGCACCGAGGTACCATAGCCGCGGGTCTGCACCAGGCCGGAATGCAGATAGAGATTATGCGGCATCACGGTCGCGCCGAGAATGCCGAGCGCGAGATACAGCATCTCGGGATTGGTGATGAGCTGGCCGCTCGGCACGAAGCCCCTGACCACCGCGCCCCAATCCGGATCGGCCAGCGCGATCTGGGCCGCGAAGCAGGCCGCGATCACGCCGAGCAGCGCCACCACGAAAGCCTCGATCCAGCGAAAGCCGAACGCCTGCAGCGCCAGGATCAGGAAGGTGTCGAGCGCGGTGATGCAGACACCGATCGCCAAGGGGATGTTGAGCAGCAGATTGAGGCCGATCGCGGTGCCGATCACTTCGGCGAGATCGGTGGCTGTAATGGCGACTTCCGCCGATAGCCATAGCGGCACCGAGACCCAGCGCGGCGTCGAGTCGCGGCAGGCTTGGGCGAGATCGCGCCCGGTGGCGACACCGAGCCGGGTGCAGAGCGACTGCAGCACGATCGCCATCAGGTTGGACAGCAGCGCCACCGACAGCAGCGCGTAGCCGAATTTGGACCCGCCGGCGAGCGAGGTCGCCCAGTTGCCGGGGTCCATATAGCCGACCGCCACGAGATAGCCGGGGCCGAGAAACGCCAGCAGCTTGCGCCAGAACGAGCCACGCCCGGCGGTCCGTACCGTGCCGAACATCTCGCCGAGCGACGGGTTACCACGCTCGCTGCGCCATGCGCGGGCAAAATCTGACGATTGTGCATCCATCGCGCGATCTTGAACGAAGCCTCACTTAAATGCAACTGATTTGCAACTGCAGCTGAGAAGAACCTCAAATGCACGCTATTAACTATAAGTTACATGATACCGCTGTTTCATCGAGTCGCGGCGCACCAGTTGATTCGATCGCGCCGCCACGGTTCGCGTGGTGCGAACGCTCGATGCTGATCGACCGCAGCACGGCTTTTTGGAGCAGACGTGTTCTCAACCCAATTGGGCCTCAGGCCAGTTTCGACCACCGCCGTGTCTTGCAAGATCTGTGACGGTCCTTCGAACCTGTACGGCGTGGTCGACATGAACCGGCCCTGCCAAACCCATCATGCGCACAGGGCCCCCCTCTCCGGCGTGCCGATCTACTACCGGCGCTGCGCGGCCTGTGGCTTCCTGTTTACCGATGCATTCGATGACTGGAGCGTCGATCAGTTCAAGGCGCACATCTATAATGATGGCTATGTCGCGGTGGATCCGGACTACCAGGTCACGCGGCCAACCGCGAATGCAGGCGCGGTGGCACGCTTCTGGGCGCCTCACAAGGCCGGCATGCGCGTGCTCGATTTCGGCGGCGGCAACGACGTTTTCTGCGCAAGCTTGCGCGCCAGCGGTTTCCAGCAAGCCGTGACGTACGACCCCATGGTGCCGGAGCATGCCGCCCGCCCGGACGGCAAGTTCGACCTCGTGACCTGCTTCGAAACGCTCGAGCATGTGCCGGATCCGCTCGCCACGATCGGCAAGATCGCCGAATGCGTGGCCGATCCGGGCGCCGTGTTCTACTCGACTCTGACCCAGCCTGATGACTTCCACGCCCAGGGCATGTCGTGGTGGTACATTGGACCACGCAACGGTCACATCTCGATCTTCACCAAGGAAGCATTGGCCGCCGCCTGGGCACGTTACGGCTTCAAGACCGCAGCGCTCAGCCCCGGATCACACTTGGCGTTCCGCAACTTGCCGGCTCATTGGGGATTGACGGAGGTCCAGAGCGCGGCGGCGTAGGCAACGGCCGGTCCCCGGCACGGGGCGTTTGCTGCAGGCGACACGAGGCTGCCGGCAGCAAGCAGATCGGAAAACGGGTGGGTGATGCCCCGGCGTTGCGGAGAATGCCGGCCATCACCGTCCAAGGAATCCGCCATGCCCCGCTCCGACACGCCTGCCCTTCCGGCGACCTTCAATCGCCTCGCCTGGTCCAACCTCGCGGCCCAATCCGCCGAGCAGATCGCTCTTGCCGCGGCGCCCATCGTGGCCGTGCTCTTTCTTGGCGTCGGCGAGGGCGAGACAGGTCTGCTGCAGACCGCGCTGACGGCGCCGTTCGTGCTGTTCGCCATTCCGGCCGGCCTTTTGACTGATCGCATCTCGCGGCGCGTGCTGATGGCCGTGGCCGAAGCGCTGCGCGCGCTGGCTCTGCTTGCCATTCTCGCGGCGATCTGGTTCGGCGAGATCACGCTCTCCGGGCTCGCGATGCTGGGTTTCGTCGCGGTCTGCGGAACCGTGGTCTTCAGCGTTGCGGCGCCGGCGCTGGTTCCGTCGCTGGTGGCGAAGGAACTGCTGCCGGCGGCCAATGCCCGAATCGAGCTGGCGCGCACCGTGGCCTTCGCCTCGGGGCCTGCGCTCGGCGGCCTGCTGGTCGGCTGGATCGGCGGCGGCCCCGCCTTCGGCTGCGCTGCGGTGCTGTCAGCCGTTGCTGTCGTCTTCCTGGCCGGCATCGACGAGCCGGCGCGGCCGGCGGTGCCGCAGAGACATCCGTTGCAGGACATCAAGGAAGGCGCGGTGTTCGTGCTGCATCATCCGCTGCTGCGTCCGGTGTTCATCACCCAGTTCATCTTCAACACCGCCTCGTTCCTGCTGCTCGCCGTGTTCGTGCCCTATGCGGTGCATCGGCTGGCGCTGTCGGCCACGGAGGTTGGCGTCACACTGTCGATGTATGGCGTCGGCATGGTCGTAGGCGCCCTGCTCGCAACGCGGGTGATGCGTCACCTCGCCTTTGGCAGGGTGATCGGGCTCGGACCCGTCGCCGGCTTTGCCGCTGCGCTGGTGATGGCGCTGACCACACTCGTGCCGTCGCCATGGCTGGCGGGCCTCAGCTTCTTCCTGCTCGGCGCCGGCCCGATCCTGTGGGTGATCTCGACCACCACGCTGCGGCAGTCGGTGACGCCGTCCGGGTTGCTCGGGCGGGTCTCCGCGATCAACATCTTGAGCTATGGCGCGCGTCCGCTTGGCTCGCTGCTCGGGGCGGTAGTTGGCGGCGCTTATGGCGCGGACATGTGCCTGTATCTTGCAGCCGGGATCTTCGCAGTTCAGGCGCTGGTGATCTGGCTCTCGCCGGCGGTGGCGCTCGACCGCCAGCCGGACATGATCGGCGCGTGCAGCGGACGGCCTCAGTTCGCCAGATAGTTCTCATAGCCGCCGGCGACCGCGTCGCTGGCGGCTATGTCAGGATCGAGCGTGTAGAGATCCTGGGCGCGGCCGATGCCGCGCAGCGCATAACGGCCGGTTGATACGAGGTAGCGGCGGGCCTCGGCATCGAGCCCGTCGCAGAACTCGGCCGAGGCCAGCAGATCGCGGTCGATCGAGCGGCACATCGAGGCGATCCGGCTGACCTCGTTGACGGCCGGCCCGACCACGGTGAAATCGAGCCGTTCGTCGCTGCCGATGTTGCCATAGAACACCTCGCCGACATGCAGGCCGACATAGGCCGAGGTCACCGGCCTGCCCTCATGCGCGCGGCGCACATTCAGCGCGCTCATGTTGAGCCGAAAACGATGCTCGGCCCGCAGCGCGGCACGCCGCGCCTGCGCCATGTCGGTGCCGGTAAACATCGCCAGCACGCCATCGCCGATCAGCTTCAGCACGTCGCCACCGGCGTCGTGGATCGCCTCGATCGAGGCTTCCGCATAATCGTTGAGGAACGGGATGATCTCGTCGGGTGAGATGCTCTCCGAGATCGCGGTCGAGCCGCGCAGGTCGGAGAACCACAGCACCGCATTGATCCATTCGGTGACGCCGCGCGAGATCCGGCCGCTCAGCACTTTCTCCGAGGCATCGCGGCCGAGATAGACCCGCCCGAGCGTCCGCACGATGTCGACCTGCTGCGCCGACTTGATCGCGAGCGCAAGCGGCGGCACCAGATCGCGGAGCGCGGCCATCTGCGTCTCGGTGAAGCCGCCGTCGCGGCGGGTCGTCCAATAGGAATAGAAGCAGTCCATCTGGCCGAGCGTGCCGGCCTCGCCGAAGCGGTGCACGAAGGCGAGGAAATGCTTGTGGCCCTTCTCTGCGAGCTCATGGATCATCGAGAAGTCGAGATGGGCGCAATCGGTCAGGTCGATCGAGAACTCGTCATGGCCTTTTTCGAGCATGTGATGGAAGGTCGAGCGTCGCCAGTTCTGCGCGGCCTCGCCTTCGTTGGTCGAGCCATATTCGAACGTATCGCTCTCGTTGCTCGGCCGGTCGCTCCAGCGGAAGCCGCGGCCCTCGAAGATCGGATGCAGCGTGTCGATGAAAGCGAGGCCGCGCGACAGTTCCACGCCGGCCGCACGGCAGCGCTCGCAGAAGCCACGCAGGATGTCGGTTTCCGGCAGGCCGGTCAGGCTCTGGCCGATGAGCCAGTTGATGATCTCAAGACGGGATGGAATGTCCATGATCGTGATTATGCCGGAGCGGCGCGGAGAACGAAAGCGGGTCTAGCCCGAGCGCGCGACCACCTCACCATCCTCCTTGGTGAAACGTGCGACCGGACGGTCGAGCAGATCGAGCACCAGTTCCGAGGGCCGACAGAGCCGTGCGCCCTTCTCCGTCACCACGATCGGCCGGTTGATTAGGATCGGATGCGCCAGCATGGCATCGAGCAGCGCGTCGTCGCCGCGGGCGGGATCGGCAAGACCGAGTTCGGCATAAGCTGCTTCCTTCTCGCGCAGCAGGTCGCGCACGCGAATCCCCATCGCCGTGATCAGCGCGATCAGCTGCTCCCGGCTCGGCGGCGTCTTCAGATAGTCGATCACCTCGGGCTCCTCGCCGCTCGCCCGGATCATCGCCAGCGTATTCCGCGAGGTCCCGCAGGACGGGTTATGGTAGATCGTCACGCGCATTGAGATGTTTCCCCTCGCAAGCTCGGCCTACGGATAGCGCTCGCATTCGGGCAACCGAGCCCTGCCCTTTTACGATGTTGACGCATACGGCACGCGGCCTGCAAATGCACCTAGCCGCAACTTGGCCGCAGCGGATTCCCATGGCCGCCACGACAGGAGTACCAGCGATTTGAACCGACGCCAGCTCATCATCGTCCTGGCGCTCGGCACGACGCAGACCCTGGCCTGGGCTTCGAGCTATTACCTGCCGGCGATCCTGGCCGATCCGATCGCCCAAGATCTCGGCATCTCCTCCAACTGGGTGTTTGCCGCCTTCTCGGCATCGCTGGTGCTCTCCGCATTGCTCGGCCCGCGCATCGGCCGCCAGATTGACCAGGTCGGCGGCCGCTCGGTGCTCGCCGCCTCCAATCTGGCGATGGCCGCGGGCCTTGCGCTGCTCGGCGTCTCGCAATCGATCTGGACCATGACGTTCGCGTGGCTGCTGCTCGGCTTCGGCATGGGCGCCGGGCTCTATGACGCCGCCTTTGCCGCGCTCGGGCGCATCTATGGCGAGGCCGCGCGCAAGCCGATCACCGGCATCACGCTGATGGCGGGCTTTGCCTCCACCATCGGCTGGCCGCTGACGGCCTTCGGCCTCGCCCATCTCGGCTGGCGCGACACCTGCTTTGCCTGGGCTGCGGCGCAACTCGTGATCGGCCTGCCGCTCAATCTCCTGATCATCCCGCCGGTCCCGGCCGGCGCGAAAAAGGCGGCCGCCGCAGCGACGCCGCAGATCCCGATCGACCGGCCGATGGTGCTGCTCGCCATCACCTTTGCCGCCGCCTGGAGCGTCACCGGCGCGATGGCGGCGCATCTACCTCGCATCCTAGAGGCGACCGGCGCCACGCCGCTGCAGGCGGTCACGGCCGGCGCGCTGATCGGCCCGGCGCAAGTGGCAGCCCGCATCGTCGAAGCTTTCGTGCTGAGCCGTCACCATCCCCTGTTCTCGACCAAGCTTGCCTGCATCACCCATCCGCTCGGCGCCGCCATCATCGGCCTTGCCGGCGGCGGCGCGGCCAGCGTCTTCGCCCTGTTCCACGGCGCCGGCAACGGCGTCCTTACCATTGCGCGCGGGACGCTGCCGCTTGCGATCTTCGGTCCGGGCAATTACGGCTACCGGCTTGGCCTGATCGGGGCGCCGGCACGGATGGCGCAGGCCGGAGCCCCGCTGGCCTTCGGCCTGCTGACCGACCTGCTCGGCGGCAAGGTCCTCATCGTCTCCTCGGCGCTGAGCCTCAGTGCACTGCTTGCGCTCTCGCTGTTGCCGAAGCACAAATAGGCCATGGCAGGGGATCGCAGCTTCAAAGAGCTGGTTCGGTGGGCGACGACCCCGCCGCAGGCCTACCTTGTCTATCTGATTGCGCTGATCCTGGTCTGGGGCATCTCCTTTTATGCCGGGACCTTGAGCCCGAAGAAGGCGCCGCCCGCGCCATCATCCCAGCTCACCACGCCTCACTCATAGAACTCCGGCGCCATCTTCAGCGTGTCGCGCTGCGCCTTGTCGTGATTGATCCAGAGCTGCGCGTGATCGTTCTTCAGAACATCCGCGATCTTCTCCATCGAGGCGACTGTCTGCTCCTTGCTCACATTCAGCGCCGGCACCCGGCGGTTGTCCCAGTTGCTCTTGAAATGTACGGCGTCGCCCGAGAGCACCACGGTGCCGGTCTTCGGCAGCTTGACCAGCAGCGACTGATGCCCCGGCGTGTGGCCAGGCGTCGACAGGATGATGAGGCTGCCATCGCCGAACAGGTCGCGATCGCCCTCCAGCAGAGTCACCGGATGGGCCTTGTTGAAACGCGGTTTGCCGTCGGCGCTGGGCCATTCATATTCCGCCTTCTGCACATAGAGCATCGCGTCCGGAAACAGCTCGACATTGCCGATGTGATCGGGGTGGGTGTGCGACACCGCCATCGCCTTGATATCGGCAGGCTTGACGCCGATCGCCTCCAGTTGGGAGACCAGCGTCTTCGGACGATGCCAGGTCACCGCCTTGGGATCTGAAGGCGCGAGGCCGTTCGGCATCGCCGCGACCGCGTCCGGGATGCCGGTGTCCCACAGAAACCAATCGGAGCCGTGCTTGATCAAATAGCAATTGTCAACGAAGTCCATCGACTGGCCTTCGTTGACGCCGGGCGACCAGCGCGAGATGTCGCCGGCTGCGCCCTCGCCGCAATTGAGGATGTAGAGCTTCTCGACGCCTGATTGGGCCAAGGCCGCCGTGCCGCAGAGCACGCTCGACACCACCAATGCCACCACGCCTGCAATTCGTTTCATCGCGATGCCTCCCGCGTCGTTTGATGTACAGACTAAGGCATCCCACACGACAGCACCGCAACAGAGGCTGGTGCTGACGCCGATTTGATCCGACGACGTCCCCTCACACGACGCTGGCCGGCGCCAGCTTGCAGGCATCGCCGTCGGACTCGACCTGCAAGGTGGCGTGATGAATGTTGAAACGCTGCGACAGGCCCTCGCAGACCCGGTGCAGGAAGGCGTCATTCGAGCCGCCGGGCCGCACCAGATGCGCAGTCAGCGCGGTCTCGTTGGTGCTCATTGCCCAGATGTGCAGGTCATGGACCTCGCTGACGCCATCGAGCGCGGCGAGATAGTCGCGGACCTCGCCCAGCGCGATATCGCGTGGCACCGCGTCGAGCGCCAAATTGACGCTGTCGCGCGCCAGATCCCAGCCGCTGACCAGCACGACGGCGGCGATGGCCAGACTCACCACCGGATCGATCCAGAGCCAGCCGGTCACCATCGTCAACGCCGCCGCGACCACGACGCCGAACGACACGCCGGCATCCGCTGCCATGTGCAGGTAAGCGCCGCGGATGTTGAGATCGTCATGCCGGCCGCGCATGAACAACAGCGCAGTCGCGCCATTGATGAGGATGCCGAGCGCAGCGACCCACATGACCGTTGCGCTAGCCACGTCCGCGGGCGCGCGCAGGCGGTCGATCGCCTCGACCGCGATGCCGCCGACAACGATCAAGAGCAGCGCCGCATTGGCCAGCGCCGCCAGAATCGAGGCGCGCCGGTAGCCATAGGTGTGCCGGTCGGTCGGCTGCTGGCGCGACAGCCACAACCCGCCCCACGCCAAGAGCAGCGCCATGACGTCGGAGAGATTATGGATCGCGTCCGAGATCAGCGCGAGAGAGTGCGCGGCATAGCCGAAGATCAGCTCGGCAATGACGAAAACGCTGTTCAGCGTCACGCCGATGGCGAAGGCCATGCCGAAATTGGCCGGCGCATGACTGTGGCCGTGATGACCATGCGAATGATCGTGGCCGTGTCCATGATCATGATGACCGTGATCGTGGGAATGACTGTGAGAATGGGCCATGCGACAGCTTTCCGCCTGCGATCGCACCTCACGATCGCAGGTTTCCTATATGGCTAGTCGCCGACCGAATACTATTACTCTGCCGCTGTCCTTCGAGACGCCCGGGCTCCTCGGGACGAGGGCTACGCTTGTAGCGTCACCAACCCTGTGGATCCTCATGGTGAGGAGCGCCGCAGGCGCGTCTCCGGACGATGCTTCGCATCGCCTGAGAACCATGAGGCATCTGATGTATCTCGACTCTCACTCGATCGGCTTCAGGAACTTGTTCGACTTCGGCAGGCCCTGCGCGATGCGCCCCGCGTCGGCGCGGTTGCCGCGGTAGTCGGCGAGCTCCTTCCAGGAAAGGCTTTGATCGCGGCCGGACGAATCCTTCCAGGTGAGCCCGTCCTTCTGGTCGAAGGTCGCCACATCAGAGAGCTGCGCGCTGGTGTATTTCTGCAATCGTACGCCGCGGCCGCGCGCCATCTCCGGCACCTGGTCGAGCGGGAAGATCACCATCTTGTGGTTGGTGCCGATGACAGCGACGTGGTCACCCGCGACCGTCGCGATCGCGCGCGCTTCCGCCGGCGCAGACACGTTCAGCACCTGCTTGCCCTTGCGCGTGGTGCCGACGCAGTCATCCTCGCTGACGACAAAGCCTTGACCATCCGAGCTCGCCACCAGGAATTTGCGGCCGCCCTTGTTGACGAACATCGAGACGATCGAGGCGTCCTGGTCGAGATCGATGAACATGCGGATCGGCTCGCCATGGCCGCGGCCACCGGGCAGCTTGCCGACATCGAGCGAGTAGAACTTGCCGTTGCTGGCGAACAGCAGCACCTTCGAGGTGGTCTCGGCGAAGAACGCCTGGCCGAGTTGGTCGTCGGTCTTGAAAGCTAGGTTGGAGAGATCCTCCACATGCCCCTTGAGCGTACGTACCCAGCCCTTCTCCGACACCACGACTGTGACCGGCTCGCGCTCGACGAAGGCCTCCTCGATCGCGGCGAGATCGTGCTCGGGCGCGTCGGCGAAATTGGTGCGGCGCTTGCCGAGCGGCGTCTTCGGCCCGAACATCTCCCGCACCGTCTTGACCTGCTCGCCGACCTTGGCCCACTGCTCGGTCTCGGAGGCCAAGAGCGAGTTGATGCCCTTCAGCTCCTTGCGTAGGTCCTTGTCCTCGGTGCGGATCTCCATTTCCTCGAGCTTGCGCAAGCTGCGCAGGCGCATGTTGAGGATGGCGTCGGCCTGCACCTCGGTGAGATTGAACCGCTTCATCAAGACGGGCTTCGGCTCGTCCTCGGTGCGGATGATCCTGATCACCTCGTCGATGTTGAGATAGGCGATCAGATAGCCGCCGAGAATCTCCAGCCGGTTCTCGATCTGCTTCTTGCGGTAGTTCGAACGGCGCAGCAGCACGTCGCGCAGATGGTCGAGCCATTCGCGCAAGGCCTCGGCAAGGCCCACCACCTTGGGAATACGGCCCTTGATCAGCACGTTGAGGTTCAGCGGAATCTTGCTTTCCAGCTCGGTGAGCCGGAACAGCGATTCCATCATGAGCTCGGGATCGACGTTCTTCGACTTCGGCTCGATGACAACGCGAACGTCCTCGGCCGATTCGTCCCTGATGTCGCCGACCAGCGGCAGCTTCTTCTCATTCAGAAGGTCGGCGATCTTCTCGATCAATCGCGATTTCTGCACCAGATAGGGAATCTCGGTGACGACCACGACCCAGGTGCCGCGCGAGCCCTCTTCCTGCTTCCACTTCGCACGAACACGAAACGAGCCCCGGCCGGTGGTGTAGGCTTCGATGATCGATTCCTTGGAATCGATGACGGTGCCGCCGGTCGGGAAGTCCGGGCCCTTGACCCAGCGCAGCAGCGCGCGGGACTTCGCTTCCGGCTTCTCGATCAGATGCAGCGCGGCGTCGCAGAGCTCGGCCGCATTGTGCGGCGGGATCGAGGTCGCCATGCCCACAGCGATGCCTTGCGCACCGTTGGCGAGCAGGTTCGGGAAGCCGCCGGGCAACACCGCCGGCTCTTTCGACTGGCCGTCATAGTTCGGGCGGAACTCGACGCCGTCCTCGTCGATGCCTTCGAGCAAGAGCCGCGCGACATCGGTCATGCGCGCTTCGGTATAGCGGTAGGCCGCAGCGTTATCGCCGTCGATATTGCCGAAATTGCCCTGGCCGTCGACCAGCGGATAGCGCGAGGAGAAGTCCTGCGCCAGACGCACCATGGCGTCGTAGATCGCCTGGTCGCCGTGCGGATGGAACGAGCCCATCACGTCGCCGACGATCTTGGCCGACTTCTTGAACGCGGTGCCGGGATCGAGCCGCAGCAATCGCATGCCGTAGAGGATGCGCCGGTGCACCGGCTTGAGGCCATCGCGCGCATCCGGCAGCGCGCGGTGCATGATGGTGGAGAGCGCATAGGCGAGATAGCGCTCTTCCAGCGCCTCGCGCAGTGCGACCTCGTGGATTTCAGCCGGCTCCGGCGGCGGTGTTGCTTTTCCCATTAGCTTCGCGCTTTCAGTGGGTTAAGTCGGAGAATCGATGTCCTGGATCAGGTTTGGACCACGCTTTATGCGATTGGGCGGCGCGGTGCAAATCCTGAGCGGCCGCAGTGGCATAGCGGCAGGTGCGCGCGGGGCTCGAATTGCGGCGATTCGGAACCGCACCCCTGCGGCAGCAGCTGACGAATCAATTGGTGCAAGGTGCAAGGCGCGTCCGTTGCTGTCGAGCGATCATCTGGCGGCCGATCCCCTGGCGCCGCACTGAGCAACTGCGCTCCAGCGGCAGCCGCCGCAAAGACCGGCATCGTGACGAGAGGCAATTGAATCGTTCGGAATGACAAAGCAAGGCCTCCTGCTGTGTAGCCTTGTCACCGACATCAGTTAGAACACGCCCATGATGGCGGCAGATAGGTCGGTCGAAGCCGCCGCAATCTTCACTCCATCCCGCTCCTTCAAGGCGGCATGTTCGGCCAAGACAGAAAGGCAGTATCCGATGAGCTCAGGCTTCGTGACGACATCCGACGGCACCCAGATTTTCTACAAGGATTGGGGCAAGGGCCAGCCGATCGTCTTCCACCATGGCTGGCCGCTGTCGGCGGACGATTGGGACGCGCAGATGCTGTTCTTCCTGGACAAGGGCTATCGCGTCATCGCCCACGACCGCCGCGGCCATGGCCGCTCCAGCCAGACCGAGACCGGCAACGAGATGGACACCTACGCGGCCGATGTCGCGGCGCTCGCCGCCAAGCTCGACCTGAAGGATGCCATCCATGTCGGCCACTCCACCGGCGGCGGTGAGGTCGCCCGCTATGTCGCGCGCCATGGCAAGGGCCGCGTAGCCAAGGCCGCCCTTCTCGGCGCCGTGCCGCCGATCATGGTCAAATCCGACAAGAACCCTGGCGGCCTGCCGATCGAGGTGTTCGACGGCTTTCGCGCCGCGCTTGCCGCCAATCGCGCGCAGTTCTTCCTGGATATCCCGACCGGGCCGTTCTACGGCTTCAACCGAACCGGGGCGAAGGTCTCCGAGGGCGTGATCCGCAACTGGTGGCGGCAGGGCATGATGGGCGGCACCAAGGCCCATTACGACTGCATCAAGGCGTTCTCCGAGACCGACTTCACCGAGGATCTGAAAGCGATCGACGTGCCGGTGCTCCTGATGCATGGCGAGGACGACCAGATCGTGCCGATCGACGATTCCGCGCGCATCGGAATCAAGCTGCTCAAGCAGGGGACGCTCAAGACCTACCCGGGCTTCCCGCACGGCATGGCCACCACCCATGCCGACGTGATCAACGCGGACCTGTTGGCGTTCATCAAGGGATAGCTCGAAGCTGCCATCGCGAGCCGGAGGGTCCGCGCCGAGCGCGGCCCGATGACAGGCTCCGCGAAGCGATCCAGAATTATGGAAGAAGATTCTGGATCGCTTCGCCCGCCTCGCTCCTCGCAATGGCGACCCGAAATTGGCCGCCCTCTCCTCCCGTCGTTCCGGGGCGCCGCACGGCGAGCCCGGAAAATGACATTGAATATTGTTGCACCACCACTCGAACATGGCTCGTCGATCCCGCCCTGCTGATAAGTTGAGCAGTTAAAGAATTACAACTCGAAGCCATCATCTGATCACCGGCCGCCGACCGGTGGCCGACTTTCCCCGCGTTTCTACGGTCGGAACTCGCCCTGTCCCAGCGCGTTTTGTTCTATCAAGTAGTCACCGCGTTAGACCCAACCGACCGAAGCATGAGACCTGAATGTCGCGCGTTGACGTCGACGCTAGCGGGGCCGGCAATGGCCCTGGGACACGCGCCCGCGCGTGGATCGAAAGTCTTGGACCCCATCAATCCTTGCTGTTGCTGATCGCACCGGTTTGCCTGGTCGAACCGATGAAGCTCGCAGCGGTGGCGATCGCCGGGCACTGGATTTCCGGCACCGACATGATCGTCGCCACCTATGCTGCGAGCCTGCTGCTGATCGAACGCCTGCTCCTGATTGTCAAACCGAAGCTGCTGATGCTGCCGTGGTTTGCTCGGCTCTGGGCGCGGTTCGTCGCGCTCCGCGCAACCGTCATCAGATCAATCGGCTGGGAGCGCGAGCGCCCCAAGGAGCAGTCCGATGAAAGACTTCTCTGACGCCGCATTCTCTCCCGAAGTCATTGCGCTGATGACCCAGGCGCTCGACGCCGCGGTCTCGGCGCTGCCGGAGCCGGTCAGTTCGACCCATGTCAACCTGCTCGCGCAAGCGGTGCTGCGCGCCGCCAAGGCCGGCGAACGCGACGTCGCTGCCTTGCAGCGGCTGGCGCTGCTCGAACTACAGCTCATGCCGCGGATGTAAGACACAAAGCCGAAACCTCGCGAACCCGATGACCTCAGGAGTTGCCGAGGCCGGGTACGTTGCGGTCCAGAGTGCGTGCCTCGGCCTTGCGGGAGATCCCGCGTCTCAAGCGGCAGCCGATTGCAGGTCCGGCCACGGCTCGGCCCAGGCCGGCAGGCGCATCAGCCCGTCGAGCCATCGCACGATATTGGGAAACGCATCGAGCGGCATCTCCGTCTCGCGCCAGTCCGTCGCCATCGAGGCCAGCGCGAAATCCGCAATGGTGAGGCGGTCGCAGGCGACAGCCGTACGCGATTTCAGATGACCGTCGAGGACGGCCGCGAACGTCTTCAGATTGGGCACCTTGTCGATCAGCGCGGCGCGGTCGGGCTTGCCGAATCCGAATGTCCGCTTGACGATGTGCTCGAAATAAAACGGCCCGACCGCAGGCGCCCAATGACAATCGTTCCATGAGAGCCAGCGCAGCACCTCGACCTGCTCTGGCGGATTTCGGGCCGGCCACATGTCGCAGCTCTCCCTGACGCAGAGATAGGCCATGATGGCGCTGGACTCCCACAACACGGTATCGCCATCGACGAGCACCGGCGCCTTCAGGTTGGGATTGAGCGCGGCAAATTCCGGCGTTTTCAGTTCCCTCCCGATATCAACGAACTCCGCCTGCACGCCGAGATGCTTGACCAGCGCCAAGACACGCCGCGGCGCCTGAGCCTTGATCCAGTAGATTTTCATGCCGGTTCTCCATCCGTGATGACTTCAAGACGAACGGAGGCGGGCCGGATCGACAGCCTTCCCGCAAAAAATTTGGCGTCGCCAATCCCTCACCGAAGGACGATCCGCTGCTCAGCCGGACGTCTCCAGCTCACGTTCGCCTGATGACAGCCCCTGTTCGTCCGTCTCAGGACAGAGACAAGCGCTCTCGCCCGTGCGGCAAGGTGAAATCCTGCTCTGGCCCGACCGGGACGATGCCGGTCGGGTTGATGGTGCGGTGGCTCTCATAGTAATGCCGCTTGATGTGCTCGAAATTCACCGTCGTGGCGATCCCGGGCCATTGGTAGAGGTCGCGCACATAAGCCGATAGATGCGGATAGTCCGCGATGCGGCGTATATTGCATTTGAAGTGGCCGACATAGACCGCGTCGAAACGGATCAGCGTGGTGAAAAGCCGGATGTCGGCTTCCGTCGGCGCATCGCCGAGCAGGAAGCGCCGCGTCGCCAGCCGGTCCTCGAGCCAGTCGAGCGTCGCGAACAACGGACCGATCGCCTCCTCATAAGCCGATTGCGAGGTCGCAAAGCCCGCCTTGTAGACGCCGTTGTTCAGCGTCTCGTAGACGCGGGCATTGATGGCATCGATTTCCCCCTGCAGGGCAGCGGGATAATAATCGCCGGGCATGGCAGCGACACCGTCGAACGCCGAGTTCAGCATCCGGATGATCTCGGCCGACTCATTGTTGACGATGGTGTGCCGCGCCTTATCCCACAGCACGGGAACGGTGACCCGCCCCGAATAGCGCGGCTCCGCGGCGGTATAGACCTGATGCAGGAATTGCGCCTGGTTGATGCTGTCGGGCACGACGCCAGGGCCGTCGGCGAAGGTCCAGCCGTGCTCACGCATCAACCAGTGCACCACCGAAACCGAGATCATGTCGGAAAGCCCCTTCAGCGCCCGCATGATCAGCGTGCGATGCGCCCAAGGGCAGGCCAGGCTGACATACAGGTGATAGCGTCCGGCTTCGGCCTTGAAGCCGCCGGTGCCGCTCGGACCGGCGCTGCCGTCCCGCGTGACGAAGTTGCGAAAGGCGGACTCCTTGCGAACGAAACGGCCGCCTGTCGACGCGGTCTCGTACCAGACGTCGCGCCATCGTCCATCGACGAGCAGTCCCATGCTTGTTCTCCCTGCCGATGCCGGCGGTGCCTCTATGTCGGTGCCGAGCGCGCCCGCATGCGCGCCACCACGTTGATGAAGCCTTCGCGCGCGTCGGAATGGCCCTGCCCGCGCGGCTCCAGCACGTGACGCAGCAGGAACAGCCCGGTAAGGCGGAACCCGTCGGCGAGGTCCTGGTCCGACCAGCCATGATGCGCCTCGCCATCCTCGCGCAGGAAGGCTGGCAACGGCAGCAGCCGGTCGCGCCAGGGTTCGCCGACGCTGCGCGACACCGCGCTGCCGGATTTGGGCGAGACATAGATCAGGTCTGATGTCTCGCCTGTGGCCGCGCAGCTGGACAGATCGAGCCCGAAGCCGAGCTCGGCCAGGATCGCCAGCTCGAACCTGATGATATGGACCGCGGCATCGCCGGCCTCTTCGAAATCGTCAAGCGCATGCGCGAGCTGGGCATAGATCTCCTCATGCGGATCACGCTCCGGCAGCAGCCGCGCCAAGGCGGCGAGATGCGTCACGCCATAGACGCCGTGCGCGGCGGCGATCAGGTTGGCGGCGCGCAGCTCAAGCCCCTCGATCGCATACATGCCGAGATGCTCATCGAGCCGGGCGCGCCACACCGCCCGCACCGTATTGCCCGGTTGCAGGACGGGACGCATCCGCGCCCCGCTGGCGCCGCGCACCAAGCCCAGATGTCGGCCGTGCTCGCGCGTGAGCAGCTCCACGACGGCGGAGGATTCGCCGTGCCGCCGCACGCCTAGCACGATGCCGTCATCGGTCCATTCCATCGCTGCTCGTGCCTATCTTGCTTCCGTCATTGCGAGCCAACGGGTCCGCGCGAACGCGCGGCCCGATGACAGGCTCCGCGAAGCAATCCAGGGACAAGGAGGAAGTCTGGATTGCTTCGTCGCTATCGCTCCTCGCAATGACGGTCACGAATGGCGCACTGCATCAGGCATTGAACCAGCCCCGCGCGTCGCCGGTGAAGGAATAATATAGCCCGATCGTCGTCAGCACGCAGGAGATGATCTCGATGCCGGCATCGAGCGTCATTCCCTTGTCCCGGAGGAACAGCCATAGCGAGATGCTTGCCAGCACCTGCATCACCAGCAGCACCCAGCGCGGCCAGTTCCTGCGGCCCTGCGCCGCCAGATAGACGAAGAATGTCAGGACCGCGATCTCGATGCCGTTCAGGATCGTCAGCACCATGATGGCGGTGTCGGTATTCTCTGCCGTCGGCGAGCGGTCCTGCACGGCCACCGATATCGCGTCCAGCATCAGCGAGATGTACATCAGGACTTCGAACCGCAACACGTTCCTGGGCACGTTCATTACTATTCCCTGGGGAATTCGAGCCCCATCTCACGGTAGCGGTCGGGATCGTCGCCCCAGTTCTCGCGCACTTTGACAAACAGGAACAGATGCACAGTGGCGCCGGTGATCTCCGCGATCTCCTTGCGCGCCTCTGCGCCGATCGACTTGATGGTGGCGCCCCCCTTGCCCAGCACGATCTTGCGCTGGCTGTCACGCTCGACAAAGATGGTCTGCTCGATGCGGATCGAGCCGTCCTTGCGCTCGGTCCAGCTGTCGGTCTCCACGGTCGACTGATACGGCAGCTCCTGATGGAGCTGCTGGTAGATCTTCTCCCGCGTGATCTCGGCCGCGAGCTGGCGCAGCGGCGCGTCCGACATCTGGTCCTCGGGATAATGGAACGGCCCCGGCGGCACCATTTCGGCGAGCGCGCGGCGCAGATCGTCGACGCCGTCACCCGACAGCGCCGAGATCATGAAGGTGCTGACGAAGGCAAGCCGCTCGTTGGCCGTCTTGACCAGCGCCAGCAACGTTTCGCGTGGCACCAGATCGACCTTGTTGACGACCAGGATCTTCCTGTGCGCCACCGAACCCGCCTTGGTCAGGATCGCCTCGGCCTCGGCGTCGAGGCCCTTCTTGGCGTCGAGCAGCACGCAGACGAGATCGGCGTCATGGGCCCCGCTCCAGGCGGTGGTGACCATGGCGCGGTCGAGCCGGCGCCTCGGAGCGAAGATGCCCGGGGTATCGACCAGGATCACTTGCGAGGCGCCCTCGATAACGATGCCGCGGATCAGCGCCCGCGTGGTCTGCACCTTGCGCGAGACGATGGTGACCTTGGAGCCGACCAGCGCGTTGACAAGCGTGGACTTGCCGACATTTGGCGCGCCGATCAGCGCGACGAAACCGCAGCGGGTCTCGGACGGCACTGCAGCAGCCTGGGACTCATCCGTCATTGCTGCCGCCGCTCACGCCTTCACGCTCGATCATCACGGACGCCGCGACCTTCTCTGCCGCCCGTTTGGAGCCGCCAACGCCCTCCGCCGGCTCGAGCCCCGGCAGGTCGACGGCAACGCGGAATTGCGGGTCGTGATGCGGACCGGTGCGCTCGACCTCGCGATAAACCGGGGTCGGCAGGCCCTTGCCCTGCGCCCATTCCTGCAACACCGTCTTCGGATCGCGCAAGGGGCGGCGCGGCTTGTGCATCCGCTCGGTCCAGTTGCGTTCGACGAAGCCGGCAGCGGCCTGATAGCCGCCATCCAGGAAAATCGCGCCGATCACGGCCTCGCAGACGTCGCCGAGCACGGACTTGCGTAAGCGCGCACCCGCGCCGGCGCCGACCGCACCGAGTTTGATGTCGTCGAGCAGGCCGAGCGATTTCGCGACATCGGCACAGCTCTCCTTGCGCACGAGATCGGCGAGTCGCTTCGACAGCTCGCCCTCATCGGCGCTCGGAAAGGCGCGATAGAGCATGTCGGACACGATCAGGCCGAGCACGTGGTCGCCGAGAAACTCCAGCCGCTGGTAGCTGTCGCCGCGCTTCTTGGTCGACTTCAGCGCCGAGACATGGGTGAAGGCCGTCACGAGCAGCGAGGGGTCAGCGAAGCGGTGACCGATACGCCCCTCGATTGCAGCAGCCGCCGCCTTCGCAGCAGACTTCTCGCTGCCCTTCTCCGCGCCTTTTCCCTTGGCTCCCTTGACGCCGCTACGGCTGCGCTTCGTCTTGGGCGACTGGCCGGCGTCGGCTGGCGCAGACTCGGACGCAGACGCTTCAGGGCCTCTGGCGTCCGAACTTCGGGCATCAGACCCCTGCGCGGCCGGATTGGAGGCGGTTGCCGCCTGTGCGATCTGGATATCGGTCGTATCGTCGATCATCGCACGATTTTGAACAGCCTGTTCCAGCGCACCGAGACCGGCCAGCGCCACAACATCCAGGCATGCTCACCTTCGGCAATCGAGAAAAAGATCATTTGGGCCCGGCCGACGATGTTCTCGAGCGGGACATAGCCGACCGCCGACGGCACGCGGCTGTCGTTGGAATTGTCGCGGTTGTCACCCATCATGAAGAAATGCCCCGGCGGCACCGTGTAGACGTTGGTGTCGTCGTAGAAGCCGTGGTCGAAACAATCGAGCGTCTCGTAGCTGACGCCGTTCGGCAGCGTCTCCTTCCAGCGCTTCACCCGCGCGGTGGAATCGACGGCGCCGCAGGGGTCCTCCCCGACATAGTCGCTGAGCCGTTCGCGCTGCACCGGCGTGTCGTTGATGTAAAGCAGCCCGTCCCGCATCTGGATGCGGTCGCCTGGCAGTCCGATCACGCGCTTAATGTAGTCGACGTCGGTGTCCTTCGGCAGGCGGAATACGACGACGTCGCCGCGACGAGGCTCGGAGCCGAAGATCCGCCCCGAGAACAAGGGCGGCGATAGCGGAATCGAGAAATGGCTGTAGCCGTAGGAATATTTGGACACGAAGAGATAGTCGCCGACCAGCAGCGTCGCCTTCATCGATCCCGACGGAATGTTGAACGGCTGAAACAGGAAGGTCCGAATCACGAGCGCGATCAGGAGCGCATGAACGACGACGCGAACGGTTTCGCCGAGGCCGCTCTCAGTCTTGGTTCCGGACGTCACGCTCATGCTTCTTCCAATATCCTTTTGGCGAATCCGCTTCTACCGAACCGGCGTGCCCCTGCGCTACCGACTTTCTTTCGCAGTCCTTATGGCGAATCGGGCGTCGGCGGCCCGCCCGCTCACGACAGACCGCCCGTCCCGCGAACAGCTGCCGTGTCGCGGTTTGCGGGGAGATTCTGTCTTGATTCTGGTGGTCAAGGCCAACTCCGGCGCAAAAACCCGAGTTCACCCATGCAGCCGTTGCTCGATACGCGCGGACTTTTAGACGTTTGTTTCCACGCGCGCAATCAACGGCCGCATCAAAACTTTATAAGCCACTGACTACAATGGATTATTTTAGTTTTACGCGACTCCGCGGAGGACGGGCGTCAGGACCCGCCGGCGCTCTCGGCCGAAATGATGACGAAGGCCTGCGCGAGCGGCCAATCGTCAGTGATGGACACATCGATCCGGGGCTCGTAGCCCTTCGGCGTCAGCGCCTGCAGCCGGGCCAGCGCCCCGCCCGTCAATCGCATGGTCGGACGGCCGCCGGGCAGGTTGACGACACCCATGTCGCGCCACCAGACCCCCTGCCGGATGCCGGTGCCGAGCGCCTTGGCGCAGGCCTCCTTGGCCGCGAAGCGCTTGGCATAGGTGGCAACCACCATGTTCTGGTTCTTGGCCCGCCGTGCGGCCTTGCCGCGCTCGGCCTCGGTGAAGACGCGCGCGAGGAAACGTTCGCCATGGCGTTCCATCACTTTGGCGACCCGGCGGATGTCGATCAGGTCGGAGCCGATGCCCAAAATCATAGCTTGCTCCGGCCCCGGTCCATCGCCGCGCGCATCTGCCGCACCGTTTCGGCGAGGCCGACGAACAGCGCCTCGCCGACCATGAAGTAGCCGATGTTGAGCTCGACGATCTCAGGCAGGGCCGCGATTGTCTCGGCGGTGGCATAATCGAGCCCATGGCCGGCATGGACCTCGAGCCCTGCCGAGCGTGCCAGCGCCGCGCCGGCGACGATGCGCTGCCATTCGGCCTCCGCCTTGGCGGTCTCGCCGTCGGTGATGGCGTCGCACCAGGCGCCGGTATGGATCTCGATCACGGGGGCGTGCAGCCGGGCCGCCGCCTCGATCTGGCGCGGATCGGCCGCGATGAAGAGCGACGTCCGGATGCCGGCATCGTTGAAGCGGGCAATGACAGGGGCCAGCGCATTGTGCTGGCCGACCACGTCGAGCCCGCCCTCGGTCGTCAGTTCCTGCCGCCGCTCCGGCACCAGGCAGACGGCGTGCGGCTTGGTCGCGAGCGCAATGCCCACCATCTCGTCGGTCGCCGCCATCTCGAAATTGAGCGGCTTGGAAATCTCGGCCTTCAGCCGTGCCATGTCGGAATCGCGGATGTGCCGCCGGTCCTCGCGCAAGTGAGCGGTGATGCCGTCGGCGCCGGCCTCGATCGCCAGCAGAGCGGCGCGCACCGGATCCGGCGCAGCCCCGGCCCTGGCATTGCGCAGGGTGGCGATGTGGTCGACATTGACGCCGAGGCGCAGCGGGGCAGCTTTGGACATCGAAGGACTCGCAAGAACGTCAATAAGGCAGTCCGACAGCTCTACCCTATCTTCAGCCGCGGCGCCGCACCGAATGCAGCAGATTAGCCATTCACGCGGTCGACCCTAGCGACGATGGTCTTGGCGCGGAGCTGGTTGATGATCGCGCTGAGATGTTTGAGGTCATAGACCTCGAGATCGATGGTGAGCTCGGTGAAATCGGGCGAACGGCGGCTCATGCTGATATTGTCGATGTTGCCGTCATGCTCGGCGATCACGGTCGCGACCTGGGCGAGGCTGCCGGGCTCGTTGACGTTCTCGACCCGGATGCGGGCCGGAAAACGCTGCGGCGAGGCTTCGTCGACGTCCCAGCGCACGTCGAGCCAACGCTCCGGCTCCTCCTCGAAATCCTTCAGCGCTGGCGATTGGATCGGATAGATCGTGATCCCCTCGCCCGGCGTGACGATCCCGACGATGCGGTCGCCGGGCACCGCGCCGCCATTCGGTGCGAATTTGACCGGCAACCCTGAATTGATACCACGGATCGGAATCGCCGAAGGCGCGCGATGCGGGTCCGGCGGCGCCTTCACTGCCGCCGCGGCGGGCGCCGGGCCTTTCTTGGCCCCGTAGCGCACCACCCGCTCTTCCTTGTAGTCGGGATACATGGCGCGGGCGACGTCGGAAGCCTTGATCTCGCCGCGGCCGACCGCCGCCATCACATCGTCGATCGAGGCGCGCGCCAGCCGCGGCAGCGCGCCCTTCAGTTTGTCGTCGGCGTATTCCAGCTTGGTGCGCTCGAACAGCCGCTCGACGATGCGCCGCCCGAGCCCGGCATATTGGTCGCGCACCGCGGTGCGGGTGGCGCGGCGGATCGCCGCGCGCGCCTTGCCGGTCACCGCGAGCGATTCCCAGGCCGAAGGCGGCGCCGACTGCGCGTCCGAGGTCAGAACCTCGACCTCGTCGCCGTTCTGCAGCTCGGAGGACAGCGGCGCGAACTTGCCGTTGATCTTGCAGCCGACCGCGCTGTTGCCGACATCGGTGTGCACGGCATAGGCGAAGTCGATCACATTGGCGTGGCGCGGCAGCGCGATCAGCTTGCCCTTCGGCGTGAAGCAGAACACCTGGTCGTGGAACAGCTCGAGCTTGGTGTGTTCGAGAAACTCCTCCGGATTTGCGCTCTCCGACAGGATGCCGATGGTGTGGCGCAGCCAGGCAAAGGCGTTGGATTCCCGCTTCAAAAGCTCGGTCGGCGAGCCGACGCCGTCCTTGTAGAAGGCATGGGCAGCAATGCCGAGCTCGGCGATCTGGTCCATCTCCTCGGTGCGGATCTGCAGCTCGACCCGCTGCTGCCCCGGGCCGATCACTGTGGTGTGGATGGAGCGGTAGTCGTTCTGCTTCGGAGTCGAGATGTAGTCCTTGAAGCGGCCCGGAACGACCGGCCACGTGGTATGTACGATGCCGAGCGCACGATAGCAGCACGCGACATCCGGCATGATGACGCGGAAGCCGAAGATGTCGGACAGCTGCTCGAAGCCGACCGACTTGCGTTCCATCTTGGTCCAGATCGAGAAGGGCTTCTTGCGCCGGCCGGTGACGCGGGCGCTGAGCCCGTTGTCGCGGAACTTCTTGGAGAGCTGGCTTTCGATCTCACTGATCAGGTTGCGGTTGCGTTCGGTGAGCGCGTCGAGCCGCTGCATGACCACATTGTAGGCATCGGCGTCCAGGGTGCGGAAGGACAGGTCCTCCAGCTCCTCGCGCATCTCCTGCATGCCCATGCGGCCTGCCAAGGGCGCGTAGATATCGAGCGTCTCCTCGCCGATGCGCCGCCGCGACGCCTCCGGGACGAACTCCAGGGTCCGCATGTTGTGCAGCCGGTCGGCAAGCTTGACGAGCAGCACCCGCACGTCGTCGGCGATGGCAAGCAGGAGCTTGCGCAGGTTCTCGGCCTGCTTGGCCTCGCGCGACACCAGCTCCAGCCGCTTCAGCTTGGTGAGGCCCTCCACCAGCGCGCCGATCTCGTGGCCGAAGATCTGGTCGATCTCCGCCCGTGTCGCCTCGGTATCCTCGATGGTGTCGTGCAGCAACGCCGCGACGATGGTGGCGTCGTCGAGCTTGAGGTCGGTCAGGATCGCCGCGACCTCCAGCGGATGGGTGAAATAGGGATCGCCGGACGCACGGGTCTGCGAGCCGTGAGCCTTCATGGCGTAGACATACGCGCGGTTGAGCAGGTCCTCGTTGGTGTTGGGGTTGTAGGAACGCACCCGTTCCACGAGGTCATATTGCCGCATCATCCGCGACCGCGGCGTCTTCGGCGTGCGCGGTTGCACGGGCTGTTGCGACGCCGCGACAACCGAATCGGCTGCGGCGTGCATCTGCGGTGGGCTCTGGCGCGAAGCCGCCATGAATCAAAGGCCTTTATCTCGGAAATTGGAACGCAAGCGCCCGCTTCGGGCGCGGTGCAGAGCACATGGTAACCACGAAATCACCTGCAAATGCAAAGGCCCGGACACGGTCCGGGCCTCGCATTTGCTTGAATTGATTTGAGATCGGAGGCGGCGATGCCGTAAGCCCTCACTCGTCCTCTTCGGGCTGCTCCTCGGGCGGAGCCAGGCCCTCGAGGCCCTTCAGGAGCTCCTCCTCGGTCATCCGCTCGACCGCCACCTCGGTGTCGTCGGCATCCACGCTGGCGCCTGCCGAGCCGATCAGCGGCACCGTATCGGGCTCCGGCTCGTCGACCTCGACGAACTTCTGCAGCGAATGCACCAATTCCTCTTTCAGGTCCTCCGGGGAGATGGTTGAATCCGCAATCTCCCGGAGTGCCACAACCGGATTCTTATCATTATCTCGGTCAATCGTAAGTTGTGAACCCGACGAGATCATGCGGGCGCGATGGGCCGCCAGGAGAACGAGGTCGAACCGATTGTCCACCTTATCAATGCAGTCTTCCACGGTGACGCGCGCCATTGATGTCGCTCCGGTCTTTCGTTTGCGTAATTTGCTGATTATGTTGGGGTAGTTATAGGGACTGCTCGCTTTTCGCAAGGCTTATCTGGCGGGCGGCCTCCTGACGCGCTCGGAACGCTCCTCTTCTGGAATTGTCTGGTCTCGGGCGGCCGAATGGGCAGAATGCGGCTTTTGGACAAGAAAACGCTTTATTGCGTCGTCAAAAGTGCAGCTTTGTTACCCTGACTACTCCCGTTTGCGGTAGCGTCACACCTGACGGTCCGCGCGACTTGGCAATACGACTTGGCAGTGCGACTTGGCAGCGCGACCTGACAGTACCTTAACAAATGCGCTGGCTGCTCCAGCCGCGCCAAAAAACAGAAGCTCAACTCAACGCGAGAAACTGAATGTCATCTTCTACCAACAAGATTGCGCTCTTCATTGACGGCGCCAACCTCTATGCGACGGCCAAGACGCTCGGTTTCGATATCGATTACAAGCGCCTCCTCAAAGAATTCCAGAGCCGCGGCACGCTGCTCCGCGCTTTCTATTACACGGCGATCATTGAGGATCAGGAATATTCGTCGATACGGCCGCTGATCGATTGGCTCGACTACAACGGGTATACCGTCGTCACCAAGGCCACCAAGGAATTCATCGACGCCTCGGGCCGCCGCAAGGTGAAAGGCAACATGGACATCGAGCTCGCGGTCGATGCCATGGAGCTGGCCGAGCATATCGACCAGATGGTGCTATTCTCGGGCGACGGCGACTTCCGCTCACTGGTCGAGGCGATGCAGCGCCGCGGCGTTCGCGTGACCGTGATCTCGACGATCTCCAGCCAGCCGCCGATGATCGCCGACGAGTTGCGCCGCCAGGCCGACGTCTTCACCGATCTCGTCGAGCTGCAGTCCAAGCTCGGCCGCGATCCGTCCGAACGCCCGGCGCCGCGCGAGCCGCGCCATCATTCGCCGCAGTTCCTGCAGCGCGCGACCCCGGTGGCTCCGCGTGGCGGCAACGATGACGATTTCGACGATTAAGAATAAAAAAACCGGAACCGGCGCGGTTGCGTCCGGGACTGCCCACACCCTCCCCACCGCGCCCGATCGCGACTGTCCGCTCTGCCCGCGCCTTGTGGATTTCCGCAATGCGCAGCGCGCGCGCGAACCGTCATGGTTCAACGCACCTGTGCCGTCCTTTGGCGACGCGGGTGCGCGGCTCCTGGTCGTCGGGCTCGCCCCGGGGTTGCAGGGCGCCAATCGGACCGGCCGGCCTTTCACCGGCGATTATGCCGGCGACCTGCTCTACAGCACGCTGCTGCAGTTCGGCTTCGCCAAAGGGCAATTCCTCGCCCGTCCGGACGACGGCCTGACGCTGGTCGACTGCCGGATCAGCAATGCCGTGCGCTGCGTGCCGCCGCAGAACAAGCCGCTGCCGGCCGAGATCAATCATTGCCGGACATTTCTTGCCGCCACGATCGCCACCATGCCGCGCCTGCGCGCAATCGTCGCGCTCGGCCGGATCTCGCACGACACGCTGCTCAAGGTGTTCGGCCTGCGCGCCGCGGCCGCGCCGTTCGCCCACGGTGCGGTTCACCAGGCGGGCCATCTCAGGCTCTACGACAGCTATCACTGCTCACGCTACAACACGAACACCGGCGTTCTCACCACCGAGATGTTCCACCAGGTGTTCGCGCGGGTGAAGGCTGAGCTGGATTAGACCTCGCAGGTCTCGTAGGGTGGGCAAAGCGAAAGCGTCCCCGCCATTGCAGCCTTGCCCCACCATGCGCTCATCATGAGCTTCGTCATTGCGAGAAGCGAAGCGACGAAGCAATCTAGACTTCCCGTTCGTCTCTGGATTGCTTCGCTTCGCTCGCAATGACGGCGCTCTACGCCCGATTGTCCTTAAGCCAGGCCAGCACATCCGCCGCGTTCCGGTCGGGTGGAAACACCGGATAGAACACGTGCGTGATCCGGGCGTCATCGACGATCAGCGCCAGTCGCTTGATCATCGTCAGCCCCGCCACCTCCATGGTCGGCAGATCGAGCGCGCTCGTCAGCTCGAGTTTCTCATCCGACAGCACCGGAAACGGCAGGTGCAGCCGCGAGGCCATCTCGATCTGGTAGTCGTTGCTCTGCGTCGAGAGGCCGAACACGTGCGAGGCGCCGGCGGCCTTCAGCTCGCCGAACAGGTCGCGGAAGGAGCAGGTCTGCGGTGTGCAGCCGCGGGCGCCCGGGATCATGTCCCAGTCCTCGACCAGCGCCACCTTGCCGGGCTCGCCGGTGCGCGGATAGCCGAAGACCACCGAGCGTCCCTCAAGTTGCGACAGCGTCACCAGCCGGTCGTCGGTGGCCCTTAGCCCGATCGGCGGGATCGTCATGCCGACAAGATGCGCAGCCGCGCCGTCGTCGTGAGGGGCCGGAATCTTGCTCCAGTCGACGTCCTGCAGGCTCTTCTGGTTCATCACGATGTCCCTTGGACAAGATGCGCGGACCTGTCGCGCGGAAGGTGGTGTGCTCCCGCTCTCCCGGTTCCTACCGCGCCAGCGACGAGCTTCGCTCGCGCTGAAAGGGTTGGGGTGAGGGGCAGACGCTTGCTCGGTGCATATCGTTAGTCCTGTCCCCTCACCCAGATTGCATCTGACGATGCGAACCGACCTCTGGATCTCGTTCAATGAACTCGCGCGGAACACAGAATGAGTGGCCGCTGTAGTAAGCTACATCTGTGTCGTCGACAGTCGTACCGAATCCAAGCCAATAGTAGCCATAAGCGTCGATTTCACTCACCTCGCATGATTGGCCAACAAAGCTGCGCATTTCCGTTTGCTCGCTCGCGGGCAGGTCATGCACCAGCCAATCAGGCAATCCAAGCAGCCTCACACGGTCGCCAACCTGAATGTCATTCGACACCTTAGCACCTCAGAGTCCTGCTGATCCTTCCCCGCAAGCGGGGAGAGGTGAACTAGCCCCTCGCCCTTAGCAGGCGGCCCTTCTCGCGGCCCCAGTCGCGCTTCTTCTCGCTCTCGCGCTTGTCGTGCAGCTTCTTGCCCTTGGCGACGGCAAGCTGCAGCTTGGCCCGGCCTCGCTCGTTGAAATAGAGTTTCAGCGGGATCAGCGTCATGCCCTCGCGCTCGACAGCACCCATCAGCTTGTTGATCTGCCGCCGGTGCAGCAGCAGCTTGCGCGGCCGCTTCGGCTCGTGATTGAAGCGATTGGCCTGCAGATATTCGGGAATGTTGGCGTTGATCAGCCAGATCTCGCCGTCGCGGGAATCGGCATAGGATTCAGCGATCGTCGACTTGCCGCCGCGGATCGACTTCACCTCGGTGCCGGTCAGCGCGATGCCGGCCTCGATGGTGTCCTCGATCGCATAGTTGAACCGCGCCTTGCGGTTCTCGGCGACGACCTTGATTGCGGGTTCGTTCTTCTCAGCCACGTCAGGCCTTCTTCAGGAGATCGCGAATTTCGGTCAGCAGTTCGACCTCACGCGAGGGTTTTGCCGGCGGCGGTGGCGCCGTCTCCTGCAGCCGCTTGAGCTGATTCATCAGGCGGATCACGATGAACAGCACGAAGGCGACGATCAGGAAATTGAGCGTCAGGGTGATGAAATTGCCGTAGGCCAGCACCGCGCCCTGCTTCTTGGCATCGGCTAGATTGGTCGCGGTCACGGCCTTGGACAGCGGGAGGAAGTAGTTGGAGAAATCCAGCCCGCCGGTCGCCGCGCCGATCATCGGCATGATGATATCGCCGACCAGCGAGTTGACGATGGCGCCGAAGGCCGCGCCGATGATGACGCCGACCGCGAGGTCGACGACATTGCCCTTCATCGCGAACTCACGAAACTCCTTCAGCATCGATCACCCCGCTGATGACGCGAACGACCTCAGTTGATCAGCCCGGCATGCACCATCGCTGCGCGCACCGCGACACGGGTCGGCTCGGATGCCGGCACCATCGGTAGGCGCAGCTTCTCGTCCATCTTGCCGAGCAGCGACATCGCATATTTGATCGGCGCCGGGCTCGACTCCATGAACAGGTTGGTGTGCAGCGGCATCAGCTTGTCGTGGATCTTCAGCGCGGTCGCGTGATCGCCCTTCTGCCAGGCGGTGTGGAACTCCGAGCACAGCCGCGGCGCGACGTTCGAGGTCACCGAGATGCAGCCATGGCCGCCATGCGCCATGTAGCCGATGATGGTCGCATCCTCGCCGGAGAGCTGGTTGAAATCCTCGCCCATCGCGGCGCGCTGCTGCGACACCCGCACCATGCTCGCGGTGGCGTCCTTGACGCCGGCGATGTTCTTCAGCTCGAACAGCCGCTTCATGGTATCGACGGACATGTCGATCACCGAGCGCGGCGGGATGTTGTAGATGATGATCGGGATGCCGATCGCGTCGTTGATGGCCTTGAAGTGCTGGTACATGCCCTCTTGCGTGGGCTTGTTGTAATAAGGCGTCACCACCAGCACGGCATCGGCACCGGCCTTCTCCGCATGCTGGGCGAGCTCGATCGCCTCCTTCGTCGAGTTGGAGCCGGCTCCTGCAATCACCGGGACGCGGCCCTTGGCCTCCTCGATGCACCACTCGACCACCCGCTTGTGCTCGTCGTGGTTCAGTGTGGGGCTCTCGCCGGTGGTTCCGACGGGAACGAGGCCGTGGGTGCCCTCGGCGATCTGCCAGCCGACAAGTGAACGGAAGGCGGCCTCGTCCAGAGATCCATTCTTGAACGGGGTCACCAGGGCTGTGAAAGAGCCCCGGAAATTGGTCTTGGCCGCCATCAAACTCCTCCCGGACGCAAGCTCGCGCGCCGATTTTTGCCGAAACGCCACTTCATACCGGGTCTTAGGACCCGGCGGAAGGCCCGCCGCCTGTGAACGAGCCCTGTCAACAGCACCCCGCCGTTCTCCGGTCGTGATTTTGCCGCGGAGTCGGCGCAGTATGGCGCAAGCTCAGGGTATATTTAGGATTTGTTCACCTTTTCGATAGACCAAGGCCGACAGGGATTGAACACCAGCCCCGCGAAGGAACGCCGTGCCCCCCTTTGCCCGTTCAGCCGCATTGCGATCGACCGCCGTGTCGATGTCCTTGACAGCCTGTCTCGCCGTGAGTCTTGCCGCAATCTGGGGCGACGCCTGGGCGAAGGACAAGGTTCCGGTGCCGAAGCCCCGCCCGATCTCGCGCGCGGGGGTGCCGAAGACCGCATCAGGTGACGGCGGCAAGGCCGGCAGCTCATCCAGCGCCAAGTCTGCTGCCAACAAGTCTGATTCGAACGCTGCTTCCAACAAGGCGGATACCAAGGCGGACGCCCTAGCCGAGATGAAGACCGATGCCAGGAAGCCCGGGCCGAAAGATATCGTCCCTGGCGCGACGGCCAGCATCCCGCCGGCGCCGCGGCAGCACGCCGCCCTGCCGCCAGCACGCAAGCCGGTGTTGCCGTCCGCCGTCGCCGCCACCTCGTCGACCTCGCAGGGCGACAAGGATACGCTAGAAAACGTGATCGAGCTGGTGCGCAAGCACAAGCCTGACGATGCCACCCAGGTCGAAACGAATATCTCGGACCCGGTGGCGCGCAAGCTCGCCGAATGGATCATCCTGCGCAGCGACAACAACAACGCCAGCGTAGAGCGCTACCGCGCCTTCATCACGGCCAATCCGAGCTGGCCGTCGCAGAGCTTCATGCGGCGGCGTCTGGAGGCCGCGTTGTGGGACGACAAGCGCGAGGACCAGGTGGTGTGGTCCTGGTTCGAGAACGAATCGCCCCTGTCGGCCAAGGGCCGCTTCTCGCTCGCCCGCGCCCTGCTGGCGCGCGGCGATCGCACCAATGCCGAGCGGCTGGTGCGCGAGGCCTGGCGCAATGACGCGATGTCGGAGGAGACCGAAAACAACGCCCTCGACCTGTTCGGATCGCTACTGTCGGGCGGCGACCACAAGGCGCGGATGGATACCCTGCTCTATGGCAGCGAGCAGGAAGCCGCGCTGCGAGCCGCCAAGCGGCTCGGCTCGGGCTATGTCGCGCTGGCCAAGGCGCGGATCGCTTCCAACCACAAGGCCGCGAACAGCCGTGCTTTGCTCGAGGCCGTGCCGGCCGAGCTGCACAACGACACCGGCTATATCTTCGCCAAGATCCAGCTCTTGCGGCGCGAGGAGAAGTTCGCGGAAGCCGCCCAGTTGATGATGAGCGCGCCGCGCGACCCGAACCGCCTCTACAATGTCGACGAATGGTGGATCGAGCGCCGCCTGATCTCGCGCAAGATGATCGACCTCGGCGAATATCGCACGGCCTATCAGATCGCGCGCGACGCGGCGTTGCCCAATCGCGACATCTACAAGACCGAGCAGGAATTTACCGCGGGCTGGATCGCGCTGCGCTTCCTCAACGACCCCGCCACCGCCGCTCAGCACTTTGCCCGGATCGGTGTCGGCAGCGTCAACCCGACCACGCTGGCGCGCGCCGGCTATTGGCAGGGACGTGCCGCCGAGGCGATGGGCCATATGCAGGAGGCGCGTGCCGCCTACAGTGCAGCCGCCGCGCAATCGACCAGCTATTATGGCCAGCTCGCGCGCGCCAAGCTCGGCATGCCGCAGCTCGCGCTCAACGCCTCGCTCGCCGGACGCGGCCGTGGCGTCGAGCGGCTAGAGATCGTGCGCGCGGTGCAGCTGCTCTACGATCTTGACGAAGGCGAGATCGCGATCCCGATCTTCGCCGACATGGGCGACAATGGCGACCAGGACGCCCTGCTCGGCCTTGCCGAGATTGCCGCGCGGCACGGCGATGCGCGCGCGATGCTGCTGGTCGGCAAGTCCGCGCTCAATCGCGGCCTGCCGTTCGACCATTACGCCTATCCGGTCAATGGCGTTCCGGCGTTCCGCGCGATTGGTCCCGAGGTCGAGCCGAGCGTGATCTTCTCGATCGCGCGCCAGGAGAGCTCCTTCAACCCGGCCGTGGTGTCGCCGGCGCAGGCCTATGGCCTGATGCAGGTCACGCCCGATGCCGGTCGTTACGTCTGCAAACGCGCCGGCGTCGGTTTCGACCTCAACAGGATGAAGACCGATTCCGTCTACAACGCGCAGCTCGGCGCCGCGGAGCTCGGTGGCCTTCTGGAGGATTATCGCGGCTCCTACATCATGACGTTCGCGGCCTACAATGCCGGCCGCGGCAGCGTGAAGAAATGGATCGATCGCTACGGCGATCCGCGCGATCCCAAAGTCGATGCGGTCGACTGGGTCGAGTTGATTCCATTCTCCGAGACCCGCAACTACGTGCAGCGGGTGATGGAGAACCTGCAGGTCTATCGCGCCCGCTTCGGCGGCTCGTCGCGGCTGCAGATCGAGGCCGATCTGCGCCGCGGCGCGACGGTGGAATAGCGAGTTGCGAATAGGGAGTGGCGAATAGCGAATAGCGCGTCGTCGCAGCAGGCCATTCCCTATTCGCTACTCGCTAATCCCTTCGCCAGCAAGAATCCCCGGCGGGCTGGGCTAGCCGCCGGGGGATTAGTCAGATTGCGTGACCGAGATCAGAAATTGCGCTGAGCACGCATCAGCAGCGAGACCGAGTCCTGGTCCTTGAGCTGGTAGACGGCTGCCGGCTTGGCGATCGCCGCAGCGGCCGGAGAGGTCGCGGTGCCGGCAAATTTCTGATCCAGATGGGTCCAGGCCACATCGGCCGAGAAGGTCAGATTTTTCACCGGCGTCCAGCGCGTGATCAGGCCCACCGTGGAAATGTTGAAGTCCGGATTGCAGTTCGGCCCCACGATTCCCAGCGCGACCATGCCTGCGCCGTTGCAGATCAGTCCCTTCGCTGTCGCGTTGTACCTGACGGCGCTCCAGGATCCATACAGCGCCGTATTCCAATAGGGATCCCAGTTATGGGTGAAGGCGCCGCGGGCGCCATAGGTCGTCGTCAGCTGCTGCTGAGTCCCATTGGCGAAAACGGAGTCGGACACGCCGGCAAAGCCAAGGCTCTGATAGGCGCCTGCGAGGTTGGTGCCGCCATACATCGCATAGTTGATCGGCGCCAAGCTCTGGAAATTATAGCGGCTCGCACCGTTAGTGTAGACGCCCTGAACGTTGAACGTGTCGCCAGGGCCTGTCGGGATGTTCTTGATCGACAGAGCAAGCTGACCGGCAAAGCCCCATTTGTCGGCCGGATGGCCCGTGACCTCCGTCGCACCGAAATAGGCTGCGTGGTTATCGTGCGCGGCGAGCGATGCCTGGAACAGGCCCCAGGCCTGGTCGACGCGCACCATGCCGACGATGTCAGGAGAGGTGGTGCCGCCGAAGGCGTTGCCGCCATAGGCGCCGCCGATCACGCCGGCGGCCGTCTGGATGGATGTGTTCCAAAGGTTCGACTGGGTGTAGAGCGATGGATCCTGCGCGGAGATCGCCGCCGTGACGCCCTGGCCGAAGTCCGCCGTGTAGGTGAACTGATTGACGCCGGTGACGGTCCCGCCACCGCCGGTCAGGCCGTCGAAATTGTTGCCGGGATAGTTGGTCCAGGGCGCATCGAACTGCGACACCGCCTTGCCCATCGTGAAGCCTGCGAACTGGATGAAGGCATAGAATACGCCGAGCGAACCGCCGGCGATGCCGTCATTGGAAAGACCGTTCACTGTGGTCAGGCCTGCCGTATTGGCAGCGCCGGTGTTATAGAAGGTCGAGCCGTTGCCAGCCCCGGCATAAGTGCCGGTGGTCCATTGAAACACGCCTTCGAAATAGGTGCGCACCACGCCGTATTCGGTCGCCGTGCGGGTGTCGATGTTCAGGTCCGTGCGCGCGCGGCTCGTGTAGATGTTGCTGAGACGATTGTGGGCGCCAGCGACGCCGTTGGTCGCGTTCTGAAACATGGCGTTTGTTGCGAAGGCGGTCTCGGCGCGCAGATAGCCGCCCAGCTTGATGCAAGTGTCGGTCCCGGGAATGTAGAAGAAGCCCGCGCCGTACAGAGAGCAGACTCTGACATACTCGACCGGCTTGGCCTTGATCGGCAGATCGGCTGCCTGCGCTCCACTCACGGCGAGCACCACCGCCGCCGAGCCAAATATAAGGCTCTTCCCCGTATTCATTCCGACCTCCGAACTGTTCTCTTAACTCTTACTCACGACGTTGGATCACGATGCCGGGCTTCGCCGCCCACCAGCGCCGGTCGATCACCTACGATCCACACAGTGCCGGCCATTAACGTTGCGCTCGCAACAATCGGGGGGCGTTTTTGGTGTTTTATCGGACCATTGTCGTGACGACGCCGAGACGGGGTTTTGCCGCTTGCCCCGTGCATGCCCCGGTCTTCCCCGGAGTGCGACGTCAATATTCCGCGGATTTGTCTCGATTGATCCCGAGCCCCGCTGCGCCTGGCAATGGGGCAACACCTGAACAACACGCCATTGCGCGTTGTTTCTTGACGCGTTTTTCCTGGAGGGTGCCGGGACTCGCCTCGCCTGAAAACGCTCCAGGCGTTCGCCGGACTTGCAAGGCTGCCCAGCAAAGGTCCCGCCTCGGACGTGACACAGCTTTGACGTGGCGACCGCAAGTTTGGGCGCGGCTGCCATACGGTCAACGCGAAACCGAAATCAGATGAGCACCGGCCGCCCAACAACTCTCCGCAATATTGGACGAATTCGCAGCAATGCTCCGGGAAGAGTTCAGCGCGCGCAGTGCAAAGGCTCTTTCAGGTGGAAAAGAACAGTGCCTGCCGCTCGCAACACATATGAATGGCCTGCCAAGTGGCCTACCCAAACAAAAACCTCCGGCGGTTGCCCGCCGGAGGTCTGTTGGATCGTCGTCAGGCGACTGGGATTACCAGTTGCGCTGCGCACGGATCAGGAGCGAGACCGTGTCCTGGTCCTTCAGCTCGTAGGTGGTGCCCGGCTTGGCGACACCGTTCAGAGCCGGAACCGTGGCGAAGCCCGAGTACTTCTGGTCGAGGTGGGTCCAGGCCACGTCGGCCGAGAAGGTCAGGTTCTTGACCGGGGTCCAGCGGGTGATGATGCCAGCCTGGCCCAGGTTGTAGTCCGGGTTGCAGTTCGCGGCGGTGATGCCGAGGGCAGTCATGCCGGCGCTGCCGCAGATCAGCGTCTTGGCAGTGCCGCTATACTGGACACCCGCGTAAGCGCCGTAGATCGCCGTGTTCCAGTAGGGGTTCCAGTTGTGCGTGAACGCACCGCGGAAGCCCCAGGTCGTGGTCAGCTCGAGACCCGTGCCAGTGGCCGCCGAAGTACCGGCATACACCGCATCGGACAGGCCGGCGAAGCCGACGCTCTGGTAGGCCAGACCGCTGCTGCCGAACATCGAGAACGCGATCGGAGCCAGGCTCTGCGCGTTGTAGCGGCTCGCGCCGTTGGTGTAGACGCCCTGGATCGAGAAGGTGTCACCGGGGCCCGTCGGGATGTTCTTGATCGACAAAGCCAACTGGCCGGCCCAGCCCCACTTGTCGCCGGGATGACCGGTGAGCTCGTTGGCGCCGTAATAACCGACGTGGTTGTCATGCGCAGCCACCGACGCCTGGAACAGACCCCAGGCCTGGTCGACACGCAGGCTGGCGATGAAGTCCGGAGACACCATGCCACCGTAGTTGCTGGCGCCGTAGGAGCCACCGACGATGCCGGCAGCCGAAGCCAGCGACGTGTTCGAGATATTGGTCTGGTAGTAGAGGGCCTGGTCTTCGGCCGAGACCGAGAACGTGATGCCCTGGCCGAAATCGGCGGTGTAGGCGAACTGGTTCACACCGGTGACGGTGCCGGAGCCGCCGTACAGCGAGTCGTAGTTGTTGCCGGGATAGTTGGTCCAGGGCGCGTCGAACTGCGACACGGCCTTACCCATGGTGAAGCCGGCGAACTGGATGAAGGCGTAGTACACACCGAGCGAACCGCCGGCGATGCCGTCATTGCTGAGGCCGTTGACGCTGGTCAGGCCGCCTGTGTTGGCCGAGCCGGTCGAGTAGAAGCTCGACCCATTGCCACCGCCGTTCGGGCTGTAGGTGCCGGTGGTCCAGCTGAAGGTCAGATCGGCGAAGGTGCGGACCACGCCGTATTCGGTCGCGGTGCGGGTGTCGATGTTGAGGTCCTCACGGGACCGGGCGAAGTAGTAGTTGCTGTAGCGATTGTGCGCGGCATTCACGCCGGTGAACTGGCCACCGAAGTCGCTGCCGGCATTGGCGAGACCGTCGACGCGCAGATAACCACCCAGCTTGATGCAGGTGTCAGTGCCCGGAATGTAGAAGAAACCGGCACCGTACAGGGAGCAGACCCTCACATACTCGACCGCTTTGGCCTTGATCGGAAGGTCGGCTGCCTGGGCCCCACTCATGGCGAGCAGACCCGCCGCTGAGCCGAGGATAAGGCTCTTCACCGTCTTCATGGATAAACCTCCAAGTTGCTCTCTTGGGAAAGGTCCGGACCAAAATCCCCCAGGACGATCCGCCTTTCCCATCCCGAAAAACCGCTTCAGCCGCTTCGCGCCATCGGACACACCCGCATCACGCGAGGGACTTAAGCGAAACATCTGCCACGGGACGATCGAGTAACCCCCGCCGTCGTCAGGAACTATGCCTGCGCCTTTCTGGTAAGCAAAACAGTTTATTGGCTCAGGTAATTGAATGAAGCCGTAATGTGTCGTGCCGGCAACACCGGTGCGATACTGCCTGCACCGCACACATGGCTGCCAGAACCATTCTAGTTGGGTGATTTCATTATGGATTTTTTTAAACTAGGGTCATGATCGCAAGTCATACGATCGCGAGTCATGTCGCCTAGCAATCCACCGAAGACCGGCTCTGCAGAGCCGGCGCAAACGACGCAACACGTCGGATCGGCGCACAAGAATCGCGACGCCGCCCGCCGATTCACCTGGGAGATCGCCTCGATCAGCGTCCATCTGGAAGAGCTGCGCTACTTCTGGGCCAAAGCGCTCGGCGTCAGCGGGCCGCAATGGATGATTCTGATGGCGGTCTCGGAACTCGATCAGGGCGACGGTATTCCGGTGAATGCCGTCTCCAAGATGCTGCACGTCGATTCGTCGTTCGTCACGACGCAGTCCAAGCTGCTCGAGAAGAAGGGCTTCATGCGCAGAAAGCCCGCGCCGGACGATGCGCGCGTCGTCCGGATGTCCTTGACCGATAAGACCTACAAGCAGCTCGCCAATCTCGAGGCCCAGCAGAACGCGATCAACGATTTCATCTTCGAGGAATTCGACGAGCAGTCGCTGGCCGCCTTCACCGACAAGCTCGCCGCACTGAAGAGCCGAATCGAGAAGGCCTGCATGAAGGTCACGCTCGGGATCTGAGTCAGCTCCAGAGCCGGCGCGGCTTGCTCAGTCGCGCCGCGATCCAGTCGAACACGAAGGCGTTGGCAGGCGCTGGATTGTCGGCACTGCCCTGCTCGCCGGCGAAGAGCTTCAGCGTGATGTCCGGGTGGTCCTGCTTCATCTGCGCCACGAGCTTGGTTACGTGGTCGGGCTGCAGCCATCCCTGCTCGCGCAGCGCGATCAGGACGGGGCACATGATGTGCCGCGCCACCTGGCTCGCGTCGCGGCCCGAGTCCACTACGGCGCGGCCGGAGGCCGCGCAGCAGGCCAGGAACGCCCGCTCGTGCATGTCCCAGAGGCCGGCATCGCAGACCGCGGCGGCGTAGCGCTGGTCGAAGGCGATGCCGCGCGCGACGAAGGACGAGCCCCATTCGTCGGCGAGCACGGCGATTCGGTCCTCGTCGACGTCTTCGCGCGCCGTCAGATAGTCCATGGCGGAGCCGACCGACGATTCGAGCTCGCGGCTGCCGACGATCTCGGCGAATCGTGCGCCGGTGCCGGGCCCGAGCAGGTCGACCACGAGCAGCGACAGTCCGCGCTCGAGGGCGAGATGGGCGAGCTTGGGCAGGCAGGCCTCCTTGCGCTGCCCCGGTTCGCTGATGCAGATCACTGCCGGCGCCCGGCCCGCCTCGGCCCGCGCCGGCAGGAAGTAGCCCTGCAGCGGATAGTCCGCACGCCAGGCAATCGTGACCACCTCGCCCTGCGGCTCACGGCAATGCAACGCGGCCCGCGCGCAACTCCGCATTCGGGCGACCATGGCCTGGTGGCGTGGATCGTCGTCTTCGAACGGAAACGCGGCGGCCTGATAGTAGGCGATGGCGCGCAGCCAGGCGCCCATGGCGGTCTCTGGGCAGCCGCGACCGATGGCGTTCTCCGCCACCGTGCTCGCCTGATGCGCCATCATGCCCCATTCGCGGTGCCAGGAATTCTCGTCATCGATGTCGATGCGCCGCGCTGCCGCGAGACAGTCGGCGAGGTCCGGCCCGGCGTGGGGCACGGAGCCCAACAGGCGCATGAACTCGTTGGAGAGATCTTCCCGCTCCAACCAGTGATTGTAGGTCTTCAGAAAGTCTCCCGACCGCATGGCAAGATCACTTTCGTGCTCCCTCCCTGGGGAACCAGAACCGTCACACAACTAAGGTAGAGTGACTTCACCAGGAATTTACCGTCAAGACTTCGCGAGATCTTTGTTGGTACGCTACCGGACACTGCCGCGATGCGGAATTGTCGCGCAAAGACGGAAAGAGCCGGAAAGGCAAATCACAGCCCCACGGCATAAGGTGTTCAATTCTTACTACGTTTTAGCTGGTCGGCGGGCGGCCAAAACCGAAAAGCCTCCAGCGGGGCATCGCTGGAGGCTTCGGAGGTCTAACATCAGATAAGCTTGTGTCTCCTCTGAGACCGGATGCCCATTCCTGGGCGATGACACGAGATGAAATTACCTTATCAACTCATATATGTTCAACACATTTCTTCGCCTTTTGCGCATCGCTTTATAAGCTGATGAATCGACGTAAGAATTCGCGGCCATGCGCGCCACCGACCCGCTTGCGGGCGCACCGGCGGTCCTCTTCGGGAGCAGTTTGACGCAAATCGCCCTAGACTAGAGCCTTCCGATTGAATCGGAACGGGGCTCTAGCTTTTTGTCTTGACGCGTTTTCTTGACGCGAACCCGGTATCCACTTCGCTTGAAAACGCTCTAGCCCTGCGGCTCCGGCAGATCATGCGCATATCGCGGCATGTCGCAGAACAGCCGGAAGCGGTCCTTCACGACCAGATGACACTCGCAGGCACGACGTTGCAGTGCGGCGACGTCGCGGATCTCAAGCGAGCCGCGGGCGCAGGCGATGAACCCGCCCGCCTCCATCTCCGCAAGCGCATGCGAGACGCCGGGCCGGCGCACGCCGAGCGCGCTGGCGATGAGGCCGTGCGTCACCGGCAGCACGTCGCTGCCGGCCAGTTCCCGCGCCAGCAACAGCCAGCGCGCCACTCGCTCGGGGATTTCGTGCTTGGCGTTGCACAGCGCGATCTGCGCCTTCAGAGCCATCAGGATCTGCACGTATTTGAGCAGATGCTCCTTGATCGTCGGCCGCTCCGCGAGAATCAGCCGCAGCCGCTCCGCCTCGATCGCAAGCGCCATTCCCGGCACCAGAACGACGGTGCGCTGGAGCGCCTGCATCGTGCCGAGCACAACCGAAACGCCGACAAACCCGCGGTGGCCGACGCTGGCGACCTCGACCGCCACACCGTCCTTGCCCGTGCGCAGAACGCGTGAGACGATTCCGCTCTCGATGAAATAGACCATCTGCGGGCAGCGGAACGCGTCATGCAGGATCTCGTTTCGCCGCAGCTGCACCGATTTCAAGTGAGGACGCAGGAACGCAAACTCCGCCTCGGGAAGCGTCGCCAGCACCATGTTGCGCACGGCAGGTGCGGCGGATGACGGCGCGACGACCGGCGCCGCGGAAGCGGTCTCAAACATCCTGCAACGAAACTCCATCCCATTGCTCTTCGCTCTTAGCGGCGATTGAGCTGCATTGCCTGTCAAAAATCGAAGCGAGCGCTTCGCTACGGCTGAAACGCAATTTGGAATAATCTCGCATCCCCTGCAAGCACGCGGACCTGCAATTTACGAGAGAGGGATCGTTCCATACTGTTCCTGCAATGAGGTCGCAGGAGCGACCGCCCACTTCCGTTGCCGGTAGCGATCGGCACCCAGCACAAAAAACCCCGGCAGTCGCCTGCCGGGGTTTTCGTGATCAAGATCGGACGATCAGATCAGAAGTTGCGCTGAGCACGGAGCATCAGGCTGACCGTGTCCTGGTCCTTCAGCTCGTAGGTCGTGGCCGGCTTGGCGACACCGTTCAGAGCCGGAACCGTCGCGACGCCCGTGTACTTCTGGTCGAGGTGGGTCCAGGCCACATCAGCCGAGAAGGTCAGGTTCTTGACCGGGGTCCAGCGGGTGATGATACCAGCCTGGCCCAGATTGTAGTCCGGGTTGCAGTTCGCGGCGGTGATGCCGAGGGCAGCCATACCGGCGCTGCCGCAGATCAGCGCCTTGGCAGTGCCGCTATACTGGACACCGGAGTAAGCGCCGTAGATCGCCGTGTTCCAGTAGGGGTTCCAGTTGTGCGTGAACGCACCGCGGAAGCCCCAGGTCGTGGTCAGCTCAAGACCCGTGCCGTTGGCGGCCGAGGTGCCGGCATACACGGCATCGGATAGGCCGGCGAAGCCGACGCTCTGATACGCGATGCCGCTGCTGCCGAACATCGAGAACGCGATCGGAGCCAGGCTCTGCGCGTTGTAGCGGCCCGCACCGTTGGTGTAGACGCCCTGGATCGAGAAGGTGTCACCGGGGCCCGTCGGGATGTTCTTAATCGACAAAGCCAACTGGCCGGCCCAGCCCCACTTGTCGCCGGGATGACCGGAGAGCTCGTTGGCGCCGTAATAGCCGACATGGTTGTCATGCGCAGCCACCGACGCCTGGAACAGACCCCAAGCCTGGTCGACACGCACGCTGGCGATGAAGTCCGGAGACACGAGGCCGCCGTAGTTGGAAACGCCGTAGTTACCGCCAACAATGCCGGAAGCCGAAGCACCCGACGTGTTCCAGATGTTGGTCTGGTAGTACAGGGCCTGGTCTTCGGCCGAGACCGACAGCGTGATGCCCTGGCCGAAATCGGCGGTGTAGGCGAACTGGTTCACACCGGTGACGGTGCCGGAGCCGCCGTACAGCGAGTCGTAGTTGTTGCCGGGATAGTTGGTCCAGGGCGCGTCGAACTGCGACACGGCCTTACCCATCGTGAAGCCGGCGAACTGGATGAAGGCGTAGTACACACCGAGCGAACCGCCGGCGATGCCGTCATTGCTGAGGCCGTTGACGCTGGTCAGGTTGCCGCTGTTGGCGGAGCCGGTCGAGTAGAAGGTCGAGCCGTTGCCGCCGCCGTTGCCGGAGTAAGTGCCCGAAGTCCAGGTGAAGACGACGTCGGCGAAGGTGCGGACCACGCCGTATTCGGTCGCGGTGCGCGTGTCGACGTTGAAGTCTTCACGGGAGCGCATCATGTAGTAGTTCGTCAGGCGATTATGCGCCGCGCTCGAACCGGTGAACTGGCCGCCGAAGTCACTGCCGGCATTGCCGAGGAAGTCGGCACGCACATAGCCGCCCAGCTTGATGCAGGTGTCGGTGCCGGGGATGTAGTAGAAGCCCGCGCCGTAGAGCGAGCAGACGCGCACATATTCGACAGCCTTCGCCTTGATCGGCAGATCGGCCGCCTGCGCCCCGGCCACAGCGAGCAGAGCCGCCGCAGAGCCCAGAGCAAGGCTCTTCATCACGTTCATATGTTAAACCTCCAAGTTGCTCAGTCAGGGAAGGTTCCGGCTCCGCCGGGTGTGAGACACCCTTGAGGTTTGGTCCCCTTGACCCCTTCGACCCGTCACTCAGCCGCACCGCGCACTCGGACACACCCGCGTGAACGCGAGGGACTTGAGCGAACGACCTAAACGGGACGACGTCGGGATGCCCCCCTTCGTCGCTTGGGCAGAATTACCGAACAAGATTGCACACGCAACAAAGGAACCGCTCGGCCAGCCGTCCCGCGCGGCGTTTTTGGGGCGGTGTTGCACAAATAACACGAAGTCTTGATCACCCCCGGCCTCACAAGCTTTTGTTTTCGTGAGATTTTTCGCGCGTCGGCTATTTCGATCCTCTCCCGGCCACAAATTCAGCACGGCTAGGGCTCCGCACCTTCGACGCGCATCCGCCCGGATTCGGCACGAGCGAAAGCGCCCCCGTTATAGAATCGCGATGGCAGATCATCCCGGGACCAGCGCAGGGCAAACGGCCTGAAGTGGCCTTCCCGGCTCGTGTGCGCGGGCCCGCAGCAGAAGGATTCGCACGCACACCGGCCCGAGGGTGCCGACCTTTAGACTAGATGTGGTCGGGACATCATTGATGGTCGCGCGGGAGCAGCGGGCCTTCCAGCAACCAGCTCGCGATGCAGCCAGCAAAGGTGCCGGCGCGATGCCTCTTCGGAGCCCTCGATCGCCAGATTTCTGTGCGTCTTCAATCTGCCGCTTGCGGCCCGCCGCGACGTCGGGCATACCGACCGCAGCCGGAGACGTGGCCGAGTGGCTGAAGGCGGCGGTTTGCTAAACCGTTATAGGGTTGTAAAGCCCTATCGAGGGTTCGAATCCCTCCGTCTCCGCCAGTCCCCCGCGGAATGCCGAGAACCTCGCGCTTTCCCGATCCCCCAGCCAGACCTCTTCCCGCCCGGCAAGCGTGGCTCTTGCGCTCTCCGTTGTCACGATCGCGGCGTTTCGTTGCGCAGAGAGAGCCCTGCGCGGCACCGAGCACCGGTTGGGACGTGCGGGCATCCGCGCGTCAACGTCTTCCGCCTCACTCACATTCCGCGTCACTCACAAAACGTCTTGCGCGGGGTGAACCAGTTCAGCAGCCAATGCGACAACTCGTCGTGGGTCAGGAACATGCTTGGAGATGTTGCGATGGTCGCTGCGATCGCTCGGGTTATTGCGCGCGTTTCCAAGGCTACCGATGATAACGAGACGCTCAAGATCCTGACTATTTTCTGCCTGACCGGCCTCCTGGTCGCGGTCGTGGCGGCACGCCATGAGTTGGACATGAGCTGGGCTTTCTTCTGAAACAGGACCGCACTGGATCTGCGGGGCGACACTTCTCGCGCGCCGTAGTGAAGTCAGTGCGCCTTGTTCACGAGAGACCGTTCTGGTGCAAGACCATACCGCCCGGCCCTGATGCGGGCGAGCAGGTTGATGCAGCTCACCTGACCATGCAGGCCTTTGCGTGCCGTCTCCAGACATAGCCCTCGCCGCAGGGTGGACGCGGATGAGCGCCAGCCGGACACTCGTTCCAGACGCGCGCGCCGCTTTCCCAGCCATCGACAACGCAGCCGCCGTTCACGGCGTTATGGCAGCCGGGTCCGCAGCTCTCGGCACTTGCCGGGCTGATACCCACGGACACAGCCGTCAGCACTGTCGCAAAGAGCCATGCCTTCATTCTCAACCTCGTTCGTCTGCGCCGCGGATCACTTCTCGGCAAATTGCGTGGACGGCGGATCGGTGCGATCGGGATTGCTTCCCCAAGGCAGCGCCATCCGGACCGCCTCATCGCCCGAGACGGTATGACCAAGCGCCGTATCGAACGCCTGGCACGGAGCCAACAGCGCCACGACCGACGCGGCGGACGGACCAGGACAATAATAATCCGTGCTTGTGAGCGTGTGCACGGTCCATGCGGCACCGACCGCGACGACGCCCAGTGCGATCGCACCCAGGGTCTGGTCTTTCATGGCGGCACTCCTGCATTGCCCCCAAAAAGAAACTCGCAGCGTCAGCGCAGGTTCCTGAGCCCGCGCACGAGCGTCGCCCGGCAAATGAGCGAGCCGGTCAAGCTGCACGATCGCTGGTCAGCATCGGTATCGCGATCAGGCACTACCGACCGTCCGCCGTCGATCACTCCAGCAGATGTCGCGTCACATTAATGACGAAGGCCGCCGGCACGCCGATGACGGCCCCGACGAAGCCATAGGCAAGACCGCCCCAAAGGGAGGCCGCCCCGCCCGGCCCCATCAGCGCGCCATAGGCGAAGCCAATTGCGCAGCAGACCAGCGTCACGATCACGAGCCGGCGATCATTCATCGCCTCGGCCCGCAGCTTCCGCAGCTCTTGCCGGCTGTGCACATACGGTCCCGTCGGCTCGGACGAACCGCAATGCGGACAACTCGCGGCGGTGAACGACACCCGTCCTCCGCAATCGTGGCAGGCGATCAGCTCTCGTCGCAAACTCTTGTTCATGTGGACTGAAGATGAGGCACGGCGAGGCGGTTTTCAATCCGAGGCTGAGGAGGAACGCATCAGCAGAGTGAGATAAGGCCACCGTGAAACGGCCGCGGGCGAAGGCCGCGCTGTCGCGAGACGACTGTTTCCTTGAGATCGGCTGTCGGCGGAGGTTGAGCTCTCGCATGTCCCATGCGGGCCGCAGCGGCGGCCCTGCAGTCCTCCGGCTCGCGCCCTCTAAGTTTCGATTTGCAACCAAGTGAGCGGGAAGCCCCCCTGCCCGGTCGTGAGCACTCGCGCGGCGATCAGGTCTGATGCAGGAATTGCGCGATCAGCGCCGTGATGGCAGACGGCGCGTCTTCGAGACAGTAATGGCCGACACCTGGGAGACGCTCGATCCGTGCTGTCGGGAAGACCGCTGCAAAGAGCGGCAGGAAGTGCTCGGCGTGCAGCGTACGATCCGCCTCGCCCCAGATCGCGAGCGCCGGCTTGCGGCGAATGTCGCGGTCGGCGGCCGGATCGGGCTGCTCGAACCTGTGGGCGGCAGTAGCAAAGCCCTTGGCCCAGCCGATAGCGCCGAGACATTCGGCGGGACTGACGAAAGGCGCAGCATAAGCGCGCAGCCAGTCGTCGGTGATGACGGCATTGTTCTCGAAACCGTTGAGCTTCAGCGTGCTGAGGATGTTGAAGCCGAGCTGCCCGAGCACCGCCTCGAGGCTGCCGTCCGCCTCGGCCTTCGCGATCCATTGAAACCAGGGCGATACGCTTGCATTCGCCATCACGCGATCGAGCAGATCGGGCTGGCCGAATGGCGTCGGACCATTGGTCGAGATGATCCGGCGGATGCGGTCCGGATGCCTTGCGGCCAGCCCCATTCCGACCGGGCCGCCGAAATCATGCATCACGAGCGAGATGCCGGAAAGATCGAGCGCGAGGACGAAGCGCTCCAGATTGTCGATATGATCCTGCAGCCAGTAGCTGCGCGCCGGCGGCGTCTCGCTTTTGCCGAAGCCCATGTGGTCAGGCACGATCACGCGATGGGTTTGGCTGAGAGCCGCGATCGGGTGGCGAAACAGGTAGCCCCAAGTCGGCTCGCCATGCAGGCACAGCACGACCTCGCCATCGCGCGGTCCCTCGTCCAGGTAATGCATACGGAAAGCGGGCACCGTGGTGAAGTGCGGATCGAACGGAAAGCTGCCTGCGAAGGTGGCATCGGACGGGATCATGGCCTCTCCCACGTGGTTGCAAATTGAAACCGTTCGAGTCTTAGCGCTTGAGGTTTCAATTTGCAACCGACATATTCAGACCCATAGGGCAGCGCTTCGGCTGGAGCCCGCGACGATCAACACGTGCAAGGTGGCAAGGCAGGCGAGATGGCCAAGAGAATAAGCCACAAGGATTCATTGTGCGGCGTGGCGCGCCCGCTGGATGCGATAGGCGACTGGTGGTCGCTGCTGATCGTGCGCGATGCTTTCGATGGGCTGCGCCGCTTCGGCGAGTTTCAGAAGAGCCTCGGGCTTGCCAAGAACATCCTCTCAGCCCGGCTGCGCAATCTGGTGGCGCACGGCATCATGGACACCGTGCCGGCCGCCGACGGCAGCCCCTATCAGGAGTATGTGCTGACCGCGAAGGGTCGCGGCATGTTCCCGCTGCTGGTTGCGCTCAGGCAATGGGGCGAAGACTACTTCTTCGATCCCGATGAGGCCCATGTGCTGCTGGTCGACAAAAGGAGCAGCCTGCCGGTGCGACGTCTCGAGCTGCGCGCCCAGGACGGCCGCGTACTCGGGCCGGAGGACACAGAGGTACGCATGCCGCCACCGCCGGCCAGACGAGGACGCGCGTCGCGATGACGGCAGAGCGCTGCGGAAAGCGAGCACCCTGAAGACGTGTTCGACGCCGGCGCTTCAGTGCGCGGTCATCCAGGCGCGGGCTTCGCGCTGCGCGGCGGCGATGTCGGCGTCCGACATCATCTCGGCGATCTCGCGACGCATCGCGATCGCATCCCGTCGGCCCTTCAGGGCGGCCAGATTGAACCATTTATGCGCGGCGATCAGATCCACCGGACCTTCGCGTCCGCTCGCATGCAGCATGCCGAGTTCGAACAGCACGTCGCCATTCGCAGCCGCTTCCGCCGAGACCGCCGTATCGAGATTGAATTGCCCCTGAAACATCGTCGCTCTCCATTCCTCAAGGGGAGCGGCGCATGCGAGCGCGGCCCCGTCCACCTGTTCAACACCCCATGCCGTTTGCCGGCTTATGGGCTGATCATGACCGATCAAGTTTGAATGGCAGTTTAAGTATCGCGCTGAACGACGTGTAAACGTGACGCGGCGCACACAGCTAAGCCGTTCACGACACCGCTGATTCCGCTATCGTTTTCGAACTTGGCAAGGGTCGGTTTACCGTTCTGCTTGGCAAACCCATAACCATCCGTGGCGGCGACCGCTCGCGGGGCAACCCGCAAAGCGAGCCGGCGGCCAGCGGGACGATTGCGAAGCAAGATTATTGCAGGGGAAACAAAAGCGGAGCCGCGGACAATCCAGCAGACACTCCCGTCAGGACCAAGCGTCCCTCAGAACCAGAACGAGGGCGTCGGCGAACACGTCAGGATCAGATCTCGCCGCAGCAGTGACGCCTTGGCAAAATTGCAGACCGAACAGCGGATCTGCACCGAACGAAGAAAACGCGTTTCTTCTGCCGGACCGGGATGCGAGCGGCAAAGCCGCTGAAGTCCGATCCGGCCGTCGACCTGATGTCTCGCCGACACCCTCTTCATCGACTGGAGGCTATTGGCCTAAACTGCTCAAGAGGAACAGGCCGGCCTGGCGCTCCAGCGACGTGCCGGCATCAGAAGCCGCCGGCTCATCTCGCGCGAACGCGAGACGTCAGTTACTTCTTCTTCGAGACCTTCTTGGTCTTCTTCGCGGTCTTCTTGGCCGCGGTCTTCGCAGTCTTCTTCACTGCCTTCTTCGCCTTCTTCGCTTTCTTAGCCATCTTGCCCTCCGATGAGTTTGGCTTAGTCGCTGCGTGCATTCGGGAATCGAGATGCACTCCTTCTCGAATACACCAACGCACCAAAAAAAACAGCGTCCGACTTAAAGAAGTGTTGACACGCGACGGCGCGAGAGAGCGAAGCAGTTCGCGACATGCGCCGACGAACGACGCGTCCGAGAAAGCGGCGAATGCACGAACGCAAAACCGTCGAACTAATAGATGTTGCAGGAAACGCCTTCACTGCAGGCATTTCTCGCAATCGATCACGATGGGCAGGAAGCATGCACGACATCATCGCGGCCGACGGACTTAAGGCAAGAGCGGCCTATGCGGGCGCCGAGTCGGGAATTTTGGCACGAAAAAAATTTTCGTTGATATCGCCCGTGCCAGCGATCCGGGCTTGATCCGAGCGTCGTCAAAGGCGGCTTTTTTGAGAATCGCGCAAAACCGATTCGCATCTCGCCGGGTGTCGAGATGCGGCGCGCAAGCTTGCGCGCCGCCGGAACGAAGACGACGTAACGTCGTTTAGATGCCGAGCTTGCTGTTCAAGAGGTCGTTGACGGCCTGCGGATTGGCCTTGCCGCCGGACGATTTCATCACCTGGCCGACGAACCAGCCGACCAGCTGCGGCTTCGCCTTCGCCTGCGCGACCTTGTCGGGGTTGGCAGCGACGATCTCGTCCACCACCTTCTCGATCGCCCCCAAATCGGTGACCTGCTTCATGCCGCGCGTCTCGACGAGCTCGCGCGGATCGCCGCCCTCCGTCCAGACGATCTCGAACAGGTCCTTGGCGATCTTGCCGGAGATCGTGCCCTCGCCGATCAGCTCGATGATGGCGCCGAGCTGCTCGGCCGAAACGGGAGAGGCCGAGATGTCGTGGCCTTCCTTGTTGAGGCGGCCGAACAGCTCGTTGATCACCCAGTTGGCGGCAAGCTTGCCATCGCGGGCGCGGTTTTCGAGCTTCGACAGCACCGCCTCGTAGAAGGCGGCGCTCTCCCGCTCGGCCACCAGCACGCTGGCATCATAAGGCGAGAGGCCGAGATCGGCGATGAAGCGCGCCTTCTTCTGGTCCGGCAGCTCCGGCAGCTGCGCTTTCAGCTCGTCGACGAAGGATTGGCTGAACTCGAGCGGAAGGAGGTCGGGATCGGGGAAGTAACGGTAGTCGTGCGCCTCCTCCTTGGAGCGCATCGAGCGCGTCTCGCCCTTGCCCGGGTCGTAGAGCCGGGTTTCCTGCTCGATGACGCCGCCATCCTCGATGATCTCGATCTGGCGCCGCGCCTCGTATTCGATCGCCTGGCCAATGAAGTTGATCGAGTTCATGTTCTTGATCTCGCAGCGGGTGCCGAGCTCACCGCCGGGCTTGCGCACGGAAACATTCACATCCGCACGCAAGGATCCCTTCTCCATGTCACCGTCGCAGGTACCAAGATAGCGCAGGATCGAGCGCAGCTTGGTGACGTAGGCCTTGGCCTGCTCGGCGTCGCGAATGTCGGGCTTGGAGACGATCTCCATGAGCGCCACGCCTGAGCGGTTGAGGTCGACATAGGACATGGTCGGCGACTGGTCGTGCAGCAACTTGCCGGCATCCTGCTCAAGGTGCAGCCGCTCGATCCCGATGGTGGCGGTCTTGCCGCCGTCGAGCTCGACCTCGATCTCGCCCTCGCCGACGATCGGCGACTTGTACTGGCTGATCTGGTAGCCCTGCGGCAGGTCGGGATAAAAATAGTTCTTACGGTCGAACACCGAGCGCAGGTTGATCTTGGCGTTGAGCCCGAGGCCGGTGCGCACTGCCTGGCGCACGCATTCCTCGTTGATCACGGGCAGCATGCCCGGCATCGCCGCGTCGACGAGGGAGACGTGGCTGTTCGGATCGCCGCCGAACGCGGTCGAGGCGCCGGAGAACAGTTTCGACTTCGAGGTCACCTGGGCATGAACCTCCATGCCGATCACGACCTCCCAGTCGCCGGTTGCGCCCTTGATCAGCTTGTGAGGAGTGGTGGATGCGCTCATGGTGTCTTTTCCGGACATAAAGGATATCTGGGTCGTGGTGGGCTTCGCGCAACAGACTACACCAGTCAAGCCAATCGCGCCGTGCCGGCATTGACGCACCGTCGATCTGTCCCCTAGAGTTCCAGCAGCAGGGGGACGAGTGCAATGTTGCGTTGGGTTTTGCTGGCGGCCGCGGCCGTCACGCTTGCGTCGTGCGCGACGCCTTATCAAGACGAGAGTCTATTGGGCGGCGCGGATGCCAAGGAATTGCGGCCGGATGTCTATCGCGTTGCCTTCCGGGGTAACGGCTTCACGACCAAGGAAAGCGTGCAGGTGTACTGGCTCAACCGCTGCGCCGAGCTTGCGATCGCGAAGGGCTATGCAGGGTTCGAGATCCTGTCGGACATGCAGTTCGCGATGCGGCGCCCCGCCGAGGAGCCAGTCAGAACGCAGCTTGCGAGCGCGATTCCATCGCTGCGCACCCATATCCCGGTCTCGGCAGACGAAGCCGCCGATTTCGCGTCGTGGCGAGAGCAGCGCGACCTCATCAGTCTGCCGGCCACACCGGTCAAGACAGCAGCTGTCATCTTCATCCCCAGCGGCGGGGGCCCACCGAAGCCGGCCATCGAGGGCGATGTGCATTTCCTGCCGCCGCCGGTCAAGTCAGCGCCACCAAAGGTGTTCAACGCCAAGGCGCTGCTGGCGCAGCTCGAGCCGCTGATGAAGGGCGAGAAGTGCGCGGGTAATATCTGCCCGCATGTGCACGAATATCTGCTGCCTGAAGGCAAGCTCAAATAGCGGGAAGCCGAAACAGGTCAGGCCAGGAGCGCGGTCGCGATCCGCTCCCACTCGACATCAAGCGCATCCTTGGCGACCGGCTGTCCGGCCTGCCGATACCAATACGAAGCGTTGCCGAGATCGCCTTCGATCCGGTGCAGATGCGCATGCACCCAGGCGGCCTCGCGCGTATCCTCGTCCTGCACGATCCTGTGCGCGCGGTCCCAATCGCCCTTCGCTGTCCACCACAGGCCGGCGAGCGGCGGCGCGACGTTGCCTGCGGGCGCATCGCCCGCGAGGCTTGCCTTGAATTGCGCGAGGTCTACCACCACCGCACCGGCGTGAAGCGGCCCGCCGCCTGCTCGATCACCTCGCCGAGCGAGAACAGCGTCTCCTCGTCGAACGGACGGCCGATCAACTGCAGGCCGAGGGGAAGGCCCTGTGCATCCTTGCCGGCCGGCACCGCGATGCCGGGCAGGCCGGCCATGTTCACGGTCACCGTGAAGATGTCGTTGAGATACATCTCGACCGGATCGGCGCCGCCCTTCTCGCCGATGCCGAAGGCGGCCGACGGCGTCGCCGGGGTGAGGATCGCATTCACGCCCTTGGCGAAGCAATCCTCGAAATCCTTCTTGATGAGGGTGCGGACCTTCTGCGCTCGCAGGTAATAGGCGTCATAATAGCCTGCCGAGAGCACATAGGTGCCGATCATGACGCGGCGACGCACTTCGTCGCCGAAGCCCTCGGCACGGGTGTTCTCGTACATGTCGCCGATCGCGCGGCCAGGCACGCGCAGCCCGTAGCGCACGCCGTCATAGCGCGCGAGGTTGGACGAGGCCTCCGCCGGCGCCACGATGTAATAGGCAGGCAGCGCGTATTTGGTGTGCGGCAGCGACACTTCGACGGTCTCGGCACCTGCCGCTTCCAGCCACGCACGGCCCTCGCTCCACAGTTTCTCGATCTCGGCCGGCATGCCGTCGAGACGATACTCCTTGGGGATGCCGATCTTCATGCCCTTCACGGACTTACCGATCGCGGCCTCGTAGTCCGGCACGGCGCGGTCGACCGAGGTCGTGTCCTTGGGGTCATGACCGGCCATCGAGCGCAGCAGGATCGCGGCGTCGCGCACGCTGCGCGCGATCGGGCCGGCCTGATCGAGCGATGAGGCAAAGGCGACGATGCCCCAGCGCGAGCAGCGGCCATAGGTCGGCTTGATGCCGACGGTGGCGGTGAACGCCGCTGGTTGGCGGATCGAGCCGCCGGTGTCGGTTGCGGTCGCGCCCATGCAGAGCAGTGCCGCCACCGCGGAGGCCGAGCCGCCGGAGGAGCCGCCGGGCACCAGCGTGGTGTTCGATCCTTCGCGCCGCCAGGGATTGCCGACCGGCCCGAAGCACGAGGTTTCGTTCGACGAGCCCATCGCAAACTCGTCATTGTTGAGCTTGCCGAGCATCACGGCCCCGTCGCGCCAGAGCTGCGAGGTCACGGTGGACTCGTAAGGAGGCACGAAATTGCCCAGGATCTTCGAACAGGCCGTGGTGCGCACGCCCTTGGTGGCGAACAGGTCCTTGATCCCGAGCGGAATGCCAGCGAGCGGCCCGCCCTCGCCCCTCGCGATCTTGCTATCCGCGTCGCGCGCCATCGCGCGCGCTACATCCGGCGTCTCCAGCACGAAGGCATTGAGCACGCGCGCGTCCTCGATCGCCTTCAGATGGGCATCGGTGAGCTCGAGCGACGTGAAGGTCTTGCTCGCGAGGCCCTGGCGGGCGTCGGCCAGCGTCAAAGAAGTCAAATCAGTCATTTATTGATCGGGCTGCAGAAGAAGGGGGAAAGCGTCTTGTCGTTGGCGGGGTCGTCTTGCTTGGCACGAGCCTTGGCGTCGGCATCGACCTGCGCCTGCAGCACATCGAGCACGGCATCGACAGCCTTGTCGGGATCGGCCGACTTGCCCTGGCGCTCCATCGCGTCGAGATAGTTCATATAGGCCTGATAGGCCTTTTCATCGTCGCAGAGCAGACACATGGTTTGGCTCGTCGGTTGTTGCGGCGTTTCGGCTATTCCACGACCTTCGGCACCAGGAAGAAATGGTTTTCGGTCGCCGGCGCATTGCTGACGATGTCGTCGGCGATCTCGCCGTCATTGACCTCGTCCTGCCGCTTTTTCATCTCCATCGGCGTCACCGAGGTCATGGGCTCGACACCCTCCACATTGACCTCCGACAGCTGCTCAACGAAGGCCAGCATGGTGTTGAGCTCGCCCTGCAGATGCGGAACCTCGGCATCTGCGACGGCAATCCGCGCGAGTTGCGCGATCCGGCGGACGGTGGCGGCATCGACCGACATTATATAGAGCCTCATGCGGGGAAATTCAGCCCGCGGTATAGCAGAGGCACCTTTCGCGCCGCAACCACGGCCCGGACCATGGCGCGGACCGCGGCGGTAAAGAAGGGGTCTTTACCCCGCCAATTGGCGCAGCCGCGCCTGAGCCTCAGCTGCCAGTTTGCGCGTCAGCTCCGCCGCCGGCAGTTCGCGTGCCAGCCGGACCGCCTGCCCGGCCCACAGATTGGTGAAATCGACCCTGGCTTGCTTTTCGGCAGCGACCTTCAGAGGTGCGAGCGCGGTCGCCGCATGCGGAAAGGCCGGAGCATCGGGCGAGATCGGTCCGACCTCGCGCATCACGCGATTGGCGATGCCGCGCGCGAGCCGGCCGGTCATGACGTTGGTGATGATGGTCGACTCGTCATCGGCCTCGGCCAACGCCTTGCGCGCGGGGCCACTCTCGGTGGATTCGGGACAGCGCAGGTAGGCGGTGCCGATCTGGACGCCGGATGCCCCGAGTGCGAAGGCCGCCGCAATGCCGCGCCCGTCGGCGATGCCCCCAGTGGCGATCACCGGCACCTTCACGGCGTCGACCACCTGCGGCACCAGCGCAAGAGTGCCGACCTGCTGGGCGAGGCTGTCGGTCAGGAACATGCCGCGATGGCCGCCGGCCTCTGCGCCTTGCGCGATGATGATGTCCGCGCCGCTCTGTTCTAGCCAGACCGCCTCGCGCACGATGGTGGCGGACGACATCACGAGCGCGCCGGTCGCCTTGACGCGCCTCAGCAGCGCCTGATCGGGCAAGCCGAAATGGAAGCTCACGATGTCAGGCTTCAGCTCCTCGACCACCGCACACATCGCCGCATCGAATGGCGCGCGATTGGCCGCATTGACCGGCGCTGCTGGATCGATCCCGTGCTCCGTGTAGTAGGAGGCGAGCCGCTTGCGCCATCCGGCCTCGCGCGCCGGGTCTGCGTCGACGGCCATGTGGCAGAAGAAATTCATGTTGACCGGCGCGCCGGGAACGCGCTGGCGCACCGCCTTGACCTGCTCGCGCGCCTTCTCCGCCGACAGCATCGCACATGGCAGCGACGCCACGCCGCCGCCCTGCCCAACTGCAATGGCAAGGCCCGCGTCCATCACGCCGGCCATCGGTGCCAGCACGATCGGATGCTCGGACTTGACGATATCAAGGAAACGGCGATCAGGCCACATGGTGCATGTCCTTCTACAGTGCAGACGAAAGCGACGAATTGCGCCGGCCCTGGACGATCTGATCCGCTTCGGTGACGATGCGTTCAACGATCTCGGCCGCTGGCGGCACATCATGAATGAAGGCGACGGCCTCTCCGGCAATGACGGCGGCGACATCGAAATCGCCGGATGCGCGCGCCGCGAGATAGCCCGGCGCAACGGCGCGGCTCTGTTGCAGCAATTCGATCTCCCGGCCCATCCAGCGGCGGGCATGGTCGTTGACCAGGCAACGCCCGGTGAATGGCGCCGGCCACACAATGTCGCGCGAGAGATCAAAGATGATGCTCCGGAACGTGTCACCGCCTTTGGCTGCGCAGATCCGCCGCTTGGCCTCGTCGGCTCCATCCGCCTCTTGGCTCGCGTAGAATCGCGTGCCGAGCAACACCCCGCTTGCGCCGAGCATCAACATCGCCGCCAATCCGCGACCGTCGGCAATGCCGCCGACAGCGACCACGGGCACGAGCCCTGCAGCCCGATCGACAATCGCCGGCACGATCTCGAGCGTGGTGCGCGAGGCACCGTGCCCGCCGGCTTCCGTGCCCTGCGCGACCAGAATGTCGGCGCCAGCCTCAAGCGCCTGCACCGCCATTGCCTCGTCCTGGACCTGGCAGATCAGCAGCGCCCCGGCCTCTTTGATGGCAGGCGCAAACGGTGCGGGGTCACCGAACGACAACATGATCGCGCGGGGTCGTGCGGCAAGCGCGATATCCAGAAGTTCAGACTGCTTTGCCAGCGACCAGGTGATGAAGCCGATGCCGAAAGGCGCCGAAAGCCCCTTCAGCTTCGCGCTTTCCTGTTCGAGCCAGCTTCGATTGCCGTAGCCGCCGCCAAGGATGCCGAACCCGCCGGCCTCGCTGACGGCACGCACCAAGCGCGCGCCGGAAACGATGTCCATTGGCGCCAGCAGCACCGGATGGCGAATTCCGAGCTTCGTCGTCAGCGGCGTCCTCAGCGACATCAGCATGCTCCATGCGCCAACATTTCTCCATGCGCTGGACGCCGACAGTAGGTCGCGCTAGCATTCTCCGGAAATGAATACTTGAGAACTCAGACATCACGAAATTGAAACGGATTGTGATCTCGTGGAACTGATCGACCTGCAGACGTTCGCAGCCGTGGCGCGCACCGGCGGCATCACGCGCGCTGCCCAAGCGCTCAACACGGTGCAGTCCAACGTCACCCAGCGCATCAAGGCGCTGGAGGCGGAGATCGGCACCGCGCTGTTCGAGCGGCACAGCCGCGGCATGACGCTGACCGGCGCCGGCCGCCGCCTGCTGCCCTATGCGCAGCGCATGGCGGCGTTGTCGCGGGAGGCTTTGCTCGCGGCGCGTGACGACGGCGACGCCAAGGGCCCGCTGGCGATCGGCTCGATGGAGACGACGGCTGCCGTGCGCCTGCCCTCGCTGCTCGCCGGCTTTCACCGCCGTTTCCCCAATGTCGCGCTGACGCTGCGTACCGCGACGACGGCCGATCTCGCCACGGCCGTGCTCGAACGCGCGCTCGACGGCGCCTTCGTCACCAGCCCGATCGACCATGCCGAGCTGTCGGGCATCACGGCCTTCCGCGAGGAGCTGGTGCTGATCACAGCGCGGCGCTTCGGCAGTCTCGCCGCGCTCCGCGCCGGCACGTCGCAATCCGGACCGACGGCGCTGGTGTTCCGGATCGGCTGCACCTATCGCCACCGGCTGGAAGACCTCTTTGCAGCGTTGGGCTGGCCCTCCGCCGCGCGCTGCGAGCTTGGCACGCTCGACGGCATGATCGGCTGCGTCGCCGCCGGCATGGGCGTGGCGCTATTGCCGCGCGCAGTGGTCGAACGCAGCGAGCTTGCCAAGGACATCAGCATCCTGACGCTGGATCCGCAGTTCGCGCGCATCGAGACGCTGTTCATTCATCGCCGGACCCAGCATCACACCAGCGCGCTGGCGGCCTTCATCTCCTGCCTCGGCGATCAGGGCCGCGAGATCGCGGCCTGATCGCTCGTCTTTAGGCTAAATCCGGATATCGTCATAACCCTCGATTTTTCGCGGCCCGACCGAGGTCGCCTCATGGGTGTCGACAGCGGCGAGCGGACCGAAATCGAGCTTGGTCAGCCTGGTGAGATCGGCGATCGACACCTGGAAGACACTGACGTCTTCCTGCGAAAACTTTTCCAGTATGTCCGCTTCGTCCTTGATGCGGTCGATGCCCATGATCAGATTGCGCTGGCTCATCAGGAATGCCGCCGCCTTCAACTCGTCGTCGTCTCTGGTGATCAGGATCTTCCAGAAATATTTCGGGATTTTCACGCCACCGAAGCTGGGATCCGGGTGCGGCTTCCCCGCAGGATCAGGCAGATCGGCATCATTTGCATCGGGACCATCGAACACGGGTCCGTTCATGACGATCCCCTTCTCCTCATTCTTAAGCAGGACGTCGCGCGTGTAGTCCTCGAGCCCTGCCCACAACTGCTTGCCCTGATTGAAGGAGAAGAACTGCGGCGAACAATTTGTGAAGTGAAAAGAATCGTCGCCGTGTTCCTTGGCCTCGTCGACCGTTTCGCCCCAGGTCGCGTCCAGGCGGCGCACCAGGTGGCCGCGGTCGAACGGGTTGGCAGTACGGTCGGCCTCAAGCGTTGATTGCTTGCGATAAAACTCGTCGCCGATCTGGAAGTCGTCGTCGATCCGCGGATCGCGGAGCCAACGGTCGCCCTCCCGCTTGCCGACATCCTGCTGCTCGCTGCCGTCGATATTGACGCAACTGAAGAAGGCGAGCTTGCGGTCCTTGTTCATGACCACGCTGTAATTGAAATATTTCAGCTCCGATTGGCCCGAGTTGCGTTTCAGCATCGCGATCTTGGACTTCAGCGAAGCCGGAATCTTCGGCAGAGGCACCGAGAACTTGCCGCTCCCGAGAAAGTTCGCCTTGTATCCGGGCCGTGATTTCAACGTGCTCTGATCGATATGGACGACCTCGACCAACATGCCGGTAACGGGGCCAACGCGCGGACCAGCCGGGATCATCGCGGGCGGTGGAAGTGGCAGCGGCGGCGGCGACCCCGGCACGATCGAGGATGGTGCCGGCAGCATCGCGGGCGAAGCAGATAGCATCGCCGGCGGCGCTTGCAGTCCCGCTGCGGCGATCACACCCGCATGCAATGGCTGCCGCTGAAAGACCGGCATCGGTACCCGGATCGGAATCACGAGCGAGGCCGCCTCGCCGGACTGCTCGAGCCAGATGTCGGCGCCGGGTGGTGGAGCGACATTTATCGTCGCCTTTTCCCCATTTGTCGCCACCAGAATAGGCGCAGGCGGCTGCACTTGATCGAGCACCGCCTTCATCAGCGGATTGGTGCCGACCGCGACCTTGAGATCGGCGACGATGGCGCTGACTCGCGCGCCCTCATTGGCGATCCAGTCAATGGTCGTCTCATCCATCGAGGCATCCCAGATCTTGCCGTCCGTGGTCAAGATGTTGCCCTTTGCGTCCTTCTTCGGCACACCGCTGTGGTGAAGCGCGATCACCTGCCAGAAACGATTGAAGGCCGGCGAGCCCGACGAGCCGGCGGACGTGTCGGTCAGATACCAGACGAAGTCACCGACATATTGCAGGAGCTTGTTCTCGCGGACGCAGATCTGTTTCGCCTGCCCGCCCGGATGCTGGATGATGGTGAGATACTCGCCAGGATCGCCCTTGCCTGGCTCGCCGCTCAGCGGCAACCACCCCCAATCAAGCAGATCACGCCTGCCGTCTTGGGATTTCGGAGCGACCGCGACAACGGTGTAGTCGAGCTTGTTGTTGGTGTAGAAGAACTTGTCGGGCTCGAAGCCGAACCGAACCGGCGCGCGCTCCATGCCCTGAATATCGAGTTCATAGTCGAAATCGGCCAGCGATGTCCTGGCATCACCCGGCTTGCCGAAAACATGGTTGTTGGTCATCAGCAGACCAGGACCAATCAGAAAGCCGGTCGCGTAGCCCAGCAGATTGGCTTGGACGTCTTTGAGCTGGATGCGGCAAACCGAACGCGAGACGAAGGTCCCCTTGGCCAGGTAGTTGATGCTGTCGAGATCATTGCCCTGGATGATCCGCTCGAGGCCGACTTGCGCTGCCTGAACATTGTCGGTTTGGGCCAGCAACTGGCGCTGGCGAAGCTGTTTCCGCTCGACTGACATCTTGATCGGACGGCCGTCGCCAAGCTTCTTGTCCAGTTCCTTGGGGGCAATGGCCGCTTGTGAAAGCCGCTTCTCCGAGGCCGCAATCAGATTTGGTTTAATCAGCATGAGTCGTCTCCCCTATGAATATCTTGTGTCGGGCAAAAATGTTGGCGCTCGACCGAGCGCGCCTGCCTGGCCGCGAGCCTCGCTCCGCGCCTGGCAATCGTGCCTGCAAAGCTCGCACTGCCGATCCGGCCCGGATCAACGTCACCGACTCCTTCTTAGTCGTCGTCCGGGCTCTTTTGTTCGATGGCGCGGCAAGCAAACAAATCATTCCGGTGCCCCGCCCACATCCACCGCCCTGAATCGCCGGGTACGAAAACGCTCAGGCTTTACAGCAAGATGACGGTGTCCTCGTGGCCCGGTGACAGAAACCGTTGCATCCGGGCGCACCGCACAATAAAAAGTTTTGTATGGCAGATACTGCCACGTCAGGATGTACCACCTGCAAACGCGAAACAAGCGCGCTGTGCTGTTCGATCGCGTTGTTGGCAGCCCCGGAATCGGTCCGAACAGAGCGACCTACAATAACGACATCACGACACCTGGGTCGGATCCGGAGCCAGAGCGATGGGCTTGGCCGGTATCGAGAAGATCCCACCGATCGTGACCCGCGGCAGGAATCTTTCCTGCGATGATCCGTCGCAAGCTCGATTTGCCGGATCCGTTGCGGCCGACGAGGCCGACGCGCCCGGACCGGGCCCCGCTGGCTCGCCGCACGCGTGCGTGCTAAGCGCAATCTATGCCCGCTCTCATTCTTTCCCTCGTCGAAATCGCCGCGCACTGGCCGGACCGTGGCGCGCTGATCGGGCTCGACCTTGGGACCAAGACCATCGGTGTTGCCGCCTCCGATCCCGACCGGCGGCTCGCCACCGGCGTCGAGACCATCCAGCGCAAGGCGTTCAAGGCCGATGCCGCGCGGCTGCTTGCGCTTGCAGCCGAGCGCAAGGCGACCGGCTTCGTGCTGGGTCTGCCGATCAACATGGACGGCAGCGAGGGGCCGCGTGCGCAATCCACCCGCGCCTTCGCGCGCAACCTGTCGAAATTGACCGATCTGCCGATCGGCCTGTGGGACGAGCGGCTCTCGACCGCTGCCGTGGAGCGCGAGCTGATCGGCATGGATGTCAGCCGCGCGCGACGCGCCGAGGTGATCGACGAGCATGCCGCGATCTTCATCCTGCAGGGCGCGCTCGACCGGCTCGGCCGATTGCGGGACGAGAGGCGCTGACCGATGGGCGTCGTCATCGCGGCGCCGCCGTCACGATGCCGCTCACCATAGCCATCATAGCCATCGTGAGCTGAGGAATCGCGGTCAGGAATGCCCGCTCGCGAGCCACATGGTCTGCACGGTGGCCGCGAGGTTGTTGAGGCCGTGCAGCACCATCGTCAGATAGGTCGAGTGTGTGCGGGAGCGCAAATAGCCGAACCACAGACCGAGCGAAAAGACATTAAGCAAAGCATACCAGTCGTATTGGAGATGCAGCACAGTCCAGATCAATGACGACAGGATGATCGCGCCGGGGACCCGCAGAAAGGAGTCCGACCAGCCGCGATAGAGAAAGCCGCGCGCCATCAGCTCTTCCGAGATCGGCGCCGCGACGCAGAAGGCGATGACCAGGAGCCACACCGAGCCGTCGCCCTCGGCTGACTTCAGCATCTCGACCATGAAGCTCGACGACGCCTCCTCGCGTCCCGTCAGCCCTGGGATCAGCTCCCAGGCTCCCAGGATGACGACCATGCCGACGATGCCGAAGGCCACATTCTTCCAGCTGGTCCAGCGCAGGCCAAGATACTCCGCAAACGACAAGCGCGTGTAGCGGACGGCGAAATAGATCGGGATCAACAGCCCCGGCAGGCCCATGATGGCGGACAACGCGACCGTGGCCGGCGAGCCGGCGATCTTGATCACGGCCTGCTGGTACGCGTTCAGGCTATCAAGCGGCCCCGCGGAGCTGAGCAGGAACAGCAAATAGCCGATCGGCGTCAACTGGCCGATGAAGAACGCGGCGATGATGAGGAGACCCCATGACGCCGTGCGCCAGAAGCCGAGCGTGCGCGGCGCCCGAGATGCGGGCATGACGGCGACAAGAGGACTATGGGGATCGAGTGAATCCATCACTGCGCTTTCAGCTGGTTGTCACGGCAGCGCGCGCTCGAGCAATGCGCGCGCATCGGCGGGATCGAGATCGACGGCGCCGTACAAGCCGGGATGGGTCAGGGCAAGACGGGTGGCGGCAAACAATTCGGCATGACGCGGCATGACGGGACTGAGGGCCGCTGCTGCCGCGAGCAGCGCCAGCCTCTCGACGGCGAGCCGGGCGACACGCTCGGAATCGGGCCGGCGGAAAGCTTGCCCGATGACGCCGATGGTCTCGGCGGCGCCAGGCAGGCCACGGGTCTCGCCACTAAGCGTGGTCAGAACGGTCATCGCGGCTTCCGGCTCGCGCGACAAGGCGCGCAGCACGTCCAGACACATCACATTGCCGGAGCCTTCCCAGATCGCATTGACAGGCGATTCCCGGAAATGCCGCGCTAGCGTGCCGTCCTCGACATAGCCGTTGCCGCCGAGGCACTCCATGGCCTCGTAGAGAAACGCCGGCGCGCTCTTGCAAACCCAATATTTGATCACCGGCGTCAGCAACCGCACATAGGCGGCTTCGCCGGAATCGACTGGCGCGTGGTCGAAAGCCCGGCACATCCGCATCACCAGCGCCACTGTTACCTCGACATGCAGCGCCATGTCCGATAGCACCGATTGCATCAGCGGCTGATCGGCGAGATGCTTCTGGAACACGCTGCGATGCCGCGCGTGATGCAGCGCGTGCGCGAGCCCCGAGCGCATCAGCCCTGCGGAGGAGATCGCGCAGTCCTGCCGAGTCAATTGCACCATCTGGATGATGGTGCGGATGCCCTTGCCCTCCTCGCCCACCCGAGTCGCATGCGCGCCGATGAACTCCACCTCGGACGATGCGTTGGAGCGATTGCCGAGCTTGTCCTTCAGCCGCTGGAACTGGATCGCATTGACCGAGCCGTCCGGCGCGAAGCGCGGCATGAAGAAGCAGGTCAGTCCTTCATCGGCCTGCGCCAGCACGAGAAAGGCGTCGCACATCGGTGCCGACATGAACCATTTGTGGCCGGTGATGCGATAGCCATCCGACGTGCGCATCGCGCGCGTCATGTTGGCGCGCACATCGGTGCCGCCCTGCTTCTCGGTCATGCCCATGCCGAGCGTCATGCCGCGCTTTTGCCACCACGGCGCAAACGTCGGATCGTAGTCGCGGCTTGCGATCACCGGCATGGTCTTAGCCAGCAGGTCCGGCTGCGCGGCCAGTGCCGCCACCGAGGCGCGCGTCATCGTGATCGGACAGAGATGGCCGCTTTCGACCTGGGTTGCGATGTAGAATTTCGCCGCGCGAACCACCTCGAAAGGAGCGCCGTGCGGCTTGCCCTCCTTGGTCCAAGTTGAATTATGCAGGCCTGCCTGCGCCGAGCACGCCATCAGGTCGTGATAGGCGGGGTGAAACTCGACCACGTCGCGGCGGTAGCCCTTGGCATCATAGGTGCGAAGCTTCGGCGTGTTCTCATTGGCGAGCCGGCCGCGCTCGGCCATGGCCGCCGAGCCCCAGAGGGATCCGAACTCCGACAATTCCTGCCGTGCGCCGGCGCCGCCATTGGCCGCGACCGCCGCCAGCAGCGGCTGATCGCACATATACAGATCGACGTCCTCGAGCGGCGGCGACTGGTTGAAAACCTCGTGGGTCGCGAACGAAGGCTGTGTCATGGCCGTGTTCCGTCTGGCTCTTACGATCGGTGCCGCCGAATGCGAAAATCATAGGCCGTCGCGCCCGCACCCGGCAGCGAAAAGTGCCACCAGTCCCTTGCATAGTTCACAAACCCTTGCCGCGCCATCGCTGGCGAGCTCACGCGTCAGAGCCGCTGGAGGGAAAGCAGCGCCCGCGGCGAGGCCAGGCGCCGCCGCGGCGAACGGGGGATAACTCGGAACACCGGCTTTCGCCCTTGCCCCCCATGGCAACCGCGCCTATAGCTCTGGCTTTAATGACAGCCTCTCCGAAATCGACATTTGTCCTTGGGCACCGGCATTTGCTGGGAATCGAGGGCCTTTCCGCGCACGACATCACTGGCCTCCTCGACCTCTCCGAGGAGTATGTCGAACTGAACCGTCAGGTCGACAAGAAGCGCACGGTGCTGCGCGGCCGCACCCAGGTCAACCTGTTCTTCGAGGCCTCGACCCGGACCCAGTCCTCGTTCGAGATCGCGGGAAAACGGCTCGGCGCCGACGTCATGAACATGTCGGTATCCTCCTCGTCCATGCGCAAGGGCGAGACCCTGATGGACACGGCGGTGACGCTGAACGCCATGCATCCTGACATCCTGGTGGTGCGCCACCATGCCTCGGGGGCCGTGGAACTGCTGGCGCGCAAGGTCGACGGCTCGGTGATCAATGCAGGCGACGGCGCGCATGAGCATCCCACCCAGGCGCTGCTCGATGCGCTGACGATCCGCCGCAACAAGGGCCGGATCGAAGGGCTCGTGATCGCGATCTGCGGCGACGTGCTGCATTCGCGGGTGGCGCGCTCCAACATCATTCTCCTCAACACGATGGGCGCGCGGGTGCGCGTGGTGGCGCCCTCCACGCTGCTGCCGCAGGGCATCGAGCGGATGGGCGTCGAGGTCGCGCGCGACATGCGCGAGGGGCTCGATGGTGCCGACATCGTGATGATGCTGCGGCTGCAGCGCGAGCGCATGAATGGCTCCTTCGTGCCGTCGTCGGGCGAATATTTCCGTTATTTCGGGCTCGACCAGAAGAAGCTCGCCTACGCCAAATCAGACGCGCTGGTGATGCATCCGGGCCCGATGAACCGCGGCGTCGAGATCGACTCCATCGTCGCCGATGGCGCGCAATCCCTGATCCGGGAACAGGTGGAAATGGGCGTTGCAGTGCGGATGGCGGTGCTCGAGGCGCTCGCCCGCAACCTGCCGAATGCTTGAACGAGAATCGGGAACGACCATGCTGACCGACCGCCGCCCGATCCTGCTCGCCAACGCACGCGTCATCGACCCGTCGCGCGATTTCGACGGCATCGGCGACGTGCTGATCGCCGATGGCATGATCCGCGAGTGCCGGCGCGGCATCGGCGCCGCCGGCGTGCCGGAGGGCACCGACATCGTCAACTGCGCCGGCAAGATCGTGGCCCCCGGCCTGATCGACATGCGCGCCTTTGTCGGCGAGCCCGGCTACGACTACCGCGAGACCTTTGCCTCGGCGAGCCTCGCTGCCGCAACCGGCGGCATCACCACCATCATCTGCCAGCCCGGCACCGCGCCTGTGATCGACAATTCGGCGACGGTCGATTTCGTGCTGCGGCGGGCCCGCGACACCGCCGTGGTAAACATCCAGCCGATGGCGGCCCTGACCAAGGGCCTGCGCGGCGAGGAGATGACCGAGATCGGGCTGTTGAAGGCGGCCGGCGCGGTCGCCTTCTCGAACGGCCATACCAGCGTCACCAACGCGCAGGTCATGCGCCGCGCCCTGACCTATGCGCGCGATTTCGACGCGCTGATCGTGCATCACACGGAGGATCCGGACCTCGTCGGCGAAGGCGTCATGAACGAGGGCGAGTTCGCCTCCCGTCTCGGCCTGGAAGGCATTCCTGCTGCGGCGGAAGCCGTGATGCTGGAGCGCGACATGCGGCTGGTCGCGCTCAGCAAGGGCCGCTATCACGCGGCGTCATTGAGTTCGGTCGACTCGCTCGAGATCCTCAAGCGGGCGCGCGACGCCGGCCTTGCCGTCAGCGCCTCAGTCTCGATCAATCATGTGACGTTGAACGAGAACGACATCGGCCCCTACCGCACCTTCCTGAAGCTGTCGCCGCCGCTGCGCACCGAGACTGACCGGCGCGCGCTGGTGGAGGCGCTGGCGTCGGGCCTGGTCGACACCATCGTCTCCGACCACAATCCGCAGGACGTCGAGGTGAAGCGGCTGCCGTTCGCGGAGGCCGCCAGCGGCGCAGTCGGCCTGGAGACCATGCTGCCGGCCGCACTGCGGCTCGCGCATAATGGCGAGCTCTCCTGGACCACGCTGATCCGCGCGATGGCGACCCGCCCGGCCGAGCTTCTGGGCCTGCCCGGCGGCACCTTGCGCGCGGGCGCGCCGGCGGACATCATCGTGATCGATGCGGACGTGCCCTGGGTGCTCGATCCGGCCGATCTGAAGTCGCTGTGCAAGAACACCCCGTTCGACGAGGCGCGGTTCACCGGGCGCGTCGTGCGCACCATCGTCGGCGGCCGTACCGTGTTCGAACACGTCTGATATGCTGCGGCCTGCATGCAAGGAGTGATGCGTGATGGGATCTGACGCTTTCCTGCCCGTCGCCCTCGGCATCGGCTATTTGTTCGGCTCGATCCCGTTCGGCCTGATCCTGACCCGGCTCGCCGGCACCCAGGACCTGCGCACCATCGGCTCCGGCAATATCGGCGCCACCAATGTGCTGCGCACCGGTCGCAAGGGGCTGGCGGTCGGCACCCTGCTCGGCGATGCGCTCAAGGGCACCGCCGCGGTCGTGCTCTGCGGCTATCTCGGCGGCCCGAACGCGGCAATGCTCGCCGGCCTCGGCGCTTTCCTCGGCCATCTCTTTCCGGTCTGGTTGAAATTCCGCGGCGGCAAGGGTGTTGCGGTCTATATCGGCATCCTGCTCGGCCTGTTCTGGCCCGCCGCGCTGTTCTTCTGCCTGGTCTGGCTCGCAACCGCCTTCGCCTTCCGCTACTCTTCGGTAGCAGCTTTCGTCGCAGCCTTGCTCACGCCGATCATGCTGTTGGCCTTCAGCCACACCGCCCTCGCCGCATTGTCAGCCGTTCTCACTGTCCTGATGTTCTATATGCACCGCGAGAACATCAGGCGGTTGCGAGCTGGAACGGAGAGCAAGATCGGCGCGAAGAAGTAGACACCGCATTCTTACGGACATTGCGGTCTTCCCTGCATTTCCGCGGCATTGCAGCAACACTGCGCGAAGTTCCCAGGTCGCATCGACGCGAGACTCTGGCGGGAATCAGCCGAGCCTGTCATCGTCGAATCATGTGGTTCAGAAAGACCAATTCGAGTGGGTCGTCAGCCACGCGCGATGACCTCACAACACAGCAACAGCCGGTGCAGCGGCAGGCCGCACCGCGTTGCTCCAATGCCACCGCCCTGCTCTCCGCCGCCCAGATCTGGTCGACCGGAGACAGCACGAGTCCGGCTCCGATCGCGGCCGCGGCGGTCGTCGAGCCCGCGCCAGCTGTCGAAGCTCCGCGGCCGAACGACGTTGTGGCGGAGGCGCCGAAGGTCGCGAGCCAGCCTGCCGTTACCGAGCTGATCCTCGCTGCCACGGGCATGAAGCCCGTCGCCGAGCTGCGGCCGACCGTCACCGAGGTGAAGCTGCCCGCGACCGGCGAACGATCGCTCGCGCAGACCATCGCCGCGACACCCGCGCTCACGCCTGCGCCCCGCATCTGGCCGCCGCGCAAGCTGTCGCTGGCGCTGCAGGGCGGCGGCACGTTCTCGGCCTTCTCCTGGGGCGTGATCGAGCGGCTGTTGGAAGAGCCCGGTGTCGACTTCGACACCATCAGCGGCGCCAGCGCCGGCGCCATCAATGCCGCGCTGCTCGTCTGCGGGCTCGCCGATGGCGGCCGCGAGGCAGCGCGCAAGCTGCTCGCACGGTTCTGGAACAGCATGACCAGCGAAGCCTCGTTCCGCTCGCTGCTGCTCGTCGGCGGCTTCTCGCCCGCCAGCAGCGAGATCTCTGTCGGTTCGGGAATACGCGCCTCGCGCTTCGATCCGTTCGACCTCGCGCCGCTGCAGGAGATGCTGACCGGCACCATCAATTTCGCCGCCGTGCAGGACCGGGCCGCGCCGCGGCTGCTGATCGCGGCGACGCGCGTGCGCGATGGCGGCCAGCGCATCTTCCGCAATGCGGAGATCACGGCAAACATACTGCTCGCCTCGACCTGCCCGCCCCAGCTTCAGTCGCCGATCAGGATCGATGGCGAAGCCTATTGGGACGGCGGCTTCGCTGCCAATCCGCCGATCGTCAGCCTGGTGCACGAATCCAGCGCCGCCGACTTGTTGGTGGTGCAGGTGACGCCGACGCGCGATGATGCCATTCCGGACAGCCCGGCCGCGATCGACGGCCGGCTCGACCAGATCACCGCCAATGCCGTGCTCAACGCCGAGCTTGCCGCGCTCGAATGGGCGCGCAGCGACGGGCTGCATCCGCCGCGCGTGCACCGGCTGGCGGCGGAGGACGCGGTCGAGGGCCTCGCCGAGCAGAGCGCCACAGATTTCGGAGCGACCTTCATCGCGATGCTGCATCAGCGCGGTCGCGAGGCGGCAGACTGCTGGCTGCGCGAGGCGCCCAGCGGCACCACGCTCGCGCCTCAGGAGCGCCGGGCGGAGTTCGACGCAGCCATCCTGGACTCGCTGCTGGTCTGATCTGACATCGCGGGGCGCTCGTGACGCGCCCCCTTCCCTGCGCGCTCAGGTTTCTTCATGTTACCTCCATCCGGAGGCCCAAGCGTGGACGCCATCACCACTGCCATCGAGCTGACCGAGGCCGAGCGGCTCGACCGTCTGCGGCTGATCCGCTCCGACAATGTCGGGCCGCGGACGTTTCGCTCGTTGCTCGACCATTGCGGCAGCGCGGGTGCTGCGCTCGAACAGCTACCCGAATTGGCACGTCGGGGCGGCCGCCGCGACCTGCGGATCTGCGGCAAGGACGAGGCGCGCGCCGAACTGGCCGCATCGTATGGACTCGGCATCCGCCTGCTCGCGCCGGGCGAGGCGGGCTATCCGCCGCGACTTGCCGCAACAGACGATGCGCCGCCGCTGCTCGGCGTGCGCGGCCCTACTGAGACCATGATGCGTCCCATCATCGCCATCGTCGGCTCGCGCAACGCCTCTGTCGCCGGGCTCAAATTCGCCGGCCAGCTGGCGCACGAGCTGGGCGAGGCCGGCTTCGCCGTCATCTCCGGCCTCGCCCGCGGCATCGACCAGGCGGCGCATCGCGCAAGCATCAAGAGCGGCACCATCGCGGTGCTGGCCGGCGGCCACGACCGCATCTATCCACCCGAGCATGAGGACCTGCTGGCCGCGATCCTGGCGGCGGACGGCGCTGCGATCTCCGAGATGCCGCTCGGCCACGAGCCGCGCGCCCGCGACTTTCCCCGCCGCAACCGGCTGATCTCGGGCGCGGCGCTCGGCGTCGTCGTGGTCGAGGCCGCCCATCGCTCGGGCTCGCTGATCACGGCGCGGATGGCCGGCGAGCAGGGCCGCGAGGTGTTCGCCGTCCCCGGCTCGCCGCTCGATCCGCGCGCGGCCGGCACCAACGATCTCATCAAGCAGGGCGCCACGCTGGTGACCGGCGCCTCCGACATCATTGAGGCTGTCGGGCCGATCATGGAGCGGCCATTATCCCTGCCCTTGCGCGAGGAAGATGACGAGCCGTTCGCGCCCGATCCCGAGAGCCACGACCGCGACCAGATCCTCAGCCTGCTCGGGCCGACACCGGTCTCGCTCGACGATCTGATCCGCATCTCGGGCATCGCACCCGGCGTGGTCCGCACCGTGCTGCTCGAGCTCGAGCTGGCCGGCAAGCTGATCCGGCATCGCGGCGGATTGGTATCTCTCCAATAGGAAAACGATCAGTCCGTCTCATTGCGTTCGTCGAAACGCGAACGCGCCGCCTCGATCTGATCCTGGTGCTTGATCGCCCACTCCCCGAGCGACTTCACGGGAGTGCAAAGCCCGCGGCCGAGATCGGTGAGTTCGTAATCAACGCGCGGCGGGATGGTCGGAAACACCGTTCGTGTCACCAGCCCGTCGCGCTCCAGCCCGCGCAACGTCAGCGTCAGCATCCGCTGCGAGATGCCGCCGACCATCCGCTTGAGCTCATTGAAGCGCTTCGGCCCGTCGCCGAGCATCATGATGACGAACACGCTCCATTTGTCGCCGACGCGCGCCAGCACCGAGGCGACGCCGCGACAGTCATGGTCATCCAGCGAGTGCGGCGGAGCGGCGGGACCACAGATGTTCTCAGGTTTCACGGATGTGCCCGGGTTTCAAAAATGTGCGTTCTTGCGCGCTCATCGCACAGTTACGCATATAGCGCCAGTCACAAACCGATACCAAAACCCAAAAGGTAACTGGCAATGACCAAGCTCCTCCATATCGATTCCAGCGTGCTCGGCCCCCACTCCGTGAGCCGGCAGCTTTCGGCCGCGATCGTCGCCAGGCTGCAGCAGATGGCACCCGGGCTCGAGATCACCTATCGCGACCTCACGACGGCGCCGCTGGCGCATCTGTCGGGGACGCACCTTGCAGCCGCGCAAGGCAATGCGCCATCCGATCCGCTGCTGCAGCAGGAGCTCGCGGCCGGCCAGGCCGTGCTGGAAGAATTTCTCTCTGCCGACATCGTGGTGCTGGGCGCACCAATGTACAATTTCTCCATCCCGAGCCAGCTCAAGGCCTGGATCGACCGCATTCTGATCGCCGGCAAGACCTTCAAATATACCGCGCAGGGACCGCAGGGCTTGGCCGGCGACAAGCGCGTCATCGTCGCGCTCTCGCGTGGCGGATACTATGGAGCCGAGACGCCGATGGCCGTGCTCGAACACCTCGAGAGCTATCTACACGGCATCTTCGGCTTCATTGGCGTCAAGAACCTCGAATTCATCGCGGCCGATGGCATCCAGATCGGACCCGAACATCGCGAGAAGGCGCTGGCGAGCGCGCTCGAGGCGGTGAGCCATCTGCAGGCGGCGTAGTGATGTGATCGCGGCCGCCTTCGCTCGCGCGGCGGCCGCCTTTTCATCTCCGGCTGCCCTGCGCAGGATCAGTCCCAGACCAGCGGAAGGCCGAGCACCAGAGCCCCCAGCGAGACCAGCAGGCCCGCCAGCGAGAAGATCATGACGCTCATGAAGATGTCGGTCACCGATTGATCGCGCGCCGATCGCCCGGCCGATGCGGCCGGTGTCGACATCATGAAAAAAGAACGCGCAGCCTTGGCCATCATGCGCTCCAATATGAATGCGTAAGTAAAATGCCCTTCCGGAAGTCTTCGCTGCGACAACGACGGTTCAACGCAGCGTAAAGCTTTCGGCTTCACGGATCGGAGAGGTCAGCGCCTTCACCGACTGGGAGAAGCGCGCTGACCGATAGAATATGACAGACGTCTTATTATTCCGTTATTTCATTGCCTCGCCGCCTGGCCTCGAAAGATTGGCGCACCGGCGGGTGAGCTGGTAGCGCCGCCGTCGACGAACAATTCCTGGCCCTGAATATGCGCGGCCTCGTCGGACGCCAGGAACAGCACGGTATTTGCGATGTTCTCCGGCTCACCGATATGGCCGAGCGGCGTGGTCGCGCCGATGCGCGCCTCGAAAATCTTCTCGGCCTCCGGCGTCGCGGTGGCGGCCCCCCAGATCGGGGTGCGGATCGCACCGGGCGCCACGACATTCACCCGGATACCGCGCGGTGACAATTCGGAGGCCAGCACTCGCGCGATCGCCCGCACGCCCGCCTTGCTCGCGGCATAGGCGGCGTAGCCGGGATTGCCGAGCACTGAAATCACCGAGCCGTTGAGGATGATCGAGGCGCCATCCTTGAGATGTGGCAGCGCCGCCTGAACCGTGAAGAAGACGCTGGTCAGATTGGTCCGTATCACCTGCTCGAAGACCTCGAGCGAGGCGCTGCCCACCGGGGTCTGGCCGGGAATGCCGGCATTGGCAAAGAGAATGTCGAGCTTGCCGAAGCGATCGGCAGCTTTGGCGATCGCGGCCTCGGTGGCGGCAATGTCGGTCGCGTCGGCCGCCAGCGCCAGTGCCTCCGGCCCAAGCTCCCGGGCCGCGGCCTCCAGTCGCTCCACATTGCGTCCGGTGATCGCAACCCTGGCCCCTTCGGCCACGAACCGCTTCGCGGTCGCAAAGCCAATGCCGCTATTGCCGCCCGTAATGAATGCCGTCTTGTTTGCGAGCCTCACGACCAGTCTCCATATGTTGATCAGTTTCATCATGAAACCATATAGCCATCTAGTCGGATCGGTTTTATAATGCAACCACACAAGCGCGTGATCGCCGTCGACACGGGATCGAACGGGATTTGAGGAGCCACCCATATGGTCAAGCGCACGAGCCTGGAGGGCGACGCCTGCCCCATCGCGCGATCGCTGGACGCGATCGGCGACTGGTGGTCGCTGCTGATCATCCGCGATGCCTTCATGGGGCGGCGCCGCTTCGGCGAGTTCCAGCGCAGCCTCGGCCTCGCCAAGAACATCCTGACCGTGCGGCTGCGCAATCTCGTGGAGCGCGGGATCCTGGCAACCGAACCCGCATCGGACGGCAGCGCCTATCGCGATTATGTGCTGACCGCCAAAGGCCGCGGCTTGTTCCCGATCCTGGTGGCCCTGCGGCAATGGAGCGAGGAGTTCGACGAAAGGCCTGAGGAAATCGCGACTATGCTGGTCGACCGCAGGAACGAACGGCCGGTACGCAGACTCATGCTGTGTTCCGAGGACGGCCGCGTGCTCGCGGCAAGCGATACGACGCTCAAGCCGCGGTCAGGGGCACTCGCGGGCGGCGGCGCGGGGGCGTCGGGAGAAAATGGGTCAAGATAGAAGGCCGGAGACCTTCGCTCCACCGGTCAGGAACGCACCGGTCCCAGTGCGTTATGACAATTTCCGACGGCTGCGCAGGCGCAGCCGCTCCTCGGCTTCGAGATGCGTCATCCGCAACAGGTAATCGAGCATCTCAAGATTGTGGCGCCGGGCGATCCCGGCGAGCCGCTGCGTGGTCTCGGCAATGAGTGCCGTCGCCTCATCGACTCCGCCGTCCTCGGGGATGTCGTCGTGAAGTTCGCGCCGTTCTCGGCTGGAGGACATGCGCTTTCGCTTGCGCGCTGGCTTGGTCAAAAAATTCATCCGAATCCGTGTTGAGTTGACAAATTACCTATTAAAAAACCACAACCCTTGCGTGGTATTCCACAACCATTCAGATAGGATCGGGCCGACCGACGCTGGGTTTCGACATCTGACGATTTGACAGGAACCCCCTCACCACCCATGTTCGGGGTCAGCGAGCGTTGGCGCGAATCCCGCGAAACCAGCCTCAATCCTTCCCGTAAGCTACTGGAAATACATGAATATTGTTATCGTGGAGTCGCCGGCGAAGGCCAAGACGATCAATAAGTATTTGGGCTCCTCCTATGAGGTTTTAGCCTCTTTTGGTCACGTCCGCGACCTCCCCGCAAAGAATGGATCGGTCGATCCGCAAGAAAATTTCCGGATGATCTGGGAGGTCGATCCCAAGGCGGCCGGCCGGCTAAACGAGATCGCCAAGTCGCTCAAGGGCGCCCAGCGCCTGATTCTGGCGACCGACCCTGATCGCGAGGGCGAGGCGATTTCCTGGCACGTGCTGGAGGTGCTCAAGGAAAAGCGCGCGCTGAAGGATCAGAAGATCGAGCGCGTGGTGTTCAACGCCATCACCAAGCAGGCCGTCTCCGACGCGATGAAGCATCCGCGCCAGATCGACGGCGCGCTGGTCGACGCCTACATGGCGCGCCGCGCGCTCGACTATCTGGTCGGCTTCACCCTCTCCCCCGTACTGTGGCGCAAGCTGCCGGGCGCACGCTCGGCTGGCCGGGTGCAGTCGGTGGCGCTGCGGCTGGTCTGCGACCGTGAGCTCGAGATCGAGAAGTTCGTCCCGCGCGAATACTGGTCGCTGATCGCGACCTTGGCGACGCCGCGCGGCGACAGCTTCGAGGCGCGCCTGGTCGGCGCCGACGGCAAGAAGATTCAAAGGCTCGACATCGGCACCGGCGCTGAAGCCGAGGACTTCAAGAAGGCGCTGAACGCCGCGACCTTCACAGTGACGACCGTCGACGCCAAGCCGGCGCGCCGCAATCCGCAGGCGCCGTTCACCACTTCGACCCTGCAGCAGGAGGCGAGCCGCAAGCTCGGCTTCGCACCGGCGCACACGATGCGCATCGCCCAGCGGCTCTACGAGGGCATCGACATCGGCGGCGAGACCACCGGTCTCATTACTTATATGCGAACCGACGGCGTGCAGATCGCGCCGGAGGCGATCACCCAGGCCCGCAAGGTGATCGGCGAGATCTACGGCAACAACTACGTGCCCGACAGTCCGCGCCAATACCAGACCAAGGCCAAGAACGCCCAGGAGGCGCACGAAGCGATTCGCCCGACCGACTTGTCGCGGCGCCCGGCCGATCTGCGCAAGCGCCTCGATGACGACCAGGCCAAGCTCTACGAGCTGATCTGGACCCGCACCATCGCAAGCCAGATGGAATCGGCCGAGCTGGAACGCACCACGGTCGACATCACGGCCAAGGCCGGCGCGCGCATGCTGGAGCTGCGCGCCACCGGCCAGGTCGTGAAGTTCGACGGCTTTCTGGCGCTGTACCAGGAAGGCCGCGACGACGAGGAGGACGAGGACAGCCGCCGCCTGCCGCAGATGAGCCAGGGCGAGCCGCTGAAGCGGCAGGATCTCTCCGTCACCCAGCATTTCACCGAGCCGCCGCCGCGATTCTCAGAAGCCTCGCTGGTCAAACGCATGGAGGAGCTCGGCATCGGCCGGCCCTCGACCTATGCCTCGATCCTGCAGGTGCTGAAGGACCGCGGCTATGTGAAGCTGGAGAAGAAGCGTCTGCACGGCGAGGACAAGGGCCGCGTCGTGATCGCGTTCCTGGAGAACTTCTTCCGTCGCTATGTCGAATACGACTTCACCGCCGATCTGGAGGAGCAGCTCGACCGCATCTCCAACAACGAGATCTCCTGGCAGCAGGTGCTGAAGGATTTCTGGACCGGCTTCATCGGCGCCGTCGACGACATCAAGGATCTGCGCGTCGCGCAGGTGCTGGACGCGCTCGACGAGATGCTGGGGCCGCACATCTATCCGCCGCGCGCGGATGGCGGCGATCCGCGCCAGTGTCCGACCTGCGGCACCGGCCGGCTGAACCTCAAGGCCGGCAAGTTCGGCGCCTTCGTCGGCTGCTCGAACTATCCGGAATGCCGCTATACACGTCCGCTCGCGGCCGATAGCGAGGCGACGGCCGACCGCATTCTCGGGCAGGACCCGGACACCGGGCTCGACGTCGCCGTGAAGGCGGGCCGGTTCGGGCCATACATCCAGCTCGGCGAGCAGAAGGATTACGAAGACGGCGAGAAGCCGAAGCGCGCCGGCATTCCGAAGGGCACCCAGCCTTCGGACGTCGACCTCGATCTGGCGCTCAAGCTGTTGTCGCTGCCGCGCGAGGTCGGCATCCATCCCGAGACGGGTCTGCCGATCACCGCCGGTCTTGGCCGCTTCGGGCCGTTTGTCCGTCATGACAAGACCTATGCGAGCCTGGAGGCCGGTGACGAGGTGTTCGACATCGGGCTGAACCGCGCCGTCACCTTGATCGCGGAGAAGGTCGCCAAGGGCCCGAGCCGGCGCTTCGGCGCCGATCCGGGCAAGGCGCTTGGCGATCATCCTTCGCTCGGCGCGGTCGCCGTCAAGAGTGGCCGTTATGGCGCTTATGTCACCGCCGGCGGCGTCAACGCGACGATCCCGTCGGACAAGGACAAGGATACGATCACGCTGCCCGAGGCGATCGCGCTGCTCGACGAGCGTGCCGCCAAGGGTGGCGGCAAGGCCAAGAAAGCCGCGGCGAAGAAGCCGGCCAAGAAGGCGTCCAAGGCCAAGTCCGATGCCGGCGAAGGCGAGGCCGAGGCCAAGCCCGCGAAGAAGGTTGCGGCCAAGAAGGCCGCCGCTAAACCGAAATCTGAATCCACCAGCAAGGCGCGTGCGCCGGTCGGTAAGGCTGCCAAGACCTCGGCCAAGCCGGCCGCGAAGGCGCCGCCCAAGAAGAGCGCCGGCAAGGCCCGCGGATGAGAAAATGAGCAAAAAGCGCGACCAGGGCTTCCCGTCACGGGAAGCCATCGTCGCCTTCGTCCGCGCCAATCCGGGCAAGGTTGGCACCAAGGAAATTGCGCGCGAGTTCGGCCTGAAGAATGCCGACCGCGCGGAGCTGAAGCGACTGCTGCGCGAACTCATTGGCGAAGGCGCCGTCAGGAAGAGCGGCCGCAAGACAATCATCGAAACCGACACCCTCCCGGCCACGCTGATCGCCGACATCACCGGCCGTGACAGCGATGGCGAGCTGATCGCGAGGCCTGCCGAATGGGACGAGGCCGAGCAATCCGAGCCGCCGCGCATCCGCATCCATACACCGCGCCATGCTCGCGCCGGCGCCAGCGCCGGGGTCGGCGACCGCGCGCTGCTGCGGATCGAGCGCCTGCACGAGGGCGACGGCGCCGCCTATCGCGGCCGCGTCATCAAGGTGCTCGACAAGGCGCGCAGTCGCGTGCTCGGCATCTTCCGCGCGCTGCCCGGCGGTGGCGGCCGGTTGATTCCCATCGACAAGAAACAAGCCGGACGCGAGCTCTCAATCGCGGATGCCGACAGTCGCGAGGCTAGGGATGGCGATCTCGTCAGCGTCGATCTCTTGCGCGGCCGCGGCTTCGGGCTGCCGTCAGCGCGCGTCAAGGAACGCTACGGCTCGATCGCGACCGAGAAGGCCATCAGCCTGATCGCGATCCATGCCCACGAGATCCCACTCGACTTCTCGGCTGCCGCCGTGAAGGAGGCGGAAGCGGCCCAGCCTGCAACGCTGAAAGGCCGCGAGGACTGGCGCGAGCTGCCGCTCGTCACCATCGATCCGCCGGATGCCAAGGATCATGACGACGCGGTTCATGCCGAGCCCGATCCCGATCCGAACAACAAAGGCGGCTACATCCTTCACGTCGCGATCGCTGACGTCGCCTATTACGTCCGCCCCGGCTCGGCGCTCGATCGCGATGCGCTCCAGCGCGGCAACTCGGTCTATTTCCCGGACCGCGTCGTGCCGATGCTGCCCGAGCGCATCTCCAACAATCTCTGCTCGCTGGTGCCGGGCGAGCCGCGCGGCGCACTCGCCGTGCGCATCGTGCTGTCGGCAGACGGCCGCAAGCGCTCGCACTCGTTCCATCGCATCCTGATGCGCTCGGCCGCAAAGCTCTCCTACGCGCAGGCGCAGGCCGCGATCGACGGCAAGCCGGACGATGTCACCGGTCCCCTGCTCGACCCGATCCTGAAACCGCTCTATGCCGCCTATGAGGTGGCCAAGCGCGGCCGCGACGCGCGTGATCCGCTCGAGCTCGATCTGCCCGAGCGCAAGATCCTCTTGAAGGCGGACGGCACCGTCGACCGCGTTGTCATTCCCGAACGGCTCGACGCGCACCGGCTGATCGAGGAGTTCATGATTCTGGCCAATGTCGCGGCGGCCGAGATGCTGGAGAAGAAGGCGCTGCCGCTGATCTATCGCGTGCATGACGAGCCGACGGTCGAGAAAGTCCATGCGCTACAGGAGTTCCTGAAGACGCTCGACGTGCCCTTCGCGAAGTCCGGCGCGCTGCGGCCCTCGCTGTTCAACCGCGTGCTGACCTTGGTCGCCGGCCAGGACTATGAGAACATGGTCAACGAGGTGGTGCTGCGTTCGCAGGCACAGGCGGAATATTCGGCGGAGAATTACGGGCATTTCGGCCTGAACCTCAGGCGCTACGCGCATTTCACCTCGCCGATCCGCCGCTATGCCGACCTCGTCGTGCATCGTGGCCTGCTCCGTGCGCTGAACCTCGGCGATGGTGCCCTGCCTGACGGCGAGACCGCCGACCATTTGAGCGAGGTCGCAGCGCAGATCTCGGTCACCGAGCGGCGCGCGATGAAGGCCGAGCGCGAGACTGCCGACCGGCTGATCGCCCACCATCTGGCCGATCGCATCGGCGCCACCTTCCAGGGCCGCATCTCCGGCGTCACCCGTGCCGGCCTGTTCGTGAAGCTCGAGGATACCGGCGCGGATGGCCTCGTGCCGATCCGCACGCTCGGCACGGAATATTTCACCTATGACGAGACACGGCACGCGCTGATCGGCCAGCGCAGCGGTGCCATGCACCGGCTGGGGGACGTGGTCGACGTCCGTCTGGTAGAAGCTGCGCCGGTGGCCGGCGCGCTGCGTTTCGAGCTGCTGACCGAGGCCGACGTGCTGGTGCCGCGCCACAGGCGGCGTGAGACCCCGGCCGGAAGAACGACAAAGAAATCCTCGAAGCGCGTGAAGAAGGAAGCTTCCAAGGCACGTCGCGATAAAAGCCGCAAGCCGAAGAGCGCATCCAAGTCCGGCAAATCGAAGAAAGGCAAGTCATGGACGCCATGAGCACGACGCCGACCACGTTGCCCGCAAAGACCTGGACTCGCGAGACCAGCGGTGCGGAATCGCGCGATCTCTGGACCGCGATGAAGCGCGGCTTCCGCGGCCGCTGCCCGCGCTGCGGCGAGGGTAAGCTGTTTCGCGCCTTCCTGAAGGTTGCCGATGGCTGCGACAGATGCGGACAGGATTTCTCGCATCATCGCGCCGACGATTTGCCGGCCTATCTCGTGATCGTCATCGTCGGCCATATCGTGGTGCCGCTCGCGCTCTACATCGAGACCAACTACTCGCCGCCGGTGGCGCTACAGCTTGCGATCTATCTGCCACTGACGCTGGTTTCGTCGCTGCTGTTGCTACAGCCCGTGAAGGGTGGCGTGGTCGCCCTGCAATGGGCGCTCCGGATGCACGGCTTTGACGAGGCGCCCGAGAGCGGCATTCCTCCGGTGTGAACCACACCAAACGACAACAATCATTCAGGGATGGAAATGACCGACATCGCACAGGGAGCCGCTGCGCCAAAGCCTGAGGAGAAGGAAGCCGATCACCATCCCTATACCAAGCCGAAGGATGCGGCGACCCTGATCCTGATCGACCGCAGCGGGGCGGTACCGAAAGTGCTGGTCGGCAAGCGCCACGACAAGGTCGTGTTCATGCCCGGAAAGTTCGTTTTTCCAGGCGGCCGCGTCGACAAATCAGATCATCGTGTGCCGGTGGCCGCACCGATGCCCAGCGAGCTCGAGGCCAATCTGCTCAAGGGCAGCCCAAAGACGTCAGCCTCGCGCGCCAAGTCGCTGGCAATCGCCGCGATCCGTGAGGCCTGCGAGGAGACCGGACTTTGCCTCGGGCGCAAGGTTGAGGGCAAGCTTCCCAGCCTCGAAGGTCCTTGGGCCCCCTTCACCGAGGCCGGCCTGCTGCCCGATCCCTCCGGCCTGTTCCTGATCGCGCGCGCGATCACCCCGCCCGGCCGCATCAAGCGCTTCGACACCCGCTTTTTCACCGCCGATGCCTCAGCGATCGCCCATCGGGTCGATGGCGTGGTGCATGCGGATGCCGAGCTGGTCGAGCTGGTCTGGGTCGAGCTCGGCTCGAAGCCGCTCGCCGACCTGCATGCCATGACGAAGAATGTGCTGGGCGAATTGGAGAGGCGGCTGGCCGCCGGGCCACTACGCCACGACGCCGAGGTGCCGTTCTTCCATTTCTATGGCGGCCGGATGCATAAGGACGTGCTGGGCGACGCGAGCTGAGTGGCGCTAAGATCGAGCGTCACAGACGCCGGAGGCCGATCGATGAAGCACGTTCTCCCTGCCCTGCTCCTATCCGCTGCGCTGGGCGCGCTGCTGCCGGCGCAGGCCCGCGCCGAGCTCGACGTACCCGCACTCAAGAACACCATCGCCAGCTCGGTCGAGCGCGACTACCCGAAGCTCGATGCGCTCTACAAGGACATCCACGCCCATCCGGAGCTCGCGTTCCAGGAGGTCAAGACGGCCGCCAAACTCGCCGCCGAGATGCGCGCGCTCGGCTTCGAGGTCACCGAGAATGTCGGCAAGACCGGCCTCGTCGCGCTGTATCGCAACGGCGACGGCCCGACCATCATGGTGCGCACCGAGCTCGACGCGCTGCCGATGGAGGAGAAGACCGGGCTCCCCTACGCGAGCCACGATAAGACCGTCTGGAACGGCCGCGAAACCTTCGTCGACCATAGCTGCGGCCACGACATCCACATGGCGAGCTGGGTCGGCGCCGCGAAGACGCTGGTTGAGCTGAAGGACAAATGGCACGGCACCTTGATGTTCATTGCCCAGCCCGCCGAGGAGATCGTGTCGGGCGCCAAGGCGATGATCGCGGACGGCCTGTTCACCCGTTTCCCGAAGCCCGATTTCGGTTTCGCCCTGCATGATGGCCCTTTCGCCTATGGTAACGTCCTTTATCGGGTCGGCATCGGCTCCTCGAACTCCGACAGCCTCTTTGTGAAATTCCATGGCCGCGGCGGGCATGGCGCGGCGCCGCAGATGACGATCGATCCTGTCATGATGGCGTCGCGCTTCGTCGTTGACGTTCAGAGCGTGATCAGCCGCGAGAAGGACCCGACCGAGTTCGGCGTCGTCAGCATCGGCGCGATCCACGGCGGCACCGCCGAGAACATCATTCCTGATGACGTCACCCTGTTCGGCACAATTAGGACCTTCAAGCCGGAGGTCCGCACGAAGATGCTGGCCGGCATCGAGCGCACCGCCAAGGCAGTCGCCGCGATGGCGGATGCGCCGCCTCCCGAGATCAAGATCGTTGAAGGCGCTAAGGCCGTCATCAACGACGCGGGCGTGGTCGCCACCGCCGAGAAGGTGCTGAAGGTCGCCTTTGGCGACAAGTTCAACACCTCGCCCCCGGGTACGCCGAGCGAGGACTATTCGGAGTTCGTCAATGCCGGCGTGCCGTCGATGTTCTTCAACATCGGCGTCTATGAGCCGGAGCGCGTCACTGCGGCGCGCAACGGCAGCGGCCCGCCGCTGCCGTCCAACCACTCGCCGCTGTTCGCGCCGGTGCCGAAGCCGACCATCGAGACCGGCGTCACCGCGATGACCCTCGCCGTGCTCTCGGCCTTCGACGAGCACGCAAGAGGGAGGTAGAGCGAGCCACCCGGCCATCTCACTCCGCCGTCGTCCCGGCCAACGAGCGTAGCGAGTGCGAGCCGGGATCCATACGCCGTGAACGATATGTGAGGCATAGTCTCGGCCATTCGGGCCGATCGATGGATTTCGCGGTATGGGTCCCGGCTCAAGGCCGGGACGACAGCGTTTCCTGCATTGCTTTGCGTCGCCCGGAATGGCGATGCTACAAACACCGTGAAAAACAAAATCGTGTTCTGCGGGTCATCTGATGGCGCGCCCCCACACGGTTCCTATGTCAATGGCAGGAGCAATCACCGCGGACAAGCGCCCATGGCCCCCAATCAACCGGCCCAACGTCAACTCAAGCTCGGCGCGTTCATGCGCCCGGTTTCGATCCACACCGGCGCGTGGCGCTATCCCGGAGCCTGGCCGGACGCCAATTTCAATTTCCAGCACCTGAAGGACCTGATCCGCAAGCTCGAGGCCGGCAAGTTTGATGCCTTCTTCATGGCCGATCACCTGGCCGTGCTGAACATGCCGATCGATGCGCTCAAGCGCAGCCATACCGTGACCTCGTTCGAGCCGTTTACGCTGCTGTCGGCGCTCTCGGTGGTGACCGAGAACATCGGCCTGATCGCGACGGGCTCGACCACGTTCGATGCGCCCTATCACGTGGCGCGCCGCTTCGCCTCGCTCGACCACATCTCCGGCGGCCGCGCCGGCTGGAACATCGTCACCACGTCCAATCCGGACGCTGCGCTGAATTTCGGCCTCGACGACCATATGGAGCATGCCGAACGCTACAAGCGCGCCCGCGAATTCTATGACGTGGTCACCGGTCTATGGGATTCCTTCGCCGACGACGCCTTCGTGCGCGACGTCGAAAGCGGGCTGTTCTTCGATCCCGACAAGATGCACGTGCTCGACCACAGGGGCAAATATCTGAAAGTACGCGGACCGCTGAACATCGCCCGTCCCGTGCAGGGCTGGCCCGTGATCGTGCAGGCCGGCGCTTCCGAGGATGGCAAGCAACTCGCCGCCGAGACCGCGGAGGCCGTGTTCACCGGCGGCGGCAGCCTCGCCGATGGACAGAAGCTCTATGCCGACATCAAGGGCCGAATGGAAAAGATCGGCCGCGACCCCGAGCACCTGAAGATCCTGCCCGGCGCCTTCGTGGTGGTCGGCGACAGCGTCGAGGAGGCCAAGGAGAAGCGCGCGCTGCTCGACAGCAAGGTGCATTACGACAGCGCGATCGCCTCGCTCTCGGTGATCCTTGGCACCGATGCCTCCGGCTTCGACCCTGATGGACCGCTGCCCCCGATCCCGGAGACCAATGCCTCAAAGAGCGGCCGGCAACGCCTGGTCGATGTCGCTGCACGCGACAAGCTCACGGTGCGCCAGCTGGCGCAGCGGGTCGGCGGCTATGGCGGGCTCTCATTTGTCGGCACGCCGCAAGTGATCGCCGACCAGATGCAGGAATGGCTGGAGAGCCGCGGCAGCGACGGCTTCAACATCATGTTCCCCTATCTGCCGCAGGGCCTGACCGACTTCGTCGACCGGGTGGTTCCGGAGCTGCAGCGGCGCGGGATATTCCGGACCGAGTATGAGGGACGGACTTTGCGGGAAAATCTGGGCCTGCCGCGTCCGAAAAACCGCTTTTTCGAGGGTTAAGCCCCTCGAATCCGGCCCCGAAACCTTGACTTTGGGCGCCGGGCGGCTAGGTTGCGCGCCATCTGCGCCCCCTCTTTGGCCGGCGCCCCATTCCCTATCGATTCCTGAGGTTTCAAGACATGGCCAAAGCGGTCACCATCAAGGTCAAGCTCGTGTCCTCCGCCGACACCGGCTTCTATTACGTCGCCAAGAAGAACTCGCGCACCATGACCGAGAAGATGGTCAAGAAGAAGTACGACCCGGTCGCGCGCAAGCACGTCGAATTCCGCGAAGCCAAGATCAAGTAAGACGCGGGACATCTACCGACTTTCCGACGGGGCCTTCTGGGCCCCGTTTTTATTTTAGGCGATGCCGTGCGCGCGATCGGCGAGGCCGCTCCGGTCGAATTTTGCGCGTCGGGTAAGAAACCGGAAACCAAACATTTGCAATTGCCGGAGTAGCTAAGAAGCAGCCCTTCAACGCGCGCCTCCGCCTCGCATTCCGGATCACCGATGACCGACGCTCACAGCCTTCAGACCCGCCTCGACTTCATCGGTATCGATCGCGCCAGCAGGGACGCGCTTCGCGAGCTGCGGCCGCTGATCGGCAAGGCCCTTCCTGGCCTGCTCGACAAATTCTACGCCCATCTTGGCAAATATCCGCAGGTCGCACGGCTGTTCGCCGACCCGGCCACGGTCCGCCGGGCCAAGCAGGCGCAGATCGATCATTGGAGCGCGATCGCGAACGCCAAGTTCGACGACGCCTACGTGACATCGGTGACGCGGATCGGCCAGACCCACAGCAAGCTCGGCATCGAGCCGCGCTGGTACATCGCAGGCTATTCGCTGATCGTCACCGGCCTCAACAAAGCGATCGACACCGAGCTGGCCGACGGCTGGTTTGCAAGCGCAGCAGCGCGCGAGAAGAAGACGCTGATGCAGGCGGCGATCACCCGTGCCGCGATGCTCGACATGGATCTTGCGATCACGGTCTATCTCGACTCCGCCAGGCAGGAGCAGCACATCGCCATGCGCAAGATGGCGGATGATTTCGAAACGACTGTCGGCCGCATCATCAACAACGTGTCGACCGCCTCGCAAGAGCTCGCAGTGGCGGCGGGCACGCTGACCAAGACGGCCGAGAAGACCCAGCAGCTCTCGACCAGCGCGGCCTCGGCCTCGGCGCAGGTGTCGAGCAATGTGCAGTCGGTCGCCTCCGCGACCGAGGAGATGACTTCCTCCGTCAACGAGATCGGACGGCAGGTGACAGCCTCGACCGGGATCGCCGAGGAGGCGGTGCGGCAGATCGAGCAGACCGACATCGGCATCAGCGAGCTGTCGCGCACGGCCGAGCGGATCGGCGACGTCTTGAAGCTGATCACCTCGATCGCCGCGCAGACCAACCTGCTCGCGCTCAACGCCACCATCGAGGCCGCGCGCGCCGGCGATGCCGGCCGCGGCTTCGCGGTGGTGGCCTCGGAGGTGAAGGCGCTGGCCTCGCAGACCGCGAAAGCCACCGAGGATATCAGCCAGCAGATCGAAGGCATCCAGTCGGCGACGCAATCCTCGGTCGCCTCGATCAAGCGGATCGGCGGCACCATCAAGCAGATCTCCGAGATTGCCGCCGGGATCGCCGCCGCGGTCGAGCAGCAGGGCGCGGCGACGGGTCAGATCTCGCGCAACGTCCAGGAGGTCGCGGGCGGCACCGCGCGGGTCGCCGGCAATATCGGCGATGTCAGCCAGGGCGCCAATGCGACCGGCGCGGCCTCGGCGCAGGTGCTCTCCTCCGCCCACGCGCTGTCGAAGGAGAGCGGGCTGCTCAAGCAGGAGCTGGAAAGATTTCTGAAGAACGTCCGCGCCGCGTAAGCAAGACCGGCGCGGCAGGTCTATTGCTTCTGATCGACCAGGTGCAGGTCGCTCAGCGTGTTCGGAAGGCTGCGGATGAGAAGGTCTACGACCGCGCGACGCAGCGTCTCATTCGGTTCGTCGACATTTGCGTCGATCACGAGACTGGGGCCGGCGAGCCGGATGCTCGATGCATCGTCGGCCGGCCCGGCTGCCAGTTTCTCAATGACGTCGAATGTCTTGCCATCGATGACCCTCACCTCATAAAGCGCATGGAGCAGGCCGAATGACTCCAGAACAGCGCTGTAAGTGATCAGGCCGACACCTTCGACCTTCCGGTTGCCGCCGCCGAAATTGGCCTTGGCCTTGGTAATGACGATGTAAGCGTCGAGTCCTTGCGGCGACACGTCGGTCTGAACGAGCTTCTTGAAGCGATCGCCGCGAACGAGATCGACGGCAGCGATGGCTGACTCCTGGATCGCCGCGAAGGTGGCGCGCGGATAGCTGACCGGCTGCACCTGGAAGCGGACGCTCAGCGCTTCGGCGACCCGCTGCGCGATCAGCTCGTCGAGCCCCCAGGACGCGATCGACACGCTTCGCGCGCTGTTGCCAAGACCCGTGAGCCCCGCCTTTGCCAGAGTGAATTGATCGCCGATCGCCGAAATAACGCCGATCGTCTTCACCGATCTGAGCTTCTGGTCCCGCGTCTCGAACAACGCATGCGCGTCGCTGCTGAGGACAAGAAGGATGGTCATCGCGATACAAAACAGGATGATCATCGCGATCCAGGCAAATCGACTGGCGGTGTGCATCGCGCCCCCTACCGGATCTTGAAGTCGAAGGAGTAGGACGCGCCGATGCCGACCGTCATCTGGTTCACCGATCCGCGCGCCGTCACGATCGGGCTTTTTGCCGCGTCACCGAGCAGCCGATCATATTCGACGTAGGAATGCACCTCCCATTGCGGATTGATACGATATTTCACCTGCGCGCCCGCGCCGGCGGAATGCGCACCACCCTTGGCATCGAACATCGCAAGCCCGGTCGCCATCGCCTGAGCGGCATCGACGTTGAAATAGGGCGCGACCGCCTTGGTGCTCTCCCAGGTGAAGCGCGGGCCGGCCGAGACGGTGATTGCCCGCGTCACCGGCACGATGAAATCAGCCGAGAAGTCGGAGACGACGCCCTGATGACCACCAAAGCCGCCGCGCGTCTCGTTGCGCAGGCGAAACCAATCGACAGGAAAATATTCGATGAAGCCGCCGAGCTCGAACGCTGCCTTGACGTCGCCGAGGCCGCTCAGCCCGGCATAGTCGCCTGCCTTGCGCGACGGCACGAACTTGCCCGCAGGGCCCGCACGGAAATTGCCGAAATCGATCAGCGCAATGCTTGGGTTGTCGCGCGGGCTGCGAAACTGCTCCACCGAGCCGGCTCGCCGGATGGAGAAGATCGGGACCGGGCTGAACGCGCTGTGGTTCGCGCCTTCGAAGTCCGGCCGGTATCTGCCCTCCGCGCCGATCATGACGGTCCAGGCGCTGCCGGAGACCGGCGGCAGCAACGGCAGCTCAAAAGGAGGCGCCGGTAAGGTGAATGCCGTCTGGGCCGATGCGCGGTCGCAAGCGGCTAGCATCGCGTTGAGCGTTGCGGCGAGGAGAGTTCGGCACGCGCCCCTCGCGAGGATGCAGAGAGCGGCTTCGATCGTAAGCTTCATTGAAGGGACCTTTGACGGCGGGCCTCTCTGTCAGGGCCGCTTGATGTCGATTCGAACCCGCTCCAGATCGCCGGCCAACATTGCCCCAAGATTGCCGCGCGCCATGCTCGACGATGACGTGAGCGAGCGGCTGCCAAACATTGCCCGAACATTGCCTGAGCCGCGGCTGATCGCTTTTCTTTACGCAGTGCCGGCCGATGGCCAATCCGCCGTCGCTTGCTCTCGTCAATCGCGCTGCGTAAGGAAAGATGTCTGCCGAACCCGAGCGCCACAATCGGGCCAAAGAGCGCGTGTCACGATCCCTGCATTTGTTGGCGGCCCGCTAAGGAAGACCCAAGGAAGTTTCATCGTGCGCTCCCTGGTGATCGAAGACGAACCACAGATCGGCGCCTATCTCAGTCGCTTGCTGACGCAATTGCACGGTGTGGTCGATACGGTGGATTCGATTTGCGACGCCCGGCATGCGCTGAAAACCTTCAAATACGATCTGGCGATCGTCGACCGCATGCTGCCCGATGGCGATGCACTTGCGATCGTCACGGCCTTGAGCCAGTTGCCGGAGCGGCCGGCGATCATCATGCTGACTGCGAAGGATGCCAAGGAAGACGTGATCGAGGGCCTCAATGGCGGCGCGGACGACTATCTCGGCAAGCCGTTCGAGCCGGATGAGTTCATCGCCCGCGTCCGGGCGGTGCTACGGCGGCCGCGGCTCCTCGTTCAGCCGGCACTGTCGTTCGGAAACGTCGAGCTGCATCTCGGTAGTAATGAGGCCGTGGTTGGCGGCCATAAGGTCTTATTGCGGCGGCGGGAAGCCTTGATCCTGGCCGCGCTGTTGACGCGGCGCGAGCGCGTCGTCACCCGCGCCGCCCTGATCGATGAGATCTACGGCTTCGATGACGAGATCGAATCCAACACGCTGGAGGCGCAGGTCTCGCGGCTTCGCAAGAAGCTGTCCGAGCTCGGCGGCAATGTCGAGATCCGCAGCATGCGCGGTATCGGCTATCTGCTCAGATTGGCGCAGAGCCGATGAAGTCGATCGCCCGGACGTTTACGCTGTCGCTCGGCCTTGCCGCAACCGTCCTCTTCCTCGCCATGATCGCCATCGCCGTCTGGCAATCGCAACTGCGCGAATATGAGCCGGTGGTGTGCCGTGTCGCGGCCGGCATTCTCTACGATTCTGCAGTCGTCGATCCCGGCCATGCGCTGACCATCCGGTCCACGCCCCGCGTCGAGGAGCTGAAATCGATCAGCCCAAATCTGTGGTACGTCGTGTCCTACGAGAAGATGATCACCGAATTCGGAGGTGAGCACCGGCCGGCCCTGCCGTTCTCGCTTCCCTATGGCGGACCGGTCGGTTTCTCGGTCCTCAACACGCTCGATCAGAACGCGACATTCTGCCTGGCCGTGATCCCATGGGGGCCCTCCGATCTGGTCATGATGGTCGGCGGAGCGCAGGTGCGTTTCGGCCAGATGCTGATGTCGTTCGTTGGCCGCAATATTTTCCCCCTCTTTCTTGTCGCCTTCGCCTTCGCGTTGATGGTGTTGATCGGCGTATGGTTGTCCGGGCGCTTCGTCGCGCGCGGAATCGATCGCGTGACGCGGCGCGCGCTTGCGATCGACCCGTCGGCGCCGCAGGGATCGATTTCGCTCGATGAAGTCCCGGTGGAGCTCAAGCCCCTGGTGGAGGCGCTGAACCGCGCCTTCGACGAGATCAACGCCTACATCAAGATGCAGCGCCGTTTCCTCGGCAATGCGGCCCATCAGTTGCGAACGCCGCTGACGCTGCTGCGGGCCAAGATCGAGGATGTCGCCGATCCTCAATTGAGGATCGCGCTGGTGCGCGACATGCGTCGGCTCACCTCACTCGTCTCGGCCATGCTGGACCTGGCACGGCTGCAAAATCATGCGATTGCAAAGCGGCCGATCGATCTTGCCGAGGTGGCGCGCGACGTGCTTGCCGATTTCAGCCCGTCGGCGCTGGATGCGGGAATCGAACTGGCGCTGGAGCAGGACGAGGATGGCACGGTCGTGCAAGGTGTGGAGGCCGCCGTCCGCAGCGCCCTCGCCAATCTGGTCGGCAATGCGTTGATCCACGCCGGGGGCGCCAGACGCATCACGGCAACAATCGGTTGCGGCAGCGTGTCGATCAGCGATGACGGAGCCGGATTCTCGCCCGGCGACGAGCGCACCTTCATCGAGCCCTTCCAGACCGGCAACGCTGCAGATGGCGGTGCCGGCCTTGGCCTGTCGATCGTCCAGGAGATCATGGCCGCTCATGGCGGGGAGTTCATCATCACCTCCACACCAGGCGGCGGAACAACTGCGAGCTTGCGCTTTCCGGAAGCGACCGCCGGAATGCCGGGCGAAAGCAGATCCGGCAGTGTGGAGACGGCCTGATCGGCTCGCCCCTCGCTGCAAGCACCGGCGGACGGCTGCTCGTCCCTTCGAAGTGGACAGCTCGTGGATTTGGAGAACACAGGGTTGTTTGTTCTGCTTTCCGAAACGTCATGGCTTCCGATCCCAAAGCAACTCGCATTCGCGGATATCTGCATCTGACCCGAGCCGATCGTGGATATGCGCGCAGGCGCTTGCGCATTTGCGAAAGGAGCCAAATTCCTGCGCCGCATCAATGTCCAACAGGAACCAGCGGGACCATTGGAGATTGTTCCGAGAGATTGCTTCGAGAGCGAGGTCCGCCATGAGCATCAATCCTGTTAGTACAGCAAAGCTCGGCACTCACCCGCTACATCCGATGCTGATTCCATTTCCTGTCGCCTTCCTGGTCGGAGCGCTGGTCACGGACCTTGCGTTCATCGCAACGGGTGACGGTTTCTGGGCGAGAGCATCGACATGGTTGATCGGTGCAGGCGTCGTGATGGCACTTGTTGCCGCCGCGGCCGGCTTTACCGATTTTTTTGGTGAGCCCCGAATCCGGGCACTGAACGATGCCTGGTATCACATGTTAGGTAATCTCACCGCGGTCGTGATTGCGCTCATCAACTTCGTCCTCCGCTACGGTCAGGGCGCTGAAGCCACCATCAGATCCTGGGGCTGGATCCTGTCGCTGGTGGTCGTCGGCATCCTGCTATTCACGGGGTGGAAAGGCTGGGAGATGGTCTATAGCCATCACGTCGCCGTCCTCGATGCACCGGGCCAGACCGGTTCGGAGCCGATGACGACACCCCGGGGCGGCCCAGGACGGCGCGCGGCCTAGTCTAGCCCGGGATCACCGCAATTGTCAGGCGGAAACACGCGCCAGGCTTGTCGGGCGGATAGCGTTGGCGTAGTCCGCCCTTTCACGACGCTTAGAGCGTTTTCAAGCGAAGTGGACACCGGTTCGCGTCAAGAAAACGCGTCAAAACAAAAGACTAGAGCCCCGTTCCGATTCAATCGGAACGGAAAAGGCTCTAGAGAAAAGTGGCGGATCACGCTTCGCTGATCCGCCCTACATGTTGCGGCTACGACATGCAGAATTGGTGACGACTGCCATCCGTTACGTCACACCTCGGGACAACCAGAGATATTTCGTGTCATCTCTGAGCCTCTCAAGAGCTCGGTGAGCGGTGATGTAGTCGATCTCACCGGGCGTCAGGCCGATATCCATCAGCTGCCTCTCATCAAGGTCACGCAGGCTAACTCTCATCCTCCGACGTCGACGCCCTTCCTGAAGCGCACGCCAGTGCTGCTTGAGCGAGCCGAACAGGCTCCGCCCCGGTGCAGCCGGTGGTCCAGCAGCGTCTTTTTCCGTCGAAGCGTCTCTCAGCGTTGCGATGGACGCATCGGGGCGCGCAGCTGTCAAAGCGTCGCCCATGACGTCTTTCACCAACGCGATGGCGACGTCGAGGCTTAGCCCTGCGGCATCGCGCCCGCGCTCGGATGTGGGGTTCGTCGTGTGGGGTGGCATCGGATGCTCCTGCTGTTGTGCCGGCAAGGAGCATGGCCAAACAAAAGGCCCCGTCCGATGCCGGCGGGGCCTGGTGAAACGATCGCGTCGTCGAAATCCTAGCGCACGTCTCCTTCCACGGCCCAGCGAGAGCGGGTCATGTTTTTACGGTTGGCGGTGCGCACGACGTTGATCATGCTACGTAGTTACCACGGAGATCGCGCAAGATCAAGCGATGTTCCGGTGTTGCCCGCATCGTGGAGACGAGCTCCCCTAGCCCAACGCGAAATCTCCCTGGTTCTGAGCTCGACTGAGCGAAATGCAAATCCCTGCGCCAAATAACTGATTTATCAAACCCTTGCAGGTCGCAGGGCGGATCGGCGCCAGCGTAAACGCGATGTTCGCTGCATGCACGACATCTGGCATGTCGCGCGAGCAAGAACGGGAAGTTCACGGATTGCGCCGGGAGAACGACACGGAATAGGCGCCATTGCGGACGTCGATCATCGGATCATCAGACTGCTCGATGCCTTCTGTGAGTTGCCCCGGCAGAAACAGCAGCTTCTTCTGCGCCTCGTCGCTATCGGGCACGGCCTTGTCGATCGTCAACACGCCGAGCTCGACCAGCTTGCGGTCGTCGGGCCAGGGCTTCGCCGGATCCTTGGTGGAGTCGCCGGCCGCACCGAGCTGGGCTTTGAAGTGAAACGTCACCGGGCCCTGCTTCAACCGTTGCGGCAGCTCCTGCATCAGGAAGTCCGGCGCGCGCTTCGCAGCCTCAGCCTTGTCCAGATGCACGATCGTCTCGGGCAGCATCTGATAGCGAATGGCCTGCCGCTCGCCGGACTTGTTGACGAACACGAACGCATTGATGCCGAAATAGGCCTCATGGGCCAGGCTGTCCGGCGTGGCGACCGTGGCAAGGGCGGCCGGGACGGTGGGGTGGCTCGCGGCGAACTGCTCCAACTTGGTCGGCTTGGCCGCGTCCGGCGGGCTTTGCGAGATGGCGACGAGCAGGTCATGAAATTCCTCGCTTGTCGACACCGGGAAGAACTTCAGCGAATTGATCACGATATCCATGTCGCTGCCATCAGGCAGATGAAACTTCACGGCCATGCCGTGCGGATTGGCGTCGTCGGAGCCGTCAGGCAGGTCCGGCACGCCTGTGGAGTCGGAGAAGCGCACCGTCACCGGAATCTCGGCGCCGCCGAACAGCGCCGCGCGGCTCAACCCGGCAGCTTCCGCGGACGGCTTGAAATGCCCCTCGACCACGACGCCCTTGGCGTGATTGGCGCGGAATCCGGCATGGACTCCGAACACCTTGTTCATGTCGTTGACGAGCCGTTCCTCGAGCGGCGCGTCCTGCGCCAGCGCAACGCCCGGCAAGATCGAGCCAAACCCGATCAGCACAGCAGCTATTTTGCAATTCATCTTGGAGGCTCCTCCTGTCGCGAGCACATCATAACAGCATGAATCGGCACGAGCGCCTTTCATATCAGCACGGCGAAACGCGTGAGCCCGGGGACCAGAGCCGCTGATCGCGGCGACGAAACCAGCGCGATCCGCGTCACGGCGGGAGCGCTTTCGAACTTTTTTCTGGTCGAAACGATCGCGTGTCGAAACGATCGCATCAGGACCCGCTTTTATCGGCACCATCTCCCTTGCTCCAATTCGCGGATGAGCTTGCCTCCTGTGCCGCACCACCGCGGCGCACTCATTCGTCGCGGAATGGCGAGCTACGCTAAGGCCAATCCGCCCTACGAATTGAGCTATGTCCAGTCAAGTCCGCCATTCGCCGACGGTGGCTATGAGTCCATTGCCTCGACCCAGCCTGCCCGGAAAAACTAATTTCGCAAACTCCTTCAATCGGATCGCCCCGCCGGCTCCGTCGACCGCAATTTTCTTCTTTCTTTTTTTCAGAAATCATGTTTATGTCTCGTCATCCCGCTTCGACCTAAGAGGGGCGTATCGCGATCGTCACGAACGTGGAGGTGGGATGCGGTGGGCGTGTCGGGTTGCAGCGCGATTTCTGTCGCGTGGACGAACGATCCGATGCGCACGGTCAAGCCGTGTGGTCCTGACATCCCGGTGCTGATGTCCCGCACAATGCGTTTACGCATGGTCGCGGACGCGATGATGCGAAGCATCGTCGCGAATACGGGGGCAAGAACGCCGGTCCCCGGGGAGACCTCGTATAAGCCGTAAAGCCATCGCGCAGGGAAGGCCGGGAGTTTCGGCCAGACCTGTGGTGACTGCCGCCTGCTTTCTTTTCTGCAGGCGGGCCATGGGCGAGGCCAACGCCCGGTCTTCCCCATAGGCGTTAAGATAATGCGGGCATCGATTGATATCGTCGTTTTCGAGGTGGCTCGTAGAGGTGCCGGTCCAGTACCCGTTTGCTGTGATGGAGGCGGCGGATGGTTGGTTGTGGAATGATTGCTTGTAGCAAGGACGCAATGAGTTGCTGCAAGACACGCCAGGCGCCAGGTGTCGTCAGGCGGCCTGCGTCCAGTGGGGAGAGTCCTCGAACTCGCGGACAAGCGGTTCGAGCAGCAAAATGATCAAGAGATGAGCCAGCAGGTAGGGCTTGGCGGAGCGCGGATCGGTTCCAGGCGGTGTCTTGAGGCCGATCAAACTCTTCAATCGCTTGAAGCCGAGTTCGATCCGCCATCGCAGTCTGTAAAGCGCAAGCACATCTTCGACGGTGAACTCGTCCGGCGCTAGCGAGGTGACCAGGATGACCCAATCCGCCGCTTCCAAAGTTTCTTTAGAGATGGTGCGGTTTTCGTCTTGGGCGTCTCGCCGGGCTTTACGACGCGACGCGGCAGCCGCATCGGCAGACTTCTTGACTGCGATCAGACGCATAGCCAGAGGCGCGCCGGCCTTGCGTTTGATCCAAATCGGCCGATCGATCAGTCCGCGGGCGTTCCCCGCCCGTAATTCGGCTATCAGATCGAGCGGACAGCCTTTGGCATCAAGCCAACGTGCGTTCTTCCAGCCCGCTCGGATCAAAACATCTGCACCAGCTTCGAGCACTGCCGAGATCCGATCAGGTTGTAGATAGGCGCGGTCAGCAATACGGATCTCACCCTTGACCACTGGTATGCGGTCAAACGTCTCGCCCTCTTGCTGATCTGTCAGTTCGAAATGGCCAAACCGCTCATATGGCAGATCAAATGCACTATGAATGCGCCAAAGCTCGCTGTTCTTGCGCGCAGCCGGCCCTGCCTGAGGCACTGTCGTGGCATCGATGATACGGATCAGACGGCCTCGGCTCGCCTTTGGCGCCGCCGCCGCGAGCAAGCGCTCCACAAGCACGGTAAACCAATCGCCACATTGACGCAGGCGGTAGAACAGCGCCACGCTACTCAGATTGGCAAGGCCAACAGAAGCAGCCCACGCGGCCGTCGATCTTAACCCTCTTTCACCCAGACAATAAGCCAGCATCAGCCGAAGCAACGCCACCGCATCAGGGATCCGCCGTTGCCGCACGAAAGCTTTCGTCTGGCGCGCGCTGCTCTTGAGCTGCGCAGCCCCACCTAGCTGCGTAACGACGCTCGCCCAGTCTTCGTTCAAAAGCGAATCTCGTGTCATCCCATGTTCGAATCACGAACGATTCCAACACGCAAGACTAAACTTAACGCCTATGCGGCCTTCCCTGCGCCCTCCATCTCAGGGCGTGACGAATTTCAAAGCTCGGACGCAGGATGCGTGGCGAGGACGGAGTGACGCGCCTTGGCGCATGTGAGGCGATGATGCAACGACACACTCAATGGTCATCGTCCGCCACCCGGTCCGGCCTTTGGCCGGCCGGATGACAGGCTCCGGCGGACGATCCAGTACGCCGCGGCCTCTCGGTTGATCACGAGCGTCGCTGGAATACTTGATCACCCGCCGGAGCCTGTCATCGGGCTCGCCGAAGGCGAGACCCGGTGGCGGGTAATGACAGCGGAGAATCTCATTCGCATCGCGACGGGGCCGCCGCCATGACGCAACAGCCGCCCTCCCCCTCACCGCCCTCCGCCGGCCGCCTGCGGCAGACGGCTCGGCTCGTTCGGTGGCGGCAGCATGACGACGCGGTTGCGGCCGTCGTTCTTGGCGCGATAGAGCGCAGTGTCGGCGCGCTTGAGCACATCGCTCAGCGGCTCGCCCTTGTGCTCCAGGGTCGAGAGGCCGATCGACACCGTGACATCGATGCGCTTGTTGCCCTTGTGCACCGAGAACGGCTCGTTGGCGATCGAGCGCCGCAGGCGTTCGGCCACCATGCCGGCAACATGCAAATCGGTCTCCGGCATCACGATGACAAACTCCTCGCCGCCATAGCGGCAGGCGAGATCGATGCCGCGGATCGATTTGCGCATGCGAAGCGCGAACTCGCGCAGCACGTCGTCGCCGGCGTCGTGGCCATAGCTGTCATTGATGGCTTTGAAGAAGTCGATGTCGAGCATCATCAGCGCCAGCGGCTTGCCGCGGCCCGCTGCCTGGTCGGCAAGCGTCGCGAGATGGGTCTCCATGTAGCGGCGATTGTGCAGACCGGTCAGCGCGTCCGTGATTGCCATCTCGATCGAGTTCTGGACGTTGTCGCGCAGATGATCGGTGTAACGGCGCCTGCGTACTTGCGTGCGCGAGCGCGCCAACAGCTCGTTCTTGTCGATCGGGCGCAGGAGATAGTCGTTGACGCCGATCTCGAGCCCGCGCAGCAGGCGCGAATTGCTCTCGGCGTCCGCGATGGCCAGGATTGGAATATGGCGGGTCCGCTCCAGCGAGCGGATCTGGCTACACAGCCGCAGTCCATCGAAATTGTTGAGGTCGAGCGAGACGATCACAAGGTCATAGCTGCCCTCGGCGGCATTGAACAGCGCCTCCGCCGGATTGACCTCGACATCGACATTGTGCTCAGTGGCGAGCATCGGCGCCAGCCGCTCATAGGAGGACGGCCGGTCGTCGACCAGGAGGACGCGACCGCTCTTCCCCGTGTCGGCGATGGCGCTGCGCTCCGGTGCCTGCACGCCGATCTCGCGCGAGGTCAGCGCGCGCATGCGCAGCTCGTCGGCCATCATCTTCAGCCGCGTCAGCGAACGCACGCGCGCGATCAGCACGACGTCGGAGACCGGCTTGGTCAGGAAATCGTCGGCGCCCGCCTCGAGGCCGCGCACGCGATCGGACGGGCTGTCGAGCGCCGTGACCATGACCACGGGAATGAAATGCGTTGCCGGATTGGATTTCAGTCGCCGGCAGACCTCGAAGCCGTCCATGTCCGGCATCATCACATCGAGCAGGATGATATCGCATTCGGCACGCTGGCAGATCTGCAGCGCCTCGGTCCCGCTCGCCGCCGTCAGCACGTCGAAATATTCGGCCGACAGGCGCGCTTCCAAAAGCTTCACATTGGCCGGGATGTCGTCGACCACCAAGATACGCGCGGACATCGAAAATCCCTCAGCCTATAAAACGACGTACCGTTTCAATGAATTTGCCTACTGAAATCGGCTTGGACAAATACGCCTCGCAGCCGCCTTCGCGGATTCGCTCCTCGTCACCTTTCATCGCAAAGGCGGTGACGGCGACCACTGGAATGGCGCGCAGTTCCGGATCGTCCTTGATCCAGCGCGTCACCTCGAGGCCTGAGACCTGCGGAAGCTGGATGTCCATCAAAATGAGATCAGGTCGCGTCTTGCGCACGATGTCGAGCGCCTCGACGCCTGAACTGGTGCCGGAGGTCTGATACCCATGTGCTTCCAACAGATCGCGAAAGAGCTTCATATTGAGCTCGTTGTCCTCCACGATCAGGACGGTCTTACCCATCCGTCCCTCCGACTCTCTGACACCGGCCTGCCCTCCGGCGGACCATTCGCCCGCCGTTCCTATCTAATTCAAACTAGCCCCAGATTCGCTCCAAGCCGTTAAGGCGATGTTCCATCTTTCGTTCGAGATGGTTTCCGATTGCTTGAACCAATTCCGAAGACTCGGGCATGATGCTGCTAAAGTAGAGACCAGAAGTTAACGGAAAGGCAAATCGGTCTTTGAAAAAGCCTGCTCAAAAAACCCGCGAAGTGGCTGAAATCGTTGCGGTTCAGGCGCTTTCTTTCCTCGCCGGCGAGCCCGAGCGGCTGGGCCAATTTTTGGCGGAGACCGGGATCGGCCCGGAAACCCTGCGGTCGTCCGCGTCCGACCCAAATTTCCTCGTCAGCGTGCTCGATTTCGTCCTGCGCGATGACGAAAGCGTAAAGGCTTTCGCGGCAGCCTCCAAGTTACATCCAACGAACATCATGGCGGCGCGAGAGGTACTGAGCGACCGCAAATGGGAGCGCGATGTGCCGTGAGCGCATCCGGGACCGAGGCAGGACCGCCCGCGGTGCCGCAGCCGACCTGCTTCTGCCGTGACTGCCTCGCCGACCTCGATGCCAAGGCCAGGCGCTGCGGCGCCTGCGGCTCTCCCCGCCTCGTCCGCCACCGCACCCTGCCCGCCCTGTCACTCGCGCATATCGATTGCGATGCCTTCTACGCAACGGTCGAGAAGCGCGACAATCCGGACATCGCCGACAGGCCAGTCATCATCGGCGGCGGCAAGCGCGGCGTGGTCTCGGCCGCCTGCTACATCGCCCGTACCTATGGCGTGCGTTCGGCGATGCCGATGTTCAAGGCGCTGGAGCTCTGCCCGTCCGCAACCGTCATCCCGCCTGACATGGCAAAATATGTCCGGGTCGGGCGCGAGGTGCGGCAGGCGATGCAGGGGCTGACGCCGCTGGTTGAACCGCTGTCGATCGACGAAGCCTTCCTCGATCTGTCGGGCACCGAGCGCGTGCACGGCATGATACCGGCCAAGGTGCTGGCGCGTTTCGCCCGCGAAGTCGAGCGCAACATCGGCATCACGGTTTCGGTCGGGCTGTCCTGCAACAAGTTCCTGGCCAAGATCGCCTCCGATCTCGACAAGCCGCGCGGTTTTGCCGCGCTCGATCAGGACGAGGCGCGCGAGATGCTCTCCGACAAGCCGGTGGGGTTCATCTTCGGCGTCGGCCCCGCCACGCAGGAGCGGCTGGCGCAGCGCGGCTTCCGCACCATCGCCGATCTGCAGCGCGCCGACGAGATCGAGCTGATGAAGCAGTTTCCGTCCGACGGCCGCCGGCTGTGGCGGCTGGCGCGGGGCATCGACGAGCGCAAGGTCGTCGCCGACCGCGGCGCCAAGACCATCTCAAGCGAGACCACGTTCGAGACCGACATCCGCGATTTCGCCACCCTCGAGAAGCTGCTCTGGCGGCTCTGCGAGAAGACCTCCTCTCGGCTGAAGACGAGCGGGCTGTCCGGCTGCACCATCACGCTGAAGCTGAAGACGGCGGATTTCCGCCAGCGCACGCGCTCGCAATCGATCACCGCGCCGACCCAGCTCGCCGGCAAGATCTTTGCGGTGTGCCGCGAGATGCTGGCGCGCGAGACCGACGGCACCGCGTTCCGCCTGATGGGCGCCGGCGTCAGCGCGCTCCGGCCGGGCTCGGAAGCCACCGACACGGACATGCTCGACCGTCGTTCGGCCTCCGCCGAACGCGCGATGGATGCCCTGCGCAAGAAGTTCGGCCACGGCGCGGTTTTCCGCGGCATCGCCTATGACGGCCCGGAGAAGGCAGACTGAAATGGGCTTTCGCGCCGAAGCAACCCAACGACCGTCATGATGGATTGCTCCGGCTCGCCTCGCCCGTTGGGCGATGGATCAGTAGCTCCAGGCGTCTCCGCCGTCGTACGCGTAATGGCCGTAGCCATACGGTTCGCACGGAATGTTGCCATTGTCCCACGGCGCGGTCGCGAACGAGCCGACGCGCGGCGCCGGAATGCAGGCACGACCCTCAAGATAGATTGCACCGGGCTCCGCCGATCCGGAAACGATGACGCGGTGCCGCGCATGATGTTCGCGCGCCATCGCCGGTGCGCTGATCACGACCGTCGCACACAGCGCTGCAACCAGAAGCTTCAACTTGGCCATCTGAATTCTCCATTGCTTGGTGAAGCCGATCCCAGACCGGCTCGCGCAATGGAGATGAGTGGCAGGTGCGCGCGCCGAAAGAGAGCGGCGCGTCACATCATTTCAACGCGTGAGGAGAAGCTTGCGGACGACAAACACGTTGATGCGAGGATGTCGTGAGCTCGTTACATCCGTCTCAGATTGCAGCAAGTGTTGTTACCGATGTCAGACCCGGAGCTGACGTGCAGCCGAAGAGCGCTCGGCGGTCAGTAGCTGCAGGGCTTGCCTTCCTTGACATCCTTGATATCGAACTTGCTGAGCGCACCGGCAATGACGAAATCATTGTAATCCAGCACCAGCGCACGCGACACGCCATTCTCATACAGCTCGAACGACATCGCATAGACCGGCGTCTGCTCGCCCTCGGCCTTTTTCGCGTCGTGATCGTAGTAGCTGACCGTGACCGGCCAGCGGGTCAGCTGCTTCATCTGGTCGCTTTGCGTGGCGGGATCGGGCGATGCGACCGCCTTGTCCGGCGCGACCGGCTGGCCGATGACGGTCAGCGTGTTGTACACCTTCTCGCCATTGTCGGAGCCGTCATAGACGGAAAGCTCGAGCACCGACTTGCCCTCGCGCGCAGCCGCGACGATGCGACGGATCTGCTCGGTCGGAAACACGGTCGAGCCATCGAGCGTGAAGGTCTTGGCCGCCGGCTGCTTCAACTTGACCGTGATCTTGTCGCCGTTGCGCTCGGCAACGCCGTCGATCGGGCTCGACTCGGAATCGTTCATCCGGGAGTCGATCTTGAAGTGGTAGCTCTTGCCCGCGCCGTCCTCCCAGGCGGTCGAGCGCAGGTCGCTCAGCGTGACCTTGCCCTCGCCGACGTCAAGCTCGGAGACCTGGCGGAATTCGGAGGTGTAACCCTCGCAGGCGTTGCCGGAGAAATTGTAAAGGATGCGGCCGCGTGCGCTGTTGATCGGGCTCGATCCCCGCGTCTTGACCAGGCTAAGCTCATAGAGCGCCTGATGGGGCAGGAATGGCACCGCGGCCGCGACCTTTGCCGGGCCGAACGCGACCACGGCAACAGCCAGCGTTGCCATCGACAATCGAAACGACTGCGCCATGATTTTCCCCGTGAGCGCCGCAAGCCTGTGGTCGGCGGAAGAAAGTGTCACATTAAAGACCGACGCATTGCGTCGCAACTGGGGCCGGCTCACGTAAAAGTGCGGTGTTGCAGGTCAAATCCCGACAACCGCTCAAGATTTGCGCACCACGGCTGTGCACCTACCCTGTCCGCCCCGCAGCTTGCATGTGACCTCCCGATGCGCCAAAGAAAGCCACCGGTCCGAGGGCGGGCCGGCTTTCATGAGCAGGCGGGAATCACCATGGCAGGTACGGTCGAACAGAATTTGGCGGCTCAGGGCATTGTCTTGCCGGCGCCCAAGGCACCGGTGGCGAATTACGTCCCCTTCGTCCGCAGCGGCAACCTGCTGTTCGTCTCCGGCCAGGTCTGCTTCGACGCGGAGGGCAAGCTGATCGCCAAGGGCAAGCTCGGTGCCGGCCTCTCCGTCGAGCAAGGCGCAGCTGCCGCGCGCGGTTGCGGGATCAACCTGCTCGCGCAGGTCAAGGCCGCGATCGGCGATCTCGACAAGGTCGTGCGCGTGGTCCGGCTCGGCGGCTTCGTCAACTCGGCGCCCGATTTTCTCGACGGGCCGAAGGTTCTCAACGGCGCCTCCGACCTGATGGTGGCCGTGTTCGGCGACAAGGGCCGCCACGCCCGCACCACCGTCGGCGTCGCCGCGCTACCATCGGACGCGGCTGTCGAGGTCGAAGGCGTGTTTGAAGTCGCCTGATAACGACGTAAGGACGGGCGAGATGCGTGCACCTGACTGGCTGACGGCCCGTCCCGTCGCCCATCGTGGCCTGCATGACGCCGCACGCGGCGTGATCGAGAACATGCCGGCGGCGGCGCGGGCCGCGGTGACCGGCAATTTCGCCATCGAATGCGATATCCAGCTGTCCGCCGATGGCGAAGCCATGGTGCATCACGACCATGAGCTCGGCCGCCTCACTGAGGGCTCCGGGCCCCTTGTCGAGAAGACGGCCGCCGAGCTGAAGGCGATCAGGTTCAAGGCGACTGACGAGCAGATGATGACGCTCGGTGATCTCTGCGCGCTGGTCGCGGGCAAGGTGCCGCTGGTGGTCGAGGTGAAGAGCCAGTTCAACGGCGACCGGCGGCTGGTGAAGCGGATGGCCGAGGTGCTCGCCGCCTATTCCGGCCCTGTGGTCGGCATGTCCTTCGATCCCGACCAGGTGGTCGCGCTGCGCGAGATCATGCCGAAGCTGACGCGCGGCATCGTCGCCCAGCGCAGTTACGATGACGGCTATTGGGAGAAGCTGACGCAGGCGCAGCGTGACTCCATGCTGCATCTGAAGCACGGCTTCCGCACCCAGCCCCATTTCGTCGCCTATTGGGTGGAGCAACTGCCGGCGCCAGCGCCCTGGATCGCACGGAACCTGTTCGGCTGCCCACTGCTGGCCTGGACGGTGCGTACACCCGCGCAGCGCGCGGCGGCAGGGCGCTATGCGGACCAGATGATCTTCGAGGGCTTTACGCCAGGGAGCTGACAGCGGCCTTGAAGTCGCTGCCGTCATGCACAATCTTTGGGAGGGGCTCACGGAGCGGGCATCGCCCGTTTCCCCGCTCGTTCTTTGGGGTTCGATGGCATCATCTGAGATCACGCTCGAAGCGCTGCCCTCGGTCAGCGACATCCCCGCCGCGGATTGGGACGCCTGCGCCAATCCGCTCACCGAGATCCCCGCCACTTCGTGCAACGGCGCGTCACAGGCCTACAACCCCTTCGTATCGCACGCGTTTTTCTCGGCGGCTGAAACCTCCGGCGCCGCCACGATCCGCACCGGCTGGGCGCCGCGCCATCTGGTTGCGAAGATCGATGAGCGCATCGTCGGGATCGTGCCCTGCTATCTGAAATCGCATTCGCAAGGCGAATATGTCTTCGATCGCGGCTGGGCCGACGCCTATGAGCGCGCCGGCGGCCGTTATTACCCCAAGCTGCAAGCCTCGGTTCCATTCACGCCGGCGACCGGGCCGCGGCTCCTGATCCGCAGCGGCGAGGATCGCGCGCAGATCGGATCAGTGCTGGCACAGGGACTGATCGCGCTGTGCGGCGTCAGCAAGGCCTCCTCGGTCCATGTCACCTTCGCCCGCGAGGAGGAATGGGAGCTGCTCGCGGAACATGGTTTCCTGCAGCGGACCGACCAGCAGTTCCATTGGCACAATCAGGGCTTTTCCAGCTTCGACGATTTCCTCGCCACGCTGAATTCACGTCACCGCAAGGCCATCAAGCGCGAACGCCGCGACGCGCTCGGGGCTGCCGGCATCACCATCCACTGGCTCACCGGCAAGGACATCACCGAGGACGCCTGGGACGCCTTCTTCGATTTCTATATGGAGACCGGCTCGCGCAAATGGGGCCGCCCTTATCTGAATCGCAAGTTCTTCTCGCTGATCGGCGAGAGCATGGCCAAGGACGTGCTGCTCGTCATGGCCAAACGCGACGGCCGCTGGATCGCGGGGGCCATCAACTTTATCGGCTCGGATACGCTGTTCGGCCGCAACTGGGGTGCGATCGAGCACCATCCGTTCCTGCACTTCGAGGTCTGCTACTATCAGGCGATCGACTTCGCGATCCAGCACCGGCTCAAGGTCGTGGAGGCCGGTGCGCAAGGCGAGCACAAGATCGCACGCGGCTACCTGCCCCAGACCACCTATTCGGCGCACTTCATCGCCGACCGCGGCCTGCGGCGTGCGATTGACGACTATCTCGCGCGCGAGCGCGCCTATGTCGAGGAAGCCGGCCGCGAGCTCGCCGAGGCGGGTCCGTTCCGCAAGAGCGCCGACGAGCCATCTTGACCTTTCGATAGGACCGGCGACATTCAGGGCCGAATTTCAGGAGCCGGACATGACTGCCTATGACAGCAACAACATCTTCGCAAAAATCCTGCGCGGCGAGCTGCCCTGCTACAAGGTCTACGAGGACGAGCACGTGCTCGCTTTTCTCGACATCATGCCGCGCTCGCCGGGCCACACGCTTGTGATCCCGAAGGCCCCATCCCGTAACATCCTCGACATCACCGAGGAGGACTATCTCCATGTCGCGCGCGCCACGCGCAAGATCGCGCCTGCGGCAATGGCCACGTTCAAGGCCGACGGCGTCACCGTTCAGCAGCACAACGAGCCTGCCAGCGGCCAGGTGGTGTTTCACCTGCATGTCCACATCATGCCCCGCCAAGACGGTGTCGCGCTGCTCGCGCCGGCAAGCCGCAAGGAAGACCCGAAGGTGCTGGAAGAGCATGCCGCCCGGCTGAGTGCGGCGCTGAGGGGCTAACCCTCGCTATCCAACCGTCATCGCGAGGAGCGCAAGCGACGAAGCGATCCAGACTCTTGGCGTTGCACTGGATTGCTTCGCTTCGCTCGCAATGACGGCATGAGCCTTACGTCCCATCCGCTCCTTGCAACTGCTGCTGTGACAGAGGCGAGAACACGCAGCGGTCGGGCTTGAGGTCGATCAGCGGCGTCTCATCGAGACAATCGAGCCCGCGCACCAGCACGGTGTTTCCTTCCAGTGCCACGAACCTGACCGTCGAGGTGCCCAGCGGATTCGGCCGCACCGGCGAACGCAGTGAGAAGGTGCCGCGGGTCTTCTCCTCCTCATGCTTCGGCCGCTGAATCACGAGGTCGCGGCGCGAGCGGTGCAGCCAATAGATCACCTCGAGATGGGTGTAGAAGTCGATGCCCTTGAGCGCCGGCACCCATGGGTCGAAGATCTCGAGCCGGCACACCGGCCCCTCGGGGCTGCCCTGCCGCGGCGTATCCAGCCGCGAGGTCCAGGGTGTGCGGATGCGGCCTATGAAATAGAGCGCCGCATCGCGCGGCGGCGCCACATCGACGGTAACTTCACCGGGACGGAGATCGGTATCTGCAATCATGAAACTGGTCCGCTTGATCGAAGCTGGAGTCTATCCCATTGCCGACCGACCGCAATGATCGCGCAAATCAGCGGAGCCACCATTTGCCCGCGAGCATCACCAGTTCACCGCAGACGACGCCGGCGAAGATCGAGCGGCGGGTCGCCATGAAAGCGGCAAAGCCGGCCGCCAGCGCGCCGTAGCGCAGGAACCAGGGCACGCTCGCCAGAGCGCCCGGTGGCTGCACGATGACCTGGGCGATGACGCCGGCGAGGATCGCGGTCGCCACCGCCTTCACCCACATCAACAGATCGGAGCCTTCGTCGAGGCCGCCGCCGAGCCAGAGTCCCAGGGCCGCTATAACGCTGGGAGTGGACAACGACGTCAACCGTCATTGCGAGCGAAGGCGAAGCAATCCAGAACTGCAAGAAAGACTGGATTGCTTCGTCGCAAACGCTCCTCGCAATGACGATGTCGGTCAGCCCCTGACGCCGCGATTGCGCAGCACGAAGCAGGCGCCGCCGGCGCGGCGAATGCGGTTGCAGAGATCGTCGGCCTCACCGCGCGTATCGGCGCCGATCCGCACCTGGTAGAAGGGATGGGAGCCGCGCGTACGCATCACTGAGGACAAGAGACTGGGATCGCGGTCGCCGATGATTGCGCCGAGCCCCTTGATCGCGCGCGCATACATCGCCATCGCCTTGTTACGATCGAAGCCGGCGGCGAGCTGCACACCCCAGAGCTTTGCAGCTGACAGCGCGACATGCTGTTCGAGCTGGGTGATGAACGGGTTCGGCGCGCGCTTGAGCAGCGCCATCAGTTGATGGCATGAGGTCGGCGGCGCGCTGGCCGGCATCTTGCCGCCCTTGCCGGCATCCTTCCAGTCCTCGACGGTCGCGCCGGTGATGGCCGAGACGTAGTTGCGCGTCTCCCAGGGCATCTGCCCCTTGCCGTCCAGCCAGTCCTGCACCCGGCGTGGGCCGGCATTATAGGCGGCTGCGGCGAGCCCGAGATTGCCGAACTGATTGCGCAGCTCGGCGAGAAACTCAGCCGATTTCGGCAGCGCCTGCACCGGATCGAAGGGATCGAGCAGCCGCCGCTCGTTCGCCGTGCCCGGCATGAATTGCGCGATGCCCTGTGCACGCTGGCCATTGCGCGTCACGGGCCCTTCCGCGTTGGGCTGGAAGCGGCTCTCCTGCCAGATCACGCGCGCGAAAAATTCGAGCGGCAGGTCGTTGGCTTTCGCCGCGGATTCGATCATCAGGCAGATCGCCTCGCGGGTATCGCTTTCCTTGGCGTCGGGCTGGTCGGTGCTGGCCTTCTCGGTGTCCGGCTTTGTATCCGCAGGCTTTGCATCCGCAGGCTTCGTGTCTTCCGGTTTCGCATCTGCCGGCTTGGCTTGATCGGCCGCAGGCCCCGGCGATGCGCCCTGCTGCGAATTCTCGGGGAGCGGCTGCGCCTTGTCGGGCTCTGCGGGTTTCGGCGGCTCCGCTGGTTGCGAGGGTTCGGCAGGAGCCGGCGGCGCGGCTGCGTCCTCCGCGTCAGCCGAACGCGGCGTTGCCAGCGCGAGGCAGAGGCAAAGACCCAAGATGGCACGCATCGCTGCGACACTCTGCACAGCCGTTCCCCGTGTCGACATCCTTTCACGCTGTCAAAAACGGCCACGGCAAATCTGGGTTCCCTGGCGCGGCGGCTTGACACATGAGGCACGTTGTCTAGCAATCTGATTTTGTGTGGCAAGGAGCGCAACAGATGGCCGCAGCTTCCGACGACAGGCTTGGCTTCGCGTCCGACGAGGACGTGCCCCTGCCCTATATGGCGCGCACGCGCGAGTACTATCTCGCGATCGGCTATGACAGTCCGTATCGCTGGGCCCACTACACGTCGGCGCCATTTCAGCCGTTGAGAAAACCGCTCAATCAATCCCGCGTGACCATCATCACCACGGCCGCGCCTTACGATCCTGCCAAGGGCGACCAGGGACCGGGCGCGAAATACAATGGCAGCGCGAAGTTCTACAGCGTCTACGCCGGTGACACTTCACAAACGCACGACCTGCGCATCTCCCACATCGCCTATGATCGCGTGCACACCTCCGCCAAGGATAGCGGCACCTGGTTTCCGCTGCCACAACTGATCCGCCTCGCGCGCAAGGGCCGCGTCGGCGAAGTCGCGCCACGTTTCTTCGGCGCGCCGACCAACCGCAGCCATCGCGTGACCATCGAGACCGATGCGCCCGAGATCATGGCGCGCTGCCGCGCTGACGAGATCGATGCCGCAGTCCTGGTGCCGAACTGCCCCGTCTGCCACCAGACTGTCAGCCTGATCGCACGCCATCTGGAAGCGAATGGCATCTCCACCATCGTGATGGGCTGCGCCAAGGACATCGTCGAGCACGTCGCGGTGCCGCGCTTCCTGTTCTCCGACTTCCCGCTCGGCAATTCCGCCGGCAAGCCGCACGATGCCGCCTCGCAGGCCTTCACGCTCGAGCTGGCGCTGCGCGTGCTGGAAAGCGCCCCCGGCCCGCAGACATCGGTGCAGTCGCCGCTGCGCTGGAGCGAAGACCCTGGCTGGAAGCGCGACTACAGCAACCCGGCCTTGCTGAGCGAGGGCGAGCTGGCGCAGCGGCGCGCCGAGTTCGAGGCGCAAAAGGCGATCGCCAAGGGCATCCCCGAAGGCGCGGCATGAGGCAAGTCTGTCATGCAGCGCGGCGACGCAACGGCAGAAAGGACCTTCTGTCGTTGAGCAGTTAGCCTTCCGGCTTCCCTTGGAATTGAATATTGCACTTCTTCACGATGGACGCCTGCTCAATGGCAGCCATCTGTCCTTTCATCTGTGCGAGTTCGGCTGCGGTTTGCTTGTCGCCGCCGACCAGGAATGCTGCTGGCCAGAAGATGATGACGGCCGCTGTGGTCGCGATCGTATCATTGGTGCGCTGCTTATCCTGAGCTCCCGAAAGAGCAGCCGCACGCGCTGATACGCCCTGAGCCTCGAGAGCAAGCTGCTGGCACGTATAAGATTGGTACATCACCGGCGAAACGTAACTCGGCGCAATATCAGCCGAGCTTGACGCACAGCCAGCAAGAATTAATCCCAGCAACGGGATCATGACGCGATAATTCATAAAATAAGGTCCCCCCTCAGCCAGTAAAACGGTGGAGCAATTCAGCCGAGAGCGCAAGAAGAACTACAGCCTGAGGACAGCTATACACAATCTCCTCCTTGAGATGCAGTATTGCGATACTGCAACCCTTGCCCGAACCGCTCCTACTCGCCCATCGATTGTTACACGTGCAGCTTTCCGCGCGACGTCTGCAACCCGATCGCTTCGTTTGGCGCGTTGCATGATTGATCGGACGCCCTAGCTGGAACGAAAGTTGTTTCAAGCAGGGTCAATCGCCATTCTCCAGACGTCGTTCTCCACCACCGAGCAGCCCGACGGCCTCCCTTCACCTCTGCGCCATCAAGCGATCCTGACGATTGCGCTTGGGCTTGCGATGGGCGTGATCGACAGCACCGTCGTCAATGTCGCACTCCCGACCATCGCCGCGGATCTGAACGCGAGCCCCGCCGCGGCGATCTGGATCATCAATGGCTATCAGTTGGCGATCACGATCTCCCTGCTCCCTCTCGCCTCGCTCGGCGAGATCATCGGCTACAGGCGCGTCTATCTGGCGGGCCTCGCTCTGTTCATCGTGACGTCGGCGATCGCTGCGGTCGCGCATACGCTGGCGCTGCTCATCGTCGCGCGCATCATGCAGGGCTTCGGCGCCGCGTGCATGCTGAGCATCAACACCGCGCTGGTCCGCTTCATCTATCCGCGCGCGCAGCTCGGCCGCGGCCTCGGCACCAATGTGATGGTGGTCGCAACGTCCTCGGCGATTGGCCCGACTGTCGCGGCCGGTATCATGTCGATCGCGACCTGGCCCTATCTGTTTGCGGTCAACATTCCGCTCGGGCTTCTGACCTTCGCGCTGGGTTTGCGCTCCCTGCCGCATACGCGGCGCGCGCCGCGCAAGTTCGACTGGCCGAGCGCGATCCTCAGCGCCGTGACGTTCGGGCTCGGCGTTGTCGCCATCGGTAGCGCAGGCCATGGCACCGCATCCACGATCTCAGTGGTGGAGATTGTCGTGGCGGCCGGGGCGGGCGCCATGCTGGTCTATCGGCAGACACATATGGTTTCGCCGCTGCTGCCGCTGGACCTCATGCGCATCCCTCTCTTCACGCTGTCGGTCACCACCTCGATTCCCTCATTTTGCAGCCAGATGCTGGCGCTCACCGCGATCCCCTTGTACTTCGCCAGCCGCTTTGGCTACTCGGCGGTTGACATCGGGCTCATGATGACGCCTTGGCCGATCGCGGTCGCGCTCGCTTCGCCGATCTCCGGACGTCTGGTCGAGCGCTATCCGGCGGGCCTGTTGTGCGGCATTGGCCTCGTCCTGTTCGGCATCGGCCTCAGCACACTTGCGATGATTCCAGACCATCCCGCACGGCTCGACGTGATCTGGCGCATGCTGCTCTCCGGCGCCGGTTTCGGCCTCTTCCAGACGCCGAATAACCGCACCATGATCGGGGCTGCACCGCGCGAACGTTCGGGCGGCGCCAGTGGGATGCAAGGCATCGCCCGTACGCTCGGCATGACGATCGGCACCACGCTGGTCGCGCTGTGTCTCAGCCGCGATCCCGCCAGCGGCACCGAGGTCGCGCTGTTCACGGCGACCGGCTTTGCGCTGCTCGGCGCGATGTTGAGCGTGCTGCGGCTATCGCCCATCGGCGCCCGGGGCGTCAAAGGCTAGACGGGGCGACGGCGCAGCGCGCCGAGCTCGAAGCGGAATCGGCCAAAGCTGTGCGCGAACGCTGCCGCTGCACATCCGGCGCCACTTGTAGGCGTCGCTCCGACCGCCACGGCCGCCCTACGGGTGCCAAACCCTCTATGCCGGAATGACCGGCCGCTGATAGCCTCGCCGACGGTTTTAAGTCGAAAGGCGCGCGCCCATGAGACAGCTTTGCCTCGCATGTCTGATGCTCTGCCTGTCCAGCGCTGCCAGCCATGCGCTGGACAGCGGGCAGCAGCACGGAAAAGCGCTCTTGCAAAAGCTTTGCAGCAGATGCCATGCGATAGGAACCACCGGCGTCAGTCCGCATCCGGACGCGCCGCCCTTCCGGACTTTTGGCGAACAGAAATTATACGACGAAGACTTTGCCCAGCGATTGCAGACCGGCCTATCGACGATCCACAAGGACATGCCAACCTTCCGGTTCGGCCCGGCCGATGCCGAGGCGGTGGTCGGCTATCTCAGGGCGATCCAGATTCACCAAAGGCCGAAATGAGGCGGGTCGCGCGTCTTGGGAACGCGGCAGCGTAGCTGTCATTGCAGGTGCGTCATTCTGCTCCGCAGCGCCGCTGTGGACCGTTCCGGAGTTCGTTCGTTGACCCCAGCCAGCCCGACCGAACATCCCGACGGCCTGCCGCTGCCGCAACGAAACTGGGCTATCCTGACGATCGCACTCGGCATCATCATGGCGGTGGTCGACGGCGCCATCGCCAATGTCGCGCTGCCGACGATCGCCCGCGACCTCGATGCCAGCCCGGCCTTCTCGATCTGGATCGTCAACGGCTATCAGCTCGCGGTCACCATCTCGCTGCTGCCGCTGGCCTCGCTCGGCGAGATCATCGGCTATCGACGCGTCTATCTCGCCGGTCTGGTGCTGTTCACCTTCGCCTCGGCCTTCTGCGCGCTGTCGCACACGCTGCTGCTGCTGACCGTCGCCCGCATCCTGCAGGGCTTCGGCGCTGCCGGCATTCTCAGCGTGAATTCGGCGCTGGTGCGCTTCACCTACCCGCACGCGCTGCTCGGTCGCGGCATCGGCATCAACGCGCTGGTTGTCGCCGTGTCGGCCGCGGTCGGCCCGACGATCGCGGCCGGCATCCTGTCCTTCGGCACCTGGCCCTGGCTGTTCGCCATCAACGTGCCGCTCGGCTTCGTGACTTTCGCGCTCGGCGCGCACAGCCTGCCGCACACCAATCCTGCTCCGCATATGTTCGACTGGCAGAGTGCGGGGCTCAGCGCGGTGGCCTTCGGCGTCGGCGTCGCCGCGATCGACAGCCTTGGCCATGGCGAGGCGGTGCTGACCTGCGTGATCCAGCTCGTCATCGCGGCGATATCAGGCGTGCTGCTGGTGCACCGGCAGACGCACATGACCTCGCCGCTGCTGCCGCTCGATCTCCTGCGCATCCCGGTGTTCGCGCTCTCGATCGCGACCTCGATCGCCTCGTTCTGCGGGCAGATGCTCGCCTTCGTCGCGATCCCGTTCTATCTCGAAGGCCATTTCGGCTATTCGGCGGTACAGATGGGCCTGTTGATCACGCCCTGGCCGCTCGCGGTCGCGGTGACCGCGCCGATCGCCGGCCGCCTGGTCGAGCGTGTGCCGGCGGGCCTCCTGGGCGGCATCGGGCTTGCGATCTTCGCCTGCGGGCTGGCCTCGCTGGCGCTGCTGCCGGCTGATCCCAGCCCGCTGCAGGTGGTCTGGCGGATGGCGCTGGCCGGCTGCGGCTTCGGCCTGTTCCAGACCCCGAACAATCGCACCATGATCGCGGCCGCACCGCGCGAACGCACCGGCGGCGCCAGCGGCATGCTCGGCACCGCGCGGCTGCTCGGCCAGACCACCGGTGCTGCGCTGGTCGCGATGTTCCTGGCGCTCAGCCCTGATAACGGCACCCGGTTGTCGCTGGCGACCGGCGTCGGCTTCGCCCTGGTCGGCGCGGCGCTGTCCATGCTTCGCCTCTCGCCGGCCGGCGCCCGCGGCGCCGAGCAGGTCCGGGTCCAGGACGGCCAGCGGCTGAAAGGCGAATAGGCCGGGGCTGTCTCCCGTGTCGTCCCTGCCAAGCGCAGCGCGCGCAAGGACGACGGGCACGGGAGGGATGATGACCGCGACAAAACAAAAAGACCGGCAAGACTGCCGGCCTTTTCGCATCTCACTTGTCTGGCAACTTAAGCCTTGACCAGCGGTCCCTTCGACGCCGGGCCTTTGGGAGCCCCTCCGCCGCCGCTGCCCGGCCCGCCGGACTTTGGCTTGCGCTTGCGCGCCACGGCCACCTCCGGCTTCGGCGTGACCGGGCCTTCGACGAACTCGAAGCCGATCTTGTCGAGCTCCGGATTGGCCTCGTCCTTGACCAGCACGACACGGACATGGCCGCCGCCCTTCAGCTTGCCGAACAGCACCTCGTCCGCCAGCGGCTTCTTGATGTGCTCCTGGATCACGCGGCCCATCGGACGCGCGCCCATCTGCTCGTCATAGCCGTGGCTGATCAGCCAGGCCTTGGCCGGCTCCGACAGCTCGATAGTGACATCGCGGTCGGCGAGCTGCGCCTCGAGCTGCAGCACGAACTTCTCGACCACCATGCCGATCACGTCGACCGACAGATGCGCGAACGACACGATGGCATCGAGGCGGTTGCGGAATTCCGGCGCGAACTGCCGGTTGATCGCCTCGTGGTCGTCGCCTTCCCGCTTGCTGCGGGTGAAGCCGAACGCCTGCTTGGCGAGATCGGCCGCGCCTGCGTTGGTGGTCATGATCAGGATCACGTTGCGGAAGTTGACCTGCTTGCCGTTATGGTCGGTCAGCCGGCCATGATCCATGATCTGCAGCAACACGTTGTACAGATCCGGATGCGCCTTCTCGATCTCGTCCAGCAGCACCACGCAGTGCGGATGCTGGTCGACGCCGTCAGTCAGAAGGCCGCCCTGGTCGAAGCCGACATAGCCGGGAGGCGCGCCGATCAGGCGCGACACCGTGTGGCGCTCCATGTATTCGGACATGTCGAAGCGCAGCAGCTCGACGCCCAGCGATGACGCCAGCTGCTTGGCCACCTCGGTCTTGCCGACGCCGGTCGGTCCGGAGAACAAATAGCAGCCGATCGGCTTCTCCGGCTCGCGCAGGCCGGCGCGCGCCAGCTTGATCGAGGCCGACAGCGACTCGATCGCCTTGTCCTGGCCGAACACGACGCGCTTCAGAGTCTGCTCGAGGTGCTTGAGCACCTCGGCATCGTCCTTGGACACGCTCTTCGGCGGGATCCGCGCCATCGACGCGATCGTGGTCTCGATCTCCTTGATGCCGATCGTCTTCTTGCGCTTGTTCTCGGCGACCAGCATCTGCGCCGCACCGGATTCGTCGATCACGTCGATTGCCTTGTCCGGCAGCTTGCGGTCATGAATGTAGCGCGAGGAAAGCTGCACCGCGGCCTCGATGGCCTCGTTGGTATATTTCAGCCGGTGATAATCCTCGAAATACGGCTTGAGGCCCTTGAGGATCGCGATCGCATCCTCGACCGACGGCTCGTTGACGTCGATCTTCTGGAAGCGCCGTACTAGCGCCCGGTCCTTCTCGAAGTGCTGGCGATATTCCTTGTATGTCGTCGATCCCATGCAACGGATCGTTCCGGAGGCCAGCGCCGGCTTCAGCAGGTTGGACGCATCCATCGCGCCGCCGGAGGTGGCGCCGGCGCCGATCACGGTATGGATCTCGTCGATGAACAGGATGGCGTTCGGATGCGCCTCCAGCTCCTTCAGGACCTGCTTGAGGCGCTCCTCGAAGTCGCCGCGATAGCGCGTGCCGGCAAGCAGCGTGCCCATGTCGAGCGAGAACACGGTCGCAGCCGACAGCACCTCCGGCACCTCGCTGTCGACGATGCGCTTGGCGAGCCCCTCGGCGATCGCGGTCTTGCCGACGCCGGCTTCGCCGACGAACAGCGGATTGTTCTTCTGACGGCGGCACAGCACCTGGATGGCGCGATTGATCTCCGAGTTCCGGCCGATCACCGGATCGATCTTGCCGTCGCGCGCCTTCTTGTTGAGATTGACGCAATAGGTTTCCAGCGCCTCACCCTTTTTCTTGGAATCGTCGTTGCCCTTGGCCTCGGTCTCCTCGTCGACGCCGCGAACGGGGCGCGCCTCGGAAACACCCGGCCGCTTGGCGATGCCGTGGCTGATATAGTTGACGGCGTCGTAGCGCGTCATGTCCTGCTCCTGCAGGAAGTACGCGGCGTGGCTCTCGCGCTCGGCGAAGATCGCGATCAGCACGTTGGCGCCCGTCACCTCCTCGCGGCCGGACGACTGGACATGGATCACCGCGCGCTGAATCACGCGCTGGAAGCCGGCGGTCGGCTTGGCGTCGTCGCTGCCGTCCGTGACCAGGTTTTCGAATTCGGTTTCGAGATAGTTGACGAGACTGGTGCGAAGCTTGTCGAGATCAACACTGCACGCGCGCATCACGGCCGCCGCATCGGAGTCATCGATCAGCGACAGCAGGAGATGCTCCAGCGTCGCATATTGATGATGACGCTCGTTGGCAATCGCCAGCGCTCGATGCAGGGATTGTTCAAGGCTTTGAGAAAAAGTCGGCATGCGCGTCCTCTGTGGCCCCCTGCCATCATGATCGCCGCCGCCCGGTCAGGCAACAACAACCTTTCGTAAATATATAGAGATAACCGAGCGTGACAAAAGACCGGTTCTGCCTCCCGGTTACGCGTTCACCGGATCGTCAATGCAAAACCCGTTCCGATTGAGGCAGATGACGCGCCGGCTGTCTTGAATCGCTCTCGTTTCGGTCGCGCTCTCGTCGTACGGACTCGTCCCGGCGAGACGGCCGTAGGATTGCGGGGAACGAAGCCGACGCATCCGCGTCGATCAGGCCCACCGGGCCATTGTGTCGGTCCGACGGATGTCCGTCCGACGCGTGTCAGCCCTATCTGTATCCGCCGGCTGCGCTGCACCGAAGCGGGCGGCTATTTCTTTTCCATCACACATTGCAGCGGGTGCTGGTGCTTGCGGGCGAAATCCATCACCTGCGTTACCTTGGTTTCCGCGATCTCATAGGTGAACACGCCGCATTCGCCGATGCCGTGATGGTGCACGTGAAGCATGATCTTGGTCGCGGCTTCCACGTCCTTGTTGAAGAATTTCTCCAGCACGTGAACCACGAATTCCATCGGCGTGTAATCGTCGTTCAGGATCAGGACACGATAAAGATTCGGACGCTTGGTTTTCGGCTTCACCTTTGTGATGACGGATGTCACCGGGCCACCGGTTCCACCGGGCCGATTCTCGTTGCTGCTCATCCTTGGCGTCGACAAATCTCTGGACGTTCGCTGCGACATGGTACACGCGTTAGATATCGATGCGGGATCTCAGAGGTCCGAGGTTTCCCGCCTTCTCCCCGCCGGGGCCATCTGGCTGTCCGGACGTTTCTTAAGACCACCGTTCTCCAGATCGCCGATCCCAGCCAGCCGGTCCGCGGCGGACCGGTCCCGGGAATATGGGTCAGTTGCCCGTCCGCCGCAAGCGTCCGTACCGCGGCTGCCCGAACGACCGGCGCGACTGATTCCTTGACCGGCGAACCATCACCAAGGTTAATCAAACCCCTCGCATTTTACAAAGCCCATTCAAGCGGCGTTAGGGAAGGAACCCCTTTTTGTCACCCGCCTTTGCGCGTTCAACGGCATTTGTCGAGATTTCTCTCAGCCGGTTTACCCGCCATTCAACTCCACGAACCGAAATGTCGCCAGAACCTACTGCTGGTGACCGTCATGACACGTGCGTTCCTCATGCCTCTGCTCCGCCGCGCCGTGCGCCGCTTCGGCGCCGACCAGAGCGGTAATATCGCCGTCCTCTTCGGCATCGCGATCATCCCCATCCTGGCCTTCGTCGGAGCGGCGGTCGATTACAGCCGCGCCAACGCAGCGCGTTCGTCGATGCAGGCGGCGCTCGATGCCACCGCCCTGATGCTGTCGAAGGACCTTTCGGCGGGCACGATCACAGCCAGCGACATCCCCACCAAGGCCAGCGCCTATTTCAAGGCGCTCTACACCAGCACCGACGCCCAGAATGTGCAGGTGAACGCGACCTATACCACCGCCACCAGTTCCAGCGCCGCGACCATCCTGCTCAATGCATCCGGCCAGATCACCACGGATTTCATGAACATCGTCGGCTTCCCGACGATGGGCTTCGACACCAAGACGACCACGACTTGGGGCAACGTCAAGATGCGGGTCGCGCTCGTGCTCGATAACACGGGGTCGATGAGCCAGAACAATAAGATGACCGCACTCAAGAATGCCGTCGCCGGCACCGGCGGCTTGATCGATCAGCTCAGTAATCTCGCCAAGAGTCCCGGCGACGTCTACGTCTCGATCATTCCGTTCGCCAAGACCGTCAACGTCGGAGCCAGCAACTACAACCAGAGCTGGATCGACTGGACCGACTGGCTGAACCCGCCGACGCAGCAGCCAAACAATGGCAGCTACCAGGCGTCCCTCCCCATCAATTGGCATGCGGTGGGCCCGGGCGCGAAATGCCCATTCACCAACAGCAGCGGCGGCTTCACCTGCGTGAACGGTCCCGGCAGCAAAACAGCCGTCTCGGGGGGAGTCATTCCCACAACCGGCACCTATACCGGTTACATCTGTCCGAGTGTGGATGCCAACTCACACACGCTCTACAACGGCTGCTGGGTCAGCACGTCTGCCGGTTCAGGCGTGTTCTGCTCCGGTACGACCTCCTGCAGCTGCCCGGTCGATGGCAGCGGCAATAAGGTCTCGGGCTGCAGCTGCGGCTACAGCGGCGGCGTCTATCAGTGCACCGGCAATCTCTATGACCACAACTGGACTCAGCCCGGCCCCAACGACACGGCCCACAATACGAACCAGCCTCGGGTCAGCGCGGTGGTCGGTTGGACCAACCACAAATACACAACCGCCAGCCCCACTCCTACCGTGGTGAACGCGTGGAACCAGGCGTCAACCAATCCCATCAGCACCTGGACTGGCTGCGTCGCCGACCGCAGCCAGCCGAACGATGCAACCGGCGCCCAGCCGACGGGCTCCGATGTGACCACGCTGTTTCCTGCCAACGAATATTACGAGAACAGCAAATCGTACTGCTCGAGCAGCAGTTCGCCGGAGCTCTATCCGATCACGCCGCTGAGCTATGATTGGACGTCGCTGAAGAACTCCATCAACGCGATGCAGCCGACCGGCGGCACCAACCAGGCGATCGGTTTGGCTTGGGGCTGGCAGTCGCTGATACCCGGCGGCGTGCTGAATGCGCCCAGCGAGGACGCCACCACGACCTACAACCGCGTCATCATCATCCTGTCGGACGGCCTCAACACTGAGGATCGCTGGCCCGCCTACGGCAACGGCTCGACGCAGGCCTCGGGCAATCCGATCGATGCACGGCAGGCGCAGCTGTGCACCAACCTGAAGAACGCCAAGGACTCCAAGGGCAATTACATGTACACGATCTACGCGATCCAGGTGAACACCTCGACGCCCGCGGATGCGACCTCGACCGTGCTGCAGAACTGCGCGAGTGGCTCGGACAAGTTCTTCATGCTGACGAGCTCGACCGAGATCCTGACCACATTCCAGACCATCGGCACCGCACTATCTAAGCTGCGCGTCTCCAAATAGGTGCGGCTGCAGCGCACCAAAAAAAGAAAGCCCGGCTCGCGCCGGGCTTTTTGCCATCAAGGTGACGGGATCGGTTAGTGCGCCGCGGCCTGCGGAGCGAACTTCGCCGCAAGACCTTCCAGCGGCTTGAACGCCTGCTTGGCGAGATCGGAATAGAGGCCCGCGATCTTCTGGGAATCGGCGACGAAGGTCTCATACGCCGACTTGGCGAATTCGTTCTGCGCCTCGATCACCTTGTCGAGCGAGCGCACGCCCGAGAGCTTCTCGACGAACGACTTGGTGTCCTCGAACGACTTCTTGGTGTAGTCGCCGTACGCGGTGGCAATGGCCTGCAGCCCGTTCTGCACGGTGGTCGCCGAATTCACGACCGTCTCGAACTGCTCTTTGCCGTAGTTCTGAAAGTCCTCAACCTTAAACATCATGGCTTCCTTTTCCCAGACTTGAGCGCTCCCGGGAGGCCCGGCTCCCTGACGCAACGGTCATATAGTGCAGCGCACAAAAAATTGCAAGAAAATTGTGCAATGCACAACACCGAGCATATAAGGACTGGCTTTTTGCGGAAAATCCCGTGTCGCTCCGCAAGGTTTCTTTAACTTTTTGGCAACCCGGGCGTCCTAACCTCGCCAATGGGCCGTGCTCGGTTTCGGCCAGCCGGCGAAAGCTGTTTCAAAACAGCGCCTTAACAAAACCTCAGTTCCGGGTTTTTCGATCTGCAGTTGTCCACCAGCTGCGATCGGCGGTTCGGACAGACCTGAGGCCCAGCGCGTGGGCACAATTTTGCCCCACGAGCCGGTGATCAAGTCAGAAATTGGACGGGGATTTCATGCATCGCAAAAACTTGGTCTCCTCGCGCCTCGTGCGAGTTGGCGTTTATGGGGTGCTCGCGCTCGCGACCGTGGCGACTACGATGGACGGCGCGGAAGCACGCCGGCATCATCGTCACCACGCCTCCCGCCATTCCCCGCACAACGACGACGACAGCTATAGCCCCTCCTTTTCTTCGATCATCGTCGACGGCAACACCGGCGCGACATTGACTGCGACCAGTCCCGATGGTCTTCGTCATCCGGCATCGCTCACCAAGATGATGACGCTTTATCTGCTGTTCGAGCGCCTCGACTCTGGCAAGATGAAGCTCGACACCGAGATGCCGGTCTCCGAGCGCGCATCCGACCAGGATCCGACCAAGCTCGGTCTGCGTCCGGGCCAGACCATCAGGGTCGAGGATGCGATCAAGGGACTGATCACCCGTTCGGCGAACGACGCTGCCGTCGTGATCGCAGAGGCGATCGGTGGCGACGAAGAGAACTTCGCCAGGATGATGACGCGCAAGGCGCATGCGCTCGGCATGAGCCGCACGATCTATCGCAACGCCTCCGGCCTGCCGAACGACGAGCAGGTCACCACGGCGCGCGATCAATCGATCCTCGGCCGCGCCCTGCAGGACCGCTTCCCGCGCTACTATCGTTATTTCTCGACCACCGCCTTCAATTTCCGCGGCCACACCATCACCGGCCACAATCACCTGCTCGGCAGCGTCGAGGGCGTCGACGGCATCAAGACCGGCTACACCCGCGCCTCCGGCTTCAACCTCGTGACCTCGATGCATCGGGGCAACCGCTTCCTGATCGGCGTCGTGATGGGCGGACGCAGCGGCGGCTCGCGCGACGCGATCATGCGCAACCTCCTCGCCGAAAACCTGGACAAGGCCGCGACGCGGCGCACGGTCGCGGCGATCACCGAGCGCGGCAATTCTGACCAGGCGACCGATGTCGCCGACCAGGGTGGAGTCGAGGTCGCATCTGAAGCCCCGGCGCCGAGCCGGACTGCGAAGGTTGTTGCCGCGCTTGCCGAGGCGACTGCCGCGCTGCCGCCCACGCAGCCGAAGGATGCCAAGGTCGAGCCCGCTCCGATGACTTCGGGTGTGATCCAGGGTCAGCCGATGGCGATCGTGCCCGGTTCGACCGAGCCGATGAAGCCGGTCCGGGTCAAGACCGTGCAGGTCAAGTCCGGTCTGACCAAGCTCGCCTCCGCCGCCCCGCAGCCGATCGCGCCCGTGGAGCCCGCGCCGCTTCCCGCCGCGCGAACCGATCTGCCGCAGCAGCCGCCGGGCTTTGGCACCGGCAATGGCATTCTCGGCGTGCTGCCGGCGTCCAGCGCACCGCCGGCTCCGTCGCAGGCCATGGCCTATGCAGCGCCTGCGCCGCAGCCGGTTCAGCAGCAGCCTGTGCCGCCGCAGCCGCTTCCGCAAGCGGCCTCGCTGCAGCAGGAGAGCGCAACCAAGCGGTCCGGCTGGATCGTGCAGGTCGGCGCGCTCGAGAGCGAGGCGGAAGCCAAGGAGCGCATCGAGACCGCACGCAGCCACGCCCAGGGCCTGCTGAACAAGGCTGACCCGTTCACGGAGACCGTGTCCAAGGGCGGCCAGACGCTGGTTCGCGCCCGCTTCGCCGTGCTCGACCGCGATCAGGCCGAAGCGGTGTGCAAGAAACTGAAGCGCGCCGACATCTCCTGCATGACCATGCACAATTGATACGGCGCCGAAGCGCTAAGCTTCGACATTCAAGACACAGAGCCCGCGCTCATCGAGCGCGGGCTTTTTCTTTGTCGGCCTGATCGGCAGCGACCGGCGACCCGCAAACCTCTCGTCAAGGTTTTGCAGTTAGAACCTTGTTCGCAATGAGGATCGATCACGCCGGACAACGGCGGGCCGCGGGCGTCGGCAGAGCGAAGACGACGACAGCAGCTTTCGGTCTTGTGGCGTTGCGTGGCGTTGCCGGAGTCAGCCGTGATGCGTGCGAAGCAGAGTATCCTTGGCCTCGTTTACCCGGGCGGCGAGGTACGTCGACCCCCCTTGGTCGGGATGCAGTTTCTTCATGAGCGCACGGTGGGCGCGTCCAATTTCGTCGCGCCCCGCGCCCGGCTGCAGGCCAAGGATCTGATAGGCCTCCTCTTCCGTCATTTTGGTGCTCGCCGCCGCGCGGCGCTGCCGCCCTGCCGCGTCTCGCTGCGCGTGCTGACGCCAAGCGGGAAGCCGGCGGTCCAGATAGTTTTCAAGTAACACCGCGCTGCCGCTATCGAGATAGGAGATCATCTCCGCGAGCTGCGGCACCTCGAATTCGTCGAGCGAGCGGCCGGCATAGGGGCCGGCGATGAAGCGCCCGGAAAGCCGGCCAGTGTCGCGATCCTCCTCCAGCTCGACCAACCGCGACCGCGCACCTCCAGAACCCATCCTCCCGCCGAACAGGCCGCCGAGACCGAGGCGATCAAGGCCGCCGGGCGACCAGCCGAGCAGCCCTGCTCCGAATAAGCCAAGTGGAATCGCCACCGCGAGCTCGCCCCTGATGCCGGTGAAGGCGGCGATCGCCAGGCAAGCGACACCGCCAGCTTTCCTGCCCATCCGCGCCAACAGAGCGGGACTGGCGGTGCGCAGCGTTTGCAGCAGCAGATAAAGAGTGATGACGGCAACAAGGCCCGCGATCAGGGTCATTGGCCGACTATAGAGCGGCAGGGAAACACCCGGCAACCATCCGGCAGTGCAGCCACGCTGCGCTCAGCAATGGTCGCAGGCTCACGCTGCGGCAACGTTGCGAAACCGATGGCTCTCGTGGATCGGCCGCCTTTTGTGAGGCGGGGCCTCTTCAGTAGGTCAGCTCAATGCGTCAGCGCCTTGTCGGGGGTCTTGGCCGGGTCGGCCTGCTTGCCGGTCGGCACGAACGGCGGCACCGGACCGGGATCAGTCAGCGGCGAGGCCGTCTTGACCGGCGCAACATCGCTCGAACTGTCGGCGTCGGCCAGGAACTTGTCGAGCATGGCCTGGATCGACGATTTCGCATCATCAGGGCCAGTGTCGCGCATGTCGTTGTGCTGGAAGTTGGTCTGCACCACGGTGATGCCGGTCTTTTCACAGATGTCAGCACTCGGGATCACGCCAGGGTCGGTCTTGAACTGCGGGTCCTTCGAGCGGAACGACAGAATCTTGAACTTGCCGTCGGTAACGAACGGCACCCGCAGATTGTCCAGGGTCACGACCTTGCGGACCTCGTCCGGATACTGCTTGGCGAAGTACATCGTGATATCGCCGCCCATCGAGTGCCCGACCACGGTCAGATGGTCGTAATCGGCGTTCGGCTGCGCATTGCGCATCTGTTCGACGGCGAATTTGATGTTGGCGACGCCGCGCTGGATCTGCGCCAGCCGCCCGACATAGAGCTCGCCAACCTTGGTGACCATGGGCGCGTCGGTCGGCAGGTCATGCTGAATGCTGATGGCCATATAGCCACGGGCGGCAAAGACGTTGGCCAGAAACGAGTATTCGGTGAACTTGACGGTATTGCCGTGGTTGAGGATCGCCACCGGCAGCTTGATCATGCCGGCCTCGGCCTGCATCTCCTTGTCACGGCGAACCGCAACGTCGACCTCCACGAGACGGTTGTCGCGGGAGGCGTCATGGAAGCGCAATGTCTCGTGCCGAATGGCCCATTTGCTCGCGGTCACATAGCCGACCGCAGCCAGAATTCCGACAGAAACCAGAACGGTAATTCCACGCTTCATGTTCGTCCCTCGGGGTCTGCAACCCAAAGTCGCCCGCAACCTGTAAGACTCTCGTGGCCTGTTGTGTTTAATATATGTCACGGCGCTGTGACAGGAAGGCTAAAAGTTGTGTCTTGCCCGCCTTATCGTTGTGCGCCGCACCTAGTTGCTGTGCAGCAATCAGGTGAATCTCCTGCCGGTCCCCGCAGTCGTGGGCCTTCTTCTGCGACCCGACCTCTCAATGTCGGGTTCAAAACCGCGGTAAAATTGCAGTAAAATCAGCTACTAAAATAAATCCGGGGAGCGCCGAGCCGCTGCCTCCCTGGCCGAGTTCCCTGGAACCTGGCTCAGGCGCTGATGATGTCGTGGAACTCGAGCGGCTTGTCGACCTGGGCGAACCATTCGGCACGGTTGGCGGCGCGGCGGCGCCCCCGCTCGTCCAGCGGCAGCTTGAGCTGCCGCAGCAGGCTCGTGACTTCCTCCCGCGCCGTGACATGGCCGAGATTGGGGCGCGTGCCGAGCGTCGCCTCGTCGATGTCGTCGAGGGCGGTCAGGCCACGCGGAAAGAACTCGCGATAGACCACCCGCTCGGCAAAGCCGTCGATCGCGCGGAAGCCGAGCCGCAGCGATAGTTCCTTCAATCCATCGGCGACGAGCTGCTTGTTGCGCGAGCCCAGCATCGACAGGCGGTTGCGGACGACGATCCAATCGGAGGTGGCGCCGTCGACCTGCCGGCGCTTGCGCCTGACGTCGCGCACCATCTCGGCATAATGACTCTCGCCGGTGACTGCGTAGGTGGCGGGATCGACCGTACCGAGCACGTCGAAGTCGAGAAAGCTGTCGTTGATCGGCGTCACCAGCGTGTCGGCCATCGAGTGCGCGAGCCGCATCAGGTAGCTGTCGTTGCCCGGCGTATCGATCACGATGAAATCGAAGGCGTGCTCGACCGCGGCCACCGCCTCCATGAACTGCTGGAACTCGGCGCTCTCGTTATCCGCGATCTGCATCGTCTGGCTGAGCTTGATGCAGTAATGGGTCGGCAGCTCGAGCCTGAGGCCGGTCCGCCGCGCCCAGGCGCTGCGGTTGGTAATGTAGCGGGTGAAGCTCTGCTGGCGGCAGTCGAGATCGATGGTGGCGACACGCTGCCCGGCCTTCAGCAGGGCGACCGCGATATGCAGCGCGGTGGTCGACTTGCCGGAACCACCCTTCTCATTACCGAGCACCACGACGTGGGCTGAACCCGATTGCCCTTGGCTAGCCTGCACCAGCATATCCGATCCCTTGCGACATCTTCGAGTCACGCCCGCCTGCGGTCAAGTTAAATGCAAGATCATGAGCCGCGAGGTGACGCGCCGGCCGCTGGCGCGTGACGCGCGAACTAACACGCTGCCGGACGAACTTGAATCCGGCAGCGGGAGCATAGTTAGTTCGCCTGCGCTTGGCGGCGTGTCGTCATCCTTGATAAGGTCGGGCTCATAGCCGTCAAGATAGAACGCGCAAAACAGCATTTTCTCCCTGCAGACAGAGCAAAAATGTCACGAACTCCAGTGATCGCCCGCAACGTGCCCGCGCTTCGTCGTGCGCTTGACGGCTTGCGCGCGAAAAATGCTGTTGTCGCGCTGGTCCCGACCATGGGTGCACTCCACGACGGGCACATGTCGCTCGTTCGCCAGGCGAAGCGGCGCGCCGACAAGGTTGTCGTCTCGATCTTCGTCAACCCGACTCAGTTCGCACCGTCAGAGGATTTCGGCGCCTACCCGCGCACGTGGAACGAGGATGTGGCGAAGCTCGCGGCGGAGAGCGTTGACCTGGTCTGGCATCCCGACACCAAGGCGATGTATCCTTCGGGCTTCGCGACGCGCATCGTGCCGGAGGGCGCGGCCGTTGTCGGGCTGGAAGACCGCTTCCGTCCGCACTTCTTCGGCGGCGTCGCCACCGTGGTTGCCAAGCTGTTCACGCAATGCCGGCCCGATATCGCGATCTTCGGGGAAAAGGATTTCCAGCAGCTCCGCGTCGTGGCGCAGATGGTGCGGGACCTGGATCTTGGTGTCCGGGTGATCGGCGCACGCACGGTGCGCGAGCGCGATGGCCTCGCGCGGTCCTCGCGCAACGTGTATCTCTCGGAAGAGGAGCGCCGTGTGGCGCCTGTGCTCTATCGGACTCTCAAGGAGGTCGCGGCGCGGCTGCGCGCCGGCGGCAAGGCGGAGGCGGCGGTCGCCGGCGGCGCCAAGATCATCACCACGGCCGGCTTCGAGCTCGATTATCTCGAGCTGCGCCATGCCGAGACGCTGGCGCCGGTCACCTCGGCAAAAGGCAGCGGCAAGGACGCACCCAAGCGCCTCCTGGTTGCTGCGAGGCTCGGAAAGACCCGGCTGATCGACAATATCGCAGTTTAGGGGAGCAGGCTCGTTGCGCCGGCTACAAGAGTCCGAGGTCGCGCAACTCGCGACGCAGCGGTTCTGGCATGGCGGCGACGCCGCTGGCGCTGGTCTTGCCGAGATCAGCGGGCGCCTCCTCGGTCTTGAGATAGCGCCAGCCCTGGAACGGGCGCATCGGCCGCGGCGACACGGCGATTACCTTCGGCTGCATGACCAGGCGGCACCGTCCGATGCCGTCGCGGTCGCGGAACGGCTCGATCGCGATGATCTTCTCGCGGGCGGCAATCTCGCCGCGAATCACCCAATAGAGCGAGCCGCCGGCGAGGATGTCATCGACCCGCTTCGGCGTCATCCGCGTGACATGGACGTGGTGCTGCGGCAGGCCCTTCTTCTTGGCCGTCAGCATCCGCTCGGCGATCCATTCCTTGAGCTCTTTGACGGACTCGCAGCCGACCGCAAGCTTGATCAGATGAAGCGGCATGGTCTCGCAGACTTACTCATTGCTCACTGGCAGGCGGCGGCTCGGCCGCCTCGGGCGCAGCCGGCGCCGTGGTTGCCGGAGCTTTCGGCTTTGGCGGCGCCGGCTTCTTGGCTGGCGCCTGGGCGTGGCTTGCGGCAACGGCGGCTGGTGGACGCACGGCAGGCGCTGGTGTTCCGGCCGCCGCCGGTGATGCCAGCGAGCGCGTCGCGGATGCGGTTGGTTCCGGGGTCATGATGCTGACGGGCGGCGTCGAAGCAGCACTCGGGAATTCGGCGTTGGTCGGCTTGCCGGTGGGCACGTTCGGCGCGATACCGGCCAGAACGCCGGTGGCGGGCTGCGCCGGCGCCGGCGGCGCGTTCCACTGTGCGGCGTAGCGCGTCACCAGCCCCTCATAGGTGCGCCCTTCCATGTTGTTGACCAGTTGCTGGCGATCGGCCACCGAGCGGAACGCGACGCAATCCGATGGCGTACAGTGGTCACGTGCCAGCAGCACGTAGGCCATCAGCCCATAGCGGTCGTGCTCCACGGCGCGCCGCAGCGCCAGCAGATCCGGCGTCATCGATTTGTTGGCGGTGGCGACATCGCCCGCCGCGGTCAAACGGGTGATCATGGCAGCCGCATAGCTCACCGCGGCGGCTGTCGACTCCGCCGAGCCGTACAGGCTTTTCTCGCAGTTCTGCAGGACGAGGTCGCCGGCGAGATCGTCGATGCAGGCAAGCGCCGGCGAAGCCGGTGACGGCATGGCCCGGGCATTGCCGCCTTCGGAGCGGGATGAGGAATCGGGCTCGCGCGACGTTGACGCCACCGCGATGCCGACTGCCAGCAGCGTGATCACCGTCAGCGCGCCATTGGCAACCGATCGTTCCGCCCGCATCAGCGTGATCAGCGTGATGATCGCGAAGAACCCTGCAGCCGCGAGCGTCAGCCACATCGGCGAGGCCGGCGAGCTCCAGAGTTGATCAATTGATGTGGGCCAGGAGAAGTTCATGGCAGGTTCACACGTTCATCGCGATGGTTCCTCGCGCACGCGAGCGTTCCCGGGCAGGGCATTGGGTCGCCATCGGCGGATCGAATATAGGCCGATTCCAAACCGTCGGCGCGCACAGACGACGGCAGCGGTCCCGCTATCCCCATCGAACAGCTGGAACCTGCGGGCGAGGTTCACGCCGTCCCCTCCGCAATCGGCGCTGCAGCGTGCCGTCACCGCCCGTCGTGCAGTTACACGGATTACCACGCGACCCGCCACACAGGCCCTCGGCCGCAAGTCCATTCAATCCACGCCGCGCATCAGAGGCAAATGCTTTTTCGAGACCGCAAGCGAGGCGCTGCGCAGGCCGGAATTCAGGACTGCGCGAGCTGGCTTTCCTTGGCGACGCGCTCGAACGCTTCGGTCGAGCTCTTGATCCGATACTGGTAATCGTCGCCTTCGGTCGGAAGTTGACGGATGATCTCGTAGGTACCGGTGGCGGCCGGACGCGAGACATTGCTCGCGGTGAAGGTGACGGTCGCTCCGACAGGGAATTTGTGCTTCAACGCCCTCTCCTGCTAGTCGAACGCCAGCGCTGGGCTCCATGGTCCCGCCGCCCAGGCCGGCTCTTTATATCTATGGCCTTTATAGCATGCGCAGGCGCGGCAATGCCAGCGATTGACAGCATGGCAAATGCGCGATTTTGCAGAATTTTCAGCAGGATGGCCCGAATTAAGCGGCGGTTCCCCAATCCCAGCGCTCAAGCGTGCGCCGACCTCCCTCTTGAGGGCGAGTCCGAGCGAGTGTCATGAGCCGGAGCCCTGCCTCAAGCGGCGGGCGGCAGCTTCCCGTCCGGGCTGGCGTGGTCGACGGCCTGCGGCAATTGCTGGGCCAGCACCTCCGAGAGCTGGTCGATCGGCACGTTGAAGCGCGCTGCCAGCTGCTTGACAACGTCACTGCCGAGCGCCGCACGGAGCTGATCGGCCGTGATCGGCAGGTTCTGGCCATTGCCGATCCAGGACTTCACTTGGGCGCCGAGCCCGGCCTGCTCCAACTTGGCGACGATGGTGTTGAGGCCGCCCTGACCACCCTGCCCCAGCACCTCGTTGAGCACGACCGGAAGCACGGCCGCCTCGAGCTGACCGAGAGCGCCCCTGATGGCCGGTGAGTTTTCCAGTGAATCGAAAATTCCCATGTGCTCATCCTCCATCCTGATCCCGCAACCGAACAGAGACGGCTTTTGGCACGGACCGTCAAGCCGCGCGGCTTGCGCGACGGCTTCATAATCGCGTCACTGCGCGCGGCTTCCTAGATGTCCTCGAGCCGCGCGATCACCAGGGTCTCGGCCAGCCCGTCACGCGTCCACTCGGCAAAGGCAGGCATCACCCACATCGTATCCATATAGGCCCTGGTCTGCGGCGAAACCTCGATCGCATAGGTGTGGAAGCGGTGCACGACGGGCGCGAACATCGCATCAGCAGCGCTGAAGGCGCCGAACAGGAACGGCCCCCGCGTGCCGTAACGGCTGCGACAATCGGCCCAGATCTCCTCGATACGCGCGATATTGGCCTTGACCTCGTCGGACAGCGCGATCGCACGCACCGGCCGGTGCAGATTCATGCCGCAGGCATTTCGCAGCGGCACGAAGCCCGAATGCATCTCGGCCGAGATCGCGCGTGCATGCGCGCGCATCGCAACGTCCTTGGGCCACAAGCCCGCTTCCGGGAAGCGCTCGGCCAGATATTCGATGATCGCGAGCGAGTCCCACACGGTGATATCGCCGTCGATCAGGATCGGCACCTTGCCCGCGGGCGAGAAGCTCAGGATGCGCGCCTTGTCGGCCGGATCATCGGTGTAGATCGGCGTGAAGATTTCCTCGAACGCGATGTTGCAGCCGCGCATCGCCAGCCACGGCCGCATCGACCATGACGAATAGTTCTTGTTGCCAATCACCAGCTTCAACGTCATTCCCAATCCATTTCCTTGCGCTGCGATCCGAACCGTTCTGCGACCTGTCGCATTCCAAATCATACTCTAATTGGCAAAATCCTGCGGAGTGAACGACAGCTCCAGCACCCGCCACTCCCGATAGCGATCGGGCGGCAGCATCGAATAGGGCTGGCACGCCGCCAGCGCCGTGACAGCGGCCTGCTTCAGATGGAGGGCCTTCAGCGGGCTGACCACTTCGATGACGTCGGGCTCGGCCGCGAGCCGTCCGTCCGGACTCATGATCACCCGCAGCTTCACCCGCACATTGTCGGCGGACGAGATCGACGCCGGCAGCCGCGAGCAGGTCCGCAAGTGGCCGCGGAACTTGGCGACGAGATCGGTCGCCAGACTGCTCGTCGCAGTCGACCCCGCGTCCTTGTCATCGTCGTGATTGTCCGCGGACCTTGCCAGCGGCGGCAGTGCCTCCGGCAGGCCGAGCATCACGCCGTATCTGACGGTGAGATCGGGCTGCGCCGGAATGTAGCTCTGTGCCCGCGGCGGCTCCGGTGCGGCCAACGGCGGCTGAGCTTGCGGCGAGGGTTGTGATTGGGGTTGAGGCTGCGGCGCCGCCTTGGCCTGCGGCTTCGGGGTCTCGCGGGGGGTGGGCTGAGCCTGAGGCTGCGGCGATGGCTGGGGCTGCGGCTCAGGCTGAGCAGCCGCCTGCTGGGACGGCGCTGACTGCGGCGATGGCGAGGCAGCCGGATTGGGCAATGTCAGGTCTGGCGAAGGCGTCGGTGCTGGCTCGGGCGCCTTCTCCGGCTCTTCGGTCACGACGTCGACGGGAATCGGGTCGGGAGCAACCAGGTCGTAGGTCCGTACATTGGTGGAGAGCACGATGGTGCCCGCCAGAAGGATATGCGCGAGCATCGACGCCGCGATTCCCCACCCTATGAACTGCCATCGTTCCATGCTGCTTCATCAATGCCCACGCGCAAGCACCATCCATGCGGCGCTGTCGCATGGCGGTCGCTGGCAGGCCTCATCGAGCGCGAGACTCGCGCTCTATCGCACGCCCATCCCCTGCCATAGCATAGCGGGACGGACCAGGGCCTCAATCCCATTTCGGCGCGAAGGCGAAATCGGTCATCCGCCGCCAATGGACGCGCGGATTCGCGCTTAAGCCTTGGCCAAGGCGGCGAACACCGCATCCGGCGCATGCGCGATCACCGTGAGCAGCGCCCGTGCCGGGCCGCGTGGCATGCGCTTGCCCTGTTCCCAGTTCCTGATGGTCTCGACGGGAACGCCAAGCTTGGCGGCGAACTCCTGCTGCGTCAGATGGGCGCGGCGACGGAGATCACGCACCCCGACCGGACCTGAAGGCGCAGAGGCGTCGGGGGCGATCGGCGCCAGCGGCACCTCCTGCCCATCGCGCAGCTCCACGATCCGTCCATCCGCCTTCAGCCGCAAGCGCTGCATGATTCTGCTCCATCCTGGAGGCAGTCTCGCGCAGTCGCGTTAAGGGCCGATTAACGATACAAGTCTTTCAAACGATGCGGCTATTTCAATCCGAACCACAGCGTCGCGATGCCGAGGAAGGAGAAGAATCCGACCACATCGGTCACCGTCGTGACGAAAGTTCCCGAGGCCACCGCGGGGTCGGCCCTCACTCGCTCCAGCACCATCGGAATCAGGATGCCGCCGAGCGCGCCGGCGACCAGGTTGGAGATGATGGCGAGTCCGATCACGATGCCGAGCCCTGGAGTCTTGAACCAGGCCACCGCGGCGACGCCGGTGATCAGCGCGAACGCCACGCCGTTGACGAGACCGACCAGAAGCTCGCGCATGACGACGCGCAAGGCGTTGCTCGATCCAAGCTCGCGCGTGGCCAGCGCGCGCACCGCGACCGTCATGGTCTGGGTTGCGGCATTGCCGCCCTGGCTGGCGACGATCGGCGCCAGCACCGCGAGCGCGACCATCTGCTCAAGCTGGCCTTCGAACAGGCCGAGCACGGAGGACGCCAGGAACGCCGTGGCAAGATTGATCAGGAGCCAGTTGAAGCGGCCCTTGGCGATGGTCCAGACGCTGTCCGACAGCTCTTCGTCGCTGGAGACGCCGCCCAGCGCCTTGAAGTCCTCGTCGGCCTCCTCCTCGATGACGTCGACGACGTCGTCGATGGTGATGACGCCGACCAGGCGATTGTCAGCGTCGACCACGGGTGCTGCGACCAGATTGTACTTACCGAACATCCGCGCGACCTCGGCGAGGTCGTCGGTGACGGAGACGCGGCGCCGGTCCTCGTCGATCAGGTCGCCGAGCGGCACCGGACGTCGCGCGCGCAGCAGCGCGTCGAGCGAAACCGCGCCCTGCCAGTGCCGCGTGCCGTCGACGGCGTAGATCTCGTAGAAGCGCTCCGGCAAGTCCGGCGTCTCGCGCATGTAGTCGATCGCCTGACCGACGGTCCATTCCGGGGGCACGGCGATGAACTCGCTCTGCATGCGCCGGCCGGCCGAGCCTTCCGGATAGTCCAGGCTGCGTTCGAGCACGTCGCGCTCGGATGGCGGCAGGTGCTCGAGGATCTCTTCCTGGTCTTCCGGATGCAGCCCTTCGAGCAGCTCGACGGCGTCATCGGATTCGAGTTCGCGGACCCCTTCTGCGACCGTCTCGGGCTCGAGCTCCTCGAGGATCTCCTCGCGGACGGCGTCGTCGACCTCGTTGAGTGCGGAAAAGTCGAAGTCGGTTCCCGTCAGCTCGACCAGGCGGACGCGATCCTCCGGCGCAAGCGCCGCGATCAGGTCGCCGAGATCGGCCTCGTGCAGTTCGGCGACCTCCGCGCGCAGGAACGTCTCGTCCTCGGCTGCGATGGCAGCGGTGATGGTCTCGATGAATTCGGGCCGGATCTCGCCATCATCCGTGCGCATCGACGAATGATCGAGTACCGCTGCGCCCTCGCCATGGGCTACGTCCAATTGCTCCTCCATGACGTGCCCCACGAGTTTGACAGATTGACTTGAATGGGCCTGATTTCCGCTTTCTCAGGACCCGATCCCGCATTACCTAATCGGCAACACCGGACGCAACGAGAAAGATGCGCAACGACCTGCAGATCGGACGATGGGTAAACGCAGCGAGCTTTGTGCTCGCGCTCGCGCTGTCTCACGGCACAAGCGCGGCCCCCGCGCCGTGTCCGCGTGAGGGCACGCTCGGCACCTCACGCGTCCTTAGCGTGGATCCCAAGATCTTTCCGCGCGTAGGCTTGAAAAGCTTTCCCGACACCCTGCCACTGCGGGATCACGAGATCGTGCTCACGTTCGACGACGGTCCCTCGCCGCCAATGACCAACAAGGTGCTCGACACGCTCGCTGCGGAATGTGTTCGCGCCACTTTCTTCCTGGTCGGCAAGCCGGCGCTAGGGCGCGCGGCGCTGGTCAAACGCATCGCCGCCGAGGGCCACACCATCGGCTATCACACTTATACCCACGCCAACCTTGCCCACATCGCACCCGAGGCGGCGGTGCAGGAGATCGACCGCGGCATCGCCGGCGTCGAGACGGCGCTGCACGGCGTCTCGACCACGACGCCCTCGACGCCGTTCTTCCGCTTCCCCTATTTCGATTCGACCCCGGCTGAGCTTGACCTCTTGCAGTCCCGCGGCATCGCCGTGTTCGGGGCGGATTTCTGGGCCAGCGATTGGGAACGGATGTCGCCGGAGCAGGAGCTGAAGCTCGTGATCAGCCGCCTCGAAGAGATCCGAAAAGGCATCCTGCTGCTGCACGACCCGCAACCGCGGACGGTGAAGATGCTGCCGGCCTTTCTGCGGTATCTCAGGGACAACGACTATCATATCGTGCATATCGTTCCGGGGTCGGCCGCGCAATCGGCGCAGAGCCCGGAGCCGGTACCGCATGACGAGGGATTGAAGGATTAATCCGCCGTTCATCGCGGCTTGGCTAAGGTCGGCAGGCTCGGAATGCAACAGCTTGCAATTGCGCAACAGCTGTCCGGAAAGCTGCCTTGCCACCGATCGCCTATCGCGACCGGTACCTCTATCCTTGCTATGACGATGCCACTTTAGAGATTTGGGCGATGCAATGCGTGGTGATCGGTGCTGGAGCGTGGAGAAGCGTAGCTGGATTGCGTTGCTGCTCGGCGTAGCCACCGGCCTCGCAGCGACCACCGCCCGCGCCGCCGATTGTCCCGGCCATCCCGACGCGCTCGGCACCTCGCGCGTGCTCGTCGTCGATCCCCGCGAGCATCCGCGGATCGGCGCCATGCAGTACAAGGAAACGCTGCCGCTGCATGATCACGAGGTGGTGCTCACCTTCGACGACGGCCCGCTGCCGAAATACAGCAACCAGGTGCTGCAGATCCTCGCCGACCAGTGCGTGAAAGCCACCTTCTTCACGATCGGTCATCAGGCTCAGGCCAATCCGGAGGGCGTGCGCAAGCTCGCTGCGGCCGGTCACACCATCGGCACGCATAGCCAGACCCATCCGCTGACCTTTAACAAGATGACGCTGGAACAGGCGCGGCCCGAGGTCGACCAGGGCATCGCCTCGGTGAAGGCAGCGCTCGGCAACAATGCGTCGGCGCTGTCACCGTTCTTCCGCGTGCCCGGACTGCTCCGGGCCGAGGCCGTCGAGGGCTATGTCGGGTCGCTCGGCGTGCAGATGTGGAGCGCCGATTTTCTCGCCGACGACTGGCGCAACATCTCGTCCGCGAAAGTGTATGAGCTTGCCATCAAGCGGCTCGAGGCGCGGCACAAGGGCATCCTGCTCCTGCACGACATCCACGAGCGCACGGTGCTGGCGCTGCCGAAGATCCTGCATGAACTGAAGGCGCGCGGCTACCGCATCGTCCAGGTGGTGCCGGCCACTGCCAATCGGCCAGCGACGCCGACCGAGCCGCAGGACTGGCTGGTGCACCGTCCCTCCGACAACGTGCCAGTCGCGCAATGGCCTGATATCCCCAGCTTCGACTTCACCGGCGCGACCACGCACCTGAGCCTGACGTCCACCGATGTCAGCCTGCTGTCATCAGGGCCAACCACCACGCGCCGCGCCGCGCGCGAGACGGCATGGCCGCCGGTGACGAGCCCGGCCTCGCGGCAGACCGCGGCCGCATTGCCGGTGCCAGCAGCCGATCTGTTCGAGATCCAGGCTCCGATACCGAGACTACTTGCCAGGCATGACGCGCTTCCGGCACAACCTCTGAGGCGAGCAGCGAAGGCGGCCCGGCGCCCCGTTCGCGTCGCCAGTCTCAGGAAGCGCTGAGCGATCATCGTAGGATGCGCATCGCTGCAGCGATACCCAACCTACATTCTTTGCATCAAGACGAGATCAGTTCGTCACGATCTTGGCCGCGCAGAGGATGACGATCGCGGCGAGGAAGAACAGATCGATATAGGCTTTCTTCTCGCCGTCATGGCGCAACACGCTGACCTCGTTGACGACCTGCTTGGAGGTTGTTCCCGCGGCCACCTCGCCGAGGGCGTTGAGGATGCGGCGCACCTCGAGTTCCAGCCGCTCGATGCGGGTGAAGAACTGGAACGAGCGCAGCACGGTCACGCTGCGCATGCCGGCATAGACCAGGATCATCATCGCGAGGATCGCGCGGTTCTGGTACTTGTCGATGTAGTTGAGGCTGAGATAGGTGACCGCAAGCAGCGCGAAATTCGACGCGATGCGATAAATGAAGCTGAAGAATCTCATCGGTCTCCCCTGCGCGTTCGCGGCCCGAGCGAATGCCGCGACCAGCCCAGGATGATCATGGACGGCGTGGAACTCACGGCGGCTCTGCGCAATCATTATGATTGGCTAATCCTCGAAGCCCCTCGTTCTACACCTGAAATAGTTGAAGAATGCTTCGCCGCGGCGTGTAGTGAAATACCTTTCGCTTGGGATCGACGAACTGTGGAACTACTGCTGCGCGCCCTCATGCGTTCCGATTCAATCGGAACGCGCACGATTGTGGATCGCAGCGATCATGCGTCGAAACGCGACGGTGCGCACGCCTTCACGTCGACATTGGCCGGCTCGCCGCTCATCAGTTCGGCGAGGATTCGTCCCGTCGCGGGTCCCAGCGTGAAGCCCTGGTGGCCGTGGCCGAAGTTGAACCACAGGCCCTTGTGCCGCGCCGCCTGTCCGATCACCGGCAGCATGTCCGGCATGCACGGCCTCGTCCCGACCCACGGCTCGGGCTCCACGCGCTTGCCGAGATCGATCAGCGTGCGCGCGGCGGTCTCGGCCTTGGCAAGCTGCACCGGCGTCGGCTTGGCGTCAGGACCGGAGAGCTCGGCGCCGGTCGTAATGCGCACGCCCTTGGCCATCGGGTTCATCAAATAGCCGAAGGCGGCATCGCGCAGCGGCAGGTCCAGCGGCGCGCCGCCGCTGTAATGCATATGATAGCCGCGCTTGCGCACCATCGGGATGTCATAGCCGAATCGCGTCAGGAACTCGGGCGACCACGGCCCCAACGCGACCACCGCCGCCTCGGCATCGATCGGGCCATCCTCCGTTGTCACCGACCAGCCGCTGCCGGTCTGCTTCAGGCTCAGTGCATCGCCATGCACGAACTTGCCGCCGCGCCGCACGAACAGGTCGGCATAGGACTGCGCCAGCGCGCCGGGATCGGAGACGGTCCACGGCTCCAGCCAATGCAGGCCGCCCAGACCGCTACTGACCAGGCCCGGTTCTGCCGCCGCAAGCTCGCTCGCACTCAGCACCCTGAACTTGACGCCGAACGCATCGCGGACCGCTTCGGCCTCCTTCACCTCCTCGTCGAACTGCGCCTGGTCGCGATGGATGACGCGGAAGCCGTCGCGCCGCACCAGGTTGCCGGCGCCGGAGGCCGCGATCAGCGGCTCGTGCTCGGGCGTGGCGCGCGCGATCAGCCGTGCATACACTTGCGAGATCTTGTCGTGCCGCTCCGGGAACGAATTCCACCAATATTGCATCAGTGGACGCAGATGATGAGGCAATGATGCCAGATCGTAATGCACGTCGTTGGTGCGGCCGGTGGCGATGTCGAACAGGCCGGCGACATCATGCGGCATCGCATAGGGCCGCACCGCCTCGCTCTGGATGATGCCGGCATTGCCGTAGCTGGTCTCTCGTCCCGGATCCTTGCGGTCGAGCAGAACCACCGACCAGCCGCGGCTCTGCAGATGCAGAGCCGTCGCCACGCCCACCATGCCGCCGCCGAGAACGATTGCGCTTGCCATATTCGTGAACTCCTAATCAGAGCGTTTTCAAGCGAAGTGGACACCGGTTCGCGTCAGAAAACGCGTCAAAATAAAAAGGCTCTATGTCCGTTCCGCCGCGACGACCGTGATCTCGATTCTGACGTCCGCCATCAGCTTGGCCTCGACGGTGGTGCGCACCGGCAAGGGATCGTTGAAGTGCTTGCGATAGGCCTGGTTGAACTCGGCGAAGTCGGCCTTGTCGGCGAGATAGACGGTGCACGACACGACGTCTGCGAGCGACAGGCCCTCGCCCGCCAGCGTCTCTGCGATCAGCTGCAGGGTCAGGTCGGTCTGTGCCGCGATGCCTTCGGGAATCCAGCCATTATCGGCGACCGGCACCTCGCCGGACAGGAACACCAGGCCGCCGGCGCGGCGCACCAGCGAGAACGGCCAAGACGTTGAATCGGACATGTGAACTCCTGAATTTTGAATATGCGACCGCTCGGATCGTCCTGTTAGTCCCAGGCACGGAAACCAGGCGCTGCCGACAGCGGCGGCGCTGCAGCGAGCCGCGCAAGATCGGGGATCGGGCGACGCAGCTCGGCATCATCAGCAAAGGCGGCTTCCAGCGCGGCCGCGACGGAAAGCACGATCGCATCGCCGCCGCGCGGGCCCACGATCTGCATGCCGAACGGCAGGCCCTGCTCATCGAGCCCGAGCGGCAGGCTCAGCGCCGGGTGGCCTGACAGGGTCACCGCATAGGCGAGCGCCAGCCAATGGAAATAGGACCTGGTCGGCACGCCGTCGATCTCGGTCGGATAGAGCTCGGACCACGGCCGCGGGCTCAGCGTAATCGCCGGTGAGATCAGCACGTCACAGCTCGCAAAGAAGCTCTGGTAGGAGCGGTAGATCCGCGTCTGCGCCGCGGCCGCGCGCGCATAGTCGTCGAGACTGTAGGAAAGCCCCTCCTCGACATTGGCGCGCACGTTCGGTCCGAGCATGTCGGGCCGCTCGCGAAAATTCTTGCCGTGATTGCTGAGAAACAGCGCCGCGCGCAGCACGGCGAAGGTCTCGTCGGCATCAGTACAGTCAGGCGTGCCTTCGCGGCATTGCGCGACCAGCGGGGCGATCCGCGCCACGCGCTGCGCGAACACGCGGCGTACAGCGGCTTCCGTCGGCGCAAAGCCGAAATCTGCGGTAAAGGCGACGCGGAGCCTCTTCAGATCGACCGGCGCCGGCGGCGACCAGCGTGCAGGCTTGCCGCGCACCGCCTCGTCCGGCAGCGTATAGGCCAAGGGATCTCGCGCATCATCGCTCGCCATCACCGACAGCATCAGGGCGAGGTCGGCGACATTGCGCGCCATCGGCCCGTCGGTCGACAGGTTCGACCAGCCATGGGCGCGCTTGTCGCTCGCAACCAGGCCAGACGACGGCCGCATGCCGACGATCCCCGAATAGGCGGCCGGGTTGCGCAGGGAGCCGCCGGTGTCGGAGCCGGAGGCGAGCGGCGCCATGCCGCACGCCAGCGCCACCGCCGAGCCGCCGGAGGAGCCGGCCGCCGAGCGCATCGGATCGAAGGGATTGCCGGTGGCGCCGAACACCGGATTGCGCGTGTTGGCGCCGGCCGCCCATTCCGGCGTGTTGGTCTTGCCGAAGATGATGGCGCCGGCCGCGCGCAGCCGCGCCACCGAGGCCTGATCGGCTGATGGCACGTTGTCGGCCAGGATCGGGCTGCCATAGGTGGAGCGCATCCCCTTGGTGTCCTGGGTATCCTTGATCAGGATCGGCAAGCCATGCAGCGGACCGTGGTCGTCGCCACGCATAATTTCAGCCTCCGCCGCCTTGGCAGCGGCCCGGGCGCCGGGCGCGTCCAATGTGACGACAGCATTCACGGCCGGATTGACCGCGTCGATGCGCTGAAGACACGAGTCCAGCAGCTCGACCGGCGACAGCGCCCGGCGCTTCAGCAACCCGACCAGCTCGACGGCGGTTTTATCGCAAATGGCATCCACGGCGCTTCTCTTTCCATTTCTGAAAACTATTTAGCACAAAGGAAACGAGACGCATGCCATGAAAATGCATCATTCGGCCGCGATCCCTGCATAAATGCGTGGACCGCCAGCGGTTTGATTGAAACATTTGCACTTTCGCGCGAAAGTGGGACCGGACCAGGGTAGTCATGGCAGCCTGATCCGCTAAATGGATTTTCCGGAGATCGACGTGGCAGAGACCGGCATCAACGAGCCTGCTTTGGCCGAGGGCCCCCATTCCCAGCTTGGCCTGTGCCTGAAGGCGGCGCGGCAGGCCCGCGGCCTGACCCTGAAGCAGGTGGCGGAAAAGACGGGCATGGCGCTGTCGACCCTCTCGAAGGTCGAGAACGGCCTGATGTCGCTGACTTACGACAAGCTGCTGCAGCTCACCTCAGGCCTGAAGATGGATATCGCCGAGCTGTTCAGCCCGACCATCCCTGCCCGTTCCGATGCGGCGCCTCCGGTCACCGCGCGGCGCAGCATCAGCCGTGCCGGCCAGGGGCAGATCGTCAACACGAAATTCTACACCTACACCTATCAATGCACCGACCTGATCGGAAAGCGCATGGTGCCGATGATCACCGAGGTGCGCGCCCGCACCTTGGAGGAGTTCGGCCCGCTGCTGCGCCACGCCGGCGAGGAATATTTCCTGGTGACCCGCGGCACCATCGCCGTCCACACCGAGTTCTACGCGCCCGCAATCCTGCAGGAGGGCGACGGCATCTATCTCGACAGTACCATGGGCCACGCCTATCTCAACGCCGGCGATGCGCCGAGCGCGCAAGGCGTCTGTCTTTGCCAGAGCGATTCATCCGACCTGTTCGAGCAGTTGCACAGGATCGCGAGCCGCGACGCGGCGTCCTGAGATGATCCTTCCTGAAGCAACCATGTTCTGAGGCGGCGCTTCGGCGACCACGCGGATTTCTTTGCGACGGCTGCGCGGCGCAAGATGGCCGGCCGCCGCGGATTGAGCTACACTCCGTTCGCTGGAGGCACTCCAACCACGGATGTGAGGTGCGCCGATGCCGCGACCGGGAATCACGGGCCATGACGACTGGGTCGTCACCGAGGCGCTCGCCACCGCGCTGGTCGCGCTCGAGCAGCTACCCGACAAGCACCAGCCGCGCGCGCATATGGAGGACTTACGCAAGCTGCTGTCCTCCGGACGCGCCCCCGACACTGTCACGCTTCACCTCGCCCAGGCCAAGTGCCGGCTATGCCCCGAGCGCGATCCGCTCACGATCTACGAGGAATACGGCATCAACAGCGATGCGTATGGCTAAGTGCGCGACGCGCATTCGCATCGACGCATCCGAAGGACCGTTTGGCTAAGCGCCCTCAAACAAGTGTGAGCGCGGACGGCGCGGCGCGCGGTTGATTGCGCTGGATCAAACATATAGAACTTTCAGAAATTCTTGAAAGTTCAAAACGTCATGCAACTTCCGCCACTGATTCAGACCTTCGTGCTCCATTTCGGCGAGATGGGCAGCCGGTGGGGCGTCAACCGAACCGTCGGCCAGATCTACGCCTTGCTGTTCCTGTCCGACCGCCCGCTGAACGCCGACGAGATTGCTGAGGCGCTCGGGATGTCCAGGTCTAACGTCAGCATGGGGCTGAAGGAGCTCGAAGCCTGGCGGCTGATCCGCAAGCGTCATTTGCCCGGCGACCGGCGGGAATATATCGAGACGCCCGACGACATCTGGCAGATCCTGCGCACGCTCGCGGAGGAGCGGCGCCGGCGCGAGATCGATCCCACCCTCTCGTTGCTTCGGGATATCCTGCTCGAAAGGCCAGGGTCGGCGGAGGAACGGCACGCGCAGGCGAAAATGCGCGAGATGCATGATCTCATCGAATTGCTGACCGGCTGGGCGGACGATGTCGAGAAGCTTGATAACGCCAGCCTCGCACGGCTGCTCGCACTGGGCAGGGGCGTGTCGCGCGTGCTCGATTTCAAGAGCAAGGTGAACGTGTTTGGGGCTAAGAAGAAGCGCGGCCAAAGCACCGGCGAAGATGGCGACGAGGAGGTCGCGTGATGGACGCATTGATCCTCGCCCGGGCGCAGTTCGCGTTCACCGTCTCGTTCCATTTCATCTTTCCGGCCTTCTCGATCGGGCTGGCGAGCTATCTGATGGTCCTCGAGGCGCTGTGGCTGAAGACGGGGAGCGGCCTGTACGCCAACCTCTATCGCTATTGGCTCCGGATCTTTGCGGTCACGTTCGGCATGGGCGTCGTGTCCGGCCTCGTGATGTCCTACCAGTTCGGCACCAATTGGTCGGTGTTTTCGACCAGGGCCGGACCGATCATCGGTCCGCTGATGGCCTATGAGGTGCTGACCGCCTTCTTCCTGGAGGCGGGCTTCCTCGGCGTCATGCTGTTCGGCATGAACAAGGTCGGCCCGCGCCTGCACTTCTTCGCCACCTGCATGGTGGCACTGGGCACGCTGATCTCGGCCACGTGGATCATCAGCGCGAACAGCTGGATGCAGACGCCGGCCGGCTATGTCATCAACGCGAACGGGCAGTTCGCGCCGGCGGGCTCGTGGTGGGCGATCATCTTCAACCCGAGCTTCCCCTACCGTCTCGTCCACACCGTGATCGCGGCCTATCTCACCACCGCGCTGGTGGTCGGCGGCGTCGGCGCCTGGCATCTGCTGCGCGACCGCACCAATCTCGGCGCCCAGCGCATGTTCTCGATGGCCATGGGCATGATCACGATCGTCGCACCGATCCAGATCCTCGCGGGCGATGCTCATGGGCTGAATACGCTCGAACATCAGCCTATCAAGGTGCTGGCGATGGAGGGCGACTACCAACCCAGCCCGGATGGTGCACCGCTGGTGCTGTTCGGCCTGCCTGATAGCGAAGAGGCGCGCGTGCGCTTCAGGCTCGAGATTCCACGTCTCGGCTCGCTCATTCTCAGGCATGATGCCTCCGCCGCGCTGCCCGGTCTGACCGACTTTCCGCGCGACCATTGGCCTCCGGTGCCGATCGTGTTCTGGTCGTTCCGCATCATGGTCGGGCTCGGGGTCGCCATGCTGGGCCTCGGCCTCTGGAGCCTTGTTGCGCGACTGCGTCGGCGCCTCTACGACTGGCCCTGGCTGCACCGCGCCGCGGTTGCGATGGGGCCGGCAGGCTTCATCGCTGTCATCGCGGGCTGGGTGACGACGGAGGTCGGCCGGCAACCCTTTACAGTGTATGGCCTGCTCACGACGGCAGAGTCGCGCTCGCCGCTCGCTGCGCCCGCGGTCGCCGCCTCCCTGCTCGCCTTCGTCGTGGTCTACTTCTTCGCCTTCGGCGCCGGGACCTACTACCTGCTGCGCCTGATGGCAAAGCCGCCGGAGCGGCACGAGGCCGAGCCGCCGCACGTGCCGCAGCGTGCGGCCGGCATTACGCCAGCGCCCGCGGTAGGCACATCGCTGCAGGCTGGAGCGTGACGCCATGAGCTTCAATATCGATCCGACCATCGTCTGGGCCGGCATCATCGCCTTCGCGGTTTTCGCCTATGTCGTGATGGATGGTTTCGACCTCGGCATCGGCATCCTGTTCCCGAGCTTCGCCGCTGGTGACGAACGCGACCAGGCCATGAACGCGATCGCACCAGTCTGGGACGGCAACGAGACTTGGCTGGTGATGGGCGGCGGCGGCTTGCTGGCCGCCTTCCCGCTGGCCTACGCGATCATCCTGCCGGCAACCTACCCACTGATGATCGCGATGCTGCTCGGCCTCGTCTTTCGCGGCGTGGCGTTCGAATTCCGCTGGCGCGACGCGCGTCATCGCCCGCTGTGGGACATCGCCTTCTGCATCGGCTCGATCGTCGCCGCGCTTGCGCAAGGCATGACGCTCGGCGCCATCCTGCAGGGCATTCGCGTGGAGAATGATGCCTATGCCGGCGGCTGGATCGATTGGCTCAGTCCGTTCAGCCTGCTCACCGGCGCTGCACTTGTGATCGGTTACGCCCTGCTCGGCGCGACGTGGCTGGTGCTGAAGACCGAGGGCTCGGTGCAGGACCATGCCAGGCGGCTGTCGTTCACGCTCGCCATCGCCACGCTGGCCGCCCTCGCTGCGGTGAGCGCGGCCACGCCGTTCCTCACCTACGACTATTGGCGCCGCTGGTTCGAAATGCCGGGCGTGCTGCTGACGGCGCAGGTGCCTCTGCTCGTCATCATCGCCGCGGCGGGCCTGTTCTGGAGCCTGCGCCGCGGCGCGGAGTGGTTGCCGTTCCTGATGGCGCTCGCGCTGTTCATGCTCGGCTTCATCGGGCTCGGCATCAGCATGTTTCCTTACGTCGTTCCCCGCGCCGTCACGATCTGGCACGCCGCTGCACCCGCATCGAGCCAGCTCTTCATGCTGGTCGGCGCCGCCGTGATCGTGCCGGTGATCCTCGCCTATACCGGCTGGGCCTATTGGGTGTTCCGCGGCAAGGTCGGCAGCCACGGCTATCACTGATGCAAATGGTATCACTGATGCGGATGCCTCTGCCCTTCGTGAAGCAATTGGCTTGGATGGCCTTGATCTGGGCCGCGAGCGTGCTGGCTCTCGGCATCGTTGCCGAGTTGATCCGGCTCTGGCTTCGCTGAGGCTCGCAGCAAAACGGCGATGACGGACCGCAGCCTTGCTCCGATTCGTCGGACTGCGGCGACCAACCGCATCGTCTCACCAGCGGGATACCGGCATCCGACCGTAGAACCCCGGGCACGACTGAATCTCGCGGCCACCTTAACGCTTCTGGAACTGTTTGTATCAAATTGTAGCACGTGGCCTGCCCGCCAAGTGCCGAGCTGGCGAAATCGTCATCGGCCCCATTGGTGCGCAATGATCGGGGCTCGCCGTCGATGCGTGCGTCGCTCGATCGAGAATGACCGAGCTGAATTTCCGGAAGATATTGTTTCAGGTGACGGAGGGATTCTTGTTATTCCGCTCAAACTCACGCTCGGACTCTGACGCTCAGCTCGCTGCGATCGGTCGGGCGCTCGCGGTGATCGAGTTCTCAATGGACGGAACGATCGTCACCGCCAACAAGAACTTCCTCGACGCGCTTGGCTATCGGCTCGACGAGATCAAAGGCAAGCCGCATTCCATGTTCGTGCCGCCGGCCGAGCGCGACAGCGCCGAGTATCGCGCGTTCTGGGCTGCGTTGAAGCGCGGCGAAGCCATCAGCGGCGAATTCAAGCGGATCGGCAAGGGTGGCCGCGCGGTCTGGATCGAGGCGTCCTATATGCCGGTGCTCGACAGCGCCGGCAAACCGGTCAAGGTCGTCAAGGTCGCGAGCGACGTCACCAAGACCAAGATTCGAAGCATGGCGGATGCGTCGAAGATTGCCGTCGCCGATCGTGCCCAGGCGATGATCGAATTCAATCTCGACGGCACGATCGTGAACGCCAACCAGAACTTTCTGAATGCCGTCGGCTACTCGCTGGCGGAGATTACGGGCAAGCACCACAGCATGTTCGTGGAGCCCGCGCAGCGCGACAGCGCGGCGTATCGCGATTTCTGGGCTGCGCTGAACCGCGGCGAATACAAGGCCGGCGAGTTCAAGCGGATCGGCAAAGGCGGCCGGGAAGTCTGGCTTCTGGCGTCCTACAATCCGATGCTGGACGAGACCGGAAAGCCGTTCGGCGTCGTCAAGTTCGCAACCGATATCACCGCACAGAAGCTGCGGAACGCCGACTACGCCGGCCAGATCGACGCGATCGGCAAGTCGCAGGCCGTGATCGAGTTCAACATGGACGGCACGATCATCACGGCGAACGACAACTTTTTGCGTGCGGTCGGCTACGCGCTGGCCGAGATCAAGGGCAAGCATCACAGTCTCTTCGTCCCGCCGTCCGAGCGCGACAGCGCCGCCTACCGCGAGTTCTGGGCCAGCCTGAACCGCGGCCAATACCAGGCCGCCGAATACAAGCGCATCGGCAAAGGCGGCAGGGAGATCTACATCCAAGCCTCCTACAATCCGATCCTTGGTCTCGACGGCAAGCCGTTCAAGGTCGTGAAATACGCCGCCGATGTGACCAAGCAGGTGCTGGTCCGCATGGGTAATGAGCGCGTGCGCGGAATGATGGAGTCCGTCGCGGCCGGCGCCGAGGAGCTGAATGCATCGGTCCGGGAGATTTCCGAGACCATGGCCAAGTCGCGCGATACCGCGTCCGGTGCGGTGGAGCGTGTGTCGTCCGCCGACGCACAGGCCCAGCGCCTGTCCGATGCCGCCAAGGCCATGGGCGGCATCGTCGAGATGATCAACAGCATCACCGGGCAGATCAACCTGCTCGCGCTCAACGCCACGATCGAGTCGGCTCGCGCGGGCGAGGCCGGTAGAGGCTTTGCGGTGGTGGCCTCGGAGGTCAAGAGCCTCGCCACGCAGGCCAAGCAGGCCACCGACAAGATCGGCCAGGAGATCGAGAGCCTCAACAACATCTCCGGCGAGGTCGTCGGTGCACTGGGCTCGATCAAGCAGGCGATCAACGCCGTCAGCGAGTACGTCAATTCCACGGCGGCCGCGATCGAGGAGCAGAGCACGGTGACCAGCGAGATGTCCTCCAGCATGCAGCGCGCCGCGGAAGAAGCGGCGGCAATCGCGGCAGGCTGAACCAACGCTCACGGGAGGCTGCGACTTGCCGCTTTGTCGCGGCACGCGCGCAGCTCTATTTCCGGTCGCGCGCGACGAGCTTCGGTACACGCATCGGCAATGCTCGCAACGCCAATTAGATCGCATGTCTGAAAGTCGGTCAGCATTAGAGCGTTTTCAAGCGAAGTGGACACCGGTTCGCGTCAAGAAAACGCGTCAAAATAAAAAGCTAGCGTCCGTTCCGATTCAATCGGAACGGACAAGGCTCTAGAGCAGCAGGCCGATCAAGAGGAAATTCGACGGCTCGCAATGAACAGCGTCGCACAAATCAGCGATCACCTCCTCGCTCAAGAAGCGGCTCAAACCGTCGCTTGCCGCGGGAGCGACACCCGCTTGGCCAATTCCTGTTCGATCGACGCGCGCTCATTGCGTTGTAAGCGCATCCTGCCGGGGCAATGGCGAGCGCATGCCCAAAACTCCCGGCGCTCGCCGCCTTTCTAACTTATCCTCGGCATAGGTGCTGATGTAGCCGATCTGTTTCAGCCCGGCCTTGCCGTCGCCGAAAGCGCACCTCACATGGAACGGCGGCTCTTTCCGATACCAATGCGGACGATACTCAGACCCATGGACGATGCGAGGGACCGGTGCCCATCATTGGGCGCATTCCGATCTGCGCGGGTTCGTGGCCGTTGACGAGCAACTTGATACCGAAGGAATTCTATTTCAGGGATTTGCCAAAGTGCGGACGCTAAAGTTGGACCGCCGCGCTCCGATGCGCTGGGAGTTCTCCCTTTTCGGAAGTGCCCTGGCCTCTTTGAACGTGTCCGCTATGCCCTCAATGGCGGCATCAAAGCGGACGTCGGACGAGGTCGGAGATGGTCCAGATTCGGACTCATGCACTGCGTCAGACCGATAGTCCATTGCCCCACTGTGAGACGGAAGCGTCACCTGCTCCTCGGCTCGTCGAAGATCCCGTTTCCGCTGTCCATGCACGATGGGAATCTCTCGCGTCGGCTCGACCGGTTAAAGAAGAGGCCGTCAGCAAGAGGCGGCCTCCAACTCAGATATTCAAGCTACTCCTGCAGACCATCAACGGCGAACGAGCGGAATTTGGCGTATTTTTCGCCAACCTTGCGAAGCTCGACATATTCTGGATTGGCCCGCCAGGCCCTAATTTTCTCCATACTATCCCAGACCTGAACGACCACGCGCTTCGGCGCGTCGCCATCAAATCCTGTCACTCTTCCTGTAGTTGCGGCGGATCCGCCGATAGCCAGGAAGCGACCTCCGGCTGCTTTGATGATGGCCTGAGCCTTCGGAGCGTACTCCTTTGCATACGCATCCGGGTTGGTCACGTCGATTTCTGCCACGAAATAGACCGGTGGCTTTGCCTGAGCGTGAAGACCTTGAACCGCGAGAGCGCCAATCGCGACACCTGCGGTCACTGCCACTGCCATTTGGTAATTTGATCTCATGGCATTCCCTCCTTGTGTGCAGTCCCCCCAAGGCATTGAAAGTGCCAAGCTGACGATGGGATCAAACGCGCGCGCTGGATGTGAACCGGCTCACATGGGCGGATGCAAATCTCCGAGACCGACAGCGCAGATGTGTAAGAAGCCTGTCAGTCCGAGTTGGGTCTTGGGCGTGTAAAAACGGCCTTATGGGTGTCCGTCCTGACCACGAGCACGCGGGCGTTTCTCAGGCTACGATCGCCGCGATCAGCGGCTTGATCCCCATGATGTTCATGACCCGCGTCAGATTGTAGGCCAGGACAGAGAGTGCCATTTCGGCGGCTACTTTCGGAAGCGTTTTGGTCAGGAAATGCGTCGCCCCCATGCGGGCCTTCATCGTGCCGAACGGATGCTCGACTGTCTCTCGGCGCAGGCGCATGGCTTGTGGATTCGCATCGAGGCGCTGCTGCACAGCTTCGAGCAGATGCTCATGCTCCCATCGCGGAATCCGCCGCTCTGGCCCCGTCGTGCACTGGGATTTGAGTGAACAATTCTGGCAGGCAGTGGTCCAATAGCGCCTAATCCGCTTACCGTCTTCTTCGCCCGTAAAGCGATATGGCAGTTGCTCTCCAGCTGGACAGCGATAGGCGTCCGCCTCTGGTAGATAGACAAAGTCCTGCTTGCCGAAGCGGCCATCTGATTTGGCTCCCGACGTCTGCGGCTTGGGCAGAGTTACCGTGATGCCGGCCTCGTGGCAGGCGAGGATCTCGGGGCTGTTGAAGTAACCGCGATCGGCAACGGCGGTGAGCGCATCGGCCTTTAGAACAGCCTTCGCCTGCTTGGCCATGCTGGCAAGTTGCGCCCGATCCGAGCCGCTGTTCGTCACCTCGTGCGCCACAATCAGATGATGCTCGGTATCGACGGCGACCTGCACGTTATAGCCGACAACGCCGGAGCCACGGCCGCTCGTCGCCATCGAGCGGCTGTCAGGATCGGTCAGCGAGATTTGCTGGTCGGGCGAAGCAAGCATTCGTGTCTCGTAGACAGCGAGCTTGCCCATTTCCTCCTTCAGCTTTGTCAGCTTCTCGCTAAGTCTCGTCACCTTCGTCGCCAGCGCCTCCGTCGGCTCCTGCCGGTCCGCCGTATCAAGTTGGCTTAGATAACGCGCGACACTCTCCTCCAGCTGATCACGGCGTCGTTGCACCTTCGCCCGCGTGAAGTTCTTGTCCCGGTTGTTCACGGCCTTGAACTTGCTGCCATCAATGGCAACACTCGCCGTTGCGAGAAGACCCATCTCACGACAGAGTTCGACAAAGCGCGCACAGACCCTGCGAAGCGCCAGGCCATTGTCCTTGCGGAAATCCGCGATCGTCTTGTGATCAGGAGCGAGTCGACCCAGCAGCCACATGACCTCAACATTACGTCCGGCTTCCCGTTCGAGCCGACGGCTCGACTGCACTCGGTTCAGGTAGCCGTAAATGTACAGCTTCAGGAGAACCGAGGGGTGATACGAGGGCCGTCCCGTTGCCGCTGGCTCAACCCCGTCGAACCCAATCTCGGCCAGATCGAGTGCGTCGACAAACACGTCGATCACGCGAACGGGGTTACTCTCGTCAATGAAATCATCGAGGCATTCGGGCAATAGCATCCATTGCCCACGATCCGCCTCTTCAACGAAGCGCTTCATCGACTCCCCCAAGAATCACAGGAGAATCTTAACAGAAGCACAGCGTTTTCACACAGCCAGGGTCAAAAGCGGCGATCGCGGCCCATTCGCCAGATGTCCGCTTGTCCTCTGACAGCGGCGGAATAACAGACATCGCTTAACCGCCGCTTGAGGCCAACAGCAGTCGTCAATGACTCGCAACCAGCGAGCCGGCGGCCTAATCCCTGTCGTCAGTTATTGAGAGCGCCCCACTGTTCCTTTCGGACATGCAGTCTGACTCACTGGGGTTACAGGTTGGTATTTTTTCTCCACGATGACGAATTGAATGGTGGTGTCTCCTACGTTTGCAAACTCATGCCATGGGGTCGGAGGCACATCCAACATTGCACCAGCGGTTACACTGATCTTACGTATTCCTTTCTCATCCTGGATCTGTCCTTGGCCTCCGCTCACCACATAACTAAGGTAACCTGGGTGTGAGTGACAGACGTGAACCGCCCCGGGGGGGGAACGTGCACCGGGCGACACGGACATGCTCATCGTCAAAGAGTTTCTCGCAAGGTTTCTTGCCTTGCCACTCAACCGATAGCGCGTCGGGCACGTCGTCGGCCCTTGCCGAATAGGCACCGAAGATACCGGACGGGCCGAGCGCAGCGACAGATAAAGCGATCAGGACGCGGATGATTGAACCGTTCATGAACACCCTCCCTTGTTATCCGACGTTTCAGATGACCAAGGATCGGCGTGAACGATAGCGGTTGCTCCCCAGAATGCGGCTTCTATTGAGTGGCCTGAATGCTTGGCTGCCGATGCGATGCGCGCAGCCGAAAAGCAACGGCAATTCGCCGCCTTGGAGCTTTAGGTTACGTCGCGGCATCCGCCTCTACAAGAGATCGTGGGCGCGCTTAGTTAGCGGTATTCCGATGGTTTTCCGCTCCGGATCAAAAGCTGCCTTTGGGTCCACTGACGGCCCGCTTCCGGTTGAGCCTTGATAGCGGGCACTATGCCGCTGGTTGGTAGTCTCGGCGCGCGGATCAGATCGGATGTACGTGTCCTTGTTAACGGGAGGATCATCCGACGCTGCCATCGTGTTAGGTTGGTCCTCCAACCCTCGCGCGAGTATCGCCCGGCTCTCGGCAAGAATACGTTGACGCAAGTGAAGATTTGCTGCTCATGACGGTCACCAGTTCACGGCCTGAGCCCACGCGATGGCATTTGGCGAGCGCGAGCCCCACGTGGCAGGACTGCTGAGGCGCAAACCAACGCTGTCGGTCCGTGCTCATGACCGGGCGTACGAACACGCCACCAATATCCACGATGTCAGATGCGCAATTGCGTATCGCGGAATCCCGAGTTTCTCGCTGCGCAATTGAGCAGCTGCTCATGACGCGGCACGATCGGGGTCCCCTTCGAACCGCGGATTCGCCTCGCTCGAAAACATTAATTTCGGCTTCGCCTTCAAAGCGATGCCGATCATGCGGCCTTTCGCCCGCAAGATTTCTCTTTCGTTTTTTCGGAAATCGTGTATATCCATCCCTGTCCCGCCTCGGTGAGAGGGGCGCATCGCGATCGTCACGGACGTTGAGTGCGGGATGCGGTGGGCGCATGTAGCTGCAGCATGGATCGTCATGCGGACGAACAGCACGATGCGCACGGCGAAATCGTGTGGTCCTGGCATCCCGATGCTGATGCCCAGCGCAACGCGCCTTGCGCGTTGTCGCGACACGGGGGCAAGAACGCCGGTCCCCGGGGAGATCACGTATAAGCCGTAACGCCATCGCGCAGGGAAGGCCGGATGATCCGGCTCGTACCTGTGGTTCTGCCGCGTGCTTTCTTGCTGCACGCGGACCGCGGGTGCGGTCGGCACCCGGCCTTCCCCATAGGCGTTAAGTTTAGTCTTGCGTGTTGGAATCGTTCGTGATTCGAACATGGGATGACACGAGATCGCTTTTGAACGAAGACTGGGCGAGCGTCGTTACGCAGCTAGGTGGGGCTGCGCAGCTCGAGAGCAGCGCGCGCCAGACGAAAGCTTTCGTGCGGCAACGGCGGATCCCTGATGCGGTGGCGTTGCTTCGGCTGATGCTGGCTTATTGTCTGGGTGAAAGAGGGTTAAGATCGACGGCCGCGTGGGCTGCTTCTGTTGGCCTTGCCAATCTGAGTAGCGTGGCGCTGTTCTACCGCCTGCGTCAATGTGGCGATTGGTTTACCGTGCTTGTGGAGCGCTTGCTCGCGGCGGCGGCGCCAAAGGCGAGCCGAGGCCGTCTGATCCGTATCATCGATGCCACGACAGTGCCTCAGGCAGGGCCGGCTGCGCGCAAGAACAGCGAGCTTTGGCGCATTCATAGTGCATTTGATCTGCCATATGAGCGGTTTGGCCATTTCGAACTGACAGATCAGCAAGAGGGCGAGACGTTTGACCGCATACCAGTGGTCAAGGGTGAGATCCGTATTGCTGACCGCGCCTATCTACAACCTGATCGGATCTCGGCAGTGCTCGAAGCTGGTGCAGATGTTTTGATCCGAGCGGGCTGGAAGAACGCACGTTGGCTTGATGCCAAAGGCTGTCCGCTCGATCTGATAGCCGAATTACGGGCGGGGAACGCCCGCGGACTGATCGATCGGCCGATTTGGATCAAACGCAAGGCCGGCGCGCCTCTGGCTATGCGTCTGATCGCAGTCAAGAAGTCTGCCGATGCGGCTGCCGCGTCGCGTCGTAAAGCCCGGCGAGACGCCCAAGACGAAAACCGCACCATCTCTAAAGAAACTTTGGAAGCGGCGGATTGGGTCATCCTGGTCACCTCGCTAGCGCCGGACGAGTTCACCGTCGAAGATGTGCTTGCGCTTTACAGACTGCGATGGCGGATCGAACTCGGCTTCAAGCGATTGAAGAGTTTGATCGGCCTCAAGACACCGCCTGGAACCGATCCGCGCTCCGCCAAGCCCTACCTGCTGGCTCATCTCTTGATCATTTTGCTGCTCGAACCGCTTGTCCGCGAGTTCGAGGACTCTCCCCACTGGACGCAGGCCGCCTGACGACACCTGGCGCTTGGCGTGTCTTGCAGCAACTCATTGCGTCCTTGCTACAAGCAATCATTCCACAACCAACCATCCGCCGCCTCCATCACAGCAAACGGGTACTGGACCGGCACCTCTACGAGCCACCTCGAAAACGACGATATCAATCGATGCCCGCATTATCTTAACGCCTATGCGGCCTTCCCTGCGCCCTCTTTCCGATGAGGGCGAGACGATCAGCAGAGCTCGGACGCCAAGCGCGCCGCGAGACCGCGGCTTCGTGCCATGACGGCATGAAGCGCCGATACATGCGGAGAGCGCAGGAGATGGCAACTGCACGCCGAAAGCCATCGGGATGGTCAGATCACGATGTGATCGAGATCTGTCGCAATCCGGCTGTTCGCAAACATGTTCGTCGCCTCCGCCAGAATTTCCTCTTCCGTGTAACGGCCAGAGATATGAGTCAGCACCAGCCGCTTGACCCCGCTGGCGGCGGCGAGCGCAGCCGCTCTTGCCGCGGTCAGATGACCATACTCGCGCGCGGTGACCGCGTCGCGCTCGAGAAACGTGGCCTCGATCACCAGGAGGTCGGCGTCGCGAACGTGATCGGCAAGGCCGTCGGTCGTCTCCGTATCACCAACGATGACAAGCTTCCGCCGCCGCTCCGGCGGCCCGAGCACGTGTTCGGGATCGATCGTCCTGCCATCCGCGAGCTTGATCGGCCGCCCCTCCGCCAGCTCCTTGCGCACGGAACCATCGGGCACGCCGAGGGCCACCAGGCGGTCCGGCAGGAGATGGCGGCGGATGCGGCTTTCGAAGGAGAAGCCAAAGCTGTCCGTCTCCCGATGGCGAACCGGAAAGCAGTGAACCGTGAAATCGCCGGCGTCGATGACGGGACCGGCGGCCAGCGGAACGAGTTGCAGCGGAATTGGCGCCCTGCCCTCGCCCCACAGGCCTGCCAGCATCCGCATCACGATATCGAGCGTGTCCGGGCCGCCATGAATGGTCATGATGTCGGCGCTCTGGCGCAGCCGCAACGTGGAGAACAGGCCGGGAATGCCGAGCACGTGGTCGAGATGACCGTGCGTCAACAACAGCCGATCCAGCCTTCGGAAGCCGCCGCCACTGCGCAGCAACTGGCGCTGCGTCCCCTCGCCGCAATCCACCAGGATGCGGTCGCCTCCCGCTTCAACAAGGAGGCCCGGATGATTGCGCTCGGCCGATGGAACGCTCGCCGACGTTCCCAGGAAAGTGAGCGCGAACATGCGGACCCCGGTTCTGTTGATCGGCGCCTGAGCCGAGATGCGGACTGCCTCGTTTTGCGACGAGACCAACCCGCAAATCAAGTGCGCGCCGAACCGGGCCTTGCAGAACCCGAGTCAGCCAATGGATGCAGCGGCTCTCCTGGTAACATCGTCGAATTGCACGGTGACAATCCGCGCGCCCGCTCAATTCACCGTCGCGAAGCCGAGGGAGCTTCGAATAGCAGGCTCGATACAGGACGGCGTCCACGGCGGCTCGAACGTCATGACGACATCGACCGAGCGCACACCTCGCACCTCTGCCGCGCTGGCGGCGACACCCTCCTTCAGAAACCCGGTCGCCGGACAGCCCTTGGTCGTCGCGGTGATGACGATACGGATATCGCCCTGCTCGGCCGTGATCGCATAGACGAAACCAAGGTCGACGATGTTGTACCCAAGCTCCGGATCGATCACGACGCGAAGCGCCTCTCTCACCCGTGCAACGAGATCATCGGTCATGCCGGTGCCCTCACGGTCAGTTCGTAAACGGAGCCGTCGGGCGTGAAGCCGCCGAGCCAGCGAAAGCCGCGCTTCTCGAGATGCGGAAACAGGAACACAGGCTCGCGGCGCAGCAGCGCCGAGAGCGTCTGCCCCGGCGCAAGCTGCTCGGCGGCACCGAGAATGCGGACCATCGGCTCCGGAGGATCGAGATCGCGGTTGTCGAGCTGGATGACGGGATCGGGCCAGATGTCCAGCGGCTGCGACGGCGGAACCGGCGCATCCGCCAGATCCGCTGGCGTGAACAGCACCTCCCATTCGCCATCGTCGAGTTCGTTGGCTGTGTACGCAAAGCCCTTGTCGGCCATCACGGCGAACAGCGGGATTGGCTTGAAGGTGGCATACAGACGCAGGCCCTGTCCGGGCTTCAATTGCGCGAGCGCGGCCATGATGACGGAGAACGGCTCGCCGCCGGAACGAAGGATCGGACGAACGTCGACATCAACGAATTCGGTCATGGGTGATCTTCCTCTCGATGGTTCAGCTTCGCGAATACAGCAGTCGCGGCATCTGCGTTCCATTCGGCAGTCGCAGCTTCTGTGCCACGTCGGTGAGGCGTCGCGTCCGGATCAACTCGTGAACGATGCCAATCGTCGTCACGGTCATGATGAGGGCGGTGCCGCGGAACACGAGGGCGTGTTCGAAAAGCAGAGCCGCGGTTCCGCACCAGACGCTGACGAAGTAGACGGCGAACCACTTCGACGCGCGCTGCTCGGCGACGAGGTCCTGCACACGCGGCGTCGGTGCGCGCCCCATCGCCGGGCCGTAGGTCTCGAGCCAGGTGAGGAACGCGACGATCTTGTAGAGCTAGGACGAGGCGGGACAGCCATCCGAACGCGACGAGGAAGGTGAAGGCTCCGACATGCGCGGCGAACGAGCCGGTGAGCGCAAGCGCGATGCCGAGCAGCGCGGCGGCTGCGAGACTCGCAAAGCCATAGGCCGCCATCTCGGTGTTCAGCTCGAGCTGGCGCCGCTTGCGACTGCGATACAGCGCAACGACATCGCGGCCGTACAGCGCGAGCGCGGCAAGGCCGAGCACCGCGGCGGCGCCGAGCATGATCGCCATTCCCTCTTGCGCTGCGATGGCGCACAGCCCACCTGCCACCGCCAGCGCGCTCGCAAATGCGCCCGCGGCGAGCGTCAGGCCGCTCCTGCGACCGTCGATGTCGGGCGCCAGCATGAACATCGACAGCAGCCGATAGCTCACGCCCATGGCGGTCAACGTCAGCCACCCGCCGAGGCCGGCAATGGCATGAAGCGGCACGCCAGATCCAAGGAGCCGATCGAGTGCCTCTCCGCCACGGCCGGACAGCGACCAGGCAAAGACACTTCCGAGCGCGACCACCGCGCAGAGGCAGACGAGTCCGGCCAGCACAAAATGCGCGGGGCCGACCGGCGGCCGGGCACGCCAGATCGTCAGACCGAGATCGATCACCACGAGAGCGAAGCCCGCCATCAGCAGGCCGGCCGCGAGTGGAAACAACCACAGCCACGCCGGAAGTCGCCCACCCAGCACCATGAAAGCTGCAATCAGCACCGGCAGTCCGAGCGCGAGCAGCATCAGTGCCGGCAGCTGCCAGCGCTCGGCGAACAGGCGATTGTTGACCAGGACCGGGACGAATTGGAAGAGCGCGCCGCACATCGCCATGCTGAGCCAGCCGATGCAGACCATGTGCACGATGACCAGCGTGTCGGGCGAGGTGAGATCGGCGACAGGGAAACCGAAGCCGCCCGCCATCAGCGCCTCCGCCGCGACCAGCCAGCCGACCGCGATCGCGAAGTAGCTCATGGTCCATTTCGAGAGGCTGCTGCCGATCATGCTCGCCGTCTGCGGTTTACTGAAGGATATCGTGGAGGCAGCGTAGGCGGGCCTGGCTTTGACATCTTTGTGGTCCCGCAAAGATGCGTCTGCGAACCCTTGCCTCCTGCCCCGATCAACTGCGCTAGACCGCAAGGCCGGGCTGGACTTTGCGCCAACGCAACAAGCTTTGGGTTCCCGCCGACCGGCAGTTTGGCGGTTGTGACAGGCTTTCGCAGCGGCTAGTGTCCCGCAGCGCTTCGAGAAGAGGTTTGCCAATGACCACCGTCGACCGCTCGCTGGTCGCCAATCTGCCGATGTTCGCCGGGCTCACCCCGGCCGAACAGGAGGAGCTGCTGCGCGAGGCGCGCTCCATCCGTTATCCGAAGGGCGCCGCCGTTTTCGAGCAGGGCACGGAAGCCAATCGGTTCTTCGTGCTGCTGCACGGCCACCTGCGCGTGGAGAAGACCACGCCGCAGGGACAGCAGACCGTCGTGCGCTACGTGTCATCGGGCGAACTGTTCGGCGTCGCACAAGCCATGAACCTGTCGCACTATCCGGCGACCGCAGTTGCGGCCGTCGACAGCATCGCGCTCGCCTGGCCATCGGCATCATGGGCCCGGCTGATCACCCGCTATCCGAGCCTTGCGAGCAGCGCGCTGCAGACGGTGGGCAGCCGGCTCCAGGATACCCAGGCACGCGTCATCGAGATCTCGAACGAACAAGTCGAACAGCGTGTTGCGCATACGCTGCTGCGGCTTGCCAAGCAGGCCGGCCGCAAGGTCGACAACGGCATCGAGATCGATTTTCCGATCAGCCGCCAGAACATCGCCGAGATGACGGGCACGACACTGCATACCGTCAGCCGCATTCTCAGCGCATGGGAAAGCAAGGGGCTCGTGGAGGGCGGACGGCAGCGCATCGTGCTGTGCGACCCGAAGCGGCTTCACACTGGCGGAAGGCATCGAGGACGGCCGCGCCCCGCTCCGGAGCCGCGAGCCGTAGCGGCTGGCAAGGCTGCGGTGAAAGAGCAGGCGCAGATGGCTCAGTCGGCGGCAGCCGCAAGCGCCGTCTTCAGATCAGCGATCAGGTCGGCCTCTGCCTCGAGGCCAACTGACAGCCGCAGCAAGCCATCGGTGATGCCTGCGGCCTGCCGCGCCTCGGCGCCCATTCCGGCGTGGGTCATGCTCGCGGGATGCGCGATCAGGGTCTCGACCCCGCCGATCGAGTCGGCCAAGGTGACGAGTTGAAGTGCTTCGACGAAGCGGCGGACAGCCTTGATGCCGCCGGCCAGCTCGAAGCTCAGCATGGCGCCAAATCCTGCCTGCTGAGCTCTTGCGATCGCATGTCCGGGATGGGAGGCAAGTCCGGGATAGTGCACAGCCAGCACACGCGGATCGGCTTGCAGCAATTCGGCGATGGCCGCTGCGGTCAACTGCTGGCGCTCGATCCGCGCGAACAAGGTGCGCAGCCCGCGCAGGGTCAGGTAGGCATCGAACGGCGCGCCCTTGACGCCGGTGAGGTTGGCCCAGTCGGACAGCTCATCGAGGTCGGCCTTGTCGGCAGCAACAACGGCGCCGCCGACCACATCCGAATGTCCGTTGAGATATTTGGTCGTGGAATGGATGACGTAGTCGGCACCCAGCGCGATGGGACGCTGCAACGCCGGCGAGAGAAACGTGTTGTCCACGGCGGTCTTGGCGCCCACCGCCTTGGCGCGCGAGGCAATGGCGCGGATATCGACCACGCGCATCAGCGGGTTGCTGGGTGTCTCGATCAGGACCAGCGCCGGCTTCCGATCAAGCGCGGCGGACAGCGCGGCGCCGTTCCCCTGATCGACGAACGACAGATCGAAATGTCCGCGATCGCGGCGCGCCCCGAGCAGACGATAGGTGCCGCCATAGCAATCATGCGGCGCGACCACGAGATCGCCGGGCCTCAGCCGCGACAGGACCAGATCGACTGCGGCCATTCCGGAGGCCACCATGATGGCGCCGGCGCCGCCTTCGAGCTTGGCGATGGTATCACCGAGCAGGTCCCGGCTTGGGTTTCCGACGCGGCCGTATTCGTAGCTGCGCGGCTGCTCGAACCCCGCAAAGGCAAAAGTGGTCGACAGATGTATCGGCGGCACGACCGCGCCAAAGGCGGTGTCGGCGGCGATGCCATTCGCGGCCGCGATGGTTTGAGGAGCCTTGAAATTGGACATCGATCCTCAGTCCCGATTGAGAGTACGCTGCCGTCAGGAGGTCGTCCGGGCGGCCCGCTCACGCTCGACGCGCTCGGTCACATCGCGCGCCACCGCGACCGAGCCGAGCACCTCGTTCGCTGTGCCGGAACTGACGATCGCGAATGTCAGCTCGACATACAGCTTGCGCCCGCCCTTGTGCACGGCGCGGGTCAGCGTGGGACGGCCCTGCAGCTTCATCACACCGCTGGTCATCGCGGCCTCGAAGCCGCGCCAATGCGCGGCCCGCAGATGCTCGGGAATGATCAGGTCGAGGCTCTGGCCGAGCGCCTCCTCTGCCGAATACCCAAACAACGCTGCAGCGGCGCGGTTCCAGCGGGCGATCTTGCCGGTGTGATCGGCGTAGATCATCGCGTCCGCCATCTGATCGAGGATGCGTTCCGCCAACTTCGATTGCTCATCCATGGCGCGACCTGTCCGTTTCGTGACACACAGTCGTCCATAGCACAAAGCGCTGGGCTAAAAAGCCGCTCGGTACATCTTCAGGATCGCCTCCGCGCTCAGATCACGCGGATTGTTGTCGAGCAGGCGGCGGATGGCATGAGCCTCAGCAGCCATGATGCCGAGATCATCGGCCGCCACGCCGAGCGCAGACAGCCGCATCTCGATTCCGAGATCCGTGCAGAACCGATACGCGATCTCGAACGCAGCGGCTGGATCGGTCATAGCGCTCGCACCGAGCGCCTGCAGCACGGCACCAGTCTTGTCCTGCACCGCGGGCATGTTGAACGCCAGCGTGTGGGGAAAGATCACCGCGCACGCAAGGCCGTGCGGGATGTTGTGGCGCGTCCCGAGCGGATAGGCGACCGCATGACCAGCCGTCGTGTTCACCGGGCCGAGGCAGAAGCCGCCATAGAGCGAGGCAAGCGCCAGGCCTGCGCGTGCTTCACGGTCCGAGCCGTCCTTCACCGCGCGCGCCAGATGACGGCCGACCAGGCGGATGCCCTCGATCGCATAGAGGTCGATCGCCGGATGCGCCTTGCGGCTGGTGAACGCCTCGACGCAATGCGCGAGCGCATCGACGCCGGTCGCAGCCGTGACCTGCGGCGGAACGCTCATGGTGAGATCAGGATCGACCACCGCGAGATCGGCGAGCATGAAGCGGCTCTGCACCGCGAGCTTGCTGCGCGTGACGGGATCGGTGACCAGCGCCCGAATGCCGCCTTCGCTGCCGGTTCCCGACGTGGTCGGCACCTGCACCAGCGCGACGCTGCGACCCGCGACCTTGTCGGGGCCGACAACGTCAGCGAGGGTTTGATCACCGGTGCAGAGCACGGCAACGAGCTTGGCGAGATCCATCGCGCTGCCGCCGCCAAATCCGAGCACGAGATCCGGCTGCGCCGCGTGCGCCACCGCGAGCGCTTTCTCCAGATTGGGCACGTCTGGCTCCGGCTTGACCTCGCCGAACACCGTGACCTCTCGGGGAAGCCCCAGCAGATCGACACGAGCAGCGTTGAACGCATCCGCAATGACGAGCGGCCGCCGGATGTCCTTGGCGCGTGCAAAGCGCGCCACTGCATTGATGGCGCCGGATCCGAATTCGATCGCTTCAGGGCGGATGATCTCGATCGTCGCAGATAGATTGGTCATGATGTCCTTTGTCTGGAGAATGTCAGATGCGTGCGCGACCCGCTGCGAGGCGTTCGGCGTATTCGATCGCTTCGATCAGGCTGCGCTCGTTGGCAATGCCTTTGCCGGCGATGTCGAACGCCGTGCCGTGATCGACCGAAGTGCGGATGACCGGAAGTCCAAGCGTGATGTTGACGCCCGACAATTCCTGCCAGCGGCCAGTGGCGGGATCGACCTCGAAGCCGAGCAGCTTAACGGGGATGTGTCCCTGGTCGTGATACATCGCGATCACGGCATCGAACTGACCGGCACGCAGCTTCACGAACACGGTATCGCCCGGCACGGGACCGACGACATTGAGCCCGTCAGCCACGGCCTTGGCGATGGTCGGCGCGGAGACGTCGATGTCCTGGCGGCCGAACAGGCCGCCTTCGCCTGCGTGCGGATTGAGCGCCGCGACCGCGATTGTCGGCTTCGCAATGCCGAGGCCGCGCAGCGCCTCGTCGGTGAGATCGATGACATGGCGCAAGCGCTCAGGCGTCAGCCGCTTCGGAACATCCTCGAGCGCCACATGGGTGGAGACGTGGCTCACCCGCATGTTGCCATGGGCCAGCATCATGACAGAGCCTTTGACGCCGGTCAGCTCCGCCAGCATCTCGGTGTGACCGGGATAATGATAGCCGGCCTTGTTGAGCGCTTCCTTGTTCAGCGGCGCCGTGACGATGGCACTCGCGCGCCCGGCCTGGGTCAGCCGGACGCCCTGCTCGACCGCCTTGAACGCAAAGCGTCCGCCATCGGCCGACAGACCGCCTGGCCTGATCGGCTCCGCTTCATCGTCAGCCTGCAGGAAGCACAGGTTCGGCCATGTGGTATCCGTCACACGCACCTCGGGAATATCGACAGTCGCGCCCAGTTGCACTGCGGCATTCTTCAGCGCGGCGCCGCTGCCGATGATCAGAAGCCGAAGGTCGCCGGTTTCGATCCGCTGACGCAGCTTCTCGCATGCCTTGACGATGATTTCAGGACCGATGCCGGCGGGATCGCCCATCGTGACGGCGAGATGCGGATGAGTCATGGATGGCTTCTTTCGCTAATCAATTGATTGTCGCGGAGCAGAGTGCGCCACAGATCAGGCGCGCCAAAGGCGCCGGACTTCGATATCACCTCGACGCCGGCCCAGCGACCGCCTTGAAGTGTCGAGCGCGGCAGTCCCGGGACGATCCTGCCGGTGACCTCGAGCGCGCGTGCATTGAGCGCAAGGCACAGCGCGCGCAGGGTCTCGCCGCCGGCGACGATCAGCGTGCCCGGCGGCGCGAGCACCGCGGTCAGCTTGTCCATCAAGCCGGCGATACGCTGCGCGGCTTCGTCGCGGGACAACCCGGCAGCGAGATCGAACCTCACCAGGGCAACGCCTTCCTGATCGAGCTTGCGGCGAACGAGCTCGGCGCTGCCATCACCGGCGTCTGCGAGCGCGACCACGGCCGAGCCGCAAGCATCGAGCTGCGCGGCCGTGATGGGCTGGTCCGAGCCGAACAATCCGAGCACGGCCTTGCGCAAATGCGAGGACGCTGTGGGATCGCTGCCGCGCGCGAGCGCGCCGGCAAGCCCGCCGCTGCCGCACCAGAGAACTGGCCGCGGCGCGCGGCGCCCGAGCGCGACGACGCGGTCGAGATCGTCGTCGCTCTCGGCATCGAACACGTGAACGCCGGATGTCAGCTCGACATCGTAGCGCCCGGGTTGCGCATCGAGACCTGCGGCTGCGAGTTGCGCCAGCAGATGATCGCCGACCGGCGACCAGCTGCCGTCGGGCGCGCGCGCATATTGCTGGCCGTTGCGTGTCAGACGCCCCTGATAGGAGAAGGCCGGCGCAATCACGCAGGATGCCCAGGATCCAGCGCGCAGGCAGGCGGCAAGCTCGGCCGCCCACGCGCCGCGCAAGAGGCTATCGACCTTCTTGTAGGCGATGGTGCCCTCACAAAGCAGCGGCGCGAGGCGCTCGACCACAGCCACGCTCTGTGCCGGGCTCTTCTCGCGCGTGCCTGTATCGATCGCGAGACAAGCGGGATGTTGCGACGGCACCCCGTCCGCCCATGTTACCTCGAACGGTCCGTAGACGCCGACGAATTCGGCGGCGGTATCCAGCGCGCCCGAGAGATCGTCGGCGAGAAGGCGAAGAGATGGCATGAGCGATCGGGTCCTTTCGGGAAGCTACGCTACACTCTTCGACGGCTCCGCCGCCAGCATTCCATCGTCCTCATCACGCGGGCGAAGCCGTGCGATCTCGCCGACGATGAAGAGATAGGACGCGGCGCCGAGAATGCTGATACCGCCCGCGACAGCCAGCGGAATAAAGAACGAGCCCTTGGTGAGGCTGACCATCACCCCGGTGAAGGTCGTCAGCGCGATGCCCGCGATGTTGGACGCAAAGTTCTGGATGCCACCGATCGAGGCCACATGCGCCTTCGTCGGCGCGACATCGCCAGGCAGCGTCCAGATGTTGGCGCCGGCGAACGCGAGGCCCGCATAGGAGATCGACAGGAGCCGATCGCGGCCATGTCGCCGGTACGATCGCCGCGAGCGCAACGATCGATGCTGTCAGCATGCCGCCGACCAGGCAGGTCTTGCCGCGCTCGGTGCACAGCTTCACGACCGCCGCCACCTCTTGCGTCGAACCGGGCTTGACGACGGCGCTGGCACGACCGTGATAGCGACTGCGCCAATCGACCACATAAGGCTCCTGGTCGGCGCCGGGCCCGATAACATCGGCGATCGCCGATCAGGCCGGCGAGCGCGTCCAGCAAACCGAGCTCCGTTTCGTTCGTCATGCGACGGCTTGCTCGGCCTGATCCGTGGCCAGCAGCTTGTTGGCCTGCTCCTGCGTGAGCGGCAGCAGCGGTGGCCGCAGCCGGCGCCAGCCGACCTGGCCGGTCTTTTGCGCAAGCAGCGTCTTCAACGACGCGATCTGCGGAAAGTTTGACGCCTGCTGACGCGCGCTGACAATGCGCTGCTGCGCCGCATCGAGCGCGGCATCGCCATCCTTATAATGACGAAATACATAAGCGAGATCGCGCGCCACCAGGTTCGAAGTTGCGGTGATGCAGCCCGCACCTCCATTCTGCAGCAGCGGCAGCAGCAGCGGATCGGCGCCCGCCAGCACCGCGAAGCCGGGGAATGTCTCGATCATCGCCGTCATGTTGGCGAAATCGCCGGAGGAATCCTTGATGCCGACGATGCTGGCCGGATATTGCGCGCGCAATCGCGCGATGACCGCATGGGGGATCGGCTGATGGGACATCTGCGGGATATGATAGAGCACGATCCGCAGACGCGGATCGGCAACGCGCTGGATCACCTCGCTGTAGGAGGCGTACAGGCCCTCGTCGGTAATGTCCTTGTAGTAGTAGGGCGGCAACATCACGACGGTGGTGACGCCGAGCGCAATTGCGTGCTTCGTCAGCTCGACGGTCTCGGTCAGCGCCGGGACGCCGGTACCGGGCAGGAGCTGCGACGGAGCGATGCCGCCGCGAACCGCGCTCTCCAGCAGCCCTCTCCGCTCCGCACCCGAAAACGAATTCGCCTCTCCGGTGGTACCAAGCAGCGCGATGCCATCACAGCCCTCGTCCAGTAAGTGGCGGCAATGCTGCACGAAGACGGCGTGGTCGGGTGCGAGGTCCGCCTCGAGCGGCGTCAACGCCGCGCAGAACACACCTTTGGGCTGAACGTTCACGAGAGCTCCTCCACGGCATTCGGAAAATCGAGCTTGATCGGAATCCGAACAAATGTTGTAAATCGGTTAACCGCGTGATTAGACATGACAGCCGGGCGCGTCAAGCGACCATCAAAAGCGGTGCGGCCGCTGGGCGCCATCTGCTATCAATGCTGCATCCGGGCCAGCAGGAATTCACAAGCAGCGTCAGCTTGTTGTCAGCCGTAACGTCGTTCGCATCAGTTTTTTGAGGAAAATCGATCTTGGCCAAGACCGCGCCGCCCGCCGACAATCCCAAGAACTTCGTCAACTCGGTCGCGAAAGCGTTCGCGGTGCTGAAATGTTTCACGGCGGAGGATTTCGAGCTGACGATCACAGAGATCGCCGAACGGGCCGCGCTCGATCGCGGTACGGCATTCCGCCTGGTGCAGACGCTCGTGAAGCTCGGCTATTTGCATGCGAATACAACGACCCGACACTACCGGCTCAGCTTGCAGTGCCTCGATCTCGGCTACACCGCGCTTTCAGCAGGAAACTTGCGCGGCCAGGCCGAGCCGCTCTTGCGCGAGCTGGTACCCGCCTTCGGCGATGCCGCCTCGCTCGGCGTTCTCGACGGCAGCGATGTGATCTATCTCGCCCGCGTGAGCGCCGGTCTCGACCGCCACAAGATCGATCGCCGGCCGGGTAGCCGCATCAAGGCCTACGCTGCCGCGCTTGGCCATGTCATGCTGGCAGGATTGCCGAGAGCCGAGCAGATTGCGCGGCTCGAAGCCACTGAAAGGATCAAGCTGTCGGAGCGCACGCTGACCGATCTGAAGGCGTTGCTGGTGCGGCTCGAGCTGGTGCGCAAGCAGGGCTATGCGGTCTCCGATGGCGAAAATGCCTACGGCCTTCGCACGCTCGCGGCTCCGGTCCTCGGTCAGGATAAGTCCATCATCGCAGGCGTCAGTCTGACCATCGATGCCAGCCGCATGGATATCAAGGCGTTCGAAAAATCGGCGCTCCCCGAGATCCAGCGGGTCGCCGCTCTCCTGACCAATGCGGCTCAAATGAGCGGCTGACGCATCGGGCGCGCTGGCGAGCTGATGCGGCCGCCAGGAATCGAGGAAGCCCCGGATCGCGGGGCTTCCAGTCGCACCTAACAGCGAAGCTTACTTGCCCATGCCCTTGGACATGCTGCCGGCCTGGTTGGTTCCGGGACCCACATTGCCTTCACTGGATGGATTGGCGCTGGTCCCGGACTTCATGTTGGCGCCCGTCGTGGTCTGCGAGGACATCGAGTGATGTTTCTTGTGCGATTTCGCTTCTGCAGCAAAGGGAGCGGCGGCAAGGCCGGAGGCCACAAGTAACGCAAGCGCGAGCTGGGTCTTCTTCATGATGAAGCTCCTGAGTGGATGGACAATGCAAGCCAACCCATGTGTCAGACCGGAGTTCCCTGATCTCGCGCGGTTTTGCGGAAAAACCGCGCGATTGGCCGCAGTCGCGAAATCCGCGAATCGGATCGGCAGACTGTCGGGCAGGCCGGCTGAAACAGACTGATCGCTAGTTCGCGCCGCGGCCGAGCGCACGGGCAAAAACGTCGACGAGCGTTGCGGCCTGTGATGCGCTGCCGCGCCAGGCGACGATCTGATCGGGACGGATGAGCGCAAGATCGGCTTCGTAGAGATCGCGTAAGCTGCGGGGCAGCTGAACGAGCTCGAGATCGGCGCCCCACGCCTGCGCAACCTCGATCAGCAGATCGGCAGACGCGACCTCGCCGAACTGCAGTAGCGTCCATTCGAAGCCGAGCAGATCGTACAATGAAATGCCGTCCGCCAGCCAAGCATGTGGCGCACGGCCGCCTGGACAGGCGCTCGGCACATAGACGTTCGCAGAGTCCGGCGGCGGTAGGCTGCCATCTGAAATAATGACGGGCGAGCCATCGTAGCGCCCACCAAACGTGATCCCGGGAATGTTGAATTCGGCCCGCGCGTGTTGCTCGAGGTAGGCTCCTGCCGCCCTCCTCGCTTCAGAGCCTGCCTCGCTGTCGTCCTCGATCTCAGGCGCAGGTGTGGACCGGCCGAGCGAGTCGGCAAAGCGCCGCGCATGATCGGTGTTGCGCAGCGCCACCGGGCGCCGCTCCACCTCATAGCTGTCAAGGAGCGCCGCCGGGCTGATGCCTTTGACCACGCTTGCAAGCTTCCAGCCCAGATTGACCGCATCCTCAATGGCCGTGTTGTAGCCGAGCCCGCCCGTCGGTGTGAACAGATGTGCGGCGTCGCCGCCGAGGAACACCCTGCCCTTCTGCATGCTATCAGCGACGAGTGCGTGGCCCGCAGTCCAGGTCTGGAAGGACAGAACCTCGCAGCCGACCGGCGTGCCGCACGCGCGCTGGAACGCGACCCTCGCCTCGGTCGCGGTGATCGCATTCGCATCCTCGCCGGGCCGCAGCTGGGTGTGGAACGCAAATTCATCGCGTCCATTCACGGCGGCCATGAAGGCGCGGCGATCGCGATTGAAGCAATTATACATCCACGCCTTCGCATGCGGGATGCGCGCGTAGAAGCCGGGCGAACGGAGATAGACCGCCAGCATCCGGCCGCCCATGAAATCGCGCTGGGTCCCGGTTTCCCCACCATAGGTGATACCGAGCGACTGCCGGACCATCGATCGCGGCCCATCGGCGCCGATCAGAAAGTCCGCTCGGACCTGCATGCGGCGGCCGTCATCCAGGCGCTCGATTTCCGCGAGGATACCCTCATCCTCGGCGTAACTGATCAGCTTATGGCCATAGTGGAGCCGGATGCCGGGGAGCCGCTGCGCCTGACGCCGCAGCACCGCTTCCACGAATTTCTGCGACACGCGATGGGGCAGCTCGGCCGCGCTCCAGGAGCCGGAGAGCGCCTTGATCAGGTCGCCGGCGCGGCCGGAGGGCGGCAGTCGATAGCGCGCCAGCTCGTAGCCGGCGTAGCGCGTGAAATAGGCGACATCGGTCGGATAGTCGGCGGGCAGACCGGCCTGCCTGATCTCGTCAGCGAACCCAAGCCGGCGATAATACTCCATCGAGCGGGCCTGGGTTGCATTCGCTTGCGGATTGAACGCGGTGCCCGGCTTTTCGTCCACCAGGACGGCGGAAACGCCACGGCGGCCGAGCTCGTTTGCCAGCATCAAGCCGCAAGGCCCGCCGCCCACGATGAGCACAGCGGCCTGCGAAGGCGGCCCCACGACGTGTCTCCCTCTTGGCATCAACGTTGATCATAACGATGCCTGACGATATCGTCAAGTAACCTTACCATCTCGATCCGCCAGGGTGTCGAAATCCGCCCCATAGATCGCCAGCCCTCTGAGCAGAGCGTCCATCGTCGCCCTGCCCAACTCTGCGCGCATTTCCTTCTCGGCGAGATCGACCGCACGCCGGAACGCGTCGAGCCATTTCAGCCCTGCTGGCGTGAACCTGACGATCCGGCCGCGCCGGTCATCGGGGTCCACGACGCGGTCCACCAATTTCAGTGCCGCGCATTGATCGACCAGTTCACCCATCGCCTGTTTGCTGATCGACGCACGCCGGGCAAGCTCAGTGAGACGTGTCCCTTCCACATCCAGGTTACGGGTCAGACTGATATGCGCCATTCGCGTCTCGACATGCCCGCTGTCGCTCATCAGTTCGAGCACACGAGCTTCGAAACGCGCCACGGCATTGTTGAGCAGGCGCCCCACATTGGCGTGCCGCCACGCCGTCCCTGATCTTCCTGCTTTCAATCGATCTGCCTTCTGAGAAGCAGGCAAGTACTCTGCCTCACTTGCCTTGCCGCGTCCAATTGATGCAAACGCACCAAGATTGTTACCCTTGTTCATCGCTCGGACAAGCACTTCTTGTGTCGTAAGGGGCCGTTCAGGGCGGATGTCGAGCTTTAGTTCAATGCGACGAGGCCGTTGGCATATTAACTAACAAATCGTACTAATGAGTTTCGTGAGCACTGCTGCCCCTCGGCAAAATCAGCCTATCTAAACATCTGCCCCTTGCCATATTTTGGCCATTTGTGACTTCTTAAACCCAATTCGTCGGAGCTATTCCGATCCATGCCGCCGACGTCTGATCGTCTTTTCCATGCGGCACAACGTCTGGTCGCGTTTTTGCGACGCTCTTTCCCTCAACAGCAACGAAGGACATCCGTACATGCGTAAGCTCGTCGCTGGTGTAGCATTGCTATGCGCATTTGCGTCCAGTGCGGAAGCACGAACTCATCATCCTCATTTCAGGCACCACTCACAACATGCGCATTTAGGACGTCCGTCCGCGTGGTGCGGATGGTATATGCGTACTCAAGTAGGCCAGGATCCCGGCCCGCAATATAATCTCGCGAGATCCTGGGCTCACTATGGCGTGAGCGCCGGCGGTCCTTCGGTCGGAACGATCGTGGTGTGGCGTCATCACGTCGGCACGATCGTCGGCCATGAGAATGGCCAATGGATCGTTCGCAGCGGCAATGATGGCCATGCTGTGCGGACCCGTCCACGATCCCTCGCCGGTGCCATCGCATTCAGGCGAGCCTACGCGTCCATGTAGGCCTGTTCGTCTTCTTGCTTGAATTGCTATCGTCGAGCCGGATGGAGTCGTCCGGCTCGACGATGATCATCGACGAGCGAGACGACAGCAGACGTTTGTACGACGTCGCTGTTGCACACTAACCGCCGACCGTTCCTCCGAGCCAGCGCGCCAGACGCTCGCGCGCCACGCCAAGCAGCAGGCTCCATCCGTTGATGGTCCGGCTCGCGACTCGCTCGCCCGGCGCAGCGCCTCGCAGCTTGCGATCGAGATTGCCGGCAAATTCCGTGACCATGCGCCGCGCCAGGTCTCGTACCAGTCCGCTACGGCCGACTTGCGCCAGCATGCCGGTCAACGTGTAGCCGATCGACAAATCGACGCGCGTCGAAGCGCCACCAGCGAGCGGCGTGAGCCGGTAGCAAATCTCGCCTTGTGTCGTCGAGCGGCTCCGCTGATCCTGGCCCGATCCGACGATGCGTCCCGACAGGTCGGCTGCATTGCGCTCGATCCGGGCGCTGCCGGCAAAGCTCGCGACAACAGGCCCGATCTGCACACCGATCGCGCCCTCGACATGCCGCGGATCGTCCGCCTTGGTCAGCGACGCGCCCGGCAGGCAGGACGCGACGGCAGCGAGGTTGCCGAATAGCGCAAACACCTGCTCCGGCGAATGCGCAATCTCGAAGGATTGCTCGATCGTGATCGCGGGCGTGACATTCGCAATCGTCAGGACTGCAGCCGGCGCCGCCGATCGCGCAATCGAGGGAACGCCCTGCGCCAGCCGCGCGGCCGTCTCGGGCCCATGGCCGGAGCCGACCGGTCCGAGACATTTCCGACCGCCATCGGCTTGGGGCGCGATACCGCGCGCGCGGCGCTCGGCGATAACAGAACTGACCGCCCTGACGATGCCGACATAGCCCGTGCAGCGGCAGAGATTGCCGCTCATGCCGACCCTGATCTGGCGCTCGTCAGCATCGGGCAGTCGCATCACCAGGTCACGCGCCGAGACCAGCATGCCCGGCGTGCAATAGCCGCACTGCAGAGCGTGCTCGCGGGCAAAGGCCGCGCGCAGCTCTGTCGTGATGTCGTCCTCGTCGAGCCCTTCGATGGTGGTGACTTCAGCGCCGTCGCAGGCGACGGCGTAGGTGATGCAAGAGCGCGCCGGCACACCATCGAGCAACAGCGTGCAGGCACCGCAAACGCCATGCTCGCAGCCGAGATGAGTGCCGGTGAGATCGAGCTTGTCACGCACGACATCGGCGAGGCTGATGCGCGGCTCCGCGAGCAGCTCGACGGCGCGCCCGTTGACGGTGAGCGCGAACGGCGTCATCCGGCCTCCTGAATGGCGCGCTTCAGCACGGTGAGATGGATGTGGCGATGCGCGGCATTGATGATGCCGGCCTCCGCAAGCAGATGATCGCCGGCGCGCGCATCGAATGTCTGCTTGTAGTCACCAGCGATGCGGCCGCCAAACATCTCCTCGGGACAGGAGATCAGGATAGGCGCGGCATCGATCGCGCCGATCACGATGCGCGCCGTACCGTGCTCCGGATCGATCAGCACCGCACAGAGCCCGTGGGCGAATTCGCCGGTCTTGCGGCATGTCTTGACATAGCACCACTCCGCCGACGCCGCGCGCTTGGGGATATGGATCGATACCACGAGTTCGTCCGGCCGCAGGCAGCTCTGCAGCGCGCCGGTGGCAAACTCCGCGATCGCAACCTTGCGCGTGACCGTCGGGCCCGACACGGTCACGCTGCCGCCGAACGCTGCGAGCGCGGACAGCCAGTCCGCGGCAGGATCGGCATGGCTGAGCGAGCCGCCGAGCGTGCCGCGATTGCGCACCGCGCGATAGGCGATGTTAGCCGCGACGCCGCGCATGGCGCCGCGCGTCACGTCCGGCACGCGGCCATCCTCGATATCCGCATGCGTGATGCATGCGCCGAGCACGAGCTCGTCGCCGTCGATCTCAGCCTGCTTGAGTTCCGGGATCGCGGTGATGTCGACGATCCGCTCGGGCGCGGCCAGCCGCAGGTTCAACATCGGCCCGAGCGACTGGCCGCCGGCGATCACCTTGGCGGCGCCATTGCTTTCGGCAAGCAGCGAGAGCGCAGCTGCGAGCTCGCGCGGCCGGTCGTAGGCGAAAGGCGCGGGCTTCATGCGGCCGCCTTCCCCTTGCCCTCCGCGCCGAGCACGGCCTCCACGATCCGATAGGGCGTGATCGGCGAGCGCATCAGCTCCGCGCCGAGCAGGCGCAGCGCATCGTTGACGGCATTGGCAATCGCAGCCGGTGGCGCGATCGCGCCGCCCTCGCCGATGCCTTTGACGCCGAACTGCGTGTAAGGCGATGGCGTCTCCATGTGATCGAGCCGCGGCGCCGGCACTTCGGTGGGGCCCGGCAACAGGTAATCGGCGAGCGTGGTCGCCAGCGGCTGTCCCGCCGCATCGAACGGCATCTCCTCGTAGAGCGCGGTGCCGATGCCTTGCGCCAGGCCGCCATAGATCTGGCCGTCGACGATCATCGGATTGACCAGCACGCCGCCGTCCTCGACGATCACGTAGTCGAGGATCTCGACGGTGCCGAGATCGGGATCGACTGCGACCACGGCTGCGTGCGCCGCGTAGCTGAAGGTGCCGCTGTCGCGCTGCGGCTTGTAGCCAGTGGTCACCTCGAGTCCGCCGGCATCGACATCGCCAGGCAGATCCTGCGGCCGGCGATACCAGGTGTGCGCGATTTCCTTCAAGCTGACGCTGCCATTGGCCGCGCGCACCTCGCCCAGCGCCAGTGCGACTTGCGCCGGATCCAGCTGCAGCAGCTTGGCGCCGATCCGCCGCGCCCTCTCGCCGAGCTCGCGGCAGGCCGCGGCGACCGCCCCGCCCGCCATCACCATGGAGCGCGAGCCCCAGGTGCCGGTCGAGTAAGGCGTCGTCGCCGTGTCGCCGAGAATGATGCGGACCTTGGCGACATCGATGCCGAGCATCTCGTGCGCGACCTGGGCCAGCGTCGTTTCCATACCTTGGCCGTGCGAATGCACGCCGACGCGCAGCTCGAGCCCGCCATCCGGCGTCAGCCGCGCGGTCGCCTGCTCGTGGCCCGGCACCATCGGAATGCCCCAACCGGAATACACCAGGTGCCATGCGCGGCCTGCTCGCAATAGATCGAAACGCCAACGCCGATGCGGCGTCCGTCTGCCTCGCCTTGGCGCTGCCGTGCGCGTACGCCTTCCACATCGATCGATGCCAGCGCGCGGCGCATCGCCTCGAGATAATCGCCGCTGTCGAAATGCTTTCGGGTGATGTTGTCGAATGGCATCTGTTCGGGACGCACGAGGTTGCGCAGCCGCACCTCGCCGGGCTCCAACCCCGCTTCCGCCGCGACCAGATCGAGCATCAGCTCCAACGCGAAGCAGACGCCGGTACGCGCGACGCCGCGATAGGGCAGGATCGGGCACTTGTTGGTTGCGACCGAAAACGTCCGGCAACGATAGGCCGGCATCACGTAAGGTCCCGGCAGAATGCTCGCGACCTGAGCGGCTTCGAGACAGGCCGAAAATGGATACGACGAATAGGCCCCGGAATCGACCGTCGCCTCGCAGTCAATGCCGCGCAAGCGCCCGTCGCGGTCGGCGTAGACCGTGATCTTGTAGTGGTGCTCGCGGCAGTTCGCGCTCGCGGTCAAATGCTCGCGGCGATCCTCGATCCAGCGCGCGGGATGGCCGCGCCTCATCGTCAGCCAGGCTAAGCAGACTTCCTCGGGCAGCAGAATGCCTTTGTGCCCGAAACCGCCGCCGACATCGGGCGAGACGACGCGGATGCGGCCCTGCTCGATGCCAAGGCATTCGGCGAGGCCATTGCGGTTGATGTGGGGCATCTGCGCCGCGGAATACAGCGTGAGCTGGTCGAGCCTGTTATCGAATGTCGCGACCACGCCGCGGCCTTCCAGTGGGGCCATGCATTGCCGCGCGGTCGTGATCTCGCGCGTCACCTGGATCGGTGCGTCCAGCGCAGTCGAGATGTCAACCTCGTAGTTGGTCTCGAGGAAAATATTGTCGCCCCAATGCTCGTGCACCAAAGGTCCGCCAGGCGCGCGCGCCTGCAGCATGTCATGGACTGCAGGCAGCTCTTCGAGATCGAGCACGACCGACGCGGCGATGTCCTCGGCTTCCGCGCGCGTTGGTGCCACACACATCGCGATCAGCTCCCCGACCTGCCGCACCTTGTCGGTGGCGAGCACCGGCTGCTCGGAGATCTTGAAGCCCGGCAGCCCCGATACGGCGCGGATCGGATTGACCCCGGTCAAGTCCTCGGCCGTAAAGACGCGATCACGATAGCTTTCCGGGATATGGATGCCGCGAATGCGGGCATGCGCGAGCGGGCTGCGCACGAAAGCGACGTCCTGCATCCCGGCCAGACGGATGTCGGCGACATATTGGCCGCGGCCGCGCATCAACCGCTCGTCTTCCTTGCGCGGAAGCCGCGCGCCGACGCCTTGATAGCCGTCGCGGTTGGCGTTGCGTGGCTCCTCGTGATGCAAAGAACGTCCCCCGCACGACAGATTCAGGCGGCAACCGCCTCGGGCAGGATCGAGGCATCCGCGTCGTAGCGCACGCCTGCGCGCAGACAGAACGCCGGTTGCAGCAGGCTATCAGCGATCACCTGCGTACCCTCATTGTCGCGCAGCACGAAGCGGCCGCTGCGCTGTGTCAGTACCGATACATCGGCGTCCATGCCCACCTTCAACGCGCCGATCTCGTCGGCACGTCCGAGCAGCTTGGCGGGATTGGCTGTCACCATCGGCACCACCTGCTCCAGTGACAGACCAAGCGCCATCATCGAGCTCATCGCCTGCACCAGGCTGAACTTCGCCTGGCCCGCGAACGGATGGTTCTCGTCATCCTCATGCTGATCGGGCGTGCCCGCAGGCGCCGGGACATGCGTGTTGTAGCCATGGATGTCGGCACCGAGCGTGGTCGGCACGATGCCGGCGGCGATCGCCTTCTTCGCCAGCCGATAGGAGAAATGGCTGCCGTGACCAACATCGACCGTCAGGCCGCGGTCGAGCGCCGCCCGGATCACCGGATGCACTTCGCCCTCGCGATTGATGAAGCCGCCGGGATGCCGGGTGAATGGATGCGCGAGCACGTCGCCTTGCTTCAGGAGCGGGATGACACGGGTCAGGATCGTGTCCGCGTCCTCGCCATTGGCGCCGCTCTCCGGCAAGCCCCAGAGCTGGCCGAAATGCACATAGACCGGAAGCTCGGACCGGTGCCCGATCTCGGCCGCCATCTCGATGACCTTGATGCCCCAGCGCGCGAAGCCGCCGATCTCGGCGTGCGCCTTGATGCCGCGCACGATATCGAGATTGGCACTGGCCGATTTGGACGTGGCTTCGATATCGACCCCGTCAGGGCTGTAGAGCTGCGGGTAGTAATGGCCTTCGAGACCGCCCACCAGATAAGCGGACAGGAAGGCATATACCCGCGACTTCGCCGGCTCGGCAATGAAATGACGGAAGCCGGGCAAGGTCATGCAGGACGGCCCACCCTGATCGACCAGGGTGGTGACGCCGGAATGGACGCCGACCATGTCCGCGTTCATGCCGAAGCGGCCGGTGACATATTGATAGATATGCGCGTGGGTGTCGATCAGGCCGGGCAGCACCAGCTTGTCCGTCACGTCGATTACCTCTTTGGCGCTGGTCGGAAGGATATCCGGCTGCACCGCCGCGACCTTGCCGTTCCGAATCGCGACATCCTTGAGCCCGTCGATGCCGCAAGCCGGATCGATCACGCGCCCGCCGCGCAGCAGCAAATCAAAGCTCGGACTGACGGACATTGGCGCTCTCCTCTTTTGGGACGGCGACGCAGAATTACGAAGCATGCTTCGTAATTTCTACTAAGCAAGCGTCATGCCATCGTCCGCGTGTGGTCAGCGATATCGAATCGAGCTAGTTGCAGGACGATAGCGCGAGTTGGAGACGTGCAATGCGGCAAATGCAGCAAAGGAAGAATCGCGACAACGGGCGCCCCTGGCGCTTGTCGGAACGTCCGGGCTTTTTGATCCGGCGGCTGCACCAGATCCACGTCGCGCTGTTCCAGGAGGCCTGCGGCCGGTTCGAGATCACGCCGCTGCAATATAGCTTGCTCTCGGCCCTTGCGGAGCGGAAAACCGCCGATCAGACCACCTTGGCGGCCGATGTCGCGCTCGATCGCACCACCACGACGGGCGCGCTGAAGCGACTGGAAGCCCGCAACCTGGTCGAGCGGCCGATCGATTCAACGGATCGCCGCGCGCGGCTGTGCCGCCTGACCAGGGCCGGCGTAGCGCTGCTCGCCAAAATCGAAGGTGCCGCGCATGCGGCCCATGACGCCACTTTGGCGCAACTGTCGGACAAGGAGCGCGCACAATTCATCGCGATGATGCAGCGCATCGTGGCGAGCAACGACAGCCGAAGCAACGCGGCGCCGCTGCTCGACTGAACCGGCTGGCTGCTCTGCCCCTGTTTTGGTCCACTCTGCTCAATTCGTGATCAGGGTTGTTGTCCTTGATCGGTGTTGCCTGGCGACACCGGATGCGGAGCGGCTGCTGCACGGCCGCGCGTTCGAGCTTGGATCGCTCTCATTCAAACTGCACCGGCGAGGACGCTGGATAGGCCAGCGCGACGAACTCGCAAAAGGCGCGCGCCGCCGGCGACAGCTTCGCGCCGCTCTTCCACGCAAGGCCGACATCCATGGTGTGAATGTCGTCGTCGAGCGTCTTGACATCGATCCGATGTCCTTCCAGCGACCATGGTCGATAGACCATGTCGGACAGGATGGTGATGCCCATGCCGGTCGCCACCATGCTGCGCACCGCCTCCATCGACAGCGTGCGGAAGATGACGTTGGGCACGTGTGGCGTACACTGCCAGTAGCGCATGGCAGAGCGTTCCGCCTCGTCCACGGTCAACATCAAATACGGCTCGGCGGCGAGGTCGGCCAGGCGGACAGTGTCCTTGTGCAGAAGCGGATGATTGGCGCAGGCCCATAGCCGCCGCGGCGAGCGCAACAAAAGATGCGACCGAATCGAGCCACGATCGTGCAGGTTCGAGACCAGCATGACTGCTGCGTCAACGGTCCCATTGATCAGGCTGAGCTCGATCGCATCGCGTGCGTATTCATGAAGCCGGACCGTAATGCCCGGAAATGCCCGCCAGAACCGGGAGAGCAGCGCGGGCATGAAATATCCGGCAACAGTGTAACTGACGGCAATGTCGACCGTGCCGTCGACATGCTTACCCCAGCGATGCGGGCTGCGCATCGCATCAGCAACGCTGGCCTCGATCGCGTGGGCTCGCTGCAGGAATTGCTGCCCGTCGAAGGTCAGGGTCACGCCGTTCGAATGTCGGTCGAACAGCTTCTTTCCGAGCTCGGCTTCGAGCAGCTTGATCGACGCGGTGATCGCCGATTGCGTGACGTTGAGCGTCGCCGCGGCAGCCGACACCTTGCCGGTTTCGGCCGTTGCGATGAAGTGGCGGACCTGACGGAAGGTCAGAGCCATCAAAAAATCCGATATCAGCGAACAATTTTTCGAGTTTTACAATTGCTCGGTGCGACGCCGAAAATCAAGCCGTTCGCTCGCGGTTCTGAAAAGGCGTCATGATGGCTTCGGCTCGGTTGGACCTGATTGCCCAAGAGATCAGTGTCCAGTTCGAAGGATTGAAGGCGCTATCGGACGTCTCGCTGACGGTACCGCGCGGCCGCATCACCGGGCTGATCGGCCCGAATGGCGCGGGAAAGACGACGTTGATCAACGTCCTGACCGGCTTTCAGCAAGCCGATCATGGTACCGTCGCCCTCGAGGGCGAGACGATCAGCGGCATCGCTGCGCACAAGCTGCGCCGCAAAGGCGTGGCGCGCACCTTTCAGTCTGGCCGATTATTTCGCGAGCTGACCGTGGTCGACAATTTGGAGGTCACCGGGGTTGGCCTTGGCCAGAGACGTCGCAATGCGCTCGCTGAGGCCGAACGCGTGATGGATTGGCTCGGAATTTCCCATCTCGCCGGCACCATCGCCGGAGCCCTGCCCTATACCGACGAGCGCCGTGTGGCCATTGGCCGCGCCATCATGTGCAATCCGCGCTATCTGCTGCTGGACGAGCCGGCCGCGGGGATGTCGGAGCACGAAAGCCGCGATCTCGCGTCGATCATCAGGCGTATTGCCTCAGAACTTGGCGTCGGCGTGCTGCTCATCGAGCACAATATCGGTCTCGTGCTCGAACTCTGCGAATGCATCTTTGTTCTCGACTCCGGCGAGATCATCGAAGCCGGGCCTCCGGCCCAGATCCGCGCCAGCGACGCCGTCCGCCACGCCTATATGGGCACGCAGCACGACGAGGTCGTCCCGGCGCTCGCTGTCGATGGGCGCTCGCCTGATGACGCTGCTCGCGGTCGACAGTCTCACTGTTCGCTATGGACGCCTGACTGCGCTCCGCGGCGTCAGTCTGGCGATCGATGAGAGCGAGATCCTGTTCGTGACCGGCCCCAACGGCGCCGGCAAGTCGACATTGCTGAACGCGATCGCCGGAGTCGTGCCGCCGGTCTCGGGCAGCATCACGCTTGACGGGGCGGACATTACGGCTGCTGCGCCCGAGCAGATCGCGCGACTGGGCTTCTCGATGGTACCGGAGGGGCGCAATGTTTTCGGCGCTCTCACCGTCGAGGAGAATCTGAAGGTCGGCGCCGGCATGCGGCCCGACAGGCACCAGATCGCAGCCGACCTGGACACCGTCTACCGCGAATTTCCCGTTCTCGCCGATCGGCGCCACGCGATCGCCGGCATGCTGTCCGGCGGCCAGCAGCAGATGCTCGTGATCGGCCGTGCACTGATGACATCGCCGCGCCTAATCGCCATCGACGAGCCGTCGCTCGGCCTTGCACCCAAGATCATTGACCAGGTCTACGAGATCCTGGTTCGGCTGCGCGAACAGCGCAAGCTGACGCTGCTGATCGTGGAGCAGAGCTCGACCCGCGCGATGATGACCGGCGGGCGGATGATCCTGATGCGCGGCGGTCGCGTCGTGCTGGAGGGACCAGCCGGCGAGATGGCCAAGGACGAGCGCCTGAAGCAGGCCTATTTCGGCTTCGGAGACCACTAGGCATGACGGAGCTATTGCAGATCGTCTTCGACGCACTGAGCCTCGGCAGTCTTTATGCGCTCGGGGCGCTCGGGATCGCTCTCATCTTTGGCGTGATGCGGCTGGTCAACTTTGCCCATGGCGATTTCATCGCGTTCTGCGTATTCGCGATGCTCTGGCCATCGACCAACGCCGCCGCAATCCTGTTTGCCGGCAATCTGCCGTCCTTTGTGCTGGTGCCGCTGCTGCTTCTCGTCGGCGCTGGCCTGTCGATGCTATCAGAGGTGATCATATTCCGCCGCTTTCGCAATGCGAACCCGGCCACCATGATGATCGCCTCCTTCGCGCTCGGCTTTGCGATTCGCAATTTCCTGTTGATGCTGTATTCGAGTCGGCCGAAATCCATCACGCTATGGCCGACCTTGAGTTTGCCGGTCGAACTGCTTGGCGCCCGCATCCCGATGCTGCAGGTGGTGACGGTCATCATCACGCTCGCTGTGCTCGCCGCCTTGACGCTGTTTCTGAGGCGCACGCGCTATGGCCTGGAGATGCGCGCGGCAGCCGAGAACTTCACCATGGCCCGCATGCTCGGCGTGCGTGCCAACGCCGTCATCCTGTTTGCCTTCGCCATCAGCGGCATGCTGGCGGCCGCAATCGGTCTGATCCTGGCGACCAATTCGGGCACGGCTGACATCAACATGGGCGCCAATGTCATGTTGATCGCGTTCATCGCCACCGTCATCGGCGGTCTCGGCAGCGTGCCCGGAGCGGTCGCCGCTGGCTTTCTGATCGGCGCGGCCAGCGTGGTCTTTCAGACCACGCTGCCGAATGACGCCCGCGTCTTCCGCGATGCCTTCGTCTATGGTGCCGTCATCGTGGTGCTGCTGGTCCGCCCACAGGGCCTGTTTGCGCCCAGATCCGCCAAGCAGAGGGTGTAGTCAATGGCGCGGCGGGCTTCAATTCTATGGCGGACTATCGCAACGCCGGTCGCCCTCACGATGTTGCTGCTCATCATTGCGGCGCTGTCTTATCAGTTCGGTAGCCGGGCCTTCAACCGCACCATCGTCGAGATGTTCATCAACATCATGGTGGTCGTCGGCCTTTACGTGTTTATCGGCAATTCCGGCCTGCTGTCGTTCGGCCATATCAGCTTCATGTGCCTTGGCGCCTACATGACGGCGTGGCTGACCATCCCGCCTGTGATGAAGTCGATCACGCTCAAGGGTCTGCCGGCGTGGCTGCTGCAGAGCAAGCTCTCGATGTGGGTGGCGACCCCGATCTCCGGCCTGTTCGTGGCCCTGTTCGCGCTCGTCGTCGGGCGGATCATCATGCGGCTGTCAGGCATCGCCGCCTCGATCGCGACCTTTGGCCTGCTCGGCGTCGTCAACAACGTCTATTCGAACTGGGACTCGGTCACCGGCGGGCAAGGCTCGATCGTCGGCATCCCACCGACGATGAACGTCTGGAACGGCTGGCTCGGCGCAGCCATCGCCATCGCGATCGCCTATCTCTACGCGATCTCCCGCTCGGGTCTCGCGCTGCGCGCGACGCGCGACGAAGCCGTCGCAGCTAGCGCCTCCGGCATCGACATCGTCCGGGAGCGCCTGATTGCCTTTGTCGTCAGCGCCTTCATCATCGGCCTTGCGGGCGCGCTTTACGCGCACTTCCTCAGCATCGTCAATCCCGGCGCGTTCTATCTGCGCACCACCTTCGTCACGCTGTCGATGCTGGTCGTCGGCGGCATGTCCAGCCTCAGCGGCGCGGTCGCCGGCGTCGTCGCGATGTCTGCGCTGATCGAGCTGTTCCGCAATTTAGAGAAAGGCGTCGCACTGGGCGGCCTCACGATCGCATTGCCCAACGGCGTCCAGGAGATCGCGATCGGCGTCATCACCATCGTCATCCTGATGTACCTGCCGACCGGGCTGACGCGCAACCGTGAACTGTCATGGCCGGGATGGCGACGCGGGCGCGCCGTTCCGCGCCCGGTCCAGCCCGCCCTTGAGGAATCCAACTGAGACTTGAGGCTGACACAACGGAGGAGAGTTGCTGATGCGTATGACGAGATTGGCGGGGGGGCTCGCCATGCTGGTGACATTGTGGTGCGCGCCGTCCCAGGCAGCCGACGAGATCGTGGTCGGATTTGCGACCGCGGCATCCGGCTTCATGCAGGCCTATGACAAACCGGCCCAGGACGCCGCGATGATCCGGATCGACGAGATCAACAAGGCCGGCGGACTGCTCGGCAAGAAGATCAAGGCGGTCTTCGCGGACACCAAGACCGACCAGGCGGAAGGCGCCAAAGCCGGCCTTGCCGTGCTCGACCAGGGCGCGGACCTCGTCATCGTCTCCTGCGACTATGATTTCGGCGCGCCTGCGGCGCTGCAGGCACAGGCGGCCAACAAGATCTCTTTCTTCCTGTGCGCGGAATCGATCAAGGCCGGAATCCCTGGTGTCGGTCCCTACTCCTTCTCGGCTTCCGTACTGGCCGCGGTGCAGGGCGCGACCATGGCCGAATGGGCCTACAAGAAGAAGAACGCTCGCGCCTTCTATCGGCTGCTCGACAGCTGGACCGTCTACAACAAGGGCATCTGCGACGGCTTCGATTGGCAGCTGCCGCATCTCAAGGACGCGACCCTTGTCGGCAGCGACACCTTCAAGAATGACGATGCGTCGATCGCATCGCAGATCACCCGCATCAAGAGCCTGCCCAAGGAGCCGGATGCGATCATGCTCTGCACCATGATGCCGGGCGCGGTCTCGGCCGTGAAGCAGATCAGGGCCGCCGGCATAAAGTCGATGATCCTCAACGGCTCCGGCGTGGACGGCAGCTACTGGCTGAATGCGGTCCCGGATCTCTCGAACTTCTACGTGCCGGTGCAGGGCTCGATCTATGGCGACGATCCCAATCCGAAGGTTGCGGATTTCAACAAGAAATACAAGGAGGCCACCGGCGGCGATCCATCGAGTCAATATGTTTATCCGGGCTATGTCCTGATCGATGTCTGGGCCAAGGCGGTCGAGCGCGCCAAGACGACGGACACCGAAGCTGTGGTCGCCGAGCTCGAAAAAATGAACAACGAGCCGACGCTGTTCGGACCGCGCACGTTCAGCAAGGAGCTGCACCATCAGAACCAGGGCCGCTATCTGGTCGTCGATACCGAGCAGGGCAAGCCGAAGGTCATCGACGAGTGGACGATCTCCGAGAAGATCCCGGTCGACTATCTGGTATCGAAGTAGATCAACACCGGGCCGCCGCAGCTCCTCCGGACCCTGCGGCGGTCGCCACCGTGATGAGCAAGAAGCCGGAACACCGGGAGAACGACGGGAATGGTCACTATCAACTGCGACATGGGCGAAGCTTTCAGCATCTACAAGCTCGGCGATGACGACAGCCTGATGCCCTTGATCGACGTCGCCAACGTCGCCTGTGGGTTTCACGGCTCCGATTTCAATCACATGCGCAAGACCGTCCAATTGGCGAAGAAATACGGCGTCAAGATAGGCGCGCACCCGTCCCTGCCCGATCTGCAGGGCTTTGGCCGCCGCGAGATGAAGATCGGCCGCGAGGAGATGACCAACTGCATTCTCTACCAGGTCGGCGCGCTCAAAGCGTTCCTGGATGCGGAAGGCATGGTCCTCAATCACATCAAGCCGCACGGCTCGCTTTATGGCATGGCCTCGCGGATGGAGGACATCGCGGAAGCTGTTGCCGATGCAGCCGATGTCTACAAGGTGCCGTTGTTCGGGATGAAGGGAACGCTGCACGAGACGATCTATCAACGCCGCGGCCACGCCTTCGTCGCCGAATACTATGCCGATCTCGACTACAACCAGGACGGTTCGCTGATCGTGACCCGCGAGCATGATGCCAAGGACCCGGCCGACGCCGCATCGCGTTGCCTGCGCGCCATCACCGATGGCAAGACACGGACGATCGCCGGCAACGACGTGGCGGTGGGATCCGACTCCATCTGCGTGCATTCCGACACGCCGAATGCGGTCGCGATCACGCAAGCCGTGCGAGAAGCTGTCGGCGCTTACCTGCCGGCTCGCTAACAACAGAGCAAGACATTCAACGACGAGGACGTGATGGCCATCCAGCAGATCTTTTCGCCCCTGCCCGGGATTTTCTATCGCAAGCCGGCGCCCGACAAGCCGGCTTACAAGAATGATGGTGACATCATCGTGGAAACCGACACGATCGGCCTGATCGAGGTTATGAAGTCGTTCAACGAGGTCAAGGCCGGCGCGGCTGGCAAGCTCTTGCGATTCCTGGCCGAGAACGAGGACGCCGTCATGGCCGGCCAGCCGATCGCGGAAATCGAGGTGTGAGGCGCCAGGTCGATCTATGACGATCCATAAGCTTCTCATAGCCAATCGCGGCGAGATCGCGGTGCGCATCATCCGCGCTGCCCACGAGCTCGGCATTGCCACCGTGCAGGTCTATAGCAAGGCCGATAGCGAGTCGCTTGCGGTGCGGCTCGCTGACGAGCGCATCGAGATCGGGCCGGCGCAGGCTTCGAAATCCTATCTCAACCGGCATGCGATCCTCGAAGCGGCCAAGGCGACGGGCGCCGACGCGATCCACCCCGGCTACGGCTTTCTCGCCGAGAATGCCGAGTTCGCATCGGCCGTCGAGGAGGCCGGACTCGTGTTCGTCGGGCCCACGGCGCGCTCGATCCGCTTGATGGGCGACAAGGTCGCGGCGCGCGAAGCGGCAGCGGCGGCCAACGTGCCCACCGTCCCGGGCAGCCGTGGCCGGCTGACATCGGCGGAGGCGACGTTTGCACTGGTCGAGACAATCGGCTTTCCGGTCATGATCAAGGCTGCGGCCGGTGGTGGCGGCCGCGGCATCCGCGTCGCGCGCTCGGCCGAGGAATTCCATCATCTGATGCCGCAGGCTCAGGCCGAAGCGCTCGCGGCCTTCGGCGACGGCGGACTCTATATCGAGAAACTCGTCGAGGGCGCGCGGCACATCGAGGTGCAGGTGCTGGGCGATGGACATGATGTCATCCACTGCTTCGAGCGCGAATGCTCGCTGCAGCGCCGCCGCCAGAAGGTCTGGGAGGAAGCGCCCTCGCCGTCCCTGACTCCTTCCGTTCGCGACAGACTGTGCGCCTCCGCCGTCGCGCTCGCCAGGTCCGTGCATTACCGCGGCGCCGGCACGCTCGAATATCTCTATGACGATCGCAGCGGTGAATTCTACTTCCTGGAGATGAACACCCGCATCCAGGTGGAGCACCCCGTGACCGAGATGGTCACCGGCATCGACCTTGTGCGCGAAATGATCCGCATCGCCGGCGGAGAGCGCCTGCGCATCCGCCAGGATCAAATGCAGTTGCGCGGCCATTCGATCGAGGTCCGCATCAATGCCGAAGACCCGGCGAAGAACTTCATGCCGAACCCCGGGACCATCACAGCGCTCGCCGTCCCCGGCGGCAATGGCGTGCGTTTCGACAGCATGCTCTATCCCGGCTACACGGTGCCGCCATTCTACGACAGTCTGCTCGGCAAGATGATCGTCCATGATGAGGACCGGGCCAGCGCGATCCGGCGACTCGCACAGGCGCTGTCGGAGCTCACAATCGGCGGTCTGGTGACCACCAAGCCGCTGCATCAGGCCCTTGCGCGCGACGCCGACGTGCAGGCTGCGCGGTTTCATACCGGCTGGCTCGAGCCCTGGCTGGAGGTCAATGCCGCACGCCTCGCGACCGCAACATCTGCAAAATCCGCCCCGTCCGCAACAGGAGGCCAGTGATCCCCATGCAAACCAGATTTTCCTTCGGCGGCGACGAGCACATCTTCGCCGAGGTCGACGAAGCGATGTCGCTGGAGGCATTCTTCAAGAGCCTCTTCATCACCAATGCGGTGCGTGAAGCCAAGATCAAAGGCGTCACCGAGATCTGTCCGGCCAACGCCTCTTATCAGGTGAAATTCGATCCCGACGTGATCAAGCCTGATGATCTGCTCACCGAACTGAAGGAGATGGATGTAGCCGCTGACAAGTCCGAGCCCGTGATCGCGACCCGGATCATCGAGATCCCCGTGCTCTATAACGACCCCTGGACGTATGAGACCCTGATGCGCTTCCGCGAGCGGCATCAGGACCCGACGAGCACGGATCTCGAATATTCGGCGCGCATCAACAATCTCGACGGCGTCGATGGCTTCATCAAAGCGCATTCGAGCGCCCCGTGGTTCGTCTCGATGGTCGGCTTCGTCGCGGGCCTGCCATTCCTCTACCAGATGGTCGAGCGCCAGCGGCAGATCCAGGCGCCGAAATATCTTCGCCCGCGCACCGACACGCCGAAGCTCACGATCGGCCATGGCGGCTGCTTCAGCTGCATCTATTCGGTGCGCGGCGCCGGTGGCTATCAGATGTACGGCGTCACGCCGATGCCGATCTACGACCCCAGCCAGACCATCAGCTATCTCCGGGATTTCATGTGCCTGTTCAAGCCGGGCGACATCGTCAAATGGAAGCCGATCGATCGCGCCGCCTATGATGCAGCCGTCGCCGATGTCGACGCCGGCCGCTTTGCTCCGATCATCCGCGATGTCTCGTTCTCGCTCGCTGAATTCAATCGCGACATCGACGGTTACAATCGCAAGCTGGAGGGGGTTCTCCATGGCCATTAAGGTACTGAAGCCGGGGCTGGCGACGACTGTCCAGGATCTCGGACGTCCGGGCTACTACCACATCGGCATTCCCCTTTCCGGCGGCATGGACCGGCACGCGCTCGCAGCCGCCAACCTGTTGGTCGGCAACCCGGAAGGCGCCGCGGTGCTCGAAGCCGTGTTCATGGGACCGGAGCTGGAATTCGCCGAGGACGCGCTGGTTGCGGTGACCGGCGCCGAGCTTCCGCCGAAGCTCGACGGCCAGCCGCAGCAAACCTGGTCGTCCTTCAAGGTGAAGGCAGGGCAGAAGCTGGCGTTCGATTTCCTCAAGAAGGGCGCGCGGGCCTATATCGCGGTAGCCGGCGGCATCGATGTGCCGGTGGTGCTCGGCTCGCGCTCGACCTATGCGCTCGGTGCGCTCGGCGGCTTCAAGGGCCGCAAGCTCGAGGCCAGCGACGAGCTGCCGGTCGGCACGCCGACAACAACAGTCGATGAAGGCCGTACGGTCGCAGACGATCTGCGCGGCTTGCCTGCGGGCACGCCGACCGAGTTGCGCGTGATGCCTGGCCTGTATTGGCATCGCATCACCGAGGCGGCGGGTATCGGCTTCTTCACCGACACCTGGAAAGTCGCGCCGGAAGCCGACCGGATCGGCTACCGCTTCAGAGGCGGCAAGCCGCTCGACTTCGTGCCACGCCAGCCGCCATTCGGCGCGGGCTCCGATCCCTCCAACATCACCGATGCCTGCTATCCCTATGGCTCGATCCAGGTGCCCGGTGGTACCGAGCCGATCGTGCTGCATCGTGACGCTGTCTCGGGCGGCGGCTACTTCATGGTCGGCACAGTCATCTCCGCGGACATGGACCTGATCGGCCAGCTGCAGCCAAATACGCCAGTGAAGTTCGTCAAGGTCGACATGGAGACGGCGCTGTCAGCACGCAGAGAAAAGGCTGAGCTGTCGGCAAAGCTCCGGTCGGCGCTCATGACCTAACCTGATCGCAACGAAAGCAGCGGCCAAAGATTCGTCGCCCGCAGCCGCGCGAGACGCGCCAGCCACCTGGCAATGAAGGCGCGCCGCCTTCGCCGCGCGCTGCCAGTCGGATCAACTCGCGTTTGCATTGGACGGCGGCACATCAAGACGAACGGCAATGCCCTCCAGCCCGGGATTTGGCGCCGGATAGAGCTTCATGACCAGCGGATCATGGCCGGGAATGATGTGATCCTCGTCCGGTGCGGCGGCCCTTAGTCTGTCGAAGCCCACCAGCATATCACCGACATGGAATGCGGTGGTGAATGGGCGCTCGCTCGTCATGTTCTCATAGAAATGACTGACATCGGAGGCGAGCACGACAAAGCCCCGCCTTGTCCTAACGCGGACGAACTGGAGACCGGCCGAATGTCCGCCCGCCGCATGGACGGTCAATCCTGGGGCAATCTCGGCGTCGCTATCGTAGAACAGCACTCGGCGCGCGTAGTTCAGCCGGACGATGCCGCAGACGTCCTCGACCTCGAACGAATGCGATAGCCGTGGATACTGCATGTAGCGTCCGGTCGCGTACGTAAGCTCGCGCTCCTGAAGGTGGAATCGCGCATTCGGGAACCGGTCGAAATTGCCAGCGTGATCGTAATGCAAGTGCGTGAGGATCACATCCTCAATGGCGGCTGCGTCGATGTCGAACGCGGCAAGCGTCTCCACCGGGCAGCGCAGGAATGTCCGCCTGCGGTTCTTCGCGATCTCGGCGTTGAAGCCGGTGTCGATGACGAAGGTGCGGCCGCCTCCCCTGGCAAGCCACACGAAGTAATCCATCGGCATTGGCCCGTCATGCGGATCGCCGCCGATGAAGTGCTCGCTTCGCTGCGCATCGCGCGTTGCATAGCGGATCGCAAACAGCTCATAGTCCGGGTCTGCCATGATTCCCCCGTCGTCAGGAGTCCTTGTCGACTTCGTTGAAGGCTTCGCGTGCATTGCGAAACGCATCGATCCCGGCGGGAACGCCGCAGTAAACCGCGACCTGGAGCAGTATCTCCTTGATCTCCTCCTTGGTAAGCCCGTTCTTCAAGGCGCCCTTGACGTGCAGCTTCAATTCGTGGGGCCGGTTCAGCGCACCGAGCATCGCGAGGTTGACGATCGAGCGCGTGCGCCGATCGACTCCGGGACGCGTCCACAGCGCACCCCAGCAGAATTCGGTCGACCACTCCGCCATCGTGCGCGTGAACTCGTCGGCGCCAGCGATCGACTTGTTGACGTAATCCTCACCCAGCACTTCCTTGCGGACCTTGAGGCCCTTTTCGAACAGTTCGGTCTTGCTCATGATCGTCCTTTCAGGTCTTGAGATTATGTCTGGAGGAGGCGGCTGGAGGCCGTTGGACGCGCCTCCGGCGACGCTCGCAACGATTGCAGGAGATCGGCGACGTCATCGATTGCGTCGAGCCGCCAGACCGCCTCAATGACGCGATCCGCATCCCAGTTGCTTCGGCCGGTCTGCACGCCTTCGCGCAGCTTGGCCTCGATGTCGCGGTCTTCAAGCGGCGCGGCAAGGCTGCCGCGCGGCGAGATGACGGTCTCCGTGAGAACGTCTCCGGAGGACAGGCGCAAGGTAACTCGCGCGGCGCCATCACGCATCTCGCCGTCGAGCTCCGCCCGCACCTTCTGCCGCAACGCTACGATATCCGGTCGGCTCATAGCCTCTGCCGAAAGTTCAGCAACGCCGGCTGCGCCGACGAGCAATCCGCAGGCAGCGCAATGATGGATGCTGACGCGCGCATCACGCTCGTTGTTGACAGCTCGGTCGCCCCGGGCAAGCAGCAGCGCCGAGCCCTGCACGGACACCTGCTCGATCCGGTCGACGCGTCCGCCGATCCGCTCACGCAACAGGAGGCAGGCGTCGATGACCGCATGGAAGACAATGCCGGCCGGATAGGGCTTGTAGGTATTCTCAGCGATCTCCCAGCTCTCACCGAGGCCATCGTGCAGACGGGCAAGATCGAGTTCATCTCCCATTGTGCGAGCCCAGCCGAGCGGACCTTCGATGGCACGGGGCGCGGCGTCATAGCCCTGCTGCGCAAGCAAGGCCGCGAACAGCCCGCCCCGCGCCGCATTGCCGACACTGACATTCTTGGCCGCGCTCGGCAGGTTCTCGACGTTGCCGGCCGACTGGCTCGCCGCGATCCCGATCGCGTTTGCAATCGCTTGCGCCGAGAGTCCCAACAATTTGGCACTTGCTGCAGCCGCGCCAAAGATCCCGCAGGTCGAAGTGATGTGCCAGCCGCGCGCGTAATGCTGCGGCGAGACGGCCTTGCCGATGCGGCATTCGACCTCGACGCCCAGGACGAACGCTGTCAGCACATCGCGTCCCGATAACCGGTGCGTCTCTGCGACCGCGAGCACCGGAGCGGCGACCGGCGCGGCCGGGTGAATGATCGTTTCGGGATGCGTATCGTCGAAGTCGAGCAGATTGGCCGAGATGGCATTGAGGAACGACGCGGACAATGCGTCCAGCCGCTCCGGGCGGCCAACAATCGTCGCGGTCGCAGCTCCACTGAATGGTGACAAGGTCCGCAGCGCGGCTGCGACCACCGGATCGTGTGCGGAACCGAGCGCGGTCGCGAAGAAATTGAGGATCGATCGCTGCGCCTCATGGCTCTGCGCTTCCACGTCGGCCCAGCACGAGGCAGCGACGAAGTCGGCAAGCGTCCTGCTCACACCTGAAGTTCGATCTTTCGGCACTCGGGCGTCGTCCTCGTTTTCGCGAACCTTATGCCGACGGGTGGCAAGCTGTCGACCAGAATGTTATGCTTGACAGCTTGTCTGACAATCATAACAATCTTGACGCTTGACGACTGGAATCAACGATATCGATCGAAAGCAAGGATCGTCCGATTGAGACGGACGAACAGAGACAAGAAGACGCCCCCGTTCAGGGATGGCGCGACAGGGAGTGAACGATGGCGGGAGAGACGCTCGGCGTGATCGGCACGGGCCGCATGGGCGGTCCCATGGCGGGACGATTGATAGACGCGGGCTATTCGCTCGTCGTCCATGACACGTTAGCCGAGGCCACCGAGCCACTGATCAAGCGCGGCGCGCAAATGGCTAAATCGCCGGCGGATGTAGCCTCCCGCGCCGACATCGTGCTCGCCAGCCTGCCCACCCCCGATATCGTGAAGGCGGTCGCGCTCGGGACGGACGGCATTAGCAGCGGCAGCCGCGCCAAGATCGTGATCGATCTGTCGACCACCGGTCCCGGCGCAGCGAAGGTGGTTGCGGACGGCCTGAGAGCCAAGGGAATGACGCTGGTCGATGCACCCGTGAGCGGCGGCATCAAGGGCGCCATCAATGGCACCTTGGCGGTCATGGTGTCCTGCCCGCAGGCAACCTACGAGACCGTCCAGCCGATCCTGAAGAACTTCGGCAAGCTGTTCTACACCGGCGATAAGCCCGGCGTGGCGCAGACCGCCAAACTCGCCAACAATCTGATGGCGGCCGCCGCCCTGGTGATCACGTCAGAAGCGGTCGCGATGGGCGTCAAGGGCGGCGTCAACGCCAAGGTGCTGATCGACATCATCAATGCGAGCAGCGGCCGTAACAGCGCCTCCGAAGATAAATTTCCCCGCTCAGTGTTGCCCGGCACCTTCGACTTCGGCTTCGCGACCGGCCTGTCCTACAAGGATGTCCGGCTGTGCGTAGACGAGGCCGAGGCGATGGGCGTGCCGATGGTCTGTGGCGCAGTGGTGCGACAGATGCTCGCCATCACCAATGCCAAATACGGCCCAGCGTCGGATTTCACCTCGATCGCCAAGGTCGTCGAGGAATGGGCCGGGGTGCAGATGCGCGGCTGATCCCGCGAGCCGTGAAGGAGCCTCGATTGCGATGACGATCGGCCCGACCAGATCCGGCAGGGTCTCGCTCTCGCGCCTGTTAGCGCAGAGCGCGCTTGCCCTCGATCTTGGCGATTTCGGTCCCGATGTGGTCGCCAAAGCGAAGATCTGCCTGCTCGATTTTCTCTCCTGCGCCTTCGAGGCAGGCAATCATCCCTGGAGCCGGCAGGCGGTTGCGATCGCGCAGGCCTGCGGCAGCGCGACGATCATCGGCACTCCGCGACTGTCCTCATCGGCCGACGCCGCTTTTGCCAACGCCGTGATGGGGCACGGCCTCGTGCGGGAGGACATGCATGCAGCCAGTATCAGCCACCACGGCGTGGTGATCTGGCCGACCCTGCTGGCCTTGTCGGAGCAAACGCCGATACATGGGAGAAGGCTGCTCGCTGCCGCCATCATCGGTTACGAGACGGGCGCGCGGATCGGCCGCGCGCTGCTCACCTCCGATCTCGCGCGCCTCTACCGCCCGACCGGGCTGGTCGCCCCATTGGGCGCGGCACTGGCGGGAAGTTTCGCGCTCGGCCTGTCCGAGGACGCGGCAACCAGCGCGATCGCCATTGCAGCCAACACCTCCAGCGGTCTCAACGAGTGGGCGCATGCCGGTGGCTCGGACATGTATTTTCATCCGGGGTTCGCGGCTAGCAATGCGATCAGGGCGGTTGGTCTTGCCGCGGCCGGCGCCTTCGGCTCGGAGACGATCCTCGAGGGCGAAGCCGGCCTTTTCGCCGCCTATCGGCGCCAAGCCGCTCCCGAAAAGATCGTGCTCTTTCCGGATGGCGAGAGCGAGATCATGGCCGTTTACAACAAGCCAGTCCCGGCCTGCAATTTCGCCCAGACCGCAGCACAGGCTGCGCTTCGCGTCGCGCACGAGCTCGCTGACGCGCACGAGATCGATCGGATCATCATTCGCGCCCCCGAGGCAGCCATTCGTTATCCCGGCTGCGACTCCACAGGGCCCTATCGCAATGCCCTCCAGGCCAAGATGAGCATTCCGTTCAGTGTCGCGGCGACTCTGGCGAAAGGCGAGATCCAGGAGCAGAACTACGCACGGCTTGATGATGCCGACATCCTGCGCCTGGTCTCAGTTACCGATCTCACCGCAGACGACGCCTTCACAGCCGCGTTCCCAGGCAAGCAGGGCGCGGACGTGATGGTGCATCTAAGCGACGGCCGAACGATCCGGCACGCCCTGCCCGATGTCATCGCCGCGACGCCTGCAGACATTCGTACGCGCTTTCGAGCTGCTGCTGGCCGTACCATCGGAGAAGACCGCGCGGACAGGCTCGCGCAACTGATCGATGGCTGCGAACGGCTTGGCGATGCCAGCGTCATCGCAACGCAGTGCCGTTTGGACAAGCCGGAGCGAGCTTCGCGATCGGCGTCATAATAAGTTCAGAAGATATGGGGGAGACATGCTCGACCGGGATGCCAGCCTGACGCGACCATCAGCGAAAGATCGCCCGAAAGCCGGCATGAGCGCGTCATGGAGACGCCGCTGATGGAGGGATTTCTGCAAGCCCTCGCGGCCGGCCTTTTGATCGGTGCCGTCTATGGCCTGATGTGCGTCGGTCTCGGCCTGATCTTCGGTGTCATGCGGGTCATCAACTTCGCCCATGGCGATTTCATGATGCTCGGCATGTATGTCGCGTTCTATCTCTTCACCGCAGCGGGCGTCCAGGCGCTCTTCGGAAATACGGTGGGGCCGTTCGTTGCGATCCTGCTGGCCGGGCCTGCGCTCGCCGTCTTCGGCTATCTCGTTCATCTCGCCCTGATCTCCCACGTGTCGGGCACGCGCACCGCCTCGCTCGAAGGCGAAGGCCACTACGCGCAGCTCATCCTCACGCTCGGCATCGCGCTGATCCTCCAGAACGGCGGCCTCATCATTTTCGGATCGGTGCTGGCCTCGATCCGCACGCCATTGTCGAGCTCGGCCTGGGAGGTCGGTCCCTTCTTCGACATGAGCATCTTCCTCAACAAGGCGCGCAGCATCGATGCGATCGTGTCGCTGGCGATCATGGCGCTGCTCTCGCTCCTGATCACGCGGACGCGGATCGGCAAGTCGCTGCGCGCCGCCGCGGACAATCCGACCGCCGCGACCTATATGGGCATCGACGTCGATCGCGCGCACCGCACCGCCTTCGCGCTGGGCTGCGGCATCACGGCGATTGCCGGCGGTCTGCTCGCCACCAACTATCCGTTCCATCCTTTCGTCGGCCTCGAATATGTCATCGTCATGTACGCCGGCGTCGTGCTCGGCGGCATGGGCAGCATCATCGGCGCCTTCTGGGGCGGCATGACGATCGGCCTCGTGCAGCAGATGTCGACGCTGATCCTGCCGACGCAACTGCAAAACGCAGCGATCTTCGTCGTCTTCCTGCTCATCATCTTCTTCCGCCCGCAAGGCTTCTTCGGGCGCATGGTCGAGAGGACATGACCATGCTCTCCATGCGCTCGCTGCTGCCTCCCCTGCTCTTTACGCTCGCCTATGCAGTGGTATCGCTCAGCGTCACCAACTCCTATTACCAGCTCATCCTGACGCTGGTGCCGGTCTGGGCGGTGTTCGGCCTGTCCTGGAACCTGCTCAGCGGCTACACCGGGCTGATCTCGTTCGGCCACGCGGCCTTCTTCGGCATTGGCGCCTATACGACCGCGCTTGGCCAGATCTATTTCGATCTCTCGCCCTGGCTCCTGATCCCGCTCGCAGCGATGCTCGGCGGCATTGCCGGGCTGCTGATCGGGTTTCCGACCTTCCGCCTGCAGGGCCACTACTTCGCCCTGGCGATGCTCGCCTATCCGCTCGCCATTCTCTACGTCTTCGAGTGGCTCGGCTTTCAGGAAGTAACGCTGCCGATCAAGCGCGACGCGCCGATCGCCTATATGCAGTTCTCCGATCCGCATCTCTACACCCTGCTTGCGCTGGTGATCATGCTCGTCATCATCGTGCTGACGCTCGTCATCGAGCGCTCCCGATTCGGCATGGCGCTGCTTGCGATCAAGCAGAACGAAGCCGCGGCCGAAGCCGCCGGCATCGACACGCTGGCCTGGAAGCTGCGCGCGATCACGCTGAGCGGTACGATCGCTGCCGCCATCGGCGCGTTCTACGCGCAGGTGCTGCTGGTCGTGACGCCACAATCCGTGTTCGGCATGCTGGTGTCGGCGCAGGCGCTGACGGTCGCGATGTTCGGCGGCGTCGGCACGGTGTGGGGGCCGGTCATCGGCGCGGTGATCCTGATCCCGCTCGCCGAGATCCTGCACGCCGAAGCCGGCGCGCGCTTCCCCGGCATTCAGGGCGTGATCTTCGGCTTCGCCATCGTCTGCGTCATTCTCGTCGCGCCGGAGGGACTGTTCTGGAAACTGCGGGATCTCCTGCGCAAGCGCGCGTCCAAACTGGACCTCGCCGCCGATGTCCCCGGAGCCGCCACTATCAGCGTCCCGCCGCTGAAGCCCACATCACGGCGGCGCGCCGCGACCGGCGAGGTCGTGCTCGAGGTCCGCAATCTCTCGCGCTCGTTCGGCGGCCTCAAGGCTGTGCAGGATGTCAGTTTCACGCTCCACCAGAACGAGATCCTTGGCATTATCGGGCCGAACGGCGCCGGCAAGACCACGCTATTCAATCTCCTCAACGGCTTCCTGAAACCGAGCCAGGGCGAGGTCCTGATCGACGGCCGCGACATGTCCGGCGAGCGGCCGCACACGATCTGCAAGGCAGGTGTCGGCCGCACCTTCCAGGTCATGCGGCCGTTCCTGCGCATGTCGATCCTCGACAACGTCGTGGTCGGCGCCTATGTGCGCGCGCGGTCCGACGAGGAGGCGCGCAAGCTGGCAACCGATGCGGTCGCCCGCGTCGGACTCTCCGCCATGGCCGATCGTGTTGCCGGCGAACTCTCGACCAAGGAGTTGCGGCTGATGGAGCTTGCCCGCGCACTCGCCGGGCAACCTCGCGTCCTGCTCCTCGACGAGACGCTCGCCGGCCTCGGCCATGGCGAGGCGGACGAGGTCGTCGCCGTGATCCAGCAGCTCGCGCGCGATGGCATGACCATAGCCATCATCGAGCACACCATGCAGGCGATGGTCCGGCTCGTCGACAGCTTCCTCGTGCTCGACCACGGCGCCGTCATCACCGAAGGCGATCCAGAGGTGGTGACCCACGACAGCCGTGTGATCGAGGCCTATCTCGGCAAGAAGTGGGTGGCCCATGCTCCGCATTGAGGGATTGAGCGCGGGCTATTCGGCGAGGCCCGTTCTGAACGACGTGTCGATCAATGTCGAAGCAGGCCAGTTCGTGGCGATCGTCGGCCCCAACGGTGCCGGCAAGACCACCCTGTTCAAGACGATCTCCGGCATCGTGAAACCGAGCGGCGGGAGAATTTCGTTCGAAGGCGCCGATCTCCTCGCTGTGCCCCCGCCGCTGCGCGCCCATCTCGGCATCGCCCACGTCCCCGAGGGCCGCCAGGTGTTTCCGTCACTGACCGTGATGGAGAACTTGGAAATGGGCGCGATGACCGCGAGCGGCCGGCGCGACTGGCAAGCCAATATCGAACGCATCTTCGCGTGGCTGCCAGTGTTGAAGGAACGCCGCAATCAGTTCGCCGGCACGATGTCCGGCGGCCAACAGCAGATGCTCGCGATCGGTCGCGGGCTCGCCTCCTCGCCAAAGCTGCTGATGCTGGACGAGCCTTCGATGGGGCTCGCGCCGTCGACCGCGGACTTCATCTTCGAGCGGCTGATCGAGATCCGCCGTCAGTCCGGGCTGGCCATGCTGCTGGTCGAGCAGCGCGTCGCAGAGGCGTTGGAAACGGCCGACCACGGCTATGTCCTCGAGGCCGGACGTGTCGTGCTCGACGGCAATAATGAGACGCTGCGCGCCGACGACCGCGTGCGCAAGGCCTATCTCGGCATGTGACAGACAAAGAGAACAAAAAGCGCAGGGAGAAAACAAGATGAAGAAGCCATCCAGGGGATTGACGCGCCGCACGGTGTTGTCGGGCGCCGCAGCCGTCGGCCTGTCGCGGATGGCACGCGCGCAGGCGCCGGCGGAGATCAAGGTCGGGCTGATCGTACCGCTATCGGGCATCTATACCCGGCCAGGTCAGGTGATGAGGATGGGTGCCGAGCTGGGCATCGATCACATCAACGCGCAAGGCGGTATCAAATCGCTCGGAGGCGCCAAGCTGAAGCTGGTCGTGATCGATTGCGGCGACACCACCGAGAAGGCCAAGAATGCCGCGCAGCGCATGGTGGCGCAGGAGCCTGATCTCGTGGCGGCCACCGGCGCATATCTCTCCTCGTTCACGCTTGCGGTGACCGAGGTCACCGAGCGTGCCGAGCTGCCGATGCTGACGCTGTCCTACTCGGACCTGCTGACCGATCGCGGCTTCAAGTACATCTTCCAGACCGCCGCAACCGCAAGCCGCCAGTCCGAGCTCGGCCTGCCAACGCTGATGAAGCTAGCCGAGAACGCGTCAGGCAAGAAGCCGAAGACCGTCGCGATGCTGATGGACAACACGGCGACGTCCGTCGCCACTGCCAAGGCGCTGAAGGAGAAGCTGTTCGCGCAGGAAGGCCTGCAGCTCGTCGTCGAGGAAGTGTGGACCCCGCCGCTGTCAGACGCCACGCCACTGATCCAGAAGGTTCGCTCCGCAAAGCCTGATCTCTTGCTGTTCATGCCGAATGCGGTGTCGGACGCCAAGCTTGGGCTGGAGAAGATCAGCGAGTTCGGCCTCGGCCAGGGCAAGATCCCGACCGTCTCCTTCAGCATCACCATCGCCGAACCGGACATGCTCCAGAGCGTAAGCCCCGAAACCGTGCAGGGAATCATGACCATCGTCGCCAATTGGGGCTCGAAGGGGCATGAGGACCTCATCGCCGAGCTGAAGGCCAAATACAAGGAGCCATGGATGACGCAGAACGTCATCTCGACCTATGGCGACATGTGGCTGATGAAGGAAGCGCTGGAGAAGGCCGGCAAGGCCGACCGCAACGCCGTCGCACAGGCCTTCCGCACCATGGATGCCGGGCCGGCCAGATACTATCCCGGCGGCGAGCTCAAATTCGACGAGAAGGGCCGCCGCGTCGGCGCCGGCGTCGTCATTGTGCAATGGCAATCGGGCGTGCCTGTCACCGTTTATCCGCCCGAACTCGCGCAGGCGCAGCCGTTCTGGCCCAAAAAATCCTGAAGCGTCGCGCGATTTTTTCAGGGAGGAGAATTGTCATGACTATAAAGAACCGAACAACGGTCACCCGGCGAACGCTGCTTGCCGGCGCGTCCAGTACGCTGATCGCATCCCGCGCCTTCGCGCAGCAGCCGTCGGAGGTCAAGGTCGGCCTGCTGGTGCCGATCTCCGGGCTCTATGCTCGCCCGGGAACTGTCATGCGCGAGGGCGCCGAAATGGCGATCGATCACATCAACGCGCAAGGCGGCATCAAGGCGCTCGGCGGCGCGAAAATGAAGCTGATCGTGCTCGATTCCGGCGACACGACCGAAAAGGCCAAGAACGCCGCGCAGCGCATGGTCGCGCAGGAGAGCGATCTGGTCGCCGCAAGCGCCGCCTACCTGTCCTCGTTCACGCTCGCGGTGACCGAAGTGACCGAGCGCGCCAACCTGCCCGTCCTCACCCTCTCCTACTCCGACCTGATCACGGATCGCGGCTTCAAATACGTGTTCCAGACCTCGGCAACGGCAGGCTCCCAGGCCCGTCAGGCGCTGCCGCAAATCGTCAAGCTGGCGGAGACGGCGTCCGGCAAGCGGCCGAAAACGGTCGCGATCCTCACCGACAACACAGCGGCGTCAATCGCCTCTGCAAAATCGATGCGCGAAGGTCTGCTGGCGGAAAACCAGCTGCAGCTGATCGTCGACGAAACCTTCACGCCGCCGCTCGCGGATGCGACATCGCTGGTGCAGAAGATCCGCTCGGCGAAGCCCGATCTGCTGTTCTTCCTGCCGACGGTGATCTCGGACGCAAAGCTGCTGCTGGAGAAGATGAACGAGTTCGGCCTCGGCCAGGGCAAGATCCCGACCATCTCGTTCGGCATCGCCATTGCCGAGCCGGACATGCTGCAGACCGTGAGTCCCGAATTGCTCCAGGGCGTGCTGACCTGCGTCGCGAGCTGGGGCGCCAAGGGCCATGAGGCGCTGATCGCTGAATTGAAGAGCCGCTACAAGGAGCCGTGGATGACGCAGAACGCGATCTCCACCTATGGCGACATGTGGGTGATCAAGGATGCGCTGGAGAAAGCCGGCAAGGCCGACCGCGTCGCTGTCGGCGAGGCGCTGCGCAGCATGGATGCCGGCCCTTCGAAATACTATCCGCTCGGCGAGATCAAGTTCGACGAGAAAGGCCGGCGCGTCGGCGCCGGCATGACCATCGTGCAGTGGCAGTCCGGCGTGCCGGTGACCGTATTCCCGCCCGAGCTCGCACTCGCACAGCCGTTCTGGCCGAAAAGCTGATGCCGTCCGAGACAGAAACGGAGAGCAAGATGGACAAGGCGACCTACGACCGCGGTCTCGAAATCCGCAAGAGCGTGCTCGGCAGCGAGTTCGTCGATAAGGCGATCGCATCGGCCGACGACTTCAATCGCCCGATGCAGGACCTGACGACGGAGTATTGCTGGGGTTATGTCTGGGGCCGCGAGGGACTGACGCGCAAGACCCGTAGCTTCCTCAATCTCGCGATGCTCTGTGCGCTCAATCGGCCGCATGAGCTGAAAACCCATATTCGGGGCGCGCTCGCCAACGGCGCAACGCGCGAGGAGATCCGCGAGGTCTTCATGCAGGTTGCTATCTATTGCGGCGTGCCTGCCGGTGTCGACGCGTTCCGGAACGCGAAGGACGTTTTCGCAGAACTCGATAAAAACAGCGAAGCGACGCCGCGATGAAGGGCAAATGGGCGCTCGTGACCGGTGCGACCGCGGGGCTGGGACTGGCCATCGCGGAAGGCCTGGCCGGTGCGGGCGCCAATATCATCCTTCATGATCTCGACGCGCCGAAGCAGGCTGCCGACGTGCTGCGCGCACACTTCAACGTCGAGGTCATCGCGGCCGGCGCCGATCTCTCACAACGTGACGCCATCGAAGCCATGATGGCGGATCTGCTCGCCCGCAGCGGGGCTATCGATATCCTGGTCAACAATGCCGTGGTCCGGCATTTCGCCGCGGTCGAACAGTTTCCGCCGGAGTGCTGGGACCAGGCGCTGGCCGTCAACCTCTCGGCGCCATTCCACCTGATCCGCCTGGCGCTGCCGGCCATGAAGCAGCGCGGCTGGGGCCGGATCATCAACATGGGCTCGATCTACGCGACCCGCGCGGTCGAGGACCGGATCGACTACGTCACCACCAAAACGGCGATCGCCGGCATGACCCGCGCCGTGGCCCTCGAGACGGCACGCAGCGGCATCACCTGCAACACGCTCTGCCCTGGCACGCTGCCGACACCGGCCATCCTGACCAAGATCGCAGCGATGGCGGCGGACAGCGGACGTCCTGTCGAGGACGCCACCCGCCAATATCTCGGCGAGCGCCAGCCCACGCAGCGCTTCATCGCCATGAAGGCCGTCGCCGCCATGGTTGTCTTCCTTTGTGGCGCAGACGCAAACGATATCACCGGGGCCACCCTGCCGATCGACGGAGGCTGGTCCGCCGCATGAGACGCTTGGAATAGGAGTGTTGCGATGACTGAACAATCGGGCCAGACCGTCGTCCTGACCGGTGCCGCCGGCGGCATGGGCCGTGCCATCACCAGCGCGCTGCTCGAGAGCGGTCGCCGCGTCGTGCTGGTCGACCGCGACGCCAAGGCGCTCCAGGAGCTGGCGGCCACCGCCGGCAGCTCCGTAGTTCCAATCGAGCTCGACGTCAGCGACGCACAGGCCGTCGATCGCCTGCCGGATGCGATTCCAGAGCATTTCAAGCCGGTCGACGTGCTCATCAATAACGCCGGGCACGATATCGGCGGACGGACGCGTTTCGATCTCGGCTCCGCGGACGACTGGACCAACATCATTCAGACCAACTTGATCGGGCTGATGCGCATCACGCGCGCCCTTCTTCCCGATATGATCCGGCGCAACGTCGGCCATATCGTCAACATCAGCTCGATCAATGCGGTGCGCATCGTCCCCGACATGGCTGCCTACAGCACCAGCAAAGCCGGCGTGCACATGTTCACCCAGACGCTCCGGGGCGAGTTGGCGGACACCGCGATCCGGGTCACCGAACTGCAGCCCGGCCTGACCCGGACCAATATCATCCTGACCCGCTATCGCGGCGACCGGCAGAAGGAAAAGGACTATTTCGACCAGTTCAAGATGGCGCTCGATCCGGCCGACATCGCCCGGTCGATCGTCTTCGCGCTCGACCAGCCGGCCCATGTTCAAATTGCCGAAATGATGATTCTGCCTGTAAACCGCTATTGAATCAGCCTAGCCAGAGCCCGGACATGGAAAGACGTAGCGAATTGCACTCGACGCTCCGCATCGAGGACGTGCCAACCGTCCGGGCGATGGTTGCACAAAAGCTGCGCGCGGCGATCATGTCCGGAACGCTCAAGCCGGGCCAGCGCCTGGTCGAGCGCGAGCTCTGCGAGATGATGGGCGTCAGCCGCCCTTCGATCCGTGAAGCGCTACGGCTCCTGGAGGCCGATGGGCTGGTCAAAACGGTTCGTCACCGGGGTCCGGTGGTCAGCACCATCAGCCTGGAAGAAGCCCGGCAGCTCTACGCGGCACGCGCGGTTCTGGAAGGCTTCGCCGGCCGCGAATGTGCCAGGCTCCATGATCCGGAGGTGGCCCGGCGAATTGGCGAGGCATTGACTCGGCTGAAGGCGGCCGCCGCCAAGCAAGATCTGGTCGGGTGCCTGGAGGCGAAAACCGAGTTCTACGCCGCTCTGATCGGCGGCTGCCGCAACGCCTTCATCGAGCGCATGCTCAAGCCTCTGCACGACCGGATCCAGCTGCTGCGGATCACGTCGATGTCCCAGCCGAAACGGATCAACAAGAGCCTGCGTGAGGTGACCGCGATCTGGAAGGCTATCCAGAGCGGCGATGCCGACCTCGCCGAGCGCTGCTGCGTCGATCATATCAACGCAGCCGCGGTAGCCGCGCTCGACATGATCGAACGATCAGCGGCCAGGGAGACGGCGGGTTCGGACGAATAGACGCGGCTCTAAAGCTGGATCGCCTCGTCAGTCTATCATGGCGGAGATGTCGGCGACTCCGAACGCGCCCGCTCGACAACGGCATCGCTCCTGCAGCTCCGTGCAGCAAGTCAGATAGACCTCAGGTCAGATCGCCCCAAGCATCGACTGCGTGAGCGAAAAAGATGCAGATACTGAACACGGAAATGATAGGGGCAACCAGCTCGAACATCATAAATCCTCTGCAACAAACGACTCAAAAAGTAAGCACGCACCTAGAAGCCTTCTGCTTCATGCTGTTTTCATGGCGCGATCGAAATCATTTCGTGCTGTTGCTTTATGGCCACGACTCTGTCCGTATGTCTGTGTACCGGGAGGCGACCATGTCGAAAGCTTCTCTTCGGACTAATGGATTACCGTCGGCACTGGCCTTGATGATCATTGGCGCCATAGCGCTAGGCTTTCCGCTATCACTGCTGATCATCTGGGTTTGCTCCTGAAGACGTCAGGGATCCGCCGCCGGACGCTCGCCAAGCATGCGAAAGATCTGGGCGCGATCATCAGGACCGTTTGCGAGCGCCTCAGCGAGGGCCCAATGACCGGACCGGCCGATGCAGGCGGGTCAGCCCGGGCCAAGCGTTCCGCATTTCGGTACCCCGTTAACCTATGATAGTTCTTGCGAACTGGAATTAACGATTCCCCGAAAATCGACTTTTCATTACTGTCGCGTAACGCTAGCTTGGCCGCACCGGGGCAGGCGCGCGGATTAGTTCAGCATCTATTTTGAGCCCGGAAGGCCGCCGAATATATTCTCGGTGGCCTTTTTCATTCGATGCTCGCTCGCTCGGCGCGTTTGATCGTACTCGGATTGATTAATGGTTGTTGTCCGCTGCACGGCGCCACAAAAAGATCACTTTGTTTTTTCGTTCCGTACGGGTGTTATGCTTGCTCTCGGGCAGACGTCTCTTATTAGTTGGCGCATTCTTCAAGCGAGCATTGGAGGCGTGGCTGTCCTGTCGCGTCTCCCGCTGCTGCTAAGCGAATTAAAAAAGCAATAATGGTAATCAAGGGGGGACCGACATGGCTGTCGTCGAAACCGCGCTTTGGCAAGCTCACCGAAACAATATCAATCGATATGAGCGGCTTCTAGAAACCTACCTGACGGATATGGAGCGCAATTTTGTCGAGTTGCGCCTGTGGGAGGAGCGAACCGCGCTGCGCCTGCTGAGCCCCGGGTATGATGTAAGGACCAGTTCAGGCCAGAACAGCCAGGCGATGCGGTAAATTCAGCGTCGCGCGCGTCAATTCGGGCAGTTCCTGACGTGCTGGCGGGCCTGTTGGTTTCAGCGTTCTTGGGCCCCGTTCGCAACGGACTCCTATGACGCCGGCCGGTGCCATAACCGGCCAACGTCCTCGAACGTAGCGCGGAGCGGCGGCCGGGTTCGCCCCGCCGTCATTCGCGCGCTGCCCACAGCATGCCGCGGGTCATCAGCGTTCGAATCTCCGGTACATCGAGCTCGTAGGCGCGGTGACCGAGCGAGCTATAGAACACCCTGCCCGCGCCATATCGCTTCTTCCAGACCACCGGCATCACCACGCCCTCGATCCAGGGGGCGTGCTCGCCAGCGAAGGTGGTCGTCGCCAACACCTCGTTGGCGGGGTCGACATGCATGTAATATTGCTCGGAGCGATGCTCGAAATCCTTCAAGCCCTTCATGATGGGATCATCCGGCTTCGTCACGTCGACCTTGTAGTCGATGATATTTCCGGGATGCGCGACCCATTGCCCGCCGCACAGGAACTGGTAGTCCACGGACTCGCGGAACGCATCGCACATGCCGCCGTGATGGCCGGCAAGGCCGACACCACTGCGCACGGCCGCGCACAGATTGAGTGCCTCACTCTTCTCGATCTTCGACATGGTATAGATCGGGATGATCAGTGACAGGTCGTGAATAGCGGGGTCGGCGAACGCCGCTGTGGTGGTCTCGACCCGCACCTCGAAGCCCTCCGCCTTCAGCCAGCCGCGGATCATCGATGCACAGAGATCGGGATCGTGTCCTGGCCAGCCGCCCCATACGATCATTGCCTTGCGCATGGTTTTCGTCCTTAGTCGATCTGTCCAGCTTCACGTCCGACAGGCAGCATCGCCGGCCGCTCGACGCGGCTCTCGATCTTGACGCGCCGCCCTGCGTCGGCGGAGGTCTGGAACGCCTCCATCACCTCCAGCACGTGAAAGGCAAGTGCGCCGCTGGCGCGGTGCGGCCGGTTGTTCAGGATCGCGGCAGCCATGTCGGCGACGCCGATCGAACGGAACTCGCCGTCGGCGTGTCCGTGCGTCGGCAGCACGGCTTCCCATTCACCACCGGTCTTCGCCACCTCCACCTCGCCGCCAAATCGGTTGGGGTCCGGCACCGACATGCTGCCCTTGTCGCCGTAGATCTCGATCTGGTTATGTCGATGTTTCGGCACGTCGAAGCTCATGGTGATCGAGACGACCGCCCCGTTCTCGAACTCGAGCGTGCCGGCAACATGGGTCGACACCTCGACCGGGATCAGCGCTCCGCTCATCGGCTGGCTGGTCACCAGTCGCTCGGATTTGGGGCGCGCGCTCGAGCCCATCACACTCGCAACCGGGCCGAGCAACTGAACGAGATCGGTGATGTAATACGGCCCCATATCGAGCATCGGCCCGCCGCCGCGCAGATAATAGAAACCCGGTGCAGGATGCCAGCGCTCATGTCCGGGGCAGCCGAAGAAAGCGCTACCAGCGACCGGCCTGCCGATGACGCCGTCATCGATCAGCTTGCGTGCGGTCTGGTGTCCACCGCCGAGAAACGTATCGGGGGCGCAGCCAACGCGCAGATTTTTCTGCGCGGCGAGTTCCATCACACTGCGCGCTTCGGCGACATTGATACCGAGCGGCTTCTCCGAATAGACGTGCTTTCCGGCATTCAGCACGGCGAGGCTGACATCGGTGTGTGCGAGCGGCACCGTCAGATTGACGACGATCTCTATGTCGTCACGTCTGAGCAGTTGGTCGACCCGCATCGCCGGCAGCGCGAAGGTGGCGCCCTGCCGCTCTGCGACCTCGCTGCGCATGTCGGCGAGCGCCTTGATCTCCATGACCGGAAAGCGCTGGGCCGCCTTCAGATAAGCGGTGCTGATCGTGCCGCAGCCAATGATGCCGATGCCTACTTTTCCCATCCTGGTCTCCGTGACGGTCCGTTCATCCCTTGACCGCGCCCGCGGTGAGGCCGGCAACGATATGCTTCTGCGCCAAAAGGAAGAGAATGATCGTGGGCAGGATGGTCAGCGTGATAAAGGCCAGGATCAGGTGCCACTCAGACGAATATTCGCCCTGATAGATCATGATGCCGAGCGGCCAGGGATAGAGCGCATCGGTGTTGAGCATCACAAGCGGCAGCAGGTAGGCGTTCCAGCTGTTGACGAAGGTAATGGTGCCGACCGTCGCCAGGATCGGCCGCGACAACGGCAGCGTCACGTAGCGGAAGAACTTGACATAGCTGCAGCCATCCACGAGCGCCGCCTCGAGCAGTTCATAGGGGATGTCCTTGAAGAAACGCCGTAGCAGCAGCACGCTCATCGCCAGGCCGAAAGCCACCTGCGGCAGCGCAACGCCAAAATAGGTATCGAGCAGCCCGAGATCGCGCACCTTGATGAACAGCGGCAACACCGCGGTCGCTGCTGGAAACAGCAGGCCGAGCGTCAGGTAGTTCAGCAGCATCGAGCTGCCAAAGAATTTGATATGGGCGAACGTGAATGCCGCCATCGCGGCGACGATCAGGGTCATCACGACCGTGAGTGTAGAGATGATCAGCGAGTTGCGCATGAGCTGCCAGTAGCGCGCGGAGAACAGGATGTCGGCATAGTTCTGCCACTCCCAGTGACGCGGCAGGCCGAATGGATTGACGCGCAATTCGCCGAGCGATTTGAAGCCGCCGAGCAAGGTCGCGAGCAGCGGCACCAGCACCATGACCGCGATCAAGGCGAGGAACGCCGCCTTGAACAGCACGGCGGGATCGAACGGCGCGCGGGTGGTGCTCGCGCTACTCATCACGCATGAACCATCGCTTGTAGGTGAAGGCGAAGGTCACGCAGATCACGAACAGGATGACGCCAATGGCGCTGCCATAGCCGACCCGCATGCGCGAAATGCCGTTGTTGTAGAGGAAACTCACCATCGTGTTCGAGGAATCGGCCGGTCCTCCGCGCGTCAGCGGCATCACCAGATCGAACAGCTGCAGCGAGCCGATGATGGCAAAGAATACCGACAGGCGGATCGTCGGATAGAGCAAGGGAATGACGACATGGCGGAGGGTTTGCGTCCGCGTCGCCCCGTCGATCCGGGCCGCCTCGATCAGGCTCTTGTCGAGACTCTGGAGCGCCGCAATGAACAGCATCATGTGGAAGCCGAAGTATTTCCAGACGATCACGATCAGCACGGCCAACATCGATGTGTCGGTCGAGGCCAAGAGATGCGGCGGCTCGGCGCCGAAAGCGCGCCAGATCGAGGCGACAAGGCCGTAGTCACCGTCGTAGACGAAGCTGAAGATCAACCCGGTTGCGATCTCCGCCAGGATATACGGCATGAAAAACAGCATTCGTAGCGCCACCGCCCCGCGGAAGCGTTCGGCGAGCATCAGGGCCAGCGTCAGCGCAAGCGGCAGCTGGATCGCGAGCGAGACCGCGATGATTAGCCCGTTGTTGCGCAGCGCGAGCCAGAAGGCACGCGTCTGCAGCACGAAGCGGTAATTGTCGAAGCCGATCCAGTTGGTCGGCCGGCCGAACCCGTTCCAGTTGAAAGCCGAGTACCAGGCGGCCTCGCCGATCGGCAGCACCACGAACAGCGTGAACAACAGCAGTGCCGGCGGCAGGAACAGGATCAAGACGGTGAACCGACCGTCCCAGCTCGGACCGTGAACCGCATGCGAGGCGAGCGACGCCTCCGCAACGCCCATCACCGGCGAGCTCGCCATCCGCCATGCCACTGTCAGTTGCCCTGCTTCCGCGCTGCTTCGATCGCGTCGGCGGCGTCTTGCGGGCTCATGCTGCCACCGGCGATCTCCGCCGTGACGTCGTTGACGACCCGCCCGACGGAGGGGCCCAGGCTCTGGTCATAGAAGTTCTGGTGGTAGTTCGATTTCGCCAGATTGCTCGCGATCAGCTTCATGAAGGAGTTGTTGAGACCGGCCTCCGCGCCCTTCACCACCGGGATGATGAAATTACGCGCCGCAAGGCGCGTCTGCACGTCCTTCGAAATGAAATACTTTAGGAAATCGACCGCCTCTTTTGGCGAGCCCTTGGTGATCAGCCAGCCGGTGATGCCGCCGAGCGTGTCCGTTGGCGCACCCTTGCCGCCGGCCACGCCAGGGAAATCGAACCAGCAGATCTTGTCTTCGCTCAATCCGACCTTGTCGGCGGCGAGCGCACGCTGCAGATGATATACCGAGCTGATCGCAAGCGTCATCGCTGCCTTGCCGTCGCCGAAATAGCCGACCGCCTGCGGATTCTTGAAGCCGAGAAAACCGTTCTGGAACGGCTGGAGATCAACGAGCTGCTTGAACAGTTCGCCGGACTTGCGGAAGGTCTCGCCAGCGAAGCCGCCATTCTCCCCGCGCAATGCAGCGTCGAATGCCGGCTTGCCGCCAATGCGGACCGCGAGATGCGTCCAATAGAAGTGCAGCGGCCACTTGTCTGCGCCGCCAACCACGATCGGAGTGACCCCGGCGGCTTTCAGCGTCTTTACGGCGCTCAGCAGATCGTCCCAGCTCTTGATTGCGGCCGGATCGACCTTCCCCTTCGCCATCAGCTCCCTGTTGCAGAGAAAGCCGACCTGCGACAGCGAGATCGGCAGGCCATAAACGCGCCCGTTGTCGGTAAAGGCGGCGAGCGCTGCCGGCGTGAGACTGTCGCCGTAACCTTTCACCTGATCGGTGATATCCTCGAGCACGCCGGCTTCGATCTGTGTCTTCAGGACACCGCCGGCCCAGCTATAGATGATGTTCGGCCGATCCTTGGACTGCAGAATGGTCGGCAGCTTGGCCTTGTAAGCCTCGTTCTCGAGGAACTGCATCTCTAGCTTGACGCCCGGATGCGATGCCTCGTAGTCGCGCGCGACCTCCTCCCAAATCTTCACCTGCGCGGGATTCTGCTCGATGTGCAGCCATTTCACAGTCGTGTCGGCGATGGCGACATTAGCTGCAACGAAATTGGCCGCAACGAAATTGGCTGCAAGCAGGCATGTGGCCGCGGCGAGTCCCAGCTTTCCCAGCGGTCTCATCACACTCCTCCCAACCGGCTTCTGTTCGTTTGCTGCGATCCTGCCCTCAAATTTTGAGGTACGCAACTAAAATCCCTATCCATACACCTCAAGCGGGAGTAGTTGACGTGCGCGGAAGTTGCGAGGCGCGTTGCCGTGCGAGCAAGCAACAGGAAAGCTGACCATAATCGCCGTTTGTTCCGGCCTCGCCGGCAGGCACGTTCTTCTCAGCGGCGATATGTCGAAATTGGCGTTGCGATGTGCGCGGTTTGCAAAGAGGAACTCGAAGATCGCGTTCTTCGGGCTGCGTGAACGACGCTTCGACCGCACGCGGCTTGTTCGCTACGCCTTCTGGCGGCCGTAGATCAGGAGCATCAGGATGATGACGGCGCCATAGATCAGCTGACGGCCGGCCTCGCTGATCTGCATCACCGACAGGATCGACTGCAGCAGCGTGATCAGCACGGCGCCGGCGACCGTGCCGAGATAGCTGCCGCGGCCGCCAAGGATGTGCGTCCCGCCGAGCACGACCGCCGCGATGGACGGCAGCAGGTAGGCATCACCCATCGACTGCGCCGCCTTGGACGCATAGCCGGCGAGCAGCACGCCGCCGAAGGCGGAGAGCCCGCCGGACAATGCGAACGCCAGCATCGTGACGCGCCGCGTGTCGATGCCGGAGAGATAGGCGGCTCCCTCGCGATTGCCGATGGCATAGATGGCGCGACCGAACGTGGTGCGCGACAGTATCCAGATCGCTGCTCCTCCGATCGCGGCCCAGACCAGCACCGCGTTGGGAAGGCCGGGCACGACACTCCCGGTGGCGAGATAGCGCATGGCCTTGGAGGCGGCATCCTGCGGAGCGAAGCCCCCGGTGTACGCGACCATCAGGCCCTGGGCGACCGCGTTGGTTGCGAGCGTGATGATCATCGAGGGAATGCGTAAGTAAGCGACACCGACGCCGTTCACGAGGCCGATGACTACGCCGCAAACAATGCCGCAGGGAATCGCGATGATGGCGCCGATCGTGCCATGGCCTGCTGCTGCGCAGGCCATCATCGCGCCCGTCGTCACCACCCACGGCACCGACAGATCGATCTGACCGAGCAGGATCACCAGCATCATGCCGGTGGCGATCACGCCGAGGAAGCTCGCGACCTTCAGCTGCTGGAGCAGATAATCCGGCGAGAGAAAGCTGCGCGAATAAAGGCTGCCCAGCAGCAGCAGGAGCACGATGCAGCCAAAGGACGCCGCCACGGCCGGGTCGAGCCGGCGTAGCATGGCGATTCCGCGGGGGGCCGATCGGGGGGCGGTCGCCTCGCTCATCCGAACCACTCCAGCCGGTTGCGCACGCGAACGAGGCCAAACGCGCCGATCGAGACTGCCAGCATCAGCACGAGGCCCTGGAACAGCGGCTGCCACAGCGGATCGAGGTCGAACACGAACAGGAGATCGCCGATGGTGCGGAACGCGAGCGCGCCGAAGATCGCTCCGATTGCGCTGCCACTTCCCCCCATCAGCGACACGCCGCCGAGCACCACGGCCGCAATCGAGAACAACGTGTAGGCATTGCCGCTCGCATAGGCTGCCTCGCCCGTATACGAAAAGAAGGTCAGGAACAGGCCGCCGATCGCGGACAAGAGGCCCGCCAGCGTGTAGGCGGTGAACTTGGCGGCGCGGATCGGCGCGCCGGACATGAAGGCTGCGATCTCGGAGGAGCCGGTCGCGAACGCGGCGCGGCCGAGGACCGAGCGGCTGTAGGGCACCCAGATCACCAGCGCCACCACCGCCAGCGTCACCAGACTGGTCGGCAGCACGCCGAACAACCGCCCGGTCAAGGCATCCGCCAATGTCTCGTTGACAGACCCTCCGGGATTGGGCCGCAGAAACAGCGCGATGCCGTAATACATCGCGCCGGTGGCGATGGTGGTCACGATCGGTTGCAGACGCCCGAAGATCACGACCGCGCCGTTGACCATGCCGCAGAGGAGCCCCGTGCCGAGCACGCCGATCACTCCTAACGCCGTTTCAGTGGCAGAGCCGACTACGATCCAGGACGCCAGGCAATTCGTCAATGTCAGGATCATGCCGACGGACAGATCGATGCCGGCGGTGATCACCACGATCGCCTGGGCCATCGCGACGAAGGCCAGCAGCGTCGCCTTGTTGGCCGCGGTCTGCACCATGTTGACGCTGAATCCGGCCGGATGGTTGGTCGAATAGATCAGGAACATCGCGACGAAGATGCCGATCGCCAGCAACGTGCCGCGTTGTTCGGAGAACCGGTACCGCCACTCGCTCATGGCACGCTCGATCCCGATGGCTCGCTGTCCTTCACGTTGAGAGCACTGCTGACCAGCGCGCGCTCGGTGATTTCAGTGCCCGCGAGCTCGCGCTTGATCGCACCATCATACATGACCAGCACACGATCGCAGCAGCCGATCAGCTCGTCATAGTCGGTCGAATAGAGCAGGATGGCGGCGCCCTCGTCGGCGAGCCGGCGCAGCAGCCGATAGATCTCCTGCTTCGTGCCGACATCGATCCCGCGCGTCGGATCGTTGAGCAGGATGATACGCGGCTTGTTCATCAGCCATTTGGCGATGACGACCTTCTGCTGATTGCCGCCGGACAGCGCGCTCACTGCAAGATCCGCCGATGCGGTCTTGATCTCGATGAGGCGGATCATCTCGTCGATCAAAGCGGACTGCCGCCGCCGATCGATGACGCCGAACCGCGCAAAACGGTCGAAGGCAGCCACCGACAGGTTGTCCCGCACCGACATCGGCAGCATCAGCCCCTCCGTCTTGCGGTCCTCCGGGATCAGGGCAAGCCCGATGCGTTCGGACTTGGCGGCAACGGGGCTTTCGATCTCCACTTTATCGCCGTCGACAAGGATATCGCCGCGGCAGCCGCGCAGCACCCCGAACAGCGCCAGCAGAAGTTCGCGCTGGCCCTGGCCATCGAGCCCGCCAAGGCCGATGATCTCTCCCGCATGCAGCGAAAAGGAAATGTCCTTCAGCCGATCGTTCCAGCTGAGACTCCGGCATTGCAGCGCCGGCGGCCTGCCGTCGGCCTTTCGCCCGGGTTTGGCGGGAAAGACGTGCTTGTATTCGCGGCCGATCATCAGCTCGATCACTTCCGCATCCGTCTTGCTGCCGGCTGCAAAGGTCGAGATCCTGCGTCCATTGCGAAACACGGTGCACTCGTCCGCGAGCTCGGCGATCTCGTGCATGCGATGAGAGATATAGAGCAGCGCGAGGCCCTCGCGTCGCAGGCGCTTCAGCACCCCAAACACTTTCGTGACGTCGGATGCTGTCAGCGCCGATGTTGCCTCGTCGAGGATCAGGATCTTCGGCTGCCGCGACAGCGCCTTGGCGATCTCGACCATCTGCCGGCGCGAGAGTGGCAGATCCTTCACCAGCGCACGCGGGTGGATGTCGCCGGCGCCGGCACGCTCGAGCGCCTCCTCGGCCAGTCTGCGCTGGGCTCGCCGATCGATCATGCCGAACCGCGTCGGCGGGCGGGAGATCATGATGTTATCGGCGACCGACAGGTCGGGGATCAGCGACAATTCCTGAAAAATGCAGACGACGCCGGCATCGGTCGCCGCTGCCGGGCGCGCGAATGCGACTTCGCGCCCCTCGAGCGTCATGCGCCCCTCGTCCGGCGCGACCACGCCGACCATGAGCTTGATCAGAGTCGACTTCCCTGCCCCGTTCTCGCCAAGGATGGCGTGGATCCGGCCCGGATGAACGTCCAGGTCCGCTCGGTCGAGCGCAACGACTCCGCCATAGCGCTTGGAAAGACCCTTGGCGCGGAACAGCGGCTCGGCCGCAATCATGCGGAATCCCTCAACGGTTCGGAGACAGGGACGTGCTAACCGCGAAGGGCCTCACGAACCAACGTTGGCGCCGGACGACACGTCCGGCTCGCTGCCGTAAGGCAGTCGCATATAAGCACATTAGCTTGTGCCCATCTCTCTCCGCGTCGTCATGGCCGGGTTTGTCCCGGCCACCCACGTCTTTGGAGAACCTGCAAAGACAGGCTTGGATGCCCGAGTCTCCGCCGCGCCTAAGCGGCTTCGGCCGCGCCGGCGAGGCATGCCCGGGCATGACGCGTAACTGATTGGCCGACTCCCTCGTAGTCACGCCCTACTGGTTTTCCTTGGACTGACCCATGATTTCCTGCGCCGTGAAGTTGATGCCGCAGGTCGGGAAGGAGTTGCCGACGAAGAAATTGTCGGACTGGGCGGGGAAGTAGTCCTGATCCTTCTTGAAGTTGGGATCCTCGACGACGGCGAGCGGCAGCTTGACCGACTGCGGCACCACCTTGCCCTCCAGTGCCGCAAGCGCCACCTTGATCGCCACCGCGACCTGCGCGGGACCGGTGCCGGCCGAGGAGCACTTCAGCCCTTCCGACGCCTTGTCGGCGCAGAACTTGCGAAAGCCGTTTTCGGTTTCACCGCCGAACGGCACCATCTTGTGCTTGGCATCAAGCATGGCTTGCACGATTCCGGTGTCGCCGCCCTGACCGGAGACCGCATCGAAGGGGCCGTTGGTCGCAATGGCATCGGCCGTGGCTTTCTGGGCAACGCCATCGTCCCATTTGCCGACCACTTCGGTGACCTGCCACTTCTTGCCCGATCCGTCGAGAACGGCATGGAAGCCGTTGTGCCGGTCAGTATCGACCGAAGTTCCGGCCACGCCACGCACTTCGAGCACCTTGCCGCCGCCGGGTACGTTCTTGACCAGCCACCGCGCCCAGAGTTCTCCGAGCCCCTTCTGATCGACGTTCACGTTGATGGCATCTTCCGTCGCCAGAATGTTGTCGAAGGCAACAAGGACCACGCCGGCCTGTTTGGCGCGCTTGATCACGGGACCAAAAGCGGTCGGGTTCTGCGCGTTGACGACAATCGCGTCATAACCGGAGTCGATGAAATTGTTGATCGCCGAGATCTGAGCCGGCACATCTTCCCCGGTCGATACGACCTTGAATTCCTTCAGCTTGGCCTTGACCTCCGGTTGCGCCGCATAGGCTTTGGCGGTCTGGATCATCTGGATGCGCCAGGTGTTGGCGATGTAACCGTTCGCCAATGCGATGCGGTAGGGACCCTTCTTGGCCGGGAATTTGAAGAACTTGGTATCGGCAGTCCACGGCACCATGCATTCAGGCTCGGCTGCCGGTCCCTTGACGACCTCGGGTTCGGCCAGCGCCTTGCTGGCGAAGGCCGACAGCAGCACGAGCGATGCGCAGGCTCCAAGGCATCGCGCCTTCATCGACTTGGACGACATTGGTGACCTCCCCTGTTGTTGTGGCGCCAATGCCTGACGCCAGTGCGAGACGCCTCACTTGTTTTGCGGAGGCTTTCCGAGCGTAGCTCGCCATCTCGACACCTTAAGGGTTACTGGCCTATGATAGCGCTGTCAATCAGCGGTTGCTCGGCTTCTGCCGCGCGACACACGTCACGGCGGCGGGTGAGGCCCAGCCAAGGCCTGTCAGCAGAGATACCGGAGATCATGCTTCAGAAGCGTCGCACAACGTTGGAGGACGTCGCGCGGCTTGCCAATGTCAGCGCAATCACGGTTTCGCGGGCGCTGCGGCGGCCCGACATGGTTTCGCCGGCGCTACGCAAGCGGATCGATGCAGCGGTCGAGAGGCTGGCTTATGTACCGAATTTCGCAGCGAGCCGGCTCGCCTCCGCGCGCACGCATTCGATCGGCGTGGTGGTGTCATCCCTCTCCAACGGCATCTTCGCCGACTACCTGCAAGCGATCTATGACAGTCTGCTGCCGCTCGGCTTTCGGCCGGTGGTCGTGAGCAGCCGCTACTCGGCACAGGAGGAAGAGGCAGCGATCAAAGCGCTGCTGGGTCAGAATATCGAGGCGCTGATCCTGGTCGGGGTGAACCAGACCCGCCCCGCGCGGCGCGTGCTGGAACGCTCGCGCATCCCGGTGGTGCAGACGTTCGAGCTGGCCGATGATCCCATCGATCTCAACGTCGGTCTGTCGCAGCATGGCGGCGGCTACGCCGCGACGCGCCACCTGCTCGACCTTGGACATCGACGGATCGCCTATCTTTCCGGGCAGCGCGACGATCGCGCACGCGCGCGGCTCGAGGGCTATTGTGCCGCCCTCGCGGAGGCGGGACTGGACTGCTCCTCGCTGGTCGCATCAAGGCCGGCGCAGGCGACGATCTCGCTGGGACGGAAGCTGACCGAGGACCTGCTCGCGGCTGAACCGCCGGATGCGATTTTCTGCTGTGACGACAATATCGCGCTCGGGGCCCTGTTCGCTTGCCAGCACGCGGGACTGGACGTTCCTCGCCGTATCTCGCTTATCGGCTTCAACGACCTGGAATTCGCAAGCGCGTCCAATCCGCCGCTGTCGACCGTGCTGACGCCCCGCGCCGACATGGGACGCGTTGCATCCGAACTGGTGCTTCAGGTGATTGCCACCGGAAAACGACCCGGGACTCGGCAGATTGACCTCGGCTTCGAGATCGTGGCGCGCGGCAGCACCGGGCCTCGTACTGTTCCGTCCTAGATGTGGAGCCTCAAGAGGTTGTCCTCGGTTAGACCGAGTCTGCTGATAGGCGTTTGAGACTTTATACCACCGTGAGGCCGATGCCAGTTGTACTGGTGCAGCCAGATCGGCAGCTCTTCGGCGCGCCGATCTGATGTGGGATAGGCCTTGGCGTAAGCCCATTCCCGGAGCGCGGTCTGGATAAAGCGCTCGGCCTTACCGTTTGTCTTGGGCGTGTAGGGTTTGGTGCGGACGTGCCTGATGCGCAGGTCCTTGCAGGCATCGCGGAAGGCAAATGCCTTGTAGCAACTCCCGTTGTCGGTCATGACGCGCGTGACGGTGACGCCGAGGCTCTTGTAATAGGCGACCGCCGCCTTGAGGAAGCGAACGGCGCTGTTAGCCGTCTCGTCCAGCTTGATCTCGGAGAAGGCGACGCGGGAATGATCGTCGATGCAGACATGGACGAACTCCCAGCCGACGCCGCGGCTGTTGCTCTGGCCGGTGCGATCGCCGGTGATGTGGTGGCCGACATGCTCGAAACGCCCGAGCTTTTTGATGTCGATGTGAAGCATCTCGCCTGGGTTCTCGCGCTCATAGCGGCGTTCCGGCTCGGCCGGCTCCAGATCGCGGATCCGGTTCAATCCCAATTGGCGAAGAATGCGGCTCACAGTAGCCGGTGACACCCCAACCTCAGCGGCGATTTGCTTACTGGTGTGGCGCTGCCGGCGCAACGTCTCGACGACCGTGCACGTGGCAGGCGGGGTTTGGCTTGGCGATGAATGAGGTCTGGAGGAGCGATCCTGCAACCCAGCCGCACCTTCTGCGCGGAACCGCTTGACCCATTTGGCGACCGTTTTGGGCGTCGTATTGAACTGGTAGGCTGCGTCGGCTTGGCTTAGTCCGCCTTCCACGACGCTGCGAACCATCGCCTCTCGACCTTTAGGCGTCAAAGGCGCATTCTTATGGATGTTCATCTGGTCTCTCCTTGGAACACTGAAGCTTCGCAACCTCAGCTTCCTCGGTTCAGGCCAGATGGACAACCTCCTGAAAGACCACACCTAGAGCGGAGCTCACAGCCGGCCAGATTCTTTGACTCTACTTTGGCTCTCGCTTCATCCAGACTTCAGGTTCTCCGCCGCCGCTCGCCGCCTGCAATTCTGCCGCCATCACTTCACTCATCCGTAGCGCTGCCCTCGCCATCTCCATCGAATAGCAGCTGGATGCGGCGGCAAACGAGGCCATCATTTCGAAGGGAGTGGTGGCGAGCCATGAGATCGACAGGCTTGTCGACTCGCCGCGGAGGTAGCAATCGTGATCGCAGTACGCGCGCTGCGTCGATACGGCTTTCAGATAGCCTGATCCGAGCGTCTTCGAGCACGCCGCACAGCTCGACCTGTTCAGCGGTGTCCTATGATTGACCAATACGAACTTCATGGGGAAGGCCGATCGTTTTCGAGATGACTGAGCCTTACACGACCTCTTCACGAGGCCCTCGCCTGGTCTTCCGGAAGCGTCGACGATTTGGCGGACCGGAGCGCGTAGCATTCGGCGCCGCAATAACAAAGCCCCGTCCGGATGTCCCGCAGATAGCCGCCCTCGCCGATCGGAACGGCGCAAAGCACACAGTGACTTTTCCGGAACGGCGTTCTGCCATTGACCAGCACGAACTTCATGTGGCGCCTCCCAAGGAGAAGCACTGGACCGCATCTGACGGGCCCGAGACACCGGGCAGCGGTGTGCAAAAATGACGCCGGGTCCCGAATAGGGCGAAAACTCGAACCTTCAACATGCCGATTCCTTGTGCGGAAATGTCGCGCGCCAGGACATCATTGCGTGATCTCTTCCGCCTTCAGGCGGCTTGAAATCGCCACAGCCAGCGGCTGTCGCTCTCCCGACGGGCTTTGAAGTGCTCGACGCATTTCGTTGAACAAAGCGCAGTGCGGCAGCGATAATAACGAATGAGACCAAACTTTCCGTCGCAAAGAGCACACCGTGCAACTTGACCGCGCCGATTCTGCCGATTGTCCTGGTTGAGCATGTCCGTCTCCTCTGGGTCTTGCGCGGCTCGTCGTTGGCATCGAACATTGCATGCAGGTGAAGTCCGGCTTCGGGATCGAAATAATTTGCCAAGCAGTCGCAGGCCTGACAGGTAATTTGGTGCCGGCCCCTTCGCACTGCGATCGCGTGACCAGCCCCTTTGGGACAATATCCGCCGCCGCAATCGGCTGTTCCCGTCTGGCCCAAACTCTAGGACTGTCGATGGGACGGCTCAATTGTACGGAGGTAATAGGGCGATATTGAAAGGGTTCATCGAGCTATACTCGGGTATGTAGGCGTCGCGGACGTGCGGCAGTAAGAGCGCCGTGATGGTCCAGGGCGTATGCCCAGCGACGTAAGTCACATCAGAACGAACTACCGCCTTTCTTGCAAAATGCTTTAATCTGTCCGCCGATACAGGCGGTTTGCGAATGACGCCAAACCCGACCAGGAACTTTGCAGGTTCAGCCGCGCAGTTCGTCCTCGGCGGCATTGCGCTGGCACTGACAAGCCTGGTTTGCTTTGTGCTTCGCGCCGACCTCGCGACGACCGCCTTTGCCGATCTCGTCGTGATTTTGTTGTTTTCGGTGGTCGGCAGCTTCGCCGCCGCGATCTTGCTTTGCCTCTTGGCGGTCACCAGCCTGGTTTTTTTCTTTGCTCCTCCCGCCCTGAGCTTCGCGATCGAGGATGCACAGCACCTCGTCCTCGTGGCCGCCTTCTGCGCGACAGGGATGATCGTCGCGTGGCTGATGGGAAATGCTCGCCAGGAGAAGGACGCAGCGCTCGAGGCCGAGGCAAGGCTCAAGCGCAGCCAGGTCGAATTGCGCAACAGCGAAAGGGAATGGCGGGAGGTCTTCGAGCACAACCCGGTCATGTATTTCATGGTCGATGCCGATGGAACCGTGCTGAACGTGAACAGCTTCGGCGCCGCACAGCTCGGCTATACCGTTGCGGAGCTGGTGGGAGAGTCCGTGCTCAATGTCTTTCTCGACGAAGACCGCCCGTTCGTGCGCAGATGTGTGGCAGTCTGTCTGGAAACAGTCGGCCAATCGCACACCTGGGAGATCCAGAAGATCCGGAAAGACGGCTCGCTGTTGTGGGTGCGCGAGAACGCCAAGGCAATGCGGCGCGCCGACGACAAGCTCATCGTTCTGGTCGCCTGCGAGGACGTCACCGAGCGCAAGCGAACCGAAGATGCGCTGCAGCAGAGTGAGGCCTATCTTGCCCATGCGCAGGCATTGAGCCACACGGGCAGCTTCGGCTGGCAAGTCGCCACCGGAGAGATCACCTGGACGGCGGAGACGTTTCGCATTTTCGGATGCGATCCCGACACCAAGCCGACCGTTCAATTGGTCATCAAACGTACGCATCCGGAAGATCGCGACGCCGTGCAAAGGACCGTCGATCAGGCGGCCCGTAATCAGCAGGATTTCGAGCATGAATACCGGCTTCTGTTGCCGGATGGGTCGGTGAAGCATGTCCACGCCCTGGCACGCGCGACGATCAATGCAGCAGGCCACCTCGAGTTCGTCGGGGCAGTTACGGACGTCACCGCCGCAAAGCAGGCGGAGCAGCGGCTGCGCCGCAGCGAGGGCTATCTGGAAGAGGCCCAGCATTTGAGCCACACCGCCAGCTGGTCCTGGGACGTGCGCCGTCGCGACTTCGTCTATCGCTCCGCCGAGGTCTATCGCCTGTTCGGCTTCGACCCGCAACAGGGAGCATCGGCGGAAGAAATCCAGTCGCGTATTCCGGAAGAAGACCTGCAGGCGCTTGGCGAGGTGGTCCGGCAGGCTGTGCGAGCCAAGCAGGGACACTTCGAGTTTGATTTTCGGATCGTGCTGCCTGACGGCGCGATAAGGCGCGTCCATTCAGTGGCGCACCCGGTGGTCGATAGCGACGGCCTGGTCAACGAGATCATCGGTACGCATATGGATGTGACCGATCAACATGCAGCGAAGGAGAGGCTGGAACAGGCCATTCTGGCGCTGCGCGAGAGCGAGCAGCGCTTCCGCGATTATGCTGAGACGGCCTCCGACTGGCTGTGGGAGACCGGACCGGACCACCGGTTCACGCATTTGTCCGAGCACACCGACGCGGCCGCGTCTCTGGCAACGGGCATGCTGCGCTGGGAACTTGCGTCCGACTTCGAATCCGAACCCGAGAAATGGCGGCAGCATCGTGCGACGCTCGAAGCGCACCTGCCTTTCCGTGATCTGGTGTATCGCAGTGAAAACCGGATGGGATCTTCGATCTACGTCCGCACCAGCGGTAAGCCGGTCTTCGATGCAAACGGGGCTTTTCTCGGCTATCGCGGCGTCAGCACCGATATCACCGCGAGCATCCGCGCCGACCAGGCCGAACGGGAGCTGCGCAAGGCGCAAGCCGAGCTCGCCCATGTGACGCGCGTGACGACGCTCGGCGAACTCACGGCCTCCATCGCGCATGAGATCAACCAGCCGCTCGCCGCCGTGATCGCGAATGCGGAGGCGTGCCTGAGCTGGCTCGACCGCAATCCTCCCAATCTCGATGCCGCACGCCGCTCGGTGGAATGGATCATCGAAGACGGCAATCGGGCAAGCGAGGTGATCCGGCGCGTCCGCGCGCTAGCAAAAAAGACCGACATCGAGAAGACGCCGCTCGACATCAACGATGTTGCACGCGACGTCATGGCGCTCGTGCAGCGTGAGCTTTCTACTCATGAGGTGTCGTTGAAGCTGAAGCTCGCGCCCGACGTGCCCGGGATCTTCGGTGATCGGGTCCAGCTCCAGCAGGTGATCATCAATTTGGTGATCAACGCCGTTGAAGCCATGGAAGCCGTTGCCGATCGGCCGCGCATACTGACGGTGCAGACAGGCCGGCACGACACGGACCGGGTGTTTCTGGCCGTCGCCGACAGCGGCGTCGGAATCCCTGACGCGGATGCCGAACGCATGTTCGCACCGTTCTTCACCACCAAATCCAGCGGCATGGGCATGGGCCTCTCCATCTGCCGTTCGATTCTGGAAGCTCACGAGGGACGGCTATCGGTGTTCAATGCCGAGGGGGGCGGCGCGACTTTCCAATTTGTCCTGCCCGTGCACGAAGGGGACAAGGCGTGAGTGAGCGACAGAAACCCCCGCCTGAGCCTGCGGGCGGCAAGGGGCCGATCACAGAATCAATCGTGTTCGTCATTGACGACGATCTCTCCATGCGCCGGGCGCTGACCAATCTCTTTCAATCGGTGGGACTGGAAGTCGGGGCGTTCGGCTCGGCCGCCGAACTCTTGAACAACAAGCTGCCCGAGGTGGCAAGCTGCCTCGTGCTCGACATCCGCTTGCCAGGACTGAGCGGCCTGGATCTGCAAAGCGAGCTCGCCAAAGCGAACATTCACATCCCCATTATCTTCATCACCGGCCACGGCGATATCCCGATGACGGTACGCGCCATGAAAGGAGGAGCGGTCGACTTCCTCACCAAGCCGTTTCGAGATCAGGACCTGCTGGATGCCGTGGTGAGCGCGATCGATAAGGATCGCAAGCGGCGGGAAGCCGAGAAGACGGTCGCGAGCCTGCAGGCGCTGTACGAGACCTTGAGCAGTCGCGAACGCGAGGTGCTCGCTTTCGTCGCCTCCGGCTTGATGAACAAGCAGATCGCGGCCGAGCTCGGCCTTGCCGAAATCACCGTCAAGATCTACCGCGGCCACATCATGAAGAAGATGCGCGCGAAGTCACTCGCCGAACTGATCAGAATGACCGAAGCGCTCGGAATTCGTCCCGCCAAGACCACGGGCACATAATCCGGATCGGCACAAGAGCGAAACCGGTTTTCCGAAATGATCGATGCGACAAAGATCGGCCTGCCGTTTCGCTTCGGCCAAATGCCGTCGCGCTCCACCGCCTTGCAAACCTAAGTATGATTTTACAATTTCAATACGACGGGTCACCATTTCTGTGGGCCGGGGAGCTTCGGCAAACCTTCCCACATTCAGGAGGGTCGTCGTGCCGGCGTCTTCGGTTATTTCGGTCATTGACGACGACGCCTCGGTCCGGGTCGCGACCAACAATCTGCTGAGATCGCGCGGCTACGTCGTGTATACCTTTGCGTCGGCCGAAGAATTCCTGCTCTCGCCGCATTTCAATCAGACGTCATGCGTGATTGCGGACGTGCAAATGTCGGCTATGAGCGGTCTGGAGCTGTTGGCGGAGATGCACGCGAAGGGCCATGATCCTCCCTTCATCTTCATCACGGCGTTCCCCGATGAAAACCTCCGCGCAAGGGCGATGAAGGCCGGAGCGATCTGCTTTCTTGCGAAGCCATTCGCCGTCCATAATCTGATCAAGTGTCTCGATATCGCGCTCGAATCGCGCAGGAGCAAAACCGAAATGTGAGATCGCGCGCCTGCTTGCGGTCTGCCCGATCTCTTCGATGTGCCATGGCGACCTAAAGCGACGCCGTCGACCGTGCTTCGCGCGGGGGCAGCCGTTCCACGATTTCGCGAGCGACTTTGGCGCGCAATTCGGCGAGGTCGATGAAGACGTCGGCTTGGCGGCGCAGCTCGTCGGCGATCATCGACGGCTGACTCGCAATGGTCGAAACCACGCTGACGCGGACGCCGCGGCGCTGTACCGCCTCGACCAGCGGACGAAAGTCGCCGTCGCCGGAAAACAGCACCATCTGGTCGATATGGTCGGCAAGCTGCATGGCATCGACGGCGAGTTCGACATCCATGCGGCCCTTCACCTTGCGGCGGCCGTTGGCGTCGATGAATTCCTTGGTCGCCTTGGTGACGACGGTATAACCATTGTAATCGAGCCAATCGACAAGCGGACGGAGCGAGGAGTATTCCTGATCCTCAAAGATGGCCGTGTAATAGAAGGCGCGCAGCAATGTGCCGCGGCCCTGAAACTCCTGCAGCAGGCGCCTGTAGTCGATATCGAAGCCGAGCGCTTTGGCCGTCGCATAGAGGTTGGCGCCATCAATGAACAGCGCGATTTTGGAGGAGGCCGTCATTATCGTTGTAACCTCTCGCCTGGACATTCGGGAAATCGAGGCAGGCAATAGGATAATGCCCACTGCACGTGGTCCCGGATAGCAACTATTCCATCGCCTGCAATCGGCCCTTCAATGCGCTGCGAGGGTAGAAGGTCAACGCGATGAGCTCAATTGTACCGAGGTAAGCATCCGGTATGGAAAGGTATGCGGGGGCTATACGAAGGTTTGGCAGCTCCTCTCCCGCGCGGGATATCCTATCGCACGCTCCAACCGCGATGGCATGTGCGGCGCACCGCGCGCGCTTGGAGGCCCGCGCACTGCAGATCATCTACACTAGCCCGAGCGGACGATCAGACGACGGTTCTATGCCGTTCGATACAGACCCGCAGCACCTCGTCCAGTGGCCTTCCCCACCAATCATTGGAGAAGATCTCGATCTCGGAATAGCCCGCGTAGCCTTGGGCCTCGACCGCGGCCCTTACCGTTCTGATATCGATGACGCCGTCGCCCATCATGCCGCGGTCGTTGAGGATGTCCGTGGTCGGGACCAGCCAGTCGCAGACGTGAAAGGCGAGGATGCGATCCCTGCCCGCACGTGCGATCTGGTCCATCAGCGCCGGGTCCCACCAGATGTGATAGACGTCGAGCGCCACGCCGATGGCACCCGAACGCGCCGGATCAAGCCGGTCGCAGATGTCGAGCGCCTGGCCCGTCGTGTTCACGCAAGCGCGGTCGGCGGCATAGGCCGGATGCAACGGCTCGATCGCGAGCGGCAGGCCCGCCTGCCCGGCATAGTCGAGCATCTCGGCGATGGCGTCCTCGACCTGAACCCGCGCCGCCGCGATATCCTTCGAAACTGTGCTGCCCGGCCTCGAATATTGCGGCAAGCCGCCGACCACCAGCACGATGCAGGTCGCGCCCAGCGCATGCGCCTCGTCGACCGCACGGCGGTTGTCGTCGCGCACCTCGCCGCGACGCGCTGCATCCGAGGTGAACATGCCACCGCGGCAATAACCTGACAGTTCGAGCCCGGCGTCGCGCACGGCGCGAACCGCACGCTCCAGCCCGACCGCGGCCACCTGATCGCGCCAGGGATCGATGGCCCGGATGCTGTGCCTCGCACAGGCGTCGATGATGGTGGCGAGATCGCCCTGCTTGCGCACCGTCGCCGTGTTCAGCGACAGCCAGCGATGATCTGAAGAGAAGTCCCGCATCACGCCTCGACACCACGCGTTGCGAGCAATGTTTTCATTCGGCGCGTTGCTTTGTCGGGGTCGGCCAGCAGCCCGGCCCTGTCGGCCAGCCGGAACAGCTCGGCCAGGTGCAGCGTGGAGCGCGCGCTCTCCTGGCCGCCGATCATGGTGAAGTGATCCTGATGGCCGTTGAGATAGGCCATGAACACGATGCCGGTCTTGTAGAAGCGGGTCGGCGCCTTGAAGATGTGGCGCGATAGCGGCACCGTCGGCCCAAGGACGTCGTGGAACCCAGCTTCGTCACCGACGGCGAGGCGCGACAATGCATAGGACGCGGCGGGCGCGATCCCGTCGAAGATGCCGAGCAGCGCATGCGAATGACCCTGCGCATCGCCCGCGATCAGTTCGGCGTAGTTGAAATCGTCACCGGTATACATCTTCACGCGCTGATCCAGCCGGCGCCGCATGTCGATCTCGCGCTGCTTGTCGAGCAGCGAGATCTTGACGCCGTCGACCTTCGCCGCGTTGGCGTTGATGATGGCGACCGCGGTCTCCATTGCCTGATCGAGATCGGCTGTTCCCCAATAGCCCGCGAGGGCCGGATCGAACATGTCGCCGAGCCAGTGGATGATCACGGGCTCGCGGACCTGCGACAACACATGATCGTACACTTTCGCATAGTCGTCGGCATTGCGGCCGAGCCTGGCGAGCGCGCGTGAGGCCATCAGGATGATCCGCCCGCCGACCTTTTCGATTGCCGCGATCTGCGCTTCATACGCGCCGATGACGTCGTCCAGCGTCTTGGCCTGGTCGACCGCAAGGTGATCGGTGCCGGCCCCGGAAAAGACCAGCGCCTCGCCGCGTTGCTTGCTCGCCGCGACCGAGCGGTTGATCAATTCCAGCGAGGTCGGCCAGTCCAGGCCCATGCCGCGCTGCGCCGTGTCCATGGCCTCGGCAACGCCGAGCCCAAGGTCCCAGATGTGCTCCCGGAAGGCGATGGTCCTGTCCCAGTCGATCGCTGCCGAGAGCCAGGGATCGCACTCGGCCAGGGGATCGGCCACCACATGCACGGCCGAGAACGCAACGCGGTTCAACCTGCCCTCAAGCTTTTCGGGGAAGCTTCGCGCCGCTGCCAGGCGATAGGTCTGCAGCGAGCGATCCGACTGCGGCAGCTTGAGCGATAGCGAGGGCGTCGGCGGCACGAGCTTATTCATCGTGAGCCTCACAGCTTGATCGGTTCAACGTCGATCCAGCGCCGCTCCCGCCAGCTCTTCAGCGCGCATTCGGCGAGTTGCACCCCCTTGGCGCCTTCGAGCAGCGTGTATTTGTACGGGGCGTCCTCGCAGACATGGCGGATGAACATCTCCCACTGTTCCTTGAAGCCGTTGTCGTAGACCACGTTATCGGGCAGCTTCTGCCAATCGGCATAGAAATCGTGCAGCCGCTTCTCGTCGGGATTCCACACCGGGCGCGGCGTCGCCTGCCGGGCCTGGATCATGCAGTCGGTGAGGCCGGCGACTGCCGAGCCCAGCGTGCCGTCGACCTGGAAGGTGACGAGGTCGTCGCGATAGACCCGCGTCGCCCAGGACATGTTGATATGGGCGATGACGCCGCCCTTGAGGCGGAACGTCGCATAGGCGGAATCGTCGGCGGTGGCGCTGTATTTCTCCCCGCGCTCATCATAGCGCTCAGGGATATCGGTGTTGCCGATGCAGACGACGCTCTCGACTTCGCCAAAGAGGTTATCGAGCACGTAGCGCCAATGGCAGACCATGTCGAGAATGATGCCGCCGCCGTCCTCGCTGCGGTAGTTCCAGGACGGCCGCTGCGCCTCTTGCCAGCCACCTTCGAACACCCAATAACCGAACTCGCCACGCACCGAGAGCATGCGGCCGAAGAAGCCGGAGTCGCGCAGGAAGGCGAGCTTCTTCAAGCCGGGCAGGAACAGCTTGTCCTGCACCGTGCCGTGCTTGATGCCCTTGGCATTGGCGAGCCGTACGACATCGACGGCCTGCTCGAAGCTGGTCGCAATAGGCTTCTCGCAATAGACGTGCTTGCCTGCTTCGATCGCGCGTCTGAGCAGCGAGGGGCGCGCCTGCGTCGTTGCCGCGTCGAAGAACACGGTGTCGTCCTTGGCCGCAAGCGCCGCGTCGAGATCAGTCGTCCAGCGCGCAATCTCGAACTGCCGCGCCAGGCGTTCGACAACCTCGGCATTGCGCCCGACCAGAATCGGGTCCGGCATCACGCGATCGCCATTGGCCAGCTTCACGCCGCCCTGGTTGCGAATGGCAACGATCGAGCGGATCAAATGCTGGTTCAACCCCATGCGGCCGGTGACGCCATTCATGATCAGGCCGAGGCGCTGTGTGGTCATGCGAAGTGCTCCTTGGAGAGTCTTGGTGTTGTCTGCTGAACCGGTGACAGGGAAGCCCAGTCGGGATGCACCGAACTGGCGAAACCTGGGACGCTTAGGGACGTGGTGAGAAGGTCACCCTCGTGGATCGCGAGATGCACACGATCGGGGCTGCTGCGATAGAGATCCGGATGCGCCGCCGCGAACGCGGCGGCTTCGCGCTCCGGCGTCTCGCCGAACCCGTCGACATAGTGGTGGCCATTGCGCTCGACGTGCTGCAGGCCGAGCCATGCGCCCAGCGCGAGATCCTGCTGCAAGGCGAGCCCCGGCTGGCAGGTCAGGTCCTCGCCGGTGACGAAGAACCTGCCGCCCTCGGCATTCCACTTGGCCGCTCGGGCAGCGTTGAGAACGGACTTGTAGAGACCCTTGCAGGATTTCGAGGAGACGCCGCGATAGCCGAGCTGGCGCGCCGCCGGGAACGCCTCGTAGCTGTCATCCGCTTCGTCGATGATGAAGTCCCGCGCTGCAAGACCGCCAAGCGGGGATTGCCGCGTCAGATCGCGCGGCATCGGCTGCTCGATATAGAGCAGCTTTGCCGCGATCGGCCGCAAGCTGTTGTCAGTCTCGACCCGATCCGCCAGGAGATGAAGCGCAGGGAGCTCGGCGTATTGCTCATTGGCGTCGAGCGTAACCATGTAGTCGTAAGGAAGGGGCGCAAGCTCCCGTCCGATGCGGCGCAGGCGCGATGTATCTGCGTCGGGATCGCCCGACAGCTTCAGCTTGAAATAGCGCGCCCCGGCGTTCTCGCTGATATCGGCGACCCCGCCCTGCCCCTCAATGCGGTCGTCGAGCCCAACTGTATGCCTGACGGCGACGCGCGCGAGCGGCTTGCGCGCAGCAAGGAAGGCGGCGACCTCGGCATCACTCAGATCTGGCGTGAGGCGCGTATCGATGCCGGCGACGTTCTCGGCCATACCGCTGAAAAAATCGATGCCTGCAGCGCGCAGCACCGCGTCCAGTAGCGCCTTGTCGAGCTCGGCGGGACCATAGGCCGCCGCAAGCGGTGGAATGTCCTCCTGCGCGCAGGCCGACAGCTGCGCACCGATGCAGGCGGCGTGCAGGGCGAACGCGGTATCGAAGCCTTCGTGCGCCAGATAGAGTTCGCGCGCGATCGCAAGCGAGCGACGCAAATCCGCAACGGTTTGCTCGGGCGAGAGCTGCGGCCGCTTATCGAACCATTTCGGCACCATCAGCTCCGCGGCGGCGCCGACGAAACGCGCGCCACCTTCGGTCTCGATCTCCACCCGCACGAGCAGCTGCGGCGTCGCTTCCACCGTCACCGCGCCAAAGCGAAACGGTCGTGCGAAGCGCACGGGCCGTTCGAAGAGAGCGATATCGCGTAAGCCGAAGCGAAGCGCCATGGTCAGTCCAGCGCTCCTTGCGTGAAGAAATGCTTGCGGATGCGCTGCACCAGCGCGGTGAATGCCGGATCTCCCATCGCCTCGAGCGATCGCGGACGCGGCAACGGCACGTCATAGATAGCGGCGATGGCGCCCGGGCGCTCCGTCATCACCAGCACCCGGTCCGCGAGGAAAACGGCCTCGGGGATCGAATGCGTGATGAGGAGCACGGTCTTGCCGGTCTCGCGCTGGATCGCCATTAGTTCGAGGTTCATACGCTCGCGCGTCAGCGCATCCAGCGCGCCGAACGGCTCGTCCATCAGCATAATCTTGGGATCGTGCACCAGCGCCCGGCAGATCGAGGCGCGCTGCTGCATGCCGCCGGAGAGCTGCCATGGCAATTTCTTCTCGAAACCTTCGAGGCCGACCAGCTTCAGGAGGTCCCTGGCCCGCGGCAGGTATTGCTCGCGCGGCAGGCGCTTCATGTCGATCGGCAGCATCACATTGGCGAGGATGTTGCGCCAAGGCAGCAGCAGCGCGTTCTGAAATACGATGCCGACATTGCCGTGCGGCCTCATCACCTTCTCCCCGCCGACCGTGATCTCACCCGTCGTCGGCGCCAAGAGGCCGGAGATCAGCTTGAGCAGCGTGGACTTGCCGCAGCCGGACGGGCCGACCACGACGAAGAACTCGCCCTCATTGATGCGAAAGTCGAGCGGCCGCAGCGACGCCACCTCGCCGTCGCGCGTCCGATAGGTCTTGGACACGCCCGACAACGTGATCTCTGGAGCGCGCGCTTCGGCGCGATCGCTCACGAGGCGCAGGCGCGCAGATTGGTCCGTCGGTCTCATCACCGGGGTCATGCCTGATTGCGGCCTCTCATGAGTCGCCTTTGGGCAGATACTCGTTGGTATAGAAAGTCTTCGGATTGTCCTTGGCCTTGGCGTCCAGCCCGCCATACTCGACCATCAAGTTGACGCTATCGGCCATGTTCTGGTCGGTGACCTGGAACGGACGCTTGCCCTTGGTTTCGCTGGTCCGATACAGCGGGATCGTCAGTTCGAAGCCTTGCGTCAGGGTTTCGAGCTTGCCGCCCTTGGGATTGGCATCCAGGATCGACTGCGCGGCCGCCTTGGGCTCCTTTTCGGCGGCTTCGACCGCCTTGGTGGTTGCCGCCATGAAGCGGCGCACCAGATCCTGATGCGATTTGACGTAGTCCGTGTTGGCGATGATGCCGGAGGAGACGAGATTGATGCCGTAATCGGCGAACTTGATCGGATAGACGTCCTTCCCTGTGGCGTCCTTGATCTTCATCGACTGGTCCATGACGTAGCCGAGCAGCGCATCCGCCTGGCCGTTGATGACGGCATTGAGCTTGGTCTGGCCGTCGCCGGCGACCGTCTGAAAATCGCTTTCCTTCAGCCCGGTCTTCTTCAGGAACAGCGGCCAGATCTGCGTCATCGAATCCGCGGGCGTGATCGCGACGGTCTTGCCCTTGAGGTCCTCGGGCTTGCGGATGTTCTTCTCGGCAAGACTCATCACCGACATCGGGCTGGTCTGCAGCAGCACCCCCGTTGCGATCACCGGGGCGCCCTTGACCGCCGCGCGCATCATCGTCGGCACGTCGACATAACCGAAGTCGGCGGTCTTCGCGGCGACCGCCTGCGTCGTCGCCGCCGAACCACGGCCTTCTTGAATCTCGAGGTCGATGCCCTCAGCAGCATAGAGGCCCTTGGCCTTGCCGTAATAGAACGGCGCATGCTCGCCATAGACGTACCAGTTCAGCATCAGCACCACCTTGTCGGCGGCCCGAGCCGGCGCGACTGCCAGCGCAGCGGAGGCGAGCACCGCGGCAACAGCTGAAATCCAGCGCATCATCTCTCTCCCTGTTCCTTGTTATTGGTTTCACCGGCCGCGCTGGCGCGGCCAAGCGCTCTACGCTGTGAAGACAATGTCCTCCCGGTGGCTGACGTGCCAGGGAATGATCAGTCGCTCGACCCGGTCGACGATCCAGAACAGGACGACGCCGAGCAGCGCCAGGATCACGAGCGCGGCAAACATCGTCGGCAGGTCGAAGGTGCCGATCGAGCGCTGCAGCACATAGCCGATCCCCGAATTAGAGCCGACGAACTCGCCGACGACGGCGCCCACAACGGCCAGCGTGACCGAGACTTTCAGGCCGGAGAAAATCGCCGGAAGGGCATGGGGCAGATTGACCGCGCGAAACACCTGCAAGCGGCTGCCCTGCATCGCGCGCGCCAAGTCGACCATGTCGGGATCGACCGACTTGAAGCCCTGCACGGCCGAGACCACGACGGGGAAGAAGCCGAGCAGGAAAGCCGAAATGACCTTCGGAATGATGCCGAAGCCAAACCAGACGACAAACAGCGGCGCGATCGCGACCTTCGGCACGGACTGCGAGAACACCAGCAGCGGATAGACATAGCTCTCCACCGTCTTCGAGCCCGCAATCAGCATGGCAACGGGAATGCCGAACGCCGCGGACAGCAGAAACCCGCAGAGGGTCGCGTAGGTCGTGGGCCACGACTGCCTGAGCAGTTCGGGCCAGTCGCTCAGCAGCACGGCTACGACATCCGCGGGCGCCGGGATCTGGTAGGCGGGAATCTGGAACAGACGGATCGTCAGATCCCAGATCACGACAATGAGGACCAGCAACAGGACCGGCCTGACCCAGGCTGCATTCACCGCCTTTGCGAAGATCGAGGGCGCCTTCGGCTCGGCCACGGCTTCACTCCCATCTGTCGTTCTTCAGTTTCTTTGTCCCGTAATTAACTCGTTGGATAAATACTGTCCAGCGACATTTGGCTCCCATGGGCTCGGCACGCTTGCTCCCGGTAATCGGCGGATCACCTGCAATGCAGCGATGTCGTGGTCTTCTTGGGAACCCGTTCAGACCGTCTGGTGCACAGGCGCGCGGGGCCGTCCGCTCTTCGCAACGTCGAACAGCGCGGCCGAACGGCCGGTCAAGGCGGCCAGCACGAGCGCAACCATGTGAGTCAGCCGTTCATCTTTTGCCGCTTGAGACAATAGATCGCGGCCGAAGATCACGCTGAGCGTCGCGCTGTTCGACAGATAGAAGAAGCTCAGCGCGGCGATCGAGATGTAGAGCTGGACCGGATCGACCGCGACCTTGAAGTCACCGCTCTCGAGCCCGCGCCGCACCACGGTCCGGATCATCTCGACGAATGGAGAATGCAGGGACTTCACCTTGGTCGAGCGCTTGAGATATTTCGCGCGCGCCAGGTTCTCGGTTTGCAGCAGCGCCAGGAACTCCGGATTGCGCAGGAAGTAGTTCCAGGTGAATTCGATCAGGCGTCTGATTGCCTCGGGCGGAGCGAGGTGCTCGAGATCGAGCCCCCTCTCCTCGCTCCTGATCTTCTCGTACGCGCCCTCCAGGACGGCGAGATAAAGCTCATCCTTCTTGCCGACATGGTAATAGAGCATGCGCTTGTTGGCGCCGGCCTTGGCGGCGATGCGATCGACCCGCGCGCCGGCCAGGCCGTGAGCGGCGAACTCCTGCTTTGCCGCCTCCAGAATGCGCAGGCGCATCCCCTCGGGGTCGCGCTGCCACTTCAGACTTCGCTTTGCCGCCAATGCCGTTGCCCGCCGTGAAACGAATCATCTAGCACGGCGCGGTGACGCCCGTAACGGCAATTCATCCGGCATCGCGGCCCGGCAAATGCGAGAACATCCCGCGGGCTGTCGCCATGGAGACCGCGGATCGCGTGCACCTTGCCTGCTATGGCCCGGTGATGCTCGCCGATTCGGGCAGCGTTCCACGTAGACCCACGCGCTTGACTGGCGGGCAGCGGGAAGGTCTAATATCCGTTAACAACAATTGTTCGCGTTCCGATCAATAAAAGAAGCCCGCGGGCGTCTTCGCACCGCTGCCGCATCATGAGAGGAAACACATGCAAGCTATCCTCAATGGCGAAAGCACGCTCGTCGTCGCGATGATCGTCGCCTATATCGCCTTCACGTCGTGGCTGACGATCAAGCTGCGCAGCAGGACGAATGATCAATTCATGACCGGTGCTCGCGCCATGCCGGCGGTTGTCGTCGGCATCCTGATGATGTCCGAGTTCATTGGGGCCAAGTCGACGGTCGGCACCGCGCAGGAGGCGTTCCAGTCCGGCATGGCGGCCGGGTGGGCCGTGCTCGGCGCCTCGATCGGCTTTCTGCTATTCGGGCTTTTGATGGTGAAGAAGCTCTACAATTCCGGCGAATACACCATCTCCGCGGCGATCGCGCAGAAATACGGCAAGTCGACCATGCTCACGGTGTCGGTGATCATGATCTATGCGCTGCTGCTCGTGAACGTCGGCAACTATGTCAGCGGCGCAGCGGCGATTGCCACCGCGCTGCATGTCAGCCTGCCGGTCGCGATGTGCATCATCGCAGTGGTCAGCACGTTCTACTACGTGTTCGGCGGGCTGAAGGGCGTCGCCTGGGTCACGATCCTGCACAGCGCTGTCAAGGTGATCGGCATCGTCATCATCTTCGCGGTCGCGATGTCGCTGACCGGCGGTATCGCACCGATTCAGGCCAAGCTGCCGGCCTATTATTTCACCTGGGACGGCAAGATCGGATTTGCGACCATCTTTGCATGGACCTTCGGGACGGTCGGCGCGATCTTCTCCACGCAGTTCATCGTGCAGGCGATCTCCTCGACGCCGAGCGCGCAGGATGCCCGCAAGGCGACGTTCTATGCAGCAGCACTCTGTCTTCCGCTCGGCTTCCTGCTCGCTCTGATCGGTGTCGCGGCGAAGTTTCTCTATCCGGACATGAAGAGCCTGTACGCGCTGCCGGTGTTCCTGGAAAAGATGCCGCCGCTGGCCTCCGCCTTCGTGACGACGTCGCTGGTTGCCTCGATCTTCGTCAGCGTCTGCACGGTCGCGCTTGCGATCGCCTCGCTGGTGGTGCGCGATTTCTACGTGCCCTACTGGAAGCCGACGGCGGAACGCGAGCTGAAGATGACGCGCCTGTTCTCAGTGCTGATCGGCGTCGTGCCGCTGGTGTTCGTGTTCTTCATTCCGGAGATCCTCAAACTATCGTTCTTTACCCGCGCATTGCGGCTGTCGATCACCCTCGTCGCGATGATGGGCTTCTATCTGCCGATGTTCGTCAGCAACCGCGGAGCCACCGCGGGCCTGATCGGCGCGGCGATTTCGACCACGGTCTGGTACCTGCTCGGAAATCCCTTTGATATCGACAACATGTACATCGCCGCGGTGACGCCGCTGATCGTCATGGTGATCGAGCGGCTCGCGCTCGGCCCCGCCTCTGCCGGCCATGCCGCGCCTGCCGCCGCGCAACCGAACGCTTTCGCGGAAAGGACCTCGACATGACCGGCGCAATCGACATTGCGGCCGACGGCGTCATGCGTCAGATCGCCGGCGATCCCGACCGGTTCGACGCCTTCATTCCATCGCCGTGCGTGCAGAACCACGCGGCCAATCTGATGCCGCTTGCCAATGGCGATCTCGGCTGCGTCTGGTTCGGCGGCACGCAAGAGGGCATGTCGGACATCTCGGTCTGGTTCTCGCGCCTGCCCCGCGGTTCGACGCAATGGTCGCCGGCCGAAAAGCTGTCCGACGACTCCAGGCGTTCCGAGCAGAATCCGGTGCTATTCCCTGCACCTGACGGCAAATTGTGGCTGATGTGGACAGCGCAGATCGCAGGAAACCAGGACACCGCTTTCGTCCGTCGGCGCCTCTCCCGCGACAACGGCCGGAGCTGGGGTCCGATCGAGACTCTGTTCCCTGAGCAGCGCGGCCGCGGCACTTTCATTCGGCAGCCGATCGTGGTGCTCGACAATGGCGACTGGCTCCTGCCGGTGTTCTATTGTCACAGCCTGCCGGGACGGAAATGGAACGGCGATGAGGATACCAGCGCCGTAAAAATCTCCTCCGATGCCGGAGTGACCTGGCGAGACGTCGAGGTCCCCGGAAGCCGCGGCTGTGTGCATATGTGCATCGAGCGGCTCGGCGACGGCTCGCTGCTCGCGCTGTTTCGCAGCCGCTGGGCAGACAATATCCATGAGAGCCGGTCCAAGGATCACGGCCGCACCTGGTCGGCACCGGTTGCCACCGCGCTTCCTAACAACAACTCCTCGATCCAGTTCACGCGTCTTGCCAACCGACACCTCGCGCTGGTCTTCAATGACTCCAGCGCCAAGACCGCAACCGAGCGCCGCCTCTCGCTCTACGACGAGATCGAAGACGACCTGCCGCCCGTGATCGCCGACGACGGCAGCAAGGCGGATGGGCGCACAGCCTTCTGGGGCGCACCGCGGGCCCCGATGACGCTGGCTGTCTCCACCGACGATGGACGCAGCTGGACAAAGCGCGACGTCGAGATCGGCGACGGATATTGCCTGACCAACAATTCGCGCGACCAAACCAACCGCGAGCTGTCGTACCCGTCCATCAAGCAGACAGCGGACGGCGCGCTCCACATGGCGTTCACCTTCCATCGCCGGGCCATCAAGCACGTGCGCGTCACCGAGCCATGGGTCACCTCCAAGGCTGCGGGCTAGGATATGGCGGCAAAGCTCCACGCCCTGGTCACGGGCGCGAGCTCAGGGATCGGCGCAGCGATCGCTGTGCGCCTGCTCGCCGACGGCTGGCGTGTGACGGGTGTCAGCCGCCGTCGTGGGGCTTTCGCGCACCCAGCTTTCGAGCATCTTTCGCTCGATCTGAACGACACCGATGCCGTCGCGGAAGCAGTTGCAAACGTTGACGCGACCGCACTTATCCATGCCGCGGGCGTTCTGAAGGTCGGTAGGCTCGGCGCGCTCGACCATGAGGACGGCGCCGCGATGTGGCGGCTGCATGTCGACGCGGCCGAACGCCTTGCGAATACACTCGCACCGCGTCTGCCGCAGGGCGGGCGCATCGTCTTCGTCGGCAGCCGCACGGCCTCCGGCGCACCCGGTCGGGGACAATACGCCGCGACCAAAGCGGCGCTGGCCGCGTTGGCGCGGTCCTGGGCACTCGAGCTTGCGCCACGCGGCATCACGGTCAACGTCGTCGCGCCTGCCGCAACGGAAACGCCGATGCTGAAGGCTCCGGCGCGCGCCAGTGTCGCACCCAAGCTGCCGCCCATCGGCCGATACGTTCAGCCAGCGGAAGTTGCCTCCGCGGTGGCGTTCCTGCTGTCGACCGAGGCGGCCGCGATAACGGGGCAGCAGCTGGTCATCTGTGGCGGGACCTCGCTCTGAGCTGGTGCCTTTGACGGCCCTCGGCAGGAAGCAACTCCAGGTCGCCATCCAACTCGCCAGGGGGCAGACTTCAGTGCTGGCCGGAGGGTGCAACATCTCCCCGCGGATCATCCATCAAGTATTGCCGGCGATCATGAAAAAGCTCGGCATGGACGAGAAAGATTTCGTTCTGGATAGGACTGAGCTCTACATCAAGGAATCATCGTCGGCGGACGACGACGATGATGGGACTCATGGCGATGGCGGCACTGAAGCAGCCGCCGACGACGTCGAGCGGCGCCCTGAGGACTATACTTGATTGATAGCAACCGGCGTGGTGAGATTTCAACGTCAAGTACAGGGTCGCTTCCCTCTTCCAAAATAGACACTATCGGTCGGGCTGAAGGGCGCCCCGGAGTTACCTCCAAGGTAACTTGTCAGAGCGGCCAATCTTGGCTACCAGCGCGGCGAGTTTGAGCTGACGGGCCTGAATTTGATGTGGCCCCATTTAGTCTAACGCAACGGCCCCGGTCTTTGCCCTGCCTATGCTTGCGGCGCCTGGACCGGCAGCCGACGCCGTTGCCTATGCCGGCAGCACGATCACCTTCGTTTTGACGGGCGTTCGCGAATAGAGGTCGATCATGTCCTGACTGAGGAGGCCGGTGCAGCCGCTCGTAATGCCGTTCCCGATCGTTTCGGGGTCGCTGGTGCTATAGATCGTGTAAAGCGTGTACACCCCATTTTGATAGAGGTAGAGCACGCGGGCACCAAGTGGATTGTCGAGACCTCCCGGCATACCGCGAGCATATTTGGCGGCCTCCGGCTGGCGCGCGATCATCTCCTTGGGTGGCGTCCAGGTAGGCCATTCGGCTTTGCGCCCGACATAAGCCTCCCCGCTCCACCGAAACCCATCGCGGCCGACATTGGCACCATAGCGGGTCGCGTTTCCCTCGCCTTCGATGCGGTAAACATAGTATTTGCTGGGATCAATGATAATCGTCCCGGGCGCCTCATTGCTGTCGTAGCGCACTGTCTTGCGAAAATATTTCGGATTGATCTTGCTAATATCGACCGCAGGGATCGGGAATTTCTCGTCGGGCACGGGCCCGTAGACTTTCTGCGCCTCGGCCAGACTCATGTAGTCGGATGCGCAACCGGCCAGGCCCAGTGCGGCGAGACCGGTAGCGGAGCCGAACAGAAAGGCCCGGCGATTGAGAAGCCGCGACCGAAGCCCGGTCAGAGCCCCCTCGCCCATCGCGTCGGCGTCGGCAATTCCACGGTCCATGATCATGATTTCCCCTTGTCCCGTTGTACAGCCGGAGAAGACTTTGGCATACATCAGGAGGAGGAGAAAGCGGAATGGTCATGATGTCGTGGAACCGAATAATTTTCCGCTCCGATTGCTGATTGTCGAACGATCGCAACCAAGCGCTCGATTGCGCTCGCAATATCGCGGTCCTGATTCACTCCCAACCCTTGAGAGAATCGCGATGACAAAGGCAATGGGAGACGTGTTGCGAACCTGACCGCCCAGACATCCAGCCAAGTTATGCATTGCGAACGGCTCCCGCTGCTGCACGGTGTAAGCCTTGCCTGAACTCCGAGCGGCCAGCTTTTTCGTACAATCGGGCGCCGCCGGGCGCCCGCCGGCTGCAATCGGCGAACTCCGCCGCAACGGTTCCTTTAGACCAGCGGTCCCTCGATCTGAGTTAGAATCTCGCCCGAAACGTATGATCCAAACCGTGCGATCCGGCTGCACGCCGTAAGTTTCGCTGAGCTTATGGATCCAGCAGCCCCTCTGACGGACGACTCTAATCCGGCAACTCCGTAAGGTTTGCATTACATGCCAGCAATAGACCCATCGCTCGTATCGGCTAATCCAAGCGAGGCCACGGGGAGTGCTAGAGCACAGAGTACTGCCATGGCAAAGAATCCGGCGCCGGTATATGAGGCGTACAGAGCACCGGATAAAAAAGTCAGCGCCGCAGTCATTAAGCCCGAGCCAAGCGCGTAGAAAGCTTGCGCAGTTGCAGCGGCGCTTCTCGGGATCAGATCACCGAATATACGCATGCACGCCAGATGAAGCAAAGCGAAGGTCAATCCATGTAACGGTTGTATCAAAGCAAGCGCCCAGGTTGAGGTCGTCAGTCCCGCAACACACCAACGCAGGATTCCGGCTCCCGCCGACAATATAGCCGCATCGCGGGCTCCAAAACGATCGAGGAATGCCGGACCGATGAATAAGAACACGAACACCTCCGCGATGACAGCTTCCGACCACAAGAAGCTGACCGCCGAAGGGCTCATGCCGGCATCGGTCCATCGGATCGCAGCAAATGCGTCATGCATCGCGTGGCTGCCATAGACCAGAGCTGATACCAAGATCACAGCTCGAAACCGCGGGATCGCAAGTAGCGCACCGAGGTCCAGCACGAGGGAAGATGGCACAGGCTGCCGTGCGGCTCGACCGGCCGCACCAGGCACCAATGCCGTGGCACCGGCGGCCGTGATCAGCAGGGCGGCGTTCGCCCATGCGATGACAGAGTAATCGGGCGGGCTAATGAGCTGCCCAACCCCCAAGGTCCCCAGTATGAAAGCCGCCGAGGCCGAGCCTCTTATCCAGCCGTACTCAAAGCGCCTTCCCGCAATCTTCGGCCGCGCCACATTGACGGACAATGCATCTGCGATCGAGGTCGTAGGAGCAAGAGCAGCGGCCTGGGCCAATGCGATGGCAAACAACAACAGGAAACTATCGGCCCAGATCAATGCGAGCGCTGCCGCGGCCGCCAAGCCAGTACAGCTTGCGAGCACGAGGCGCAGCGCTCCGACTCGGTCAGCGACGGTCGCCACCAATGGTCCTGCGACAAGCCGCGCCAGCATGGCAGCCGCCAAGAGCAATCCGATCTGCTGGGAAGCCAGAGTCTTCGTTTCGAAAAACTTTGACCAGAACGGAGATGCGACACCGAACGCTGCGTACAGGGCTACGTAAAGCAGAACATAAGCGACTGGTTCAGGCATGCGCACCGGCTTGAGCCCTGAGATGTTTGGCAGCACCTTCGTCGCCGCAAGACGACCCGAATGACGGGCTTATGAGTTCGGAAGTCAGGTCATTTGAATCCAGGCACCGCCCCGTTCCGACGACTTCACCGCGGCATCGATGAACTTCATGCCTGACAGCCCATCCTCGACCGTCGGGAAGATGACCTCGCGGTCCGGCTTTTCGCCGGCCCTTGCTGCGCGGATGGCGCGCGCTGCCTCGGCATAGATCGTTGCGAATCCTTCAAGATAGCCTTCGGGATGGCCGGAGGGAATGCGGGTGACCCGGCCCGCCTCGCTGAAGGCGCCCGCCCCGCCGCGGGTCAGGAGTTGCTTGGGGCGCCCGTACGGCGTGAACCAGAGCTGGTTCGGATTCTCCTGCGCCCATTCCAGGCCCGCTTTGCTGCCGTAGATCCGCAGCGTAAGGCCGTTCTCATTGCCTACGGCAACCTGGCTCGCCCACAGCATGCCCTTGGCGCCGCCCTTCCACTTGAGGAGGATCTGGACATCGTCATCGAGACGCCGTCCCTCGACGAAGGTCGAGAGCTGGGCGAGCAGCTTGTCGAGTTCGAGCCCCGTGACGAAGCAGGCGAGATGATAGGCGTGAGTGCCGATGTCGCCGATGCACCCGCCGAGGCCGGAACGGGCGGGATCGGTTCGCCACGCTGCCTGTTTCTGGCCGCTGACCTCCAATCGCTCGGTCAACCAGTCCTGCAGATACTCGGCCTGGACGAGACGGATGTCGCCGAGATCGCCGTTCGCGACCATGGCCCGGGCCTGTCGGACCATCGGATAACCCGTGTAATTGTGTGTGACCACGAAGATCTTGCCCGTCCCCCTGACCAGGGTCACCAGCTCTTCGGCCTCGGCAACGGTCGTCGTCAGTGGCTTATCGCAAATCACATGAATGCCGGCGTTCAAGAACGCCTTCGCGACCGGACTGTGCATGTGGTTGGGTGTCACGATCGAGACCGCCTCGATGCCATCCGCTCGCGCGGCTTCCGCCTTCGCCATCTCCTCGAACGAGCCATAGGCGCGGTCGTCGGCGATGCCTAGCTCCTTCGCAGAGGCCTTGGCTCGCGCCGGATCCGACGCGAGCGCGCCGGCCACGAGTTCGAACTGGTCGTCGATACGGGCGGCAATCCGGTGCACGGCGCCGATGAAGGCCCCCTGGCCGCCGCCGACCATGCCGAGCCGGATACGCCCATGGTCGCTTGCTTCCTTGCCTGCTTCGATAGTCATTTTTTCCTCGCTCACGATAGGCCCAGCATGCTGCGGTTCGCCGTGTGGTCGGCGCCTGAGCTCGCGAAATCGTCGAAGGCTTGCTCGGTGACGCGGATGATATGGCTCTTGATGAACCCGGCGCCCTCGCGTGCGCCCTGTTCGGGATGCTTGAGCGCACACTCCCATTCGAGCACCGCCCAGCTGCCGTAGCCATATTGCGTGAGCTTCGAGAAGATCGCGCCGAAATCGACTTGACCATCTCCAAGCGAGCGGAAGCGGCCAGCACGATCGACCCAGCTTTGAAACCCGCCGTAGACGCCCTGGCGGCCCGTCGGGTTGAACTCGGCGTCCTTCACGTGGAAGGCCCTGATGCGCTCGTGATAAATGTCGATGTAGTCGAGATAATCGAGCTGCTGCAAAACGAAATGAGACGGATCATAGAGCAGATTCGCACGCTTATGGTTCTGCACCCGCTCCAAGAACATCTCGTAGGAGATGCCGTCGTGAAGGTCCTCGCCTGGATGAATCTCATAGGCGAGATCGACACCGTGTTCGTCGGCATAGTCGAGGATCGGGCGCCAGCGCCTGGCGAGCTCCTCGAAAGCGGTCTCGATAAGACCGGCCGGACGCTGCGGCCAAGGATAGACATAGGGCCAAGCAAGTGCACCGGAGAACGTCGCTTGTGCAGTGAGTCCGAGCCGCCTCGAGGCCAAGATCGCACGCTTCACCTGGTCGACGGCCCAGTCGGTGCGGGCCTTGGCGTTGCCACGCACTTGCGGCGTTGCGAAGCCGTCGAATGCGACGTCATAGGCCGGGTGAACGGCAACCAGCTGGCCCTGCAGATGGGTCGAGAGCTCGGTGATCGTAAGGCCGTGGCCGGCCGCGATCCCCTTCACCTCGTCGGCGTAGTCCTGCGACTCCGATGCCTTATTGAGGTCGAAGAGCCGCCCATCCCATGTCGGGATCTGAACCCCCTCGTAGCCAAGCGAAGCGGCCCATCCGCAGATCGAGTCGAAGGAGTTGAATGGCGCCACATCCGCAGCGAACTGAGCGAGGAATATCGCCGGTCCCTTGATCATCTTCATCGCATAGTTCCTTCTACCCTGGACGCTCCAGCTGGGCGCCCGCCGAGTTCGACACCTTCGAGCCCCCGGCCACCGCCAAGGGCGCGGAAGGCGTCGCTGAGGATTTTGCCTTTCCAGTGCGGATTGACAAGGTGCGGCTGCCCAGAGCGACTGCTGTGATTGTCGAGCGATTGCTACAAACGCATGCGCCCCGGCCTGGATCCGGCATTGACGACGCTACGTCCCGAAGCCTAGCTGATCGAAGTAAGAATGCCCGCGCTAAGGGCGATCCACGTCTCCAGTCCGAACAGGCGCCTTGTCAGGCTTCCGGCTGTCAGTTTTTCCAAATCGAGAAAGGTGGCGGCAAGGGGTCCCCCGGGTCACTGGTTTTTCGAAGGCGACACCGGGTCTTATAAGGCCAAAACTAGCAGTCCGTTGATCTATTCAGGGTGCTGCAGAGCCGTTTGGGGGACGAACGACACCGTCACGACCATCTCCGGCGGGAAGCGCCTCCTGAACCGAAAAGAACCCCAACTCTGGGTGTACGGACTGGTCGGTGACGCTGTGCCCGACAGAGCGGTCACCATGTCGCACCTTTGCTCTTTGAATGCCGGTAGCGAGCCACTCTCGCAGTGCAGGAGCGCCGTCCATGTTGCGCTTAGTTGTTCGCCCCGCCCAGCTTTGAAAAATGCGGGTCGAACCGACAGATCAACCGATAAGAAGCTCGCGGCATCTGGATGACCTTTGCCGGGAGATCACCACCACGACCTCTGCCGTGGTGGCCCAGTCGCCGCTTAAGGACCAACGCAAGTCCGGGCGCCGCTGTCGTTCACGCGCGATAGGCAACGCAATCGATTTCCACCTTGCAGTCCACGACCATGCTCGAAACCACGCAGGCCCGCGCCGGCGGATGGGCGCCGAAATATTCGGCAAAGACCTTGTTGAAGCTTGGAAAATCTCTGGGATCGTCGAGCCAGACGCCGCAGCGCACGACATCCTTGGCTTCGTAGCCGGCCTCCGCCAGGATGGCGAGCAGGTTGCGGATCGCCTTGTGCGATTGCGGGATGATGCCGCCCTCAATCACTTCGCCGTTTTCCATTGGCGTCTGCCCGGAGACGTACAGCCAGCCGCCGGCCTCCACTGCACGGGCAAAAGGAAGGTGCTGGCCGCCGGTGCCGGTGCCGCCGGCCGCGCCATATCGTTTCAGCGTCATTGCGTATCTTCCTCTGTGCGATAATCAGGTCAGAATTTGTGGTGCGCGCTTGGCTGTCCTGGACACTCGCTTTTCCGCGTGCGAGCCAGGCGAATTTCGGATTCGGTATGTTGAAGAGCCGAGCGATTGTTGATGGTGTTGTCATCCGGCGATCACAGCCCGGCCGGGGCGCGCGAAGGTACTGCGCCCTTCCGCGACCACGGCCTCGCCAGCAACGAACACCGAACGGATGCCTGCCGGAATTTCGGTCGGTGCTTCGAACGTCGCGTTGTCGATAATGGTATCGTCGAACAGAGCCAGATCCGCGATCATGTCCGGTCGCAGGATGCCGCGGTCGCTAAGACCGAAGCGCTGGGCGGGCATCGCGGTCATCCGTCGCACGGCATCTTCCAAAGACAGCCAGCCTTGCTCGCGTGTCAAGCGCCCTGCAACGCGCGGAAAACTGCCATAAGCACGCGGATGCGGCTTGGTACCCGGACGCGGAATGCCGTCGGAGCCGACCATGTGCAGGCGATGGGTGAAGGCGGCACGCAGGTCGGCCTCATCGAGCTGGAACATGATGATGCCGGTCTGGCCCTGGTCTTCCTCGATGCACCGGACCATGAGATCGAATGGCGAGATACCGAGCTCGCGCGCGGCGTCGACCATCGACTTCCCCTCAAGGGGCTTCAGTGCGGGATTGCCGGTGCCGGAAATTCGCACGTTGTGCCAGCCGATCAGCACGATCTTGGACTGCGCGGCATGGGGATCGGGATCGCCTTCCTCGACCAGCACGCGAAGCGCCTCGCGCTTCGCCGCATCGCGCAGCCGCGCGCGCAGAGCGTCGATGCCACCCTCGAGCGCAGCCGGCGGCAGCAATTGCAGCATGTAGGAACTGCCGGCAGGATAAGGATACATGTCGAACGAGACGTCGATCCCCTCTGCTCGCGCCGCCTCGAGCCGGTCGAGGGCTTTGGGAATGGCGCCCCAGTTCGGCTTTCCGGCTGATTGCAGATGCGACAACAGCCCGGCCGCGCCAGAGGCGCGCAAGATCGCGATGAACTCGTCGATCGATTTCAGCAGGTCCGCTTCGTAGCTGCGGATATGCGCCGTGAGCAGCTTGCCGTGCGCGCGCACGGTCGCAGCCAGCGCACACAGTTCATTCGTGTCGGCAAAGGCGCTTGGCGGATAGACGAGGCCGAGCGACAGGCCGGCCGCGCCCTGCCTGAGCTGCTGCGCAAGCAGCGCCTGCATAGCCCGGACCTCCTGGTCGGTCGCCGCGCGGCGTTCGTAACCCAGAACGGCGAGCCGAATTGCGGCGTGTCCGACCAGGGAGACGAGGTTGAGCGCTATGCCCGGCCCTTCCAAGGCCTGCCGGTAGCCCTCGAAACTGTCGAAGACCTCGTTCGCCCGGGTCTCGCCGGCGAGTCCGGAGAAATGCTGGCGCAGCATCTCTGCGGAGTTCGGCGTTGCCGGATAGAGCGAGAAGCAGCAATTGCCGACCACGAGCGTGGTCACACCCTGCAGGGCCTTCTCGGGCCGGTCCGGCTCGCGCAGGCAGATCAGGTCATCGTGGCAGTGGGCGTCGATAAAGCCGGGCGTAAGGTAGCACCCACGCGCGTCGATGACCTCGGCTCCATCCGCAGGCAGGGAGGCGCCGATCGCCGCGATTCGGCTGCCGCTGATGCGCAGATCGGCCTCGAACCACGGCGCGCCGGTGCCGTCGATCAGCCGCGCATTGCGGATGAGGACATCCTTGCCTTGGTTCGGATCTCGATTTGTGTCTTGGGGCATGCCCCCTCTCCTCAGTGGACGGCCACGGCGTCTCGCAGCGGTGTTCCTTCGAAATCTGGAATCGATTCGATCCGTCCCAGCACCACGACATAGAAGAAGATGCCGATCAGCAGTACGACGCCGGCGATCATGAAAGCGCCGGCAAACGATTGCGTCCAGTCGACCACGACGCCGGTCACGATCGGCGCGAGAACGCCCATCATGTTGTTCGTGAAATTCAGAATGCCGCCGACCGTTCCCGCGCCGCCCTTGGGCGCGATCAGCGACACGATCGAGGACCCGACGGGCGCAGCGGCGGATAGGCCCGAGATCGCAATCGACAGCCAGAGCAGCGCCCACCCCGGCTTCACAGTGAACGCTGCGCCGATCACGGCAAGCCCCATCAGCATGCCGACGATGATCACCGACTGCCGGACCCTCGTGCTGTCGTAACCGCGGGCAATGAGGTGATCCACCAGGAATCCGCCGATCAGGAGGTCCGACAGGGTCGCGAAAATCCAGGGGATCGTCGAATAGCCCGCGGCCGTCATCAGATTCATGTGCATGGTCTGGGCGAGATAGCCTGGCAGCCAGGTGAGAAAGAGATAGAAGGTGTAGCCGTAGGCTGAGAACCCAATGGTCAGCCCCCAGACCTTTCGGTTGCGCAACAGGTATCCGAGCATGCGGCTCTGTCCCGCCGTGGCCGGGCCTTCAGGCGTGCCGCCGCCAGCGACGATATAGTCATGCTCCGCCTTGGAGAGCTTCGGATCCTCGCTCGGATTTCGATAGATGACGTAGTAGGCGACGAAGTACAGAAAGCTCAGCAACGCCGTGACGCCGAAGCCCCAGCGCCAGCCGTACAGATAGATCACATAGGCGACCAGCGGCACGCCGATCACGTTGGAGAATTTGGCAGCGGAATCGAAGATCGCGGTCGAACGCGCGCGCTCGTCGAGTGGAAACCAGTGGCCGGTCGCTTTCTGACTTGCCGGAAATGCCGGCGCTTCCGCCACCCCGAGCAAGAGACGCGCAGCGGCGATACCGTAAAGACCGCTGGCGAGCGCGGTGATGGTGGCTGCAACCGCCCAGAGCAAGCTGCTGGCGCGGCCGACCGCGGTGACGCCGAAGCGGTCGAGCACCATGCCGCCGGGGACCTGCAACAGCGAATAGGTCCAGAAGAACGCGCTGCCGAGCAGGCCGATATCGGTGGCGGTGAGGCCAAGCTCTTTGGTGAGCTCGGGCGTCGCGGCGGACAGCCCGACCCGATCGATGTAGTTGATGAGGATTCCGACGCCGATGAGACAACCGATGAGCCAGCGTCGCCCAGGCACTGGTTGGCTTGCCTTCACCATTTTGAACCCTCCCTCAAACGCACGATCATGTTCCTTTGTCCGCCTAAACAGAACAGAGAACATTGCCAAGTCGGCTTTGTCCCTTATAGTGGACAATATTACCTTATAGCGTCACGTTAGATATTCCGGCGCTGCCATGTCAAGCCCGGGACGTTGAAGGGCCGCTTCGCCCGAATACGTCCGCCCAGGTCGCAAGGCCGCGCGAGGACGGCGCAGGAGCAATGCAGCCGCATTGCGCGAGCGCTGCCGGCCGGCTCGGCTCAGTGACGGTCTGAGAGTTCAGTGGCCGTGGCGACGAGGTCGTCGAGCAGCGCGGTCCTGCGCTCCTTCAGCGAGTCCGCGGGAATGACGAAGCAAAGCGTCGCGACCGCGACCCCCCTCTTGTCTCGGATTGGCGCGGCAAGACAGGACGTAAACCGGTCGGACAGCGCCGTCGTCACGCATCTGCCTTCGCGCCTTGCGCGCGCGACATCCTTGATGAAATCACCGACATCGAGCAGGCGCCCGTCAGGTAGGCGAAAATCCTCCTTCGGAACGAACGCACGAATCTCCGAAGGGCTCATGTGATCCAGCAGCAGCCTTCCGGATGCGGTCCACGGCAGCGGCACCTCGATGCCCACGTCAGTGGTGATCCGGAACAGGCCAGAGCCGTCCCTTGTGTCGACCACCACATATTTGCGGCCCCGCAGGGCGCAGAGTTGTGCGGTCGCACTATGCTTGGTCGCGAGCCGATCGAGAGCTTCGTGACATCGGCGATGCAGCGGATTGGCCTCCGCATAGGCCTGGCCGTAGAGATGCACCGCCTTGCCGAAATAGACCTGACCGCCCTCGCCGACCATTTCCAGCAGATCCGCCTCGATCAGGCGGTTGGCGATGGCATAGACGGTCGACCGCGGCGCGCCCATCTGCTTGGCGAGATCGCCGAGCTTGGAGGGTGCGCGCAAATGCAGCAGCGCTTCAAGGAGATCGATAGCCCGATCAATCCCGTTCTGGCGTTCCGCAGGCTGGATGCCCTTTTTGGATGCGGCCAAAATTCGCATACCCTTCGTAAGCTTTCCGAAAACGCGTTCTCGCATAAACCGCGCTGTCAGTATAGCGAACTCACATACAGAATTGGTTTGCCAATCGAGATCAGATTGGGATCTGGAGAGAACAAGCCGAATGACACGGCTGCACCTTGGTCAAGCGGTCGAAAGCGAGGCCTGATGAAGCGACACTAATCGCACCAACGGTCGGCGGAGATGGCATCATGCACCCAACATCACCTGCCGGTCGAGTGGCCCGTCACCGGTAGAAGCCGAGAATGGCCTTGGTCTCCAGATATTCCTCCATGCCCTCAAGACCGTATTCCCGGCCGTTGCCGGAACGCTTGTATCCGCCAAAAGGTGCGTTGGGGTCCCAGTCGGGATAATCGAGATGCACTTGACCCGACTGGATCTGCGCGGCCACCGTCCGCATCGTCTCAAGATCTGCGCCCTGCACATGGGCGCCGAGGCCATAAACAGTGTCGTTGGCGATCTCGATCGCCTCCTCCATGCTGTCGTAGGGAACGATCGACAGTACCGGACCAAAGATCTCCTCCTGCGCGATCCTCATCTCGCGATGGACGTTTGAGAAGATCGTCGGCCGCGCATAGAGGCCGATATGAAGGTCGTCGGGCCGGCCCTGCCCGCCAATGACGAGCTTGGCTTCTTCCTCCAGGCCGACTCCGATCATGGTCTGCACACGCTCGAACTGCGGCCGGTTGGCAATCGGACCATGGGTCCTCCTCTCCACAAGCGGATCGCCGACCACGCATTCCGAAGCCGCCGAAGCGGCGAGAACCTCAACCTCAGCCATCTGCGGGCGCGACACGAGCATGCGCGTCGGTGCGCTACAGGACTGGCCGAGATTGCGGAAGGCGGCGGCGACACCGAGCCGAACAGCGCGCCGCAGATCGGCATCCGGCAGGATGATGTTCGGCGACTTCCCGCCGAGCTCCTGGGCAACGCGCTTCACAGTGGGCGCCGCCGCTTGCGCGACCAGTACCCCGGCGCGGGTCGAACCGGTGATCGAGATCATATCCACCTGCGGATGCGCCGCCAGAGCGGCGCCCACGATTGGTCCTGTCCCGTTGACAAGATTGAATACGCCGGGCGGACAACCGGCATCCTCCATCAGCCCGGCGAACAGCAATGCGCTCAGCGGCGACAATTCGCTCGGCTTCAACACCACCGTGCAGCCGGCTGCGAGCGCCGGAGCGACCTTGGCTGTGATCTGGTATAGCGGCCAGTTCCAGGGCGTAATGAGGCCGCAGACGCCGATCGGCTCGCGCATGATCGCGGTGCTGCCCCGCCGGGCGACGAACGGATACCTCGTGAGGTTGTCGCGGGCGACACGGATATGTTCGGCGGCCAGCGGCACCTGCGCGCGCCGCGCGCAGGTGATGGCCACCCCCATCTCGCACGTCAGCGCCTGCGCGAACAGCTCCATCCGGTCGATGAGCAAACTGTGGACGCGGTCGAGCAGCGCCGCCCGCTCGGCAGCTGGCCTACGAGACCAGCCGGCAAAGGCTCCTCTCGCAGCGGCAATCGCGCAATCCACATCCTGCTCATTGCCGAGAGCGATATCGGCGATCGATCGCTCGGTCGCCGGGTTGACGACGCTCGTGGTGCTCGATCCAATCGGCTTTTGCCATTCGCCGCCGAGGTAGAATTTGTCGAGGAGGCCGGCTTCCATCAGGTATCGAACCGGCGACGTCATTGGAAGCGATCCTTGATCCTGTAGTAGGCGCCGATCAGCGGGAGGAACCAGGGAGGACCGAGGTGGCCCGGAATGGCCGGCCACGCGAAGTCTTTCCAGGGATTGAGCTCGGCGCGCCCGTCCATGACATCAGCCATGATCGTCCCCATCAGGGTCGACATCTGGGTGCCGTGGCCGCTGTAGCCCATGGAGTAATAGATGCCGTTGCGTTCGCCGGCGCGTGGCAGCCGGTCGCGCGTCATGTCGACCATGCCGCCCCAGCAATAATCGATGCGCACGCCGCGAAGCTCGGGAAAGACGTCGTGCAGCGCGGCCTGCAGGATCGCGCCGCTTTTTTCGTCTGATGCGGGATTGGAGATGGCGAAGCGCGCGCGTCCACCGAACAGCAGCCGGTTGTCCGGCGTGGTCCGGAAGTAGTTGACCAGGTTCTTCGTATCGACAGCCATACGGCGGTGTGGCAAAAGCCGATCGAGCGTCGCGATCGGCAACGGCTCGGTCACGATCAGGAATGCGCCGACGGGCACAATCCGCCGTCGAATCCAACCGAGCGGCCCGACATGCGAGATGCCGCTGGCTAACAAAACCTGCGAGGCCCGCAGCCGGCCCCTGGGCGTCTCGATCTCATGGCCTCCGCCGGCGGCGGGCCGCAGACCCGTCATCGGCGTGTGCTCGTGGATCTCGATGCCGCGCCGCGCCGCCGCTTGCGCAAGGCCGCGAACGAAGCGCCCGACATGCATGCCTGCGCTCTTGCGATAGATGAGGCCGCCGTAGTAGCGCTCCGATCCGACCTCGCCGGCGAGATCCGCACGGCTCACCATCGCCGTGTCGGGATCGATATTGGCGGCCAGCAGTTCCTGGCTTCGTGCCAGCTTGTCATAGTGCTCAGGCCGCGCGGCAAGCTTGATCTTTCCGCTGCGCGCGAAGTTGCAGTCGATGTTCTCTTCCGCGACCAGACGCTCGACCGTATCGACCCCGGCGTCGAAAGCCCGGTAGAGCCGGTCGGCGATATCCTTACCGAGCTTGGCTGAGAGCGTGCCGTAATCCTGAGCGAAGCCGTTGTTGCACATCCCGCCGTTCCGGCCAGACGCCGCGTGCCCGATCGTCTCGGCCTCGAGCAGCACGACGCGTGCGCCCTTCTTGGCGAGAGCCAGCGCGGCGGATGAGCCGGTCAGGCCGCCGCCGATCACCGCGACGTCGCAAGTCCCTTGCACCGGTCCTGCGGCGGCGCTCGTGAATGGCTCCGATGTATCCAGCCAATAAGATGTGAGCTTCATACCTCCGGCTCCAGATTTCCCTGACTGAATGCTGGGCTTGAGACTACCAGCCGCGCATCCGCAGCCATTGCGCTTCGATTGCGTCGTTTCCGGCGGTTACGACATTGTACAGGTCATGTTGCGACGCTGTGGCGCAAGCGTGATTGGGCAAGATCCTGACTTTCGCGCCGATCGAAAGATCCGGCAAAACGTGCGCCGAGCCGGATCTGATAGCCAGGATGCCGTGCTCCTGGCTCGCCTCTGCGACGATCAGGTCAGGATAGATGCTGCCTGAGAGATCGCAGACGAGGCCGTAGCGCTGATCTACGCGCTGCGCGGCAGTGCCGCGATCGCGCGACAGCGCCATCCAGCCCGCATCGACCAAAATCCAGCCTTTTTCCGGCTTGGTGCCGATGACCGTGGCGAGCACCGAGATCGCAATGTCGTCGATCCTGCAGACACCGACACCGTGCATCACCAGATCGAAGAACATATACACGCCGGCCCGCATCTCCGTGATGCCGGTCAGGTCCTCGGCGAAATGGGCGGTGGGCGTCGAGCCGACACTCACGACGGGGCATTGATGTCCCGCTGCTCGCAAACTGTCCGCCGCGGCAACGGCCACCGCCCGTTCGTTCTCCGCAGTGGCGACAAGGACCTGGGGCTCAGAGAGGCTGTAGGATTCGCCGGCATGCGTAAGAATGCCGGCGAGCTTTGCGCCGGCCGTGTCCAGCGCCGCCGCGACCGCGATGAGCTTGGGATCGGTAGCAGTCAGCCCGCCGCGGTGACCGTCGCAGTCGATCTCGATGAAGGCGGACGGCGTCACGCCAGCCGCACGACCGGCCGCGCCCAGCATCATCGCCTGTTCAGGCGAATCCAGCAGCACCTTGATGTCAACGCCTGCTTTCCGGAGGCGCATGGCCCTCTCGGCAGTGTGAGGCGCCAGACCCACGGCATAAGTCATGTCTCGGAAACCGTGCCGCGCGAAGTACTCCGCCTCCGCCAGAGTGGACACAGTGATTGGCCCCGGCCCGGATCGATATACGCGTCGCGCGACTTCAATGGATTTCGCGGTTTTCATATGGGGACGCAGCACGACGCCGCGCGCGGCCATGCGAGAGGACAGACGGGCGAGATTGCGATCCAGCCGCTCCTTGTCGAGCAGGAGGGCTGGTGTCGCCAACGCGCCGACCGTCGCGGCCGTCTCGCCCTGCTGGATCTCCGTTTCGCGCATCTTCTGGCGTAGCACCGCGCCGTCTCCTAGTTGAACGACTGGCTGGCGATCGCGAACATGCGCGCCGGTCCGGTCGATGATGCCTGTCCCAGGATCATCGTGGTCGCATCGCTGACCTGCCGCAGGCCGATGCTTTCGAGCCACTCGCCGAGTTGCGATGATGCAGAGGTATCGACTCGGACGAACACGCGCCCGAGACGCGCGAGCGAGGCCCCAATCAACGCGCGTGCGTCAGTCAGGCTATCAGCAACAACAGGACCGATGACATGCCCCCGGCCGAATCGGCGTGAGATGGCGTAGCCGCGAGTTGTGCCATCACGCTGCAAGACATAGCCATCCCCGCTCTGGACGAGCCGATCCAGCAGTGGCCGCCTCTCCCGAGCCGTGGCCTCTCGATCAAGGCGCGCAATCGCCTCGAAGTCCGATGCAGCCATGGCCCTGACCGAGGACGACGGCGGCGCCTCGTGGCATTCTATCGGAATTCCCTGATGCTGTTGGATGACCCCGATGGGGACGAAGCCGCGGCGCCGGTAGAGCATGATGCCTTCGGCCGTCGAGTTCAACACAATGCTCCGTGGATAGGCCGAAGCCAGCAACGCATCCATCAATTGCGCGCCATAGCCGCGGCCCTGGGCGGCTTTGGAAACGATGATCATGCCGGCCGACGCATGGCTCTCGCCATATGGCCACCAGGCCGCCGTTCCGATCACCACACCAGCCCGCTGCAGAACAAAGCCATGGCCCAATTGCAGCGCGAAATCCCAGTCCTCGATCCGATAAGGCCAAGACATCTCCTGCGAGAGCTTCAGGGCACCTTCCAGATGTGCTCTGGCGAAGGGGACCAGCAGCACGTCCTCACTCCCGCGATCTCCGACCGGGTAAGCTGCAACTGTCATGATGGCTCGACGTCTCTTGCTGAAGTTGCAGGCGTGACCAGTGATTGATACGGCGAGCCCACCTGACGCTCGTGCAGCCTGCAGCGTAATCTCGGTCCGACAGCATTAGGCGGCCGGATCTCAGCAAAGTTCGGCATAGTATTTCATTGATGACGCAGCAGGATGGTCAATCTGCTGTCAGCGGCTGGCGCGCCGCAGCGCAATCCGGTCGCGCATGCGATAGGTTTGAATGAAGGCAGGCATGAACCAGGGATTGCCGCGATAGAACGGGATGAAGGCCGGCGGCCGGAAATCAAAGGCAGTACGTGCCCGCTCGTGTTGTCCCATCAGCTTGTGAGCCGCACGCATACCGACCCATGGCGCCCAGACGACGCCCGAACCGCAGAAGCCGGTGGCGTAGACAATTCCGTTTTTCTCGAAAATGCGGGGAATCATGTCGCGGTTCATGGCGACATTGCCGAACCAGTTGTGTGAGAGGCGAACGCTCTCCAATTCCGGAAACAGATTGACCAGACCCTTGCGTAAAAGCAGCTTCGGGGCCACTGGATCACCGAGGCGGGAGCTGTCGCGTCCGCCGAGCAGAATACGTTTGCCGTCCGGCGAGGGTCGATAATAGAAGCCGACCTCGCGGTTCTCGGTGATCATCATGCGTTTCGGCATCAGCCGCGCCATGACGTCCGACGCGAGCTCTTCGGTCGCGATGATCCGGCTGCGAACCGGGACCAGCCGGCGGCGCAGGAAGGGCACAGCGCCGTCGGTGTAACCGTTCGTACAAACCAGCACCTGACGCGCCTGTACCGAGCCGGCCGCGGTCACGACGCGGAATCCCGCGTCATCCTTCTCTACTGAGACGACGGGTGTTCTCCCGTGGACGATCAACCCCGAAGCGAGTGCCACGCGCAGCAGCTCGGCGTGGAATTTCGCCGGATGCAGCCCACCGATGTCCATCCGAACCGTACCGCCACGGTAGACATCGGTGCCGATGTAATTGCGCTGCTCGGCATAAGGAACAGCGTGAGCCTCGATCCCCAGCCTCTTCGCGAGCCTCTCGGCGGTACGCGCCATGGCTTCGTATTGTTCATATCCGAAGGCGCCTTTGAACTGCCCGACGGGCTTGAAGTCGCAGGCGAGCCCTTCCGTCTTGATGAAATCATAGAGGAACTCGCGTGCGGCCTTGCCTTCCGCCTCGATCGCCAACGCCTTCTCCTCGCCAAACCGCCGTGTGAGCGTCGCGTGGTCAGGCCGAATGGATCCGCTGGTAATCCCACCGTTGCGCGTAGACGCTCCCTCCCCCGGATTCATCGCATCGAACGCAGCAACCGAGCGTCCCTCACGCGCCAACACCAACCCGGCCGAAAGCCCGGCATAGCCAGCACCCACGATCAGCACGTCGAGCTTCTTGGGCAATGGCTGCTGAGGCAGCTCCTTAGGCGGGGCGGCTTCCCACCAATAGGGCATAGCCTTCTCGGTGACTCCCGGCGCGTGCATGTCTTTGATCCTCTTATCTTCAGGCGCGGCTCTGCGATCGGCCTCGGCTCGTGTTGAGCTCGGTTTCAAATGTGGTCGTTTCGGACGTCGAGGGCATCTCGCAGGCCGTCGCCGATGAAGTTGAAGCTCGTCACGGCAATGGTAATTGCAGCACCGGGAATGATGGCGAGCCATGGAGCGCTCGCCAGGTACTGCTGGGCTCCATTGAGCATGTTGCCCCAGCTGGGCAGCGGCGGCTGGATGCCATAGCCGAGGAAGCTGATGTAGGCTTCTAGCAGAATTGCACGCGCGACGGTCAGGCTTGCGGCGACGATGATTGGACCCATGGCGTTGGGCAGGATCTCGCGGAACATGATGTGCCTCCCGCTAAGCCCGACCATGCGCGCAGCCTGGACAAACTCGCGCTCGCGCAGCGAGCGGACCTCGGCCTCGACGATGCGGGCAGACTCCATCCAGCTGGTGACGGCGATAATGATCGTGATCATGACGGGGCTCGGTCGCAGCGTTGCTGCGAGCGCCAGCACCAGGAAGATGGACGGGTACGAAAGGAAGCCGTCGACCGTGCGCATCAAGGCCGCACCGAGCCAACCGCCGCGATAGCCTGCCGTCAGCCCGACCAGCGTCCCAATCAGAGTCGACAGCAACATCGCGGAGAACCCCACCAGCAGCGAGACCCGCCCGGCCATCAATAATCGGGCAGCCAAGTCTCGCCCCAGCGGGTCGGTGCCAAAATAATGATGACCGGTCAGCGGAGGAGCAAAGCGGGCGCGCAGATCAATATGAAGCGAATCGTAGGGCAAGGCATAAGGGCCGATGGCGCACGCCAGAACGAGCAAGGCGATCATCGCAAGTCCGAGAAGAGCGAGATGGTGGCGCATGAAGCGGCTCACCAAACGGCTGTGCCACCAGCGAATTGGAGGCAAGTCGGCGGCGATAGTGGTCATGGCTGCGGACTCCTTTTGGCAGGCACGAAGCTCGGTCTTCAGCTCAAGCGAATGCGAGGGTCGACAACAGCGACGAGGATGTCTGCGATCAAATTGCCCAGCACGACCAGGATTGCAGAGAATATCAGCAGGCCCATCACGACCGGATAGTCGCTGTAACCGAGACTGTCGAGGAACAGCCGGCCCATGCCCGGCCAGGTAAAGACGGTTTCGGTCACTAAGGCGCCGGTCAGAATGCTAGGCAACTGCATCCCTGCCAATGTGATCATCGGCAAGAGCGCATTACCCACGACATGCTTGAGCAAGATGCGGCGCTCGGTCACGCCCTTCGCACGGGCCGTCTTGACGAAATCCTGGCAGAGCGAATCGAGTGTCGCCGTCCGCATGTAACGGCTCCAGACCGCGACATGAACCAGGGATAGCACGGCAGCGGGCAGGATCAGGTGGTGCAGATAGTCCAGCACCGACGCGTTGCCAATGGTGTACATGTTGCCGGCAGGCACCCAGCCGAGCTTCAGGGAAAAGACGTAGATGCCCACGAGACCGAACCAGAAGGTCGGGATCGACAGCGCTATCATGGCGCCGACGGTCGCCGAATAGTCGAAGAGGGAATACCGGTGAGTGGCGCTGCGGATTCCGATCCAGGTGCCGAGCGCGATCGCGAGGGCGGTCGACGTGCCCATCAGCAGCAGCGTCGCCAAGAGATGCCGGCCAATTACCGCCAGCACCGGAGAGCCGTCGCGGAATGAGTGTCCCCAGTCGCCCTGAATCAACCGCCAAGCCCAGTCAAGATACTGGAGCCACAGCGGCCGGTTCAGCCCCAGCTGCGCTGCGAGCCGCTCAACGTCCTTCTGAGTCATGCCCGGATCGAGCCCGAACTGTGCGAGAGGACCACCCGGCATGAGACTGAGGATCGTGAAGCCGATGATCGAAACGATCACCAGCAACACGATACTTTGCGAGAGACGGTTGAACAGGAACCCGGACATTCGAGCTCTCCATCTTACCTTGACTTACTGTTCGCTGCCGTCGTTGAGCGATGGCGGCTCCACCTTCGGGACGTCAGCTCGCCCAATACCAAGCGAGCGCGTTCCAGGATTCCGTGCGCGTATTGCCGTTCGGCACGAATCCGTTGATCCCTTTCTTGAGACCTTCAACCGCATTGCTCTGGTACAGCGGAAGGAAGGGCAGGTCGCGACGGACAAGTTCCTGGATGCGATAGTAGATCGCGCGCCGGGCTTCAGGATCGAAGGTCCGCGCGCCCTTGTCGAGCAGAGCATCGACCTCCGGATTTGTATACTGCGCATTGTTCGAGCCGCGCCCGCCCTTCGCTCCGATCGAACGCGAGTGCAGGCGATTGGTGACGTCCGGATCGGCGCCGATCAGGTACGAGCTGCCGACGATCACGGAATCGAATTGCGACTGCATCCAGAACTCGCCCCACATCACGGCGGCCGGCAGGTTCGATATCTTCATCTCGACGCCCAGCTGCGCAAATGTCTGCTGCAGGAACTGCTGCACCTGTTCGCGGAGGGGATCGCCCGAAGTGGTCGAGTTGGCGAAGGACAGACGGACGCCGTCCTTGGTGCGGATGCCATCGCGGCCCGGGAGCCAGCCTGCATTGTCGAGAATCTGGCCCGCGCGGTTCACGTTATATTCGTGCGGTTGCAGATTGGGGTTGAAGTAGAAGGACTGCTTCGGCATGAACGTTTCTGTCGGGCTCGGCACTCCGTAGTAGAGCCCTTGGATGATCGCCTCCTTGTCGATCGCGGCGTAAAGGGCCTCGCGAACGGCAAGCTCCTTGAACTGCGGACGCTCCAGATTCAGGTAGAAGGACTCGAATGACGTTCGTGGCACCAGCGTCACGACGCGGTTCGGCAGGTTCCGCGCTTCACCATAATGATCCGGCGTGATGTAGGGCTGGCCGACAAGATCGACGTCGCCGCTCTTGAACTGGGTGTAGAGGACAGTGAGGTCGGGAATGTACTTGAAGACCAGCCTTTCGATATGAGGGCCTTCTCCGAAATAATCGGGATTGGCCACCAGCTCGAGATGATCGCCGGCCACCCGCTGGCCCCACTTGAACGGGCCGGTGCCGACCGGCGCCTGGTTGAACGCCGCGTTGTTTATGTTGGCCTCCTTCTCGAGAACATGCTTGGGCACCATGAAGGTCTCGGTCAGGAACGACAGATAGGGCGCAAAAGCCTCCTCCATCCGCCACGTGATCTCGGTAGGTGATACCACCGTGATATCGCGTACGAGCGCATGCCCGGCCGTGCGCCAGCTCCGGAAGCCGGGGTTGGTGATCAACTCCAGGGTGAACTTCACATCCTCGGCCGTAAAAGGCTTGCCGTCGTGCCAGCGAATATTGTCGCGCAGGCGGATGTGCCACTTGAGGCCGTCTTCCGATATGCCGCCATTCTTCGGGCTGGGGACTTCTACCGCGAGATTAGGCTGGATTTCGCCTTTTGGGTCGATACGGAAGAGCGCGTCGAACAGCGAGAAATGCACGCCATCATCCACCTCGATATGCACCATCAGCGGGTTGAATACGGTCGGCTCCTGTCCGAGCCCGACGACGATGCGGCCGGTCGGCTTCGCCGGAGCAATCTGAGCGAAGGCAGGCCTGCCCAGCAGATTGGATGCACCGAGGCCGGCCGCCCCGGCGATCATCAATCGGAGTGCACTACGCCGCGAGTAGTTCGATGCAGCTTGAGCTTCAGTCATGACCCCTCCTCATTTGTGGCTATGTCCCGGCCAGTGTCGACCGACTTCCACCCTCTCTGGCGTCACTCGGCTGCTCCCCCGGAATCGCAGCGACGAGTTCACGCGTGTAGGCGGATTTCGGGTTCAGGAAAATCTGCGACGGCGGTCCACGTTCGACGATCTTCCCTCGATGCATGACGGCGATTTCATCGCAGATCTGACTGGCGACGCGCAGATCATGTGTGATGAAGATCATCGAGACGCCGGTCTCCCGCTGGATCTGGTCCAGCAGCTTCAGGATTTGCGCCTGGATCGATACGTCGAGCGCGGAGACCGCTTCGTCAGCGATCAGCAGTCTCGGCTTGAACATCAACGCACGAGCGATGCCGATACGCTGGCGCTGACCGCCTGAGAACTCGTGCGGATAGCGGCTGAAGCTTCCTGCATCCAGACCGACGTGGGACAGCAGCTCGCGCGCCTGCTCACAAGCCTTCTTGTAAGGCATTCCATGCGCAATCGGACCGACGGTCAGAATTTGACCGATCGTCGAACGTGGATTGAGTGAGGCGAAAGGATCCTGGAAGATCATCTGGATCTTGGACCGCAGTGGTCGAAACTCGGCTTCGGAAAGCCTTGCAATGTCACGCCCCTCGAACAGAATGGCGCCGCTGTCGCTGTCCAGGAGCTTGATCAGCAGTCGGCCAAGGGACGATTTGCCGGAGCCGCTTTCTCCGACCACGCCGAGCGTGCGTCCCGGCGCGAGATCGAACGACACCTCGTTCACTGCAGGCACGATCCGCTGCGTGCGAAAAAGCGCGCTGCCGCTGCGATAGGTCTTGACGAGACATTCGACCTGCAGGATGGAGGTCTTGGCAGCCGCTTCCGCTGGAATCCGGTCCTTGCCAGTCAGATGCGGCACGGCCGCGATCAGGCGGCGCGTATAGAGGTGACTTGGCGACTTCAGTACCTGCTCGGCACTGCCCTGCTCCACGCAACGGCCCTTCTCCATCACCACGACGGAATCGGCAATCTCCGCCACAACTCCGAAGTCATGGGTAATGAACATCACGCTCATTCCCTTGCGTCGCTGAATGTCGCGGATCAGCTGCAGGATCTGTGCCTGGGTCGTCACGTCGAGGGCCGTGGTCGGCTCGTCCGCGATCAGGATCGAGGGCTCGAGAGCCAGAGCCATGGCGATCATGACCCGCTGACGCTGCCCGCCCGAGAGCCGGAATGGATACTGGTGATACATCAGCGGCGGATCGGGCAACCCCACTTCGATCAACAACTCAATGGCTCGGCTGCGACGGGTCTTCGGGCTGCCGACCGCGTGTGCAGCCATCACCTCCTCGATTTGTTCGCCTACAGTCATCAGCGGATTGAGCGCGGAGAGCGGGTCTTGGAAGATCATCGAGACGACTCGGCCGCGCAGGTCGCGCAGCCTGTCCGGTGAGAGCCCTACGAGGTTCATCCCTTCGAGATGGATTGCTCCCGAGGACACACGGATCGTCTTGGGCAAGAGGCCCATGATGGCATTGGCCGTGACCGACTTGCCCGATCCTGATTCCCCGATGATGCACAGGATCTGACCGCGCTTCAGATCAAAGGAGACGTTCTCGACGGCCTGCACCCGCTCCATACCTGCCGGCAAGCTCACGGTCAGGTCGCGCACCGAGAGTGCCACATCTTCGGCTACATTCTCAGGGGCAGCGGCCATCTGAACATTCTCCCCTTTCAATCGCGCCGGGTCACCACGCCGCGGATTGGCTCTTCCGCCCTTTTCGCGACTGCGATGCGCGGACAGGTCAGCAGTTCGCCGCGCATTCTGCCACTGCCCGATCGGAAACTGCGACATGATTCAGCGCTGTGTGCTCGAGAGGCAAAGCCGTCGCTCAGTCCGGATCTTCGGTCGAGAGGCCAACTCGATGAATGAATGGAAGTCCGTGGAGCTACCATCGGCGTCCAACTTGATTGCCTCCGCGAAGGTCTTTTCCTGGACAAGGCTCATCCAGTATTACCTTTCACGCTTCTGCCCCGCTGATCGACATTGACCCGGTATTCACAAGTCTGACTTCTTCAATCACCCCAGTGTCGCCGAAACGTGCCAGATGAACAGCACGAACTTCTGAAAATGGAGTCCGATTTGGCATTTCAGTCTGCGCCGCCAAGCCTCCCGGCGGGCGCGCGGGAGCCGCGCGTGGGCTACGCATGATCGGAGGCGATCCGATTGCGGAGGGTGTGCGCGGTCTCCAGACTCACGAGTCGAGCAAAGTGTTTTCGCAACAATGGCCTGAAACAGAGGCAGCAAACCGCAGGATATTCCGTCCAATCACGAAAGTCGGCGAGGCGCCTGCCGCAATTTCGCGGTTAGGATACGGCAACCACCGGAGTCCCGTGCAATGAGCGCGCCACTCATGAACATCGAGTCCAGTCCATTGCTGCCTAAAGAGGCAGATGTCGTTATCATCGGCGGCGGAGTGGTGGGCGTATTCACGAGTTACTATCTCGCCCGCCGCGGCGTAAAGGTGGCATTGGTCGAAAAGGGCCGTATCGCCGCCGAGCAGTCCAGCCGCAACTGGGGATGGTGCCGGCAACAGAACCGCGATGCGCGCGAGCTGCCGATCGCAACCAAGAGCCTCGATCTCTGGGAGCGCGTTGCCCAGGAGACCGGCGAAGATACCGGCTTCCGTCGCTGCGGCCTTCTGTATTTGTCAAACGACGATAATGAGCTGGCGGGCTGGGCAAAGTGGCGAGACTTTGCCAGGACCGTCGGCGTTACGACGCACATGCTGAGCGCGGAAGAGGCGAGCGAGCGAGGCAAGGCGACCGGCCGCAAGTGGAAAGGCGGCGTCTTCTCTCCAACTGACGGAACGGCAGATCCTTCGAAGGCGGTGCCCGTTGCCGCGCGTGCGATCATGGCGGCGGGTGGCACGGTGCACCAGCAATGCGCGGCTCGGGGCATCGAACTCAGTGCAGGCCGGGTCAACGGAGTGGTGACCGAAGCGGGCACGATCCGGACGAAGACAGTGGTCATGGCGGGAGGCGCGTGGGCTTCTTCATTCTGCAACCAGCTTGGGATTCGTTTCCCGCAGGTCTCCGTGCGCCAGTCCATTCTCGCTGTAGCTCCTGGTGCGGCCGGCCTGCCTGATGCCCTGCATACTACGCTCGTGTCGCTCACACGACGTGGCAACGGCGGTTACACCCTGGCAATCAGTGGGCGCGCGCGCGTCGATCCGACGCCGCAGCAGTTCAGATTCGGCCGCCAATTCCTGCCCATGTTCGCCCGCCGTTGGCGAAGTCTTAGCCCCGGGGCATTTGAGGGCCTGCGGCACGGTCATGAATCGCTGGCGAAATGGCGGCTCGATGAGGTAACCCCGATGGAGCTGAATCGGATGCTCGATCCGCGCCCCGACATGAGGCAGATTCGGCTAACACATCGACGAGCTTGCGAATTGCTGCCGGAGTTCCGGCGCGTCGCCATCTCTAGCGTCTGGGCCGGCTACATCGACAGCACGCCGGATGGCATTCCAGCAATCGGTGAAGTTGAATCGATTCCGGGCTTCATCCTTGCGGCGGGATTCAGTGGCCACGGATTCGGGATTGGTCCCGGCGCGGGCCATATGATCGCCGACATCATTAGCGGTCGTGCACCGATCGTCGACCCGCATCCCTACAGGCCGGAGCGGCTGAGAATGAGCGCCTGGGGCAAGGTCAGCGAGTTCTGAAAGCAGCTCCACGGCCCCGGTGGGAAAGTATGCTGATTGATGCTATCACAGTGCGTATGAGGCTGTTGCCTCAAGATTTCTCGCTCTGGTCGCCCTATCTCACGGCACTGCTATGAAGCTCGATAAGATCGACATCAGAATTCTGTGCGAACTACAGAAGAACGGGCGGATTTCCAACGTCGAGCTCGCAGAATTGATAAACCTTTCCCCGAGCCCATGCCTGATGCGCGTCAAGAGGCTCCAAACCGAGGGCTTCATCACGGGCTATTCCGCCCAGATCGACGTCTCCAAGCTCGGACAGACTCTGACGGTCTTCGCCGAAATCACGCTGAAGAATCATCGGCAGATCGATTTCGCGCGCTTCCTTACCACGATCGAAAAGATCGATTCTGTCGTCGAATGCCATCTCGTTTCGGGCGGGTACGACTATCTCGTCAAGTTCATCACGGCAGGGATCAGCGAATACCAGGCCATGATGGAACGCCTCGTCGAGATGGATATCGGCATCGACAAGTACTTCAGCTTCGTCGTGCTGAAGTCCCCGATCGTGAAATCTCATCTGCCGCTCGAAAGCATATTCAATAGCTGAAGAACAATCCTCCGCTTCCGCAGGCGCGGTGCCTATCCTTTCATCGCCGCGCGGACGTCCCTGTCTTCGAGCGTTTGGTCGAGCGTGGTGCTTGTCCGTTCGATGATGCCGTCGATGTCGCCATCCCTGCAGCAGAGCGCCGGCGCATACCCGATCACGCCCTGCGCAAAAGCGCGGATGACGAGTCCGTTATCCCATGCGCGGTCGAAAATGCGGCGCGCCGCATCGGCTTCCGCCGGCAACGGCGTCTTGCGCTGCTTGTCGGTGACGAGCTCGATCGCGGCCAGCATGCCGCGACCGCGGACATCGCCAACAAGCGGATGATCGGCAAGTGCGCGAAGGCCTTCCATCAGGCGATGCCCCGCCTTCCTGCCGTTTTCCAGCAAGCCATTTTCGTAGAGGTCAAGGCACGCGAGCCCGACGGCTGCACTGACGGGATGTGCGGAATAGGTGTAGCCGTGGCCGACGGCCGTCTGGCCGGCGCCCTCGGCAATAATGTTGTAGACGTGGTCGGACATGAGAACGGCTCCCATCGGCACATAGCCCGACGTCAGCCCTTTTGCTGTCGTCATGAGATCCGGCACGACATTCTCCTCTTCACAGGCGAAGAGCGGACCGGTACGGCCAAACCCGGTGATGACCTCATCGGCAACGAACAGAATATCGTGCTCCTTGCAAACAGCATGCATGGCCTTCAGCCAGGACGGCGGCGGAACGAGGACGCCTCCCGAGCCCTGTATCGGCTCGACATAGAAGGCGGCAACGCGATCTGCGCCGAGTTCGGCGATCTTCGCTCGCAGGGCCGCAACGGAGGCAGCAACGATGGCCTGGGGATAAGGACCGACGGGATTGCGATAAGCATAGTGCGATGGAATTTTGTGCTGCCAGCTGTAAGGCACGCCAAAGCCGGCGTGAAACGCGGGCAGCGCGGTCAAGCCAGACCCTGCCGTCGACGATCCGTGATAGCCATACTCGACCGAAATGAACTGGTCCTTCTGTGGCGTGCCCTTCGCATGATAATAGAACCGAATGAATCGGATCGTGCTGTCGACGGCATCGGAGCCACCTAAGGTAAAGTAAACATGATTCAGATCACCAGGCGCCAGTTCGGCGAGCCTAGCGGCAAGCCGGATGGCCGGCTCGGAGCCCATCCCGAAATAGCCGGTCGCGTAAGGCAGTTCGCGCAGCTGCCTGGTGGCAGCTTCGATGACGCTCTCCTGCCCGTAGCCCGCATTGACACACCAGAGGCCCGCGAAGCCATCGAGCAGTTGGCGTCCCGAGACATCGGTCAGCGTCGCGCCGTTTGCCGATTTCAGCACCCGCACACCCGACGCCTCGTGGCCGCGATAGGATGCGACCGGGTGAATCAGATGCGCGCGGTCGAGCTCAATCAGCGAGTTGCTCAGCAAATTATCCTCCAGATCAACCCAGCGCTCATAGGATCAAAGTGTGCTTAAGCCCTGACGTTTCGGATCCAATGTAGGATATCGCAGACAGAAGTTCCTCCTGAGCATCCCGTGGGGTGAAGGGATTCTGACTAACATTGGCGATCAACGCCGCATCTTGTGCCGATAGCTCGGCGCTGCCGCCCTAGCTCAAAACGCCCTCTGCGCGACTCCTGCCAAAGCTCCCATCTGATACGACACAATCTGCTCCTGACCGCCGCTACAGCGGCGCTTTATCTTGTCGGCTGCCGTTATCATGCTTGTCGTATCCGCAAGCGGTACGTGAGATCGGAAGGATTCGAGACATGGCGACATTCAGACCAAAATACATCACGTTCGACTGCTACGGCACGCTGACGAATTTCGACATGGCCGGCGCGACGAGGAGAGTCTACGGATCGGAGCTTTCGTCCACGGCACTGGCGAGGCTCATCAAGGACTTTTCCGCCTACCGCCTGGACGAGGTTCTCGGCGCCTGGAAGCCGTATTTCGAGGTCGTACACAATGCGCTGGAGCGCGCGTGCAAGCGCAACGGTATCGCGTTTCGGCCGGAGCATGCCGAGCGCATCAATGAAGAGATCCACACATGGGGTCCACATGCCGACGTGCCGGCGGGTCTGGCCAAGGTTGCCAAGGAGATACCGCTGGTCATCCTGTCGAACTCAATGAAGAACCTCATCATGTCGAACGTAGAGAAGCTAGGCGCTCCCTTTCACATGGTCATCACGGCCGAGGAGACCGGCGCCTACAAGCCGCAGATGAAGGGCTTCGAGTATATGCTGGACAAGCTGGGCTGCGGCCCGGAGGATATCACCCACGTCTCCTCCTCGTTCCGCTACGACCTGATGACCGCCTACGACCTGGGGATCAAAAGCAAGGTATGGGTGAACCGCGGTCACGAGCCGCCGAACCCGTTCTACGAGTACACCGAGGTCGATGGCATCGGCGGGCTTGCTGCGGCCGTCGGATTGGAGTCCCTTCGTAAGAGCGCGTGACTGCACGCTGCGTCGGAGTGCGTTGCGACGAAAAAGGGCGGTTCAACCGCCCTTTTTTGCCTCAGCCGATTGGCCGATCGATCTCTCAATCCAGCCCGCCGACATGGAGCGCCTTGATCTCGAGATATTCCTCTATCCCAAGCTGGGATCCCTCGCGTCCGAGGCCCGACTGCTTGACGCCGCCGAACGGCGCAACCTCAGTCGAGATCAGGCCGGTGTTCAAGCCGACCATGCCGAATTCCAGCGCTTCCGCAACACGCCAAGAGCGCCTGAGGTTTTCAGTGTAGAAGTAGGCGGCAAGGCCGAATGGCGTCCCGTTTGCGATCGCAATCGCCTCGTCCTCGGTCTCGAAGCGGAAGAGCGGCGCGACCGGTCCGAACGTCTCTTCTGAAGCGAGCAGCATCTCGGTGTTCGCGTCACCGAGCACGACGGGGCGGGCATATTGCCGACCTTCCGGCATCGCCTCACTCTGAGAGATGATTTTTGCACCCTTGTCCAGCGCGTCCGTGACGTGGCGCTTGATCTTTTCGATTGCCGCGCCATTGATCATCGGCCCGATTGCGACGCCGTCTTCCGTGCCGGGGCCGACCTTCATTTTCGCGACGCGGCTGGCGAGCTTCTCTGCAAAAGTGTCGTAAACGTCTGACTGCACGAGAATGCGATTGCAGCAGACGCAGGTCTGTCCGCCATTACGGAATTTCGACGCAACCGCTCCATCGACCGCAAGGTCGATATCGGCATCATCGAACACGATGAATGGCGCGTTGCCGCCGAGCTCGAGGCTCAATCTCTTGATGTTGTCGGCCGCGCCTCTCATCAGCAAGGAGCCGACGCGAGTGGATCCGGTGAAGGAGATCTTGCGGACCGTTTCATTGGCCATCAGCTCGTTGCCGATCTCCGCCGGCATGCCGGTCACGATATTGATCACGCCCGGCGGAATCCCTGCCCGTTCCGCCAGAACGCCGATTGCGAGTGCCGAAAACGGCGTGAATTCAGAAGGCTTGATCACCACCGTGCAGCCCGCGGCAAGCGCGGGGGCCACCTTGCGCGTAATCATCGCGTTGGGGAAATTCCAGGGCGTGATGATACCGCAGACGCCGACCGGCTCTTTCAGGACCAGAATACGGCGATCAACAGTGGGTGAAGGGATCGTCGATCCATTGATCCGCCGCGCCTCTTCCGCAAACCATTTGACGAAGGAGGCTCCATAGCGGATTTCCCCGAACGATTCAGCGAGCGGCTTGCCCTGCTCCAGCGTCAGCAGCAGCGCCAAATCCAGCTCATGGCGCCGCATCAGCTCATACCAACGCTCCAGCAATGCTGCACGTTCTACATGAGCCTTGGCCTTCCAACGTTTGAAGGCATCGGCCGCGGCGTTGATCGCTGTCCTGGTCTCGTCGCGCCCCATGTCGGGGATCGTGCCAAGGATGCCCTGGCTAGCAGGATCGATGACATTGACAGTCGCTCTTCTACTCGCATCCCGCCAATGACCGCCGATCAGCGCTTGCTGGCGAAGCAGGTCCCTGTCCTTCAATGCGATCATCTACTCTTTCCCTTGGTGTTCGAGTCCCCCCGCCGTCGCTGCCTGGGATTGCGATTGGCGAGACAAAGCGGTCCTGTCTGAGCGATACCGGACCGCGCGCCGCATTTTTCATCGAGAATGAATGGCCTGACGGCGTTGGAGCCGGTCAGATGCCGGCTCGAAAAGTCGATTGTTCTGGCGGCAGCGTGTTGGGAACGCCCCGAGCATCGCGCTCAGTCATAATGGCAGACGTAGATCTTTCGCACGGTCTCGATGGTGCGCCAGACACCGACAAAGCCGGGTTTCATCACAAAGCTGTCGCCGGCGCGGTATGTCTTGGTCTCACCACCCTTTTCCTCGATTTCGATAAGACCCGAAATGATGTGGCAGAACTCGAAGGTGGTGCCCTTGATGGAATGGGTCTCACCGGGCGTCGCTTCCCAGACGCCGGTCAGCACCTTCTCGCCTTTCGAGGCATCCTGCGCCCAGGTCTTGAAGGATGGATTGCCCGAAATGAGCCGTTCCGGAGCGGGCACGGCATTCTTTGGTGCGAAGTCCGGATGGGGGTCGATGGTGATCAGAAGTGACATAGCATCTTTCCTGACTAATAGCCGAGGGTTCGGTCGACAAGGCCGACCAGATCTTTCCCGGCGCGGTGGCGCCGGATGTTTTCAATGACGGATTGGGCCGCCGTAAGCGGTTGCGTCACGGACGCGATATGCGGCGTTATGATCACCTGTGGATGCGACCAAAGCGGATGGCTCTCCGGCAGCGGCTCGGGATCGGTGACGTCGAGCATGGCCGCTGCCAGGCGGCCGCTGTTGAGGGCCTCGACGAGCGCGACTGTGTCCAGCTGCGGACCCCGGCCAACGTGCAGCAGTCTCGCTCCTATCCGCAGCAGCGAGAAGAGCTTTGCGTTCAGAATGCCGCGGGTCTGCTCCGTCAGGGGCAGAAGACAGACGAGAATATCCGTTCGCTCCAGAAAATTGCCAAGCTGATCTTCGCCATGAAAGCAGGTGACACCCTCGACCGCTTTTTTGCTGCGGCTCCACGCGGCAAGGGGAAACTGAAACGGCCTCAGGCGATCGATTGCGGCTCGCGCCAGCATGCCAAGGCCAAGGAAGCCAACCCGCCGATCGGCCGCCTGGGAGGCCGCAAGAGCTTGCCAGAGGCCTCTTCTCTGCTGCTCCCGATATGCAAGCATCTCGCGATGGAGCGTCAGCACGCCAAGGACGATGTATTCCTGCATCATGCGTATGATGCCGTCCTCGATCATGCGCACGAGCTTCACGTGGCTAGGCACGGTGTCCGGCTTGAACTGATCAACCCCCGCACCGATGGAAAACAGCACTTCCAGATTGCGAAAACGCGAGAGATCGCCCGGCACGTTCCAAGTCAGCAAGTATCTTACTTTGTCCGGGTCGACGCCTTCGCTGGAGAGGTGGAATTCGAGATCCGGGAGCTCGCGCGCAAAGACCTGCCGGAAAATTGCCCCGCGCGCGGCATCAGAATTGAAAAGGAACGCCACCGACGTAGTCCTTCCATGTCCTCGCCCCGGATTACTGAGCACTGAGCCCCCTCGGCATTCCGGCAACCATCTGTACCCAACTGACCGTTCGGGGATTTGGCGAACTTTGCGAAGAATTCTTGATCATTCGCCGGGCCACCCGCCGACGCTATTCCCGGGCTTCCAAAGGCTAGCCCCAAGCAGCAGTTTTCGCTGCTGAATCCTATTGCGCTACAGGCGGAACGTTGCGAATACCCACCCCCAAACAGGCGAAACCTGCTGGCCTTCCGCGCTATGCTGCTGCGAACACGGTTGGCCGTACCGCAGCAGACGTTCGCCAAACGGTGTGCCGCGGGCTTAGAAACGGATGGGTCGAATGGGACGAACGGTACGCGTGAAGTCCTTTGAACTGACCGCGAAGGACATCCACGAAGTTGATGTAAAGCTGCTTCACGCGCTCTCGATCGGGATTGGCTGGCCGCATCGACCCAAGGATTGGGACCTCTTGCGCCGCGCGGGTCAGGGCATCGTGGCCGTTGATGGCATAGGACGCGTCTTCGGCAGCGCCATGTGGTTTCCACATGGCCGGGAATTTGCGACAATTGGTTTGGTGATCACGTCGCCCCGCACCCAAGCACAAGGCACGGGGCGATGGCTGATGGAACAGGTCTTTGAGCGCTGTGCTGGCCGGAATTTGAGCCTGAACTCGACCGATGCGGCGTATCACCTCTATCTTTCGCTCGGCTTCAAGAAGGAAGCGACTGTGTTTCAGTGGCAGGGAGACGTCATGGTGCCTGTCCCCATGCTGCCAGCTCTCGGCGGCGGTGAACTGGGCCCCTCCTCAGCCGACGATCTTGAGAAGGTTGCAGCACTCGATGAGCGTGCGGTCGGAGTCAATCGGAAGAGGCTGCTTGCTCTGCTTGCGGAGAATGCTTCGATCTTCACGCTGAAGCGCCGCGGTGAGATCGTCGGCTACTCAATGAACCGCGAATTTGGTCGTGGTCGCGTAATCGGCCCCATCGTAGCCAGCAATGATTGTGACGCGATCCATCTCGCGGCCGTGCATCTCAAGGATCTCGCCGGACAGTTCGCCCGCGTCGATACGCGAGAGCAGACGGGTCCCTTTGCCGACTTTCTTCAGCAGAGCGGGCTCAGCATGAGCGACACCGTCACCACCATGTCCAAGGGACGGCAATTCCTGAATCGAACAGATGGCGAGCCGTGGGTATACGGGTTGGCCGGCCACGCTCTAAGCTAAAAGCGATGCCTCTGGCGAATGCCGCGCATGAGTGGGTACCGCCGCGGATGCCGTGGGACGCGAGTTCGGCCATGGAAGAACGCTTTCGCTTGGTCGTCCCGGCCGCTGATGGACGTCTGCCGGGATTTCGGCATCCGCCAAATCAGGTGCGCGGAATCGAGCAAAAAGCTTAATCAAATCAGACGACGGCCCGAAGGGTGGTGGGGACGAAAGGTCTGCTGGCGCAGCATCACTTGATGCCGTCCTTGGAGGACACGGCAAGTTTCAGCGAGGGTGAGCCGCAAGCAGCCATGGATGACGAGACCCCAGCCGATCGTCGGCGAGGGCGCGATCTGAAAATCAGCGGCCGACCATCGCGGCGGTTACCATTTCAATGCGGCCGTGCGCACGGGATGATCCCAGAGTGCTGTGGTCTCGCTATCGAGCAGGCTCACGGTGAGCGAGCACCCGGCCATGTCCAGCGAGGTCACGAAGCTGCCGACCATCGAGCGAGCGATGCGCAAACCCCGCCTCTCCAGCATCCGGCGCGCCGCATTGTACATCAGATAGAGCTCGATCATCGGCGTCCCGCCAAATCCGTTAACGAGCAGGAGGGCCTCGGCCCCGTCTCGCGCGTCGAGTTCCTGCACGATGGCCGTGGTCATCTCGTCCGCAATTGCGTCAGCGCGCTCCAGCTTGACGCGTCGACGTCCCGGTTCGCCGTGAATACCAACCCCCATCTCCATCTCGTCCTCGCCAAGCGAGAAGGTCGGCGTGCCCGCCGCCGGGACCGTGCAGCTCGTCAGCGCCACGCCCATCGAGCGGGTCCGCGCATTGACGCGCTGGCCAAGAGCAACGCAGCCGTCAATGTCGAGGCCCCTCTCTGCAGCCGCGCCGACGATCTTCTCGACGATCAGCGTGCCAGCGACGCCGCGGCGCCCGATGCTGTGCGTGGAATTCTCGACCGCGACGTCATCGTCCGTCACGACCGTCGCCGTGCGGCCCTCGGCAATCTCGGCCGCCATCTCGAAGTTCATGCGGTCGCCCGCATAGTTCTTCACGATGAACAGCACGCCGGCCTCACCGGCAACCGCCTGCGCGGCCTCGACGATCTGGTCCGGCGTCGGCGACGTGAAGACCTGGCCGGGACAGGCGGCGTCCAGCATGCCGTAGCCGACGAAGCCCGCATGCAGCGGCTCATGCCCGCTGCCGCCGCCGGAAACGAGCGCGACCTTCTTCGGGTTCGGCTCCCGACGCCGCACGAATTTCCGCTCCGCGCCGAGCGCGACGAGATCGGCGTGCGCGGCCGCGAACCCATCGAGGCTCTCTGCGAGCACGCTATCGACCGAATTGAAGAATTTCTTCATTGTCTCCTCCCGCTTCGTCCCTCTGAAACGCTCGGCTATTTTTCCCGCATGATGGCAACGAGGCGCCGTGCGAATTCCTGGAGTAGCGCATCCAGCTCCGCGTTGCGCTTGGTGCTGCCGAGATCCGGCAAGTGCAGCGTCAAGGTCCGCTCATGCGAGCCTTCGGTCAGCCGACCGATCCTGCGCGGATGCGCGCGCGCATAGGCGCGCAGGAAGGCCGCCTTGGCCGGCGGTGGAAAGTGGCAGACGTCGAAGATCGTGTTGAGATGCTGCACGGGGATCGGCACCGGATAGGCTGGATTGCTGATCTGGCTGACAAAGCTGCGGTTCTTCCCCATGGCGTGGGCGAGGCGAAGCCGCATGCCCGAAGGACGGCTCTCCAGCACCTCCTTGAAGATGCGCTTGTAAACCGCAACAGCGCCGGATTCCGCCGGTTCATCGCTCGCCGTATCAGCCAAAGCCACCTCCGCTGCTCAGCTGATCGATCGTCTGCTTGATCTGCGCGAGCGCCGACGTGTTCACGGATAGTTCGCGCAGGCCACAGTTCAACAGCGCAGACAGGCAGCGCGGGTCACTCGCCATGTCGCCGCACAGACTGACGCTGACGCCGGCGCGCCGTCCGTGCTCCGCAGTCCGCGCAATCAGCTCGAGCACGGCCGGATGCAAGGGATCCATCAAGGGGGCAAGAGCTCCATTGGAACGATCGCAGGCAAGGACATATTGCGCGAGATCGTTCGATCCGATTGAGAAGAAGGCCGCATTGAAGCTGTTGACCGCCAGAGCCGCTGCCGGGACCTCGACCATGATTCCCAGTTCGGGAAGCATCGCGGCAACGCCATTGGCCTGCAAGCGCTGCACGATTTCGGCGAACAGCTTCCGTCCCGCCTCGAGCTCGTCGGCCGAGGTGACCATCGGAAACATAACCTTGAGGTTGCCGCGCACGGCTGCACGCGCCAGCGCGCGGAGCTGGACGGCAAAGATCTCGGGCCGTGCCAGGCAAAGCCGCAAGCCGCGAACGCCGAGAAAGGGATTGGCTTCGCCGTCTATCGTAAATCCCGGCACCGGCTTGTCACCGCCGGCATCGAAGGTGCGAATCGTGACCGGATGCTGCCCGGCCCAACGCAAGACCGCATCATAGGCGGCGAACTGGGTTTCCTCGTCGGGCGGGCCTCCCTGGCCGGTGAGCAGAAATTCGGTGCGCATCAACCCGATGCCGTCGGCATATTGCGCATCGGCGTGGGCAAGATCATCGACATGCTGGATATTGATGAACAGCTTGATCCGCTCGCCGCGCCACAACGCCGTCGGCCGCCTGAGGATCGCGCGGGCAGAAGCCCTGCTCTTGCGATGGATGTCGCGCCTCTTCTCGAACAGGCGGAGTTGCTCTGCACTGGGATCGAGCTCGAGTGTGGCGCCTTCACCGTCGAGCAGCGCGGTGGCACCGATCTCAGGGACGGCGCCGAGCTGCACCACCATGGGAATGCCGCGCGCGCGCGCCAGCATGGCGACATGGCTGGTCGGGCTGCCGCGCAGCAGCGCCAAGCCGCCGCCGCCCGACCAGTCGATCTCCAGAAACCGCGATGGCGGCAGGTCGTCGGCGCAGACCACGGCGCCGCTCGGAATCGTCAGACGCTGGCCGCCACCGCCGCGCAGGATCACCATCACGCGATCGCGCAAATCAGCGAGATCGGAGGAGCGCGCCTTCAGATATTCGTCTTCCGCCGTGTTGTAATCCGCGATCTGCGTTTCGAGCGCCGAACGCCATGCGACATCAGCAGCATCGCCCTCCCCGATCGCGGCGAAGATCGCTTCGATGAAATCCTCATCCTCCAGCAGCGCGACCTGGAATTCGAGTATCTGCGCAGCTTCGCCGCCGGCGATCGCGGCGAGCTCCGCGATCTGCCCGCTAGCCACGTCGATCGCCTTGCGAAGCGCGAGCGCCTCCTCGACCAGCGAACCTGCAACCCGCGCGCCACTGGTGCCGGCGTTGACACGAACGAACGGACCATGGGCGAAGCCGATCGAGGCGGTCCTGCCGCGGTAGGCCAGCGCTGCAGTACCGCCCTGCATCTTACGACACCTCGTCAGGAAAATCGGCTTCGACCAGGTTGACGAGCGCGGCAACCGCAGCTTCGGCATCGCTGCCGGATGCTTTGATCTCGATGTTGCTGCCGTGCGCGGCGCGCATCGCCATGATCTTGGCCACGCTCTTCGCATTGATCCACTCGGCGGCGCCTTCGACCCGGACGGAAATCTGGGCCTGAAACTTCTTGGCAAGCTTGGTCAGCTTGACCGCGGGGCGCGCATGCATGCCCACGACGTGCACCAGCCGCGCATTGCCCGTGAAGATCTGTCCGTCCGCTTTATCCAGCATCGTCATATTCCATCATCGCTTCGCCGACAGTTCAGTCGGCAGAAAGTTCCTCGGCCACGGCCTTCACCTGGGCCAATGTGCTGCCACCGGCCGCCTCGGTCGCCGCCATCACCGCGCCCTCGACGATCGGCGCGTTGCATACGACAACGTGATCGCGCCGCGCAGGCTCCAGCATTTCCACCGCCATCTCGCTGTTGGTTTCGGCGCCGCCGAGATCGACCAGGATCGCGACACCCTTGACGGACCACGCATCATTGATGGCCTCGATGATCGAGGGAACGCTGGTGCCGAGCCCGCCATCGGGATTGCCGCCGCAGAAGGCGACCTTGACCTCGCTGCCGACCATCTGCCGCACCATATCGGCGGTGCCTTTGGCGATATCCCTCGAATGCGAGACGATCACGATTCCGACGGTATCGCTCATTGCCGTCCCTCCAGACTCGCGCAGACCGCCTGCACGAGAACGCAGCTCGAACGTGCGCCGGGATCGATGTGCCCGATGCTGCGCGCTCCAAGGAACGAGGCACGCCCCTTGGTGGCCTGCATCGGCGCGGTTCGCTCGACCGCTTCGGCTGCCGTGGTTCGCACCCGCGCGATCAGATCCGGCTGACCGGCCGCTGTCTTCAGTGTTTGCAGGACCGGAACAAGCACATCGAGCATGGTCTTCTCGCCGGCCTGTGAGCGGCCTCGCGCGCTCACCGCATTCACGCCGCTGCCGAAGACGTCGGCGAGATCCTCGGGCAGCTCCTTGTCGTGAGAGAGCGCTTCGCCGGCCGCCAGAAAGAAGCTGCCATAGAGCGGCCCGGAGGCACCGCCGACCGTCATCACCAGCGTCTTGCCGATCATTTTCAGCGCCTCATCGAGCGGCTGCGCCGAGATCGTATCGAGCTTGCCGAGCACGGCTTCGAAGCCGCGCTTCATGTTGGTTCCGTGATCGCCGTCGCCGATCGCCTGATCCAGACTCGTGAGCTCCGGCGCACTGGCGATGACCTGTTCGGCGGCCACCTTGACCAGCGATTTGAACGTCTCGGCTTGCATCGACATTGGGAAAATCCTCTCAATGAACCTGCGCAGGAATGCATTGCCCTGCCCGATCGAAGCAGAGCGGATGCATCAGGTGCAATTCGACTTCTTCACCGACATGCAGGGGCTGATGCGGGTCCGCAAGAGTCACCAATGTCTCGCCCCTATAGTCCAGATGGACATGATTCTGCTCGCCGAGATGCTCGACCCGGTGCACGCGGCCGACCATGGCGCCGCCATTGCGCGCGCCAATCCGCAAGTGCTCGGTGCGAATGCCGACCATCTCCGTTCCGAGCGGCAGGGCGACCTCGGATAGCAGACGGGCCGGCACAAAATTGATCTGAGGTGTGCCGAGACGCGAGGCGACATAGCTTGAGGACGGCCTTTCGTAAATCTCACGCGGCGTGCCGCACTGAAGAAGCTGGCCGTCCTTGATCACGCCGATCCGGGAGGCCATGGTCATGGCCTCGACCTGGTCGTGGGTCACATAGAGAATGGTGGCCCCAAGCTCGAGCTGGATCCGCTTGAGCTCAAGGCGGAGCTCGGAGCGGAGCTTGGCGTCCAGCGACGACAGGGGCTCGTCCATCAGGTAGATCGAGGGATCGCGCACGAGGGCACGGCCGATCGCGACCCGCTGCATCTCGCCACCGGACAGGCGGGTTGCACGGTTGTTCAGCTTGCTTGCGATATGCAGCAGCTCCGCCGTCTGCTCGACCCGCTTGCGGATGATGGGCTCGGGCATGCGCCGCGCGGGTGAGCGCAGCGGAAAGGCCAGGTTGTCGTAGACCGTCAGGTGCGGGTAGAGCGAATATTGCTGGAAGACGAACGCGATGTCGCGCGATCCGGGCGGGTCGGAGGTTACATCTCGCCCATCGATCATGACCGAACCGGCATCCGGCGTCTCAAGCCCGGTGATCAGCCGCAGCGTCGTGGTCTTTCCGGCGCCGCTCGGCCCGAGCAGCACCAGGAACTCGCCGTCATTCACCGTCAATGACAGCTCGCGCACGGCCTCCACGGCACCGAAGCGCTTGGTGATGCTTCGTAAGGCGACCTCAGCCATGGTGCGCGCTCCCATCGTTGGCGGTCGGTATGGCAAGGCCCGAGCCGAGATCGAACAGGACCACCCTCTCCGAGCGGAATTCGAGACCCACCGTCTCGCCGATCCGCACCGACGCGCTCGACGGCAGCCGCGCGGCAACGCGTCCGTGCGCCGTATCGACGGTGACGATCTGTGTGGTGCCAAGATATTCCGCGCCGAATACCTCGCCGCGGACGGCGGCTCCATCCGCGAAGCGGATATGCTCCGGACGGACCCCGAGCGCCAGCGGCGCTGGCGCGCGATCCTGGCGTATCTCCGGAATCGCGAGGCTCGTGTCATGGAAGACAATGGCCCGATCGCCGGATCTCAGGCCGGCCTCGAAGCGAAGGAAGTTCATGGAGGGCGAACCGATGAAGTCGGCGACGAACATGCTCGCCGGCCGATCATAGATCTCCTGCGGCGAGCCGATCTGCTCGACGTGCCCCCTGTTCATGACGGCAATCTGATCGGCCATCGACATCGCCTCGAGTTGGTCATGCGTCACGTAGACCGTGGTCGCGCCGATGCGGTCGTGCAGGTCGCGGAGCTCGCCGCACATAAGATGGCGAAACTCAGCATCGAGCGCACCGAGCGGCTCGTCCATCAGAAAGGCTTTTGGCCGCCTCACCATGGCGCGCCCAAGCGCAACGCGCTGCCGGTCGCCGCCTGAAAGCTTGGAGGTCTTGCTCGACAGCAGGTGCTCGATCCTGAGCAGCCGCGCGGTCTCCTGCACCCGCCCGGAAATCTCACGCTTCGGCATGCCCTGGCATTTCAGGGGAAACGCGATGTTGTCCGCGACATTCATATGCGGATAGAGCGCGAACAGCTGGAAGACGAAGGCGATGTCGCGGGCGGCAGCACGGCGGAACGTCACGTCCTCACCATCGAGCAGGATCTTGCCCTCGGTCGGCAGCTCGAGGCCCGCGATCATGCGCAGCGTGGTGGTCTTGCCGCAGCCGGAGGGGCCGAGCATTGCAAAGAAGGAGCCGTCGCCGATTGTGAAGGTCGAGCCGTGCACGGCAGTAAACTGATCGAACGACTTGCGCAGATTTTCGACGCGGATTTGTGCCATGTTGACCGTTCCTATTCCGGAAAATGGCTGACGACGACGTAGCCAACCGTGCCGGCGAGGATCGTGACGAAGGAATAGCTGTAGAGATCGACCGACAATGGCTGCACCAGCATGATGATGCCACCTCCGATCAAGGTCATTGTGATCGCCTCCCAGGGTCCGCGACGGAACCAGCGGGACACTCCACCTTTGGCAACCGCAGAGCCGGTCATTTGCGCACAGCTCCGAAGGTGATGCCGCGGAGCAGATGCTTACGCAGCAATACGGTGAACAGGACGATCGGGACGACGAACAGTGTGGTCGCGGCAGCAACAGCCGGCCAATCCTGCCCGCCTTCGCCGATGATGAAGGGAATGAAGGGCGGCATGGTCTGTGCCTCGCCGCTCGTCAGGAGGACCGCGAAGGCGTATTCGTTCCACGAGAAGATCAGGCAGAAGATCGCAGTGGCCGCAATTCCCGTGACCGCCTGCGGCAACACCACCTTGCGCAGCGCCTGCAGCCGCGTGTAGCCGTCGACCAGCGCAGCCTCCTCGTATTCGCGCGGAATCTCGTCGATGAAGCCCTTGAGCAGCCACACCGCGAGCGAGACGTTCACGGCGGTGTAGAGCAGGATCATGCCGAGCCTGGTGTCTGTCAGATTGAGCTGCCGGTACATCAGATAAATCGGGATCGCGACGGCGACCGGCGGCATCATCCGCGTCGACAGGATGAAGAATAGGAGATCATCGGCGAGCGGAATGCGGAAGCGCGAGAAGGCGTAGGCTGCGAGCGTGCCGAGAAAAACGGCGAGGAACGTCGAGCCGAACCCGATAATTAGCGAGTTGACGAAGCGCGGCACGACCTTCGATGGTCCGGCGATCACCATGTCGCGCTGCCGCACCAGCTTGTCATACCAGGTCTCCGGCGGCGGCAGCTTGGCGATGAAATCCGGCGTCTGGCGGGTGCGCACGGTGAACAGGTTGACGTAGCCTTCCAGCGTCGGCTCGAAGATCACCTTGGGTGGATAGGCGATCGCATCGCTCTGCGACTTGAACGCGGTCGCGACGATCCAGAGCAGCGGCAGGATCGTGATCACGGCGTAAAGGATGACGAGACCGCTGGCCACGGCCTTCGAACGGGGCGATGCCTCGACGACGGAGTGCGCAGTGGACTTGGCGAGAACGGCGGTCATCGTTGCTTCACCTTGTTGAGCGCTTTGACATAGATGTTGGCGGCACCGAACACGGTCACGAACAGGATGATCGCGAGCGCCGAGGAATAGCCGGTGCGCCATTTCTCGAATGCCGCGCGTTTCAGCGTGATCGACACCAGCTCGGTGGTCGATCCCGGTCCTCCGGAGGTCAGGAGGTTGACCATGTCGAACATCTTGAAATTCTCGATGGCGCGGAACAGCACCGCCAGCATCAGGAACGGGACCGCCATCGGCAGCGTGATCGACCAGAATTGCCGCCAGGCCGAGGCGCGATCGATTTCCGCTGCCTCGTAGATGTAGTCGGGAATGGACCGAAGCCCGGCTAGGCAGATCAGCATGACGTAGGGCGCCCACATCCAGGTGTCGACCAGCACGATGGTCCAGGGCGCGAGCGAGACCTGCCCGGTCATGCTGAACGTGCTCGGCGGCACACCCGTGAACAGGCTGATCAGATAGTTGAACGGCCCGATCTGTGGCTGCAGCAGCAGGGTCCAGAAGTTGCCGACCACCGCCGGCGACAGCATCATCGGCAACAGGATGATCGTGGTCCAGAAGCTGTGGCCGCGGAACTGGCGGTTGATCAGAAGCGCAAGGCCAAACCCGATGATGACCTGAAAAGTGACCGACCAGATCACGAACTGCGCGGTGGTCTGCAGCCGGAGCCAGACGTCCTCATCGCCGAGGATGTCGGTGAAATTGTCGAGGCCGACGAACCGCAGCGGCAGATAGGACATGCTGAGATTCAAGCTGGTGAAGGACAGGCGGATCATCCACGCCAGCGGAAAGATGTTGATCGCCAGCAAGAGCGCGATCGTCGGCGCCACGAATAGCCACGCGATGGCCCGGTCCGACAGGCTGCGCACGCGTCGCGCTGTCCGAGACCTCGCGGGCTCGCCCATGCGGGCGACCGTGGCATCATCAGGTTGAGAGATCGTGGTCATCTTGTCCATCGGCTGGCTGGGGCTTTCCCGGGAACATTCCCCCGGGAAAGCCATTTCGGTTCGCGCGGCAACCCGCGTCTACTGCGAGGCGACCTGCTTGCCCTGCTCCTTGAAGACCTTAGTCCAGTCCTTGACCAGGAGATCGAGCGCCTGCTGCGCCGTGCCCTTGTCTGCGACGACGTAGTCATGCACGCGCTTCTGCATGTCGAGCAGCAGCTGCGCGTAGGACGGCTCGGCCCAGAAGTCCTTGACGATGCCCATCGACTCCAGGAATTGCGGCGCGAACGCTGCGCTCTTCGGGAAGTCGGGCGCGTCGACCACGGCCTTCAGCGCCGAGTAGCCGCCGAGCTGCCACCACTTCTGCTGCACGGCAGGCTGAGCGAACCATTTGATGTAGGTGAGCGCGTCGTCCTTGCGGTCGGAGGTCGCCACCACCGAAATGCCCTGTCCGCCAAGCTGGGTGAAGTGCCCGTTCGGCCCTGCCGGATTGACGAAGAAGCCGATCTTGTCACCGCCGACGTTCGGATCCTTGTAGAGACCGGGGAAGAAGGCGAACCAGTTCATCTGCATCGCGACCTGGCCCGACTTGAAGGCATCGAGCCCTTCCTGCATGTAGGCGTTGGTCATGCCGGGCGCCGTGCAGCACTTGTAGAGCTCCTTGTACAACTCGAGCCCCTTGACCGCCTGGGACGAGTTGACGACGCCCTGCATCTGGTACGGCTTCTGGGGATTGTCGTAGCTGAAGCCGTAATTGTAGAGCACGTTGGTCACGCCCATGGTAATGCCTTCCGAGCCGCGCTCGGTAAAGATGTAGGCGCCGTAGACCTTCTTGCCGTCGATCTCGCGGCCCTGGAAGAACTGTGCGATCTCCTTCAGCTCGTCATAGGTCTTAGGCGGCGCCAGCTCCCGGCCGTACTTGGCCTTGAACGCCGATTGAATGTCAGGTCGCGAGAACCAGTCCTTGCGATAGGTCCACCCCACCGCGTCGGCCATCGCCGGCAACGCCCAATAGTTCGACGTGTTCTTCGGCCACTGCGAATATCCCACCACCGTGGCCGGGACGAAGTCGTCCATCGAGATCTTCTCTTTGGCGAAGAAATCGTTGAGCTTGACGTACCATTTGTTCTCGGCCGCGCCGCCGATCCACTGGCTGTCGCCGATGATGAGGTCGCACAGCTTACCGTGAGAGTTGAGCTCGTTGAGGAAGCGATCGGCATAGCTCGTCCAGGGGACGAACTCGTATTTCATCTCGATGCCGGATTGCTTGGTGAAGTCCTTGCCGAGTTCGACCAGCGCATTGGCCGGATCCCATGCCGCCCAGCACAGTGTGAGCTGCTTGCTCTGGGCCGCAGCTTCGCCTCCGCCAAATGCGCCCAGCAGGGCCGCCCCGAGAACCGTGGTGGCCGCTGAACTTCTCAACCAATTGAATGTCCGCATTTCCGTTTCCTCTCTCGTTGAAGCAACCAACCCGCTCGGCGCTTCTGCCGGAACGACGCCAAGACTCTGAAGCCGAGTTTGAGGAGCGATGACTGAAGGGCGAGACGGACCGCTTCCGGAGACGGCTCCGGATTGCTTGGGGTCCTCCTTCACATCGGTCCGATGCGTGATGTTTAGTTTTTTACGGGACTAAACGTATTACTAAATTTTTAAAACCGTCAAGCCAGTTTCTTGCAACCTTGACGAAAATATTGCGACGCTCGCAGGCGCAACCGAAATGTTCGCATTTGCAGCAAAACGCACGGTACTTTTCAGGGAATGCGTGCCCATCTGGTCCGGCGCAAGCAATTTGCGCGCATCTGGATCATAGAACAGCCAGCCGATTATCCGTAGCAGGCATGTTTAGTAATAGCGCTTTAGTAAACGTTCAACAGAACGATTGGAGCCGAGAAGCCTGATCGTAGGTCAAAGTATGCCGTTGCCGTGCCACGGACCGTTTCGCACACCACGGACGACTTCACTCAAACCTAACGAACGCGATCGAACTCAAATGAAGACGCAGCGGAATCGACCCCTCGGGATTCTGCCAGGTCGTAAGTCGGACTGCCGAACTCGTTAACTCCGACGAGCCGAGCGACGGCTCATAGTCTGTGCGTGTGGGCGAACAGCAGATGGAGAGCGACGATTCTAATCTGCCATACGAGAACGCGGTCAAAATCCGCTATTAGCGCAGTGAGGAATGCGGGACGTCGGCGTTTGACACAGCGTACGAAGCGGGGTCGCCTCGCTCGGAGGAGTCTGCGTATGAGCCGCGTCCAGGCCGACGTGATGCCCGACCAGCCGGAGCGTCGCTGTCTCTATGCGGACCTCAGCCAGCGCGGGCAGCTGCGCTATTACGTGCAGCTCCGAACGGTTGCCCAAGATCAGGATTAGAGGTGAGTTCGGGACGGAGGCGTTCAATAACGCCGTCGATGTGGCCATCGCTGCTACGCCGAGCGCAGCGAGGCGCAGATGATGGCCATGCTCGGCTGGAGCGACCCCAAATGCCGGCCGTCTACCCAGGCCAAGCGCGATATGCTGGGCGCCAGCGGCATGGAGAAGTTGGTGTCGTTCGACGCGAGCCAAAACGAGAACACGGTGATTTAATACCGTCGCGCACCCAGAACGCAACAGTAGCGCCGATCAGTCATTTTCACAAAAAAGCTAATGATTTCAAGCCAGAACGTGGCTGAATGGTGCGCTCGGAGGGCGGAGAAAATAACAGCAGCTGCAATGATTTAGCTACATTGCCTACAGATCTAGGTGCATTTCCCCGCTTAAGGGTGCTCTTGGGAGCGCCCCTGGAAAACGACGCCGGCAAGCTGTTCTAGTGGTCATCCCAACCTTGGTGTAGCCGGGTGGAGCAAAGCCGACCGAATGCCTGATGGACAGCGCCAAAAACCGACGTGGTGCGAAATCCGTGGGGCCCTCGTCACGGTCGCCGAAGTGAGGTCCAGGCTGTGGTCCGCTACAAGGTGAGCGAGAAACTGCCCGTGTTCTACGACCCGCACGATCCGGAGCAGGCAATCCTTGGAACCTTCCTCGAAATGCCTCGGCGAGGGTGATGCATTCGATCCGTCCGCTGAGAGATACTGCCCGATCCTGGCTTGCGGATGTCTGCACCATCAAAGATGCGCTGCGCAGCCGACGCTCGGTCTTTCCACCGCTCTCACCATTGGGAAGGAAAGATACCACGCATCTCGGCATTGGCGAGGGCGGAACCCGTTGCCGCGTCCGGATCGACGACGAAAACAGCAGGGTGCTCGGTGCAGCGAGTTCGGGACCTGCCACCACTCGGATTGGCTTTGAGCAAGCCTGGTGTTCCATCATAGAGCACCGAAGCAGCAGCCTCGCAGGCCGGACTGACGCATGAGGATTTCGCGCGGATGCACGCCGGAGTTGGCCTTGCGGGTCTGGGTTGCCGCGGCGCGGAAGCGGCGCTCGAGCAGATCGCGCATCCCTTCGCGACCGTCATACTCATCAGCGACGGCCTCACGGCGGCTCGTGTCGCCGGAAAGAGAAACTGACCACTCCAAAGGTCCGCGTTTAGGGAGCGCATGGAATCAAGCAAATGGCCACCGAAGATGTCGATCCTCGCTTTGCCGACCTTGATGCATGGCCGCTGACGTCAGCGATCGAAGCCATTGTGGGAGGGCCAGCTTGCAGCCGTTGCGGCGATCGGCCGTGCCCTTCCCGTGATCAGCGCAGCGACCGAAGCAGCCACCGCGGCCGCGATCGCGGACGCATCGTCAATGTCGGCGCCGGCACCTCGGCGCGCGTGGCGGTCCAGATGGCGCCGAGCTGGCGCCGACCTTCGCCTGGCCCAACGAGCGCGTCCGCTTTATCGTCGCCGGTGGCAACAGCGCGTTCGTCACCAGCATCGAGGGCGCTGAGGATGATGTCGATGATGCGCTCGCGCAGATCAATGCCGTGCGGCTCACGCCAAACGACGTGGTGATCGCCGTTGCCCCCAGCGGGACAACGCCGTTCACAGTGGCGGCGCTGCAGCATGCCCGTGCTTTCAGTGCCGTCACGATAGGTGTCGCCAACAATCCGCGCACTGCACTGCTGACATCGGCAAAGTCTCCGATCCTGATCGAGACCGGGCGCGAGCTGATTGCCGGCTCGACGCGGATGAAGGCGGGCACAGCGCAGAAGGTCGTGCTCAACCTGATCTCCTCAGCAATCATGTTGCGCCTTGGCCGGGTGTATCGCGGCATGATGGTGAACATGCAGCCGACGAACGCCAAGCTGAAACGGCGGGCCGAGGCCATGGTGGCGCAACTCGCGCGCTGCGATCTGCCGCTCGCGGCACGCTCTCTCGAGGGGCCAAGGGAGACATCAAGGCCGCAGTCCTGCTGGGGTTGGGCGTTGACTGGGCGGATGCCGAGGCCGCTCTGAAAGAGTGTGACGGCACCCTCTGGAGCGTGTTTGCCGAGCTCGCGGCGGATCGGCGCAATGATCATGACCAGCATGTTCAGTCGCCAGCGGAGCGCACGCAAAACGCGACGATCAAGCCGTCCACATCCGCGATGGCGAGCGACATTGGGGAAAGCGCGGCCGCCGCGCACGAGCATTGGGGACGTTCAACTTCCTCGTCGCTACTTCCTGTCGTCCCTCCATGTCTTGCCAAACAGCAGCGTAGCAGTCGATGTCTGCCCGGAGTGCGCCAGGCTTTGAGATCTGGCGCACATATTCTCGGACGCCTTCGGCCGCTCACGACCGTGAATCCCCTGCTCCACCAACCACTCGACTGGACAGCGCCACAGGATCGGGTCCTGCAACTTCGAGCTCAACGGTTTTGCCGAGCGTCCGCTGCAGGATTGTCCTCCCGCTGATCAGCTCGTTCACGTCGGTCATCTACAACCGCAGCGTCTGCTTGCGGCGAAAAGATCGCGGCACCACCGCATCTCCACCGCGCCGGGCCAGCCACTGTCGAGTCTACAAACCGAGGTCGCGAGCCGTGGAAAGGCCAATCCGTTCTGCTATGCTACTTATACGTGCATTCACGATCGCACTCCGGGATCGTCAGCTGGTGCAGCGCTCGAGCTGCGATTCCTCCAAAAAGGCAATTGGAGACTCCGGGGGGCGCACTTTTGCCATACGCGGTCCCCTGGCGCAGCCCGGCCTCGCTCCACGGGCGCAAGCGATCAGGCAGATGGTTCGGTAAGCCTCCATCAATGAATGCGGCAACGGATGCGGCCGAGCTCTGCGAGCTATTCAGGAATGCAACCTCAACGAGCTTTTCTCTTGTCCGGATCGCTGAACGGTAATATGGTCCCCTCAGGTGAGCTGGCGCTCTCGCGGGTCAGCTTGGCTCGTCCGGATCGCCTCCTGCTGCGCAAATGAGATCTGACCCTTGTTGCATCGACGCAACCTTCTCGCTCTTCCAATCTGCTTGATGTGCGGACCAGCTTGGGCGGTCAGCTCCGGGCCGGAAATCTCGTCAGTCAAAGTCACCGTTGGTGGGCAAGCCTTCTTGCAGTATGCGCCGCTAACGATTGCCGACAGACTGGGTTATTTTAGTGACAGTGGGCTTAAAGTCGAAATTGTCGATCTGCCCGGTGGCTCGAAGGCACTTGAGGCGCTTATAGCGGGAAGCGCTGATCTTACGGCGGGGGCCTTCGATCATACGATACAGATGCAAGCACGAGGGCAGCGGATTACTGGCATCGTCCTGTTCGGGCGCCACCCTACCTTCGCCCTGGCGCTGCGCAACGACAAGGCTTCAGCTTACCGGGGGTCAAGTGATCTCAAGGGCATGAAGATCGGTGTGACAGCGCTCGGCTCCCAGACACAGTTCATGGTTGAATTTCTCGCTCTCGAAGCCGGCCTTGCGCCATCAGAGATATCGTTTGTCAGTGTCGGCGGAGGACCCGGCGCAGTCGCGGCAATTCGAAGCGGCACGGTCGATGGCGTGGTAACTGGCGAGCCCGCCCTGACGACCCTCACGTCGGCCGGCGATGCCAAAGTTGTCGCTGACACAAGGACGAATGAAGGCACGACCCGCATCTATGGAGGCCTTTATCCGTCTGGCACAATCTACGGGCGCTCCAGCTTCATCGAAGAAAACCCGAGAACAGTTCAAGCTTTCACCCAGGCGATGGTGCGCGCACTCATCTGGATTAACGACGCCGCGGCCGAGGAGATTGCCAGGATCTTGCCGGCAGAATGGGTCAAACCGGATCTTGACCGCTTTCTCGCATCGATTCGTGGAACGAGAGACATGTTCTCGCCAGATGGTAGGTTTAGCCTTGCCGAAGCAAAGGTTGCGCTTCACGTCCTCTCGACGGTCGACCCGCGTCTGCGGAGCGCCACGATTGATCTTCCCGCCACGTTCACTAACACGTTCGTTGACAAGGCAAACTCAGCAATCCGACAAAAATGAAACGTCCGATTGCGCGGCGAGCCTGAGCACGGCTGACTCGAGATAGACTGTGGCACGCCGCCCTCCTCCCCCCTCGGACGCCCCGCGTTCGACCGCGAGCAAACGGGGGCGCAGATCGGCTGCGAGTGAAGGATCACGACAAACGGCGGCGCCGCCGCCCGTACGTGCCAGGAAACGCCGTAACATTCCGCTCCACCACCAGGTCTTCCTGGTCTTGCAGGACGATATTGCAGAACGGCGCTACGCCCCTGGTGAGACGCTCCCTTCCGAGGAGGAGCTTGCCAAGCTGTTCGGCGTCTCGCGCGTAACGGTCAGAGCTGCCATGGAGACACTTGGGGCGCTCGGCCTGATCGAACGGCGCCAAGGAGCTGGGACCTTTGTACGAGAGCTCTCCAGACCCGAGCCTCTCACCGTGCCGATCATGGATCTCGCTGCCCGCAATAGCGAGATCGTGCGTACCACCCAAGCTCACGTCGTCAAGTATGAATTTACGCGCGCCCCCCGGCACGTCCGCAGCCATTTCGAAGCCGCCGACGACGATCTGTTTCAACGAACGGTGAGAATTCGATACATGCAAAATCGGCCCATCATGCAGGTCACGACCTACGTTCCCGAAGCCATTGGGCGCCAATTTGGACCAAGCGAGCTGGAGGGAGCATCGCTCTACGCCATCTTGCAGCGTTTCGGCATCTCGTTTGCCTTCGGCGAACAGGTGGTATCGGCCGCGGCCGCCGATCCTATCGTTGCCGAACGGCTCAATGTTGCCATTGGCGCCCCGCTCCTGAAGGTGACACGCCTGCACTTCGATATGCAGCAACGCCCTATCCAGCATTTTGAACTTTTGGCACCGCCGGCGACCTATGAATTACGAATGCCGCTCAAGGACTTTGGGCGCTAAACTCGTGCGCTCCGTTGCAGTGGCGGCGGAACGGCGCCGCCGAGACGATGTGCGGCCACCGGCGGAGCCTTCAACTTTGCCCGGCTTTCCTATCGCTTCGCACGCCCTATAGAACTCTTGCAAGGCTACAGAAGCACCATAGACGCCGGCGAGCAGATCGTGCATCGAGAAGACATGCCAGAAAAACCTGCGCGCTCATTCCCTCGGTTCAAATCGACTGTGCCTCATTATCTGGCTGGCCGGCCGAACTATGCTCCCGCGCTCATTCGGATCGTAGCCCAGCAGCTGCAGCTTGCGGAAAACGACCGACTTCTCGATCTTGGCTGCGGACCTGGCTGGCTCGGAATCGCATTTGCCCCGCTCGTGGGAAACGTTCTCGGAATGGATCCTGAGCCGGCCATGCTGGAGGCCGCCCGTGCAGCTGCTGCTGCAGCCAATGTGCGCATCGAGCTCGTCCAACGAAGTTCTTACGAGCTTGGTCCCGACCTCGGCACATTCGATGTCGTCACGATAGGCCGAGCCTTTCACTGGATGGATCGCGCCGACACCCTGCGCAGGCTTGACGGGCTGATCAAACCGGATGGTGCCGTCGTCCTCTTCAACGACGTTCGTCCGGAGGTCCCAGAAAACAGCTGGTACAAGCACTACAGCGAACTCGTCGACAGCTACGCAGACAGCCGCAATTCCATTCCACTGCAGCACCTGCGGCATGAGGCGGTGTTGCTCAATTCATCGTTCGATCAGCTGATGCGAATTGGTGTGATCGAACGACGCGTCGTTCCGGTCCCGCGGCTCGTCGATCGAGCGCTGTCGATGTCGACCTCGTCACCCGAGCAGCTCGGCTCCTTATCGGGCCGGCTCGCGCATGAGATTCTGACGCAGATGCCGCAATTCGCCACAAACGGTCATGTGGTGGAGATTATGGAGTCACAAGCCTTGATCGCCCGGCGCAGCTCCTGACGCGATTGACTACGAGAACGCAGCAGCCAACTTTCGCGCCGCTCGCGCAGCATGGCGCTCAACTGTCTCTGTCCGGAGCAGGACAAGCCTTCATGCTGACCGATTGCCGCCGCTTGGTAGCAAGCCCACGCCTGCGACATTGCAGGTCGCTTCGATGAGAAGGCGGACTGCGCGCGCATGCCAGTCGAGCCGTTCGGGGGATTCCGTCCAATAATTGGACAGCACATGCGCTGCATGTCGAGCCTTGACGCCGAGGCCGTCGATCGTAGTCGCTGGTATCGCCATGATGGCTCGCTCGATAGGATCAAGCGATGCCAGGATCGCCTCCACACGCTCAAGCGAGACCCTCTCGAGCGCCTCACCTTGATGGCCTTCAATTGACGCAACAGCAGAGGAAAGCGCTTCGTCCCGCATTTGCAGCGTTGCAAGCTCCGCCGAGAGCGCGTCGAATTGACGACCGAGCGCCAGCAGTACCTCGTCAGGCCCTTCTTCGCCGGCGCCTTTGGTGAGGATCAATTTCGACTGCTCGACTGTCAGCTCCGGCCGAGCCACGTCATCGAGAGACATTGTCGATCTCCGCTGGTCATTTGCGGCAATATCCAGAATCATTCTCGGCGGCCCATCGCAAAGTGCTGCAGCGCTTCTATGATCCGGCTCGTGTCCCGTACCTTCGTTAGTCCGCGAAAGATATGACTAAGTCGTATCAACATCAATACAAGATGTGTTTCAGTCCCGCGATTCTCGCAGGTTGCAGATCAGCACGCGAGTCGCCTCGGGAGCGTAAGGCCATTATCTCGCGTTCTAGAGCAAAGCGTCTTATCTGACATCGAACGCCCGGTGCCGTATTCAGAGTATTGACGTCGATCGGACTGCCGATCCTAGGCGTAGCAGTATTGCACACCGATCCATGCCGCCCGAGATCGGATCCGACGAACCTGGTGCATGCGATTTGCCTTGTCCCCTCGGCCATCTGACCAATAGCAGATTGCTCCGATCGGCGAGCGCAATGCGCAGGAGTGGCCGTGCACCTGTCAAATACAAGAGCCGCATGGCTCCAGCGACCCTACTCCGAAGCACTTCCCTTCGGAAGTGGGCGCGTCGTCAGATCTTCTCTCAGGGCTTATTACACCATCCCCGTTGCCATCGACCAGCTACCGATTTTGATAGTGCATGCGCGACACTGGACGTGGCGCCTGCGAAGACGAAATGCGGTTGCGGGTCAGCGTCAGCGTGCCTCCCCCGGGAATGCGGCGGCAATCATGCGAGCATCGGTACGATTTCTGAGCATCCACGATCTCCGATCCTCGCATTGATAGGGATCGAAACTGGTGCGGGCAGCTACCGGGAAGGCCTGGAGCTGGCGAGGTCAGCCGCCAGGAGTCAGGTCCGATGGTTTGAATGGAATTTCTGGATAGTGGATGCCGTACTTAAGATGAGCCACTCAAGGCTGACGGTCGGCGGCCTCTGGCTATGTCGGCATTGAAGTGTCCAGACGCCCGGGGAGATCGATCAGATTGAGGCGGATCGCTTTGACGACGGCAACGGTCCGGCTAGTCGTGCCGAGTTTCCGCCCCGCTTTCTTGACGTGGAAATTGACCGTGTTTTCGCTGATGTTCAAAATCAACCCGATATCCGACGCGGTTTTTCCTTCCGCTGTCCATCGTAGGCAATCACGCTCACGATCGGACAATTCGATCCTCTTCCTTTTCGGTTCCGCTGGCTCGGCAATCGCAGCAAAGGCGATGTGGAATTGCCATGCCAGGACGTTGAGGCGGCTGATATGTCGACAGGGATCTACGTCATCAAACAGGGACGCAAAGGACAACACCGATATCCGCCCCGACGGCCCGAACAAGGGCACACTGACACCGTGTTTCAGACCCGCCTCCCTGCTCTCCTCCATGACCAAGCGCTCATTGGGATGAAGCTGTTTGCGCTCGAGGAGATGATCCCAGATAAACGGCTTGGAAAGCATCGGCGTCCGCCGAACCACAGGATCGCGCTCGTAGTATTTGCGCTCGAAGTAGTGCTTGCGCCAATCCGAGGGAAAGTTGATGGCAATTGCCGGCATCGGATGCCCGGGGAGACGGACTGGCTCGTTGTAGTTCAAAGCTCCGTATGCGACTTGGCTGAAGCCTTCTTGGCTTGAGCAATCGACGAGAAGTTCGAACAGCGCGGGAAGCGATTGCAATCGATTTGAACAATCGATGAAGCTGAACAGGTCCATTTCTACCTCGGTCGCACGTGTTCTGCGCAATGCCAAGCCGGCAGGCTTTGAATTTCCAAATTCGACCCGGCAGAGCGGTCGATCGGGACCAGCTAGCCAACCTTAGGTAGAGCGTAGCATTTCGTACGTTTGCGTGCAATCGGCGATCGCTAGGCTGGCCACGCGCATGGAAGGCAGGTTCATTCAAGCGAGGCTGCGCGATCAGTTCGGAACCCCCGACGGCTAACGCCGCTAGGCTGAATTGGTGCTCTCCGGATCAGCCACGACTGCCGGCGAGCCAGCACGGCGATCCTGCTCAAGATGCAGCAGACTTAGCAAGCGCAGACAGCTTGGCGCCTCGAATGGCAGCTCGGTCCTACCCGAATCGGTAGCTCGTCACGCTGTCCTTCGGCGAGCTAGTCTCGCCGAGGATTGATGACGCATCGTGATTGGACCCAGCCCCATGCGTACGATAGCCCTCACGTGGGAGACGGCTCATCAATATGGAGAGGCCTGGATCTCACACCACCGGCTTCGCTACCGCATGTTCGTGGAGAGGCAGAGATGGAACGTCCCCAGCTACCGGCAGCTGGAATATGATCAATTTGATACGCCGGCCGCAACTTACATTCTGGTCGTCGACGATCACAATCGAACGCTTGGGACCACGCGCCTGATACCGACGACGCGTCCCTATATGGTGGAGACGTTGTGGCCGGATCTCATCGATATCGCGCTGCCTCACCTGCCAGCGATTTGGGAGGCCTCGCGCTTCGGTTGCGATCGTGATCTCGATGCTGTGAACCGCCGACAGGTCGTCGCCCAGCTGATCCAGGGTTGCCAGGAGTTTGGCGTCCTGAACGGCATCGAGCGCTACCTCGGCGTGATGCCGGCTTGGATTTTCAAGCACGTGATCGGCTCCCATGGCTGCCCTGTCACCATTCTTCGATCGCGAGCCATGCTCGGCGGCGATAGAGTTGAGGCAGCCTATATCGACGTATCGCCATCGGTGCTCGATGCTGTGCGCCAGCACACCGGCTTGAACAACGCCCTGACTGACCCGAATCCGTCTCCGCCGCCCTTCCGTGCCGCCTCGCGGCCGCCGGAAGGTTTACAGAAACGGAATGGGCGGACGGGTGCGATCCGGCAGCCCACACAGGCCGTTCGGAAATAGCCGGAGCGTTTTTCGGGGAAATGCATCGGCCATGTCACCACAAGCAGGTGAGGTTTGCAGCCACGAAGCTTCATTCCATTGGGCGATCCCGAGGCATGAATGTTTCGTTCATTTAGATCCTCTGTCCCCGCGATTGGGCCGGCCTGGGTTAAGCCAGCCGGCCGCGGTCGTCGCGACCGACAACCGCCTGGCTTGTAGTCGAACCGCTCGCATTTCCGGTTTGCGCAGCCTCGGCACACTGCCGGTCTGATCTGTTTCAGACCGGCCTGTCACCCTTGCTCACGGTCAGAGTCCGGTTGTCGGCAGCCGGCAGCATTCTAGCTGGATCGCGTGTGACCACGATGTCAAGCACCGTCGGTGAGCTCGTGTTGGCCAGCGCCTGCCGCAGGGCGGTTTGCAGCTCGTCCGGGTCGGTGACACGGATCCCCTGACATCCCATCGCGCGCGCGATCGCAGCGTAATCGAACTCGATCAGATCGGAAGATTGATAGTTTCCCGGGCCGTACACGGCATGCTGGAGCGCTTTCACGTATCCGGATGCGGCATTGTTGAAGACGCATGTCACAAAATTTGCGCCAAGGCGCCTTGCCGTCTCGAGCTCGCCCATTGACATGTTGAATCCGCCATCACCGGTCAGGGCGACCACCCGCCGCTTGGGGCCGGCACCGAGTTGTGCACCGAGACCGCCGGGAACGCCGTACCCTATCGAGGCAAACCCGCGGTCCGCAACAAAACCTCGACCTGCGCGCTTGGTATCGAACAACAGTCCGCCCCAATGCGCTGCAAAACCACCGTCTGCCACGAGAATTGCATCTTCGGGCATGACAGCATTAAGCTCCCCCATGATGCGCCCGATATTGATCGGCACCTCACGAGACTGCAGGCGGTCCGCCGCCGATTGCCGCCACGAACTCATGCGGCGCGGAATTTCGGCAACGTACTCGGACCTGTCGACCAGGTTGTCTGTGTTCTCCTCCAGAGCGACCGAGAGATCTTGCAAGGCGAGCCGAGCGTCTCCTACAAGCGCGATCGAGGCGGGCGTGGTGCGTCCAATCTCTTCCGGCAAAATATCAATGTGGATCACAGCCTTACCCGGTCCAACCAATTGAAACCGTCGCGTTGCTACCTCACCCAGCTTGCATCCGACGACGACCAGACAATCCGAGGCTTCAATGAGCTCGTTCGCTATGCGCGAATAACGTCCAAACAGGCCCGCTGAAAGAGGATGTGTACAGGCGATCGCCCCCTTTCCCGACATCGTATGAGCCACCGGAATGCTTTGCCGCTCCGCAAGCGCGAGGAGGGCATCGTAAGCATCGGAGAGATGAACGCCGCCGCCAGCCAGGATCAGCGGGCGCGCGGCCGTAGCGATTTGGTCCGCCGCGCGAAGCACGTCCTTGGCATCGGGACGGAAGCGACGGGCTTGTGCTTTCACCGTATGGTGGTCCGCCCAGAAGTCGGCTGCATCAAAGGCGATTTCTGCATGAGTGATGTCCTCGGGCAGGTCCAGCAGAACCGGTCCAGGCCGGCCTGAGGTTGCGACTGCAAAGGCGCGACGCACCAGTTCCGGGATTCGCTTGGGAACTTCGACGCGAATGAGCTCCTTCACGACAGGACGCAAGATCTCCAGTTGTCGGGCTTCCTGGGTCATATTCTTCCAGGAGTGCTCTCGGTTGGTATTGCCCGTGATGGCAATGAGAGGAATTCCCGCATTGAAGGCTTCGGCCAATCCGGTCACGAGGTTGGTCGCGCCCGGCCCCAGCGTGGCGTCGACGACCGCGGGCCGATTGGTGACTCGGGCATACGCATCCGCTGCAAAGGCACCGCTCCGCTCGTCATTAATGAGCGCATGGTTCAGCTCCAGGACACGGCACGCTTCGTAGAATGGCAGGAGCTGAAAGCCTCCCATGCCGAACAGAGCGTCGACGTCGTAGAGCTTGAGCATTTCCCCCAGCGCACGGCCGCCGGTCATTGTCCGCTGTGTGTTAAATTGTGCGGGATCGATCGTCTGGTTCACTTTTCGCTCCTTTTGCCCTGAATCCATGCCTCCGCCAGGCGTGCGACAAAGGTCTTGGTAGAGATGCCTCGCTCGCCGCCGAGCGCGATTGCGCTGTCATTGAGATGCGTAATGAAGCCTTCCTGATAAGTTGATCGCCCGTCACCGATGCGGGCGCTCCAGGCGCTTACGGTTGCAGCCGGGATCCTCAAGTCTTCGAGCGCACCAAGGCGTGAAATCCCCGCTCCGTCCGCGCCCACATCCGCATCGTTATAGACGACAGCGAAGACCCGGTTCTTGATGGCGCGGTCGCTTCGGCCGCCGAGCAGTCCGCCATGGGAGCCGGTTAAGACGATCGATTGCGAGTCAGTCTCTGCAACAAGCGAATTGGAATCAATTGCCACGACGGGTACAGGGAGGCACTCCTCGATCGCGAAGCGAACCTGGTGTTCAGGCCGATCGAACTCGCACCGGTCCGAAGGATCGCCGGAATGCCAAGGAGTTTTCGCGCTCGGCGGCTCCATGGCCTGCATCATCGCGACGGCGACTGAGGCCGGCATGCCGGCCCTGATCCCGATACGTCGAGCAGCCTCATTCACAACGGAGAGAATGCCACGTGACATGCAATCCGCCCCGTCGCCGATGCGCGCCGAAGCATGACCGATAGCGGCAGCCGGGACCTGATTGGCGTCAAGAAATGAAACGCCGGCAACACCGGCCCGTTCGCGCCCGATGCCAGCATCACAGAAAATCGCACCTTTCACTGCAGCCGCGAGAGCGCAGTTGGCCGAATAGAGCCCGCCATGAGATGCTGCGATGACTGTTTGGCCACCGCAGTCCCTTGGCAATTGCGTAATGCTGTCTACAACGATACTTCGCATCGTCACACCGTCGCGATGGGTGTCACCGGCGAGCCGACCGCTCCGGGCAATCGAAGCGGCGGTGCGGTCAATAGAAACCGCGTTCGACGATGCTGCCGGAGCCACTGATTGAGATCGCCGAGGAACCAGAGCTCGCCGAGCGGGACACCAAGCTTGAAAAGGCAGTGGTGGTGGAGAGGAACGAAGGAGCGCTCTCCTTTGGTTACGGTCCTGGCGGGAATCTGTTCCACAGCATAATTGTCCGCCGCAATGGCTGCGACGCCGCTATCCGTGATCCACTGCAAGAGCCTCTCGTCCGCTCCGTCGAGCACCGCGCAAGAGGCGTGCAGCCGATCTGCCTCGGGCTGCCGTTTCATCTCCAGCAAGAGCTCGGCAAAACCCGTGTGCAGACAGAGAATATCTCCCGGCTCGATAGTAATGGAATGTCTATCGATCACCTGTATGAGCGCGTCATAGCCGACGAGCGTTCGCTTCTGCCCGAACGCTTCTTCGAGATCGATCATGACTCCGCGGCCCTGGATACAGCGCTCCGCCATATGCGCGATGCCGAGAGCAGTCGTTGCCAACTGCATTCGTGGACAAGGATCGCCGGAATCCACGGTGCCGCGGAAGCCGTTGTAATAGACCGCCTCCGGAATGCCGTCGCCATCGGCATCAAAGAAGGCACCGACATGTGCCAGGCTGTCCCACTGCGTCGAATATTGGGTGTAGAGCAGGACGGCATCGTCGCAGCCGCAATCGAAGAAGTGAGGCCCCTCCCTCCTGAAACTGTAATTCAAGAACTCTTGCCCGTTACGTCGCGTCGGCATCAGCTTCGGTGGCAGCCGATGCGGCGCCAGCACCTGGCCGCCGGGATAGTCCAATGGCAGGCTGAGGCAGAAGGTCAAACCTTCTCTCGCCTCGGCGAGGCCTTGGCGGACCTTCTGCGGGGTAAGCAGATTGAGGCGCCCCAACCGGTCGTCCTCTCCGAACTCTCCCCAGTTAGAACCTTCGGGTCGATTGATCCAGCGCCGCATGAGATCTTCCGTTGCCTTCCAACTGGGGGGCGCGCTCAAATGAAACCGATCGACAGCCAGGGCACCGCCGCAACCAGCACGATGCCAGCCAATAGCGCGAGCAGATAACCCCAGATCGGTCCCATGCCTTCGTCGGGTCTTACGCGCCCAATCGCGCATGCCGCGTAGTAGCCGACGCCAAATGGTGGAGCGAACAGGCCAAGCCCCATGGAGAGGATTGCCACCATCGCGTATTGGACCTCATGAATGCCAAGCTCGCGCGCAATGGGAAACAGCAGCGGCCCAAACAGCACGATGGCCGGGATCCCCTCGAGCACGGTGCCGAGTACTATGAACACGAGGACGGAAACGGCCATGAAGGTGCCGGCTCCGCCCGGCAGACCTGCCATGGACTTCGCCAGCATCTGCGAAAAGCCGGATTGGGTCAGTGCCCACCCCATTGCGGTTGCGGTACCGATGATGAACAGGATGGAGCCTGAAAGAACCGCGGTGTCGACCAATCTGGGCAGCAGCAATCGCCATGGAAACTTGCGATAGACGAGCAGCCCGATCAGCATCGCGTAGACCACACCGATCGTCGACACCTCGGTTGCGGTTGCAATGCCTTCCATGACTGCGGCGCGGATGACGAAGGGGAGCGCCAGCGCTGGCAGACCGGCGACAAGGGCGCGGCCGATCTCTTGTCGACTGGCACGCCGCACACCGGAGAGATCTTCGTTCCGGTAGCGATACATCACCACGGCGCACAACATGATCGCTAGCACCAGAGCCGGCAGCAAGCCGCCTGTGAACAAGGCGGCAATCGAGACGCCGCTGACCGAGCCGAGTGTGATGAGCACGAGGCTCGGCGGCACAGTTTCGGTCTGGGCCCCGGTGGCGGCCAGAAGCGCCACGAGGTCGCCCGCTCTCGCGCCGCGCTCACGCATCTCGGGGAACAGCACAGGGGCGACAGCGGCCATATCGGCGGCTTTTGCACCCGAGATGCCGGACACCAGATACATCGCGCCGATCAGGACATAGGAGAGCCCTCCCCTGACGTGTCCGAGCAGACTCGCCAGGAACTGCACCATGGCGCGTGCCATCCCTGTCATCTCGATCAGCATGCCAAGGAAGATGAACAAGGGCACCGACAGCAGAATGAGATGCCCCATCCCCTCGTTGATGCGGCCGACCACCACCAACATCGGAGCGTGAGTTGCAACAGAGACGTATGCGAAGGTGGCAAGGCCGAACGCGAACGCAATCGGAACCCCTGCGAATACCATCGCAACGACGAATCCGACAAAGAAGATGAGAAGATTGAGGTAGCCGAGGCCGGCAAAGAAAGGTGCAAGGCTGCCGATCACCACAATCGCCAGCATCACGGTCAGAACGGCGACCGCGGCTCGCCGCAGATCTGCCGCTTGCAAGAGCCGCATCGCGCCGAACAGAGCCATCAGCCCTACTCCGGTCGGCAGCGCGGCGGCGCGCCAGGAGCTTGGAATTTCAAGCGCCGGTGTCAGCATGAGATGCTGCTCATAGACCAGATCGACCGATGCCGGCAGAATCAGAACAAGGAATGCGACAGAGAGCGAGGTGCAGATCGTCTCCAAATGGTCCCTCGCCGCCGGTACCAGCCTGTCCGTGATCGCCGTCATGCGCATGTGCTCGCCGCGGCGAAAAGCCAAGGCTGAGCCAAGCAGGGCAAGCCAGGCGAACAGGATTGAGGCGACCTCGTCCGACCACAGAAGTGGGGTGCGGAACGCGTAGCGCGCGACAATGCCTACGAACAGGATCACGATCTCGATGGCGACCAAAGTCGCCGTGACCAGTTCAACAACGCGGCCCAGTACCTGTTCGATATCGCGGGACCACGCTACGATGCCAGTGTTGCTTGGCTTGCGCGATCCGATGTCGATCGCATGCTCCATGTGGATCATGAGAGCTTCCTTCCGGTGCTGGTTTCAAGCAACGTCCAGGCCTCTTCACCGAAGCGGCGTTTCCACTCGTCGTAGAATCCTTTGACGCGCAAGGTCTGCTGGAAGGGTTCAGGCTGTGTCTCGTTGAAGATGAGGCCGCGGCCCGCAAGCGTATCCTTTAGCTGCAGATTGAGCCGCTCGACCTCGGCGCGCTGCTCCAGTGCTTGCTCATTCAGGACTTGAACGAGGATGTTGCGGATGTCCTCTGGCAGTCCCGCCAGCGTGCGCTTGTTCGCAAGAAGCCAAAAGCCGTCCCACATATGGTTGGACAGCGAACAATATTTCTGTACTTCGTAGAGCTTGGCACTCTCGATGCTCACCAGGGGCGTCTCCTGGCCATCCACCACCTTGGTCTGAAGAGAGGTGTAGACTTCTCCCCAATTGATGCTGGTCGGTGCGGCTCCGAGGGCCTTGAACATCGACGTCCAGAGCGGGCTGACGGGGACGCGAATCTTGAAGCCCTCGAGGTCGGCAGGAGTCCGGATTGGCTTGGCGCTCGAGGTGATCTGCCGGTAACCACCGTTCCAGATGCGATCGAGAGTTATTACGTCGAATTTGTCGATCGCGGAGCGGACGTGCCCGCCAAGCGCCCCGTCCATCGCTTTCCAGACATCCGCGTAGTCGGGAAACGCGAAGCCGATTCCGTTGATGGCTGCGACAGGAACGAGGGACGACAGCACCAGACCAGAGATCGTGTATAAGTCAATCGCACCAGCTCGCAGCTGCGTCAGCATGTCCATCTCCGAACCGAGCTGACTGTTCGGAAAGATCAGGATCTCGACGCGACCGTCAGTTCGCGCGCGTATCTTCTCCGCAGCCGCCGCAATGTTGCGCGTGAGCGGGTGATCGGCACTGACATCGCCCGCGTATTTCAGTGAGTACTGTGCTGCGCTGGCCGAGCGCACTCCTATGAAAGGGCAGGCAATTGTTCCGAGGCCCGCTGCAGCGAGAAAACCTCGGCGGTTAAGCTTGTACATGGCGTCCTCTCCCGATCCGAAGGCATAGAGCCGACTGTTTTTTAATCTGAAGCTTTAGGACTTGAGCCTGGTCCGCCGTAGCGCGGACAACTGCGCGCTGACCCAGGAGGACGCGCAGCGTGGGTACCGCATCGGCGCGCTCGTGCACGGCGCAACCCGACCGCATGGCTCGGGATGAGAGCTGCCATCGCCACCAAACCTCCCCTTTTTGGCTTCCTCGCGACCGTTCCATCTAGCGGAACGTTTGTTTCTGTTATATGAAACAACTACAGGGCCGCTGCGTCGTTGTCAAACAGGACTCCGGCATCGGCCGATTGGTGATATCGGAGCGAAAGGTTGCCGAGCGGAATGGGCAGGATGGAACAGATCAACGTAGCCGAAGAGACTGAGAAGTCGGCGGAGGGCGCCGCAGTCAAAACCATCGATCGGGCGGCTCGGCTGCTGACAGCGCTTGCGCGCGACGGTGATCAAGGCACGATGTTGAGCGACCTTGCGCGCCGTACCGGATTGGGCAAGGGCACCGTCCACCGTCTGCTCGGGGCGTTGAGCGATGTTGGCTATGTGACCCAGGATGCTGCATCACGTCGCTATCGTCTCGGGGTCGGCCTCGAGCTGTTGTCGGGAACGGCGCGCCATGGGCGCGTTGCGGCGCTCGCGAGCCCGCTTCTGGAACGAATAGCGAGCATCACGGCCGACACGGCTTTCGCCTCCGTGCAGGATGGACTGGCCGCTGTTTGCGTCGGACGAGAAGTAGGCTCCTTCCCCATTCGCACGCTCTCACTTGATGTCGGAAATCGACGCCCGCTCGGGGTGGGCTCAGGCAGCCTCGCCCTGCTTGCTTTCCTTCCCGATGCCGATATCGACAGAATCATAGCGGGCAACCAGCGCTGGCTTGCCGAGTACCCAGGCTTTGGGCCCGGCGAATTATCGGCGATGATCGCGGAGACCCGCCGCTACGGATTTTCGTTCAACGACGGGCGGGTCGTTCAGGGCATGAACGCCGTCGGCGTCCCCGTCCTTGATATGAAAAAACGGCCCATCGCCGCGCTCAGCGTCGCGGCTATCGCAGAACGCCTGCGTGGAGATCGCATTGCCGAGGTTGCAGCCCTCCTCCAGCAGGAGGCCGCCGAATTGGCAGCGCTGCTTCGTGCCGGCACGATGGAGGCGGGCCAACGAACTGAAACGCCTGCAGCCGCATCGGTGCAAGACCGCGCGGGCGTACGCCAAGCGAGACGAAAGGTCTGATCCAGAATTCAATGTCGCTTCTCAAGACCGACCGCATGATACCGGGACGCGCCACGGCGCGCTGCCGGGCAATCGTGCGTCGAGAGACCAATGGCGCTGCAAGTCTTTGTGCGACCTGCGCTCATCGGACGGATCTGACCAATCGGGCTGCCGGTATGCTTCGCTCCAGGTTGCAAAGAAGTCTGCTTTGTCCTGCGCTCGCCATGTCGCTGCGGAACGGGCAAGGTTCACTCGTCCTGGAGCTCAGCCAATTGGCGTAAGCACCTGGCTAATCGCTTGTTGACCACGACAGCCGCGAGCACAAAGGTGCCTTCTCTTTCGATGCGCGAAGAGGCCGCAGGATAAGCGATGCGAGCGGTCATTAACCCCGAAGGTCAGCGGCCAACGCAGCTCTTGCCCCCATCAACCGGAAGGCAGACGCCGGTAATGTAGGCAGCATCATCGGAAGCAAGGAAGAGTGCTGCGCGGGCGACATCCCACGCGTCGCCCATACGGCCCATCGGGCTTGCGGCGTGACGCGCCTTCATCATGGCCTCAGTATCCTCGTAGCGACCTACGATCTGCGTACGAATAAGAGGCGTGTCTATGACTCCGGGCAAAATTGCGTTGGCGCGAACACCGCGAGCCGCATACTGCACTGCCATGGCCCGGGTGAACTGATTCAATCCCGCCTTGGCCGCATAATAGGAGATGTACGGGTAGCTATTGACCTGAATGGACGCGAGCGATGACACATTGACGATCGCGCCGCGCCCCTGTGCGAGCATGGTGGGCAGCACGTGCTTGCACGTGAGAAACGCGCTCGTAAGGTTGGTATCGATGACCTGACGCCAGCTCTCCTCGCTGGCTGCGATCACGTCCCCCATGGACGTGATGCCCACATTGTTGTGCAGGATGTCGATGGCGCCGAATGCATCGATCACCTGCCGGACAACGCTTGCCACCGCATCGGCTGATGTCACGTCCGCTGCGAGAGCGAGGCTTCGCCCGCCCTCCTCGCGAATGAGGTCGTGGGTCTCTCTTGCCGCCGCGAGGTGAAGGTCGACCGCAGCAACAGTGGCCCCCTCACGGGCATAAAGCACAGCCGCCGCTTTTCCATTTCCCCAACCAGGGCCGGACGAGCCGGCACCGAAGACGAGCGCGACCTTGCCCTGGACCCGCCCCCGAGAAGAAGTTGCACCGAGCTCGCGTGAAACCGTCGCATCGGACCGAGGCTGAACCCCCATCGGCTCCTCCCAAACCAGCAAGCGTACCATCATGCGGAACACTTGTTTCCGTTATGCGAAAGAATTGCAGAACGGCAAGGAGGCTGTCAAGCGCGCCCCTTAAAACTCCTGGTCGGGTGCCGCCGTCGTTCTGACCGTGCGAGTTGTCACACCGTTGCGACTGGGGTCACCGGCGAGCCAACCGCCCCGGGCAGGCGCAGAGGGGGCGCTGTGAGCAGAAAGCGCTGGCGCCGGTGCTGTTTGAGCCAGGCATTCAGCTCGGCGAAGTGCCACATCTCCCCGAGATGGACGCCGAGCTTGAACAAGCAATGCCCATGGAGCGGGACGAACGACCGCGCCCCTGTCACTTTCCGCGATGGAATAGCTTCAACCGCATAGTTGTCGGCGGCAATTGCCACGACCCCGCTATCGGTGATCCACTGAAGGAGACGTTCGTCCGTCCCGTCGAGCGCAGCGCACGCATTGTGCAAAATCTCGGCATCGGGTTGTCGCTGCATCTCGAGTAACATGGCCGAAAAGCCGGTGTGGAGGCACAATATGTCCCCGTGCTCAAACACCACGCCATCCGTATCCATGACCCGCATCAGGTCGTCATATCCAACGTGCCTGCGCGATCTGCCGAAATGGTGCTCCAGATCGACCATGACTCCCCGCCCCTGCACCCCGGTGGCAGCCATGTTCTCGATGCCGATCGCCATTGGCTGACCATCTGTGCGCTCTGACGGCGCCCGTACCTCGATTCCTGCGCGATATCCGTTGTAGTAGACCAATTCTGCCACGCCGTCGCCGTCGGCATCAAACATCTGCCCGATATGAGCGAGGCTGTCCCACTGAGTCGAATATTGCGTACAGAGGAGAACGGCATCGTCGCAGCCAGCGTCACGACAGTCGTGGCCCTCGCGGCTGAACGGATAGTTGAAGAAGCTCTGGCCGTGCCGTTCCGTGGGACGGAGCTGCGGCGGGAATCGGTGCGGCGCAAGGGCGCTTCCGCCCGGGAAATCAAGCGGAAGGCTGAGGCAGAACACGCGGCCCGTCTGGACCTCGGCAACCGCTTGCCGAACTTTTTCTGGCGTGAGGAGATTGAGCCGGCCAATCTGGTCATCCTCGCCGAAGTCTCCCCAATTCGAGCCTTGCGGCCGGTTGATCCATCGTCGTGTCGCGGACTGCTGTGTCATCCTGTTATCCATGGTCGGCGGTCCTTTCGACGCCTTCACTGCACAAATTCTGCTAGGAGCGGAGCAGCCCGTGGCGTGGTTCTGCACCGCAACTGCGGCCAGCCCAGTCGTAAGCCTTTCGCAACATCCAAGGCAGCACATAGATTGGAACGTGGCTGGTCGCAAAAAACAACATGATGTCCGGCGTCGAGGCAGCGCCCAAGTTGGCGCAGAGCACGGACATGTTGCGGTTGCCGGAGACCAGTGCTGCGGTTGCGCTGCGCCATGAGCCAGCCCAGACGAACAGAATGCTGCTGGCGATCTGGACAAGAAGATTGGCTATGAAGGCAGCCGCCACATACTCGATGATGTGACCGGGATCGCTCATGAGCCGGTCCCTTACGCCACCCATGAGAGAAACGCCAAACAGAACCAGAAGGATGATGATGGCTCCGTTGAGCTCATTCGCTTTCTTTTCGAGCACGATCTGGCCCGCCAGACGGCGCACCACCCAGGCCGCGGCAAGCGCCGTGCCAATGAAAGCTCCGATGCGGCCGATCATTGCCAACACGTCCATCCCGGCGGCAACACCCGCAAGCCAATTGATCAGGTAGGGACCCGTCAGCGGCACTGCGATGATGCTGAGCGTGGCCAAGCTGGTCGCCAAGGCGACATCGAGACCAAGCAACGCCGCGAATACGATGGCCGCTGTCATCGAAGGCGATGCCGCCCAAACAATCAAGGCCTGGGCCAACTGCACTGGTACATGGAGGCAATGAATGATCCCTGCGGCAGCCAGCGGCACCGCCACGAGCAGCCATACAAGCAACAGCGCCGGGAGCAGCGGCCGGCGCCAGACCGCAAGCGCAACCTGTTGGATGTCGGCCTTGAGAAACGCAGCCGCGGTAAAAACGAACACCAATGGTGAAAGCCACCCCTGAAGCACAGCAGCAAGGTGCGGCAATATCAGACCAATGATGACGCCAGCGACCAGCGCTTCCGTCGCATGCCGTCCGAGCCAGGCGAGCGCTCTCACTTCGACCTCCCAAGGTCTACCGCCGAGCCGATCGGCATCGGGATTGATCGGTGTATGGCTGCGAGTGCTGATTGCGATCGTTGCACGCAAGTGCAGGCCGTCTGGCTATGCGCAAGACAGCCGAACTGCGGCCTACTTCCGCACGCGATGAACGGCAAGTGGATTGAAGGCCTGATCGACCGGCATCAACTCGATGCTGTTGATGTTGGTATGCGCAGGCCGCGTCACGCACCAGTGAATGACCTCGGCGATATCATCCGGGATCATCGGGTCTGTGTCCGCGTAGACCGCTGCGGCCTTCGCTGCGTCTCCCTTAAAGCGCACATGCGCCAGCTCTGACTGCACCTTGCCCGGCTCGATGCACGTCACACGGACCTTTGTACCGAGCAGATCGGCGCGCAATGCCAGGGAAAACTGATGGATGAAGGCCTTTGTCCCACAATAGACATTGCCGCCGGGATAAGGATACGAGCCGGCCACGGATCCCATGTTGATGATGTGACCCTTCTTGCGGCTGACCATGCCGGGAAGAACCGCATGGGTGCAATATAGCAGCCCCATAATGTTGGTCTCGACCGTGGTCATCCAATCATCCAGGTCACCACACTGGGCCGGATCGAGTCCAAGCGCTACGCCGGCATTGTTGACGAGCACGTCGAGTCTGGCGAACTCGGCCGGAAGATCGGCGATCCTTTGTTGCACTGCGCTGCGATCTCGGATGTCGAGCTCGATCGTGTGGACCGGAACGAGCTTGCCGAGTTCATGCTGCAAGGGTCCGAGACGATGTGCACGTCTTCCGACCAGGACGAGACGAGCGCCATGAGAAGCGAAGCGACGGGCGCAGGCGGCACCGATTCCGGCGGTTGCTCCGGTGATCAAGGCTGTTGTCCCCGCCAGTGAATTTCGTTCGTCCAAACTTGCTTCCGTGCTGGCTATCGGTGTCAACCCGATCGCCTGGTTATGGCCAACTGGAATATGTGTTTGCTGCGCGCGAACGCGCTCCCACTCTTCAAGATCCATCGCCGTCTTCCTTTTAATCAATCGACGCAGCATGCGCCGGCTGAACGGGTGAACCAGCCCGCCCCGCGGCGCTCCACGGATGGAGCGCCATTTGTCCGAACAGTGTGTAAGGTCCAAGCCGCCCGATACGGCATCCCGCCAGAGCTACGGCTCAGCGCGTCAATATCGATCAGTTGGAGCAAGCCTGCCCGGCACCTGAGGCGAGCTCGCCGGATCGATTGCGACCATTGACGCAACCGTTTGGATGATCTTGTGCGCCTGGACGCGATAAACATCCTCAAGAGGCGGCGAGTAGCCGACCGGTATGCGCGGCGAAGCAACGCGGCGGACCGGCGATCGCAGTGTCTCATGCAACTTCTCGGCCACGGTCGCCGCAATCTCGGCGCCCAGCCCCACGTCTCGCACACTTTCGTGTACGACGACCAAGCGGCGGGTGCGCGCCACTGACCACAGAACGAGTTGCTCGTCCCACGGCCACAATGTTCGCAGATCGATGATCTCGGCTGACACCCCGCAGCGATCTTCCAGCTCCTGGGCGGCGCGTATCGCCTCATGGAGCGCGACGCCCCACGAGACAATTGTCAAATCGGTCCCGGATCGCACCACCTTGCCAATACCAAATGGAATGGGCACGACCTCTTCCGGTACGTCACCGGAAAAATTCCAGAGCTCCTTGGCCTCGAGATGCATCACCGGATCCTCACCACGAAGCGCGGTCAGAAGCAGACCCGTAGCATCAGTTGGCGTGGCAGGAGCGGTCACGACCAACCCAGGCACGTGGGCGAACCAGGCTTCAAGACTTTGGGAATGCTGTGCTGCCGAACCGCGGCGCAGGCCTGAGGGCATCCGAACCACCAGTGGCGCCTTGCCCTGGCCTCCGAACATGTACCGGATCTTGGCGGCCTGGTTGACGATCTCATCCACAGCGGACAGCGCGAAATCAGAAAACCGCGTCTCAACGACAGGGCGCGTTCCCATGAGAGCAGCGCCGACGGCAGCTCCGACCATCGCCGCCTCGGCAATCGGCGTATCGACAATGCGCTCAGGACCGAACTCGTCGACCAGGCCTCTGTACTGGCCGAACACGCCTCCGTGGCGCACGTCCTCCCCCAAGACCCAGATGTCGGCATTCCGGCGCATTTCTGTCTGGAGCGTCGAGCGTGCGGCCTCGACCACCGTCATTGTTGTACCCGTCATGACGCCGCTCCAGCCGTTTGAACGTCCAGATAGGCTTCACCCGCGTCTGGCCAGGCAGCCGCAAGCGATTGGGCGACGGCCACAGCAATGAGATCCTCCTCCTCTGCTCGTATCAGCTCGATTTCATGAGGGGGCGTACCTCGCCGGCTTAGCAGTTCGCGACACCGTTCGATCGGATCATCGCGCCAGCGCGTTTCGACTTCCGACTTCGGGCGGTAAGTCGCCTGGTCCGCGCAGGTATGACCGCGAAGCCGATACGTGAGGCAGTGGAGCAGCCGCGGACCTGAGCCGGAGCGCACCAAGTCGACCAGAACCCGCGTCCTTTGATCGACGGCCTCGATGTCGTTTCCGTCGACCGACTCGGCCTCGATTCCCAGAGCCCGCGCGCGGGACACCATCCCGGGTCCCGCACTCACCGATGATGTTCGGGTGGTAGCAGCCCACCCATTGTCCTCACACACCAGCAGTACGGGAAGCCGATTGACCGCGACATAGTTGAACGCTTCGAGGCATTGTCCGCGGTTCATGCCGCCGTCACCGAAAAACGCAACCGAAATCGCATCCGAACCTTTCATGCGCAGCGCCTGTGCTGCGCCAGCAGCGATCGAAATGCTGGCCGCGACGACGCCATTCGCTCCGATCATGCCGACAGCAAAATCGGCAATATGCATCGAGCCGCCCTTCCCCTTACAGACGCCTATCTCCCGCCCAAACAACTCGGCCATCATCGCCGTCGGGTTAACGCCCTTCGCGAGCGCGTGGTGATGATTGCGGTGCGTGCTCGTAATGACATCCTCGCGCCTGAGATTGCCACACACGCCGGCGGCTACGGCTTCTTGACCGACCGCGCTATGGATCATGCCCCGGATGTGTCCTTCCGCTGCCGCCTTCTCCGCAGCGATCTCGAAGGCTCTGATGCGACACATCAGACGGTAGAGATCCAACATTGCTCGCCAACTGCTCGGGGCAGCTAAGCGATCGGTCCGTTCCAAGATCAACTGGTCCATGGCGGTGACCTCACCGGTTCTAGAAGGAGATGCGAAATGTTTTGCGCTCCAGGTCGTACCGCTGGCTTGACGAAATGCCACTTATGCTGCAGCGCGATTGCCCGCCAGGAGCTCAGCCGCCTGCGCGGGCGGAATGGGATCGAACGGCGCGTGTTCCTGCATTATCGGGTCCGGCATCAACCAAATAGCCAATGCCACGGACTGTACGAATGTGGTTCGGCTCGCCTTGACCGCATAAGGCCTTTCGAATTCGACTGATGTGAACGTCGACTGATCGCAAAGCTGCGTTTGCCTCGTCCCGAACAGTCGCCAAGATGCGGCCACGAGAGAGAACCTTCCGCGGATGCTGGAGCAGCTGCTGCAGAATGCGATACTCGATGGGCGCAAGACTGACGGAGCGTCGTCCTCGGTAGACGCGGTGAGCCTCGAGTTCCATGATGATGTCCGCGAACCGAAGCACATTCGTGCTCGCCGGCGCAGACGTCTGGCGCAGCAGGCCGTGAATTCTGTCTAGGAACGCCTCAGGCAAGAAGGGCTTCAGGATGACACTTGCAGGCTCGATGGGCGGCGCGCGCTCGGTCGAACGCACCAGAGTCGCGGTCATGATCAGAACCGGAATAGGCCGCGTGATGGGATCTTGATAGATTCGATCACACACGGCCTCCGCCTGGCCATCTAGCTGGTTGGCGTCCAAGGCGATCAAATCCGGGCGCTCGGCTGCGGCTAAAGCCGGCGCCCCAGAGAGGTCGTCAGCCAAGATGCAGCTGTAGCCATTGTCTTCGACTATATATTTGAGCAAGCCGATGAAGCCCGTCTCACCTGCCAGCAGGATGAGCGATTTGCTGCGCACGGCACCCATCGCTGCTGCCGCGCGGCGATTTCTGCCGGCTTGCGTGCCCGATGACTGCGCCGGATCAGGCCGCGCTAAAGCAATCGCTCCGTTCGGACTAGTTCTCTGAGCCGTTCTGTCGGACGTTGCGACATCTCGAGAGCACGGTGGGACCTCGTCGAATGATGCAATCTGCCGCCGCATGCTCCAATTCCCCATTGCCGCTGCTCCCATGGTCCAGAGCCGTTCGAGCTCAATGAGCAGCGCAAGCTTGCAATGGGATCATAGTCACAGGAGGAGGCGGCTGTGGAGCTACCTAATCTGGTAGTGGCCGTGCATCAGCAAGCGGGCGGCTCACGTGTAACGGCGATCTCAACTTTGCACTTTGGTGGAAGCAATATACGGCCTCTCGGATCAGAGTCGTATTGATGATGATACAAGCTTGTCCAGCTTGGCCCTTGTCCGGACCTTATGTGCGTCGGGTAATCGCAGCGGGCGGATCGAAGAATGCAAATCCATCCTGACCAAACCGGCGGTTCAAGACGGGAGTACAGCCATTCTCAAGAACGACGATCGCGACCACAGACCCAGACTACTGCACGTGCAGGCGCAGCCTGTTGTACTCGCTACTTCACAGCCTTCGGCGTTCTGCCTCCACCATAAGCGCTGGCCGCCCGCTGAGACAGCGCGAAAGCAGTCCCACGCTACACAATGCTCTTATCGATCGGCAGCCGTCACCCTGCGCACAGGTCTGTGCTGGTGCCTACACGTAGCAGGTGCCCGGCCGAGTATTTTCCGCCCGGTGCTCACGATGGTCGAGGTCTGGAGCTACGAGGAGGTATTGCGGCTGCGAGCATCGGCGGCTCCGGCGGGCATGGCAGCGGACGCCCTTCCGCGCCTCACATGCCCCTCTGCCTCATTAGCCACTGGGGCTGGAACGGCCCAGGCTGCCTGCTGCGGGACGAAGACGCTCACATCGTCACCAATGACGTATTTGTTACAGGCGGACGCATCAATATTGAATTGGCCAGTGTTGGTCTCGACAACAACCGAACGGGTCGCACCGCGGAACGTCGTATGGGCAACTCTTCCGGACCACCTCAATCCCTGCTCGTCAGCTGCCATGTCAATCGAGGCAATACGCGCGTCTTCGGGGCGGACCATGACCGTGACGGATTGCCCGAGCCGTACCTCGTTTGCGGCTTCACAGGGACCGCTCCAGCCTCGTCCCACGACCTCGAGACGGACCCGCTGGCCGTCAATCCGCGAGCAGGCGGTGACCTGAGCATCCAACAAATTCGGCGTTCCGAAGAACGCTGCGACGGTGCGGTTGGCAGGAAATCGATAAATATCTTCCGGCGCACCAATCTGTTGGATACGGCCGCGGTCCATCACGACGACGCGGTCTGAGAGGGACATTGCTTCGGACTGATCGTGGGTCACGTAGAGCGTGGTCATACCGAGCCGCTTTTGGATCGCCCTGAACTCGTCACCCATCTGCAGACGCAGCTTTGCATCCAGGTTGCTGAGGGGCTCGTCGAGCAGGAGAACTTTCGGTTCAAAGACGAGCGCCCGCGCGATCGCGACGCGTTGCTGCTGCCCGCCTGACAAGGCCGGAGCCGGTCTTTGCGCAAATCCCTCCATCTCGACAAGGTGCAGCGTTTTGGCAACAGCCTCCTTTATCTCGGCATTGGGACGCCGGCGAACCCGCAAAGGATAGGCGACGTTCTCGAAGACCGTCATGTGCGGCCAGATCGCGTAGGACTGGAAGACCATGCCGAGACGGCGGCGCTCGGACGGCACGAAAATGCCGCGTGCGGCATCGCTTACGATTTCGTTGCCGATGCTGATGCGCCCGCTGGTGTTCTGCTCGAGGCCCGCGACCATCCGCAGGGTCGTCGTCTTGCCGCAGCCGGAAGGACCTAGCAGCGTCACGAACTCACCCTCGTTGACCCGGAGATCAAGGCTGCTGACCGCGACGAAATCGCCAAAATTGCGGCTGACGCTTTCGAGAACGACGTTGGACATCACGGGCTTTCCTATGTCACGGCGCGTTTCAGCAGCTTCAGCTGCAGCCATCGGAACAGGATGACCAAGAGCATCATCAGAAGTCCGATGACACTGACCTGCTCCGCATTGCCATTGGCCCAGAGCTTCAGAAGCACGACCGACAGGACCTCCGATCCGACCGAATAAAGCAGCACGGACGCGCTGAGCTCACGCATGATTCCAAAAAAGACAAGGACCCAGCCCACCGCAAAAGACGGCCAAGCCAGCGCGAGCATGATGCGCCACATGGTTTGCAGCCAGTTCGCGCCGTGCACGCGCGAGCATTCTTCCAGATCGTAAGAAAGCTGCGCGTAGGCGCTCGACATCACGCGCACGGAGAGAGGCGTGCCAAGAGACAGATAGGCCAGCAGCAGCGCCCATATCGTGCCATAGATCGGGATCGCGTGTGGCAGCAGAGCAAAGCCCCAGAGGAACCCGACGCCAAGCACAATTCCCGGCATCATCCACGGCAGCCAGGCCATGGCATCGATCAGCGAGCGGCCACGCCATTTGGTGCGAACCGACACGTAGGCCACGGCGCCGCCGAGCACCATCGTCAGAGTGGCCCCGATCAGGCCGAGCAGCATTGTGTTTGCGAATCCGCGCCAGAACTCGCTACTCCCAAATACTTCGCGGTAATGGTCGAGCGTGAGCATCTCCCACTCATAGAAGCCGAAGAATTTGAAGAACGATCCGATCAGGAGCTGGCTCACGGGCAGCACGACGGTCACGATGAAGAACAGGATGCAGAATCCGAAAGTGGCCCAGCGCCACCTGCCCAGCTTGATGAGGCCAGGAGAATAGCCCTTTCCGCTGACGGTCACAAAGCTGCGCCCGCGCAGCAGGCGCCATTGCAGCAGCACGATCAGAAACATCAACGCCATGATGACGAAACTGGCCGCGGTTGCGTATTGGTACTGCGGGGGTGAACGCTGGTTGATCGAATCGTAGATCTCAGTCGTGATAACGTGAATGCCAGCCGGCGTTCCGAAGAACAGCGGCGACTCGAAATTCTCAATCCCGCGGATGAAGCTCAAGATCACCCCGCTGGTCAAGACTGGCAGCATCAGCTGGAGCGTCACCGAGCGGAACGTGCGCCAGCGCGATGCGCCGCACATCCGTGCCGCCTCCTCGAGGCTCGGATCCATCGCGCGGAACGCGTCGACGATCAGAAGAAACAGGAATGGCACTGAATACTGCATCATGTGCCAGACCACGCCTCCATACGAGTAGACATTGATCGGTGAGCCGCTCGATCCCGTTATCCACTGATAGAGCTGATTGAGAAGCCCGACCTGAGGATTGCCCAGCATGCCCCAGGCCATCGCCGTCAGGATCGGCGGGATGAAGAAGGGCAACGTGACCAACACTTCAAGTGCGCCGCGAAACGGCGTGTCGGTGCGCGCCAGGATCCAGGCCAGGAGCACCGCAAGCACGATCGACGGGATCGTCTTCGCGAGCGATATGCCGATGGTATTTGCGAGTGTGATCAGGCTCTGTGAAGTGAGGACCTCGCCGTAGCCGTTCAGGTTGAAGGTCCCGGCCATGCCGGGCGGCGTCGAATGGAGACTCCCGTAGAGCAGCATCGAGAGCGGATAGACAGACAGAAAGGCGAGGATTGTACCGAGCACAACCAGGGCCGCCGTCCGGCTCGTCCAATTTGACTGTACCCACCGGGGCCTCGGGATCAGGCTGCCGCGTGATGCCCTGCCCGCCTCCCCGACACGCTCGTCCGCCGAGATCGCCATATGCCGGAACTCTATGGATAGAGCTTCTTGGCCAAAGCCATCATTGATGGCCGCTCCGACAGCGTCGCCGGACCGATCAACTTGGCGCTGGCGAAGGGCTGAGCGTCGGGATTTGCGCGTTCGGCAACTCCGGCGATCACGGGCGGCATCCATGCGTTCGCATAGATGAGCTGCGATTCCGGCGACAGAAAATGCTGGATGAACAGCCGCGCGGCGTTCGGGTGTGGCGCGTTCTTCAAAACCGCCAGATCCATTTCCGCGTAGGGAGCGCCCTCCTTGGGGATAACGACCTTAAGGGGAAGCCCCTTGAGGTCCGAGGTAAAGGCGAAGATCTGCGGCACGTATATCGGGTATTCACCCCGCGCGACACGACGGGCATCATTGCGCATGTCCCGGCTGAACACCGGTTTCTGATCCGCCAGTTTCTCGTTGAAGCCCGCCTCCATCTGGTGCTCCAGGATTGCGAACATGGTATTGCCGCTGCCGAGCGGCCGCATGTCGTCGGACAAGATCTTTCCTTTCCATTTTGGATCGGTCAGATCGTTCCAGCTTGTCGGAACATCCTGATCCTTCACCAATTTCGTGTTGATCAGGATGCCCATCGGCTGAACGTAGGCAGGAACGTTGTACTCGTCAGCGCGAAATGGCGGGCGGAGATTGGCGGCGTTCGGAATCTGCGGCAGCTTCTCGATGAAATCGCCGGTCTGGCGCTGCTCCTCGATCATGGTCGTGGTGATGATCTCCACGTCGCCGAGATAGCGGCCCGCGGACTGCTCCGTCCGGATCCGCTCCGCCAGCTCGCTGGCCCGCAGATCGAGGCTTTCGACGGGAATTCCATATTTGGTCTCGAACGACTTCAGGACAGCAACGAAATAGGGCGCGCCAAGCGCCATGTCGTAGACGACGAGCTTGCCCTCTTTCTTCGCGGCGTCAACGACACTCTGCCAGTCGTCCTGGGCCAACGCCGGAACAGAAAGGCTTACCAGGCAGGCGGCAATTGCGACCCGGAGCATGTTCATCATCATCCCTCCTCCCCTTTTCTTCTTTCCAGGCCGCGCATCGTTAGATCTCAACCACGACATATTGCTGCTCGACCGACACCGGAAAGGTCTCGGCCCTCAGCGTGTCATCGGTAAGCGCGCCGCCCGGCTCGACCTTCAGGTCATAGCTTCGCACCTTGGTCCGGTCGGGCTCGCAGCGCGACTTGCCGGTCCGCAGATCGAACTCCCAGCCGTGCCATGGACACCGCACAAACTCGCCACGCCGGCTGACCTGATACGCGCCTGGTTCACTGGCCTCCACGAGACCGACGATGCGTCCCTTGCACAAGGACGCACCGTTGTGAGGACAGCGATTTCCGATCGCAAAGTACTCGCCCGCGATATTGAAGATGCCGATTTCCCGGCCGCCCAGGTTGACGAGGAGCCGCTGCCCCGGCGGAATCTGGTCGACGGTGGCAACGACATGCCGTGTCATTCGCTAAACCCGTAGAAGGTCCGAGCATTGCCATAGAGCAGCTGATGGCGCTGTGCTTCGGTCAGGTTTGCCTTGAACGCGGTGCGCGGGTCATCGAAATCCCAATGCGGATAGTCAGTCGCAAAGAGCAGCCGATCCCAGCCAATCCGGTCAAAGAGATCGATCAGGGCCGCCGAGCTTCCCGGCTCCTCCATCGGCTGGGTCGTGAACCACACCTGCTCGCGGATATACTCGGACGGCGGCCGCTTCACCTGAGGCACTTCACTGCGCAGCCTGTTCCAATGCTTGTCCATTCGCGCGTTGAACGAGGGGATCCAGCCAAGGCCTCCCTCCATGATGACGATGCGTAGCTTGGGGAAACGCTCGAACACACCTTCGAACACCAGGCTCGCCAGCACACCCTGCATGGCCTGCACGACCATATGATGCTCTTCCATGTAGTAGGACGCCCAGCCTCCCGCCGTGGAGGGATGGCCGCCTGTCCCCCCGACATGGATCGTAATCGGCAGGTTGTTGCGAACGGCGGCTTCAAAGATTGGCCAGTATCGGCGCCGTCCGATCGGCTCGTCGGTCCGCGGCAGGAGCAGGATCTGGGTGAAGTTCTGATCGCCCCCGCGCGCATCAATCTCCGCGACGGCGCCTTCGGTGTCCTCCTGCGCGATGAGAACCGACGCGCGCAAGCGCGGCTCCTGCCTGATCCAGCGCTCGACCTGCCACGTGTTCATCGCCCGCGTCAACGCGACGCCGAGATCCAGGTTGCGCTGGCTGCCCGGATTCCAGCGCAGCGGAATCAGCATCCCGATCTCGACCCCGTTGGGATCGAGATGCTGCTTCCGCAACAAGTCCAGGCTCGATCCGGGCGGCCCGCCCTCCTCCGGATAGGCATCTACGCGGGCGGCATCCGGCGACATCCGCGGGTGCGACAGCGCCTCAGAGAAGGCGTGGCGCAGATGGCTGCCATAGACCGCCAGATGCTCGATCCACCGCTTTTCCAGATAGGGATGAATCTCCTTCCACGAGGTCATCGCCGGATGAATGTCGCAGTCGATGACGTGGAGCTTGTATTTGGCTGATTGGCTTCGTTCCACGTCCATGATGGTCATCGCGCAATCTCCGTGGTCTGATGGGCCTTTGCTAAACGTGGATAGGTGGCAAGCGCATTTTCGTTCAGGATCTTGCGAAACAGACCGTCCGGAAGATCCTGAGGCAGCGCCGCGTCCTCGTCGAACTGCCAATGGGGATAGTCGGTCGAAAACAGGAATAGGTTGTCGGACTTCACGTGGTCGACAAGGCGAGCGATCGCCTCACGTTCATCGGCAGCATCAATGGGCTGCACCGTGAAGCGAACGTGATCACGAATGATCTCCGAAGGTGCGCGCGTCACCCATGGGACCTCTGCGCGCACCCCCTTCCAGGTCTTGTCGGCGCGCCAGATAAACCCGCTAAGCCAGGTCAGGCCCGATTCAATGGCAACCACTTTCAGATCAGGAAATTTGGCGAACACGCCTTCGGCGATCATGCTTTGCAGCTGGTTTTCGAATGCGGCGGACTGCGCGATGTAGTCCTCAACGTAATGCGACGGCCATCCCACCGATGTCGGCGCATAACGATAGGCGCTCCCCGCGTGGACGCCGATCGGAAGTCCCAGCCGTTCTGCAAGGCGGTAGATAGGCCAATGCTGACGGCGACCGAGCGTGAGTTCGCCTGAGACCAGCATCATGACCCGCACAAAGCGGTGATCGTCGGCCCTGCGCTCGATCTCCGCAACCGCAAGCTCGGCGTTATGCGCGGGGATGACGATCGAGGCGCGAAGCCGCGGGTCGCGGCTCAGCCACTCGTCGCGGATCCAGTCATTTGTCGCGCGGCAAAAGGCGGCGGCCATGTCCTCGCTGTGGAGGACCTGAGCACCATACAGGCAGTTGAGGATGCCGTATCGCGCCTCATAACGATCGAGCACGTGGTCCTGCATGGCCTCGAGCGAAGAGCCTGGCTTCTTTCCTTCACCAAGTGTCCAATCGGGGCGACAGCACAAGGGCGCATTCTGCGGATAGCTGGTGAGGCTGAGGTTAAGCCGGTCGAGAGCCCGCACAGCAACCATCTCGCGCCAGTAATCGTCGAGATAGGGCAAGAGAACATTCATCCCGGGAACGGCGGGGTGCAGATCGCAATCGATCGCGCCCGCATATCGCTTGCGGCGCTCGGTCTTGGCTGCGTTTCCTGTCATGGGCTGTCCACCTCGGCCTTCCAGCGTTCATCGAGCACGAGTGCGAAATCTTTACGGAAACATCTCCCGCGCGACGGCCAGCATCTTGTCCATCCGCGCGGCGTCTGTGGTGCCAAGCAGCTTGCTCCTTTCCAGCTCGGCCATCGAAGGATTGACTTCGGATAGCCTGTCCGTCGTGACCGGAAGCAGACCGAGATTGGCGAAGCTCTGCTGCATCTTCTGGCCGAGATAGTACTCCATCAGCAGTCTGGCGGCATTGGGATGGGGCGCGTTCTTGAGCAGCGCGAGATCGTAGCCGACATAGGGCATGCCTTCGCTCGGCGCGAGGAGCTTGACCGGCAGCCCCTTCAGTTCCGGCATCGAGGTCAGGCTATCAGGCAGATAGATCGGAAGTTCACCGCGAGCGATCCGGCGCTCATTGGCCGGAATTTCGCGGCTGAATCGGATCTCCTGCTTTGCGAGCTTTTCGAGAAATTCACGGCCGAAATGCTCGTGCAGAACATAGAACAGGACCCCGCCACCGCCGAGGGCGCGGAAGTCGTCGCTTAGGATTTTGCCTTTCCAGCGCGGATCAGCAAGGTCGAGCCAGCTCTTGGGCTCGGCTTCGGGCTTGACGAGCCTCGTATTGACAAGAATGCCATAGATGATCGCGAACACCGGCAGGCGAATCTCGTCGTTCTTGAACTCCGGCTTCAGATGATCAAGACTCGGAAGGGAGCCATACGGATCGAACACGTGGTCCTGCGCGATCTGCAAGGTGGTGGTGGTCCGTCCGTTCTCCGATACGTCGGCGACAAAGCGGCCTGCGGCCTGCTCGATACGGATGCGCTCGCGCACCTCGCTGGCGCGGGCCTCGAGAATGTCTACTGTAATGCCGTAGTTCGCCTCAAAATCCTTCTTGAGCTGTTGATGCACAGCAAGGCCGACAAAGGCGCTGTACAGCACCACATGGCCCTCCTTCTTCGCGGCGTCAACCAGCTTGCCCCACTCATCCTCTGCGCGGGCCGATTGCGGCAACGAGAGCATGGCGGAGGCACCTGCGATGCCGAGCAGAGCCGCGCGCCGGGTAATCAACGGGAGTGGCGCCCGATCGCCCAATGACATCGTCCTACTCCGCCGCCTGCTGACCGGGTGCCGGCCAGCGAATAGCCGCTTTCAATTGCTCCTGATATGCGTCCAGCCAGTCGACCTTCGCATCCGCATAGAATGAACCCGCCCGCGCTTTCCAGAACACTTCAGAGTCGTCGACGCCCGGCGGCACGGTGCCATTCTCGGCGAAGGCGCGTGCCACATTGAGCAGCCGACGGCGCGTGCGCGAGATCATGATATCGCTTGGAGCCAGATGCTCCTTGGTGTGATCGACGATCGGCCCCATGCTCTCGGTCACCGCCTGATCTTGCATGACGATGTTGCGGATGCCGGAATAGATGCGGTTGCTGCGCATCGCCTCGCGGTCGATCTGCCAGTCGTTGCCCGCGTTCTGCACCGGCCGCCAGCGCCCGAACCAATCCGTGCTGTTGGGCAGATATTCCAGCGGATCGGCACCGCCAATTCCCCCGCCCGACTTCAGCTTCGAGGACGAATAGGTGGCTCCCTTGGCTCGGCCGCCATAGATCGAGATCAGCATCGTATGCGTGTCGTCCATGGGCACCCATGCCTTCGCCACGACGTGATCGGCGAAATCGGCGTTCGGCGTCTGAGTCCAGAACGGCAGCGAGAAGTGCGCCATCCGCCAGTGCATTCTGCCGCCTGCGTCGGGCCGGTAGGCCCCATACATCGTGCCCCATTCGGTGTCGGCGATCTTGTATTCCGGGGCGCGGTTGGCGACGGTATGGCGAGCCGGATGCCCCTCCTCGAAATCCTCGGCCTTGATATGTCCGGCATGGAGGAAACCGAAATGCGAGGTGTCGATATCCCCCTCAAGTCCCTGCAGCCAGTTGGCTTCGCGCTGCAGCATGGTGATGGTCAGGTCCTGCTCGGGGACAAACAAGGCTTCATGTTTCGGCAGCGCCGGCGCTTCCGCCCGTGAGCCCATGTAGACCCAGATCAGCCCGGCCTGCTCCCTCACGCGGTAGCTCTTGGCGCGCACCTTCTCCTTGAAATCCTGCGGCGGAGGCACATTCGGCATCTCCAGGCAGCGGCCATCGACGTCAAACTTCCAGCCATGATAGACGCAGCGGATTCCGTTATCCTCGTTTCGGCCAAGGAACAACGAGGCGCAGCGGTGCGGACATTGGTGGTCGAGCACACCGACCCGGCCCGAACTGTCACGGAACGCAATCAAAGGCTCGCCAAGCAGCATCAGCCGCATCGGGTCGCCATCGGCTTTCAGTTCTGAGGAAAGCGCGGCCGGAATCCAGTACTGCCGCATCATCTCGCCCATGACCGTGCCCGGCCCGACGCGCGTCAAATCATGGCCATCCGTCGCCTTGGACATGCATTCCTCCGGATTTTCTTGCGTGCACTGCACGATTTCAAATTAATTGCATTATGCAATTATTTTGATCCACGTCAACGACATCGCCGCCTCGCAGACGTGGCGCTCATTGAGACGCAGACAGGGCGTTGTTATAGTTCCCGCGACAAACCTCCACGAAGACAAAGGAATGCAGCCAGCCCATGAAGAGCAAAGCCCCTGTCATTCCGCTCGAGCATTGGATTGGCTATCGGTTCAGTCGTATCGCCACGCGCGTGGGCAACTACGTTGCACAGATGTATGTGGCCCGCCACGACCTGACCATGCCGGCGTGGCGGTGTCTTGCTGTCATCGCGCGTTATCAGCCATTGACGGCGAAGGAGCTGGCAGCACTGACATCGACTGACGCCTTCAAGGTCACCCGCGCCATCGAGCTGTTGGTGCGCCGCAAGCTGATCCGACGCGACGTCGACAAAAAGGATAGGCGCCGTGCAAGCCTCAGCCTCACGGCGGAGGGCCGCAGGGTCTACAAAGACGTTGAGACGTTTACGATGCGCCTTGAGCAAGAGTTGACTGGCGAGTTCGACGAGGCGGAAACCGCGATGCTGCGACAACTTCTCGATAAGCTCGATCGGCAGTTCGAGACAAGAATCGGCGTGCATCCCTGGGAAAAGTTTCTCGGCTGAATGAGCGCAAGGCAGTGCGGCCGCCGCGGCCAAGCCCAATTGACAGGGCATTGCGACGATCCTCCGCTCACATGCGAGACGATTTCGTCCGTTTGGTAATCTCGACAATGCCATTGTCGGCGTCGACCTTCACCCAGTCACCGGTCTCGATGATGGTGAGCGGATCCTGCTCCAGTTCGGTCATGGCAGGTGCGTGAGTGACGACTGCGCCGAGCGCGATCTTAGTCGTCATCTTGTTGAAGATCATCGCGCGCGGCGCAGCACCGTTGAGACGTGCCATATGAAAATAGGCCGACCAGCCCGAGGAGCCCTTGGCGCCGGGAAAGACCAGGATCTTGTCCTTGAAGCTCTGACCGCGCAGTTCGTGGCGCCGCTCAATGATGGTGCCCTCTCGCTCGTTGATGCCGCCCCATCCTGAAATCGTATCACGCGTGACGATCGCCTCACCCTCCGCGCAGCCGCCGACCACCTTGCGCCCGCGCAGCACGATCTTGGTTTGCGGAGCGACCGCATCGATCGCATCCGTGCTCATCGCAGACCTCCGCTCCAGCGGCCCGTAATCGCGGCCTCGACGCAATCCTTGACCGAGCCAAACCATGCCTGCACGCCGGTTATCGCCGGCAGATAATGCGCTTGCTTGGCCGAGTCGGTTGCGACCACCTTGGTGCCCTGCGGCATCTGCCGCGAAATCGCCGGGCAGGTGTCGCTCATGACGAAACCACCAGCCTCGGAGATCATCTTCGTGTACCCGTTGCGATCGGCGACCTCACGCAGCGCGCGCGGGGTGTGCACCCAGAGCTGGGTGTTAGGACTGATCTTTCGCCCTTCCAGCAGCGACGCGATCAACCAGACCTGATCGATCGAGTTATGCGGACAGCCGAGCATTACAAAATCGACGTCGCGATCGGTGGCACAGTTCAGGTTTTCAAAGGCAACACGTTCGGCTTCACCATAGCGCACGGTCCCGCGAACGCGGTTGCCACCGAAGGCTTCCTCGACCGACCGCGCTTCCGGCGTCACGTCGGGAATATGATACATTTCGATGCCGCCGGACGACGCGGCGGCTGCGCCGAAATGCTTGAGCTTGATCAGACTGGGTTGACGACAGCGCCCGGTCAGCACCGGAATCTCGTCATCGATGACCCCGCCAAGATGATAACCGAGCAGCCCCCAATCCATGATGTCATCGACATCGATTGCGATATCCACGAGATGAGTGCCGCGGCGATAGTCGGGAATGTGATAGCCCCAGTACGGAATACGTCCAGTCAGCGCCGCCGCACCGGTGCTCTCCTTGCCTTCGGTATTGGTGCGCGCACCCAGCACGGCGTTGCAGTAGACCACCGCTGACGATTCCATCCATGCGCAGTGTCCGCCTTTTACCGGCACGTTGCCAACCTGGTAAGGCGTGCAGGTCGCGAACATGTTGATGCCGCGGCTGCCAAAGAACCTTTCGCCCTGCTTCTGCTGCTCGGCGAGATCCTCCGGGATGCCCTGGATGCGCCACTGCTCGTTGTCGATACCGGTAATGAGTTGACAGGTATTGGCCAGAACGCGCGGCACCTCGACGACTTCGGGACTGTCGAGATTGAGCTCCGAATAGACCGCATCAAAACCTTTCCGGGCGAGTTCGCGCACCGACGGGGTGGCAGCGGCCCCAGCCGGTTCGACTATTCGGCCTATTGGCGATCCGAGAACAGGAATCCGGCCTTGAGGGTATTCCTCAAGATACTCTCGGAGCGCTACCCATCGCCTCGTCTGGCGAGCTGACGCGCACGGCGGGCCCTCAAGAAACCTCGATCAGTCGCCATGAACCGAGCCAACATCGGTGCGATGAGCCTGGCGGGGTCCTTGATCGGCTGCCCGGTCTCCCGGGCGAGGATCTCCGCATACGCAACGAGGTCCTGGTGGACACTGGCTGGCAATTCGAGGGTGAGCTTCGCAGGCTTATCGTCTGCAATTGCGCCGAGCTTGAGCTTACCCATCCTCCTATCCCCTGAAGGGCTCGAGTATCAGATCACGACTGACCATGACCCGCACCGGGAATCCCGGACGGATGGTCAACGTCGGCTGGATATTGAGATTGCGTCGAACCACCTGTTGCCCGGTCTGACTGAGGGAATCGCCCGCTCCACGACGTAGCGCCTGCAGGATGGCGCCGTTGGTATTGGTCGTGTCTGCCCCTGAATTCACCTCAGTTCCCATGGACAGGAGCGTCGAGAGCGCAGCTGCTCCGACAAGCTCTTTCCAATGATTGTCAATCTCGTCCTCGAGTCCGGAATATCCGGCAGCATCCACCCCAAGCTGGCGCTCCAACACGATCGAGCGTCCGTTCGGCATGATGAGCCGGGTCCAGACGAGCAGCACGCGGGATTGTCCGAATGCGACCTGGCTGTCGTACGTTCCGATCAATCGCGCGCCCTGCGGGATCAGCAGGGCTCGGCCGGTTGGCGTGTCGTACACGTTTTCTGTCACTTGCGCTGTGATCTGCCCTGGCAGATCAGACTGAATTCCCGTGATCAAGGCCGCGGGAATGACTGTTCCGGCCTGGACAACGAATGGCGATGCAGGCCTTGCCAGGCGATCAGGGCTCGTTCTCCGCCGATCGGCGGGTGCATTGACGAAGGCTGCTTTTCGGTCCTGCCCATTTTGAGCGAATGTCTCATCGGAGTACCCCGCCCCGCTTGCGGCTGTCTCACTCGCGGCTGTCGCAGCCGCGGCCAAGGGACGCACATTCGCATTGGCAAACACCTTGCTGGTGCGGGCTGCCTCTGTTTCCTGATTTGCGCGCTGCTGTTCGGCATCGATGGCGAGCGAAGTGGGCTGCGATGAGCCCTGTGCCGCAACCGTGGGGCCGAGATCGCCCGGCAGAGGCGGCCCGAGGCGCGGGACGTCGCGGGGGATTCCAGCATAATCTTTAGGTAGGCTCGCGAGTTCATCGGCAACCTCGTGATGGTCGGTCGAGTACGACTGTTCCTGAACCGGTAGACGCTTGGACGTGTCCTGCAGAGCCCACAGCACCGCGCCGCAGACCATCGCAAGGGCGAGCGCGGTGCCGCCCGCAAGCACTTTCCGCGAGAGCCGCACGATTTGCAGCCGGTTCGGATGCAGCCGGAGCGGTTCGGCGGTCTTTTCGCGGTGGAAGGCGCTCGAAGCATGCTCGCGATCGTCATTCGCCCGCTCCGTGCCGGTCACATGGACCTCCCGTCGCTCCGGATGATCCGTACCTTCTGCTGGTTCTCTCCGCCCAGCCTCAGTTCGGCGGCTGCGAACAGGCGATCGACGATCAGCACATTGCCGTAAACGCGGTAGTTGACGAGCTCGGTCTTGCCATCAGGTCCGATCACGAACAGTGGTGGCATCTCGCCTTGACTGATACCAGCAGAGAATTCGATGTAGACCTTCCGGCCGTCGTCATAGGCGCCCACGGGACGCCACGGCGGAGTGTCCCCATCGATGACATAGCGATAGTGACGCAGCGCTTGATCCGGAATGAGAGGCCTTGGCGCTACTCCTCGTCCGCGCGCAGCCCGATCCTCGGGATAGAACCACGCGACTGACGGCATGTAGGGCTGTTCGCGCGAGCGCAGCTCGATCAGGTAAGTGCGCCGATCGGTGTTGATGACGAGATTGGTCTCGATCGCCGGCCGTGTCGGCTTGACCATGATATGCACACGTCGCGTATCGCCGCTGCCGCTCTCGGTATCGCCGACGACCCAGCGCACCGTATCGCCGGCGGCGACCGGACCAGAGCCGATCAGCTGTTCGCCCATCTCCAGCGCAATGTCCGTGATCTGGCCCGGCGCGGCATAGATCTGGTAGAGCGCGCCCGGACTATAGGAAAACACCTGCATCGCATTGAAATAACCCGCCTTGCGAGGCTGCACACGCGCGGCATCATTTGCGCTTTCGATCCGCTCGACCGGTTCCTTGGCTTCCGCGCTCCTGCCGCCCCGCGCCGGCTCCCAGGCCGGCGGAATATGCTGCGGGCGGCGATCGTCATCACCTGGCGACGGCAGATCTGGTGGCGGCGGAAGTTTGGTGTCATAGCTGATCTCTGGAGGCTTGAACGCGGCGCAGCCGCCGAGAGCGGACGCGCAGATCAGAAGAGCCAACGCCAAGCTTGGCCGATTTCCTTGCCACGCAACGATGAAATCCGGCGGCATTGCTAAGAAAGCTCCTTCGACCAGTTGATCGCGTTGACGTAGATGCCGAGCGGATTCTTGCGCAGCCGATCAATGTCGCGGCATCTGCGTAACAACTGTGAGGATCGCACTCCACCGCTCGGTCGCGGCGAGCTGGCCGTTTTCGTAGCGACGTTCGATCCAGGCCAGGCGAAAACTCTCGGGCGAAGCCCGAATGACCGTTGAGATTTCGACTGCGACCTGCGTCTTGCCGAGCTTCTCGAATGGATTGTTGTTGCGGGCGTAATCGTTGAGCGCTGCGGCGCCGCGGTCCGTGGTGAAGTCGTAAGCCCGAAGCCAATCCTGGCGCAGAACGATCGCATCCATTGGCACGCCTCGCACGTCCTCGATGAACCGGGCGAGGTGAAAAGCGATCTGCGGATCGGTAGGTTGATAGCCGGAATTTGCGGGAGCGACCGTCCTTGCCTCGCCGAATTGATCAATCTCCACCACCCATGGCGTTACGGTTCCTTGTGCGGACTGCCAGACCAGGGCTGCGGCAAAGCCCGTGGACAGGAAGAGACAACCAAAGGCCATCAGTCGCCAATTCCGGGCCTGCACGCGCGCCGAGCCAATGCGGTCGTCCCAGACCTGAGCTGCGCGTTGATAGGGAGTGACCGGCTGTGGCGTGCGGCCGTAATGAACGGCCGATCGTCTAAACATGGTCTGACCTCAAGGCGGTGGCTGAGAACGACATCTGAGTTGGCGAGCATCAGGGATTCTCTTGCGACAGATCGACAGATCCCCCGCCCCCGGCGTGATCGCCCGAGCGGACCGCTTGCGTAGCGGCCGAAGCGCCGCGACTGATCACGTTCGCCCGCTTCATGCGGCGGGCCCATGCGGGCGGGTTGTCGGATGCGGAGGAGACGTTGTCGACGTCACCGGCGCGGCCATCGCCAACGCCCATGCGTTCGGCGAGCGAGCGCAAGGGACTCGCCCCAGCAGCGCCTTCCTGATCCACAGCGCCGGAAAGTCCGCCTGCTCTCAACGCGCTGGATACGCCGCTCGCGAGTGCCCTCACTCCCCTTGCGCTACCGGCGGCCGCACCGCCCACCAATGCGGCGCCGCCAGCTGCCAGCCCGGCTCCGGCCGCAACGATCCCACCGGCTGCCAGGGTTGTGCCCACGGCTGAGCCGGCGCCAAGCTGCGGGCCGCCGGAGACGATCCCATTGGCGATACCAGGTCCGAAGATGCCAAGGCCCAACAAGGAGAGCGCGCCGAGCACCAGCGCCATCGCGTTCTCGATCGTCGGCGGATTACCGCCAAAGCCGCCGGTGAATTGGGAAAAGAGTGTCGAGCCAATGCCGACGATCACGGCAAGGACCAGAACCTTGATGCCTGAGGCGATGACGTTGCCGAGCACGCGTTCGGCGGCAAAGGCGGTCTTTCCGAACAAGCCGAACGGGATCAGCACAAATCCGGCAAGCGTCGTCAGCTTGAACTCGATCAGGGTGACGAACAGCTGGATGGCAAGAATGAAGAAGGCCAAGAGCACCACAGTCCACGCAAACAGCAGAACCGCGATCTGGACAAAATTTTCAAAGAAGCTGACGTAGCCCATGAGATCCGAGATCGACGCGAGAATTGGGCGTCCCGCATCCAGGCCGACCTGAGCGATACGTCCCGGACGAAGGAAATCGGCCGATGACAGGGTTGACCCAGACGCCTTGAGGCCGAGCCCGGCAAAGCTCTCGAAGACGATCCGGGCAAGACTGTTCCAATTGCCGATCAGGTAGGCAAAGACGCCGACAAACAGCGTCTTCTTGACGAGACGGGCGATGATGTCATCGTCAGCCCCAAAGGACCAGAACAGCCCTGCTAGCGTGATGTCGATCGCAGCCAGCGTGGTGGCGAGATATCCGACTTCTCCTCCGAGCAGTCCAAACCCGGAATCGATATAGCGTGTGAAATTCTCCAGGAACTGGTCGATGACAGAGGTACTGCCCATCGCTTACTCACCTTCTGCCGGAATCGCGGCATAGTCCGAAGGCAAGCGGCTCTCGTCCTTGCGCGGCACGGGAGGTGAACCGGCGCTTGGTGTCCCGTCTCCCGGACTGAGCGAAGGCCCCCGCATCTGCTCCAAGAACCGACGGCGCTTCTCTGCCCAGAGCTCCTGGCATGCGAGAAGAGCGTCTTTCTGCTCGTACTTGACCGTGCGGCATTGCTCGAGTTTTGCTGCCATCGGTTCAAAGTGCTGAGCGAGCGAGGTTGGAGAGCCGACCTGGCGGTCATCGCCGCGCAGGCGGATCTCGCAGCTGGTGACCACAAGTGCCGCAACACAGGCTGTCGCACACAGACACAGCACTTTGAATCTCCTGGCGTCGCTCATTGATGAAACATCCGCACGGTTGTCGGTTGATAGCCTTGGCCTTGCGTCAGGAAGCGCCGGAGCTGCTCCCTGCCCTGGTCCTGGGCCGCCGCTCGTTGCGCGGCTTCCAGGTTTTGCGCGCGCCCCTGAGCGGCGACGGCGGCAGTCAGGTCGGCAAGCTGCTGCGACTGAAGCGCGAGCAGCTGGTTGCCGGCCTGGGTCACCTGCAGCGCCCCGGTCGCACCCTGGCTTGCCGTGACCAATGCCGACATCTGGGTCCGATGGGTATCCAGACTGCCAACCACGCTGGCCTGCACGCGCATCGCGTCCTGCAGGCTAGCAACCGCGTTCTGCCAGCGTGTTCGTGCGCCCGTGACGAGGATCTGATCCGACGTGTCGGCCGACGCCGGCGCATAGGCCATCGAGAACGCGCGATCGATCTGTGTCACGTCATAGGCGATGCGCTGCGCCTGCCCGAGCAGCTGCTGTGTTCGCAGGCTCGATTGCTCGATCTGCAGCAACGACGAATAAGGCAGGCTGGTCAGATTCTTTGCCTGATTGATCAACATCTGTGCCTGGTTTTGCAGCGATGTGATCTGGTTGTTGATCTGCTGCAGCTCGCGGGCCGCCGTCAGCACGTTTTGCGCGTAGTTGTTGGGATCGAAGACGATCGACTGCGCGCTCGCTGGCCCAGGCGCTTGGAGGATGGCGATGGCAATCAAACTCGCTGCCATGTGGGGAAGCAGACGACTCATGAACTGCCTCCTTGCTTGGCGATTTCCCTGGCGAGCTGCGGAATGAGATCACAGGCCCAGCCAATGCCGCGGGCCTTGAGCCATCCGGTCACAAACGTCTCGCGGCCACCTTCGGCCAATACCCGCTCGATCAGAGCCTGGTCAGCTTTTGAGGAAGCGGCCGTAAAGGCAAGCGCGACCTCACCGAGGCCCAGTTCGAACAGCCGATTGCCGCGGCGCGAATGGCAGTAGTAGTCTCGCTTGGGCGCTGCATGGGCGAGGATCTCGATCTGCCGATCGTTCAGCCCAAAGCGGCGGTAAATCGCCGTGATCTGCGGCTCGATCGCGCGGTCGTTGGGCAGCAGAATTCGGGTCGGACAGCTCTCGATAATGGCCGGGGCGATGACGGAGCCATCGATATCAGCCAGCGATTGGGTGGCGAAGACGACGGACGCGTTCTTCTTGCGCAGCGTCTTCAGCCACTCGCGGAGCTTGCCGGCAAAATCGGCGTCGTCGAGCGCAAGCCAGCCCTCATCAATGACAAGCAGTGTTGGTCGACCGTCAAAACGATCCTCGATCCGATGAAACAGGTAGGAGAGAACAGCCGGCGCGACAGAAGTCCCGATCAATCCATCGGTTTCGAACACCTGGATCGAGGACTCCCCCAGCCTCTCTTGTTCTCCGTCCAGCAGCCGATCATATGGACCACCCAGGCAATAAGGCTGGAGCGCTCGTTTCAGGACATTGGATTGCAGGAGAACCGAGAGGCCGGTGAGGGTCCGCTCCCCGGGAGGGGCTGATGCCAGCGAGGTCAGCGCCGACCAGACGTGGTCCTTGGTCTCGGGCGTGACTTCGATCCGCTCGCGCGCCAAGATCGATGCGATCCATTCGGCTGCCCACCCCCGCTCCGCAACCCCATCAATGCGCGCGAGCGGCTGTAGGGCGATGAACTCGGCGGCTTCGCCAGAGACCGCACCGCCGAGATCATGCCAGTCGCCGGCCATGGCCATTGCAGCAGCACGGATCGATCCGCCGAAATCGAAGGCAAAGATCTGCGCCTTGGGATAGCGGCGGAATTGTAGCGCCATTAGCGCCAGGAGCACCGATTTGCCGGCGCCGGTCGGCCCGACGATCAGCGTGTGTCCGACGTCCCCGATATGCAGAGAAAACCGGAACGGGGTCGATCCTTCCGTCCTGGCAAAGAACAGTGGCGGCGCCTTGAGATGATAGTCCCTTGCCTCTCCGGCCCACACCGCTGAAAGCGGGATCATGTGGGCGAGGTTCAGTGTCGAGAGCGGCGGCTGGCGAACATTGGCATAGCCGTGTCCGGGCAGGCTCCCGAGCCAAGCCTCGATGGCGTTGACCGTCTCGATCATGCAGGTGAAATCTCGGCCCTGGATCACCTTCTCGACCAGCCGCAACTTTTCGTCGGCGGCGCGCGGATCCCTGTCCCAGACCGAGACTGTCGCCGTGACAAAGGCCTGGCCGATCTGATCCGAGCCCAGCTCCTGGAGCGCTGCATCCGCATCGATCGCCTTGTTGTGAGCATCGGTGTCCACAAGGTTCGCGGTCTCGTTTGTCATGACCTCCTTCAGGATGGCGGCAATGGACTTGCGCTTCGCGAACCACTGGCGGCGGATCTTGGTCAGGAGCCTTGTGGCGTCCGTCTTGTCGAGCATGATCGCCCGGGTCGACCAGCGATACGGGAAGGCGAGGCGATTGAGGTCGTCAAGAATTCCGGGCGTGGTCGCTGTCGGAAAACCCACTATCGTCAGGACCCGCAGATGCGCATCGCCCAGCATCGGCTCCAACCCGCCGGTCAGCGGCTGATCAGCCAGCAGTGCGTCGAGATACATCGGGATCTCGGGCACCCTGACGCGATGCCGCCTGGTCGAAATGGTGGAGTGCAGGTAGGTCAGCGTTGCCTCATCATCCAGCCAGCTGCATTCCGGCATGAAGCCTTCAGTGAGCTGCAGGACGCGATTTGTGCGATCGATAAAGCCGCTGAGCACCTCGCGCGCATCCGCGCCAATTGTGCGATGGCTGCCCTCGTACAAGAGCCGCTCCGCCATGGCGGCGGTCTCCTCCGGAGTCAGATAAAGGAAGGTCAAATAATAGCTCGATTCATAGTGCGCGCCGGCGTCCTCGAACTGCGCCCTGCGCTCGGCATCGACCAGCGCGGATGCGATATCCGGAAACGTGTCCGGAGGATAAGCGCCCGCGGAGTGGCGCTGCGCTTCAACGAAAACCGCCCACCCCGAACCGAGGCGGCGCAGGGCATTGTTCAGACGACCGGCGACGGCAACGAGCTCAGCAGGCACCGCGCTGTCGAGATCCGGTCCCCGAAACCTAGCAGTCCGCTGAAACGAGCCATCCTTGTTGAGGACGATCCCCTCATCGACGAGCGCAGCCCAGGGCAGGAAATCGGCAAGACAGGTATTCGACTGGCGGTATTCGGCGAGATTCATCATGGCAATTCACCTACTCAGGTGAGCGGGAAAGCGAATGTGCCGGCGTACGACCGCGACGAAATCGGGATCGCGCTTGGCAGCCCAGACGGCGACCGTGTGACCGATGAACCAGAGCAGAAGGCCGGCCAGCCAAAGCCGCAGCCCGAGGCCAAGCGCTGCGGCTAATGTGCCGTTGATGATGGCGACGGAGCGCGGTGCACCACCCATCAGGATCGGCTCTGCGAGGGAGCGATGCACCGGCGCAACAAAACCTGGAACGGGTTCATCCATCAGATCATCACTCCACCGCCGAACGAGAAGAACGAGAGGAAGAAGCTCGAGGCGGCAAAGGCGATGGACAGACCGAACACGATCTGAATCAGCCGCCGGAAGCCACCTGACGTTTCGCCGAATGCGAGCGACAGCCCGGTGACGATGATGATGATGACCGCGACGATCTTGGCGACCGGGCCTTCGACCGATTGCAGGATCTGGTTGAGCGGCTGTTCCCACGGCATGTTGGAGCCGGCTGCAAAGGCCGGAATACTGCTCAGGCACGAAGCCGCGAGTACTGCACTCGCAGCAATGCCTCTTCCGAGAGACAGTGGCGCGCTCATGACTGATCTCCCAATGCTGAAAGGCTGTAATCGGCGGAAGCTCCAAGTCCCTGCACAAAGGCGAGCTCGGTGAGCCGGCGCTCGGCACCGCGGCCGGCAAGCACGGCGATCACATTGATGGTCTCGGCGATCAGCGCACGAGGGACCGTTATCACAGCCTCCTGGATGAGCTGCTCAAGCCGGCGCAGGGCGCCAAGCGCGGTGCCGGCGTGGATGGTCCCGATGCCACCGGCGTGACCTGTGCCCCAGGCCTTGAGCAGGTCTAGCGCTTCAGGGCCGCGAACCTCACCGATCGGGATGCGATCGGGCCGCAGGCGGAGCGAGGAGCGGACAAGATCGGAAAGCGACACCACACCGTCCTTGGTACGCAGCGCGACGAGGTTGCGCGCCTTGCACTGAAGCTCGCGCGTGTCTTCGATGAGAACGACGCGATCGGTGGTCTTGGCGACTTCCGCAAGCAGTGCGTTCGTCAGCGTGGTCTTGCCGGTTGAAGTACCGCCTGCGACCAGGATGTTCTTGCGTATGGTCACCGCTTTGCGCAATGCGCTGGCCTGGTCCGGCGCCATGATTCCCGCAGTGACGTAATCCTCCAGAGTGAACACGGCGACGGCCGGCTTGCGGATTGCGAACGCCGGCGCAGCAACAACCGGCGGCAGCAGACCCTCGAAGCGTTCGCCGGTCTCTGGTAGTTCGGCTGAAACGCGCGGCGCACCGGGATGGACCTCGGCGCTGACATGGTGAGCGACCAGCCGGATGATCCGCTCGCCGTCCGACGCGGCTAGGGCTTCGCCGGTGTCCACCAAGCCATTCGACAGCCGATCAATCCATAGCCGGCCGTCCGGATTGAGCAGCACTTCGACGACAGACGGATCTTCCAAGAAGCTTGCAATGGCAGGCCCCATCGCGGTACGGAGCATGCGCGCCCCTCGCAAAGCGCTCTCCGAATGAAACGAAACGGCTGTCACCAATGCCCCGCAGAAGATGAGGGCTCCAACGCCCTCGGATGCGGATGATCACAAATCCACGGGCTGGATTCGCGCAACAAACAGCAGGGGGAGTTCGCAGACTAGCGTAGAAAAAGAAAAGTTCGCCGAGCACCTGCGAGAGGTGCGTGCCAATGCATCACCCGAGAGCCGAGAACGAGCTTACGGGACAATCGCGCGCTCGGGTGGCTTGGCAGCGGTGGCATTGTTCTCCGCACATGTTGATTAGAAGATTCTACGAACATGCCACTTTGTCGTCGTGAATAATCCCGCTGCGTGGGCGCGCGAGTATACAGCCGTCTGCCGCAGGGGCGCTCGGCCGGCTCTCGGTTGTGCACCTGCCTCGATCTGCCAGGCTCTTGAACTCCCGACCGTCCACGAAGGACGTAACCGGAAAAACCAACGGGAGACTTCAACAGAACCACCCACCCTCACGGTGTATTCGTGGTCAACGGCGAAGGCGACAACACCTTCCGGACCAGCTTCCTGCGAAGAGGAGGACTACACCAAAACTGCAGACAGTATAATTCTGTTATTCTTCAGAGCATTAGGAACCAAACATGGCATGCCGACCTTTCGAGGGCTCATTCAGTAACCCAGAGAGCCTGAGACCTTCCAAAATGCCCTCGATCCGCTGTTCCCGGACAATCGCGGCCAGCATTGCAACCGCATCTCTCTGGTCGACAGCGAAGCGCGCCTCGGGAGAGCGTTCAAACAAGAGATCCAAAAGCGTCGGCGCATTCGCCTCATGAGAGCGCAATGCCGAGACCGCGTGCTCGGCAAGATAATTGGCAAGGTCTCCGCTTGGCATAGAACCAAGATCGAATTCGGCTCCCGCGCTTTCCTTGATCGACTGCTGTATCCCTTCACGATGCCGTTTTGCAGCCATCGAGAGCAGGAACACCGCCTCCGCGAGTTGTTCCCGCGGCACACGTTTCAGCCTGGCGATACCGGCTTGAATCTTTTTGCTGGCTTCGCCATCGGACTCGTACCATTGCGGTACCAGGCCGATATCACTTGCGCGGGATTTGGTATTGGGCCTTCGAAACATCACATGCTCTGCTATCGATGATATGTCGGTGTGGACTGGTCAGATCAAACCGCAAAAATTCGTGCGCCGCACACGATATGAGCCGCGTCACATCCGGACCGATGCGTCAGAAAGCGCCCGGCTCTTGATCGGCCTTTGCCTGAGCGTCGTAGATCGTTATCTTCAGCATTGGAAAGCGCCGCTTTAAATCTCGTGCTCCGCTCTCAACGCCGTCTTTCGTGGCGAATTCAGTCTTCACACAGCCATCCACAAGGATGGCATAGCCAGTTGTCGGCAGATCTCGGGATGACTTTTGCATATCGGACCAGATCTCAAACAAGGGGACGTTGCGTGGGTTTGGTGCGTTAGCGTTCAGACTGAAGTCTACGGATAAGACAAGCAAAGGATCGCCTCGCCTCCTGCATCCTTCAGTCGCAGCTCTGAAACAAACTGGGCAGTGCCGAGACAAGCAGGGCTGTCATGCTCGCGAGCGTCGCGCCGGCAATGACGACATATGCAACGAAGCCTCGTTCGGCAGAACGGACATCAGGGGCTGACATTCGACTTGGCCTCTCGTGAACGGCCTTAGACATAGCCTGAGTCGCAAAATCAGCGGCGCGCCAAATTTTTCCAGTAATTTACCAACAATTAACGACTCGGAAACGCACGCTCTAGCGCTGTCCAATCGATCTCGGCAGCTGTTGGGCAATTCCGCAAACGGCCAATTGGAGTCAGCATCTCACCTCGGAGCATTAGTCCGCTATGCCCTCCTTGATAGCTATTCAGACTGCGGTTGCTGGTGGACTTAGCATCACGCTGTTGGGTCCCTCCTTCCTTCAGAACGATCAACGGTGAGCCGAAACGCTGGCCATTTTGCCGATGACGAAGATCGTCGTGCTTGGGAATGGCGGCCACTTCTCATTCAGCCTTCATCGGATGCTGGTCGAAACTGCGGCTCAAGGACCGCAATCTGCGGGAGGGCGACAAGTAAAGCGCGCTACCCGACCCTCTCATCGTTGCCGTTAGCCGAACCAGCATGTAGCGCCCTGTCCCGACGCTGCGCGTCCGTCGGTCAGGATTTTGAGTGTGCACTCGCTTTCATGCGCGGCGCTCGACGAAATCGGGTTCCGCTATGCAGGCGATCAGCAGCCACTTGCGTAAGCGGATGATCCCTCCTGGACTGGCGATCTGCGTGCTTGAACAAGGATACGGCCGATTGCGTTTTGACCAACGCCGCTCGCGGCGAGCTTATGAATAAGGCCTCGCTAGACGCCGGCCGCGGCGGCTTTCGAGATTCTTGCTGCATACTTCTGTGAACACCATCCGATTTCGGCCGTGCTTTCTATTTGCCCGCCGATTCTACGATCAGCAGTGCAAGTATACAAAAGGACCACATTGCTCGATCGACATCCGGCCCAGGGGGATATCCGAGTCAGCTGGTCGCGGGTCGCGTTATCTGACGGTCAGTGCGTCCGGCGATTCGTCCGAACGATGCCCAAGCGCCGAGCGGCAAGAGCGGCTGCATCCTGAGCGAGATGTTCCTTTTGATCTAGTGATCGATCTCCTCGGCAATTCTGTTGGGGCTTTTGATGAGTGGCAGGACAAGACCAGTTTCGATCCGCTTGACCAGTGGCGAGATCGAGCAGCTTCACGCGCGTGCGTACACGCTTTCCGCAAGCATCACCGGCGTGGCCCGGGACCTGATCCGTACAGGGCTTGCTGGCGGCGACAGCAAGGCTCTGGCGGATCGGTTGATGGGGATCGAGAGGCGGCTCGTTGCCCTCGAACAGCAAGGCCAGGAGACGCACACACAGATGCAGTCCATCGACAAGGCGGCGCGCGACCTGCTTGCGATGTTCGAGGCGCTGTTGAAGGCCCTTACGGACGAGAGTTCCGGGAGGGCCGCATGACCCGGCAATTGCGAATCATCAGCTTCCTGGCGGCTGTGGCCTGCTTTGCGGCCATGGCCGGGGCTTCCTATCTCGGCTTCGAGGTCTGGCCACCAAGCGCCACGATGACCGACGGCAGGAGCGTTCCGTTCAAGCCGGCAGAAATCAAAACCTGTATCAAAGCGCGCGGGCTGGCCTGGTTAGGTGATCACTACGGCGATGCACACTGGCAATCATGCCGGGACCGGCTGTCGCAATATCAGTCGCTGACTGGCTTTGAGTTTCGGTTCTGGAGCGTGATCGGCGCCAGTCTCGTGGGATTGCTTGCGCTGTTCTGCTTTGCGCTCGCTCTTCGACCGGATTCCGTTTCGCTCCAGATCCTTCGCGGCGCACGGCTACAGGCAGGCCACCAAGGCCTGAGGGCGTTCGCCCGGGCCGCGGCCGCAGAGTGCCATGTCCATGGCAAGGGCGTTGCGTTGTTACCGTCGGTCCCGCTTGGGCGCGAGCGGGAGGCACGGCATTTCCTGATCGTAGGCAGCGTCGGCGGCGGCAAGACCCAGACCATGCTGCGCCTGATCAATGAAGCACTCGCCCGCGGCGATGGCCTCCTGGTGCTCGACACGAAGGGCGACATGATGGGTGGGCTTGCCGCGGATGGAGCCCCCCTCCTCGTCGCGCCCCATGACAGGAGATCGCTGGTCTGGGATGTGGCCGCCGACTGCAGCATCAAGCAGGACGCCCGTGAGCTCGCCGCCCGCTTCATTCCGCCAAGCTCCGATCCGATGTGGTCGCAGGCGGCGCAGGAGATCTTCGTGGCCTGCCTGGTCCATCTGCAGGCGACCAAGGGCAAGGACTGGAGCTGGGGCGATCTGGAGCGGACGGTGACCGCCGATGTGGACAAGCTTGCGGCCTTCGCGAGGAAGCACAATCCGAATGCGTTGCGGCTGCTCGACCAGCCCGAGAGCAAGACCACGCTCAGCATCCTGACCACCTTCCAGACCCACATGCGGATCGTCTCGGTCCTGGCGGAGGCCTGGTCTGATTCATCGGCGCGGCGCTTCTCGATCCGCAACTGGCTGCATCATCCGACGCGCTATCGCCCGCTGATCCTGCAGCATGACCCCGGCTATCCCGAGCTGTCGCGGATCTGGATCGGCAGCATGCTGGGCCTGCTCGCCTCGGCTGTCGGAAGCCCGACTCTGACCGAAAGCCGCGAGCGGCGGGTCTGGCTGTTCCTCGACGAATTTCCGCAGCTGCCGCCGATCAAGCTGTTTCCAACTTTCCTCGAGCTCGGGCGATCAAAGGGTTTGGCCGTCGTGATCGGGGCGCAGGACACGGCCCAGATCCGCTCCGTCTATGGTCAGGACCAGGCCAAGTCCTGGTTCGGCATGACCGGCACCAAGATCATTACGCGCATCAACGCCAGCGAAGCGGCCGAGGATATCAGCCGGCTGATCGGCGAGCAGGAGGTCGAACGACGCGTGAAGAGCTCCACCCACGCCGGCAGCAAGACCAGCATCACCGAAAGCATTCAACGCGAGATGCGCCGCGTCATCACTGCGTCCGAGCTTGGCTCCCGTCTCGGGCCCACTAAGGACGACGTTCGGGTCCTCCTCATTGGCCTTGGCGAAGACGTCTACGAACTGGAGCTGCCCTATCTCAGCATGCCGAACCTGCGGGAGCCGGTCGTGCCGGCCGATTGGACCCGCCCTCTCTGCGGGAAGAAGAGGCTTTCCGAAACCGCGGTTGGAAAAGCCAAGCCAAATCCATCGCCACCACCTGCCCGCCTCACGAAGGACACGGCGGCGCAAATCCTCAAGCGGCGGGGGTGAGCAATGGTGGCCTCGATCTCAGCCCGCGGCAATGCCGCCTCAGCCTCGCGCTACTATGGCCATCTGCAGCGCGACGATTACTATAGCCCTGAGGGGGAGCCGCCCGGCCGCTGGGCCGGGAAAGGGGCCGCGCGGCTGAGCCTTGAGGGGCCGGTCACCCGGGCAGATTTCGATGCTGCGTTGGGCGGGATCGATCCGAAAACCGGTGAGCGGCTGGCACAACTCGGCGGGCGTGGCCGCGAGCACTCGGCCGGCTGGGATATGACCTTCAGCGCACCCAAATCGGTCTCGGTGCTCTGGGCACTCTCCGAGGCTACTGAGCGTCCGATGATCGCGCAGGCGCATCGATCGGCGGTGCTGGCGGCGACCGCTTATTTGGAAGCAACCGTCGGCTGGGCCAGGCGTGGCCGTGCGGGAGCTGCGCGGGAGCAAACCGCGGGGCTACTGATGGCGCAGTTCGATCACCACACCAGCCGCGAGTGCGATCCGCAGCTGCACACTCACAGTTTCATCTTCAACCTCGCCCCACGGCGTGACGGGAGTTGGGGCGCGATCGTGAGCCGCGAGCTCTACAAGGCTCAGAAGCGGGCGGGCGCGACCTACCGCCAAAACCTTGCCGCGGAGCTGGAAGGACACGGCATTCGGCTCGAGCGGCAGAAGAATACGCTCCGGGTTGCGGCCATTCCTCGCCATGTTGAGCGCGCCTTCTCCAAGCGGCGCCAAGCTATCGAGAAGGCAGCACAGGTCCACGGCTACAGCACACCAAAGGAAATGGAGCTTGCAACTTTGCGCACGCGCCGCCCGAAGCGAGATGCAAAGCTCGGCGAGCTCATCAACCATTGGCAAGCCGAGGCCAAGGCGCTGGGATTCGAGCTGAGCCGAAGCCGCGATCACATGCGCATGATCTCCAGCCGACGTTCTCACGCGGCGGTATCGGTTGGGCTTGGTCAAGCGCACTCCCTGGTCCCGCAGGCATCAGCGCCGACAGGCTCTGCAGCAGCCACAGCAAGCGAACACCGGAGCGCGGCCCAACTCGGCTCCCGGCTCGGCCGTGTCCTCCGCGGCATGGATCAGCGGACTGGAATGTCTGGCGTCACGGTCAAGCTTCGCTACCGGGAGTACGAGCGAGACTGATCGAGGAGCTGGCATAGACCACTCCTACTGCCGTTCAGGGTAGTCGCGAAGATCGCGCCACTGCCCTGCCCCTACGAATTTCCTCCAGAACGATTTAGAGTCCGCCCTGACGAAGGACGGACAGATGAAGCGGAAGCGGTTTACGGAAGAGCAGATCATTGCGGTGCTGAAGGAGCATGAGGCCGGCGCGAAGACGGCTGATCTGGCCCGCAAGCATCGGATCTCGGACGCGACATTCTACAAGCGGAAGGCCAAGTTCGGCGGCATGGACGTGTCCGAAGCCAAGCGGCTCAAGCCGCTTGAGGACGAGAACGCCAAACTGAAGAAGCTGCTGGCCGAACAGATGCTCGATGTAGCCGCGCTGCGGGAGCTGCTCTCAAAGATGGTAGGGCCTGCCGCCAAGCGCGCCGCGGCGGCGCACCTGCAGGCCCAGCTGGGCCTTTCGGAACGGCGGGCCTGTTCGATTGTCGGGGCAAATCGGACGATGGTCCGCTATCGGTCCCGCCGGCCACCTGAGGAGAGATGCGAACCGGGAGAACATCGTAGAATTGCGCAAAGGCTATTTGAGCACCGAGTAACGCCCCTTCATTATCACGCTCGACCAGCAATGTCGCCTTCCGGCCCCGTGGCGACTCGCGGCTCAAAGGTCCGCTCCGGCGAGGTTAGCGAACCGGAATTCCTCAGGTTGAGTTCGCATTTGGACCCGCTGCGGACATCAGGTCTGCGACGCCAAACGCGCTGTTGCCTTGCTCCGAAACACCGGACCAGAAGTCTTGTTCAATTCGTTTAGCGTTCTAATTCAAAGGAGAACGACTATGATTGCTAACAGGCTTATGATCTTCGGCGCGGCGTTAGCCTTCAGCGCCAGCTCCGTGTATGCTGGTCCCTGCAATATGGCGAGCCGCGATGCGGGATCAGGGAACGTACCGGGCTATACTGGACAAACCACCGGTTCCGCAGCAAGCTATTCCAAGCAGCATCCGCCGACATCTTCGATGAACAAAGCCTCGGAGAATATCGCAACGTCGTCGCAAGACGCGCAGCGCCAGATGCAGAACGAGCCTACCGCTGCCGAGCAATAAGAAGATCGAGCCCGCACCCTCCTCGCAAGCACCGGATCGAACGGCAGGCACTGTCGAGCAGACCCGTCCCGCGCCCACTGAACATTCGAAGAAAATGACGGCCGGTGAGGCCCAGCAAGCACCGTCCCAGCAAAGGTGGGGCAGGACTGCGATTGAGCGCGGGGACACGATTTCGATTTGCGGTTAGGGAGCCGAAAGGTCCCCTCTGAGAGACCAATCGCGCTGCCGCCAGAGACGTGCCATGATCGATCAGCCTCATTTCAATCCAATGCACGTATCTGCCTTGGTGTTGCGATCTTCGGCACTGCGCTGCTCGTCATCCTCCTATCTCACCTGTTGGCCCATCTCGGACCGTTCGGTTGGCCCGGCCGATGTCGGCTGCTCGCGTTCAACTGGAAGCAAGCATTCATGGAAGCGAAGCGCCGCTTTTGACCCTGGCTGTGTGAAAACGCTGTGCTTCTGTTAAGATTCTCCTGTGATTCTTGGGGGAGTCGATGAAGCGCTTCGTTGAAGAGGCGGATCGTGGGCAATGGATGCTATTGCCCGAATGCCTCGATGATTTCATTGACGAGAGTAACCCCGTTCGCGTGATCGACGTGTTTGTCGACGCACTCGATCTGGCCGAGATTGGGTTCGACGGGGCAGCGGCAACGGGACGGCCCTCGTATCACCCCTCGGTTCTCCTGAAGCTGTACATTTACGGCTACCTGAACCGAGTGCAGTCGAGCCGTCGGCTCGAACGGGAAGCCGGACGTAATGTTGAGGTCATGTGGCTGCTGGGTCGACTCGCTCCTGATCACAAGACGATCGCGGATTTCCGCAAGGACAATGGCCTGGCGCTTCGCAGGGTCTGTGCGCGCTTTGTCGAACTCTGTCGTGAGATGGGTCTTCTCGCAACGGCGAGTGTTGCCATTGATGGCAGCAAGTTCAAGGCCGTGAACAACCGGGACAAGAACTTCACGCGGGCGAAGGTGCAACGACGCCGTGATCAGCTGGAGGAGAGTGTCGCGCGTTATCTAAGCCAACTTGATACGGCGGACCGGCAGGAGCCGACGGAGGCGCTGGCGACGAAGGTGACGAGACTTAGCGAGAAGCTGACAAAGCTGAAGGAGGAAATGGGCAAGCTCGCTGTCTACGAGACACGAATGCTTGCTTCGCCCGACCAGCAAATCTCGCTGACCGATCCTGACAGCCGCTCGATGGCGACGAGCGGCCGTGGCTCCGGCGTTGTCGGCTACAACGTGCAGGTCGCCGTCGATACCGAGCATCATCTGATTGTGGCGCACGAGGTGACGAACAGCGGCTCGGATCGGGCGCAACTTGCCAGCATGGCCAAGCAGGCGAAGGCTGTTCTAAAGGCCGATGCGCTCACCGCCGTTGCCGATCGCGGTTACTTCAACAGCCCCGAGATCCTCGCCTGCCACGAGGCCGGCATCATGGTAACTCTGCCCAAGCCGCAGACGTCGGGAGCCAAATCAGATGGCCGCTTCGGCAAGCAGGACTTTGTCTATCTACCAGAGGCGGACGCCTATCGCTGTCCAGCTGGAGAGCAACTGCCATATCGCTTTACGGGCGAAGAAGACGGTAAGCGGATTAGGCGCTATTGGACCACTGCCTGCCAGAATTGTTCACTCAAATCCCAGTGCACGACGGGGCCAGAGCGGCGGATTCCGCGATGGGAGCATGAGCATCTGCTCGAAGCTGTGCAGCAGCGCCTCGATGCGAATCCACAAGCCATGCGCCTGCGCCGAGAGACAGTCGAGCATCCGTTCGGCACGATGAAGGCCCGCATGGGGGCGACGCACTTCCTAACCAAAACGCTTCCGAAAGTAGCCGCCGAAATGGCGCTCTCTGTCCTGGCCTACAATCTGACGCGGGTCATGAACATCATGGGGATCAAGCCGCTGATCGCGGCGATCGTAGCCTGAGAAACGCCCGCGTGCTCGTGGTCAGGACGGACACCCATAAGGCCGTTTTTACACGCCCAAGACCCGGAGCGGTCATCTGGCAGCCCCAATTCGAACTCCCACCTTGAAGGTGACAAATTTCGGACCTTGAGAAGAGTAGACGAGAATTGTTGCATTAACTCGGGGTGCACGAATGAGTCCTTCCGGATCTTTGATCGCGATCCTGCCATGTAATGACCTTGATGCGTCGGAGCGGTTCTACAATCGATTAGGGTTCGCGCGGCCGGAAAGCCAACGGCCCGCTCCGGGAGAACCCGACACCTATCGCATGCTGTCGAACTCGAAGGGCGGATATCTACATCTGACGGACGCGGTCGAGGGATGGCTAACACGGGGCAGAAACCCTTTTGGGCTTTATCTTTACCTTGAGAGTGTTGACGCTGCGGCGCGCGAATTTCAGCAATCACCCGAAGACAAGCCGTGGGGGATGTACGAATTCGCCATATCTGATCCAGATGAAACCTTGGTCCGCGTCGGTTGGCCAACCCGTCTCCGCGCCGGAGCTCAATAATTCGTCCGGATTGGCTCGCTCCGGACCGCCCAGCCGGGGGCTGAGGACGTCCGCTTACCGGGCCACACCGGAAATCATATTTGAGGAGTGTAAGGGCCGCTTGTGCCCCATAGCCGACTATGACCTTGGCACTTCTGATGATTTCGATGTCCGCTGACACGCCGATGGTGTCAAGCCATTCTGCCTGATCTGATCGAGTTCTGCCGTGCTGAAAAGACCCACCCTATATAGATTGAGGAACTCATCGGAGACGCTTTGGCCGAACACCAATACGTCGTCGGTGTTGATCGTAACCTTGATCCCGGCATCGTAGAATTTGCGGATCGGATGCCCCAAGAGGGATGAGACCCGTCCGAGGAGCACATTGGAAGTCGGGCAGATGTTGAGCTGAACTCTATTGTCCGCCAAAAACCTCATCACCGATGGTGATTGAGCTGCTGCGATACCGTGTTGCACCTCGTCGAGCTCCAGCTCCTCAACGGCGCGCTGAACCGACTCGGCGTCGCCCCATTCGCCAACATGAGCTTTCAATCTGAGACCTGCTTGTTTGGCCGCTCGAAATAGCGGTTTGAAGACTGATGTCGGTTGGGCAAGTTCGTCGCCGGATATATCAATTGAACGCCAGAATCCCAGCTCGAGAAACGGCGCTAGTCGGCGAGCTTGAACATCGGCAGACACCTCTCTCGCGAGATCGAGCTGGGGTATCCATTCGACGTCGGGCGCCACGCGGTTGTGCACACCTCTCAGCGCATCCGTCAGGGCCAACGCCGAGCCGTTGTGCAGGGTGATGGCCCACGGAGTTTCTCCAGTCTCCAGACGCGTGACCCCGTCGAGCTTGGCCTGGACGAGTGTCGCCTCAAATGCCTTCAGCCGTCCATCTGCGCCCTCAAACAGCGCACCGAACCGGGCCTGCACCCATTCGTGCATCTCAGACATGGAGATCAATCGGCGGTCGAGCGGGGCGATGTCTTTGCCCGCCCATTTAGAAACGAGGGCGCGATTACCCCCGAGAAAGAATGATTGTGGAGATCGCTCTTAGGAATGCGCCGGATTCCGTCGAGATCACAATTTGGCAACGCAGCCCGAAATTCGCTCATCGAGGTATCCCTTTTTGGAAATGCACACGGGTGATGCCGTGACCTCGCCGTACCCGGTCGCTCATCGCATTTCGGCTATCCTACAATGACCTGACCCTCGCCGGGCAGCTGACGATGTCGATGACAACGTTCGCTGTTGGCCCGTTCCGGACCCTCCGCGCGCCGAGGATGTCCGCTCTTGGGATCATCCGGAAGCTGGCTACGGGCGGACCCCAAGGTCGCCTTTGACCCACCGCAGACGTCAGCCCGCCTCAGCTGCCAGGGTGAAGCTGGGTGTTCGGCAACCGCAGTTCACTATTGTGAATGTCAAACAGGTCTCCCCGAGAATCCAGATCGCCAGCGCCGGCGAGCGCGCGGGCACGCGCGCACAGTGACCTGCCACCGAACTTTCATCCAGTAGCAGTTAGAGTCTCAGGGTTTTGTACGCCGATTGGCGCGGGTGGAGCAACGGGCGATCGGCGGAGCTGGCCGGGATTGCGCAGCCGATCGTCCGTTGCGGTGAATGTGGCGGCGTAGGCCGCCGGCGTGAGGTATCTCAGCGACGAGTGCGGGCGATCGCCATTGTAGTCGGCGATCCATGCCGCGATCTTGGTCCTGGCATCATTGAGGTCGAAGAACAGCGTCTCGTTCAAGAACTCATCGCGCATGCGTCCGTTGAAGCTCTCGACGAAGGCGTTCTGGATCGGCTTACCCGGCGCAATGAAGTGCCAGTCGATGCTGGTTTCTTTGCACCAGGCCAGCATGGCGTTGCAGGTGAACTCGGTGCCGTTGTCGGAAACAATCGAGCCCGGCTTGCCACGCCGCGCGATGATCGCCGTCAATTCCCGGGCCACCCGCCGTCCGGAGATCGACGTGTCCGGGATCGCACCCAGGCATTCCTTGGTGACGTCGTCGACAATGTTGAGGACACGGAAGCGCCGACCGTTGGCGAACTGGTCGTAGACGAAGTCCAGGGACCAGCGCGCGTTCGGCCTCGTTTCCAGAAGGATCGGCACCCGGACGCCAACTGCCTTGCGACGGGTCCGACGCTTACGCACGGCGAGCCCTTCTTCCCGATAGAGCCGGTGGACACGGTTGATCCCCGATGGCTCGCCTTCCCGCCGCAGCAAAATGAACAGTCGCCGATAGCCGAACCGGCGGCGTTCATTGGCAAGCTCACGCAGCCGGGCACGAAGCTCAGTATCCGGTGGCCGGCAAGAGCAGTAGCGGATCATCGTCCGGTCCGCTCCCACGATCGAACAGGCCCGCCGTTCCGACAGGCCCATCTTGGCCTTCAGGTGCGCGACGCCGGCGCGCTTGGCGGCGGGCCCTACCATTTTTTTGACAACAACTCACGGAGCGCCGCCGCATCAAGCATCTGCTCGGCCAGAAGCTTCTTCAGCTTCGTGTTCTCCTCCTCCAGCGCCTTCAGCCGCTTGGCCTCGGAGACGTCCATGCCGCCGTATTTAGCCTTCCAGTTGTAAAACGTCGCTTCCGAGATCCCATGCTTCCGAGCCAGATCGGCCGTCTTGGCGCCGGCCTCGTGCTCCTTCAGCACCGCGATGATCTGCTCTTCCGTGAACCGTGCTCGCTTCATCTGTCCGTCCTCGTCAGGCCGGACTCTAACTCCTCCTGGAGGAAATTCTCAGGGGCAGGTCAACAGGACCAAATCGCCGATTTGTAGCAGCGACGCGGTCGAGCTCTCCAGGAGAGCTCCTCCGATAACCCTCGCGGCCTTTTGCCATTCGAGTGTCGCGCACGACAACAGGAGCGGATCAAAAAATGAAAGCGGCGCGGATACAAGTTCACCTTCACTGAGGATACGCAATGGCGCATCTTCGGCTCTAAGGCGTCCCCACAACTCTCGATACTGAGCGTGTAAGGCCGACGTGAGTATTTCAATGCGGTCGAGCAGGTCGTTTTCGAGAATTTCGTGTGGAGGCAACAATCCGAGGCTAATGGCCAAGTGTGGCTTGGTCGACCCATTCCTGCTTCCCGCGACCACGACATCGGTGAGATCGACAACCTCGATTGGTTCTTCACCAAGCCGCCACAACCATTCGAGGAAACCAGCATACTCTTGGGCGGACCGCCGCGACAGCCACGCGATCCTTCGATTGCTGATTGAAAGCGCCTCGTGCCAAAAGGAGGTTGCTTCGCCGACGACCTTTTCCCAGCCTGAATAGCCCAGTTCCTCTTCCACCCACTTCCAGCGCACCTCGGGATCAGGCGGGTTGATCGGACCGAAGCTGAGGCAGTCGAATAGGCTGATCACACGTTCGTCGCGGCCTGCCTGTTGTAGTGCATCGCGCAGGCTAGCCGCCGCGGACGGATTGAACACGATATGAAGCATCGAGGCAGCCACAGCGGGGCCTCCCTCTTCTCGAATGACGCCGTTCTCTAGCCCTAGAATGCCGAACAGTTACGATATGCACAGTGTCACAGTCGAAAGCTGGTAAAGAAAAATGAAAGAGATCACGTCCGTTTGTGGCTCGTTCCTGACCTTCCCCGCGGACGCTGAGGATGTCCGCTCTCGGGCATCACCGGCAGTCTGCAATCCGAGGACCGATAGGCCGCTTGTGACCCATTGTAGTCATCGTGGACTGCAGACGAGAAGGCTGTAATGGACTAGGCGACGCTCGATGCCTATCCGCGCTGTATGGAGAATGTGATGGCGCAAGAGACTATTGCGGCGCCGGGCAATACGGAAGTCCCAGCGTATCTTAAGCTTGTTGGAGTCGGATATCGGTCGATCGCGTCAATAGGGGCGGCGCCGGATCGCGCTCCGGCCGAGACGTATATTGCGAACTCGCCCTTTGGGCACACGTAGCGCAGTCCACCTTCGCGCCGTTCGACCGGATCGAGGCCGAGTTTCTCGGAATAAAATGCCCGCGCCCGATCCAGATCCTTGGCGGGAAGGCGAATTGCTACCCCTTGCGTTCCCCAGTATTTTTATCTCCTGACTGAGTTCGTTCGGAGCTAGTCCGGCTTGCCTCTAGTCTCCACACCACGTTCCTAGCGCGTCTATCAAACCAGTATCAGTTCCGTCTCCGACCCACGCGACATGCCCGTCAGGACGGATGAGCACGGCGGGCGGGGATGGTACCGCGCCGATCACCGGCAGTTCGCACACACCCTCAAAACGCGCATCGACCAGCCGGACGTGGCGGCCCCATCGATCAACTGAGAGCGAGCCTGGCGTCCCGAAGTTGACCAGCACCGGTCGCGCTTCGTGCAGGAGCTCGAATATGCGAGTGGGCCCCTCGCCGGTGCTGATGTCCAAATCGGGCATGCGGCGACCAAGCAGAGGATGGGTCCCCTCTTCACCATATCGGACGTCCAGGCCCGACATGGTCGCGGTGTGCCATTTCCTTGGTTCATCCATCTGCATGAGCTTGGCTACAAGCCCACGGAGCGCGGTCGTGCGATCATCGCCACGGTTCAGTGCGGTAAGCGCCAGCGTCTGCTCGAGCAGCGCCGCTCCGATCGGGTGTCGCTCCTCGTGATAGGTGGCGAGGAGGGCCTCGGATGATATCCCCTTTACGACCTGCGCCAGCTTCCACCCGAGATTGACGGCGTCCTGCATGCCAACATTCAAGCCCTGCCCTCCGACAGGCGAATGGACATGTGCGGCATCGCCTGCCAGCAGGATGCGTCCCTTTCGATAGACCGCTGCCTGCCGCGCCGCATCGGTGAACCGCGACACCCACGTAACCTCATTGACACCCAGATCCGATCCGTAGCCAGCCGCGAGCGCAACCTTGAGGTCGTCCTCATTAGGGCTTTCCCCCCGCTCCAGTCGCGTTTCTGTTGCGACACCGCGCACCCGGGGGCCGTCGTCGAACCGTCCAAGGGCATACAGGCCGCGCTCGCCATATCTGATACCAAGGGGAGGATCGTCGGCCATGGCGGCTTCGAAAATCAGATAACTTGTCTGGGGTTCGGATCCGGGAAATCGGATGCCCGCCGTCTTGCGCACGCGGCTGCGTCCACCATCGCAGCCAACCAGGTAGCTGCAGCGGAGCGTCCGCCCGTCCGTCATGTTGATCTCGACGTATTCTCCGCTATCGACGAAGGTCGCCAGTTCGCATCCGCGGTAGAGCGTGACGGCAAGCTCGGAGATCCAGTCGGCGAGCCCGCGCTCGATCTTCTCCTGCCAAATACCGAGCGTGTAATTGTGGCGGGTCGAACGGTCGCTGGCATCGACGATCATGCCGGCGATCGCGACAGCGTAGTGCTTCTTCCCTTGCGCAAGGAACCTGTCCGCGATGCCTCGCTGGTCCAAAATCTCTATGGCGCGCGGGTGCAGGCCGCTGGCTCGGGAGCCCTCGACATCCTGATTGCGCCGACGTTCGATGATCGCAACATCCAAACCCGCCAGGGCCAACTCACCGGCCAGCATCATCCCGGTCGGCCCGGCGCCGGCGATGATCACTTCATGTCCTTGTACCGTCATTGCCACCTCGGAAATCGACAGGGGCCGGTTCTACAGTGTGTCCGGGGACTTGAAGCAAGTGGCTTGCGGGCCATATCTTTAAACTGGGAGAGCGGCGTGCGGCCTCGTACCGCGCTTCGAACATCGGTGCCGTTCCGAGCTTGCACTATCAGTTCTGATGTCGACCTGCTCCACCGCAATGTGTGCTAGCCGATACCCCATATATGGCCAGCCGATACCTGATCTGATGCGGCCCTCAGGATGACGCCGAGATAGTCTCGACCAAGGGGAGCCGATGGAAAATCGCGGGCGATCACGGAACAGACGAGACTGGCGCACGCGCCTTATCCAGCCAGACGTCGAGGCGCCGGGCGGTTTTGTCTCATTGGTGCCTGCCGTTCACCGCGGGTCGACAGTGGTGTTCGAGCGCCTGGCGGACGCGCAGGACGACTGGCGATCTGGACGATACACCTACGGCCTCTATGGAACGCCGACTGTGCTCGAACTCGGCGCTCGGATCGCGGATATCGAAGGCGCCCAGCATAGTTTTGTTGTCCCGGGCGGACAGGCGGCCCTCGTCCTTGTCTATCTCGCGTTCTGCACCGCTGGATCGCATGTTCTCGTGCCCGAGAGCGCCTACGGGCCGAACAAGGAGTTAGGCCCTGGGCTTCTTGAAGGCTTGGGCATCTCCGTCGAAACATATCCACCGATGATCGGCGGCGACCTGGCGCGCCTGATCCGGCCCGAGACCCGTCTTGTCTGGTGCGAGAGCCCGGGCTCCATCACGATGGAGGTCCAGGACGTGCCGGCCATCGTCGCAGCCGCTCATGCCCGCGGCGTGCCCGTCGCGCTCGACAACACTTACGCCGCCGGCATCCTGTTCGATGCCTTCGCCGCCGGAGTGGACGTGTCGGTCCAGGCGCTCACCAGGTATGTCGGCGGCCATAGCGACCTGCTGCTCGGCGCGGTCTCGGTCCGGGACGCGGCAGCTTACGAACGGGTAGGTCCCGTGCACAGGCTGCTCGGGCTTGCGGTTTCCCCCGACGACTGCGCCTTAGCGTTGCGCGGTCTCGAAACGCTGGCCGTCCGCCTTGACGCCCTCGAGCGCTCCACCCTGGTTATCGCCCGATGGCTGAAGGAACAGCCGGAAGTCGCCCGGGTTCTGCATCCGGCTTTTCCAGACTGCCCGGGTCACGAGATATGGGCAAGCCAGTTTACCGGCTCCGCGAGCGTGTTCTCGATCGTGTTCGCAGAAGAATGGAATGCGACGCGCGTTGCCCGCTTCGTTGATGCGCTTCGGCTCTTTCGTATTGGGTATAGTTGGGGCGGAACGACCAGTCTGGTCATGGCCTACCCGGCAAACGGCTCGAATGCGAGATCCTATGGAGCACGTCTGGTACGGCTGAACATCGGTTTGGAGAAGACAGAGGATCTCATCGACGATCTCAAACAAGCACTCGCCAGCTGAGCGCAATGAAGCCAACGAAAGTGGCCGGGGCCGGAGGGCAGCTTTTGGACCCGAAGCAGACATGTATCGATAGCATCGAGATGGTTGCGGCCACAGAGCCGCTACAGCGTGACTACCTGTACCGGCAGAGTTGTATCGACGTTCACAGTCCAAGCTTCCGCAAACGATCTCACTTCGTCAATCGACGCGCCTGGATGCGAAGTCGTGTTTATGAATCGGCTCGGATCATCACCGATACCGACAACCAACTCATCAATAACATCCTCCACTCTGCGGCAGTCTGGTCCAGTAACGCAGACCAATACAACTCCGCCTTGGATGCAGTGTTCAACGAAGGCCGTAAGTTTCGATGAATCCCAAGGCGGTGCGTGGAGTACTACCCTCTGTGCATACTTCATCTAAGCCAGCCGTTTGTCATAGCCCGCAGCTCATAGCGTACCGCTTTTTGCATGCGGCGGCTTAATAGAACCGTACAGCGATAGTTTCGTTTCGACCTTCCCGATCGGCGAAGTGGCGAGCCGCCGCTTTAAGGTCCGCTCTGAGGTGGTCAGCGGACCGGAATTGCTCCGGTCGAGCGTTTCGCATCTTGACCCTGAGCTGACGTGGCGCCTATTGCCGTGCTCGCCTGCGCGATGAGATGGAGTCTGGGCGAAGGGCAACATTTGACGCCCGCTGTCGGGCTTGCGAGGTTTCGTTCGTCCTCTGGATGCGCGCTGCCGAGTTGGCTCCGGATCGGGTTTCGCCGGCGGCGCTGGTCAAGCCCAATGCCACGGAGGACGCCATGACTCACGGAATCTTCGTCTGGAATGAGCTCTACACGCAGGATGTCGAGGCGGCCAAGGCGTTCTATGCCGCGACCGTCGGCTGGGCGTTCGAGGGCATGCCGATGCCGGACCGGGACCGCACCTACTGGATCGCCAAGGCGGAGGGCAAGCCGGTGGCCGGCATCCTTGAATGCGCGGAATAGTTCCCGATGGCGATCCGCCGCACTGGCTGAGCTATCTCGAAGTCGACGACGTCGACCGGCGCGTTGCCGAGATCGAGAGAAATAGCGGCAGGATCGTCCGGCAGCCGTTCGACGTACCCGATTTCGGGCGCATTGCCATCGGGGCGGATGCGACCGGTGCGTTCATGGCCTGGGTAACCAGGAAGCGCTGACCGGCCGCATCGGACCCGGAGCCGCCCGTCAAGGATTCGGTCCCTTGGCCCTGACGTCTGCAAGGCGAATCTTGCAGCCTGCTCGACCGGCGCGACGCTCTTGGCGGCGCGGTTCAGTAGAATTGCGCTTTCGAGCGACAACAGCCGATATCTGCGTTCATCGCTCGTGGCGGGCAATCACACTCGAAGTTGCGATTGAGGGCCTTCGAAAAGTGAGACTGCCCGAATGAGCCCGGCGCGGCTTGTGCCCGATGACTGATCGAACACGCCGCAATTTGTTGCAATGCATGAGTCCGGCAGTGGCCCATTTGCGAAGTGCTGCGCCTTCGCTTTGAGGTCTGCTCTGGGGTGGTCAGCGGACCGGAATTGCTCAGGTCGAGTGTTTCGCATTTTGACCCATCTCGGACCTCCCGGTCAGCCTCGGCGGTGGTTGGGGCTCAACCGGAAGCGGGCAATCGAAGAGCTGCAAGACCGTTTTAACCCGGAACGGGCATTTGGTCGGCGGCTAGGTTTGACAGGCTTAAACAGACCGGAACGCGAAGTGTGCGGCGGCCACTCTGTGCGCGCCACCGACGCAAGGCGCATCGCCAAGCGTTCTATTTCGGAGTGCCGGTCTGGCTACCCGAACCGGTGGTCTGCTCACTTCCCGGTTGGCCCGGAGGATGCGCAGAAGCGCCCGGCTTTTCTTGGTCGGCGACGTATCCGGACTGTCCGGAGTTGCGGGTCTTGATCCCTTTGTCCGCATCACGCTGCATCTGCTCGTTGGGCTGCTCAGACTTGAGCCCTTTGTCTACATCACGGTGCATCTCCTCCTTGGTTTGCGGACTGGGTGCGGCCTGTTGGGCCGTTGCTTGGAAGGTAATTGCGCTTCCGGCAACTACGGTCAACGCGAGAATTGCTTTTCGCATGCTTCTCCTCCACCGCCTGCTCCGGTTCGCTAAACGCGCGAACTTCACAAGGTTTCCAGTTCCAATCGCTAGTGTCGAAAAGCACGTTCTTGGGATCAGGTGGGGTTCGCACAATGTCGCCTATTGGGCCCACCCGGACCTTTCGACCGGCGCGGCCGATATCCGCACCCGGGGCCGGAAGTGACCCACGGCGGGACGGAAGGTGGCTTTTGACCCATTTGAGCCATCTTTGAAGTGCGCTAAGGTCTCTGCATGAATGGGGACATAATCGCGGCCATATTAGCACCGCTTACGCTCTTTGAGGGGCGGTGCGAGGACAAGGAAACACTCCGAAAGCTGATCGCGTTGGCGAACGATAAGTCCCGCCGCAAGCAGGCGCACGCCCTATTTACCGAGATCAGGAAGAAGACTCTCGCGGCAGGAAAACGCGACGATCAGCTGGCTCTGGCTCAATATGCCTTCGAAGAGATTTGCGCCAAGACACTCTACAATTTGACGGGCGAGTCGGCGCCTTTCGATCCAGACTCTCCGTTTTGGGTCTTGCCCCGCGCGTTGGAACTTGGACGGATGCTCGGCATCACAGACGCTAGCGAAATAAGCCCATTGCTGAGAGCAAGGTAAGTCGGCTGTTGGCCCATTTGCGAAGTAGCGTGCCCTCGGCTTTGAGGTCCGCTCTGGGGAGGTCAGCGGCCGCGAATTGCTCGGGTCGAGTGTTTCGCATTTTGACCGATTCCGTTGAAAAAGTCGGCAGTTGCGACGCAGAGATATCGATGATTCAGTCTGTCTAGTTGGCAGGACTGAAGGTCATGATGGGGCATCGACAAGTCGAACAGGCTGCGTTGTTCTATGAGTTCTCGCTAGAAAGGCACATCCCAGCCGACCATCTCCTGCGGTCGATCGATAGGTTCGTCGACCTCGAGGACCTGCGACGGGAATTGGCACCGTTCTACAGCAACATCGGGCGGCCCTCGATCGATCCGGAGCTGATGATCAGGATGCTCCTGGTCGGCTATTGCTTCGGCATACGATCGGAACGGCGGCTCTGTAATGAAGTCCACCTCAATCTGGCATACCGCTGGTTTTGCCGACTGGGTCTGGATGGAGTTGTTCCCGATCACTCGACGTTCTCGAAGAACAGGCACGGCCGTTTCCGTGAGAGCGATCTCTTCCGTCGCGTGTTCGAGACCGTCTTGCGCCGCTGCATCCGGGAGCGCCTGGTCGGCGGCGAAGGGTTCGCAGTCGATGCGAGCCTGATCAAGGCGGATGCCAATCGGCAGAAGGGGATCGAAGGCGACAAGGGGCTTCCACCAGAGGCTGCGGGCCGAGCGATCGACGAGTATCTGGCCGTTCTTGATGATGTCGCGTTCGGTGCCGCGACCGAGGTTACGCCCAAGTTTGTGTCGCCCTCTGACCCGGCGGCGCGCTGGACGGGAGCGCACGGCGGCCAAGCCTTCTTCGCCTACTCGACGAACTATCTGGTCGACGTCGAGAACGCGATCATCGTCGATGCCGAGGCAACCACAGCGATCCGCCAGGCGGAAGTGTTGGCCGCCAAGCGCATGATCGAGCGTTCACTCGAAAGGTTCGATCTTTATCCAAGCCGGCTTCTCGGCGACAGCGCCTATGGCTCCGCTGAGATGCTCGGGTGGTTGGTCTACGAGCACGGGATCGAGCCACACGTGACCGTCTTCGACAAGTCGGCCCGCACCGACGGGACATTCTCGCGTGAGGCCTTCACCTATGACCATACTGGGGACATCTATCGCTGCCCCGCTGGCAAAACCCTCACCACTACGGGGACGCTGGTGAACAACGATACGACGGTCCTCTACCGTGCGAGCAAGCACGATTGTCAAGCTTGCTCTCTAAGAAGCAGGTGTTGCCCCAACACCCCGGCACGAAGAGTGCCGCGCTCGATCTACGAGGGCGCACGCGACATGGCACGCGAGATCGCGAACTCATGGGAAGGCCGCACTTCACGCCGGCTCCGCAAGAAGATCGAGATGCTATTCGCGCATCTCAAGCGAATTCTCAAGCTGGATAGGCTGCGACTGAGAGGACCGAACGGCGCACGTGACGAGTTCACCCTCGCTGCAGCTGCTCAAAATCTTCGTAAGATGGCCAAGCTGATCCCGATGTCCCCACCGACGCCCGCGTGAACCCCACCAAACCAAATTCGTCCGCGAACAGCGGACGTTCACGACGAAACTACTGCCGAGTTTTTCAACGGAATCGGCCACAACCGGACTCATGCAGTGCAGCGAGAACCACCATTTGATCGACCTCGTCGGCGAATGGTCAGCACACATCGCGGACTGCGATGGGGAGGTCGCGCTGGTTCATCTCGATAATCCGATCCGCGTGGCTGAGCAGCGCCGACACAACAGGTGCGTCATCGACGCAATCGTGTCGCAGTACCCCGCGGTTGGGGGTGCCCCAGCTCGATCATAGGCCGAGAGGGGCCGCCCCCCAGAGGTTGGACCTTCAAGCCTTGAAGAAGGTCGCAAGATAGAACACGGCAGCCAAAACGATGGTGATACCGATGACTGTTAAGGCGGCCTGTCTGGTTGAAACGTCGCGCACGTCAACGCCTCCTTCAGTTGGACACGCCTAGCACCGTCAACGACCGCTTGTTGTGGCCCGGGGTTTGAAACTCAATGGTTTGGCCAACCGAGAGGCCGATCAACGCAGCTCCCACCGGCGTAAGAACCGAGACGCGCTTTAGCGTTATGTCCGCTTCGTGTGGATAAACCAATACCACGTCCCGGACCTCACCCGTCTTGTCATCGCAATACCGGACCCGCGAGCCCATGCGGACTACGCCGCGGAGATCGGAATTGTTCGCCACCACGCTTGCACGCTCTATCTCCTGTGCAAGGAAATGGGCCACGCGCGGGAAGAGCACCGCGCTCGAACTGGCCAGAGCGTTGAGACGCCGCGCCTCATCCTCTATCACAGTGATGGGTGGCAACACGATTTCAGGTTTGCCTTTGCGATTGGTCTTGCTCATTACCTTCTCTCCTTTCCTAAGCGGCTGTTGGTCCCGGATCACCGTCATCAAAGAGCTTCTTGCCCTTGACCTCCGGATTGCGAAACAGAACCCCGACAACATCGTTCGGACCACCTCGGCTGACACGTTCGACCTTGACGACGTTGGTGCGCCCAGCGGTGAAGAAGGGGATTTCGCTTCCGACCCTCAGCCCGACCAACGCTGCGCCCAACGACGACATCACGGGGATTTGAGTGCTCTCGGACGTGTAGTCTTCGGGGTACACCAGTTGCCTTGTCTCACGGGGGAAGCCCCAGGTGATCCAGAACGTCACCCACGAACCCATGGTGACGATGCAGTCCAGTCTGGCTGCGCGATCAGGGACTACTTCCGCACGGTTGATCTCGCTCAACAGAAAACGTGCGTCCACGTCGCCTTGATCTGCGCCCGCCCGCGCGAGCTGTTCCAAGCGGCGAAGGTCGGACGCCGGAAGAGTGACGTTCGGGAAAAAGCGGTTGTTCACGACATGCCTCCTTGTTTGGGCTCCTCCTCGCGGGAGAGCCACACACCAAGTCCGTTTGATGAACGAAGGGGGTAATCCGGACGGCACCAACTACCGTCCGGCTAAGCTCCTGTTTGGAGCCGTCCGGCGTGCAAGCAACGCCGCGCAATGCGCGGATCGATGTCGAGGACGTGGATCATGTCACGGTCACCATAGGACCTTCCGCTGTTCCTGTAACGCGACTAAAGAGCACACCCGTGGGGAGAGAGTTGTTAGGATTGGTCAATGTCCGTTTGGGGTCGATTCCGTTGAAAAAGTCGGCAGTTGCGACGCAGAGATATCGATGATTCAGTCTGTCTAGTTGGCAGGACTGAAGATCATGATGGGGCATCGGCAAGTCGAACAGGCTGCGTTGTTCTATGAGTTCTCGCTAGAAAGGCACATCCCAGCCGACCACCTCCTGCGGTCGATCGATAGGTTCGTCGACCTGGAGGACCTGCGACGGGAGTTGGCACCGTTCTACAGCAACATCGGGCGGCCCTCGATCGATCCGGAGCTGATGATCAGGATGCTCCTGATCGGCTATTGCTTCGGCATCCGATCGGAACGGCGGCTCTGTGACGAAGTCCACCTCAATCTGGCATACCGCTGGTTTTGCCGTCTGGGTCTGGACGGGACTGTCCCTGATCACTCGACGTTCTCGAAGAACAGGCACGGCCGCTTCCGTGAGAGCGATCTCTTCCGCCGCGTGTTCGAGGCCGTCTTGCGCCGGTGCATCCGGGAGCGCCTGGTCGGCGGCGAAGGATTCGCGGTCGACGCGAGCCTGATCAAGGCGGATGCCAATCGGCAGAAGGGCATCGAAGGCGACAAGGGGCTTCCACCGGAGGCTGCCAGCCGAGCGATCGATGAATATCTTGCTGTTCTTGATGATGTCGCGTTCGGCGCCGCGACGGAGGTCACGCCCAAGTTTGTGTCGCCCTCCGACCCAGCGGCACGCTGGACGGGAGCGCACGGCGGCCAAGCCTTCTTCGCCTACTCGACGAACTATCTGGTCGATGTCGAGAATGCGATCATCGTCGATGTCGAGGCGACCACGGCGATCCGCCAAGCAGAAGTGTTGGCCGCCAAGCGCATGATTGAGCGTTCACTCGAAAGGTTCGATCTTTATCCAAGCCGGCTTCTCGGCGACAGTGCCTATGGCTCCGCTGAGATGCTCGGGTGGTTGGTCTACCAGCACGGGATCGAGCCGCACGTGACCGTCTTCGACAAGTCGGCCCGCACCGACGGGACTTTCTCGCGCGAGGCCTTCACCTACGACTATGCTGCGGACGTCTATCGCTGCCCCGATGGCAAAACCCTCACCACCACAGGGAGGCCGGTGAACGACGATAGGACGATCCTCTACCGCGCGAGCAAGCACGATTGTCAAGCATGCTCTCTGAAAAGCAGGTGTTGTCCCAACACCCCGGCCCGGAAAGTACCACGCTCGATCTACGAGGGCGCTCGCGACATGGCGCGCGAGATCGCAAGCTCATGGGAAGGCCGCACTTCACGCCGGCTCCGCAAGAAGATCGAGATGCTGTTCGCGCATCTCAAGCGCATTCTCAAGCTGGATCGGTTGAGACTAAGAGGGCCGAACGGCGCACGTGACGAGTTCACCCTCGCAGCCACTGCTCAGAACCTTCGTAAGATGGCCAAGCTGATCCCGATGCCCGCATCAACGCCCGCGTGACCCCACCAAGCCAATTCGTCCGCGAACAGCGGACGTTCACGACGAAACTACTGCCGACTTTTTCAACGGAATCGGTCCAAAGGCGACTTCACACCACCGGTGCAGACATTCGCTCGGCAAGTATTTCGCCGGTTGTCAGAACACGAACAGAATTATTGGCAATTAAGCCGCTCCAAACCCAGTTGTGATGTGCAATGACGGCCGTCGCAGGTAGATGAGGTCGGTCACTGAGCGTATGAGCGTCACTGACTGCTACCACATGGTAATCGTGGGAAATCGTCGAGCGGACAGTCGCGTCGACGCAAAAGTCTGTCGCCCAACCTGTGACGAGTACACGCCTCGGGCGTATTCGAGCCAACGTGTCCGCCAGAGATGTCCCGACGTACGGATCGTTCAATGTTTTTTCGACAACAAAATCAGCCTCGTTTCGGATCAGGTCGGGAAGGAACTCCCAACCGGGCGTGCCGCGCTCAAACACGTCTCCAGCGTTGCCGCAGTGCCTGATCCAAATCACTCTGTCACCTTCATTCCGTACCCTCTCGCAGAGCAAATTGATGCGTTCGATGACGCGCAGCAGATTGTACTTGGGTGCGCCGTTCAGCAGTCCAACCTGCATGTCGACCACGATGAGAGTGTCCATAAGCAAGCGCCTGCATGGAGATCGTTGCATGTTTTGTAGCAGGGACTGAGCAAATTGGCAGCATTGCGCGCATAGTCCGGAAGTGGCCCTGAACGGAACTCGACGCTCAATTAGCCCGGCCCCGCCGCGGCCGTTACCTCAAGCCCACGGGTGTCGTCAACCCGACGGAACCATCGGCACCGCAGAGCAATTTAACCCCAGTCCCCTTTTGATTTTGAGAATGCAAAGATGAGGAGGGCAACATGCCGAAGGGGTACTGGATCGGGCGCATCGATGTGATCAAACCCGAATACACCAAAGTCTACGGCCCCGCCCTCGAGGCGGTACTCCGCAAATACGACGCGAAATTCCGGGTGCGAGGCGGCACCTTCGAGGCGGTGGAGGGTAAGGCGCGCGACCGCAACATCGTGATCGAGTTCAAGGACTACGAAACCGCGCTCGCCTGCTACCGCTCACCAGAATACACCAAGGCGAGGGCACTGCGCGCGGGCGCCGTAGACATCGACATCATCGTAATCGAAGGCTACGACGGGCCGCAGCCGACGCACTGATCGCCTCTCCCGCGCGCCTTTCGACGCGCCGAGAGGCGCCACCCACCTCAGTGAGGCCACCCTGGTTGGCAGGCTGATGTCGGCTGATGGCCCCCGTTGCAGACGTCGAACGCTCGTCGCTTCGTGATGTGTGGTCACGCTGTTCGGGGCAGGAACACAACTGAGGGCTCGACCTCTACGAGGAACTCATCTTTGGCAAGGCTCGCCACCCCGATCCAGGTTGCGCATGGTGGATTATCGCCAAATGCCGCCTTGAGCGCGCGGGTGATGGCGTCGCCCTGGTGGATATGAGATTGCCTGATGTAAAGTCGTAACGATCCGACGTCATCGAGTGTGGCGCCGACGGATATTAGGGCAGCACTGAGGTTTTCTAAGCTTTTCTCGACTTGGCGTCCGATGTCACCGATACCGATGATATTTCGATCCAAGTCCCAAGCCACTTGGCCGGAAATATGTGCAGCATCATGGCCGCGCATCGTTTGGCATCTGAAAGTGTTCCTGTTCGACGAGTCGCTATCGAACCTCGACCCCAAGCTGCGCGTCCAGACGCGGGTGGAGATCAAGAAGATCCACGCTCGCCTCGGCATCACTGCCGTCTACGTGACCCACGATCAGATCGGAGCGATGACACTCGGCGATCGCGCCGTCGTCATGAGAGATGGTGTGTCATTCAGCAGGTCAGCGAGCCGCTCGAGCTCCACAATGCGCACCAACCGCTTCTTGCCGGCTCCATTGGCCCGCCCGCGATGAATTTCGCGACGGTGACGATCGCCGCTGCCCCTGCCGACCCGTGTGGGCTCACAACGAAGGTATCCATGTCAAGCTGCCGGCCGAGGTCACGGGCCGCCTGCGCAAAGCATATGGAAGGCACGTCACATTTGGAATACGTCCGGAGGATTTGCGCGTGGCGTCCAGCAGTGACCCAGCAGATCTCGCCTTCGATGCCGTCGTCGAGGTCGACGAGAAGCTCGGGTCGGAGATACTCTTGGACCTGAAGGTCGGCCCGGTGACGGGCGCGGTAGAACCGACGGTTCGGGCCGAAGTCGGTGACCAGCTTCGCCTCGCCCTGAACCCGACCGGCTGTACATATTCGACGGTGCGTCGCAAGCAGCGATCTGACGGCTCTTCACGGATCTTGCTGGCACGGGCGGCTGACAGCTGAAAAGCGGCTGGCGCGCCGCCGTAGCGAATGGTGCGACGCACGAATGCGCCAGTAATGCTGCCGCAAATACTCTGGACATCACTTCCGAGGAGCGCGCCGCGCCCGGCAGGCATCCGACAGGCAATCGTGGGAGGAACTGGCGCAAACGGAACAAGCCGCCTTGACCCCAGATGGCCTGCGGCCTGAGTTCGACAAGAATGGAATTACCTACACGCGGAACAAGGGGTATCCTATCGGCGAGTGACTTTGGCGCAGTGTGCTCGGCATACAATAACCAGCGCAAAACAAAAAGAGAAAGCGGAGGAAAGACCTATGAAGAGACAGTGGTGCTGTTTTTCTTTACCCTTTGCTGTTGCCATTGGTGCAACGCTTGCTGCGCCGCCAGCACTTGCTCAATCGGTGGATACGGCGCGCATCGAGGCCGGTGGCCAGAATGACTGGCTGACGTATCACGGCTCCTACAAGTCCTATCACTACAGTCCGCTTGCTCAGATCAACAGCAGCAATGTCGGCAACTTGACCGTTGCCTGGATACATATTCCGGGACGATCAACGCGTGGCCTGCAGTCGATGCCGCTCGAGGCCGACGGCGTGCTCTACTACACCGGCTCCTATAGCCGCGTGTTCGCGCTGAACGGCGCCACCGGCGAGGTCATCTGGTCCTATTTTCCGGAGTTGGATGAGGCCTTGATCGCCCGGCAGACTCACTCGCCCTACAATCGAGGCGCCGCAATCGGTGACGGCAAGGTCTATGTTGGCACCATGGACGGCCGGCTGATCGCGCTCGATATGAAGACGGGAAAGGTCGCTTGGGACACCAAGCTGATCGACTCCCAGAAGCTGACAGTCGGGTTTACCGGCGCGCCGCTTTTTGCCAAGGGTACAGTCATCATCGGCGCACAGGGCGGCGAATGGCCGGGCCGCGGACCGATCTTTGCAGTCGATGCTGCGACCGGTGCGAAGAAATGGGAATTCCTGACGGTTGCTGGTACCGACGACGCCATGAAGACCTGGGGCAGCGATTCCTGGCGTACCGGCGGCGGCGGTGGCTGGATGCCCGGCACTTACGATTCCGAGACCAACACGATTTTGTGGGGCACGGCGAACCCGGCGCCGCTCTACGACTGGTCGGGCGCTGATTACAAGACGCAGGGCGCGCGTCCGGGCGACAATCTCTATACAAGCTCGGTGATCGGCCTCGATATCGATACCGGCAAGTTGAAATTCTATCATCAGGAGCTGCCGCACGACACTTGGGACTTCGACAGCGCGGTCGGCGAGTTCGTGATGCTGGATCGCGACGGCCAGAAGTACGTAGTGCATCCCAACAAGAGTGGATACATTTTCGTGTACGACCGCAATTTGGACGTCAAGAACGTCTGGCGGATCACGCAGAACAGCAATTTCGTCAAGGACATCGATCCGAAAACGGGGGAGCTGATCGGCCGTCGCGACTTCTCTGCCGGCAAGGTCTCGGAGCCGTTGTGCCCGCACATTTCAGGCGGCGTCAGCTGGAACTCCGGTTCCTACAGTCCCAAGACGGGCCTCTACTATAAGCTCGGCCAGGAATGGTGCATGACGCTCACGGTGATGAAGACGACTCCGATCGTTGCCCCGCAAGTCCAGCTCAACCTCGGCGCAGACTTCAAGATCGCGCCGCCACCCAGCGGCGAGATCTATGGTCATCTCGACGCGCGCGATCCGATAACCGGCACCAAGAAGTGGGAAGTTCGCTTCCCCGAGCCGCCGCTCGGCAACGTGCTATCGACCGGAGGCAATCTAGTATTCGTGCCTGACTCGCGCGGTACCGTTCATGCCTACGATGCCGAGTCCGGCACCGAGCTGTGGAATCACACCGATGGCACCGGCCACCAAGGCGGAATCATCAGCTACGCCGTCAACGGCAAGCAATACATCGCGGTGGTTGCGGGGTTCGGCGGCATGGCGTCGGACGACTACGCGCCGACTTTCGGTGGGGTCTACAAGAGCATGCCGCGCGACGACGGCCTGCTCGTCGTCTACAGCCTGAAATAGGCCATTGCCACGATCTGCCAGGGAGCGGGCGAGAAGCCCACTCCCTGCGCTTTTTGACGCGCTGATGTGGTTCCCGAAACCGGAGTTGGACCTCATGAGATTGGATCTTGTGCTGGCACTGCCGGTGCTGCTGCCCCTATCGTTGGCCTGTGCCATGCTCGCGCAAGCGCAGTCGGCAACGCCAGCGCCTGATAACGCGCCGGTCGATGTCGAGCAATTGTTCGCATCGATCTGTAGTTATTGTCATTCCGATGGGGGCCGCGCAGCCGGCAGAGGGCCGCAGCTGATGAACACACAACACGACGACGATTTCATCCGCAACCGCATCAAGAACGGCAAGCCAGGCGCCATGCCCGCCTTCGCCGCATTGTTCACCGACGCGCAGATCGACCAGATCATCAAGTACATCCGGTCATTGAAGCCGCGCGAGGACTGAGCCGGCAAGACCTGATCTACCCAGGGAAGCACCTCATGAAAACAATTCTCCCGTTCGTGGTCGCCGGCATCATCGGACTGATGGGACAGGCAGAGGCGCGCCCCCTCGACGCCATCCGCTCGAGCGGCGTGATCGGGCTCTGCGCCCACCCCAACTCGCTTCCATTCGCGAGCAAAGCCGGCGATCCTCCCGGATTCCAGGTCGAATTGGGACAGGCGCTCGCACGCGAACTCGGCGTCTCGCTGAGGCTCGACTGGATTATTACCCAGTATCAGCTGCGCAGCGCCGGCTGCGACATTGTACTGGATGTGATTGCTGATCGCGAGGCCCAGGGCGAAACCAATCTGAGGATTTCAAAGCCCTACTATCGCACGGGCGTTGCGCTGGCCGTACCTCCGGCAAGTCAACTAACGTCCTTCAAAAGTCTCGATGAACACACCAAAGTCGGGGTGCAGGTCGGATCCGCCGCGGCAATGATCATTGCTCAGCGGCATGTGCCGACATCAACGTTCGGGTTCGAGATCGACAGCCTCGACGCTTTGGCCAATCATGAGATCGACGCAGCGGCGGTCACGCCGACGGCGGCCAGCTATTTCAATCTGACGCATCCAGACAAGGCGGTCCGCATTTTGGATCGCGACGAGAGCGAGGCGAACCTCAACTGGAATGTCGCCGTCGGCATGGTCCGTCCGGATGACCGCCTACGCGATGCGATCGATGGAACGCTGGAGCGGCTGCGGGAAGACGGCACGATTGATCGCATATACCGGCGCTATGGTGTAGCCTTGCCATTACCGAAGTAGCTGCGCCCGATTCACGACGATAGCGGCCGGACGTGCGAGGACGAACGCGTCGATGGTAATCAGCAGACGTGATTTCTTGGGAACCATTGCCGCCGGTGCCGCGATGAAAGCAGCTCCGCCGGCAGAGCTGCAGAGAATTGGACTCCAGCTTTGCACGGTTCGTGACCTGCTGAATTCCGATTTTGAAGGGACCTTAACAAAAATTGCGCTGCTCGGGTATTGAGAGGTGAATTCCATCTGCTCACGCTGCTCTCTGGTTCTCGGACTACTGCGTTACAGCAAGTAAGGCCCAGTCAAATCGACTTTCATCGCCGAACGCTGCACATCGAAAAGCCGAAGGGCGGCAAGAAGCGAGCTTTCGATATTTTACTCTCCCGCGAAATGATGCGCCGGTCCAACTCGCGGACGAGATCATGAATCTCGGGACGGTGCATCCTTGAATATATTAAAAGGCATTCCGACCGAATCAGCTGCACAAACTCGTGAAAGGAGCAGCTAGCAACGTCAGACGCTTCGGATCACCAGGTTTGCAGGCCCGCACTTTCGAGACGAGTCGTGATCTTTGACATGCTCTCTAATCGATCTATGAAGTAGCTAACAGACAAACCAAAACTTTTAGCTTGTGTTACGGCGCAGCAGTCCTGCATCATCCTTTTCCATATTTAACTCTTTGTCCGGGAGGGCCGGATGCGCATTTTCGTATTGGCAACCCTAACTCTGGCGCTGCTCTGTGGGCAGGCGCACGCGTGGGGAGACACCGGCCACAAGGTCGTCTGCGAAATTGCTTTCCGACTGGCGCAACCTGATACGCGGGCCGCAATACGCAAGTTGATCCGCTCCGATTCGGAGTTCGACAACTTCTCTGACTCCTGCATCTTTCCAGACCACCCACGCAAGCGCCCGTCCGAGCATTTCATCAACGTGTCTCGTGACTCGCACGGCCTCACCACCGATCAATGCCCCGACGCCGACAAGTGTGTTCTCACGGCCATCCTGAGCGATGCTCAAGTGCTCGCATCGAAATCAGAGAAGCCAAGAGATCGCCTTATTGCCTTGAAGTTTCTCGGGCATTGGGTAGGCGACATTCATCAGCCGTTGCACGTTTCCTTCGAAGATGACCGCGGCGGAAACAATATTCATGTCAACGGTGAGTGCAGCGGCAACCTTCATGGCACCTGGGATACTTGCTTGGTGGAGGATGCCGTCGGCACCGACATCGATAAGGCAGCGTCCGATTTGATCGACGGCATTACGCCGGAGATGATCACGAAATGGAGCGCCTCGGATCCGAGAGATTGGGCGAATGAATCCTTTGCGATCGCCGAGTCCGCCGAGACGCAGTATTGCGAAATGCATGCTTCAACTTGTGACAAGCCGGATGGAAACGTGCAGATCAGCCCCGAATATCTGAAGGCGAATGACCCCCTAGTGAAGGAGCAATTGCAGAAAGCGGGAGTACGGCTCGCGCACCAACTTGATTTCGCTTTCGGCGCCCTGCAGGACTGACAGCTCCATGACGAAGACCGGCGGCGAAGACGGCGCAACCCAAACCGCGACCCGGCGGTTGACCGGCATCCCGCTACTCGTTGCGGTTCTGATTGTGCTGCTATGGTTGGCATCGCTAATCTGGATGGGTGTCGTTGAAATTGGTGATCTGGAGCCTCGTTGGCAAAGGCTCGTCTTCCTTTTCAACTCGTTCGAATCCGTTGCCTTCGCTGCCGCCGGCGCTCTTCTCGGCAGAGAGATAAACAGGCAGCGCGCCGACAATGCTGAAGCACGGGCAACGAAAGCTGAAGAGCAAGCGGATCTGGGCAAGCAGGTTGCTCAAGCGGTAAAGAGTGAGGCGCAGCAGATGAAGTCCACGCAGCATGCGAGCTTCACACTTGTAGCACAAAGCGAAAGCCTCCGACTAGCGAACAAGTTGTTGCCAAATTGAGGCACAAGCTTTCTAGTTGGCGCGGCTATGCCGTCCGCCGAGCTAGGCCTGCATTTCTCGGGTACCTTCTCCACGGAGTCAAAGGCTTGGATTGAGCGTTGCGAACATCCCGAACTTCTGATCGAAGCGTCGAATGCGCATGGACTGCGAGGGCCATTTGGAGCTTGATTGGCCTCGGAATAAAGCCTGAAAGCGCTCTTATCCATCGGCTCGACCAGCGCCAGTGCATCCGCGGTCAGGAATTCGTCTTGCATCTTCGGGTGTTCGAGGAACTCCGGCCGCATCTTGGTCGGCGGCTCGCCCTTCAGCACCCACGGTCACCAATGCCAACGCGTATCGATGTCCTCTGGAAATGATCCTCACGCCGCCACCTCCCCATCGATGATCTTCGGCGCTAGCAGAGCCACGGCGAACTTCGCCGCGAGCTGTTCGATGCGCTTCATGATGCGCGCGACCTCTCCTGCACTGAACTTCACTTCGCCCTATACCTTCAAGACGGCGACGAAGTGCACTGGCGACACCCGATCCCACAATGCCAAGGGCGCAGCCATGCTCAGGGTGCTTCGGATTGTCGAGGATCTTCGTGAGCACGCGCGCCGCATGCGGACCGAGTGCCGTGAGATACTGCCGCGAAACCTCGGCGGTCTGGATCTTTGGATCGCCTTTGAGCTGGTGCGCCATCTGAATAGCTCTGTCGCGAGCTCTACGGCGTGCCTTATCCTGCGGCTTTCCGCGAACAAACGCGGTCCGTGGCGCCCATCGTGCAAGCGATATGGCCACGCCGGCCGAGACTATCGTCGGTCTTGGGGATGAAGGCCCGGCTCGCTACTTATGTCCTCTCCGAATACCAGGGTGAGCCTCGAAAGGGCCGATCGAACCTGTCTGTCCCTTAGCAGACCGACCGCTAGTTTTCAGCGATCGCCTCGGCTACCCGAACGTAGATAACTTCCGAAAAATCAACAAAAACAATGATGCTTAGTCACCATTGACCACCTTTGTCGCGGTTTGTTCACGGGATTTCAGTGGCCAATCGGTGGCCAGCTTCATTGGCACCTGAGCAGTCCGACGGCGTCCAGATGAGCAGATCGGATCCTCGCCATCCGGCCTGCTAGGGGCCGGCAACGCGCTCTTTGTGAACTCTCTGGCGCCGCGAACCACAAGATTACTGATCATGCGAGGGGATGCTTTGGCAAGCCATGCGTTCTGCCCCGGTTGTCCGCCCGGGACTCAGGGCTCTCATCAGCAGTCCCGCTAACGCCCCGGCTATACGCATATGTCTCTAGAATGCCGGATGATCCATGGAAGGCGATGCAAGTCCAGACGACCAGTCGGAGGGCTTTTGGGTCTCTCAGTCGTCTGCCGCCAAATGAGAGAACGCTGAGGCCAAATTCAGCGCCCGCGAGCAGATAGGCTGTGCGTCAATCGAGCGCCGGGCCGGTCGCCGTTGATGAATTCAACTCTCGCAGCCTCTAGGGCGCGTCTGACCGCCGCCAAATAGTAGAACAAGCGCATGCGTTAGTGCTTCAGGGCTACCTGGAGGTGGTTGATGGTGCACTCGGAGGGCGGAAGGTGCTAGCAACTTCAATGAAGTGCCGAGATGAGGCAAAGAGTGAGATTGATTCCTGCTTATTGGTGCTTTTCGAGGCCTGCGTCAGATCGCAATGCTACATCGGGCCAGATAAACATCGGCGCTACTCGATCGGCCTTCAGCGCATCGGCGGATCGTCGGATAGAAGCCAACAATGTCGACCGCGCCGTCGCCATATGGGCATTGCATGTCGCAATGACCGCTGAAGCGACACGGTCCTGAAGCGCATCGATGTAGGACAGGTGTTCGTGGATTGCCGCGATATTCCGTTCCTTTTCGTCGTTCTTATTCCACTGGTAATGATAGTGGAAGATCATCGAGATCATGTCATAGAAGCCTCGAATGAAGCGGTTACGCGACGCGTCGTTGACGCAACGGTGAAGTCGTTCGTCGAGCGCTGAAAAATCCGTGTAGCGGGTTTCGGCTTCCCTCAACAGTGTGAGATGATCCTGCTTGATACGAGACAGCTCCTCCCAGGCCGGATCCTCGGCGGAGAGGGTGACGAAACGTTGGGCGGAGTACAGTTCAAACATCGTCCTCACTTCGCAGAGCTCTTCAGCGAATTCCTCCGTAAACCCCCTTAGAACCCAATGGCCATCTGAGTTGCGTGCAAGAAGACCGGATTGTCTCAAGCGATTGAGGTAGTTTGTGACCGCCGCGGGCGACGCGCCAAATTGCCGTGAGAGTTCGGGCACGTTGATCGACTGCCCGGGCCTGCAGTCTTCATGCAGAATCCAGTACATGAAGCGGCTTTCGACGATAGCACCGCCTCTCCGAGTCTCGATCTCCGGATAGAAGTCGGCAGGCACTGGGTGACGCAGCACGACTCTGCGTCGCCCCTCGCCCGCGATCAAACCGGCTGCGGAGAATCTTGCGAAGATGGTTCGCACGGTCGTGCGGCTCACGGCGAGCGCGCGCGACCACGCCGGTTCTGATCCGACTTCGGACGCAATCGGCAGCCGCTGCAGCCGGGAGAGGCCGCGGTTGTAGGCCGATTTGAATACGGTGTTTGGTTTCATAGTGGACCGCCGGCAACCCGTCTGTCTAATTGCCCCCAGAGGCAATTAGAAAAAACAGTTTGACCTCAGGATACTGGCGCGATTCTATATCGACAATAGACAGGAAGATGGGAGGCGCTCGGATGCGCGCATTGCAATGCGTCGAACCAGGGCGCCTGGCCATAGTCGAGCGATCGCGGCCCACACCGGGACCCGGCGAAGTGCTGGTGCGCATCCGGCGCGCAGGCGTATGCGGCACCGATCTTCATATCTACGAAGGCTCGCATCCCTTTCTGGAATACCCGCGAGTCCTGGGGCACGAATTGGCAGGCGAGGTTGCCGAGACGGGGTCCGGCTGCAGCATCGCCGTCGGTCAGAAAGTCTATCTGATCCCCTATTTGTCGTGCGGCACCTGCGTCGCCTGCCGGCGCGGCAAGACGAACTGCTGTCAGCGCATCGCAGTCCTCGGCGTCCATATCGACGGCGGAATGGCAGAATTCGTCTGCGTCCCGGAGGAGAATGTCGCCGCAGCCGACGGCGCCACTCTTGATCAGGCGGCGATGGTCGAGTTCCTGGCGATCGGCGCCCATGCAAATCGCCGCGCCGATACGCAAAGGGGTGACCGCGTCCTCGTCGTAGGCGCGGGACCGATTGGGCTCGGTTGCATCATCTTTGGCAAGCTCCGCGGTGGCGTGCTCACCGCTTTGGACATGCGGGAGGACCGGCTTTCTTTCTGCCGAGAGATCCTGGGAGTCTCTCATACGGTTGTCGGTGGACCCGGCGCGCTTGAGGCTCTTTCGGAGATCACTGATGGCGATCTGTTCGACATCGTCATCGACGCCACCGGCAAGGCAGCCTCGATCGAGGCCGGGTTCGACTACGTCGCTCATGGCGGCACCTACGTGCTGGTCAGCGTCGTGCGCGAGACAATCTCCTTCCAAGACCCAAAATTCCACGCGCGCGAAATTTCGCTGCTCGGCAGCCGCAATGCGACGCTGGTGGATTTCCACGAAGTGTTCCGCGCCATGCGCGATGGGCTCATGCCGACCGAGGCGATGACGACCCATCGCGCCTCGCTCGCGGAGGCGCCGTCCCGCTTTCCTGAATGGATCAAGTCCGAGACGGGCGCAATCAAGGCGCTGATCGAGATCTAGGCCATGGCTTTCCCGATCATTCAGTTTGGCACGAGCCGCTTTCTCCAAGCCCATGTCGACCTGTTCGTCAGTGAGGCGCTGGCGGAAGGTCGCGCGATGGGACGGATCGTCGCCGTGCAGACGACAGGGAACCCGGAGAGCCGGAGGCGGATCGCGGCATTCGCCGAGGGCAGGCCGTATCTGGTGCGGATCAAGGGAATGACTGGCGGCGCTACGGTCGACCGGGATGTCGAGGTCGCAAGCGTCGGCGACGGCGTCGACGCCAATGCGCAATGGGCAGAGGTGGAGCGCCTGTTCATCGAAGCTCGTTGCGCCGTCTCGAATACCGGCGACCGCGGATATGAGACCGATCCCGCGGACCGTCCCGACGGCCGGCCGCCAAAATCGTTTCCGGCAAAGCTCGCCAAGCTGCTACTCGCCCGTCATCGCGCCGGCGCCGACCCGATCACGATTTTCCCTTGCGAGTTGACGCCGGACAACGGCGCGACCCTACGCGCTGTGGTGCTCAAAGTACTCGGCGACTGGAACGTGCCGATGGCGCCGTGCCGCTGGATTGGTGAGGATTGCGTCTGGGTCAATTCGCTGGTCGACCGGATCGTCTCGCAGCCGCTCGAGCCGCTTGGCGCGGTGGCCGAGCCCTACGCCTTATGGGCGATCGAAGATCGCGCTGGCCTGGAGCCGCCCTGCTCTCATCCGGACATCAAGCTGACTGGCGACCTCAAGCGCTACGAGCGCCTGAAATTGTTTATCCTCAACCTGGGCCATACCTGGCTCGCCGAATTGTGGCACCGGCGCCATGGCTCGCCGGCGCTCACGGTGCGCGAGGCGATGACGGACGCGGCGATGCGGAATCAACTCGGCGAGGTCTATGAGCGAGAGGTCTTGCCGGTCTTTGCCGATCTCGGGATGGCAGCAGAGGCGCGCGCCTATCGCGACACGGCGATCGACCGGTTCAGCAACCCCTTTCTCGACCATCGCCTGAGCGACATCTACGTCAACCACGAATCCAAGAAGCAACGGCGTTTCGGCGGTCTGATCGCGCTTGCCGAAGCCAGCGGCGTACAGACCGGCCAACCGCTGCTGAGGGCGGCGCTCGCAATGAACGGGAGGGCTGGTCCTACTTTTTGCGGATGATCCATTGGTCGCGAAGACGCTGTCGCGGCGCACGATAATGCGAAATCAGACAAGAGCTAAAAAGAGCTCTTCAATTGAGGAGGAAGACGCATGAAACGGTTGATTGTTGCTGTTGCTCTTTCCGCTCTCGCCGCTTGCGGCGCACCGAGCTACGCCGCGGAGCCGAAGATACCGATCATTGTCAAGGACACCACGTCGTTCTACTGGCAGATCGTGCTCGCCGGGGCGCGCCACGCTGGCAAGGATCTCGGCGTCAATGTGCCCGAGCTTGGCGCGCAGTCCGAAAGCGACATCAACGGCCAGATTTCGATCCTCGAGAACGCAGTCGCCGAGAAGCCGGCGGCGGTCGTGATCGCGCCGACCGAATTCAAGGCGCTTGGCGAGCCGATCGACGAAGCGGCGAAGAAGGTTCCGATCATCGGCATCGACTCCGCTGCCGACTCCAAGGCCTTTACGTCGTTCCTGACGACCGACAACGTCCAGGGCGGACGGATTGCCGCCGACGGCCTCGCCGAGGCGATCAAAGCGAAATACGGAAAGCCTGAGGGCGAGGTCGCGCTCATCACCTCGCTCCCGGGCGTCGGTTCGCTCGACCAGCGCGCCAAGGGCTTCAAGGAGGAGATCGCGGTGAAATATCCGGGCCTCAAGCTGGTCGCCGACAAGGTCGCCGACGGCAAGGCGACGACCGGTCTCAACATCATGACCGACCTGATCACCGCCAATCCGGACTTGCGAGGGGTCTTCGCCTCCAACCTCATCATGGCGCAGGGCGCGGGCCAGGCGATCGCCGAGAACAACAAGGCAGACACCATCAAGCTCGTCGGCTTCGATAGCGACGACAAGCTGATCGGCTTCCTCAAGGACGGCACGATCGCAGCACTCGTCGTGCAGGACCCGTATAGGATGGGCTACGACGGCATCAAGACCGCCCTCGCCGTCTCCAAGGGCGAGCAGGTGCCGGCCAACGTCGACACCGGCGCGAACCTCATTACAAAGGCCAATATGGACGGCGAGAAGCAGCACGCGCTGCTATATCCGAACATCAAGTAATGGCGTAGTCTCAAACCGGGCGTCGCCGCGCATCATCTCTCGGTGGAAGCAGATGCGCGACGGCACACGGCCGTCGATCCCTGCGCCGGCTCTTGGTGCGGGTACGGCGGGAATTTCCGTCGCCAACCCCAATTGCCATGTCCCTCGCCGCCGCACGCCCCGCCCCGCCGCCAATCCTGGCGCTCAAGAAGCTCGACAAGCGCTTCGGCGCTACACATGCGCTGAGATCGGTCGACCTGGCCTTCGAAGAGCGCGAGATCCACGCCATCGTCGGCGAGAACGGGGCCGGCAAATCGACCCTCATCAAGCTGTTGACCGGGGTCTATCCGCGCTCGACCGGAACGGTGTACTGGCGCGGCGAGCCCGTCGCGCTCGCTACCCCTCACGAGGCGATCGATCTCGGCATTGACGCGGTGCATCAGGAAGTGGTGCTGTGTCCGCACCTGACGGTGGCGGCCAACATCTTCCTCGGCGATGAGACGACATCCGGCGGCATGCTCTTGCACCGCACCATGCTGCGCGAAGCCCAGAAGCTGCTCGACGACCTGGGGTTCGATCTGCCCGCCGGTGCGCCCCTGTCGTCCCTGACCATCGGCCAACAGCAGCTCGTCGCCACGGCGCGCGCTGAACGACGCGGCACGAAATTCCTCATCTTCGACGAGCCGACGGCCTATCTCACGCGTCAGGAGACGGCGTCGCTCTTCGCCCTCATCCGCCGCCTGAAGGCCAGGGGCGTGACGATTGTCTACATCAGTCACCGCCTGGAGGAGGTGTTCGAGCTGTGCGACCGCGTTTCCATCCTGCGCGATGGCGCCCTCGTCGGCACCCGCAACATCGGTGAGACAAATGAGGCAGATCTCATCGCGCTGATGATCAACCGCACGATCGACCAAGTCTATCACAAGGAAAGCGTGCCGATCGGCGGGACGATACTCGAGACCGAGAGCCTCTCCGGTCAGGGCTTCCACGACGTGTCGGTTCGGGTGCGGGAGGGTGAGATCGTCGGACTCTACGGTCTCATCGGCGCGGGGCGTAGCGAGTTCGTGCAGAGCCTGTTCGGCCGCTTTCCGGCGACGAGTGGCCGCCTGTGCTGGCTCGGCAAGGACGTCGCCGTCCGCAGCGAACGGCAGGCTATGAACCTTGGCATCGCGCTCGCCCCCGAGAGCCGGCGCGACCAGGGCCTCTGCCTGAACCTCGGCGTCGGCTTCAACCTCAACCTCCCGATCCTTGACCGGCTGAGCCGGGGCCCGCTGTTGAACCACGATATGGAAACGGGCGCCGCGGAGCGGCAGATCCGTGACATCCGTATCAGGACGGCCTCGCGCGCCGCCGTGGTCTCGAGCCTGTCCGGCGGCAACCAGCAGAAAGTCGTGATCGGCAAATGGCTCAACCACGGCGCCAAGCTTTTCATCTTCGACGAGCCGACGGTCGGCGTCGATGTCGGCACCAAAGCGGAGATCTATCGGCTGCTCGGCGAATTGCTCCACAAGGGCGCAGGGATCATCATGATCTCATCGTATCTTCCCGAGGTTTACGAGCTCGCCGACACGCTGCACGTGTTCCGACGCGGTAGCATCGTTGCCACACATACCTACAAGGATTCTTCGCACGAGGCGATCCTCACTGAAGCGATCGGCGTCTGAGGCAGGGGCAAGATCCGAATGAGCGAACTATCGACATCGAAGCGCAACGGCGGCGGGCTCAGCGTACTGCTGGGGCTGACGCTCCTCGGCCTGCTGTTCCTGATGTGGATTGCGCTCGCCTATGCGACGCGCACGTTCTGGACCGCCAACAATATGGCGAACCTCCTACGCCAGACCTCGTTCATCGCGATACTGGCAATCGGCCAGACCTTCGTCATCATCACCGCAGGCATCGACCTTTCCGTCGGCGCGGTCGAGGGCTTCATCAGCATGATGGTCGCCTGGCTCCTCACCCACAATCTCGGCTTCGCTTCCACCATCTTCGGCGCTGTGACTATCTCGCTCTTGATGGGCGTCGCAATCGGCGTCTTTCACGGCTTCGGCGTCGTGCAACTCGGCCTGCCGCCTTTCATCATGACGCTGGCGACCATGTATGCGCTGCGGGGCATCGGCCTTCTCGTGACCAACGGCGCGACGATCTCGATCGATAATACCACGTTCACCCATTTCTCGCGCCAGACGTTCCTCGGCTTTCCTTGGACCGACGGGGGCTGGTTCCAGATTCCGTCGCTGGTATGGATGGTCGTCCTCGTTGCCGTCCCCGCCTACGTGTTCCTTAATCACAGCCGCTGGGGGCGCTATCTGTTCGCGATCGGCTCGAACAAGGAGGCGGCCCGCCTCTCCGGCGTCAGGGTCAAGCTGATCACCTATATGGCCTACATCCTGTCGTCGTTTCTTGCCGCATTCGTCGGCGTACTGCTCGCGACCCGCATCGGCATCGGTAATCCGACCCAGGGCCAGGGCGACGAACTGCAGGCCATCGCTTCCTCAGTCATCGGCGGTGCGAGCCTTTTCGGCGCGGTCGGCTCGATCCATGGCCCGCTGATCGGCGCGCTCATTCTGCAGTCCATCAGCAACGGGGCGAACCTGCTCAATGTCAATTCGTTTTGGCAAACGATCATCACCGGCGCGCTGATCATCGTCGTGGTTTATTTCGACAGCCTCCAGCGCGCAAAGCGCGGATAATCCAAGCTATAGGCCGCCCAGACTTCCGCACATTCACATCGCGTCAAAGAGCGACCGCCCATACCTGCCTCGGACTCTTTCTGGATCTCCCGGTGCATACGTCGTGCAAATGCCGTCGTCCGACCAATTTCTCCACCCTGCAACGGCAGCGGAATGGGCCGTTCAGAATGAAAGGAGCGAAAAGGCGATTTGATCGAGCAATATCAATTGGCTGGGGCGGGAGGATCCGTTGCCACACAAGGATTTTTCAATTCCGGCCCGCCCGTCTGATTCCAAAGCAAAAGCTCTCGTCGGAATGACCGACGACGAGGCGGCCTACATCGAGCCAAAGCGAGCGTCGTTCCCGAGCCGAGCACCGCCATCTTTAGAACCTGGCGTACTTCGTCGACCGAGGCTTGGGGCCCGTTCTTCTTGCGAACCGTCTTTGGAATCCTGGGCGGCATCGGCGCGCACCCTGACGACGTCATGCACATGAAGCGCACCGCGGACCGCCTGTTCGGGAAGGACTATCACTGGTCCGTGTTGGGGGCGGGAGCCTCGCGGATGAAGGTGGCCGCGATGCTCGCGGCGATGGAAGGAAATGTCCGTGTTGGTCTCGAGGATAGCCTCTGGATCGGCAAGGGCAAGCTCGGTGAATCCAATGCCCAACAGGTGCGAAAAGTGCGCGAGATCGTCACTCTACAATCAGGACTTGGACGATCAGCCGCCGTCCGAGTGGACGGCGTTCCGCGAGCGCGTCGCGGGACATCGTCGAGATCGTACAATTGCAGCTGATCGAACGCAGTTCTGTTCGTAACGCCTGAGTACAACCGCTCCATTCCGGCTGCCCTCAAGAACGCCCTGGATGTCGGCTCCCGACCATACGGAAAGAGCGTGTGGATGGGAAGCCCGGCGCAGCCGTCAGTGCCTCGCCGAGCGCCATCGGCGGCTTCGGTACGAACTAGCATTTGCGCGAGACGTTCGTGTTCTCAACATCCCGGCCATGCAGCAGCCGAAAGCATACCGCTGCTTCGCCGACAAGCTGTTCGATCAGCAAGGCAAGCTGAGCAATCCGGACACCGGAATATTCCTGCAGAACTTCATGAACGCCTATGCGACATCGGTCGCCGTCAACGCCCAATCGTAGTCTTGCTCGCGAGCGGATCCGCGGTCGCGGTCGCTCCTACTTTTCTTCCTCCATGGTCACGGCTACGTCCGCGTTCGCCGACAGCCGAACCTTGTCGCCTTCGACATCGGCGACGAGGCCTTTGTCGATGAAGTGATGATGGCCCTTGTGGCTGCCTTCCCCGCTGTCTTTCTTCGTCAGCTTAATGCGGCCGCTTTCGATCTTATCGACCGTGCCGATGTGGACGCCGTCGGCCCCGATGACTTCCATGTGTTCTCTGATTTCCTTCATTGGCGATCTCCCGGAACGGTATGCATTGGCGGCGAGGCACGTCGAGCGCGCGGCGGCCTCGAAGACGGGTCCTGATCAACTCTGGCCGCTCTCGAAGCGTTCCCGACGAGGCCGAGGTCGTTCCAATTACCGGCAGTTCGGGTTGGCTGTGCCCTCGATTGCGAAGAAGCTGATGCACGCGGGCGCGAGTTCGGCCTGACCGGCCGCGACCTGCCGCCCTTGGAGAGCGGGCAGTTCGTCGCCGGCGCCCACCTTGAGCCCCTGCCCGTTCAATTGGACGCTCGCGGACTCGAGCTTACCGGACGTGAGCGTTTATCGCTCCGCCGCCAGCGGAGGCTGGACCGACCTGCTGTCGATGGTGGTGGTATTGATCGCCAGAAGCGTCGCCCCACCGGGCCGGCGCGGGAGGCACTGCGCATAGATGTTGAGGTCGGCATGCGAATTCGGGGCGCATCAGGATGCCTTTGAAGCCTTGTGGCGGCTTTGCGGGCGCTGGCCCATCCGAGTCTTGGAAGTAGACCGTGTTGGCCCACGTCCCGCCGACGCGCACATAGGCCGGACCGAGGGCAGCCGACAGCTTGCGCAGTCGCGCATCTGTCAGCTCGATCGGAGGTCGCGCCTCGAACGTGTTCGGATCATCGCCGGGTTGCGAAGCGCCGCCACCGGCCGAAGCTTCGCCGGCCGCCTGATGGTCGTTCTGGGAGGCGTCGCTCTCTTTGGCGAAAGGCTTCCAGAATTGCCGCCGATCACCTCGGCCATTTCGACGTTGTAGGACCGACATCGTTCGTCGACCGTGGCGATACGCGGCATCGTAGCGGGAGAGACCGCGACCGGCTGGCCCCATGGCGGGAACGGTGCAGGTCAGGCTCGCGGCGATGGCGGCGAGCTGGCTCATGGCCGAATGGTGCTGGAGGTGGAAGTCGCTCAGTGCTGTCTCGTAAGGACCGGGGACGAAACCGACTGCAGTTGCAGAAATGGCTCCGGACGGCTTCGGTTCCAATCTGCCGCGAAATGGTAGGTCGGCGATCCGCGAGGAACGCCAGCGATCCCTGTCGCGTTCGTGTCTAGGTCTTCATCGGCTACAGGGCACATTCGTGACCATAAGTCTCGCAGAGGCCAATCAGGCGATCAGCGGTGCACTTTCCCACGCCGTGTCGATCTCCGCGCACGTCAGCGTCTCCGTATGCGCGCCGGACGGGCACTTGGTGGCGCACCAGCGGATGGACGGCGCGTTTGCTGAAGCATCATGGCGATCCATCGGCAAGGCCATAGCCGCGGCACAGGAGGGGCGCCCGAGCGGAGAGCCCTTGGATCGGGACAATCCATTTCCGGCGACGGGTCTCTTGACCGCGATGGGAGCTCCCAATCTGCGGCGGCCAGGCGGACTTCCGATCTTCAGACAAGGAAAACTGCAGGGAGCCATCGGAGTGAGCGGCGCGTCGTCCAACGACGAAGATGAGAATTGCGCCCGCGCTGGCATACGCTTTCTCGGAAGCGAATGAGGAGCTTCTCGGCGACTGCGAGCCTGCCACGTCGCGGCTAGGTCGAGGTCGCGTGGTCGGTTGCCGCGGTCGCCGGCGCAGCCGGGCGATTTAGTTGCTTCCAGTCTAGCTTCGGAGATCTAGGCCTCGCGGCCAAGTTCCGGACTTGTCGGTGCGGCGAGCGCCAGCACCGCCACGGCATCCGCGATTCCGGCTGTATCGACGTATGTCACCATGTGACCCGCATCCTCGACCAGATCTATCAGGGAGCGAGGCAACGCCTCGTGCAGGCGGCGCGATTGGTCGGCCTCGATGAGCCGGTCATCCTTTCCATGCACAATTCTGACCGGACACCGGATGCACGGATACTGAAGGTGCAATTGCGCGACAACTGGAATAAGGAACGCGCTCTCCTCGGCGGCCGCCCTCAATTGCTTGGGTCGAAGAGACAACGAGATCGGAAATTCATCGTTGAATTCCGGCGGAACGGCACGCGGCGCAAACAGGGTGCGAATCAGCTTCGGCATAATGGCCCACGATACGATGGGCGAGATGGTGTAGCGCATCAGATCGCCTACTAGTGGCACTGCTGGACTCGACATGAGCCAAAAGTCCATTCGAAAGGTCGGAAAGTAATAACCAGACGCAAGTACGAGCCCACTCACGACACAGTCGCTTCGCAGCGCCAACGCGATCGCGACCAGCGTTCCCCAGGAATGGCCGAGCACCACGGGATTGCGCACCCCCAGCTGATCAAGGGCCTTCGCGAACAAGGCAGCTTGTGTTGTGGCCGTCCAGATGCGCGTGCGGGGACGGCGGCTGTATCCAAACCCTGGGCGGTCGAAGCAAACCACACGGTAATGATAGGCGAGGCGGTCGACCAGACCGCTTAGGATTAGATCCTGAATCATCGTACCATTCCCGTGGAACAAAACCACGCAAGGCGCGGTAGCATCGCCGCGTTCGATGTAATGAAGGCGCACCCCGTCGCATTCGATGAAGACGCCGATCGGCGGGTTCTTTCGCTCCGCTATCAGCTGAAACGCGACGTTGCCGATGATCAGGAGGACAAGTGCGGCTACAACGATCAGCAAGACCGTTTCAATTGTAGACATCGTATCAATCCTTAGATGGTCCGCGCTGACGGATACTTCAAATTGAATGGAACAACCCCCACCCGATGAACTCGTTCCTGCTCTACAACTGACGGCGACCAGATGCCAAACAGCCCCGGTGCTACTTTCCGAAATGCGTTGAAGCGGTCGATCGCGAGTTGCTCTGGAGTGATCCATTGCTGGCCCGCTTTCGGCACGGATTGCTCGTCCTCGCAAATAATGCAATGTGCCGGCGGCGCGATACTCTCGGAATATTGGACTCCCCAAGCCTTGCACAAGAACTTTGTGCACGCCAGTTTCTCCTTCATTGAGGGTCCAGCCGGAAGGCCGGCTCGAAGCCAAGCTCTCGCTGCGCCTTCTCGGTCGAGACGTAACCGCTTGGTTCAGCGATGTTGTAGATGCCGAAATGTGCCTTCTCTATTGCCAACAAGCACGCTTTGGCCGCGGCATCCACGTGCAGTGACGGCGGTTCTCCGGCTACGTCAGTCCCGGTATTTGGTCCGTAAAGATGTCCATAGCGCAGCACGACTCCTTCGATTGGCGGTGACGAAACGGTTAGGTGCTCCAACGCAGCGACACCCGCTACCGTCGTCGCCCGTGCGCCGGACGCCTGCAGGGCCAGCGGATCTGTTTCGGAGTGCGGTTCTGGCCCCGGTGCGTACATCCACGCGATGCTCTGGTGACAAGCCGAGGCACGCCGGATTTGAGCGCGGCAGACACGAGGTTTTGAATCCCCTTCCCTGCGCATACGGGCGTTTCGTTGCGTTCCCTCAATCATTTCGCTGGGATCAAGACCGCGCGGCAGATCGGTCAACTGATGGACGACGATATCGGGCTGGACCGCCGCGATCGCGCGCGAAATCGCAGAGGCATCGAAAACATCGACAATGATTGGCTCGACACCGGAGGCGCGTAAGTGCGCTCGCTCTGCTTGACGAACGGGTTGTGCCGGCAACTTGGTGTTCGGCGGCGACCAATAGCGGAACCAGCCGCCTGCCGATGGCACCCGGTTGCTCCAGCGAGGAGTATCTTCATGCCAGCATCTCCGTCATCACCAAACAGGATTCAGCGCTCAAACGCGGCAAGAAAAGCGCCGCTACGCCGAAGGCAGCAGCGGTCGCACACACAAATGTCCAACCGGAGTACGCAAAGGCCGCGCGATCGCTCCGCTTAAGAAGAACAGGCCAGTATAGAGACCGTTAACTCGGCCGCGCGCGTTGGGTCGCAGCAGATTGACGGCGCGCCGTCCGAGCGTCTGATCGCCAATGACACCAAGGTCCAGGATAACGCCGCTCATGACCAAGAGCGCCAATGACAACACCGGCATCGCGGCTGGATCGAAACCAAACCAACCGGCGTTCTACTCAATCACCTCATCGGCGCCGCTGATTAGCGAGGCCGAAAACGCGAGTCCGAGGATTTTCGCGGCCTTCAGATTGATGATGAGCTCGACCTTCGTGACCAGCTGTACTGGCAAATCAGAGGGCTTCTCACCGTTGAGGACCCGTCCGGTATAAACGCCCGCGCGACGATGCGACTGTGCGAAATCGCCTCCATAGCTCATCAGGCCCCCTGCGGTCGGGAAGTCACGAGATTGGGTGATTGCGGGCACACCGTATCGCAGAGCGAGCGCGGCAAGCTGCCCACTACGAAACGCAAAGTAAGGGTCTGAGGTGAAGACGAGTCCACCTAACGATTGCTGAGCGGTGGCGGAGAAGACAGGTTCGAACTCTTTCTCACTGCTGGCATTCAGGACGTGCAAGCGCACTCCCAAGATTTCGGCGGCGGAACGTAGATGCTCCAATTGTGAATTAACGGTTGGACTGGTGGGGTTGGCAACCACGGCCAACTTAGTTGCTGTCGGCAGCAGTTCGTGCATCAACTCGAGCCGCTTCGGCGATACCTCCACGCTCAAGCTCGAAACGCCGGTGATATTGCCCCCCGGCCGTGACAAGCTGTCCACGACGCCCAATTGGACAGGGTCGCCCCCCATCTCAAAGACAATCCGCTTGTTCGCGGCAGAAGCCTTCGCCGCAAGGGCCACGGGAGCGCCGCCGGGGGCGACGATGACGTCCACGTTCCGGGCGGCCAGATCTGCTGCCAGGGCTGGCAATCGCTTGTACTCTCCTTCGGCCCATTGATAATCGATTTTGAGATTGCGGCCTTCAACGTAGCCAATTTCGGCGAGTCCATCGTGAAAAGCTTTAAGCCGGCTGGCGAACAGCCCAGGTGACTCCGGGCAAAGATACCCGATGACCGGCATGGCCGATCTTTGCGCATGCGACGGAAACGTCCAAGTGGCGGCACCACCGAGCCGGGCAAGAAAGTCCCGCCGACGAATCCGACCGAACGTCCTGCCGCGCCATACTGCCTCCAATCCAGTGCTGGTCATTGCACCAACCTGCATGATCTGGTCGCCTATGACTGCCGATCTGGTGACACCTCAGATAGTCGCTGCATGCGTCTTCCAACAGACATCGGGTCCCGAGCCATTCTCCGTCGGCTTAGATCCTGAACGGCGCGTCGAATGAGATTCCAAAGACGGGCATGGCCTCGTCATAGCCCTTGATTGGACGGTCTCCGAGTTCTTTCAGCGGCCGCTTCTGCTTGACGGCTTTGGCAACTTCGGTATCCATCAGGATTTCTCCGTCGGCTGCAGATGCGCACAGCCGGGCCGCGAGGTTAACCACGCTGCCAATGGCCGTGTAGTCGAACCGCCTTTCGTATCCGATCCGTCCAACGGTTGCCGAGCCGCTGGCAAGGCCTACCCCGAACCCGATATGGTACCCTCGCGCTCGCCAGCGGACGAGGAGTTCTTGCACGCTTCTCTGCATCTCTACAGCCAGATCAACGGCTCTTAACGCCGGCTGTTCGATGGGAACGGGTGCATTGACGAGAACCATCAGGCCATCGCCCGAGAAACTGATGAGTGTCGCGGCAAATGCCGTGATAGCTTTGCCGAGCGCCTCATAGTACTCCGAAAGCACGCTCATGACTTCCTCGGGTGCGACTCCAGCGGAAAATGAGGTGAAGCCTCGCAAGTCACAAAATACAACCACCACCTCGGCGCGGCGGCCCTCCAGGACGCTGTCGTCGCCCGTTCGATCGACAAGATCGGCTACTTCGGGGGCAAGGAACCGCTTGAGTCTCGCAATACGCTCCTGCTGCTCCTGTGCCAGGGCCAACTCGGCAGCCATCTTGTTGAAACTATCGGCCAGATGCTGGAGCTCATCCCCCGTCTTAATGGTGATGCGGTGATCGAAGAATCCGGCGCCGATCCGCCTCGTCCCCTCCTCGAGAAGCCGGATCGGCTCGGTCATCCGGTGCGCCAGCGCATAGGCGAGCAAGCCTGAGAAGATGGTGCCGACAAGGATGAGCTTTGCGGTTCGCCATAAGGCTTGATAGATGGGTCCGAAAGCCTCAGACAGGGGCTGTTCGACCACAACAGTCCAGTCAGGACCCTCAACGGGAGCAGCGGCAGCGGCGATAGCGTCGCCGCGCACGTCCCGGCTTGTTGCGAAGCCCACTCCCGCCCGACCGATCGCATCGCGTATTGCTTGAAAGGGCTTGGATGTCGCTTCCTCCGCGCCGCGCAGGACGAGGCTAATGTCCGGATGAGCAATAAGCCGGCCCGGTCGGTCCAGCACAAAAGCAAAGCCGGTTTTTCCCACTTGGATGGCCGATATCACGTCCCAAATCAATTTCAGGTTGATTTCAGCAACTGCCGCGCCGACCGACAGTCGGTTGCCGGAGATCGCAACGGTCAGGTATGGCTCCGAGCCTCGGTGGTAGCTCACGTCACCAAACCAGATCCGGGTCGAGCGAGCGCCCAGGACCGCTGGATCGGAGGACCGGTCAGTGCGGCTGTCAATTCTATTGAGGCCGACGCGCGAGACGTAAAGGCGTTCTCGTCCTTGATGATCGAGGAGTGCGAGACTCACGATCGCGGGGGCCTGATGGAACAAGCGCAATGCATCAGTCCGCCGCCGCTCGTCGGGGTCCTCCGTCCAGGGAAGCTGGACCAACCAACCAAGCTGATTCGTCATGCCGTCGATAAAGCCATGGATCTCGGCGGCGGCGGACTTCGCCTGAACACCAAGCACCTGATCGATCCTCGCACGTTGGTCCCGATAGCCAAGCCAAGCTTCGATGGTGCCGTTGATCGCGAGCGGAAGCGCCATCGCCATAAAAAGCACGAGCAAGTACTTCTGGAAAAGGCCGCGAAAACGTTGCCGGACCATGATACCCACCCACCTCAGCCCGATTAGGACAGAATATCCCTTCAGCGGAAACCGAGGAAAGTTCGCAGCAGCGTGATTAGTGCGTCGCGCAAGCCACTGGTGTGAGCTGCCTCACACCTCCCAGGGAGTTGTCTGTATGGCTTTTCCTCCGATCCAACTTTGATCTGTGGCCGTGACTGCTGTTGGCCCGGTAAAGTCTGGACAGGCCACTGCTTGTCGCAGCCGCATCAAAATGAGGGCTTGCCGCTCGTACGTCACCTCATGCGTCAACGCTTCTGACGTACTTGTCCGGCCTCTGCGCGGTTCGATCTGAAGACTTAGCCGGCACCAAGCGGCATCAAACAGAGTGAGAACAAGATCGGAACGAAACGCCACTTGCTGTTGACGAGCTGTTGACGGCGGCGGCTGTCGAAGCTGGCTTCTTCGCCAATTTCTCCGGCGGCGTGGCCCGGCGCTCGCGCCATCATGCGTGAGAGTGTCTTGACGTAAGCGTCTGAAATTTCCGACAGAGCGGCTAATTGAGACAGCCACGGGTTCAGAACAATCAATGACTTACTGGTCGTACCACTGGGCTTGTCTGACCGAGAATGGGCATTCGTCGCGCGATCATAGTCGTTGCAGCGCCTGATATCTGAACACGCGCTGCTCTGAGCTTCGGGGTCGATGCAATTACACGACCATCGATCAATAGGTTCAAATCGGGGACGTGCAGCCACTGCCAACATAAGACGGCTAGTCCGTTGATTCTCCTGGGTATTCGAGAATTTAAGGATACCCATCAACTCGCCGCGTAGCTCGGCGTGGACCTCGCCACGCTTCTTGCCGGGATTGAGCACGATCTCGCCGATGAGTGAGCGCAGTGCCTCGGCGGCCTCGCGCCCGCCATCCGGATCGGTGAGCGCCTCGGTGAACCGGGCCACGTTCTCGCGATAGACATTGGCGATGTTGGGATGCATGTCGGGAATGTCAGCGGGAGCCTGTGACAGGCGCGCTGTGATCTCCGCCTTCTGCCGTTCAAGTTCGTCCATCCGCGCCTTCATCGACGGCTGGTAGAGGCCATCCTCGATTGCCGCCATGATTCCGGCAACCGCCCGCTCGATCTTCTGGAGCGCACGGTGATCTGTTTCCGCCCGTGCCCGCCGGTCGTGGTTCAGCCGGTTCATCTCCTCGGCATAGGCGCGCACGGCTTCTGCGACCGCCTGAGAAGAGACGAGGCGATCCTTCAAACCCGCCAGCACCCTCGCCTCGATCTTGTCGCGCGTGATGGTGCGGTTATTCGCACAAGTCCCGCGACGATGGTGGTTGAGGCAGCCGTAGCGGTTCGGCGTCAGGATGCCGATCCTGCCGCCGCAGCATCCACAGGTGAGAAGGCCGGAAAGGAGGGAAACGGGCCGATTGGCCAGGTGCAGCCGCTTGGCCCTGCCCTCCCGCGTATTGGCCGGGTTGGGACCGAAGAGGGCCGAGATTTGCTGTTGCCGCGCCCGCGCGGCCTGCCACAGTTCATCGTCCACGATCTTGAGATGCGGCACTTCCGTCCTGATCCACTGGCTTTCCGGGTTCGGTCGTGACACGCGCTTGCCTGTCGCCGGGTCCTTGACGAAACGCTGCCTATTCCAGACCAAGACCCCGGCATAGAGTTCGTTGTTGAGGATGCCGGTGCCGCGCGAGACGTGGCCCCGGATACTGGTGTCGCCCCAGGCCCGGCCGAGCGGACCGCGAATGCCGTCCTTGTTTAGTTCGACCGCGATGGCCTTCGGGCTCTTGCCGGCGGCAAAGGCGCGGAAAATGCGCCGGACGATCCTGGCCTCCTCCACGACGATTTCGCGATCGCCCCGGATCGGCTCACCGTTGGCGTCGAGCTTCTTCACGACGTTATAGCCGTAGCAGAGGCCGCCGCCGGCCTTGCCCTTCTCCACCCGGCCGCGCAAACCGCGATGGGTCTTCAGGGCAAGATCCTTGAGAAACAGGGCATTCATGGTGCCTTTGAGGCCGACGTGAAGCTCGCTGATCTCGCCTTCGGCAAGGGTGACGATGCAGACGCCCGCGAAGCGCAGATGCTTGAACAGCGTTGCGACATCCGCCTGGTCACGAGAAATCCTGTCCAGCGCCTCGCCCAACACGACATCGAACAGACCGCGCTGCGCATCCTGCAACAACAACTGGATGCCGGGCCGCAGGATCATGCTCGCGCCCGAAATGGCGGCGTCGTGATAGGTGCTCGTGACCTTCCATCGCTCGCGCTTGGCGTGCTCTCGGCAGAGTCGAAACTGATCCTCGATCGAGCTTTCGCTCTGATTGTCGGACGAGTAGCGGGCGTAAAGCGCAACGCGGGGCATGGCAGTCTCCGTTCTCTCTAGTCCTTGCCGGCCTTGTCCTCCGCATCGTTCGCGGCTTGAAGCCTGTTGTCATTGGCAGCGCTGAGCGCCGCGAACTGTTTCCGTGCAATCCGGCGTCCGATCAGCCGGGCAATGGTCAACGTCACCTGCTCCAACTGTCGCTGCGTCTTGTGATCCGCTTTGTTCGCTGCATCCTCCGGACCTTGATTGTCGTTGGCTGGTCTGATGTCGTCCAGCTCCGGTTCTGTGTCATCTGCCATGCCGTCGCTCGCCCGATTGGTGGAGTCAAATGAGCATCAAGCGGCGGCGAGTTCAGGAGGAGAAGACCAAAAATCCTGCCATCGTACGGGAGCGCGCAAATACCTGCGAACGGCGCATTGGCGTAGATGTCGAACGCATCACACGGCTTGCAAAGCCTTCTGCACTGCTTTCGGGGCGTGCTTGATCGCGAGGAGATAAGCGCGTGTAGGCCTTTCCGGTTGTCGCGAGCCTTGTTCCTAATGGCACAGCGTATTGACGCTGAATCCGAAGCGACCTGCGAACTCTTCATGCGTCATGTCCAGGCCCACCCGGATTGCCTTCACGTCGATCTTGTTCTTCGGCCTTTTGTGGAGCCGAGATGTGGCACGATGGTCGTAGGTCGGAGATATCCGTTCCCACCGCTTCCGTCTGACGGTGCCTTAGCGGTTCGACCAGGACTTCGTTTCCACATCCCGCTCGTAGGAAGGCGCGCAATCGTTATCGAGGATCAACACCACGATGCGGAATAGCGAGACCAGCGGCCGCACAAATCGCGCGTTCAGTCGAGAGCAGCAGCAGCCGGTAGCCATCCTCCTCGTAAAGGGGGTACTGGCGAACTTCGTAACACTCGCGCACATACTTTAACGCCGCGGCCGCTCCTTTGAGGCTTCCCGGCACGATGCCGGCGAGCTGACGCGAGGCCTTCATCTCAGCCCGACCGAGTGCGCCTTCAGCCTCGCAGAGGCCACTTAACTTGGCCTCCAGCTCGGCCCGCCTGCCGCAGGGCGCACGGCGCAGCTCGCGCTCGGCAGCATCCTGCTCGGCGAGCAGGCGCCCCAGCTCCTCGAAGACTCGGCAGTGGCCTTCGATGGCATCGAGGACCGGGTCGCGCGCGGTCGAAATGCCAACACTTTCAGCCCATGAGGGAGTGATGATTCCGGTCAGGATGGCGGCGCTGCCGGTGACGAACTGCCGGCGCCGAACGGTCGGGCCGGCAGGAAAGATTAAACGACTCGTGGTATAGGCAGAATCAGCCTGAGACATGGGTATCTCCATGTTGAGGGTTAGGCTCGCGCAGGTGTTCCTGCATCTGTGCGGGCCGCTTGCCTGGCCTGTAGCAGCCAGTGCCGCGAATCGAATCACGGCCGATTCGTTACGTCAATGGATATCCGGTTTTCACCCACGGCCAGGCCGTGTACCCATCAACCCGGCGGCGTGATGCAACTAATGCAATGTCTGCTTTGCCCCTATAGCGACCGACTTCGTGCGGCAGCGCAATATGTCGCGATGGGTCACGTGTGGACGGCTCCAGGTTGGCAAGAAGAATCTTCACTTTGCAGCAATGGTCGGAGCAGCCATGTGTTCGGCCTGTTTGCGCGGTACTCATGACCGCTGGCCATAATGCCCTCCGCGGATCAGGTCCCTATCACAAGCACGCATTCGAAGATGCTTTGGCCCGATGTGGGTTGTCCTGATCGCCGGATCGACCGGCGCTGCATTAAGTGCTGTTCGTCCTTCCAACCGTTACGTCACACCGGCACGTCCGGCTGTGATCTCGTTACGCCGTGAGAGCGGCGGGTTCCTTGTAGCATTCGTTCCTGGCCATCATGGCCCAAGCCATCCTGGCGAGCTTGTTCGCGAGCGCGATGGCAGCGACCTTGGTGGGTCGCCGCGCCAACAATCCAGTGAGCCAGGGTCGATGCGCTGTGCCGTGGATCTTGGCATAGCGGATCACGGCGAGCGCGCCAGCCGTGAACAGGCTGCGCAAATAGCGATCGCCTTGTTTGCTGATACTGCCAAGCTTGTCTTTACCCCCACTCGAGTTCTGCTTAGGCACGAGCCCAACCCAGGCCGAGAAATCCCGTCCCGATCGGAAGACTCTTGGGTCAGCAATGCTAGCGACCAGCGCTGTGGCCAGCGCTGGGCCGACGCCAGGGATCGCATCCAGTCGCTTGCTCGTCGCGTTTGATCGATGCCAGGCGATGATGCGCCTGTCGAACTCCAGTATCTGGGCCTTTAGTGCTCGCAACTGACTGCCGAGAGCAGCAAGACACACACGGGCCACTTCCGGGAGCCGGCGGTCGGCTGGATCAGCGACGACTTCTAACAGTTGCTCGACGCCCCTACGCCCGACTGGGGCCACGACCCCGAACTCGGCAAGATACGCGCGGATTGAGTTGATGACCGCAGTCTGCTGGCGAATGAAGAGATGGCGCGCGCGATGAAGCATCAGACAGCTCTGTTGCTCGACCGTTTTGGTCGGCACGAACCGCATGTTTGGCCTCGTGGCCGCTTCGCAAATCGCCTCAGCGTCCGTGATGTCGTTCTTCTGCCGCTTGACGTAGGGCTTCACATACGCCGGCGGCATCAATCGCACCGTATGCCCTAACGCCTGCAGCTCACGGGACCAGTGGTGCGACGAGGCGCACGCCTCGATGCCAACTAGGCATGGCGGCAGTCCCTGAAAGAATGCCACGACGTATCTTCGCTTCAACTGCCGGCGCAGGACCACTTGGCCTGCCGCGTCAACGCCATGCACCTGAAAGACCGACTTGGCGATATCGAGACCGATTGTCGAAATCGACTGCATAGCTGGCTCCTCCGAATCGTGGGAGCCTTAAGCGGCGCCCCACATCTTGGCACTCTCGTGCCGGTGGAGGAGCCGTCCACAGCATCACAAGCGGCCTATCGGTCCTCGGATTGCAGACTTCCGGTCGTGCCCCGGCAGCGGACATCTTCGGCTGCGCTGGGAGGGTCCGGAACGGGCGGTACAAATGCACCCTGCTCATTCGGGCAACCCCGCCTTCCGAAGCCCCTCAATCAACAGCTTGACGTGTGATCGCCTGACCCGACCCATCCTCGTGGATATTGTGAAGGTGGGATCGATCTCAAGCAGGCGCGCCGCCGCCTTACGCGCCTCAGCATCGCGTCCGACATGGGCGAAAGCGGACGCCAGACAACGGTACGCTGCAGCATAGGCGGGGTTCTGACGTTGGGCTTTCTTCCCTGCAACGATGGCCTCGTCAAACCGACCAAGCTCAATAAGGGCTGCCCCCAACCCAACAACCGTCAAGTGTAGCAGCGGGTCTACCGGGCTCATGCGAATAGCACGCTCAAAGCTCCAGACTGCTTCCTCGGGCAGCCCCGATATTTCAAAGACCCAGCCCCTGTTGAACCATGCGATGAATGAGTTGGGGTTGAGCGCGACCGCCCGGTCCGCCATTTCAATTTCACTTTCACTGTCGCCGACCATGAACGCCGAGATGCCGGCAGCACATGCCAACGTGTCAGGATCGCTATCGTCGATGCTCAAGGCCAAGCGAGAAAGGCGAATCGCTTCCTTCCGCTCGAATTGGGGATCGACAGCGTAACCCCGGATGACCTTTTGCATGTGACAGAGACCTGCCAGAGCGGCGACAAAGCCGAACTGAGGGTCCAACTCCAAAGCGCGATGAGCCAGCCTTGTCGCCTCGGCCAACCCTTCGCGGGTCGTTAGGCAATACTGCTGCATGGCCCGGAGATAACAATCATATGCGTTGAGGTTCTCCGGTCGCCGCCGCGTCGCCATTGCAATTTCTGTTTGAAGCAATCTTGGATGAATGGCTGAGACAACGGCGGTCGTGACTTCGTCCTGGAGAGCGAAAACGTCTGTTAGGTCACGCTCGAACCTGTCCGCCCAAATGTGCGCGCCGGTCAGTGCATCGATCAACTGCCCTGTGATTCGAACTTTCCCCGATGCCTTGCGCACAGACCCCTCAAGGACGTAGCGCACGCCAAGCCGGCGTCCGACCTCCTTCACATCGGCGGCTTTGCCTTTGAACGTAAAGCTCGAATTGCGGGCGACGACGAATAGCCATTTGAAGCGCGAAAGCGCTGTTGTGATCTCTTCCACCATCCCATCCGCAAAATACTCCTGCTCGGGATCGTTGCTCATGTTCTCAAACGGCAGCACAGCGATGGAAGGCTTGTCCGGTAGCGGCGGAGCCACACTCAGCCTATCGAGCAGCGCACTATATCCCTCCGCGCATACAGCGTAAGCGCGGACAGGCTTGGAGATGTTCTTGAGCTGCTGCTCGCCGCGGTCCTCGAGAACTGCGTCCAGCTTGCCTTCGATCTCGTCGTACACCTTTTCGGAAATCAGGATGCCGCCCGGATCGGCGATGCCCTCCAACCTGACCGCAATGTTGATTCCATCGCCATAGAGGTCACCGTCCTGCCCAACGATAACGTCACCAAGGTTGATCCCGACGCGTAACCTTAAGGGACCAGCTCCCGTGGCGAGATGATCCTGTATCTCAACCGCACATCTCGTGGCGGCTAAAGGACTGGCAAACTCGGCATGCGCTCCATCGCCCGTTGTCTTGATAAGTCGCCCTTCGTGGCGGGCGAGGCTGGGCTCGATCAATTCTCGCTTGAGCCGCTCGAACTCGGCATAGGTTGCTTCCTCCTCGCGTTCCATGAGCGCGGAATAGCCAACCACGTCAGCGGCCAAGATCGCCGCTAATCGCCTTTGAACCCGCTGCTCGGTCACGGTAACCTCTAAACCGCCAGACTAACCACGCCAGAGGGACGAAAAAGTCTAGCATTTTGTTGCGCACTTGTGGGCGGTAATTGCGGGAGGGCCCATCTGTCACAGCTTGCAGTTTCCCCTCGCGACGACGGGCAAAGCCTTCGAGCTTGGGGCGACGTTAAAAGCAGTGGCCCAGCGTCGACGGCTAGGATCTTTGCGTTGCGGGAAGTCGGCTGCGGGTCACATTCGGAATAACTCAGGTGGAGCATATCGAGCCCGCTTCGCCCCAAGGAGCGGACATCTGGCGGACACGCGCGATCGGCAGCTTCGGGCCAACAGCGTGCAAGGCCATTTAACATTGCGACCCGGTCAGGTTTGTGGGTGCCTGACCAGATGGCTGTCGCACCCGCGAATTTATTCTCTAACGAAGATGTGAGACTTAATCTTCCACTCTCCGTCGGGTTGGCGTTCAAGCAGTCTCACCGTGCTACCAGAAATTGGCGTCGCCTTCTCATTCGCCATTGACGTGGCCGTGAAACGGGAGGTGGTGTAAGCGTAGTTCCCGATGGGCAAGACATCGACCAGCTCAATCTTGTGATTTCTGACGCTCCTTCCCCGCCCCGCAAAGAAATCACGGATTGCCAAAGGACCGGTGACGGGCTGCGCACCAGGCGGCATTAATCTGCCGTCAGCGGCATACAATGGAAGTAGGGCATCGAAGTCTGCGTTGTTGATGGCGGCATCCCACTTGGCAGCTACCGCGGAAATTTCGTCGGCAAGCGGGTCTGCCCCCGCATGACCGACGCAAGCACAAGTCAAGCTCAACAGCGCGGCGTATGGAAGAAGAGAAGGGCGGCTCATCTTTGCCTCCTTAGCTGAGATGCTTAGCTTTAGCCGAGGTGCTTAGCGCATGAGCGCATTCGCAGACGCTACCGCTGAGGGAAGCTGGGCCACTAGTCCACAAAGTGGACTGGAGAGAATGGGGTCAGCTGGCTTGGACTCGATCTGCTACCGCAGGCGCCTCATTGGCATACTTGCTCCGTGGAAACCAAGTGCGCATGCTGTTCACAAGATGCTTAGGACCATCGATCTCGATTTTGCCGAGCTCACGCGCCCGTAGCAGCGGCATCTCGCCAATGAAAATCTGCACAAGCGTCAGCAGACTCGCGTAGAGGCTGATATCGACCTCGAAGCCGGGATCATCCCAGCAGAGATCGGCTTCCTCCTTCTTCACAACAAACCACCAGCGCTTCGGCCGAGCGTCCGCAATCTCGACGTACAGCACGAAGTCGCATGGAATGTGCTTTAGTTCGAACGAACGGCGCATATTCCACATGAGCCGGCCCGCGTGCAGTTCGTTGGGCGTGAGCTGGCTGCGCGCCCACCTGTGGCCCCAATAGCCCAATGCATCGATAATTGGCCGGGCTTCTCTGGCCGCTTGGGTTGGATGGTACTCCCAATGCCCATTATCGCCTGATTGGCGTGAGATTAGCCCGGCCTTTTCTAGCGTTTGAAGGCGCTTGGAGAGGAGGGTCGGCGACATCTGGGGTATGCCGCGGCGAAGCTGGTTGAAGTGGCAGGATCCTAGCAACAGCTCGCGGAGCACGAGCGGCGTCCACCGCTCTGTGAGAATCTCCGCAGCTTTGGCTACGGGGCAAAATGATCCATAGCCTTTCATGACGAGAACATTAACATCACGAGAGCCACCAAGGTAGTCCAGTTTCTGGACCAAAGTGCCTATGGGCGTGCAGATAGAAGCCTAAGGCGGGCCGCTCTCTTTTGGAGGGCATCTGAACGTGATACGGTTGTAATACCTGTCCGGTATATTGGTGTTCTTATGAAGCGCGTCGGATGGTTCGGTGCAGCACTCGGCTTCCTCCTGCTTAGCGGCTCTACCTATGTCGCCGTTAGTCTGCCGAAGGTGCCGCCTGAGGCGATCCAATCTTCAGTCGATCACAGGCCAGAACTGATTAATCGCGCATGGCAGCTTCCGGTCGCGACCACATTTAAGACGGAGGTCAGGTGGCAATCGAATGGCTCGCGCTGTGGTCCGGCTAGTATCGCCAATGCGTTTCGTTCCCTCGGCGAGAACGAGACAACTGAGGCTGAAGTGCTCGAAGGTACGGGTAAGTGTTGGACAGGCATTTGCTTTCTGGGGCTTACACTCGACGAGCTTGCGGATATCGCGCGAAGCAAAACCCATCGAGGCGTCACCGTGCTTCGTAATTTAACGGGTGAAGAATTCCGCGAGCATATGAAGCGCAGTAACGACCCCAGCCGCCGCTACATCATCAATTTTTCCCGCGAGAAGATTTTTGGCGCTGGGGTTGGCCACTTTTCACCGATCGGAGGGTATTTGGAAGCCGAAGATTTGGTGTTCGTCCTTGATGTGAATGAACGTTACAAGCCTTGGCTGATCCAGCGTCAGCGACTGTTCGCCGCGATGGACACTCTCGATGACAACAAGAAACGCGGACTGCTTCTCATCGAAGATCACTAGTGACACCTCTCGCTACGTTTGCGAAACACTTGGCTTGAGCATTTTCGGTCCGCTGACCTCCAGGGAGCAGACCTCAAAGCGGCGGGCCGCCACTTCGCTGATGGGGCCAATTCCGGAAGTCCCTCGTTAGCAAGCATGACGCGCCTCGCGGTCGCAGCCACGGTTGTGCGTGGTAACTTTCACCACAACAACGAGTTGGCGCTAGGGATAGGCGGCGACCGGTTGGTTTACGGAGTCGTGCGTCGTTGGCCTCAGCGAGGCTCAAGTCTTCGCTTCTCCCGTTACCGCTGCCCAAGGTCTGGCCGGGGAATCGCGGTCGAGGTCGGTTCTGTGCTAGTATGATTGGGCTGAGCCATCGCGAGGGAGCCCATGAGGTGTCCGAGTTGCGGGGCCGAGACGAAGGCGGGGAATAGGTTCTGTATCAAATGCGGAGCACCGCTTGCGCCAATTTGCGCCGCTTGTGGTGCGCTGAACGAGCCAAGCGCCAAATTCTGCGGCCAATGTGGCATGGGGCTAGCGTGGGATGTTCGAGCAAGTGCCCTTGCCACGGAGAAGCTGCCGGACATCGAACTGTCTCGGCAAGTTGCGGAACGCCGGCACCTGACCGTCATGTTTTGCGATATGGCCGGTTCGACGTCGCTTTCGACTCGCCTCGATCCTGAGGACCTGAGCGAGGTCATCCGGGGATTTCAGGACGCGTGCGTCCAGGCGATCCGTCGATTTGACGGCTTCATCGCAAGGTTCATGGGCGACGGCGTGCTGGCTTATTTCGGCTATCCGAGGGCTCATGAAGACGATGCCGAACGCGCGGTCAGAGCGGGACTCGCGGTCGTCGACGTTATCAGCCGGCTGATGCTGCCGACCAAGGTGCGGCTAGAGGTCCGAGTGGGCATTGGCACGGGTCTCGTGGTGGTCGGCGAGACGGTAGGCGATGGTTCGTCTCAGGAGCAGGTTGTCATTGGCGAGACGCCGAACCTTGCAGCCCGTCTCCAGGTCCTTGCCGAGCCGAACAGTGTTGTCATCGCCGACGCAACGAGACAGCTGCTCGGCAGATTGTTCGACCTCGAGGATCTTGGCCTGCGGTTTCTCAAGGGAATGCCCAATCCAATTCCGTCGTGGCGGGTCGTTAGCGAGCGCGCGGCCGAAAGTCGCTTCGAGGCTGGGCAGGGTCAACGTGCGACCGGTTTTTTTGGCCGCGAACGCGAGGTCGATCTTCTGGTGGACCGCTGGGTCCAGGCGCAAAATGGCGAAGGCCAAGTCATCCTCTTGTCCGGCGAGGCCGGGATCGGTAAATCGCGGATCGTCGCGGAGCTCCGGCAGAAAATCGTCGACGACGACCACACGCGCATCCTGTATCAGTGCTCGCCTCATCATACGAATAGTCCGCTTTATCCCGTGATTTCCCAACTCGAGCGCGCGGCCGGGATCGCGCCTAACGACCCCGCTGAGGCCAAGCTCGACAAATTGGAACAGGTTCTAAGACGTTCGTTCCCGACGATCGATCATGTTGCGCCACTCTTCGCAACGCTCTTGTCGCTGCCATTCGAGGGCCGGTACGCAGCACTCAACCTCACGCCCCGAGAGCAGAAGGAGTGCACTTTGCTAGCGCTAAACGAACTGCTAGGCGGCCTCGCGCGGCACCGCCCCGTGCTATTCATCCTGGAAGATGCACACTGGATTGATCCGACGACCCTTGATCTGTTTATGCGGACCATCGACCGGCTGCAGCGCTGGCCGGTCCTGCTGATCGTCACGTTCCGCCCCGAGTTCGAAGTGCCGTGGAGCCACTATTCTAATGTGACTGCGCTCGCTTTGAATCGGCTGGAGCGGAGCCATGTCGCGGAGATGATCGACAGATTGACGGATGGCAAGGTGCTGCCGGCCGATCTCCGCGACGAGATCACCGCGAAGACGGACGGTGTGCCGCTGTTCGTGGAAGAGCTCACTAAGGCAATCCTGGGATCAGGGCTCCTCAAGGAAGCTGCCGACCGCTATGTTCTGCACGGCCCACTGCCTCCTCTTGCGATTCCAGCAACGCTGCACGACAGCCTGTTGGCCAGGCTCGACCGCCTAGCGCCGGTGAGGGAGATCGCCCAGATCGGGGCCGTCATTGGAAGAGAGTTTTCCTACCAGCTGCTGGACGCCGTGGCGCCGGTTCACGACGAGATGCTGGCGGATGCACTCAACCAGCTTAGCAAGGCGGAACTGATTTTTCCCAAGGGCGGGCTCCCCGAAACGACCTACATCTTCAAGCATGCACTCGTGCAGGATGCTGCCTATCGAAGCCTCCTGCGCTCAACGCGTCGACATTTCCACGGCCGCATCGCCCAAGCGATCACGGAGCTGATGCCCCAAATCGTTGAGACCCAACCCGAACTATTAGCCCATCACTATGCGCAGGCTGGGCTCATCGATGATGCCATTGCTCATGGCCTGAGGGCTGGACGGCGCTCTGCGGCGCGCTCCGCCAACGAAGAGGCGATCACGCACTACACCAAAGCACTCGAGTTGCTGGGGACAAAATCGGCTGGAGGAGTGGAGCGAGATCGGCAGGAGCTCGAGCTGCTGATCGCGCTCGGCGTGCCGACGATCGCAGCGCGCGGCTACATGGCGGCCGACGTCGAAAGGATCTACGGCCGGGCGCGCGACCTGTGCGACAGCGTGACTGAGACACCGCATCGCTTTACCGTGCTGCGCGGCCTCTGGAATAGCGCATTCTTGCGAAAACCGCTTCCGAAAGCGCAGGCGCTGAGTGCCGAATTGTTGGCTCTGGCAGATGCGCAAGGTGATCAGACGGGTCGGGCGCTTGCCCATCGGGCGCAAGGCTGCGCCCGGTTTTTTTCCGGTGAATTTGTGTCCGGTTGGGAAAGCTTTCGCCAGGCCATCGAGCTCTGGGATGTTGACAACGCGCGCGCCGAGATCCACGTTTACGGTGAGGATCCGAGCGTGCTCTGCCGCGCGTATGGCTCGTGGCTAACATGGTTCCTCGGCTATCCGGACAAATCGAGCGTACTGATCAGCAAAGCGTTGGCGGATGCCGAGCGGCTGTCCAACCCTTTCATTTACGCCATGACCCTCGGCCTCGCATCCGCGCTACATGTTTATCGTAACGAATTTTCAGAAGCCTTGGAGCGCGCCGACGCCTGTTCAGCTACCTGCGCTGCGTACGGTTTCCCGCAGTGGACGGCCTACGCCATGATCATGAGAGGCCGAGCTCGCGCGGCGCTGGGTCGAGCCACTGACGGCATCGCCGAGATGGAACAAGGCTGGGCCGATTGGCGGGCATTGGGCGCCGAGCTCGCTACGACGCAAATGAGCGTCGGGCTAGCGGATGCGTGTGCGAAGGCGGGTCGCATCGCGGCGGGTCTCGATCATATCAAGGTCGCGGCAGAGCATGCGCGCACGTTCCACGAAAGGCTTCTCGAAGCCGAGATCCATAGGGTGCGCGGTGAACTGCTGCTGGAGAGGGCGGCGACGGGGCATGCGGAGGCGTGCCTTCGCCGCTTCTTGGAGATAGCCCGAAGCCAAAAAACTAAATCTCTGGAACTGCGGACAGCCCTAGTCTTGGCCCGACTCTGGCAACACCAGGACCGGCGAGAAGCGGCGTACGACCTGCTCGCGCCGATATACGGCTGGTTTAGCGAGGGCTTTAACTGCCCGGATCTGCGAGACGCGAGGGCGTTGCTGGATGATCTGGTACGAATGAAAGTCGTGCAACCTATCATCCCACCCGTCAGGCCACATGGATGACGGCTTCTCGTTTGTTGTTCGCTTCGATAGCGAATTCCTGCACGAGACCCGCTCTCATTGCGGACAAAGCACAGCAAAATGCGGGTGGTGAATGCGGAATATTGAGCGGCTAGATGTCTGCATCGGGTCAGGAGCGGCCCATCAGCTCTCCGGCCACTCACTTCCGGTTGACTCCTGAGAGCGGACGTCCTCTGCGCCTTATCGCAAGGTCCGAGAAGGGCCAAGAGCCGAAGTAGGCAAGGGACTGTTGCGATCAACTGAGACGGAACAGCAACAGCTTTCTCGCCCGGCCGATGATTGACTTAAGCACGGGCATCATTCGGATCACCCAATCTGGTGTTCCGACATGACGAAGCATATCGACTTCGCCACTGTTGCTACGCTCGATTACGCGATCATCTTGAAAGTATTCCGGATGAGCGGGATACCAACCGAGATATTGTTCAATGTTCTGCTGCAGCTTCAAGCCGTCTGGCAATCGTACTGCAAAAGACAACTCTCTACGAAAGCAAACTGCCTCGATACGGGCTCGTTGATTTTCAGCGTAGCCGACCCCAAGCCGTTCCAACCGGGCGTGAGTGGCTTCGTGGACGATGGCCGAAGCGATCTGCTCAATGCTTGTTTCTGGATCAGCGAGAAATCTCTCGTCGAGCACGCAAGCCCTCAGCGAATGGTTATAACTCGCCAGTCCGTCAGCCAGTAGGTAAACCCAAACGCGGTGCAGGTCTCTAAGAACACGAGAATGATGAAGCGGACTTTGCTCTCGTAGCAGTGCAAGCGCTCGTTCGACGTGAGACAAATACTCTGGCGTTCTGTAAGATCCGATCCAGAGCCCATCAACTGTTCGGCTGTACGAGATAGCCAGCAAGAAGCGGTCGACGATGCCCGGTCGGACCTTGGTAGAGTTCTGGCGTTCTTTACGCATCGTTAACCTGATGTTCGATGCCCGAAGATACGCTGCGGCCATTTCCGCCCGCTTATTTCGGACGATAAGAATTTTACCTATTCAGTTGGTCTTCCCTAACGTTGGTCAAGCCGGGTGTAATTCGTCAGCTTCGGGTCAATCGCGACGGTTTTGCCCATCTCTGGCAGGTCCGGTCTACTCCCCTCAGAGCCGACATGCAGACCATAGGCGGATTTCGTCGCCATGGGCCAGAAGCAGGCCTTGTTACTCGCCTCGATAGACGGACACTTGAATGCTCATTCCTGCTTCACCCGCCGCGGCGACAACATCGGCGGGTATAATCAGATTTTTAGACATGAGCGCGTCGGGAAAGATGATAGCCACGTCCACGCTCGGTCGCCCGATTTTTCCTTCCGAAACCAGACCTGGAATGACGGTGTCAATCGAATGGATCAGATCGAGTAAAGCAGCCCATTGATCTTCATGATCTCCATTATCTATTTGAGCATATGCACGACCAGATGACGGCTCATAGCGATCGACTTCCAGCTGCAACAATGTCTCCAAATCGGAACGCGACAGAGCTACGTCTGGCACGCGAATTACCACAGTCAACGGCTGCGATCGCTTCATACACAACGTCCGGTTCTCTTAGATTGTCCGCTTCTACGCTTTATACGAAACGAAGAACTTCGGCCAGCGACGTCCGCTTTGGGACAATCGCGACGCCTTTGGCCGATCTCTAGCAGGTCCGGTCTACTCCCTCAGAGCCGACGTGCGGGCTAAAGGCGGATTTCGTCGCGATGGGCCAAAAGCCGCCTTTTGATCCCGTTGGTTACTTCCGGTTGAGCCTGGAAGCAGACCTCGGGCCATTAACGGTCACGTTGAGCCTGGAACGACACGATCTCGCTTGCGCCGTACACGCCCCAAATGATCAAGAATTCTGATGCGCCTTCCTGGGAAGCCCACAAACTCATCGATTGCTCGACGGCCTCCATGGTCGGCGACCATAACGGTAAATCGCGGGCCGAAAGCATCAGCCAAATAACATGCGACGAGCTCACGAAAGATAGCCGACGACGTTCGATGCTTGTCACACAAGGTTGGCAACACCTTGGCATAAAGGCCCACCGCGCGCGCCAGTGATGGTGAAGCTCTTCCTGTGACCACTTTCCCGGTTAGAAAATCGACAGTTATGCACCGTTCTGGATTTCGGCGTGCCTCGCCAAAGATATCGGTTTCATAGATGCCGATTGGCAGCCCTATGCCGCTTGCCAGCGAGTCGGCGATGTTGTGACCGATCGATCTGAGTTCTGCGAACTTCATCAATTACGCTCTATACGAAAAGAGGAACATCGGCCAGCGAAGTCGGTTTCGGGTCATTCGCTCCACTCCTCAACATCCTCGTGGACCAACCGTAAGCCTCTGAAAGCAGACATGACCTGCGCGTCAACGCATGCTCGTCACCCTCACAACCGAGGAGTACAGTCATGCTTGACGAAGATCGATTGTCAACAAAAGCTCGCTGGACACCCTGGAACAAGGGAAAGCTGATCGGAGCCAAGCCTCCGCTCCGGCCAAACCAAGTCTGGTCGATCCGAACTCGGCTCCTGATCGGAAAAAGTACCCGGGACCTCGCACTTTTCAACGTTGCAATCGATAGCAAGTTGCGTGGTTGCGACGTCGTCGCCCTGAAGGTCGAAGATGTTGCTCCGAATGGCTATGCGATCGGTCGTGCCACCGTCCGGCAGAAGAAAACCGGAAGACCGGTCAAGTTCGAGTTGACGGACCACACGATGCAAGCCGTTGACGAATTTCTGAAGGAAGCTGGTCGTAGCCCGGGCGACTACTTATTCGGTGGGCGCCATAGACGCGACCAACCGATGACAACCCGCCAATATGCCCGCCTTCTCTCCCAATGGCTGGCAAGCATCGGCCTCGATCCCAAGGTATTTGGTACCCACTCCCTGCGCCGGACCAAGGCGACGTTAATCTACCGGCGCACGGGAAATCTGCGAGCCGTACAACTCTTGCTCGGCCACACCAAGATCGAAAGCACGGTCCGCTATCTCGGGATCGAGGTTGACGACGCGCTTGCGATTGCGGAACAAGTTGATGTCTGAGTACCAGGGGGTTCTGTTGAAAAAGTCGAAAATATTGCGTCAGTAAAATTCGCGCCAAGGCGAGTAGATCGCCGGCTTCGGCCGGCGATGCCCTCTTAGAGTGTGTGGGAAGACGACTGAAGGACTCTGCTGGGGCTGAGGCGATCCCCCCGCGTCTGAAAACCTCAAGCGCATCAGCGGCTCTTGGAAAAGAGGTCCCAACGCTGGAGAGGACTTTTTCAACACTATCGGCCATTACCGGACGGCGTGGCCCTTCGGTATCAGCACGAGTCCGAGCAATGGATCGGCCTGAAGATCGCCGACAATGATACCGTGCCCCATACCAACGCGGGGACAACTACTTTGGTGCAAAAGGATCTTAACCGTGTCCGTCTTGATTGATCCCTTGATCAAGCGATCAACGTGTGCGTTCAACAGTTCCCCTGGCAGACCGTGCGCATCCCTGACCCGCGTGCGATGATAGATGGTCGCTTCGATGATCTCGGACGCATCGATGTCGGTCGGAACCTGCTCGAACATGATGCTCAGTATTGTCAAAACGGCGCAAGCGGGCGCGCCGGTGCAAGCCGTGCAATAGATCGCCAATGAGAGCGACCATATACGCATATGTGCAGGCAGGTCGTTGATCATCGTACAACGATGCCAAATCCCCGCGATGTCCGCAACGGGTCGATTCCGTTGAAAAAGTCGGCAGTTGCGACGCAGAGATATCGATGATTCAGTCTGTCTAATTGGGCAGGACTGAAGATCATGATGGGGCATCGGCAAGTCGAACAGGCTGCGTTGTTCTATGAGTTCTCGCTAGAAAGGCACATCCCAGCCGACCACCTCCTGCGGTCGATCGATAGGTTCGTCGACCTGGAGGACCTGCGACGGGAGTTGGCACCGTTCTACAGCAACATCGGGCGGCCCTCGATCGATCCGGAGCTGATGATCAGGATGCTCCTGATCGGCTATTGCTTCGGCATCCGATCGGAGCGGCGGCTCTGTGACGAAGTCCACCTCAATCTGGCATACCGCTGGTTTTGCCGTCTGGGTCTGGACGGGACTGTCCCTGATCACTCGACGTTCTCGAAGAACAGGCACGGCCGCTTCCGTGAGAGCGATCTCTTCCGCCGCGTGTTCGAGGCCGTCTTGCGCCGGTGCATCCGGGAGCGCCTGGTCGGCGGCGAAGGATTCGCGGTCGACGCGAGCCTGATCAAGGCGGATGCCAATCGGCAGAAGGGCATCGAAGGCGACAAGGGGCTTCCACCGGAGGCTGCCAGCCGAGCGATCGATGAATATCTTGCTGTTCTTGATGATGCCGCGTTCGGCGCCGCGACGGAGGTCACGCCCAAGTTTGTGTCGCCCTCCGACCCAGCGGCACGCTGGACGGGAGCGCACGGCGGCCAAGCCTTCTTCGCCTACTCGACGAACTATCTGGTCGACGTCGAGAATGCGATCATCGTCGATGTCGAGGCGACCACGGCGATCCGCCAAGCAGAAGTGTTGGCCGCCAAGCGCATGATTGAGCGTTCACTCGAAAGGTTCGATCTTTATCCAAGCCGGCTTCTCGGCGACAGTGCCTATGGCTCCGCTGAGATGCTCGGGTGGTTGGTCTACCAGCAGGGGATCGAGCCGCACGTGACCGTCTTCGACAAGTCGGCCCGCACCGACGGGACTTTCTCGCGCGAGGCCTTCACCTACGACTATGCTGCGGACGTCTATCGCTGCCCCGATGGCAAAACCCTCACCACCACAGGGAGGCCGGTGAACGACCATAGGACGATCCTCTACCGCGCGAGCAAGCACGATTGTCAAGCATGCTCTCTGAAAAGCAGGTGTTGCCCCAACACCCCGGCCCGGAAAGTTCCACGCTCGATCTACGAGGGCGCTCGCGACATGGCGCGCGAGATCGCAAGCTCATGGGAAGGCCGCACTTCACGCCGGCTCCGCAAGAAGATCGAGATGCTGTTCGCGCATCTCAAGCGCATTCTCAAGCTGGATCGGCTGCGCCTAAGAGGACCGAACGGCGCACGCGACGAGTTCACCCTCGCGGCCACCGCTCAGAACCTTCGTAAGATGGCCAAGCTGATCCCGATGCCTGCACCGACGCCCGCGTGAACCCCACCAAGCCAAATTCGTTCGTGGAACAGCGGTCTTTCGCGACGAAACTACTGCCGACTTTTTCAACGGAATCGGTCAAGAGCGGCTGTGCCGCGACGATCAAGCTTCGTTCGCTCCGATGCCGACAGCGGACATTGGGGCGGCCGACAGCGGTCGCCTCGCCGACGATCGCGCCACGCCCGCTCCACTCGGTAGGGCACGATCATCGGCTAGTCGTCTGGCTCGGCACGCCAGATTAAGTTGCCACAATCGCAGCGAAAGATGCGAGTGCGCTTCCCTGTTTGCGGATTTAATAATGAAGCCTGTAGATCAGGCGCTTCTCGGCCGCAGCGGTCACATGACGGCCGTTCTTGGATTGGTCGGTCAGTCAAGCTGTCCCTCCGCTGCAGCAGATTGGGAATGTCCGCAACGGGCCACCAGCCGAGCATACATAGCGCCAACCGTTCCCCCCGTTACTCTTCACGCGGTTCAGCAAGCTGGCGCTTTCCCACGAACGTATTCGGCGGGTCATCTTGAAGAAGCGTCTTGGAACGCGCTACCGCATCCTGCGACCTGGCGATAATCTCCGCATCGTGGGCGGCAATTTGCCAGCGCAAATTGATCTGCGCGGTGATCGTTAACGAGTCCGACACGGACTGCTCCCCTGTTGTGCAGGCGGGAGCGCTATCGGTCTCTCAGCCACCGACGCCTACGGGCAGAGCCATCAGCCGGTGATGGGAGGAAAACTACCTCAGGCCGCTTTGGTTCACAAGTGAACACCAGGTTTAGGGCGGTTGGCGATCCAGCCAATCGGCCCACTTCTTGTATTCCTCGGCCATTTTGAGCAATTCCAGCTTGGCCTCGGGCGTCCCCGTGATGGCGGCCTGAGTGCGGCAGAGTGCTTCAAGCAAACGATATGATTCGGATCGAGGACACATCGGGCGACTGTCCGCCTCACTCCCTCCGGCGTCCATCACCTGTGTTACAAAGTGTACACTTCCTGTGTAAGCGAACATCTCATACGCGAGCCGGAAAGTCGGGGATGGGTCAATCGCGACGGCTTTGCCCGATCTCTGGCAGGTCCGGTCTACTCCCTCAGAGCCGACATGCAGGCCGTAGTCGGATTTCGTCGCGATGGGCCAATAGCACACAAATTCGTGGATCATTCCCGCGTTGTGTTGATGCCCATCAACCGACTTCGCAAGGTCTCATCGTGTTCGGTTTCGAGATCCAGTAGCGCAAGGTATGGGTCACCCTCCATGCCGAGCGCGGCTGTGAAAGCCGGTTCAGTCTTTTGTCCTTTAGCTCGCAAGGCCATGACGGCACTCCTGAGGCGGCCGTCGTCGAGATCAAGCAGTCGCTTTTCGATAGCAAAATGTCGCCAACCTCTCTGCTCGTCGACAGGACGCGAGCCTCCGAAGATTTCGAAAGGCCAGCCTGCGTACTGAAAACGGGCTATCACAGGATGATCGTTCGATGTCCATTGATAAAGGCAGAAGGAATCCAAATCGCAGAAGTGAAGCCAGATCGTCTCCGCGAATCGCCGTGCATCGTTCGCATAGCAGATGACATCGATGTCGCTACCCTCTACTGCCAGGCCGATCGGAAGGGTGCCCGCGATCCGCGCGTCAAAGTCCGCTAACACGTCCAATATCCGGACCGTGTTGATTGCCTGCTCATACGTCAAAGATGGAGACACGCGGCTGTCATTTCTGCTTCAAGCGTCCGGTCGGCGTCATTAATGGCGTGTTCTCGCAGTCCTTTGCAAGGCTCAAAAGGTACTCGGCCGAGGAGCCCGCGCCGCACAGTGAATTGGCTCTGGTGGTGGCGGGCAAAAGAGACGGTTAAGTCGGCTCTGGGTCATTTTCGACGCATTTCGCAGAGATTGAGGGCTGGTTGATGTCCGCTCCTGTCCGTAACCGCCGTACCAGGAGCGGGCCAAGAGCGTGCGTTTGGCCGGACTGCTGAGATCCAAACTCCCGAACTCGGGGCTCGAATCATGCGCTATGAACTCGCCGACCATGAATGGATCGCCATCAAGCCGATGCTGCCGAACAAGCCGCGTGGCGTTCCTCGGGTCAACGACAGACGGGTCCTGAATGGCATCTTCTGGGTCCTCCAGATCAGGAGCACCCTGGCGTGATCTGCCGACGGCGTTTGGGCCATACACCACTTGCTACAACCGCTTCGTCAGGTGGCGCCAGGCCGGTGTTTGGGTCCGCGTCATAGAAGCGCTTGCGACTGCCCATGATGCCGCTGTCCAGATGATCGACACCTCCATTGGTTCGCGTGCATCAGCATGGAGCCTGCATCACAAGGAATCAGCGCCAATCGATGGGACGGTCCCGCGGCGGCTTGACGAGCAAAATCCATGCGGTGGTCGATGGCAATGGTCTGCCGGTACGGCTGGCGCTGAGCCCCGGTGAGGCTCATGACGTTCGACTCGCCGGAAAACTGCTGTCTCGTCGGAAATCCGGGTCAATGCTGCTTGCCGACCGTGGCTATGACGCGGATTGGATCAGGAAGCTTGCCATGAAGAAGGGCGCGTGGGCCAACATCCCGCCGAAAAGCAATCGCAGCGATCCAATCTGCTTTAGCCCCTATCGTGCTCGCAACCAGGTCGAGCGGTTCTTCAACAAGATCAAATAATGTCGTCGGGTGGCGACGCGCTACGAGAGGCTCGCAGCTCGCATTTGTTCGCGTCAATCAGGCTATGGCTGCGCCTTAATAAGTCCGCGTCCTAGTCTTGCCGTTGGCGAGGTCGACGATGCAGCCATTGGCTAGACGCACGCCGATAATCACGTCGTCAAATCGGTAGTTATTGTTGTTGCCTCTAAGGCGATAGCCTGTGTCCTCTACGACACGTACATCGAACCATTGATTAGGTGCAGTCTGGCCCCAGTATTTGCGGCGTCGCTTGATGCGCGCAACGAGTTGCTGGTCCATCATGTCAGTCTCCCTTTGGGTGAGAACCGGACAGGCATGTCGGACGCCACGCCGCGGGATCGGCGATCCATCGGTTGATGTCGGATTCCCGCCAGCCGGCGCCGTTGACGCTGATCCTGAGTTGAGCCGGGAATGTGCCTTCGCCCATCTTGCGGTAGATGGTGGATCGGGACAGCCCGGTACGGGCAAGAACGGTTTTCAGGCGGACGATCCGGTCTGGTTCGCGCATGGCTGCGCTGCCTCCTGCTGACTGCTCTTGATCTACACAGAGCAAGCAGTTGCGCGCGCAAGAGCGTTTTTCACGGCGTCGTACGGTGGCGTAGAGACGGCGGAAAATAGGATGAGTCTACAGTCCGATGCCGCGCCCCCGACCAAGGTCGATGCCGTGGACGAAGGCGAGTTCGAGGCCGAGCCGGCGGCCTGACTCGAAGCTGATGCCGAGCTCCCGCTTGCGATTGTCGAGGAGCGATTCCAGTTGCGGATCGCGTTCGAGGCTTCTTGCCATGTCGCCCATCGCCGCGCGCGTGGCCCTGTAGCCGGAGAAATCGCCCGCCTGATACTGGCGCAGGCTGGCCTGGTCGAGCCTCCGCCAGTCCTCCACGAAGCGGTCAGCGCGGCGGTGAGGGGCGATGCGCAGTTCGGTCTCGAGCTGGAGCGCGCGGATGGCGCGGTTGACCCGACCGCCAGCCGCCTCGCGGGCAAGCTCCGGGTTCTTCTTGTAGGCGGCTTCGGCATCGCGCGAGCCGTAAGGCCGCACCTCCTCGAAGACCCGGCGGGCCTTCTGCAGTTCTTTCACCTGCTCGGGACTGGCCTCGCCGCCCATCTCTTGCGCCTCGAAGATCGCATCCACGGCGCGGGCATGACGCACGAGCGCGCGGGTACGCAGGCGACGCAATTCCTTTTCCGCCTCTTCCGCCAGCCTCCTTTCCGGCGCTTCTGTTTCGCGCCGAAGGGCTTCCGTGCCGCTCCGTTCCCTTTCCGGCGTTTCCCGCTCTGGCCGCCTCCGTCCACCATCGGGGTCGGGCATATCTGACGGAGAGCGAAGGCCGTCGAACATGTTACGTACCTTCTCAGGTACGACGCTGCGCACGATCTCTGCCACGCGCTCGCGGAAGGTGATCCCACGCCGCTCGGCATAGTTCTGTACCGGATCGGCACGGTCGTAGTCCGAGGCCATGTCCTTGGACCGGTCGCGCGACAGGGCGCGGACAAGCCGGTCCCGACCCGCAAAGTCATCGCGGCCATAATGCAGGTCCACGCCGTCGCGGTGTCGGGACAGGGCCACATAGCTACCATGGGCGTCCATCCCGGGCGTCGCCAGCACATGGGTGTGGTCCACCGTCATGCCCTGCGCCTTGTGGATCGTCGCGGCATAGCCGTGGTCGATCTTGTTGTAGTCTTTCAGGTCGAACCAAACGAATCGGCCATCGTCGGTCTGCACGGTCATGGATTGTGCACTGACCTGCTTGACGACCCCGAGCGTGCCGTTCTTGACGCCAAGCCCGCGCTCGTTCTGCAGGAACATGACGCGATCACCGCTGGCAAAGTTTCTCGCGCCGCGCTCGACGGTCAGGCGGACGTTTTCCCCCAGATCGCCGGCGGCCTGCATCCTCATTCGCGCTGCCTCATTGAGTGCGCGGACTTCGTCGTTGGTGTGGGTGAGGATGATCCGGCAGCGATCCGGCGACGCCTGCCGGTCGCGGTCCCAGCGATCGATCAGATCGCGGCGCGCCTGCTCGCGGGTCTGGGCCTCATGCACCATCCCGTGGGAACGATAGGCTTCGAGCGCGTTGCCGGTTCGGCGACTGGCCAGATCGCGCGTGGCGTGACGCTGCCAGTCCTCCCGCTGACGGCGCACTTCGCCGATTTCCGCGCCGCCGTGTCGCTCATGGATCGACCGGAACGCCGCACCGGCCTCGACGGCTTGCAGTTGCTGCGGATCGCCGACCAGCACGACCTTGGCGCCAGCCTCCGCCGCATGGGACAGCACGCGCTCGAGCTGGCGCGTGCCCACCATGCCCGCCTCGTCGATCACCAGCACATCGCGCGACGTGAGCAGGTCGCGTCCTTGTTCCCAGCCATGCTCCAGGCTGGCAATGGTACGCGAGGCAATGCCCGATCCGCTTTCGAGGTTTTCCGCCGCGATACCGGACAGCGCCACGCCGCGGACCTCATAGCTCGCCGCTTGCCAGGCCTCCCGGGCCACGCCCAGCATCGCGCTCTTGCCGGTGCCGGCATGGCCGACGACAATGCCGAGATCGCGCCCCTCGGTGATATGCGCCAGCGCCTCGGCTTGCTCGCCGGAAAGGACAAGGCCGCGGGCTTCCGCACGTGCCAAAGCGGCCTCGCGGTCCGCGTCCCGGGTCCCATGGCGTTCCCGTTCCGCCATCAGTTCGGCCGCGCGGTGCAGGCGCTGTTCGGCCTCGATCATTTCGCGGGTGGTGAAGCGATCCTCGCCGCGTCCGTCCTTGCCGAGCTCGACCAGGCCAGGCGCGCGACGCATCGCACTCATGACCTCGTTGAACTGGGCGATCCCCTCGCTGTGCCGGTGCGCAAACTTCGCCATGTCGCGCTGTGTGAAGGTGGATTGTTGCCGGGTGATAGCGTCGAGCCCAATGGAGGGATCGGCGATGATCTGCGCGCCATTGCTGCGCGCGATCTCGCGGTGCATCTCGGCGCGATCGGCCTCGATGCCTTCGTCCCTGATGCCGCGGCCCTCAATGCGTTTGGCGGGTGCGCCGATCTGGCTTTGCGGCTCCAGTGCGATACCCTGCGCTTCCAGACTGCGATGGTCGATCCGCGCGTCGATGTCGAGCTCCGCCAGCCGCTCGTTGGCGATCTCCGCCCAGCGTTCGCGCCAGCGCTCTACCATCTCCGTGCGGTTCCAATCCCGCACCTTTTGGCCAAAGCCGTTCTTGTCCACCGCGCGCATGGTGAGCATGACATGGGCATGCGGTTTGGACATGCCGTCCTCGGTCACGTCCCAATGCACATTGAGATCGGCGATCATGCCCAGACCTACGAACTCACCCCGAACGAAGTCGCGAGCGAGTTCGATGCCCTGGGCCTCACTCATCTCGCGTGGAATGGCGAACTCCACCTCGCGGGCCCCAGCTGGGCGTCCTTGCGGACTTCGAACGCCTCGACATCGTTCCAGAGCCGCTCGCGATCGCTCCATCGCTCCGGTGCATTATCCGGCAGCATCACCTCGGAATGGACGACGCCGCGCTTGCCAGAAAAATCGTGGCTGCGGTCCAAGCGCTCGTCGCGCAGCCGCGAGGCTGAGCGGTAGGCGGCCGATGCCACCGCACTGCTCCCGGCCTTTCGACCAATGACCTTGACGTGAAGATGATAGATCGCCATCGCGACCGGACCATCTACACGGCGAAGCGCACGTCGGCACGACGTATAAGCGCGCCCTCCCTCGAAAAAATCTCGGGAGGGACTATCCCGTCTCAGCTTGTCCTGACGACCTTACAGCATTGTGCCGGGCGCTCGATTATCATTTTTCGAAGAATACCGATGGAGACGACGATGCGCAAGCCGCGGGACTTTGATGCCGAACTGAAAGCACTGGGAGACAAGGCACGTGACCTCAAGAGCCGCAAAGTGCAGCAGCTTGGCGAACTGGTGATCGCTACCGGAGCCGACGCGCTAAGTGCCGATGAACTAGCGGGAGCACTGATCGTACTGGCCGAGACAAAAGAAGCCGGAAAGAGGGAGGCATGGGGCAGGCGCGGCGCCGCGTTCTTTCAAAGCCGGGCGCGGCGAAATGCGCCAGCAACTGACCGCAACATGGACGGCGCTCCTGCGCAACCGAGCGGCGCGCAACCGGCTTCAGTCCGCAAGGGCACGACATGATATGCGCACGTGGCAGGTCGAACGCCGCAAGCGCACACGGCATCTCATCGAACTCGGCGGCCTCGTCGTCAAAGCCGATATCGTGGACTTGACGGGCAACGACCGCACCACGATCTTCGGCGCGCTGATCTGGATCGCCGAGAAACTAAGGGGCGATCAGCGCGAACAGGCCCGCGCGCTCTGGGCCGCAAAGGGAAAGCAGGCATTCGACATGGACACTGCCCCCCGGGGCGGCTTATCGCGAGCTAAGTGACGGGACGGCACGTCGCTCTGCCCGCTGGTACGCCGACCCGACCTGGATCACCACCCGCAATGGCGCTTTACGTTTCGCGCGAACTCGCAACACTACAGCGGCGCGCTGGTCCGCTCCGCCCGGGCGTAGGAGGGCGCCGCAGTTGCACGCGCATTGTACCGGACAACCGAGTCCGCCGAGGCGGCGACAGAATCGGACATCAACCTTCCGACAGCTCTCGCAGAGTCCGTCGAAAATGATCCTGAGCAGACATTTGTGGCCGAACGCACCTCTACGCCGCACTTTTGCAATGCCGCCGACTTTCAAGTTTAGGTTAGCGCTGAGGAATTTTTGGGTTTGTCGCTGCCAGCATATTTGCGATTTGCGTCGCCAAGCGGAATCCGACTGCGCCAGGGCTCAAGCGATGCGCCGGCGTGGATGGTTGAATAGCCAGCGACTTCCAGTCGTGGCGGGTCGAATGTCACATTCAACAGCATTCGACACCTCCCTACCGGATCGCAGATTTGCTTGGAGTTCTGGAGAACCGTCTATGTGCCAGTACCCGCCATTGCCATGCGTGCCTTGGTCTCCGGCCAGCCGTCTTTGAAATACTTGCGGCTCCAGGCGTAGTCCGGCGTAAGCTTGAATGTCTTAATATCCTCGGATTTGACACGGGCTCGATAATGTTCGTACAGGCGCAGAAACTCCGCCATGTACATGCCGGCGATGCGCGGACATCTTGTGATCTCCAGCAGGTTTTCGTCGTTGTGATGCAGCGAATTGCCGCTGAAATTCGCCGAACCGGTGAACACAACGGGGTTGTCACCCTCGGCATCGATGACCACGAATTTGTGGTGGACGCGGACCATGATCTTGGGATCTTCGCCAGGCCAGAGGACGCGCTCCGGCATGAAATCGGTCGGCGTGTCCTTGGCGCTAAACGCGCCGAATCCGACGATTTCATCGCTCTTCTGCGCCCGATCCAGGATCGCGATCTTGGCGGCGACGTCGCCGCGCGACGGATCGCCCGACGGCTCCTTTGACGGCACGCGATTGACGAGCGCCAGCATCATCTTGCCCTCATCGGAAGCCTCAAAGATGGCGTTCAGAAGGTCCATGTCGGTCGGATCGAACGCGCACAGCAGGACGGAGTGCTTGGCGGACTTGATGGCGTCGATGATCGTGTCGATCGAAACCCGCGTCTTATTGCCCTCAGGTGGGAAGAATACGCGGATGGTCGCATCGCCGACCACGACGTCATCTGACCAACCTTCCTGATCCTTTTGCGTTTCGGAAAGGCCCGAATCGCCATCGAGCAGACGTTTTCGGTCAAGATACAGCTTTGCCAGTGCGGGAGATTCGAAAGCATGCAGGACGTTGGCCTGCGCCGACAGTCCTTCGCTCGTGAAATTCGCTGAGCCGGCGAGCACCGCCTCGGCGTGGTCGGCGGCGCCGACCCGCACCAGAAACTTGTTATGCATGATGCTAGCGTGCGTACGGGCCGCAAACAGGTCGGCTTGGCGGCCGGAATCCTCGAGCTGTTGGATCGCATCGTCGGAGGCGTGATCCTTGCTGGTGTGGTTGTAGGCAAGCGAGATCGGCCCCCCATAGTTCTTGAGGGCGGGAATGATCCAGGTCTGGTCCGTTAGATGATAGATCGCTCCCTCAATGTCCTTGCCGGCGCCACGGCCCAGAAACTGCGGAACGGCCTGCTCCATGCCGTTGCCGAGCCACGCGCGGGCGGCTTTCTGCTGGGCCGCGGTCTTGACATCCGGAAACTGCTTCGAGAACGCTTGTGAACTCACGACTGCACGGTTGAAGTGCGTCGTAATACCTTGTTCCTCAGTCAGTGGCACTTGCACATCGATTGCTGTCGCCTGCGCGTCGAGCAGGTTCAGCGCACCGGGTTTTCCGGTGACGGGGACAATCCGATAGTTGAAGGCGTGGCCGCGATCCTTGGTGTCGATCCGGGCGTCCCACCAGTAGAACTTCTGGATCGGCGCCTCGTTGCTCGGAAAATCGCTGTGGTCCGCCTTGGGACCTTGGAAGCCGATGCGATTCGGCAGCCAGCTCTTCGCCTGGCCATCGAAGCCCGGCGTTCGCTCGATGGCAAAGCCCAGGAAATCCTCATGGTCGTCTCCCGCGGGCCAGTCATAGGCGAGCAGGGCAAGGGTCGGTGAGGCGTAAGCCTTGACGACGACCTTTGCATCGCCAGAGTCCGCTTTGTTGGCTTTGGCTTTGTTGGCCTTGACTTTCTTGATCGCACTGGCTGCAGCTTGCTTTGTGGTCATGGAAATCCCTCCCCTAAATTATTCGCGTCAATTCTTGTTGCAGTCGCGGGAATTGCCGGCGTCGATCGAGGCCTCAAACAACCCGGGTGCCGCGGGCTTGCCGTCAAAGAAGACACCCATCTGTTTCGCTATACCGGATACCTTGTCTCCGTCGCGCCGCTTGGCATTAATGGCGCGGACGATGTTCCATTCGTCATGAGAGCCCACGCTGAAGGAGACAGAGGCGCGGAGCCCGTAGTAGTCGCGGAACGCCCGCTTATCGACTTTGCTCGCCATCTCGGGCTTGGTCTTGACCAGGTTGTCATAGGCCGTATCGAGCTTCTCGAGGTCCGCGCGCCCGTCGAGTCCAAAGTGCCGCGCGAAATCGGATGGGCCGGTGAAATAGACAAAGTCGAAGGCCCCGAGACCGTCGGTCCCTTCGAGGACCTGGGTCCACATCCACATGTAATCCGCTCCGTCGGCATCCGCCGGCAGCACAAAGTCGGTAGCACCCGGGTTGAGAATCCAGACATCGCGCGGACCGAGCTGCTGCTCGATGTGATCCTTGGTTTCGACCGCGACCAGGGCATTGACGGCAAAGTACCCGCCGCCGAGCGTCGAAAGCGGAATGCTGAGATAGCCGATCGCCTTACCCTGGGCTCGCTGCGCAGCGATCAGAGTGCGTATCTCGGCGACCCTTTGAGTGATTCGATCGGCCAGGGTCTCGTGGATGCAGTAACAGAACCCATCCTTAGAGCAGGACGATATCCCCGCCGATACCGGTTGGGTTGCGATGACAAAGAGCAAGCCAGTTAGGACCGGCCATGGTGTCCGCGCCTTCATGGTGGCACCCGAACCGTTGTTACTGGCAGGCAGCGGCCGACAGCGTGTCCTTGAGCAACAGCGCGAGCCGTATGCCGGCGAGCGCCAATTGGCGATCGACCACGGGCGATGCTTTCGAAAAGTATTTCACGCCTAAAACTCCATCATCAGGAATGTCATAAGCAATTTCGTGTGCCAACCTGTGCGCGTCGCCTGCCCAGTCGGCGGGAGAGCCTCCTTTGAGGCCCGTCAGATCGCGGCCGGGAAACCAGGTCGTCTCAATCCGAACCGCGTAGGCGCCCCAGTCGTAGACGGTGTGCATGATGAGCCCGGTGTCCCAAAGGGCATGCAAATTGGTCGACTGGCCAAAGAATGTGACAGGTATGAGATTTCCGCCTTGGTCGTTCTTCCCGGTGTAGGAATCCCACCGGTCCGAAGCGTGCAGAGGCTGGTGAATATCGCCGACGAAATGAACAATGAATTTTAGGGCCTGGAGGCGCTCGGCGGGAGACTTCGAACAGTCCGACAGAATGCCCCTGAATCGTGCGATGGCCGCGACGACGCATTTGCCATCCTTGCAGTCGGCATCCGGATCGTAGGTGGAGCGATCATCGGGTATGTCCACGAAATGCCACTCGCCCGTATCCTTATGGTCGGCCCGGTAGTCGTCCGCCCAACTGGCAATCGACGCAAGGCCTATCGTGGGATGATCAAGAGCTGGTAATTCAAGCGCAAGCAGGGCCTCGACCTTGCCAAGCGTGGCGGGATCGAGCCGTCGCTGGGCGATCTCCGCCACAATGGCGTGACCTTCCTGCCCCCAAGCCCAGGCGTGCGAGACGAACCCTACAACCAGCAGCCACGCGAGCCATAGAGCTCTCATAGCCCTCTCCCACAACCTTTCAGTGCATCTACCATAAGTCTGAGCTTAGCGCGTTTGCAACTGGCTATCGGCGAACGAACGCAAGATTTTTTCTGGGTCGGTCAGACCGGGTACGGGGATAAGAAGATAAATAGCAGGGGGACCACCTGGTCCATAGGGTGTGCGCCAGCCGACGATCGGGGGATGCTGATTTTGCGGGGGGTGCTGATTTTGTTCTTGCGGGAGCGTAGCTGGCGATCCGATCGATATTGACGGCGGGCAAAACGATCAGAATCCTAGAACTAAAGACTGAAGATTGAGGCGCAGGAGCGGGTTCGGTTCGAAGTGACCACGACTATGACCAATCCCCTAACTAACCCTGGCCGAAATGGCGGCCGCGCTCGAGCAATCGCCAGATTATTGTGTCTTGCGCCGGCCCTGGCAAGGCGCTCCAGTGACCCTTGCGTCAGGGATGGGAGCCCGAAAGGCGGAGACGCCTGCGGCTCCGTTTACGACAGCCCGACCGCGCCCGGCGCGGGGACGCTATTACCTGTGCAGTCAGTTTGATGGACTGTTTGCAGAAGCAACCTTGAATAGCATATGACTCACCTTTCATTCGATTGATGAGATTGCCTGATGGCGGCGACTTACGATGACAAGCTCAAGGCATTTTCGGCGCGCTTTGACACTTCGTACGAAGATATTGCGGCTCAGAGCCGGGCGCATTCCTGCGGGCCTTTCCTCTGAACCGCCTGAGGAATCTGACCCTCGACGATTACGTCATGGGTAAGCAAACGCCTCTTTCTGCACCTTTGTCGAAGCCAAAACCAAACCGTGGGCCAATATCCTGGGTGCGACCGCGATCAAGTTTGGCATCTATTTCGGCAAGATAAAATCCGATCCGACAATAAAGTACCGGTTTCACAAGCGATACAACACGAAAGATCAGGCCTTCGCCACGGTAAAGCAGACTCTTCTCGAGTTGATCAAGGCAGGCCGGTCACGCCAATTCGAGGTCATTGACAGCATCGCGATCTCGCAGACCTTCAAGGCCAAGATTTTGAGCCTCTATTTTCCTGACCTCTATCTCAATGTGTGCAGCGGACCGCATATCGATGAGCTGAGTGAGGCACACCTCACCGCAGTCGATCGGCTTGGGCACACGACGCAGCGACCGCGCAGCACGTCCCGGTGACCAGAATTGCACTCGCACCAGCACCTATCTACCCTAACAGGCCCTCCGGCCAACCCCAGAGGCGCGGAGATCCGCTGCGACTAAGCCGGGACGATGTCCGGCCGGTCCTTTGGAAACTGTTTGATGATCGATGGATCGAGATTCAGCGTCTCAGCGACCATGTCGAGCGGACTGTGGGTGAGCCAATCGGAGAGCGACACCTCCTGAAAGCGGTCGGCTCGGAAGACCTCCATGTACACAAGATCGGTTGATCCAGTGTTCTCAACATAGTGGCCAAGCCCTTTCTTGACGTAACCAATGTCACCGGGGTGGAAGTCGGCGGTGATCGCCGCCGGCCCAGTGTTGAAAACGGTCATGCGCCCGCTGCCCTTGATCCAATAGCTCCATTCGTCCGCATTCGGGTGCCAGTGCATGTCCCGCAGTCCGCCCGGTTTGATTGTCACCACCGTCGCCGCGATGGTCTTGGACGCAACGAAGTTGCTGCTGTCAGCAATCCGCACCGTACCGCTCTTCGTGTCTCTGGCTGGCTGAACATCCCCGAGCCTGAAGACGAACGAATTGGGCGGCTTGCCCGCACTTGAGGCCATCTGCGCTTCCACCGATGCAAGCGGCGGCGCGGCAATGTTGCTCTGGTAAATCCACTTGTTGTGCACGGGAAGGTTCTTGAACGCCTCGACGGGCTGTCCGAAGTTCTTTGCAACGACCTGTGGTGGAGTATGCGCCAGCCAATCGGTGACCAACAAGGTGTTGAACTCGGATGAGTCGCCGTTATCAAACGCAATGACAAACTCGCAGCCATCCGGCTCCAAACCTTGCAACGAATGAGGGAAGCCTGCCGGGAAGTACCAGAGATCTCCCTCGCGAACGTCGGCGACCTGCGGACGTCCGCTCTCGTCCAGCACCGTCACTCGGCAATTTCCGTGGGTCATGACCGCCCATTCCGCCTGCTGGTGCCAATGAAGCTCCCGAACACCACCCGGCCCGAGCCGCATGTTCACGCCTGCGATTGTCGTCGAAATCTTGAAGTCGTCCTGGGTGATCTGCCGCGCCCATCCGCCGTTCTGAATTCGCTTTGGAGCAAGATTGAAGGACGTCCAAAACTGCGGCATGCCGTTTACATCGGTTGCCGGCGGATTCAGAAACGTGGGCTCGTTACCGGCAAGACCCTGGTCCTGAGGCCCCGGATCGTTCAGTGCCTTTGGGTTTGTAACGTTGACCGCTCCCTCGGCCGGCTGATCTGGATTACCGAACTTGGCTTCTGATGCGACCGCTGCGGTCGCAGTGAGAATGCCACCCGCAACACCAGACGATAGGATCGTGCGCCGACTAAGAAGAGACATATCTGCGGGCTCCTTTATCTCACCGATGGGTGCGACGATACTTTCTCAAACCGAACGGGTATTTCGTATCTGACGCTTCTTTTATTGTTTGCACGAAGACGGCTGGTGGATCGGCCTGGCGCAGGCAGAGCTAGCAGCAGCAACATACTATCGTGTTGAGTCAGGTCCCTGGAAGTCCTGCAGGGAGCATAAGATCTGGAGCTTCGGGCTTAGTGCCGTTGGCCGTGGTAAAACAACCCGGGGCAGCCAACCACCGTTCGGAGCAATGTGCCGACTTCTGGCGCAGCCCCACACGGGACGGCACAGTGTGCCGCCGCTCGGTCGCGCCGGTCTCGGTTGCGGTCTAGTGATATGGCTACGTGCACGAGTAAAGGCGCGATCGGATTCAGCTTGCTTTGCATTCCGCAAAACGGCGTGCAGATGAGGAATACACACGCTGTTCTATTGTCTACTGCATTCGCAATGCCGGTCTTGCCTCCTCGATAGGACGGTTGATGCACTCGATGAAGCTTCTTCAGCTGGCTCCATTGCGCTGGCCCTGCAAGTGTTGCCACGTGTTACTCGAACAGCGTCAGGGCGGCGCGCGTCGGCGCATACGCAACTCGGCCGTGGACCACACGCGCGTATGAGCCAAATGCGATCCGCTCGTCTGTCGGCACTAACCTTGCTCCGGCAGCGTATGGCTAATCAAGTACTCGCAGGACCAATGGACAATGATGACTCGAGCCCATTGGTTATGTCGCCTCCCAATGCACTTTCAGGAATTTCTCATGCGCCTTTTGACCATCCTTGCCACGACCATGACGACGGCGCTCGTTTCATTGTTCGGAGCGACGGCGGCGCAGCAACCGAGCCCACGCGTGCAGGTCGGTCTGCTTGAATGCCGGGGCGGAGCCAGCATCGGATTCATCATAGGATCGACGAATAATCTTGCGTGCGTGCTACGGGTCGCCGGGAGACCAGACGGTCACTATGTCGCCGTAATAAACAGGATTGGCCTGGATCTGGGCATTACAGAGAACACCAGGCTCGCCTGGAACGTCTTTGCGCCGACGACCCGGCTTGGGCCGCGCGACCTCTCCGGGAACTATGCTGGTGTCGACGGGAGCGCCGTGCTCGGGATCGGCATCGGCGGCAACGTTCTGGTTGGCGGTTCGAGAAACTCCATCGCCCTGCAGCCGATAAGTGTGGAGGACGCGGTCGGCTTGAGCGTAGCTGCCGGCCTTGAGAGCCTTACGCTCCGGCCAGCGAGATAAACCAGTGCGCAGGGCCGACGTCTCTCGTAAGATCCGTCGGCATTTCTCGGGGCCAGGTTAGGGCAAATGCCCGATCGCGCGATGATCGCAGTGGCCCGAGCACTTCTTCGCGCAGGCACTGACGTCCGGATACGGGGCGGAGTGGTGTCGCACTCGAGCCAGACCGCCGGAACCGATACGGGAGCCGCCGCGCCCCTGAAGGCAACGTGCATTCTGGCAACGAGGTGAGCGGACCCGAAATACCGCGCCTTTCATCAGTTTCATACTTCAAACAGGTACAAATCTGTCCCGTTCTCACAAGCCGTTTTGAGACGCCCACCAAGGAGGTCAGATGCGCAACTTAGTAAAGTGTCTCGCCTGCGCCTTGCCTGTTCTGTTTGCGGGCTTTTCGGCGTCTGCTGGACCCTGCTCACAATCAATCGCGAAGGCTCAAGCTCGGGTTGATGCCGCGATCGAAGCAAATGCCGGCGCAGATGGCTGGAAGCCCGAAAGCCTCCTCGCATTGCGCGGCCATCAGCCAACGCCCGGCTCGCTGGCGCGGACCGAAGGCACCAGCGGAACGGAGCTCCAGGTTGCACTCGATGCGCTCAACCGCGCCCGGCTCGCCGACGAGTCGGGCAACAGCAGCGTATGCCAGCGGCAGCTTGCGAGCGTGCGGAAGATATTGCGACATTTGTCCCAGTGATGGAGTCGGATGCGACCGCTCTCTATCAGCTCATTGCAACATGATGAGCAGCTAGCGTCGCCGCTCCTCTCGAAGCGACTAGGCCCGAGCTGTCGAGCCGGCCATTACAGACAAATCGCGACTTGAGGCGTCAGGTTGCGTCCTGAGCTTTTAGGACCTCAAGAACGTCAGCAGATCATCGTTGACGCGGTCCTTGTGAGTCGTGCAGAGGCCGTGCGGAGCTCCCTCGTAGGATGGCGCCGCTGACGAGCTTTGCCTGAAGGACACCCGAGTCGGCGAGCGGAACAATTTGGTCATCGTCGCCCTGGATGATCAACGTCGGCACGTCGATCTTCTTTAGATCTTCGGTCTGGTCCGTCTCAGAGAATGCCTTGATGCAGAAGTAGGCGGCGGGAAAACCTGCTATCATGCCTTGGAACCAAAACGCCTCGCGCACGCCTTCCGACACTTTCGCGACAGGACGGTTGTAGCTGTAGAACGGGATGCTCAGCTCCTTCCAAAACTGCGACTGGTCGGCAACGACGCTCGAGCGAAGTGCATCGAAGACAGAGATCGGCAGTCCACCTGGGTTGCCAGGCGTCTGGAGCATCAAAGGCGGGACCGAGGCAATCAATACAACCTTGGCCACGCGCTCGGTACCATGGCGGGCGATATACCGCGAAACTTCACTCCCGCCAGTGGATTGGCCGACGTGCACGGCATCCTTTAGCACGAGCTGCTGAACGAGTTCGGCCAGATCATCTGCGTAGGTATCCATGTCGTTGGCGGTCCAAGGCTGACTCGAGCGGCCATGGCCCCGCCGATCGTGGGCGATGCAGCGATAGCCTCGCGACGCGAGATAGAACATCTAATCCTCAAATGCGTCGGAGGAGAGCGGCCAACCATGGCTGAAAACAACCGGCTGTCCAGTACCCCAGTCCTTGTAGTAGATCCGAGTGCCGTCTTGGTCGTGATCGCGCTCATAGGCTACCTCGGTCGCCGTGGTTGACGTCGGGAACCTAATATTCCCGGTCATCGGGCGTATCTTCGGATCGGCGTCTCTCTTGCTCGAATGCACGGCCGTGTGCCGCAGGCGCGCAATACAAAGCCGCGATCGTGCAAGTCGAAAAGGCCTTGGAGTTCCTTGAAAGACCATCACGCGCGATCTGCTTTGATGCTGCGGACGATCGATGCTTCGGTCACTAACGCAACCGTGATGAGGACTGATCATGACAGATGCAGCAAACGAAAGGCCAACGCTCGGCACGGCTATCCATGCGCTTACGAATAAATGGGGCTGGTTTATTGCACTTGGCATTGCCGAACTCGTTCTGGGCGGAATTGCATCAACTAACTTGATGGCCGCCAGCCTGGCATCCGCGTTGGTGATAGGGGCCATGATGTTTGTCGCCGGACTGATCCAGATTGTTCACGGCTTTTCAGCGCGCGGCCTACGAGGGTTTCTATTTTGGCTCCTTGGCGGGATTGTCTATGCCGCTGCCGGTTGCATCATCCTTTATGACCCCGTTCTGGCTTCAATCACGTTATCTCTGACCGCAGGCGTCTTCCTGGTCGCCGCTGGCCTGATGCGAGTCTGGGCTGGCTTTCACATGCGCCCGGCTGCCGGCTGGGCCTGGATTGTCGCTGCTGGTGCTCTCACAGTCTGCGTCGGAGGGCTCGTGATCGCCGCATGGCCCGGCATCGGTCTCTGGTTCCTTGGCGCCATGCTGGTTGTCGATCTGATCTTCCAGGGTTGGAGCTTGATCGCGTTTGGACTGGGGCTCAAGGCGCGGGCCTCCCGGCATCAAGGCAAGACCGCAACGGCATAGCCATGCGGAGCTCGACCATTGCGACCCACGATGAGATCAATTGGCGAGGCGGTCGCGCCGTCACGGCATCCCGCCTGATTGCCGAAGAGACGGCGGTTGCGCTCAGTTACAATGGATCCACTCATGCAGTCATGATGGCGACGCCAGCCGATCTCGGCGACTTCGGCCTGGGCTTCACGCTCACCGAGGGGCTCGTTGATCGTGTCAGCGATATTTTGAGCGTCGACGTCGTTCCGAGCGGTCTGGGCATCGAGATTCAGATATGGCTCAGTGGCGACCCCGCAGCTGCTCTCGCTGCGCGGCGCCGCTCGATGAGTGGACCCGTGGGTTGTGGGCTCTGCGGGATAGAGAGCCTTGAGCAAGCGAGGCGGAAGCCGGCGCAGGTGGCAAGTGGTGCCATGTTCCGCGCAAACGACCTGCTCGAGGCGATGCGGGCGCTTGCACCGCTGCAGGTCTTGCACCAACAGACTCGATCAGTACACGCGGCGGCGCTTTGGCACCCTGCGTCTGGCATTTCCCTCATCCGGGAAGACGTTGGCCGGCATAATGCCCTCGACAAGCTCGTTGGAGCGATCACAGCCGGCGGTCTGTCGGCCACTGGGGGTGCGATCTTACTGACCAGCCGTGTATCGGTAGAGATGGTGCAAAAGGCAGCGGCAATTGGCACACCTATGGTGATTGCCGTTTCGGCGCCGACAACACTTGCGATTCGAACCGCCGACGAGGCCGGGATTACGCTAATCGCAGTCGCACGCAGCGATGGATTTAGCGTCTTCACTCATGCACATCGCGTGCTCCTGTCCAGCGAAGCGCTCCATCGCGCCGCCTCCTGACCGCGTGGTGGCGATGACGCTCACGGATACAAATTCGCTGACCTTCAGGGCGGAAAGACGGCCCGAGACCTATGACCCGAAGCAATCGCTTTTCGTCGCCTGTCTCCTGACCATGTCCGGAGGCTTTCTCGATGCATTTACCTGGTTATCGCTCGGCGGCGTGTTCGCAAACTCGCAAACTGGAAATGTCGTGTTTGTCGGAATGTATCTCGCGCTGGCAAAATGGGGCGAGGCTTTTCATCATGTGCCCCCAATCCTTAGCTTTCTCGCCGGCGCAGTTGCGGCCACCAAAGCTCGAGCTCCGCTTCTTTGCCTCTGGGCCGAGATCCTATTACTGGGATTGATTACGCTTTGGCTTCGCTCATATCCCGAGCTCGCCATCGTGGGGATTTCGTTTGCTGTGGCATTACGAGCGACAAGCTTCAGGCAAGTAGATCGGTGGAAGTATCTCTCGGTGACGGTGACTGGCAATCTGTTGCGCGCGTTCGATCAGATTGCACTACCCGCCAATTCCGAGCCCGTCCGTGGCGCAAGGACATTGCTCATAATTTGCGGGATGTTCTTGCTAGGTGCCGCAGCCGGGGGCGTTATGGCGACGCATTGGCCTGGCGGCGCTCTTTTGGTGCCAGTGGGACTTTCGACGTGTGCCTTATCGTTTTGCTATCGGCGCCGCACACGAACAGTCTAACCGGCCTCCCACTCGGATCGCGGGCTGCTCACAGGAAGTTTCCAAATCGCAAAGGCGGAGATTCACTAGGATGAGCGACATCATTTGGCCCGAACAATATTTGCCGGGTACGACCGACAACTTCGTCTCGAACGAAATGGTCTTGAAGGGTCTGCGTGCAGAGCAAGTGTGGCCGCAGCTCAATGATACCACTGCCCGGCCGAGCTACTATAAGAATACATCGGAGATCGCGTTTCTGGACGGTCCGGGCCCCCAACTGTGTAAAGGGGCGCACTTCCGGTTTGTCACGTTTGGCCTTCCGGTGGAGGCTGAAGTGATGGAGTACGAGCCGCCCGCGGCCGGTAAGCCGGCCCGCTTGGCCTGGCATGGCTGGACAGAAGGTCATGCCACCGCGCGCATCGACACTTATCACGCATGGTTGATCGAGGATCTGCCGGGCGAACGTCGCGAATACTCACACAGGAGTCGCAGATTGGAAATCCAGCAAAGGGCCTTGCGCTCGCCAAGCCAAATCCGATGCTAAATGTCCACCAGGACTGGATCGAGGGCCTTGCGCGCGCGGCGGCGGAGTCGCTGCGGAAGTGAGCAGGAGGGATATAAGCCCTGCGTCTTCCTTATCGGGAGCCTTACTGTTGGGCCTCAACTATGACCGCGCGAATGGATCAAAGCTCTGCATCAAAGAAGGCCTTAACAACATGAAGATGGTCTGCTCTTGGCCGCTACCCCGCTTTGGACGAACCTGTGCATTTGAGAAACGCCGAGACCGATTTGAAAAGACGATCCAGCCGAAACGGCCGTTAACTCGCGCAAGGACGTCAAATTAGAGATAGGCAGATGGCCAGGAAATCGGTTCACCCCTACAATGAGCCGGCCGGCGGTTGGGGAGCACTCAAGGCACTCAGCAGGGCGCTACTTGTGCAAGAGGTGCCTGTGAAGGGCGCTGTGACCCTGAGCCGCATGAACCAGCCCCATGGTTTCGACTGCCCGGGCTGTGCATGGCCGGATCCGAAGCACACTTCATCGTTCGAGTTCTGCGAGAATGGCGGAAAGGCGATTGCCTGGGAAGCCACAGCCAAACGCTGCACGCCCGACTTCTTTGCCGAGCACACCGTAAGCGAGCTGTCTGGCTGGAGCGACTACGATCTCGAGATGGCCGGACGCCTTACCCATCCGATGGCCTATGACGCAACCAGCGACCGGTACTTGCCGGTAAGTTGGGAGGACGCCTTCCAGACAATCGGCGGACATCTTCGAGCCTTGCCCGATCCGAACATGGCGGACTTCTACACGTCGGGGCGGACCTCGAATGAAGCCGCCTTCCTCTACCAGCTCTTCGTGCGCGAAGTCGGGACCAACAATTTCCCCGATTGTTCGAACATGTGCCATGAGGCAACCAGTGTCGGTCTGCCCCAATCGATCGGCGTCGGCAAAGGCACGGTTCTTTTGGAGGACTTCGATAAGGCCGACTGCATCTTCATCTTCGGCCAGAACCCAGGCACCAACAGCCCGAGGATGATGACGAGCTTACGAAATGCGTCTCGCCGGGGTGCATCGATCATCTCCTTCAATCCGTTTCGCGAGCGCGCGCTTGAGCGCTTCCAGGCACCGCAAGCCCCGATCGAGATGATCACGTTGTCGTCGACTACGATCAGCTCAAAGCTTTTCCAGGTGCGTATCGGAGGGGATGTCGCCGCGCTCAAGGGCATCATGAAGATCCTGGTGGAAGCGGATGAAGCGGCACGCGCTAGCAAGCAACCGGAGATTCTGGACTGGGACTTCATCCTAGGCCATACCGTCGGCATCGAAGCGCTGATTGCGGATTTAAAGCGCACTCAATGGCCCGATATCGAGCGCCAATCAGGCTTGACCCGTGAAAACCTCGAATATGCCGCGAACGCCTACATGAAGGCGGAGCGCGCGATCCTCGTCTACGGCATGGGCATCACGCAACATTATCGCGGCGCGAATAATGTCCAGCAGATCGCCAATCTCGCGCTGCTGCGCGGCAACGTGGGACGCGAAGGTGCGGGCGTCTGTCCGGTCCGCGGCCATTCGAACGTACAGGGCGATCGCACGGTCGGCATCACGGAGGTCCCCACAGCCGAATTTCTTGGACGGCTGGAGCGTCGATTTGGTTTCAAGCCGCCGACGGCCCCCGGGCACAACGTTGTCACCGCGCTTGAGGCAATGATCCGAGGCGAGGTCAAGGTATTTTTCGCTATGGGAGGCAATTTTGCGGCTGCCATCCCCGATTGGCAGGCAACGCGGGCTGCGTTGCAAAATCTGGATCTCACCGTACACGTTTCCACCAAGCTCAACCGCAGCCACCTCGTGCACGGACGCGCGGCGCTGATCTTGCCATGTCTGGGCCGAACAGAAATCGACATCCAGGCTACCGGGCCGCAGTCAATCACGGTCGAGGATTCAATGTCGATGGTGCACGCCTCGGGCGGCCGTAACAAGCCTGCCTCGGAGCACCTGAAGAGCGAGGTTGCGATTATCGCGGGGGTGGCGAAGGCGACATTGGGTGGCCGCACGGTCGTGAAGTGGGACGAGTTCGTGGCCGATTACGATCTCATCCGCGATGCGATCGAAGCCGTCTTTCCCATCTTCCAGGGCTACAACGCCCGCATTCGTGTGCCAGGAGGCTTCCATCTGACGTCAACCGCTCGCGAGCGCATCTGGGCAACGCCGTCCGGCAAGGCCAATTTCATCGTTTTCGAGGGTTGCGGCGAGGATCCACCGCAAAGCGATCCGGAATATCTCTGGCTCAGCACCATAAGGAGCCATGATCAGTACAACACGACGCTCTATTCTCTATCCGATCGCTATCGCGGCGTATTTGGTCAGCGTGACGTAGTGTTTCTCAACGAATACGAGATGAGGAAGCGCGGATTGCAGGAGGGAGACCGGGTCGATTTAATCACCGAATCGACCGACGGCGCCGAGCGTATAGTCCGGAACTTCCGCGTAGTTCGCTATTCCTTCCCGACTGGCTGTTGTGCGGCTTACTACCCCGAGACAAATCCACTGGTGCCGCTATACGCCCATGATCCGATGAGCTTCACACCATCCTACAAGGGCGTTCCGATTCGCCTGGTTCGCTCAACGATTGTGGAAGCGGCGGAATAGTCAAATCGGGAATCGGGCGTCTGCCCCTTGAGCCGCGGTTCTTATAAGCACCGCGGATCTCGCTCGGATCTCCTGTGCTGAAAGCCGAAAAGCTCAGGGCGAGCAAACCTGGTCCGCCCTGCCCCCTCTGAAGCGGACATGAATGAGAACTGCGATTAGCCCTCGCTGATGGGCCACTCAAGGCGCCGCTACAATCAGCACAACTTACATACTCCTGACTTCATCCAGCCGGTTGAGCCAATACAACGCTGCCGACAACAGCCAACAGCCGACGAAAATCGCGACGATGACATAGCCGAGGACCCCAAAATTCTCGTTGGCTATGCCGATGAATATCCAGATGCCGCCTTCGAGATCGAGCTCGTCCTTGATGAGGCCGAGGACCTCTATTCCACCAATGACTAATGCAACTATCACCGACACCAGTGTGATCGTCAGATTGTAGTAGAGCTTTCGGATTTGTTTCGAGAAAGCCCAGCCGTACGCACCGACCATCAAGATGCCGTCGGTAGTGTCCACCACAGACATGCCGGCCGTGAACAGGGCCGGGAAAACGAGGATCGAGGAGAGCGGTAGCCCTTGCGAGCCCTGCCCGGCTGAGATGCCCAACAGGCCGATCTCGGTGGCCGTGTCGAAACCCAGCCCGAACAGAATGCCGAGCGGATACATGTGCCAACTGCTCGATATTACAAAGAACAACGATCGCAGCAGCCGACCAAGAAAGCCGCGCTGTGACAACAGCAGGTTCAACTCCTCGTCGAGCACACGCTCTCCCCGCCTCGCGGCGTCGAACATCCGCCACAGGGCGATGGCGATGAAACTATTGGCGACGGCAATCGCAATCAGGAACAGCGCGGAGACGCCGGTGCCGACAACTACGCCGATCTCCCTGAAATGCGAGAACCTGGCTTGCAGCGAGGTCACAGCCAACGCGAGCGCGACAGACGCAACGATCACGACAGTCGAATGCCCGAGCGAAAAGAAGAGGCCCGTCGAGATCGGCCGTTTTCCAGCCTGCATCAATTTCCGCGTCACATTGTCGATGGCAGCAATGTGATCGGCGTCAACGGCATGGCGAAGGCCGAAGGTATAGGCCAACAAGGCAGTTCCGAGCAGGACCGGAAAAGGAGCGAAACGCGATCAGCGCCCAGGTCCACGAGGCCATATTGGCGGCGATTACCAACCCATACAGCACCAGCACTTTGAGACGAGTATCTGAAGGCCCATCATTGAACACGTTGATAATGCGCGAAACGCGTAGCCGCCGATGACGAGGCATATCTCTTGATCTGTTCGATTTGAAACGGTTTCGGAGCTAATGACGCCGCCTTGTTACCCGCGTCTTGAAAGCACTGTGTCGGCCGTCAGCCAGGAGGGGCCAGGATTTGCTTCAGGTGGTCGCCGGCTCGGCCAGCGGCAACACACCAAACCGCCTTTCGAATTCGACCACATTGACGACACCCCGCCGGTGAGTGCCGTCACCGATCTTCCGGTTACCATCCCAAGCCTCGACCTCGAAGAGGATTCTCTTCTCCTCAAGCCCGATTATCCTGGCAAGCGCCCGCACAGTGCGGCCGACCGGCGTCGCCGCCAGGTGGCGAATATTGACCGTCATCCCGACGCTGACATATCCATTCGGCAGTGATGGTTGGGCGGCCAATCCCGCTGCCATCTCCATGTGCAGGATCATCATCGGCGTGCCGTAGACCGCGGGCATGCCGGGGACCACATGACCAACCGTCATTTCGGGGCTCACGATCACTACCTTTTCCGCAGTCATCCCGACGGCCAGCTTCTCAAGCGGGTTCATGGTGCAACTCCGTCTCCTTCTGGCCCGCCCGCAAGCTGGATGGGTCCGCTTCGCTCGGCTTGCGCTTGGTGAACCAGGCGCCCAGACGGTCAAGGTACAGATAGACGACCGGTGTCGTGTAGAGCGTCAGGATCTGCGACAGCATCAGTCCGCCAACGATCGTATAGCCGAGGGGCTGGCGCAGTTCAGAGCCGGTGCCGGTGCCCACCATCAACGGCACGCCACCGAGCAGCGCGGCCATAGTCGTCATCAAGATAGGGCGGAATCGCAGGGTGCAGGCTTGATAGATCGCCTCTTGGGAACTCAAGCCTTCCTGACGTTGCACCTCAAGCGCGAAATCGACAAGCATGATGCCGTTCTTTTTGACGATGCCTATCAAGAGGATGATTCCGATGATCGCGATGACGCTGAGATCCATATGGACCGCCAGCAACAGAAGCAGCGCACCGATGCCGGCGGACGGCAGTGTCGACAATATCGTGATGGGGTGGATGAGACTTTCGTAGAGCACGCCCAGAATGATGTAGATCACGATCAGCGCCACCCCGATGAGCAATGGCGTGCCGGCAAGCGATGACTGAAACGCCTGCGCGTTGCCTTGGAACGAGGTCGACAGCGAGGCCGGCTTTCCCGTGTCGCTCTCGATCTTCTGAATTGCGGCCACGGCGTCGCCGAGCGCCGCGCCGGGCTTCAGGTTGAAGGAGATCGTGACCGACGGAAACATGCTCTGATGGTTGATCAATATCGGAGCCGGCTTGATCTCGCTGTGAACGAGATCGCTCAGTGGCACCTGCTTGCCACTAGCGGAATTTAGGTAAATGTCCTTCAGCGCTTCCGGGCCGTACTGGAATCGCGGATCAACCTCGAGAACGACGTGGTACTGGTTCAGCGAGGTGAACATGGTGGAGACGATGCGCTGGCCGAAGGCATCGTCCAGGGTGTTATCTATCGTCGACGGAAGTATGCCGAAACTGGATGCCACTTCGCGGTCGACAGTCACGTCGAGCTTCGGTCCAGCATTGGCCTGATCACTCGCGACGTCGGTTATGAGATCAAGGGCCCGAAGCTTCTCGAGGAATACAGAGGACCAATGGGCTAGCTCATTGGAATCTGCGTCAGTCAGCGTGTACTGGTATTGCGTCTTCGAGAGACGTGCGCCAATGGTTATGTCCTGGGCGGCCTGCATATAGAGCGTAATACCCTGGATATGAGCGAGCTGCGGCTCAAGCCGCCGAATAATCTGGTCGGCGCTCGCCTTGCGCCCAGGCTTCGGTTTCAAAACGATAAAGATTCGTCCCTGGTTCAACGTCGCCGTTGGGCCGCCCGGGCCGATATAGCTGGCCACCGATTGGATGTCGGGATCCTTCAACAAGATGCCGACCAGCGCCTGCTGCCGCTCGGACATGGCTGGAAAGGAGATGTCCTGCGAGGCTTCGGTGATACCGGTTATCTGGCCGGTGTCCTGTTGCGGGAAGAAGCCTTTCGGGATGATCACGTAGAGGTATCCCGTCAAGGCGATGGTCGAGAGCATAACAAGCAGCGTCGCGAAGCGGTGCCGCAGCACGACGCGCAGACCACGCGCGTACAAGGCCAGGAGCGCATCAAATCCACGCTCGAAGACCAGATAGAGTCTCCCGTGCTTCTTTCGCGATTCATCCTTCAAAAGGCGCGCGCACATCATCGGCGTGAGCGTAAGCGAGATGATCAGCGACAGAATGAGGGACGCGGTGATCGTGATAGCAAATTCCTGGAACAGCTTTCCGACGTACCCGCCCATCAAGAACAATGGGATGAAAACGGCAATCAGCGACAGCGTTATGGATACGATCGTGAAGCCGATCTCGGCCGATCCCTTGAGCGCGGCCTGCATCGGCGTGAGGCCCTCTTCAAGATGGCGCACGATATTCTCGATCACCACGACGGCGTCGTCGACCACGAATCCGACCGCGATCGACAGCGCCATGAGCGAGAGATTGTCGAGGCTGTAACCAAGCACGTAGAGAACCGCGAACGTTCCGATCAGCGACAACGGGACAGTCACAGCCGGAATGATGGTGGCCCAGAAGTTACGCAGGAACAAGAATATCACCATCACGACCAGCGCAACGGTCAAGACGAGCGTGAATTGAACGTCTGAGACTGCGGCGCGGATGGTCGCTGTACGATCCGCCGCGATCGTCACCTTGATGGCTGGTGGGACGGAGGCCTGCAGTTTCGGCAACAGGGTCTTGATGCGATCCACGGTTTCGATGACGTTGGCGCCGGGCACTCGCTGGATCGCCAGGATGATGGCGGGTTGGCTCCCATACCAGCCGGCGAGGAGGTCGTTCTCCGGGCCTTCGATACTGGCGCCGATATCACGTACCCGCACGGGCGAGCCATTGCGATACGCAATGATGAGATTGTCGTAGGCTTCCGGCTTGAGAAGCTGGTCATTGGTGTTCAGCGTATAGGTCACGCGCGGGCTATTCAGCGTTCCCTTTGGCAGGTCGACGTTGGCACCAGCTACGACGCTCCGAACGTCTTCCAGGCTGATCCCGCGGGCTGCCAGCGCCTGTGGATTGACCCGGATTCGGATCGCGGGCTTCTGCTGGCCGCCGATTCCAACGAGACCGACGCCGGGAATCTGAGAGATCTTGGGCAGCAGGATATTTTCCGCGTAAGCATCGACCGTCGTCAGTGGAAGCGAATCAGAAGACAGCGCGATCAACATGATCGGAGTTTCGGCCGGATTTACCTTCCGGATCGTGGGAGGATAGGGGATGTTCTGTGGTAGATATGGACTGGCAGCGTTGATGGCGGACAGCACGTCGACCGCTGCGCTATCCACCGTCCGTGAGAGCTCAAATTGTACGGACAACTGCGCTACGCCCAGTGCGCTCGATGAGGTGAGCTGCGTCACGCCCGGGATCTGGCTCAACTGTTGTTCGAGCGGCGTCGCAACTGACGATGCGATCGTCTGCGGATCGGCACCGGGCAGCTGCGCCGATATCTGAATGGTCGGGTAATTCACGTTGGGCAGTGCGCCGACCGGAAGCAAGGGATACGTGGCAAGGCCACACAACAACAGGCCCGCCATGAGCAGCGCGGTCGCGATCGGCCGCAGGATGAAGGGTGCCGAAAGGTTCATGGGATTGCGTCCTGTACGGCACTCTGCAAGTCCGCCTCGCGCGCGGCCTTGCCATGCAACTCCTTGACGAGACTACCGTCCTTCAAGCGGTATTGGCCATCGATGACAACGACATCGCCCGCCTTCAAACCCTCATCAATCAAAGCCCGGCCGTCGCTGATTTGCGCGACATGGACCGGACGCAACTCCGCGGTCTGCTTGGGCGTGACCACATAGACATAGCTTCCATTTTGCCCCTGCTGCACCGCCGACCCAGCCACCGTCAATGCGTCCTTTCGGGTCTCTATGAGCAAGCGTGCGTTGACGAGTTGTCCCGGCCATAGTTTGTGTTCGCGATTGGGAAACTCTGCTTTGAGCTCCACGGTCCCGGTGGCCTGGGCGATCTCGTTGTTGACCAGAAGCAGCTTCCCCTCATCGAGCTTCGTTTTATTGTCCTGGCTGTAGGCGATAACCTTCATCGGGCCTTTCGCCTGCTGCTCCTGGATTGCAGGCAGATCAGTTTGCGGCAGGGTAAAGAGCAGTGAAATTGGTTCGATCTGAGTCACAACGACGAGGCCGTTGGGGTCGGTCGGATGGATCACGTTACCGACGTCGATCTGTCTAACACCCGTGATCCCTGCGATGGCCGAAGTCAGCCGGGTATAGCTGAGCTGAACCTTGGCCTGGTCAATCTGCGCCTGGTCCGCCTCCACGGCAGCTTTGAGCTGCGCGACTTGCGACTTCTGTGTTTCGATCGCCTGTGCAGTGGCAAAGCCCTTTTCACCAAGCTGGTTGTCGCGCGCGAGATTTGCCTGCGCATTTTCAAGATGGGCCTGGTCCCGGTCGCGATTGGCTGTAAGCTGTTCGATTTGCGCCTCGTAGGGGCGCGGATCTATCTGCGCGAGCAGATCGCCAGCTTTGACCTCCTGCCCCTCCGTAAAAGCGATCTTGATAATTTGACCCTGGATCTGACTGCGCACAGTATCGGTGTTATAGGCCTGCACAGTGCCGATCCCCCGCAAATAGATCGGAACGTCCTTGCCCGTGACAGCGCTCGCAACGACCGGAACTGCGGTCGGAGCTGGCTCGGCCGCCGGCGCGACAGGGCGGATCACATCTTTGACATACCAATAGCTGCCGCCGGCCACGATGACGAGAACGACGGGAAGCGCGATGATGATACCTCGTTTCACGGCATGTTCCTCTGCGAGCATAATCCAGGATTGAATGGCCACGCCGCCGCACACGAAAATTCGCCGAGTTCGAGCCCAAACGAACCTCGTCGCCTCTCGCGGCACGGCACCGGGATATGAGCCAAGTGCCGATGAACTCGATTGCTTCAAGGCGGCTCGATGGCGATCCTCCAGCTGGCGGCCGAGGCATGTTAAAGAGCGGTCGGAGAGGCCTCTTTCCGGAAAGCACGCGAGCCTACGCGTCAGCACGATGAGGATGACGTGTTCTCACGAAAACGGAACGGATTGATAAATGGACCAGTTTGATCATCCTGCAGCAAGACCGCCGTGAGGCGTGGACAGATTTGCGCCGCCGCCCGTGGTAGACGGCGGCGCTCCGTGTTCACCTCACGCCCTTGCGCAGGGCATGGCGCTCGATCGACGCGGCGAAATAGGGGGTCTCCTCCGCGTTGTGAGCCGCCACCGCGACCTGGTACGCGTGTCGGGCCTCTTCGTAGGGAATCCGATGCGCTTCGAGATACTGATCGTACTTCTCTGTCGTCCAGACCCAGACATTGTTCGTAAACTCGTGGTGATCACCGTGCTTGTGCTCGGCGATCAGCTCCCAAACAACTTCGGTTGTCGTGTATTCGCGACCGATCAGCAGGTCCGAGATCGAATGAACACGACAGCGCAGCTTCTCGCTGATGTCTTCCACATAGTGTTCGACGATTAGAGCCCCTCCGATATCCTCGACGTTGATCGACATTCGCTTGCCATCCGGTGTGCGGGTGAAGCCCGCTGAAAGATGGGCCCGGGAGATCGGTGTACAGTTGATGTACTCGAGATCGCCCAACGTATACAGCCATTCGGTGATGTCGATCGTGGGAGTCGGCGCGTTGATGTGGAATTTCGCCGCGGATTCGCAAAGGATGCGGCGCTCGAACGTCTTTTTGTCCGTTGTCATCATATTGTTCCTATGCTTGGGAGATTGGGCAGGTCTGCTTCGCTACCCTTTCGAGCAATTCGAGCCGCAGTCCTTCCGGCAATCAGCTTGTATCGCGTCGCTCGGCAGGCGCATTTCGGTTCATCGGGTATCAACTCAGTTCATCCCTGCGTCTCCTCGCATTCTGCCCATGTATGCTGCAGATCCCAGCGCAGCACCAACAGCAGGGGCCTACACTTCGTTTGGGTCGGCGATGTCGCTCCAAATTAGAGAACTGATGGCGCGCCGCTTTCGGGAATGCACGTCCCGCTGCCTATCAGCACGGTATGGTGAAATGGCCTGGGCCGTGGACTCGTAAGCGCGTAGGCACGGCTCGATTGTGGCGAGCTAGATCATCGCGAGCAAGTTGGTGGCGAGCCTGTCGTAGCGGGAGGCAAGAAGAAGCGCTCGATGAAATTGCACTCGCGGTAGAGCCGTTTGCCAGAGCAGGTTTTCAGCGCCAGTTGCTCATCGGCGCGATGTGAGGAGTGGCGTCTTGACCCTGGATCAGCTCGCGGATGCGGTTGGCGTCGTACGCCTGGTCGGCCAGCACGACAGCCCGTGGACGAAGACGATTGAGTCCCGTCTCGGCGATCTGCCCGTCATGCGTTTGCGGCGGGTCAGGCCGAGCCGGAGTGGGAGCCCAGCGCATCGACGATGACATGAATCTTGTGTCGTTGAGCCCGCCGCGCGATCGCCCGAGACAATGAGCTGCACTCCCTCTTTTGCCCTCGCGTACTGCTGGCGGGCGCGAACGGAAGTAGAGAAGTTTCGCACCGACTCAACCATGCGCTTGGCCGCTCCGACGAAGCGAGCACTACAATCCCGGTGATCTCGCCGCCCAAGCCTTGGTGGCCTGGCAGCTTTCCATCGCTCGGGCGCAGGCAGGGCGTGCCGTCGTGCGGGCGAGATAATCCCGCTCGGTAGAACCCGGGACGTAGTTGCCAGTTCGCAGGCCGAGCAGGAGGGCGTAGCTCACCGAGATGTCGGCAGCGGTGAATCGGTCGCCGGCGAGATAGGGGTAATCCGCGAGGCGGCGGATAACCAGCCTCAGCCGGCTCTCGAAGGTCTCGAGGGCCCAGCAGGTGACCCGGGCATTTCGCTCGGCTTCGGGCGCCAGTTCGCGACCGACAAAGACGGCGTTCATCGGCCCGGCAAGCCCGGCCTCGCCCAAGTGGAGAAATTGCAGATAGGAAGCGAAAGCGGGATCGTCCGGGGCGACGGCAAGCGAACCTGAGCCGTGGCGGGCGAGCAGGTACTCAAGAATCGCGATCGATTCGACCATGATCGTCTCGCCGTCCTGCAGTACGGGAATGAAGCCGGCGGGGTTGATCGCGAGGAAATCGCGATCATTCTCAACTGCGAGCAGATCGACCGGGCGAAGCCGATAAGCCAAACCTAATTCCTCGAGCAGCCAAATAACGCGGAAGCCACGACCTTCGCCATAGACGGTGAGCATAGTTAAGCGTTCCTGGATTGGGCTAGATGTACTCACTCGCAGAGCTAAGCCAGTCGCGCGATAGACTATCGATGGCGCACAATGCGCTCAAGGCTTGGCGCATATTCGTCATCCTATAGAGCTGGCGCTGCCCACCTTATGGGTTCAGTTACCGAAAGCCGCCCCTGTCTTGATCTTGCTCGCAGGCGATGCTCAGAGGACACTTTGTCGGACATCTGAGCAACCGTCGAACACCTGATCCAAGAACAGCGGCGCGGCACTGTTTGCGCTACTCGGCAACTGGTACATTCACGGTAATGGTTGACCCGGATCGCCCGAATTGCATGTCGACTGTGCCCTTCAGGGTGGCCGCCAGCGCCTCAACGATCGCGATCCCCCTACCTGGAGAACTGCCTCCATCGCATTCTCCATTGTCGGTGATCGAGCATGCGATGGATCTATCCGCGAGGATTACTGTCAGGCGGATCTCGCGGTTCGCCTTGTTTCGAAATGCGTGCCGCGCGGCATTCGTGATCAGCTCAAACACGATCATTCCCAACAGCCAGCAGCGATCAGATCGCATCTTGAGCGGAAAGAGCGCTAACGAGAGTCCGATGCCCTCGCCTGCCAGCTTCGATTCGCTGATGGCTCGACAGAGCTGATGCAGGTAAGCGGCCAGATCAATCGTGGTGGTATAATCCGGCATCCGCAGAAACTGTTGTACGTTTGCGTGGCCGATCAGTCGATTGCGGACCGACGCCATTGCGGCCTTCGCGTCCACGCTGTCGCAACGGCGCTCGGCTGCCGCGATAGCGCTGATGGCCGATGCGAACTCGTTGTTCATCCGGTGGACGAATTCACGCAGCAGCAGCCGTTCCATTGCACCGTCACTATGCGATATCGCAAATAGAGCGCTCATTGCAAGCCCGCCCGATGATGACTACACATCCGCGGTTCTTCGACCAGCCTCATACAAGAACCAGGTTCGTCGCTCCGCTTCATCAATCCAGTTCTCGAGAACACTTGCGGTCGCAACGTCGCCCTGCTCCTCGCAAAGCTCATGGACCCGCCGCATCTCGCGCACCAACTGTTGATTGTCATCGCGCAGCTCGCGAGCATGTCTCCGCGGCTCTACATAGTCAGCGTCGTTGTCGAGAATCCGCTGCTCGCGCGCGATATGCCCGATCGAACGGAGGGTCGTTCCACCGATTTTTCGCGCGCGTTCGGCGATATCATCAGTAATGGCAAAGATCTGTGCCGATTGCTCGTCCAGCAACAGGTGATAGTCACGAAAGTGGGGACCCGACATGTGCCAGTGAAAATTCTTCGTTTTGAGATAGAGCGCAAACACGTCTGCCAGCAAAGCTCGCAGCGCGGCTGGGGATATCACGCCTGGCTTCTGCGCTCAGATCGTTTGGAACGCTGAGTTCTGCTCTGGTCATCGTCGTTCTCCTCATCTGATTTCATGTTCTAGCCCATTCAGACGTTGGCAATCTTTTTGACCAGCGCAGTCGCTTTCCGATTTGCACGTGTCTGTCACCGCATTCATCTCCAGGTGACAGCAACTCCATTAAGTCGTTCACCGCCGAAATAAACCGGGAGATGACCGGCCAAACAGGCGTGTGCATTGCGGTCTCTTGGGACCACCTGCGAGCGCACATCGAATTTGAAGTTACTGCCGTCCGCTGGCAGCAAGAACCATTGTCAAATAGTCCATCAGTTGCTTGGCGCGGAACGGCTTTGTTAGCAGATGACAGATCCCGTCGGATCGCGCGTAGTCCGAAAGGGCCGTACCACTGCTCGCTGTGATGATGATAACAGGAATCTCATAGCCCACCCGGCGCAGCTGACGCTTGAGCTCAAGCCCACTCATGCCGGGCATGTTGAGATCCGAAATGACGCAGCTGCAATAGCGCGCAACATCGCTCGCCAGGAACGAAATCGCTGACTCGTAAATCGCCAAATCGTAGCCGTAGGATCGGAGCATCGATTCCATCGCTGCGCGCACCGAGGGATCATCGTCGATGACCCCAATCATCGGCGTGCGGGACACGATTATTTCTCCAAGCGTGGCCAGCCCCCGGAGCTACGGCGCTGGGGCTGCAGCATTGCAACCTCGAATGCGAAATGTATTCACGCCGCGGCGCAGTTTTCACATGGAAGCGCCGCGGCTGCCGAGCTTCATCTCGACTGCAAACTCCTGGATATGGGACGCTCGAGTGAGTATCTTTCCAAAAACGTAAACACGCTTTCAAATCCGCATGACGCTGCCCTCTCGTGGAATATACCGATAAGGTCGCTATCATCCTCACCCCTAGTAAGCGATGGCGACGTTCCTGCCATCGGAGAAGAGAGCTGCTCTGGAGAGGCGATCGTGCTGCTATGAGACTTGCACTCCCAGATCCAAGGCATTCCGTTAAAGGTGCACGACATTCGAAATTGTGTTACCCTGCTGGGGCCGATCGCTCGGCAATATAGTCGATAATCTGCTTTGGGAGCACGAGACCAAGACCCATCGACAGCAGGATAGCAACAGCCGTCAATCCGTCACTGATCGTCGCATCGACGAGTTGAGGTCCGATTTTGGGACTTGCGACGATCTGGAGCAGCCCGCTGGCCATCCGGAAAAGATAAACCCCCGGAATCATTGAGACGACCGACGCGAATCCGACGGCCGCAAAGGGCAGACTTGCAAGCCGCGAAGCCGGAGTGAGCACAGCCGCGACAAAACTGCAGGCTATGAAGGCGCCGGTCGCCACGTTGCAGCCGAGAAGAATGATTGAAATCCATCGCAAGGCGTGTGCAAGCGTTCCGACGGCTATACAAGTCGGAAGCATTTTGAGCGGCATTGAGAAGAAAACACCATAAGCCGCGACGGCGATTCCGGCTGCGATGACATCTTGCCACAGCGGAACGATGCGACCAGGAGGATCGGCCGGCAGTACGATCCCAAGCGAGGCTAGTCCAAGCAACAGGCCCGCGGTGATGGCGACCGCAATTAGCGTCGCGTAGGCAAGGCGCGCGATTCCGAGCCCCATTCGGCCCGCGACGAAGTCTAGCGCACTGTTAAGGAAATGCGGCCCCGGCACAAGAACCATACATGGGCAGATTGCGACCAGACGCAGCGACGAGCTAAGCTGATACTTTACGGCCAGCGCTCCAACGAGGCCTGCGAGGAGAGCTGCGCAAAATGGCTGGAGAAGCAGGTTATGGCTCAAATTTGCCAGGAACCTGCGCAATAGAGCGCCCGCGCCGGCGCTCACAAAAATCAGCGCAGATGCGATGACATGCTCAACCCCGAAAATGACACCCAATGCCAGCGCACCTGCCGACGCCGCCAATGTGAACTGCCAACGAGGCGCCGGCGGCGATTGGGCGATTTTGCGTATCGCGTTCCGAGCCGACTCGGGCGTCATGCGTCCCGAGACGATCTCATCGATTGCGTGCATCGCATCTGCGACGCGCGTCATCTGGACACCGGTTGGATCTGCCGCGGCTTGGGCGGAAATGGTTCGTTGTCGTTCGTTCGCCAGGAGGTGCAGCACGCCCCATTGGGGTACAAGTGTGGCTTCCAAACCCAGCGCCTTGCTCAGCCGGGCAGCCGAAGCGATCACGTGATCCGTGGATTGTCCATTCGTGTACAGGACAGCTGCGAATTCCAGGATCAAATCAAGCCGGTCCTCAGTTGTCATCGATGAGTTCTCGACAAGCGGCTCTTGAGAACTCCACGAGGCGGAGTAGAGCGTGCGGAATAGATCTCGCTTCAAATCGGCCTTGCCGCCGATCAATAATGACCCGGCGTCGCTCCGACCTTGCCCCGAAATACTCTGTAGCCGATCACCAGGTACAGAAGCAGCAGCGGAAACACGAACAGCCCCTCACCCCAAAACATGAACGCGAGGCTGGAGTGCGGCGCGGCGGCCTCATCAATCGTTATCTCGAACGGGATCATGTATGGCCAGAATGACAGCGCAAGCGTGCCGAAGGCCGACGCAAATATGAGCGAGACCATATGGAACGGCCAACGATCATCGTGGCGCAGGATGCTCGTCGCAAGCACGAACGCCGCAACGGCACCAATCGCCGGGAAGATGAACAAAAGCGGCCGCTCGATCCACCGATGCAGAATTGGAAGATGTTCTGCCAGGGCGTAGAGAAAGACGACGACGAGAATGCCGAGCACGGCTATCGCGAGCACTGGAATCAGTCGCCTTGCCGTCTTCCGCGCCAGTCCATCGCACTTCCCGACGAGCCAACAGGCACCGAGCAGCGCATAGCCCAGACACAGGCCAATTCCGCATAGCGCCGAGAAGAGCGAGAGCCAGCCGAACGCCCCGCCGGCATACTGTCCATTCTGAAATTCCAGGCCCCGTACAAGTGCGCCAACCATTGCGCCCTGCATAAAGCTGGCCGCGAGAGAGCCTGCCGCGAAGCTCAGGTCCCAAATCCATCGACTTCGGTGCGCCCGGTTGCGAAATTCGAATGCAACACCCCGCAGGATCAACCCAAGCAACATCACCGTCACGGGAATGTAAAAGGCCGAAAGCAGCATTGCGTACACCGCCGGGAACGCTCCCCATAGAATCACGCCAGTGACGACAAGCCAGGTTTCGTTTCCATCCCAAACCGGGGCGACAGTCGCCAGCATGGTGCTGTGGTGACCCTCGTCCTTTGCGGCACCTGAGAGCATTCCGACACCCAGATCGAAGCCATCGAGCAGGAGGTAGATCAAGATGCTGATGGCGAGCAGAGCGACCCAAAACAGTACCATAGCTATTTCCCCATGGCGTGAGAGCGCTGGACATTGGGGGACGGATGGTCGGCGAGCGACATCGGGCGATTTGGCAAAGGCGGAATCGATGTTCTGATTGGTTCACCGACGGGACCCGCGTGCAGAAGGCGGTAGATGTAATAAATGCCGAAAGAGAAGATGAAGCTGTAGACGAGGCCAAACAGGACCAGCGAGGACATCGCCGTCGACGTCGTCAGGAACGGTGTTACGGCGTCAGCGGTCCGCAAGGCACCATAGACCACCCACGGTTGGCGGCCGATTTCCGCTGTATACCAACCAGTGAGAATGGCGATGAACGGCAGCGGAAAGCTGAGAAAGATGGCCCACAACATCAACCTGCTGTCAGCAATACGCTTCTTGAAGACCAAGTACGATCCGAACCACGCTATCGCCATCATGAGCAATCCGCAGCCGACCATGATCCTGAAGGTCATGAAGGGAATAAGCACCGGCGGGCGGTCCTGCGGCTTAAAATCGGTCAAGCCCACCTCTTTCGAGGTTAGACTCATGCTGGCAATGATGCTTCCCAGAACCGGAATTTTGATCTCGTATTTGTTTGACTGGGTCGCCTCGTCAGGAATGGCGATCAATACTTCGCTCGCCGGCTGCTCGTCGTGCCACCTGGCCTCGATCGCCGCGAACTTCACGGGCTGATGCTTGTGCACGTAGTCTCCGACGAGATGACCGAAGAACAGTTGCACTGGTATGAGCGCTGCGGCCAGAAACAGCCCCATACGAACCATAACAAGGGCTTCGGCGCGATACTTTGCCCGAAGCAAGTACCAGGCGCCCGTTGCGGCGACGCAGAATGCACCTGTGAGGTAGGACGCCAGCAGCATGTGCGGAAATCGAACCCAGACGACTGAATTGAAGATGATCTTCGCCCAGTCAGTCGGCACGAACATTCCGTTCTGAACAACATAGCCGACCGGAACCTGCATGAACGTGTTGTTCGTCATGATCCAGAAGGCGGAGAGAGTCGTTCCGAGCGCGACCATAGCCGTCGAAAAAAGATAGAACCACGGTGGGACCCGCGGCCGGCCGAAGATCAGGATGCCGAAGAACGCACCCTCCAACGCAAATGCGGTGAACGTTTCATAGGATAGGAGGGGCCCTTGAACAGGCCCCGCCATCTTCGCCATGACGCTCCAGTTGGTGCCGAACTGGAAGGCCATAACAACTCCGGACACAACTCCGAGCCCGAAAGCAACGCCGAATACCTTTAGCCAAAAGTCAAACAACGTTCGGTAAACCAGCCGACCGGTTGCAAGGCGCAGCCCTTCCAGCACCGTCAACCAGGCGGCGAGGCCGATCGTGAACGACGGGAACACAATATGGAAGGAGATAGCGAAGCCGAACTGCATGCGTGACAGGAGAAGCGGCGTTAGTTCCATCCGAAATGTCCTCTCAATTGATGTTTGCCTTCCCCTGTTCTGCTTACTCAGGCCGACGTCGGCCGTTTGGATGCGGATCCGGACTGAGGTTGAGCAATGTTGTCGACCTGCAGCACCTTGGATGTTGACGCCCGTATGCTCCGGCACAAATCCGCATCTTCGATCAGGTTGATGCCGTAGGAGGGAATGATCTCTTTCAGCTTCGGAAGCCAGGCGCTATCGACCAATTCGCCCGCGAAGCACTTCTGCAGTACCTCGAGCGCTATAAATGCTGCGGTTGATGCTCCTGGTGAGGCTCCGAGAAGGGCCACCAACGAATGGTCCGCCGCTCCGACCAACTCGGTGCCGAACTCCAACAGGCCACCACGCCTGACATCGGGCTTGATGATCTGGACCCGCTGCCCCGCAACCTGGAGCTTCCAATCTTTCGGATCGGCCCTCGGATAGTACTCGTCCAAGGTCGCAAGACGATGACTTTCCGACTGCAACACTTGTTCGATCAGATATTCAGTCAAATCGAAATTGTCGCGAGCCACCGAAAGAAGCGGCTTCACGTTCGCCGGCCTGATCGACTCGACCAGGTCAAGCAGCGACCCATGCTTAAGGAACTTACTCGAAAAGCCAGCATATGGACCGAACAGCAATGAATGGCGTCCACCGATGACGCGGGCATCGAGATGAGGGACCGACATCGGCGGGGAGCCGACAGCGGCCTTCCCGTACACCTTGGCGTGGTGACGCTCGGCAATCTCGGGCGCGTCGCAGCGCAGCCAGATCCCGCTTACAGGAAAGCCGGCGTATCCTCGCCCCTCGGGAATATCGGACTTTTGCAACAGGGGAAGAGATCCGCCACCCGCCCCGATAAACACAAACTTTGCTGTGATCCATCGGCTGGTACCGTCCTTCAGATCCTCGACTTCGACCCTCCAGCGCGAGCCTTCCCGCACCAAATTGGTGACGCGGCTGTTGTAGTGAACCGAGCAATCCGGCTGACCGACGAGATGCGCCACCAAGTGGTGGGTCAGCGCTCCATAGTCGACGTCTGTTCCAGTAATGATCCGCGTCGCGGCCACCGGCTCATCCGCAGAGCGCCCCTCCATAATCAGCGGCGCCCACTCGGCGATTTTCGCGCGATCTTCGCTATACTCCATGCCTTCGTAACAATGGTGGGCCGACATCGCCTCAAATCTCTTCCGGAGAAAGGCAACATTCGCCGCGTCATGCACAAAGCTCATGTGAGGGACGGGATGGATAAAGCTCCGCGGGTCCTTGATCGCTCCTTTCTGAACCAAATATGTCCAGAACTGCCGCGACAAATCGAATTCGACATTGACCTGGAGCGCCCTTGAGATGTCGACGCTGCCATCCGCACGTTGGGGGGTGTAGTTCATTTCGCAGTTGGCGGCGTGCCCCGTACCGGCATTATTCCATGCCTCCGAACTTTCCAGAGCGCAGTCAGCGAGCGTTTCGAACATCACGATGGAGAGGGACGGCTCGAGCTCCTTGAGAAGCACCCCAACCGTCGAGCTCATAATACCGGCGCCGATAAGGACGACGTCCGCTTCATTGATGGCTTCGTTGTGCATCGTTCAACTCCGCACTCGAGGCGCTCGATTTTGTTGCGACAGGCCTAGACGGGCTTGAAGGGCACCGAAGCCCCCGGCTTGAGGACGACATAGGCCCGGCGCCAAGGAGACTCGTCCATCAGGCGCCAGCTATGCCCCGTACCAATGGTGTCTTCTGCGAAGAGCACGTCGCCCGGTTTGAGCACGAAATGCTTGCCATCCCTGATCTGAAAATCCAGCGTGCCGCTCAGCGTGATGACCAGTTGCCGGATCGGAGCCGTGTGCCAGGCGAACGCGCCGCCCGATGCCGTCTCCTGAAAGGAAATGCTCACAACCTCGATCTTGTCGCTCAGCTCGTCGCCGCGGCTGCCTGGCGCAAGATCGATCGCTCCCTCCTCGAAATGCGAGTTCCCATCTTCTCCGGTCCACAGCCGCACACATCGGATCATCTCGACACTCCAATCCGGTTGATGCTGACGAAGTCAGCTGGCCGCGCCTTCGCTTGCGACGTAAGGTCTGACCATCTTCCTCGGATCGACGATGCGGTCGAACTCTTTTTCGCTGACGAAACCAAGCTTGAGTGCCGCCGCCTTCAGGCTAAGGTCGTTATCCATCGCGTAGTGCGCAATCTTCGACGCTTTGTCGTATCCTATGACGGGCGAAAGAGCGGTAACGAGCATCAACGATCGCTCGACATATTCGTTGATCTTCTTGAGATTGGGCCGGGTGCCTTCAACCAGGAACTTTCGGAAGTTCTGACAGCTATCGCTGATGAGGGCGATCGAGTTCGCGATGTTGTAGATGATCAGCGGCTTGTAGACGTTCATCTCGAGGTAGCCTCCGGCCCCACCGAAGCCGACGGCAACATCGTTGGCCATGACCTGGACGGCGACCATCGCCAGCGCCTCCGCCTGAGTCGGATTAACTTTTCCAGGCATAATTGAGGAGCCCGGTTCGTTTTCAGGAATGATGAGCTCGGCAAAACCCGCGCGTGGGCCGCAGGACATAAGTCTTACGTCGTTTGCGATCTTGTACAGCGAAGCTGCCACGGCGCGAAGCGTGCCAGAGAGTTGCACCAACGCGTCGTGCGCGCCTTGGACCGCGAATTTGTTTGGCGCGCTGACGAATGGTTCACCGGTCAATCGCGCGATCTCAGCGGCTACCGCTTCTGCAAAATCAGGCGCGGCGTTGATGCCCGTCCCCACCGCGGTCCCCCCAAGTGCCAGCCTATAGACCCCCTTCAGGGCGTCGCGGACACGATCGAGGCCATCAGCGAGCATGCCGGCATAACCTGACCACTCCTGCCCCAGCGTGAGCGGGGTCGCATCCTGCATGTGGGTTCGGCCGATCTTGACGATGTCAGCCCACTCTGCGGATTTTGCCGCGATTGCGTCATGGAGCGACTGCAGCGATGGTAGCAAGCGCTTGCTTACGTTGAGCGCTGCCGCGACATACATTGCGCTCGGAAAGCTGTCGTTCGACGATTGCGACATATTGACGTGATCGTTCGGATGGACAGGCTTCTTGCTTCCGAGCGGAGTCCCAGCGAACTGGCAGCAGAGGTTGGAAATGACCTCGTTGACATTCATGTTGAACTGAGTGCCGCTACCCGTCATCCAGACGTGCAATGGGAACATGCCGTCATGCTTGCCGGCCAATATCTCGTCGCAAGCTCGAACGATCAGGCGCTGTGCTTCCCCGTCAAGGCGTGCACCAGCGTGGTTGACGTTGGCAGCCGCCTTCTTCAGAATCGCGTATGACTGGATCATCTCACGCGGCATCAGATCTCTGCCGATGCTGAAGTGCTCCAACGAGCGCTGGGTCTGTGCACCCCAGAGCTTATCTGCAGGAACGCGCACCTCGCCCATGCTGTCAGTTTCCGTTCGGAATCCGGTCATCGCGTTTCTCACATCGTACTGTCCAGCCTGTGGGAGAGTACTTGGCGATTGGTCGATGAGCTTTCGCGAACGAACGCGCCTTTCGGAATTGCATGGATCAGCGCGCCTGGCAGTTTCCTCGGGTAAACCTCACGGCGCTTTCATCGGCGCGCACAGAGACGGAAAATCACCGCCAAGACTTCGCGTCTGTTCTAGCTAGATGTGTGACGCGGAATGAGCACGACCGGTCGATCGAGACACTTCATTGCCCGTATCAAGGATGCTGGCGTGATGCCAGCGTACGCGTCGTACGCGATCTTCCTTTTGAACGCAGAGACAAACCGGTTTGATCCGACGATGAGTTAGCGAGATTGCTTGGCGCTTAGATCTGTCAGATAGTCAACGATTGTGGTTGCATCGTTCGCGTCGACCGGCGCCTTGTAGACGGTAATCATCTTTTTGACCTCGGCCGCCCAAGTCTGCCGCGAGAGCGCCGGCTGGTTCAAGACCATCCCAGCGAAATGGCACGCGAGGCAATTATTGTTGATTGCGTCTGCAACCCGGACTGTCCGGAAACATTCGGTCGCCTTCGGGAAGGTCGAGCTTGATCGATCTAAGTTCAAGCGCCGCGGCGCCATCCAGCATGAACAGCGACGCCGTGTTCAACAGAAACAACAGCAATAAGCTGACGCGATGAGCCACTTATGCCACCTCCAGGTCGAACGTTTCCACGACATTGCGCATGAAGCCGGCGGGATTCCAATTTGGCTTCATCGGCTGCTCTATCCCGCTTGAGTTGGTACAGCGAACTGCCACGCTATATCGTCCTGGATCAGGCAGGCTCAGATCCGTCTGCCACTGTCGAAAGCTGTACTTCCCCTCGTCTTTGCCGAGCTGCGTGGCTCGCCAGTTGCGGCCTCCATCGATGGAGACCTCGACCTTGGCCACACCCGCGTCGCCGCCGAACGCTATACCGCGAAGGCGCACAGGTCGGCGTCTTCGTTGAGGTCAATTTTGAATTCATACATGCCCTCAGGATGAAAGCCGGAAGTGGGAATTTGACCCGCAATTGAGTGGCAGACATTGATGATGAGGACTGTGCCACGCTCGCCGCGGAAACAATAGAGATCCGTAATGTCGAGCCGGGCGTCTTGCCGAGCGATCGGCGAGTCTAGATGGTGTGACATGGTTGTTCACTCATAGTGGGCAGGAGGGGACCAACGCTTCCTTCGGGAAGCGGATCACTCGGCCGGAGCGACATCTGGCCTTGCGATCTCATCGCTTAGGGGTAGTGGCGCCATGGATGGGAACACGCTGTCGTGCAGCACGAGCGCATGAAATAGCGCTGCGGCAACATGCACCAAGATCAGCCCAAAGAACGCGAACCCAAGATAGAAGTGAGCGTCCCATAGGATGGAATGGAGGAGATCGCTCTGGGGCAGGATTGGCGGAAGCCAAACGCCTCCGTATAACACGACCGGATATTCCGCTGCCGACAACATGGCCCAACCCAGAAGCGGCATTGCGATCATTAATGTGTAGAGAGCGTAGTGGGACAATTCCGCTGCGAGCTTCATCGGCAGCGGCAGATCAGGCGGCAGCTCCGGTGCACCAAAGCGCACGCGCAACGCAAGACGGATCAATGAAAGACCAAGGATCGCGATACCCAGGGTTTTGTGGATCGTTATGATCGCCAGGTACCTAGGCACGATTGTCGATACCATGCCGACTCCCGCGAAGAGCATCGCGATTATGCAGATCGCCATAAGCCAATGCAGGACTCGCTGAAGCGGAGTGAAGTGGAGACGGCGCAAGGTCATTTCTCCGCTCCGGCTCCAGTGCGTGGGTAGTCCTTGGCTTCTGAGGTGCGAAGATCATAGGACACGCGGTAAACAGAGGACCGTGCGGCCGGAAAAGGATCGTCGGATGGCTTGATGCCGTTGGGCAGCACTGTCGGATCGAAGTTGATGTCTCGACAAGGGCCATCCGGCTCCGGCTCAATCTGCTGCACGACCAGAGTTCCGACATCGACCGTTCGACGCTCCTCCGGCCAGGCCTTGCTCGGGTCGTTTGTGGGGTCTCCGGGATTGGCGACAATAGCAATCATGGTCCAGCGCAACGGCCCATTCCGGACCCGTTCAGAAATCTCTTGCTCCAGGAAATCCGGACCACGTCTGACCAGCTCGTCGCCGGAAAGGACCGTCGGCGTGGCCGCGGGTAGAAAGGACCACCTGACTGTACGATCCACGCCAAAGTCGTCCGTGAAGACAAAACTGTCGAGGCTGTTGTATCGCTCTTCGGCATAGCTCCCGGTAAAGGGGGCAGTCCTGGCCCACTCGGCAAAGGCTTCATATTCTGGATTTTGCGCGATGAACGCCTTCATCGCGTCGGGATCCTTATTCGCGGAGGCAATCAGCATGTCGTGAAAGGCCCGCGGCGTCGACACGGGGAAAAAAGGCGGATCGATCATGGCCATTCGCCATTCCTGGCCGCCGGACGATGTGATCCGCAATCCCATTCCGCGCACTCTCACCGTCGCATCGGCGGCATTGGGATCGGCCGTCCCGAGATTGAAGCGGCCAATCGCCGGATAGCGGCCGCGCGTGACAAGGCTGGCGCTTGATAGGGCAGCTCCGTTCCCACTGGCCTCGAAAAAGCCAGTGAAGCAGATGCCCTTAATGTGATTGCGGCGCCGGCCTGGAGCAGACCCATCCGCCGGCGCGAGGGCCTGTAACATTTTCTGCGGTGTGAGACGATTTGGCGAGAACCAGCCGGCCGTGAAAGCAAAGGCAGCGGCACTTCCACCGACGATAGCTCCGATGATCAAGAATGATCCGATCGCCGAGCGTGCCGGCCTCTGGAGCAGTGGGGACATTCAACACTCGCTGAAGGGGAAGATATCGATGCGATCATTAGCTTGCCTCCAACGCTCGATCCCGTCTTTCAAAACAGACTCAAGCGCTTTCGAAATTGCACGTCGGCATCCCCGATTTGATCCGCAAATAGAGGCGCTGAAAAAGCAGCGCTGAAGCTTCGAGAGAGACTCGATAGTCGCCACAATGTTCGGCGTCGCGGAGCCGGGCTAATCGCCTTCAAAAAACATGCGGCTATTGCCGGTTCTGCCAGTAGGGCTCGCGTAGCTTACGCTTGAATATCTTGCCCGTGGCTTCGCGGGGCAACGCCTGGGCGAACTCAATTTGCTTCGGCACCTTGAAGTTGGCCAGGCGCTCGCGCAGAAACTGTCGGACAGCATCATCTGTCAACTCAACACCAGCCTCGAGTTCGATGTGTGCACAGAGCCGCTCGCCAAATTCTTCGTCCGGAATGCCGAACACCGCGCAATCACGGATTCCGGGCATCGTAATTAGAGCGCTCTCGATTTCTGCGGGATAGATGTTAACGCCTCCGGAGATCACCATGTCGCGCTTGCGATCGCACAAGAACAGATATCCGTCTTCATCCAGGTAACCCACGTCACCAACGCTCACGAGATCGTCATAGCCGGCATCGGCCCTGGCCTTGGAATTTCCATGGTAATCGAAGTCAGCAAGCGCGGTCTGGCGCATGAAAATCTCGCCGGGCTCGTTTGCGGCGCACGGCGATCCGTCAGATCGCAGGATTTTTACGACACCACCTTCGATCGCACGGCCAACGGTTCCCGGCTTGCGCAGCGCTTCTTCCGCGGAGTGCCAAACCGGAATTCCGGTTTCAGTGGAGCCGAAGTATTCATGAACGATAGGCCCCCACCAATCGATCATTTCACGCTTCACTTGGGGAGGACAGGGCGCCGCGCCGTGAACGACGAACTGCAGGGATGAGAGATCGTATTTGAGTTTTGTGGCCTCGGGCAAGCGAAGCAAGCGCACGAACATGGTTGGGACCATGTGCATGTGAGTGACGCGATGTAATTCTATCAGTCGAAGCAGATCTTCCGGATCAAAACGCGGCTGGAGAACGATGTCGCACTGGTGACGAAAGGCCATCATTCTGTATGAGTTCGGCGCCGAATGGTACATCGGCCCATTCATCAGGACGACCAGTCCTGCGTCCGGCTTGATTCCATAGACGAGCCTTCCCATCTGGTCGGCCGCAGCAAGCTGGTCCGGTGACATCCGGCTGCGGCGCACGCCCTTAGGCCGTCCCGTCGTGCCCGACGTATAAAACATAGGAGAATTGGTCGGCACCACGTGAGAAGCCGGTGCATATCCGTCTCTCCAGGCATCCCAGTCGCGACAGCCTTTAGGAACGCCGAATGTTTTCGGATCAGCATCGAAGGCTGCGCCAATCTCAGGGGGCGTGCTTACGACGAATATCTGCAGAGTGTTGCCGAGTGCGGCTCGTATCTGAGGAAGGAGGTCGGCGTGGCAAACCAATACTTTGGCTCCGCTGTCGGCCAAAATGTACGACACTTCGTCAGCTTTCAGGTGCCAATTGATGGGGACAACGGAGGCCCCAACGGCGGCTGCACTTGCCGATACCTCGAAAAAAGCGAAATCATTCCGCAGCATCATGGCGACCGGCGCATCGCCGATGCCAATTTCACGGAATCCGGAGACAGCTCGAGCAATCCTGTTGTGAATCTCGGAATACTGAACAAGCCTTTGGCCACTTACGATCATATTTGGCCTCCCACCCGCGTGTTGCCAGACCGCGAATTTTGCATCACCTCCCCAGGCTGAACGCGGCTCGGTTCGCGCGCGTGCTTGAGCGGTATTGGAACGATTCAGCCCTCGACCCAATTTCCGTGGAAACCGTACGGCACACGGCGGGGAACCTCGGCCACGGCGATTGGTCCCTTGGCAATATCGAGCGCGTTGAAGATGAGCAGATCTGAGCGATTCTCGGCCGCCCGATACGCCACTGCGGTAAGCCAGCCGTCGCCCTCTTCCGCGCTGCCCGGCCGCGGCGCGAAGACCGGTTCAGAGAGGCCATCCATCGGCCCCATTTGGAATATCTGCCGCCGCCCAGTTTGAAGATCCAGATGAGCGATCGAGTTGAGCCGGAAGGGGCCCGAGCGGGTGGTGTCGGCATTGAACCAGCCATGCCGATGCTTGCGAGTTTCGATGCGGGGGTCGACGCGCGGAAACTCCGCATCGAGATCGTCGAGGGGCTCTTGCTTGATCGCTTCCGATGACTTGGAGGGATCGATCGTCCAGCGAACGAGCTTTGCCGTAGCCGGTGCGCCGGGCGAGCCGTCGGCATTCGTAAACAGCGGCGCGCGATCGTAGCGCATAACATCACAAAAGATCCTGCCGTCCGCTTCCCAGCTATTTAGCGGATGAAATACGTAGCATGCCTCGGTGTTGAACCATCTGATTGTCGACACGTCGGCATTTCTGAGCATGACACCCACGAAGGTGCCTTTCTCCGGCTCCCAGGAGAAAAGAGGCAATCCCTTCATCACGCGCTCGGCACTGCCGGTTAGCGGCATTACTGGGAATAGCACGTAGTTTTCCGTCACCATGAAATCGTGCATCATGGCCGCAAAAGGCGCTTCAAAGTCGTCGCGCCGGACGACTGTGCCATCAGGGCCAGTAATGCCGTAACTCATGCGTGCGGACATCGGCGCATCGCCTGCATTGTAGGCAAACCATATCAACTCGCCCGTCTTGGGATCGAGTTTCGGATGAGCGGTCACGCGTGATCGATACGCGTCGATGTACCCCTTTGTCTCAAGGGAGACTGGCTCCATTTCGGCGGGGTTATGAGCCTCTTCGAGAGCCATGAGCTTCCCGGCGTGCCAGATGATGTTCGTGTTTGCGCTGCCGCCATCTTTCCCAACCACCGATGGATCCGCCATCCGCGGATTGAAGCCCCCAAAAAGCGCTCGACCCGCCTCGTGCTCGAGCCGCCATTTCGGCGTTCTAACGTAGCGGTTGCGGTAGGTAACCCTGCCGTCCTCTATGGAGAACTTGTGGACCATGCCATCGCCCGCGAACCAATGGTGGCCCGCAGGGTCGCGAGGATCGAACTGAGGATTGGGGCCGATCCGAAAGAGCGATCCACGCAGTTCGGACGGGATTTCCCCCCGGACCTTCAGTTCGAAATCGTCTTCCGAGCGAACAGGAGCATAATTTCCGGATAGAAACGGATTGGTGTTTCCCTCCATAGTGACCTCCAATGCGTTTAACCGACGAAAGTCTTGCATTTTTTACGATGTAAATTTACGTCGTAAATAATGTCAAGCCGAATTGGAGACTGACGGGGTCAGATGCCGCGAAATCTTAGTGAGGATGAGGTCAGCCTTTTTCGTGAGCGGCTCTGTGAAGTCGCGACCCGGCTATTTGCCGAGCGGGGGCTCGACGCGGTCCCGATGCGCCAACTCGCGGTTGAACTGGGCGTTTCGCCAATGACGCCCTACCGCTACTTCCGCGACAAGGACGATATCCTTGCGGCCGTCCGCACGAGAGGCTTCAACAAATTCGCCGAGGCGCTCGAGAAGGCGCGCGCGAGCGTCAGGGATCCGGTCCTCATAGGAGACGCCGTCTGTAACGCCTACCTGGACTTCGCGTTTGCCAACCCGCACATTTACAAACTGATCTTCGACGTAAACCAGCCAACCCGTCACGAATATCCCGAGTTGATGGCAGCGGAACAACGCGCTCGGGACACGATGAGCGCGTGGGTGAAGGATCAAATCGAGGCGGGCTTGATCGTCGGGGACCCGGAAGAAATCGGCTACATCATGTGGGCTTCGACGCACGGCTTGGTCATGCTCGAATTGGCAGGCAAGTTGCCAAAGGGCTCCGCCAGATCTTTGAAGAAAGCAGCTTTGCGTTTGATGGAGGCGGGATGCCGGCCGCGCGGGTCTATGCCCCACACCACCAAACGCTCGACCGCACGGAAATGAGTGATCACTGAGGCTCCAAGTGGCGGCGAGCTCGCACATAAGATGGGCGGCTGGTCAGGCGCTGAAGGTAGTTCGCCACTTCAGGCACGAAGAGCTTTTGCTCACCCAAGCTATCGGCAAGAGACAGCGCGTAGCCGACGGATATATCGGCGAGCGAGAAGCGCCCCCCTGCCAGGACGTCCTGATGCCTGAGGACTTCCACAAGGGGGGCTTGGCGATCGCGAAACAGTTGCCTCGCGTTGTACATCACGCTTGGCGATCTTTGCTCCTCCGTCAAAAGCAAGAGTTGGCGCACCAAAATGCCGAGTGGCGGCATCAGTGTCGCCTCCCCGAAATAGCAGTATTGACGATATGCGGCATAGCCAATCTCGTGAGCCTGTATGTCCAAGCCGCCTTGATGGCGCGAGGCTAGATACTCGCATATCGCCATCGACTTGCTCAGACGCACTTCGCCGTGACGGAAGTAGGGTATAGATCCGAGCGGATTGATTCCGAGATACTCCTCGTGATGAACGCGCGGTGGAAATCCGAGGACATGGACGGTCACCTGGTTGGCGAGCCCGAGCTCTTCGAGTGTCCACAATACCCGAAGGGACCTCGCTCCCGGCGAATGCCAAAGCTCGTAAGGGGTAGTCATCCGCAGCTCCTTCTGGAAGAGCAAACCGAATCCGACTGGCATCCAGCCAAGTGAATGCGGGCAGCGGCCTGCCGAAGGTCAGATTAGGATGCGAGCGTTGTCGCCCACCCTATGTTCCGCCATTACGAAAGTATTGGTTGGGCGCTTTCGACCTCGAAGAACCTGCCGAGGCGGGCACGAACGATCGATTCGGCCTCCTCCATGATCCGATCAATGAGGACCTTCACGGGCGGTATGTCTCGAATGAGGCCTGCGACCATTCCGCACGACCAGGCTCCCGCGTCGGTGTCACCGTCCTTCATGATGCGGGGATACACACCGGCAACTTCGGGGGCGATGTCCGCAAACCGGATGTTGGCGCCCAGCGCGCGCTCCTTCTCAAGCAACCGTTCGACACCTGCGTTGTTGAGGACCCTCTCGGTGTTGCGAAGCGGCCGCATCACCAGGCGCGTATCCAGCTCGGTAGCAGCAAGCAGCACCTTTTTGACGTTCGGATGTACAGGCGCTTCTTGCGTGGCAAGGAACCGTGTACCCATGTTGATGCCTTCGGCGCCAAGGGCCAGGGCCGCTACGAGAGATCGCCCGTCGGCCATTCCCCCGGAGGCGATGAAAGGAATTTTCAGTTCGTCCGCGGCCCGTGGCAGGAGGATGAAGTTCGGAACGTCATCCTCACCTGGATGACCACCGCACTCGAAGCCATCGACACTGACCGCGTCGCACCCAATGGCCTCAGCTTTGAGGGCGTGGCGAACTGAGGTGCATTTGTGCACCACCTTGACGCCCGCTTCCTTTAGGGCCGGGAGAACCTGCTGGGGATTGTTTCCCGCCGTCTCGACAACCTTGATTCCGTTGTTGATGATCGCGCGAACGTAGCCAGGATAGTCGGGCGGGTTGACCGCGGGAAGAAAAGTGAGGTTCACGCCAAACGGTTTGTCGGTCATCTGGCGGCAGCGCTGGATCTCGTCAGCCAGAGCCTCTGGCGAACCAAGTGTCAGCGCTGTGATAAGGCCAAGACCGCCGGCGTTGGAGACGGCGGCAGCCATCTGCGCATAGCCAACCCAATGCATGCCCCCCTGAACGATTGGATGCTCGATTCCGAACAGTTCGGTTATTCGGGTTTTCACGAAGGCTCCTTCCCTGCCGGTTCAATCATTTACATTGTATATTTACAGTGTAAATCACGCTGTTTTCTCGTCAAGCGCTTTTTGGGAGCGAGCAACTGCTCCAATTGGAATTCTTCTGAAGCCAAGGGCGGAGGCGGCTCAGGATGCGCGTATCGCAGGATGACCGCCGAATCCGCGTGACGGTGGACATTAGGAACGACCCAGTCATCGGCGCGACCGGAACTGGCACATGCCGGGCCGCGAAGACTTCTGAGCAGGTTGATTTCTGCTTCTGCCCCCAGGGCCGAGCCGGCGTCGTTGGCCGGTGCCGTGTGATTCAAAATCCGAACTGGGTGGCTGCGCCTTCATGAGTCCGCGTCATAGTCTGCGGCACTAGGCGTTCAGTCGGAAAAACGACTGTTGACCTCTTGGACCACTCGCCACCGTGAGGGCGTCGTTCCAGTCAATTTCTTGAACGCTGTGGTCAAATGCGGCTGACTACAGAACCCGGCTTCCAGTGCGACGACCGAGAGCGGCATTGAGCCGTTCAAAAGCAATGATTTTGCCTTCTCTATTCTTCTTGAGAGAATGTAGCGATAGGGGGCCTGGCCGGTGGCGGCTTTGAATTGCCGGGAAAAATTGACGCGTGTCATTCCACTAAGGTTGGCGATCTCCGAGAGTTGTATTTCCCGTCCTATGTTCGCCTCGATGAATTCCAGGACTCTGTTCAAGGCCGGAAACGCGAGCGGGACAACCGGGAGGGTTCGCGGTGGACGGAGCTGGCCAAGAGCAACGAGCCGGCAGGACAAGGCAAAGGCGACGGCATCTACGAAGCCCGGACCAAGCCACCCGCCCTCGCTGTCAAGCCCCACCAGTGCCCGCATTAGCTCCAAAAGATACCGATCCTTGGTATACACCGTGCCCAGCAACTCAATGGGCCGGTCCGGTATTGCGCCACTGATGCTTTCGCAACACTCGGCGATCAGGCCTTGCGGAAGGTAAACACGGAAGTGATCGAAGCTCTCGTAGAACGTTCCGCTTATTGGTCTGGATCTGGGACCAGATAGGACCAACGTCCCAGGCTTGAGTTCGCCTCGGTGAACCAGCTTGGAGCCATGGCTCAAATCGGCCGTCGTTTTGCGCAAAATGAGCGATACGATGTGATGCTCGTCTACTCCGGAGGATTCTACGCGCAAGGTGGACTTCAGGTCGTGGTTCTTCCACCTGGAGAGAGCCGCACGCGAACTGAAGAGCGAACTAGGCGGGGTTTGGCGCCAATCCTGTTCTTCATGGATCCTGACCATGCCTCAATCACCTCGCCACCCATATGAAGCAACCCATTGGCGGATAATTGGTTTTCTAGCAATGGCGCGGTTGACGGTCAACGGCCACTATGCTGTCTGAATGTCCTTTGCGACGATCATGGAGACTGGAAGTTCGCGCCGATCCGCCGGCCTCACCGCGGGCTGATTGCCCGCCAATTCGCGAACGCCGCAATGGAAGCGGCTCTTCGACATCGAGCCGCGCCAATGAATCCGTCCATCATTCTGGCAGTCGCATCGAGCTTATCGGCTGGCCGGCCGTAGTGATCTCTGACTAGCCGATGGGACGGAACGCTCGATCACTCAGCACTTGGCGATTGCCTAGCCGTGCGGCATTTCGAGAACGATCTTCCCAAAACCGCCACCCGCTTCCATTGCCCGCTGGGCGTCCGCGGCGGCTTCCATGGGAAAGACCTTACCGATCAGGGGACGCAGCCGTCCCGATGCAAACAACGGTAAGGCGAGGTGAGCAAACCGGCCGATCATGGCGCGCTTTTCCTCGCTCGTGCGGGATTTCATCACGGTGCCGACCAGCCTGAGACGATTGTGCAAGACTAGGTTCAGCGGGATCACCGGCTCGTACTGTTTGCTCAGGATACCTACCTGCACGACGATACCGCCGGGACACAAGACCCTCAGATTGCGAGCGAGATAATCACCACCGATAAAATCTATCACGGCGTCGACACCGCGGCCTTGCGTTCGCTCCGCGACGCAGCGCTCGAAGTCATCGGCACGGTAATCAAACACGACGTCGGCTCCGATCTCTTGGACGTCGGCCATCCGCTCCGCACTGGCGGTTGCATAAACGGTCGCACCGAGCGCGTCGGCGATCTCGACGCATGCCGACCCCACGCCGCCAGCGGCGGCGTGAACGAGTACCGATTGGTTCTCCTTGATTTCGGCCAGATGCGAGACCGCTTCGCAAGCCGTGACAAAGGATTCCATGACCGATGCTGCCTCGACAAAGGACATCCCATCTGGAACGCGGGCAGCCATTCCCTCGTCGACACGTGCGAATTCGGCATAGCCGCCACCGCCGACGATTGCCATCACGCGATCCCCCACCGCGAACTGCCTGGCAGCGGCACCGACCGACACAACCTCGCCGGCGACCTCGAGACCCATGAGGCTGCTGTCACCGAAGTACTGGCTGCCGTATGCACCTTCGCGCTGCAGAATGTCCGCTCGGTTGACCCCGGCTGCGCGCACGCGCACCAACAGATCCGTGTCGCGCTTCTCGGGTATAGGAAGATCGGCAAGGCGGAGCACGTCCGCCTTGCCGAAATTTTCGTAGACCACGGCTTTCATGCCGCGGTCCCCAATGCCTTAGCCTTGGCGTGCCGCGCAATGCTCGCTGCGAACTTCGGGGTCTCGCGATGGTTGTGGTCGCTGCCTGCGGCCTGCCGCGCCGCCGCCGCTTCTTCAAAGGACATCTTGTGCTCTTTCAAGAACGCCATGAAAGCATCTGTCGGATGCGCGGTAACCCGATTGGTATACCGGCTGGTCTTATCGTCCACGGCTTCGGCAATTAATTCCCACACGACATTCACTTGGCTGCGACCCGCAGGAGTGAAAACGTCGGAGATCGAGTTCATCTTGCAATAGGTCTTTCCGGCTTCCTCCGCAACGTAATGCTGGACCACGAGCGCCGTGCCGATCATCTCGACATTGATCGACATCCGTCTTCCGTCATCCGTAACGGTCGTGCCTGCGGCAATATGATCGGGCTCGCAGCAGCGCTTGTATTCGGCTTCCGGCAGGCTGAAAAGCCAATCGGCTATGTCGATCTGATCCAGCGGCAAATCCATATCGGCGGTATAGGCGGACTGGGACAGAATGCTGTCGAGTATCTTCATGATGGACCTCTTGCGATCCGGCAGCAGCGGTACCGCGCTTGTAATTTCTCGGGAGATGCATTCCACGCATCCCAGCCACCACATATCACCCGTTCGCCGGTCCACCAGTCATACGAAGGTAACCGGGTTTCGTGCAAAAAACGTGCGATTCTGCAAGGCTTTGAGGCCGACGCGGCCTGGTTGCGCGTCGGATTCCAGATCAACTTGCGACTGCGCCATGTGTCCAACCATTTCACGAAACGGACTCGGTATATGAAAGACATGGCAAGTCAGCTTCAATATTTTTGGAAATCCTGGCACTAGGAAACGACGGTTGGTGACATTCCGGAACACCTCGATGGATCGGACGCACCCTTCCTTCAAAAAGTCGACGCATGAGAGCGTCACGGATTTCAGGCTGCGCGAATGCTCCCTGGGGATCAGGAGTAAACCCCATGTCACACCATGCGGAACGGGACGAACAGGCACTCCAACCCCCACCCGTCTCAGATGTCGAGCCCGCAGCTCACGTACATATCATTGACGACGACGCATCCATTCGGGAGGCCATCGGCTCGCTTCTGAGCACCGTGCATCTGGAAACCAGCATCTACGCATCCGCGCGTGAGTTCATATCCGCCCGCCGACCGGACGTACCGGGGTGCATCCTGCTCGATGTACGGCTTCCCGGAGGACAAACCGGCCTCGAACTTCAGGAGCATTTCGTAAATCTCGGCATCCATCTTCCGGTCATTCTGGTCACAGGTTATGGCGATGTCGAAATGTCGGTACGAGCGATGAAAGCCGGCGCCATCGACTTTCTAACCAAGCCCATTCGTGCTCAGGATCTGATCGAGGCCGTCGCGCGGGCAATTCAGCGCGACCGCAAAAGGCGCTCTCGCGATGCGGCGCTGCTATCCTTGCGCGAGAAGTCAGACACACTGACAGCGCGCGAGAAGCGCATCATGGCCTTGGTCACAGCGGGACACCTGAACAAGCAAGTCGCATGGCGACTCGGGATAACCGAGGCGGCCGTGAAGCTTAGCCGAGGTGCCGTGATGCGAAAAATGGCAGCGACCTCCCTTGCTGATCTCGTCCGAATGGCTGATCAACTGGGTGTCAGAGAGGCTCAGCTCGAGCAGATCGGCTTGTCAGCCGCCCTCCCCGACCGATAATCCTGTTTCGGGCGGCCAAGGCAGGCCTCGAATTGCCTCGGCCCAAACAAGAACGGCAACGAGTGATCAGCCCTCCAGTCACTGAGTTATTTCGCCACTCATGATATCTCCGATAAGCTGCCAGCTTTCACCGCCAAAGCGCTCCATCTCAACTGATCGATCGGCGCATAGTCGCTCGGCGAGGTATTGACCAGCACGCCAGGCAGGAACGTATCCGGAGCGAAATCTTTCAGGTTCGCGGCCTGTTTCATCACGTTCTCCCGCGTCAGATCGTTCCCGCACATTTCGAGCACTTTCACGAGTGTCTGCGCTGCGGCGTAGCCATAAGCTATGAAGCCATCCTGCCTATTTGCGTCGGGGTAGTACTGATCGAGGAATGCGAAGAACTTCTTCATCCCAGGATCGTTCTGCCATCTCGGATCTGTCACATCCTTGAGGTAAATGGCCGAGAGAAGCCCTTGCGCGTTATCGATGCCAGCGGGCTTGATCACCGCCCCCATGGATGTCGATACGTTACTGACGATATGGAGGGGCTTCCAACCCAATTCAGCGGTCTTCTTGATCGCCTGCGCGGCGAACTTCGGGGTCGCGATGTCAACCAGCACGTCGGCTCCGGCGCTCCTGAGCTTGACAATGTGGCTATCGATCGTCGGCTCGGTCACTTCGTAGCTTGATTCACCCACGAGCATCGCGCTTTTTTCGCCCAAGCCATCCTTGAGCCCTTTCAGATAGCCCTTACCGAAGTCGTCATTCTGATAAAGAATAGCGATCTTGGCGTTTGGAGCTTCGCGGAGGACGTATTGAGCGCAGATGCGTGCTTCACTCTGGTAGCTCGGCAAAAATCCCATGGTCCAGGTGAAGTTTTTGGGATCGTTCCACTTCGTCGCGCCGCTAGCGAGAAACAACTGTGGGATCTTCTTCGAGTTTAGATACTTCTGAATGGCCGTATTGGAGGCAGTTCTGAGCATGCCGAACATCAGCAGGACCTCGTCGCTCTCGACGAGCTTGCGCGTCTGCTCCACTGTTTTAGGCGGAGAATACGAGTCGTCATAGGAAATAAAGGTGATCTTCCGCCCGTTGATGCCGCCTTCGGCATTGACCTTCGCGAAATATGCGGCTTCGGCCTTTCCGATCACCGCGAACGCCGATGCCGGCCCGCTGTAGGGCATGATGTTGCCAATCTTTATCTCGGAACCAGTTGCCCCGGTGTCGTATTTGCCTTCACCAAATGCGGCGCTAGTAACGGCGGCCAGGATGCATGCTACTCCCAGTCGCAGGCTCAGACGCGTGATTTTAACCATTGCTTCCTCTCCTCGGATGTTCTCGTACATTTCCAAACTGTGGTCTCGTCACATGTGTTTCGAACACACGGGTCTGGCGTCTGGCCGCAGACTGTCTCCCGCCGTAAGTGCTGGGCCGCCCCCGCGATCACGACGAAATTTTTGGCCACTCCTGACCGAAGGAGGTGTCGTCGGCCTAGCCGCGTTTCAGACCTCAATTGCCCCGTTGCTGGTCATGAACTCGCAATGCGGTGTAAGCCAGCTTGAGCTTCGGCGCGGCTACGTTGGCGGTTTCGGCGCGGACTACCAGATCGCCGATTACGTGATCGGCTTCGGTGCGAGCGCCGGAGTTCATGTCGCGGAACATCGAAGCCGTCATCGGCGAGCCAGCAAGCGTCAGCTGCCCTTTGGCGCGCTCGACGAAACCTGTCGGCCTGTGACCATGAGCAGTCGCAATCGTTGAACATTCCTCCACGAGGCCAGCCAGAAATTCCCTTCCGCCGGACGCAGCGACAATGCTTCCGATCGAACCTCTCAGCAGGCACGTTGCCGCCGAAAGGCACGCTATGAATATCCACTTCTCCCACATATCCTGCACAACGTCGTCACTGTTGCTCGAGTCAAAGTTAGCTACAGAAAACAGTTCGGCTATCGCGCGTGCCTTTTGGGAGCCCGATGGGGTCTGGGCGCCGAACGTCAACGACTGGACAGGCATCAATTGCACGATCTCGCGCCTCTCATTCAGTGCCGTCGTGATCGCGCATAGGCCGCCGAATATCTTGTCTTGGCCGAACCTTTGATCGAGAGCGTCGAGGTGGCGCATCCCATTCAGCAGCCGGCAATGAGCGGAGACAGCCTGCTCGTAGCGTTGCAGATGGCGATCTCGGGGCAAGGTGTGCTTCTCGCCCCATTTTCCGCTGGTCTCTCCCTTGGTGGCGAACGGCTCTCTTGAGCCCCTCACAAAATGGGGCTCCTTGAAGGTCAGCGATCGCGATTTCTATTTCACCATCGGCGGGTCGACCGCCCCTCGGAGAAGGTCAAGGCGGTGCATAGGTGGCTCAAGCTGGTGGCAGCCCAACTTGAGGCCGGTGCAACAGCGCTCGGAATCTGAACTTTCGGGTCCGGAGGCGTCACGGGCCAGACTTCAGCAAGTTTATTAGGAATCGACGCACGCCAAGCAAACGACGCCATCTGATGCTGCGCAGGGAAGTGCGCGGCTTCCGTGGCGTGCTAGGACGCCTGCCCATGCACGCGAATGCATGGGCAGATTTGAGAACCCTGCTTCAGCATTCCATATGGCGTTCAAGCGTGCTGGCCCCCTGACATGCGGCACGATGAGCACTGCGCCACTGGTTTGGCGTATAGCCGACAAACCGCTTGAAGACCGTCGTGAAGTGCGCCTGCGACTGGAAGCCAACCGCAAGAGCAATCTGTATGATCTGCATGGACGAATGGAATAATAGTTCTTCCGCCCTTCTGATCCTGCGCCTCAGGAGAAACTCATGAGGCCGCAGGCCGGTCGCCATTCGGAATTGGGAAGCAAAGTGCATACGGCTCAATCCGGCTATCGAGGCAAGATCGCTTAGCGTAATCCTCTCGGAGAGATGTTCATCGATGTAGTCGACCACTCGCTTGAGACGCCACTTCTGCAGAGACCGCACTTGCCGCTCAGAGCATTCGTCCGTGGCCGCGCCGGCGCGACGCGCGGATTGGCGGGTCGCCGAATTCAGGCCTAGAAGCCTGACCGCAATAGCAAGCCGCAATGCATCGGCCTGCACCGCAGCATGGTTGTTGTGAACCTGGGTAGCCTGCGCGAGCGCTTCGAACAGATTCCTGAGAATGGCATCCTCGGCGCACTCGGCCATGAGAGAGTCTGACACGACCACGTCGCCGTCCCGCAGTGGCTGGACTAGCTGATGCTTCGACTCGCTTCTTACTGCCTGACACGAATTGTTGGCGCTGGAGCCGTCTCGGATTCCGCCCGTGGGGGCTAACGCAACTCTGATATCTAAGCCCTTGAATGAAAATCCCGTGTCGTTGGCCGGCAGAATCGTTGAACCTAAGGAACCATTGACGAAGATTGTAACCGGCCCGCCCGATGACTCCTCTGTGATCGCTATCGACGCGCAGGACGTTGGGCCGTTCGTGATTTGAGGGTTGCTCCGGTCCAAAACTTGTGCGCTCTCCAGCATGTTGTCCTCTCTTCCCACGTACACAGAGACCAACGCTCCGAAAACGTGCAACACCGAGGCGCCGAACAGACTGGCCTGGAAGCATGCCTTCTTCGTGTCTGGGCTCTTCTCCCGTAAGATACAGGGCGAGAGAACGGCCTCTATTCTACCGGCAGCTTTGACGTGCATACGCGCGGCTCGCAATGTAATACTTTGGTATGCCGGCTCAGGCCGTCCAGGTCGCCGTTAGAGATCGGGGAGTCTCAAATTGGAAGCAGTGGACGCTACCCGGCAGCCTATTCGGGTTCCACCCAAGCGGCTGGCCGAGGTGATGGGCTGCGAGCCCGCTTGGCTCGGAATAGATATTTGAGCGGACGGCGAACCGCGCTCGCAGCTTTGGCCACGTGTCCGTATGGGACGACCTACGTTTGCTGACGCAGGGGCAGAGTAAACTGGAAGGCAGCGCCGAACTCTGGTCTTTGAGCCGCCGATAATCGTCCACCGTGAGATTCTATGATTGTCCGACAAATGGAGAGACCGAGACCAAGGCCGCTCGACTTCGTAGTGAAAAACGCGTCGAAAAGCTTCTCTGGATCTGCAGCGGAAATGCCTATGCCGCAGTCCTCGACCATCACTTGAATTTCGCACGGGCCTTTGCACTCGGATCGCAGCACCAATTTTCGAGGCCTGTCCGATATTGGCTGCATAGCTTCGATGCCATTCATCAGCAGGTTCATGATGACCTGCTGCAGTTGGATCCGGTCTGCGCAAACTATCAATGGGCTCGGTGATAAATCCAGCTTCAGCTCGACTTGATTTTCTAGCAATTCCCGCCGCAGCAGAGCGGAGACTTCGGTTACGACCTCGTTGAGGTCGAAAGCCGTGCGCCCGCTGTCTGTTTTCCTCGCCAAGGCGCGGACATGGCCAATCACGTCAGCGGCTCTGTTAACGTCCTTTACAATCCATTCAATGGACTGGCGCACCCGGTCCAAATAGGCAGCACCACGATCAAGCCATCGCAAGGATACCTCGGCGTTGGACAGTATCGCAGTGAGCGGCTGGTTAACTTCGTGAGCGATGGAAGTGGTCAACTCTCCCAACGCGATGACACGTGCTGCGTGCGCAAGCTCGGCCTGTGCATCCCGTAAAGCTGTCTCGGCCTGCTCGCGGCGAATCGTCGCCGTGACATCGCTGGCGACGCCACGATACCCGAGGAAAGCACCCGTGGAATCGAACAGCGGCTTACCGCTAACAGAGGTATAACCAGGAGACCCGTCGGGCAGAGCGATGCGGAAGACGAATTCGCGAAATGGCTGGTGAGCATCAATCAGCTTGAAGTGATCTTGCCATTTCTCAGCCTCTTCCTCAAGATCGGTTGCGTATTGCCAAGCAGGACTTCCGACACGAACTGCCTTCGCCTCGCGCGACAGGACGCTGAGCCGATGGTCCTGATCCGTTTCCCAAAACCAATCCGAAGCTGTTTCTGCAAAATCGCGGAACCGCTGCTCGCTATGCTGCAATAGTCTCTGCGACTGCTTTAGATCGTCAATGTCGACACTTGTTCCATACCATCGGATGACTTTCCCTTCATCATCGCGTAGCGGTACGGCTCGCGTTAGAAACCAGCGGTACTGACCGTCAAACCTGCGCAGTCTCGATTCAAACTCGAATGGCGTTCCCGCGGCAACAGCCTCTTGCCATTTGGCCCTCTGTTTCGGCGCATCCTCCGGGTGAACCATGGTAATCCACCTCTCTCCTCGAGCCTCATCGGCAGAAAGCCCAGTATAGGAGAGCAAATGCTTGTTGTGGAATTCGTTGGTGCCGTCGGGCAGTGCCGTCCAGACTACGACTTGAATCGTATCGAGGGTAGCGCGCACCTGCCGTTCTGCTTCAATGGCTCTTAATTCTCGGTTGCGGAGCTCTTGCTCTGCATTCTTCGCGGCCGTGACGTCCGTAACTGCACCTATCAACTCGTCATAGCCGAGTGAATCCTTGACCGCGCGAGTCAGAGCGCGAACGTGTTTGACCTGGCCGTCTGGCATCAACAGTCGATATTCGTGATCGAACTCTCTGCCGCTAGCGAACGCTTCGTCGATCACCTGCTTCACCTGAGCGCGATCCTCCGGATGGACGCGATCAATGACGAGATTTGGCGTCGGCGTTGCATCAAGTTCGTAGCCAAAGATTCGAAATGTTTCCTGGGACCAGCGAAGTTCTCCGGTTGGAATCTTCCACCCAAAACTGCCAGTTTGGCTCAATCGCTGGGCCTCGGTCAAATACATCTCACTTCGGAGCAAGTTCGTCTCGACTTGCTTCTGTCGCTGCAGGGATGCCAAAAGCTCGCGTCTCGAGCGGTCGAGAGATCTTGCCGCCAGGATGTGCTTAGCGCTGATCCAGTTCACGAAGAGCGCGACTATCAAAAATAACGCGAAGCGAGCCACCTCATGCGGCAAGATGGCAAACGACCCGACCGGAGGAAGTACGAAGTAGTCGAAGGATACGGCCGCCAGCCCGGTTGCGAGGAAGCCTGGACCGATACCTCCTACCCATGCCGCGAGAATGATCGCACATAGAAACAGGGAAACGAACGGCTCGACATGCAGGATGAGGACGGACGCTTTGGACGCCACAATGGCCGCTCCAACGAGCAGGGTTGCCAAGCCATAGCGCAAAACTAGGGACCAGACTCTCTGCTCGCGCTTACGCCGCAACTCGGAATTCTGCCGTGGCCACCACCTTGAGGCTTCAGTAATCTCCGGCGCGCTCGCATCATTCATATCGACAGCCCCTCCAGCTTCGCTCCGGCTGAGACTGCGGCAACGGCGCACATTAGCTCAATTGGTCCTTATCGGCTCTCCGGTGCAGAGTCTTTGAGGCATCAGCAATCACGTGCTCAACTCGCGTGACGGTGTTATCCCGATCATATCGGCCATCCTGATGAGTTCAGCCAAGGATTGCGCGCCCATCTTCTTCATCACCCGGCCGCGGTGGATTTTGACCGTGATCTCGGCGATACCGAGCTTCATGCCGATCTCCTTGTTGAGGAGCCCGGTCACCACGAGAGCGAGGATCTCTTGCTCGCGCTCGGTCAACCCCTCGTAAGCCGATCGTGAGGCTAAGACGGCACGCTCGGCCTCTCGTCTCTTGCGATCCCCCTCGATTCCCCTCGTTACCGCGTCCAGCATGTCCTGCTCGCGAAAGGGCTTGCTCAAGAAGTCGACTGCGCCACCTCTCATAGCCCTCACACTCATGGGAATGTCGGCATGAGCAGTCATGAAGATGATGGGGATGTGGATGTTGGCCTTATTGAGGTCCGTTTGTAGGTCAAGACCACTCAGCCCCGGAAGTCTGATATCAAGAACCAGGCAGCTTGGCACATCCGGTAACTTCCAACGCAAGAATTCGACGGCGGAGGCGAACAATTGCACATCCAACCCGACCGACTGAAAGAGGTTGGCGAGCGCCGTTCGGACTCCTTCGTCGTCGTCGACAACGATCACGGCCGAGGGCGATCTATCCGGACCGGCGGGAGGCGGGATGGTCGGTACCGAAGCCCGGGACATGGATCAGCCTCTATGCCACCGCTGCAATCGCGGCCGCCCGATCGCTAAACAGAAGTCGGTTGTTGCAGTCATGCTTGTCCCAATGGCTGGGCCAAAACTTAGAACAGCTTTGGGAACCTGCGCAATCGTCTTGTTTGATCCACGACGCGGGAATTGCATGCCATGCCGCACTGGCATTCCAGCAATGATTCCGAGCAGATACCGCGCCAATGACCAGTCATCTCGGTCGCGGCGTCACAATTTCATAATTTCTAGGCACGGGAACTATCGAAGGGAGACGGAACTGGGCCATCGCTGGAACTGGAGTGCTATCTTCGTTATCGATCACTGCTCCGCGACACCCAGCTTTCGGTAGGCGTCGAGGTAGGTCGCATTCACGAGGTTAATGTACTCGGGAACATTCGATAATTGCCGATGGGATGCGAGCAGAGACTTGATGGTTGGTACTCCGAAATGTTTGATGTGCCACTCTCGCCATGAAGCGAAGAGCGAACGCGCCATTTTGAGATCACCATTTTCCGCATAGGCGATGGCGAGAGCCTCGGTCGTCGCCGGCGAAGGGCGCAACGCATGGGCTTCCTTGAGTGTCTCGAGCGCATCATGCCATTTGCCCAGCAGCAGCTGGACGCGTCCCCAAGCGAGAAGAATGACGTGGTAGGCCGGGACCCTTCCGGCAGTTCTCAAGTAGATCTCCTGAAAGACAGGCAGCGCGTCGGCCGGCCGACCGAGATACTCATAGTCGAGGGACAAGAAGTAAAGAATCATGTAGTCACTGGGGTTCGTCGATCGGGCTTGCTCGAGCTGCAGACGCGCGCTTTCGAAATCGTGGTCATGAAGACTGAGAAGAGCGCGCGCCAGCCGGGCGTTGGGCGTACCCGGGAGCAATCTCGTCGCCTTCTCGATAAGTTCGCTAGCCTCCCTCCGTTTTGCCCTCACCTCATCCGAAGCCGGTTGTTGCTCAGTCGGAAGTAACCGACTGAGAAACAGATTTTCGGCGATCACCAAGGCGAGTTCGGTTTGAATTTCAGAATTCTCCGGCTGCAGTAGCATAGCTTTCCGAAAGTAACGCTCCGCCTCTTTCCGAGGATTGATTCCGCGCCGCCGCTCGTCGTTCAGTGCGACCTTGCCGCGCAATAGATTTTCAAAGGCATCCTCGTTGTCGGGCTTCTCCGTCCGACGGATACACACGGCCGGCAAGGTAAATTGCAGGGAATTTGAAATACGGGATGTCACCTGATCTTGGATGTTCGGCAACTCGGCCATGTTTCCTTCGAAGCTATCCGCCCAGAGTTCCTGGCCGTCTTTGCTGTCGAGAAGTCTTGCGTTAATGCGCACGGACGAGCCGGTCCGGAGGACTGATCCGGTCAGCAGATATTGGACATTGAGCTGCTTGCCCACCTTGCGCGGCTCAAGAGGCCGCTGCTTATACTCGAGAGATGCCGCGCTCGCGATGATCACGGCTTCCGGCATTCTGGTCGACAAATCCGTCGTCAGATTGTCCACGACGGCGTCTCCAAAGAAGCCGAGCGCGGGATCCTCGGTCAGGTTATCGAACGGCAGCACAGCGATCGACAGACGAGGCACTTCCATCGTTACCTGCTTTCGTCCGATCCAGTCGCTGACAACGACCTTGTATGCGCTCCAATAACCAGTAAGGCCTCCCACGATCGTACCCACGGCGGCGAGCCCCGCAAGTCCTGCACCGATACGCCGGGAGTGGTCGCTGAGCGCGGCCAAGAGTGGGCGGTGCACGCTTTTCGACCCGGCCCATAAAGACCGGAACCGCGAGACGCCAGCCGCTGCCTCTTCGATGCTGCATTCTCGTTTCTTGTCGGTATCTGTCATCGAACGCATGGGTATGACGAGGGTCCTCGCTCATGCATATACCCATTTGTCTTAATGGGCAGCGCCGTGTGCACCGGATGCTCGGCGGCAGACGTGCATTCTTGAAATTGAAGTGGCTTTTAAAAAGCGCGCGGGGAAAAATCGTTCGAAATAGCTCAATTCACTCTTACTCAAGGCAGTCTTTCAATATCACGAAAACGGACGAACGAGAATGACGTCCACTGAAGGAAAGTCGTGCCTGAAAGCGCGTTGATCGCGATCATCGACGATGACGAGTCGGTGCGTTCGGCACTTGCGACGCTACTGGCGTCATTCGGCTATCGACCTCTCGCATACGGCTCCGCTGCCTGCTTTCTGGATAGCGGTTTGGCGGGGTCATGCCACTGCGTCGTTTCAGACATCGCCATGCCCGGCATGAGCGGGTTCGACCTCGCTCGCCACCTGCGACGAACCGGATATGAAATGCCTGTGATACTGATCACAGCCCGCAACGGCCCGACGATTGCCGCTCAGGCTCAAGCGAGCGGAGCGCATTGTCTTCTGAAAAAGCCGTTCGAGGCGAAGCAACTGGTAGAAGCGCTTAATGACGCGCTCGTGAGATTAGGCAACACTTTGGGAACAGATGAAGCAGATCCGTGAACTCCTTTTCGAGAGATCATCAACGGCGTCATGGGCGCTAGATTCAGGGTGACCGACTTCGGGGAATACCTCAGTCGAAATCCTAATTCGACACGCCCCTTACAACGAAACAAACAGGCAAGGGAATGAGACGCCGATTTGGCCCACAATGCTGGATGCTCGCGGGGATGGATATTCGCCCAAGAACCGACGGAAGCGAGCTGCGGGGCTCGTAATCAGCTTGGGGATTTCTTGACAAATGGTTCGAGGTCTCGTTGCGCTAGGTGGCACCGAGTTGCAGCGATAGTTGCGCTTGGCCTGGGCGGGGTGCTGTTGAAGAATCGCGCGATCCATCCCCTTTCATCCGCCAATAGCAGTTGCCTTTCAATTAGGCGTCTGGGCAACATTGAGCCAATCTGACAAGCTGAGGACAAGCCTGCCGATCGTCTGGCTTGATCGCTTTTCGGTTAACCGACGGCCGCGCGCTTCGGCCGCCAGCGCCTCCAGCAGGTCGAGGCCCTTCTCTAGCGCAGGAGCGCCCGGTTGGGCGATCGCCTTCACTTTTTTCCTGTCGGTCGTGTGCATCGATAGCCCTGTCGCAGCCGCAACGCCACCCATCGGCGGGACGCTCTCACCCTGCATTTACCCGATGCGTCCTGCGATTTGAATATACTCGGCTTACCCAGCCGCTATGCCGGCGACCAGATCGCATGCGATCTATCCCCTCGACAAGAAGACTGACCTCCACTGAACTTGACCCAGCAATGCTGCCGGCAGCGGGTCAAAACCCTGTGCAGAGGTACTAGTCGGGATGAGTTAAGGCGTTCGGCTTGACCGATTCTGGCAGGCGAGGCGAATCGTCGATGCCGGGCGCGAGACCTGGCTCGATTGCGTCCGGCGAAGGAATAGAGGGCACCTTGGAATAGGGAATAGCCTCTGCTTCTGCGGGCCCGCGTGACGAGTCTTGCAGGCAATCAGGGCGTACGCTCTGCTGTTTTCCGAACAAGTCGGACACCGGATCCAGGATGCTTGAACGGACGCGGTCGAACCAACTCGTATGTCCGCCGATGGACGGCTCTCGAACCGTGACGGTCGCCGTCATACCGGAGACGAGCGGGACGCCGGGAGGCACTCTGTCGATGGCAACGCGGACCGGAACCCGCTGCGCAAGGCGTACCCACGTGTAGACCGGGTCTACCGTGGGCAAACCTTGAATACCGTTTGCCGCGTTCGAGACGCTGATACCGCGAGTCACGGTCTTCACATGGCCGATAATCGATTGCGAGTATCCCATCAGGTGCGCCTCGACGGATTCTCCGACGCACACACGGGCTAGTTTAGTCTCCTCGAAGTAGCCGTCGATCCAAAAGCTGTTGCTGTCGATTACTGAGATGTTACTGACCCCGGTTAGCGCGTAGTCTCCTGCGCGCAGCAAGAGATTGGTGACGTAACCCTCCACGGGGCTAAGTACCTTCGTCCGCTTAAGGTTGAGTTCGGCCTGCGCCAATTGGTGTTGAGCCGCCTCATATGCCGCCTTTGCTTCGGCGGCATTGCCTGCATACACCTGCTGTTGCTCCGGTGTCGTAGCAAGGTCCGACAGATTTTGCCGCCGCGCCGATTCGGCTTGCTTCACTTCTAGGTCTGCCGCGCGCTGTTCAACCAACGTCTTGCTGATGCGGACGGCGATTTCGAAATCGAAAGGATCGATTACATAGAGAACGTCGCCTTTGTGGACGAATTGATTGTCGCTCACCAGCAGTTCGACGATCTTGCCAGAAATCTGCGGCGCTATGTTTGCGACCTGGACTCGCACGCTGCCGTTCCGCGTCCAGGGAGCGGTTACGTAGTAGTGCCACGTGCCGAGCGAGAGGAGCACGGCTATCAACACGAACGCAATCGTCGCAAGCCGCTTGCAACTCGGGATCATTATGCGCCGGAGCGCGTCGCGCCGCGTGGCCACGAGGAGCGCGGCTTCCCAAGGCGGCAGATCCTGCCCAAACGCAGGATGCTTTTCGCCATTTTCTGCGCAGTTCGGCGTTGCAACCGGTCGACTGTCGCGCGCGTCGTTCGAGTTTTCGGGAGAGGCGGTTTTCATGAAGCGTTCCTAGAAGAACAACGCGAGCAAGCCGAATATGGTGACGTAGAGACAGAACTCCGCCAATGATGGCTTACTGAAAGCCGCCTCGAACCCCATTCTCGATAGCACCGGTCGCAGCAGGAGGAAGAGCAGAAGCGCTGTCACGGCATAGGCGACGATGGGAGCGATCAGCAAACCGCCGACGATGAAATCGCGGTGAGCAGGATTCATGGACGCTCTGTTCCAATACACCTGAACATTGCCCTTGACGGCCGGAAGGCGATGCTTGCGGCCAACAGCGAAGCGCAGGAAGAAGCCGCGGTCATGTTAAGATCCGTTGCCGCTTTCCTCAGCGATTCCGCTGCGGACAAGATCATGTCGGCGTTTCCCACGGCCAATGCGGCTCGCGCGGTGCGCACCTGCTCGAACAGAGGTCCGGGGACGAGATTGTTCAATTCGGCACAGCATCGCCTCAACGCCGCGGCTTGATCGAAACAACGCACTGCTTCGTCGGCCGCCCAAATATCGCGTGGAGAGCGCGCGCTTGCCGTCAGGATCTGCTCGACCAGCGTGGCATCGCGAAATGCGGCCTCTTCAGGCTCCAGATGGGGCCTGGTATGAAGATTGCGGCCACGGAGATCCAAGCGGAATTCGCTTAAGAGGATTCGAAGCCGACGCTCATTCGAAACAGGTGGAACGAGGAGTTGGGCCAGGAATACCAAGATCGCTGAAAGACAAACGAAAAGGCACTTGGTCGCGAAAGCCTGTGGATCGTATGTTTGCGGGTTGGTCGGGGCCAGCACGATGAGCGTGAATACCAATGCAAGGCGGCCGTACGACGGAAGCGTTCCGCTCGGCAGTGAAATCAAAAGTGCGAGTCCAATGACGGCGGGGGCGAGTCCGATTGCCAGCAATGGGAACTCGGATACTCCGTCGAGAACGTTGTATTCCAGGAATCCAGCGAGCAGACATGCCGTCGGCAACGCCATGATCGTCAGCCGCCCGAACACGCGTGGGTCTGGCGCCGTCACGCTCAAGGCAATGACGACAGCCGCAAGCGACAGACACAATTCCGTCGCCGGCCACCCGCCCAGCACGAGGACGAGCGCGACGAGCAGGAACTGAACCGCCGCTCTGATGCCCGTTTCGGCCGCGAGCCGGCGCGATCGATAGATGGGAGCGCGCAATCGCCGAAGAGGCAGCGTACTGGCCTTCAGTGCGTCGAGGTCGCGATGAACTTCCCTCCTTCTGTTTGATATCTCCCTCTTCAACCAATCGGAGGTCTCGGCGATTCGCGCCGACATGTTCTTGTCCTCGGTATCAATGGACAAAACCGCCCTCGCCGCCGCGGTCGTGCCGGTCAGTGCGCACGCCAGTGACAATTCGGTGACAATGCCCGCCATCGCGGATAGCGCGGCCGCGCTCCTTGCATTCCCGCTGCTCGCCTCGGTCGCCAGGCTGGCGACCTCCGCACGCAGGGACGAGATGTTCGAGAAAAGGCCGGTCAGGATCGGTAAGGATCTCGGGTGGCCCTGGGCGACGCCGTCCACGTAATCGATCACCTGACACTGCAGCCCAAGAAGACGAGCGGCTAATATCGGATGGTAGTCCGGTGCCCCCATGATCTCATTGACGAAGGCCGACGCCAGGACACCGATCGTTATCTCGGCGCCACGCGAAATGCACGTCGAGAAGACCTGCAGCGGACTGTCGATTTGGTCGATGGTGATCAGCGCGACAGTAATGCCGGAGAGCGAGGCCGCATAGGCGCGATTGCCGTCGAGGATGGTGGCAGCGTAGGCGCAGACTGCCAGCCATACCCCGAACACAATCACCAGAAGACTACCTGTCTGGGAAAAGAGACCGGCGATGACGATCGATGCCATCACGCCGATAGCCGTTGCGAGTAGCCGAAAGCCGGCTTTCTCAATCGTTTGACCTCGCGTGGGAAACGCCAGGACTGCTACGGTCACTGCGGCCGTGGACGGAGAATCCAGTTCGAGCCAGAAGCAGAGATAGAGCGCGAGGAGGCAAGCCAACCAGACCCGGATCGCGAACATCCAGGACCCCCAGGAAAGGCCGAGGAGGACTGGAGGAAACGTTTCGGCGGCGGCCCCGGTATCGTTCATTCGCGTATTGCTCATCCGCAGCTGAAACAGCACAGCTTTCTGATGGACGGGAGTGAGCTCTACTATCAGATGTTCGGTTCGGGCGGTTTTTCCAATCCGTTGACTTCATTGCGAGAATGCACGGCCGATTGCCCGCGCAAGCCATGCCGACGCATTAGATATCTATGGCTCGCTCATTGAAAGGACGGTCCAAATAGGGCCGGCTCTATCGCCCCTTCACCACGAATTTTGTTGCCCCCTGCTTCCGGTCCAGGTGCGTACAGCCGGGCTCCACCCGTGCCGGAACATCATGCATCCCTCGGGCTTTCCATCTTGCGGATCATATGGCACGCCCGCTCTTAATGGATGAGGTATGAGCCGAACGTCGACATTGCCGAAACGCCTGCAACCGATGCTCGCGACATTGACAGATGCGCCCTTCGACGATCCCGGTTGGGTCTTCGAGGACAAGTACGACGGCTTCCGCATGATTACCGAAATCGAGCGCGGCAAAGTCACGCTCTACAGCCGCAACGGCAAAATCATCAACCACAGCTACAGCGAGGTCGTCAAGGCGCTCGAAGGTGTCAAGAGCGATGCCGTGATCGACGGCGAACTCGTCGCGATCGGAAAGGATGGCGTCTCGCATTTTCAGCTGCTCCAGAACGCGCTGCGGCACGAGGCGAAGCTTCTGTACTGCGTTTTCGATCTTATGTTCGAGAACGGAGCGGACTTGCGGAAGCAGCCTCTCCTTGAGCGCAAGAAACGGCTCAAAGCCATCTTGCCGCGCGACAAGCTGATTGCGTTCAGCCGTCACCGCAACGCGAATGGTATGACGTTCTTCGCGGAAGCCGAGCGAAAGGGGCTGGAAGGCATCATGGCCAAGCGCGCCGACAGCGTGTACGCGTCGGGCAGCAGGAGTCCGGATTGGCTTAAGATCAAGGCGGCGAAGCGGCAGGAAGTGGTGATCGCCGGATTCACGGCTCCTAAGCGTACCCGGCCATTCTTCGGTGCTCTTGTTCTCGCGGTGAGAGAAAACGACGCGTGGCGCTACATCGGCCATGTCGGGACCGGCTTCAGCCACCAGACGCTAGCAGAATTGCACGCCAAGCTCGTGAAGTTGAGAGCCGCAAAATCGCCCTTCCCCGCCAAGGTGAAGGACGAAGGCGCGACCACGTGGGTCAAGCCTTCGCTGGTGGCAGAGGTGAGGTTCGCCGAGTGGACGAGCAAGGGTGAATTGCGCCAGCCGGTCTATCTCGGCCTGCGGTCCGACAAGAAAGCCAGGGACGTCGTCCGGGAAAAGGCATCATCGCGAAAATGATACCGCGGCGCGCCGAACTGCAATTCAGCCGGCAGCGCGCTCGGATGCCGAAGGCCACGGCGGCAGGGGCGGCAACCCGAGAGCCTTGCGTACGGGTCCGAACGACCGCCGATGGGCTGCGCATGCGCCTAGCCTGGCGAGCGCCTCATAGTGCGCCGGCACCGGGTAGCCCTTGTGATCGGCAAAGCCGTAGCCGGGGTGACGCACGTCGAGTGCCCGCATCACCGTGTCGCGCTCGACCTTGGCGAGGATGGAGGCGGCGGCGATGCTGGCGGATTTGGCGTCGCCTTTGATGATGGCCTGCTGAGGGATGTCGACTCCCTTCAACCGCTTCGCATCGATCAGCAGGTGCTGCGGCGTCGCCCCCAGCCCCTGGACTGCACGTTGCATGGCCTGGATGCCTGCCCAATAAATGTTGATCGCGTCGATCTCCTCCACCTCGACAAGCGCTACACTCCAACTCTCGGCCTTTTCCTTGATCTCCTTTGCGAGTTCTTCGCGAGCCGCGGCGTCGAGCTTTTTGGAGTCGTCAATTCCGATGATCCGCGTGCCAGGTTTCAGGATCACGGCGGCAGCTGCGACCGGCCCGGCGAGCGGGCTCATTCCGGCCTCGTCCACGCCTGCCACGGCATGATGGCCGCTTTCCCAGAGTGGCGTCTCGAAGCGGAGCATTTTGCGAAGGCGCTGCCCTTCGGACCTGTTTTCAAAACGGCGTTTATCGATTGAAGCCAAAATGGCACGCGCTCCCGCGCGGCTGTCGGCGCGTAAGACTTGCTCGACACTCGCCTCGAGGGGTCTTTTCTCGACGAGATAGCGCTGACGAAGCACGTCGAGTGAATATCGGGTCATATAACGGGCTCTATGCCTAAGACTAGCTTGGCTGCGCGTGTCGGTGAACTTTGTGGCGATTATCTGAAGTTTCGCTGTCTGCCTTCATCTAAGGCGCAGCGGCCCCTTTTTCGAAGGAACTGCGACCATTTTCTGAGGGTCCGGACATTCCGCTCCGTCCCTCCAATGTCTGCACCAGAACTGCTCATCCGCCTCCGGCCACCCCCCTTCGCCTAAAGACGGAATGGCCTCGCGTTCCGACCGTTCATCCCGAAGGAAAGGCGAAAATCGGATGCCAAACAGAGCGCAGGAAATTTTCCAACCGCAGTTCCGTTTCGGGCTCGGCGGAGTGTCGCTGGGGAACGAGTTTAACAAACATACCGACAAGGAAGCGGACGCCACGCTCGCGGCGGCCTGGGAAATCGGCGTCCGCTACTTCGACGTCGCGCCATGGTACGGGTTCGGCCTGGCCGAGCGGCGTTTCGGCCGACTTCTGCACGGAAAGAAGCGGAGCGAATATCTGCTGTCCTCCAAGGTCGGCAAGCTCTTCAAGGCGTCAAAGAACAACCGCCACGCGGAGATCTACCCGCTGTCGGATTCTCCGAATGACATCGTCTACGACTACACCGCCGACGGCGTGCGGCGCTCGATCGAGGACAGCCTGCAGCGCCTCGGCGTCGACAGCCTCGATATCGCCTTCGTGCACGACATCTCGCCGGACTTCGCATTCTTTCCGAACGGCTGGGAGGAGCAGTACGAAATATCGCGCAAAGGCGCCTTCCCCGCGCTTTCGAAAATGCGCGATGAGGGCATCGTCCGCGCCTGGGGCATCGGCGTGAACACGCTCCTGCCGATCCTGAAGGTTATGGAAGACGCGGATCCGGACGTCTGCCTTTGCGCACGGCAATACTCCCTCATCGACCATGCCAGCGCGGTGAACGAACTCTTTCCCGCGGTCCGCAAGAAAGGCATCTCCCTGGTTATCGGCTCATCGCTCAACGCGGGCTTCATCTCGGGCAGTCCGCGCTACAACTACGGCAAGGAGAACTTCAAGATTCCCGCCGAGGCGATCGAGAAACGCGCCAGGCTTCAGCAGGTCGCCGACCGCCACGGCGTCGACCTGCGGATCGCGGCGCTGCAGTTCTCCGCCGCCGCCGAGGTCGCCGTCGCGCTGGTGGTCGGCGCCCGCAGCGAACGTGGCGGCCCGAAGCCGCGGGCTGAGCTTCTCGCCTGTGCGCGAGGGCGATAGCTGATGCGCGCACGCTGGAGCTGTGATTCCATCCTTGATGATGATCACAACCGATTCGCTCCCCGATGACGTCGCGACGCTGAAGGCGCTGGTGCTCGCCGGCCAGGCGGCCCATCTTGTGGCGGAAGCCAAGGCGCGCAATCTCGAAGCCGAAGTGCGAGCTCGAACGCTCCTGATCGAGCAGATGAAGTTCACGATCGCCAAGCTCAAGCATGAGCAGTATGGACAATTCTCCGAGCACTCCTCGGTGCTCGAACAGCTCGAGCTCGAACTCGCCGACCTCGAGGAGGATGCATCGGAGGCCGAAGCCGAGGCGCATCTGGCAGCCGAGCGGGCCAAAGCCGCCAAGGTCGACGTGCGGCCGTTCGAGCGTCGGCGTCCGGCACGCCGGCCGCTGCCCGAGCACCTGCCGCGCGAGCGCGTCGTGCATCCCGCGCCGGCCAATTGCCCGTGCTGCGGTGGCGACAGGCTGCGCAAGATCGGCGAAGACGTGACGGTGACGCTGGAGCTCGTGCCACGGCAGTGGAAGGTTATCCAGCATGTGCGCGAGAAGTTCTCCTGCCGGGCCTGCGAGGCGATCAGCCAGCCGCCGGCGCCGTTCCATGCCATCGCGCCTGGCCGCGCCGGGCCGCGTTTGCTGGCGCATGTCCTGGTCGCCAAATACGGACTGCATCTGCCGCTCAATCGGCAGAGCATGACCTACGACCATGAAGGTATCGCGCTCGACGTCTCGACGCTCGCCGATTGGTCGGCGCTGCAGCTGCGACCTTGAAGCCTCTCGTTGATGTGCTACAGGCCCACGTCTTCGCAGCCGAACGCCTCCATGCCGACGATACGACGGTGCCGGTGCTGGCCAAGGGCAAGACGCGCACCGACCGCCTGTGGACCTATGTGCGCGACGATCGCCCCTTCGCCGGGCATGCGCCGCCGGCGGCTATGTTCTTCTACTCGCCTGACCGCTCCGTCACACATCCAGAAGCGCATCTTAAGGGCTATGCCGGACTGATGCAGGCGGACGCCTATGCCGGCTTCAACCGACTCTACGAGGCTTCGCGCAAGCCGGACCCGATCATCGAGGTCGGCTGCTGGGGGCATGCGTGGCGCAAGTTCTTCGAGCTCGCGCGGCTGAAGAAGGCGCCGATCGCGATCGAAGCCGTCGAAAAGATCGACACGCTGTTTGCGATCGAGCGGGAGATCAACGGCGTGCGGCACAGCAACGTGCCGCCATGCGCAACGAGCGCAGCCGCCCGCTGGTCGAAGAGCTCCATGCCTTCCTGCGCGAGCGTCGCGCCAAGCTCTCCGGCAAGAGCGAGACCGCCAAGGCAATCGAGTACAGCCTCAAGCGCTGGGAGGTGTTCACCCGCTTCCTCGACGACGGCCGGCTCTGCATGTCCAACAATGCCGCCGAACGCGAGCTGCGCACTGTGGCCGTCGGCCGCAAGAACTGGACCTTCGCCGGCTCCGACGAAGGTGGCCGCCGGGCTGCGGCCATCTACACCCTGATCCAGACCGCCAAGCTCAACAATATCGATCCGCAAGCCTGGCTCGCCGACGTGCTCACCAGGTTGCCAGATCATCCGGCCAGCAAGATCGCCGAACTGCTTCCATGGAACTGGAAACGCCCTGATGTCTCCGCTGCAGCCTGATCGTTCAGGTCAGGCTGCTACTTGACACAAGCTGGCTGACCAGGGGCCTTCGCCGGATGCGTACAAAGCCCCTGACCTGCCCCTGAGAATTTCCTCCAGGAGGAGTTAGAGTCCGGCCTGACGAGGACGGACAGATGAAGCGAGCACGGTTCACGGAAGAGCAGATCATCGCGGTGCTGAAGGAGCACGAGGCCGGCGCCAAGACGGCCGATCTGGCTCGGAAGCATGGGATCTCGGAAGCGACGTTTTACAACTGGAAGGCTAAATACGGCGGCATGGACGTCTCCGAGGCCAAGCGGCTGAAGGCGCTGGAGGAGGAGAACACGAAGCTGAAGAAGCTTCTGGCCGAGCAGATGCTTGATGCGGCGGCGCTCCGTGAGTTGTTGTCAAAAAAATGGTAGGGCCCGCCGCCAAGCGCGCCGGCGTCGCGCACCTGAAGGCCAAGATGGGCCTGTCGGAACGGCGGGCCTGTTCGATCGTGGGAGCGGACCGGACGATGATCCGCTACTGCTCTTGCCGGCCACCGGATACTGAGCTTCGTGCCCGGCTGCGTGAGCTTGCCAATGAACGCCGCCGGTTCGGCTATCGGCGACTGTTCATTTTGCTGCGGCGGGAAGGCGAGCCATCGGGGATCAACCGTGTCCACCGGCTCTATCGGGAAGAAGGGCTCGCCGTGCGTAAGCGTCGGACCCGTCGCAAGGCAGTTGGCGTCCGGGTGCCGATCCTTCTGGAAACGAGGCCGAACGCGCGCTGGTCCCTGGACTTCGTCTACGACCAGTTCGCCAACGGTCGGCGCTTCCGTGTCCTCAACATTGTCGACGACGTCACCAAGGAATGCCTGGGTGCGATCCCGGACACGTCGATCTCCGGACGGCGGGTGGCCCGGGAATTGACGGCGATCATCGCGCGGCGTGGCAAGCCGGGCTCGATTGTTTCCGACAACGGCACCGAGTTCACCTGCAACGCCATGCTGGCCTGGTGCAAAGAAACCAGCATCGACTGGCACTTCATTGCGCCGGGTAAGCCGATCCAGAACGCCTTCGTCGAGAGCTTCAACGGACGCATGCGCGATGAGTTCTTGAACGAGACGCTGTTCTTCGACCTCAATGATGCCAGGACCAAGATCGCGGCATGGATCGCCGACTACAATGGCGATCGCCCGCACTCGTCGCTGAGATACCTCACGCCGGCGGCCTACGCCGCCACATTCACCGCAACGGACGATCGGCTGCGCAATCCCGGCCAGCTCCGCCGATCGCCCGTTGCTCCACCCGCGCCAATCGGCGTACAAAACCCTGAGACTCTAACTGCTACTGGATGAAAGTTCGGTGGCAGGTCAGTCGCACTCAAAAACCAATAGAGGCATGCAACGGGCCAGAGTACGCTTTGCGCCTTGCAAGACGTCCAGTTCGGCACCTTCAACGTCGATCTTGATGGCGGAGACCCGTTCCATTTCGGAAAAATAGTCGTCCAGCGAGACCGTCGCGGTACTAATTGCTCTAGACGCTCCGATCGGTTTTAGAAGCGACCCGGCGGGCTGATGCCCGTCCGGAATAAAAAATTCGCGCTGTTCCGTCGAGGAGTAGACGGCCGATCTCTCAACCGTGACGTTCTTCAGTGAAAACTTGCGGCAGAGCCGGGAGAGACCTTCCGCAAGCTCAGGCTGTGGCTCGAAGGCAATTACTCTACCCGGATGGGCCCATCTCGCCAGCCAATACAGAAAGCTTCCTTTGTTCGCGCCGATATCACAGACGACATCACCCGGATGAATATGACGCCGCAGTTCGGAAAGTTCGGTTCGATGGTCTCTCAACCGGGAACGCAACACACGTACCAGGAACCTTGACGCTTCACGCTTAGCCATTACACCCGTCGTCCTGAACCAAGTAGTTTGAGCAAAAACCATACAACTCGATCGCGAGCAAGCCTACGGCCGACGGAACGCCGCTTGTATCCGGATTACAGTCGTAGAGAACATGATTAGTCCGCCGTAGACCACTGGATGTCTTCAATCTACGATCGAGCGGCCTCGGGTCCCGGCCAGAAAGCGATTGGCGGCATGTGATTGCCCAAGAGGGGAGACTCGAAGCCTCCCCTCCCCTATCTCTTCAGGTCTGCGGATCAGAAGCCATAGTTCACTCCGACACGGGCGATGTCGAAGCTCGGCTTGATATCGACGCGAGTCGCAATCACGCCGGTCAACCCGGCCGGCGATTGAAGCGAGCCGGTCAAATTATAGGCGTTCGTGCCGAAGCCCATGTGCAGATACTCGCCCTTTATAGACCAACCCGTCCCCAGGGCATATTCGAGACCGCCACCAACCACGTAGCCCACCAGGACGGCGCTCTCAGAAGCGCTCATGGAGCCCAGCGGTCCCAGGGTTGGCGGGAAAATGCTGGTGACGATACTGCCCGTAGCATTCGCGCTCAGCTTGGTTTCAGCCAATGCGACACCACCGGTTGTGTAGAGCAACGCCGGCCCAAAGGCATAACCCACTCGGCCACGGAAGGTCGCATACCAATCGGTGCTGATGGAAGCGCTGCCGCTGAAATTGCCGCCGATGAAGGTGGGAACGGCAATAGCCGAGTTGCCGGTGCTGGTCTTTGAATCGAGATACTGCCAATCAGCCTCGATGCCGAGCACCGTCTGTGCGATCTGCCAGTTGTAGCCAGCCTGGATGCCCGCGGTGACCCCGTTGCCGTTGCCGGATACAGCGTTGAAGCCGTAGGGAGCCGAGCTGCCATTCGCGGTCACGATCGTCCCGGTGGCGTTCGAAGCGCCGTAGCTGCCCCAGCCATAACCAATGTTGCCGCCAATATAGAAGCCCGTCCAGCGGCCCACCGGCAGGGCGATAGCCGGAGCCTTCGTTGACATACGGACCGGCGCCAGATCGCCAGCAGGCGCCAAGACATTGGTCTCACCTGCCGCCGGTGCGTTGACTGGCAGCGCATTGGCCCCTGAGCTCTTCGCCACGGCGGGCGTGAACGCGCCCCGTGGCTGCACGTGCGCCAAGCGACGTCTGTAGTCGCGATTTTCGCTTTCAAGCGTGGCTATCCGCGCCTCCAGCGCCGCGAGTTTCTCCAGGACGCCAGTCGTGTCCGCTTCAGCCGCGACAGCGGCCTTGCCACAGATCAAACCGACCGAACATACAGTTGCCGCCAAAAACAGTCTTCGCCCCATAATAGAATTCCCTGAGCACCGAGTACCTGCGTGGGGGACCTTAAACATTGGAAATTGCCTGTGGCAATCTTAACGTGCACTCTACGGGCAGAAGTCCACATCACAAGCAACAGTAGCAAGCGCCATTACACACGATCACCTTCGTTTGCGGGCTTCATGGTAAGTCCTTTCTAATGTAAAGCCCCACAGCGGCGCTTGACGCGCTTCGCAAGCGGCGCTCAAGCCCTTCAAAGTCGCTGCACACTCTTGGAAGAACCGCAGCCGCTTGCGGTCGTGGGGGAGCCAAAACCCGAGAGTGAAGCGTTGATGGCCTTTGTGCCCACTCCCGCTCCAGAACCGTGCCAAGCACGCCTCCCTGCAACGCGTCACGGCAAGATCGAGCCAGCACTCTTAAGCCTCAATCTCTTACGCGAGGACATGGCGAGGCCTGCCTTCGTCCCATTTTTTCATGTTACCTGGCTTTTGGATGTCCAAGGCCGCAGGCCTGTTTAGGCATGCGCCGAAGGCGCATCGCCTCGGCGGAAAACGGCACCCGCAGGAGCGTGAGCATAGCGACGCCGAAGGCGGCACGCGGGACCGAGTGCAGCGACGAGACCGGTCAAGAGGGCACCCGGGAACGGGGCAGTGATAGCAAGGCGGGTACACGTCATGATGGCGAGCCCCTTTCCCGAGTGCCCCCGGCGAGGAGATCCACAGTCCTCTTGCGCGAGGGATCGACGCCGATGGCCGAGACGCAGCGCGGCTCGGTTCACGAGAGCCCGATGCGGCGGAAGCCGCACGCGTGCAAGCGAAAGAAGCCGCCAGTGACAGATCTAGATTCCTCGCGCATTCATCTGCACGTGATAGATCCGGATCTGAAGCATGGGAAAACGCCCCTTTAGTTCTTCTCCGCCTGCCCTGGCGCCGTCTCTGGTTGCAAATTCGGCTTTGAGTCGGCCGTCCACCTCAAGCGCATAACCAGACGTCGGCAGTTCACGGATGGCTGCAACCATTTCGTTTTCCATTATTCAGTGAGCTGGTTGGGAATATTGGGGTAGCATCAGTCGTCCACACCGGGCCAAGCTCACCTGCCCAAGCCGGTTATCGGCCATCGCACGTTGTGGATTGACGCCTCGCAATGGATCGCATCAAGGATGGGCATTTGCATCGTCCGAACAGGCGGAGGGGTTTCCGTTTGCACGGATGCATACCCGATAGCGCCACGGCTCGACGTAGCTGCCCTTCCAGAGCCCCTCGCGGCTGCGCTCGGCTTCGCGCTGAGCTTCGCGATATCTGCCCTTCGAGTATTGAGGCCAATCCAGAGCCAGACCGTTGCGCACAAGCCATTCCCCAAGATCTGTGCCCGCTACCGAACAGGTCGCGACCGTGCGGCCATACCGGTCGAGGTTGAGAGGAACACAGTTGACGGGGCGCCGGCCAATGTAAGCGTCCAATTCATTCGCAGCCTGCGAACCACAGCGGTATTGCAAACTATCCTCACCGCGACATAGCTGAGTGCTTTCTGGAGCATCCACACCCCACAGCCGGATTCGCATTCCATGAATCTCCAGCGTATCGCCATCGATCACGCTGGCCTGACCCACAAAGCCGTCGGCCAGAGCCGCGTTGGCTAACAGCAGGAGCGTCAACATAAGGACTCGGCGTTTGCTCATCGGGATTGGTATCAGCCAGGACCATAGATTGCTGAGGTTTGATTTCGGCCAACTATCAACTGGTTTCGATGCCAGCGGATTCTGGCTGCTCGGGATGATGAAACTCCTTGCCGCGCAGCCGGCGCCCGTGCTCGCAGATGTCGCGGACCTCCAGAGCCACCGGATACGGCCGCTTGAAGCGCCAGCGCGGCCCTCCCCCGGACAGGAGCTTGGCGCGGCAGCAGGAATTAAGCGCTGGCTCGGTCCAGTCAATCGCTGCCTGCCGCCGTTCCTCGTTCAGTTAATACGACACCGTCGATGGAAAGACGGTGCCGGCCTGGTTCGCTGCCGGCGACGACCGCCCGGTGCTGGCCTTTGGAGGCCTGTGCCGCATTGGACCCGGTGCGCGGGGGTGGCCTTGAGCATTCCCCGGTGCACGGGACTCTCTCTTCGGAACGAATCACTCGCGAATGACTCGAATCGCTTGTTTGCGTGGAGTCCTTTTCCAGTGGCGTTTCAACGGCGTAAGTTCGCAACGACCGGCATCAAATTACCTTACCCAAGCTTCATTGCGCCCGCCCTCGCTACCTTGGTCGAGCGGGTGCCATCGGGAGAGCGCTGGATTCACGAGATCAAGTTCGACGGCTACCGCGTGCAAGTTCATCTGCACAACGGCGAGATCAAGATCTTCACCCGCCGCGGTCACGATTGGACGCACCGCTTTCGCAAGATCGCCCACGACGCAATGGACATCAACGCGAGCTCAGCGATTATCGACGGTGAGGTCGTGGTGCCGCAAGCAAACGGTGCGACCGACTTCTCGGTGCTCCAGAACGAGCTGAAAGGCCGCTCCGACAAGATCGTGCTCGTCGCCTTTGACCTGATTTATCTCAAAGGCCGGGACCTGCGTCAGCTGCCCCTGTTCGAGCGCAAGGCGCTTCTCGAAAAGCTGATCGCCAACACCCCCGTCCAGTTCAGCGAGAGCTTCGCGATCGACGGGCGTGAGATGTTCGCTCATGCCTGCAAGGTCGGGCTCGAGGGCGTCGTCTCGAAGGTCCATGACAGCCTCTATCCGACCGGCCGAACGAGCGACTGGGTGAAGAAGACCTGCGCGCAACGCGAGACCCTGCCGATCGCCGGCTTCGCCCTCGCCGGCAATAAGTGGGACGGCATCTATGTCGGCCGCTACAAAGGCACCGACCTGATCTATGCCGGCAAGGTCGACCATGGCTTCGATCGCGCCTCTGCCGATGAGCTGCGCCAGCAGCTCACGCCGCTGATCCGCAAAACCCAGCCTTACGCGAAGCGCATCGCCCATCGCGGCATTTGGGTCGAACCAGAATTATCAGCAGAAATCGAATATCGCACCAAATCCAGCGACGGAAAGGTGCGGCACCCGTTCTACAAGGGGCTGAGGGAGGACATCTGATGCCCGCGCACGATCCTCTCAGGAGCGTCGCAGATCTGAGGACGACGCTCGACCGCGGCGAATCGGCAGTCACGCCGATGCCGAAGAACGAACGCGAACCGGAGCTTCCGCTCATGGAGCCTAACGAACGCCCGCAAGATCCGTGGCTCGACGGACGCGATATGCGCTTCGAGGGCTACCGCGTGAAGATACTGGAGCAAGGTGGCGAGTACCCGGACACGATGCCACAAGCGATCGAGGTGACGGACGCAGAAGGGCACAAGGCTCTCTACGTTCCACTCTCGAAGGACGGCAAGGTGGTGCGCAGCGCCGGCATTCTTGACATGCTGAAGCGAAGCCAAAGCAGCGATCACGGGAAGTAGCCCTACCTTCGCGTGCGGCTCTCAGACAGGCTTCCCGACCGCATAGCTGCACTCTGGACAGGTGATCGCCTCATTGCGGGGCAGGAAGCAGGCGCGATCAGCCGGGCACGTCGCGTCCGCATAATCACCAGATCGGGCCCACATCGTTATGGACGTCGGCACCTCGCCGGCATGCACGACACCGCCGCAACTCGGCCCCATGCCTGACCGCCGTTGATCTTCTGTGGTCGGCGCGATCCTCCGTGCGCAGTGACACCACTTGGGCGTGGATTGGGGGATGGAAGCAGGGCTTCTTGGCCGGACCGCTTATGGCCTTCCGGTGGTGCGCGTTAGCCATGATGGCTTACCTCATGCTCACCCGAAATGGGCTCTCAATCGTGAACGCATCTGCCCTGATCCCTTTCTCGATGCGCGCCCAGGTCACCGGCGCTGCTATGGGAAAGCCTTCGCGGGCCCGGGGCGAATAGGTACCGATGGCGGTCGTGCCGCGTCCGTTGCGCAAATAGTCGAGAAAGATCCGGCCGCGGCGCCTGGCTTGCGCTGAAAGGATGTAGCGGTCGGGATCGCGCCCCGCGAAGTCGGAGACCAGCCCCCGCGCGATGCGATGCGCCTCATCGTGCAGCATCGGTTCATCAAGGGGCGCCATCAGATGGATGCCCTTGCCGCCGGTCAGCTTCGGCCAGGTTTCGAAGCCTTCGCGCTTCATCAGCATACGGAGCTCAAGCGCCGTGTCGACGACCGCCTCCCACGCCACGCCCTCTCCAGGATCGAGGTCGATGACGATGCGGTCGGCGCGCTCGATGTCCGCGACGGTCGAATTCCAGGGATGCAATTCGACAACTCCGATCTGGACGAGGCCGAGGAGCCCATCAAGGCTGTCGACCCACAGGCGCGTGCCGTGGCCGCCCTCACGCTTTTGAATGCGGAGCTGGTGCACTGCCTGCGGAATGTCGCCTGGAAGCGGTCCCTTGTGATAGAAGGTGGTACCGTGCACGCACCGCACAAGCTTGAGCGGACGATGGCCCAGATATGGAAGAGCCTTCTTCCAGGCTCGTTGCCAGTAGTCCGCAAGCTCTTCCTTTGAGGGCACGACGGCCTCGGGGAGCAGTTGCAGGATGTTTGCCCGGGGCACGCCCGGCTTCAGCCGCCCGGCCCGCGACGGCACCAGCCGAGGCGCCCTCACCTTTTGCATCTTGAGATCGTCTCGGAGCCCTTTGAACACGGCTTCGCGGAGCAAGCCGTCGTCGGTGAGCGCACCGTATTCAACCTCGGCAGCCACGGTCGGTTCGACCCAGGTGGCCTTTGGCTTCTTGATCTGGACGTCGAGCGGCGATGTTCGCCGGATCAGCGGATCCAGCCGCTCGCGCAATTCACGGGCGGCCTCTTCAGTGTAGCCGGTGCGGACCTTACCTGCGTAGAGCAGCTTCCCGTTCTCACGCCGGCCGACGTAGAGGGATGCGATCTTGCGCGGATGCGCGCCCAGTTTCTCGACGAAGGCGACGATGGGAAAGGTTTCGCTCTTCTTGCATTTGAGCTTGATCCAGGTCTCCTGCCGCCCCGAACGGTAGGGTTCGCCGAGCCGCTTGGCGATCAGGCCTTCCAGACCCAGCTTGCACCCTTGCTCGAAGATCTCATCTCCATCGGCGTCAAGCGCTTCGACGTAGATGAAGGTCTCGGGTGCATCCTTCAGAAGACGCTGTAGCAAACGCTTGCGATCCTCGTACGCCGCCCCACGCAGGTCATAGCCGTCGAGATACAAGAGATCGAACGCGTGGTAGCGCACACGCTCGCTGCGCCTCCGGCCGAGCTCGCGCCTGAGCTGCTGAAAGTCCGGCAGACCGGAACTGCCGTACACCACAGCCTCCCCGTCGATGATCGCGCTGTTTGCTTTGAGCATGCGAGCGCTTGCTGCGATCGAAGAAAACTGTTCAGTCCAGTCTAGCCCGGTGCGCGAATAGACATTCACGTCGCCGTCGCTCATGTGGAGCTGCGCCCTGTAGCCGTCAGCCTTGATCTCGTAGACCCATCCCTTGCCGCGCGGCGGATTCTCGCGGAGCGTGGGGTCACACGGCTCGATGTAACCTGGAATAGCAGCTTTGCGGACGCCGCCGACGCGCGAGATTCCTGAACGAGGCTGACGCAAAGCAACTGCACACATGCGGATTCAACACCGAGCCGCTGAATCGTTCCTCGCGAGGAGCCAGCAGAGGCTGCTCCTTTCGCGTCACGAACGCTCCCGCTGCACGTGCGCCTTCATCCAATCTAGGATCGCAGACGCAGAGGTGAGAAGCCCAGGCTTGAAACATGGCCGCGAAAAAGCAGCGTGCTGAGAATCATGGAGGCGACTAATCGAGGGGGCTCTTACCGGAAGGTCGCGGCTGCGAGCTGCGGCGCCACTCCGGGCGGCAATCTGCCGGCAGGAATGCCGCGAGCGCCGATAGCTCGTGACCGGGGACATCCGATGCCTGCAAAGGCGCAGCAGGACCGCGTTGGTAGAGCAAGAAAGAAGCCGCCGGCGACGCCCCGGCGGCTTGAATAGTTCCTGACTGTTGAGTGCCTCCCCCAGCCCAAGCGTACCGCCGTTACCTTGTTTGCGGCCATGCGTGTCCGCGTCTACCGAATAGGATCCGATTCGCCTATCGGCTGGCCAAGTATTGCGCCAACACCCTAAAGCGGCGGGAGAGCTTGGAAGGGAGGGCGCGGCATCAGCACGCGCGCGCAATCGCCGGCGGCCACCTGCCCGCCGGCTCTGACCACGCCCAGCACTCCGCATCTGAACGCAGGGCCTGTTTTCCCTGTCGAGAGAACGTGTCGTTTCAGCCCGGCCCGGAAGCGATCGATGAGCACGCAGGGTGTTCGCAGCCCGGTCAGCTCGACGACGGCAGTGGGCCCCAGCTGGATCAAGGTCCCGAGCGGCATCCGCTCGAGATCCAGTGCCCTCGTCGTGATGTTTTCGCCGAGCTCTCCCGCCCGCACTTCGTGGCCGCAACTCCGCAACCTGTCGAGAAGCTCAGACGGTATCAGGTGGACCTGACGCAGATTGGGCAAGCGAGGCTGTCTTCGGACGAGATACTTGTGTTGAACGTATGCGCCAGCGTGCGCGTCGCCTTCCACGCCATGCCCTTCAACCAACAGAATCTCGCGCTGCGGCGCCTTGCTGAACCGGTGGCTCGGATCTGCGGACACGCCCACCACCATGCCTTCCGGAGAGAGGTCCTGCATCTTGCTCAGGCCGCCCGCCCGAATGACTGCCGGCGCTGGCGAAGGTAGCGCCTGATGTCCGCCAGCGACATCGCGTTTAAGACCCTGCTTGCCGGCACCCCTCCTTTCCGTGCCATCTCGACGCCCCAGTGCATGTGGTCGAGCTCTGCGATCGAGTGCGCGTCCGGATTGATGCTCATCATGCACCCGAATTCGAGCGCCGCCTGATGCCAGCGCCAGTCGAGGTCTAGCCGCCAGGGGTGCGCGTTGATCTCGACCGCGACGTCATGCCTGGCGCAGGCGCGCAGCACCTCCTCGATGTCAACCTCGTATCCCGGGCGGCGCTGAAGCTGCCGCCCCGTCATATGGCCGACCATCGTGGTGTATGGGTTTGCGATAGCCCGCAGCAGGCGTTCGGTCTGCGCCCTCCTGTCCAGCTTGAACCGACCATGGATGCTGGCGACCACGAAATCGAAGCTCTCCAGCACATCGTCCGGATAGTCCAGCGAGCCGTCGGCCAGGATGTCGGACTCGATGCCCTTCAGGATGTGGAAGTCCGTCCCGTACTTCCTGTTGAGCCGGTCCGCCTCGCGATGCTGGGCTTTGATCTGCTCGAGCGAGAGTCCGCCGGCATAGTGGGCCGATTTCGAATGATCGGCCACCCCGAAATACTGGAAGCCGCGCTTACGCGTAGCCTGCGCCATCCTCTCGAGCGTCTCGGTACCATCTGAGGCGTCGGTGTGACAATGCATGATACCGTGCAGGTCCTGATCTGTGACCAGCTTCGGCAACTTGCCATTCAGCGCTCGTTCGATCTCGCCGCGTCCCTCCCGAAGCTCCGGTTCGATGAACGGAAGGCCGAGCGCGTCGTAAATGTCCTGTTCCTTGGCCGCGACGAGCCGCCTGCCTTTCCGCAGCCCGTTTGCATCGAGCTTCATGCCTTGCTGCTCGGCGAGAGCGCTGAGCTGCTCGACGTGCTCGGCCGAGCCCGTCGCGTGTAGCAGTGTCGCGCCGAAATGCTTGCGATCGGTGAGGTGCACCCTGAGCCCACCGGAATCCACGTCGGCTGGCCGCTGCTCCGCCCTCGGCGCTTCTGCGACGAGAGCAAGGTCGGCGACGAGTTCGCACCCCCGCCGGAAATCACCGGCGAAGGTGATGTGCTTCAGGTCGGGCCGAGCCTTCTGGAGCGATACCTTGGCATGTTCAAGCAGGGCGGCGGCGCGGTGCAGATGAACCCTGCCTTCGCCACTCTTCGCGAGCGCGAGGTTCTGCAGGATTTTGGCCTGGAGCGCTGCGCCAAGCCCTTTGGCTTTCTTGATGCGGTCTTGCTTGGCAGCGGTTTCCAATTCGGCAAGGGACGAGATATCCAGATCCTTATAAAGCCGAAGCACCTTCTCGGGCCGCAGGCCCGGCACCGTGAGCAGCTCGAGAACGCCCGCGGGAAACTCCTTGCGCAGCTTCTCCAGGCTGGGGTGGGTACCGGTCCGATAGAGCTTGGTGATGATTTCGGCGATCGCATCCCCGACGCCGGGAATTTCGGTGAGGCGGCCCTCCTCGATCAGCACGGGAAGCGGAACCGCAAGGGCCGCGAGACTGTCCGCGGCGCGCGAATATGCCTTGGCGCGGTAAGGATTGCCTCCGCGCAGAGCAGTCCGCTGCGCGTATTCTCGCAAGAGTTTCACCACCATTTGGCAGTCAGCGGCCGCCACTTAACTCGTCTCCACCTTTTCTCTCGAAACGCCATGCCTCTTCGATGTTGCGGGCGCCACGCCGCTGGATGCTATCCGCGATTGGCGCCCCAGATTGTCACTCGAGCGAGTTCTCGAGCTTCTTCGCTGCCCGGAAGTCGTCCAAGTGATGCATATTCGGGCCGTATGCGGCCTCCTTGGTGAGCATGTGGTACATTCGCCCGACCAGGATCTGCAAACGCTTCATCCTTCCACGAGGCATCGCCCGAGCCTTGCACAGAGCTCGGACTGCGTAGGCCCGGAAATAGTCAACGGCGTCCGACATCAAAACTCAACGTCCCGCCCGAGAATTGGTTCTGATCCTGCGCCTATCCGCAGCACGGCCGAACCTGATTGTTGAAGAATGATCGCGAGAGTTGTCTGCAAGGGCGGGCGGTGATGTCCGGCGGCTGATCCGGATCCGCCATCGTGTGTTCCGTCGTGGAGGACCAGCCGCCCCTCAACTCCGGTACCTTGCCGCCACTGACCAAGATTGGACAATTTCGCCGTGCACGCGGAGCGGCTCCCGGAGGCCAAAGCGCATCTCCAGCAGATCGGCACACTTATTCGCTACGGAGCGCGGGGGCGCCCGACGGCCGGTCCGGAACGCTCTTGGAGTTGGCCGGTTAGCGTCAGCACCGGGTCTTCACGGCGGGCCTAACATGTTCTTTTTCTTTTCGAACCGCCTCGGCTGCCTCGGGTCGCTGCTGATCTCCGCCCTCGTCACGATCGCGCTACTCTTCATTTTCGGAATCCTGCGCTTCTGAAACGAAAACGTCAGCAGTGCGCACGGTCGAGATGCTCCTTGCTCGCAACGACAATGAGAGCCGGCCGTTCGACACCGAGAAGCGTCTCGAATATCTCCGCCTCGGACCCGAGCCATGTATATGCCAGCGCCTGGCGCCAACATCGCCGTTGACGCCGATCGCGACTGCCGCGGAACGATGCGGCCATTCCGCCGCGGGCCCATCCCGTGCATCGTCGTGACCATGCCGGCAACGGCACCGCCTTTGGAGGACAGCGCGTCAGTTTGCCATGCCTTCTTCCATGGCTCTCTAAGCGCTGCAAAACGCACGCAGGAGCGTACATAAGCCGCTGCGGGTAGGCGCCACCACCAGGAAAGTCCGGGACCTCGATGAGGCGATGTCCCGTTCCGGCGGGCAAGGCGACCACGTCGCCAGCGTTCAGGCTCAGGACGCGGCCCTTTACTCCGCCGCATTCGAGCTTGGCGTTGCCCCGGGCCACGCCCACCACCTCATGCACCTGCGAGTGGTAATGGACGAAGTCATAGATGGTATCGCGCCAGGAACGCGCCCAGCCATTGCAGTCGAACAGCGTATCAATCACGGTGACTGGGTCGAATGACGTCCTGCCAAGCAAAACCGCACCAGGGTAAAGCAGCAGCGGGAAACGGGGATTGTTAGGCACAATGCCATCATCGGCGAAGCGGATGGACAGCGGCTTTCGTCGGATGGTGAGCTGACCTGGCGTCTCCGGGTCGGGGCGCTTCTCGACCAGCTTTCTTGGCGTAATCTGATCCGTGAGCACCATGCGGTCGGTCCGTAACAGCATGTTCCAACAGCTCAAAAGGCCAAGGTTTCTTCGAAGGAACCAGCTCGGTCAGGTCTTCGTTGGCTGACGAACGATACCTCCGCCCCATGGAAGAGTGCGGGATCCGAGGAGAACGACACCCGTGCTGGTCGCCGGGGCAGGACGGGAAACGGGAAGCAACATAGCCATGTGCAACAGATTCCGGGGTCTCAGAGACTGGAGGGACCTGCCGTCGATGTTCGCTGCGCACCGACTGAATTTCGAACATAACCCAAACGTTGCGCCCACTGAGCGGGTGCCCGCGTTTCTTGCTGAACGGGACCAACCTCTAGGCGCCAGGCTCGCTCGGTTCGGCATCGATCTGGCGGCGAGCGCGGGCAAGAAGCGCCCGCCTTTGCTGAACGCGCGTACTGACAGCCTGCGGCGCGGCTCTTTCAAGACGATGCTGGCCAACCGCCGCTGCATCATACCTGCAGAAGGCTTTTATGAGTGGCGGGAAGAGGATGGAAAGAAGCAGCCGTACTACTTTGCGCGCAAGGACCGCAAACCCATTATGTTTGCCGGCATTTGGGACTACTCGGACGTGAAGGGCGAGACTGTGCCGTCGTTTGCGATCTTGACGGATGAGCCTAATGACCTGGTCGCGCCTTACCATGATCGCATGCCGGTGGTTCTCGATAGACCGCAGGAGTGGCTCGAGCTCAATAGCGCGCTGGACGATATAAGCCCGCTTGGACCGGGAGCCTTTGAGGTGCGGCCAGTCAATCGAGCGGTGAATAATCCCGGGGAAAAAGATATCGATAAGATCGAGGCAGCTCAGCAAGAGGACAATGTGTCGAAATCGAGCAGGCCCGGGAGGCGCAGTTCGCGGCCGGCTTAGCCGCTGCCCTGGGGATGCTGGAGCACGACCTCGGTGCTCGGTCGAGATTGCAGCAATGGCGACCGACCGGCACACCCGCCAATCTAAATACTTGCCACGATCAGCGATCGGGTATCTGATCCTCCCTCTAGCTCCCGGGGGGATAGGAATGACCAATGCGCTGGTCGTTCGCCAAACCCATCTTCCGAGCTCGCCGACGGCTCGGGCGGCTCAATATGTGCGCATGTCGACGGACTACCAGAAGTATTCAATCGAGAATCAGGCCGCAGCAATCGCTGCCTACGCCCACGCCCACAATCTCACAATCGTCAAAACATATGCCGACAGGGGCGAGAGCGGGCTGAAGCTCAAGAATCGCGCAGGGCTCATGCGCCTGCTTGAGGATATACGTTCCGGACCAGCGGAGTTTAGCCAGATCTTGGTCTATGACGTCAGTCGATGGGGACGTTTTCAGGACATTGACGAAAGCGCTCACTACGAATTTCTCTGTAAGCAGGCCGGCATAAGAATTGTCTACTGCGCCGAGCAGTTCGATAACGACGGTAGCATGCTCTCGAACGTCGTCAAGAATCTCAAGAGAGTGATGGCTGCCGAATACAGCCGCGAACTTTCAGTTAAAGTACATACGGGCGCCTGCCGATTTGCGGGACTGGGCTTTCAGACCGGCGGGCGTGCTGGCTATGGCCTCGAGCGTGTGCTCGTCAACGAGCGGCTTGAGCCCAAGAAGATTCTGGCAAACGGTGATCGAAAATATCTGGTGACAGACCACGTTCGTCTCAGGCCGGGTGCTGCGAACGAGGTCGCAGTCGTGCGACAGATATTCAGCCGCTTCCTGCAGGTGAGATCTGAAAAGGCCATCGCGCGCGAACTCAACAAGGAAGGCACTTGGTGCCGCGGACAGCCTTGGCGCCCTAGTACTATCAGCCGTTTACTGCGAAATGAAAACTATGTTGGCAATATTGTCTATAATCGAGAATCCAAGAAGCTTCGGGGGGAACGGGTACGCAACCCTGACAACCTGTGGGTTAGAGCAGAACAATGCTTCGAGCCGATCATAGAGCGAGGGACATTCGATAAGGTTCAGCAGATTCTAAGAGAGCGGCGCGTCGATATCTCTGAGGAGGAGATGCTGACACGCTTGCGGCAGACCCTGAAGAGAGAAGGCCGGCTTAGTCCCTCGATCATCAATGCCACCGTCAATCTTCCTTCGGCCCACACTTTCATGGACCATTTTGGGACGCTACGAAATGCCTATCGGCTAATCGGATACACTTCGCAACGACGCTGTGATTATCTCGACGTCCGGCGAACTTGGATGGAGGCTCTAGCTCAGCTTGCCACTCATATCTGCGAAGAGGTCCAAAATCACGGAAGCCGTGCGGTTCTGCTCACCGGCAGAAGCCAGCGGACAAATCAAGACGTTCCGGAACGTCACTTGATCGTTGACGGAAAGCACCACTTCTTTTTTCGCGTAGCTTATTGGACACCCGGCGAACGAGCCAGTTTCTCACCGTTCTGGTCCGTCTCATGCCGTCGATTACCTGTGGGATGGATTGTCGCAATCAGGCTCGGGGAGCACAATCAATCAGTTCTTGATTATGTTGTCCTGCCAACGGTCCCTAACGATAGCAACCTGATCAGATTTAGGGAACGCAGCCGTGTCGATCATGGCGTCCAGTATTTCATATCAGAAGTCGAATTAACCAAGGCGATTGTCCGCCTCGTCGCCAAGCGCAGCCGCATTTTAGGGACAGCGCCGAAACAGCCTGCCAAACCCATGAGGCGACCCCGATCCAAGTGAGAGATCGTCCTTCCGCGGTCTCGGTAGAGCGCGTCACGGCGAGCGCCTATGAGTAGCCCTTGATTGCGTCCAAAATCCCGATTCCCGCAGCGGCGATGAGGACCTTGCAATGGCAGTTTCTACATGCGGGAAGTGCGGCAACCACGTATTCGAGCGCATGCCTTTGAATGAGCAGCGCCCAGCTTCCGTGTTGCAAAGCGCCGAATGCGGCCCACTCATCGGACTATTGGAGATCTCCCCTGCCCTGGAAGCCATGCAACGGCAGATTACGCGGATTGATGTTGGCCTCAATCGAATTTGAGGGCGCTCTGGGATTGCTAGATGGTCCCGATCAGCCGGCATGCCACCAGTTCCAACCATACTTCGCAAACCATGCGGCACCGGCCGAACCAGCCAGCCATGCAAGGCCAAGCCAAGATATCTGGTGCCCTCGTGCAGCGCTGATGGAGCGCAGATACAGGTATGCCCCAAGGAGCGTTCCGTAGTTCTTGCGAAACTCTCCATTCAGTTTCGAGAGCTCCACGAGTTCGGAAGATGGATCGGCATTCTTAGGCATCGGACCGGCCTCCCACTGTTCAGCCAGTCTCCTATGAACCATTGATTTGCCCGACGGCACAAGTAAATTTTCTGTTTTTCGGAATTCATTCTCCTGCGTCTTCCACCTTTCCGCATCCGCCGCCCACAGCCTCGGCCGCGCTCGCAGCGCGTGCTCTTGGCCCAGCCCAAGTGAAGAAGCTTGGGCACGGCCTGCCGCCCTCATCCACCTCGGACTAGGGTCCGCGCAAGTGGACTCGCTGTTCCCATCGACGAATTCCGCGACCGATGGGCGTGGAGCCGGAAAGTCCGGTCTCCCGCAGGGCAGACACCCGTAAGACGCCTTTTGATGGGCTTCTTTGCCAGCGCGCCAGTCTCGCTCACGGCCCAGCTGACGAACACCAATCCGTTTCCCTGCTTCCCGTGCCAGGCGTTCAGACGCCACAAGGCTACGGTTCGAGGTCCAGGGGCTCTTTCGTCGGCACTCAAAGGACGCTGACTGTGAACTTGTTTCGGCGTAGGAGGCCGGAAGGTGATCTCATGCAACAACCCTCCGATGTGCAATTCCCCTCCGCCAACACAGGGCCAGCATGCGCTCCGTCAGCTGTTTCGCGGTGTCGAAGATAGGAGCGGCTTGAGCCCAAGAAGATTTTGGCCAACGGTGATCGGAAGTATTTGCTCACAGACCACGTTCGACTCAGGCCGGGGTGCTGCAAACGAAGTTGCGGTCGTGCGCCGCATATTCAGCCGCTTCCTCCAGGTCAAGTCTGAGAAGGCGATCGCACACGAGCTCAACGAGGAAGGCACCTGGTGCCGCGGACGACCTTGGCACCCTAATACTATCGACAGCGACTTTTGCGAAGTGTTGCAGCAAAACCTCAATGACAAACGATGCAGATATACAACCACTGAGAGATCACCTCGATTACTCGGCTGACGCGCGGCCCCCGCAATGAGCGCCTGAAGCCGCTGACTCTGATTGGTCCTATTTGCACGCCAATCCAGCCGAAAGCCCTCTGATAATCGGCTCAGCTTTTCCCAAAGGCCGTTTCGGTCCTTTAATGCCGATTATGCACGGGGGGTTATCGGCGAGCGCTCCGCGGGTTGGAGCCAATTTCTGCGCCGAGGAGAAGCTCGATGCCGCGCCGTCCAGCCAAGGTCACGCAAGCAGACATCGCGCGCGCCATTCGGGCTGCAAAGGATGCGGGCGCGAACGAGATCACCGTTGACGGCGACGGTGTCATTCGGATTGCACTAGGGCCAGCTGTCCCGCCTGTCGTACCGAAAGGGCTTGTCGATGAGGCATGGGTGCCGTCCGAAGCTTTGCAACGTTATCTGAAAGGCACCGAAAGCGGGTGAAACGCACCTCTCGGCGTTGATGCCGAGTCTGCGGATTCGTAGACTCCAGGCATTGGTTCACGGAGAAAACCAATGCTTGGATCGGATCGACCCGATCCCCGCGCAGCCGGGGATCGGCGGATGTATCTCTACTTCGACTATTCCGCGCTGGGCGCGCTGCGCTGGTACGTTAAGGTGAGCCGCAAAGGGCGCCGGATCGGGATCAGCGAGGAATATGGCACGGACGCCTTCGACGCAGCCTACGAGGCTGCGGTCGCGGCACTAGGGGGAGTGATGCGCAGGCGCCGTATCGAACCCGATCCATTGGTGCAGCCGGAACGCCGCTACGTTCACGCTGATCGCTCACAGCGCGGACAGACGCGGTACTACGTTCAGCTCCGCAATGGTCTGCCGAAAATCCGGATAAGAGCGGAATTCGGCACAGCAGAGTTCGACAGGCAATGTGATGTGGCGATCGTCTCGCAAATCGCACTCTATGGCGATGCGACCGACCACTTTAATGCACAGAAGCAGCGCAATGAGCGACGCGCCGCGCCGCCCATCGGGCTACCCGAGGCTCACACTCTGCGCTGGTATTGGACCCTCTATAAGCAGAGCGACCATTGGCTCGGTGATCTCAGCGTCGGTCATGAGGGGCTGTCAGACGCGACCAGGCTGCAGCGGACCGGACTGATCGAGAGCCTGCTCGCCGAGAATGGCGAAAAACCGTTTGCTGTGATGACACGCAAGGTCATCATGGAAGAGATGAAGGCGCGGACGCCGTCGCAGGCGGGCAACCTGCTCTCGGCCCTTCGCGGCATGATCCGCTGGATGATCGACGAGGGCCATCTCGACGAGGATGCTGATCCCACCATCGGTCTTCGCTCAGGCAAGGCCAAGGCTTCACGAGAGAGCGGCGGGTTTCTGCCCTGGACCGAGGAAGACATGGCGCTGTATCGCGCGAAGTGGCCACTTGGTACTGAGGCGAGGTTGATGTTCGACATCCTGCACTACACCTTCCTGCGGCTTGGGGACGCACACCGCTTCGGCCCCCCTCACCTGCGCCAGATCGTGCGGAAGATGGCGGTCCAGATCGCAACCGAGAAGAGCCAGGGCAACACCACAGTGACTGTGCCGGTGCACCCTGAGTTTGCGGAGAGCCTTCGGGCCGCCCGGGCGGCCAGGATCGTCGGCGCGGACGTGTTCACTGGCAAGTTGGTGAAGGGCCGGGTCTTGCCGATGAACAAGAAGGCCTGGGCGATGAAGTTCAAAAAATACGCGGTGCTTGCCGGCGTCAACGAGCCGAAGAAGAGCTGCCATGGGGTGCGCAAGGCCCGGGCGGAGGTGGCGGCCTATGCCGAGTGCACCGAGAGCCAGATGATGGCGATGTTCGGCTGGACCGACCCCAAAATGCCGGCCCATTACATCGCCAAAGCCAACCGGGAGAAGCTTGGAATCAGCGGCATGGACAAGATCGTGGCGTTCGATCAGAGCCAGTCGCTTGATGATTTCCTGGCGGTGCCCGAGGAGAACGATGCGGGAACGGAATCCGAGAACAGAGTAGTAACTTTCCATAGTAATTTTTGGAAAAAAGCGTAGCAATCACAATCGCTTACGCGTGGGTATGGTGCGCTCGGAGGGACTCGAACCCCCACGATTTTACTCACTGCCACCTCAAGGCAGCGCGTCTACCAATTCCGCCACGAGCGCGAAGGAAGACCGGAACCGAGATCGGCGAACCGGATCAACGGCGCCGATGTAACAAATCGATGCTGGCGCCACAAGGCCTGCCGGCGTCAGTATTCCATGGTTTGTAACGGCTTTTTTTGGCCCTACCTGCTGCCGGGCGATTTTGTCAGCATCTGCTTGACCTCGACCGCGATTCGGTTGCGATCGACCAGCACCACCCCGCTCGCCACCGGCAGGTTGTTGGCCAGCACCTTGACCTCGTCCGCCTCGGTGGCATCGAGCTCGATGATGGCACCGCGTGACAGGCGCAACACCTGGTGGATGGGCATCGTGGAGGTCCCGAGGACGACCATGAGGTCGACAGTCACTTTATCGAGGGTAGACACTGCAAGACCACCGAAATCCAACTAGATTGGCTCCCCCGGACATCATCATGTTGTGGTTAGCCAATGGTTAACAGCCGCGAAAACCTCGATCTGACCACCTTTGCCGCCGCCGCTGGCAGCGAGGTCGAGTGGCGTATCTCCGATTCGCCGGTCGACTACGCCGAGGCCGTCGCAGGCATGGAGGCGCGCGCTGCTGCGATCGCGACCGGTGAAGCGCCGGAGCTGGTCTGGCTTCTGGAGCATCCCCCGCTCTACACCTCCGGCACGTCCGGCAAGGCCGCCGACCTGCTCGATCCGCGCTTTCCGCTGATCGCGACCGGCCGCGGCGGCCAAGTCACCTATCACGGCCCCGGCCAGCGGGTCGCCTATGTGATGCTGGACCTGAAGCGCCGCCGGCCCGACGTCCGTGCCTATGTAGCGGCGCTGGAGCAATGGATCATCCGGACGCTGGCGGCCTTCAATATCCGCGGCGAGCGGCGCGAGGACCGCGTCGGGGTCTGGGTCAGGCGCCCCGACAAGGGCGATGGCTATGAGGACAAGATCGCCGCGATCGGCGTGCGGCTCAAGCGCTGGGTATCGTTTCACGGCATCGCCATCAATGTCGAGCCGGACCTGTCGCACTTCCGGGCGATCGTGCCGTGCGGCGTGGTCGATCCGCGCTACGGCGTCACCAGCCTGGTCGATCTCGGCCATCCCGTCAGCATGGCCGATGTCGACATCGCGCTGCGGCTGGCTTTCGAGGACGTGTTCGGCGCGACCGCTGCACGTCTGTCCGAAACCATGGCCTGACCAATCGCCGCGAGCGCGGACTCATTGACGTGCCGTCCTCCTTATGTAGCATCGACCTGTCAAGCGGGCCGGAATCACCGTCGGCACCGGCCTCCATCATGCAGCGCAAGCCGCGGTTGGACGTGAACGATGGTTGCGTGATGAGCGATGACAGACACGCATTCTAAGCCGTTGCATCGTTACCGGGCGATATGGACCTCCGATTCGGAAGAGTTGCGGCAGCTCGGCCTGCAGTGGCTTGGCGCAAGCCGGATCGACCTGCGCAACATCGGCAACTTCGAGGCCCGGCTCAACGCGATCGAGCTCGACACAATCGGCCTCGCCTTCGGTGCGACAAGCTGCGACCTCACGGCCGATCAATATCCGATGGACGTGGTGCGACTGCAGATCGCACTGAAAGGACGCGGGCTCAGCTGCGTCGGGCGCCGGATCACCGACATCGACGATCGGCAATTCGCGATCACGCCTGCCGGCGTCCCCTGGCAGATGGTGTGCCAGGGCGGCCATGAGCGCCTGACCATGCGCCTGCAACAGGCAGCGCTATCGCAGAAGCTCGCCTCGCTGATCGGTGTGCAGCCGAAAGGCGATTACCGGTTCGAGCACACGATCCCGGCAAATGATCCGCAGGCGCGCAGCCTGTTCCAGCTGGTCAACTTCCTCGCCCAGCAGCTCGATGACCACGCCGCGACCATGCCGCGCGCGGTCTATCGCGAGCTCGAGGATGCGGTGCTGGTCGCCTTCCTCTCGGCAAGCCGGCACAAATACCGCGAGCTGTTGGACACGCCGGGCCTGATGCCGGAATTGAGCCTGGTCAAACGGCTGGAGGATTTCATCGAGGCAAGCTGGCGCGAGGCCATCACGATCGATCGGCTGGTCGCGGAGGCCGGCGTCAGCGCGCGCTCGCTGTTCCGGGCCTTTGCGCGCGTGCGCGGCTACTCGCCGATCGCATTCGCCAAATCGGTGCGGCTGCGCCGTGCCCGCGAGATGCTGCTGTCGGGCGATCCGGCGATGACGGTGGCCACGGCGGCCGCCGCCTGCAACTTCGCCAATCCCGGCCACTTCGCCCGCTATTATCGCGAGACGTTCGGCGAACTGCCATCCGCCACGGTGATGCGCGGCGCGCGATGACACGTCAGAGGATCGCCTCCAGCGCACTGCGCAGGCTCTGATAGCGGAACACGAAGCCGTTCGAGAGCGCCTTGTTCGGCAGCACCCGCTGGCCGCCGAGCAGAAGTTCGTTCGCGAAGTCGCCGCCGACACGCCGCAGCAGGGCGGCGGGAACGCGCAGCAGCGCGGGACGATGCAGGCAGCGCGCAAGCTCCGCGGTGAAAGTGACGTTGCGGACCGGCAGCGGCGCGGTGGCGTTGATCGGCCCGGTGAGATCATCCTTGGCGATGACATGCGCGATCAGGCGCACGAGATCGTCGCGCTCGATCCAGGACATCCATTGCGCGCCGGAGCCGAGCGGGCCGCCGAGACCGAATTCGAACGGCGTCAGCAGGCGCGACAGGAATCCGCCGTCCCGCCCGATCACCAGCCCGATGCGGAGCATGACCACGCGCACGCCGTGGGCTTCGGCCGCCCTCGCCGCCCGCTCCCAGGCCTCGCAGAGATCGTGGCTGAAGCAGGCATGCGACTTGGCGGACTCCGTCAGCGGCTGGTCCTGCCACAGGCCGTACCAGCCGATCGCAGAACCGTTGACCAGCACCCTCGGCTTGCGCGCGAGCCGCGCGATGAGGCGCACGATATCGCCGGTGATGCTCAAGCGCGATTGCAGGATCGCCTTTCGCTTGACCTCGGTCCACAATCCGTTGCCAAGCGGCTCACCGGCGAGATTGACGATCGCATCGATGCGGATATCGGCGGCGAGCTGGTGGAGGCTCGTGATTAGCGTGATCGGCAGCGGCAGCGCCAACGCTTTGGCGGGATCGCGGACCAGCGCGATGACATGATGACCAGCCTCGGTGAGGCTCGCGACCAGGCGGCTGCCGATGAAACCGGTGGCGCCGGTCACCAGCACGGTTTGCGCCGGCGGCAGGATCGCAACGAGGTCAGCGGCGGGCGGCGTGGTCATGCGCGCAAGCCGCCGCGCGGCGGTGAAATCGCGCACGCCGCACAGGCTCGCGCCGATGGCGGCGGCTGCTGCGATCCAGCTGAGCACTCCGGCATAGGCGAGCACGACGCCGGTGGGCGGCCACGCCCAACCGATCAGAACAGGCACGAGCAGAACCAGGATCGCACCGTAATTGATCGCCAGCAGCGTGTGGTTAATCCGCTCGCTCGGCGGCAGCTTGCGGGTCAAATCCTCCTCGACGAAATCCGTCAGCGTGATGACGATCTCGGCCGCCAGCACGACAATTACGAGCATCGCGAACAGGCCATGCACCTCGGACCAGCCGAGTACCAGGAACAGCAGCGCATAGAGCAGATTACGCGCGCCATGCAGCTTCAGCTCGCTTTGCTGCGACGGCCGCCAGGCCAGCCGCTCCGTGAATTCGTGGTGATAGAAGGTGTCGAACACCCCCATCGCGACCTGGATCGCAATCAACATCCAAAGCAGCGGCGTCATGACGAGGACTCCCGGAACACGGCGGATTGCCGCAGCATGCGGCCAAAGCGCGGATGGATGATCTCGAGCGTGAAGCGGAAAGCGCCGCCGCCGAGATCGGCATGCGTGACGGTGAGATCGCCTGGGGTCAGCCAGGAGAGCAGCTGGATGCGGACGCCTGCGAGCTGCAGCGCATAGGCGGTGCTATGAAATTCCAGCCCCGCGTCGGCAACGGCGATGCGCAGCTCCATGCTGAGCCCAAAGCCGAGATATTCCTGCAGTCCGGTCGGACCGGCGAAGCGCTTGGCGGAGTGGATCACCTGTGGAAAGCCATGCCGACGGCCGCAAATTCGGGTCCAGATCTGGCCGCCGCTTGCGGCATCCTCGGTCACCGCGACGATCATGGGCACGCCGACCTCATTGGAGGTCGGCAGTGGTCCGCCGATCAAGCGCGCGGCTTGGGCGAACCACCAGCCCGCGCGGCTGAGATAGGCCTCATCGATCTGCCCGACATAGACCGACGTGGCGCCGTCGGCGACCCGTTTGGAGAAGCGTCGCCAGATCGCGACCGGCAGCCCGCCCCAATCGGCATCAGGCAGCAGCGCGTGGAAACGGAGATCGTGATGGAGCCGGGCGTCGGAACGAGGTGGCACTGAAAACAGTCGATGTCGTGCTGACGCCATGGCACCCCCCTCGCAACGCTACTCGCTTGACCTCGGCTTGCCCGAGGGCAGCAGATTGACGATCTTCTCGCCGAGCCTGAGCAGCGCGACCAGACGCGGCCGCGGCACCTTCAGCATCTGCGTGTACCAGCGATCGACGAGCTCGGTGAAAGCGAGCATGTCCTTCAAGCGTTTGGACGCGACCGCGCTGATCGTGGGATCGTCGGTGGCCTCGGCGACGCAGGCGCGCAGCGCCGCAAGCGCCGGATCGATCTCCCGCTCCTTGCGGCCGGCGGCGATCCGCTGCGCCACTTCCCATATGTCGGTCTCGGCCTCGAAATGATCGCGCCGGTCGCCGAGGATCGGCACGCGGCGGATCAGATTCCACGCCAGCAGCTCCTTGAGCGAATTGGAGACATTGGAGCGCGCCATGCCGAGCGTGTCGGCGATGTCCTCCGCCGTCATCGGCTGCTCCGCGAGATAGAGCAGCCCATGGATCTGGCTCACCGAGCGGTTGACGCCCCACTCGTCGCCCATGTCGCCCCATTGCAGGATGAAGCGCTCGAGCGCGGCTGGCAATTTCTTTTTACCGGTTATTTCTGTCATGACAGAAATATCTGATCAAGCTGAGCGGATGTCAAGGGGCGGGCAGCTCGGAAGACCCTGGTGAACCTACCGGCAATGGCGCCGACCAATCTAAAGATCGCAAATGCTTGTCCTGACATTTCGCCGCCCGCCCGAGCATCCGGTCCGGCAAAAGGAGCGATCGATGACAGCATCCGACAAGGCGTTCACCGGAGCGATCCCGCAGCTCTACGATCGGCTGCTGGTGCCGATGATCTTCGCCCCCTATGCACGCGATCTGGCTCAGCGGATCGCGGCTCACCGGCCGCATGACGTGCTGGAGACCGCAGCGGGCACCGGGGCCGTCACCGCGGCACTGGCCTCGGCCTTGCCCGCGGACGCGCGGATCACGGCCACCGACCTGAACGAGCCGATGCTGGCGCAGGCCAGGACGCATCTTGCAAATGATCCCCGCCTTAGATGGCAACAGGCCGATGCGCTTGCGCTGCCGTTCGAGGATGCGAGCTTCGATGCCGTCGTTTGCCAGTTCGGCGCGATGTTCTTTCCGGACAAGGTGAAGGCATATGCGGAGGCGCGCCGCATGCTGCGGCCGGGCGGGCGCTTCGTCTTCGATGTCTGGGATCGCATTGAGGAGAACGAATTTACATATGTGGTGCATCAGGCACTGCAGCAGATCTTCCCCGAGAACCCACCGCAGTTCATGGCCCGCACCCCGCACGGCTATCATGACGCCGCGCGCATCCGTTCCGATCTCAGCGAGTCCGGCTTCATCGACATCCTGATCGAAACCATCACGCATCGCAGCCGCGCGGCCTCGGCTCAGGACGTCGCGATCGCCTTCTGCCAGGGCACGCCGATGCGGGGCGAAATCGAAGCCTGCGGCGCACCGGGTCTCGACGCTGCGACGGCGGCGGCGACCGAGGCGCTTGCTCGGCGGTTCGGCAACGGTACGATCGAAGGTCGAATCCAGGCGCTGGTGATTTCGGCGGCGCGTTGAGGGTGTCAAACTGTCGACAGCACCGAAAACTCCTCCCCGGCCCGGCGCAGCCCAAGCTGGTCGGCGGTGGCCGGCTCGTCGATCACCTGATGGACACGGGAGGCCGGCGGTCCTTTCCGGCACAGCGCAACCATATCGGCGACATCCTGCGCCGGGCCGGCGAACACCGCCTCGACACTGCCGTCCTGACGGTTGCGCACCCAGCCTTCGAGGCCATTCAGCGTGGCCTGGTCCTCGACCCAGGCGCGATAGCCGACGCCCTGCACGCGGCCTTGGATCATCACATGGACGATGGTTCGATCGGTGCTCATGATTTCAATCCGAGCATGTCGCGGCTGCGCGCCTTGACCTCGACCTCGCGGGTGATGCGCGCCGTCAGCTCGCCCGAGGCCAACCCTTTGAGCTGCTTCGGCGAGGTTCCTTCGTGCAGCGCCTTCAACGTGTCATACACGGCCTGCGTGGCGGCCGCGATCGGTGCGTGGCCCTGCAGCGCGATGCGGACGCGCCGAGATGCGAGGTAATCAAGGTCTGACATCTCCTCCGGTGCGCCGCCGAGCACGATCGGCAGGCTCGTCGCCGCCGCGATCGCATCGAGCTCGCTGCGCGTCTTGATGCCGGTGAAGAACAGCCCGTCGACGCCGGTGGCCTCATAGGCTTTAGCCCGCGCGATCGCATCGTCGAGCGAGGTGATCGAGACCGCGCCGGTGCGGCCAAGAATGACGAGCGACGGATCACCACGGCCATCGAGCGCGGCCTTCATCTTGCCGACGCCCTCCTCCAACGAAATCAGCTGGGTCCTGGGCTCGCCAAAGGCCGGCGGCAGCAACGTATCCTCGATGGTGAGGCCGGCGGCGCCCGCCGTCTCCAGCTCCTGTACCGTGCGGCGGACGTTGAGCGCATTGCCATAGCCGTGATCGGCATCGACCAGGAACGGCAGCGCTGATGCGCGCGACATCCGCCGCACCTGCTCGGCGAGTTCGGTCAGCGTGATCAGCGCGACATCGGGATCGCCGAGCACGGCGAGCGAGGCCACCGAGCCGCCGAACATGCCGAGCTCGAAGCCGAGATCAGCCGCGATGCGCATCGAGATCGCGTCGTAGACCGAGCCCGGCCGGATGCAGCGGGTGCCGTTGAGGATGGCGCGAAGCTTCTCTCTGCGTGCACGGAAGGTCATTCCTCACCCCTCTCCCGTCATTGCGAGCGAAGCGAAGCAATCCAGTCCCGTTATGTAGCACTGGGTTGCTTCGTCTCCTCGCAATGACGGTGAACCTCATTCATCGCCGGCGATGGCCTGCTCTTTACGCAAACTCCAAAATCAGCGCATCCACCGCAAGCGTGGCGCCGGCGGCGGCGTGGATCTTCTTCACCGTGCCGTCCTGCTCGGCGCGCAGCACGTTCTGCATCTTCATCGCCTCGACCACGGCGAGCGTCTCGCCAGCTTTGACCTCCTGGCCTTCGCTGACCGCGATCGAGACCACCAGGCCCGGCATCGGGCACAGCAGCTTCTTCCCGGTATCGCCGGCGGTGACCACCGGCATCAGCCGCGCCGACGCCGCTTCGGCCTCGGTGTAGACATAGACCGCAGTTTCGGCGCCCTGATGGGTGAGCCGGATGCCATTCGGAATCGGGCGCACCTGCACCGCGATTTCAGCCCCGTCGATCGTGCCCTGCCAGACCGGATCGCCCGGCTTCCATTTCGAGATCAGATGATGCGCGGGACCAATCTTGCCCTCAGCGCCGACGAAGCGCACGGCGATCGCGCCATCGGCACGCGTGATATCGAGCAGGATCTCCTCGCGGTCGAGCCAGACCGCGCGCCGGCCCTGGCGCTTCACCGGGCGGCCGATCATCTGGCCCGAGATCTGTCGCTTGCGCTCGCCGAGCACGTGATCGATCGCGGCGCCCACGGCGGCGAGCCGGCGCGCCACCTCGCCTTCCGGCGCATGCGCGGCAAAGCCCTTGGGGAACTCCTCTGATATGAAGCCGGTCGATAGCTTGCCCTCGCGCCAGCGCGGATGATTCATCAGCGCCGACAGGAACGGGATGTTGTGCCTGATTCCGTCGACATAAAAGGCGTCGAGCGCGCTCGACTGCGCCTCGATCGCCGCCGCGCGCGATGGCGCATGCGTGATCAGCTTGGCGATCATCGGATCGTAGTAGATCGAGATCTCGCCGCCCTCCTGCACGCCGGTGTCGTTGCGCACCGTGATGCCTTCGGACTTGCTCTCGGCCGGCGGACGATACTTCACGAGGCGGCCGATCGAGGGCAGGAAATTGCGGAACGGATCCTCGGCATAAACCCGCGACTCCACCGCCCAGCCGGTCAGCTGGACATCCTTCTGCGCAATAGAGAGCTTCTCGCCGGCGGCGACCCGGATCATCTGCTCGACCAGATCGACGCCGGTGACGAGTTCGGTCACGGGATGTTCGACCTGCAGGCGGGTGTTCATCTCCAGGAAATAGAAGCTCTTGTCTTGCCCTGCGACGAACTCGACGGTCCCAGCGGAATCGTAATGCACGGCCTTCGCCAGCGCGACCGCCTGCTCGCCCATCTTGCGGCGGGTGCCCTCGTCGAGCAGCGGCGACGGCGCCTCCTCGATGACCTTCTGGTTGCGGCGCTGGATCGAGCATTCGCGCTCGCCGAGATAGATCACGTTGCCATGCTTGTCCCCGAGCACCTGGATCTCGATGTGGCGGGGGTCGACGATGAACTTCTCGATGAAGACGCGGTCGTCGCCAAACGAGGATTTCGCCTCGGCCTTCGCCAGCTTATAGCCCTCGGCGACCTCGTTTTTGGAATGGGCGATGCGCATGCCCTTGCCGCCGCCGCCCGCGGAGGCCTTGATCATCACGGGGTAGCCGATGTCCTCGGCGATGCGCACAGCATGTTTCTCGTCCTCGATGACGCCGAGAAAGCCGGGCACGGTCGAGACCCTGGCCTTGGCTGCAGCCTTCTTGGATTCGATCTTGTCGCCCATAGCGGCGATGGCGCCCGGATTGGGACCGATGAAGACAATTCCTGCCTCCTGCAGCGCGCGCGGAAATGCCTCGCGCTCGGACAAAAAGCCGTAACCGGGGTGCACCGCTTCCGCGCCGGTCTTGCGGCAGGCCTCAACGATCTTGTCGATCAGCAAATAGCTCTCGGCGGCAGCCGGCGGTCCGATCAGCACGGCCTCGTCGGCCATCTCGACATGCAGCGCGTCCCGGTCGGCTTCCGAATACACCGCGACGGTCTTGATCCCCATGCGGCGCGCGGTCTTGATGACCCGGCAGGCGATCTCGCCGCGATTTGCGATCAGAATTGTCTTGAACATGTTTTTGCTTGGTACCTTTGGGCGGGCTCCCCGCTCGCGCACCTAAGGGATCAGGCCGCGGGCATGATGCTCGTCCTATAGCAAAATCCGCCGGAGGCAACCGGCTGGGTGCAAGGGCCGGCATGGTTCAATGCATGCCAACGGCCGGGCAGCCGTCAGGCCGCGTGCTCGTCAGCCGGAATAAGTGTTGAAGCGCCCGCGCATATAGGCGCGTGAGACCGCCTTCATCAGCTCGGCGACCTCGCTCTCCAGGTAATCATTGGCGACGATCAGCGCGCGAATGGTCGCACGCAGGTCGCCATCGCAGGCCGCAATGGCCTGGTTGACAGCCGCTTCCAGGCCATCATCGTCGGGAATCGGTTCGGCATGAGGCGGCATGGGTCAGCTCCGGGCGCGTCGCTTTGTTCTATTTTTGTTCTTTCGAGTCAAGTCCGCATTACCCCGCCCTCGCCGTCTCTTGCAGCAGGTTGTGGATGAAGCCGAGTTTGCAGATCACGCCCGGGGTCAGGATGAAAGGATAGAGATCGCGCACGCCCATGGCGCGGGCGACACTGTTCATGGCGAAGGTGAAAGGCAGCCAAGCCTGCATGATCCTATCGAGATCACCGGCGACGTAAGGATCGAAGCTCACGCGTGCCGTCAGCCCGCCGATCTGATCAGCCGGCGGGTTGACCTCCATGCCGAACTCGGACGCCATCTCCAGCGTATCGACGATGTGCAGGTAATGCGCGAAGGTCTCGGCGAAATCCTCCCAGGGATGCGTGGTGGCATAGGCCGAGACGAAGCTCTGCTGCCAGTCCGGCGGCGGTCCCTGGTCATAGTGACGCTTCAAAGCATCGGCATAACTTGCTCTGTCATCTCCGAATACCGCGCGGCAGGCGTCCAGCCTGCCGGCATCGCGCACCAGCACGTCCCAGAAATAATGTCCGACCTCATGGCGGAAATGTCCCAGCAGCGTGCGGTAAGGCTCGCCCATCTCCAGCCGCCGCCGCTCGCGCTCGATGTCGTCGGCCTCGGCGAGCGCGATCGTGATCAGCCCGTTGTCGTGACCGGTCATGATTGTCTGCTGCGGACTGTCGGCCAGGAAATTGAAAATCAGCCCGTGATCAGGGTCTTCGCTCCGGGTCTTCACCGGCAGCTTCCAGCGGATCAGGGAATAGAACAGCCGGTGCTTGGCGATCTCGAGATCGCGCCAGCCGGAGAGCTGCGCCGGATCGGACAGGTTCGGCACGGTGCCGTTATGGCGGCAGGCGCGGCAATAGCCGCTGCTCTGCCCGGGTTCGAGCAGCCAATTGCAGGCATCGTGCGCGGCATTGGCGCAGAAGAAGCGCTCAATCCCGCTGTCGGCGAGCGTGCGGAAACCGCTGCCGGCGCGCTCCAGCGCCGAGAGCATCTGGCGCTCGGGAAGGAAGGCGAGCTGATGCCCACAGCGCCCGCAAACGCGGTTTTCGAAATAGAGGATGTTCTTGCAAGCCTGACAGACGAACAGTTTCAAGACGTTTCCCCCAGGACCTTTACCGAGGCGTATTTGGATGATGGTTCAGGGCCTGACGACGCCCCCGGACGCCCATCGTTCCTGGGAAGCCGGAACTTTTTCTCAGGTCGCTGGTTTTCTTTTGCCACGGTTCTGCTCGAAGTGTGGCGATCTCCGCCGAGCATCCTGCATCACGCCCGCCCCGCGCTGTCAGATCCGGCCCGGCGCTCAAGGCTTGTGCCTTGCGCGAGCCCAGGCTTTCGTCTTGGCTTCAACGCCAAAGGTGCCCATGAATAGTCCGGACGCTAGCGACCACCCGACCGCCGAAACGGCAGCCGCGGCCGAACTGCGCCAGCATCTGGAGGAAGTCGCGCGCGACCGCGACCAGGCCTATCGTGCGTTGCAAGAGCGCGAGGCCGAGCTGGCGCGCATCCAGCAGATCGGCCGGGTCGGCGGCATGGAAGTCGATCTCCGCGAAGGTTTTCGTAACCGTCGCTCGCCCGAATACCTCATGATCCACGGCCTGCCGCCGGAAGCGGAGCACGAGACGCATCAGGACTGGCTTCGCCGAATCCATCCCGAGGATCGCGTGCAGGCCGAGCGCCGCTTCATCGACGCGATCAAGAGCAAGGACGACGACTACACAGCCGAATACCGCATCATTCGTCCGAACGACGGCGAGATGCGCTGGATCCGCGTGGTCGCCCGGATCGATCGCGACCGCAATGGCCGGGCGCTGCGGCTGGTCGGCGCGCACATCGATGTCACCGACCAGATGCTGGCGCAGGAGACCTTACGCGAAAGCGAGCAGCGTTTCCGCCTGATCGCCAACAGCGCGCCGGTGCCGATCTGGGTGACCAAGCTCGACCGCACCCGCTCCTTCGCCAACCAAGCCTATCTCGACTTCCTCGGGATGCCTTTCGAGGAAGCCATCGTGTTCGACTGGCGGAAGGTGCTGCATCCGGATGATCTGGAGCGCATCGTGATGGAATCGATGTCAGGCGAAGCCTCGCTCCAGCCGTTCGTGCTGGAGGCGCGCTATCGCCGCGCCGACGGCGAATGGCGCTGGCTGCGCTCGGAATCCCAGCCGCGCTGGGATGCGACCGGCCGCCATATCGGCTTTATCGGTGTTGCCCACGACGTCACCGTCGCCAAGCAGGCCGAGATCGAGCTGCGCCGCGTCAACGAGACGCTGGAGCAGCGCATCCGGGAGCGCACCGCGCAGCTCCAATCCAACGAAGCGCGGATGCGTGCGATCTTCGAGACTAGCAACCAGTATCAGTGCATTCTCGACATCGAGGGCCGCGTGCTCCACGCCAACAAGATCGCGCTCGCCGGCATCCGCAGCGGCGCCGCTGCGGTGATCGGCAAGCCATTCTGGGACACGCCCTGGTTCGGTGGGACCGAGGGCATGCCGGACCAGATCCGCGCCGCATTCGCCTCGGTGCTCCAGGGCGCGCCATTCCGGACCGAGATGCGCCTGCAGTTGCCGATTGGTGAGCGCCATTTCGAGTTCGCGATGCGTCCGCTCCATGACCAGCATGGCGCGACCACCGGCGTCATCACCGAAGCCGTCGATATCACCGAGCGCATCCAGGGCGAGGAGGTGCTGCGGCAGGCACAGAAGATGGAGGCGGTTGGCCAGCTCACCGGCGGCGTCGCCCACGACTTCAACAACCTGCTCACCATCATCCGCTCCGCCACCGATTTCCTGCGCCGCCGCGATCTCCCCGAGGAGCGGCGCCGCCGCTATGTCGATGCGATCTCCGAGACGGTGGAGCGCGCCTCGAAGCTGACGGCGCAACTGCTTGCCTTCGCCCGCCGCCAGCCGCTGACGCCACAGGTGTTCGACGTCGGAGAGCAGGTCGAGAGCGTCGCCCAGTTGATCCGGCCGCTGGTCGGCGGCCGCATCCAGATCGACGTCGAGGTCGAATGCCCTGGCGTGTTTACGCTCGCCGACATCGCCCAGTTCCAGACCGCCGTCATCAACCTCGCCGTCAATGCCCGCGACGCAATGGATGGCGGCGGCCGCCTGGCCATCGGCGTCCGCAAGGTCGACGCCATCCCGGCGCTGCGCGGCCAGCCGGCGCGGCCAGGTGCTTACATGGCCGTCTCGGTGACGGACACCGGGACCGGCATTGCACCCGAGCATCTCACTGCAATCTTCGAACCCTTCTTCACCACCAAGGAGGTCGGCAAGGGCACCGGCCTCGGCCTCAGCCAGGCCTTCGGTTTTGCCAAGCAATCCGAAGGCGACATCGCGGTGTCGAGCCGGCTTGGCCTCGGGGCCACCTTCACGATCTATCTGCCGGAGGCGGCAAAGCCGCCGCCGCAAGCCCACGCGACCGCTGCGCGTTACGAGCCCGCAACGATCGGCCGCGGCTATCGCGTGCTGGTCGTCGAAGACAATGACGAGGTCGGCCGTTTCTCGACCGAGCTTCTGGAGGATCTCGGCTATGTCGTGCGGCGCGTTGCCAGCGCGACCGACGCGCTGACGATCCTCGCCGAGGACGAGTTCGCCGTGGACCTCGTCTTCTCCGACGTGATCATGCCCGGCATCAACGGCCTCGAGCTCGCCGGCCTGATCCGCGACCGCTATCCCGGCCTGCCGGTGGTGCTGACTTCGGGCTACAGCCATGTGCTGGCTGAGAACGCCCATCACGGCTTCGAGCTGATCAAGAAGCCCTATTCGGTGGAATCGCTCTCGCGCATCCTCCGCAAGGCCATGGCGGACAAGGCGCCGCTCCCGCGATGACAGCGCAGCGCGTTCCAGCGGCGGAACCAAGCTTGTCCTCCAGGCGTTCTCCTCCGGGCGGCACCGCGCCCGAGCCGCTGGCTGGTTCATCGCAGCAGCTTTTTTCTGAGCGGAAGCCCTGATGCGCTCCCTTCGCTCTCGGTTATCTGCCCTATGGATCATGTTGGCGGTCTCCGGTGCGGCGACGGCTTACCTCTTGCTCGCCTCCTTCGAGCAATCGTCGCAGGCGCGCGTCGCACGCGCCGAGGACGTTGTGCTGCGCGGCTGCCGCGACATCGCCGACCGATACCAATTCTTTGTCGCCGGCTGGCACGGTGCAGCGATCGATGACCAGTTGAAGCACGAACTGGTCGCGCTGGTTCAGATGGCGCTCGCCAATGAGCCCGGCGTCGAAGGCGGCATCTGGCAGGCCGACGCCGGCTCGCTCGCCTACGCATTTCCCTCCTATGAAGGCACCGGCCCCAAGACCGACCTTCCTGCCGCAGAGCTGAACACGATCCGGCAGGTCAACGCCGAAGCCGTTCAAGGCGGCCGCCCTGCGCTGATCCGGCAGCCTGGCCGATCGCAGATCCTGATCGTGCATGCCTGCCCGCTGCCCGGTCCGTTGCAGAACCTGACGGCCTGGACCATGACGCGGGCGATGACGGCGCAGGGGCCGGCCTACAACCATCTGCTCGCCGGGCTGATCGTGTTGGCGCTGACCATCCTGGGCTCGGCGCTGTGGCTCGCCTGGGTGCTCTATTCTTGGTCACATCGCATCGGCCTGCTCGAAGCGACGCTCGGCAAGCCGCACGACGCGATCGATCTTCCGCACCTGCCGCACACCGGCGAGCGCGAGCTCGACCGGCTAGTCGACGCCGTCAACGACGCCGGCGACCGGCTTGCCGCGGAGCGGCGGCGGGCGGCAGCGGCGGAAAGGCTCGCCGCAGTCGGACGGTTATCGGCCAACCTGGCGCATGAAATCCGCAATCCGATCGCAGCTATGCGATTGAAAGCGGAAAACGCGCTCGCCGCGCGCGACGAGGCTCGCAAGACATCCGCGCTCGAATCGATTCTGCAGCAGGTCGCACGGCTCGATGCACTGCTGCGGGACCTGCTCGCAATGACCCATGCCGGCGCGCCGAAGCTGCGGCCGGTCAATCTCTCCGCCTTTCTGCACACGACGGTCGAAGCCCATCGCGATCTTGCCAACAAGAAAGGTCTAACGCTGCGCATCGAGACCGACCAGCCCGCCGATCGATGCACGCAGTTCGATCCGGCACAAGTGCAGCGCGCACTCGACAATCTGATCCTGAACGCCATTCAGAACACGCCTGTCGGCGGCGACATCGTCATTGAGGCGATCAGGCGCGACAGCCGCTTGCTGTTGCGGGTGACAGATACCGGGGCCGGTGTCAGCGCTGACATCAGGGATCGCCTGTTCGAGCCCTTCGTGACCACGCGCGCCGAAGGCACCGGCCTTGGGCTCGCCATCGTACGCGAGATCGCGCGTGCCCATCGCGGCGATGCGCAGCTTGCGAGCACACAAACAGGCACTCGTTTCGAGATCGATCTGCCATGGCAACCGTCCTGATCGTCGATGATGATGCGGCCCTGCGCGAAGGCTTGGCCGAAACGCTGACCGATCTCGGTCATGCGGTTCGCACCGCCGCCTCGGGCCGCGAGGCGCTGGCCGCCATCTCGCGAGACACCGATGCGGTGTTGCTCGACTTGCGCATGCCCGGAGGCATCGACGGAATCGAAGTGCTCCGGCGTATTCGCGCACGCGAGGATGCACCGGCGGTCGTGGTGTTGACCGCCTATGCGAGCCCGGAAAACACCATCGAAGCGATGCGGCTTGGTGCCTTCGATCATCTGGTGAAGCCGATCGGACGCGACACGTTGAGCTCGCTGCTGCAGCGGCTGCCGCCGCGCGCCACCGGCACCTCGGGCCAGACCACAAGCACGGCCGAAGGTCTGATTGGCACGAGCGAGGCGATACGGCGCGTTCAGAAGCAGATCGGGCTTGCGGCCGATGCCGAAGCTACCGTGCTGATCCGGGGCGAGACCGGCACCGGCAAGGAACTAGTTGCGCGCGCTTTGCACGTCCACAGTCATCGCAGCCGCGCTCCTTTCGTTGCGGTGAACTGCGCCGCGATTCCGCAAGAGTTGCTCGAAAGCGAGCTGTTCGGCCACGTCAAAGGTTCGTTCACCGGCGCCAGCAGCGATCGTGCCGGTGCCTTTCGCGATGCCGGCAATGGCACGCTGTTTCTCGACGAGATCGGCGACATGCCGCTCGCCATGCAGGCCAAGATCCTCCGCGCGCTGCAGGAGCGCGTGATCACGCCGGTCGGCGGCAAGCCGGCGCAAGTGAGCGTGCGCGTCGTGGCAGCGACCCACCGCGACCTCGCGAAGCTGGTTGCGTCAGGCGAATTCCGCGAGGATCTGTATTACCGGCTCAACGTGGTGCCGATCGAGCTGCCGCCGCTGCGCGAGCGCACGGACGACATCGAGCCGCTCGCAGAGCACTTCCTGTCACAGGCATCGCACGGCCGACCGCGACCGCAACTCACCCGCGCTGCGGCCGAGAAGCTTCGTCATTATTCATGGCCGGGCAATGTGCGCGAGCTCAGGAACGTGATCGAGCGTGCCTGCGTGCTGACGCGCAGTCCGATGATCACAGCCGACGATCTCGTCATAGGAGACGAGACATGGGCGAACGACGGGGCTGTTCCATCCAGCGACTTGCCGGCGGCGGTTGCAGAGCTCGAAGCGCGTATGATCCGCCATGCCCTCGACGCCTGCGCCGGAAACCGTACTGAGGCGGCGCGTCGCCTCAACATCAATCGACAGCTGCTCTACGCCAAGATGCAGCGCTACGGCCTGGCCGAGGACTGACCGTCTGGAAATCCGACGGCCTCCGTCATCAAAGCTGACGGCTGGCCACGCTCGTCCACAGACAACCCTTTGATTTTCCGCACGTGCCCGACTGGCACGGCCGTTGCGAAGCACTTGCTGTCCGCAACGATCAAAGGAGTTGGACATGACATCAACCAGGATGATGGCTGCGCTGCTGGTCGCCGGCGCAGGGCTCAGTGCAGGCGCGGCCTTTTCACAGACAACCGACGCGATGTGGGATGCGTCGCAGCTGCCGGAGACCCGTGGCACCGTCAAGCAATATACGCTGACGCCGCGCGGCGACGTCGACGGTCTCATCCTGAGCGACGGGACCGAGGTGAAACTGCCCCCTCATCTGACTGCCCAGGTGGTCTTCGCGATCCGTCCCGGCGACGAGGTATCGATCCGCGGCCTGCGTGCCCGCGCGATTCCGCTCGTCGACGCAAGCTCGGTGACAAACGTCGCGACCGGCAAGAGCGTGGTCGACAACGGTCCGCCGGATGGCCCGGCAAGCCGCACCGCGGACCGGACGATCAGCGGCCACATCGCCTCGCTTCTGCATGGCAAGCGCGGCGAGGTGAACGGCGCATTGCTCGAAGATGGGACCGAGCTGCGTCTGCCGCCAGCGGAAGCGGATCGTCTCTCCGACTGGTTGCGTCCTGGACAAGCAATCTCGATCCGCGGTGACCTGTTGGAGACGCCGCTCGGCAAGCTGGTGGATGTCCGGTCCATAGGGACGTCACCGGATCGATTGACCGAGATCGAAGGCCCGCCCCCACCGCGTGGACCCAAGCGCGGGCCTGACCGGCTTGGTCCGCCGCCCCCGCCGCCTCCGCGCGGCTGAGCCTATCCATCCAACAATCGCGCGAAACATAGGAGAACAACATGCATTGGATTGACCCCGACAGCCTGCCCGAAGCGAGCGGAACGGTCGAGCGCTTCCTCCTCAACCCCCATGGTGAGGTCGACGGATTCGTGATGACGCGCGAGGCCACGGCTATTGTCGTGCACACGCCGCCGCATTTGGAAGAGGAGCTTACGCGCCACGTAAAACCTGGCGATTGCGTGAGCGTTCACGGCGTGAAGCCACGCGGCGCGGACCTGCTCGCGGCTGTCGCCGTCACCACGAAGGACGGCCGGCGCATCGTCGACGACGGACCTGATCACGCGCGCGAGCATCCGCATCATGCCCATCGCAAGATGGAGGTCGAAGGCACGGTGCGGCTAGCGCTGTTCGGCCCGAAGGGCGAGTTGCGCGGCGCGCTGCTCGCCGATGGCACGATCATGCGGATCGGGCCCAAGGAGGCCGAGGAGATCGCCGATCTGCTCGTCGCGGACAGCAAGCTGGCGGTGCGCGGCGACGGGATCGAGACGCGTTTCGGCCGGGTCATCCAGGCCAAGGAGGCAGGTCACGAAATGGCTGCCCTCAAGCCCTTGAAGCACGGCAAGCCAGGACCGAAGGACAAGCATGATCCCAAGCCGGAGCACGGTCCAAAGGACAAGCACAAGCCGAAGCACGAGCACGACGCGCACGCCTGAGACCGGCGGCCGAAGCGAGCAATCAAGGGACCGAGACCAGTCATGTCGCAGGATGCAATCATCAAGGCACGTGCCAAACATGCGCTCGATGCCGCCAATTTCTTCCTGGCCGACGTGCGCGACGGCCTCGGCCCCTATCTCGCGATCTATCTGCTCACCGAGCAGAAATGGGACCAAGCCTCGATCGGCGTGGTGATGTCGATCGCGACCTTCGCCGGCATGCTGGCCCAGACCCCGGCCGGCGCGCTGGTCGATGCGACCAGAGCCAAGCGGCAAGTGATGGTGCTGGCCGCCATCATCGTCACGCTGGCCTCGCTGCTGCTGCCGGTGATGTCCGGCTTCTGGCCGGTCGTGATCTCGCAAGGCATCGCGCATGCCGCCGGCGTGATCTTTCCACCGGCGCTCGCCGCAGTCTCGCTCGGGGTGGTCGGCCATCGCGCCTTCACGAGGAGGATCGGCCGCAACGAGACCTTCAACCATGCCGGCAACGCGGTCGCAGCCATGCTTGCGGGCGGCACCGCCTATGCGCTCGGCCCCTCCGCGGTGTTCTATCTGCTGGCGGCGATGTCGCTCGGCAGCATCGCGAGCGTGCTCGCGATCCCCGAACGCACGATCGACCATGGTCTCGCGCGTGGCCTGCATGAACATGGTCAGGGCCAGGACGGCAAAGGGGCCGAGCAACCCTCGGGGCTCGGTATCCTCCTCACCTGCCGGCCTCTCCTGATCTTCGCGCTTTGTGTCGCACTGTTCCACCTCGCCAACGCGGCGATGCTGCCGCTGGTTGGCCAGAAGCTCGCGCTGCAGGACAGGAATCTCGGCACCAGCCTGATGTCCGCCTGCATCGCCGCCGCGCAGATCGTGATGGCGCCGATGGCCATGCTGGTCGGCGCCAGGGCCGACCGTTGGGGCCACAAGCGCTTCTTCCTGGCGGCGCTCGCGATCCTGCCGCTGCGCGCCGTGCTCTACACCTTGTCGGATGTCAAAGGCTGGCTTGTCGCGGTGCAACTGCTCGACGGCATCGGCGCCGGCATTTTCGGCGCGATCATGCCTGTCATCGTCGCCGACCTCATGCGCAACACCGGCCGCTTCAATGTCGCCCAGGGTGCTGTCATCACGGCACAGAGCGTCGGCGCCGCGCTTTCGACGGCACTCGCCGGGATCGTGGTGGTCCACGCCGGCTACAGCGCCGCCTTCCTGGCGCTCGGCGCCGTCGCCGCGATCGGCTTTGCGGTGTGCTGGCTCCTGCTCCCGGACACCGGCGATCAACACGCGCGAAGCCGGCAGACAACGCCGCGCCCTTCCGCTATTCCCAGCAGCATGAACTTCCGCATCCAAGACCTCCCGTGACCCTGCCCCCGCACGATACCCTCCTCGCCTTCGGCATCATCATTCCAGCCACTGCCGGTGTCATCATCCGGCCGTTGCGATGGCCGGAGGCGATCTGGGCCATCACAGGCGCCATCGCGCTGGTCGCCCTCGGCCTATTGCCGGCCGGCGATGCGCTCACCGGCATTCGCAAGGGCGTCGACGTTTATCTGTTCCTCATCGGCATGATGCTGATTGCCGAGCTCGCTCGCCGCGAAGGCCTGTTCGACTATCTCGCGGCCTATGCGGTGGAGCATGCACATGGCTCACCGCAGCGGCTGTTCCTGCTGGTCTATGCCGTCGGCACGCTGGTCACGACGTTCCTGTCCAACGACGCCACCGCGATCGTGCTGACGCCGGCGGTCTATGCCGCGACTCGCGCCGCCGGCGCCTCGCCGCTGCCCTATCTCTTCATCTGCGCCTTCATCGCCAATGCCGCGAGCTTCGTGCTGCCGATCTCCAATCCCGCCAATCTCGTCGTATTCGGCGAGCGGATGCCGCAGCTCACCGACTGGCTACGGCAGTTCACCCTTCCCTCGCTCGCCGCCATCGTGCTGACCTATGCCGCGCTCCGACTGACGCAGCGCCATCGGCTGAACGAGGAGCGGCTGCGAACGGACGCGACGAGGCCGCATCTGAGCCGCGAAGGCCGTTTCGCCGCCTTCGGCATCGTCGCGATCGCGCTGGTGCTGCTGACAGCCTCGGCGCTCGATGTCCCGCTGGGATTGCCGACCTTCATTTGCGGCGTGGTCACGGCCGCCGCGATCCTCCTGATCGGCCGGCAGTCGCCCTGGCCGATCCTGAAAGACATCTCCTGGGGCGTGCTGCCGCTGGTCGCCGGCCTGTTCGTGATGGTCGAGGCGTTATCGCGCGTCGGCGCGATCGGCCAGCTCAGCGATTTGCTGGGCCAGGCGGTCGCACAATGGCCTGCGGGTGCGGCCTGGGTGGCGGGGCTTGCCACCGCTGTTCTGACCGACATCGCCAACAATCTGCCGGTCGGCCTCGTGGCGGGATCGGTGGCCGCAAGCGATCACTTGCCGCAGTCTGTCATTCGCGCGATCCTGATCGGTGTCGATCTCGGTCCCAACATATCGGTCACCGGATCGCTTGCGACCATCCTCTGGTTGACCGCGCTGCGGCGCGAGAAGATCGACGTGACCGCCTGGCAATTCCTGAAAATCGGACTCATCGTCACGCCGCCAGCACTGCTCGCAGCGCTGGCGGCGACGATGTGGTAACAGGATGCTTGGCCTTATGCGGCAGCCTGGTAATTGACCTCGCTCTCGGCGACCTTGCTCAGGAGCTCGTCGGTCTTCTTCTCCTCATTCAAGGTCTGGTCGAGCAGCTTGATCGCCTGCTTCAGATCCAGCTTGGCGGCCCAGGATTTCAGCGTGCCGTAGCGCGAGATCTCGTAATGCTCGACGGCCTGCGCGGCGGCCAGAAGCCCTGCGTCGAGCGCCGGCGTGCCCTTGTACTCGGACATGATCTCCTTGCCCTCGTCGAGGATGCCCTCGATCGCGTCGCACTTCTTGCCACGCGCCGGTTTGCCGATCAGCTCGAAGATCTGGTCCAGACGTTCGATCTGGCCCTCGGTCTCATCCTGATGCTTCTCGAATGCGCGCACGAGCTTCTCCGACTGCGCCGCCTTCGCCATCTTGGGCAGCGCCTTCAGGATCTGCTTCTCGGCGTAGTAAATGTCCTTGAGGGTATCGAGGAAGAGTTCATTGAGGTCTTTCTCAGCCATGGCCTTCTCCTTGTTGTTGTAAGCCGACAACAAGCAAGTATGAGGCTGGTTCCTAGTGTCCGCGGGCGTTTCGCTGAGGCCGATCGCCGCCATTTTGCAGCTGGAGCAATCGTCGCGGCCCTTGTAACAATCCTGTCATGCAGCAAAACTAAACCGACCTGGCCGGCTTCCCGGCCGATGCGCCCCCTTCCTTTAGGAGCTTTTTCATGCGCCGCTCGCTGCTCACGCTGTGCGCCGGACTGACCATGTGGTCGGCCGGACCGGCGTTCGCCGACAATGCGACCCCGCACAATCTCATCCTGTTCGTCCCCGATGGTCTGCGCGCCCTGAAGATCACGCCGGAGACCGCTCCGACCATGGCCGCGATTCGCGACAAGGGCGTCAATTTCAAGAATTCGCATTCGCTGTTTCCGACCTTCACCATGGCCAACGGCTCGGCGATGTCGACCGGCCACTACCTTGGCGACAGCGGCACCTTCTCCAACACGATCTGGACCGGCTATACCTCCGCGCCGGCCGGCGACACGGTGGTGCCCTTCCTGGAGAACGACGCCGTGCTCGGCGACGTCGACGAGCATTTCAACGGCGACTATCTCAACGAGGAGACCATCCTGAAGCTCGCCCGCAAGGCTGGCTATTCCACCGCCGCGATCGGCAAGCTCGGCCCGACCTACCTGTTCGACCACACCGCCCGTCCCTGCAAGCCCGGCGCCTCGTCATCGATCGTGATCGACGACGCCACCGGCGGCAAGGCTGGCGTGCCGCTCAGCGAGGAGATGAAGGACGCGCTGACCAAAGCCGGCCTGCCGCTGACCACGCCACCGCGCGGCGACAACGGCAAGGCCGGCGATGCCAAGACCCCCGGCACCACATCGGCGAACGTCGCGCAGCAGGCCTACATGGCCGAGGTCGCGGCGAAAGTGGTGCTGCCGATGTTCAAGGCCCGCAACAAGCCGTTCGTGCTGGTGTTCTGGTCGCGCGATCCCGACGGCAGCCAGCATAACCAGGGCGACAGCCTCAACACGGTCACGCCCGGCATCAACGGGCCGACCAGCATGGCCGCCATCAAGAACGCCGACGACAATCTGGCTGCACTGCGCAAGGCGCTCGACGAGCTCGGCCTCGCTGCGACGACCAACATCATCGTTTCGGCCGACCACGGCTTCTCGACGATCTCAAAGGAGAGCAAGACCAGCCCCTCGGCCAAGGTCTCCTACGATGACACGCCGAAGGACTTTCTCCCCATGGGCTTCCTGGCGCTCGATCTCGCCAAGGCGCTCGACCTGCCGCTGTTCGATCCCAACGACAAGAACGCGGCCGTGAAGGACGGCACCCATCCCAAGGCCGGCAATGGCCTGCTCGGCAAGGACCCGACCAAGCCGGATCTCGTCGTCGCCACCAATGGCGGCTCGGACCTGATCTATCTGCCGAACCAGGACAAGAAGCTCGCCGCGCGCACCGTCAAGGCGCTGCTCGCGCAGGACTACGTCTCCGGCCTGTTCGTCGATGATGCGCTCGGCGATATTCCGGGCACGCTGCCGCTGTCGCAGATCAATCTCAAGGGCAAGGCCGCAACGCCGACGCCATCGATCGTGGTGAACTTCCGCTCTTACGTCGAAGGATGCGACGTCCCGACCAACTGCTCGGTGGAGGTCGCCGATACCGTGCTGCGTCAGGGCCAGGGCATGCACGGCTCGTTCGGCCGCGGCGACACCATGAACTTCATGGCGGCCATCGGTCCGGACTTCAAGGCCGGCTATGCCGACGCCCTGCCCGTCAGCAACGCCGACGTCGGCGCCACCGCCGCCAAGCTGCTGGATCTCAAGACCAAGCCGAATGGCAAGCTGCTCGGCCGCGTCATGACCGAGGCGATGCCCAACGGCGAGACGCCGAAGGCTGTTTCCGAGACGATCCGCTCGGACGCGGCTGGCGGCCTGCGCACGGTGCTGAAGCTGCAGCGCGTGGGCGGCCAACGCTACTTCGATGCCGCCGGCTTCCCCGGCCGCACCGTTGGGCTCGATGACGACAGCGCCAAACAGAAAACGGCGGGGAAGTGATCCCCGCCGCTCAACCAAATAGGACGTCCGCCTCGCTAGGTGAGGACCGACCCTCCCCTGGAGGGAGGGTCGGCTCACATGAAGCGAAGCGGAATGTGAGACGGGGTGGGGTGAGCGGCACGAACCGAATGGTGGCACTTTCACCCCACCCCCCCCCTCCAGGGGAGGGTGAAGGACTCACATCCCGATATCGATCATGTAGGGCAGCTGCGCCAGCGGCAGCGCGGTCACGCCGACCAGTGTCGCCACCATCGTCACCAGCGCGCGATTGGACAGCCGCTTGCCGCGCATCTGGCTTGCCACCCACTCCAGGATATCGGTGTTGACGCCGCGCGCGTTGGCGGGCGCCCAGCTCTCGATGGCGGTTTCGGCTGCGAGCGCGACACTGCGCGGCGGCACCGGCAGACCCGAGGCGGACGCCGCGTGATGAGCGATCGCCTTGGCCAAGAGGTCGTCGAACCGGCCCTCGTCGCTGCGCTCGGTCGCGGCTTCGTTGATCGCGAACAGGGCTTCGGCCTCGGCACGGCTGACTGGCTGATCGTTGACGGCAGCGGCGGTCAGGATGCGCGCGCACCAGGCTGCATCATCCGCATCGAGCACGCGGGAGAAATGGACGCGCCCGCCCGTGGTCGGGCCCTCACCGGTGATCACACCATCGCGGACGATCGCGAGCATCGAGGCCGCGGTATCACAGCAGGTCGGTTCCAGGACGTCGACGGAATCGACGACCTTCAGTGCAAAGGCAGACATTGTTCAGTTCTCAGTTGCTGGGTTGACCCACCATGTCGGTCGGCACGTGAACGAGCGGTTAACACTTCAAAACCGTGATCGCTCGCTTTTGAGAGGGTTGCCGATATGTCGCAGCAGCCTCTGTCACGGTTCGCGGGCCTTGCCCGCGAGGGCGGCGTGGTGGGACGTGGACATGGCGAAATCTGGGCAGGCAGCAGTCTTACGGATATTTCGCGAGAGCCCGCCCGCTCAAAAGAACTTGTTGGAACATTTGAATTGCGGAGAACGCTATTCTCTTTTATGAGCCACCGTTCCCTTTTTTCAAGCTCGTTCCTATAGTGGCTGGAAAGAATTTATCCATAACTAAAAAGACATGAGGTGATCAGATGGCACTACCGATTGGCGCTGTGGCCCCGGATTTCGAGGCCGAAACCACCGAAGGCCGCATCAGGTTCCACGACTGGATCGGCGACAGCTGGGCCCTGCTGTTCTCGCATCCGAAGGATTTCACGCCGGTCTGCACCACCGAGCTCGGCGCGCTGGCGAAGCTGAAGCCGGAGTTCGACAAGCGCGGCGTCAAGCTGATGGGCCTCTCCGTCGATCCTGTGGACAAGCACCACGGCTGGTCGGAGGACATCCGGGAGACCCAGGGCGCTGCGCCGAACTATCCAATGATCGGCGACACCGATTACAACGTCTCCAAGCTCTACGACATGCTGCCCGCCGCGGTCTCCGGCGACCCGGCCAAGCGCACCGCGGCCGACAACCAGACCGTCCGCAATGTCTTCGTCATCGGACCGGACAAGAAGATCAAGCTGGTGCTGGTCTATCCGATGACCACAGGGCGCAACTTCCAGGAGATACTGCGCGCCATCGACTCGCTGCAGCTCACCGCCAAGCATCGCGTCGCGACGCCGGCCGACTGGAAGCAAGGCGAGGATGTGATCATCGCAGGTTCGGTGTCCGACGACGAGGCCAAGGGCATCTATCCGCAGGGCTGGAAGGCACCCAAGCCCTACATCCGGATCGTCCCGCAGCCGAAATAATCTCACGCAAGTGACGTTTCGAGTTTGGCTCGAAACGCGATCCCGGGGCGCGCCGCGCGACAACAAAATGGCTTCGCCATTTTGCGCAGAAGGCGCGAACCCGGGATCGCGAAGTTGTCGAGCGATTATCAAGCGATATCGCAGGGGGCGCCTCCGCCGCCTTAGATCGTCATTCCGGGGCGCTCGCCAGCGAGCGAACCTCAGATGCGCAATTGCGCATCGGGGAATCCAGAGGTTATGACGCAAGATTCCGGGTTCAGCCCTCCGCGCAAAACGGCGCCGTTGTTTTGTCGCGCGGGCTGCCCTGGAATGACTCCCAATTTAGTAGCGTCGGTTTGACCGCTGCGCCACCTCATTCATTCTTCATCACTGTCCATAAGCGGCGGCAAATGACGCTGGAAGTCCATCCGGTCGTGAAGGATACGGCCGATTTCGATGATCCCCTTTTATCGCTGCGGTACAGAAGAAGATGCCGTCCGCGTCGGCCGTGACGAGCAACATGAAGAGTGCGGCGTCCCGGCGAAATATCGTCCCGAATCTTTGACCCGGCGACATCAATGGCGCTCGCAAGCTCACCGATCGCCCGAACCAACGTATCCTGATAAACCCGCGCCTGTCGCGCGCCGAAGTTTTCGGCTGTCCACTTCAGGATGTTCGCGAAATCAAGCTCTGCGACAGCACCGAGACGAACGCGCCACTTCTGCTTGGCCATTGCCTGTTCATTTGGCCAAGCGTGAAATGATCTTTTCAGAAACGCCGTTCAGATAGTCCTGCAGTTGCTCGATGCTATCGAACTCTTTGAACGCGCCGCGATCCAGCGCGCCGAATCCGACCTGGGCAGCCTCCCGTAGCCCTTCGAGCTTTGTAGCTTCTTCAGCCGCATGCTGTTCTACAAGACGTAAGCCTTCGCCAAGAACCTCGGTCGCGTCTTGATAACGGCCGGAGTCGACCAGGGCTTGAATGACCTTTTCCTGATGGTCTGTCAGTACGACGTGTCGAGTCGCCATAGGTGCATCCATTACGTCAAGCGATCAGTGGAGCACACGTGATGCCATGGAGATCTCGCGCCCGCAAATGCGTTGGCTGCTCGACGCCTTGAGCCAGCCACGCGGCGTCAGCCGATCCGCGACCGGTGCTCCCGGGGCCGGCGCGATACGTCTCCGAGGCGACGCCCTACCTTTCGGTACTCTCCACACTTGTCTGGCGAAGATCACCCGCGCGGTTTCTTCCGAAGCTTCCTTCCGTTTGCGGCTTTTCCGCTCTTCCCGCGCGGCGCATTGAACGCCTGCTTGTGTTCGGCGGGGCCAGCCTTGTTCCGGTGTTTCTTGTTCCCGAACGCAGCCTCGCCGGTGAACTTCGGCTTGTTGTCGCGGTGCGGCTTGCCACGTTGCGTCGGTGCCGTCTCGTCACGCGACTTGCCGCGTGGACGTGCGCCAGGATCGTTACCGCCGGCATCGCTCCTGCTGGCATAGGGTCGTTTGTCAGAAGGCGCCCGCCCCGATGGTTCATTCGTCAGCGGCTCGATGCGGATGTTGTCTTCCTTGTCTGGGCGCCGGATATTGGCGGCAAAGACTTCCGCGACCCGCTCGGCGATTTCGAACTCGGTCGTGGTGTCGGAAATCTTGATGGCGCCTATGTCACGCTTGTCGATGCCACCACGACGGCAGATCATCGGCAGCAGCCAGCGCGCTTCCGCATTCTTCCGTCGCCCGATGGCAGCGCGGAACCAGACGCTGGCCTCGCTTATGCCGTGGCGCGACGACGATTTTCCGAGCTTCGATCGGAGAGCCGACGCGCGGTCATCGCCACGGGACGCCCGCTCCTTATCACGGCCGCGATCGTCGCGAGTCCGCTCGCGCCCCTCGCCTGGATCGAGAATGTCTTCGGGCGAAGGCAGCCGCGCGCGATAAAGTCGCGCCAGCGCCGCGGCAATGTCCTCCGGCGACCGCTCGGCAAGCAGCGCCTGCGCCAGGATCAGATCGTCCGGGGTCGCCTCCTCGGTGAAGACAGTATCTCGCAGCATCCGCTCGTGATCGAGCTTGCGGATCTCATCGGCCTGCGGCGCAGTGGCCCAGACCGCGTCAATGCCCGCTTGATCCAGCAACAATTCCGCGCGCCGTCGCCGTGCAGGCGGCACCAAAAGGACGCTGACGCCCTTGCGGCCTGCGCGACCGGTGCGGCCGGAGCGATGCTGGAGGACCTCCGCATCATTCGGCAGATCCGCATGGATGACGAGATCAAGATTGGCGAGGTCGATGCCGCGCGCCGCCACGTCGGTCGCCACGCAGATACGGGACCGTCCGTCGCGCAGCGCCTGCAGCGCCTGGGTTCGCTCGTTCTGCGTCAATTCGCCCGACAGGGCGACGACGGAAAACCCTCGCTCCAGGAGCGCCGCCTGCAGATGCCTGACCGCCTCTCGCGTATTGCAGAACACGATCGCGGTCGGCGACTCGTAGAAGCGCAGCACGTTGACGACCGCGTGCTCGACATCGCCAGGCGCAATCCGGATGGCGCGATACTCGATATCGGCGTGCCCACCTTCGTCGCCCGCGACCTCGATGCGAAACGCATGCTGCTGATATTGCTTGGCCAGCGCCACGATGCCGCGCGGGAATGTCGCCGAGAACAGCAGGGTGCGACGGGTCGCGGGCGTGGTCTGGAGGATGAACTCCATGTCCTCGCGAAAGCCGAGATTGAGCATTTCATCGGCCTCGTCGAGCACGACGACCTTCAGCTCCGAGATGTCGAGACGGCCGCGCCGCAGATGATCGCAGAGGCGGCCGGGCGTGCCGACGACGATATGCGCGCCCGCGGCAAGCTCGCGCTGTTCGCGGCGCGGATCCATGCCGCCGACGCAGGAGACGACGCGGCTATCAGCGTCTCCATAGAGCCACGCGAGTTCGCGGTGGACCTGCAGGGCAAGCTCGCGCGTCGGCGCGACGATCAGGGCCAGCGGTGCGGCGGCAGGCTCGAACCGCTCGGCCTCGCCGAGAATATCTCTTGCAATGGCCAGCCCGTAAGCAACCGTCTTGCCGGAGCCGGTCTGGGCCGAGACGAGAAGGTCGCGGCCAACGGCCTCGTCGGCCAGCACCGCTGTCTGAACCGGGGTTGGCTGGTCGTAGCCGCGCTCGGCCAAAGCTCGGACGAGCGGCGGATTTGTGATCGGAAATGACAAGGAATGGAAACCTTTGATGATGCGGGCTTAGCGGCCCGCACGCGCAGCGTGATTCGGTTCGCTTTACGCCACAGTGCGCCAAATCACCATGCCCCGGCCCGAAGCGGCCAATCCGCGACGAGCCCCGTGCTATGCTCGTTGAACCATGATGCGGAGGCGTGAGCATGTATGTCGCAGGATTCGTGATTCCCGTTCCGGAAGAGAAGATGGAGGCCTATCGCCAATGGGCCGAGAACGGGGCGGCGCTGTTCCGGGAATATGGCTGCATCGAGATCGTCGAGTCCTGGGAAGATGACGTGCCGACCGGCAAGACCACCGACTTCCGCCGCGCTGTCGACGCGAAGCATGGCGAGAAGATCGTCTTCTCATGGCAAATATGGCCCGACAAGGCGACCCTCGACGCCGCCGAGCGAAAAATGCGCAGCGACACCCGCTTTGAGATGCCGGGCGATATGCCCTTCGATCCCAAGCGCCTCATCCTTGGCTGTTTCGCACCGCTTTATACGATGGGACGCGAATGAGCCGCGACGGCGGAACCTGACGGGCCACCCGGCCGTTTCGGTGAGGCGACATCGCGTCACTTCACGCAAATGCCGGGGCCGGCATATAGGTTGCGATTCGACACGCGATTGCTGGAAGGCGCGGACAGGCACTCACTCAGGACATGACATGGACAATCGACTGACGGCGCTGCAATCCACCGGAGCGATGCGACCTCGAGGGCTTGCAGCGATCGTGACGCTGGCCGCGATGGCTGCGCTGACCACCGGCGCCGGCGCCAGACAGGAGCGCCCCGCGCACGCAGTCGAGGCCACGGCGCCGCGCCCGGCAGGCGAGCCGATCATGGCGATCGTGTCGATCAAGACCCAAAAGGTCACGTTCTACGACGCCGATGGCTGGATCTTCCGCGCGCCGGTCTCCACGGGCGTCACGGAGCGGGAGACGCCGGCCGGCGTTTTCGCCGTGATCGAGAAGGACAAGGACCACCATTCGACCCTTTACGACGATGCCTGGATGCCCAACATGCAGCGCCTCACCTGGAACGGCATCGCGCTGCATGGCGGACCGCTGCCCGGCTATCCGGCCTCGCATGGCTGCGTGCGCATGCCCTATGGCTTTGCAGAAAACCTGTTCAACAAGACGCGAATCGGGATGCGGGTGATCATTGCGCCCGACGATCCAGCCCCGGTCGAGTTTTCGCACCCGGCGCTGCTCGTGCCCAAACCGGACGCGATTGCGGCCGCCTCCGGGCGTGCCGAGGCGCTGGCCAGAACGGCTGCGGAGGCAGCGATGACGGCCGACGAGGCCAAGAGGGCTGCGGCCGACGCGGCGCGCGACACCACGGCGCTCACCGTATCGCTGCGCAAGCTGGAGAAGGCGAAGACCCGCGCCGATGCCGATCTCGCCTCTCTCGACAAGGCGCTCGCCGCCGCCAAGACCGACCAGGCCAGGGCGCGTCTGGAGGACCTGAAACAGAAGGCAGCCCTCAAGGCCGCGGATGCCAGCACGGCGCTCGACAGCGCCAAGGCCGATGCCAAGCCGAAGCTCGATGCTGCCGCTGCGGCAAAAGAGGCTGCCAAGGCGGCCGACGCCAAGAAGGCCGAAACCGCCAAGGCGGCGACAGACGCCAGGCTCGCGCTCGAGCCGGTGTCCGTCTATATCAGCCGCGCCACCCAGAGGCTCTATGTGCGGCGCGACACGCACAAGCCGGCACGCGATGGCGGCGGCGAGGTCTTCGACGCAAGCATCGAGGTCCCGGTCACGATCCGCGATCCGAACAGGCCGATCGGCACTCACATCTTTACCGCGATGGCGCAGAGCGGTGCCGGCCTGCGCTGGAGCGTGGTGACGATCGACAATGGCGACAATGCCAAGGACGCGCTCGACCGCATCACCATCCCGCAGGAGGTGCTGGACCGCATCGCGCCGACCGCCTTGCCGCGCTCCTCGATCATCATCTCGGACGAGCCGCTCTCCACCGAGACCAACTATCGCACCGAGTTCGTCGCGGTGCTGAGCAACCAGCCCCAGGGTGGTTTCGAGACGCGCCAGCCATCGGCCGATATCAACATCGTGAGCGGCGACGATTCGTACGACGGCGCATCCACCTCCTTCTATCAGCGCAGCTGGGATTCTCAGACCACCTATGCCCGCCGGCGCGGCGGCCAGTATTTTCGACCCGCGCAGCCGAACTGGTGGCCGTCCTGGTGAGGCACGACACGGCTGGCTGATATCCTGACGCGGGCAATGCCAAGTATCCTGAACGGAAGCTATCCGTTCAGCATTGATATGACCGTGCGCGCAAGATCGGCCGTCTGCTCCACCAACTGGTCTGCGCCGGCGGTTTCGAGTTCATCCCGGCTGCCGTAGCCCCAGAGCACGCCGAGCGCGCGCATATCAACCGCGTGGGCGCCGGCAATGTCGTGCCGGCGATCTCCCACCATCAGGCTGCGCGAAGCGTCGATCTCGCGTTCAGATACGATATGGGCAAGCAGTTCGGGCTTATGGTCCAGCGCCCCGCCGGGCACCGACCCATAGATGCCGTCGAAATAGGGTGCCAGTTCGAGGTGTTCGAGGATACGCCGCGCAAACACGTCGCGCTTCGATGTGGCCAGATAGAGTAGCAGTCCCGCACGCCGCATCTCGGCAAGCGCATCGCCGATGCCAGGGTAAGGCTCGCTTCCGAACAGGCCGCTTTCGCCGTAGTGCCGGCGATACGCCGCCGCGGCTTCCTCCACCCGGTCGTCTCCATACGCGTGCAGCAAGGCCCGCAACATGTCTTCGAGAGGCGGCCCGATGAAGCGTTTGATATCGAGCGCTTCGTCAGGACCATGTCCGAGCGCGCGCAGTGCTGCCAAGCTGCTCGCGACGATGCCGGGCTGGGAGTCGATCAACGTTCCGTCGAGGTCGAGCAATACAGAGCGGATGGAGGACATGTTCGAACCCTAGCGGTCCAAGCTGAGCCGTCGATGCGGCGCAGGAAAGCTCCGCGTCAATGTCTCAGCGGGTGAAAAAATCCGCCTGATGATGTCGGTCTCCCCGAACCCCATTCGTCGTTCCGATGCCCGCCCGATGCGGCCGGCCGGAACCAAGGAGACAGACGATGCGTGTGATGGTGCTCGTGAAGGCGACCGACCATAGTGAAAGGGGGGAATTCCCGGAGCCCTGGACGACCGAGATGATGACGGCGATGGGCCGCTTCAATGACGAGCTGCGGCAGGCGGGCATCCTGCTCATGGCCGGCGGCCTCAAGCCCTCCTCCCAAGGCAAGCGGATCGCATTCGACGGCACCGACCGTGCGGTCATCAATGGGCCTTTCACGGCGACCCGCGAGCTGGTCGCGGGCTTCTGGCTCTGGGACGTCAAGGACATGGACGAGGCTGTCGCCTGGGTCAAGCGCTGTCCCAATCCGATGCCGGGACCGAGCGAGATCGAAATCCGCCCGCTCTACGCGACGGCCGATTTCCAACGACAGTGAGCGTGCCGCCAAGGACGGCGCCGGCGCCGATCGCAGCGCCGATCGCCCCACCGGCTACGTCTTGGAAAGACGCTTGATGGTCTTGGCCGCATGCTTGGGACCGCGCCAGCCCAGGAAATGCAGCTCCTTGCTTTCGAGGGCATCGGTGGCAACAAAGAACTTTTCGAGTTCGTCGCGGGCGCGCGACGGGAGATCGCGGATGTCCTTGAGATCGGCCTCCAGCGGAGAGCGATCGGGCACCGCGAAGACACGATCGTTCCGCTCCGTCTTGCCGTTGCTCTTCTGCTCGACCTCGAGAATCCCGATCGGCCTGCATGTCAGCACCACTCCGGGATAGGTCTGGGCGTCGTGAATGACCAGGACATCAAGCGGGTCGCCATCCTCGGCCTTGGTCGAGGGAATGAAGCCCCAATCATACGGATAGCTCAATCCGGCCATCAAAGGCTTGGCGAGGGTAAAGGCGCCGAGCTCCGGGTCGAAATCCAGCTTGCAGGTGCTTCCGCGCGGCGTCTCGACGACGGTAAGGACGTGTTCATCGTCGGTCCAGGTCGGGAGTTTCAGAAGGTTCGTCATCTCGCGTGTCCGTGCTGCGAAACCGTAGGCGACGTGATGCCCGGCCGTTCGCCGGGCCGGCAGTTGCTTAGGTCCGCCCGCGCGACCATCGTCACTGTCTGAGAGGAAACCGGCGGAAGCGGAAAAACGTTCCGATCGCACGCTGCTGGCCAAGACAGGAATGAGTCGCGCCCCCGGCGTCCGCCTGATTTCCGGGAAAAACCGGAAACTTCCACCGCATGGACGCGTTCTCGTCCGGCATGTGTTGCGATCTGGGAGCTGAGGAATGGTCGATGACGGACCGCTACGGATAGCGGTGGAGTCCGCCTGGTCCGTCTATCGGACGAGGCACCGCGACGTCGATGCCGCGGACGCGCGCCGCTGTCTCCTGGAGCGCCATCTGCAAAGGCGATGGGAAGCGCGCGATGGCGATGCCGAAGAGCTCACGGGCTTCGGGATCGGCTATCTCGAGCAGCTCTCCAGCGACGAATGGTGAGAGTCATGAGCGGGCTCGTCAGCCGGGAAGCTTCCGATAGCGCGGGGCTGGATCGGATGCCGCTCGCGATTTCGAATCTGTCCTTGACGACGATCGCGCCGGCTCTGCGCGCTCCGGCCTGATCGGTGCGTCCGATGCGCATCGCTCAGCTCGCCCCATTGGCCGAGAGCGTACCTCCGAAGCTCTACGGCGGCACCGAGCGCGTGGTGGCCTGGCTGGTGGACGAGCTGGTCGAACGTGGTCACGACGTCACTCTGTTTGCAAGCGGCGATTCTCGGACCAAGGCCAGGCTGCATCCGGTCTGGCCCCGCGCGCTGCGCCTGGGCCGAAAGGGTGCGGATCCCAACGCCGCCTGCGCGATGCTGCTGGAGGCGATCGCAAGACGCGCGAAAGACTTCGATGTCATCCACGCGCATATCGACTGGCTGCACCTGCCGTTGCTTAGTCGCCTCGATGTGCCGTTCCTGACCACGATGCACGGACGGCTGGATCTGCCTGGATTGCCCGACGTGCTGCGGCAGTTTCCCACCGCCCCATTCGTCTCGATCTCGGATCATCAGCGCCTGCCGCTGGCGGAGGCCAACTGGATCGACACGATCCAGCATGGGCTGCCGATGGATCTGTTTCGCCCAAGCGACAAGCCGGGATCCTATCTCGCGTTTCTCGGACGTCTGACCGCCGAGAAGGGGCCGGAGGATGCCATCCGCATCGCGCACGCAGCCCGCATGCCCCTTCGCATCGCCGCCAAGATCCCGCGCGCCGAAACCGCCTATTTCAAGAAGCGGCTGGAGCCTCACATCGATGGCGAGACCATCCGGCTCGTCGGCGAGGTTGACGACGCCAAGAAGCAGCCTTTTCTGGCCGAAGCCGCCGCCCTGCTGTTTCCGATCGATTGGCCGGAGCCCTTCGGCCTGGTCATGATCGAGGCGATCGCCTGCGGGACTCCTGTCATTGCCTATCGGTCCGGCTCCGTTCCCGAAGTCATCGAGGACGGCCTGACCGGTTTCGTCGTCGCGAGCGAGGATGAGGCCGTGAGGGCGATCGGCGAGTTGGGCCGGCTGGATCGAAGAAAGGTGCGGGCCCGCTTCGAAGAGCGCTTCTCGGTGGGCCGCATGGCGGGGCAGTACGAAGACCGCTACCGCGAGCTCGCCGCAACCAAGGCTTCGGCAGGCCAAGCGCCCCGGTTCGAACCACGGCCGTCAGGCACGTAAAGGAACGGCATCGCGGACCGATGCCGCCGCATCAGGTCCTTGACTCCTGGACGACGTGATCGTCGGGTATGTCTCGGCGTAGGCGCCGAACGTACAACGTGCCCCATCCCAGTCCCATCGTGGCAGCGAGCAGCGTGGCTGCAAGCACGCCCAGTTTGGCCGCGTTCAGGAGCGCCTCGTCGGCGAAGGCGAGCATGGCGATGAAGATCGACATGGTGAATCCAATCCCGGCCAACAGGCCGATCAGACCGACCCCACTCCACGACACGCCCGGCGCCAAGCGGCACCCACCCAGCCGAACCGCAAGCCATGTCGCTCCAATGACGCCGATCGGTTTTCCCACGACGAGCGCCACGCCAACGCCCAATGCGACGTCTTGCGCTCCGCCGGAGAGATCGGCGTCGGTCAAGCTGATGCCGCCATTCGCGAGCGCGAACAGGGGCATGATTCCATACGCGACCCAGGGATGAAGTGCCGTTTGCACCCGCACGACCGGCGGCAGCATCTCGCGCCGAGCCACATGGAGTTGCCGCAGCGGCGCTGCCAGCCGATGCGTGTCCCTCGTTCTCGCGGCATCGCTGCTCCGCAATTTTTCGGCGACACGCGCCAGCATGTCCAACGGGTGTTCCCGCGTCGGCATCGAGGTGACCGGCGTCATCAGGCCCAGCACCACGCCCGCAAGCGTCGGATGGATGCCCGTGATCAGAAAACCGCTCCAGACGACCGCGCCCGGCAAGACATAGGCGAGCGCGGAGCCGATGCCGATCCATCGGAGCGCAGCGATGATCACCACGCCGAATAGCACGACGGCCGCCCCGCCGATCTGCAGGCTGCCTGAGTAGAAGCACGCAATGATCAGCACCGCGATGACGTCGTCGATGATGGCGAGCGCCAGCAGGAAGACCCGGACATTGACCGGAATGTTTCGCCCGAGCAGTGCGAGCACGCCGACCGCAAAGGCAATGTCGGTTGCAGTCGGGACCGCCCAACCCTGGCTGCGGACCGCATCCGGGTTGAGGCCGAGATAGATCAGCGCCGGAACGAGGACGCCACCGGCAGCTGCAACCGCCGGCAGAACAGCCTGATCGAATCTGCTCAGCGCTCCCTCGTGAATCTCGCGCCTGATCTCCATGCCGACGACGAGGAAGAACACCGTCATCAGCGCGTCGTTGATCCAGAAGTGCAACGACTCGGAATACGCGAACTCGCCGAACGCGATCCCAAGTGGAAGGTTCCAGAGCGCATGGTAGCTGTCCGCGAACGGCGAGTTCGCCCAGATCAGCGCCGCCGCGGCGGCGATGAGCAGCACGCAGCCGCTGACGGCTTCGACATGCAGGAAATGCTGAACGGTGGCGAACGCCCGCTCGGCAATGGACCGAGCCCGAGGCAAGCCGCTTGACGATCGACGATCCATCCGATGATCCCAGAGCACACGCTTTCCGCGTGGCGGCCCGACCATCGCTTGACCTGTCGCTGCCGGATGCAGCGAACACCCGAAGGCCGTTTTACACGGCGACGAGGATAAGGCAACCCGGCTGGCGTGAGTGAGGAACCATCATCTCACCAGCGAAACCCGATGCGATTGATCCACGGAGCAGGCGCGGGTTCGACGACACGTTGCCCGATAGCATCGTTTCAATCGCAGCAGCGTTATTCCCGACCTGAGCTGCGCGAGGTGCAAAACTGGCTGCGCTGAAGAACTCATTTCACCAGCTCTTTCAGCACCATCGCGCGTATCTGGCCATCCAGCCGCAAAATTTCTCTTTCGTTTTTTCGGAAATCATGCTTTACTGCCCCCGTCTCGCCCCATGCAGAGGGACGTGCGCGCGTCGTCACGAACGTCGGGTGCGGGATGCGGTGGGCGTGTCGGGTTGCAGCGTGATTCTTCATGCCGACGAACACCTCGATGCGCACGGTGAAATCGTGTGGTCCTGGCGCCCCGGTGCTGGCGCCCTGCGCAACGCGTTCGCGTTATCGCAAATGGAGGCAATCAAGCCGGTCTCCAAGGAGAGCGCGTATAAGCCGCCAAACATCGCGCAGGGAATGCCGGATGATCCGGCTGCACCTGTGGTGACTGCCGCCTGCTTTTCTTGTTGCAGGCGGGCCATGGGTGAGGCCTTCACCCGGCATTCCCTGCACCCTCTCGTTTTGGAGGGTTGATGATTCAGCACAGCTCGGGCACGACGTGCCGCGAGGACGTGAGGTCGTGGGTAGATTGGTGGTGCTACACACAAGGTGTCGTCCCGGCCTTGCGCCGGGACCCATAACCACCAATCATCATGTTGCGAAGATTGATTGCCTTACCTTCGGTGCAATCCACGAGCGCCTGTGGTTATGGATCCCGGGTCTGCGCTCGCTCTGCTCGCTTGCCCGGGACGACAGTCGAGCGAGGCGCACCCCGCCGCCATGGCCACCCCAGATGCAAGCTACGCCGCTGGCTCATGGAGTGCCATCGCCAACACCGCTGGCGCGCGGCACAGAACTTGCTCAAACTGAGAGCTTCGATTGCTGATCCCTGGTGGAGACGTTGGAATGCTTGACAAGGCCGAGGTACGGCTTGCCGTCGATATCGGAGGCACGTTCACCGATATCGTGCTCGACGTGGGTGAACGGCGTAGGACGCGCAAGGTGCTGACGACACCGACGCGTCCCGAGCAGGCAGTGCTCGACGGTGTCAGGCTGATCCTGTCCGATGCGAAAGCCCATATCTCTGACATCGACGTCTTCATTCACGGCACCACGCTGGCGACCAACGCCATCATCGAGCGCCGCGGCGCCAGAACCGCGCTGATCGCAACGGAAGGCTTCCGCGACGTTCTGGATATCGGAACCGAAAGCCGCTACGACCAGTATGATCTTTCGATCGACAAGCCGAAGCCCCTGGTGCCGCGCAGCCTGCGGTTCACCGTGCCGGAACGGATCGACTCCCATGGCGCCGTGAGGCTGCCGCTGGATGAGGCCGCGGTGCGCGCGCTGCCCCCGAAGCTGCGCGCGGCGAATGTGCAGGCCGTCGCCTTTGCCTTCCTGCACTCCTACGCCAATCCCGACCACGAGCGGCGCGCCGGTGCGATCCTGCAGGCGGAGATGCCGGAGCTTTCGATCACGCTGTCCTGCGAGGTCTGCCCCGAGATCCGCGAATATGAGCGCACCTCGACGGCGGTCGCCAATGCCTATGTGCAGCCGCTGATGGACAGCTATCTCGCGCGCATGGAGCAGGCGCTTCGGATCGAGCAGTTTCGCGGCGCCATCTATCTCGTCACCTCGGGCGGCGGCGTCACCTCGATCGCAACGGCGCGGCGCTTCCCGGTGCGCCTGGTCGAATCCGGTCCCGCCGGCGGCGCCATCTTTGCGGCGCAGATCGCCGCCCGGCTCGGCGAGAACAAGGTGCTTTCTTTCGACATGGGCGGCACCACCGCGAAGATCTGCCTGATCGAGGATTACGAGCCCGAGAGCTCGCGCGTGTTCGAGGTCGACCGCGCCGCGCGCTTCCTGAAAGGCTCAGGGCTGCCGGTGCGCATCCCTGTCATCGAAATGGTCGAGATCGGCGCCGGTGGCGGCTCGATTGCCCATATCGATGCGCTGAAGCGCGTCACCGTCGGGCCGGAGAGCACCTCCTCCGAGCCGGGGCCGGCCTGCTACGGCCGCGGCGGCGAGCGTCCCGCCGTAACCGATGCGGACGTGGCTCTCGGCATGATCGATCCCGATGCCTTTGCCGGCGGCACCATCACGCTCGATTCCGAGCTGTCGAAACGGGCCCTGCTCCGCGATGTCGGCGAGCCGCTCGGCCTGTCGGCCGAGACGGCGGCCTATGCGGTGCATGAGGTCGTCTGCGAGAACATGGCGAGCGCCGCGCGCGTGCATGCGGTCGAGCGCGGCGCCGTGGTCGGCCAGCATACGCTGATCGCCTTCGGCGGCGCCGCGCCGCTGCATGCCGCCCGCGTCGCCGAGAAGATCGGCGTGAACAGAGTGATCGTCCCGTCCAATGCCGGTGTCGGCTCGGCGGTCGGTTTTCTGGCCGCCCCGATCGCCTATGAGCTGGTGCGCAGCCGCCACGTCCGGCTCGACGCGTTCGACGTCGGCGCGGTGTCCGAGCTTTTGCAGGAGATGGCGACCGAAGCGCGGGCGCTGGTCGAGCCGGGCGCGGCCGGCGCGCCGGTGCGCGAGCGTCGCGCTGCCTTCATGCGCTATGTCGGCCAGGGACACGAGATCAATGTCGAGCTACCGAACCGGCCGCTCACCGCTGCTGACCTGCCGGCACTGCGCCAGTCGTTCGAGACCGACTATTCCGCGCTGTTCGAGCGGCCGATTCCCGGCGCTGCGATCGAGGTGCTGAGCTGGTCGGTGCTCGCCACGACGGACGCGCGCAAGCCTCCCAGGGTGACGGATGTCACGCGACAGCCTGCCGGAAAGGCCACCGGCAGCAGAAAGTTCTTTGATGGGCGCGCCGGAAAGGTGGTCGAGATCCCCCTCTTCCGCCGCGAGCAGATGGCGCCCGGCGCCGTCATCGCTGGCCCCGCCGTGATCGCGGAGGACGAGACCTCGACATTCATCTCCAATAGCTTCGATGCCTATATCGACGCTGCGGGCAGCATCGTCATGGAACGGAAGGCGGCCTGATCATGTCTGTGAGCAACGGCGCGAGCCTGATCGATCTGCAGATCATGTGGCACCGGCTGATCGCCGTGGTCGAGGAGCAGGCGCAGGTGCTGCTGCGCACCGCCTTCAGCCCGATCGTGCGCGAATGCGGCGATCTCTCCGCCGGCGTCTTCGACCTGAAGGGGCGGATGCTCGCGCAGGCGGTGACCGGCACGCCAGGCCACGTCAACTCGATGGCGGAGTCGGTCAAGCACTTCATCGCCCACTTCCCGCTGCACAGCATGAAGCCGGGCGACGCCTACATCACCAACGACCCGTGGATGGGCACCGGCCATCTCAACGACTTCGTCGTCACCACGCCCTGCTTCAAGGATGGCAAGATCGTCGCGCTGTTCTCCTGCACCAGCCACCTGATGGACATCGGCGGCATCGGCTTCGGGCCCGATGGCACCGACGTGTTCATGGAGGGCCTGTACATCCCGATGCTGAAGCTGATCGATCAGGGCGTCGTCAACGAGACGTTGATGGCCATGATCCGCGCCAACACGCGGCTGCCGATCGATACCGAAGGCGACACCTATTCGCTCGCCGGCTGCAACGACGTGGGCTGCCAGCGCTTGGTCGAGATGATGGCCGAGTTCGGCATCGACACGCTCGATACGCTTGGCGACTACATCTGCGACCGCTCGCGCGAGGCGGTGCTGGCCGAGATCGCTGGGCTGCCCAAGGGCACCTGGCGCAACGAGATGACCGTCGACGGCTATGACGCGCCGGTGACGCTGAGCGCCGCGCTGACGATCTCGGACCAAGGCATCCATGTCGATTTCGACGGTACCTCGAAGGCCTCGAAATTCGGCATCAACGTCCCCCTCTCCTACACCACCGCCTACACGGTGTTCGGTCTCGGCTGCGTGGTCGCGTCCAATATTCCGAACAATGCGGGCTCGCTGGCGCCGCTGACGGTCTCGGCGCCCGACGGCGCGATCCTCAATGCACCGAAGCCCGCACCCGTGGCCTCGCGCCACGTGATCGGCCAGATGCTGCCGGATGTCGTGTTTGGCTGCCTGCGCCAGATCATCCCCGAGCGCGTGCCGGCCGAAGGCACCTCCTGCCTCTGGAATCTCAATGTCCGCGGCCAGACCCGTTCCGGCGCCGGCGGCAATTACGGGTTCTCGATGGCGGTGACGAGCAACGGCGGCACCGGCGCCCGCTTCACCAAGGACGGCCTCTCCGCGACCGCCTACCCCTCCGGCGTGCGCGGCACCCCGGTCGAGATCGCCGAAACCCAGACGCCGCTGATCTTCTGGCGCAAGGAGCTGCGTCCCGATTCCGGCGGCGCCGGCCGCACCCGCGGCGGGCTCGGCCAGATCATCGAGGTCGGTAGCGGCGTCGATGCGCCGTTCGACATTCTCGCCGCGTTCGACCGTATCGACCATCCGCCGCGCGGCCGTGATGGCGGCCGTAACGGCGAAGCCGGCTATGTCGGGCTGAAGTCAGGCCGGAAGCTGCGCGGGAAAGGTTTTCAGACCGTCCCGCCTGACGACCGCCTGGTGGTGATGACGCCCGGCGGCGCCGGGATCGGCGATCCCAGGGAGCGCGCGGCAGAGGCCGTGCGCGAGGACGTCGAAAGCGGCCTGGTGTCGGCCGACAATGCGGCCGTCATCTACGGCCGGACAGGCTGAGCGATGCGCGGCGTTGGTCTTACTGTGTCGGAGGCTCGGAAATTAACCGCCGTCATTCCGGGGCAGCCCGTCAGGGCTGAACCCGGAATCTCGAGATTCCCGGTGCGCAATTGCGTACCTGAGGGTTCGATGCTGTCGCATCGCCCCGGAATGACGGCGGTTGCTACGCAATGAGATCAGAGATCGAGACAACAGCGGAGGGGTATGAATGATCACGCGACGGACGTTCACCGCGGGCGCAGCGACCTTGCTCGCGGCAAGCCAGATCTCCACCCCTGCACGCGCGGCGACCACGAGCCTGGACATGTCGACGGTCTGGCCCGACGGCAATTTCCACACCCAGAACGCTTTTGCCTTCGCCGAGGAGGTCAGGAAGCGGACCGACGGCAGCGTCGAGATCACCGTGAAGGCCGGCGGCCAGCTCGGCTTCAAGGGGCCTGAACATCTGCGCGCGGTGCGCGACGGCCTGGTGCCGCTCGCCGACGTGCTCAATATCCAGCAAGTCGGCGACGAGCCGTTCATGGGCGTCGAGAGCATCCCCTTCCTGTGCGGCTCGATGGACGAGCTCAAGGTGCTGCACAAATATGTGCGGCCCGAATACGAGAAGATCGCCGCGCGCAACAACCAGAAGATTCTCTACATCGTGCCCTGGCCGACGCAATATCTGCACCTCAAGGTTAGGGTTGCCGATGTCGCCGGGCTGAAGAACATCAAGATCCGCGTACCCGATAAGAACAACATCGACCTGTGCAACGTGATCGGCATGGCACCGGTGATGATCCCCTGGGGCGAGACCATTCCGGCGCTGGCGTCCGGCGCGGTCGCGGGCGTCGCGACCTCCTCCGTCTCCGGCGTCGACGGCAAGTTCTGGGAATTTCTCAAATACGTCTATCCGACCAACCATGTCTGGTCGTCGCAGATGCTGACCATGAACCTCGACTCCTGGAAAGCGCTGAGCGCCGAGCAACAGACGACGATCGCCGGCATTGCCGAGAGGATGGAGCCCGGCTTCTGGGCGAACTCGCTGAAGGCCGATGCCGACAGCCTCAACCGGCTGAAGGAAGGCGGCATGGAGGTGATGCCGGTGTCGGACGCCATGATGACGGATATCCGCACCCGTGCGGCGCCCCTGCTGGAAGCGTTCCTGAAGCGCGTGCCGGCGGCCGACAAACCGGTCAGGGCCTATCTCGCCGAGATGAAGCGTGGATGAGGTCTCGGCCGTGACAACCCTCTCGCCTGCTGCGCCGAAGAGCCTCAACGCGGCGGCACCTGTGCCGATCCGCTTTCTGCTCGACGCCATCGACCGCCTCGGCCGGCTCGATGGCTGGATCGGCGGCGGCTGCCTCTTGGCCCTGACCTTTCTGATGCTCGCGGAAGTCGCCACCCGCGCGCTGTCGAACGTGCTGCCGTTCTTCCCGCCGGATATTTCGATCGCCTGGGAATACTCCTCCTATCTGATGGCGGCGTCCTTCACTTTCGGCGCAGCGATGACGCTGCGGGTCGGCGGCCACATTCGCGTGGTGCTGCTGCTGAAGAACGTCCCCGCCCCGCTGCAGCGCGGGCTTGAAGTGCTCGCGGCGTTGGCCGGCTTCGTCTTCATGGCTTTCCTGACCTCGGCGATGGCCAAGTTCGCGTGGAGCTCCTTCGTCCGCGGCCAGGTGTCGACCGGAAGCGACACGCCGCTGTGGTTTCCGCAAGCCGTCGTGACCTTCGGCATGCTGCTGCTGACGCTGCAATTCCTGGCGCGCGCGATCCAGGGCGTGCTTGGGCTCCCGCTCGAGGATCACAGCATGAAGGCTTCGCCGGTCGAATGAGGAAGGACAACGCATCAGGATGGTGCGCTCCCTCCCCCGCTTGCGGGGGAGGGTTGGGGTGGGGCAGCCTCAAGGCACGGTCTTCCTGCGGAAGCACTTCCCCCACCCGCATCGCATTTTCAATGCGATGCGACCTCCCCCGCAAGCGGGAGAGGTGCGACCGAGCAAGTTTCCAATGCGATTGCCTCCTGCCCCAGCGGGAGGCGGCACTCCGGATCGCGAGGCCTCATGACCATCGAAGTCGTCAGCCTGTTCGTCATCCTGTTCGCGCTGCTGGCCGGCGGCCTTTGGATCGGACTGACCCTCGCCCTGACGGCGACGCTGCTGCTGGCGATGTTCCGCTCGATCCCGCTCGACAAGCTGCTTCCGCAATATGCCTGGAACGTCCTGACCACGCAGGAGCTGCTGGCGCTGCCGCTGTTTATCCTGATGGGCGAGCTCTTGTTTCGTACCCGCCTGTCGCGCTCGCTGTTCCAGGGGCTCGCCCCCTGGGCCGGGCTGCTGCCGGGACGTCTGCTGCATGTCAACGTGATCGGCTGCACGATCTTTGCCGCGATCTCGGGCTCGTCGGCTGCGACCACGCAGGTGATCGGCCGCATGTCGCTCAACGAGTTGCTGCGCCGCGGCTATTCGCGCGACATCGCGATCGGCTCGCTGGCGGGCGCCGGCACGCTCGGCTTCCTGATCCCGCCCTCGAACATCATGATCATCTATGGCGTGCTCGGCGACGTTTCCATTCTGAAACTCTTTACCGCCGGCGTGCTGCCCGGCCTGCTGCTCGCGGGCGTATTCATGACCTGGGTCATGCTGCACACGACATGGCAGCCGGCCATGGTGCCCGAAGCTGAAGCGAAGCTCTCGCTCGTGCCCTGGAGCGAGAGCTTCGCCGCCTTGAAGGATCTGGCGCCGGCCTTGTTCCTGATCGCCTGTGTCCTCGGCTCGATGTATGGCGGCCTGGCGACGCCGTCCGAAGCGGCGGCGGTGGGCGTGCTCGGCGCAGCGCTGGTGGCCTACGTCCAGGGCTCGCTCTCGCAGCAGGTGATGCGCGATGTGCTGATCGGCTCGGTCGTCACCTGCTCGATGATCGCGCTGATCGTGCTTGGCGCCTCGATCCTGGGCAATGCCGCGGCCTTTCTCGGCATCCCCCAGGCGATCGCCGCCTTCGTGAAGGGGCTCGGCCTGTCGCCCTTCATGCTGATCGTCGTCCTGATCGTGTTCTATCTGATCCTTGGCTGCTTTCTCGACGGCTTCTCCATGATCGTGATGACGCTTCCGATCGTGCTGCCGATCGTAAAGGCTGCGGGCTTCGACGAGATCTGGTTCGGCATCTTCCTGGTGATCGCGGTCGAGATGGCGCAGATCACCCCGCCGGTGGGCTTCAACCTGTTCGTGATCCAGGGCCTCACCGAGGACGGGCTCGGCTATATCGCGGGCGTGACCGCGCCCTATCTCCTGATCATGATCAGCTTCGTGCTGCTGCTGACGCTATTCCCGGGAATCGTCACCATCCTGCCCCGGCTACTCTATGGATGAGGCCCGCCCATGGGGTCAGCGGCCCGATCAGGCTGCCCGCATGCCGTCGAGGAATTTGTCGACCTCGGCCTTCAGCCGCAGGCTTTCGCCGGACAGCGACTGCGCGGAAGCGAACATCCTGTTCGAGCTTTCGCCGGTCTCATCCGCCCCGCGTGCGGCGCTGCGGATGGTGTTCACGACCTCAGCGGTGCCGCTCGCCGCCGAGCGGACGCTCTGGGTGATGTTCTGCGTCGCCGCACGCTGCTGCTCGACGGCGGACGAGATCGAGGCGGCAATGCCGTTGATGCGCTCGATGGTCTGGCCGATCGCCTTGATGGCATCGACCGATTCCTGGGTGACGGTCTGCATGTTGGCGATCTGGCTGGAGATCTCCTCGGTCGCCTTGGCGGTCTGGCCGGCCAGTGTCTTCACCTCCTGCGCCACCACGGCGAAGCCGCGGCCGGCATCGCCGGCACGGGCCGCCTCGATGGTCGCATTCAGCGCCAAGAGGTTGGTCTGCTCGGCGATCGAGGTGATCAGCTTGACGACGTCGCCGATCCGGGCGCCCGCCTCCGACAGCTCCTTGATGCGTTGGTCGGTGGCACTCGCCTGCTTGACGGCCCCGGCGGCAATCTCGTTGGACTCGCGCACCCTGCGGCCGATCTCCGCGATCGAGCCGGACAGTTCGTCCGATGCAGCCGCCGCGGTGCGGACGTGCTCGGACGCCGCTTCCGACGCGCCGGCCGACTGGCCGGACAATTCCGCGGTCGTGCGCGCGGTTTGGGTCAACTGGCGCGCAACACGCTCGAATTCGCCGGACGAGCTCAGCACATGATCGATGATGCCGCCGACGCTGGCCTGAAAGCCATCGACGAAACGCCTGAGCTCCGCCTTGCGCTGCTCGGCAGCAGCCTCGGCGGAGGCCGCCTGCTCCTCGCGCAGGCGCCGGCGCTCGCCGGAGGCGCTGCGGAATACGGCCAGGGTACGGGCGATCTCGCCGATCTCGTCGCCGCGGTCGTCACAGTCGATCGCGATGTCGCTGCGCCCTTCCGCAATGGCGGTCAGCGCCTGCGTCACCGCCGCCAGCGGCTGCGTCACCCGGCGCACCACCAGCAGCGTGAGACCGAGAGCCAGCAGCGCCGCTATGCCTGCCGCCTCGATCATGGTCCGCATCGCCTGGCTCAGCATCGCATCGAGCTGCGCCATCGGCACGCCGACATAGAGGATGCCGATCACCTTGCCTGTGGGATTGGTGAGCGGGAAATAGGCCGTCATGAACGATTTGCCGAACAGCACGGCCGGGCCCTTATAGGCTTCGCCACGGCGCAGGATCGCCTGCCCGGGATGATCGGCGGCGAGCTGGGTGCCCACCGCGCGCTCGCCATTCTCCTTCTTGACGTTGGTCGAGCGACGCACGAACTGGCCGCTCACCTCGTCAAAGGCGAACAAGGTCGCGTTGCCGCCGACATAGCTGACCGCGCGATCGACGATTCCGTGATCCCTGAGCTCGGGAAACTGGGCGATTTCGATATGGCGGATAACGCCGTCCTGCATGGTCACCTTGGCATCGGGGAAGATCTCCGTGAAGGTCAGCGCCAGGGTACGCAGATTGTCCTCGATATCCCGCTTGGCGCGTTCGGTGAAATCCGACGACAGCGACCAATAAGCCGCGCCGACCACCAGCGCAGTATTGAGGGCGATGACAAAGGCGGCGCCAAGCAGCGCCTTGGTCCCGAGCTTGAGCTTGACGGACAAGGGTTTCGACCTACGAAGATGCAAATTCTCCCTAAAATAGGCGATCCGAATTTCATCCTGATTAACGGGCGTGGCCGGGGAATTACGGGGAAGCCCCCGGCAGCAAGGGACCGGCGCGAATGGCCGCATCGCGCCTCGTCGTCCGGTCTGCGAGAGCTTGCGCCCGTCGGATCATCTGGCGCTGGCGCGCAGCTGCGGCTGCGCGACAAGGATGGCCACCTGCGCACGCGCACGCAAAAGGTGAGTAGTTTGTCGTTCACTTTGACAGCTTGAAGAATCCAGCTATCGTTAGCTTGTTTGCAACAGATCGGGGGATCGAAATGGACGATACACCTCTCATCGACCAGGCGACGAATGCGATCAACACCGCCGCCGACACCGCCAAAGAAACAGTGGTGACCGTGATCAAGAAGGCCCGCCGCGCAGCCAAGCCCGCTGCGAAACCGGCCGCAAAGAAGGCGGCGCCAAAGCGTGCCGCCAAGGCCAAGAAGGTGGCGACCAAGAAGTCGGCCAACAAGGCAACAAAGAAGGCCGCCAAGAAGTCTGCGAAGAAGACGAGCAAGAAGGCCGCCAAGAAGAAGGCCAAGAAGGGCTGAGGCAAACTGGAAGGACGCGTGGGCCGGCTTCGGCTCGTTGCTTCCGCGATGCAATCCAGCGCCCGAGTGGGGACTGTCCGGTGCTGGATTGCCTCGTTTCGATGATGTGAATTGCGAACGGCAGGTGCGCCATCGCGGCGCATGGAACCAAATCCGGCGGGGCGGCTTAGCCGCGCATGGATAGGCAGGATGCGAAGCGGACCGTGCGACCGGCCGACAGCCGGTGGCTCCGCCCGATCGCTCTTGTCGTCGCTGCAGTCATCTTGGGCGGCGGCGTTGTTGTGTTGACCGCAACAATCGCCCACGCCGACGAAGGCGGCGGCAAAGGCGGCTCGGAATTCCTGCTGCTGGTTCAGATCGCGCTCCTGATCGGCATCGGGCGCGGCCTCGGCGAGCTGATGCAGCGCATCGGCCAGCCCTCTGTGATCGGCGAGCTGCTCGCCGGCCTGATCCTTGGACCGTCGCTGTTCGGCTGGATCTGGCCATCGGCGCAAGTGGCTATTTTCCCGCACGATCCGGCGCAGAAGGCGATGCTGGACGGCATCGCCCAGTTCGGCATCCTGCTGCTGCTGCTTTTGACCGGGATGGAGATCGACCTCAAGCTCGTGCGCAAGGTCGGCCGGCCGGCGGTCACGATCTCGATCTTCGGCATCGTGCTGCCGTTCGCCTGCGGCTTCACGCTCGGCGAGTTCATGCCGGACAGCCTCTTGCCGCATCCCGAAGCGCGGCTCGTCGCCGCCCTTTTCCTTGGCACTGCGCTGTCGATCTCCTCGATCAAGATCGTCGCGGTGGTGGTGCGCGAGATGAACTTCATGCGCCGGAATGTCGGCCAGATCATTGTGGCCTCGGCGATCATCGACGACACGCTCGGCTGGATCATCATCGCCATGATCTTCAGCCTGGCATCGAGCGGCACCGTCGACCTCGCCTCGGTCGCCAAGGCGCTGCTGGGCACGATCGCCTTCCTGGTCTTCAGCTTCACCCTGGGACGGCGGCTGGTCTTCCAGCTGATCCGCTTCGCCAACGACCATCTCGTCAGCTCCGCGCCAGTGGTCACCGTGATCCTGCTGCTGATGAGCACGATGGCGCTGATCACACACCTGATCGGCGTCCACACCGTGCTCGGCGCCTTCATCGCCGGCGTCCTGGTCGGCGAATCCCCGATCCTGACCCGGCAGATCGACGAGCGGCTGCGCGGCTTGATCGCCGGCCTGTTCACGCCGGTGTTCTTCGGCCTTGCCGGCCTCGGCACCGATCTCACCCAGCTGCGCAGCCCCGAGCTTTTGCTGTTCACCGCCGCGCTGATCGTCATCGCCAGCGTCGGCAAGTTCACCGGCGCGCTGCTCGGCGGCGCGGCCGGCGGGTTGACGCGGCGGGAATCGCTCGCGCTTGCCAGCGGCATGAATGCGCGCGGCTCGACCGAGGTGATCATCGCCTCGATCGGCCTGTCCATGGGGGTGCTGACACAGAACCTGTTCTCTATGATCGTCACCATGGCGATCCTGACCACGCTGGCGATGCCGCCAATGCTGCGCGGCGCGCTGGCGCGGCTGCCGCCGCGGCGGGACGAGCAGGACCGGCTCGAACGCGAGGCGTACGAGGACAAGGGCTTTGTCGGCCACCTTGAGCGGCTGCTGCTCGCGGTCGATCGCAGCGGCAATGCCGAGCTCGCCGCCAAGGTCGCCGGCTGGCTGGCCGCGCCACGGGCGCTGCCGACCACCGTTTTTCAGGTCGATCCTCATCTGCCCGACCAGGAAAGCTCGGTGACGATCGTCAAAGAGGCAGCGCGACAAGGCGGCCTGCGTGGCGAGATCGACGTGACGACACGCGTCCAAGAGCCAAGGCTTCGAACGTCACTTCGCGAGACGATCGCCGAGGAGGCTCGCAAGGGTTTTGACCTGCTGCTGGTCGGCTTGTCTCCGGTGTTGGCCGCGGACGGCCGCTTCAGCCGGTCGCTGCAGGAACTCGCTGCCGGTTTCGATGGACCGCTGGCACTGGTGCACGCAACGGTCCGCAACCCGGATACACCGCCCAGAGGCGATCTTCGCATCCTGGTGCCGGTGTCCGGCAGCGGCGTGTCGCGGCGCGGCGCAGAGATCGCGATCGCCATTGCGCGCGTCCGTGCCGCCCGGCTTCACCTCATCTACGTCTCGACCACCCGCGACCAGGGCACGCGGCGCCCAGCCGCAGAGGGCGTGCAGGAGCGCGCATCCCAGGTGCTGCGGGAGACGGCGGCGATCGCCGCCCGTTACGATCTGCCCGTGACGACGCGGATTCACGCCAGTGCCGCGCCGGAGCGGGCCATCCTGCAGGAGGTCGAAGCGGCGGGCGCCGATCTGGTTGTGCTCGGCGTCGACCGGCTACAGGGAGAGGCTCTCGATTTCGGATCGGTCGCCGCCGCCGTGCTGGCCCGATCGCGCGCGCCGGTGCTACTGGTCTCGACCGAGGTGAGCCAGGCTGCGCCGCGATCGTCCGCCGCCAAGGCCTAAATGGTGTCGCGGTGACCGTCCGCCCTACCAGGCATCCGGACAGGGATCGACGATCTTCCAGAGCTCGATCCCGTTCTTGATCTTCTTCATCTCGGTGGTGAGCCCGCCGTTGCGGCGTATCCAGTCCTTCAAGGGATCGGGGTAGTAGGACATCAGCTCCGAGGTGCCTTCGAGGCTCGTCACCTTCATCCCGAAGGTGAAGGCCTTGTCGTAATAGGCCTGATGGACACCGATGCTGGCGCGCGGCGTGACGCAGATCTTGTTCATCGGAACGATGCCGAACACCAGCGTGCAGGCTGAGTTGCAGATGCCGTCGATGATGACGCGCTGATGGGTGTCGCGGATCTGCTGGTACTTGGCCTTGTATTCCTCGATATAGCCGCCATGGTCGCGCGTGATGTGCAGGTCGGCGCGCGCCGGCGAGGCAGCGGCCAACGTAAGCAGCAGCAGCGGAAGCAGACGGCGCATCAGCGGACAAGACCCCAGTCGATCTTCAGCAGGCGTCAACCCCAATCCTGCGTTGCAGGACTTTTGCCGGACTGTGTTGTGAATCGGTTAAGCATCCGGAAAAGGCCAAAAATTGGGCGAGAGCGGCCTTGTTTCCGCTATCTTTCGGCAGCTTTTCCGGCCCGTTCGCATTAGATTGTTCCCGCCAATGTTCCGGCGCCAACATTCGCTCCCTTCCCGGAGGCGTTCGAGCGAAGGTCGGCGCACAGGAATACTCGCTAAACCACTGTATCTAGTGCAACTTTGGATTTGACATTTGCAACCACGGATCGCGGCAAGGGAAGCAAATGTCAAATCTGCTGCGCTCGTCATGGGCGCTAGCCCGATTTCCGGAGAAACGAGATGAGTCTGTCGAAACTGGTCGTCACCGCCCTGATTGTGTCAGCGGCAAGCCTGATCCCTACCCTCTCCGAAGCACGCACCCATCATCATCGGCACCATGCCCACCACGTTTATCTCGGCCTGCCTTACCCGATCAGCTATCTGCACAATTATGGCCCGGGTCCGCTGCCCGGCACCTTCGCCTATTACGATGGCCCATCGACCAATCACTGCTATCAGAGCGCGGCGGCCTATCTCGGCCAGGATCACCGCCGTCATCCCTGCTTCTGACTGGGACCCGCCTCTCGCGTCAAGCCACGCGGCTGACATCCTGCAACCGGGATTATCTCTTTCGGGCAGGACGGCCCCGCTGGCCCCGCCCGCTCAAGTCTGGTATCCGGGAGTCTCCGGCGCCGGATGTTCGCGGGCCGGACCAGAACGCGCTCGTAGCTCAGCTGGATAGAGCATCGGATTTCGATTCCGAGGGCCGGGAGTTCGAATCTCTCCGAGCGCGCCATTTTCTTCGAAGCCGGTCAGAGCCACCGCACATCCGGTCTTCGGTCCGAGATCGCGGCCGGGTCCTGCCAAGTCGGGAACCAGATGAAAATATCGCAGGCGTTCAAGTTCGAGGCGGCGCATCGGCTGCCGAACGTACCCGAGACGCACCGGTGCCGCCGGCTGCATGGCCATTCCTACCGCATCGAGATTCACCTGGAGGGTCCGGTGGACCCGCATACCGGCTTCGTTGCCGACTTCTTCGACATCGAGAAGGGCTTTGCCGGCATCATCGAGGCGCTGGACCATCGCTGCCTGAACGATATCGAGGGGCTGGAGAATCCGACCGCCGAGAACATCGCGGTGTGGATATGGGACCGCCTGAAGCCGGACCTGGCGCAACTCTCCGCGGTTCGGGTCTATGAGACCGCGGACTGCTGGGCCGAATATGATGGGCGGTGACAGGGCCGCGTGGCGCCCGGCTCGTCGGTCAGTTGCAGATGATCGCGGCAATCGAAGCGCCGCATTCGCCGTTCGCCAAGTCGACCTCAATTCACGCGATGGGATGATGGCTGAGTGAAAGATCCGATCCTGACCCGGGTCGTCCGGGCGCTCGAACGCGTTCCAGGCCTGGCGGCTATCGTTCTCGGCGGCTCGCGCGCGAGGGGGACGGCCGGTCCCGCTTCCGACTATGACATAGGCCTTTACTACGAGCCGGCCGCGCCGCTCGACATTGCTGCTCTCCAATCCGCCATTGCGCCACTCGTCGACGATCCCTCACCCACGGTGACTCCGGTTGGCGAGTGGGGCCCCTGGATCAATGGCGGAGGCTGGCTCGCAGTCGGAGGCTTCAAGGTCGATCTCCTCTACCGCGACCTCGCAAGGGTGCGAGAGATCATCGCCGATGCACGGCAAGGCCGTATCTCGATGAACTACCAGCCGGGGCATCCGCATGGTTTCTGTTCGGCCATCTGGATGGGCGAAGTCGCAATCTGCCAACCACTCCTCGATCCGTTCGGCATCATTGCCAGACTGAAGCGAGAATGCTGGCCCTTTCCGAACGCGCTGAAGGACGCCCTCGTAACTCGCTTCGGCTGGGAAGTGGATTTCGCCATCGAGAACGCTCGGATCGCAGCCAGGCGCCTCGAGCAAACGCATGTCGCAGGCTGTGCCTATCGGGCGCTGTGCTGCATGGCGCAAGTCCTGTTCGCCATGAACGGGCGCTATCTGATCAATGAAAAGGGCGCTGTCACCGAGGCTGCAACCTGCCCGATCACCATCGAGGGTCTGGCCGATGTGCAAGGTCAAGTCTGGCGCGACATAGGCAATGCCAACTATGATTGTGCGCTGCACCGGCTGACCAGCCTTTCCAACCGGTTACGTGCGATCTCCGTGCACCACCCGGTCGGCAATCAGGCCTAGAGCCTTTTCCGTTCCGATTGAATCGGAACGGGGCTGTAGTCTAGCTTCTTGTTTTGACGCGTTTTCTTGACGCGAACCGGTATCCACTTCGCTTGAAAACGCTCTAGCGGCCAGAGACGATATCGTCGCTCTTATCTCGCTATCGCGTGGCCAGTCGTCGTTGCCCCGCCAGTCCCGCGCTGATTGCGAACGCGGAAAGCAGGTCGCGCGCCGACGCTTGCGCTGGAGCAGCCAGCCCTGCGCGGCTTTGAGGCAGCCGCGCACCATCTCAGCTTCAAGCAGGGCGCACGTCAATGCCGGTGCTCATCGATCGAGTTCGCGTTGTGCCGCCTGCACCGCTGCCGGCTCGACCAACAGGCCCTGCCGCTCATAGCGGCCTCGGGTTCTGCTGAACCGAACCACCACGGCATACCTCGAGCTCTTCGCTTTGGCGCGGCGTGTGAGCAGCGTGTCCCCGGCCGGCAGGAATTCGAGATCGCCGAGCCCGGCACAACCCAGGCACGCCGGGCCGGCCTCTTCCATCATAAGAAGACGTCCCCTGCCATGGCACCGGTGGCACGTCCACTCATCATTCAGGGGCTGGATCACGACGAGCTCGGGCGCGCGGCTCGCCTTCTCGGCCAGCTTCTCCCGCTCCTTTTCAGAGAGTTCGCTCGAAATCCAATGTGTGCGGTACAGCTTTTCGATCGCTGGATCTCCGCTCTTGCTGAACTGAAGCGTCTGGCGTGAGGGCGTCCGCGCCACATAGTGCGTCTCGCTCGGACGCAAACCCTTGGCTGTGGCCCACGACCGAAACAGCTTCATGGCCTCCGAGATACGCGACTGGTTGGTCTGGATACCTTCCTCGAGATAGCCGATCTGCCCCTGCTGCCAGCGCTTGAGCAATCCGGGATCAAGCCATCCAATTCCGACCAGCACATCGATCGAACTCACGTATTTCTGTGCCGCCAGGGCCGCCTCTGCCGCCCTGATCACGCGGTCGTTGAGCTTGCTACGATTGTCCGCGTTCATGATCCGCTCTCACGTGGCGCCATTTTATGCCAGGTCTCGGAAGCTGCAACGGGAAGCGTAATTGCGTCGCTGTCAGCGGAAACGCCGCGAATGATCACCTCCGGGTTGCGCCGACGGTCCGGCGGAGCTTGCACCGTTGATCCAGCCGCTGGTTATCGAAGCTCTTCCTCACCTCGTCGTTGTTAGGTCAGCTCCCGGCGCCCTGAAGAATGATGCGTGGCGTTTCCGATGGATACGACCTTTGGAAGCAGATGATCCGGCGCATGCATCGCAAGCGATTCGGTGCGGCAGATCATCGCAACAGCCGCGTCGAATACACGCTCGGGTAGCGCAACAGCGCGCGCGGAGCCCCGTTCTACTAGCTATCGCGTGCAACGCGGTGCACCATTGGACACAGACATTTACGTTTGGACGGCCGCAACAAAAAAAGCCAACTTCCATCGCAAAAAAGCGGAACTCCTTAATTAGTTAGGAGGAAAGCAGCCGAAACAAGGGCTGCCCGCAGGCCCACCAGGGCCGCTGTGTGTGAATTGCGGCGCATAGCGATTCTTGCCCGGCGTTTTTCGGGCGGGCGTGCGGAAGAACGAAAGCAGGTAGGTATTTAGTCATGTCTCGTAAGCTTACGCCACGCCAAGTGATCGCCCGCTCCTATCCAACCTGGGACTATGCCATGGCTGATAGGCTGATCGCTTGGCTCCAAGATTGCGGTTACGAGATCGTACAGAAGCCGCAGGCCGGCACTGAGCAGGTCGCGGCTCTCCCCATGCCCGGGCGCGCATCGCCAGAGCTTACGCCGGCCTGCTGAGCCGCCAGGCCGCCGTTATCCGCTCGACCGATGACATCAGGGCCTAGTGGGCCAAGCGGGCGGGCTGCGTTGAACCTGGCGGCGTCGTGCCGCAACCAATCGCTAACGACGCCCGCAAAACCACCGCCGTGCACTCAGATGTGAACCTGTCGTCCTGCCACGGGAGATGGCATCTGGAACCGCCGTCGGGTTCCCGGGTTCACTCGGCGGGAGCGTACAAGCCGTCAAAGGTTGAGCATGTCTCGCAAGCTTACACCGCGCCAAGTGATCGCCCGATCCTATCCGAGCTGGGACTACGCCATGGCCGATCGGTTGATCGCCTGGCTCGATGAATGCGGATACGAGATCGTGGAAAAGGGCGTCGCGCATCAGGACGCAAGCCTCGTTCCGGCAGCCTCCGATACCGAGGAAAAGCTTAGGCTCGCCCGCGCGCACTGAGCGTCCGCGTCGATCGCCACTGGCGCCTGATGCGCTGCGGAAGCGCGTGGCCGTTGTCTCAGGCCTTCTCTTCTCAGGCTCCCCGGACCGTTGGGGAGAATCCTGGACCAGCCCCCGTATCTGCTGGGCTTCGCCAAACAGCACGTCGTTAGCCGCGCCGCCTGCCGGCTGGGCTCATCTGCGGCTTTCGGCCTGGCAGGCGAGATAGATGATGGCTTGCACCGCTTATCTCCGCCCAAGCTGCCGTTCCAAGAAAGATAGCGCTCGATCGCTGGCGTCACGTGCGTCCGAGCGCTCCGGGTGGAAGTCGAACCCGTGCGCCGCGCCGGGATAGACCACAAGCTCCGCGATGCCACCGAGTGCATGCGCCCTGTCCACGAGGCCCTGCCCCGACGACAACGGAATGACGCGATCGGCATCGCCATGTAGAGCGAGCAGCGGCGGCAGACGTGCAATCTCCAGCTTGCCAGGCAAACCGCCATAGAACACGACCAGCGCCGCGACACGCTCATCGGCAGCCGCCGACTGCACCGCGAGAAAACCGCCATTGGAAAAGCCGAGCAGCCCGACCTTCCCGGAGGATTCGTCGCGCACGAGCGCCTGGGTGACGACAGCGCGAACGCGATCGCTCCAAACGGCAAGGTGCGCGCCGAAGTAGGCCACTCGTTCCGCACGATCAGGCGACGCCATGGCCTCGGCGTCCGCAGCATCCTAGTAGGAGACGAGATAGGCATCAAAGCCCTTCGCCGCGATCTCTCGGCCCCAATGCAGATAGGGTGCAGGCAATTGCGCCGGATTTTCTCGGCCATGAAGCATGATCACGGCCGGCCGTTCGCCGCCTTGCCCGTCTGAGAACAGCTTGACGGCGATCGGTCCGTCTGTGCCCTGCACCACGATGTCTTGTGCGGCCTCGGCGGCGAATGCAGGCCAAATGAACGCAGATCGTGTGAATGCAGGCCATGTGAGCGCAGGCAACAACGCCGCCAATGCGATGCAGATGACCAAGATCGTACACCGCCGCATCGCCTGACCAGCCAACCGTCCAACCCACGCCTTTTACGCCGCCAAGCTAGCGGAATCCTGCGCCGGTAGCCAGCGACCATCAGGCCATCATTCGTCCGATGTGTCAGATCGCTGCTGTCTTCCGTCGGTCCCCACGCAGTTTCTCACAAAGTCACGGCGCTGGGCGCCGACGACCTTCTGATCGATCGCCTGCTTCAGGCAGTCGAGATGCGCCTGCGCCATGCAGAGCTGCATCTGGTCGCGGCGCTCCTGTCCCTTCGCGGCCTGCGCTGCAGCCTGGCAAGCGACCCGTTCGCCGCCGCCGGCAGTCTCGGGCGCAGCATTGCTCTGAGCATTCCCTCGGGCCGGTGCGGACGGCGCGCCAGGTGACGCGGTCTGCGCCCAGGAGCCCGTGACCAGGCACGCCATCACGATCGCGACCGAGAGCAGTGTCTTCATCAGTCACCTCCATCACCGAGGCGTCCTGCAGCAACTGGCGGGCCGGATGCGCGGCGGCGTTCCGCCGCGCACCAGCAACCGTCTGTCGCCACATCACGCCAGCAGTTGCCTCTCGATCTCGTAGACCGGCAGCTTGACGAGGTCCTTGTCGACCTCGCCGCGCAGCGCCTTGCGCACCGCGTCCGAATAGTCGGCGCGGATCATGCCGAGCGCCCGCGGCGACGCCACCATGGTCAGCGCCTTGGTCTCGCCGGACTGCACGGCCTGATGCAGTCGGCCGGCGAGCTCTTTCAGGAACAGGCGCTCGGCCTCGTCATGCCAGTTGGTCTGCTCGACCGCGCTGCGCGCCGTTCCGACGGCTGGATGCACTGAGCCCGGCGCATCGGTGCCGAGATCGGCTGTCCGTGGATTGGCCTGCTCGCGAACCTGCTTGGTATGCAGGTTCGGAAACATGGTGTCGCCGACGTTCTCCAGGATCAGTGCCTTGCGGCCGTCACAAACGACCACCCAGGCACCCGTGCCGATCTTCATCTTGTCCATTCGAATGCTCCGCTTCCGAAGTTCACGCACAATCGGGAACTGGCTCCTACGCGAACCTCGGAAAGCATAGGAGCGCTGGCAAACACGACAGTCGTGCTGCCCTGAACTTGAACTGCTCATGAACGCAGGGCGGCAGACGTTCAATTTCAGCGCACGATCTGTTCACTGGCGCGAGACCATCGTCGCCGCGGGGCGCGGACCCGCTCTCCTGCAGCTCACAGGCGCTCCTCGAACTCCTCCAGCGACAGGCCGAACTGTGACAATGCCTCCTCGAGATAATCGCCGAGCATCGGCGTTTCGATCAGATAGGTGGCGGTCCGGTTGTTGTGGGCCTGCGCGGCCTGCGCACGCAACTCGTCCCAGTTCTCCGGTCCGCCGTCGCCGCGGCCGAGCCACATCAGCGCCACGAGGTCGATCTGCTCGTCGACATTGAGGCCGCGGATGAAGCTCGCCAGCTCGGAGCGGTCGGTGTTGACACCTCGCCCCCTGCCCCCATGAACGGTGTCATCATCCGTGAGATCCGCAAGCAGCTCGGGTTCCGACGATTCCATCTCGGACTGACGGATCTTCGCGACCACGAAGGCGACCTTCTCCGGCGAGATCGACAGGTTTGGAATGGTCTGCATCAAAGTGCCTCCTTGGTGTCCTCGTCGCACCGGGGCAACGCCTTCGGTCCAACCAGCAGAACACACCTAAGCCTTCCGCGCTGCCGCACCTTGCGCAGGATCAAGGCGGGCCGGCGGCGCCTTCCGCCTTGTCTGTGCACAGGAGCAGAGCGGATTGTAGCAAAGGCGCTCTGTTCACGAGACCTCACATTGCGGAGATTCAACTACCCTACGGCTTCATGACCATGCCGGACGCGGCCGAGAGTGCGACAGATCGACCCGAAATGGCCCGGCAGCACGGGCCAGCGCATTGCGAAAAGGTCGGCGGATGGTGAACATGATTTCACCGGCGAGGGTTATCGCCGCGTCTCTCATGCTGTCGTTGCATCCGGCCGCAGCACGCGGCGGCCAGGGCACGGCTCATCACTTTGGCAGTCATGGCTTCAGCGCTCGCGGCCCGGGCGGTGGAGGCCGCCCATCGTTCTCTGCCGGTGGCCGTCATACTGATGACGCTTATGTCAGGGCTGCATCGGACGAGCGTGAGAGGCTGCTGGACACGCAGATCAAGAGCATCTGCCGCGCTGTTAGCTCGAGCCACGGGCGCGGTGCTTACCAGGTGAAATCGAAGAAGCCGAAATGCGGCTGCGGTTGCTGCGCGACCAGCATCATCGGACGCTGCGGATGAACCTTCGCGACCTTGCGCTTCGGCTTGGCTTCCGGCCTGCTCAACTCCGACTTGGACTCCCCCGCTCTCGGCGCAGTCGCGTCGGCCATCTTGAACCTGGCCTGCTCGGCCGTCTTGGGCGCGGCGGTCCCGGCCATCGCTACCGAGGTTGCGGTCTTTGCCTCAGCGGTCTGGATCTGCGCGTAAGCGTCACGCACCTTCGCCTTTTGCGTATCGCTCGGGGTAGCGGCCTCCTGTCCGGTATCGGCCTTCGGCGCATCCGCTTTGGCGACCTTGACCGGTGCAACCGTCGGCACGGTGGTGTCGATCACAACTCGTTCGGGCCACCTGCGCTCGGAATGAATCCGCACCGTCGGCAGATCGGACCCGGATTTGAGCGTAGCCGGAAGCGGGATCTGAGGAACGACCGCGTCACACACGAACAGCAGTGCCAACAGGGCGCCGCCGACAAACACAAAATAGCGCAACACGGGCATAAGGGTACCACTCCGTCCGGACGCTCGCCAGACTGTCCTCCCAACGGGGGACCACGAGAATATGTTCCTTACATGGTCACGCCGGTTCAAAGGCAAAAGGAAACTTTGCGTGACCTAATTAGATTTTATTCGCCGTCACCAGCGTACACTTTGCCTTGCTGGCATTAACGTTGACGAAGCCGACATGAACCGCCGTGAAGGTCTTCCGACTCTTCATCCCGACCAGTCCCGGAACGATCCGCGTGCGATCGGTGAGATGGCTGCCGTCGCGGCGGCTGAAAGCGCAGGCGAGTTCAAAGTCCTTCACAGGGTAGGGATTGTCATTGCGCAAGGTGAAGGTCACCAGCGCCTTTGAACCGAGCCCGCCCCTGCGCCAGGACTGTGAGGAGATTCGCAAGCCGTTGATGGCCGGCGGCTCGAGGGAGGCCGCCTTGTCCTCCGGTACGGTTGGCTCGGGCGCGGCATTGGCCTCATTCTGCCCCGCAGTCGCAGGCGCCGTTGCCGCCGGAGCTGCCTCGCCTTGAGCTGCCATTTCCGAAGCGCCGTCCCAGTACGCCTGGCCGGCAGGGGCCTCGCCGGCCACGCGAATCGAACTGCCGTCGGCACTCGCGCTGTCGTCGACCCAGACCACGAGCCAAGCTCCTGCACCAACCAGCAGCACCGCGCCCACGGCAAATGCGATCAGCGCGGACCTTAGACGCCGTCCTCTCGGAGCCTCGCGCAGACCGCCAGCTTGGCTGGTCCGGTCAAACCGGCGCCATAGCGAACGATAGAGCCCCGTGCTCATCTCAGCACCACCGACCAGCGCTTCCGTGCGCTTGGCGCCTCAACCCGCCAACGCCGAAATAGTTGCATGCGAAGTCGACAATTAGAGGGCGAATTCGCAAAGTGCTCCGATCGGCTCCAGCCGGGATGGCCTTGCAGGATACGGGCGGCTAACATGCAGCCGACCTATCTTCGCTTTCCACTGCAGCAAGTCACGTCGAGAGAGATCGCGCTTATGCTGAACGTCACCTGGGACCATATCCACCTGCGCAGCCCCGACCCGGAGGCGACCGCGACCTGGCTCCAGGACATTCTCGGGGGCGAGATCATCCGCAATCCCGGCCGCATCGACGTCAAGCTCGGCGGCGCCAGCGTCTTCATCGCGCCGGTCAAGCCGGGCGACGGCGTAGGCGCGCCGCCGGTGACACCGTATCAGGGGCTCGACCATTTCGGGCTGACAGTGAAGGACATCGATGCGGTCGCCGCCGAGCTCAAGGCCAAGGGCGTCACCTTCACCACCGAGCCGACCACGATCCGGCCCGGCGTGCGCATCTGCTTCATCCGCGGGCCGCAGGGCATCTCGATCGAGCTGCTCGAGCGCGACAAGAAATACGCCTGAGCCGCCGCTCTCGCCCGGCGCGGGCGTTGGCGACCAAGCCGTGACCCGGGTTTCGCACTAAGTCATGCTGCCCGGCATGAAGCAGCGGATCGAGATGCCGAGATAGCCGCGCATCGGCCACACCATGGTGCGGCCGACGCGGTTCGGTTCGGTGATGACCGCCTCGTCGGGCACATCGACCCATTCGCCATCGATGCGCACCCGGTAGTGCCCATTCCGGGTTTCCCAATCGACGTCGCTCACCGCGCTGCCATCGGCGTCCGAGCAGCACGGCCCCTTGCCGCTGCGTAGACTGTCGAACCACGCCTTCATCTCCGGCGACGAGCCGGCATATTGCCCGCGATCGCGCGCCAGCGCCGGCGGCGCTGTCAGCGCAATCAGCAAGGCAGCGCTCGTCATCTGCAATGGTGGCTTCCAGCGCGTGGCCTGCCTCGGCTGCGAAGCGCACGCAAATGCATCACGACCTCGATGCGGCGCGCGGCCGCCGGAAACGATCCAGTTGCTCATTTCCATCCTGCTCCAGCACCACCCCACGGTGCGGCGATGAATATGCATCAACCGGGCCAGAACGCGATTCGGTCGCGGCTTCGTGACAGTCAAGACGGAGCACTACGGAAAATCTCGTTCAGCTCTTCAAAGCGCCACACACGCGGCGCGACTGAAATACCGGGCGCACCGCTCCTCTACTCCGCGGCCTGCTCCAGCGGCGCGGTGCGCGGCAGGATGATCTGAATCCGCGTGCCCGAGCCGGGCTCCGAATCGAGGTCGAGCCGACCGCCGAGCCGGTTGGTGACGATGTTGTAGACGATGTGCAGCCCGAGCCCGGTGCCGCCCTGGTCACGGCGGGTGGTGAAGAACGGATCGAAGGCGCGGCGGCGGACGTCGAGGCTCATGCCGCAGCCATCGTCGGAGAAGACGATCTCGACATTATCACGGCCGCACTCGCGGGCCTGGATCTCGATCAGCCCGGGCCGGCCGTCCGGGAAAGCATGCGCCACGGCATTGAGGAACAGGTTGGTCAGCACCTGGCCATAGGGGCCCGGATAGCTGTTCATGACCAGATTGGGCTGGCAGTCGACCGTGAGCGTCAGGTTGTGCTTGCGTAAGCCAGGCCGCAGGCTCATCACCACCTGCTCAGTGAGATCGGCAAGGTCGAAGGTGCGCTGGTCGGAATAGTTGCGGTCCGCGGCGACCTGCTTGAATGACTGGATCAGCTCGGCGGCGCGGTTGAGATTGGAGACGAGCTGCGCGGCCGCGCTGCGGCTGGTGTCGAGGAACTCGTTCAGGCTGGAGCGCCGGAGCTCGCCGCGCTTGACCTCCTCGCCGAAGCGCTCGGTCTTGCGCTCCAGTGCGGACGCCACCGTCAGGCTGATGCCGACGGGATTGTTGACCTCGTGGGCGACGCCCGCGACCATGCGCCCGAGCGCGGCGAGCTTTTCCGCCTCGATCAGCGATGCCTGAGTCTCGCGCAGGTTGCGCAGCGCGGTCTCGGCGGCGTCCTTGGCCTTGAGCATCTCGCGCTCGCTCTTCTTGCGCTCGCCGATGTCGAGCGCCACCGTGACGATCTTGTCGATTTCGCCATCGGCATCGAGCAGCGGCATCTTGTTGACCAGCCACTGCCGCATTGTCCCGGTGGAATCCCTGTATTCCTCTTCGTAGAAGCCGAGATCCGCCTTGGTCGCCAGCACCCGCTTGTCGTTGGCATCGGTCTTGTTGGCGCCGTAACGCGCCATGATTTCGTTGGTGGTGCGGCCGAGCGCATCCTTGGGCTCGACACTGAAAATGCCGGCCATGTAGCGGTTCATTAGGACATAGCGGAGATTGCGGTCCTTGACGTTGATCACCGCGGGCACGGTGTCGATGACCTGTTGCAGCAGCCTGCGACCTTCGGCGATCGCCTCTTCCGCACGCTTCTGATCGGTGATGTCGCGGACGCTGCCCTCGTAGCGGACCACCTCGCCGTGCTCGTCGCGTACCGCGGTCGCGCTGTCGGAAAGCCAGCGGATGTCGCCGTTGCGCTGGCGCACCTGGTACTCGAAATCGCGCACCATGCTGTCGCGCTGCATGAGAGCCTGGAACTCCGCGCGCGCGCTTGGATCGACGTAGATCGACTCCGAGATGTCGCCGACCGATCTGATGAGCTGCTCCGCCGACTCATAGCCCATGATCCGCGCCAGCGCCGGATTGGCGTTGACGACGAGGCCACCCGGCGTCGTGACATAAATGCCGTCGATCGAGGCCTCGAACAGCTTGCGGTAGCTTTCCTCCGCCAGCCGCTGCTCGGCGAGCGCACGCAAGGCGGCTTCACGCGAGGCGTCGGCCTCGACTAGCGTGCGGCGGAACACCTCGGCGGCGCGGGCGATGTCGCCGATCTCATTCTCGACATCGGTCGCCGGGATCGAGGCTTCCTTCTGCCCTGCGGCAAGCGCGCGGATCGAGCCGGCGATCGAGACCAGCGGCCGCACGGTGCGCCGGACCACGAACAGCGCGGCAAAGATGCCGATGAGCACGCCAGCACTGCCCAGGATGATGCTCTGCCACTTGGTCTCGGCAAGGGTGCGGGCGAAATCGCGCGACAGCACCCTGCCCTGCTGGGAACTGAGCGCCCGCAACAGCTCGGTAACGCGGCCGATCAGCCGGCCCTCGGTGCCCAGCACCTCCTTATCGAGACGCGCGATCTCCGCCTCGGTACTTGAGATCGCGATGATGCTGTCAGCGTAGCTGTCGGCTGCGCTGCGCAGGTTGGAATCGTCGATCGGCAGCGCCCGCATGCCCCGCGCCGCCTGCTCGGCCCCGGCCGGATCATGCGCGAGCAGCGCGCCATTGATCTGGTTCTGCAGGCGGAACAGCGCCCTGGCCGTACTGCGGTCCTGCACCTCGGCGATTGTGCCCTCGAAGCGGACCCGTGTCGCCGGCAAGGTGGCGAGCAGCTCGGCGCGATGGCCGATCAGCTCGCCGACGCGGTCGATGCCTTCGCGGTAATTGGCGAGCCGCTGCGACACGCCGTCGATCATCGCCTGCTGCTCCGGCGCCAGCTCGAGCCGGGTCTTCTTCAGAAGCGCGCTCAACTCGCTCGCCGCCTGGACGACGCGATCGGAGCGTGCTCCGGGATCGGTCACGAAATCGCGCGCCGCGAGCCTGAGCTCGTTCATGCGGCCGTCGATCTCCTCGGCGAGATCGCCGACATTCTGCAGCCGCTGCAGCTCGGCAAAGGTCGTATCGATGTGGCGGATCGCGATCACGCTGGCCATGCTGGTCGCGGTGATGATCGCGAGCAGCAGCAGAAAACTGCCGAAGGTCAATTGCCCGATCGACAGCGACAACGACCGGACGCGATTAAAAATTACCGCGAACACTGCTGGCATACTCAAGGGATCCGTTTCGGAACCGAACTATATATCAGCCGCGCCGCGGCCTGGAGAACGAATTACGAACAAAGTAACTTCGGGGTGTCGCATCGTGTGTGCCTCCCCGTTAATGCCTTAACCCACCGCGCCGACCTCGAACACCTCCCCATCATAGCCGGCTTCGCGGGGAATGCGCAGCTGGCGCCCGCCATCAGCCGTCCTGGTCATCACCGGCATCACGGTAACGATGTCCATATCCCTGGCATAAGCGAGGGCTGCGGCCACGGTGGCCTGCTTGCCGAGCCGGATCAGGTTGCGGGTGGTCGGGAATGGCAGCTTGAAGCGGCCGCTGTCGCCACCGGCCAGGGCCTCCCGGGGCGACACCCAGATCGAATCGGTGGATTCCTTCCCGTCATGGGCGCCAAGCTGGTCCGGCGGTGCCGCCGCCAGGAAGAACCAGGTATCGAAGCGCTTCGGCATGCCCTCGGGCGTGATCCAGTGCGCGTAAGGCACCAGCGCATCCAGCGCGAGCACGAGATCGTTGCCGGCCACGACGTCGAGGAAGGCGGTCTTGCCCTCGCACAGGTCAGCGCGACGTTCCGCTTCGATTTCGCGCGCTCGGCCCGCATCGATCAGCACACCGGAGCCTTTGGCCCGCGCCAGCAGGATGCCGCTCTCCTCGAAAGTCTCGCGGACGCCGGCGATGCGGAAGCCGAGCGCCTGCGCATCCAATCCCCCACCATCGGAATACAGCGCCGGGCGGGCTGCGATCTCCTTGTCGTTCGCGTCGACGCTGCCGCCCGGAAACACCAGCGCGCCCGAGTTGAACTCGATCTGATGGTGACGCACCATCATGAATAGTTCGATCTCGCTTGCGCCCGTGTTGTCGCGCAGCAGCAGCACGGTGGAAGCCGGACGGATTGCGGCGGGCTCGGCCATCTCCTAACCCGCCGCGCTCGATTGCGGTTGCAGATTGGCGCGGCGGTCATAGCGGGCGACGCGCGACAAGAGATAATCGACCTCGGCCTTGGCCGTGGCGCTGATGCCGGAGGCCGGCTTGCGCTGGGCGCTCGAGGCGATTGCGCCGCGCTTCTGCAGCACGTATTTGCGCACGGCAAGGCCGGCGCCCGGCTGCTGCTCGTAGCGGATCAGCGGCAGATGCGCGTCGAACAGGTCATGTGCAGCATCGCGCTTCCCCTCCCGCGACAGCTTGACGACGTCGACCAGCAGCTCAGGGAAGGCATAGCCGGTCATGGCGCCGTCGGCGCCGCGGTCCATCTCGAAATCCAGGAATAGGCCGCCATTGCCGCAGAGGATCGAGAGCGCTCGCAATGACCCATCCTTCTGGAACCCTCTCAAGGCCGAGATCTTCTCCAGGCCCGGCCAGTCCTCGTGCTTGAGCATCACGCAGGAGGGGCTGTCCATGACGATCTTGCGGATGACCGATGGTGTGAACACCACGCTGAGCGTGAGCGGGTAGTCCTGCAGCACCCAGGGAATGTCCTCGCCGATCGCTTCCTGCGCCTGCTTGAAGTAACCGGTGATCTGGTCGTCGGTGCGCAGGCTCGGCGGCGGCGCGATCATGACGCCCGCAGCGCCGGCATCCATCGAGGCGCGCGCCAGCGAGCGCATGGTGGCAAAGCCCGGCGCGGAGACGCCGACGATGATCTGCATGTTTTTCGTCCGCTTGGCGAAGCGCACCGCGACCTGCTCGGACTCGGCGGCGTCGAGCTTGGGCGCTTCGCCCATGATGCCGAGCACGGTGATCCCGTCACAGCCCGCCTCGCCGTAGAAATCGACCAGGCGATCGATCGAGGCCTCGTCGATGCGACCGTCGTCATGGAACGGAGTTGGCGCGATCGCGAAGGTGCCTTTGGCGTCGGCGGTGAGCTTCATTGTGCAGTCTCCACTATGCTCGTCATTGCGGGGCGGGCCGAAGGCACGAACCCGGACTCCATTACCACGATCGGGAATATGGATCCCGGGCCTGCGCCTTACGGCGCATCCCGGAATGACGACCTCAATACATCAGAACCGGCGCGCGCCCATCTTGATCTGCTCTTCGGAGAAGAAGATCTCGCTCGCATGGGCGACGATATCCTCGGCCTTCCAGCCCGTAAATGGCGGCTTCCAGCCCTCCATCTCCATCATCCGCATCTCCCGCACCCCGCGCGGGCCGGAGACGCCGAGCACCTTGCCGGTCTGGTCGCCGGAGAGGTCGGAGACCATGTAGAGCACGGCCGGCGCGATCCCGTCGGGGCCAAGCGCAGCGCCCGGGTTCTCTTTGTAACGCGGCAGGTCCGCCGTCATGCGCGTCAGCGCGCCCGGCGCCAAGGTCCACACGCGGATATTGTACTTGCGGCCCTCGATCGCCAGCACGTTGGACAAGCCCCAGATACCGCCCTTGGCAGCACCGTAATTGGACTGGCCGAAATTGCCGATCAGGCCCGAGGTCGAGGAGGTGTTGACGATGACGCCGCCGCCGTTCTCGCGCATCCAGCGGAAGACAGGAAGGGTGCAACAGAAGGTGCCTTTCAGATGCACCTTGATGACCTTGTCCCAGTCGGCCTCGCTGGCCTTGGCGAAGGTCTGGTCGCGCAGGATGCCGGCATTGTTGACCAGGATGTCGGCGCGGCCGAAATGCTTGATGGCATCGTCGAAGACCGACTGCCCGCCCTCCATGGTCGAAATGTCCGCACCGTTGGCCACCGCGCGGCCGCCCTCGGCCTTGATCGCCGCCACCACCTGCTCGGCCATCGACTGGTCGGAGCCTGAGCCATCGCGCGGGCCGCCGAGATCATTCACCACGACCGCTGCGCCCTCGCGGGCGAACAGCTTGGCGTAAGCCTCCCCTAAGCCGCCGCCCGCGCCAGTGATCAGCGCCACCTTGCCGTCGAGCAATCCCATGGGTGTCCTCCCTTCGTCTTGTTCTTTGTTTCGTTGTCATTCCGGGACACCCTCTCACAGTCATTGCGAGCGAAACGAAGCAATCCAGGCACCCAGCCGAAGATTCTGGATTGCTTCGGTCGCTTCGCTCGTCGCAATGACAGGTGAGCAGGCATCCGCGTTCTAACATGAGCGTCAACCCAGCACCGTCCTGCCGTTCTTGATCACGGTGACGTTGCGGGCCTTCACGCGTGCTTCGAACGAGATCACCTCGCCATCCTTCCAGAGATCGATGGTGACGGTCTCGCCGGGATAGACCGGCGAGGAGAACCGCGCCGCGTGCTGCCTGAACGCCGACGGATCGTAATCCGCATAGGTCTGCAGCACGCCGCGGCAGGTGATGCCGTAGGTGCACATGCCGTGCAGGATCGGCCGCGGGAAGCCGGCGCGCCTGGCGAAAGCCGGATCGGAGTGCAGCGGATTGCGGTCGCCGCAGAGCCGGTACACCAGCGCCTGATCCGGGCGGGTCGCAATATCGATGCTGCGGTCCGGCGCGCGAGCCGGCACCGGATGCGGATCCGGAATGCCGCCTGTGGGGCCGCCGAAGCCGCCATCGCCGCGGGCAAAGCGCGAGGCCACCAAGGTCGCCAGCGGCGCGCCGCTCTCGTCACGAAGGATGGTCTGATGCCGGATCACGGCGCCCTTGTCCTTGCCCTTGTCGGAGACGGCAAGCACGGAGGAATCCGCGGTGATATGCGCCGCGGTCGCGAGCGGCTGGTGGAAGGTGATATCGCGCTCGCCGTCGACGACCATCACCCGGTTCAGCTTCATGTCGCCAGGTCCAGCGCCCCAAGCCGCGACGGAGGCGAAGGTCGGCACCACTTTCAATGGCCGCGGCTCGGCAGTGGCCTCGTTGACGAAGGCCAGCTCCTTCTCGTCCATCGGGTCGGCGCCCATGCCGATCCCGTACGCGTAGAGCATCACCTCGCGATCGCCGTAGCTGTATTTCTGGCCAAGGCTCTTCATGGCCATCAGCTCATCGTAGTTGATCGGCATGTTGTTATTTTCCTCCCGCCTCATTTCTTCCCGTCCGCGGCGCTTGTTGATGCGCCCTCTCCCCTTGTGGGAGAGGGCTACACCGGCATCAGCATCAAACTCACTCGGGTGAGGGGTTCGCGCGGCAATGCCCACCTTTAATGAGGAGAGAGACCCCTCACCCGTCAGCCTCAAGGCGATGCAAAGCATCGCCTTGAGGCTGCCACCCTCTCCCACAAGGGGAGAGGGTGAACCGTTTGCTTAGCTGCAGCCGCGCCTAGCAAATACTAGGCCACCGTGAAGAACGGCAGCGGTGCGCCGTCGGTTGGCTTGAACACCAGCTTCACCTTCTGGCCGATCTTGAGCTTGTCGATGTCGCAATCGACGATGTTGGTCTGGATCGACGGCCCCTCCTTCAGCGTCACATAGGCAATCGCATAAGGCCCGGTCGGCGACTTCCGCATCAGGCTGTAGGTGTAGATCGTCGCCTCGCCGCTCGCCTCCTCCCACACGGTTTGGTCCGAGAAGCAGAACGGGCAGATCGACCGCGGGAAGTAATGCGGCTCGCCGCAGGCCGTGCAGCGCTTGATCATGAGCTTGCCCTGCGCGGCCGCATCCCAGAACGGCTTGGTCTCGGGATTGGTCACCGGGGCCGGATATTTCTTCGTTTCAGACATCACACGCGCTCCAGAATGCAGGTCGAGGCGGCGTGGCGAACGCCCAGAAGTCCGCCGGTGCCATGGGCGATAGCGAGATCGCAGTTCGGCACCTGCACCTTCGGATGCGCCTGCCCCCGCAGCTGGCGCACCGCCTCGATGATCTTGGTCATGCCGCCCCGGTTGACCGGATGGTTGCTGCAGAGCCCGCCGCCATCGGTGTTGAACGGCAGCTTGCCGACGCCCGAGATCAGATTGCCGTCGGCAACGAACTTGCCGCCCTCGCCCTTTTTGCAGAAGCCGAGGTCCTCGAGCTGCATCAGCACGGTGATCGTGAAGCTGTCATAGATCGAGGCGTATTTGATATCCTTCGGGGTGACGCCCGCCTCCTCGAACGCGCGGGGGCCGGACCAGACACCGGCGGAGTAGGTGAGATCGAGATCCTTGCCGCCACGCGGCCCCTTCGCGGCCTCGCCATGGCCGATCAGCCGCACGAGCGGCTTCTTCAGGCTTTTCGCGATCTCCGGCGTGGTGACGATCAGCGCGCCGCCGCCATCGGTAACGACACAGCAATCCATGCGGTGCAAGGGATCGGAGATCATCGGCGAATTGAGCACGTCCTCGACCGTGACGACCTCCTTGAGCATCGCATGCGGATTGTATTGCGCATGGTGCGAGGCGGCGACCTTGATCCAGGCGAGCTGCTCGCTGGTCGTGCCATAATCGTGCATGTGGCGCATCGCGCACATGCCATAGGCGTTGTGCGTGGTGGCGCCGTAGGCGGCCTCGAAATCGGCTTCGGCGCCGGCGGCGCGCGGCGGCATCGGCCCGGTGCGCGGCTTGCCGGCGAGTGTGATCAGCGCGACGGAGCACTTGCCGGCGGCGATCGCCTCGGCCGCATGGCCGAGATGGATGAGATAGGAGCAACCGCCGGTCTCGGTGGAATCGACATGGCGGAGTTTCTTGGTGTTGAGACCAAGATAATCCACCATCGGCCACAGTCCGCCCGGCGCATCGCCGGCGCAGAAATAGCCGTCGATATCGTCCTTGGTCAGCCCTGCGTCCTCAATCGCGCCCTTGGCGACCTCGGCATGCAGCTGTGCGGTGGATTTGTCGGGTGCGTGCCGGGTGGGATGCTCATAGATCCCGGCGATGTAGGCCTTGCCCTTGATGGTCAACTGGGTCTCCGCATAGGTCGTTTCGTCCCTCTCCTGACGCGATTTTCTGGACCCTCGCTCGGGGCTTGGCAAGGTGCGAAAATATTCCGTGCGGTGGAGATGACGGTAGCGCCACTCATTCGGCCGTCGTCCCGGGCAAGCGAACGAAGTGAGCGCCACCCGGGATCCATACCGCGTGATTTCTCGATGGCATTCGGTGGCAGAGGATCATCGGCAAACTTCGGTCGGTGCTTATGGACCCCGGCGCGAGGCCGGGACGACACCGAGGATGACGCATCGCCGATCTACACACACGACCTCTCGTTCCCGCGGCATGTCATGCCCGAGTTGTGCTGCCTTCGCTCACCCTCATCAGTACGGAGGGCGCAGGGAATGCCGGGTGAAGGCCTCACCCATGGCCCGCCTGCAGAAGAAAAAGCAGGCGGCAGTCACCACAGGTGCAGCCGGATCATCCGGCATTCCCTGCGCGGCGGTTTTAACGCTTATACGCGCTCTCCTTGGGGACCGGCTTGTTGTCCCCATTTGCGGCAACGCGCCTTCCGCGCGTTGCCGCAGGCCTCAGCACCGGGAGGCCAGGACCACACGATTTCACGTCCGTGATGCCATCGTTCGTCCGCATGCGCGAGCATGCTGCGAGGCTCCACGTCCACCGCATCCCCGCCTCGCGTGTCGTGACGATCGCGCGCAACGCCCCTCCGTGGTGAGGCGGGATGGCCGAGATGATCGTCGTGATTTGCCCGACAAGGCAAGGTGCACAACTGCGACAGACTGGCACGACGGGCAATTTGCACATGGCGGATATGCACACTTGGCCGCAAGCGGCGCAGCGAGCAATGAGGCCACTAAAGCGAGCTTCCGAACGCAGCCAACCGCTGACGCGAGTTCTCCGAAATGGCCGCAAAGGTTCGGTTGAAGAGTTTCGGTCCCGCCCCCGGAAACAAACAGACAGCCGCACGCGAGCCGCGCTCGTATGGCTGTCGGCGCTCAAGACAGGAGCGGCTGCAGTTCAGCCGCCCCTGCCCGCATTACGTGATAATTGTCGAGTCAGGCGGCATGTCGCACGGTCTCTTCCATGCGCTTGGTCGCATCCTCGGCCAACTTGACCGACATGTCCGCCATACGGCGGCTGCTCTCCAAGACACTGCCCACGGCATCACGAAGCAGATCAGTCTGAACAGCCGCGAGATCCTGCGGGGTCCGGCAATTCCACAACTCGTTCATACGCTCCATTCCATGCTCGATCTGATGCCGAACGAGCACGAAGTACTCCTGTGACATTCCGGTCATGACCTTGGTGGCCGCCGTCGCAGAGTAGAGAATGCTCTGGGCATTGCGCGCCGACCGCTCGGCTGCCTGTTGCGCTTCCTGCCCGGTCAGTCCAAGCGTGCGACTGATCTGCTCGGTCGAACGTCCCATCATGGCGTTCGTCATGTCCAGACCGAAACGCCACGTGTTCTGAAGCGTCTCGGCATTTTGCTTCAGGAGGGTGGCTCCGACCCGCGCCACCTCCTCGCCGGCCTGGGCGGTTGCCTGTCCGATGCGCGCGGTCTGCTCGGCCGCACTCTGTGCGATATGCGACGCTTGCTCAGCCGTCCTTTCACCGGTTTGCCGAGCTGCATCACCCACGTTCTGGGTAGACCTTTCCTCCTGGCGCGGATTTGCCATCTCTACTTCTCCTCGAGATATTATTGATTGTTTGTAAGCTCGGAATCCTGTGCTGGTACCTGACACAGCTCCTGCCCGAGCAACGCTATCTTGCCGAGACCGTTCCGCCCATTAATGAATTTAAGGTAAGCTTGGTGAACGGCGGCAAGCGCCGCCCGACGCGTTCCTAAATGCCAAGGCTTGCGCACGGTCCCGAACATAGAGGGACTACTGTTCCAGCCCGAACCAATTTCCCTCGGTGAGGTCTGGCTGCGCGCTCCGGCTGCCCGCTGACGCATCGGGCGACCATGGAAAGCGGCCGTCGGAATCGGGATAAAGCAACTGCACACATTCGAAGTTGTCATTGCCGTAAAACCAGCGGCTCCATCCCAAGTAATTTCGATAATGCCGCTGCGCTACCGGAAGCAGCACGGCGGGTGCATTTTTGAAGATCTCGCCGGTCTGTGCACCCACCACGACGCGCCGTCCGGCTTCCAGCTCGCGATAGATGTGCCAGAACGTATCGTGCGCGGTCTGCGCCTGCAGCGAGAATACGATCAGCTCTGGGTGTCTGAACTTCAGCCAGAAGCCGGTGGTGTAGCAAAAGCCAGGCCCCTCCTTGTCCGCCCCGATATGGTGAGCGAACCAGCCATGCTCACGAATCTTCGCGACGACGTTCTGCTCGTGCCGGTCGAGTTTCTCAGGGGGAGCATCGAGAGCAGTGAACATTGCACGATCGCTGATGTAGCCGTCATTGCGAGCGAAGCGAAGCAATCCAGAGTCACAAAGAAGGTCTGGATTGCTTCGTCGCTTCGCTCCTCGCAATGACGGAGAAAGAACGCCCTACTCCGCTGCCATCTGCCTTGGGGCCGGAGGCGGGTTGGCGAGGTCGGCCACGAGCTGAGTGTGACGTACTTGTGCCTCCTTCACCGACTTCTCCTTCACCGGGCCGTAGCCGCGGATGCGGTCCGGCAGCGACAACAGCTCGAGCGCGGTCTCGGCGTTGGCGGGCGACAGCTGCGCCAGCACGCTGGCGACGTCCTTCTCATAGGCCGTGATCAGGCTGCGCTCCATCTTGCGGTCGGCCGAATAGCCGAAGATGTCCAGCGGCGTGCCGCGCAGGCCCTTGAGCTTCGCCAGCAAGCGGAACGTCTTCATCATGCCGGGGCCGTAGGTGCGTTTGTTCGGCCGTCCCTGCGCATCGACGCCGCTATTGAAGATCGGCGGCGCCAGGTTGAAGCTGATCTTGTAGTCGCCTTCGAAGGCATCATGGAGCTGCTTCTCGAAGGTGCCGTCGGCGAACAGCCGCGCCACCTCATACTCGTCCTTGTAGGCGAGCAGCTTGGCATAGTTGATCGCGACTGCGCGCGGCAGCGCCTCGCCATAGCCGCCTTTCTCCGCAGCCTCGCGCACCTGATCCACCAGCTTGCGGTAGCGCTTGGCGAGCCGGCCGTTCTGATACTTGGTCAGGAAATCGGTGCGATGGGCGATGATCTCATCGAGCGACATCGCGTCCAGCGCTTTCGGCGCCTCGATCTCGTCATGGCCCTTCATCATCTCGGCGAGCCGCGCCGGATCGACCACCGCGAGACGGCCGAGCCGGAACGCTTCGGTATTCATCTTGACCGCGACGCCGTTGATGCCGATCGCCTTTTCGATGGCTTCGGCCGACAATGGCAGCAGCCCCTTCTGATAGGCATAGCCCATCATCATCATGTTGGTGGCGATGGCATCGCCGAGCAGCGCCTCGGCCGGCTTGGTAAAATCGACGAAGTCGGAATCGTTGCGCAGCGCCGTCTCCAGCACCTGCGCGACCTTGCGGTTCTGGAAGTTGAAGTCGCGGTTGAGGATGAAGTCCGCGGTCGGAATCAGATGGCTATTGATGATGCCGTGAGTGCGCGAGGAATCGCACAGCGTAATCGTCTCCTTGGAGCCGGCGACGACCTCGTCGGCCGCGATCACAAGATCCGCAGTGCCCGTGACGATGCGCGAGCAGGTCACGTCGGCGGTGTGCTCGGAGAGGCGCACATGGCTGAGCACCGCGCCGCCCTTCTGGGCGAGGCCCGACATGTCGAGGATCATCGAGGCCTTGCCCTCGATATGAGCGGCCATGCCGAGCAGCGCGCCGATGGTGAGGACGCCGGTGCCGCCGACGCCGCCGACCGCGATGTTGTAGGGCTTGTCGAGCGCCGGTTTCGATGCCGGCTCCGGCAGCGCCCCGATCTCGCCGAGCTCGGCCGGCGCACGGCTGCGCGGCTTGCCGCCGTCGATGGTGACGAAGGACGGACAGAAGCCCTTCACGCAGGAATAGTCCTTGTTGCAGCTCGACTGATTGATGACGCGCTTTCGCCCCAGCTCGGTCTCCAACGGCTCGACCGAGATGCAGTTCGACTGCACCGAGCAGTCGCCGCAGCCTTCGCAGACGGCCGGGTTGATGAAGACCCGGCGCTGCGGATCCTCCATGGTGCCGCGCTTGCGGCGGCGTCGCTTCTCGGCGGCACAGGTCTGCACGAAGACGATGGCGGAGGCGCCCTTGGTCTCGCGCAGCGTCTTCATCACGTTGTCGAGCTCGTCGCGGTGGGCGAGCTTGACGCCGGGCGCGATGGTATCGGCCGGATAGGCGTCCGGATTTTCCGAGACCAGATAGATCTCGCGAATGCCTTCCGCGTGCAGCTGATAGGTGATCTGCTGTGGCGACAGGTCGCCGTCATGGCGCTGGCCGCCGGTCATCGCGACCGCATCGTTGTAGAGGATCTTGTAGGTGATGTTGGCCTTGGAGGCGATCGCCTGGCGGATGGCGAGAATGCCGGAGTGGAAATAAGTGCCGTCGCCAAGATTGGCAAAGATGTGCTTCTCGTCGGTGAACGGCGCGATGCCGACCCATGGCACGCCCTCGCCGCCCATATGGGTGAAGGTCTCGGTCGAGCGGTTCATCCACAGCGCCATGAAGTGGCAGCCGATGCCGGCCATGGCGCGGCTTCCTTCCGGCACCTTGGTCGAGGTGTTGTGCGGGCAGCCCGAGCAGAAATATGGCGTGCGGGCCACCGGCGACACCAGCTGCATCTGCGAGGCTTCGCGGCCGTTGAACCAGTCGGCCTTGGCCCGCAGCATCGCTGCGATCTCGGGATTGAGATCGAGCCGGAGAAGCCGTTCGGTGAGCGAGCTGGCGAGCGAGGCGACGCTGAGCTCGGCAGCGAAGGTCAGGAAGCGCTTGTCGTGCTCGTCCATCTTGCCGACGATGCGCGGGCGGACGTCGTCGCGCCAGTTGAACAGCTCCTGCTTGACCTGGTTCTCGACGATCTCGCGCCGCTCCTCGACGATGAAGATCTCCTCGAGCCCGACCGCGAACTGCCGCACGCCTTCCGGCTCCAAGGGCCAGGGCATGCCGATCTTGTAGAGCCGAAGCCCGATCTTGGCGGCCACCTCCTCGGTGATGCCAAGCTCGCGCAGCGCCTGGCGGATGTCCTCATAGCTCTTGCCGGACGCCATGATGCCATAGCGGGCGTTCGGGCTATCCATCGTGACCCGGTTGACCTTGTTGGCGCGGGCAAAGGCAATGGCGGCAAAGCCCTTGTAGTCCTGCAGCCGTCGGTCCTGCTCGAAGCGGTCATCGGGCCAGCGCAAATTGAGACCGCCCGGCGGCATCTCGAAATCGGTGGGAATGACGAACGGCGTCATCTCGTCGTTGAGGTTGATCTCGGCCGTGGTCTCCACCGTCTCGGTGATCACCTTCATGCCGACCCAGCAGCCGGAATAGCGCGACATCGCAATGCCGAGCAGGCCCATCTCGATCATCTCGTGGATCGAGGACGGATAGAGATAAGGCATCAGCGCCGAGATGAAGGCGTGATCCGACTGATGCGGCACGGTGGATGATTTGGCGCCGTGATCGTCGCCGGCAAGGCACAGCACGCCGCCATTCTTGGCCGAGCCCGCCGCATTGCCATGGCGGAAGACATCGCCGGAGCGGTCGACGCCGGGGCCCTTGCCGTACCAGATGCCGACCACGCCGTCATACTTGCCGCCCGGCGACAGATGCAGCTGCTGCGAGCCCCAGACCGCTGTGGCCGCCAGGTCCTCATTCACACCGGGCTGGAACTTGATGTTGTACTGCTCGAGGTGCTTGCGCGCGGCGAACAGCTGCTGGTCATAGCCGCCGAGCGGCGAGCCGCGATAGCCGGAGATGAAGCCCGCGGTGTTCAAGCCGGCGGCGCGGTCGCGCCGGATCTGCGCCATCGGCAATCGCACCAGGGCCTGGATGCCCGTCAGGAAGATATGGCCTGAGCTGGCGGTGTATTTCTGTTCGAGATTGATCGCACCTTCGTTGATGCCCATTCCGCCCTCTTCAAACCTCGTGCTGCGCCGGCGCGCTCCAAGGGCATCAAAACCCTCGGACTCCCAGGCTTTAGATGTAATCTATGTCGGCTCGTGTCACGCATGCATCACAAATTTCGTCGCATTTGTAATGGCTTCCGCAATTCGCAATTTCGTGGCCTGGAATGGATGCGAAATTTTGCGATTGTGTCGTGGCAAGGGCGCGCCGCGAAACGGCGTGCTGATGACGGCTCTTGTTTTTCCGTGCCGCAAAGGCGCGGGCAGCGGTTTGTTTGGAAAGGTCTTGCTGTGATCAGGACGATTCTGGCTGGCCTGTTATTGTGCAGTGCGATTATGCGCGCGGACGGGGGGGCGCCAGCCGAGACCGCCCGCGGCGAGATGCTAACGGTGATCGGCGGTTGCGCCGGCTGCCATACCGCCGACCCGGCGCAACCGTTCGCCGGCGGCAAGCGGATCGAGACGCCGTTCGGCGCGGTCTTCGCGCCCAACCTGACGCCCGATCCCGGCACCGGCATCGGCGCCTGGAGCGATGAGGATTTTCGCCGTGCGCTTCGTGAGGGCATCGCGCCAAACGGTTCGCGCTACTATCCCGCTTTCCCCTACCCGCATTTCACCAAGCTGACCCGCGACGACATCGCGGCCATTCGCGCTTATCTCGCTACTGTACCAGCGGTGTCGAACAAGGTGCCGCCGCCCGAGCTGCGCTTTCCATTCAACTACCGGCCGCTGATGCGGCTATGGGATGCGGCGTTCCTCAAGCCCGGCGTGCTGCTGCCCGATCAGGCCAAGAGCGCGGAGTGGAATCGCGGCCGCTATCTGGTCGAGGCAGCAGGCCATTGCGGCAGCTGCCATACGCCGAAGAACCTGCTCGGCGCCGAGAAGCGCGGTGCGCCGCTATCCGGCGGCCGGGTCGGCGGCTGGTTCGCGCCGCGGCTCGATGGCGCCGCCCGCTCCGGCCTGAAGGATTGGAGCTCGGACGACATCGCCGAATATTTATCGAGCGGCCGCAATGCGAAAAGCCATGCCGAGGGGCCAATGGCCGAGGTGGTCGTGACCTCGACCTCGAAGATGGCCGACGCGGACGTCCGCGCCATCGCTGTCTATCTCAAGTCCCTGCCGGCAGGGCCGCAGGACGCCGTCAGCACGCCGCCCTCCGACGCCAGCATGATCGCCGGCCAGACGATCTATGCCCGCGCCTGCATCTCCTGCCACGAGGCCGACGGCATGGGCGCACCGCGGATCTATCCGCCATTGCCGGGCAATGCACTGCTGCAGGCGCAGGACCCATCGAGCACCTTGCGTGTGATCCTCGATGGCGCGCAGACGCTGACCACCCCCCGCGCGCCGAACACCGGCTCGATGCCGGCCTACGCGCACCAGCTCAACGACCAGCAGGTCGCCGACGTCGCCAATTACATCCGCAACGCCTGGGGCAATGCGGCGCCGACGGTCACGGCCGACCAGGTCAAGGCCGCGCGGCGCTAGAGCCTCCGTTCCGATGGAATCGGAACGGAGGCTCTAGCTCTCTATTCTGACGCGTTTTCTTGACGCGAACCGATCTCCACTTCGCTTGAAAACGCGCTCTAACTCCGTTCGCTGCCGACATACACGAATTTCGGCATGTTCCAGCGGTAGCGGAGCGCGAGCAGCCGGAAGCTCAAGCCCACCGCAAAGGTCATGAAGGTCCAGAGATCGCCATCCAGCTTCAGCACGAAGCCGATCGCGTAGACCAGGCCGGTGGCGACGGCGACGCTGGCATAGAGTTCGGCGCGGAACAGCAGCGGCACATCGTTGCAGAGGATGTCGCGCAGCACGCCGCCGGCACAGCCGGTGATCATGCCGGCGACGATCACGATCGGCGGCGAGACGTTGATCTGCCAAGCAACCTCGCAGCCTGCGATGGAGAAGACCACCAGACCGACCGCGTCCAGCACCAGGAAGGCGGTCGTGAGCCGGTCGACCAGGCGTGCGATCAGGATGGTGGCGAATGCCGCGATCACCGTAACGGCGAGATAGGACGGCCGCTCGACCCAGGCCAGCGGATAATGCCCGAGCAGCACGTCGCGCACCGTGCCACCGCCGAGCGCGGTGATCGCGCCCAGCATGCAGACGCCGACCCAGTCCATGCTGCGCCGGCCGGCCGCCAACGCGGCGGTCATGGACTGCGCCGCCAGCGCGACCCACGAGAGCAGGTGCAGCACGGTGTCGCCAGGCGGCAAAGTCCACATGTGTTTCCCCCAAGACTCATCATCAGAGGGAACCTAGAGCGGGGCAGTACCGCTGACCAGATCGGCGCAGGCACAATGGAACCGCGGAGTTCCGCCGGAACGGATCGCAGCCGGCGTTGGTTGTCTGGGACGATCGACGACAGGAAAGACGAAAGACAGACGAAGAGGAGATGGCTATGGCCAACGATCGTTTTCCCGACGAGCGCTTTCCCAACGATCCCTACATGGCCGGCATGAGCGATGTGCCGCCGCGCAGCCCGCAGCGATTCGACAACGAGCTGCAGCCCGATCCCGAGCTGGCCGAAGGACCTAGCTCGACCGGCAAGGTCGCGGCCTTTGCCGTCGGCATTGCCATCCTGCTTGCCGCAGTGTTCTACGGCCTGAACAATTCGTCGACCGGCAACAACCAGGCCAGCAATCCGCCGCCGACCAAGTCGGCGCAGACCCAGCCGGCCAGCCCCACGGACAACAAGGCACCTGGTGTGACCACGGGCGCGGCGCCGAACAGTCCGAAAGCGCCGTCGGCTCAGCCGGGCAGCTCGGAGATGGACCAGTCGGCACCGCCGCCGACCGGTCAGAACAACAACACGCACTAACGGAAGCGCAACTCACACCTAAGAAGCGGCGGGCACCTCGCCCGCCGCTTCTCTTGTCTGTAGCCGCCAGAATGGAGTGGAGTGCTAGCTGAACATCTTGTTGAGATCGCCGCCGGGATAGCCGCTGGCGAGCTCGGTGAAGGTGCCCTGCTCGGCCATCTCCCTGGCCGCGCGCATGACGCCGGCCCAGGCCATCCGCGCCAGCGAGCCGCCGACGCTGATGCGGCGCACGCCAAGCTCCTCGGCCTGCTGCAGCGACAGGCCGGAGGCGCCGATCAGCAGATTGACCGGCTTGGGCGCCACGGCCTTGACGACGGCTGATATCTCCTCGCGGGTCTTGATCCCCGGCGCGTAGAGGCAGTCCGCGCCCGCTTCGGCATAGGCGGTCAGCCGGTCGATTACGAGCGCAAGATCCGGCTGGCCCCACAGGAACGCCTCGCAGCGGCCGGTGAGCAGCACGTCGCCGCCGGCAGAATCGATCGCCTGCCGCGCCGCCTGGATGCGCGCGACCGCGACGTTGCGCTCGTAGAGCGGCTTTGCCTTGTCGCCGGTGGAATCCTCGATCGAGAGCCCGGCAACACCGGTCGCCACCGCGCGCGTCACATTGGCGGCAACACCCTCCGGCTCGTGAGCGAAGCCGCCTTCGAAATCGGCATTGACGGGAATGTCGACGGCCGCACTGATTGCCGACAAATGATGCAGCACCTCGTCGACATCAACCTTGTTGTCGGCCTTGCCGATGCTCCAGGCAAAGCCGGCGCTGGTCGAGGCGATCGCCTTGAAGCCGAGATGAGCCAGCGCCTTGGCGCTGCCGACGTCGAACGGGTTCGGCAGCACGAAGCAGCCGCCCTGATGCAGGCTGCGAAAGGCCGCGCGCTTGTCCTTAGGTGAGACGGTCATGGGTTTTTCCCTTATCGTTGAATCGTGATGATCTGATAGCGCCGGCAGACCATAGCCGATCTGCTCAACCCGGCGCCACCACCTGGCGCAGGAACGTGCGCTCCTCGGCGAGGATGAACTTGTGCTCCTCGGCGAAGGCGAAATTCGCTCGTGCCTCCGCATCGGAGCGCAAGGTGGCGCGATAACGCTCGTAAGATGCGAGACTATCGAATGACACGAGACCAAAGGCGATGTTGTTGGTGCCTTCATGCGGCATGAAATAGCCGATCAGATCTCCGCCGCAGCGCGGAATGATCCCGAGCCATCGCGTGGCATATTGCTCGAACTGCTCGCGCCGATGCGGATCGATCTGATAGCGGATGAAGACGGTGACGGGCATGACAACCTCCGATATTGACGACATCTCTCAATAGCCGCTTGCGTGAACGGGATGCTTCGGCTAACATCGAAGCATGAAATCAGGTCCCGACATCGCCATGGTTGCCGCGCTGGTCGGCGATCCCGCCCGCGCCAACATGCTGACTGCGCTGCTCTCCGGCAAGGCGCTCACCGCGAGCGAGCTCGCGCAGGAGGCCGGCGTCACGCCGCAGACCGCGAGCTCGCATCTGGCAAAGCTCGAAGGCGGCGGACTGATCGAGCCCGAGAAGCAGGGCCGCCACCGCTACTACCGCCTCGCCGATCCCGATATCGCCGACGTGCTGGAGGGGCTCGCCGGGCTTGCCGCACGCACCGGCCATATGCGCGTGCGCACCGGGCCGAAGGAGCCGGCGCTGCGCCGCGCCCGCATCTGCTACGACCATCTCGCCGGCGATCTCGGCGTGCAGATGCTCGACAGCATGACGCGGCAGAAGCTGCTGCGTCACCGCAAGCAGGAGATCACGCTGACGAGCGAGGGCGAGCGCTTCCTGGAGAGGCAGCTGCAGATCTCGCCACAGATGCTTGCGCATCCGCGCCGGCCGGTCTGCAAGGCCTGTCTCGACTGGAGCGAGCGGCGGCATCACCTCGCCGGCACGCTGGGCGCCGCCCTGATGCAGCGCTTCACCGAGCTGAAATGGGCGGCGCGGGACGCCACGCCCGGCAGTCGCATCGTCAATTTCACGCGAAACGGCGAGAAACATTTCAACAGGCTGTTCGGCAGCGCCGAGCGCTAACCTCTATCCAGCGTTAACCTCTATCCTTGGACATCAACATCCAAGGAACACAAAGCGGCCGGTGTCATCACGTGCTGTTGTCCGGATCTTCGCGCCTCGGTACGTGGCTCACCTGCCTGCCTCTTGTATAAGGCTCGCGCCAAACGAGGCAGGCCGCACCACCGCTGCAACGGTGACAATGCGGTGATGCCGACACATCACATTCGTCCGGATCCTGCCATGAACCGCCTTGTCCTCGGCGCGCTCTGCGCCGCCCTGCTCGTCACCTCATCGATGCCGTCGCGCGCGACTGATGCACCGCCGCGCGAGCCCTATGGCGAGAACCTCGAAGGTTTCCCCTATCCCTACCCGGTGCATCTGTTGCCGGTCGCCAATGAGGGCGAGCAGCTGCAGATGGCCTATATGGACGTCGCACCTGGCCAGCCGAACGGCCGCACCGCGCTGCTGCTGCATGGACGCAATTTTCCGTCGAGCTATTGGGCGCCCGTGATCAAGACCTTGAGCGATGCGGGCTTCCGCGTCGTAGTGCCGGACCAGATCGGCTTCGGCAAATCCTCCAAGCCGAATGGCGCATTGCATTTCGATAACCTCGCTCGCAACACGATCGCGCTGCTCGACCATCTCGGCATCGCCAAGGCTGAGGTGGTGGCGCATTCGACCGGCGGCATGGTCGCGGTGCGGATCGCCCGCGCCTATCCCGACCGCGTCGCGCATCTGGTGCTGACCGCGCCGATCGGTCTCGAGGACTACCGGCTCTCGGTGCCCCCGGTCCCGACCGAGAAGCTGATCGAGACCGAGGACAAGCTCACCGCCGAAGGCTATCGCAAGCAGCTCGAGACCAACTACGCGCTGAAGCTGCCGCCGGAGCAGATCACGCCCTATATCGACGCGCGCTTCAACATCAAAGGCAGCCCCTCCTACGCGCATTGGCTGCGCGCCTTCGTCGCGTCCTACCAGATGATCTATCGCGAGCCTGTCGTGCACGAGATCCCGCTGGTCACCCAGCCGACCCTGTTCATCATGGGCGCCGACGACCACAATGCGCCGGGACGGCCCTACGCGCCGGAAGCGCTGCGAGCGAAGATGGGCCAGAATGCCGAGAACGCCAAGGCGCTGGCAAGCCAGATGAAGGATGGCCATGCCGAGGTGATCCCGAACACCGGCCATCTGGTGTTCCTGGAGGCGCGGGAGAAATACGACGCGCTGCTGCTCGGCTTCCTCGGAAAATAGAGAATCAATCCTCGTAGCTACCTTTGAAGCACGATTTCCACGTCCTCGTTGCGAGGAGCGAAAGCGACGAAGCAATCCAGCTTTCTTCCTTGACTCTGGATTGCTTCCGCCTTCGCCCTATGGGCTTCGGCGGACACGTCGCTTTCGCTCGCAATGACGGCCACTTGGCGCGAACCCGGATCATCGAACATCGAAAACGCCCGGCGAGGTTTTCTCGCCGGGCGTTTTGTCATTACCAGTTGCGGAAGCAACGGCGGCCATAGGGCCCGGTGTGCCAGCCCGGAGGACAGGTGAACAGCGGACGGCAGCCGCCATAGGGCCCCCGGTGGAAGCCCGGGCCGCAGCCTTGCGCCACGGGAATGATCTCGGCGGACGGAGCGCCCTGCTCGATGGCCGGCATGACCGGCGCCAGCGGCGCGGCCTGCGCCGCGGACAGGCTGAACAGGCCGAGGCCAAGAGCCAGGGCAGAGATAGCAAGAATCTTCATCAGGGTCTCCTCTTTCAAATGTGTCGTTGATGGTGATCGTTCGAGCAAAAGTCAGGTGATGACGACCGCCGATTCGTTCGCGACGAGGTCACCAATGCCGCCAGTGATGACGGTGCCAGTGATGATGGCGCCAGCCCCAATGGTGGTGATGGCGCCAGCCTCAATGACGATGGTGCCAGCCCCAGTGACGGTGATGCCAATGCCGATGCCAGTGGTGATGATGCCAGTGATGACCCCAGCGCACCTGCTGCGGTGCGAGCCGGCCCGCCTCTTCGCTCGACGTCACCGCACGATGGAAATCATGCGGCGCGACAAGCGGGGCCGGCGCCAACGGCGCTGCCTCAGCGCCGGTCACTCGAAGGCTCGCGCCTGCAGAAAGGCTCAATCCAATCATCAAAGCCAGTTTGAGAAGGCCCGAACGTTGCATTGCTCTCCTCCGAATCAAATCGTCGATCGGACGAGATTGGTGCACGCGAGCTGAACGCTCACTGAACTGCGCGTTCAGGTTCGCCGAACAGCGGCCGCCGCGCGTCGTCAGACCGCGAGGGCTTCCGCTACCGTGAAGCTTTCGCGCGTGCGCGTGACATCGGGCCAATCACGATTAAAGTCGGCGATCAGCCGCTTCATCTCGTCGCCGTCGACAGCACGCTCGAGCGCCGCCGCATCGTCGAATTGGTACATCGCCTGATGCACTGCGGGATCGGACAGGCTCCAGAGCGGCCATGCCTTGCGCGCGCCGAAACTCCGGATCGCGTCCGGCAGACGGACGTCGCGGTACCATTGATCGAACGCCTGGCGCCTGGACGCATCAGGGACATTGGCGACTATCGCGTGGCGCGAAACATAGTTAGACTTCCCGCCAACACGGCGCGCGAACGAGAGCTCAAGCTCGGCGCGAACATCGGGAGGATATCAAGCCATGCGCAAGCCCGTCGCGTGCGCGTCCGCCTTGTGCAGGCTTGTTTTGGCGTTCGCTGCGGCCACCTGCTTCCTGCCGCTCACGCCACGGGCCGAAGTCGTCAAGTTCGACATTGTCGAGCGGACGCCGGCGTTTGCGGGGCGTAGCTTCGGTGCGGTCGGCTCCTTCGAGCGGATCACCGCCAAGGCGACGATCGCACTCGACCCTAAGGATGATCGCAACGCCGTCATCGTCGATCTCGCGCAGGCGCCGCGCATCGCCGATGGGCGCGTCGAAGCTTCCGCCGATGTCGTCATCCTGCGTCCGACGGATCCGACGCGCGGAAACCGCACGCTGTTCGTCGAGGTCGTCAATCGCGGCCGCAAGCTTGCGCCAACGCTGTTCGATGACTCGCCGCAGCCCGGCGCCTCCCGTGCCGAGGCGCCGGAAGATGCCGGGCTCGGTTTCCTGCCGGGCCAGGGCTACACGGTGGTCTGGGTCGGCTGGCAAGGCGACATTGCCTCCAAGCTCCCCGGCGTGATGGCGCTGAGCGTGCCCGTGCTAGCCGGCATCACCGGACCGGCGCGCGAGGAGGTCGTGTTCGACAACACCATCAATCCGGCGCGCACCACGCTGACCTGGCCGGCCGCCGATCCGCCCAATCTCAATGTCACCGTGCGCGCCGCATGGGCGGATACGCGGCAGACGCCGCCGGAGCTCGCGGCGAAACTGGTCGATCCTGTCACAGTCGAGATCTCGCGGCCCGACGGCTTCGATGCCGGCGCGCTCTACGAGATCACCTACAGCGCGCGCGATCCCGCTCCGCTCGGCATGGGCTTCGCCGCGGTCCGTGATATCGCGACCTTTCTGCGCCGTGACACCACACCGGCCAACCCGCTGCTTAATGGGCTGCAACCATCGGTCGACCGCGCCATCGGCTTTGGCATCTCGCAATCCGGCCGCTTCCTGCGCGACTTCCTCTATCTCGGCTTCAACGAGGACGAGCGGGGACGCATGGTGTTCGACGCGCTGATGCCGCATGTCGCCGGCACGCGGCGGATGGCGACCAACATGCGGTTCGGCCTGCCCGGCCGGGTGCCGCGTCATCCGCAGGACCCGGGCTGGATGGCCGACCTGTTTCCCTTCACCTATGTCACGCTGACCGATCCGCTCTCCGGCCGCACCGATGGGCTGCTGCGGCGCTGCGCGCTGTCGGCCACCTGCCCGAAGGTGATGCAGACCGACACCGAGCTTGAATGGTGGTCCTCTCACGCCTCGCTGCTGGTCACCGATCTCTCTGGCAACCAGCTCGACCTGCCCGACAATGTCCGCGCCTATATGATCGCGGGCACGCCGCATTTCGCCGAGCCCGGCGACCACATGCGCACCGACAACAAGGCCTTAGCGTTGCCGCAGAACCCGATGCATGCCGGCGCGCCGATGCGCGCGCTGCTGACCGACCTGCAAAGCTGGATCACCGACGGCGTGCCGCCGCCATCGAACCGCGTGCCGATGCGCGCGCATGGGACGCTGGTTACGGCCGAAGGCGCGGTACCATCAGACATTCCCGGCCTGCCCTATCGCGCGCAATATCTGCCGACGGTTTTCTCGGACCAGAGCGTGCTGCCGCCGAAAGAGATCGGGCGCTATCCGGTGTTCGTGCCGAAGACCGATGGCGACGGCAACGTGATCGCGGGCGTGCACATGCCGGCAATCGCGGTGCCGCGTGCGACCTATACCGGCTGGAATCCGCGCGCGGTCGGTTATGGTCCGACCGCGCTCTATCCGCTGCAGGGCGCCGTGGTGCCGTTCGCACCAACGGAAGCGGCGCGGAAGGAGGCGCATGATCCGCGGCCATCGATCGACGCGCGCTACAATGATAACGAGGCCTACGTCGAAGCGGTACGCAAGGAGGCCGCCCGCGCCGTTGCCGAACGACTGCTGCTGCCGGAGGATGCCGAACGTTCAGTCGAGGCTGCGCGCAACGGCACGCTGGCCAGGCTCGGGGAGTGATGCATTCGCACGACTCCTGATGTCATCCCGGCCAAGCACGGCGGCGCGCAAGCGCGGACGTGCGCCGACCCGGGATCCATAACCACGATCTGTGTTTGGCGGCATGGCTGAAGTTGCGATCATCGCAACATGAACGCCGCGGAGTATGGGTCCCGGCGCAAGGCCGGGACGACAGCGAGTGCGAGTCCGCGCATCCCGGGCGATGGCGTCAGCCGATCAGTAGCAGCGGGTGATGTTGACCGTCTGCTCGCCGCCGCGGCCCGGCACGGTCACGCTCTCGGTTGGGCAACTCGACACGTAGGGCCGGTCCGATGGCGTCACATTCGGCGGATAGCGATGCGCCCAGTCCCAGGGCACGTCGTAGGTATAGGTGTAACGGACGTCGTTCGATTGCGGCGGCACCGCCTCGCCGACCGGCGCGCCAGAAGCGCCAAAGCCGAAGTCATCATAGCCCGGCCAATAGGTCCAGACGCCGCCGATGAAGCGGCCGTGATGGCGGAAGTGGCCAATCCCGTGCGGACGCACCATCGCATGCGCCGAGGCAACGCCTCCCCGCACCGGCGCCACGCCGCCCGACCTCGCCGAGGCCATGTCCGCCGACACGAGGAGCGCGGCTCCGGCCATTCCAGCACAGGCAAAAACCATTCGAAATCCACGATACGCCATGGCACGCACCAATTCTCTTGACCAACCGCCCCTTGGCCAAAGCTAGGCTTGGGGGTGGATGGCCGCAAACACACAATTAATTGTTAGTTAAGATAGATGGTTAATGGAAGCTTGTCATCGCGGCGGATCGCCGCCGCGGACCGGCAACCAGATGCGCATGAGCACCGTCATTGCGAGGAGCCGAAGGCGACGAAGCAATCCATACTTTCTTTTTGATGCTGGATTGCTTCGCTTCGCTCGCAATGACGGGACTCAGTGCCAAATTGCCGCGCTCCAACGCACGGACGATGCCGTAGGGCGGCTTAGGCGCAGCCGTAAGCTGCCATGATCGTCACGACCGGAGGATTGGCGCCACCTACTGCCGGATGAAAGTGGCGGATTACGCGGCGCTAATCCGGCCTACTCTCTTCTCAGCTCACAGCGGCAGATTGTCGTGCTTCTTGGCGGGCATTTCCATCTTTTTGTCGCGGAGCATCGCGAGCGCGCGGGCGATGCGGCGACGGGTGGAGTGCGGCATGATGACGTCGTCGATATAGCCGCGTTCGGCGGCGATGAAGGGCGACAGGAAGCGATCCTCATATTCTTTAGTACGCGCGGCGATTTTGTCGGGATCGGCCATGTCGGCGCGGAAGATGATCTCGACCGCGCCCTTGGCGCCCATCACGGCGATCTGCGCGGTCGGCCAGGCGTAGTTCATGTCGGCGCCGATTTCCTTGGACGCCATGACGTCGAAGGCGCCGCCATAGGCCTTGCGCGTGATCACGGTCACCAGCGGCACCGTGCATTGCGAATAAGCGAAGAGCAGCTTGGCGCCGTGCTTGATCAGGCCGCCATATTCCTGTGCCGTGCCCGGCAGGAAGCCCGGCACGTCGACGAAGGTGACGATCGGGATGTTGAAGGCATCGCAAAAACGCACGAAGCGCGCCGCCTTGCGCGAGGCGTCGCTGTCGAGCACCCCGGCTAGCACCATCGGTTGGTTGGCGACGAAGCCCACGGTGCGGCCCGCAATGCGGCCGAAGCCGGTGACGATGTTCTTGGCGAAGGCCTCGGATATCTCGAAGAAGTCGCCCTCGTCCACGACCTTCAGGATCAGCTCCTTCATGTCGTAGGGCTTGTTCGGATTGTCCGGGATCAGCGTGTCCAGGGACATGTCGACGCGCTCGATGTCGTCGAAGCTCGGCCATTCCGGCACGCCGTCGGTGTTGTTCGCCGGGAGGAAGTCGATCAGCCGGCGCATCTGCAGCAGCGCCTCGACGTCGTTCTCGAAGGCGCCGTCGGCAATCGAGGAGCGCGTCGCATGCACCGAGGCGCCGCCGAGCTCCTCCGCCGTGACCACCTCGTTGGTGACGGTCTTCACCACATCAGGACCGGTGACGAACATGTAGCTCGTGTTCTTCACCATGAAGATGAAGTCGGTCATCGCAGGCGAATAGACGTCACCGCCGGCGCAGGGGCCCATGATGACGGAAATCTGCGGGATCACGCCCGAGGCGATGACGTTGCGGCGGAACACGTAGGAATAGCCGGCGAGCGCGGCGACGCCCTCCTGGATGCGCGCCCCGCCGGCATCATAGAGCCCGATGATCGGCGCGCGCGCCTTCATCGCCATGTCCTGCAGCTTGGTGATCTTGAGCGCATGCGTCTCCGACAGCGAGCCGCCGAACACGGTGAAGTCCTTGGCGAAGACGAAGGTCTTGCGGCCGTTCACCGTGCCCCAGCCGGTGACGACGCCATCGCCCGGCACCTTGGTCTTCTCCATGCCGAACTCGGTCGACCGATGCTCGACGAACATGTCGAACTCCTCGAACGACCCCTTGTCGAGCAGCAATTCGATACGCTCGCGCGCCGTCAGCTTGCCACGGGCATGCTGCGCCTCGATCCGCTTCTCGCCGCCGCCGAGCTTGGCACCGGCGCGCCGCGCCTCCAGGGTGTCCAGGATGTCCTTCATGCGTCGTTTCCGCCCTCGTCATGTCTGTCGGCGGCGGTTCTAACACGGCATTTTCAAAGCCGAAAACCCGCTTTTGCCCCACTTTGGGCATGGGCCACAGCCAAGAAGGCGCAGCGAAATCGGCCGCCTAGTCTCGGGAGACGACCATGCAGGACAAAATGGAAGCGCCAGCCATCGGCGTGACCGGGGGTGCGAGACTCCTGCTGCGACTGGAAGGCCTGGCATTGCTGGCCGCGATGGCGGCGCTGTACGCTTGGCGGGGCACCTCCTGGTGGTTGTTCGCGGTGCTGTTCTTCATGCCCGATCTGAGCTTCGCCGGCTATCTGCTCGGACCGCGGCCGGGCGCGATCGTCTATAACGCCGTGCACACGACAATCGTGCCAGGCGCCCTGCTCGGCCTCGGCCTCGTGCTCAGACAGCCGCTCGCCATCGCCGTTGCGATCATCTGGCTCGCCCATATCGGCTTCGACCGCGCGCTCGGATACGGCCTGAAATATCCGGATGGTTTTGGCTCCACTCATCTGGGGCGGATCGGCCGGGCTGCCGCGTGAGACCCGGCTCGCGCGCGCAGCAGGCAATGGATAGCGCTCAGTTCTCCCCGACCTTGAACGGCTCCTCCTTGCCGGGCGGCACCGTCTCCTCGGCCATCGCCAGCATCATCGCCACCATGACGTAATTGCCGGCCACGGCGGTGAGATCGACGATCTGCTGGTCGTTGAAAATCTTCTTCGCCCGCGCATAGGTCTCGTCAGAGACCTTTTTGGTCGTGGTGAGCTCGGTGACGAAATCGTAGACCACCGCTTCGTCCTCGGCCATGCTGGTCGGGCGCTTGCCCTGCTTCAATTCCGCGATGACGCCGGCCGAAAGACCGGCCTTGGCCGCGAGCGGCGCATGCGCGAACCATTCGACCTGCGAGCGCCATTGCCGGCCGATGATCAGGATCGCAAACTCGTTCAGCCGCGTCGGCACCGAGGTCTGCCAGCGCAAGTAGTAAAACAGGTCGTACAGACGCTGGCCGAGCACTGGGCTGCGGATCATCGGGTTGTAGGGGCCGCCGAGGCCGACGCTCGACACCTTCATGATCTGCTCGCCGAGCGGCTTCTGCGCGTCAGTGAGCTGATCCATCGTGAGCTGCGGAAAGCGCGGCTCCTTGCTGGTCGCGGGCTGGGCAAACATGGTCGCAGCGAACCAGCCGCTCGCAGCTGCGAGAGCAAGCGAAGACATCCAGATCGACGGCGCGTGCATGATTTCCTCCCGGGCACACTTGTTTGTGATGCGTGGAAGCCTAGTGCGGCGGCCTTGCGCCAACCAGATCATTTTCAGTTTGGCGTGAACGCAAACGCGAATGCCGCGTTGACGCCGGCTCATCTTTCACCGGAGTCACTTCGATGCGCGTCTCGTCCCTCGTCTCAACTTCAATTGTCCTGGCGTCGCTTCTGGCCGCCGGTTCGGCCGAGGCGGCATCGCCCTTCCGCGCCATGGCCGGCTCCTGGGTGGGCGGCGGCACGCTGAGCATGCAAAGCGGCGAGCGTGAGCGGCTGCGCTGCCGCGCCGCCTACGACACCGACGGCGGCGAGCAGCTGCGGCTGAACATCCGCTGCGCCAGCGACAGCTACAATATCGACCTGTCCAGCGATGTCGCCTATCGTGGCGGCGCAATATCGGGACAATGGAGCGAGGCCAGCCACAACGCCTCCGGCACAATTGCGGGACGCGCCAGCGGCGACCGCATCGAAGCGGAAGCGCGCGGCGACACCTTCTCGGCCGGCCTGTCGCTGACCACGCGCGGCAACCGGCAGTCGATCTCGATCCGCCCCGCGGGCACCGAGATCACCGGCGTCAATCTGGAGCTGTCGCGGCGCTAAGCCAGCTGGCTGTTATTGCGAGCGAGGCGACGTGTCCGCCGAAGCCCGTAGGGCGAAGGCGGAAGCAATCCAGAGAGTCAGAAAAAATCTGGATTGCTTCGTCGCCTTCGGCTCCTCGCAATGACGCCGGCGGCTATGTCTAGATCGCGCCGATATCGGACAGACATGCTTGGGTGAGCGTCATGCGGTCCGCCACGTGACGCTGCTCCCTGCAGTCGATGTTGAGCGCGAACACGGTTGGCGCATCGCCCTTGTCGGCCCAGCCCACCATCCAGCCCAGCGAACCGTGGGCGGCATCGAGCAGCCCCGACTTGAAGTGAATGACGGAATCTCCGACCTTGGTGGTCGGGATGATGTCGCGCACCAGGTCCTGGCTGCGCTTGGAGACCGGCAGCACGCCGCGCCGCAGACGATCGATGAAATCGATCTGCTGCACCGGGTCGATGCGCATGTCGCCGGTCAGCCAGAACTGATCGATGCCGCCGCCGATGTTTCGATTGCCATATTCCAGCAGATTGACGAATGTCTGCATCCGCTCCGCGCCGATCCGGCGCGCGATCTCCTGATAGACCGGCACGGCCGAGGCTGCGATCGCGCTGCGCAACGTGTGGTCCTTGTTCCAGGCCTCGATCGGCCTGACCACGCCGTCCCACTTGAAGACATCCTTGTCGGGGTCCTCGACGACGCCGGTCTCCAGCGCGATCAGCGAGTTCGGAATCTTGAAGGTGGACGCCGGCAGCCTGGCCTCGCCCGAACGGACGGTGTCGCTGGCGATGACGAGATAATCCTCGACCTTGTAGCCGACAAAGGTGCCTTCGGTGCCGTCATCCGTGAACCGCTTGGCGAGCGATTCACGAATCTCGCTCCGTTGCGGCGCGACGTTGGCGAACGCCCGGGCGGGCAGAGCGGTGGCGGCGGCGATGAGGCCGAGCGCATGGCGGCGATGGATCACAAGAAGCATCCGGTAATTGATCGGAACGGGCGCGACGATGGCGACCACATGGTGGTCAAACCATGGCGCATTTTACCGCAGCCGCCCGGACAATCTCATTACAAAGATCAGCACTTCCGCGACCGCCTTGTAGAGGTCTTCCGGAATCTCTTCGCCGAGCTCGACATTGGAGAGCGCCCCGGCCAGCACCTCGTTCTCCTCGATCGGAACGTCATGCGCGCGTGCGATCTCGATGATCTTGGCGCCGATCGCGCCCTTGCCCTTGGCGACCACACGCGGCGCGCCGCCACTGCCCTTTTCATAATGCAGCGCGACCGCGAGCCGGCGCTTGATCTCGGGGCTCATAGCGCACGATCCAGGAAGTGCCCCGCCCTGGGCGGCACCGCGGCCGGCGGCGTCCCCAACTGGACGACGATATCGCCGGGCGACAGCTCCGCGCGGCTCAGGGCCTGGCTGAGATCGGTGATGCCGGCACGCAATTGCGCCGCGGTCGCCGGGCGCTCGGCCCACATCCGCACCGAGGTGCGCTCGCGATTGTAAGTGATCAGCGCATGCACCGGACCGGCTGGCTCGACGTCAAGCGAGAACCGCGCCCGCCAGGTCTTCTTGGCCGGATCACGCTCCGGCTCCGCGCCGCCGCCGTCGCGAGATATCTCGAACTGCGCCATCGCGGTGCCCTGCTGGGTCAGAAACGGAATCTCGAAATTCCAGCGCGGCGCGGTGGGATCGACGCGGCTACCTGCCGCATCCGTGCGGTCGGGCAGCGATGCCACCTGCAGCAATGTCTGCCGCGCCAGCGCCGCGTCGGTGTCCTCCAGCAGGCGATGCGCGATCGCGTGCAGCGGGGTCTCCGGTGCAAGCGATGGCGAGGCGACCACCTGCGCCGTAGGCAGGCTGCCGCGGAACGGCGGTGGCGGCGTATTGGTGCGGATGATGACCTCGCCGTGGCCGGCCTCGTGCATCGCAGGATGCGTTGCCGGCAGGCCGGCCGCACGCGGGACCTGCTGCTGTACCTCCTGCAGCAGAGTGAACGCGGCAGATGGGGTCATCGATTGCGGCTTCGCCTGCATCAGTACGCCGGAAAGTGCGGCCGTTGTCGGCGTGCTGATGGTCTCATGTTCCGCGGCCTGAAGGCGGCCCGGCAGCGGCTGCGTTGCGGCCGTCTGCTGCCGCGGCATTGCTTCGCCATCGATGTCCGGAGCCAGCGACGGAGCCGCTGTCATCGGCGGTTCGGCAGCGGCGCCCGAGGTCAGGGCAAGTTGCGGCACTGCCGTCGGCGCCGCTGGCGCGTAGGTCTTGGGACCACCGGCCTGGGCGGCGCTGGTCTGTGCCGGCGACACATCGTTGTCGCTCTGCAGCACCGAGCTCAGCGCCTGTCGCAGCACGATCAGTGCCGCCTTCAAATCCGGCGCGCTCCCTTCAGGCGCAGCCGGGCTGCCGGTGGCCAGCGACGCCTCGAGCAAGAGCCCGGAGCCCTGAAATGCCTTCTGGACATCAGCACCGGTCAAATTCGCATCCAGCGGCGTCTGCTGCGCCAGCACCTGCGAGATGGCTGCCCGCAGGGCCGGTGGCAGGCTCGGTGCGCCGACAATGGCGTTGAGGTCGGCAAAGAGCTGGCCCTGGCCGCCTTGCTGCGTGGCAGCTTCCTCGGTCGCAATCGAGACGGCCAGGCGCTCGAGCCCGCTCAGCGGATCATTAATCGGCGTGACGACCGGATTGAGCGGCGCCGCGATTTCGACCACGGTCGGGGCCGCCGGATCTGTCGTGCCGATGATCGCGAGCCGCACGCCCTGGTCGGTCTGCGAGACCGCAAGCTGCACGGTCTGCCCCACCTGCAGCGGGATAGCGCTGGCAAGCTCAAGCAACAGATTGCCGATCGCGACTTGGACGAGGTTCTCGGCGGTGATCTGCTGCACCTTGGCGCTGATCACGGTGGCCGATTGTGCCGAGGCGCCCGCCGTCCCGAGTGCCGCGCCGGCAGCATCGGGCGCGACCGTGCCACTTGCCGACGTGCCTGCGCCGCGAACGGCGCTCACTGGAGGTGGCGGGGTGACACTCAGGACCATGATACGCAACTCGGGTGACTGCGTGCAGCTTAACCCGATGGCCTGAACCCGCCGTTAACCGGCGCGGCGACCCGCCCCGCTTATCCCCTCAACGCCTGCAGGATTTGCACCGCGGCGCGGAAATCGACCTGCCTGCTGGCGCGCCGCGCCGCAGCCTCTTCATCCACGCCCCATTGCTCGGCATTCCAGTCCTCATCGACGTGAGCGGCCGCCCAGACCTGGTCCGGGTCGCGCACGCGATGGACAAGAGAGAGTGCCAGCAATGCCGAGCCGGTCACCGTCGTCACCACATGCGTGGCCGCGATGGTCCAAGGATCGTTTGGTAGCGCGTCGCGCGCGGCCGCGACCGCGGCCTCGGGCTGGCTGACATGCATGATCCCCTCGGCCAGGATGAAATGCGCGCCAAGGCTGTCCCGCGCCCAATCCAGCACGGGGTCCCAGTGCCGAGCCTCGCGCTGCACCAGCCCTTCGGGGTGGCCGGCGCGATAGAACACGAGGTCCGATTGCAGATATTTGGCGATGTCGTCACGGACGAGATCGGCGCGGCCGACCACGCCTTCGACGACGCTGTTGGCGAACCGCGTCAGCGGCATGGTCAGCGGGTCGAGCGTCTCGCCCTGCGCCTGCCACTCGGCGGCGACAGCCTCGGCGAGCGGCTTGACAGGCACCGCAACGACGCGTCCGGAGGGGGTGCGGATCGGCCGGCCATCGAGAGTGACGACGAAGCCGTCCTCGGCGTCCTTCACGCCCGCGTCCTTGTAGAACCGCTTGCGCGCCGGTGCCCGCATCCCAGCCCGGGCCGACTCCTGCGGATCGAGCGGCGATTGGCCGGCAACCTCGTCGAACAGTTCCCGCATGTCGATGTGACCTTCCGCGACGGATGATTTTTGAGGGACGGATGTTAAAGCGCTAAGATAGGTTTCAGATCAACCGTTTGCGAGCCGCCATGCGTGTTGCGTTGTCCATCCTGGCTCTCCTCGCCGGCATCCCGAGCGCCACGGCCGGCTTCCGCTCGCCGGAATCGCTCGTGCGCAACGTCTACGCCCATTACGGCCACGGCGTTCCCGAACTCTCGAATGGCCTGCCGCGCGACCCGGACACCGCGCGGCAGTTCTTCGATCCAAGCCTGTCGAAAGACTGGACTGCGCCGAAGCAGGAGCCGTACGATTTCCTGGTGCAGAGTCCGAGCTGGAAGCTCGGTCCCGTCGCGATCTCCATCCAGCGCCGCCAGTTCGACAAGACCTACGTCGCAGCCGCCTTTGACAATGAGGGCCGCCGCGTCACGATGAATTTCATCGTCGTGAAGGGCCCCGACGCCTGGGTGATCTGGGATGTCGAGACGCCGCACGATTCCTTGCGCCTGTTCCTGGAGCAATTCCGAAACTAGGCTACGCCTGCATCTTCAAACCTGCCCGGAGACTTTCATGGTCAGCACCGCCACCCTCCTCACCTATGTCACCGTCGTGCTGGGCCTGTTCCTCATCCCCGGCCCCGCCGTGCTGCTGGTGCTCGGCCGCGCGATGGCTGGAGGGCGGCGCGTGGGCATCGCGACGGGATTGGGCGTGGCATGCGGCGACCTGCTTCATACGCTGATGGCGACGATCGGATTATCAGCGGTGCTGATGACCTCGGCGCTGGCGTTCAGCCTGGTCAAATATGCTGGTGTGGCCTACCTCGTCTATCTCGGCATCAGGGCCTTCATGGAGAAGAGCGATGAGCTCGACATCGCGCCCGCCCGCCTGATCGATGCGCCGCTCGCGTTTCGCCAGGCCGTGCTGGCGGAAGTCCTGAACCCCAAGACCGCGTTGTTCTTTCTTGCTTTCCTGCCGCAATTCGTCGACGCGAGCCATGGCCCGGTCGCTCAGCTCGCGACGCTTGGCCTGGTCTTTGTCGGCATGAGCGCGGTGTACACCGTGCTGCTCGCGCTGGCCGCCGGCTCGATCGGTCAATGGTTGAAGCGCCACCGCGGCATCGGGCGCTGGCAGGGCCGCGCGGTCGGCACGATCTATCTGGCGCTCGGTGTCCGCCTCGCGTTGCAAGAACGCTGAGCGCTCGCGCCGTCTACTCCTCCGGCGCGTTCTCGATCGGATCGAAACGGTCGGCTTCGAGGCCGAGCAAATTCCAGGACTGCAGCATGTGCGGCGGCAGCGGCGCGGTGGCGTCGATCACGCCGCCGCGCGGATGCGGGATCACGATCCGCCGCGCCAAGAGATGCAGCCGGTTCTGCAAGCCCCCTGGCAGCGCCCAGTTCTCCTTGTTGAAATATTTGGGGTCGCCGATGATCGGGTGATCGATATGGGCCATGTGCGCACGCAGCTGATGCGTGCGGCCCGTCACCGGCTTCAGCGACACCCAGGTAAGCTTGTTGGCGGAGGCTTCGACGACCGCGTAATAGGTCACGGCGTGGCTCGCGCCCTCGTCGCCATGGGCGGCGACGCGCATGATGGTGTCTTCCTCGCCTTCATCCTTGGCAAGATAGGTCGAGATACGGCCCTGCTTCGGCTTGGGGACACCGACCACCAGCGCCCAATAGATCTTGCGCGCCGAGCGGCTGCGGAATGCGCCGGTCAGATGCGTCGCGGCGAAGCGCGTCTTGGCGATCAAGAGGCAGCCCGAGGTCTCGCGGTCGATCCGGTGCACCAGCCGCGGCTTCTGTCCCTTGGCGTCGCGCATCACCTCCAGCATCTGATCGATGTGGCGCGTCATGCCGGAGCCGCCTTGCACGGCAAGGCCCGCCGGCTTGTTGAGGACGAGCACGTCATCGTCCTCGAACAGCGTCATCGCCTTCAGACTGTCGAGCGTCTTGCGCTCGGCTTCCGACAGGCTGCCGGCGACCTTCGGCGCGTCGAGCTTGAGCGGCGGGATACGCACGCTCTGCCCCTCCTCCAGCCGGTCCTTGCTGTCGGCGCGCTTGCCGTTGACGCGCAGCTCGCCTTTGCGGACGATCCGCTGGATGTGGGAAAACGAAAGGCCGGGAAAGCGCGCTTCGAGAAAGCGGTCGACGCGCATGTTGTTCTCGTCGGCGGTGACGACGACAGTCTGCACCTTGGTCGGCAGCGGCGCTTCGGCGTCCTGCTTCTTCGCGGCCGCCACCATCGGCTTGTGGAGATCCGGCCGCTCCCGATCGACCGCAAAGCGCGACGGCTTGCCGCCGGCGCGCTTGGCCGCCGGCCGCTCGCGCGGCGTCCACTCCTCGCTGCGGCTCGTGCGCTCACCCCGCGGCGCATGCGGTCGATCGCCTTTCTGACGATCGCTCTTTGGACGATCAGCTTTGAGCCGATCGGCCTTGAAGCGATCCTCTCTCGGGCGATCACTCTTGCGGCGCTCGGCCGGACGATCCGACCTGGTCTGGGTTCGTTTGATACGACGGCTCATGGCCGGTGCGTATCGCAAAAGCCGCTGTCAGTCACGGCGAAATCGCTATAAGTCCCGGGCCAGGATAGACGTCGCTGGGGGAGCAGACCGGATGGCATGGGCGAGACTGACCCTGATGATTGCGGCCGGATGGCTTGGGCTGACGTCCGCGCTGGCGCAGGAGAGCCCCATGCCCGACGACATCGCCTGGAAGCTGATCGAGATCGGCCGCGCGGTCGACTCGGACAAGACAGCCGCCATCTACGCACCGTTGCAGGAAAAGGAGCCATATCAGGACGTCAAGGTGCAGCGCGACGTCAAATACGGCCCGGCCGAACGCAACCTGCTCGACGTCTTCACGCCCGAGCAGTCCGGCGCGCCTCGTCCGGTCCTGATCTTCGTGCATGGCGGCGCCTTCATCGGCGGTAACAAACGCAGGACGCCGGACAGCCCGTTCTATGACAACATCATGCTTTGGGCTGTGCGGCACGGCTCTATCGGCGTTAACATCACCTACCGCCTGGCGCCGAAATTTCCATGGCCGGCCGGCGTGGAGGATGTCGCCAGCGCGGTGCAATGGGTCGCGGCGAACGCGGCGGCCCTTGGCGGCGATCCGGCGCGCGTGTTCCTGATGGGCCATTCCGCCGGCGCCATTCATGTCGCGACCTATGTCGCGCATCCCGCGTTTCACAAGGTGCCCGGCGGCGGCCTTGCCGGCGCGATCCTGGTCTCCGGCATTTATGATCTCACGGCGACCCCGCTCGGCGATCAGGAGATGGCCTATTTCGGGATCGATCCCTCGCGCTTCAAGGAGCGCTCGTCGCTGTCGGGCCTACAGGCGAGTGCGCTGCCGCTGATGATCGTCTCGGCCGAGCTCGATCTGCCGCGTTTCGTCGAGCAGTTCGATCTGCTGAAGCAGGCGGCTTGCAAGCGCGCGAGCGGCTGTGCGCGTGCGGTGATGCTGCCGCAGCACAGCCACATGTCGGAGGTCTATTCGATCAACACCGCCGACGACCGGCTGACGCGGGAGATCGCCGAGTTCATGCAGCAGAGCAGATAGCATCAGCCACCGCCCCGCTCTTTTCTGAGCTTCTCCCAATAATCCAGCCGCTTGCGGATCTCGCGCTCGAAGCCGCGTTCGGGCGGATCATAGAAATGCTGCCGGCCCAGACTTTCGGGAAAGTAATCCTGCCCTGAGAATGCGTCCGGCGCGTCGTGGTCGTACTGATAGCCGGTGCCGTAGCCTTCGTTCTTCATCAATTTGGTCGGCGCGTTCAGGATATGCTTGGGCGGCAGCAGCGAGCCGCCCTCCTTCGCCACCCGCTTCGCCGCGCCGAACGCCATGTAGGCCGCGTTCGATTTCGGCGCGGTCGCGACATAGATCACGGCCTGCGCGATCGCGAGCTCGCCTTCGGGCGACCCTAAGAAGTCATAGGCGTCCTTGGCGGCATTGGCGATGACGAGCGCCTGCGGATCGGCCAGGCCAATGTCCTCCACCGCCATACGCACGATGCGCCGCGCCAGGAACAGCGGGTCCTCGCCGGCATCCAGCATGCGCGCGAAGTAATACAGCGCCGCATCCGGATCGGAGCCGCGCACCGATTTATGCAGCGCAGAGATCAGATTGTAATGGCCGTCGGCCGACTTGTCGTAGATGGGCGCGCGGCGCTGCAAGATCTCCTGCAGCTGCACCGCGTCGAAGACCTCGTCCTTGCGTGCCGAGCGCCAGACCTCTTCCGCCAAGGTCAGCGCGGCGCGACCGTCGCCATCGGCCATCCGGATCAGCACCGCTCGTGCCTCGTGATCGAGCGGCAGCTTGCGGCCCTCGACCGCTTCCGCATTGGCATAGAGCTTCTCGATCGCTGCCGCGTCGAGTGAATGAAACACCAGCACGCGCGAGCGCGACAACAGCGCGGCGTTGAGCTCGAACGATGGATTCTCCGTGGTGGCGCCGACCAGCACCACCGTGCCATCTTCCATCACGGGCAGAAACGAATCCTGCTGGGCGCGGTTGAAGCGATGCACCTCGTCGACGAACAGCAGCGTGCCCTTGCCGGTCTCGCGGCGGGCACGTGCGGCGTCGAACACCTTCTTCAAATCCGCGACGCCGGAGAACACCGCCGAGATCTGCTCGAAATGCAGTTCGGTCGCGTCGGCCAGCAGCCGCGCGACGGTGGTCTTGCCGGTGCCCGGCGGCCCCCAGAAGATCAGCGAGCCGAGCGAGCGCGTCTCCAGCATCCGCGTCAGCGCGCCGTCGGGCCCAAGGATATGATCCTGGCCGACGACGTCCGTAAGCTTGTGCGGCCGCAGCTTCTCCGGCAGCGGTCGCGGCGCATCCTGCTCCAGCCCCCCCGCGGCGAAGAGGCTCGGTCCTGCTTGCTGTGGCCGCTTCGGACTCATCCGCCGAGCGTGACGTTGATCTGCTGCCCGCCGCGCAGCAGGGTGATGCGCCAGATGCGCGCGCCATCGCGCGAGGTCTTCTCCAGATCGGCGGTCTTGGCGATCTTCTGGCCGTTTACCGCCATGATGATATCGCCCTTCTGGAAGCCGACATTGGCGGCGGTGGTGTCGTCGCCGGGCTCGAGCACGACCACGCCTTCGGTGTCGGCGTCGAGATGCATTTCGTCGGCAAGCGCCGGCGAGATGTTGGCGACCTTGGCGCCCTGGAACGGCGAGCGGCCATTGATCACCATCTCGCTGCGGCCGCTGTCAGGGGCGGTCTCCAGGGCGACCTGGAGCTTCACCGGCTTGCCGGCGCGCTGCACGTCGAGCTGCGCGGTGCCGCCGAGCGGCCGGGTGGCGAAGCGGTAGTCGAAGGCGTTGGGGTCGTCGATGGTCTGGCCGTCGATGGCCGTGATCAGGTCGGAGGCCTTCAGGCCGGCGCGCGCTGCGGGGCTGTTCGGCACCACGTTTGCGACCAGCGCGCCGGACGGCGAGCGCAGGCCGAGGCTGTCGGCGATGTCGGGCGACACCGCCTGCAGCTTCGCGCCGAGCCACGGCCGCTTCACGGCCTTGCCGCCGCTCTTGGCCGAGGCGACCACCACGCGGACCATGTTGGCCGGAATCGCAAAGCCGATGCCCTGCGAGCCGCCGGAGCGCGAATAGATCGCGGTGTTGATGCCGACGAGCTTGCCGGTCATGTCGACCAGCGCGCCGCCCGAATTGCCGGGATTGATCGCCGCATCGGTCTGGATGAAGAACTGGTAGTCTGTGATGCCGACCTGGGTGCGGGCCAGCGCCGAGATGATGCCGTGGGTCACGGTCTGACCGACGCCGAACGGGTTGCCGATCGCCATCACGACGTCGCCGACCATGAGCTCGTCGGAATTGGCGAGTTCAAGCGTCGGAAACTGCTCCTTGGTGTTCTTCAGCTTGAGCACGGCTAGATCGCTGCGGCTGTCTTTGAGCACGATCTCGGCTTCGAACTCGCGTTTGTCCGACAGCGACACCTTCACCTCGTCGGCGCCCTCGATCACATGCACGTTGGTGACGACGAGACCCGAGGGATCGACCATCACGCCCGAGCCGAGCGAGCGTTGCATCTGCTCCTGCGGACCGCCCTGCAGGCCGAAGAAGCGACGGAAGATCGGATCGTCCAGGAACGGGTTGTGGTTCTGCACCACCTTGGCGGCGTAGACGTTGACCACCGCGGGCTGCACGCGCTGTACGATCGGCGCGTAGGACAGCCGCAGCTCGGCCTGTGAGGCCGGCACGCGGCGGTCCTGTGCCAGCGTGGGAGATGCGGCCAGCACCGAGAGCAGCAGTGCAGCGAAAGTTCTGATCAACGTCATTCGGAGAATCCTGAATTGAATGCCTTCGATATAGGCGGAACAGGGAGTCCGGCCAAGCTTATGCTGCCGGATGAGGCGTTTTGACGGTGTCCTGAACGGGCGCGCAGGACAGTCGTTCCCAGTGGCGCTCGCCCCAGGTCTTGAGGATGTCGATGACAGGCCGGAGGCTCTCGCCGATCTCCGACAGGCTGTATTCGACCCGCGGCGGCACCTCCGCATAGACCTTGCGGATGATCAGCCCGTCCTCCTCCAGCGCGCGGAGCTGCTTGGTCAGCATGCGCTGGGTGATGCTCGGCATCCGCTGCCTGAGCTCGCCGAAGCGCCGGTGCCCGCCCTGCAGGTGGTACAGGATGACGCCCTTCCACTTGCCGTCGATCAGGTCGAGCGTCGCTTCCACCGCACAGCCGGGCCGGCGCCCGAAATCACGCCGTTTCATCCGTTTTTGATCCAATAGTATCCAAATGGGGACTAGTTCCCCATTCCTACCGTACTTGCGAAAATGACGCCAGCAGGACAGTTAGGTCGCACAGGTCAACGAGGAGGTCCCCATGAAGGCCGTTGGTTACAAGAAGTCGCTCCCGATCGAGGACAAGGACGCCCTGCTCGATGTCGAGGCTGCCAAGCCCGAGCCGAGCGGGCGCGACCTCCGCGTCGCGGTCAAGGCGATCTCGGTCAATCCAGTCGACACCAAAGTGCGCAAGCGTGCCGCTCCGCCCGAGAGCGAGGTCAAGATCCTTGGCTATGACGCGGTCGGCGTGGTCGACGCTGTCGGCCCCGAGGTGACGCTGTTCAAGGTCGGCGACGAAGTGTTTTACGCCGGCTCGATCCTGCGCCAGGGCACCAATGCCGAATATCACCTCGTCGACGAGCGCATCGTCGGGCGCAAGCCGAAGAGCTTGTCGCTGGCTGAGGCCGCCGCCCTGCCCCTGACCTCGATCACTGCCTGGGAATTGCTGTTCGACCGGCTCGGCGCCGTGCCCGGCAAGAGCCTCGATCCACGCACGCTTCTGATCACCGGAGGTGCCGGCGGCGTCGGCTCGATCCTGATCCAGCTCGCCCGCCGGCTCACCGGCTTGACCGTGCTCGCCACCGCGACGCGGCCGGAATCGCGGGACTGGTGCCTTGCGCTCGGCGCGCATGCCGTGATCGATCATGGCAAGCCGATGAAGGAGCAGATCGACACGCTTAAGCTGCCGCCGGTCGACCTCGTCGCCAGCCTCACCCACACCGACCAGCACTACAAGCAGATCATCGACTTCATGGCGCCGCAGGGCAAGTTCGGCCTGATCGACGATCCCGCCGAGTTCTCCGCCACCGCCTTCAAAGGCAAGGCGATCTCGATCCATTGGGAGTCGATGTTCACGCGCTCGTCCTTCACGACGCCGGACATGATCGCCCAGCATAATCTCTTGAACGATGTCGCCGACCTGATCGATAAGGGCGTGATCCGCACCACCTTGGGCGAGAACTACGGCACCATCAACGCCGCCAACCTCAAACGCGCCCACGCGCTGATCGAGAGCAACAAGTCCCGCGGCAAGATCGTGCTGGAGGGGTGGTAGGATTCGTAAGGTGGGTTGAGCGCCAGCGAGACCCACCGACCTTGCCGAGGCCATGGTGGGTTACGCGTCCGCGCTTCATGTTTTGGAGTCTGCCGCACGATCATGCACTCGCGGCCGCTAACCCACACTCCTGCATTTCTCCGTCATTGCGAGCAAAGCAAGGTGTCCGCCACAGCCTGAAGGGCGACGGACCGGCTCAACCTGCACGCGGCAGCTCCGCCTTGGCGACAAAGCCCTTGGCGAGCGCGTGATAGATCCCCTCCTCGCAGATCAGGCGCGAGGTGCCGTAGGCGATCAGCGAGGCGGCCATCACCGGCACCACCATGGCGTGATTGTCGGTCATCTCGGTCACGATCACGAAGGCGGTGATCGGTGCCTGCACGACACCGGCAAAATACGAGACCATGCCGAGCAGCATGATGGGCGCCAGCGGCGCGTCATGGAACAGCGTGGCGACATTGGCGCCGAGGCCTGCGCCCACCGCCAGGGACGGCGAGAAGATGCCGCCGGGGATGCCGCTGATCGCGGCAAAAATGGTGGCAAGGAATTTCAGCACACCGAAGCTCTCCGGCAGCGGCGTGCCGGTCTCCAGCGCCGACTTCACCTGCGCATAGCCGGTGCCGTAGATCATGTCGCCGGAGACGACGCCGCAGATCGCCACCGCCAGCCCGCACAGGAGCGCAAACAGCAGCGGATGCCGCGTGAGCGCGCCGACTTTGGGATGCCCGGCGCTCCGCGCCATGGTGATGACGATGCGGCTGAACAGGCCGCCCATGGCACCGCCGAAAACACCGCAGAGCGGAATCGCGAGCCAGTCGATGCCGTTGCGCAACGCAATCGGCGTGGTGCCGAAATAGGTGTAGTTGCCCATCAGCGCGAGCGAGGTGAGGCCGGCGGCAATCACGGTCCCGATGATAAGGCTGGACGTCCGCGTTTCGAAGGTCCGGCTCATCTCCTCGATTCCGAACACGATGCCGGCAAGCGGGGTGTTGAAGGCGGCCGCAACGCCGGCGGCGGCACCCGCCAGGATCAATCCAGGCTGGCGGCGCGGCGAGAGCCGGCCCAGCCCGAACATGATGGAGGCGCCGACCTGGACCGTCGGCCCCTCGCGGCCGACCGAAGCGCCGCAGAGCAGGCCAAGCAAGGTCAGCACGATCTTGCCGATCGCAATGCGGATCGAGACCAGCGGCGTGCGCGCCGTGGTGTCCGTGAGATGGCGCGCGGCGATCGCCTGCGGGATGCCGCTGCCTTGCGCGTTCGGAAAGAAACGGATGGTGAGAAACACCGAGAGCGCAAAGCCCAGCGGCGTGACCAACAGCGAGGCGTAGCGCGATTTCGCCAGCAAGAGATTGAAGGCGAGCTGTGCCTGGTCGGCAAGCGCCGCCAACACGACGGCGGCCGCCCCGACCACGAGACCGCCAGCTACGAAGATCGCGCGCCGCTGCCAGCGTGCCGACGTCAGTTTCAGCCACCGCTTCCGGCGCGGAGATATCAAGGTCATCAGCTTCGATTCGAAGGGGGTTACCCCGGCGCGATACCCTCGACGAAAACCAGGCGGCGGTCCAGCGCGGACCGCCGATACTTCAAGGCTCGCGCATATTCGGGCGACGCATACCATTCACGTGCACGGGCCATCGACGGAAATTCGACGATGATCAGCGTCTTGGCCGGGGGCCCGCCTTCGACCGTGTCGGAGGCGCCGCCGCGAACCAGATAACGGCCGCCATACTGCGCGATCGCGCGGGCGGCCAGCGAGCGGTAGGCGTCCATCGCTTCGGCCTCCCGCACCTCGACCTCGGAGATCACATAGGCGGGCATGAACTGGGCTCTCTTTCAGGCGATGGTGTCGACGATGCCGCCCTCGACGCGCAGCGCCGCGCCATTGGTGGCGGAGGCCTCCTTTGAGGCGACATAGACCACCATGTTGGCGATCTCGCCGACATCGGCGAAGCGCTGCAGCAGCGAGCCTGGCCGGTGCTGCTTGACGAAGTTCGCTGCGGCCTCCTGTTCGGACTGCTTGTTCTGGCGCGCAAGATCCTTGACGAAGACCTCGACGCCTTCGGACATGGTCGGGCCCGGCAGCACGGCATTGACGGTGACGCCGGTCCCCGAAGTGAGCTTGGCGAGCCCGCGCGAGATCGCAAGCTGCGCCGTCTTGGTCATGCCGTACTGGATCATCTCGGTCGGGATGTTCAGCCCCGATTCCGAGGAGATGAAGATGATGCGGCCCCAGTTCCGCTTCAGCATGCCCTGCATGTAGGCGCGCGAGAGCCGCACGCCCGACATCACGTTGATCTCGAAATAGCGGCTCCACTCCTCGTCGGAAATCTCGAAGAAATCCTGCGCGCCGTAGATGCCGGCGTTGTTGATGAGGATGTCGACTTCCGGCAGCGCCGTGACCAGATCGTTGCAGCCCTCGACCGTGCCGACATCTCCGGCAATGCCACGGAGCTTCGCGTTTGGCATCGCCTGCTTCAGCTTGGCGAGCGCGGCATCGACGCGCGCCTCGCCGCGGCCGTTGAGCACGACCTCCGCACCCGAGGCCGCCAGCCCTCGCGCGATGGCAAAGCCGATGCCGGCGGTGGAACCGGTCACCAATGCGGTCTTTCCGGAGAGGTCGATGTGCATGAGGCGCTCCTGTCACGTGTTACGACTCACATATGAGCGCACATCCCGTGCGACCCAAGCCGGACCGGCGCACAAAAAAAGCGGCGCCCGAGGCGCCGCTTTCGAAACTCATTCATGCCGGAGCTTGAGGCTTACGCCGCCTCCGACTCCGCGCCCTGCACCGGACCGGAATCCTGGCCCTTGGCGTCGACGTCACGATCGACGAACTCGATCACGGCCATCGCGGCATTGTCGCCGTAGCGGAAGCCGGCCTTGATGATGCGGGTGTAGCCGCCCTGGCGGTCCTTGTAGCGGGGCGCCAGCACGTCGAACAGCTTCTTGGTCATCGCCTCGTCGCGCAGCTCGGAGGCCGCCTGGCGGCGCATCGACAGGCCGCCCTTCTTGCCGAGCGTGACCAGCTTCTCGACGATCGGCCGCAGCTCCTTGGCCTTCGGCAGCGTGGTGACGATCTGCTCGTGCTTGATCAGCGATGCGCTCATGTTCGCGAACATCGCCTTGCGATGCTCGGCGGTGCGGTTGAGCTTCCGATGAACCTTGCCGTGACGCATAGTCTATTCCTTCACTTCTCAATGTGCCGCGACGGTTCGTCGGACATGTTGCTCAGGTGGGCTGCCTGGGTTCGCCCTAACGTGGTGAGTAGCGAATGGCGAGTAGCGAGTAGTTTCTCCCCTATTCGCCACTCCCTACTCGCTATTCGCTCAGTAATGATCCTCGAAGCGCTTGGCCAGCTCGTCGATATTCTCCGGCGGCCAGCCCGGCACTTCCATGCCGAGATGCAGACCCATCTGGGCCAGCACTTCCTTGATCTCGTTCAGCGACTTGCGGCCGAAGTTCGGGGTGCGCAGCATCTCCGCTTCCGACTTCTGCACGAGGTCGCCGATATAGACGATGTTGTCGTTCTTCAGGCAGTTCGCCGAACGCACCGACAGCTCGAGTTCGTCCACCTTCTTGAGGAAGGCCGGGTTGAAGGCGAGATCCGGAATGATCTCCTGCGCGACTTCCTTGCGCGGCTCCTCGAAGTTGACGAACACATTGAGCTGATCCTGTAGGATGCGCGCGGCATAGGCCACCGCGTCCTCCGGCGAGATCGCACCGTTGGTCTCGATCGTCATGGTCAGCTTGTCGTAGTCGAGGATCTGGCCCTCGCGGGTGTTCTCGACCTTGTAGGAGACCTTGCGGACCGGCGAGAACAGGCTGTCGATCGGAATCAGGCCGATCGGCGCATCCTCGGGCCGGTTGCGCTCGGCCGGCACGTAGCCCTTGCCGGTCGTGACCGTGAACTCCATGCGGATCTCGGCGCCCTCGTCCAGCGTGCAGAGCTGCAGCTCCGGATTGAGCACCACGACGTCGCCAACGGTCTGGATGTCACCGGCGGTGACGACGCCCGGACCCTGCTTCTTCACGACCATGCGCTTGGGGCCTTCGCCCTGCATCTTGATCGAGATGTCCTTGACGTTCAGCACGATGTCGGTGACGTCCTCGCGGACGCCTGCAATCGAGGAGAACTCGTGCAGCACGCCGTCGATGTGCACCGACTGCACGGCAGCGCCCTGCAGGGACGACAGCAGGATGCGACGCAGCGCGTTGCCCAGCGTCTGGCCGAAGCCACGCTCCAAGGGCTCGGCCACCAGGGTCGCGAAACGGGTCGCGTCAGACCCGGGCGTGACCTGAAGCTTGTTCGGCCGAATCAATTCTTGCCAATTCTTCTGGATCGTCACTGTTTCACCCATACGGGCCAGCCCTCTCGGTCTGAACGGCTGGCGTTGGAGACCCGCGCATCAGATCGCGCGGCAATCAAATCGCTCAAAAGCACAACGAGGCGGACCTTGGGCCCGCCTCCTTACCTAATTAGACACGCCGGCGCTTGCGCGGACGGCAGCCATTGTGCGGGATCGTCGTCACGTCGCGGATCGAAGTGACGGTGAAGCCCGCAGCCTGCAGCGCACGGAGCGCCGATTCGCGGCCAGAACCCGGACCCGCAACCTCGACCTCGAGGGTGCGCATGCCGTGCTCCTGGGCCTTCTTGGACACGTCCTCCGCCGCGACCTGCGCGGCATACGGGGTCGACTTGCGCGATCCCTTGAACCCCATCGTACCGGCCGACGACCAGGCAATGGTATTGCCCTGCGCGTCGGTGATGGTGATGGTGGTGTTGTTGAACGACGAGTTCACATGCGCGACGCCGGAGGCGATGTTCTTGCGCTCACGACGACGAACGCGTGCGGCTTCCTTGGCCATATAGGTACCTTTCTTGAGATCTCAACGCCGCCGTAATGCCAGCGGCTACACCGATGAGGCGAATGGTGAGTTGCGAATAGCGAATAGGGTTATCCCCCTACTCGCCATCCGCTATTCCCTATTCGCCCGCTTACTTCTTCTTGCCGGCGATCGCCTTGGCCGGACCTTTGCGCGTGCGCGCATTGGTGTGGGTGCGCTGGCCGCGCACCGGCAGGCCGCGGCGATGACGCAGGCCGCGATAGCAGCCAAGGTCCATCAACCGCTTGATGTTGATGCCGGTCTCGCGGCGGAGGTCGCCCTCGACGACATAGTCGCGGTCGATCACTTCGCGGATCTGCAGCACTTCCTGGTCGCTGAGCTGGCTGACCCGGCGATCCTCGGGGATCTTGACCTTCTCGATGATATCAGCCGCGATTTTCGGGCCGATGCCATGAATGTACTGGAGCGCGATCAGCACGCGCTTGTTGGTCGGGATGTTGACGCCGGCAATACGGGCCACGGACTTCTCTCCTGTGCCGATCCGGAGGCGGACCGGTCTTCGTTCTCGCTATCTCGGGCAGGTGTCCGCAAACGCGAACAAGACGCCCACCCCTCGATTCGCAGGGCCCGGCATCTTTTTGAAAACTACCGACTTGGATGCGGGCTTATTAATGGATTCATACGGCTGTCGTCAACCGCCCGTGATGCTTCGATTCTCAAGTTTCGCTGCATGTCAAGAACGACCGCGGCTGCCATCTTGAAATCAAGAAACCGCAATCAACCCTTTGACTCCAAGCCTATTTTCGACTTGAAGCGGCCGCGGGGCAGACCTGGCGGCCCCTGACTGACGCTTCAACTCACCGCGACCGGCCCTTTGCCGGCCGTTTCCCGAGTCCTTTTCCGACCTTGGCGGCGGTCTTTCGCGCGCCCTTGGAGGATTTTGCAGCCGTCTTGGCAGCGGTCTTCTTCGCAGTCGCCTTCTTGCCAGCGGCCTTCTTGCCGGCTGCCGCCTTGGTTCCGGCCCTGCGGGCCCCGGCCGTGGCCGTTTTAGCAGCCTTCCTGGCATTTTTGGCCGCTTTCTTGCCGGCCGGCTTGGCTGCGGGCGCCTTGGATCTGGCTGCCGCCGGCTTGGTCTTGGCTGCCGGCTTGCCTGGCTTAGCGGCCGCCTGAAGCGATTTCCTAGCTCTCTTGACCGTTTTCTTGGCCGCTCCACCGCTGCGCTTGGCGGGGCTCGCCGTCTTGGCGGCGCGCGTGGCACCGCCAGCGCCGAGAGCGGTCAGGATCCGGCCGATCTCGTCGGTGACCTCCTCGATCGACATCATGCCGTCGACCGTCGCCAGCTTGCGGCGATCGGAATAGTAATGGATCAGCGGCTCAGTCTGCTCGCGATAGTTCGACAGCCGCCGCGTCAGCACCTCGGCGGTATCGTCGGCGCGAACCTCCTCGCCCCGCGCCCGGGTCTCGGCGGCCCGCCGCTCGACCCGCTCCAAGAGCACGCCCTCATTGACCTTGAGCTCGATCACCGCATCGAGGTTCATCTGCTCTGCGGTCAGGAGCTCGTCGAGTTCTTCCGCCTGCCGCACCGTGCGCGGAAAGCCGTCCAGGATGAAGCCGTTGGCTGCATCCGGCTGCTCGATCCGGTCCTTGATAATGCCGATCACGATCTCGTCCGGCACCAGGTGCCCGGCGGCCATGATGTCCTTGGCCTTCAGGCCGATCGGCGTCTGGGCGGCCACGGCGGCGCGCAGCATGTCGCCGGTCGACAGCTGCACGATGCCATAGCGCTGCACCAGCCGCTGTGCCTGAGTACCCTTGCCCGAGCCCGGCGGTCCGAGAAGAATCAGTCTCATAGATATTCGCCCCCCGGCATTCGGTGAGCGAAATCCCCGCGCACCTTATGTTCTTGACGTCTCCGGGCCGCGACCCGCCGCTAGCCGCGGCGGCGCCCCCGCAGTTTCGACTTCCTGATCAGCCCCTCATATTGATGGGCGAGAAGGTAACCCTGGACCTGCGCCACGGTATCCATCGTGACACTGACCACGATCAGGAGCGACGTGCCGCCAAAGTAGAACGGCACGGAGGCGTAGGAAATCAGAATTTCCGGAATCAAACAAACGATCGCCAGATAGATCGCGCCGATCACCGTGATCCGGGACAGCACGTAGTCGATATATTCCGCGGTGCGCTCGCCGGGACGGATGCCCGGGATGAAACCGCCATGCTTCTTCAGATTGTCGGCGGTCTCGGTCGGGTTGAACACGATCGCGGTGTAGAAGAAGGCGAAGAACAGGATCAGCGCCAGATACAGCACCAGGAACAGCGGCCGGCCGTGACCGAGCTGGGTGGTGACCCACTGGAACCACTCGGGCCCCTTGCCGGCGTTGAAGTTCGCCACCGTGGTCGGCAACAACAGCAGCGACGAGGCGAAGATCGGCGGGATCACGCCCGAGGTGTTGAGCTTGAGCGGCAGATGCGAGGACTGGCCCTCGAACATCTTATTGCCGACCTGGCGCTTGGGATATTGGATCAGGAGCCGGCGCTGCGCGCGCTCCATGAACACGATGAAGGCGATCACGGCCACCGCCATCACGATGACGATCAGGATCAGCCCCGTCGACAGCGCGCCCTGGCGGCCGAGTTCCAACATATTGGCGAGCGCCGACGGCAGCTCGGCGACAATGCCCGAGAGGATGATCAGCGAGATGCCGTTGCCGATGCCGCGCGACGTGATCTGCTCGCCGAGCCACATCAGGAACATGGTGCCGCCGGTCAGCGTGATCGCGGTCGACAGGCGGAAGAACAGGCCGGGATCGCTGACGACATTGCCGGCGCCTTCCAGGCCGACGGCGATGCCGTAGGACTGGAACGCGGCCAGGATCACGGTGAGATAGCGCGTGTACTGGTTCAGCGTCTTGCGCCCAGCCTCGCCCTCCTTCTTCAGCGCTTCGAGCTGCGGCGAAACGGTGGTCAGGAGCTGGATGATGATCGATGCCGAGATGTACGGCATGATGTTGAGCGCAAAGATCGCCATGCGGTGGATGCCGCCGCCGGCGAACATGTTGAACATGCCGAGAATGCCGCCGGCCTGGGTGCGGAACACCTGCTCCCAGATGTTGGGATCGATGCCGGGGAGCGGAATGTAGGTGCCGAGACGATAGACCAGCAGCGCGCCCAGCGTGAACCAGATGCGTTTCTTGAGCTCGTCGGCCTTGGCAAGCGCGCCGAAATTGAGGTTAGCCGCCAGTTGTTCCGCTGCTGAGACCATGTTTGGCTTTCTCCCGCCGCCCTCTTCACTCCCTCATCTACACGACTCGTCGCGGGATCGGGCAGACGCCGGATATTATTTGGTGCGCGGTTCCACGAAGTCCATCGCCCTGCTCCGGCGGCTACCCGCTTACGGCAGGGCGATGACGCAGATGTTACGCCGCCTCGCCTTCGCCCTTGCCGGGCGCCAGGATCTTCACGGTGCCGCCGGCCTTCTCGACCGCGGCCACCGCCGACTTCGAAGCGCCATGCACCTCGATGTTGATCTTGGCCTTGAGCTCGCCGCGGCCCAGCAGACGCACGCCATCCTTGGACCGGCGCAGCGCGCCCGACTTCACCAGCGCTTCGGCATTGATCACGTTGCCGGCGTCGAGCTTCTTGGCGTCGATCGCATCCTGAATGCGGTCGAGATTGATCTCGACGAACTCGCGCGCGAAGATGTTGTTGAAGCCGCGCTTCGGCAGACGGCGATGCATCGGCATCTGGCCGCCCTCGAACCCCTTGATGCGCACGCCGGAGCGCGCGGTCTGGCCCTTGCCGCCACGGCCCGAAGTCTTGCCCTTGCCGGAGCCAATGCCGCGGCCGACGCGCATGCGCTTCTTGCGCGCGCCGGCGTTGTCGGCGATCTCGCTGAGCTTCATCGCCCTTCTCCTATTGCCTTACTTCTCGCCCAAGATGCGGACGAGATGGTGAACCTTGGTGATCATGCCGCGAACTGCCGGCGTGTCCGGCAGCTCGGTGACCCGGCCGATCTTGTTGAGCTTCAACCCGATCAGCGTCGCGCGCTGCGAGTGATGGCGACGGATCGGGCTGCCGGTCTGCTCGATCTTGATCATCTTGGCGGTAGCCATGGTTTCAAACTCCGAGATGCGCCGCGCAGGCGGCGCGCGTTGTTAGTCCGCCGACGCCTCGGCGTCGCCGCCGACGCGGCGAGCCTGCAGGGTCGACACCTTGATGTTGCGGCGCGCCGCGACGGAGCGCGGGCTATCCTGGTGCTTCAGCGCGTTGAAGGTCGCCCGCACCATGTTGTACGGGTTCGACGAGCCGATCGACTTCGCCACCACATCCTGGATGCCGAGCGTCTCGAACACCGCGCGCATCGGTCCGCCGGCGATGATGCCGGTACCGGCCGGAGCGGCGCGCAGATAGACGCGGCCCGCACCGTGACGACCGAAGATGTCGTGATGCAGGGTGCGGCCCTCGCGCAGCGCCACCCGGGTCAGGTTGCGCTTGGCCGAATCGGTCGCCTTGCGGATCGCCTCCGGAACCTCGCGCGCCTTGCCGTGGCCGAACCCGACCCGGCCCTTCTGGTCGCCGATCACCACCAGCGCCGCAAAGCCGAAGCGCTTGCCGCCCTTGACGACCTTCGCGACACGATTGATGTGGACGAGCTTGTCGACGAACTCGCTGTCGCGCTCCTCGCGCTCCTTGCTCCGTTCGCGGCCGCCGCGTTCGCGTTCACCTGCCATGGTGCTTTCCAATCTCGTAAGTGGGCGTGACGCCCGTTTAATTCCTTAGAAGCTCAATCCGCTTTCGCGCGCCGCATCCGCCAGCGCCTTGACGCGCCCGTGATACAGATAGCCGCCGCGATCGAACACGACTTCCTTGATGCCCGCCTTCACCGCGCGCTCGGCGAGCAGCTTGCCCACCGCCTTGGCCGCATCGATGTTGGCACCGGTGTTCCCGGCCGTACGCATCTCCTTTTCCATCGACGACGCGGAGGCGAGTGTCTCGCCCTTCTGATCGTCGATGACCTGCGCATAGATGTGCTTCGACGAACGGAATACCGACAGGCGCGGACGGCCGCCCGCGGAGCGGCGCAGCGCCAGCCTCACGCGCTGCTTGCGCCGGGCATTCGTAACCTTGGCTCTCGACATGACCGGCTCCGTTACTTCTTCTTGCCTTCCTTGCGGAAGATGAATTCGCCCGCGTACTTCACGCCCTTGCCCTTATAGGGCTCCGGCGGACGGTAGGCACGAATTTCGGCCGCGACCTGGCCGACGCGCTGGGCGTCCGTGCCGGTGACCGTGATCTCGGTCGGCTTCGGCACCGTGATGGTGATACCTTCCGGGATCGCGTAGACGACGTCGTGGCTGTAGCCGAGCGCGAGTTGCAGGTTCTTGCCCTGCATCGCGGCGCGGTAGCCGACGCCGGTGATCTCGAGCTTCTTCTCGAAGCCCTTGGTGACGCCCTCGACGAGGTTGGCGATCTGCGCCCGCGCCGTGCCGTAGAGCGAGCGCGCGCGCTTGGTCTCGGCGCGCGGGGCGACCTTGACCTGGCCGTTCTCGAACTTCACCTCGACATCGTCATGGACGATGAACTGAAGCTGGCCCTTCGGCCCCTTCATCTTGACGGTCTGTCCGTCGACGGTGGCCGTCACACCGGACGGCACCGCCACTGGCTTCTTGCCAATACGTGACATGGCTCAATCCTTCTTAGAACACCGTGAAGAGAACTTCACCGCCGACATTCGCGTCACGCGCGTCATGATCGGCCATGATTCCCTTCGGCGTCGACAACACCGAAATGCCAAGCCCGTTATTCACGCGCGGCAGGTTCTTCACCGAGGTATAGACCCGCCGGCCGGGCTTGGAGACCCGCTCGATCTCGCGGATCACGGGCTCGCCGTCGAAATATTTCAGCTCGATCTCGATCTCGCTGCGGCCCGAAGCATGCTCCACCGTGGCATAGCCGCGGATGTAGCCCTCGGTCTTCAGCACTTCGAGCACGCTGGCGCGCATCTTGGAGCCCGGCGTCGAGACCTTCGACTTCGAGCGCATCTGCGCGTTGCGGATGCGGGTGATCAGATCGCTGATGGGATCGTGCGTTGACATCTTAACGACCCTCCTTACCAGCTCGATTTCACCAGGCCCGGAACCAGGCCCTTCGATCCAAGCTCACGCAGTGCGATGCGGCTGAGCTTGTTCTTGCGATAGTTCGAGCGCGGCCGGCCCGTCAGCTCGCAGCGGTTGCGAATGCGGGTCGCCGACGAGTTGCGCGGCATTTCGGCCAGCTTCAGGGTCGCGGCGAAGCGCTCCTCCATCGGCTTGGTCTTGTCGGCGATGATCGCCTTCAACCGCTCGCGCTTCGGAGCGGCGTTCTTCGCCATCCGCTTGCGTCGGTTGTTCTTCTCGACTGAACTCTTCTTTGCCATGCTTGGCTCCTGGGTATCCGCGTTTGAGATGCTTGAAGAAGATCAGCGTCTCACTGCCGGAACGGGAAATTGAATGCGGTCAGAAGGGCGCGGGCCTCGTCGTCGGTGCGCGCGGTGGTGCACACCGTGATGTCCATGCCCCAGCTCTCCCCGGCCTTGTCGAAGTCGATCTCGGGGAAAATGATGTGCTCCTTGATGCCGAGCGAGTAGTTGCCGCGGCCGTCGAAGCTCTTCGGGTTCAGGCCGCGGAAGTCACGCACGCGCGGCAGCGCGACGTTCACCAGGCGGTCGATGAACTCGTACATGTGGGCCTTGCGCAAGGTCACCTTGCAGCCGATCGGCTGGTTCTCGCGCAGCTTGAAGGTCGCGATCGCAACCCGCGAATAGGTCACAACAGCCTTCTGGCCCGCGATCAGCGACAGATCGGCAGCCGCCGTCTCCGCCTTCTTGCGGTCATTGACGGCCTCGCCGACGCCCATGTTGAGCACGACCTTCTCCAGCCGCGGCACCTGCATGACGTTGGCATAGCCGAACTTTTCCGTCAGCTGGCCCTTGATCTTGCGGTCATATTCCGCGCGCAGGCGCGGCACGTAAGCAGTCTCAGCCATCGATCTCAGCTCCCGAGCTCTTGGCGATGCGGACCTTCTTGCCGTCCGCCTGAATCTTGAATCCGATACGCGTCGGCTTACCGTCCTTGCCGACATAGGCGATGTTCGACAGGTCGATCGGCGCCTCCTTGGAGATGATGCCGCCTTCCTGCTGCGCCGTCTGCTTCTGGTGACGCTTCACCAGGTTGACGCCGCGCACCAGCGCCTTGCCCTCATCCGGGCGCACCTCGAACACCTCGCCGGTGCGGCCCTTATCGCGCCCCGTGAGCACGATCACCTTGTCGCCCTTGCGGATCTTGGCAGCCATCACAGCACCTCCGGCGCAAGCGAAATGATCTTCATGTGGTTCTTGGCGCGCAGCTCGCGCGGCACCGGCCCGAAGATACGGGTGCCGACCGGCTCGGACTGATTGTTGATCAGCACGGCGGCGTTGCGGTCGAAGCGGATCACCGAGCCGTCGGCGCGGCGGATGTCCTTGCGGACGCGCACCACGACGGCCTTCATGACGTCGCCCTTCTTCACCTTGCCGCGCGGAATCGCTTCCTTGATCGACACCACGATGATGTCGCCGACAGTGGCATAACGACGCTTGGAGCCGCCGAGCACCTTGATACACATGACACGGCGTGCGCCGGAATTGTCGGCCACGTCGAGGTTGGTCTGCATCTGAATCATTGATGCACCTCGTCCTCTTCATCTGATGCGCGAGAAATTCGCGCTTTTCTCTGATCCCGAATGCGAAACCGGCCCGTGTGGGCCGATCCGCCTCAGGCGGTTTTCTTGTGTTCGCCCCGGATCACGGTCCAGCGCTTCAACTTCGAGATCGGCCGGCTCTCCTCGATCCAGACCGTATCGCCCGGCTTGAACTCGTTGCCCTCGTCGTGAGCGTGATAGTTCTTCGAGCGGCGGATGGTCTTCTTGTAGATCGGATGGGTGAAGCGGCGATCGACGCGCACCACGACCGTCTTGGCCTGCTTGTCGCTGACGACAACGCCCTGAAGGGTCCGTTTCGGCATAGGTCCGGCCTCTTACTTGTTCTTGGCGCGCTGCTGCGCGGCGATGGTCTTGATGCGGGCGATGTCGCGGCGCGCCTCCTTGAGGCGCGAGGTGTTCTCGAGCTGCCCGGTGGCGCGCTGGAAGCGCAGGTTGAAACGCTCCTTCTTCAGATTGAGGATCGCATCCTCCATCTGGTCGGGGCTCATCGCGCGAATGTCGGACGTCTTCATCTCGGCCATGGCCATTACTCCGCAATGCGCTCGACGAAGCGCGTCTTGATCGGCAGCTTGGCGGCCGCCAGCGAGAGCGCCTCGCGCGCGATCTGGTTGCTCACGCCGTCGATCTCGAACATCACGCGGCCGGGCTTGACGCGAGCCACCCACAATTCCGGCGAGCCCTTGCCCGAGCCCATGCGGACTTCGGCCGGCTTCTTCGACACCGGCAGGTCGGGGAACACGCGGATCCAGACGCGGCCGGCGCGCTTCATGTGACGGGTCAGTGCGCGGCGGGCGGCCTCGATCTGACGCGCGGTGACGCGGTCAGGCTCCATGGCCTTCAGCCCGAACTGGCCGAACGCCAGCGTCGCGCCCGAGGACGCAACACCGTGGATACGGCCCTTATGCGCCTTTCGGAACTTGGTCTTCTTTGGTTGCATCATGGCTGGTAGCCCTCAAAACCTTGTCTAGCGCCGCCGATCAGGCAGCGTCGCGGCGCGAGCGCGAAGAGCTGCTGCCGCTGTCGCCCTCGGCCATCCGCTTGTCCTGCGCCATCGGATCGTGCTCGAGGATCTCGCCCTTGAAGATCCAGACCTTCACACCGCAGGTGCCGAAGGTCGTGAACGCGGTGGCGACACCATAATCGATGTCGGCACGCAGCGTGTGCAGCGGCACCCGGCCCTCGCGATACCACTCCATGCGTGCGATTTCCGCACCGCCCAGACGGCCCGAGCAGTTGATGCGGATGCCTTCCGCGCCGAGACGCATCGCCGACTGCACCGCGCGCTTCATGGCGCGGCGGAACGCGACGCGGCGCTCGAGCTGCTGGGCGATCGATTCGGCGACCAGGGTCGCATCGAGCTCGGGCTTCCTGATCTCGACGATGTTGATCACCACATCCGACGAGGTGATGTCGGCCACCCGCTTGCGCAGCTTGTCGATGTCGGCGCCCTTCTTGCCGATCACGACACCCGGACGCGCCGAGTGGATGGTGACGCGGCACTTCTTGTGCGGACGCTCGATGACGATGCGCGCCACAGCGGCCTGCTTGAGCTCCTTGTGCAGGATCTCGCGGATCTTGACGTCTTCATGCAGCAGCTTGCCATACTCGGCCTTGCCCGCGAACCAGCGCGAATCCCAGGTCCGGTTGATGCCGAGGCGAAGCCCGATCGGATTGATCTTTTGACCCATCTTATTCTCCCGCGCCGCGCTTTAAGCGGCCGCCTCGACCTGACGAACGATGATCGTCAGCTGCGAAAATGGTTTGAACACCCGGCCCGAACGGCCACGGCCGCGCGGCGAGAAACGCTTCATCACGATGCCGTTGCCGACGAAGGCTTCCGACACGATGAGATCGTCCACGTCGAGCTCGTGGTTGTTCTCGGCATTAGCAATTGCCGACTCCAGGCACTTCTTGACGTCGACCGCAATCCGCTTGCGCGAGAACTGCAGGTCCGCGAGCGCAAGAGAGGCCTTCCGGCCGCGGATCATCTGGGCGACCAGGTTCAGCTTCTGCGGGCTCACCCGCAGCATCCGGGCGACCGCCTTGGCCTCGTTGTCCGGGAGGCTCCGTTCGCGCTTTGGTTTGCTCATCGCTTAAATCCCTAAAGCCTATCTCGTTAGGCCTTCTTGGCTTTCTTATCGCCGGAATGGCCGTGGAAGGTCCGGGTCGGCGAGAACTCACCGAACTTGTGACCCACCATTTCCTCGTTGACCGCGACCGGCACATGCTTCTGGCCGTTGTAGACGCCGAAGGTCAGGCCGACGAACTGCGGCAGAATGGTCGAGCGGCGGCTCCAGATCTTGATCACGTCATGACGGCCGGACGCGCGCGCGGCATCTGCCTTCTTGAGCAGCGACGCCTCGACGAACGGGCCTTTCCAGACTGAACGAACCATGTCCGGCGTTCCTTACTTCTTCCGCTTGTGGCGGCTGAGGAGAATGAATTTATCGGTCGACTTGTTGGTGCGGGTCTTCTTGCCCTTGGTGGGCTTGCCCCACGGAGTGACCGGGTGACGGCCGCCGGAGGTGCGGCCTTCGCCGCCGCCGTGCGGGTGGTCGATCGGGTTCATGGCGACACCGCGGTTGTGAGGCCTGCGGCCCATCCAACGCTTGCGGCCGGCCTTGCCGATCGAGGTGTTCATGTGGTCCGGGTTCGAGACCGCACCGATGGTGCCGCGGCAACGGCCGTGCACCAAGCGCTGCTCGCCCGAGTTCAGGCGGACGATGACGTAGTCCTGGTCGCGGCCGACGATCTGGGCGTAGGTGCCGGCCGAACGCGCGAGCTGGCCGCCCTTGCCGATCTTGACCTCGATGTTGTGCACGATCGTGCCGACCGGCATGTTGCCGAGCGGCATGACGTTGCCCGGCTTCACGTCGACATAGTTGCCGGCGACGATGGTGTCGCCGACCGCCAGACGCTGCGGCGCCAGGATGTAGGCCTGCTCGCCGTCCTGATACTTGACCAGGGCGATGAACGCGGTGCGGTTCGGATCATACTCCAACCGCTCGACGGTGGCCGGAACGTCCACCTTCTCGCGCTTGAAATCGACGGTGCGGTAGGCCTGCTTGTGGCCGCCGCCGCGGAAGCGCACGGTGATGCGGCCGGTGTTGTTGCGGCCGCCGCTGCCGAGCTTGCCTTCCGTCAGCGCCTTGACCGGCTTGCCCTTGTAGAGCGCCGAACGATCGACCATCACCAGCTGGCGCTGGCCCGGCGTCGTGGGGTTGAATGTCTTCAATGCCATGGCAGTGTCGCCTTATAGACCGGTGGTCACGTCGATACGGTGGCCCTCTTCGAGGGTCACGATCGCGCGCTTGCTGTCTGACTGCGAACCGAAATTGCCGCGGAACACCTTGGTCTTGCCCTTGCGCACGAGCGTGTTGACGCTCTTGACCTTGACGTCGAACAGCTTCTCGATCGCTTCCTTGATCTGCGGCTTGGTTGCCTTGGCGGCGACCTTGAACAGAACTTTGTTGTGCTCGGAAGCGATCGTCGCCTTCTCGGTCACGACAGGCGCCAGGATGATGTCATAGTGGCGCGGATCGATGGTCTTCATTTGAAGCGCGCCTCCAGCGCATCGATCGCCGCCTTGGTCAGAACGAGCTTCTGCCGGCGGAGAATGTCGTAGACGTTGATGCCCTGGATCGGCAGCACGTCCATGTTCGGGATGTTACGGGCCGCATTCGAGAACCCGGTGTGCAGCTCGGCGCCATCGATGATCAGCGCGTTCGTGAGCCCGAGACCGGAGAAGTGGCCAAGCAGCGCCTTGGTCTTCGCAGCTTCCAGCACCGCGGATTCGAGCACGATCAGATCGCCGTCCTTGGCCTTGACCGACAGCGCATGCTTGAGCGCCAGCGCGCGCACCTTCTTCGGCAGGTCGGTGGCATGCGAACGCACCACCGGGCCGAAAGCGCGGCCGCCGCCACGGAACTGCGGCACGCGGGCCGAGCCGTGACGGGCACCGCCGGTGCCCTTCTGCTTGTACATCTTCTTGCCAGTGCGCCAGATCTCAGCGCGGCCCTTGGCCTTGTGGGTGCCGGCCTGGCGCTTGTTGAGCTGCCACTGCACGCAACGTGCAATGATGTCCTGGCGCGGCTCGAGACCGAAGATGGCATCGGACAGCTGGACCGAGCCGGCTTCCTTGCCCTCGAGCGTGGTGACCTTCAATTCCATTTATGCGCCCTCCTGCTCGGCCGGCGCTTCCGCAGCCTGCTCGCCCGCGACCTTGAACTTGCCGGGCTTCGGCGCTTCCTTCGGCAGCGGCTTCTTCACGGCGTCGCGCACCGAAATCCAGCCGCCCTTGGAGCCGGGCACGGCGCCTTCGACCAGAATCAGGCCACGCGCAACGTCCGTCTGCACCACCCGAAGGTTCAGCGTGGTGACGCGATCGACACCCATGTGACCGGGCATCTTCTTGTTCTTCCAGGTCTTGCCGGGGTCCTGACGACCACCGGTCGAACCGATCGAACGGTGCGAGATCGACACACCATGCGTGGCGCGCAGACCGCCGAAGTTCCAGCGCTTCATACCGCCGGCGAAGCCCTTACCGACCGTGGTGCCGGTGACGTCGACGAACTGACCGACGACGAAATGGTCGGCCTGGATCTCGGCGCCGACCGGGATCAGCGAGTCCTCGCTGACGCGGAATTCGGCGAGCTTGCGCTTCGGCTCGACCTTGGCGACCGCGAACTGGCCGCGCTCCGCCTTCGGCATGTAGACCGTCTTGCGGCTGCCGCTGCCGAGCTGCAGCGCGACATAACCGTTCTTCTCGGTGGTGCGATGACCGACCACCTGGCAATTGCCGAGCTTCAGCACGGTCACGGGGATATGTTCGCCGGTCTCCGTGAAGACCCGCGTCATCCCGACCTTTTGTGCGATCACTCCGGAGCGCATCGGCGTGCTTCCTGTTCTTCTCTATGTCCGCGGTTGAAGGCGGACGTGAATCCAAAACTTAGAGCTTGATCTCGACGTCGACGCCGGCAGCCAGATCGAGCTTCATGAGAGCATCGACGGTCTGCGGGGTCGGATCGACGATATCGAGCAGGCGCTTGTGGGTGCGCATCTCGAACTGCTCGCGGCTCTTCTTGTCCACGTGCGGCGAACGGTTGACGGTGAACTTCTCGATGCGCGTCGGCAGCGGAATGGGTCCGCGAACCTGTGCGCCGGTGCGTTTCGCCGTGTTCACGATCTCCCGCGTCGACGTATCGAGGATGCGATGGTCGAACGCCTTGAGACGGATGCGAATATTTTGGCCGTTCATTGCCGTGTCTTTCTTTGAGTAGTGAGTGGCGAGTAGCGAACAGCGAATGGATGTCTCCATTCGCCACTCGCCATTCCCTATTCGCTCTTGTTATTCGATGATCGAGGCGACGACACCGGCGCCGACGGTGCGGCCGCCTTCGCGGATGGCGAAGCGGAGCTTCTCTTCCATCGCGATCGGCACGATCAGGTGCACTTCCATCGCGATGTTGTCGCCCGGCATCACCATCTCGGTGCCTTCCGGCAGGTGCACGACACCGGTCACGTCGGTGGTGCGGAAGTAGAACTGCGGACGGTAGTTGGTGAAGAACGGGGTATGACGGCCGCCCTCTTCCTTGGTGAGGATGTAGGCCTCGGCCTTGAACTTGGTGTGCGGCTTGACCGAACCCGGCTTGCACAGCACCTGGCCGCGCTCGACGTCCTCGCGCTTGGTGCCGCGGAGCAGCGCACCGATGTTGTCGCCGGCCTGACCCTGGTCGAGCAGCTTGCGGAACATCTCAACGCCGGTGACGGTGGTCTTCTGGGTCGGACGGATACCGACGATCTCGATTTCCTCGCCGACCTTGATCACGCCACGCTCGACACGACCGGTCACCACGGTGCCGCGGCCGGAGATCGAGAACACGTCTTCCACCGGCATCAGGAACGGCTGGTCGATCGGACGCTCCGGCTGCGGAATGTACTCGTCGACATTGCGCATCAGCTCAAGGATCGCCTCATGGCCGAGCTTCTTGTCCGAGTCCTCGAGAGCAGCCAGAGCCGAGCCCTTGATGATCGGGATCTTGTCGCCCGGGAATTCGTACTTCGAGAGCAGCTCACGGACCTCGAGCTCGACGAGCTCGAGCAGCTCCGGATCGTCGACCATGTCGCACTTGTTGAGGAACACGACCAGCGCCGGAACGCCGACCTGGCGGGCAAGCAGGATGTGCTCGCGGGTCTGCGGCATCGGGCCGTCGGCGGCCGACACGACCAGGATCGCACCATCCATCTGGGCGGCGCCGGTGATCATGTTCTTCACGTAGTCGGCGTGGCCGGGGCAGTCGACGTGCGCGTAGTGGCGGTTCTTGGTCTCGTACTCGACGTGCGCGGTCGAGATGGTGATGCCGCGAGCCTTCTCTTCCGGCGCCTTGTCGATCTGGTCGTAGGCAGTGAACGTCGCGCCACCGGTCTCGGCCAGGATCTTGGTGATCGCAGCCGTCAGCGACGTCTTGCCGTGGTCGACGTGACCGATGGTGCCGATGTTGCAGTGCGGTTTGGTACGTTCAAACTTTGCTTTGGCCATTTGACTCTCCGTTCAGTCGCTAACTTGAGCTAACGACAATCAGGCAAACTTCTTCTGGACTTCCGCCGACACGTTGGCCGGCGCTTCCGCGTAGTGGTCGAACTGCATCGTGAAGGTCGCGCGACCCTGGCTCATCGAGCGCAGGTTATTCACGTAACCGAACATGTTCATGAGCGGCACCATCGCATTGATGACGTTGGCATTGCCGCGCATGTCCTGGCCCTGGATCTGGCCACGCCGCGAGTTCAAGTCGCCGATGACCGAACCGGTGTAGTCTTCCGGCGTCACCACCTCGACTTTCATGATCGGCTCGAGCAGAACCGACTTGCCCTTTTGCAGCGCTTCGCGGAAGGCCGCGCGCGATGCGATTTCGAAGGCCAGCGCCGACGAGTCGACGTCGTGATACTTGCCGTCGACCAGCGCCACCTTGACATCGACCACCGGGAAGCCGGCGACCACGCCGGAGCCGAGCACGCTCTCGATGCCCTTCTCGACGCCGGGGATGTATTCCTTCGGAACCGCACCGCCGACGATCTTGGATTCGAACACGTAGCCGCCGCCCGGCTCGTTCGGCTCGACCACCAGCGAGACGGCCGCAAACTGGCCCGTACCGCCGGTCTGCTTCTTGTGGGTGTAGTCCACATGGGCCGGCTTGGTGATGCGCTCACGGAACGCCACCTGCGGCGCACCGATGTTGGCATCGACCTTGTAGGTGCGCTTCAGGATGTCGACCTTGATGTCGAGGTGAAGCTCGCCCATGCCCTTGAGGATGGTCTGGCCGGACTCGTGGTCGGTCGACACCCGGAACGACGGATCCTCCGCCGCGAGCTTGGCCAGCGCGATGCCCAGCTTCTCCTGGTCCGCCTTCGACTTCGGCTCGATCGCGATCTCGATCACCGGCTCCGGGAATTCCATCTTCTCCAGGATCACCGGGTGAGCCGGGTCGCACAGCGTGTCACCGGTGCGCGCTTCCTTGAGGCCCGCCAGCGCGACGATGTCGCCGGCATAGGCTTCCTTGATGTCCTCGCGGTTGTTCGCGTGCATCAGCAGCATGCGGCCGATGCGCTCTTTCTTCTCGCGGGTCGAGTTCACGACGCCGGTGCCGCTCTGCAGGACGCCCGAATAGATGCGGCAGAAGGTGATGGTGCCGACGAACGGGTCGTCCATGATCTTGAACGCGAGCAGCGCCAAGGGCTCCTTGTCGTCCGCCTTGCGCACAACCTCGTTGCCCTTGTCGTCGGTGCCCTTGATCGCAGGCACGTCGAGCGGCGACGGCAGATAATCGACGACCGCGTCGAGCAGCGGCTGCACGCCCTTGTTCTTGAAGGCCGAGCCGCACAGCACCGGATAGAACGCGCCCGACAGCACGGCCTTGCGGATCAGCCGCTTCAGCGTCGCCTCGTCCGGCTCCTTGCCGTCGAGATAGGCGGCCATGGCATCGTCGTCGAGCTCGACGGCGGCCTCGACCAGCTTCTCGCGATATTCGGCGGCCTGGTCGGCGAGCTCGGCCGGAATCTCGGTGTAATCGAACTTCGCGCCGAGCGCCTCGTCGTTCCAGACGATCGCCTGCATCTTCACGAGGTCGATCACGCCCTTGAAGGCGTTCTCGGCGCCGATCGGCAGCTGGATCGCAACCGGCTTCGCGCCCAGGCGGTCGACGATGTCGGCCAGGCACTTGAAGAAGTCGGCGCCGGTCTTGTCCATCTTGTTGGCGAAGACGATACGCGGCACCTTATACTTGTCACCCTGGCGCCAGACCGTCTCGGTCTGCGGCTCGACGCCCTGGTTGGAGTCGAGCACGCACACGGCGCCGTCGAGCACGCGAAGCGAACGCTCGACCTCGATGGTGAAATCGACGTGGCCCGGGGTGTCGATGATGTTCAGGCGCTTGCCGTTCCAGAACGCGGTGGTGGCAGCCGAGGTGATCGTGATGCCACGCTCCTGCTCCTGCTCCATCCAGTCCATGGTCGCGGCGCCTTCATGCACCTCGCCGATCTTGTGGCTCTTGCCGGTGTAATAGAGGATGCGCTCGGTGGTCGTGGTCTTACCGGCGTCGATATGCGCCATGATACCGAAGTTGCGGTAGTCCTCGATGGCATGTTGGCGGGGCATGGACCTGTTCCTAAATTTCCGTTCGTGTCGCCGTTACCAGCGATAGTGCGAGAAGGCGCGGTTGGCTTCCGCCATGCGGTGCACGTCTTCACGCTTCTTGACGGCGTTCCCCCGGTTGTTGGAGGCGTCGAGCAACTCCGCCGAAAGCCGCTCGGTCATGGTCTTCTCGTTGCGGTCGCGGGCAGCGGCGATCAGCCAGCGGATGCCGAGCGCCTGCCGGCGGGTCGAACGCACCTCGACCGGAACCTGATAGGTCGCACCACCGACGCGGCGGGAGCGGACCTCGATGGTCGGCATGACGTTGTCGAGCGCCTGCTCGAACACCGTCAGCGGGTTCTGCTTGGTCTTGGTCTCGATGATGCCGAACGCGCCATAGACGATGCTTTCGGCGACCGACTTCTTGCCGGCGTACATCACCGAGTTCATAAACTTGGTGACAATGATGTTCCCGAACTTCGGATCCGGAAGAACTTCACGCTTCTCGGCTGAATGGCGACGCGACATTGTTGTCTTTTCCCGCTTGTCTCGAACGTCTTACTTGGGACGCTTCGCGCCGTACTTCGAACGGCGCTGCTTACGGTTCTTGACGCCCTGGGTATCCAGCACGCCGCGGAGAATGTGATAGCGCACGCCCGGCAAGTCCTTGACGCGGCCGCCGCGGATCATGACCACCGAGTGCTCCTGCAGGTTATGGCCCTCACCCGGGATATAGCCGATCACCTCGAAGCCGTTGGTCAGGCGCACCTTGGCCACCTTGCGAAGCGCCGAGTTCGGCTTCTTCGGCGTCGTGGTGTAGACGCGCGTGCAAACGCCGCGCTTCTGCGGCGACTGCTGCAGCGCCGGCACCTTCTTACGCGACTTCTGCACCTCGCGCGGACTTGCGATCAGCTGGTTGATCGTCGGCATCTTGGCCTTACCCTTCAACGTTCGCGCGGAAAGCCTTGACAGCGCTCCGCAAATTCTTGTTCGGGGTTTCCCGCCCCGCCGGACCGCCTCGCGCGAAAAAACCTCCACGCAAAGCGAAAACACGCCAACCGCTCATCTCTGAACGGAAAGCGCTCGACGCCACAGAGGACCGCAGTCAGAGCCGATCAGCGCGAGCCGCTCAGCCGTTCACCGAGGTCATGCATCCGAGTTTGGTCTCAAGAGGACGTGCTCAAGAGAACTAAAATCGTCCTGGCATTGCCTAGCTATAATCGACAGCGTTTGAGCGGCATTCGTCGAGGGTGGTGCCCGTCCCTGCTCGTCTCCGAGCAGCCCATTTCTGAGCGGGATGGGTGATCCGTTCCGACGCTGGCGATGCTCACCGCCTGTCGTTAAGTGGGCGCCTTTTATAAGCGGTAAATAGCCAAGTCAAGCAAAACGAGGCTGCAAGATGCGCAAAGAAAGGCTTCTGCAGCCTGCGATTTCGCTGACCGCTCCGCGTCAGCTCAACGCTTCGGCAGTGGCGTCGTGCAGCCTGATCTATGTTCAATTCCGCGCCAGTCCAGTGGTGCACTACTTTTTACCCGGAGCAAATATTCGGAAAACAATCCGGCTAAGGCTTTTTTTGTCATTACGGGCGCAATGATGACCGGTCCGAGCAGGGCCTTGGCCATGAGATATACCGACATTGCGATCATCGGCGGGGGGCTGGCCGGCTCGGCCGCAGCCGCCATGCTCGGCCGCACCGGGATCGCGGCCGTGCTGGTCGATCCGCACGAGGTCTATCCGCCGGATTTCCGGGTCGAGAAGCTGGGCGGCGAGGCGCAACTCGCGCGCTTCCGCGCCACCGGGCTGGCCGATTCGGTGCTCCGCAAGGCGACCCTGGCCGGCGAGAACTGGATCGCGCGATTCGGCTGCGTGCTCGACAAGGACCCGAGCCCTCAATACGGCATTCTCTACGATGCGCTGGTGAACGCCCTGCGTGAGGAGATTCCGCCTGAAGTCGAACGGATCGTGGCCAAGGCGGTGGCGGTCAGCCCGAGCGAGGACCGGCAGAGCGTCTTCTTGTCCAACGGCGAGACCATCTCCGCCCGTCTGGTCGTGCTCGCCAACGGGCTCAATGTCGGGCTGCGCCATGCGCTGGGCATCGTCCGGCGAATCGAAAGCGCCGCGCATTCGATCTCGATCGGCTTCGACATCGCACCCCTCGGTCGCAGCAGCTTCCCCTTCCCGGCCATGACCTATTTCCAGGAACGGGCCCGCACCCGGGTACCCTACATCACGCTATTCCCGCTTCGCGACCGGATGCGGGCCAATCTGTTTGCCTATCGCGAGGTTGGCGATCCCTGGCTGCGAGCTGTCAGGCGCACTCCGGTGGCGGCGCTCGACGCCGTGCTGCCCGGATTCAGGCGGGTCGCGGGCGACTATGCCGTCACCGGAGAGGTCAAGGTCCGTCCGGCCGATCTTTATGTGACCGCCGGCCACCGGCAGCCGGGTCTGGTGCTGGTCGGCGATGCCTTCGCCGCCACCTGCCCTGTCACGGGCACCGGCTCGGATAAGGTGTTCACCGACGTCGCGCGGCTCTGCAACGTCTACATTCCGCAATGGCTCGCCAGCGGCGGCATGGGCGAAGCCAAGATCGCGGCATTCTACGCCGATCCGCTCAAGCGGGCCTGCGATGCCTGGTCGATGCGCAAAGCCTGGCAGTTCAAGTCGGTCTCGGTCGAGCTCGGCCCCTATTGGCTGGCGCAGCGCTGGGCCCGTTTCGGCGTCTCGCTGGGACGCGGCCTCAAGCACCGGCTGGCGCGCGTGAACCCATCCGCTGGCGGCGCTCACTCGTCATCATCATCCTCGTCGTCATCGTCGCTGTCGCCATCGGCTTGACCTGCGGTCGCAGGCTTGTGGCCCTGGTCGTCCCATAGCTTGCGATAGGTGCCACCCTTGGCGAGCAGCTCGGCATGGGTGCCGCGCTCGATCACCCGGCCGCCGGAGATCACGATGATCTCGTCCATTTCGACCACCGAGGTCAAGCGGTGGGTCGACCAGATCATGGTCCTGCCCTTGGCGACCTTGAGCAGGGTGCGGTTGATCGCCGCCTCCGTCGTCTGGTCGAGCGCCGACGTCGCCTCGTCCAGCAGCAGCACCGATGGATTGCGGATGATGGCGCGCGCGATCGCGATGCGCTGGCGCTGGCCGCCCGAGAGCGTATCGCCGCGCTCGCCAACGATCGTGTCATATTTCTGCGGCAGGCTCATGATGTAGCGGTGGATCTCGGCCTTCTTCGCGGCCTCCACGACCTCCGCGTCAGTCGCGTTCTCCTTGCCGAGCCGGATGTTCTCCCGGAGCGACATGTTGAACAGCATGTTCTCCTGGAACACGATCGCCATGCTCCCGCGCAAGGAGTCCCGGGTTACCTTGCGGATGTCGACGCCGTCGATGGTGACCCGCCCTTCGTCGGGCACGTAGAGCCGCAGGATCAGGTTGAGCAGCGTGCTCTTGCCGGAGCCCGAGGGCCCGACGATGGCGATGCGCTTGCCGACATCGAGCCGCAGACTGAGGTTGTCGAGCACCGGCGTCTCGCTGCCCTCATACTGGAAGCTGACGCGCTCGAAGGTGATGTCGTGGCTGATCCGAGGCAGGTCCGGCGCGCCCGGGCGGTCGGCCCCTCGGGTCGGCTCATCCAGCAGTTCCTGGATGTGGCGCACCGCCGCAGCCGAGGAGATCGACACCGGGATGAAATGCATGACGTGGGCGATGTTATAGGACACCTCCCAGAACGCGCTCTCGAAGGTGACGAAGGTGCCGACCGTGATCTGGCCCTTGGTGGCGAGATAGGCGCCGAGCGCGAGCACAACGAGGTGAAGTAATAGCACCGCGACAGTGACGGTGCGCTCGACCATGCTCGACAGGAACATCGCCGCGCCGATCTTGCGGCGCGCCTCGTCGTTGCGGAAGGTGAACCAGCCGAACACCTTGCGGTGCAGGCTGAAAGCCTTGATCACCGCTTGCGCCGCGATGTTCTCCTGGACGACGGCGAGCAGCGCCGCCTCGTTCAGCTTCTGCTCGTAATTGGCCTGCACAGCTTTTGGCGTCAGGATACGCGGCCCGATCAGGGTGATCGGGAACACCAGGAGCGAGATGATCGCAAGCTGCCAGTTCAGGAACAGCATCAGGATGATGCCGGCGATCAGCTCGAGGAACGGCAGCGCCGCGCTGTTGGCAAAGCTCTTCACCGCGCCTTCGAAAGCCGACAGGTCGACCGAGAAGCGCGACAGGATCTCGCCGCGCTTGGTGCGCTGGAAATAGGCCGCCGGCAGGTTCTGCACGTGCTCGAACAGCCGCGAGCGGACGTCGGAGATGATGCAGGCCGCGAGCCGCGCGTCCCAGCGCTCGTACCAGATCGCCACGATCGAGGTGAAGATACCGGCGGCGGCGAGCACGCCAAGGATACGGTACAGGGCCTCGAAATCCTCCTCGCCGAGGGCATCGTCGATCAGGAACTTCAGGCTGAGGGGCATGATGACGTTGAACAGCGTCTCGACCACGATGCCGAGGCCGACGAAAGCCAGGATGCTCTTGTAGTTGGCAAGGAGCGGCCTGACGAAGCGGTAGACCGTGGCGAGCGCGCCGGCCGCTTCGCGGGCCGAAAAGACGACGAGATCCTCATCGTCGTCATCATCATCGAGCGCGAGGCCTTCGTCCTCGTCCTCTTCGTCCTCGTCGTCATCATCATCGGGAGGCGGCGCAGGTTTGGAGGCCTGCGGCGGCTTGGGAGCCTGAGAGGGCTTGGAAGACTGCGGAGGCTTTGATGCCTGCGGCGGCCTGGAGGCCTGTGGAGCTTTTGATGCCTGCGGCGGCTTGGCTGCCTGCGAAGCTTCAGCTGGCTGCGGCGCGTCGGGTGCCTGCGACGCATCGGATGCCTGCGGCGCATCGGATGCCTGCGGCGCTTGGGCTGCCTGCAGAGCTTTGGGTGCCTGAGGCGCTTCAGGTACCTGCGGTGGTTCAGGCGCCTGCGGCGCTTGGGCCACCGGCGGTGCTTTGTCGGCGAGCGGCGCTTGCTGTGCCTGCGGCGCAGCGGTTCCAGCGAGCCGCTTGGCGATTTCGGCCGCGGCGCCGGCGGCGGCCGAGATCCGATCGGACGCGGTCCGGTCGTCCGCGCTCGGACCATCCGGAGCCGAGGTCGAAGAGGATTTCGAACCTCGCTTCGAACCCGACTTGGATCCTGGTTTTGAGACTGGTTTCTTAGGCGCCATGCAACCAACCGAAGCAGCGCGGCCGCGAGAGCGTCAGCCTTGCGCGTCAGGCCTTTAACATCTGCACAGCGCCGCCACCAGCGTCCTCAATCCTCGTCCTCGACCTTGTCGAAGAACGAATAGCGCAGGCTGTCGGAGTCCGCGTACCACTGCCCCGGCCCCTTGTTGGCCGCGAGCGTCGCCTCCCACAATGCATCGGTGCAGTCGTGGCGGTGCATCGAGAGATCGAAGCCGTTGCCGAAGAACAATTCCGACCATTCCCACCAGGTGCCGAGCTTCTTGACCCCGCGCAAGAGGTCGTAGCGGTCGATCAGCGCCGGCGCCATGTCCGAGGTGATCGAACCGAACACAAGGCCAGTCTTGACCACGCGGTTGAGCTCGCGGATCGCCCGCACCACCTGCTTGTCGCCGAGATGGCACAGGCTGGTCTCGAACACGAAATCGAACGTGCCCGTCTTGAACGGCAGGTCGGTGATCGAGCCGAGCTTGTTGTACTTCTTCAGCGCCTTCGGCGTCTTGCCGTGGATATAGCGGTTGTTCTCGACGCCCCATGCATCGATGCCGCGCTCGCGCAGCGCGCCGACCAGCTCGCCGCTCGCCGAGCCCGCCACCAGCAGCTTGTAGCCCTTGCCCTTGGCCTTGTTGTTCCAGACGATCTTGATCAGGTCAGTCAGATAGTCCGGATCGGTAAATTGCGACCAGGATTCGCTATAGGGTCCCTGCCCGCGATAATTGTCGAAATATTCGCGATCGATCTTGTCCGACAGCGGCGTCTCGGCCTGCGAGCGGGCGCGACGCAGCCGCATCATCTCGGTAAGAATGATGTCGGTGGCCGCGTCCGACGAATCGAGCAGGCCGTTGAGGGTCGAATCGAAGAGATAGTCGCCGACCACCACGATCCCCGGATGCTCCTTCGGCTCCGGTCGATGATTGGTCATCACGTCGCGCACCGGCAGGCCGCCCGGCAGCGCGTTCACCGACGACAGCCAGCGATGGATGCGGCCCTCCATATAATGGGAGCGGGCATCGCCGAGCTCGGCCGGCAGCGATTTCAGCGCAGCGTCGATCAGTTCCTGATCTGAGAGATTGGCGAAGGCCAGCGCGTCGGAACCGGCGATCAGCCAGTTCAGCACGCCATGCTTGCCGACATCGTGGCGCGAGCCTTCGTTATAGACGCAGCAACCGCCAAACGCCTCCGACATGAACCAGGAGCCGGGAATCTTCTCGCCCCAGAACGGCTCATCAAACAGGATCGAAACGCGCAAATAATGCGCCGGCCGGTCGAAATAGGCGATGTGCTTGGTCATCGACCGACGCAGGCCCTCGCCTTCCCAACCGACGGTCGCGAGCCACGAATGCGGCAGGCACATCAGCACGAGATCGAACTCGCGCGTCTCCGGCCCCTTGCCGTTCATCATCTTGAGCCGGTAACGGCCGGAATCGGACTTGCCGACCTTGAGCACGCGATGATTGAGCTGGATGTCAGCATCGACCTCGGAACGCAGGCACTCGATCAGCTGCTCATTGCCGTTCTGGATCGAGTACAGGCCGATATAGCCATCGATATCCATCACGAAGTTCTTCAGCGCGTTGAGGCCGTTGGTATTGTGCGCCTCAGTCGCGATGTCCGAGCGCGCCATGGTCTTGAAGAAGCGCTTCGCGGTGGGATCGTCGACCTCCTTGTCGAGCAGTTCCTCGCAGGTGAGATAGGCCCAGGGATGCTCATTGTCGTGCGCGCCGACGCCCTCGTAATACTCGACCGGCGACATCACCTCGATGCAGCGCTTGCGGAAAGCTTCCACCGCAGCCGCGGTCTTCGGGCCATACTTGCGGCGCAGGCCGTCGACATCGTCGAGCAGCGCGCCGTCGAGATGCACCTGCAGCGCGTCCATCGGAATGGTCTGCAGGCCGAAATGCTGGATCAGTTCGCGCAGGGGATCGGGGCCGGTCATCGAGTAATCGTAGATCTCGGCAACACCCGCCTCGTACATCGCCGGCGCCTTGTCGAACTTGCGCGTGACGATCTTGCCGCCGAGCCGGTCGGACGCTTCGAAGATCGTGACCTTGCACAGGTCGCCCAGTTTTCTCTTGAGGTACCAGGCGCTCATCAGGCCACCCGGGCCACCACCTACAATCGCAAGGTCAAGCATCAGCGTTCCGCTATCTCCGGCCGTCGCAAGCCGACGCCGGTGGTCCAAGTCATGAATCGCGTCTCGGGGATTCCAAGGCGCTTTGAATAAGTCACCTCGGAGAAGTCACCCTTGAGCCCGATCGGCCAAGATTCGACCCTTCCCGCGCGCGATTCATGCCCAACTCATTGAATCAGCGCGGAATCTTGTCGGTCACGACGGTCATTTTAGCGGATCGGAGGATATCAAAAGCGCCTTTTTCCCTGAAGGAAAGATGAACAGCAGGGATGCGGGACCGCATCAGGGCAAAAAACCGTCAAAAAAAGGCCGGCGACAGCCGGCCTTTTCTACGACTGATGAACAGCCGGAGCGGAGCGGTATCGCGCTCCGGCTAATTGTCGTGCGGCCTATTCGGCCGGCGGCAATGCCAGCGGCTGCGGCTCGGGCTGAGCCGGCACGATCGCCGCCTGCTTCTCGCGCTCGTCGAGGATCAGCTTGTCGCGCTTGACCGCAACCTCGCGGATCCGGGCCATCGAGGCGCCGGTGCCGGCTGGGATCAGGCGGCCGACAATGACGTTCTCCTTCAAGCCCTCGAGCGGATCGATCTTGCCGTTGACCGCGGCCTCCGTGAGAACGCGCGTGGTCTCCTGGAACGACGCCGCCGAGAAGAACGAGCGGGTCTGCAGGCTCGCCTTGGTGATGCCGAGCAGGACCGGGGTTCCGGTGGCGGGCTTCTTGCCCTCCTCCTTCGCCTTCTCGTTGAGCACGTCGAACTCGATCTTATCGACCTGCTCGCCGGCGATCATGTCGGTGTCGCCCTGGTCGGTGACCTCGATCTTCTGCAGCATCTGACGGACAATCACCTCGATGTGCTTGTCGTTGATGAGCACGCCCTGCAGCCGATAGACCTCCTGGATCTCGTTGACCAGATAGGCCGCGAGTTCCTCGATGCCCTTGATCGCCAGGATGTCGTGCGGTGCCGGGTTGCCTTCGACGATGAAGTCGCCCTTTTCGACGATATCCCCGTCCTGCAAGTGGATGTGCTTGCCCTTCGGGATCAGGTACTCACGCGGCTCCTCGGTCTTGTCGACCGGTTCGATCGAGATGCGGCGCTTGTTCTTGTAGTCGCGGCCAAAGCGGATGGTGCCCGCGATTTCCGCGATGATCGCCGCGTCCTTCGGCTTGCGTGCCTCGAACAGCTCCGCCACCCGCGGCAGACCGCCGGTGATGTCGCGGGTCTTGGCGCTTTCGGTCGAGATACGGGCGAGGATGTCGCCCGGCTTGACCGTGGTGCCGACGTCGACCGACAGGATGGCGTCCACCGCCAGCATGTAGCGGGCGTCACCACCGCGGGCGAGCTTCAGCACCTTGCCGTCCTTGCCCTTGACCACGATCGCGGGCCGCAGATCGGCGCCGCCGCGCGTCGAGCGCCAGTCGATGACGACACGCTTGGCGATACCGGTCGACTCGTCGAGCGTCTCCGAGATCGACTGACCTTCGACCAGATCCTCGAACCCGATCGTGCCCTCGGCCTCCGACAGCACCGGGCGGGTGTAAGGATCCCACTCGGCGATGCGCTGGCCGCGCTTGATCATGTCGCCGTCGTCGACATGCATGCGCGAACCGTACTGGATACGGTGCGTCGCACGTTCAGTGCCGTCGGCATCGACAATGGACACGACCATGTTGCGCACCATCGCGATCAGATGGCCTTCGCTGTTGCGGGCGATGGCCTTGTTCTTGATCACGACCTTGCCTTCGAAGTTCGATTCCACGAAGGACTGCTCGTTGAGCTGCGCCGCACCGCCGATGTGGAAGGTGCGCATGGTGAGCTGGGTGCCCGGCTCGCCGATCGACTGCGCTGCGATGACGCCGACCGCCTCGCCGTGGTTGACCGGAGTACCGCGGGCCAGATCGCGCCCGTAGCACTTCGAGCAGATGCCATTGACGAGCTCGCAGGTCAGCGCCGAGCGGATCTTCACCTCCTGGACGCCGGCCTGCTGGATGGCGTCGACATGGCTCTCCTCCATCAGCGTGCCGGCCTTGACCAGCACGTTGCTGGACGACGGATCACGCACGTCGTCGCAGGCCACGCGGCCAAGGATGCGCGAGCCGAGCGAGGCGACCACCGTGCCGGCATCGATGATGGCGCGCATCTTGATGCCGAGATGGGTGCCGCAATCGTCCTGCGTGATGATGCAGTCCTGCGCCACGTCGACCAGACGGCGGGTCAGGTAGCCGGAGTTCGCGGTCTTCAACGCGGTGTCCGCGAGGCCCTTGCGGGCGCCGTGGGTCGAGTTGAAGTACTCGAGCACCGAGAGGCCTTCCTTGAAGTTCGAAATGATCGGCGTCTCGATGATCTCGCCCGACGGCTTGGCCATCAGGCCGCGCATGCCGGCCAGCTGGCGCATCTGCGCCGGCGAACCACGCGCACCGGAGTGGGCCATCATGTAGATCGAGTTGATGTCCGCATCCGCGCCCTTCGGCGTCTTCTTGGTCGAGGAGATCTCCTTCATCATCTCCTTGGCGATTTCCTCGGTTGCCTTCGACCAGGCGTCGACGACCTTGTTGTACTTCTCGCCATGGGTGATCAGACCGTCATTGTACTGCTGCTCGAAATCCTTCGCCAGCGTACGGGTGGTCTCCACGATCTTCCACTTGCCGTGCGGCACGACCATGTCGTCCTTGCCGAACGAGATGCCGGCCTTGAAGGCGTTGTAGAAGCCCAGCGCCATGATGCGGTCGCAGAAGATCACCGTCTCCTTCTGGCCGCAGTGACGATAGACCTGGTCGATGACGCCCGAGATCTCGCGCTTGGTCATCAGCTTGTTGATGATCTCGTAGGAGATCCTTGGATGCTTCGGCAGCACGTTGCCGAGCATCACGCGGCCCGCGGTGGTCTCGATCCAGCGCTTGGAGTGCTTACCCTCCTCGTCCATGCCTTCCCAGCGATACTTGATCTTGCTGTGGAGGTGGATGACCTTGGCGTGCAGCGCATGCTCCAGCTCGGCCATGTTGCCGAACGCCATGCCCTCGCCCGGCATGCCCTCGCGCATGATCGAGAGATAGTACAAGCCGAGCACGATGTCCTGCGACGGCACGATGATCGGCTGGCCGTTCGCCGGATGCAGGATGTTGTTGGTCGACATCATCAAGACGCGCGCTTCGAGCTGCGCTTCCAGCGACAGCGGAACGTGCACGGCCATCTGGTCGCCGTCGAAGTCGGCGTTGAACGCGGCGCAGACCAGCGGATGCAGCTGGATCGCCTTGCCCTCGATCAGCACCGGCTCGAACGCCTGGATGCCGAGGCGGTGCAAGGTCGGGGCGCGGTTGAGCAGCACCGGATGCTCGCGGATCACCTCGTCCAGGATGTCCCAGACCTCGGGCCGCTCCTTCTCGACCAGCTTCTTGGCCTGCTTGACGGTCGTCGACAGGCCCTTGGCGTCAAGCCGCGAATAGATGAACGGCTTGAACAGCTCGAGCGCCATCTTCTTCGGCAGGCCGCACTGATGCAGGCGGAGCTCCGGACCGACCACGATCACCGAACGGCCGGAATAGTCGACGCGCTTGCCGAGCAGGTTCTGGCGGAACCGGCCCTGCTTGCCCTTCAGCATGTCGGCGAGCGACTTCAGCGGACGCTTGTTGGCGCCGGTGATGACGCGGCCGCGACGGCCGTTGTCGAACAGCGCATCCACCGCCTCCTGAAGCATGCGCTTCTCGTTGCGGATGATGATGTCGGGCGCGCGCAGCTCCATCAGCCGCTTCAAGCGGTTGTTGCGGTTGATGACGCGGCGATAGAGGTCGTTGAGGTCCGAGGTCGCGAAGCGGCCGCCATCGAGCGGCACCAGCGGCCGCAGATCCGGCGGGATCACCGGGATCACGGTCATGATCATCCATTCCGGCTTGTTGCCGGAGTGGCGGAACGCCTCGACGATCTTCAGCCGCTTGGCGAGCTTCTTGTGCTTGATGTCGGAGTCGGTCTCCTGCATCTCGGCACGCAGCGACACTTCGAGCTTCTCGAGCTCGAGGCCCTTGAGCAGCTCGCGGATCGCCTCGGCGCCGATCATGGCGGTGAAGCTGTCCTGGCCGTATTCGTCCTGCGCCTTCAGATACTCGTCTTCCGACAAGAGCTGACGGTCCTTCAGCGCGGTCAGGCCCGGCTCGAGCACGACGTAATATTCGAAGTACAGGATCCGCTCGAGATCCTTCAGCGTCATGTCGAGCAGGAGGCCGATGCGCGAGGGCAGCGACTTCAGAAACCAGATGTGCGCGACGGGAGCGGCGAGCTCGATATGGCCCATGCGCTCGCGCCGGACGCGCGAGAGCGTCACCTCGACCGAGCACTTCTCGCAGATGATGCCCTTGTACTTCATGCGCTTGTACTTGCCGCACAAGCACTCATAGTCCTTGATCGGCCCGAAGATGCGCGCGCAGAACAGGCCGTCGCGCTCGGGCTTGAAGGTGCGGTAGTTGATCGTTTCCGGCTTCTTGATCTCGCCGTAGGACCAGGACAGAATCTTCTCAGGAGACGCGATCGAGATCCGGATCTGGTCGAAGACCTGGGCCGGCGTCGTCGGATTGAAGAGATTCATAACTTCTTGGTTCATCGTCTTCTCCTCGCATGCCGATCGGGGGTCGGCAGCAAATTCGAAAATCTCTTAAAGTTGGCGCCCTGCCCGACCCGAGCGGCAAGGACGCCGACCCGGCCGCGCGAATAGCGCGCGGCCGGGCCAGACATGTCGATTTACTCGGCAGCTTCCGACGTCGGCGCCGGTCCCATCTTGGAGTTGTGCAGGTCGACGTTAAGGCCGAGCGAGCGCATTTCCTTGACCAGCACGTTGAACGATTCCGGAATACCGGCTTCGAACGTGTCGTCACCGCGGACGATCGCCTCGTAGACCTTTGTGCGGCCGGCGACGTCGTCCGACTTCACCGTCAGCATCTCCTGCAGCGTGTAGGCCGCGCCATAAGCTTCGAGCGCCCACACCTCCATTTCGCCGAAGCGCTGGCCGCCGAACTGGGCCTTGCCGCCCAGCGGCTGCTGGGTGACCAGCGAGTACGGGCCGATCGAGCGCGCATGGATCTTGTCATCGACCAGATGGTGCAGCTTCAGCATGTAGATGTAGCCGACGGTGACCTTGCGGTCGAACGGATCGCCGGTGCGGCCGTCATAGACGGTCGACTGGCCGGAAGCATCCATGCCGGCGAGCTTGAGCATCTCCTCGATGTCGGTCTCCTTGGCGCCGTCGAACACCGGGGTGGCGATCGGCACGCCGCGGCTCAAATTGTGACCGAGCTCAAGCAGCTCATTGTCGTTGAGCGTCTTGATGGTCTCGTCCTCGCCGTAGATCCGCTTCAAGGTCTCCTTCAGCGGCTTGATATCCTGCTTCGAGAGATAAGCATCGACGGTCTGCGCAATGCGCCGGCCAAGGCCTGCGCAGGCCCAGCCGAGATGCGTCTCGAGGATCTGGCCGACGTTCATGCGCGAGGGCACGCCGAGCGGATTGAGCACGATATCCGCATGCGTGCCGTCCTCCAGGAACGGCATATCCTCGATCGGCACGATCTTGGACACGACGCCCTTGTTGCCGTGACGGCCGGCCATCTTGTCGCCAGGCTGGATCTTGCGCTTCACCGCGACGAAGACCTTGACCATCTTCATGACGCCCGGCGGCAGCTCGTCGCCGCGCTGCAGCTTCTCGACCTTGTCGAGGAAGCGCTGTTCCAGGCCCTTCTTCGACTCGTCGTACTGCTTCCGCATGGCCTCGATCTCGGCCATCAGCTTGTCGTTCGGCGAAGCGAACAGCCACCACTGCGACTTCGGATACTCATCGAGCACCGCGCGGGTGATCTTGGTATCCTTCTTGAAGCCCTTCGGACCCGAAATGCCCTGGCGGTTCTCCAGCATGTCGGCGAGACGGCTGTAGACGTTGCGGTCCAGGATCGCCTGCTCGTCGTCACGGTCCTTGGCCAGACGCTCGATCTCCTCGCGCTCGATCGCCAGCGCACGCTCGTCCTTGTCGACGCCGTGGCGGTTGAACACGCGCACTTCGACGATCGTGCCCTGCACGCCCGGAGGCACGCGGAGCGAGGTATCGCGGACGTCGGAGGCCTTCTCGCCGAAGATGGCGCGCAGCAGCTTCTCTTCCGGCGTCATCGGGCTTTCGCCCTTCGGCGTGATCTTGCCGACCAGGATGTCGCCGGCGCGGACCTCGGCACCGATATAGACGATGCCGGCCTCGTCGAGGTTCTTCAGCGCTTCTTCCGAGACGTTCGGAATATCGCGGGTGATTTCCTCAGGGCCCAGCTTGGTGTCGCGGGCCATCACCTCGAACTCCTCGATGTGGATCGAGGTGAAGACGTCCTCCTTCACGATCCGCTCGGAGAGCAGGATCGAGTCTTCGAAGTTGTAGCCGTTCCACGGCATGAACGCGACCAGCACGTTACGGCCGAGCGCGAGCTCGCCGAGATCGGTCGACGGACCGTCGGCGATGATGTCGCCCTTCTTGACGACGTCGCCGACCTTCACCAGCGGACGCTGGTTGATGCAGGTCGACTGGTTCGAGCGCTGGTACTTCATCAGCCGGTAGATATCGACGCCCGACTTGGTCGGATCGAGATCCTCGGTGGCGCGGATGACGACGCGGGTGGCGTCGATCTGGTCGATCACGCCGGAGCGGCGCGCTGCGATCGCAGCGCCTGAGTCACGGGCGACCACGCCTTCCATGCCGGTGCCGACGAACGGCGCCTCGGCACGAACCAGCGGCACCGCCTGGCGCTGCATGTTCGAGCCCATCAGCGCGCGGTTGGCGTCGTCGTTCTCCAGGAACGGGATCAGCGCCGCGGCGACCGAAACCAGCTGCTTCGGCGACACGTCCATGTAGTCGACCTTGTCCGGCGTCATCGGCACGACTTCGCCGGCATGACGGCACACCACGAGGTCCTCGGTGAAGCGGCCCTTTGCATCGAGCGGCACGTTGGCCTGCGCGACGCGATAGCGCCCCTCCTCCATCGCCGACAGATACACCACCTCGTCGGTGACGCGGCCGTCCTTGACCTTGCGGTACGGCGTCTCGACGAAGCCATACTTGTTGACGCGAGCAAACGTCGCCAACGAATTGATCAGGCCGATGTTCGGACCTTCCGGCGTCTCGATCGGGCAGATGCGGCCGTAATGCGTCGGGTGCACGTCGCGCACCTCGAAGCCGGCGCGCTCGCGGGTCAGACCGCCCGGGCCAAGCGCCGAGAGACGGCGCTTGTGGGTGATCTCCGACAGCGGGTTGGTCTGATCCATGAACTGCGACAGCTGCGAGGAGCCGAAGAATTCGCGCACCGCAGCGGCGGCGGGCTTGGCGTTGATCAGGTCCTGCGGCATCACGGTGTCGATGTCGACGCTCGACATGCGCTCCTTGATGGCGCGCTCCATGCGGAGCAGACCGATGCGGTACTGGTTCTCCATCAGCTCGCCGACCGAGCGGACGCGGCGGTTGCCGAGATGGTCGATGTCGTCGATCTCGCCCTTGCCGTCGCGCAGGTCGACCAGGGTCTTGATGACCGCCAGGATGTCTTCCTTGCGCAGCGTGCGCTGGGTGTCGGGCGCATCGAGCTCGAGGCGCATGTTCATCTTGACGCGGCCGACCGCAGAGAGGTCGTAGCGCTCGGCGTCGAAGAACAGCGACTGGAACATGGCCTGCGCCGAGTCCAGCGTCGGCGGCTCACCCGGACGCATCACGCGGTAGATGTCGAACAGCGCGTCTTCGCGCGTCATGTTCTTGTCGGCAGCGAGGGTGTTGCGGATGTAGGGGCCGACATTGACGTGGTCGATGTCGAGCAGCGGCAGCTCCTTGTAGCCGTGCTCGTTCAGCACCTTCATGTTCTTCTCGGTGATCTCCTCGCCGGCCTCAGCGTAGATCTCGCCGGTCTTCGGGTTGACGAGGTCCTCGGCGAGATAGTTGCCGACCAGCTCCTCATCGGCCATCCGCAGGGCCTTCAGCCCCTTCTCCTGGAGCTGGCGGGCGGCACGCACGGTGAGCTTCTTGCCGGCCTCGAGCACGACCTTGCCGGTGTCGGCGTCGATCAGGTCGTTGACGGTCGAGTAGCCGCGGAAGCGGTTGGCGTCGAACGGCACGCGCCAGCCGTCCTTGGCGCGCTTGTAGATGATCTTCTTGTAGAAGGTCGACAGGATCTGCTCGCCATCGAGGCCGAGCGCGAACATCAGCGACGTCACCGGGATCTTGCGGCGACGGTCGATGCGCGCGAACACGATGTCCTTGGCGTCGAACTCGATGTCGAGCCAGGAGCCGCGATACGGGATGACGCGGGCGGCGAACAGCAGCTTGCCCGAGGAATGGGTCTTGCCCTTGTCGTGGTCGAAGAACACGCCCGGCGAGCGGTGCATCTGGGAGACAATGACGCGCTCGGTGCCGTTGACGATGAAGGTGCCGTTCATGGTCATGAGCGGGATGTCGCCCATGTACACGTCCTGCTCCTTGATGTCCTTGACCGACTTGGCGCCGGTTTCCTCGTCGATATCGAACACGATGAGGCGCAGCGTCACCTTCAGGGGCGCGGCAAAGGTCATGCCGCGCTGGCGGCACTCGTCCACGTCGTATTTCGGCGGCTCGAATTCATAGCGGACGAATTCCAACATCGAGGTTCCCGAGAAGTCGGAGATCGGGAACACGGAGCGGAACACCGCCTGCAAGCCTTCGTCCGGCCGGCCGCCCGCAGGTTCATCGACCATCAGGAACTGGTCATAGGACGCCTTCTGAACCTCGATGAGGTTCGGCATCTCTGCGACTTCCTTGATGTGTCCGAAGAACTTGCGAACGCGTTTGCGACCAGTGAATGTCTGCTGCGCCATCGTGGCCTCTCATTTCGTCGCCCGGAGGGGCGGACCTTCCGAAAAGCGCTTGCGCTCGCTCTTCGGGTTGAATTTCGATCCATTTTGACGGCCCGAAGGTCGTTTCGGGAACGAAAACGTCCCAAATCCGTTCTTCGGACCTCCAAAACGCAAAACGACGCGCGGAGCGCAAGGGCGCACCCGCTCGTCAGAACCATCTCATCACGGACTGCAAAAGCCCGAAATTGCCTATCTCCCAACGGTCCGCGACGGGAAACGCCATTCCCCTCGCTCACCGGCTTTTCGTGCTGCCGACCCAATATGGGTTGACAATAATCGAGATTCGAGGGGCAGGCCCCTCTCTCCCCACACTTTTTCGTGTCCAGCGCGCAGCGGGCCCTCCCGTTGCACGTCTTTTGCAGCGATGGGACGGGCTCCGCTGCCCGAATTGCTGCAAACTCTTTCTTCCTAAACGGATGGAGGGCGTTGCCGCCTCTCCACCCGTCATGGCCGGGCCTGACCCGGCCATCCACGTCTTCCAGATCCCCGGGTCTCGCTGCGCTCGCCCGGGGATGGAATTGAAGCAAGCTGCGCTTACTTCAATTCCACCTTGGCGCCAGCCTTCTCGAGCTGGGCCTTGATCTTGTCGGCCTCTTCCTTGTTCACGCCTTCCTTCAGCGGCTTCGGCGCGCCCTCGACGAGGTCCTTCGCCTCCTTCAGGCCGAGGCCGGTGATGGCGCGGACTTCCTTGATGACCTCGATCTTCTTGTCGCCGGCCGAAGCCAGGACAACGGTGAAGTCGGTCTTCTCTTCCGCCGGAGCGGCGGCAGCGCCGCCACCAGCGCCCGGAGCGGCGACAGCCACCGCGGCAGCGGCGGACACGCCCCACTTCTCTTCCAGGAGCTTGGCGAGCTCGGCGGCCTCGAGAACGGTGAGGCTGGAGAGGTCGTCGACGATTTTCTGCAGGTCAGCCATTGATCTATTTCCTTAAAGTCGTTGGTTCGAAACCAGGGGTTGTCGAGGGATTGCGAAGGGCGTCAGGCCGCTTCGCCCTTTGAGGCATGAGCCTGAATGACGCGCGCGACCTTGGCCGCGGGTGCGTTGGCGAGCTGGGCGAGCTTGGTCGCCGGCGCCTGGATCAGGCCGACGAGCTTGCCGCGCAGTTCGTCCAGCGACGGCAGCGAGGCGAGCGCCTTGACGCTGTCGACATTCAGGACGGTTTTACCCATCGAGCCGCCGAGAATGACGAACTTCTCGTTCGCCTTGGCGAATTCGATGGCAACCTTGGGCGCCGCGACTGGATCGTTCGAAGTTGCGATCACGGTCGGCCCCTTCAACAGGGGGCCGATGCCGACGACGTCCGTGCCATCAAGAGCAATTTTGGCGAGACGGTTCTTCGAGACCTTCACCGACGCGCCCGCCTGCTTCATCTGCTTGCGCAGAGTCTGCATCTGGGCCACGGTGAGGCCGGAATAGTGAGCGACGATCGCAACGCCCGTGGTCTTGAAGACCTCGTGCAGTTGTTCGACCGCCTCTTTCTTTGCCGCTCGTTCCACAGCAAGCTCTCTCCGGTAGGCGGTCTTCGCCATAAAGAACAGACGGGACCGCCGGGTTGCACCCACCGTCCCACCAACCCGTCCTCTGGACACGACGACCAAGGGTTACGGACGAGCAGGACGATGACTTGAATAGCCTGCCCTTCCGCGTTCCTTTTCAGGGGCGGAGTGTCGAGGTTCGAACCAAACCCGCATCCGATGCGGCTAATGCCTTTTCGGGATGCCAAAATCCGGTCGTCACCCGTCTATGCAGGCCATACGATTAAGCCGTAGAGGAAATTTGCATTTCCGCGCGGGCGCCTGCAGTCTCGGACAGGATCGGGGCGATCGGCGAACCGACCTCCCCTGCGACATTTTCGGAAGCAGAAGGATCCTCTTTCCTTTCGAGCCATCCTTGAACGGACATCTCAAAAGGAACGATCTCTCCTCCAGGCTTTCGGAATGCGCGCACAGGCGCGCCAGCAAGCTGGCACGCCCGGAAGGCGGTTCTTTAACGGGTCAGCGGCGGCTTGCCAAGAGCAAAATTCGGGCCGGTTCCAGCAGACGGCAGAAAGTTCCGGGACCCGCCCGAGAAATTTGAACCCGCGATGTCACACGCGGCCTTGCCCGCTCGTCTGAGCGCGCAGGAGGCGCGCACAATACGACGACTGGTTGCATGACCTCAGCACCACTCGCCGTCTATGCGGCCTTGCCTAGCCAAGGAGACCCACACCATGCTTAGCTTCTTCGTCCGCCGCAAGCTTCACGCCATGAGCAAGCACTACGGTTATGACGTCAGCTATCTCGACCGTATGCTGACGAAATCGCCCCGCGCCTTCTTCAAGTTCGCCCGTCTCATGGCCGCCTCGTCGCATCGCGAGGTGGTCCCGATCGAGGCGAGCTTCGCCGCCAAGATCACCGGCGCGATGGCCGAGGATTGCGGGCCCTGCGCCCAGCTGTGCGTCAACATGGCCCTTGAGGCCGGCATGCCAAAGGACCAGGTCGAGGCCGTCGTCCGCCGTGATGTCCGGGCAATGACCGCGGAGACGGCGCTTGGATTTGGCTTCGCAGACGCGATCGTGCGCCGTTCCGACGATCAGGATCTCAGGCGCGAGGCGGTTCGCACGCGCTGGGGCGACAAGGGCGTGGTCGACTTGGCGATGGCGCTGCAGATGGGCCGCCTGTTTCCGATGATGAAGCTGGCGCTCGGCTATGCCAGGGAATGTCGGCGCGTCAGCGTGGACGGACATACGATCGATGTCGTCAAGCAAGCCGCATGAGAAGGACCCGCTCGCGCCACATCGGCGGCGGCTGCTCGGCCTCGCCTATCGGATGCTGGGCAGCCGCAGCGACGCGGAGGACGTGGTGCAGGACGCCTATCTGCGCTACCTCGGTGCACACGATGTCCAGAATGCCGAGGCATTCCTGGTCACCATCGTGACCCGGCTTTGCCTCGACCGGCTGAAAAGCGCACGGGCGCAGCGGGAGATCTATGTCGGTCCGTGGCTGCCGGAGCCGGTGTTCGACAGTGAAGCCCTGTCGGCCGACGCCGCCACCGAGATGGCCGACGATCTGTCCTTTGCGCTGATGCTGGCGCTCGACCGCCTCTCGCCGCTTGAGCGCGCGGCCTTTCTGCTGCATGACGTCTTCGACCGGCCGTTCTCCGAGATCGCCGCCATGCTGCATCGCTCGGAGGCGGCCTGCCGGCAACTCGCCGCGCGCGGTCGGCGCAGCGTGCGCGACCAGCGGGCCGCGCCGCCCGCACCTGCGGAGAACCACGCCCGCCTGCTGGAAGCGTTCGGCGAGGCCGTTGCCAGTGGCGACGCATCCCGCCTCGCGGCCCTGCTGCGTGAGGACGCCATCGCGATCACCGACGGCGGCGGCCGCAAGACCGCGGCACTCAATCCGATCATCGGCGCCGACAAGGTCGCGCGCTTCTTCGTCGGCGTAGCCGGCAAGAACGCCGGTCATGATCTGCGCATCGTGCCGACCATGATCAATGGCAGCATCGGCGCGCTGCTCTATCTGGACGGCGAGCTCGACCACACCCTCAGCATGGCGATCGACGGCGAAAGGATTGCCGCACTCTATCTGGTCCGCAACCCGGACAAGCTGCGCCACGCACCATCAGCCAGCTCGAAGGGCGGCCGTCCCCTCACCTGACCGCGTAAGGCAGCGGCCTGCCCGCGAAGAACGCGCTGAGATTGGCAAGAACGCAGGCCTGCATCGCGACATGCGATTCCTGTGTGTTGCCGCCGATATGCGGCGTCAGCACCACGTTCGGCAGGCTGGTCAGCTCGTCCGGCACGTGCGGCTCGGTCTCGAACACGTCGAGGCCGGCGCCGGCGATGGTGCCGTCCCTCAGCGCCGCGAGCAGCGCAGCCTCGTCGATGACGGAGCCGCGCGAGATGTTGACGACGCAGCCATCCGTGCCGAGCTTCTTCAAGAGATCCGCATTCACCACATGATGCGTCTCCCCGCCGGCGCGGACCGCGATCATCAGCACGCTGCACCATTCGGCGAGCGCATCCAGGCTGGGGAGATATTGGTACGGCAGATCGTCATAGCGGGTGCGGCTGAAATATCCGACCTCGGCCTCGAAGGCTGCGACGCGGGCGGCGATCTTGCGGCCGATCTCGCCCATGCCGTAGATGCCGACCTTGCGCCGGCTGAGGCCGACCGGCGGCTTCATCAGCGGCGACGGCTTGGCGGCGGCCCAGTCGCCGCTGCGCACGTAATGGTCGGCGACGTTGAGCCGCCGCGTCGCCGCCAGCATCAGGGTCATCGCGACATCGGCGACCGATGCGGCGTTGGCGCCGGGGCTGTGGCCGACCGCGATGCCGCGTGCCGCCGCGGCCTCAAGGTCGACCCCGTCATAGCCGGTGCCGTAACAGACGATCGCGCCGAGCTGCGGCAGCCGGTCCATGTCCGCCTCCCGCAGCGGCGTGCCGCCCGCGGTGAGCAGGGCGCGGATGGGCGCGAGATCATGGTGCGAAAATACCTCATGCGCCGGCTTGCCTGCCGAATCGAGCAGCTCGAAATGCGCACCGATCCGCTGCAGCAGGGTTTTGGGGAAACGTGAATAGACCAGGACTTTGTCAGGCATGACACCCCGCGCGCGGCGCTCTCGATCCCGCTCTCAAAAAGCAAGAGCGGGACCAGTTGCCCGGTCCCGCTCGGCGCGTTCTTCTAAATTTGCCGGACCGGCATCACGCCAGCACGGTGCCCGGCTCGACCTTCACGCCCGGGCCCATGGTCGAGGACACCGCGACACGCTGCACATAGGTGCCCTTGGCACCTGCCGGCTTGGCCTTCACGACCGCATCCGCCAGCGCCTTGATGTTCTCGACCAGCTTCTCCTCGGTGAACGAGGCCTTGCCGACGCCGGCCTGCACGATGCCGGCCTTCTCGACCCGGAACTCGACCGAGCCGCCCTTGGCGCCCTTCACGGCGCCGGCGACGTCCATGGTCACGGTGCCGATCTTCGGGTTCGGCATCATGCCGCGCGGGCCGAGCACCTTACCGAGACGGCCGACCAGCGGCATCATGTCGGGAGTGGCGATGCAGCGGTCGAAGTCGATGTTGCCGTTCTGCACCTTTTCGACCAGGTCTTCCGCGCCGACCACGTCCGCACCGGCGGCCTTGGCCTCGTCGGCCTTGGCCCCGCGCGCGAACACGCCGACGCGCAAGGTGCGGCCGGTGCCGTTCGGCAGCATCACGACGCCGCGGACCATCTGGTCGGCATGGCGCGGGTCGACACCGAGATTGATCGAGACCTCGATGGTCTCGTCGAATTTCGACTTGGCCCGCTCCTTGATCATCTTGATCGCCTCGGGAAGCGGATAGAGCTTGGTGCGATCAATCCCCTCGCGGGCCTTCGTCAGACGTTTTCCGATAGCCATGATGCCTTACCCCGCAACTTCCAGGCCCATCGAGCGGGCCGAGCCCTCGACCATCTTCATGGCCGCTTCGACGGAATCGCAATTCAAGTCCTTCATCTTCTTCTCGGCGATCTCGCGCACCTGCGCTTTCGTCACCTTGCCCGCCTTGTCGCGGCCCGGCGCCTTGGAGCCGGACTGGATCTTGGCGGCCTGCTTCAAGAAGTAGGACATCGGCGGGGTCTTCATCTCGAAGGTGAAGGACCGGTCCGCATAGATCGTGATGATCACCGGGATCGGGGTGTTCTTCTCTTCCTTCTGGGTCTGGGCGTTGAACGCCTTGCAGAACTCCATGATGTTGAGGCCGCGCTGACCGAGCGCGGGGCCGATCGGGGGCGACGGGTTCGCCGCACCGGCCGGCACCTGCAATTTCAGGTATCCGGTAACTTTCTTTGCCATTGCTCACTCCTGTTGTGCCGGCTCGTCGCCGGCGGTTCAGGTTTCGTGGTCCGGACCAGCGCGGCTGGCGACCGCGCCCCTCCTCCCACGCCCCTCTCTATGCAACGCGCAAACGTTGCATAACGCGATCAGACGATTTTCTCGACCTGACCGAATTCCAATTCCACCGGGGTGGCCCGGCCGAAGATCGACACCGCCACCTTGACGCGCGAACGTCCCTCGTCGACTTCCTCGACCACGCCGGAGAACGAGGCGAACGGGCCGTCGGCCACGCGCACGTTCTCGCCGATCTCGAAGGAGATCGACGATTTTGGCCGCTCGACGCCTTCCTGCATCTGGTTGAGGATGCGCATCGCCTCGCCTTCCGAGATCGGCATCGGCTTGTTTTCCGCGCCCAGGAAGCCGGTGACCTTCGGCGTATTCTTGATAAGGTGGAAGGCCTCGTCCGTCAGCTTCATCTTCACCAGCACATAGCCGGGGAAGAACTTGCGCTCGGCATTGATCTTGCGGCCGCGGCGCACTTCCGTGACATTCTCGATCGGCACCAGCACCTGCTCGAACAGTTCCTCAAGCCCGCGCTGCTTGGCCTGCTCGCGGATCGACTCGGCGACCTTCTTCTCGAAATTCGAATAGGCGTGGACGATATACCAGCGCTTGTCGGCGGTCTGCGTTCCCATTGCCATCAGTGGATGCCCAATACCAAGGTGATGACGTAGCGAATGATTTGGTCAGAAGCGAAAAAGAAGATCGAGGCCAGCGCCACCATGACGAACACCATGATCGTGGTGATCGTCGTCTCACGACGGGTCGGCCAGGTGACCTTGGCGGTCTCCGAGCGCACTTCCTGCAGGAATTTGAACGGGCTGGTAGCCATCGTCGATTAGTCCGCGTCCGTCGTAAGATGTTCAAGGAAGCCGAACAGCCGCTCTTCGCCCAACCCTCGTCTCGAGAGATGAGCCGGCAAGCGGGCTCGATTATTCGGGAGTTTAAAGCCGCGCCGGATATCCGTCGTCTGGACGGGCCGGCAGCAGGTTGCGGGGATATCTACTTCCCGAGCGGGCAAAGGTCAAGGTCGGGGGGCCGGATGACCGCCTGGATGCCCCTGCCCGGCCCGCCGCCAAATGCGCAGGGACCGCCCCGCCGGCACCTGCCAAGCTTGGCCCCCGGGGCCGAAGGCATCTGGGAACCGCCGCCTGGCTGTCGCCCCGTCCCGGACAGGAGCGGATGCCGAGCCCCGGTTCGAAAAGCCGATCGGCTGAACCCGCGCCATGGCCGGCCCGCCTGCTTGGCTTCCGTCACATGGGAGCGCGCGGTGACTTTGATGTCCGCCTCGACGAACGGTTCGGACTTCAGGGAGACACCAGCCTCTTGCGGATCGCGTAGCGCACCAGTTCAGCCGTGGAGGACATGCCGAGTTTGCGCATCGCCGATGCCCGATGGGTTTCGACCGTCTTGACGCTGAGGTTCAGCATTGAACTGATGACCTTGTTGGTGTGCCCCTCTGCAATCAGCTGAACCACGTTCTGCTCCCGCGCGGTGAGAAGCATGCCGGACCTGTTCTGTTTGTTGAGCTGATAGTTGACCAGCAATTTCTCCAACACGACGCTGGTGAAATAAGGCCGCCCTTCGAGCAGAGCCTCGATTGCAGAGATGAGGTGCCGCTTGGCGTCGGATTTGAGCAGGAAGCCGCGCACCCCTGCCAGCAGCGCTTCGGTCAGAAGCTCGTCACTTTCGTGCATGGTCAGTATCAGGACCTCGGAACGGAGCTGAAGCACCTTGACGCGGCGGCTGACCTCGAGCCCGCTCACAACCGGCATGGAGTAGTCGGCGATGATGACATCCGGCCTCGTGTCCAACGCCAGCGTGATCGCCTGCTCCCCATCGCAGGCTTCTCCAGCCACAGCCCAGTTGGAGCGCGCTTCGATGATGGCGCGAAGTCCGGAACGTACAACTTCATGATCATCCGCGATCAAGATCCGCTTCACGGCGACGTTCCTGTAGCCGGCACAATGCTGATCAAGCAGTCGACAGCGATACGATTGCAGACTGGGTACAATACTGACTGGCTGTCCGGCGGTTATCCCGCAAAACCCTTGGATTTTGCCGGAAATGTACCGACATCAGCTCGTCTTTCGCCTTCACGACAGAACATCAAGCGTCCTCACGCTTGCAGCAGGCCGGCGCGCACGGCATAACGAACCAGATCTGCCGTCGAATGGATGTCCAGCTTGCGCATCGCGGCCGCCCGATGTGCTTCGGCCGTCTTCACGCTGAGGTTCAGAATGGCGCTGATGCCCTTGTTACTGTAGCCATCCGCGATCAACTTGACCACCAATTGCTCGCGCGGCGACAGCTTGTGTTGCCTTCCCCTCTCACCCATCGACATCTCGCTGAACCGGGCCGAACAGCTGTCGGTGCAGAACGGCTTGTGTTTCAGAAGCGCCTCGATCGCCGTCAACAAGAGCCGGTTCGCGTCCGATTTCAGCACAAATGCCCGGGCACCGGCCTCGAACGCATGCTGCGCCAGCAGGCTGGAGTTGTGCACGGTGAAGATCATCACTTCGGTCGGCAGGTGATGTTCCCTGATCCGTCGGGCAACCTCCACTCCCGTCATGCGCGGCAACGAGAAGTCCACGATGGCCACGTCGGGCTGGTTCACAACGGCCGCGGCAAGAGCATTGCTGCCATCGTTCGCCTCGGCAACGACCTCCCAGTCGTCGCGTAGTTCCAGAACCGCTCGCAGCCCGCACCGTACCGCTTCGTGATCGTCGGCGATAAGAAAGCGTTTCATGGCCGGAGACTCCCACTCGCATCACACACACGTCAACCGGTTCGGAGAGATAGTTCGATTGTATGATCAGCATTGAGCCTTCTTGTTCACAACCCGTTTGCGCGGATGATGAGGATGACGGCGGCCGTTGGTCGATGCCGCTTTCGCGGACGCACGCGGAAATACCGCAGACAGTGTGGTACCAGGCCGTCGCGTTGCCGATCCGGATCGGATCTCGAGGCTGCCTCCCATCTTCTGCAGCCTGGCTCTCATTGCCGGAATTCCGACGCCAGGCATCTCCGTCACCCCGCCGCCAAGCGCCCGAACGGATGGCAGGCCGCGGCCATTGTCGCTGACGGTCAGTTGAAACCGATCGTCGATCGTCTCGATCGCGATCCGGACCTCCGTCGCTTTGGCGTGACGGAAAACGTTCGCGAGCGCCTCCTGGACGACCCGCAGCAGCGAGCGTTGCGTTTCGCAAGGCAACCGATTGATCTCAGCGGCGATGCTTGCACTTGTCTTGATGGACGTGCGCTCAGCGAACTCTTCGGCATATTTCTCGATGGTTGCCTTCAATCCCGCAACCGTCAGATCTTGCGGGTGCAACAGATAGGCGTAGCCTCGAATTTCCTTGAGCGCCTGATCGATCGAGACATCGATCTCACTGCAAAGCCGCTCGGCGCCGGTCGGGTCGCGTAGGCCGTTCCGAAGTCGCATGATTCCAAGACTCGCGGCGATCAAATGCTGGCACGTCGAGTCGTGAAGATCAGAGGCGATGCGCTGCTGCATGTCCTCCTGAATGGATAGCAGCGCGGCACTCACGTTCGCGCCACTGCCCCACATCCGCTCCAGCTTTGGCGACGATGTCTCGTCCAGAAACCTGTGGCTGCCGACCAAACTCACAATCGTGCCGGTGACAGCGCCGTAAATGGGAGCGACGATGGTCTCGACAATTCGCGGGTATCCCCCGAGCGAGAGCCGGTGCCGGATCCGGACCTCGCGGCGTCTGGAGAGACACGCCTCGAGTGCATCCTGGATGGACCGCGTATCCCGCGCTCCCATGCAGTCGCGAACAGTCATCTCGCAGATATCGCTCGACGAGAGCCCGACGAGAGATTCGAATGCAGGGTTGACGTCCACATAAACAAAGCGCCCTCCGGTCGAAGGGCGCATCACAAAGAGAAAATCAGACGTGACGTTCCAATATTGCCGATCGCTCGCATGAGGAGAGCGAACACGTTTCCATCCCTCGGCGTAGGTTCGATGAGAACCGTAGGCGGAAGCGCCATCCTGCTTCATGATACGCACTCATACGCGATCGCCTCTCGCCATCGAGAGGCTGTTTGTTATTCCGGTCTCCTCCTCCCCGGGATCCGGCCAGCGCCCCCACCAGATGTACATTCAAAAATATACACGTTTAGGTAGGATTGTGCTATCGGGCGCATCAATACGCAATAGGAACTCGCGTGTCTGCCCGTCCCCGGACGTTTGCTGACCGATGGGAACATTCCTCGCCGACGCCAAGGGTTTTTCGGGATGTCGCCCTCCCATGGCCACGGCTAACTCTAGCCGATCCGCGTAGCCCGGGGCACTCTATGCCGGAAGAAATCCATCAAGATGCCGGGAGAAACTCATCAAGCAGGAGGTCTGCATGTCCGATCTCGTCGCGATCGTGTATCCATCCGAAGCCAAAGCGGAAGAGGTGCGCCAGCGCCTCCTCAGGCTACAGAAGGAATATCTCATCACCGTGAACGACGCCGTCATCGCGGTGAAGACGGATTCAGGCAATATCAAGCTGAATCAGCTGGTTAATACCACCGCGCTGGGTGCAATGTCGGGAAGTTTCTGGGGTCTTTTGATCGGCGTGCTGTTCCTCAATCCCATTGTGGGCGTCGCGATCGGCGCCGCTTCGGGTGCGCTTGGCGGCGCACTGACCGATTTCGGGATCGACGACGCTTTCATGAAGCAACTGGCTGCGAGCATCCAGCCAGGCGATGCCGTCCTGTTCCTGCTGATCAAGAACATGACGGCGGACAAGGTGCTCCGTGAAATCCAGGACGCAGGCGGGGTCGTCTTGAAGACGTCGCTGGATGACGCCAAAGAAAAGGCGCTGCGCGATGCGCTCTCGACCGCCGCAGCAAAGCCGGCGGCCTAGACGCCGGATCACGCATCCAGGTTGAGTTGAAATGGGCACCACGCCCGACGATCCAGGCCGAACCGGCCTCGATCGTTGGGCTTGTGGTTACCGGAACCGCGTTCCAGCTCGTGCTAGCGGCGGGACCCGGCGAGTCGCAACAGCATCAGGAACAGGTTGATGAAGTTGAGGTAGAGCGACAGGGCTGCGATCACTGACTTGCGCCCCTTGGTGACTTCGTCATCCCTGCTGTCATACATCGCCTTGATCCGCTGATTGTCGTAGGCGGTCAGGCCGGCAAACACACCGACGCCGATCACCGAGATCAGCCAGTCCAGCCCGGTCGACCTCAGGAAGAGATTGACCAGCATCGCGATGATGATGCCGATCAGTCCCATGAACAGGAAGGTCCCCATTCCCGAAAGGTCTCGCCTCGTCGTCTGGCCGAACAGGCTGAGCGCACCGAACATCGCGGCGGTGATGAAAAACACGCGGGTGATCGAGGAATTTGTGTAGATGTGAAACAGGGTCGAGAGCGACACTCCGACCAGGGCTGCATAGATAAAGAACAGCAACCGCGCCGTTGTGACCGACAGCGTATTGATGCGCGCGCTGATCACGAAGACCAGGACCAGGGGCGCAAGCACGAAGACCCACATTACGGGATTCTTCAGCAGTTCCGGACCGGTGAGCTGATAGGTGATCCACGCGACTGCAGCGGTCAGGCCGACTCCCGCAGCCATGTAATTGTAGATGCGCACCATATAGCTGCGGCGCTCGCCGTCGATCGCGAGCGCAGCAGCTTCGGCCTCGGAGACTGCCAGGTTGTGGTCATAATTTGACATCGCGCGCCTCCGCTTCTCCTCTCGATGCGGGCGACGCTACTCTTTCAGGCTTGCCTGAGACATCGGATGATCACCTGAGGGCGGCACGGCCAACTACCCAGCCTTCCCGCCATCACGCGGCAGGTGTGATCGTGCGCCCGGCAAGGCCGTTCCTGAGGCGCGGCACGCCTCATACCTTTTGCTGATGCCACCTGCCACGTTTGTCACTGGAGCCCGGCAACGGCCCGACATAAATCTGTCACATGCGCTACTTCTTCCACATCATCGACAGATACGGTCTCTCTCCCGACTTAACCGGCTGCGAGCATGCCAGCCGGGAGGCAGCCGTGGTCCATGCCAGGCGCATCGCCGCCGAGCTCGCCAAGGGCGGTGAATTCTGCCGGCAGAGCTTCGTGCTCGTCGCGGGCGGCCGTCCACGAACCGATTCCCAGCCGTAGTCAACGCCTGCGCGGCCTCGTGGGCGGAGGCTGGCCGGAACCGCAAGCTCGATTTCCCGCCCCAGAGTTCTACAGAGAATCCCTGATTTGCGATCCGGAAGCCGGCTCTTATCGTGGTTCCCCGCGACTTGGCCTGACGTCCCGAGCTGAAGTCGCGTTGTTGTCACGCTGACCGCCTGGAGTCAGACATGAACATCTCGAGCCTCTGCGGCTTCCTCCTTCTCGGAGGATCGGCGGCAGTGATCGTACCGGCGGCCGTGTCTCTGGCCCAATCAGGCGACAAGGCGGTATCCGCGCCGAAGGACGCCGGCGGTTCTGCGCTGAGCGGTGCGACACCGAACACCAACATGAATCCGACCAAGCATCGCTACTGGCGTCATCGGGGTGGGAAGCATCCGCACTTTGGCAGCCGCCGCGTTCGGACGTAGGAGCCGAGCGCGGCACCGGTTCAATTCCGCGCGTTCGAATTGGCCGATCGATGAGCGAAACCAGATTAGCGCAGGAGCGGCTTGGCGAGATCGCGTTTCCCGACCAAGCCATCGAACCGACCGCGCCTGACGGCAGGCGCAGCGTGCTCGCGACCGGGCTGACCCTGCTCGCGATCTGTGTCGCGCTCTTCATCATGTGGCAGACGGTCTTCAGCCTGCTGATCGTCTTCGCGGGCGTGCTGTTTGCAGCCTTTCTGGATGCTGCGGCAAGGGCACTGAGGCCGGTCCTCCCCCTCAATCGGACCCTGCGGTTGACGCTCGTGCTGCTGCTGGTCGCTGCGGCAACGGCATTGGGCATTGGCTGGGGCGCAGCCAAGCTGCCAGAACAGACGCGTCTGCTTCTGAAGGTGATGGATACCCAGCTCGACATCCTGCAGAAGCATCTTCTGACATACGGTGTCGACCTGCTCGGCCCGGAATGGGGCCGCGACTTCGCGCAGTGGCTGGTGTCGGATCAGGGCCGCTTTCTTCGCCATGCCCAGTTCGTCCTCGGTGGCGCATCGACCATTCTGACCGGTGCGCTCGTCGTCGTGTTTCTTGGGATCCTGTTTGCATTCGATCCGACCAGCTACCGCGAAAGCCTGGTGATGTTGGCCAAGCAATCCTATCGGCCGCGCATGCGAGCGGTGATGGACGAGATGGGCAACGTGCTGCGGTTCTGGTTCGTCGGGCAGCTCATCCGCATCGCCCTGATGACGCTGTGCGTATGGCTGGCGCTTTACCTCATCGGGCTGCCCGGTCCTTTCGTGCTTGGACTTCAGGCGGGGCTGTCGAACTTCATCCCTTATCTCGGTCCGATCGTCGCCGCGATCCCGATCGCACTTGTCGCGATGCCCTTGGGGGTCTCGCTGCTTGTCTGGGCGATCCTCGTCTACACCGTCATACAGTCGATCGAGGGCTATGTGATCGGCCCGCTGATCCAGCGCCAGGCGGTGGAGACGCCGCCGGCCTGGGTCCTGGTCGCGATCGTCATCTTCGGCGCGCTGTTCGGCGTCATGGGCATCGCGCTCGCCATGCCGCTCGTGGCCATCGGCCGGGTTGCGATCATCAGGTTCTATGTCGAGGATTACCTTGGGGACACTCTTGGGCAAGCGACCTCTGCCGAGGGCAAGAGTCGGAGGGAGGCCTGATGCGCGTCACGCTGCTGCTCGCCGCCGCGACCGTCTTGATATGTGCCGCTGGACCGGCGCACGCCGAGAGGTTCAGGGTCGGCAGACTCATCTGTATCGGCACGCCGCGCGTCGGGCTGGTGGTTGGATCGACGCAGTCGCTTCGCTGCGTGTTTCACGCGAGACATCCGCCGGGGCGCTACGTCTACACGGGGCGGCTCAGGCGACTGGGTCTCGACCTCGGCGTCACCAGCGTGAGCTCATTGTCGTGGATCGTCCTCGCCCGGAATTCGCACATCAGGCCCAGCAGCTTGCGCGGACGCTATGTGGGCGCCAGCGGGAAGCTCTCGCTGGGACCGGGCCTCGGCGTCAATGCCCTGATCGGCGGTTCGCGCCGGGCGATCATGCTGCAGCCGCTATCGGTCGAGCTATCGATCGGCGTGAGCGTCGCGGCCGGCGTAGCCAGCCTGACGCTGGACGCGCGCGGACGCAGATGACGCGCCCGCGTGCGATCCCGCGACCTCGCGCTCGCGCAGGCCGGAGGATATCCCGTCCTGACGCTCAGGGTTTCGTCGGATGTTGGCCGCGTGCGAGCGCAACTAGATAGGCGGTTCGAACGTGATGACTCCGTAGCATCACGACTGGTCAACAAAGGGGACCACACATGAGCTCTCCTAGCCGCCGCGCGTTCCTTGGCCTTGCACAGAATGCTCTCGTCGCCGCAGCAGTCGGCACCATCGGCGTTCAGCTGCTCGGGCCCGCGGAAGCGATGCCGGTCGCTGCCACTCTAGGCCGAGGCGACGCGCACCCCGACACGACCGAAGTCCAGTGGGGTCCCGGGCCCGGTCCGCGTCCTGGTGGTCCTGGTTGGGGCGGCCCTCCGCGTTGGCGGCCGCCGCGACGACGGCGCTGGGTTTGCCGGTGGCATCGCGGTCGTCGTCGCTGCGGCTGGGTCTGGCGATAGCAGCACGCGATGCATCCGGACTCGGTGCGATTTGCTCGCGCCGGTGAATCTTTTCTTGCTCAATCCAAGGAGGTCTTCATGGTCAGAAAGACGGTTCTCACGCTCGGTGTTGTCGCTGTGCTTGCGCTGGCGCCAAGCGTTGCGTCCGCACAGCGCGGCTTTCATGGCGGGGGGTTCAGCCGCGGCTTTGTCGGAGGCGGCGGCTGGCGAGGTGGCGGCTGGGGCGGCGGCTGGCGTGGAGGCGGCTGGGGCTGGCGCGGACCTGCGATCGGCCTTGGCGTGGGACTGGGCCTCGCCAGCGCGGCCGCCTGGGGACCGGGGTGGGGTTGGGGATGGGGCGCGCCAAGCTGGGGTTATGCCGGCTGGGATAGCTGCACGCGATGGCGCCGCGTCTGGACCGGCTGGGGCTGGCGCCTCGTGCCCGTGAACGTGTGCTGGTAAGAGACATCGGCGGTGAACCCGAAAGGGCTCGCCGCCATTTGGCGCAGCGCGCCATCCGCCGGAACAGACTGCTAAGCCGTTGGATTAGCTGGCAGGAGTGGAGAGGCTCGAACTCTGCTGCCTAGACTCGAAAAGCCTGAAAATACAAGGGTTTTTGACCCAACCGGCAGCCGAATGTACACCGGTTTTGTTCACCGGAACAAGCCCTCTGTGCAGGGAGGACGTTGATTGCCGCACTCATTTCCGAAATGCCAGATGTCTGCGGGCCGGCAGCCTACCGCGAAAACGATTGGCTGCGCAGCAGCACCGACGTTCGTCCTATCGCACGCCGTACAGGAGATCCCTATTGCAGCTTTATCAAATTATAGGTTGGCCAGATCGGCCCTGCACCACTCTGCGGCTGCCTACAAGAAAGCGCGCCCATGATACGTGAGCGCGCTTTCTGATGCCTTGCGGACGGCTTTACGCCCACATTCAGCCAGCTTTAGGCGTGCCAGGCAGTAGCAATTGCGTTCTGCAAAGCAGGATCGTTCGGTGCCACCTGGACGCTTGAGTTGGTCGGGTCAAATCCGGCGTGGTTTGCCGAATAAGTTGCCATTGCCTGGACAAGTTGTGAGATCTGGCTGTCGATCTTGAGGTCGCCGGCAGTGATCTCCTGGAGCTGATTGGCGCTGCTCGAAAACCATCCATTCACGGTCACGCTAGTATTGGTTCCTAAAAGGTCAACCTGCAGATTGTTGCCGGATTGGACAAACCACAGGTTCTGATCCGTAATATCGCCGATGAAGTCGAGCTCATTGCTTGAGCCAGCGGCTTCATTCGGGTTGATAATCGCATGGCCGGTGCTAACGGAAGCGACATAGGTGTTATAGCCGTTTCCGCCTTTGCTTGTGTTTCCACCCGTAAAGCTCTCAGTTCCGGGGCCCATTTCGAACACGTTGGCGCCATAGGCGCTGCCAGTAATCGTGGCTCCGGACGTTCCTGTCCATGTAAACGTAAGGGGAGAGCCTTGACCCACGGCGGGCTGGCCCAGGTCGACCGAGCTCCCATTTGCAAACTGCAGCTGTGTCACTCCGCTGGAGACTCCCCAGCTATTATTCACAAGATCACTGTGGACCGTTATAGCGTCAGCCGCATCATCTCTGAGCTTGATGATCAGATCGCCATTGCTGTCGTTTGATTGAAGGTAAATATCATCAGCAGTTATACCCGCGCCAAACGCGATCGTGCCCGTACCACCGTTCAGGTAGACATCGGCAATCCCTGCTCCTTTTGCAAACTTGATCGTGTTTTTCCCGCTGCCTCCGCCACTCGCATTTCCGAAAGTGATCGAACCATTACCCTGCGTTACCTCGAACACATTCGCGGCACGGTTGCTTCCAACGAGATTGTAATTGGCGGCAGCCCCCATCCACGTGAAGGCCAATTGGCCTTGGCTGAGATCAAGAACAGTCCCATCGGCAAATCTGACGGCGGTGATAAGGCTCACCGTGCTACCATTCACGACCGTCCAGTTTTGGTAGGCGCTGATGCTATCGTTGGCGTCATTCCTAACCTTCAAGATCAGATCGCGATCCTGAAATTCCTGCCAGTAGATGTCAGAAGCAGACACTTGCGGGCCGAGATCGATGATTCCGTTGCTATTGTTGGTCCAGATCACCAGGTTCTGATCGCCGCGGTCATACTTGACAATGTTCGTCCCGCCAGTCGCGGCATTCTTGCCGAAGGTGATCGTTCCGCTCGTTGAAATATCGTAGACATTGGTGCCTAGCGTGCTGCCGGTTATGTTGAAGTTCACGGCATTGCCAAACCAAGTGAAATTTGAGGGCCCGTGACTAAGGTCCAGAACCGTCCCATCGCTAAATTTCACCGCACCAATGTTGCTAACGATGTTGCCATTGATGACTTGCCAGTTCTGGTAGGCGGCTATGCTGTCGACATCGTCGCCCCGGATCTTCAGGATCAGATCTCGATCTTGATACTCCTGCCAGTATACATCCGCTTCGGTAATACCGGCCCCGAGCTCGATGGTGCCGCTGTTCTTATTAGTCCAGATCACCAGGTTCTGATCGCCGCGGTCATATTTGACAATGTTCGTCCCGCCTGCCGCGCTGGCATTGGCGAAATTGAGCGTGCCGCTGGTTGACACCTCATACACATTGGTTCCGAGAGTCGTTCCGGTCAGGTTGAAGTTCGGAGTGCTGCCGATCCATGTGAAATTAGCCGGACCATGACTCATGTCGAGGACGGTACCGTCGCTAAAGTTCACTGTCTTGATCGCGCTGGTCACGACGCCGTTGGCGAGTTGCATATCGCCCCAGACATTGATGCTGTCGGCATCGTCGCTCCGGATCTTCAGGATCAGATCGCCATACTGGTTGGTCTGCCAGTAGACATCCTTCGCTGAGATTTGTGGCCCGAGATCGAGCCGGCCGGCGTAATTGTTGGCTTGGACATTGACCAGTTGGGCACCTTTATCAAACTTGACGATATTGATGCCGCCCGCTGCAGCCGAGTTTGCAAAGTTTATCTTTCCGCCAATCGTCGCTTCATAGACGTTGGTTCCGAGATTGGTGCCGGTGATCGTGTAGTTCGCGGTGTTGCCCAGCCAGGTGAAGGTCTGCGGCCCGTGGCTCATGTCGAGCACGGTGCCGTCGCTAAAGTTCACGGTTTTGATCGCGCTGGTCACGACGCCGTTGGCGAGTTGCATGTCGCCCCAGACATTGATGCTGTCGGCATCGTCGCTCCGGATCTTCAGGATCAGATCGCCATACTGGTTGGTCTGCCAGTAGACATCCTTCGCTGAGATTTGTGGCCCGAGATCGAGCCGGCCGGCGTAATTGTTGGCTTGGACATTGACCAGTTGGGCACCTTTATCGAACTTGACGATATTGATGCCGCCCGCTGCAGCCGAGTCTGCAAAATTCACCTTTCCGCCGATCGTCGCTTCATAGACGTTGGTTCCGAGATTGGTGCCGGTGATCGTGTAGTTCGCGGTGTTGCCCAGCCAGGTGAAGGTCTGCGGCCCGTGGCTCATGTCGAGCACGGTGCCGTCGCTAAAATTCACGGTTTTGATCGCGCTGGTCACGACGCCGTTGGCGAGTTGCATGTCGCCCCAGACGTTGATGCTGTCGGCATCGTCGCCCCGGATCTTCAGGATCAGGTCGCCATACTGATTGGTCTGCCAGTAGACATCCTTCGCTGAGATCTGCGGGCCCAAATCGAGCCGGCCGGCGTAATTGTTGGCTTGGACATTGACCAACTGGGCGCCCTTGTCGAACTTGACGATATTGATGCCGCCCGCGCCGCTGGCATCGGCAAAATTCACTTTTCCGCCAGTGGTCACCTCATAGACATTGTTGCCGAAGGTGGTGCCGGTAATCGTATAGTTCGTAGTGTTGCCGAGCCAAGTGAAGGTCAGTGGCGTACCCTGCCCGGCTGCCGGCTGGCCGAGTGCAAGAACGGTCCCATCGCTGAACTTGATGCGGATGACGGAGCTCGAAACCCCCCAGGCCTGCTTCACGAGGTCGCCTGGAACTGTGATGACGTCATTGCCGGACTTGAACTTGATTACGAGATCACCGTTGCCGTTGGCCTGGAAGTAGAGATCGGATGAGGCGATGCCGGCACCCATCTTGATCGTGGTGACGGTGTTCGTGACCGTCACCTGGCCTGTACCGGCGTTGAACAAATAGGCGCTGGAATCGTCGCTTCCGGCGAGAACGTCGAGGATCTGCGCCTGACTCCAGCTGACGCCGTCACCGAAGGTGATCGTCGACAACGTGCCGCTGCTAAACTGGCCTTTGACCGTGACCGTCTTGCCGGTCAACGAGTTCTGAATGATCAGGTCGGCTCCACTGCCCGGCCGGCTGAGCGACACCGCCGTCGACGCAATATCCTGCATGAGAAGGACATTGCCGCTGGTCGGGTCCTCGATGACGTCGTTGCCGCCCGCCGACGTATAGATGTAGGTATCCGAGCTGCCGCCGCCGTTCAGATAGCGGTTCCCCGTACCGGCCGCGATCGTGTCAGCGCCATTGAAGCCGTAGATCGAGCTTGCGCCGGACGCCGTCGCCTGCTGCAAAGTAAACGCACGCAGATCGGCTTGCGTCCAGACCGTACCATTGTCGAAGACGATTTGCTCGACACCCTGGCTGAAAAAGTCCTCCAGAGTCTGCTTGATAAGAATCGAGCCGCCGTCCCCTGCGCCCGGCGCACTCTCGGCGATGACCAGCGTCATATCGTTGCCGTTACGCAAGAAGCTGATGTCCCTCGGATCGATGCCATGCAGCCGCAGCGTGTCGAAAGTCGTGTTGTTACCCGACGTGCCCTCGATGATAGTATCGTTACCATCGCCCCGATTGTAGATGTAGGTATCGTCGCCCACCCCGCCGGACATCACGTCATCGCCACGACCGCCGGTTATGACGTCATTGGTGTTGTAGCCATTGATGATGTCGTTGCCTGGCGTTGAATATTGCGCCAGCACCTTCACGCGAAGGTCGTCCTGGGTCCATAGCGTGCCATCATCAAGCACAAACTGCTCGACACCCGAGCTGAAGAAATTGTCCAGCGTCGCCTTGATCAGGATCGAGCCGCCGTCGCCGGCGCCAGGTGCGCTCTCGGCGATAACGAGCGTGACGTCGTTACCATTGCGGACGAAGCTGATCGCGGACGGAGCGATGCCCTTGAGCCGTAGCGTATCAAATGTGCTGAAATTCCCGGCGGTGCCCTCGATGATGGTGTCGTTGCCATCGCCGCGACGATACACGTAGGTATCATCACCTGGGCCGCCATTCAGCGTGTCGTTGCCGCCCATACCGGCAATGACGTCATTGCCAGACGTGCCGTTGATCGTGTCGTCGCCGCTGGTACCTTTGGTCCACGTCGACTCGGCGATAGCTTCTATGTCCCACAGAGTGCCATCCGCAAATTGGATCTGTTCGAGACCCCAATAGTCGGTGGCAGCCCCAAATTGCTGCTTGACCGTGATGATGTCGCCCGATCGCAAGACCTTGATTGTGAGATCATTCCCCTGGCGGGCGAAGGTGAAGTCCGAGGCGTTGAGATCGACGAATTTGAGGACGTCGATCTGGCTCGGCGAATTCGCGCCATCATTGATGGTGTCGCTTCCATCACCCAGAGCGTAGACAATGGTGTCGCTGCCCCCGCCACCTTGGATCAGCTGATTCCCAGGGCCGGGTTCGAGCACGTCATCTCCCGGAGTGCCGGTGACGGTCCCGTCCGCGGACGTGCTGCGCACAGGGGCATTGGCCGTGATCTGGTTTCTGTTCCAGATCTGACCGTCGGCAAACGCTATCTCCTCGATGCCTGCAGAGGTTGCGCCGAACTGGTTCATTACCTTGATCGTATTGCCGGTCGCCCGATTACGGATGACAAGATCTTGCCCCTCACGGGAAAATAGAACGTCGTTCCTGGTCATCCCGACGAACTCAATGCGGTCCGTGCCGTCCTCACTGCCTTCTGTGATCACGTCGTTGCCGAAATCGGCTCCGACACGATAAACGTCGCTGCCACCGTAGCCAGACAGCGCGGTGTCGCCGGCTCCGGCCACCAGAACGTCATTGCCACCACCGCCTGCGAGCGTTGCTACCCCTGGACTGCCGATTATCAGGCCGGGGCTGAGCCGTGCCAGCACATCGGCGCGGCTCCAAACCGTGCCGTCGGCAAATACCACCTGCTCGACGCCGGATCCTGCTGTCGGCGACAGCTGTCCTTGCAGCGCGATGGTGTTTCCGTTGGAAAGCAGCAACACCATATCGTCGGTCGTCAGTGACGATCGTCCGACGGCAATGCTGGCGGGATCGATCCCCGCGCCGAATACCAATTTGTCGGTATCTGCCGCGCCGCCAATCTCGACGATACGATCACTGCCATCTCCCAATTGATAGCGGTATTCGTCCGAGCCGCCGCCGCCGACGAGCCGGTCATCGCCCGCACCGCCGACCAGGATGTCGGCACCTGCCCCGCCGTTGAGCACGTCGGCGCCCGCGGTACCCGCCATCAACTCAACCTGATCTGCAACAGCAATGGTGATAACCGACGTTACCGATAGGCCATCATCATCAGTGGCCGTGACGGTCAGCTGATGCTGGGCGGCCTGCTCGAAATCGATGACGGCGCCATCTTTGACCCGAATCTCGTTGCCGACGAGCTCAAACAAGCTGTCATTCGCGAGAGTAAAGGTGTGCACACCGGTGTCGCCCGCATCGATCGCCGCAAGCGTGGCGACCACGGTCCCGGCGGCCGCGTTCTCAGTGACGGTCCCACCGGATACCGAAATCGCTGTTGGAGCTTTGTTATCCAGACGGCGAAACTCGAAATCGGCGGCGGTCAGATCAGCGAGATTGACGTTCTTGAGCGTGACGCTATTGCCGTCTCCTAGCGGGATGACGAAATCGCTGCCGACTTGCTGCGACGAAGCGAGTACTGCGGCGTAGCCCGGGAACAGCGCACGATCGAAGCGGACGACGTCGTGATCCGCGCTGCTCCCAGCCGTGAAGTCCGTGATGGTGTCGGCGCCGCTGCCCAGGCCAACGACGAACACATCGCCTTCGGTACCGCCGGTGAGGACATCGTCTCCGGCCCCGCCGATCAGGATATCGGAGCCAAGGCCGCCATTAAGAGTATCCGCGCCATCACCGCCGTCGAGAACGTCGGCTCCCATGCTGCCGGTGATGACATCATTGCCGGCGCCGCCCAGGAGTTGGTCGTCCCCCGAGCGTCCGTCCAGCACGTCGTCTCCGGCGCCTCCAATAATGACATTGTTGCCAGCGTCGCCTGCCAATTGATCAGAGAAGGCCGTCCCGGTAATGTTCTCGACATTGGCTACATTGGCCATGTCCCGCAAGGTTCCGGTGGCTAGGCTGCTCTGATCGGTGGTCCTGACTTCCGCACCATTGGTGACGAGATCGACCCACGCGGCAGCGCCGAAGTCCGACAGATCGAGCGTGTCAACGCCGACACCGCCGTCGATTGTGACGAGGTCACCAGCGTTGCTGACGCTCAAGACCAACGTATCGTTGCCGAGTCCGCCATAGAGCAGGTCACTGCCGCCTTGGCCGTCGATCGTGTCGTCGCCCGCTTCACCATAAATGTTCTGGTTGACGGCAGATCCAACCAGGTGGTCATTGCCATTGCCGCCGACAATAAACGGCGAGTTGCTGTCAACAATGCTCCTGATTGTTTCGCGTCCCCACTGATCGCCATTGGCGAATTCGATATATTCGAGGCCGTTGCCGGGCGCGCTGGCGCTGTCGTTGAACTGCGCCAGTACCGTGATCGTCTCGTTGGTCGACAGGATCGTGACCAGCAGATCATTACCGGAACGCCGAAGCGCGATATCCGAGCTGTCAATGTCCTTGAACTTTAGCGTGTCGATCTCGGTCGGAGCACGGCTTGCCCAGCTCTCCTCCTGGATGACGTCGTTGCCGTCACCCTTTGCATAGATGAATGTGTCGTTGCCGCTGCCGCCTTGATAGCCGGAGTAAATAACGTCGTTCCCCTTGCCGCCTTCGACGGTGTCATCCATCCCGCTGAGCGAAATGATATCGTTGCCATCGGTGCCTCGGAACCAGGCCTGCTGCTGAATCTGAAGCCGGTTCAGCTCTGTACCGTCAGCGAAGAGAATCCGTTCGAGACCCACGTCCGACCCGGTCAAGCTGCCCGCAAATTGCGAGGCCACCGTCACGATCTCACCGGTTGCACGCACCTTCACCAGTAGATCGTTGCCAGAGCGGCCCAGTTCCACGTCAGCCGCATTGAGGTCGGTAAACTTCAGCGTATCGACGGCAGTGGCGCTGGTGCCGTTGCCCGTCCCATCAGTGATGGTATCGTTTCCATCGCCGCGCGCGTACACGAACGTATCGCTGCCGCGCCCACCGTAGATGATGTCGTTGCCCTTGCCGCCATCGAACGTGGAGTCGAGTTGAGCCGCCGTGCCTGCCCCGCTGATGATGTCTCGACCGTCCGTACCGCGATACCAGGCCGCTTGTTGGATCTGGACGCGATCCCATTGCGCGTCGGTGAACCTGATCGATTCGATCCCGGCGCCCGCCACGTCGAAGCTCGAACCGAACGGATACGTGAACTGACCGACGATCGTGATGATCTCATCCGTGCTCTTGATGCGGACCAGCAGATCATCTCCCGAGCGCGACAGCTCCACATCGCTTGACGAAAGATCGGTTAGAACCAGGATATCGGTCTCATGCGCCGCATCGCTGGTCGCCGACTCATAGATCGTATCGTTGCCGTCGCCCCGGGAATAGATGTAGGTGTCGTTGCCTGAGGTGAAGACGTCGTTGCTGATCAGGATGTCGTCGCCCCTGCCGCCAACAAAGGTATCGTCGCCTGTATAACCATCAATATAGTCCTTGCCGTCACCTCCGGCGAGGTAGTCGTTGCCCTCGCCTCCGCTGATGAGATCCATACCGGCACCGCCATAGATGACGTCGTCACCCGCGCCACCGTCGATGACGTCGTTGCCGCCGGGCGCATTCGGATCGACATAGTCGCCGTACAGAATGTCGTCGCCGTTACCACCGCCGATGATGTCTCCGCCATCTCCGCCGGCAAGGATGTCGTTGCCAATATTGCCGTTCAAGATATTGTTGCCGCCGCCGTGGAAGGGGTTCGGCTGCAGGGCGTCTGGCGTGCCGAGAATTCCGCCGTAGCCTCCAAAACTCGATGCATTCCAGATGTCGTCGATGCCATCGACGAAATGGCCGACGATGTTGCCGGAGTGACCGAACTCATCGACGAACACCTCCCACTGGATCAATCCCTGGACGACATACGCCGAAACCGTGGGAACCCATCCGAGATAATCGACACCAGCATTGTAGGTGATCTGCTGCCGGTTAATAATCGAGCCATCCTGGAACTTGATCTGGTCGATGCCAAACCCGTAGGCGCCCTCCCCGGTGAGCAGGCTACTCACACCCTTGAAGAAGTCGTCGACCCTGATGATCTCCCCGGTCGACTTGATCGTGATCAGAAGCGTCGTGCCCTGATAAGAATAGGAGACCTCATTGGCCGAGACGTCCTTGAGCCACAGCGTGTCCACATCAGGGACCGCCAGATGGTCGAGCGTCGATGACGTATCCGAGATCTCGTCGTTGCCATCCCCTTTCCTCCAGACGTAGGTGTCGCTGCCGCCATAGCCCTGCAGGACATCGTCACCCTTGCCACCCTCGATCGTGTCGTTGAGCTCCGAGCCCCCGAGGCCATCGGCCCGATCCGTGCCGCGCACCCAGGCGTTCTGCTGGATCTGATCGCGATTCCATGTGGTGCCGTCGGCGAACTGGATCGTGTCGATACTCCGGCCCGATGTCGCCCAATCCCCTGTCCGATCAGGGAAGAAATTATCAAAATCGATGTACTCCCCGGTCGATTTCACCGTGACGACGAGATGGGCGCCGACGCGCGAAACGACCACGTCAGCGGGATTAAGGTCCGTCAGAACAAGCTTGTCTTTTTCGGCCCGCGCGCCCGATCCGTCGTCGACGACGTCGTAGCCGTCGCCCTTACCATACAGGATCGTGTCGTTGCCCCCGCCGATGTGGATGTAATCGTCGCCCGTCCCGCCGTGGATCACGTCATCCGAGTTCGAATCGTAGATCGCGTTGTTATGCCCATCGCCGCGGTAGACGCTCGCACTCTTAATCCGCGCCCGATCCCACTCGGCCCCATCGGCGAAACGGATGACATCCACGCCCTGATCCGTAAAGAACCTTTCGACAGCGATCGTCTTGCCGGTGCTCGCGATCCGCATCAGCAGGTCATCGCCGATGCGGTCGAAAGTGACATCCAAGGCATTGACATCAGTCAGCACCAGCCGATCGGTGTCGCTTGCGGCACCATCGTCCTTGATCCAGAGGTCACCATCCTGCTTGTTGTAGACGTAGATGTCGCTACCACCTCCACCGCTAAGGACGTCACCACCACCTCCACCGATGAAGACATCTTGGGCAGCGGTACCATTGATCCCTTCTGCACGGGTGGAACCGAAAAAGGCTGCACCTTGGACAATGTCGGTCGCAATTACGCGGGTCACTTCATCAACGATTGAAGCAAGATGGGGCTCTACCACTGTCACGTACGAAGCGCGATCACCAGCAAATGAAATATCAATGATACCATTCAACCCGCTGAGGGACTTGATGAGGTAAGATGTTTCATCACCCGGCGAAGACGGACCAAGGTCCGTCATAAGGTCCACCACCATCCCGATGTTGCCGGGGGTCGCTGGAAGCTGATCTCCCGGCGAGTGTTTACCAAAATCCAAAAGGCTGTAGAAGAAGTACGGATTATTTAGAGCGGCCTCACTGTCGCTCACACCGCGCAAAACACTACTGAAGCTGACCTGAGATAGAAAGTAAGTCTCATAGATGGAGACAATTTGCTCAAATGTACTCTCGACCGTGTTGCCAAAATCTTGGTTGCTTGGGAATGTTCTAATTTCCTGTCCAAACTGCACTTCGCGATATGTGTCTCCGAAGAACTTCTCAACAAAGGCAAGATGCCTCGCATCAACATATGCTCCCCGACTGCCAGGATCGACGCCGTCGACTCCAGCCCATCTAAACAACATCGCCTCGAATGCTTCACGTAGAGCAGCAGGGCTCTCACTAGGAGCGCTGTCGGCGAGAGCCGCCCAATCAGCGGCGAATTGCCCATCGTTCTGTGCTTTATAAGCAATGCTATAGATCAATCCCGATCCGGGGAGTTGAGGCAACGCCAATACATCGTCCGAAGCAGTGAAATTTGGCGTGTTATCAGATATCGAATGCTCGGGGTCCGCTTGGAAATAGATAGTCTGCGCTACGCCCGTCGTCCCATCAGCACGGACGAAAGATGCTTGATATCCCAGCCCGTTATCTGCATTCGTCCCAGATAACTTCCGCCGATCCAGCGAAATAGAGGTTATGCCAGTTGACGCAAGCGTTTGAAGCTCTCCTGGATCGGAGATACCATTTTGGTTCAGATCTCGCCAGATCAGCAATTTATTGAAGCCAGCGTCCTGAGCATCAATCTTCCCGTCACCATTGCTGTCGAAGGTTTCGAGAACCGCAAAACCATCCTCTGACGACGATCCAAAGAGCTCTAGGCCATTGTCAATCTTACCATTGCCGTTCGCATCAATGGCCAGCATCCCGTCATCACCGGCCACCCAACCTGTACGCTCCGCAAACCCATCTCCCGCGTAGTCAAAATGCACGCCTGACGCTGCCAGACTTGAAAGTTGAACGCCGTCCCCATTAAGATCGAACACAATTGGATCATGGAAGAGCTTAAGCAGAGGATTCTTTACAGCCCGATCAAAAACTTGGCTCAGTACGTCCAGAAAATTTTGTAGGCTCTCTGGGTCCGCAAGCTGACCAACAATTCCGAAAGCTAATGCAGCGGGCCCAATACCTCCGAGCGCAAGGAAGAGCCCGGCCACAAGGGTTTGAAATATCAACTTACCAATGGCCTTCTGCAACGAATGCTGGTTTTCGAAAGTTGGATTCGCCGACCATTGCACGTATGCCACGCCAATCCCGATCAGAGAAACTCCGAAATCAGCTGCCAGACCAATACCGTTCAATCTCTCCAAATGCGGCGTTAGCGCCGCAACCGTGCCACCACCTGCGACATACCCACCGAGCTGCGCAACAAGACCTGTCACCGAGATTCCGGTATCAAAAACGCCAGCCATCGCTTGGATCGTGGCGATAGCGAGGTGCTTGTCACGGCTTTCGGCGGCCGTTTTTAAGTTATCCAGCGCGCTAAAAATAGCGTTTTCGATATCTATCGGCAGCGTGCTCATCCTATTCCCCTGTTCATTCCTTAATACAACGAACTAACGAAGCAATTGCGAAATCGACATAGGCCAGCAAGTATATCGAGAGCCCTACAGCCAACACGACGGACTTGTAAATGTCCCAAGAGATATTTTGTCCGACTCCAGTCGTCTTTGAGTAAGCGAAGACCAACAGCATTCCGCCGACAAGTGCCCCAGCGGCGGCAACTGCGTACTGCGCTGCTGTTAGCTTCAACTCTTGTAGCCGGACTAGCTTTGGTATGCGGATGAACCGCACTGCTAACAGTCCGATCATCACCAATTCAAGAGCAACCTCTGATTCTCGCAAAATAAGTAGGCTCGATGTCCAAACACCTAAAAGAATAGCCAAGTCCACCATCACGGAATGATGGATTCGCTTGATATTCGCTCTGTTGAACTCGCCAAAGACGTACATCGACGTACGCAGCCCCTATCGTAATCACTGCAAATTCTGCGTTCAGCGCTCTCTACTCTCACGCTCCATCGCCAACTTCATTTCGCGCATTGTCGCTGAACACGATAATCTCTTGCTGCGCAGTGCCATTACGCCCGCAAGGCAGCCAAGAATTGCCCCCACAACCAAAGCCATAATGAGCTGCCAAGCGCTATGATTAAAAAGGAGATTGCCGAGAAAGAAGCACACGCCTCCGAAGATCGCTCCGACGAATGCATAGGGAAGGTCGTCAACGGATTTCATCTTCAGCTCCTTTGCTGTCTGCTACTTGACCGGTTGATTGCTCGCTCCACCAGATCAAACTACAGAACATTCCACCTAGCGTTCATGGAGGCTTTCCTGCTTGTACCTCAGCAGCGGCGACATCAGATATTCGATGATGCGCCGAGTGCCGGTCTTGATCTCGACCGTCACCGCCATGCCGGGCGCGAGATTGACTATTTTGTCTTCGACCTGCATCCGAGTCTGGCCCAGCGACACGCGCGCCGAATAGACGAGCTCCTGGCCAGCGGGCTCGCTGGTCTCGGCCAATGCGCCGGCCGGCTTTGCACCGGTCTGCTTGTCGGCCGGCTTGTCGCGCACGATCGCATCCTGCGACACGCTGGTGACGCTGCCGTGGATCAGCCCGTAGCGGGTGAAGTTGAAGGTATCGATCTTGATCTCGGCGCTCTGGCCGGGACTGACGAAACCGATATCGTGGTTGGAGATCATCGCCTCCGCCTCGAGTTGGCTGTCGGCGGGCACGATTAGCATCAGCTGCTGCGCCGGGGTGACCACGCCACCGACCGTATGCAGGGCCAGTTGCTGCACGGTGCCGTCGATCGGCGTGCGCAGCACCTGCTCTTCGATCTTGCGCTCGGCCTTGACGACATCCTGGCCGAGCTCCTCGACCTTCTTCTCGGCATCGGAGAGATCGGACAGCACCTGTCGCTCGAAGCCGGACTTGGTCTGCCCGAACTGCTGCTCCAAGGCCAGCCGCGCCGCTTCGATCTCGACCAACTTGCGTTGTTGCACGACGCGCTCGTTCTGCTGGTCGAGGCGGCGCGTCTCGGCATCGAGATAGGCGATCTGGTTGCCGTACTGGATCTCCTTCGCCTTGCGGCGGATATCGGCGGTTTCTTCCAGCAGCGGCATCGTGGCATCGATTTTTGCGATGGCGGCCTCCACCGACCGCGCCTCGGCCCGCTTCTGGTCAATCTGCTGGGTGACTGTGGCGAGCTTAGAGAGCTGTTCGGCGGCCTGGGCCTGCATGGTCGCGCGGGCGCGCGCAAGATCGGAGGCCAGAGCCCCATCGGGCACCTGCATCGGATGCAGCGTTCCCAATGCCTCGAAGCTGTCGCGCAACGCACTGAGCCTGGCAACATCAAGCTGCGATAGCATCAGATCCTGCGCCACGCGCTGGCGCTCGGCCTGGGTCACCGTGCGGTTGAGCTCAATTAGCAGGTCGCCTGCATGGACCTTGTCACCATCTTGAACATGGATGGCAGCGACCACGCCGGCCTCGAGCGGCTGGATCGTCTTGGTGCGTCCGGTCGGCACGATCTTGCCCTGCGCGGTCGCGATGATGTCGACGTGACCGATGATCGACCAGCCGACCGCAATGGCGAAGAACAGGATGATGGTGCCCGCGATCATCCGTCCGGCAGGCGAAGCCGGTGTTTCCACGATTTCCAGAGCCGCCGGCAGGAACTCGCGCGCTGTGTTGCGCCGTTTGCGCCAACGCTCCAGCGAAATCGGCGCGTTATCCTGCTTGCGGGCTTCAGCCGACGACATGAAGCCCCGCCTGGATTTGGTGCAGGGTCGCATAACGCCCAGCGCGCTTGATCAGCTCGTCATGGGTGCCGTCCTCGACCAGGCGCCCGGCTTCGATGGTGATGATGCGATCGGCGTGGCGCACCGCGGACAGCCGGTGAGCGATGATGAACACGGTCCGGCCGGCTGAGATCCGCCGCATGTTGCGCTGGATGATGTTCTCGCTCTCATAATCCAGCGCGCTGGTCGCCTCGTCAAAGATCAGGATGCGTGGGTTGGTGACCAGTGCGCGGGCGATCGCGATGCGCTGCCGCTGGCCGCCGGACAGGCTGGCGCCGCGCTCACCGACCATGGTCTCGTAACCATCAGGCAGCCCCAAGATGAACTCATTGGCGCCGGCGAGCTCGGCCGCCGCGATCACCTTCTCCATCGCCATACCGGGATCGGCCAGCGCAATGTTGTCGCGGATCGAGCGGTTGAACAGCACGTTTTCCTGCAGCACCGCGCCGATCTGCCGCCGCAGCCAGGTCACATCAGCGACGGTGAGATCGACTCCGTCGATCAGGATGCGGCCGCTTTCGGGAACGTAGAGGCGCTGGATCAACTTGGTCAGCGTCGACTTGCCGGAGCCCGAGGGGCCGACGATGCCGATCACCTGGCCGACCGGCACCTTCAGGCTGATATCATGCAGCGCCAGCGGCCCGTCGAGGCGATAGCGGAAATTGACGTGGTCGAACACGACCTCGCCGCGGACCGGCGGCAGCGCCGCACGGCCGGGATTGAAAGCGGGCTCGGGCGTGGTGTTGAGGATATCGCCGAGCCGCGCCACCGAGACTCGTGCCTGGTGAAAGTCCTGCCAGAGCTGGGCCAATCGCAGCACCGGCTGCGCCACCCTGCCCGCCAGCATGTTGAAGGCAATCAGCTCGCCCACAGTGAGGCTGCCTTCGATAACCAGATGCGCGCCAAAATAGAGTGTCAGCGCGGTGACGATCTTGCTGATGAACTGGACCGATTGGCTCGCCCAGTTGCCGAGCGACAGCACATCGAAACTGGCTCCGACATAGCCGGCAAGCTGCTCCTCCCACCGCTTCTGCATCTGCGGCTCGATCGCCATCGCCTTCAGCGTCTGAATGGCCGTGACGCTCTCGACCAGGAACGCCTGGTTCTCAGCGCCGCGGTCGAATTTCACATCGAGCCGCTTGCGGAAGATCGGCGTCACCCCGACCGACAGCGCCACATAGAACGGGAACGAGCCGACCACGATCCACGAGAGAAACGGCGAATAATAGAACATCACTCCCAGGAAGACGAAAGTGAAGGCGAGATCGATGACAAGCGTCAGGGCCGAGCTGGTGATGAAATTCCTGATGTTCTCGAGTTCGCGCACCCGCGCCACCGAATCACCGGCGCGCCGCGCTTCGAAATAGGCAATCGGCAGTGCAATCAGGTGCCGAAACAGCCGGGCGCCGAGCTCGACATCGATCCGGTTCGTGGTGTGTGAGAACACATAGGTGCGCAAGCCACCGAGCGCGGTCTCAAAGATCGTGACCGTGATGAGGCCGAACACGAGGACATCGAGCGTGGTGTAGCCGCGATGGGCCAGCACCTTGTCGGTGACGACCTGGAAGAACAAGGGCGTCACCAGCCCGAACAATTGAAGAAAAAATGACGCCAGCAGCACCTCACCGAGCAGCCGCCGATATTTATGCATCGCTTGCAGAAACCAGGTGATGTCGAAGCGCAGCGCAAGATTCGCCAAAGATGCACGACGGGTCAGCAATATGACGCGACCCGTCCAATTTGACTCAAAGTCTGCCCGCTTGATGCTTTGCGGCCGGCCCGCGAGCGGATCCTGGATGAGCGCGCTATCCTCGGCCACCTGGCCAAGGATTACGTAGGTCCCCTCGTTGCGTTCGACGATCGCCGGCAATGGCAGCTTCTTGAGGCCGCCCCACGTCTCGGAAACCGCGCGAGCCTTCACCTTCAGCTGTTTCGCACAGCGAAGCATTTGCGCAGTACCGATGCGCTCGCCCGCAAATTGATGAGCGATCTGTGCCGGATCGACAGCGATCTGGTGAAACCGCAACAGCAACGTCAGGCACTCAAGCCCCGAATCCCTCTGCCCGACGTCCATTGCCCCGCACTACCTCAAGTCGCCATCGAATATTGTACTACCAGCAACGATCGCACAAGAGTAGACACACAATCGCCTCACATTTTTTTATTGCATCGATACGACAAATCAGAAGCGCACGAAACTTTCTCGCCGAGAGATCGCGAACGCTCTGCTCAGTCAGCGGAAACTCCCAAGAAACGCACCGGGCAAATGCCGACGTGTGAGTGCGCTCTTATATCTTCTGCACCGTCACCTTCGACATCCGAGTCAGATTCACAGGCGCGCCAGCACATCCAGGATCGAGAATCAACTGGCAATTTTGACACGAGCGATCCGCCGCATCGAACGTTGCGAAAGACGGAGACCTCGCGATGGCGAGTTCGACACAATCACCAGGTAGTAGACGGAGGCCGCGATAGACGCGGCGACGATTCGACGCAGGTGATCGAAGAGAATTTCAATTGCCCCCTGGCGGTTGCAAAGACGGATTCGTGTCGCCTGAAATTGTTAATCATCTTCGCACGGTATCTAAATAAGATGCACGTTTAGATTGCTTTTAAGACCTACTTCAAAGTATCTACGCACCGACGGGACACATAATGAAATTGATTGAAACGGGAGCAGACATCCATGATGGAGCCTGCCATAGGCACGCTATTGCCGACTTTCTTTCGTCGCCGACAGTTCGTGTCATATGAAGCCGCGGATATCGAGCACCGGCACGGCCAGGATGTCGCTGTAGCGTGGACCATCTTCCGTTTGAACTGGCTGTTTCTGGCCCTACTGCTCGCGATCTTCGATCTCGCGCTTCTGCTGACAGATTTTCGTATTCGCCCGCTTGGTTACTTGGGGGTGCTGGCAGTCGCAGCCATGTATGGCATTTCAGGACATCTCAACGCCAGATCAGCGCAATGTGCGAAACCGCGGCTGTTCTCTTGCTTGATCGGCTTTGCTCAGGCGACCTTAGGATTGAGCATTCTCACCTCACTCACTTACATCGCAACGGCCGCCAACCTGCCGCTGCAAGACGCCGCCCTGTTGGCAATCGACCGCGCCTTGGGTTTCGACTTCCGGCATTTCCTGACATTTGTCGATTGTCGCGAGTGGCTGATCCACATTCTCTCGTTCGGCTATAGGGCCATCAGCTGGATGATCCAGGTGATTATCGTCGCACTCCCCCTGACAGGATATTGCCGGCGGACGGCCGAGTTCATTCTTGCGCTGATGCTCGCACTGGCCGTGACATGCTGCATTACGATTGCCGTGCCAGCCATTGGAGCTTATCACGCGCTGGGACTTGTCCCATCCGACTATCTGCACATTAGTCCGGGCGGATACTACGATACGGCGCGTGAGATGCCGCTGATACGTGACGGGTCGCTGCGTCTGCTCGACCTTTCCAAATTTGTTGGGGTCGTGACTTTTCCGAGCTTCCATGCAGCAAGCGCGATACTGTACGGCTGGGCCCTCTGGCCCTGGCGCTGGTTCCGCCCAGTGAACATCTTCATCAATGCAGCAATGCTGGTAGCCACGCCGATTGGCGGCGGGCATTTTCTCATCGACGTGCTCGCGGGCATAGCCGTTGCGATCCTCGCCATCTACGGTGCCCAGTCGGCGCACCGACTAGGATCGGTCGACGGCGCACCTATCTCGCAAACGGTTAGCAGGCTGCTCGCGCCTCCAATTCGCCCTTTCTTGAAGCGTTCATGATTGTACCAATTCAAGTTTGGGAGCAAGCACATCAGATACATTTGTAATTTGGTACTTTGCACGTGGCGTTCTCAGGGAGACCGGACGATTGCGTCCGGGCTTCTTGCGTTCGACAGCAAGACGACGCTGGAGGGTTCGATGTTCCGATTAAGATGAGGCGGGCCAGCACGCGACGCCTGCGCAGAACGGACCATAAGGCGGCACACCATTAAGAAAGGCAATTCCCCTCCCGCTTGCGCCGACCAGCGACCCAGTGCAAGCGATCGGAGCGCCACGGCAAGCGGATTGCGTTCGGAGCAGAGCGTACCGGAGAGCGACGAGCGACGCTTGGCTCCAGATCAGCGATTTTGTAAACATCGCAAAAAGCAACGTGCACGTCTGCGAAAGCACCTTCACAACCCGCGGCAACCCGGTTGGACTAGATCAGGGCGGCAGTACAGTCCGATCATGTTGGCTCGGGCTGACCGCCTGCCCCCGACCACCTGGGCCACATGGGTCGTGTCCCTGCAAGTGGTGTAGGTCGGTAGGGCGAAGCCGTGCCGATTCGCGCCCTCAAAATTGCGCTGTAACAGACGGGCAGCTTGCGGTAGTCACCGGCGATTGCCCAGTACGGTCAGGTTATTGACACAACCTGATTCGAGGAACTTGCCCATGACCGACGAGATGATGAAACTTCGTGCCCTCGTGGACTTCTGATGCGGACCTTTTGCGCGAGATGATCGGCTTTGCCGCTCAAGGCTTGATGGAAATGGCGGCCGCCGGCCTGACCGGAGTCGCTTGTGGTGAGAAGAGCGTCGAGCGGCGGGCTCAGCGCAACGGCTACCGGGACCGCAACTGAAAGACGCGGGTTGGCACCGTCCAGTTATTTCCAAGCTGCGCAAGGGCCCTACGTTCCTGCCTTTCTGGAGCCGCGCCGGATGGCTGAGACGGCGCTCACTGCCGTGATCCCGCAAGAGCCAATGTGCAGGGTGTCTCGACCCGCTCGGTCTACAATGAGCGGGATCTTCAAGCCAGGTGAGCCCTCTTTGGCGAGATCGACGAGAAGGCCTTCCTCGCCCGCCGATCGACGGCGACCGGCCGCATCTGCGGGTTGATGCCTCCTACGCCGCGGTGCGTCGGAACGCGCACCGTTTCGGTCGCGGTTATCGTCGCGATCAGCGTCAACAGCGATGGCTGGCGCGAGATGCTCGGCATAGCCATTGGCCGGTCCGAAGCCGAGACGTTCTGGACCGGGTGTCTGCACAAGCTCGCCCGCAGGGTCTTGCGGCGTCAGTCTCATGATCTTGGACACATCAAGGCAAAGGCCAGCAAATTGCTCAACGCCACTTGGCAGCGTACCTCGTGCACTTCATGCCCAACCTCCTGGCCCATGCCGGCAAGAGCGAACACCGGTGCACCGGCACAATCTGTCGTACCAGATCTAAATACCGCCAAACCGCGATTGTTCTCAAAAGAAGACTTTGAAGGAGCGAATAGAATGCGAGCAAGCTCATTGATTTTTGCTATTGCGCTGGTTGGGTCAATTACTCCGGTATTCGCAGAAGACTGTATGGACCGCGTTACGGCGGACACGAAGTATGCGGACGTGATTGCATGTCTCAAAGAACAACAAAAGTCTATTTCATCATTGCGTGAGAAGCTTCAAACGTGGAGCAAGGATGCACCTGCTGTCGGCAATCAGTCGGGTGCCGGAGATCCAAAGCCTGCGACCATGTGTCCCGAGGGATACTATGCTGCCGGCATCAATTGGTGGGGCTCGGGAGATGCCACGAGATATTGCATCGGTTGCCTGAGCGGCATCCAAGTCGTTTGCCGAAAACTCAACGTGAACTGACCACCCGCATCAACCCGACTCGAGAAACCCGTAGGTATCGAGAAGACGGGAACACGTTTATCGCTCGCAACAACTAAACTAAAACTAGCATAGCAAGGGGCACCCCTGCACCACGCAAATCCACTCGTGACGTACTGAAGTTCTGCCGGACAGGATTGAACTATCGGCGCAATCCTGCAGTGCGCTGATTTGATTGGAGGACGAGCGATCTGAGTTCGTGTGGCACTTTTAGGTGGCAGTCTTCGATGACCATAACAGTCGGAAGGGAGTGTGTCACCCACAGAAGATATGGACGCCTCCTCCGGCTGGGCCAGCTGCAGCATGCCGCTGATCTAATGTCAGAAGGTTCAAAGGTCGGAAAGCTGAACATGGCGCCGTGCTTCGGCGCAAATGCCGCCACCCTCCGTCGTTGCGTTTTCCGGGGCCACGGCTCTTGTCGGTCGCCTACTTATACCCGGCTCGTCTTGGTGTTACGCAATCTGTGGCTCTCGGGGTTGCAGTTGTCCAAATGAGAAACCCCAGCCCTTCGGGAAGCGCGCTGGGATTTCATCTTGCAGGCCATTGCTCTACGGCGCGGCCTTTAGGACGGGACCCTGTGGGACGCTTTCGACCGTCCGAACCGGTGGCGTGAGCGCCTTGCCAAATTTTTCCTGGCGCTTCCGGTCGTACGCGCGAAGCTGATCCCTTAGCTCTACCGCCAAAGCACCGCTTGACTCTTTAATGCCCTCTGACGTTGCCGTCGACGATAGGAGAACACCGAACGCCGTGCCGGTGCTTATCAAACCCAGGGAGCTCAGCCCGCCAGCCATTTCAGGCGCTCCCGCTGTAAAGATCCATTTCGCAACATTGGACGAGTTGACGGCCGTGGAGGCCCCGCGGAAAATCTCCAGCTGCTTCGCGATCGTGAATACCTCTTTGGTGCTTTGCCCCTTCACGACCGACCACAAGATCTCTTTGTTCGTCTCGATCGCCTGTTCGAGCGCGAGCGATGGCAGGGGGTTCATCCTGTCGCGCCGTTGTTCTTCAGCTTTGTCGTCCTCCGCCCCCTCCACGCTCTGTAGCGCGGTAATCGCGTCGAGCAGCTTCAATTCGACGTTGCTGATGTTGTTGGGCGAGTTCGGGTCGAACTTATCGATTGGCAGCGTTTTCATTGCCCAATTGCGCACCCACATCGCATAGCTGTATCTCTGCATATCGCTAGGGTTCTTTGCCATTCGCGGTTCGAACATGATGGAGCGGCCGTAATTCGTGACGACGACGGGCTTGATGGCCTGCGAGGCGTTACCATCGCGAGCGGCCGGCGCCCCCGCTTCCGCCTTTGCTGGGTTGCTCCCGACGATGATCCGCGGCCGATCGAATGGCCCGAACACTTGCGACGTGCCAGAACCGGCCTGAGGCCTCGCGTAAGCCCAAAGCTGCGTTGTCGAGCGGTCTGTGCCCATAACCGGTCCAGTTTCAGACGTCGCCGGACCCGCGTTGGACGGTCTGTCCGAACCGATGGGCGAAGAGGGATCATCGCTCTTCTGGTTAGAATCGCCGGCACCCCTGCGCCGCGTTCCGCCCATATAATAGGCAGCCATTTCCGTGCCGACCCCCGCAACGGTTAATCCGGTTCCGGCGACCGCCCCACAGGTTGCGGCGCAAGCGATTTTCACGACTTCCACGCCTTGGGCTGTTACGCTTAGGGTGAAGCCTTCATAGACGACCAGATAACCCCCGCCGGCGATAAGCGCTACCGCGACGACCGTTTCCCAAGGATGGTCCTTGATAAACTGGCCAGCATCTTCGAGCGCGTGACCCGTGTCATGGGCGGCCTTTTCCAGCGCATTCCCTGTGTCCTGAGTGGCTTTCTCCAGAGCGTGGCCCGTGTCGTGCGCACCCTTTTCGAGCGCATGACCAGTATCGTGAGCTGCCTTTTCGATCGTCTTGCCGGTGTCGCCGGCCGCCTTTTCTACGGTATGGCCGGTATCGTGCGCCGCCTTTTCGATCGTCTTACCAGTGTCGCCGACAGCCTTTTCTACGGTCTTACCGACGTTGATAACCGCTCGATTAAGATCTTTGAAAAAGTCAGCGTGAGCTGGAGGCAGCACGCCCATAGTGGTGGCGGCGAAAGCAAAGGCAACGCGTGAAATTCTGTTCATGTGAAGCCGTCCTCTCTAAAGGTCGCTTGCTTAGACGTTGATGCAATTGCGAGAATGGAAGATAAGGCCGAGCTCATCGCGCCGGCTTGTGGCAAATTGTGCCGACCTGTGGCGGGGGAGGAAACCGTGGCGTCGACGGATGATGTGCTGAGCGACTTTTGCAAGAACGTGCGCCACCTCGCGAGCGTACATCGCCTCAAGCAGGTAGCGTTGGCCAATGAACTAGGCTGGGACCGAACTGTTCTCGCTAAACTCATGAGTGGGGAGAGGGAGCCGAACGCAAATCAGAAGAGCGCACTTGCCCTCTTTTTTCGGATCGAACCAAGCGAACTCGACCTCGATCATGCAGCATTCTTGGAGCGTCATACTGGCACGGCGGCTTCAAACCTCCCGCTGATGACGTTCCGTGCAGTTCGGCAGAATACCAATAAATGGAGGGACAGCTTCGAGAAATATCGCGGGCAATATTTGTTGCACTATTTGCACAGCGAGCCGAACACCGTGATTAGCTCCCTTCTTTCGATCGATCGCCTGACAGGCGATGGCCTGCACGCTTCGCTGATAAATCCCCACAAGGACTCAAGCGGTAACATGTCATGCTATGAATACGAGGGCTATGCGTACCCTGTCCGAGAATACATGTACTTCCTGCTCGAACAGAAAAATTCGGACTACGAAATCTTGTCCATCATTTTGCACGAAGCCAGGACACCCTCCGTGCACTTGTTAAAAGGAATGATTTCAGGGATCGGAGTTGTAAACGAAGTAAGCTACATCGCTGCGCGGCCACTAGTTGCGCTCAAGCGGAAGCGTGCAATCGACGATTGGCGCAAGGCGAAGGAGCTAGGGTATTGGCCCCGTAGCGGTATTGATAATGTAGTCCAGTTACAGCTCAGCAGTGAGAAGATCACCGTAAAAACCTGACGGCAAACTAAATCTCTACGCCGACAATTAGGAGGTCGGCATCTCATGTTGTTGTGCCGTTGGTTCAGCAGAAATTGTGCGCTGCGGCTGCCGATTGTTAGTCGAGGAGCCTGTGGCCCTTTATTTGTGAGCTGAGCAACCAGGGGTAGATCTTCACGAAATGCGAAAGTAAAGTATGGTCTGGCAGGGAGATATTGCATGCCGGAGCCGCTTTTCGAGCCGATACCTATTGTATACAGAGGACTTCTTGCTGATCAACATCTCGTCGATGCCCAGCAATTCGGCCGATCACTCATTGGCGCAACTAAGCTCGCCAATAGCATCTGTCACGAACTCTTCTGGGAGAACATCACCCACGATCCGCGCTCCTACCACATACGCTTTTGTGTGGGGCCGAGCCGCGAGAACGGTCTACTGCAAGAAATCTTCGCGATCTCCAATTCTGGGCAGCTCCCGCTTTACAGTCCGATCCTAATCACGGTCGCGAAGAAGTTCATTGAGCTTTCGATCAAGGCGGTAATCGACAAGGTCCTTTCGAAGAAGGACAGCAACAACGCCGTTGACCGTATCCACGAGCTTGCGATGGCCCACAACGAGTTCGCAAGGCAGGTTCACGAAGGTCATATGCGGGATAAGGCCTGGCTGCAGCGGATGGTCACAACGATGGCGCGCGAGAACCGGACCTCGGTTAGACAGCTCCCTGACCCGGTCGGAAGGAGCGTAAATCACATGCAGATCGGTGACTCCAGGGTCGCTACCGTTATAGACGAACCCGCAGCCGAAGTGCTCAGGTCGCCGGACGGCCTTACTCTAGGAGACAAAGAGGAGTATGTTGTTCGCATTCACGGCGTTTTCAAAACCAACGGGGCTTGCCGTGTTGAAATCCTGAACGAACCAAAGAAGAAAATTGTTTCCGGAAAGATTGCCGACGATGAACTCGGAAAGCCGGGGAACATATACACCCGTGCATTGAATGAAGGTCTTGCCCTAAGGGTCGTTGCGCAGCCCACGATCAAGGACGGAAAGATAAACCGGCTCTTCATTACGCAGGGCGAAATTTTCGAAAGGCAGCTAGTGTAGAGTCCAGTGCGGCACCAGGTACAACAAGCCGTGCTGCGATGACCGGGGCTCCGGTCGCTGGATCCAGGCCGACAAAGCCTGAGGCTCCTCGACCCCTTCTTTCGCTTGTCGACTCCCAATTCTCGCTATAGGCAGTGATGAACAGGGGCTATTGAAAGTATGAACGCGGTCGAGATAGAGGAGGCTATATCCGCCCTTGCGGAACAGCCGTTTAACGCGGCGGAGTTCCCTTTCGCGTTCCTTCAGGCGTTCGGCAACAAGGATACAACGCTCAAGCGGCTGCGCAAGGGCGAGTCGAACAAATCCGACCTTGGCGGTGTCCTTCAGACCAACAACATCCATATCGCGGTTACCGCGCCCGGCGAGGTGACGAACACCCTTGCCGCACTAAAGGCAAGCCCGGCGACGGCACGGGCGAAGGCGAAGTTTGTCCTGGCGACAGACGGCGACACGTTCGAGGCCGAGGAGTTGACCTCGGGCGAAACGGTCGCCTGTGCCTATGCCGACTTTCCGGACCATTTCGGCTTCTTCCTGCCTCTAGCCGGTATCACCACCGTCAAGCAGGTCCGCGACAGCTCGTTCGACATTCGCGCGACCAGCCGCCTGAACCGGCTCTACGTTGAGCTTTTGAAGGTCAATCCAGAATGGGGCACGGCAGAACGCCGGCCTGACATGAACCACTTCATGGCGCGGCTGATCTTCTGCTTCTTCGCCGAGGATACCGACATCTTCAACAAGCCGCTGCTGTTCACCTCGACCGTGGGGCAGATGAGCGACAAGGACTCGTCCAACACCCACGAGGTGATCGGCACTCTGTTCCGCACCATGAATATGAAGCACGGCGAGCGCACGGCGGCGAGCATCCCTCGTTGGGCCGACCAATTTCCCTATGTGAATGGCGGGCTCTTTTCCGGCAGCATGGACGTGCCACGCTTCACCCGGATCGCACGCTCCTACCTGCTGCATATCGGCGGTCTCGACTGGAAGAAGATCAACCCGGACATCTTCGGGTCGATGATTCAGGCCGTTGCCGAGGACGAGGAGCGCGGCGCGCTGGGGATGCATTACACAAGTGTCCCGAACATCCTGAAGGTCCTCAATCCCCTCTTCCTTGACGAGCTGCGCGCTCGTCTGGACGAGGCCGGGGATAATCCGCGCATGTTGCTGAACCTCCGCAAGCGCATGTCGCGGATCAGGGTCTTCGACCCCGCCTGCGGCTCCGGCAACTTCCTTGTCATCGCTTACAAGCAGATGCGGGAGATCGAGGCCGAGATCAACAAGCGGCGCGGCGAGTCGGACAGGCGGAGCGAAATCCCGCTGACCAACTTCCGGGGGATCGAGTTGCGCAGTTTCCCGGCCGAGATCGCACGGCTTGCCCTCGTTATTGCTGAATACCAATGCGACGTGCTCTATCGCGGTCAGAAAGAAGCCCTGCAAGACTTCCTGCCTCTCGACTCCGAGAACTGGATCACCTGCGGCAATGCCTTGCGACTTGACTGGTTGAGTATCTGCCCACCCACCGGAACCGGGGTGAAGCTTCAGGCCGATGATCTTTTTCACACGCCGCTCGATCAAGCCCAGATCGACTTCGAGAACGAAGGTGGCGAAACCTATATCTGCGGCAATCCGCCATATCTGGGCTCGACATGGCAGGACGGTGAGCAGAAGTCCGAGTTGCAGGCAATATTTGAACAACGAACAAACGGCTGGAAGTCGCTCGACTACGTAGCCGGGTGGTTCATGAAGGCGGCGGATTTTGGCACCAAGACGAATGCCGTCGTTGCGTTCGTGGCGACAAACTCAATCTGTCAGGGCCAGCAGGTGCCGATCCTTTGGCCGCTCGTCGCCAGCACCGGGAATGAGATTGCGTTTGCACATACCTCCTTCAAATGGGCAAATCTCGCCAGTCACAAAGCTGGTGTCACCGTCGTGATTGTGGGCATCGGCAGAAATCTCCCGGCGAAGCGGAGGTTGTACGACGAAGCTGAAGATGGCTCTGTCCTGGTTAGAGAGGTTGACAACATCAACGCCTATCTCGTTCCGGGCCCGAACGTATATGTCGAAAAGGCTGCGGCGCCGCTGAACCAGCTTCCTCGAATGAACTTCGGAAACAAGCCGGTTGATGGCGGCTACCTTCTGCTGACGGCTGAAGAGGTTGAGGGTTTAGGTCTGACAGATGACCAAAAGAAGCGCTTCATACGGAAGAACTACGGGGGCGCTGAGTTTATCCGAGGGATCGAACGCTACTGCCTCTGGATAGAGGATAAGTATCTGCAAGAGGCACTTAGCATTCCTGCGCTCGTCGCGCGGATCGAAGCAGTTCGGAGAATGCGACTCGCCAGCCGGGATAAGGGTGCGAACGAGATGGCGGCCCGTTCTCATCAAATGAGGGAGATGCTGATTGGGAGGAGCCACGCCATTGTCGCGGCAGCCATATCGTCAGAGAACCGGCCCTATCTACCTTGCGGTATCATTGACAACCAGACGACCATCAACAACAAGAACTACGCCCTGTATGATGCGCCGCTCTGGAACATGGCGCTGATTGCGTCGCGCCTGCACTGGGTCTGGGTGGGCACAGTGTGCGTGCGATTGGAAATGCGTTTCTCATATTCCAACACACTCGGCTGGAATACCTTTCCGGTCCCGACGCTGACCGAAAAGAACAAGGCTGATCTAACGCGCTGCGCCGAGGACATCCTTCTGGCGCGTGAAGCGCATTTCCCGGCAACCATCGCCGACCTCTACGACCCCGACGCCATGCCGGCCGACCTGCGTGAAGTCCACGACCGGAACGACGAGATTCTTGAGCGCATCTATGTCGGTCGTCGGTTTCGCAATGACACAGAGCGGTTGGAAAAGCTGTTTGAGCTTTATACCAAGATGACCACCGGACCGGACGCAACGAAAAAACACAAGGCGGAGGCACGCGCATGACCGATGAGAAGAAGATAATCCCCTCGGTCTCAGTCACCTACGCTCGTAACGGTAGCTCGACCAAGTCCAACGCCCTCGGCATGAGGCCGATGCAGGAGCGTGCCTATGAAAAGCGAGGAGAGCAATACCTTCTCATTAAGTCACCGCCGGCATCGGGCAAGAGCCGCGCGCTCATGTTCATCGCCCTCGACAAGCTGCATAATCAAGGGCTCAAGCAGGCGATCATCGTGGTGCCGGAAAAGTCTATCGGCGCGAGCTTCAACGACGAGCTGCTGACCCGGTTTGGCTTCTGGGCCGACTGGATCGTTGTGCCGAAATGGAATCTTTGCAATGCGCCCGGCTCGGATAACGGCGGCAAGGTAAACTCGGTCGAGGCTTTCCTGAAAAGCGGAGACAAGGTGTTGGTCTGCACCCATGCCACCTTCCGCTTCGCTGTGGACAGGTTGGGGGTGGAAGCCTTCGACGACCGGATGATCGCGGTTGACGAGTTCCATCATGTCTCGGCCAATCCGGAGAATAAGCTTGGTTTGCACCTCGGCCAGTTCATCGCCCGCGACCGCGCGCATATCGTGGCGATGACGGGCTCCTATTTTCGGGGCGACGCCGAGGCGGTGCTGGCCCCCCAAGACGAGTCGAAATTCGACACCGTCACATACACCTACTATGAGCAACTTAACGGCTACGAATATCTGAAGCAGCTCGACATCGGCTATTTCTTCTACAACGGCCCATATACCGACGATATCCTGAAGGTGCTCGATCCGGCCGAAAAGACCATCGTCCACATTCCAAACGTAAATTCCCGTGAAAGCATGGGAGACAAGATCAAGGAGGTCGAACATATCCTCCACGAGTTGGGCGAATGGCAGGGCACTGACCCCGCCACCGGTTTTCAACGGGTCAAGATGCCGGATGGCCGCGTCCTGCGCATCGCTGACTTGGTCGACGACGATCCGGTCAAGCGGGACCGCGTTTCTGCTGCACTGAAGGACCCGGCGCAAAAGAACAACCGCGACCATGTGGACATTATCATCGCGCTCGGCATGGCAAAGGAGGGCTTTGACTGGATTTGGTGCGAGCACGCCCTGACGGTTGGGTATCGATCGAGTTTGACCGAGATCGTGCAGATCATCGGCCGCGCCACCCGCGACGCCCCGGGCAAGTTGCGCGCCCGCTTCACCAACCTGATCGCCGAGCCCGATGCGTCGGAAGAAGCTGTCACTGAAGCCGTCAACGACACTTTGAAGGCGATCGCGGCCAGCCTGCTCATGGAGCAAGTGCTTGCACCAAGATTCGAGTTCAAGCCGAAGAATCCGCAGAGCGGGCCGACGCCGGGTTTCGACTATGGCGAAGACGGATACGATCCAAACAAGACGAATGTCGGATTCAACGAGGAAACCGGCCGTTTCCAGATCGAGATCAAGGGCCTTGTCGAACCGAAGAGCGAGGAAGCGCAACGCATCTGCCAGCAGGACTTGAACGAGGTCATCGCTGCCTTCGTGCAGGACAAGACTACGATCGAGCGAGGGCTTTTCGATCCCGAGCTGGTGCCCGAAGAGTTGACCCGGCTCCGCATGGGAAAGATTGTCCAGGACAAATATCCTGAGCTAGACGAGGAAGATCAGGAGGCCGTGCGCCAGCACGCTGTCGCCGCATTGAGCTTGACACAAAAGGCGAAGGAAATCGCCTTAGGTGGAGCAGGGGTCGACGACGAGCGGAGTCCTAACACGGCCTTCATCGAAGGGGTTCGCAAGTTTGCGATGGACGTGCGTGAACTGGACATCGATTTGATTGATCAGATCAATCCGTTCGGCGAAGCCCGCGCTATTCTGGCCAAGACGATGGATAGCGAGCGGTTTCGCCAGGTTCAGGAGATCATCGCGGCGAAGCGGGTCAGTCTGACGATGGAGGAGGCGCGCGAACTAGCTAAGCGGGCGTTGAAGTTCAAACAGGAGCGCGGCCGACTACCCTCCATCACCTCACCGGACGCCTGGGAGAAGCGCATGGCCGAAGGCGTCGCGTTCCTGCAGCGCATGAAGGCGGAGGCGGCGCGTGGCTAGGGGCTTCACCGACGAGGACGACGCACTTCTCGCCGAGCTAGGCGTCGAAACCGAGGCTAAGAAGCAGTCAAGCCGGACAGCTCGCGAGGAGCGGGTGATCGCCGGCTTCGAGGAAATACAGCGCTTCGTCGAGCAGCATGGCCGTGTGCCACAGCACGGCGAAGACCGCGACATCTTCGAGCGCCTTTACGCCGTGCGCCTCGATCGTCTTCGTGCGCAGCCTGATTGCCGCGCTGTGATCGAGCCCTTCGACCACCAAGGGCTTCTAGCTGATGCGCAGCCCGCTCCTGTCAGCGTCATCGATGACCTCGACGATGATGAGCTTCTGGCACAGCTCGGGGTGAACGATGACTCTGCTCGCGACATCACGGAACTCCGTCATGTCCGGTCAGCAGCGGAGAAGCAGGCGGCCGAGGAGATCGCCAATCGCCAGAAATGCGAGGACTTCGACGACTTCAAGCCGCTATTCGAGCAGGTACAGAAGGAACTTAGCTCCGGCCTGCGGCAGACCCGACGCTTCGAGCGCAAATCCGAGATCGCGCCCGGCCGTTTCTACATCCTCGGCGGCCAAAAAGCCTACGTGGCAACCATGGAGCAGCCTACGGTCAACGAGCATGGCAATATCGATGCCCGGCTTCGCGTGATCTTCGACAATGGCACCGAGAGCAACCTGCTGATGCGGTCGCTGCAAAAGGCCCTGCAACAGGACCCGGCTGGACGACGGATCGTCGAGCCTACGGCCGGTCCGCTCTTCGCCGATCACAATGAGGAAGGGGACGAGGCCAGCGGCATCATCTATGTGCTGCGCAGCAAGTCCGACCATCCGGCCGTCGCGGCCCACCGCGACGTGCTTCACAAGATCGGAGTCACGGGCGGCGACATTGCGCGCCGTATTGCTGCTGCGAAGCACGACCCTACCTTTCTCATGGCCGACGTTGAGGTGATCGCTACCTATGAGCTGTTCAACGTCAAGCGCACGCGCCTTGAAAACCTGATCCACCGCGTCTTCGACCCAGCGCGTCTCGACATCGAGATCAAAGATCGGTTTGGACAGCCGGTGATCCCGCGCGAATGGTTTCTTGTGCCACTGTTTGTCATCAACGAGGCTGTCGATCGGATCAGAGATGGAACTATCATCGACTATGTCTACGATCCGAGAACCGCGTCGCTCGGCCGCGTAGCGGGATAGGATTGCGTACATCGCATGCCGCCACACAGACGCCTTCGGTTCTATCGGTACCCTGCCCCCAGCATCCTGTTAACCCAAGGGAATGATGACGCAGTTTCCAGAGCTACAACGCTTTTCTACCTTCATCAGGGAAGCCAGCGAGCGCGACATTAGTTCCGACGTCACCCTGGACGGACGGCTCCTCCTTGCGAATCAGCAACCGTTGACGATCAGCTATGCACCGTTCGAGCATATTCAGCGCGGCGCCCGAATTGTTATCGTTGGGATCACGCCCGGTGCCCAGCAAGCGCGAAATGCGCTATTGGAAGTCCGACGCCAACTAGCCGCAGGCGCTGATCATGCCAGCGCGCTCAAAGCGGCGAAGACGTTCGCAAGTTTCTCAGGTCCCATGCGGACGAATCTGGTCGCGATGTTGGACCATATCGGAATTGCGCGCTGGATAGGGTTGGGAAGCACCGAGGAGCTTTGGTCTTCGCAGAGCGATCTGGTCCACTTTACCAGCGCGCTTCGCTATCCGGTATTTGTCCAAGGCGAGAACTACAGTGGCAATCCGTCAATGGCCACCACCCCGATCTTGCGAGAGGCGCTGATCAGACATCTGGGCGACGAAGTTGCGGCACTGCCAGATGCAGTCTGGGTGCCCTTAGGTCCAAAAGCGAGCGAAGGGGTGGGCTTGCTCGTCAGGCGGGGCATGCTGGCGGCAGATCGGGTCTTGTCAGGCTTGCCCCATCCCAGCGGAGCTAATGCGGAGCGGATCGCTTACTTCCTTGGTCGAAAGGACCGGGCGTCACTGTCAGCGAAGACCTCCCCGGACACCATCGATGTGCATCGCGCGGGACTCATCGATCTGGTTGCTAAGCTGCCAAAATGAGTCCTCGGCGCTGCATGGTTCGAGCGCTAGGTTGTGCATGGTCGCTCGATAGCGCAAGTATCAAGGCGGGATGCTACGGCTGCTCTGATGATCCGGCCGACCATCGCTGATACGGCCGGGCAGGCAAATATTTGACAGCGTTCCCGGTTTGTGCTACGGGAGCGTTACATCGCTATACATTCGTTGGAGAAAGCCCCGCCCCAAGTGGGGCCTTTTTTCGTCGACCTATTCGCGCCTCGGCAATCCCGCCGGGGCGTTCTCGTTTGGAGGAACCATGAGCCGTCTCTTTTACGATCCCGACACAGCACGACCCTACGTCGGGTTCAGGCTGTCAGCGCACCAATTGGCTGCGCTGGATGAAGCGCGCCTAAACCTGCGTCAGGGCAGGTCGGAGTTCGTACGGCAGGCCATTGAGGAGCGCCTGCAGCGGCTACAGGCCACCGCGAATTAGCCACCAACGATAAAGCCCACGGCGCTGCTACGCCGTGGGCTTTAAATCTCATTGTTCAACCCACCACGATCGAACGAAAACACAGTAATGCAAAAACCTCGAAAAAACAAGCATGCCAACGACAACAACAACTCTCAGTCAGCGATCCTTCCTACTGACCGCCTCGATTTCTTGTCTGAACTCGCGATGGACCACGAAATTTCCGCCAAGCAGTCTATGGCCGTGCGAATTGCTGTGGTCATACTCAAACATCGCCACAATCAAACTGGTCGGATCGTTCTGAAGTACAAGACGATCGCGGCTGAGATGGGATGCTCTGTCTCGGCAGTTCGCGACGCAGTCGAGTTGATAAGAGAGCTGGGCTGGTTTGAGGTCGAGCATGTCTATAACGACGCTGAAATTGTTGCAAACAGCTACAGTCCATGCTGGGATTTGGCGGCAGCGTGTGGAGGGGTCTGGTGCGTAGAGACCAGACGTCTGCTCCGTAGGGGACAGACCCCTGCCGAGCAGAGGGCAGAGGTCTGCTCTCCGGGGGGCACTCAAAACTCAGGGATTTATTCTCGTGTTTTTGATCCCAGTGGTTCGAACCCGTCGTTTCCCGCCTCGTCTGGCGACGACGCGAAACGGTCAGGTCCTGCTCGGACAAGTCGCCCTTCGGGCGGAGCGCCGGCCACGGACGAGGTCAACCGTCGCATCGCTGAACTGGAAGCCATCTTGACCCCTCACACTCCGTATGGGGACTTCAAGTCAAATACAGATCGATCCCGCCGGGGCGCCACCTATCAGCTTCGGAAATTGCTCCGTATCGGCTGGACGTTCGAAGAGATCAAGGAAGCAGCCGAGGCATGCGAGTCCCACTTCCAACGCTCTTGCGAGCGCCCCAGCAACAGCTTTGAACCGTGCCAGATAGCCGTCTCAAGCCTGTTGAGTAAGCTGGTCAAAGCAGATGCAGATGATGCCGATGAATACGGCTATGTCATCCCGGAGCGGTTTCTACCCGCAAAAGAACCCGAGCAAGAACCCGACCATATCGGGACGAACGACAACCATCGACAGCCTGAGGCCAACGGTGACGATCAACACGAGGAAAATAAGGTTGCCTGCGAAGTACCGTCCGCTGAGGATCAACACGCCGACCACAAGGCCAGCGACGATCAGCCGGACGATCAAGTAGCGGACGATGGATGGAATAAATGGCCCGAACCGTCTCGCACGTTGAGCACGGTGATGGCGATAGGCTATCCGCTCTATTCAGCTCGGAACAAGCGTGAGGAGATTGATCTAGCAGCTGCGGAGTTGGAGAGGCTGCGGGACGTAGTTGTCTTTCGTGATGTCGTGTCCGGCGTTCGCCGCTATGCCGCCCAACGCAAAGATCAGGATTACAGGAAGAACCTCAAGCTCTCGGACTTCCTGAAGCAACGTCGATGGGAGGAGGATCAGCCTGGATCGAACGACAACAGCCGCCGGCCAGACCGCAAGGTCGCCGGTATCGATTGGGACGACGATCCGCCCTTCTGATTGGGACCTTTCACAGACCTGCCGGCGAGCTTCTTGCCGGCGGGTCGATCGGCTGCCATGGACCGTCAACATCCCGGCCCTATGCCTCTGCATCGTTACTGCTGTGGTCGCTGATGAGTTTTCCAGACCTGAAGGCCACCCGCTGCGGACAGCAATCAGAACGCGCCAGCGGCTTCCTAAAGCGCTTGTGAGGCATCTCAACCCTGGTTGAGTCTCGATAGAGGACTGCGCTCAACCCAGGTTGCGTGCTTTAAAAAGCAGAGTTGTTATTTTCGGTCGGGTTTGCGTTTCCTGACTCTTGGAATTGACTTTTGCGGTATATTGTGTATTTATACACATACACTGCTACACGTTTACGATGAATAATGGCCACCCTCGTTGGTGGCCATATTCGTCTGAGCAACAGCCACCAAGCCCGCCGGATCAGCCGCGCGGGCTTTTTTCATGGAGTACCGCCCTATGGCGAACATCAAGTTCGATGCCGCCGACCTCGTCGCCAGCCCGATGGAGAACGTCAGCCTCGTGATCCCGAAGCTACTGCTGGAACAGATCGACCGCGCCGCAGCACAAGACGACCCATCAAGCCCGAACCGCAGTTCGTGGATGCGCCGCGCCTTGATCGATCGTTTGAAGCGGGAGGCCGCGCGATGACAGATCTGGAGTCGCTGGTGGTTGAGGCTGCCAAGCAACAGGGCTATGGCGTTACCGCAGACGCGATCCGTCAAGCCGCCGCCGATCTTGCCGGAGCCGTTTTGACGCCTCAGGGCCTAATCATGCTGCCCGGCAAAGGGGCGCTCGCAGCGGCAGACTATGCCCGCGCATTGCGAGCAGCGATGCCATCCGCTTTCCGGCCCCTCGATACAGGCCGACACGGCGATCGACCATCCGGCAATGTGACTATGACCGAACAGATGCGGGCCGCCGTGGCTGCGTCTCGCAGGCAGGCCTTGCCGGGTGACTTCAACGCGGTGCGCGAGCGCTACGCCGCCGGCACTCGTACCCGGGCTCACATGGATGCAGTTGCGGCAACCCGCCGCCAAGGAAATGAAAAATGACGAATTACACATTCCGCCGCTCACGATCGGTTCATGCTGCTGCCGACCTGATCGAAAGCGTCCCGTCCGATGTTCGGGCAGAGCGTGCCAGAGCCATCCAGGACTTTGAGCGACGTCGCGCCCTTGAGGCCGCCCGACAGGAGGTTGAAGCCGCTCGCGAGGCGCTGAACCGTGTCAGGGACACAGCCGCTGAGCAAGCCGCGCTGGATGCAGCACTGACGAAGCTGGCAGAGATCGAGACGCAGGGGAAGGCGTCACAGTAGTGACGCCCCCAAATTTGCGATCGGCCGTCTAGTACTTAGACCAGTGCGTGAGCTTCATCTGCTCCGTCAGGTACACGAAGGTGTCTTCCATCTGATTCATGCCGCGTCTGGCGACGACGAAAGTAGCGTTGAAGGCGCACCGGTTGTCGCGACAAGCGCGGGCGATGGTGAAGCAGTACTGGTCTAGGACCTGTTTTGCCGGCTCGTCCACGTTAAGAGCCACAATCAGACCAGGCCGTCCGGAGTTGGCATGAAGCTTCGCACACCGGTAGTCGTGCTCATCTGCCTTGAAGCAGGCCATTCCACCGGCTGTTCTTACCTTAGTCCCGACCTTGGCGGCATAGGCAAGGCTGCGGGCTAGGTCCAAGATGGAACTTCCACTTCGGAGAGCTTGTCTGGATCGATGCGCTCAGCGCTGGCCGGCGTTGGTTCAAATACAAACTCACCGGCTGCAACTTGTTGGCCGGTGAGAACGAGACTGGCGACTACCGAAGAAAACAGGATCAATTGACGACGCATAATGGGGCTTTCCGTGTTCCAACAGATCAGACTCAACACGCCAAGTATGAATCTTGCCAATGTGCTTATCAATGCGTGCAATAGGACGCAGCACCGCGGCCGATAGCCGTTCTAGAAACGAGTTTAGGCGGCGGCTGCTCCCCAAAGGGCCGTTGTCCGTTGGAGGCGCGACGGTGATTGAGACACGCTGGATCGCTCGCCCGGTCGCGTCGGCTCTCACCGTTGCGCCTCTTGCCCTGCTTCCCCCAACGCACGATAGACCGACGCACGACCGATCTTGAGCTGTTTCGCAATCGCTGCAGGACCCACCCCGGCCGCCTTCAGCTCTCGGACCCTCGCGACGTCGATTGAGGGCTTACGGCCCTTGTAGACGTTGTTCGCCTTCGCCTTGGCGATACCTTCCAATTGCCGTTCCTTCCGGAGGTTCGTTTCGAATTCCGCGAACACCCCAAGCATATCGAGGAAGGCCTTGCCGGCTGCCGTACTGGTGTCGATCGGCTGCTCGGTCGCCTTCAGGGCTGCGCCCTTCGCCTTGATCTCGCGGACGATGTCTTGCAGGTCGCCAATCGACCGCGCGAGCCGATCAACGCGGGTGACGACCAGCACGTCCCCCTTGCGCATGAAGTCCAGGACGGTCCGAAGCTCCTCGCGGCCCGCCGTGGTGGTACCGGACCGCTTCTCAGTCCTGATGATGTCGCAGCCGGCAGCCCGTAGAGCGGCTTCCTGAATCGACAAGTCTTGATCGGTGGTGCTGACGCGAGCGTATCCGATAACGGTCATGGCAAGGCCCCTGTCTCGTTTGACTCTAGACCCTGAGACAATGGCGTCTCATATCTCATGAGTCAACCCTATTGAGACACAATTTTCGTCTCAGCGCGTGTCTCGCTACCGTATACCCTAAAGAGACGGGCCCAGCCGGGATTTGCCAACCTGAACGCCCTGCCCTCTCACGGCACGGGCTGGCTGCGGGCGCATGCGGTGCACCGCCGAGTGTTGGTGGCCGGCCCCGCTTGCATGACCGGCCACCTGTCCGATGGGCTTCAGAGCGTGCCGGCGAACGCCTCTGCCTCGCTCAGCGTGGCGTCGTATTCCCACTGGCTGCATCCGATCCGCACCGTGTTGGTGTGGTCCAACACCATGTAGCCCGGCGCATGCGCTTGCCGCAGCCAAGATCGCGCTGGCATCTTGGCTAGACGGTGGTCAGCCTTGGCGAGGCGGCGGCGGAGTCGATTTTCACGGATTTTGAGTGCAGTCATAGCGCAACGGCTCCCTTATGAGGATTACCCGCCGTTGCGATGATCCGGGCAGGTCGATCTTGGGGCTGTCGATCGAGGCCGGGGGCGCAGAAGCCCAACAGCAATAATTATAGCGCGGGCTACATCGCGCCGCAATGACATCTTGACTGCATCGACCAGCCACACCGTTGCAAGTCTGCTGAAAACGGTTTCCCAGCACTGAAATTGCCCGGGGCGAGTCGAAATTTTTGTGACGACATGCCGGCTGGGGTTGGAAGCGCCTTTTCTGATCGATTCCGTAAAAGACCGATTACGACCACCACCGGTCTCTCAAGGTACCCCTCCCATCTCGGTAGGTTCATACGTCCGCGTGACGCCAACAAACAACGAAAGATAAGACGTGTCAGAAAACCTCGATATTCACGCCCGACTGACGGCCGTCAACGAAATGTCGTCGGTCCTTAAGCGGGTGATCGCGGACCTTAAGCAGTTCGAAAGCATTGCCAAAAGGATCAACAATCAGCTGTCCGGCCTCGGCCGCGCCGGCCTGTCGTCGATGGACGGCTTTAACCGAGCGGCGCAGGCAGCGGCGCAACAAATGCGAGGTCTCGCGAACACCGGAAAGTCTGCCGCCCGCTCCATTTCTGACGACTGGCGCAAGGCGGCGGATCAGCGTGTCAGCGATACGCGCCGCATGTTTCAGTCACTTGAGCGGATGGAAGCCGGCTATCTGCGTCAGGTCGAGCGTCGCGCTGCTGCAGAGCGCAGAGCCGAACGATCAGCCGCACGTGGTGGTGGCCGATTTGGATATGGTGGTATTGGCCGCATTCCCGGACCGACCGTCCGCCGACTCGCGATCGGTGGCGTGGCCACGGCAGGCGGCATCGGAGCGGCCCTCAAGCGCCGTATGCAATCCGATCTGAGCGAGGTGAAGGCGTCCATCTTCGGAGACCTTAGCCGCGATGAGATCAAGAGCGAGCGAAGGGACTGGATCGATAAGTCTTCAATCAAGTTCGGCGAGTCCGCCAGCAAGATCATCGACAGCTTCACCGAGTCGCTGAAAGCGGGGTTCGGCAGGGGCACTGCTCGCCAGATCACGCAGGGCGCGCTAGAGGCGACGTCTGCGCTTGAGTTGGACGTCAACCAACTGATCAAGCTCAGCGGCAAGGTGGCCACCATCTTCGGCGGAGACGTCAGGAACGTCGATCCGAAGCGCGTGCTTGCCATGATGAACGCGATCGGCGTAGCAGCTGCAGAGACGGCAGCTGATCCTGATGAGGTAATTCAGGGCTTCAAGAAGGGCAACGCTGCACTTTCGATGAGCAAGCTCAACGAACGTGACCTTGCAACTCTCCTGTCTGTGGCCGTTTCCAGCGGCGTACAGCCGGGCAAAGCCGGTAACGCGATCAGCAACCTGATTTCAACGCTGGTGGGCGGCAGCAGCGCGAGAGGTCAGAAGGCGAAGGATCTAGATCAGGCAGCGAGACTGCTTGGGCTTGGCAGCAAGTCTGCAATGTCAAGACGCGCGGCCGACGACCCCATGAATCTTCTGATCGACATGTTCAAGCGCATGAAGTCGCTTTCCGACCAGAAGAGAACCCATGTTGCTCGGCTGCTTGGGGGCGAGTCTTGGGACGATGAAATCTTGCAGATCGGGAACGCCGTAGACCAGATCATCTCAACCCGTAAAGCCGTTGAGCAGAAGACGGACAAGATCGCGGAAGCATCGAAGCTCAAAACCAGTTCGCTCCAAGGTCGGTGGAACAGCATCGTCCAGGGCTTTGCTCTCGCATTCGAGCACATCGGGAGCGGCTTCACTGATGCGTTCGAAGAAATCAGCGACTGGTTCCGCGACTTCAGCAATGCATTCGACTACAGCCGTTTGACCGAGAACGTCCGTAGTTTCGTCGCCGGCATTCGGACCGGATTCGGATACAGCTCATGGAAACAGCTGCTCGACAATGCGTTCGGCAGCGCGTCGGCAGGCGATGCTAAGAAGTACGGCGAGATAGGCCAAGGCATTGCCGAAGGGATCAAGGCCGTCTGGTCCACCCTAAAAGACGTTTTCACCGGCATCGCAAACTTTTCCGGCGTCAACGTAGGTGACACGAAGGCCATGGCGAAGTTCGCGACTGAACTACTCGGCTTCACGTTGGTGCTTCGCTTCCTCGCGCCGCTCGTTACGGTGCTCGGAGCCGTTACCGCGTTCCTATGGCGCATCGGCAAGTGGGTCGAATGGGTCGCCAGCTTGGTTTCTGGTAAGGAATTCATCAAGAAAGCAGCTCCAAAGGTGGCCGGACGTGTAGCGGCCCCATTGACCGGGTGGCTCGGCATGCTGCTCTACGGCGATGGCAGGCCGGATAACAGCCCCGAAGATTTCAAGGCGCTGCAAGAGGAGTTCAAAAAGGAACGAGAGAAGCGCCTCAAGAAAGCGCAGGATCAAGGCAAGGATGGCGCACCTACGGACTTCTCCGGCCGCCGCAGAACGTCCTCCGCCGTCGATGAGCTGAAGGATCAGCTTGCAAAATATGGCGCCATCGTCGAGCATTCTTCATTCGTCGCCGGTGGTTCTGGTGTATCGCTCGTTCCAATCCAACCGGCACTTGGTAGCGCCAGCCCGACCGCTCTGTTTAAGAGCACGCCCGGCAGCATCCTTCCGAACTTTGGTGTTGGATCCGGTGGCATCATCCGCCGCGATCGGATGCCTTCGTTTTCCGGAACGGGTGGCAGCATGGCGGGCGGCCTAAACAGGTCGGCATTCGACCGGATGTTCGCTGGCACTGCGATGGCAGGCAAGTACGACCAGGTAGTGGCAGCCGCGAAGGCCAATGGAATCAGCCCCGCGCTGCTCGCGGCCATCATGGCCCATGAGACGGGGCAAGGTCGAAACCTGAGCGGAAATAACCCGGGCGGGATCATGGACCCTGCAACCGGCATGGCTCGCAAGATGCAGTTCGGTAGCCTCGATGCCGGAATCAGTAAAACAGCGTCCACCGTCGCAAAGAACTGGCAGCGTGCCGGTGGCGATCTTGGCGGCATGGGCAAAATCTATGCTCCGGTTGGAGCCGCTAACGATCCAAGCGGCTTGAACAGATATTGGTCCGCTGGTGTCGGGAAGTTCTTGGGGCAGATGGCCGACTCTCAGGCAACTCCGTCTGATCTGGGCGACCCCGTGAAGACGGCAGAGCGGTTCGTCGGCAAGAACGAGTGGACCAATACCCGGGAGATTGGCGACTTCATCAAGGCTAATCCGCGCGGGAACGTCAACGCATGGTGCGCTCGTTTCGTCAATGCCGCTCTCAGTGAGAATGGCATCAAGGGCACCGGCAGCGCGGCGGCGGCAAGCTTCTATCGATGGGGCTCTGCCGTCGAAGGCGCGGTGAAGCGCGGTGACGTCATGGTCGCGCCGCACCACGTCGGCATGGCAACCGGCAAGGTCCGCGAGGATGGCGCCATCCAGATGATATCTGGCAACCACGGTGATGCGGTCGGCTACAGTTGGGAGCGACCTGGAAAGTATCAGCTTCGTCGCGGGTCGTCCCCAATCCAGAACGTGCCTGCACCTGCAGACTTGATCAGGAATGTTCCGGCACTGTCAATTCCGGATGCCAGTCTCGGTATCGGTCGTGGCACCCCCGGAAATGTCGCGATCCACATCAACGGTGGTTCGCACGATCCGGAAGCGCTCGCGCTACTGGTTCAGCGCCGCATTGACGAGTCGATGAACTGGCGCGCTCACGATACCGAGTCAGAATACACCTGACGGCTCTATCCTCGGGGCCCAACTGAGGCCAGAAGTTTCGCGATCGCCAATAATGCAAATGGCTATGCAAATGACGATCCGCGACAATGATCCCAATCGCGGGATGTGCCGACGAACATGGTCTTCGGCAGTACGCTCGCTGTCGCGGACGTCAAAATGCGTAAAAAAGCCCATAGTGACCAACTCGTACCCGATCTCGGCAACGTTAGCCTGACAACTCCGCTCAAGCTGGACGTTGCTGCGAGACTTGCGTTTCCAGACGGCTCGATGAAGCTATCCGGCTTACGTTGCGAGATTACTCGCGGACGCCTTGCCTATGAAATGATCGCCGGAAAATACTACACGACGCTAGGCGACATCGAGAATATGAGACGACTGTGCCGCGTTCACGCTACCGCAACCGCTCCGGTTCTCAAGCACAACGAGATGCCGGCGGTCGCCGTCGGCGGCGTTTGTTCTAGCATGGAGACTGGTACATCTCCGCAGGAATTATTGCAAGCGAACATCAAAACCTGTCTCACCAAGAGTACGAGCCGGACGTCGGTGATTCAATTATTACGTCACAACCCCGAACGACACGCTGGAGACATCGATCAGATACCAATCGCGCAGGTCCTATCGATATATCTTTGCGACCATATCGATTCGGAATCCAGCCGTAACGATCTTTCCATCGAGGATCGCGCTCTAATCCAATGCATTAGTAGACTGAACGCCTATTGGGGCAACATCACCCTAAAAAATGTCAACACTCCCGCCGGTAAAGCGTACGTAAAACACAGGATCAACAAAGGCAGCGGCCGTGGTGGCGCTCGCCGCGATCTTGAAGTCATGCGCGCTGCCATCAACCACCACTCGAAAGAGAACCTTCACTATGGCAACGTAAATGTTTGGCTACCCGATCGTGGTGAGCCCCGCGTCCGCTGGCTCACCCGCGCTGAAGTAGCCCGGATGATCTGGGCCGCCTACCGCTATCGTGAAATCCAGACCATTCATGTAGGTCCGAAAAAAGGACAGAAGGTAATCACAGGCCGCCGTCCTCTCCGTCACGTCGCCCGTTTCCTTCTCATCGGCTGCTATACCGGCAGTCGAGCTGGGACCATTGCCTCAGCATCGAAAAGACACGCCGAGGGTCACTCGTACGTTGACCTGGAACGAGGCATTTTCTATCGGAAGCCTATCGGCAAGCGAGCAACTAAGAAGCGCCAAACCACTGCTCCAATTCCACCTCGCCTTCTAGCTCATCTAAGACGCTGGGCACGTAAGGGCATTGCCCAAGAATATTTCGTCGAATTTAATGGTCGCCCGGTGACTTCGGTTAAAAAAGCTTTCCGAACTGTCGTCACGCTCGCGAAGATCGACACCTCAATCGGCGCTGTGGTGCCGCATACTCTGCGCCACACCGCGGCAACCTGGTTGATGCAAAACGGTACCGACATCTGGGATGCTGCCGGTTACCTGGGCATGACCGTTGAGGTGCTGGAACGCGTCTACGGCCATCATCATCCTGACTACCAGGCTGATGCGGCAGAACGCATTACCCGCAGACCTAAGATGCTAAGCTTGAGAAAGCGGGTTGCTCCTGACCAACCGAATGGTTGACTTGGTAACGCGGAATGGCCGAGATGGCATCGGCTTTTGCTCTCAAACTGACTTCGCCATAGCCGCTGCCGGCATTGTTGGAGTCCTCTTCCGACCAACCTTGAATGACATCCGCAACGCGCTGTTCAATGCGAAGATCGCGGAATTGCGTTTTCAGTCGGTGGCGCCAAGCGTGATTCGGCTGCACGTTCGGATCTGGAACGATCGCACGAATCCAATCCCGTAGCCGATTGACTAGGCTTTCTGCCCCAATAGGCTTCCCGTCATCGCGGGTCTCATCCGCAAACAACGGGCCATCGCGCCGCGCTCTCACAAAATCAAGGAAGCCTTGGTCGATCAGGTGCTGATGGATCGGAACGACGCGGGCCTGGTCCGTCTTCACCGTCCCTGCCTCCGGTGTGATTCGCAGGCACCAAATTCCACCCTCTTGCAACACGTCCTGCTTTCGAAGCTGCACCAGTTCGCCGATACGAGCACCAGTGTAAGCGCAAAGCCATGGCAACCATCGTTTGGCTGCGACGGTGTTTGCACCTTCGCTTCCTTCCTGCCGATAGTCGAACGAGCGAGCCAGGATGTCGGCTGCCTCATGATCGGTGAAGCCTGGCGACCGCAAGCGGCGCCGCTTGCCGCGGAGCACCGTCACGTTCTCTGCCGGGTTCGACGTCAGCTTGCGATTCGATACTCCCCAGCGAAAGACACTCTTCAGCCCGGCCAAGTCTTTGTCCCTCACGGTCTTAGGGCTCACTTCGGTGAGTCGATGGGTCTTGAACTTGAGAATGTCGGATTCGGTGATCCGGCTGGCATCATCATGCTTCAGAAACGCCGTCAGCGTGTCGACGACGCCGCTATAGGCGTCATAGGTCGATTGCTTGCGACCCACCGCAGCGGCCTCTTTCCACCACCCGTCCAGGAGTAATTGCAGGCTCACGGAGGAAGCCTTGGTCTCGAAGGGAGGAAAGCGCTTGGCCTTCGGGTCTGGCGTGTAATCGCCCTCTGCGGCACGCTTCAGACGCCAGCCGGCATCGATCGACGCAGACGCGACCTGGACCATGAATTTCCGGCGGGTCTCCTGATCCAGTTCGATACCGCGCTGTGCGAGCACCCAGTCAGCCAGGAGGCCAAATCGTTTTTCGAGTGCCTCATGTGACTCGCCGGGAGGCAGTGCATCCACTCCGGCCGTCAGGTCATCGCCGAACGTCTCGGTTGCCTGATCGACCTCGCTGCCGTCCATCCGGCCAGGGGCTACGGGCGGCGCATGCAAGCGGCCTTCCATCGCAGCCCTGTGAAACGCCTTGTGCGCTGCCCACGAGAAAGAGGTTCCAGGGTCCCGTTCGTAAATCTCGATGTAGAGCCGATAGACATCGCCAGACAGGGCAACGAGCTGACGGTGGTCCAAACGTTGCGGTCCCTGCTCGGCCGCATCGAAGATGTTTTGGAGCGCCTCCCGGGCAGCGCGCTCGCGACGCTGCATCAGCTTTTGGTCGGTCGTTCGGAGCGAGAAGCTGACGACGTTGCCAATGGTGGTGGTGACCGTGAGTTCGCCAAGGGGGAGGATGACGCGGCGCCCTCGGACTCGATCCAGAACACGTGTTGGCACCCGCATCCGGAATTGGGCTTGGGCAGAATCCTTGCGCTTGGTCACGTAGGTTTTTCTCAGGCTCATGATTGATGTGCACCGGTTTTGTACACCGGTTTATCGATCAAATAGCCCAGAATTTAAGGATTTCAAGTACTTAGCTGGCAGGAGTGGAGAGGCTCGAACTCCCAACCCCCGGTTTTGGAGACCGGTGCTCTACCAATTGAGCTACACTCCTGTGGGATCGGCCGCCAGCGTCCGATCCGCGCCGTTTCAAGCATAGTCGCCCCCCGAAATGCAAGGGCCGGGACGGACAAATCCGCTGTTCAAGCGGGCTCTTCTCCGCCAGACTTGATGCAATTCAACAACAATGGCTCCGGGAGCGCCCATGACCCCTCCAACATCCGCGCAGACAGCCGCCCGTCCCGCCACATCGCCGCAGACCCCGCCCCTTCCCGAGGCCAAGCCCGATTCGCTCGGCCTGTCGGCGCTCCGGCTGCAGAGGGCCTCGGATGCGTTCAAGCGCGAGGTCGACAAGGGCACCATCCCCGGCGCCACCCTGCTGGTCGCCCGCAAGGGCCGGATCGGCTGGTTCGACGCGATCGGCCGGCAGAGCCCGACCACCGAGGCCGCGATGGCCAGGGACTCGATCTTCCGCATCTTCTCGATGACCAAGCCGATCGTCTCGGTCGCGATCATGATGCTGGTGGAGGATGGGAAGCTGCTGCTGGGCGAGCCCGTCGCCAAGTTCATCCCGGAATTCGCGAGCCAGAAGGTCGGCGTCGAGACCGGCAGCGGCGAACTCGACCTCGTGCCGGTCGAACGGCCAATGACGATCCAGGACCTGCTCCGCCACACCTCCGGGATCACCTATGACCACACCGGCAATGGCCCAGTGCACAAGCTGTATCAGCAGTCGCGGCTGCGCAGCCGCAAGATCACCAATGAAGAGCACGCCGCGATCGTGGCGAGCCTGCCCTTGATCTGCCAGCCCGGAGCCGAGTGGAACTACAGCCGCTCGACCGACATTCTCGGCCGCATCATCGAAGTGGTGTCCGGCCAGACGCTGGGCACGTTCCTCACCGAGCGCATCCTGGCGCCGCTCGCGATGGCCGAGACGGGCTTCTTCACGGGCGAAGAGAATGCCGGCCGGCTGGCCGAGCCGTTCGCGACCGATCCCTGGACGGGCGAGCCCGTGACGCTGTTCAACATGCTCGACAGGCCGGCGATGGAATCCGGCGGCGGCGGGCTGGTCTCGACCACGATGGATTACGCCCGCTTCTGCCAGATGCTGCTGGGTGGCGGCACGCTGGACGGCGCCAGGATCATCGGCCGCAAGACGCTGGAGCTGATGACCTGCGACCATCTCGCGCCCGGCGTGACGATCCAGGGCACGCTGCTTGCTCCCGGTCATGGCTTCGGCCTCGGCTTTGCGGTGCGCACGCAGGCCGGACTCGCGCCTTTCCCCGGCTCGGCCGGCCAGTTCTTCTGGAGTGGCATCGCCGGCACCTTCTTCTGGATCGACCCGAAGGAGGATTTGTTCTGCGTCTTCATGGCCCAGGGCCCCGGCCAGCGCGACTATCTGCGCACGCTGGTGCGCGATGTCGTGTATGCGGCGGTGGAGTAACTGCTGTCCTCGTTTCGGCAAATCCTCGCAACATTTGACGCTGTCGTCCCGGCAAACGCCGGGACCCATATCGCGTGATCTCTCGAGGAATGTAGCTGCCAGTTGCCTGTCACATCCGGGCCGGTGGTTATGGGTCCCCGCGTTCGCGGGGACGACAAGCGAGTATGAGGCGCCGCTGTTGTCACCTCACGCCTCAACTAATCGTCGCGCCCCCGTCGATCACCATGGTCTGACCGGTCATGAAGTTGCCGGCTGCGGAGCCTAAGAACACCGCGGCGCCCGCGATCTCGTCGGGCACGCCGATCCGAAGCAGGGGCGAGCGCGCGGTCGAGGCTTTCAGCGTATCCGGATTGTCCCACAGCGCCTTGGCAAAGTCGGTCTTGATCAGGCCGGGCGCAATGCAGTTGACGCGGATATTGTACGGCCCGTACTCGCAGGCGAGATTGCGCGCGAGCTGCATGTCGGCGGCCTTCGAGATCGCATAGGCGCCGAGCACGGTCGAGCCCTTCAGACCGCCGATCGAGGACACGATGATGATGGAGCCGTCCTTGCGCGCGATCATCTGCGGCACCACCATGCTGATCAGCCAGTTGTTGGCGACGATGTTGTTGTCGAGAATTTTCCGGAACTGGTCGTCGGAGATGCCGCCGAGCGGACCATAATAGGGGTTCGACGCGGCGTTGCAGACCAGCACGTCGATCTTGCCGAAGGCACGGTTCGCCTCGTCGACGAGATGCTGCAGGTTCTCCTTGCTGGAGATGTTGGCCGGGATCGACGCCGCCGTTCCTGCCCCGTGCTTGTTGTTGATGGCCTTTGCCACCTGATCGCAGACGTCGGCTTTCCGCGACGAGATCACCACCTTGGCGCCGTGCTCGGCCATGCGTTCGGCAATGGCGAGCCCGATGCCACGGGTCGAGCCGGTGATGACGGCGACTTTTCCGGTCATGTCGAACAAGGTCATTTGGTTTCCTCCTTTTTTGTTCTCGATGACAATCAAGCAAGCTTGCTCGTCGTCACCTCGGGGCCGGCCGGCTGATGCATGGCTCTATGCTTGGCATCCGCCATCCAGGGCTGCTGGTTCACCATCGGCAGCCGCCACGTGCTCACGTCGCCGGCTGCGATATGGTCAAGCCGCGTCACCGAACAATTGTCGATGTCGAAGGCGAGGCACTTCTCGGCCAGGCCGCCGAGCGCGAGGCCGACTGCGGCCTTGATGGTGCCGCCATGGCCGACCGCGATCACGTCCCTGCCCGCCTCGTCGGCAGTAATGCGCGCGATCGCGGAGGTCACGCGGGTGTAGAGATCGATGAAGCTCTCGCCGCCAGGCGCAGGCTGATCGATCGAGGCGAACCAGTTGCTGCCGACCGGCTGGCTGGCCAGGAACGCTTGACGGTTCATGCCCTGCCACTGCCCGAGGTTCTGCTCGGCGAAGGCGGCTTCCCTGGTCATCGTTGCCGGCCGTGGAAAGCCGGTGGCCCAGATCGCCTCCGCGGTCTGATGCGTGCGCTTCAGATTGCTCGCATACCAGACGGCGTTGCGCGGCAGGATCTTCGCCACCGCCTCGAACACCTCGGTATCACTGGTGTCGCAGGCGATGTCCGACTGGCCGTAAATGTTGCCGCCGTCGTTGCGCACCGGGGCATGGCGTACCCACCACCAGCGCGTGACGACAGCAGCCGGCCTGCCCTGATTGCCTGACATCACGATCACCCTTTCCTGCAGCGTCATGTCGCTGTACGTGAGATAGAAGGTCGTCTCAAGTCACATCGCAAAGCCGAACGCGTTTGAAACGGCGTTTGAAATTCCGCCGCACGCAACATCATAACAGGAGGATTCCCATGGGCCGCCTTGCAGGCAAATCCGTCATCATCACCGGCGCCGGCAGCGGCATCGGCCGCGCCGCGTCGCTCCTGTTCACACGTGAGGGCGCCAAGCTGATTGCGGTCGATCCCAGCGACGGCGTCAGGGAGACGGTCGAGCAGGTCAAACAACAGGGCGGCGTCGCCGAGGCCATGATCGCGGACGCCGGTTCGGAGCGTGACGTCATCTCGTTCATCGATCGAGCAATCGCAACGCATGGCCGGCTCGACGCGATCTGGGCCAACGCCGGCATCTCCGGCGGGCTGGTGCCGCTCGCCGAGCAGACCGTCGAGCACTGGCAGGAGATCTTGCGCATCAACCTGATCGGCCCGTTCCTCGCCGTGAAATACGCGATCCCGCACATGGTGAGCCAAGGCTCGGGCGCGATCGTTTGCACAGCATCGGTCGCAGGCCTGAAGTCCGGGGCCTCGGGCCATCCCTATGCGGCGAGCAAGGCCGGCGTCATCAGCCTGGTGCAGACCACGGCCTATTCGCTGTCCGGCACCGGCGTGCGCATCAATGCAGTGTGTCCCGGCCTGATCGAGACCGGCATGACCAAGCCTGTGTTCGACCGTGCCAAGGAGCGCGGCACCGAAGACAAGATCGGCCAGCTCAACCCGCTCAAGCGCGCCGGCCAGCCGCACGAGATCGCCGCAATGGGCCTGTTCCTCGCCAGCGACGAGGCGTCGTATGTGAATGGTCAGGCCTTCCCGGTGGATGGCGGCCTCACTGCTTCGATGCCGTATACGGGCAAGCCGGTTTAGTAGGGAGCTGCGACGCTTTCCGCTGTCGTCGCCCGGCTTGCCGCCTTCGCTGAAGCTCCGGCGCGCCCTTGAGCTCGTGGGCCGCGTCGAAGCCGAAGGCGAAGACGGGACCGGGCGACCCAGTATCCACGGGCAGTCGTAATTCATCGAGAACTCACGGCGTACTGGATCGCCCGCCTGCTGCGCGGGCGATGACGGCTGAATGTCTGGCGCAGTCCATGCCACAAACACACGTGCACTTTCCTTCCCGCGGCGCTGCTCGCGTCCGGGTAATGCAGCATCATCGTCCCTCTCGAGATAGAGGGCGCAGGGAAGACCGCATAGGCGTTAAGATAATGCGGGCATCGATTGATATCGTCGTTTTCGAGGTGGCTCGTAGAGGTGCCGGTCCAGTACCCGTTTGCTGTGATGGAGGCGGCGGATGGTTGGTTGTGGAATGATTGCTTGTAGCAAGGACGCAATGAGTTGCTGCAAGACACGCCAGGCGCCAGGTGTCGTCAGGCGGCCTGCGTCCAGTGGGGAGAGTCCTCGAACTCGCGGACAAGCGGTTCGAGCAGCAAAATGATCAAGAGATGAGCCAGCAGGTAGGGCTTGGCGGAGCGCGGATCGGTTCCAGGCGGTGTCTTGAGGCCGATCAAACTCTTCAATCGCTTGAAGCCGAGTTCGATCCGCCATCGCAGTCTGTAAAGCGCAAGCACATCTTCGACGGTGAACTCGTCCGGCGCTAGCGAGGTGACCAGGATGACCCAATCCGCCGCTTCCAAAGTTTCTTTAGAGATGGTGCGGTTTTCGTCTTGGGCGTCTCGCCGGGCTTTACGACGCGACGCGGCAGCCGCATCGGCAGACTTCTTGACTGCGATCAGACGCATAGCCAGAGGCGCGCCGGCCTTGCGTTTGATCCAAATCGGCCGATCGATCAGTCCGCGGGCGTTCCCCGCCCGTAATTCGGCTATCAGATCGAGCGGATAGCCTTTGGCATCAAGCCAACGTGCGTTCTTCCAGCCCGCTCGGATCAAAACATCTGCACCAGCTTCGAGCACTGCCGAGATGCGATCAGGTTGTAGATAGGCGCGGTCAGCAATACGGATCTCACCCTTGACCACTGGTATGCGGTCAAACGTCTCGCCCTCTTGCTGATCTGTCAGTTCGAAATGGCCAAACCGCTCATATGGCAGATCAAATGCACTATGAATGCGCCAAAGCTCGCTGTTCTTGCGCGCAGCCGGCCCTGCCTGAGGCACTGTCGTGGCATCGATGATACGGATCAGACGGCCTCGGCTCGCCTTTGGCGCCGCCGCCGCGAGCAAGCGCTCCACAAGCACGGTAAACCAATCGCCACATTGACGCAGGCGGTAGAACAGCGCCACGCTACTCAGATTGGCAAGGCCAACAGAAGCAGCCCACGCGGCCGTCGATCTTAACCCTCTTTCACCCAGACAATAAGCCAGCATCAGCCGAAGCAACGCCACCGCATCAGGGATCCGCCGTTGCCGCACGAAAGCTTTCGTCTGGCGCGCGCTGCTCTCGAGCTGCGCAGCCCCACCTAGCTGCGTAACGACGCTCGCCCAGTCTTCGTTCAAAAGCGATCTCGTGTCATCCCATGTTCGAATCACGAACGATTCCAACACGCAAGACTAAACTTAACGCCTATGGGGAAGACCGGGTATCAGCTGATACCCATGGTCCGCGTGCAGCAAAAAGCACGCGGCAGAACCACAGGTTCAGCCAAATATCCGGCCTTCCCTGCGCGGATGGTTTTAACGGCTGCTTCGCGCTCTCCCTGGGGACCGGCGTTCTTGCCCCCATCATCGGCGCATCGTCGCCGAATTGGCATCAGCACCGGGATGCCGGGACCACACGACTTGACCGTGCGCATCGTGTTGTTCGTCCGCATGAATGAATCACGCTGCAATCCGATACGCCCACCGCATGCCCGCCTCGCGTGTCGTGACGATCGCGATACGCCCCTCTTGCCGAGGCGGGATGCAGACAAACAACCATGATTTCTGTAAAAACGAAAGCGAAATTTTCGCGCCCGCAGTCACGACTTGATTATCAGCCTGATCGCGCTTCGAAAATCAGTTCTTCGCAGCGGCTTGATTATCTGCGTCTGCGACCTTTGCGCGCATCGACAAGCGATGAAAGTGCCCGACGGGCAAATCAATCAGGTGCTTCAGTCGGCATCAGGCTCGTTGCATGAGCAGGCGAATAGTCGACCGGCATCAGCAACCGATCTTCGATCTGGCCGACCATCAGCCCATGCTCGGCATGGGTGACGCGCTTGATATCGGACCATTCGGCGTCGGCCATGAAGGCGGCCCACGCGGCCGTCTTAGTGGCCTCGTCCGGCCATTCCAGCAGGTAGACGAATTCAGTGCGCTCGCCGAATTTGGTTTCCCACATCGCCACGATCTTGAAGCCGTATCGGCTGCGCATGATGCGCGCGGCGTGGTCGCGAAAGCGCGCATGGAACGCCGCCTTATTGTGCTCGAAGATTTCATAGATGCGCAGTTGCTGAATCATGGCTGGTTTCTCGACACTGGTCGCACGTCCACCGAAGGTAACACGGAACGTGACGGAAATCGCCCTCGCGTTGCGCGCCATGATCGCTGCTCTCCGCAGGCGATAGCGCCACACCTGACGATCTTTCATTCGTTGCCCCGATCGGCGATAATCCGTCGCGACAGACCCTCGCCGCGTCTGCCGCAGACACGCTGCCTTCCCTTGGCGGCGAAAGGCGAAAGCATCCTCCCCGAGCCACCATGCCAAGCGACCGTACCGACCGTATCAAGATCATTCTCGCCGACCTCGTCGGCTTCGACACCGTCAGCGACAAATCGAATCTCGCGCTGGTGGATCATGTCGAGGCCTACCTTGCCGCACATGGCGTGCGCGCACAGCGCATCACCGATCCGACCGGCCAGAAGGCCGCGCTGTGGGTCACGATCGGCCCAGCCGACAAGCCGGGAATCGTGCTCTCAGGGCATACGGACGTGGTGCCGGTCACGGGCCAGAGCTGGAGCCATGATCCGTTCACGCTGATCGAACGCGGCGGCAGGCTTTACGGCCGCGGCACCGCCGACATGAAGGGCTTCGTCGCGACATGTCTCGCCATGGTGCCGGAGATGGTGCGCGCGAAGCTTGCTGCGCCGATCCATCTGGCGATCTCCTATGACGAAGAGGTCGGCTGCGTCGGCGTGCGGCCGCTGCTCGCGGAAGTGAACAAGCTGGCCGTCAAGCCGCTGGCCTGTTTCGTCGGCGAGCCGACCCTGATGCAGGTCGCGATCGGCCACAAGGGCAAGCACGCGCTGCGCGCCACCCTGCGCGGCCTGGCCTGCCATTCCTCATTGGCGCCGCAGGGCGTCAACGCGGTCGAATATGCCGCCGACCTGATCGTCGAGATCCGCCGGCGTGCGCGCGCGATCGCTGCGGGCGGCGCGCGCGACACGCTCTACGACGTGCCGTTCACCACGCTGCTTTCGAGCATCGTGCAGGGCGGCACCGCGCTCAACATCGTGCCCGACACCTGCGAGCTGCAATTCGAGTGCCGCGGCCTCGGCGTGCACGAGTCGAAGGAGGTGACGGACGGCATCGTCGCCTGGGTCCGCGGCGAGCTCGAGCCTGCGATGCGGCGCGGCCATCCGGATTGCGGCATCGACTTCGAGGAGATCGTCGACTATCCGGCGCTCGAGATGGCGGACAGTCATCCGCTGGTGACGTTCGCGAAAACGCTCGCCGGCCGCAACAGCCACATCAAGGTGTCCTACGGCACCGAGGCCGGACTGTTCGTGGCGATGGCGGACATCCCCTCCGTCGTGATCGGCCCCGGCGCCATCGCCCAGGCGCACAAGCCGGACGAATTCGTCGAGATCGCCGAGCTGGAGCGCTGCGCCGAGATGATCGGGCGGCTGATCGCGCAATGCGAGAAGGCGGATGGGCTGGACACGCTACGGCATGGAGTGTAGCCCGGATGAGCGAAGCGATATCCGGGTCGCCTCGACCGCCGGTCCCGCGTGTCGCTACGCTCACGCGGGCTACTCCCGCCGCCGTCATTGCGAGGAGCGAAGCGGACAGCGAAGCGGACGAAGCAAACCAGAATCGTCGTGCCGCTCTGGATTGCTTCCGCCCTCGCCCTTTGAGCTATGGCGGACACATCGCAATGACGCTTAAACCGCCCCGGCCTTCTGCGCGTACTCCCACGCCGTCTTGGTCATCGGCACCATGCGCTTGACCGATTCGATCGCCTTGGCGTTGGCGGCGGTGCCGTCGCGGATGCGGCCGATGATGCCTTGCAGGATGCCGGCGAGGCGGAACAGATTGTAGGCGAAGTACCAGTTGAGGTCCGGCAGCTTCGTGCCGGTCACGCCGCAATAGATCTGCGCCGCCTCATCCATGGTCGGGATGTTGAGCGCGTGGTGGTCGATGCCTGCGAGGCCCGGCATGATCCACTGCATCAAGAGATAGGTGAAGTCGGCCATGGGATCGCCCAGCGTCGACAGCTCCCAGTCGAGCACCGCGATCACCCGCGGCTCGGTGGCATGGAAGATCATGTTATCTAGGCGGTAGTCGCCATGCACGATCGAGACGCGCTCCTGCACGGGCAAGGTGCGCGGCAGCCACTCGATCAGCTTCTCCATCTCCGGAATGTGCTCCGTCTCTGATGCCCGGTACTGCTTGGTCCAGCGATCGACCTGGCGCGCGAAATAATTGCCGGGCTTGCCGAAATCGGCAAGCCCGATCGCGGCCGGGTCAAAGCTATGCAGCTTCGCCAAGGTCTCGATCTTGCTCTGGAAGATCGGGCGGCGCTGCGATGCATCGACATGCGGCAGGGTCGGATCCCAGAACACCCGGCCCTCCTCCATCGACATGATGTAGAAGGCCGCGCCGATCACGCTGTCATCCGTGCACAGCGCATAGGCGTGCGCGACCGGAAAACCCTGCTTGCCGAGCGCAGCAATGACGCGATACTCGCGATCGACCGCATGCGCCGACGGCAGCAATTTGCCGAACGGCTTGCGGCGCATCACGTAGGATCGATCAGGCGTATCCAACCGATAGGTCGGATTGGACTGCCCGCCCTTGAACTGCAGCACGGTCAAAGGGCCAGCAAAACCCTCGACATGCTCGGCCATCCAGGCGGCGAGCTGCGCCTCGTCGACGCGGTGGCGCTCCTCGACCGGCTTGGTGCCGGAAAAATCCTCATCCTTCCGCACGGCATCAGCCACGACGGGCGCTCCTTTGTTTAGCGGAGACGTGGCTCCGCCTTACAGCCAGATTGCCTCTGGCTTGAACCTGTTTATCCACGGAGGCGGCTCACCTCTTCCCGGCGGGGAGAGGTCGATTTGCTGCCGGCGACGCGAAGCGTCGTAAGGTCAGCAAATCGGGTGAGGGGGTGAGCGCCAACGATAGTCCGTCACCCCTCACCCCACCCCTCTCCCCAAGGGAGAGGGAGCCCACTTCCGATGCCGCACCAACCCGATTAGTGGTTCGTGTTTGCATACTTCTTGATTTCGAGCCTGGCAATGGCGCGGTTGTGCACCTCGTCCGGACCGTCGGCGAGCCGCAAGGTGCGGATGCCGGCATAGTCCTTGGCGAGGCCCGCTTCATCGGACACGCCGGCACCGCCGAACGCCTGGATCGCCTCGTCGATGATCTTCAGCGCCATGTTCGGCGCCGCCACCTTGATCATGGCGATCTCGAGCTGCGCAGTCTTGTTGCCGACCTTGTCCATCATGTCGGCGGCCTTGAGGCACAAGAGGCGCGTCATCTCGATATTGGTGCGCGCCTCGCCGATGCGCTGCTCCCACACCGAATGCTCGATGATCTTCTTGCCGAAGGCGGTGCGCGACATCAGCCGTCTCACCATCTTCTCCAGCGCCTCCTCGGCCTTGCCGATGGTGCGCATGCAGTGATGGATGCGGCCGGGGCCGAGACGGCCCTGCGCGATCTCGAAGCCGCGGCCCTCGCCGAGCAGGAGATTGGACACCGGCACGCGGACATTCTCGAGCAGCACCTGGGCGTGGCCGTGCGGCGCATCATCGAAGCCGAACACCGGCAGCATCTTCTCGACCTTGATGCCGGGCGTGTCGAGCGGCACCAGGATCTGCGACTGCTGCTGGTGGCGCGCCGCCGAGGGATCGGTCTTGCCCATCAGGATCGCGATCTTGCAGCGGGGATCGCCGACGCCCGACGACCACCATTTGCGGCCGTTGATGACATAGTGATCGCCGTCGCGCTCGATGCGGGTCTCGATGTTGGTGGCGTCCGACGAGGCCACCGCCGGCTCGGTCATCAGGAAGGCGGAGCGGATCTCGCCATCCATCAGCGGCCGCAGCCATTTGCGCTTCTGCTCCTTGTTGCCGTAACGGATCAGCACTTCCATGTTGCCGGTATCCGGCGCCGAGCAGTTGAACACTTCGGACGCCCAGGAGATGCGGCCCATCTCCTCCGACAGCAGCGCATATTCGAGATTGGTCAGCCCGGCGCCGCGGAACTCGTCATCCTCATGCTCGGATGGCGGCAGGAACATGTTCCAGAGCCCTTCGGCCCTGGCCTTCGCCTTCAACTCCTCGAGGATCGGGATCACCTTCCAGCGACCGCCCTCGGCATCCTGCTGCTTGTAGACCGGGACCGCCGGGCGGACATGCTTCTGCATGAAGCTCCGCACCCGCTCCTGCCACTCCTGCTGCTTGGCCGATAACGTGAAGTCCATGGGACGCTCCTTGAGGCTTTGCTTGATTGTTGGGCCGCACTCTCCGCCTGCCCGCCAGCTCCCGCAAGACACTTCTTGTGCCGGCGCTGGCATGCGCGAGAGTCCCGAAATGCCGCCGCGCGAAATCTGCGCATTGACATTCCAGCTTATCAAACGATAGTTTCATACAGCTGTTTGAAATGCAACCCGCGTCGTACATTCCGGCACGGCGGAGGCAACGATGCCGAGCGATCTGACCCGAAGCGCCATCCTCGCCGCCGCCGAGCGGCTCTATGCCGAGCGCGGCTTCTCCGATGTCACCCTGCGCGACATCGTCGCAGCGGCGAACGTCAACCTCGCCGCAGTGAATTATCATTTCGGCTCCAAGGACGAGCTGATCGCGGAATTGTTCGTGACCCGCTCGATCGCGCTCAACCGCGAGCGGCTGCGCGAATTGCGCGCGGCCGAGGAGAAAGGCGGCGGCGCGGCCGACATCTACGACATCCTGCGCGCGCTGGTCGCGCCCGTGATGCGCGACTGCCTGGGCCCGGAGACTGAGCGCTCCACCGCGGCGCGCTTCATGATCCGCGCCTCGATCGAATCGGTGCCGCCGATCCGCCGCATCAAGACCCGCGAGATCGATCATTTGCGCAAATTCGCCGCTGCGCTGAAGCGCGCTTTGCCCGGTCGCAGCGACGTCGAACTGTACTGGGGCCTGCATTTCGCGCTCGCGATGGCGCATCACACGATCCGCGACAGCGAGCGGCTCACCAAGCTGTCGGACGGCCAATGCGACCTCGACGACGTTTCAGGCGTGATCGAGCGCGTGGTGTCGGTGGCGGCTATGGGACTTGTGGCGGCCGCAAAGCCGCAGCCCGCCCGCGCCCGCCAGCTGCAGTGACGGGGAGCAAGACGGCGGGCGCGTGGTCAGACCATGGCGATGCAGTCGATCTCGATGTCGAACGGCCCGGTCCATTCGGGGATGCAGACGAAGATCCGCGCCGGCGGGTTCTCGGGGAAATAGCGGGTGTAGACCGCATTGACCGCGGCAAAATGCTTCGACGAGGTGCAATAGAGATTGCACTTCATCACGTTGTCGAGCGAGGCGCCGGCCGCCTCGAGGCACAGCTTCATCTGCGCCAGCACGCGCTCGGTCTGCACGTCAATCGCGACATGGCCGAGCTCGCCGGTCTTTGGATCGAACGGCGGCAGCCCCGACACGAACACCATGTTGCCGGCGCGCGTCACCGGTGCGACCGGCAAGCTGCTCCAGCGCTGGAGAAAGGACGAGATCGGCTCGACCTGGATCACTTCACGCTTCATTGTGGCCTCCTTGTGCACGGAGACGGCAGCCTAGAGCGACCTTACGCAAGTATGCTTCGAAATCGGTCGAATAATGCTCGCGGCGACTGAAACGCTCAGATCGCGCCGCGCTCCTTCAAGCCCGCGATCTTGCTTTCGTCATAGCCGAGCCTACACAGCACCTCCTTGGTATGCTCGCCGAGCAGCGGCGGCGCGCGATACTCCTTCACCGGCGTTTCCGAGAAGGTCAGCGCGTTGCGGATCAGCGACAGATGCGGCTCGAAGGGATGATCGACCTTCACCTCCATGCCGCGCGAACGCACATGCGGGTCGGCGAAGACATGGGCGAAGTCGTTGACCGGGCCACAGGGAACGCCCGCCTTCTCCAGCTGCTCCAGCCAGTGCGCGACGGTGTTCTTCAGGAACAGGCCGGCAAAGATCGCCATGATCTCCTTGCCGTTGACGACGCGGTCATTGTTCTTGAGGAATTTTGGATTGGTTGCGAGCTCCGGCGCGCCTAACACCTCGCAGGTGCGCGCGAACTGCCCGTCATTGCCGACCACCAGCATCAGCTCACCATCTGAGCAGCGGAACATGCCGGCCGGCATGCCGCCATTACCCCAGGTGCCGCGGCGCGGCGGCGTCGTGCCATTGACGAGATAGATCTGCGCCCAGTGCGACAGTGAGGCGATCACGGTGTCGAGCAGGCAGACGTCGATCTGCTGGCCGACGCCCGTATTCTTGCGGTGATACAGCGCCGCGAGAATGCCGATCGAGGTGTTCATGCCGGTCATGTAGTCGACGATCGACGGGCCGACCTTCATCGGCCCCTCGCCCGGTTCACCGTCCATGTGGCCGGTCACGCTCATCAGCCCGCCCATGGCCTGGAAGATCGCGTCATAGCCGGCGCGCGGCGCATAGGGCCCGGTCTGGCCGAAACCGGTCACCGAGCAGTAGATCACGCTGGGATTGACGGCGCGGATCGATTCGTAATCAAGACCGTAGCGCTTGAGGTCGCCGACCTTGTAGTTCTCCATGAAGACGTCGCAGTCCTTGGCGAGTTCGCGGATGATCTCCTGCCCTTCCTTGCAGGCGATGTTGACGGTGACCGACTTCTTGTTGCGGTTGGCGCACAGATAGAAGGAATTGTTGTTGTTGGCCCTGCCTTGCGGATCGACCAGGTAAGGCGGGCCGAAGGCGCGAGCATCGTCGCCGGTTCCGGGCCGCTCGACCTTGATCACCTCGGCACCGAGATCACCCAGCATCTGCGCCGACAGGGGCCCGGCGAGCACGCGCGTCAGATCGAGAATCTTGATGCCAGTGAGCGGCAGAGCCGACATGAATTTTCCTCCAAAGCCTTATTCCTTGTCGCGGGCAGACGAAGCGGCCGCGAAGCTTTGCCGATACACCATTTTTCGCTTCTCAGCCCTGCGCTTCCGGCATGCCGCCATCCCGTGGACGTCGTCCGGAATACCGATACGCGTCCGGCTGACGCGGCGGTCGGCTCACATCGCCGACGCATCCGACGGCGCGGCCTCGCGGGCCTGGGCGGCGAGCCGGATCGCAGCGTTGGCTGCGCCAAAGCCCTGATAGAGGCGGCGCTCGACGATCTCGAAGAAGAAGCGCTCCTCGAACACGTGGGTATAGACCTGGAAAAACTCGCCATCGCCTTCGCGGTCGTACAGGATCCGGTTGGCGCGCAAGCTTGCTAGGGTGGCCGGATCGAGATCGTACTTGGCCTCGAGGTCGTCATAGTAGTTGTCGGGGATGTCGAGGAAACCGGCGCCGCGGGCGCGCATCTCGGCGACAGTGGCGAAGATATCATTGCAGGCAAAGGCGATGTGCTGCACGCCGGAGCCGAAGAACTCATTGATGAAGCGCGCCGACTGGGTCCGTGTCGCCGTCGAACCGTTGAGGATGATGCGCAAGGACCGGTCGGTGTTGATCAGCGCCTGGCTCGCGACGAGGCCGCGGATGTCGGCGATCTCGAGCTGCGGCAGCCTGATAAGGTCGAGCATGCCGGTGTAGAACGAGAGCCACGACAGCATCTCTTCATGCGGCATCGATTGCGAGATGTGGTCGATCGCGGTCAGGCGATCGCTCGCTGCGCTGCTTTCGATTGCGACGAAGTCGACGTCCCAGTTGCTGTCGCCGCTATCGAGGAAATACAGCAGGCTGCCGCCGACGCCATGGATCGCCGGGATCTGCAGCTCGCCGGGACCGACCGGCTGGTGGAACGTCTTCGCCTTCAGCGCGTCCGCGCGCGCCATGATGCGGCCGGCATCGTCCACGTCGAGGCCGATGGCGCAGACGCCGGGCCCATGTGTCACATAATGCGAATGGGCAAAGCCGGAGGGTTCGCGATTGATGACGAGCTCGATCCCGCCTTGCGACCAGCGCTCCACCGCCTTGCTGCGATGCCGCCCGGTCTTGCGGAAGCCGAGCTGGCCGAACAGAGCTGCCAGCCCCTCGGCCTTGGGCTGGTTGACGGCGAACTCGACGAAGCTGACGCCGCGGCTGCGCGGCCGCGGGGGCAACGTTGCCCGGGCCGGTTCCGGTGAGGCCGCCAGCGCCTCCTCCAGCAGGATCAGCGAGCGCATGCCGTCAACCGCCGTCCGCGCGGCAGATCCGGCGCGGAACTGATCGTTGAAAATCTCCAGCGACAGCGGCCCGGCATAGCCGGTGGCGCGGATCGCCTGCATGAAGTCGGCGACCGGCAGATCGCCCTGCCCCGGAAAGCAGCGGAAATGCCGGCTCCATGACAGCACGTCGAGCTCGAGCCGCGGTGCATCCGCAAGCTGCACCAGGAAGATCTTGTCGGCCGGGATCGCGCGGATCGATCGCTGCGGAAACTTCGGCGCCAGCGTGTGGAAGCTGTCGAGGATGACGCCAATAGCAGGATGATCGGCGCGGCGCACGATCTCCCAGGCATCGCGATGGTCGTTGACATGCCGCCCCCAGGCCAGCGCCTCGTAGCCGATGCGCAAGTCCCGCTTGGCGGCGCGCTCGCCGAGCTCACGAAAATCGTCAGCCGCACGATCGATGCCGCCGAGCGCCAGCGGCGAGACGTTGCTGCAGATCAACAAGAGATCGGTGCCGAGCTCCTGCATCAGGTCAAATTTGCGCTCGGCACGAGCGAAGTTGCGCGAGCGCTGCGGCTCCGGCATGCCCTCGAAGTCGCGGAACGGCTGATAGGCGCAGATCGACAGGCCGAGATCGGCGCAGAGCTTCGCGATCTCGCGCGGCCGCGCGCCCGACGAGATCAAATCATTCTCGAAGATCTCGACCGCCGGGAAGCCGGCGGCAGCGATCGCTCGCAGCTTCTCCTCGAGCGCGCCGCTGATCGAGACCGTTGCGATCGAGCGCTGGTTCATGTGGCCGTCCTTCCTCGCCTGTTGTAGCTCTTCGTGAGTATCGTCATTGCGAGCGGAGCGAAGCAATCCAGGGACTAGCAGAAAGACTGGATTGCTTCGGAGCTATCGCTCCTCGCAATGACGTCGCAGCTATCCTGCCCCATACCGCCTCGCCATCACGCCGTCGAACGCCGCCGCGATCGCCTCGACCGAAGCCTCACGGCCGGTGAACAGCTTGAACCCATCGGCGGCCTGGTGGATCGCGAGCTCGCGCCCGGTCATCACCCGCGCGCCCCTCGCCTTGGCGGCGGTGAGCAGCGGCGTCCACAGCGGCGAATAGATCGCATCCGCCACCCATAGCCCATCATGCAGCAAGCCTCCCGGCACCGGGGTGTCACGGTTCGGCAGCATGCCAACCGGCGTGCCGTTGACAAGACCGACTGCGCCGCGCAGCGCCGCTTCGACCGTATCGGCGACGCTGACGCCGGGATGATCGCGCAATAGCGCAGCCAGCGCCTCCGCCTTGGTGCGGTCAGCATCGACGATGCGCAGCTCGCTTATTCCGAGACTGACAAGCGCAAAGGCGATCGCCTTGCCGACGCCGCCGGCACCGACCAACGCCACCGGTCCATGTCCGGAAGCCGCAACCAATGGCGCTACCGCACGCGCAAAACCTGTGGTGTCGGTGTTGTGACCGATCAGCCTGTTATCGCGCACGACCACGGTGTTGACCGCGGCCATGGCCTTAGCCTCCGGCGCGAGCTCGTCCAGCAGCGCGACCACCGCTTCCTTGTAAGGGTATGTCACGTTGACACCGGCAAAGCCCATCTGTCTCACGCCATCGAGCAGGCCGCGCAGTTGCGCGCGGTCGGCACCGGCGACTTCGATGAGCTGATAATGACCGCGCAGGCCGACTGCGGCTGCGGCAGCTTCATGCATCGCGGGCGAAGCGGAATGCTTGATCGGCGCGCCGATCAGGCCGGTCAGCACATGCGGCTGCTCGGCGAACTCTGCAGCAGTTGCGGTGACGTTCGCCGCTGCCGTCACGGACGCGCCCGCCCCGCTGGTCAGATACGCCAGCACCATGTCGGCAATCTGCTGCTTGTTGCGATCGCGCACCGCCGGCTCTGCGAGGTCGCGATTGAACAGCGCGCCAAACGTGTACTGATTGGCGACGCGGAAGAAGCAGAACGAGCTGATCGCCAGATGCAGGTCGATCGGGTCGACATCGTGCCGGAACACGCCTTCGGCCCGGCCGCGCTCCAGGATGCGGCGCAGGGTGGCGATCACGCTGGCATTGATCTCGCGCAGCTGCGCGCTGTGCTTGAGGTGCCTGGCGCGATGGATGTTCTCGATCGAGACCAGCCGGATGAAGTTCGGGTTGCGCTCGTCATGGTCGAAGGTCGCCTCGATCAGACGGCGGATCGCCTCCACGGCGCTGCAGTTCTCGGTATCGAGGCTCTCTTCCAGCTCGCGGATTGAGCGATAGGCCTCTTCCAGCACTGCGAGGTAAAGCTGCTCCTTGCCGCCGAAATAGTAATAGATCATCCGCTTCGAGGTGCGGGTCTTGGCGGCGATCTCATCGACCCGCGCCCCCGAATAGCCCTGCGCTGCAAACTCGTCGGTCGCGACATCGATGATGTTGCGCTTCGTCGCTTCCGGATCGTTCTTGCGCCGGCTCGGCTCCGGATGGCTTGGCTGCGATTTATCGGTTGTCCGTTCCAACATGATCCCCTCGCGGTCCTGCCCGATCCTAGTCCTGCCGGGGCGCCCGGTCTGCGGCCCCATCAGTTTGCACCTTGAAACGAACTAGTTCGTACATTATGATGGGCGCCCACCGAGAAAGCAAGCTCGTCCTGGTCGGATGCCGCGAATGTGCACCGACGACGGGACCGAAAGCCAAGCACACGCAACAAGATAAGGGGGAGATACATGACATCGGCCACGCCCAAGGACTCGCCTCAGACCCAGGACCGATCGAGAGACCGCCTGCCGCAACGCGCCGCAATCGTCAGCTTCGTCGGCAGCATGCTCGAGTACTATGACTTCTTCATCTACGGCACCGCCGCGGCGCTGATCTTTCCAAAAGTGTTCTTCGCCAATGTCGACCCCGCGACTGGCACTGTGCTGGCGCTGCTCAGCTTCGGCATCGGCTATATCGCGCGCCCGGTCGGCGCGGTGGTCCTCGGCCATTTCGGCGATCGCATCGGTCGCAAGACGGTGCTGGTGGTCACGCTGGTCCTGATGGGCGGATCGACGCTTGCGATCGGGCTGCTGCCGGATGCGCGCATGATCGGCAGCGCGGCGCCTCTTCTGCTCACCCTGCTGCGGCTCTTGCAAGGCCTGTCCGCCGCCGGCGAACAGAGCGGCTCCAACTCGCTCACGCTGGAGCATTCCGACAGCGGCCGCCGCGCCTTCTTTACCAGCTGGACGCTGACCGGCACCCAGGCCGGCGCCATCCTGGCCACGTTGGTGTTCATTCCCGTCGCCGCACTGCCCGAGGAGCAACTCCTGAGCTGGGGCTGGCGCATCCCGTTCCTGCTGTCCTTCGTCGTGCTCGTGGTCGCCTATCTGGTCCGCCGCACCATGCCGGAGACGCCGGCCTTCAACGACATCAAGACCCGCAACGCGGTCGCGCGCTTTCCGATCGTCGCTCTCTTGCGCGATTTCTGGCCGGACGTGCTGCGCGTGATCGTCTGCGCGCTGATCGCGACGGTCAGCACGGTCACCGCCGTATTCGCGCTGGGCTATGCCACGAGCAAGTTCGGCGTGCCGCGCACCACGATGCTGTGGGCCGGCGTGCTGGCCAACGCGACCGCACTGGTCGCGCAGCCATTGTGGGCCATCCTCGCCGACCGCATCGGCCGCAAGCCGGTGTTCATCGGCGGCGTGCTCGGCTGCGCGGTGATGATCTTCCCCTATTTCATGGTCATCACGTCGGGCAACCCGGCGGCGATCCTGGTCGCCACGGTGGTGCTGTCCGGCCTCATCTATACGGCGCCCAACGCGATCTGGCCCTCGTTCTACGCCGAGATGTTCGAGACCCGGGTACGCTATTCGGGGACCGCGATCGGCACCCAGCTCGGCTTCCTGGCTGCCGGCTTCACGCCCGTGATCAGCCAGAGCCTGCTCGGTGACGGCCCCACCGGATGGATCCCCGTCGCCGCCTTCATCGCCTGCTGCTGCGTGATCTCGGCAGCGGCGGCGGCCACCGCCCACGAGACCCATACGGTCGGCATCGAGGATCTCGGCAAGAAGCGCACCGACGTGATCGAACATGACAGCACAGCCGCATCCGTCCACACCTGACACGATGTCAGCACCGCTAGTCGAGACCCGCATTGGCGCCGTGATCGGCGAGACCCTTGGAGGCGTGCGCGCCTTCAAGGGCATCCCGTTCGCACGCGCGCTGCGTTTCCGGCGTGCCACGCCCTTCCCTGCCTGGGACGCGCCGCGCCGCTGCACGGCGTTCGGCCCAGTGGCGCCGCAGCCCGGCTTGGTCTCCGACGATGCCGAAGCCGATTGTCTTACCCTGAACATCTGGACGCCGGCAGCGATCGAACAGCCACTGCCGGTGCTGTTCTTCATCCATGGCGGCGCTTTCATCGCCGGCGCCGGCTCCGACTATGACGGCACACATCTCGCCGCGCATGGCCCGGCCGTCATCGTCACCATCAACTATCGGCTCGGCCCGCTCGGCTTCCTGCAGCTCGATCGCCTCGGTGGCCCGCTGTCCGAGGCCAGCAACCTCGCCGTCACCGACACGCTCGCCGCACTCGACTGGGTCCGGGACAATATCGGCACCTTCGGCGGCAATGCCGATGCCATCACGCTGATCGGCCAGTCCGCCGGCGCTGCGCTGGTGGTCACGCTGATGACCTTGCCGCAGGCGCGCGGCAAATTCCGTGGCGCGATCGCCTTCAGCGTACCCGGCCGCGGCATCATGCCGAAGCCCCAGGCCGATGAGATCGCCGACCGCTTTCTCACGTCACTCAAGCTCGCGCCACGGGATGCGGCGCGCATCCTCGACGTCCCGGTACGGACCCTGTTGGAAACGGCCGAGCGAGTCGGCCGCGATGTAGCCGATCACACCGCGCACGGCACGCTGTTTGGTCCCGTGCCGGACGGCGCCATCATTCCCTGCGACCCGCGCCAGGCCGTGGCCGAAGGCGCGGTGCGTGAGCAGAGTCTCTGGCTCGGCTCCTGCCGCGACGAGATGACGATGTTCCTGAAGAGCACGCCGCCGGCCGCGATGATCCGTGTGACCGAAGCCCGCATCCGCTCGCAATTTGGCGATCCCGGCTGGGAGCGGCTACTCACCTGCTATCGCGACACCGCACGCGCTGACGAGGATGCTTATGAGGCGCTGCTGTCGGATGCGATGTGGCACCGGCCGCTGGACGAGCTCGCGCAGCTTCAGGACCAGGCCCGCGGCCGCGTGTGGCTCAGCCGCTTCGATCACGCGCCGCGGCTCGAACCTTTCCGCTCGCAGGGGCCGACGCATGGCGCCGACAACGCCTGCCTATGGGCGCACCCACCCACCTTCCTCGACCGCCCAATCCTGGGGCGCGCCGGCGGACCGATGACGCTGGCCGATATCGAGGTCGCGGCACGGCTGCAGGCCTGCGTGCTGCGCTTTGCTCGCAACGGACAACCCGACGATGCGACGCACTGGCCAAGCTTCACGGCTAGCGGCCGCCAATTCGCGGTCTTCGACAGCCCGTTCCGCATCAGCAGCGTCAAGGACACGCCGCGAGACGAGGCTTGGCGCCTCCTGAAAGGCGCGCGACGGCTGATTGGCGTCACGCCACGCGCAGATCGCCGATGAAGCTGTCGACATCGCGGCGGAGATCGTTGGAGAGGCTCGTCAGCGCCTTGGCCGAATCCAGCACCTCGCCAGCGGCCTTGCCGGTCTCGGCGGTCGCCGCCGACACGCCGGCGATGTGCCGCGACACCTCGCTCGTGCCCTCGGAGGCCTGCTGCACGTTGCGTGCGATCTCGCGCGTCGCTGCGCCCTGCTGCTCGACGGCCGCCGCAATGGCGGAGGTGATCTGGTTGACGCGCTGGATGGTCGCGCTGATCCCCCCGATCGCATCGACCGAGCTGCGGGTCGCGCCTTGGATGCCCGCGACCTGCGCGCTGATCTCTTCGGTCGCCTTGGCGGTCTGGCTCGCCAGCGCCTTCACCTCGGACGCCACCACGGCAAAGCCCCGGCCGGCCTCGCCTGCCCGCGCCGCCTCGATGGTCGCGTTGAGCGCCAGCAGATTGGTCTGGCTCGCAATGCCGGTGATCAATGCGACCACATCGCCGATGCGCTGGGCCGCGTCGGAGAGGGTCTGAACCTGCTGATTGGTCTTCTCGGCCTCGGCCGCCGCCGCATTCGCAATTGTGCTTGATTCCGAGACCTGCCGGCTGATTTCGCCAATCGATGCCGTAAGCTGCTCGGTCGCCGCCGCGACCATCTGCACATTGCCGGACGCCCGTTCCGACACGTTCGCCACCTCGGCCGCCTTGGCGCGCCCTTGGTCGGCGGTCGCCGACATCGATTGGGCGGTGCCGTCAAGCTGGCTCGAGGCTCGCGTCAAAGTCTGCAGCGAGTCCGTGACGGTCGATTCGAACCGCTTGATCAGGCCTTCGACCGCGATCTGCCGACGCTCCTTGCGCGCCTGCTCAATGGCTTTTTCCTCGGCAAGGCGATCGCCCTCGATCATGTTCGCCTTGAACACGGCAACCATGCGCGACATCTCGCCGATCTCGTCGCCTCGCTCGGCGCCGACCAGCTCGATCTCATAGTCGCGCTCGGCGAGCCGGCGCATGGCCTCGGTCAAGGCGAGCACCGGTGCGCTGACCCGCCGGTGCACGAGGATGAAGCCGAACGCCGCGACCGCGATCCCGAGCGCCAGCATCGCGCCATTCATGACAAGGCTGAGTCGCGCCCCACTCATCTGGGCTTCGGCCGCCTTCACCATCTCCGACAGCGCGGCATTGGCGACGTCGACGCCGGTCGACAGCACCGCGGTATTTAGCTTGGTGAGTTCGGAGAACGGCACGTCGATGGTGCCGCCCTCGCGCAGCGTCTTGATCAAGCTCTTCTGCCGTTCGGCCAGCGCAACCGCATCAGGCTGCCTGGCGCGCGCGATCGGCGCGATGACCGCCGCAGGTGCATCGGGGCGCGAGGCGGCGTCGAGCACCTGGCTCCAGGCCTGCATGGCCCGGCCATTATCTTCAGCCGCGGCGATCATGTCAGCCGGGCTCCAAGGCTTGCCTGACGTTGCCGCGCTTTCGATGCGCACCGCGAGGAGCCCGCCGTAGCTGCGCGCCGCCCAGGCCGACTGCTTGACACCGAGCAGCTGGTCCACCAGGGGATCGACCAGCTTCAAGGTCTCCTCGAGATCGGCCGTGAGCCCGAACATCGCATCGAGGTAATCCTGTGCAACGGCACGGAATTCTTCGATCAGATCACGATCGCGCTCTGATTTTTGCCGGCGAATGGCACTATCCGCCTGCGTGCGCAGCGAAGCCATCTTGTCATGCACCGCGATCATGGTGTTGAGCCGCGCGGCGAGCTTGGCGTTGGCAAATCCCGCGAGACGTTCCAGAACCGCGTGATAGCCGGCTTCCGAGGCCTGGCGGGTGCTTGCGATCCTGCTTTCAATCGCATCGTCCGCCGGCTGTTCGCTCACAAGCGCGCCGAGAAATGCACCACGCTCCAGGCGGAACCCGTAGAGGGCGGCGAACAATTGCTGATCCGTGCCCGCCAGCCGCTCGACGCGCCCTGCGGCGGAATGCCGGTCGACGGCATCGGTGACGTCGATGGTCAGCCGGACCACCAGCAGCAGCGCAAGCACGCCGATGATGAGTCCCAACACAGTGCGGATCGAAAGGCCAGTGAGCAGCTTCATGCGGCAATGTCCAACAGCATTCACTCATGACTTATGGGAAAATAGTGCTCCCTTTACGTTAATTTTCCGCTGATTGAGGCGGCTTTCCTATCAGTTTCGCTGGAGTGAGCGACCATGGTTCCTTGCTAATTAGTCCCTGTTAGGACGGCGGTGTGGCCAACGACCTGACGATGCCGCGACGCACGGATGCGACATGATTCGTGCCTCCCGGATCGGCCGGCACTGCAAAAAGCCCGTAACTACACGGTTCCTTGGCATCCTTTCTTGCTTCATTGTGTGTTTGCTGCGCCTGCGGAAATATCGCGAAACGCAGCGCAAGATCCCATTAAGCGGGCCGGTTCTACCTGCTCCCAGGCCCGAACTTTTCAATCTGGGGAACATGCCATGACCATCTCGTCTGCGACCTCGACCTCCGGCTATTCGCCGCTCGACATGCTCAAGCAGGAGCTCGCCAGGGAAGTCTCCGCCGGTAACGTCGCCTCATCCGATCAGAGCGCGCTCAGCTCGGCGCTCGACGACATCGACTCCGCGCTGAAGAGCAGCGCGGGTAGCAGCTCGCCCTCTGCTTCCGCCGCCCCGCAGGATATGAAGTCCAAGATCGACGACCTGATCCAGAGCGAGGTGTCGAGCGGCAAGCTCACCTCCGACCAGGCCACCGAGCTGAAGAGCGTGTTCGCCAATGCCTTCTCCGGCCATGCGCCTGGCGCCGGGGGCCCGCCGCCGTCCGCATCTGGCACGGACGATGCCAGCTCCGACGACAGCAGCACCAGTTCGTCGTCGAGCACGGCTACGGATACGACCGAGCTCTTGAGAGAGCTGCTGGCGGCGCTGCAAAAGTCCATCACTCAATCCGCCTCGTCCTACGGCGCCAATGGCACCACCTCGTCGAGCGCGACAGGCACCTCGCTGGTGCTGAACTACACGACCTGAAGCAAGACCGGCGGCAACCGGCTTACAGCCCGCCGCCCGCAAGCGTCCGGCCTGACGGTTCCCGCGGGTCGGACGCTCTTCCACCTTGCGGGCTCCGCACATTCCTGCTCACTCCGGCGGATTGAAGGTGCGGGCGAAATAGACCGGCGCCTTTGCTGGCTTCAGCCGATAGAGCTGCGCCGGCCGGTTCGGCCCCTTGCGCATCTTGTCGATGGGCTCGATCAGGTCGGCCGACAGCATCCGGGTCCGGAACGCGCTTTTCTCCAGCGGGCGGTCCAGCACGATCTCGAACGTCCGCTGCAATTCCGGCAGCGTGAACTCCGGCGGCATCAGATAGGCCGGCAGCGAGGTGTACTCGACCTTGCTGCGCAGCCGCTGCACGGCCGTCTGCAGGATTTCGCCGTGGTCGAAGGCGAGCTTCGGTTTGACCTTGCCGCTGATCAGCGGAAACCACTGCGCATCGGGTGCCAGGGCGGCATCCGCCACTGAGGCGGGCAACAGCGCGAAATAGGCATGAGTTGCCGACCAGCCGCGGGGGTCGCGGGTCGCGCTCCCCCAGCTGCCCAGCTGCTCGAGATAAGGACTGACGACGCCGGTCTTGTCCTTCAGCTTGCGCCGCGCGCAGGCTTCGAGATCCCGATCCCGGTCGACGTCGACAAAGCCGCCGGGCAGCGCATAAGCGCCCGGAAACGGCTCGCCCTCGCCCTGGCCCCGCTGCACCAGCAGCACCTGCAAGGCGTCGTCCCGGATCGCGAAGATGACGATATCGACCGTGGTCAAGGGGCGCGGGAAATCCAGCCCGCGGCCTGCCTTCCGGCTGTTTTCATTCATCTTTTGTCCCTGAGCGCCTGCCACTTCCGCCTCATCGCCTTTCCGCTTGACAATAGCATACTTAGTTGTACTGTCCAACTTACTTAGTTGGCGTGACGCACTTATGTCAGCCGTTTGCGAGGATACCGCCATGTTCGGCATTCGCTTCATCAAGGCCCAGCCCACCACCTATCTGCTGAAATACCGCGCCGGCCAGGTGACCCAGGAGGGCGCCGGCCTGTCCACCTTCTATTACGGACCCGCCACCTCCCTGGTCGCGGTGCCCATCGGCAGCCGCGACGCCGCCTTCATCTTTCAGCAGACCGCGCGCGACTTTCAGACTCTGACCATTCAGGGCCATGTCACCTACCGCATCAGCGAGCCGAGAAAGGCCGCCGCGATGCTCAACTTCGCGCTGAAGAGCGACGGCAAGACATATGAGTCCGACGATCCGGAGAAGCTGCCGCAGCGCATCCTCGGCACCGTCGAGGTGCTGGCGCAGCAGCTCGTGAAGGAGATGACCCTTAAAGAAGCGCTGCGCGCCTCCGACCGCATTGCGGAGGCGGTCGCGACCGGCCTGAAGAACCGCGCCGACATCGCCTCGCTCGGGCTCGAGATCCTGGGCGTCTCCGTGCGCGCGGTGAAGCCGACGCCCGACACCGCGAAGGCGCTGGAGGCGGAGGCGCGCGAGGCGATCCTCAAGACCGCGGACGAAGCGATCTTCGCGCGGCGCAATTTCGCCGTCGAGCAGGAGCGCGCCATCCGCGAGAGCGAGCTCGACACCGAGATCGCCGTCGAGCAGAAGAAGCGCGCGATCCGCGAGACCCAGATGGATGCGGAGGCGAGCGTCGCCGCCAAGCAGAACGAGCTGCGCGAGGCCGGCATGGTCGCCGACATCGCGCTGGAAGGCCGCCGCAAGGACTTTGTCGAACTGAACGCCGAGAACACCCGCATGCTGGCGGATGCCGAGGCATACCGAGTCGGCGCGCTGATGAAGATCTTCGAGGGCGTCGACACGCGCGTGATCCAGGCGCTCGCCGCAACCGGCATGCAGCCCGGGCAGCTGATCGCGCAGGCGTTCTCAGGCCTCGCCGAGAAGGCCGAGAAGATCGGCCAGCTCAACGTCTCACCGGAGCTTCTGAACGCGCTCATGGAGAAACCCGTGGAGGCAGCCCGTGCCCGCCGCCAATGACCGCAAGGTGGTGCTGGTCGTCAGAAGGACGCGGCTCGAGGAGCTCGTCGCAAGGTTCCTCACCGCTGAGCAGGCGAAGTTCTATGTCGAGCATCTCGGCGCCGACTTCTCCGACTACCGGCGCGAGCATGACGTCTACCAGGCCGAGCGCGCCCGCACGGTGCAGGCGCTGGAGCACTGGGGCCGCTATCAGGTGATCGATCGCGGCTTCCTGCCGAACTTCATCTTCGGTCCTGATGACATCGTGGTCGCGCTCGGCCAGGACGGCGTGGTCGCCAACACCATGAAATATCTCGACGGCCATCCGCTGATCGGCCTCAACCCGGACGCCAGGCGCTATGACGGCATCCTGCTGCCGTTCTGTCCCTCCGATCTCCCTGCTCTCCTGCCCGAAGTCGCGGCCGACAAGCGTGCCGCCAAATCCGTGACCATGGCGAAAGCGCGCCTGTCGGACGGCCAGGAGCTCTATGCCGTCAATGACCTCTTCATCGGCGCACGCTCGCATGTCTCGGCGATTTACGAGATCGCGGCCGGCGAGCAGCGCGAGCGGCAATCCTCCTCTGGCCTGATCGTAGCGACGGGGCTCGGCTCGACCGCCTGGTTCAAGAGCATCGTCACCGGCTCGCTCGCGATCGCCGGCAGCTTCGGCAGCTCCCCGAACGGGGCGCATTATGACGCGCTGCCCTGGGACGCGCGCGAACTGCGCTTTGCCGTGCGCGAGCCGTTTCCGAGCAGGAGCTCGCAGGTCAACCTGGTCTGCGGCCGCCTCGGCGCATCCGATGCTTTGCGGCTGCGCTCGCTGATGCCGGAGAACGGCGTCATCTTCTCTGACGGCATCGAGGCCGACCGGCTCGATTTCAACTCCGGCACGGAGGCCGTCATCGGGATCGCGGAGCGACACGGCCGGCTGATCGTCTGAGGCCACTGGAACCTCGTTCCGATTGAATCGGAACGAGGCTCTAGCTTTTTGTTTTGACGCGTTTTCTTCACGCGAATCGGTGTCCACTTCGCTTGAAAACGCTCTAATTCCTCGCATACACCACAATCCCATTCGCCGGGATCGCAACATGCGCCGAACACGGCCGGCCGTGCAGCGGCGGTCCATCGGCTGATATCTCGCGTCCCACAGCGGAAGAAGCGCCGGCCTCGTAGGCCTCGCTATCGAACACCAGCCGCCAGGCGCCGCCCGCCGGGAAGCCGATGGCATAGTCCTGCCACGCGGTCTCGTTCAGGCTCACGACCACCATCACCGCATCATCGCTGCCCTCGACCCAGCGCTCGAACGCCAGCACCCGGTTGCCGTCGTGGACATGGACGATCGCGCAGCCCTCGCCGGACAGCGCCTTGCGGCTACGGCGCAGCGCAATCAGCTCGCGCACGAAGCGGACGAAGTCGGTCGTGACCGTGTCGCCGCTGTCCAGCATCGCCCAGGCGATCTCGGTCGCAGACGCCAGCGTGTCGCTCCAGGGCCTCGCCTCCAACAGCTCCTGCCCCATGAACAGCATCGGAATGCCCGGCGCGGTCAGGAGCAGCCCGGTCGCAACCCGGCTGCGGCTGCGCGCATACCAGGAGCGCGGATCAATGGAGTCGGCGAGCATTGCGACCCGCGGCTGGCGCCCCGCATAGACGATGTCGTGGTTCTCGATCGCCTGCACCGCCCGCCAGCGCTTACCGAGGCTGCCGTCGGCGAGCGCATCGGCGATCGCCTGCATCGAGACGCTGGCAGACGCACCGCCAGCCGCTGCGCCGAGCGCGCCGCGCACGGCCTCGCGCAGCCGGTCACCCCAGGTCGCGTCGAAGCCGGCGCCGCCCTCAGCGTGGTCCTTCACCACCCACGGATTGACCGGCCAATATTCGGCGATCTGGATCGCATCCGGCTTCTCGACGCGCAGCGCTGAGGTCAGTTGCTGGCAGGTGGCCCAGCCGCCGAAGCGATCCATGACGCTGACCTCGTCGAAGCGCAGGCCATCGATCCGGTACTCGCGATAGAACGACAGCGCATTGTCGACCAGGAACTGACGGATGTCCGCATTCCAATAAGCGAACACCTGGCCACCGGCCCAGCCCTGGTCGGTGAAATACAGGCTGTCGTTGGCATTGCCGGTGGGCTGGCGGTCGAAGAACCAGATCGAATGATCGTCGAAGCCGCCGCCGGCATGGTTGTAGACGGCATCGAAGATCACGCCGATGCCATGGACATGGCAGACGTCGATCAGCGCACGGAGCTGGTCGTCACAGTGACGAAGCACGTCGGCGCCGGCATAAGGCGCCTGCCCGGCCGCTGCCAGGATCGCGTTGGTCCGGTCGACATAGGCTTTCAGCTTGGCTTCGTCGGCCTCGCCATACTCGGTTTCGGGGCTGAACAGGTCGGTGCCGTTGTAGCCCATGCTGAAGGTGGTCGGGAATTCCTGCACCGGCAAGAGCTCGATCGCGTTGACGCCGAGCGAGGCGAGATGCGGCACGCGCTCGATGACGTCGAAGAAGCAGCCGTCCGGATTGCCCGGCTTGATGTCGAAGCTGCCGACATGAAGCTGATAGATCACGAGTTCGTTGAACGGCGGCGGCGTAAAGTGCGCCTCATGCCAGGGAAAGGCATCCGGATTGCGCAGCACCGAATGGGCCTTCGGAAATGGCGGCTCGATGGTGAGCAGGCGCGCATACGGATCGCGCTTGTAGCCCGACGAGCCCTGCCCGTCGACGAAGTACATATAGGGGTCGCCGTCCTTCAAGGCCGGGATGAAGACGGCCCAGTGGCCGCCACCGATCGGCGCCATCTGGCAGCTTGCATCCTGCACCCAGTTGTTGAAATCGCCGCAGACATAGAGCGCCTTGGCATGCGGCGCGAACACGCGGAAAGTGGCGCCGCCCGGCACCAAGGTGCCGCCCATCGGCGCCTGCAAGAGATGCATCTGCCGGAGCGACACGCGCGAGCCCGGCGCGAGGGCCGGCCCGGTAGCATGCTGGTCGATGGTCTGCATGGCCGCCTCGCTTCGTTGATCTCAGAACAGCCGCGCACCATTGGGCACGCGCCTGTCCGGCGCGAACAGCACCACATTGCCGTGCTCGTCCGGAAAGCCGAGCGCCAGCACCTCCGACATGAACTTGCCGATCTGGCGCGGCGGAAAATTGACCACGCCGGCGACCTGGCGCCCGATCAGCGCGGCCGGCTCATACAGCGTCGCGATCTGTGCGCTGGAGCGCTTCGTGCCGATCGCGGGACCGAAATCGATCGTCAGCTTGAGCGATGGCTTGCGCGCCTCGGGATAAGGCTCGGCCGCGACGATGGTGCCGACGCGGATATCGACCGCCAGGAACTGGTCGAAATTGATCTGCGGCGCGGGCGCAGCGGTGGGATCATGGGCGAGATGCATGGTGACTTTCTCGAACGGCGAAAGCGGTGTCCGACCGGCCGGCCGCGTTCCCTTTCGCGTGACAGATGTCGAATTTCATAGTCGCAGCAGCGCAGGCTGACAATCCTCGGTGCTGCAGGATTCACCTCGCTGTCATTCGATATCCTCGTGACCGCTCTCTCGTCGTCATTCCGGGACGCGCCAACGGGTCCGCGCGAAGCCGCGGCCCGATGACAGGCTCCGCGCGAGCTATGATGCGCAATTTCGCATCTGAGAATCCATACTCACGATGGTGGTTATGGATTCCGGCTCGCTTGCTGCGCAAGCGCCCCGGAATGACACCGAGTGTGTAGCTCTGCTGATCCACCCATGACCTCGCATGCCCGCGACACGATGTGCCCGAGTGGTGCTCGTCTCGCTCGCCCTCGACAATGCAAAGGGCGCAGGGAATGCCGGGTGAAGGCCTCACCCATGGCCCGCCTGCAGAAGAAAAAGCAGGCGGCAGTCACCACAGGTGCAGCCAGATCATCCGGCATTCCCTGCGCGGTGGTTTTAACGCTTATACGTAGTCTCCCTGGTGCGCCGGGCTTGTTGGCCACCATCATCCGCGCGATGCGCCAGCATCGCTGCGAACTTGACACCAGCGTCGGGGTGTCAGGACCGTACGATTTCGCGTCCGCGCGCGATGCCAATCGTCCGCGTACTTGCAAGCACGCTGTGACACCCTCGCGGCCACCGCATCCCCGCCTCGCGTGTCGTGACGATCGCGCGCAACGCCCCTCTGCGATGAGGCGGGATGGCAACAGAGTAACACAATTTCCGAAAAAGCGAAACAAGAATATTTTTCGCCGAGCGTCTGGACAAGCCGAGTCGCATTGAAAACAATGGCAAACTTCGTGTTTCGGCGCACGCGTTTCGGGTGCTCTGGCCGCCCCTGGACCGACAACCGAATGCAGCACCCTGCGTGTGCTCTGCTTCGGTGCGACAGGCGGGCAGCGTCAGCGCAATCCGACCGCCACCGCGATGCCAGACGGAGCGAGTGTCGTCTGCCCGCCTGCTGCCTTACGTTGCGACATTGCGGTTGAGGAAGTCGCGGATCAGCGGCACCATTTCGTCGGCTTTGTCCTCGAGCGCGAAATGGCCGGTGTCGATCAGGTGAAACTCGACCTTGGGGAGGTCGCGCTTGTAGGGATAGGCCCCGTCGGCAGGGAAAATCTTGTCGTTCTTGCCCCAGACGATCAGCGTCGGTGGCTGGTGCTTCCGGAAATAGGCCTGCACCGCCGGATAGAGTGGCAGGTTGGTGCGGTAGTCGTAGAACAGATCCATTTGGATTTCGGCGTTGCCGGGACGATCGAGCAGCGCCTGATCATGAACCCAGTTGTCGGGAGCGACGCGGCTGACATCGCTGACCCCGTCGGTGTATTGAAACTTCGTCGTTTCCGGCGTGACCAGCACATAAAGTGCCTTGCGGTGCTCTTCCGAATGATCGGACCAGTAAGCCTTGATCGGATTCCAGAACTCCTTGAGGCCTTCTTCATAGGCGTTCCCGTTCTGCACGACCAGGGCCGTGATGCGCTTGGGATGCTTGAGGGCAAGGCGCCAGCCTACGGGAGCGCCATAGTCCATGACGTACATGGCATAGCGCTCGACGCCGAGTTGATCGAGCAGGCCATCGACGAGTTCTCCAAACCGGTCGAAGGTATACGAAAATTTTGCGCGGTCGGGCATGTCGCTCTGCCCATAGCCGGGATAGTCGGGAGCGATCACATGATAGCGGTCGGCGAGCTCCGGGATCAGGTTGCGAAACATATGGGACGAGGTCGGAAATCCGTGCAGCAACAGCAGCACCGGAGCACCCGCCGGCCCCGCCTCGCGATAGAATATCTTGATGCCGTCGACAGCCCTGGTCCGGTGATGAGTGACGATCGGCGCCTTGCCTTCCGGCGGTGCCGTTGCCGCCAACGCAGTCTGCGGAGAAGCGGCGCCGGCGGCCAGCAGCGGCAGCGCCATAGCGAACCGCCGGCGGTCCAGCGACCACGATGGCGTCTGAGTCAAATCAACGTCTTTCATGTCGGCCTCCAATTCGAAGTGATTAATGGATCACCCGCGCACGCGCTCAGACACCTTCATAGACAAGCCGTACAAAAAAAGCGGGATCGATGACGAACTGTCCAAACCTGGCGTCGAAGGCGGCGGTTGGCTTGGCCGCCACGGTCTCGTCGCGCGAGCGCCCCTGCCTCTTGAGCGCGGCGACGTTGTCGCGGATTGCGACGAGCATGTCGCGGAATTCGCGGAGTTCAACCCGGTTGCCGACGGCTTTGCCGTGGCCGGCGATGATGATGGTGTCGTCGTTCGTCGCAGCGAGATTGGCATTGGAAGCCGCGATCATCCCGTCGATGCTGCCGCCCGTTGAATAATCGATGAACGGATAGATGCCGTTCCAGAACGTATCGGCCAGATGCACGACATTTGCTTCAGGAAACGTCACCGAAATGTCGCTGTCGGTATGCGCCCGCCCGTAATGCTTGAGCGCAATGCTCGCGCCGTTGAGCTTGAGGCTATGCTCGCGAACGAACACTTCGGTCGGGATTCCGCCCGGCGGCTGCGCAAGAAAATTGTAGTCCCAATCCTCGACGCGCTGCACTTCGGACAGATGTTTGCGGGTGTTTTCCTGGGCGATGATCTTCGCGCCGGTCGCGTTGAGCCAAGCGTTGCCGTCGGTATGATCGAAATGCCAATGAGTATTGATCAAGTGCGTGATGGGCTCGGCCCCAAGCTCCGCGAGAGCGCTGGTGAGTTGCGGGCGGGACACGGCAATACCGGCATCGATCAGCACCTTGCCATCAGGGCCGGTCAGCACGGCGATGCTGCCGCCGGAGCCTTCGAGCACGCTGATATTGTTGCGCAACCTGTGCGTGACGATCGGCGACGCCGCAGCGCTGTCCTTGATCAGGCTGACCAGGCCGCGCGCCTCCGCGAAAGCCGCGGGCGGTGCGAGAGACGCTCCCATGGCCGCGGTGACTATGCCGCGGACGCAGCACAGACAGAAGCCGCGTCGGGACGGAAATTTCTCCATCGAGACTGCCATGGCGCCTTCAGCTCTCGATGAATGTCAAAAGGTCGGCATTGATCATGTCGGCCTGCGTGGTCGGCATGCCGTGCGGAAATCCCTTGTAGGTCTTCAGCGTACCGTTCTTCAAAAGCCTGGCCGACAATGGTCCGGCATCGGCATAAGGAACGATCTGATCGTCCTCGCTGTGCATCACCAGCACCGGCACGTTGATCTTCTTCAGGTCGGACGTGAAATCGGTCTGAGAGAACGCGACAATGCCGTCGTAATGCGCTTTGGCGCCGCCCATCATGCCCTGGCGCCACCAGTTCTGGATGATGGCTTCGGAGCGTTCAGTGCCTGGCCGGTTGTAATTGTAGAAGGGACCTGACGCGACGGCGCGATAGAATTCGGACCGGTTGGCCGCAAGCTGCGCCTGAAAGTCGTCGAACACGGCCTTTGGCAGGCCGCCCGGATTGGCCGCGGTTCGCACCATCAACGGGGGTACGGCGCTGATGATCGCCGCCTTGACCACGCGGCTCTCACCGTGCCGCGCGAGGTAGCGCACCACTTCGCCGCCGCCGGTGGAATGGCCGACGTGGATCGCGTCATGCAGATCGAGATGCGCCGTCACCGCGGCAAGGTCGTCGGCATAATGATCCATGTCGTGATGGTCGCCCGTCTGCGTCGAGCGGCCATGGCCACGCCGGTCATGGGCGATGACGCGATAGCCCTTGCCGAGGAAGAACAGCATTTGGGCATCCCAGTCGTCGGACGATAGCGGCCAGCCGTGGCTGAACACGACGGGTTGCCCCCTGCCCCAGTCTTTGTAAAAGATCTCGACGCCATCTTTTGTCGTGACAGTGTTCATCCCGAACTCCTGCGCTTTCTGCGGGCGGACCGGCGCGCATCTGTTGCCCCCATTCGGCATACTGCGTTGCAGCGCAGCCGGGCAGCCCATATGATTGGGAAGGAGCTTCTCAAAGATCGGAAAGGCGAGGCCCGCGATGGACCGCTTGGAGGCGATGTCCGTGATCATCGCCGTGACTGAGACCGGCAGCATTTCGGCGGCGTCGCGCCGCCTGAAATCGCCGGTCGCGACCGTCAGCCGCAAGGTCGCCGAACTCGAATCCCGCCTGAAAACTCAGCTCTTCCAACGGACCTCACGGCGGATGACGTTGACCGACGCGGGTCGGTCCTACATCGATTCCTGCAAGCGCATCATCGAGCAAGTGGATGATGCCGAGCGCGAGGTATCGGGTGAATACCGAATTCCCAGGGGACAGATGGCGGTAACGGCACCCTGGGGACTCGGACACACGCACTTGCTGCCGCTCACGGTCGAATTCCTGGAAGCCTATCCGGAAATATCGTTGCGACTGATGCTGACCGATCGGGTGGTCAATACCATCAGCGAGAACATCGATATCGCCATCCGTGTCGGCGTCCTACCAGACAGCGGCATGATCGCGACCCGCGTCGGCTCGATCCGCACCGTCGTTTGCGCGAGTCCCAGCTATCTCAACGCACGCGGGCGGCCCACGCAACTCAGCGACCTCGACAAGCACGACTGCATCACGATCGACGATCACGCCATTCCTGCAGTCTGGAAATTCGTGCGCGGCAGCCGCGCAAGGATAGAGCCGATCAGGTCGCGGCTGTGTGTCAATACGTCTGAAGCCGCGGTGCTCGCGGCGATCGGAGGCGCCGGACTGGCTCGCGTGATGTCGTACAAGATGGACGCTGCGAAGCGCGCCGGACAACTTGCCATCGTCCTCGAAGAATTCGAGCCGGAGCCACTTCCTGTGCACATCATCTACCCTCCGCGCAAGCCGGCACCGGTCAAATTGCGCGCGTTTCTCGATTGGATGGCGCCGCGTCTAAAGGCTCGGCTGGCATTGGCTTGAACTCACGCACGATAGCCTGTTCCTGGCTTCGACCACTGCAATGCATCCTCTTGCGCGCGGCCTCCTCGACCAAAGTCCGCGAAAACACGAGGCAGCCGCTCCTCCATGCGCAGCATTCGGGCCGGCGCTGATCTGATCGGGCTGCGCCGAAATAGGCATCTCTAGCCCTCCTTCGCGCGTCGAGGCCGATCGCCGAGACGGTCGATCACCATCTTCGGGACGATCAGGCCAAAGCTCATGGCCAGTATGATGGCGGTGGCGATGACACCGTCGGCAATGGTCGATCCCAGAAGCTCGGGTCTTACTTGCGCGGTATCCGCGATCTGCAGCAGCCCGCTCACCATCCTGAAAACGTAAACGCCGGGGATCATCGACACCACCGCGGCAAAGCCGATGGCCGCAAACGGGATATGTGTTCGTCGCGACACCGGCGTGAGCAATAGCCCGACGACGAGACAGGCCATCAAGGCACTCGTGGCGGCGCCGAGGCCGAACTGATTGATGCAAGCCCAGCGCACGGCATGCGCCAGCATGCCGACGGCAACCGGCCACGGCAGCATGTTCAGCGGGGTCGAGAAGAAGACGCTGTAGCAGGCCACCGCAACGCCCGCGGCAACGACGTCCAGCCAAAGCGGCACGGCCGGTCCCGCCGGATCGATCGGCAGCGACTGCTGAAACAGCGCGAGCCCCACGAGCAGTCCGATCGAGATCGCCATGATCACAAGGCCGGCATAGATCAGGCGAGCCGAACCGAGATGGATTCGGCCATTCATCAGGTCGAGCATGCCGTTGAGAATGTGCGGACCCGGAACCAGCACCATGCAGGGGCACACCACCACCAGCCGCAGCGCCGTGCTCAGCTGATAGTGCACGGCGAGTCCGCCGAGGGCACCTGCAAGCAGGGCCGCGCAGAACGGCTGGGTGAAGATGTTCGCGCTCACTTTGGCGATGGCGCGGCGGAGCAGCCCGCCTGCCCCCGCGCTTACGAAGATGATCAGCGCGGCTGGCAGATGCTGGATGCCGAAGATGATCGCGAGCGCCAGCGCGCCGATCGCCGCCGCCAGGGCAAACAGCCACGTCGGCGCCGGCGGCGCCTTGGCGATGACATCGATCCGATTTCCCGCCTCCTCGAGCGAAAGCCGGCCCGCCTCGATCTCCGTCAGCGCCTGCATCGCGGACACGACCCGGTCCATGTCGACCCCGCTCGGATCGGCGGCGACATTACAGACCGCCATCAGCCGGTCGCCGCGCACACGCAATTGCAATTCGCCCCAGCGCGGCAACAGCTCGGCAGCAAGACCAAGCTTGCTGGTGAGCCGCCGGATCGCAGCGACGACCTGCTCCGTTGCCTGCCCGTTGACGTAAAGAACCTTTGCGAATGAAAGGATCAGCTCAAGACGCTCTTCGCCAGTCATGGCCCATTCCCCGGGAGACACGCACACCAGCTGCCCTCGTGCACGGGCCTGCCAATACCGTCGATGTGCCAATGATCTTGGCACTGACGCGGAGAATTCGCCCGTTATGCGTTGTTATAAACTATTGCGCGCCAACGGCTGTTCGACGCGTGACCGGCCAAAAAAAATCAAAAGGGGCCTTTGGAAACGGCCGCGACGTTCCCAGCTGTCGTGGTTGCATGCTCGCTTTGGGGTTTGCATCCGATCAATCCTTGATGCCCAAGCAACCGGCGTGGACGCGCAAAATCCGGGATGAACGCGCGCCCGCGTGACTGCCTCAACATCCCCGGCAGATGGTGAGCTTGCGATCGACGGCGGCGCTTTCCGCGTCGATCTGGTCGATCTTGCTTGCCTCGCCCACCGTCACGTCTTTCGGGCGCGGCTGGCGATGGCCGATCGGCGTCGACATGCGCGGATCGTAGGGCTCCGACTGCGCCGCCATGCCGACCGTCGAGAGCTGCGGAATCGGCGGATTGGTCTGCGCCACGACGGTGCGCATGTTCATCAGGGCCGCCAGCACAAAGGTCTTGATCACGTGATGACTATTCATGAGTGAATCTCCTGGTTCGACAGCGACCTGTCGCGAAGGGCGGCCCATCAATGCCTGCCGCCCTCCGCCGAGCGTGCCTGCCGCGGGCCTCTACCTGCTGGCCACGCTGCGCCGCGGCGATTTCGCTTCGGCCTGTGTCACCGGCAGAAGCCGTGCCGGCGCGGCCTGCGAGCGCTGGTCGCGGTCGGCCTGCATCGCCATCGCCAGCAGCATCTGCCGATCCACCTTGCTCAGCGCGTTGCGCGGCATCTTGTCAATCACCATGATCGCCTCCGGCATCTTGTAGGCCGCAAGCCGCTGCGAGAGCCGGCCGACCAGCTCGGGCATGACAGCGTCACCCGCCGCGGTGCCTGCGAGGGTCGCGAAGGCGAATACCCGCTGGCCGAGCACCTCGTCGGGCAGGCCCACCACCGCGGCCTGCGCGACCGCGGGATGCGCGGCGATGATCGCCTCCTCGATCTCGATCGGCGAGATATTGGTGCCGCCGCGAATGATGATGTCCTTCTTGCGCGCAACGAACCAGATCTCGTCGCCCTCGCCCCGCCGCACCAGGTCGCCGGTGTGATACCAGCCGTCGCGCAGCGCCGCCGCGGTCGCCTTGTCATCGTTCCAGTAGCCGACAAACAGATTGTCGCCGGCGATCAGCATCTCGCCGACCTCGCCGTCGGCGACATCATTGCCCGCGTCATCGACGATGCGGACCTGCGCGCCCGGGACCACGCGCATCACCTGGCCGGGACGCAGCCCGAACGTCAACTGGCCAATCACCTCGCTCGCCCCCCAGAGGTTGTAGAGCGGCGCGCCGAACAGCGACGTCACCTGCTCCTGCAAGGCGACCGGACAGGTATCGCCGCCGGTGAGGCTGTAGCGCAGCGCGCCGAGATTGCGCTGCCGCTTCTGCTGGGCCTCGGCCATCGCCGCATATTGGGCTGGAAAGCCGATATGCACCGTCGTCGCGTGACGCTCCATGGCATCGAGCACCTTGTCCGCCTCGAAGCCCTCGAGCAGGATGAAGGGCAAGCCCAGCTGCAGGAAGCACACCGTGCAGAACAGGCCGCTCATATGCGCCAGCGCCAACGGCACCGCCACGACATCGCGTTCACTGAGGTCCCAGTGGTCGCGCGTCAGGGCCACCGAAGCGGCGAGCGTCGCCTGGGTATGCGTCACGAATTTCGGCTGGCCGGTCGTACCTGATGTCGTGATCAGCACGCACGGCTCATCCGCAACCGGCGGGAACATCACCGCATCCTGACTGCCGGTGAACAGGGCCTCCCAAGGCTGGAAGCCGCCATCGCCGGCGGCGCCGAGGACGAAGCGCTGCGACGCCGGCAGCAGCGCGGCATCCACCGCCGCGACATTGCCGTACAGCCCGGCCTCACCGAGATACAGCGCGGGCTCCAGCCGCCGCAGGATCGGCCCGAGTTCTGCGAAGGTGAAAGCGGTGCGCAGCGGCGCGGCGATCGCACCCAGCCGGAAGCAGGCGTGATAGGCCACGACGAATTCGGGCCGGTTCATCATGTGGATGGCGACGCGGTCGCCTGGCCCGACGCCCTGCGCGGCCATCGCCCGTGCAAGCCGATCGGTTTCGCGCGCGAGCTTCTGATAGGTCCACACGACATCGTGAAAAATGAATGCCGTATCTTGCGGCCGAGCCTGTGCCTTCTGGATCAGGGCATCGTTCGGAGTGAGGGTCATCGCTGGTCTCCCTTGTGACGGTGCCGTTTTGAGCGGCCTCGGCTACAGGGAAATTTCACAGCGGGAGTAATTGGTTGCCGCTGTAAGGCAGGGCCAAAGATGTGGCGGAGCGCATGAAATGTCCGCGAAATCGCCTCATCATGGCATGATATATGTCATGCAATCAGAGCGAGCGATCACCCATTTGGGCCGCTGGGCACACCAGGCTCATCGTTTGTTCGCCTCGAGAACCGTCAGCGCTTTTGTCATCGCATCCGTCTTCGCCGACCGATTGCCGGGAACGGCTTGCCGCCGCTGGCCGGGATCATCGAAGTCATGCGTTGCGCCCGGATACAGCGTCACATCGATCGCCGCTCCTGCGGCCCGCGAGCGATCGGCGACCTCAAGGCAGCGGACCGGCGAGACTTCCTCATCGTCTTCGGCGAGGAACATCGCGATCGGCGCCCCGCTGTGGATGACGGGCTTCAGGAGCGCGGCAGGCCCGCAGCCCGGATAAAAGGCCAGCGCTGCGCGGAAGCCTGGCCGCTGCCCTTCGCTGCCCGCGCGGTCGATCCCTTGGCGGATCATCACGTTCAGCGCGGTCGATCCGCCGTTCGACCAGCCCTGCAGGAAGATGCGGTCGGGCAGGACATCGCTGCGGCTTCGCAAGTAGGCCAGCGCTCCCTGGGTATCGAGCGGCCGCACCGTCAATTCGTTCACGTCGTCGCGCTCGACATCATCATGCGAGAACCGCCCGAAGCCATGCGCCTTGCCGCGCGGACCAAAGCTGTCGGGAAGCAGGGCAAGGACGCCATGGTCCGCCCAATATTGCCCCCACATCGCATGCCGCTTGGACAGCGTGCCCGCATTGCAGGGCGACGGCACGGCCTTCGCAACCAGGGTGCAATCGGCGTTGTCATTGATCGAGTAAGGACCTGCCCGGCCGTGGAGGAGCACGATGGCCGGGTAAGGTCCGGGACCTCTGGGCTTGAAGAGATAGCCCACGATTGTGGTCTTCTGATCGAGGCTGTCGAAATAGACCGTGTCCGGCTGCGCCCTGGCGGGAGCCGTCAAGGCCAGCAGCCCAATGACAGGGAACGAGATTGCAATGAGTCTCGATTGCAGCCTCGAAACCGTGTTGACGAGAAGAGATCGCAAGGAGCTGCCCATGGTCTGCACTCACCTGAAACTCAGTCGGGCCCGAGGGAGAACGGGTTCAAAGATTGCGGGATGTTGGAAAGCACGCGCGGCGCTCGAGAAGGCACTCGCGCAGGACCGCGCCACGCGATTATCATCCGCGCGGAGGTACTCTTCATGCGCAGATGCGATGTCGTCGTCGTCGGGCTTGGCTTGATGGGCAGTGCCGCCCTTGACGCGCTGCTGAGTGCAGGCGTCGATGCGATCGGATTCGATCCGCTTGGTCCCGCCTCAGATCGTGGCTCCTCGCACGGCTCCTGCCGCATCTTCCGGCGTTTCAACTTCGAGAACGACAATTATACCGGGCTCAGCGACGAGGCGCATGCGGGCTGGACGCGCCTGGAAGCCTCCTCCGGCGAATCCATTCTCGTCCCCTGCCCTGTGCTGGAGGCGGGTTTGCCGGGTTCAGCCGCGGTGGCAGCCTCGCACGCTGCGGCGATCGCGAACGGACGCCCCGATCCCACGCGGTCGGCCGCGGAGATCAACGATCAATTCCCGGCCTTCGCTCTGCCCGCCGACTGGGACGCGGTGGTGCAGGACGGCGGCGCCATCCTGAAGGCCGAACTCGCCTTGCGGATCATGCGGGCGCGCGCCGGCGAGCGGGTGATCGCGGAAGCCGCGCGGATCGACCCGCGTTCCGCTGGCGTCCTGGTGCGCAGCAGATCCGAAGACGTGCTTGCTCAACGCGTCATTCTCGCGCTCGGTCCCTGGCTCAGCCGCGCGCTGCCGGAGATTGGCTCCGTGCTGAACGTGACCCGCCAGGCGGTCGGCTGGTTCAGGCCTGCCCGGCCCGAGACGGTGCTCCCAGGCCAATTCCCGATCTTCATCCTCGATCTCGGCATCGACAACACCGTCTACGGCTTTCCGGATTTCGAGCAGCGCGGCGTCAAGGCGGCGCCGCACAATCATGGGCGGACCGTTGATGCCGACGACTGGGAGCCGCCGGCCACCGACGCCGAGCTCGCGACGACAGCGGATGCCCTGGCGAGATTCATCCCTGGTGCCGCCGGGCCGATCCTCGAACGCGACGTCTGCCTCTACACCAACACGCTGCCGGCCGACCGCCGGCCCGACAGCGGCGCGGAGTTCATCATCGATCGCTGGCGCGATCCGCGGCTGATCATCGCCTCGCCCTGCTCCGGTCACGGCGCCAAATTCGCGCCCGCCATCGGCGCAAGGCTTGCCCGTCTCGCGACCGATCCGAACTACGAGGTCGAGCCGTTCTTCCAGCTCTCGCGCTATTCGGCGTTCGCGTGAGTGCAGCCGCGGCGGCGGTTGGCCGCGCGCTATCAGCTCCACGCCTGCTGGCGCGCAACGAAGCGGCCGCGACTGCCTCAAGGCTTCTGGACGGCCGCAACGAGCTCGGCCTTGCGCCGCGCCGTCTCCAACCCGAGCGCGATGAAGCGGCGGGCATGGCGGGCCAGGTCCATGTTGTCGGTCCACAGATTGCGCCAGATGGCGGTCTTTCTCGACAGGTTCTCGTCGACGATCTCGGAGGAAAAGGATTCGAAGGTGAGGTCGTCGGCGTAGCCGATCGCCGTGAGCGCGTCGAACACCGCCGCAAAATCGATGCTGCCGGTGCCAAGATAGCCGCGATGGCTCTCGCCGATATGCACATAGCCGATCTTGTTCGCGGCGTGGCGGATGGCCAAACCGACATCGGCCTCCTCGATGTTCATGTGGAACGTGTCGAGATGCAGGAAGATGTTGTCGGAGCCGGTGTCCGCGATGAAGGCCAGTCCTTGCGCGGCGGTGTTGAGCAAATTGCTCTCGAAGCGGTTGACGATCTCCAGATTGAGCGTGACGCCGGCGGCCTTGGCGGTTTCCGCGACCTCAGCGAGCGTTGCGGCACTGCGATTCCATTGATCGCGGCTGGGAGCCTCGGTCTGCAGTCCATGGCCTGCCGACAGGATGCCGCCGATCTTCCGGCCGCCCAGATCGCGCGTGAGCGCGATTGTTCTATTCAGGATGTCGATGCCGCGATTGGCGATGGCTTTATCGGAGCTGGAGATGTCGCCCTCGGCGGGCAGACCGATGCTGATCGCGACCCCAAGCTCCATATCGGCAATGCGCTTTGCCAACCGGTCGATGTCGACATTGGCCGGATCGAGATAGGAGAACTCGATCAGATCGAAGCCGGCCTCCTTGGTGTTCGCCAGCGTGCGTTCCAGATCGGCTTGCGCCGAGCTCGCCGACCATACGAACGAGTGGATTCCAGTGCGCGCCATGATCATCTCCTTCTGCCGGTCGATGCGGCCGGGCGAGCCCGGCCGCATCAGCTGTCAGCGGACCGCCGTCCAGCCCTTGTAGTCCTTCAGGTTCTCAGCCGTGATCAGCTTGGGGTCGAGCAGCACGGTCGGCTCGGCCGGCTTCTTGCCGGCGAGCACCTCTGCGGCCATCTGCAGCGACTGGCCCGCCATGACGTAAGGATCCTGCGAGGCGGACGCCTTGATCAGCGAATTGCCGGAGGCGAATTCCTTCTCGATGTCGGGCGCGCCATCGACCGCGGTGATGATGAACTCCGAACGATTGAGCTGCCTGGCCGCGAGCTGGGCGCCGATCGCCGTCGGGTCGTTGATCGCGAACACGGCGTCGATCTTGTCGAACCGAGTCAGCAGCGATTGGAACACTTTCAGGCCGCCATCGCGCGAGCCTTCGGCATTCTGATCGTCGGAGAGGAGCTTGATCTCCGGATGCTTGGCAAGCACGTCCTTGCAGCCCTTGACGCGCTCCAGGATCGACGACGACGCCGGACCGTTGAGGATGACGTAGTTGCCCTTTCCGCCAGTGTGATCGACCAGGTATTGGCAGGCCTCCTCGCCGGCCTTGACGTTGTTCGTCATCACGGTGACGTCGGCACCCGGCGCGGACACGTCGAAGGCCGCGACCACGATTCCGGCCGCCTGCGCCTTCTTCACCGCCGGCGCAATCGCCTTGGCGTCCACGGCGTTGAGCATGATCACGTCGACGCCTGCGGCAATGAAGGAATCGACCTGCGACACCTGCTTGTTGAGGTCGTAGTCCGCCGACACCGAGGTGACCTGGACCTTCGGATTGATCTTCTTGGCCGCGTCCTCGATGCCCTTGATGGTGGCGACGAAGAAGGGATTGCCGAGCAGGCCGACCGAGATGCCAACCTTGTTCAGCTCCTTGGCCGACGCCGGCGCGATGGCGAGGGCCGCGAGAGCGGCGCCGCAGAGCAGTTTGGCGATAGTCTTCATTGCGTTGCTTCCTCCGTTTTGCCCCGTGCCTCTCACGGCGCGTCTTGTGAGCCGGTCTATTGCCGGCGATTAAGGCCACTCACGTCCTTGCTCCTGCCTGGAGCCTGTAGCGGTCGAGGGCGACCGCGATGATGATGACCAGTCCCTTGATGATGTACTGCCAGATGTCGGAGACGCCGGCCAGGATGAGGCCGTTGGAGAGCACCGCGATGATCAGGCCGCCGATCAGCGTGCCCCAGATCGAGCCGATGCCGCCGACGAAGCTGGTGCCGCCGAGAATGACGGCAGCGATCGCGTCGAGCTCGTAGGACTGTCCGAGCTGCAAGCCGTTGGCGGCGTAGAGTCTGGCCGCCGACATGGCCCCGCCGAGGCCGGCCAGCAGGCCGGACACGCCGTAGACGAAGATCAGCACCAGGGGCACCTTGATCCCGGTGAGACGCGCGGCCTCGGCATTGCCGCCGACGGCATAGATCCAGGTGCCCAGCACGGTGCGCTTGAGCACCACCCAGGACAGGACCACGACCGTCAGCGCGATGATGACGAGCCAGGGGATGCCGAACAGCGACCCGTTGCCGATGAAGGCGAACGGCAGGTCGGAGTTGAACACCGTCGTGTCCTTGCCGAGCAGACGGGCGATGCCGCGCACCGCGGTCAGCGACCCCAGCGTGACGATGAAAGGCGGAAGGCGGATGTAGGCGACGAGCAGCCCGTTGATCAGGCCGAAGCCGAGCCCGACCAGAATGGCCACGGGCACGCCGAGCATGCCCCAATCCGGTATCTGCGACACCAACACCGCCATCATGGCAGAGGCTGCCAGGATGGAGCCGACCGACAGATCGATGCCGCCGGTCAGAATGACGAAGGTCATACCCGCCGCCAGCACGATGTTGATCGACGATTGCTGCGTGACGATGAGCAGGTTGGTTCCGGTCAGGAAGCGCGGGTTGATGAACTGGAACACTGCAGCCAAGAGCACCAGCACCGGCAGCATCCCGAGCGCAGCGACAGCCGTGCGCCAGCGCCGGCTGCTCACGGCCGCCTGATCTGTCGTGCCCGCCATCCCGATTGCCCTATCGGTCATCGCTGATCCGCTCCCGTTGCAAGCTCCATGATCGCCTCCTGGCTGAGCGGCTTGCCCGCACTTGCCACGACCTCGCCGGCAATGGTGCCCCCGCGCATCACCAGCACGCGATCGGCAATGCCGACCACTTCCGGCAACTCACTGGAGATCATCAGGATGGCGATGCCCTTTTTCGCCAGGCCGTCGATCAGCCGGTAGATTTCCGACTTCGCCCCGACATCGACGCCGCGGGTCGGCTCGTCGAGAATGACGACCCTTGGCTCGGTCTCCAGCAGACGGGCGAGCAGCACCTTCTGCTGATTGCCCCCGGAGAGCGAGCCGGCGTTGATCTGCGCCGAGCGGGCCCGGATGGAGAGGTCGGCCATCGCCTTTGCCGCACGCCGGTTGGCGGCGGCGAAATCGCGCAAGCCTCCGGCTCGCGCGTCCCTTGCCAGCACCCCCATGTTGATATTGTCGGAGATCAACATGTCGAGGAACAGACCGAGCTCCTTGCGGTCCTCCGTGAGATAGGCGATGCCGGCATCGAGCGCCTCGCGCGGCGAGCCGATCGAGACCGGCTTGCCGTCCAGCTCCAGCGTGCCGGCCACATGCCGATCGGCGCCGAAGATCAGCCGTGCCAGCTCGGTTCGCCCGGAGCCGACCAGGCCCGCAAGCGCCAGCACCTCGCCCTCATGGAGGTCGAACGAGCAGTTCTTCACGAGGTGGCCGTCGGACATGCCGCGCACCGAGAGCGCGATGGCGCGCTTGCTGTCCGGCGGGCGATGTTCCTTCTTGTAGAACGAAGAGAGGTCGCGGCCGACCATCATCGAGACGAGGCGCGAAGCGCTGAGCTCGGAGCGTTCGAGCGTCCCGACATAGCCGCTGTCGCGCAGCACGCTGACGCGGTCGGCAATCTGGTAGACCTCCTCCATGCGATGGCTGATGTAGATGATGGCGATCCCGTGCGACTTCAGCGTCGCAATGACCTCGAACAACCGGTCCGTCTCTCGCGAGGTCAGCGACGTCGTCGGCTCGTCCATGACGATGATCCGCGCGCTGGCCGACAACGCCCGGGCGATCTCAACGAGCTGACGTTCGCCGAGCGAGAGGCTGGCGACCTGAGCGCGCGCCGAAAACGAGACGCCGAGCCGTGCGAGGATCTCCCCGGCCCGCCGGTTGCACTGATCGAGATCGACCATACCGAAGCGCCTGGGTTCGTTGCCCAGGAAGATGTTCTGCGCGGCCGTCAGGTTGGGCGCCAGCGACAGCTCCTGGTAGATGACCGCGATGCCGTGTGCGCGGGCCTTGATCGGATCGCCTGTCGCGACGGGCGTGCCGTCGATCAGGATCTCGCCGCCGGGGTCCGGCCAATAGGCGCCGGACAACACCTTCATCAATGTCGACTTGCCGGCGCCGTTCTCGCCCATCAGCGCATGCAATTCGCCGGCATGCACGGTGAGCGACACGTCGTGCAATGCGCGGGTCGCACCGAAGGTCTTGGAGATGTGGCGCATCTCCAGCAATGGGCGAGGCCCGGCCTCGATTTGAACAGCGGCGCTCACCGAGCGCCTCCCACTGCCTTGCCAGGAGCGCCCCGTTCAGAGGTCGTCCCTCGCCAGTCGTCTCGATAGCCGTCTAGCCCCGTAAAGCGCGCGGCACGCACTGGCTCCGGCGCCTCGGCGGCAAAAGCGCGTCCGACACTCTCAAAGGCGAGAGCGGCCGCGCCCGTGGCACTGCCTTCCAGCGTCGCGCCTTGCATGAAGGCCTGGCCGGGACGCAGGGCCGCAACGAGGCTGGCGAGCAAGCCGCCAGTGTTCAGCCCGCCGTCAATGATCACGGTGTTGCTGGAGCGAATGAGATCGAGCGAAAGATCGATCATCAGCGCGACGTAGAGGAGCGCCACGGCCGCCCGCTCCTCGGCGGCGGGCGAGCGCCCGATGAGTTCGCCGCGGCGATGAGGCATCGGGCCGCCCGGCGCAAAGCTCGGCAGCGCCATCATGCCGGCGTCGATCACCCGCTGAATTGCATCGGGTGAGATCACGCCCTGCCAGTCGCCGCTGATGGCTGCAAATTCGCGCCCACCCATGAAACGGATGGTCGGCACCGGGCCGCCGTCGACATCGACATTGACCAGCATGTCGCGATTGCTGTCGAGTGCATCCAGCGGGCAATCCGGATTGAGCACGACGACCCAGGTGCCGGTCGACACAACGGTCAGCGATCCAAGCTGCTGCCGGCGATAGGCATAGAGCGCCGCATTGCTGTCATGAACGCCGTTGTGGATCGCGATCGGCTGCGACGCCCTGCCGAAGCGTTGCTCGCCGATGACTGCTCCCGCCCGGGCGAAGGGAGGCATCTGCCGGCGCCAGCCTTCCGTGTCCACCAGGGAGGAAAAGTCCCGGTTGCGGGGCGCCCACAGATGCGAGTGGCAGCCAAGATACGACATCTCCGAAACCGGGCGGCCACCGAACCGCCAGCTCCAATATTGCGGATAGCCAAGGATGAATGTCGCGGCAGCAAAGGCGTTCGGATCCACCGCCTTCAGCCACAGCATGTGGCGACCAACATTGAAGCCGAGCGGCAGGCGCGGCGAGAACGTCTCGGTGAAATCCGGAAGGCGACGATCGATTTGCGCGGCAATGTCGGCCGGAGGTTCCTGTTCGTAGTCGAGGATGGGATGCGTCAGGCCGTTGTCACCAACCAAAGCGAAGGTGCAGCCATGGCCTGAGACCATCAACCCTTCCACGCCATGACGCTGGACAGCATCGGTGGCGACGCTGACCGCCCACGCGTAGAGCGAGGCTTCGTCGAGAATGCTAAAGTCGCCCTTGCGTTTCCAGTTGGGCTTGCTGCGGTGTTCGTCGATGATACGCCCGTCCTGAGCGAAGACGAACAGCTTCGAATTGGTCTTGCCGAAATCGAGCACCGCGAGCTTCATTGGACTGCCCTCGCGCCCGTGGCGACCCGCACCATCACACCCGCATCCTCCAGCATGCGCGCGTCAGCGTCGGAAAGGCCGTCGTCGGTCACCAACGTGCCGATCCGCGACAACGGCAAGGCAATGTTGCGGGCATGGATCGACAGTTTGCGGCTGTCCGCCAGCACAACGATCTGGTCGGCGCAGAGGCTGAGATCACCGATGGAGCGAACCAGCAGCGGGTGCGATTCCAGCACGCCGTCGCGGCTGAGGCCCTGGGCGCCAAGAAAGAATTTGGCGGCGTAGAACAGCGGTGCCTGCATGGGCGAATAGATGATGCCGGGTTCGCGGTGCAGGTCACCTCCGGCGATGGTCAGGCTGCAATGGCCATGGTCGCTGAGATAGGCTGCGAGCGGCATCGAGTTGGTGAACAGGCGGATGTTGCGGTCGGCGAGCTTGACGCCGAGATGGAAGCAGGTCGAGCCGCCATGCACGATGACCGCATCGCCGTCGCGCACCATCGTCGCGGCGACAGCGGCGATCTGCCGCTTGGCCTCCACCGCAAGGTCGCGGTTCTCGTCATACGTCCTGGCATAGGCGATGCGGGCCTGCGAGGCGCCATCGAGCGCCGAGATCCCGCCATAGACCTTCCGGGCCGCACCGGCCTCGTCGATCTTGTCAATATCGCGCCTGACCGTCGCAGCAGAGACCCCGAGCCGCTCCTGCAGCTCGCGCACCGAGGCGAACGAGCGATCCCGCAATAGCTCGACGATCTGTCGCTGACGACCGGAGTCGCTCAAGCGTGTCCCTCCCGAATGTCATTCTGTGATGACGTTGATGCAACCTACTCAACCGGCCCGCGATTGCAAGGACAACTTGACTGAACTGGATCATCGCTGACGGAAGTTGATCGCACCCGCGAGCGACACCCTCAATTGCAGGCGGCGGCGGTCAAACAGCCGGGCTGCGCCGTAACGTCGCCCGCGCGCAGTTACGCGGCAAGACGCCAGCCCGGCCTTGCGACCGCGCTCGCGAGCTGACAGGGCAATGATATCAGGAACTGTGAGTGGTTTTGGAGGTACCGCGTATCTCGCGTCTTCGCTGCATCATCTCCCTGCGCAGCTGGCCGCGGTTTTGCTCCGGCTGCGCTGCCACGGGATTGGTTTCGGAACCTGCGATCGCGGCGGCGAGGCCGCCCAGCGTTGGAAACTGGAAGACCCGGACGACGGACATCTTGATGCCGAACTCGGTGCGGATTCTCTCGACGACCCGGACCATCATCAGCGAATTCGCACCCAGATCGAAGAAGTTGTCGTCGATCCCGATCTCGCTCAATCCCAGCAGTTCCTGGAAGATCGCCGCAAGCTTGCGCTCCACATCAGTGGCAGGCGGAACAAACGGCGTGGCGGTCTCGTGGCGCGCACCGTCCGGCGCAGGCAAGGCCTGACGGTCGAGCTTGCCGTTGGGCGTCAGCGGCAGCGCCTCCAGCGTCACGAATGCCGAGGGCACCATGTGCTCCGGCAGAGTGCTGCGCAAATGTTGTCGCAGGGCAGGCACAAGATTGCTTCCCGCGGCAGCTCGGGATGCCGGCCGATTGGCGTAGGTGGATATATCAGCAACGGCGAGATCACTGTCCATCACTGCAATTTCTGTCGGAGCGTTCGCAGGCTCTGCCGCGTTTCGAAGCCTGAAGACGGCATCGAAATATCCCGGCCCTGCGGCAGACCATTCGATGGCCACCTCGTAATTCGCATCCAGCGCCCGCACGTCTTCGGGATCAATCCCCGAGGGGCCCACAGCCACCTCACCCAGCCGGTCGGCGGGAGAGCGTGCCTTCAGTACGCGTAGTGCAGCCAGCGGCGCTGAGACCCTCAAATTAGGGATTGCGGTGATACGGAGCGAGCCTGGTCCGGACCGCACCATCGTCTTCAGGGCGTCGAGCGTGCAGGGCTCGGGGGCTTTGCTGGTCTCGGCGACATCTGGCAATCGCGGCATCCCGCCACGTTTGCGGATCACCACGTCGTAGCGGAAGCGAGTCATCTCGCTGGGCTCGCGACCCAGCTTGAGTTCGACCTGCACGTCCTCGACCTCGGGAAGCCGCTGCCGGAGCGATAGGAACAGGTCGGGGTCCAGCACCAATTCCGGCTCCTCGTCGAGCCGCTTTCTCAGCCGGGCCTGGAGTTCGCCCGCCGGCGTATCGGACGTGGCATTCTGCAATTCGATCTCAGAGAGCATCACCTCCAGCAGCGCCCGGTGGCGTACGTCACCGACAAAAATCGCACCACCCGGAGCCAGCCTATCGATGGCTGCCGTCAGCACGTCCATGAGATACGCCACGCTCGGAAAGTATTGGGCGACCGAATTGATGACGATCGTGTCGAAGGGCCCTCCCTCAAGAGTGGCAAGCGTGTCGGCGGCCCTCTGCTCGAGAACCACGCCGCCCAGGCCTCGCCGATCGGCTTCAGCCTTCACCTGCGCCAGAACAGATGCCGACAGATCGACGCCATGATACAGCTCGCAAGCAGGCGCGATGCGGAAGAGAATCATGCCGGTCCCGCAGCCGAGCTCGAGCACCCGGCGGGGCCGCAGCCGCTGAATCCGCTCGATCGTACACGCGATCCATTCGCGCATCTGCGCTTCGGGAATGAGATCGCCCGTGTAGCTGCTCCGCCAGCCAGCGGTCTCGGAGCCGCCGCCATGCTGATAAGTCTCGTCCCAGATCATGCCCCACTGCGCGGTTGTCGGGGCACTGCCCTTTGTCGGAGCGACGACGTAAGCAACGAGTTGCTGCGTGCCGGTCGCGTCCGGTCTCGCCACGACTGCGCTCTGTCGAACCGAGGGATGCCGGTTCAGTGCGGCCTCGATCTCGCCCGGCTCGATCCGGTAACCGCGGATCTTCACTTGATGGTCGAGACGTCCGAGGTAGGCGAGCGTGCCATCGGGCAGCCATTGCGCGAGATCGCCAGTGCGGTAAAGGCGAGCGCCAGAATCGCCAAAGGGGTCTGGGACAAAGCGCTCTTCGGTGAGCTCGGGTCGTTCCAGATAGCCTCTCGCCACGCCGGCGCCACCAATCAGGATTTCGCCGGGGACGCCGACCGGCAGCGGCCGCAGCAATCGATCGACGACATAGACCCTGGTATTCGCAATCGGCTTTCCGATCGTGATCGGGTCGTCAGCGCCACCCACCCGGCTGGTGGTTGACCATATGCAGGTCTCGGTGGGCCCGTACATGTTGCGGATGTCGCCCTGATAGCTTTTTCGCAATCGCTCGAGCAAGGTCCGCGGCAGCGGCTCGCCGCCAAGGAGCAGCATGCGCAGCGAGTTTAACGCATCGAGCGAGGCCTCGTCCGAAACCAGAATGCTTGCCAGGGACGGCGTGGCCTGAAGGTGAGACACGCTATGGCGACGAATCTGCGAAGGAATGTCCTGAACCGGCTCGGTCGAGATCGCCGCTTGGGCCGGATTGGCCATGCGGCGCAATTCGTCCAGATAAGGAAGGCTGGCCAGCACCTCGTCGGCCGCGACGCCGAAATCGATCAAGCAGGCGATCTCATCGACGCCGATTTGCTTCAGCTTGTTGATTGTCGCCAGGCACGAGGTAGGAGAGCCGAACAAGCCTGCGGTCTTGAAGTATCGCTCGAACGCATGCTCCATGATGACGTCGAGCTCTTCGGCGTCCAGATCCGCGAGGCTCATGTGCGGTGCGACCGAGGCATCGCGATCACTGCCCTTGGCGAATGCGGTCAGCTCCCATCGCATCTTGAAAATCAGGTCGGTCGAGGTCTTGAGGTACTCCAGGAACGGAGCTCGCACCTTGCGCCGTACCTCCTCCACGTCGGGGCCCACGAAGGTGTGCAGCATGAGGGTGACCACGCCTGCCCCGTCGTGACCGGCGTCGGTCCAGGCCTTGCGGTAGATGGCGATGTTCTCGACGAGCTGCTCGGACTTCATCACCAGCAGGTTGGTCAGCACGTTGGCGCCGAGCCGTCCGGCAAGCGCGAAAGTGTCCGGGTGAGAGCTCGCAGTCACCCACATCTTGGGTTCGCGCTGCACCGGAGGCGGAAAGGTTTTCACTTCGACCGGCTGACCGTCGCCGCCGATGGCCTTGACCGACTCGCCGCGCCAGAGCGCCTTCACGGTTTCGATGCCGCTGGCCATCAGCTCACGGCGGTTCTTGTAATTGTCCGGCTGCAGCACGAAATCGCGCGCGTGCCAGCCGGACGCGAAGCTCAATCCGACGCGACCGTTGGACAAATTGTCCACGACCGACCATTCCTCCGCGACACGGATCGGATTGTGCAGCGGAAGCACCACGCTCCCGGCTCGGATGCCGATGCGCCGGGTCACCGCCGCGACGGCGGCGCCGGTCAGAGCGGCGTTCGGGTATAGGCCGCCGAAGGGATGGAAATGACGCTCCGGCGTCCACACTGCGGAGAAGCCGTGCTCATCGGCATATTTCGCGCCTTCCAGCAGCAGGCGGTACTTGCCGCCGGCACCCTCAACCGCATCGGCGGCAAAGTAGAACAGGCTGAAATCGATCGGCCTCGCGTCCACTGTCGTAGCCGCCCCGCGCGCCAGCCGCTCCGCCTCCTGCTGGATGACCACGGTGAAGCCGCGCGCCAACGTCCAGAACAGCTCCAACACTGAAATGTCGAAGGAGATGCTGGTGGTCGCGAGCCACACGCCGGCCTCCGTCCCCAAGACCTGGTCCATGGCCTCGAAGAAGCTGGTGACGTTGCGGTGTTCGAGCATCACCCCTTTGGGGCGGCCGGTGGAGCCGGACGTGAAGATGACATAGGCAAGGTGCTCGCCGCTCACGGCGACGCGCGGCCGATCCGCTTCCCGGACCTCTCCGCCCGTATCGACACACAGAGCATGGCTGTGAGGCGGCAGCGAGCCAGCCAGATTCGTGGTCGTGACCACCACGCGCGCGCGGGAGTCCTCGAGCATGAGCGCAATTCGCTCACTGGGGTACGAGGGATCCATCGGCACATAGGCCGCACCCGCCTTGAGGATGCCGAGCAGACCGACCAGCATCTCGGCCGACCGCTCGACATAAATGCCGACCATCTGGTCTGGTCCCGCGCCGTGAGCGATCAGCGCTCGCGCCACGTGGTTGGCACGCCGATCCAGTTCGCGGTAGGTGAGCGAGCGCCCGCCATCGACCAGCGCCACCTTGTCCGGCGTGCGATCGACCTGCGCCTCAAAGGCCTCGTGCACACAGTGCGGCCCCGGCAGCGGTCCGGCGGTATCGTTCCAAATTCGCAATATCGAATGAGCGTCCTGCGATGGCAGCCGTGGCAAGTCGCCGAGCCTGCTCTCCGGGTTGTCGGCGATCGCGACAAGAATGGCTTGCAGCAAGTCGGCAACGCGCTCGACCGCGGCCGGCGCAAAACAGCCGGTGTCGTAGGAGAGTTTGAACGTCAGTTGAGGGCCGTCATAGGCCATCACGTTGAAGGGAAAGTTGGTCTGGTCGTGGAGCTTGAAGTCGCGACGCTGCCATTCCTCGCCGAAGGATTTCAGGCGCGCGTCGTCGGTCTGGGAATTGAAGACGATGATGGACTCGAAGAGTGATTGCCCGCGAGGCACCTCACTGACCCGAAGGATATCGACCAGCGGCGTGTGTTCGAACCGGCGCAGCTCGACACGCTGCTCGCGCTGCTCGCGGCAAAGGTCGAGCGCCGACAGATCGGAAGGCAGCTTGATCCGCACCGGCACCGTATTGATGAACAACCCGATGACACGATCCGCGCCGTCGATCGACGATCGGCGGCAAGCCCTTGTTAGCCCATAGACGACATCATCCTGCGCCGAAAACGCCGCAAGGACGAGCGCCCAGGCGACCTCGACAAAGACGGACGTCCGCAGCGACTCCCGGCCGGCGAGATCATGCAGCCTGCCGGTATCGGCTGGCGACAACGCGAATTCCACCGTCGCATGACCCGCCGCGGCTCGCGCATCCGTGGCAGCCATTCGCAGCGCTTCGAGATTGCTCGGAGTCCGGAAGCCCGCCAGAGCGTTGCGCCAGTACGCCTCGGCGGCCCTTGCGTTTGCCGCCAAATGCCTTTGCAGCCAGGCGATATGCTCCTGGTATGCTGGGCGCGCCTGGAAGGACGGCGGCTCGCCGCGCGCCATCGCTGCATAGACGTCGAACACCTCCTTCACAACGGACGCATAACAGGAGTCCAGGATGGCATGCGAGTAGGTGAAGACAAGTTGGTGGCGGTCGGCGCCGAGACGCAGCAGCGTCACGCGCCAGAGCGGCGCAACGTCCAGCGCGAACGCTCGAGATCGATCTTCGGACAAGAATAGTTTCAGTGCCTCGGCCTGCTGCTGGGCCGTCATCTCCGACAGGTCGCGCGTCTCGAACGGAACCGCGATTTCGCTCAGGACCTCCTGCAGCGGCGCCTTCAGTCCTTCCCAACGAAAGCGGGTGCGCAGGATCGGATGTTGCCTCGCAACCCTGGCCCAGGCATCGGCGAGGCGATTTTCGTCGATCGGCTCGTTGAGCCGCACCTCGAGCTGCTCGACATCCACACCCCGCGTTCGAGCCTCGATATGATGAAACAGCATTCCTTGCTGGAGCGGCGAGAGCGGATAAACGTCCTGGACCATGGTACTCCCAAATCACTGCGAAGCGATCGCTCGGACTGCAAAATCCAGCTGATGCCGATCCGTCGGTGTTATAGTAACTGCGAAAAACCTGACTTTAGATCAGGCGCATTATAACTGGTATAGCCGATATGATCGGAAGCAATTTAAATAGCGATGCTTAATTCGCGCTCGAAAGCATCGTCTGCAAATTTACCCTACTGCAGATGTTTTCCGACCGATTTAATTTTCTGATCGCGTCCGATGGACGGAAGGTGACAAATACAGAACGATTGCACGAAGGCCCTGCTTGGCAATCCATCACCGTCAGTCGGTCCGCGGGCGGGAGATCGAACCTCGCGCGCAGGGCCGATCCATTGACCAACCCACGCCTTTCAACTTGAAACATTCGGTGTTTTACCACTGAATTTACGTCTCTTGGTACGAGCAGTGCAGGATCCAGTGATGTCAAACGGAGGCACGACCGGCAACGAAGCGTCGTCAATCGCAGTTGTCGGTATGGCGGGGCGTTTTCCAGGCGCGCCCAACGTGGCAACGTTCTGGAAGAACATTCGCGAGGGTCGTGAATCCGTTCGCGTCTTTACCGAGCAGGAGTTGCTTGCCGCCGGCGAACGCCTCGAGGTTGTGCGCGACCCCGCTTATGTCAGGGCATGCGGTTATTTGGACGACATCGATAAGTTCGATGCAGCATTTTTCGGCATCTCCCCTCGCGACGCCGCCGTCTTCGACCCGCAGCACCGCCTGTTCCTCGAATGCTCGTCGGAGGCATTCGAGGATGCTGGCTATGTCGGCGGGAAGATCGGCGGCCCGGTCGCCGTCTTTGCCGCGTCGGGCGCGAGCGAATACTTCACCTATAACCTCGTGACCAACGAGGAGGTGTTGCGCTCGATCGGCGCGTGGCTGCTCCGTCACACGGGCAATGATCCCAACTTCCTCGCAACGCGCGTATCCTACGAACTTGACCTCGTCGGCCCGAGCCTGAATGTGCAGACGGCCTGCTCGTCGTCCCTCGTTGCGGTTCATCTCGCCTGCCAGAGTCTCCTCAATGGCGAGTGCGATGTGGCACTTGCCGGCGCCTCCACTATCTACCCGGAGCAGCGAGGCTATTTGTACAGGCCGGGAGAGATCCTGTCTCCTGACGGCCATTGTCGTCCGTTCGATGCGCAGGCCGGCGGGACGGTGATGGCATCTGCCGTCGGTTGCGTCATTCTCAAGCGGCTTTCGGACGCCGTGCGGGACGGCGACCACATCCGCGCGGTGATCCGCGGCTCGGCCATCAACAATGATGGCTCCGACAAAGTGGGCTATCTCGCCCCAAGCGTCGGCGGGCAGGCTCGTGTCATCTCCGAGGCTCTGGACCTGGCGGGTGTCGCGCCTGACGACGTCTCCTATATCGAAGCGCACGGTACCGGCACGCTGATCGGCGATCCGATCGAGATCACGGCCTTGATCGAGGCGTTCGGCCCCGACGTGCAACGGCAATCATGCGCCATCGGTTCGGTCAAATCCAACATCGGCCACGCGGGCGAAGCCGCGGGCATGTGCAGCCTGATCAAGACCATCTGCGCACTCCAGCACCGCGAGTTGCCCGCCACGCTTCACTATCAGACGCCAAATCCGCAGGTCGACCTTGAGCGCTCGCCCTTCTTCGCCAATGCCAGCCTGCGGCCTTGGTCGGTCGCACCTGGCAAGACGCGGATAGCTGGGGTCACGAGCCTGGGTGCCGGCGGCACCAACGCCCATCTCATCGTGGAGGAAGCTTCGTCTCGCCCCTTTCAGACGCAGCGTTATGCCGGACCACAATTGCTCTTGCTCTCTGCGCGCTCCAGCGCGGCGCTCGATGCGGCGAGCAGGAATCTGGCCAACCATCTGCGCGCGAATTCCGAGCAGCCGCTGGATGAGGTCGCATTCACGCTGATGGCGGGACGCGAAGCGTTCGAGTTCCGTCGTTCGCTGGTGGCGCGCGATGCGGCCTCCGCGGCGGCTCAACTGGACGGTGGAGATCCGCAGCGCATGGTCACGGGCAAGGCCGTGCGCGAGCCTACCTCGACGGTGTTCCTCTTCCCCGGTGGTGGAGCGCAATATGCCGGCATGGGTGCCGAGCTCTATGAAAGGGAGCCGGTCTATCGCGACGCATTGGACGCGTGCCTCTCCGTCGTTCAGCCCCGGACCAAGGTCGATCTTCGCAGCTTGATGTTTCCGCCGCCCGAGCAGGCGCCGGAGGCGGACAGGCAGTTGCAGGCTCCCTCGCTGGCGCTTCCCGCCCTGTTCGCGGTCGAGTACGCGCTGGCGACGCTGCTGCGATCGTGGGGCATCGTCCCCGCCGCGCTGATTGGGCATAGCGCCGGAGAGTATGCGGCCGCCTGTGTGTCGGGCGTTCTTTCGATGCCGGATGCGATCTCGCTCGTGGCGCTGCGCGGCATGTTGTTCGAGAAGCTGCCACGCGGCGCCATGCTATCGATCGCGCTGCCCGAGCGGCAGGTGCGACCGCGGCTCGGAAGCGAGCTTTCGCTTGCGGCTGTCAACGGGCCCTCGCTGTGCGTCGCATCAGGACCGGTGGACGCAATCGCGCGGCTCGAGGCCGAACTTGCTGCGGACCAGATCGAGCACGCGCGCGTTCACATCGACGTCGCCGCCCACTCGTCGATGCTCGAGCCGATCCTGGCCGAGTTCGAGCGCTTCTGCAGACCTATCGCCTTCCGCAAGCCAACGATTCCGTTCGTGTCCAATCTCACCGGCACCTGGATCACGGACACTGAAGCGACGGACCCCGCCTACTGGGTCCGTCATCTCCGCAACACCGTGCGGTTCGACCAGGGCGCGCGGACCTTGCTCGAGAGCGGACGTCGTGCGCTGCTGGAAGTGGGTCCCGGCCGCACGCTCGCCGGCCTTTGCAGGCAGCAGCCTGGGAAAGCCGCTGTCGTGACCACCACGCTCCGCCACCCCAACGAAGCGGCGTCTGATCTCGCTTTCCTGAAGGAGGCGGTGGGCCGGCTCTGGGTGGCAGGCGTCGAGATCGATCCCACCAGTTTCTTCACGCGCGATTCACAACGCCGCGTGTCGTTGCCCACCTATCCCTTCGAGCGGCAGCGGTACTGGATCGACAAGGGGGTCCAGACCGCGCCCTCGAACTCGCTGACACGGCGGCCCGATCTGAGCCAGTGGTTCTCCGCCCCCTCCTTCCTGCGTTCGGCGCCCTCCGAGCCGCTGCCTGAAGCGGAGCTTCGTAAACCCTGGCTGGTGTTCACCGACGATTCGCCGCTCGCCGCGGCGATCGTCAAACGCCTGCGGACGTCTGGCGCGCGCGTTTCCACGGTGGCAGCTGCGGCCGAGTTTGCAGAGCGCGGCCCACAGAGCTTCACGATCGATCCGGCCCGTGCAGGCGATTATTCCAAGCTGATGGAGGTGCTGCGAACGGAAGATGCGTTGCCGGCGCATATCGTGCACCTCTGGGCGCTGGCGCCCCGACCCCGGCGGTTGTTCGGCTCCTTGGGCGACGCCGACCTCGCCGCCTGGGACGCCGGCGCGGTCCGCAACTTCTACAGTCTGCTGTTCCTGGCGCAGGCGTTGGCATTCGAGGTGGAGCAGGTCCGGCTGACCGCCATCGGCAGCGCGATCGAGGCGCTTCCCGGCGAACGCGAGGTGCACCCTGAGAAGGCGAGCTTGATGGGCGTCTGCCGCGTGTTGCCACGCGAGATGCCTGGCGCATCATGTTCGGTCATTGATGTGGTCGTGCCGCCGGCAAGATCTGGCGCAGAAGCGCTGCTGGCCGATCGCCTGCTCGGCGAGTTGCACGCGAGCAGGCGCGATCCATTCGTCATGCTGCGCGACGGCGGACGATGGGTGCAGCGTTTCGAGCCGCTGGCGTTGGATCCCGCACCGGGCGTTCGTAACTGGCTGCGCGAAGGCGGCGTTTATCTGGTCACTGGCGGACTGGGCGGCATCGGCCTGGAGCTGATGCAGCATCTGGCGCTGCACGCGAAGGCCCGCCTGGTGTGCGTCGGCAGGTCTGCGATGCCGGAGGAATCGGCCTGGGATCACTGGCTCCGGGAGCATGGCGAGCAGGACAGCACGTCGCAGAGAATCCGGAGAGTGCGGGCATTGCGGGCGCTTGGTGCCGACGTGATGCTGGCTGCGGCCGACGTCACGGATCGCAAGGCCATGGCCCGTGTCGTGGCCGAGGCAGCGCGACGCTTTGGCACGATCAACGGTGTCTTCCATTGCGCCGGCGTGCTCAAGGATCAGCTGATCGCGCTTCGTGCTCCCGAGGCTCAATCGTCCGTGCTCTCGGTCAAGGCCAGGGGTGCCCTGGTTCTGCAGTCGCTGTTCAAGGACGGTGACCTGGATATCCTGATCAATTTCTCTTCGGTCAGCTCGATCCTTGGGCTGCCCGGACAGGCCGACTATACCGCCGCCAATGCCGTCCTGGACGCGCTCGCGAAGGCGCGCGCCGCTCGCGGCTGTCGGACGCGCACCGTCAGCATCAACTGGAATGCCTGGAAGGAAGTGGGCATGCTCGCGACGCTGGTCCGCGAGCGTCATGGGATGGCAACGGGCGATCTGACCGGCGCGGGCTCTCTTCTTGGCGACTGCGTGCGCGACGATGCCGGGCAAACACTCTTTCATTCGGTGCTGCACCCTCGAACACATTGGCCGCTGGGCGAGCACGTCGTCAGGGATGGTCAGGCCGTCATTCCAGGCACGGGTTTCCTGGAGCTTGCGCGAGCGGCGCTTGCCCATCGGGCCGACGACCGGCCGATCGAGATCCGCGACCTCATATTCCTCCAGCCTTTCGCCGTCGGGCCTGACGAGGCGCGGGCGATCAATATCAAGCTGGATCGCGAAGGCGATCATAGCCTAGTGGTCTATGGCGACTCCGAGGAGCAGCCCTATGTCACGGCGCGGGTCGCGTATGCCGATGCGCCGGCGGCTCCAAGGCGATCGGTCTCGGCCATTCGCGGACGCTGCCGCGAGCGTGGTGAGGTGATGAACAGCGGACTGGTCCAGAGCTTCATGGATTTCGGTCCGCGCTGGTCCAATATCCGGGCGATCCATCTCGGCCAGGGCGAAGCGTTGATCGATCTCGCATTGCCCGCCGCCTTCGCCGCCGACCTCGCAACCTATGCGCTGCACCCGGCGCTGCTCGACATGGCAACCGGTGCCGCGCAGAAGCTGATCCCGGGATTTGCGGGCGACGACGACTTCTACGTTCCATTCTCTTATGGCCGGGTGCTGGTGAGGCGATCGGTGCCCGCCGCCTTCTCCAGCCACGTGCGCTTGCAGGCCGCGGAAGGCAGAAGCGCGATCTTTGACGTGACGTTGCTCGATGAAGACGGAAACGAGCTGGTCTCTATCGAACGGTACGTCATGCGCCGGGTCGAGGCGTTCGCGTCCGCATCTGCCTCGTCCAGGCCAGTGCGGCCAGATGGTCCGGAGACCGCCGAGGAGAGTTTCCTGCGCGAAGGCATGACCACTGCGGAGGGTCTCGAAGCGCTGGATCGCATCCTCGCCTGCAACGTCTCGCCGCAAGTCGCAGCCTCCACGCTTGACCTCGACCTCTGGCTGGATCGGCTAGACCATGGCGGTCGCGGAGCCCCAGCGGAGGAGGTCAATTGGTTCATCGGAACGCCGGGCCTCGTGCGTCCCGGTGGCGATGCCGAGCTCAGAGCGCCCCGCGATGCGATTGAGAGGGATCTGGCGGCAATCTGGAAGGAGATGCTGGGCGTTCAACAGATCTCGATCGATGATGACTTCTTCGAACTGGGCGGACAGTCGCTGATCGCGATGCGACTCTTCAACCGGATTCGTAAGCAGCATGGGGTCGAGTTGCCGCTCTCCGTGCTGTTCCAGGCCCCGACCATCGCCGCCACCGCGGCGCTGTTGCGCGAGGCCAAAGGACTGGCCGCGATCGATCCGTCGGCTGATGGCGTGGACGCGCCGCTGCAAGCGAGCGCCGAAGACCTGCCATCGGCAGAGCGTACATCGGCGCCCACCGATCATATCGCCAGCGAAACTCCCTTCGTAGGCGATGTGAAATCCTCAAGCGGTCGGTTGGCACCTCGATCATTGGTCGAGATCGCACGCGGCGGCGATCGGCCGCCATTGTTCTGCGTTCATGGCGCCGGGGGCAACGTCCTCAACTTCCGCGACCTCTCCTGGGGCCTCCACCACGACCAGCCATTTTTCGCGCTGCAGGCCCGTGGCATCGACGGCACGAGCAAGCCGCACGGCTCGATCGAGGAGATGGCGGAGGCTTATATCGCGGAGATCCGCGCGTTGCGGCCGCGCGGTCCCTATTTGCTGGCCGGCTACTCAGGTGGCGGCGTCGTCGCTTTCGAAATGGCGCAACAACTGACAGCCATGGGTGAAGAGGTCCCGCTCCTGGTGTTTTTCGACACGTTCCACCCGCAAATGCCGATCCGCACCGTGTCATTAGACCGTATGCTGCTCCGTTTGCGCAACGAAGGTCTCGGTTACATCAAGGAGATCGCACGCAACAGACGCGACCGCATTCGTCTGGCGCGCGAGCGGTGGCAAATCAGCCGCTGCGTCCTCGAGAACAAGCCCGTGCCGCACGCCCTGCGTGATCGCCAGCTCACCGACAATTTCGGCCAGGCCGCCGCGCGCTACCGACCTCAGCCGTGGCAGGGGAAAGCGCTTCTCTTTCGGGCCGAGAGTGTCCCCTACATCTATGGCGGCGGTGGACCATACTACGGGTGGGACAGCGTGATCATGGGTGGAGTGAAGACGGTCATCATTCCCGGCAATCATGACACGCTGTTGCTCGGACCGAACGCCAAGGTGTTGATGGGTCCATTGAATGCTGCGCTCGACAAAGCTGGTCTGCGCAAGCCCTCCAAGCCCGCGCCGGTCAGGGAAGCGAGCGTCTAAGATCGTCGCGGCTCACCCATCATTCCCCCGGTGAAGCAAACGGATTGTCGGGGTCACGCGCATCGGCATAGGCGCGCCGACAGGAATAAGTGTCGAACAGGCGCTTGACTGTCGAGAGAACCGGTACGCCTCTTCTTTGCCGAAACGCCGCATAGGCCGGACAGACGCCCTTCTGCATCAGTGCCCTGCAACTTGCCATGTCACGGCGCACGGCGGCATTCGCGCGCTCGCCGTTCGAGGCAGCATATTGCCAGGCAAGCGTTTGCATATGCCGGCCTGTCTCCGGCAATAATGCAGCCGGGATTGCCGCCCCCTCAGGGCTGCGGCCGAACAGGACCGCATAGTGCACCAGCGCCATGAAGTAACGGCCGGCCTCGCTCAAATGCACATGATCGGAAAAGAGCAGGCGCACGCGCTCACCCGGGGTGCTGGCCGCCACGCCCGGCACCTTGCCATCCCACAACGCGGCGGTCAGCTCCGCGAGTGCGCCACCACCCGGCAGCACGCGAACCCGCGGGACATCGCCGCGCGGGGGAAGGTCGAGGTTTGCGCGGCTGGCGATGCATTCCCACATCGGCAATACCGCCCGCTCGTAGTCGATCCAGGGCCATGGCGCATCGGGATTCAGACCGAGCCAACTATGATAGAGGAACACCTCTGCCTCGGGGTTTCCTGCCAGCAGGTGTTTGGCCATGTCGGTCAGATACAATACGGTACGCTCCTTGCGCGCGATGGCGGGGAGATCGTGACGCTCGGTGACGACGAGAACATCATACTTGTCGCCGGGCGCCAGTCGCCGGGGCTGGCGCAGTTCTTCGGCGACATCAAGCCCAGCGCCTTCGCGGTTCTGGCCGGCACAATAGCCGGTCCACTCGGACGCCGAAGCCACCTCCCCTTTGGTCCGCTGACGCAGGAGCGAATAACCCAAGACCTGCGTCTCGAAATCCAGGCGATCTCCAAGAGAGTCCGCAATCTGCTCGACGACATCTGGAATTGCTTCGCTGAGGCTATGGCCGGAGTAGAAGACGCGGACGTGATCCCTTCGCGCCCAAGCCGACGTGCCGGCCGCTGCACGCGTGTTCTCCCTCATGGCTACGCCTCCCACGGGCACTCAGGACGCCCCCGCACCTGCCGACCGGCTGACGCCGCCGCCCCAGGCACCTGCTCCCAATCATAACGACGACATCTGTTCGCGACTTGCAATTCGAATTTGCAAAACTTGCAGGTCGTGAATTTCGTCCGATCGCCCGAGGGCGAGCTCAATTTGGCCTGAAATCGAAATCAAACGCTCCTGTCGAACCCTTCAGCTATCCCGCTGCGCGGCCTACGCTTGAGCATTGCGGAGCTCCGGCAACGGCTTAAGGTCGCCAAAGCCAGCGCGCGAGCGGAATCGCGAGAGCCGGCCCGACGAGTTGGGCGGCAATGAACGCGGCCACGCCATGCGGAGCGATGCCGGCGAAGGTGTCGGACAACGATCGAGCGATCGTCACCGCGGGATTGGCAAACGAGGTCGATGCCGTGAACCAGTAGGCCGACGTGATATAGAGTCCCACAGCGTAGGGAATAGCGCCCGGTGTGCGCGCAGCAACTCCGAAGATCGTCGCCAGCAGACCGAACGTCGCCACCGCCTCGGCGAGCCACTGCCCAGCACCATGACGCTGCGTGAGAGAAACCTGCCAGACAGAGAGCTCGAACATCAGGTGAGCAATCCATACACCGACGATCGCGCCAGCGACCTGCGCGGCCACGTAGATCGCAGCATCCGCCCAGGCGGTGCGGTTGCGCAGAGCGAACGCCAACGTCACCGCCGGGTTGAAATGGGCGCCTGACACCGGACCGAATATCAGGATCAGCACGACGAGGATGGCACCGGTCGAGATCGTGTTGCACAACAGCGCCAGCGCCACGTTGCCGCCGGCAAGCTTTTCGGCCATGATTCCGGAGCCGACCACGGCAGCGAGAAGAAACGCCGTCCCGAGCCATTCGGCAAAGGCACGCTGCGCAAGACTCGGCATCAGGCGTCGCGGTCCAGCTGGACGCACTCGCCGTCTTCCTTGACGAACTCGCCGCTTTGCGCTGGCAGGAGATCCAAGACCAGTTCGGACGGACGGCAAAGTCTTACGCCTTTCGGCGTAACCACGATCGGCCTGTTGATCAGGATAGGATGCGCCATCATCGCGTCGAGAAGCTGGTCCTCGGTCAGCGCTTCATTGCCCAGCCCAAGTTCCTGATAAGGCGTGCCCTTCTCACGCAGCAGGTCGCGCACGGAGATTCCCATGCGCGCAACAAGCTGCCGCAGCAGCGCCCGTGCGGGCGGCGACTTCAGATACTCGATCACATCCGGCTCGATGCCGGCATGCCGGATCATGGCCAGCGTGTTGCGCGAGGTGCCGCAATCGGGATTGTGATAGATGATCACGTCCATTGGGCCGCCCTCAACCTCAGCAACATGCAGAGGACTGTTTCGGCACCGCCGACGAGGTGCAGCAGGCGGATTGCCTTTCATGCGCGACCCGCGCACGGTTCTCGCCTGACCCGTCGCCGTAATCGGTGCTCTCGCCGGTCGTGTGGAAGGTCTCCCAGGCGATTCCGGCGGGATCGTCGATCCAGGATTTTTCGGACCTGGCGTAGCAGCACGTCGTCTGGCCCTGCTCGATGACGTTGCCGCCGGCCTGGCGGAGGCGCGCATAGACCTCATGCAGTTCGTCGGCGGTCTCGACCTGTATGCCGAGATGATCGAGTCCTGGCTCTCGCCCCCGCGTCGAGATTGCGAAGTTCACGCGAGGGTCCTCGAGCATCCATTTGGCATAGTCGGATTTCACCACGGAAGGCTCGGCGGCGAACAAGGCGGAGTAGAACCCGATCGATTGCGGAATGTCCTCGACGGAAACATGCACATGCAGGCGCTTCATGGCGTGTCCTTTCAGGCTGGCACTTTGGCGCGTTTCCGCGCGGGTTTGGCGGGCTTGCACCCTGCGGCCGGAGCGCATGGCAACCCGCCACAGCAATTTTCGGTCAGGAAGCCGAGCAACGCGTTCATCGTCTCGAACTGCGCGGCGTAGATCATCGACCGCCCCTCGCGTCGGACGGTGGCGAGACCGGCCATCCGGAGCCGGTCGAAATGGAAGGTCAGGGTGTTGGGCGCCAGTTCGAGGGCCTCGGCAATCGCGCCCGCGGACATCCCCTCGGGTCCTGCCTGCACCAGCAGGCGGAACACGTCGAGGCGGTTGTCCTGGGCGAGCGCCGCGAGCGCTGCGATGGCGTCCGTCTTTTCCATATTACAACGATTATCGAAATGACGCGAGCCTGTCAATATCGATCGGCTCGAGCGGCCGGACCGACGGTTCATTCACGTTCGCGCGCTCGTCACGCGAGATGGGAGAAAGCCGTCCGGTGATGGTGGTGGTCACTCTGGTTGCGCCGCGGCACCTGCACCGGGCCAAAGCAAGCGCCGATCAACAAGCGGCTCCTCAAGCGCCTTCAGTTCGTCGGCAGCGGTGATAATCGCGTCCCGAATTTTGAGAAAGTACTCCGCCTCAATCCGCGAGGCGAGCCAATCCAGTTCGCCCGTATAGCCGTGTTCATCCACCTTGCGCAGCACGCCTTGTTCGATCAGCGCGTCGAGGCAGCGCCGAACGTTGGAGCGTGGAAGCCCGAGATATTTGGAGATGTCGGAGGCCGAGCGCGGCGGCGCGCGCAGCTCATCGCTCACGCGAATCGTCATGCCCACCAGCAATTCTTCAAACACGGCACCGAGGTGCTTGCGAGGGTAACCACTACGCATCGCCATGAAGCATGCCACCATCAATTTGCCGACGATCGCCGATTGCCTGGGACGCTTCGCCAATGCCGCGTCTGAATTATCTGGTGTTTCTCTGGCCATTTTCGCCACCTTTGTTTTTGCTTGCGATTGTGTTTAACGGGTGCATGCTTTCGCTGTAAACGTGAGCGATGTTAGTCAGTAGGCGCAATTTCATGCATCGATGGTTCAGACAGACTTACGAAAACAACTTGGCTTTTACAGCCGGCGTGATCAGCCTCGGACTTCTCGGGGTCGTATTGGTGATCGCCGCGCTTTTCGTTCGCTGACTTTCAGCTTCGCGTCTTGTCACGCGCTCTCAAACTGTTTTGCGGAGTCTGGCGATGCATTGCTGTCATGTCTGGAGCGCAATTCCATCTCACGAACGATCCATCGATCGGCCCGCTGCCAAGGGCGATAGCGCTCATCTTGCCGATGGCGTGTTGATCCAGATCACGCGAGGGCGCGGCACGGCACGGCTTGGTCATCGTCGTTAAGGCAAGGGGGAGGACGGCAGTGGCAAACCTCCTTGAGGTTCTCACCAAGATACTCGATCAGTGCATCGATGATCGAGGTATGGAGCTTCCGTTGATCATGTGCCTCATCAGCCATAATCACAGTTTGATGGTGATGCGCATCAACGATGGGGTCGAACCAGACATACTGGCGCGGAACTATGAGGGCGGCCCGATCAAGATGCCGATCCATGTCGTCATCGTCGGCAGCGACAAGGCCGTGCGCGTGGTTATCGATGAGCCGGACAAGATCGGCATTTGCCAGTGACAGCGCTGCGCCGGCATCGTCGCCCCAGCGCGATGCGCAACCCCGAACGTCGGAATCAAATGTGGAAGCAGCTCGTGATCACGAGCCTCGACTCGGCGATGAGCGCCTCACCATTGGGTGCGGACTGTTGCCGAAAGGGCCGAAACGACGGGGAAGCGACGGGCTCGATAGGAGCTTCAATGGGCCAACTTCGGACCCGCGATCACCAGTTCGGGTTCGTCGTGCCGGTGCTCCCGTTGGCGACGCTATCACGGGAAAAGACCGCAGAGCGCCAACCCAGCTCTACGGTCCGATCCCGACTAACTAAAAACTCGTGCTCAAATCCCGCCGGTGTTCCCATAGTAGAACACCCCGTTCCGAAAATGGAGTCCGGAATTCTACGGGAGAGATCTATCATAAGATTGTAAACTCGAGAGAGGTGCCAGGTTGGTTGGTCGATGTCCGAAGGTCAGCACAACGAGCCACTCCAATGGCACTGGCTGTACATTCCGCTGGTCGCCTATCTCGTTCTCTGCGTTGGGCCATCGGTTCTCGCCCCGATCTGGTTTGTGGTGAGCCTATTCACCCTCGATGTGCCTGTTCGTGGCGGCCCCAATCCGCTTTCGCTGCTCGTCATTCCCGTTTTTCTGGCATTAATATTTTGGCCATTTCTCTGGCTGCACGGATTCGCGCGGGACGCGTTGATCAAAGAGCCGTCGTCTGAGAAATCGCTTCGACTGGCGACGATCACGTCGGTTGTTGCGATGAGCCTTCCGGGCTCCCTGCTCTCGCTCTCGATGGCGAGCGCAGACGGAGGCGGACAAGGGGCAGGCATTCTCGCCTTTCTATTCCTCTTTGTCTTGCCGTTGCTCGGCGTTCTCGGATGGCTCACGGCCGAGGTATTGCATGGCTGTGGCCTTGACCCCCGATGTGGCCGGCGTCAGGGCGCTCCGGCGACAGCGGTGTTTCCGCCGAAGCGCCCGCCGCGTCACGTCCCCTGCACCTGCTGTATGGGGGGCGCGACCGCAGCGGGATCATCTGCCGGAACGACTTCAGTCCGATCCGTCGGAATGGGATTTGATGTATCTAGCAAATTGAAATGCTTGGAGCGGGTGAAGGGAATCGAACCCTCGTATTCAGCTTGGAAGGCTGCTGCTCTACCATTGAGCTACACCCGCGTCCGCGACCCGCGCGTGGCGGTCCGGAGACGTTCCCCTAACACGGCGCGCTGACGGTCTCAACCGTCCCGGTTGGCGTAATCCCCTGCCGGAACACCTCCTCTCCCCTGACCGGATGGAACGTCGGTTTCCGCGGCAAAAGTTTCGTGAAATCCGCCCCTTAACGAGATGCTGGGACGGACCTATATTGGGTGTCCCATCAACAACGAAAGGAGGTGATCCAGTGTCTCAATCGAAGCGCTGTCACCTCGCTGGGATCGCCCGCTGAGTTAAAGTAGCGGCTCGGCAGACGGGGCGGTCTCGGCCCTGGACCAGCGAGTTTCAAGATCGGAGCGCGGCGGGCGGCAAGCACGCCGCGTTTTTCGTCCATGAGGCGGGCGGGGTTCAGGCCGGCGCGTCGGCACGGATGAACCGCCGCGCCAGCAGCCCGCCGAAGCCGAGCATCCAGATGTAAGGCGCGTAATGCGGGTCGACTGCAGCGACCGCCGTGCCCGGAATGAACACCAGGAGCGGAAAGATCGCGCCGACGATTTCCCGATAGCGCCCGTCCCGCGCGGTCAGCCACCACAACCAGGCATTCAGCGCACCGATGATGGTGAGATGGCAGCCATAGAGCACGGCGACCGCTTTGCTCATGGCGTAATTGCCGTACAGCCCGTTGGTGACCGGCAGCAGGATGATCGACAGCAGAAAGAACAGGTTGAGGATCACGACGCCACGTGAGCCGAACGGCTGTCGCGCCAGCCGCCGATTGTGGCTGATCCAGAACACGCCGGCGATGATGAAGCTTAGCGCGAGGCTGCCGAGCCGTCCGGAATAGAGATGAAACAGGTCGGTCCAGTTCGGCAGCGCCTGGAAATTGGCCTTGGGCAGGTCGTAGGCCAGCAGCGTCATCGCCACACCGAAGATGGTGTTGGACAGCGACTCCAGCCGGCGCATCTCGAACAGGTCGGGATCTGGCTCGGTCATCTCGCGGCATGGCGGGATGACGTGCGCAGCACGCCGATCTCCCGCGCAATCAGTGGGTGAATGCTCCGCGCCTTATAGCAGACTTCGTCCCCCGGCCAGCATTCCCGCGACGTCCCGGCCGGCCTGCGCCGGACCGGATGCGCGCTCTTCCATATCAGCGGCAAGCATATTTGTGGCCATCGAAGCCGAGATAGCTCTTCGTGGTCGCATTATAGCTGCGATAATGCATGCAGGCTGGCAGGCCCGCGGTCCGCACCGCCGGCGGCTCCGCGGCATGGGCTGACGCTGCATTCGCCTGGATCGGCTTGGCGACGGCAACGACCTGCTTGGCAGGCTTGCCGGCAGCGGCCGGCTTGGCGGCGGTCGTGTTGGCAGCGGTTGTCTTGGCAGCGTGTCGGCCTGCGCGCTTCGCAGGCGTATCGCTGGTGGCCTTCTCCACCGCATTGGGCTGGTCTGCCTTCGCCTCGACAGGTTTGTGCTCGGCGGCTGCCGGCGTCTTATCGGTCGCTGTCAGCGTCTCCTGCGCTGGGGCGGGCTTCAGCTCGGCCGCAGCCGCGACGGGCTTGTCCTCCACGGCAGCGGCCTTGGTCTCGATCGCGGGCTTGTCCGCGACGGCGGTCTTCTCAGGCATCACGACGGGCTTGTCCTCCGGCGCGGCCGGCTTGGCCTCGGCAGCGGTCGCCGGCTTATCGTCGGCGCCCGGCGCCTGCTCCTCACTCGCCACCGGTGCTGCCGGCAGCTTGATCTTGTGCTTGCATTCCAGCGGGAACACCAACTCGCCAGAGGCGGTCATGCCGATCGGCTCGCAACCGCCGAACGGTCCCGTGTCCTTGGCTGCATCCGCCGCAACTGGCGGAGCCGCGGCCGCGGGCGTGTCCCCGCTCTGCGCAAAGGCCGCGCCGAACACAACCTGAAATAGAAAAAATCCGCAGACGACACCGGCTCGGCCGGGCTTCCAACTCACTCTACGCATGACGCAGCCCCTAACTAACTCCCTGATAAAAAGGCCATCACGGCATTGGGGCCACTCTGTGGGCAAAAGCGGGCGCGATCGCGGACTCCGCTGACATCAGCTCCGATTGTGCCTTTTCCGCACCACGCCCGCCGCTCTGCCCGAACTAAGACCCGCCGCGTGCACCGGCGGTCACCTCACACCGCGATCACCTGCCCGCTCGCCTTGTCGAACAGATGCGCACGATCGAGATCGAGCGCGACGTCGAACGGCCGGTCAGGCTCGGCCGCGACACCGACCGGCATCTGCGCGGTGAAAGGAAAGCGGCCGACCGAGCCGATCACCAGCGTATGCGGTCCCAGCGGCTCGACGTCCTTCACGATCAGGCGGATGGTCGAGCCCGCCAATGCGCCTTGAGATGCGCCTTGGCGCAGGATGTGATCGGGGCGCACGCCGAGAATGACCGGCTTGCCGATCATGGGCACGTAGGCCTGCTCGCGGCTTTTCGGCAAGCTAAGCGCCGTGCCCGAGGCTTCCGTGAACACCAGCCCGCCGTCGCGGGCAGCGATCTCGCCCTCGATGAAGTTCATGCTGGGCGCGCCGATGAAGCCGGCAACGAACAGGTTGCGCGGCTTCTCATAGAGCGTGATCGGATCGGCGGCCTGCTCGATCCGTCCCTTGTTCATCACCACGACGCGGTCGGCCATCGTCATGGCCTCCACCTGGTCGTGGGTGACATAGACGATGGTCTTGGCGAGGCGGCGATGCAGCGCCTTGATCTCGGTGCGCATCTCGATCCGGAGCTTGGCGTCGAGATTGGACAGCGGCTCGTCGAACAGGAACACGTCCGGGCTGCGCACGATGGCACGGCCGATCGCGACGCGCTGGCGCTGGCCGCCCGAGAGCTGCTTCGGCCGCCGGTCGAGATAGGGCTCCAGGTCGAGCACGCGCGCGACCTCCTTGACCGCCTTCTCGACATGCGCCCGCGACTCGCCGCGCACCTTCATGCCATAGCCGATGTTCTCGGCGACGCTCATGTGCGGATAGAGCGCGTAGTTCTGGAACACCATCGCGCAATTGCGCAGGCCGGGCCGCAGATCCGTGACGTCGCGCCGACCGATCCGGATCGTGCCGGAGGTCACCGTCTCCAGCCCCGCGATCATCCGCAAGGTCGTGGTCTTGCCGCAGCCGCTTGGGCCGACCAGTACGACGAACTCCTCATCCGCAACGCTGAGGTCTAGTCCCTCGATGATCTTGTACGACCCGTAGGCTTTGGAGACGTTGTCGATCTGGACGTCGGCCATGTCACGCTTTCTATCTCTCGCGCATTCCCGGATGGCGCGCGCCATCCGGGATCCTTCATGCTCACATCACTTCTTCGGCGGCAGGCCCATCGCCGCGCGATAGGCGGCGAGCTGCTTGTCGCGGCCGAACTCGTCGGTCAGCCTGTTCCACTCCTTGGCCATCGCATCGAGCGCGGCTTGCGGCGTGGTCTGGCCGGCCAGCGCCTTGCCGAGCTCGATCTCCACCACCTCGGTGTAGGAGAAGTAGCCGGGCAGACGCATGTCGAGCGCGACGTTCTTGGCGTTGATCGAATCCGCCTGGGCGCCGAGATATTCCTTGGCTTCCTCCGGCGTGAAGATCTTGCTCCACAGCTCCTTGTTCGCGGTGTGCGACTTGCGGTACGGGTTGACGCCGGTGCCGCCGGTGATCGCGGCCTGGCCGGAAACCTCGGGACTGGTCAACGTCTTGACGTAGTCCCACGCCGCCTGCTGGCTCTTGCTGGACTTCGGCACCGCGATCTGCCAGCCGCCGAACGCCATGAACGGCCCCGGCAACACCTCAGGGAACTTGTCCCATTTCTTGGTCTTGGCGTTCCAGATCTCGTCCGAGCCGGGCAGGACGGCCGAGCCAACCTTGCCCGCGATCTTCGACTGTTTCGGATCGGCCGCGATGACGCCGGTGTCGCCCCAGCCGATCGATTCCGCGACCTGGCCGCCGGCCACCGCCGCATTGACCTCGCCGAACGAGAAGTTCAGCGCATTCGGCGGCCCGAGCTTGGAGGCGCGGATATATTCCTCGAGCCCCTTCACCCAGCCGGGATTGTTGATCTGCGCGTCCATCGTCTCCGGATCGAAGAACATCGCGCCCGGATAGTTCGGGTTATTGGTGTAGGCGGCGGCATGGCTGAAGAAGAACCAGAACTGCTGGCCGCCGCGGCGGAACGCTTCCGCCGTGCCCCACAGCCCCTTGTCCGGCCGCTGGAAGTACTCGGCGATGTCGAGATACTGCTTCCAGGTTTTCGGTGGGGCGAGGTCGTAGCCATACTTGGCCTTGAAGGCTTCCTTCTCCTTGGGATCGTCGAACAGATCCTTGCGATAGGTATAGGTGTGGACGTCGCCGTCCATCGACTGCGAATAGATCTTGCCTTCCCACACCATCAGCCGCTCGCGATAGGCCGGCTCGATGTCGTCCCAGTCCTTGCCGGACTGCATGTCCTTTGGCATCTCCGTGAGATACGGCACGAAGTCCGGCAGCCAGGCCGGTGCGAAGCTCACCATGTCGAAGGTGGCATCGCCCGAGGTCAGCGAGGTCGCGATCTTCGGATAGAGCTCCGACCAGGGGAATTCGACGACATTGACCTTGCCGCAGGTCTTCTTGCTCCATTCGTCGGCGCCAAGCTTCAGCGCGGACGCAATGTAAGGTCCGGTCTGGGTCGCGACCGTCAGCGTCACGCCCGAATAGTCCGGGCTGCACGCGGCCTCTGCCTGACCGACCACGCAAGCGGTGGCCAGCGACGTCGCGAGCATCAGGAATGTTCGTCTCAGCATGGTGTACTCTCCCTCCAATAGGCTTCTTCTTTGGTGGTCTACTTGATTGCACCGAGCAGCATGCCGGACCGCATCATGCGGCTGAGCAGCGCTGCCATCACCATCATCGGGACGATGGCAACCAGCGCGGCCGCCGAGATCGCCCACCATTCGTCGCCCCGCTGGCTGTTCTGGCCCGCGACCAGGATCGGCAGCGTCTGCCAGCGTGAATTGGTCAGAAACAGCGCGAACAGGAATTCATTCCAGACAAAGGCGAGCGTGATCATGAATGTCGCGATCAAGCCGTTTATCGACATCGGCACCACGATGCCGAGGAAGATGCGCCAGCTCGGCACATTGTCGACCATCGCCGCCTCCTCGACCTCGATCGGCAGCGCCTCGAAGAAGTCGCGCATCAGCCAGACCACGATCGGCAGCGAGAAGGCGATGTAGCAGAGCGTCAGGCCGACGAAGCTGTCGATCAGCTGGAAGCCGAGCCGGCCGATCTCGCTGTAGAGCAGATAGAGCGCGAAGGCCGTGACGATCGGCGGGAACATGCGCTGGCTGACGAACCAGAACAGAATGTCTTCATTGCCGAGGATCGGTCCCGGCAGCGGCACGCGATTGGCGACGATGGACAGGAGCAGCGCCAGCGGAAATGCCGACAGCAGCGCCTGTGGCCGGGTCAGGCCGAGATAGGTGTTGAAAGCGAGATAGCCGCCGAGCGCGATCGCGAAGAACACAAGGCCCGCACCCAACCGCACCTTGAATTCGAACCGCGCCAGCGCGTAAGCAGCCATCGCTCCGATCGCGGTCGCGATCAGCGCTGCCGAGAGGCCGACCATGGTCGAGTTCAGGAAGGTGTGGAAGAACGCGCCGCGGATGCCCTCATAGAGATCGATGAAGGGTTGCAGGGTCGGCGTGAAGTCGACGAAGGGGATGTAGGTCGGGCCGCCGACCACGCCCGGCGGCGTCTTGAACGCGGTGACGACCACCCAATAGAGCGGAAAGATCGTGATCAGGCACCAGGCGAGGCAGCCGAGCGCAATGAAACGGCGGGACCAGGGCGACAGGCCTCTCACGTTTTTCGTGCTCATCGGCGTTTCTCCAGATGCGGCCGCAGCAGCGCAAGATAGGTGACGCCGATGATGGTGATGGCGATCAGGAACAAGAAGCTCAGCGCCGACGTGTAGCCGAGATTGAACTTCTTGAAGCCCTCCTGATAGGCAAACAGTGTCAGCGTCTCGGTGTCGACGCCCGGCCCGCCGCCGGTCATCACGAACACGGTGTCCATGATCTTGTAGCTCTCGATCAGGCGGATGAAGACCACGGCCGCCGAGATTGGCAGCATCATCGGAAAGGTGATGCCCCAGAACTGCTGCCAGTTGCTGGCATTCTCCAGCTCGGCCGCCTCATAGACATCCTCCGGCAGGGTTTGCAGCCCGGCGAGCAGCATCAGGATGACGAACGGCGTCCACTGCCAGACCTCGACGGCGATGATGCAGGCGAGCGCCCAACGGCCGTTGGTGAGGAACGGCAGATTGACCAGGCCGAACTGGCTGAGCAACTGGTTGAGCGGCCCCATGGTCGGATTGAACATCATGCGCGCGACCAGCGCGACCGCGACCGGCGCCAGCAGCATCGGCAGCAGGAAGGCGACGCGGAACAGCTGCTCACCGGGAATGCGTGCATTCAGCGCCAGCGCCACCGAGAAGCCGATCACATATTGCAGGCCGACCGCGATGACCGCGATCAGCGTCGTTGTCAGGATCGCATTCCAGAAGCGTGGCTCCTGCAGGAGCTGCACATAATTGCCGAGCCAGACCACGCGCGGCGGCATCGGCGGGATCAGTCGGTAGCTCAGGAAGCTCGTCGTCAGGGAGTAGATCAGCGGAAAGATCGAGATCGCGAGCACGACGAGCACCGCCGGCCAGATGAACACGTGCTTGATCGGATCGTTCCGCATCATGACAAGGCGCTCTCCTTGAGCAGCGCCCCAATCTCGGCGCGGTGCGGCATCGACGGCGCGGTGCCCGGCCGCGTCACCGAGATGCCGGCCGCGGCCGAGCCGAAGCGTGCGGCGTCGAGCGGATCGGCGCCCTCCGCGAGCGCGGCCGCAAAGCCGCCGACAAAGGCATCGCCGGCGCCGGTGGTCTCGACCACCTTGCCAGCCGCGAAGGGCGGCACGTGCACCGAGCGGTCGCGAGCATGAAACAGCGCACCGCGTTCGCCGAGCGTGATGACAGCCGTCAGCGCGCCCTTGGTGAGAAGTGCGTCCCCGGCTCGGCGCGCGGCGGCGAGATCAGACACCGCGATGCCGGTGAGCGCTTCGGCCTCGGTCTCGTTCGGCACGATGTAGTCGCAGAGCACATAGAGCGCGTCGTCGAACGGCACCGCCGGCGCAGGATTGAACACGGTGATGCCACCGGCCTCGCGCGCGATTGTGAGCGCGTGCTTTGCCGCATCGACCGGCTGCTCCAGCTGGGTGACGAACACCTTGGCGGAGCGGATCGCATCATCAGCCGCATCGACATCGGCCACGCAGATGCTGCCGGCCGCCCCTGGCGCGATGATGATGGCGTTGTCGCCACTGGTCTCATGCACATAGATGAACGCCGCACCGGTCGGCGTCTCCACCTGCGTCACCCGCGGCACGATGCCTTCCGCCGCCCAGGTCTTGAGCGCGAGCTCGGCGAAAGTGTCCCTGCCGATCCGCGAGATGAAGCTGACGGCTGCGCCTGCGCGCGCCGCCGCCACGGCCTGGTTCGAGCCCTTGCCGCCCGGCCCGACCGCAAAGCCGGAGCCGATGATGGTCTCGCCGATCCCAGGCAGGCGCGATGCGCGAAATGCCAGGTCGGCCACGAACACGCCGAGAATGGCGACGCCCTGCTGGCTCATCGCGACTCCACTCCATCCGGCGGGATCACGCCCTTGGTGAACAGGAAGCAGCCGTAGAAGCGACGCTCGCCGGTCGCGATCACGCAATAGGCGCTCTTGGCCCGCTCATAGAAGGCATGGCGCTCGACGCCGACCAGCGGCCAGGACTTGCCCTCGGCGCGATCGATCACCGCCTGCACCTCCTGCTGCACCGGAGGCACCTCAGTCGGCGCGCCGACGATCTCCATCCTGACAGCGGCATCATCGACGAACGTGTCGAGCGGCATGACCGACAGCACCGCCTGGATGGCGCGCGCTGCGCTGACATTGTCGATGCGGAGCAGCTCGCCGAACACCGTCTGGCGCGCGATCGAGTCGGCCGGGAAATTGGTGTCGCAGATCACCAGGCGGTCGCCATGGCCCATCGCGCGCAGCGCGTAGAGCACATCGGCATTGAGCAGCGGGTCGATGGTTTTCAGCATGGTCCCTCCCTTCTGTGTTCTTGATTGACCCTGACCTTAGCGGCTCTCGGGTCGTCCTGTCGCGTCGCTAATCGCCATAGGGAATCCAGATGTTCTTCACCTGCACCGCGTGGCGCAGCAGGATCGGGCCTTCGGCGGCCGCGGCATCGTACCAGTCTGTCAGCAGCCCGTGATCGACCAGGGTGCGCTTGAGATTGCCGATCGACAGCCGCTCTGCCATTGCGGAGGTTTCCTTGGAGCCGAACACCCAGAGTGCATCGACATCGTCGTGCTCGGCCAGCACCTTGACCAGGGCATCGCGCCTGCCGGTGACGATATTGATGGCGCCCGCCGGCACGTCCGATGTTTCCAGCACCTGGTAGAGATCGGTCGCCACCAGAGGATACCGCTCGCTCGGGATCACGACGACGCGGTTGCCCATTGCGATCAAGGGTGCCACCAGGCTGACGAGCGCGAGCAGCGGCGCCTCGTCGGGACAGGCGACGCCGACGACGCCAATCGGCTCGTGCATGGCGAGCGCGACGCCGCGCAGCGGCGGCGTGTGCACCGCGCCGTCATATTTGTCGGCCCAGGCGCCGTAGCTGAACAGACGCGCGATGGCGGCATCGACCTCCGCCTTTGCTTTCGTACTCGCAAGACCCGTCATTGCTGCGACGCGTGCGGCAAATTCATCCGCGCGCGCGGACAGGTTCTCCGCGAGGTAATAGAGGATCTGGGCACGGCTATGCGCGGTTGCCCGGCCCCAGGCTTCGGCCGCCCGCGCCGCAGCCACGGCGTTGCGAATGTCCTTGCGGTTGCCCTCGCCGACCTCGCCGAGATGCTTGCCCTTCGGTGACAACACTGCGCGCGAATAATTGCCGTCGGGCCGCATTTGCTTGCCGCCGATGAAGAGCTTTGGCGTGCGATCGATCGGCGGCAGTTCGAAGCCTGCGCGCTCATCGACGTCGGTAAGCGCCGGCTGGGCCGCGCGCGGCTTGCGCCCGCTCCAGGCAACCGGCTTGAGATACTCGAAAATACCTTCGCGGCCGCCCTCGCGGCCGAAGCCGGATTCGCGATAGCCGCCGAAGCCGACGCCGGCATCGAACAGGTTGGTGGCGTTGATCCAGACCACGCCGGCCAGAAGTCTTGGCGCGATATCGAGCGCGCGCCCGATGGTCTCGCTCCACACGCTCGCCGCGAGGCCATAGCGCGTGTTGTTGGCGAGCATCACCGCCTCGTCCGGAGTGCGGAACGTCATCGCCACCAGCACGGGGCCGAAGAGTTCCTCGATCGCAACCGTCGCTGTGGGCTGCACGTCCCAGAGCAGGGTCGGCGGATAGAAGCAGCCGTGCTGCGGCAGCGCGCAGGGCGACTGATATTTCCGCGCGCCCTCCTTCACGCCGGTCTCGACGAGCGACGTGATGCGCGCGAGCTGAACGGGATCGACGATCGCACCCATATCGATCGCCTTGTCGAGCGGCGGCCCGACGCGCAAGCTCTCCATCCGGCGCACCAGGCGCTGGCGGAAGCTCTCGGCGATCCCCTCCTGCACCAGCAGCCGCGAGCCGGCACAGCACACCTGACCCTGGTTGAAGAAGATGGCGTCGACCACGCCCTCGACCGCAGCGTCGAGGTCGGCATCCTCGAAAACGATGAAGGGCGACTTGCCGCCAAGCTCCAGGGTCAGCGACTTTCCGGTGCCGGCGGTGGCCTGCCGGATCAGCCGGCCAACCTCCGTCGATCCGGTGAAGGCAATCTTGTCGACACCGTTGTGATCGACCAGAGCTGCACCGGTCGCACCATCGCCGGTGACGACGTTGAGCACGCCCGGCGGCAGGCCAGCCTGTGCGGCAAGCTCGGCAAACAGGAGCGCGGTGAGCGAGGTGAACTCTGCGGGCTTCAGCACCACGGTGTTGCCCATCGCCAGCGCCGGCGCGATCTTCCATGCCAGCATCAGCAGTGGGAAATTCCAAGGGATGATCTGGCCGATCACGCCGAGCGGCGCGTAGCCCGCGAACTCGCGCTCCTGCAGCTGCGCCCAGCCGGCATGATGCAGGAAGTGCCGCGCCGCGAGTGGAACATCGAGATCACGGGTCTCGCGCAGCGGCTTGCCGTTGTCGATCGCCTCCAGCACTGCGAACAGCCGCGCGTGGCGCTGCAGCATCCGCGCCAGCGCATAGAGATGCCGCGCCCGGCCGTGACCGCCGAGCTTCAGCCATTGCGGCTGCGCCTTGCGTGCAGCGGCAACCGCCGCATCGATATCGGCCGCGGAGCCATGCGCGACCTTGGCCAGCGCCTTTCCGGTGGCCGGCTCGGAGGTCGTGAAATGCTTGCCGTCCGCGGGCGCTGCGAACGCACCGTTGATGAAATGGCCGAAGCGCGCCTCGTGCCTGGCAAGCCACGCCCGCGCCTCGGCGTCCGCTTCCGGCGCCGGGCCGTAATCCATGGTCTCGAAATATTGCGCGACGCTCACGGCCTCGTCCTCATGCCAGGGGATGACGGTTGAAGGCCGAGTAACGACCGGTGACGTGATGCTCGAGCTGGCGCTCGATATCGGCGAGCAGGCTCGATGCGCCGATGCGGAACAGCTGCGGCTCCAGCCAGTCGCGCCCGAGTTCCTCCTTCATCAGGATCTGATAATTGAGCACGTCCTTGGCCGTGGATATGCCACCGGCCGGCTTGAAGCCGATCTTGAAGCCGGTGCGCTCCTGATAGTCCCGGATCATCCGCAACATCACCAGCGACACCGGCAGCGTTGCGTTGACGCCCTCCTTGCCGGTCGAGGTCTTGATGAAGTCGGCGCCCGCCATCATGCAGACCATCGAGGCCTTGGCGACGCTCCGCAGTGTCTTCAGGTCGCCGGAGGCGAGGATCGTCTTCAGATGCGCGTGGCCGCAGGCGGCACGGAAATCCTTCACCTCCTGATAGAGCGCACGCCACTCGCCGGTCAGCACATGCTCGCGGGTGATGACGATATCGATCTCCTTCGCGCCATCCTTCACCGAAGCTTCGATCTCCCTGAGCTTGACATCGTGCGGCACCAGGCCAGCGGGAAAGCCTGTGGAGACAGCCGCGACCGGAATGCCGGAGCCCTCGAGTGCCTCGACCGCGGTCGCCACGAAGCGGTGGTAAACGCAGACCGCACCCGTGTGCAGCTTGCGGCCGGCAAAGCCGAGCGCGTCGAGAAGATCCGATCGCACCGGCATCTTGGCCTTGGCGCAAAGACGCCTGACGCGCCCTGCGGTGTCATCGCCGCTGAGGGTCGTCAGGTCGATGCAGGTGATGGCCTTGAGGAGCCACGCCGCCTGCGCCTCGTTCTTCACGCTGCGCCGGCCCGGCAGGCTGGCGACCCGGCGCTCGACGGCGGAGAGGTTCACCCTGATATCGTCGACCCAATCCAGCTCCAGCGCGTGGCCCGCGTTGCGCGCGACCGCGGCGGTCTCGACGGCCGCCTGCCGCTCGCGTCCGCGCAACGGCAAGCGGGATGGCTCCGGCATCGGCGCACTCTGCGACATCGAACGCTGCCTCCGCTCAGCGGGCCGCACGGATCATTGGATGTTCGGATCGCAACATCGGCATCCTCCCGAGAGGACAGGGCAGCGGCTGAATTTGCCGCAATGCATCATGCCTCCCAACGCGAGCCATTTCCGCTGGCTCGTCTCTTTGTTAAAGTTACAACGTCTTCTTGTTGGATTTTTCACACCATGTGACGCTATTGTCAACCGGGCCGAATGCAGGGTTATTGAACAGCATGGTCGACATCCCCACCGGCGCAGCCCAGCGCGACGCGCGCGCCCAGCGCCTGCAGCGGCTGCGCCGCGCCATCGCCGAGAACGGCGCGCTGCATCTGAAGGATGCAGCCCAACTGCTGAATGTCTCGGAGATGACGGTGCGGCGCGATCTTGCTGCATCCGATGCGGCGCTGGTCTGCCTCGGCGGCCATGTCGTGAATGCGACCTCGCCAAGTGCGGCGAAGTACACGATCGAGCAGGAGATCGATCAGCACACCCAGGACAAGCGCCTCGCCTGCCGTGCGGCGGTGGCGTCATTGCAGGATGGCGACACCATCTTCATCGACTGCGGCACCACGATGCAGTCGCTCGCGGAAGTCCTCCCCGAGGGATTGCCGCTCTCCGTGATCTGCTACTCGATGAATGTCGCGGCGCTCGTGACCCGGCGTCCGGCGACGCAGGTGATGCTGATGGGCGGGCTCTATCACCCCTCCTCGCAATCCTTCTCGTCGGAGGAAGGCCTCGCCTATTTACGCAAGCTCGGCATCAACAAGGCGTTCATCTCGGCCGGCGGCGTGCACGCTGTCCGCGGGGCGAGCTGCTCGAACTTTCACGAGACCGCCATCAAGCAGGCGGCGATCGCAACCGCGGTCGAAAGCATCCTGGTGGTCGATGCCAGCAAGCTCGACAGCCTTAAGCCCGCCTTCTTCGCCGAGCTCGACGCCTTCTCCAGGATTGTCGTCGGCGGCGCCGCAACGCGCGAGCTGCGCAAGCTGTTCAAGCATCTGCCGGTGGAGTACGCGAGCCGCGAGCGATAGCAGCTCACCGCTCTGGACCGCCGGTGCCTTACGCCGAGCCTTAGCTGCGTAGCACGCAAGGTTCGCGGCTCATCGTGAGCAAATGGTGGATGATATTGGCCACGCGATGCGACGGCGGGATGATCGGATGAGGCGGTCGATCCTGCCATGATAAGCAGTTTTGGTGGGGGAGGCAGGACTCGAACCTGCGAAGCCATGAGGCGGCTGATTTACAGTTATCGCCCGATCTAGTCGAATCAATGGCTTAGCCTTGGCGATATGGGGCGGCGCAGCGCAAAGCCGGCACCCGTCTCGGTAAGCACCAGGCGACCGGAGAACGATCTGGCTCTCCGCGAATTGCGCCACGAATCCGCATCGGTCGTCTAGAAATTCGGGCTCTGCCGGAATGCCTGGACTGGCCTCTTTGCGATCGCGCCTGCACGTCATCACCCACCTTTGGATCGAGCTGACGCGTCGCCTAAGCCTGCTGTCCCGACCGGGCGAAACGCGGTTCGGCGTCGAGATCGCCGATCACCTCATCACGATGACGGTCTACCTCGGCATGGTCGAGGAGCGCGAGATGACGGCGTCGAGGATCGCCAAGGAGGTCGGCCTGCCGCGAACCACGGTGCTGCGTCGACTTGCCGCACTGGAGCGACTTGGGGACATCGAACGGCGCGGCCTGACCTGGCGCACGCCGCTTCACAAGCTAACGCAGATGGAACGCGCCGACCTCGATGCAATAGCCGCGTTGATCCGCGGGCATGCCGATGAGCTTGAGCGAATGTCGGCGTCAACCAAAGAGTAGGCGCTTATCAACAGCAGTGTCCAAAATGGACACCTTCCACGATGGCAAAGAAGTGAGGACGGTTGCAGGTTACCTGCGCGCGATTGAAGCGCCAATCACAACCAGTCAGCGTGCGCCATGGAATGCTTTTCTGCTCCCCCTGCCCTCATTGTCCCCCGCCGCCAATTCCTCCGCGCCTTCGGCCTCACCGCCGCCGGAGCGACTCTGCCAATCTCGCTGCTGCTGGCGGAGACGCCGGAGCAGCGCGTCGCCTTGCAGCTTGCCGAGCTCACCAAGGTTCTGCAGCTGCTTTACCCCGAGACACGCTTCGCCACCGCTTGGCGCCACCGCAATCCCTGCGAGGAAGGATGTGCGTCGCTGATGCCAGGCGAGATCATCGCCGTCGTGAAAGCGGCCGGGTCGTCATGATGGGAGCCGCGAAGGCAATTAGCAGACACCTTGTGGCTTGCCAGGTTCCAGTCTCTAGGAGTAGCGGCTTCCCTTTGCTGCGGAATTTCGGAATCATGCGCCATGAGTACGAAGTCTCGCGAGCGCATCTATGGAGCCTCGATCCGCGTCGCAGCGGAGCGCGCTGCCCATGCGCGCAAGGAAGCCGACAAGCTCGCCTGCATCGCCTGGACGCAGCGTATGGTCGGTTACAAGGGGCCGGCGCAGCCCGTCGCCGACGATCGGCGACGCGCTGAACGCGGGCTTCGGGTATCTGGAGGTTCACTGCCACGGCTGCGACACCAACCAGACCGTCGCCCTCGATATCATCCGCCGGCCGAAGACAACGCCGATCCACGAGCTCGAGCGCTCCATGCGCTGCAAGGATTGCTCGCGTCTGCGCGGCTATCCCTATAAGCGTAGCGCACTCGTCGCGCTGCGTTCGACCAAGATCTCGGCCAAGGATCCTCCGTCCGACTGGTGGCCGGGGGAGCGCTGAGCCGATGTGCAATCTCTATTCCATGACCAAGAACGCCGATGCGATCCGTCGGTTGTTCAGCGTCGACCCGAGCCACGACCGCACCGGCAACCTGCCTTCCCTGCCCGGCATCTTCCCGGACTACCCGGCGCCGATCGTGCGTAATGGCGAGGACGGCCGCGAGCTGGTGATGGCCCGCTGGGGCATGCCATCGTCGCAGACGGCGCTGATGGACGCGACCAGGAAGCGGGTGCAAAAGCTCGAGGCCAAAGGCAAGCCGGTCGATTTCAAGGAGCTGCTGCGCCTCGAGCCCGACAGCGGCACCACCAACATTCGCAACGTCAGCAGCGCGCATTGGAAGCGTTGGCTCGACCCCGCCAATCGCTGCCTGGTCCCGTTCACCTCATTCAGCGAATATGACACGATCGAGGGCAAGAAGGTGCCGATCTGGTTTGCCGCCGGCGACGATCGTCCGCTACTCGCCTTTGCCGGCCTGTGGACGCCTTGGACTTCTGTTCGCAAGGCGAAGGAAGGTGAGGTCTCGATCGACGTCTATGGCTTCCTGACCACCGAGCCGAACGCGATCGTCGCGCCGATCCACCCGAAGGCCGTGCCGGTGATCCTCACGACCGCGGAAGAGTACGACGTCTGGATGCGTGCGCCATGGGATGAAGCGAAGGCGTTACAGCGGCCGCTGCCGGATGACGCTCTCAAGATCGTTGCGCGCGGCGAAAAAGAAGATCCAGCGGTGAACTGACCGACGCGGCTTTGCAGGTGTAACGAGACGCCGACGTCGGATGCGGTCGAGGCGGCTCTCGACCAAAAGCTGCCCTTCCAATTCGTCGATGGTCTCCTCGATCACGTCCGCACCAATCAGCGGTTATCATATGAGATTGTCGGAACAAAGCGGTTTCGGGACACTTCGGCAACCAGGGTATGCATGCTTTCTTTTTGGGGCCCCAATGCCGTCCACCATTGAACCACTCGTTTCTGCTCATGTACGTATGAAGAACCGGCGAGCGCTAGAGAATATGAGAGAACTTCGGCGCCAGTTGCTGGAAAAACACTCCGCGGCCAGCATCGATCCACGCCACGCTCTAAAACACATCTATGATGATCTGCGAGCGATCGAAGAGGGATTGAAGCAACTTCGTTAGGACTTTGCCTCCGATGACCAACAAAATCCAACCATCGCGGGCCTTACCGAAGGCCTGGATTCAATCACGAGACAGGTCTTTGGTTCGACGGCGAGGCATCGCACCGTAGTGGCCGCACGGGCACGTAAAAAGTCGACGGATGCCTCCAGCCCAACCGCAGCGCTAATGCTGCGCAGCCATCACCCCGGCTGCGGCACCTAAACCTTTTTCAGAAGGAACAATCTGGAGAGAGCTGCCTCAACGCCATTTCCGCGATGGCTGCGGCATCATTAGCTCCGCTTGCGCCGATCTCGATGACCTTCCGCGCAACGATCTCGCAAACTGGATCGTTGCGGTCCACCAAACTCCAACTTACGAAGGACGTGGCTAAACGCCAACTCAAGAACGTGCCGCTGTTCTAGCGTGAAGTTGCTTTGGTCCAGCAGGCGCTTGATCGGCATGTTGTGCTCCTTTTTGGAGAAGCGGGAGCGGTCTCTCAGGCGCCGATAGGGCCGTCTGGGCGGCGGTGATGGAAAAATGATGCATCGGGAAAAAGTGGCAGTCAATTGGAGTGCCGCGCCAACAAAGCCAAAAATTGCGGCTTTGCAATGCGGACGACGCATGATCGTTGGCGGCTGGGGGACGATTTCGGTCGGGGCCGTGAGCTGTTGGGCCTGGAGAGGGAACGAAAATGCCCAGGCCGTATCAATAGGAACGTCTGCTTGAGCTCTGCATCTCAAGTAAATGCCCGAAGACACCGTTAGAACAACTCCAAGCCCTCTAACCTGCGAGTGCTGTGGGACGTCGGCGCGGCTGGCGGTCACTCCGATCTTCGATCCCAAAGCGAACCGGCAGGTGCGGGTCTATGCCTGCAGCGACTGCGGCCACCTGACCTGGGCCGAGCGGCAGGACGCGCCGCTCTAATCTGTGTTAAACGCTCGGAGGCAGTTGAGCCCGGAGTTCTTCGGGATGGCTGTCAATCTGCAAGAGTGGATCGAACAACACGTCGAGCCCGTGCGTGAGCGCACCCGACGCGGCGCCGAGCACACAAAAAAGATGCTGTAACGGTCGTATGAGCGACTTCAGGTGTCGGAGGCGCTCCTGCGTATCCCGTTGCCGAGAGTTTGGCATCCACAGCGACCAAAATCGCGGACGGATAACTACACCACTTAGGAACGAATTGATCGGTGGAGCGTCGCCAGCTCGCCCCGACCACATAAGGGGCAGTCGCCCTTAACGCCGTGCATCATACCCTGCGTGCACGGGTTTCTTTGTGCGCCGATCCGAAGGAACTAAGCCGCAGATCACGTCAGCAGCGGTGATGTCCGCCGACAGGAACGAATTGCAGGTCTACTGTTTGAAATACTGGTCTGTGGCTGGATAGCTCGACTCCAGCTTCCTGCCATCCACCCGGGACGGCCCGTCGTCGGATGCGCGCGTCTGGTGATGGGCCGGCTCTCGCTGGGCCGAGCGGCGCGCTGGCGACTTAGAGAACGCCTGGCAGTGGAAGCATGAGAGCGGCACATATCACGCTTAACGCCCTCGGGCACAGACCTTCGTTGATCGCCACGCCGTAGGAACTAAACTAAATCCGAAGCGTCTGCTTACTGCCCCGCCCCCACGGGGCAGCGCGCGCGTAAGGCCCTGTGCGGTCCCCTGCCCCCAGCATCCGCACGGGGCCGATCGTCGCAACAGCAAATGTCTCGAAATGCGCCGCCTGCAAGCAGCCGCCCCGAACTGAAAAAACGTCAGCTTTGCGGCTATAAGTGGTAGCCAATGTGTTCTCACAAGCTCCAACAACTAATTTAGAAGCATCCTACTTTCCGTTCCTGTGGCCTCGGGTTTAGAGGGGTGTCATTACCGCGCGGCTATGGGCGTCCATCGGTGACAGAGAGACGCTACTGCGCTCCCGCCTGCTCGGAGTAAGCCCATGCCAGTCGATACCGGGGAAACAATTATTCCACTGTCAAGTGCACCAAGCATCAAGTGCGATCGTTGTGGCGCTCAGCCGAAGCTCTTAACGAGGATGCTAGACCCCCGACAGGGGACCATTCTTCGCATATACATGTGCGCGTGTGGCGAGCAAACGTGGACCGCGAGCCGAGAGTAAGGCCGCCTCCCTTGGCTCTGTTTTCTAGGGTGCATTGTTGGCGCCCCTTTCGGCCAAGTGATGAGAGCGGCACCTATTACCGCCTCACGGACCGGGCAAAGACCTGTTCGCTTGGCTGGGCGCGTTAGGAACGAATGTAATCGCGCGACGTCAGCCTTCTGCCCCGTGCAACCAGGGGACAAACAGCGTTGAACTAGGCCCCGCGCGTTGCGCGGGGCCGATTTTCAGAGCGCGTCGATGAAGCGCATCCGCCCTAAGCAACTACCAATGCGCCCTGATGGCTGCCCGATGACGGATGATGACTTCCGCACGCTGCACGACAAGATCACCGAGTTCGACAACATTGAATGGATCGAGGGCAACACGCGCGAGATCGTCGAACGGTTCATGCCTGACCTCGCCGACAGGTTGCCGGATAGGACGACCGAAACCTTTGATCAGGCTTTCGGGCGGATCCGCGCCGCAGCGGTGCGCAAGGTCACCAAGCGCCGCAAACCACTCGAGCCCAGGCGCTAGAGCAGATTCGATTCGCAATTCGCAGCACAGCTGATTAGTTTCTTATGATTAGTATTGTGCGGAGTAATTGCGTATGGGCTCACCTTCGATTGTGCCCGAGACCTCGGAGCGCGACATCTATCTTGTGCTGGACGATTTCGGCGAGCTAGGCCGCGCCTGGTGCGAGGCGGCAGAGCAAGATACCGAGCGCGCGGTTCTGATGCGGCACTTGATGGAGGGGCAATATGGTAATCCGGTCCGCATCGTCGCCTTCAACATCACTGCCGGCTGGTCGCGCGACGTGACCGAGGAGATCGCCCGTGAGCTGCGGCAGCGCTGCGGCGGTCGAGACGACGTACCGGAGTCTTTGCAGGCATTCCTGCAAGGTCATGGCCGATAGGACCGCCCGACGGCTAAGATGGAGGAGGTGCCGGACGCTACCCCAGGCACCGTACGTAGAGCGGCCGGAAGGCTGACCTATCGCGAAGGCCGCCTCAGCTGCGCCACTGCGGCACTTAGATCGGGTTTTCCTCGAACAGTCGCACGACCATCATCGAGTCTAGATATGCCCTCACTCTATCTATGGTGTTGCCAGCAAAATGGACCACCCAGCAGTATCTGTTATCGAACCTGAATCCGTTCCTCGCCGTCGCCAAGGAATGGAGTTCCACGACGGCTTGATCATCCTTCACGAGCAAATGCTCAACGATGAGTTGAGCCCCATTGGGTAGAACCTCTCCGAGCTTCGCAAACGTGCCGGCGAGGAAATCAGATTTCGACTTGTAGTGACCAGCCAGCGGATGCGTCCCTTCGACGATCCAGTCGACCTTATCGTCTACGTGATCGAAAAAGCTCGCCCCGTCCCCGCGCTCCAGACCCTTGAAAATTTTTTGGACGTACTCTTCGGTGATCATGTTCATCTCCTTCTGGTTTCGAGAGCGTGGCGCTCATCATCAGCCCTTTCTTTCAAGCGCGCGGCTACACCATGGGATCTACCCCAATCGCTTTGAGCATTATTTTAAACCTGCACGGGTCTTTGTGTTTCGCACGTCCGCTTAAGCCTCGCAGCACGGCGGATCGGGCCCGCCGATCTTTACGAAATCGGCATAGAACTAGCCTGCAATTCGGAACAACGATTGCAGCCCGATGCCGGCTGCCGCGAGCGACAAAAACATCAGCTAATACCCGGTCGCGTCATGTGCACCCCCACGGATCAACCCAAGAGCGTCTGCTGATAGGCACGCCGTGCAATTGCATATATTAGGCTTCGCGATTCGCTTTTTCCGCACTTAGATCAGGATGACCGAGGAAAGTTGCCAGACATAAGAGCCTTCGCCGCTGTTCATGCGAAAGGTGCTCGTAGGCGGTCCCCATTGCATCACCAAGGTATCGACATTCTTGCCGATGTACTCCTGTCCAAGCCTAGCTCGAACCTTCGGCGCGGGAAGCAGCGCACCAGCCCAATGTGGCGCAAAGCCCAACACGCGCATCGTTTCCTCCAGCCCAGCACCACTCAAGTGTAACTACAGCGCCAGCGCAATACCTTAGGTAGGTGCACGGCGAGGAGGATGCTCTCCACGGGACGGAACGAATCACTCGCGAATGACTCGAATCGCTTGTTTGCGTGGAGTCCTTTTCCAGTGGCGTTTCAACGGCGTAAGTTCGTAGCGACCGGCATCAAATTACCTTACCCAGGCTTCATTGCGCCCGCCCTCGCTACCTCGGTCGAGCGGGTGCCGTCGGGAGAGCGCTGGATTCACGAGATCAAGTTCGACGGCTACCGCGTGCAAGTTCATCTGCACAACCGCGAGATCAAGATCTTCACCCGCCGCGGTCACGATTGGACGCACCGCTTTCGCAAGATCGCCCACGACGCAATGGACATCAACGCGAGCTCAGCGATTATCGACGGTGAGGTCGTGGTGCCGCAAGCAAACGGTGCGACCGACTTCTCTGTGCTCCAGAACGAGCTGAAAGGCCGCTCCGACAAGATCGTGCTCGTCGCCTTTGACCTGTTTTATCTCAAAGGCCGGGACCTGCGCCAGCTGCCCCTGTTCGAGCGCAAGGCGCTTCTCGAAAAGCTGATCGCCGACACCCCCGTCCAGTTCAGCGAGAGCTTCGCGATCGACGGGCGTGAGATGTTCGCTCATGCCTGCAAGGTCGGGCTCGAGGGCGTCGTCTCGAAGGTCCATGACAGCCTCTATCCGACCGGCCGAACGAGCGACTGGGTCAAGAAGACCTGCGCGCAACGCGAGACCCTGCCGATCGCCGGCTTCGCCCTCGACGGCAAGGAATGGGACGGCATCTATGTCGGCCGCTACCAGGGCGACAAGCTGGTTTATGCCGGCAAGGTCGATCACGGCTTCGATCGCGCCTCGGCGGACGAGCTGCGCCAGCGGCTGACGCCGCTGATCCGCAAGACGCAGCCGTACGCCAAGCGCATCGCCCATCGGGGCATCTGGGTCGAGCCGAAGCTGTCGGCCGAGATCGAATACCGCACCAAATCGGCTGAGGGAAAGGTGCGGCACCCGTTCTACAAGGGACTGAGGGAGGACCTGTGATGACGAAATATCGCCTACGATCGATGAAGCAAGCCTTTGCGATGAGCGTCGATGATCTGCGTGCGCGGCTTTATCGGAGCGTGCCGCGCAATGAGCAGCAGCCCGACCTGCCGCCGCTGCCGCCCGGCGAGCGCCCGCAGGATCCCGATCTCGATGGCCACGACATGCGGTTCGAAGGCTACAGGATCGAGACCCTTGAGCAAGGCGGCGAATACCCCGACACAATGCCACAGGCCATCGCTGTAACCGATGCAGAAGGGCGGCAAGCCATCTACGTTCCGCTGTCGAGAAACGGAAAGGTGGTTCGCACCTCACCTCTGATTGAGGCGTTGAAACACGCCCCAGAGCGATAGCGATGTCACCCGTGATGGAATGAAGACGTACCGCAGCGGCACGGTGATCGTCGAAGCTGTCCAGATCACGGATGATACCTTCGACGCGCCTCACCCAAACCCCGAGCTCGTCATTGGCGTGATCTACGACCCGATCCAGCGCAACGCGCGGATCGAGACCAAGACGGGAACACAGATCGCGAACATTGGCGATTGGATCGTCAAGGCACCCAGCGGCCGGCTCTACTGCTTGGGCTCGGATGCTTTCGCGACATTCTTCAAGCCCGTTGCCGACACGTGAACGTGAGCTGACAGTCACGCGCTCGGATCGACCAAAATTGTGGAGTCAACGCTCAGAGTAGCAAGGGATGATCCTCAACCGCTGCTACGGGATGCACGGAGGCAGGTGCGGTGACAACAATCTCAGGCACGTCGCTCGGCTTTCCGCCCGCGACCGTGTACTGCGTCATTACTTGCTCGATCGCAAAGCGGCCGAAGATCTCGCGCGTCTGCGGGACGTCATTGACCAAAAGCATGAACGGTCCCGAGATGCGGGACAACCGGAGCGCCAGGCGACTAAAATCAGTCCGCGAGAACACGCCGAGACCGTAGTCCATCTCCGAGCCCCAATAAGGCGGATCGAGATAGAACAACGTGCCGCGCGAGTCATAGCGATCGATGAACTCCGCCCAGGGTAGGCATTCGATCGTGACTCCCGCCAGGCGATCGTGGATTTCCTCGAGCAGCGGCCCCAGTCTTGTCACGTCGAAGCGCGAGCCACCCCCGGTTTGGACTCCGAAACTGCGTCGCGCCACCTTGCCTCCGAATGCGCCGCTGCAGGTAGAGGAAGCGCGCCGCCCGCTCGAGATCGGTGAGCGTGTCCGGATTGGCTGCCGCCGCCCGCTCGGTCGAGGTTGGAATAACTTGCGGCCGCATTCTTCCGGATGGGCGCCGAACGTATTCTGTGAGGAATAGTTATGGGGATGAAGCCGCAGATGTGCACACATCGCAACTCGCAAGGGGAAATGCTGGAGCGGGACTCTGCAGATCAATGTCGCAATACCCGAATCTCGCACGGCGACGTTTCCTGACGCTTGCTACAGCTGGATTTGCGACGCTCGCAGGGCACGGGGCGGCCCACGCCCAGCTTTCGCAGCAGGCCACCGCCAAACGCAGAACCCGCAATGCTTTCTCCGCCGGAGCCCCCGTACCGATCGACGTCAACGCCCGACCGTTGCCGTCATTCGATTTGCGCGATCGCAGCCGCATACGCTTCGGCAAGTTGGAGTACCGCAGCGGACTGGTGCTGACCTCGAGCTTTCCGGGTTTCGGCGGCCTCTCGGCTTTTCGCTTCCTTGAGCCGAATGGCGAGCGCTTCATCTCCGTCAGCGATCAGGGCGCCTGGTTCACCGGCCGCATCGTCTATTCCGGGCGCGCCATGGCGGGGCTCGCGGAAGTCGAGGCCGCGCCGCTGCTGTTCATGGATGGCAAGCCGATCACCGAGCACGGCTGGTACGATTCCGAATCGCTCGCGATCGACGGCGACATCGCCTATGTCGGGCTCGAGCGCGTCAATCAGGTGATGCGCTTCGACTTCTCGAAAGGATTCATCCGCGCGCGCGGCGAGGTGGTGCCATTGCCGGCTGTCGCGGAGCAATTGCCTGACAACCAGGGACTCGAGGCGCTGGTGATGGTGCCGAAAGGCCTGCCGCTGGCGGGCACGCTGATTGCGCTCTCCGAGCGCGGGCTCAATGCCGACGGCAACCTGATCGCGTTTCTGGTTGGCGGCCCATCGCCGGGGCAGTTCAGCGTCCGCCGCACGGACAATTTCGACATCAGCGATGCGGTGATTCTGCCCCCGGGCGATCTGCTCGTACTGGAACGGAAATCCTCGCTGTTCTCCGGGGTCGGCATCCGCATCCGGCGGATTGCACTTGCCTCGATCACGCCGGGCGCGCTGGTCGATGGCGCTGCGATCTTCAATGCCGGTCTCGGCCAGGAGATCGACAACATGGAAGGCATCGATGCCCACGTCACGCCGGAAGGCGACACCGTGCTGTCGATGCTGTCCGACGACAATTTCTCGATGATTCAGCGCACGCTGCTGCTGCAGTTCACGCTGGTGGAGTGATCTTGAAGCCCGTCATGCTGCTGACGATTGGAGACATCGTTAGCAACAAGTCCTTCTATAGCACACTGCCGCGACATCTGCCATTCCTGCCAACCAAGCAGCGCAGCCGATCAGCTGCTGTGATGCCGATCGCCAGACCCCGTGCGCTTCAGCTGGCCGTGCGCGGCCGCGTCGTCGCCTAACAGTGCAAATGCCTCGATCATGATCCACCGCTTTTGAGAGCCAACGCAGCCTTAAACCCGAGCCAGGCGGCGCCGACCAGGCCGGTCACGATCGTCGTCACCACGATGCGAAAGGTGATGCTCTGCGCCTGCTCTACACTCTTGCGCCATTTGCGCAGGTGCTCGAAATCCCGTCGCAGCTGCGGCACCAGCTCGCGCGTAACGCTGTCGATCGAGATCTTGCGGGACGGCGGCTGGCCTTCGCGCTGCTCCGGATAGTCGGCCTGGAACGGACAGGCGATAAAGGTCACCATGCTGCCGGCGTCACGCGGCGCGCCGGCCTCGACCCCGAACGTCATATCGTCGCCGACATTGGCGACGACGCCCGCGGCCTGCGCGAACGACGGATGCCAGACCTCGAGCGTGTGATAGATCCGCGCGCTCGGCGGACAGGAGGCATACGCCTCCAGGAGAGCTTCATTGTGGGTTGGAATGACTATCGCGCCCCAGAGCGGGCCAGATTCTCAGGAAAACTTAAGGGTACTCGACCACTAGCGAGACGACGTCCGTTTTGGGTAAGATTCCGTTGAAAAAGTCGGCAGTTGCGACGCAGAGATATCGATGATTCAGTCTGTCTAATTGGGCAGGACTGAAGATCATGATGGGGCATCGGCAAGTCGAACAGGCTGCGTTGTTCTATGAGTTCTCGCTAGAAAGGCACATCCCAGCCGACCACCTCCTGCGGTCGATCGATAGGTTCGTCGACCTGGAGGACCTGCGACGGGAGTTGGCACCGTTCTACAGCAACATCGGGCGGCCCTCGATCGATCCGGAGCTGATGATCAGGATGCTCCTGATCGGCTATTGCTTCGGCATCCGATCGGAACGGCGGCTCTGTGACGAAGTCCACCTCAATCTGGCATACCGCTGGTTTTGCCGTCTGGGTCTGGACGGGACTGTCCCTGATCACTCGACGTTCTCGAAGAACAGGCACGGCCGCTTCCGTGAGAGCGATCTCTTCCGCCGCGTGTTCGAGGCCGTCTTGCGCCGGTGCATCCGGGAGCGCCTGGTCGGCGGCGAAGGATCGCGGTCGACGCGAGCCTGATCAAGGCGGATGCCAATCGGCAGAAGGGCATCGAAGGCGACAAGGGGCTTCCACCGGAGGCTGCCAGCCGAGCGATCGATGAATATCTTGCTGTTCTTGATGATGCCGCGTTCGGCGCCGCGACGGAGGTCACGCCCAAGTTTGTGTCGCCCTCCGACCCAGCGGCACGCTGGACGGGAGCGCACGGCGGCCAAGCCTTCTTCGCCTACTCGACGAACTATCTGGTCGACGTCGAGAATGCGATCATCGTCGATGTCGAGGCGACCACGGCGATCCGCCAAGCAGAAGTGTTGGCCGCCAAGCGCATGATTGAGCGTTCACTCGAAAGGTTCGATCTTTATCCAAGCCGGCTTCTCGGCGACAGTGCCTATGGCTCCGCTGAGATGCTCGGGTGGTTGGTCTACCAGCAGGGGATCGAGCCGCACGTGACCGTCTTCGACAAGTCGGCCCGCACCGACGGGACTTTCTCGCGCGAGGCCTTCACCTACGACTATGCTGCGGACGTCTATCGCTGCCCCGATGGCAAAACCCTCACCACCACAGGGAGGCCGGTGAACGACCATAGGACGATCCTCTACCGCGCGAGCAAGCACGATTGTCAAGCATGCTCTCTGAAAAGCAGGTGTTGCCCCAACACCCCGGCCCGGAAAGTTCCACGCTCGATCTACGAGGGCGCTCGCGACATGGCGCGCGAGATCGCAAGCTCATGGGAAGGCCGCACTTCACGCCGGCTCCGGAAGAAGATCGAGATGCTGTTCGCGCATCTCAAGCGCATTCTCAAGCTGGATCGGTTGAGACTAAGAGGGCCGAACGGCGCACGTGACGAGTTCACCCTCGCGGCCACCGCTCAGAACCTTCGTAAGATGGCCAAGCTGATCCCGATGCCTGCACCGACGCCCGCGTGACCCCACCAAGCCAATTCGTCCGCGAACAGCGGACGTTCACGACGAAACTACTGCCGACTTTTTCAACGGAATCGGTAAGTGAGCCGACCTGCCGGCGCATCGGCATTTTGGTCCGCCTTGGGCCAAGAGCGAAAGGGACGACTTGTTGCCAAACAACATCAGTCTATTGCTCCCGCACCCCGACCCTCTTGAGGTTATCAAGGATCTCGTCGAACTCTCGACGAAACTGCGTGTTGTTCGTGAGTGCATAACCGAAATCACGATACGATTGGATCGTGAAGTCCGGCCGGACCTTGTATAATTCGGCGAGGCTCAGCTGTGCCTGCTCAAATTGCCCCGTCGCTCCGTAAGCCGAGACTAGACCTACATAGGCGAACCAATACGCACCGTTCATATTGACGGTCCGCCTGCATTCCTCGATTGCTTCTTGATAATCGTGGAGTCGTAGGTGCGCATTGCAGAGGGTCCAGTGCCAAGCCGCAGAAGCAGGATCTCTAGGGCTTAGTCGGATAGCATGCTGAGTCACCATGACCGCTTCGCGTGTCCGCCCGGCGGAGATGAGCGCATCTCCCTTGCCAGAGTAGGCGGCCGGAAAATTCGGATTGATTTCAAGCGCAACGTCGTAGTGGTACAATGCCTCTTCGGGGTTACCAAATCGAAGAGTGTCTCCTTTGACCACGTGAGCCATTGCGCTTGCCGGGCGTTTAGAAAGGGCTTTGTCGATGAGATTGGTTGCGTTCTTCTTGTCTTGGGCCGCAGATGCAGGCCATCCGGAGAACAAACTAATCGGGGGACTCAGACACCACGCTTTCCCAATCATCGCATCGACGTCGTCTGGGTCGAGGCGCAGCGCATTCTCAAATAGCTCTGTTGCCTCCGCAATTGTCGTCTTCGATCGGGGCTCGTAGGATTTTGCCCAGCCGCGCATCGTGAAGTCCATGGCGTCTGCATTATTCGATCGCTCCAATTCGCTGCGACGGCTTTCGGCTTGGATCAGTTCAATGTTCAGCGAACGGGCGAGCCGAACTGTGATCTGGTCCTGCAACGCAGCCAGATTCGTGCGATCCCCGTCGAACCGGTCTGACCAAACGTCGCGACCGCTCGCGACGTCGGTCAGCGACACGTTAACCCGAATCTGATCGCCGGTGCGTCGAACCGCGCCCTGGACTGCCCACCGGATGCCCAGATCATTTCCCAGCGTCCTGAGGTCGATCTGCTTGTTCTTGTACGTGAATGCCGTTCCTCGTCCAATGACAAACGCGCCGGGCATTTGCGCGAGATCGGTGGTCAAATCGGCCGTAACGCCGTCAGCGAAATAGTCCTGCTCCGGATCGTTGTTGACGTTCGCAAATGGCAGGACGACAAGAGAGAGACGAGGAACGTTCTTAGGCGGGGTCGAGACCGCAATGTCCGTCTGCTTCTTGTTCGGAAATACGTCCGTACGAAGCGTTTTCCACGCACTCCAATAGCCAACGAAGCCGCCCACGATCGCGCCAATAGTGGCTATCGAGGCGAGCGTGCCGACGATGAATTGTAATCGCGCCCGAAGGCGGCTGCGGATGTTGAGATCCGGTGTTGGCTTGCCGCGCGGCCGGTCAATAGATGCAGCTTGCTCAAGTGATTCGGTATCGGGCGTCGGCTTGTCGACTAACTCTTTTGAGGTTTCCGAGTTCATGACCGTGTTTTCTCTCCGCAGAAGCACGCGCCCGCATTCCAGAACCTAGCAGAGTTTCTCAGCTTCGGATTGGTCACACTTGCTGACCAAGTTCACGCTTCCCTCAAACATAGCTTAGATAGTCGCCGGCTCCAGGTCGGAATGGGTGCCCGCTATTGGGTCAAAACGGGAAAAACTCCAGATCTGAGCAATTCCGGTCCGCTGACCTCCCCGGAGCGGACTCCGAGCCGAAGGTCGCCACTTCGCTAGTGGGCCATGAACAGACATTCGCTCACGGCCGCTTCATTTCGATCCCCATTGCAGCTTGAGGACGGCAGCGAGCAGAATACAGGTCTCGATAATTGCGGCAGCAGGGTAAGTATCCGGTGAAGACCGCGGGTTAGTCGATTGCCGCCCCGCCAGTCCAAGGATCAGGCGACGAGCTTCTGGGCTGAGAGCTTCCAATTCCAAGGCAGAAGCTGGTCAAGCGTGCGGATGTTGTGGTCGTTGATTCGAGCGAGGACGTCGGCGAGCCAAGCCTGAGGGTCGACGTCGTTGAGCTTGGCGGTCTGTATCAGCGTGTACATCACGGCGGCCCGTTCGCCGCCGCGATCGGAGCCGGCGAACAGCCACGCCTTGCGGCCGAGTGCGATGCCGCGCAACTCGCGCTCGGCGGCGTTATTGGTCAGGCAGATGCGGCCGTCGGAGAGAAAGCGCGCGAACGTCTCCCAGCGCTTGAGCATATAGTCCATGGCCTTGGCGACCTCGGAGTGCCGTGACAGCTTAGCGCGCTCGGTGCGCATCCAGATCTGCAGATCAGCGACCAGCGGCGCAACGCGCAGCGCGCGCTCGGCGAGCCGTTCGAGCGGCACCCGGCCGTTGATCTTGCGTTCGACGTCAAAGATCGCGTCGATGCGCTTCACCGCCTCGAACGCCATCGGCGCGATGACGGCGAGCTTGCCACGCGCCTTGGCGGTGACGTCGGCGAGCACGAAGAACTTGCGCCGAGCATGCGCCCAGCAAGCGGCCTCGGTGATCGGCCCTCCCTTGCGGCCGGCCTCGTACAGCCGGTTGAAGCCAGCGTAGCAGTCGGCCTGCAGGATGCCGCCATAGCCGTGCAGGTGACGCTCGGCGTGCTCGCCCGCGCGGTCGCGCGAGTAGAAGAACACTGCCGCTGGTGGATCGTGGCCGCCGAATGGGCGATCGTCGCGCACATAGACCCAGGCCCGTCCAGTCGCCGTCTGGCCCTTGGCAAGCACTGGCACCGGGGTCTCGTCGCCATGGACGCGGTTGCCCGCGAGCACGTGCGCACGGATCAGATCATGCAGCGGCCGCAGCAGCGCCGCGCAACCGCCCACCTGGTCGGCGAGCGTCGACAGGCTCAGCGCGATGCCCTCGCGCGCGTAGCGCTCCGACTGGCGATTGAGCGGCTGGTGCTGCCCGTACTTCTCGAACAGGATCATCGCCAACAGAGAAGGCCCGGCGAAGCCGCGCGGCAGAACGTGGAACGGCGCAGGCACCTGCGTGATCTTCTCGCAGTCCCGGCAGGTGAACTTCTCGCGCACGTATTGCACGACCTTCCACTGCCGCGGCACCACCTCCAGTGTCTCAGTAACATCCTCGCCGAGCTTGGCGAGCCGGGTCGAGCCACAGCAGGCGCAGGCATCGGGACCGGGCAGCACGACCCGCTCGCGCGGCAGATGCGCCGGGAACGGCTTGCGCGCAGGCTTGTTGCGCGGGAACGCAGACAGCGGCGGCGTCTCGCCAACAGCAGCGGCTGTCTTCTCGGCCGCAAGTTCGTCCTCCGCCGCAGTTGCTTCCAGCTCCTCAAGCTGAAGCTCCATCTGGTCAAGGAGCCGCGCCTTGTGCTCGCTGCGCTGTCCAAAGAGCTCGCGCCGCATCTTCGCAATCGTCAGACGCAGATGCGTGATCAGAGCCTCCGCGCCAGTCGCCTCGGCACGCATCCGCGCGATCTCGGCGTCGCGATCGCGCAGCAGGCGCGTCAATCTCTCGATCTCATCCGTGGGAGAATCACTGGGGCTCATCGCCAATGATGGAATCACAGGGCGCGCGGTTTGTATGCCCTTCCTATCGCGCTCCAACGCGTTCAGCCCGCCGCCTCCGGCCGCCATGTCCGCTGCGGCAGCCGCCAGTCGATCCCTTCCAGGAGATACCCGAGTTGGGCCGGCGTGATCGCCACCGTCCCGTCCGCCGGCGACGGCCAGATGAAGCGGCCGCGCTCCAGGCGCTTGGAGAACAGGCACATGCCCTGGCCATCGTGCCACAGCACTTTGATCAGGTCGCCGCGCCGGCCGCGGAATACGAACAGGTGGCCGCCATGCGGATCGCGCTTGAGGGTCTCCTGCACCAGCAGCGCCAGCCCATCGAACCCCTTGCGCATGTCGGTGCGGCCTGTCGCCAGCCACACCCGCGCCCCGCTCGGAATAGGGATCGTCATCGCCGCTCCAGCGCGCCGATCATCCGCGCCAGCGCACCGGGATCGACGCCTTGCTCGACGATGACCCGCAGCCCATCCGCAAGCACGATCTCCATGCGTCTGCACCCACCAGCGGGAGGCGGCGATGCCGCCGCGGCCGATCCTCCATCCGCAATCACCGCTTCGGCAAACGACACGGGCTCGGCATTCCCGCCCAGTCGCCCCTTGCGTGCCAGCCGACGCCAGGTGAACAACTGACCGGTCGACAAGCCATACCGCCGGGCGGTTGCCGAGACCTGCCGCGTGCCGCTATCGCTCTCGGCGACGATCCGCCGCTTCTCTTCCAGCGTCCAGCGACGCCGCGACCCGGTCTGGATCACCTCAAGCCGCGACACCTTCGGCATAGTCGTATGCTCAGTCATACGACTATGTCTTCGCGCCTCCCTGCATCAGCGCAAGGCGGTTCTCACCGGAGGGGTACGCAGCAGGGCATATCGCCGCGTTGCAAACGCGGGGCAAGGCGCATGCCTCCTGGGATGGTCCGGTCGTGCTCCAAGTGAAAGGCACGACCGGACCATACATTCGGTCAAAAGCGCGCGAGCTGAGTGGCCACGACTAGTTCTTGCGCGGATCGTCGGCTGGGTTGATGTAATCGATGCCACCAGGACCGACGAACTGAACTTGGAGAACGGCCTCCTCATTTCCGGTCCAGGCGTAGTGAGGATGCTTTGCCGGATATACCCACAATGAGCCTGGCTTTAACAACTCGCCTTTCTTTTCAAACGTTTCACCGTGACTAGTTCCGATATTGCCACTTATGATGGTCACGACCTCGGAATAGGGATGAGTGTGCGGCGGCATCTGAAAATTTGGAGGGAATTTGATGCGCAAGACAACCACATCCCCCGCTTTTGTTGGGTCTCCCACCAGCGTTGCGAGCTGGACACCTTTGGGAAAGGCCGGGTTCTCCTTCCACGCAAGTGCATCAGGGGTGACCCGCATCGGCGTGTTTTGCGCTGTCGCCGGGAATGAGAACACCACCAAGCCCGCTATCACCAAGAGCTTCTTCATGTGAGTGCCTCCCACGGTAATGTGGAACAAGACACATATTAGAACTCCTTGGAGCTAACCGAGTCCAGCGGCCCTGCCGCTCGACAATGACTGCTCAGGGTCACAAGGGCTTCCCTTAAATCGCAGAACTGCCTACTTCCGGTTACCCCCTGAGAGCGGACCTCCTTGGCGCCGACCGGAAGGACCGAGATGGGCCGATTCCGTTGAAAAAGTCGGCAGTAGTTTCGTCGCGAAAGACCGCTGTTCCACGAACGAATTTGGCTTGGTGGGGTTCACGCGGGCGTCGGTGCAGGCATCGGGATCAGCTTGGCCATCTTACGAAGGTTCTGAGCGGTGGCCGCGAGGGTGAACTCGTCGCGTGCGCCGTTCGGTCCTCTTAGGCGCAGCCGATCCAGCTTGAGAATGCGCTTGAGATGCGCGAACAGCATCTCGATCTTCTTGCGGAGCCGGCGTGAAGTGCGGCCTTCCCATGAGCTTGCGATCTCGCGCGCCATGTCGCGAGCGCCCTCGTAGATCGAGCGTGGAACTTTCCGGGCCGGGGTGTTGGGGCAACACCTGCTTTTCAGAGAGCATGCTTGACAATCGTGCTTGCTCGCGCGGTAGAGGATCGTCCTATGGTCGTTCACCGGCCTCCCTGTGGTGGTGAGGGTTTTGCCATCGGGGCAGCGATAGACGTCCGCAGCATAGTCGTAGGTGAAGGCCTCGCGCGAGAAAGTCCCGTCGGTGCGGGCCGACTTGTCGAAGACGGTCACGTGCGGCTCGATCCCCTGCTGGTAGACCAACCACCCGAGCATCTCAGCGGAGCCATAGGCACTGTCGCCGAGAAGCCGGCTTGGATAAAGATCGAACCTTTCGAGTGAACGCTCAATCATGCGCTTGGCGGCCAACACTTCTGCTTGGCGGATCGCCGTGGTCGCCTCGACATCGACGATGATCGCATTCTCGACGTCGACCAGATAGTTCGTCGAGTAGGCGAAGAAGGCTTGGCCGCCGTGCGCTCCCGTCCAGCGTGCCGCTGGGTCGGAGGGCGACACAAACTTGGGCGTGACCTCCGTCGCGGCGCCGAACGCGGCATCATCAAGAACAGCAAGATATTCATCGATCGCTCGGCTGGCAGCCTCCGGTGGAAGCCCCTTGTCGCCTTCGATGCCCTTCTGCCGATTGGCATCCGCCTTGATCAGGCTCGCGTCGACCGCGAATCCTTCGCCGCCGACCAGGCGCTCCCGGATGCACCGGCGCAAGACGGCCTCGAACACGCGGCGGAAGAGATCGCTCTCACGGAAGCGGCCGTGCCTGTTCTTCGAGAACGTCGAGTGATCAGGGACAGTCCCGTCCAGACCCAGACGGCAAAACCAGCGGTATGCCAGATTGAGGTGGACTTCGTCACAGAGCCGCCGCTCCGATCGGATGCCGAAGCAATAGCCGATCAGGAGCATCCTGATCATCAGCTCCGGATCGATCGAGGGCCGCCCGATGTTGCTGTAGAACGGTGCCAACTCCCGTCGCAGGTCCTCCAGGTCGACGAACCTATCGATCGACCGCAGGAGGTGGTCGGCTGGGATGTGCCTTTCTAGCGAGAACTCATAGAACAACGCAGCCTGTTCGACTTGCCGATGCCCCATCATGATCTTCAGTCCTGCCCAATTAGACAGACTGAATCATCGATATCTCTGCGTCGCAACTGCCGACTTTTTCAACGGAATCGGCCAGAAGCGGCCCTTCGGCTCTCTGGCCACTTCGGACGTCCTCCGCACCGAACGGGAGGTTCGAGATGGACCACACGGCGACGTCGGAGGCAGCCGACCCGAGTGGTCTAACGTTCTAGCTCTCTGCGAATTCGATCACGGTGCTGGATGTGCAGCACCTGAGATGCATAAAAATTCTCCAGAAGTACTTTAGCCTCCGCTAGATCGTGGCCGAGGCGAGCGAGGTCTGCAATCCGTTCCTCCTGCTCAGCAATGTGTCGTTCGCCTTCGGCAACGTGCCGCTCGGCTTGCTCCAAATGACGAAGCTGCATCGCGCGAACATTTGACTGATGGAGGTCCGACATGTCTCGCTCCCATCCTGTGCAGGCGGGAGCGCAAGCGGTCTCTCAGCCACCAGCGCCCGTATCGGTCACTGCCGGTGATGTTCTCACTCTACCACCTCCTGATGGGGCAGCGGGATAATTCGCAGTGCTGTCGGCCGAGGATACTGCTTCAGCCCTTATGCTGACCGATGTCCGGTCCGGGTCGAAATGCCAAACACTTAACTTGAGCAATTCCGGTCCGCTGACCTTCCTGGAGCAGACGTCCGAGCCGAGGGTCGCGACTTCGCTGATGGGCCCCGAAACGGGCGCCGATGCGCGAAAGTTATTGGCTGTTGTGTCTAGGCAAACTAGTGCGCTCTATAAGGACGGGCCAAAGCCAATTTTGCGACACGCCATCCACAAACTGTGCAGACTGTCGTCTGATGGGGCATCCGATTGATCCATTCCGGTCTCAACGCACTCTCTCTTTAGCTTTCTATATTCCGGCGATCCGTAGAGGTAGAGACCTAAAATCACCGCTAAGGACAATAGAACGGTCACTACGAAGCTTCGCATTAGCCATGCCCCCATTCGTTGCATTGTCCGTCTAGGCAGACACGTTTCTAAAGCAAAATATCTGGATCTAGACAGCAAACCCTCAACTCTGATCAAGCGGCACAAGGTCGCCTTCGGCTCACAAGCGGCCTATCGGTCACTCGGATTGCAGACCTTCCGGTCTTGCCCGGAGAGCGGACATCATCGGCGCCGACGGGGAAGGTCCGGACCAGAACCGGATATGGTGGGCCTGCCGAGCGCTGTCAGGCAAAACCCTCAATGTAGGCGCGCGCCACGGCGACATCGCCAGCCGCAGCGGCAGAGATACCGATCGCGTGGACTGCGCTAGGAACTCGGCAGTTCTGGTCCTTCCGCATGTCCGCCATCATCGAGGCTACCGCCTCGTGTATCCGGCCAACCCTGAGAAGCGCGAGCGCGCGCTCCTTGCTTCGCTCAACACACTGTTCTCGCGTCAAGCACACGAGCAAGCACGCGTTTTCGCATGCCATTGGCCGTCACCCCTGGTCGTGGCCCGGAGGTATAATTGTAAATTTTCGGCTGAGGGATGTGTGAGCTATCTCACACTTGCTGAGGTTTTCGCTTGGCAATTTCGCGGAACAGAGCCGAAGCGATGTCTCCATTGGGCCGATTCCGTTGAAAAAGTCGGCAGTTGCGACGCAGAGATATCGATGATTCAGTCTGTCTAATTGGGCAGGACTGAAGATCATGATGGGGCATCGGCAAGTCGAACAGGCTGCGTTGTTCTATGAGTTCTCGCTAGAAAGGCACATCCCAGCCGACCACCTCCTGCGGTCGATCGATAGGTTCGTCGACCTGGAGGACCTGCGACGGGAGTTGGCACCGTTCTACAGCAACATCGGGCGGCCCTCGATCGATCCGGAGCTGATGATCAGGATGCTCCTGATCGGCTATTGGTTCGGCATCCGATCGGAGCGGCGGCTCTGTGACGAAGTCCACCTCAATCTGGCATACCGCTGGTTTTGCCGTCTGGGTCTGGACGGGACTGTCCCTGATCACTCGACGTTCTCGAAGAACAGGCACGGCCGCTTCCGTGAGAGCGATCTCTTCCGCCGCGTGTTCGAGGCCGTCTTGCGCCGGTGCATCCGGGAGCGCCTGGTCGGCGGCGAAGGATCGCGGTCGACGCGAGCCTGATCAAGGCGGATGCCAATCGGCAGAAGGGCATCGAAGGCGACAAGGGGCTTCCACCGGAGGCTGCCAGCCGAGCGATCGATGAATATCTTGCTGTTCTTGATGATGCCGCGTTCGGCGCCGCGACGGAGGTCACGCCCAAGTTTGTGTCGCCCTCCGACCCAGCGGCACGCTGGACGGGAGCGCACGGCGGCCAAGCCTTCTTCGCCTACTCGACGAACTATCTGGTCGACGTCGAGAATGCGATCATCGTCGATGTCGAGGCGACCACGGCGATCCGCCAAGCAGAAGTGTTGGCCGCCAAGCGCATGATTGAGCGTTCACTCGAAAGGTTCGATCTTTATCCAAGCCGGCTTCTCGGCGACAGTGCCTATGGCTCCGCTGAGATGCTCGGGTGGTTGGTCTACCAGCAGGGGATCGAGCCGCACGTGACCGTCTTCGACAAGTCGGCCCGCACCGACGGGACTTTCTCGCGCGAGGCCTTCACCTACGACTATGCTGCGGACGTCTATCGCTGCCCCGATGGCAAAACCCTCACCACCACAGGGAGGCCGGTGAACGACCATAGGACGATCCTCTACCGCGCGAGCAAGCACGATTGTCAAGCATGCTCTCTGAAAAGCAGGTGTTGCCCCAACACCCCGGCCCGGAAAGTTCCACGCTCGATCTACGAGGGCGCTCGCGACATGGCGCGCGAGATCGCAAGCTCATGGGAAGGCCGCACTTCACGCCGGCTCCGCAAGAAGATCGAGATGCTGTTCGCGCATCTCAAGCGCATTCTCAAGCTGGATCGGCTGCGCCTAAGAGGACCGAACGGCGCACGCGACGAGTTCACCCTCGCGGCCACCGCTCAGAACCTTCGTAAGATGGCCAAGCTGATCCCGATGCCTGCACCGACGCCCGCGTGAACCCCACCAAGCCAAATTCGTTCGTGGAACAGCGGTCTTTCGCGACGAAACTACTGCCGACTTTTTCAACGGAATCGGCCAGAAGCGGCCTTCCTACTTCCGAGCCCGTGGGCCCTGAACCTTTAGATCGCGCGCCGCAGACTGCGGAGCGAGGCGGCCAGAGCTTCGATCCCTGCGGGCTCCCTCTCGGCAGCTTTGAAACCGCGCGCTGCGATCGATTTCGCGGCGGCATGCGAGAAGCCGCCGACCTCGCGCAGGAAGTCCTCGAAATCTCTGACGGTGCGGATATCCGCTGCCTTGACCCCGCCAGTACGGGCCAGGTCGTTCATCGGAAACGTCACCAGTGACACTTCCGGCAGATCCTTGACGGTCTTGATGGTGCGGCGCGGCTCGTTCGGCTTCGTGCCGCGCACGTAGTCGCCGACGCGGTAGCCGATGGAGAGGCCGTCGAGCGCCTTCTCCTTCATCGCGCCATAGATGCGCTTGCCGCTCTCGGTGTCCAGGTTGATCAGCCGGCCCTTGCACTGCAGGCCGTGGCTGTCCTCACTCATGGTCGACCAGCAGCCGATCGGCACGTCCGACATCGGATCGCCGCCCCCAAAGAAGCCGCCCATGCTGCCATGGTTGAGCAGCATTTTCGGCATCGTCGCCTTCGCGGCATGGCGCGCCAGCACGCCGGTGAAGGCGCCGGGCTGAATCAGGTCGCCGCCGTCATCCTCGTTGTTGAAGACGGAGCCGTAGCCCTCGAAGGTGCCGGCCGGATTGCCGTCCTCGACGAACTTGTACTGGAAGCTGACCGCGCGGCGGGTGGCAGCCAGGCCGGATTTGCGCTCGTGCATCCTATCCTCCTTCCGCCGCCGGCTTGGCTGTCCGCCGCCGGCTTGGCTGTCGCCTGGGCGACACGCGGAATGCCGTCCTGCCCAATGGGGCCGCAATTGATCGGGGCGTAGATGTGATCGCCGCCGTCGTATTCATCCATGTCGTCCCAGTCGCGGACGTCATTGATGGTGGCCCAGCCGGGATTGCCGGCGCCGCCGAGGGCGACCTTGTTGTACTCGGCACGATCTTTCGCGGTGGCGCGCAGGAATTCGCCGTCGATGAATTTGGTGTATAAGCCCTGGGCTCGCTCGGCGCGGGTCAGGCACTGGCGATCGAAGGCAGCCTCGAAACGGCGATGCCAGGGCCTGATGGTGTGCACGAGGTGCATCGCGATCAGCGTCTCCGCCGCGGCACGGGCCGCCATCTCGGCGGGATAGCCGATGACAATCGGCAGCACGCCCATTCCGTGACAGATCCGCTCGGCCTCGAGGTTGCGCAGCTGGATGTGCTGCATGTCCACGCCCTTCATGTCGAAGGGCGTGAACTTGGCATCGTTGTCCAGGATCATCACGCGGCTGACATTGTCGAGGCCGCCATAGTGCTTCTTGACCCAGGCTGCGAGACGGACGAGCTCCTTCTCATCCAGTCCCTTGTTGACGGAGATGATGCCGCTCGGCCGCGCACCATGCGCATGCAGCATCGCATGCGTCTGCTCGGTCGCGAGCGCGAGGCCGAGCGGCTCCTGCAGCAGCTTCACCGCGTCGAGGCCGTTCAGCCCATCCCATGAGAGCCCGCGGATGTGCAGGATCTCTTGATACGTGAACGTTTCCTGCGAGCCATCGGGCGCGGTGACCAGATAATACGGCGTGCGATCCGGCGTCCATTTCGGCTGCACGTGGGTCGGCACGATCGGGATCAGCTCGACGAGCTTGCCGCGCACCACGTTCTTGAATGCATACGCATTGTTGGTCACGGCGCAGTGGACCGCCAGCGTCTCCTTGAATTGCAGCGGATCCTGCCATTCGTTCGGCTCGTCATTGAGCCGAGCGTAGAGCGGGTGGTCATAGGCCTCCTGGCGCTTCGCGCCGCGGGGCTTCTCATAGACCTTGGTCGGGACGGTCGAGACCGCCTCGGCGATGCGCCGCACGCAGGCGAGAAAGGTCGTGGTCTGAAGCGCCGTCTTCCAGTTGACTGCGGGGCCAGATCGCGACTGATGGCCGCCTAACAGGCCTAACCAGAGGTCGTTGATCTCGCCCCAGGTCAGGCCATTGACGCCTTTGACCTCGCGTGCCAGCGAACCGAACAGGCTCATTCGCGCGCCTCGAGGCGGCGGCCGAACAGGATCGACAGCGCCATCAGCAGCGCGCCACCAACCAGAAAGCCGGCCGGCACATAGATCAGCCAGGCACCATAGGAGATGCTACCTGCTCCGGCGAAGCCGCATGCGTCCAGCGCGACGTGCGGCAGCGGGCGGGCGAGCGTCCGCATGCCCTTACGCAGACCTGCCGATGCCATGGACCACCTGCTTGTCACCCTCGGCGTCTCCCATATCCATCGCGTGGGCAGCGGCGTCGATCTTAGCCATCAGCGCATCGAGGTCGTCAGTGTTCCTGCCGGAGTTGCTGGAGGTGGGTTGGGGGTTGAGCGACATCAGATGCGCGGCATTGAACAGCGCCATCGCGGGATCGACTTTACCGAAGCCGGCCTCGTCACGCGCAACGCGCATCGCGGTCGGCGTCTGCACCACCTTCAATTCGACACGCACCAAGCGAGCAGTTTCTTGTCGCCGTGGCGGAACGAATGATCGGCGAGCTTGCGCTCGACCGTCTTGACGGCGCCCATCAGCGCGATGCCCTGACGCACGGCATCGAGATTGTCGTTGTCTTGCGTGATCCCGATCTTGTCCAGGGCATCGACGATGGCGCCGATGCCGGCCGCGTCAACGCCGACCTGGGCGAGCAGGCCGCGATGCTTCACCCGAGCGACGAGGTCAACGACGAATTGGATGTCGGGCGGCAGCGCGTTCGGATCCAGCGACGGCTCCAGCGCGCCCTCGGGCAGCTCGGCGAGCTCAGGGTCATCAGTGCCAGCATCATCCGCGCTGAAGCGGAAGATGGTCAGCTCGCCAGCGTGCTTGAACTGCAAATACTCGACCGCATTGGCCTTACGGCGCTCGACGCGCCGATCGTAGAGATCAGGCCGCACGCCCAGCCCAACCAGCGCTGGGTGCCCTTCTCCCGGCCGATCACGCCGACGCCCAAGAGGTCATCGAGACCGCCGCCGTCAAGACCGATCGTCACGACCTCGGAGCGGTCGAGGATCTCGTCCAGCTCCAGAAGATCCGGATCAAGACCGCGATCCCAGATCAGCGCGCCGGCCCAGCCGTCGGCCCACAGCGAATTGCCGATCTGGACGTTGAGGTGCTTGGCGAAGAGGCCGGCGACCTGGGCGCGACCGGCGCGCTGCGCCTTCTCGAGCTCCTTGCGGATATAGGTCTCGTCGACCGATGCACCGAGGTTCGGGTTGGTGACGTGCCAGTGCCGCGGATCGCGGAACTGATCATCCTTGAGCAGGTCCGGCGGAAACTCGTACAGCACCGGCAGGCTCGACGGCTCGTCGATCTTGCCGTCGCGGATGCCGCGGAATTCTTCCAGTGTCTGAGCGAATACGCCGGCTGGCGGCGCATCCGATTGCGTCGATAGATAGATCACGAACCCTTCGGGTCGCGAAGCCAAGCCGCCCTTGGCCTCGAGCAGCATGCTGTCGGCTCCGGACCCGCTTGCCGAAGACATGGAGCTCATCGACCAGCAGCCCGATCGTCTTCTTTCCGGACACCGTCTCGTTGTCGGCCGCGACCACCTTGAGGAACGCGCCGGTGTTGCGATGTTCGATGACGCGGCCGGCGCTCGGTTTCAGGATCGCGCGCAGGTCCGGATCGGCCATCACCATGTCGCGGGCCGGGATGTACGAGTTGTCCGCGATCTCCTTGGTGGGCCCGAGGATGTAGAACTCACCGGACTCGCGCCAGTTGCGGATCAAGGCGGTGACCATGATGCCGGCGGCGAGCGTCGACTTGCCGTTCTTCTTGCTGATCAGCAGGAAGAAGTTCTGGATCAGCCTCCGGCCGGTCTCGGCATCATAAGCCCCGAAAATTGCGGCAACGAAATCGAGGATCCATCGACGCGCCGCGGCGCCGAAAGTCGGGCGATGCGCCGCATCCACGATGCGCAATGCCTTGAAGATGTCGAGCGCAGCTTCCGCCTCGTCCGGAATAGCGGATCGAATGGAATGAGCGAGCGGTGCGGCTGAGCCGAGATCGCGCCCGGCTCACATCAATCGATTTGCCGCTGACCCTCCTCTACGCCGTGTATGTCGGAAGCACGTACCCCCTTTGGCCCGCAGCCGAATGTCAGTGTCTACGAATGGGATTTTGAGCACTTCAAGATTGTTGTTCTGTCGCAGTATCTAGCCATGCCACCGCACCGGACCGGCTTGTTCTTCCATCATGTCACTATCGATTCGCGAGGCACCGAGCCCTCGGTCCAGGACCAATTGCGAAACATGATGCGCGGGCAGAGCCCGGCGGGTTGCACCAGCCATTTCACGAGAGCCTCTCTGATCCACGCCATTCAAATGGTGGAACAAATAAAGCAGGAGATCTCCGATCCCGACCAACTGGCGTACCTCAATGAGATGGCGAAAGCCGCCGAGGCCAAACTCGCCGAACTCGATGCCGCCACTTGGCTGCTAGCTGGATCCGATTATTTTCGAACTGAGACTGGTCAATAGATTGTCAATTTGTCCAGCCGACGGGGCTCAGCGGCGTCGAGCGCCACCCGCGGTGCGGTTTAGTCTTTCGGAAAAGCAGATCAAAGTAGTCCTTCAAATCGCGATAGCTCTCCGCTGACAAGACGGCCGGGAAGGTGGCCGACTCTTCCACAGCTATACGAACATTCTAAGAACATCGAAACTAGAACAGAGCGTGTCATACGGTGTCATATGATGTCATATGGCACACCAGCATCCACGCTGCGCGAACACCAATTAAGTGAACAGAATCAGATTGGTGGGGGAGGCAGGACTCGAACCTGCGAAGCCATGAGGCGGCTGATTTACAGTTACCCAAGATATAACAAAATCAATAACTTACGTGTCGCATTCTGACGCATCTGTTCAGGAACTGCTAAGCTTACGAGCATCCGTGATTTACATGATATCACTTTGATGGCTCACTATTCCATTACCGCGAGCAAGACCGATCAACGGCAATCCGCGCGATTCAAAGGGAATAGTTTTGATGAGTACCGACGACGCCCGCCGCGACAACGATCCCCAGCCCCGACCAAAAATCCAGATCATCGGCGAAGATGCGCGTCATCTCATCATAGCAATCAGCATCGACAAGGAATGGCTCGCTGCGCAGTTTGATTTCCTCGTCGCCCTCACGGATTTCGCCGGCCTGCTGCATCCTGACCCTTGAGCGAGGGCCGGTCAGCTCTCCTGCTTGGCTAGGGCCTCACGGCGCCTGGCCTCGCCCTCGACAGCCTCGCGAATGAAGTCTGCCCGCTTCTCCTTTTCCGCAAGCAAACGGTCAATCCGCGCCAGCGTTCCCTTTGGAAACCTGGCCGGCGTCGCCTCTTCGTTGATTCGCTTGCGTCCCACGGAGACGGATATTTGATTATGTCTTCTTTTGGGTCAAACCGTGCCCCTGATACATCCAAATAGTTGATATCACATATATGACGTCCGATGGGTTGCAGAGACCTATTGGCGCGGACGCTGCCTCGCGGTGTACTGGCTGCGGCCCGATCCATTGAATTCTGGCTCGAGGATCAGGTCATGCCGCAGTACCAGCTGCTCGAGCGCCTTAATGGTCGCCGCATTGTCGGAGTGCTTCTGGTCGAAGTCAGCCAGGATCTCCTTCTTCATGTCCCTGATCTGCCGGATGATCCAGAGGGTCGCGCCAACGACCGTCCCCATGATCAGGATCAGCAGGGTCACCCCGGCACAGATTGCAAGTATCCATTCAGGGCTTACCATCATCGGCTTGCATTCCGTTCCGTCGCGGCCGGCGCTACATCAGTCCCGGGATCGGCGCCAGCTTCGCCATGCCGGCGACGCCAGCCACGGCGGCCGAGATGAATTGGATCACGTTAGCCTGAAACAGCTGCGCCGCCCCTGCGCATGATGTATAGAGCGGTCCTTGCGGTGAGAGGCTGTCGACGATCTCGGCTGACGTCTCAATATCGCTGAACAGCGACGGGTCCGGCTTTGCGGCGTCCGTGCCGTCGGCGTTCTTCAGCCCTTTGCCGTTGGCCTGCTCGTTGATCGCGATGATAGCGTCCCAGCACTGCTTGCGCGTCTTCGAGGCAGGCGTATTAGCGGCACCGGCCATCAGCGACGCATACACGAGATCGTCGTGGCTGGCTTGTTGGATCTTCTGCCAGACCGCCAGCGCATCCTTCTTCAGATTTCCGGTCAACTGCACGCCGGTGGCCGGATCACCCTTGAAGCCGTTCTTGGCATCCTGGATCAGGTCGCCGGTGAGGACCGGGCCTTGCTGCTGAGCCGCCGCTGGCCGGCGCGCCGCTTGCGCCATCGCGCCTCCAGCACTTGCCAGCAAAAATGATAGCGCGAAAGCAACCAGCAACACGGTGGCGACGGAGCCGGTGACCGATCGAACAGCCGCGGCCTTGGAGCCGCTGTCGACAGCCGCGGCATGCGGCAACACCTCGGCTGCAACCGCGGCATCCTTGGCCGTCCTGGTGGCCGTCAGCTTCTTCAGCAGGCCCTCGATTTGTAGATAGCCGGTCGTGGTGAACCATCCCCAGAAGATGCCGGCCAGCGTCATACCGGCGCCGATGAACGCTTCGACGCCGGCACCGTCCTTGATGATGCCGTAGGACGCCAATGCCATCCCGAGCGTCCGGAGAGTGTCGCGCGCGATCTGTGCAGCCCAAGGCTTAACCAGTTCCCAATTCATGTCCTGCTCCTATCCAGCACCATGCCCGAGTGGGTTGGCGCACCACGGCCAAAAGAAATGTGAGGCGAGAATTCCGGCGAAGAGACCCATCAGCCAGATCGACAGCGGCCACGTCGCGCCAACACTCGCGACGCAATGCGAAAGCGTGTTGAAGCGATCGGGATGCCGGAAGGCGAGAAACTCGAACACTACGAAGAACGCGATAGCGAGCAGCGCTCCGACGATCCAGGGAGTGTTCATGGAGCGTTTCCGAGAGCAAACTGAATGAGGGCAACCGCCAGCGGCGCAGCACACGCGACATAGGCCAGCGCGGCGAATTTCGAGTGCGTGAAAACGATGCACCTGAGGAGCCACGCGAGCGCAAGGGCAAACAGCACATAGATCGCGTAGACCACGGCTGTGATGATCCAACCGTGGTAGACCCAGAAGCTGAGATCGATGCAGTCGCCCATCATGCACATCACGCCGCCTCCGCGAACGTGATGGACGGATCCAGCACCATCATCCGCGCGAGGATCGGCGCGCAGCCTTCCTGCACGTCGACCTTGCGGGCATTGAAGACGCCGTCCGCCGTGAACTTGCCGTGGTCATACTGATCCGTGCCTGACCAGACATAGGGTGAGGCGATGCCGCGGATCGCGTAGCCGATGCCGTTGTACTCTTCAAACAGCGTCAGTACGCCGCCGACTGACCAGTCGGTCCAATTCGCTGCATGCGGTGCGCAGTCGATCAGCGCATCGAGACAGCCCCTGGTCCATGCATCACGGCCTGGCGTCACGTCGTCCGCATGCGCCAGGAACGGGCCCCTTCCCTTTGGCTCATGCGTCGAGACAGCATGCAGCGGATCGCCCTGGGCGAGCTGGCGATCCCAATGCGGCGGCCCGCCATATTCCCGCTCGCTGACGATGGCAATGAACCACCACGGCACCGGCTGCAGCTTCAGCTCGACCAGGCGGTCAGTGACGCCCTGATAACGCGCCTTGGCGTCAGGCGCTGATAGCCGCTTTGCGGTGGCGTCGAAGTCGGGGAGCAGATTGGCCTTGATGTGCATCGCGTGCCAGCGCCGGGCGTTGGCTGCCTTGATCGCAAATACCTTGACGCTCATCGGTTCGCCCTCTCGCCTTCCGCGAAAGTGGCGCAGTTTCGGCGTCGTCAACCGTAAGGCGCGATCGGCGGATCATTCCCTGACCTGATGGGACGGCTAACCTCTGTTGCTGGTTGTTGCTCGTTTGCTTCAGTCAATGACAATCTGCGCGATTTACGGTCGCATAATCCAATTGATCGCGTTGAGGTTGCGATGTATGGGTCAAAACATACCTTTTGGGAAAATCGTACCTTTAGGAAGGCGCTTTCGTTCATGCTCGTTTCGGTCCAAGCTTTACGCGCCGTGGCAGCCTTGTCCGTTGTTTTGTGCCATTTCAGTCAAGCACAGCTCATTTTGAGCGGCCACGGCGACGACTGGATCCCGCTCTATTCCCTGGCCAGCGGCGTCGATCTGTTCTTCGTCATCTCCGGCTTTATCATGGTGCACTCGTCAGAGAAGCTGTTCGGCTCGCCGGGTGCGCCGGCAATCTTCTTCGGTCGCCGGCTTTCACGAGTTGTCCCGCCATACTGGTTGGCGACGCTGATCGCGCTGGCGTTCGCCCCCAGCGTCACATGGGCATCTTTGGCTGGATCTCTCTTCTTCGTTCCGTACGTCTCGAATCCCACTTATGGGCAGGCCACTCCGCTGCTCGGGGTTGGCTGGACCTTGAACTACGAGATGATGTTCTACGTCATGTTCGCGGCCACCCTGATGCTCCCGCGCAAATGGGCGCTAGCCGCCGTCGGTCTCGCCCTGGCTATCATGGCCGCGCTCGGCCATTTCGGATTTATAGATCAGCCGACACCGCTTAGGTTCTGGTGCGATCCGATCATCATCGAATTCGCGCTCGGCATGGCGATCGCCATCGCATACCGAAAATCGATCAAACTTCCCGCTCTCGCGCGCACGCTGCTAGTGCTGATTGCGGTCACAATCATCTATGGTTTTCAGCACCACATCGGCGGCGGCGGAATGCCGTCCAATGACCGATTGCTTGTGTGGGGCTTGCCCACTGCCATGATCTTCACAGCCGGTGTGCTCGGGCCATGGCCGAGCGGACATCCGTCTATTCAGCGGGCCGTCGTTGCGCTGGGCGATGCGTCGTATTCGATGTACCTGATTCACCCGCTTGTGGTCACCGCGATCATAACGCAGTGGGCACATCTATCTCACTTTGGTCTGCCGCGCGTCTTGGTGGTTGGTTTCGCAGTGACAATCATCCTGTCCCTGCTTTCGTACAGGTTCATCGAACGGTCAGCGATGAACGGCCTTCGTATCCTCAATTGGACGCAGCGACCATTAACAGTTCGTGAAGCCAGCGTTAGATCCGCAGGATCGTGACCCGGCACCTGAAATGGTGACGGAAGCAAGTGCTGTAGTAGATGACATCAGCATTGCGCCATTGTTATTTGCGAACGACGTGGATCCGATTTCAGTGCCAGTTATCATCGTAAACCTATGATGATTTAGCATGATAGCTGACGAGAGGACGCCACCATCGATATGAGTGATGGCGGACGCGTTGTTGGTGTCATCGATGTAGATCGAATAGGAGTACGTGCCGCTGAAATCGGTCTGAGTGAAATGATTTTCAGCGATAGCTGTAGCACCACCCGGCCCTATGTACGCACCCTGCATGAAGGCAGCACTAGTGCCGACCATGGTGATACCGATGCTGTCGAGCTTTACCCTGACATACCAGTTTGCGCCTTGACTGAAAACGCACTGCTGCCAGCCGCAGATGTAACTGTTTTCTACAAGGCTATCGACACCGTTGTTGACAAGTCCCTGTGCCCCGAACCAGATCCTGGCGTCGCGGATCGTGACAGAGCAGTTTGCCCCGATCTTTACCGCAGGCTGCGTTGAGGTGTTGGTCTGAAAACCTAAGACCTGCAGTTTTTCCAATCCTCCAAGATGCCCGCCTCCTGGGCACGTGCCGCCCGATGTCGAAAACGAGACAGCCATGCTGTCCGTCGACACCTGGATCGAGCTTGCGATTCCGCTTCCTTCTAGCCACACGCCCGCAGAAACGGTTAATCCTGCGCCAGAGACAAGATAGGTTCCAGGAGGAAAAAATACGAACCCGCCGCCATACGTGGAATTCAAATAATTGATGTGGCATTGAATTGCGGATGTATCATCGGCCGCTCCATTGCCTATGGCAGCCGCGCAGCTATGTGCGGGAGACTTAACGTCGAACCAGGGCGCGCCGCCGAAGTATGTATTGCCCTGCATCTGGTTGGTGCCAGATGCAGTAATATTGCCACTGTAAACATGATTCTGATCAGTCGTGACTGTCGCCTGATCCTGGATCGCCGTTCCGAGCGTGCCGCCGAACGTCGTGATATGACCCACCGTTGATGACCCAGGACCGGTAACGTTACCGGCCCCGGCTGGCGTCGCCCATTGGCAGTCGCCGCGCAGGAATGTCGAGCTCGACGCGCCAGTCAAGCCGGGACAGGTGTTCGCGATCGGGAGATTTCCGATCACGCCGGTACCTAGCGGCAAATTCGTTGCATGAGCCAGATCTGCCGACGACGGCTGGCCCAATGCGCCGCCCTGGAAGTACAGAAGACCGGTACCTGTCGGATCAGTCATCGCCGCGCGCAGATTGGCGCTCGATGGCGTAACAAGAAATTGCGCAACACCGTTCGCGAATGACGTCGGAGAGGCAGGCGCAGGCTGCGCGGTAAAGTTACCCCACACCTGCCATGGATCGAGCTGGCCAGTTTGTCCACTCGCAACAGCGGTCGAGAGAGCGCACAGCAACGCGCCGGCAAGCAGCGATGTCAGCCTGGTCATGGGTCGATCACATATTTCAGTGTGGAGGGACGGAGGCGGAAGCCGCCGTAGTTGGCCTTGATCGGAAGCGGGTTGAGACCCTCAATGGTCTCCGCGCCGTTCGGGATGATGCTGATGTTGCGGCCAGCCGCGGCCGCGTGTCCGGTGAAATCCTTGACGATCACCGGCCGTCCCGCGCGCGCGATTGCGGGAGGCAGCTCGATCACGACCGGACCGCCGGACGTATCAACGGCGAGGTAGAGATCGCCGAACTGCACCTGATAGGGCGACTTCGTAATGTCGATCTTAGTCGGCGGCGCCCCGAGCACCGCATTAATCGCCTCGGCCAGAATCGCGCTCGCCGCTGCGATCATCGCCTGCGTGGGATCAGCGCCGAATGCGGAGAGGATGTCACGACGCTGCTCGGCGTCTCGCATGGCAGCCGCATCGTGCAGCCGCGTATGGGTCGCGGCGTCAAAGCTGCGCAAGTTCTGAAAATCGGTTTCTTGCAGCGCAGGCGTCTTGCGCAGAAATGTCAGGGTGCCGGGCGCTGGCGGCAATGCGACCGGTGTTGCCGTGACGAAACCGGTGCCGGCGGCCAGCGCCGCCGCATAGTGGATGCCCAATGTCAGCAGCACCTCTGCGCTACCAGGGGCATCGGCGAGGTAATAGACCTCGACAGCAGCGACGTCCTGCGCCTGCCAGCCCGGCGTGAACGAGGTTTCCACGCCGGTCCAGCGTAGATTGGTCGGGCCGCAGGCTTCCGAGGAGACTGTCATGCCGCGACGCTAAGACCGCAGCAAAGGCGTCAACCGTTAGCCGCCTGTGGCCCTAGTCAGCCTTCGATGATTGGCCCGTCACCAGGCCGTGCCCGACCATGCGAATTTTTCTCGTCAGAAAAATTGAACGCTTTCCGCAGCCCGGTATAATTCTCGAATTCATTCAATAATATAGGAGATATTAAATGACCTACTACACCAACATTTTCGAGAACAAGAAGGGCGAGTTCTATTATAGCGGCATCCTCTTCCACACGCAGGTAGATGCAGAGACCAAAGGTTCGAAACCCCGGAGATCAGGCAGTATATATCGCAGTGGCCATGGTCATCCCAATAAAGGAAATCGACCGTGCGGCTTGCAAGAGGCTTGAGGCGGAACATCAGGCAGCCTTAACGACAATCCCTACCGTCCGAACAGGCTCGGCGCGCGCTCCGGCGTGAGATCGCCCTGATGCCACCAGGAATGCTGGTTGTACTGCTGAATCGCGCGCTGCTCGCGCCGGGCAAAGCTCTGGGCATATTGCGGGTCGATAGCGCGATGGATCTGGTCGAAGATCAGCCGATCGGTCGCCAGCCGCGAGAACCATAGGTTAGAGCCAGGAACGATATGCTTCAGCAGATCGATGCCCGCGCCGATGCCGCCTCCCTTGCCCGTCGCGATCGCATTGGCCGCGCGCGCAGTGTCGTCGACAAAGCCGCCGATCGGGCCCGAGAACTTGCCGATCACGGTGCGATCGGCCGCGCCGGTTACGCCGCCGACCAGGTCGCCGAAATAGCCGGCGCCGCCGCCCTGCACCGCCGACTGCCACCAGAATTTCGGGTTGGTCATATCGATCGGATCCTTGCCCTGCAGCACCTGGCGCGCCTGCACGATCGCCGCGCCGGCGAGCAGATGCAGCGTGTAGAACAGCGCATTATTGAGAGCACGGTTGCCGGCAACACCGTCCTTTATCGCCAGCGCCATCATGTGGGTTGTGATCATCGTCATTGAGAACGATTGGAACATCGACAGCGAGCGCGCCACTTCGCCGAGCAGCGAGCCGGAGCGCACGCCACCGGTCGTGAACGCGCGCACTCGGGCGTCCGGCTCCAACACCGCGAGCGCCCGCTCCTGCAGTACCCCTTCGTAGAGTTTGCGCACAACGGGATCATCGACCGCCGTCGATGTATCGAAGAATTTGGCGCCGCGAAAATCGAAGGTCGGGCGTGCGCGCAATTGATCCCATTCGGCCGGCGAGATCCGGTAGCGGTCGAGGAATGACTTGAACGGCGCTTCGAGCGCGCCATAGGCGATGCCGCGCTGCCTGGCGACAAAGGCCATCATCTCCAGCGAGAACGCCTTCTTGATGCCTTCGGTCCACGCGTTGAGGCCGGAGGCGCGTACCACCGTGTCGGAGATCTTGCGCAAGAGCTCGGGCGCTGCCAGCTGATCGGTGTAGCGGCGCGTCGCGATTGCATGATCGCTCATAGCGTGGCCGGTCACGAGCAGCCGCGCTGCGTCTTCCTGGGCTTGCGGGTTCTCGCCCGTCAGCAGCTCGACGGTGCGCGCCAGCACCTTGCCGCCTTCCATGCCATTATAGCGCGCCGCGAGCAGTGCTGTGACGCTGTCGCCGATCGTCGCCGGGATCACCGCCGAGCCAAGCGAGGACGCGGTCAGAAGCGAGCGCGCGCCGCCCATGATGCCGCCCCAGAACGTATTCTCGACGCCGTTGGCCTTACCCGACAGCACGGCATAGGTGCGATCGATAGCACTGCCGCTTTCCAGCCCCAGCATCCGCGCCGGCCGCACTCTGCCCTGCCCCTGTTTGCCGAGCCGCTCCCAGTGCCGCGCGTTCTTCGCCAGCATCGCCGCGGTCGCCGCATGCTGCGGGCCGAGCACGTCGACCAGCGCAGCCTCGCGCGCCATCGCGCCGAGATGGCCGGTCAGAGTGCCGATGATATCGTTGCCAGCGCCGTATTTCGTCTGAAGCGCATCGAACGCTTTGAAGCCCACTTCGCCTTGCGGAAAATGGAAGGTGCGCATCTCCTTGGAGAATGCGGGCGCGCTGCCGGCCTCGGTGATGATATCACGCGCCGCCTTCGCGACCAGCACGCGGATCCGCGCAGGATTGGTGGCGAATTCCTGCGCCTCCTTATCGAACACCTTAAGACCGCCGGCGGCGACAGCATTGAGCACATCGGCCTGAAACGCATCGCCCATGCCGAACCGCCTGACACGATCTGCCGACCAGAACTGCGGCATGCGCCAATTTTCCATCTCCTCGAAGATCTTGCCGGCGCTCTGCACATATTTGCTGCCCCACTCGGTGGCGTCCTGCCAACCCTTGGCGGCTGCCTTGGCGACGGCGTCGCCGCTGTCGACTTCGAACAACTCCCTGACCAGGTTGCGCGCGCCGGCCGCGTTCTGTTTCAATCCGGCCATGGTCGATTTGTAGGCCTCGATCCCGGCGTTGAATTTCGAGAACAGCACCTCCCGCAGCGCCTGGGCACGGGTGTCGACGTTCTCGCCGCCGAGCCGGTAGATGTCGCGGGTTAGGATCGCCATGCCGCCGGCCGCCGGTCCCCACGGATGGCTCATCTGCTCGCGCTCGACTGCGGTCTGCCGCTTGACCTGCATCGCGACCGCATTCTTCTTTCGCCGGGTAGACTGCAGCATCTCGCGCGCGGTCTGCAGCGCTGCGGCCGCATCGGCTTGCGCCGGCGGCAGGTCGAGCGAGAACTTGTTCTGGTAGCGCCGCCACAGTGCATCGGCCTGTTGCGCCGTGACGCGCGAGATCTTCCTTTGCTTGACCAGCCTGTCGAGACAATCGCGCACGCTCATTCGGCAGCCGCCTCCAACCCAATCACACAGGCCCGCAGCTCCTTCGCCGCAGTCTCTTGTTCGCCGAGCTCGGCGAGCACATCCTTCAGCGGCCGGCTATCGAGCCGGTAGCTCCCATCATCGAGCCGCGTCTGCGTCGTGAATTCCATCTCGGGATTTGCGGCGAGCAAATGCTCGAGATCGTGCGCCTGCACGTCGGGCAGATGCGGATCATCCGAAAGCGCCGACAGTTGCTCCCGTGTCAGATCCGACGGCGCAACATTCGGCCCGCCGTCTATCTTCTCGCCAGGATCGAGCCCAACGTCATCCGTTGCGCCGAGCGCTGCGCGCTCCTCAGCCGTTGCGCTTGCGAGCCGATCCTCCCAATAGCTCGCGGCACCCTCGCCGGCTTCCGGCACGCGATCGAAGCTTTCGACGTCGGGTATCTCACCAGACGTCAGCGGCCGTAGCCTGGCCTCGGCGGCCGCAGTCAGCGCACGGCTTCCTTTGCGCCCCCATCGGTCGCGAGGCTCGCGACATGCGCCGCGTCAAATGACGCACCCGACGTCACGGGCTCGCCATTCGCAACCGATCGCACCGCATCCGTCACCGCATCGCGGTTTGCGCTCTCGGCCGCCGCACCGGTGAACACATTGCTGGCGTTGAGCTGCGCCTCTGAAGTCGCCGCATTGACGTCATCGCGCAGCGCGGTCGGTAATACACGGCGGCCTGCGCCGAGAGCTTTGCCGAGTAGTCCGAATGCGCCGCCAAGGCCAGCGCCGAACAGACCGGCGCTGATGATCTCGCCCGGGATCTCGGCTGACGATCCAGGAACGGCCGCCTCATGGCTTTTATAGTTCGCGGCGGCATCGATGCCTTCACTGCCGGCGGCAATAACGCCAAACTCCAGCGCACGCAGAGCGATGCCAGCCTCGCCGACGCCGCCGAGCGGCAAGGTCGCGATGGTGACCGGATCAGTCAATCCGCCGAGTACCGTCCCGGAGGCGCTGCCGAATGTGCCGCCCCAGGTCTTTTCCCGCGCAGCCATCGCGGCTGCATCGCCACGCGCTTTGGCCATGCGCACATAGGTCATGCTGTCGAGATCGCGATCAGTCAGCGGCGTGATGTAGTCAAGCCCGGGATACGTCTCCTTGATCTTGGCAAGCCGCGCATTGACCTCGTCGAGGGTGACCGGCGCCATACCGGCCAGGCTCTCCTCCTCTCCCGGTTGGGCGCCTAGTACTGGCAGTGTTTCGCCAGTCTTTTGCCGGATATCCTCGCGCCAGTCGTTATAAACATTCGCGCGCGCGGTATAGAAGGCGCCGAAATTGTGCCACTCCCGGATCGAATTCCAGCTGGCCGCGAATGCCTCGCCAAAGCCAGCCGGCAGGTCGTGCGCTGCGTTGGCCGCCACCTCAGCATCGCTGTTACGGATCGTGCTGTCGAAAACGTCAAGGCTCATGGCGCGAGGCTAGGCCCCACACTGGAACGTCAACCGTCAGGGTAGCGGCGCCGCATTGTCGAACGCATCCGGCATCGGTAGTGTCACCGGCCGACGGTTGCGCAGGTCGAGCACGAAGGGCGCACCGGCTGCCGTCACCGCGAACGCTGGCTTGGCATCATCCTGGTTGAGCTGGACGTAATACTGGCCGTCTGATCGCGCCCGCAGCCGCGCACTGCCGCGCAGAAACTCCGCCGTGATCGGCGTGCCGCCCGTGGTCCGGGCTGCCGCGAGATCCTGATCGGTTACGCCCCAGATCACTCCGTCGAATTCACGCTGCGTCATGCCCCGCTGCGGCGCGATCGCCGGCACGCCATTGTGCCAGACGATGCCTCCGGTAACATCGGTCGCAGCCTGTTTCAGCCGCGACGAGCTCAACACCTTGCTGTTGTCATTGGCCTGCGCCGAGAGATAGGCGTAGCGTGCGTCGATCGCGTCGTTCATGGCAGCGAGCGGCCCATTTGGATCGATACGCCCTGATGTCACGAACAGCGCCGGCGGCAATGCCGTGGTCTTTGCAGTTTCATAGGCTACCCGGTTGGCCTTGTCGGGCAGATAGGTGTCCTCCGCCTTCGCCCCTTCCATGATGCTCTGAGCGATATCGGGCGCCTGGCCAAACAGCCCGGCCGCAAACACGGTCGACGGCTTGCCGTCACTGATCTCGCTGAAGGCAGCCTGTCGCGCCGCCCCCGCTGTGGCTCGCGCGATGGTGCCGATCGCGGCCGCCTGCTGCGCCGGCTCCAGATTGTCGAACCACGGCTTGAACGCGGCGAGCTCCTCCGGCTTGAAGAACTTGAACGCGCCGCCATACTGGTTGTTGGCGGCGGTTGCGGTCGCCGCGCGCGCCGTCAACAACGTGGCAAACTGCGGATCGCGCGCATCCTGGGGCGGCTTCAGGTTGATCACGCTCTGAGGCCCAAGCTGACGCTCGGCGAGCCCAACCGGATTGCCGGTCCGCGCGGTCGCCATTTCGCGGTTGACACCCTGCAGCACGTCGAGCCGCCGCAGCGCCTGTGGATCAAGCTTCCCCTCCGCAGCGGCGGCCTGCATGGCAGCGACCGTCGCGCCGACCTCCTCCGGCGTATGCCGATAGGCCTCCGCGACCAATGGATAGGTTGCTTCCGCCTGCTCGAATTGCCGCAACTTAACCGCGGCATCGATATCGCCGCGCGAGGCTGCATCGATCAGCGGCTGCTTGACCGCCTGCAGCGCTTGCGGATTGACCGCATAGCCCTGCTTGAATGCGCTCGCGATCTCGTCGCGATCAGCTGATGTCAACGAGATCAGCGCATTATCCTGAGTGCGCTGCGCGTTGGCCTGGCGGCGCAGCTCCTGGTCGACCGCCGCGGCAACGCCATACGAGCCGCGGAACGACAGCGACGGCGCGTCCGTATCGACGCCGAGCCGACGCGCCACTGACAGCACGTAGTCTCGCGTCTCCTTGATCGGGATTACGCTGGCGAGCTGTGCCGCCGAATAATGATCGCCGAACTGCGCCCGCGCCGCGGCGTCCCATGCATCGGCCCTGGGCTTGGCGGCGCTGCCCTGACCTGCATTATAGGCCGCCGCTGCGGCAAAGACATTCCCGCCGTAATGTTGCAGCTGGTCGGCCCAGAAGGAGCTGCCGAGCTTCGTGTTCAGCGCCGGGTCCTTCAGCCGCTCCGCCAGCGTTGCATCGTCAAGCGCCGCGATATCATTCATCCCGAGCTTTTTGGCCTGGTCGCGCGCGGTGGCCGGCAACAGTTGCCCGAGACCGACCGCGCCGGCTGGGCTCACGACATTCGGATTGCCGCCGCTTTCCTGCGGAATGATGATGCGGTTGTAGATCTGGTCAGCCAGCGGCCGCGAACTCAGCACGCCATAGCGCGCGGCCGCGACCGCGGGATCGCGCTTGGCGAGATCGTCGCCGCGCAACCGCTCCTGCTCATCATGAGCGACGACTGCCTGCTGTTTCAGGCTCTCACGCTCGAACGGCATCAATCCGGGATATTTCGCGGGATCGTCCAGATTGGCGACCGTCTGCGCCGGGTTCGCCGCCATGTCGCGCGCGACATCGAAGGTTGCCAGCTGGTGGTCGAAGCGCTGCTTGCGCGCGACGCCGTTGGTAGCATCGATCTGTCCAGCGGCGACCGCGGCATCGATGCCTGCGAATGCGCTATCGCGAAGTGCCTTGCGCTCATAGAGGCTACCGGCCTGCGACGAGCGCTGCACCAGGCCATCAGTGGCTGTGTCGAGGCTGGCGACGCTCTGGTTGGTCTGCCGCGCTAGCGCTGCCGCATTGACCTTGCCCTGGGCGGAGATCCCCGCGACCTGCAGATGCAGCCGCATCTCGGCCTGCGTCCTTGGATCATCGACTTGCGCCAGCGCGTCGCCCTGCAGCTGGTTGACCTTGGCCTCGAATTTACGCGGCGCGTTCTGATAGTCGGGATCGTTGACGGCGTCGTCCTGCGCCTGGCTCAGTCCCGTCAAGTAGCTAGCCCGAGCAGTCGACGCCGCGGTCTCTTGTTGCGCGGTGTACAGCTTATTCGTGAACGCCGCGATCTTCTCACCCGCGTCGGCGATCGCCCCCAGCGCCCCGGCGTTGCTGGACCGTTGATCTGACAGCGGCTGAATGACGCCCTGTGGCGCGTCGGGCACCTCGAGCTGTTGACGATAGATCGGCGCTTCACCGGCCATCAGTACAGGCTCCCGGTCGTGTTCCAAGGATTGCCGATCGTCGTCGTTCCGAAAACCGATCCGGCTGCTCCGGAGAACATGCTCGACAGGCTCGACCATGGCGCGCTGCCTGCCGACAGCAGTGTCGTGGCTGCGCCGAAGATGCCAGAGACGCGATCTGTCGTGGCCTCATTTTCCTTGTTCACGGCGGCCCACTGCTGGTTCGCAGCCTGCCCGAACAGATTGGCCGACTTAGTCAGGCCTTCGGCGTAACCGGCTTCGCCGCGCGCGGCCGCCAGCGCCATATCGGTGGCGCCCTGGCCGGCCGAAAGCCTTCCAGCGCCACCGGCGAGCCGAGCGCTGGATTGATGTTGTGGCCAGTGAAATAGGACGTTGCCGCGGCATTAGTCGATTTCACCTTGCTCGCGATCTGCCCCGCCTGCCAGGCGCCTTGGGTCAGGCTCTGCCGGGCACCGATTTTCGCCACCTGTGCCTGGGTGTCCGACAGCTCGGCATTCGCGCGATCCTGTTTGGCCGCCAGCTCGGCCGCATCGGAGGCTGCGAAGCCGGAAAACAGCTTGGAGGCTGCGCCAAGACCGGCGGCCGCGAACGGCAGCAATGGCCACATCAGTCCGCCTCCTCGATCACGTCGGGCACGATCGCGCGTAAGGTGATCGGCATCGCATCATCGCCCTTCAGTTCCGTCACCACGCTGCGCGAGCTGGTGCCGGTTACCTGCATCAGGATCTCGCCAGTGAACAGCTTGACCGCAGCGCCGTAGTCATCGGCGCCGGTCTCGATCAGGTCGTCGAACGGCGTATCATCATCACCGGCATTGCGATTGTCTTTCGGGTAGGTCAGGCGCACCTCGCCGCTCGCCGCGTTCAGCACGTCAACGATGACGGTGTTCGCGCGCTGCATCTTGCCGCGCGAGCTACCGCCCGGGATTTGCAAGCTACGCGGCAGGTCGGTGACGCGCCAGCTGATCGGCTCACCGGCCACAACGCTGGATGCGGCCCGATCAAGCATGATGGACCCTCCGACCACCTTCTTTCGCTGCTGCATGGCACCATCAGCGAACACCGCCACGGTTTCGCCCTCAAGGTGGTCGAGGCCGGTAATGGTGGTGACGGGAGCGCCGCTGTAGCTCAGTCCGCAATCGACAAACCATGCGCCATCAGCTGTCGGGTTCGCCGGATCGACAGGCTGAAAGAACGGCTGCATCAATTCGATATAGCGCCGTGTCTGCCCGTTGATGACGCGCCGCACGATCAGGTAGACGTCGACGCGACCGCCGTCGAGCGACGGCAGCGCAGCGATGTCCTCAACGAACGCATTGACCATCGGATGCCGGTGGAGCGCGATAACCTTCTGCTCACTCATGAAGGTCATGCCGGCAAGCGTGCCGTCCGACAGCACCATCCACAGCACCTTGTTCGGATTCTTCTGCCAGGCAGTGGCGACGACGCCGGCCTTCGGAATATGCCGGGCCTGCGCCGAGACCTCCTGCGGATCGAGCTGCTGCGTCAGTTGGTTGAAGCGGACGTACAACAGCTGCTTGCCCGTCGAGCTGACAAAGATCACCCCCCGGTCGACCTTCGTGGCGATCTGCGCGATCGAGCCTTCCTGACTGTCTGGCACCGGGTCGATGGTCTGGGCCTGTAGGATATCGTCCGAGGCTGGCGCGCGTAGCATCCACTCCAGATCCGACGTGCCAAGCACCAAAATGCCCGATGATGCCATCCACTTGATCTCGACAAGCGAGCCGTCCGGCGATGTCAACGAGATATCCAGCGCACTGGTCGCGTCAGCGGTCAGCCAGAAACTGGTCTTGTTGGCAGGCTGCGTTCCCCACAACCGGTTCAACCGCGTGAAGATGAAGCGCTGCTGATGTTGCAGGACGAAATCCGGCCAACCAAGACCATCGCCCCACGACGGGGGCGACCAGCGATAGGACGGCTGCAACAAGGCACTGTCGGGCAGCCGCAGGATCACGGTGCCGCTGGCATGATTGGGATCAGCCACCGCCGTGATCCGGATGAAGCCGTAATACAGGCTGTAAAATCGCCAGATCACGCCACCATAGGCGGCGTCGCCGGAGGTGTGCGTCGGTGGCGCAGCGCCGGCGTTGCCGTCGCTGGCCGCCTGATAGATGTTATCGCCCCAGCGGCGCAGAACCGGCGGGGCTCCGGGGACAGGCGCTTGTGGCTGGATCGTGATAATCGAATAATGCAGAGCGGTGCCGGCGACAGAGACGATCCTGATCCAGAGATTGTTCCAAGTGCTCTCAGGCGGTGATGCAAAATAGGCGTTGATCACCGTCGGGTTGCCGGTCAACGTCGTCTGGATTGAGCCGAGTAGAACACCAGAACTATCCGCGCTCGGCGCGGCACCCTGCGATCCATATGCCTCGATTTGAACGATCGCGGTCCCGTCACCCAACCCGACGCCGGCCAAAATCGCGAAACGCGAAATGGCCTGGGGCGCGTTCCAGTGAAAACCGATGTAGCAGGTGACATCCGTTTTTGTCGCCGCGGTGGAATTATCGCCATCGGTCACGTTGGCCGGATTGGCCATGTCACTGAACAGGCTGTTCGACGCCGGCATGTTCGCCACCGGCCGGGAGATCGCTTCTTGCGACGTCCATAACGTCGTCAGCGAGGCATTGGCCTCATCGAGACGCATCACACCGCCGAGCCAGCTCGCCGAAAACGGATTGTTGACGCCGACCAGATTGATATTTCCGGTCACGGCCGACGGCATGACAGTAATCGTGGTGTCCAGATTTTGCGGGTCGACCGGCCCGTTCTGCGGCAGGTATTCCGCGAGCGACCAATTGTTATCGGTAGCACGCGTCAGCACCTGCATGCGGCCGCCGGAGACTGTATAGGTCACAGTCGCCCCGAGCGGCGCCCCGCGCAACGTCGGCAGCTGCGCCGCAGACCACGGGATGGCCATCTCATAGGGAGCGCCGGCGGCGCCGATGAAGCTCGCATCTCGCATCACGCGCATTTTGCCGCCGTTGAACACCAGCATGTAATATTGATTGCTGGCGTAGCGTAGCGGCCACAGCTTGCCCGTTTGCGTCTCATCCTTGAGCTCGAGCACAAAACGGGTGCCAGGCCGCCGCGTCATGGCGCCCTCGATCAGCGTCACCATGTTTTCCTGGCGCGCGACACCGGTCTGGTAGGTACGCAGGTCGGTGGCAGCAGACAATTCCGGCGAGATCTCGCCAGAGGCAAACGAGCTTTTCTCGACGTTCTCTCGCGTCGGCATCAGGGACGGCCCCAGCGACCGACGCGACGCGCGCGTAGCCAGGACGTGTCGCGCGAGATAGTGCGACGGGATTTCTCCTTGCCGTCGATCAGAGCAGCGTCGCTGACGGCCGCCGCCGCCAGTTGAGCTTCGCTCTGCGCCTTGGCTGTCGAGCTGACCACAAGTGGCGCAATAGCCGCGGCGAGCTCGTGGCGAAAGCCCTTAAGGAATTGCCCCGACCACAGTCGCACATCGACGATGCAGCGGGTGTAGCAGATCTCCGGCGCTGCATCATTGGTCGACAGTACCTTCACATTGGCATCGCTTCCGGCAGGGTCCGCGGCCGCCGTAATCACCTCCCAGCTGTCGGCCCCGCTATGTGCGACATAGCGCACCTGCAGGCAGTCCGACGGCAACAGAAAGCGGTTGGCGAATTTGCCAGGCCAGCCGCCAACTGGCGCTACTGCGGCAGCCGGCCGTGCGTAGGCGGTGGCAAAGCCCCATTCGTGCTGCTGCAGCAGCGCGTCGCGCACCGTGCCAAAATTGACGCGGCAGGCGCGTGCGCGCGCGGTGTTGTCGGAAAACGACGACGTGATCGGTGGCTGCCCGAGATCGGACAGCGCCAGATTGGCCGCATCGACTTCCGTGCCCGCGCGCGCGACCATCGTCAGGCCTTCTTGAAGATGATCTCGTTATGCACAAGTGCTGCGGCGCCGGCGGCAGCGCCGAGCGTGACAAACACGTCAAGCATGCCGCCAGGATCGGATGCCAGGCCGGCGAGCTGCCATGCGCGCTGGATGTAGTTCGTGACCGCCACCGCGCTCACCGCCGAAAATGTGCCACCGAGATGCACATCGACCGATGACATCAGGGCCTTCGGCGCGCCGGTGAAGCCGAGCGAATAGTCCGTCAGTCCTGCCGTCGCCGGCACGAAGACATTGCTTCGCGGCGAGATCAGCGCATTCGACGGCACCTTGCCGACATAGTAGACCGACGTCGCGCTGTCGCCGTTGGCGATCGAGATCTGCGAGTTGATGGATTTTTCCGTGCCTTCGGCAAAGACCGCCGACACCGGGTTGAGGGCCGCCGGATCCTTGTAGCCGGTGCCGTAACCAGTCACCACAGCCATGTGATTTCCTTTTTCGAGTTGAGACGAGGATGACGATGGATGCGCCGGCGCGCGGGGCGCCGGCGCCGGGTCACATCTTCAGTTGCAGCTTGATGACCTTCGCGTCTTCCGACCGCGCCGCACCCCACCAGTTTTCCATATAGGGATGCAGCCGGTATTTCTTCGCCGGGTTCGGCTCTGCGCGGGTCTCCAGCGGCCAGAAGTCGCCGTAGTGCATGCCACTCTTGCACCAGATCGATCCGAGGAAGTTCTGAGCATCGTAATTGCCCAGGCCCTCATAGGAGACGAACTTGACGCCGGCGACCTCATGGACAAGCTTCTTGTCATTGTCGACATAGGCCATCTTCGCCGTATCGGTGTTGATGGTCAGGAGGTCGTTGTACAGCTCCTCATGGCCCTGGGCGTTGAGGCACCCCCAGAGATCCTCGCTGTCGAGATCGATGTAGAACGCGCGAAACAGGCGCTTGGCCCGCTGGATCTTTCGTAGATTCATGCCAACGGCGGTGGCGCCGTCCGCCGATCCGACCGTGTTCGGCACGATCTTGTTAGTCGGGTCATAGGCCGACACGGTCGCGCCATCCTTGCCGATCAGGCGGTTACCGAACAGCGCCGACGCGAACACGGTATCGCGGCCGCGCACGATAGCAGCGGCGCCGGACTGCACGAAAGGCGACTGGAAATCGGTCAACGCCTTAATGGCATCTTCCTTCTCGATCAGCTTGCCCCATTCGATCTGATGCGGCACCACGCCAACCGGCTCGACATTGTCATCGATATTCGGGGTGTCGCCGCCGCGGTTGCCGTCGATGATGGCAGTCGTCGGCATGATCAGCGTTTCAAAGATCATCTCACGGCCCTTCCAGTCGCCGTGATAGGTGAAGCCCTGTTCGAAGCGCGAGGTTTTCTGCTGAACCGCAAGCTGGACGTTGCGGCTGTACTCGATCTTGTGGGCGTCGGTGACAGGCCCTGACATGTGAAGATCTCCAGACGAAGCGTTGGGGAAAATGGGTTGCTTCGGCCGGGGTGCGGCGAGAGATCTCGCGGGCCCGCCTATCATTTAACGCCTGCGGTCGGCGGCGCGGCTTTCGCGCGGGTCAGGCGGGCCTCTGTCGTCGCCGACAAAGGGTGCGGCCATCTCCCCGGAGAGCGCGGACGCCGGAGACCGGCGCCCGCTAGTCAGGGAGGAAACGCCCCAAGGAGGGACACGCAGACGCTACGCCACGAAGCTATTCGTCAACCGTCGTCGGCCTGGCGCGAGCGGCGACGCTGGCGCCTTCGACATCCGGGATCTCGGTCCAATCCGGATGACCGCGATCATGGGCGCGCGAGGCCTGCACCCAGCGGCCGCCGGAAAACGACAGCAGCCAGTCCGAGCCAGAGACCCGATACGTGCCATCAGGCACGTCCGGCGACGCCGCGCCCGCATGACTGTCCGGAACAACATGGACGCCCTTGCTGCGCGCGTCGCTGGGGAGCGCTCCGATGAAGGCGGCATGTTGTTGGCGAATGCGGCGATCGCGCGTCTGACGTAGCTCCCGCTCGATCAGGGCTTTGCCTTCCTTGGTCTTGTAGAAGGCCTCCCGCTTCCGTCTTTCGCGCTCGTCCTGCTCTTTCGCTGCGGTGGCCGCGGCTTCCGCGTCCTCGGCATCGATCATAGCCGAAGCCAGCGCAAATTCCCGCTCCTCGCGGGTATCGGTAGGATCAATGGCGACGCCCCGGTCTGTGGCCAGCATCGTCAGTTCGCCGCTCGTCAGTTTTGCCAGTTCGGCGCGCCTGGCCTGAAGCCGATCCGCGCGCGCCATTGCCGCTTTGTCCATGATGGTCTCCTTGCGTTAGCCCTGCCTTTGCTGCCGCGCGTTGGCGAGCCGGCCGATCAGCTTGCGCCGTTGGGCCATCACGTCGCTGTAGCGCGGATCGCGCTCGTTCTTCATGATCGCGAGATTGTTCGGATCCTGCTCGAAGCGGTTCAGCTCGGCCTCGATCGTCGCCGGATGTGTGGTCTCCTGCGCTCCGCCGCTGCCCGTGGTGACAAGATTGTCCTCGCCGAGCTTCTCACCGATAGTGTTGAAGAATTTGATCAGGCGCGGCGAGCCGATCAGCTTCTCTAATTCCGCGCTGTCATCCATGCCGATGCCAAGGGCGCGCGCGGCGCGCTTGGAGCGATCGAGATTGACTTCGTAGTTCGCGCCCCAGTCAGAGCGCAATTGCGTGTCGAGCGCCTTGCGCGCCGCGGCACCATCGGCATCGAGTGCACCGATCCGCTCATAGGCCGCCTTGAATTGGCGGTGAAACAGCTCCTGGGCGGTCGAGAGCGGGATCCGCAGATCGTGCGCGTCCTTGGCAAACGAGGCAAACAGCGCCTCATCGAGCTTCTGCCCCTGCGTCAGTTCCGGCTTCTGGATGGTGTAGTCCTTGGCGTCCTTCTTCCAGCCCAGGCTTTCCCAGCCGTCCCACTCGTTGAGCTTTGCCGGATCAGGCTTGGACAGCACGTTGCGGTCGCGCGCGACCTGGTCGGCATGCCGCAGCGACGTCAGCGCGGTCTTGACGTCCGGATAGTTCTTACCCTCAAAAAACTTTTGTGTGTCGGTATCGAAGCCGTAGTCGGCCGAGATGTACCACGGGCCTTTGTCCGGAGCCGGCGCCGGTGCGGGTGCAGGTGCCGGGGCCGGTGCGGGTGCAGGCGCGGGCGATGGAGCCGGTGCGGGTGCGGGCGGCGGTGCAGATCCACTCATCTCTTGGTCTCCGGTGCGGTGTGGTAGCCGAACAATTCCTGTGGTGTCTTCTTGCAGAGCTTCAGCGTCTCCAGCGCGAGCTGACGACGGCCGAGATAGATGCCGAGCGCGATTGGATCAGTCGGCGGATCGCTGTCATCGAACACGTTGCCGCGCAGCGCGAGATCAGCGAGAAAATGCGGATGCTGGGTGCCGATCGCGGCGAGATCGGACAGCACGAGGTGCCGCTTGCCGCCATCGCGCCAGGCCGTGATGAACCATTCGCGCCAGGCTCTCATGGCACAGCCCTCCGTCTCGCGGAGGTTTCGGCCTGACGCGCATGGGCCATATCGGCATAGGTCGAAGCCAGCTGCGCAGCCTGTTCGACTTGCATCTGCTGGACCTGCGCCTGCGCGCGCGCTTGGCGGATCTGTGCGACCTTGTCGTCATCGTTGATGACGTCGGGCTGCTTGACCATGGCGCCGTGCAGCACGTCGGCGACGGCGTCGATATTGACCTTGTCCATGATGTCAGGCCGCTGCATCGAAACCGCGATCTGCCCGAGCGAGCTGATCCACTGCAGCACCGCCGTGCCAGTCGCCGCCTCCTGCGCCTTCGCTAGCGGCGAGACGAACTGCACCGCCAGCGCGCGACCCTGCAGTTCCGGTGGCGGCGGAATGGTCTGTCCGGCGCGCGCCAGGATCGCGAAGCGGCGCGCGATGTGCGTCGCTAGTCCCTGCTGGATCCGAACCAGGAACGGCGCGACCAACTTCAGCCGCTCGCTCTTGAGCGCCATCACCTCAGTTGCGGTCATCTGCGGCCGGTTGCGCAGGATCTGCATGGTGCCGTAGAGAAACGCTTCGCGGATCGCCGCGCGGCGCTCCTCGGTTTTCTTCTCCGCGTGCTGCGGATTGTCGCCGCGCTGCAGATATTCCAGCAGCCGCTTGCCCTGCGCCGACATGGTGCCGTTCAGCACCGCATTCGGCACGATGTCCTCGGCCTCGACCACGGCCTGGTCGTGAGTGAGAATGGGCGGCTCCGCGGCGAACTGCGCAGCAACGAGATTGGATCGCTCCATCTCGTTGTTCATGTTCATGTCCGGCCGGGCGTCGTGGCCCGGGCCGGTCGCCCAGGCCTTGCCCGAGCGCCTGTTCCAGAACAGCGCGTGGTACGGCATTTCGTAATAGGCGCCATCGCGGCGAAAGTTTTTCAGATCCTCGGACACGTAGGTCGAGAGCCAGCGCTTACCGCGCGGCCCCAGGGCGCCGGGTTTGAAATCCGGATTGAGGCAAACGGCGTGCACCACGTTGTAGCGGTGCTGCTCCTGCGCGCCGCCGGCGGCATCACCGAACTTCTGCATCATCTGCGCGCCGGTCAGATGAAACGCGCGATGGAATTCATCGAGATTGCCGGCGAGGTCGACATTGATGAAGCTTTCGCCGATCGGGATCGAACGGTCGATGATCGCCTGCCGTTCCGGCCACTCCTCCTGATACATGAAGCCGTTCCCGTAGCGGCCCATGTTAGCGAGCCATGGCGAGGCCTCGCTGTAGAAGGTCGATTGCGACGGCGATAGCGATGCGTACAGCTGGCTGCCCTGGTCCCAGAACCATTTGCGAACCGGACCCCATTTGGCGAGATCCTTGTCCTCGATCGTCAGCTCGAACCAGCGCTCCGCTGGGTTCATACTCTCCCCGAACAGGCCGCCGACGTAGTCGTTCAGCGCGTACAGCGGCGTGCTGTCGTACACGAACAGATCGTCACGTTGGCGCCGTTCGTTAATCTGGAATTCCTGTCCGTCGAGATCGATGATCTGGGCGATATCGCGCCAGGCCGGCTCCTCCAGCGCTCGCACCTCTTTGAGGTGGCCGTGCCGCGCGAGGATGTCCTGGGTTGAATAAGCGGTCATTGGCCGAACAAAGTCCGCGTGAAGGTCGTGCCGGACGCTGGCGCAGTGCCAGGGTCGATGGCGCCGAACACACCGCTCGCGCGGAGCGCGGCTTCCTGGCTCTCTCGGGCGCGACGCGCCGCCTCGCTATCATTGTCGGCCGCGGTCGCGGCATCGGCCTGCGCCTGAAGCTGCTGCTTCAACGCCTGCGTCGCCGCTTGTTGCGCCTGCGCGGTGGCGGCATCGGCCGCCGAGGTGTCGGCACTTCCGAACAGGTCGCACATCAGGCTTTCACCCAGGCCATGTTGAGAAAATCTTCGCCGTTGCAGCCGCGCGCGCGAGCGAGGCCTTCGGTTTGAAGCCGAGAGCCGCTGCAGCGTCGTCTGCGCGAGCTCATGCTTCGCCAGGATGCTGCATTCGGCGCGATGCACAGCCGCGGCTAGTGCCGGCATGAACCGCACGATGCCGAAGCGAAACACCTCGATCGCGACCTCGCGCCAGCTGTCGGTTGCGACACGATGCAGCCGGGCGACGCCTGGCGAGACCAGATAGGCGGAGAGGATCGAGGCCGGGCGGCCAGTGCGGTCGATGAAACAGAATGACATGATCGCCGACGGCAATCGGGCGATCATGTCATCTGCGAGCGACATCCAAGGCACATCGGTGGCGAAGCGGGTCGCGAACTGCTCCTCCGCATCGTCCGCGCGTAGATGCGCGGCGATGTAGGAAATATCCGGAGGGGTCGTTTCGCGAACCATGCCGGGCACGATGCCCCAGGCCGCGAGCCGTCAACCGTTATTTCCGGCGCCGAATCTGACCTCGCCGCCGCCAGCCCGCGGATCTGCGGTGGGCCAGAAGTAGCCCGATCTATTCAGCACGTTGTCATTCAGGATTCTTCCCCAGGATGTCGTCAATCGCAGCCGAGACCCATTGAGTTATAAGTGAGCGGGCTTCCCATAACTCCATTGGGCGCTTGTGCGGTTTGATCTTTTCATTGGGGTGATGCCGCTCCCCGGCATTTGCTGTCTGCGTAAAGCGCTTGATCTCGCTGCCCGATATGCCGCCGTTTGGCATATCCTTGACAGCTTCATACGCCTTGTACAACTCGAACCAGCCGGGCTTGTCCTGCAGATAGCGCAAGGCGCTGCCAATTTCGGGCTCCAAAGCCGCCGCGCGCATCCAAAGCTGCGCTCTGGATGGTGCAGGTGCGGGCTCAATCACGTTGCCTTGCGCATCTTTCACCATTAACTCGACAATGCCGCCACGCACGCGAATCTTGCCGCCTTCCGCTTTGAGGTAAAAATGTTTGCGGGGCTGGCCGTCCGGTACAAACTCGATCACCGCCCCGTCGGTGACGGGATCGGTGTCCGCGTTCTTTGACATCACCACGTTTAGCGTATTGAACAACTGCTTGGCCGCCTGATGGACTTCTTCCGAAGTCATCATCCCGTCGAAGGCTGATGATCGCAGGGCCAGATAGTCGCCGCGCTCATCCTTAACCTCTTCGATGAAAGGATCGAAAGGCGGCTTCAGCAGCATGAGCCAAACCTTCTGATCCGCTTCCGGGCCATTGAGCTCTATGCCCCACTGGTTACTTCCTTGGCTCAACTTACTGCTCCTGAAATCCTTTGGTCTAATCGATCCTGCTATATTCACGGAATTGTAGTCCTACGTCCGCTCCGGGTCAAAAAAAGCTTAAGTGCAGATCTGCCAAGAGCAAGTCTAGTCTGATCACGCCCGGCGCCGTCCGAAGGGGCTGTAACGGCCGGCTTCCCGGTTTTTCTGCCGGATCCGCTCCTGCTCGCGCTTGATCTCGCTGGTGCGCCTGGCCGCCGCGGCGGTACCACAGACCAGCGCGCCATACTCCAGCGCCTCGCAGGTGTGGCCATCGAAGGTCTTGGCGACTGATCCGAGATCGTCAGTGCCTGCTACTTTGCGGAAATGGAACGTCTGGTTGGCGCCGCGCCGGATGGTCTTGCATGAGGGATCAACCAACAGCCCCGGCTCGCCGCCCTCGCAGGTGTGGCGGATCTTGGAGCGCACCGCCTCATGGCGCGCGTCGGGATTGTTGGTCGGCGCGAGCTCGACCTCGCGACCGAGATATTCCGACAACCGCTCGCGGTCGCTGCCTTCCTCCAGGTCCTCGCCTGCCCCCATCGCTGGATCGCAGCGCGAGACGAACTGGCAGCCGGCGAAGCGCGTTTCCTCGAGCGCCAGCATCGCGGTCGCGAGCTCGCGCATGCCGCCGCGCTCCAGCGGGCATTCTGCCAAGATCCGCAGCTGGCCGTTCGAACGTTCCTGCATGTAGACCGTCGAGGGCGTCAGGCCGCCATCGGTACCGGTGATGACGGGTAATTCCTTGATCACAGGAATGGTTTTGACGGCCATGTTGCGGTCGTCGTCCCATTCCGCCCAGACCGGCGCGTTAGCACGGGTGAAGCCCGGCTTATTGTGCACCATCCGTTTGATCCACCACGGCCGGTGCGAATTCATCATCGCCGAGTTTTCGTAATAGCCGCGGCCTACCGCCTCCAGATTTTCGGCACCGGGATCGAGGCCGCCTGGCTGGCGATGCAGCACGTAACCAGGCCGCTTCGTTTCGTAGAAATCGCGATAGACGTAGTTCAGCACATCCGGCGCGTTGGCATCCCCATAGAAGCGGCCGGAGCGCTTGATGATCTCGCGCGGCGGTTCGCGGCCGACGCGGTCGATCAAAGCTGTGAACAACTCCTCCGGCAGCGTCGTCCATTCGTTGAGATAGCAATCGGTGAACTCGTTGCCGAGCAGGTCATCCGGGTCCGCCGTTTCGCCGAATGCGCGGAAGCGATTAGTCAGCAAGATCGGGCCGAACTCGTCCTCGAAGGTGATGACATGCTCGGCGTCCCGAGGCGCCGAGCCATTCCACTTGCCGAGATCGCGTGGGAAAAGTTTCCACCACGACGGGATTGTCGCCTTCCAGATGTTGATGTACTTCTGTCGCCATGTGCCGAGCACGTAGCGGCGCACCCCGTCTGCACCGGGATAAACTCGTTGAGCCTCTACCAGCGCCTTCTTGCAACTCGCTGTCGTCTTGCCCGAGCCGCCAGGCCCGTTGAGCAGATCGGCCGGATTGTGCGCGAGAATGTAGGCGTCGCTGATGGGGCCCGCGCTGCGCATCAAGTTGACAGTGCCGGTCTTCTCTCCCTTGTGCAGCTCGTCGACCGCATCAGGAAATTGCTTCCTGAATTCGTCATCGCTCTCCAGCCACTGCATCTGATTTTTGTACGGGTTCGCGGAGCCCAGCACGTCCGCGAGCGAAGTCTTCTCCAGCAGCTGCTGGGGTGACGCGCCATCGTCGATCATGCGCGGCTTCCCCGCCCCTTTTGCCGTCTCCAAAATTCCGCGCAGCTTTCCGAACGACCTGCGATCCAACAGGGCCGAACGGGAAAAAAATCGCGCGCGCGACCCGCAGGGGGTCGTCGCTGGGGTGGTTTGGGGGGTACCCCCTCCGGCCCCCCCGGGGGGGTACCATCCGAAAAACGAAGGCCGGCGCGTCCTGGGGGAGCGCGCCGGCCGGGACCGCTGGCGCCCAGCCGAGCGGTCGATCACCGGCGCGGTCTGCACTCCGGCCGGTGATTTGGGATTAGCGGCCTGAGATGGCCAAGCCGCTGAGATCGCTTCAGTTCTCGTCGTCGTGCGACACGTCCTTGTGCGACACGTCTGCAGGCTGTCCGATAAGCGCCTGATTTTGCGGTGTTTCTTCAAGGTAGAGCCACGGTGCCTGCGCCTGGCCATTGGGCCCGACCTGCGGCGCATTCTGCCCGCCGATCACCATCGTAAACCGTGGTGCCACTGCATTGCCTGCGCCGTCGACCTGGGCGAGCTGGGCATAGCAGTAGCGCGAGAGATCCGCCCATAGCTTGTCGAGAAATGTCAGCGCTTCCAGCTTGGTGCATCCGAGCTCGATCGACAGCGCCTCCGGCGTGAACATCGCGTAGCGCCAGCGCTGCATCAGCGGATCGCCCATGGTTTTGCGCAGGAATTCAACCATTTGGCGCGTGGCGATGTTGCGCGCGCCAGGCGGACGGCCCGCGCGGTTCTTCCGGATCGATGCCTCGATCCGCTGCGCCTCGCCCGGCAACAGGTTCGACCTGGTCGGCGGCATAAGCATGTCGAGCTGCGCGGCGTCGTTTTCGGCCGCCGCGGCCGCCGCCGCCGCAATCTCACGCCCGACCGCGCCCTTTCCGTCCGAATTCGCCATCTGCGACCGATCCCGTTGAATATCCGGGCATATTTAATTCGCTTCCGGCGTCGGCAACCGTGCGAGCGGTCCGACAAGTGGCCGGAGTGGCCGCGCTAGTGGCCTTTTATATCTATTTGGTTTTAAAAGGATAATAGGTATAGCGGCCACTGCGGCCACTCCGGCCACCACGTTCCCTCGCGCGCGCGCACGCGCGCACATGCGCACGGAAACAGCGTGGCCGCGGTGGCCGAGGTGGCCGCCACGCTGGATAACGCTATGATTTCATGATGTTGATCAAGGCCACTAGCGCGGCCACCTGATTAGGATGGTGGCCCTTCCCCGCGCCCAACGGTGCTACGCAGGACCGCACGCCGAAACTGGCATCAATCGCGCCACGTCAATCGTTGTGAGCGAACAAACAGAGGCCGCGCGGCGCGGGGCGCGCGTGACGAGGGTGAGATGGGTGAACTTGAGATGGTAGAGCGCGTCCCGAGACAAGCCGCGCGGACCTTTTTTATCGCCAAACGGGCGCGGGCGAGGGAAACGCAAATGCGTGAGCGGTGCTAATGCCCTGGTCGACGCCGTTCTATGATCCGATCGTGCTTCCGCGCGGCCGCGAGCTCATCACGCTGCGTGACTGTGCCAACTACATCATGAAGCTAAGCCCGCAAGAGAAGCGCGCAGCGCACTGGCTTACAGCGGTCGAGGTGCTGATGCTGGTCGCGGAGCGCGGCGGCGATCCAATGCTGGCGCGGATCGCGATGATTCAAGCGCTGGATCACGGACGAGATCGCCCGGCGCCATCGACGCGGCGCAAGCGGGCGCGGGCGTACAAGATCATCAGCTAACTATTTTTTCGCGGACCGGGTTGACAGCTGCTTCTGTATGTCCTAAATTTAGGACACATAACGGATGGGGATTAGCCCCGCCGGACAAGGGCTAAGGAGGCCCGGTCAACATGAAGCGCGATCTCTACATTGAAGTGACCAACAAAATCGTCGCCCAGCTGGAAGCTGGCACGCTGCCATGGGTTAAGGGCTGGTCGACCTCCGGCAGCATGATGCCGATGAACGCCGTTACCAATCGTCCTTATTCGGGCATTAACGTGCTTCTCTATTGGGGTTCTGCCGAGCGCGGATGGTCCCGACCTCGCTTCCTCACCTTCAAGCAGGCGCTCGAAGCCGGCGGCCACGTGCGCAAGGGCGAGCACGGCATGAAGCTGTATTTTTTCAAACAGCTTGAAGTCGCGGACAGCTCCAACCCCGACGAAACCAAGTGCATTCCGATGCTGCGCGAATACACGGTGTTCAATGTCGATCAATGCGAAGGCCTGCCCAATGACGTGATCACTGGAAAGGCAAAGGCGGCGCCGGCAAACCTCGATGAGCGCGAGATCCTCGCCGACGAGTTCATTGTGGCCAGCGGCGCCGATCTGCGCGAGGGCAAGGGCAAGCCCTGCTATATTCCCTCGCGCGACTTCATCACGGTCCCGGCCTTCGCTGATTTCCACAACGCGCCGGAATATTACGCGGCCGCCTTCCACGAGCTGGCGCATTGGACCGGTCACAAATCGCGTCTCGATCGCGATCTGTCCGGCCGGTTCGGCACTGACGCCTACGCCATGGAGGAGCTGGTGGCTGAGCTCTCGGCTGCCTTCCTCTGCGCCGAATTTGGCCTGGACAACGCCCATGCAAACCAGGCGGCTTATCTTGCGGGCTGGATCAAGGTCCTGAAGGCCGATAGCCGCGCAATCTTCACCGTCGCCAGCAAGGCGCAGGCGGCCGCGAACTATCTCCGCGATACGGCAAACAACGCCGAGCCCTTGGAGGAACTGGCGGCCTGATATATGGCTTTGCGGCGGCCACCTGATGCGGCCGCCGTTTTTCCTTTGGGGCTCCGATGGTCGATCACCGCAAGCTTTTGGAACGGGCCGGAGAGGCCCTTTACGGCCCTCGCTGGCAATCAGAGCTAGCGCGGGCCATCAACGTTTCCGATCGCACCATGCGGCGCTGGGTCGCCGAGCCTTACGAGATCCCTAGCACGGTGTGGGATGAAATCGGCGCCCTACTCGGCCGCCGGCGAGCCGAAATTGACGCGGTACAGGCGGAAATCCGAAGCCGCTAGAGCTTGCGGGCAAACCGTGCCGAATCAGCTCACGTCATTGTCGACGATGTCGAAGGGATCAGCCTCAACGAACAGGCTGATACGGCGATCATTCATCGAACCGTTGAATACGATGCTGCATCCGTCCGGATGCTTTTCGATATAGATGATCTGGTCAAGCCGGATGAAATACTCTTCCCCCCGGATTTGATGTGTTTGAAGTTCGCCATTGAATTACCTCCGTTTTACAGGCGTCCGCCTTATCTGCTTTTTCGGCTTGCAGAGCAACTCAGAACGGGATCGCCTCCAGCGCCTCAAGCCGCGGCCGTTCCCGGGCTTTCAGCTGCAGCACGATCAAGTCAAGCGACGGAATGCGCTCGCGCTCATGGACGTTGAGCCGGTTCTCGGCCGGCGTGAGCCAGCGCAGATTGGCGCGGCGATTGTCAAGCGTCTGCCCGTTGCGATGGTCGCCGTGCAGCGCTGCGATCTCGAAAGCCGGGCGCGGGTCTACCGCTTTCAGGATCTCGCGGTGCATGCGCACTGTGGCGCGGTCGCGGCCAACATTACGCTTGGCGTAGAGCTGCCAGCGCGCCCGGCCGCTCCACCAGACATTCCAATTGGTCTCGACCAGCCAGGGATAATCGATCGCATCGACCAGGCACCAGATTTGCTGCCGTTCCGAAGGATGATGGCGCGCCATGGCGTGCCAGCGAGATCCGGCAGCCAATGTCTCACCTACTTCTCCGGCGCGTCGTGATAGCGGTCCAAGACGATCAGCGTGCAGCGCTGCTTGGTGCCGTCGATCGTGCGGTGATTGATTTCAGCATGGCTGATCATCACGCCAGGGACCGGACACTGACGCAGCGCATCTTTCCAGCCGCCTTGCGCGTACTCGGTGCCTGCCAGGTGCGCCGCGACTTTCGGCGAGGCGTTCGGCACCGCCAGCACCCAGCCTGCGGCCGGGAGGTTGTAGCGCTCGCAAGCGGCCGCGAGCGTGATGCGCTCGGAACGCATCACGCCTGCGACGATCTCCGGCACCGAGAACAGGCCGAAGCCCGCAATCATAACGTCGCGCTTGGCGGTGCCGCGATCGAGCTGCGCCTCCTCCGGACGTGCATTGCCTTCATCGTCGGTGGTGCGCAGCTCCTGCAGCACCTGGCCAATGGTGTTGCGCTGGGAATTGCGCCAGGCCAGCACCGGCGTGGTCAGGATCTTGTCGACGCATTGCCGATAATTCGGCTTGGCGTCCTCTACCTCCGGCAACGCGTTGGCGGCGAGCAGCTCGGCCCAATGCAGATCTTCGTCGGGGCCAAGCTTCACATCGAGCTCGGCCGACAGCTCCGGCCCCAGCAGCAGCCAGGCGCAGGCCAGCAGCGTGCCATATTGCTTCTGCCCGCGCGGCGCGTGGCCGCCTTCTTCGAGCGCGCGCATGAAGCGGGCGCGCGCCTGGTTGAAGCCGATGCCTCCCTGCCCCCAGCCCTGCATCATCAGCGCGATCATCATCGGCCCGGTGGTCTCGGCGTCGATCGCTGGCGGCATCGGCTGGTTACGATTGATCGGCCCTAAGCGCAGCACTGCGCAGCGCGATAGGTCCTGCGCGGCATGCAACGGGTTGTTGATGGCCGAGAACAGGAAGGCGCTTTTCATCTGGAATTTCGAGGCCTCGCCCTTGGTCGGGCCGCCGCGCTGGCCGATGTCGCCGGAAGCCGAGGTGCGCATCAGATGCGTCACCGCGTTGAGCTTGCGCGGATCGCTGTCCGGCTCCAGCTCATCGAGCGCAATCGGCCGGCAGTCATGCGCCATAGCTTGGTAGAGGCCTGCGGCCGTCGTGTCGGCGGTGCGCATCAGCGCGTCGCCGAACACGGCCAGGATATTGTCCTGCAGGGTCGACTTGCCGGTGCCCCAATCGCCGAGGATCAGCACGCTCGATCGCCAGTCCAGCGCGCCGCCGAGGATGGCGCAGCCGATCCAGCCGAGCAGCAGAACCGGATCGACCTCCGGTCGTGTCCAATTCCATTTGCGGAAGATCTGAAGCAGCTTCCCGGCGGGGTTTTCCTCCGGCGAGATCGGCTGCGTCCATGGCTCCGGGATCGGCGCCAAGCGCGGATAGAGCTTGTTTTCGTGCACGCCGGTCGCACGGTCAACGAACTTGCCGTTCTGGATCTCCCATAGTGCGTCGCCAGCATGATAGACGATGTTGCCGGTGCGCCAGGTCCAGGCGCCGCGGCCGCGCATGCGATCCGCCGGTGAGAAAAAGCCGCGCATTGAGCACGCGTAGAACAGCACCTCCTTGATCTCGTCTGCCTCGAAACTCTTGATCTTGGGCGGGAACGGCTTGCCAGTGTCGGGATCGGTGCCCTTGGGCACGTGCCAGCGCGGTTTCATCCACTTCGGATAGTTCGGCGCCTGGCTGAACAGGTCCTGGATCCCGACCTGGTTCATGTCACTTGCCGACATCGAACGAAACTGGCCGCGGCTGTCGATCAGGTAGAAGCTGCCACCTTCGAAACCAATCGGCTCAACCGGGCATTCGCAGCCGGGATCTGAAGGCATGCCGTACATATCGGCATTCCACTTGCCGGCCAGCACGTCGTTCGGCCCGCGGGGCGTCATCGGCGGCGGATCATCGCGGCGCGCCTTGCGGATCCGCTCCAGCTTGCGCTGGGCCTTGTCCATCGAAACGACGTTGGCGTTGGCGCCGGGCGTGGGAGAGCGGGCCATCTATGTAGTTACTTTTTCACCCGCCGCAGCAGCAAGCCGCCCTTCATCACGTGGTCGAGTGTCGCGCCGGAGAGGCTTGTCGCAATCGAAGGGCGATACCATTCATGCGATGCACCGATGTCCTGATCGAATACACGATACATGCTGGATTTCATCATGCCCGAGCACTTCTCAACAGCCTCGCAGGCGATCATGAAGGGCGTCACGCCAGCATCGACATCGACGGTCACGACGTGGCCTCTACACTTCTCGCAGACGTAGATGTTCTTCTTGCCCTTGAAGCCTTCCGGCGGCGCGGTTCGTTTCAGATCTTCCATTATGCTGCTCCCCTCAATGTGTCGTTCAGATCCTTGCCGTAGACCGCGCCCACCTCGGTCACGGCGCGTCCGGACGCGCGCAGCGCCGCCAGGCCCCGCTCGAAGGCAGCGACCGCGGCCGGCTTGTCCCAGTCGTTCTGGCGATGCACGATCACGCTATCGATGCAGGGCGGCAGCCTGGTCGCGACGTTGGCCATGTTGGACAGCGAGATCATCGCCCATACGCGATGCTGCGGTGCTGCGAGCAGCGCCGACAGGCCGTCCTCGACGCCTTCCGTCAGCACTAGCGTCTGCAACAGTCCGTTCTCGTTAGCCTCGCGCACCGACAAATGCCCGTCGCCCCGCCATAGCGGGATGACGCAGCCGCCAAATTCGCCGAGCACCTTTCGCGCCGGTTGCGCTGTGCCATCGGGCGCGGGCGCGATCGCGGCCTTGTCGCTGCCGTCAGGCTTGAGCCAGGTCTGGTGCACCGCCTTGATCTGGCCGGCGCCATCAGTGCAGCACGCCACAAGCGCCGGCGCGACGAACTCGCCAAGCACCTCATTGCGCTTATTGCGTCGGAGATATCGATGCTGCGCGACGAAGCGCAGCGATCCCGGCGCGATGCTGCCACCACGCGGGCCGAGGAACGGCGCCTGGCGCAGGTCGACGCCCCGGCGATCGCGTAAGTAAATCTCGGCCGGTGTGTCGAGCACGCGCCTGGCGCCGGCGAAGATAGCAAAGGCAGCAGCCGCCTTGCGCTCGCGCCGGCGCTGGCCGTCCTCCTGATCAGCTGTGCGGCGATCCGCAGCGATGCGCTTCGCCGCCTCGATCTCGGCGCGGCTCATCTGTCCCACACCGAGCCGCGCCAGCACCAGCTTGGCCGCTGGCTCCGCTCCGCGCTTTTCCTGATCGTACCAGCCATTGCAATAGGCGACGAGCTCCAGCGCCCTGCCCTTTTGCGTACCGTTGAATTTTTTCCATGATAGCCCGTCGGCGCGCAGGCATAGGCCGAAGCAATCGCGGCCGTCTCCCCGGGGATCATCGATCAGCGTCCAGCCCTTGCGGCTGGGCATGTCCAGACCGCACAGCGCAAGCACGTCGGCTATGCGGAGGTCAATCAACCGCTTCAGATCGTCCCAGCCCTGGCGCGTGCGGAGATCAATCTTCATCGCCGCACCATCCCGGCCACGCGCACCAGCGCCGCATCGATGGCGGCGTCGTCGCGCAGATCCTCGACGCGGTTGCGCGCCTTCTGCACCGCCTGACGGCTTTGCCCGAGCGCTCGCGCGAGCTCGGCATTGCCGACCTCAAGCTCCACCGCGGTGATGTAGGTCGCCATCATCTGGATCTGCGCCGCGCGTAGCCATTGCGGGTTCTGCGGCCGCTGCTTGCTCATGTCCGTCGCCAGCACTGCATCACGATCTGCACCGAGCGCATCGGCGCAGAGGCCGACAACGAGGCGATGAAAACCGGAGATGATGCCGCGCGGCTTGACTGGCTTGGCCTCGCCAAACGCGGCCTCCAATTTCGCCAGCGTCTTCGGCGATGGCCGATGGGCACCACGCAGCAGAGCAAACCAGTTGTTGACCTCGATCCCGGCAAGCCGGCACAGCTCGCCATGACTAAGGCCGGCAGCCTTACGCCGCCGGTCGATGCTTTCGACGGTTGACGAACCAGTGTGGTTTTCGGCTTTCGACTTGGTGACGGCAACGGTTGACGAACCAATGTGGTTCTTGGTCGCAAGCCGCGGATCCGCAGCAAGCGCGGTGTCCGCGATGATGTCGAGCTGACGAGGCGCGATCGCGGACACGGATCAGCCCTCGCTCATGATGTCGGCGATCTCTGACTGCGCGGGATGATCTTCTGCGATAATCGCGGCTACAGGCGTAAGCGAATGGGCGCCCTGCACATGCCCGAAGAAGGTGAGCCAATAGTAGCCGTCATCGCACGGACCGACGATGCTGCTGTCGTCCTGCGATGGATCGCAGACGATCTCACCATCACAGCAGACGACACTGTGATTAACGCCGTTTCTGCTCTGGCCGCCGAGAATGAAGACGGGGCGGCTGCGTGGATTGCATGCCGACACTGTACAGAGAACGTCCTTCAGTGGCGTCTCGCCAGGAAATAGCATGTTGATGGTGACGATGCCGCGCGCATTGAGCCACGCCTCTACGCGATCGTGTGCGGCTTCGGCGCCGTCGTCATACGCGCTCGCGTCCATGTAGTGCGGCACGTCCTGCGCATCCATGTCGAGCACACACGCGATCGCCGTGCGATGGCAATCGCCGTAGATGCCCTGCTCCGGCCGATGCCTGTTGAGCTGCTTCTGCGGCTTCATGTGCCCTCCGGCCGGCGCGTGTTAGTTGGCTGGTTGCTGGATTGATCAGTCGCGGCCTCAAACAGATCAGCCGCTTCGATTTGCACGCCCTTACCTGCGTAGCCGAGCGCGATCAGCGCGCGAGCCACGAGGTGCCAGACGTGAATGGCTCGGCGCGGATAGTCCCGAACATTCCCTTCGCGGGTGACCGCGCCGCGATCTAACTGCTCCGTCGACCGCCCCCGTAAGGTCGCAACATGATAGTCTCCGCGATCGACGGTCCCACCGATGTTGCAAATGCGCATGCGCGCAAGCTCGGTGACCTTGCGTGTGATTGCGCTATGCAGTTCTACTCGGATGATGATCATGGTGTCGGCCTCCTGCGCATCTCGATCGCGCGGCCGAAATCCACGCGCACGTCGGGCAGGATCACGCCGATGATCCGAAAGTAGATTTGGAAATCGCTGGCGTTGTGCAGCCGGATCGCTGTGGCCGCGGTCCCGACCGCATCGGCCAGCATTTCGGTATAAGCAAAGATCACGCGCCCATCGGGCGCGGCGCGGCTGGACCATTTCTCGATCTCAAGCGCGAGATTGAGCAGATCCTCGGGCTCGCCGGGATTGCGCAGGCCGAGCACGTGCTCGGCGGCGATGATCAGCGCCTGCAGGACAGCGGCCTGATCTCTCATGACGCGGCCTCAAACATCACGTCGCGGAAATTCGCTACCCAGCGCGCCACGAGGTGCTCTGGCAGGTCGAGGCGTTCGGCGATCTCGGCAGTGTCGAAGCGAGACAGCCACCACGCGATCACCTCGCGATACTTCCTCAGCTGCGCCCGCGAAACCGCGCCCGCCCTTATGGCCCTCACGACTTCGCCCTCCAGTGCAGACAGAGGATGAAGCACTTCGGCTCGCCGCCGATCGCGGTGGTGATTGCCTCGATCCGGGCACCGCCATTGCGCGTCGAGAAGCCGGACAGCTCCTTTTCCATCAGCGCGCGCACGGCATCGGGCCAGGTCTCGAAACGATGGCCGAGCTGGGCGATGCGGCTGTGTTCGAATTCGTTCAGCGCGATCACGATCGTGCAGACGTTGCACTTGGCGAGGTCGAGCCCGACCGTGCGTTCGATCTCCTTGCGCTGCATGTCGGCGACCTGGCCGAACGGCGTATCGGTGATGCCAGCAGTGCGCGGCACGGTGTCCGTCATTGCAGCCATCCCGCCATGGTGGCCAGGTTGACGGCGATGCCGATCACCAGCGCGGCGACGGTCCAGGAGAGCACCAGGCGGAGGTCCCGCCCCTCTTCTTCGGTGTGCGGTGACAGGCGCCTCATGCGGCTTCCCCATTTGCAGGCGGCGAAACCTTCGCCAGGTGGTCGCGCACGCGCTGCTCCTCGCGGGTCAGCGCGGTCACAAGCTTTTCGTTGGTGGAAATCCAGCCGGCCTGGGTCTTGCCCTTGGCGATCCGTAGCGCGGTCGACGGGGACAACCCGGCGCGGTGCGCAAGCTGGCTCAGACTGAGCCCGATGGCCTCAGCCCGCACTTTTATCTCGCTAATCGCAACGATTGTGTGCATAGTTGCACACCTAAGCTGTGATTTGCGGCATATAGTCAAGATCAATGTTGCATGATGTGGAGTGCGTCGGGGATTTGCATACTAGACCTAGCGTGTTTGCTAGGTTGGATTTGCAAATGGCCAAAAAACCGAGCGTTCCCAGCGAGCCGAGATCGGCGCGAAGCAGCGCGCCTATATCCGGGACACGCTGAAGGAGCTGGACATCACGGCCACTCACATGGCTCGCCAGCTCGGCTTATCCCCATCTACTTTCACCCGCTTCGTCCGCCTGCCGGACAGCTCCGAGAAGACGCTGCATCCCGCCACGCTCGACAAGGTCGAACAGCTCCGGCAGATCAATTCGGACAGCCCGACGCCGACAAAGACCCAAGCGGCCTGGGCCGAGGCTCGGCAAGAGGCCGAGCCCGTGGAGATGACAGCGAACTGGGATACCTATCTGGCGCAGGCGGTGCGCAGCCTGATCGGCAACCGCGAGGGCATCGAGGCCTGGCGCCTCCATACCCGGGCGTTGGAGCTCGAAGGCTTCATGCCCGGCGATATCGTGCTGATCGACCTGCACGGCAGCCCACGACCCGGAGACGCCGTCTACGCCACGGTCCGCGAGCATGCGAGGCCGGAGCCTGTCATGCGCCAATATCAGCCCGCCGGCGCCGTCAACCTGCTGGTGCCGCGGACCAACGAGCCGCAGCCGCCCGCCACCCTGGTGGTCGACAACAAGGCCGTGGTGATTCGAGGAGTGCTGCTGCCGCACCGGCTGCGGGAGCGCGCCGCGGCCTAAAAAGCACATGTTTCACATGAAACGCTTCATGTGAGACTTGCAAAACTTGCAAACACATCTTGCACATGGCATCCTCCACCTGCTGATTTGCACAGGAGGCTTTCCATGCGTCGTTCCCGTTACTGCAATCGCCTGCCCTCCCGGCCAATGCCGGTCCGCGTCCCAGCCGCGCATATTCCTGCCTATGTCGACACCTCGCTGGTCTCCGCGCGCGCGCTGCTCGGCGCCGATGAGACGGTCAAGCGCATGGCGTCCGACATGCGAGAGGCCTCGCATCGCGAGGGCGGCATCACCCGCGAAGATCTTCAGTTGCTCGGCTGGACGCCGGCGCAAATCAACGACCACGCCGACGCCGCCCGCCGGCTCGCCAACGAGCAATCGGTGGCGTCATGAGCCTTCGTCTTATCCAAGCCCGAGAGGCCTTGCGCGCTGCCGGGCGCGAGATCCAGCGCGCGCTGGCCGAGGACTATCCGGTCGGCGCTCCCGTCAGGTGGGTCCGTAACGGGCACGTCTACACCGGTATCGTGCGGTCGCACGGCTTCTGCGGCCGGGTGCTGGTGCAGCGCGACGGCATGCCCCGCCCTTACTGGATCGACGACGGTGACATCGCCGACGCATCGGGGATGGCCGCATGACCGATCCAGATGACAACAACCCGTGCGACGATTTGAGCGAGACCGCCGCTAACGCGCTGTGCAAAGTGTTTATGTCCATCATCGACGATCGCATCCGGCGCGACCTGGCCCAAGCCGACAAGGTCCGTGACGAGATCCGGCAGAAGGGCACTCATTGGGCCGGCGCCGAGATCTGGGAGCTGCGGCGCCAGGTTGCCTCGCTTCGTAAGCAACTCGCCAAGGCCAAGCAGTCATGAGCGCGGCCGCAGCGGAAACAACAGGTGTCATCAGGGCGGTCCGCGTCGCCCTGATGGATCTCGACGGCATCCGCTGCGGCACCGCGACCCTTGTCTGCGATCACCTGCTGCCGGAGCTCATCATGCGCGACGGCGAGCCTTTCCTTTTCCAAGAACGCAGCGACGATTTCGCGGTCTACCGCCAGGTCAGGCCATACCGCTGCCTCGGATCCTGATCATGCCCAAACCCTACAGCTCGCGCGAGGTCGCCGAGGCCATCGGAATCAGTGTGGCGACGCTCTACCACAGCCGCCTGAAGCGGCATTTCTGCGATGGCCTGCCGCGACCGATCAGCGAGCGCGGGCCGCTGAAATGGGAGCGCTCCGGCTTTGACGCCTGGCTAACGCGGCACCACCCGGCGCGGCCCAAGGGCTTCGCCAACGACGCCTTTCCGCTACCCGATCCAGCCAGCGAGGAGGAGCACCGCGCCCGCCTGATGGCGGCATATGGGCACATCTCCTGACGACTCTTGACATGGCCGGCTGCGCCGGCCTCCATTTCCCCGCCTCCTCCGCTGCACCGGAGCTAAGTCCATGACCGTCCAACTGCGCTACATCAAATGGCGCGAGGGCCGCCCCGCCTCGAACGGCCCACGCGAGCGCATGCTCGGCTTTACCGATCGCGACCTGCGCCATCCGCCGCACGACAAGAAGGGCCGCCCGGTCGGCCGCTGGTTCTCTTATGAGGAGGCCGCGGAGGTCTCACGCAGCCACGCAGCCGCGATCGCTGAGGCCCGCAAGGGCAAGGGCAAGCGCCGCCGCACGGTGGTGGCCGCCGCGCTGGCGCGGCCGGCGACGCTCGAGGACCTGATGCGCGACTGGTTCTCCTCCGAGGAGGTGCAGGCATTGGCGCCGGCCTCGATCGCGTCCTATCGCAAGGCGATGCGCGCCGTGCTCTACAAGCCGGAGAGCCGCGAGGAGGCCAAGACGCGGCGGCATGACGGCACGCCGGAGGAGGATCGGCCGCGCGAGGAGATTGCGTCCGTGCCACCCAAGGCAATCGGCGCGCCCGAGCTGCGCGTGTTCTTCAACTACCTGAAGGCGCGGCGCGGCCACACCATGGCGCTCGCTGCTATCGCCGCGATCTCGGCCGCCTTCAGCTGGGGCCGCGAGAGCCCGAAATGGCGGCTCGGGACCAATCCGCGGCTCGACATGGAATTCGATCGTCCTGACGGCCGCGTGGTGCTGATCGGCCTCGACGAGTTCGCAGCGGTCGTTGCAGCCGCCGATGCGTTTGGCCGGCCCTCGATCGGCGATGCGCAATATCTCGCTCTATTCACCGGCCAGCGCCTGTCCGACCGGCTCGCGATGAAGGACGAAGGCCTGGTTAACGGGCGCCGGCACCTGCGCCAGAGCAAGACCGGCCAGTTGGTCGAGATCAAGGAGGCGCCGCAGCTCGCGGCGCGGCTGCTGCTGGCGCGCCGCCGCGTCATGGCGCTGAAGGACGAGCGAGGCCTGCCTGAGCCCCCGGCGCAGATCGTGATCGACGAGACCACGGGCCGTTCCTACAACGCCAACACCTATCGCCATGTCTTCACCGATATCCGCGATCTCGCGACCTTCGGGTGGCTGGCGCGTCATAGCCCGCGCGAGGCCATGGCGCGCGCACAGGGGCTCGCCGCCGAGCTCGCCAAAGCCGAGGCGACGCTGTTCAAGGGCCTGCCGGTCGCCAACGATGCGCAGCGCCAGGCCACGCTCGACGCGCGCGCCAGGCGCCTGCGTGATTGGTTCGCCGAGCTCGCCACGCGCGAGGACGCGGGCGCCGGCCGCGCGGCCGCCGACAATGTAGTGGCGCTGCCGATCTGGAAACTGGCGCCATGCCCGGCGCTGGCCTTTATCGACGAGCGCTACGGCAACGCTGATCTGAAGAACGACCAGGACCTGCGCGACACCTGCGTCATGCTGCTCGATCGCGCAGGCAACGACCTGCTATCGATCTGCGACATCACCGGCCACAGCTATCAGTCGGCACAGCTGATCATGAAGAGCTATCGCGCCCGCAACGCCGATCGCGCCGACGTCGCGATGGAAAAGCTTGTGGCTTTCGTCAGTAAGGAAGGCCTGGCGTGACGCGCGTGGTTTAGGGGTCCAGCGGACCCTGCAGGCTGCTGAAATGCTTGGCGTAGTAGTATTCCGGATCTCCGGTAAGCACGCCGGCCATCTCGTCGATCGCCTTCTGCAACGCGCGCTGCGCCAGGCAGCGTGGATCATCGCCCAGCTCGCCGCCATAGGTGAAGTTGCGCACGCGCCCCATCAAGACTAGCAGCTCCTGGTCCCGCAGGCTCGGCTCGGCACGCCGCTCCGCCTCCTTCTGACGGCGATATTCCATGCGGTCCTTCCTCGACATCTCGTCTCTCCGATCGTTCGACGGACAACGAGAACACAAAGAGAACATAGTCGTCAAATCGCGTGCGACTAATAAAAGTCGCACGGCCGGAGAAAAAGTCGCACGGCGAAAACGAGGTCGCGCTTTGTTCCGCACTAAGTGATTGATTTCATTTTGGTGGGGGAGGCAGGACTCGAACCTGCGAAGCCATGAGGCGGCTGATTCGGCTGCCATGACGTCGATGGTCTACCCGCGAAACGGCGGCTTTCGGACCAGAAGAGGCCATGGAAGACGGTAAGGCCGCGGGGCCCGTCTGGCGGGCTGCGCGGCCGGGGCGTTTATGGTCGAACCGGGATGGCAAAGTCAACCAAGGCAAACAGGAAATTTCCCTGTTTCTCACCAGCCGGTTCTTCGTCTCCGCCCGCCCATTCTCATTTTTTGGCACCGCCAAATTGCCAGAATCCGCCGCCCGTGACACAAGCCGTTCCATGAGCGAGCGTGACCGAAAGCCCCCGTTCCGGCGTGGCGGTGCCAAATCCTCTGGCAAGAGCCGCGGCTTTGGCCGCCAACGGCCCGCCTGGGAGCGCGATTCCGCCGGGGACGGGCCGGTGATTCTCTACGGCTGGCACACCGTGACCCTGGCGCTGGCCAATCCGAAACGCCGGATCCGCAAGCTCTACCTCACCGAAAACGCTGCCCGCCGGCTCGCCGACGAGCAGATCGAGACCCGGGTGGCGCCGGAAATCGTCCGTCCGAGCCAGATCGACCAGCGGCTCGGCCCGGACGCGGTGCATCAGGGCCTGCTGGCGGAAGCCGATCCCCTGCCCTCGCCCGACATCGACACGCTGGCTGCGGAAGGCATGATCCTGGTGCTGGACCAGATCACCGATCCGCACAATGTCGGCGCCATCCTGCGCTCGGCCGCGGCCTTCGCGGTGAAGGCGATCGTGACCACCGCACGCCACAGCCCGGAGGCGACCGGCGTGCTGGCGAAATCCGCCTCCGGCGCGCTGGAGCTGGTGCCGCTGATCACGGTGCAAAACCTTGCCCGCGCACTGACCCGGCTGAACGAGCGCGGCTTTCAGACCGTCGGCCTCGATAGCGCAGGCCAAAGCGACATCGCCGCGATCGAGCTGCGCCAGCCCTTGGCGCTGGTGCTCGGCGCGGAAGGCAAGGGCCTGCGGCAACTCACGCGTGAGACCTGCAGCGTGGTGGTCCGGCTCGACATGCCCGGTGAGATCAAGAGCCTCAACGTCTCCAACGCCGCGGTGCTCGCGCTCTATGTCGGCGCCAGCCGGCTTGGTCTTATGAGCTAAAATGAAACGCCCGCTCGCATGATGCGAACGGGCGCCAGCACCTCAATATCTGAAGTGATCAGTAGTAACGGCGCAGCACGCGCCGGCCGTGATAGTAGCTCGAATGGCCCCAGCGATAGGCGTGGTGCCGATGGGCGTAGACCGCCGGCCCTGCAACGCCGGCGCCGTGATAATAGTGATGGCGCGGATAGGCATAACCGACCAGCGCGCTCTCATGATAGGTCGGATATGGCGCGAAGCGGCCCGGGCCGGTGTAGGTCGGCCCCTGGTTGACGTAGTAGTATTGCGTGTCCGGCTCAGCCAGCCGCTCATAAGTGTAGCCGTAGCCATAGCCGCAGCTGCCGCAGGCATAAGGCGCCTGATAGGGATAGGCCGCTCCCGGCGGATAGGCATAGCCGCAGGGGGTGTAGCCGCAGGCCATCGCGGGCGCACTGCCCGCGATCGCAAAGCCGATCAGGGCTGCAAGTGCTGAAATGGTTCGACGCATTACGCTCTCCTGTCAGGTCGTCTTTTTGTTTGAAGCTTGTCTGGACGGCATCCTCATTAGCGGCCGTAGCCGCGCGGCCCACCATCCTGCGGCGCCAGGATGACCGCGGGCGGATCCATCGGCACCTCGGGCTGCGGAGGCTGCATCATCGACTGAGCGCCCCAATAGTCGTGATAGCTTTCGGCGGGCTTGGGCAGCTTGCGGTTGGCGGGCGGCTCGATCTCCATCCGTCCGTAGCCGGGTTGGCTGCCGAGGCTCGGATAATAGTGACCGACATAGGGCTCGGAATCGACGTAGCGGCCGCCATAGATGGTCGGCTGCCGATGAACGCCCTTGCCGAGCCCGTAGTCGCCCTCCACCACGGCGTAGGAGACATCGATGCCATTGATGATGATCGGCACGCCGGGCCTCGCGGGAATGACGAGATCGAAGCCGCCGGCAAACGCGGCCGGCACCGTTCCGAGCAGGATGACCAAAGCTGTTGCGAAGCGCATGGAATTCACGTGGCGGTTGCCCCTCTTACCAATAACCGAACGCACCGCCTTAAGGGGTTAAGGCGGCGGCGCAATCTGCCGGTAAGCCTAACGACTCCAGCATTCATCCCAGTTAATGCCGCCGATTATCGAGGCTGCGCGGACGATGCATGCTCGGCACGACCCAATGGCGGACGCGAGCGAGGCGATGAAAGCGATCAGCGGTTGCGGACGGGACTCTGGCCTTTCAACCCGCCACGCGATCGCGCGCGGACCGCGTCACCCCGATTCACGCCTCATCACATCGCTTTGAAGGCCATTCGAGCCCGGCGCGGAACAGTGGCGACGGATCGCGCTTACTGAGGGGGGCACAACAGTGGAGCAGCAAATGAGAAAAATCGCGATCATCGGGGCAGCAATTCTTGCGACCGCGTTCGCGGGCCCGACCATGGCGAAGGAAATGAAGAGCCACCGTCACCACATGACGCAGCGGACCGTGCAGCAGCAGGACGCCAACGCCGGCAGGACCTATGGCTGGAACGGCCAGCGTCGTGAATCCGGCTTCTGGCCGGGAGATGTCGCCGCAGGAGCGGTCGGGACCGCAGCGGGCGTCGCCGGCGCCGCCATCGGGACCGCCGGGGCGATCGCGACCGCACCATTCCGCGGCCCCGCCAACGCCTATGCCTATGACAACCGCTATGCCGCCGCGGCTCCTCCGCCGATGGCGCTCGAGCGGGGTGATGCCACCTATTATGACCGCGGCCAGAATGGCTGGTACGGCGACTGGAACACCTATGCCGCCCACAATGGTATCGTGTGCCGCCCCGGCACGATGTTCAAGGACGGCAACGTCATGCGTCACTGCCAGTAAGCTGGCACCGATCTTCGGAATAGAGGGCGGCCTCTCCGGCCGCCCTGTTGCCGTGTTCGCGCTCGCGGCGGGCCGACAGCGGTAGCTTCGCTTCGCCAGTTCTGGTAGGAACGGCGCGCCGCCCATCTCCTGTTCAAGTGCAAGATGAACTGCCGGGCGGCTCATCCTGTCGATGGATTCGCCGGCTTAGCTCAGCGGTAGAGCAGCGGTTTTGTAAACCGAAGGTCGGGGGTTCAATCCCCTCAGCCGGCACCACAAGGTATGTGCCACCGCGACCACTGCTCGCGACATAGGGATTGCAACCCTTTTTTGGCTGATCTGCGTTAGGGAACCCGGGCCGCCGCGAGACGGCCATAGAGTGGGCAGTTCGACGGGGGCTATCTTACCGTCCGTGCCCAGGGGCAGCCGAAGTCCCTGGAGTTCCAGCTTGATTTCATTTCGCGAGTTTGCTGCAGTTGTGACCAAGGGGGATGGCCACGATGTCCTGGCGGGAAGAACGCGATGCGTTGATTGCCCAGACGCTGGCATTCGTGCAATCGGTCACCGGCAAGCCGACGGATTTCTCACAACTTGCGCCTGCGTCTGCGGTCGCATCCGCGGTGCCACCGGTGCCGGAGCTGTCTGCCGAGATCGCTGCCGCTCCCTCCCCGCACAACGCCGAGCCGGAGGCAAGCGCCGCCGGGGTGGCCGAATCGCTCACACCACCCGCGACCGGCACCACGGCGCCGGACCAGCCGGAAGCCGCGCCGCCGGAATCGATCACCGGACATCCGTTCACCAGCATCGCCTCGCAGCTCGGGCTGCAGCGCGACATGCAGGCCGAGATCCGGGCGCGCATCGCCAGCTTCCGTGCCAACCAGGAGCGCTTCAATCGCGAGCGCCAGGAATATTTCAGTTCGACCCTGGAGCGGCTGCGGGCGTCGATGAACGACGTCCGCAATCCCGGCAAGTAATCCGCTGATTTCCTTCCGTTTCTCCCGTCTCCTCCGTCGGCGCGTAAGGCACGGCCGGCAAACCACCGCGTCAGAGCCAGGCGAACAACAGCGCGACGTTCGCCACGCAAGCCACGAGCAAGCCAAAGGCCAGCGTGAGCTGCGTGCGCCCGCAGAAGGTATGGAGATCGGTTCCCATGGATTAACCATCCGGCGATTCTAGTCCGGGAGTCCCAGGGATTCTTTTTTGAAAAATTTAGGACTCGTTTACGATTTGGATCGTGCTGCTCCGATTCCAAACTTCGCCCACATCTTGGCCAGCGGCCCATCGGCGCGCTGCTCGAGTCGAAGCCGCACGGGCTGGCCTAAGTGTCGGTATGACCTTGGTTTTGAAGCTTCGATGATGAATGCGCGAGGCACTTCCCGTCCGAACTTCAGCTCCGCCGCACTGGGCCGAAAAGGCCCATTTCCCGCCCCAGCCCCGCCCGCCTATCGCTGCAACCCCTGTTCATCCTCGGTTCATTCTTCGAGTCCACGGAGCCGTACCTAAATGCCCTACGCGCTGTTTTGCGACGAAGCCAAGTTGAGCAAGGCCTATCCGACCGAGGCCGACGTCTGGAGGCTGGCGCGGGAAAGCGGACTTGTGGTCGACGTCACGACCAATACACGGCGCTCCGCCGTTCACCTGCGTCTCGACAATGATTACGAGATCAAGGCCTGTGCGGCCGAGCCGGAGGAGGACCCGTGGCAAAACCGGGCCGATGCCGAGCAGCAGCTGCAGCTCAACATCCCCTTCTCTGCGTGAAGACCTCTGCGCGTGACGACGCTTCATGAGTCGCGCACGCTACGACAACAGCGGCTGTCCCGGCGGGGCAGCCGCATCTTGAGAGCCTTGATCGCGTCTAAGGCGTCGCGACGGTCAGCGATGCCTGCTCGGCAGGAAGGGCGACACAGGCTTTCTTGCGGCTCAGACCCCGGATCGAGCCGGTGACCTTCAGCACTTTGCCCGACGGACAGGCCGCGTTCTGCACGAACGCCACCTCGTAGGGCGCCAGCATCAGAGGCTCGGATTTCAGGATGGTTTGAGCGGAGCACGGCAACGCGGCCGCGGACAGGATCAGCACCGACACCAAGATACGCATTTGGGATTATCCATCAAACCGGCGAACCCATAATAGCGATTGACGGCGAAAGTTTCACGAAGCTTTGAAAAAAATTTGCATCCGGTGAGTCCGATGCGCGCATGGCGCGGCTGCCGAATTGCATAGATGCAAACGCCCGCGGTCATCAGCCGCGGGCGTCGTTATCGCGCTCTTTCCGTGCGCGGAGAGAGGGAGGCGTCGATCGCCGCATAACCTCAGTACTTATTGGCGATTGGACCGTCCCAGCCGAAGCGATAATTCACTCCGACCTTGACCGTGTGCTCGTCGCTGTTGAAGCGGCTGCCCACGATCGGCGCAGGCCCACTGGTGAACGTCGTGTTGCCGAAATTGTAGTACTGGTACTCCGCCTTCGCTGACCAGTTCGGTGCGAACATGTATTCGAGACCGGCGCCGACGGTGTAGCCGTCCTTGTGGTTGCCGTTCGTGGTGAAGGCCGCCGGCGCGCCTGCGACGTTCACGCCGAGACCGTTGCCATCACGCCAGGCATAGCCGCCCTTGGCGTAGAGCAAGGCCGGGCCCCAGGTATAGCCAAGCCGGCCGGTGACGGAGCCGAGTTGGTTGGCGCCGGTCGATGAAATCACCGTCGCCCCGGGGAAGCCGAAATTGGTGGTGTTGCGATCCATCCAGCTGTACTGGGCCTCGATGCCCGTCACCCAGTTCGGCGCGAACTGGTAGTCGAAGCCGCCCTGCACACCGCCGAGGAAGCGACCGTTGTTGCCTTCCAGGCTGTTGTTCTGGGAGAACGCGCCGCCGAGATGGCCGCCGATGTAGAAACCGGTCCAGTTATAGATGGCCTGCGGCGGGGTGTAGATCGGCGCCTTGGTGTAGGGGCGCGCCGGTATGTCAGCCGCGAATGCCGGGACGGCCAACGCCGAAAAGGCTACAGCGCTCAGCAAGACTCTTTTCATCGGAGGTCCCCGTTCGTCAGTTGCGACATCTATCGAACAACGTGGCCGCATTTAGGTTGCCATGTGGCCCCTGATGCAGCTGTTATGACGTCGCCTTTGTAGCAGTTAAGCAACAAAGCCCTTTTGTTCCATAGGCTTCCCGAATTTTTCGTGAAACCAAGTCCAGCGCCCATACTGCCCCATGATGGGTCGAGATGAGGCAGCAATGGGTTTCGTCGGCTCGCTCGATTGTGATCTGCCACAGCTCCCGCAACGGTAGAGCGGGAGGCAAATCAGCGGGTCAGGGCGGCAAGCTCCGGGAACGGAGCATAGGTCGCGCCGGCGCAAAGCTCACCGGCGTTCTCAACCACCCGATCGAGCCGGCCATCGACATAGACGATGGCATGCTCATGGGCCTCACGATAGCTGCCGTCGGATTCACGCGCCGCATACCGCAGGCAGCTCACATAGCGGAGCCGACCGCCCACCGTCCGCTGCACCGGCTCCGCCATGGCGGTCTGGCGCAGGCCGGCCGGATTGTTGAGATAGGTCTTCATGAAGGCCAGGATCTCAGTGCGATAGTTGCCCGGAAACGGCTGGCTGTCGACGCCGCGATCGCTCGTGAACGACAGACTGCGACTGTCCTCCCCGTCGGTCAGGCAGCCGGCCAGCGCAAGCGCTAGCAGCAATGCCAGATATCGTGCCGAAATCCCCAAGCCCTGCTCGCCCGAAGCAAAGGTCCACAGACCACCCTCACCAGCTTCTAGACAATTCGGCGGGGAAAGAAAATCCGCCGCCGGTACCCCGCCCCCGGCGCGCACGGGGTGCGCGCCGGGTGACAGAGCGGACTCTTAGCCGCGGCGCGTCGCAGGCGTGACGCGCTTGAAGCTCAGCTTCGGGCCGGTCTTCTTGATCTTGTTGAGGCCGACTTTGTGGGTCTTGGCGGGCGCGTGGGACTTCGCGGAGGCTTGCATCGCGCTCACCTTGTTGTGATGGCGATGCGCATAGTGGCGGTGCTTCACACGGTGATGGCGCACCACCTTCTTGAGGTGCCGCTTGCCGGCGGTGGATTTCACTTCGCCGCTCTTCACCGCGGCGCTCTTGGCCTCGCCGCTCTTCATCGGGCTCGCGGCGGTCTGCGCCGGCTTGGCGGGCGCGGTGGTCTTGGCGGAGCCGGCGGCCAGCGCAGGGGCAGCCAGGATAGAAGCCGCGAGCAGCGCAATCGACATCTTCTTCAGCATAGTCGTCTCCATGGTTGCGGATCGGGAAGAGCTGGCCGGATGGCCGGGGCTCTCGATCATGTGAAGGAGACTAGGTGCACGGCATTGAACCCACCCTGAAGCGCCTCACCGGTTTGTGTTCATCTGGATGAACCTCCGTGCAGGTTGGGAAGGCAAACGTGCACGCTGCCGGTCGCTCGAAATATCTATACTCACCTTTTCGAACACATTTGCGAGCGCTAGGTGCGCTGCACTAGGCTGTCACCTTCCCGCCGGTATAATGCACAGATCGCGGCGCAAAAACCGCGCAAAGCTCCGGGAATATTTCGGCACTGCGGACGTTCGTTTCCGCATACCTACCTGTTGGATTGCCAACGAACTCGGGAGAGATGAATGAGCAAGTCTGCAATCAGGATCGCCACGCTGGCATTGTTCTCGATGGCCGTGGCCTCCGGGCCGCTGTTGCTGTCGAAGGCCTATGCCGCAGGCAGCGATACCCCCTCGCCGCCGGCGTCCGATTCGTCGACCAAGAGCAAGAAGAAGGGCGACCGGAGCTCGAGCATCGAAGATCCGAAATTCCTTGCCGCCTATCGCACGGCCTATTCCACGATCTACGATCACGGCGACTACGCCGCTGCGATCGAGCAGCTCAAGGCGCTGCATCGTGAGGATGTCGCCGACGTCGCCAACCTGATCGGCTACTCCTATCGCAAGCTCGGCAACTATCAGGCCTCGAAGCAGTACTACGAGCAGGCGCTCGCGGACGATCCGAACCACGTGCGCACCTGGCAGTATTACGGCCTGTGGCAGCTCGAGCAGGGCAATCGCGAACAGGCGCAGTATCACCTCGGCAAGGTGGCTCAGCTCGCCGGCACCGACAGCGCCGAGTATCGCTCGCTCGCCTCGGCTCTCGAGAAGCAGCCGGGCACCGGCCTCGTCTACTAAGAAGAAATCTGATCCAGTCTTGAGAGACCTGGGCGCAACCTTCGGGTTGCGCCCTTTTTCTGTTGTGCCAGAAGTCATTTCCGATGCGCGGCAAGAGCGGCGCGATGGCCGGTATCTGGCTCGCAGGCGCACGTGTACGTCCGAGCGTGTCGTCCGCGCAGAGATCAAGCGCAGATATTTCCAAGGGGCGCGGCGAAAGGACACGGAACTGACGGATCAACGAGATCGGATGAAGATCCCTCGGCAGCGATAGTCCACCTCTCCGATTGGAGAGGTCGGATTGCATCGTCACTGCCACCCCGCACAAAGAGAGCGTCCCCAACGCAAACTTGCGGTCAGGATCGCGCGATTAGCGAAAAGCTCGCGCGGATTTGAAAGCTGCGCGATAGTTAGTGACGTTGCAGCTCACCCATTTATGCGCACGAAATCGGAACGAGCGTTAGGCAGCGGTTTCAGCAAGGACTTGGCCAACGGAATGCACAGCGCTCATTTCCTCGTCTTCGGGGAAAACATGCTATCTCCATTGTCCATAAGCTTATAGTGTTCCTCAAAGCTGAAGGTGCTCCCAAGAACCCGGCTGGTTCTATTTTCTATGATAAGTGCGCAATTGCACTTGTATATGCCACGATCGAAAAATTTTCTTTCAATGTACAGGTACGAGATGCCTCCGGCATCCCCTACACTGAAATTATAATTTGCAATGTCGAAATCCGGCTGTGTTTTTCGAAAGTATGAGATCACGTTGCTTGCCAGCTCGTCACTCATATCGCCGCCAACAGATACAGGGCGCGCCTCAAGAACAGGCGACATTACTCCCACCACAGACATCTTATCTGTGTCAACGAAGATAGTCGGGCCTCCGCGTCCCCCTTCCAGCCGTCTCCGAGGTCTTTTTCCTCGAAGTAGTGAAACCCGATCACATGACCGTATTTTGCAGGATCAGCATGATCGAAACCCTTCAACGAGCGGTTGGATGTCGAATTCATGTAGCCATCCGCAATTTTTCTTGCAGACACGGTCGCGTCATCCTGCGCCCAAGAAGAACCCGAGGAAACAATACACACGGTCATGCAAATGACCTTCAGGACGTCTCTGCCAGTCATCGCATGATCCTTCGCTATTCAGGAAAATGGAAGCCCGCGCGCCGGTTCGCACCAAGGATAGCAATCCGGGTGAGGGTTACGGTCTATCTTTATGGGCAAAGCCCCTCACCCGGCGCTACGCGCCGACCTCTCCCCGACGGGGAGAGGTCGACCGATTTCCGCGGTACCATCTCTCGTCAGAGCCGAAGGAGCGAGCCCCTTTCCTACTTCGTCAGCGCCTCGACTTCGCCGCGGAAGGCTTGCCGGGCGGCATCGCGTGAATAGAACATGTGGCCGCCAGGATAGACCACGAGCCTGACCCGCGGCGGCCTGGCAAAATCCGGCAGTTGATCGAGCATGATCTGCGACCCGAAATACGGGGTGGCGAGATCGAACAGTCCGTGCCCTACCAGCACCTTCAGGTTCTGGTCGAGCGCGAGGATCTGCCGGAGCTCGGTGAGCGATTCCGGCGGATGCTGGCCGCGGCCGAAATCCCAGGCGCGCCCCACGGCGCCGCTGAGCAGCTCGTAGGAACCATCCGGCCGCCAGTTCAGCTTGCGCGTCGTCAGATCGATCGCGGCGCTGGTCAAGGGTCCGGTCAGCGCATCGCCGGACTGATCCCCGATCCGCGAGTAGCTGGAATCCGGAAACGGATCGAGCGCCAGCACCGAGCCGTCATAGCGTCCCGTCACCTTGCCCTCGCGACGGGCAAACTCGCGGCGGAATTCCCCGATCTCGAAGCGCCCGGCGAGCCGGCGGCTGATCCCCTGGTCGATGCCGGTGAGCTCGGCGACCTTGTCGGCGATGCGATTGGTCGCCGCAGAGTCGGCCTGCCCCTTGATCAGGTCGAGCAGAAAATCGGAGCTGGCATAGCGCTCGACATCGGCCAGATCGGTGCGTGTGACCGGCCCCTTCATTTGCCGCGCGATCGCGGCATAGCTCGGCAGGCTCGCAACATATTGCAGCAGGCTGGTGCCGGAATATTCGCGGAAGTCCATCAGCGGCGAGATCAGGATCAAGCCCTTGACGCCGATGCCCTGCTGCATCTGCAGATTATGCACGACCTTCGGCCCGCGGATGCCGCCATAGCTTTCGCCGGCGACGTATTTCGGCGAAATCAGGCGATCGTTCTTCTCCAGCCAGCGGCGGATCACCAGCGCGAGCGCGTTGACATCGCCGTCGACGGAAAAGAAGCGCTTGCGCACGTCCTCGCCGGTCGCGACGAAGCGGCTGTAGCCGGTGCCGACCGGATCGATGAAGACGAGATCGGTGAAATCGAGCCAGGTGTCGGCATTGGGCTGCAGCTCGGGCGTAGACGATGGCGTCACGACGTCCGCATTGATCGGCAGCCGCCATGGCCCGGCATTGCCGAGCTGCAGATAGGCCGAGGATGCGCCGGGTCCGCCATTGAACAGGAACGTGACAGGGCGCTTGGCACGATCGGTGCCATCGAGCTGATAGGAGGTGTAGGCGATGTCCGCCTGCGGCTCGCCCTTGTCGTCGAACAGCCGGATCGAGCCGGCGGTCGCGGTGAAGGCGAGCGTGCGGCCCGGCAGCTCGATCGTCTGCTTCGTCGTAGAGTCCGGCGGCAGCTTGTGCTGCTCGGCGCTCGAGGGCGAACTCGGCGTGCTGGCGGCGCGATTGCCGCCCGGACCGGGGCGCGCAGGTGCGGGCGCCGGCGTCGATTGCGGCTGCGGTGACGGTGCATCCTCACTGCGCGCAACATCCGCCTGAAGCACGGTGAGGAAGACGAGCGCGGCGAGGCCGAGTCCCCGCAGCGATGAACGCAGAACAATCATCCTATCCTCCCGGCTTCGACGCGAATGCCATCCTACGAATAGCGGCAGACACCTTCCGCTACACGATGTAGCAGAAGACCTTGCGCGGAGCCTATCTGAATTTTTCCGTGATCCGGATCACATCGAGGCGAGTGCCCCTGAGTGCCGATCCGCTTGAACCGATTGGCGCGACCGGACGTCACACACAGGGGGATGTACCGTGGCCACGATGTGGCTTCGTTTCCGTTTTCGACACGATCCGACCACAAAGCCGGTCCACCGGAGCGGCTCCCGCTCGCGGAGTTCAGACATGAAGACATCCATGCTCGCCGTCGTGGCAATTGTCGGGCTGGCAGCGCCGGGGCTGATGACGCCGGCACTCGCCGCCCCGCCCGTTGCCCTGATCGAGGACGTCCAGGGCCAGGTCGCGGGCGCGGAGCTGATGGACTATGTCACGCCCGGACAGGTCATCAAGCTCGGTCCCGACGGCATGCTGGTGCTGAGCTATCTGAAATCGTGCCGCCGCGAGACTGTCAGCGGCGCCGGCAGCGTGACGGTCGGAACCGGCGCGAGCAAGGTCGATGGCGCCAATCTGAAGAACGACATCGTCAATTGCGATGCGGGTCACGCCCAGGCGATCGTGCGCGAGACCAGCGAGGTCGCCGCCACCATCGTGCGCGGCATCGGGCAGGACGCCGAGGCCGCCCTGCCCCAGATGATCCTCTACGGCGCTTCTCCGCTGGTCGAGGCGAAGGGCCGCGGCACGCTCCTCGTGGAACGACTCGACCGGCCCGGCGAGCGTCAGCAAATCGAGCTCAACGGACGGCAGTTCAAGGGCAGGTTCTATGATTTCGCCGGCACGAAATATTCGCTGACACCCGGCGGCACCTATGCCGCGACGTTCGGCAGCCTGCGCATCGTCTTCCGCGTCGATCCGCAGGCCAAGACCGGCCCCGGACCCGCGGTCGGACGCCTGATCCGGATGGATTGAACCTTGCCGATGGAAAATTTGCAGGCGGAATCGGCGAGCCACATTCCGTGACGATCGGCCGGCGAACGCGCGACATCCTCGCCGTGCTGGCGATCGCATTCGCGAGTGCCGCGCTATTTGCTTCGCCGTTGTTCGATCGCGGTCGCGGGCTGTCGCTCGATGTCCTGACCTGGTTGCGCTTCGAAACATCAGGCCCCCGGCACGATCCGGCGGAAAGTCCCACCGTCGTCGTCGGCATCGACGAGGAAAGCTATCGCACCCCTCCCTTGAAGGGATCGCCACTGCTGACTTGGACCGGCGAGATCGGCCACGTGCTCGGCGCGATGCTGGAGGGCGGTGCCAAGGTGGTGGGCTTCGATATCGTGTTTCAGTATTCGATCGAGCAATCCGAGATCCCGTTCGGCGACAGCACGCTGGGCGACAAGGTGCGCGGCGTCGATCGCGACTTCCTGCGTGCGCTCGCGAGCGGAGCGACCGCCGGCAAGGTCGTGCTGGGCGAGGTCGTGGGCGCACAGCCCATTGTGCCCTCGCGCGGTCAACAGATCGCCGTCCGCGGCATGGCCAATCTGCGGCCGCTCAACATCTACATGGATCGCGACGACGTCGCCCGGCGGATTCCACTGACCTTCACCGCCAATGATCGCGCAGTGCCGTCGATGTCGCTGGAGCTCGCAGCTCGGGCGCTCGGCACCGAGCCCGTGATCGAGGCCGACGGCTCAGCCACGCTTGCCGGCAACCACGTTGCCGGCAGCGTCCCCAACACGATGACGCTGAATTTCGAGGGCGGCGCTGACGACATTCCGACCTACTCCTTCGCGGACCTCAGGGCCTGCGCGCTCAAGGGCGACAAGGATTATTTTCGCCGCGAGTTCGCCGGCAAGGTCGTTCTGGTCGGTACCGTGACCGGATTCGAGGACCGGCTGCAGACCTCCAAGCGCTTCGCGACGCGGGCCGAGGGCGCACGCCGGCCACGCTGCGCCCTGCCTGAGCAGAAGCAGGCCGAGGGCTTTGTCCGCAGCACCATTCCCGGCGTCTATATCCATGCCACCGCCGTCAACAATCTGATCCGCAACGAAGCGGCGGTGGAGCTCGGCCGCATGTCCGCGTTTCTGTTCGCGGTGATGATCGCGCTGGCGGCCGGCGAGCTGGCGCAGCTCTTCAAGCCGGCGACAGCCGCGGCGATCCTGTTCGGCGCCGCCGTGCTCTACACCGCAGCGGCAACCTTGCTGTTCAATCATGCCATCGTGCTGCCGCTTGGCGAGCCGCTCGGCGCCGGGGCGCTCGCGCTCGCCGCCATGGTCGGCTACCGCTTCATGGTGAGCGACAAGGACCGCAGGCTGCTGCAGAAGAGCTTCGCTTATTACCTGGCGCCGCGGGAGATCGAGCGGATGCTGGCCTCGCACAAGCTGCCGCAGCTCGGCGGCGAGACGCGCGAGGTCACCGTGTTCTTCTCCGACATCGAGGGCTTCTCAGAGATCGCCGAGCGGATGTCGCCGCACGACCTGATGGCGCTGACCAACGAATATCTCTCGGCGATGACTGACGTGATCGAGGACCATGGCGGCTATGTCGACAAGTATATCGGCGACTCCGTGGTCGCGGTGTTCGGCGCGCCGCTCGACGATCCCCATCACGCCGCGAACGCGGCCCGCGCCGCGCTCGGCTGCAAGGCGCGGCTCGCCGAGCTGAACCGCAGCTCGACGGCGTTTCACGGCATCACGGTCGCCCAGCGCATCGGCATCAACAGCGGCGATGCGCTGGTCGGGAATTTCGGTTCGCAGCGCCGTTTCAACTACTCCGTCATGAGCGACGCCGTGAACGTCGCCTCGCGGCTCGAGGGGGCCAACAAGTTCTACGGCACCACCATCATCGCCTCGGACACCACGGTGGCGCTGGCGGGCGACAGCTTCGCCTGGCGCGAGCTCGATACGGTCAGGGTGAAAGGCCGCGCGCAGGCGATCAGGATCTTTGAATTGCACGGCCTCGCATCGGAGATCGGCAGCGAACAGCAAGCGGTGCTCGCGAGCTATGCCGCGGGCCTTGCTCATTGGCGCAGTGGGGCATTGCGGCGCGCCGCGGACAGCTTTGCGATCTCGGCGGCCTTCGACCGGCCGAGCGCCCTCTTCGCGGCGCGCGCCGGAAAGGCTGCTGAAGGCGGCACTACGGCCGATTGGGACCCGGTCCGCAGCCTGCAGGAGAAATGACACCGGCGTGACATCCGGCCTTGCCGAGGCCGGATTTTCGACTGCAAGCCCCCCACCCCCTGCCCCATTAACCTGCCAACTGAACGTCCGCCCGCCTCGTCTCGACAACCAAGCCCAAGGTCGGCTAGACGACGAAGGCAGCGTGAGATCGGCGGCCCATCGAGCCAGTAAAGTCCATGAATACGTCCAAGCGATATGAGCGGATTGCCTTCGTCGCGAGCCCCAGTGTCGAGGCGCAGGCGGCGCTCGTCCAGCTCACCGACGAATACGGCAATTGCGATCCGCAGGCTGCCGACGTCATCGTCGCGCTCGGCGGCGACGGGTTGATGCTGCAGACGCTGCACGAACATATGCGCACGGGCAAGCCGATCTACGGCATGCATCGCGGCACCGTCGGCTTCCTGATGAACGAGTTCAGCCAGCACGACCTGCGGACCCGGCTGGACGCGGCGCAGGAATCCGTCATCCACCCGCTCTTGATGCGCGCCACCGATGTCGACGGCACCGTCCACATCCATCACGCCATCAATGAGGTCGCGCTGTTTCGCCAGAGCGCGCAGGCGGCGCGGCTGCGCATCTTGATCGACGAGCGCGAGCGCATGCCTGAGCTGATCGCCGACGGTGTGCTGGTGGCGACGCCCGCGGGCTCGACCGCCTACAACCTCTCGGTGCAGGGCCCGATCCTGCCGATCAATGCGGCACTGCTGGCGCTCACGCCGATCAGCGCGTTCCGGCCGCGGCGCTGGCGCGGCGCCCTGCTCCCGAACACCGCCTATGTGATCATCGAGGTGCTGGAAGGCGAGAAGCGGCCCGTCGCCGCGGTCGCCGACCACGACGAAGTGCGCGACGTCCGCCGGGTCGAGGTTTTGTCCGACAAGACCATCTCGATGCGGATGCTATTCGATCCCGGCCATAGCCTGGAAGAACGCATCCTGCGCGAGCAGTTCGGCTACTGAGACCCGGTTTTCTCCGGGGCGCGGCTGCTCACGCAACACCGACAACCGTTCCTTAACCCTCGGCCCGGTATGGTTAACGCCAGTATACCGACACTCTGCGGAGCCGGGCCGATTCCATGTATCGCATCGACTTCAACAAGCTGCGCTTCCTGATCTGCGACGACAATCCGCATATGCGCCGCATCCTGCGAACGCTGCTGCATTCGTTCGGCGCGCGCGAGGCCTACGAGGCCGAGGACGGCGCAACTGCGCTGGAGATGTACACCCATTACGTTCCGGACATCGTCATCACCGATTGGGCGATGCCGATCTTCGACGGGCTCGAGCTCGCGCAGATGATCCGGCAGCCGGAATCCAAGGGCAACCCCTATGCCCCGATCATCATGCTGACCGGCCATTCGGAGAAGCGGCGCGTCACGGTGGCGCGCGATGCCGGGGTCACCGAATTCCTCGCCAAGCCGATCTCGGCAAAGGGCCTCTATCAGCGCATTCTCAACGTGGTGGCCAATCCCCGCCCCTTCATCAAGACCAAGACCTATTTCGGCCCCGACCGGCGCCGCAACACCAACACCGCCTATATCGGTCCCGAGCGTCGCATCGGCGGCGAGTTCGAGATCGTGCAGCAGCCGTCATTGATCGACAAGGCACGCTCGACCGTCTAGCGCGGCGGGATCAACGCTGACGCAAGGTCCTCATCGCTCCCGCATCGACGCGAGCAAATCAAGCCAGGAACAGACGATGGCGAAACAGAAAGCTCCGGGGATCGAGGTCAAGACCTACGCGACCCATCACGTCATCACCCAGCCCAATCCGCTCAAGAAGGTGCTGCGGCGAGTCGATGCCAAGGATCTCGATGATCCCGTGGCGCGCGCGGAAGCGGCCCTCGCCGGCCTCTCCGGCGAGTTCAGATCCTGGATGGACACCGAGGCTGGCCGCCTCTCGGCCGCCTACGCCGCGATCCAGAGGAGCGGCTTCACGGACACGGCCTGCGACGAGCTGTTTCGCGCCGCGCATGACATCAAGGGCGACGCCGCGACCTTCGGCTTTCCGTCCGCGGCGGCCGCCGCCGACAGCCTGTGCCGGATCATCGAGCACGCGCCCGACCTCGAGAAGGTCCCGGCGGAGCTGTTCACCCACCACATCAACGCGATCCTGGCGATCGTGCACGATCGCACCAAGCTCGACACCGTCGCTACCGCGCGCGAGCTGAGCCGCCGGCTGCGCAAGGTCGCCGACGAATATCTCATCCACGTCAACCAGGACCGCCCCGAGCATCTGGAAGCCATCCTGGCGCCGAGCATCATACCCGATTAGCTGCCTGTCCTGCCCGCTCGCCGGTAGCGGAAGTCGCAGTGGCTCGCGCCCTGCATGATGGTCTGCGTGCGCGTCAGCGTGACATCATCGCCGAAACCTGCCGCAGTGTCGAAATCAGCGCTGCAGACCAGCAGGAAGCCGAGCTCCGGCTCGCCGAGCGCCTTGTAGAACTCGGCATAGCGGCAAGCCGTCACATCGATTTCACAAGCGTCCGCCGATTGCGCGATGACGCGATAGTCGAGCGCCTCGTCGCGCGCATAGGTCGCGAACGCCGATGCCATGGCCTGGCCGAGGTTCTTCTCGGGCCTCGACTGCCAGAACTCTTCGCCATAGCGGCGATAGAGGTCGCGCAGCGTCCGGCGTACCAGCGCGTTGGCGCGCGCCTCGCCAAGCTCGGCCTGCAGCGCCTTCATCAAGGGCACCAGCACCTGGGCCTGGATCTTGGCCTGCTCGATGACGGGAATGCTCACGCTGACCTCCCCTTCTCCTTGCGTCGGCATCATACCACCAAACGCCACAAGCCCGGGACGCTCATGTGCATCCCGGGGCTGATGTCTTGGCGTGCCTTGGCGTCGAAAAAAGCTCACGCCGCGAGCGGCGCGTAGTCGAGCGGAGCCACGGCGTCTTCCGCCATGATCTGGTCGCAGAACCTGCGCGCCTCCTCGCGCGCGGATTCGGTCGCGAAGCGGCGCAGCAGGATCAGCAGCGGCTCGGCGGCGTCGTGCTCGGTCGAGCAGTGCGTCAGCACGCGCTCCACCATGCGCCGGCGCAGATTCGCCGCGCCGCTCAGGCTGTCGGCAAAGCCGGTCTCGTGGCAGACGTCCAGCGCGATCCGGAAGGCATCGAAAGTCGAGTCGGGAATGCCGGCGCGGCTGAGCAGCGCATGCAGGCTCGCGGTGCCGCGATCGTTGAGCAGCGAGCCGACGCGCGCCAGTGGCAGGCCCGAGAGTTCCGACAGCGCGATCTCGAACAGCTCGATATTGCCCGAGAGCAGCGCCCGCAAGATCAGGCCCGCAGTGAGCTGCGAGGTGGCGCGCAAATGACGGATCAGGCCGCGCAGCTCGCCGCCGCGGGTCTGCGCAGCGATGGTGATAGTCGAACGGTCGCGCGCCTCGGTGGCGACCCGGTCGGCGCGATCGGCGCTGAGCCAGTTCCGCGCCACCACGAATTGCGCCAGCGTCTCTGTCAGCTTGCCGACCAGAGCCGCACGCGTCGCGGCCGGCAGGTCGTCCAGCACCAGCATCGATTCGCGGATGGCGGCAAGATGGCCGTGGCGATCGACGATTCGGTCCCAGGAGAACGGCGGCAGCTCGGCGGAAGCGTTCTCGATCAGCTCCAGCGCGGCGGCGGCGCTGCCGACCTCGGCGATCGCGGCGCAGATCGGCGCCGGCAGCTTGAGGCGGCGCGCGATCGCGCATTGCATCTCCGAATTGCCCGTTGCGACGATGTCGACCAGGTCGGCGTCGATCAGCAGGGGTGAATGTTCGAGAACCGGCAGCGCCACCGACGGCTGGTCGGTCGCGAGCGCCTGGACGATGGCGGCGGGCGCATCCGGCGAATGCGCGAACACCTGCGCCATGGCCTGCCGCACCAGCGGCGACGGATCGTCCAAGAGCATCAGCAGCGCGCCTTCAGCGGCCGCACGATCCTCGTCCGAGAGATCCGAGATCACCCAGGCTCGCGCCAGGGCCCGCGTCGCTTCAGCCCGCTCGCCGGCGGACGCGGTTCTTACCCAACTGATGAACTGCCGAACGATCATGGTCTTTCCGGCTTACGCAACTGTCAAAACGAGGCCGAAAGGGCCTCAACATCAGAGACAGTAAACCATGATGCTTAACAAAGCGTTCACCATAAGTGGCTGGTTTTATTGACCTTTTATTAAGGGGAACCGGTACGATGCGACCAGTCTACCGCGAGGAGACGCTTCTCTGTACGCGGCAAAACGGCGCTTTCCGCGAGCGGCGCCTCGCGACGATACAGTCAATTTCGTGAGATCCCACAGGGGGTTGGTAGGCAGCGGCTGCCGAGTAGCAGCGCGGAGTGCGTCAGCCGGAGAATGTGCCGTTAGGATCGCTGAACAGATCGAGCGGCCGCGGCGCATTGCCGGTGGCTTGGTCGGCTGAGGACGCGCTCGCGACCGGTGACGACGAATGTCCCCACAATTGGCGCACCGACGGCGACACCGCCTGCTGCGACTGTCCATCGACCTGGAACAGCGAGCGGAACATCGGATCGGGAGAAGACGTCGCGCCGGACGATGAACCATCGGCGGAGGCCATCGTGGTGCCTTGCGACTGCGCATTGCGTGTGTCGGGGAACATCGAGAGGAACGTCGCAGTGTCCGTCGTCGGCATCGCGCCGCCGCCTGCGGCGTTCGACGCGCCGCCATAGAGCGCGAGCGCGCCGCGCGTGGCCTGCGAATTGGCCGCGCCCGAATAGCGCGATGTCAGCACCGCATAGACCTGGGATACGCTGCGCGCGTTGCCGTCCTGGTCGTAGAAGATGGGCCGGTTTGCCGCCGCCGCGCCTGGAAACATCTGCGCGGCGGTCGCCCGCGGCGTGTCCTGCGCGCTGGTGATCAGCTTGGCGGCGCCGCCCGCGCCCATGAAATGCGCCATGTAGAGCTCGGCATCGGTCGGCCGGCGGCCGAGCTTGCCGGTGAGCTGGAAGCTGTTCGACTGGGTCAGAGCGGCGGCCATCGATGACGACGCCTTCGGGTCATCGCGCAACTTCATGATCGCCTGCCGCATCGAGGGATCGCTGACCGTGTAGTCGCCCGACGCCGTCTTGGTGATGGCGTCAGAATACTGGCCGTAGCCCAGCTGGCCGCCCGCTTCCTTGACAGTGGCGAGCCAGGTCTGGTCGATGAACTGATAGAGTCCTCGCGCTGACGAGGTCGAGGCGCCCGCAGACGGATTGAAATCTGATTCCATCTTGGCGGTGGACAGCAAATATTCGAAGCTGGCGCCGACCGTATCAGCCGCCTGCTTGATGGCACCGGCGACCTTCGCCCGCACCGTATCGAGCGGACTTGATGGTGCGGAATTGGAAGCGTCGACCGACATGAGATGACCCGCTTTCCTGCAGACTGCTTCTTGCAGATTCGTGGCAGACGAACGCGCCGCACATGCCGGGCGCAGCGAGCGTCCCGGGCGGGGTCAACTTGCGTCGATCATGGTTAATGGCCGGTTAAATTCGGAACCCAGCCCCATCACTGGCTCAGCCATTGGCGCAGGCGCGCCCGGCCGCACTCGGCCAGCGCCCTATTTGCTGCGATAGACAGAGGCCGGATCGAACAGCCGCTCTGCATCGGCGAAGGCGAGCGTTGCGCCATCAGCACCGTTCTCGACCCTGCGATAGAAGCAGGAGTGCCGGCCGGTGTGACAGGCCGCGCCCTGCTGCTCGACGCGCAGCCAGATCGCATCCTGATCGCAATCGGTGCGCATCTCGATGACGCGCTGGGTCTGGCCCGAGGTCTCACCTTTGCGCCACAACGCGTTGCGCGAGCGGCTGAAATACCAGGCCTCCCCGGTCGCTACCGTCTTCCGCAGCGCCTCGTCGTTCATGTGGGCGACCATCAGCACGTCGCCGGTCGCTGCGTCCGTCGCGACGACCGTGACGAGTCCGGCAGCGTCGAATTTCGGCAGGAACGCGAGCCCTTCCTCGCGCTCTTCTGATGATGTGGACACGAAAGCCTCGCTAACACACAGTTCGTCCAAGCTGTTTTGCACCGCTCGCACGACACGTTCAGAGTCATCACCCGCGAAAGCGGGTGATCCAGTGCGCCGCAGCAGTACGGACCAGCCGAGCTGTCCCTGAATACTGGATCGCCCGGTCCCGTCTACGCCTTCGGCTTCGACGCGGCCACAACTTCAAGGGCGCGCCAAAGCTTCAGCGGAGGCGGCAAGCCGGGCGATGACGGCGGAGAATAGCCAAGCTATCTCTGCGGCGCCCGCACCATGGACAGGAAACGGCTTTGCTCCGCCGGATTGTCGCGGAACATGCCGGTGAAGCGGCTGGTGAAGGTCACGGCGCCATGCTTGGCGACGCCGCGCACCGACATGCAGGTGTGCTCAGCCTCGATCATCACCGCGACGCCGCGGGGCTTGAGGATCTCGTCGATCGCCGCCGCGATCTGCGCGGTCAGATGCTCCTGGGTCTGCAGCCGGCGCGCAAAGATGTCGGTCAGCCGGGCGAGCTTGGACAGGCCCACCACCCGTTCGACCGGCGTATAGGCGATATGCGCCTTGCCGTAGAACGGCATCATGTGATGCTCGCACTGCGAGGTGAACTCGATGTCGCGAATCAGGACGAAATCGTCATAGCCCGCGGTCTCGCCGAATGTCCGGTCGAGCACCTCGGCCGGGCACTGGTGATAGCCCTGATAGAGCTCATCGAATGCTTCGACCACCCGGCGCGGCGTATCGACCAGGCCCTCGCGGGACGGCTCCTCGCCGATGTAATGCAGCAGCGTGGTCACAGCGGCTTCGGCCTCGGCGCGCGAGGGGCGCGGCCGGTCGGCGCGCACGGCAGCGGCAAGGAATTCGGACGGGTCGAGCTCGGCGGGCCGCTCGGGAAGCTTGGCCTCGGCGGTTTTCGCATCGGGCTTGTTCGTGCGCAGGGTTTTGATCAAAGCGTCCATCTTTTCTCCGTTCGACCGATCGGCAAAGCGACCGGAGTGTCACCGGCAGACGGGGCATTCATGCGCCAGACGCCTGAGGATATGGCTGGAATTTGCGCCTTACGGCTCCATATATTGGCAATATAGGGCGGTGAAACCCGCCCGCCAAGACCGTCGGCGTCGGTAATGGGCGCCTCCGCGCCGGCACATCCGGGAACGTTGGGCATGCTGAACGACATCTATAACAAACGGATCATCGAGCTCGCCGGCAATATTCCGCGTCTCGGACGGCTCAGGGATCCCGATGCCAGCGCGACCGCGCATTCCAAGCTCTGCGGCTCGACGGTCAAGGTCGACCTCAAGATGGACGGATCTGTCGTAACCGACTTCGCTCATGACGTGAAGGCCTGTGCGCTCGGCCAGGCCTCCTCCTCGATCATGGCCCGCCACGTGATCGGCTCGAACGCAGCCGAACTGCGGGAGCTGCGCGAAACCGTGCGGAAGATGCTGAAGGAAAACGGCGCCCCGCCGGAGGGCAAATGGGCCGACATCGCGCTGCTCGAGCCGGTGCGCGACTACAGGGCCCGTCACGCCTCGACCATGCTGACCTTCGACGCCGTGGTCGACGCGATCAACCAGATCGAAGCTAAATCCAAGGCGGCAGAGCCGGTGGAGCAGCCCGCCGTCGCGGGCTGAACCGGTCCAGGCCCTACTGCGCCGGCGTCGCCGCGACCGTGCTCGAGGACAGCGCTTCCGCAGTCCGGGTCGACTTCTGCGCCGGCTGGCCCTGCTCGGCCTTGTCAGCGAAACGCTCCTGCCCCTTGGCTGAAACAGCAGCGACTGGCGTGCCGGACTTCACCTGCGGCAGCACCTCGGCGACCAGATCGGTGGTCACGAGATTAGTCTGCCGAAGCTCGTTGCGCGACAGCTCATGGAGGTCTTCCCACGGCGGCACGTTGAGCGCGAGCGACAACAGATCGCCGGCGCCCCCCATGTCGAAGGTGTACTTGGCCAGCCGCCCGATATCGCGCTCGACGATCATCAGGTCCTGCGCGCTGTAGCTCGCCGCCTTGGCGTCGTCGGCGCGGTCTCCCATCCAGATCTGATGCACGCGCACATGCGCCGCGTCCGGCACGTAGCGCGTGGTGCCGCCGAGCAGCAGGAACACGCACATCGATTCGCAGTAGGCCTGCGGCGCGACGGTGGCCTGATCGCCCTGCCCGCGCCCGCGCGAGCTGATGCCGACGGTGGTGCGCATGTTCAAGCCGCGGAACCTGCGCCCGAGCGTGATCGCATCATTCACCGAGCCGCCGCTGGAATCCAGCACCAGCGTGGCGCCGTTCAGATCGCGTCCCCTGGCGAAATCCTCAAAATCCTTCGGTGTGTCGCCGGTGACGATGCCGACGGCTGAAACCCAGCCGCAATTCGGATCGCACGCCACCCAGCTGAAGCGCATCGGCAGTTTGCGCTCTTCGAGCGTAGCGCCCGCCTGCGCTGTGTTGCCGACGGTGAAGATGGCGCTCCCGAGCGCTACAGTAAGTGCTGCGCCGCCGAGAAGCAGCCAGCGCAGTTTGAGCGACTTCAAAAATCTCACCCGCAATCCTTCCCAAGCCCCATGCCAAAGTGCGCCAGGTCCGAAGTTCGCGCACGTTTCGGGCTGGCTCCTAAGCGAACTTCGGAAGCATAGGAGCGGTAGAGGTTCTTTTTTGCCAGTGCGACACTGGAACTGAAGCAGTTCCGACCACACGCTTACGGAACAAGTGATCCGAACTTCCCGACGGCCGCAACTGGTAAGTCCGGCTGTGGCAAGATTCGCGCCAAAGCGTTACGATCTTGTCACATCCCTGTCAGGAAAACCTATCCGGGGAACTGCGTGCCGTCCAGCCGCCGACTCGCCCAGCTGCTGACATGCTGCATGGCACTGAAATATTGCGGTATTTGCGGCAAGGACACAGAAAAATGCACGAACGCAGGTTCCCCGCCCAGGAACCGCGCAACTAACAGCCCGGTTTGAAGCACGACGCTCATGAAACGCTCAATGTGCCCCCACGACCACGATCATGCGCTTGCCCGTATGATTCCGGAACTACCAAGCCGCGGCGCGCGCGTCCTCATTTGGCTTTATCGCCACACGCTCTCCCCGCTGGTCGGTTACAATTGCCGTCACCTGCCGACCTGCTCGGTCTATGCCGATGAAGCCATCGAGCGTTTCGGCTTGTGGGCAGGCGGCTGGATGACGTTGGCGCGGCTGCTGCGCTGCCAGCCTTTCGGCACTTCGGGAATCGACAATGTTCCTTCGAGCGCACCGGGCGGTGCGCGTTGGTATCTGCCATGGCGCTATGCGCGCTGGCGCGGCGTCAACGGTCCGAGCTAATCACTGCGCCGCAGCAAGCTTTTGCAGCCGACTCGTGCATCCGACAATTCTGCCCGCTGAGGATTCGTCAGCCGTCCGTGGACTAATTGCGCTATTATTTAGACGCCATGATTAGACGCGGAGCGAAATCGTTCTTCCTGGAACGGCCGCCGCGCGTCTCGCGTTGATGTGATGTTTCCTGATGGGAGGAAACATCATGCGCTTCAGAATAAGCCCATCGGGACATGACCCAAGGCAGATCGATCTGTTCGCCGTCCTAGCCCTGGTCGTGATCATCATCGGAGTCTGGCGCTATTACGAGGACATCTCCGCTTCGCCGCCCAGCACCACGAGCTACATCGTCCCCAGCCAGCACGTGCATTGGTGAAGCAGTCTTGCCTGGCAACTACCAACGCGGCCAGAACCAGAAGTCGTCGCGCCGCGGTGGCGGTGACAGTGGGATCGGCGCCGGCGGCCGCGGCCCACGGCGCGGTCGCTCGAACTGGTCGCTCCTCTCCGGCGTAACGGCGGCTTCCGCCGAGGCGCTGGTCTCGCCCGCCGGCAATCTGACCGACAGCAACAGATTGGATTCGTTGGTCCGCCAGCGATAGCCGATGCCGAAATCGAGCGGCTGGGCACGCTCGAACAGGACGGCGTAGCGCTCCTGATACATGTTCGGGAACTTATCGACCGGTCCGGCATAGCGGCCGAACGGGAAGAAGCCCCACGCCTTGGAATCATAGCTGGCGAGCGGGATGCCGGAATCGTCCTGGATGATCGTGGCGCTGTTGTTGAGAAGCCAGCTTCGCACGGTGGAGAAGGCGCCGGAGTGCAGCAGATAGGAAGCGCTCTTGAGCAGGCTGTTGCCCGGTGCGAAAGTGTCGCAGAATTTCAGGAAGCCGCTCGACTTCACGCCCGAATTGGAGAGATCGGTCGAGACGTAATAGAGCGTCTTCTCAAGCCCGTCGGCATCGGCAAAGACGATACGCGCGCCCTGCGTCGCATGCGGCGGCTGCGGCTCGCCGGCCTCGTGCAACGCGCCGTTGGCGTCGAGCCAGACCAGGTCGACACTGCGGATGGTCTTGCCGGTGCGCGCCAGAAACACATAGAGGATCGGCAGCGTACCGCTGATCTCGCCCTCCTTCAGATCCGTCTTCATCTGCTTGGTGATGAAGAACGAGAAGCTCAGGAGCGATTGCAACGAGTGCTCGACATAAGACAGCGATGGCCCGACGCGCGGCAGCCTCACGAGGTCGGGAATCGGCCCGGTCGGCTCCAGCGCGGCCATGACATAGGTGGTTGCCTTGGAATAGAAGGCGTCGGCGTAGAGGAAGTCGGGTCCGGAGAAGAAGTAGAACATCGCCGGCCGCGGCGCCGCCAGATTGGCATCGGCCCAGGCATGGATCCGACTGAGCTGTCGCTGCTCGAGCTGACCGAAGGCGCTGTCGAAGGAGCGCTGATGGCGTTGCCAGGCGGGATCCTGCGTCAGGGGCGCGAGCGGCGACGCGGCCGATGGCGGCATGCCGGCGAGCAGACGCGCAGTATCGTCGGCGGTCGCGGGTTCGGCTGCCGCCGCAGGCGCGAACGCCAGCAGGACCACGCCTGCAAGCACCGCCAGCATCATGGTGACACGTCTCATCGCTGCTCGTGTCCCGGATAGGCGGCGACCTTCCCGCCGGGATGCCTGTGCGCCAGCAGATAGATCAACAGGCCGCACATCATGACCAGAGTGCCGAGCCCGGCCTGCAAAGGCCGCTGCGCAAACAAATAATACATCATGAAGCCGGTCACGAGCAGGAACACCGCAGGGGTCAGCGGGTAGCCCCAGGCGCGGTATGGCCGCGCCAGATCGGGACGCGTGATACGCAGCTTGAAGAGACCGAGCACGGTGAGGAACGAGCACGCCAGCAGCGCAAACTGAATAAAGTCGAGCACGGCTTCGAAGCTGTCGGTCAGCAGCATTAGGTTGGCGACTGCGAGCTGGAACAGCAGGGCGTAGATCGGCGCACCGCCGCGCGACCGGCGGGCGAAGACAGCCAGCATAGGGACGTCCTCGCCCATCGTCATCGTCACCCGCGGGCCGATCCACATCATCGCGGCGATCGACGGCACGAGGCCGATGCAGATCATCGCCGCCACGATCTGGCCGCCGAATGCGCCGAAGATGTAGCTGCCTGCGATGCTTGCGACCTCGAGCTGGCCGGCGAGGCTCGCCATCGGCGCTGCCAGCAGGAACACGGCGTTGAGCGCGATATAGAGCACCAGCACGATTGCCGTGCCTGCCAGCAGCGATCGCGGCAGGCCCTGCTCCGGCGCGTGCATCTCGCCGATGATGTAGCTCGCGGCGTTCCAGCCGGAGAAGGCGTACATCACAAACACCAGCCCGATCGCAAACGGCCCGCTGGTGATCAGCCCGAGATCCGAGAGCGCGGGCGCGAAGCTGATGGGCTGCGGCGATGGCAGCGTGACGCCGGCGATCAGGAAGGCCGCGATCAGGCCGACCTTCAGGATAGTGGAGACGAGCTGAAAGGTGCTCGAATGCTTCACGCCGCCAAGCTGCACCAGCGACACCAGCCACACCACGGCGACCGCGAGCAGGCGCGACGGCACACCGGGCAGGACGACGGCGGCATATTGGCCGCAGGCCATGGCGGAGAGCGCGACCGGCGCCGCGAAGCCAACCGTCGCAGAGACGAAGCCGGCCATGAAGCCGACCGCCGGATGAAAGGACCGGGACAGGAAATTGTACTCGCCGCTCGAGCGCGGAAACATCGCGCCGAGTTCGGCATAGGCGAACACCCCGCACAGCGCCACGACGCCACCGATCGCCCACAGCAGCAGCACCGAGAAGCCCGAGGGAATATCCTTGACCTGGAAGCCAAGGCTGGTGAAGACGCCGACACCGATCATGTTGGCGACGACGAGCGCCGTCGCCGCCAGCATCGACACGGAGGGAGGCGTCCCGTCGCGCGGCCGGGCCGACCAGGAATTGTCGTCTGCCTCGGATGCCGCCATCTCGCATCGGGACGCCACGCGCCCCTCCCCCTTCTCAGCCGGATCAATCGCAGGTTGAGGCCTAAACCATTCAAGCATGGTTAACGCGCGCTAAATAAGGCACGAGTTACGGTATCTTGATGCTCCAAACGCGAATCCCCGGCACGTTACGGCATTGCGTCCTGACGCCGCTGGTCCCACAATCACGACACGATTTCCTGCTTGTCACGTGCTCCGGATGTGGGGAGTTGCCCGGGGCCGTTCGGCTTAACGCGGCCGGCGACGACTGGTGAAGCCGAGCGGATGTGAGAACTGTTAGCGACTGTCGTGTCGTGTCGCTTGTTCTGCGTTGTGGGTCTGCTTGCGTCTTTGCATGGATCTTGGGGCGGATGATCCGAGCCAATCCGAAATTTCTTGAGCGCGGGCATGCGCGGCAAGGCAGCCGACCGGAACGGACTGCTTGCCGCAGAGGCAGCGCGCGCCGGAGCATAGGGCTGGCGACACTCATTCTGACCTCCCTCATGCTGGCCCAATGCGACAAGGCCCCCGAACCGGCAACGATCGCCGCCAACGCCGCACGGGTATCCACCTTCGACGAGCGCTTTCCATCTACGCAATTCGGGGATCGTTTTCCCTCCCCTGCGGAAGGCTTCCAGCTCCATTCGCCGGCCGACTTCGCGCCCAGGGCTGCGCAAGAGCGGCCCGTACGCACCCAGATGGCATCGCTGGAGCCGCAAGCCTCCGCTTCGCAAGCCCGGAGGGACGAGCTGACCACGCTGGTCAGCATGAAATCATCGGCCTTCCCTTATTTCGGCAACAATCCCGCTTCGGACACCCCCTTCCTCGACGTCAGCAATGGCGAGCGGCGCGGCCATCGCAGCCTGTCGGGGCGGGTCTACTGGCAGGACCAGACCTACAACGACAGCCGTGTGCTGGTGCACGTGCCGGAGAATTTCGACGTCCGCAAACCCGGCGTGATCGTGGTGTTCTTCCATGGCAATGGCGCAACGCTCGAACGCGACGTTCGCGACCGTCAATTGGTGCCGCGGCAGATCAGCGATTCCGGTGTCAACGCGGTGCTGCTCGCACCGCAGCTGGCGGTGGATGCCGCCGATTCCAGCGCCGGCAAGTTCTGGCGGCCGGATGGATTCAAGCGCTTCATGGATGAGGCGGCCGTGAACCTCGCCCGTCTCACCGGCGATGGCAGCGCGACCGAGGCCTTTGCCCGCATGCCGATCGTGATCGTCGGCTATAGCGGCGGCTTCCTCCCGGCGGCCTTCAGCCTCGATACCGGCGGCGTCACGGACCGGATCCGCGGCGTGGTGCTGCTCGACGCCGTCTATGGCCAGCTCGACAAGTTCGCCGGCTGGATCGCGCGCAACCGCTCCGGCTTTTTTGTCAGCTCCTACACTCACGCCACGGCGCGTCACGACCGCGAGCTGATCAGCATGCTGCGCGACAAGGGAATCGCGGTGTCGGAGGACATCGACCATCCGCTGCGGCCGGGCAGCGTGGTGTTCGTGGAGACGCCCGAAGGCGTCACCCATCGCGACTACGTGACATCAGCCTGGACGCGCGATCCGATTCGGGACGTGTTGACCAAGATGGCCGCGGCCGAGCCGCCAATCCGGATCGCGGCCGGCCGCCCGAGTTCCGCCAACCGCTGACGGGCGGCCGCCAAATTCGCTCAAGTCTTTTTCTTAAGTCTTGGGCAGCTTCGGCATGGCCTCGACGAAGCCGTTGAAGCAGGCCAGCCGCTCGTCCTCTTCCTTGGTGAACTTGCAGTCGGCCACGCTCTTGGCCTTCATCGTCTTCGGCTTCGGCGCTGGCGGGATCACCGCGTCGTAGCAATTCAGCCGCTCCTTGGTGCCGTCATCGATCTCGAGACAGGCCTGCAGCTTGACCGCGGTCGACGGCTGCTTGGTGGCCTGCTGCTTTGTCGCCGCGACCGTGCGCGGCTTGACCTGGACCAGGGGGTGGTCCCCGACCATCGGCGGGTCTGCCTGGGCCAATGCGGCCGTCGAGACCAGCACCGCAGCGAAACTCAGCATCATCGTCTTCATGTCACGTCGCTTTCATATCCGATTGGCGCGCGCCGGGTCGCAGCCTCGCGGAACTGACCGCCGGTTGTAGCAGAAAATTCGACAACCCCGCTCGCCATTCCCCAGGGAATGCGGCTTTAATCCGGTCTGGCCGGTCTTGCCAAGCGCCTCGATCACAGTTTGACCATGAAAAAAAGCGGTCCTTAGCAGGTGCGAAGGGCTGCCGCACCGCTGCCAAGGAGGCCTCAGGCCACCGCGGCGAGCCGCCTTGCCGGGCGCGTCATCAGGATCGTGAGCAGTGCGAGGGTGACGAAGGCGACCGCCACATAGCCCATGTCCTGGCAGAGATCGCGCGCAAACAGCACACCGCCGGCCGCCGACCCGATGGCCTGGCCGATATAGAGCACGGACGTGTTCAGCGAGACCGAAGCTGAAGCCAGCGGCGGCGCGGCCGCGACCAGGCGGACCTGCTGCATCGAGTTGGTCGAGGCGAAGCCGAGACCCCAGACCGCAACCGCCACCGCCATCATCGGATAGCTCCCCGCGCTGATCGCCCAGCCGCCGATGCCCGCAAACAGCACGCAGGTGAACAGCAGCGAGGTGCGGTAGGCCCCCCAGGAATCGACGATGCGGCTCGCCACCACCACGCCGAGGAAACCGAAGATGCCATAGAGCGCGAACACGAGGCCGATCTGGTTCGGATCGGCGCCGGTCAGCTGCTTCAAGAGTGGCCCCATATAGGTGAACACCACGAACTGGCCGGACATCTGCAGCGTGGTGATCAGCAGCAGCATCACGACGGTGCGGTTGCGGCCGAGCTCGGCCCAGGTCTTCAGCTCGACCGGCGCCCCGCGCAACCCGCTGGGCAGCCGCCAGGCCACCAGCAGCAAGCTCACGATGCCGGTCGCGCCGACGGCAAAATATGCGGCTCGCCAACCAACATGGCTGGCGATGAAGGTGATCAGCGGCAGGCCGGCGGCCGCCGCCAGGGACCAGCCTAGAAACACATAGGCGATGGTACTGCCGCGGCGCTCCACGGGGACGATCAGCGCCGCAGTGCCGGCCGCCTGCGGCGTATAGAGCGCGCCGACCGCGAGCATGACCAGGCGGATCACCATCAGGCTCGCATAATCGGACGCGAAGCTTGAGGCGAGATTGCAGAGCCCGAGCACCGCGAGTGTCACGGCCAGCAGGCGGCGCCGGTCGATCCGGCTGGTCAGCCAGGCCGTGAGCGGCGAGCCGATGCACAGCGTCATGGCGCCGAAGGTGATTAGGAGGCCGGCAGTGCGGATGCTGATGTCGAGTCCTGTGGCAAGCTCGGGCAGCATGCCTGCCGGTGCCAGCACCGAGCAGCCGGTGACGACATTGCCGAGCATCAGAGCGGTGGGAGCGAATCGAGGCGGAGAGTCCAGGCGGGTCATGCGGTGCAAAATAGCAGACGCATCAATGCATTTGCATGAAATCATCTCATGCGATGGATGAGATCCACCACTGGCGACCGCCCGTCATGGCACTACAATCCCGGTGATCTGGCCGCCCAAGCCTTGGTGGCCTGGCAGCTTTCCATCGCTCGGACGTAGGCAGGTCGTGCCGACGTGCGGGCGAGATAGTCCCGCTCGGTAGAACCGGGGACGTAGTTGCCAGTTCGCAGGCCGAGCAGGAGGGCGTAGCTCACCGAGATATCGGCAGCAGTGAATCGGTCGCCGGCGAGATAGGGGCAATCCGCAAGGCGGCGGATAACCAGCCCCAGCCGGCTCTCGAAGGTCTCGCGTGCCCAGCAGGTAACCCGGGCCTCTCGCTCGGCTTCGGGCGCCAGTTCGCGACCGACAAAGACGGTGTTCATCGGCCCGGCGAGCCCGGCCTCGCCTAAGTGCAGAAATTGCAGATAGGAAGCGAAGGCGGGATCATCCGGGGCCACGGCAAGCGAACCTGAGCCGTAGCGGGCGAGCAGGTACTCAAGAATCGCGATCGATTCGACCATGATCGTCTCGCCGTCCTGGAGTGCGGGAATGAAGCCGGCGGGGTTGATCGCGAGGAAATCGCGATCATTCTCAACTGCGAGCAGATCGACCGGGCGCAGCCGATAAGCCAAACCCAATTCCTCGAGCAGCCAAACAACGCGGAAGCCACGACCTTCGCCATAGACGGTGAGCATAGTTAAGCGTTCCTCGATTGGGCTGGATGTACTCACTCGCAGAGGTAAGCCGGTCGCGCAACGGACTATCGATCGCGCATCATGCAGCCAGGGGACGCATGCTCGCCATGCTAGTGTGCGAGCCCTCCCCACTTGATGGGTTCACGACCCGGCCAGCGGCTCAATTCGATGATCTGGCGGGATTGCCGGCGAGACTGGGCGTCGGACCGTTGGCCGACGAGCGCGCCAGACCCAGGTTGCGCGGCGGACAGGTTGCCATCAGCCTCAGCAGGGGCGCACGCAATTCGGCGCCGTCGAAACGGTCCGTCGCCGCAGGCTGGCCGCCCGTCGCGACCTTGTCCACGATCGTGAGCTGGGGGCTCGAGGCGAGCATTGCCGCCTGACCGACACTGAGACGCATGGCCCAAGTTTCCTGAATCTTCTCCTGAGTCTTCTCCTGTCCCTGTTCCCTGCGAGGGGGATAGAGGAAATCCACAGACCCCGTTGCGAACGCAAGCTTGATCCGAGGCTCAGAGGTGCCCGGCGGCAGCGGCGGCCGCTGGAAATGAAGCTCATATTGATTGGCATCGATGCAGAACAGCTGGATCCGGGTGGTGCGAAAGGCATTCCCGTCACCGGCGCGTTCGCTTGCAGTCTTGTAGACCAGGCCGCGGCTGAACTGCTCGAACACCCAGGGCGTTTCCACCCGGCGACGCGGATCGATGCCGAAACCGGCAATCTCCTCGCGCGTCAACACATGCATATCCTCGAACTTGACCGCACGCGCCGCCGCCAGCAGCCCCTGCGCGACGCCCATCTTCCTCAGATACGCGGAAACCATGCCGTCCGAACGCATCATCGCCTGCTCCAGCGCCTTGGCGCGCATCTCCCGCGTCGGCACGCCGCCCGTGAAGTTCAAGATCACATGCGGCGAATGGACGGCGAGAAATGCGTCGGGCGCGATCTCGCGGGTGACGGCGCCAAGGATCAGATAGGGACAGGCCGAATTGCAGGTCGCCCCGCGCGTCCACACCTCGCCATGCAGCTCGCGGCCGGACTGCTTAAGCCTGACGCAGACATCGCCGTCCTGCGCCTCGAAGCCGCATTCCTCTATCGTGGTGCGACCGACCCGCGCGGTGAACTTCCTCTCCCGCATCATGTTGCCGATCGCGAGCGCTTGTTCGAGATTGCCGCCCGGCGAATGCAGATAGATCGGCGGGCTGACATCGCCGATCTGCTTCAAGAACTTGCGGAACCGTGCCGCCGCCATGCCGTCGATCTTTCCCTCGGCCGCGATCCAGCGGTCGCAGCCGGGCCCGCAGGCGCCGGGCGGTCCCTTCACAAGGGTGAAGGAAATCGGCGCGGCGTTCTCGGCGACCGGGCGTGCCGGCTGCACGCCAGGCGCGGCCCACACCGGTCCGAACAGCAACAGGAGCAGAATCAGTGTGATGATGCGGGACGTCATCCGACCCACGTCGCGGGACAACATGCAGATCGACCGGAAATGCTGGGGCGCTTAGGTTGTAACATATCGACCTACCGCTGCAACGCCCGCGCTACCCATCGTACCCCGCCAGCCGCTTTCTCCGCTTTGTCCGGTTGCAGTGCCAAAATCCCCTGCTATACCCCTTGCTCCGCTTACCTGCGCTCGTTCGCAGGAGTGAGCCTTTGGAGAACGCCATGCCTGACCAGCCTAAGTCTGACCAGTCCAAGCCTGACCAGCCCAAGCCTGACCAGCCCAAGTCCGAATCCGGCTTCCAGTACAGCCTCACCAATCTGAAGCCGGCCGAGCCGGTGCAGAAGATCACCGTCACCTTCCCGGACGGCGCCCGGCGCGACTATCCGCAGAACATCACCGGTTTCGACATCGCCAAGGGCATCTCGCCCTCGCTCGCCAAGCGCACCGTGGCGATGGCGCTCAATGGCGAGCTGAGGGATCTCCACGACCCGATCCAGACCGATTCCAAGCTCGAGCTGATTTCCCGCGACGACCCTGAGGCACTGGAGCTGATCCGGCACGACTGCGCGCATGTGCTGGCGGAGGCCGTGCAGTCGCTGTGGCCGGGCACCCAGGTCACCATCGGGCCGGTGATCGAGAACGGCTTCTATTACGACTTCTTCCGCAACGAGCCGTTCACCCCGGAAGACTTCGCCGCGATCGAGAAGAAGATGCGCGAGATCATCGCGCGCGACAAACCCTTCACCAAGGAAGTCTGGGACCGCGAAAAGACCAAGCAGGTGTTCCGCGACAAAGGCGAGGCCTTCAAGGTCGAGCTGGTCGATGCCATTCCGGTCGACGAGCCGATCAAGATCTACTTCCAGGGCGACTGGTTCGACCTCTGCCGCGGTCCGCACATGACCTCGACCGGCAAGATCGGCAATGCGTTCAAGCTGATGAAGGTGGCCGGCGCCTATTGGCGCGGCGATTCCAACAACCCGATGCTGACCCGCATCTACGGCACCGCGTTTGCCAAGCAGGAGCAGCTCGATGCCTATCTCAAGCAGATCGAGGAAGCCGAGAAGCGCGACCATCGCAAGCTCGGCCGCGAGCTCGACCTGTTCCACTTCCAGGAGGAAGGCCCTGGCGTCGTGTTCTGGCATCCGAAAGGCTGGAGCATCTTCCAGGCCCTGATCGCCTATATGCGCCGCCGCCTCGCCGGCGACTACGACGAGGTCAACGCGCCGCAGATCCTTGATAAGTCCTTGTGGGAGACCTCGGGCCATTGGGGCTGGTACCGCGAGAACATGTTCGCGGCGCAGTCGGCGGGCGAGGAGGCCGAGGACAAGCGCTGGTTTGCGCTCAAGCCCATGAACTGTCCGGGCCATGTGCAGATCTTCAAGCACGGGCTGAAGAGCTATCGCGACCTCCCGCTGCGCCTCGCCGAATTCGGCGCCGTGCATCGCTATGAGCCGTCGGGCGCCATGCACGGCCTGATGCGCGTGCGCGGCTTCACCCAGGACGATGCGCACATCTTCTGCACCGAGGATCAGCTCGCCGACGAGTGCCTGAAGATCAACGATCTGATCCTCTCGACTTATGCCGATTTCGGCTTCGAGGGCGAGTTGACCGTGAAGCTCTCGACCCGGCCGGACAAGCGCGTCGGCACCGACGAGATGTGGGATCATGCCGAGCGCGTGATGGCCACCGTGCTGCAGGAGATCAAGACCCAGCGCAACAACATCAAGACCGAGATCAATCCCGGCGAAGGCGCGTTCTACGGGCCGAAGTTCGAATATGTGCTGCGCGATGCCATCGGCCGCGACTGGCAGTGCGGCACCACGCAGGTAGACTTCAACCTGCCGGAGCGCTTCGGCGCGTTCTACATCGATGCCGACGGCGCCAAGAAAGCGCCGGTCATGGTGCACCGCGCGATCTGCGGCTCGATGGAGCGCTTCATCGGCATCCTGATCGAGCACTATGCCGGCAGCTTCCCGCTCTGGCTGGCGCCGACGCAAGTCGTCGTCACCACCATCACCTCGGAAGGCGATGAGTACGCCAAGCAGGTGCTGGCGGCCGCGCGGCGCGCCGGCCTGCGCGCCGAGATCGACCTGCGCAACGAGAAGATCAACTACAAGGTCCGCGAGCACTCGCTCGCCAAGATCCCTGCCCTTCTCGTGGTCGGCAAGAAGGAAGCAGAGACTCATTCGGTCTCGGTGCGCCGGCTCGGCCGCGATGGCCAGACCGTGATGCCGACCGCGGACGCCGTCGCCGCCCTGGTCGAGGAGGCAACGCCGCCGGACATCCAGCGTCGTCAGCGCGAGGCGGCCTAATTTACAGCAACGGCGGCCGCGAATGCATTCGCGGCCGCCGCTCTTTTTATGAATTCATGGAAGCTGCGCGGGACCCGGATTTCTGATCCTCGATAGGCTCGAGGCCGCTCGCCTTGAGCAAGTCACGCGCGGGCGTTACTGCATTCTACACTTTCTATAGCGGCGTGCCAGGCAAGGCGGCCATGGCGCATCGATCCTCGCCGGTCGCCCGCAACGCCACCTCGGCGCATTCGGCCATGTAGAGGAACAGGCTGGCGAACATCATTTCCAGCGCCTGTCGCCCACGCGGCAGAAAGGTGATCTCGTTGTTCGCTGGCCCTCCGCGCATCAACATCTCCTGAGCCTCCGCATCGCGCAGCAGCATCAGCACATGCTTGCGGGAGACCGAAAATCTCGTCGCCAGCGCGTTGATCGAGAGCGGCACCGGCCTGTGCGGCGGAAAAGCGTCGTCGTTCGATCCGGCCAGAGCCAAGCTGTAGAGGATCATCATGCCGGCATTGCGCTCGGCGATCTCCCCGAGCTCCGGCGCGGAATCCAAGACACGCATCCCGGCGATGTAGCGCCGGCCGAGCTCGCGCACGAACGACCTGATGAAGCGCGGATCATCCAGCGCAGCCTGATAGGCCGCGGCTTCGGGAATGGCGGCGCTCATCGCCCGGAAATGCGCGCCCCAACGCTCGCGGTGCAGGGCCAGCAATCGCTCGGTCGGCACCAGCGGCCGCCGGCGGCGATCCGGGTTCGCCACAGAAGCGAACATGCCGGCGGCCCGCATCACGGCCAGCATGGCCTCGCAGCGGCCGCGGCTGCAGAGCCCGATCTGCGTGCAGAGCTCCTTCATCGCGCCGACGGTCAGCCCGGGCTTGCCCCCCTCCGCGTCCGCGTAGTGCAGATAGAGCGCGACGTGGGTGAACAGCGCCCGCGCCCGGTCGTTCATCAGCGCATTGAGCAGCCGATCCGCCCGATACAGATCGACGGCACATTGCGCAGCCGCCTGCATCGCACGAGGGAACCCGGGATGACGACAGAGGCGGACGACGGCGTCGGCGGCAGCAGGTGTCGGCGTCCGTTCAGTCATTTCCGCAGGCGTCATGATGTTGGCCGGCTGTGGCCGGCGGGGTGCACCCCCGTGATTTAGCCGATCCACCCAAATTTCCACAATTGCGACACAGCCCCGCACTGGGCAGTTTGCGCCCATATTTGAGGAGCGAATTTCATGAATTGCGGGCTGGCCAGCCTAATTTCCCTTGATAGTTGTAGACATTTATCGATCCGATGGCATGGCGTTCTGTTCTGCCCGGACCGCTGCCGGCGACGGGCGTGATCCTCGCGCCCACCCGCGCAGAGGCCTAGCCGCCGTCAGATGCCAGGGCACCAGCGGCGTCGCCTGCGGCGGTCCAGGCGATAGAACATCTCCAAGCAAAGCCGAGAAACCAGCCGGACGCCTGCGATGCGGCCAGCTTTCGTGCTATGGCGAGATGGACCCGCCCAGAGCCTTTCCGTTCCGATGGAATCGGAACGGAAGCTCCAGCATTTGTTTTGACGCGTTTCTCGAGGTGAATCGGTATCCACTTCGGTTGAAACGCTCCAACGAGACCGACCTCATGCCCGACGCCATCGAACTCCTAAAGACCCGCCGTTCGGTCAAACCACGAGAAATGAGCGGCCCCGGCCCCTCGCCGGCCGACCTCGAAACCATTCTGACGATCGGCGCGCGCGTGCCCGATCACGGCAAGCTTGCGCCCTGGCGCTTCATCGTGTTCGAGGGCGACGGACGGCTGCGCGCGGGCGAAGTCATCGCGAGGGTCTTCGCGCAGAAGAATCCCCAGGCCACCGAGGCCGATCTCGAGGTCGAGAGGAAGCGCCTCACCGATGCGCCGCTGGTGATCGGCGTGGTCTCGTTCACCCGGCCGCACCCGAAGGTGCCGGCCTTCGAGCAGGAGCTGTCCGCCGGCGCCAGCGCCATGAACATCGTGACCGCTGCAACCGCACTGGGCTATGGCGCCGCCTGGCTCACCGGCTGGTTCGCCTTCGACCGCGACGTGCTCGATGGTCTCGAGCTGAAGCCGGACGAGAAGCTCGCCGGGCTGATCCATATCGGCACGCCGAGCAAGCCGAACGAGGATCGGCCGCGCCCGAACCTGTCCGAGATCGTGACACGGTTCTAAGTTCATCCTGCGACGCGACTGCTTCCGCTCCACCGGCTGATCATGCCGGTTGGAGCGGATTGACGTTCGCGACCTGTCTGCCGCAATATCGGGATGCGATTTCATATTCAAAGCTCTATTCGCATCAATTGGTCAGCTGGTGATCCATTGGCCAACATCGGCGCGTAGTCGCCGGCTCGGATGCAGACGTTCGCGCCGGAGCGCTGGCGCGCCGACAGGCCGAAGTGCCGGGAGTTCATTGCATCTGTCGACGATGCCGAGCGGCGCTGCGCGATGGATGACCATCCGGGCTAGTGAAGCAGACGATAGAACGCGTAGCCCGGCATCTGCGACAATCATCGCTCCCGACAACACCCGCATAAGGGGACGACAATGACCACCTCAAGCGAGCATTCCCGCAATCGCCGCTGGCTTCTCCGCCACGGAGCGCTGGCGCTCCCGCTCGTTCTTGCCCTCAGATCGGCGCGCGCAGCCGAGCCAGTCGGCGCGGTCGAAGACGTCACGGGCGAGGCGTTCGGCGAATTCGAATCGGCCCGCCGCGCGCTCGACCGGGCCGCGCCGGTCTTTCTGAGCGAGGAGGTCGTGACCGGACTTGCGTCCCGGCTGGCCATGCGGCTCGGCCGCGACACGACGGTGAAGCTGGGCGAACAGGCGCGGCTCAAGATCGACCGGTTCCTGGTCAATGCCGGCGGAGAGATGACGCTGCGCTCAGGGCCAATGCTGTTCGACGGACGGCCGCACCACTCGGCCGTGCAAATTCGCAGCCCCTTCGCCCTGATCGCGGTCCGCGGCACGCGGTTCTTCGCAGGGCCGAGCAACGACCGTTTTGGCGTGTTCGTCGCTCGCGGCTCGGTGGCGGTGAGCGCGGCGGGACAGCAGGTGATCCTGCGCGAAGGTGAAGGCACGGATTTCGTCGCGCCTGGCACGCCGCCGACGCCGGTCAAGCGATGGGGGCCCGAGCGCGTCCGCGCCGCGCTCGCAAGCGTCAGTTGAAGCCATGAAGCCACTGGTTTTGCATGTTGGTGAAGGACACGCTGGCAAGCCAGGGGGCTCTCGCATTGTTGTACTAGCAAGTCGGTTCGGCGTGATCGCGCGGCAGCATGTCGATGGGTAGGATGCGGCGAGCATTGCAGCAGCGCCTGCCGGTCGTGGCGGGACTGGCGACGCTGACCGCTTTCCTGGCGGCAACCCTCCTGCTTCCCATGAGCGACGTCCTGCGCGACCGCGCCTTCGATATGCAACTCGCCGGCGAGCAATGGCTGCGCAGACCCGCGCGATCGGACCAGAAGGTGATCGTCGTCGACATCGACCGCCGCTCCATCGACAGATTGGGCGATTGGCCCTGGCCGCGGGACACGTTGGCGCGGCTGATGGATGCGATAGCAGGACAGCGGCCGGCCGCCATCGCGATCGACATCCTGCTCGCGGAGCCGGACGACCGCTCGCCGGCGGCGCTCGCGCGGCGGCTTGGGTCAGTGACCGGTCGCGCCGAGATCAGCGCGCTCGCGAAAGGTCTGCCGGACGGCGATGCGTTGCTGGCGCAAGCCATCAGTCGCGCACCTGTCGCGCTCGGCATGGTGCTCGATCCCGATCGCAACGGCACATTGCCTGGTGCTGCGGTCGTGACCCGCGGGCCGCTGCCGCTCGATGATCTCTGGCAGACCACGGGCGCGATCGGGCCGACTGAATCACTCGCGGCTGCGGCGAGCGGGCTCGGCGCGCTCTCATTGCCCGGTAGCGCCGACGGTGCCATCCGTCAGGTCCCGCTCTTCGTGGCCGCCGGTGGCGTCCTGATGCCTGGGCTGGCAACTGAGGCGCTGCGCCTCGCAGAAGGCGCCGCGAGCTATCGCATCGAGGCCGATCCCCCCACATTGGTGGTCGGCAACCGGCAGCTTGCGCTGTCGCACGACGCGCTGTTGCGGCTCGCGCCGGTGGCCCCATCGCGTCGCGCCACCCGCACGGTCTCTGCAGTCGACGTCCTCGAGGGGCAAGTCGGCGACGGCCGGCTGGCGGGCGCGATCGTGTTGCTCGGCGGTTCGGCGCCACAGCTTGGCGGGCTGCGCAAGACAGCCGCGGACCCGCTGACGCCGTCGGTACAGATCCAGGCCGATGCGGTCGAGCAGATGGCCTCCGGCCGCGTGCCTCGCAGACTGGCTATCGAGCCCATTGTGCAGCCGTTCGCGGTCCTGATGATCGGGGCGCTCGCGATCGTGCTTGGCGCCGCCCTGTCCCCAGCCGCCGGCAGCGCCATCCTGACCGCGATCATTGCGCTGCTGTGGACGGCTGCAATCGCAGCCTCCGCGCTGGCCGATCGCCTCGTCGATCCGCTGACGCCCTCCATCGCGGCGGTGCTGGTGTTCACCATGACGGCGGGCAGCGCCTACTCCTTGACCCGCAGGCGGGAAGCATTCGTCCGCCATCGGCTCGAACAGCGTCTCGCGCCCGCCGTGGTCCGCCGCATCGTCGAACAACCTGACCTGGTCAAGCTCGATGGCGAACAGCGCGAGGTCACCTCGCTGTTCACCGATATCGAGGGCTTCACCGCCACGATGCATCGCGCCGGGCCGGAGGAATTGGTCGCGACCCTCGATCAGTACTTTGAGGGCGTTGCCGGCATCGTGATCAGTCACGGCGGCATGGTCGACAAGATCGTCGGAGACGGCTTGCACGCGCTGTTCAACGCACCGCTCGACCTCGACAATCACCCGCAACGCGCGGTCGAATGCGCGCTCGCCATTCGAGCGTGGAGCGAAGGCTTTCGCCGCCGCGCACCCGCGGCCGCACTCCAGCTCGGCCGCACGCGGATCGGAATCGAGACCGGGCCCGCCATTGTCGGCGATGTCGGTGTTCAATCCAAGCTCGACTACACAGCTCACGGCGACGCCGTGAACATGGCAGCGCGGCTCGAAGGCTGTAATAAGGAGCTCGGCTCGACAATCTGTGTCGGGCCAGGTGCCGCGGCGCGATGCGAGGCGTCCTTGCTACGCCCGCTTGGGCAGCTCGTGGTCCGTGGGCGCGAGGAGCCGATCGCGCTGTTTGAGCCCTGGCCTGACGACGCGCCGCCGGCCTGGCGGGACGCCTATCTAAAGGCCTATGCCATGCTCGACCGTGATGCCGCCCAGGCCGCCCCGCTGCTCCAGAAGCTGCTGGCCGAGCGTCCTGCCGACGTGCCGATGCGCCGCCTGATCGAGAGATTACCGCAGACTTTCAAGGCCAGCCTATCGTCGGCGTCATCAGCGCCGCGGACGTGATCGCGCAAGCCGCGGGACATCTGCACGCTGGAAGGTCGGCGCGCGCGTTCTCTGCAAAGAAGGACGCTCCCTGATGAAGCGAGCGGCGACCTTCTTCGATCCGCTCCCTCTAGGATCGGGTGCACGCGTGATAGTCTGTCCGCCAGGTAGGATCTGGCCTCGGCCAGTTCAGGGCGCGCCGGACCGACGGGCTTGCTTAGCGCCACGAGCTTCCGGTAAGCGTCGTGAGCGGTCATGGAGTCACCCGTCTGTTTCGCGGCTCGGGCCTCGCCGAGAAGGCTGCGGAAGCGATTGGGATCGGTTGTCAACATCGCCTTGTACTCGATCAGGGCCGCCGCCGGCTGGTTGAGTTCGAGCAACAGATCGGCCAGCAGCTCGCGGGCCGGCAGCGCCGAGGACGGGGTGGCCGGGTGCTTGTCCATCGTGGCATCCAGATCGGCCGCAGCCCGCACCAGCGCGACGGCCGTTTTGTCGTCACCTCGCGCGTGGGCCAGGATACCGGCGGCCGCCAAACGCTGGACCTCGACCTGGTTGGCCCAATAGGAGTCGTTGCCCTTCAGCCTCTCTTCGAGCGATTGAAAGCGGCCGATCTCCGCCTCAGCGCCGGCGACGTTCCCGGTCCGTGCGTCGCCCAGCGCGCGAGCATAGGCGATCATCGCTTCGGCCCAGGGAAAGCGCTCAAGCGGAAAACCGATCGCCGGCTCGCTCAGCGCGGCCGCGGCCGGCCAATCTCGGCGCTCGAGCACATAACGAACCGGAATCGCTGCCACAGCGTAAGCTGCGCTCAAATTCGCACCCTCAGTCTCGCGAAAACCGGTTAGTTCGTCGACCACTTCTTTGGCTGGGCCATCCTGCGCGGTCTGCAAATAGGCGTATTCGAGATAGTCCATCGTGTGGAGGGTTTCCCCGTCATAGCTCCCCGGCCCCCGGGTTTTTTGCACATAGTTGAGGGCAGCAGCGTGAGCGGCGCGGTTCGAGTCGATCGATTGCTGCCACATGCCAAGCCGGGTGAAGATGTGCGACGGCATGTGCAGCGCGTGTGGCACGTCGGGCGCGACCTTGGCATAGCAGATCGCGGCATCCAGCCCCGCCGCGGCGAACTCTGGCGAGTCGTCGCTGTGGATCAAATAATGCACGACGCCAGGGTGACTCGGTTCCTCCTTCCAGATCCTGTTGAGGATCTCGGCTGCCTGTCTTTGGTTGGCGAAGGTCTTGTCGGTCTTGAGCGCACTGGCATTCAGCGCCAGCGCATAGAACACGGCGGCCTCGCGGTCGTCCGGGTAGCGCTCATACAGCTGCTCCATCGCCTTTTTGTAGGCCACTGCACGCGCCTGATGGTCGATCTTGTCACTGTCGCGATAGAAGGCGGCGATCGCTGCGATGTAATCCGCCTCGCGCGGCGTCTGGGTCGGGGCTGCCATCGCCTTGGCGACTGCCTCGGAGCCGGCTTTGAGCGCGGCCGATGACGGCGGATACCACAGTGGGTACCAATGACTCATCGCGATGCCCCAATAGGCTATCGCACAGTCAGGCTCGGACGCGGCAATCGCGGTGAACTGCTTTAACGCCTCAGGGTACCAGAACGAATGCAGAGTCCAGACGGCGTGCTTGAATGCTGACTTTGACGCCGGCGCGCAGGAGATCGCGAAATCGACTTCCTCGATGACCTTGGGCGCGGTCTCCGCCCGCACGCCCTGGAACGGCAATGTCAGCAGCACTGCAGCAATGAAGCTTGTTGAAATCCGATGATATGCCATGGCGATGCCTCGCGGCTTGGGCCTGCTCCATGATGACGAGCCGAAAGGCCAGTGTGTATGACCTAGCCGACAGTCGAGTATTAGATTCAAAATATCACATCATGCGAAGGGAAGCGCCAACAATGATGGTCACGAGACGGTGCATTTCCTCCGATCACTCCGCCTGCACCGCCTCAGTCTTGCCGCGCCAACGGATGCTTGCATTTGCTGCCATTTCAAGGAGTCGTCCACCTCTACTGACAAAACTGCTAATCGATTGCTCGCTGATCTTCGCGGTTTGAACCGGATTGCCGCATGCGGAAATTCATCAAAGTCGCGACGGTCGTTTGCTTGCGAGGAGCCGATCGCGCGCGGTTCGAGCCCTGCCTGACGACGCGCCGCCGGCCTGGCGGGACGCCTCTCTGAAGGCCTGTGCCATGCTCGACCGTGAAGCGCCCATGCCGCCCCGCTGCTCCAGAAGCTGATGGCCGAGCGTCCTGCCGATGTGCCGATGCGCCGCCTGATCGAGAGATTACCGCCCGCCTTCAAGGCCAATCTGACGTCGGCGTCATCAGCGCCCAGGACGTGATCGGGCAGGCCGCGGGACGCGTGCTGTTCAAGCAAAGAACGGATGCGGCGCTCCCTTCTCGCCTTTGCACTCCATGACGTCGATGCAGGTCCGGATCTCGTCATCCGTCATATTGAGCCCAAACTCATCTCGCAGCACGATCCTGAACTCAGTGTCGTCATTCAGATGGCGTTTGTCCGCCTCGCCCGTCGCATGCCGCACAGTCACGCGCCGATTGAACATCGTGATGCGCGTTCGATCGGGACCAGGACGTGCCGCGATGATGTTGCTCTGATAAGGCGTGTGCGGATGCGTAGCGGTATACCAATTGGTGATCTCGTACTCGCTGTCGTATCTGGGATACGGGATCACGCGGTAGATGTGCTCCCATTCGCCGCGCAACCTTGCCTGCAATGTGAGCTCCCCGCCGACGTCGATGAAGCGCATCGGTTCGTGCGGCGTTTCCTGCTCGATGCCCTCTCGCAACAGCAGAGCCGCCGTGGGCGCGAGATTGCCGAACCCGACGTCTGCCAAGTACGGGCCTTCCGGCAAGTTAACCTGGAGCAGCATGTGGATCGCCGGGCGCGGCGCATCGATGGCCAGGCCTCGCACCACCCTTCCCTGCAGGCTCGTCACGCTGTAGCCGAGCGATCGCAGTCCTTCGCGGAACAGCATGTTCTGCTCCAGGCAGTAGCCGCCGCGGCCGCCCGCGATCATCTTTCGTTGCAGTGAGGCGATGTCGAGCGTCGGCGTCCTGCCGAGCATGATGTCCAGCGACTCGTAGGCGATGGCATGAGAGTGGGCGAATATGAGCTTGTGCAGGTTATTGAGCGCAGGCTGGAGCGAGCCTGCGTAACCGATGCGGCCTAACCACGCTTGCTGGTCAAATGACGGCTCGCTCATAGAAGACTCCCATCGACAGCGGCTAGCCAGCTCCGCTGCATCCGAAATCGGTCCGTTGAACGACTTGCCGTGGCTTCAATCAACCCAAAGAGGCTGCCACTACGAAGGCCTCCTGCGGGAATGTCAGCGTGCCGCCCACGACCATCGAATCGTCGAGGCGAGAAGCCGTATCCTTAGCAATCGAATCGATCAGCCGCTCACGTTCAAGAGCATCCTTGTCATTCAAGAGCGCAGCCATCGGCGTCGCCGTGAGTTGAAAGCGGACATAGTCCAGGGTCGATGGGAAGGTGATCTGCTTGGCGACGGTCTCGACATTCACAATACCGAAACCCGCCTGTCTCATCCACATATCGATGTCTTGAGTGTCGCAAGACAGGTGTTCGGAACGCTTCGTTCGCGAGGAGTCCGCTCCGAGAATTCGTCGAGCGCCTGCACGAAAGCGTGCGCTGCGGGCGTTCGCTCGATCGCGCTGTACACGCTCAGCCCAACGCGCCCTTCCCGTCCGACAACCCGAGCCATTTCCTTCAGCGCCAGCGGCCGGTCGGGGAAGAATTGCAACCCGAGTTGGCAGAGCACGACGTCAAAACAGTCGGCCTCGAATGGAAGGCTGAGCGCGCTTCCCTCGATCCACTCAATCCTGGACGACTTTGTTCGCGCAACAGCCAGCATAGCCGCGTTGAGGTCGATGCCGACCAGGCGCCCGTTATGCCCGCGCTGCTCCGCCAGGCGCGCCACGATGCCGGTCCCGCATGCGATATCGAGAATGCTTTCCTCGCGCGATGGCCTGATGCGGCCCAGCAGATCGCGCGCCCATACCGAGGTGATGGCCGGAACCAGATAGCGCTCATAAAGCTCCGGAGCGCTGGCATCCATTTGCCAATGATCTTGGGCAGACATGACTCACCCGAAATCTCGCAATGACAGCGGCAAGACCAATATCGTCTACCATGCTGGCTGAGTTCTCGATCCACGGCAAGGGACGACCGAGGATGCCCGTGGCCTTCGCGGATGTGCGGCCAGATGACTGCCCGCCGGGCAAATCGGTTGCGCGGTTTTTCTCGCTCGCTCCATCGGAGATCGACGGAAAGCGTGACCATCAGGCCGCACCGAACAACTCATTTCGTAAGCTGGCTCAACGCGATACGCGCGCCGTGCTCCAGCCGCCCAAGATTCTTCTTTCGTTTTTTCAGAATCTGTGATTGATTATGCGCATCCCGCCTCATGCAGAGGGACGTACGCGTCGTCACGATACGTGGAGTGCGGGGAGCGGTGGACGTGAAGGCTGCGTCAGACGAACGCAAGCCGACACGGACGGCGAAGTCGCGTGGTCCTGGCATCCCGGTGCTGGTGCCAAGGTCGTCGGGTCTGATGAGCCGGATGACTGACGGGGGCAAGAGAGCCGGTCCCCGGGGAGAGCGCGTATAAGCCGTAAGCCCATCGCGCAGGGAATGCCGGACTGACGGCTGCACCTGTGGTGACTGCCGCCTGCATTCTTTTTTTGCAGGCGGGCCATGCGTGAGGCCTTCACCCGGCATTCCCTGCACCCTCTCGTTCCAGAGGGTCTCGACTTTCGCAAAGCTCGGGCGCATCAGGCCGCGAGAACGCGAAGCCATGTCCGCGTAGAAACCATGTCCGCGCAGACGATAGCCGCCGCCCGACATACGGGCTTTTTGACATTCAAATCGGACACCGGCGCGGAGCCGGCATCCGGCCGATGGTTCGAGATGCTTCCGAACAGGACTGTATCACTGGTACAGGACATCGCGGGCTGCCGTCATTGCGAAGAGCATAGCGATGAAGCAATCCAGAGTGGCGTACGTGATCCCGGATTGCTTCGCGGAGCCTGTCATCGGGCCGCGCTTTGCGCGGACCCGTTGGCTCGCAATGACAGCGGCTGTGACGCAGTAAGATCAGAGCGTTTTCAAGCGAAGTGGATACCGGTTCGCGTCAAGAAAACGCGTCAAAACAAGAAGCTAGAGCCCCGTTCCGATTCAATCGGAACGGAAAAGGCTCTAGCCGCACCACTCCCTGAGGACGAGAGCGACAATGCGGTCTTACGCCGCCTGCGACACGCGCGCTCCGAAGCGAACCAAGAGCTCTTCGAGCTCGGAGGCCGGCTTTGCCGCGCTGAACAGGAAGCCCTGCACCTGGTTGCAGCCCTCGGCACGCAGCCAATCGAGCTGATCCGTGGTCTCGACCCCTTCGGCTGTCGTGGTGATATTGAGGCTGCGGCCAAGCCCGGCGATCGCGCGCACGATCGCGACGCAATCGGGTCTATCAGCGAGATCCTTCACGAAGGAGCGGTCGATCTTGATCTTGTCGAACGGGAAGCTCCTGAGATAGCTGAGGCTGGAATAGCCGGTGCCGAAATCGTCCATCGAGATGCTGACGCCGAGCCCGCGCAGCTGATGCAGCGTCGCGAGATTGGTCTCGGTCTCGGCGAGCAGGATCGATTCGGTGATCTCAAGCTCCAGCCGCGTCGGTGCGAGGCCGGACTGCGCCAGCGCCGACACCACCACCTGCACCAGATTGCGGCTGCGGAATTGCACGGCGGAGAGATTGACCGCGACCTTGATGTCGCCAGGCCATCTGGCGGCCTCAAAGCAGGCCTCGCGCAGCACCCATTCGCCGAGCGGCACGATCAGGCCGATGTCCTCGGCGACCGGAATGAAATCCACCGGCGAGATCATTCCCTTATCGGGGCTTCGCCAGCGCAGCAGCGATTCGAAGCCGCTGATGCGGTTGGAAGCGACATCCACCAGCGGCTGATAGTGCAGCTCGAACTCGCCATGCGCAAAGGCGCGGCGCAAATCGTGCTCCAGATCGCGCCGCTTCTGGGCCTGGCGATCCATCTCCTTCTCGAAGAACCGGTGCACGCCGCCGCCATGCTGCTTGGCGCGATACAGCGCCATATCGGCATTCTTCATCAGCTCCTCGGAGCTCGCGCCATCGCCGGGCGCCAGCGCGATGCCGATCGAGGCGCCGATCACGAGTTCATTGCCGTCGATCTCGTAAGGCGCGCTCAGCGTCGCGATCAGGCGACCTGCGAAGTCGCCGGCGTCGTTCGGCGAGATGCCGCCGCCGAAAATGACGGCGAATTCGTCTCCGCCGAGCCGGGCAGCGAGATTGCCGCTACCCATCTGCGCTTTCAATCGCTCGGCCACCGCCCGCAGCAGCCGATCGCCCATCGGATGGCCGAAGGAATCATTGACGTTCTTGAACAAATCGAGGTCGATGCACATGACGGCGACGCGTTTGCCGGCCGGCGCGCCGCGCTCCAGCGCCTGTGTGAGGCGCTCCTGATAGAACGCGCGGTTCGGCAGGTCGGTCAGCCCGTCATGATGGGCCATGTAGGCGATCCGCGCCTCGGCCTTGCGGCGCTCGGTGATGTCGACGATAGCGACCAGGAAGCCATCACGACCGTCGAAGGCCACGCACCGGCCATAGGTCAGCACCTGTATCTCGCTGCCGTCGGCCTTGAGATGGCGCCAGTCCTGATGAAAGTGATTGGTGTCGTCGAACCGCAGCAGGGCCTCGTCGAGGTTCTCCCATTCGCCGGACGGCCACAGATCCCAGATCGTCATCGTCAGGAACTGAGCGCGGCTATAGCCATAGTGACTGACGGCAGCATCGTTGATGTTGAGAATCTTCGCGGTCGCCTTGTCGAAGATGCCCATCGGCACGGGGTTGTTGTCGAACAGCAGGCGGAACGAGGCTTCGCGGCGCTTGAGCGCGGTGACGTCGGCGATCGTCAGCGAGACGATGTCGCCGAACGCATGCGCGCCAAGCCGCAGATTGCGCTCGTCGCTGTCGAGTTCGAACTGATCGCGCCCGCCATGAGTGACGACCGCGAACAGCCGCTCCATGACCTCGGCCGCGCAAAGCAGATGCCCGCCTTGCCTCAGCCGGCGCCACTGCAGGCTGGCCGATGGCAACTTCAGCAGCCTTGCCGCGCCTTGATTGTGATGGACGACCTGGAAATCGCAGGGCTTGCCGGCGGCATCGCGGATCGTCGCCAGCGACACTACGCCGTCATCGGTGGTGGAGAAGATCGCGTCGAGCAGATTGTACTGGGCCGCGCGCTCGTTGACATAGGTCCCGACCAAGGTCGTGCCCCAACGCGAGGCCGTGGGCAGTGCCAGCACGTCGTAGGTGCGGACCATACCGTCGCGCACGCAATGCGCCGTGGCGAGATAGGGCTGGCCGCCCGAGAGCGCGCAATCGGCGGCTTCGCTGAGCACGGTCGCGCAGTCCGGCGACACCGCAGCGATCGGAATGTCCCAGCGCTCGTCCTGCAGCCATTGCTGCACGTAGCGGCCCGAGCGCGAGATCTGCAGCACGCCGCTGTCATTCTTCATGACCGCGATGTGATCGGCGAGACGGCCGAGGCTGCCGAGCATCACGTCCTCGTAGCGCGGCAGCGTCTGGCCCGGCTTCAGCGCCGCCTGCCATTTGCGTTTCAGGACGGGGATGTCTTCGAACAACTCGCTACTCGGCTTCGCGGAGATCTTCTTCTTGCCGGCCGTCATCGAATCCTCACGCGCGAGCGCGTCCCAAAGCCATTGCCCGCGCATATCGGCCTCGGGCAGGTGCGGTATCCAATGCGGGGAGCCGGCTTAACGCATTGTAAATCTATGCAGAATTCGGCGCGGGATCGGCGATTGTGACAGTTTTAAATCGATGGATGGTTATTGCGCATTAGAAACTATGACAGCCTCGATGCAGTCTTTCGCCGGTCCTGCACGCGTTCGCGCCACCGGCCTAACGCGCGATCACCTCGACCTCGCCGTCGACGCCGTTCACGACGCTGAAGGCGCGCTCGTAGACCTTGCCTTCGTTCTTGGCGATGGCGCGATAATCGCCTTCCGACAGCACCACCTTGGGGAAAGCGCCGATGGATTCCTTGATGACGTCGCCGCCGGGGTTGATGACCGACCAGGCGGTGTTCGCCAGCGCCTCGCCGCCCTTGTCCGACACCAGCTTCAAGGTGATGACCGCGGCACGATGCGTCACGGTCACGTCGGTGAGCTTGCCGGCCTGGACGCGGATATCCGAGCGCACCACCGAATTGGCATCGCCATAGTTCGAGATGATGTAGTAGGTGCCCTCGGGCAGCAGCAGCACGTCGCCCGCCGCGACGCTGGGCACGAGGGGCGGCCGCTCGCCCCCTTCGAACTGGCTGCCCTTGTAGATCGCGAACGAGATCTGGTTCTGCGGAATCTTGCTGGCGCCGACGCGGCCTTCGATCCGCAAGCCCCCCGCCGGCAGCAGGAATGCTTCGCGATCGGTCTCCGCCTTCAGGCTGACCGTGCGCACCGCGCTGACGAGGCCAAGCGAGACATGAACGACATAGTTGCCGGGCGGCAGCGTGATGTTCGGGGCTGGGCTGCGATCCTCGCGCAGCATCTTGAAGGCACCGCTCTCGTCAGGACGGTCGGCGAACACCCGCCACACCAGCCCGCCATTGACCCCCGGCAGGTCCTTGCCATAGCGAGCCGACAACGACAGCACCCCTTGGGCCGGCGCAGCCGGCGCGGCGGCCGGCGGCGCGGCGGGAGCCGGGCCGACGGGCGGAATGGCAGCGACGGATGGTGGTGCCGGCGCCTGCATGGCCGGCGGTGGCGGCCCGGCCCCCGGCCCCGATGGCGGCGCCAGGCTGACCGCGGCGCCGGGATCGGGCACGGCAGCCGGTGGAACCGGCGGCGGGCGGTCGCTGAAGAATTGCGCAGCCGCAGGCGTGATAGTCAATGGCCCGAGCAGCACGGCAAGGGCGAGCGTCGGCCACAGCGATCTGCTGGGCCGGAATCCACGGATGCCGCCACCTGTCGTCGTCATCGTGCTGCTTTTCACCGAAAACGCGGCAAATTCAAGCCTGGGCATCCACGGGGAGGCAAGCAAGCGCCGCTTTTCGGCCGTCTTGCGCGCTCCCGGCGCAGCGCCGGCGGTCGCCTGGACAGGTTGCCGCACGCTCTTTGCACGGGGTTGCCGGAACTTCAAATCGGCGGCATCAAATGGAGCCATCGCAGCCCACATAAACCATGCTTCTGCTACAGTCCCGCAAGGGGGCTGATCCGCGGTACAACTATGTCGCGTAGCCTGGCATTAGGCTCTCGCCAGGCCGAGTACGCGCTGGAGACGTGTAGTGCTGGAAATGTTGATTGGACGCCGCCAGAACGGCACGGGAGACGGCAACAAGGTTGGCCTCGGAACGGTTCGCAAGCCCATCATCGGCCTCGCACTCGGAGGCGGCGCAGCGCGCGGCTTTGCCCATATCGGTGTCATCCGCACCCTGGCGGCACATGGCATCGTGCCCGACGTCGTGGTTGGAACCTCGATCGGCGCGGTGGTTGGCGGCGCCTATGCGGCCGGCCATCTCGATACGCTGGAGGAATGGGCGCGCAGCCTGCAGATGCGCAACATTCTCGGCTATCTCGACATCCGCCTCAACGGGTCCGGCCTGATCGGCGGCGAACGGCTCGCCGCACAGCTCGAAACCACGCTTGGCCGAATCACGATCGAGGAGCTGCCAACGAAGGTCGCAACGGTGGCGACCGAGGTGCGCACCGGGCACGAGATCTGGCTCACCCATGGCAGCCTGGTGGACGCGATGCGCGCCTCCTATGCGCTGCCCGGAATCTTCGCGCCGGTCCTGATCGGCGACCGCTGGCTGGTCGACGGCGCGCTGGTCAATCCGGTGCCGGTGTCGGCCGCCCGCGCGCTCGGCGCCGAGATCGTCATCGCCGCCAACCTCTCCAGCGACGTCTTCACCCACTCGACCACAATTTATTCGCACGGCCAGCCGGTCGCGGTGCCGGAGACGGTGATCGAAACCTCCCCGCCGCCGCGGCGGCGGTTCGGCAAGTTCTTCTCGCCGGAGCGCACCGTGAAGCGCGAGTTCTTCGGCGGCGGCGGCCGGCCCGGCATCTCTTCGGTCATGGTCGATGCGTTCAATATCATGCAGGACCGCATCACGCGCGCGCGGCTCGCGGGCGATCCGCCGGATCTCTTGATCACGCCGCGGGTAGGCCAGATCGGCTGGTTCGACTTCCACCGTGCCAGCGACCTGATCGCGTTCGGAGCGCGTGCCGCCGAACGCGCGCTCGACTCGATCGAGGAAGCGATCGGCGTGATGGCGCCGGCGAGCGGCGATGCCGAGGCGTCCTGAGGCTACGCAGTCTTGATGTACTGAGTGAGCGCTTCCTGCTCACTCTCATACTCCTGGACGCGCCACTTCACGACGTCGCCGATCGAGATCAGGCCGACCACGACACCACCTTCGATCACAGGCAGATGCCTGAACTTGCCGAGCGTCATCATCTCCATGATGGCGGCGACCGTGTCGGTGGGACGGCAGCTAACGACGCGGCGCGTCATCACGCTCGATACCGGCTGGTCCAGTACGCTCGCGCCCTGCTCGCCCAGCACCCGCACGATGTCGCGCTCGGACAAGATGCCCTCAATCCGCGTGCCCGACATGACCAGGACCGCGCCAATCTTGCGCTCCGCAAGACGCTTGACGGCTTCGGCCAAGGTTACTCCGGGTTCCACGCTCTCGACGTCATGGCCCTTGGTGTCGAGGATTGCGCGTACTGTCATTGTCGTCTCCTTGAGAAGCCGATGCGCCCTTCTGCCGGAGCGGCTTCGGTCTTCGTTCGATTACGAGTTTCAATCAACAGTTTGGCGCCGGATTGGTTCGGGCGCCGCTCGGGGCCCGCGTATGCTCAGGCGCATTGCAGGCCGCGGCCAATGTTCGCACGGGCTTGCCGCCCGCTCTTCTACTTCACGATGATGAATGAAATCGCCGGGCGCCGCAAGCGTCGTCCCGATCAACGCCCGGGCAGGTCCGGCGGCAGCGCGGCTGCAGCATGTTTTGTGTGCGGCACGGGATCGAACAGCGCGAACAACAACAGCCCGGCCAGGAAGCCGCCGATATGCGCCTGCCATGCCACGTTGACATTTTCCGTTCCGATCGAGAGCGACCAGACGCCGAACACGATATTCACCGCAAACCAGACCGCAAGAAAGCTCAGGACGCGGCGATTGCGCAGCGCCTGCACCAGCGAGAGCGCCGGCACTTTCGCGGCCGCATCGGCGTCGCTGCGGCCAAACGACAGGAAGCTGCCTCGCACGAAGGCAAATCGCATCGCCGCAGCCATGGTGCCGGAGACCGAGGCAGAGGCGCCGATCACGGGCGCCAGCGCGTGCTCATGGGTAAGCAGATGGGCGAGCGCACCGGCGGCCGCAGTCACAGCCATGAACATGAAGAACCTGACTGCGCCAAAGCGACGCGCCAGCGCGCTGCCGAACGGCAACAGCCACAGCACGTTGAAACCGATATGGGCCAGATTGGCATGCAGCAGCGAATAGGTGACGAAGGTCCAGATCTTGGCGCCGGTGCCGCCCGGAAAATCGACATCCATCAGCGTGGAATCGTAGCGCTTCGGGATGAAGCCGAACACGTCGACGGTCCATTCCTCCCATTCGACCGGTAGCAGCACGCGCAGATGGATCACCGCGATCAGGAGGACATAGGCGGTGAGCGCGCCCGGCAAGGTCAGGATCGGCTCGCGCTGCGGGAGGTCCGGCAGCGGTCGTGGCGGGACGTCGGGGACGGATGAAACCAAAGCGCCGAGCACCTTCGATGAGAGGGGTGTCGGGCTCAGATAGGCGGCTTTGCCGGCCCGGCGCAAGCGCACAAATGATCGATTAATCGCGCGAAGGGGACGAGAAAAAGCGAAATGAGAAAAAGCGAAGGGAGAGGCCCTGAGAAAGCCTCTCCCTCGAGATACCTGCCGGTCTTGACGTTGGAAGAGACAGAGGTGTGTTCCCCGCCTCTTCCGCCGATGACCGGACTGTTTGACGCCGCCTCGTGTACTTCCACTTCACCTGATCGTGCCGGGCCTTCCACCTCCCGGGCACGAGCCTGATACGCACGATCATACCCGTTGCTCCGCGGCTGCCAACATCATCGTTAATTTAACCTTAACGCCGGGAACGGGCGGGGAAATCACGCACAATCGCACCGCCGGCATGGACGCTGCACCACCTCTCCTGCACAACAGAAACGGGATCGCGCTTGCACGAAAGCGGGACAGAGATGTCCCGATCACTGCAGGCGCAAGGGTGAGCTGCAATGAAACATCCGTCGAACCGCGATTTCTTCGCCTATTGGGACGAGCGGCGCGGCTATGGGCGCGCGCCCGACCGAAGCGACATCGAGCCTGCGGCCGTGCGCGAGCTGCTCGGCGACATCTTCGTATTGTCCTGCGATGTGGAGGCCGGCTTTCCCCTCCGCATGGCCGGCACGCGGCTTTGCGCCCTGCTCGGCGGCGACGTGAAGAACCAAAGCTTCCCGGCGCAGTTCGCGCCGCAGAGCCGCGGCGAGATCGAGGAGATCGTCACGATCGTCTGCGAGGAGATGCTGCCGGCGGTCGCCGGCATCAGGGCACCCTCCCCTGCAGGTTCGACGGCACATTTCGAGCTGCTGCTGCTGCCGTTCAACGCACGCGCGCACGAGCCGATCAGCCTGACCGGGCTGCTCGCGCCCTTCGGACAAATCCAGGGCCCGCTCGGCCCGCTCGAAATCGTGTCCTGGCGCTACATGCACCGGCCGACGGAGCGGTTGGTGCCGCGGGCGCTGCGCAAGCTCGCGCTCGCGCGCGGCCTGATGGTCTACGAGGGATTGCGCTAGCGCGGTCCCTGCTAGGACGCGTCTCGTATGTTCTGTCCCGCCTCGACGGCAATTGGACAAACGCTGCGGCAGGACAGGCCCGTTTCCGCATCGAATACATGGATGGCCTCGGGCGGCGCACTGAGGCCGACGACCGTACCCAGCGCGGGCGCAGCCTCGGCCGGCACCAAGGCGCTGATCTGCCTCGCTGGCTCGCCGGGCAGCGCGACGGTGAGCAGCACGCCATCACCGAGATATTCGACGAGATCGACGGTCCCGGTGGCTCCATTGAACCGGATGTCTGGCGAGGTGGATTTCAAATTGGCGGGCCGGATGCCGAGCACGGCACGCATGCCGCGATGGAGGTCGAACCGGCTGCGGTCGACCAGGAACGTCTCGTGTCCGGTCGAGAGCACCCATTTGTTGTCAGGCGCCTCCCCGACCGTGACATCGAGCAGGTTCATCCGCGGCGATCCGACGAACTCGGCGACGAAACGGCTCTTCGGAAACCCGTAAATCTCCGCCGGCGTGCCGACCTGCTCGATCAGGCCGGCGCGCAGCACGACGATGCGGTCCGCGAGCGTCATGGCCTCGAGCTGATCGTGGGTGACGTAGATCGTCGTGGTCTTTAGCCGCTTGTGCAGGCGTGCGATCTCGACGCGCATGTGGCTGCGCAGCTTGGCGTCGAGATTGGACAGCGGCTCGTCGAACAGGAAAACGGCCGGCGTCTTGATCATGGCGCGCGCGATCGCCACCCGCTGCTGCTGCCCGCCGGACAATTGCGCCGGCTTGCGATCAAGCAACGACTCCAGACCCAGTATCGCCGAGACCTCGTGGACGCGGCGCTCGATCTCCTCTCGTGGCACGCGCATGCGCTTCAAGCCGAAAGCGATGTTGGCGAACACGCTCATATGCGGATAGAGCGCGTAGTTCTGGAACACCATCGCGACGCCCCGCTCCCGGGGCAGCAGGTCGTTTACGACTTTCCCGTCGATCGAGATCGTGCCATCCGAGATGTCCTCGAGCCCGGCCACCATGCGCAGGATCGTCGACTTGCCACAGCCGGACGGGCCTAAGAACACGACGAACTCGTGATCATCAACTTCGAGATTGAAGTCCTTTACGACCTCCAGCGGGCCGTAGGACTTGCAGACGTGCGAGCAGGATATTCTGGCCACGATGGTCAGCCCTCGACCAGGATCTGCAGCTTGACGTCGGTCGGCCGGCCCGAGGCCGCGCGCTCGAAAGCGGTGATGCTCTCTTCGAATGAATAGGTGCCGGTGACGAGCGGCTTGAGATCGACCTTGCCGGCGGCGATCAAGGCGAGCGCCCGGTCGAACACGTTCGCATAGCGGAAGACGGTCTCGATGCGTGCCTCCTTGGCAATGGCGCCGGTCACGTCGAACGCGACCTGCTCGACCGGCAGGCCGATCAGCACCACGGCGCCGGCAGGCCGGACGATCGCAAAGAGGTCCTCGAACGCCTTCGGATTGCCGCTGGCCTCGAACACGACATCGACGCCCCACCCGTCCGTCTCCCGCGCGATGACGGAGGCGAGGCTTTCGCTCCGGATGTTCACCGGCACGATGCCGTCATAGCGGCCAGCGATCGCGAGCTTCTCGGCACTCACATCGGAGATGTAGACTTTGGCGCAGCCGCCGGCGAGCGCGGCCAGCGCCGCCATAATGCCGATGGGGCCACATCCGACCACGGCCGCGACGTCGCCCGGCCTGATCCGCGCTTGCGCCGCCGCCTGCATGCCGATCGCGAACGGCTCGACCATCGCGCCTTCGGCAAAGGAGACGTTGTCCGGCAGCTTGAAGGTGAAGGCGGCCGGATGCACCACGCTCGGCGTGAGCACGCCATGAATCGGGGGCGTCGCCCAGAACCTGACGGCGGGATCGACATTGTACTTGCCGAGCCTGGACGCACGCGAGGCCAGATTGGGCACGCCGGGCTCCATGCAGACGCGATCGCCGACCTTGAGCCCTCTGACCTCGCAGCCGATTTCGATGACGGTGCCCGCCGCCTCGTGACCCAGCACCATCGGCGCCGCGACGACATAGCTGCCGATCCGGCCGTGCGTGTAGTAATGCACGTCGCTGCCGCAGATGCCGACCGTATGGATCTTGATGCGGACATCCTCCGGCCCGAGACGGTGGTCCAGCTGGATCTCGCGGAGCGCAAGCTCGCCTTTTCTCTCCAGGACCAGGGCGCGCATGACGAAATCTCCTTTTAGGCTTTCTTCTTGATGACGCTGTTGAGGAAGCCGCTGAGAATCCCGATGAACAAAAGCGGCGGCAGCGAAAGCAGGATGACCGACGCGTTCAGGATGCCCCATGGCACGTCGCGGCCGAGCTGGGTCAGCTCGGAGGCGACGATCGGCAGCGTCTTGGCGTCCGACGTCGTCAGCATCAGCGCGATCAGGAACTCGTTCCAGACCAGCACGAAGCTGAAGGCGACCGCACCAATCAGCGATCGCGAGGCGATCGGCAGCGCGATCAGGAAGAAGATCGCGTAAGGCCCGTAACCGTCGACCTTGGCCGCCTCCTCCACCTCCTTCGGCACGCGCTTGAACGCGGGCACCGCGAGCCAGACGATCGAGGACAGCGTGAGCAGCGTATAGGTCGCAATCAGCGCGGCGCGGCTGTCATAGAGGCCGAGATCGAGCCAGATCACCATCAGAGGAATGGCGACCGCCACGGGAGGCAGGAAGCGCAGCGACAGCACGAAGAACTGGATGTCGTCGGCCCATTTGATCGGATAGCGCGCCACCGCATAGGCGGCAGGCAGGCCGAGCACCATGCCGATCAGCACGGAAGCGCCGGAGACCAGGACGGAATTGATCAGGCCCGAGGTGACGCTCTCGCGTCCGAGCACATACAGAATATTGTCCAGCGTCGGCTGGAAGATCAGCAGCGGCACAGGCGTCACGATATCGACCCTGTTCTTGAACGCGTTCAGCAGCGTCCACAGCGCCGGAATGACCGCAAGCGCAGCCGCGACGGCGACGGCCGATTTCGCGATCCATTGGCCCTTGCGACGGCGGCTCATGCGTGCACCCGCTTCCAGAGCGCGGTGAAGGCGATCGTGGTCACGACCATCATCAGCACGGCCATGCTCGATGCATAGGAGATGTTGCCGGACTCGATGAAGCCTTGCGAGAAGGCGTACATATCCAGCGTCTCGGTCTTGATGCCGGGGCCGCCGCGCGTCATCACGTAGATCAGATCGAACGAACGCAGCGACTCGATCATCTTCACGAAAGTGAGGCTGATGAGCGGGATCTTGAGCATCGGCAGCGCGACGTAGGCGTAGCGCTCCCAGGTCCGCGCGTGATCGAGCTCGGCGGCTTCGAGCGGCTCATGCGGCAGACTCTCGAGCAGATGCAGGATGATCACCGAGAAGAACAGCGACCATTGCCAGACGTCGACGAAGGCCACGGTCGCAAGCGCCGTCGACGGGTTGGCCAGGAGGTCGAGCGGCTGTCCGGTGATCGCCTTGTAGGGATAGACGGCCAAACCAAATAGCGGGTGAAAGGCGAACTTCCAGACGAATGCCGCCGACACCCGCGGCATCAGCACCGGGATCAGGAATACGACCGACAGGATATTGCGCATGCGCCTTGAGGCCGCCTCGAACATGAGGATGCCAAGCAGGACCGCGATGCACATCGTGGCCACGACCGTCATCACCTCCCAAGTTAGCGAGACGACAATCGAGTTCAGGAAGCGCCGGTCAGAGAACAGCGCGATGAAATTAGCAAGCCCCACATAATGGCTGTCCTCGCTGCTGAGCTGCTTGTCCTGAAACGCAATATTGATCGCGAACACAGTCGGGACGAAGGCCAGCACAGCGAGCACGATCATCGAGGGCGAGATGAACACCGCCGGCAAGGAGGTTTTGGACTTCATATCTGGCGATCCCGTACCTTTGCGTCCCGGGCGGCGAGATGAGCGCAAGGCGAGATGACGACACGCGGATGCCGTCATCCCGCACGCTTCATCGAGCCCCGGTTGTCAGGATTTGCGCTTGGCCATCAAGCCCTTTGCGAACTCGTTGAGCTCATCAAGGCTGCCCTTCACGTCCTTGCGGGTGCCGGTCACGAGTTCCTCCAGCTCGATGCCCCAATGGTCGCCAAGGTCAGGCCATTGCGCGTCCTGCCAGAAGTTGACCGTCGTCATCTTTGCGGTGTCCGCCAGCGCCTTGCCGAGGTCGGCGCCATAGCGCTTCGCGAACGCGTCACTGGTCAGGATGCTGGTGCGATTGAGTTCACCGAACTGATCGGCCTCGAGACGGCGTTGCTCGTTCTCCTTCGAGGTCACCCAGCCGATGAAGAGCCCGGCACAGGCCTTCGCCTCCTCGGTCTTGTTCGCCTTGGCGCCGATGGCGAGGCCGTGCCCATAGCCGCCGCCGGTCAGCGGCGTCGGCGGCGGCAGATAGCCGACCTTGCCCACGACCTTGGAGACTTTCGGGTCGATCGCAAGACCGGCCAGCGGTGTGGATTCGATCAGCAGCGCGACCTGCCCCGACAGGAACGCGCCCACCGATTCGTCCCAGCTGCCGGTCTGCGTGCCTGGCGCAGAGTATTTGAACAGGTCGAGATAGGTGTTGGTCGCCTTCACTGCGGCGTCGCTGTCGAACACCGGGGTGTTGCCCTCGAACCAGTTGCCGCCGAAGCCCCGGAAATAAGGCATCCAGCGCCAGACATTGGCGCCCGATCCGCGTTGACCGCGCAGCGCGACGCCATAGACTCCGTGTTCTGGATCATGCAGCTTCTTCACCGCGGCGATGAATTCGTCGAGCGTCTTGGGCGGCTGAACGCCCGCTTTCTCCAACAGATCCTTGCGATAGACCAACAGATCGCCGCCGCCGGTCAGCGGCGCAAACCACGGCTTGCCGTCATAGGTCGCGACCTTCTGCCGGCCGGGATCAAAATCCGAATAGTCGTATTGCTTGGGATAGTAGTCGAGCAGCGGAACGATCCATTTCGACGAGGCGAACAACGCTACATTGGCTTCGTCGATGTAATAGACGTTGTACTTGCCGACAGTGGAGGCATCCGCCTTGGTCTTGGCGCGGCGGTCGTTCTCGTTCAAATAGTCGATGTCGAAGGTGGCGCCGCCGCTGAGCTTCTCGAACTCGCTCTTGTACTTTTCGGCCAGCGTCAGGCCGTCGCGCGACTGCGCCAGCACCTTGATCGAGCCACTGCAGGTCTGCGCAAACGCGGACCCGGCGAGCGCGGTCGATAGCAGGATGCTGCCCAGATAAACCGACAGCCGGTTGTGAAGTGCCATGCTTCCCTCCCTGGATAACAAAGGCATTGCTGAAACCACGGCGCTCGGACCTTCATCGCTGGGTCCTGATCTGCGTGAGCCATTTCGGATGCGCCGCTGATCGAAAATACGAGCGGGCCGATCGCTTCCTAGCGGCCGCCATGCGCAAAACCTGTACTTTTTTGCACACTTCCGAAAACAAGCCGTGCCCTACACCACCATGCGGGAACGGGTGCGACGGCGAGCCAGATCGCGGTAGCGCGACGGCGTCATGCCGCGGCGTTCCTTGAATTTGCGATTGAAGTTCGAGATGTTCGAATAACCGACCTCGAAACAGATGTCGGTGATCGCCGTCGTCGTATCGGACAGCAGCTTGCAGGCTTCGGCAACGCGCAGGATCGTGACGTGCTCGGTGAAGGTGTTGCCGGTGTTCTTCTTGAAGAACCTGGAGAACGCAGTCTCGCTCATCCCGAACATCGATGCGACGTCGCCGAGCGCAATGTCGCGATTAAAGTTCTGGTGGATGAATCCGAGCGCCCGCTGGATCGTCGCCAGAGCGCTCAGATCGAGATTGGGCGTGAAGGTTTCCGACGACAGGATCTCGTAATCCTCGGAGACGCTCAGGAGATGTAGCAGGCGAAGAAAGTGCGACAGCCGGACGAGCGCGCTCATCCGCCCCATCTCCTCCAGCATGGCGGCGGCGACGCGCTGAGTCTCGCCATGGAAGGAGAGCCCGCGCAGGCCGCGCTTCAGGAATGAATCGACCTGCGCCAATTCCGGTAGGACCGAAGCGGCGCTTCTGATCCGCTCGGGATCGAACTGCAGCACGATGTCCCGCTGCGGGATCCGTGTGCCCGGCGCGACCACGGTGACCCAGTCGTGCGGCAGGCCGCTTCCGACAACGGTGAGGTGACCGGGTCCGAAATGGCCGATGTGATCGCCGACCAGCGCGACACCTGAGGCGTTGCGGATCAGATGGATCTCGTATTCCGGATGATAGTTCCAGACGTTGCGCTCCCAGGGATAATCGTCGCAACGCCACAAGAACGATTCCGACGGCTCGACCATGATGTGCTCGAACACCGGCGGCTTGGTCGCGAGCTTGGAGAGCGAGGCCAATTTGGTCGTCATGCGGCGCTACGTTTCTGTTGGATATTCATGCAACACAGTTCAGCGGCTCAGGGCATCGCTGACGCAGGGCATCGGCGTCCTCGTGCCCGGCAGGGTCACCTTCTCCTCGGCCGCTTCCCCCCGATTGGGACCACAGCGTGGCCACGAGGAGAGGCACCAAACTGGGCCTTACGCGCATCGGACGTTTCCTCAGCCAGTCCCAACATGTCGTTGGTGTTGTTGATGCGGCAAGCCTATTTGAGCTGCGCTGCCAAGCCAACAGCGCCTGGCGCGCGGGCGCTGCGCGGCCTGTGAAATCCGGATACGCACGGCCAGTGCTAACGCCGCATTAACCCTGCTGGCCGTAGGGTCGTTCGAACCTGCGTAAGCCCGTTTCGAGTGGCCAACATGGCGTTGCCGAACAAAAAACAGTCTCTGCCGGCAGCCGAGGAGCGCCGCCGCTTTCAGCGCGTCAGGGTCCACCTGCTCGGCCGCTACATGCTGCCCGACCGCCGGGAGTTTCCGTGCCAGGTGATCAACATGTCGCCGGGCGGGCTTGCCTTGCTCGCACCCGGCATCGGCGCGGTCGGCGACCGCGTCATCGCCTATCTCGACCATATCGGCCGCGTCGAGGGCAAGATCACCCGCATCATCGACAACGGCTTTGCGATGACAGTCGGCGCGACCGCGCGCAAGCGCGACAAGCTCGCCGCCCAGCTCACCTGGCTTGCCAACCGCGACATCCTGAATCTGCCAGAAGACCGCCGCCACGACCGCATCATCCCGCGCAACCCGATCGCCGTGCTGACGCTGGATGACGGCACCAAGATGACCTGCCGCATCATCGACATGTCGCTGTCGGGTGCCGCGATCGCCGCCGAGACCCGGCCGCAGATGAAATCGCAGGTCATGCTCGGCCGCGTGGCCGCGCGCGTGGTGCGCAATCTCGAAGACGGCTTCGCCATCGAGTTCGTGCATCCGCAGCGTGCCGATACGCTCGAAGAAAGCGTTACCGCGCGGTAAAGCCGCCGGTCCTGTTTTTCCCGCAATTTTCCGGATAGGGCGGCACCCATTTTTCGCGGCGCCGGCGTTATCGTGCCGCGTTCTCGCCCCGGCCAGCAGGGTTAACGCAAGCGTTTTCTTGCGCCCATAAACGCTGCCATTCCAGTCTTTCGCGACTTAATGCATCGCATTTGAATCAATTGCAGATGTCTCGCATTTTAGCCGAATTCGATTCAAGCTTATCTCGACTTAGTGCTTGTTTTTACTAGCATTTGTCTCGACTTTGCTTCGAGCACTTAGCGTGGGCGCAAAATCTTTATGCGACACATGGTCCCAACGAAAACGGGGGCCACAATGTTCAAACGGACGGGACAGGGCAGTAAAGGATTGGCGATCGTCGCCCTGTTGCTGGGAATGGGGACCGCAGCACATGCCGGCGAGGAGCGTGTGCTGTATGCGAGCCTCGGCGATACCACAAGGGCGCCGATCGGCTGGATCGAATTCTGCTCCGATAATCCGGAGGAGTGCCGTGGCGGCGCCTCTCAGCCGCGCGACATCGTGCTGTCGCAGACGGCCTGGCGTGATCTGTCGAAGGTCAACCGTTGGGTCAACGAGAACGTCAAGCCGATGACCGACATGGATCATTGGGGCGTGATCGAGAAATGGTCGCTGCCGACGGACGGCTACGGCGACTGCGAGGATTACGTGCTGCTGAAGCGCAAGCTGCTGATCGATGCCGGCTGGCCGCGCGAGGCGCTGCTGATCACCGTGGTGCGCGACCGCAAGGGCGAAGGCCATGCGGTGCTGACAGTGAAGACCGACAAGGGCGAGTACGTCCTCGACAATCAGAACGAGAACGTCGTCGCCTGGACCGAGACCGGCTACCGCTTCGTCAAGCGGCAGTCGCAGAGCGATCCCAATGTATGGGTTTCGCTCGGCGATGGTCGCCCGGCAGTGGCCACGGCGAGTGCCAAGCAACCTTACAGGTAACACTGAACCGTCAGAACAGGATTGAGTTACGCGACCCGGTCACATCCCCACCCCTCCCCGTCCCAGACCGGTTCGCGCGCGGCCAGGCTCCCCCAAGCCTGGCCGCAACTTTTTTCGGCCTTGCTTTCGGCGTAAGAGGCGAATTCGCCCGGCGGCCAGGGGGCCGGCCTTGAATTTCACCATCTCATACGTCTTAGGTGGTTGGCATGATGATATTGCGATGCGCCATGCTGCTCGCCGCAGCGCTCACCCTGTCGAACTGCTGCCTGTCATCGAGCGGCTGCAACGGGCCGCTCGCGCTGAACACAGCCCCTTCTCCTGCCGCGGCGGCGGTCGCGGCCGCACCAGGCGCATGGGACGGGCTGAGCGAGCAGCCGGCCGCAGATACTGATGCCACGGTCGATGTGACCTCGCCAAAGAAGCAGCCCCGGCGGAGCAGAACTGCGAGCGTCGATGCCATGTCGTCCCAGTCGGCCAGAGGCTCTCGCGCGGATCTGAGCTGGGACGAGCAGCAGGCGGCCGACCGGGCCGACGATGCCCGGCTGAGGCAGAAGCTGATCATCTGCAAGAACTGCTCCGCCTCGCAGTGATTTCGAGCCTTTGACCTGCGATCTGCCGGGCCCGCTTCGCCCTGCCCGGCCGAGGTCTCGCGGCCGGACCTGCGTGCTGCCATGCAGTAGCTGCCGTCCGGGAACAATGGCAGCTTCGGCCTTAAGGGCTTGCAAGCCCCTGATTTTTCCAATTTGCTGACGGAATTCACGCTTCCGGCGCGAACATGGCGCTGCCGCGTGCGTTGAACTTGTTTGAGCTTCTTTTGCTTTCCACATCCGGCAAGGCATCAAAGGGACCGTTTCAAGGCTTTTCGAGGTGGGTGGGTCTTCATGAATCCGCTGACACGTGAGACCGGACCTTCCGCTCACAAATCGGGCGCGTTCACCCTCAGCGGTTCACAGCCGATCGCGCTTGCTGCCGCGGCGCTGCTCCTTCTGATACTCGGCGTCGTCGCTGTCGCGTTGACCCGCGCATATACCGGCACCTCGCCGGAGGCCGATCGCGCCAGCGCCCTCCACCAATTGCAAGCCCGCACCACCCGCGCGTCCGAGCAGCTGGTCGAAAGGACCAAGGGATTGGAGGCGACGCAGCAGGAATCGATCGATCAGCTACAGATGGTGCAGGATCAACTCCAGACCGTCAGGCGCCTGCTCGCCGCCCAGCAGGCCGACACCAGGCACTTGTCCGATCAGGTCGCCGCGCTGAAGGAGTCGGTCGACGGGCTGCGGCAATCCTTTGCCAGCGCCCAGACCTCCGAGCCGTCTTCGCCGGCGCCGACGCGCAACCGATCGCTTCGCGCCCGCGCCCATGCCGGAGAAAGCGCGCATCGTCGTCGCCGCAGCCGGTCCTGACGCGACACGCGCAGGGAATGCTTTGCGGCGGCGATGGGCGATGGCATCTGGAAGTAGTTAGTTGTCCGCGCCGGCAATCTTTAAGCGACGTTTGCGTGATCCTGTGACAGTGTCAGGAGGTAGCAAATCAGTAAAAGTCCCCACCGAATTTTCCCGGCTCTTTGTGAACTGCTTCACAGAAGACCGCGGCATTTCGGTCCATGCTGATGTCACCGGATGGCAGCCAATTTCAGGATGGCGCAGGGCCAATTTCAATATCCGGGGCTGGCAAGGTCGTTGGCGTCATACTGCGCCGACGGCCTTGTTTTTTCTGCCCCGATTCCCGCTCTCGGCTTTTCGCGACACGCGGATTTATTCCGCCCTGATCGACCAAAAATTCTGGTCCGGCGGTGACTTGCGCTTGCAAAGGATTCTTTGCTGAATGCTTCCCCGTGATTGTACGGAGGAGCTGCCAATGACTGCCGAGCCATTGCTGACACCAGATGCCATCGGACTGACAAAGACCGCGCCGTTCTCGCGCCGGGGCTTCATGACCGCCTCTGCCGCTGTTGCGGCCGGCTACACGCTCGCCGCGGGGCCGGTTCGGGCCGACGTCATCACCACGGATACCAACGGACTCAATGCCGGCGATGCCAAGGTCAAGGTCGCGGACGGCGAGATGCCGGCCTATTTCGCACGCCCGGCCAGCGCCAGCAATCCGCCGGTCATCCTGGTGGCGATGGAGATCTTCGGCCTGCACGAGTACATCAAGGACGTGACGCGGCGGCTGGCCAAGCTCGGCGCCTTCGCGGTGGCCCCTGATTACTATTTCCGCAAGGGCGTCGATCTCACCAAGATCACGGATATCCAGCAATTGCTGCCACTGGTGAATGCCAAGCCGGATGCGGAGCTGCTGTCCGATCTCGACAGCACCGTCGCCTGGGCGAAGTCGCAGGGCGGCGACACCTCCCGCCTTGGCATCATCGGCTTCTGTCGCGGCGGCCGCACGGTATGGGAATACGCCGCGCACTCACCCGAGCTGAAGGCGGGCGTGGCGTTCTATGGTCCGCCCGTCGATCCCCCCAATCCCGTCTGGCCGAAAAGCCCGAACCAGCTTGCGCCCGAGATGAAGGCTCCGGTGCTCGGTCTCTACGGTGAGGCGGATACCGGCATTCCGGTCGCGAGCGTCGAGGCGCTGAAGGAAGCGCTCGCCGCCAACAAGAAGACGGCCGAGTTCAAGATCTATCCCGGCGCGCCTCACGGCTTCCACGCCGATTATCGCGCGAGCTATCGCAAGGAAGCGGCCGAGGATGCCTGGAATCGAATGCAGGCCTGGTTCAAGAAATACAACGTGCTGAGCTGACAAGTCGTCTTCGCGACAGATGCAATTTGCGTTGCGCGGAGATCATCTTCGAGCGAACAGGACGACAGCGCTACCCGGCCGCTCCGCCGGGTGGCGCGCTCCGCAAGGATGCTAACCGCGACGGGCCTTGCTGTCACGTGGCCTGGCACGCACGGGCTTGGGCACCGGCTGCTTCGACAGCATACCGGCAAGCACCGCGCCGATGACACCGATGAAGATGGCAAGTCCTGGGATTGCAAGTGGTGTCATCATGATCACGGTCCATTGTTAGTCGCGAGCTACCAGCTCTCTCGATAGAGATCCTGGTGCATGCGCACCAGGATCGAATGAAGGGCTGATCCAGCGCCAGATGGCGCGATCAGCCGACGGATCACTCGCACACCTGCTCACTGCGATAGCGCCAGCCATACGGCGTGCGCACACGGTGGCGTACGATGTAGCAGCTCTCCCCGTAACCGTAGTGGCTATAGGCATAGTCGCCAACGTATGGATAGTAGCCGTCATAGCCGTAATAGGGATACCCAACGCCGAATCCGAGCACGAAGGCCGGGCCGAAGCCGTGGTGATGGAAGCCGCCATGATGGAAACCGCCGAAGCCTCCGCCGTGAAATCCACCCATACCGCCGCCGTGAAATCCGCCGGCCGCCAAGCCACCGTGGAATCCGCCGCCACCAAAGCCTCCGCCATGAAATCCGCCGCCGAAGCCGCCGTGACCACCACCACCGAAGCCGCCACCACCACCACCGCGCGCTGAGGCGACCTGCGGGGTCACTACAGCCAGGGATGCGGCTGCCGCCAAAGCCATCATGAACTTACGCATCGACACGTCTCCAGATTCAGTACGTCGCAACGATTCTGTTCATCGCGATCGTTGTTTTACTTAGGTCTGAATTGGACCGTGCGCCGCGAAATCCAGCTCACTTATGCGCGACGAAATTGCAACATTGCTGCAACATTCAGCATCCTCGGCAGATGCCTTTCAACTTGCGGTCGACTGTCTTGTTTTCCTCGGCGATTGCCGCGTCCGCATTGCCATCGCCTGCACCGCGTCCCGATCCCGTGGTGACACCGGAGGACTGCGCGGTGCCGGCGCTGTTGGTCCCGGGCGGCGGCGGTGTCGCAAGCTTAGACGAGTTACCCGCCCCGCTTGGATCATTTCCCGAATTGGTGAGGCCGGCGGCGTTACCCGGCCCGGACGGCACGCCGCTGACGCCAGACGATCCGGCGCCGGCGGTCCCTGCGCTTGGGGTGCCGACCGCGCTGGGGCTTCCGGCCGACGGGCCGCTTGCTGCGCCGCCGGCCGCAGCACCCGCGCCGCCGGCTCCTCCTCCGCCAGCACCGCCACCTCCACCTTGCGCAAGAGCGACTGAAGCGCCCGCGAGAAACGCAACGGCAACGCCTGTGGAGAGCGATAATCTGGTCATGGGACGATCTCCCTTTGTCCTTTCAACCTTCGTGACCACCGCTCGTTCCGGAACGATATCGCTCCGAGGACGATTGATGGGCAGGGCCAAGGAGGATGCAGAGCACCATGACGACCGACCCCGATCCGTTCGAGCAAGGTGAGCGTGCCGCGCGCGAGAATATTCCCGCCGAAGCCAACCCGTATCAGGAAGGCAGCGAGCAATACGCGTTGTGGGCAAGCGGCCACGAGCGGGTGGCAAGCGCGAGGGACGCCGACGAGGGCGAAGGAACTTGACGTCGCGTGCGCGGACTCGGCACGCTGACCATACCGGACTGATGCTGCGCCCCATTGCTGGCGCAGCGGTTTGTGCAGCGCGCGAAGCTCCGCTCAGCCGATCTTCTTCAAGCCCTTCCGATAGTGCGGTCCCTTGGCGATGTAGGAGCGCGCGGCAGCCCCCATGCGTTCGACCTGCGCAGGCTCCAGCGTGCGCACCACGCGCGCCGGTGCGCCGACGATCAGCGAATGCGGCGGAAACTCCTTCCCTTCGGTGACAACAGCCCCGGCGCCGACCACGCTGCCGCGTCCGATCCGGGCGCCATTCATCACGATCGAACCCATGCCGATCAACGCATCGTCCTCGATCGTGCAACCATGCACGATCGCGTTGTGGCCGATCGTGCAGTTCTTGCCGATCCGCAGGGGATAGCCGGGATCGATATGGCAGGTCGCATTGTCCTGGATGTTCGAGCCTTCGCCAATCTCGATCTGGTCATTGTCGCCGCGCAGCACGGCGCCGAACCAGATGGTGACTGCACTGGCGAGGCGGACGCGTCCGATCACCGTCGCATTGTCGGCAATGAAGTAGTTGCCGTCACTGGGAAGTTCGGGCGCCTGCCCGTCGAGCTCGTAGATGGCCATCGCGCGTCTCCTCTGTCGAGGCGACATTGGCACGGCGCGAGATGCGTTTTCAAGAAAAGCGGGCCTGAGCGCCGATGAAGGAGGATTGAAGTTCCGCGTTCAGACCAGCAATCCGGCGGCGCGCAGCGTCATCACGAAGAAGGTGCCGGACATCATGCTCCAGAAGCCCGCGATGACGGTCGCCATCATCACGAATTCGAAGCGGCGCCGTTCGATGCGCGCGCCACGCAAGGTGTTTCGCATGATGATGAAGGGGGCCGCAAACACCAGGAATGGCACCGCCGCGAACCGTTGCTGGGTGACGCCCTGCTGCAAGAGCTCGAAGCCGGCCGGCCGTTCCGCGAAGGCCTGGTAGCCGCTTGCCAGGGCGCCGGCCAGCGCAAAACCGATGCAGAGCGAGAACAGGGAATTCAACGCTTCAGGCGACATCGGACTCGATCCACGCATACAAAACTGACCGCCTTCCTTTCGCAGAAAACGACCGCCGGCGCCACATCATCCTTAAGAAACGGTTAATGCGCGCCGCGCGTTTGGCGCGGGCGTCAATACCGGCAAAGACCTGCAGGAGCTCTGGGTCCGTGGCATAGTCCACCTGATTCGCGAGCGACGGAACGCGCCCCTTCATGACGATGTTTTCGGCCCAACAACGCAGCACACCGCGCTGGCATGCCCATGGTCATGCGGTGCAGATGGCGATCGGCGCCCTGCTCGCGTCAGTCGCAATCGCCGTTGTCGCCTATCTGCTGTGGCCGACCTGGGGCGTTGTGCCGGCAAGCGGACCGGATCGCCTGCCGGTCAGCGTCGGGGATACGCTGTTCAACGTGCCGACATCAGCGGTTCGCATGAAGATCCAGCGCCACTCCGGACCACAGGAGCGCGTCGATCTCAGCTTCGACTTCCCCTCGCTGCAACCGCCGGCAGCGCCGAAGCATGTCAGTGCCGAGCAGGTGGACGAGCTGCCGCAGCCGATTGACCGCATCTTCGTCTCGATCGCGGCGCATCACGATGCGACGGCGCCGGAGGCGCGGCTTCGCACCATCTATCCGCGCTACCTCGCGCCCGAAGCAATACCGGTTCAGGATGGGCTGACCATGCGCAGCTTTCGCGCCGGGACACCTTATGACGCCGAGGACCTGTTCCTGGCCGAGCAACCGCTGCTCGCCGCGCGCTGCACCCGCGACGGCAGAACGCCCGGCATGTGCCTCGCCGAGCGCCGCATCGACGGCGCCGACCTCACCTTCCGCTTTCCGCGCAGCTGGCTGTCAAGCTGGCGCGACGTTGCCGCAGCCATCGAGCGGCTGACGGCGCAACTTCACAGCGCCAAGGGATAGAGCAGCAAGGAATAGAGCAGCAAGCGCCGGCGCGCGCGAAAGGATAGCGCGATCGGCACGCGCGCGGTTATGAGCTGCTGCGCGCGCCGCAATGACATTCCGAGTGGCCTATTCGACCAGATCGTCCTCGAGGATCGCCATCTGGAACTGGAACGAGCGATCGTCATCCTCGTCATCGACGAACAGCACGCCGATGAACTCCTCGCCGATATAGACCTCGGCGGAATCGTCCTTCTTCGGCCGCGGCACCACGCGGATCTTGGGATTGCCGAACACGCGTTTGAGGTACGCGTCTAGCTTCCTGACTTCCTGAACGTCCACGGGTCGTCTCCAATCGGCAGCGAGTTTCGGAATATTAGGACGCGATGCGCAGCTCGCGCCCTGAACTCAACAATCTCGTCCGCTGCAGCTGCGATATCACCTGCAACGCTGGACGGACTTTGAATGAAACGCCGTGGATGCTGCTTCCCACCCTCGAAACAAATTCGACGACGGTCAAATCCACAGCGGGCCTCGTCTCGTCGCACGAAATCCGCGTGATGAAAAGTCTTGACCTTCTGCGGCGGGTTCAAAGTCCGATCGCGCTGATCATCTGGTCCATGGTGCGCGACGGCTCCGCGCAGCCCGCCTCACCAACAATCTTGGCTGGCACGCCTGCAACAGTCACGTTGTTGGGCACCGGCTTCACCACCACCGATCCGGCGGCAATGCGCGCGCAATGGCCGACCTCGATGTTGCCGAGCACCTTGGCGCCGGCACCAATCAGCACGCCATAACGAATCTTGGGATGACGATCCTCGTTCTCCTTGCCGGTGCCGCCGAGCGTCACGCCGTGCAGGATCGAGACGTTGTCCTCGATGACCGCGGTCTCGCCGCAGACGAAGCCGGTGGCGTGATCGAGGAAGATGCCGCGACCTATTCTGGCAGCAGGATTGATATCGGTCTGGAACACCGCCGAGGAACGGCTCTGCAGGTAGAAGGCGAAATCCTTGCGGTTCTTGCGCAGCAGCCAATGCGCGAGACGATGCGTCTGCAGCGCGTGGAAGCCCTTGAAATAGAGCAAGGGATCGATGAAGCGGGAGGTCGCAGGGTCGCGGTCATAGACGGCGACCAGATCGGCGCGGAAAGCGTGGCCGAGATCGGGCTCCTCCCGCAGCGCTTCATCATAGGTCTGTCGGATCAGGTCGCCGGAGAGCGCCGCATGATCCAGCCGATCGGCGAGACGATGCACCACCGAATCTTCCAACCTGTCGTGATGCAGCACAGTCGAATAGATGAATGTGGCCAGCTCCGGCTCGCGGCGGACGATCTCTTCCGCCTCGCTGCGGATGCGATCCCAGATCGGATCAAGCGCTGCGACTTTGCCGCCCTGCGGATGGGTCTGATGCACGGCCATGGCTCTCTCACGGGTTCGATAGGCAGCAATTATAACATGGGAGGCCGATAAGAGTCCTTCAAACGAGCAATGCAAAGGTCGGCATTCCCGGGCGCCGCCCGTGAATTGACACATTCCATCCGCCAGCATGAGACACGTTCATCTGCCGCCGTCGGCTCAAAGTGGTCGGCAGGAACCGAAATTCAAGCCGGGCGACCGGTGCTTTTTTGTCCGGCCGCCTCCCGGTGTTCGGAATGGACAGATTTTTCTGCCCGGAGAAGCCCGGAGGCGGTCAGGCTTTACCGGCCATCGCTCTGCGACTATTGGTGAATATCCACCGGGCCGGTTTTTTGGCGACGGTGGTCGAAATGGGGGACGTCGGCATCAGCAACACGCAGATCCTGCCCGCACGCTCGGCAGAGACCGGTTCGGTCTGGATCGCCGTCGTCATCATTCCGCTTTTCCTGATCGCGCCTGCCCTGTGGAACGGCTATCCGCTGCTGCAGTGGGACACCGGCGGCTATCTGGCGCGTTGGTATGAAGGCTATCTGGTGCCGAGCCGGTCGACGGTGTTCGGGCTATACCTCCATTTCGGCGAAGGCACCGGATTCTGGATCAATCTCGGGCTTCAGGCGCTGGCGACGCTCTGGATCCTACAATTGACATTGCGGGTGCTCGGCCACGGTCAGCCGCTGCGGCTGCTTTGGATCGGGTTGCTGCTGATCACGACCACCGCCCTGCCCTGGCTCGCCAGCATGCTGCTGACGGACATTTTCGCGGGGCTTGCCGTGCTCGCCCTGTTCATCCTGGTCACGCAAACGGACCGTATCACGGCGCTAGAGAAATGGGTGCTGTTCGGCTTCACAGCCTTCGCCTCCGCCACTCACAGCGCAACGCTCGGCGTGCTGCTTGGGCTGTGCTGCGCAGGCCTGATCGCACGGCCATTTCTCCGCGACAGGATCACGCTCGCGAGCCTCATGCAGGGCGGCGCGAGCCTCATTGCGGGTGCAGGCATGCTGCTCGCCGCAAACTATGCACTTGCCGGCCAGCTCGCCTGGACTCCTGGCGGCGTCGGCGTCGCTTTCGGCCGTATGCTCCAGGACGGCATCGTGACGAAATATCTCAACGACCACTGCCCGCAGCTGGAATTGAAGCTCTGCCCCTATCGCAACGCGCTGCCGCCCACCGCCGACGACTTCCTTTGGGGCAACAGCATGTTCAACACGCTCGGCCGCTTCGAAGGCATGAATGACGAGATGGGCTATATCGTCATTCACTCGCTGCAGGATTATCCGCTCTGGCAGGTAGAAGCGGCTGTCGCCACGACGGTCGACCAACTGCTGCACGTCGCGACCGGCGAAGGCACCAACGGCTGGCTGCCGCACACCTACGGCATCATCGACCGCTATGTCCCCTCGCAGAGCAAGCCGATGCATGCGGCGCATCAGCAGCATTGGGAGATCAATTTCGCACTGGTGAACTGGCTGCATGTGCCGGTGGCGCTCGGCTCGATGCTGGCGATGCTTGCATTGCTTGGCCATGCGATCTGGCGGCGACACCGCGATGACCTGACGCTGCTCGCTGCGACAGTGACGCTCGCATTGCTCGGCAACGCCATGATCTGCGGCGTGATCTCGGGCCCGCACGACCGCTATGGCGCGCGCATGGTCTGGATCGCCACCTTCACGGCCTTGATGGCGGCGGCACGCTATTTCGCAGGCACCGATATCGACTACGGGCGGCGCGAGAGGAAGTCGATCACGCCGGCCTTGTAGACCTTGTCGCCGACCGCACGCATGTGGTCGCGGTTTGGAATATCGAGCACCTCCGCTCCCGGAATCAGCGCGCCAAGTGCAGCCGCCGGACCCGCCACCTCGTCGGTGGTGCCGACCGCGATCAGCACGGGCACGGTGATCCGTCCTGCGTCCTCACGCGACATCAGCCCGCGCGAGCCGCGCATGCAGGCGGCGAGCGCCAGGCGATCGGACCTGGTCTGATCGGCGAACGCGCGGAAGGTCCGTCCAACCGGATCGGCCACATCGTCCAGCGACGGCGCTTCCAGCGCCAGCGCCACGTTCTCGCCTGGCCCCCCGCCCTCGATCATCGCCATGCCGATACCGCCGAAGATGGCGGAGCGCATACGCTGCGGCGACGTCAGCGCGATGTTGGCGGCGATGCGACCGCCCAGCGAATAGCCCATGACGTCGGCGCGCGGAATCCCGAGATGATCCATCAACGCGACGACGTCGCTCGCCATCTCGGGGATTGCATATTGCGCGGGGTCGTAGAGCTTTGCCGAGTCGCCATGACCGCGATTGTCGAGCGCGATGACGCGGCGGCCATCCTTGCGCAGATCGGACACCCAGGTCGGATAGACCCAGTTGACGTTCTTGCTCGAGGCAAAACCGTGCACGAGCACGATCGGATCGCCCTCGCCTTCATCGAGATAGGCGATTTCAACTGCGCCGTTATGAAAGCTCGGCATCGGCAGACATCCGCGGGGTTTGTGGAAGACAGAGACGAAACAAGGCGACGGCAGTCTAGCCGCAGGCGGGCGCGGCAGCGAGTTCAGGACCAGGAACGACCGCTGCAGCCTGCTGCGCCTGTCGCAAGCGGCGCGCCCGGCGCCTGTTGCACCAGGCCTGTGTCGCCCGCTCGGTGGTCGACTTGATCGAGCAGAGGACGCCGAACAGTGTCAGCATGGCGCCGAACAGCCAAGTCGTGAGGTTGAAGGCGCCGGCCGCAAGCAGCAGCGCGCCGCGGCCGAGCAGCTTGAGGATCGCGCGGGTCTTGCCGCCTTCGGACTCGGCAAGCCTGGCGGCGCGCGCGACATCTTTCGGGCCTTCTGCGATCTTCAGAGAATCCAGCGCGCCGCGCGTGCCGGCCTTCTCGGTGATGCGTCCGACATCCTTGGCAAGGCGCACCAGCCCGCCCGCTTTCTCGGCGCGGAAGGCCGCCTTGATGGCGCTCGCCGTCTCGCTCGGCCGGAACACCGAGCCGGTCGCCACCGCCTGCTGCAGCGCCGGCGCATCGACCACCTCGCGGGCCGAGCGGCCGGCCCATGCGGCGAGCCCCTCGCCCAGCCGACCGACCTTGCGCGCGTCCTTGACCAGCGACAGACCCGCGCGCAGCGGCGTCGCACCTCCGGCCGAAATGTAGGTCGCCGCGGTCACGGCAAGACCTGCCGTCGCAAGGCCAAGCACCAGGCGGTCGGTGTCCTCGCCGAGCGCCAGATGCTTGCCTTCACGAATGGCATCGCGGACGTCACCGAAGACGAAGAGATCGCCAGCGACCGTGCCAGTGAGGCTCGCGACATCATCGGCGGTCCCGGTGAAAAGGCCGCTGGCGAAGCGTTTGGCGACATGAGCAGCGGAACTTTCCTCGGCGACGGCGTCGCTGACGCGACGTTTCAGCTCGTCGCTCACGGCGATATGTCTGTCCTGCGCGAGCGTGATGAAACTGTTGGCCAGATCGGCATCTCCGGCCACGAGCGCGGCTTCAATATTCCCTGTGATCGCGGCCTGATCGTGCTGCAAGGCCGAATCGAGCTGCAGATCGGCGAGGCGCGCTGGATCGTCCTGCGCGGCCAGCACCGCACCTGCATGGTAGGCATGCGGCCACACCGCCGCGCCGACGGCAAGGCTGATGGCCAACCCGGCCAGACCCGTGCTGATTCGTCCTCGCATCACGTCGAATTGCGCTCCTCTGCGCGCTGAACATAATGTGCAGATACCAAGACACAACGGCCCCGACGAAAGGAGGGCTTCTCGGCTGAACAGAGATTGTGTCGAATCTCGATCGCGAAAATAAAATAACGACATGAGCCGCACAGGACTCATGGTTCCCGCCACTAGGAAACCGCACCATCCGCCAGTATGGTGCGCGCTGTTTCATGGCGCCGTACCAGATCGAGAGCGCTGTGTCGATTGTGTTCGCTCCCGTTGCCACTCAAGGTGAATTCGATGGCCGATAGCATCGTTCCGCACTTCCACAATGATGCCGGAGTTCCCGTCATCGAGATCGGCTCGCATGAGTTCATGTGCGTGGGCGCCAATCCGCCGTTCGACCATCCGCACGTCTTCCTTGATCTCGGCAACGACAAGGAGATCATCTGCCCGTACTGCTCGACGCTGTACCGTTTCGCATCGGACCTGGCCGCCGGTGAAGCCCGGCCGCCGGAGTGCGTGCTGAAGGACGTCGCCTGATCTGGACGAGTTCGGAGCAGGAGTGGCGGCGTCTCGCACCATTTTCATCGCGGGCGCGGGAATCGGGGGCCTGACGGCGGCACTGGCGCTGGCCACCAAGGGCTTTCGCGTGGTGATGCTGGAGAAGGCCGAGCGGCTCGAGGAGGTCGGCGCCGGCCTGCAGCTTTCGCCCAATGCCAGCCGTGTGCTGATCGATCTCGGCCTGAAGCCGCGGCTGGCCGCGCGCGCGGTCGTTCCCGAAGCCGTCAGCATCATGAGCGCGCGGGCCGGCGGCGAGATCGCGCGGCTGCCGCTCGGCGAAGCTGCAACCCAGAGGGCCGGCGCACCCTATTGGGTGATCCACCGCGCCGACCTCCAGGCTGGTCTCTTGGCCGAGGTCAAGGCCCATCCCGACATCGAGCTGCGCCTGGGCTGCCAGTTCGAGGAAGCCACCGCCCATGCCAAGGGCCTCACCGTGGTCCAGCGCAGCGGCAATCACCGCCGGCAGGACGTCGCCGTGGCCCTGATCGGCGCTGACGGCGTGTGGTCGACGGTTCGCCACCAGCTGTTTCCGCATGCCGGCGCGCAATTCTCTGGCCTGATCGCCTGGCGCGGCACGCTCGAAGCGCGGCAATTGCCGCGCGAATTGGCGTCCGCCCGCGTCCAGCTCTGGATGGGTCCGGATGCGCATCTGGTCGCCTATCCGATCTCGGGCGGCCGCCAGATCAATGTGGTTGCGGTCGTGCCCGGCACCTGGAACCGGCCGGGCTGGAGCACGGAAGGCAGCGCCGCCGAGCTCAAGAACGCCTTCGCCTCCCCGCATTGGCCGGGCGCGGCGCGGATGCTGCTGAATGCGGTCGATGGCTGGCGCAAATGGGCGCTGTTCGGCGTGCCGGACAGTGGCGCGTGGGTCAACGGCGCGATCGCGCTGCTCGGCGACTCGGCCCATGCCATGCTGCCATTCGCCGCCCAGGGCGCCGGCATGGCGATCGAGGATGCCGCGGTGCTGGCGAAAACCTTGAGCGAGAGTCGGCTCGACGGCGCGGCCGGTGTCGCCGCGGCATTGAAGGCCTATGCCGCGCTGCGCCGGCCCCGGGTCGGCAAGGTCCAGCGCGCGGCGCGCAGCCAGGGGCGGATCTACCATCTGGCCGGGCCGATGGCGCTGGCGCGCGATCTCACCATTCAGGCGCTCGGCCCGCAGCGGCTGCTGGCGCGGCAGAGCTGGATCTACGATTGGCGGCTGTGACGCTGCCGTATCTGATCAATAGGTCGAGCCGTCCTTCGGCAAGGTCGACGCCGGCGCACCTGACCGATCAGGCTTGGCGGAACGTGCGGGCTTGCCCGGCTTTGCCGCCGCGGTCTTCGCAGCCGTGGTCTTGGCCGCCGCTGGCGGAGGCGGCGTCTCCACGCATTTGTTCTTCTGCCACGCCTCCTCGGCAAGCTGCGTCTGGCCGCGCACGGCAATGTAGTCGTTGCGATAGGCGAGCTCGGAGACAACAGCCCCTCCGGCGCCGGTTTCCGCCTTGGCCATCAGGCCCTGCAGCTCGGCAGACCGGTTAGCCAGCGATTTTCGCTCGGTCTCGAGCTGCTTGCAGTCGTAGAGGTCGTATCTGGCCGGATCGGCGAAGGCCGTCGACATCGAGTCGCTCATGCCGGCGCAGCCGGCGAGCGCAGGACACAACAGCACCAGCAGCGCAGCGAATGTGGCGCCGCGGATGGCCCGCGCGCGTTGGGAATCAGAAGCGATCATCCGGCCTCAATAGTGCATCACCCTTAAGACATCGTCTCAGGTCCGGCCCGCCGCATGCCGGTTCTTAAAAGGTCGCGAGCGAACAACGATATAGCGCCCGATCGCGACATCATTTCGCAGGCTTGGCGCCTTTCGCAGAGCACCTGCTAATGTCCAGATTGAGGCTTTACCGGGGCAGCACGGCTGGCTTAAGCATAGGGCGAGCTCGGAAAGCACTGATCGCCTCATTCCCTTTCCGCGAATGAAGCGCTAAGTCTCTGATCTCAAAAGCGGACGTGGCGGAATTGGTAGACGCAAGGGACTTAAAATCCCTCGATGGCAACGTCGTGTGGGTTCGAGTCCCACCGCCCGCACCAGCAGATGCCATGCGCCTGCGCACCAAGCCCTGCTGCAGGTGTCCATCGGCTTGCGCTTCGGTCAGAGCCTCATGCCCTTGCAGCATCGAGCAGCCATTGCCGTGCCGCATCCCCGTCCAGAACATCGGGCTTTCCGGGACTGCCGATATCAATCCGGCACCGTATGAGGGTTTCGAAGCCGACGGGACCGCGCAGGTCGGCGCCGCACAACTGTGTATCATCGAAAAATGCTCTGTCGAAGTTGCTGCGCGCCAGCACGGCACCACGAAGATCAGCACCGCTGAGATCAGCACCTCTCAGATCGGCCGCCTCGATACGGGCCCCGGTCAACGTTGCATCGACAAAGCTGGCGCGCCGAAGATTCGCGCCTTCAAGACGTGCATTGCTCAGATTGGCGTAGTCGAGCATGGCCTTGACCATGGCAGCGCCGGACAAATCCGCACCTGTGAATTGAGCGGAGGCGAGATTGCTTCCCGACAGATCGGCACGGGGCAATACTGCGCCCGAGAAGTCGGCCCCCGGAATCTCCGCATTGGTCAGCTCGACGGCTGGTAGTTCAGCGGCATGAAAATCCAGATCCTCTGCGACGAGTTTCTGACCCGACCGCCCCAGAGACTTTGCCCATCTCTGGTGGTCTTCGATCATCTTTCGAATCCGGTCCTCCATCAGGGCCATTGTCGTGCTCGGCCAAGTTCTTCCAGTGCCAAGGGCCTGCAGAAGGACGAGTTAAAACTCGGGTAAGGTCGCAAGCACGTGTGGCAGCGGAAACCGCGAGCGGCGCTCCGGCGTCCAGAAATCATAGAAGCCCTCGTTCAACTCGACGAGTTCGCCTCTTCGGGCAAGGAGGGAACGATCGCCGGACATGACCAGGATGGCATGCCCAGATACCCGCTCGAGCAAGGCAGCCACATCGGCAATCATCACGTCTCGCGCCGTCGCCGCGTCGCCCTTATCAATCGTAAACAAGATCGAAACCGTCGGCGAGAAGCCGACTTCGTCACGAATGAGATCGCGTGTGATGGGATGTACTCCGGTCACAACCGCTTTCACGCCCTGCTTTTCGACGGACCTTCCATCACCAAGAAAGCCCCGTTCGGCCACCAGCAGGCTGACAATCTCGGGGATTCCCACTTCGGTATCGATATAGAGTGAGTAATCAAGCGACATCGCAGGACTGCCTTTCAAAAGAGGTCGGATACCTGTCCGTTCTTCACCACCAAAACCTGCTCCAGGCCAGGAATCGGATGATCTCTGAACTGGGCTTGAAGTGCCTCGCTGTCTCCACCCCAATCGTCAAGGTTTAGCACCACTCTGTTGGTCTGCTTTTTCTCAACAACCTTGCCTTCCACCTCCGACCAGATACCCCGAGGCTTCTTGCCGGGTCCTGGGGCGTAGTTGTCGAAAATTTCGCCCTCGACCTTGTAGTCCGGGTTTGTGCCATTCGGCTGCTTGCCCGGATTTTGCTCCACCTTATAACCGTTCCGAGCTAGCGTTTCGGCCGACTCATTCTCGCGCTGCAAGCTGCGCTGCGTCGCGGCATCATCTTGTGGCCTGACTTTGGTTGGTCGTCCCGACGGCTTCCCGCCCTTCGTCCCCGTCGGAGTCACCTTGCCTTTCGCGGGTAGCGGTTTGGGCTCCGGCTTGGGTTCAGGCTTGGGCTCCGGTTTTGGCTCGGGCTTGGGCTCCGGTTTGGGCTCGGGCGGTTTCGGCTCCGGCGGTTTCGGTCCGCTCTTTTGCTTGGGCAGGAACTTTCCCGCAACCTTGGTCAGCAGGGCAACGAAAGCGGCGACCCCGATCAGCGCGATGACGTCGGCAAGCTTTCGTGCCGCGTTATCGAGATCAGCCGGGCTTGAAGCGCCGATGGTCAACTTGAAGATATCGATCAACTCGCCAAGGATGTGAAAGACGACCGTCCCGAGCATCCACAGGCCGAACCCCAGCAGGAAGGCATCGATCACCTCGCTGACACCGAAAAAGTGACCGGCAGCCCACAGCGCCAAGGTCCCTGCCATCATGGCGAGCGGGACCGGCTGCAGCAGCGCCATGAACTCTGCCTTCATCTGGCCTGGCAGATAGTTCGGTACCCTCTTGAGGACCTCGATGAACCGATCTTCGAGGCCGGCCGGGACGGTGTTTGCCGGAGCGGTCGGAGGACCCACAAAGCTCTGCTGCTGCGGCGTCGGCGGAATCGTCGGCGAGAACGACAGGATGTTTGCGCCGGTGCTGCCGGCGGCCACGCCGCTGCCTGCTAGGCTCGGCCGCGTCCCAGCTATGCGCGTCATCGAGCTCTGAGCCGATGTCCGCGCGCTGCTCGGCCGAGCATCGAGCCGCGCCAGAGTGTGACGGATCTGCACGGCTTGCGACGGGCTCGTCATATTGACATGACTGCTCGTGTCGATGACCCGCGGCACCCGTACAGCCACATATCGCCGGTGTTGGAGCTCTCGTGCCAGCAAGGATGCGACCTCGTGATCGCCATGTCGATCGCAGGAGAATCCGGTGAGCGTCAGGTAGTAGCGGCGCAGCTTGGAAAGCTCGCACGCATCCCGCTCGAAGCTCCTGAGCGCCTCTTCGAGTTCACCGATTCCATAAGCCAAGAGATTGTCCGGCACGACGGCGCCGAAGAAGTCTCGCGGGCCGATCAGCAGGGTCGTAAGACCCGCATCCAGCTTCAGATAGTCCCGTGGAGGGAGCCTGCCTCGCATGAAGCGGTCATTCCAAATGGCGTGGTCGACAACAGCCTATGCGGTCTGAGCGAAGTCTACGCGGACGCAGCAAGCATGCTTCGAATGAAGCCGAGCCCGTAAGGGATGAATGCGGCACGCGTGCGGCGAGCACCGTACATCATTCACCAGCGTCGGTCAGGTCGATGACGCATCAGAACTAATTGATTGACCTCGTTCGTTCGAGTGACCCGCGCAGCGGAGTCCCTTGCAGTTGCTCATGTCGAGCCACCTCGAGCGGCCGACCATTGCTGAAACCCACTCGATGCATACGTCCAGGGAGAAGTCTATTCGCACGACATTTCAGTCCTGTTTCACGGGCGAAGCGTTGCGCTACGCAGGTCATGCGCCGACACTAGCCGCGAGCTGTCAGGCATTGCGCCGATTGGTCGCGGCAAGCCGTCATAGAACCGAAATGTTTCCGACTTTGACGCGTCATTTCTGCGTCATTCGTCGCACCTACAAGGCGAAAGCTCCGACAGGGGCCGCTTCTGTCTTTCGGCAGAAGCGCTTCGTCCGCCATCATCAAGAGAACCTCATGCCACGCCACATCAGCAGGGCAACGACTGCCCTTTGCCTGTCGATGCTGCTCGCTGCGAACGGCACGCTGCCGGCCTTCGCCGCGTCGCCGCAGGACGCGCTTGTCACCGCGACTCCGATCAAGCATCTCGTCGTCATCTTCGGCGAGAACGAATCCTTCGATCATTATTTTGGCACTTATCCGAACGCGACCAATCCCCCGGGCGAGCCGGCCTTCACCGCACTTCCGAACACGCCCAGCGTCAACGGCCTGACCCCTGACCTGCTGAACAACAATCCGAACCTGAACGCGGCCAACGGCACCGGCGCGGCCAATCCGTTCCGGCTCGATCGCTCGCAGGCGCACACTGCGAGCATGAACCACGCCTATGGTCCGGAGCAGGCCGCGTTCGACGCGGGCCGCATGGACCTGTTTCCGAAGAACACCGGCGCGGCCGGCACCGGCGGCACCGGTGTGTTCAACACCAAGGGCCTGGTGATGGGCTATTACGACGGCAACACCGTCACCGCGCTGTGGAATTACGCGCAGCATTTCGCGATGAGCGACAATTCCTACAGCACGAATTTCGGTCCGTCGACGCCCGGCGCAGTCAACCTGATTTCAGGCCAGACCAACGGTGCCATCGGCTTTGCCGCCAGCAATGGCAGCAATCCGACGAGCACCATCAACAACATCGTCGCCGACGGCCAGGGCGGCTTCACGATGTATGGTGACAGCGATCCGCACGGCGACATCTGCTCGTCGACGACGAAGCCGACGACCGAGATGACCGGCAAGAATGTCGGCGATCTCCTCAACGCGGCCAACATCACCTGGGGCTGGTTCCAGGGCGGATTCGACCTCACGGCGGTCAATGCCAACGGCACAACAGGCTGTCAGCGCAGCACCTCCTCGCCGACGGTCGGCGGCAACGTCACCGATTACAGCCCGCACCATCAGCCGTTCCAGTATTATGCCTCGACCCGGAACCTGAGCCACACGCGCCCCTTGAACGTCGCTTCGATCGGCACTTCGGCTGATGGCGGCGCCAACCATCAATACGACATCAAGGACTTCGTCGCCGCGGTGCAGGCCGGCAACTTCCCGTCGGTCAGCTTCCTGAAGGCGCCGGCGATTCAGGACGCGCATCCATCCAACTCCGATCCGCTCGACGAGCAGACATTCGTCGTCAATGTGATCAACCTGCTGCAACAGAGCCCGGAATGGAGCAGCACGGCCGTGATCCTGGCCTATGACGACTCCGACGGCTGGTATGACCACGTTCAGCACGTCATCCATCCCTCGATGAGCGCGCAGGATCAGTTCACGGCACCACAGAACTGCACCCCGCTCCCGGGCACGCCCGGCGCGCTGTCGACACCGCTGCCCGGGCTCAACGGCCAGCCGGTGCAAGGCCGCTGCGGCTACGGTCCGCGTCAGCCGCTGCTGGTGATCTCGCCTTACGCGAAGGCGAACTTCGTCGATCATACCCTGACCGATCAGTCGTCGATCCTGCGCTTCATCGAGGACAACTGGCTGAAGGGTCAGCGCATCGGCCAGGGCTCGTTCGATGCGATGGCGGGGACGATCAATAATATGTTCGACTTCTCCCAGACCCCGACCCGCAAGCTGATCCTCGATCCGAACACCGGCCTGCCGAAGAGCTGATCGACTAAGCCTTGCTTGAAACGATGGGGTGGACCTTCTCGTCCGCCCCATCTGCCATCTTTCACTTTGATCTGAACGGACGTCCTCGTGAGACAACTTTGCTCCATTGGCGTGCTGCTGGGTCTGCTCGCATCTCCGGTCGCGGCGGCAGGTCCGGCGCGGTCGTCGGACGCCGTTCCGAGCGGGGCCGACGCCGTCAGTGAACTCTCCGCGGTCGCGCAGCTTGGACGCAAGATGTTCTACGACGCCTCGCTATCGGGCTCCGGCAAGCTGTCCTGCGCCTCCTGTCACAGTCCCGAGGCCGCCTATGGTCCGCCGAACGATCGCGCCGTTCAGCTCGGCGGCGCCGACATGAAGCAGACCGGCTTTCGCGCCGTGCCGTCGCTGCGCTATCTCGAGCACACGCCGAACTTCTCGATCGGGCCAAATCCGGAAATGGCCGATAACGATCCGGTGCCGCTCGATTCGGCCACCCCTCCCGGGGCTGCGACGCCCGCAGCGAACGTCAAAGTCGCTTCGATTGCGAAGGCCACGGCCGACGCCGCAGCGCGCGCAGCCGCGGAAGCGAACGTTCCGCAAGGCGGCCTCGACCACGATGGCCGCGCCAACACCTTCCAGGGCCAGGCGCTTGGACCCCTGCTCGATCCGAACGAGATGGACAACCGCAGCCCCGAGGAGTTGCTAGACCGGCTGAAGCGCGCGCCCTACGCCGATGATCTCAGGAAGCTGTTCGGCGCCGGCATCTTCAACCGGCCGGAGCTTGCGCTCGACGAGGCGTTGTTCGCGCTGGCGCGCTTTCAGGCGGAAGAGCCGAGCTTCCACCCCTATGACAGCAAATATGACGCCTATCTCGCCGGCAAGGCCGAGCTGAGCGCGGCAGAGCAGCGCGGACTGAAGCTGTTCGATGATCCCGAGAAAGGCAATTGCGCCTCCTGCCACCTCGATCGTCCATCGCGTGACGGCCTGTTTCGACCCGCTTTCACGGACTACCAATTCGAGGCGCTCGGCGTGCCGCGCAACCGCGAGCTCACCGCCAATAACGATGCCAACTTCCACGATCTCGGCCTGTGCGGCCCGATGCGCAGGGACTATGAGGGCACGGTGGCCTATTGCGGCTTGTTCAAGACCCCAACACTGCGCAACGTCGCCACACGGAAGGTGTTCTTCCACAATGGCGTGTTTCGCTCGCTCGATCAGGTTTTGCACTTCTATGTCGAGCGCGAGACCGATCCGGCTAAATGGTATCCCAGATTGCCGAACGGCGAGATCGACCGCTACGACGACCTGCCCGCGCAATATCGCGGCAACGTCGACGTCGTCGACGCGCCCTATGATCGCAAGTTCGGCGAGAAGCCGGCGCTCGATGATGCCGAGATCGCCGACATCATCGCCTTCCTTGGCACGCTGACCGACGGTTATCGCCCTGGCGCCTCTACGCCGTAACTGGATGGCTGAGAGCGGCGCGCTGGCCGCGGGCGATCCGCGATGGCCTGCGGCGTCCGGTCTCCCAACATATCGGATCAAGCTGCCTTGGCGCGCTCGGCCAGCCTCTGCACGGTCGTCGCCTGGAAGCTTGGCCGCGCCTCCATCCGCGCGATCCAGGCCAGCAGATTGGGATGCGGCGCGGTCAATGTCGCCCATTCCGGCGTCAGCGACAGGAAGCTTGCCTGCGGCGCCGTGTGCAGGTCGGCCAATGTCAGCGTATCGCCTGTCATGAACGGCTGCTCACCGAGCAGCCGCGCTAGCTCAGCGAAGACGGTGCGGGCCCGCGGCATCGCCGCCTCGATCACGGCCTCGTCGGGCGTGAGCCCCATGAGGCGCGGGCCGACAATGCGCTGGAAGCCGATGACGTTGCCCACGCCCTGGAACAGGTACCAGTCGCTGACGTTCATCACCTGATCCATCCGCGCGGCCTGCCGCGGATCCGCCGGCGTCAGCGCCGGCTGAGGCAGCACGCGGTCGAGATAGCGCAGGATCGCCTGGGTCTCGTAGAGCATGAAGCCGTCGTGCTCCAGCACCGGGACGCGCCCGAACGGATGACGCGCCAGATGCTCCGGCGATTTCGAGCTGCCGGGCGGCAGCGGCGCAAACCGATAGGCTGCGCCCTTCTCCTCCAGAGTCGCCAAGACGGCGCGCCCGAACGGGCTGCCGGGTACGGAATGCACTGTGAATTCCGACATCAGATCCCTCCCTCGCTCTCTATTGGCTGCCTTGTCGGCTTCCCCAGATTGTCTCACGACATGGCATCAGAGGCAATTGCGATCGCTTCTGCTTTGCGCGGCTCGGCCCCCGGGCTTCGATGCTGCAGGCCAGATCGCCAGTCGCTCCGCAGTCGCGGTGGCAACGCGTAGTTTGAATTAGTTCAGTTCCAAGATTGCAAGCTGGAATGGCATCGCGGCGAGCTTCGCTCGCTGCAACCGAACCGTCCATATCTTCTAAATGCCAAGTGATGTGTTGCAGGTGGAATCTGCGATAAGCGTGTTCCCCATGATTTTCGGATTGACCGAAGATCTTTGGGGCTGTTTCAAAGTGCTTTTGAAAGTGGAGACCTGGAGGCTCGCTGCCTGCGCATCGAGCGCTCTCGTACTCGGCGTCTGTCTTGCCGGACCGGCGCTCGCGCAATCCGCAACCGTGCCGCCGGGCCGTGCGCTGGAGCTTCCTTCGATCACGATCGACAGCCCCGCAAAGCGGCGCGCCAAGCAGGTCCGCGCACCGCAAAGCAGCCGAACACAAAGTGCATCGCGCGCGTTTTCCGCTGAGCATCGAGCAGCAACGGCCACGCCGGCCGCCTTAAGCGGCGGCGGCGCCAGAGGCGAGACCGCTTACGGCCATGTCGATGGCTATGTCGCCACCCGCAGCGGCACCGGCACCAAGACGGATGCACTTTTGATCGAAACGCCGATGGCTGTTTCGGTGGTGACGCAGGACCAGATGCGGGCACAGGCCGTCCAGAACATTCCCCAGGCGGTGCGCTACACGTCAGGCGCCAGAGCAGAGACCACCGGTGCCGACGGGCGTTTTGACTATGTTTATGTGCGTGGCTTCCTGGCCGATCTGTATCTCGACGGCATGCGTATGTTCACCACGGGTTTCTCGACCTCCATTATCGATCCCTACAGCCTGGAGCGCCTCGAAGTCCTGCATGGCCCCGCATCGATCCTCTACGGCCAGGCGTCTCCCGGCGGCCTGGTCGAGATGATCAGCAAGCGGCCGACCGAAGATCCCTATCGCGAGATGTTCCTGTCGACCGGCAGCTACGGCCGCGTCCAGGGCGGCGTCGACCTCAGCGGGCCGATCGATAAGGACAAGCAGTTCCTCTACCGTTTGACCGCCCAAGGCTTCGATGTCGGCACTCAGGTCGACGACACAAAATACAAGAGGGTCATGATCGCGCCGTCCTTGACCTGGCGACCCGATAATCAAACGACGATCACGTTTCTCGGCACCCATCAGAACGATCCGAACGCAGGATTCTTCAACCTGCTTCCCAAGAGCGGCATCGGAACGCTGTTCCCGCTGCCTAATGGTCAGTACATTCCGACCAGCTTCTATCCCGGCGTACCAAGTGTCGACCACGAGAGCCGCGAGCGCAGCCAGATCGGCTATCTGGCCGAACACCGGTTCGACAATTTGTTCGCCGTCCGGCAGAATGTCCGCTATACCGACATCACCAACTCAATCACGACGATCTATCCGAACGGCCAGCCCCCGAGAGATCCGAACAGCCTGGCGCGGTCGGCCTTCACTGAAAACGAGCACCTGCGCACATTCCAGATCGACAATCAGCTCGAAGCAAAATTCGCGCTCGGTCCGTTCACGCATACCACGCTGTTCGGCGTCGACTATCAGAACGGCAATTACGGCAATAGGTCCGGCTCCGGATCGGCGCCCGAAATCAGCGTCACCAACCCGAACTACAACACGCCGATTTCGATACCGTTCACATCGACCAATCGGCAGAATTTCGATCAGGTCGGCCTGTATGCCCAAGACGAGATCAAACTCGATCACTGGGTTGCGCTGCTTGACCTGCGCTGGGATCGCGCAACTCAGAACTCGCTGACGCAGTCACTATCGACCGGCGCGACAACGGCGTCGTCCCAGACATCGAACGACGCCCTCACCAAGCGCGGCGCCCTGCTCTACAAGTTCGACAACGGCATCGCGCCCTATATCCAGTACACGGAGTCCTTTCAGCCGCAGATCACCGGCCTCGTGAGAAACGGCAATTCCCTAGTGCCGACCACCGGGCAGCAGGAAGAGGCAGGCATCAAATATCAGCCCGATGCCAAGTTCCTGTACAGCGTCGCCGCGTTCAACCTGCTGCAGCAGCACGTCACGACACCAGACCTTTCCAATCCCCTCTATGTCGTCCAGACCGGTGCAATCCGCTCGCGCGGCATCGAGCTCGAGGGCAAGACCGAAATCAACCGCAGCCTGTCGCTGCTGGCATCCTACACCTATCTCGATCAGGTCATTACCAGGACCAACGTCGCCGGTGCGACCGGACGGCACCCGGTCGGCATGCCGATGCATTCGGCTTCTCTATGGGCGGACTACACGTTCCATGGCGGCCAGCTCGACGGTTTCGGGATCGCCGGCGGCATCCGCTATCTCGGCGATAGCGCCGGCAACACCGCCGGCGCATCGGTTCTCAATGTGCCAGCGGTGACGCTGTTCGACGCCGCCGTGCATTACGACTTCTCGGCGCTCGGTCCGAAGTTCAAGGGCTACTCCCTGCAGGTCAATGCCACGAACCTGTTCGACAAGACCTATGTGACGCTCTGCCAGGACACTGGTTGCTACTACGGCCTGCGGCGCGAGGTGATCGCGACCTTGCGCTATCGATGGTGATTCTCACCGCCGGCCGACGCGTTGGCCCCTGCGCATCGAAGTGGCACCTTGGACGACTTCTAATCGAAATTCGCCAAGGGCCGGCTTATTGACTTGGAGCCGTTGGAATTGCGGCCTCGATGATTGAGGGACGGTGCTGTGACACGAAATTCGTTTCGTCGCTGGTTCTGGGTGCACAAATGGTCGAGCCTCGCCTGCACTGCCTTCCTCCTGCTCATCTGCATCACGGGACTTCCGCTCGTTTTTCAGGACGAGATCGCCGGCTGGCTGGAGGGCGGTCCGGCCTACGCCGCAGTGCCTGAGGGAGCGCCGAGCGTCAGCCTGGACACGATCGCCGGCACCGCGCGCGCAAGGTATCCCGGCGAGATCGTCGGCAACATCTTCATCGACGATGACGAGCCGAAGATCATGGTGGCGCTGGTGCCGTCATGGGCCGCCTTCACGGCCGATCGCAGCTCGGCGCATTGGATCAAGTTCGATGCCCATACCGGACAGGTCATGCGGGAATCGAAAACGTTCGCCGGCGACGGCGCCCGCATCATGGACATCGTGCTCAGCCTGCATCGGGATCTCTTTGCGGGTCTCTCCGGCGAATTGTTCATGGGCCTGATGGCGCTGCTATTCGTGGTCGCAATCGTCTCCGGACTGGTCCTCTGTTCCCCCTTCATGCGCCGGCTCGATTTTGGCACCGTGCGCACAAGGCGTTCGCGGCGGCTGAAATGGCTCGACCTGCACAATCTCACCGGAGTCACCCTGGCCGCCTGGATGGCGGTGATCGGCCTGACCGGCGTCATCAATGAACTGTCCACGCCGCTGTTCAGCCTGTGGCAGATGACCGACGTCAGAGCCCTGCTCGCCCCGTTCCGCGGCAGCACGGTGCCGACGGAAGCCGAATTGAGCTCACCGCAAGCCGCGCTGGACACGGTCAAGGCCGCGATGCCGGACATGATCGCAAGCAGCGTGGTCTTCCCTGGGTCGCCCTTCGGCTCACCCTATCATTACCTGGTCTGGACCAAGGGGCGCGCGCCGCTGACCGCGCGGCTGTTCAGTCCGGCGCTGGTCGATGCGCGCACCGGCAAGCTGACGTCTGTCGTGAACATGCCCTGGTACTTGCGGGCGCTGGAACTGTCACGGCCGCTGCATTTCGGCGACTATGGTGGCATGCCGCTGAAGATCATCTGGGCGCTGCTCGATCTCGTGACCATCCTCGTGCTAGGCAGCGGGCTCTATCTGTGGCTGTCGCGGCGCACCTCCACCGACGAAGCCGACACGGAGCTGCAGAGCAGCAACGCGGTCGGTAACGTCCCAATGACGCCGGCAGCCGCAGAATGACGAAAGCGCGCGCGCATCACAGCTTGAACAGGATCTGGCGCTGGCCGGTCGTCCTGGCAGCGCTGACCACATTCGGCCTGTTGTCCGCATTGCTCGGTCAGGGTGGAATCTGGTGGGGCGTGTCCTGGATCGCGTTGGCGATCCCGCTCATGGTCATCGTGACCTGCATTGGTCGCGCGGGCCACGTCAGCCAATCATCGTGATCCGTTACTCGCTCTTGTCGACGTTCCAGAACACCGGCACGGCTTGGCCTTCCAGCACGCCGGTCAGCGATTTGCGCCAGGCGCTCGGGCTCGTCCACTGTCCGAGCGGAATGTAGATCACCTGATCGTAGGCCTCCTGCTGGATCTCGGTCGAGATCCTCTTGCGGTCTTCAGGTGTCAAGGCGCGGGCATAGGCATCGCGCAGCTGCTCGAGCTTGGGATCGTCCGGCCAGCCGAACTGGCCCTGCTTGCCCTTGGCGCCGAGGAACGTCGAGGCCAGGGGATTGCCGACGTCGGCGATCACCGAATTGGTGAAGAACATATTCCAGCCGCCTTCCTTCGGCGGCTTCTGGCTGGCGCGCCGCGTCACCACCGACTGCCAGTCCGTGGCCTGCAGGTCGACCTTGAAGCCGGCGGCGCGCAGCTGCTGCGCCACGACGATCGGCTGGGGCTTGAGCGTGATCGCATCACCGGGTGCAAGAACGACGACCGGCGTGCCGTCATAGCCCGCCTCTACGAGCAGCTTCTTCGCCTGCTCCAAGCCGTTGCCTTTGACCAGGCTCTCGCTGCCGACATCGGTCTCCAGCGGCGTGCCGCAACCGAAGTAAGCGCCGCAGATCTTGTAGTATTTGGGATTGCCGATCAGCGCGTCGAGCACCTCCTTCTGGTTCATCGCCAGGAACGCCGCGCGCCGCAGCTTCAGATTGTCGAATGGCGGATAGAGGAAGTTCATCCGCCCGAGCGTCTGGTAGCCGAACTTGTTCAGCACGTTCATCGTGATGTCGGGATTCGCCGCCAGGACGGGCTCCATCTCCAGCGGCGGGAATTCCATGAAATCGATCTCGCCCGCCTGCAGCGCGTTCACCGCGGTCTGCGCGTCCGGCATCGTCACCCATTCGACGCGGTCGACCTTCACCACCTTGCCGCCGGCGGTCCAGCTCGGCGGCTCCTTGCGCGGCACATAATCGGTATTCTTGACGTAGACGGCTTTCACACCCGGCTGGAATTCGCTCTTCACGAACTTGAACGGTCCCGAACCGATCTGCTCCGGGATCTGCTGGTCGGGCGGTGTTTCAGCGAGCCGCTTCGGCATCATGAACGGCACATACGAGGATGGCTTGGCGATCGAATCCAGCACGAGGCCGTAAGGCTCCTTCAGCTTCAGCGTGATCGTCTTGGCATCGGGAGCTTCCAGGCTCGCGGTGTACTCCATCAGCTTGATGCCCATCGGATCGCGGGTCGCCCAGCGCTTCAGCGAGGCGACGCAATCCTCCGCGGTGACCGGCGTGCCGTCATGCCACTTCAGGCCGTCGCGCAGCGTGAATGTGTAAGTGAGCTTGTCGTCGGAGGCCTTCCAGTCGGCCATCTGCGGCTGGATCTTGAAATCGGCATCGGTCGCCAGCAGCGTGTCGTAGACCATGTAGCCGTGGTCGCGCGTGATGTAGGCCGGCGTGAAGATCGGGTCGATGACGCGCAAATCCGAATGCATCACCGCGGTGATGGTCTTGCCGGCGGCGACAGCAGGAGAGATCCAGGCCTCCGGCAGCGCGAGCGCTGAAAGCAGCAGGCACGAAGCAAGCGCAGACCACGTCCGCCGCAAATCATGAAACATGCGATCCCCTCTCGACGACTGATGCTCGCGTCCTCTGGGGATCGAGAGTTGCAGCAGATCACAAAACCGTCAATCGACTTTGTTGCAAGCCGCTTCCGCTAAAGCGATCACAGCGCGAACACGCGCTTGCTACACGTGCGGGCGCGCTCGCATTCTGGAACTGGTTGCATTGCGAAAGGTTGTTGTGTGGAAACGGAGCATCGACATGCCGACCGAACGCAAGGACAGCCAGCGCAATGACCGCGCCCACCAGCAGCGGTCTGAATTGAAACTGCCATCGCCGCAGGCAAGGCAGACCGCCCATCCCTTGACCATCGAGGGGCCGGAGGCGGTGCGCGACAGCCACTGCTGAGCGTCAGAAAACCGCGCAACAAAAAAGCGCGACGGAGATCCGTCGCGCTTTCCTTGTGCATGGCTTAGGGCGAACGACGCGTCACTCGCTCTTATCGATGTTCCAGAAGATCGGCGTCGCCGGGCCGTCGAGCAGCCCGTTCAGCGACTTCCGCCAGCCGCTCGGCAACAGATACTGACCGAGCGGGATGTAGAGCACCTGCTCGTAGTTCTCCTTCTGGATCTCGGTCGCGAGCTTCTTCTGCTCATCGGGCGAGGTCGCGCGCGCGTAGGCGTCGCGCAGTTGCTCCATCTTCGCGTCCTCGGCCCAGCCGAACCAGCCGCCGTTCTTGCCGCGCCCGTTGAGCGAGGCATTGACGACCGGATTGACGACGTCCGCGCCGACCCAGTTGGTGAAGAACATGTTCCAGCCGCCCTCTTTCACCGGCTTCTGGCTGGCGCGGCGCGACACCACGGTCTGCCAGTCGGTCGCCTGCAGGTCGACCTTGAAGCCGGCTTCGCGCAGCAACTGCGCGGCGACGATCGGCTGCGCCCGCAGCGTGGTCACATCGCCCGGCGCCATGATGGCGATCGGCGTGCCGTCATAGCCGGACTCGGCAAGCGCCTTCTTGGCTGCTGCCATGCCGTCACCCTTGACCAGCGTCTCGGCGCCGACATCCATCTCCAGCGGCGTGCCGCAGACGAACACCGCACCGCAGACCTTCTGATATTTGGGATTGCCGACCAGCGCGTCGAGGACGTCCTTCTGGTTCAGCGCCAGGAACGCCGCGCGGCGGACCTTCACATTGTCGAACGGCGGCAGCGTGAAGTTCATGCGGCCGAGCGTCTGGTAGCCCAGCTTGTTCAGGACCTCGATCTTGATGTCCGTATTGGCTTCGAGCACCGGCAGCATGTCGTAGGGGAGGTTCTCCATGAAGTCGATGTCACCCGACTGCAGGGCGTTCACCGCCGTCTGCGCATCCGGCATCGTGACCCACTCGACGCGGTCGACCTTCACGACCTTGCCGCCCGAGGTCCAGCTCGGCGGCTCCTTGCGCGGTACGTAGTCGGTGTTCTTCTCGAACACGGCTTTCACGCCGGGCTGAAATTCCGCCTTGACGAATTTGAACGGACCGGACCCGGTCTGGTCGGTAATCGCCTGATCCGCCGGCGTCTCGGCGACGCGCTTGGGCATCATGAACGGCACCACCGACGACGGCTTGCCGATCGTTTCCAGCACGAGGCCGTAGGGCTCCTTCAGCTTCAGCGCAAAGCTCTTGGCATCGATCACGTCGATGCTTGCGGTGAAGTCCATGAGCTTCTGGCCCATGCCGTCGCGCTTGCCCCAGCGCTTCAGCGAGGCGACGCAGTCCTCGGCCGTGACCGGCGTGCCATCATGCCACTTCAGGCCGTCGCGCAGCGTGAACGTGTAGGTCAGCTTGTCGTCGGAGACCTTCCACTCCGCCATCTGCGGCTGGATCTTGAAATTCGCGTCCGTCGCCAGCAGCGTGTCATAGACCATGTAGCCATAGTCGCGCTGGATGTAGGCGGTGGTGATGATCGGGTCGAGCAACCGCAGATCGGAATGCATCACGGCGGTGATGGTCTTGCCCGCGGCCTTCGCCTGCGAGGTCAGCGCGGAAGACAGCGCCAGCACCGAAACGGCAAGGCTCGTGGCGAGCTTAAGGCGTTTCCAGCGCGAAGTTTGGAACATACGGTCTCTCCTGACGTGGTGATGCTCTGGCGTCAAACTGATCAAAGCCCGATGATTCGTTGTGCGTGCCGTTCAATGTGCGTGCAGTTCGATCTCTGTGCGGACTAACACCATGTAACAGCACGGCTTTCGACACTTGCATCACTGGCCCTGCCCGTCAATCCGCTTTTGCCGCATGACCGCTGCGGCGGCTAATGCCGTTAACGGGCGCATAGCTTTCGCTTTACAAAGCATTCGCCAGGCCATCTCGTGCTGTCATTGTTGGCGCGCGACATCTTAACGAGAGCTCTCATGAATCCAGCCAATCTTCCCTTTGACACCGAGGCCATGCTGCAGGGTCTGCGCGGCTGGGTGGAATGCGAAAGCCCGACCTGGGACGCGGCCGCGGTCGAGCGCATGCTGGACCTCGCCGCGCGCGAGATGGCGATCATGGGTGCGACGATCGAGCGCATCGCCGGGCGCCAGGGTTTTGCCGGCTGCGTGCGCGCCCGCTTCCCTCACCCGAAGCAGGGTGAGCCGGGCATCCTGATCGCAGGCCATCTCGATACAGTTCACCCGGTTGGAACACTCGCGAAGCTGCCATGGCGGCGCGAAGGTAACAAATGCTTCGGGCCTGGCATCTTCGACATGAAAGCCGGCAATTACCTGACCCTTGAAGCCATCCGGCAATTGACGAAGGCTTCGGTCGCGACGCCGCTGCCGATCACGGTGCTGTTCACGCCGGATGAGGAAGTCGGCACCCCCTCGACTCGCGACATCATCGAGGCCGAGGCCGCGCGCAACAAATACGTGCTGGTGCCCGAGCCCGGCCGCATCGACAACGGCGTCGTCACAGGCCGCTATGCGATCGCGCGCTTCAATCTCGAGGCGACCGGCCGGCCGAGCCACGCCGGCGCCACGCTCTCCTCGGGGCGTTCCGCGATCCGGGAAATGGCGAGGCAGATCCTCGCCATCGATGCGATGACGACGGAGGATTGTACCTTCTCGGTCGGCATCGTGCATGGCGGCCAATGGGTCAACTGCGTCGCCACCACCTGCACCGGCGAGGCGCTCAGCATGGCCAAGCGCCAGGCCGATCTCGACCACGGTGTCGAGCGCATGCTGGCGTTGTCCGGTACCAGCAATGACGTCACTTTCAAGGTCACGCGCGGCGTGACGCGCCCGGTGTGGGAGCCGGATGCCGGCACCATGGCGCTCTACGAAAAGGCACGCGCGCTTGCCGAGCAGCTCGGCATGAAGCTGCCGCATCAATCCGCCGGGGGCGGTTCCGACGGCAACTTCACCGGCGCGATGGGCATCCCGACGCTCGATGGCCTGGGCGTGCGCGGCGCCGATGCGCACACGCTCAACGAGCACATCGAGGTCGACAGCCTGGTCGAACGCGGCCGCCTGATGGCCGGCCTGCTCGCCACGCTGGCATAACCGGCGCAAAGCCGGTCAACGCGGCTTGCCGCGCGCCGCAAACTCTGCTGTCCTCTTTGGATAAGCAAAGTAACGCGGCGCGCATGGGCTCGTTCAAGACCATCCGGACCAGGGCGGAGAAACGTAAAGGTGGGCGAGAGGCGCTCGAAGCGCTGCTGCCAGCCGTTCCCAATCCGACATCGTTGGCAAAGCTCGCAGATGATCGCGTACTGGCGGAAATGACCAGGCGCGTGTTCTGCGCGGGCTTTGCCTGGAGCGTGATTGAAAGCAAATGGCCTGACTTCGAGGCGGCGTTTCTCGAGTTCCAGCCCGCGCAACTCCTATTCCAGCCAGACGACTATTGGGACGGCCTGGTCCGCGACCCGCGCATCGTCCGCAATGGGCCGAAGATCATGTCGGTGCGTGCGAATGCCGCCTTCATCCAGGATGTCGCAAAGCAGCATGGCAGTTTCGGCAAGTTCCTGGCGAGCTGGCCATCATCCGACGAGATCGGCCTGCTCGATCTGCTAGCCAAGCGCGGCAATCGCCTTGGCGGCAACACTGGACAGATGCTGCTGCGCTTCCTCGGCTTCGATGGTTTCGTGACCTCCAAGGATGTCGTGGCCTGCCTGCGCGAGGCGGGACTCGATATCGCCGAAGAGGTGAAGTCCAAGGGCGATTTGGCCAAGGTTCAGACGCAGTTCAACGCCTGGGCCAAGGAAACCGGCCTTCCCTACACGCATTTGTCCCGTATCTGCGCGCTCTCAATCGGCGAGAGCTATTCGGCTTGATCCGATGGTGCCCAAATCCTCCGTGTCATGGCATGCGCTTTGCACCTGTCCCGGCGTCATTCCAGGAGACCTTGTATCCAATGAGTATCAGTGACATGCAGAAGCATTCACAGCCTCGTGTAACCTCCTCGAGCCCACGCTGAAGGCAGTCACCTCCTGATGATCGGATATCTGCTCCGCCGTCTGCTAGCCACTATTCCCGTGATGGGCGTGGTCGCGCTGTTCGTCTTCCTGTTGCTGCGCCTGACGCCTGGCGATCCCGCCGCGATTCTCGCCGGCGACAACGCCACGGCCGAGCAGCTCGAACGCATTCGCAGCTCGCTCGGTCTCAACCAGCCGATCTACGTGCAGTTCGTCAGCTGGACCAATCAGCTCCTGCACGGTGATCTTGGCGTCTCGCTGATCTCGCACAAGCCGGTGCTGGAGATGATTGGCCAGCGCATCGAGCCGACGTTGTCGGTCGCGATCGCCACCATCATCCTGGCCATCATCGTTGCCGTGCCGCTTGGCGTGCTCGCAGCCTGGAAGCACGGCACCTGGATCGACCGCTTCGTGATGGGCCTGTCGGTGCTCGGCTTCTCGGTGCCAGTGTTCGTGATCGGCTATGTGCTGATCGAGGCATTCGCGATCAATCTGCGCTGGGTCCCGGTGCAGGGCTTCAAGAGCCTCTCCGCAGGCTTCGGTCCATTCTTCGAGCGCATCATCCTGCCGACCTGCACACTCTCCTTCATCTACATCGCACTGATCGCCCGGATGACACGTGCGGCCATGCTGGACGTGCTCGGCGAGGATTTTGTCCGCACCGCGCGCGCCAAGGGCGTCGGCGAGGTCGCGGTGCTGCTACGTCATGCGCTGCGCAATGCCGCCGTGCCGGTCATCACCGTGATCGGCACCGGCTTCGCGCTGCTGATCTCCGGTGTCGTCGTCACCGAAAGCGTGTTCAACCTGCCCGGCATCGGCCGCCTCACCGTGGATGCAGTGCTGGCGCGCGACTATCCGGTGATCCAGGGCATGATCCTGCTCACCTCCTTTATCTACCTCGCGGTCAACCTGGCGATCGATCTCGCCTACTCCCTCCTCGATCCGCGTATCCGCTACTAGAGGCCTGTCATCGATGGCGATCGTCACCCATCCCGAGCCGTCCATCCCGGTCACCTCGCGACTGCGGGTGCGGTTCGGCTTTCTCACCTCGACCCCGATCATCGCGGTCGCGACCGTGTGCCTCGCGCTGATCGTGATCATTTCGGTGGCGGCGCCGCTGCTCGCACCGCATGATCCGCTGCTGCTGGCGCCGGCGCAGCGGCTCAAGCCGTCGAGCGCGCAATTCCTGCTCGGCACGGACGCCTATGGCCGCGACGTGCTGTCACGCGTCGTCTATGGCGGCCGCATCTCGCTTCTGGTCGGCATCGGCGCCGCCATCTTCTCGATCGCGATCGGGCTTTTGATCGGGCTCGTGTCCGGCTTCTTCAAATGGGTCGACGCCGTGATGATGCGCGTGATGGATGGCCTGATGGCGATTCCCGCCATCCTGCTCGCGATCGCCGTGGTCTCGCTCTCGGGCGCGAGCGTCACCACCGTGATGGTGGCGATCACCATTCCCGAGATCCCGCGGGTGGCGCGCCTGGTCCGCTCGGTCGTGCTCTCCGCGCGCGAGGAGCCCTATGTCGAGGCCGCGATCTCGGTCGGCTCCTCGCTGCCCAAGATCATGTGGCGGCATCTCATGCCGAACACGATCGCGCCGCTGATCGTCCAGGGCACCTATGTCTGCGCCTCCGCCATCCTCACGGAGGCGATCCTGTCCTTCCTTGGCGCCGGCATCAGCCCGGAAACGCCGACCTGGGGCAACATCATGGCCGAGGGCCGCTCCTTCTTCCAGGTCAAGCCGTCGCTGATCTTCTGGCCGGGCCTGCTGCTGTCGATCGCGATCCTGTCGATCAACCTGATCGGCGACGCCGCACGCGATGCGCTCGATCCGCGCATGAAGCAGCGGGAGGGCGGGAAGTGATGTCGCTTCTGCCAACCGTCATTGCGAGCGAAGCGAAGCAATCCAGCATCGTTCCACAAAACCAGCCTGGATTGCTTCGTCGCTTCGCTCCTCGCAATAACGGCAGAGAGTTACTGACATGACCGACACCATCCTCGACATCGACAACCTCGTCGTTGCCCTCGGCAAGACCAAGGCGGCAGCCGGGCCGCGCATTATCGACGGCGTCTCGATCAAGGTCGGCAAGGGCGAGACGCTCTGCGTCGTCGGCGAAAGCGGCTCCGGCAAGTCGGTCACCTCGCTGACCACCATGGGCCTGCTACCGAAGAATGCGCTCCAGCCGATCAGTGGCAGCATCAAGCTGGTCGGCGAGGAGCTTTTGACCGCGAGCGACCGCCGGCTGCGGCAACTGCGCGCCACCACCATGGCGATGATCTTCCAGGAGCCGATGACCGCGCTCAACCCGGTCGTGCCGGTCGGCCGCCAGATCGACGAGGTGCTGCGCGCACATACCTCGTTCGACGGCCGCGCCCGCCGCAAGCGCATCCTCGACATGATGGGGCAGGTGCACCTGCCCGATGTCGAGCGCATCTTCCGCTCCTATCCGCATCGCCTGTCCGGCGGCCAGCGCCAGCGCATCATGATCGCAATGGCGCTGGTGCTGGAGCCCAAGCTCCTGATTGCGGACGAGCCGACCACCGCGCTCGATGTCACCACGCAGAAGCAGATCCTGTCGCTGATCCGCGAGCTGCAGCGCGACCACGGCACCGCGGTACTGTTCATCACCCACGACATGGGCGTCGTCGCCGAAATCGCCGATCGCGTTGCGGTGATGCGCCAAGGCCGCCTGGTCGAGACCGGCGCGCTGGATACCATCCTGCGCCAGCCGACGATGGACTATACGCGCAATTTGCTCTCTGCCGTGCCGAGCCTGATCCCTCGCCCGCCGCGGCCTGAGACCACGGAACCGGTGGTGCTCGAAGCCAACGAGCTCGGCAAGGTCTATCGCGAGCGCTCCTTGCTCGGCAAAGCGCGCGAGGTCGTCGCCGCGCAGGACGTCACGCTCACCCTGCGCAAGGGCCGCACGCTCGGCATCGTCGGCGAGAGCGGCTCAGGCAAATCGACTGTGGCGCGTTGCATCGTGCGCCTGATCGATCCGACCTCGGGCGGCGTGCGCCTCGCCGGCCACGAGATCTCGATCCTGTCGCGCCGCTTGCTGCAACCGCACAGGAAGCGCATCCAGATCGTGTTCCAGGACCCCTACCGTTCGCTCAATCCGCGCCTGTCGGTCGGCGAGAGCATCGCGGAAGGTCCGATCAACTACGGCATGCCGCGAACCCAGGCGCTGGCGCGCGCCCGCGAGCTGTTGGAACTGGTCGGATTGCCTGCAGATTCGATCTCGCGCTTTCCGCATCAATTCTCCGGCGGCCAGCGCCAGCGCATCGCGATCGCACGCGCGCTCGCGCTCGATCCGGATGTGCTGGTCGCCGACGAAGCAGTGTCCGCGCTCGACGTCTCCGTGCAGGCACAGGTGCTGGATCTCTTGGACGAAATCCAGCGCCGGCTCGGGATTGCGATCCTCTTCATCACCCATGATTTGCGCGTCGCGGCACAAATCTGTGACGACGTCGTGGTGATGCAGAAGGGCCGCATCGTCGAGCAAGGTCCCGCCGGCGACGTGCTGACGAGTCCGAAGGAGGACTACACCCGCGCGCTGCTCGATGCGGCGCCCGGCCGCAACTGGGACTTCGCCAACTTCCGCCCCGTGGCGGAAGCGGTGGCGTAGTTTCTCCGTCATTGCGAGCCAACGGGTCCGCGCAAAGCGCGGTCCGATGACAGGCTCCGCGACGCAATCCAGAGCCGCACACGGACTCTGGATTGCTTCGTCGCTTGCGCTCCTCGCAATGACGGGAAGCCCATGCAATTCGGCATCGCTCGATTGCTTGCACAGCGCGCGAGGCCCGGTCTAACGTCCGCCGACCTACCACGGCACGAGACCTGACTGAATGACCCGCATCGCAACCGGCGGCTTCCTGCACGAGACCAACACCTTCGCGCCGACCAAGGCCGACTACGACGCCTTCATGCATGGCAGCGGCAGACCCACGATCGCCGACGCCGCCAACGTGCTGACGACGATGCGCAACATCAATGCCGGACAGGCCGGTTTCATCGATGTTGCTGAAGCGAACGGCTGGGAAATAGTGCCGACCATCGCCTGCTATGCGAGCCCGTCGGCTCACGTCACCGAGGACGCGTTCGAGCGGATCGTCGGCATCATGGTCCAGCGCATCGAGGCGGCTGGCAAGCTCGACGGCGTCTATCTCGACCTGCACGGCGCCATGGTGACCGAGCATTACGACGACGGCGAAGGCGAGATCCTGGCGCGCGTGCGCAAGGTGATCGGCCCTGATGTGCCGCTGGTGGCGAGCCTCGATCTGCACGCCAATGTCACGCCGCAGATGATGGATAACGCGGACGCGCTGATCGCCTATCGCAAATATCCGCACACCGACATGGCCGACACCGGCCGCGCGTCGGCCCAGCATATGGCGTTGCTGTTGGCGGGTCAGCGCTTTGTGAAGGCGTTCCGGCAACTGCCGTTCCTGATTCCGATCAGCTGGCAATGCACGAACGACCAGCCGGCCAAGGGCATCTACGAGACGCTTGCGACCTATCAGAATGATGCAGTCCCGACGCTGTCCTTCGCGCCGGGCTTTCCGGCCGCCGACTTCGTCCATTGCGGCCCGAGCGTGTTCGCCTATGGCAAGACGCAAGCCGATGCCGACGCGGCGGCGGATGCGATCGCGGCACTCGTCGCCAGCCATGAGACCGATTTCGCAGGCACGATCTATTCGCCTGACGACGGCGTGCGCCACGCCATGGAGCTGGCGAAGCATGCATCGAAGCCGATCGTGATTGCAGATACTCAGGACAATCCCGGCGCTGGCGGCGATTCCGATACCACCGGCATGCTGCGCGCGCTGGTGCGCAACCGGGCGCAACGCGCCGCAATCGGCATGATCTACGATCCCGACTCTGCGCTGGCCGCGCATGCCGCCGGCAAGGGCGCAACCGTGACCTTGTCGCTCGGCGGCAAGTCGGGCATATCCGGCGACGCGCCGTTTACGGAAAGCTTCCTGCTCGAGGAATTGTCGGACGGCCGCTTCGTCGCACCCGGCCCGTTCTATGGCGGCCGCAAGATGGAGATGGGCCCGTCTGCCGCTCTGCGCATCGGGGATGTCCGCGTCGTCGTTGTCTCGCACAAGGCGCAGCTCGCCGACCAGGCGATGTACCGTTTCGTCGGCATCGAGCCGACCGAGCAGGCGATCCTGGTCAACAAGAGCTCGGTGCACTTCCGTGCCGATTTCGAACCGATCGCTGAAAAGCTCCTGATTTGCGCCGCGCCCGGCGCGATGCCGGCGGACCCAGCCACCCTGCCCTGGACAAGCTTGCGCCCGGGCATCCGGCTGAAGCCGAACGGCCCGGTCTTCGCGCCGTAAGCTTTGCATTACCTCTCAACGGAAACGAGATCCATGCCCACGATCGATCGCATTCAAGGTTTCGCCGACGAGCTCACCGCCATCCGCCGCGACCTGCACGCCCATCCCGAGATCGGATTCGAGGAGGTGCGCACGTCAGGCATCGTCGCGGAGAAGCTCACGCAATGGGGCATCGAGGTGCATCGTGGTCTCGGCGGCACCGGCGTCGTCGGCGTGCTCAAGGGCAAGGGTGGCAACAGCACCAGGAAGATTGGCCTGCGCGCCGATATGGACGCGCTGCCGATGGAGGAGAATACCAACCTGTCGTGGCGCTCGACCATTCCGGGACGTTTCCACGGCTGCGGCCATGACGGCCATACCACCATGCTGCTCGGCACCGCGCGCTACCTCGCCGAGACCCGCGATTTCGACGGCACCGTGCACTTCATCTTCCAGCCGGCCGAGGAAGGCCTCGGTGGCGCACGCGCGATGATCAAGGATGGCCTGTTCAAGAAATTCCCTTGCGACGAGGTCTACGGCCTGCACAATGCGCCTGACCTCGCGCATGGCGAGATCGCCATCCTGCCGGGTCCGGCGATGGCCGGCGCCGATTTCTTCGACATCCGCATCTCCGGCTATGGCGCACATGGCGCGATGCCGGAACGCTCCAAGGACGCCGTGGTGATCGCCACGACGCTCGCGCAATCGATCCAGACCATCGTCAGCCGCAATGTCGATCCGCTGCAGGCTGCGGTCGTCTCCATCACCCAGATCCACGCCGGCTCCGCCTATAACGTGATCCCCGGCGATGCCTGGCTGTGCGGGACTGTCCGCGCCTTCCACGACGGCACGCGCGCATTGATCCGCGAACGCATGCGCACGATCTGCGCCGGTATGGCCGCCGCCTTCAACTGCGAGATCGAGGCCGATATCCGCGACACGTTCAGCGTGCTGGTGAACCAGGAGGAGCAGAGCAAGGTCGTCGAGGAGGTCGCGCGCACGGTGGTCGAGCCATCCAAGGTGATCACGCGCACGACGCCGAAGATGGGCAGCGAGGATTTCGCAGATATGCTGCAGACCATCCCGGGCGCCTATTTCTGGGTCGGCCATGACGGCTCGGTGCCGGTGCACAATCCCGGCTTTGTGCTCGACGACAAGATCCTGCCGATCGGTGCCAGCATGTTCGCCCGTATCATCGAAACCCGGCTCCCCGTAGGCTCCCATGCATAAAGCGGTCTCGCAGGAGATTACTTCGCTGCATGATCTCTCGGCGGTCGATCTGATCGCCGGCTATCGCGCGCGTCAGTTCTCGCCCTCGGAAGTCATGGAGGAGGTGCTGGCGCATGTCGAGGCCTGGGAGCCGCACATCAAGGCGCTCTATCTGCTCGACCCTGATGCGGCGCGCGCGGCCGCCAAGGCGTCCACCGATCGCTGGAGCCAGGACGAGCCGGCCGGCTGCCTCGACGGCGTGCCGGCGACGGTGAAGGACAATATCGCCACCAAGGGCCAGCCGGTGCCGCTGGGCTCGGCCAGCGTCACGCTGACGCCGGCGGCGGCCGACGCGCCGCCCGCGGCGCGACTGCGCGAGGCTGGCGCGATCATCTTCGCCAAGACCACGATGCCGGACTACGGCATGCTGTCGTCGGGCCTGTCGAGCTTCCATCCGCTCAGCCGCAATCCCTGGGACCTCAGGATGAATCCCGGCGGCTCCAGCGCGGGCGCCGGCGCGGCTGCGGCCGCTGGGTATGGACCGCTGCATCTCGGCACCGATATTGGCGGCTCGGTGCGGTTGCCGGCCGCGTGGTGCGGCCTGGTGGGCCTCAAGCCAAGCTTCGGCCGCGTTCCCATCGATCCGCCCTATGTCGGCCGCGTCGCGGGACCGATGACACGCATCGTCGATGACGCCGCGCTGATGATGGGCGTGCTGTCGAAGCCCGATCGGCGCGACGGCACCAGCCTGCCGCCGAGCGACCTGAACTGGAAGGTGGTCGAAAAGTCGCCGCGCAAGCTGCGCATCGGCCTGATGCTCGATCTCGACGTCGGCCAGCCATTGGAAGCGCCGGTGCGCGAGGTCGTGCAGCGGGCCGCGAAAGCCTTCGAATCCGCTGGCGCCGTGGTCACCGAGATCAAGGGCTTCCTGACCCGCGAGATGCTCGACGGGCTCGACAACTTTTGGCGCGCACGGCTGTGGGACGATCTGTCGAAGCTGTCGCCCGAGGTTCGCGCTAGGACCCTGCCCTACATCCTCAAATGGGCCGAACGCGGCGCCAGCTTATCCGGCGTCGACGTCATCAGGGGCTTCAACGTCACCATGGCGCTGCGCGCCGCTGCAGCGAAGCTGTTCCACGATCTGGACTATGTGATCTCGCCGACCTCGCCGGGCGTGAAATTCCCGGCCGAGTTCGCCGGGCCCACCAACGATCCGGACCGGCCGCTCGAGCACATCACCTACACGGTGCCGTGGAACATGGCCGACAATCCGGCCATCTCGATCAATGGCGGCTATGACGCCGACGGCTTTCCGATCGGCGTGCAGATCGTCGGCCGCCGCTTCGACGATCTCGGCGTGCTCGGCCTCGCCAAGGCGTTCGAAGGGCTGCGCGGCGAGCAGCGGCCGTGGCCGAGCGTGCCGGCAAACTGACGACGCCTGTTGCTCCGTCGTCATGCGCGGGCTCGACCCGCGCATCCATCTTCTCATATGAATCCATCTCAAGACGATGGATGGCCGGGTCAAGCCCGGCCATGACAAGACAACAATCGGAAAAATCGAGGAAACACACCCATGGCCTACGAGACCATTCTCTACGACGTCGCGGACCAGATCCTCACCATCACGCTGAACCGGGCGGACAAGCTCAACGCCTTCACCGCAACCATGCAGCGCGAATTGATCGACGCCTTCGATCGTGCGGACAGGGATGACGGCGTCCGCGCCATCATCGTCACCGGCGCGGGCCGGGCGTTCTGCGCCGGTGCCGATCTCTCCTCCGGCGCCGACACATTCGATCGCGACGCCCGTCGTGGCCCGGTCAGGCGCCACGCCGACGGCCGCGTCGACTATTCCGATCCGCAGGTGCGCGACGGCGGCGGCCAGGTCACCTTGCGCATCTTCAAATCGCTGAAGCCCGTGATCGCGGCGGTGAACGGCCCTGCGGTCGGCATCGGCGTCACCATGCAGCTGGCGATGGACATTCGCATCGCCTCGGAGGCGGCGCGCTTCGGCTTCGTGTTTTCCCAGCGCGGCATCGTGCCGGAAGCGGCGTCCAGCTGGTTCCTACCGCGCCTGGTCGGCATCTCGCAGGCGCTGGAATGGTGCTACACAGGCCGCGTGTTCCCGGCGCAGGAGGCGCTGGCCGGCCGCCTCGTCAGCCGCGTCGTGCCGGCGGACGAACTGCTGACCACTGCGCAGGCGCTGGCGCGCGAGATCGCCGAGAAGACCGCGCCAGTCTCGATCGCACTGATCCGGCAGATGATGTGGCGCATGCTGGGCGCCGACGATCCGATGGAGGCGCACAAGATCGACAGCCGCGGCATCTACGCCCGCGGCCGCTCCGATGACGTCAAGGAAGGCGTCACGGCCTTCCTGGAGAAGCGCCCGGCGCAGTTCAGGAACACGGTCTCATCCGACATGCCAGACTATTTCCCGTGGTGGGACGAGCGGGACTATAAGTAGTTCGCCGCCGTCATTGCGAGCCAGCGGGTCCGCGCGGATGCGCGGCCCGATGACAGGCTCCGCGAAGCAATCCAGGACAGTAGCGGAAGTCTGGATGCTTCGTCGCTACGCTCCTTGCAATGACGGCGCTAACTCATCACCAGCGCCACACGCCCGACGGCCTTGCGCTCGATCAGGAGCCGCATTGCTTGAGCGACATGCTCCAGCGGCAGGCGGTGCGAGACGTGCGGCCGGACTTTGCCTTGCTCCGCCCAGGCCGCCAGCGCCGCCATGCGCGCTTTGCCCAGCGCCGGGTCTTTTCGCACCGCCTCGCCGGCGCGCACACCGAGCACGCTTGCGCCCTTCATCAGGATCAGATTGGTGCGCGCCAGCCCAACGCCGCCGGTGAAGCCGATCACCAGGAGACGCGCACCGAACGCGATGCAGCGCACGCTGTTCTCGAACACCTCGCCGCCAACAGGGTCGAACACCACGTCGACGCCGCGGCCATCGGTGATGCGCTTGACCGCGTCGCGAAACGGTTCGCGCGGATACAGAACGAGGTGGTCGGCGCCGCGCGCCTGCGCGATCGCAAGCTTCTCCTCCGACGACGCCGCCGCGACCACGGTGGCTCCCAGCAGCTTGCCGATCTCGACCGCCGCCAGGCCCACACCACCGCCGGCGCCATGCACCAGCAAGGTCTCGCCCGCTTTCAACTGACCGCGATCGACCAGCGCGTGATAGGCGGTGCCGTGCGCGGCGAGGAACGTCGCACCCTCGATATAGCCGAACGTGCTGGGCAACTGCGTCAGTTGCGACGGCGTCACCACCGCCTCGTCGGTGAAGGCGCCATGGCGCATCCTGGCGATCACCTTGTCGCCGACCGCGATATCGCTCACGTCACGGCCGACCTCGGCCACATCGCCCGCAGCTTCCATCCCAGGCGTGAACGGCAGCTCCGGCTTGAGCTGATACTCGCCGGCCACCATGAGAATATCGGGGAAGTTGATGCCGGCGGCACGAACTGCAACACGCACCTCGCCCGCCGCCAGCGCGCGCGACTCGAAGCGCTCCAGCCGCAGGCGCTCGGGCGGTCCGAGTTCGCGACAGACGACCGCGCGCGGCATCAGGCGGCCTTCTTCTTGCGCGCCAATGCTTCGCGCAGCAGCGGCAGGCGATCGTTCCCGAAATACATATCAGTGGCGTCGAGGAAGATGGTCGGCGAGCCGAAGCCGCCGCGCTTCATCACCTCGTCGGTGTTGGCCTTGAGCTGATCCTTGATTGCCTGCTGGCCGATGCCGGCAAAGAACGCCTGCGCGTCGACGCCGACACGTTTGCAGAGCTCGGCAAGCACAGCGTCCTGCGAAATGTCCTGGTCCTCGCCCCAATAGATCTCGAACACCGTGCGCGCGAACGGCAGCATGGCTTTCGGATATTCTTTACCGAGGAAAATGCAGCCGCGCATCGCCTTGACGCTGTTCACCGGGAATACGCTTGGCGGCATCTTGATCTTCAGTCCAGCCGAGCGTGCCCAGTCGCCGAGATCCTTCAGCATATAGGCCGCCTTCAGCGGCACCGGCGCTTCGCGCTGGGCGTAGACGGATGGATTGACCGTGTTGAAGATGCCGCCGACCAGGATCGGACGCCAGACGATCTCCTCGCCGAATTCCGCGGCCAGCGGCTGGATGTTGTGAAAGGCGAGATAGGTCCAGGGGCTGGAGCAGTCGAAGAAGAATTCGATCATGGCGTTTCCCGTTGATGTTCTTCGTTCGGTGTAGCTCCATCATTGCGAGGAGCGTCAGCGACGAAGCAATCCAGAAATGGCGCTCAGGAAATAGACTGGATTTCTTCGCTTTGCTCGCAATGACGGCGGATCGAGCCCTGTCCTCTCCTCGGAGGACGACCTCGTGGCTCTGTACCTGGACCATAAGACATGGCACAGAAGCGCTCAACTGCAACTGCTCAAGAACCGACCGGGAGGCTTTCATGCTGTTTCCATCGACCATTGCAGGCTCCCTGCCGAAGCCCGAATGGCTGGCCGAGCCGAACACGCTGTGGGCGCCCTGGAAATCGAAGGGCGATGAGCTCGCGCGCGCCAAGCGCGATGCCACCATCCTGGCGCTGAAGCTGCAGGAGGACAGCGGCATCGACATCGCCACCGAGGGCGAGCAGTCGCGCCAGCATTTCGTGCACGGCTTCCTCGAGCGCGTCGAGGGCATCGATTTCGCGCACAAGGTCGAGATGGGCATCCGCAAGGATCGCTACAAGGCGATGGTGCCGCAGGTGGTGGCGCCGCTCGCGCTAAAGGGCCGGGTGCATGCTGAGGAGGCGCGCGTCGCCCGCACCCATACCGGGCTGAAGCTGAAGTTCACGCTGCCCGGTCCGATGACCATCATCGACACCATTTCCGACAACTACTACGGCGACCGCGTCAAGATGGCGTTCGCCTTTGCCGAACTGTTGAACCAGGAGGCCAAGGCCCTGCACGCCGATGGCGTCGATATCATCCAGTTCGACGAGCCCGCCTTCAACGTCTACATGGATGAGGTGCGCGACTGGGGCATAAGAGCGCTGGAGCGCGCCGCCGAAGGCCTGACCTGCCCGACCGCCGTCCATATCTGCTACGGCTATGGCATCAAGGCCAACACCGATTGGAAGGAAACGCTGGGCAGGGAGTGGCGGCAGTATGAGGAGACTTTCCCTGCCATCGACGCCAGCACGATCCAGCAGGTCGCGGTCGAATGCCGCAATTCCAAGGTGCCGCTGGAGCTGCTCGGGCTGCTCAAGACCAAGGTGGTGCAGGCCGGCGTGATCGACGTCGCCAGCGACACGGTCGAGAGCGCGGAAGACGTCTGCAAGGTGATCGAGGACGTCATGGAGTACGTCCCGAAGGAGAACATCGTCGCCACCACCAATTGCGGCATGGCGCCGATGCGGCGCGAGGTCGCCGAAGCCAAGCTGATGGCGCTCGGCGCCGGCGCCAAGCTGGCGCGGCAGAGGTTTGCGTGATCTCACCGAAATCGTAGCCCGCGTGAGCGTCAGCGACACGCGGGACCATGACCACCTTCGCTGCGATTCCCGCGTATCGCTTACGCTCACGCGGGCTACGTGTTTGCACTGGGATGCAGCACCACCTCATAGCCCGCCTGCAATGCGCGCAGCGTCGACGGCGGCGTCAGCAGCATGACGCCGTCGGGCACCTGGCGCGCCTCGCCATAGCCTGCCGGGGACCATGGCAGCGCGCTGCCCTGTATCATCAGGAAGCTCGTATTGCCGGCCTGCACCATCGTGCCCTCCGGCAGCGTATCAACCGATGCAGGCAGCGGGTGCAGCCGCTTCCTGCCATGGTCGAGACGCTCGCGATGCAGCACCGCGTCGATCTCCGAGGCGCGCAGACCGCTCGTGCCATTGCCCTTCTCCCACGCCGCGCGAAAGCGGTTGGCATCGTCACGGCGGCAATAGAAGCAAGGCCGGTGTCCGGCGGCGAGCGCAGTCGCCTCATCCAGGAAGAACAGCTCGGTCCAGCTTCGCATTGCCATCACCTCGCGGCGGCGGCCGCGGAATTCGCAGACGCAAGTGAGCCACGCCGGCGTCGACCAGCGCTTGCGGAGCAGGGTCTTGGTCGCGGGATCATGGATGATGCCGCGATTGCCGGTGAACATGCCACGATGCGGCGTGGCGATGATCTCGCCCGTCGGCATGACGCGGTTCTGCAGGGGCATTTGCTCCTCCGCCTTCGGCTGCGGAGCAGGCGAATGGCGAGTAGCGAATAGCGAATGGAATGACCTATTCGCTACTCCCTATCCCTACTCGCCTCCTTCACGCCGCCCCGTCGCGGATCGGCGGCTGGAACGACAGCGCAGTGTCCCACGGGAAATAGATCCAGGTGTCCTGCGACACCTCGGTGATGAAAGTGTCGACCAGCGGCCGGCCCTTCGGCTTGGCGTAGACGGTGGCGAAATGCGCGTCCGGCAGCATCTGGCGCACCATCCGCCCGGTCTTGCCGGTGTCGACGAGGTCGTCGACGATCAGGAGGCCCTTGCCGGTGCCGCCGCCGAGCTTGGCGGTGCTCTCGGAAATGCCCTTCAGCACGTTCAGATCGCCCTGCTTATCGTGGTCGTAGCTCGCGATGCAGACGGTGTCGATCACGCGCACGCCGAGCTCGCGCGCCACGATCGCTGCCGGCACCAGCCCGCCGCGGGTGATCGCGACCACGGCATGAAACGGGCCGAGCTCGTTGAGCCGCCAGGTCAGCGCCCGGCAATCCCGATGAAACTGATCCCACGACACCGGGAACGGCTTGCCCGCTCGCTCCTGTGCCTTCTGCTCTGCATCCTTGTCCGTCATCTCAACCTGTATCCCTGCTGCCTATCGCGTGACGTTCAGCCCCGCGAGCATCTCCTTCACCGCGTTCATCGCGGCCGTCAGCTTCTCCGGATCGCGCGAGCGCACCACGAGATGGCTGTTCGGCTTCTGCTCCTCGTCGATGAAGGGATAGCTGCCGATGATGGTGTCCGGGTGAGCCTTGGCGATCTCGCGCAAGGGGCCGCCGATATCGCCCTCGCGGGCATTGGCGCGCACTGTCTCCGACAACATCCGCACGCCGGATTTCAGCTTCGGCGCGACGATGTCCATCATCGCCTGCATGATCGACGGCACGCCGGCCATCACGATGACGTTGCCGAGCTTGAAGCCGGGCGCCAGGATGGTCGCGCTCTGGATCAGCTCGGCCCCGTCGGGAATCCGCGCCATCCGCAGGCGCGCCTCGTTCAGCTCCTGCTCGCTCCAGCGCTCGCGGAAGCGCGCCACCACCTCGGGATGATGGTCGATGCCGACCCCGAATGCCTTGGCGATCGCGTCCGCCGTGATGTCGTCATGGGTCGGCCCGATGCCGCCCGTGGTGAACACATAGGTATAGCGATGCCGGAGCGCGTCCAGCGCCGCGATGATATCGGGCTCGTCATCGGCAACCACCCGGACCTCCTTCAGGTCGATGCCAATATTGGTCAGGTATTCGGCGACGAAGCCGATGTTCTTGTCCTTGGTCCGACCGGACAGGATCTCGTCGCCGATGACCAGCATCCCCGCGGTGACGATCTCGTTCATGAGCTCTCCTCTAAGCCTTCCTGTCCTTTTTGGCCCGTGGCTGCGCCGATGTCACCCGCCCACGACCGCCGTGGCGCCGATTTGAGCATCTTATAGCCGGTTTTTCGGGCAAGGCGCCGGCAGGCGGTGCCGAATGCCGCGGGTCCCTGCATATCGCGCTGGCCCGGCCCTTGCTACTCTCCCGGGGAGTCATGCACTGTAAGACGTGGCTCGAGAGCATGGGATCGCATGGCAGTTGCGTTCGATGAAATGAACGAGCCGGGCGGCGACGTCCGCCAGGCCTATCAGGAGCTCTCCCGCTGGCTGCAGGAGACGCCACCGGACGCGCTGGAATATCGTCGCCATGAGGCGGAATTATTGTTCCGCCGAATCGGCATCACCTTCGCTGTTTACGGCGAGGCCGAAGCCCAGGAGCGGCTGATCCCCTTCGACGTGATCCCGCGCATCCTCTCGGGCAAGGAATGGACGCTGCTGGAGCGCGGCCTGAAGCAACGGGTGCGCGCGCTCAACATGTTCCTGCGCGACATCTATCACGGCCGCGACATCCTGCGCGCCGAGATCATCCCCGACGATCTGATCTTTCAGAACCCGGTGTTCCGCCCGGAGATGAACGGCCAGGATGTGCCGCACGATGTCTATGTCCACATCGCCGGGATCGACATCGTCCGGGTCGACGCCAACGACTTCATCGTGCTGGAGGACAATGCGCGCACGCCCTCGGGCGTCTCCTACATGCTGGAAAACCGCGAGATCATGATGCGGCTGTTTCCGGACCTGTTCGCCCGCCACCGCGTCGCGCCGGTCGAGCGTTATCCGGACGAGCTGCTGTCGGCCTTGCGTTCGGTGGCGCCGCTCAGCGCCTCGGCCGAGCCGACGGTCGCGCTAATGACCCCCGGCATCTACAACTCCGCCTATTACGAGCATTCCTTTTTGGCCGACAAGCTCGGGATCGAGCTGGTCGAGGGCCGCGACCTCGTCGTCAAGAACGACGAGGTGTTCATGCGCACCACCGAGGGGCTGAAGCGGGTCGATGTGATCTATCGCCGCGTCGACGACGATTTCCTCGATCCCCTCACCTTCCGCCCCGATTCCGCGCTCGGCGTCCCCGGGCTGATGTCGGCCTATGCGGCCGGCAACATCACCCTGGCGAACGCCGTCGGCACCGGCATCGCCGACGACAAGGCGATCTACTCCTACATGCCGGATATCGTGAAATTCTATCTGGCCGAGGAGCCGATCCTGAAGAACGTGCCGACCTGGCGCTGCCGCGAGCCGCAGGATTTGTCCTACGTGCTCGACCATCTCGGCGAGCTCGTCGTCAAGGAGGTGCATGGCTCGGGCGGCTACGGCATGCTGATCGGACCCGCCGCGACCAAGGCGACCATCGAAGCCTTCCGCGACAAGCTCAAGCGCGAGCCGGAGGGCTTTATTGCCCAGCCGACCCTGGCGCTCTCCACCTGCCCGACCTGCACCGCCTCCGGCCTCGCGCCTCGCCATGTCGATCTGCGCCCGTTCGTACTGACAGGGCGCGAGCGCACCACCATCGTGCCGGGCGGCCTCACACGCGTCGCGCTCAAGGAAGGCTCGCTGGTGGTCAATTCCAGCCAGGGCGGCGGCACCAAGGACACATGGGTGCTGGATGAGTAGAAGCTGTTTCACCCTTGCCACAAGGATGGTGCACCCTCTCCCCTTGTGGGAGAGGGTGGCGACGAGCGTCAGCTCGGCGCCGGGTGAGGGGTCTGTCTCCGCGGATAGAGACCCCTCACCCGGCTCGCCGTCGCATCCGCGGCGGCGATCCACCCTCTCCCACAAGGGGAGAGGGTGCACCGAGGGCGCCGCGAAGGTACGCAGAGATACGCTCTTGCCCAGCCAGCACCACATGCCACCGCCAAGCATCCCATAGAAAACCGCCCATGCTTTCGCGCACCGCCGAAAACCTCTATTGGCTGGCCCGCTATGTCGAGCGGGCCGAATATCTCGCCCGCACCATCGACGCCACCTTGCGCGTGACCGCCCTCCCCGCCGCCTATATCGGCAAGACCAATGAGTGGGAATCGGCGCTGATGACGGCCGGCGTTAATGTCAGCTTCTTCGAGGTCTATCAGGAAGCCAACGAGCACAATGTCGTCGAATATCTCTCCTTCAACCCGAACAATCCCTCCTCGATCACCAATTGCATCGAGGCGGCGCGGCTGAACGCACGGTCGGTCCGAACAGCGCTGACGTCGGAGATGTGGGACACCATCAACGGGGCCTGGATCGAGCTGCAGGAGGTCTGGAGCAAGGGCGCCAAGACCCGCGAGGAGCTGGCGCGCTTCCTGCGCTTCGTGCAGGAGACCTCGCTGCGCTTCGACGGCTCGGCCTACCGCACCATGCTGCGCAACGACGCCTACTGGTTCTCGCGGCTCGGCCTGCACCTGGAGCGCGCCGACAACACCGCGCGCATTCTCGACGTCAAGTATCACGTGCTGCTGCCGGAAGAGGAGCATGTCGGCGGCCCGCTCGATTTCTACCAGTGGAGCTCGATCCTGCGCTCGGTCTCGGCGCTGACCGCCTATCACTGGGTGTACCGCGAGACGCTGAAGCCATGGCTGATTGCGGATCTGCTGATCCTCAACGACACGCTGCCGCGATCGCTGGCGAGCTGCTACGGCAATCTCGTCCGCAATCTCGACCAGATCGGCGTCGCCTATGGGCGGCAGGGGCCATCGCAGCGCCACGCCCGCGGCATCCGGAACCGGCTGGAACACTCAAATATGGATGACATCTTCCAGCGCGGCGTGCACGAGTTCATCCAGGAGTTCATCGCCGACAATTCCCGCCTTGGTGAAATCATCACCAGGCAGTATCTGATCTGACGAAAAGCAGGCTGACGGCATCTGTGGATGCCCGGCGCGCAGACAAGTTTACGCAGTCTGCGCAAGCTTGACCGCAGCCGGGCATGACGATCTTTATGCCTCAGCAGCCTGCCTGAACCAAAGCTCCGGCTGGACCACCATGCGCCTGCGTATCTCCCACTCGACCACCTACCGCTACGCGCCGGCGGCCACCGGCGTGATCCAGATCCTGCGGATGACGCCGGGCAGCCATGACGGCCAATATGTCGCGGAATGGCAGATCGACGTCTCCACCGATTCGCGGCTGGACATGCATGAGGATGCGTTCGGCAATGTCACCCATGTCATCACGCATGGCGCGATCGAGACGCTCGCGATCACGGCCGAGGGCCTGATCGAGACTCACGACACCGGCGGCGTCCTGAAAGGCACGGATGAGCGTTTTCCGCCGAGCCTGTTCCTGCGCGGCACACCGCTCACCGCGCCAAATGCGGCCATGGCGAGCTTCGTTCGCGAGTTGAGTGCCGAATCCGACGACGACGTGCTCGGCTTCCTGCACACGCTGATGACGCAGGTCAACGAGCACATGACGTTCGACGAAGACCCGACCAATTCGGGCACCTCGGCGGCTGAGGCCTTCGCGCTCAAGCGCGGCGTGTGCCAGGATTACGCCCACATCTTCATCGCCTGCGCGCGCGCCGGCGGAGTGCCCGCTCGCTTCGTGTCTGGCCATTTCCTGCGCTCCGATGGTGCGGTGCACCAGCAGGCGGCCCACGCCTGGGCGGAAGCGTTCGTGCCCGATCTCGGCTGGGTTGGCTTCGATGCAGCCAACTGCATCTGCACCACCGATGCGCATGCGCGCGTGGCGATCGGGCTCGATTATCTCGGCGCAGCACCGGTGCGCGGCACCCGCTATGGCGGCGGCCTGGAGACGCTCGAGGTCAGGGTCCGCGTCGAGCAGGTCGGCCGCGGCGGCCAATCGCAATCCCAATCGCAGTGGCAGTCGTGAGTTCAAAGAACGACGGCACGATGCCGGCCTTGTAGCCCGGGTGAGCGAAGCGACACGCGGGAAAACCGCCGGAGATGCCCGGATGCTGCGCTCACCCGGGCTACAACACTGCGCCGCGGGGCCGTGGTACCGTGCCGCCCGCAAGCGACAGCAAACCAGCGAGATGAAAATCATGGCGACCGTAAAACTGCTCTCCGACAGTGAACTCTCGCCGGAGGCTCGCGCCGTCTTCGACGACATTCGCAAGACGCGACAGTCCGATTTCGTCAACAACTTCTGGCGCGCACTTGCGCACGACCCGAAGACCCTTCGCCGGACCTGGGAAAGCATCAAGGAGGTGATGGCGCCCGGTGCGCTCGATCCAAAGTTCAAGGAAATGCTCTATGTCGCCGTTTCGATCGCCCACGGCTGCACCTACTGCATTCATTCGCACACGGCCGCCGCACGCGCGAAGGGCATGACCGCCGCGGAATATGCCGAGATGATCGCCATCGTCGGCATGGCTGCGGAGACAAACCGGCTCGTCACGGCACTGGGCGTGGCCGTCGACGACGCATTCCTCGTCGAGCCCGGACAAGGCTGAACGCAGTGAACGTAGCCCGGGTGAGCGAAGCGACACCCGGGACCACCGCCCCGCATTTCGCTGCGCTCATGCGGGCTACGGATCGTCGCCGCAGCGGGAATACGGGGTTGGACGCCCCCCGGAAATTCGCTAGTAATTCGCCCTTCGACGTGATGAGGATCGGCGATGACCTATTGCTGCGGAATTCTGGTGCGTGACGGCCTCGTCATGATCGCGGATACGAGGACCAATGCCGGCCTCGACAACGTCTCGACCTTCCGCAAGCTGCACATCTTCTCCAACCCGGGGGAGCGCATTCTGGCGATCGCCAGCGCCGGCAATCTCGCGATCAGCCAGTCGGTGCTGTCGACCCTGACCGAAGGCATGGAAGATCCCGCCACGGGCGAGGTCGAAACGCTGATGAACGCGCCGACCATGTTCCAGGCCGCGCAGCGCATCGGCAAGGCCATCCGCGCGGTGCATGCCATGGAAGGACCGGCGCTGAAGGCCGAGGACATCTCGTTCGACGTCTCCTTCCTGTTCGGCGGCCAGATCAAGGGCGCACGGATGCGCCTGTTCATGGTCTACACCGCCGGCAATTTCATCGAATGCACCACCGACACGCCCTATTTGCAGATCGGCGAGCACAAATACGGCAAGCCTGTGCTCGACCGCGCGATGCACTATGACGTCGAGCTCTATGATGCGCTCAAGACCGGGCTGATCTCGATGGATTCGACGATGCGCTCCAACCTCGGCGTCGGCCTGCCGATCGACGTGCTGGTTGTGCGCTCCGACGTCTGCGAGGCCGATCTCAATCATCGCATCGAGGCCGGCGAGCCCTATTTCCATGATTTGCGCTCGCGCTGGTCGGCGGCGCTGCGGGCCGCGCACAACAACATTCCGCGGCCGCCCTACAAGGCCCAGAACGAATCGAAGCACTGAACCAGAAACACTGAAAATATGAGGCGAGGAACAATGGCCGAGGCAGGACAGAAGATCGCGTTGGTGACCGGCGCAGGAACGGGTGTGGGCCGCGCGGCGTCGCTGGCGCTGATGAATGCGGGCTTCACCGTGGTGCTCACCGGGCGGCGCAAGGAGATGCTTGAGGAGACCGCCAAGCTCGGCGGTGCCGGCAAGAGCCTCGTCGCGCCCGCCGACATGACCCAGCCCGACTCGATCGCGGCGCTGTTCGCCAAGATTACTGAGACCTATGGCCGGCTCGATCTATTGTTCAACAACGCCGGCATGGGCACGCCTGCAATGCCGCTCGAGGATCTGTCGCTCGAGCAATGGAGCCAGGTGGTCGCGACCAACCTCACCGCACCGTTCCTGTGCACACAGCACGCCTTCCGCATCATGAAGGACCAGACGCCGCGCGGCGGCCGCATCATCAACAACGGCTCGATCTCGGCGCATGCGCCGCGGCCGTTCTCTTCGCCCTACACCTCGACCAAGCACGCCATCACCGGCCTCACCCGGGCGTCCAATCTCGACGGCCGCGCCTACGACATCGCGGTCGGCCAGATCGACATCGGCAACGCCGAGACGCCGATGACGGAGCGCATGGTCGGTGGCGTGCTGCAGCCGGACGGCCGCATGATGCCGGAGCCGCGCATGGACGTGAAGGCGGTCGGCGATGCCGTGGCCTACATGGCCTCGCTGCCGCTCGATGCCAACGTGCTGTTCATCACCGTGATGGCGAGCAAGATGCCGTTCGTGGGACGGGGGTAGATATTCCCCGGTGACCGCGTAGCCCGGATGAGCGCAGCGATATCCGGGGTCATCTCAAACACCTTTCCCGGGTATCGCTTCGCTCACCCGGGCTACACAGTTGCGCTTAGGAATTCGGCTCACCGAAATCGGCGCTCATCTCGCTGACGCCGCCTCCCCAATCCCTGGGGAGCAGGTTCTCTCCGACATAGCGATGGAATGACGAATACGGCCAATCACAAACCCGCGTCATCAAACCATGCTTCACCGGATTGAAGTGGACGTAATCGACATGCCGCGCGAAATCCTCGTCATCGCGAATCGTGTGCTCCAGACGGCAGCGTCATCACAACGTGCAAGTGCTCTGGGAGAATAACGATGGCATCGACTGCAAATGGCCGCTCGGAGCGCGCCCTACGAAACGCGGCACGCAAAAAATCGATATGTTCGACGAGGAGACGCGACCTTCGATCTTCGAGCGTGACCGTGAAAAAGAAGGTCCCACCCGGCAACTGGTTACGTCGATAACGAACCATTGCGGCCAGAACCCTTTAGAGTTACGCGACAACTACCGATTGACTTTCAATTTCATTAACTAGCCAAGGGGCCTGTCTTGTAGCCCGGATGAGCGAAGCGATATCCGGGATCATCTCCATCCGCTTTCCCGGGTATCGCTTCGCTCACCCGGGCTACAAAGCCTCAGCCGCCCCTACTCCAGCCTCTCCACCCTCCGTAAGCTTGGAAACAGCTTCATCCAGAGCAGCGCGATCGCGACGGTGGCCGCGCCGCCGAGCACGGCGGCGGGCACGGTGCCGAGCAGTGCGGCGGTGACGCCGCTCTCGAATTGGCCGAGCTGATTGGACGCGTTGATGAACAGGAAGTTCACCGCGCCGACCCGGCCGCGCATCTCGTTCGGGGTTGCGATCTGCACCAGCGAGAAGCGGATGACGACGCTGACGGTGTCGGCGGCGCCGAGGATCGCGAGCGCCGCAACCGACAGCCACATCCAATGGGAGAACGCGAACACGACGGTCGCCGCGCCGAAGATCATGACGGCCTGGAACATCCGCAAGCCGACATGGCGGCTGATCGTATGCCGCGCCAGTACAGCCGTCATCAGCAGAGCACCAACGGCGGGCGCCGCGCGCAGGATGCCAAGCCCGAACGGCCCGGCCTCCAGGATGTCGCGGGCATAGATCGGTAGCAGCGCCGTGACGCCGCCGAACAGCACCGCGAACAGATCGAGCGAGCTGGTACCAAGGATAGCGGGATTGTCGCGGATGAAGCGGACGCCGGCGAACAGGTCCTTGCTGCTCGCATGCTCCTCGGCCGACGGCTCGTCCATCACGTCGATCGCGCCGGTGAAGACCATGCCGGCCAGCCAGAACACGACCATGATGCCGTAAGGCAATCCCGGCGCGACCGCATAGGCGAAGCCGCCGAGCGCGGGCCCCGCGATGGTCGCAAGCTGCGCCGCGCCGCTGGAGAGAGCGCTCGCGCGCTGCAGGGTGCCGGTCGGTGCGATCAGCGGCAACAGCGCCGCAGTGGCCGGGCTCTCGAACGCGCCGGCAATGCCGAGCACGAAGGTCGCCGCGAACAGCTGGGCCTCGGTCAAGAAGCCGGCATAGGAGCCCCAGCATAGATAGAGCGCGGTGAGCGCTTCCAAGAGCTGGCAGAATTGCACCACGCGCCGGCGCCGATACCGGTCGGCGGCGCTGCCGGCGACGAACACCAAGAGCGCGGTCGGCAGGAACTGGATCAGCCCGACCATGCCGAGATCGAAAGCACGGCCGGTCATGTCGTAGATCTGCCAGCCGATCGCGACCGCCGCGATCTGGCTCGAAAACCGCGACAGGCTGCGCGAGAGCAGGAAGAACAGGAAAGGACTTTGGCGCAAGAGCGTGGTCGCGCCGATCGGCAATGTCGAAGCCATGATGAGGCCTTGCGTGACGCAAGCTCACATCGTTGTCAACGGCAGCCCTGACGCGTGCGCATCGCATGGCATTGCGCTTTGCGCCGTACCGCGCCCATAATCCCGAAAGTTCGGGGGATTTATGCTACAATTGCAATCCGCTTTCGGGATCGTCGCCCTGCTCGCGATCGCCTGGGCGCTTGGTGAAAATCGCCGCGCCGTTTCGATCAAGCAGGCCGCGCTCGGCCTCGCAGTCACCATGCTCACCGCCATCATCCTGATCAAGATACCCGTCGTCGCCCGTGGTTTCGGGGCGATCAACGACGCGGTCGGCGCGATCGCGGCGGCCTCCCGCGCCGGCTCCTCCTTCGTGTTCGGCTATCTCGGCGGCGGCACCCTGCCCTTCGACCTCAAGACACCCGGCGCCGATTTCATCCTGGCGTTTCAGGCGCTGCCGATCGTGCTTGTCATGAGCGTGCTGACCACGCTGCTGTTCTACTGGCGCGTGCTGCCGCCGGTCGTACGCGGCATGGCCTGGCTCTTGGAGCGCACGCTCGGCGTCGGCGGCGCGGTGGGACTATCGACCGCCGCTAACATCTTCCTCGGCATGGTCGAGGCGCCGCTGTTCGTGCGGCCCTATTTGCCGCAGATGACGCGCAGCGAATTGTTCCTAGTGATGACCGGCGGCATGGCGGGAATCGCCGGCACCGTGCTGGTGCTCTACGCCACCCTGCTTGCGCCGATCATTCCCGACGCGGCCGCGCATTTCGTCATCGCCTCCGTGCTCGGTGCGCCCGCGGCGATCCTGGTCAGCCTGGTCATGGTGCCGGAGACCTCGAAGGAACTGACCGGAGGATCGCTTGATGATCCCGACATGCAGGCGTCGTCGACGATGGACGCGATCGTCAAGGGTACGTCTGCCGGGCTGGAGCTGCTGCTCAACATCGTCGCGATGCTGCTGGTACTGGTCGCGCTGGTCCATCTCGCCAACGCGATCCTCTCCTTGTTGCCTGCGATCGGCGGCGCGCCGATCTCGCTGCAGCGGATCCTGGGGTTGATCATGGCGCCGGTATGCTGGCTGATGGGCCTGCCGTGGTCGGAGGCCGTCACGGCCGGCAGCCTGATGGGCACCAAGACCGTGCTGAACGAACTGATCGCCTATGTCGATTTTTCCAAGCTCGATGCGAGCGCGCTCGATCCGCGCGCCAGGCTGATCATGCTTTATGCGATGTGCGGCTTCGCCAATTTCGGCAGTCTCGGCATCATGATCGCCGGCCTCGGCACCATGGCGCCGAGCCGGCGCGAGGAGATCAACGCGCTCGGACTGAAGTCGATCGTCTCGGGCACGCTGACGACCTGCCTGATGGGCGCGATCGTGGGGGTGCTGACTTAGCAGCGCACCCGTAGCTCGGTCATTGCGAGCGAAGCGAAGCAATCCAGAGATGCATCTGCGGGAACAGTCTGGATTGCTTCGTCGCGAGAGCTCCTCGCAATGACGCAGGAGGGAGCGCCTACGCCTTCAGCACCATCGTCCCAGTCAACCGCACAATTTCGTCTTCTCCAAGGTACGACGCACCTCAGGCAGCTTGGCACGGCATGGCTCAGCCGCCATGGCCTTCGCTTCGCTGTTCCGTCCCTGCGCGTACAGCAACACCGCCATCAAGCCCTGCGCCCCGGAGCGCACCGGCCCGCCCGCCACATCCGATGCGGCGAGCGACATTGCGGTTCGCACCTCCGCCTCGGCGGCTCCGAAGCTCTTTTGTTGCATGAAGAAGATCGCACGGAATAGATGACCCCGCGGGTCTTTCGGATAGCGGGTGACGAGATCGAAAGACCGGCTGACACGCTCGTCACCGGTCGCCGGCAGCTCCGAAGCGGGGATATACTGCGCGGCCTCAGCCATGTAGGACGAATAATGAGCAGCGGCGAAGCCGGCGCAGATCAGAGATCCAGCGCATCCTGCGAGCAACGTCATGCTGGCGCTCCGCGGCAGGCTGTCATACGAGCAGAAGGCGAGCCACGGCGTGATGGCAAGTGCGCCGCCGGCCAACGCACCACCTGCATGGGCGAAGTAGTTGACCTCGCCGGAGGCTCCAAAGGCAAGTGGCAGCAGTGCGGGAACACCGAAGAAGAGCGACGTCTTCAGTCTTGAGATTGTTTGATCGGCATCCGCTTCGGGATCGAAGCTCGTGACAAACAGCGCTGCCACGAGCCCGGTAATGGCGCCGGACGCACCGACGCTCACCGTGCCGGGGGCATTGCCCAGGAGCGAGCCGGCCTCCCCGGCCAGCGCACTGGCAACAAAGATCAGCGAGAACCAGCCACGGCCGATCAGAGACTCCAGCCGGACGCCGACGATGAGCAGCGCAACGCAGTTGCTCATGAGGTGCGACTCGCTGCCATGCAGAAGCGGCGCAAGGCCGATCCGCCACCACTCTCCCCTTCCAACAACGAGATCGTAGCCGGACGCGCCATAGGCGATCACCGAGCGGACATCGAGTGAGCCGTCCGGCGCAATGTCGATCGCGAGACGGCGTTGCAGCACGAAGATCAGGATGAGATTGAAAATCAGGCCAATGGTGACGAAGGGTATATCGGCCAGGAGCTTGTTGCCGCAAAAAAGCGTCCACTCACCGGACAAGGGCCGGGCGCCGTCGCGCACGGCCGCTGGAGCGACCGGCGCGGCGACGGACTGAAACGATGCTCTTGGGGGCGGCGCCACGACGCCGCGTCGGCCAAAAGTGTTGGTCGCCATCAAAGCATTCCCGCATTTTGACAGCCTTGACCTAGCGCGGAATACTTTCGAGAGGTTAGTGTCCCGCCCTGCAGCGGCGGCTTAAACCATCCGGTTGGTAACTGCCCGGTTTCGCGGATCGGGCGCTTTCTCGCGATCGGTTTTCGAGCCCGGAATCCATTGGGCAGCAGAGCACGGGGCGAGAGCGTTTCACGCCGTCAGCTCGAGCGTCTTGAAATCCGCCGGCAGGATCACCTCGAGCAGTTCGACATCGTCGGAATAGTCCAGGATCATGTGCCGGATCTTCGGCGGCTGCGTCCAGGCGCTGCCCTGCTTCATCATGCTCTCACCGACGCCGTCCATGTAGGTCTTCACCCATCCCTTGAGCACATAGACCATTTGGAATTCGACATCGTGCGTATGGAGCTTTGAGACTTCTTTCGGATTGCACGGCGGCAGCAACCGAATCACATGCGCCCGCGCCAGGCCGTGCGTGGCATCGGCAATGCCGAGATCGCGGTAGGCCGCATAGGCGCGCAAACCGTCGGTCTTGAAGTCTTCTTCGTTGAGGTGGCTGATGGCGACCCGCTGCTTCGGGCGCTTGGATGCAGGTGCCGCGCGGCCAGTGCTGACGAGCGCCTTGCGTGCATTTGGTTTCGCAGGCGCCTCAGCGATGGCCTTCGCCGCGGCCTTGCGCAACGATGTCTTGCGTGCTGCCGATTTCGCAGCGGCGCGTGATGCAGGCGTGTTCGAACGGCTCTTGCTGGCCATCGTGCTCTCCCTCGGCTTTCCCCGGAGGCGAAGGGTAGCACAGTCAGCTTGCCATTGGGCGGTCTCCGCGATCGCCAAACAGGAGATCGTCATTCCGGGGCGCGCGGAGCGCGAGCCCGGAATGACACCGATGTTGCAGCCTGCCGCCTATTGCAGCCGAAAGACGCCGTCGACGGCGCGCAGCTCCGCGGGCTTGATCAGCTTGGAATGGGCGACTGTGACCGAAAACAGCGGACCTTCGAGCTTCTTCTGCCAGAAGCTGAGGAAATCCTGCAGCGCCGGAAATTTCGGGAACAGGTCGTAGTTCTGCCAGACATAGGTCTGAAGCAGCGAGGGATGATCCGGCATCCGGTAGAGGATCTGCGCCGTCGTCAGCCCGTAACCCAGAACCTGTTTCCGAAAGTCCTCGGAAACACCAACCCGCGAAGTCATGCCAACCTCCATTTGCAGGAAGCGCATTCTCCGGAGGGCGACCGGGACCAAGCCCCCGGCGAGATGCGCTCACTGATGAGAAATGTGACGCATGCGACCAACCCATCACAAGCCTAAAAGTTTAACGCTCTGTTGAAAATTCCTGCACTAGCAGCGACTTAGCACAGGTGCTAATACGGGGTTTCACGGTCTGTTCCGATCCCGTTAACGATTTCAGGACCTTTTGGCAGAAGCCTCGATTGACTGCTAATTTTTCTGCTACAAGCCCTTGCTCCCGGTAAAACTCTCGCCTATGTCGATCGCGCCTGCTGGCACTCGCTAGCAGCGACTGCTAATCTCCAGAACTTCGAAAACAGTTTCAATAGCTTAGGAGGACTGTATGAACTTCCGTCCGCTTCACGACCGCGTCGTGGTCAAGCGCATCGACGCCGAAGAGAAGACCGCTGGCGGCATCATCATTCCCGATACGGCCAAGGAAAAGCCCTCGCAGGGCGAAGTCATCGCCGTCGGCCCGGGCGGCCGCGACGAGACCGGCAAGCTGGTCCCGCTCGACCTCCAGGTCGGTGACCGCGTGCTGTTCGGCAAGTGGTCCGGCACCGAGGTCAAGATCGACGGCAAGGAGCTGTTGATCATGAAGGAGAGCGACATCATGGGCGTTCTCACCGACACCGGCGCCAAGAAGAAGGCCGCCTAAGCGCTGCCGCATCCGCTTCACCCCTGAGGGAGCGCCTGCGGGCGCCACGGACGGGGTGAGACATCAATTCAACTCAGGGAAATCCATTTATGTCAGCCAAAGACGTGAAGTTCGGCGTTGACGCCCGCGATCGCATGCTGCGCGGCGTCGACATTCTCGCCAATGCCGTGAAGGTCACCCTCGGCCCGAAGGGCCGCAACGTGGTGCTCGACAAGTCGTTCGGCGCCCCCCGCATCACCAAGGACGGCGTCACCGTCGCCAAGGAGATCGAGCTCGACGACAAGTTCGAGAACATGGGCGCGCAGATGGTGCGCGAAGTCGCCTCCAAGTCCGCTGACGCGGCCGGCGACGGCACCACCACCGCGACCGTGCTCGCGGCCGCGATCGTGCGCGAGGGCGCCAAGTCGGTTGCCGCCGGCATGAACCCGATGGACCTGAAGCGCGGTATCGACCTCGCCGTCGAGGCTGTGGTCGCGGACCTCGTCAAGAACTCCAAGAAGGTCACCTCGAACGAGGAGATCGCCCAGGTCGGCACCATCTCCGCGAACGGCGATGCCGAGATCGGCAAGTTCCTGGCCGACGCCATGAAGAAGGTCGGCAACGAGGGCGTCATCACCGTCGAGGAAGCCAAGTCGCTCGAGACCGAGCTCGACGTCGTCGAGGGCATGCAGTTCGACCGCGGCTACATCTCGCCCTACTTCGTCACCAACGCTGACAAGATGCGCGTCGAGATGGACGACGCCTACATCCTGATCAACGAGAAGAAGCTCTCCTCGCTGAACGAGATGCTGCCGCTGCTCGAGGCCGTCGTGCAGACCGGCAAGCCGCTCGTGATCGTCGCCGAGGACGTCGAGGGCGAGGCGCTCGCCACCCTGGTCGTCAACCGCCTGCGCGGCGGCCTCAAGGTCGCGGCCGTCAAGGCGCCGGGCTTCGGCGATCGCCGCAAGGCCATGCTGCAGGACATCGCGATCCTGACCGGCGGCCAGGCGATCTCGGAAGACCTTGGCATCAAGCTCGAGAACGTCAACCTCTCGATGCTCGGCCGCGCCAAGAAGGTCATGATCGACAAGGAGAACACCACGATCGTCAACGGCGCCGGCAAGAAGGCCGACATCGAGGCGCGCGTGGCCCAGATCAAGGCGCAGATCGAGGAGACCACCTCGGACTACGATCGTGAGAAGCTGCAGGAGCGTCTGGCCAAGCTCGCGGGCGGCGTCGCGGTGATCCGCGTCGGCGGCGCGACCGAGGTCGAGGTGAAGGAGCGCAAGGATCGCGTTGATGACGCAATGCATGCGACCCGCGCTGCCGTCGAGGAAGGCATCCTGCCGGGCGGCGGCGTCGCCCTGCTGCGCGCCTCCGAGACGCTCAAGAACGTGCGCGCCAAGAACGAGGACCAGAAGACCGGCGTCGAGATCGTCCGCAAGGCGCTCTCCGCTCCGGCTCGCCAGATCGCCATCAACGCGGGCGAGGACGGCTCGGTCATCGTCGGCAAGATCCTGGAGAAGGATCAGTACGCCTATGGCTTCGACTCGCAGACCGGCGAATATGTGAACCTGGTTTCCAAGGGCATCATCGACCCGACCAAGGTCGTGCGCACCGCGATCCAGAACGCTGCCTCGGTGGCCGCGCTGCTGATCACCACGGAAGCCATGATCGCCGAGCTGCCGAAGAAGAACGCAGCCGGCCCCGCGATGCCTCCGGGCGGCGGCATGGGCGGCATGGACTTCTAACAGTCCAGCTCCTCTCGAAGCTACGAAGGGCGCGGTGCAAACCGCGCCCTTTTTGTTTTGGCTCGCTCGCAGACGAACGTCACTGCGAGCGCAAGCGAAGCAGTCCAGAGGGTGTCGATATGAGGCGGAATTGCTCGCTCTCGCGCCTCACAACGATGACATCGCTCCGCTCGAACCACTTCCTGAACTCGCCTTCACCTCTCGCGCCGATACATCACGTGCGTCCGCAAAACGTATTTGCGTCCTTTCGTGACGGGATCACCGCGATGCATGATCGGATGATGAAACAGCAGCGCCTTCCCTGTCTCCGGTCGGATTCGAATCGGACCATCGGGCATTAGGCCGCTGTCATCACAGAAAGATGTCGCACCGCGATGTCGCGGAAATGGAGCAGCAAGGGGAATCGGTGGTCGTGCCTGTTTGCCATGGTGCGGTTTTCGATCGTCAGCTCGCTTTCGTCCAGACCCGTACCGGCTTGGTCGTCGAGCTCATGAGCAGGACACCGGTGGGCAAGCTTCAGATTGATCCGCTTCGTGAATGGGCCTGACGCGATCCAAGGGTCTAACGCGGCCGGTTCTTGAGCTGAATCAAGCCAGCCGCCAGAACTCGTTCCAAGCTCCTTATGGTATCGGGCGCGTTAGCGTCAGTCATGGCGAGCCTGCAGCCGGTCATTCTCTCTGAGAAGGCATTCCATGTCTCGCTTTTCATCGGGTATCGGTAAAACGGCCGTCCGATGCCGGCTGACAACGATATGGCGAAAGAGCCACAGAACGATCGGGCAAGCCAGAAGGGCGACGGCGCCGAAGTCGAGCGCGGCGCTCGCGGAGCGGAACGACTTTGAGAGCTTTCCGCCGATCGCCGGTCCGGCCAACATGCCGGCGTAGAAGATCGTGTAGAATAGTCCCATTCCGACCGGCCGCATCTTCTGATCGAGCACTCGCGCAGGCAGGCTCATGATCGCCCCGGCGGGAAGACCGCAAAGGATTCCAAGAGCAATGACGATGGGAAGCACCGTGCCGCTACGCGACAGGAGAAATGTCAGGAGGGCGAAGGCGATGCAGCCTGTCACGAGGATGGCCTCGCCGCGCTTGGTCCGATCTGCGAGGAAGCCGCCGAACGGAACCGAAAGGGCGGCGAGCCAGAGCACGATGCTGATGGTTGATCCGGCCGCGGCACTGGGCCATCCGTGCTCAACAAGCATCGACGGACCGAAACTGAAAACCATCGCAAAGCCGATGTTGTAGAGACACCAGATCAAGCCGGCGGCAATCACGGCACAGATCGTGTCGGCGGTCAGGCTGTAGCGCTCGCCTTCAACCGCGATGGTCGCATCTGGCGCGCGATAAACCAAAGCGATGAGACCAAGGCCGATCAAGATCACTCCTGCGACGGCGAGATTGACGGCATGGAGGCCAAGCGTGGCTCCGACTTCCGGCAACAGCATGAGAGCGACCGCAATGCCGGCCGGCCATGAGTTGATGAAAATGGCCATCGCGGTGGCGACTTCCCGGCCGGCAAACCAGTCCGCGACCATCTTGGTCATCAGAACGTTCAGGAGAACACCGCCAATGCCGGCGGTCAGTCGGCCCACGATCTGCACGCTCCACGATGTTGACGTGGTCATCAGAAGTTCGCCTGCCAGCATCATCAGGAGACCGGCAAGGACCGTCACCTTGTCGCCATAGCGTCGACCGATCGCGCCGCCAGGCAAGGCAAGCACGGCGCCCGGCGCAAAATAGAGTCCGATCAGAATACCGATATCGGCCAGGCTCGCACCGAGACTCTGGCTGAGCTGTGGCGCGACGGCCGCGACGCTCTGAAACTGAAAGGCGATGGCGGCGCGAGCGACGAACAGGGCAGCAAGGATGGTCCAGCGGCTTCGCATTTGGATTTTCCCGATGCCGTGAACCTATACCGTCGGCTTGATATTCTGGTTCATGCGGAAGAGATTGGTCGGATCGTATTTGGTTTTGAGCTCAGCCAACCGCGCATAGTTCTCGCCATAGGCATCGCGGACACGATCCTCGCCCTCATCGCCGAGATTGTTCGCGTAGACGCCGCCGGTCGAATAGGGCCTGACGGCGCTCCACAGCTCGCGCGCCCAACGCATGTTCGCGTCGTCGTCGGCCGGATCGTCCCAGATCGCGACGGGAAAGCAGTCGAACGCTGCATTGCGGTTTGCGTACGGCGAGTCCTGTGCCGGAACCCGGGCGATTGCGCCGCCGACGTGCTGGAAAACCAGTAGCGACGAGGTGTTTGGCGCTCTCGCATAGGCGTCGAGCAGCGCGTCGATCGCGCCAGTGCTGATCTCGCGCAGGAACTGCGCCTTCCAGTAGAAGCGGCGGCCGCGTGGGAACAGCGCATCACCGCCCGACTGTATGTCGAGATAAGGAACAGCTGCAAGGCGCGTCTCGACGGGCGAGCCGAATCTGATGATCGGTGAAAGGGCGCGCTCACCGTCATGATGCGGGCCGACATAGCAGGCGGAGATGCTGAAGAATCGTTCGCCCGACGGCAGCGTTACCAGAGCTGCATCGACGTTCGCTTCATCGGCGGCGCGGCGAGCGAATTCATCATAGAAGCGCATGGCCTCGCGCGCGTGATCATATCGATGCAGCGCTGACGCGACTTGCAGTGAGGTGCCGATGGGATGAAGCGCGTATTCGAACGCGGTCACGATGCCAAAATTGCCGCCGCCACCCCGCAGGCCCCAGAACAGGTCGGGGTGTTCGGTCGCACTGGCCTTCAATATGTTTCCCTCGGCTGTCACAACCTCGGCGGAAATCAGGTTATCGCAAGTCAGCCCGTATTTGCGTCCGAGCTTGCCAAAGCCGCCGCCAAGCGTGAGCCCGGCAATACCGGTATCACTGTTGACGCCCATGGTGGTCGCCAGGCCATGCTCTTGCGTCACCCTGTCGAATTCGCCCAGATTGAGGCCGGCCTCCGCGCGCGCGATCCGACGGACCGGATCGACCTCGACCTGTTTCATGAGCGACAGGTCAATGACCATGCCGCCGTCGCAAACCGACAGGCCGGCGATATTGTGGCCGCCGCTGCGGACTGCGATGCAGATGTGATGAGATCTTGCGAAGACGACGGCCCGAACGACGTCCTCGGCACCGGCACAATAGGCGATCATGGCCGGCCGCTTGTCGATGGCGCCATTCCAGACCTTGCGCGCCTCGTCGTAACCGGCGTTTCCCTCAAGGACGACGTGGCCCTTGAGCCGTAGCTGTGGGGTGGGGGGAGGTTGGGAGTGTGATTTGCCCATCAGGTCGTCATCTAGCCGCCGTTGCTCCATCCGATTTGCTCCTCGCCGAGGCCCATGCCATCTTCTCACGGAGCGCCAAATCGTTTCCTGAATCCGATCGGAAAAAGTTGCGAATTTCACTGATAATGGTGTCTCTAGCCAATGGCGACGATCTACGAGTTCGGTCCATTTCGTCTCGAGACAGACGCCGACATGCTGTTTCGGGGAGTCGAGCCGGTAGCTCTCGGAGGGCGAGCCGTCGCGCTACTTCGGCTGCTTCTGGAAAAGACGGGTAAGCCGGTTGCCAAGGACGCTCTGATGGAGGCGGCCTGGCCGGGACTGGCGATCGAGGAAAGCAATCTGACCGTGCAGATTGCGGCTCTGCGCCGGGCATTTGCAGCCGTGGAAGGGGGCAGTACCTGGATCGAGACGCTGCCGCGCCGCGGCTACCGCTATATCGGCCCGCCAGCCGCCACCTTGTCCGGTGCCAGCCGGCAAGCGTGGCTCCCGTCCGCGACCTCGGACAAGCCATCGATTGCCGTGCTGCCATTCTTGAACTTGAGCGGCGATCCCGCGCAGGACTACTTTTCCGACGGGATCACGGAAGACATCATTACGGAATTATCGCGCTTCCGGTCGCTCTTCGTCGTGGCCCGCCATTCCAGCTTCGCTTACCGGACCAGGTCGTCCGACATCAGAGAGATCGGCCGCCACCTCGGCGTACGATATGTGGTGGAAGGGAGCGCACGCAGGATTGGGAAACGGGTGCGGGTGACGGTCCAACTTCTGGATGCCGCGAGCAGCTTCAACCTCTGGACGGAGCGCTACGACCGCGAGCTCGAAGACATATTCGCCATCCAGGACGAAATCGTCGGCAAGATCGTTTCAGCGCTGCCCGGCCGACTTGAGGACGCAGGCCGCGAGATCGCAAGAGGCAAACAGACCTCGAATATCACGGCTTACGATCTCGTCCTACTGGGGAACGAGAAATGGCGTCAATTGACCGTCAGGAGCATGGAGGAGGCGCGAGCCTATTTCAAGAAGGCTGTGGGGCTCGATCCAGCTTATGCTCGCGCTCACGCCAATGTGGCTTGGACGGTCGTCTGCGCCGCGTTTCTGGAATCGCCCGCCGCGCCCCCACTGGATGAGGCTCGTCGCGAGATCGAGATCGCCCTCGATCTTGATGAGAATGACGCTTGGTCGCACGGCGTCTTCGCCCAGCTTCTTTTCCTGCAAGACCGTGACCAAGAGGCCGAAGCTCACTTCAAGCGTGCTCTGGCGCTCAACCCCAACGATGCTGACGTCGCCGCCGCTTTTGCCAACATCCTGGTCTATTGGGGAAATTGGCAGCAAGCGCTCACATGGATCAAATCAGCCAAACAGCTTAACCCGCTTCCACCCAACATTTACCATTGGTATCACGCGTTGGCGCTTTATTCGGCGCACGAATACGAACAGGCGATCAATGTGCTCAGGGAAGCGCGATCAAGTGACCGCTGGTCCCACGCGCTCCTTGCGGCGTGCTACGCACAAACCGATCGGCTAGGCGAAGCGAACTTCGCGTTGCGCACATTCGTTCGAGAGAGATGTCTGGAATTGAGTGAGCTTGGTGAAGCGCTGCCGGTCAGCACGCTCGAACTCGCTCTCGTGCGCGCCGCCAGGTATAGGAATCCCATCGACCGCGAACATTTTCTCGACGGGTTACGCAAGGCCGGTCTGAATGGCGCGCTCTCCGACTTCGCATGACGGGGCTCGACGTTGCATGAGTCCGACGAGCTTACGCTGCCCCATGGATGAAGATCTGCCGTGCATCGACAGGTGAAAGGCCGAGCAGGCTGGCAGCGGTTGCCGCGCCCACGAGCCGGATGCAGATTTGATGTCAAACAAGCAAAAGGCCGCCCGTGGGCGGCCTTTCCTGTCTTCGGCAGCAGTGCGCCGCTCAATCCTTGAACGGATCGAACTCGCCCTCGCCGGCCATCGCGACGGCGAACGGCCGCAACGTGTGCAGCACCTTCACCGAGCCGGCATGCTCGGCCAGCACTTCGGGCAGACGGCGATAGGCCATCGGACTTTCGTCGAGATCGGCACCCACGAGGGTGACGCCTCGGCTCTGCAGCCACGCATCCATCTCGGCGCGCGTGAAACGCCGCTTCGCCTCCCTGCGCCCGAACATCCGTCCGGCGCCGTGCACCGTGGAGTACAGTGCGGCCTTCGCCTCCTCCGACTCCACGCCCTCGATAATGACGGCATCGTCACCCATCGAGCCGCCGACAAAGCCGCGCTGGCCGGGAAACGCCGGCGTCGCGCCCTTGCGCACCACCCACAAATTCTTGCCGCCATGCGTCTCGCGCCAGGCGTAGTTGTGGTGGTTGTGCACGCTGTCGGTGACCGCGCCGCCGATGATCTGGCGCACGCGCTCGATCACCCACTCGCGTCCGGCATAGGCGTAGCGCCCGGCGAGCTGCATCGCGGCGATGTAGCGCCGGCCGAGCTCCGAGTCCTCGTCGACCACCGCGGGCGGCACGTTCATGCCGTCCTTGCCGCCGGCCGCCTTGAGGTAGCGCGTCGCGCTGGTGTGGCCAAGACCACGGCTGCCGAAATGCACGCCGATCCAGACGAAGCCTTTCTCGTCGCGCATCAGGTCGACATAGTGGTTGCCCGAGCCCACCGTGCCGAGCTGGCTCACCGCCTTCTGCCGGTACTCGCCCATGTCGGACTCGCGCCACGCATCCGCGTCGTCGAACAGCTCATGCTCGACGCGCTCGGCGTTCTTGCGGCCGACGCCGAACGAGATCACCTTGGCGACATCCTTGATGATGGTCCCGACTTTGTCCTCGATCGCTGCGAACTGCGTATCGAGACGCACCGCCATGTTGCCGCAGCCGATATCGAAGCCGACGCCGGAGATGCTGATCTGCTTCTCATAGGCGATCACGCCGCCGACCGGCTGCGCATAGCCGAGATGGCCGTCGGCACAGATCACGCCGGCAACGGCGTTGCCGATCGCCATGCAGTTCCGCATCTGCGCGATCGTAGCGTCCTCGTGGCTACCGAACACCTTCAGCGGGCTGTTCTGGTATTCAGCCGGCTGCGGCCGGCTCGCCACGATGTCGGCGAGCGCCTCCGCCTCGCGCGCCAGCTGCTCCTTGCGCGCGGCGTCGCGAAACGTGCACCACAGCGGCATCGGCCGCTGTCCGGGCCGGTCGATCTTGGCGTCGGGATCGAGCCCGGCCTCGATCGCAAGCTCCCGCGCTCGCTCTCGGTAGGGATCGGCTCGCATCTTCTGCTCCTTTCTCGTGCAGTACCAACTCCGAAAGCCCACCATGGGCTCCAGAGCTTTAGGCCGGCGCCAATGACGGTCGCGCAAGCCTTTGTGCAGGCAGAGAGATTGGAGATGCTGATGTCCCCAAGGGGACCACGGCGTTTCGCGGATGTCTCTCTGCCGAAGGCAGAGGGAAACCCGCTGCCTTGTTAGTCTGCTAGACTGGTATTTCCAGCCAGCGCGTCGTTTTCGGAGACCTGCACGCGCGACAGGCCACGCCGTCCGCACAGCGGCAGCGCGATGTCCTTGATCGGGCGTGAATACAAATACGGCATGGGTCTCTCGCTTGCGGTGATCCGCACAATCGTGGCGCGAGGTCTTACTACAAATCTGGATTTTGTAAAGCGCGAGCTGCGCAGCTGATGGCAGATCGGTCCGGCGCGACACCGACGAAGCACGTCATCAGTCACGGAATTATCGACTGGCAGTTGGCCACGCGGCCAACTCATGCAAGGGAGAGCGCGTGTGATGCCCGAGATGCTCGTGTCTCCGGTGACCACAGCGCTTCGCAGATTCTCTCTATCGGGCAGAGGGAAATTCACAGGCCTGTTAAGCGTCAGCCTGATGTTTTCATGCAGCGCATAGCTTGCCGAGGCTGCCGACACGCCCGCAGACGTGCGACGTTGCGGGTCTCAGCGGCAGCGCGCGCTCCTTGTCTGGGCCCGAATACGGCGCGGGTCTCCGGCACGCGAAGTCTGCAACAAGGTGTGCGCCGTCATGCAGCAATTTTGAGCTTGCAGCCTGCGAGTAGCGATGTCCCCCCGCCCGGAGCGCGACGAGATCAGCGCGAGAGCCGTTTCAGCTCGGCGCGCGCCCTGTCGGCCAGTGGATCGTCCCCGTGGCGCGCGATGAAAAGCTCAAACGCCTCGGCAGTGCCCTTGCGGCGGGCGAGTTCGAATTCCTCCGCGACCGCGGCCGAAGGGTCGCGGGCGGGAGGCATTGAAGGCGAGCGCACCATATTACCTCCCTCACCCGCACTGGCTGTCTCGGTCATGGACGCATGTTCTCCGAATGGCATGCAATTCCATCCCGCGAGCATCATCATGGCACCGAGCACACGCGTCGAAAGCAAGCGATGCCTCATGAGCTCCTCCGAAATATCGCGGCAGCCGAAACGAATCATTCACCGTACCGCTAGGGGTTGTGACCGCCATCGATAATGGCGAGGAAATCCGGGCATGGTTGTGAAAAATCAACGCTCAGCTTAACACTCTGCTGAACAGCCTGCCCGCGCTCCGAATCGGGTGTGGCGCGCCGCTGGGGAGCTATCCGTTGGCCACTGCCGTTACCGTAAGCCAGACGAACAACGCGGACATCGACGGCCTGCTGTCAGGCTACAAATGGTCCGGTACCATCACTTACAGTTTCCCCGATTCTCCGGCGACTATCCCTTTCCGTATAGTAGCGAAAATGAGCCGACAACATCTGGTTTCGCCTCGGCGCCCAGCCAGATGCAGACGGCGATCAATTACGCGATCGGATTAATCCAGAGCTACACCAGCGCCAGCATCCAGTATGCAGGGACCAACGGCGCCGACATCATGATCGCGCAGTCGCCTGCGGCCAATCCGACATCCTACGCCTATTATCCGGGGGCCGGCGCCGGAGGCGACATTTGGTTCGGAACGCAGTACGACTACACACAGGCGCAGCTCGGCAATTACTATTTCACGACCGCGCTGCACGAGCTCGGCCACGCGTTCGGCCTCAAGCACAGCCAGGAGACCGGGGGCGTTGCCAACGTCGCTGTGCCAAGCGCGCATGACGACCTCGAATACACCGTGATGAGCTATCGCAGCTATGTTGGCGCCAGCACGACGAGCGGCTACACTAACGAGGCCTCGGGATATCCGCAGACCTATATGGCTAACGACATTCTCGCGCTGCAAACGCTATACGGCGCGAACTACACGACCCACGCCGAGAACACGGTCTACACCTGGAGTCCCACTACGGGGCAGGAATTCATCAACGGCGTTGGCCAGCCGGCGGATGGCGGCGGCGCCGGCGGTTCCGCCAACCGCATCTTCGAGACCGTATGGGATGGCGGCGGCGTCGACACCTACGATCTTTCCAATTACACGACGAACCTGAGCATCAACCTCAATCCCGGCGCCTCCTCGCTGCTCTCCTCCACGCAACTGGCCTACCTCGGAAATGGTCACTACGCAGCGGGCAACGTCTACAACGCCTATCTCTACAACAACGACGCCCGCTCCTACATCGACAATGCCATCGGCGGGTCCGGCAATGACACCCTCATCGGCAACGCCATCGCGAACGTGCTCTCCGGTGGCGGCGGCAACGATATGCTGGTCGGTAGCGGCGGCAATGATACCATCAGCGGCGGTGCCGGCACCGACACCGCGGGATACTCGGGCAATGGAGCAAACTACGGCATAGCGTATAATGCAAATACGCAGACCTTCGCCATAAGCGATCTCCGCTCCGGTGCACCGGACGGAACCGATACGGTGACCGGCGTGGAATACTTCCAGTTCGCCGATAGTACGGTCGCGAGCGCCACGTTCGCCATCAGCCGGGTCATCGAGGCGGTCGGTACAACAGCGCTCGTGCAGTCCGGCAATCTCTACTACCTCAATCCGGTCGCAGGCGGGACCGGGCCGCTGTTGAAATACGGCGGCACCGACGCGCTCATGGGAGGGTTCGGCGGCTACGTTCCGATTGGCGTGGAGGCCATCACCAACGGCTATGAAGTCGCCTGGAAAAACACCGTGACTGGCCAGTATTCGGCCTGGAGTACGGATGCGAATGGCAATTACACCGGTAACCTCTACGCGCCGGGTTTGGGCAATAGCGCCGCGTTTGAGAGCTTGGAAACCAGTTTCCATCAGGACCTGAATGGTGATGGAGTAATCGGCATCTCCCAAACCGTGATCGAGGCGGCCGGAACGACCGCGCTGGCCAGGGCGGGAAACAACTATTTTCTCAATCCGGTCGGCGGCGGCAGCGGACCCGCACTTGAATTCGGCGGAGCCCCGGTCGCCGTCGGTCAATTCGGGGGCTATACGCCACTCGGTGCCGAGCAGGTGACCAACGGCTACGAAGTTGTCTGGACGAGCACGTCCACAGGAACGTACAACGCCTGGAACGTCGATAGCAACGGAAATTACGTCGGCAACCTCATTTATGGCGCAACTGCTAATAGCGGCAGCCTTGAATCGCTCGAGACAGCCTTCCAGCAGGACTTCAATGGCGACGGCACAATCGGCTTGGTAGGGACGACGATCGATTCGGCGGGGTCTACCAGTCTGCTCCAGGTTGGGAGTAATTATTTCCTGACATCCTCTGGAGGAGCCGGCGCTATAGAATTGATGTTTGGTGGGGCCGCTCTCACGTCTGGCCAGTTCGGCAACAACTGGACAATTCTCGGCGCCGAGGCGGCCGGCAGCGGCTACGACGTGGCCTGGAAGGACACATCAACTGGGCTTTACAACATCTGGAGCGTCGACGGTCACGGAAATTACGTCGGCAATCTTGTCTACGGAGCGGCTGGCAACAACGTCGCGCTCGAATCCACCGAGAGCACGCTTCAACAGGATCTCAACGGCGATGGTGTTGTCGGCGTTTACACGGCCACTTTGGAAGCGTCCGGCGTGACCAAGCTGACGCAGGTCGCGAACACGTACTCTCTCGATCCGTCGAGCGGCGGCACCGGCCCACAGTTGGAATTCGCCGGGACCGTTGTGACCTCCGGTCAGTTCGGCAGCAACTGGACAATTCTTGGCGCGGAGGCGGTCGGCGCCGGCTACGATGTGGTCTGGAAGGACACATCGACGGGGCTTTACAACATCTGGAGCGTCGATGGTCACGGAAATTACGTCAGCAATCTTGTCTATGGTGCGGCTGGCAATAGCGTCGCGCTTGAATCCACTGAGAGCACGCTGCAGCAAGATCTCAACGGTGATGGCATCATCGGCATTCGCACGAGCGTTTTGGAATCGTCTGGCTCGACCACGCTGACGCAGGTCGCAAACACGTACTCTCTCGATTCGTCGAGCGGCGGCACGGGTCCACAGCTGAAATTCGGCGGCGCCGTTGTGACCTCCGGTCAGTTCGGTAGCAACTGGGCGCTTCTTGGCGCGGAGGCAACCGGCAGCGGCTATGATGTGGCCTGGAAGGACACGTCAACGGGACTTTACAATGTCTGGAGCGTCGACGGTAACGGAAATTACGTCGGCAATCTCATCTATGGCGCGACGGCAAGCAGCAGCAGTCTTCAATCACTCGAGACTCTCTTTCAGCAGGATCTGAATGGCGACGGAACGATCGGCATTCCCAATCATTCGAACACCGTCCAGCCGGCTGCGGCGATGAGTGCAGATGGCTTCGTGTTCGCCGTCAGCGCCATCCCGCCATCGAACTCAGGCAGCTTCGACATGCCGAAGCCATCGGCCCCTGTCCTCACAGCCGAATCTCACTTCGACCCGGCAGCACACGGCTCGGTTTGGAGTGCCCCCCAGGTAATCCTCGATCACAGTGAACATCAGCCCGCACTTCACCCAGAGCTGGTCTCCGGCTTTATTCTTTATCACTGAAGGCAAGCCAGCCAACCGGATCAGAAGCTGCGCTATGCCGCCTTCCTCCTCCTCACGAAGGGCGGACGTTTGCAACACCATTCGGTGATAGCTGCACGGTACCTATAGGCGAAAGGCCGCCCGTGGGCGGCCTCTCCTGTCAATTGCACGGCCTAGCTACGCCGCGTCCGGCGCCTTCATCCGCACCAGGCGGGTGAGCAGCGCGTCGAGGCCCGCGCCCTCGCCCGCATGCAGGTCGATGCGGCCGACCTTCTCGACCAGCCGCTCCAGCGACTCCAGCTCCTTGAGCCGCAGCAGCAGCGGGTTCTCCTCCATCAGCCGCGCGGTGTTCAGGAGCGAGCGCGTCGCCGCGGTCTCCTCCTGCCGGCGGATCAGGTTCGCCTTCGCCACCCGCTCCGCCTCCACCACCTTGTTGACGAGCTCGCGGATCTCGCCGGGCAGGATCACATCCTTGACGCCGAGCTCCGTCACCTCGACACCAGAATCCGCGACGCGTGCACGCACATAGTCGCGCAGCTCCGCATCCAGCGAGGCCTTGGCCGCCAGCACCTCGTCGAGCGTGCGGCCCGCCACCGCTTCGCGGATCGCGAACTGCACCAGCCGGTACAGCCACGCATCCACGTCCGGCGTGGTCGCCACCGCCTTCTCGGCGTCGACGATCCGGCGGAACGCCGTGAGCGTCACCCGCAGCGCGATGCGATCCTTGGTCAGCATCTCCTGCGCGGTGATCTCGATCGCCGAAGGCCGCAGATCGAGCCGCTTCACCTCGATCTTGCGGCCGACCACCCAGAAGGCGTGCCGGCCCGGCGCAAGCCGCTCCGTCAGCCGGCCCTCGACATAGAGCAGGCCCGCCTCGTGGTTCTCGACCACAGCCTCGGTCACGATGGTCGGGCGGTTACGCTCGATCATCGCCAGATGCCGCGGGCTCACCCGAGGGTCCGCGGCGATGTCGATGCGCTCGACATCGACACTCGTTGCGACCTTCCAGTAGACGCGGGTCTGCCAGGGCGTCAGCAAATGAACAGGCCGGCCGTCGAGGCTGACGATCGCGACCTCGTTCGCGCTTGTCTCGACCGCGGTGAACAGCTCCGCCGCCGGATCAGGCCGCGCAGCCTTCAGCACGGCGTAGCGCTCGGGCGAGTACTCGGTGCGCACGACGTCATACACCTGCGTCTTCAGCCGATGCAGCGGGTCGAACAGCGCGTGGCGGCCCGGCGGGAGCACGCGCACGAGCTGACCGTCGCGCCAGACCAGCGCGCGCTCCCCATCCTCGATCGTCACGTTCTTCGTCACCAGATGCCAGGTCATGACAGACTCCTTTGCGTGGCCTTGTCGAGGCCGCGCTTCACTGTGCTCTCCGGCGCGCGGCCGGAAAGCGGATTTCATGCGTCAAAGGACGTGAGGACGCGGACGACGCTTCCTGCAGAGACGAGCGGGCCGAGGCTTGAGCCTCGCGGTGTGGCGGGCGCACGCGCGCGTTTCGCGCGGCCAACAGCCGTGCGATCGATGCGCAGCTCTCCCGACACCACGCGCGAGGCGGTATCCGCCGCGGCGCAGAGCCGATCCTGCAGTGTCTAAGTTCGGACGGAAAACCTTTCGGCTTGACGGCCGGACCGCGACTGAAGCGCGCGTCCGGTCCTCGTCAGAGGCAAGTTAGCTGTTTTCTAAGCTAACGCGCGGAGCGCTGGAGCGGGATTCGAACCCGCGACCCGATGATCCCAAATCATCTGCTCTAACCAAACTGAGCTATCCTTTGTTGGTGCAATCGATCGGAATCGAACCGAACCTCCGGCTCATCGCCGGCGCTCGCCATGAGCTTGCGATCACGTTTCCTCGCATCAGCGGAATACGACGCCGGAGACCGGCACGCACCAGTCGGGATCTCAGCGAGCCCGAACCCATGGCCGTTGCGAAGGACGGCGCTAATACACGGGATAACCGGAACTGACAAGGGGGATGCGCATATTTCTCCATGCAGAGTCGGCGCTGTCGCTTACCTGCCGCGACCAAGCCAGGCGACTGCGCGCGAACAATCACGGCGAATTGGCTATCAATGGGAGATCATCCGATATCGCCAGCTCAAAACTTGTGGCCCTTCTGCCGCAGCATTTCGGTCAAGCGCGCCTTCAATTCGTCGGCCGCCTTGCGGCTGATGTCCTGAACCAGATCGTCGCTCTGCTGCGCGATCCCAGGTGCTTTCTCAAGCAGCTTCTGACCAGCTGGCGTGCGATAGAACGCCTCGATCTGCCGCAACTCCTCGACTTGGAAGGTGCTGGCATAGAGCGCGGCAACGCTGTCGAGCATGGCGTTGCTGTAGGGCGTGTAGACATCGGCAGCCGTCGCAGCCATCGCGTCGTAGTCGCGCTCGATCTCCGGCCTGTCCTGCACCAGCGCGGGTTTGATGCCAAGCAGGATCACCGGCAGCATCGCCTTGTACCTGGCATCGAGCTTCATGGTCGTGACGAGCGCTCGCGCCGCCGTCATCGCCTCGGGTGACGGCGTCTGCGCCGAGGCACTGCAGCTGAGTGCCAGGATCAGAGCGCCCATGATCAGGAAGCGTCGGGACATCGGCCTCTCCCCCGATCGATCAACAGGTGCGATCAACCGCTCGCGCCAAGCGGCTGCGCCGACGAAGCCGGTGCCCGCTCGGTCGCGGTCGCAGGTGCAGTATCCTCGCTATCCAGCACCTCGACGAACAGGTCCGGCACATCCTGCGCACGATCCAGCACCCAGGCAACCGCCACCATGATCAGGATGCCGGCGCCGCTAACCGCAAGCTGCTCCCAGAGGCCGCGGGTATATTGCATCAGGATCCAGTGCGCCGAGAACGACAGGAACACGCCCATGCAGAAGATCGGCAATGAATGCCGGCCACACATCATCAGCGGATAAGCCCAGTTGGACTTGAGCTCCGCCCAGTTGCGCGGCACGAAGCGCGAGACCAGTGCTGCCAGCGCCAGGAAATGCGTGAACCGCAGCATGTCGAGATCGGTCTTGTCGATCGGATAGATCATCTTGATCATCCATTTCGGCACCAACGCCGCCAACGCCGGAATGTGCCAGGTCATCACGATCAGGAAGGCAAAGGCTAGCCATGCCACAGCGATCGACAGCACCGCGCGCGACCAGACGAAGCTCGAAATTTTGGCAAATCCGCCATTGCCGCACCAGGCTCCGAACACGAACATCAGCTGCCAGCAGAACGGATTGAAATACCAGGTCGTGCCGGGCGGATAGGATGCGATGTTCCAGTCGAACCAGCGCGACAGCACGTAGAGAACGGCCGATCCGGCGAGCGTCAGGTTTGGCCGCCGGACCAGGCACCACACGATCAAAGGTGACGCCGCAATCAGGGTGATGAAGAGCGGCAGTACATCGAGGTTGACCGGCTTGTAGCGCAGCGTCATCGCCTGCCCGATCAGCACGTCCGGATGCTGCAGGAAGTTGAAGACGTTGAACTCGTTCTCATACATCGGGTTGTCGAACCGGCGAACGGTGCGGGCGATCTGCGCCGTGAAGAGCAGGAACAGCATGATGTGGGCGACGTACATCTGCAGGGCCCGCCTGATCAGCCGCTTGGTGGCGGCGAGAAACAGGCCCGCACGTACGATCGGCGCATAGATGAAGCCGACCAGATAGCCCGAGATGAAGACGAAGAACTCGGCGGCGTCGCTGAATCCGTAGTTGCGCAGCGTCAGCCAGGCCACGACATCATGCGGGATGTGATCGAGGAAGATCATCCATAGGCCGATACCACGAAACAGATCGAGGCGGAGATCGCGTTCGATCCGGTGCAAGCCGGCCGGGTTTTGCTGGTGGGCCATAGTCGCTCCATGCAATTTGGATCGTCCATTGCGGCCATCACACGTCAAGGCCTCGTATTCTTGTCCCGATTGCCCGCCTTGTAAATGGGCGCGAGCGTAATCCGGCGCCGGTGCGGGCGGGACGCCTTATCGGCGCGACGGCCACAGTCCATGCTTGTCATGGATGCGAATACGACGACTGAGCGATGCGACGGCGCCTCCGGCAAATCATTGCATCCAATCGATGCGACCGGTTCGGCAAGAGCGGCTCGTGGGCTCCTCCGGCCATCCACTTCGGACGCCATGGATCGGCTGCACCGTCGGGCAAATCACGCGCGCATGATTTGCGCGATTGCGGTCGGCCGGGCGGCCTCGGCAGCCGTTTCTCCGCATCGAAATGGTTGCGCGGAAAAACTCATTTGCGCCCATCTTTCAGCGACTTCTTCGCGAGACGGCCAACCGCCTGGAAAAATTCTCTTTCCTTTTTTCAGAAATTGATATTTCCTCATGCCGTCCCGCCTCGCATGAGGGACGTATCGCGATCGTCACGGACGTTGAGCGCGGGATGCGATGGGCGTGTCAGGTTGCAGCGTGCTTAGCGCGCCGACGAACAACATGATGCGCACGGTGAAGTCGTGTGGTCCTGACCCTCCCGGTGCTGGGGTCAAGCTCGCGGTGCGATGAGCGCGCGGGTGACGGGGGCAATCAAGCCGGTCCCCGGGGAGATCACGTATAAGCCGTAAACCCATTGCGCAGGGAAGGCCGGCGTGTTGACCGCCTAACCTGTGGTTCCTGCCCCGTGCACTCTTGTTCGCACGGGGGCCGCGGGTGTGGCGGACACCCGGCCTTCCCTGCGCCCTCCTCGATTCCGGAGGGCCAAAGCTGCAGCATCACTCGGGCATGTCATGCCGCGAGACTGCGAAGTCATGTCCAGCTGTTTGAAATAGTTGATCAGAAGGCGGGCTCTCTCCCTCGTCATTGCGAGCGAAGCGACCTGTCCGCCATAGCCCGAAGGGCGATGGCGGAAGCAATCCAGAATCTCCGCGGGCGGGAAAGTCTGGATTGCTTCGTCGCGATGCTCCTCGCAATGACGATGGGGATGCAGCACGGACTACAAGCAGCGGCGCGGCGCCGCCTGCCCTCGCCGCCTCACTGGATGCGGGCGACCACGGCGAGCTTGCGGATGCCCTTGTTCTTGTAGGCATCGAGGAAGGCATAGTAGTCGCGGAACGACACGCAGCCGTTGGAATCGCCGTTCGGCCCAAGCATGAAGGTGTGCGCGAGCAGACCGTCGCGGCCGTGGATCGCATCGCTGCCGCCGATCGGATTGAGGCGCAGCGCCGGCACGCCATGGAACAGCGCCTCGCGCGGCTTCAGCTCGTAGATGTGCGGCGGCGTGACGCCACGCATCCTGATCCGCTCCGAGCGCGGATCGTCAAGATTGTCGCCGAGGCCGGAATGCGCCTCGAGCTTGGTGCCGTCAGGCAGGTACACCGTCTTGGCCGAGATGTCGTAGACCGCGGTCGAGCGGTCATACGGCGCCTGGCCACCCTTGGTCGGATCCTGGTTGATGGTGGTGGCAAAATTGGCGTCGGCCGATGCGTAGGCCAGCAGTCCGCCATTCTGCTGATCCGGCTTGCCCCAGAGCTTGTCCTGGATCGAGTGACGATCGCCGGTGATCGACAGCACCGCCGCCTTAGCGCGCTCGGTCATGGCGCGAAATGAGCTCATGCCGCTCTTCGGTGCGTTCGGATCAGGCGCGGCGGCCTGCTCCGGCTGGGCAGCCGGCTGCGTCCGCGGCGTGGCGAGCGCGAGTTGCACCGGCTTGGCATCCTTCTTGGGTGCTTCGGCAAGCTTCGGCGCCGCGGCCGCTTTCTCCGGAATCCGGGGCGTCGGTGGCGGCGCGGCTTCGGCGAGCTTCGGGAGTGACGGCGCCGCGGCGGCGGCATTGGAGGCGACGCCGGCGGCAATGGCGGCGGCAAACCGGTCGTTGAACATCTCCGGGGTGATCGCCGGCGCGGAGGCGACCTTGGCGACGGAGGTCTCAGGCAAGGCCGCGAAGGCCTCGCTCACGGCCTGCGCGGTGTTGCGCGTGGCAAGCCGCGGAGCCACGCGAGCGACCGGCTCGTCATAGCCGGCGGTCCCGAGCGTCGGATAGGCGCTGGCATTGATGATCTTGCTGTAGACCGTCCAGCCACTGCCCGCGACGAGGCACACAATGGCCGTCCCGCCGATCAGTTTGTGAGCAAAGGTTTTCAGGGAAGATTTCCTGCGGTTCCGTGCAGCCAACGCAGTTCTACTCTTACTCATCTCGACTGACGCCCAGAACGGTGACTCACAAACCCTGTCTCGATGCCGTTCTGGATCGAATGACCATGCAGCATCTCGCAGAGACACACAGCGCCATTAAGGCGACTTTTAGTTAAATGCGGATTAAGTTTCGGCAGATCTGAGGCGGGTTAATCTTAACTGTTCCTTTCGCCGGAAATGGCGGCAGAAAATGGACCGAAATGCGGCGCATCTGCCTGCAAAAGCGCGGAATCCCGCAATGACGCGGGGCTCGCGTACTCCCGTCGATCGACGATCCCGCCCGATGGAATTCGCGCTGAACCGATCAGCGCATGAGCTCCGGCGGCGGGGAGTCGTCGAGCACCGCGCCCTTCGGCTCGGATACCGCATAGAGCACGTAGGTCTCGATCACCAGCGGACCGCGCATTCGCGTCAGTTGTGCAGCCTGCTCGATGCGACCGAAAGTGCTGGTCACATAGGGCCGCAGGCCAAGCTGGGCCTCGTCGACGAACAGCAATTTGCCTGCGAGCGCTTGCGGATCGGGCGGCGGGAAGTTCACCCAGCGGATGCGCTGGATCGCCTGCTGCACGCAGGTGCCGCGCGGCAGATAGAAGCTGAGCCAGGCGGTGGTGCCGTAATCCATCGCCAGCACGCAATTCGCACTGAGGCGCGCGCGCACCGCCTCGATGCCGCTTGCGAGCTCGCGCCAGCCGACGCCGACGCTGCGCACGGTGGCGTCACGCTTATAGAACGAGAGCCAGCCGGTGTTGGCCTGCACGATCAGCGCCACGAACATCAGGATGCCGGCAGGCAGCGCCCAGCGCAGGCAGACATTGATGGTGCGCCGCTCGCGCTTCTGCCACGGCACGAGATGGCTGGCTGCCGCGGCCGCGACGACAAAGGCCGGATAGATCGGCGCGAACCAGTTGGCCTCGACGCGCGCATGCAGCGCGTGCCAGACGAAATAGGCGACGATGACCCAGACCATCACGTCGATCAGCACGCGCGCAGCCGCCGTGCCTGCGCGCCGCATGATCAAGGCGTAGAGCCCCATCACGCCAAGGATGAAGACGAGCGGCGTGGCAAAGGCGAACTGGGTGGGGATCAGCTCGGCGATGTAGGCGGGGCGAAAGTCCTCGATCCGGGCGCGCCCGAGCTGCTTGATGAAGGACACCCATTGATGATCGGCGTTCCACAGAATCACCGGCGAGAAGATCGCAAGCGAGACCAGCCCGCCGAGATAAGGCCAGGGCGAGATCAGCCAATGCCTATTCTTCGGCACGACGACGAGCCAGATCAGGATCGCCGCACCGAAGAACATCGCGGTGTATTTCGCAGTCAAAGCCGCGCCGACCGCAACGCCGACCGCGAGCCACCAGGCCGCCCTGCCCGTCTCCAAGAGCTTGGCGCAGAAGAAGAGAACGAAGCTCGAGGCGACCAGCAGCGGCGAGTCCGGCGTCACGATCATGGTGCCGACCGCCGCCATCAGCGTGATATTGAGCAGCAGAGCGGCCGTGGCCCCGACACGCGCGCTGGCAAACAGGATCTCGGCCGCGCGATAGACCGCATAGCTCATCGGCAGCGTCAGCAGCACCGAGACCAGCCGGACACCGAGCTCGGTATCGCCGGCGATCATGGTGCCGAGCCGGATCACCACCGCGACCAGTGGCGGATGGTCGTAGTAGCCGCCCGCCAGATGCTTCGACCACATCCAGTAATAGGCTTCGTCGAAAGTGATCGGCGTCAGCGCGGCCGCGATCAGCCGCAAGACGACCAGCGCGATGATGGTCAGCCAGACGTTGCGGACCAGCCGCGCATCGCCGGCGGCCGTTGCAGACGTCATCGCTTGCGCCAGACGAACAGACCGGAGATCGCGTAGTTCCAGACCACGCCCATCAGCGCGCCGGCCGCACCCGCCAGCCACCAGATCGGCTCCTGGTCATAGACCGAGAAGGCGACGCCGACATTGGCAAACAGGCCGACCGAGCAGACGAGATAGAAGATGAGCAGACCGCGCAGGACGGCGAAGCCCTTCAGCCGCTGGTCGCGATAGGTGAGGAAATTGTTGAGCATGAAGTTCGTGGTCATCGCCACGAACGCACCCAGCGCCTGCGCCTCCGTGAACGGCATGTCGAACAGATTGAGGCCGAGGAACAGCGTGCCCAGGTGAACGAAAAGACCGGTGCCGCCGACCATCGCGAACAAGAGGAAGCGCAGCGACAGCGTGTCGTTGGTGAGCTTGGCGAGCACCAGGCCAAGGAAATCCAGCGCGACCATGGAGTCGAGCTTGCTCTCGCCATGCTGACGCGTGCCGAAGGTGAAGGGAATTTCCACCGTGCGCAGGCCGCCTTCGGCGCTGGCGATGATGTCGAGCAGGATCTTGAAGCCTTGCGTCGAGAGCTTTGGCGCGATCTGCTCGAACCGGTCGCGGCGGATCATGAAGAACCCGCTCATGGGATCGGCGACCTCGACCTTGAGCGCATGCTGCGCGATGCGCGTGGCGAAAGCGCTCGCGCCAGCGCGCTGCTTGTTGAAGCTCGCCGCGCTGCCCCCCTCGATGTAGCGGCTGCCGATCACGAGCTCCGCCGCGCCGTCCTGCAGCAGCTTCAGCATCTTCGGCAGCTGCGTCTCGTCATGCTGCAGGTCAGCATCGATCACAGCGGCATACGGCGCGCTGGCGGCGAGAATGCCCTCGATGCAGGCGCCGGACAGGCCACGCCGGCCAATACGGCGGATGCAGCGGACGCGGTTGTCGGAACGCGACAGTTCGCGCACCACCTGCCAGGTCCCGTCGGGCGAATTGTCGTCGACGAACACGACCTCCCACGGCACGTCCTTGAATGCCGCCTCCAGCCGCTGATACAGCGTGGTGACATTATCGCGTTCGTTGAACGTCGGAACGACGACCGAAACGATCGGCATGTCAGCGGGTTGCAGCGATACTGGCGCGGCGGCTCGGATGGCTTCGGTCATGGTGGCATGCGTATATCCGCGACATCCCCCCATGCCAAGGCCGCCCCGACCCCGGGGCCACCGAAAAAGCCGCCAGTGTGCTGTTTGGAGTGCCCCCAAAATGGCAACGACCACAAACAAAGGGCGCGCGTACATCCGGCGCTGCCACTCTGTCGTGGTCGTCTCCGGCGATGGAACCCCAGGGGGCTAGGCTCGACACCGCCGTTGTCCACGATATGGGAACGGCGGGTGCGTTCCGCAAGCTCTCGGCCCCGCCTAGTTCGGCACCTCGCGCACCACAGGGCCGCGCGGCGCAGGCTGGACCGGAGCGGTCTGCGCCGGAGCCGGTGCATCGACCCTTGCTGGCGCCGGCTTGGCGAACGGCCCGACCGGCACGTAATAGAAGGCAGCCGCCAATACGATCGCTGCGACGATGGCGCCCAGTACGCCGCCAATGGACTGCGATGTCATAACCAATGTCTTTCCTGTCGCCCCACTTGGCTCAAATATCATGATCCGATCGCGCCTCGGAAGAGCAGGCAGGCAACAGGTCGTGAACTGGTCAAGCCGGCTGCGTTGGGCTACCTTTCCGCCATCGATCTCGCTCTCCCCTCACCGTCAGACGGAACCGCCCCCGTGAGCAAAGCTCCAGCGCGCGCATCGAAGCAGAAGAGCCACATCTATATCGGCATCGGCGGCTGGACCTTCGCGCCATGGCGCGGCGTGTTCTATCCCGACAAGCTGCCGCAGTCGAAAGAGCTCGAATATGCCGGCTCCAAGCTGACCTCGATCGAGATCAACGGCACCTATTACGGCTCGCAGAAGCCGGAGAGCTTTCGCAAATGGGCGCGCGAGGTGCCGGACGGCTTCGTCTTCTCGGTGAAAGGACCGCGCTTCGCCACCAACCGCCGCGTGCTGGCGGAGGCCGGCGATTCCGTGAAGCGCTTCTACGACACCGGCGTGCTCGAGCTCGGTGATCGCTTGGGTCCCGTGCTCTGGCAGTTCGCGCCGACCAAGAAGTTCGACGAGGCGGATTTCGGCGCGTTCCTGGAGCTGCTGCCGCGCGAGCTCGATGGCCGCAAGCTGCGCCATGTTGTCGAGGTGCGGCATGACAGTTTCTGCGTGCCCGCTTTCGTCGCGCTGCTGCGCCAGTTCGAGACGCCCTTGGTGTTCGCCGAGCACCGCAAATATCCGGCGATATCGGACGTCACCGGCGATTTCGTCTATGCCCGGCTGCAGAAGGGCAACGACGAGATCAAGACCTGCTATCCGCCGAAGCAGCTCGATGCCTGGGCCAAGCGCTTTCAGCTCTGGGCCGAGGGCGGTGAACCGGACGACCTGCCGCGCGTCGACGACAAGCCTGCGAAGAAGATGCCGCGCGACGTCTTCGCCTATGTGATCCACGAGGGCAAGGTGCGCGCACCCGAGGGGGCAATGGAGCTGATCAAGCGGGTGAGTTGAGGCGATGGCCAAGGCAAAAACGCTGTTCACCATCGGCTACGAGCAGACGCCGGCCAAGGCGGTGCTGGACGAGCTGCAACAGGCCGGCGTCAAGCTGCTGGTCGATGTCCGCGCGGTCGCGTCGTCGCGGCGGCCAGGCTTTTCCAAGAACCAGCTCGCGGCCGGTCTCGACGAGCGCGGCATCGCTTACGTGCACCTACGCGGGCTCGGCACCCCGAAGGAGGGCCGCGAGGCCGCACGCAGCGGCCAATATGAGACGCTGCGCAAGATCTACGACGCACATCTGAAGACGCCGCAGGCCAAGGAGCAGATCGACGAACTATCGGCGCTGGTAAAGACATCGGGGCCGATCTGCCTGCTCTGCTACGAGCGCGATCATGCCCATTGCCACCGGCAATGGATCGCGGAGATCATCGAGGACCGCGACCACGTCAAGGTCGAAAACCTGGTCGCGCCGCAGACGTAAGCCGCGGAATCCGTCTACCCCAACTGCCACACCTCGACCGGATGGTCATAGCCACGCACCGGCACCTCGCCGAGCGAACGCGCATCGCACCCCGCCTCGCCCAGGGCTGCGTGCACCTCTGAAGAGATCAGCAGCTGCGAGTCGAATTCCTTGTTCAGCGCCTCGAGCCGTGAAGCGAAGTTCACGGTATCGCCAATCACGGTGTATTCCTTGCGCCGCGGTGAGCCGATGCTGCCGGCCACGACCTCGCCGAGATGAATGCCGATGCCGATCCGGAGTGGCCAGTCGGACGCAGCATTGACGCGCGTCATCGCAGTCAGCATCTCGCGGCCCGCCGCGACTGCGTGCTGTGCGGCATCCGGTGTCGCGAACGGCGCACCGAACAGCGCCAGAAAGCCATCGCCCAAGAACTTGTTGACGATGCCGCCATGGGCTTCGAGGATTTCGACCAGCACCGCAAAGGCGCCGTCGAGCCGGTCGACGACCTGCTGCGGGGTCCGCGAGTGCGCGGCCGCAGTGAAGCCGCGGAAATCGACGAACATCACGGCGACCTTGCGAAGGTCGCTCGCGCCGCTTGTGCCTTCCGCCATCAGCCGCTCCACCACCTGTGGCGAGACGTGCTGGCCGAACAGGTTCGTGACGCGATCGCGCGCGGTCGCGGCCAGGATGCTGGCAACGAACTGGCGGCGCAATTGCAAGCTGACGGCGCCTGCCAGCACGCCGCAAAGCAGAATGATGAAGCTGCGCTCCGCATGAAAATATAGCTCGGGGGTTTGGCTGATATTTGGACGATGCAGGAGAGCCACGATCAACAGCTGCGCACCCGCCACAAATCCCGTGAAGCTCGACAGCCAGAAGTCGAGCCTCAACGTCGAAAGGACGATGAAGAGCGAGTATGCCAGGGGCATGCCGAAGGCTAGCGCCTTCTCCGGACCGATGCTGTCGATCTGCATGAGCAGCACCAGCGTCGGCAGAGAAGTCTCGATCATGGTGCCGATGTAGCGCCGCACGACGGGGATGTCCCGGCCGCGCTTGATGTTCTTGAGGAGCTGGGAGTAGATCCACAGCTCGAACAGGATGAACAGAATCAGAAGCGCGTAGCCGTAGAAGGCTCGCGAGCCAGCATGCCAAATCCACAGCATGATTCTTGGCTCGAAAATATCGACGAGAACGGATATCACCAGAAAGAGTGCGGCTGTGCCGATCAGCGCCTTGACCCGAAGCAGCTCCGTGCTGAGCACCTGACGCGCCAGCGCCCGGTTGAAATCAGCGGAGGTCCCCTCCTCCTTGTCCTTGCTCCATCTGAAGGTCAGCATCACGCCCCAGCCAGTTGCGTTTCCGGCCTATTCTGCCTCAATCCAGCGTCCGGCGGAAGCGCAGCACCGCGACCGTCATCGCAAACAGCGTCAGCGCGAGCAGCGCAAGGGCATCATAATGCAGATGATGCAGGGTCGAGCCCTTCAACATGATGGCTCGGACGATCCGCAGATAATGCGTGAGCGGCAGGCACTCGCCGACATATTGCGCCCATTGCGGCATGCCGAGGAACGGAAACATGAATCCGGACAGCAGGATGCTCGGCAGGAAGAACATGATCGAGAGCTGCATCGCCTGAAGCTGGTTCTGCGCCAGCGTCGAGAAAGTGTAGCCGATCGCAAGGTTGGCCGTGATGAAAAGCGTCGAGAGCACGGCCAACAGCGCCAAATTGCCGAACACGGGAACGCCGAACAGCATCACGCCAATGCCGAGAATAATCGCCGCCTGCAGGAAGCCGACGATCACATAGGGAATGATCTTGCCGAGCATCACCTCGACCGGCTTGATCGGCATGGACAGCAGGCTCTCCATGGTGCCGCGTTCGATCTCGCGCGTCACCGATAGCGCCGTGAAGATCAGCATGGTCATGGTCAGGATGGTGCCGACCAGGCCGGGCACGATGTTGAGCCGCGACGAGGCGGCCGGGTTGTAGCGGGCATGCGCGCGGATCTCGAACGGCAGCGAGACGGGATCGCCGGCATAAAGGTCGTGGGCAAGCGCCGTCTGCACCACGGTGCCGAGCGAGGACAGCGCTGAGGACGCGGCAATCGGATCGGTGGCATCTGCCGCAATCAACAGCGCCGGACGATCGCCGCGGCGGACCGCGCGCTCGAAGCCGCGCGGAATCTCGACGCCGAACAGCACCTTGCCTGACAGCAACAGGTCATCGAACTCGTCGACGTCGTGCACCTCCTCGGTGAAGCGGAAATAGGCCGTATTCTCCAGCGCCTTCAGGATCGAGCGGCCGAGATCGCTGTCCTCCTGCAGCAGCACCGCGGTCGGCAGATAATGCGGCGTGGTATTGATGGCATAGCCGAACAGCAAAAGCTGCATCACCGGGATCATCACGATCATCGCGAACGACACCCGGTCGCGGCGAAGCTGGATGAACTCCTTCACCACCACGGCGTAGGAGCGGCGCCAGAAGCCGAAACGCGGCTCGCGCGCTTCGTGAAATTTGCCATGTGTCTCGGCTGCGCTCATTGGAAATTGTCCTTCGAGCGGTTCATGAGATCGATGAAGACGTCTTCCAGCGACGGCGACGCGTGCTGCCAGTGCAGGCCCGGCTTGTTACGCCAGGGCGCGATGCTGGCTTCCAGAGCCGCCTTGTCGCGACCGGAGACGTGCAGGCTGGTGCCGAAGGGCGCCACCATGTCGATGCCGGGCCTGCCGCTCAGCGCGTCGGCAAGCTTATGGGTCTCTTCGCCGTCGACCGTGTAGGTCGTCAGCGCCGATTGCGCGATCACCTGCTCCACCGAGCCGCGCACCAGCAGATGGCCATAGGCGATATAGGCGATCTCGTGACAGCGTTCGGCTTCGTCCATGTAATGGGTCGAGACCAGCACGGTGAGCCCGTCGGCCGCGAGCGCATGGATCTCGTTCCAGAAGTCGCGCCGCGCCTTGGGATCGACGCCGGCAGTCGGCTCGTCCAGCAGCAACAGCTCCGGATTGGGCAAGGTGCAGGCGCCGAGCGCCAGCCGCTGCTTCCAGCCGCCTGAGAGTTCGCCGGCGAGTTGCTGCTCGCGACCGGAGAGCCCAAGCCGCTTCACCATATCGCGCGCGGCGCCACGGGCATCCGGCATGCCGTAGAGGCGTGCGACGAACTCCAGGTTCTCCCGCACCGAGAGGTCCTGATAGAGGCTGAAGCGCTGCGTCATGTAGCCGACGCGGCGCTTGATCTTGTCGGCGTCGCGCCGGATGTCGAAGCCAAGGCAGGTGCCCTCGCCGCTATCGGGCGTGAGCAGGCCGCAGAGCATGCGGATGGTGGTCGTCTTGCCGGAGCCGTTCGGCCCCAGGAAGCCGTAGATCGAACCGCGCCTCACCTGCATCGACAGATCATGCACGACCTCGCGGCCGCCGAACGATTTGGTCAGACCGTGGACATCGATGGCAACAGCAGCTTCGGTGCCCATCATCTTCCGTCCGCCACCGGCGTCTTGACGTTGGTATAGATGCTGACCGGCTGGCCGACGCGCAGCGCGTCCGGCTTGGCGGGCCGCGCCTGGATCAAATAGACTAGCTTGTTGCGCTCATCCAGGCTGTAGATCACGGGCGGTGTGTATTCCGCCGAGGTCGCGATGAAATAGATGCGTGCGGTGAGATCGGCCGCGCAATTGTCACAGGTGACCCGCACCTCGTCGCCGATGGTGAATTTCGGGAGTTCGGTCTCGGAGACGTAGAAGCGCAGCTTCATGTTGCCGGGCGGCATGATCGAAAGCACCGGCCGTCCGGCCGCAACCATCTCGCCTTCGCGGAAGTAGATCTGCTGCACGGTGCCGGCCACCGGCGCATAGCCGTTGCGCCGCGCCAGCCGCGTCTGCGATGTCACGACATGCGCCTCGGCGACGCGCAGCGCCGAGACGGCCGAGTCCAGCGTCGCCTGGGTGCCCGCGCCGGTCTTGCTCAATGCCGCGGCGCGATCATAGGTCTGCTTTGCATTGGCGAGAGTTGCCTTGTTCTGGTTGAGATCGGCCTGCTGCAGGTCGTCATCAACCGAATACAGGTGGTCGCCGACCCTGACCTCGTCCCCCTCGCGGACGTCCAGCTTCGTCACCCGCCCGGATTCGTCGGGGCTGACGAAGATCATGTCGGCTTCGACCCAACCCTGATAACCCGCATCGTGTTTGTCATTGCAGCCCGACAGCATGACAGCGAGTGCCAGCACTGCGATATGGCGCCACGTGCTCATGTCGCCCTCCGTTCGCCAAAAATCAGATCGAGATGGGTGCGCAGCATCGCCTCCGCATCGAGCGGTGCATGGCGCTCGAACAGGCTTTTCCAGATCACCGCGATCATCGCCGGCGCGACCACGATTTGCGGAAATTGCGCGAGCTGCGACTGCTGGATCTCGCCGCGCGCGACGCCGAGTTCGATCAGGCGCCGCAGCGCGGCCAGCCCGCGCGACACCACCTCGCGATAGTAGAAATCAGCGATCTCCGGAAAGCGCGGCCCCTCCGCCACGACCAGGCGCACGAGATCGCCGCGCCGGGTGTTCGCCACCTCGTGGATGAACATCCGCGCCATGCCTTCGATGACATCGCGCACCGAGCCGGTCGTGGCCGGCGGCGCTGTCATCCGGTTCACGAACGGCACGATCGCGGTGCGGATCAATTCCTCGAACATCGATTCCTTGTCCTTGAAGTGCAGGTAGATCGTCCCCTTGGCGACGCCGGCGCGCTTCGCGATGTCATCGAGCCGCGTCGCGGCAAAGCCGCGCGCGATGAACTCCTCCATCGCCGCCTCGACGATGGCCGCTCGGCGCTGGGCGGCACGCCCGGCGCGGCCTCCGGCTTCCGCCACCCTGGCCGGCGCCGTCTCGTCCGCACCCATCGTCTTGCTCGCGGGGCGCGGCGCTTCCTCGGATCGTGATGGTCGCGTCTGTTTTGCCATTTCTGCATTATGACTGACTAGTCAGTCATTGTCAATCGCGAACTAGGCCGGGCCGGGAGCGGATCGGACCTCCGAATGAGATTGCCGCGGCGGTTCCGGACGCGCCGCGGCATCGATGCGACGAGTCGAGGTCAGGTGAAGTCGAGCACCATGCGACCGTCGATGCTGCCGGCCTTCATCCGCTCGAAGATGGCGTTGATCTCCGACAGCGGCGCCCTGGTGATCTCCGCCTTGACCTTGCCTTCGGCGGCGAACGCAATGGCTTCGTCGAGGTCGCGCCGTGTGCCGACGATCGAGCCGCGCACGGTAATGCGCTTCAGGACGACATCGAAGATCGGCGTCGGGAATTCGCCCGGCGGCAGGCCGACCAAGCTTACGGTGCCTTTGCGGCGGACCATGCGCAGCGCCTGCGCGAAGGCCGGCGTCGACACCGCCGTGACCAGCACACCATGCGCGCCGCCACCGGTGATGCCGACGACACGCTCGACCGCGTCCTTGTCGAGCGCGTTGATGGCGTGCTCGGCGCCCGCCTCCAGCGCCAGTTTCAGCTTGTCCTCGGCAATGTCGAGGCCGATCACCTTCAGCCCCATCGCCTTGGCGTATTGGACCGCGACATGGCCAAGGCCACCGACGCCGGAGACGACCACCCACTCGCCCGGCCGGGTGTCGGTCTCCTTCAGGCCCTTGTAGGTGGTGACGCCGGCGCAGAGGATCGGCGCCACTGCGGCAAAGTCCACCGTTGCGGGCAACCTCGCGGCGAACGCCGCCGAGGCGATGACATATTCAGCGAAGCCGCCGTTGACGCTGTAGCCGGTGTTGTGCTGGTGCTCGCACAGCGTCTCCCAACCGGTCTCGCAATATTCGCAGCGCAGGCAGGCATCATGCAGCCAGGCGACACCGACGGCATCGCCAACCTTGAAATCGGTGACGCCGGATCCGAGCGCTGCGACGACGCCTGCGGCCTCGTGGCCCGGAATGAACGGCGGGACCGGCTTCACCGGCCAATCGCCGGAAGCCGCATGCAGGTCCGTATGGCAGACGCCGCACGCTTTCAGCTTGACCAGAAGCTCGCCGGGACCGGGCACCGGCACATCCTCGATGACAAGCGGTTCGCCGAACGCCTTCACAACGGCGGCCTTCATGGTCTGCATAGCTCTGCTCCTCTCGTTCGAGGCGCAAACTAACGCCGGTGCAGAATGTGAACTTGATCGGCGTCAAGCCGCGCGAACTATGACAACGCCGTGACGGGCGCGCGCTGGCGCGAAGACTTACTGCGCCATCACTGCCGTCATTCCGGCGCAAGGCCGCACCTCAGATGCGTAATTACGCACCGGGGAATCTCGATATTGGCTCGCGTTCTTTCCTAACAATATTCGAGATTCTCGGTAGAACATGATCGGGAAAGTGCGTAGCGGTCTTCCCTCGCAACAAACGCGGAACGCGTTTGCGGAGATCGCGCTCGATCAAGACCTAACTGTGAAACTTCAGGCCATCGACGATCTTGTCGACCACCTTGCGCTCGGCACGGAACGCCAGCCCGACGAGATTAAGGTCGGTGCGCCCGATCGCCTTGACCGCCGCGCGGTTGGCCTCGTCATGCGTGGTCTTGAACATGTCCTCCGTGTAAACAGCGCATTTGGCGCCGCGCGTCAAAGCCCGGTCGAGCGCACGCGACAGCGCGGCGCCGTCGGGCGCGCCATAGATCAGGATCGGCTGGCCGATCAGCGCGTGATATTGCGTAGCTGAGCCGTCCTCGTAAGGGGCGCCGATGCATTCGGGATAGGCCGCAGCGATGCCGCTCGACAGAAAGGCGGCGACATTCAGCTTCTGCCAGGCTTCGAGATCGGTACGGATGACCAGCGCGATCTTGGTATCGAATTGCATGCGGCTCCCTCAAACAACGTCGTTCCGGACTGGCGCGTCAGCGCCCCACCGGGAACGACCATCGTCGAAGGAACGGTTCGACTCAACCCTTGGCGTCGCAGACCCAGGCGCGGATCACGCATTCCTTGCCGCCATATTTGTAGCACTCGCGCGTCGCCTCGTTGAGCGAAGCAGAGATCTTCGGCCGCACCGCATAGCCGTGGGGGCCGCACGGATTGGTCATGTCGACGGAAAAGGCCGCGCATGCCTTTTTCATCGTGACAGCGGTGCAACTCCCCTTGCACTGCTTGAGCGCGGCTTCCTTCGCCAGGTTCTCGGCCGGATAGTCATAGGCCTGGCCGTAGGCCGCGCACTGCCCGATCGCGAACGCGCCGGCGGCATTCGCCTCGGCGATGAAATTCTCGCCCGTGACCCGCGCAGCACCGATCGCGACCATCACTCCAAATACAAAAAGCGCGAAACGTCGCGCTGGCCCTGAAACGATCATGTTCCCCACCCCTGAGGTCCAACAGGGCAAATCTAGCCGGTCGGTCGTTTCAACTTGGTGAACGAGGGCTTGAAATTGGGGGCGGCAATTCGTAGCCCGGATGAGGGAAGCGACATCCGGGATTCCCGCGTGTCGCTATCGCTCACGCGGGCTACGATTTCTTACGCCTACGACCTACGCGCCGCCTCCAACGCCTGCGGCGTGTCGATGTCGAGGAAGGCGCCGTCGCCTTCGACGGGTACTTCGGCGACGGCTTCCGCATGCTTGGCGATCAGATGCCGCGCGCCAATATCGCCATCGAGCGTCATCAGCTCCTCGAAGAAGCGCCGCGACCACAGCACCGGATTGCCGCGGCGTCCCTCGGCGACCGGCACCACGATCAGATTGCCGCGGTCGGGGGCGAAAGCTTCGATCAGATGGTCGAGCAGAATTGAGGAGACCATCGGCATGTCGCCAAGGCAAACCACCGCGCCATCGGCCTCCTTCGACACCGCGGCGATGCCGGCCTTGACCGAGCTGGCGAGGCCGCCGGCAAAATCGGGATTGCGCACGAAGCGGACATCGAGCCCGGACAGCGCCTGCTCGATCAGCTCGGCCTGGTGACCGGCGACAACGATAACCTCGCTCGCCTTCGAGGCCAGCGCCTGCTCGGCGACGATGCGCACCAGCTTCTTGCCTTCGAGCTCGGCGAGCAGCTTGTTCGGACCGCCCATGCGCGTCGAGCGGCCGGCCGCGAGCACGATGGCCGCGACCTTGCGCTCGCCCTCGGCCTCCGGCTTGGCGCGCGGCTGCGGCCGGGTCACGATCTCCATCAAGAGGCCACCGACGCCCATGCCCATCAGCTCGGTGCGCGTCACCTTGATTCCGGCTAGGAGCCGCATCAGCACCCAGTCGAAACCGTTCTCAACCGGGGAGCGGGCGCAGCCGGGCGCCCCCAGCACTGGCACGCCGGCGGCGCTGCCGATCAGCAGCAAATTGCCGGGATCGACCGGCATGCCGAAATGCTCGACCCGGCCGCCGATGCCGGTGATGGCGGCCGGGATTACGTCGCGGCGGTCGGCGATCGCGGACGCCCCGAACACGATGACGAGCTCGGCCCCGAGCGCGAGCAGCTCCCGGACTGCGGCTGCCAGCGGGGCTTCCTCATGAGGCACCCGGCGTTCGGCAATGATGGCTGCACCGGCCGGCGCCAGCCGCTCGGCGGTAACGCGCAGCGTCTTGTCGATCACCTTGGACGACAGACCCGGCAGCATGGTCGAAACAATGCCGACCCGCTTGACGACATAGGGCGCGACCTTCAGCGCGTCGCGACCTGCGGCCGCCACCGCTTCATCGCAGAGCCTGCGTTCAACACCGAACGGAATCAGCTTGACGGTGGCCACCATTTCGCCCTCGACCACCGGCTTGAAGGCGGCGAGCGTCGCGAAGGTGATGGCTTCGTCGACCGCATTGATGCGATCGACGGCGGCACGGTCGATCACCAGCACGCCGGCTTGCGCCGCGAACAGATTGGCGCGACCGGTGAAGGCACGGTCGACATGGATGCCCTCGCCGGCCACCGCCGCGGCGATGCTGGCGGCAGCCTGATCCTCGGAAACGTCGCCGTCCTCGAGCCGGACCACGACGATCTCCTTGACGCCTTCCTTGGTGAGAGCGGCGACCTCCGCCGGCCCGATCGTGGTCCCCTTCTTCAGCACCAGGGAGCCCTGGCGCAGGGTGTGCACGGTCACCCCGCCAATCGCATCCGCCGGACTGGCAGGACCGAACTTCATGCCGCGGCTTCCTTCTCGGCGCGCGGCAGCCGCAGTGTCGCGGTGATCTGGGCCATGATCGAGACAGCGATTTCCGCCGGCGAGACCGCACCGATCGCAAGCCCGATCGGAGCATGGATGCGCGCGATGTCGGCCTCGGTCGCCCCTTGCGCGCGCAGCCGCTCGCCGCGCTTGGCATGGGTCTTCCGCGAGCCGAGTGCACCGATATAGAAGCAATCACGCGCAAAGGCGTGCAGCAGCGCCGGATCGTCGATCTTGGGATCGTGGGTCAGCGCGACGAATGCCGTGTAGTGATCGATGTTGAGCGGCGGCAACGCCACGTCGGGCCATTCCGCGATCAGGGGCACGTCCGGAAAGCGCTCCGGGCTTGCGAACGCCGTGCGCGGATCGACGACGGTGACGTCATAACCGAGCGATCGCGCGATCGGCGCCAGGGCCTGACTGATATGAACAGCGCCGATGATGACGAGCCGCGCCGTCGGCGCGTAGACGTTCAGGAAAAGCCTCTTGCCCGCGGCCTCGACCATGCCACTCTTGCCCATGCGGAGATGGGCCGCAAGCTCGGCCTGCAGCGGATCGGCTGCGATGTCCTTGGCTTTCACCAGCCGCTGCTCGCCGGATGCGACATCGGTGACCAGGATCGCCGGGCGGCGCGCGGCGCGCTCGGCATTGAGCTCCGCAAGCGTTGCGAGCTTCATCTCAGCCGACCTTCTCGACGAACACACGGATGGTGCCGCCGCAGGACAGCCCGACATTCCAGGCGGTCTCGTCGGCGACGCCGAATTCCAGCATCTTGGGCGCGCCGCTTTCGATCACGTCCATCGCCTCGGTGACAACGGCGCCCTCGACGCAGCCGCCCGACACCGAGCCGAGAAAGGTGCCGTCATCGTTGATGACGAGGTTGGAGCCAACGGGGCGCGGCGCCGAGCCCCAGGTCTCCACCACGGTCGCAAGCGCCACGCCGTGACCGGCCTTCTGCCAGTCCTCCGCGGCCTTCAGGATGTCCTCGTCGCGACTGAGCGTGGCCGTCATCTGAGCCTCCTTTATGCGGCGGGACGGATCGCGCTGCGATGATGCGGCGGCAGCGGCTTCGACAGCGCCGAGATCAGTCCCTCGATCGAACTCAAATTATGTACCGGGCGAAATTCGTCAACGTGGGGCAGCATCATTTTGATGCCCTGCGCCTTGGCCTCGAAGCCGGAGTAACGCAGCAATGGGTTGAGCCAGATCAGCCGGCGACAGGAGCGGTGCAGCCGGTCCATCTCGAAGGCGAGCTTGGCGTCGGCCTCGCGCTCCAGCCCGTCGGAGATCAGCAGCACGATGGCGCCCTGCCCGAGCACACGCCGCGCCCACAATTTGTTGAACGTATGCAGCGAGGTCGCGATCCGGGTGCCGCCGGCCCAGTCCTCGACCGAGGCCGAGCAGCTCGCCAGCGCTTCGTCCGGGTCGCGCTGCCGCAATGCCCGGCTGACATTGGTGAGCCTCGTGCCGAACAGGAACACCGAGACGCGCTTGCGGGCATCGGTGATCGCGTGCAGGAAATGCAGGAACAGGCGGGTGTACTCGCTCATCGAGCCGGAGATGTCGAGCAGCGCCACAATCGGCGCCGGCTTCTCCAGTCGCCCGAGCCGATGAAAATTGATGATCTCGCCCTCGGTGCGCAGCGCCTGGCGCAGGGTCTTGCGCATGTCGATACGGCGCCCGCGCGTATCGGGGCGGTAACGGCGGGTTGTCAGCTCGGCCTGCGGCAGCCGCATCTTGGCGATCGCGCGCGTCACTTGCGCGATCTCGGCCGCGCTCATCTGTGCGAAATCCTTCTTCTGCAGCACCTCGCGATCGGACACCGACAGCCGCAGATCCTGCTCCTGCGCCTGCGGCTCCTCATGGGTCCGCGGCTGCGCCATCGCCTCCTGGACGCGGCGCGAGGCCGGCGCTGGCTTCTTCTTGGCCTCGTCCGGCAGCGGCACTGAATCCAGCATCGATTTCCATTCCTCCGCAGCGCGGAAGAACAGGTCGAAGGCTTGGGCGAAGATCAACGCGTGCTCACGGCGCTTGACGAAGATCGCCTCAAGCGTGGCGAAGACATCGGCCCGCTTGCCGATGTCGATCGCCTCCAACGCGGTCAGCGCGTCGAGCACCGCGCCCGGCCCGACCGGCAGGCCCGCCGCCCGCAGCGCGCGGGCAAAGCCGGTGATGTTGTCGGCGATGGCGCCTGTTGGAGGGGCAAGGTGGTTGATGGACGTGGGCACCGTTCGATTGACCTTCGTTCCGGGCGAACTTCAAGTTGGGTTCGTCATTCCGGGACATGCCAAGCATGGGCCGGGAAATCCATAAGCACCATCGGGGAGCATGGATTCTCAGATGCGCAATTGCGCATCATAGCTCGCGCCTTCGCGCGCCCCGGAATGACGAGAGTGTCCTACTCCTCGCTCGTCGCGTCCTTGATCACCTTGGCCAACGCGTCGCCCTGCATCCGCGCGATGTCGTCCTGATATTTGAGCAGCGCGCCGAGCGTGTCGCCGACCACCTCGGCCGTGAGCCCGCGCGCATCGAGCTCGGTCAGCGCGGTCGCCCAGTCCAGTGTCTCGGCAACGCCCGGCGATTTGTAGAAGTCCTGGTCGCGCAGCGCCTGCACGAAGCGCACCACCTGTTGAGATAGCCGCTGCGGGATGCCCGGCAGCCGCGTCCGCACGATCGCAAGCTCGCGCTCGGTCGAGGGATAATCGACCCAGTGATACAGGCAGCGCCGTTTCAGCGCGTCGTGGATCTCGCGGGTCCGGTTCGAGGTGATGATCACGATCGGCGGATGCGGCGCCTTGACCGTGCCGAATTCGGGGATGGTGACCTGGAAGTCGGAGAGGATTTCGAGCAGATATGCCTCGAATGCCTCATCGGCTCGGTCGAGCTCGTCGATCAAGAGCACCGGCGCGCCCGCCACGTCCGGCTCCAGCGCCTGCAGCAGCGGCCGCTTGATCAGATAGCGGTCGGCGAAGATGTCCGACGTGAGCTGGTCGCGATCGACATCGCCGCCGGCTTCCGCCAGCCGGATCGCGATCATCTGCGACGCGCTATTCCACTCATAGACGGCGGAGGCGACGTCGAGCCCTTCATAGCATTGCAGGCGGATCAGCTTGCGCCGGAGTGCCGCCGACAGCACCTTCGCGATCTCGGTCTTGCCGACGCCGGCCTCGCCCTCCAGGAACAAGGGCCGGCCCATGCGCAGCGCGAGGAAGGTCACCGTCGCGAGCGCCCGCTCGGCCAGGTAACCGCGCGAGCTGAGCAGCTCGAGCATCCCATCGACCGAGCTTGGCAATGCCGCTGCACTCATGAGCGCGCCTGCCTCGTTTGACCGCGGAGCGCCGTCACGAAGCCGGAGCCTCCGGCTCAGGAGACGCTTCGGATTCGGCCGACGCCTTCGCATCCGATGCTTTGGCCTCGGCATTGGCGGCATCGACCGCGCGCCGCGCCAGCACGCCGATCAGGTGGGCGCGATACTCGGCGCTGCCATGGATGTCGCTATTGAGACCTTCGGCCGGCACGTCGATGCCCTCCAGCACCTTCGGCGAGAAGCGCTTCTGCAGCGCCTCCTCGAACGCCGTGACACGGAACACGCCGTTCGAGCCGGCACCGGTGACCGCAACCCGCACATCCGATGGCCGCCGTGCCACGAACACGCCGACCAACGCATAGCGCGAGGCCTGGTTGCGGAATTTCACGTAAGCCGCCTTCTTCGGCAGCGGAAAGCTCACCTTGGTGATGATCTCGTCGCCCTCGAGCGCTGTCGTGAACAGGCCCTGGAAGAACTCCTCTGCTTTCAGCTTGCGCTTATTCGTGACGATGGTGGCGCCGAGCGCAAGACACGCCGCCGGATAGTCGGCGGTCGGATCATTGTTGGCGAGCGAGCCGCCGATGGTGCCGCGATGGCGCACCGCGGGGTCGCCGATCAGGCCGGCGAGATGGGCCAGCGCCGGAATCGCCTCGCCGACGGTGGCGGAACCTGCGACCTCGGCATGCCGGGCCGTGGCACCGATCACCAGCGCCCTGCCCTTGAGCTCAATCGCGTTGAGCCCTTCGATATGAGAGAGATCGACCAGATGCGGCGGGCTGGCCAAGCGCTGCTTCATGACCGGGACCAGCGTATGGCCGCCGGCGATCAGCTTGGCGTCCTCGTTCTTGGCCAGGAGATTGGCCGCCTGCCGCACCGTCTCGGGGCGGTGATATTTGAATTCGTACATGGAAATGTCCTGGGAAAGTCCCGACCGCGGGAAATAGCTGACTTATGCAGATCCGACTTATGCGAGGTCCGACTTCGCCATGGCCTTGGCACCGGCGGCGATCGACTGCACGATGTTCTGGTAGCCGGTGCAGCGGCAGAGGTTGCCTTCCAGCTCCTCGCGGATCACCGCCTCGCTGAGATCGTGGCCCTTGCGGTGCACCAAGTCGACTGCGGTCATGATCATGCCGGGCGTGCAGAAGCCGCATTGCAGGCCGTGATGCTCGCGGAAGGCCTCCTGCATCGGATGCAGCGGCGCGCCGTCCGGCGCCAGACCTTCGATGGTCTTGACCTCGTGGCCGTCGGCCATCACCGCAAGCGTGGTGCAGGACTTCACCGCCTTGCCGTCGAGATGCACGACACAGGCGCCGCATTGCGACGTGTCGCAGCCGACATGCGTGCCGGTCAGCCGCAGATTCTCGCGCAGGAACTGCACCAGCAGCGTGCGCGGGTCGACATTCGCGGTGACGGGACTGCCGTTCACGATCAGGGAAATTTTGGCCATTCAGGACTCTCTATCGACAGCGCCACGGCATTGCACCGCAGCACAGTTCAGCAAAAATCGGTCGAAAACCATCATATGGGCCATCCCCGCAGCGGGCAACCTTGCCGGGAGCGGCCCACCCCTGCGGCTGAAGCTATCCTTTGAAGTTATCCTTGCACCGCCTTGGCGAAGTTTGCGAAAAACTCGTCGGCCAGCTTCTTTGCAGTGCCGTTGATCAGACGCTGGCCAAGCTGGGCCAGCTTGCCGCCGATCTGGGCCTCGACGTCGTAGGAGAGCAGCGTACCGCCGTCCTTATCGGCGAGCTTGACCGTCGCGCCACCCTTGGCGAAGCCGGCGACACCGCCCTCGCCCTCGCCCGAGATCTTGTAACCGTTCGGCGGATCGAGATCGCTCAAAGTCACCTTGCCTTTGAAGCGCGCCGACACCGGGCCGACCTTCATCTTGGCCACAGCGCGGAAGCCGCCGTCCTCGGTCTTCTCCAATTCCTCGCAGCCGGGAATGCAGGTCTTGAGCACCGCCGGATCGTTCAGTTTCTCCCATACAGCCTCGCGCGGCGCCGCAAGCTGAACCTCGCCTGTCATTGTCATGGCCATGTGAGAGCTCCCAAAAATGTTTTTTAGAGGCTGGCTGGTTTTGGACTTGGTTGAGGAACCTCAACTAATGCACTGGCGCGGCAAAAGGAAGGGCGCAGGCGCCGGATGGCGATGCAGAAATTGATGGACATGCGGAAATCGACCCACCCGGCCACCGCTTGCCAGTTGGCAGATTCGAAGTTGGCAGATTCGAAGATGAGTGTTTAGGTCGCCCCAAGAATCAGCGCGACTGCTTGAGGGACGCAACACCATGCCGATGATCGATGCCGATGGTTGCCTGCTCAATGTCACGGTCGAGGGCCGTGACAGCGGCCCCACCTTGATGCTGTCGAATTCGCTCGGTTGCACCCTGCAAATGTGGGAGCCGCAGATGCAGGCCCTCACCAAGGTGTTTCGTGTCATCCGCTACGACCGCCGCGGTCACGGCAAATCGGGCGTGCCGCGAGGGCCCTATTCGGTCGAGCGCTTCGGCCGCGACGTGCTGGCGATTCTCGACGACCTCAATATCGAGAAGGTGCATTGGTGCGGCCTGTCGATGGGCGGCATGGTCGGCCAGTGGCTCGGCGCCCACGCGCCGGAGCGGCTCGGCAAGATCGTGCTGTCCAACACCACCTGCTATTATCCGGACCCGTCGATCTGGGACGCCCGCATCAAGGCGGTGAAGGAAGGCGGGCTGGCATCGGTCGCGGACACCGTGATCGGCGGCTGGCTGACGCAGGATTTTCGCGACCGGCAGCCCGACATTGCCGCGAAGATGAAGGCGATGCTGACCGCGACGCCGGTCGAGGGCTATCTCGCCAGCTGCGAGGCGCTGTCGCGGCTCGACCTGCGCGATGATCTGCCGAAGATAAAGAGCCCGACCCTGGTGATCGCCGGCCGCTACGACAAGTCGACGCCGATCGCGATGGCGGAAGCGATCCGCAGCAAGATCCCGGGCGCCAGCATGACCATCCTCGATGCCGCACACATCTCCAATGTCGAGGCGACGCTCGCCTTCAACGACGCGGTGCTGGGCTTCTTGACCCAGCGCTGACGGCAAAGCGCTGCGACAACGCTATCGTGCGGGGAAGGCCTGCCCGTGCAGGCCTTGCTGTTCACCGGCGCGCGGCTCGCTTGTTACATCTGAAACACGCGCCACGTTCTGCGCCGGCCCTTCGACCAGCAGCACGATCGCAGTGCCGAGCAGCATCATCAGCTCGGTCGCATGCAGCCGCAGCGCCTCGAGCTCATGAGCATGCGAGGCCATCAGCATGCCTGCAAAGCTGATCACGCTGCCGAGCAGAAGGGCGATCCCCAGCGCCTCGTCGCAGCCGCCGGCCTTGCGGACCCGCGGCAGGCTGATCAGGACCAGGAAGATCGCGAAGAAGGCAGCGACCGTCAGTCGCGCCAGCGCCAGCAGCCATGCCACGCGCACCGTGCCCATGCCGGAGATCTGCAAGGTGTCGCTGATGAACAGCGCGACCGAGATGTTCGGACGTTCGAACAGGCCGTGAACCGGAGACAGCATGATGTGGAAGCTGACGATGCTCCAGGCCGGGATGAAATAGGCCGCGAGCAACGCGCCACTGAAGGAACTGAGCCGCCAGTTTTTGAACATGTCACTCTCCCGCGCCCGTTGTTCTGGGCTCCATCAACGGTATTGAGCGAGGTAACGCGCTGGAAATGCGGCGGGCAATTTAAACCTTTTGTTTACGTTAATGGGCCTGCGGAGGTGCGATTGTCCTCCCTCGTCGTTGTCTTCCTTCATCATGCGCTCCGGACACGGCGAGGGGGTCCCACCTGCCGCGGGACCCCTTCTTTCCCTGGTTCGCATCTCACGCTTATTAGAGTCTCGCTCAACCCGAATCGGCGGCTTCAACCAGTAATTGTTTTAAGTGATCCTACCGCCGCGGATCCTGTTGCTGCTGCTGGCCGGGCTGCTGCCCGCCACCCTGCTGTTGCTGACCTGGTTTCTGACTGGGGCTCTGGTTCTGCTGGCCCGGGTTCTGGTTCTGACTGCTCATTTCCCGATCTCCTTTTGAGCATCGCGCCTGCGCCAACCCACGAGCAGCGAGGGCGTTGCATGGTCGCCGCCGGTTCCAGGGATCATTCGGTGGCCGCCATGTGTCGCCAACGTGGCAAACGGAACACCGCTACCAAAGAAGGCGGGACAAGCACGCTTTTGCGGCACCGCACGCTGTTGCCGCCCGCGGTTCCTTGCTGTTAGTAATTGCTTCGACGCGTGGTCCGGAGGCTGGCTTCTGCCGCTGGGCTTGTCGCGTGCGGACAAACGATCGGCAGTTCATGGATTATTTTGCGCAGCAGCTTATCAACGGCCTCGTTCTCGGTTCGATCTACGGCCTGATCGCCATCGGTTATACCATGGTCTATGGCATCGTCGGCATGATCAACTTCGCACATGGCGACATCTTCATGATCGGCGGCTTCATCGCGCTGATCTCGTTCCTGATCCTGGTCTCGATGGGATTGACCGCCGTGCCGGTCATCCTGCTGCTGGTGCTGCTGGTCTCGATGGCGATCACCGCGCTCTATGGCTGGACGGTGGAGCGCATCGCCTACCGTCCTCTACGCCACTCCTTCCGGCTCGCGCCGATGCTCTCGGCCATCGGCATGTCCTTCGTGCTCACGAACTATTCGCAGGTGGCGCAGGGCGCGCGCGTCAAGCCGGTGCCGCCGATCATCACCGGCGGGTACACGCTGCATGAAAGCAGCGAGGGCTTCGTGGTGCAACTCTCCAACATCCAGATCGTTGTCGTCATCACTACGGTCGTGCTGCTGGCGCTGTTCACCTGGCTGGTGTCGCGGACCCGGCTTGGACGCGACATGCGCGCCTGCGAGCAGGACCAGACCATGGCCTCGCTGCTCGGTGTTGACGTCGACCGCACAATTTCGATGACATTTGTCATTGGAGCCGCGCTCGCCGCTGTCGCGGGCATGATGTATCTGCTTTACTACGGACTGGTCGATTTCTTCATGGGCTTCGTCGCCGGCATCAAGGCATTCACGGCTGCCGTGCTCGGCGGCATCGGCTCGCTTCCCGGCGCGATGCTGGGCGGCCTTGCGATCGGCCTGATCGAGACGTTGTGGTCGGCCTATTTCTCGGTCGAGTACAAGGACGTCGCGGCGTTCTCGATCCTGATCGTGGTGCTCATCTTCCTTCCGACCGGCCTGCTTGGCCGGCCCGAAGTCGAAAAAGTCTGACGGCGGTCTCGCGTGAGCGCGTCTTTTCCCGGATCCACAAACGAAAGCCAGCCGACAGGTGTGGCGTTCATCCTCAAGAAGGCTTTCCTCAGCGCCTTGGTTGCGCTCGGCCTGTTCTCGCTGATGGTCGGGATCCGCACCGAAGCGGGCCCGACTGGACAACTGGTATTCTGGACCCGCTTCAACGAGCTCGCGATGCTGGTCGGCGCGGTGTTCGTCGGCTCGATCGCGGTCGAGCTGTTCCGGCGCTGGCTCGGCCCCCGCGGCGGCACCGCCCGTCTCATTCCAAAGCCGATACAGCAGGGCGTCGCGGTTGCCGGCCCCTTCCTCGCCCCAGCGCTGCTGGTCTTCACGCTGCTGGTGCCGGTGATCTTCTACAATCAGCGCTACATTCTCGATCTCGCGATCCTGGTGCTGACCTATGTGATGCTGGGCTGGGGCCTCAACGTCGTGGTCGGCCTCGCCGGGCTGCTCGACCTCGGCTATGTCGCCTTCTACGCGGTCGGCGCATATTCCTACGGCCTGCTCTCGACCACCTTCGGCCTGTCGTTCTGGGTCTGCCTGCCGCTGGCCGGCATCCTCGCCGCCTTCTGGGGCGTGCTGCTCGGCTTCCCCGTGCTGCGGCTGCGCGGCGACTATCTCGCCATCGTGACGCTGGCCTTCGGCGAGATCATCCGCCTCGTCATCCTCAACTGGCAGAGCCTGACCGGCGGCCCGAACGGCCTCTCCGGGATTCCCCGTCCGAGCCTGTTCGGCATTCCGCTGACGCCTGGTCCCGACGGGCTCGCCGCCAAACTCGGCATCCCGTTTTCCGCGACCCACCGCATCGTCTTCCTGTTCTATTTGATCCTGGCGCTTGCGCTGCTCACCAACTGGGTGACCATTCGCCTGCGGCGGCTGCCGATCGGACGCGCCTGGGAAGCCCTGCGCGAAGACGAGATCGCCTGCCGCGCGCTCGGCATCAACATCACCACCACCAAGCTCACGGCATTCGCGACCGGCGCCATGTTCGGCGGCTTCGCCGGTGCCTTCTTCGCGACACGACAGGGCTTCATCAGTCCGGAATCCTTCACCTTCCAGGAATCGGCGCTGGTGCTTGCGATCGTCGTGCTCGGCGGCATGGGCTCACAACTCGGCGTCGCCCTTGCGGCATTGGCGATGATCGGCGGCTTCGAACTGTTCCGCAGCCTCGAGACCTACCGCATGCTGGTGTTCGGACTTGCCATGGTGCTGCTGATGATCTGGCGTCCGCGCGGCATCATCGGCCACCGCGCCCCCACGGTCTTCCTCAAGAAAGCCGAGGCGATCTCCTCAGACCTCGTCAAGGAAGGCCACGGATGAGTGCGTCCCCCATTCTCGCCGTCGAGCATCTGATCATGCGCTTCGGCGGCATCGTGGCCGTCAACGACCTGTCGTTCGAGGCGCAGCGGCAGCAGATCACCGCGCTGATCGGCCCCAACGGCGCCGGCAAGACCACGGTCTTCAACTGCATCACCGGCTTCTACAAACCGACCTCGGGCGCGATCCGTCTGACCCATGTCGATGACAGCCAGTATCAGTTGCAGACGCTGAACGACTTCAAGATCTCCAAGCAGGCCAAGGTCGCGCGCACCTTCCAGAACATCCGCCTGTTTCCCGGCATGACGGCGCTCGAGAACCTGATGGTCGCGCAGCACAATGCGCTGATGCGCGCCTCCGGCTTCACGTTCTTAGGGCTGCTTGGCGCGCCATCCTACAAGAGCGCGGAGAAGCGAGCGATCGCGGCGGCGACCTTCTGGCTGAAGCGGGTCGGCCTGCTCGACCGTGCCGACGAGGCCGCGGGCAACTTCGCCTATGGCGACCAGCGCAGGCTCGAGATCGCGCGCGCGATGTGCACAGAGCCCGCTCTGCTTTGCCTCGACGAGCCGGCGGCCGGCCTCAATGCGCGCGAGAGCGCGAGCTTGAGCGAGCTCTTGCTTTCGATCCGCGCCGAGCACGGCACCTCGATCCTCCTGATCGAGCACGACATGAGCGTGGTGATGGAGATTTCCGACCGCGTCATTGTGATGGATTATGGCGTCAAGATCGCCGAGGGCACGCCCAATGCGGTGCGCGACGATCCCAAGGTCATCGCGGCCTATCTGGGCGCCGATGAGGAGGAAGCGCTCGCGGTAATGGAGAGCGGGACGTGATCGCGCCGAACAACAAGGGTCCCACCTTCCCTCTGCTCGCGATCCGCAACCTGCGCGCTGCCTATGGCAAGATCGAAGCGCTCAAGGGCGTCGATCTCGAGATCAAATCCGGCGAGATCGTCGCCCTGATCGGCGCCAACGGCGCCGGCAAATCGACGCTGATGATGACGATCTTCGGCCGGCCGCGCGCCAGCGCCGGCCAGATCCTGTATGACGGCGCCGACATCACGCGGGTGCCGACCCATCAGATCGCGCGGCTTAAGATCGCGCAATCACCGGAAGGCCGGCGGATCTTCCCGCGGATGAGCGTCGCCGAAAATCTGCAGATGGGCGCGGACGCCACCGATACCAGCGAGGCCGAGCGCGCCGGCAGCCTGGAGCGGGTGTTTGCGCTGTTTCCGCGGCTCAAGGAGCGCATGGAGCAGCGCGGCGGCACCCTCTCGGGCGGCGAGCAGCAGATGCTGGCGATCGGGCGCGCGCTGATGAGCCGCCCACGCCTGCTACTTTTGGATGAGCCGTCGCTCGGGCTGGCGCCGCTGATCGCCCGCCAGATTTTTGACGCGATCCGCACCCTGAACAAGCAGGACGGTCTGACCGTGCTGATCGTCGAGCAGAACGCCAACCATGCGCTGAAGCTCGCCCATCGCGGCTATGTGCTGGTCAACGGGCTGATCACGCTTGCCGGCTCCGGCGCGGAACTGCTGCAGCGCCCGGAAATTCGCGCCGCCTATCTCGAAGGTGGCCGCCACGGCTGACATGCGCCGCACCCGATGCGAGCGAATACCGGGTTACGCCCGTCATTTGCCCGAAAATTGCCGGTGACTTCGCGGTAAAATCAGCCACAATGCGCTCGCTCTGACGATCCGGTCCGCCGGATCGTCCGTGTCGATCACCATCGGGGATTTCTCATGAAACCACTCAAACTCATCGGCTTGGCTCTGGGCGCAACCGTGGCGCTCTCGACTGCGGCACTGGCGGACGACATCACCATCGCGGTGGCTGGTCCCATGACCGGCACCGAATCCGCTTTTGGACGGCAGATGAAGAACGGCGCCGAAATGGCCGTCGAGCAGCTCAACGCCTCCGGCGGCGTGCTCGGTAAGAAGCTCGCGCTCGACAGCGAAGACGACGCTTGCGATCCGAAGCAAGCGCGCTCGGTCGCCGAGAAGATCGCGGGCGCCGGCATTCCGTTCGTCGCTGGTCACTATTGCTCCTCGTCGTCGATCCCGGCGTCGGAAGCCTATGCCGACGGCAACGTGCTGCAGATCACGCCGGCGTCGACCAACCCGCTGTTCACCGAGCGCAAGCTGTGGAACGTCGCCCGCGTCTGCGGTCGTGACGATCAGCAGGGTGCGGTCGCGGCCGCCTACATCGCGAAGAACTTCAAAGGCAAGAACATCGCGATCCTCAACGACAAGACCACTTACGGCAAGGGTCTTGCCGACGAGACCAAGAAGGCACTCAACAAGGCTGGCGTGACCGAGAAGCTCTACGAGAGCTACAACAAGGGCGACAAGGACTTCAACGCGATCGTATCGCGGTTGAAACGCGAGAACATCGATCTCGTCTATGTCGGCGGCTATCATCAGGAAGCCGGCCTGATCCTGCGCCAGATGCGTGATCAGGGCCTGAAGACGATCCTGATGGCGGGCGATGCGATGGCGGACAAGGAATATGCCTCCATCACCGGTCCTGCCGGCGAAGGCACGCTCTTCACCTTCGGCCCCGACCCGCGCAAGAAGCCGACCGCCGCATCGATCGTCGAAAAGTTCAAGGCCAAGAACATCGATCCGGAGGGCTATACCCTTTACACCTACGCCGCGATCCAGGTCTGGTCGCAGGCGGCGAAGAAGGCCGGCACCACCGATCCGAAAAAGGTGATGGACGCCATCAAGGCCGGTTCCTGGGACACCGTGATCGGCAAGCTCGAATATGACGCCAAGGGCGACATCAAGCAGCTCGACTACGTGGTCTACAAGTGGGACGCCAACGGCAACTACGCCGAGCTCAATCCCAAAGGCTCTTGATCCAAGTGCTCCTGATATCCGGCACGGATATCGGACAAATCATCCCGGCGGCGGAGACAGACGATCGGCCTCCCCGCCTCTCGATCCCCAAACGCCCCGGCATGCCGGGGCGTTTTTGTTGCCGTGTTGCCGTCGCAGCGCGAGGCCGCCGGAGCTAAACCCCGGCGCGCTCGACTTCAGGCGCCTGCACAGCAGCACGCGCGGAGGCGATTGCACCCATCAGCTCAGCGGGGCGGAACGGCTTCTGCAAGTAGACCACACGCGTCAGATCATCCGACCTCGCCGTACCGTCGAAGGCCGCCATGCCGGACACCGCTATCACCGGAACGTCGGGAACTCGCTCACGCAAACGCGCGATGAGCTCGAGGCCGCTCGCGTCCTCCAGGAAAATGTCGATGATGGCCGCGTCGAAATGCGCCTCGCCGAATGCCTTGAGGCCCGCTTCGGCGCTGGCCGCCTCGACGACATCGAAGTGATTCACCCGCAGCACCATGCAGATCATGGCGCGGACGTCCTTCTGATCGTCAACCACGAGAATGCGCGGCATGAGAAGCCTCACTTTTTCTATGGACAGCCTGCAACGGAAAAAGGGATTCGGTACAACTACGAGTTATTATTCCGATGAGGCAGTAAAAGGGCGGTTACTGCATTCATCCCACTGCTGCAGGCCATCTGCGGCGAATTGGTACCATGTAACCTCTGATTGATCTGAGGTGCTTCCTATTTGTTATTTGCAACCGGCCTGCCGGGTTCCCGCGGACGTCGCGGCCGGCGCGCGGGAACTGGACATGCAGGCGAACGACGACCGCAGCATCTTTCTTTCGACCGCGCAGCCGACGCGCCGCGACTGGATCGCCGTGCTTGCGGCGGTCGGGGCAGCATCGGCCGCCTTCGCGATCACGCTGCCTTTCGCCGGTGTCAAGCTCGCTCGCGTGCCGGCGTTGATCTCGGGCTATCAGTCCGCGCTTGCGATCAACGGCTTCATCACCGCGGTCCTGCTGTTCTCGCAATTTGCGCTTCTGAAGTCGCGCGCGCTACTGCTGCTCGCCTGTGGCTACCTGTTCACCGCCGCAGTCGTGCTGCTTCATACGCTGGCGTTTCTCGGCCTATTCACCCAGGCCGATCCGTTCGGTGCCGGACCGCAAAGCGTCGCCTGGCTCTACATGATCTGGCATGCGGGCTTTCCTTCGTTCACGCTGGCCTACGGGCTTTCCAAGGACCACGACGGCAACCGAGTCGGCGGATCGACGGCACGCGCGATTCTCGTCAGCGGTGCGGCCGTGCTAATCACGGTTGCCCTCCTGACATGGATCGTCGTCGTCAGGCACGATCTGCTTCCGGCGCTGATCCTCGGTGACAGATCGAATAGCTCCTTCCTCACGCCCGCGATGGCGCTGATTGCGATCCTCACAGTGGCGACGCTGCTCGTGCTGTGGATGCGGCGGCCGCGCAGCGTGCTCGATGTCTGGCTGATGGTCGGATTGATCACTTGGTTGTTCGACATCGGACTGACCACGATCTTCAATATTGCCCCGTTCGACGTCGGCTATTACGCCGGTCGGGTCTTTGCGCTTTGCGCAGCGAGCATCGTGCTGGCCATTCTTCTGGTCGACAATGTCGGGATGCAGGTCAAGCTGTCGCGCCTGCTCCACCAGCTCCGCGAGCGGCACGGCGAGCGCGAGCGCCTGTTCAGCGCGGTGGTGGAGTCCTCGAGCGATGCCATCCTCACGATGACGCTCGACGGCACCATCACCTCATGGAATCAGGCTGCTGAGCAGCTGTTCGGCTATCTGGCAGCCGATGCGGTCGGGCAGCACATCTCGCTGATCGTCCCGCCCGAGCGCCTTGCCGAGGTGGAGGACAATCTTTCCAAGCTTCGCCGCAACCAAATGATCGAGCAGCGCGAGACGGTGCGAAAGCGCCGGGACGGGCGGCTGCTCGAGGTCTCATCGACCATCTCGCCGATCCATGCCGCTGATGGCGCCGTGGTCGGAGCTTCCAAGGTGGTGCGCGACGTCACCGAGAGCAGACGGACGCAGCGCGCGCTCAGCCGCGAGATCGAGGAACGGCAGCGTGTGTTCGAGACCTCGCAGGATCTGATCCTGGTCACGGATCCCACTGGCCAGCTCGTCCAGGTCAGCCCGAGCTCGCTTGCGATCCTTGGTTATCGTTCTGATGAGATGATCGGACGTAACGCCGCCGAGTTCACCCATCCTGCCGATCTCGATCGCGCCCGCAGCGAGATGCGCGCTGCGCGGCAGGGCCGGCAGATGCGCAGCCACGAGGTGCAGTTGCTGCACAAGGACGGCCATGCCGTCGTCCTGAACTGGATGGCGAGCTGGTCGGAGCCTGTGCAACGTTATTTCCTCATCGGTCGCGACCAGACGGAGAAGCGCGCCAATGAGGCCCAGGCCCGCCAGGCGCAGAAGATGGAGGCGATCGGACAGCTCACCGGCGGCATCGCCCATGACTTCAACAACATTCTCACCGTGATCACCGGCTCGATCGGCATCCTGGCCGACGCGGTCGCCGACAAGCCCGAACTCGCGGGCATCGCCAGGCTCATCGACGAATCTGTCACGCGGGGTGCGCAATTGACGCAGCAATTGCTGGCCTTTGCCCGCAAGCAACCGCTGCAGCCGGTCGATCTCGACGTCAATGCGTTGGTCGCGGAGGCGGCCAAGCTGCTGCGTCCAACGCTCGGCGAGCACATCGAGGTGTCGGCCAGGCTCAGCGACGATGCCTGGGCCGCGCTGGTCGATCCAAACCAGCTCACCACCGCGATCCTCAACTTGGCGCTGAATGCGCGCGATGCCATGCCCGAGGGCGGCAAGCTTACGATCGAAACCCGTAACGTGTCGCTCGACGAGGACTACGCGCATGCCAACACCGAGGTCCTCGCCGGCGACTATGTGATGATCGCGGTCAGCGACACCGGCGCCGGCATTCCGCCCGCTTATCTGCAGAAGGTCTTCGATCCCTTTTTCTCGACCAAGGGCGTCGGCAAGGGCACCGGGCTCGGCCTCTCCATGGTGTTCGGCTTCGTCAAGCAGTCGGGCGGCCACGTCGTGATCTACAGCGAGGTCGGCCAGGGCACCTGCGTCAAACTCTATTTGCCGCGCTCACGGGAGGAGAAGCGGCCGGAGACTGCGGCAACAGCGGCGCATGATTTGAAGGGCGGCGAGGAGACGATCCTGATCGTCGAGGACGACGCCCTGGTGCGCAGACATGTCGTGGCCCAGGTCAGGAGCCTTGGTTATGCGACTTTGTCGGCCGCCAACGCCGCCGAGGCACTGGAGATCATCGATGGCAATCCCGATATCGATCTCTTGTTCACCGATGTCATCATGCCGGGCGCGATGAACGGGGCGCAGCTCGCCGAGGCCGCGCGGCAGCGGCGGCCGTCGCTGAAGACACTGTTCACCTCCGGCTACACCGAGGACGCGGTGGTGCATCAGGGCCGGCTCGATGCCGGCGTGCTGCTGCTCGCCAAGCCCTATCGCAAGCACGAGCTCGCCCGGATGATCCGGATCGCGCTCGGCCGTTGAGTAGCCGGCGGCGCTGATATATCGATCAGGAGAACGTGCAGCTCAGTCCGACGGATCGATCCCGTGAAGAACCTGCTGACCGACATCGAGGGCGTCCGCGTCGGCCATGCCGATGACGCCAGGCTCGCTTCGGGTGTCACAGCCGTCCTGTTCGACCACCCGGCCATAGCCGCGCTCGACATCCGCGGTGGCGGTCCGGGCGTGCGCGATGACGCCCTGCTCGATCCCGTCAACACGGTGGAGCGCATTGACGCGATCACGCTGTCCGGCGGCTCGGCGCTCGGCCTCGATGCCGGCGGCGGCGTCCAGGCCTGGCTCGCCGAGCAGGGCCGCGGCTTCGCGGTCGGCGAGGCGCGCGTGCCGATCGTGCCGGGCGCTGTGGCGTTCGATCTCCTGAATGGCGGCGACAAGGCCTGGGGCCGCTTCCCGCCCTATCGCGATCTCGGCTATCAGGCGGCGGCGGTCGCCAGCACGGAGTTCGCCCTCGGCAGCGTGGGCGCAGGCATGGGCGCCACCACGGCGACGCTCAAGGGCGGACTCGGCGCGGCGTCAGCCATGACTGCGGATGGCATCAAGGTCGCCGCGCTCGTCGTGGTCAATGCGGTCGGCAGCGTCACGGTCGGTGATGGTCCCTGGTTCTGGGCGGCGCCGTTCGAAGTTGGGGGCGAGTTCGGCGGTCGCGGCCTGCCGGCGGCATTCACGCCGGACATGCTGGCGATGCGGATCAAGGGCGGATCAGCCGCGACGCCTATCGAGAACACCTCGCTTGCCGTCGTCATCACGGACGCCGTCCTGACCAAGGCGCAGGCGAAGCGGCTGGCGATCGTTGCCCAGACCGGGATGGCGCGCGCGATCTATCCGGTGCATCTGCCGCTCGATGGCGACGTGGTGTTTGCGGCTGCGACCGGCGTCAAGCCGATCGAGCCGCTGGTCGGCTTGAGCGAGCTCGGCATGGTCGCCGCCAACGTCCTGGCCCGGGCAATTGGCCGCGGCGTCTATCACGCCACCGCCCTGCCCTTTGCCGGCGCGCTCCCGGCGTGGCAGGACCGGTTCGGCAAGTAGCGCGTTCTCTATGCGGTGATCGAGGTGGTCGCTCCGGCAGGGTTCGACAGCGCGTTCGCCTCGTGCTGGAACAGCTTCTCGATCAGATTGTAGGACGACGTCGCCGAGTTCGATGCGCCGGACATCGCCTGCAGCAGGGGATCGCTGCTCGTCGAACCATCCGGGCTCGTGCTCGTGCCCGAGTTGCCGGAGTTCGATGCGTCGGCGACCTGATGATGATGGCCGTGATGGTGACCTGCGCCCTGCAGCGCCGATTTCATCTCATCGAGGCCGACGCTGCCGTCACCGTTCTTGTCGAGCTTGCTGAAGACATCGTCGGCCTGGGCGAGATTGGTGCCGCCGGCGCCGAGCGCGCTCTCGAACTCGGATTTGCTGATCTGGCCGTCGCCATTGCCGTCGATCTGCGCGAACAGGTCCTGCAGCGGGTCGGTGTAGCTCGTATTCTGGCTCGCCGACGCGGTGCCCACCGAGCTCGCATCGCTCTGCGCTGAAATCAGCGCGCTCATGGTCTGCGGCGCGATCTGCGCGCCCGCATTCGTGCCAGAGGACGCCGGCGTGGACATGGAGGCTCCGGCTTTCGAATTGGAACCGCCGAGGAAATCGAACAGGTTGGACGCCGACCCGGCACCCGACTGGCCCGACGTCGATTTCGAGGAGCCAAGGGATTGCAGCCCGTCGAGGATCGAGGATGCTGCACCAAGCGCAAACCACATGACAGAACTCCGCCCGATGCCGCCGAGGGCCGGCGGCGAGATATTTGCCGAAAAGCCCATCGCAAGCTGCGTGCCAATGTGAAAGCGCTTGAAATATCATTGCTTTTTCTGAAAGCGCCGACCGGCCGTCCCGGCATTTCGTGCCGCCTGCGGCAGATTTTTCCCTCGCTTCGTTGCCGGATCGGAGCCTGCATGTTACGGCCTGACCTCCCCACCCGATCCGGAAACTGCGCCCATGACCTCGTCATTCACGCCGCGTCCTCTCGTGATTGCGCCCTCGATCCTCGCCTCCGACTTCTCCAAGCTCGGCGATGAAGTGCGCGCGGTCGATGCGGCCGGCGCCGACTGGATCCATCTCGACGTGATGGACGGGCATTTCGTGCCCAACATTTCCTACGGCCCTGACGTGATCAAGGCGCTGCGTCCGCACACCAAGAAGATCTTCGACGCGCATCTGATGATCTCGCCCTGCGATCCCTATCTCGAAGCCTTCGCGAAAGCCGGCTGCGATCACATCACCGTCCATGCCGAGGCCGGCCCGCATCTGCATCGCTCGCTCCAGGCGATCCGCGCGCTCGGCAAGAAGGCCGGCGTCTCGCTCAATCCGTCGACGCCGCTGAACGTGATCGAATACGTGCTCGATATGATCGATCTCGTGCTGATCATGTCGGTCAACCCGGGCTTCGGCGGCCAGGCGTTCATTCCTGCTGCTCTCGGCAAGATCCAGGACCTGCGCGCGATTCTCGCGGGCCGGCCGATCGACATCGAGGTCGATGGCGGCGTCGGCCCGGACGTTGCGGGTCCCCTGGCCGCGGCCGGCGCCAATGCTTTCGTCGCGGGCTCGGCCGTGTTCAAGGGCGGCACCATGGAGTCCTACCGGGGCAATATCTCCGCGATTCGCAATGCGGCAGCGCAGGCCCGCGGCGAGGCGATCTAAGATAGTCCGATGCGCGCGCTCACGCCGGAGCCTTTGACCAAGCTGGCCTTCGCTCCCTTCGGCGATGTCGTCGAGACCGACGGCACCGCGGGAATCGAGATCAACCAGGGCTTTGCCAGCCGCTGGAATGCACTCGCCAATATCGACATCACCTCAGGCGGCGCTGCGGTCAACATCAGCCTGTTCGAGGCGAGACCGCGCCCGCAGCCAATCGAGATTTTGCTGATGGAGCGTCATCCGCTCGGCAGCCAGTTGTTCATGCCGCTGCAGGACAAGCCCTGGCTGGTCGTGGTCTGCACGAACCCGCATGATCTTTCGAGCTATCGCGCCTTCACGGCCAGCGGCCGCCAGGGCGTCAACTACGCCCGCGACGTCTGGCATCATCCGCTGCTCGTGCTCGGCGACGGCGAGCGCTTCCTGGTCGTCGACCGCATCGGTCAGGACAATCTCGAAGAAATCTGGCTGGATCAACCGATGTCGTTGATGATGGCGTGACGCAACGGCGCGCGCCCTGGAGATCAAGCATGGATAAGCCCGACTACTTCGTTCCGCGCGGCGGCCACCCGCCGCAGACCGACCTGCTGACCGGCCGGGCCGTATTCACCGAGGCCTATGCCGTGATCCCCAAGGGCGTGATGCGCGACATCGTCACCTCGGCACTGCCGTTCTGGGACAAGACGCGCGTCTGGGTGATCGCACGGCCGCTCTCCGGCTTCGCCGAGACCTTCTCGCAATATATCATGGAGGTCGCGCCGGGCGGCGGCAGCGACAAACCGGAGCCGGATGACGGCGCCGAGGGCGTGCTGTTCGTGGTCGGCGGCGAGATCACGCTGACGCTCGGTGGCACGTCGCATCGCATGGGCGCTGGCGGCTACGCCTTCCTTCCACCGGCCAGCGGCTGGACGCTGTGCAATGACGGCGCGGCGCCGGCGACCTTCCACTGGATCCGCAAGGCCTATCAGGCCGTGCCGGGCATTGCGGTGCCGGACGCGTTCGTCACCAACGAGACCGATGTCAAACCGGTGGCCATGCCCGACACCGACGGGCGTTGGGCCACCACGCGTTTTGTCGATCCGCTCGACGTCCGCCACGACATGCATGTCAATATCGTCACCTTCGAGCCGGGGGCGGTGATCCCGTTCCTCGAGACCCATGTAATGGAGCACGGGCTCTACGTGCTCGAGGGCAAGGCGGTCTACAGGCTCAACCGCGACTGGGTCGAGGTCGAGGCCGGCGACTTCATGTGGCTGCGGGCGTTCTGCCCGCAGGCCTGCTACGCCGGCGGCCCCGGCCGCTTCCGCTATCTGCTCTACAAGGACGCCAACCGGCACATGAATTTGCGGCCGTTCCGGTAAGACGCCGAACGACGCGTGGAGAGGTCAGGCCGTCGTCACCGGCCGTTCCAAACCCTGCCACCGATAGATCGCGAACGAGATCACCCAGCTCGCCAGGAACACGCCGACAACAAGATAACCGAAATTGGCGAGGCTCTCGTTGAGGCCGGAAATCCGGTCCCAGAACGGGCCTTCGAGCGCGAGCTTATTCACGATCAGGCCGAGCGCCTCGATGCCGCCGATCAGCACCGCGACCACGACCGAGATCGCCGTGATCGTCAGATTGTACCAGAGCTTGCGGATCGGATTGAGGAACGCCCAGCCATAGGCGCCGACCATCAGCACGCTGTCGGTGGTGTCGATCAAGGTCATGCCGGCCGTGAACAGCGCCGGGAAGATCATCACCGTACCGAAGCTCATCCCGCCGGAGGCTTGGCCCGCCGCCACGCTGAACAGGCTGATCTCGGTCGCGGTATCGAATCCGAGGCCGAACAACAGCCCGATCGCAAACATCTGCCAGCTCGCGGTGACCATCCGGAACAGCGGCCGCAGCATGCGGGGTAGCAGGCCGCGTCCTGACAGCAGCATGTCGAGCTCCCGCTGTTCGACATCGTCGCCCCGCCGCGCGCGTTTGAAATTGCGCCAGACGCTGCGCAGGATGATGAGATTGATGACCGCAATGGCGAGCAGGAAGAACGCCGAGGTGCCGGTGCCGATGATGCTGCCGATGGCCCGATACTCCTGGAACCGGCCCTGCAACGCGAAGGCCGCGGCAGCGATCGCCGCAACCGCGATCACAATCGAAAACGAATGCCCGAACGCAAAGAACAGCCCGACTGCGAGCGGACGCTTGCCGTCCTGCATCAGCTTGCGCACCACGTTGTCGATGGTCGCGATGTGGTCGGCATCGACCGCGTGCCGCAGGCCGAGCACATAGGCGAGCAGTGCCGTGCCGAGCAGCGCCGGCCGGTCCGACAGCGCCACCACGGCCCAGGTCCAGGCCCCGGCATTGAGCAGGATCAGAAACACATAGAGCGCGATGATCCGCGGGCGCGAATCGGCTGAGTGGTCGTCAATCGCGTTCCTCAGATGAGCGAGCATGCAGGCGATCCTTCCGTCCGCGAAAACCTGTCGAGAGCGCCATCGCAGCGGAAGCCGCCCCGGGGCGCGCACCGCACACCGGCTGGATGACTGTTCAGGTCGGTCTCCTGACTCGCGGGTCGACGCTCCTGGTCCGCCTTCCCGGACACGCGCGTCCAGTGGCATCGTGGAAGGAACTCACCGCTTACAGTTGCGGGCGCAGTTGCGGACTTGGCAGACCCCTTCGATCTCGCCTCACCGCATTCCCATGCGCCGATCCTCCGACCGGCGCACCTGAACGCCGCCATGTTCAATCAAACGGCGGACGTGTCAATCCCCTGCCGATGGACGCGCATTCCGATCGCCAGTGCAAAGTCATCGCTTTGCATGAGTGCACTCATGCCGCTTCAGCATTTCAGAAGTGTGTCCGCCTCGGTCATCGCATCGCGCTTGCAATCTGACTTTGCCGCAACACACCAGCCTCCCAGCCGCATCGATGTAGGGCCGAGCAGTCAGGCCAGACTACGCCTGCCAGTAGCGACCTCCGCGAGTTCTGCGGATACTCGGGCAATGACGCCAGACCACGCCTGCGGCGCCTGCTGACGAAACAGCCGCATGCCGGGATACCAGGGCGTGTCCTCGCGATCGCGCAGCCAGCGCCAATCGGGCGCATAGGGCAACATGGTCCAGGTCGGGCGGCCCATAGCGCCTGCCAGATGCGCGACCGAGGTATCGACCGCGATGACGAGATCGAGCGCGGAGATGGCGGCGGCCGTATCGGCGAAGTCGCCTAGCTCCGGCGCAAGGTCGATGACGTTGGACTGAAGCCGAGCCAGCACCGGCAGATCTGCCGCGCGCGGCTCCTTCTGCAGGCTGTAGAGCTGCACGCCCGGCATAATGAGGGCCGGTAGTATCGCGTCTGCTGACATGGAACGATGCCGGTCGCCTTTGTGCGTGGGGCTTCCGGCCCAAACAACTCCGACCTTCAACGCATCGACGTCGCCCACCGCACGACGCCAAGTCTCGACCTTTTCCGGATCGGCATGCAGATAGGGTATTTCGGCCGGTATCGAATCCAGCGTCGTGCCGAACACATGTGGCAGATGCATCAGCGGCAGCTGCAGATCGAACCGCGGCAGCGCCGCGCCGCGACGAATGACAGACACGCCTTGGAGCCCACGCAACAGCGAGACGAGGGCGGGCTGGACCTGCAACACGATCGTCCCGCCCTTCGCCGCAACCATCGGGAGATAGCGGATGAACTGCAGGGCATCGCCGACACCTTGTTCCGAGTACAACAGCAGCGTGCGACCAACGAACGAGTCGCCCTGCCATTCCGGACCGATGATCCTATGCTCACTCTCGACAAGTCCGCGCCAACGGCAATAGGTGGCAAAGCCGTTCTTGAGATCTCCGGAAAGCAGCAGGAGAAGCGAATGATTGACGTGCGCCAACGGGTGCTCTGGCGCGAGCGCAACGGCACGCTGCGAGACCGCCAGCGCCTCGTCGAGGTCGCCCTTGGTCTCAAGGATGCCGACCAGATTGATGTGAAGCAGAGGATGTTCCGACGCAAATGCAATGGCCTGGCGCGAAACTGCAAGTGCCGCGTCGAGGTCACCCTTTGCGTGGAGAATACCTGCGAGATTGGCGTGGAGCAGAGCATGCTCCGGCGCAAGCGCGACGGCGCGCTGCGAGACTGCAAGCGCCTCATCGAGGTCACCCAGATTGTGCAACGCTACCGCGAGGTTGCCATAACCGTTCGCATCGTCCGGATCGGCGGCGATTGCCGCACGATAGTGGGCAATCGCCGCCTCGGTCTGGTTCTGATGCTCCAGGATTACGCCGAGATTGGTATGTGCCTTGGCAAAGGCTGGATTGAGCTGGAGCGCGCATTTGGCGGCCGCGCTCGCTGCATCGAGCTGCCCGAGAGCGATCAGGCAGGCGCAGAGATTGTTGTAGATCTCGACATCGGCGAAATTGAGCTCTATCAGTCGCAAGTAGGCATGGACGGCGTCTTGAACGCGGCGCGCCTCGTGCAGGATAAGCGCCAGTCTTCGTAGCGCATGAGCATCGCCCGGAGCCAACTCCACCACTTTGCGGTAATGGATGATCGCATCATCCAGCCTGCGGCACCGATATAGCGCTTCGCCGATTCCACCGTTCGCATCGAGATTGCCAGGATCGCCGGCCAGAACTCGACGATACGACGCAATGGCGTCATCGAATTGGTGCCGGCCGGCGAGTAAATTGCCGAGTCTGAGCCAACTGACCTGGTGCGCCGGATCACGCGCAAGCACTGCGCGATAGCTTTCCTCCGCCTCGGCGAGGCGGCCAGCCGCGTCAAAACAAATCGCAAGCTTGAAGCGGATCGGGACGTCATCGGGATCAAGTTGCAGCGCGGATTGATAGATCGAAGCCGCATCGTTGAACCGTGCCGCATCCACCAATGCCGCGCCGAGCTTGGCACGCAGGCCGATGTCGAGCGGCCGCAGATTCACCGCGCGTTGAAAGGTCGACGCGGCGCCGTCGCACTCGCCCTTCACCGCCAATGCATCACCGAGCGTAACGAGCGCTGGAACGTAGTTCTGATCAAGGACGAAGACCTTTTCCAGCAGCGCCGTCCCGTCAACCATGCGACCACTGGAGAAAGCGATGACGGCAGCCAGATGCAAGGCGGGAATGTAGTCGGGTTGCAGGTTCAAGATATCGGCGCATAGCGCACCGCCGCAGTCGGGCCGGCCGCTTGCGCAATGTTCGGCCGCCTTACGCAACATCAGCTCAACCGTTACACCCATTGTGTCACTTCGGGTTCTCTGCCTACCTCAGGTTAGGCTTGAACGGTCGCTCCCGCGGAATCAGGCGATGTATTGCGGCGACGCGGTCCCATCACCGCGCGATGACGGCGCGCCGAAAATCGGCGCGCCAGAAATCGCCGCGATGCGCCGCAGCAGCGGATCGGCGGCGACTTCATCAACCCGTGATTTGACGTTTATGTCTCATATGTCAAATTTGACAAATGCAAGCCAGAGAGAACCCCGAGGACCGCATTCTCGACGCCGCCATGCGGGTATTCCGCCGCCAGGGGTTTCGGCGCTCCACGATCGAGCAGGCTGCTGAGGAGGCCGGCCTGACGCGGCAGGCGCTCTATCATCACTTCCCGTCCAAGGAGGCCCTGTTTCGCGGCGCCATCGCGCGGTTCTACGAGCGCGCCCTCGCGGCCGAGATCGAGGCGGCGCGAGCCGCGGAAGCGGCTGGCCGTGAGCTTGCGGACATTGTCATCGCCGAGGTCACGGCGCGGCTGCGCGTTCTGTTCGCCGAACTGCAGGGCTCGCCCCATCTGGAGGAGCTGCTCTCGGAGCACCTTGCGCAGTCGCGCGACCTCTACCAGACCTACTCTGCCCGCTTCGGCGAGGAGGTCGCCGCTACGATCGCGCGGGTCTGCCGCGGGCGAAAGCTGAAGCTCGCGCGAGGCGTGACAACAGAAGATCTCGCCCGCTGCGTCGAGATGGCGATCCACGGCACCAAATCCGCCTATCCGTCGATGCAGCCGGTCGATGCCTTCCTGAAGCAGCTCGCCATGATGCTGCGAATGCTGATCGCCGGCGCGCTGGCGCAAGCGCCGGCGGGCAGGTCATCGCGTGAAACAGGAGATCGGAAATGAAGGTGATGACGATCAACGGGCGATCCGAGCCGCTTCCCGATGACCAGGATGCACTTCTGATCGACGTCATCCGCGATCACTTGGATCTGACCGGGACAAAGCTCGTCTGCGGATCGGGCGTGTGCGGCGCCTGCACGGTGCTGCTGGACGGCGAACCGGTGGTGAGCTGCCTGCTTCCGGCGAGTGCGGCCGCGGGAAAGAGGGTGACGACGATCGAGGGACTCGGAAGCGCGGGATTGCACCCGGTCCAGCGGGCGTTCATGGCGCTTGATGCGCTTCAATGCGGCTTCTGCACGCCGGGATTCGTGGTCGAGGCCGCCGCTTTTCACGACCATTGGCGTGCATCGCGCGGGACGGCCGTTCCAACGCGCGAAGAGATCGCGGCTGCGCTGTCAGGTCATCTGTGCCGATGCGGCGCTTATGAAGGGATCCATCGCGCGGTCGCCGACGCCTGTGCCGGACGGTTTGACGGCTTTGATCCGAACGCGCCGCGTTTGGAGGCGCGCGACAAGGTGACCGGCCTGGCGCGCTACACGGTTGACATTCATCATGACGGGCAGCTCGAGGGCGTCATCCTGCGCGCACCGGTCGCACATGCACGGATCAGGAATCTCGATCTTTCGCCCGCGCGCGCCGTTGCCGGCGTTGCCGCAGCCGTCTCGCTGCTGTCCGAAGACAACGTCGTTCGCTTTGTCGGCGCACCGATCGCAGCGGTCGCGGCCAAGGATCGCCGCACCGCGCTGGACGCGATCGCAGCCATCAAATTCGATTGCGACGCGCTGCCGGCAGTGGTCGGCCTCGATGCGGCACGGCGCGAGGACGCGCCGATCGTGTTCGAGCGGAAAGACCGCAAGCGCGCGCACAATCTGGCCGAGGGCGGCGGCGGCCCGGCGCCATGGAAGGGAAACGTTCGCGGACCTTCCGCGATGTTCTCGCAAAAGGCCAAGCGCGCCAAGGACTGGCTCGCGCAGGCACGCGCCGCGCGCAACCCGCTTCTCGTGGAGCAAACCTTTCGCGTTCCGACGCAGCAGCACGCGTGTCTCGAGCCGCATGCCGCGGTGGCGCGGTTCGATGGCGACCAGTTGACGGTGCACATCTCCACGCAAGCCGTGCATGACATGATGGAGAAGATCGCCAAGCGCTATGATCTCGCCCGCGACAAGGTCCGCGTCATCGCCGATCACGTCGGCGGCGGCTTCGGCTCCAAGGGCAGCCTTGGCATGGAGACCATCGCGGCCATCGAGCTCGCGCGCGCCGCCAAGGCTCCCGTACGCGTCGCCTTCGATCGCGAGGAAGAGCTGTCGGTGACCGGCTATCGTCCTGCCGCGGAATTGCAGATCGCACTGCTGCCATCAAAGCAAGGCGCGCTCAAGGCGCTGTCGCTGACCGCCCATGCCGACACCGGCACCGGGGTGAACTCATTGATCGCAGGTCTTGCGCGGCTGATCTATCCGGCGGAAGCGAAGGAGCTCGTCGACTTCGACGTGCTCAGCAATCTGCCGCCGGGCGCGCCATTCCGAGGTCCTGGCGGACCGCCGATGGCGTTCGCGCTGGAGCAGGCGATCGACGAAGCGGCGCTGCGGATGAACATCGATCCGATCGAACTGCGCAAGCGGTGGGACCCTGATCCCAACCGGCAGCGGCTCTATGACTGGGCCGCGGGCCTGGACGTCTGGCGCAATCGCAAGCCGGCCTCAATGCAGAGCGGCCGCTACCGGCGCGGCGTCGGCGTCGCGACCGGCTATTGGCTCTATCTCTGGCAGCACGGCTCATCGGTCGAGCTTGCAATCAAGGGCGGCCGCATCGTCGCGAGCTGCGCGGTGCAGGACATCGGCACCGGCACGCGCAGCGTGATCGCGAGCACGGTCGCGAAGGCGTTCGACCTCGAGCCGCAGGATATCGAGGTCCGGATCGGACACTCGAACCTGCCGCAAGGGCCAGGCTCCGGCGGCAGCCGCGTCACGGCCTCGATCGTGCCGCCGACATTGCTCGCGGTCGAGAAGCTGAAGACGGAGATTCAGCGGACCGCGCCGCGACCACCGCTTCCCGGCTCGAATGCGCCGTGGCGCGAACTGATCGCGTCCGCTCCCGACCTCGTTGTATCCGCGAAGCGTCCGAAGGACGGCAAACCGCCGCCCGGTATCAGACCAGCGTTGCGGGAGGCAGGCTTCATCGGTTTGGTGTTCGGCTGGGTGCTTCGGTTCATCAACAAGATGGCGGTCGGCGCGGGCGTGCCGAGCTCGGTGCAGGTCGTCGAAGTCGAGGTCGATACCTGGCTCGGCAAGGTGCGGGTGCTCAACGCCCATGTCGGGCTTGCGATCGGCAAGCTCGCGGCCCCTGCCCTGGCGCGGAGCCAGGCCGCCGGCGCGCTGATCCAGGGCATCGGTTACGCGCTCTATGAAACCCGCGAAACCGACCCAGTGACAGGACACGTGCTGAGCGCCGGCATGGAGGACTACCGCATTCCCGGCATCGCCGACATGCCGCGACTCGACGTGCATTTCGACGAGGCCGGTTTCGATCACGTGCCGGGCGGCAGCGTCGGCATCGGCGAGGTCGCGACCGTGCCGACATCAGCCGCAATCGCGAATGCGATCCACAATGCAATCGGCATTCGCCCGACCGAAATTCCGTTCCGCCCGGACCGGCTGGTTGCTGCATTGAAAGGGAGAGACGCGGCATGACCATCGCATCCGTGAGCGTGCCGGAATTCCGCGCGGCCGGCACCGATCTGTCCGAGCGCCGGCGCAGCGGCATCTCCAGGGGATCGCTGATCGACATCATCGGCTCGGCCGACAGCGGGATATCGTGGGGCGCGGATGGCGCGGCCGCCATCGGCGCACTGACGACGATCGCCGCGATTGCAACGGATGAGCGCATGGCCGCGGCCTATCCCGGGATCGCGGCCAGCGCCGAAGGCCTCGCCACGCCGCAGATCCGGCGTCTGGCTACACTCGGCGGCAACCTCGCCCAGCGCTCCCGCTGCTGGTATTTCCGCAATCCGCACATCGCGTGTCTGAAGAAAGGCGGCGATCTCTGCCCCGCGCGCACCGGCAATCATCTGTATGGCGTCGCCTTCGACCTCGGCGACTGCGTCGCGCCGCATCCCTCGACGATGGCTGCGGCGTTGCTGGCTTACGATGCGCACATCGTCACCAATCGGCGCGATGGCGTGACCATCGCCGCGCTGCTTGGCGACGGCTCCGACGGACGACGAGACCACACGCTCGCGCCTGGCGAAATGATTACCCGGATCGTCTTGCCGCCCCCGCGATCTGGCGAGAACGCCGCCTACAAGCGCGCGATCGGCCGCGCGCACGCCGAATGGCCGCTGGTCGAGCTCTGCGCGCGCACGGTGATCGCCGATGGCAAGTTCCAGTTCGTGCGCCTGGTCGCAGGTGGTATCGCGCCGGTGCCGCTGCGACTGATGGCGTGCGAAACAGCGCTGCAGGGTCATGACGCTAACGCGGCAACGATCGCGGAAGCTGCGAAGCAAGCCAGGTCAGGTGCCAAGCCGCTGGCAATGACGCACTACAAGCTGGATCTCCTCGAAGGTCTGATGCGCGATCTGCTGGAGCAGCTTGCGGCCGAGGGTGCGTATTAATCCGCTGGACTAGCACTGCGACCGCGCTCTTGCGGCCGCCGCAATCGATGTATCGGGCGCCCTGCCCGATGATCGTCACTGTCGGGTCTTTGACGACTCTTTCGACTTCACGGTCGCCTCAACTTCCGACGCCGCCAATCAGACGAGGACGGTAGTGGTTCGCGAGCGGGTTCTCGGCCGCCAGCGCGCGCAGCCATTGGCGGAAGCTGACGATCTCCGGGCAATCCGCGGTGCCTTCAGGCGCGACCAGCCAATCACCCAAACCGGATCCCTCATTGACCCGGTCGCAGCGATAGCCCGGATGGTGGCCAAGACCGCGGGCTATCAGCAGGTCGATCTTGCCCTCGACCAACTCATGCAAGCCGGCGGGCTGCAGCACCCGCAAGCCGACCTCGGCATGCGCGCTGCGAAACTCCGCCAAGGCGAGGCGGCGCAGGTCGAAGCTGCCATGGACTCCCAGCTGCAGCAGCACCGCACCTGCCGGCTTCAATTGTGCTGTCGCGTCCGCAATGCGACGGAAACCGTCGGATATCCCCGGCAGATAGGCCTGGCCGGCCGCGGTCAGGACGAGCTGCTTATGCAGCCGCTCAAACAGGCGCACGCCGAGACGTGCCTCCAGCGCTTTCACCTGTTGCCCCACGGCGGCCGGCGTCACGTGCAGCTCGTGCGCGGCCAGCTTGAAGCTGAGGTGCCGCGCGGCAGCTTCGAATGCACGCAGCGCATTGAGCGGTGGAAGGGTGTAGGTCATCGCACCGCAGTTTGACACTGCTGGGCCGTGACCTTGCAATAGATTTTCTTGCGCTGAACCCCAGTAACAATGCTTTGCCGGCGCGGATGTCGCCCGATACGGTCGGCGCACAATCCGGAGACCCATCCCATGGCTCAAATCGTCCAGCATAATCCCGCAACGGTCCGCCCGCCCGCCGGCGCGTACAGCATGGGAGTTGAACTCAGTCAGCATCGCCGCCTGCTGTTCGTCAGCGGCCAGGTGCCCGAAACACCCGACGGCGCCGTGCCTGAAGGATTCGAGGCGCAGTGCGAGCAAGCCTGGCGCAACGTCATCGAGGTGCTCGCAGCCGCCGGCCTCGGCCTCGAACATCTGGTCAAGGTCACGACCTTCCTGACCGACAGGAATCAAGTCGTGCCCAACCGCACCATTCGCCGTACCGTGCTCGGCGAACACCAGCCCGCACTGACGGTGGTGATCGTTGAGACCGTCGACAGCAAATGGTTGCTGGAGATCGAGGCGATCGCTGCGGAATGAACTCCGCTCTCGCCGCCCCCGCGATAAATCAAATCTGTTAGGTGCCCAATGGCTGAGATCATCCATCCCTTTTACGAGCAGCATCGCAGTGCAATGGAGGCCGCCATGCGCCATCGCCTCGACCTTGCCGAAGCGATGTTGCGCGAGCGCGCGCATCTCGCCGATCTTGAGGCGATCAGGCAGGAGGTGATGAACGAATTCGACATCGTGCTCACCCAAATGCCTTATGTCGGAGGCGCAGCAAATCGCATGAGCGAATCCTTCATGCGTCTGATGGGCTTCATGGCCATCAGCCGGGTGCTCCGGCGACGCGGCGTGCCGCCATCCGTGATCGGCGAGATCGAGCGAGAAACCTACAAGGCGCAATGGCTCTCTGTCCCGAAGGCGGAACGTCTTGCTTCGGGACGTCAATTCATGTCGGCAGAGAACCAGGCTTTGCTGCGCGAGCAGGCTAGCAGCAGCGCCACAGAAGGCCATCAGAACCGGTTTCCGGAAGATTTCGTCTACGATTTCGTCGAACCGGGCCCGGGTGACACCTTTGAGTTCGGCATCAACTACAAAGCTTGCGGCTTCTGCAAATTCGCGGCTCGCCATGGAGACAAGGAAATCCTGCCGAACATTTGTGGGCTCGATTTCGACGCCTATGCAGCGCAAGGCATTCGCCTGGAAAGGACGCAAACATTGGCGGGCGGAGCGAGCCACTGCAATTTCCGGTTCTCGCGGCTCCCGCCGGACTAGCACAACGCAGGCCTGCTTCAGCAAGGCCATGCGCCGAGTGACGAGCCGAAATGCCCTCAGCGCTTCGCCGGCTTTGCCGCCTCTGCGACCGCCATCCCGCCCGCGGCCAACCGTGGCGGGCGGACTACCGTGACAGTGCAATTAGCTTCCGCGGCGATCTTGGCCGAGACACTGCCGAGCAGCGTGCGCAGCACAGAATCCCGCCGTGCGCCGATGATGATGTGGTCGACCTGGTTCGCTTTCGCGAATTCGAGAATCGCGGAGGCCGGATCGACCGCCTCCAGCACATGCACGGTCAACCGGCTGGCATCGAGCTTGAGCGGCGAGGCCCAGTGCCGCAACTGCACCAGGCGGTCGACATGCTTGTTCTTGCCCTGCTCGTCGAGGGTGCGGTCGATGGTGATGCGGCCAAGCTTCAGCACGTTGACGCAGGCGAGCCGTGCCGCAGGCAGCGGCGCGAGGATGCGCGCGGCGGCGAGGCGCAGCGCGCCGTTGAGCTCGTCCGTTCCTTCCGCGGTGTCCACCGCGATCGCGACGATCGGGCTGGAGGCGATCTGCGCCGCGACGTCGGCCACAGACTCCGGCTGCACCAGGCCGCGATTGAAACGCCGTCGCCACACCGTGGTGATGGAATCGCGCTTCGCCTTCTCGGCGCGCGCCGTGAGCTTCACCTGGTCGGGATGGCTGAGATCGAAGGCGAGCTGCGCAGCGGTCGGATAACGCCCCTTCGGCTCGATCTCCAGGCAGCGCAGCACGATCTCCTGCAGCCACGGCGGATAGTCCGCCTTGAGCTGGCGCGGCGGATAAGGATCGCGCCACAGCCGCCGCTGCATGCCGCGCAAGGTCTCGGTCTCGCCGAACGGCCGCACGGCCGTGGTGAAGAAATAGAGCAGCACGCCGAGCGAGAACAGATCGCTGCGCGGATCGTTGCGCACGCCGGTCAGCCGCTCCGGCGCCATGTAGGGCGCGGTGCCATAGGGCAGCCTGAATTCCTCCTGCAAGAGGTCCGGCAGATGCTTATGACATGACAGGCCGTAATCGATCAGCACGGCCTCGCCGGACGGGCGAAACATGATGCTCGACGGCTTGATGTCGTGATGGATCACGTGCTGCTTATGCAGGTCGGCGAGCGCGGTCGCGATCCCCGTGACCAGTCCCCGCGCCTCCTCGTAAGCCAGCGGCAGCTCCGGCAGGCGCTTGTACAGCGTCTCGCCCGGAATGCGCTCGATCACGACATAGGCCTGATGGGCGAAGTCGCCGATGCCGAAGCAGGCCGGCACATGCGGCCCGGACAGTTTCGGCAGGATCAGCTGCTCCATCTCGAATGAGACGATCGCGGCCGGATCCTCGCCCTCGGCGACGCGCGGGATCTTCATCAGAAGCGGCCGGTCGATGTCGGCACGGGTCACGCTCCATAGCGTCGCCATGCCGCCGGCATGCACGCACTCGCCGACGACGAAGCCATCGATGACAGCGCCGGGATGGACCGGAGATTTCGCCATCGCTCTATCGTCCAAGGATGAGCCGCTCCGCGAGCCATGGCGGCAGCCCGCTATCGAGAATGCGACGCGCCGCCGTCTCGACGTCGTATGGCACGCGGCAATAGGTGACCTGCCTGGTGCTGGTGTCGAAGGTCAGGAAGGATGCCGCCGGGTCGCCGTCGCGCGGCTGGCCGACCGAGCCCGCCACCGCAAGCCACTGCCGGCCGCGCAAGAGCTGCACCGGCGCGTTGGAGGTCGGGACGAAGCTCGTCATCTTGGCCGTCGCTGAGAGCGAATACAGTGCCGGACGATGGATATGGCCGCAGAACGTGACCTGTGCGGTGGTGGCGATCATGCTGCGTGCGGCGTCCGGTGTCGACTGAACATAGCGCCAGCGGGTCGGACTGGAGGCCTCGGAATGCACATAGAGCCGGTCCTCGTCCTCGACGCTCATCGGCAGCGCGGCCAGGAATTGGCGATGCGCGGTGCTGAGCCGCCCGCGCGTCCAGTCGATCGCGGCCTGCGCGTCGGCATTCATGCTCTCGCTGGGCGATCCGATCGCATTGTCGTGATTGCCGCGCACCGCCAGCCCGCCCTGTGCGACCAGCTCCATCACGGTCTCGACCGACCATTCCGGATCGGCGCCATAGCCGACGATATCGCCAAGGCAGATGAACCGCTCGGCGCCGCGCACACGCGCCGCCTCGAGGCAAGCGGCAAACGCCGGCCGGTTGGCATGGACATCGGAAAACAACGCCAGCAGCACTCTCGTCTAGCCTCTCACGGAAGCAGCCCGTGTTCATCCCGGACCTGAACAATAGCAGCACCATGCAGCACCGCGCGCCGCTTTTCCACCCCGGCGACCGGGCCCCATGTCGCGCAGCTTGGGTGTGGGATTTCGCCAGGAATTTCTTTGCGTGCCATACGATCTCTGATTGCAGCCGCGCGCCCTAAATGCTACGGTATGTAGCAGTTCCGGGCCCGCGTACATTGACCATGCCGAATGACGGGTTTGCCGTTCAAAGGACAGGCCGTCTCAACATTCCCGAGAGCTCGCAATGCCCGATCCCGCAGCGAACGATACGATCCTGACCAGCATGATACCCGGCCTCGACGCCCTCGCTGAAGAGGCGATGACGGAGTGGAAGGTGCCCGCCGTCGCGGTTGCGCTGGTCCAGAACGGCGAGACCGCCATTTTGAAAGCCTACGGTCAGCGCGACGCGGAAGCCGGCCTGCCGGCGACGCCGCACACCCAATTCACGAACTGCTCGATCACCAAGACCTTCACGGCGACAGGCCTCGCAATGCTGGTCGACGACGGCCGCCTCGATTGGAAAAAGCCGGTCCGCGACTATGTGCCGGAGTTCCGGCTGCACGATCCGGTCGCGACGGAGCGCGTCACGGTACGCGACCTGCTGTGTCACCATAGCGGCCTGCCGCGGCATGATTGGATCTGGATGCCGGGCGGGCTGTCCCGCATGGAGATGCTGGCCGCAATGCGCCACATCGAGCCGAGCCGGGACATCCGGACGACTTATCAATACAGCAATCTCGGTTACAACGCGGCCAGCATCGTCGCCGAGAGGATCAGCGGCCAGAGCTGGGAGGATTTCACCCGCACGCGCATCACCGAGCGGCTGAAGATGCCGGTGACGTTTTCGATTGACGGCCTTGCGAATGCGGAGGATGCGGCCACGCCCTATGTCAGCCATCGCGACCAGCGCCGTCCCAGCAAGCTCTGGCCCATCCATGCAACCGCCGCAGGCGGCATCAACACGTCGGTTGCCGCGATCGCCAACTGGATGAGATTCCTGCTCGCCGAGGGCGAATTCGAAAACCAGCGGCTGCTGTCCGCGGCCCTGGTGCGCGAGATGCAGGCGCCGCGCGTTCATTCGGGCACTCCGGAATTCGAGTTCGGACATGTCCATTCTGGCCTTGGCTTCGTCTCGACGACCTATCGCGGCGAGCGGATCATCGGACATTCCGGCGGCTGGATCGGCTGGAGCACCTTGATGCGGCTGATCCCCGAGAGGAATCTCGGGATCGCCGTGTTCTGCAATCTCGGGGGAGCCCCTGTTCCGAGCATCCTGATCAACTATCTGTTCGACCGCATCTGCGGCAAGGAGCCCGTTCCATGGCTCACGCGCCTGCGCGATCTCCGCCGCAAGGCCCTGGCGCAGGAAGAGATCGACGAGCAGAATCGAAGCGCGGCCCGCAAGCCGAACGCGCCGCCCGCCCACCCGCTCTCGGACTATGCCGGCAGCTATGAGCATCCCGCCTATGGGCGGATCACCATCACGGCGACGGCAGACGGCCTTCATTGGGCGTACCGGATTTTCTCCGGCCAGCTCGCGCATCGACACTATGAGACCTTCGAAACGCCGCGACTGCCCTATGAGCTGAACCCGGACCGTCTTGCCATCTCGTTCTCTACGGATCGCGATGGCAACGTCGCCAGCCTGTCGGCGCAGTTCGAGCCGATGGTGGCGGACATCGTGTTCACGCGCGCTCCAGGCGGCGACTGCATGGATGCGACCTTTCGCGCTGCATGCGTCGGCCGCTGGAGGCACGGCTCCATCACGCATGTGGTCTCGCTGCAGCATGACGGCGAGCTGACGCTGAAGCCGGACTACCAGCCGCTCTACCATCTTCGGCCCTACCAAGGGGGCATCTTCACCATCATCGAGCTCGAAGGATTTCGCGTGGAGTTTCGGCGCGGCGCGACCGGCGCGGTCGACGAACTGGTTTTCCACCAGCCCAACGGCACCTTCATTGCTCAGCGGATCGAGGCCGGTCTCGCTTCAAGTTGATGCAACGGTGCGCATGAAGCGGCCTATTGCTGCTCATCCTTTATTGTTGCTCATCCTTGGGCGGCATGCGCGGCGGCAGCAGCGGCGTGAAGGAGACGCCGTCGCCGGCGCGTTGTGCCGCCTTGAACTCGCCGGTCGAGGGATCGCCGCCTGCCGTCTGGATGATGGTCTTCGGCAGGATGTATTCGCGCGCCGCATCGATGACGCCGCCCTCACCGGTGCCGAAATCGGCGGCACGGCCGCCTTGCGGATGACCGGCCGCGATCTGGTCGGAGGCATGCTGGGTCTTGTCGGCCAGCGCATCGCTGTAGGGCAGCCGATACGCGCGCGGCACGCCGCTCGGCCGGTTGTCCTCGTCGAGCGCCTCGACCCACAGATAGACCGAGCCCGGATCGCCCTCGATTGTGTGAGGATCGACGATCCGCGCCTGCAGCAGCTTGAACTGGCGCGGCAGGTGGTCGATGCTGGCCCAGCCGAGCAGGCTGCGGCTGCCGGCGAAGCTCACGACGTAGAAGACGCTGGTGATGATCACGGCGGTAGCCTTGGCCGCCCATGGCAGCCGGGCATAGACCAGCACCAGCAAGAGCAGCGCGCCGATCACCGCGTAGCTGACCGAAAGCGTGATGATGACGGACTGCAGATTGCTCATGGCCGCAGCATCCGTACGCCGGTCTTGGGATCGATATCGGCGCCGTTGGCGTGAACGTTGCGGAACGTCTCCAGAAGTGATTTCGGCCGCCGTTGCACGTCGACCACCTTGCCTTCCGCATCCAGCCTGAAGCGCACTGCCGTCTTCTCGTCGCCATTGTGATCGACCACCACCTTGTCGTCGAAGATCACCTGCGCGTTCGGATTGAGCTTCTGCACCTTCACGGTGGCCTCGACCGGCTGGCCGCTGACCGCCTGGAAATGCGAGACGTTGACGGTGTACTCGCCTGGCACGAGGCCGCGCACTGTGACGATCTCCTCGCGGATCGGCGATGGGATCTTCATGCCGTTGACCAGGATGAAATCATTGGCGCCGCCGCGGTCGTCGCGATCGAGCGTCAGGAAGCCAGCCTCGCGATGGCGATACCAGGCGATGTTGCCGACCGGGTCCTGCACGAACAGGTCGAGATCATCAGGATGGTTGTCGGGCCAGTCCATCGTGATGATGAACTCGGCCTTGGTGTCGACCTTGCCATCCTTGGCGTCCGGCGAGATCGCGAGCACCGCGATGAAGAAGAAGAAAGCGACGATCTGCAGCGCCTTGAACAGCATGACGCTGAACGGATCGAACTGCTCGTTGCGCGGATAGAGGCCGAAATCGTCCATCATGCCGGACGCTCCAAGGAGCTCTCCAGCGAGCGCTCCAAGAGCGGCGTCACCCGCGTCTCGGTCAGCACGACAGCATCCGAGAACACCCGCTGGGTCGCGGTATCCAGCATGTAGTACTGGATACGCACCAGGATGGAGCCGACGAGGCCCGCGAGGGTCGTGTACATCGCCACCGCCATGCCGTCGCTCATCAATCCCATCGAGGACTTCATCGCCAGCTTGTCGCCGACATCGAGGCCGGCGATCGGCGCCAGCATGATGATGAAGCCGACGATGGTGCCGAGCAGGCCGAGCTTCATCAGCGTGTCCGAGGCGAACGCGCCAAAGCCGTTGGAGCCGCGCAACCGGTCGGCAAGCGTCCGCAGCAGCAAGGTCTGGTCGATGCGCCCTGCCCCTTGCGTCTCCGCCTTGGTGACGAGGCTCTTGATGTGATCGGGCACGAGGCCTGACGGCAGCAGATGCGCCTCCATTTGCAGCGCTCGCGCGCGATCGGGCCCGGTGAGGACGGCGCGGCAGCGCCCCGCGATCTCGGCCTCGCGTGAGATCCGCCGCGTGCGCCAGAAGCAATGCGCAGAGGTGACGACGTAGAGGACGGCGATCACGCTGGAGATGTAGGTGCGGTCGGAGGCGAGCATCGAATGGATGAAGCCGTAGCGCCACAGCACCACCGCGGCGAAGATCGACAGACCAGTAAAGATCATCCACAGCAGCAGCGGGCTGCGCTCCGGGCCCTCTGCCGACGGAAGTGCCATCTCGGCACCGCTGACCGCACTCATCTCGCATCCGCTCCCTTGATGATCCGGTCTTTCGCCGGCGCATTGGCGGGCAGTTAAGCAGAGGCACGGGATGGCGTCCAAAGGGATATGCCCAGAAGCCGCTGGGAAATTTTCCCGATTAATGCCCAGCGCCTCGCACATGCTTGGCGGCGGCGGCGCATGTTGTTACCCTTCACTGAAATTTGTGGAGATGATCGCATGCGCCTCGTGCTTCAGCTCATCTGCCGCCTCGTGCTGATCGTCGTGCTCTGCCTCGCGGCCGCCACGATGTGGGTCACCGTGGACGCCTATCACAGCATCGACCGGGCAACGAGCGCATCGGCCAAGCGCGTCTCCCAGGCCTTGGAGGCGCTGTACTGGCAGGAGGTCTTGCTGCGCAGCAGCAGGACACGCGAGCATCTGCTGCCGGTGCCGGACTGGCGCACCACCGAGACGATGAAGCTGATCTCGCCGGGCATCTGCGTCGAGTTCCAGCCGCAAGCGCCGTTCGAAAAGCCGCTCTGTGGCCAGAGCAAGGGACTGGGCGAGGCGCCGCCGCGCTGGTTCCGGTCGCTGGTGCAGACCGTGCTCGGCGACCACAGCACGGTCGCGCAGCCGATCAGCATCCGTACCAGCACCGCCGGGACGATTTCGGCGGTGGCGGATTCAGATGCGGCGATCCAGCTCGCCTGGCAGCGCATCCAGGACAATTTCACCGTCGCGCTGACGATGGCGCTGGCGATCGGCATCCTGGCTTCGCTGGCGATCGCGCAGGCGCTGGCGCCGGCACGGTCCATCGTCGCTGCGCTGCGTGGCATGGCCGGCGGCAATTACCATCCCGAGCTGCCGCGTTTCCGCTCCATGGATCTTGCGATGATCGGTCGCGCCGTCACCGAGCTCGGCGATCGCCTCGCGCAGGCCACTGAACAGCGCGCCGCACTGACGCAGGCATTGCTCGACGTTCGCGACGAGGAGCGGCGGGCGCTGGCGCGCGAGCTGCACGATGAATTCGGTCAGAACCTGACCGCGATCCTCGCCTTTGCCAGCACGATCGAGGCGGCTGGCGCAGGCCATGATGCCGATGTGGCGCAGGACGCGCGGATGATCTCCAAGGCAACCGCGCATCTGATGACCTGCCTGCGCGGCACGCTCAGCCGGCTGCGGCGACCGCTTGCCGCCGAGGTCGGGCTCGAGGCCAGCCTGATCGCGCTCACTGAGGACTGGCGGCATGCGGCGCGTCCGACCATCCGTCTCGACTTGCAGGGCGATCTCGCCGATCTGCAAGGACCGGTCGCGGTGACGGCCTATCGCGTCGCGCAGGAATGCCTCACCAACGCGCTGCGCCACACCACCGCCTCGGAAATCTCGCTCCGCGTCGCGCGACAGAGCGGAGCGGAAGACGCGCTCCTGATCTGCGTCGAGGATGATGGCGGCGGCGACACTGCCGATCTGGCACAGTCGCCGGGCTTCGGCCTGACCGGAATTCGCGAACGGATTGCCGCCGTGGGCGGCTCGCTGTCGATCGGCCTTGCGCCGCGCGGCGTCAGTGTCGCAGCAACGATCCCGATCGCGGCATGAAACAGGGAGCGCCGAAGCCGATGGCGGAGGCCGCGCCATTGTCGATCCTATTGGTCGATGATCACCCGGTGGTGCGCCAGGGTTATCGGCGCGTGCTCGAGAGCCAGGACGGTTTTGCCGTCGTCGCCGAAGCCGAGAACGCGGCGCAGGCCTATGCCGCCTTCAAGACCCACGCGCCCGACATTGTCGTCATGGACCTCTCGATGCAGGGCGCGAGCGGGCTGGAGGCGATCCGCAACATCCGCGCCCGCGACCGCTCTGCCCGCATTCTGGTGTTCAGCATGCACAGCGAGGCCGCGGTGGTGAAGGCGGCTTTCAGTGCCGGCGCCGGGGGCTTCGTCACCAAGAGCAGCGAGCCTGCGGCCCTGATCCGCGCCATCCGGGCGGTCGCCCGCGGCGAGCGCGCCATCAGCGACGACGTCGCCCATAGTCTTGCGGCCGACAGCCTCGATCCGCTGCAGGCGACACTGGAGCGGCTGGGCGAGCGCGAGATTGAGATCCTTCGGCAGTTCGCGGCCGGGCTGACCACCGACGAGATCGCGGCCAATCTCCATATCAGCGTCAAGACGGTCCAGAACTACCATTATCTGGTCAAGGCCAAGACCGGGCTGCAGACCGACGCGCAGCTGGTGCGCTTCGCCGCCGCCTGCGGACTGACCGCGCTGTAGCGGGCGGTTCACCCGCCCTGCCCTCCCTTGTCCCCTGCGCAGGCGATCTGCTAAAGCCCGGCCTTGAAACCTCGCCGGGGCAGCCCTTTTTGCTGCGCCCGGCCGCCGTGTTTGGAGCCATCAGATGATCCCCCGCTATACCCGTCCCGAAATGGCCGCGATCTGGGAGCCGCAGACGCGCTTCAAGATCTGGTTCGAGATCGAGGCGCATGCGGCGGACGCGCTGGCGGAACTGGGCGTGATCCCGAAGGACGCCGCCAAGACCATCTGGGCCAAGGCCAAGGACGCCACCTTCGACGTCGCACGCATCGACGAGATCGAGCGCGAGACCAAGCACGATGTCATCGCGTTCCTGACCCACTTGGCTGAAATCGTCGGCCCCGAGGCGCGTTTCGTGCACCAGGGCATGACCTCCTCCGACGTGCTCGACACCTGCCTCAACGTCCAGCTCACCCGCGCCGCCGACCTCTTGCTCGCCGACCTCGATAAGGTGCTCGCCGCGCTCAAGAAGCGCGCCCTCGAGCACAAGATGACACCGACCATCGGCCGCTCGCACGGCATCCATGCCGAGCCGGTCACCTTCGGCCTCAAGCTCGCCTATGCCTATGCCGAGTTCAGCCGCGCGCGCGAGCGGCTGCTCGCCGCGCGCAAGGAGGTCGCGACCTGCGCCATATCAGGCGCCGTCGGCACCTTCGCCCAGATCGACCCGCGTGTGGAGGAGCACGTCGCCAAGGCGATGGGCCTCACCCCGGAGCCGATCTCGACGCAAGTCATCCCGCGCGACCGCCACGCGATGTATTTTGCGACACTCGGCGTGATCGCCTCCTCGGTCGAGCGCCTGGCCACCGAAGTCCGCCACCTGCAGCGCACCGAGGTGCTGGAGGCGGAGGAGTTCTTCTCGGAAGGGCAAAAGGGCTCCTCCGCGATGCCGCACAAGCGCAATCCGGTGCTGTCCGAGAACCTCACCGGCCTGTCGCGCATGGTGCGCGGCTACGTGACACCGGCGCTGGAGAACGTCGTGCTTTGGCACGAGCGCGACATCTCGCATTCCTCGGTCGAGCGCATGATCGGCCCGGATGCGACGGTCACGCTCGACTTCGCGCTGGTGCGCCTCGCCGGCCTGATCGAGAAGCTCCTGGTCTACCCGGCCAACATGGAGAAGAACCTCGACCGGCTCGGCGGCCTTGTGCACTCGCAGCGGCTCTTGATCGCGCTGACCCAGAAGGGCGCGAGCCGCGAGGATGCCTACAAGCTCGTGCAGCGCAACGCGATGCCGGTCTGGCGCGGCGAAGGCGACTTCAAGACGCTGCTCAAGCAGGACGCTGACGTGAAGAAATATCTCACGGACGCCGAGATCGACGAGCAGTTCGACCTCGGCTATCACCTCAAGCACGTCGACACGATCTTCAGGCGCGTGTTCGGCGAGGTGTAGTTAATCCGTCGTTGCGAGCCAACGGGTCCGCGCGAATGCGCGGCCCGAGACAGGCTCCGCGAAGCAATCCAGAGCCAAGAAAAAAGACTGGATTGCTTCGTCCGCTTCGCTCCTGGCAATAACGGAAGACACTGCGGTAAAGGGCGCGGACGTCGCTCGGACTGTCGGTCAGCCCGCCTCCTCGCGCACCATCCGCAGCACCACCGTGTCGCGCCTGATCCGGTGATGCCAGATCGCAGCCGCGACATGGATCACGACCAGCGCCAGCAGCACATAGGCGAACAGGATGTGGCGGTCCTCGTAGAGCTGCGCCTCTGCCTTGTCCGGCGAGGTGATCTGCGGCACCTGGAACAGCCCGAACCAGTTCGCATAGTTCGGGGTGTGCGCGCCGGAATGGGCCCAGCCCAGCATGATGACCACGAGTGCCGCGAAATCGAGCGTCCACTGATGGAAGCGCGCCAGGACGCCGATCCAGCGCGGCGTTCCCTGCGGCAGCACCGGCCCGGGATTGAAGAGGCGCCAGACGATGCGAAGGACGAGCAAGACCAGCAGCACGTAGCCGATGTCGGCATGGATTTGGCGGTAAAAGAAGCGATCGGGGCGCGCCGGAATGTGGTTCATCCACCAGCCGAAGGCGAGCATGCCGACGATGGTGAGGCCGATTAGCCAGTGCAGGGCGCGCGACACGCTGCCCCAGCTTGACCCCGTGTTTCTGATCATGTCTGCCGGCCCCCGCACCGCCCAATGACGCGGCATCGCCGCTGCGATGTGGAAGCGTTTTAAACGGGGCCATCGCGGCAAGACGAATGGAATCACTCCAAATTGACGGCAACACGCCTGCGTCAAGTTGTCCGCGGACCTGCCGTCGACCTATCAGCTGTAGCGGGCACCGCGCAGCGCAGGCTTGGCCGAACCGGGTATCTAAATCCGCAGCGCCAGATATTTGGCGTTCAGCGAGGCCGAAGCGGCCCGACCGCTATGATCTGCTCCCTTGCCCGGGCGTTCACCCGAGCAAACTCCTCCATCACTGATCTGAACAATCCCGGATCGATGGATGTGATCACTCCATGATCGGGCGCATCCAAATCGGGAAAGAAGTCCTTATGTATCGGAAGATAAGCGCGGACGCGTGTATCGATGAAGAACGCGACATCGTTTTTGTTCTGACGCGCTCTGTCCAGCGGCACCTGGATCACTCCAATCGGCAGGCGGCCGCCGAATTTCTTGACTTGCGACGAGGTATAAACTGCGACAACGGCTCCGTATGCCGGCGTCAGGTGTCCTAACGTTCTGGAAGCGTCGGTGGCAGAAAAAGCACCGACGACGATTGCTGCATGACGCGTTCGTGCAGGACTATCCGGAGCCTCAGAAAATGGGAAGTAACTCCAGACCATGTCACCGCGTCGAAAAGGCGGAGCCATGCAGCCCTCACTCGAAAAGTGACCGCCTAAACGCGTAATCCTCATCGCTCTCGTCGGCATCGCGATGAAGCTCATAATTCTCCAGCGAAAGTGGGAGCATCTTTGAGAAGTCCTTCACCACCTCGACATAGTCCAGGTGGCGGCGCATGACCTCCTCAAAAAGCTCTTTCACGCTGACGTTGTCCCATCTGGCAACCCGCGAGGCCTTGTCGTAAAGTTCATCGTCGAGATGTACCGTGATATCGGCCATGGCAGCCTTCCTGTGGCGATACGTCTGGATCCTCTTCTTACAGCGATAAGCAGCCCGTTCGCAATATACGAGAATGGCTATTAAGCGTGGCCCATCAACTGCTTATCTGTGGCTAGTCAGCTCGGCAGTCCACCACACCGACCGCTGCTTTGGATCGAAGGCGTACTCACTCCGCCTTCGCCTGCCCCAGCGGTGCGCCGGCGAGGCCGGGCCTCGCATGACCCTTGGCCGAGGTCGCGCGACGCCGGCGCTGCACCAGATACTGGTCGGCGACCACGCCGATCAGAATGACGGTGCCCATCACGGCGAAGTTGAGCGAGCTCGGAATGCCGAGCAGGTTGACCAGGTTCTGCAGCACCTGCAGCAGCACCGTGCCGAGCACGACGCCGAGCACCGAGCCCTCGCCGCCGCGCAGCGAGCAGCCGCCGAGCACGGCCGCAGCGATCGCGTAGAGCTCGTAGAACGAGCCGTGCACCGCCGGCGAGATCGATCGCGTGTACATCGCGATCAGGATCGCGGCGAAGGCGGTGAGCCCGCCGCAGATCACGTAAGCCGAGATCACGACACGATCGGAGCGGATGCCGGAATAGCGCGCCGCCTCCTCGTTCTTGCCGACCGCATAGAGATAGCGGCCGGCCACCGAGCGGTGCAGCACCACCCAGGCAATTGCAGTAACAATGGCGAGTGCGATCACGCTGTGCGGCAGCGGGAAGCCGAGCACGTCGGTGCGGCCCGCCGTCAGCCATTCCAATGTCGGGAAGCTCGCGCCATAACCGAATCCGGCGGTGGAATCCTCGGTGTAGTAGCGCGCGGCGCCGCGATAAATCAGAAGCCCGCACAGCGTGACCACAAAAGGCTGGATCTTCATCTTGGTGACGAGCAGGCCGTGTACCACGCCGATCAACAGCCCGCCGCCGATGATCAGCGCGACGGCCGCGATCCAGTCGACGTCATGATTGACGATCAGGTCGATGAAGAGCACGCCGAGCAGCGCGATCACCGAGCCGACCGACAGCTCGATCCCGCCGATGATGATGACGCAGGCCTCGCCGATCGAGAAGATGCCGAACAATCCAACCTGATTGGCGGTGTTGGACAAGTTGCCGGCGAGCAGGAAACGCGGGTTGATGAAGGCGACGACGGCGCCGACCACCAGGATCAGGATCAGCAGGCTGAGATCTTTCTTCTGCACGGGAACCTCGCCTATATGCTGTGGCCGACAGCCAGCTGCAGCACGTTGTGCTCGCTGAACTGGCTGCGCTCCAGAAAGCCTGAAATCGCGCCCTCGTGCATCACCGCAATCCGGTCACTCACGCCGATCACCTCTTCCATGTCGCTCGAGATCATCAGGATCGCAACGCCTGCGTCGGTGAGCCGGCGCAGCATATCGTAGATCTCCTGCTTGGCGCCGACGTCGATGCCGCGGGTCGGCTCGTCGAAGATCAGCACCTTCGGCCGCATCGAGAGCCATTTGGCCAGCACGACCTTCTGCTGGTTGCCGCCCGACAGCGTGCCGACCGCGGTCGCCACGTCAGGCGCGCGGATCTTGAGGCGCTCGCGCTGGTCTTTCGCGTTCTCGGTCTCGCGCTCGGTGTCCACCAGCCCCAGGCGCAGATAGGAGGCGAGATCGGGCAGCGAGATGTTCTCGGCGATCGACAGGTCAAGCAGCAGGCCGCAGCCCTTGCGATCCTCCGGGATCAAATAAATGCCATGCGCGATCGCCGCCCGCGGGCTCGTCACCTGGATCGGCGCACCCTCGAGCCGGATCGCGCCGCGCTGCAGGCGGTCGACACCGAAGACAGCGCGCGCAAGCTCGGTGCGCCCGGAGCCGACAAGGCCGGCCAGCCCTAAGATCTCGCCGCGGCGGACCTGCAGGCTGACGGCGCGCTCGGGATAGGTGTCGGTCACGGCGCCAACGATATCGAGCACGGCTTCACCGGGCGGCGCGGCCGGCGGCACATAAAGCGATTTGAGATCGCGCCCGATCATCAGGCGGATCATCGCCGCCGGCGACAGCTCGGCCCGCGTCAGCGCGCCGACCATGCGGCCGTCGCGCAGCACCACGGCACGGTCGGCGCATTGCATCACCTCATTGAGGCGATGGGTGATGAAGATGATGCTGACGCCCTCGGCCTTGAGGCCGGCGATGACCTTCAGCAGGCGCTCGGTCTCGGACAAGGTCAGGCTCGAGGTCGGCTCGTCCATGATGACGAGCCGCGCATCGAGCGACAGCGCCTTCATGATCTCGACCAGCTGGCGCTGCGCCAGCGACAGGTCGGCGAGCGGCGTATCCGGCGCGAAATCCACGCCCAGCCGATCCAGCAGCGGCTGCACCTTGGCGTGCAGACGCTTGCGGTCGACCAGCCTCAGCGGCCCGCCATAGACCGGCTCGCGGCCGATGAAGACATTGGCGGCAACATCGAGGTTGTCGAACAGGTTGAGCTCCTGGTGGACGAAGGCGATGCCCGCCTTGATCGCATCGGTGACGTCGAGCGAGCGCCGTTCGACGCCGTCGACGCGGATGACGCCACTGCTCGGCGCGACCACGCCGCCGAGCACGCGCATCAAGGTCGACTTGCCGGCGCCGTTCTCGCCGAGCAGCGCGATCACCTCGCCCGGGGAGACGGAAAAGCTGACGCGGTCGAGCGCGACCACGCCAGGATACTCCTTGCTGATATCGACCAGTTCGAGAAACGGCTCGGGCATTGCGACGACACTTCATGCTCGCGGTGCCGACGGCGCACGGCGGCTGACATCTCTGAACGGCTGCAGACATCCTTCGAGATGCCCGCCTCCGGCGGGCTCCTCAGGATGAGGGTCTTTTCGCGGAGCAAGTGCGAATCCTCATGGTGAGGGCTCGGCGAAGCCGAGCGTCTCGAACCATGAGGCCCCGACCTGTTCCTCGCCCCGCCAGCTACTTCTTCAGCATCTGCTTCATCTGGGCCATGAAGTCGTCGACGTTCGACTTCTCGATCACCTTGCCGGGCACGATGATGATGCCGTTGGCCGGGATGCCCGACTTGTCGCCCTCGATATATTTCGCCATCAGCTTCATGCCCTGATAGCCCCACTCGAACGGCTGCTGCACGACGGTGCCGATGATGGCACCTTCCTTGACGCCGCCGAGCGTGATCGGATCCTCATCGAAGCCGATGATCTGGATCTTGCCGAGCTTGCCGGCCTCCTTCAGCACCTCGTAGATGCGCGGCGTGTTGTAGGAGTAGAAGCCGACCAGGCAGCTGACATCCGGATTGGCGGCGAGGACGTCCTCGACATTGCGCTTGGCGCGGGTCTGGTCGATCTCGTCGCCTCGGACGTCGACCAGCTCGACCTTCGAGCCCTTGATCGCCTCCTTCACGCCTTCGATCCGCTCACGCGCATTGTCGGCGCCCGGCAGGCCGACGAAACCGACGCACTTGCCGCCATTGGGCAGGGCCTTCAGCATCAGCTTGCCGGCATCCTTGCCGAGATCGGTGTTGGAGGAGCCGATATAGGCGATGCGCTTCGATTGCGGGGCATCGGAGTCGGTGGTGAACAGAACCGTCTGCGAAGCCACCTTGTTGAGCACCTCGGTCTGGTTCTTCGGATCGATCGCGCTGACCATGATGCCAGCGGCGCCGGCAGCGACGAGATCGTCGAGGATGCGCTGCTGCACCGCGGCGGCCGCCTGCTCGGGATATTTGAACTGCAGATCGTATTTGGGCAGCTCGCCTTGCGCCTTCTTCACGCCGGCTTCGGCAATCTTCCAGAAGTCGGACGCGCCGTTGACGACGAACGCGAGCACCTTCTTATCGGCCGCCTGTGCCGAGCCGAGACCGAGAGCGACCGCAAATACCGCGGACATACCGGCAGCGACGAAACGCTTCATGAAACTCCTCCCCAATTTTTGCCGCCCACCCTTCTGTCGAGGCTAGAGCGCCATTATACCGTTATGGTGTCGTGTCGTCTTGGTGAACGCCCCCGCTTTGCTCATCCCGCCGCACGAAAAACCGACCGTCATCCGCGATCTGCAAATGACGGCACGACCACTCGGCTGCAGCCTGCAAAATGAGGCGCGCACCTCAAAGTAGCAGAGCGATACCACAGGTCAATAGTCATACTGTCAGACTAAAGATCGATCACCGCCCGATCCGGCGTTCAGGTCGGGCGCTGGCTGTCGGATCGTCAGCGCGCCCTCGACGCGGACTGCTCGATTGCATTCCCCGAGCACTTGCTTCACATAGGGTACCCCCCTATGCTACGCGCATGTCGCACACCATCAAGCACAAGTCGAAGCTGATCGGCCGCGTCAGGCGGATCAAGGGACAGATCGAGGCGGTCGAGCGCGCGCTCGAGAGCGAGCTCGGCTGTGCCGACGTGCTGATGCTGGTGGCGTCGGTCCGCGGCGCCGTGAACGGCCTCACCGCCGAACTGCTGGAGGACCACATCCGCCATCACGTCGTCGACCCCGCGCGCGAGAAAGACCCGGACAAGGCCAGGGGCGCGGCCGACCTGATCGACGTTGTCAGAACCTATCTGAAGTGAAGCGATGACGGACCTCGCGCAGCTCCTGCAGCAGAGCACCGCTCACGCGTGGCTGTTCGTGCCGAGCGCGATTCTGCTCGGCGCGTTGCATGGGCTCGAGCCCGGCCACTCCAAGACGATGATGGCGGCCTTCATCATCGCGATCCGCGGCACCGTGCTGCAGGCCACCCTGCTCGGCCTCTCCGCCACCATCTCGCACACTGCAGTGGTATGGGCCGTGGCGCTCGGCGGGCTCTATCTCGGCCGCGAATGGAATGGCGAGCAGAGCGAGGCTTACTTTCAGATCGCCTCCGCGGTCATCATCATCGCCATCGCAGCCTGGATGGCCTGGCGGACCTGGCGCGAGCAGAATGGCGAGCATGATCATCACCATCATCACGAGGAGGCGCAGCGCATCGCGACCGGCAATGCGGTGCTGACGCTTGCGATTTTCGAGGACGGCGTGCCGCCACGCTTCCGGATCGAGAGCGAGAGCGGTCCCTTGCCGGCAGCAGACGAAATCCAGCTTGAGACCGTCCGCGACGATGGTGCGACGCAATCGTTCCGGTTTGTCGTCAAGGATGGCTTTCTCGAAAGCATCGACGACATTCCCGAGCCGCACGCCTTCGAAGCCAGGCTGTCGCTGCGCGGCGACGCATTCACGGTTACGTTCGCCGAGCACGATCATTCGCACATGAATCTCGGCGACGAGGACGATGCACATGCCCGCGCGCATGCCGCCGACATCCGCAAACGCTTTGCGGGTCGCACCGTCACCACCTGGCAAATCCTGCTGTTCGGTCTCACCGGCGGCCTGATCCCCTGCCCCGCCGCGATCACCGTGCTGTTGCTTTGTCTGCAGCTCAAGCAGCTCAGCCTTGGCTTCACGCTGGTCGTTTGCTTCGGCATCGGCCTCGCGATCACGATGGTGTCCGCCGGCGTGCTCGCAGCGCTCAGCCTGCGCCACATCGAACGGCGATGGAGCGGCTTCAGCCACTACGTACGCCAGGCGCCTTATGCGTCGGCTGTTCTGATCGTGATGGTCGGCCTTTATACGGGTTGGCTCGGAGTGAAGGCGATTTGACGGAACCCACGCACGCCAGCGGGAATCGCCGCGCCGCTCCACACGGCTTTTTGAGTCGGCCACATATGCAAGCCGGTCGCTGCCGCGCCGGCTAGAGCGTTTTCAAGCGAAGTGGACACCGGTTCGCGTCAAGAAAACGCGTCAAAACAAAAAGCTAGAGCCCCGTTCCGATTCAATCGGAACGGGGCTCTAGTGTCATGAACGGCTTGAGGAATATCAATGCATGCCACAGCGCATGCGCGATGCTGCACGCAATCGGTCATTCGCTTCCCACTGTTCCTCGTCCGCTGCATCGGTTATGGTCGAGCTCTGTCATAAAACTGTAATCGATGGACGACATGCGGGAGTCTGATGCGACTGCGTTGGCCCGCGGCAACGGGCGTCTTGCTGTCGGGCCCGGCCGCACGTCAGCAGCCGCGGTGCGCAAAGAGATCGAGGGTCCGGTTGTTGCCGATACCGATCGGAATGTGACGGCGCTGCGGCCGGACGCGCCGAGTGCCCTACCGGCTCCCGAGCTCGTGCTGCCCGAGGTGCCGCCAGGCAATGAGATCGAGCTCAAGCTCCTGGTCGAGCCGGGGCGGCTGGCCGATTTCGACGACGCCCCGGTCATCACGGCCCATGCCCGCAACAAGGGCGCACGCTGGCATCTGAAATCCGTCTATTACGACACGCGAAAGCGCCTGCTCTGGCGCAACGGCCTCACCTTGCGGGTCCGGCAGATCGGCAGCCGTTTCGTGCAGACCGTGAAGACGCAGGAAACCCAAGAGACCGATAACCCGCTGCGGCGCGGCGAGTGGGAGGCGAGCGTCTCATCGCTTCAGCCCGATCTGGCACTGGCGCTGCCGTTCATCCCAGCGAGGCTGCGCGACGGCTTGACAGAGGACAAGCTCGAGACCGTCTTCGTCTCCGACATCCATCGTCATCAGCGGCTGCTCGATCTGCCGACCGGAACCGTCGAGGTCGCGTTCGATCAGGGTGTCATCACCGCAGGCGAGCGCACGCTGCCTGTCAACGAGATCGAGCTCGAGTTGAAGAGCGGCAGCACCGTGGCGATCTACGAGATCGCGCGGCGGCTCGCCGAGCACGGTCCGCTGCGTCCCTCGATCCATGCCAAGTCCGCGCGCGGCTTCGATCTCGCCGCCCATCGCGCGCCCACAGCCGAGAAGCCGCGCAAGCTCAGCCTCGATCCCGCCGTCTCGCTCGACGAGAGCTTTGCGGTCGTGCTGCGCGGCTGCTTCACCCACTTGCTCCAATCCATTCCGGCGGCCGAGGACGGCCGCGATGTCGAAGGCGTGCACCAGCTGCGGGTCGCGCTACGCCGCCTGCGCGCCGCGCTGCAATTGATGCACACGATCGGCGCCTGGAGCCGGCTGGAGAGCCTGCGATCGGACGCACGTTGGCTGGCGCAGAGCCTGTCCGCGGCGCGCGACTGGGACGTGTTCCAGACCGAGACCCTGCCGGTCGTTGCCAAGGCCTGCCCCTCGCTCGGCGGCTTTGCGGCGCTGGGCGAGATCGCCGAGCGGCACCGCACCACCGCCTATCGCCGGATCCGTGCTGCGCTGTCCGACCGCCGCGCGACATCGTTCCTGCTGGGGCTCGGCGAATGGATCGAGACGCGCGGCTGGCGCAGCGACATCTCGCCGGAGACGTTGGGGCAATTGGCCCAGCCCGCGATCGATTTTGCCGCCACCGTGCTGCAGGCACGGCATGCCAAGGTGCAAAAGCGCGGCCGACACTTCAAGTCGCTCACACCGGAGCAGCGCCACAAGCTGCGGCTTGCGCTGAAGAAGCTGCGCTACAGCGTCGACTTCCTGCTGCCGCTCTACAGCGATCGCAAGCCGGCGCGGAAATACGCCCGCAGGCTCGCCGCCTTGCAGCAACAGCTCGGTGGCTACAACGACATGGCGACCACCACGCGGCTGCTCGCAGGACTGGGCGCGGACTCGACCGACGGCGCCATCGCGGCCGCGGCGATCACCGGCTGGCAGGCGCATGCGATGAACGGCGTGGAAGCCGCGTTGCGCGAGGCCTGGCGCGGCTTTGCCCACGCCACGCCGCCCTGGTCGTCTGCAAGCGAGGCTTGACGGCCCGGAACTTGCCTCTGGGCCAACTTGCTATGGTCCGACGAGCGGGCGATAGTGCCCGGTCGCCTCGTGCCGCTGCCGCTCTGGCGACGGCACACTGGCGCGCATCCGAAGGCCCTCCATTCCACACAGCGAGTTCATTCCCCTCTCATGCCCGTCATCAACAGCATTGCCGCGCTCTCCGACGAAATGGCCGCCTGGCGCCAGGACTTCCATGAACACCCCGAACTGCTCTACGAGGTGCATCGCACCGCCGGCATCGTCGCCGACAGGCTGCGGGCCTTCGGTTGCGACGAGGTCGTCACGGGCATCGGCCGGACCGGCGTGGTCGGCGTGATCCGCGGCCGCAACGCATCGTCCGGCAAGGTGATCGGGCTGCGCGCCGACATGGATGCGCTGCCGATCCTGGAAACCTCGGGCGTGCCCTTCGCTTCGAAGAACCCTGGCGTGATGCATGCCTGCGGGCATGACGGCCATACCGCCATGCTGCTCGGCGCCGCCAAGCATCTCGCCGAGACCCGCAATTTCGACGGCACCGTGATCGTGATCTTCCAGCCGGCCGAGGAAGGCGGCGCAGGCGGCAAGGCCATGATCGACGACGGCCTGATGACCCGCTGGGGCATTCAGGAGGTCTATGGCATGCACAACATGCCGGGACTTGCCGAAGGCAATTTCTCGCTCTCGCACGGCGCGATGCTGGCCTCGGCGGATGCGATCGAAATCAAGGTCACTGGCAAGGGCGGCCATGGCGGCTCCGGGCCGCACAAGGCGGTCGACAGCGTCCTGATCGCGGCGCAAATCGTCAACGCGTTGCAGTCGATCGTCGCCCGCAACGTCGATCCGCTGCAGTCCGCCGTAATCTCGATCTGCGCCATCCATGGCGGCACCGCGTTCAACGTGATCCCCGAGACGGTCGAGATGAAGGGCACGGTGCGCACGCTGCACCCGGAGATCCGCGATCTCGTCGAGAAGCGCATCGCGGAGGTCGCGGACGCCACCGCGCGCGCCTATGGCGGCAGCGCCGAGACGGTCTATACGCGAATGTATCCGGTGACGATGAACCACGCGCGCGAGGCCGCGTTCGCCGCCGAGGTGGCGCGCGACATCTCGGGCAGCGAGCGCGTCGACGAGCGCGCGCTGCCGCGGATGGGCGGCGAGGACTTCTCCTTCATGCTGGAGGAGCGTCCCGGCGCGTTCGTCTTCCTCGGCATCGGCGAGGGCAACGAACTGCACCACCCGGCCTATCGCTTCAACGACAACGTGCTCGCCACCGGCGCCTCCTTCTGGGTGCGCCTGGTCGAAAAGAGCATGCCGGCAAATTAGGTAGCTCAAACCCTGCTATCGTCATTGCGAGGAGCCGAAGGCGACGAAGCAATCCAGCACAACACGAAGATTTCCGGATTGCTTCGCGGAGCCTGTCATCGGGCCGCGCGTTCGCGCGGACCCGTTGGCTCGCAATGACGACAACTACGACAGTTCGCCCGACATCGAAACATGTAGCCACCGTGCGGGATTAGGGAGAGCGGAACCCGCTGCTCCCGATCCTGCGAGGCGTCATGACCGCAAGACCCAATGTCGCGACCGAGCTCGCGCTGCTCCTCCTGCTCTCCGCGCTGTGGGGCGCGTCCTACACCTTCATCAAGCTCGGCGTCGCCACCATCCCGCCGCTGACATTGATCGCGTCACGCACGCTGATCGCGGGGCTTCTGCTCGCCGCGGTGATCCGCGTCCGTGGCCTTGCCTGGCCGCGCGATGCCGCGACCTGGCGTCGCTTCCTGCTGCAGGCCTGCCTCAACAGCGTCGTCCCCTTCACCCTGATCGCCTGGGCCGAGCAGGCGGTGGACGCCGGGCTCGCCACCATCCTCAATTCGACCTCGCCGATCTTCGCGTTCCTGTTGACCGCGCTGGTGACGCGCCATGAGGCGGCAACAATGAGCAAGCTTGTCGGCGTCGCCGCGGGCCTTCTTGGCGTCTGTCTGCTGGTGGGCGTCGAGGCGCTGCACGGGCTCGGCGAAGCGCTCTGGGCCCAGCTCGCGATCGTCGCCGCCACCATCTGCTATGCGGGTGCGGCGATCTACGGCAGGGGCTTCAAAGGCCTCGATCCCATGCTGCCGGCGGCGGGCTCGCTGCTGGCCGGCACCGCGGTGCTGCTGCCGGCGGCGCTGGTGGTCGACCGTCCCTGGACACTGGCGCCATCAGCGGCATCGCTTCAGGCGCTGCTGGCGCTGGCGACCATCTCTACCGCGCTCGCGCTGGTGATCTACTTCCGCCTGGTGCAGACGCTCGGCTCGGTCGGGGCCACCGCGCAATCCTATCTGCGGGTGCCGATCGGGGTCGCCATCGGCGTGCTCGCGCTGGGCGAACGCCTGTCGCCGACCGCCTGGCTCGGGCTCGGCTGTGTCGTAGCCGGCGTCATCGCAATGACGCTGCCGGCGCGCAAGACAGTCACAGCGCCTGCGAGCTGAAATCACCCGATCGCAATCGCCACTTTACCGAAATGGGCGCCGCTCGCCATGTGATGGAACGCCTCCTTCACCTGGTCGAACGGAAACACCCGATCGATCACGGGCTTCGTGCCATGCAGCGCCAGCGCGTCGCAAAACGCCTGGAGGTCCTCGACCGAGCCGACCGTGACGCCCTGCAGCCGCTGCTGCTGCATCACCATCAGCGGCAGCCGCAGCTCCGCCGGAGGTGGGCCGGCGAGCACGCCGATGAAGGCGATGCTGCCGCCGATGCGCGTCGCGCGGATCGACTCGTTCAGCGTGCCGACGCCGCCGACCTCGACCACGAGATCGACGCCATGGCCCGTGATCTCGCGCGCCCGCTTGCCCCAATCGGGCGTCGTCTTGTAGTTCAGCGTGACATCGGCGCCAAGCTCTTTCAGCCGCGCCATCTTGGCCTCGCTCGATGAGGTCGCGATCACCCGTGCGCCGCAGAGCTTTGCGATCTGCAGCGCGAAGATGGAGACGCCGCCCGAGCCTTGCGTCAGCACGCTCGCGCCCGGCTTGATGTTGCCGAGCTTGACCACCGCGCTCCAGGCGGTGAGCCCGGCACATGGCAGCGTCGCCGCCTCGATGTCGGTGAGATGCGCCGGCGTCTTCACCACGGCGTCAGTGCGAAACACGCGATATTCGCTCAATGTGCCGTCGACCGCGCCGCCGAGCGCGCTGCGCATCTTGGCCTCGCTCGGCTCGCCACCGAGCCAGCCCTCGAAGAAGCTGCCGAGGACGCGATCGCCGATCGCAAAGCCGCGCACGCCCTCGCCGACCGCCTCGACCACGCCGGCGCCATCGGAACACGGCACCAGCGGAAATTTCTGCCGCGAGCCGTAGCCGCCCTTCACGGTGAGCAGATCGCGATAGTTCAGGCTCGCGGCCGTGAGCCGCACCAAGAGCTCGCCCTTGCGGGCCTGCGGAATGGGCTTGTCGACCAGCGCCAGCGCGTCGATCCCGCCCGGCCCCTGCAGCTCATAGCATTTCACCGGCCGCTCCTCCGCGCTGTCTGATTTGTCGACATCCTGGCGCGGTTCGCAGTGAGGATCAAGCTGAGCGCCGATCGGCAGCGCCGCGCCGCCTGAGATCGCTCGGCGGCCGCCGGTAGATCGCGGCAAAAGCGGCGTTGAAGCGTCGCAAGCTGCCGAAGCCGGCCTGCAGCGCGATCTCGGTCATCGGCCAGTCCGTCGTGTCGAGCAGCCGCTTGGCGCGCTGCACGCGGATCGTCTGCGCCACCTGGATCGGGCTCGCGGCGAGATGGCGCTGAAACAGCCGGTCGAGATGCCGCGGCCCGATGCCCAGCCGCGCGGCTAGCTCATCGATGCTGCCGTCATCAAGCGCGCCGTCATCGATCAGGCGGAGCGCCCGCGCCACTGTCGTGCGCGTGCCCTGCCAGGCCGGCGAGAACGGCGCGGTCTCGGGCCGGCAACGCAGGCAGGGACGGAAGCCGGCGGCTTCGGCTGCGGACGCCGATGGATAGAAGCTGACATTGGCCGCCTTCGCCGGCCGCACCGGGCACACGGGCCGGCAATAGATCCGCGTCGTCCGCACGCCGATGAAGAAGCGGCCGTCGTAACGGCTGTCCCGCGCCACCCGCGCCCGTTCGCATTCGCTGATGTCAGGCGTCATGGCGCGTGCAGCATCCTCAAATCCCCCGTCATGCCCCGCGCAGGCGGGGCATCCAGTACGCCGCGGCTTATCGGCTCAATCACAACTGCCTCTGGATACTGGATCGTCCGCCTTCGCGGACGATGACAGCGAGTGAAAACACCGACGACCGAGTCCGATTCCGGCGAGCCGCGATCGCTGCGCGATGTTACCTCAAGCGCGATCCACGTCACTCTGAGAATGACAATGTCGAGCAGCGACCTTTTCAAGCCAGCTTTGGAACGCGCCGTCAGTCATGCGCTCCATCATCTCTCGTCCGCCGACGCTGCACCGGTCAACGCCACCGCGGATCTCTCCACGCTGCGCGCACGCTTTGCGCAACCGCTGCCGGAGCACGGCACCGACCCGGCAGCGGTGATCGACGATCTCGTGCGCGATGCAGCGGGCGGAATCCTTGGCTCGAACGGCGGCCGCTTCTTCGGCTGGGTGATCGGCGGCACCCTGCCCGCGGCGCTCGCAGCGGACTGGCTGGTCTCGACCTGGGACCAGAACGGCGCGATCCACGCCTGCGGTCCGGCGGAGGCCGTGATCGAGGAGGTGGCGGGTGGCTGGCTCAAGCAGCTGTTCGGCCTGCCGCAGACGGCGAGCTTTGCCTTCGTCACCGGCACGCAGATGGCGCACCTCACCTGCCTTGCCGCGGCGCGGCATCGGTTGCTGAAGCAGGCCGGCTGGAACGGCGAGGAGCAAGGCTTGTTCGGCGCTCCCGCCGTCCGCGTCCTCACCAGCAGCGAGCGCCATGGCTCGGTCGAGCGGGCCGTCCGCATGCTCGGTTTCGGCAAACGCGCGGTCACGGCCCTGCCCTGCGATATCGATGGACGGCTCGCCCCCGAGACGCTGGCGCAGGCGCTGGAAAATGGTTCGCAGCCGGCCATCGTCGTGCTGCAGGCCGGCGACCTCAACATCGGGGCCTTCGACCCTTTTGCCGAGCTGATCCCGATCGCGCGCCGCTTTGGCGCCTGGGTCCATGTCGACGGCGCCTTCGGCCTGTGGGCCGCGGCCAGCCCGAACCATCGGCATTTATTGCAAGGCGTCGAGCTGGCGGATTCCTGGACTAATGACGGCCACAAATGGCTCAACACGCCGTTCGACTGCGGCTACGCCTTCGTCGCCGATACCGATGCGCATCGCAGCGCCTTCTCGCATCGCACCAGCTACACCCAATTCGTCGATGATGCGCGCGACCAGATCGAGTGGAATCCGGAGTGGTCGCGGCGCGGCCGCGGCGTTCCGACCTATGCGGCGCTGCGCCAGCTCGGCCGTGCCGGCGTCGCCGCGCTGGTCGAGCGCTGCTGCGCCCATGCCCATGCGCTGGTGACACGCATCGGCAGCCTGCCCGGCGCGGAAGTCGTCTGGGAGCCGGTCATCAACCAGGGCCTGGTCCGCTTCCTCAGCCCCCATTCGGGGGCCACCGAGCAGGATCATGATCGCCAGACCGATGCGGTCATCGCGCGCATAACGGCCTCGGGCGAGGCCTTCTTCGGCGGCACCACCTGGCGCGGCAGACGCTGCATGCGCGTCTCCATCTGCAACTGGCAAACAGGTACGGACGACGTCGATCGCGCCGTCGCGGCGGCGCGGCGCGCACTGGGATAGATGTTCGGATTGCGAACGATTTCGGCCGCAGGTCTCATTCCCACGGGCCTGCCGCCGGATTCGCCGGCCTCACGGCGCCGGCTCGTCCTCGACCAGCGGCAACACCACCTGCCTGACCACATAATCGGTACCGGCCCACGTGACGGCAATCGTCAGCAGCAGCATTGCCAGGACCATGATGATGTCGCGTCGATGCATCGCGGAGGTACGTCCAGACCTCCCGATAGTTTCAACATTATGGCGCGCATGACAATAAAATGCCGAACTCTGGAACCTTTTCTGGCGCAGTCCCCGTTCCAGCACCAACCAGCCGCCTCATCCCCAAGAGACCGTCTCGCGGGCTGCGGATGCGATCCGCGGCCCATGACGCGTGCCCAGACGTGACGGCTACCGAGAGCGGCAATAGCCTTCAATCGTGCCGCTTTTGCCTGTAAACCCGTCTGTGCACCGCAATGCAGATCGAGACCATGTCCCAGCACAAGACCAGAGTGGCGATCCTGTTCGGAGGGCGCTCCGCCGAGCACGACGTCTCCCGGGCCTCGGCCGCCAATATCTATCGCTCCCTCGATCCCAATCGCTATGAGATCACGCTGATCGGGATCACCGGCGACGGCCGTTGGACCCTCGCCGATGCGTCCGATGACAGGAACACCTCCGCGCTGGTCGTTCCCTCAGACGGGTCGCAGCTCGCGCTGCTGCCGGGCGGCGGCGGCCGCGCTCTGGTGGTCCAGGACGGCGCGCCGCTGCGCGAGCTGGCCTTCGATGTCATCTTTCCGGTCCTGCACGGCCCCAATGGCGAGGACGGCACGGTGCAGGGCGCGCTCGAGCTGGCTGATGTCGCCTATGTCGGCGCCCGCGTGATGGGATCGGCGGCGTCGATGGACAAGGACGTCGCCAAGCGGCTGCTGCGCGACGCCCGTTTGCCGATCGTGCCTTACGTGGCGATGACGGCATCAGCGCCGATCGCCTATGAAGATGCGGTCCGCGCGATCGGCGCGGGCGAGCTGTTCGTCAAGCCGGCCAATCTCGGCTCCTCGGTCGGCATCTCCAAGGCGCGCAGTGCCGATGAGTTCGAATCCGCCTGCCGCCTCGCGCTGCGCTACGACAGCAAGATCCTGATCGAGCGGGCTATCGCGCCGGTGCGCGAGATCGAATGCGCCGTGCTGGAGACGGCCGACGGCAAGGTCAGCGCGTCGGAGCTCGGCGAGATCGTCCCGGCCGGCAGCCACGGCTTCTATTCCTACGAGGCGAAATACACCGATGCCAATGGCGCGTCGCTGCACGTACCGGCGCAGCTGGACCCGGCGTTCGCCGAGCGCATCCGCAAGCTCGCGGTTCAGGTGTTCGGCGTGTTGTGCTGCGAGGCTCTCGCGCGGGTCGACTTCTTCGTCAGCGGCGAGGACGTCTACGTCAACGAGGTCAACACGCTTCCGGGCTTCACCAATATCAGCATGTATCCAAAGATGTGGGAGGCCACCGGCCTGCCCCAGCCCGCGCTGATGGACGCCCTGATCGCCCACGCGCTGGCGCGTCATCAGCGGATCAGGAAGCTCAGCTTCCAGCGCTGAGCCTGAAGCCGTCGCACAGGAAACGGTGCGCCCCCTCTCCCCGTTCTTCACGGGGAGAGGGTTGGGGTGAGGGGCAGACGCTTGCTCAGTTCAGATTGTTAGACCTGTACCCCCTCCAAGCACTCGACAAGCTGGAAATCGGCCGCATTCCGACAGGCAGCATCAAAGAACTGATTCGGCGCGCACGCCCCAACGCACTGCCCAACATTCGAGGTGCACATTTGTCCAATCCACTGATGCACCTCGCCTGCGCTCTCGTCATCATCATCTCTGCTGCGCCAGCCGCAGCCCGCGACCTGGTCGGACAGGTCAGCATCGTCGACGGCGACACGCTCGACATCCACGACGAACGCATCCGATTGTGGGGGATCGATGCGCCCGAGAGCACGCAGCTGTGCCGCGGCCGCGACCGCCGTCCCTATCGATGCGGCGCATTGGCCGCCAACACGCTCGACGCCTTCGTCAGGGCCAAGACCGTGCGCTGCACCCCGGTCGACGATGATCGCTACGGCCGCATCGTCGCCCGCTGCGCAGTCGGCAAAGTCGATCTCGGTCAGATGCTGGTATCGCGCGGGCTCGCGGTCGAGGAGCCGCAATATTCGCACGGCCACTATGGCGCCGATCAGCTCGCCGCCCGCCGCGCCGGCCGCGGCATCTGGGCCGGCCGCTTCGTCGAGCCGTCATTCTACCGCGCCTGCATGCATGCCGCCGGCGGACGGGTGTCGGAGTGCTCGGACGGCACGCCGGGATGGCGGTGACGTGCGCTTCTATTTCGACTCTTCGTCAAGACCTCCGGCCGGATTGCCATCAAGATCAATCTCGCGCCCCACTTCTTGGGGACGTGCCACACCAAGCTTCACGCCGACGAGCGGAGAGCGGCGGAGTGCAGCGAGGATACCACCCGTTGCTGCGGCTCACCCTGCGTGCGTTCGCTGCCTACTGACTGATGTTGCAATTTCTTTGCCGTCGTCGTGCCTATCTAACCGGCAAACTTGTACATATCACGCACTCGGCGCGCCACAACTTCCCAAGACCGTCGGAGCTCATGGCTCAGGTGTAGCGTGGGCAAAGACGCCTTGCCCGGCGGGTCCGACAGACCGAAGATGCAGCGGGTCGCCGTGCCCACCGACGAAAATCATGGTCTGAAATAGTTTGCACGCTTCGCTTTGTCCACCTCACGAAATAGACTTCGACAGGTGGAATTTAAGAGGCTGGCTCATGCGCAGAACGACGCTCGTCCGCAACATTGTCTTGGCGCTTGCTCTGATCGGCTCATGGCTTGCGCCGATGAACGCCGCAGACCATGCCACTTCTCATATCGTCCAAAGCGAGCAGCGTGAGTTCGACGGAGTCGACTTCAAAGGACAAACCGAGTTTGAGGTCTCCGATCCTCATCTGCTGCCCCGGCAACTCGCACAGGCTGCCGCGCAATCCGGGTGTCACTACGAGAGAGCAATCAAGGATTTTCCAACTCGCTTCATTCGGATGAGCAATCAGCGCTTCGCACTGGTGTATTGCGAAGCACTCTTTGGAACTCACAAAATTTTCGACCTTACAAATATCAGGAAGCCAAGAGTGATGTATGTGCCGTTTTTTGCTATCAATAGAGGCTTCGGCACGACCTCCGGGCCAGGCTACGTCACCTGGAACAAGGATAGCGAAACCTTGCAATCCGAAATCGGCTCGGATGTGTGCCCGTCGTCAAGGCTACGCCACATCTATAGCCTCGGCGATAATGCAGGACGAGCCAGCGACGGCATAGGATTTGTTCTGACTCATATCGACATCCAGGAAGATGGATGCGGCAACGGCGAATGGACAACACTTTGGGACGCACCCGCGTGGTCGAAGCTGAACGAGCCTCGCTAGACTCGGAGCACTGGCGCCGAAAGGACGATTTTCGAAATCCTGCAAGCAGATCGCGCCATCGCCCCAGGTGAAACATTTTACTTCCGTTTTTCAGAATTTAGTGCCATAGTGCATCGTCCCGCCTCGAGATGAGGGGCGTTTCGCGACCGTCACGAACGTTGAGCGCGGGATGCGGTGGGCGCATCTGGCTGCAGCGTGGTTCTTCGCGCGGACGAACAGCACGATGCGCACGGTGAAATCGTGTGGTCCTGGTCTCCCGGTGCTGAGACCAAGGTCGCTGACTCCTTGAGTCCAGCGTTCGACGGGGGCAAGAACGCCGGTCCCCGAGGAGAGCGCGTATAAGCCGTAAAGCCATCGCGCAGGGAAGGCCGGTTATTTGGCTGTACCTGTGGTTCTGCCGCGTGCTTTTTTGCTGCACGCGGACCGCGGGTATCAGCTGGTACCCGGCCTTCCCTGCGCCCTCCACTACCCGAGGGCGGAAGATGAACAGAGCTCGGCGCGAAAGCGGCGCGAGGATGATGCCACATGTCTTGCCGCCCTCTCCGCTGTCGTCCCGGGCAAGCGCGCAGCGCGCCGACCCGGGACCCATACTCACAGGACGGAGTTTTGACGTCAGCTGGTCGAATATCCCACTTGAACAACGGCTGCCTGTGGTTATGGGTCCCTGCGTTCGCAGGGACGACATCGAAGTCGAGGATAGAGCCGTCCTTCACCCCAAACCCCGCAGAAAAACCGACTGAATCCCCCGCTCCGATCCGCTACACTCGCCGCGTGCCAAATATCCCTACGATTCTCGTTTTCGACTCCGGTCTCGGCGGCCTGTCCGTGCTGCGCGAGGTGGTCGGCGCGCGGCCTGACGCGCATTACGTCTATGTCGCCGACGACGCCTTCTTCCCCTACGGCCATCACACCGAGGAGGCGCTGGTTGCCCGCGTGGTGCCGCTGATGGGCGATCTGATCGCAGCTCACAGGCCCGATCTGGTCGTGATCGCCTGCAACACCGCCTCGGTGCAGGTGCTGGCGCCGCTGCGCGCCGCCTACAGCGTGCCGTTCGTCGGCACCGTGCCGGCCATCAAGCCGGCCTGCGCCGGGTCGGCGACCAAGCGCGTGTCCGTGCTCGGCACCAAGGCCACGGTGGCGCGCGAATACACTCGTGCGCTGATTCGCGATTTCGGCGGCGGCTGCGAGGTGACGCTGGTCGGCTCGCCCGAGCTCGCCGCGCTCGCCGAGGCGGCGCTCAGTGGCGGGAGCGCAGCCGACGATGCGATCGCGGCCGAGATCATGCCCTGCTTCGTCGGCAACGGTGCAGATCCTGCCGTGCGCACCGACACCGTGGTGCTGGCCTGCACGCATTATCCGCTGCTGCTCGATCGATTGAAGCAACTCGCGCCATGGCCGGTCGCCTGGATCGACCCGGCGCCAGCCATCGCACGCCGCGTCTCCGACCTGCTGGGACCGCCGGGCCTGGAGGCCGACGAGGCCGGCGCCACCATGATCTTCACCTCGAACAAACGGCATAATCTCAGCCGCGCGCTGACACCGTATTTCGGCGGCCGGGTGCCTGCGTAGATCATGATGCGATAAGGAATCGCATCATGATCTAATCTCTTTGATTGAGCATGATCTTTTCGGAAAACCGGTTTCCACTTTTCCGGATCATGCTCTAGTGGAGCAAGTCCGCCGATGCTAGAGGCCGCAAAGCCACTTAATCGCCTGAAGCAGGCCTGGCGCGACAAGCGCCCGACCTTCGGCGCGATCGCCACCATTCCCAGCATCCAGACCGTGCGGATCATGGCGCAAACGCTCGACTGGATCATCGTCGATCTCGAGCACGGGCCGATCGACCTTTCCACCGCGCACGGCATGATCATGGCGACCGCAGGGACGCCCTGCGTGCCGCTGGTGCGCATCGCCGCGAACGAGCCGCATCTCGCCAAGGCGCCGATGGACATCGGCGCGCTCGGCATCAATTTCCCGATGATCTCGAACAGCAACGAGGCCGAGAAGGCGGTGCGTAGCGTGCGCTATCCGCCGCGTGGCGAGCGGTTGTGGGGCCCGTTCCACGCGCCGTTCCGCTGGAACGTCTCGATGACCGACTACATGTCGAGCGCCGACGACGACATGATCTGCATGATCACCATCGAGCATGTCGAGGCGGTGAATCGCATCGACGAGATCATGGCGACGCCCGGCATCGATATCGCGGTGATCGGGCCCGGCGATCTCGCCACCTCGGTGAACAAGCGCGGCCAGCTCGATGATCCCGAGGTGCAGGACCTGATCGCGCGCGCCGAAGCCGGCATCCTGAAAAGCGGCGTGCCGATCGGCGGCGCCGCGCGCACGGCGGAACAGGCCAATGCGATGACCGCGCGCGGCTATCTCGCCATCGCGCTCGGCTTCGACTGGTCGCTGTTTCAGCGCGGCATTGCCGCGAGCTTCGAGGGGATCAAGCGATAGCGCGCAACCAGGCCGGCCTTGCGCCTGAAGGCACCGCTGTTATGGTCCCGCCCTGGGGGAACCAACGCTCAGATCGTTCATATTCGCGGCATGGAGGGCCGCGAGGACTCGGATTGCGGCAGCTCGCCGCATCGAAGGTCGTGGTGCGCACGAAACCGGCAATCCCACGCCAAGCGTCGGCGGCGGAGATTGCTTGCCTGCCTCGTCGGCGCCATAGACTGCCCCTAGCCAAGCCTGACAGGCTGCGCCCGGAGACGCGGGCAGTTAAAGATCAATCGAACAAGGTGATGGAAGCCGGATTGGACGATGCGCGGAACGGTTAAGAACATCTCGCTGTTGCGCCGTCTGATCATCGATTTGATGCATGCTTCGCGCGACGTGCCATTCGTGTCGCTGGCCCGCACGCTTCATATACGCCCGTTGATCGAGGCGCGGGCCGCTCTCGCCCGCCGGCCCGGCTATGCCGCGATCTTCGTCAAGGCCTTCGCGCTTGTCGCCCGCGACGAGCCGGCCCTGCGCACGCTCTACGCCAAATGGCCGCGGCGCTGCTTCTACGAGCTGCCGCGCAGCGTCGCCATGGTCGCAATCGCCCGGGTCGAGGATGGCGAGCATTGCGTGCTGCCGCAACGGGTCTGCCGCCCGGACGAGCTCGCGCTGACCGAGGTCGATGCTGTCATCCGCACCGCCAAGGAGGCGCCGTTCGCGGAGGTGCCGATGTTCCGCAAGATCATGCTGGCGACGCGGCTGCCGCTGCCGCTGCGCCGGCTGGCCTGGGCCGTCGGGACCAATTGCGGCCGGCAGCGCGGCAATTTCTTCGGCAATTTCGCGGTTACCGGCGTCGCTGCCTATGGCGGCGGCCGGCTGCATGCGCTGAGCCCGGGGCCCTATATCCTGAGCTTCGACGTCGTCAGGCCCGACCACGGCATTGATGTCGTGATCCGCTGGGATCACCGGGTTACCGACGCGGCACTGATCGCCCGGGTTTTCGGCCGGCTGGAGCAGGTGCTCAATGGAGAGATTACGGCCGAGCTGCGCGCCCTCCGGGCGGCGGAGGCCAAAGCCGAGCCCAAGAACGAGCACAAGGCGGTGCGGGCGGTCGGGGTTTAGAACGCCGATTCGGGACATGAGAGCCGAATCGGACAGTTCAGATGCGATTTCGGACTCGGAAATGGGACTATTGGTTTGACAAGGCGGCGGTTTTGCCCCTAGAAACCGCCCTGCTCGCGGGCCGTTTCGGCCCGCGATGCGTTTCGCGACCCGTGGCCCATCCCTTCATGCTTTGGGGGCTGGGCCTGTCGGTGCCGGGGCCATGTCCGGGCACACAGGAGGGCGCGTTTCCTCAAACCCTAATGTATGACTTGAAGAGGACGCGATGACCAAGCGCAGTGAGGCGAAATACAAGATCGATCGCCGCATGGGCCAGAACATCTGGGGCCGCCCGAAGAGCCCCGTCAACCGCCGGGAATACGGCCCCGGCCAGCACGGCCAGCGCCGCAAGGGCAAGCTCTCCGACTTCGGCGTGCAGCTCCGCGCCAAGCAGAAGCTGAAGGGCTATTACGCCAACATCTCCGAACGCCAGTTCCACGGCGTCTATGTCGAGGCCGGCCGCATGAAGGGCGACACCGGCGAGAACCTGATCGGCCTGCTCGAGCGTCGGCTCGATGCCGCGGTGTTCCGCGCCAAGTTCGTGCCGACCATGTTCGCGGCGCGCCAGTTCATCAATCACGGCCACATCAAGGTCAACGGTCGCAAGGTCAACATCGCGAGCTATCAGCTTAAGGTCGGCGACGTAATCGAGGTCAAGGAAGCCTCCAAGCAGCTCGCCATCGTGCTCGAGGCGAGCCAACTCGCCGAGCGCGACGTGCCCGATTATCTCGACGTTGATCACTCCAAGATGACCGCGAAGTTCGTGCGCATCCCCGGCCTTGCCGACGTGCCGTTCGCGGTGCAGATGGAGCCGCATCTGATCGTCGAATTCTATTCGCGCTGATCTTGATCCGGCGTTCGCGCCACCCTATCTGATAATCCGAAAGGCCCCGGTACGCCGGGGCCTTTTTTCCATTCCGACCACCGATTCCCGAAAGCCACAGTTCCCGACAATCGATCTGCCCCCCGCTGACAACAAGACCATGGCGTGATTCAATGTCCGCGTGGGTAAGTATGGGGCGTTCGCCATGGAGTTTAACAGGCGCAGTATCGTTTTCGGCGCGATCGCGGATCACGCGAGTACCGCGCTTCCCTTGCCACCGCTCCGTGCGCCACCGCTGCGCGGACGTCTCTCCGGAATTCTCTACCGCTTCAACGACGGTCTCTTTCCTTCGACGGTCTTCGACATCCTCGAACGTTCGCAATGGCACGTTCAGACCGACGACACCGCCCTCGTCATTCGTCACATCGAGACCGGGCTGACCTTCACCGGCGCCAATCTCTCCTACGATCCGAACGCGCTGGAGCTCTTGCACTGCTTCGATGATGAGCGCGAACTTTCCAGCGAATGGCGGACCATGCTGGTCGGCTGGGCCGCGCTGAACATCGCCTGGAACGTACGAAACCAGCGGCCGCCGGGCGTTTCCGGCACCTTCTATCTCTCCCCTTCGCGGCAAAGTCCGCTGCAGCCCTGGGTGTTCGATTACGCTGAGGCGCCGCCGCTCGTTGCCGAGCCGTTCATGCCCGCATCCCGCTCCCGCCGTCCCGACATCTGGCTGCATCCGCCGCTCGCGGCCTGAGCGCTCACGACATCTTCAAAACGCGATGGATGCGATCGCGTTTTGCCGCCCTCGCCGGATTTGAGTAAGGTCCTCGCGATCACGATCGCCCAAGCGATCCCGAACGAGGACTGCTCATGTTCTATACCCCGCCTCCGCGCGATCCCAACGCGCCGCCGCTTCGCATCAATCTGCTGTCGGACACCCAGACGAAGCCGACGCCCGCGATGCGCGAGGCGATGGCAGGCGCGGAGGTCGGCGACGAGCAGACCGGCGATGATCCGACCGTGAACCTGTTGTGTGCGCGCGTCGCGGAGCTGCTCGGCAAGGAAGCAGCCGTCTTCATGCCGTCGGGCACCATGTGCAACGTCGCGGCCACGCTCGTGCATTGCCGCAGGGGAGACGAGCTTCTCGCCCACGAGACCGCCCATATCATCTCGCGCGAAGGCGGCGCGCATGCCGCGCTCGGCGGCTTCCAGATCACGCAGCTCAAGGGTGCTGACGGCCAATTCACGCCGGAGACGTTCCGCGCGGCGCTGCATCCGCGCTCCCGCTACCAGCCGACGCAGACGCTGGTCAGCGTCGAGCAGACCGCCAATATCGGCGGCGGCACGATCTGGAAGAAGGCCGCGCTCGACGAGATCGTCACCATCGCCAAGGCGAACGGCCTGATCACGCATATGGACGGCGCGCGGCTGCTCAATGCCACGGTCGCGACCGGCATCCCGGCGCACGACATGACCGAGGGATGGGATTCCGCCTGGATCGATTTCTCCAAGGGACTTGGTGCGCCGATCGGCGGCGTGCTGGCGGGCAGCGCCGCCTTCATCGACGAGGTCTGGCGCTGGAAGCAGCGCCTCGGCGGCTCGATGCGGCAGGCCGGAATCGTTGCCGCTGGCTGCGTCTATGCGCTCGATCATCATGTCGAGCGCCTGGCGGATGATCATGCCAATGCACGAGCGCTCGCGCGCGGGCTGGCACAGATCAACGGCATCGTGGTGCAGGAGCCCGAGACCAATCTGGTGTTCTTCAAGCCTGATGGCGCCGGCGTTCCCGGCGACAAGATGGTCGCGGAGCTGCGCAAGCGTGGCGTGTCGCTGGCGATGATGGACGGCCGGATCCGCGCCTGCACGCATCTCGACGTCACGGCCGCGATGATCGAGGAGACGATCGGCTACGTCAGGGAGATCGTGCGAGCCGCATAAGCCTTCCGCTCACGGCACCAGCGCCTCATAGACGAGGCGCCGCACCTCGATCTCGTTCTCGCCCAACCGTGACGGCGCCTGGACCAGGACGATCACGAACAAGTCGTCTTGTGGATCGACCAGGAAGAACGTGCCGCCGGCGCCGCTCCAGCGATACTCGCCGACCGCGAATGGCGGTGTGGCCGCTGTCCGCACGGCGAAGCCGAGCCCGAAACCGGTTCTCGGCCCCGGAAAGTAGAAGTTGTCGCGCGCGATCTCAGGGTTCAAGTGGTCGCGTGTCATCAGCGCGACCGTCTCGGGCTTCAGATAGCGGCGGCCGTCGAGCGTTCCGCCGTTGAGCAGCATCTGCAAGAACCGCGCGTAATCGCCGATGGTCCCGATCATGCCGGCGCCGCCGGACTCCCATTTTCGCGGCCGGATTGGATCATCGAGCCCCGCGACCGGCCGGTCGAAACGATCCTGCGGCAGCGGCTCGGCCACACGGTCCCGCTTGCTTTGGTCGGCAAGATGAAATGCGGTCTCGGTCATGCCGAGCGGATCGAGCAAGCGCTGCTTCTCGAACTCATACAGCGACTGTCCCGACACCACCTCGACGACGCGGCCGAGCACATCAAAGGAATGGCCGTAGTCCCACAACGTGCCGGGCTGCTCGGCCAGCGGCAGCTTGGCCAAGCGGTCCACGAAAGTCGCGTTGTCGATGTCGCCATCGAACAGGTTCGAGGCCGCGTAGAGCTTGCGCACGGCGGTATCCCCATAGAAGCCATAGGTGATACCCGAGGTATGGCGCAGCAAATCCTCGATCGTGATCGGACGCGCGAGCGGCTCGAACGATCGCACGCTCTTGCCGTCGGGTGCGAGCACCGCGACTTTCGTGTCGGCAAAGGCCGGAATGTATTTCGCGACGGGGTCATCGAGCCGGAGCTTGCCATCGTCGACCAGCATCATCACAGCAACCGCGGTGATCGGCTTCGACATCGAATAAATGCGGAAGATCGTATCCGGTGTCATCGGCAGCTGTGTGGCGACATCGCGCACGCCCAAGGCCTGCAGCAGCACAGGTCGGCCGTGCTGCTGCACCAGCACGACGGCGCCGGCAAGATGGCCGGCTGCGATCTCGCTCCGGACATAATCGCCGACTTGCTCGATCCGTCGCGGATCGAGAGTCCGGGCAGCTTCCGTGGCGGAATTGTCAGCATGGGCGCTCGCCGTGAGCAACGCGACGAGTGCACAAGAGATCAGGCGCCGCCGGGAAATCAGCCGTTCGATCATGGATTGCTCCGCCTTTTGGTTGGCGAGAATCTCGCTGCGAATTTCAACGTGTGCGATTGGCGATCAGCTCGCTCAGCGCCCGGTCATGCAGGTGGGCGCTGTCCTCGGAGAAGCAGCAGAAAACAATGTGCTCTAGCGACGTCTCAGGCTGGATCGCCTCAAGTGTCGTGGCGACGGCAATATGGGCCGCGCGGTCGGCGGGAAAACGATAGACGCCGGTCGAGATCGCCGGAAATGCGGCGGAGCGAAGCCCGTGCTTGTGGCAGAGCTCGATCGAACGGCGATAGCAGGAGGCGAGCAGCTCGGGCTCGCCGCGATCTCCGCCCTGCCAGACCGGCCCGACGGTGTGGATCACATGGCTGGCCGGCAGCCGATATCCCCTGGTGATCTTGGCATCGCCGGTCTTGCAGCCATGAAGCATGCGGCACTCCATGACCAGCTCAGGTCCGGCGGCGCGATGGATCGCGCCGTCGACCCCGCCCCCGCCAAGCAGCGAGGTATTCGCCGCGTTGACGATGGCGTCAACGCGCAGCGTGGTGATATCGGCGACGATGACCTCGAAACGGGTCGTGCCGATCTTTCGGACAGGCCAGCTCAGGCGGAGGCCGTGGTGCCGACCGGGATGCCCTGGTCGGCAAACAGCTGCTGCAGCTCGCCCGACTGGAACATCTCGCGCACGATATCACAGCCGCCGACGAACTCGCCCTTGACGTACAGCTGGGGAATGGTCGGCCAGTTCGAATAGGCCTTGATGCCGTTGCGGAGTTCGGAGGATTCCAGCACGTTCAAGCCCTTATAGCCGATGCCGACATGGTCGAGGATCTGCACGACCTGGCCGGAAAAGCCGCACTGCGGGAATTGCGGGGTGCCCTTCATGAACAGCACCACGTCGTTCGACTTCACTTCGTTGTCAATGAATTGCTCGATGCTCATTTTCTGATGTCCCTTGGGGCGCGCGTCAATCGGCGTCACTGACGCTATATGTAGCGCAAACCGTTGGTCTGCCAAAGTAAAATGCGGCGGATCAGGCATGCAAAGGATGGGCCGGACACGCCCCGGCGACCCTTGGGACCATAGCCTGACGACAACAATATAATACAGGGCGGGAGGGTTTTATCCTGGAGCCAAGCCCCTATTTAGGACGGACTGCCCAGGAACTTGTTCCCCGGAACAACGTTTTCTCCTTTCAAACGGAGACTCTTGTGACCAGTCCAGCCTCCGCCGCGGCGTCCGCCCCGCTTGCCGACCCCTCGCTCTTCTCCGGGTCCGGCACTCTCGCCCAGACTCTCGTTGATTCCTTTCTTGACGTCCGCGGCGAGACCGAACGCCGGGCCGCGCCGCTGAGTGCAGAGGACCAGGTCATCCAGTCGATGCCGGACGCGAGCCCCGCCAAGTGGCATCGCGCCCACACCACCTGGTTCTTCGAGCAGTTTCTGCTCTCCGAGCACTGCAAGGGCTATCGCCCATTTCACCCCGATTATGCCTTTCTGTTCAATTCCTATTACGTCAGCGCCGGGCCGCGGCACACCCGCGGCGAACGCGGCCTGATCACCCGCCCCGGCGTGGAGGACGTCACCGCCTATCGGCGTCACGTCGATGCTGCGATGGTCAAGCTGCTGCGTGAGGCCGATGCGGCTACACTGGACAAGGTCGCGCCGCTGGTCGAGATCGGGCTCAACCACGAGCAGCAGCATCAGGAATTGATGCTGACCGATATCCTGCATGCCTTTGCGCAGAACCCGACCGCGCCCGCCTATGATCCAAACTGGCGCTTTCCGGATGCGAGCCGCGGCAACGACTGGGTCACGCTGCCGGAAGGCATCCACAGCATCGGCCATGCCGATGACAGCTTCCATTTCGACAATGAGAAGCCGGCGCATCGCGCGCTGGTCGGCCCGGTGAAGCTTGCCCGCAATCTCGTCAGCAACGCCGAATGGCGCGCCTTCATGGACGACGGCGGCTACCAGACGGCGACGCTGTGGCTGATGGACGGCTTTGCGACCGTCACCAAGGAAGGCTGGCAGGCACCGGGGCATTGGTACAAGGTCGAGGGCGAGTGGAAGATCATGACGCTCGGCGGTCTGAAGCCGGTCGACCCGAACGCGCCGGTCTGCCATGTCAGCTACTACGAGGCGGATGCGTTCGCGCGCTGGAGCGGCAAGCACCTGCCGACCGAGATGGAGTGGGAGGTGGCCGCGCGTGGCGGCCAGCTCAACGACGCCTTCGGCATCGTCTGGCAATGGACGCGCAGCGCCTACGCGCCCTACCCCGGCTACCGGGCCATCGAAGGCGCGCTTGGCGAGTACAATGGCAAGTTCATGGTCAACCAGTTGGTGCTGCGCGGCTCATCGCTTGCAACTCCGGAAGGCCATAGCCGTATCACCTATCGCAACTTCTTCTATCCGCATCACCGCTGGCAATTCACCGGGTTGCGTCTCGCCGACTACGTCTGACGTGTTCTGCGCTTTTGATGGTTCTACCTGCTGAATTCCGACCAAGGCGCGCCTATCAGCGCGTTCAGGAGAGTATCATGAATGTGCACGCGCCTGCTTTGGCCAATGCTCACCTTCCCGACGAGCGAACGTCAGCTTTCGCAAGAGACGTGATCGCCGACCTTTCGCAGCAGCCCAAGCGGCTGTCGCCGAAATATTTCTACGATGCGACCGGCTCGGAGCTGTTCGAACAGATCACGCGGCTGGTGGAATATTATCCGACACGTACCGAGCTCGGCATCCTCCGGGATTGTGGTCCGCAGATCGCGGCCATCATTCCGCAAGGCGCGGCGCTGGTCGAATTCGGCGCCGGCGCGACGACCAAGGTTCGACTGCTGCTGGCGAGCTGCGCCTTCAAGACCTATGTGCCGGTCGACATTTCCGGGGATTTCCTCAACGAGCAGGCGAGCGCCTTGCGCAAGGACTTCCCTGATCTTGCCGTGCATCCTGTGGTGGCTGATTTCACCATGCCTTTCGCGCTACCGGGCGAGATCAAGGACATGCCGAAGGTCGGCTTCTTCCCGGGCTCGACCATCGGCAATTTCGAACCGCATGAAGCCTGCCGCTTCCTGCGCTCGGCCCGCGAGATCCTGGGTGTCGGCGCACTGATGATCGTCGGCGCCGATCTGGAGAAAAACGAGCGGATGCTGCATGACGCCTACAACGATGCAGCCGGCGTCACCGCGCGCTTCAACCTCAATCTGCTGGTGCGCATCAACCGCGAGCTCGGCGGCAATTTCGATATCTCCGCCTTCACCCATCGCGCGATCTACAATCGCGAGCAACACCGGATCGAGATGCATCTGGTGAGCCGGAAATCGCAGAGCGTCCGGATGCTGGGCACGAGCTTCAGCTTCCGCACCGGCGAGAGCATCCACACCGAGAACTCCTACAAATACAGTGTCGAGCGCTTCGGCGCGCTGGCGCGCGGCTCCGGCTGGAGGGTGCTCAAGACCTGGACCGATGCCGAGAAGCTGTTCTCGGTTCACGCGCTGGTGGCGGAGGCGTGAGCCTCCGCCTGCGTCCGTAGCGAGATCGACTCCCAGATCGCGACGACGACCAGCACCGCCGTCGTCAGGGCCGACAGGACCAACGGTGATAGCGCGGTCGCGAACCAGCCAAGCCCGAGCAGCGCCGCGATGCCGGCGGCGTGGGACAATTGCAGGAAGCCGCGGATGTCGAACTTGAACAGGATGGTGCCGACCAGGAACACCAGCGGTCCTCCGACCGCGGTCAGCATGGTCGCGACCTCCGTGTGCCCTGACGAATGCTTCAGCAAGATCTCGTCGGCGACGGCCGACAGGATGATCCCCGCCACGATCGGCATGTGCAAATAGGTGTAGGCCGAACGTGCAACGCGGCCCGAATCCTCCGCTTTCGAGATCAACTCCGACCCCGCCTCGGCACCACGGTTGAAATAAATCCCCCACATCGCGACGCTGCCGACAAAGGCCGCCACGAAAGCCGCGATGTTTGCCGCAGTCCAATCGAGGTCAGCAAAGGTCGCACCGGTCACCACGATGGATTCGCCGAGCGCGATGATGATGAAGCCGGCGCAGCGCTCGGCCATGTGGCCGCCTTCGACGAACCAGTCCTGCACGGTCGAGGCGCCAAGGCCGGGCGTCCAGAATCGCGCGATCGGCGAGACATATTCGATCGCGAGCGCGACACCCCAGAGCTCGAGCCGGCCCTGTCCTTCGCTCAGGCCGCCGAGAATCCAGAACACCGCCGATGCGGTGAGCCAGGCCAAGATTCGGATCGCGCTCAACCGTGTCGCTGAGCGTGCGCGCGGCGTTGCCGTAAGCCAGAACGCGGTGCGGCCGACCTGCATGGCCGCATAGGCCAATGCGAACCAGAGCCCGCGCGCCTCGAAAGCCTGCGGGATGGACATCGACAGCACCAGGCCGCCGAGCATCAACAGAAAGAGCAGGATCCTGACCGGCGTCTTTTCCGGGTTGAGCCAATTGGTCACCCAGGTGGTGTAGACCCACCCCCACCACACGGCGAGAAACAGCAGAATCGTCTGCAGCGCGCCGAGTGCGGTCAGGCGTCCGAGCAGGAAATGCGAGATCTGCGTCACCGCGTAGACGAAGACCAGATCGAAGAACAGTTCGGCGTAGGTGACGCGGCTATGCTGGTTCGGCACCAGCACACGAAACAGCGCGCCGTGGGGATGATCGGCCGCCATCGCTTCCCCCTTGGCCGGTCGAGCCGCGTCGGTCAGCGCTCCGGTACCCCGGTCTGCAGCGCCAGGGCGTGCAACACGCCGCCCATCTGCCCCTGCAGCGACTGGTAGACGATCTGATGCTGCTGCACGCGCGACTTGCCGCGGAAGGATTCGGCGATAACGGTCGCCGCATAATGGTCGCCGTCGCCGGCAAGATCACGGATCGTGACCTCGGCGTCGGGAATCGCGGCCTTGATCATCGACTCGATATCGCGAGCGTCCATCGGCATCCCAGTCTGTCTCCTTCTTGGCCTGTTCGCCTAAAGTATTCGGCCTACCGCCGTTTCGGGCTCAGGCGGTGCCGGCTTTTTTCGACCGCTTTGGCATCTCGAATCAAGGCCCTCGCGCGACCGTGATAGGCAAACTTAGCGCGGAAGGGTTCCGGGGTCACCTGCCCCGCGACTATATCTCCTTGCCCGCTCGCAATGAGACGAGGCAAAGTGGCGCGGAATAATCCAAAAGCAGACCAAAGGGCTTTGAGATCATGAAACTTCCAGGGCCGGACCATCCCATCACGATCACCGCCAACCCGAAGCGCGTCCGCGTGCTGGCCGACGGCATTGTGATCGCCGACACAAGCAAGGCATTGACGCTGAAGGAAGCGAGCTATCCCGCCGTGCAATATCTGCCGCGGGAAGATGCCCATATGGAGCTGCTGCAGCGCACTGACCGTGTGACCCATTGCCCCTACAAGGGCGACGCGAACTATTTCAGCATCGTGGCCGGTGGCAAGACGCTCGATAACGCGATCTGGACCTACGAGACGCCCTACCCGGCGATGGCGGAAATCTCGGGATACCTCGCCTTCTATCCGGACAAGGTCAGGATCGAGGAAGTCGCCGGCTAGGAGTTTTCGCGCGTCATTCCGGGGCGGCTCAAAGAGCCGAACCGGAATGGCGGTGAGAGATGGCGCTCGACTGCTACGCTCTGAATATCGTGAGCCCCAGAATCAGCAGCACCAGGAAGATCACGATGAAGATGTAGAACAGGATCCGCGCGATGTCGGCTGAGGCTGCAGAGATGCCGGTGAAGCCCAGGATGCCGGCGACGATCGAGATCACGAAGAATAGTAACGCCCATCTTAGCAGTGTCACGGTCCACTCCTCCAGACTGTTGCGCCGCAACGGCGCCTTCTCACTAACCGCAGGCGCTGGAACCGGTTCCAGAATTGCACGCTGGCGCAAAGGCCGAGGTGCATGAACGCATTTCAGTTGCAACGCGAATGAAGTAGCCTGTGTCGGATACGCGCTGTTATGCAGCGCGCATGGCAACATCTCGAAACGATCCGAGCGGGGGCTCGATGGTCATCTCGGTTTCACAATCGGCCGCTGCCGCCAAGGTCGAGATACCGGCGGCACCGCGGACGCGCTCACGCAACGCGGCGCTCGATCACGCCCGGACTTTCCTGACGCTCGTGGTGGTGCTGCACCACTCGGTGATCCCCTACACCTATTTCGGCCACACCGATCCGAAGTCGTTCCTCGGCTTCGACGGCATCGTGCTCGCCACCGACAGCTTCTTCATGGCGATGTTCTTCTTCCTGTCGGGCCTGTTCGTCTGGCCGGGGCTGGCGCACAAGGCGCCGCACGTCTTCTTCCGCGACCGGTTGGTGCGGCTCGGTCTGCCCTTCGCAATCGCCGCGCTCACCATCATTCCGCTGGCCTATTACGCGATCGAGCTACGCGCAAATCCGCAGGCCACCTTTGCCGCCTTCTGGTGGAAGACCGTCACCGTCGGACCCTGGCCGAGCGGTCCGGTGTGGTTTCTCTGGGTGCTGCTTCTGTTCGACCTCTCCGCGAGCGTGGCCTTCCAGATCTCGCCGACCTTGCTCGATCCGCTCAACCGGCTGTCGCTGCGCGGATACGACAAGCCGGTCAACTTCTTCTATGCGCTGGTTGCGGTGACGGCGGTCGTCTACATCCCGCTCCGGGTCTATTACGGCCCAAACAACTGGTTCGAGTTCGGACCGTTCTCGGTGCAGACCAACCGACTGCTGCTCTACGCAGCCTATTTCTACTTCGGCGCCGGAATCGGCGCCGCCAATTTCGAACGCGGCGTGCTCGGCGCGGAAGGCCAGCTCTCGCAGCGGGGCATGGGCCCCTGGATCGTGGCGATGATCGTGCCCTACGCGCTGCTATGGGTGCTGATCACGATCAAGCGCGAGGTGCTCGGCAACCCGCCGACCCAGCCTGACTGGTACGAGACCGCCTACGGCCTGTTCTTCGTGATGTTCAGCGCCGCGACCATGTTCGCGATCCTGGCCTATTTCCTCAACCAACGGCGCTCGGAATTCTCCGTGCTCGACCGCATGCAGGCCGACGCCTATGGCATCTTCCTGGTGCACTATCCGGTCGTGCTGTGGATCCAATATTGGCTGTTTGACATCAATGTGCCGGCGATCGTGAAGGCGACGGTCGCCTTCGTCGGCACCACGATCATCAGCTGGGGCATCACCTGGGCCTTGCGGCAGATCCCGGGCGCGAGGAGTGTGCTGTGAGGATGATGTAGCCCGGGTGAGCGCAGCGACACCCGGGATTCACAACCACCTGCCCCGGATGTCGCTGCGCTCATCCGGGCTACGCGATCTCCTACGCGGTCCCACCCATATATGTCGGGAGCCAGCTCTCGAATCGTGTCCTCAACGCTGCCACGCCGACCGACGCCTCCCCGGCGATCGTGATCGCATCGCCGCCGGTGGTGCCGATGCGCGCAAAGGCAATGCCGCAGCCGCGCATTTTCGCAAGCACCCGGCCCGCCTCGCTCTCCGGCACCGTCACGATGTAGCGCGCCTGGTCCTCGCCGAACCAATAGGCATGCGGCACAATGGCGGCCGGTGCTGCGAGCAAGCGCGCGCCGATGCCTGAGGCCATCGCCATCTCGGCGAGTGCGACCAGGAGGCCGCCATCGGAGAGGTCGTGCGCCGCGGTCGCGGTGCCCGCATGGATCATGCCGCGCACCACGTCGCCATTGCGCTTCTCGGCTTCGAGATCGAGCGGCGGCGGGGCGCCCTCCTCGCGGCCACAGATGTCGCGCAGGTACACCGACTGGCCGAGCCAGCCATGAGTCTCGCCGATCAGCAGGATCGCCTCGCCTTCGGCCTTGAAGGCGATGCTCGCCGACTTGGTGAAATCGTCGAGCAGGCCGACGCCGCCGATCGAGGGCGTCGGCAGGATCGCGCGGCCGTTGGTCTCGTTGTAGAGCGAGACGTTGCCCGACACGACCGGGAAGTCGAGCGCACGGCAGGCCTCCGAAATGCCCTTCAGGCAGCCGACGAACTGGCCCATGATCTCGGGCCGCTCCGGGTTACCGAAATTCAGATTGTCGGTGATCGCGAGCGGCCGTCCGCCGACCGCGGTGATGTTGCGCCAGGCTTCCGCCACCGCCTGTTTGCCGCCTTCATACGGATCCGCCTCGCAATAGCGCGGCGTGACGTCGACGGTCAGTGCGAGGCCCTTAGGCCCGTCCTGCACACGCACCACGGCGGCATCGCCACCTGGACGCTGCACGGTGTTGCCGAGAATGACGTGGTCGTACTGCTCCCAGATCCAGCGCTTCGAGCAGAGATCGGGCGTTCCGATCAGCTTCTCGAGCGCCGGGATGATGGCAAGCGGCGGCGTGATGTCGCGGGCATGGATCACCGGCAGCGCCGGTGACTCCACGTGGGGCCGGTCATAGACCGGCGCCTCGTCGCCGAGCTCCTTGATCGGCAGGTCGGCCATGACGTCGCCGCCATGCTTGACGATGAAGCGCTTGCTCGGCGTGGTGTAGCCGACCACGGCGAAATCGAGGCCCCATTTGCGGAAGATCGCCTCAGCTTCCTTTTCCTTCTCGGGCTTGAGCACCATGAGCATGCGCTCCTGGCTTTCCGAGAGCATCATCTCATAGGCGCTCATGCCGGTCTCGCGGGTCGGCACCGCATCGAGATCGAGATCGACGCCAAGATCGCCCTTGGCGCCCATCTCGACCGCCGAGCAGGTCAGGCCCGCCGCGCCCATGTCCTGGATCGCGATCACGCAATCGGCCGCCATGATCTCAAGGCACGCTTCGAGCAGCAGCTTCTCGGCAAAGGGATCGCCGACCTGCACGGTCGGGCGCTTCTCTTCCGATGAATCGTCGAACTCGGCCGATGCCATCGAGGCGCCATGGATGCCGTCGCGGCCGGTCTTGGAGCCGAGATAGACGATCGGCATGTTCACGCCGGAGGCGGCCGCGTAGAAGATCTTATCGGCATCGGCGAGGCCCACCGCCATGGCGTTGACCAGGATGTTGCCGTCATAGCGGGTGTGGAAGCGGGTCTGCCCGCCGACCGTCGGCACCCCGAAGGAATTGCCGTAGCCGCCGATGCCGGCGACCACGCCGGAGACCAGGTGCCGCGTCTTCGGGTGCTCCGGCGCGCCGAACGACAGCGCGTTCAGGCAGGCAATGGGCCGCGCGCCCATGGTGAAGACGTCGCGCAGAATGCCGCCCACGCCGGTGGTCGCACCCTGGTACGGCTCGATATAGCTCGGGTGGTTGTGGCTCTCCATCTTGAACACCACCGCCTGGCCGTCGCCGATGTCGATGACGCCGGCATTCTCCCCCGGACCCTGGATCACCCAGGGCGCCTTGGTCGGCAGCCCCCGCAGATGGATGCGCGAGGACTTGTACGAGCAGTGCTCGTTCCACATCGCCGAGAAGATGCCGAGCTCGGTGAAAGTCGGCTCCCGCCCGATCAGCTTGAGGATGCGCTCATACTCGTCCGGCTTCAGTCCGTGGGCGGCGACGAGCTCGGGGGTGATCTGCGGTTCGTTCTTTTGCATGGGCTCTCGCCGGGACCACATCTGTGTTCCCTCCCCCCTTGTGGGGGAGGGTTAGGGAGGGGGGTAACTCCAAGAGAGGTGGGTGTGGCTACCCCCCTCTCCAGCTCTCCCCCACAAGGGGGAGAGAGCCGAGCTGCGTACGCGGATAAACCTGCCGATAAACGGCAGCAACTTCTGCCGGTTCATAGAAACATCGGCCAAACCGGAAAAGGCCTTTTACGGCCCTATTTGGTCCTGTCCAGAGCTTTGGCGTGCCGATTTGCGCTATCCCGCAGGATCGGATTTAAGGAGCCGAACCAAATAGGTAAAGGCCTTCCTCGCGTGCACGATCTGAACCGAACCGCCTTCGAGAGCCGCCCTGGCATCCACATCGCCACCCAGGGCGAATTCGCCGGCTGGATGACCTGGCAGCGTGACAGCTTCGAGACCCATACCGGCCCGTTCTGGCATCGGATGGAGGACGACGGCACCATCCGCTGCGCCTTCCGGGTCGAGAAGAAGCACCTCAATGGCAGCGGCAATGTTCATGGCGGCTGCTTCATGGCGTTTGCGGATTACTGCCTGTTCGCCTTTGCCGCCCCGATCCTGCAGGGGCCTGCCGTCACCGTCTCGTTCTCGAGCGAATTCCTCGACGCCGCGCGCGAGGGCGAACTGGTGGAGGCGACCGGCGAGGTGACCCGCGCCGGCATGTCGCTGATCTTCCTGCGTGGCATGCTGAAATCCGGCGCACGGCCGCTGCTGTCGTTTTCCGCCACCATCAAGCGCGTGAAGCGGCGGACACCAGATGCGGCGAACTCGCCGTAGCTCTCGATACGATTTTGCCGATCTGCTGCGGCGTTGGCAGTTCACCTCTCCCATTGGGAGAGGTCGAATTGCATCGTCAGATGCAATTCGGGTGAGGGGTTACGGCGTATCGTGAGAACAGCGCCCCCTCACCCGGCGCTACGCGCCGACCTCTCCCCGCTGGGGAGAGGTGGACGCAGTCCGCAGCGACCATCGTGACCCAATGCAAACTGTCCGATCGCTGGGCGGGCAATGACCTGCCTCACCCCACGATCTGCTTCTCGGCGATCGCGATCCATTCGGCCTGCGCCTTGCGGACATGCTTTGGCTGGCGGCGCATCTGGATCAGGAATTCGTTGAACACGTGCCTGGCGTCCGCGAGCCGGCCGGCGAGCTTGAGCAGCATTCCATAGCGGACCCTGGCCTCGGCCCCCGGCGCATAGTCGAGCAGCGCCTGATATTCCTCGAGCGCCTCATCGGTGCGGCCGGCGCCCTCGAGCGCACGTGCATAGACCAGATGCGCCTCGGCCGAGTTGTAGTCCGGCCACGTCCGCTGCAAGTCGTCGAGCGTCGCCAGCGCCTCCGCGGGGCGTTTGCGGGCGAATTGCGCCTTGGCCTTGCCGAGCGCATAGATCGCATCGTGGCCCATCGGCAGGCTGAGGATGTGATCGTAATGGTGCTCGGCCTCGTCGAACCGGCCGATCTCGACGCACTCGGCAGCCAGCGCGGCGCGATTGGCGATGGTATCGGTGATCACCAGTCGGTCGGACAATTCGCGATATTGCTTTTCCGGATCGAGCTTGTTCGCGACCCGCTTGCGCGCCTTCTGCACGTCGTGGCTGCCGAGCCATTCCGGCACCAGCTCGACCACGATGTAGGCGAGCGAGCCGATCAGCGGCGCGAGCAGGATGATGAAGGCCCAAGGCCGCAACCTGCCCGTGCGAGCGGCATGATAGATCAGCGAGATTTCGAGCAGCAGCACGATCAGTGCGACGGGCACGGCACATATCCGATCAAGGAATAACGGACCGGTCTATTAGCCTGCGCGCCGCAGGTGCACAATCCCCGGTTGCCACCAGCGTTAACCCGCGGCAACCATATGACGCACGGACGGGCGGCAGGTTCGATTCGCCCGAGGCCGCTGCCTCATTGCATGTTGACCGTGGTGAGATCGACGAACCACGACTGCGGCGAGACAAAGCCTTTCACCTTCGGGCTCAACGCCCGCGGGTTGAGATCGTGAACGATGAAGAGCCAGGGTGGATTGTCGACCAGGCGCTCGTGCGCCTTGCGGTAGGCTTCCGCAATCACCTTGGGATCGGTCGAGGTCTCGATCGTCTTCAGCGCGTCCTCGAAGGCGTCGTCCTTCCACTGCTCGAAATTGAAGCCGTTGGGCGAGAAATTGGCCGAGGAAAAGTAGCGCGCCATGATGCCGGCATCCGATGACGGCGAGGAGATGTTCAGCCCCATCGACCCCTGCAGCGCCGGGGCATCGGGCGTGGCGCGGGCATTGGTCAAGAGCACCTGCCATTCGACAATGTCGAACTGCACGTCGACGCCGCACGCGTCCTTCAAATTCTGTTGCAGATATTCGTTCATCGGCAGCGGCAGCATCTGGCCCGAACCTGAGTTCGAGATCATCATCTTGAACGACAGCGGCTTGGCGGCGCCGTAGCCCGCCTCCGCCAGCAACGCCTTGCCCTTCCCGGCGTCGAACTTGTAGTGGTTCTGCGGATGGCCGAAATCGGGATCACTGGCTTTCAGCCAGCCGACCGATGGCTCCGCGGTGCCGTTGAGCAGCGACACCAGCCCGTCGCGATCGATGCAGTAGTTCAGCGCCTGGCGCACGCGCACATCCTTGAACGGGCTGTTGGCGGCGCCGATGTTGTAGAACCAGGGCCAGACATGCGGATAGGAGCCGGTGACGATCTGGTAGCCCGCTGATTTCAACGAGTCGATCGCATCCGCCGGCGGCACCTCGATCCAGTCCACCTGCCCCGAGCGCAGCGCGGCGAGCCGCGAATTGGCCTCTGGGATCGGCATCAGGATGACCTTGTCGACCTTCGGCTTCTTGGCCGCATCCCAATAGCCATCGAACCGTGCCAGATCGGCTTCCTGCCGCGGCACCACCTTGGTCAGCTTGAACGGCCCGGTGCCCGCCGCCGGCAGGCTCGCGACCTTGCCCCAATCCTTACCCGCCTTCTCGTAGGACGCCGGCGAGGCGAACAGCAGATAGACGACCATGTAAGGCAGATAGGATGCCGGCCGCGTCGTCGTGATGGCGACCGTGAAGTCGTCGACCTTCTTGTAGCTGGCGAGCAGCGGCACCCGCGCCCGCGAGATACCTGCGCTCGCCGGCTCATATTGCGGGCTCTTGGAGTCGAAGAAGCGGTCGAAATTCCAGATCACCGCGTCGGCATTGAAATCAGTGCCGTCGTGGAATTTCACGCCATGGCGAAGATGGAAGGTCCAGGTCTTGGTGTCGTTCGGGTCCTGCTCCCAGCTTTCCGCAAGGCCGGGCCGCAAGGTGGCGAGCTTGTCGGTCGCACTGAGGTCCCAGAGCACCAGCCCCTCGAAGATCGGATAGCCGAGGAAACGCATGCCCTCAAAGCCGTTGTTCGGCATGCCGGTCGTGGTCGGGACGTCAGCCGCGGTCATCGCGATCCGCAGCGTGGTCTCTGCCGCAGCGGCGGGCGCGCCCAATAAACCGGCAGCAAGCGCAAGCGCGTGACAAGCTTTGCGAGCGAACATGACGACTCCCATTCGGCATTCGACGAATGGGACAAAATCAGCAAGTTTCAGGCCAGCCGCAGGGCATAGCTGCAAAGAAGGCGAGGCGGCAGGCCCGCCCCGCCTTCTATCTCAGCGCAAGGAGCTTATTGCTGCTGACTCTGCTGCTGGTCGATGACCTGAACGACCTTCTGGTTCTGCGGGTCGACCAGGACGACCTGATCACCGATCGCCAAGTACTGGTACGATGCGAGATCGGGGTTGCTCTTCGCGAGCTCGTCGGGCACGCGCCGCAAGGACAGGCAGGTCGATCCTGACGAAGACGAGCCCGATGACGTCGATGTCGAGCCTATCGTGCTCGTCGACGTCGCGGAGCGCAGCAGGATCTGGCGCTGCTCATCGGACAGCGTCACGCGGCTGCCGCCGTAGCCTCCACCATAGCTGCCGGCATAGCGATCGGCCCGGCCACCGCCCTGCGGGATCACATCGACGATCTCGCGGCTGCGCGGATCGATGATCGCGATCTCGTCATGCACGACGGTATAGTCGTAGCCGCGATATTGCGGCACGATCGTCACGATATCATCCGGCAGCCGACGCGGCCGCACCCGCTCGGGCAGGCGTTCGCCGACGTTGACGCGAATGTCGATATCCGTTCGCGCCTGGTCGAACTCATGGTCGCGGCGCAGCGTATCGAATACCCGCGAGCGCTGCTGATCGTTCACCGAGACGTTCGTGCTCGAGCGGCCGCGATCGGTCTGGTTCTGCGCCTGACCGGTCACGTTGGTCTGCGTCTGACCTGCCGCGTTGCGCTGGCCTTGATCGGTCTGCGTGCTCTGCTGCGTAGCGGGGCCGGTCGGCCGCTGCTCGGCCTGATTATTGTGACCCGCACCCTGTTGCTTGTCGGCGGCCTGGTCCGTCCCGCGGCCCCTGCGCTCGTCCTGGCTCTGCTGCGTCGCATTTGCGGGATTGCGGTCATGACGATCCGCCTCCCGATCCTGCCGCTGCTGCCCGGACTGCGCTGCTCTGTTGGTGTCGGTCTTGTTGGTCTCGGCCGCGTTCCTGGTCTCGCCTCTGCGGTCTTCCGCCGCGTTCTGCTTGGACTCGGTGGCAGTCTTGGATGCATCCTTGGCCTCGCGGCCCTCGTGCTGCTCACGCTCACGCTGCGCCGACTGGTCGCGCTCGCCCCTGGTGGATTGCTGAGCGCTCTGGCCAGCAGCGGGTTTCGATTCACGGGATTCGGCCTGTTCCCGCGCAGAGCCGGCACCGCCCTGTGCTTCCCTGCCGCCCTGCTTCGACTCGGACGCGGCCCGCTCGCCGGCACCGCCGCTTCTGGTTTCGCCGCGGTTCATTTCGCCACGGTTCATCTCGTGCTGCGATGCCGCCGCACCGCCGCGACCTTCCTCGCGTTTCATCTCGGGTTGATTCTGCGCAAACGCGATCCCCGAACCGGTGCCGATCGCGAGCACGAGCGCGGCAGTGCCGAGCCAATGTTTTGTTGTCATAGGAATCCTCCTCTGGTTCCCTGCGCCATTTTGTGGGCGGACAACGCAAACACCGGCCAGCCGTTGCGCGGCGGCACGACAAAAAATATCGGAACGAATGTCGCGAAAGCTGATCAGGCTGCGCGGTCGAGATGCGCCACCAGGCCTGCGAACAAACCACGGCCGTCGGTGCAGCCCATGATGTCTTCGACGTGATTCTCGGGGTGCGGCATCATGCCGAGCACGTTGCCGCGCTCGCTCACAATGCCGGCGATCGAGTGCGCCGCACCGTTGATGTTGCTGGTGTCGCCCACGTCGCCGTCCGGCGAGCAGTAGCGATACAGGATGCGCCCATCGCCGTTGAGCCGCTTCAGCGTCTCCTCATCCGCGGCATAGTTGCCTTCGCCATGCGCCACCGGTACCCGGATGACCTGGCCGGCATTGTAGCCGCGCGTGAATGGCGTGTCGGAGCGCTCGACCCGCAGATGCACATCCTTGCAGATGAATTTGAGCCGGTCGTTCCGCATCAAGATGCCTGGCAGCAGGCCGGATTCGCAAAGGATCTGAAACCCGTTGCAGACGCCGAGCACCAGTCCGCCCTGTGCGGCGAAGTCACGCACCGCATCCATCACCGGGGACCGCGCCGCGATCGCGCCGCAGCGCAAGTAGTCCCCATAGGAGAAGCCGCCGGGCACGACGACGAGATCGATGCCCTTGGGCAGCGCGGTCTCGGCATGCCAGACCATGGCAGGCTCATGGCCCGAGATCAGGCGCAGCGCCCGCGCCATGTCGCGCTCGCGATTGATGCCGGGGAAGACAAGGATGGCGGATTTCATGGCGTGGGCGCGTCGCTGAGTTCGAGGCGGCGGTCGATCCGATCGAGGCGGCCCTCGTGGCGAACCAAAGTCGCGTGAATGCCGGAAAGCTCCTGGTGAATTCCGGTGATCTCCTGGCGTAGGGCGATCTGGGCGGTGCGGGAAGCCTGCGCTTCCAACTTGAGCTCGTCGATCTTGCCGTCGACCTGGGCGAGCCGCGCCTGGATCGACTTCAGGATCTCGTACATGAGCTCATTGGTTATCGCGGACATGCCCTACCCCAACAGCTCGACCCGGTAATTCTCGATCACCGTGTTGGCCAGTAGCTTGTCGGCGGCCTCCTTCAGGGCCGCTTCCGCCTTGGCCCTGTCGTCGCCTGCGAGCTCGATGTCGAACACCTTGCCCTGCCGGACGCTGGCGACCCCATCGACGCCGAGCGCCTTCAAGGCGCCCTCGATCGCCTTGCCCTGAGGATCGAGGATGCCGGTCTTCAACGTCACCGTGACACGCGCTTTCACGTCTTCTTAACCTTCAGCTCTTGACGAGGACGGGGCCGGAGCCCGCCGGGCGCTCGTTTTCCATCAGGATGCCGAGCCGCTTGGCGACCTCGGTATAGGCCTCCAGAAGGCCGCCAAGATCGCGACGGAAGCGGTCCTTGTCGAGCTTCTCGTTCGACTTGATGTCCCACAGCCGGCAGGAATCGGGGGAAATCTCGTCCGCCACGATGATCCGCATCATCTCGTTCTCGAACAGGCGCCCGCATTCCATCTTGAAGTCGACGAGGCGGATGCCGATGCCGAGGAAGAGCCCGGTCAGAAAGTCGTTGACGCGGATGGCGAGCGCCATGATGTCGTCGATCTCCTGCGGGGTGGCCCAGCCGAACGCGGTGATGTGCTCTTCAGAGACCATAGGGTCATTGAGCTGGTCGTTCTTGTAATAGAACTCGATGATCGAGCGCGGCAGCTGAGTGCCCTCCTCGATGCCGAGCCGCTGCGACAGCGAGCCCGCCGCGACATTGCGCACCACCACCTCGAGCGGAACGATCTCGACCTCTCGAATCAGCTGCTCGCGCATGTTGAGACGGCGGATGAAGTGGGTCGGCACCCCGATGTCGTTGAGGTGCTGAAACAGGTACTCCGAGATCCGGTTGTTGAGGACGCCTTTGCCCTCGATCACCTGGTGCTTCTTGGCATTGAACGCGGTGGCATCGTCCTTGAAGTGCTGGATCAAGGTGCCCGGCTCGGGACCTTCGTAAAGGACCTTCGCCTTGCCTTCATAAATGCGACGCCGACGGCTCATTGGGATGTACCGTGTTTTGTTGAAATCCATGAATTGGTGGGCTCCGGATGACTGGGACAGGACCACGACGGAGCTGCCGCGATGGCCCGGACCTAGAGGGAAACAGAACAAGAACCGAGCCTGACGGAAACCTAGCCGATTGGCTCTCCCAGCACAATCGATCCGCACCTCCTTCAGGAGTTTTACCATCCCTCCCTGCGGCTTCGTGCCCGTTGTCTTGGCATGACGTACCAATTATTTAGGCATGGAGCCCATCGGCTGCAACCGAGGCTCATTCCTTTCGGTCCAGACGCGGAACTCGAACCCATGACCACTTTCGACAAGCGCGAGGAAGCCTTCGAGCGTCAGTTTGCGCATGACGCGGAACTGAAATTCAAGGCCGAAGCACGCCGCAACAGACTGCTCGGGCTGTGGGCCGCGGACCAGCTCGGCAAGAAGGGACCCGAGGCCGAGGCCTACGCCAAGGAGGTGGTCGCAGCCGATTTTGACGAGCCCGGCCACGCCGGCGTGCTGCGCAAGGTACTTGGCGACCTCACGGCCAACGGCGTTGCGGTGACCGAGACCGATGTCCGCGCGAAAATGAGCGAATTGCTCGTGGCCGCAGTGGAGCAGGTGAAAGCCTGAGAGGCGAATAGCGGATGGGGAGTAGCGAAATGGTGGAAGAGGCTTCCCTGTTCGCTACCCGCCATTCACCATTCGCCTATTCTTCCTTGAAACCGTAGTCCGGCACGTTGCCGCTGTTGCCGTAATATTTGAACGGCAGGAATTTACCGGACATCGTGATCTTGACGCGGTCGCCCTTCGGGTTCGGCAGCCGCTCCATCACCATGTCGAAGTCGATTGCCGACATGATGCCGTCCCCGAACTCCTCCTCGATCAGCGCCTTCCAGGCCGGGCCGTTCACCATCACGAGTTCGTAGAAGCGATAGATCAGCGGATCGGTCGGCGGCATCGGCACGCCCTGCCCGCGCATCGGCGTCTCGTTCAGCATCGCGATCTCCGACTTCGACAGGCCGAACAGCTCGCCGGCATTGGCGGCCTGCGGCTTGGTCAGCTTGTGCTGGCCGAGAATGGCGCCGACGATCAGCACCTCGGAATAGCCGCCGATCGTCTCGCAGATATGTTTCCAGCTCCATCCCTTCTCGCGCTTGATGTCGAGCAGCTTCTCGGTGAGGTCGGATCGTTTCATATGAGTCTCTCCCTTTCTCCTCCGTCATGCCCGGCCTTGTGCCGGGCATCCACGTCTTGCAGTGCCTCATCACGACGGCGTGGATGGCCGGGCCAAGCCCGGCCATGACCCCTGGCGCGCGTCTGCACCCTGCAACTCAAAGCCGGACGCGACCGTCAATTCAGGCTTGCCGATCCGCACCAGCGGCACCTGGCGCGGATCATGGTCCGGCTTGTCGGTATTGAACGTTTTACTGCGGCTGACCAGGAAATCGATGATGTGGTTGCGCAGCGCGTAATAGAGCGGATGGCGGTGCAGATCGGCGCGCAGCCGCTGCTTCGGCAGCGGGTTCTCGACGATCTCCGCCAGCGCCGCGCCGGGGCCGTTGGTCATCAGCACGATTCTATCGGCGAGATAGATCGCCTCGTCCACGTCATGGGTGATCATGAACACGGTCTGTCCGGTCTCGAGACAAAGACGGCGAACCTCGTCCTGCAAGGTGCCGCGCGTGAGCGCATCCAATGCCGAGAACGGCTCGTCCATCAGCATGATCTTCGGCGTGATCGAGAGCGCGCGGGCGATGCCGACGCGCTGCTTCATCCCGCCGGACAATTCGGAGGGTCGCTTGGCTTCCGCGCCGGCAAGGCCGACCAAATCGATGAACTTTTGCGCGTGCGCCTTCACCTTGGCGCGGTCCCATCCGCGCCATTTCGAGCCGACGGCATAGGCGACATTGCCGAGCACGGTTCGCCATGGCAGCAGCGCATGGCTCTGGAAGATCACCGCGCGGTCGAGGCTCGGCCCGTCGATGGCCTGTCCGTCGACGATGACGGCGCCTTCGCTTGGGCTATCCAGCCCGGCGAGGATGTTCAGCACCGTCGTCTTGCCGCAGCCGGAATGGCCGATCACGCAAACGAACTCGCCGCGCGCCATCGACAGCCACAGATCCTCGAAGATGATCGTCTCGCGCGCGCCGCCCTCATAGCGCTTGGCGATGCCTTCGATCGAGATATTGTCCGTCATGGCACGCTCTCTCCGTCCCCTCCCCCCTTGCGGGGGAGGGTCAGGGAGGGGGGTCCCCAGCAAAGACTCGCGCCTGAGGCACCCCCACCCCCAACCCCTCCCCGCAAGGGGGAGGGGAGCAGAGCGCCGCTTGCCGCTGGAGCACTATTCCCCATGTCCCTGCTCCGGATTCCCCATGCCCTACTCCGGAAACGTGACGAGCCGGGAGACACGCGCCAGCATCTGATCGAGCGCCATGCCGACCAGGCCGATCAGCAGGATCGCGATGATCACATTGGTGATCGAGAGATTATTCCACTCGTTCCAGACGAAGTAGCCGATGCCGGTGCCGCCGACGAGCATCTCGGCCGCGACGATCACGAGCCAGGCGATGCCGATCGAGATCCGCATGCCCGTGAGAATGGTCGGCGCCGCCGCGGGGAGGATCACCGTGAAGGCACGCCTGAGGTTGCCCACCTCCAGCGTGCGCGCGACATTGATCCACTCCTTGCGCACGCTGGCGACGCCAAAGGCGGTGTTGATCAGCATCGGCCACACCGAGCAGATGAAGATGACGAAGATCGCCGACAGGCTCGAATCCTTGATGGTGTAGAGCGCGAGCGGCATCCAGGCGAGCGGCGAGACCGGTTTGAGGATCTGGATGAACGGATCGAGCGCGCGGCTCATCAAAGGTGACATGCCGATCAGGAAGCCGAGCGGAATGGCAACGAGCACGGCAACGAGATAGCCGAGCATGACTCGCGCAAGGGAACAGCCGAGCTGGATGCCGAGGCCCTTATCGTTCGGCCCGTTGTCGTAGAACGGCCGGCGCAAATGCTCCCACAGCTTCGCACCGACATCGAGCGGACCGGGCATGGCCGATTTGCCTTGCGTCGCCGTCAACCCCATCAGCTTGGCATAGTCCGGGCTCATGTTCGCGGACGGCCCCGTGCCGCGCGTCGCGATATGCCAAACGCCAAGGAAGACGGCGAGCAGCAGCACCGAGACGACGCCGGCGCGCAGACGAAGGGAGGCGGTCATCAGCAGTCCCACCCACCGCTGTCGTCCCAGCGAACGCAGGGACCCATAACCACCGTCCGAAGTTGGTAGAAAAAATCGTCGCTGCCGTTCCTGCCCCAAGATAGGTCATGGCGTATGGGTCCCCGCGTTCGCGGGGACGACACCGTTGATTTGGTCGGCGGCGTCGTATTCATCGCCCCCATCACGACGCCTTCTTGATCTTGAAGCTGGCGACATAATCGTCCGGCTTGGCCGGATCGAAGGTCTTGCCCATCACCGCGAATGATTTCGTGGACTCGGCCGGCGGTGTCAGCCCCATCTCGGCCATCACCTTGCGCGTATCGGTCGCGAGGTAGATCTGCTCGGCCACCGCCTTGTAGTCGACATCGCCCTTGATCTGGCCCCAGCGCTTCATCTGGGTCAGCATCCACACCGCGAACGACTGCCAGGGAAACGGATCGAAATCGACACGCTTCGGATCGGTCTTCACGCCACCCAGGCCGTCGGCATAGGTGCCGGTCAGCACCTGCTCCAGCACGGTGACCGGCGCGTTGATGTAGTTGGCGGGCGCGATTGCCTCCGCAATCTGCTTGCGATTCTCCGCCTTCGAGGCATAAGCGGTCGCATCGACGATCGCACGCGTCAGCGCGGCAAAGCTGTTCGGCGCTGTCGCGATGAACTCGCGGCTGGCGGCGAAGCTGCAGCAGGGATGGCCGTCCCAGATTTCCTTGGAGAGGATGTGCAGATAGCCGACGCCGTCATAGATGGCGCGCTGGCAGATGTTGTCTGGCGCCAAGAAGCCGTCGATGTTGTCGGCGCGGAGGTTCGCAACCATCTCCGGCGGCGGCACCGAGCGCAGCTGCACGTCGGTATCGGGATCGATGCCGTGCTCGGCGAGATAATAGCGCAGCAGGTAGTTGTGCATCGAATAGTCGAACGGAATGGCGAATTTCAGCCCCTTCCAGTCCTTCGGGTCGCGCTTGTCCTTGTGCTTCATGGCGAGCACGATGCCCTGCCCATTGATGTTCTCGATCGCGGGCACCGCGAACGGGATCGGCTGTGCGCCGAGGCCCAGCGAGATCGCGATCGGCATCGGCGCCAGCATATGCGAGGCGTCGTATTCCCTGTTGATGGTTTTGTCGCGGATCACGGCCCAGCCGGCCGTCTTCACCACCTCGACGTTGAGGCCGGCCTTGGCATAGAAGCCGAGCGGCGCCGCCATGATGATGGGCGTCGCGCAGGTGATCGGAATGAAGCCGACCTTGAGATCCTTCTTCTCCGGCGTGCCTCCTTCCGCGAAGGCTTCGGTCGCGAGCTTCAAGGGAAAGAATTGCGACAGCGCGGCAAGCGCGGTCGCCGCGCCCACGGATTTCAAGAAGGCGCGGCGCGTCGTGCTTTCCGGAAACACTGCGCGCAGCACGGCAGATGCAACGAGATTCTCGTAGCGCTTTTCTTCGCCGATCACCGGCTCGCAGCGCAATGCGGGCGTCGCCTGCTCATGTTCGGCATTCGAGCGACGCCGGCCGCAGATGCATCCGGCATTCACGCTGCTATCGGCATCGAACGGATCATCAAACATCGACATGCTGCGCCCCTTTGTCACACTCGCATCGCGGCAAGCCTGCCGCGAGCGGATCGTCCGGCCGCCTTGGCCGCGGCCGGACGATGCGAAGCATGCAGCTTTTATGCCGCCTTGCTGGTCGTCATGGACGGGATCGGCAACCCCTCTTCGATCGGCAGCGATGGATCGCGCGACCATTCGTTCCAGGAGCCGAAATACATCCGTACGTCCTTCACGCCGGCATTCTTCAGCGCGAGGAAGGTATTCGAGGCGCGCGCGCCCTTGAAGCAATACAGATACACCGGCGTCTCCGTGGTGATGCCGACGGTGGCGCACTCGGCCAGGATCTCGTCCTTCGACTTGAAGCGCGGTCCCTCCGCGGTCGGCTTCATCATGCGATACCATTCCAGCCAGACCGCACCGGGGATGCGGCCCTTGCGAGGGCAGAAATCCTTCCCGTAAGGCGAGGAGCTGTCGCCGATCCACTCATCGACGTCGCGCACGTCGAGAATGGCGATGGCTGGATTGCCCACCGCCGCCAGCATCGCCTTGGCGTCGATCAGGATGCTGCCTGCCTCCGGCACAATCGCAAACGACGCCTTCGCCGGCGACGGCACATCCGTTGTCACAGGCTGGCCAGCCGCCACCCACGCATCATAGCCGCCGTGCAGGACCTTGACCTTGGGATAGCCGAGCATGGTGAGCAGGAAATAGCCACGGCAGGACTGGCCAAAGCCGGAGTTCATCGACTGTTCATAGACCACCGCGGTCTCATTGCCTGATAGTCCGGCCGCGCCGAACGCGTCGGCAAACTTGGTCTTCAGTTCAGTCATGCCCTCCGGCGTCGACGTGGCGAGATAGGTGAAGATCTCGTGTACGTTCACCGCGTTCGGGATGTGCCCCGCGCCGTAGGTATCCGGATTGCGCGTGTCGATGATGACACACGGCTCTTTGTTGATGAGATCAGCGAGTTCGCCGGCAGAAATCAGAACGTCCGTCATGGCAGGCCTCTCCTGGTTTGAAGCTTCAGGTGATCTCGCCGGCGTCAGCCGTCGGCGAGCATCTTGCGGAGCTGCTTGGTGGCAGGCGTGACGATCGCGACGAAATAGGCCTCGCGCAGCCTGCGCTCGGCGCGGTGACCCCTGAGGTAGCCACGGGCGCCGCAATGGAGCATCGCGGCATGGGCCGCCGCGACGCTGGCTTCGCCGGCGCGCAGCCGCAACGCGACCACCTTGCGCCAGTAGGTATCGTCCGCATTGAACGGATCGCGCGCGAGCGTCGCCGTCTCGCGCGCAAGCTCGGAGGCGAGCTCGCCAAAGTCGACCGGCTGCTGCGGCAGATAGCGGTTGACGTGGCCGAGCGGGCTCGCAACTTCCTGCATGATCTTGATGCAGTCGCGGATCAGACCGAGCGCCATGCCCGCCTGCAGCAGGATGAAGCCGGCGCGGATCTTCTTCACGAACGGCCCGGCCGGATCGGCCAGGATCAGCTCATCCGGCACGAACAGGTCGCGAAACTGCACGCCGTAGGTGCCGGTGCCGTCCATTGCCAGGAACGGCTGGCACGGCTGCAAGGTCACCGCCGAATCGGCGCAATCGGCGATGAACATCACGATCTCGCCGGGCGCATCCTCTCGCTCGAAGATGGTGCCGAACAGATGATCCGGCCCAAGGTTGGAGACCCAGGGCAGCGCGCCGCGCACGACATAGCCGCCCTCGACCTTTCGCCCTTTCAGCTTGAGCTTCTCGATGCCGAAGAAGCTCTTCATCGGATTGGACAGCCCGGTGCCGCCGAGCACGCGGCCCGATGCGACATCGGCGAGCAGACGGTCCACCAGCGCCAGATTGTCGGAGTTGGCGACATACCAGGCCAGCGTGTTCTGGCACCAGGCCATGAACGCCGTCGCGCCGCAGACCTCGCCGAGCGCCGAGATCGTCTCGATGGCGCAACTGAGATCGGCCACGCCGTCCTGCGGCACGTGGCTGCCCCAGGCGCCGGCCTCGCCCAGACGCCGGAGCAGTTCGGCCGGATAGATGTCGCCGGCGTCGATCGCGGCAGCAAGCGGCGCGAGGTCCTTGCGCGCGATCGCCGCGACGTCGTCCACGATCGACGGCGCAGGCGCAAGGCCCGCATCATCAATCGCCAGCTTCGATGCCAGTGAACCCATCGCGCCCTCCGCTATCTTGCCGCTTCGGATCAGATGCCGACCTCGAGATTGACGGGACGGGTGAAGGTGTTGGCGACCGGCGACCACTTCTTCACATGCGCGACCAGCGCCTGGATTTCCTCCGGCGAGATGCCCCGGCACTCCATGTCGACCTTGACGCGCACATCGGTGAAGCCGACCGGCTTCTCGGACACGTCCCCCGTGCCCCACACCGCCGTGATGTTGAGATCGCCCTCCAGCTCCAGCTCGAGCTTGTTGACGATCCAGCCGCGATGCACGGCGTTGGCATGCAGGCCGACCGCGAGACAGGAGCCGAGCGCGGCAAGCGAAGCCTCCGACGGATTGGGCGCGGTGTCGTCGCCGAGCAGCCCCGGCGGCTCGTCGACGATGTAAGGCGGCAGGTTCCGGATGTAGTTGGCGTGGCGGAATTTGCCCTCGGCCACGGTCTTGCACTTCAGGGTCTTGATGACCTTGGGATTGGCCTTGCCACTCGCGATGAGCTGCTCCAATCCGCCTTTGTCGATGGGCGCGAGGCAGCCTGTGAGTGCCGTCTTCTGAACCACTGCGGTCATCTCTTTTGTCTCCCTGGAGTCGAGGATACCGAACGGTCTGTTTCCTGCACGAAGCGTGCCAGGAGGTACGAAAAATAAAAGCCGAACGGTCTTCGCTGGTTAGTAGGCCGTGCCGCAAAAGCGGGCAGCGGCGGCCTGCTCAAGCCGGATGCAATCAGGCAGCAAGAGCGATGAAAACGAGCGCAGCACGATCGCGCCAGATGCGGCTTGCTGAATCGCGTGCGCTCCGCTTAAGCTTGCCGACATGGGCAAGTCAGCTGCGGGCAAACAAACGAAGAAGCGAGCGAGCGCGAAGAGCGCCGTTATCGTCGATGACGAGTCGGCGCGCGGCCGCCTGCTGAGCGCGGCGACGCATCTGTTCTGCAAGAACGGCATCAACGCCACCGGCATCGATGCGATCATCAGCGAGGCCGGCACCGCCAAGACCACGCTGTACAAATTATTCGGCTCGAAGACGGCCCTCGTTCACGCCGTGCTGGAGAGCGAGGGACGGCAATGGCGCGAGTGGTTCATCGGCGAAATGGAGTCAGGCGGCGGTGACGCGGAGGCCAAGCTGGCGCGCATCTTCCCGGCGCTGAAGCGCTGGTTCGGCGAGGAACGCTTCTACGGCTGTCCCTTCATCAACGCGGTCGCCGAGCACGACAAGGACCAGAAGCAGTTCCGCACCATCGCGCTGCGCCACAAGAAAGTGGTGCTAGCGCATATCGAGAAGCTCGCCGCCGAAATGGGCGCCACCGACCCGGAAAGCTTTTCGCATCAGCTCGCGCTGTTGATCGATGGCGCCATCGTGGCGGCGATGGTGTCGCGCAATCCCGACGTCGCGGATACTGCAGGACTGGCAGCGAGTGCACTGTTCGGACCTGCGAAGCAGAAAGCGCCGAAGCGTGCCAAGGCGGACGATCAGTTCGCAGCGTGAATGGGGTTTGCTTTCGCTGCAATCCCCACTGTCATCGCCCGCGAAGGCGGGCGATCCAGTACTCCGAGACATTTGTGATCAATCGAGAGGCCGCTGTGATCAATCGAGAGGCCGCGGCGTACTAGATGCCCCGCCTTCGCGGGGCATGACGGCCGCGTGTGTAGTCGCGATCATGCCTCATCAGCGTCATTGCGAGCCAACGGGTCCGCGCGAAGCGCGGCCCGATGACAGGCTCCGCGACGCGTCCGCCATAGCCCGAAGGGCGACGGCGCAAGCAATCCAGCCCTTGCGCTGAGCCCTGGATTGCTTCGGCGCGTTGCGCCTCGCAATGATGGGCAAGGTTTTGAGCAGTTGCCCCGCCCCTCGCTGAATCAGCGGAAATAATCCAGCACGAGGTGCAAATCGTCCGGCGCAGGCACAGCGCCCGTCAGGCTGGCATCGATGACGCGGCGGCAGGCCGCGACCGCAAGCTCGTCGCCGAGGTCGAGGGCGGCCTCCAGCACCAACCAGGCCGTATCCACCGCGGACTTGTCGGCGAGCGGAGCGGTCAATCGTTCGCGGGCAACGAAATGGGAGCTCATGCTGTTCATTTGACCACCTCGTTCCCCCGATCGATCTCAATGCGTCTGCAGCTCAGACTCGCGCGAGGCATCGCTAGTAGCGACACCCGGTTTCTTTCGCGACTGATAGAACTCGAGCACGCTGCGCGAGGTCTGCGCGTTGAGCCGCGCGTAGTCGCGCTCGAGGTCGCGCAGCTCGCCGGCGGTGATGCGGTGCTCGCGGGCGCCGAGGAAGAGCAGCGCCATGGTAGTGTCCCAGCAGAAGCCGAGCGCCTTGGCCAGCATCAGCAGCAACTCGCGGCTGCGGTCGAACAGCGCGCGCTCGATCACATCGACCGGCAGGCCAGAGAGAAGCGACATGCCGATCGTCACCTCCTCGATCTTATGCGCAACGGCATAGCCGGCGATGCTGCTCTCGTGCAGATTGCCGAGCCGGTGCTGGATCGACACCGTGCGCTTGGCAACGAAGTAGTTGCGCGAGCCGGGACCGAACTTCGATTGCAGCTCGCCGGCGACGTTCGCGACCGACCTCTGGATCTCCTGAAGCATTTCCGGGCGCTCGCCGGCAATGCGCTTCTTGGCATCGTCGGAGGCCTTGGCGATCAGCTGCTGAAACAGATGCCGTGGGATGTCGCGGCGCAGCCCAAGATTCTCGGCCAGGATCGAATCGTTCTCGGCCCGCTTCACCATGTGCAGGAAGCCCGCGCCGGAGAAGCGCGCGCCCTCGTTGCGGGCGACCGCCTGGGCAACGTCGCGATTGCCGCGCGAGGCCAGCACGTCGGTCACGGCCTCGCTTAAGCTCCGGCGCGAGGCGATCGCGAGCAAATGATCCTGGCTCTTGGTCGAGGCATTCTCGATCAGCGCGTCGTCATCGAGCCGATCGGATTCGCGCAGCACCGGGCCGGCCACCTCGATCTCGTCATCGAAGGCAAGCTTGCGGATCACGCTCGCCGGCGCATATTCGATTCTGGCAAGCCGGTCCGACAATTGCGCACGGGCGACCGTCTCGATCTCGTCCGCCAGGCGGCCGATCACGTCGCCGAAGGTTTTGATCTCGTCCTCGCAATAGCGCCCGGCGATCAAAAGATCCGTGGCGTGCCACAGCGCCCGGGCGCGGCTCTCGGCGGTGCCCCGCGCAATCGCATCGTCCAGGTCCTGCAGCACCGATTTGGTTTCGCTCATCATGGAAAAGCCGTCGCCCGCAACAAGGATTTCGGAATGCCGCATGAGTACCACTCGAACGCGAGCTTTCCGTAAATTGGCGTGCAGGCATTTTGTCCTGACTTTTCGTTAAATTGCGCAGCAATCCGTTCGGCTCTCCTTTACCGTTCAGCGTGGCAGCAAACTCCGTCGTCATCGCCCGGCTCGACCGGGCGATCCAGTATTCCGAGACATTCGCGATCAACCGAGAGGCCGCGGCGTACTGGATGCCCGCTTTCGCGGGCATGACGGCCGTGTGGAGTCGCGACCGTACCTAATTGCGCCAGCTACTTCGCTTCCGCGATGATCGCCTGCAGGCGGGCCAGCTCCGTCTCCAGGTCGGTCTCGATATCGGCGACCTTGATATCTGCAACACGATAGTCGCGGCTTTCGAGCCAGGCGCGGCGCGCGGCGCGGTCGGCAACGACCGCCTCGCTCTCCTCTTTGTTGACGAGCTCGATCGCCAGCCGGTGCACGAAGGAGACGAAATCCGGGATCTGGCGGCCGACCGGCGTCTGCCGCTTGAACTGGCCGGCGAAGCGGCGGTCGCGGGTCAGCGCGTGCCAGAGCATGCGCTCGGCATCGGTCGGGTTACGCCGCAGCAGCCGCGCCAGTCCGCGTAGCGAGCCGGAGGAATCCGGCAAGCTTGCCACCTGCCCCTGCTCGGCGAGCAGCGCGCGCAGCCGTGTCGCCTGCTCGCTGTCGAGCACGCCGCCCTTGGCGGGCCCCTTCTTGCCTTCGGCGATCGCCGTGATCACGCCGTGCAGCGTGTGCATGTCCTGCTTGGTCGGCTCCATCCGGAAGAAGATGTTGCGCAGGTTCACCAGCATGGTGTCGCGCTTCTCGGCAGGCCGCAGGAATTCGACCCGGTCGAGCTCGCGCACCAGCGTCTCGAAGAACGCCTCCATCTGCTCCTGCGAGGCGCGCTCCGAGCGCTCCGGCATCGCGAATGGCAGCGCGCCTGATGTCGCCAGCTTGAACCATTCATAGCCCATCAGCAGCACGGCCTGCGCGAGGTTCAGCGAGGCGAAACCCGGATTGACCGGATAGGTGATGATGCGGTTGGCGCGCGCCACTTCCTCGTTGGTGAGCCCTGCCCGCTCGCGGCCGAACAGGATGCCGGCGCGGCCACCGCCGGTGACATGACCGCGGATCTCCTGCGCAGCCGCCTCCGGGCTCATCACCGGCTTGGCCTGGTCATGGGCGCGGGCGGTGGTGGCAAACAGGAGGTCGAGATCGGCGACAGCCTCCTCCAGCGTCGCAAATAGCGCGACCTTCTCGATGATGTGGTCGGCGCCGGCCGCCGCCCGCTGGGCTGCGATATTCGGCCAGCCGTCGCGCGGGTTGACCAGCCGCAGCTCGGCAAGCGCGAAATTGCCCATCGCGCGGGCCGCCATGCCGATGTTCTCGCCGAGCTGTGGCTCGACCAGGATGACGACGGGACCATCAATGGAAAGTCCGCTCTTGGTCTTGTCGGTGCCCGACACGATCAGTCCTTCTTGCTCAGGTTCGGGGGCTCGGTCGCGTGGCGCTTGCCGCCGCGCCCCCGTTGGCCCGATTAGATGAATTTCTCAAGCAAAATATGAGCTTAGCGGCCGATTTTACGACTTATCCGAAACTGCGGCGCCGCCCCGCAGCCAGCGCCGGGCTGGCTGCCAAAATCGGCACCGGCCGCATAACGGCTCGGCTTCCTCCCGCGGTGCGACGGTGCTATGACGCGGCCTGATTTTCCACCCGCCCCTTTATAAAGGCGCGCCGTTCCCCGAGAGGCCCTATCGACCATGGCAAAAATCAAGGTGACCAACCCGATCGTCGAGCTCGACGGCGACGAGATGACCCGGATCATCTGGCAGTACATCAAGGACAAGCTGATCAATCCCTTCCTTGACGTCGAGCTGCAATATTACGACCTCGGGATGGAGCACCGCGACAAGACCAACGACCAGGTCACGATCGATGCGGCGAACGCGATCAAGAAGGTCGGCGTCGGCGTCAAATGCGCCACCATCACCCCGGACGAAGCGCGGGTGAAGGAATTCGGCCTCAAGGAGATGTGGAAGTCGCCGAACGGCACCATCCGCAACATCCTGGGCGGCGTCGTGTTCCGCGAGCCGATCATCTGCAAGAACGTGCCGCGCCTGGTGCCGGGCTGGACCAAGCCGATCATCATCGGCCGCCATGCCTATGGCGACCAGTACCGCGCCACCGACATCAAGTTCCCGGGCAAGGGTACGCTGTCGATGAAGTTCGTCGGCGAGGACGGCACCGTGATCGAGCGCGAGGTGTTCAAGGCGCCCGGCGCCGGCGTCTCGATGCAGATGTACAATCTCGACGACTCCATCGTCGATTTCGCCCGCGCCTCCTTCAACATGGGCCTGGCGCGCAACTACTCGGTCTATCTGTCGACCAAGAACACGATTCTGAAGGTCTATGACGGCCGCTTCAAGGACCTCTTCCAGGAGGTGTTCGACAAGGAGTTCAAGGACAAGTTCGAGGCCAAGAAGATCACCTATGAGCACCGCCTGATCGATGACATGGTCGCGGCGGCGCTGAAGTGGTCGGGCGGCTATGTCTGGGCCTGCAAGAACTATGACGGCGACGTGCAGTCCGATACGGTGGCGCAGGGCTACGGCTCGCTGGGCTTGATGACCTCGGTGCTGATGACGCCGGACGGCAACACGGTCGAAGCCGAAGCCGCCCACGGCACCGTCACCCGTCACTACCGCGAGCACCAGAAGGGCAAGGAGACCTCGACCAACTCGATCGCCTCGATCTTCGCCTGGACCCGCGGCCTGTCGCATCGTGCCAAGCTCGACAACAACGAGGAGCTCGCCAAGTTCGCCGCCACGCTCGAGAAGGTCTGCGTCGACACCGTCGAGGCCGGCTACATGACCAAGGACCTCGCGCTGCTGGTGGGCGCCGACCAGCGCTGGCTCTCGACCACCGGCTTCCTGGACAAGATTGCAGAGAATCTCACCAAGGCGATGGCGGCCTAAAGCTTCGTCCGCGTTTCCGCCCGACTGGGGTTTGAACATCACAAGAGCCGCGCTACCTGCGCGGCTCTTTCGTTTCCGGCATCATAAGGTGTATGGGTACCGATCATGCGTGCAACGACCGCCTTCCCCGCTCTGCTCCTGGTTGCTTCGATCTGCGGTGCGCGGGCCGAGCCCGCGATCCCCGATGCGCTGGTCGCCGCGGGCGAGCACGCCGTGCTGACCCTTCACGCCGAAGGCGCGCAGATCTATGAATGCAAGGCCGGCGACGGCGGCAAGCTGGCCTGGGCGTTCCGCGAACCGATCGCGACCTTGATCCAGGACGGCAAGACCGTCGGCCGGCACTATGCCGGACCCCGCTGGGAGCATGAGGACGGCAGCATGGTCACCGGCCATGTGGTCGGCACCGCGGTCGGCGCAAGCGACAACGACATCGCCTGGCTGAAGCTCAATGCGGTGGCGCACAAGGGCACCGGCGCGCTCGGCGCCGTCATGACCATCCAGCGGCTCAACACCAAAGGCGGCCAGCTCTCGGGCGATTGCGACACCGCAGGTGCGCTCAAGAGCGTGGCCTATTCGGCCGATTACGTGTTCCTGCGCAAGGAGTGAGGCCTCATTTCTCCGCTGGCGTCCCGGAGGCCGCGTCGGTTGAATGGTTGCAGTTGCCAGTCATCGCAACATTGATGCCGGTGCGTATGGGTCCCGACGCGAGGCCGGACGACAGCTGATGTGACGCGCGGCCATCGGCCGTCCGCGGGCATCGCTGGCCTTCCGAAATTTAGGGTCGAATATTCAAGCACTTCGCGGTATCCCTTCGGCCGATTTCGCTCGATCGCCATCCGTCCCGGATCGCCCTCCCGGGTTCCCCGGGAGCCGGACCAACATTGCCGCTTTGAGGAACCGCCATGCCCGCCTACCGCTCTCGAACCTCCACCCATGGCCGCAACATGGCCGGCGCCCGCGGCCTGTGGCGCGCCACCGGCATGAGCAACGAGGACTTCGGCAAGCCGATCATCGCGGTGGTCAACTCGTTCACCCAGTTCGTGCCCGGCCATGTGCACCTGAAGGACCTCGGCCAGCTGGTGGCGCGCGAGATCGAGAAGGCCGGCGGCGTCGCCAAGGAGATGAACACGATCGCGGTCGACGACGGCATCGCGATGGGCCATGACGGCATGCTTTACAGCCTGCCCTCGCGCGAGCTGATCGCCGACAGCGTCGAATACATGGTCAATGCGCATTGCGCCGACGCCATGGTCTGCATCTCCAACTGCGACAAGATCACGCCAGGCATGCTGATGGCGGCCATGCGGCTCAACATCCCCGCCGTGTTCGTCTCCGGCGGCCCGATGGAGGCTGGCAAGGTCGACATCCAGGGCAAGCTGCGCAAGGTCGACCTGATCGACGCGATGGTCACGGCGGCCGATGACAAGGTGTCGGATGCCGAGGTCGAGGTGATGGAGCGCTCGGCATGCCCGACCTGCGGCTCCTGCTCGGGCATGTTCACCGCGAACTCGATGAACTGCCTGACCGAGGCACTCGGCCTGTCGCTGCCCGGCAACGGCTCGGTGCTGGCAACGCACGCCGACCGCAAGGGTCTGTTCGTCGAGGCCGGCCATCTGATCGTCGATCTCGCCCGCCGCTATTACGAGCAGGACGACGCATCGGTGCTGCCGCGTTCGATCGCCAATTTCAAGGCCTTCGAGAACGCGATGAGCATGGACATCGCGATGGGCGGCTCGACCAACACCGTGCTGCATCTGCTGGCGGCCGCGCATGAGGGCGACGTGCCATTCACGATGGCCGACATCGACCGGCTCTCGCGCAAGGTGCCGGTGCTGTGCAAGGTCGCGCCGGCAGTCGCCGACGTGCACATGGAGGACGTGCATCGCGCCGGCGGCGTGATGGCGATCCTGGGCGAGCTGGCCCGCGCCGGCCTGTTGCACACGGAGCTGCCGAGTGTGCATTCGGCCTCGCTCGCTGCTGCGTTGGAGCGCTGGGATATCCGCCGCACCACAAGCGAGAGCGTGAAAAATTTCTACATGGCCGCGCCCGGCGGCGTGCCGACGCAAGTCGCCTTCAGCCAGGACCGCCGCTATCAGGAGCTCGATCTCGACCGCGAGAAGGGCTGCATCCGCGACATCGAGCACGCCTACTCCAAGGACGGTGGGCTCGGGGTGCTCTACGGCAACATCGCACTCGATGGCTGCATCGTGAAGACCGCCGGGGTCGACGCCAGCATCCTCAAATTCTCAGGGCCCGCACGCGTGTTCGAAAGCCAGGACGCGACGGTGGAAGCGATCCTCACCAACAAGATCAAGCCCGGCGACATCGTCGTGGTGATCTATGAAGGCCCGCGCGGCGGCCCGGGCATGCAGGAGATGCTGTACCCGACCAGCTATCTGAAATCGAAAGGCCTCGGCAAGGCCTGCGCGCTGATCACTGATGGCCGCTTCTCCGGCGGGTCATCGGGCCTGTCGATCGGCCACGTCTCGCCGGAAGCTGCCGAAGGCGGCCTGATCGGCCTCGTGCAGGACGGCGACCGCATCGAGATCGACATTCCGAGCCGCACCATCCATCTGGCCGTCGACGACGAGACGCTGGCGCATCGCCGCGCGGTGATGGAGGCCAAGGGCGGAGAGGCCTGGAAGCCGCAAAAGCGCGCGCGCAAAGTCTCGACCGCGCTGAAAGCCTACGCCGCGTTCGCAAGCAGCGCCGCCAAGGGCGCGGTGCGCGTGGTGAAGGATTGAGGGGCTCAGCGCACGTCGTCGGTTTAGACCGGTTTATCCACGGGTGTGCTCCACCTCTCCCGCTTGCGGGGGAGGTCGCATCGCATCGAAGATGCGATGCGGGTGGGGGAATTTCATTCCGCGCGCGCCTGCCTCGCCCCCCACCCCAGCCCTCCCCCGCAAGCGGGAGAGGGAGCGCAGTTTCGCCCGAGGTCAGTGTACCGCTTTGCCGGTACTTCTTACGTGCGCGATGAGCAACTATCGCTATGGCGCGGCGAACCGTGCCGCTGCAGCCCCGGCTCGGATGTCGCGAAACGACACTAGGCGGCGCTGGGTTTCGTCCCACAGCACGAGCCTGACACAGCGCAAGCTCTGCGGCAGCGTGATGCGGCCGACCTCGCGCAGCTCCGGATGGTCGCGCAGCACGCGCGACAGCCGGTAATAGGGAATCCGGCTGCAGAGATGGTGGATGTGATGGATGCCGATATTGGCGGTGAGCCAGCGCAGCCATCCCGGCAGATCGTAGTGCGAGCTGCCATAGAGCGCCGCGTCATGCAGGCTCCAGCGCTCGTCGCGCTCCCATACGGTCTGCTCGAACTGATGCTGCACATAGAACAGCCAGACGCCTGCGATGGCGGCGAGCAGCATGATCGGCAGATGCACGACCAGGAACGCCTTGATGCCGATCAGCCACGTCAGCGCGACGACGACCAGCGCGATGGCGACATTGGTCGCCATTGTGCTGACCCAGGGCTGCCATCCGTGGCGCATCAGGCCGACCGGGAGACGGTGCTGCAGGAAGAACAGATAGGCCGGACCGAGCACGAACATGACCAGCGGATGGCGATAGAGCCGGTATCCCAGACGGCCCCACCGCGAGCGGGCCAGATATTCGCGGACCGTCAGCGTATCGATGTCGCCGATGCCGCGCTGATCGAGGTTGCCGGTGGAAGCATGATGGATTGCGTGCGTGCGGCGCCACCAGTCATAGGGCGTTAGCGTCAGCACGCCGATGACGCGGCCGACCCAGTCGTTTGCGAAACGGCCGGTGAAGAAGGTGCCATGTCCGCAATCGTGCTGGATCAGGAACAGCCGCACCAGGAAGCCTGCAGCCGGAATTGCGATCAGCAGGGATGCCCAGGCGTGACCAAGAGAGAAGCTGAACCAGGCTGCCGTCCACAATGCCACCAGCGGCAGCGCCGTGATCGCCAGTTCGGCGATGCTGCGCACCGGATCTGGCGTGCGATAGTGAGCGAGAATGCGCATCCAGCGCCGCGCCTCGGTCGCCAGACCCGAGTTGTGTCCGACGCCCGCTGCTTGCGACGTTTGTCGCGCCCCCGCCGGCGCATCGGCGGTCGCCGTTGATTTGTTGAGCGGCAAGATCCCCTCCACTGCGCCGATGCGATTGCACCTAACAGAAATCCCGCGTGCCGAAGGATCGGCCGCGGGATTTAAGGCAACCATGAGCTCTGCCGGTACATCCGTGGTCAAAGCAATATGGCTAAGTGCGCAATCGCTCAGGCGGCGCGCAGATTTTCGGCGGCGGATTTGCCGGTGCGGCGGTCCGCGACGATATCGAAGCTGACCTTCTGGCCCTCGTTCAGGGTGCTCAGGCCGGCGCGCTCGACGGCGCTGATATGAACGAAGACGTCATTGCCGCCGCCGGTGAGCTCGATGAAGCCAAAACCCTTTTGGCCGTTAAACCACTTCACGATTCCTGTATTCACTTGGATGTCCTTTCACTGACAATTCGCACGTCAGACTCGTCGGCGCCGACGGATCAAAGTGATCGGCGCCTTTTGTCGGTTGATCGATTTTGGAGAAGGGGTCTGAAACGTGCGCGCCTGTCGTTGACAAGGCGAAGCGGCCCAGTTCGTTCGGCCAAGGGTCGATAAACTTGTCGATAAACGTGTCGATGACCGACATATGGGCGCGAAAGGGCGTGACGTCAAGGAGTCGTTGGTCGATGTCCGCCTGGAGCGGTGATTCTACGGCCACACGCAGGGAAATTACGGAGACGTTGCAGGCAATGCGGAGTCACTCCCGCACGCTACGGAAATGCGCCAGGGGGTCGAACAGAGAGTTGTCCGCCGCGCTCAATTCCTCCAGATGCGCCTTCGATAGCCGTTTCAAACGCCGCTCGCCCTCTGACGAAAGCCGGACCAGCATACGGCGGCCGTCATGCGGATCGGCAGCGCGCTGGAGCAGGCCAAGCCGCTCCATGCGGTCGACCAGCTCGACCGCGGAGTGATTCTGGATCAGCAGATATTTGGCCAACTCGCCGACCGAGAGCGGATGGTTCTGTGAGAACCCCTTGATGGCGAGCAGCGCCTGGTGCTGGTGCGGCGTGAGCCCCTCCTTGCGCGCTGCGCTCTCGCTGAAGGCGAGAAACTTGCGCAGCTCGTAGCGGAATTGTGCCAGCGCCGCGTAGTCGGCGTCACGAAACGGCCTTGCAACATCGATGGCAGGTCGTGGAAGCGCCTTGGCGCGTCGTGCGGTCATGCGGGCTCCATATCGTCAGCTCAGGCCGGATTCCGATCAACGCCGGCGAAGGGAAAGGTGCCCGTTGCGCAGAGCGGATGGCTGCCATCCTATCCGCTTTTGCTCGCTGCCTTGCAATATATCGTGACACGATGTATTTCGCACCGCCTCACGTCGCAACGCATCAAGCCTGGCTCCAGGAGATTTTCGTGAATTCCCTGCCGTCCGCCCTCGCCCACGCGCGCTTGGGAGATTTCAGCACCGACCGCCGCGTCCTCGTTCTGGTCGCGATGGCGCTGTTCGTCGGTGCGGGCGGCGTTGCGGCGGCCTGGCTGCTGTTGCAGGCCATTGCGCTCGCGACCAATCTGTTCTGGCTGCAGCGCATCAGCTTCGAGACGATCCAGCTCGGCGCCACCAAGCCGGGCCTCTGGACCGTGCTGGCGCCGGCGCTCGGCGGCGTTCTGATCGGGCTGATGGCCCGCTTCGGATCGGAGAAGATTCGCGGCCACGGCATTCCCGAGGCGATCGAGGCGATCCTGATCGGCCAAAGCCGGATGTCGCCCAAGCTCGCGGTGCTCAAGCCCTTGTCCTCGGCAATCTCGATCGGATCGGGCGGCCCGTTCGGCGCCGAAGGCCCGATCATCATGACGGGCGGTGCGATCGGCTCGCTGTTCGCGCAATGCTTCAGCCTCAGCGCGGCCGAGCGCAAGACGCTGCTGGTCGCGGGCGCGGTCTCGGGCATGACCGCCATCTTCGGCACGCCGATCGCGGCGGTGCTGCTCGCGGTCGAGCTGTTGTTGTTCGAATGGAAGCCGCGCAGCCTCATCCCGGTCATCACCGCCTGCGTGCTGGCCGCCGCGCTGCGTCCCTTTGTGCTCGGCTCCGGCGTCCTCTTTCCCTTCTCCGGCGCGCTGCCCTTCTCGCCATTGGTGCTGGCAAGCTGTATCGGCGTCGGCATCATGGGAGGCCTGCTGTCGGGCCTCCTGACCGGGCTTCTCTACAAGGCGGAAGACCTGTTCGGCACGCTGCCGATCCACTGGATGTGGTGGCCGGCGCTCGGCGGCCTCGTCGTCGGGCTCGGCGGCCTCATCGCGCCGCGCGCGCTCGGCGTCGGATATGACATCATCGCCGATCTGCTCGGCAGCCATATCGGCGCACGCGAGGTCGCGCTCATCCTCGTCGTCAAGTCGGTGATCTGGATCGTGGCCTTGGCGTCCGGCACCTCCGGCGGCGTGCTGGCGCCGCTCCTGATCTTCGGCGGCTGCCTCGGCTGGCTAGAGGGCCAGTATCTGGCTGGCGATACCGGCGCCTGGGCCCTGCTCGGCATGGCGGCGATGATGGGCGGCACGATGCGATCGCCGCTCACCGGCGTGCTGTTCGCCGTCGAACTGACCGGCAATTTCGGCCTGCTGCTGCCGCTCCTGATCGCGACCGGCGCGGCCTATGCGGTCACCGTGCTGATGCTGAAGCGATCGATCCTGACCGAGAAGATCGCCCGGCGCGGCCAGCACATCACGCGCGAATACAGCATCGATCCGTTCGAGCTGCTGCGCGTTCGCGAGGTGATGGTGACCGAGGTCGACACCCTGCCGTCGAGCATGCGTCTCGACGAGGCCATCGATTTCTTTTCGGCCGAGGAGCCGCGCCACAAATCCTATCCCGTTCGCGGGACCGACGGGCGCATCGTCGGCATGGCGAGCCGCGGCGATGTTCTGCAATGGCGCACGGAGACGCGCGGCCGCGGCGACGACACGCTCGCCGATCGCCTGTCTGACGAAGCGCTCGTCGTCGGCTTTCCCGACGAGCCGGTCGCGCGGCTTGCCGATCGCATGGCCGTGGAAGGCATCGGGCGCGTGCCGGTGGTCGAGCCCGGCACCATGCGCCTGGTCGGCCTGGTCTCGCGCAAGGACCTCTTGCAGATCCGCCGCACCGCCCGCGCCAGCGAGGAGACGCGCATCGCCTATTTCGGGCAATCAAGAGAGACGGCACCGCACGAGAGCGAGCACGTTGAGGGGTTGGCCTGAGCAGTGCGACGACGGACCTAACAATTGTTGAGAAGTAGGTCAGCATCGTCATTGCGAGCGAAGCGAAGCAATCCAGTACTTCCAGTATCGAAGACAAGTCTGGATTGCTTCGCTTCGCTCGCAATGACGACCTTAGAAGCTGTCTCCGGCATGTCCGAGCGGCTTGTCCACCGCGGCCGAAAGGGCCGAAGGCGGACACGCATCGACTAGCGATCGAGTGACGTTGCGGCCCGGCGTTCCCGTGGACGCCACTTCCTCTAGCGGCTCATCCACGAAACGCTAACCAGCCCGATCACAAGTTCTTGTTCCATCGTTACCGTCTGCAGAGCTTCCAACTCGACGCCGAGGTCCCACATAAGACATTGCATTATGATCATAATCTAATCGGGACATAAGTCCGTCGCTGAGAGTCCGGAGCGAACAATGGCCGAGATCATTCAATTCATTCCGAAAGCCGAGCGCGAGCGAATCCGTCTCATTCGGGAAGCCCGCGCGATCTATGACAGCATCTTTCCGCCGGCCTCTTCGCTCGGCGGGCAGCAGGACAAGGCAGATGCCTCTCGTCGAGACGAGGTTCTGCTGTCGTGATCAAGATCATCGCCGTGCTCTGCAGCCTCTCCGCCCCGGCCAACTGCCGCGAGCAGATCGTCACCACCTCGGACTTCGCAGACGTCTCGATGCAATCCTGCTTGATGGGCGCACCGCAGCTTGCCGAGTGGATGAAGCAGCACCCCGCCGAGCGCCTCGCGGCGTGGCGCTGCGTGGTCGGCAAACAAGATGGCAGGGGCGTTTAGTAGGCGGGTTGAGCGCAGGCGTACGATTCAACCCGTCCTACGTTGCTGGAAGACACCAGCCTTATCGCCGGCCTAGAACTGGGCCCCGCGCGCGTCCGATGGCTGGCGATGATCTGTATCAGAAAAAGGCGTAGCTCAGGTCTAGCCCATAGCTGGAATAAAGCAGCCAAGCGACGACACCCGCGCCGGCGATCATAGCAGCGGTTTGGAGAAGCTTTGCATTCAGGTTGATCCCGGACGCACGAGAAAAAACAGCAGTAAGAGTGGTCATTTGGACGGTCCCTTGTACTCGTTACAAAACAGAAGGGCTGTGATGCACACCGGCGACGCGAACGCTCCGGTGCAAGTCCGACTGGCGCAATAACAACAGCTCCAGGCGGCCCGAGCATCGCGTCGTTTTTTAGGCGAAATGTAACGAGCTGTCGGAGCCCTTCGACTTTTCAACTCAACCCGCAGTCGGTCTTTGAACGGTCCTCTCTCGATCCGAGAAACGAAGTGATCATCACATGTGCAATCGGTAACGAATGACCGGCCGGCTGGTCGAGCCCCCGCCGTCGCTGCGCGAACTAATCAGTCGTGCCAAAAGCGGGCGAGCGATGAGGCGCGTCCGCCGTTCGACAGCTTGAACGCGACGGCTAGCGATGCTGCTGCCTGTTCGCCATATGCGATCGCCCCTGCGGCTGCTGCGCGCAAACGCTCATTTCGTCAGTTCTTTCAATGCGCCTCTGAAGGTCAAGCCCTACCGCGAAAAATAAATCGCTTCTGAAAATCAGCAAATCAAGCGTATGCTGCGCGCGTTCCGGTCCGGATGAGGGACGTACGCGTCGTCACGAACGTTGGACAGGGAATGCGATGGCCGCGGCATGGCGCAGCGTGTGTTTCACATGCGGACGAACGACATGGCGCGGACGGCGAAATCGTGTGGTCCTGGCCTCCCGGTGCTGAGGCCTGCGCAATGCGCGGAACGCGCATTGTCGCAAACGGGGGCAAGAACGCCGGTCCCCGGGGAGAGTACGTATAAGCCGTAAAGCCACTCGCGCAGGGAAGGCCGGATGATCCGGCTCCTGTGGTTCTGCCGCGTGCTTTTTTGCTGCACGCGGACCATGGGTGCGATCGGCCCCCGGCCTTCCCTGCGCCGGGTGAGAGGTCTGTCTCCGCGAGACCCCTCACCCGCCGCGCTTCGCGCGCCACCCTCTCCCACAAGGAGGGTTTTGCACAATTCGGAACGAAACCGAATGCATCGGAATCGAAACGAGAACCGACGAGATTCGTTAGCAGAACATCGTTCTCGTTTTCGCCCATTATGCAAAGCTCTCACAAGGGAAGAGGGTGCAGCGAGCGCACGGAGACACCGCCCTACCCGCCTGGCTGATCATCATGCGGCACACCCTCCGCAATCTCTGCCGCTGCGAGATCGCCGCCGAGCTCGGCGAGCCGAGCCTTGGCGGTCTTCTTCACATGCGCGGCGAGCGCGGGCATGCGCTCGATCAGCGCGTGGAAATCCTGCGCATCGAGCACGAGCAGGCGCGTCTTGCGCAGCGCTGTCACGGTGCCGGAGCGCTTGGTTCGATGCAGCAGCGCGATCTCGCCGAAGAAGGCGCCATCGGCGAGCCGCACATGCTGCGCGGGCAGCTCGATCTCGACCTCGCCGGCGGTGATGAAGTACATTGAGGACGCCGTGTCGCCACGCCGCACCAGCACCTCATGCGCCTCGATGGTGCGCGCCCGCAAGAGCCGCATGATGTCGGCGATCTCGCCGGCGGACAGATGCGCGAACAGCGGCACCCGCGCCAGCATGCCCCAGGTGACGACAAAGTCGCGCCGCTTGATTTCGTCGGCGAACGCGGTGGAGATGATCGCGACGGGCAGCGCGATCATGGCAAATCCGGCGACGATCGCGAACACCGTGATGATCTTGCCGAGCGGCGTCACCGGCACGACGTCGCCATAGCCGACGGTGCCGAGCGTGACGATCGCCCACCACATCGCCTGCGGGATGGTGCCGAACCTGTCCGGCTGCACGTCGCGCTCGGCCGCATAGAGCAGTGAGGCGAACAAGAGCACCGCGCCGGTGAGGATGACGAGGCAGCCGACCAGCGCGCGGCGCTCTGCCTGGATCGCCGCCAGCAGCGAGCGCATCGCCGGCGAATAGCGGATCAGCTTAAAGAACGGCAGCACGCCGAGCACCGCCAAGGTCGCGTGGTCGCCGACCACCAGCACGATCACGGCCGGCAGAAAGGCGCAGAGATCGATGATGCCGAGCGCGGAGAAAACGTAGTCGAGCCGGTCGCGCAGCGGCGACACCTTGCGCGGGCCGTGGCCGGCAACGCTCCACAGCCGGGCAAGATATTCGAGTCCGAAGACGATGTCGGCCATCACCTGGATGCTGGTGAAGACCGGTCCGAAGCGGGCGTCCAGCTCCGGCACTGAGGCGAGGATCAGCGAGAGCACGTCGGCGACGATCACGATGACGATCATGCGCACGAAGCGCGAGCCGACCGACAGCGGCAGATGATCGTGCTCCAGCAGCTCATACAGCCGATCGCGCAGATCCGTTCTGGGCCTTATGTCCCCGGCATTGTTCCCCAAGGTCCCGACTCCATAAATCGTCGCGGCAGCGGAGGTATGCTCCCTCTCCCGCTTGCGGGGGAGGGCTGGGGTGGGGGCGCGCTCCGAATCGGCTGTTAGCGTCAGCAATGCCCCCACCCGGATCGCATCTTCGATGCGATCCGACCTCCCCCGCAAGCGGGAGAGGTGAAGGCAGCCCGGGAATGCGCCGCCACGTATTGCTAGGGGGCGGCCTAGCCAGCCATCGCCTTCTCGATCGCGGCCAGCGCGGCATCGGCCTTCGTGCCGTCGGGGCCGCCGGCCTGAGCCATGTCGGGACGGCCGCCGCCGCCCTTGCCGCCCAGCGCCTCGGAGGCTGCGCGCACCAGCTCGACCGCGTTGAAGCGCGAGGTGAGATCGGCGGTGACGCCGACCACCGCGCCGGCCTTGCCGTCGGCGGACACGCCGACGATTGCGACGACGCCCGAGCCGACCTGCTTCTTGGCCTCGTCCGCAAGGCTCTTGAGATCCTTCATCTCGACGCCCGCGACCGCGCGCGCCATCAGCTTGACCCCGGCGACCTCGCGGATGCCGGAGTCAGCGCCGCCGGCACCTGCGCCGCCGCCCATCGCCAGCTTCTTGCGCGCGTCCGACAGCTCGCGCTCGAGCTTCTTGCGCTCCTCGAGCAGCGCCGTGATGCGGGCCGGCACGTCCTCGACCGTGGTACGCAGCTCGTTCGCAGCAGTCTTCGCCAGCGCGAGATTGTGGTTGACGAAAGCGCGCGCGCCGCGACCGGTCAGCGCCTCGATGCGGCGCACGCCGGAGGCCACTGCGCTCTCGGAGGTCACCGAGATCAGGCCGATATCGCCGGTGCGCTTGACGTGGGTGCCGCCGCAGAGCTCGACCGACCAGCCCATCGCATTGCTGCCATGGTCGCGCGCGGCATTGCCCATCGACACCACGCGGACCTCGTCGCCATATTTCTCGCCGAACAGCGCCCGCGCGCCGGCCTCGCGGGCATCGTCGAGCGCCATCAGCCGCGTGGTCACTTCGGCGTTCTCCAGCACGACGTCGTTGGCGATGTCCTCGACGCGGGCAAGCTCCTCGGCCGTGATCGGCTTCGGATGGGCGAAGTCGAAGCGCAGCCGGTCCGGCGAGACCAGCGAGCCGCGCTGGGCGATGTGATCGCCGAGCACCTGGCGCAGCGCCTCGTGCAGAAGATGCGTTGCCGAATGGTTGGAGCGGATCGCGCTACGCCTGCCGTGATCGACCTCGAGCTGCAGCGCGCTGCCGACCTTGAGCGTGCCCTGCTCCACTTGGCCCAGATGCACGAAGAGATCGCCGGCCTTCTTCTGGGTATCGGTGACCTTGAACCGGATGCCGTCGCCGGTGAGCACGCCGGTGTCGCCGACCTGGCCGCCGGATTCGCCATAGAACGGGGTCTGGTTCAGCACGATCGCGCCGGTGTCACCCGCCTTCAGGGTCTCGACCTCAGCGCCGTCCTTGACCAGGGCGGTCACGGCGCCTTCCGCGGTTTCGGTCTCGTAGCCAAGGAATTCGGTGGCGCCCAGCTTCTCGCGCAGCGGGAACCAGACGCTCTCGGTCGCGGCCTCGCCCGAACCGGCCCAGGCGGCGCGGGCTTTGGCGCGCTGCCGTTCCATCGCATCCGTAAAGGAGGCCTGGTCGACGCTGATGCCGCGAGACTTCAGCGCGTCCTGCGTGAGATCCAGCGGGAAGCCATAGGTGTCGTAGAGCGTAAACGCAGTGTCGCCGTCGAACATGTCGCCCTGCTTCAGCCCGGCCGCCTTCTCGTCCAGAATGGCAAGCCCGCGCTCCAGCGTCTTGCGGAAGCGGGTCTCCTCCAGGCGCAAGGTCTCCTTGATCAGGCTCTCGGCGCGGGTGAGTTCCGGATAGGCTGCGCCCATCTCGCGCACCAGCGCGCCAACCAGGCGGTGCATCAGCGGTTCGCGGGCGCCGAGCAGCTGCGCGTGGCGCATGGCGCGGCGCATGATCCGGCGCAGCACATAGCCGCGGCCTTCGTTGGACGGCAGCACGCCGTCGGAAATCAGGAAGGACGAGGCGCGAAGGTGGTCGGCGATGACGCGGAGCGACGCCTTCTGCGGCCCTTGCGGGTCGGCATTGGTGAGGTCGGCGATGGCGCGGATCAGCGCGACGAACAGGTCGATGTCGTAATTGTCGTGCTTGCCCTGCAGCACGGCGGCGACGCGCTCGAGACCCGCGCCGGTGTCGATCGACGGCTTCGGCAAATTGGTGCGGCTGCCGCCCTCATGCTGCTCGTACTGCATGAACACGAGGTTCCAGATCTCGATGAAGCGGTCGCCGTCCGCCTCCGGCGAGCCCGGCGGGCCGCCCCAGATCTTGTCGCCATGGTCGTAGAAGATCTCCGAGCACGGGCCGCAGGGGCCGGTGTCGCCCATCTGCCAGAAATTGTCCGAGCCGGCGATGCGGATGATGCGCGATTCCGGCAGGCCGGCGATCTTCTTCCAGAGCCCGAACGCCTCGTCGTCGTCGATATAGACGGTGGCGGTCAGCTTGTCCTTCGGCAGGCCGAACTCCTTCGTGACCAGCCTCCAGGCGAGCTCGATGGCGTTCTCCTTGAAGTAGTCGCCGAACGAGAAGTTGCCGAGCATCTCGAAGAAAGTGTGATGACGCGCGGTGTAGCCGACATTGTCGAGGTCGTTGTGCTTGCCACCCGCACGGACGCATTTCTGCGAGGTGGTGGCGCGGCTGTAGGGCCGCTTCTCGACGCCGGTGAAGACGTTCTTGAACTGCACCATGCCGGCATTGGTGAACATCAGCGTGGGGTCGTTGCGCGGCACGAGCGGCGAGGACGGCACGATCTCGTGGCCGTTCTCGGCGAAGAAATTGAGGAAGGTCGACCTGATCTCGTTGACGCCGCTCATAGCAATCCAATCGAAAATTAGCGCGGAATTGGGCCGAACGCTTTTAGACGAGGCTGGGCTTGCGTGTCCAGAAACTGTGCAGAGAGATCATGGGGTTGCTGCGGGGCTTTTAAAGCTGGTTGATAGGGCCGCGCGCGCGTTGACAGTTCACGTCACCTCGTGTTTTCTCCCTTCATCACGACCGCCGCGTCGGGAGAGATCGGCCTTTTCGCAGCTTTGCGGGAAGGCCGGCGCCGAAGGAGCAACCGCCCCGGAAACTCTCAGGCAAAAGGACCACGCGGCTGGAACGACATCTGGAAAGAGGCGCTGGCGGGCTTGGCCCGGAGTAGCGTCCGCCGACGGGATAATACTCTCAGGCACAGCGACAGATGGGGCTTCGATGGTGTCCCGGGAATGGTCCCGGGAACCGGCGAGGACCCCGCGATGCCTGCAACCGCCGCCCCTTCCACGCTGAAGCGAACCCCGCTCCACCAGCTCCATGTCAGCCTGGGCGGCAAGATGGTGCCGTTCGCCGGCTACGAGATGCCGGTGCAATATGCGCCTGGCGTGCTGAAGGAACATCTGCATACCCGGTCCGCGGCGGGTCTGTTCGATGTCTCCCACATGGGCCAGGTGGCATTGGTTCCGAAATCCGGCCACATCGAGGCTGCGGCGATCGCGCTCGAACATCTGGTACCGCAGGATATCGTCGGGATCGCGCCGGGCCGGCAGCGCTATGCGCAGTTCACCAACGAGGCCGGCGGCATCCTCGACGACCTGATGGTCTCGAATTTCGACGACCATCTGGTGCTGGTGGTCAATGCGGCCTGCAAGGAGGCCGACGAGGCCCTGCTCCGCGCCGGGCTGTCCGAGGTCTGCGAGATCAGGCCGCTGACCGACCGCGCGCTCCTGGCACTGCAGGGGTCGAAGGCGGCGTCTGTGCTGGCGAAGCTCTCGGCAGGCATCGAGGCGATGCGGTTCATGGACTCCGGCCCTCGCCAGGTCGCCGGGTTCGACTGCTACGTCTCGCGTTCCGGCTATACCGGCGAGGACGGCTTCGAGATCTCGGTTCCGGCCGCGCATGCCGAGCAGCTGTCAAAGCTGCTGCTCGCCGACAGCGATGTGCTGCCGATCGGCCTTGGCGCCCGCGACAGCCTGCGGCTCGAAGCCGGGCTTTGCCTTTACGGCCACGACATCGATGAGGCGACCACGCCGGTCGAGGCTGCACTGGAATGGTCGGTGCAGAAGACCCGCCGCGCTGGCGGCGCCCGCGCTGGCGGCTTTCCTGGTGCCGACAGGATTCTCGCCCAGTTCGATACCGGCGCCGCGCGCCGCCGGGTGGGCTTGCGGGCCGAGGGCCGCGCCCCGGTACGCGAGGGGGCGACACTGTTTGCCGATGCGAGCTCCACCGAGGCGATTGGCAAGGTCACCTCGGGCGGCTTCGGGCCGACCCTGAACGCGCCGGTCGCGATGGGCTATTTGCCGACCGCGCTGGCGGTCGTCGGCACACAGGTTTTCGCCGATGTGCGCGGCCAGCGGCTGCCGCTGCGCGTCGCCGCCATGCCGTTCGTTCCCAACACTTACAAACGCTGAATTTGCAAACGCTGAGGATGTCCATGACCACCACGCTCTACACATCAGACCATGAATGGCTCAGCATCGATGGCGATGTCGCCACCATCGGGATCACGGATTACGCACAGGCGCAGCTCGGCGATGTCGTGTTTGTGGAGTTGCCCAAGGTCGGCCGCACCCTGGCCAAAGCGGAAGCCGCCGCCGTGGTCGAGTCGGTGAAGGCAGCCTCCGACGTCTATGCGCCGATCTCCGGCGAAGTCATCGAGGTCAATCAGGCCATCGTCGACGAGCCGGCACTGGTCAACACCGACGCGGCCGGCAAGGCCTGGTTCTTCAAGATGAAGATCACGGACAAGAGCGAGCTCGGCGGGCTGATGGATGAGGCCGCCTACAAGGCGCACACCGCGTGATGCGATGAGAATGAACGCCGTCATGCCCCGCGCAGGCGGGGCATCCAGTAGCCGCAGGCGCCAGCGCTTGAACCGAGATGCCGCCGCGTACCGGATCGTCCGCCTTAGCCTGTCATCGGGCTCGCCGAAGGCGAGACCCGTTGGCGGACGATGACACCGAATTTGAATGATCCAGCGAGGCCCCCAATGAACGCGCCGTTCAAACCGATCGATGACGCCGCCACCAGCTTCGTCCGCCGCCATATCGGCCCTGCCCCGCGCGATGTCGCCGCGATGCTGGAGACGGTGGGCGCGAAAAGCCTGTCGGAGCTGGTCAGCCAGACGATGCCGGCAGCCATCCGCCAGGCGGCCCCGCTCGATCTTGGGCCTGCCTTGAGCGAGACCGAGGCGCTCGGCCACATGCGTGAGCTCGCCGCGCAGAATCGGGTGTTCACCTCGCTGATCGGCCAGGGCTATTCCGGCACCATCATGCCGGCTGTCATCCAGCGCAACGTCCTGGAGAACCCGGCCTGGTACACGGCGTATACGCCCTATCAGCCCGAGATCAGTCAGGGCCGGCTCGAGGCGCTGTTCAACTTCCAGACCATGATCTGCGATTTGACCGGGCTCGACGTCGCCAACGCCTCGCTGCTCGATGAAGGCACGGCGGCCGCGGAAGCGATGGCGCTCGCGGAGCGCTCGGCCAAGGCCAAGACCAAGGCGTTCTTGGTCGACAGGAACGTGCATCCGCAGACGCTCGCCGTGCTGCGTACCCGCGCCAAGCCGCTCGGCTGGAGCCTGATCGTCGGCGATCCCGCAACCGATCTCGATGCCGCCGATGTGTTCGGCGGCCTCCTGCAATACCCCGACACGACCGGGCGCTTGAGCGATCCGCGCGCCGCGATTGCCAAGCTGCACGACAAAGGCGCGCTCGCGATCCTCGCCGCCGATCTGCTGGCGCTGACCCTGATCGCCTCGCCGGGCGAGCTCGGCGCCGACATCGCGATCGGCTCGGCGCAGCGTTTTGGCGTGCCGATGGGCTATGGCGGCCCGCACGCGGCCTACATGGCCGTGCGCGATGCGCTGAAGCGATCGCTGCCCGGACGCATCGTCGGCCTCTCGGTCGATTCACGTGGCGCGCCCGCGTATCGCCTGGCGCTGCAGACCCGCGAGCAGCATATCCGTCGCGAGAAGGCGACGTCCAACATCTGCACCGCGCAGGTGCTGCTTGCTGTCATTGCCGCCATGTATGCGGTCTATCACGGTCCCGAAGGGCTCACGACGATCGCGCGCAACGTGCATCGTCGCGCCGCCGTGCTGGCCGCGGGTCTGCGCAAGCTCGGCTTCGCACCGGCCAGCGAGACCTTTTTCGACACCGTGTCGGTCGACGCCGGCGCCAGACGCGAGGACATCATCGCGCGGGCGCTCGCGGAGAAGATCAATCTCGGCCGCGGTGACCAGTGCTTGCGGATCGCGCTGGACGAGACCACGACGCCCGAGACCGTCGAGGCGGTGTGGCGCGCCTTCGGTGGCAAGCTCGCTTACGCGGCGGTGGAGACGGAAGCGCGCGAGGCGCTGCCATCTGAGCTGAAGCGGCAGAGCCGCTTCCTGACCCATCCGGTATTCCACGCGCATCGCTCGGAGACCGAGATGTTGCGCTATTTGCGCAAGCTCGCCGACCGTGATCTCGCGCTCGATCGCGCCATGATCCCGCTGGGATCCTGCACCATGAAGCTGAACGGGACCACCGAGATGATCCCCCTGACCTGGCCGGAATTTTCCTCGCTGCACCCGTTCGTGCCGCGCGACCAGGCCGCCGGCTATCATGCGATGTTCCGCAAGCTCGAGGACTGGCTGTGCAGGATCTCCGGTTATGACGCGGTGTCGCTGCAGCCGAATTCGGGCGCGCAGGGAGAATATGCCGGGCTGCTGGCGATCGAGGCCTATCATGCGGCGCGCGGGCAGGGCCATCGCAAGGTGTGCCTGATCCCCTCCTCCGCTCACGGCACCAATCCGGCGTCGGCCCAGATGGTCGGCATGGAGGTCGTGGTGGTCGCCTGCGATTCGCGCGGCGATGTCGATGTCGCCGACCTCAAGGCCAAGGCCGAGAAGCACGCCGACCGGCTCGCCGCAATCATGATCACCTATCCCTCGACGCATGGCGTGTTCGAGGAGCATATCGGCGAGATCTGCGAGATCGTGCATGCGCATGGCGGCCAGGTCTATCTCGACGGCGCCAATCTGAATGCGCAGGTTGGTCTCGCCAGGCCCGGCGACTACGGCGCTGATGTCAGCCACTTCAACCTGCACAAGACCTTCTGCATTCCGCATGGCGGCGGTGGCCCCGGCATGGGCCCGATCGGGGTGAAGGCGCATCTTGCGCCCTATCTGCCCGGCCATCCGTTGACGGATGACGGCGTGGCGCATGCCATCGGCCCGGTCTCGGCGGCTCCCTTCGGCTCCGCCTCGATCCTGACCATCTCCTACATCTACATGCTGCTGATGGGTGGCGACGGCCTCAAGCAGGCGACCGAGATCGCGATCCTCAATGCGAACTACATCGCAGCGCGACTGGAAGCGCACTACCCTGTGCTCTATCGCAACGTCCGCGGCCGTGTCGCCCATGAATGCATCGTCGATCCGCGCCCGCTGAAGCAGACGAGTGGCGTCACGGTCGACGACATCGCCAAGCGGCTGATCGACTACGGCTTCCATGCGCCGACCATGAGCTTCCCGGTGCCCGGCACCCTGATGATCGAACCGACCGAGTCGGAATCGAAGGCGGAGCTGGACCGCTTCTGCGATGCCATGATCGCGATCCGCAAGGAGATCGCCGAGGTCGAGCAAGGCCGCTTCAAGATCGAGGCCTCGCCGCTGCGCCATGCCCCGCACACCGTGCACGACATCGCCGACGACGATTGGTCTCGCGCCTATCGCCGCAGCGAAGGCTGCTTCCCGGCGGGCTCCTCGCGATCAGACAAATATTGGTGCCCCGTGGGTCGCGTCGACAATGTCTACGGAGACCGCAACCTGGTCTGCTCCTGCCCGCCGATGGCGGACTACGCGCAGGCGGCGGAGTAGCTCATCACGCATGTTCGATCGAGCGCCACGGCTCGCGGCACTCGATCACATCAGGCGCTTCAGAATCAGGCGCGATCAGCACCGTGCCCCAACGCCAGAGATTGGCGTTGGTCAATTCGGTGCCGCCCCACCAGCGGTGTATTGGATTGTGCCGGCTGAAATCCTCCTTGCCGGCGAGGATGGCCTTGCCGAGCGGCGTCAGCGACAGCGTACTTGCCTGGTAGCGATCGAACCGCTCGGGGTTGTCGTGCAGTTCGAGCGTGAACGGCCCTTCGGCAAGGCCGGCGATGGCTGGCACCGGCGCCAGGGCCAGACCATCCAGCAAGGCGCCTGCCTCCCAATAGTCGTACACACGCCTTTGAAAGCGCTCGCGAGCGTGGGGAAACAGATCGAATGGCTGTCGGTAGCCCGCCGACAGCAATTCGAGCATCCGCAGCTCCGACGCGCCAAGCCCCGTCATCGCGCCGGGCAGCTCCTCGAGCATCTCCTGTACGCAGCGGGGAAGCTGCGGCAGCGCGCTGAGATCCTGCTTCAACAGATCGAACCAAGCTTGCGGGGTCGGCGCCCGGAATGCCCGCCACGCCAGACCGGCAACATCGAGATGTTCACGCGTGAGCTGAACGCCGACAAACGTCCAGGTGGCGAGTTGTTTCGGCAGCGCGTCAAACAACGGCGTGTCGACGTACCGCAACACGATCTTCGTCGCCAATTCCGGAAAATCGCGCAAGGCGTCCAGCAGCCAGATCAGAACCAGCTGATCGTTCGGACGGTTGTCAATCCACAGCTCGACACGCTCGCAGCGCTCGACGATCTCGAGGAAACTTTGCCTCCGTCCCCCGATCGCGGCGATATTGCGATGAGAGACGTGATCCAGCCAATGCCATCCCTTCCGTTGCATTGTCCTGGGCGCGAGATAGGCCGACAGCTCTGCATGCGACGGTAGTGGTCCCCAAGCGAATCGATGGAGAATTGGGACCACAAGGTCGGCAAGACCACTTCGCCGAAGCGCGCCAGCGGCGGAATCGTCAGCCGTCAAGATCAACCGCGTCATGCTTTCCCCTCCGGAAGACTGGCACTCTCGCCCATCGAAATTCGCGGCGGAGTCTGCCCGAAAGGCACCGAGGATTTCGGCCCTGCATAGGCACGCGCAAACAGGCACTCTGGACGCCCGCAAGTCAACGTCCAGGCGCGCCCGCTATCGTCGTAAGGCTTATTCTTCGGCCGGCTCTTCGCCGTCGGCATCGCGCTCGGCGGCGCCGGCCAGGATTTGCTCGGCGATCAGGCCGGAGTTCTGGCGGATCGCGGTCTCGATCTTGGCGGTCATGTCGGGATTGGCACGCAGGAAGGCCTTTGAGTTCTCGCGCCCCTGCCCAAGCCGCTGGCTGTCATAGGAGAACCAGGCACCGGACTTCTCGACGATCCCAGCCTTGACGCCGAGATCGAGGATCTCGCCCATCTTGGAGACGCCCTCACCATACATGATGTCGAACTCGACCTGCTTGAACGGCGGCGCCAGCTTGTTCTTCACCACTTTGACGCGGGTGGTGTTGCCGATCACCTCGTCGCGCTCCTTGATCGCACCGATGCGGCGGATGTCGAGACGGACCGAGGCGTAGAACTTCAGCGCGTTGCCGCCCGTCGTCGTCTCGGGCGAGCCGTACATCACACCGATCTTCATGCGGATCTGGTTGATGAAGATCACCATCGTGTTCGACTTGTTGATCGAAGCGGTCAGCTTGCGCAGAGCTTGGCTCATCAACCGCGCCTGCAGGCCGGGCAGCGACTCGCCCATCTCGCCTTCGAGCTCGGCCTTCGGCACCAGCGCAGCGACCGAGTCCACCACCAGCACATCGACCGCGCCCGAGCGCACCAGCGTGTCGCAGATCTCCAGCGCCTGCTCGCCGGTGTCAGGCTGCGAGATCAGGAGTTCGTCGATGTTGACGCCAAGCTTGCGGGCATAGACGGGATCGAGCGCGTGCTCGGCGTCGATGAAGGCGCAGATGCCGCCCTTCTTTTGCGCTTCCGCCACGGTATGCAGCGCCAGCGTGGTCTTGCCTGAGGATTCCGGCCCGTAGATCTCGACGATGCGGCCTTTCGGCAGGCCGCCGACGCCGAGCGCGATGTCGAGCCCAAGCGATCCGGTCGACACCGTCTCGATGTCCATCGAGCGGTCGTTCTTGCCGAGCTTCATCACCGAGCCCTTGCCGAACTGGCGCTCGATCTGGGACAGGGCTGCGGACAGCGCCTTACTCTTATCCATGGAAGAACCTTCGACGATGCGCAGGGCGGTGGCGGACATAGGCGCTCCTTATGGCGGGGATTCGCGTGACGGACAAACGGTTAACGAGAACGGGGCCGATCAATCTTGGGGAGCAATGTACCCGATCTGTTCCACGTTCGCAATATGTTCTTTACGCAATCGGAGGTACAGTTCTTATGAGCCCCGATGTCCTAAGTTGATCTGAGGAGTGTCCTCATTCGATTTTGACGCTAGATTGGTTCCCGTTGACGACTGATCTTCAGCTTGAACAATTTTGGGGTAGATCATGAAATCACTTTTCAAAGTCACCTTGGCTCTGATCATTTTAGCCTCTTCGGTGTCGACGCACGCACAGACACAGGGCCCTGCAAAGAAACCGGGCGCTCAGAAAACTCAGCAAAGAATGCATGACGGCTGCCACAGCAGGGCGGCCATGATGTCTGGCAAACCTTGCCGCTGAAGGCGGTTGACCTTTAGAGATTGCGAGAGGCCGCCTCAGTTGGCGGCCTCTTTCTTTGGGCGAAGCGCCTATGTGCACGCGTGCGCGCCATGCGGACGGCGAGCGGGATCACGCCGAGCGACACGATGACAATGACGAGCGAGAGCCAGCCCACTCGACGGTCCCAGGCGACCGGGCATCGTAACACGCCTCCGACAAGCCCGCCGATCCTGCGGGAAAGAGATCCTGCGGAAAAGAAGAATGTGCCGGCCTTATGCGCGGCCACATTCGGCCATCGCCAGCACATCAGACTTGGATTGACTCCCGTCCGGGTTCCTTCAGATTGTATCGCGAGAAAATTCAACACACGCAAACGGGGTGGGAGGAAGCATGAGGACGCGCGTCTTGGTGTCGGCCGTGGCCTGCGGTCTGGCGTTGTCGTTGGGCGGGTGTTTTGAGGGGCCTGCCGGCCCGCCGGGCACGAAGGGCGAGCAAGGCCCGGCAGGGCCTGCCGGCATTGCAGGTCCGATAGGACCGGAAGGAAAGCAGGGCCCCGCAGGACCGGAAGGAAAGCAGGGTCCCCCCGGCCCCGAAGGCAAGCAAGGCCTCGCGGGCGCGCAAGGCGCGCCGGGAGCACAAGGTCCCGCCGGTCCCCCTGGCCCCCCTGGCCCTGCCGGTCCGCCTGGCCCGCCCGGCCCCGCCGGCAAGGACGCCAGCGTGTCCGATGCTGCCGCGCTGTCCACGGCCACCGCGCCGATCCGTTTCATCACCCAGTCCAACGGGCCCGGCGGCCAGGTCTGCAAGCTCAAATGCGCCGAGGGTGAACTCATCATGGCGGCGGTCTGCAACAATCACCGGCCGCCACAGAGCGCCGCGACTGGGGGCGAGATCATCGCAAGCTATGTCGGACCTGACGCCGCGACCTGCACCTCGCAGGCACCGATGGAGGACGCCTGCGCGGCGATCTGCGTAAAGCCATAGGCAGGTCATTCACGGCTGTGCAGCAGCGCATCGCTGCTGCTCAGCCGAGTGCTTCAATGCTCTCCATTCCGCTATCAGGACGCGTGCAGCAGGAAGCGACCATCTCTCTGTGGCGGCCCGTCGGCCCAACCGAGCTCGCGCTGATTCGCGAGAGTGGCATGAGGGCGTTTCCGCCGCGACTGCCTGATCAGCCGATCTTCTATCCGGTGCTGAGCGAGGATTACGCCGTGACGATCGCACGGGATTGGAATGTCCCCGCCAGCGGCGCCGGTTATGTGACGCGCTTTCAGGTGAAGCAGAGATTCCTTGCCCGCTCCCAGGTGCAGGAAGCCAGCGGCCACGCGCATCTCGAATATTGGATCCCGGCGGACGCGCTGGACGACTTCAATGCAGCGATTGTCGGTCCCATCGAGGTCGCGAGGAGCTTTTCCTGATCGCGAAAAAGTTCCATCACAATCCGTTGTTCTCCTGGCAAGAACGAAGTTCCGGGCAGGCTTCTGCTTTTGTTCGGCACGCGATGCGTGGAATGAACCGCTTCACCATCGCACGTTGTACCTGCCAGCCGAGCTGAACAGATTTCAAGGCTGATCATGGTTAGCGGATAGTGATGCACCGGCACGCTCGCAGTCGCACACGATCGCATATTGCGTCGGCAGGAAGGCGCTAGTTCTTGTCCGCCTTGGCGCGCGCGCCGCGCAGGAAACCGGAACCGCCGCCGACCTGATGACGATCCGATGACGGGGCACGATCGAAATAGCCTTCTGCAAGGCCCTGCAGCCACATCACGAGCACCACGATGACAGGTGAGGCGAGCGCGAACATCTGCCAATTGGTCATGATCGAGGCTCCTGTCATTCGTTCGAAACGCTCTACTCTTCCAGTCCGCCCAAGGTGCGATGTGCCAGATAACGTAGGACCGCGCCTAGCACGAGGCAAATGCCAAATCCGATGATCCGCGTCAGGTCGCCGGATTGCGGCTGCGACGTTCCGTAGATAATGGTCCAGAACGGCGTCAGGAAGCCGGCGACCAGCACCGCGATGGAAAAGTTATTGTACCAGGTCGCCAGCAGCTTCTTGCGTTCGTTACGAACCGTCTGATTCACCGCCGTCCCCGCTTCCATCCGCCGCATCCCAATGACACGAGGACGACGGCTCTGACAACGGCCGCGCGCTAGAGCGTTTTCAAGCGAAGTGGACACCGGTTCGCGTCAAGAAAACGCGTCAAAACAAAAACCTAGAGCCCCGTTCCGATTCAGTCGGAACGGGGAAGGCTCTAGCGCTCACGAAGTCCCCAAAGCATCATGGCGACCCCGATCAGCGCGGGAATTCCGATCGGCGCCAGGAAGAACGGAATCATCCACGCGTCGAGCTCGGGCCCGCGACATTGCCGGCCGAAAACCGGGATCAGCGAGCAGTTCGCCTGCGCCCACACGATCGTCAGCAGATAGAACAGTGCCGCCAGCAGGCAGCCGATGTTGAGGATGGTGTCGATGACCTTGTACATCAGGCCGCCTCGGCACGGCTCGGCGAAGAACCATCATTGCGGCCGCCGGGATGGAGGATCGCCTTGGTCCCGGCAATCCCGCCCCGCCCCCTTCTATCTACATCCATTGTAATAAACTTTTGGTTGAGGTATAAGGTTAGGGTTGTGGGCGAGCAGTCGTCCGCTGAAGCGAGACCATCGAGCGACTGTGGACGTCGAATAGGCTAATCGGACAAGCCATGGATCGGACGACCTGAAAACGTCGGACGATCCAAAATGTGCCAGCGCGAGCAGGACATCAGGTCGGCCGTGCCCCGGCGCGGCCTCCTGGTTAACGACCGTCATCGTAGGCGCTGGGCCCTGAAATCCATCCGCGCCGAAAGAAAGCCCCGGATCTGCGCCCGGGGCTTTTGACGTTTGGCCGGTGCCGCAGGCCCGCGCCTCCACCCTGCCGTCCCGCAGCAGAAAAAGTGCCCTGGCACCGCGGCGTCGTGGAACGGTAATCCCCGCAGTGCATAGTCAGTCCATGAAGAAAGACGACGTGATCTGCCCAGCCTGCAAGGCCGGCTTTCGCAGGATCGAGCTGTTGTCGCGGAGCGGACGCGCGCGTGACGTGCGTTGCCCGCTATGCAACGCGCTGCTCGAAGTCATCGACGGTTCGACCGAGGTCGCCTACCGCCTCACGGTCGCGCCCGAAAGGCTGTTCGAATAGCACGAGCCGAAGATCCGCTGGGATCGTGACAATTCCGATGCCGCCGCTCCCATCCGAGCCCGATCAGCCTCGGGTACGGCGGCCGTCTCCCGTCACGAAAACGTCGCGCCGCAGGAGCCTGCAATCTGCAATCGGCATCGATCGGCCGCCATTAAATCCGTGCGCAAGAAGAGCGGCTGGCCCGATCGCGGGCGCGCGGCGACGGGAACCAAATACAACTTTCAATTGAATTTCGACCGTAGTTTCCCGGAATTGATCTGAGGGCCGCCTCTGCGCTTCCATCCGGCCCCAGTTTAGTAAAAACCCAGCGGCCTGGGGCGGTCAGGGCTCACGGTTTTGCAATGCCGCTCTATTTTTTTCGTATCCGCAACGGTCGTTTTTCAGGCGCGTCCGAATACGGGACAGAATGCGCCGATCGTGATGCCGCCTGGAAAGAGATGACCACCGTCTGCGCCGATATGGCCGGCAGCATCTCGCGCAAACTGGCGGAAAACTCCGAATGGCAGATGGAGCTGCTCGACGAAGCCCGTCAGCCGGTCTTCCGCATCCGGATCGTGGCCGAATCGCTCGATAGCGCCTGAGCTGCCAATATCCTGCCTCGTGCCGTTCATGGCCCCTTCCCCCGGGGCCGCGCCAGCGCCGCATTGCGAAGGACAGCGCGTGCAAAAATTGATCGAGATCAATACGCGCGCCGCAGTCCTGGCTGACACTGGAGGCGCATGGGTAACAATCTCCTCTTCAAATGTCCCCGTACCGGAATGAACGTGCAGCACTGGCTGAACGAGGCTGTCGAAGGCGAATCCGTCTCCACTTATGAGACCGTCGTGTGCAAGGCGTGCACGCGGCTGCATTTCATCAACCGGCAGACACGCAAGCTGCTGGGCGAGCAGGACGAGCAGGAAAGCAGCGAAGGCTAGATCGGGCCTATGCCGCCATCGCAGACGGGTCAGTTCAATCCGCGCTGCGCAGCCGGCGCATTGTGAATTCGATCGCCCCGTCCGGCAGTTCCCGCCAGCTCTCAACCGCGCTCATGTAGCCCGCTTTGGGATAGCGGGTGAAATAGTCGCGCGCCCTTGCCCGCGCGTCCTCGCGCGGCAAGGTGAAGGTCTCGCGCACATAACCGTCTGGAGCGCCGCCCTGTTGGCGCCGGGCCGCCATCCGGCTGGCCAGATCCCGCGGGCGAAAGGCTGAACCGCCGCCCATGTGCAGACTCCGAACACGTTGCAACCCAGCCAATATGGCCCTGGGCTGCCGTGAATCCGAGTCCGAAAACGCGGAAATCAGTTGGTGTTGGCGGTCGCCTTTGGTTTCTTCGTCGCTGTCGTCTTCACGGCCGGCGTCTTCGGCGCGTCGGTGGTGGTCCGGACGCCGCCCCAGGGATCGGACGAGGTCTTCGCGTCAGGGATCTTCCTCAACGTTTCCTTGTAGGCCTTGTCCCGCGCCTCGTCGGCCTCCTTTTCCTCAGGCGTCTTGCCCGGCTGGTCGGCCATCAGATTGATGTTCGGCATCTGCGCGTGGGACGGCATCGACGGCACCGCCCATCCCGCCAGCAGCGCGATCATCATCGCCACGCTCGTCTTCTTCATCGCATTAGCTCTCCCGATATCGGCCGCTTTATAGCATCGCCGACGCAGCCGCCAAGACTTGGTGCAACCGCCCGCAAGCATCGGTCCGAGGACCTTCACGGAAACGATGAGAAACAACCGGCGCAGCATTGCACCTTGTTGCCCGACGGCCTGGCATCTTAGGCAGCCATATCAGGCGTTTTCAAGCCACACCGCTGCGGCGTCCTTGCTCGGCCTATGGGTTCAGGCTTAGCTCGGCAAGAAACGTTGGAGGTCTCTACGATCATGACGGTCCCAGGATTGGACTTCACCATCGATGACGCGCGTCGCATTCTTGATGATGTCTTCGCGCCTTGGATCAAGGATCTCGCGCTCCGGATCGAGAGCATCACAGATACCGCAGACCCCTATCCGACCGCACTGCTGCGCATGCCGTTTTCGGAGCGGCTGTGTCGCGACAATGGCGTCGTCTGCGGGCAGGCGTTGATGGCCTTCGCCGACACCGCGATGGTCATTGCGATGGTGGCGGCCAACCGCGGCTACCGGCCGATGACGACGGTCGATCAGACCACCCATTTCATGCGGGCGGTCGCCTCCTCCGACGTGCTGGCCGATGCGCAGGTGGTCCGGCTCGGGCGCACCATGAGCTTCGGGCGGGTGACGCTGTCGGCTGCCAGCGACGGGAAGCCGATCGCCATGGTCTCGAGCGCCTTTGCGATGTTGTGAGGCCGTCCGCGCCCGCATCGTTAACGGTCAGTGAGTCCGTTGCCGCGAAATCGCGGCGCGCGCTTCATTCGAACGAAACCAGTTCCGTTATAGTTGTTACATTGCTTTTGAGGCGAAGCGGACGACATCCGGGATCATCGGGTGGCCTGTGATGAGTGAAACGACAAGCAACAAACGGATCGCACCCCGGCACCGGGTGCTCAAGCAAGGCAGGCTGGCTTTCGACGGCGGCGGCGCGGTGGATTGCATGGTGCGCAATCTCTCCGACGCCGGCGCGCGCCTCGAGGTGGTCACGCCGGTCGGTCTGCCGGAGAATTTCACGCTCGTGATTCCCGCCGACAAGTTCACCCGCCGCTGTCACGCGGTGTGGAGTCACGACAAGCGAATCGGCGTCGCCTTCGACAACTAGGTTCGAGCGAATCGCCACCGCCATATCACGACCGAGAACAGCAGCAGCACAAACAACGCGACGAGGGTTTCGCCGGCCAGACGGCCGCCGGGGCGGTCGATCGTGCGCGACCAGAGCGACGGCGCCTCACCGTCGCGCGCCAGCCGGAACGCCACCACGCTGTCGCCGAGCGTGGTGCCGGCCTCGGAGTGGCCGCCGGCCGCGATCACGACATATTGCTCGCCGTGCCACTGGTAAGTCATCGGATTGGCCACACCCGGCACCGGCAGCCGCCCCTGCCACAGCTCAGTGCCCGAGGCCGCGTCGAACGCGCGCAAGTAAGCATCCATCGCGCCGGTGAAGACGAGACCTCCTGCAGTGACGGCGACGCCGTTGACGAGCGGCGTGCCCCATTTGAAGGCGAGCCCGAACGGCGCGCGATCCTCCGACGTGCCGACCGTCGATCGCCACAGGATGCGGCCGGCTTTGAGGTCGACGGCGACCATCTCACCCCAGGGCGGCGCATTGCAGAGCAGGCCCAGTTTCGACATCGCCACGGCACGCGTCATCGCGAACGGCGCACCGCGTTGCGGCCCGAAATCCACGCCGCGTGGCGGCGCCATGGTGTCGGCCTCGGCCCGCGGGATCAGCCTGATGATGTGAATGGCGCGGGTGACGTTGGCATAGACGATCCGGTGGACCGGATCGAACGCCACCCCGCCCCAGTTCACCCCGCCGCCGGTCATCGGATAAAGCAGCGTGCCTTGCGTCGACGGCGGCGTGTAGAGCCCATCATTGCGCAGGGGCGCAAGCTGCGCCTCGCATGACGAGTTGCCGATCAACGGCAGCTTGAACAGGTCGTCCCGTGCGAAACGCTGGGGCAGCAGCGGCGGCACGTGGGTCGGAAAGGGCTGCGTCGGCGACAGCTGCTCACCTTCGGCGGCGCCCTGCGGCACGGGCCGCTCCTCGACCGGCCAGACTGGCTTGCCGGTGTCACGATCGAGCACGAACAGAAAACCCTGCTTGGTCGGCTGGATCACGACATCGCGCTCGCCCGCGCCGGTGTCGATGCGCGCCAGGGTCGGCTGCGCCGGCAGATCATAGTCCCAGACGTCATGGTGCACCGTCTGGAACGACCAGGCGAGCGCGCCGGTCTCGATATGAAGCGCAACCACCGAATCGGCATGGTCGTTGTTGCCGGGCCGCCCGCCGCCGAAGAAATCCGGGCTCGGCGAGGAGGTCGGCAGGAACACCAGTCCGCTCGCCTCGTCCACCGACATCGGCGCCCAGACATTGGCATGACCGGCGGTGATGCCGTCGTGAACGAGCGGATCGAAGCTCCAGCGCAGCGCGCCGGTGCGCGCATCGAAGCCGCGCACCGTGCCGTAGGGCGCCTCGACACTTCTGTTGTCGGCGATCGACGAGCCGACCACGACGACGCCGTGGCCCACGACCGGCGCCGAGGTGATCTGGAATTCGCCCGGCCATTGCAGCGTCCTTTCAATCTCGACCTTCACCTGGCCTTGCGCGCCGAACCCCTCACACGGCTCGCCGGTGCGCGCATCGAGCGCGATCAGGCGCGCGTCATTGGTGCCGGTGAAGATCCGGCTGCGACAGGCTGCATCCGGCGGGGCAGACTCGTCGGTCCAATGGGCGACGCCGCGGCAGGCGTAACGGTTGGCCGGACGCTGGCTGTCGCTGAGCTTCGGGTCGAAGCGCCATTTCTGCGCGCCGGTGCGCGGATCGAGCGCGATCACCTCGTTGAACGGAGTGCAGAAGATCAGGCTGTTCTCGACCAGCAGCGGCGTCGCCTCGAACTTGATGCGGCCTCCGACCGCCGCGATGCGATGATCGAGATCGCCGGTGCGATAGGTCCAGGCGTGCACCAGGCGGTCGACATTGGCGGGCGTGATCTGGTTCAGCGGCGAGAACCTGGTGCCGCCGGCATCGCCGCCCCAATGCTCCCAGGCTTGGTCTGAGCCTTGATCTGAGCCTTGGTCCGAGCCTCGCGCCAGCGCGGCATGGGCGGACGCGACGATCACGGCCATGGCAACCAGCCACGCCGTTCCCAGTCGAGCCGCCGCAGGCCAGGGACATCGTCGTTCCGATACGATCAACATGGTCGCCTCTTGTCGCGGGAGCCTGGATCGAAGGGATAGTCAGGCCATGAGCGAAACGCGCGCGGCCGCGGCCCGTCCATCGGCTTGGGACGGACGGCTGAGCCGATGGGACGAACCGATCGGCGTCAGGACGAGCGGCGCTGGAGCTGGGAGAGGCGGAGGACGAGCCTCGATGCTGCCGCTATCGCCACGCGACCGGGATGACAGTCGGCGGCACCGCCAAACATATTGGTGGACTGTTCGGGCGGGTTATTTGGGCTTGGCCTTGTCCGGCTGGCTCGGACGCGCAACGCCCCAGGGATCGTATTTCTGCTTGGGCTCGGGAATGCGGTCGAGCGCCGCCTTGTAGGCCTTCTCGTCCACCTGCGGCTTTTTGGGCTCAGAGCCCTTCTCGGCGCCCTGATGATGCCGGCCACCAGCTCCGCCCATCTGCGCCTGCGCCGGCGCAGCAACAAGCACGACCATTGCCGCGACCGCGAGCCAGCTGCGCATTGCCTTCCATCTCCTGCTTCGGGCAGGACGAATGTATCGCGCGCGGCCCGCACGGCAATCGGTTATTTGCCGTGCAGCTTCGGCAGTTGTTGATGCGCGGCAACACAGGGCAACAGACCCGCGCCGCAAGCCGACGATGGCCGATTTCGCCGGTCAGTAGCCGCGACGCCCGGAATAGTTGCCGACCGGCCCGCGGCCATAGCCGCCACCATAGCCGCCACCGCCACCAAGGCCGCCGATCCCGATGCCGATCCCGACGGGCGGTAGGGGTAGCGGCATCGGGGGTCCGTAGTCGCGCGTTGGCGGATCGTAGACGACATCATCGCCTGCATCGCGGACGCGCGGTGAGCGGCTTGCGTGCTTCGGCGGAGCATCGTCGTGCTTCCTGGCCGGCTTGTCGTCACCTTTCTTCGGCAGTTCAGCCTTCTTTGGCGTGTCGACTCTCTTGATCGGCAGCGGCGCCGGCGCGCACGGACAGGTCGGGCCGACCGCGACATTGGTCGGCAGAGCAACAGGCCTGGCCACCGCAGACGCGAGCACGGGACGATAGCGCAGCCGGTCGATCAGCTTTCGAGCGGTCGGCGTCAGGTCGCTATCCGGATAGACGCCCAGAAAAGCCTGGTAGGACGCGACCGTGTTGATCTGCACCGCTTCGTTCCACGCCGCCATGCGCAGGTGCAGTGCCAGCCAGGTGCGCGCCTCGGCCCCATAAGGCGGCTCCGCGTACAGTGCGACAAAGGCCTGATACGCCTCGAGGCTGCCGTCGTTGACGATGATATCGTGCGCGGGTTCGACCGGCATGCCCTGCAATGTGCGCGTCCACTCCGCGACGCTGCGCTTGACGGCGACCGGCGTCGGGCCGGCATTCGCGTTGGCCACGCTTGCGTTGATGCTGGTGACACCTGCATTGCTGCTGGCCACATTCGTATTGGCGCTGGCCACAATCGCGTCGCTGGCGGGAATGAAACGGAAATCCTCGGTCAACGAGGAGGAATCCCACGGCGTCTGGCGGCCCGCGGTGGCCTTGTTGACGGCGAGGCGCACCCGCTTGAACGCTGCCTCGATCGGCAGGCCCGGCTCCCGCGCAGCAGCGAGCAGCGCGGCCGTGTAGGGACTGTTGGTCCCGTTGCCATCCTCGGCGCCTGCGCCGGGCGAGGTCGAATAGGACAGGAAGGTGCCGGGCGCGCCGCTCTTGGCATCGACCAAGGCAAGACCGCGGCCGATCGTCCCGCTCAGCGCCGGAAACGGATTGTTGCGGCAGGCGTCGAGCAACAGGATGCGCATCCGGCTCGGCACCGAATTCAACGTGTTGAGAAGATCGTTGAGCCGCACCGCCTGCAGCGGGATGTCGGCCTCGCGCTGCACGTCGATATCGACCGGCAACAGATAGTTCTCGCCATCGACCTGCAGCCCGTGACCGGCATAGAACAGCAGCGCCACCGTGTCAGGTCCTTTGGCCGCGATCTTGGCTGCGAAGTCGCTGATCTGCCTGTTCATCTCCTTTTGCGACAGGTCGGCAGCATTGGTCACATCGAAACCGGAGTCGGCCAGCAATTGCGTAACCGCCTTGGCGTCGTTGACCGGGTTCGGCAGGGCGACCACAGCACGGTAGGACGATTGCCCGATCACCAGCGCTAATCGGCTTTCGGCGCGCGCCACGCTGGACGTCGCGAGCAGTCCGAGGACGAGCCACGCGGCGCAAAGAACGTGACGGACCATGGCGATCTCCCCTGCATCGAGCTCCGCTGGTTGGTCGGCGCCGGGCCGATGCGGGTTCACCGCTGATGCAACAGTCAGAAACAATTCCATGCAGTCGCGGGCATCCACAGCCCGCTTCACATCAGCGAGAGTTGATCGCGCAGCGCACAATTCCACCGTGATCACAGCTAGTCTGCGGCCGGTACTCGAGGGGGGCGAATGGCGCGCGTCGACCGTCGCATGATCTTGGTTGGCGGCATGGTCTTGACGCTGGCAGGATTGGCGCTGGCAGGATGCGGCATCGCCGACAGCCGCTCGCCTGTGCCGGATTTCATGCGCGCCAGGGAAGCGGATCCGCCGCCTCCGGAGACCGCACCCGACGTCGGCACGCTGGTCAGCAAGGAGCTCGACCTTATCTTCCTGCCGAGCTCATACCCGCGTGACGTGCGCGTCTCGCCGCCGCATCACGATCTCCGCAGCGATGCCTGGATCGCGTGCGTGCGTGCTGAACTTACCTCGGCAACCGGAACGCCGCTGGGATCGCAGACCTACCGCGTCACCATCGCGAAGGGCGAGATTGCCGATCGACGCCGCGTCGAGCATGAGGACAACTGCGCCTCCGAGCACTACACGCCGGTCGCGGCTACGAAGTAGCGTGACGGGCCGGTTTCGTTCAGTTCGGTCGATTTAGTTCAGGAAACCGACACCCCTGACTGAATTCGGGCAGCAAACCGGATTGCGGTACCGCTAATGCAGGGCTCACGCCACAATCGTTAGCACGAGCCTAATTCGCGTTTGATCTCGGAGAATCACGAGAACGCGCAAATTTAACGAATGCCCGGCACCATTGCAGGGATCAGAGGATACACGTCCGCGGGACCCCGCTCTTCATGAACGTCCATCTTGTCGGCGACGATGCAACAAAGCTCAGGGCGCTGCGCGGCATGCTGGAGAAGCACTGCACGCTTACGTCGGAGATGCTCGGCGACGCACGGATCACAGGCCGCGGAATCGACGCCGTCGTGATCGCCGCCGATCTGCGCGCGGTCGACAACATCACCGCGCTGAAGGAGGTCTCGGATCAGCTCGCACGTGTTCCGAAGCGGATCTTCCTCACCAACCACAAGTCCCGCCTCTCGACGGTGCAAGCCTACGCGCTCGGCGCGACCAGCGTGCTGTCGAGCACGCCGAGCCGCAATCAGCTCCTGAACAAGCTCTTGGACCGGCGGCCTTCCTCGGTCGCGCCGAGCCTCACGCAGGACGGCGGACGCGGAGCCGCCTTTGCCGGCGCCGCCTGCATCGCATCGATGTTCGGCGCCGTGCTCGGCGAGACCGAGATCGACATCGAATATACGCGGCGCGCGGGCCGGCGCATCGCCGATACAGTCGCGGAGTACGGCCTGTCGGACTGGCTCGCGACCGTGCGCCGCCATCACGAAGGCACCTATCAGCACTGCCTGCTGGTCACCGGCGTCACCGTCGATTTCGGACTGAGCCTCGGCGTCCCCAATCAGGATCTCGAGCGGCTCTACATGGCCGCGATGTTTCATGACATCGGCAAGGCGCGAATCCCGCTGACCATCCTCGACAAGCCGGGCCGGCTCGACACCGACGAGCGCGCGCTGGTGGAAACCCACCCCGTCTCCGGCTTCAACGCGCTCAAGAACAATCCCGCGATCAACGCCGAGATTCTCGATGCCGTCCGGCATCATCATGAATTTCTCGACGGCAGCGGCTATCCGGACGCGCTGTGCGCCGAGAGCATTCCCGACCTAACGCGGATCCTGACGATCTCCGACATCTTCGCAGCCCTGATCGAATATCGCAGCTACAAGCCGGTGATGCCGCGGGAGCGGGCCTACGAGATTCTGCAGGGCATGGTGGGAAAGCTGGAGAAGCCGCTGGTCGGCGCCTTCCGCGAGGTCGCATTGACGCGCTAGATGCTGAATGCCGCGTTAACGCGGCCGTTCATATTGCGCGTCCGGCTCAAGCCTCTGTTGCCGTCTTTCCGCTAACGTGCACCGCATGGCGCCCACTGAGCGCGCACCCCGGGGAATGGCAGCAGTGACCGATATCAGCGAGCGAGCGCTCGTCCGTGCCGCGTCCGATGGCGACGCCGCGCCGCGGCACACCTTTGGCCGAGGCACAACAGCGATGCCGCTCGCCGCTGTTCCGGCCGGCGACTGGTGCGCACTTGCACAGCGCACCCTGGAGCCGAACGGCTACTATCTGCCCGATTGGGAATTGGCCGTGAATGCGTCGGCGCGCGGCCGCACCGGCGTCGCAGCGCTCTATGCCTATGATGATGCGCCCTCGCCTGCGCTGATCGGCCTGATGCCGGTCATATCGCTGTGGCGGACCTACAAGCTACCCCTGCCCGCGCTGGTCAGCGGTCACCCCTACGGAACGCTCTGCACGCCCCTGCTCGACAGCGAAAAATCGGACGCGGCCGCGACGCGGCTTTTGCAGGCCGCACGCAGCTCCGGCGCGCATGCGCTGGTGCTGCGTGACGTTGCCCTCGATGGCGTGACGATGGGTGCGATCGCGACCGCGCTCGGACGCGACGGGCTCCGGCTGCGCGTGTTGCACTGCTACGAACGCGCCTGCCTCGACGCGACACGCGACGGCGATGAGGTGCTGCAGAATGCCCTTGGCGCCAAGAAGCTGAAGGAATTGCGTCGGCAGCGGCACCGGCTCGCCGAGCATGGCACAGTCGACTTCGCAGTGGCACGCAGCCCGACTGATGTCGCAGCCGCGCTGGAGACGTTCCTTAGCCTGGAAGCCAGCGGCTGGAAGGGCCGCCGCGGCACCGCGCTAATCCAGCATGACGGCGACGCCGCCTTCATCCGCCGCGCCACGGCTGCGCTCGCCGCGACCAATCAATGCGAGATCGTGACGTTGCGCGCCGGCGATACCGCAATCGCCGCCGGCGTCGTGCTGCGTCATCAAGGCCGCGCCTTCTTCTTCAAGCTCGGCGTCGACGAACGTTTCGCGAAATATTCGCCGGGTGTGCAGCTCACGCTGGATCTCACCCGCCATCTCTGCGCCGATCCAGCCATCACCTCGGCCGATTCCACCGCAGGGCCCGACCATCCGATGATCAACCCGATCTGGCGCGGCCGCTTTGCGATCGGCGACGTGCTGATCCCGCTTTATGGGCGTGATCCCATGGTGGAGCTGATCGACACGGCGCTGCGTGCGCGCCGCTCCGCGCTCGATCTCATCAGGCGCGGCGTGCATGCCGCGCGCAAACTTCGTAAGACCTGAGCGCTGTTATTCCGCCGCCTCGGCGTTGATCTCGGCCGAGACCTGCCGGATCGCGCGCGCCAGCATCTGCGGGTCCTGCGCGCCGGAGACGGCATATTTCTGCGCGAACACATAAGTCGGCACGCCGGAGATGCCCTTGTCTGCGGCTTCCTGCGCCCGCGCGGACACCAGCGCGACGTCCTCGTCGGTGGCGAGGCGGCGGCGCACGTCCTCCGCATCGAGCCCGCAATCGGCGGCCGCCTGCACCAGCACGTTGATGTCGGTGAGATCGCCGCCGTCGCGGAAATACAATTCCATCAGCCGCTGCTTCATCTCCGCGGCCTTGCCGATCGCCTCCGCCCAGTGGATCAGCCGGTGGCAATCGATGGTATTAGGTTGGCGCGCGACGCGCTCGGGACGATAGCTCAAGCCTTCCTGCTCGGCGGCAGCGACCACGCGTCCTGCGATGCCCTTATAGGCCTCGACCGAGCCGAACTTGGTGGTGAGATAGTCCTCGCGGCTGATGCCCTCGCGCGGCACCCAGGGATTGAGGAAGAACGGCCGCCAATGCACCTCGACCGGCACGTCCGTGACCTGCTTCAGCGCCTCCTCGATCCGGTGCTTGCCGATGTAGCACCAGGGGCAGACGACGTCGGAGACGATGTCGATGGTCAGCGGTTTCAGGGCGCTCATGGCGTTTCCTCGCTTGGAATGTTCCGCCCAAGATAAGCCCTGCGAAGCCGGGCACAAGCGCCCTCAGAGCCGCGCTGCCATCTCCTTCAGCCGTGTCGCGGTCAGTTCGTCCGCAGGAAAGAAGGTCTCCAGCGCCAGTTCCGACAGGGTGATATCGACCGGCGTGCCGAACACCATCGTCGTGGAGAAGAAGCTCAGCACCTCGCCGCCATGTCGCAGCTTGAACGGAATGGCGACATTGTCCGGCGGCAGCGGCCCTGATCGCGCCGGGATCGGATAGGATTTCAGGTCTTGATAGAGCCCCAGCAGTTCGGGGTCGGCCGTGGCCTCGCACTGCCGGTGCAGCCGCTCCAGCAAATGCCCGCACCATTCGGCGAGATTGACCGTGCGCGGCGCAAGGCCTTCGGGATGAAAGGCGAGCCTGAGAATGTTGAAGGGCTGGCCCAGCAGCCGCTGCGGGAGGCCTTCGAGGATCGGGGCCACCATGCGGTTGGCCGACACCAGATTCCAATGACGGTCATAGGCCAGCGCCGGATTCGGCTCATGCGCCTTGAGCACCAAATTGATCGCCTCACGTGCTGCGGCCAGCGCGGGATCGTCGAGCGAGCGCTGCGGGAAAGCGGGCGCGTAGCCGGCTGCGACCAAGAGCACGTTGCGTTCACGCAAGGGCACCTCCAATCGTTCCGCTAGCCTCAGCACCATCTCGCGCGATGGCGAGGCGCGGCCGGTCTCGACGAAACTCAGATGCCGCGCCGAGACCTCGGCGTCGACGGCAAGATCGAGCTGGCTCAGATGCCGCCGCTGGCGCCATTGCCGCAAGTGCTCGCCGACATGGACCGGTCTGGCGCGGTCGGCCCGCGCAATGGATGTAGGTGCGTTCATGGCCGAAAACCTATCACGCGGATGTCAGTCACTCCATGACCTCCAAGGTAATCGAATTGCACCACGAGCCGGATCAAGGTCGGGCGCACAGGAGATGAGCTCCTGCATCCGCTTGAATGTAGCTCGCAACCGAAGGAGACCCGCCATGAACGCCACGATCCGCTCTTCGCAATTTCTGCGCCGCGCTCTCGCCGCCGATGCCGTCTTCAGCGGCATCGCAGCCGTGCTGCTGACGGCGGATGCCGGAATGCTTGCGCCGCTGCTGCAATTGCCCGAGGCGCTGCTGCGCGAGACCGGCCTTTTCCTGATCGCCTACACGGCATTCGTCGGCTGGCTCGCCACCAGGACGGTCGCACCGAAAGCCTTGGTGATGCTGGTGATCGCCGGCAATGCGGCCTGGACGGTCGGCAGCCTGGCGCTGCTGTTCTCAGGTGCGGTGTCGCCGAACCTGCTCGGCGAGGCCTTCGTGGTGGCGCAGGCGATCGCAACGGGCGTCTTCGCCGAGCTGCAATATATCGGGCTGCGCCGCAGCGACAGTGCGGTCGTCGCATAAGCGCGATCGATGCGAGCCGTCGCGTGGGCTTGCCCGCGCGACGGTGATTATTACTGAACGGCTTCCGACCGCCGGAAGCGCTCGCCGATGCCGAGCATCACGCCATTGGCGTTGGCGATGCCGAGCTCGAGGCTGGCGGCAATGCGCCTGGCGCGCTCGACGAAATGCGCCTCTGCTTCCGGCGGGCAGGTCTCGCGCGCGGTCTGCTCGAACAATTCGAGCCAGCGATCGAAATGCGCGGCATCGACCGGAAGCGGCGCGTGCTTGACCATCGGCGTGCCGTGATAACGTCCGGTCATCAGGGCCACCGACGACCAGAATGCACACATCTGCTTTAGGTGCGGCCCCCAATCCTGGATGCGCGCGTCGAACACCGGCCCGAGCACGGCATCGGCCCGTACCTTGTCGTAGAACGCATGCACCAGACGCTCGATCATGGCCTCCGTGATCCCGGTCCGCGCTACGATCTCGGCTGTGATCCGCGCGCGGCGCTCGTCGCCTTCCATTGCTGTCTCCGAAATAAGTATTTCAAATGCCTATTTAACGCGCTATGCTCCGCCTGCAAAGCCGAATTTTGGGTTCCGGCCGTCTCGAGGTCAGCCATGCACCTGACGATGTTCACGGATTTTGCCTTGCGCACCTTGATGCGACTGGCGGGCGAACCGGCACGATCGTTTGCGACCGCGGAAATCGCCGCTGAGTTCGGCATTTCGCGGAACCACCTCGCCAAGGTCGTGCGCGACCTCGCGGGAAGCGGCTTCATCACGACCCAGCGCGGGGTCGGCGGCGGCTTCACGCTGGCACGCCCCGCCCGATCGATCACGCTCGGCGAGGTGGTACGGGCGCTGGAGGAAGAGGCGCTGGTGGAATGCTTCCGCGCCGATGGCGGCGGCTGCATGCTGACCCCGCGCTGCCGATTGAAAGCCAAGCTCGCAGCCGCGCGCGAAGCCTTTCTGCGCGAGCTCGATACGACGACACTGGCCGAATGCGCCTATCCGGCGCCGACGCGAAAGCTTGCGGCCGCGACATGACGAAGGTCGACTTCGAGGACGACTCCATCCAGGTCGATGCCACCATCATCGCCGAGGGGCTCGGCATGGCGCTGCCGCTCTTCCGCGAGGAAATGCAAGCCGGCCGCATCACCAGCGTGGTCGAACGCGGCGTTGATACCGACCTTGGCCGGCATCGTCTCACCTTCTTCTCTGCGCACCGGCGGTTTCGCTTGATCGTCGATCAGCACGGCTTCATTGTGCAGCGATCGGCGCTCGATTTCGGCGAGGCGCCGCTGCCCGCATCCGTGCATCGGGGCGGCTAATCATCGGAGGGCATTGGCGTGGCGGAAGATGTCGGCGGCACCGAAGGCTACGCGGCCGAAGCCGACGATCTCTTCGCCCGCTATGAGAGTCTCGCCGCGCAGGACGTTCATCGCGCGGTGCTGCACCTCTTGCCGAGCGCGCCCGCGCGTGTGCTCGACATCGGCGCCGGCACCGGGCGCGACGCCGCATGGTTCGCCGCCCAGGGACACCAGGTCGTTGCGGTCGAGCCGACTGACGCGCTGCGGCTGCGCGCCATGACGCTGCACCCCTCGCCCCGCATCGCCTGGGTGGACGACTCCCTGCCGGAGCTTGCGGCCCTGCGCGCACGCCATGATCCGTTCGACCTGATCATGATGACCGCGGTGCTGATGCATCTCGATGCGGACGAGCGCGCCCGCGCGATGCCGAACGTCGCAAGCCTGCTTGCTCCCAAGGGCCTCCTGATCATGCGGCTCCGCCATGGCCCGGTGCCACCAGGACGGCGCATGTTCGACGTCGCTGCCGAGGATGTGACCGCGCTTGCCGCGCCGCTTGGCCTGCGCTGCGTGTTCGAGCATCACGGCGGCTCGCTCGGCATGCAGAACCATTCGGCCGGCGTGACCTGGACGACGCTGGCGTTGGTCAGGAGTGACCGCGCTTAGGCGTTAGACCGAGACGCGATGGCCGTTCAGGGCCTTGCCCTTGGTCCGCTTGCCGGCACCATCAGATGCACGCTTGGTCTTGCCAGAAGACGCCTTGGCCTTCTTCGACGCCTTCGTCTTCTTAGCGAGCTTCTCGGCCTTCCGCTCGGCCTTGCGCTCTTCCTTCTCTTTCAGGCGGGCCTTCTCGGCTCTCGCCTCGGCGCGCTTCTTGGCTCGCTTCTTCTCGCAGGCGTCGCACTTGCAGCCAATCGGCTTCAGGTAGGCCTTGAAGTAGTCGGTGCCGTAATCGTAGTTGATCTCCTCGCCGGGCTCGATGTTCTTGATGGCGCGGATAAACACCTTGCGCTTGCGGGGCTTGACGTCGGATTCGGCGTTCGGCTTGCAGGAATGATTGATGTAGCGGGCGATGTTCTCGCGAACCGAGCCATCGATGGTCCAGCGGTTGGTCAGCTCGAACAGATATTTGTTCTCGATCGCATCCTCGTCCTCCTTCTTGGAGTCGAGGATCGGGCCGAAATAGCGGATGATCTTCTCGCCCTTCTTGATCGGCTTGGTGGCGAACAGGCCGAGACCAGTCTTGGAACGGCCGATGCGGTAGGGTTTGGACGGCGGGATAGCGGGCATGATCCGTGGAGGCCAGAAGACACGCAGGGATGATTCAAGCCCGCCCTTCTAGGACAAATCCGCCTCAATGTCAGGTCCTTCCGGTCGCTTTGTCGCCCTGTCCCCAACCCAGGCCCGCCGAACAATGGCCATCGTTGCAGGTCTGATTAGAGCCTATGAGAACGCATCATCAGCGATTGATCGTGTGCTCGGCCGTCGCCGTAACGCTTGCAGCCGCAGGCGCTCTGACCGCCAGCACGCAGGACAGTTCCGCAAAACCCGTATTCGGCAGCAGCTATTCCAGCGCCGCTGCAGCCAACTGCTGGAGCGACGGCAAGAAGGAGGCCGACGACCACTCCTCGCGCGTTTGTCGCGGCAAGTCGGGGTTCGTGGTATCAGTCGATGTCGTCGATATGAGACAGACTGTCTCGATCGGCCACACTCTCGCCGAGGCCGCCAAGGAACCGGCTGCGGAGGCTTGGTTCGCGCCGTTCAACTCGGCCGCTCCGCGGATCGAATGGCGGATGGCCGGCAGCGAGCCGATTGCCATCATTCAACGCTGGCAGCTCGCGGATCAGACCGATCAGGACAAGAACGGCCGGCCACGCGACAAGGCGCTATTGATTGTCACGCGGCTGTCGCCCGGCGGCGTCTGCCACGTCGCCTACGTCGATGCCGCCGCCAATCCGAACGCGAACGAACTGGCGCGGAAGGCCGCCGACGAGTCCGCGCGTAGCTTCACGTGCGGCAAGGACCAGGTGAAGGTCATTGGCAAGAGCGGTCGGGCGATCGAGCTCGCCATGCAGCGCTAGTTTCTCGTTGCCCTAGCCCGGTTGCGGCGGCCTGCTCGCCTTCAGCATCGCATGCAGCAGCGTCTCCGGCGTCGTTCCGGCCGGCGCACGGCGCAGCATCTCGGTGAGGCGGCCATCGAGCAGCAGCATGGCATAGCCATGCACCAACGACCAAGCGTGGACGATCCTGCCGGCTTCGTCGAGCGACAGCCTGCCGTCGGTGATCTGTCCCGGGTGTGCCGCCCCAACCGCGCGGGCCAGCCCCATAAAGGAGGCTTCCGCCGCCGCGTGCAGCGACGGCCGGGCATAGTCCAGTCGCTCGTGGCGGAACATCAGGCTGTACATGCCCGGATTGGCCTGCGCATAGGCAACATAGGCGCGCGCCGATGCGAGCCCCTTCTCTGCCGGCGGCGCGGCTGCGATCGCGGCCTGCATCGCCGCGCCGAAGCGCTGAAAGCCGATCGCCGCAAGCTCGCTGAGCAGCCCGGTCAGGTCGCCGAAATGATGCGTCGGCGCGGCATGCGACACGCCGGCCTCGCGGGCGACTGCGCGCAAAGTGAGACCGGCGAGCCCGTCGCGCCGGAGCACCGTCTCCGCCGCCTTCAACAGCGCCTCGCGCAGCGCGCCGTGATGGTACGGCGCGGCCTCCCCACCGCCTCTCGTCCGAGCGCTGCGTTTGGGCTGGGCGGCGCGGCTCGCGGAGGCTGGACGACGGGGACGCGGGCGGGCGGCTTCTTTCTGTCGTGTCATTCCTCCTTCATACGCCGTCATTTTGACATCGTAAAGATTTGGCTTGACGATCATGCGCATCAGGCTTAGCGTTATCTTTACGATGTAAAGATAACTAGGCGGGGAAGCCACATGGATCAGGACATGACGAGCGCTCTCACGCGAGGCGCCGCGCGCGAGCCGCGCAGCAATCTCGCGCCGATCCCGTTCGAATGCGACGCACCCTTCCTGAAGATATCAGGCGAGTTGCCGCGCGAGCTCAATGGTACCCTCTATCGCAACGGCCCCAACCCGCAGTTCGAGTCCCCTGGCGCGCATTGGTTCGTCGGCGATGGCATGCTGCACGCCTTTCACCTGGAGGATGGCCGCGCCTCCTATCGCAATCGCTGGGTCCGCACGCCGAAATGGCTCGCCGAGCACGATGCCGGCCGGGCGCTGTTCGGCGGCTTCGGCCGCAAGCTGCCGGACGCACCAGTGACGCTCACCGACGGCGGCGTCGCCAACACGAACATCATCTTCCATGCCGGCCGCCTGCTGGCGCTGGAAGAAGCGCATCTGCCAACCGAAATCGCGCCCGGCACGCTCGCCACCCTTGGCTACCAGGACTATGACGGCCGACTCCGGGGCGCCTTCACCGCGCATCCCAAGATCGATCCGGTCAGCGGCGAGATGGTGTTCTTCGGCTACAACGCCTCCGGCCCGCTCACGCCGACGCTGTCGTTCGGGACCATCAGTGCGGCCGGCGAGCTGACGCGCCTCACGCGCTTCGAGGCGCCCTATGCCAGCATGGTGCACGACTTCATCGTCACGGCAAACCACGTGCTGTTTCCGGTGCTGCCGATCACCGGCAGCATGGACCGCGCGATGTCAGGCCGTCCGCCCTATGCCTGGGAGCCGGACAACGGCGCCTTCGTCGGCGTCATGAAGCGAAGCGGCGACGCCCGGGACATCGTCTGGTTCCGCGCCGAGAGCTGCTATGTCTTCCATGTCATGAACGCCTGGGAGGACGGCGGCCGCATCATCGCCGACGTCATGCAGTTCGACGAGCCGCCGCTGTTTCCGCATCCCGACGGCCGCCCCACCGATCCGCAGAAGTCCCGCGCCCGGCTCTGCCGCTGGAGCTTCGATCTCGCAGGCCACACCGACCGCTTCACCCAAACCTATCTCGACGACCTCACCGGCGAATTCCCGCGCATCGACGATCGGCGCGCGGGCCTGATCAGCCAGCACGGCTGGTATGCCTGCGTCAATCCCGACACGCCGGCTTTCGATGGGTTCTCGGGCATTGCCCATGTCGACCGCCACGGCAGGCGCAAGGCCGCCTACCTGCTGCCGGAGGGCGACACGCTGTCCGAGCCGGTGTTCGTGCCACGCGGCGATGATGCCGCCGAGGGCGATGGCTGGCTGCTCAGCGTGGTCTGGCGCGCGGCGACCAATTGCAGCGACCTTGCCATCTTCAACGCCACCGACATCGGGTCCGGTCCCGCAGCGCTGGTCCATCTCGGCCACCGCGTGCCCGACGGCTTTCATGGCAACTGGGTCGGCGCGGCGTGATTGCCCCACCCGGGAAGCTGTGAAACCTTCCAGAATACCGTCCGGCGAATCTTGACACCGTCTAGATTTCGCTTGACGGCAAGGTCGCGCCTGCGCTACTGATCTTTCCAACGTAAAGATTACGCCGGGAGCCGGCCATGACGACCATCCTGATCATGCTGCCCTATGTCGCCCATGCGGCGTTGATGCTGATCTCGCCGACGCTGAGCGTCGTGGTTGGCGCGGCGCTTTGCCTCGCGGCGATCGGAATCGATCTCGCCCGCGGGCGCTCGCTCAAGCTGCTCAGCGCAGGGTCCGCGATCGTCTTCGCGGGCCTCGCCTGTTATCGCGGCCTCGTCGATCCCGAGATGAGCGCTGCCGCCATGCATCTGGCGGTCGATGGCGGCGTCTTTGCGATCGCGCTCGGCTCGATCCTCGCCCGCTTCCCCTTCACCCTGCAATATGCGCTGGAAGCGGAGCCGGCCGAGACCGCCGCGATGGCGGGCTTCCGGCGCGCCAACTACGTGATATCGGGCGCCTGGGCACTGGCGACCGCCTTGATGATCGCCGCCAACCTCACGATGATCTACGTGCCGGGCCTGCCAATCTGGGCCGGGCTTGCGATCGCTTTCGCCGCCCGTAATTCCGCGCTCTATTTCACCCGATGGTATCCGGCCTATTATCGCCTCAAGAGCGCACACCAACAGGCCGGCGCCATGCTGGCCGCGAAATAACAACCACCTGTCACCCGAGAGGATGCGACCGATGAAAGACGCCTTACTCCAGCTGGGCACCGACTTCCTGTCCGCCCTCGTCTTTCTCGTGCTCTATCTGATCACAGGCAATGCGCTCCTCGGAACGTCGGTTGCCATCGCGGCGGCCATTGCTCAGGTCGCTTATTCCCGTATCAAAGGCCGGCCGCTCGGCTTCATGACCTATGCCAGCCTTGGACTCGTGGTCGTGCTCGGCACGGTGACACTTCTCACCAACGATCCCCGCTTCATGTTCGCCAAGCCCGCGATCGCGCATTTTGCTGTCGGCGCCATCATGCTCAAGCGCGGCTGGATGCTGCGCTACGTGCCGCCGATCGTGGCCGAGACCATTCCGACAGCGGTCGATATCGCCGGCTACGCCTGGGCGGCCTTGTTGTTCGCGCTCGGTCTCGGCACCATCGCCGTGGCCTTGAGCGGCGACCTCAAGCTGTGGGCGTTCTACATCTCCTTTGTCGCGGTCGGCGCCAAGATCGCGGCCTTCGCCATCCAGTACGTCACCTTCCGCCTGCTCGTCACCCATCGCATTCGCGCCGCGCGCGCCTGATCGCCGCAATGGGCTTATCGTGAAAGATGCGCTATAGGGTCGGTCGAAAGACGTCTCGGCTCTCGATGCTGAGACAGGCAACCCCAGGGAGCATGATCAGATGGCTGTCGACGGCAATTGGAATCTCACCTTGAATACACCGATGGGCGAGCGGACCGCGACCCTGACCCTGGCGAGTTCCGGCAGCACGCTGACGGGCACGCAGGCCGCGGACGGTGATTCAGCGGAGATTTTCGACGGCAGCGTCAATGGCGACGACGTCGCCTGGAAGGTCTCGATCACGAACCCGATGCCGCTCACGCTCGAATTCACCGGCAAGGTCTCGGGCGATTCCATCTCCGGCGACATGGGTATCGGCTTCATGGGCTCGTTCCCCTTCACCGGTACGCGGGCTTGAATTCAAAGCCTGCCCTCACGGACGTCATTGCAAGCGTAAGCGACGTGTCCGCCAAAGCCCCCGGGGCGACGGCGGAAGCAATCCAGCGCCTAAGAAAGTCTGGATTGCTTCGTCGCTAACGCTCCTCGCAACGACGATGCTCAGCATCAGCCCAGGTTGAGCTCCTTGAAGAAGTCGTTGCCCTTGTCGTCGATGATGATGAAGGCCGGGAAGTCGACGACCTCGATCCGCCAGATCGCTTCCATCCCAAGCTCGGGATATTCCACCACCTCGACCTTCTTGATGCAGTGCTCGGCGAGGTTCGCCGCCGCGCCGCCGATCGAGCCGAGATAGAAGCCGCCATATTTCTTGCAGGCCTCGCGCACGCTAGGGGCGCGGTTGCCCTTGGCGACCATCACCATCGAGCCGCCGGCCGCCTGGAACTGATCGACGAACGAATCCATGCGGCCCGCGGTGGTCGGCCCGAACGCGCCCGACGCATAGCCTTCGGGCGTCTTGGCGGGCCCCGCATAATAGATCGGGTGGTTCTTGAAATAGTCGGGCAGCGGCTCGCCCTTCTCCAGCCGTTCGCGCAGCTTGGCATGGGCGGAATCGCGCGCCACGATCATGGTGCCGGTCAGCGACAGCCGCGTCTTGGTCGGATATTTCGACAAGGTGGCGAGAATGTCCTTCATCGGCTGGTTGAGATCGATCTTCACCACCTCGCCGCCGAGCGCCTGCTCCACCTCCGGCAGATATTGGGCCGGATTGTGCTCGAGCTCCTCGATATAGACGCCGTCCTTGGTGATCTTGCCGAGCACCTGGCGATCCGCCGAGCAGGACACGCCAAGCCCGATCGGCAAGCTTGCGCCGTGACGCGGCATGCGGATGACGCGGACGTCGTGGCAGAAATACTTGCCGCCGAATTGCGCGCCGACGCCGAGGCTTTGCGTCATCTTGTGGATGTCCTGCTCCATCTCGAGGTCGCGGAAGGCGTTGCCATCAGGCGAGCCGTGGGTCGGCAGTGCGTCGAGATAGCGCGCGGAGGCGAGCTTCACCGTCTTCATGCAGAGCTCGGCCGAGGTGCCGCCGATGACGATGGCGAGGTGATAAGGCGGGCACGCCGCGGTGCCGAGCGTCAGGATCTTCTCCTTCAGGAACGCCAGCAGCCGGTCCTTGGTCAGCACCGATGGCGTCGCCTGGAACAGGAAGCTCTTGTTGGCCGAGCCCCCGCCTTTGGCCATGAACATGAACTTGTAGGCGTCGTCACCCTCCGCGTAAATCTCGGTCTGCGCCGGCATGTTGTTGGCGGTGTTCTTCTCCTCATACATCGAGAGTGGCGCGACCTGCGAATAGCGCAGGTTCCGGCGCAAATATGCATCACGCGCGCCTTCGGAGAGCGCCGCCTCGTCGTCGCCATCGGTGATGACGTTGCAGCCCTTCTTGCCCATGATGATCGCAGTGCCGGTATCCTGGCACATCGGCAGCACGCCGCCGGCGGCGATGTTGGCGTTCTTCAGGAAATCCAGCGCGACGAACTTGTCGTTCGGGCTCGCCTCCGCGTCGTCTAGGATACTCCGGAGCTGCTTCAGATGTCCCGGCCGCAGATAGTGATTGATCTCGCCGAAGGCCGCTTCCGACAGCGCCCGCAGGGCCTCGCGCGACACCACCAGCATGTCGCGGCCCAGCACCTTCTCGACCCGCACGCCCTCGCTCGTGATCTTCTTGTACGGCGTGGTGTCGGCTCCAAGCGGAAACAGCGGCGTATGCTTGTAAGGCGGAACAGGCTTGCTCTGGTCGGGAAAGGCAGTCGGCGCGTTCATGGACAGCTCACGGGTTGAAAGGCCGAAAGACGCCTATCGGGGCGCCCGGCGATAGAGCCGTTCTAAGCTCTTTTGGCGGAAAAGGAAGGTTCGGATGCCCTTTCGTGACGTGGCCATCCGCCATCCGGAGACCTCATTGCGACGCGCATCGCCGGCAGGCCAAAATCATGGGCCATCGGCTTCGCCATCTCGAGCCTGCGCACCATGAAATACCGCCGTGATCAGGACCTGCTCAGCCGTCCGATCGACCTCATAGACCACGATATAGGGAAGTCGCGGCACGACCCATTCGGACGTCCCGGGCCGCGGCCGGCATGGCCGATCAGCGGAAAAGAGATCAATAACTCAATGCTGCTGAACAGCCGATTGACGACTGTCTTCGCTGCCGAGGGACTATCCTGTGAAATCCAGCTGTAAATGTTCTCGATATCCGCAAGGGCCTGATCATCGAAAACCAGCTTCATTCGCGATCAGGAGCCCAGCCGACCAATGCGCTCCCGCGCCTTGGCGTGGGACACAATTTTGCGATCCGGGTTTGTCCTCCGGCGGCGGACTTCTTCAAGCTGCGCATCCGTCAACCCGACATCACGCATGTGTTTGACATAGTCGAGGAGCGCTCCGGCTGCGGCGTTCTGATCCTCGGCCGACAACTGGTGGACCTCTCGTAAAGCCTGCTCGAGCAACTTGGTCATGCCGATATTCTAGCATGGGCGGAGCGCGGTAGAAGGCCTTCTCTTTGGCTCTTGACAGCCCTGTTAGAGTGCAACTCGGGAACTGATCGAGACATGCCCGGCATGGCGTTACGGAGGATCACGTGGCAACTTTCGTCCTCATTCCCGGCGGTTGGCGCGGCGGCTGGTGGTATGAGCCGCTGGCGGCGCGGCTTCGAGAGACCGGTCATGCGGCCTACGCGCTCACCTTGAGCGGACTGGAGGAAACGCCCGCCCCCGCCGCCCGCATCAATCTGGAGACACATATCGCCGACGTGCTGGAGCTGTTGTCGGACCAAGACCTCACAGAGGTCATTCTGTGCGCGCACAGCTATGGCGGCATGGTCGCGACCGGGGTCGCCGATCGCGCGCCCGAGCGGCTCGCCGCGCTGATCTATCTCGATGCGTTCGCGCCGGAGCATGGTCAAGCCTGGTGGGATCTCGCCGGCGATGCCTATCGTCGGCTGGCGATCGCGGGCGCCGCGCACGATGGGTTGACCGTGATGCCGCGCGATGGGGTCGATCCGCGTTGCCGGCCGCATCCGCTCGGCACCTTCGTGCAGAGCCTTCGCCTCACACGCCCTGCGCCGCAGCTCCCTCGCGTCTTCGTCTATGCCACCGGCTGGAGCGCGACGCCCTTCACGGCCCAATATGAGCGGCTGCGCAGCGATCCCGCCTGGACCGTGCGCACCATCGCCTCCGTCCATGACCTGGTCCACCACGCGCCTGACGAGATCTTCCAGGTGCTGACCGACGTTGCCCATGACCTGATCCCGTCGTGATGCGGCCTGCGGAGCGCGTCGGTCACACGCCTTCCAGTCTTGCACAGCGATGACGGATCGGTGCTTGCGCGCGGTCTGCGCGCAGGCTTCAATGGCGCGGGGGTATTCATGATGACATTTAAGCCATTTCTGCGCAGGGCCTTCTTGTGCGCGCTGGTCGGATCGACGGTGCTCGCCGCCGCTCAGCCGGCCAGCGCCGCCGACCGGTGCGACGATCTCGCCCAACATCTGAAGGATCAGATCGACAGCATGCGCATCGGCCAGACCGCGGCCGGCACCATTTATCTCGCGCATCCCAAGGCGCGCGAGATAACACTTGGCTGCTCGAGCAAGAATTTCAGCAACCAGCTGTTCGCGAAAGCCGACCGCAAGCCGTCGGCCGCCTTCGTCGATTTGATTGCGAGCGCGTCTGCTATCGTCTTCACGCTGCCGAAGGACGACATGCAGCGCGGGGCCACCCGCTGCATCCGCCGCATGGGCTTCCTGCATGGCGATGATGTCTCGATCCGTTATCGCCGGCTCGACATGCGCTGCACCAGGACCAAAACCGAATCTTCGATCACGATCTCCCGCAGCAAGGACCAATAGGCGCGTAAAGCGGCCGATTGCGCAGGGCAACGTTCACCATCCGTCGTGCGCTGTGACGGATTGCGCGCAATTTTAGCGATTTGTTTGACGAAGCTTTCGCCACCTCCAGGCAACGCTTGTCACGACACAAGCCAGGAGATGGACCATGTCCGTTTCGACCGTTTCGAGCACACCACCGCCGCCGCCCTCCGATCCGTCGGCGTCATCGTCGCAGCAGACCGCCGCTCAGCAGAGCCCGGCGCTCAAGGCTGACAAGGATGGCGACGATGTCGCCGCCGAACAACAGCAATCGGCGCGAGCGCCGCTGCCGCCGGGCCAGGGCACCCGGGTCGACATGCTGGTCTGACGGGAACGTCTCGGCCCGTGATATCTTGATCCATCCGCCAAAAGGAGGATCAGGGATGACCGAGAGAACCTATACGGGCGGCTGCCATTGCGGTCAGGTGCGTTTCGAATGCACCACGGATCTTGCCATGGTCACGGCCTGCAATTGCTCGATCTGCACCAAGAAGGGACTGCATTTCACCTTCCTGCCACCCGCCGCGTTTCAACTCCGCGCCGGCGAGGAGAACCTGCACGAATATCTCTTCAACCGGCATGCAATCCGGCATCAGCTCTGCGTCGACTGCGGCGTCGAGGTGTTCGCGCGCGGCCGCAAGCCCGACGGCAGCGAGGTCGTGGCGCTGAATGTGAGCTGCATCGACGGTATCGAACTGGCCAAGCTCACGATGACGCCGATCGACGGCAGGGCCCTGTAGTCCGGCCGTTCAGTCCTACCGCGTCGTAACCGCCGCTTCTCCTCATCCCGAGGAACTTGGAAGGCCAAGCGTCTCGAAGGATGAGCCAGGACAGTGCAATCGGGGCTCATGGTTCGGGACGGCGCCAACGCGCCTCCTCACCACGAGGGTTACCGATGCAGCAAGCTTAGCTAGGCGTCCAGCGGCTTGTAGCGGCGGAAGATGTCGTCCTCGTTGAACGGGATCCGCCGCTCGCTCGAAAGATACGCGGCGATATTGGGCCGCGCGGCGACGCGGTCATGCAGCGCGATCAGGCATGGGATCCTGCGCTCGAATGCCTTCATGCGCTGCGGGAAGGCGTAGCGCAGTCCTTCGACATTCTGGAACAATGAGAGATCGACGTAAGTGAGCCTGCGCCCGGTGATATAGGGACCGTTATCGCTAAGGATGCGCTCGAAATAGCCGAGGAATTTCGGCACCCGCTCTCTCCAGAACTCTTCGGTCCGCTTCTTGGCCGGGGCGCGCTGATCCTCGTAGTACAGCGTCGGCCCGAGCGGATGATGCGTATCGTGCACCTCGACCACGAAGTCGGTGACCGTAAGCTGAAGCTGGTGCACCCAGAGTTGCGCAGCCTCCGATTTCGGCACCAAGTCGTGACGGGGACCGAGATAGAACAGGATATTGGCGACCTGCCCGATCACGAGCTTGCCCGCTTTCAGGAACGGTGGCGCAAATGGCGGCGTCCCGCTTTTCGCCTCAAGCATTTTCGTCATTGCCGACATGCCGCCGGGCTCGCGGGCGACATCGCGATAGGAGGCGCCTGCCTCCTCCAACGCGAGCCGCACATATTCGCCGCGGCCCTGGATCGAGGGCCAGTAATAGAGCTCGTAGCGCATGATGACGTCCTTGCGTGGGATGAGGATCATAGAGCGTCGTCGTCGCCCGCCAAAGCAAAAGCGCCGCGGATGGTTCCGCGGCGCCTCTTGCATCTCTCGTGATGTGCTTGGATCGGTCAGTTGGTCTGCTGGATCGCCGACAACTGCCAATTGCCGCCGCGCTCGCGCAGGAAGGTCCAAACCTCCGTGACCTGCTGCGGCTGCTCCGAGCCTTCAACCAGCCGACCGCTGGCGCGATCGAAGGTGGCGTCGACGAGCGAGAAGCGCATCGCCACCGTCGCGAAATCCGTGTCGCCCTCGCGCCAGGCTTCCGCAAGGTCGCCCTGCAGCAGCTTGGTGCCGGTGACCTTGTTGATCACGCCGCGGGCGCGGTTCTGCTCGAGATCGCGTTCGAAATAGGACACCATCTCCGGCGTCGCCAGCAGCCTGATGCGGCCGACATCCTCGTTCGACCACGCTGCCTGGATGTCTCCCAGCAGCCGCTCGAAGGCTTCATAGTCTGCCGGCAGGATCTGCAGCGGCGTGGTGCTGGTCCCACCAAAGCCGCCAAAGCCCATGTTGGAACGGAAGTTTTGCTGGTCGGATGGCGGAACGGTGCCGGCATAGGCCGGCATGTTCCGGCGCTGCCACCAGGCCATCGCCATCCGCACCAGGAACACGATCAGCACGATCTGCAGCAACAGGCCAAGGATCGAGGAGAAGCCGCCGATCCCAGAGAACAGGCCGCCGCCGAACAGCATGCCGAGCAGGCCGGCACCCAGGAAGCCCGCGGCCAAGCCGCCGAGCAGGCCGCCGCGGCCATTGAAGAAGCCGCCGCGCGCGGGCGCGCTGTACCCGCCATTATAGCCCGGCTGGGTGTAGGTGCGATTGAAGGGCGACGCCGTTCCCGGTGCGGTCGAGGTCGACGGCGGCGCAGAGAAGGTGCGGGAGCCGCGGGAGCCCGAGCTGAGTCCGCCGCCGACCCTTGCATCGGCCGCCGAGACGGCCAGCACCGTCGGCAGCGCCAGCGAGATGATTACGGCCATGGCCTTCACGAGACCGCCGGTGCGCTGCATGAATTTCATCTGTTTGGTTCCTGAATTCTCGTTGTCGAGAACGCTTCTAAGATGGGCCAGGTTGTCGAAATGTGAAGCCGCCAGCAACCGGGGCGGCTGCGGCGCGGCGTCGCGGGGAACGGTATCCCGCCCCTCCGGAAATATGGCTTCGGGGCCTAGAGCCTTTTCCGTTCCGAATTGAATCGGAACGGGATTGAATCGGAACGGGCTCCAGCTTTCGTTTTGACGCGTGTTCTTGACGCGAACCGGTATCCACTTCGCTTGAAAACGCTCTAATGCAGCGGCGCCATCGTCTCCTTCACGGCGGCGACGAGCTGGCTCAGCGTGAACGGCTTCGGCAGGAACGCGAACTGCTGGTTTTCCGGCAGGCTCTTCTCGAACGCATCCTCGGCGTAGCCGGAGACGAAGATGATCTTCACCTCGGGATTGCGGTCGCGCATCGCCTTCAGCAAGGTCGGGCCGTCCATCTCCGGCATCACGACGTCGGAGACGACGAGATCGACCTCGCCGTTGCATTCCTCCAGTGCTTCCATCGCCTCGATGCCGTTGGAGGCCTCGATGACCGAATAGCCGCGCGAGCGCAGGCCGCGGGCGTTGAGCGCGCGCAGGCCCTCCTCGTCCTCGACCAAGAGGATGGTGCCCTGCCCCGTCATGTCGGCGCGCGGCTTCGCCTCCGCACCCGCTGTCGCTGCGGCCTCTTTGGCGATGCCATTGCCAATCGCGTGCTGCGGCTCGGCCTGGGCCTCCTGCTCGACATGATGGCGCGGCAGGAAGATGTGGAACGAGGTGCCCTTGCCGACCTCGCTGTCGACATAGATGAAGCCGCCGGTCTGCTTGATGATGCCATAGACCGTGGACAGGCCGAGGCCGGTGCCCTTGCCGACCTCCTTCGTCGAGAAGAACGGCTCGAAGATCTTGTCGCGGATCTCCGCCGGAATGCCGGTGCCGGTGTCAGTGATGGAGATCCGCACATAGTCGGCGACCGGCATGCCCTTGTAGGCCGCCTGTGCCGTCTCTTCGGCTGCGACATTGGCGGTGCGCACGATGAGCTTGCCGCCATCCGGCATCGCGTCCCGGGCATTGACCGCGAGATTGACGATCACCTGCTCGAACTGGGAGACGTCGACCTTGACCGGCCACAAGTCGCGGCCATGGATCAGGTCGAGCTTGACCTTTTCGCCGATCAGCCGCCGCAGCAGCATGGTGAGGTCGGACAGCGCATCGCCGAGGTCGAGCACCTGCGGCCGCAGTGTCTGCCGCCGCGAGAACGCCAGCAGCTGCCGCACCAAGGTGGCGGCGCGCGTCGCGTTCTGCTTGATCTGCATGATGTCCTGGAATGACGGATCGGTCGGCTTGTGCGCGTTCAGCAGGAAATCGTTGGCCATCATGATGGCCGAGAGCACGTTGTTGAAGTCGTGGGCGATGCCGCCGGCGAGCTGGCCGACCATCTCCATCTTCTGCGACTGGTTGATCTGGTTTTCCAGCGTCCGTCGCTCGGTCGTCTCCAGCATGTAGACAATCGCCGCCTCGGTCTCGCGCTCGCTCTGCTCCACCGGGGTAACGAAGAACTGTCCGAACCGCTCCTTCGGCCCGTCCAGCATCACCTCGACCGGCGGAATGTCGGCCTGCCCTTCCGCGGCCTGGTTGATCGCCGCGATCAGGAGGTTGCGGTCGCGCGGTGAGACCGCGCGGAAGATCGACTTGGCTGCGGCCGCATCGGTGGTCAGGCCCTGCGCGAGCTTGGCGTAGCGGGCATTGGCGCGCACCACGTTGCCGCCGCGATCGACAGTGGCGATCGCCATCGGCGTGTGGTCGAAGAAGCGCATGAAGCGCACTTCGGCAGCGCGCTCGGGATCGGAGCGCTCGTCGCGGGCGCGGCTGATCACCAGCGTGCGCGACGGGCCCGGCGCGCCGTCGGCGCCGAAGGCGAGCTTGTGATAGAGCCGCACCGGCATGGTCTTGCCGCCACGCATCTTCAGGTCGATGTCGAACACCTCGGTCTTGACCTCGCCGGGAACTGCGACGATCGAGGTCAGGAGCGAGGCGCCGTCGCCGGAGACGACGTCGGTGAGCCGCAGGCCGCCCGAGGCGATCTCGGCCAGATCGTAGTCGAGCCAGTTGGCGAGCGTCGCGTTGACATAGACCAGACTGCCCTCGGCATTGACCGAAAAGAAACCGCAGGGGGCGTGATCGAGATATTCGATCGCATGCTGCAGCTCCTGGAACACGTCCTCCTGGCGCTCGCGGTCGCGCGTGATGTCGGCGATCGACCAGACCGCATATTTCTGCTCAGGCTTGGACTTGCCGAGCGGCCGCACGCGCATGCGCAACCAGCGGCCTTGACCGCCTTGGCCGCCCTCGCCGGCGGCCGCAATCCGCACTTCCTCCTGCTGCCGCTTGCCCTCGCGCGCCGCCTTGAGCAGGCGGAACACCGCTTCCGAGACGTCGGGATTGCCGATGAAGACGCGCTCGACTGGCCGCGCCTCCTGCGCACTGGCGGCGCCGGTCATGGTCAGATAGGCGGCATTGGCATAGACCACGTGGCCGCGCGGGTCGGTGACCGCAAGCCCGTCGGGCGCGAGGTCAGGCACCTTCCCGAGCACCGGATCGTCGGCGGCGCGATCGGCAAAGCGGACGATGCCGGCGGCAAACGCGAACAGGTTGAACAGCCCGACGGTGGCGAGCACCGACAACAGGCCCAGGATGTACGGCTGCGCCTGGGCGCGTCCGATCGTCATAAGCACCACGGCAGCCGCGACCAGCACGCCGGCGACGAGCAGCACAAGGAGAATGCTGCCGCCGCGCCGGTTTCGCTCGGGCAGGCTCACCTGGTCCTGGGACGCATCGTTGTCGAGTTCGGAACTCATGGCAAAAGGACGCGACCTGCCGGCAGGGACATGACGCGCATCGGCGCGCTCTCTGCCTTCCCCTGCCTGAATCGACCGCTCCTGCGCAAGCCCGTCAAGGCGAGATTCCGTGGTTTATCCGCAATTTACGCCGCGTCCAGTGCCCCGAATGCCCGTCACGTGCGGCGCCCGGAGAGGTTGCGCCGCAGTCCCATGACATAGCCGATGATCTCAGCGACCGCGTGATAATGTTCAACCGGGATCTCGTCATCGATGTCGACCGTGGCATAGAGCGAGCGCGCCAGCGGCACGTTCTCGACGATCGGGATGTCGTGGGCGCGGGCGACCTCCCGGATCTTGAACGCGAGGTTGTCGACGCCCTTGGCGACGCAGACCGGCGCCGACATACCGCGCTCATAGGCCAGAGCCACCGAATAGTGGGTCGGATTGGTGATGATCACCGAGGCCTTGGGAACCGCCGCCATCATGCGCTTGCGCATCTTGGCCTGGCGGAGCTGCTTGATGCGGCCCTTGACGTGGGGATCGCCTTCGGACTGCTTGTATTCCTCCTTGACCTCCTGCACCGACATTTTCAGCCGCTCGTACCACTGCCGGTACTGGAACGCGTAGTCGCCGATCGCGACCAGCGCGAGCAGCGCCACCACCGAGCCCATCAGGTGCTGGATCAGCGAGAATGAGACGCCGAGCAACGCTCCGGGATCGAGATGAAGCAGCGATTCCAGGCGGAACCGTTCCGGCCACAGGATCATGGTCATCACGGTGCCGAGCAGGGCGAGCTTGAACAGACCCTTGGCGAAATTGACCGCGGCCTGCTTGCTGAACAGGCGCTTGAAGCCTGCGAGCGGCGACAGCTTGCCAAAATCCGGCTTCAGCGATTGGGCGGACCATACCAGGCGGTGCTGCAGCATATTGCCGCCGATCGCCGCGAGCGCGAGCATCAGGATCGGAATGCCGATCGCCGTCACCACGGCGAACAAGAGGCCGCGCCCGAGCGCCAGCAGCGCCGGGCCATCGGTGTGGATCATCCAGGAATTGGCGATCAGATTGCGCAGCGGCACCATGAGCGCGCTGCCGATCGCGTTCGAGAAGGTCGACATCAACAACAGCGCCGCCGCGATCACGAACCAGGTGTTGAGCTCCTGGCTCTTGACCACGTCGCCACGGCTGACCGCGTCATCGAGCCGCTTTTGCGTCGGGTCTTCTGTTTTGTCTTCGTTATCGCCGCCCTCGGCCATCGCTCTACGCGCCTCTTACCTCGGCATCATGTCGTGCATCACGCCGTCGAAATAGCCGAGGAACGTTCCCATCATCGCCGCCAGCACGAAGGCGAGGATCAGGAAGCCGAGCATGATCGAGAGCGGCGCACCGACGAAATAGACCTGCATCTGCGGCATCAGGCGCGCGAGCACGCCGAGCCCGACGTTGAAGACGAGGCCGAACACCAGGAACGGCGCGGAGAGCTGCAGGCCGAGCTTGAACGCAGTGCCGAAGGCCTGCGTCGCCAGCGACGCCACGTCCCCGCTCGGCACCAGCTCGCCGGGCGCGAACACCTTGTAGCTGTCGCTGAGCGCTGCAATCACCAGGTGGTGGCTGTCGGTGGCGAACAGCATCGTCACCCCGAGCATGGTCAGGAAGTTGCCGACCAGCACGCCCTGCTGCCCTTGCGTCGGATCGACCGCGGTGACGAAGCCGAGCCCCATCTGCTGGGCAATCACGGCGCCGGCGACCTGCAGCGCGGCGAAGGTCACCCGCGCGGTCGCGCCGAGCACGACGCCGATGATGATCTCGTGCAGCATCATCACGAGGAGCGGCGTCAGCGATCCCATGTCGACCTGATAGGCCTGACGATGCAGCGGCAGGATGATCAGCGTGAGAAGCAGCGCGGTCGAGAGCTTGATGCGCACCGGGATGTTGGTCTCGCCGAGGCCCGGCAGCAGCATCACCATGGCCGAGACGCGCGCGAAGGCCAGCATGAAGGCGGCGGCGTAGGCCGGCAGGAAAGAGATGTCGATGCGCATCACCCGGCGTCCCGGCCTTGACGGCCGCATGCGGTGCGGCAGCTCATTTGCGAAAGCCATCGCGAGCAGGCTCCGCCGCACCGGACATTGCCTCATCCGCCGATGATTCGCGACGAGATCCGCATCATGTGCGATTCGAGCGCGTCGGCCATGAACGGCAGCGCGAGCAACAATGTCACGAAGATCGCGATGATCTTCGGCACGAAGACCAGCGTCTGCTCCTGGATCTGGGTCAACGCCTGGAACAGGGAGACGACGACGCCGACCACGAGGCCGACCACCATCAGCGGCGACGACACCACGACGATGGTCCAGATCGCGTCGCGCGCGACGTCAAGCGTTTCGGCACCGGTCATGTCTCGCCAGCCTTTCAGGTAACTGCCATCGCGTACTATCATCGCGGTGGCGCGGACAAACCACGCCGCCATGCGGCGCGAGGCCCTGCGATCCGCGCGTGGTCCTATCCGAGATCAATGGGCTCGCGCAGGATGCGCGCGCCGCGTCTGCGATGCGCAAGCCGCGATCGGTCAGATCGTCATCTTCATGATGTCTTCATAGGCCTGGATCACGCGGTCACGGACCGAGACCAGCGTCGACACTGCAACGTCGGTCTCCGCGACGGCCGTGACGACGTCCATGACGTTCGCCCGGCCCGAGGCCATCGCGACCGTCTGGGCATCCGACTTGCGGCCGGTCTCCAAGACGCCGCCGATCGCATCCTTCAGCACGGCGCTGAACGAGGGACCGCCGGTCTCCTGGCCGCCTGCACTGCCGAGAACGTCGCGCACGCGCGCGAGATCCCCGAACTTGTTACTCGAGCCCCCGGTGTCGAGGACACGGGCGAGATTTGCGTAGGCGTTCGCGGCGTTGATTGGGCTTGCCATGATTTACGTTTCCTGTTCTTCAAGTCTTGAGGATGTCGAGCGTGCGCTGAATCATGCGACGCGTTGCACCGATGATGTTCAAATTCGCCTCGTAGGACCGCTGCGCATCGCGCATGTCGGTCATTTCGATCAGCGGATTCACGTTCGGATATTTGACGTTGCCCGTGGCATCCGCGGCTGGGTTGCTCGGGTCGTACTTGACGCGAAACGCGGACTGGTCCGGCACGACCTTGCCAAGGCTCACCACCTTGGCATCGGCCGCGCGGTCGAGCGCCGAGGTGAAGGTCGGGACCTTGCGACGATAGGGATCGCCGCCCGCGGTCGCTGCCGTGGAATCGGCGTTGGCGATGTTTTCCGAAATCACCCGCATGCGCCCGGCCTGCGCACGCAGGCCCGACGTCGCGATCGTCATCGAGCGCAGGAAATCGCTGGAATCACTTGCCATGCTTGTCGTTCTCCATTCCCGGTCCAGCCAGCTCAACCCTTGCCGATCGCCGTCTTCAGCAGATGCAGGCTCTTGCTGTAGAGCGAGGTAGCGGCGGCATAGTCCATCTGGTTGGCGGAAACCTTCAGCATCTCGTCTTCGAGATTGACGGCATTGCCGGTGGGCCTGGTCTGGAAGCCGGCCTTGCGGTTCTGATCGAAGCTCGCGCCGCCCGAGGCCGGGACGATGTGCGCCTCGCTGGTGCGCGTCAGCGCCACCGGCGCCATGCCGCCCGCCACCGCGCCGGTTGAATCGAATTTCGGCTCAACCAGATCGCGCGGCCTGAACTTGGGCGTGTCGGAATTGGAGACGTTTTCGGCCAGGACGCGCTGCCGCTCCTGGTGCCACTGCATCTTGGTACGCAACGCCGACAACACTGGAAGATCGTTGATGGACATTGCGCCGCTCCGTTCTGTCCGGCTGGTTCGACCTCCTTCGAGGTAGGTACAATCTGCCGGGTTTATGGTTAATACGGAGTTAAGATGATGTGCGGTGCACCCCGGTAATGTTCCGGGGTTTGGCAATTTTTTAAGGATTGGCGGAGGCACTCGCCCGGCGCTGCACCAAAATGGCACGCCAGCAGCGGCCAAGAAGTCGTTTTCGCCCAACCGATTCATGGGCTATTAAGATACCAGGCGGCATTTCCTGCCGCCGCGCGTTAACAGTGGTTCCGATCGTGACGGCTTCGTTCAGCGTTGGCGAACCCCATCCGACAGACGAGAGCCCTTCAGGAAACGGGATTTGCCGGGGACAGACATGCAGGCACTGACCTTTATTTTCGCGTTCGTGGCCGTGCTGGCGCTGATATTGCTCGTCGCCTGGCTGGTGCGGCGATTCGCGGGGAATCGCCTCGGCACGACAGCGAATCGCGGACGCATGCCGCGCCTGGCCGTGATCGATGCCGCCGCTGTGGATGGACGGCGCCGGTTGGTGCTGGTGCGTCGTGACAACATCGAACACCTCATCATGATCGGCGGCCCGACCGACATCGTCGTGGAATCGAACATCGTCCGGGCCGGGCCGGCACGCGAGCAGATTCCCCAGCGTCCCGGTCTCGCCGCGGAGCCGCCGCCGCGGATCGCACCCTTGCCGGATGCCCAGCCCTGGCCCGAGAGCGAAGCCGCCAAGGCCGACGTCGACCATCCCGAGCCGGCCGTGCCGCCGATGCCGGAGTTGCCAACCCGGCCGCTGCGCCCGGCGTTCGGTGACGATGGCCGCCGCCCGGCGATGGCCGAGCGCCGCGAGCCACGGGGCGAGATGCCCGAGCGGCGGGACGTGCGAAGCGAGATGCCCGACCGGCGCGAGCCGATCACAGGCTTTGCTCCGGAGTCCCTGCCCGGGCGCCCCGAGCCACGGCAAGAGCCGCGAGCCGAGTTGCGCGGCGAACCGCGAATGGAGCCGCGTGGCGAGCCTCGCCCCGAACGGTTGATGCCGCGCGGCGAGCCGATGCGCGAGCCAATTGTGCCGCGCCCGCTGCGGCCGGCCGAGCAGCCGAAGCCCGTCGATCCGTTCAGGCCGCAGGCGAGCGAGCAGCCGGTCAAGCCGCCGCCGATGCGCGCGCCCGAACGCGCTGCGGCGCCGCCGCCCCCTCCTCCTGCGCCGCCGGCATCTCCGGCCGGTCCGCCAGCCCAGAGCGCGGAAGCCAATCTCGCCGAGATGGCGCAGCGACTGGAAGCGGCCCTGCGCCGTCCGCCGGCCGAGCAGCCGCCAGCCCCAGGCGCACCACCTAGCGAGCCGCCGCCGCTGCGGCCGGCCGCACGCACTGAGCCGGGCGCCCCTGCTTCGGGCCCGGCGCCGGGGCCCAAGACCAGCTTCGAGAATCTCGAGGACGAAATGGCCTCGCTGCTCGGCCGTCCAAAGTCGTCTTCGTGAGGCGCTTTCTCACCCCGCGTAGAGTTGTCTTCTTTTTCGCTCTGATTGCCGCCGGATCGCTGGCGGGGACTGCGGCTGCCCAGGACATCAGCATCAACCTTGGGCCGGGCAATGGGGGCGTCACCGAGCGCGCGGTGCAGCTGATCGCGCTGCTCACGGTGCTGTCGATCGCGCCGTCGATCTTGATCATGATGACGTCGTTCACGCGCATCGTGGTGGTGCTGTCGCTGCTGCGCACGGCGATGGGCACCGCGACCGCGCCGCCGAACTCGGTCATCATCGCGCTGGCGATGTTCCTGACCGCCTTCGTGATGGGTCCGGTGCTGCAGAAGTCTTATGATGATGGCATCCGGCCGCTGATCGAGAACCAGATCGGCGTCGAGGACGCGCTACAGCGCGCCTCGGTGCCGCTGCGCGGCTTCATGCAGAAGAATGTGCGCGAGAAGGATCTGAAGCTGTTCCTGAATCTCTCGGGCGAGGCGCCGCCGGCAACGCCCGACGAGCTCTCGCTGCGCATCCTGGTGCCGGCCTTCATGATCTCGGAGCTGAAACGCGCTTTCGAGATCGGCTTCCTCTTGTTCCTGCCATTCCTCATCATCGATCTCGTGGTGGCCTCGGTCCTGATGTCGATGGGCATGATGATGCTGCCCCCGGTCGTGGTGTCGCTGCCGTTCAAGCTGATCTTTTTCGTGCTGGTCGACGGTTGGTCGCTGGTGGCAGGCAGCCTGGTGCAGAGCTACGGAGGCTGAGCGCCGGGCCGCTTTCGGCGGCCCGGCACCGCGCTGTGCAAACCTTCATTGGAATTGACATGCGCGGATGCGCGCATTCAAACTACTGCTGCAATACGGTTTACAACCTATTCCCGACCGGCGGCTCTCATTTCAAGCGCAACCAATTTTGTCCGTTTGCGACATCGATCGGCAATCTCGACTGACGATCGTCGGCCGTAGTTGACACCTCGATCCCACGCCGTTGTGCCCAGCCGCAACGGCCCTGTGAGTCCGGATGGCCCGCTGATGACCGCTCCGCTCATCGATGTCGACACGCTGCATTCGCCCGCGCGCCGGGTCGCGATCCTCAACGGCTTTGGTCGCACGCTCGGCGACGGCATCATCGGCCTGCAGGCTCTGCATCTGGCAATGCGGCTCGGCATCGTGCCCTCGCGTCCGACATTGTTTCGGCTTGCCGGTTTCGGGCCGATGGTCGAGGCCGTCCATGCCGCGGCCGATATCGCCGAAATCAGGATCCTGCCGCCTGCGCATGCGAGGCCGCAGACACGATTCGACGCTGCGAACGAGTTCGATCAGGTCATCGACGTCAGAGAATTCGCCTTTGCAGCGGATTTCCAGCGGACCTCGATGATCGACTTCTTCCTGCGCCGGCTCGGCGTCGACCCGCAGCTCCTCCCGTCCGCCTTCAAGCGCAACACATGGCTTGCGCCGCGCGTGACGCCGCAGCCGGCGGCGCGTGCCCGGGGCCATGTTCAAGGTTATGTTCTGGTCTGCCCGCGCGCGTCGATGCGCATTCGTGACATGCCGGACGAGATTCACGACGCCATCCTGCGCCAACTCGCCGGCCGCTGCGCCGTGGTCACCCAGGGCCACGTACCGGACGGTCTCGCCGACGAGGTCGCGCATGCACCCGAATGCAAGGCGCTCGCGGAGCTATGTGCGCTGGTGCGTGGCGCCCGCTGGGTGATCTCCACGGATACAGCCATGGTGCATCTGGCCGATGCGTTCGGCGTGCCGTGCCTCGCCTTCTTCCCGACCCATCGGCCGGAATGGCGCGTGCGCGACTATCCGCGCTGTGTCGCCGTTCCACTTCGTTCGGCACTGCCGCCTGGCCTCGAATTCGCGCGCGGCGTCGGTGACCTCGCACTGGCGCGCCGCGCCTGGTTTCCGAATGGAGCGGATCTCGACTGGTTGAAGCGCGTCATCGACAGGTGCCGGGCATGGCATGAGCCCCGCTCCCTTCCATCAGAGATGGTCACATAGGAGGACGGACGCCGCCGTCACGCCACGTCATATTGCTTGCTGAGATGATCGCCGATCTGCACCAGCATCGCGACGCACTCGGGATAGCCCGGCTTGGTTGCCGTGCCCGGATCGGCCTTGGCGCGAAATTCCCACCGCGTGCCCCAACGCAACACCGAGATCGACATCCCCGCGGGATAATCGAGATGCGCCTTCAGCTCCGTTATCGCCATCTCGATCAACTCGGCTTCGGTCTTGGTCGGCTTGCTCATGAGTCCTCCGGTACGATCGTGCGATCAACTCGGCTCGCACTTGCGCAGCTGGTCGATTCGCAAATTGCCGCCTTCCGGCGCAACTGTCGAGAGCACAGGCGCATGCCGCGATCAGCGAATCCCGATGGAACGCTTTCAGCGCCGGAGGTAGCGCCAGCCGATCACAACACCGCTCACCGACACCATGGTGCCGAGCATCGAGAGCAGCACCACGACGATGTCCCAGGCGGGGCGATACATCACCAGCAGCTGAAAATCGAGGCTATGCAGCGCATTAAAAAGCCAGCGATAGGTGCGCCGGCTCTCGTCAACGCGCCCGACGATGTCGCCGGTGATAGGGCTCAAGTGAAACCAGGTCCGCGCCTCATCGTCGAACACGGCGCGCAGGACCGGCAGCTCGCGCTCCTGATGATGTGCGTACCAGTACGCGTCATATTGCTGGAGCGTTAGCCGGCCTGTGAGATGCGCGTCCGGGATCAGCTTCGCAGCCGCGGTCCACAGCCGATCCTGCGCCAGGTGGATGGGCGCGCCCGATGTCGGATCGACCGGCGACGAGGCGCCGTCGCGCCTCTCCAGGATCATCATCGCACCTCCGTCCAGCCAGACGAAGCGCGCTTCGACCACACCGCCCTGCTGCGGTGTCGTCAGTCGCGCCGCGATGTCAGGCGCATCGTGGCCGGCATAGCGCTGCATCGCCTCGCGCACGGTGTCGCGTTCCACGAAGTAGTCGCCGGGATTGAGCGACATCCAGCCAGAGAACATCCAGGTCAGCACGAATAATCCGGCAAGCAGTCCGGTGACGTGATGCCACGCCATCCAGCCGCGATACGGCGTGATCCTGCCGTCGCCATAGCGCCGCTTCAATCGTACGCGCAAAATGCCGATCCAGATGCCGCTGATGCCGACGATCAGGCCGACGCCGGAAATCCAGAGCACCACGAGTCGCCAGAGCGGCCCATGCTTGCGCAGCACCGTCGGATAGATCCAGTGCGGGATCGAGCCGAGCCAATTCCAGACGCGCTCGGTGTGGTTGGTGTCGAGCGCGATCTCGCCGGAGCGCGAAGAGACGTAGACCTCGGTGCCGGCCTCGTCGCCGAGTGCGATCAGATAAAGCGGCCGCAGCGGATCATAGCGCGCCGTCACGCTCCACTGGTCGCGATCGATGATGTCGGCTAATCGCGGTGCGCGGCTGGCCGGATGATGCCGTGCCACTATAAGCGCCTGCTGTTCGGAGATGTCTGTGATGGCGCGGCCATCGACGGCGGAGATGGCCTGCCGCTTGCCATCCCAATCGGTCAGCCGATACACCGGCTCGTCGGCCAGCATCGACAGCCTGAGATCACGTGGAAAGCGCGTGGCTCCCGCCGCCTTCATCGCATCATCAGGCGACAGCGCCACCGTCTCCCACTTGATGTCTGGCAACGCCGCCAGCCTCTCCTTGTCGGACAGGCCGGGGAAGCCGACGTACATCATCACCACGCCCGACATGAACCACATGGCAAACAGCAGGCAGGTGATGATGCCGACCCAGCGGTGCCCGATATACAGCCACCGCCGCGCGGTCCGGATCAGTCCGCGGCGCATGCTCAGAATTTTACGTTGACCGCGAGCTGGGCGGTGCGCGGCATGCCGAGCAGCCACTGATTGGTATAGCCCGAGGTCGCGTAGACCGCATCGAACAGGTTGTAGACCCGGAACGACACGGTCGTGTTCAGCTCCGGCTTCCACTGCACGCCGGCATTGACGATGTTGTAGGCCGGCATCGCCACCGTGTTGGCGTTGTCCGCATAGGTCTTGCCGACGATCTGGATGCCGACATTGGCCGACCAATTCGGTGCGAACGCCCAGGTCGCCCAGATATTCGAGACGGTCTGCGGCACGTTGACGGGCACATTGCCCGCATAGTTCACGGGCGCATTGTCTGCGACCTGGACGAAGTTGTCGTACTTCGCACGCAGCAACGCGGTGTTGGCGTCGATACGCCAGCCGTGATCGAGGGCGAAGCCCACCGACGCCTCGACGCCGCGCGAGGACTGCTGACCGACCTGCACCGTCAGCGTCGGCGCAGTCGGGTCGCGTTGGAGCAGATTGTTCTTGACGATCTGGTAGCCGGCGAGCGTCCATTCGCCGCGGCCGCCCCAGAACGACTGCTTGACGCCGACCTCGACCTGCTTGCCGCTCGACAGTTCAAAATTCCGGTTGGCGTTCGAGATCGTGATCAGACTGCCCACAGGGTCCACGGCCACAGAATACTGGCCGTAGAAGGCCAGATCCTTGATCGGCGTATACACGGCGCCGGCACGCCAGCTGGTGGCGTGATACGATCTCTCGAAGCTGTTGCCAGGCGTGACATAGTCGGTGCGCGCGATGGTCGGCTGGTCCTGCCTGATACCGCCGATCAGCGATAGTTCGTTGGTTAGTGACAGCCGGTTCTCGGCGAACACGCCATACTGATTGGTCGTGCTGCTGAAGCCCGGCCTCGTGCGGGTTGGGTTCCCGCCGCTGAAGAGGCCGGGATCGAAAGCGTACAGAGGTACTGACGACGTGCCGTCATAGGGCGAGTTGTTGGTGTGGGTGAAGCTGATGTTGTTGACGTCGAAGCCAGCGACGAACTCATTGGCCATGCCGAGGACGTGACCGCGGAAGGTAGCGTCCATGCGGTCGCCGATCTGCTGCTGGTCATGAAAGATCTCGATATAGTCTGTGCGGTTGATTTGTCCCTTCACGGGATCGGGATTGCCATCATAGGCATAGCTTTCGGCATCTCTCCAGTGCCGTTGGCTATTGAGATAATACAGCGTATTGCGAACCGAGATGCCGTCGGTGACCTGCCACTCCGTTTTCACCTGGTTCCAGCTGTCCTGATAGCGGATATTGCTGTCGCCGACGTTGTAGTTCTTGAAGCGCAGCGCTTCCACGAGCTTGTCGCCGACAAGCGGCGTGCCGAAATAGCGCATCGGGCGGCGGTCGCCATAGTCGGTGGACATCGTCCAGGTGACGTCTTCGTTCTGCTTCACCTGGACCGCCGCATGCAACTCGACGTTGGAGTTATCACCGCGATCGACCCAGCCATCGGATGCATTGGCGGTGGCGGTGACGCGGTACGCGACATCCTTGTTGACCGGTCCGCCGCTGTCCACGGCGATGCGCCGCGTCATGTTGCTGTCGAACGACATCTCGGCCTGGTTGCTCTGGACCCACAACGGCATCTTCGAGATGACGTTGATGGCGCCGCCGATGGCGCCTTCGCCGTACAGCACGGATGCTGGGCCGCGCAGCACCTCGATACGCTGTGCCGACCAGGTGTCATAGGGAAACGTCAGCGTGCCGGAGCCGACATAAAGGCGCGTGCCGTCATACAGCGTCATGACGGAGCCATTGCCGGTGAAGCCGCGCGTATTGAAAGAGAGGCTGCCGTTGCCGGGCTCCGGGCTGGCGGTGAAGCCGGTGGCGTTCTGGGTCACTGCGGAGATGATGTCGTACTGGCCGCGCTCGGCCACGGTTTCCGCCGGGATCACTTCGACGCTGGCCGGCGTCTGCAGGCGCGTCAAGCCGAGGCGGCTCCCGGTCGACGCCGTGCCGGCGAGATTCAGAGTTGGCGCGGCGAACATTGGTCCGGACGGCGGGGTTGCAGTTGGAGCGGTGGTTACGCGGGCAGCATCGCGCTGCTGGCGCGCTCGCGCAGTCGGTGATGCCGACCGCTCGGCAGCGCGGCGCGCCGGCGGCTTGGCCGACGGGGTCACCACGACAGGTTCGAGCGGATAGCTCGGCTGGGCAGTCTGCGACCAGACCTCGGCGGGCAAGAGCAGGAACGACGACGCAACGGATGAAAGCAGGAAGAAGCGCCGCTTCGGTGCGGCAAAGATGGGGATCATCAACAGGACTCGCGACAACGTGGCACGTCACCGCGAACCAAGCCTTCCTCCCGCAGAACGCGGCAGTCGACTTCCACCAGGACACCCCGCCCGATGTGCTCACGTGTGACCACGACTGACGGCAGGTCTCCTGGCTCGCGGGTCATCGCCTTTCGCCGCCTTCCCGGGCTAGTGCAGCAACACTAGTCCCAGTGGCATGTGGCAAAGGCTCGCCGCTCACAGTTGCGGGGGCAGCCGCGGAATCGGGTCGCCCCACACCGCGTTCCCGTTTAATCCTCGATGAGGAACCGTCGCGATCACGTTAGTTAAACTCCCGAGGGTGTCAACGTCCGGCCACAGATTGCTCCACGGCGTTGCGCAGCGGCATCTCGCCTCACCTTTAATTCAGGTCGATCAGCTGTTGCGTTGTGACTCATGCTGGCAAGGACGGCTCGCTCGCAACGACAATCACAACTGTCGTCCCGGGCAAGCGAAAGCGCGCCCCGGGACCCATAACCCAGGGAGATGTTGTGACACGGGATAGTCGACGATCTTTGCCGACAATCGCCGATGGTGGCTATGGGTCCCGGCTCAAGGCCGGGACGACAGCGGAGTTTGTGGTCGGCGCCCGCGGCCGTCTCGCGACGCGCCGGTCGCGGCCAGCGGGCGAACCTTTTCAGCCTATCGGCCGGCTGCCGCCTGCTTCACGCCGTTGATCCGCGGCAGCGCGGCGGTGGTGTCGGTCGCGGCTTTTGCCGAGTCCTTGGCGGCGTCCTTCTGAGGATCGCGCGAGGCCTCGGGCGAGCGCGCGGTCGCATCGGGGAAGCGTGTCTTCATGTCGCGCAGGAAGCCGTCGAGCGTGTCGACGCTCGCCGCCATCCTGGCGATCTGAGCGAACTCGGCGCTCGAGCCGGTGGCCGGCTTGCTGGCGACGTCGAAGGCGAGCTTGTCGGCCTCGCCGGTCATCAGCGGCGCATATTTCTCCCGAAACCGCGCCAGCCCGATCGCATCCTCGGCGAGCGCGTAACCGACCACCGCGCGGATGACGTCGCCGCGCTCGGCCGGATTGAGCGGCCGGAAGTCGCGCCACCGATCGCCGTAATAGAGCTCGATCTGCTCGGAGGCCTCGCGCCAGCGCCGCGACGCCCAATAGATGTCGGAGCGCAGCCGGATCGCCTCGCGACCATTGATGTTGCTGATGATGTCGAGCCCGAGATCGTGGCGGCCAATATCGCTCTGCGCCCGCGCCTCGAGCAGCAGGCGCTGCTGGCGCAGCTCGCCGGAGAGATCGGCGATGCGGGTCGTGTTCAGCGCCTCGATCGCGCGGTCCGGCTTGCGCGCGGTCAGATAGACCATCGCAAGCCTGGCCGCGACCTGCGCCCGTGCCGCGCCTTCGAGGCGCTTGTCGATCTGGTACTGCAAGAGCTCGGCGGCCTGATCCAGAAGATCGATGCCGACCAGCCGGTCCGCGAGACGGCGGATCATCTCGTCGCCGCGCCGGCCGATCGGCGTCAGCTCGCGGAATTCGTAGAAGATGCTGAGCGCATCCACCGGCGGCAGCTCATCGGCCTTGCCACCGAGGAACAGCTGCGAGAACAGTGCGGAGGCCGCATCCTGGGTTTGCCGGGCTACTTCCGAGTTCGGCATCAGGCGGGTCGCCGTGCGCGCCGCGGCCAGCGAATCCAGATAGTGCCCGGTCTCGCTGTAAAGCTGCGACAGCATCTGCAGCGTCTCCACTTCGACCGCGTCGCCGCGCCAGATCGCCTGCAGCGTCTCCAGCTCGTGCAGCGCGTCCTCCGGCTTGATCTCCTTGCGCTTCTGCAGGAGCTTGATCTCGAGCAGCTCGCCTTCGGCCGCGGCAACGCGATCCTTCGACAGGGCGGCGAGCCGATAGTCGTCGAGCGCATCCTTCTCCTGCGCCATCGCCTCGGCGAGCCGGCCGCGCAGCACCGCGACCGCGGGCTTCATGTCGGGAGAGACGCCGATCACCTCAAGTTCGGCGCGCCGCTTGGCGGCGCCGGCGAAATCGCGGACCTCGAGCGAGGCCTTCATCGCATCCGCAGTCACCACGCGCTGCAGCGCGAGCGGCAGCGAGGCGATGGCGAATTCGACGTTCTTGAACTTCTCGCGCGCCTCGGCCCATTTGCCCTGGCGGGCATAGGCGAGCCCCTTCCACATCTGCGAATCGAAATTGTTGCCGATCGACGGGCTGGCGAGATCCTTCAATCCCTGGTCGGGCCGTCCCATCAGAATGCTCGCGACCGCATGGAGCGTCAGCATCGCGATCTCGTCGGTGCGGGGATCGCCGTCCGAGATCATCAGATTGGTGACGCCCCTCGCCTCCGGGTACATCGCGTGTCCCATGTAGAAGCGAGCGAGCGCAAGCCGCGCCTGCGCGCGCTTCTCCGGCTCGGCGGTCGCTGCAGCCTTGATCAGTGCATCCTGACGCGGCAGGAAGGGCTCGTTTTGATTCCTGTTCCACTCGTCGATGTCGAACATCGGCCGCACCGCGCTCGGCGCGCGCTCCGGCGAGTAGCCGATCGAGGACAGCGTCAAGCCGCCGGGCTTGCCAAGGATGACCTTGTCCGGCGCGATCTCGGCCGCGACCTCGTCCGTGTTCGGACGCACGGCGATGCCGTGGAAGGAATCGAGCAGCGACAGCTCGACGAAATCCTGGCGCTTGATGAAGCCGCGGATCGGCGGCAGCGCGGTGATCACGAGCAGCTGGTCGCCGGCGTCGGGATCGGTCAGCCGATGCAAAAGGCCGGGGCCTGGATTGGCAAGCGGGATCGCGACATTGGCGATCGCCGGATCGGTGACGTTGCGCATGACCATCAGCGGCTGCTGCGCGCTCGCGGCCTTGTCGGCGAAGGCGAGCGTCCAGCTCCGGCCTTTGCCGTCGTCGCTCGACAGCGCATGCATCTGCGGCCGGTTGAGCCGGATGCGGATGGCCTGGCCCTTGTCCAGCGGCAGCCGCGTCACCTCCCGGACAACAGCCCCGCCCTTGGCTCGAATCGGCTCGATATCGACCGGCCTCGTGGAATCGAACACCAGCCACACGGTGTCGCCGCGGCGGAACAGCGCCGCCGGCGTCGGCCGGTCGAAGCCGAAGGTCAGGCGCAGCCCTTCGCTATCCCTGATCGCCTCGACAGGTGCGGCGCCGTCAGTCCGCTCGGACGGCGATGGCGCAGATGCGGCTTTCACGGCTTCAGCCGTCGGTGTCTCGGGCTTCGGTGCTTCGGGCTTGGCATTGGCAGCAGCCTCGCCATGCGCAGCCTCGGCCTGTGCCAATTCCGGCTTCGGCACCGGCGCAGCGGAGACTTGCGCCTTGGACGGCAGCTCGGGCGCGGGCTGGCTCGCGGCCGGCTCGGCGTTCGCCGCAGTCGCAGGCGCTTCCCCCTTGCTCTGCGCCTTCATCTCGCGCGCAATGCTCTCCGAGGTCGGCGGCGTGATCTCGCCCGCATGCGCCGCGGCCTTTGCCTTCTCACTTGCGTTCTCGGCCACGGCCGTCTTCGCCGGCAGGGCATCCGGCAGCAGCACGGTCTTTGGCTGATCGGTCCGCTGGAAGGCGACGTCGATGTTGTAGTTCTTGTCCTCGCGGAAAGTGTGGAGGTCGACATCGCCGATCACGTTCATCTCGATGGTCGTGGCGGCCGGATCCATCTTCTGGCTGATCGAGGCGACGTTCGGCGGCGCCGCGATCTTGGCATCGGCGAGGTCGAAGGTCAGCGGTGCATTGAACAGCAGCGTCAGCTTCTGGTCGTTCAGCACCGAGGACACGTTGACGCCGTCGGGCATCTCGAACACGAAGCGGACGAAGGTCGGCTGCACCAGCGCGCGGACCCGGATCGGAGGCCGCCGCTTGGCTTCGGTTTCGGCGCGCTGCTGCCGCAGCGCCCGCTCGGCGGCGCGTGCGCGCTCGGCGAGTTCCTTCACCACCTCCGGCGGCAGGTTCGGCGGCGGGCCGGTCCAATTGTCCGGCAAGAGGTCAATGAACACGCGCTCGCCGGCCGCCATCGTGTTGACGCGCACCTTGCGCGACAGCGACAGCCGCAGCGCCGAGCCGTCGGGATCGCCGCGCGCGGACGAGATGTAGTCGGGCGCCGCCTCGGTCCAGCGATCGATCGGAATGTTGGCGGGACGATCGAACTTGATCAGCAGGATCGAGCCGGCTGTCGTCACCTCGGCGCCGACGTCCTCGGCGAATCTCAGCACCAGCCGCGCGTAGCCGCTCGCGGCCTGCAGGCTCGCCTCGCCCTTCACCGGCTCGGCGCGGGCGATCGCCGGCGCGGCAAGGCCGATGACGATGGCGGCGACGAGACCAAGGCCCGCCCGCGCGCAGGCACGAGCCTGCGACCACAATCCGACATCAGCCGTGCGCACCATGCCACCACACTTCCAGTTCGACACCCGTAAGGTCACGGACATGCCCTGCCCGCCACGGCGGCAAATCTAGCCGCGCGCGTTTAAGGGCCTGTTAAATATGCGGCTCAATTCGTCTTCGGCGGCATCACCTTGCCCTCGATCTTGGGCAGCTCGGCACTGGCCTCGGAGGATCTGTCGCCGCCGGCGCGGCGCGCCAGCTCGACGGTGAGGCGTTCGGCGGATTCGGGCTGCATCAGCCCGAGAATGTCCGACATCTTGCGCGGCGCGATCTGCGATGCGATCTCGATCAGCACGGACATCTCCAGCCGGTCGAACACCTTGGCGGCGTCCTTCGGCTTCATGCCCTCATACATCGTGACGATGCTCTTGAAGCGCGCGTTGTCCGCCTCGCTCTTCTGGCCGTTCGCGGCGGAAATGCGCTGCTCGATCGCCTTCATCTCCTCGGTCTTGGCCTGGATGCGCTGCTCGGCGGCTTTCAGCAGGCTCTCGCGGATGTCGATCTCGCGCGCGCGTGCCTCGAGCTCCTGGCGGCGGCTCTGCAGACGCTCCAGGATCGCCTTCTCCGAAGCCGACACCGGCTGCTGATTATCCTCCGGATGCAGCACCATGCCCTGCGGCTTGGTCTCGGGAGCCGCCGGCTTCGGCGCCTCATCCTTTTTCGCCTCCTTCGGCTCGCCATGCGTGGCGCCGGTGATGTCGGTCTCCTCGCGGCCGGGATAGTTCAAATTCTCCTGCGCCCACGACCGCTTGGATGGCTGCGGGGCGTAGTCGAACACATAGCCGCCGTCGAGCACGAGACCCGCGACCTTCAGCACGGCCAGCGCACAAACCGCGATCAGGACGACCGGGAGGACGCGGATATTGCGAAACGCATTCATGCGGCGAGGCCACCGGACCTTCGACGTTCAGAGAAGGCCTGCGCCGCGGCGGCGACAGCCCTGGCGCCGGTGACCGGTGCAGGGGCAGGCGCAGGCGTGGCAACGAAGGCAGGAGCAGGTTCGGGCTCGATCGGCGCGGATGCGGGACGCGCCGCGCTCGCGATCTTCGACAGCCGCCGCACCACATTGTCGCTTTCCATCAGCTGCCGCTTCAGCTGCTCGGACATCTGCGTCGCCGCGCTCATCTGGTTGCCGAGGTTCTCGTTGACGTCGCGCACCGCAAGCTTGAGACCGCCGATCGCGCGCTCGGCGATCTCGGTCGCGGTGATCAGCTCCGCGATCACGGCCTTCAACGAGTGCTCGTCGGATTTCAGGCGCTTGAGCCGTGCATTGAGCAACATGCAGTAGCCGATGGTCAGCACGAGCAGGACCGCCACAAGGCTTTCGATGATCAACCCGAGGGCGTGGTTCATTGTGCCTCCATCATCTTGTTCTGGCCTTCGGCCCCTTCGAACATCGCAAGCGTCGTATGCGGCTTGCGCAACTGTTTGGTGACACGGATCGCGACGCGATCGCCGACCCGGCCCATGCGTCCTTCCGTCAGCGTGGTCGCGCCGCAGCGGACCGCAACCAGCGCGTCGGGGCGGATGTCGAGCGGCAGCGTGTCGCCGACCTTGAGCTGCATCAGCTGCTTGAGCGGCACGTCGGCCTCGTACAGCACGGCGTCGACGGCGATCTCGGCCTGCGCGATCTCGGTGGCGAAATGGCCTTCCCAGACGGGATCGCGGCCGAACTTCTCGCCCATGAACATCTGCAGCAGAACCGGGCGGATCGGCTCGATGGTGGCATAAGGCAGCAAGAGCTCGATATTGCCGCCGCGATCCTCCATGTCGATGCGCAGCTTGACCAGGATCGCGGCATTGGCGGGCCGGCTGATCGCCGCGAAACGCGGATTGGTCTCCAGCCGGTCGATGGTGAAGCGCACCGGCGACAGCGGCCGGAACGCCTGCTCGGCATCGGACAGCACCACCTCGATCAGGCGCTTGACGAGGTTGGTCTCGATCGTGGTGTAGGGCCGGCCCTCGACGCGCAGCGCTGTGTTGCCGCGGCGGCCGCCAAGCAGCACGTCGATGATCGAGTAGATCAGCGTTGAATCGACGGTGGCGAGGCCGAAATTCTCCCACTCCTCGGCCTTGAAGACCGAGAGCACAGCCGGCAGCGGGATCGAGTTCATGTAGTCGCCGAAGCGCACCGAGGTGATGCGGTCCAGCGTGACCTCGACATTGTCGGAGGTGAAGTTGCGCAAGCTTGTCGTCATCAGCCGCACCAGGCGGTCGAAGACGATTTCGAGCATCGGCAGACGCTCGTAGGACACCATCGCCGAATCGATGATGGCGCGGATGCCGGAATGGTCGTCGAGATTGACCTCGCCGGCGGTGAAGCCGAGCAGGTTGTCGATCTCCTCCTGCGACAGCACCCGCTCGCCGCCGCCGTTCTTGGCAGTGCCGAAGTCGCGGCTGCCGTCCTCGACCATCGCCGCCCATTGCAGCGACATCGATTCGGTGAGTTCGTTGGCTGCCGCGGCTTCGGCGGCCTCGGCGGGATCCTCGCTTTCGAGCGAGGCTTCCCATTGTGCGGCTATCGCATCTTGATCGGCTTGATCGTTGCCGGCCATGTCTCTGATTCCCGCGCCTTACTGGACCACGATTTCCTTGAACAGCACCGCGTTGACCTGGTTCGGCGCCAGCGCGACGTTGACCCGCTTGGTCAGCTCTTCCTTGAGGCGGAACAGGCCGGCGGAGCCATTGAGGTCGCTCGGCCTGAGCTCGCGCAAATAGGTCTGGAAGATGTCGCTGACGCGCGGCAGGGTCGGCTTGATCTGCTCGACCTGCTTCTCCTCCTTCACCTCGAGCACGACCTTGACCTTGAGGTACTGCACGCGGTCGCCGGGATTGCCGACCAGGTTGACCAGGAGATCGGGCACCTCGACAAAGGCCGGCGGCTTCTGCGGCGGCGCGGCTTCCGCGTGCTGCTCCTCGCCCTTCTTGCCGGACAGGAAGAAATAGGCGGCGGCACCGCCGCTGAGGATCGCGAGCGCGCTGACGGCGATGATGATGAGCTTGAGCTTGCTCTTGGGCGCGCCGAGCTCCTCGCCCTCGCCTGCTCCGCCTTCAGTCTCAGCCATGGCTTTCGGTCCTCTGAAAGGATTGGGCCGATGCCGCAGAAAGCCTATGACGCGATACCAACGCTCCCAGCGCACCTGCGCTTCTCGTTCGCGGACGCTACGGCGGGAATGGTTAATGGAACCTTTCTTTCGCTGTTGCGGTGGGAAAAAGTTGCCGGGCAACTATGGTGAATGAGCCGTTATTGCCGGGTGATTTCAGGCCCGCAAAATTTCCAAATCATTGATTTCACAAAACAATCTGAGTTGGCACGGCATTCGCTCTCCTCACGAGCGAACCGGCGGGCTTGGGAGAGCCGGACGGTTCGAAACACCCCGCAAGGAGCGGCCTGGGAGGGCCATTCGGGCGGGCATCGTTAAGGGGAGCTTGACCGATGGAGAATGCGCTTCTCGTCGGATTGTCGCGGCAGATGGTGCTGGAACGACAACTCGACGTCGTCGCCAACAACGTTGCCAACGTCAATACCAACGGCTTCAAGGCCGACCAGCAGCTGTTCGAGGAATATCTCACCTCGGGCGCGCATGAGGACAATTTCCAGGCAAGCGACCGCCGCGTCTCCTATGTGCAGGACCGCGGCACCTATCGCGACTTTTCGCAGGGACCGATCCAGAGCACCGGCAATCCGCTCGACGTTGCCATCAACGGCTCCGGCTTCCTCGCCGTGCAGACCGCGAACGGCGAGCGCTACACCCGCGACGGCAATTTGCATCTGAGCAACACCGGGCAGCTCGTCACCGCCTCCGGCGATCTGGTGCTCGGCACCGGCGGCCCGATCGTGTTCCAGCCGACCGACCACGACATCTCCATCTCGCCCGACGGCACCGTCACGGTGGTCGAAGGCGCGAGCCGCGCCGACTCGATCCGCGGCAAGCTGCGCTTGGTCAATTTTGCCGATCCGCAAGCCGCGCAGAAGCAGGGCAACAACCTCTACGCCGCGGCCGGCGGCGCCGCGGCACAGCCCGATACGAAATCGACCATCCAGCAGGGCGCGATCGAGAAGTCGAACGTGAACGCGGTCGGCGAGATGAGCCGCATGGTCGAAGTGATGCGCACCTATCAGCAGATCGCGACCCTCGTGCAGACGCAAAGCGATCTGCGCAAGAGCGCGATCGAGAAACTCGCCGACGTTCCGGCCTGAACCTCGCAGAACACGAAGGACAATTGACATGCAGGCGCTTCACACCGCTGCGACCGGAATGGCGGCACAGGAACTGAACGTTCAGGTGATCTCCAACAACATCGCCAACCTGCGCACCACCGGCTTCAAGAAGCAGACGGCGCAGTTTCAGGATCTGATCTATGAGCATGTGCGCCGCGTCGGTGCGCAGTCCTCCGACCAGGGCACCATCCTGCCCGTCGGCATCGACCTCGGCGGCGGCGTCAAGACCGTCGGCACGCCGCGCTCGATGACGCAAGGTACGCTGTCGCAGACCGGCAACGACCTCGATCTCTCCATCACCGGCGAAGGCTTCTTCAAGGTGCTGATGCCGGACGGCACGTTCCAGTACACCCGCGACGGCACCTTCCAGATGGACAATCAGGGCCGCATCGTCACTGCGCAGGGCAACCCGATCCAGCCGACCATCACGATCCCGCAGAACGCCTCGGGCATCACCGTGAACGCGCAAGGCCAGGTCTCGGTGACGCTGCCGGGCTCGACCACCTCGCAGATCATCGGCCAGATCCAGCTCACCCGCTTCATCAACAAGGCGGGCCTGCAGCCGGTCGGCAGCAACCAGTACACCGACACGCCCTCCTCCGGTCAACCGCAGGACGGCGTTGCCAACGCGGAAGGCTACGGCAGCATCACCCAGGGCAGCCTCGAGCAGGCCAATGTCGACGTCGTCAGCGAGATGAGCGAGCTGATCGCCGCCCAGCGCGCCTACGAGATGAATGCCAAGGTCATCACCGCCGCCGACCAGATGATGCAGTCCACCACGGCGCTGTTCCGCTGATCTGAAAGGATGTCTGCCATGATGATCCGCACCTCGCACAAACTGCTGCTGGCCGGGGCGCTGCTCGCCTCCACCGCGCTCTCGGCGATTGCCGGCGAAGAAGATCAGATCGCCGCGCCCGTGCTGCATGCGACCGTCAACGTCACCGGCGACATCGTGCGCGTCGGTGACCTCATCGACAATGCCGGCGCCGCCGCCCAGGTCGCGGTCTACCGCGCCCCCGATCTCGGCACCACGGGCCTGTTGCCGACCGCGCAGGTGATCGCGGCGCTGCGCAGCCATCAGGTGATCGGCGTCGACACCCGCAACATCAAGGAGGTCGCGGTAACGCGGCTGGCGCGCACCATCGACGCGAGCGAAGTCGAGCGCGCGGTGGCCAAGGCGGTCGAACACCGCTTCGGCCTCGGCGATGCCGCCAATCTCACCGTCAACTTCGACCAGCCGGTGCAGGACCTGAAGCTCGACGCCGGCCTGACCGGCGCGCTGGCACCGAGCGCGGTGCGCGTCGATCCGCGGAACGGCCGCTTCGATGTCACCTTCGAGATCGGCAACGGCGCGACCGCAGGCACGACCAAGCTGCGCTTCACCGGCACGGCGATCGAGACGGTCGAGGTCGCGGTGCTGACCCGCAACATCGACCGCTCCGACGTCCTGCGCACCGGCGACGTCGTGATCGAGCGGCGTCCGAAGGCGGAGCTTGGCGCCGGCGAGCCGATCTCGCGCGTGGCCGCCATCGGCATGCAGACGCGCCGGCCGCTGCGCGCCGGCCAGGCACTGAAGACGCTCGACCTCGCCAGGCCCGACCTCGTGCAGCGCGACCAGGACGTCACCATCATCTATCAGACCGCGGGCATCTATCTCACCACCCGTGGCAAGGCGCTGGAGTCCGGCGGCGAAGGCGACACGGTGAGCGTGCTCAACGTGCAGTCCAAGCGCACCGTCTCCGGCCGTGTCGCCGGCCGCGGCCAGGTCGCGGTCGAGATCGCCACGCCACGGCCGGCACAGACCGCCGAAGCCGAGATCGCCGGGCCCGTCACCGTCGCGAGCCGCCTTCCAACCTCCGCCACAGCGAAAGCCGAGTAAGTTTCATGTCGACGTTCAAGTTTGATGTCTCGTCCTCGCAAGGGTTTCGGCGGATCGCGCTGGTGACAGTCTCGTTCGCGATGCTGAGCCTTGCGGGCGGCTGCTCCTCGATCGACCGCCTCAGCCAGATCGGCGAGAAGCCGAAGCTGACGGAGATCGAGAATCCGACCACGCAGCCCGGCTACAAGCCGGTGCAGATGCCGATGCCGAAGCCGGAGACGGTGTCCTACGCGCCGAACTCGCTGTGGCGCAACGGCTCGCGCGCCTTCTTCAAGGACCAGCGCGCCCACCAGGTCGGCGACCTCCTGACGGTGACCGTCAACATCACCGACCGGGCCAATTTCGCCAACGAGACCCAGCGCAGCCGCACCAATAAGGAAGACTCGGGGATTACCGACTTCATCGGCTCCAAGGCGCTTGGCTCCAACGTGCTACCGGGCCGCCTGCTCACCACCGACTCCTCGGCCTCTTCGGACGGCAAGGGCACGATCCAGCGCTCGGAATCATTGACCACCAACGTCGCCGCCGTGGTCACCCAGGTGCTGCCGAACGGCAATCTGGTCGTCGAAGGCAAGCAGGAGATGCGCGTCAACTACGAAGTTCGAGAGCTGATCGTCGCCGGCATCGTGCGGCCTGAGGACATCCAGAGCGACAACACCATCGACTCCACCAAGATCGCGCAGGCGCGCATCTCCTATGGCGGCCGTGGCCAGATCATGGACGTGCAGCAGCCGCGCTACGGCCAGCAGGTGATGGACATCTTGCTACCGTTCTAGCGAAGCGGGTGACTGGAGATCGAAAGCCCGCTTTCGATCTCGCGTTGAAGAACAACCGGGCTGACGCGAAGCGACCGATGTTCGTCACGACCTCCGCCAAGCATGGGATCGAAATGATGCGATGAAAGTCCCCTCCCCCTTGTGGGGGAGGGCTAGGGAGGGGGTAGCCCCGCGCGAGATCTTCATCATCTTGCCGACCACGCTCCTTCGACAATCAACGAGCTCCCACATCGGGGCTGCGAACCTAGGCGCAGTTTCGATGTATACACGGCCCTCGCTAGCTCCCCTGGCGAGGGCCGTGTTCGTTTCGCAAGCAGGCGAAGAACCGGTATCCATCAAGGACACTGTGAAGGTCTTCTCAATGATTGCCGGTCGATTGAGGCCGTCCAAGGAGACCAATCACGCGTCCGGAGTCTTGAACGGAGGCAACCTTCAACCAACGATCGGTTGCGCGAAGCCTTCGCCGGGCATGCAATCGCGCTTACCTCCCCCAGCCTTGCTCACGAACCGGTTGTGTGAAAGATTTGCCGAATGAGCGCGAAATTATGAGTATGTCTTCAGGCGTGCGGTTGACCTTGCCGGCAAACCATCCCCGCGCGTTTTGGATTACGGCTGCGGCCGCGGGGAAGTTGTGAATCTTGGCCGCTCTCGCGGATATGAATTCTTCGGTGTTGATCGGGATGCCCCCGCGAACGAGCGGCCTGACTTTTTCCGCCCGCTGGATGGAGCCAGGATCCAGTTCGAAGATCGGTTCTTCGATGTGGTGATCTCAAACCAGGTTTTCGAACACGTTGAGAAACCCAAAGACGCGCTGCGGGAGATTGCGCGCGTTCTTAAACCAGGCGGGGTGTTTCTGGCCCTTTTCCCAGATCGCTCGGCGTGGTTCGAGGGACACGTCGGACTGTACTTTGTTCATTGGATGGGTCCGCGCGCTGCGCGCTTTTACATGGAGACCTGCCACAAAACTTGGATTTGGCTATTTCAGAGAAGGGAAATCCGCCAGAGAGTGGGCCGATTTCATGAGCCATCAATTAGCGACAGATGTGTTTTATCACTTTACGTCGGATCTTCGGATGTGGTGGGAAGAAGCTTTTGGATCCCCTCCACTCCCGATCGAGCAGGACTACATGATGTTCAGACTTGGACCGGCCTCCCGGTTCGTGAAAGGGGCTGTCTTTTCTCCCCTTCTCTCCTTCGTTTGCAGAAAGCGCGCCGGCTTGGTGTGGCAAACCGTGCAAGCCAGATGATCCGGATGATTTTGTCACAGGCGATGTGGGCTCAACAATGTTGTGGAGCTTACGCGCGTCGACGGCGAGCTGGATGTTCGTGATGAGCCCGCCGTGGACCGAGACGATGATTTGCTTCCCCGTTCGGCGTTCATTCATGGATTGGGCGTGCCCGTAGACGATCCTTGGCGACGTTCTGCTTGACCGACAAAACCGCAAGATCGGTCGAGCGCGTCATGTTTACGTCCGCTTAGCTGGTGCTGCCACGGAGGACGGAAGGGTGAAGGCAGCGCTTCGAAACTACCATGCCCGGATGCAGCGGGTGCTCGATCACATAGACCGGCATCTGGACGACGATCTGGGCCTGGACGTGCTGAGCAGCATCGCAGCTTACTCGAAATTTCATTTCCACCGGCAGTTCACGGCAACCTTCGGGCTGTCCGTGCATCGCTATATCCAGCTCGCCCGCATGAAGCGTGCTTCATACCGGCTCGCCTACAGCGATGCCGAAAGCGTCACGGACATCGCGATGGACGCAGGTTACGATGCACCGGATGCCTTCGCCCGCGCTTTTCGGCAACGGTTCGGGCAGTCGCCTTCGTCGTTCCGGAAGTTTCCCAACTGGAAGCCGTGGCTTGCGGCCTTTGGGCCTCTCGACAACGCGAGGAGCAAGCTCATGCGGAAGACTTATACGCCCGACGACGTCACGATCCGCGACGTGCCCCCCACGCCGGTGGCGATCATGGAGCATCGGGGCGACCCGGCGACGCTCGGCGCCACCATCCAGCGGTTCATCGCGTGGCGCACGGCCGCTGGCCTGCACCCCAAGACAAATCCGACCTTTAATGTCTGGCGTTCCGAGCGGCGTCCTGCATCGCCTGCAGACTATAGCGTGGACCTCTGTGTCGGGATCGACAAACCGATCGAGGCGAACGAGGAGCAGATCAAAGCAGGCGAAATACCTGGCGGACGCTGCGCGGTGCTGCGCGTCGTTGGCAACACCCACAATCTGGAGCCCGCCGCGCTCTATCTTTATCGCGACTGGCTTCCGGCCAGCGGCGAGGAAGCACGCGACTTCCCGATCTATTGCCAGCGGCTGAGCTTCTTCCCGGAGGTGCCGGAGCATGAGACGGTTGCGGAACTGTTTTTACCGCTGAAATAGCGCCCCGGCGGCCTGTCCCCCCCTTCCGATTGCAAGAAACGGATTGCAAGAAACGGACAGGCCGCTATCCACCGTCTCCGTCTTTTTGGGTTCGGAAATCATTTCATGCTTCCTTCGCTCGCTTCGAGAGGTGGATACCCTCGTCGTGCATTAGGTCCGCGTCGTCGCGCTCCGAGAGCAGCCGTCTCGAATTCGGATAAACAGTATTTACTCTTGACGAGCTGGGGCTCTTGCTCTATGTTCTCGTTTTGTTCAGACCCGAAATCGAGGGGCGTATCGCGATCGTCACGGACGTTAGGTCGGAATGCGATGGACGCGGGCGAGCCGATTGACGAGCGGCACGGCTCGCGGACGGTGAAGTCGTGTGGTCCCGGCGCCCCGGTGCTGGCGCCAAGTCTGCGGCGCGACGAGCTCGCAGGCGACGGGGGCAAGAACGCCGGTCCCCGAGGAGATCACGTATAAGCCGCTAAACCATCGCGCAGGGAAGGCCGGTTATTGGCTGTACCTGTGGTTCTGCCGCGTGCTTTTTGTTGCACGCGGACCATGGGTGTCAGCGGATACCCGGTCTTCCCTGCGCCCTCGCCTCTTCGAGGGTGATTGCCAGCAAAGCCTCGGGCGCGATCTGCGCGGCGGGAACGGTGCTGCGCATCCCTCGGCTAGTTCGGTTGCGACCGCTGATGGCGCGGGCATGGCGGCGAGCCTTGGGGCAACGATATGGGCTCAATCGAACGTCACCTCCACCTTCCCCAATCCGTCGAGCTCCATCAGCACCCGGTCACCCGGCTTGAGCCAGATCGTCTTGATCAGGCTGCCGGTCAGCACGAGCTGGCCAGCCTCGAGCCCATCGCCGCGCGCGGCGAGATGGTTGGCAAGCCAGGCCAACGCATGCAAGGGATGGCCCAGCACGTCGGCGCCGGTTCCTTCGCCCGCCAACGTGCCATTAATGACGGCGCGCCCCTTGATCCCGGCGAGGTCCGGCAGTGCGTCGATCTTGACCGCCGCGCCGAGCACGCAGCCGGCGGCGAAGAAATCGTCGGCAACGAGGGTCGGCGCGCCCAAGGTCTCCCATTGCACATAGCGGTCGTCCACGATCTCGATCGCCGGCTGGCAGTCGCCGACCGCCTCAAGCACGCGCTGGATCGTGAAGGGCGCATCCAATGGCAGCAGGTCCCGCGCGAGCCGGATCGCGATCTCGCATTCGACGCCGACGCGAACGAACTCGGCCGCATGCAGCACGGCACCGGTGTGGTGGATGCCTTGCGCGAAGATCCCGCCCGCGCAGGGATGAGGAATCCTGAGATAGTCCTGCATGACCTTGCTGGTGCAGCCGATCTTGTAGCCGGCGAAATCGCCGACATGCTCGGCGAGCAGCCAATGCAGCTCATGCTGGATCTCATAGCCTGCCGCTTCATCTTGCGGCTGAAGATCAGGGGGCAGCGGGCCGAGCGGCACGCGGCCGCGGCGGGCGGTTGCGATCGCCTGTGCGGCGGCCAGCACGGAATCTGCGTCCATCGACGTTCATCTCCCTTCGCGAGCCGGCCGAACCGGAGCTGCAGGTTTCGTAGTGAACGGATTGATCATAAACGAAAATCCAGCGCCCGCCTCATCTTGATGGCGAGCGCGAGGCGGAGCGCGGCCCGCTCATATCCTGCTTTAGGTCCCTCAAGGCTTGACCAGGCCGAGCGCGAGCAGGCTTTCCGCGGTGGCCAGAATGATCTCATCATTCGGCCGTGGGTTCCAGCCGAGCAGGCGCCGGGCCTTCTCGCCGCTGGCGCGGCGCCTCCGCCCGAGCATCGGCAGCATGCCCCGCATCTGCGGCACCACCAGCGCCAGCGCACGCGCCAGCCAGTCGGGCATCTCCCGCCGCGGCACCCGGCGGGCGGCTTCGCCGAGATGCTGCCGCAGCACCTGCCCGATCTCGAACATCGACATCGGCTCGCCGGCCACCGCCAGGAACCGCTCGCCCTTGGCCGCCGGGTGCAGCATCGCCCGCAGATGCAGGTCGGCGACATCGCGCACGTCGACCAGCGCGAAATTGATTCGGGGCGCAGCCGGGGTTCGGCCAGCCAGCAGCGCTTGCACCAGGGTGAGCGAGGCGGAGACATCCGGCCCCAGCGCCGGGCCGAGCACCGCCACCGGGTTGATGGCGGCAAGCTCCAGGCTTTCGCCCTCGCGCGCGATGAAGTCCCAGGCGGCGCGTTCCGCCAGCGCCTTCGACTTGACGTAGGGCTGCACGTCGTCGCCCTCGACATTGGTCCAATCGGTCTCGTTGAACGGCGTCTCGCGGGAGGGATGGCCGTAACCGACCGCGGCAAAGGAGGAGGTCAGGACGACGCGCTTCACTCCGGCGTCGCGGGCCGCGCGCAGCACCCGAAGCGTGCCTTCGCGCGCCGGCGCGATGAGCTCGTTCTCATCCTTGGGAAGGTAGGGCAGCAGCGGCGAGGCGACATGCAGGACGTAGTCGCAGCCGTTTGCCGCCTCGGCCCAGCCCGCGTCCATGGTCAGGTCTGCGGCATGGAACGCGACGTCGGCTGGCGCGGCCGCTCCGCCCTGCCGCAGCATCGCCAGCACCTCGTCGCGCCGCGCCAGATTGCGCACGGTGGTGCGCACGCGATGCCCCGCGCTGAGCAATTGAAGCATGCAGTGCGCGGCGATGAAGCCCGAGCCGCCAGTGACCAGAACCTCACTCATCGTGTCCTCCCTCGCGCCCGGCATCATGCCCGGCTCCTATGGCATCGGGACGTGAGCGCTTATCTCCGTGGGAACAAGACGGATGGATTTCATGACCAGTACGGAAAACCAGACTGCACCAGCCCGGTCCGCATCCGATGTGGAGTGCCCAGGCTGCACGCCCGATCCCGCCAAGCTCGTGACGTTCCAGCACGCGATCCGGACACTTTCCGGCAAGTGGAAGCTGGAGATTCTGTTTTGCCTGATGGAGGGGCCGGTCCGTTTTGGCCGGCTGCGGCGCGCGATCGGCGGCATCACCCAGCATATGCTGACGGCGCAGCTCCGCGAGCTCGTGCAGGATGGGCTCGTGCTGCGCACGGCATTTCCAGAGGTGCCGCTACGGGTAGAGTACGAGCTGACGGATGCTGCCTATGGGCTGTTGCCGATGTTCCGCGCGCTGCTGGCGTGGTCCGAGCAATATCAACGACCCGTATGACGCGACGGCCAGCCAAGCGCCGGCGGCGCGTTGCCGCGCTCGCTTTTGCCGATCAGGACCGCGACGGGTTATTCGTCGCGATAGACCTTCTCGCGCTTCTCGTGCCGCTCCTGCGCCTCCAACGACAATGTCGCGATCGGACGGGCCTCGAGCCGCTTCAGCGAAATCGGCTCGCCGGTCTCCTCGCAATAGCCGTAGGTGTTGTCTTCGATTCGCTGGAGCGCCGCGTCGATCTTGGAGATCAGCTTGCGCTGGCGGTCACGGGCGCGCAGCTCGATCGCCCGGTCGGTTTCCGACGACGCCCGGTCGGCGAGGTCGGGGTGGTTCACGTTCTCCTCCTGCAGAGCCTGCAGGGTGAGCTTCGATTCGCGCAGAATCTCCTCCTTCCATGCCAGCAGCTTGGCGCGAAAATATTCGCGCTGGCGTTCGTTCATGAAAGGCTCTTTTTCGGAAGGCTTATAGTTTTTCAACTTTTCCAAGGTCAGCCCATCTCAACGTGCTGGCGCCGGTCATGGCACCGGCGGACGGAATACGTCCGTTCGCGGGCGCCTTATATAGCGGCGCCCGATGACAGACAATATGCCGCCCCTGACCGGCGCCCAACCCGCAAGGCCTTGCACAGACAAATCGATCCGGGCTCGGGCCGCCGCGGTTCCGCTCGGCCATTGGCCGACCGCGCGGCCTTAATAGCCGACTGTGAAGCGGCGTCGCAGGTGAGCCGGGCGCTCGATCTCGTCGGCCAGAGCGACCGCAAAGTCCTCGAACGAGATCCAGCTCTTGCCATTCGAATCGACCAGCAGCTGTTCCGTTCCCAGGCGGAACTTCCCGGTCCTGGCGCCGAAATCGATCAGGGCCGAGGGCGACAGGAAAGTCCAGTTCAGGTCCGTCTCCTGCCGCAGGCGGTCGAGGAACGCCGCGCCCTTCTCCGCTTCGGCCTTGTATTGCGGCGGAAAGGTCGGCGTCGTGACCAGCCGCACGCCGGGCGCCACCTCCAGCGAGCCGGCGCCACCGACAACGAGGTAACGCGATACGCCGGAATCCTTGGCCGCGCCGATCAGCGTCTCGACGTCGCTCTGGAGGAAGTGGATCGAGCTGATCGCCACGTCGTGGCCGGCCCACAATCTGGCAAGCTCGGCACGATCGTTGGCGTCGCCCTTGACCGCGGTCACGTTGGGCAGCTTGGCGATCTTCTCCGGGTTCCGGGCGATACCGGTGACGTGATGGCCACGATTGGCGAGCTCGGCGGTGATGCACGAGCCGGCCCGTCCGGATGCACCGGCGACAGCGATTTTCATGAGAGCTCCTGTTATGACCTCTAGGTATCCAATAGAAACCAGATAACATGTGGAAAGCTGGTGTTAAGAACGCACTTTGAGATCACCTGGTCACGCCGGAGTAACCCATGAAGGCGAATGCCTACGCGGCCGACTGCCCGACCCGCCAGATCCTCGACCGGATCGGCGACAAATGGGCGGTGCTGATCCTGCTGCTGCTGCGCGACGAACCGTTGCGCTTCAATCAGTTGCGCCGCGCCATTGATGGCATTTCACAGAAGATGCTGTCGCAGGTGCTCAAGAGCCTGGAGCGCGACGGGCTGGTGAAACGCCGCGCGATTGCGACCGTGCCGGTGACGGTGGAGTACTCGATCACGCCGCTTGGCCTGACGCTGGCGGCCGTGGTCGATCATGTGCGCGACTGGGCCGAGCAACATCTGAAGGACGTGCTGGCGGCGCAGCGCCGATACGACGCGCAGCTTTCGTCCAAGGCGGCGTGAGATGAAACGCCGTCCTGCTCCGCCTCCGTCTCTAGGCGCGCCCGGCCTTGGCGAGTTCGACCTCGACGCGCAGCTCGATTTCGGACAGCACCGCATCGAGACCGGGATCGCCGGAAGATTCCTTGAGGCTTGCAGCCGCATCGCGCAGCCGGATCGCCATCGTCGGGCTGAGATTGCCGGAGAGCAGGCCGAGCTTGAGCTCATCGAGCACGTCGAGCGCGCGTTTGCCGCGCTGTGCCGAGCGCTTGCGTCGTTCGACCGGATCCTCCTCGATGCCCTGCATCGCGAGCAGCGCGTCGATATTGGCGGTCTGCTTCGGCGCCAGCGGCGCGCGCGTCTCCTGCAAGGTTCCGAGATCTGGCAGCGTGAAGGTGCTCGAAGAGGTCTTCCGCGTCGCGCCCGACGAGGTCGCGAGCGTGGTGCCGTTCGGTCCATAGATGCGCATGGGTCTTTCCAGCGGCGTTCATTGCGTGAAGTGAGATTGGCCGTTTCATGGTTAATGGCGCGTAAAGGGCCCGGCAAAATCTGCCGGGATCGGCAGTTTCGATCGCGTCGGATGATCGCGACACGCCGGCCCGCTCGCATCAATGTCGCACCATTTCAATTAGTTAGACCTGAGCATCGCGCTGGCACGCGCCTCGCATGAGAAAGGACGATCATGCAGTCATGGGAGTGGCGGCATCGATCAATGACATTTCGAGTTCGAGGGGAGAATGGGATGCGACGCATCCGTTCAACGCGTCTGCTTCAGGCGGCCTGCGCTGCCGTGCTTGCGCTGGCATCGTCGACGTTTGCCGCGAATGCGACATCGCGGATCAAGGATCTCGCCAATATCGAGGGCGTGCGCCAGAACCAGCTGATCGGCTACGGCCTGGTCGTCGGCCTCAACGGCACCGGCGATACGCTGAACAACATCCCCTTCACCAAGCAGTCGCTGCAGGCGATGCTCGAGCGCATGGGCGTCAACATCCGCGGCGCCACCATCCGCACCGGCAACGTCGCCGCTGTCATGGTCACGGGCAACCTGCCGCCCTTCGCCACGCAGGGCACGCGGATGGACGTCACCGTGTCCGCGCTCGGCGATGCCAAGAACCTGCAGGGCGGCACCCTGCTCGTCACCCCCCTGCTCGGCGCCGACGGCAATGTCTACGCAGTCGCGCAGGGCTCGCTCGCGATCTCCGGGTTTCAGGCCGAGGGCGAGGCTGCCAAGATCGTGCGCGGCGTGCCGACTGTCGGCCGCATCGCCAATGGCGCCATCATCGAGCGCGAGATCGAATTCGCGCTGAACCGCCTGCCCAATGTGCGGCTCGCGCTGCGTAACGCAGACTTTACCACAGCCAAGCGCATCGCCGCCGCCGTAAACGATTTTCTCGGCGTCAAAACCGCTGAACCTATCGACCCCTCCACGGTACAACTCACGATACCGCCGGAATTCAAGGGCAATGTCGTGGCGTTTCTCACTGAGATCGAGCAGTTGCAGGTGGACCCCGACCTCGCCGCAAAGATCGTCATCGACGAACGCTCCGGCATCATCGTGATGGGCCGCGACGTTCGCGTCGCCACCGTCGCGGTCGCACAGGGCAATCTCACGGTCACGATCTCGGAAAGCCCGCAGGTGAGCCAGCCCAACCCGCTGTCGCGCGGCCGCACCGTCGTCACGCCGCGTACCAGCGTCGGCGTGTCCGAGGACGGCAAGAAGTTCGCGGTGGTGAAGGACGGCGTCTCGCTGCAGCAGCTCGTCGACGGACTCAATGGCCTCGGCATCGGTCCGCGCGACCTGATCAGCATCCTGCAGGCGATCAAGGCGGCAGGTGCGATCGAAGCCGATATCGAGGTGATGTGATGTCGAGCTTCATCGATTCCTACACCGGCCGCGTGCCGCTCAGCATGCCCTCTCCGATGCCCCCGGCCACGCCGCACACCGACCTCGATCTGGCCGAGGCGCTCACCAAGGTCGCGCCGGCGGCGCAGGCCAAGGCCAAGGCCACCGCAACCGATTTCGAGGGCATGTTCATCAACTCGATGTTCGCGCAGATGACGAGCGGACTGAAGGGTGACGGCCCGTTCGGCGACACGCCCGCCACCGGCGTGTGGCGCTCGATGCTCACGGAGCAATACTCCAAGAACTTCGCCAAGGCCGGCGGCGTCGGCATCTCCGATCAGGTGTTCCGCGAGCTGATCATGCAGCAAGCCAAGAGCACGAGCTGATAGTTTGAGTTTGTAACGCGCGGATCGGTTCGTACTCGCGCAGAAAAGGGTATCGTATGACGGCGCAAGGACAGGTGCAGGCGAATAAGACGCTCTATCCGGCGGCCACGACCCCGGCGGAAGCGCGTGAGCTGGCCGACCAGCTGCTCAAGGTGATGAGCGACCTGCTCGCGGTGATCGAGCAGGAGACTGAGCTGGTGCGCGCCGGAGGGCTCCGCGAGGCGATGCGGCTTGGGCGGAGCAAGACCGAGCTGTCCGGCCATTATGTCGCGGCGGTTGGCCGGCTCAAGGCCAGCCAGAAATTCATGCAAGCCACCGCGCCTGAGTTGCTCGCCACCCTGCACCGCCATCACGACGTGTTCCGCGCGATGCTGAAGGTCAACCTCACGGTGCTCGCGACCGCGCATTCGGTTTCGGAAAAGATCGTGCGCGGCGTGAATGCGGAGATGCAGCGCCGCAGCATGCCCAACACTTATACCGCGGCCGGCCGCCGCGCAGCGCCCGGCCCGCGCCACGTCACGCCGGTTGCGGTCAGCCGCTCGCTCTGAGCCCGTCCGCAACCCACCAAGAGCGAAGCCGCCGTGTCTTCCGCGACCGGCGGCTTTCGCGCTTTGGAACTGATTCTGGAAAATGCCGCGCCGATTCGTAACGCGGGATTCACGCTAATTCCTAACAGGACGTTGATGTCTCCTCGTCATAGTTGAAATCGGGATAGGTTGGGTTTGACTCGGTGGGCACGAGGAGGCTGCCATGAGTTCCGACTTTAGCATCAGGCCGGTGGGAGCGTCGGCAACCGCAACAGTAGTGGCGGCGCCGGTGAGCCAGGCGGTGAGCAATGCGGTTCAGACCGATTTGCCGCCAAGCCAGACCGTGACCGCGGCTGACACCAGCGCCAGCGTGCGCAACGACCCGCAGGAGCTCGCGGCGAACGACGCTTTCGTGTCGCATCAGGCCTATTACGACCGCACGGCGGCCGCGATGGTGTTCCAGGTCGTGAACCGCAAGACCGATCAGGTCGTCGAGCAATATCCCGACGAGGCGGTGCTGCGGCGGCGCGCTTATTTCCACACGCTGGACATGCAGAAGGACGAAACGCAGCGGGTGCTTCCGACCGACCGCACGGCGTAACGACGAGGGTTTGACAGCACGACCGAGCACGACACCGATCACCATCGGCACGTGCCGATCCGCTATTTGTCCTGGGCGGCGTAGGCGGTGTCGAGATAGGTCTGACCGCTGGCCGGATCCGTCACCACGTTCTTGATCTGCGCCTTGCCCTTGGCGGTCAGCGTGAACTTGGTGTCGCCGATCCGGAACGCGCCGTCCTTGATCAGCACGTCCTGATATTTGGACGTGCCTTGGCTCTGATAATGCACCTTGGCACGGAAGCCGGAGACGTCCGAGATCGTGATCAAGAACGGCTTGTTGCTGGCGTACTTGCCGGTCCAGGAGCCCTGGTAGAGACTCGGATCGACCGCCACATACTTGCTGCTGCTCTTCGCAACGCTCAGCGTGTTGGCCTTGTAGGCGGAGGCCAGGATACTCGTCACGTCGGCCATGAGATCCTCCGCGCTTACCGCGGCAACGCCGTTCAGCGACGTCCGGAAAGGCCGGCAGCGATGTGGCAGTTGATATCGATCAGCGATTTGAGCTTCGCCGGATCCGGATTCATCTGCACCTCGATCGTCTGCTTCAGCACGAATACGCCGATGTTGGCGATGTTCTGGCGGATCTCGAGCGGATTCGGATTGTCGCTCATCTCCATGGCGCTCATGAAGATCGTCCACAGACGACGGTTGAACAGCAGCGCCTTGTACAGATTGCGGTCAGCACCGTTCCAATTGGCCTGGACCTCCTGCAGCTGTCGCGCCGCCTTCAATAATGCCTGTGCTTCAATTTCCCGGGGAGATGCCGTGGTCTGCGAGGTACGAGCATAGGCTTGAGCGGCATGTGACATTCAGTACTCCGGACTGACGCTAGGGACACAACCAAACGGCTCGTGTTTTGTACGTTGCGCGCCTTTAAAATATGGTTAGCGGCTGTTAGCGTATCGGACCGATCCGCCATACTTGTGCGCAAAATGCGGCTCCCCCGCTTCGACGCTTAACACCAGGCGAACAGCACGCGCGAAAAATCAAAAAGATTTTCACTCGTTCGCATCGCGCCCGCAGCGACAGCATGCCGAAACGACGAAACATCACAATGCATGCAGATGCTCGCGGCGGTACGCCACGCGCTGATGGGTTGCTGCTACAAATGAGCAGCCGCAAGGAGCCATGTATTGAAGTAGCTGCAATAGTATCGGCCCAAAAGAAAAGCGGCGGGCCCTGCCCGCCGCTCCTTGCAATCTTGATGTCGCGATCGCCTAGCGCAGGAGCTGAAGCACGCTCTGCTGCGACTGGTTTGCGAGCGCCAGCGCGGACACCGCGATCGACTGGCGGGTCGACAGCGCCTGGCTGTTGGCCGCCTCCTCGTTGGTATCGGCCAGCGTCAGGTTGGACGAGCCGGTCTGCAGCACGTTGATCAGGTTCTTGTTGAAGTCCTGACGGATCTCGACGATCGACAGGTTCGAGCCCAGAGCCGAGGCCTCCGAGCGCAGTGCCGTCGAGGCACTGTCGAGCGTGGACAACACCTTGTTTGCCGAGTTGCTGTCGAGGAAGTCGGTGCCCACCGTCAGGTTTGACAGGCCAAGACCCGCATCGTTGAAGGTCACGCCGGTGATATTCAGAGTCGAGCGTCCGGTCTCGTTGAACACCAGCTTGAGCGTATCGCCGTTCAAGAGGTTGATGCCGTTGAAGGACGCGTCCTGCGCGGTGGTGTTGATCTGCGCCATCACGTTGTTGTACTGCGCGACCAGACCCGCACGCGTGGTCTGCGAGTTCGGATCAATCACGGGTGTCGAAGCGGTTACGCCGTTGAAGGCCTGACCGCTTGCGGTCGACGAGCCGCTGACCGCGCCGATGGTCGACGAAGCGGCTTCGTTGGTGGTGAGGATCGTGAGCGCGCCGCTGGTGCTGAGGCTTGCCTGCAGATTGTTCGCCGCCAGAACCGTGTTGAGCTGATTGAGCGTCGATATTTGCGATGCGCCTGTTCCAAACGTGATATTTGTCGGTGTTCCTCCGCCTGTGGCAGCGATCGTCAAGGTCTGACCGCTTAATGCGGGAGGGTTCCGTGCCGTGGTCGCTGCGGTGAGGCCGAGCTTGGCCAATGCACTACCCGAGATCGTCAGGTCCTGAGCGGTACCGGTTGCCAGCGTTATTTTGCCGCCGCTGACGGACGACGGCGTGGTCGAGGCGCCGGTCACGGCATCGATCGCAGCCAGCAGGTTGGAGACAGTATCGCCGATGCCGATATTGGTGCCGGCCGAGACCGAGCCTGCAACAAAGGTGAAGACGACGCCGTTCACGACCAGCGTGTCACCGGTCGTGATGTTGGATGCCAGGTCGTTCGAGGTCGAGCTCGACGTGCCCGAAAGGCGGGTCGATCCGGTGATCGCCGCCGGCGTGGTGTTGTCGTTGTTGACGGCGCTGCCGGTCACGAAATTGTTCGACGAGCTGCCGAGCAGGTTGTTGGCATTGGCGCCCGGAATCACCGCGGAGGTGATGCTCGACTTCGTGGTGTAGCCGGTCGGCGCCTGCAGCACCTGGCTCGCGATCGACTTGGCGCTGTCGACGAGCTTCTGCAACGAGGTCAGGCCGGTATTGGCAGCCTGCAGCACCTGCACGCCGTTGCTGATGCCGTCGAGCAGGTTGGAGATGTCGCTCGCCCGGTTGTTGAGCGACTGCGCGGTGAAGAATTCGGTGGGATTGTCGAGCGCCGTATTGACCTTGTTGCCGGTGGCCAGGTTGTTTTGAGTCGTGGCGAGCAACGACGCTGTGTTTTGCAGCGCGAGCAGGTTTTGGCGAACCGAAGCCGAAAGAACGATACCGGACATTTGTGTGAAACCTTCCTAGTTATTCACGAGCCGGTTCTAGTTGGTCTCCTTTAAAACATGGTTAATGGCCGTTTAAATTATTTGCTTAACGAATGGTTACCGGCCCGGGGGCGCGAAATAGCTCAATCAATTCAGGATGTCCCCCTCTCGTCGCGACACCGCAGCAACGAAAAACGGCGGGGTTTCCCCGCCGTTTCGCAACGTCTTGGATGACCTGTTCGGTCGATCAGCGCAGCAGCTGCAGAACGCTCTGCTGCGACTGGTTGGCGAGCGACAGCGCGGACACTGCGATCGACTGGCGGGTCGACAGCGCCTGGCTGTTGGCCGCTTCCTCGTTGGTGTCGGCCAGCGTCAGGTTGGACGAGCCGGTCTGCAGCACGTTGATCAGGTTCTTGTTGAAGTCCTGACGGATCTGCACGACCGAGAGGTTCGAACCGAGGGTCGAGGCTTCGGCGCGCAGCGTGGAGCTCGCCGAGCTCAGCGCGGTGATCACCTTGTTCGCCGAGTTGTTGTCGAGGAAGTCGACACCCGAGGTCAGGGTCGACAGGCCCAGGCCACCGGTGTTGAAGGTCACGCCCGTGATCGAGAGCGACGACTTGCCGGTCTCGTTGAAGGTGAGCTTCAGCGTGTCGCCGTTCAGCAGGTTGACCCCGTTGAAGGACGAGTCGGCCGCCGTGGTGTTGATCTGCGCCAGCACGTTGTTGTACTGCGCCACCAGGCTCGCCCGCTGCGACTGCGAGGTCGCATCAGCGACCGGAGCAGCAGCCGTCAGACCGTTGAAGGCCTGGCCGCTGGCCGTCGCCGTGCCACCGATGGTGCCGATCGTGGACGATGCAGCATCATTGGTGGTGGTGATCGAGATCTTGCCGCTCGCGTCGATCGAGGCCTGCAGGTTGTTGGCGGCGAGCTTCGTGTTCAGATCGTTCAGCGTCGCGACCTGTCCGGTGCCGAGACCAAAGGTGATGTTCGTCGCCGTGCCCCCGCCGGTTGCAGCGATCGTCAGCGTCTGGCCGGACAGGCCGTCGCCGACGGAGCTGAGGCCGAGCTTCGCCAACGCGGTACCCGACAGCGTGAGGCCCGATGCAGAGGGCGTCAGGCTGATCGCACCGGCGGTGATCGAGGAGGTCACGCCGGTGGCCGACTGGATCGTCGACAGTAGATGCGTGACGGTGTCGGTGATGCCGATGTTGGTGCCCGACGAGCTCGAACCGGCAACGAAGGTGAAGGTGGTGCCGTTCACGACCAGCGTATCACCGGTGGTGATGCTGGAGGCGAGGTCGTTCGACGAGGAGCCGCTGGTGCCCGACAACAGCGTAGAGCCGGTGATCGCGGCCGGCGTGGTGTTGTCGTTGTTGACGGCGCTGCCGGTGACAGCGGAGGTGCTGGACCCCAGCAGGTTGGTCGCGGTGGCGCCGGTCAGCGCGGCGGAGGTGACGGTGGATTTGGTGGAATAGCCGACCGAGCTCTGCAGCACCTGGTTGGCGATCGACTTGGCGCTGTCGACGAGGCTCTGCAGCGAGGTGATGCCGGTGTTGGCGGCCTGCAGCACCTGCACGCCGTTGCCGATACCATCGAGCAGGTTGGAGATGTCGGAAGCGCGGTTGTCGAGGCCCTGGGCTGTGAAGTAGTTGGTCGGATTGTCGAGAGCCGAGTTGACCTTCTTGCCGGTGGAGAGATCGTTCTGGGTCGTCGCGAGCAACTGAGCGGTGGACTGCAGCGAGAGCAGATTCTGACGCACGGACGCCGAGAGAACAATGCCAGTCATATTCATACCTTTCTGGTGTGAAGCATAGTCTCCGGTCCTTCGGGACCGGGTGCCGCCGTGAACGACTTCGCGATCAGGCGACGCGGATAAGGTGAACGAGACTGGCTAACAAAGCCTGAAGCGGCAGAGCGCGCGAGCCGGATCGGGATGCGTTGGCGCACATTCGCTGCGGCGGGCCCGGCTTGGAGCGTTTCCGAAGGGCCTTGATAACTCAACGCATTTACCAAACAGGGGATGGCATTTACCAGCCGTTAACCTTGTTCGGAAAGGATTGCCCGCGCGTCGACCGCCCCGGCACGACCGGTCAGCGCCTGCCGTAAGCGTCGCGGCAGGCTAGCCGCCGGCTCCCTCGACAAGCGGCAACGGAGAACACGGATGGCTCTGAAAGTCGAACTCAAGCCGCATGAACGAATCATCATCGGCTCCTGCGTGATCACCAACACCGATCAGCGCGCGCGCCTCCTGATCGACGGCGACAATATTCCGATCCTGCGCGAGAAGGACATTTTGACGCCGGAGACGGCGGACACGCCCGCCAAGCTCGTCTATCTGGCGGTCCAGCTCATGTACATCTCGCCGAATGCCGACGCCAGCCACGGCACCTATTTCAACCTGCTACGTGACATCATCACGACGGTGCCGAGCGCCTGGCCACTGATCGAAGCGATCAATGGCCATATCCTCAACGGCGACCTCTACCAGGCGCTGAAGGAAGCCAAGAAGCTCGTCGCCTACGAGAAGAAGCTGCTGGAGCAGGCCGAAGCCGATCAGGCCGACGCAGACCAGACTCAGACCGTCACTGCAGCGTGAGCTTGCATCCGGCTCTGCGCAGCGCAGAGCCGGGCGCCCTTCCCGGCTCATCCTATCCACCCGTCCTTGCGAGCGAAGCGAAGCAATCCAGAGCCATACAAGGATTCTGGATTGCTTCGTCGCGGAGCCTGTCATCGGGCCGCGCGTTGCGCGGACCCGTTGGCTCCTCGCAATGACGAACTTCAGGTGCAGTTCATCACATCCGGCGCTCATGGCGCGAGCGGCGGCGCCTCGATTTCGGCCAGCGGCTCCGCGCCGACCATCGTTCTCTGCGCCCCGAACGACAGCACCGCTGCAAGCATCGCATCGATGTCGCATCTTGCAGTCCGATGATTGACGATCGCAACTCGGATCGCGAGCCGTCCATCCAGCATCGTGGTTGACGGCGCAGCGATGCCGGATTCGTGGAGGTCGGCAACAATCTCGCCGTTCACGACATCGGCGTCGTCCGCGCGGTAGCGGAAGCAGACGATGTTGAGATTGACGGGCGCCAGCAGCTCGAGTTGCGGCTCGGCCAGGATGCACGCGTCCAGATATTTCGCGAGCGCGCAGGTCTGCGCGATGACCGCGCCAAGCCTGTCGGTGCCGAACGTTTTCAGCGTGAACCAGGTCTTCAGCGCGCGAAAGCCGCGCGACAGATCGGGCCCGAGATCGCACGGCCACTGCTGTCCTGCAGCAAGCCCGCGCGTCTCCCGGCGCAGATAGGCGGCAGGCTGGGCGAAAGCGTCGCGATGGCGCTCGCCATCGCGCACCAGCAGGAAGCCTGCGTCATAGGGCACCTGCCCCCATTTATGAAAATCGAGCGCGATCGAATCCGCCTGCTCGATTCCGGCAAGGCGCGGCGCGAGATCGGGTGACAGGATCGCGAGCGCGCCGAACGCGCCATCGACGTGGAACCACAGCTTCTCGTCACGGCAGAACGCCGCGACTTCTCCGAGATCGTCGATCGCCCCGATGTCGACCGTGCCGGCTGATGCCACGACCAGGAAAGGCTTCAGGCCGGCGGCACGATCGCGTGCGACCGCATCGCGCAAAGCGGCTACATCGATGCGATGCGCCTGGTCGACCGCGACGCTGCGCAGCGCGTTGCTGCCGAGCCCCGCAATATCCATTGCTCTGCCGATGCAGCCATGCGCGGCCGCGGAGGTGTAGCCTCGCAACAGCTCTCCCTCGCCGCCGACGCCCTGCTGCCGGACGCCGGCGCCGAGCGCCGCGCGCCGGGCCACCAGCACCGCCATCAGATTGGCCATCGAGGTGCCCGTGACGAAAATGCCGCTGGCACCTGTGGGAAAGCCGAACATCTGGCGCGTCCAGTCGACGACCTGCCGCTCAACCTCGATCGGCATGTGATCGCGACCGCCGAGATTGGCGTTCAAGCCCGCGGCGAGCATTTCGGCCAGCATGCCGACAGCCGAGCCGCCGCCATGCACCCATCCCATGAAACCAGGATGGACGTTACCCGTCGCGTAGGGCACGACGAGATCTGAGAACTCACGATAGACTTCGGCGAGCTCCGTCGGTGCCTGCGGCAGCGGCGCGCGAAACTGCTCGCGGAGCTCTGGCGGAATCGGCTGCCAGACCGGACGGTCGCGGATGTCGGCGATGTAGTCGATCATGTCATCGAGCATGCGATGACCCTGCGCGCGGATCTGCTTCCAATCCTGCGGATCGAGCGTCTGGTTCGCTTGCGAACGCGTCTCCGGATCCGGCGCAACAAGGCTCACGCCGCCTGCTCCCCTGCCCGCGCGGCGCGCCGCTCCAGCATTGCGGCGAATGCCGAAAACACCTTCTGCATCTGCGGCGACTTGTAGGGGAAGATGTCGGCGTGATCCATATCGTGGACCACAGCGGTGTTGTCCGCCTCGAACAGCAGCAGCGCGCCGTCCCTGGTCTCGGCGCAATCGATGATGAAATAGTCGAGCCCGACGCGCTCGGCGATCGCAGCCAGCACAGTGCGATGCCGCCGGCCGAAGCCGATGTCGAAGGTCTGCATGAACGTCGCTTCCTCGCGCCGCTTCGCCTCGCTCGCGCTCATGCCCGCGTTGAGGTACCAGATGTCCCAGCGGCCAGCGATCGCCATGTGGCAGGCATAAGGCTGGCCGTCGACGAAGACGACGCGGTATTTGCGGAACAGGCCGTCCTCGCTCGCATAGTCGACGAAACGGGCCATGAAGAACTCCTGCTCGTCGCGTTCGTCGAGATAGAGCGAGAGCTCGATGGCGTCGTCGACCTTTTCAAGACCGACACCGGCATGCGAGCCACGCGGCCGGATGATGATCGGAAACGTGAGTTCGCCCGCGATCGTGGTCAGCCATTCCCGCTCTTCGGCCACCTCGACCAGCGGCGCGCGCCGCGCCGTGAAGGTTGCGGGCATGACAAGACCGTCGATCCCGGCGAGCAGCCGGTACAGCTTGTCACGGTCGAGGTTGCAGATCATTCGCGGCGGATTGAGCAATGGCCGGGGCCATCGCGCCGCAACCTCGTCGATCTTGCGCAGGGCATGTTGGCAATCATCCGAGTCGGAGGCGATCACGATGGCGACGTCGTGATCGGGCAATGGCGATGGCAATTCCGCTTCGGGGATCACGTGCAGCATCATCAGCTCGATGTCGGTGTTCTCGAGCAGGAACTCGATCGGCGTGTTGCTGCCCATATCGGTCGCCGCCGCCAACGCCAACACGCGCAGCCGCGGCGTCTCCGATTTGCACGGCGAGCGGTACAATTGGTGCGACCGCAGCACTTCCTGCTGGATCGCGAGCCCTGCCGCTTTGTCGCCGAGCAGTTGCGCGAGCAGCGCGACGTCGAGCCCCTCACCCGCGTTTGCCTTGCCGTCGAGCAGCTTGGCAAGCAGCTGCACCCAGAGCGGCTTCAGATCGCAGCCGTCGAACGAGGCCTTGGCAAGCTTCGCCATGCCGATCCGGTCGGCACATTGCGCGCGCGCCTCGACCGTGAGCGCCAGCATTTCAGACTGCATCACACCTTCCTCGAATCGAGGCTGCCCACATGCGATGCGAGCAGCTCTATTTTTGCGACGACGTCCGTGAGACGGCCGATCTCGCGAGCGAGATTATCGCGCGCGACCGCAGCATCCGAATTCCACGTCTCGATCACCTGCCGCGCACCGATGCACAGCCGCAAGAGCGCCGTCGGCGCAGCCGCGGAGCGCTCGACCCGGACGGGCTGGCCGACCAGACAATGTTGTGAGGCAATCGCGCGATCGTCGGTGCCGCCAATGACGCCGCTCATGTGGCGGCGCAGCGCGCGATGGACCTGCTGGACGTCATTGGCAGCCAGCAGCCGGCTGTCGCGCAGAAGCGCGAACGGAAAGATCGTGGGCCGCGCGAATTCCTCGTCGTCGGCACCGCGACGTTCGGTTATCACCGGACGCAAGAAGGATGATCGAATCAGTCGATTTTCGATCGCCTGGCCAAGCTCTCTCAGCGCGAACGCGCGGAAACCGTTCGGCACCTGGTGATAGGCTGCGATCTCCTCGAGCGCCGCCTCCCAGCGCAGCCACTGGCCGAGATTCGGCCGCGCTACGGAACGGGCGCGGAGCGATGTCCAAGTCATCGGCCAGTCGCTGCGGCCGATGTAGTCGAACAGCCCGTCGGCAACGGCGCCACAGCGCTGCAGTGCACGCGACAGCATGCCTGGCACCAGCAGCGCGCCGCTGAAGGCGGGGCCGCCATAGAACTTCGAGCCGGTGATCAGCACCATGGCGCCGCGATCGAGAAGCCCGCGCAGCCGGCGGCGGCCCAGCCGCATCTGGCAGGCATCGACGACGAGCTGCACGCGGCCGGGCCAGCGCCGCGCGATCAGATCGAGACAGTCCTGATCAGGCGCGCGCCAGCCGAGCTTCGAGGAGTCCATGATCTGCAGCATCGCGGCATGACCGCGCGCAGATACTGCCTTGACGGCATCGAGCACGAACTGCGCATGTTCGGCGCGCGGCGCAAGCTCGGCGTCGCTGCACAGCGGCAGCGCGATACTCTCGCAGGCGAGACCGGCAATCGGCGAGTCCTTACATACCGCGACGCCGCTCGCCGTCTGCGCGTTGAAATGACGGCCGCGCGCCGTTGCCGGCGTGCCGCTGCCGGTCTGGTCGGCGGCCACCACGATGGTCGTCAGCCGCTCGCCCAGCAGCGCGCGGGTCAGCGCCAGCGCGTGAAGCTGCGAGTCCGTGCCCGATGGCGAGAACACGATCTCGACGTCGGCAGCCAGCTGCAGATGCGCCCTGAGCTCGTGCCGCATCTCCTCGGTGCGGCGGTCGAGCGCCTCATCGAGGCCTAGCCCGATCGCGGCATGCATCAACTGCTCGCGCGCCCGCTCGGCGCGCGCATAGGCGCGTTCGGAAATCGGCGATGCGGTGCTTGAAGCGAAACAGAGAAGCTGCGGGGCCGGCGATGGGCTGCAGCCATAGAGATTGCAGCCGCTGACAGGATCGAGCGCCAGCCGCGGATCACCGCCACGGACGAGCAACTCATCCAGCGGCATGAACAACTCGCGGAGCCCAGCCGCCGGCGTATGGACACTGAGCGACGCGGAAGCTTCCGACCGGGCCACCACCGGGATCATCGAAGAATCTTCAGGCAGCGTCGGCCGCAGCCGGCGCGGCAGCGAATTGCGACGCCACATCGCCGCGGAACACCGACGGACCGACATGGTCCAGGCGGCTGTCGAGATCGGCCCAGATCTCGCCGCCGATATCGGTCCAGCGCTTGCAGAAGGCGAAGTCCTCGCTAAGGTAGGTGCCGGTCGCCGGGTCGATCATGCACTCGAACAGCGCGAAGCGATGCGGATTGCCAGCCAGTGCATCGTGCGAATGCTCACGCATGAACCGCAGCGGCGCATAGGCGGGATGCGCGCACATCCGCTCCAACACGCGGCGCCGGATCATCAAAAAGCCGGTGCCGGCATAGCGCACCCGCGCAAAGCCATTGACCACCGTAACGTGATCGGGGTCTTCGATCTCGAGCACATAATCCAGCGATGCGGCCGCGACATTCGTCCGGCCGGCATTGATCGCCCGCCTCGCTTTGTCCCAATTGACCCGCTTGACCGGATAGACGCCCGCGACCACGTCACCACCGGATTCGATCAGACGAAACACCTGGCCCGGCGTGAAGCCGATGTCGGCGTCCACGAACAGGAAATGCGTGGCAGTCGGATCACTGAGAAACAGCGCGACGAGATTGGCCCGGGCCCGCGTGATCAGGGCATCGCCGTCACGCATGTGAACGGTCAGATTGACGTTGGACGTCGCGCGCAGCTCGCGTTGTAGGGCGAAGATCGAGCTCGCATAGATGCTCGAAACCTGCCCGCCGAAACAGGGCGTGCCAATCACCAGGTGAATTCGCTCGGTCATGATCGCATTCCCAATAAGGCAGACCCTGCCTCACGTCTGAACAAACGTTAACCAGACGTGGTTAACGAAAACCTAACCGCTGCCCGCCGCGAGCCTACAGGAACTTCACCAGCGAGAGCTGTGACAGCATCGAGGTGGTCTGGTAGGAGGCCTGCAGGTTGTTCTGGAGCTGCAGGATCTCGGACGCGACCTGGTCCTGGGAAATGCCCTCCGTGTGGTCGACCAGGCTCTGCAGCGCCGCCTTCGCCTGCGTCTGCCGAGCGCCAGCGTCCTTCATCGCGGTCTGGGCATTGGCGAAGTCGGTCTGGATGTCCGAGATCGTCTGTCGGCCGAGCTGCGGCGTCAGATTGGCGGCAACGCGCTGGCTGAGCGCTCCGATCTGTTGTGCCGCGATCTGCCCGGTCGGGTCGGAGGCGCTCGGCAAGGCCGATACCGCCGCATAGACCGCCGTCTGCTGCACCAATGTGCGGATCGCCGTCTCGTTGGCCTGAGCCCCGAATTGCACGCTCTGGGCGGAATCGATCTGGACCGAAGCGGTGGAGCGCGCACTGCCGGGACCGCTGTTCCCCGTGTACCAGGCGACCGTGTTGGCTGAGCCATTCGTGAGGCTGGTGGCCGAACCAAGCGGCGAGCCTGACACGCGCAGCGGCGGGGTCGGTGCGGTCACCGTGCCCGAGAAGCCGAGCGCGGCGAAGGCGGCCGCATTGTTGCTCGACACCGAGAAGCTTGCCGGATCGTCGGTATGCAGCGAGACACGCCCGGCAATGACCGTGGATGGGGTCGAGGTGCCACTGAGCGCGTCGATCTTCGACAACAGCGTCTGCACGCTGTCGGTGACGTTGACGTGGGTGTTGTCGGTCGCCCCCGAGGCGACGAAGGTGATCGTCTGTCCATTCACCGTGATGGTGTTGCCGACGGCGAAACCGGTGCCGAGCGAATCGGAGGTGGCGCTGGCCGTCCCCGACAGCAACGTGGCGCCGGTGATCCGCGCCGACGTGGCGGAATTGTTGTTGCTGACCGCGCTTCCGGTAGCAACGCTCGCGGCATTGAAGAAGTCGTTGCCGGCCGCGATGGCGGAGGCCGCCTTCAGCGAGGTGCTGGCCAGCGTGGTGATCGCGCTGCTCAGCGCCGATTGCAGGTTCGCCGTCGTCGCCGCCGGCGAGCCACCGATGGCGAAGCTGTTGGCGGCCAATGGCGTCGTGTTCGAGGCGGTGAGCTGGATGGCTTCCGTCGTGCCGTCTGGCAGGTCGAACTTGAAGGTGATCTTGTCTCCCGGATTGGGATCTCCTGCGGTGAAATCCACCGAGACCGCCGTCGGCGTACCCTGCGGTTGAGTGACGGTGGCATTGGTCAGTGAGGAGCTCACGCTGTCCAGCTTGAAACCGAACGGAGAGTTGGCGGAGTCCTCGGAGAGCGTCAGCGGTATCGTGGCCGACGAGGACAGCACGAGCCGTCCCATTCCGGTGCCACCGAGATCGGCCTGCTGCCGCTCCGATATCACCTGCTTCAGCCCGGCCTGGGTCGAAGTGCCGTTCAGGATATCGTCGGCGGAGGCCATTGCCGGCTGGTTGGTCGCCGAGCCCGAGAAGATGTAGCGGTCGCCGACCTGGGTGTTCAGGATGCCGACGATCGCCGACAGGTTCGACAGCGCATTCTGCTGTCCGACGCTCTGCCCCGCACTGGTCACGTTCTGCGGCGTCGCCGAGGCTCCGCTCTGCACCGTGTCATGGATCGACTGGAGCGACTGCAGCGCGGTGTTCGCCGCCCCGATGATGGTGTTGACGTGGGTCATCGTGGTGGTGAAGGCCGCGATGTTCGACAGCTGCGCGCGCGCCGCCACCGCGAAGCCCTCGTCCACCCCCATGCCTGCATAGGTGCTCGACTTGACGCCGCTGGAGAGCTGCGTCGAGAGATCGGCGAGCTGGTTGGTGATGTTCCGCACGGACAGGCCGAGCAGAGACGAGCCGTAATTGATGCTGCTGATCGACATGTGACGCGCCTTACGTGTTGGCCTGGAGCAGGCTCTGCATCATGCTTTGGACCACCGACATGATATGAGCGTTGGCTGCATAGGTGTTCTGGACCTGGATCAGGTTCGACATCTCGCTGTCCATGTTGACCGCGGAGGTCGAGTTGAATTTCTGCTGCAGCGTCGACACCACGACGCTCTGCCCCTGCTGCAATTGGGTGGCGAGCGTGGAGGCATTGCCCTGCTGGCTGATGAACTGCTGCAGATAGTTCGACACCGTGGCCTTGAAGGGCTGCGCCGCCGAGCCGAGCCCGGTGGCCGGCGAGACGTTGAAGGTCGCCTGGGTGAGCTGCGCGAACAGGAAGCTCGGCCGTGTGGCGTCTCCGGCCGCGGTCGCCGGCGAAGTCGAATAGGTCGAGAGCTTGGCCGGGTCGGCCAGCAGCGCCGGATTGACCGAGATGCGCCCGGCGAGCCCGGTCATCTCCGACCCGCTGGCCCTGATGTAGCCGGTGTAGGCCGTGGTACCGTCGGTGAACAGCGGCAATTGCGCGTTGCCGCTCGCCAGCGTCTGCACCGTGGTCGTGGCCGAGGCCGCGTTCACCGTCGCCGCGCTAGTGCCGTCATCGGTGATGCGCAAGGTCGAGCCGGAGGGATTGGTGAACTGTAGATGTGCGCTTCCAAGCGCCACGTTCAGCTGCGACACCACGGAAGCCATGCCGAGCGAGAAGTTCGCACCGACCAGGGTCGGGTTGGCACCCACCGCGTTCTGCAGCGGCAGCGCCGCGGGATCGCTGACATTGACGATCTTGATCTGGCGCTGAACGTTGCTCGAATCCGTGTATGTCAGGTTGATGGAATTGCCATCCAGCAGGCCCGAAGTGTTGACGTCGAAGCCTGCTGGCGGACCGGCGACCGCGGTGCCCGCAGTGGTCTTGTCGGACAGCGCCGACGACATGGTGGCAGCGAGCTGATCGATCTGGGTCTGCGCCTGCACCAGGGTCTGGTCGCGCAGCTTGATGTCGGCCGCGATCTGACCCGAGCTCACGATATTGCTGGACACGACATCGAGCAGCGCGCCGTTCGGCAGCTTGATGTTGAGCGAGCCGACACCGTTCTGAGTAGGATTGGTGCTGTAGAGCGAGGTGGCGTTCAGCGAACCCGCCGAAGTGTACTGGAATTCGGACGCGAGGCCCGCACCGACGAGTTGGATGCCCGAGGTCGTGAACACGCTGACCTGGTTCGAATTGTCTGTGACCGTGCGGATGTCGGTATATTTGGCGAGCTGATTGATCGCATTGTCGCGCTGGTCCATCAGCGTCGCCGCCAATGGATCGTTCGAGCTGAGGCCCTGAAGCTGGGTGTTGATCTCTGCAATCTGGCTCATCAGCCCGTTAGCGGCGGTCGCCGACGTGCCGAGGTCCTGCGAGACGTTGGTGCGCAGTGTCTGGATGCCCTGGGTCGTCGTGTTGAGCTGTCGGGCCAGGCTTTGCGCCGCCGACAGCGCCACCGACTGCGCGGAGCTGTTGCTGGGATTGTTCGACAGCGACTGCAACGCGGTGGTGAAGTTGTTCAGTGCGCCCTCCAGCGTGCCGTCGCCGCCGGGCGTGCCGTAGACGCTTTGCAGCTGGCCCAGAATGTTGGCCATCTGGTCGGCATAGCCGCCGCCCGCCATCTCGGTGCGCAGCTGGCTCTGCACGAACAGGTCCAGCTGGCGGTTGACGCCGTTGGTCGCGACCGTCGAGCCGTAGCTGCCGCTCGCGACCTCGATCTGATTCGGGTTCTGCGCGACATAGCCCGGTGTCTGCGCATTGGCGACGTTCGAGGTGATGATCGAAAGCGCCGCCTGCGTCGAGCGCAGACCCGACATTGCGGTGGCAAGTGCCGAACTCAGACCCATGATGGTATCCGTCTCACATCAGTCAGGAAGCGCGAGATGCAATCAGCGCAGCACGTTCAGGAGGTCCTGAACCATATTGTTGGCCGTGGTGATCACCTTGGTGTTCGCCGAATAGGCCTGCTGGGTGACGATCAGCTTGGTGAACTCGTCGGCGATGTCGGTGTTCGATCCTTCCAGCGACGAGCCGGAGATCTTGCCGGAGGCGCCGATGATCGCCGGTCCGGAGAGATCGGTGACCTCATAGGCGCCGCCGTCGAGCGCCTTCAGATAGTTGGTGCCGTTGAAGTGCGATAGCGTCACCTGAGCGAGGTCGATGTTCTGGCCGTTGGAGAAGGTGCCGATCACGAGCCCGGAATTGGCAATCGAGACCGACTGCAGCTGGCCGGCAGCGAAGCCGTTCTGCGAGATGGTGTTGATCGTAGCCGCACCGGCAGAGCTGGCGTACTGCGTCAATGCGCCGGAGGAAATGTTGACAGAGATTGACCCGAGCGTCTGGCCGTCAACGACGACGCCAGGAATGGTGATGGCCGAGCCCGTCGGCGAGGACAGCGCGCCGTTGGACGAGAAGGTGAATTTGGTGCCCGAATTGACCCAGGCGACGCCGGTGCCGGTCGCCGTGGTCGAGGTCTGGTAGAACAGGTTCCAGGTATCTTGATGGCCGGTGCCGAGCGATGCGCTGTCGGTCTTGGCCCAGCGCAGCTGCAGGTTCACCGGCGTGCCGGCCTGATTGTAGCACGTGACCGCGCCGCCGCTGATGGATTCGTTGGTGAAGGCGGTGATGTCGTTGGCGATCACGAAGCCGGTGCCGGCCGTGCCGCCGCCGCCTCGCGCCGCCGTGACCGGAGACGAGAAGCCGAGCGACGAGAAGGCCGGGGCAGTACTGGTGATGTTAAGGTTCGAAGCCGTGCCGGTGTGCAGCGTGATTGCGCCGGTCGAGGCATTGATGGTGGGGGCAACGCCCGTGATGGTCTGGATGGCCGAGAGCAGGGCGCCGACATTGTCGCCGATCGCGATATTGGTGCCGCTCGAGGTGGTGCCGGCGATGAAGTTGAGACTGGTGCCGTTCACCACGATGACGTCGCCGGAGACAAAGCCGGTCGGCAGCGAGTCGCTGGGCGCAGTGCCGGACAACTTAGTCGCCGATGTGATCGGCGCCGGAGTCGAGGCCTGGTTCAGCGCGGCCGAGCCGGTGATGGTGTTGTCGGTGTAAGGCGCGGCCGGCGTGCCGACCGGAAGCGGGTTGGAAGCGAAGTCGGCCGGATTGAGGCCGCCGGCTGCGGTGATGGTGCCGGTGGCCGCGCTCGAGCTCGCCGGAGTCTTGGGCTGGGTCGGCAGGTTCGCGGCGTATTGGATCGCCGAGGTCGCCTGGGCCGGAATGAAATTGTTCTGGAATTGCAGCACCTGCGGCACGTTGCCGGTCGGGTTGCCGGTTTTCGGGTCCACCGTGATGCCCATCAGGTAGTAGCCGGCGCCGTTCACCAGATTGCCGTTGGCATTGACCTGGAAATCGCCGCGGCGGGTGTAGTCGGTCACGCCGGAGAATACCGGCACGTTGTCCGTGACCGAGGTCGCCTTCTGCACCGAGAAGAAGCCGTCGCCGTTGATCGCCATGTTGGTGGCGACCGTCGTCGAGGTGACGGTGCCCTGGGTTGTAATGGTCGCCTGCGCGAACGCGGTGACGCCGCCGGCGTTCTGCTTGCTCGGCGTGGTGGCATCCGGGATGAGATCTTCGAAGGAGGTACCGATCCCCTTGTAGCCGGTGGTCGAAGCGTTGGCGATGTTGCCAGAGATGTTCTGCAGAGCGAAGGACTGCGCCTGCAAGCCGCCCACCGAGGTGTTCAGCGCGTCGAAGATACCCATACCAATGTCTCCACGTTCGATCCGGCGGTTCAGGGTTTGAGGACCACGGGCAACCGCAATTCGCAGAGACTGTCGCAATCGTTGTGCCAACAACGAAACGCGCGTCAAATCAGACGCTTAGTAAAAAGCGTGCCGGAAATCAGGATACAAAAACTGGTGAACTATTGCCGAGCCGGCAACTCTTGCCGGGCGTAGAACATCGCCCGCCGCCCCGGTGCTTCGAACGGGGCGCCGGCTCGTCACGATCCGTTCGCAGATCTTGAACGGACGAGCCGGCCAAATCGGTCGGAGTTTTTGAGGTCTCGTCCGATTGCAAGCGAACTGAGGCCTCAGTTTTCATTTGAGGCGTCTTCTTAACGCGAACCGGTACCCGCTTCGCTTGAAAACGCTTTCTAGCTTTCTTTGGGCGCCGCCGGATGGAAGACCAGCGCGACACCATCCATGCAATAGCGCAGGCCGGTGGGCTTCGGGCCGTCGTCGAAGACATGACCGAGATGGCCGCCGCAGCGGCGGCAGTGCACCTCGGTGCGCACCATACCGAAGGTGCGATCGCTGCGGGTGGCGACGGCATTGTCGAGCGGCTTGTAGAAGCTGGGCCAGCCGGTGCCGCTCTCGAACTTGGTCTCGGAAGCGAACAGCGGCAGGTCGCAGCCGGCGCAAGCGAAGGTGCCCTTGCGGTGCTCCTTGAGCAGCGGGCTGGTCCAGGGCCGTTCGGTGCCCTCCTGGCGCAGGACCTGATATTGCTCCGGCGTCAGCTGCGCACGCCATTCGGCGTCCGTTTTCTCGATCTCGAACTTCTCGGCGGCACGTGCCGGCCCGGCCCCGCCGAACCAGCGCAGCGCGAGCAAGCCGAACAATCCGGCGGCAGAGGTGAGCAGGAGGCGACGATCGATCATGGCGGTCTCCGTGGAAGCGGCGTTTCGCCTGGACATACGGATCTGACCGTCGGAAGTTACGTCAGGGCGGGACAGCGCACCTCACTTTATTGCGACTGTCGCGCCATTTCAGGGCTCGACCCCCTCCCCTTGACTCTCCCTTTGGCCGTGATCCGCCATGTCGGGCGGCTGCGGCCGCAAGGGACGCGCCCGATTGGGCGCATGATGAGGCGGCGCCGGCCGCGGCTGAGCGGCAACGCAGTTGGCCTCGGCGAGCCGCGCTTCGCGGGCCCTCTCTTGGGTGCGCACCCGTTCGCGATGGCGCGCCAGCGTGCCCGCGACTGCGGAGCTGCCGCGGGTCCATAGCCCGACCACATGGCCTGCGACCCGCCCGGCCACGCCGCCCGCCCACACCAGCTCGAATGGTGAGAACAGCCGCCAGCGATCGTCACCGGCCAGGATGCCGCTTGCGATCAATTGTCCGGCCATGGCCGAGGTATTGAGACCCTGGCGGCCGAAGCCGCTCGCCACCCAGAGCCCTTTGCGGAGCTGGCCGACCTGCGGCATGCCATGCACGGTTTGGCCGGTCGCCCCGCCGAAGGTCTCGGTGATGTCGACAGGGCCAAGCTGCGGGAACACGGTGCGGATGCGGCGCGCGATGGCGCCCGCAAAGCGCTGCGGCCGCATCGCCCAGGTGGTCTCCGGGCTCGACCACATCAGCCGGTCGCCGTCGATGATCCGGAAATGATCGATCCCGTCGCTGTCGAACACCGAGCCGGCAAAGCCGATCGCCTCGGAAAGCCCCGCGCCGAGTGGCGCGGTAATCCCGCCATAACGCCAGACTGGCAGCAGCGTATCCGACAGCCGCCTTAAGGGCGCCCCCAGATGGATATTGCCGGCCAGCACGATATGCGCCGCGCGCAGCTTCGCCGAGGGCGTGACGATGCGCTTGCGGATGCCGGAGAAGTCGATGCTGACCACCGGCGTGTCCTCGAAGATCCGCGCGCCGGCTCGCCGCGCCAGCCGCGCCAGCGCGTGGACATAACGTCGGCCGTCGAGCTGGAACGCCTGCGGATAATGGATTCCGTGGAAATACCGGTCAGTCCTGAGCACATCGCGCACGCGCTCGACCGGCCAGCCTTCGACTATGGTGTCGAAATCCTCAGCCAGCATTTGCAGGCGGCCGACCAGCGCGTCGCCGGCATCTGTGTTGGAGACCTCGAGCACACCTTCACTGAGGCCGAGGCTGGGCATCATTGATTCGGTGGCATTGGCCCTGACGAATTCGGCGCCAGCCCAGGACAGTGCCCAGAGCTCCCTGGCATTTGCCAGCCCGACACGCGCGATCAAATCGGGCAGCGGCAGCGCAAAGCCCGGCATGAGCGTACCGACCAAGCTGCCGGATGCGTTCCAACCGACATTCCGGCCTTCAAGCACCGCGACGCTGGCGCCTTGCCGCGCAGCACAAAGCGCCACCGTGAGCCCGGCCAGTCCGGCGCCGACCACGCAAATGTCGACATCGAGATCGAAAGAGAGCCGGGTTCGTTCATTGCCGGCTGCAGAGCCGCCATCGTCGTTCGCGCTTGTGGAAGTGTCGTTCATGGCGTTTCTTAACCGGCCCGCGAGGGGCTTGTCACCTTGTCCTGAATGACGAGCTGTACCTTAATCGTGCCGAAACCGAGTCGAGATTTTGCCGATGCGCCGTCTGATGTTGCTGCGTCACGCCAAGACCGAAAGCGACGCGCCATCCGGCCGCGATCGGGACCGCCGACTCGACCAGCGCGGTCACGCCGATGCCGCCGAAATCGGCGACTACATTGCGCGCCATCCGCCCTTTCCCGATCTCGTTCTGGTCTCGCCTGCGGTCCGCGCCCGGCAGACCTGGGAGCTCGCCTGGACAATGATGCAGGCACGGGTACCGAAGCCGCAGGTCGAATGGGTGCCTGACATCTATGGCGCGGAGGTGATGCAGTTGCTGCACAGCATCCGCATCGCCGCGGGCCTAGATCCGCGGCGGCTGATGCTGGTCGGCCACAATCCCGGCCTGCACGAACTCGCGCTCGCCTTGACCGGCAGCGGCGATGCCGCGGCACGCCGGGAGCTGGCGCGCAACCTGCCGACCTCCGGACTGGCCATCCTGGATTTCGAGATCGACGCATGGGACGACGTGTCATTTGGCCGCGGCCGGCTGGTGACCTTCGTTACGCCCAAGCTTCTGAAGCACGGCGCCGGCGATTGACAGCTCTCTTGCCCCGGCGCGTAATGCGCGAGGGATGCAGGAGGGCGACATGTTCAAGTCGATACTCGTTCCGATCGATCTGGCCGACACAGACCTTGCCAAGCCCGCGATCGCGACTGCAGCCACGTTGGCGCAGACCTGGGAAGGCAGCGTCCGCCTGCTCAACGTGATGCCGATGACGCCGGTGATGCTGGCCGAATATGTGCCGGCCGATTTCGACGCACAGCAGCGCGAGACCGCTGAGGAAGCGCTATCGATCGTGGCCCGCGAATCCGGCATCCCGCCGAACCGCATCAGCTATGTGGTGCGCCAAGGCGGCATCTATCACGAGATCCTGGAAGAGGCCAGCGCGGTCAAGGCCGACCTGATCGTGATGACCTCGCACCGCCCGGCGATGCGCACCTACTTTCTGGGCTCGAACGCCGGCCATGTCGTGCGCTACGCCAAATGCTCGGTGCTGGTGGTCAGGCACTAGCCGATCGATTCCACGAAGGCGATCTTCGTAGGATGGTCAGAGCAAACAGGTCGGCGCTTCCAATCTGTCTGCGAAACCCATCGCGGTTCGGTTAGCCGAGAGTGATGGGTGTCGCTTCCCGCTCAACCCATCCTACGAACTGTTGGTCAGGCACTGGCGGCGCATTTTAGTCTTTCTCGTCATTGCGAGCGAAGCGAAGCAATCCAGAGTCAATCAGGAAGTCTGGATTGCTTCGGCCGCTTCGCCCCTCGCAATGACGATAGCCGTAAATGACACGCGAGCCGTTCTCACACCTGCAGCTACAGATCGAGGCTGGACCTGTCCTGCAGTGCGTCATCGAGATCGGCGCGCGTCAATCCGATGTCGCGCAAGGTGTGGTCATCGAGCTCCCGCAGCGTCTTGATAGTGGCACGCCGATGCCAATAGCTCATCAATGCGAGCGGCCAAGCCGTGCCCCAGCGGACCAATCCGGTCCATGGACTTGGCGGGACTGTCGTGGGCGAGCGGTTGGTCAAGATCGACATCGTCATCTCGGGCTCCTGGCCGACTGAAACCGCGGCGCAAATGGCCGGTTACCACCTGCATGCGGCTCGAACCCAAAAAGGCTCGGGGCAAAAGCAGCTTGATGCGGCCTCATTGAACCCGTAAATGTCTCGGTTCAAGTGAAACATTGTCCTCGGTGCAATCATGTCCGCGCACGACTACCTGAAGCTTGCAGACACCCTCGCGGACGAAATTGCGAGGGGCCGTCTGAAGCCCGGCGACCGGCTGCCGCCGCAGCGCAGCTTCGCATATGAGCGCGGCATCGCGGTGTCGACCGCCAGCCGCGTCTATACCGAGCTGCTGCGGCGGGGGCTGGTCGTAGGCGAGGTCGGACGCGGCACCTTCGTTGCAGGAGACGGTCGCGCCACCACCGCGCTGCCCAACGAGCCGCAGGGCGCGCGGATCGATCTCGAATTCAACTATCCGTTGCTGCCCGGCCAGTCGGCCGTGATCGCAAGGAGCTTGCAGGCGTTGCAGCGCGCGGAGATCCTCGACGTCATCCTGCGCCCGGCCTCGAGCATCGGCACACAGGCAGCCCGCCACAGCGCGAGCTCTTTCCTCTCGCGCGGCGGCTGGACGCCGGCGCCGGATCGTCTCGTCTTCACCGGCAATGGCCGGCAATCCATCGCTGCCGCATTGGCGGCCTTGGTGCCGGCAGGCGGACGCTGCGGCGTCGAGGCGCTGACCTATCCGTTCGTCAAAGGCATCGCGGCGCGGCTCGGCATCACCCTGGTGCCGCTGGCGATGGACGAGGACGGTGTGCGGCCGGACGCGGTGCAGAAAGCGCATCGCGAGGCCAAGCTGTCGGCGCTCTACGTTCAGCCCGTCATGCAGAATCCGCTCGGCATGACCATGCCGCCGCAGCGGCGCACTGAGCTCCTACGCATCGTCGACAAGCTCGGCCTCACGGTGATCGAGGACGCGGTCTACGCCTTTCTCGACGACATCCCGCCCCTCGCCGCCGAGGCGCCTGATGCCTGCATCGTACTCGACAGCCTGTCCAAGAAGATCGCGCCGGGCGTCGCGCTCGGCTTCATCGCGGCACCACCATCCTTGCGCGAGAGCCTGATGGCCGCCGTGCGCTCCGGCGGCTGGACCGCCTCCGGCTATATGCTCGCCGCCGGACAGCGGCTGATCGACGATGGCACGGCGGCCGAGCTGACGCGACTCAAGCGTGACGATGCCGTGCGACGCCAGCAGCTCGCGAGCCAGTTGCTCTCAGGCTTCACGCTGCAGGCGAACAGCAGGGCCTATCATCTCTGGCTCAACCTGCCCCCGCACTGGCGCTCGCAGGCGCTGGTCGGTGCGGCCGCGCGGCGCGACATCGCATTGACGCCATCGACGACATTCGCGGTGGCGCCAGGTCACGCGCCGAACGCAGTACGGCTGGCGTTGGGCGCACCGACGCTGGCGCAGCTCGAGACAGGATTGCAGACGCTCGCAGGCATTCTGAAAGCGCGCGAAGAGGACTTCGACACGACCGAATAGGCGCGCGGTCACGGCCACTCGGCGATGAAGCCTTTCTCGCTGTAGGGCTCGATCTTGTCCCATTCCCTGAGTACGAGCCGGCAGAACTCGGAATCGGTGTGCCAGCGCGCGCGGGGTGTCGCAAAGCTGTCCACGGTCAGCAGCATCTTCTCGACATCAGGCCAGTGCCGCTGCAAGGTCATCGGATAGCGTCGCGCGGTCCAGGTGTTGCCGAGGCAGATCACGCTTTTGATGTTGACGAGCCCGAGCGCGGCCTCGATCACGGGCAGCGAGAAGATCACGTTCTCGCCGGTGTTGGTGGCGCGGTGCTCCTCCAGGATGATGTCGGCGGGAATGCCACCGGCCGCCATAGCGCGCTTGATGACCACGCATTCGGATTCGTCTCCGCCCGGCGTAATGCCGCCGCTGACGATCGCATGCTTGAAGTAGCCGTCCCGCCAGAGCCGGCACGCGGTCGCCGCGCGCAGCGCCTCATCGACACGCGTGCCGAACACGAACAGCAGGTCCGCGGGCCGTAGCGGCGTTTGGATCAGATGCGTGGCATTGATCGCGGCGATCTCGGCCGCATCAGGTATCCGTCGCGAGCGATCCTGCATCGCCACCCTGCTCTCTCATTCAAGCCGCAGCGTGTCACGACTCGCGAGATCTTGCGAAGTCACATTTGATGACGCCGCATTGCAGACGCTAGGGCAGCAGAGCACGCGGAATGTCGGCGAATGTGTAGGCACGCGGCCGGTTGCGAACAATGAAGCCGCCGACCTGCCAGGCAAACAGCGCGGCGAAGCCGACCAGGAACGCGGCGCCGGCCCATTCGCGCGTCGCGAGCGCGCGCACCAGCAGCCCTGCCATCGCGACAGCAAACAGCACGGTCAGCGCGAGGGCCGCACCATAGGTCTTGCGTCCGAGGCCGCCGGTCAGCACGGCGTTGCTGCCGACATCACGCATCCGCGCATGCAATTCTTTGATGAAGTCCCGATAGGCTTCGCTCTGCGCTGTCATCAGCGCGGCGGTCTGCCATGAGGTCGAGAGCAGGCTGAGACGGTTGCCACTTGCGTTGCGCAGGTCGGCGCGAAAGCGTTTGGCCTGCATCGACACCGGCCGGTAGGACAGCTTGATCGAAGCGATATCGGCATAGGGCCAGGTGCCGGAGCGGCCGGCGATGTGCCAGACGAGCCCTGCATCGGTCAACTCGAACCGGTGCGCAGCCCCGATCAGCGACGCCTTGTAGGCGTAGCTGGTCACGTCAGCCGTGCTCGCCTGAATCTGAATGTGCTTTATCTGAATGTGCTTTCTCCCGATCCCCTGCTTTGCGCGCTCCGCGGCTTATCCTATAAACGAGCCATGAGCGAAACGACCTATTTTCCGCGCCGATTGATTCTGGCCGGCGCCGTTGCTGCCGGTGTACTGCTGGCGCTCGCCATGCACATGCTGGGCGCGCGTATCGGGCTCGACCTCAGCGGGCTCTGGCGCAACGATGCCGGCGCCTTCATGCCGGCCGGCTCCGCGCTGGCCTGGTGGCTGATCGCGACCGTCGGCTTCTCCGGCGGCTATTTCATCGCGAACATCATGCACAGCGCGGTGTCGGGCCAGATCCCGAAGCGGATGCAGCAATTCCTGATCGTTATGGGCGTGCTGTTGCTGGCCGGCACCGGGCAGGCGATCTCCGGGCCAAGCCCGGTGCCGTCGGTGTCCGGTGCACTCGCCGGCACAGCGGCGCTCTGCCTTGGTGCGCTGATGGCGTTCTGCGGCGCCAATTTCGCGCTGCGCAAGACCTGAGCCCGCTTCTCACCGTTTCGCCGGCTCCCGCACGCGCACTCCGATTGCGACGGCTGCGGCAAGCATCACCAATGCCGAAATCACCAGCGACAGCCGCAGTCCGGGGATGAACGCACCGGACCGCGCGATTAGCGAGCCGAACAGCGCAACGCCAAGCACGCTGCCGGTCTGCCGAGTCGCGTTGAGCACGCCGGCGGCGATGCCGGAGCGCGAGGCATCGACACTACCGAGCAAGGTCGATGTCAGCGGCGGCACCAACAAGCCAAGCCCGCTGGAGATCGCAATCAACTGTCCGCCGATCGCCCAGTAGGACGTGCCCGGCGCGATGGTGAGCAGCGCCAGGCAGCCCAGCGCCGCCAGCACCGCGCCGGCTGCGATGGTGGCGCGCGCGCCAATTCGTTCTGCGACGCGCGGCGCGATCAGGTTGACCGGAAACACCACGGCCAGCATCGGCACGAAGGCAAGACCGGTCGCGAAGGCCGAGAGATGGTTGATCTCCTGGAAGTACAGGCTGAAGACGAAGATCAGGCCATAGACCGCGACGTTCACCAACAGGCCGACCAGCGCGCACACAGAAAACAGCCGATCGTCGAATAGCGACAGCGGCAGCATCGGCTGCCTCGCCTTTGCCTCCTGCAACACGAACAGGACGCCGGCGGCAATGGCGAGCACGAAGCCGGTCAGCACGAACGGATCGGCCCAGCCCCGCGCGCCGCCCTCGATCAGGCTGGCCGCAAGCGCGCCAAGTGCGACGATCGCAGCACACTGGCCTGGCAGATCGAGCTCATGGCTCGCATGCGCCGGCGTCTCCTGCGCGTAGGTCCGTGCCAGCCATAATCCGGCCAGCCCGATCGGCAAATTGACCAGGAAGATCGCGCGCCAGCCGGTGAGCGCGATCAGCACGCCACCGACGAAGGGACCTGCGGTCAAGGCCAGGCTGGCACCAGCCGCCCAGATCGCCACCGCGCGCCCGCGGGCCTTCGCCTCCGGATAGGCATGGTTCAAGAGCGCCAGCGAATTCGGCACCAGGATCGCCGCGGCGAGTCCCTGGATCGCGCGCAGCGCAATCAGGCTCGACGCATTTGGCGCTGCTGCGCAACCCACCGAGGCCGCGGTGAACAGCGCGAAGCCGCCCATGAACACGCGGCGCGCACCGATGCGGTCGCCAAGCGCGCCCGCCGTGAGGATGAAGGCGGCAAAGGCAATGGTGTAAGCGTTGACGACCCATTGCAGCTCGGAGACGCCGCCGCCGAGCGAGGCGCGGATGCTCGCGAGCGCGGTGTTGACGATGGTGACGTCGAGCTGCACCACCCCATAGCCAAGGCTCATGGCCGCGAGCGTGAGCGCGTCCGCAAGGGATGTGCGGGCTTGCGGCGTATGGTCGTCCGCCTGATGACAGGCCGGTCTTGTGATGAAGATATGGTTCATACCGGAACTCCTGTGGGAGGAACGGATGACGCCCTTCTACCTCCGGCGCTGACAATAATGATTCGACAATGATCGAATAATGCGGTTGGACGCCGGCTGTGCAGTTCGCCGGGAGAACGCGGCCGGACGCCGGAAACGCCGCGCGAGCTTCCGCGCGGCGTTTTGCCTCAGGTGGATTTTTTCGTGATCAGCTCGCAGCGCGCAGATTGACCGAGCTCTCGGCGAGCGAGGTGAGCTTCTTGTCGGTCGCCTTCTCCTCATCCAGCGTCTTCTGCAGCAAGGCGGCGCAGTCGTTGCGCCCAAGCTGCTTGGCCCAGGCGATCAAGCTGCCATAGCGGGTGATCTCGTAATGCTCCGCGGCCTGGCCGGCATTGATCAGGGCTGCGTCCAGCACCGCCTTGTCGGCCACCTCGCCGGCGACCTCGTCGGCCTCCTCGATGATCCCGTCGATCGCCGGGCAGTCGATCGCCTTGGGCGCGACACCATGCATCTTGAAGACCTGCTCCAGCCGCTGCACATGCGTCTTGGTCTCGTCGAGATGGGTCAAGAAGCCCTGCTTGAGCTGCTTGTCAGTCGCCTTCTCGGCCATCTTCGGCAGTGCTTTGACGAGCTGGTTCTCGGCGTAATAGATGTCCTGGAGCTGATGAACGAAAAGATCATTCATCGTCTTGATGTCCTTGGTGAACAGTCCCATCGCCTCATCCTTCTTGTTGGGAACGTGGACGGGTCCCCTCCCCGACCCATGCGTGCCATATTTGCGTGGCTACACCGGGCTAACCGGTGGCTGTGGCCGATGTTCCGAAATGACGGCCATGCGAGATCGCCCAAGCCCCGGAACCCCAGCCTGCACGCAGGCGTTGGCCGAAGCCGATTGAGACTTATGTTAGGCGGACGGATATGTGTCTGGCGTATGACAGGCGTTCCCCGCTAAGGTCAAAGCTGATCTTGTCAAGGACTGCACAAGCGCCGCTTTTTGGCTTAAAGGAACGCCTCAATGGAGCGCCCGCCGCCGTTCACGTCATGGTTTCCGCCGATTCCCAACCTTTAATGCCGCCCCGCCGGGAGGATGAATGCAGCGACTGCTGACCGCGCTCGGGCGTGGTTTCAAGAAATGGATCGGCTGGAAGCGGCTGGGAGTTGCGGCGAGCTTCGCCATCATCGCGTTTGCGATCACGACACTGGTGCGCACCCTGCGGGGCGTCGACGCCGGCGTGATCCTGACCGCGCTCACCGACATCCCGCCGCAGCACATCGCGCTCGCCGCGCTCTGCGTGGTCGGGGCGTTCTGCACGCTGACCTTCTATGACTTCTTCGCATTGCGAACGATTGGCAAGAAGCACATTCCCTATCGGATCGCGGCGATGTCCGCTTTCACGAGCTATTCGATCGGTCACAATATCGGCGCCACCGTCTTCACCGGTGGCGCGATCCGCTTCCGGATCTATTCCGATTACGGCCTGAGCGCGATCGACGTCGCCAAGATCTGTTTCCTGTCCGGCCTGACCTTCTGGCTCGGCAACATCTTCGTGCTCGGGATCGGCATGACCCTGCACCCGGCGGCGGCTTCCAGCATGGACCAGCTCCCGCCAGCGGTGAACCAGCTGATCGCCATCGGTCTTGTCGGCGCCATCCTGGCCTATCTCGGCTGGCTTGCGCTCGGTAAGAACCGCCGTCAGCTCGGCCAGAACGGCTGGAAGGTGGTGCTCCCCTCGACGCAGCTCACGTTCGTGCAGATCCTGATCGGGGTGGTCGATCTCGGCTTCTGCGCGCTGGCGATGTACCTGTTGATGCCAGCCGACCCGCCGATCGACTTCCTGTCGCTCGCTGTCGTGTTCATCCTTGCAACCCTGCTCGGCTTCGCCAGCCACGCGCCCGGCAGCTTAGGGGTGTTCGACGCGGCGATGCTGGTGGCGCTTCCGCAGTTCGGACGGGAACAGCTCCTTGCGACGTTGCTGGTGTTCCGCGTGCTCTATTTCGTCATCCCGTTCGGTACCGCGATCTCGATCATGGGTTGCCGCGAGCTCTGGATGAATGTGGTGGTGCCCTGGCAGCAGCGGCGCAAGCTTAATGGGATGTTTCGCCAACAAACTGCAGCGCCCGCCGCTGCGCCGGCTCCGGTTCCGCAGCGAGTGAAACGGCAGTCGCAGGGATAGAAACGGCACTCGCAGGAAAATAGGAATCGGGCGCCGATGCGCGGCCGCAATGATCCTCTTATTTCCGCCCCAACTCTGACGTGAAACGTCACGCCATGACCCGATTTCGCATCCGATTGACGATCGCAGCGCTCGCGATGGCGTGCGCGCTTGAGGCGCTTCCACTGCGCCCCGTGGCTGCCCAGTTCGGCGCCGGCCCGCCCATGCAGATCAGTTGGGAGGTCCGCAACCGCTTCCGCCTGTTCCGCGAAGAGCGCGACTTCCAGCTGCATGTGGAGAGCGCGCGCGACCGCAGCATTCTCGCCTCCGAACAGGGGCTCGAGCTGCAGAGCGACGGTCGCGGCTGGGCTCGCAACATCGTCAACCGGCTGTGCATCGATCTCGCGGGCCGCGTGAACGAGCCTTGCACGCGCGACAACGTCAAGGAGAGCTACCTCACGCCGATCGATCATCCGATCACCGTGCGGCTATCAGGCGCGGTCCCGGTCGGCGCCACCTGCGCCTGGACGTTCGACGATGGCGATGGCCCGCAATCCCAGGCCTTCGATTGCGCCGAGCCGGTCAATCTGCGCGTCCGTTACGACCGCCAGACCGTGGCGACCGTCGACGTGTCCTCCGGGTCCGATGCGCCGCAGCGGCTGTCCACCGGAATCCAGGTGCGCGATATCTTCATCGCCGGCCTCGGCGACAGCATCGCCTCCGGCGAGGGCAACCCGGACCGGCCGATCGCGCTCGCCGAGGAAGGCTTCTGCTTCCGCTCCTATCTTGGCGGCGCCAGCGCGCAATACTATCGGCCGAGCCGTGCCGGCTTCAAAGGCGGGCGCGCCTGCGAGGCACCGGACACGCTGCAGAACTGGCAGCGTCAGAGCGCAATCTGGTTCAACGCCGCCTGCCACCGATCGCTGTATTCCTACCAGACCCGCACTGCGCTCGCGCTCGCGGTCCGCTATCCGCATATCGCAGTGACCTATCTGCCGCTGGCCTGCACCGGCGCCACCATCGCCGACGGCCTGTTCGGCAGCCAGCGCGCTCGCGAATGCGCACCAGGCCGCTCGGTCTCCACCTGCGCGGGCGGCGTCAACGGCCAGCTCGGCGAGCTGCGCGAGGCGCTGACCGCGGCGAAGCGTCGGCAAGCCGATCGCAAGCTCGATCTGGTGCTGCTGTCGATCGGCGCCAACGACATCAATTTCTCGGGCCTTGTCGCGGACGTCATCGTCGACACGCCGACCGAGCGCACGATCTTCAAGCGCTCGGGCGTGATCGGCTCGGTCGAGGACGCACGCTCCGACCTGATGCGCGACCTGCCGCAAGGCTTTGCCAAGCTGCGCGAGGCGCTGAAACCGCTGGTCGGCGATCTCTCCCACGTCATCTACACCTCCTACGGCAACCCGGCGCTCGCCGGCGGCGGCACGCCCTGCCCGGGCGGCCGCGCCGGCTTCGATATCCACCCATCCTTCAACGCCGATCCGCAGCGCCTCGCCAATGTCACTGCTTTCGTCGAGAACGAATTCCTGCCGACGCTGTCAGCGCTCGCGCAGTGCCAAAGCGGCGTACTGTGCCGCGATCCGCGCAGCGATCGCATGACCTTCGTCGACGCGCATCAGGCGGTCTTTGCCAATCACGGCTTCTGCGCGCGCTCTGCGAGCGATCCGCAGTTCGACCGCGAATGCTTCTCGTCAAAGGGCGAGAGCTTCGATCCTGACATTGTCAGCGCCGGGAATCAGCCGCTGCTGTGCGGCCGCAGCGCGGCCGAGTATCGCGCCTATCTGCCGCGGGCGCGCTGGATCCGCGACGCCAATGACAGTTACTTTGCCGCCATGACCTATCCGCAGGGCTTGCCGGCGGCGATGCAGCCGTCCGACATCCATGATGCCACCTGGGGTGTGCTATCGGCCGTCTATGGCGGCGCCGTCCATCCGACCGCGGAAGGCCATGCCGCAATGGCGGACGCAGCCTTCCCGGCTGCGGCCCAGGTGCTGAATCTCGATGCGCCGGAGGCCTCGATCAATGGCGAGCCGCTGCCTCTGCCGTCGGCGCCGGCAGCGCAGCGGCAGTAGGGTTCGTCGGCGAACCTCCGGCTTGCCCACGGCGGCTGGTCGGCATATGTTTAGGCATATGCCATGGAGCGCAAGGAAAAAATGTCCGAAAGCCGGCCCGTCAAGTTGTTTCGCAACGGCCGCAATCAGGCGGTCCGTATCCCCGTCGAATTCGAATTGCCGGGGAACGATGCGATCATGCATCGCGATGGTGATCGCCTCATTATCGAACCCGTTCGGAAACGCGGCCTTGTCGCACTGATCAAGTCCATGACACCGGTCGAAGACGAATTTCCGAACATCGAGGATTCGGCCCCACCTGCGGAGCATGAGCTTTGACGCTCTTCATGCTCGATACCAACATCATCTCGGATCTGATCAGAAATCCGCAAGGAAAGGTGATTGAGCACATCCTCAGGGTCGGCGAGCAGAATATCTGCACAAGCGTGATCGTCGCCGCCGAACTTCGCTATGGCTGCATCAAAAGTGGCTCCCCTCGTCTTCGCCTCGCGGTGGCGGATCTGCTCGGCGAGATCACCGTTCTTCCCTTCGATGCACCGGCTGATGATCACTACGGCGCGGTACGTACTGCACTCGAAGCGACGGGCAAACCAATCGGCGGCAACGATCTCCTGATTGCTGCACACGCTTGCGCAATGGGAGCTACGATCGTGACCGCAAACGATCGCGAGTTCAAACGCGTTCGCGGCCTCAGCGTTGAAAACTGGCTGACGTGAGTGCAGCGCGGCAGTCGCTGCGCGTCGCCTTTCCCGGATGTGCTTCCCAAGCCATATTGCCGCAGCGTAGACTTTGGGCGCGCCGGCGCTCGACCGCCGGACGCGAGCCAACGAAAAAATCGTCCAGGGAGAAAACGGATGTTTCGGTTCAATGCCAGCGCGGTGCCGCTCGCCCTCTTGGCCACGACGGCTGCAATCTCACTTTTCCAGCCGGCCGCCGCGCAATCGGGCGATCCGATCAAGATCGGCGTGATCGCCGAGGTCCAGTCGATCGCGGGCGCGGCAACGCCGGGCGGCGCGCAGATCGCCGCCGACGAGATCAATGCCAAGGGCGGCGTTCTGGGCCGCAGGATCGAGATCGTCACCTACGACAACAAGAGCTCGTCTGCGGATTCGGTGCGCGCCTTCCAGCGTGCCGTGAGCGAGGACAAGGTCTCCGCTGTCATCGCGAGCTACATCAGCGAGGTGGTGCTGGCGCTGGAGCCCTGGGCGGCGCGGCTGAAGATGCCGTTGATCACTCCGGGCGCAGCGTCGAACGAGATCACGAAGGCGATCCACAATGATTATGAGAAGAACAAATATACTTTCCACGGCTATTTGACCTCGGCGGCGCAAGCCCAGCTTGTCTGCGACGCCGCCAAGGATCTCCTGGTCGACAACCTCAAGCTCAAGAGCGTCGCGATCATGAGCGAGGATGCGGCATGGACCAAGCCGCTCGACGTCGGCTACGAGTCCTGTTTGCCGAAGGCCGGGATGAGCGTCGTCGAGCATATCCGCTTCTCGCCCGATACCACCGACTTCACGCCGATCTTCAACAATATCGAGAGCAAGCGGCCGAACGCGATCGTGACCGGAATCTCCCATGTCGGCGTGCAGCCGACCGTGCAGTGGAAGAACCAGCAGGTGCCGATCCCGATGTTCGGCATCAGCGCGCAGGCACTGAGCCCGACCTTCTGGAATGACACCAACGGCGCCGCCGACGGCGTGCCATCGCTTGCAGTCGCGACTCCCGATGTCGCGGTGACACCGAAGACGAAGCCGTTTGCGCAGGCCTTCAAGGCCAAGTTCGGCACGCCGCCAGCCTATACCGGCTACACCGCCTATGACGACGTTTACATCATCGCGGAAGCAATCCAACGCGCGGGCTCAACCGATCCTGACAAGATGGTCGCGGCGATGGAGAAGACGAACTACGAAGGCACCATTGGCCGCATCCAGTTCTATGGCAGGGATGACGAGTTCACGCACGGGGTGAAGTCCGGCCCCGGCTTTATCACCGGCCTCGTCTTCCAGTGGCAGGACGGCAAGCAGGTCACGGTTTGGCCGAAGGCCATCGCCGAAGGCAAGCTGAAGTTCCCGGACTTCGTGAAGCTGTCGCAGTAACGGGGGCGCGGACACGAAGGGCGGATTGCCGAAGTGTCATCCGCCCACCCTTCGCGACGCACGCAAGATCCGGGCGCTCCCGCCTGGACGCCCTGCAAAGAGCCGCGGATTTTCGCGGCTCCCTGCATCGGACCTCTTCTTAGTAGCGATCAGCGCCGATGCCGACGCTCACGCCGGGCGCGTCGAACTCGACGCCGCCACGGTCTCGATAGCCGCGGCGCTCGTAATACCGCTCGCGAGGAGCATAGTCGTAGGCATTGCGGCCTTCGCGGATAATGACGCGACGCTCGCTCCGTTCGCGCCAGCAACGCCCGTATTCATTGCAGACCAGGCGAACGTTTTGAATATTGCTCTCCGGCGCGGAAGGAACCACGGGAGACAGCGGGGCAGCGGATGCAGCGCTCACAACCAGCGCACTTGCAGCGGCCGCCAAGGTGATTGCGAAAGTCCTCATAACATTTCCTCCGGTATGATCGTGTCGTGAGAAATAGGCTCGCGACACAATCGTTCCCGGCGACGCGAAATATTACGCGGCGCGAGGCAATGATGAATGACCTCGGAATAAACAACTGGGAGGCGACGGAACTACCCGTTGGGCACAATGCATCCGGCTCGGAATTGCGAGCGAGATAAGGTGCGGTCACCCCCGACCATCACACGGGGAAGCGTCCCGTCACTTCTTCTTGCCCATGGTCGGTGCGCCGGCTTTGGCAGCGGCAGCCTGCGCAGGCAGATATTTCGCGACAACAGCCGGGTCGATCTGGGCGAGCGCGCTGTCGGGCAGCCGGTTCCAGGTCTCGTCCTTGCCGAGGAGCGAGAAGCCAATATAGCCGCGCAGGGTCAGTTCCTGTCCGTCCGGGCTGACAGTCATCTTGGCGCTGTAGATTTTACCGTTGCGAGGATCGAGCACGTTGCCATCCTCGTATTTCAGGCCGTCCCGTTTCATGTCGCGGATGAAGGAAATGCCGAGCCACGGCGCATTCTTGCGGTCGTCGGTGCATTTCGCACAGGTCGGATTCGGCGGATCACCCGGCTTCGGAAACAGCTTCGCCATCACGCCTTCGTAAACGCCATTATGATCGACCACGAGCACGTACAGCACGGGCCTGCCGTCCTCGATCTTCTGCCACAGGCCGGCCGCGGAGGGCTCCTCCGCCGAGGCCGGACGCACGGCAAGCGCGCTCGCGAGCACGAGCGCAGCTGCGGCAAGCTTGAGCGCGCGCGGCATCGGCCGCAGCCTGGAAAACGCATCGAGCATCATCATGTCACCTTGACTAATCAACCAATCGCATTGCCGCAGACTAAGGCCATTTCGAGGACCATTCCAGTGCACCGCGCCGCGAGCCTCTCAAGAGGCCGCCGGCTGAAACATACGGACACAATCCACTTAGCTGACGCCGAGTTTCTTCTGCAGGCTCGAGGACGAGGTGGTGTACTGGAACACCAGCCGCTTCTCCGGATAAACGTAGCGATGCGCCTTCTGCGCCATCAGCGCGCCTTCGTGAAAGCCGCACAGGATCAGCTTGATCTTGCCCGGATAGGTATTGATGTCGCCGATCGCGAAGATGCCGGGCACGGAGGTCTCGAACGCCGAGGTCTCGACCGGAACGAGGTTGTTCTCCAGCGCAATCCCCCACTCCGCCACCGGACCGAGCTTCATGGTGAGGCCGAAGAACGGCAACATCATATCACAGTCGATCGTCTCGACTGCGTTGTCGTTGCCCTTGATGGTAGCCGACGACAGCCGGCCGTCGCTGCCCGCAAGACCGGTGATCTGGCCGATGCGCAGATCCATCTGGCCCGAACTCACCAAGGCGCGCATCTGCTCGACACTGTGAGGCGCGGCGCGGAAATCGTCGCGACGATGCACCAGCGTGACGCGCCTCGCGATCGGATGCAGATTGAGCGTCCAGTCGAGCGCCGAGTCGCCGCCGCCGACGATCACGAGGTTCTTATCGCGAAACTGCTCCATCTTGCGCACGGCATAGAATACCGAGCTGCCTTCATAGGCTTCGATGCCAGGCACCGGCGGACGTTTCGGCTGGAACGAGCCGCCGCCGGCCGCGATCACCACCACCTTGCATTCGAACACCTTGCCGGCGTCGGTGCTGACGCGGAATCCGGGATTGCCGATCTTCTCCACCTTCTCCACCATCTCGCCGAGATGGAAGGTCGGATTGAACGGCTTGATCTGCTCCATGAGCGCTTCGGTGAGGCCGTGGCCGGTGACCATCGGCACACCGGGAATGTCGTAGATCGGCTTCTCCGGATAGAGTTCGGCGCACTGACCGCCGGGCTTGTCGAGAATGTCGACGAGATGCGCCTTGATGTCGAGCAGTCCCAGCTCGAACACGGCAAACAGTCCGCAGGGGCCAGCGCCGATGATCAGCACGTCGGTATTGATCGCTTCGCTCATGTCGCTTCTTTATCGGTTGGAGGCGCCCGGCGGGCGTCGAAAGGATACGATGACAGGAGATTGCGGCCCAATCTGTCTAGCCAACACAAAGCCTTCGGGGAAGGCATAAATGCCGGCCGAGGACCGTGCCTGTATCGATGACACGGCTGCAAGGACAATGAAATGACGGAGATCAATCGGTGAACGCAGCTGCCATCGACACTTCGACGCCACGTCTTCGGGACTTCCCCTACCGGCTAAGGGACAACGTGCGCTTCGGCGATCTCGATCCCAACCAGCACGTCAATAACGCTGTTTATGCGACCTATTTCGAGACAGGGCGCGTGACGCTGATGAAGGATCCGCAATACGGCCTGATGCTGCCGGGCTTCGCCTGGATCATGGTGCGGCTCGACATGCACTTCCGCGCGGAGCTGCGCTGGCCGGGACAGATCGAGCTCGGGCTCGGCGTCGCCAGGTTCGGCCGCACCTCGGTGACCTGCGATCAGGTGGTGTTTTCGGAAGGGCGATGCATCGCCTCGGCGCAGGCCGTGATGGTCCTGATTGACGAGGAGACGCGCAAGCCGGCGCCGCTGACGGCAGAGCTAATCAGCGCCCTTCAGCCCTGGCTGCGGCGCGGCGTCAAGGGGACGCGGCCAGATCTCGCATGAGCGCCGGAAGGCCGGTGCGAGTGATCGGGTCGAGATCAGGCCTGCCGCTCGGGCGTAGAGACGGTGAGCCCGTCCAGCTCGTCGCTGACCTTGATCTGGCAGGACAGACGCGAATTCGGACGTACGTCATAGCCGAAGTCGAGCATGTCCTCCTCCATCGGCGAGGGCGGGCCAACCTTCTCGCGCCAGGCTTCGTCGACATAGACATGGCAGGTGGCGCAGGCGCAGGCGCCGCCACACTCAGCCTCGATGCCCGGAATGGCATTGCGAATCGCCGCTTCCATCACGGTCGCGCCGTTCTCGATCTCCACGCTGCGGGTTTCGCCGGTGTGGTCGACAAAATTGATCTTGGCCATGTGTGCTCGTACTGCGAAAGGAGGGTCGGGGTGTCCTATAACGGCTCGCCCCGTTCCGCGCTAGTGCAGCGGACGCGCCGTTCAGGACGGTCCGAGCATGTCCTCGATCGCGCCCCGCGCCTCGGCGACGGCGCAGCCAAGCTCGGCCAGCGCGCGGGTCGGATTGCCCTTGCGGATCGCCTCCTCCAGAGCCTGTGCGGCGTCCGCGACGTCGGCTGCGCCGATCGCCTGCGCCGACCCCTTCAGCGTGTGCGCGAGCGCCGCAGCATCCTCAGGCAGCGTGGTGAGGCGGGCAAACAGCCGCGCCGCCTGGGCCGCGAACATCGACAGCACCTCGCGCTCGAGATCGGGATCGCCAAGCGTCATGCTGCGAAGATGGTGGAGGCTGATCGGTCCGTCGTCGGGAACCAGCGGCGGCGAAGGCATCCAGTCGATCCATTGCAGGTCAAGCGACATGAACAGGTCCAAATCAGTGCGCGCGAGTCGCGCTCACCGAGCCAAGCACGGCAATAGTTAATGCATCCTTACCTAAAATTTGTCGTGGGGTAGCCTTGTTTTGGACCTACCACCGCCCCAATCGTGGAAAAAACGGGAATTTGCAAGATTTGTAATGCGTTATCCCGTGCCGCTGTTAACGATGATTAAGAATCTCTTAATCGCGACCATTTCTTTCACCTCGCGCAGCAAATAGGATGACGCCCGGATGGAGCGGGCTGGCCGGCGATTGCCGGGCCTTATGCCCGTGGAGGATGAATCCGGTTCCGAGCCTTCGAGGGGGCACTCGTGCGCGGCTCACCGGATTAGAGACGAGGGCTCAGACACATCATGGCGAACACCCCCAAGAAGGTCAAAGACCCGACTGAAGTCGCGCTGTCGGCCATTCAGGAGGCTTTGAACATCAGCGACGCGTCGGGGGCGGAAGGACCGCAGGGACCGGTGCGTAGCGACGGGGCGCCGCCGAGCATGCCGACCGGCACGCCGGCCTTCGACAATTTCGACCTGCGTGCGGGTCCTGCCTCCGAGCGGCCGGCGTTCGATGCGAACGACCCGCCCCCGCTCATCGCCCGCCGGCCGGCCAATGACGACCGCGAGACCATCGGCCAGCTCCTCCAGGCCATCCAGAAGGGTCGTCCGTCGCGCAGCGTCTACACGCTGGCCACGCTGTTTGCTGCCGTCTGGATCGTAGGTTGTGGCCTGCTCACCATCGGCTTCCTGCCGTCGCTGCAGAGCGCGATCGGCCAGAGCGGCGGCGTGCTGATTCTCGCCGGCCTCGCTGCGGTGTTCATCGCCCCCGTGCTGCTGTTCTACGTGCTGGCGAGCCTGGCCTGGCGCGGCCAGGAACTGCGGATGATCGCGCAATCCATGGCGCAGGTCGCGATCCGCTTCTCCGAGCCGGAAGGCGCCGCCTCGGATTCGATGGTCACCGTCGGCCAGGCGATCCGACGCGAGGTCGCGGCGATGGGCGACGGCGTCGAGCGTGCGATTGCGCGCGCGGGCGAGCTCGAAACGCTTGTTGCCAACGAGGTCGCCGCGCTGGAACGCGCCTACAGCGACAACGAGGTGCGCATCCGCGCCCTGCTCCAGGACATCGCCCATCAGCGCGACAACCTGGTCGGCCAGGCCGAGCAGGTCCGCAGCGCCATTTCCGGCGTGCAGATCGATCTGCGCCACGACATCGCGCTGATCTCGGACGCGATCGCCTCGCGCGTCGACGAGGTCGCCAAGAGCATCACCGGTGCGCTCGAGGAGCGCGGCGCTCACATCACGACCGCGCTCAGCAATGCCGGCGACAACATGATTCTGGCGCTCGGCGAGCGCGGCGGCGACCTGCTCGACCGGCTCGAGGAAGCCAGCGCAGAGACCACGCGCGCGGTGCTCGACGCCTCCGAGCGGCTGACCACCAGCCTGAACTTCAAGACCGGCAACGTCCACGACGAGTTCGCCGACCTCTCCGACCGCATCCACGAGATGCTGAACGACCGCATCGACCGCATCACGGCCGAGTTCGAGCAGCGGGCGGCTGCCATCGTCGACGGCATTTCGGTGCGCACCGAGCAGGTGCACGATTCGCTGAAGGCCTCCGGCGACTCGCTGCTGCTGGAACTCGATCTGCGCGGCAGCGATCTCGTCAGCAAGATCAACGAAGCCAGCCAGCAGCTGTCCGGCCACATCCTCAGCAGCGGCGAGAAGGCGAGCGAATCGCTTGACGCCACGGTCAACTCCCTCGTCTCCAAGGTGGTGGGCCAGACTGAAACAGTGCACGACGCGCTGTCGCTGCAGATGAGTGCCTTCGACGAGCTGGTGAGGAATCAGGGTACCGAGCTCGTAGAGAGGTTCGCCCGCGACTCCTCGACGCTCGGCGCGCTGATCACCCGCCATATCACCGAATTCGACCGGACCGTGAAGACGTTCGGCGGCGAGGTCGTGGAGCGCATGGGCCAGCGCACGCAGGAGATCGCCGACAGCCTGAAGAGCTATGTCGACAGTTTCGACGACAAGCTGAGCGTGAACGGCGGATCGATCACCGCCACGATGGATCAGCGCCTCTCCCAGTTCGAGACCACCATCGAGGCGCGCATCACCAATCTCGATGCGGCGCTCGACAACAAGATGCGGTCGTTCGACGAATCCGTCGACGGCCGGCTGAAGACGCTTGGCGACACCTTCGATACGCGCGCCCAATCGGTCACAGCCACGATCGAGGGCCGGCTCGGCGCGCTGACGACATCGATGACCGACGGCGCGGCGCAGGTCATCCAGTCGATCGATTCGCGCCTCAACGTCCTCACCTCGTCGCTCACCGACGGCGCCGCGCAGGCGATCCAATCGATCGACTCGCGCCTCACCGTCCTCACCTCCTCGCTCCATAACGGCACCGCCGAAGCGCTGGAGGCGATTGACGAGCGCATCGCCACCGTCTCGGAGACGATCAACGGCTCCAGCGTGCAGCTCACGGACGCCGTGACCGCCCGCTTCCAGGAGATTCACCAGAGCATCGACACCAAGGTCGGCTCGATCGCCACCGATATCGACCGCCGCGTCTCGCAATTCGAGGACCTGCTCGGCACGCGTGTCGAAGCGGCGGCCGGCCGCATCGAAAGCAGCGGGCGCCAAGCCAGCGAAGACCTGATGAGCCGTGCGGAACTGCTGTCCGCCAGCATCCGCTCGCATGTCGAGGATGCCGAGCGCGCGCTGACCAACCTCGTGGTCAACACCAGCGAGACCATCCAGACCGGCGCGCGTTCAGCCCAGCAGGCCCTGCTGACGGTGTCGAGCGATGTCGGGAGCCAGCTCACGGCGGTCACGACCGACGTCAGCACGCAGCTCAAATCGACCTCCGCCGAGGTGGAGCGTGCGCTCACCACCGCCGGCGAGGGCGCCGCCAATTCGATCGTGACCAGCGCCCGCGAGGCCCAGGCCACGCTGGTCACCTCATCGGGCGACACGGCCCACCAGATCAAGTCGCTCACGGTCGACATCGAGCGCACCCTGACGGCCGCGGGCTCGGCCACGGCGGCGGCGATCCTGGCCGGCGCGCGCGAGGTGCAGACCACGCTCGTGTCCGCCTCTTCCGAAGCCACCAACCACGTCAAGGCGCTCGCGACCGACATGCAGCAGTCGCTGTCGCTCGCCGGCACCGAGACCGCGCAGACCATCACCGCCGGCGCTCGCGAGGCGCAGGGCGCGTTGCTGGCCGCATCGAATGAAGCCGCCACCCAGGTCAAGGCACTCGCCGCCGACGTGCAGCGCTCGCTCTCGCTGGCCAGCACAGCGACCGCCGAGGCGATCACCGTCGGCGCCCGCGAGGCGCAGACCACGCTGATCAGTTCGTCGGCGGAAGCGGCGAACCACGTGAAATCGCTGGCAGCCGATATCGAGCGCACCCTATCGGCAGCGGGCACCAACACCGCGGCGTCGATCGTGAACGGGGCCCGCGACGCACACAGCACCTTGACCGCGGCTTCCGCAGAAGCGGCCGAGCACGTCAAGTCGCTGGCATCGGACGTCGAGCGTGCCCTCTCCGCGGTCAGCGCCAATGCGGCGACCTCCATCGTCGGCAGCGCGCGCGATGTGCAGACCACGCTGATTGCGGCATCATCCGAGACCGCCAACCACGTCAAGTCGCTGGCGGGCGATGTCGAGCGCGCGCTGTCGGCCGTCGGCGCCGACGCGGCGGCAGCCATCCTCAACAGCGCGCGCCAGGCCCAGACCTCGCTCACCACGGCGTCCACCGAGACCGCGGCGGCGATTGCCGGCAGCGTGCGCGAGGCGCAGAGCGTGCTGACCGTAACGTCGAGCGAGACCACCTCCGCGATCATCGGCCGGGCCCGCGAGGCGCAGGGTATTCTAGCCAGCGCGTCGGGCGAGACTGCCGATGTGATCATGAACAGCGCGCGCGAAGCCCAGATCGTGCTGACGACGACCTCGAGCGATACGGCTGGCCAGCTCAAGGCGATCACCGCAGAGATCGAGCGCTCGATCAACCAGGTCGCCGCGAGCACCACCGACAACATCCAGACCAGCGCGCTGAACGCCCACAACGCGCTCGTCGCGGCCTCGAACGAGGTCACGACCCGGGTGAAGTCGAGCTCGACCGAAATCGAGCGCACGGTGCTTGCCGCCGGCAACTCGTTCGGCTCGGCCATGACCGGCAAGACCGACGAGATCGTCACCTACGTGGCGCAGCAGGCCGAGCGGCTGGCCCAGCTCATCGACGGCAAGCGCGGCACGCTGGTCGAGGCGCTCGGCTCCAGGACGCAGCAGCTCTCGGTCGAGATCGACCGCGCCACATCGGATGCGCTGAAAACGATCGAGAGCCGCGGTCAGGCCTTCTCTCAGGCGATGCTCGGCAACGGCTCGGACGTTGCGCGCACCATCACCTCGGCGGGCGAGATCGCGACCGGCGCCATCAGCAAGTCGTTGAAGGAGCTGGAGACGGCCTCGCGGGCCGCGATCGAGCAGTCGCGCCAGGTGTCTGTCGCGGCGGTGACCGAGATGCAGGAGACCAGCAAGATCCTGCGCACCGACACGGTCGCATTGTTCGAGCGGCTGCGTGAGGGAAACATCCTGCTGCAGGAGGTGTTGACCGGCGCCCACGATAACCTGAACTCGCTCGAGCGTGCGCTGGTGACCCGCGTCGCCGACTTCGTGTCCGCAATGAATGACGTCACCACGCGCAACGGCGCCGCCACCGAGGCGCTGCAAGACCAGCTCAGCGTATTCAATACCAAGACCGCGAATGCGCTGGAGAACCTCAACGCGCTGTCCGGCCAGTTCGATGCGCATGGCAGGGCGCTGGTCGAGGCGGCCTCGGTCATCGACCAGAGCAACCGCGAAGCCTCCTCGTCGATCGGCGAACGCAAGACGATGATGGAATCGCTGATCACGACCATCGATCTGCGCACCGCCGATCTCGACCAGCGCCTGTCGCGCTTCACCACCCTGCTCGACGAGTCGCTGGCGGCGGCCGAGGAGCGCGCGCGCGACATCGCCCGCGTGGTGGCGGAGACGGCCGGTGCCGGCGCGACCGCGATCACCCGTCAGTTCGAGGCGATCCGCGCCAATGCCGAGGAAGAGCGCAAGCTCACGGCTGCGTCCCTGCACGAAATCTACCAGCAGGGCACGCAGGAATCGGACGAAATGTTCAAGCAGTCCGCCGAGAAGTTCGCCGCCCTGGTGGGAAGCATGAAGCAGATGGCCGGCGAGATGCAGCGTGAGCTCGAGGCCACTCGCAACGAACTCAGGCGCGGCGTGCTGGAGATGCCGCAGGAAGCCGCCGAGAGCACCGCGCAGATGCGCAAGGTGATCGTCGATCAGATCGAGGCATTGGCCGAGCTCAACCGCATCGTGGCGCAACATGGCCGCGGGCTCGATGTCGTCGCGGCCGCCCCCACCCGCGCCACCCCGGCAACGGTGCGCCAGGAGGTGCGTCAGGACGAGCCGATCGCGGTCGCGGGCGGCGGACGCACGGAGGCGCCGCGCGTGCGCGAGCCGAGCGGCAGCGCCAGCAACCTGCCGCCGCCGGATCTCGGCATGCAGCAGCCGCAGCCCCGCCGCGTGGAGGCGCCGCCGATGGGGCCACCGGCCGATCAAGGACGCGACACTTGGCTGTCCGATCTGCTCAGCCGCGCCGACAATGGCGGCGCTGCGGGACGCGAGGCGTCGCGCAACCGCGGGCCGGTGCCGCAATCCGGCAATCCCCTGGAATCGCTGTCGCTCGACATCGCGCGCCTGATGGACCGCGGTCTGGCCGGCGAGATGTGGGACCGCTACCAGCGCGGCGAGACCAAGGCCTTCACCAAGCGGCTCTATACGCCCGCCGGGCAGAAGGCGTTCGACGAGGTCGCCCGCAAGTACCGCGCCGACCGCACCTTCAAGCAGACTGTCGATCGCTACATCACCGAGTTCGAGCGGCTGCTCGACGAGGTGGCCCGCGACGACCGCAACCCGCAGGCGCTGCGCAACCAGCTCACCTCGGAGACCGGCCTCGTCTACACCCTGCTCGCCCACGCCGCCGGACGGCTGGCGTGAGAGGGGCGAATGGGGAGTGGGGAGTGGCGAGTAGTGATCAGCGAGTAGTGATCGGCGAGTAGTGATCGGCGAGTAGTGAAATAGCTCGTCGCGAAGCGAAAAACGGAGGCCCTACGGCCTCCGTTTTGTTTTCAGAGCTCCTCGGCTTCCGCGAATTGTACGTCGGGTCGAGCCGGGTACTTTCATTGACGCCCCTGCTCGCTACTCCCTATTCGCTACTCGCCCCCTCACCGCCGCCTGTCTGCAGCCGCGGAGGCCGGCTGCGACGCCTGCGCGTTGCTGGGACTCGAGGAGCTCGAGCTGGCGCCGAACAGCACCCGGGTCGGATTGCGATCGAAATTGTTCACCGCGCGGCTGATGTCGCCCAGGGTACGGCGGCCGTCGCTCATCAGCGCGCCAGAGCGCTTGTCGAAATCCTCCGCCAGTTCGCGGATCGACTTCACCGTCAGCATCAGTTCGCCGCCATCCTTGCCGCCGGCGAGCGAGTTGAGACCCAGCATCAGGCTATCGGCCTTGCTCATCACGCCGTCGACCCGGGCCATGACGTTGTCGATGCGCTCGGAGTTGCGCGCCAGCGACTGCGTGAAGACCTCGAGATTCTTCAGCGAATTGCGCACCGCGTCCTGGTTGTCGGCGACGATACGGTTGATGTTCTGCAACGTGCCGCGGATGGCCTCGGTAACGTCCTGCAGCCGCGCCGGATCAGCGGTCAGCACCGGCACGCCATCCTGGTCGAGCGGCACCGGCGGCGCGGCCTCGTCGCCGCCCTTCAGGGCAATTGCGGCGACCCCCGTCAGGCCCTGGAATTCGAGTCCGACCAGCGTGTCCTTGCGGATCGGGGCGCTGTTCTCGATCATTGCCAGCGCGACCACACGGCGCGGATTGTCGAGCTTCACCGAGATGACTTCGCCGACCCTGATGCCGTTGAAATTGACGCTGCCGCCGTTGCGCAGCCCTGCAGCAGGGCCTTCGAAGATCACGCGCAGCGGCCCGCGCTGCTTGGTGGTATGCAGGCTCTGGAACCAGAGGACGAATCCGACCGCGGCCGCAATCACCGCCAGCGTGAACGACCCGATCAGGACGTAGTTCGCCCGCGTCTCCATCATAAACTCCGGTGCTGGCGCCTACGCATTTGCCTGTCCCATCACAGCGCGCGCGCGCTTGCCGTGGAAATATTGCCGCAGCCAGGGGTGCTCGGAGGCCAGCATATCGGCCATTGATCCTGCCGCGATGATCTTGCCGTTCCCCAAAACGGCGATGCGGTCACAAGCCGTGTAGAGGCTGTCGAGATCGTGGGTTACCATGAAAACCGTCAGGCCCAAAGTGCGCTGCAAGGTCCGCACCAGCTCGTCGAAATCGCCGGCGCCGATCGGATCGAGGCCGGAGGTCGGCTCGTCCAGGAACACCAGTTCCGGATCGAGCGCGAGCGCCCGCGCCAGCGCGACCCGCTTGATCATGCCGCCCGACAGCTCGCTCGGAAAACGGTCCGCGACCTCTGGCCGCAACCCGACCATTCCGAGCTTGGCGACCATGATCTCGTCGAGCAGCCGCTGCGAGACCTTGAGATATTCGCGCACCGGAAACTGAATGTTCTGCCGCACCGTCAGCGAGGAGAACAGCGCGCCCTGCTGAAACAGGATGCCCCAGCGCCGCTCGACCGCGCGGCGCTCAGCCGAATCGGCGGCGTCGAGATCGACATCGAACACCTCGATGCGGCCGGAGACCTTCGGCACCAGTCCGATGATGGTCCGGGTCAGCACGGACTTGCCGGCGCCGGAGGGCCCGACAAAGCCAAGGATCTCGCCGCGCCTGACATCGAGATCGAGCCCGTCGAGCACGCGGGTAGAGCCGAACTGCACGGTGACGTCGCGCACGCGGATGACGGCGTCGGGAAATTCAAGCGGCGTCATGCTCACATCCCGACCGCCGCAAAGAAGATCGCAAACACGCCGTCCATCACAATGACGAAGAAGATGCCTTTCACCACCGAGGATGTGGTGTGGCGGCCGAGCGACTCGGCACTGCCCTGCACCGCCAGTCCCTCAACGCAGGCGACGATGCCGATCACCGCGGCCATGACAGGCGCCTTGATCAGGCCGACGGTGAAATGATTGATCGAGATCGAATCGCGCAGCCGCAGCAGGAACGCCTCCGGGTCGACCCCGCCATAGAGCCACGCGACCAGCCCGCCGCCATAGAGGGCTGCGATATCGCCGAGAAAAGCCAGGATCGGCAGTGCGATCACCAGCGCCAGCAGCCGCGGCAGGATCAAGACCTCGATCGGATCGAAGCCCATGGTGCGCAGTGCGTCGATCTCCTCGCGCATCTTCATCGAGCCGAGCTCGGCGGTATAGGCGCTGCCCGAACGGCCGGCGATCATGATCGCGACCAGGAGCACGCCGATTTCGCGCAGCACCAGCACGCCGAGCATGTCGACCACGAAGATGTCGGCGCCGAACCTGCGGAAATGGAAGATGCCCTGTTGCGAGATGATGCAGCCGATCAGGAAGGTGATGAGCACGATGATCGGCACCGCGCGCCAGCAGACCTGCTCGAGGTGGTGCACCGTCGAGGTCAGGCGGAAGCTTCGCGGACGGATGAACACCCTCCCACCCGCGACCAGCACCGCGCCCAGCATGTCGATCAGCGATGCGACGGTCCCGAAAATGCCGGCCACAGTGCGGCCGATCTGCTCGAGCATGCCAGTGATGGTGATCGTCGCGATCTCGGCCTCCGGCGCCACTGAAACACGGCGAACCTCGTCGACGAGCGAGGAATAGTTGGCGGAGAGCCCGTTGATCGTGGCTTCAATTGGGCCTTGCGAGAAGCTTCGGCGGAGCCGTTCGATCAGCCAGGCGCCGAACGTGTCGAGCTTGGCGATCTCGGAGACATCGATCGCGACCTCGGCTTTGCCGCCGGCAAGCTTCTCAGCTTCTGCGACCAGCTTCTCCAGCATCGGCGCAAACGGCGCGGTCCACGCGCCACCAGCCCGCAGCGACAATACCTTGCCCTGCGCATTCTGTTCCAACGTCGGACCAGCGCTCACGAATTCCGCCCCCAGGCCGATCGATCGTCGCCCCTCAAATTAGAAGGTTCCACCGCCCCATTACACCCCGTCGAATTTCGGCTCGTGCAGCGAGTTGACGTTAGCATGCCCTTCGTCAGAAGAAGGTTGTATACCGACGCCGAATCCAAGCCTCTCACTAGCAAGCATGAGTTAACCAGTGTTCCCTCGCCGCCAACATTCGCCGAAGTAGCGTCCGCGCAAGGCGCGAATGTTGATACCGGAACACGAGTCCGTGATAGGTGGTCGTATCCCGTCCGCCAGAACCCAGAAATCGTCCGGCTTTTAAATGACTTCGCTCAATTCTCCAATGCTGATCGGAAAGATCGAGCGCTGGCCTATTGCCGGCAGTTTCACAATCAGCCGTGGTGCCAAGACCGAAGCGGTCACGGTCGTGGCGGAAGTGCGGCAGGGATTTGTAGTGGGCCGCGGCGAATGCGTGCCCTATCCGCGCTATGGCGAGACGCCGGAGGCCACGCTGGATGCGGTGCTGGCGATGCAGATCCCGATCGCCGATGGTCTGGACCGCCAAGGCATTCAGGAGGCGATGCCGCCGGGCGCGGCGCGCAACGCGCTCGACTGCGCGATGCTGGATATCGAAGCCAAGCTCAGCGGCAAGCGAATCTGGGAGTTGCTCGGGCGGCGCGCGCCACAGCCTTGCGTCACCGCCTACACCATCTCGCTCGGCGCGCCTCAGTCGATGGCCGCTGCCGCAGCCAAGGTGGCGCACCGGCCATTGCTCAAGGTCAAGCTCGGCGGCGCCGACGATCCCGCGCGAATCGCGGCGGTCCGCAATGCAGCTCCGCAATCTCAGCTCATCGTCGATGCCAATGAGGCTTGGACCGAGGCCGATCTCGAAGCCAATCTCGCCGCCTGCGCCGCGGCCGGCGTCACCCTGGTCGAGCAGCCGCTGCCCGCGGGAAGGGACGAGGCGCTCGCGCGCATCGATCGTCCAGTTGCCGTCTGCGCCGATGAGAGCGTGCACGACCGTGCCTCGCTCGAGGGACTGCGCGACCGCTATGATGCTGTGAACATCAAGCTCGACAAGACCGGCGGGCTGACCGAGGCGCTGGCGATGGCCGACGCCGCGAACGCGCTCGGCTTCGACATCATGGTCGGCTGCATGGTCGCGACCTCGTTATCGATGGCGCCTGCGATGCTGCTGACCCCGCTGGCGCGATTCGTCGATCTCGACGGGCCATTGTTGCTGGCGGAAGATCGGAACAACGGCCTGCTCTATGACGACAGCCTCGTCTATCCGCCCGACGCTGCGCTCTGGGGATGAAGCGCCACTCTGGTGCGCACCAGCCACATCATCGCGCCCCCGAGCATGGCCATCAGCGCCATCAGGTAATAGACGCCCTGCCCGTAATGAGCATAGACGGGCCCTGACAGCATCGAGGCTGCCGAGCCGATGACACCCGTCGACGCTGCGTAGTAACCCTGACCGCGCGCGGTCATGTGCGCCGGCACATAGCGCACCAGCAGTCCCATCGTGCCGACCAGGGTCACGCCGAAAGTGAAGCCGTGGCTGATCTGGACTGCGATGAGGCCGGCGGCATGCGGCTCCTGCGCCGTCAATAGCCAGCGCAGCACCGCAGCGACCGCGCCGATCATCACCAGGTGCGCCGGAGCCAGCGTGAAGCGCGACGACAGCGCGAACACCACGATCTCGGCCAGCACTCCGAGCGTCCACAGCCCGGCGATGGTAAGACCGGTCAGGCCCTGCGCCCGCCAGTCGATCGCCGAGAATGTATAGAAAGCCGCATGGCTGCCCTGGATCAGCGCCGCCGACAGGATGATGCAGACAAAGCAGGGATCGCGCAGCAGACCGCGACCATCCTTCGCGCTGGCGGCCGCACGGGGCGCACCTTCGAGTCCTTGCAGGCCGAGGCTGACGACGGCGCCAAGCAGGCCGACCGAGACGATGATCCAGATGAGCTTGTCGGGCGCGATGAGGTCGACCAGCCCTCCGCACAACAGTGTGCCAACGATGAAGGCCGCCGATCCCCACAACCGCAGGCGCCCGTAGTCGAGCCCGTAATGCAGCGCGCCGCGCAGCGCATACGCATCGGTCAGCGGCACCAACGGCGTCCACAGGCAACAGATCGCCGCATAGATCAGGAAGACGAGCACAGGCCAGTGCTGAATGCCGAGCAGAGCGAAGCCGAACCCGGTGGCGAAGGCCGACAGCCGCATCGCGCCGCGCAGCGCATGGCGACGTTCCGCCAACGCCGTGACAAGGGGCAGCACGGTGAAACGGGTCACAGCCGGAACAGCGATAATGACGCCGATCCAGGACGCATCAAGGCCGATGGCCCGCAACCATACGGGGAAGAACGGCAAATGGGTGCCCGACAGCACGAACACCGCGCCATAGAACAGCCCCAGCCGGCGCGCGAATCGGCGGGATGTTGCAGCCGATGCAATGGGGATTTGTCCGCCTTGTGGCATCAATTCAATTGCGATTCGGTCAATATCATGGTGATCGTTATGCCAACGCGCAGCGATTTGCGCGACCGAGTTTGCCATGGCCGATGACGTCTTCGCCCTCTCGCCGATCTCCGCCCGCCCGGCCCAGCCGAGCGAGGCCGACTATGAGGCGATCCGCGACGCCTTCATGGAGACCTCGCGCGGCCGCTGGTTTCTCGGCGAATATGCCAAGCGCAACCGTAACGCCGACACCAGCATGGTGCTCGATGCCGTGGCGCGGATCGAGCAAGCCCTCGCCGCGCAGCAGCGCCTGCAGCAGCAGGAAATGCAGGCCGCCCAGGAGGCCGAAGCCAGCGCGCTTCCCGAGGTGCTCGCTGCGATCAGGCATGCGGTCGCAAGCGCCGAAGGGGCCGCCACGGCCGCCCTCGACGGACTCGCGCTCGAGCAGAATCTGGCACCTGTCCGCAAGGGCCTCCGGATCATCAAGGAAATCTCCTGGCGCTGGCGCGAGATTGGTGCCGATTCCCGGATCTGCGACCTGATCGATTCGCAGGTGACGGCGATCGACGCCGCCTGCAACCAGCTCAGCGGCGCCGATCCGCGCGCCGCGATGATCGCTTCATTCGACGTGATCAAGGCGCAGCTCGACGGTTTCGAGCAGGCTGAGGTGACCGCGACGCCGGCCGCCGACGAGGGCGTCGCGCCCGCGGCCGAAATGGCCGAGCAACCGCAGGCATCTGCTCCCGAAAGGAGTGAAGCGACTGCAGATGCAGCCACTGACGTCGCCGCATCCGCGGCACCGACCATGCCTGCCGAAGCCATGGCTGCCGCAGCAGAGCCGATGCTCGACGCTCGGGTTCCCGCTGCAGAGAGCGTGGCGGCGCCTGCGCCGGTCGAGCCGCCGCCTGCGGCCAGCGTCGCCCAGCCGTCCCGCGCTCAGGACACCGTGACCGCGTCGCCCGTCCGGCCGCCCGAGCCGCAGCCCGCACAGGCGCAAGCTCCGGCCGAAATCCCGGCGGCTGCGGCCCCGGCCTCCGCGGCTGCGCCACCTCAAGCGAGTAGCCAACGCGCTGAGGTCATGGATGAAGTTGCGGCGTCACCGGCAGATGACGATCTCGATATCGTGGTCGTCACCAAAGCCGAGGCGGACGCCCATGACGAGGCGATCCTCGAGCTCGTCGCGGCGGAAATGGCCGCGCCCGATGCCGCGGCCGACGACAAGCCATTCAGCCCGACCAGCTCGATTCACTACGACATCGAGGAACCGGTGTCGGTCGACGACGACATCGTCGCCACCTTCGCCGAGCCAATAGCTTCGGTATCCAAGCCTGGGCCCGCGCCAGCGACGGCGATTGTCGCCGCGCCATCGGCACCAGAACCCGTACCGGCCGCGGCCACGGCGCCGCCACCAGCCGCCGCGACATTTAGCGCAGAGCCCCCACCCGCACCCGTTCCGCCGAGCCCTGCCCCGGCGCCCCGGCTCGCGGTCGCGCCGACGCCGCAAGCTCCCGTCGTGCCGCCACAGCCGGTGATGCAGATCATGCAGGAACCGGTCCGGCCTACGCCGGTCGCCCAGCCTGCGCCTGCTGAGCAGCCACGGCCTGCCGCCACGCTTCACCCGATGCCGAAGCCGATCCCGCAACCGTCACTGGGCTCGACATTGCTCGCCAGCGGCATGCTGCAGCGGCCGATCGCTGCGAATGATCCGTTGACGCCGATCCGGCGCATGACCCAGCCGGAAAAGATCGCGTTCTTCTCATAAGCGCGCAGCCGCCAAACACGCGCCGGGCGCTACGCAATCAGCTTTGCGTAAAGATCGGCATCGACATTGCCGCCGGACAGCAGGATCACGATGGTCTTGCCGGCAATGTCGAGACGACCGGCCAGCAGCGCCGCCAGCCCGACCGCCCCACCGGGCTCGACCACCAGCTTCAACTCGCGGAATGCAAAGCCCACGGCGCGGCCGACCTCCTCATCGGAGGCAGCGACCGCGCCCGATAACAGCCGGCTGTTGACAGCAAAGGTGATCTCGCCGGGCATCGCCGCCATCAACGCGTCGCAGATGGTGCGGCCCCTGGCATCATGTGCTTCGCGATGACCCGCACGCAGCGAGCGCGCATGATCGTCGAAGCCCGCCGGCTCGGCCACAATCATCTGGGCTTGCGGAAAGCGCGTCTTGATCGCGACCGACACGCCCGCGAGCAGTCCACCGCCGGAGGCCGGCGCCACCACCAGGTCGGGCGAAACGCCGAGCGCCTGCAGATCCTCGGCAATCTCGCGCCCTGCAGTGCCCTGCCCGGCGATGACAAGCAGATCGTCATAAGGCGGCACGACGGTTGCGCCGCGCTTACCGGCGATCTCGCGGGCGATCGCCTCGCGATCCTCCTTGTCGCGATCGTACAGCACGACCTCAGCCCCATAGGCCTTGGTGCGCTCGCGCTTCGCCGCCGGCGCATCCGAGGGCATCACGATGGTGGCGTGCATGCCGAGCAGTTGCGCCGCATGCGCCACGCCCTGGGCGTGATTGCCGGAGGAGAAGGCGACGACGCCGTTGCCGCGGGCATCCTCGGGAATCGATGACAGCTTGTTGTAGGCGCCGCGGAATTTGAACGATCCGGTCCGCTGCAACACTTCGGGCTTGACGAACACCCTGGCCCCGAGCACCTCGCTCAGCACCGGCGGCGACAACAGCGGCGTACGCACGGCGACGCCGGCAAGCACTTGTGCCGCCGCATCGATATCGGCGGCGGTAACGGTAGGGATCGGCGATTGGACTGTCATGAGCCTGTTGTATCGCGCGCCGCCACGCCGGCGCAAGCTAGGCCACGCAGCTTGGTTGTTCGGCCAGCACATCGACCGGCTCGGATTGCGCCGGCGGAATGGGCAGAATCGCCATATGGTCGATGAAAGCGCGGGTCGAAGCATCCCAGGTGTGATTGGCGGCGAACGCCACACAATCCTGTCGCGAAATCGTGAGCGCGGCGAGGCAAGCCGAACGCAGATCCTCGTCGAGCACGCCCACGTCGGCAGCGCCGATCACGTCGCGTGGGCCGGCCACCGGAAACGCCGCGACCGGCAAGCCCGAGGCGAGCGCTTCGAGCAGCACCAGGCCGAACGTATCGGTACGGCTCGGGAATACGAATACGTCGGCCGCCGCGTACACCTTTGCCAGCGCCTCACCCTGCAAGGCGCCGAGGAAGACCGCATCCGGATAGTCGCGTTCCAGATCGGCGCGCGCCGGCCCGTCGCCGACAATCACTTTGGTGCCTGGTAGATCGAGCGAGAGGAACGCCGCAAGATTCTTTTCCACCGCGACACGCCCGACGCACAGGAACACCGGCTGCGGCAGACAGAGATCGACCTCGCGCGGCCGAAACAGAGTGGTATCGACGCCGCGCGGCCACAGCACGACATTGGCAAAGCCGCGCTGCTTCAATTCGCCTGATAGCGCCGCCATCACGGCCTGGCTCGGCCCGTGAAACCAGCGCAAGCTCGCCCACACCCATGCCTCCGACACCGGCGCACGCGCCGCGACGTAGTCCGGAAAACGGGTATGGAAGCTTGTCGTGAACGGCAGATCATGCTTGCGGCAATGCCGCCGCACCAAAAGGCCGATTGGTCCTTCGGTCGCGATATGGATGCTGTCGGGCCGGCACTCGGCGATCAGCTTCGCGACCTTGGCGGGCCGCGGCAGCGCGAGCCGCACGTCGCGATAGCTCGGCATGGCGAAGGTGCGGAATGATTCCGGCGTCAGGAACACGATCTCGTGGCCGAACGCCTCCGCCGCCTGCGCCATCATGGTCAGCGTCCGGACCACCCCGTTGACCTGGGGATGCCACGCGTCCGTCGCGACCAGGATGCGCATCGATCAGGCGGCGGCCCGTGCCGCCACCTGCGGCGCCGGTGCCTGCAGCCGCATCGGGTCCGCCCAGGTGATGATCTCGAAGCTGCCGTCCTCGTTCTCGGCGAGCGCCGTGCAACTCTCGACCCAGTCGCCGCAATTCATGTAGCGAATACCCTGCTCGTCGCGGATCGTGGCATAGTGGATGTGGCCGCAGATCACGCCATCGGCGCCGTGGCGGCGCGCTTCGGCCGCAAGCGCCGTCTCGAACGCGCCGATATAGTTGACGGCGTTCTTGACCTTCTGCTTGGCCCATTGCGACAGCGACCAGTAGCGCACGCCGAACATGCGCCGGAAGAAGTTGACCAGCCGGTTCATCTGGATCGCGAAGTCATAGGCCTTGTCGCCCAAATGGGCCAGCCAGCGCGCGTTCTGCACGACGAGGTCGAAGATGTCGCCGTGGATCACCAGATAGCGCTTGCCGTCCGCGCCGGTGTGCACGATGTTTTCCACCACGTCGATGCCGCCGAAATGCGTGCCATAATAGCCGCGCAGGAACTCGTCGTGATTGCCCGGCACGTAGACGACCTTGGCGCCTTTGCGCGCCTTGCGCAGCATCTTCTGCACGAGATCATTGTGCGACTGCGGCCAGTGCCAGCTCGACCTCAGCGCCCAGCCATCAACGATGTCTCCGACCAGATAGATGGTATCGGCGTCATGATGGCGAAGAAAATCGACGAGAAGATTGGCCTGCGAGCCCCGGGCTCCGAGATGAACATCGGAGATGAACAACGTGCGAAAGCGCCGGTCTGGGCTCTCGTCACCAGCAGTTTCAATTCCCATGCGCGCCACCTAACAGCTTCTCGTGACATTGCGATGACGAGCAGCATATTCCCGCGGCGGCTCGACCGGCCGCACGCTGCTTCCGCCGCTCACTCAAGGCGACTCAGGGCCCCCCAAGTCACGAGCCCGCGATAACAGCGCGTTGCGACAGTCAGGCGACAGAAGCGGTGCTTTTCTCGGGAATCCCGCTGTTCCCGCGCATAGGAGCCGGACTTTCGATGTGAAGCGCGGCGAGGTGCTCTAGCAGGTCTGCCGAAGCTGCGACGCCTTCGACAACAAACGGCATCGGCCCGATGCACCTGGTCGATCCCGCTGCGGGCATAGTGATCAGCTATTTCCCTGCGCTGACTCGATCGTTTTCCTCAAGAAGCGGCGCGGCCAGCCGTACCGGCGAGGTTTCATGGGCATTCTTCAGACATATTCAGAAATACTTTACGACCGAAGGTCTAAATTTACCGCCTGTCACGCGCATGCAGGCGGATCGAAAACAATTTGGGATTCCAGATCATGACCTGAAAGTCGCCCATTGCCGTGTCTGGCGCCCACTCGCGCCCAAAATTTCTCTTTTAAGTTGATATTCTTATCAGCGGCACCCGATTTTCTCGGCATCCTGCAGCCGCCCAATCGCTCTGTCGACGGCTCGTCCGCCGATCCTACAGCTCTCTTTCTGTTCCAAGCCCAAGGCACGCACAGGCGGCGACCGATGTCGGAACTCACGCTAAAATCAGGCTTTGCTGGCGACACGCCCGCGGAAGGCATCACGCGAGCACGGATTGACACTCTGCTCGTTGCCGCTTTCGCGTCGACCCTATCGATGCTGCACACCGGATTCGTGTTCGGCATCGACAACAACATCTTCCACCTTCCGATCATGGCCGGCCTTTATGACGAGCCGCAATTCCATGATGACGCCTTCATCCAGTCGCTGCGCTACTTCGCGTCCGGCGTCTGGCTGCTGCTAGCTCACGCCGAGCACTACCTCGACCACATTCCGGCGCTCTTTCTCGGTCTCGCGTGGCTATCGCGGCTGCTATCCTTCCTCGGCTTTCTCTGCTGCGCCTCCCTGATCGGCATCACGACGCGCGCCGACAAGATTGTCTTCAGCCTCCTTCTTTGCATCACGAGCTTTCTCGAAGGCGGCAGCTTCGCGGGCCTTGGCGGCCTGTTCTTGAACTACTTCACCCATTCCGAGCTCGCTAACGGCACCATCCTGCTCGCGATCTACGCCGCGGCACGCGGAAGGATCACGACTGCGAGCCTGCTGATCGGTCTGACGTCCTTCATCAATGCCTTCATGGCGGTGTGGCTCGCGGCCATCCTGAGCTTCGTCATCGCGAGCCTGCTCGCCCGACGCGCCATCACTGCAGGCGCGATCTGCCGACAGGCATTGCCGGCATTGCTGCCTTGTGCCTCGCTCGCGCTCCCGGTGCTTGTCAATGTCCTATCGAACCCCGCTCTCGGACAAGCTCTCGATTTCGATTATGTCGCTTATTTGCGCGAATACTTCGCCGAGCATATTCTGATCGACGCGATCCCGGTCTATGACCTGCTCGCTTTGACCGCGCTGGCGCTGCTTGGTCACGTGGCATTGCGTCAGCTTGGCGTTAATGCGCGCGAACTGCGGGCCGCCTATTGCGGCGTGCTTGGGCTGTACGCAGCCGGAATCGTGCTGCCCTATCTGTTTGCTTCGCAGAGCCTTTTCAACCTGCACCTGCTGCGGTCGAGCGCGATCGTCCACCTGCTGGCCGGGCTCGCTGTCGCCGCAGTGGTAACAGGCTGGCTGCGCGACGTGACGAAACCGACCTTCGCACTAGGCAGCATTGCTGTGATCCTGCTGAGCGCACAGACTTACGGCTTCGCCTTGTGCATGCCTCTGTTTGCCACCGCGCCGTTGCTGCTGAAGTTGCAGCCCCTTGCGTCGCCTGCCATGCGCGCGTTCGGCGTCGCTGCAATCGGTTTCGCGGCGCTGATCCTCGCGCCAGTTTCAGCCTGGCAGAATTTCAATGCCAATCGCCTGCTGGTCCGTAGCGTCACCGAATGGACCGAGCTCGGCAACTGGGCGCGGACCGGTACCCCGGAGATGGCGATGTTCTTGCCGCCGCCTCGTCCAGACCGTGACAGTCCGCCGGAGACGTTGCCGGACGCCATCGCCCGATCGCGTGCGGCCGTTTTCGAATCGACCGCCCATCGTCGAATCTGGATCGACTACAAGCGTGGCGCCGCCGCCATGTGGTCGCCGCCCTACTACCACATCTGGCGAACACGATCAGCAGAGATCGCCGCGTTGAAATCGCTCGACCAACGACTGGCCTATGCCGGACAGCATGGCATCGACTACCTGATCGAGCCCTGCGGTGCAGTGCCGGCGACGACCCATCCCCTGTTCGGAACCGCGCGACTATGCGTCCTGCCTGCTCAGCCAATCGCTGCCAACGCAACGCCTTAAGCTCGGCATCGCCACGCCTCCTACCGTGGCACGGTCACCACGCGCAGATTGTTGGTGGTGCCGGCCTGCGCGAAGGGGATGCCGGCGACGACCACCAGAAGATCGGTCGCTTTGGCAAACTCCTGCTCGACCGCGAAGTGCGTGGCGCGCTCGACCATCTCCTCGTAGCTGTTGATGTCCTCCGACAGCACGCTGTGCGCGCCCCACAACAGGCACATGCGGCGGGAGACGTCCTCGTTCGGCGTGATCGCCAGGATCGGCAGGCTCGGCCGCTTGCGGGCGACGCGCGAGGCCGAGGTGCCGCTCGACGTATAAGCCACGATCGCCTTGGCATGGATCGCGGAGGCCAGATCGGCCGCGGCGGTCGCCACCGCATGCGGCGGGGTCTGCTCTTCGCCCGGCTGCGTGGCCTCGATGATCGAACGATACATCTTGTGGCTTTCGGTCGCCTTGATGATGCTGTCCATCATCGCCACCGCCTCGCGCGGATATTGCCCTGAGGCCGATTCCGCCGACAGCATCACCGCATCGGCGCCGTCATAGATCGCGGTCGCGACGTCGGAGACCTCGGCGCGGGTAGGCGTCGGCGCTGCCACCATCGAGTCCAGCATCTGTGTCGCCACGATCACCGGCTTGACCGCCAGGCGACAGGCGCGCACCAGCTCCTTCTGCTTGCCCGGCACGTCCTCATGCGGAATCTCGACGCCGAGATCGCCGCGCGCCACCATGATGGCGTCGCAGAGCTGGATGATGTCGTCGATCTTGTCCAGCGCCGCCGGCTTCTCGATCTTGGCCATCACACCGGCGCGGTTGCCGATCAGGCCGCGCGCCTCGATCACGTCCGACGGCTTCTGCACAAAGGACAGCGCCACCCAGTCGACGCCGAGCTTGAGGCCGAATTCGAGGTCGGAGCGATCCTTCGCCGTCAGCGGCGACAGATCGAGAATGGTGCCCGGCAGGTTGACGCCCTTGTTGTTGGAGATCGCGCCGCCGACCACCACCTTGGCATCGATGTGATCATTGCCGAGCCCGGTGACGCGGACCCGCACGCGGCCGTCATCGATCAGAAGATCGTGACCGGGCGCGACAGCGGCGAAGATCTCCGAATGGTGCAGCGGGATCGACATCTTGTCGCCCTCGGTGCCCTCCAGCACGAAGCGGATGGTCTCACCGGCTTCCACGTTGATCTTCTTGTCGCGCAGGGTGCCGACGCGGATCTTCGGGCCCTGCAGGTCCATCAGGATGCCGATCGGGCGCTGCACCTCCTTTTCGAGGGCGCGGATCGCGGCATGGACCTTGGCGTGATCGCCTTGCGTGCCGTGGCTGAAATTGAGGCGGAAAGTATCCACACCCGCCATGAACAGCGCTTTGAGCATCTCCGGCGTGTTGCTGGCAGGACCAACGGTTGCAACGATCTTGGCCCGACGATGACGACGCATGATGATGTTGCCCTTTCTCCCCTGCCCGATCAGGACGGCCCTGATATCTTCGGTCGGCGTCAGACGTGTGACCGCCTGCGCCGACTCGGCTGTAACACGAATAGTCCTCATGCGCGGCAAGGCAAGCCCGCATGTGGAACCTTTTCGCATGCCGGGAACGGACGAGACGCGGCCCGGTTCCGGTTCGGCGGCTGTGGAAAAGCCGCCGCATTCGGTTGTGGGCGCGCCCTAACACTACCGTCAGACGTTGGAGCCGTGGATGGCGTCGATCACGGCGTCTGTCACCTCCTTCGTCGTCGCCTTGCCGCCGACGTCGGGCGTGAGCACGCCGGCCGCACAGACCTTCTCGACCGCCGCCATCAGCCGGCCGGCCGCATCCTTCTCGCCGAGATGCTCCAGCATCTGCGCTCCGGTCCAGAAGGTTGCGACCGGGTTGGCAATGCCCTTGCCGGTGATGTCGAAGGCCGAGCCGTGAATCGGCTCGAACATCGAGGGGAAGCGACGCTGCGGATCGATATTGCCGGTCGGCGCCACGCCAAGGCTGCCGGCCAGAGCGCCGGCAAGATCGGACAGGATGTCGGCATGCAGATTGGTAGCGACGATGGTGTCGAGGCTTTTCGGATGCAGCGTCATCCGCACCGTCATGGCGTCGACCAGCATCTTGTCCCAGGTCACGTCGGGAAATTCGGCAGCCACTTCGGCGGCGATCTCATCCCACATCACCATGCCATGGCGCTGCGCGTTCGACTTGGTGACGACGGTCAAAAACTTGCGCGGCCGCGACTGCGCCAGCTGAAACGCGTAACGCATGATCCTGGTAACGCCGATACGGGTGAACACGGCGACCTCCGTGCCGACCTCCTCCGGCAGGCCCCTATGCGCGCGGCCGCCCATGCCGGCATATTCGCCTTCGGAGTTCTCGCGCACGATCACCCAGTCGAGATCGCCAACGCCGACATTGCGCAAGGGCGAGGCGACGCCCGGCAGGATCTTGGTCGGCCGCACATTGGCGTATTGGTCGAAGCCCTGGCAGATCGGCAGCCGCAGGCCCCACAGCGTGATGTGATCGGGCACATCGGGTGCGCCGACCGCACCGAAATAGATGGCGTCGAACTTCTTCAGCTCGGTGAGGCCGTCGGCGGGCATCATCGCGCCATGCTTCTTGTAGTAGTCCGAGCCCCAATCGAAGGTCTTGACGGTGAAGCCGATGTCGCCGGCGCGTTTGGCGAGTGCCTCCAGCACGCGGACACCGGCCGAGATCACTTCGGGGCCGATGCCGTCGGCGGGAATGGCGGCGATGGAATAGTGACGCATGAGAAAGCTCCGAGACCAGGGTTCAGTGTGATTGGGCTTGCGCGGCCGGCTCGGCCTTCGCGGACTGCGAGCGAGAGAGCAACAGCGTCAGCATGGCCGAAAGGACGAGCAGAGCGGCGACGAAATAAAGCCCGCCGGCGAAGCTGCCGGTCCGGTCCTTGATCCAGCCGATCATGGCGGGGCCAACGAAACCGCCGAGATTGCCGATGGAGTTGATGGTGGCGATGCCGGCGGCCGCGGCCGAGCCGGACAGGAACATGGTCGGCATGCTCCACAGCGGCGGCTTCGACGAGGAGATGCCGACATTGACCAGGGTGAGCGCGGCAAGCACGGCAACGACGCTGCTCGCGATGCCGGCAAGCGCGAGCCCGATCGCCGAGAGCAGGCAGGCCAGCACCACATGCCAGGTGCGCTCGCCCGTCCGGTCGGAATGCCGCGCCCACCAGATCATGACGACGACGGCGACCGTCGGCGGCACCGCGTTGAGGAAGCCGACTTCGAGCGGCGAGAGGCCAAACTGCTTGATGATCTGCGGCGCCCACACGCCGAGCGTATAGAGGCCTGCGGACGTGCCGAAATAGACCAGCGATAGCGCCAGCACGCGGATGTCGGCGAGACCGCGCCAGAGGCTGTGGCTGGCGACAGCCGCTTTGCTCTTGATCTCTGCAGTCATGGTCCGCACCAGCCAGGCGCGCTCGTCGGCGGCGAGCCATCGCGCCTGCTCCGGACGGTCGGTCATGTAGCCGAGCACGACCAAACCGAGCAGCACGGCCGGCAAAGCCTCGAGCAGGAACAGCCACTGCCAGCCCCTCAAGCCGAGCAGCCCGTCCATCTCCAAGAGCGCGCCCGAGATCGGCGAGCCCAGGACTGTTGACAGCGGTGCCGCGGCCATGAACAGCGCCGTGACGGCGGCGCGCTGCCGCGCCGGAAACCAGTACGACAGATAAAGAATGATGCCGGGGAAGAAGCCCGCCTCGGCAACGCCAAGCAAAAAGCGCAGACTATAGAAGCTGATCGGCCCCTGCACGAAGGCCATCGCGGCGGAGACGAGGCCCCAGGAGATCATGACGCGCGCGATCCACAGCCGTGCGCCGAACTTGTCGAGGGCGAGATTGGACGGCACCTCGAACAGGAAATAGCCCCAGAAGAAGATGCCGGCGCCGAACCCGAACACGGCAGGCGACAGGCCGATATCCTTGTTCATCGTCAGCGCCGCGAAGCCGATATTGACGCGATCGACGAAGGCCACGAAGTACAACAGCATGATGAAGGGGACGATGCGCAAGGTCACCTTGCGCAGCACGCGCGTCTCGAGCTCGTCTGTCGTCACGTGACCTCCCGGAAACCATGTTCTTCTTGCGGTCGGAAGCCTAGACGGTTGCACGGCTGCTTCAATCGGCGTTGGTTTATACAAAAAATTGATATAATCCTCGCGCCGGGAGAGCCTGATCCGATGGACCTGCACCAGCTCCGCTGCTTCGTTGCCGCCGCCGAGGAGCTGCATTTCGGGCGCGCGGCGCAGCGGCTGCAGATGCTGCCCTCCGCGCTCGGCCGCCACATCAAGCTCCTGGAGGAGGATCTGGCGACGCCCCTGTTCATGCGCACCACCCGCGCGGTGTCGCTGACCGAGCACGGCGCGATGCTCCTGCGCGACGCACGCGCCATATTGGGGCACGTCGAGACGATCGAGGCCACTTTCCGCAACCGCTCGCGCGCGCGACCCACGCGGCGGCTGCGCCTTGGCGCCATCGACAGCGCCGCCGCTGGTCTCCTGCCGCCGCTGCTGCACGATTTCCGTGCGCAATTTCCGGAGATCGCGGTGCAGCTTACGGAGGAGAAGACCATCCGCCTGCTGCCGAAGCTTTTGTCCGGCGCGCTCGATCTCGCCTTCGTGCGTCCGCCGGAGCGGACCGACAAGCGGCTCGAATTCCGCCCGTTGTTGATGGAAACGGCTGTCGTGGCGCTGCCGCAGCGCCACAGACTGGCCAAGCGCAGCTCGATCTCGCTTGCGGAGATCGCCGGCCAGCCGCTGATCGTGCCGGACCGCCGCTCGCGGCCGCACAGCCATGACCTCACCATGAAGCTGTACGAAGAGGCCGGGCTTGCGCCTGACGTGGCCCAGGTCGCGGACGAGAAGCAGACCATCGTCAACCTGGTCGCGGCGCGGCTTGGGGTTGCGATCGTGCCGCGCTGGACCTCGCGGCTTGCAATTGCCGGCGTCCGCTTCGTGCCCTTGCGGCTGAAGCGCGGCAGCACCATCGGCCGGCTGCCGCTGGCGGCGGCCTGGCTGCGCGGCTCCGGCGATCCGGTGCGCGATGCCATCCTGTCCGTTCTCGACGCGCGCCTGAAGAGCTACGCGCGCGGCGCCTGACATCGGCCCTCATCCCGGCAGCGGCGTTTCGACGACGTCGAGCAACGCGCCCAGCCCATGGCGCAGCCCGCGCATCGGCGCCTGCTCCGAGGACAGCCCGAACGCGAGCAGCGAGCGGCCGGTCACCTCATAGACATGACCGAACGGAAACGACGGCAGTTGCGCGTCGGGCTGGTTGGTGTCGAGCAGAAACAGCCAGTTGCGCCCATCCGGCACGGCCGGCAGCATGAACTTCACCACGTCGTAATGGGCGTTGTAGATCAGCAGCAAGGTCGCGTCCGAGCCCCGCCGCTTGATGCCGGTCTCCTGGGCCCGGCCGTCCAGCAGCATGCCGAAGCAGCGTGCATTGCCGTCGTTCCACTGCTCGTCCGTCATCTCCTCGCCTGATGGCGCAAGCCAGGTGACATCCTTGACGTCGAGCTCCTCATTGTGCGACCCGACCAGGAATCGACTGCGATAGAGAATCGGGAACGCCTTGCGCATCGCAATCAGCTTGCGCGTGAACTCGCGCAAGGCTCGCCCCTGCGGCGATATTCCCATCCAGTCGAGCCAGGTGGTCTCGTTGTCCTGCGCATAGGCGTTGTTGTTGCCGTTCTGCGAGTGGCCGAACTCGTCCCCGGCGAGCAGCATTGGTGTGCCGTGCGACAGCAACATGGTAGCAAGCAAATTGCGCTTCTGCCGCTCGCGCAAGCTGACGATCTCCGGATCATCGGTCGGGCCTTCCACGCCGCAATTCCAGGAATGGTTGTTGCTGTGGCCGTCGCGATTGTCCTCGCCATTCGCCTCGTTGTGCTTGTCGTTGTAGGAGACGAGATCGTTGAGCGTGAAGCCGTCATGCGCGGTGATGAAGTTCACGCTCGCCCACGGCCGGCGCCCGCGCTTGTTGAAGAGGTCGCCGGAGCCGGAGATGCGCTTGGCGAGATCGGCCATTGCACCGGAGTCGCCCTTCCAGAACGCGCGCGTGGTGTCGCGGAATTTGTCGTTCCATTCGGCCCAGCCGGGCGGAAACTGCCCGACCTGGTAGCCGCCCGGCCCGATATCCCAGGGCTCGGCGATCAGCTTGACGCTGGAGAGGACCGGGTCCTGGCGGCAGGTATCGAGGAAGCCTCCGCCCTCATCGAAGCCGTAGGGCTCGCGGCCCAGGATGGTGGCGAGATCGAAGCGGAAGCCGTCGACCCGCATCTCGGTCGCCCAGTAGCGCAGGGAATCCGCGACGAGCTGCAGCACGCGCTGATGCGACAGATTCACCGTGTTGCCGGTGCCGGTGTCGTTGATGTAGTAGCGCCTCTGGTCGGGCAGCAGCCGGTAATAGCTCGCATTGTCGATGCCCTTGAACGACAGCGTCGGCCCGAGCTCGTTGCCTTCGGCGGTGTGGTTGTAGACGACGTCGAGAATCACCTCGATGCCATGGGCATGAAACTGGTTGACCATGGCCTTGAACTCGGTCGCGAACGGCGTCAGCATGTAGCGCGGCTCGGGCGCGAAGAAGCCGATCGTGTTGTAGCCCCAGTAGTTGCGCAGGCCCTTGTCGACCAGATAGCTGTCGTCGATGAAGGCATGGATCGGCAGCAGCTCGGCCGAGGTGATGCCGAGGGAGCGCAGATAGGCTGGAATCTCCGGATGGGCGAGACCGGAGAAGGTGCCGCGCTCGGCCTCCGGCACCATCGGATGCAGTTTGGTGAAGCCTTTCACGTGCATCTCGTAAAAGATGGTGCGCTCCCAGGGGATCTCCGGCTTGCGCGCCGTGCCCCAGGTGAAGGCGGGATCGATCACCCGGCACTTCAGCATCAAGGGCGCACTGTCGCGCTCGTCAAAAGACAGATCCTTGTCGGCATGGTCGAGCTGATAGCCGAACAGCTCCGGCCCCCAGCGTAGGCTACCGACGAGCTGCTTGGCATAGGGATCGATGACGAGCTTGTTCGGATTGAACCTGTGCCCGGCATCGGGCTCATAGGGTCCGTGCACGCGGTAGCCGTAGACCGTGCCGGGCCGTGCCGTCGGCAGATAGCCGTGCCAGACCTCGTCGGTATATTCGGGGAGTTCGATCCGCTCGATCTCGGTCTCGCCGGCATCGTCGAACAGGCACAGCTCGACCTTGGTGGCGTGCGCCGAAAAGACCGCGAAGTTGACGCCGAGCCCGTCCCAGGTCGCACCGAGCGGAAACGGCCTGCCCTCAGTCACTTTGGACCTGCGCAGGTTTGCTGCCGCCTGCACCAGTGCGTCGCGGCGGTCGGTCGTCTGGTCCATGACGTCCGTTCCCTGCTCTGGCAGTCTAGACCGGCGTTTCGCTCGCGGTGCTCAGCTCAGTCACGGCCGGATCGCTGGCCACCGATGCGATCACGGCGGCGGGCGGCGTCTGCTCATGCGTCGACAGCTTGCGGGCCTTTTGCAGATGGACCTCCTTGGCAAGCGCGGTGATCGAATTACCGATCCGGCCGACGAGATCGGTGAGTTCGGCCTGGGAAACACCGAGACGCTTGGTGACGACGCGCATCTGAATCCGGTCGTTGAGATCGAGCTTGTTGCGAATGGGCTGAATCTTGGGACGATGCATGGGGCTCCTCCTGCGATACGGTAACAGCGGCTGCCGGGTTTGGTTCCAGTGACTGCACCAGCTGTACAACGACCTCATGACATCTCGTTCTCGCGGCGCGATCGCGTCCGAGCTGTGGGGCGGTACTCACCCTCTAAGACAGAGGGTGCAGGGAAGGCCGGATGCAAGGCCTGCACCCATGGCCCGCCTGCAGAAGAAAAGCAGGCGGCAGTCACCACAGGTACGGCCGAACACCGGCCCTCCCTGCGCTATGGTTTGACGGCTTATACGTGGTCTCCCCAGGGACCGGCTCTCTTGCCCCCGTCGCCCGCGCAACGTCCGCGCCGGCTTGACCTCGGCACCGGGAGACCAGGACCACACGATTTCACCGTGCATGGCGAAGCGTTCGTCCGCATGATTGGATCATGCTGCGCCCACCACACCCACCGCATCCGCCCTCGCGTGTCGTGACGATCGCGATACGCCCCTCCGTGCCGAGCGCGGACGAGGCACTATAAGCACAAATTCCGAAAAAACGAAAGAGAAATTTTCGTGCAGAAGAGCACCTCAGTGGCTACTGACCTGAGGCGACTTGAAAATTAGATTTTTGCGAGCGCGACAAGACGGCCCGTGCGCCTCAAACCCTGAGCTTCAAGCGTGACTGCGCGGCCCCGCCGCCCATCGGTCGCACCTTGGCTAGCCTTGTTGGAACGGCCGCAAAGGCGGGTGTCGGAGCAAAGCGGTCCAGACTCGCCTCGCGGTCGGATTGCCGGTTTTGGCACCTTAGCAAACCATCTCCCCACTTCCACTTGTGGACCCATCAGGGAAGTGGCGACATGCCTCATCGAGGTCCGCTGGGGCGCTGCGGACCAGATTTTGCTCACCTCGAGTTCTTCGCATTCTAACCCGAAGCGGACTTGTTCGCGGCGTAGTACTGCCTGCCTAGACGGTACAAAACCGCACGACCGCGGCTGATTTGTGCCGCAATTGACGCTTGCAGCGCGCGGCCGCTCGATAGCTAAGTCTTTGACGACGGCATCAATTGCAATGTGGCATTTTGGGCGAACAAGACATGATGATACATGATGACCCGTGGTTTGCGCTCTGGATGACCTTTCGTTTGTTCATTCACTGGCTTGCGGACCTTGTGCTTCATGCCAGCGAGCATATCCCTATTCTCATCGTCCTTTCGATGCTCGGTTATATTGGTTTCGAATGCTTCCGAGCCTTTATTCGTCAGCGTCGCCGATTGGCCGACGACCACTATAGAGACCTGTCGTCCTGAGTTCCGCTTGTGGCCCGAATGCGAAGTCTAAGGGGGCGCCGAACAGTGTGCTTATCCGGGTAGACCGGAAATGGCGATGCACCCGCGAGCAATAGCCTGTGCGGGCGCGGCCGGTTGTTCAAGGGCGTCCGACAAGCAATGGCAGCACGTTTGCGCCGCCTGCCATGAGGGGATTCGACGGCTCGAAATGCTCCCGCAATTCTCGCTTCCGGACGAGTGAGCGCGCATCAAGAAACGCATCCTTCAGGCTGACAGCTTTCCGGAGCGCGACATTGAAAAAAGCGTCGCCGAAATAGGTCCACTTGGCTTTGTCCTGACAGCCGAACGAGGGATGGTTGGCGTCGGCCGCGGTAATGACCAGCACATCTGGATTTGCCAGACGCGGGATAAAAGCCCCCGAATAACAAGCCGAGATGACCACCACCTTGTGTCGTACACCTGTCTTCGCGAGCATGTCGCCGAGACGAGATGGCGTGAGCGTTTGTGTGAGCCGCCCCGCCTTGATTGCAAGGCCGTCTGGAGAGCCATGCGAGGTGAGAATCAAAAAGAGAACATCCTTCTCGGTATCCAAGCGCTTGGCTGCCGCCCGCAACGACCTGGTCAGAGCTTCGATCGTTGCATTTCCGCCTTTCTTCGAATTGTACTCCACGTCGGTCGGGCCGGTCTCGAAACGGCCGGCTACGACCTGAGCTGCGCCGGTCGCCTCCGATCTAAACACGTCTTGATCGCCGAACAGGCCAAAGGACACCACGCCAACCTTTGCAGCGTCCCCAACAGCATGTACCGGCGAAACCAGCGGCCAGATGGTCAGAAAAAAAGCGACGAGCGGCGCACTAAGCCGCCTGATCGAGGACGTGGAGGTCATGGGCGAACCTCGTTTCGAGATCGCCGCTACAGAACTGCGGCTCAATGCAAAATAGCGGAAAGCGAGTGAGTTTCCATCCTTCGGAATGGCACGCGCATGGGTCCGGATATGGCCGTCTCGGACCTTACGGCCGACACCATCGATGTCCGCTGACCGGGCGCGACCGGAAATGATCTTCAGGGGACCAAAGGCGGCCCTTAACCCGGAGCGGCAGTTTCGCGATGTTTGCTGAATAGATCGTCTTCGAGAGCCGAACCGAGTGCGCTGCAATTCGCTTGGTCGAGGGGCTCGCGCAATTTATGCCCTCGGCCCGCGCCCGCCCGCATTGGCTTTGACGTGCGCGATGAAGGCTCGCAGCTTCGGCATCACCTGGTGCCGGCCCGGATGATAGAGGAAGACGCCGGGAGTAAGCGGCGCGAAGGGGTCGAGCACGCGCTGCAACTTGCCTTCAGCCAGTGATCGCGCGGCGACCGGCTCCGGCACTTGCGCCAGGCGCTTATCCGTCGGCGGAATGACGGCTTGTGGACGATCAATCCCGGGACAGGCCCATGATGCGCGGCTTGTCGCGGGCAGCACTCACCCCATGCAAGTTGCCTCGCCTCCGCCAAGACTCAAACCGGCAATTCAGTGGAACGCTTCACGTCTCGGACAATAAGCGTCGACTTGTAGTTCGCAACACCTGAGATCTTGGCCAACCGGTCAAGCAACACGCGCTGATAGTCCTCAATGTCCTTCGCGACAACGGTCAGAACGTAATCCCAATCGCCGAGCACCGTCATACACTCGATCACCTCTGGAATGGCGGTGACCTCCTTTTCGAACCGGTCGAGCGTGTCTCGATTTTGGACGGCAAGCCGTAGCTCGAACATGACTCGAACTCCCAGACCGAGCCGGGCTGGGTTGAGCAAGGCGACGTAGGATCGCACGTATCCCGCCTCTTCAAGGGCTCTGACGCGGCGAAGCGTCGGAGATGGGCTCAGCCCGACCTTGGCCGCGAGCACGTCATTGCGGATCGTGCCATCGCGCTGCAACTCCCGAAGAATTCTTCGATCAACGGCATCGAGCTCTAGCATTCTGACACCATCAAGGCCGGACTTCTAGCAACTGGATTGCGAACTTTCGCGCCGCCTGCCCAACAACGCAATCGGCGATCGGCGAGGCCGGGCTATTCTATTCCAACATGACCGACAGTCTCGATCAAGGAGTCGCCAATGAATTCCGGCGCACGCCAAGCTAACCGCGACAGGATGCAGATCCTTGGCTTGTTCGCGCTTCTCCTGCCGCCCCTGCTCTGGGCCGGCAATTTCGTTGTGGGAAGGGCTGCTCGCGCCGAGGTGCCACCTATGATGCTGGCCTTCGCCAGGCATTTCGTCGCCCTGGTCTTCCTGCTGCCGTTCGGCTGGACCACTATCCGTCGCGACCTCAGGCGGCACTGGGAGTACCGCTGGCGGGTCCTCTGCGCATCCCTGGCCGGCATGGTCGCCTTCAACTTGCTGACCTATTCGGGCCTGCAGTTCACGACGGCGACAAGCGGGCAACTCATGAATTCCACGATCCCCGTGCTGATCGTGTTGATGGGAGCCCTGTTCCTTGGGCAGCGGCTGCGTGCTCGACAGATTTTCGGCATGGCTTTCTCCTGCGCGGGCGTGCTGACCATCACTCTTCATGGCGAATTTGCGCGGCTGCTGACCGGCCAGTCCTTGCAGGGAGATCTGATGTTGTTTGGAGCGATGCTGTCTTTCGCGCTGTTTTCGGTGCTGCTGCGCGACTTGCCGGCGGATGCGGACCGCCTCGGACTTCTAGGTGCGCAACTGGCCGTGGCGGTCGTGGTGCTGTTTCCGTTTCTCGTATGGGAATATCTCAGCGGCGCACGGGCGACCTGGAACGCGGCTGCCGTTGCGGCATTGCTTTACGTGGGCGTCGCCGCATGCCTCCTCGCCAATCTCATCTACATGTTCGGCATCGCTCGGGTCGGACCAGTCAGAGCAGGGATGTTCATTCACCTCGTTCCCCTCTATGGCGCATTTCTGTCAAGCGCCCTGCTGCACGAGCACCTGCACATCTACCACGCGATTGGCATGGCAGCGATTGTGGCCGGCTTGATCTGCTCCACCGTGGCCGATGCACATCCAGCACAGCGACAACTGAGCGCCATGGCGGGACCGACGCGACCACGCCAGGCGACGGGAAGCTGAGGATGCCGCTTGAGGCTGCCGACACGGCAGAGGACACCAATGAACTCCAGTGAAAGTCCAAAAAGGAACGACGAATGCTTACCGATACCACCCTTCGTCAGAAGCCCTGGCAAAGGCTGTTCGAACAACTGCTGTCCAACTGGAACGAGCGGCAAAGCTCGGACTGGGACCTCGGAGAAACCACACTGGATTCGACTGTCTACACCTGCTCGGAGCAGTACCGGGCAGAAGTGGAGAAGCTATTCCATCGCCTGCCGTTGTGTCTGGGCCATGCCGACCAGCTTCCCATCGGTAGCATGATGGCTCGCACCGTGGTCGGCGTTCCGATGCTGCTGACGCGCGATGATGAAGGCAGCGTACGCGTGCTGGTCAACGTTTGCCGCCATCGTGGCGCCAGATTGCTGGCCGCAGATGGGCAGATCTGCCGCCGGTCCAAGCTGTCCTGCCGCTATCATGGCTGGACCTACGGACTTGACGGTCGCCTGGCGGGTGTACCGCGAGCGGAAGCGTTCCCGACGCTCGATCGCGCGAGCCACGGACTTTATGAACTGCAATCAACTGTGTGCCATGGACTGATATGGGTCGTTCTGGGCCGTGAGGCCGGACCGCAGATCAGCGTCTCGGACTATCTCGGCGGCCTGAACGATGATTTGGCAGAGCTTGCAATCGTCCAACAACGCTTTTTTCGACAGAATGTCGTACTGCGGAAGGCAAACTGGAAACTGATCGTCGATGCATTCGTCGAATTTTACCACATCAAGCGACTGCACGCTGCGTCGATAGCCAGCTTCTTCGCAGACACGGAGGCGGCAACCGAGAGCGTCGGTCCACATTTGCGCATGCTAGTGGGCCGTTCCGAGTTCGGAGCCATACAACAACTGCCGGCCGAGGAATGGAGCCCGCGGACGCACGCGTCGCTGGTCCACTTCGTGTTTCCAAATAGTATCATAGTGTATCATCCGGACTACACCAGCCACATCGGTGTCTTTCCTGTAACAGTTGATCAGTCCCTGTTCGTGCACACGATTCTGACGCCCGAGAACCCAACCGGCCAGAAAGCGCAGGCCCATTGGGACCGCTCGTTCGACCTCATCGATGGCGAGGTATTCAACAACGAGGACCTGTTCATCTGCGAACAGATCCAGCTTGGCCTGGCGGCCGCAGAGAGCAGAAGGTTCGTCCTTGGGCGGTTCGAAAACAATGTACGTCGATTCCACGAAACCATAGCGGAGGCGCTGGCGACGTGAATTCCTTGCGGGCGGCCAGCGACAGCGGACCTAAATCCCTTTGCTGTCATTCGTGCAAATGATGCCTTCTGCCGCGTCCACCCGCGTTGGCCTTCACGTGCTCGATGAAGGCTCGCAGCTTCGGCATCACCTGGTGCCGGCCCGGATGATAGAGGAAGACGCCCGGAGTCAGCGGCGCGAAGGGGTCGAGCACGCGCTGCAACTTGCCTTCGGCCAGTGATCGCGCGGCGACCGGCTCCGGCACTTGCGCCAGGCCTACGCCTGCGATCGCCGCACCGATTAGCGTCGGAAAATCGTTCGCGATATAGGGGCCGTTGACGACGACCTCGATCGCGCGGCCATTGTCGTCGAATGTCCACGGCGCGATGGCCCCGCCTGAGCGGCGCCAGCGAAGGCACGCGTGGTCGGTCAGTTCATCCGGAGACTCCGGAGCCGCGCGGCTTGCCAGATACGATGGACTGCAAACGACCACGAGCCGGAAAGGCGGAGAGAGCCGCACCGTGACCATGTCGGGCGCAATGTACTGGCCCATGCGAACGCCGGCGTCGAAGCCCTCCGCCGCGAGGTCGACGAGCGCCTCGCTGGCAACGATCTCCACCTGAACCTCGGGGTAGGCGCGGCAGAACGAGGCCACGATCGGCTCCAGCACGGTCGGTACGACGCCGCGGGGCACGGTGAGCCGCAACAGACCGCTTGGCCTGCCCGCAAGTTGGCGCGCCGCGTCGCTCGCAGACACGAGCTCTTCGAACGCCGGCCTTGCCCGCGCATGAAAGCGTTCGCCAGCCTCGGTCAGTCCCACGCTTCGCGTCGTTCGGATGAAAAGGGCCACGCCGACCCGTGCTTCGAGCGCGCGGACGGCCTGGCTCACCGCTGAGGTTGTCACACCGAGCTCATCGGCGGCTCTGCGGAAACTCCGGTGCCGCGCGACACTGAGGAACACCTCGACGCCGTCCAACGCACCTTGTCTGACTGTGAAGCTCTGCTTCATGGCTCGTCGAGATTATCGCGGATAGTCGCGCGCGGAAAGCTGTCTTACGTCGGGGTGCAGACCGGCACCACGCCGGTCGCAGACCGCGGCTCCGATCCCTGCGGTGATCATGACTTGAACTAAGCAGCCTGCCGCGATGGAAGACCGAGATGACAACGTTACTCCGGAACGCCGCCGTCGCACTCACTCTAACCCTGATAGGTGTCCCTGCCATGACCGAACCATCCATCGCTCAAACACAAAATGCTGCGTCCGCAACCACCGGGGTGCTGGTCATCCTGACGGTCAAGGCCAACGTCACGCGGGACCAGGTCATGGCGGTCATGCCGAGTGAAGTCCGGCAGACCGTGCAGCTCTACGTCGGTGGGAAGATTCGTGAATGGTTCTCGCGCGCCGATGGCCGCGGCGCCGTCTTCCTGCTCGATACCAAAGATGTCGCGGAAGCGCACGCGATCATGGAGGGCCTGCCACTCGCCAAGCAAAACCTGATGGATCACGAGTACATCGCGATCGGGCCGCTGTTGCCGCTTCGGCTGCTGTTGGCCGATCCCGAACGAGCGCAATAGCACGACCGCCGCGGCCGCGCTGTTAACGGCACGTCGAAGCCGGTCCGAGGAATCAAAGAATGCCTACTTTCAATCTGCCCTTCGTCCTGAGCGTCGCCGGCGCGGTCCTGGCAAGCGCGGCCATCGCGTACATCTATGTCTGGCCGGCGCTGCGCGCCCTGTCCCGGTTTGACGCCTTGAGACTCCTCGCAGCGTTTCATGCATTCAGATTCTTGGGAATGAGCTTCCTTGTGACCGGATTCGTGTCGCCGGAACTGAACACGGATTTTGCCAGCAGAGTTGGATGGGGCGATTTCATTGCGGCGATCTTGGCCCTGCTCTCGATGGCGGCGCTCTCCTGGCGTTGGTCCATCGCCATTCCAGTCGTCTGGATATTCAACGTCTGGGGCACGCTGGATCTTCTGAATGCATACTACATGGGCGCCACGCAGCTCAGAGATCCCGGCCTCATGGCTGCAGGAATTTACGTGCCCGCGCTCTATGTCCCGTTGCTGTTCGTCAGCCACGTGCTGATCTTCCTGCTTCTGTTGAATGTGAAGCCGGCTGAACAAGCCCGATAATCCCCCTCGCCGAGCACCAGTGCTGTCTGAGGATGAGGCATCAGAGCTCGGCCACGATCAGGCCGCCAAACGCATCGTTTACGCCGATCGTGCCTAGATCGACGTTCTGCTCGATGCCATCGTCATCCGCGTGATCCGATCGTGCTGCGGGCCGGCAAGCCGCATCACGCGACGCAGATTCCGGGGACCGCGACCTTCTTGAACAGATGCGGCATCGCGACTGCCGAAGCAGGATAGGCCCCGATCTTTGCCTGAAAGTCGGGGTGGCCGAACGCCGCGCGAAAGTGAGCCGTCGACTCCCAAACCGCATAGTTCAAATAGGTGGGATTGTCGCCAATCGCGCGATGAAGCTGGGTCGAGATGAAACCGGGCTGCCGCTTCATGAACTCGGCATCATCCTGCCAGACTGTCAAAAAGGCCGCTTCGTCGTTCTTGTCGAGGATGAAGGGATTCACGAGCACGACCGGACTTGCGTCAATTCCGATCTGGCGCTGGATCGGAAACGAGGGATCGAGAGGTCGCAACAAGGACATGGAGGGCTCCATTTTTGTAATCATGATGTCGTCTTGACAACATCGTTTGTCCCATATTGACACTATGATGTCAATCTGCATTTATGCGCCTATGAAGCAGCCATCCCGAACGCCCGCAGGCGAAGCCCTCAGCGCCCTGGTCCTCGACCTGTTTCGGGTGAACACTCTGCTCTTGACCGCAGGGGATCGGCTGGTCGCGCCGCTGGGTTTGACCAGCGCCCGCTGGCAGGTGCTCGGTGCCATTGTCGCTGCCGATCGGCCGCAGCCCGTGGCTTGGCTCGCGCGCGACCTGGGCGGCAACCGCCAGAACGTTCAGCGCATCATCAATGATCTTCATCATGACGGCCTCGTCGCGTTCGAGGCCAATCCTCACCATCGCAGGGCCCAGCTCGTCGTCCTGACGGAAAAGGGGCGGCGCGCGTTCGATTCTGCGATGGAGTTGCAGGCTCCGTGGATCAATGAGATAGCGGCCGGCTTCTCGGCCAAGGATATCCGAGCCGTCCACGGACTGATTGTGGGTCTACGAGACAGGCTGGAGTCAGCAGGGAAGTAGCTGGTGCGCCCTTCCCGCTTCGATGCGGCGGCGCGCCGCTCGTATCGCGGTCACCGCGCGAGCCGGAACTTCCCTCCTTCGACCTTGATGAGGAAAGCGGACCGCGCGTCGTAACCGTTGTGGTTCTCCGGTGACATCGTCGACAGGCCGTTGTTCAGGTAGACGTCCTTCCCCCGCTCCAGTTCATCGCGCAGCGCGGTGCGAAACTCCGGCGTGCCGGGCTTCGCGGTCTTCAGGGCATTCGGTGCAGCCCGCTTGATCAGCGTCATGGCATCCCAGAGATGGGCGGCGAACATGTTCGGCTTAGTCCCATTCGCCCGTTCATAGGCCGCGACAAACTCGTCTCGCGCGCGCCGGAACGGATCATCGGATGCGAGATCGTCGGCGATGGTGAAGGCTTCTCCGGAAAACACCGCGCCTTCGACGTTCGCGCCGCCCAGCTTGATGAAGTCCTCGGTGGCGACGCCATGGGTCTGGAAGATCTTTCCCGCATAGCCGCGCGCGCGAAGCGCTTCCTGGGGCAGCACGGCGGGTGTTCCTGCCGAGGCGATGAACACCGCTTCCGGATTGGTGGCGATCACCTTCAGCGCCTGTCCGGTCACGCTGGTGTCGGCGCGCGCATAGACCTCATGGGTCGTGACGGTCAGGCCCAGGGTCGGCGCGAGCCGCGACACCTCGCTGTAGTAGCCCTCGCCGTAGCCGTCGGACACGCCGATATAGCCGAGCGTCTTGATCCCTGATTTGGCGATGTGCTTGAGGATCGCGGCCGCCATGAGGTCGTCGTTCGGCACGACCTTGAATGCCCATCTGCGCCGGTCATCGATCGGCTTCACGATCGATGTGGCCGCGGCAAGCGAGATGATCGGCGTCTTGGCCTCCATGGCGACGTCGATCATGGGCATGGTCACCGGCGTCAGCGAGGAGCCGATCAGGACATCGACGCCGTCCTGAATCACCAGCCGCCGCGCGTTCTGCGTTCCCTTGGTCGGGTCCGACTCGTCGTCGAGCGCGATGTAGACGACCTTCTCGCCTCCGATCTCGGTCGGCAGCGCGGCGATCGTTTTCATTTGTGGCTGGCCGAGTGCAGAGCCTGGCCCGGTGGCCGATACGACGATCCCGACCTTGATGTCCGCCTGCGCATGCGAGACCAGCAGCATCGTGCTCGCAACAGCCCAAAGCCCGGCAGCAGCCAGCTTCATGTCGATCCTCCCCGAGTTCATGCTCTTGCGGTGCAAGTTCTAGCATCGCCGGCACAACCGAGCTCACATTACCGACCCTCCGCAGCCAACGTCTGTCCCCGCAATTGGGGACAGTTAGCAACTGCAAAACGGCATCCGCGCTTCAAAAGCTGCGGTGCCGCTGATACGTTTCAGGAAAACCGGGAGGAAGCGATGGCGGATCGACGCCACGGGGATGTTGCATCCGTTCTCGCACCGATGGTGCTGGCGATCGGCCAACCTTCGTTCCCGAAGGTGCTGCTCGATACCGTTCGAGCCGCTGCCAATGTCGGCCATTGCATGGTGTTCGCGTTCGAAGGCCAGGCTGCGCAGTGTTGCCTCGGCGTTGGAAATATCGGGATCGGCCCAGACCTCGGCGCCGCCTATTCCGAGCATTTCTATGTGGCGGACCCGAACCACGACACGCTGCTGCGCCACCGCTCGGCGGGCCGACCGATCGTGCTGCCGAAATTCTCTCCGCGCATGTACAGCGATACCTATCGGAAGCTGTTTTTCGAAGATGGCGAGATCGTCGACAAGAGCGCGACGGCGATCTGGGTGGATGACACCTGCTTCTACCTGAATTTCTATCGGACCATCGATCAAGGACAATTCACGCCTGCCGAGACCGCCCGTCTGGCCGAGCTTGCGCCGGCGCTGGCGGCGATCGTGGCCCGACATTGCCAGGAGCAGGATGTCCCCGACGCGCGCAAGCAGCTCGAGAGATTGTTCGCGACGCACGCGCCTTTCGTGACATTGACCTCGCGCGAGAAGGATGTCTGCCGGCGCATCCTGTCGGGCTACGGCACCGAGGCGATCGCATCCGAACTCGGCATCAGCCTGCATTCGGCGTTCACCTATCGCAAGCGGGCCTATGAGAAGCTCGGCATCTCCTCGCAAAACGAGCTGTTCGCCATCGCGCTGCGGCTGATGGCGCGCCCCCGTTCCGCGCATTAGCGCAGCTCTCCTTGCTTGTCCCAGATTACCGGGACAGACATGCCGAGCGCTGATGCGATACGCTCGCGCTCGGAGGACCGATCTTGAGCACAGCCCCCCGCATCGACATCGACGTCTCTGCCTTCTGGCACGATCCCTACCCGACCCTGGCGCGATTGCGCCGCGAGGCGCCGATCGCTTTCGTGCCCCAGCTTGGCAGCACGCTGCTCTGCAGCCGGGACGACATCTATGTCTGCGAAAAGCAGATCGATGTTTTCAGCTCGCATCAGCCGCAGGGCTTGATGAACAGGCTGATGGGGCACAACATGATGCGCAAGGATGGCGAGGCTCATCTCGCCGAACGCAAGGCGATCTTTCCCGCGGTCTCTCCCAAGACCGTCAAGGCGCATTGGACCGGCCAGTTCCAGGCGCATGCCGACCGCATCATCGGCGCGCTGGCGCCGAGCGGCGCCTGCGACTTCGTGCGCGACTTCGCGCTGCCGTTCTCGGCCGAATGCCTGAAGTCGATCACCGGCCTGACCAACATGCGCTTTCAGGACATGAACGCCTGGTCGCAGGGCATGATCGACGGCATCGCCAACTACGTCGGCGATCCCGCGGTCGAGGCGCGCTGCCGCGCGGCGACGGCAGGCATCGATGATGCCATCGACGACATGGCGCCGCGTCTTCGTGGGAAAGCCGATCGCAGCCTGCTCGGGGTCATGCTCGATTGCGACATGCCGATGGAGAGCATTCGCGCCAACATCAAGCTCGCCATCAGCGGCGGACAAAACGAACCGCGCGATGCGATTGCCGGGACCGTCTGGGCGCTCCTCACCCATCCGGACCAGCTGAAGCTGCTGATGGCGGGCCAGATTCCCTGGATGCAGGCGTTCGAGGAATATGCGCGCTGGATCTCTCCGATCGGGATGTCCCCGCGCCGGGTCGCGAAGCCCTGGACCGTCCGCGATGTCGATTTCGAGCCGGAGGAACGGGTCTTCCTGATGTTCGGCTCCGCCAATCGGGATGAGAAGCACTTCGAGCACCCCGATGACTACGACGTCAGGCGCGATACCAGCAAAAGCATCGCGTTCGGTGCCGGCCCACATTTCTGTGCTGGCGCATGGGCCTCGCGCGCGATGGTCGCCGATGTCGCTCTGCCCGCCATCTTTGCGCGGCTCAAACGGCTTCGCCTTGCCGGGGACGAGCCGGCACGGATGGGTGGCTGGGCGTTTCGAGGTTTGCTCAACCTGCCCGTCGCGTGGGATCGGGATGCGTGACCGAGCCAAGACATTCCACTTTCCTCAATGTCCCGCCACGACTGCGGCGCCCGGCTTCGGCGAGCGCAGCAGCAGCACGACAGGCACGATCGCGATGAGGCAGATGCCGAGCAACCAGAAGCAATCATTGTAGGTCATGACAAGCGCCTGCTTCTCGATCAGGCTGGAGAGCTGCGCGATCGCCCGCAGGTGCGCCCTGGCCTGATCGATGCCCTGGCTCAGGCCGTCGGCGGCGAGCCGCGCCTGCCCGATCAGCGAATTGGCGGTGATGGCCTCGCGGATGGTGTCGGAATGCACCGCGCTGCGCTGGTCGATGAAGACGCCGCAGAGAGCCAGCCCGATCGAGCCGCCGAGATTGCGCGCCATGCTGTAGATGCCGGCGCCGTCGGCAGCATTCTCGCGCCCGATCGCCGCCATCGAGGCCTGGTTGAGCGGCATCATCGCCAGGATCTGGCCGACGCCGCGCATCAGCTGCGAAGAGGTGAAATCGCCGCCGGCACTGTCGGGGCTGAGATGGATGTCCATGAAGCAGCTCGCGGCGAAGGCGAGCAGGCCCAGCGCCACCATCAGGCGCGTATCGAAGCGGCCGATGATGCGCGGCAGCACGGGGATGAGAACGAAGACCGGAATCGCCGACAGGGCCATGATGCCGCCGGCCTGCCGGGGATTGTAGCCGGCGATGCCGGCAAGGAACTGCGGCACGACGAAGGTGGTGCCGTACACGGCCGCGCCGATCACCAGCGTGATGAAGGTCGCGCTGGCGAAGGCACGATTGCGTAGCAGCGCCAGCTTGATGACGGGATCAGCACTCGTCCTCTGCGCGACGAACATCGCGGCGAAGCCGAGCAGCGAGACCAGGGACAGATTGATGATGAGCGAAGATTCGAACCAGCGCTCGCGCTGCCCTTCCTCGAGCACGACGGTCAGGCAGGCGAAAGCGATCGCCATGCCGATGATGCCGAGCCAATCCGCCTTGGCCAGAAGATCGAGCCTGGACTTTTCATCCGGCAGTCCGAGAACGAGCAGCGTGACCAGCGCGATGCCGACCGGCAGATTGAGGAAGAAGCAGCAGCGCCAAGAGACCTCTTCGGCGAGATAGCCGCCGATCACAGGTCCGATGACGGGGCCGAGCAGCACGATGGTGCCGAAGATGCTCATGCCGATCGGCATCTGCCGCGCCGGCAATCGTGTGCGCACGATGACCTGCGCGGTCGGAATCAGCGCGCCGCCGAAAAAGCCCTGGCCGGCGCGGCCGATGATCATCTCCACCAGCCCGTTCGAGACGCCGCACAGCATCGAGAACAGCACGAAGGCGATGGTGGTGATCAGCAACAGGCGGCGCAGACCGAGCAGCCTTGTCAGCCAGGCCGTCAGCGGAATCATGACGACCTCGGCGACCAGATAGCCGGTGCCGATCCAGGTGCCTTCGGTGCCGCTGGCGCCGACCTCGCCTTGGATCTGCGGCAGTGCAGTGTTGGTGATCGAGGTATCGAGCGTGGCCATCAGCGCGCCCAGCGCTCCGGCGACCACTGCGATCCAGTCGACGGCACTCGCGCTGTCCGCTGGCTTCGATCCGGCCGCGCCCGCGCCCAGCCGCAAGGTGTCGCTCGCCGCGCTCATTGGGCCACTCCTGCCGTACGGATCGCGGGCGCCGCCTTGGTGTTCACGGAGACCTCGATCGACAAGCCCGGCACGAACGCCGGCGCAGCCTTCTCGGGCGCATTGACGCGGATGCGGACCGGCACGCGCTGCACGATCTTGGTGAAATTGCCGGTGGCGTTCTCCGGCGGCAGCAGCGCGAACTGCGCACCGGTGCCCGGCGCAAAGCTCTCGACCGTCCCACGCAGCTTCAGGTCCGGATAGGCATCGACGCTGATCTCGGCCGGCTGGCCTGGACGCATGTTGCGAACCTGCGTCTCCTTGAAATTGGCGACCAGATAGATCTGACCGGTCGGCACGATCGTCAGCAGCTTGGTGCCCGGCTGCGCAAATTGCCCGAGCTGCACGGTGCGGTCGCCGACCCGCCCCGTAATCGGGCTGCGCACGACGGTATCGCTGAGGTCGATCTCGGCCTGGCTGAGACTTTCCTTCGCTGCCGCAAGTTGCGCCTCGGCCTGCGCCAATTGCGCCTTCAATGTCGCGACCTGCTGGCGCGCGGCGTCGAGCGCCGCCTGCTTCAGATTCACCGTGGAGCGCGCCTGCGCCAGCGCGCTCTCGGTCTGCTCGTTCTTCTGCTGGGTGGCAAAGCCCCTGACGGCGAGCGCCGCCGAGCGCTCATATTCCTTCTGCGCAAGCTCGGAATTGACCCGCGCGGTCTCGACGTCGGCCACGGCTTGCGCGATCACCGCATCCTGCTGCCGCAGATCGGCCTTGCTCTTTTCGACATCGGCCTCCCGCGCATCGACCGTCGCCTTGGCCTGGCGCACGGTCATCTCGTAGCGACGAGGATCGATCTTCAAGAGCGCCTGCCCGGCGACGACGTCCTCATTGTCCTTGACGTAGATGTCCGAGACCTGGCCGGACACGCGCGGCGCCATCGCGACCTGGTCGGCGCGCAGATAAGCGTTGTTGGTGCTCTCGATGAAGCGGCCCACCAGATACCAGTAGCGGCCATAGACACCGCCGCACGCGATGACCAGGAAGGCGATCACCCCAAGCAGGATGCGCCTGCGGTTCCGCTTCCGCGCGACCTTCGGCAGCGCGGCCTCGCCTTCGCTGGCGGGAGTGTCTCCCACCTTCTTCAAGACTGCGACGCTCATGCCAGGGCCTCATCTGCGAATTTATTCCGATTGGAATATTTATTCCGACTGGAATATTTATGTCAACTGGAATAATTCTGGAGATGTGCTATGATGAAGGTGGAGGTGCTGGAATGTCGACGGTGAGACGGCGGAAAGCGGAGAGCGGCTACGCGCGCGGCGAGGAGACGCGAGCCCGGATCATCCGTGCTGCGCTGGCGCTGTTCGGCGAACGCGGCTTCGATGGCGTCTCCACCCGCGACATCGCGGCGGAGGCCGGCGTGCCGGCGCCGTCGCTGCAGTATTATTTCGAGAACAAGGAAGGGCTTTACGCCGCCTGCATCGCCGACATCCAGACGGCCGCGATGAATGTCGTCGGCCCGGTGCTGGAGACGGTCGACGCGCTGCTGCGCGCCAAGGCGAGCGACGACGAGATCATCGATGCCTATTGCGCGATGCTCGACGGCCTTGCGGACTTCATGTTCGGCTCGCCCGATGCCGCGCGCCGCGCCCTATTCATCGTGCGCCGGATCATGCCGATCAAAGCCAGCCTGGTCGATCCCTCGAAAGGCCCGGGATCACGCGTGCATGATTGCTGCGCCAGGATCATCGCGCATATTTCAGAGGGCAGCGTTGGCGAGGAGGAACGCCGGTTGATGGCCGTGTCGATCAACGGCCAATTGCTGACGTTTCATTTCGCGCGCGAGCATCTCAAATTCGTGCTCGGCACCAACGAGATCACGCCGGAGCGGCTGCAGGCGATCAAGAGAATCGTGCGCCGGCAAACCACGCTGCTGCTGAAATCCTGCAAACCCAAGCGAGCTTGATCCGGCGCGATGGACCCCCGCAGGCGGCAACGGACATCAGGAGATTCGTTGATCACCCCTTCCCTGCCCTCACCGAACGCGAGCCGCGTCATGACCGCGTGAGGCTGGAGCATATTGCGTGCACCGTCTAATTTGGCGAGCCGACGGAGTGCGGCCTGACTGGTTGGACGCGATAAGGACTTACCATGAAAAAGAACACGATCTGTCTCTGGTACGACAAGGATGCCGAGGCTGCTGCCCGCTTCTACGCCGAGACGTTCCCCGACAGCACCGTGGTGGGCGTCCACCGCGCGCCCAGTGACTACCCCTCCGGCAAGGCTGGCGACGTGCTGATGGTCGAATTCACGGTGTTCGGCGCTGCCTGTGTCGGCCTCAATGGCGGTCCTGCGTTCAAGCATAGTGAGGCGTTCTCATTCCTGATCGAAACCGAGGATCAGGAGGAGACCGACCGCTATTGGAACGCCATCGTCGGCAATGGCGGGCAGGAAAGCGCCTGCGGCTGGTGCAAGGACAAATGGGGGATCTCCTGGCAGATCACGCCGCGCGTGCTCATGGAGGCGATGCGGGCTGGCGGAGACGAAGCTAAGCGTGCGTTCGAGGCGATGATGGGCATGACCAAGATCGACGTCGCCGCGATCATCGCGGCACGCCGCGGCTGATGCTGCGCTTGTAGCGCGATCGCCGGCGGGTCGCACACGATCTCCCGCCGGCGCTGTTTCCGCAGCCATGGCCTCGACGAGTTGGCGCTTGCTGCAGTTCAGCAGCGTCCCTTCTTCCATTGGCCGGGCGGACAGTGATGGTGCCGCCAGCCGGTCTTCCGTCCGCGGCTCCAGCCGAATGGCCGGTGACCGTGTCCTCTCCCCCACCCATGGCCATGGCCATGACCGTGGCCGCCTTTTACTTCGATGATGTCTGATCCGCCGCGGTCTGCACTGGGATGCATGGGTGCAATCGGCAGAGCGGTGGCTGGCGCGGCCAGCACGGATGAGACCGCGAGGATCAGAACGCAGATCGCTTTTCGCATGTCACTTCCTGGTGTGAGCTATGGGATTTTCGGGAAAGAATAGCAGCGAAAGCCAGCGTTCACAGGTCGAGAACGCTGGCGCCTGTTGGAAAAGGCTCCGCAGGATTGCAACGAGCGCAGCTTGACAGTCTGCTGCGCTTCCCGCGCCTGTCCCTGGCGCATATTTCGTCACTCTCTGTGAACCAGCACCGCCGCCGTGCGCAAAAGCGGGAGACGCAATCAACGCCATTGTTGTGAGGATCACTGCCTTCATTAACGGACCTCCTCTCCGTTGGAACGGTGTCAACCGCACCATCCTGAGATCGTTCCGGCCAACGTCTGATTTTCGGGAAAAAGCGGCAAATCAGCGGCGATGAGAATGATACGGCGAGCGACCAGCGGATCAGGCTGCCGCTCAGCGACTCGCTGCGCGTCCCGTCAATCGAATCGGTGGAAGTGATGCACCGGGCCGTGGCCATGGCCGATGGTGAAGCGATCAGCCGCGGCGATCGCTTCGGTGATGAAGGTCTTGGCGCCGCGCACGGCACTCGCAAGATCCTCGCCCTTGGCGAGGCCTGCGGCCACCGCCGAGGACAGCGTGCAGCCGGTGCCATGGGTGTTGCGGGTCGCGAGCCGCGGCGCGGTCAGCGGCAGCGTCGCCTCGCCAGTGATCAGATAGTCGGTGCTCTCGGGTCCGTCGCCATGGCCGCCCTTGATCAGCACGGCCCCGCAGCCAAAGGCGAGCAGCCGCCGGCCCTGCTCGGCGATCGCGGTCTCCGAAGTGGCGACGGCCTCGCCGAGCAGCGCCGCCGCTTCCGGCAGGTTCGGCGTAATCAGCGTGGCGCGTGGGATCAGCAAGCGGCGGAGTCCGTCGACCGCGTCTTCGGCCAGCAGCCTGTCGCCAGATGTGGCGACCATCACCGGATCGAGCACGACATGCGCGGGCTGCCGGCTGACAAGGCTTGCCGCGATCGCCTCGACCGCGCCGCGGCTCGCGACCATGCCGATCTTGACCGCGCCGACAGTGAGGTCGTCGAACACGGCATCGAGCTGCGCGGCAACGACGTCAGGTGGCACCAAATGAACGCCGCGCACGCCGCGCGTGTTCTGCGCGGTCAACGCCGTGATCACGGACGCGCCGTAGACCCCGAATGCGGCAAAGGTCTTCAGGTCGGCCTGGATGCCGGCGCCGCCGCTCGAATCCGAACCGGCGATGGTGAGCGCGATGGGCGTGGTCATGGCTTCTTCCCTAGCGCGCGCCGCGGGGGCCCGGCAAGGCGCCCCGCCCGCGGCCCCACGGGTCCCAGAAACCATATCGACTTGGCCGGAAAAGACTATATTACGGCCTACCCCCTTTCGGAGACGTGCGCGATGGTTCCCTTCTTCGTCCAGATCAAATGCAAGCTTGGCCAGTCCTATACGGTCGCCAATGCGCTGGCCGAGGCCGAGATCGCCTCCGAGATCTATTCGACCGCCGGCGACTATGACCTCCTGGTGAAGTTCTATGTCGACAAGGATACCGATATCGGCCACTTCATCAACGAGAAGGTCCAGGTGCTGCCGGGCATCCAGGACACCCACACCATCATCACCTTCAAGGCCTTCGGCGCCAGCTGAGAGCCGTGTCCTCGGACGGTCTCGTTCCTGACAAAAACGCCCGCCGGAGACCGGCGGGCGCGACGTCATGAAACAATTTCATCAACATGCGCATTCGTGATGAAAGGCTTACCGCCGGGCGAGAGTTCGCTCGTCGCGAGCGGCAGGTCCTCCAACCGACTGGAGGTGACGTTGAAGGACCCTATCTTTTTCGTCATTAGCAACTTGGTTATGTCGCTCCTATAGCGTGAGAGGATGGTGCGCGGTCAAGCCGAACCGACCGACGGAAACATCCGATCAAGAGATTGAGACAAAAGCTCAAACCGGCCGGCTTAGCGTGACCAGCGAGATTGAATCCGTCTCCTCCCTTCTGCCGAGCTTCGGCTTCTCATCCGAGCAGATGGGCACCGAAGACAACATCGCCGCCTGGCGCGAGACCACCGCGACCTTCTTCGATGTCGACGAGCTGGCGACCGGTGAATCGCAGCCCTTCCGCGCCGACCTGCGCTCCTACGCGATGGGATCGATCCTGCTCGGCATGGCGCGCGCCAGCGGCCAGCGCTTCCGGCGTACGGCTGCAACCATTGCGCGCAGCGGCGTCGACCACATCATCCTGCAGCTTTACGTCAAGGGCGGCTACGAGGGCGTGGCGGGCGAGATGCCGATCCGCGTCGAGCCCGGCGATATCTGCGTGCTCGATCTGGCGCAGACCTGCGAGACCCGGGCTAGAGCCTTCGAGAACGTCACGCTCGTGGTGCCGCGCCCGATGTTCGACACCCGCCTGCTGCAGGTGGAGGATCTGCACGGCCTGGTGCTGCCAGGCGACAGCGCGCTCGCGCTGCTGCTCGCGGAGCACCTGTCCGCCTTGCTCGAATACGCGCCGCGCATGACATCAGACGAATGCCAGGCCGCGGTCGAGGGCACGGTTGCCCTGGTCTCGGCCTGCCTCAGGGGCGAGCTCGAACGCCGCGACGCCGACCGCAGCGTGGCGACGAATGCATCGCTGTTTCGCATCCGCCGGCACATCGAGGCGCGGCTCGCCGATGCCGACCTCAGTGCCGATACAATCGCGCTGCATTTCGGTCTGTCGCGCGCCTCGCTCTATCGCCTGTTCGCGCCGATCGGCGGCATTGCCGAATATATTCGCAGCCCGCGACTGCATCACGCGTTCTTCGATCTCGCCTCCACCGGAGGGCGGGGACTGCGGATCAGCGAGGTGGCGCGGCGCTGGCAGCTTGGCACCGACGCGCATTTCACGCGCTCGTTCAAAGCGGCCTATGGCATCACGCCGCGGGCTGCGCGCGAGGCGGCACTGCCCGTCGTCACGACGCCGGATCCGGCAGATCGCGGCAGTTCGACCATGACGCGCTGGATGCGCGAAATCGCAGCGCCACGGATCGGCGACGAGGGCGACTGAAGCGGTATCGCGGCGCGGCGCCGGCTGCTCAGGCGGCGTTGCGGCGCTGCTCCTCGACTTGCAAGTGATCCTCGAGCTGGCTGAGCGGCATCGGTCGTCCCAGCAGATAGCCTTGCGCAAAGTTGACGCCGAGCACGCGCAGATGCTCGAGCTGGTCCTCGGTCTCGACGCCTTCGGCGGTGATGTTCATGCCGAGGCCGCGCGCCAATGTCACCACCGAGGAGATCACGGCCGCGCTTTCGTCACGCTGGCCAAGATTGCCGACGAAGGTCTTGTCGATCTTGATCTTGTCGAACGGGAACGCAGTCAGCGACCGCAGTGACGAATAGCCGGTACCGAAATCGTCCAGCGCCAGCGAGATCCCCAATCCCTTCAGCCGTTCGATGAGAAGCTCGTTTTCGGCCTTGCGCTCGAGCAGGACCGATTCCGTGATCTCGATCTCGAGCCGCTCGGGCGCAAGGCCCGAGCTCGACAACGCCGCCTCGATCACGTCATACAGCTCGGCCTGCTTGAACTGAACCGGCGACAGATTGACGGCGACCTTGACGTCGTCGGGCCACATCGTGGCGTCGTTGCAAGCGCGGCCGAGGATCCATTCGCCGAGCGGCACGATCAGCCCGGTGGATTCCGCAAGCGGAATGAATTGGTCCGGCGGCACCAGGCCCTTGGCCGGATGGCGCCAGCGCACCAGGGCCTCGACGCCGCAGCGCCGCCCCGTCTCGACATCATAGAAGGGCTGGTAATGCAGCTCGAACTGGCAGCGCGCGATGGCGTCACGGAGATCGCCCTCCAGCGTCGAGCGTGCCTCGAGCTCGGCGGACATTGCATCGTCATAGACGGTGTGGCAGTTGCGCCCTGCGGCCTTGGAGCGGTACAGCGCGATATCGGCCTTCTTGAGCAGCTGCTCCTGGTGGCGCCCGTGCTCCGGCGCCAGCGCGATGCCGATGCTGGTGCCGATCTCGACGCGCTGGCCGGAGAGCTGGAACGGTTCCGAGATCAGCTTGACGATGCGCTGCGCCAAATCGACCGATGCGACGCGATGGTCGGGAGCACCGACCTGGATCAGTGCGAACTCGTCGCCGCCGAGCCGCGCCAGCACGTCGCTCGCTCGCAGGCTCGACTTCAGCCGCTGGGCGACCTGCACCAGCAGGGCGTCGCCCGCGCCATGACCAAGCGTGTCGTTGACGTTCTTGAAGCGGTCGAGATCGAGCAGGAACACGGCAAACCGGCCGTTGCCGCTACCCGCGATGATCTGCTCCAGCTGCTCCAGGAAGAAGGCGCGGTTGGCAAGCCCGGTCAGCGCATCGGTTTGCGCAAGCTCCAGCACCCGGCGGTTGGCGAGCGCGAGCTGCGCGGCGTTGCGGCCGGACACGATGAGATAGACGGAGAGGAAGATGGTGATGGCGATGCCCGCAGCATAGAGCGCCAGCGCACGGTCATGCGTGGTGGTGAGCCCGCTGCCGGCGGCCGGGGCGGCCTGGAACAGCCAGTCGGCATCGCCGATGCGCAGCGCAACCTGCCAGTACAGTCCGGTCTCGGCGGCCCGGCGCGCGGTATCGGCGGCAAGATCACCGCGCTCCAGCCCGACGGGATTGATGCCCTGCTCGGGCGGCAGCACGTTGATGGCAAGCGCCGGGCTCGCCTTGCTGGTCGCCCGGATCGACTGCAGCAGCAGCGGCAGATCGAACTGGCCGACCACGAAGCCGGTCAGATTGCGCCTGCGGTCGGCGACCGTGGTACGCGAGGTGCCCTTGGCATAGACTGGCACGCCGACCATCACGGCGGTGGAACGCCCGCCCTTCTTGTAGTCGTACAGATGGGTGCGAACCGCGCCGATCATGTCGTAGTCGCGGGCCTGCTCCAGCGCCGCGCGCCGCTCCGGAACGCTCCAATAATCGAGCCCGTAGACCATCGCCGTCTTAGGCTCGGTGGAGAAGTAGACCGGAAAATATTCGTCGCCCTCCGGCGCCACCGCGCCGTCCGGATAGGCCTTGATGCGGAATGCCGGGACGCCGTCGGTGATCGCCGCGGCCTCGTATTCGCCGCGCTCCTTGCGCTTGATCCGCGGCAGCCAGGACACCCGCAGCAGGCCCGGATGGGCCTCGAACAGCCGGGCGCTGAAGGTCTGATACTCGCTGCGGGTGATGTCCTCGTTGGCCGATTCAAAGCGGGTGCGCAGCGCGGTGAGCCGGCTGACATATTCGTTGATGCCGTTCTGAATCAGGATCGCCTGCGCCTCGGCCAAGCCCTCGAAATCCGCGCGCGCGAGGCGGTTCTCCCAGCGGCCGACCGCGACCGTGCCGATGAGCGTTGCCAGAAGGCCGATGCCGGCCGCAATCAGCGCCGGGCGATAGAGCCGGTATTTCGACAACGGCGCGCGTGACGAAGAGGAGGACGAAGACGGCTCGCGCACGATCTCCGCGCGGACCTGCTGACGATCCGCCTCCACAGCCCGTCTTCTCTCTTGTCCGACCTGCAATCCCGTATCCGCCAAAATGGCTGCCCCTGCCTATTTCCAGGCGGATGGGACACTGCCGCGGTTAAGGACGCTCAAAGATGCCGACCAAACGCTGCGGCAAGCGCGAGCTTGGTTAACGCACTCCTTTCAAAGCCGCACGGCCCGTGTGCGCCAGGATGTCTGGCTGCCCATGAAGACGGCATTTGCAGCGGTCGCAGCGCATTTGCCGCAAGATCTTTACGTGACCTTGGGAAAATCATGGGCCCATTAGCACACGGACATTCACATGCGGCGCTTCGATCCGACGTCCCCGGACGAGTTGCAGCCTATGGTAGCAGGGACTTCGGTCGGTGGCACGAATGAGGTTGCGATCGCCTTTGCGGATCCTGGCCGCTCTTGCTTTGCTGGCAGGCGGCCTGCTTCCGTCGCTTGCGGCGGCCGATGAGGTCGGCGTCACCAGCGATACCATCCTGTTCGGCCAGGTGGCCGCGCTCGAAGGGCCCTCGGCGGCGCTTGGACAGTCCATGCGCCAGGGCCTTCTGGCCGCTTTCACCGAGATCAATGCCAAAGGCGGCATCCATGGCCGCAAGCTGAAGCTGGTCAGCCGCAACGACGGCTACGACCCCGACCGCTCGGTCGTGGAGACCGTGAAGCTGATCTACGAGGACAAGGTGTTCGCGCTGATCGGCGCGGTCGGCACCCCGACGGCGATGGCAACGGCACCGATCGCCGCCGCCAACGACGTGCCCTTCATCGGGCCGGTCTCCGGCGCGGAGTTCCTCAACGGCCCAGAGTTTCAGAACGTCGTCAACATCCGCGCACGCTACAAGGCGGAGGCCGAGGCCTGGATCAAGCATCTGGTCGAGGATCTGCACCAGAGCCGGATTGGAATCTTCTATCAGGACGACGCGTACGGTCGCGACGTGCTTGCTGGCGTCAAGGCCGCGCTTGACCGGCGCGGCATGGAGCTGACCGCCGAGGGCACCTTCGAGCGCAACACCCGCGCGGTCGGCGCCGCGTTCCGGATGATCAAGCGTGCCGAGCCCGATGCGGTGATCATGGTCGGCACCTACGGTCCCTGCGCCGAGTTCATCAAGCTGTCGCATCGCAGCGGATTCAACCCGACCTTTGCCGCCGCCTCCTTCGTCGGCGGCACCGCGCTCGCCAAGGAGCTCGGACGCGAGGGCGCCGGCATCATCGTCTCCCAGGTCGTGCCGTTCCCATGGGATACGCGGCTGAAACTGGTCGCGGACTATCAGGCGGCGCAGAAGGCGCTCGATCCAAGCCAGACACCGGACTTCCAGTCGCTGGAAGGCTATATCGTCGGACGCGTGGTCGGCCGGGCGCTGGAGCTCGCAGGGCCCAATCCGACGCGCTCCGATCTCCTGCGGGTCATCAACGATGTCGGCAAGTTCGACATCGGCGGCGACATCATCGCCTTCGGCGCAATGCGCCAGACCCACCCGCCGGAGGTGTTCCTGACCCAGATCCAGTCCGACGGCAGCTTCAAGCCGGTCGAAAGGCTGACGAACTGATGGTTGTGTCCAAAACTAGCGACCGTCAGGATGTTCGCCAATGTTCGTCATTGCGAGCGAAGCGACGTGTCCGCCATAGCCCGAAGGGCGACGGCGGAAGCAATCCAGCGCTAAGACGGAAGTCTGGATTGCTTCGTCGCTAGCGCTCCTCGCAATGACGACACTCACGACCAGAATGTAGGATGGGTTGAGCGAAGCGATCCCCATCATTGTTAGATCATCAAGCCAGCGGTGGGTTTCGCGAACAGGTCGGAAGCTCCGACCCGTTCGCTCTACCCATCCTACGATCTGCGATCTTATGGAATCGACAAACTAACCATCCGGCTTCTTCGGCGGCTTCGGTGGTCCCTCGACCGGGGGAAGCGACTTGATGTAGTTCGCGATAGCTGCGCGATCATCCGTGGACAGTTGCGAGGTGTTGCGGATCACGGCGGCCATCGAGCCGCCGGCGGAGTCGCCATCCGGCATCTGTCCGGTCTCGAGGAAATAGCTGATGTCGCTCTCGCTCCAGTCGGATAATCCTTTTTGGGTGATGTTCGGCACGAAGCCGTGTCCCTCCGGGTCCGGTCCGCCGGCGAAGCGTTGCGCCGCGACAATGCCGCCAAGCGCATTGCGCGGGCTGTGGCACTCGGCGCAATGGCCGAACGCGTTCACCAGATAAGCGCCGCGATTCCACTGCGCCGAGCGCGCCGGATCCGGTCTGAACGGCTTGTCGCTGAAGAACAGCAGCTTCCAGATCCCGATGTTGCGGCGGATGTTGAACGGAAACGGCATGTCGTGATCGGGCGCCCTGCCCGATACCGGCGCCAGCGTCTTCAAGTAAGCGAACAGATCCTGCACGTCCTCGAGCCTGGCATGCGCATAGGTGGTGTAGGGAAAGGCCGGGAAATAATGCTGGCCGCCGGGCGAGACGCCGCGCGTCAGCGCCCTGACGAAATCGGCCTCGCTCCAGCGCCCGATGCCGTCGGTGGGATCGGGCGAGATGTTCGGCGCATAGAAGGTGCCGAAGGGCGATGATATCGGCAGGCCGCCGCCAAGCTTCAAGCGATCCTGCTGCTTCGGAACGGCATGGCAGGACGCGCATCCGCCGGCATTGAAGATCTCCTGCCCATTGGCGAGATCGGGCGTGTGGGCAGGTGCGGTGACCGCAAACGCGATCGAAGGCGTGGTGAGCCACCAATAGGCCGCAACCGCAACAACAACGAGGATGATCAGGGCAGGCAGAAAGCGTCGCAGCATCACCGATCCGTCGTTTCGAGGGTAGGTCGGCACCAGTCTAGCCGCCTCGCACGGCTGGCGGTGCTGACAATTTCGCGCAGGTCTTCGCCTTCTGCGCGGGAATAAAGCCGAAAGCTCACGGTTGAGCGAATTGGTACTTGACGTTCATTGGGAGGAAATCATGACCAGCACGAGGTTCATTCCGCTCGTTCTCATCACAACGCTTGCCTGCGCAGGACCCGCCTGTGCCGAGAAGTTCAAGGCCACGCTGGACGGAAAGTCCGAGGTGCCGGCGACGAGCAGCAGCGGCACCGGGACGGCCGACATCGACTATGATCCCGCCAGCAAGAAGCTGAGCTGGAAGCTGACCTATTCGGGCCTGACGGGCCCTGCGACCGCCGCGCATTTCCATGGTCCCGCCGAGCCCGGCAAGAACGCCGGCGTGGCGGTCGCGATTCCCAACGCGACGTCGAGCCCGGCTGAGGGCAGCGCGACGCTGACCGACGCCCAGGCCGCCGATCTCGAGGCTGGCAAGTACTATGTCAATGTCCACACCGCCGCCAACCCGGCCGGCGAAATCCGCGGGCAGGTGACGAAGTAGATCCGCGAAGTCGCACGACTGTCCTGCCGCGAACAGCAAAGATGGCAGACAAGTGAAAGGGCGAACGCAATCCGCGCTCGCCCTTTTGTCATGCGATCAGCCGTGCTTGACGCGGAAGGTCTCGTGGCAGTTGCCGCATTCCTTGCCGATGGCAGGCGCGATCGCCTTCAACGAATCGAGGTCCTTGACCTTGGCCTTGGCCTCCGCGACGATCTTGGCGAAGCTGTCGATCCTGGCCTGGAAGCCGGCCTTGTCCTCCCATAGCTTCGGCGATGGGCTGTAATCTCCATCGAACTTCGCGCCCTTGACGCTGTCGGGGAACATGGTCGGCAGCTTCTTGGCGGTCTCATCGAGCTGCGCGAGCGCGGCGCTGACGGCGGTCTGGTCGTACGGCTTCTCACCCTTGACCATCGCGATCAGGACACCGCCGAGATTCTTGGCATTGGCTTTCATGGTGTCCTGGTCGTGCTTGACCAGATCCTGCTGTGCCATCACCGCGCCGATCCCAAGCAACAACGCTCCGACGGCCACCACAGTCCGCTTCATTCCTTAAGCTCCCTTATTGCCACGATCACGGCTTGCCGGACGCAAGCCGAATTCATCATCCGTCCAACCCCGGCAATTTCGAATTATTCCAGAATTGCGGCTGAAGTCAGAGGCTATGGCGACGGTGCTGCTCGCGAATTGCAATCCAGACCCGCTCCGGCGTCGCCGGCATGTCGATGTGGTCGATCTTGTACTCGCGCCACAACCCCTCGATGATCGCGTTGACGACGGCCGGACATGACCCGATCGCGCCCGCCTCGCCGGCGCCCTTCACGCCCATCGGATTGGTCTTGCAGGGCACGTTGTGAGTCTCGAAGGTAAAGGGCGGCGCATCCGCGGCGCGCGGCAGCGCGTAGTCCATGAAGCTGCCGGTGACGAGCTGCGCGTCGGAGTCGCTGTAGATGACCCGCTCCATCAGCGCCTGGCCAATACCCTGCACCGCGCCGCCATGCACCTGACCGGCGAGGAGCAATGGATTGAGCGTGACGCCGAAATCGTCGACGATGACGTAGTTGACGATCCTGATGATGCCGGTGGCCGGATCGATCTCGACCTCGGCGAGATGGGTGCCGTTCGGATAGGTGCCGTCGGCACTGGCAAAGGTCGCGCTGCCGCTCAGCTTACTCGCATCGCCGTCCGCCTTCTTGGCGAGATCGGCGAAGCTGATGGCCCGATCGGTGCCGGCGACACGCACCCGCCCCTCGCTGATCTCGAGATCGCCAATGCCGGCCTCTAACGCCTCCGCCGCGATCTGCTTCAGCTTGTCGCCAAGCTCCTGGGTGGCGCGCTGCACGCTGACGCCGCCCGAGGGAATCGAGGCGGAGCCGCCGGTGCCGAGGCCGGTCTTGATCTCATCGGTGTCGCCCTGATGGATGTGGATGCGCTCGGGCGGCAGGCCGAACTGCTCGGCGACGATCTGCGCATAGGCCGTCTGGTGCCCCTGCCCGCTCGACTGGGTGCCGATCAGGATGGTGACATCGCCATTGGGATCGAGCCGCACATTGGCGGTCTCCTCGCCCATCACGCCGCAGACCTCGACATAGCTCGCAAGCCCGATGCCGCGCACCAGACCTTGCTTCTTCGCCGCCCTGGCGCGCTTGGGAAACTCCTTCCACTCCGCGATCTCCATCGCGCGCTTCAGATGCGCGCTGAAGTCGCCGGAATCATAGACCTTGCCGGTCGCGGTCTTATAGGGCAGCGCGCGCGGCGCGATGAAGTTCTTGCGCCGGATCGCATCCACGCTCATGCCGAGCTTGCGCGCGCAGGCGTCGACCAGCCGCTCGATCACATAGGCCGCCTCGGGGCGGCCGGCACCGCGATAGGCATCGACCGGCACGGTATGGGTGAAGACGGTGCGCACGCGGCAATGGAAGGCCTGGATGTCGTAGAGACCGGGCAGCATGCCGGCGCCGCCATGCGGAATGTAGGGCCCGAAGGTCGAGAGATACGCGCCCATGTCGCCCATCAGGTCGACGTCCATGCCGAGAAACTTGCCATCCTCGGCCAGCGCCATCTTCGCCACCGTGACGTTGTCGCGGCCCTGCGCGTCGCCCATGAAATGCTCGGCGCGATCGGCCGCCCAGCGCACCGTCTTGCGCAGGCGCCTGGCCGCGACCGCAAGCAGCGCATATTCGCGGTAGGGAAACAGCTTGGTGCCGAAGCCGCCGCCGACATCCGGGCAGATCACCCGCATCTTCTCGACGGGTATGTTCAGCACGTTCTGGCACAGGATGTCGCGCAGGCGATGGCTGCCCTGGCTGCCGGCCGTGAGCGTCAAATGATCGCGCTTGGCATCATATTCGCAGACGGCCGCGCGCGTCTCCATGAAGCTCGCAACCACGCGCGGATTGACGATCCTGATCTCGGCCACCGCATGCGCCTTGGCGAATGCTTCGTCGGCTGCCTTCTTGTCGCCGATCGAGACGTCGAACAGCACGTTACCCTTGTGCTGCGGCCAGACCTGCGGCGCATCCGGCTTGACAGCGTTGGCAACCCCGGTCACCGCCGGCAAGGTAGTCCACTCGACCTTGACAGCCTCCAGCGCATCGCGGGCGTGATCGAGCGTATCGGCCACCACGAAGGCGACGGCGTCGCCGACATGCCGCACCTCGTCCTTGGCGAGAATCGGATATGGGGGCGCCGTGAATGGATCGGTCTCGAGGTTGAACAGGCACGGCAGGCCGCCGAGATCGGCGACATCCTCGGCAGTGAGAATCAGCGACACACCGGGCAGCGTCCTTGCCGCGCTCGCGTCGATCGTGAACCTGGCGTGCGCATGCGGCGAGCGCAGCACCAAGGCATGGAGCGAGGCCGACGGCGCGAGATCATCGGTGTAGCGGCCCTTGCCGCGGATCAGCGCATCGTCCTCTTTCCGGAGCACGCTTTGACCGACGCCGAACTTGATTGGAGCTGCCATCTCGTTTCACTTCCCGCTTGTTGCCCGATTACGTGCATATTGCAGCGGGAGCAGGATCGGCGCAAATCGATTCAGCCGCCACTTTGACGCGGTGCAAAATTTCGCGAACTGGACCCGACGCTCGGTTCGTCAGCTCCGCCGCACCAGAGATTTGAGCCAGCGTGGGCCAAACAAGCTGAGAATGGCGCCGGCATAGACGATCGCGCCGACGACGATCAGCAGGGCCAGAACGGCTTCGTCACGGAAGCGGCCGAGACCGGCAAGCTGCGCCATCGCGATGCTGGCGGTGAGCCAGAGCATGCCCGCCAGCACGAGCCCGGTGATCGCATATTTGACCAGCGATGCGCGGAGCGCACTGCCAAATTCCAGATAGCCCCTGGCGACCGCAAAACCGAGCACCAGCAACAGGTTGATCCAGGCGCCGACGGCGGTTGCGAGCGCGAGCCCGACCTGGGCCAGCGAGCCCATCAGCAGCACCTTCAGCACGACATTGGCGGCAAGCCCGGTCAGGGACGCCTTGACCGGCGTTGCGGTGTCCTTGCGGGCGTAGAAGGTCGACACCGCGCTGCGGATCAGCACGAAGGGAATGAGGCCGATCGCATAAGCTGCGAGCGTGGCGCCGGCCGCCGCCGCATCGGCCTTGGTGAAGGCGCCGCGGGTAAACATCGCGCGGGTGATCACATCGGGCACGGCAAGGAAAGCGGCGACGAACGGCACCGAGAACAGCAGCGTGAAATCGAAGGCGCGGCGCTGGCTCTCCATCGCACCAACGTGGTCATTGGCCGAGAGCCGGCGCGACATTTCCGGCAGCAGCACGGTGCCGACCGCAATCCCGATCACACCGATCGGCAGCTGGTTGAGCCGGTCGGCGTAATACAGCGCCGACAACGCGCCAGCGGGCAAGAAGGTCGCGATGATGGTATCAGCGAACATCGCCACCTGCGTGCCCATCGAGCCCAACGTCGCCGGCCCCAGCGCGCCGAAGAAGGCGCGGATGTCCTCGTCCAGCTTGAGCGGCGCAAAGCGCGGCAGGCCGCCGTGGCGCGCGAGATCGCCGGCAAGGAGGAAATATTGCAGGAAGCCGGAGATCAAGACGCCCCAGGCCGCGGCGTGGCCTGCGCTCGGGAAGAACACGGCGAGCGCCAGCGTCGCCATCATCGCGATGTTGAGGAAGATCGACGCGGCCGCGGCGCTGGCGAAGCGCTGCATCACGTTGAGCATGCCGCCATAGAGCGTCACCAGCGTGATCAGGAGCAGATAGGGAAAGGTGATGCGGGTGAGCTCGATCGCAAGCCCACGCTGCGCCGGATCATCCGTGAAGCCCGGCGCGAGCACGCTCATGACCTCTGGCATGAACAGCCAGGCCAGGATCAGCAGCACCACCTGCGAGGCGAGCAGCAGCGTGAAGATGCGGTCGGCAAACAGGCTCGCGGACGCCTGCCCCTTCTCGCCGTGAACATGAGCATAGGCCGGCACGAAAGCGGCGTTGAACGCCCCTTCCGCGAAGATCGCGCGGAAATGATTGGGCAGGCGGAAGGCGATGAAGAAGGCATCGGCCACCGGACCGGCGCCAAGAATCGCCGCCAGCATGATGTCGCGGGCGAAGCCGGTGAGCCGGGATAGCAGCGTGTAGCTGCCGACGGTGAAGATGCGTCCGAGCATGCGCCGCTTCTAAAGCATCAGGCGGGCAGGTTGAAGCGAAGATCGTTCAATACGTCTGAGCTTGCGTGGCGTGAGCGCGCCGTCGCGCGGTGTACCCCCTCTCCCCGTTCTTACGGGGAGAGGGCTGGGGTGAGGGGCAGACGCACGATCGGTGTGAGTGTTTAGACCTGTACCCCCTCACCCGATCGCTTCGCGATCGACCTCTCCCCGCAAGCGGGGCGAGGTTAAGGGGAGCAGCTCAACCCGCCACCGCGCCGCGTACGGCCTCGATGATTCGCGACTGCGTCGGCTCGTCGAAATAGGCGTGCATCGGCAGGCTGATGACGTCGCTCGACAGCCGCTCGCTGACCGGCAGGCCGCCATCGGCGACCGGGAAGATGCGATAGGCGGTCTGCTGGTGCATCGACTTCGGATAATAGATCACGGTCGGAATGCCCTGCGCCTTCAGCGCCGCCTGGAACTGGTCGCGATCGATGCCTTTGGGCAGGCGAATGGTGTATTGCGCCCAGACCGACGTGCAGCCCTCGGCCAGCCGGGGCACGTTGACGACGTCCGTGAGCCCCCTGGTGTAGCGGTCTGCAACCACGTTGCGCGCCGCGATCTCGTCCTCGAAAATCTTCAGCTTCTCGATCAGCACCGCGGCCTGGATGGTGTCGAGCCGCGCGGTGAGACCAAGCCGGATGTTGTCGTATCTGTCGGCGCCGCCGCCATGAGCACGGACGCTGCGCAGCTTGTCCAACAGATCGGCGTCATCGGTGAGAATGGCGCCGCCATCGCCATAGCAGCCGAGCGGCTTGGCCGGATAGAAGCTGGTCGCGGTTGCAAGCCCGAAGGTGCCGATACGACGGCCCTTGTAGCTGGCGCCAAAGCCCTGCGCTGCGTCGTCGAGCACGAATAGGCCTTCGGCCTCGGCGACCGCCGCGATCAAATCATGCTGCGCGCTCTGACCGAACAGATCGACCGGGATCACCGCCTTCGGCTTCAGGCCGAGCCGCGTCGCCGTGGCGATGCCGCGGCGGAGCGAGGCCGGATCGATGTTGAAAGTGTCTTCCAGCACGTCAACGAACACCGGCGTCGCGCCCGTGAGCGCCACCGCTTCGCCGGTCGCACAAAAGGTGAAGGACGGGCACAGCACCGCATCGCCCGGGCCGATGCCCTTGGCCATCAGCACCATCAGCAGCGCATCGGTGCCCGAGGAGCAGCTCACCGCATATTTGGCGCCGCAGAAAGCAGCGAGCTCGGTTTCGAGCTGCGTGATCTCCGGACCGCCAAGAAACTGGCAATGCGCAAGCACGCGCGCCACCGCCGCGTCGAGCGATTGGCCGAGCCGCTGACGCTGCGCGACGGTGTCGATGAAGGGAATGGGCTGATGACGCAGATGCTGGTTCATGGCGCCTGACGAAGTTTGAGAGATGGACATCGAACGGATGCGATTCGAATGCGAGCGCTTCAGCCTGCGACGCGGCGCGGCTCCTTGCGGGCTACGGGAGGCGCGATGCGATGGGATGAGGTTTCCAGGCACTGCGTGGCGATCGCAAGGCTGGCGACGCCTTCGTCGCCGGTGACCGCTGGCGCCGTTCCGGTGCGCACCGCGTGCAGGAACGCGAGTAGCTCGGCCCGCAGCGGCTCGTCATAGCCGACCGGCAGATGGCGCATTGAATAGCTGCCATCCGGCTTGAAGCCGAAGCATTCGGTGACCTGACGCGTGAGCAGATCGCCCATGATGTACTTGCCGCGCGTTGCGACCGTAACGCTGCGCGCCTTGAACGGCGTCAGCCAGTTGGTGTTGATGTGAGCGAGCACACCGGAGGCTGTGCGGAACTGCAGTAGCGCGATGTCCTCGCGCTCGGCGACCGCGCTGGAGAGCTGCGGCTGCACCTCGATGATGTCGGATTCGGTGAACCATCGGATCAGGTCGATGTCGTGGACCGCCAGATCGATGACGACGCCGACATTGGACATGCGCGGCGGGAACGGGCCGACGCGGGTGATCCCGATCGACAGGATGTCCTCGCCCGCAATCGCCTGCTTGATGGCCGCGACCGCCGGGTTGAAGCGCTCGACATGGCCAATCATCAGGGTGACGCCGGCGCGCTGAGCAGCCGACACGATCTCCCGCCCCTCCTCGACGCTCGAGGCGATCGGCTTCTCGACCAGAAGATGAATGTTGCGCGCGATGCAGGCGAGCGCGATCTCATGATGCAGATGGGTGGGCGCAGCCACCGTCACCGCATCGACACCCTGCGCCACCAGCTCGTCGAAATCGGCGAAGGTCGCGCAGTTGGCAAGGTCGGTGACGCGGGAGCGATGCGCCGGCAAGGGATCTGCGACGCCGACCAGCTGGACGCTCGGCAAGCCGGCCAGAACGCGCGCATGATTGCTCCCCATCACGCCTGCGCCGATCACCCCGACCCGCAGCGGCTGCTTCGGCTCGATCTTGCCAGCCCCCTTCGAACTCATGTCAACGACCCCATCGATATGTCGGATCTGCCGGCCCACGATGAACGGGAAGCAAATCAGCAACTGGTTTTTCGCTCTCTAGCATGCCGCCACAGATCAGGCGAATGGTCCCGGAAACGAACTCAAACACGTTTTGATTCAAATGATTACACGGTGATTTTAGGGCAATTGCCGTTGCAATCCGGGGGACGGTCGGCCATCAAACATTCCGTAAGATGCCGGAGTGCGCGTGATTTGATGGCTTACGATGAGTTCGAGCTCCAGCTTCGTGCACTGGATGAACGGGGCCGCTACCGCCGATTGCACAGTCGCACCGGCATCGATTTCACCTCAAATGATTATCTCGGGCTCGCCGAATCGGATGAGCTGCGGCAGGCGGCTATCGAAGCCATCGCCCGCGGCATTCCGGTCGGCGCCGGCGGCTCCCGGCTGCTGCGGGGAAACCATCCTGAACACGAGGCGCTGGAGATCGAGGCGGCCAACCATTTCGGCGCCGAGAGTGCGCTCTATTTCGGCGCCGGTTACACCGCCAATCACGCGATCTTCTCGACGCTGCCTCAGCGCGGCGACATCGTGCTCCATGACGAGCTGGTGCATGCCAGCGTCCATGAGGGCCTGCGCCGCTGCCGCGCGCCGCACGAGAGCATCCGACATAACGACGTCGATGCCTTCGCCGAGCGGCTCGCGCAATGGCGCCAAGCGGGCAGCCGCGGGCGTCCCTGGATCGCGGTCGAAAGCGTCTACAGCATGGATGGCGACAGCCCTGCCCTCGCCGATCTTGTCGCGGTCGCCGACCGCTTTGATGCGGTGCTCTTGATCGATGAAGCGCATGCAACCGGTGTGCTCGGACCGGATGGACGCGGCCTTGCAGCTCCGTTCGAAGGCCGCGACAATGTCATCACGCTGCACACCTGCGGCAAGGCGCTCGGCACCTCCGGCGGCTTCGTGCTCGGCCCGAAGATCATCCGCGACTTCCTGGTGAACCGGGCGCGCCCCTTCATCTTCGCGACCGCGCCCTCGCCGCTGATCGCGGCCGTCACCCGCGCGGCGCTGCGGATATCGAGGGAGCCCGCACGGCGCGAACGGTTGGCGCATCTGGTTGCCTTCGCTGCGCGTCAGTTGAAAGCGCGTTGCGGCATCGATGCCTCGCCGTCGCACATCCTGCCGGTCATCGTCGGCGCCGACGCGAAGGTCGTCGCGCTCGCATCCGCCCTGCAAGCACAGGGCTTCGACACCCGCGCGATCCGGCCGCCGACCGTGCCCGAAGGCACGGCGCGCCTGCGCATCGCGCTCACGGCCAATCTGACCGAAGCGGTGATCTCCGAGTTGTTCGACGCCCTGGCCATAGCGATGAGGGGGTTGCCGTGACGGCACGAATCGTCGTCACCGGCACGGATACCGGCATCGGCAAGACCGTGTTCGCAGCCGGCCTCACCGGGGCGCTCGACGGCAACTATTGGAAACCGGTGCAGTCCGGCCTCGATGGCGAGACCGACTCCGACACAGTGCGCCGCCTGGCGGGCGTTCCGGCGGAGCGCATCCTGCCCGAGCGCTACCGGCTGGCCACTCCGGTCTCACCGCATCTTGCCGCCGAGATCGACGGCATCGCCATCGACTCCGACGAGTTGGAGCTGCCGGCAACGCCAAACCCGCTCGTCATCGAAGGCGCAGGCGGGCTGATGGTGCCGCTGACGCGCGAGATCACCTATCTCGACATGTTCGCACGCTGGCGTGCACCGCTAGTGCTGTGCGCGCGCACCACGCTTGGCACGATCAATCACACGCTGCTGTCGATCGCCGCGTTGCGTGCACGTAGCATTCCGCTGATTGGCATCGCCTTCATCGGCGACGCGAACGGCGATTCCGAACAGACGATCGTGGCGATGGGGCGCACGCGGCATCTCGGCCGCCTGCCGCATCTGCCGCAACTCGATGCCGGCACGCTGCGCGCTGCATTCACGGCCCATGTCGATGTCGCCACCATTCTGGAACGTTCCGCATGACCTCCGCCTCGCCGGTCTGGCATCCCTTCACCCAGCACGCGGTGCATGGCGAGATTCCGACCATTGTCCGCACCGATGGTGCCTGGCTCGAAGCCGCCGACGGCCGAAAAATCTTCGATGCCATTTCGTCATGGTGGGTGATCACCCATGGCCATCGTTATGCGCCGATCACGGAGGCGATCCGAACCGAGACCGAGCGGCTCGACCAGGTGATCTTCGCCGGCTTCACCCACCCACCGGCGGAAGAGCTGGCGCAGCGGCTCATCGGGATCACGCCGCCCGAGCTGACGCATCTGTTCTTCTCCGACAGCGGATCGACCTCGGTCGAGGTCGCGCTGAAGATGGCGCTCGGCTACTGGCTGCATTCGGGCGAGGACCGCCGGCACATCCTGGCGCTCGAAGGCGCCTATCACGGCGACACCATCGGCGGCATGTCGGTCGGCGCGCGCGGCGTGTTCAACGCGCCCTATGAGCCGCTGCTGTTCGATGTCGGCCGCCTTGCCTTCCCGCATCCGGGGCGCGAGCAGGCGACACTCGACGCGCTTGAGAAGGCCTGCCGCGAACGGCCGGTAGCGGCGCTGATCGTCGAGCCCTTGATTCTCGGCGCCGGCGGCATGCTGATCTATCAGCCCGCCGTACTGGCCGAGATGGCGACGATCTGCGCCCGCCACGGCGTGCTGTTGATTGCCGACGAGGTGATGACCGGCTGGGGCCGTACCGGAACGCTGTTCGCCTGCGAGCAGGCCCGCATCGTGCCGGACATCGCCTGTTATTCGAAAGGCCTGACCGGCGGCGTGCTACCGCTCGCGGTCACACTGTGCCGACAGGCGATCTTCGACGCCCACTACGCAGAAGATCGCCGCAAGACCTTCTTTCACTCCTCGTCCTACACCGCCAATCCGATCGCTTGCGCCGCCGCGCTCGCCAATCTCAGGGTCTGGCAAAGTGAGCCCGTGAAGGAACGGATCGCTGCGTTGGCTGGCGTTCACACCAAAGCGCTCGAGCGCTTTCGCGACGACAGGCGTTTTCTGAACGTCCGCCAGCTCGGCACCATCGCCGCGCTCGATCTCGTCGTGCAGGATGCCGGCTATCTCGCCGATATCGGGCCCCGCCTCTACCGGCATTTCTTGGCACGCGGCATGCTCGTGCGGCCGCTCGGCAACACGATCTATCTGATGCCGCCCTATTGCAGCACGGCAGCTGAGATCAACGCTGTCTATGAGGCGATCGCGGCGGTCGATCTCGATTGCTAGGCACCCCTCACGAAACCGTGTTGGCGGGACGCGGTAACGCGCCCGGCCAACGCCGCGAACACGGATGCGAACCGTATGGGAGCCTCCGATGCTGTCGCGTCTCTTGATTCCGCTTGCCGTCACTATGGGGCTTGCGCCTGATATCGCCGATGCGGCCGACCGCCCGGTGGTGGTCGAGTTGTTCACTTCGCAGGGCTGCTCGTCCTGTCCGCCGGCGAACGCCTATCTCAACGATCTCGCACGCGAGCGGCACGACGTGCTGCCGCTCGCCTTCCATGTCACCTATTGGGATCGGCTCGGCTGGAAAGACCCGTTCTCGCTGCCGGTGGCGACCGATCGGCAGGCCCGCTATGGCAGCCGTTTCGGCGACGGCTCCTATACGCCAGAGATCGTGGTCGATGGCCTCAATAGTCATGTCGGCTCGTATCGTGACGAGATCGGCTCCGCGATCGATCGCGCCAAGGCCGGCGCGACCACCGCAACGGCCGTGAAGGTCAGCCGCAAGAACGATCAATTGCTGGTCGAGATTGGAGCGGGCAATGGCCGCGGGCGGGTGCTGCTGGTCGGCTTCGATCACTATCACAAGACCGCGATCCGTCGCGGCGAGAATGGTGGCCGCACCTTCGAGGAGCTGAACGTGGTGCGCTCGGTCCGTCCGCTCGCTGATTGGCACGGCGTGCCATTGGATCTCACGGAGCAGGCGCCGGAGGGCGAGGATGCCGCCGTGCTCGTCGAAGCGCCGGACGGACGCATCGTCGGCGCAGGAAGGCTGTGACCGCGAACGATCAGGCCGAAGCTGTCGCGCAATAACGGCGCCAGAAGCTCCGATAGCCTTCTTCGACCTTGCGCGTGTACAGCTCGCCATTGCCGGCGGCGGAGCTCGCCACCCTGCCCGGCAGTTCGGCGCGCAACTTCGCGAGCGTTGCTGGCTCTGCGATGTGACGGCGCGTGATGGCGACATAGCCGTTGTCGTCATCGGCAACCCAATCGTCGAGGCCGACCGATTTGACGATCGCGGCGCCCATCCGCGATGGCGCGGTGGTGCCGAGCTTGGACACCACCGGAATGCCCGCCTGCAGCGATTCCCAGGTGCTCACCCCGCCATTCAGCGGAAACGGATCGAGCGAGATGTCGATATTGGCGAACGCCGCGATGTGCTGTTCGCGCGATGTCGAACCAAGGCACGAGAGACGGCTTTCCGCCACCCCATGCGCCACGAAACGCGCAACGAGGCGGTCGCGCAGGAAGGGATCGTCGAGTGCGACGTTCTTGATCACGATCCTGGACTCCGGAAGCTCTTGCATCAGCCGCGACCAGACTGCGAGCGCCGGGTCGGAGATCTTGTCGATCCGGTTGAAGACGCCGAAGGTCACATGTCTATTGCGCAGCATCGGGAGCGGCGTCGGCTGCACGCCGGCCAGCGGATCGGTGGTGATCAGCGCCGGAAGGTCGTAGACCGCTTCGGCGAACAGATGACGCACATTCTGCGGCACCGTGACTGGATCAGCGAAGAAGTAGTCGATGGTCGGCACGCCGGTACCGGTGCCGCTGCCCCAGGCCGTGACCTGGATGGGCGCCGGCTTGCGGGCAAACACGGCGAGCCGATTGCCGGCCGAGTGTCCGGACAGATCGACGAGGATATCGACCTGATCCGCCTCGATGCGCGCCGACAGCTCATCGTCGGACATCTGCCAGGCATCCACCCAGACATCGGAAGCGGCGCGGCACTGCGCCGTCATGTTGTCCTGCAGCGGCGAGCAGGAGTAGCAGGCGATGCGGAACTGCTCGCGATCGCAGTGCCGCAGCACGGGCAAGAAGGCGAAGGCGGCGGAATGTCCCCTGAAGTCGGAGGAGACATAGCCTACGGTGATGCGCCGCTTCGGATCGAGGTCCCGTGGCGACAGCGATCTTTGTGGGATGTGAGCACCGATCCTGCTCCACCATTCGCGCCGCGCGGCTTGGTGCTGAGCGAAATCGGCATCGGGCGTGAAATCGAGCGTGAAGATTTTGGCGGTGATCGCGTCGCCATAATCGGGCTTGATCTCGAGCGAGCGGTCGAAATGCTGCAGCGCTATGGCGAGCTCGCCTTGCCGGGCGAAGCAGGCGCCGAGCCAGGTCCAGGCCACCTCCGAGCCCGGATTTTGCGCGAGCACCTTGCGGCAGGCATCCATCGCCGGGGCGATATTGTCCCTGAGCACATTGATCTGGGCGGCTCCCAAAAGCGCGATCTCCTGCATCGGATCGCTCGCCAGCGCGGCGTCGTAATCGGCCTTGGCCTGATCGAACCGTCCGATCTGCTGATGCAGCCGCCCACGCTGGGCAAGAACAAGGGGAGCGCCAGGCCTGATCGCGAGCGCGGCATCGAAGGCGGACCGCGCATCGTCGAAATGACGCAGATTGATGCTGGCCAGGCCCTTGCCGAACATCGCCTCCATGTGACGCGGGTTCAGCGACAGCGCGCGATCGAAGCTCTGATTGGCCTCCGCGTTCAAGGCGAGCAGCAACTGCGCCATACCTCTGTTGCAATAGGCGTCCGCATAGTCGGGCTTCACCGCGATCGCCCGCTCGTGAGCTGCAATCGCCTGCTCCGCCTCGCCAAGCCGCGTCAGTGTGTTGCCGAGATTGGTGAGCGCCGTCGCGAAATTCGGCTTGAGCGCGATGGCGCGCTCCTGGACCTTGCGAGCCTCCTCGTAGCGCTTCTGACCGAACAGCGCGAGACCGAGATTGCCGAGCGCCTCGGCATGGCGCGGTTCGACTGCCGTCGCTTGTGTCAGCGCCTGCACCGCGACATCAGGCCGGCCGCCGTCGAGCGCCGAGACGCCGAGTAGATGCAGCGCGTCGAAATGATCTGGGACGAGCGCGAGCACCTGGGCGCAGATCGCCTGCGCCTCCGCATGCTTGCCGGCGCGATAGGCGGCGACCGCCACGGGGACCAGCGCGTCCGCCTGCTTGCGGTTCTTCTTCTGGAGCCGTGCGTTCTGGAACGCGCGCGAACCGACATTGCTGGCCACGGATATTCCCCGGATGCGCGTCAGCTATTGGCGGCGCAGTAGCGGCGCCAGAACGTGCGGTAGCCTTCCTCGACCTTGCGCGTGTAGGTCTCGACATTGCCGGCAGCAGAGCTTGCGACCTTGCCGGGCAGCTCCGCGCGCAGTCTCGCCAGCTCCGATGGCCGGGACACATGCCTCAGCGCAATCGCGATATAGCCATCGTCGTCCTCGGCCACCCAGTCGTCGAGCCCGATCGCCTCGACGATCGCGGCACCCATGCGCGATGGCGCGGTGGTACCGAGCTTGGTCACCACCGGGATGCCCGCCTGCAGTGATTCCCAGGTGCTGACCCCTCCGTTCAGCGGGAACGGATCGAGCGAGATGTCAACATTGGCGAAGGCAGCGATGTGCTCGTGGCGCAGCGACGAGCCGAGACAGCGCACGCGCGTCTCCGGAATGCCTTGCGCGACGAAGCGCGCGATCAGCCGATCTCGCAGGAAGGTGTCGTCCAGCGTTCCGTTCTTGACAAGGATGGAAGCCCCATCGAGCTCGCGCAGCAGCCGCGACCACACCGCGATCGCGTGATCGGAGATCTTTTCGGTGCGGTTGAAGACGCCAAACGTGATGCGTCCGGTCTGCAGCATCGGCAGAGGCGTCGGCTGCAGGCCCGGCAGCGGATCGGTGGTGATCAGGGCCGGCAGGTCATAGACCTGCTCGGCGAACAGCGGCCGGACAGACTGCGGGACGGAGATGGCGTCGGCGAAGAAGTAGTCGATCGTTGGCAGGCCCGTGCCGGTTGCCGAACCCCAGGCTGTGACCTGGACCGGCGCCGGCTTGGCGGCGAACACCGGGAGACGGTTGCCGGCCGAATGGCCGGACAGATCGATCAGAACGTCGACACCATCGGCCTGGATGCGGTCTGCCAGTTCGTCCTCCGAGAACCGGCTGGCGTCGACCCAGATGTCGGCACAGGCGCGGCACTGGTCGGTCACGCTGTCTGATAGCGGAGAGCAGGAATAACAGGCGACCTTGAACGCCTGATGGTCGTGATGGCGTAAGACGGGAAGGAAGGAAAGCGCGGCCGAGTGGCTGCGGAAATCGGACGAGACGTAGCCGACGGTGATGCGCCGCTCGGGATCGAGATCGCGCGGCGGCAACTCCCGTCGTCGAATCTGGGCGCCGATGCGGGTCCACCATTCGCGCCGCGCGGCCTGATGCTGGGCAAAGTCGGCCTCGGGCAGGAAGTCGAGCGCGAAGATTTTCTTGGTCATCACGTCCTCGAAATCCGGCTTGATCTCCAAGGCGCGATCGAACTGCTGCAGCGCGCCCGCGATGTCGCCCTGCTTGCCGAGGCATGCGCCGAACCAGGCCAGCGCGACTTCCGAATTCGGGTTGCGTTCGAGCACCCTGTTGCAGGCCGCCAGCGCCATCGCGGTCTTGTCAGTGATCACGCCGACATGGGCCTTGCCGAGCAAAGCGGGTTCGAGCGTGGGGTCGCTGGCAAGCGCCGCATCGAAATCGGCTTCCGCTTCCTCGAAGTGGCCCATCTGGATGTGGAGGCGACCGCGCTGCGCGATGATTGCGGCAGTGCCGGGCTTCATTGCCAGCGCGGCGTTGAAGGCAGCCAGCGCGTCCTCGAAATGCCTTAGGTTGATGCCAACCAGGCCCTTGCCGAACATTGCCTGCATGTGGCGCGGGTTGAGCGCAAGCGCGCGATCGAAGCTCTGCAGAGCTTCCTGGTTCCGCTGCATCACAAGCTGCGTCATGCCGCGATTGCAATAGGCATCGGCATAATCGGGCTTGGCGGCGACGGCGCGCTCATGCGCCTCCAGCGCTTCGTTGAACAGGCGCATGTTCATCAGCGTATTGCCGAGGCTGGTCAGCGCCAGCGCGAAATTCGGCTTCAGCGTGACGGCACGCTCCTGCACCTTGCGCGCCTCTTCATAACGCTTCTGGTTGAACAGCACGAGACCGAGATTGGCGAGCGCCTCCGCATTCCGCTGCTCGACCAATGTCGCCTGGGTCAGGGCCTGCTCGGCAAGCTCCAGCCGGCCGCTGTCGAGCGCAGAGACGCCCAGCAGATGCAGCGCGTCGAAATGATCGGATACCAGTGCGATGACCTGCCCGCAGATCGCCTGCGCCTCGGCGTGCCGGCCGGCGCGATAAGCGGCGACTGCACTCGGCAGCAGCGCATCCGCCTGCTTGCGGCTTTTCTTCTGCAGCCGCGCGTTCTGGAACGCGCGCGAACCGATCGTGCTTTGCAAGGACAACTCTCCGGGAGGCGTGATGTCCTTGCGAATCTAGCATGGCTCGCGTGATTCGAGAGAGGTAACGGGCCGCTCTTCCCCTCACGCGCTACCCGCGCCGATAGTCGTCCTCGAGGCGGATGATGTCATCCTCGCCGAGATAGGAACCGGTCTGCACCTCGATCAGCTCCAGCAGGATCTTGCCCGGGTTCTCCAGCCGATGCACCGCGCCCATCGGGATGTAGATCGATTCGTTCTCGTGCACGGTCTTCACGGTTTCATTGACGGTGACATGGGCCGTGCCGCGCACCACGATCCAGTGCTCCGAGCGATGATAGTGCTTCTGCAGCGACAGCCGCTGGCCCGGTTTGACGATGATGCGCTTGACCTGATGGCGCTCGCCATTGTCGACCGACTGATAGCTGCCCCAGGGCCGGTGCATCTTGATATGCGCCTCGGTCACCTCGGGCGCGACCTTCTTCAGTCTCGCCACCAGCCGCTTCAGCCCGTTGGTGTCGCGCTGTCGCGACACCAGCACCGCGTCCTGGGTCGCGACCACGACCAGATCGTCGACGCCCTCCAGCGCAACGAGCGCATGATCGGTGACGACGTTGCAGTTGCGGGAGTCCTCGAACACGCCGGCACCGCGCGCGGCATTGCCCTGCGCATCCTTCTCCGACAGTTCCCACACCGCGTGCCAGGAACCGACATCGGACCAGCCGCAGGCGACCGGCACCACGGCGGCACGCGCCGTCTTCTCCATCACCGCATAGTCGATCGAGATCGGCTTGGCCGCTGCGAAGCCGTCGGCATCGAGGATGACGAAGCCGAGATCGCGCCCGGCCTTGCTGACGGAATCGGCGACCGCTTGCACGCTGGCGGCGTCGAACTTGCGATACTCCTCGAGCAGCACGTCGGCGCGGAACATGAAGTTGCCGCTGTTCCAGACGTAACCGTCCCTGATGTACTGCTCGGCAGTCGGCAGGTCCGGCTTCTCGACGAACCTTGCCACCGCGCGCACCGCGCCGGACACCGTCTCGCCCGGACAGATATAGCCATATTCGGTGGCCGGCCGCTCCGGCGTGATGCCGAAGGTGACGATGCGGCCGCTCTCGGCCGCCGCAAGCCCCTCGCGGCAGGCGGTCAGGAAGGCCGCCTTGTCGCCGACGACATGATCGGCCGCGAGCGCCAGCACCACCGCCTCGCCATCGCGCGCCTTCGCGAAGGCCGCACCGGCCACGATCGCCGGGCCGGAATCGCGCCGCATCGGCTCGAGCAGCACATCGGCCTCGAGCCCGATCTCGGCCAGCTGCTCCAGCACCATGAAGCGATAGGTCGCATTGGTGACGACGATCGGCCGCTCGAACAGATCGGGATCCGAGACCCGCAGCAGGGTATCCTGAAAAGTGGAGCGCGCGCCGAATAGCGGCAGGAACTGCTTCGGGCGCACCTCGCGCGAGGCCGGCCACAGCCGTGTGCCGGCACCGCCGCACATGATCAGGGGAATGATACGTCTGGTCATGAAATCGATCCGTTAAATCCGATGATAGTCGCGATACCATTTGGCGAAACGCGCGATGCCGTTTTCGATCGGCGTCGCCGGCTTGAAGCCGATGTCGCGTTCGAGATCGGTGACGTCGGCGTAGGTTGCCTCGACGTCGCCCGGCTGCATCGGCAGCATCTGCTTGATCGCGGCCCGGCCGAACTCCTTTTCCAGCAGGGATATCACGTGCATCAGGTCTTCGGGATGATTGTTCCCGATATTGTAAACCGTCCACGGGGCCCTGCTGGTAGCGGGGTCCGGCCGGTTCCCGTCCCAGCCGGGATTGCCCTGCGGCGGCCGGCCGATCAGGCGAACCACGGCCTGCACGACGTCATCGACATAGGTGAAATCCCGCCGCATCCTGCCATGATTGAAGAGCCGGACCGGCTGCCCGGCCAGGATCGCCTTGGTGAAGATGAACATCGCCATGTCCGGCCGCCCCCACGGGCCATAGACCGTGAAGAAGCGCAGACCGGTGGTCGGAAGCTGGTAGAGATGGCTGTAGGAGTGCGCCATCAGCTCGTTAGCCTTCTTGGTCGCGGCATAGAGGCTGATCGGATGATCGACGTTGTCCTTCACCGAGAACGGCAGCTTGGTGTTGGCACCATAGACCGACGAGGACGACGCGAACAGCAGGTGCTCGCAGCCATTGTGCCGGCAGCCTTCCAGCACGTTGATGAAGCCCGCGAGATTGGCATCGACATAGGCGTGCGGATTCTCCAGCGAGTAGCGCACGCCGGCCTGCGCCGCGAGATGCACCACCGCCGGAAAACGATGCTCGCCGAACAGCGCTTTCATCGCGGTGCGATCGGCGAGGTCGAGCCTATGGAAGGAAAAACCGGGCTGCGACGACAGCATCGCAAGCCGCGCCTCCTTCAGCTTCGGGTCATAATAGTTGTTGAGGCTGTCGATGCCGACCACCTGCCGGCCTTCGGCCAGCAGCCGCTGCGCGACATGGAAGCCGATGAAGCCGGCGGCGCCGGTCACGAGGACGGGATTGTCAGCCATGGTCGCTCCATTACGGCCGCCACAATTCGATCGCCGCAGGCTTGCTCGCGCGGTCGAGCTTCATTTTGACATCGAGCACGAGTCCTTCGCCGTCGCGCAGCAGCCGCTGGATCATCCGCCAACCGCCGCTGATATAGGACTCGTGCGCGACCGCAAGCACCACGGCATCCGCAGGGCGCAGGGCATCGAGCGCGGTCAACGCGACGCCATATTCCTCTTCAACCGCGTGCGTATCCGCCAGCGGGTCGGCAATCTGCACGTCGATGCCAAAGTCTTGCAGTTCCCTTACGATGTCGATGACGCGCGAATTGCGGATATCAGGCACGTTCTCCTTGAAGGTCATGCCGAGCACGGTCACCGTGCCGCTCTGCCCCTTGCGCCGCAAGAGGCCGCGGATGCATTCGCGCGCGATGCGGCGGCCCATCTCGTCGTTGATGCGGCGGCCTGCGAGGATCACCTGCGGATGATAGCCCGCCTTCTCGGCGCGATAGGTGAGGTAATAGGGATCGACCCCGATGCAGTGGCCGCCGACCAGTCCCGGCGAGAACGGCAGGAAGTTCCACTTGGTGCCGGCCGCCGCCAGCACGTCGCCGGTGTCGATGTCGAGCGCCTGGAAGATCAACGACAGCTCGTTCATGAAGGCGATGTTGAGGTCGCGCTGGGTGTTCTCGATCACCTTGGCGGCCTCCGCCACCTTGATCGACGGCGCACGGTGAATGCCGGCTGACACCACCGAGCCATAGACGTCCGCCACGATCTGCAGCGTCGTCTCATCCTGGGCCGAGACGACCTTGGCGATGGTCTCGAAACGGTGCGTCTTGTCGCCCGGATTGATGCGCTCTGGCGAATAGCCGACATGGAATTCGGCGCCGGCCTTCAGCCCCGAGCAGCCTTCCAGGACCGGAACACAGTCCTCCTCGACCGCACCCGGATAGACCGTCGACTCATAGACCACGATATCGCCGCGCTTGAGCACGGCCCCGACGGTGCGTGAGGCCGCCAGCATGGCCGTCAGATCGGGCCGCCGTGCGGCATCGATGGGGGTCGGAACGGTCACGATGAAAAAATCGGCATCCCGCAGGGCCGCTGCCTCGCTCGTGAAAGTCAGACCCGGCCGGTCGAGATCGGCGCGATCGACCTCACGCGTGCGGTCCTCGCCGGCCCTGAGCTCGGCGACTCGGACGGAATCGATATCGAAGCCGATGACCGGCGTCCGCCCGCGAGCGAAGGCTGCGGCGACCGGCAAGCCCACATAACCAAGGCCAATCACCGCAATCTTCCGGCCATGAGACATAAATTGTATTCCGGTCGTTTCCGAGGCCATTGACGGCAATCCGGCGACTGTTTAGCCACCGGGGGGTCAGGACCGCAAGAGGTGGGGCTGGAGAACGCCTGCCTGGCCAAAAGCGGTCTCATCCATCCAGGACGAGGGTTTGCATCTCGCACTCGGCTTGGACTGGCAAACCAGGGGCGAACCCGGCCTGAAATGCGTGCCTTTCTCATCCTTCTGGTCCGGATTGTGGTCTCCCTGGGCCTGCTCTATCTCGCGCTGCGCGGGATCAATTTCGCCGCAATTCAGGTGCGGTTGAGCCAGATCAGCGTTGGCTGGATCGGAATTGGCGTCATCATCGCGATCATCCAGATCTTTGCCGGCGCATTGCGCTGGCAGGCGATCTCCGCGCTATGCAGCGCCCCCCTGACGGCCCTTCGCGCCTTTCGCTACAACATGATCGGCGCATTCTTCAACCAGACCCTGCCCTCGTCGATCGGGGGCGATGCGGTCCGGCTGTGGCTGATCGGCCGCATGGGCGCGGGCTGGCGCGCGGCCTCCTATTCGATCCTGACCGATCGTGCGGTAGGCTTCATCGCGCTTGCTGTCGTCATCGTGGCAAGCCTGCCCTGGAGCTATGGGATGATCGCCGATCAGCAGGGTCGTCTCGCCCTGCTACTGGTCGACGTCGCGGCATTGGCAGCCGGAGCCGGTTTCCTGATTTTCGGGCACCTGCCTTTTGCGTTCCTGAAGCGCTGGTGGCTGACCCGGCACATCCACGCATGCTCCGTGATCGCCAATCAGGTCATCTTCAACCGGACGAATGGTCTTTGGATCTCGATTCTGTCCCTCGCCATCCATGTCATGGCCGTGGGGATCGCCTGGTGCGCCGTGCGCTCTATCGCGGCGTCCGCCAGCTTCGAGCAGATCTTCATGCTAACCCCGCCGATCATGCTCATCACGATGCTGCCGATCTCGATCGCAGGCTGGGGCGTCCGCGAGGCCACCATGATGGTGGCCTTCGGTTATGCGGGACTGTCCCCGGCAGACGGCACGGTGGTGTCGATCCTGTATGGTGCGGTCTATTTCATCGTCGGCGCTTTCGGCGGTCTGGTCTGGATCTTCAGCGCGGAAAAAGGTCTCAGCGGTATGACGGTCGCGACAACCGCGGAAGAGTGAACGAGCGGTTGGATCAGCACCGGCGCGCACGCGCTCTGACGCATCTCAACCGTGATCATTTGCGGTGTTTCCAACGCGCTGGCGCGGTTACCGATCTTGGAAGCCGCTGACGGTTCGAACACCGCCTTGACGTGCGATCGAAGTCCGAATCGCCTCCATTCCGGCAAGATCTTTACTTCGAATTGACCCTGGATCGCGCTCGGCCGCTTCGATACTCGGCTCGTCACCGGAACTTAACGCATCCGCGCTACGACATCGCGAGAACAGCCGATGGGACTCCTCACATGCGCGAACGCAAGCTCTCAGCCCGAGAAGTGATCGCCCGGTCTTACCCGTCCTGGGACTATATCATGGCCGACCGCTTGATCGCCTGGCTTGATGAATGCGGCTATCAGATCGTCGAGAAGCAGCATACGGACGCGCCCCTTGTGCCGAACGCGCCGGCCCACGAAAACCGGCACTCTCAAGAACCGATCCGGTAGACTGGTTCCCTGCCGTCAATCTCCTCTCGCGGTCAAGACCCGTGTCTGACCGCGACCGTCCGTGGTGACGAGGACGCTCCGCTAAGATGGCAACCCTTGGACGCCGGCGGGACACGCAGATTCATCGGAAGCCTGTGTGACAGCCGCATCGGGATTAAAATATCTCGATACTTTGTCCTTTTTCCGCTTCAGCCTCCTAATATGATGGCCTTGCCTAAGGTCGTGATTTGCTTTTCCCGACTCAAGTGATGCCGTTTTCCCATCAACTCCTCACAAGCTTGCACGTTCAATCGATGCACAAGGCCCGCCCTGCCCGATCAAGTTCGCAGACGACCGGTGTTCGCACCGACGGGCATCAGGTTCGGCTCAGTCGTTCTTCCAGGATGCATCATTGCTGCGACTGATCGAGTGTCCCTTCCATGCTGGTGACCAATTTCCGTCTGAAATATGTGCTCTACCGGATCGTCATGGCAGGTTATCAGCTGCTCGACACCGGCCGGATGCATCCAGTGCGCGAACGGGCGAAACGCGCCCTGATCAGCAGCGTCGACTACATCGACAGCAGCATGCCCGACGCATTGGGCTTCGAAACCCAGCGGGAGCTGCTCGAATATTCGCTGACGCAGACGCCCGCCCAAGGCCACTATCTGGAATTTGGCGTCTTTTCCGGGGGCACGATCCGTCATATCGCCAAGCGCAAGCCTGCTGCAACCATTCACGGATTCGACAGCTTCGAGGGCCTTCCCTCGGCATGGGGCGGCTTCAGCCTTCGCAGCGGCGCCTTTTCTCGACAAGGCAAGCTGCCTCGCGTACCGCCTAATGTTATGCTTCACAAAGGCTGGTTCAGCAACACAATCCCGCCATGGAAGCAGCAATATGGTGGGCCGATCGCCTTCATGCATATCGACTGCGATCTCTACAGATCCACGGTCGATATACTGGAAGGTCTCGTGCCGCACATGCGCCCCGGAACCGTGGTTCTGTTCGACGAGTATTTCAACTATCCGGGCTGGGAGCGGCACGAATTCAAGGCCTGGAAGGAGTTCGTCGCGACCCATAACGTCACATATGAATATTTGGCGTACGCGCGTCAGCAGGTTCTGATCCGCATCCTGAGTATCGGTGGCGCATCATGAGCAGGGGGCGCGACTTCTGGGCCGCCGAAGTCAGCCTTAGCGCAGCGGCGGAACGTTTCCACACCACCAGGAAGATCATCTCTCCCTACGATGACGATCCGCTCGATCTCACGCTCTTTGTGTCTTGTTACAACGAAGCAGCCTACATCGTCGAGACGCTGAACATGATCGCGAAGCTGGCCGAACAGGCCAAGCTCAAATACGAGATTATCGTCATCGACGACAAGTCAAAGGACAACTCCCGTGAGGTGCTAGCGAGATATGTCCAGGACCATCCAACGAAGAATATCTTGCTGCGCTTCAATAGGATCAACAAGGGCTTGGCACAGAACTACATGGACGCTGCGTTTCTCGGCTGCGGTAAATATTACAGGCTGATCTGCGGCGATCATGCCGAAACACCAGAAAGCACGCTCGCCGTGTTTCAGGCGATCGGGTCCGCCGACATCATCGTCCCCTATTATACCGGCGTCGAAGGCAAGAGCGTCTGGCGTTGGACGATCTCGAACCTGTTCACGGGCCTGCTCAACGGTATAACCGGCAACAACCTGCACTACTACAACGGACTGCCGGTTCATCTGCGCCACAACGTGATGCGCTGGCATTCGGATTCACGCGGCTTTGGTTTCCAGGCTGATACGTTGTGCCGCCTGATCGATCTCGGCTTCGACTACCGGGAGGTCCCTATCATCGCGGTCGAACGGCGTACGGGTAAGTCCAACGCTCTGACATTCCGCAATCTCCTGTCCGTGACGCATACCCTGCTGGAAATCGGCATCCGGCGACTGTCCAACCGCGCCTACCGCATGCGGTGATAACCGACGCTCTACATATGGCGCGGCTGGCTGCTCGGCAGACAATCAGGGCGTCATCAGCGTGGCAACAGGAAGGATCGCCACGGATGCGGCGTGGCGCGGAGATCAAGATAAATATCGCGCAACGTGTCGTAAGGAAATGCGCTAGCGGCCGCGGAGACTTTAACCGCCTGTGCATAGGCTGCCAGCCATTCCTGGTCGAGCGGCTTTGTCTTCGGACCCATCCAGGTCAACAGAACCGTCTGCCCGTCCGTCCACTGGACTCCGAGATAGCGGCCGATATTGTCGGGTGCAAATAGTGCGGATCTGGGCAAAGCATCGGTGATGCCGAAAAGAGCCGCGATCTCACGGGAGAACAGGAAATAGTTCAGCCCTGCTTGGCGCAGCGCATCGCGCCCTTCTTCGGGCGTCCCGAACATCAACCGATCCCAGTCCCGGCCCATTGTGAAAGCCGGATAGGCTTCGACATCGCAATCAGGCAGCATGCAATAGCTATGCATGTGCATCGACCAGATCCGAACATGCGGACCGACCACCGAATGGGCACCGCGGGCGCCCGGATAGATCGCCCCCCATGGCAAACGCCCCATCCACCCCGCCTGAGACGAATAGGCTTGATCGATGCTGTCGGCGCCGCGCGCGAAACGCCAGGCACTACCGCCGACCATTGCAACGGCCTTGGATTGATAGGTCGCGAAAGCTGCCGGTATGCAGGCATACAGCACCAGCGCCGGAATAAACGGGCTCGAAGCCCATCTTGCGTTCCAGGAATGGTTCCAGCGAGGCGCCGCCCAGCACGCGACCCCAGCGGCAACCGAGATCGGAATCGTGAAACTGGAATAGCGGAAAAACGAGACCGGCTGCGCCCGGCCGACGGCGAGCACCAACACGAGGTAGGAGACGCCGGCAGCCACAAGCACCAGAATCTGATGATCGGCCTTGAACACGGCGCGGCGGCAGATAATCGCAACTGTGGCAACCAGGACACCACCACCGAGCAATGGGAACAGCAGGCCGAACCGCAGCGCCTCAAAGAGGAAGAGTAGGAGGTGCCGGTCCCATGGAATGCCGTTGGCCACCAGCTGCACCGTGTCGTGATGTAACAGGATGACCCAGGGCAAGGCGCCAAGATCGTACAGCTTCTCAACGTCGGCATATTTCCAGAACAGCAGCAGGCCTTGGTCGTTGGCCAACCCTGTGACGGCATAGTTCAGCACCAGAATGGCCGACAGTGTCAGGCCGGCGGCGGCCGCAAGCCCGGCACAGGCGAGGCTTGCCGCAAACCGCCGTCGCAACAGGAACCACAGCGTCAAGATGGAGAACAGCAGGCCCAGATAGACGGCGATCGTCACGTTGATGATGATGGCAGCGATTGTTGCGGAGCCCGCTGCCAACAACCAAGCGCGACCGCCTTGCTCCAATACCGACGCAACCAGCCAAATAACGCCGATCATGAGCGCTGCGTTCAGCTCGTGGTACTTCTCGAAATCGCCCCAGCCACCATGAAACTTATATTCCCCCGTGCCTGGCGTGTAGATGTAGAGGCCGAGCCACAGAATCACGCCGATACAGGGCCACCAGGTTTGTGGCGCGAGACGCGACAGCAATTGGAACAACGCGATCGCACCAGCCACGATAAAGCAGAACGTCACAAGTTGCGGCGCGAGCGGATCAGTCAGCAGCATGCCGAGAAAATAGAGGCCCGCCCCCTTCGAGTAGTAGAAGTGATACCAAGCGTCGTTTGGCCAGAGGCCGCCGCGCTCGATCACGCTCCGCAAGTACGGAAAATAGTGCATGAAGTAGTCATGGCCACCCGACGGATAGAGCCCTTTGACCAGCAGCAGAGCCACGACGACGATGACGCCCAATACCGCCAACACGATCGCTGTCATGCGATCCAAGGGATGATCCGACGTGCGCCAAAACCAAGGCTTGGAACAGGCCCCCTCCTCGGCGAAGCGCACCACGGCTTTGCGCAGGTCGCGGTAGGATAGGCCGACGAGCGGAACCGTGATCGCCACCGCGATGGACGGCCGATAGAGGTTGAGAAAGCCCAGACCGAGCATGGCAAAGTGCCAGACGCCTGTCCCAGCGAAAAAGGCGATCCCAAGACTGTCGAGCTCGTTCTGTCCGATTCGGTGAGGTGTGCCGCCTAATCTCAAGGCCAGCACGCCGACCGCATGAACCATCCAGAACAAATAAAAGATGAAAGCGACCCGGAAAATATTGTTGACCGCGACGATCCAACCGGATGCCGCAAAATGTGCATGATAAATGTCGGCCCACTTGAACCAGGCGACAAGAATAAGGTATGCGGCCAGGTAGAGCGCCATCCCGAGCGCTTTATGCGCGATCCTGAACGGTCTGCCCCGCGATTCGGCCCCCCTATCGCGCTCCAACCCCTCACCCGACACGCCTTGCTCCTGTCCCCAAGTGTCGCGCTATGGCGCCCTAGCTCTCGCTATGGTCGTCGGACGATCAAAAGTGCCAGCAACACCATGATTCCAGTGTGTTTTCAATCGAAGCTTTTGAAACCTGAGCCGCAACAATCGGGACGAACTTTCCAGTCCCTTGGCTGCGCTCACTAGGTTTTGTCCCGGTTGGGTGCTAAATGGCACGGGCTTGCTGAGGTAATCCGCAAGGCGAGCGTTCGGAGGCGCGGTGGGGACCGACGGCATGGTGCACCGGGATTGCAGAGCACGGCCGCTGGATTGCCGGTCAAAAGCGAGACTCCATGGTTGCATGTTGAGCGGCCCACCAGAAAGCGCTCGGACGCCGGTCTGCTTCCTGGTCTCCCGAGGCGCTGTTTTCAAGGTGGAACAATATCCACCTCGCCTTCACGCTGGAAAAATAGTCAACCTTTATCGTCCCATGGAATAGAATGAGATGAAAGCAGTCATTCTCGCTAGCGGTCTGGGAACGCGTCTTGCCGAGGAAACAACCATCCGGCCGAAGCCGATGGTCGAGGTCGGAGGCCGCCTGGAGTTGCCCACTGGACAGGGGCCGGCAATGAAGTGCGCATGACGCTACGGTTCGCCGCCCTCCCGAAGTCAGTTGAACGGTCAGCGGACCATTGCAATTTTCGGTCCTCTAGACTAGCTCGGCTTCATACGTAAGCTTGGCTTTGACCCGGCGTTCCGCATTCGCAGCCTTCAAGGCGGCGATATCGGTCATTGATTTCCCCACGAAACAAGCCGATCCGGAGTGCGGCTTGCCTCAATCACCACGTGTCGGCGGCGAGGTCGACGCCTGCGGTATTTCCAAGCATTGCCGCCGCCCCACCTGTGGCGATAGAATTGCCTCCAACCTGTCATTGATAAGGTTATTCCGGAAGTTGTTGGCGCGTGTCGGTCCGAAGGCCCGTTTTTGGGGAACCCTATTGGGAGATTGTCCGATGTTTGTCTGGGCCAAGCATCTCTACAAGCGCCGTCGATTTCTCGAGCGAGACCAGATCATTAGCCAGCTTCGAAAAAGCGGCCCGAGATCCGAAGTTGTGCCGGCAGTCGTGAATTTCTATCACCGCTACCGTGATCGATATGACCCGCATCCCATGGGTGGCTTCCGGATCGACCGCATCAGCGACATCTCCCGGCACCTTTCCGCATTGGAGGATCTGCTACAAACCTTCGCACGGAAGCGAGCCGACTCTCTAAGCATGCTTGAATTCATCACGTCTGCCGCACCCTCCGAACGAACGCCGCTTGTGCTGCTTGCCTTTTGGCTCCTCGAAGCGAACGAGACGCAAACCGCGCATGATCTGGCGCGGAAGGCGCTCACGATCGACTCCCGCTGCATGAACGCACATTGGATCGTGCGTGAGGCCCTTAGACAGAACCCCGACATCGCGAATGTTGATAAGGCCGACGTCGAGGTTTTCGCCCGTGACTTCACCGACCGCTTTTGTCCTGCTCCATTTTCTGAACTGATCACGAATCCGACCGGCGACGTTCACACCTGTTGTCCTCTATTGCTGCCTGTCACGATTGGCAATGTCTACCAACATGACTGGCAGGCCGCCTGGAACTCGCCGTCGTCGGCCGAGGTCCGCCGCTCGATTCACGACGGAGACTTCAAATATTGCAGCCGACTGCAATGTCACTTCATGCGCAGCAACACGCTGCCTCTGAAGTCTGAAGTGGTCGATCCGGCCATGCGGGATATCATCGACAACCGAAGAACGATAATCGATACGCCCCCCTCCGTCGCCAACCTTGGCCACGATGCCACTTGCAATCTGAGCTGTCCCCAGTGCCGAACAGAACTGATAGTTGCCAAGGGTCCGCTCGTCCAGCAACTCAAAAAGGCGAACGAGGAGTTCGTCAAGCCGATGCTAAAGAATCTTCCGCACGTCATCATCACCAACAGCGGGGACCCGTTTGCAAGCCGGCACTATCGTGACTTCATGAAGGAGATCAGCCAGACCAACACGCCCGGATTGAGGGAAATCACGCTTCTGACCAATGGCGTTTTGCTCACCCCGAAGGAATGGGCCAATTTCTCCAACCTGCATCACCTCAAGATCCACATCGTTGTCTCTATCGATGCGGCGCGCGCGGAGACTTATCTGTCGATTCGACGTCGCGGCGATTTTAAACGCCTAAGCGACAATTTGACGTTCATCTCCGGGCTACGACTCGACAATAGTGTCGCGACCTTTCAAATGCGCTTCGCGGTGCAGGCAGAGAATTTCGAACAGATGCCCGCCTTTGCGAATTGGGCACGCGAGCTAGATGTCGATACCGTCGTCTTTACGCAACTCGCGAATTGCGGCTCCTATTCGCCGGATGAATTTGCGACCCGCAGTGTGTGCGATGCGAGCCATCCCCGACATTCTGCTCTATTAACGGTTTTTCGCGATCCCGCGTTGGCCTGGGCACGGATCGATTTTGATAATTTAGAAGCCCTCTATCGAGAGGCCCAACACACTCATTGAATACCGTCCGTCAAGAGGGGGCCAATAAGGACTGGGGGCGGAGGCCGAAGTTGCGGATAGGGGGAACACTGCATGGGGCCGATCCGGCTATTTCTAGCGTTTGTCGTTGCCATCGATCATTTCCGGCAACTAGTCCTGATCCCTGAAAAGCTGGATATTCCGGAGTATTACAAGCTTGGGATGAACGCCGGCTTTGCGGTGATGCTCTTCTATGTGATCAGTGGATTTCTGATCAGCCTCGGGCTCGACAAGAAGTATGAGGCAAATTCAAGGGGTATAGCAGCGTTCTACAAAAGCCGTTTCATCCGGATTTTTTCGCTGTACTGGCCGATGGCAATCATCGCACTCGTCGCTCTTGAGCCCACTCGCAACCTCTTTGTCGCCAACCTCCTCGTCGACAAATTCACTAACCTTTTTCTCTTCGGGATCGATTGGCGATCAGCATACCTTCCTGCCGATACGCAGACGCACCCAACGCTCTTCGGTTTGCAGCAAGCCTGGACGCTCGGCGCCGAACTCACCTTCTATCTCGTGGCTCCGTTTTTGCTCAGATCAAACGCGTTGGCATTCGGTGGTTTGGTCGCGTCCGCCGCCGCTCGAGCTTACTGCGTGCACAAGGTCGGATTTGCTGAGGCATGGACTTACTATTTCGCCCCGTCCACGTTTCTGTTCTTCCTGACCGGTCACGCCGCCCGCTCGATTTCCTTATGGTTCCGACCGCTTCTTAGCCCCGTTGTCGGCGTCGCGCTGCTTTCGGTATGTGTCATAGCGCTACTGGTGCCTACCTATGTGGGTTGGGACAGCCCCCGCTTCTGGATCGTGGTCGCGTGCTTCAGCTTGTCTCTTCCGGGGATTTTCGAGGGGACCAGCCGATCTGTTGCCATGAACTCGCTTGGGAACCTCTCCTACCCTGTTTATCTGACGCACTTCATCCTGCTCATTCTCTTGATTGACCACGGCTTCATTCGGTGGCTTGTCAAGAAGATCGGGTCTGGTACGGAGATCGTGGTCATGTTTCTGGCGATCGTGATCGTAGCAGCTGTTGCAGCGCATCAATTGTTAGAAAAGCCGTTAGCCGGACTGATGAGAACAGTTCGATTTAGGTCAGCACGTAATGTTGGCGTTTGCCGCACAGGAGCCCGCGCCGGCGTCTGTGACGGTGGTCGCGCTGAAAGCATCTGCTCCACGTATCAACAACGAAACCAGCGTTGATCTAAGAGACGTGCTGCCGACTTCGGATCCTGTGATCTGACCGACGCGGGATGATTGACGAAGATCGGCCGTCGAAGACCTCCCTTCCACGCGCGTGATGGAAGTGCTCGCCGCATCGTCGATGTAGCGCGAATATGTTACACTCAGGATCCACAGGTCCGCTTGGACAAAATGATTCTCCGCCAGCGACAGACCAGCGACATCTGTTCCCTGAATAAAGCCGTGGGTCTTACGGAGCCAAGTATGACAGTCGTCCGTTAAGAAGCCGGTTTGACGGCCGGATAGAGGACGACTTGCCGCCAGAGGCGACCAAGATTGAGGTCAGCAAATTCCTCAGCCAAGCGAGGACGCAGCGGAGGTCCGAAGGGGTGAGGATGACGTTGATGGCGTCGCCCTCGCGGCTCTTGAGACGACAGCGGCCGAGGTGCCCGTCGCTCTTCATGTGGCCGATGATGGGCTCGATGGCTGAACGGCGCCTGAGCTCGCGTTTAACGGCGCCGAACATGCCGCGCTTCTGGCCGGAGATGAAGACGCGGCGCGGACTTTCGGTTGTGTGGCCGCGATAGCCCTTTCGACATAGGCGCGTTCGATGGCACAGCCCGTTAGCTTCTCGGTCGCATCGATGATGTCGCGGAGCGTGTGTCCGTCATACGGATTGCCCGGCAGCGCTCTGGCATGGAGCACGAACTGACCGCCCGGGGCGCGGCCATCGTTGGTGACGATAGAGACTTTGACGCCGAACTCGTAAGGCGCCGAGGCCTGGCCTTTGCCGATGCATTCGACCTCGGGCGCGTGGAATAGAGCTTCCAGCCGCGCTGGCGCTGCTGCCGTGACCCGATCTGCGCCGCGCGCGCGAGCGGCGCTTCGAATGCCGCTTCGAGCTCGAGGGCGGCCCTCGATCTTGCGGCGGATGTCGCGGGTGATCCGACCGAGACGGCTCTTCAACAGGCGCAATTGGCGGTGGTGGCGCTTGAACTGTTTGGCGTGGCCCTGCCATCATCGCGGCCTTCTTGGCGATACGCCGATACGACTGCCGCAGCCGCACGCCGTGTTTGCGAACCAGCCGGTTGAGCCCTTCGATGGCTGCATGCAGCAGCTTGGCATCGGTCGGGAAGGTGATGGCCTTTGGCTGCACCATGGTATCCACTGTGACGCGCTTGAGGTCACGCGTGCGCAAGGCACCCGTGTCGTGTGCCACCTTCAGGTTTTCCGCCAGCAGCAGCTCCAGTCTTTCACCGAAGCGCTTGCGCCAACGGCTCAGATCCGAGCGCTCGTGCGGGAACGCGTGCTGGAAAAACGCCTCGCCCGTGAAGTGCCGGAAATAGGGATCATGAACCCAGCGCTCGCACACGCCCTCGTCTGACATTCCGTGAATCTGCTTGAGCAGCAGCAATCCCACGACGAACCGGGTCTGTAGAGCGGCGCGATCTGCTCATAGATCCAGCCCCAGTCGATCTTGCCGGCGAGCTGAACCAGCTCGTGTTTCATCTGGATGATCTGGTCCAGCCTGGCCCGGAACAGATCGCCTTCCTCTGTCGCCTTCGGCTTCTTTCGGTCGCATCGGCCCCTCCGACGCAGCCACTGAATCGGAGCTGGCGATTCGACGGAATCTCAATCCACAAATTGCAGGCCCCCGACCCACAGCCCTTCCGAAGCCTGCGATCCCAAAACCGCAGTCACGTGAGAAACCGCCTTCGGTTCAGCTGCTTCCGCATTCTTCACGGGCGACGATGACAGTCGAGCGCTGTCGCGCTGACACGTCGGTCATCGTTGGCTTTCCCGATAGGGACTTGTTCTGCTTAGGAGGCCGCGGTGGCGCGGCATGGCCCTTAATCGATACCCACCGAAGTCGGCCGCGCATCAGGCGTCGAGAAATAGCCGAGCGTCACGACCAGGATCATCAGCGGATATATCCGCAACACCCGATTCAGATAAAACTTGAACGGCTCCATCTCGCGACCGTGAAACATCGTCATCATGATGAATCCGCTGATCACCATGAACAGCGCGACACCAATGTGGCCTTGGTCGACGAAAGTGAGATGAAATTGATCCGCAGGACGTCCTGTGTTCCGAGTCTCAAGAACGGTATGAAAGAGCAGAACCAAGCCTGCCGCCAGAAAGCGCAAATGATCGAGCGCCGGCATATAGTGAAGACTTCGACTTTGCACACGCTCTCCTACGGTGTTCTCGTCGGCGAGCCGGTTATCGCACTGCGCCGACTGCGTCCCAATTGTTCAAGACCGAGATTACGCAATCTTGCGCACCATGCTCCGGCTTTCGACGGACCAGGCATCCAGCCAAGCCTGCGCCATCAGCACATTCCAAAGCCAGTGCCCATGATTGCGCACGCCGATCATGTGCTCCCGAACCCTGCCCTCCACGATGGCGGCGTCGAACAGGCCCTGCGATTTCAGCCGTGCTGGCGACAGCAGATCCAGGGTCCAGCCCTTCAGCGGCCCACGCAGCCAAGCGTCCAACGGAATGCCGAAACCCGTCTTCGGACGGTCGACTAATTGCTGAGGCACGTGACGGTGCAGCACTTGCCGGACGAGCCACTTGCCGCGCCGGTCGCGGATCTTCATCGCTGGCGGAACCTTCGCGGCAAACTGCACCACATCCCTGTCGAGAAAAGGGACACGCGTCTCCAAGGCCACAGCCATCGCAGCGCGGTCGACTTTCTGCAGGACGTCGTCCGTCAGATAGCTCAGGGAATCCGCGAGCGTCATCCGGTCCAGCGGGTCCAGCGGACCGCTGATCCCGGCCATCTGGCGGCTTGCCCAACTCTTCTGCTCCTCCCCGGCCACAACGGTCGTGGACGGATCATCATCGATCGAGCACAGACGCAGATAGAGCTCCTCCGTCGATCGCGCGCCGATGACCCGCGAAAGCTTGGCCATCTGGTCGCCCGCACGTCGCACATTGAGGCGTTCGGGCAGTAGCGGCTGTGCCAAGGACGCGATCGCGTCCGCTCGCGCCGGCGAGAGCGTGCCGAGGACCAGGCTCATGGCCGCTCTGAGCCCGGCGGGCACAGCGGCAATGTGACCGCCCCAGACGTGGCGGTTGTAACCGCCGAACAACTCGTCGCCTCCATCGCCGGACAGCGCCACCGTAACCTGTCGGCGTGCCAGCTGCGACACCAGATGCGTGGGGATCTGCGAAGAGTCGGCGAACGGCTCGTCATACATCCCCGGCAACAGCGGGATGACGTCTCTTGCGGTCTCGGGCTCGATATAGAGTTCGGTATGGTCAGTACCGAGATGAGCTGCGACCTGGGCGGCGTCCGCGGCCTCGTCGAACGCGCCTTCGCGAAAGCCGATCGAGAAGGTCCGCACCGGCCGCGACGCCTGGACTTGCATCAACGCAACCACGGTCGATGAATCGATTCCGCCCGACAGGAATGCGCCAAGCGGCACATCGGACAGACACTGTCGTTTGATCGCGGCCAACAACAGGCGCTGCAACTCGTCGATTGCCTCGGCCTCACTGGTTATGCGCGCCGTTTGCGCAGCGATCACATCATCACGCAATGACCAATATGCGGCCGGTTCCGGCAGCGAGCCGATTGCAGCAGTCGAAGGGAATGTCACGATGCAGCCCGGCGGGACCTTCCGCACCCCGCTCCAGATTGAGGCCGGTGCCGGCACATATGCGAAGCGCATGAATGAGGTGAGCGCCGCGCGATCCAATGACCGCGTCCAGGCCGGATGTGTCGCGAACGCCTTCAGTTCGGACGCGAACAGCAGATCAGCTCCGCTCCAACCGTAATACAGCGGCTTTTCGCCGAAGCGGTCACGGCACAGCGTCAATGTCCGCTCGCGCTCGTCCCAGAGCGCGATGGCGAACATGCCGGACGCGCGCTGCAGCGCGCCGATCACCCCCCAGTGCCTTATGGCCGCGAGCAACGTCTCGGTATCGGAATGTCCACGCCAGCGCGGCGCTGCGCCCGCGGTCTCGAGCTCGGCGCGCAGCTCGAGATGATTGTAGATCTCGCCGTTGAAGGTGACCACGAAACGACCGCAGTCGCTGCGCATCGGCTGCGCACCGGCATCGGACAAGTCCAGAATGGACAGACGGCGGTGACCGAACGCGATACCGGGCGCGGCCTGCGTCCAGATGCCGCTCGCATCAGGTCCACGATGCGCGAGCGAGTCCGTCATGTCCCGGACGATGCCGCCCAAGATGCGGTCATCGCCTCCGCCCGGTCGAAGCAGACCGGCTATGCCGCACATGGCGTATCCGAACGAAAATCCATCACGCGTCACATCCCATCACGTCTGGCGGCGCTTCGGCGGCCCTGCCTCAGGCTTCATCGCCGAGAGATGTAGCGCCTTTTGCGGCGCCTGCCTACGCCGGGATACCTCGGCCGGCGACCGCCTAAGCTACCGCACTGACGGGTTGATCGAGCAGATACGCGTATTTCTTCAGAAACCGCGCGCCCATCCTGCTACCGACATAGGAGCCGTTGGCCGTGGCGATCTCGTTGAAGTGCTGCAGCCGGGCGCTATCCGCGGCGTCGAGCGCACCGGCGAGGCCAAAGACCTCGTTGTGCAACTCCTCGGTCAATTCCCGCAGATCTTCTGCGCTATTGTCCTCGATCACGTAGTCGGAATTCACGAAGTCGCGTGCGAACTGGCTCCAGCCCGTGAAAGAAGCGTACATCTCCTCGAAACGGAGGTACCGGTTCTCACTGACCTTGCGGACGAGCTTGGGAATGTAGAGATCGTCGAGATACCAGTTCGGGATGGCGATTGGACTCCAATTCGTCAGGCCGCACCGCTTTCCGAACACCGGCGGGATGACGCTGAAGCCGGAATTGGTCCCGATGAAATACGAGCAATCCGCACAAAGATAGATATCGAGCGCGGGATGTTTGTGGGGACCGGTTGCATAGTCGATCACCCGCTCGCGTGGCTCCATGATGGTCATCGAAGCATCACCGCCGCGAACGACCCAGCCGCCCTTGCTCAGGACGAAATCGATCACCTGATCGTACGACTTGATATCGGCGTTGCGCGTTCCGGCGTGATAAGCGTGCCAGCCCGAATGGAAACCGGGCTCGCGCACATGCAAGAGCACGAACCAAGCGTCCTCGGGTAGGCCGTAGAGCTGGCTCATGGTCCGCCGGAACTTGCTGCGCTCATCGTTCGAAAGTGCGAACAGCGCGCCGCTCCCCTCCTTCTTCCAAGCAGCTTCAACTGCCGCACCCAAGGGGCCGAACCATCGGATCCGACGGTCCGCATCGGGCCCGTACCAGAATGGGCGGGTCACTGCGACACGCGTTCGCTCGCGAATCGTCGCGCTCGCCTCCGGCTTGTCCTTGAACAGGATCGACTCGACTTCCTCATCGACCTTCCGGTCGGTCGGAACGATCTCGATATGTTTTGAAAAGAAGTTGAACAGCGGCCACCCTGCGGGCGGGTTGGTCGCGTCGTAGACCAGCAGCGATTTTTTGGCCGGATACCAGCCGAGCTGGCAGGCCTTGATGTAAGTGTCGAGGAACGCCACGTGACCGATGGCTGCAAGCCAAGTCCGATCCACTACCGCGTATGGATGATTGTCCACCTTCAGGTATTGGCGGTCCAGTTGCCGTTGGAAATCGGCGAACGAGAAGCTGATCTCCGCCTCCGGATACATGCCCGTCAGGAACTCGGTGACGCCGATCTGATCGAGCAACACCGGGTTGTTCGGCTTGTGGCCGAAGGCCCTGCGGAATGCCTCAAGTGCCAGCCGGTTGCGGCCGATCCCAAGTGCCTTCGATCCCACCGCTTCCATCGCCTCGTAACTGAGGCATTGTGGCGGAATCTGTTCAAACGCAGCCTCGATACGATCCGGATCGCGCTCGAGCGCGTTGAGCAGAACAGCCTTTTCGAGATGAGGAACCGAATAGCTCGGCGCCGCCGTGAGCAACCGCAGGAGATTGAAATAGAACTCGGTGTCGTGAGGGCCGCCATTGACATACCGGAGCAAACTCGATCCCGAAGCGAAGCGGGTTTCCGGACTCTTCTCGCAGGCCACTAGATAGAATTCTAGCGCGGACTCATATCGGCCCCAAAAAAGATACTGATCGCCGACATGGACCAGATGGTTGGGCGCATAGGCTTTCAGGGAGCTGCCGTATTTCCAGCGCGCGAGTGGCGGCAAGAGGACGGCGGTGACCGCATTTCCTGCAGTCTGTAGTCCGTGCTTGAGGAGCGCCAAGAGTAGCCGCACGCCTTCTGTCCTTCCGTCGCTTCTGCGGTATTAAGGAGCTATTTCTGCCTGCCATAAGGATTTATCGAGGCCACTCCATAGCCGTGCAGAGCGCCTTCGAGACGATCTTCCCAGGAAGGATAGGGAAAGGCCGTGCGCAGCAGGGTGCCCTGCCGCATCGTCGCTAACGTCTGGTCCGTAGAACGGATCGGAACGGGCCGCGCCAACGGTGCAAAGCGGCCGGATTTGGTCTCGTCATCGTCGATCAACCCATCGACAAGGTCGCCTATGCCAGCGAAGTTGAAGAAGTTGAGCTGGATGTGCGACGCCCCGATCCCCACGATGGGCTTGGGGCTGACCAGCAGCTGGTTCCTGAGACGGTGCGAGAAGTCATCCCAGCGGGACTGGAACTCCGCCACCGCATCGAGGCCAGCTTCGTCGTCGGGCAGGTTCGCAGCCTGAGCGGCGGGGTTTGCGGCCAACGCCGACCAACACAGCAGATTGCGGGTATCGCGGAACCGCATGCGCCGCAGTTCGACCGGCCGGAGCCCGCAGTTCTCCAACAGCCGCCGCAATGATCGTGCCCGGAAATACGTGATGTGCTCGTCCCAGATCTCATGGGCGAACAGATTGGTCACGACCCAGTCCGCGTCCGGCACTTCGATCAGGCTGACGCCGTCGTCCGCCAGAACGTCGGCGATCGCGCGAGTGAACTCGAAGATATCGGGCACATGCTCGAGCGTATGACGGCAGATGACAGCGCGGACCGGCCCGCGCGTCGCGCGGATCTCGGCGGCGAGCTTGCGGTCGAAATAGGTATCGAGGATGTCGAGCCCCGACTGACGCGAATAATCCGCCAGCCCCTTGGAGGGCTCGACGCCGAACAGGTTGTGATAGCCGCGGTCGCGCAACTGCCGCAGGAACGTGCCCTCGTTCGCGCCGACCTCCAGGATGAGGTCCGTGCACTTCACGCCGAGCCGCGGCAGCGCCGCAAAGATGGCTTCCGCGTAGCCGGGAAGCTGCTTGGCTGTGCCGCGGACGATCCGGTCATAGTTGAGACGGATGGTCCGGTCCGGGACCTGACGGATCAGTCCGCAGCTCTTGCAGTATTCGAGCTCGATCGTGGTGGGCTGTGGCGGAACGACAGGCTCGGCGGGATAGACGCCAGATATTGACGCTTCATGAGCACAGAAAAAACTGCCGAACGAAGCGCCGGCACACGCGCCACACCGCGTCATGATGAGCCTCGCGTCTCGTCAGGAGGCCGACTTGAACATGATTGTGATTTCGAAGCTCACGCGGCACTGCTCGGCACGATTCAACGATCCGACGTGAAGCGTATCGTAGTTGAACATTACAGGCTCGCCCAGTGCACCGCAATAGCGCTGCAAACCGATGTTCTCGATGTCGAAATCAGGCACAAAGGCCAGCTTCCCGTTAACGGTCTCGGTGCGATACGGCGCAGAAATGTTCTGCGACCCCGGCGCCAACAGCAGCCCAGCCAAACCGGGCTCACCACCAACGGCCACCCATACCTTGCCGCGCGCGATCCCGGGCGGCACGTTGAAGCCATAATAGTCCCAAAACCAGGAATCGCGATGCAGCGAGCCAACGTCCTCGCGACGGTGCGGCCGAACGATGCGGAAGCAGATCTGCTCGTGACCGACGCCCTCCTCATCGGAGAGATAGAACGGTCCCATCGCCTTTTCGACGTAGTCGAAAAACGACATCTGCTTGATCGCGTCGACGATCGATTTGGGAAGAATCCGGCCCTTCTTCGACAGCAGCCTGCCGTGATCGACTTCTTTCGAAATGAGATGGTAGTTCTCAAGCTCCGCATTGGCGATCGCGTCCGCCGCAGTCGAGGAAAATCCGTACGCGGTCTCGACCAGATGCTGCTTGATCAGCGCGCGGATCGTGCCCAATTCCTCGGAGGTGAAGGCCGGCCCCTGCAGAAGACCGTCCGCACCGCAAAAAGCCTTCTCGCTCCTTGGCGCGCCGAAAAAGAAATCTTCCGGCAGCAGCGGACCTTGCGGTCGTAATACCGGCGGTTCGATCAGCACCGCATCACGGCGCTCAGCAACGGCTTGCGATGATATCCCCATACCTCTCCCCTACCATGCCACGGTCGGATAGACAACCCAGCCGCGCCTTCTTGCCAAAGTTCGCCTCACCGCGAGGCAAATATGTCACGCTTGGGCGTTATGTGTCTGATGATGCACATATCTCGGCAGTACTGCCGCGCACGACCGCCTCACCATCGCCTATCCACGTTCCATCGCCTCGCCGCTTCAATTCGAGCAACAGAATGCCCGACTGGTCAGCCAAGTCCCTTCGCTTTCGATCCGACAGGTTTGCGACCAAAACTTGGCTCAGGCGGATCACGCTGGCGAGTATCATTCCGGAAGCCTGCAGCGGCCTGGACGGATTCAATTCAACAGCGAGCCGCCGGTTCGAAGCTAATCCCGCAGCTTCCACTCGCGTCAGAAGTGAACTTGCGGACACGATTTGAAATCTTTGCTCGATGATTGCCAACGCGGCGATCCGTTCGCGTATGCTGATTTCAAACGGATTGAGATACTGTTCATTGACGACGATCAGATGCGCCGTTTCATTCGGCGCCGCCGCTTCCCAGAGCCGCCGCACCGTGCGCTCGGCTGTTTTCCAGTTGCTGAATTCCGCCATCGCGATCGGGCTGCCCCGAGTCGATTTCTGCGCGCCCAGCTGATCGAGCAAGGCAACCTGTCCAATCGGCTGCAACGGTCCGAGCCGCTCGATCAGCCGCTCCGGGCGGTAATAAGGATGCCAAAGATGGCGGCGACCAGGCGCGCCCATGACGAAACGCTTGGCCTTGTCGCGGATCCGAGCCGTTAGCACGACCTTCGGCGTCGATTGCGCCGCCTGCGGTGCGATCTCCGGAGGCACATCATCATTGCCCTGGTCACGACGGTTGCGGAGGTAAGAGGCGACGCCGGCCTGCCAATAAGGATGGTTTTGCACAGGATGAAGGGCGCCGAAATTACGCCGAAGCTCGTCCACGAACCGATCGGATGCCCGTACGGCTTGCGCGATCGCGGCTTCCGAACCATCCTTCGCCCTGAAGATGATCGGCGTCGCCCCCTGGGCTGCGCTGAACTCGGTCATCCAGGATGACATCCGCTCGGCACAGTCCGCGACGACCGCCTCGCCGGCCTTCACGAAATCGATCTCCTGCCCGGTCGGCGCCAGCTCCACGATGAAGAGCTCGTCCGTGTTGTCGATGATGCTGATCGATGGCTGCTCGACCATCGTCGTGATCCACCCGAAATCGCAATAGGTGTCGGCCGGCCCCGGCGGCCGCGTGGCAACGACCGCCAATGGGAACAGCAGGAAGGCTCGCAGCACAAGCGAGGCATCGTCGGGCTTCCAGAAAAACTGGTTCGGATGCGCCGAGTGCAGCAGCGGCTGATCAACCCGACATGCCAGAACGGTCGGATGTAGCGCGCCGAGTGCAATGCTGACGGCTTGCCGGCCTGGCAGCATCATCACGCCGTCCTCGCGCCGCATGCGCAGGAAGGCTTCGGCGACGAGCTCCTCGCGAACCCGGACGCTGGAGCACAGCAAGAGTTCCTGACCCGCATCAAAGCGATCGGCAATCGAGGCCAGCGAACCATCGCTGAGCAGGAAGTCTCCATTCAAGAAGATCAGCCGCTTGCCGAGCTGGTCCGACAGCGCGTGGTTCACCCCGCGGGTGAAGGCGAGAGTCAGCGTCACTGTGGAAATGCCGCCCGGGATCAGATCATCGATCGCCACCAGCTTCAGCGTGCAATGCGTACGCAGCATGGCGGTGAGCGGGCAGCTCTCGATCGCGGCGAAATCCGCGCGCGACGCCAGCAGGATCAGTTCGACGGGTGCGCGCGTCGCAAGCTCGGGAATGTTGCGCGGTGAGAGCCAGCTCGGCAGCGCCCATTCGAGAAACCGGGCTACATGCACCGCGCCCCAAACCGGGACGATGATTGTATGAGAAATCTGCGTCATCGTATGATCTGAACTAGCCGCCACGAACACGGCGAAACAGCATGGTCAAAAGCAGGTCGCGCACCAGCAGTGGGCGTTCGCGCAGGAACAGCCATCCGAGCGCGACCACGCTCCCGATCCGCCGACCGAGGCCATTCGCGAGCCAATAGACAATCCGGTCGACCCGATTGCGCGCGCAAAAGCCGGTCAGAACCGCGGTGCCCTCCGACCCGGCCTCGCTCACCGCGACCCGCCCGACCGCGAAACGCCAGCGGCGCTCGAGCAATTCCGGATACCAGGACGGAAACAGCGGATCTGCCGCGATCAGTTCGCGCATGCTGTCGATCGTGCGGCGCGCGGTCTCGACCTCCGACGTTGCCGAACGAGAATAACCCTGCGGATTGACGCGCCAGGTGACGAAGACCGCGGGCACATAGACGAAGCCAGTTTTGAGCGCGAGATGCCGCGCCAGCAAGCCGTCGGTGAATGAACGCGCGGCCGGAGCAAAACCGCCGGCCTCGAGCACAAGCGCGCGGCGGAACAATGCCGCGCCGGTCAGGATCCAGTTGTCACAGCGCTTCAGGAGTTCGACCACCTGGGAAGCGGAAAAGAACCGCTCGGTCTGCGACGGCCGCACCGGCGGACGAATCCCCAACCCGCGATCATCCATGTCGACCAGCCTGGCCTCGCCGGACGCAAAAGCCGCGTCCGGATGGCGCTCAAGAGCACCGGCAAGACGCTCGATCAGACCGGGCTCGGTGATGTCGTCGGCCGCGCCGAAATAGACCAAGCCGTAGCGCGCTTCGTCCAGCCCGCGGTTGAGCGCGGCAATAACACCGGCATTCGTCTGGTGGCGAACGACGCGCAGGATAGCGACTTCGCGACCAAGCTGTTCGAGAACCTCGAGACTGTTGTCGGTCGAGGCATCATCAACGACAATGATCTCGGCCGGCGGCGGCCGTTGGGACGCGAGAGCATGGACAGCCGCGGGCAGATATCTCGCGTGGTTGTAGTTGGGAATCACGGCGGAGACGTCGAGACCCCAAGCGTCGCCGGCGCATGACCGCTGCTGCTGACGGGTTTCGACGCTCATGGCTACTTCTTGTGCGCGCCGAGCGCAAACAAGTAGTGGGCCATCTTGTGATAGCCGGTATGAACGACCTCGTCATTCATGGAGAACATGAAGACACTGTGGAAGTACTCCTCCATCAGCTTCTTGAAATCCGGCATGGTCTTACAATTGACGTGGCCGGCCTTGCTCTGCGGCGAGGCGTAGTCCTGGGATTCCAGTGAAGGCATGCCGAAAATCGCGACGCCGTTCGGCTCCAGCGAGCCGAGCGCATTCGTCAGGAATTGGCGCTCCACCGCCGGCTCGATGTGCTCGAGCACGTCGAGCGCATAGACCGCGTCGAACGATCCCGGAATCGGACCCGACAACAGGTCGTGGATGATCAGGTCCATCGGCCAATGCTTGTCCAGCCGCTCCTTGGCGTCCTGGATGAACAAGGGATCGAAATCAGTCGCGGTGATATGACCGACCGTCTGCTGCACCAGACGGGTGCCGAATGCATCGGCGCAGCCGATCTCCAGCACGCGCTTGCGTCCCTCGAACATCTTCGAGACGAACTTGTAGCGTGCGAGCGTGAATAGCGTGCGGCGCGGGTCCTTGTTCCAGGACTCGTTGGCCATGATGCCGAAGCGGCTGATGCCATGCTCCTGCTTCACCCGATACAGCAACTCATATTGCGGTTCTTTGGTCTGAGCCTGATCAGTCACGACTGCCTCATTGATTATTTAATTGAGCCCGGCCGCGCCGCTCGCGGGCGACTTGAACTGAGCCTCAGCGATTTCGCGGCAAACCTGCGTCATCGAACGAAGGGGGACGTCGACTGCTTTACGCAGCTTCTCGATCGAAACCGACGTGTCGAGCGGGCGCCGCTCCAAGAAATTGATGTCGCGCAGGCTGCAGGATTCGACCACCGCCCTCACGCCGGGATCGACTGCCTGTATGCAGCCAACCAGCAATTTATTCAAGTCATACCGGCTGAGCGCGTCCGGACCCGCCACATGATAGATCCCGGTATCACCCTGCTCTACGAGCTTGATGATGGCGGCGGCGATGTCGTCGACATGGAGCGGCGAGAAGATCTGGTCGGTGGCGCTGCGCATCGGCTTCCCGCCGATGACATCGTTCACCCATTGCCCCAGCACCGAATGAATGTTGCGGTCGCCGCTGACGACCTTGGACAGCCGCGCGATAAGCCAGGGCTCGGAACGCGCCTGCAGCCACTGTTCGACCGCCGCCTTCTGCCGCCCATATTCGGTGTTCGGGCATTGCGGCTCGTCTTCGGTCCGCAATCCACGGGTGCCGTCGAACACATAATCGGTCGATAGAAACACCGGCGTCAGCCCTGCCGCCATGATCTCGGACATCAGCCGGATAATGCTCTCGACGTTGATCTTCGCGGTTCCAGCCGGATCGCGGGCGCACTGCTCGGGGTTGATTGCGCCATGAGCGAGGATGACATGGGTGAAATCCCCGCGCATCTCCCGTTGCAGATCTGCGAAGCCATGGGCGAGCGCGTCGAAACGCACGAGCCCGGCTCCAGCATGGCTGTGCCGCGTGCCGATCGCCCGGTCCGGACCGAGCTGCGAGAGAATGGCCCTTCCGACGAAGCCGGAAGCGCCGATCACGACTGCGCGCATGTGCGGTCCTGTCGATCTGCCGTTCCGCTCATTCGAAGAAGATGAACTCGTGATCGCCGGTGTAGCCGGAGCGCTTGAACTCGAAGTCCCATTCCTCGGGGGTGTGGAAGATGCGGCAGGTGAGCTGCCAGTACATCAGGTTCACCTTCTCGCGCTCGTTGCGGTAGCCCTCGACGCAGAGATACTTGGCGCCGCGGCTGACCCGCTCCATCTCGCGCAGCGCGGCGTCGAGATCGTAGTTGTAGAGGTTGTGCAGGGTGTTGATCGAGATCACGAGGTCGAAATGGTTGTCCGGCCAGGGCAGCTTCGCCGCGCTGCCGACCTGGCAAAACGGCTTCACGCTCTCCATCGTGTGCTCGATGCCGTAGGTGGAGATGTCGATGCCGGCGACCTCGAGGTCCGGGATGGCTTCGCGGAAATCGTGCAGCAGAAAGCCCTTGCCGGAGCCGACGTCGAGCACGCGCATGCCCGGCTTGATGCCGTAGGTCGCGATCATGGCATCGGCGACCTTGCGCCAGCGGCCGTCATATTTATAGCCGCCATAGCCGGTCTCGCGGCTGCCGTCCCAATAGTCATAGTCGAACTTGACCGCCATCTCGGCGACTTCGGCCTTGTCGCGCTGGGTGACGCGCGCGAGATAGTCGCGCTTGGTCGATTTGTGGACGAGACTGACGAACTCGCGATAGGCCATGAGGATGCTCCGGATCGGGGAATGTCGTTAGGGTGTGTCGTCGGCGCAGACCAGAGCGAGCTTCGCTTCGGCCTTTGCAAGCTGCTCGGCGCAGCGCTTTTCCCAAGCGCCTGCATCGGCAAAGGCGCGCCTTGTCGCGCCGAGCGGCAGGAAGTCGTTGAGGATAATGCAGGTCCACTTGATCTGATAGGCGTCGAGCAGCAGGCGGCAGCGCGCCACGCCGGCCGCATCGAGGTCGAGTCCCTGCGTTATGCGGTCGATGAAATGGCCGTGCAGCGACAGCGGCACCGGCACGTCCGGCTGGCAGAAGAAATCGGACACCAGCTTGGCTGGATCGTCGCGGCCGGCATATTCGAAATCCAGGAAGGTCAGCTTGCCCGCGTCGTCGATCAGCGCGTTGTGGAAGCCGAAATCGGATGGCGACAGGCACGTCTCGTCGGCGCTGAGCGCCTGATTCATCTCGAGCCCTTCGCGCAACGCGCGGGCGCGGATCAGCCCCTTCACGGCATCCCATATCAGTTGCAAATGCGGAACAAGCTTTCGCGCCTCGGCAACGTGCGGCACGTCATCGTCAAGCCTGGCGAGACGCGCGACGCGGCGGCCGATGGTGCTGATATGGTCAGCCAGCGAGAAGCAGGCTTCCGAGCCCGGCGCCAGCACGGGGCGGGGCGGCTCGTTCACCGCGAGCACGAAATCGATCGCAGCCTCGACATGGGCTGGCGTGAGCTCGGCCGCGGTCAGCTTGCGCCCCTCGACGAAGCTGTACAGCCCGGCCTGCTCGGCGCGATCGCAGGCGAGCGGCTCCGGCACCGCGCGGATGCCGCGCGACCAGGCGTGGGTGACAAAGCTCCATTCGGCGCCGAGCCGGTCGCGGCTGTCGCGCGCGTCCCTAAAGTATCGCTTCAGCACCAGCGGGCCGTCATCGGTGTCCAGCCGGTAGACCTGGTTGTTGCGGCCGCCGGCGAGCCGGATCAGCGCACGCGGCGCGCCTCGGCCGGCTTCCACGGTCAGCCGCTGCGCCAGCGCCAGCAGCGCAGCATCGCGCTCCGGAACCGCCTCAGACGCGTGCACGGGCGAAATCCGCCGCGATCTCCGCCCAGGACGCGCGGCGGTCGTACTGGGCTGCCTTGTCCGCGAACTGGTTCTCGGGATCGAACAGGACCTTGTGCATGCCCACAGGAAATCCGCTCATGCCGAGGATCTCCGGCAGGTCGTCGATGAAGACCTCGCATGCAAGCGCTTTGGCGCGCGCGACCTTTTCCTCCTTGGTCAGTTCGAAGAACACGCGCTCAGGCGCGATCTGCGCCTCGCCCGGTCCCATCAGGGCGCGATCGGTCAGAAAGCCGCGCGCGGCGGCGTGCATGTCGTGCTGAGGGCCGAGGATCGGATGCTTGGTCTTGTGACTGACGATGAAGAGGTCATGGCCCGCCTTGCGGCTGGCCGCGACGAACTCGGCGAAGCCCGGATAGGGCGACACCAGGTCCATGCGGGCGCCATAGACATAGCCCTGCAGCTCGGTGAAGTCGTCCTTCCGTCCGGAGCCGTTGAGATGATCGCGCACGCTGTTCTTATCGCGGCCGAGGTCGGCCGGGATCAGGCCACGCTCCAGCGCGGCCGCATGAAACACGCCGTCATAGCAGGCGATCGTGTTGTCGAAATCGATCCCGATCCGCATCGCTCAACCGGAACGTCAGCGCAGCGACATGTCGATCAGCGGACGGCCGACCTTGCCGGCGGCAAGGTCAGCCAACGCCTGATCGGCCCGCGCGAGGCTGTAGGGCTTGGATAACAGGTCCCGCACCGGGAAACGGCCGGAGCTCAAAAGCCGCCCGTAACGGGTGTAATCGCGGTCCGGCACGCTGTCGCCGCCCCAGGTGCCGAGCAGGCTCTTGCCCTGGTTGAAGACGCCCGGATTGAGCGGCAGCACCGCGCCATGCTTGGCGTTGCCGATCACCACCGCGCGGCCGCCCTGCTGGCGGGTCGAATTGATGGCCTGCTCCATGACAGCCGGAATGCCTGAGGATTCCACCGCAAGATCAACGCCCTGCGGCACGATCTTCCTGATCTCGGCAAGCACGTCGCTGGCCGCGTCGATCACATGGGTCGCGCCGTAGATCTGAGCCAGCGCGCGGCGGGTCGGGTTCGGATCGATGCCGATCACCGGCATGGCGCCAGCGAGCGCGGCTGCCATCAGCGCATTCAGCCCGATGCCGCCGGTGCCGAACACGGCGACCGCATCGCCCGGCTGCACCTTGAGCACATTATAGACCGCGCCCATGCCGGTCGGCGCGGCGCAGCCGAGCAGCACGGCGACATCCATCGGCAGATCCGGCGGGAGCAGCGTCAGGCGATTCTCGCTGACCACGGAGTGGCGCTGGAAAGTGGTAACGCCACCGGCATTGACCTTCCTGCCATCCCAGTCATAGACCGCGCCGCCCGCCTCGATGCCGGTGCCCTTGATCCAGGACAGCACGACCTTGTCGCCAACCTTGACCTTGGTGACCGCGCTGCCGACCTCCAGCACCGTGCCGGTGCCTTCGTGACCCAGGCAATGCGGCACCCATTTGTCCTCGCCCTTGTCGCCGCGCCACTCCATCACCTGCGTGCCGCAGGCGCCGGAATAGGCGATCTCGACAAGCACCTGCCCCGGCTTCAAGGCCGGCGTCTCGATATCGGCCAGCACGAGCGGTTGGCCGGTCTGGACCAGGAGGGCAGCTTGGGTTTTCATCGCTAAAAATCTCAGCTCAACGCGTGGACGATCTTGTCCGCGATCTGATGGCCCGTGAGCCCCAGCACCTCGCGGGCATATTCCTGTTCGCCTGATTTCTTGAAGAAGGCGTCGGGCGTGCCGAAGCGCACAAACCTCTGCGCTTTCGTCTCGGTATCAACAAGCCATTCGGAGACAGCGGCACCAAAGCCGCCAATCAGCGAATGCTCCTCGATGGTCGCGACCAGCTTGAAGCGGCCGAACGCCTGTTTCAGCTTGTCCTCGTCGAGCGGCTTCACGGTATGGAAGCTGACGACCTCGGCTGAGATGCCTTTGTCCTTCAGCTTATGCGCAGCCTCGATGGCCTCGGGCAGCATGTTGCCGGTCGAGAGCAGGCAGACCTCGCTGCCTTCTTGAAGCGTGATCGCCTTGCCGATCCTGAAATCCGCGATGGGACCCTTGTGAACGACCGGCTCGCCCTTCTTGCCCATGCGGATGTAGACCGGACGGTCCTGCTGCATGGCCGCCCGTAGCGCGCCGCGCACCTCGAAGGCGTCGCCGGGGCAGATCACGACCATGTTCGGGATCGAGCGCAGGAACGAAATGTCCTCGCAGGCATGATGCGTGGGGCCGAGGCCGGAATAAGCGAGGCCGGCGCCGACCGCAACGATGGTCACCGGCGCCTCGTGATAGCAGACGTCGGTTCGGATCTGCTCCAGGCAGCGCGTTGTAACAAACGGGGTGATGGTATAGGCCACCGGGCGCAGCCCATTCATGGCCATGCCGGCGGCGACGCCCATCATGTTGGCTTCGGCCACGCCGCAGTTGAAGAAGCGACTGGGGTGCTTGTCCTTGAACTTGTCGAACAGGCGGTTGCCGATGTCGCCGGAGAGCATGACGACGCGCGGGTCGTCATTGCCGAGCTTGGTCAATTCGTCGGCGAATGCGTTTCTCATGCCAGCCCAAGCTCCTTGTTCGCCTTGACGACTTCCTCTGCAGTTGGCGCGCGATAGTGCCAGTTGTTGTCGTCTTCCATGAACGACACGCCCTTGCCCTTCACGGTGTGGGCGATCAGCGCCACCGGCTTGCCGGAGCCGTTCGGGATGTTCTGCATGGCCTGCGCCAGCGCACCGACATCATGGCCGTCGATCTCATGGGCATCCCAGCCGAACGCAGCCCATTTGTCGCGCAGCGGCGCCAGCATCAGCGTCTCGTTGGAACGCGCGGTCGCCTGCCACTTATTGTAATCGACGATGACGCAGAGGTTCTCGAGCTTCTGGGCGGCGGCGAACATCGCGGCCTCCCACACCGAGCCTTCATTGTTCTCGCCGTCCGAGAGCAGCGCGAAGACGCGGTAGGTCTCACCCTTGATGCGACCGGCCAGCGCCATGCCGCAGCCGAGCGGCAAGCCATGGCCGAGCGAGCCGGTGGCGGCCTCGACGCCGGGCAGGAGATTCGCCGGCGGATGCTCGGCGAGCCGGCCGCCGTCCTGGCAGTAGGTGTCGAGCTCTTCGAGCGGGAAGTAGCCCTTCATCGCCAAGGTCGCGAACAGCGCCGCCGCGGCATGGCCTTTGGAGAGGATGAAGCGGTCGCGCAGCGGGTCGGTCGGCTTCTTCGGATCGATGCTGAGCACGTGCCAATAGGCGGCGGTAAGCACATCGGCACAGGACAGCGACGATGCCAGATGCGCGGCCTGCGCCTTGTGCGACATCTCGATGATCTTTCCGCGCAGCTTGGCGGCCTGCGCCTTCAAGACGGCGGCATCGGGTGCGCCTGTTGTGCTCCGGACTGCAACGTTCATCGTGCTCTCCAGTGGCGCTTCCCAACGGGTCAGCGCGGGATCGTCAGGGTTTGTGGTCGTACTTGGTCGGCAGCTTCGCCATGTCGGCCTCGAAACGCCGCGCCCAGGCGATAACGTCGTCGATGCCCTGCTCGAGCGAATAGGTGTCGCGCCAGCCGAGCTCGGTGCGCAGCTTGAAGCTGTCGAGCGTGTAGGCCGTGTCCTTACCCGGCCGCTCGGGGCCGATCTCGACGCAGTCCTCGAACTTCTTGCCGAGGCGGGCCAGGATCATCTCGACCAGCGTGCGGATCGAGACCAGCTCATAGCCGGAGATGTGATAGGTGTCGCCGAGCACGCCCTTGCGCCCGATCTTCACCGTCGCATCCGAGACGTCGGTCATGTGGATGAACACGCGCACCGACTTGCCGCCGCCGTCGAGCCGCAGCTTCTGTCCGGTCATCGCCGCCACGATAGTGCGCGGCACGATGCGGTAGAGCTGCTGGCCGGGGCCATAGACATTGGCCGCGCGGGTGAACACGACCGGGAACTGGTAGTTGGCGAAATAGGTGCGCAGGCTCATGTCGCCGGCCGCGCGGGAGACCGCATAGGGCGTCGACGGATTGAACGGCGCGTCCTCGCGCACCCAGCCTTCGGTCGAGCCATAGACCTCAGGCGTCGTGACGTGGACGTAACGCTCCAGGCCGTCATAGTTGCGCAGGAGATCGTGCAGCCGCACCGCGGAGACGACATTGGTCATCATCCAGTGGTCCGGATAGAGCCAGCTCTCGCCGACCATGCTCTGGGCGGCGAAGTTCACCACATGGGTCGGACGCTCGGCGGCCAGCAGCGCCTTCAGCGCCTCGAGATCATGATTGAGGTCGATCCGCTTGAAACGGACCTTGCCAGGACGCTTCTGCCATTTGTAGGGCAGGAAGGCATCGTGCGGCTCGTCCGACCGGCTGGTCGCGATCACGTCGTGACCGGCCGCGGCCAGGAAGTCGGCAAAGGTTGCGCCCGAGAACGAGTTCGAGCCAAGGATCAGATACTTTTCGTCGCCCGCCATACCCTGGTTTCCGTCAGACCTCGCGCGTCCTGATGATGTCGCCGCGCTGGGCGTAGAGCCACTGCATGATCATGTGGCCGATCACCATCTGCGCGTCCTCGGCGATCTGCATGTCGTCGACGGCGAAATGGATCGGAATGTCGGCAAGCGCCTTGGCCTTGCCGCCGGAGAAGCCGAGCACGGCATAGGAGGTCATGCCGATCCTCTTCGCTTCCTCGAGCGCCTTGAGGATGTTCGGCGAGTTGCCGGAGCCGGAGAAGGTGATCAGCACGTCACCCTTGCGCGCCAGCACCGCGAGCTGCAGCGAGAAGACCCGGTCATAACCCTCGTCGTTGGCGAGGCAGGTGATCACGGACGGATTGGATGACAGCGAATGCACGCGCAGTCCGGAACCCGGCGTCTTCGACAGCGCATAAAGGAAGTCGTTGGCGAGGTGGTTGGCATTGCCACCGCTGCCGCCATTGCCGCAGAAGAACACCTGACGGCCGGTCTGCCAGCAGTCGCGCAGGTCGTAGGCAAGCTTCTCGACCGGAGACCAGTCGAAGCCTTTCAGGATGTCGCTGAAGCGGCTGGTGTAGTCGGCGAACAGGGCGCCGGGGGTCCGGAAAGCAAGCACGTTCATTTCACGACTTCCTTTTCCATCCATTTCAGATTGTACCAGCGGTCCTCGTTCTTGAGCTGGCCTTGGGAATACATCCCAATGATTTCCTTGATCGCATCTTCCACCGTCTTCTTCGGCCGGAAGCCGGTCGCCAGCAGCCGGTCCGAATTGACGCGATAGCTGCGCGGATCGTTCGACGGCGTCACCACGATCTCCGCCTTGACATGCTTGGCGACCATATGGGCGATGTCGAGGATCGAGATGTTCTCGAAACCGGCATTGAAGATGCCGGTGTGCTCGGGGTGATCGAGCAGGAACAGATAGAGGTCGGTGATGTCGTCGATATGAATGTTCGGGCGCGTTTGGTCACCGCCGAACACGGTGATGCGGCCGTTCATCAGCGCCTGCATCGTCAGCATGTTGACGGAAACGTCGAGGCGCTGCCGCGGTGAGTAGCCGCAGACCGTCGCGGGACGCACGATCTGCACCACCATGTCGTCCTTGTAGGACAGCACGATCCGCTCGCCGCACATCTTGGTTTTGTTGTATTCGGAGATCGGCAGCAGCTCGAGGTCTTCGGTGACCTGCTCCTCTTCCTTCACGCCATACACACTGCCCGATGAGGCGTAGATGAAGCGCTTGATGCCGTGCCGGTAGGCGCGGTCGGCGAGCTGCATGGTCGCCAGGCACGAGATTTCCCAGGTCAGCTTCGGATCGAGATCGCCGCAGGGGTCATTGGCGACGCTGGACAGATGGATGATCGCGTCGACTCCGGTCAGGTCGATCTCATCGGGATTGCGCACGTCGCCCTTGACGACCGTCAGGTCCGGGTGCGGGTCGAGGAAATTGCCGAACCACATGATGTCAAAGGCAACAACCTGGTGGCCGGCCTTCAGCAGCTTGGGAACGAGAACGCTGCCCTTGTAGCCGCACGCTCCAGTCACGAAAATCTTCATCTCAAGATGTCCCCGTCAACAGCCTGTCGTCAAACCCGCTCTTGCGTCGGGCGCATCTGCCGAAATACGGCAGGAAAACACGAATCAGTCCCCGGCGACACAGCCGCCCGTTAGCCGCCCCCGCCTTGGCGCGGTTTGTGCTTAAACTCAGAATGCGCCCGGCGCAAGCTTTCCGGGTTGCCGATATCCCGATGATAACCGCTGGTTTCCACGCAGAAAATCCGTCCCAGATAGTTCGGGATGATCTCGGTCGAGAGGTCGACAACCTTTTTTCCGAGCTGCGCGATGTCGTCGATGACCTCCGGCTCGAAGATGTAGACGGCGCCATTGGCGAGGTTCCCGGGCGGATTCTCCACCTTCTCATGGAAGGCGAGCACCCGGTTCTGCTCGTCCAGCTCGAGGATGCCGCAGGATTGCGGGTCATCGGTCCGGAACGCCAGCATGGTCATGATGCAGCCGGCCGGCCGACTGTTATGAGCCGCGATCAGGCCGGCGACGTCGAAATCGGTCAGGTTGTCGGCATGCGCTACCAGAAAGGGCTGGGCGCCGAACCAATCGCGGTTCGCCAGCACGGTGCCGCCTGTTCCCAGCAATTCGTCCTCATGAACGAGATCGATTCGCGATCGCCATCGCGAGTTTTCCACATGCGCGCGCACCTGCCCGGCAAGCCAGTGGGTGTTGAGCAGCGCGCGCTCGATGCCGCCTTCGAACACGAGGTCGAGCCAATAGTCCACCAGCGGCCGATCATGCACAGTAACCAGGCATTTCGGCGTCGTGTTGGTCAGCGGTCGCAGCCGGCTGCCGATTCCGGCTGCGAGCAGAAGGGCACGCATCGGAACATCCTCACTCGTGGCTGAAGCCGGTCTCGTCGATTTCCCGGACCAACTCGGCCGTCGTCAGCGGCAGATTGCCGACGCGAGAGACCTGCAAGGCCGCCGCCAGCGAGCCGAGATAGGAGGCTTGCCAGATATCGGCCCCGGCCCGCAGCGCCATGGAGGACGCCATGAAGAAGCTGTCGCCGGCGCCGGAGACATCCTTGGGCGAGGGGTTGAACGCAGGCAGGCGGTCGTAGTGCAGCACGCCGTCGAGCATCGTGTTGATCAGGACGCCCTCGGCGCCGAGCGTGATGACCAGATTGATCGTTCGCGCCCGCTGAGTTAGCCGATCGCTGATCACCGCAAGACCGGAGGTGAAGTCGTTGAGCGCGACACGCGCCTCGCGCTCGGTCGGGGTGAGCAGCGTCATGTTCCTAAAGCGGGAGACATCGCCAGTCTGCGAGGAGACCTGGCTGTCCGCCGCCATCATCACGCCATTAGCTGTGGCGCGCTCAGCGATGGCATCGACCAGATCCTGCGGCAGGCAGCCATAGTTGAAGCAGGAGAACAGCAAGAGGTCGCACGTCTTCAGGGCCCGATCGACCGATGCCAGCATCTGGCGCTGGATCTCGGCATCGGCGGCGTGCTGGCGCAGGTGATTGACCCGCAGCAGCGTCTTGTTCAGCGCGCGAAAGCGCTGCTTGCGCGTGGTCGGCCGCGTCGAGTCGACGAACGGATTGAAGCTGACACCGTGCTGCTCGAGCGTTGAGCGGGCGAAACGGGATGATTCGTCGTCTCCGACGAGAGTGAAGAAATTAACGTCCGCACCGAGCCCGTGCGCGTGAGCCGCGACCGCGCCCGCGCCCCCGACGAAGGTCCTCGTCATCAGCGGCGTCACCACGATGGTCGGATCTTCCTGCGACATGCCCACCGCGTCGCAGGTGACGTATTCATCGACGATGAGGTCGCCGATCACCGCCACCCGCATGCCCGCGAGCTTGCCGAGTTGTCCCTTCAACTGAGAGATCTCGAATCCGTGACGCTTGGGAAATTCGAGCGGCTTGCGCACCGTCGAGATGTCGACATTGGCATCACGCTCCAGCAGCGCCAGGGAGGCGAATCGCAGCTCGCCAGAGGAAAAGATCAGGCGTCCACCATAGGCGTCGACTGCAGCCTGTTCCGGATTATCTCGATCCTCGAACTCCTTACCCTTGACGACGACGGTGGGCTTCAGATGCGCGATGAAATCCGATGGACTCGTCTCCAGGCGTACGACATGGTGCACAAATGAGATCGGCCGCACATTATCGAGCCGCATGTCCTGCGGCAGATTGACCCCCGGCGTCGCATCCGAATTAACGCCGACAACAAGCACGTCTGCCTGCTCGGCCGCGAATTTCAACAGCCGGAGATGGCCGGGATGGACGACATTGAAGTTACCGGACACGAACGCAACGGTCTGCTCCGGCTCGCATGAGGCGCGAATCGCCTGACAAACTTGGTCCACATGCACTCGATCGATCAATTGGTCCAAGGAACCCGCCTCCACCTGACGGCGCGCGAACGCCGCCAATCACACGCTCGGCCGGCTCTCTACCCATCAACGACACCGACCAGAAGCCCCGCTTAGCCCAACTCAGCGGGAGAGAGAAGCAAGATCGGACGAATCAAGGACGGGAGAAAGCTTCCGGTTGCAGACAATCCGAGTCTGACACACACCCATAAAAATCTGAAAGGATTGAGCTTTTCCATCCAGCGCAGTCTCGCGAGCTGTGTCCAGCAGCAAGATGCGCAGATCACAAAAAAACACAATTCTTGTCAGCGCGAACGCCATGGGGATCGCTAATGATCAGCGCTGCGTATCGGCTTCGCAGCTGCTGCTCGTCAGACGAGCAGATGATGATCGAACAGCGAAACCACAGGCAACGTAGTCGATTGGTCGGCGTCCTGATGCAATACCGGCGGGGGAAGATTCGGCAGAAGATCATGGGGCTGCGCGTTGCCTGTAGCGACCGCCGGCGGTGTGAGATTCAGAGTGTCGCCGCTAGGCGTTCCCCCATAGAACGAGGCTGCCACCGAGCTACCATTTATCTGCCAGAGGCTGGCCGCGCCGTCACTTCGCAGCCAGAGCAGATCGCTGTTCCCATCGCCGGTGAAGTCGGACACGCTCTGAAGGCGCCATTCCGTTCCTACATGGCCGGCAGGAGTAATGAATCTCGAAATCACCCCGTTGTTCATCTGCCATATCTGGACATTGTTCGAGGTATCCACCCAAACGATGTCAACGGCGCCATCATTGAGGAAATGGCCGACACCTGCCACGTGCCACTCCGATCCGATCGCACCGACGTTCGCCTGTCCGTTCACGGTCGATCCGCTGAGGGACCAGCTCGTCAGGCTGCCGGAGTTGTTTTCCCAGAGCACCGAATCGTGCCCGGTCCCGAAGAAATCTCCGACCGCAATGGCGCGCGACCCGCTCTGCAGGGTCGGCGCTAGGACCGCGGCGCCGGAGAGGTTTTCCCCGTTCATCGTCCAGATCGCAGCGCTGCCGCTCGCGCTTCGCCACAACACGTCGGTGTTACCGCTGCCACTGAAGGTGCCCTCGGCGACTACGCTCCATTCGGAGCCCATGTGCCCGCCGGGCACGGCGGCGCTGACCAGGCTGGTTCCACTCACCTGCCAGACCGCGACGTCGCCGCCTTGACCATTGTCCCAGAATATCTCCTTCGTCCCCTGCGCAGAGTGACCGACCCCATCGGCTGTCCATTCGGCCCCCATCGACGCATTCGAAATCGCCTGCTGGACGAAATTATTGCCATTATCTACCCAGATTGTAGCGGAGCCGCCGTTCTGCCAGACGAGGTCGGCTTGGCCATTGCCGTCGAAATCGCTCGCACCGACGAATTTGAGATTCGGCCCGACTATCGCAGCTCGGGTCCATCCCAGAATATCAAGAACGGTCGAATCGACCGGCGTAATCTGACCGGCGACGCCGGGATAACCGTCCCCGAACGAATCACCCTGGACATTCGGGTACCAGTCCGAGACGTCGCCGCCATAAACATTATGATTGTTGAACTCCTGCAGCAGGTGCGTGCCGTCGATGGAGAAGTAGTCGTTGTGACCAGGACTAAAATCGCGAACGCCCGCCGACGAATAACGAAACAAATCGAGGGGCGTGTAATATCCGTTCAGGTTCAGATCGCCGAACCGGCCGAAGCCCCCCTCTGAAATCTCGTGCTCGATGGCACCGATCGCGTCGTACTCGCCGGCGACGGCGCGATTGTTGGGGTCGAATGTCCAGGCAACCGAGCTGTTCAGCACCACATAGTCATCAAAAGGAGTGCTGCCGGGCGTCAATCCGAGCACCTTCTCTTGTCCAACAGAAAGCGCCCAGGTACTCGCTCCGCCCGGCGTCGGGTCGGACGCTGGGAGGCTCGCATAGGCCGTTGCGTCATCGGCAGAATGCGCGGATGCAGTCAGCAATGACTTCATTTGCGCGTAGCTGAAGTAGTTCAAATAGAAGCTGTTCTGCGCAAGGGCATTGCCCGACAGGGCCGACCAGCCGAATTTGATGTTGAGCGTGACATCATTGGTGAAGTTCTGTTCGAAATAGTTCACCGCGGCCTGAATCGCCGTGATGTAGCCGGCCGGCGCGTTGTTGATGGAAGAATCATAGCTGACGTTGATCACAAGACTCACGGCAGCCTCCCTCGCCCACGCAGAATCAATGATGCCATTTCGAACGACTGAAATACCGGCCGGCGTGCACGACGGCAACATTGGGTGCAGGAATTTTCTTGCGCACGATATCGCTCATTTCGGGCTCTGTTCGGCCTTAGCCTCACTTTCCAGAACGACCGCAGTTCGCATTGATTAATAATGGCCTCCGGACTCATCTCGGCGAATGAGGCCGGCCACCGGAGCAGGCGAAACACCGGTGTCGGCAGCGCAATGCCAAAAAGGCCCAAAATGGCTTGGAATCAATGACATGATGGCCAGTTGCCTGCCAGTGGGATATGCCATATAGAGCGCGGACCAACGAGGGCGAAGAGCGCTGCAGACATGATGACGGCAGGTTTGGACCGACAGGTCGATGTGCGGCGCGAGGAGCAACTGGCGCAGGAGGAAACACCCGTCGTCGTCTACTTCGGCATCGGCCGATCGCGGAGCCAAGCAGCGATCGCGGACATTTTCGCAGGCCTGCGCCAATGGCGGCTATGGATCTCGCTCGCCTCGCTCGATGTCAAGCAGCGGTATCGGCGCGCGGTGCTCGGTCCGTTCTGGATCACGATCAGCATGTCGATCCTAGTGCTGACGCTCGGCACAGTCTATGCTGGTCTGTTCAAGCAGGACGTCCACTCTTTCCTGCCCTATATCGCAGCCGGCTTCATCGTCTGGAACTTCTGCACCGGCACGATCAACGAGAGCACGCTTGCCTTCGTGCAGGCTGATGGACTGATCAAGCAGGGCGGCCTGCCGCTCTCGTTGCACATCTTCCGGACGATCTTCCGCAATTTCATCATCAACGCCCACAACCTCGCCGTCATGGTGCTGCTGTACATCTGGCAACCCGCGCTATTGAACTGGCGGCTGGCGCTGCTGGTGCCGGGCCTGGCGCTGATGCTCGCCAATTTCGCTTGGATCTCGATTATCATCGCTGTCTTCTGCACCCGCTTCCGCGACCTGCCGCCGATCATTGCCAATGTTCTGCAAATCCTATTCTTCGTCACCCCGGTAATGTATCGCCCTGAAACCCTGCCGGAACATTTGTCGTGGTTCGTCAAGCTGAACCCTTTTTACTATCTGGTGGAGGCTGTCCGAGCCCCTCTACTCGGGCATGCTCCTCCTGCCGCCGCGTATGCGGTACTCATCTTCTGCGCGATCGGCGGTTCACTACTGACCTTCTGGTTCTTTGGTAGGACGCGCGCACGCATCGCCTATTGGTTGTAGCCGGAGCGGCGAACTGGTGGCGACGTCAGGGATGCCGCCCCCCTAGAGAAGAGTTCAAAATCGCTCCTTCACTCGAACCATGGACTTGCTGGCGCTCTTAAGCTTCCGAAGTTCGCTCAGGAGCCGGCCCACAATATGCGCGAACTTCGGAACCGGAGCATCAGGTGACGTCGATGGTTACACTCCCGATCCGCGGCAGGCGATTGAGTTCGGTCAAGTTCGAACACGTCTACATCGAATTCCCGATTTATTCGGCCCACGGCCGGTCGATTAAGCGTTCCGTGCTGGAATACACCACCGGTGGCCGCATCGGCGTCGGCTCCGATCAAAGAGTGGTGGTGTCATCTCTCAACGATGTCACGCTCGTGGCGGAACATGGCGAACGCATCGGCTTGATCGGACATAACGGCGCCGGCAAATCAACCATGCTACGGGCCGTCTCGGGCGTCTACGAGCCGGTTCGCGGCTCTATCACTGTGTGCGGTCGCGTGGCATCGCTGATCGATCTGACGCTCGGCATGGACATGGAAGCAAGCGGTTACGAAAATATCCGCATCCGCTGCATGCTGCTTGGTCTCAAACGCGAGGAGATCGATCTGCATATCGACGATATCGCGGAGCATACCGAACTCGGCGACTTCCTGGAAATGCCGGTCCGCACCTATTCGAGCGGCATGGTGCTGAGGCTTGCCTTCGCGATCTCGACCTCGATCACGCCGGACATCCTGCTGATGGACGAATGGATCGGCGCGGGCGATGCGTCATTCATGAAGAAAGCCCAGTCGCGGCTGCAAGGCCTGCTCGGCCGCACCGGCATCCTGTTCATCGCCTCCCATGCCGAGGACATCGTCAAGGACAACTGCACCCGCGCGATCTGGCTGGAAAAGGGTGCTATCCGCGCCGACGGCAAGCCGGAAGAGGTCTGGCGCGACTATCAGGCCTGGAGCACGGCCGCCGCCTGAGACTGCGCGCCTCGCGTGGTTCTCACTTTGCTGCTGCCGCTCGGCGCGCCCAAAGGCATTGCGCTCGGTCGCGGGCGGGCGGTCACTCCGGCCGACATCCGCAGTTCCGCCGACGGTGCATGCCTGCTGCGCTTGAGGTTGTCGCACGACAAGAAATTGTTCGATGGTCATCGCCTAGCCGACGAGAGGCGTTTCAATGCGTTCGCGCTCTCGAACCACACCGCTGTCATAAGGTCAAAAAGACGCCCACTTTTTGAGCGTTCTGTTCAACGCGATTCCTGGCTTATTGGCAGGATGCGCCTGAACAGCCGCTTCGATATGACTCTCGTCCGATATCCGCCGGTTGAGTTCCTCCCGTTGATATCCAACTCCTCGTTGTCCTGCACACTTGGATCATCGATGCTGACCATGGAAGGCACGTCGAGATCCCTCATCTATCGCCCCGATATTGATTGCCTTCGGGCTTTTGCCGTCACATCTGTCATTTTCTACCATTATGACATTCCGCCCTTTAGAAGCGGCTTCGTCGGCGTCGACGTGTTCTTCGTTATCTCAGGATTTCTCATTACGAGCATTATCCGAACCGAGTTCCGTTCCGGCACATTCTCGCTCTTCGATTTCTACAAGCGCCGCGCACGCCGGATTTTGCCTGCAGCATTTGCCATGGTCGCGTGCGTCCTGGCTCTGGGAAGCGCGATATTGCTGCCGCGCGAGACCACCGATCTCGCCCAGCAAGCGCTTGCGGCCATCACCTTCTCTTCAAATTTTCTATTTTGGCTGCAGCAGGGCTATTTTGACGACGCGGCAATCAACAAAGGGCTCTTGCACACTTGGTCGCTCGCAGTCGAGGAGCAGTATTACATACTGTTCCCAGTAGCGGCGGTGGCAGCCCTCTCCCTCCGCCGACAAACTATGCTCGTTGCCCTGGTTACCGCCTGCACAGTCTCGTTTGCGATCTGCATCATGCAGACCAGAACCGACCAGGCAGGCGCGTTCTATTTGTTGCCAGCTCGAATCTGGGAGCTGGGAATCGGCGTTCTCCTTGCCCTCGAAGCGCTACCCGCATCGCGCGATAACAGACTCAAGCTTCTGGCCTGCATCAGCGGATGGCTTTTGCTTTCGGTATCCATCAATGCCTTCACTCGGCAAACGCCCTACCCAGGGGTCAATGCCCTGTTGCCGTGCATCGGCGCGGCGCTCGTGATCTGGTCTAATCCCACGTTCAGCAAACGGTTCATCGCTGCAATAAAGCCGATCACGCTAGTGGGGGCATGGTCCTATTCGCTCTATCTCTGGCACTGGCCGATCGCCTCGTTCGCCCATTCTGTATGGGGGCCGCCGGCATCATCGGCAGCAAAAATAGCCCTCTTGTCTTGCTGCACCACTCTTTCCATTGCGAGCTACTATCTTGTCGAAAGGCCGGCGCGCCTCGCTGACTGGCGAATAACCTGGCGCGCGTTATCCGCTGCGGCCACGGGGCTGATTGCGGCATCGATCGCGATCATCCTGTACGACGGGTTCCCGCTTCGATTTTCATCGGAAGAGCTGAAGATCGCGAGCTATCTCGGTTACGACTATCGGTCCGCCTACGAGGCGCAAACCTGCTTCCTGATCGGCGATCAACATTTTGAGGATTTAAATCCCTCTTGCATTGTACCCGGGCCTGGCGTGAAAGTGCTCGTCTGGGGCGATAGCCATGCAGCACATTTGATCCCCGGACTAAGGCTGGCGCTGCGGTCAACGTCTCTCATGCGAGCGACCATGGCCGCATGCCTGCCGTACGATGCTTACGGCCAGACACAGGCCTGCGACGCATTTAACCGCCATGTTCTGAATGCCGCGAAACAGCTTAATCCGGACATCGTAATCATCTCCGCGAACTGGACGCGTTCGCTCTTTGGTTCGCGGGCCACTGCCAGTCTGACGGAGACTATCAAAAAGTTGACGGATACCGGCGCCAGAGTCGTTCTCGTTGGTCCCAGCCCGCAATATGCGAACGCCGTTCCTCGGATTTATATCGCGGCCGAACACTTCGGTGCCGTTTCGGTCAATCGTCTCGAACCGTTTGTCCGTGAGACCGACGACTTCATGCGCCATCTATTTAGCGGCTTGGACCGAGCCGAGTATGTGTCTCTCATCGAGCTCATGTGTCCTGGCGGCGCATGCCCATTGTTAACGGGCAACGTGCCAGTCGCCTGGGACAAGGGCCATTTTACCAAAGAAGGATCCGTATGGGCCGGATCATTAATCGTGAACTCATCGCCTACTCTTCGCAATGCGGAAAGGCGAGCTCCGTAAGGGGCGCGACCGCCAAGTCAGCCGCGTCCTGTCATCCAATACGGCCATCGGCCCCATGGCTTTTTGCCCTTCAATGGCCCATTTTGCATGGACCCGGTCGAGTGATGTTTGGCGTATCGGTCGATTGTCGCCAGATTGTACGAGAAACCGGATAGCTGATTGGAACGTCCGTCGGTTGCGGCCCCGCGCTACTGGTCTCGATATTCGCAGAATGACTGCCTGCTTGCCGAGTTGCGCCGCAGTGTTGACAGCGCGAACGGCAGTTTCGATAGCCCTCGCGAAACAGGCCGGCTTGCCCTATACGGCGCATTCGACCGATCGAGATCTGGACCGGATGCCTGCCTCCCCGCCTGCCCCACCGCGACGGCTGCTTTATGTCGCAAACGAGGACTATGCCTTCCTGATGCATCGTCTGCCGATGGCGCGCGCGGCGCGCGAGGCCGGCTTCGAGGTGCATGTCGCGACCAACGTGAACAAGGGCGCGGCTGCGATCGCGGCGGAACGCTTCACCCTGCATCCGATTCCGTTCCGTCGCGGCGGCCTGTCACCATCAGCGGCTTGGCCGGTGGTCAGAGCGATCCGGAGGGTCGAGCGCGCGATCAATCCTGATGTCGTGCATCATTCCGGCCTGCAGGCGAGCCTGCTCGGCTCGCTGGCGGCGCTCGGCAGCGACGTGCCTGTCGTCAATGCCATCACGGGCCTTGGCTATATCTTCACCTCGACAACGTGGCGTTCAGGCTTGTTGAAACAGGCCATGGCGTGGCTGCTGCCCCGCTTGATGAACAGACGATCGAGCTGCGTGCTGGTGCAGAACCCGGACGACAGCGCAGCGCTGCGCAGGCTCGGCGTCAATGCCGACAGGATCACGTTGATCCCGGGCTCGGGCGTCGACACCGACCGCTTCCAGCCGCTGCCGGAGCCGGAAGGGCCCATCACCTTCGGCTTTGCCGGCCGGCTGCTGACCGACAAGGGCGTCCGCGCGCTGGTCGCAGCCCATCGCCTGCTGCGCGGCGAGGGTCACGCGTTCAACCTGCTGATCGCCGGCAATCCCGATCCTGCCAATCCGGCCTCGGTGACGGAGGATGAGATCGCGGCTTGGCGGCGCGAGCCCGGCCTCACGTTGCTCGGCCATATCGACGACATCACGGCCCTCTGGCGCCGCTGCCATATCGCGGTGCTGCCCTCGCATCGCGAGGGCCTGCCGGTCAGCCTGCTCGAAGCGGCAGCCTGTGGCCGCCCTCTGGTCTCGACCGATGCACCGGGCTGCCGCGAGATCGCGCTGCACGAGCAGACCGGGCTCACCGTTCCGATCGAAAATGCGCCGGCGCTGGCACAGGCGATGCTGCAACTCGCCCACTCTCCCGTCTTGCGCGCGCTCTATGGCGCCGCCGCTCGAAAGCTCGTCGAGGACAAGCTGTCGGCAAAGATCATCGGCGGCGCCATCGTCGATCTCTACACCAGGATGACCTCGGGCGATCGCGATGACACCTGATCGCCAGCTCGCCGCCCTCGCCCTCGTCGCACTCGCCGCAGCCATTGTCTGCGCCGGCCTGATCGTGCTGCTGCGCCCGCTGTTGCAGCGCTATGCGCTGGCGCGGCCGAATGCCCGCTCGTCGCACAAGGTGCCGACTCCGCAGGGCGCCGGCATCGCCGTGATCGCGGCGACGCTGCTGATCGGCGGCGCTTTCGCGGTGCTGACCGACTTGCGCCTGCCCGTCATGCTGCTGGTCGCCGTGCCGCTGATCGCGCTGGTCGGGCTGGTTGACGACATCAGGCCGATTCCGGCGCTGCCGCGTCTGTTGCTGCAGGCCGTGGCGGTCGGCATGGTCGTCTTCACGGCCCCTGACGATCTCAGGATCGTACCTGTCCTGCCGCTCGCGCTCGAGCGCGGCCTGGTGCTGCTCGCCGGTCTGTGGTTCGTCAACCTCGTCAATTTCATGGACGGGCTCGATCTGATGACGGTAGCCGAAACCGTCCCCGTCAGCGCGACGCTGGTGCTGGTCGGGCTGTTTGGCGTGCTGCCGCTGCCCGTCGTCCTCATCGCGGCCGCGCTGTGCGGCGCCCTGCTCGGCTTCGCACCGTTCAACCGTCCCGTCGCAAAGGTGTTTCTCGGCGATGTCGGCAGCCTACCGATCGGCCTCCTGCTCGGCTGGTGCCTGCTGCATCTGGCATGGCAGGGCAATGTCGTCGCAGCGCTGCTGCTGCCGCTCTATTATCTCGTGGATTCGACCTGGACGCTGCTACGGCGGATGCTGCGCGGCGAGCCGTTCTGGGCCGCGCATCGCAGCCACTTCTACCAGAGTGCGACTGACAACGGCTTCACCGTGACGCGCGTGGTCGGCGAGGTGTTCGTCCTCAACCTCTTGCTCGCGGCGCTGGCGGTCGCGTCAATCGTACTCGATGCGCCTGCGATCGACGTCCTGCTCTTGGTTGCAGGCTTAGCCGCCGTCGCTGTCGTGCTGCGCCGTTTCGCGCGCCCGCGGATCTCAGGCCGCGCTTGAGCCGAATTCCGGCACGGCGTCCTTCAGGATCGCCTTGATGGTGACGGGATCGTCGCGCTCGATCGCCTGGTCGAGGCTGGCGATCCACTTCTTTAGAGTCTGCATCGGCGGCTCGTTGGGCTTGGCCGCCATCACGCCGGCAAGGCCGATCTCGACCGGCGGCTCCTCGCTGGCGAACAGGATCTCATTCAGACGCTCGCCCGGCCTGATCCCGGTGAAAACGATCTCGATATCGTAGCCCGGCTGCAGGCCCGAGAGCCGGATCATGCGCTCGGCGAGCTCGACGATCCGCACCGGCTGGCCCATGTTCAGCACATAGACCGAGACGCCCGGCCGCTCCGGCGCCAGCGCGTGCGACGCTGCCGTGATGACGAGATCGCAGGCCTCGCGGATGGTCATGAAATAGCGCACCATGTCCGGGTGCGTGACGGTCACCGGGCCACCCGCCTCGATCTGCGCCTTGAACTTGGGCACCACCGAGCCGTTCGAGGCCAGCACGTTGCCGAATCGCACCGAGATCAGCCGCATCGCCGGCTTACCCGTGCGACGCTCGGCCAGCTCGCGGTCGAGGGCCTGGCAATACATTTCGGCGAAGCGCTTGGTCAGCCCGAGCATCGAGACCGGCTCGATCGCCTTGTCGGTCGAGATCATCACCATCGCCTCGGCGCCCGCCGCCACCGAGGCGTCGGCCACGTTGATCGAACCGAAGATGTTGGTCTTGACGCCCTCGCTCCAGTCGCGCTCGAGAATCGGCACGTGCTTCAGCGCCGCGGCGTGGAACACCAGATCCGGCTTGAATTCGGCAATCAGCCGGAACACCCGTTCACGGTCGCGTATATCGGCGATCCGGCCCTCGACTGTCGCGCCCCCTTCACCGCTGGCCGCGAGCGCTTCGGTGATCGCATAGAGCGCCGGCTCTGAATTCTCGATCACCAGCAGCCGCGCGGCACCGAAGGTCACGACGCGATGGCAAATCTCGGCGCCGATCGAGCCGCCGCCGCCGGTGACAACCACCGCCTTGCCTCTCACCAGGGCTTCCAGGCGGCCATAATTGATCTTCTCGCTCGGCCGTAGCAGCAGGTCCTCGACAGCGACCGGCGCGAGCCTGGGCGCATCGCCGCTCTCGAGCGCCGGCAGGCGGCTGACGATCAGCCGCAGCCGCCGCGCCCGCATCAGGAACGTCTCGGGATGGAATTCCGGGTCGAACGCGGACGGCGTCATCAGCGCGCGCGCAATCGGCTTGCCGCGCTTGGCGAAGTCGGCAAACACGTCCTCGATATCGTCGAAGCCGCCGAGCACCGGAACATTGCGGATCAGCTGGCCGCGGTCGGCGATGGACGGCGACAGTATTCCGATCGGCCAGATCCGCTTCACCGCGCCGCTTTCGATGCCGCGCAGCACCACCTCGGCATCCGCGGTGCGGCCGATCAGCAGTGCGGGCGCGGCATCCTCGGCTTTGGCGTGATAACGCACCCGGGTGTAGCGGAAATAACGATAGGCAAAACGCAGTGCGCTCAGGCCGGAGATTTCCAGGAACCAATAGAGGACGATGGTCACCTTGCCGAGGAAGAAGGTGCCGCGGACGTTCGGCGCCACGATGATGTAGTCGAGCACCAGGAGCGCGAGCGTCAGGATGGTGGCGACACGCACGATGTTCAGCGCGTCCGGCAAGGAGATGAACCGCCATTTGGTGGTCATCAGGTTGGACAGATAGAAGACGAGGAAGCTGAAGGCGATGAAATAAGGCAGGATCTGCAACAGCAGGGGTACGCGATCCCAGAAGTTGTTGCTGCCCTCGAAACGAATGTAGAACGCGGCGAACAGCGCCACGACGGTCGCCAGCAGGTCGTGCACGATGATCAGCACGTTGCGGTATGTCAGGCGGGACAGGCGCGTCATGCGGCGGCCGCCCAATGAGCGAGAGCCGATGTCATGACGCAGCGCCCTCCGGCTGCGGCGAGCTGCCGACGGGCGCAGCGGCTTGCAGCCGCTGCGCCTTCAGCGCCATGCCGCCGGCGACGCCTACGCCGAGCACATACATCCAGCCCTCATGAAAATCGAAAATGTGGGAGTTAAGAAAAGACGTGAAGATGTTCTGCACCACGACCAGCAGGCCGATCCAGTTGGCGAGCCCCTCGCCGCGGAACAGCAGCAGATGCGACAGCCACACCGTCCAGAGGATGACGACCCCAACCGCGCCCCACTGTACGGCGACGTAGAGCGTCTGGTTGTGCGGGTTGCCGATCACCTGGCCGGAGGCAAGGTCTGAATGATCGCTCGCCAGCTCGAACAGATGCCGCGTCGAGCCTGATCCATGACCGATCAAGGGCGCCTCGACGAAGAAGTGCAGCGACTTGCGCCAGAACTCCAGCCGCTCGCCGATCGAGGTGGTCGCGCGATCTTCCTTGTAGGCCTGATACTCGCTGCTGAAGGTCGCGACCTTCTGCTGCAATTGCGGCGAGGCCATCCAGGCGGTTCCGGCCACCACGATCGCGGCGACGGCGATCGCCAGGTTCGCCCGCCATCTGAGATGCATGAGGCCGAACACGGCCAGCATGATCGGGATCGTCACCAGCGCCGTTCGCGAGGTGACGATGAAGACCATGTTGGCGAGGAACAGCAGCATGAGCGCCAACAGCAGCAGCGCCGACCACCACCGTCGCTGGCCGGCGAAGTTTGCCAACGGATAGGCCAGCGCCACGGCGCAGAGCGAAAACTCCTGGCCCTGATCGATGTAGTTCTTGACGAAGATGCCGCGATCGGCATGCGGCTTGAGCGCGAGCGCCGGATCGAAGGCAACAATTGTCGAGGCAACCACCATCAGCGCACAGGAGCCGAGAAATGCAACGAACACCCAGGTGCCGCGTTCGGAGCGCTCGAAATGATAGAACAGTGCCGGCAGCACCAGCAGCTTCGCGGCCGGTCCGACCGCATAGAACCGCACGCCCCAGGCGGCGTCGGACCATAAGGTCCCGACCAGCGCCAACACGAACAGCGCGATCGGCGCCAGGCAGATCGGGCGTCTCAATGACGCCACGAACGCCTCGACATCGAGTAACGGCACCATGGTGAGCATCAGCACGACGCCGAAGATCGACACCAGCGAGGTCGACCAGGGTAATGCGAGCGCCAGCAGGATCGCGACCACGTCCACCGTGGTGCGCCACGCCGCCGGGTCGCGCCACCGCCGCGACAGCATCGCCGCGCTGGAATGTCCGGCGAGCGTGCTCATCGCTTGTCTCCCCGGGCGCGATCGACCAGCGCGGTCGTGCTGAAGCCCTTCAGGATATCGACCAGGATCACCTGTCCGCCCGCGGCTTCGACGATCTCGTGGCCGACCACCTGCTCGCGGGTGTAATCGCCGCCCTTGACCAGCACGCTCGGCCTGATCTGCTCGATCAGGCGGATCGGCGTGTCCTCGGCGAAGATCGCGACCAGGTCGACCGCCTCCAGTGCTGCCAGCACCTCGGCGCGGGCGCGCTCGTCCTGAACCGGACGGCTCTCGCCCTTCAGCCGCCTCACCGAGGCATCGCTGTTCAGCCCGACCACGAGCCGGTCGCAGGCCGCGCGTGCCGCGGTCAGCACCTTGACGTGGCCCGGGTGGAGAATGTCGAAGCAGCCATTGGTGAAGCCGATCCGCAGGCCCTGCTCCCGCCAATCGGCGAGCCGCGCGTAGAGGTCATCGTCGGTCGCGAGGATCTTCTCTTCGGCGGCAAGATAAGCGTGCGGCAGGATCTTCCGCCGCAATTCGTCCGCACTCACGCTCGCAGTGCCCTGCTTGCTGACGGCCACGGCTGCGGCCGCGCTCGCCATCCGCAGCGCATCCTCCCATTCGGCACCGGCCGCGAAGGTCGCCGCCAGCACGGCGGCGACCGTATCGCCGGCGCCGGAGACGTCGCGCACCTTGACTGGAAAAGCCGGCACATGGACCGGCTCGCCCTGGCGCGGCACCAAGGTCATGCCGCGCTCGCTCTGCGTCACCAGGATCGCTTCGCAATCGGCCAGCTGGATCGCGTCCTGCGCCGCGGAGGCGATCTCCTGCACCGTCTCGGCGCGGCTGCGGGTGGCTTCCGAAAACTCCTTGCGGTTCGGCGTCAGCAGAGTGGCACCGCGATAGATCGCGAAATTCGCACTCTTGGGATCGACGATGATGCGGATGTCGCGCTTTCGCGCCGCATCGATCACGTTGCGGATCACCCGCGCGGTGAGCACGCCCTTGGCATAATCCGACAGCAGCACGATGTCGGCGCGTGCGAGCAGCGGCAGGATCGTATCGATCAGTTTCTGCTCGATCTCGGGTGCGGCAGGTGCGGCGCGCTCCCAATCGGCGCGCAGCATGTGGGTGGAGAAATGTTCCGACACGAAGCGCACCTTGCGCGTGGTCGGCCGGCCGGAATCGGTCACCAGCACGCTTTCGATGCCGGGTTCGCACATCAGCGTTGTGCGCAGCTCAGTGCCGGCGGCGTCATCGCCGACCAGACCGACGAAGATGCAGCGTGCGCCGAGCGCTGCAATGTTACGCGCGACATTGCCGGCCCCGCCGATATTGGTTTCGCTGCGCTGGACGGCAATGACCGGTGCCGGCGCTTCCGGCGAGATCCGCGACACCTCGCCATAGACGAATTCGTCAAGCATGAGGTCGCCGATGCAAAGCACGGTCTGGCGGCACAGCGCTTGCGACAGGGCGTCAAAATCGAACATCGTTACGTGTCCCGAGGCAAGCGTCAGCGGTAGCGGTCGGCGGACTCGAGGTAGCCCCTGACATAGTGGCCGACCGCGTCCTCCAGCGCCGTGAAGCCGCCGTTATAGCCGGCGACCTGCAGCCGATCGACCTCGGCTTGCGTGAAATACTGATAGCTGCCGCGAATCGCTTCGGGCATGTCGATATAAACGATGTTGGGCGTCGTGCCGAGCGCCCCATAGGCTGCGAGGATCAGGTCCTTGAAACTGCGCGCCTCGCCCGTACCGACATTGAACAGGCCCGACACGCTGGGTGTCGCCAGCAGCCACATCATCACCCGCACCACGTCGTCGACATAGATGAAATCGCGCCGCTGGTCGCCATCGGCAATGCCCTCGCGATGCGACTTGAACAGCTCCACCACGCGGCCAGCTTTGATGTCGTCGAAGCGCCGCGCCAGCACGCTCATCATCGTCCCCTTGTGGTACTCGTTGGGACCGAACACGTTGAAGAACTTCAGCCCCACATATTGCGGCGGCAGCTTCTCGTGCCGTTCGGCGCGCGCGGCCACCGCCATGTCGAACAGATGCTTGCTCCAGCCGTAGAGGTTCATCGGCCGCAAGGCCTTCAGCGCCGCCAGCGAAGGATTGTCGTAGAAGCCCTGTTCGCCGTCGCCATAGGTTGACGCCGAGGAGGCATAGATGAGCGGCGTGGCACTTGCGGTGCACCAGTCGAGCAACCGCAGCGACAGGCGGAAATTGCTGTCGATAACGAGGTCGCCATCGACAGCCGTGGTCGCGGAGATCGCGCCCATGTGCAGGACGGCATCAAGCCGGCGGCCCTTTAGCCAATCGGCAAGCTCTGAAGGCGGCACGAAATCCGCCAGGTGCCGCTTGGCGAGATTGCGCCACTTGCCCTCATCGCCGAGCCAGTCGCAGACTACGACATCGGTGCGGCCGGCCTCGTTCAGCGCGGCGACCAGATTCGATCCGATAAAGCCGGCCCCGCCGGTCACCAGCAACATTCGGTTACCTTATCTCGATGGTCCCTGTCGGCGCCCTGCCTAGCCCATCATTCCGCAAAGTGTAAGCGATTTAGCCCGGCCGCTTTACCTTCTGTGAGCGAGTCGCTACCCACCTGCTGATGGTCCAGATGCACAAAGAATGAATATTCATTCAATCAACGCCGACGCTGACGAAACCAGCCCGATCCTGATCATTCCCTATATGTGGATCGGGGATTTCGTGCGCGGCCATACGGTGGTGCGGGTGCTGAAGGAGCGCTGGCCGAATCGCCCGGTGGACCTGCTCACCACCAGGCTATGTGCACCGCTGGCGGATTACATGCCCGGCGTCCGCGCTGGAATCGTCTGGGACCTGCCGCGCAGCCGGCTGGCGCTGGCCAAGCAATGGAAGCTGGCAGCGATGTTGCGGGAACGGCGCTACCGGACTGCCCTGGTGATGCCGCGCACCTGGAAGGCCGCGATCGCCCCGACCCTGGCAGGTATCCCGGAGCGGGTGGGTTTCGTCGGCGAGTTCCGGTTCGGATTGATCAACCGCTGGCGCTGGGGCGAGCGGAAGCTGCCCCGCTTCATCGACAAGAATGCCGCGCTGGCACTACCTGATGGCGCAGCCCTGCCGCCGGAATGGCCGGTGCCGCAGCTGCGGGTGCCGCCGGAGCAGATCGAGCGCTGGCGTCAGGCCAATGGGCTCGGCAGCGGCCCCGGAGTGGCGCTGGCGCCGGGGTCGGTCGGACCGGCCAAGCGCTGGCCCTATTATGGCGAGGCCGCCCGCCTGCTGATCGCCCAGGGGCTGGACGTCTGGGTGGTCGGCGGCCCCGGCGAGAAGGCCTTAGCGGCCGAGATTGTCGCTGCCGGCGGCTCCGGCGTGCGTGACCTGACCGGAACTGACCTGCGCAACGGCGTGCTCGCGATGGCGGCGGCCAGCGTCGCCATATCAAACGATTCGGGCCTGATGCATATCGCCGCCGCCCTGGGGACCCCGACCATGGGCATCTTCGGACCCACCAGCCCCTATCACTGGGCGCCGCTCAACGGCCTTGCGGCCACGGTGCAGACCAAGACCAAGGTGCCCTGCCAGCCCTGCCACCGCCCTGTGTGCCGCATGAAGCACCACCGCTGCATGCGCGACATTTCGGCCTCCGACGTCGCTGCGATCACCGCGCGGGTGCTGGCTGAAGCCGGTGCACGCGCGGCGCGCTGACAGGATCGGATCGTTGCGGAGCAGGATCACGATAGATACCAAGACACGATGAGAATTTCCGAAGCAGACATGAGCAGCAACGACCTGATCGCCAGCCATCTCGCGGAGTCCCTCGCCGCGTTCGAGCGCACCAGCGAGGATGCGACACTGCTGGAAACTGCACGCAAGATCGCCGCTGCGATCGTGGCGGCGCTTCGCGCCGGCAATAAGCTGCTCCTCGTCGGCAATGGCGGCAGTGCCGCCGACGCCCAGCACATCGCGGCCGAGATCGTCGGCCGCTACAAGCAGGAGCGGCCGGCCTATGCCGCGATCGCTCTGACTACTGATACCTCGGCGCTGACCGCGATCGGCAACGACTATGGCTACGACCAGGTGTTCGCGCGCCAGGTCGAGGGGCTCGGCCAGCGCGGCGACGTGCTGCTCGCGATCTCGACCTCGGGACGCTCACCCAGCATCCTCAATGCGCTCATCAATGCTCGCGCGCGCGGCCTCACCACCGTGGGCTTCACCGGCAGCAAGGGTCAGGCGATGGGCGATTTGTGCGATCTCCTGCTGGTCGCACCCAGCGAGGACACGCCGATCATCCAGCAGATTCATCTGGCGACCGCACATGGCATCTGCGCCGCGGTCGAGCAGGCGCTGATGCGGACATCCACGCAGTCATGAGCAGCGATACGAGAACACTCAAGCCCGCCGCCTTTCTCGACCGCGACGGCGTGCTCAATCACGACGACGACTATATCGGCACGCGCGAGCGCATCCGCTGGATGCCGAACGTCGCGAAGGCGATCCGGCGCCTGAACGACGCCGGCTATCACGTCTTCCTGTTCACCAACCAATCCGGCGTGGCGCGCGGCCTGTTCACCGAGGATGACGTCGTCACCCTGCACGACTGGATGTGCGCGGAGCTGACAGCACAAGGCGCGCGCATCGACGACATCCGCTACTGCCCCTATCACACCGAGGGCTCTGTCGAGGCTTACTTGCGCGAGCACCCCTGGCGCAAGCCCGCACCCGGCATGATCCTCGACCTGATGGCGCATTGGCCGGTGCGCCGCGAAGGCAGTTTCGTCATCGGCGACCGCTCCTCCGACATCGCAGCCGCGCAAGCCGCCGGCCTGCCCGGCTTCCTGTTCAAGGGCGGCGATCTGGATGCCTTCGTCGCCGGGGTGATGATTCAAACCAGCGTGCGGTAAACAGCCGCAATCTTGTCGGCTTCGGCATCGAGGCTGAAATTTGCCACGACGCGCACGCGGGCGCGCTCACCCATGGCGCGCGCAGCAGGCGGATCTTGCATGAGCGGCTCGAGCGCGGCCACCAGCGCATCGACATCGCCCGGCGGCACCAGCACGCCGGTCACGCCGTCCTCGATCACGAGCTCGGCCGCCCCCGCGCGTGAGGCCACCAGCGCGGCGCCTGCCGCCATTGCTTCGATCAGCGTCAGACCAAAGCCCTCGTTACGCGAGGTGAAGGCGTAGATCGTCAGGCGCTGATACCAGCGCTGCACATCCGCGATGTCGAGCTCACCGGTGATGACGATGCGCTGCTCCAATCCGGCGGCGGCGATCTGCTTTTTCAGCTCACCCGCGAACGGCGCCTGCTCGGGCGTCACCGCGCCGACCAGCACGGCGGAAAAATCCGGATAGCGCGGCAGCAGCCGGCACATCGCCGCGACGAATACGTCGCTGCCCTTCTGCGCGCGCACGCGGCCGAAGCATCCGATCGCATAGGCACCCGGCAAGCCGCTTTCGGCGAAGGCAGCTGCGCGATCGGCAGGCGGCGTATAGACATCCGTGTCGACGCCATGCATGACCACGGTGGACGGACGCTTCAGGTAGGATGCGGATATCTCGCTGGTCGCGATGATCGCATCCATGCGGCGGATCAGCCAGCGCGTGATCCAGGTGTGGTGCCGCTGCGCCGCCGAGGTGAACACCAGCTTGAGCGGCCAGCCGAGCGCGCGCAGCAAGACGCCTGCGATCATCTCGTTGTTACGCCGCGCGTGCCAGATCAACGGCCGCCTGCGTCGCCACAGCGTGAGAAGATCAGCCATCCCCAGGCGCGCGATGCCGCCTGGCGCATGCGAGCCGAACCACACCGCGCAAAAGCGCTGCGCCAGCTTCGGCGCCACCATGCGATTGGTCGCCGTGACGCCCGAATAGCGGCGATGCAGGTTAGGCACGATGACGTCGATATCCGCGGCAGGACAAGTGTCGGTCGGCACGTCGGGCTCCCTTTATGCAGCTCCCTATACGCAACATTAAGGATAGTCGCCAGTTCGGCTTTATCGAAACCCTCCCTTCACCCAAAGCGGACTAGCTTCGTCAAAACAACAGGGAATGAGTCAAACAATGACCGTGCTCGTCACTGGGGGTGCCGGCTACATCGGCAGCCACATGGTGCTCGCGTTGGTTGAGGCGGGCGAGAGCGTCGTCGTGATCGACAATCTTTCGACCGGTTTTTCCAGCATGGTGCCGGAAGGCGTGCCGCTGTTCATCGGCGATGCCGGCGACGAAAACCTCGTCGACGGCGTGATCAGCCAGCACGGCGTCGAAAGCATCATTCATTTCGCGGGCTCCGTGGTCGTGCCGGAATCGGTGCGCGACCCGCTGCTGTATTATCGCAACAACACCATGACGACGCGCAGCCTGCTCAATGCGGCGGTGAAGCGCGGCGTCAGCCGCTTCATCTTCTCGTCGACGGCTGCGGTCTACGGCAATCCCGAGCAGGTTCCGGTGCCGGAGACGGCGCGCACGCGCCCATCGTCGCCCTATGGCAGCTCCAAGCTGATGACCGAGATCATGCTGCATGATGTGGCCTCGGTGCACGACATGAGCTACGTCGTGCTGCGCTATTTCAATGTCGCCGGCGCCGACCCGCTGGCGCGTATCGGGCTCGCCACGGTCGGCGCCACGCATCTGCTCAAGATCGCGATGGAGGTCGCAACCGGCCAGCGCGCCAAGATCGACGTCTATGGCACCGACTATCCGACGCCCGACGGCACCTGCATTCGGGACTTCATCCATGTCGCCGATCTCGCCCAGGCCCATCGCTCGGCACTGGCCTATCTCCGCGCCGGCGGCAGCTCGATCACGCTGAATTGTGGGTATGGCCACGGCTATTCCGTGCTGGAGACGATCGAAGCGGTGCGTCGCGTCTCTGGCCGTAAGATTCCGGTGCAGTTCGCACCCCGGCGGCCAGGGGATATCATGACCATGGTCGCCGATATCGGCCGCATCCGAACCACGCTGGATTGGACGCCGGTCTGCGACGATCTGGAGACCATTGCCGCCCATGCGCTCGCCTGGGAGGAGAAACTGTTTCGGGAACGCCACGGGGAGGTCCGGCAGCTGGTCTCTGCCTGATCTGGCCGCCGCCGCAACCCCTTATTGGGCTTGAAAAAGCCGTCCCGAGCGGGCAAGCAGCCCTGTGCCGACCGGGTGATTTGACCCGGCCCCGGCCCAGGGATGAGCATGGCCGAGTTTCCGAAGAAGATCACCGACGATCCCTATGGCGCCGCGGTCCTGATCCGCCGCCTGTTCATGGAACAGGGGCTCGCCTATTGGCGGCGCTATTTGATGGCGTTCGCGCTGATGGGCCTTTCGGCCGGGGCCAGCGCCGGTGCTGCCTATATCCTGGGCCAGGTCATCAACAAGGCCTATGTCGAGAAGAGCATACCCGGCATCGTCGCGCTCTCCGGCGTCACCGTGCTGCTGCTGTTCGTCAAGGGCGTGACGACCTACGGCTATGCGGTGATCCTGTCCAAGATCTCCAATGCCATTCTCGCCAACAATCAGCGCAGGCTGTTCGCCAAGCTGATGAGCGAGAGCATCGGCTTCTTCTCCGAGCGGCACTCGTCCGAGTTCCTGGCGCGACTGACCGCCGGCGCCAAGTCCATCACCGACGTGCTGAACATGCTGATCAACGCGATCGGCCGCGATCTCCTGCTGCTGATCAGCATGATCGCGGTGATGGTGGCGCAGGATCCGCTGATGTCGTTCCTGGGGCTCGTCGCAGTGCCGCCGGCGATGCTGGTGCTGCGCAAGCTGGTCAAGCGCATCAAGGGGCTGGCCTACGACCAGTTCACCGGCACCGCCGACATTCTCGAGACCATGCAGGAATCGCTGCAGGGTATCCGCACGGTCAAGGCATTCACCCTGGAAGACGCGATGCGCGCGCGCATCAACGAGAACATCGCGATCGTCGAGCAAAATGCCAACAAGATGGCGCGGGTCTCCAACCGCTCGAACCCGCTGATGGAGATGCTCGGCGGCTTCGCGGTGGCCGGCTGCCTGATGTATGGCGGCTATGCCGTGGTCGCGCTCAACGCGACGCCCGGCCAGTTCTTCTCCTTCATGACCGCGTTCCTGATGGCCACCGAGCCGGCCAAGCGGCTTGCTCGGCTCAACATCGACCTCAACAGCCAGCTGGTCGGCGCGCGCATGCTGCTCGAGGTCGTCGACAGCCCGGCCAGCGAGAAATCCGACGACGACAAGCCACCGCTCAAGCTGTCGCAGGCGCGGATCGAGCTGCGCGACGTCAGCTTCGCCTATCGCGACAAGGAGCCGGTGCTGAACCGGATGAGCTTCATCACCGAGCCGGGCAAGATGACCGCGCTCGTCGGCCCGTCCGGCGGCGGCAAGTCGACGGTGCTGGCGCTGCTCCTGCGCTTCTACGAGGTGACCGAAGGCGAGATCCTGATCGACGGCCAGTCGATCTCGCAGGTGTCCCGACGATCCCTGCGCGAGCAGACAGCCTATGTTGGCCAGGACGTCTATTTGTTCCGCGACACCATCCGCGCCAACATCGCCTTCGGCAAGCCAGATGCCACCGAGGCTGAGATCATCGAGGCCGCGAAAGCAGCCTGCGCGCATGATTTCATCATGAGCTTCCCGCTCGGCTACGACACGCCGGTCGGCGAGCACGGCACCCAGCTCTCCGGCGGCCAGCGCCAGCGCGTCGCAGTGGCGCGCGCGCTGCTTCGCAACGCTCCCATCATCCTGCTGGACGAGGCCACTGCGGCGCTCGACTCCGAATCGGAGCGCCAGGTGCAGGAGGCGATCGAGCATCTCTGCCAGAACCGCACCACGATCGTGATCGCCCACCGCCTGCACACCATCATGCATGCCGACACCATCCTGGTGGTCGAGGCCGGCGAGATCGTCGAGCGGGGCCGGCATGACGATCTGTTGCGCCGTGGCGGCCGCTATGCTTCGTTCTTCCGCCTGCAGCAGCGCGACATGGGGCCGGTGCCTCTGATCGCGCCGATCAGCGCCGCATCCTGACGTTTCCCTCGCCACTCACCCCGAGATCGATTTCATGACCGCCCCTCATTTCGTCATTCCGGCCCCGCCGCAAGCCTCGCTGCCCGTGGTCGGCGAAGCCGGCGCGTTCCCAGTCCGCCGCATCTGGTGCGTCGGGCGCAACTATCTCGAGCACATCCGTGAGATGGGCAATGACGAGCGCGATCCGCCGTTCTTCTTCGCCAAGCACGCCGACATGCTGGTCCCGGACGGCGCGGTCATCCCCTACCCGTCGCTGACCAAGGACATGCACCACGAAGTCGAGATGGTCGTCGCGATGAAGAGCGGCGGCGCCAACATCCCGGTCGAGAAGGCGCTCGACCACGTCTACGGCTATGCCGTCGGCATCGACCTCACCCGTCGCGACCTGCAGACCGCCTCGCGCAAGAAGGAGCGCCCCTGGGAGATCGGCAAGTCCTTCGAATACTCCGCGCCCTGCTCCGCCGTGCAGCCGGCATCGAAGATCGGCCATCCCACGAAGGGCAAGATCTGGCTGTCGGTGAACGGCACCGAGCGGCAGAAGGGCGATCTCACCGAACTCATCTGGAGCGTGCCGGAAATCATCTGGAAGCTCTCCCAGCAGGTCGAGATCGGCGCCGGCGACATCATCATGACGGGAACGCCGGCCGGCGTCGCCGCGCTGGTCCCAGGCGACAAGATCGAATGCGGCGTCGACGGCGTCGGCACGCTGAAGGTCTCGATCGGCGAGCCGCGCGGCTGAGCAGCCGTTCGCGCTGAGGGCTCAATCAGCAGCTCGTAGGGCGGGTTAGCCGTAGGCGTAACCCGCCGTTCGTCCGCGAATGACTGCGGCGGATTACGCTGTGCTAATCCGCCCTACTCTCTCACCCTCACCTAAACGCCGACACCACGATCGCGCCGACGATCGCGACCGTGAGCGTGTACTTCGCGGCATAATACACAGTCCGATTCCATTCCTTGACCTTGCGGCTGGCGAGATGGATCTCGTACAGCTTGCCGAACACCTTGTTCAGCACGCCGACATGCTCGCCCTCGACATTCTGGGTCGCGGAGGCCTTGACGATGTGATGGCTGACCCAGCGATTGATCGCGGTCATGAACCCGTACTTCATCGGGCGCTCGACGTCGCAGAACAGGATGATGCGGTTCACGTCGGTCGCGTTCTCGGCGCTGTGGATGAAGGTCTCGTCGAACATGAAGGCTTCGCCGTCGCGCCAGACGCAGGGCACGCCGTCGACGAGAATCTTGCACTTGTCCGAGTTCGGCGTCACGAGCCCGAGATGATAGCGCAGCGAGCCGGCAAAGGGATCGCGATGAGCCCCGAGCTTGCCGCCCGGCGGCAGCATCGCGAACATCGCGCCGTGCACGGACGGAATCGAATTCAACAGCTCGACCGTCTTCGGGCACAGCGTGCGCGCCGAAGGCAGGAAATCGTCGTACCATTTGAGATAGAAGCGCTTCCACCCGCTCTTGAAGAACGAATAGAAGCCCCAGTCGTTGTTGCCCGCGGCAGCGCGAATGAAGCCCTCATCGAACAACCGCAGCGCCTCGTCGCGGATCATCTGCCAGTTGTCGGTGAGCTTCTGCAGTTCCGGAAACTGCTCGACCGGAATCACCGGCTGGTTCGGCACCGCCGAACCCGCATACAACAGGACGTTATAGGGCGCGAGATAGGTCGAGTGGTCGCCGAGCTGGCGCGCGAAGCGAAGCCGCTGCTTGCCGCGAAAATGCACGTAGATCGTCGTGCCGATCAAAATATAGAGCGCGACGAGCTGTGGTGCGAAAAGCTGTCTCAACATGTCCGGTTCCCAAGATCGCGCCTGTCCGGACTTCCCCTGCCCTGGCCTCGATCGGCGAGGCCGGCCGGAATCCAGCGATAAGGCCGCAACCCCGTACCATATCGGCAAGTGCGATGTGCTGCACCCCCTCGTGAGCAAGATGTGACCGGATACGAGGCGCGATTTTGCTTCCGCGTGCCCCGACGGCAACAGGAGGCACGTTCCTATAGCGACGGCAGCAGCTAATACCGGATCCTGGTCGTGCAGCTTATCGCGCCGGACAACCTGCCCTATCAGTGCTGCGCTAGCGCCTGCAGCCCCTTGAAGGTGAGTCGCTTGGGATCCCTGACGCCGGCGAGATACAGGCGGCGGATGAACATGGTCACCGCCTCGCGGTCGCAGCCGGTCAAGACGACGACGGCCTCCACTGCGGTCTTCTGGGCCTCCATGGGATTTCTCCTGGCACGAGCATCCCGGCGCCAGAAGCTTTCATCATGTGGATTAATACGGCGTTAACCGTGCAGGCCGCGAGCTCAAGCAGCGCACCTCGCTCAGACCAGGCCATAGTCCTCCGCACGCTCCGGCCGCGCGTGGAGTTCCTGCACCGGCGTCAAATATCTCGGACGCACCGGTGGCGTGATGACGCGGCGTTCGAGATCACCGAGGCTCGGCATCACCTCGGCGAACTTGACCGCAAAGCCTTCCGAAAACCGCCTGACAACGCGTCCCACGCAGCTGCCGACCGCAAGCGGGGTCCCAACCGATGGCTGGATTGCCGCCGAGACCGCTGCGCCCGACATCGACGCATTGATCACGAAGCACGGCACGACGCTGCCATCGGCGAGCGTCAGCGCCGAGTGCGGGCTGGTCGGCACATAACGCGCCGCCTTGCGCGCATCGCGGATGGTCGGATCCTTGTGCTTCTTCTCCAGCCAGACCAGCATATCGGCAAGTCGCGCCCGTTCGGCACGTGTCATGTCGAGCTCGAGCAGAATGCCGCCATGCACGGTGTCGCTGATGTGGCCGTCGAATTTGCCGAACTCCCGGAAATACGAGGTCAGGCGATCACCTACCTTGCCCACGACCGGTACGTCCAGCAGCATGCGGAACGGCGAGACACGCGTGGTCCGGCACGCGAAGGTCCTCAAACGGCCCTCCGGATCATACCAATTCGGTAGCGTGTAAGTGCCAGGTGCCTGAATCCTGACGGCGCGCTGTTTGAGAAACCGTGTAACCGACATAGCGCGCTCCTAGAATCCCGAAGATCCAGGAAGACAGCCTGTCGTGGTTCGGCGCCGCCCAAGAGGTGGAGGACAGGACGCGTCCAGCACAACCGCGATGGACCGATCCGGCCGAGATGCACGGAGCAGGAAAGTGCCGATCTTCATGCGCAAAGACTGCGCGCGAAGACCCTAACGAATTTTGAAAAGATGCGGACAGATTCGCCCTAAGGGATCGTACGGGCGGTCCCTTTCGAAACCCTGAAGATCCGACCCCGTGCAACTACGGAGCTTCGCAACCGGCCTTCCCGAGCCTCGAAGAGCTCGGAATGCCGCGATCAAAGCGAGATTGATCGGTCGCGGTAACCACAGCATCTGTTCTGGAGCTGATAGAGAGCAAGCCGCGCGTGGCGCTGCCATCAGAACTACGCTTCAATCCTGACAATGCGCCCGTGAGTTGTAACGCACGGTGCCGGGCAGATATCGGCGATCAAGTGGAGCTTTATCGGACGACGTAGTTAACGAACGTCAGCGGGCGCAACCCGTAGTAAGTTCGGTGTCATGGGGCCTCACCCTTGTCGCGAAGAGACGAACTTGCAGAACTAATAACGCGCTCGTCGAGCTACACTGTTTGACCGTAACGCTCCATTCACCATCGGTGCAATCGTCGTAGTCGGCAACCGTGGCCGGCTCGGCTTTGCAAGATCGCTTATACCATTGCCGCTTAGTCATACGCGACGGGGAAGCTCTCATCGGCTTATTCGCGCGTCCCGGCGTATCGGTTAAGAGTAGTCACGCGTATGATGACCGCACGCATCGTGGTGTTAGCCATCGCTCTCAGCGCAGGCGGCGTCGCGGCCTATCTGGTGAGCAACACCGACAAGCAGCAACAAGCGCCGACCGCGCCGGTCGTACAGCTTCCGACCGCCGAAGTGCTGGTGGCGAAGGTCGACATCGGACTCGGCCAGGCGATCAAGCCCGGTGACCTGTCGTGGCAGGCCTGGCCGGAAGCTGCAAGCAACGTCTTCATTCGCCGCAGCGACCGGCCTGATGCGACCAATCAGCTGGTCGGATCGATCGCACGCTTCCCCTTCCTCACCGGCGAGCCGATCCGCGAGCAGAAGCTCGTGAAAGCCGACGGCTCCGGTTTCATGGCCGCGATCCTGCCAACAGGCATGCGCGCCGTCTCGACCGAGATATCTCCGGAGACGGGTGCCGGCGGCTTCATTCTCCCGAACGATCGGGTCGACGTTCTGCTGACCCGTCGCCAGAAGAACCCGGATCATCCCGACCAATCCGACATTTCGATCTCAGAGATCATCCTGGCGAATATCCGCGTGCTCGCGATCGATCAGGCACCTAAGGAAAAAGACGGCCAGACCACCGTGGTCGGCAAGACCGTCACTCTGGAACTACGACCTGAGCAGACTGCGACGCTCACGGCGGCGCGCTCGGCCGGCTCGCTGTCGTTGGCACTGCGCTCGATTGCCGATGTCAACGTCGCAGAGAACAGGATCGATGAGACCAGCCGCCCCCGCGGCATTGCCGTCGTCCGCTACGGCATTTCCAGCACGATAACGACGCAGAAGTGAGGACGACCGTGATGAAGAGCAGCGAAAATCAGCGTTTGAAGCGGACTTGGCTGGTCCGCGCGCTGTCGTTTTCCGCCGCGGCGGCGCTCACGCTGAATCCGGCTGTTGCACCTGTGCTCGCCGCCGACGCCGAGACGCCAGTCGTCTCGGCAAGCTCGGCCAAGATGCGCTTCCTGTCGCTCGGCATCGGCAAGTCGGTCGTGATCGATTTTCCCGATGAGGTGAAGGACGTGCTGGTGGCCGATCCGAAGATCGCCAACGCGGTGGTGCGCTCCGCACGCCGGGCCTACATCATTGGCGCGGCGGTCGGCCAGACCAATGTCGTGTTCTTCAATGCGGACGGCCAGCAGGTCGCGGCCTACGACATCGCGATCAAGCGCGATCTCAACGGCGTGCGATCGGCGCTGCGCCAGAGCACGCCGGGTGTGCAGATCGACGGCGTCGGCGACGGCGTCATCCTGACGGGCTCGGTATCGAGCCCGGTCGAGGCGCAGCAGGCGGGCGAGATCGCCGCAAGGCTGGTCGGCGGCACCGACAAGGTCGTCAACTCGATCGTGGTGCGCGGCCGCGACCAGGTCATGCTGAAGGTCAGCGTCTCCGAGGTCCGGCGCGATATCATCAAGCAGCTCGGCATCGATCTCAGCGCCAGCATGAACTACGGCACCGCGGTCGTGAAATTCAACAACAGCAATCCGTTCACGGCCAATAATGTGCCGCTGGTCAGCGGCAACGGCGCCGCCGCCGCCGCGCTGGGCGGCTTCGGATCCGTCAGCGCAACCATGCGCGCAATGGAAAGCGCCGGCGTCATCAAGACGCTCGCCGAACCGAACCTGACCGCGATCTCCGGCGAGTCCGCCACCTTCATCGCAGGCGGGGAGTTCCCTATCCCCGCGGGCTATACCTGCCAACCGGCGACAAGCGCAGGCTCCGTGCAGCAGTGCCAGCTTTCGGTGGCCTACAAGAAGTTCGGCATCTCGCTTAACTTCACGCCGGTGGTGCTCACCGAAGGCCGCATCAGCCTGCGTGTCATGACCGAAGTGTCCGAAATCTCCAACCAGAATTCGGTCAATCTGAGCGGCGTCACGATTCCTGCGATCCAGACCCGGCGCGCCGAGACGACGCTGGAAGTTCCTTCGGGCGGTTCGATGGCGATGGCTGGCCTGATCCAGAACCAGACCAAACAGGCGATCAACGGCCTGCCCGGCCTCGACCAGGTGCCGGTGCTCGGCCAGCTGTTCCGCAGCCAGGACTACGTCAACAATGAGACCGAGCTGATGGTGCTGGTGACGCCCTATGTGGTGCGCGCGGTGGCGCAGAACCAGCTGTCGCGTCCGGACGACGGCTTTGCGTCGGCTTCGGATTCGCAGTCGGCGCTGCTTGGCCGCCTGAATCGGCTCTACGGCATCGCCGGCCGGGTCGAGCCGGTTGCGGGCTACCAGACCGATTTCGGCTTCATCATCGATTGAGATCGACGGTCGTTGCGGACGGGAGGAATAGACAATGTCGAGCACACTGGCCGAGCGCCTGCGCCTGATCGGCGCGCTTGCCGGCCTCTCGCTATCGCTTGGAGCCTGCACCCTGACGAGCACGGAGGTCGTGACAGCGACCGTGCCCGACGACTACAAGCACCGGCATCCGATCGCAATCCAGGAAGCCAACCAATCGCTCGCCATCTTCGTCGGCCAAGGCCGTGGCGGACTGACCGCGCAGCAGCGCGCCGACGTCGCCGGCGTGGCGCGATCATGGCAGCGCGAGGGCACGGGCGTGATCGTCACCCGCGTGCCGGTCGATACGCCGAACGCACGCGCCGCGGCCGATGCCTATCGCGAGATCCGCGAGGTGCTTGCTGAGGGCGGGGTGCCGCCGCGCGCGATCACGATGCGGCCCTACCAGCCCGAAAACCCGTATCAGCTGGCGGCGATCCGCATCAGCTATCCCAGGATCGCGGCGGTCGCCGGCCCCTGTGGCCTGTGGCCGGAGGATCTCGGCCCCAACATCATGAACCCCGAATACAACGAGAACCGCCATTACTATAATTTCGGCTGCGCGACCCAGCGCAATCTGGCTGCGATGATCGACAATCCGGCCGACCTCGAGCAGCCTCGCTCGGAGACCGCGGCCTATACGCCGCGCCGCTCGGCCGCGTTCGAGAAATATCGCAAGGGCGAGTCGACCGCGATCACCTATCCCGAAGCCGAAAAAGCCAAACTCAGCGACACAGGCAAATGATCAGCGCGTCCCGACAGAATTCGGAGCAGCCGGCCGAGCCGCAGCCGCTCGCCGCCGACGATCACATCGCACCGGTCCCGCGCGTCTCGGTGCAGGCCTTCTGCGAGACCGAGCAGACCTCGGCCGCGATCCAGGCCGCGAGCCAGGACCGCCGGCTCGGCAAGGCTCACATCACGATCAAGATGGGCGGCATGGCGCGCGCCATCGAGACCTATCATTCGCAGCCGACACCGAACGTCATCGTGCTGGAGACCAAGCCCGGCACCAGCGTGCTGGACGGGCTCGACGAGCTCGCCACCGTCTGCGATCCCGGTACGCGAGTCGTGGTCATCGGCGGCCCCGAAGATACGGTGGCTTACCGCGAGCTGGTGCGCCGTGGCGTCAACGACTATGTGGTCGGGCCGGTCGAGACGCTCGATATCATCCGCTGCATCTGCAGCCTGTTCTCGGCCTCAGAGGCCGTGACGACGGGACGGATCATCGCGGTCGTCGGCGCCAAGGGCGGCGTCGGGGCCTCCACCGTCGCTCACAACATCGCCTGGACCATGGCGCGCGACCTGACGCTGGATTCCGTCGTCATCGACCTCGACATGGCCTTCGGCACTGCCGGCCTCGACTACAACCAGGACCCTGCACAAGGCATCGCGAACGCGATCTTCCAGCCGGATCGGCCGGACACCGCGCTGATGGAACGCCTGCTCGCCAAATGCGGCGAGCATCTGAACCTGCTGGCGGCGCCGGCGACCCTTGAGCGCGTCTATGATTTCGGTGCCGAGGCTTTCGATGCCATCTTCGACACGCTACGCATGACGCAGCAATGCATCGTCCTCGACATCCCGCACCAATGGTCGGCTTGGACGCGGCACGCGTTGATCAATGCCGACGACATCCTGGTGGTCGCCGAGCCCGATCTCGCCAACTTGCGCAACACCAAGAATTTGCTGGCCACCTTGAAGTCATCGCGGCCGAACGACCGGCCGCCACTCTATTGCCTCAACCAGGTCGGCATGCCGAAACGGCCGGAGATCGACCTCAAGCGCTTCGCCAAGACGGTCGAGAGCGAGCCGGTCGCCACCATCCCGTTCGACTGCAAGCTGTTCGGCACCGCCGCCAATAACGGGCAGATGATCGCCGAGATCGCGGCGCTCAGCCGCACCACCAAGCTGTTCCACGGGCTTGCCAAGCGCCTCGCCGGCCACGTCGACCACCGGCCGCAGCGCAGTTCGCTGCTGGCGCCGATCGCACGGCTCTTGGGCGTCAAGTAGGCTGAGACGAAGGGCTCAGTCCTCGCGGCTGAGCATTTTTGCAAGCTCCTTGTCGGGCGCCGCTCTCGCCTGCTCCCGCCGCGCCGCCGATGCTTTCTGATCCTTCTGCGCGGCTTGCGCGGTCTGCTTGCGCGCCAATAGCCGCTTCAGATAGGTCACGCTCGCGGCCGCTTCGTCCGGCGGCAGACCGGACTTCATGATGGCTTCGGCTTCGCCGAGGCGCCCACCGAGCCCAACGACAACAGCGAGATTGACGCGCACCCGCTTGTCCGCATCGGGCCGGCCAAAGGCCTTGCGCAGGGTCTCCTCGGCCTTGGGCAGGTCGTTGGCGAGCAGATAGGACAGGCCGAGATTGGACAGCACCGAGGGCTCGTCCGGCGCGATCTTCAGCGCGGTCGCGTAGTACTGCCGCGCCTCGTCGTGGCGATCGAGCTGGTCCAGCACGGCACCCTGCGCCGACAGGATGTGCCAATCCGGATCCTCGGGGCTGTGCGCCCGGCTCAGCACGTCATAGGCCTGCTGAAAATTGCCGTTGTCGGCCAGCGCCCGGCCGTAGGCGGCGAGCAGCTCCTTGTGGTTCGGATTGGCGATCGTCGCCTGCTCCAGCACGGCGACGGCCTGCGAGCGCTGGCCCGTGGCGCGCAGCGCATTGCCATATCTCAATGCGATCTCGGGATCGCCAGGCGAGGCGCGGAAGCGCTCCCGATAGACCTCCACGTCCGCGCGCGCATCGGCAGGACGGCTGTTCTCGGCCTTGTCGCTGAGCGCGCCGGTGACCTCGGCGAGATCGGTGGTCTGGCAGGCGCCAAGGCCAAGCAGCACCACCGCGAAAGACGCGGTGAAGATCGCCGGTCTGGCGAGCGGACGGAGACGAGGCGATCGACGCATGCACTGAACAATCAAAAAGCGATGGTTCAGGCACGCTGCCCTATTAACCCTAAGGTCCCGTTAAGACGGCCAATGCTGCCGAGGGCCCGCCGCGCATCCCTCAGTCGATGAACTCGGCACCGAACTCGCAGCCGATACGCCAGGCCAAGCGGCATTTGCGCGAGTTATCCGGTGAGAAGATGATGTTGAAGTGCTGGGGAATCTCCAAGAGCTCGGCGACCACCTTGACGCCGCCGTCCGAGATGTCGGTGATCGTGCAATCGCGCGGCAACGAGCCGGTACCCCAATGGATCTTCGCAATCCTCCTGCACAAGCGACGTTCACTCTTGCGTCGGTTCGCCAGCATCTCGATCTCTCATCCGCTCAGTCAGCACAGCATGCATCGGTTCGGAAAGTTGTAGGCAGTAAAGATTTGGATCTGGCTAGCGGAACAGCTCGGACTGTGTGCCGCATTTTCAGCTTCCATTAACCTCGCACCATCAGCTCACCGCGCCGACAGCATGAAACGATCGAAGAACGCGGCGAGCCCTGCCGTGCTGTCGAGCGGCAGCACATGGGCGACATATTGATCGGGCCGCACCACGACCATGCATCCCGCCGCCCGATCGATGCCGCGCATTGCGAAGATGTCTCCTCTCGGATCGGCGCAGAAGATCTTCTCATAGTCACGTAAGCCATACTTTCCCTTCGCAGGGACGAGCAGCGGCGGCATCGTCTCGATCGCGAGCGAGCGATGCTCCTGCTGGAATACGGCGCGGACGTCGATCACCGCATCGATGTCGGCATCATCGGGCGTATATTTTCTGATCGGCGAGTCAATGTCCCCGGCGAGAGCATCACAGAGCGCGCGGACCGAAGCGCTCGCCTGCTCAGGCTGCCCGGCGGGCGCGAAGATGAAGACGCGCCAGCGTCCATCGGCTTTGACGACGTGACCGAGATGCACCGGCTTGGCATCCGCAAGGCGGATCACCGGCGCGGAATGGAAGCGCGTGCCGATCGCAAAGCCGGATGCCAGATGCTGATGGTGCGCCTTGCCGGTGATGATCGACGGCGCGTAATGCGTCGCCGTGCCCGCCGTGTAGCGCCCGCTGCGGACGAAATAGCTCTGCGTCTTCGCCGGATCGAAACCTTCCGTACCTTTGGCCGCAGAGGCGAGCAGCGCCGCCCATTCACGATCGAAGTCGATGAGCTCCTTGGCGATCGCCTGCCGCTCGGCCGAATAGCTGTGCAGCAGCCGCGGCGTGCAGCGCTTGCGCAGCACGGCGGCGAGCTTCCAGCCGAGATTGAACGTGTCCTGCATCGAGACGTTCATGCCTTGCCCCGCCTTCGGGCTGTGGGTGTGGCAGGCATCGCCCGATATGAAGACGCGCGGCAGCCGCGTCTCGACCTCAGCCTCCGGAACGTCGTCGAACTTGTCGCACAGCCGCTGGCCGATCTCGTAGACCGACCACCACGGCACCTCCTTCACCTCGAGCGTATACGGCTTGAGAATGCGCTGCGCCTTTGCGATCAGCGCGTCCAGCGTGATGTTGCGGCTGGCGACCCGCTCGCCGATTTCGAGCTTGGCAAGCTCGACATAAAGCCGGACCAGATAGCCGCCCTCGCGCGGAATGACGAGCAGGCTGCCGTCGCGCGCCGACTGGATCAGCGACTTGAATCGGATGTCGGGAAAGTCGGTCACGGCGAGCACGTCCATCACGCCCCAGGCATGGTTCGCTGAATCGCCGCGCAACTCGCGCCCGATCGATTTGCGCACCGCCGAGCGCCCGCCGTCGCAGCCGACGACGTAGCGCGCCTTGACCGTCTCGACCTGCCCTTCATGCGCGGCGTCGCAGCCCTCGAGCGTGACGGTGACGGCGTGATCCTCGATGCCGGCCGAACGATCGACCTGCAGGGCCGTAAGCTTTCGCGCGTAGTACGGCTCACACTTCGCTGCGGACCGCTGCATCACGTCGAGGAAGAAATCATGCACGCGGGCCTGGTTCAGCACCACATGCGGCATCTCCGACAAGCCATCCTCGACGTCCTGCACGCGGCCGCTGCGGATGATGCTCTCACTTCGTCCCTCCTCCGGCTTCCAGAAGGTGGTCTCGTTGATCCAGCAGGCCTCCCGCAGCACGCGTTCGGCAAAGCCATAGGCGTTGAACATCTCCATGGTCCGGCAGGCGATGCCGTCGGCCTGCCCGAGCAGCAACGGACCCGGCTTCTGCTCGACGATGCAGGTTTTGATGTCGGGGAATGCCGACAATTGCGCCGCGAGATTGAGCCCCGCGGGTCCGCAGCCGACGATCAGTACGTCGACCTCCGCGGGCACTGGCCCGCGTGCCCCGCCGCCATGCACGCGCGTGACCGGATCGGCAATGTCGGGATCGCCGGGCTCGAAGCCGTTGAGATGGAATTGCATCGGACATCCCTCCCGTCTGAGCCAGCCGGACACGTTCGCTCGGTCCCGGCCGAGGGCCTTGAAAGCCACTTCGCTATTGATCAGTATACTGATCATCAGTATACTTGTCAAACGGATCGACGGGGAGGACTGCCGGTGACAAAGACGGAAGATATGCCCGGGCACCTCGCCCGCCGCTTCCAGCAGATCGCGGTGGCCGTATTTCTTGCGGAGGTCGAGCAGGCCGGCTTCGACCTGACCCCGGTGCAATACGCGGCCCTGGCGGCGATCGGCGCCAATCCCGGCATCGATCAGATCACGCTCGCCGGCCTGATCGCTTATGACCGCACCACCATCACCGGCGTCATCGATCGCCTGGTGCAGAAGAACCTCGTGATCCGCGAGGCCTCCAGCCGCGATCGACGCGCACGCGTGCTCACAATCACCAAAGAAGGCAAGACAACGCTGCGCGCGATCACGCCGGCGGTCGAGGCTGCGCAGGCCAGCATGCTGCGCGGGCTGACGGCGGCGGAGTCCAAAGAGCTGATGCGCCTGTTGCGCAAGGCGATCGCCGCCGGCAACGAGCTCAGCCGTGCGCCGCTGCGGGATGGCACCACCGACGCGCGCTGATCGAGCGGAAACGCCGTGCACCTTTCCACCGAATGGTACCGCCGCACGGCGTGTATCGCACCGAAATTCATCTTCGGATTGACTAATACGCGTACGCCTATACTCTACGTCTGATAGTCGTTTTTCATATTGCAATTCATTTGATGGTATCCGGGAGAGAAGCATGTCGATTGCTTCGGATATACCGGCCGACGATTCAGATTCAGACGATTGCCTTTGCGGCATGGAGCCCGTCGCCGACGAAGCCACCTCCGATGAGGAGCTGCCCCAGGCCAGCGGCGGTGTCGAAGCCGACGCTGCGGAAGAGCCCGACGATCCCGACGAAAGCGATGGCTGCGAGCTGGATTTCTCGCTGGATGAACCGACGCGCGACGAGGAGCTGCCTGTAGCCATTGGGGGGAGCGAGTGAGATGGCATTTTCGCTGACGTGGCTTGCCGAAGTCCTTGAGGAAGCCGGCCTCAAGGTCGCCGAACAACCGGGCTGGCGCTCGCGCGGCCGCGGTGAAATGGGACCCGTCAAGGGAGTCATCTGCCATCACACGGCCGGTCCGGCGAAGGGCATCATGCCGAGCCTTGGCATCATCACCAACGGACGGCCTGATCTCGCCGGTCCGCTGGCACAACTCGGCCTTGGACGAGACGGCACATATTTCGTCGTCGCTGCAGGCCGCTGCAATCACGCTGGCGTCGGCATGTGGCAGGGTCTGAGCCAAGGCAATCAGAACTTCATCGGGATCGAAGCAGAGAACACCGGCCTGCCGAGCGATCCCTGGCCTGCGGTGCAACTCGACGCGTATCGCCGAGGCGTCGCGGCGATTCTCAAGAAAATCGGCGCCAATCCGATCATGTGCGCCGGCCACAAGGAATATGCCCTGCCGCAGGGCCGCAAGGACGATCCGTCCTTCGACATGAACGAATTCCGAACCCAGGTCGCAAGCATCATGGCCGGGACGGCTCCCGCACCGACCATCATTCCCGCTGTTGATGCGGACGGCCGTCCGACCCTGCGGCGCGGCGCACGCGGAGATCTCGTTCGACAGCTCCAGGCGGATCTGAAGATCGACATCGACGGCAGCTTTGGGGCGATCACCGAGGCGGCCCTGAGGCAGTTCCAGAGGGACCACGATCTGGTGCCGGACGGCATCGTCGGACCGCGGACGTGGGCGTCCCTCGAAGTGGCCGCAGCACCCGCTTTGACCGCAGCGCTCGCTACTCCCGCAGCCGCGCCGCCCGCCGGGCCGCCTCCTGCGTCGATCGACGAGCTCAAGACGATGGCCGCCAACAGCAACATCGCCCGTTTCAATTGGCGCGACCGCGGCAGGGCGCCGAAGGGTTACATTGTCGGGATGGCATTGGTGTTCGGACGGGTCTATGCCAAGTTCAAGCGCGGGGATGCGGCCGCGCTCGACATGGCTCGCAAGAACTCCCGGAATTCCAATCGCGATGCCTTGGCCTGGTATGCCGATTTGTTCCGCACCGCCGGCATGAGCAATACGGCCGACGGCGCCGACACGCTGCGCCATCTGTTTGTACTGCTGATCGGCCTCGGCATGCGCGAAAGCTCCGGACAATATTGCGAAGGACGCGACATCACGGCCCACAACACGACATCGGACACGGCGGAAGCCGGCCTGTTCCAGATGAGCTTCGACGCCAATGGCGCAAGCCCGCTGCTCGGCCAGATCTTTGCCGGCTACAAGGCAAGGCCATCGGGATTTCTGGACGTGTTCAAGGAGGGCGTGAGGTGCAAGCCGTCGGGCCTGGAGAATTTCGGCTCGGGCGACGGTCGCGACTTTCAACAGTTGTGCAAGGAATGCCCGGCTTTCGCCGCTGAATACGCGGCGGTCGCGCTGCGACATACGCGCACGCATTGGGGACCGATCAACAGGCGCCAGGCGCAGATCAATCCAGACTGCGACGCTCTGCTCAAGCAGGTGCAGGATGCGATCGAGGCCGACGCGGCGCTCGGCATCGCGCTGCTGTGACCCGCGACCCCGCCGGCTGACGCGGCTTGCGGGGCGCGCCATCATGAATAGTGCATGACGCCGTCATCGACCCTGCCGAAGCGCAAGGCGACGATATCGAGCGCATAGTTCTGGTACAGCCGCCACGGCCGCCGGTCACCCTGCTTGGGCAGCTTTGCGATCGCGCGCTGCACATAGCCGGAGGTGAAGCTCAGCGCAGGCTGCGGCTTGATCGCCGGATCGTCATTATGCGGCGTGCATTGCCTGTAGCCTCGCCGGTCCATGTAGTTGACGAGACGGCAGACATATTCGCAGGTGAGGTCGCATTTCAGCGTCCAGGAGGCATTGGTGTAGCCGAGCGCCGCGGCGAGATTGGGCACGTCCGAATACATCATGCCCTTGTAGCTCAGGGTGTTCGAGAAATCGACGGCGCGGCCATCGACCGTGACCTCGATGCCGCCGAGCACCTGCAGCACGAGGCCCGTCGCGGTGACGATGATGTCGGCTTCGATCTCGCTGCCGTCCTTCAAGGCGATGCCGTGTTCGGTGAAGCGATCGATCTCGGCCGTCACCACCGAGGCGCGCTTGTCCCTGATCGCCCTGAAGAGATCACCGTCGGGAATCAGGCAGAGCCGCTGGTCCCAGGGGTTGTAGCGCGGCGTAAAATGCGTGGCGACATCGTAATCGGGCCCGAGCGCGTGCCTGACGCCGCCAAGGATCAGCTCCTTCACGGCATGCGGCTTGCGCCGGCTAAGCTGGAAGAAATACATCGAGAACAGCACGTTGCGCCAGCGGATCAGGTGATAAGCGAGGCGTGCGGGCAGATGCTGCCGGAGCTTGTTAGCGAGCGCATCCTGCGCCGGGCGCGACACCACATAGGTCGGCGAGCGCTGCAACATGGTGACATGCGCGGCTGTCTTCGCCATCGCCGGCACCAGGGTCACGGCGGTGGCGCCGGAGCCGATCACCACCACGCGCTTGCCGGCATAATCGAGGGTCTCCGGCCAGGCCTGCGGATGGACGATGCGGCCCTTGAAGTCCGCCTCGCCGGCAAATTCGGGCCGATAGCCGCTCTCATAGCGATAGTAGCCGGCGCACATGAACAGGAAATTGCAGGTGAAGCGCACGGTCTGGATCGCACCCTCGCCAACCGTGCGCTCGGCCTCGACAGTCCAGCGCGCCTCGCTACTCGACCAGGACGCGCGGCGGACGCGATGATGAAAGCGGATCGCCTCCTCGAGGCGATTCTCGAAGGCGGTCTCGCGCACATAGTTCAGGATCTGCGGCCCATCGGCGATCGCCTTTGGGTCGGTCCACGGTTTGAATGAATAGCCCAGCGTGTACATGTCGCTGTCGGAGCGGATGCCGGGATAGCGGAACAGATCCCAGGTGCCGCCGATCGCACCCCGCCCTTCCAGGATCGCGAACGTCTTGCCCGGGCATTTGCGCTTGAGCTGATAGCCCGCGGCGATGCCGGAGAGGCCAGCGCCGACGATCAGCACGTCGAAATGCTCCGGTGACATGGCTTCCCTTTTGGCGTTCCCCTTGGCGTTCCCGTGACGCCGCCTTTGATTTTGTTGCCCGCAGACTGACAACGGGCACCCCGCGTGTCAAATCCGGATCGATGTTGGCAATGGATCAATCTTCCCCCGCTATGGAGATGAGACCGGCCCGACAGCGCGGCACTTGAATGGACCACCCGATGGCCGAACCAGGCGACGATCCGGACGATGTACGCGACAGCCGCGGGCACGCGATCCCCCGGGCCCAGAAACTCGCCGCCGCATTGACCTTGATCGCCATCCTCGTCGCGGTGTGGGCGCTGTTCCGGCCACAGCCTTACGGCGCGCTGATGACACTCCTGATCGCACTGCCATTGCTTGCGATGACTGCGGTCATCGCACGGCGCGACCTGTTCCGGATCGGGCTCGGCAGCGGCTACGAGGCGAATCTCGGCAGCGCCTGCGCGGTGCCGGCCTGCGCCCTGTTCGCGCGCACCCTGTTCGATCTCAACCTGCTGAGCTGGCTGCCGCTGACGGCCTTTGCCGCCGCCATTGCCATCGTGTTCCTGATCGCTGCCCTCAGGCGTGAGACCCGGCTGCGCCGGCGCTGGTGGCGCCTCTCCATCGCGGCGCTGCTGACCGGTGCCTATGCATTCGGCGCGCTCGGCCAGGCCAACGTCCTGCTCGACCGCGCGCCGCAATCGGTGCTGCGCAGCCGGATCACAGGCAAGCATCTCGGCCACAGCCGCATCGCCAGCTATCATCTCACGCTCGCGCCCTGGGGACCGATGGCCGCGCCGCACGATGCGACAGTCCCGCGCGATGTCTACGATGCTGCCGAGATCGGCGATCCCGCCTGCGTCCGCCTGCATGACGGCGCACTCGGCATGGCCTGGTTCACCGCCACAGCATGCCGGTGATACAAACAAAGCTTTCATCGGCATGACTCCGCGATCTCGCAGCGGACATCGCCCGAGTTTTGCTTCACGTTGAGCCCTCGAAAATCGGGAGGGCGCAGGGAAGGCCGGGAGCTCGCCGCCCCCATGGCCCGCCTGCGACAAAGAAAGCAGGCGGCAGTCACCACAGGATCGGCCAAGACAGCCCGGCCTTCCCTGCGCGAATGGTTTACGGCTTATACGTGATCTCCCTGGGGACCGGCTTGATTGCCCCCATCGCCCGCGAGCTCGTCGCTATCCGCAGACTTGGCCTCAGCACCGGGAGGCCAGGACCACACGATTTCACCGTCCGCGCCTGCGCCGGTCGTCTGCCGTCGCCTGCACGTCCATCGCAGCCCGCCTCTACGTCTCGTGACGACGCGTACGCCCCTCCGCATGAGGCGGGATGGACTGAAGGAAGACACGATTTTCCGAAAACGAAAGCGGAATATTTTTCGCGCGCCATCTGGACAGCACGCGGCGCGTTGAGATCGCTTGTGAAATTAGTCGTTTGACGCAGGCTTTCTCGCCCTTGTTTGCTGCCTCCGCACAAGCCAGCGACGGCAAGATCGCGCAGCTGATTTGCCCGACGTGTCGGATCGGCCACAGTGTTTCATCGATGGTGTCGCCCGGATGGGCGGAGCGACATACGGGACGTATATCGATGCCCCGGATATCGCTGACGCTCGTCCGGGCTACGCGGCCACATCAAAAGCAAGTTGGGCGGCGCCAAGTTCACGTCGAGCTCGCGGTGCGGGCGCCGCCATCGCGGCGGACCGTTCCTGTTCGTGGCGAGCTGACATAGGCTGATGAGATCCAAACCGCCATTCGGCCGTTCACACCCCAGGAGTACCTGCCGCGAACACGGGACGGACATCACGATGCCAAATCATTTGTATGACCCGAGGTAATCGTCTCGGCGCAATTGCGTTGTCCTATTTGGCCGCCAGCCTCGTGGCCGGCAGCATCTTGTTTCTCTGGCTTTCGCTGACGATCAGCATTCACTCAGGCAAGCTGTTTCTCTTTCCAGTTTCGTATGATCTGAAGGGCCTTCTCATCGTGATCGCGGTTTCAAGCGAACTCGCCGCGGTTCTTGGTCTTTTGCCAGCCCTCCCCACGATCATCTATTCGGAACAGCGAGGTATCCGCTCGTTTTGGTTTCACGCTTATGGAGGTGCACTGATCGGGCTCGGAGCCTACCTTCAATATTTGATGGTGCTGGCGCTTCCTGATCTCGCACAAGTGTTCGATCTGCTGGAAAATAGCTTCGCATTTCCCGGCTACGGGATGTGGCTCGCCACCGCGCTTTCAGGCTTTTGCGGCGGAGCCATGTACTGGATTCTGGTTGGCCGCAACAAGGTTGTTCGGCGTGCCGATCTGCCCGACAACTCGGTCGCGGCGTTATCGCATGAGTGAACTCTTTTCCCGGCCTTACGCCGTCGATCATCCCGGCGTGCATGAGCTCGAAGCCGACGCGCTCGACGCGCGCCCCGGCGCGGTGCTGCTGGCGTGCTCCCCCTTCTATCCCGGCGGCGGCGGCCAGCTGCCGGACCGTGGGACGATCGCGTGGAACGGCAGGACGTGCCAGGTCGTCGCCTTCGAGGCGGCAGCGAACGGGCTCTGGCACCTGATCGACGCCGACATCGCGCCCGAAGGGCGGCTCCTGACGCGGGTCGAGACGACCTTCCGGCAACTGATGTGCGAGCAGCACACGGTCGCTCATCTGGTGAACAGCGCGGTCTACAAGCTGTTCGACGGCGCGCTGTTGACCGGAGTCCGCATGACGGCGACGGATGAGTTCAGCATCGATTTCGATCTGCCAAAAGTGTCGGCGGAGGAGCTGGTAGCCGTGGAGAGGGCCGTCAATGCCGCGATATCAGATGATCGCCCGATCCGCGCCTTCGACATGGCCTACGACGAGGCGGAGGCAACGGCCGGCCTGTTCCGCGCCAAGTCGGTCGCGCCGCCCCGGCAGGCCGACGGCCTGATCCGCATCGTCGATATCGAAAGCCTGGATCAGCAGGCGTGCGGCGGCACGCACCTCGCCTCAACCGGCCATGCGCGACCCATCCGTATCCTGAAGATCGACAACAAGGGCCGGCAGAACCGGCGCTTGCGGATTGGGTTGGCGAGAACATGAGTTGCGAAAGGCGTAGGGTGGGTTAGCGACCGCGGGTTTGCGATCTCGGCACATCTGCCGCAGATGGCGGTCGCGTAACCCACCGACCTTCTCGGTACCCCTAGTGGGTTACGCGACCGCGCATCAACACACGCTCTATTTTCGGAATCCTAGCGCGGTCGCTAACTTACCCTACGCGCTGTGTCACGAAGGGCTGAGCAGCCGCTTTCACTGTCGTTTCCGGGGGCAATCGTCGATGCGAAGGCGCGAAGCGCCCTTGCATTTGCGATGACCCGCGAATCTCGAAACAAACGCAAGCCAATACGAAGATTCCGGGTTCAAGGCCTGCGGCCTCGCCGCCGAATGACGTCCGTTATGACGCAAGAGCAACCCGCCCTACGAACTATTTCTGAGCCCAGAAGCCCGAGTAGCTTCTAAGTCCGTTTCGCGAGTTCTAAATCTCCCCGATGGCACAGAGGTTGCGCCGAAACGTCGACAGAAGTAGTTAGCTACCCGATGCCATCAAAAGATCACTTTTGATCAGGGCCTTATGCTCGCTTTGTGGCAGACGCCATTAATTAGTTCTGACATACTTTCGTATAGTTGGAAGGCGGAAATTATCTCCGTCACATGGTCATTTCGACGGGATGGCTTCCCAAAAACAAAAGCAAGTGGTGATAATGAACGTATAGTGGGTGGATCAAGATGGCGTTTGTTGAGTTCGAAAGTTGCCAAACTCACCGGAATAATATCAGCCGATACGAGCGATTGCTGAAGACCTATCTCACCGACATCGAGCGCAATTTCATCGAATTACGGCTCTGGGAAGAGCAAGTCGCGCTTCGCCATATGGATCAAAAACAGCCAAGTAAGAGATGATGACCGGCTAGCGCCGGGTACGACCAAGCGCGATCCATCGCTGCCGCGTCACCGCGCCGGCGCCGCTTCGGCCGCGATCTCGTCGCGGACGGCGGCCTCGAACTGGCTGGCGGGAGACGCGAACATCAAGCGCGTTTCCTCCTGAAAGGCCGAGAAGACGCCCGTCACGACCGGCGCGCCGTCGATCTCGGCCAGGATCGGTGAGCCCGAATAGCCGAAATTGGCGAGGCACCGGACCAGCAGGAGCCGGCTGTCGCGGGTGCGCTCGGCGCGGCAATTGCGTTGCGCGGTGGGGGAATAGCGCCGCTCCTCGCCATAGCCGATCTGCGAGATCGTGCCGGCCTGCGTCGCGGCCTCCAATTGCTCCGGCGTCAGCGCTCTCACGGCGACCGGCCGCGCTGGGACCGGGTCTCGCAGCACGATCAGCGCCCAATCGGCCGGCGAGCGATCGAGCGTCCAGCGGCCGCGCAAGGTCGGGATGAACTCCTTGGCGATGATGAAGCGCTCGGCCGCCGCGGAGGATGCCGGTGTGCCCTTGTCCATGCCGGCGAGGAAGTGGACGCTGCTTGGCGTGATCGGCGCGGTGCCGTTGAACAGGCAATGCGCGGCTGTCAGCACCAGGCGCGGCCCGACCAAGGTGCCCGTGCAATGGCCGCCGGTCGAGAAATGCGCGACCGCGACGACGCCGATCGCCGAGGCCGGCCAGCTGGTGGCATCCACGACCTCGCCGAGATGGCGGTCGAGGCCGAGAAGATCGTCCGCGCCCGGATTGGCCACGCTGGCAATCGCGGATTCCGGCTTCGGCTTCCAATGGGCGATGAAGTCCTGCGCCTGCGCCCGCTGCGCTTCGGTGAGCACCAGCCGCTGCACGGTGCGGCCGGCGGAGCGGACACCGCCCTGCCCCGCCATCACCATCCAGGCATAGCCCTGCACGACGTCCTGCTGCACGCCGCGACCATCCAGGAGCATCAGCCCCAGCAGGTATTGCGACTGGGCAAAGCCCTGCGCGGCGGCGCGGCCGAACCAGCGCGCGGCCTCCTCGTCATTGGGTCGCACGCCCTCGCCATTGACGTAAGCGAGGCCGAGAAAATGCTGCGCCACGCCAAGCCCCTGATCGGCGGCCTTGCGATACCAGGCGATCGCCTCCGCCGGATTGCGCTGATAGCCCCAGCCAAAAGCATGCATGAAGCCGAGGTCGAACTGCGCCCGCGCATCGCCCTTCTCGGCTAGTGGCGGCAGCCGCTTCAGCGCCGCGGCGTAGTCGCCCCGGTGCGCGGCGGCGACGGCCTCGTCGAGTTCGCCCGCCCTGGCCGGTGCGGCCGCACCCGGCAGGCCAAGCAATAGCATCAGGAATGCGAGGGCTCTATGGGTCATGCGCGTCCATTTGCGGTTGCCGACATGATGCGATTGCCGGACGGCGCGATCAAGGCAACGCTGACGGGAGCCGCGCCCCGGGAGACGGGACATCGGCTGCGCAGACAGCGGCGGCTTGCGCAAGCCGATATTTGCGCTTCCACCGCGGCCGAAATCGTGCGGAAATCACCTGCAAGGGCACGTTGCATTCGAGCAACGGTTCCCGGAAAAGCCGATCCCGGCCACCGCCGCGCTATTGCGCGGGCGGGCCGTGATCCGAACAATCGGCCGTGTTGGCATGATTGGCTGCGTATCTGGCTCGAACGGATCACAGGAGGCTGGGATCATGAAGCCGCGACGATTAGCAACGGTGGCGTTGTGTCGGTCCGTCGTCCTCGCAAGCTGTGTCGTCGCCTGGCCGCAGGTGCTCAGTTCGAGCGAGATCGAAAGCACCAATGCGGCGCCGGTGGTCGAGAGCGGCGCGGCCGCGCCGAGCGGTGAAGCAAGGCCAGCCGAGACGCCGACGGCTACCCTCAATGCGCATGCCGATGACGCGACCGGGACAATGGCTGCGGCCGCAGCACCGGCATCCAAGGTCTCCTCCGCAGCTCCTACGCCTGACGTGCCGGATCGCGCCCAGACGATGGACCAGCCGACACCGGCCGTCCAGACCGCCTCGGCCAATCCGTCGGAGGTGCTGCCGGCACCCCGCTTAGCGCCTCAAGCCATGGCGATCAGCACGCCGGATCATGAGGCGAGCGACCGGACCGATAGCATTGCCGTCAGCGAAGCCGCCGACGAGTGCTTCATCCTGGACACCTGCGTCGATCGGTATCTGTGGGAGCTGTATCAGCGCGCGCCCAAGCAGGACACGATCAAGGTGCCCGAGCAAAGGCAGGTGACGATCAAGCGGAAGCGCAAGCTGGTGATGGTGACCAGAACCTTCTACAAATCGGTCGACGAGGATTTCGCGTGGAAGGACCGGAAGGCTTCGGAGAAAGCCGGACTGCCGATGGAGGACTACGTGATCGGCGGCATGGACCGGGATTTCAAGCTGAAGCTGTTCTACACCTTGCACGCGGCGGAGGCCGCCGGCCTGTCGCCCGGCATCACCAGCGCGTTTCGTGACGACTATCGCCAGTCGATCGCCAGCGGGCTGAAGGCGGCCAGCAACAAGTCCTATCACGGCGGCAGCTTGCGCGGCGGCTACGGCCACGGGCTCGCTGCGGACATCGTCAGCACCAAGGGCGCCACCCGCACCGAGCGCTGGGCTTTCACCGAAGCGCTCTGGAAATGGATCGACGCCCACGGCAAGGAGTTCGGCATCGGGCGGCCCTATCTCAGCTACGACCCGCCGCATGTCGGCCCGATCGACGGCAAGGAATACGTCTCCCGCCGCGGCGGCGACACGACCCGGGAGGCCCACGCCGCCGAGAAGCCGCGGAAGCACCTGGCGGCGCGGCATGAGCGCGGCTCGGCCAAGCACGTCAAGGTCGCGGCGGCGAAGCTGCGGAAGATCGCATCGGCGAAGGTGGGCCGGATCCGGTCCGCCCGCAACGCGCATTCGCGTGCCCGCGCGACGTAGGGCGGCTCGATCATCTGTGGGGCGCCAGCGTACAAAGCAAATGGCCGGGGCTATGCCCCGGCCGTCGCGTTTCAGACGATGATCGTGTGACGATCAATAGCGGTAGTGGTCGGCCTTGTACGGGCCTTCCGGCTTGACGCCGATATAGTCGGCCTGGTCCTTCCGCAGCTCGGTGAGCTTGACGCCGATCTTGGCGAGATGCAGCCGCGCCACCTTCTCGTCCAGCGTCTTCGGCAGCACGTAGACCTTCTTCTCGTACTTGCCCTGGTTCTTGAACAGCTCGATCTGCGCCAGCGTCTGGTTGGTGAAGGACGCCGACATCACGAAGGACGGATGGCCCATGGCGTTGCCGAGGTTCACCAGGCGGCCTTCCGAGAGCAGGATCATGCGCTTGCCGTCGGGGAAGGTGATCTCGTCGACCTGCGGCTTGATATTGGTCCACTTCAGGTTCTTCAGCGAGGCCACCTGGATCTCGTTGTCGAAGTGGCCGATGTTGCAGACGATGGCGCGATCCTTCATCGCGCGCATGTGCTCGATGGTGATGATGTCCTTGTTGCCGGTGGCGGTGACGAAGATGTCGGCGCGCGGTGCGGCATCTTCCATCGTCACCACCTCATAGCCTTCCATCGCCGCCTGCAGCGCGCAGATCGGATCGATCTCGGAGACCATGACGCGGCAGCCGGCCTGGCGCAGCGAGGCGGCCGAGCCCTTGCCAACGTCGCCGAAGCCCGCGACCATCGCGACCTTGCCCGACATCATCACGTCGGTGCCGCGGCGGATGCCGTCGACCAGCGACTCGCGGCAGCCATAGAGGTTGTCGAACTTCGACTTGGTGACGCTGTCATTGACGTTGATCGCCGGGAACAGCAGCTTGCCGGTCTTCTCCATCTCGTACAGGCGGTGCACGCCCGTGGTCGTCTCTTCGGAGACACCCTTGATGTTGCCAGCGATCTCGGCGAACCAGCCTTTGGGCTTTTCTTTGAGGAGGCGCTTGATCAGCGCGAAGAACACCTCCTCCTCTTCCGAGCCCGGCTTGTCGAGGAAGGCGGTATCGCCCTGCTCGGCGCGCAGGCCGGCGTGCACCAGCATGGTGGCATCGCCGCCGTCATCGAGGATCATGTTCGGCGTGCCGCCGCCATGCCAGTCGAACAGCTTTGCGGTGTAGTCCCAATATTCGGTGAGCGTCTCGCCCTTGACGGCGAACACCGGAATGCCGGCAGCGGCGATCGCGGCCGCGGCGTGGTCCTGGGTCGAATAGATGTTGCAGGAGACCCAGCGGATGTCGGCCCCGAGCGCGGCCAGCGTCTCGATCAGTACCGCGGTCTGGATGGTCATGTGCAGGGAGCCGGCGATGCGCGCGCCCTTGAGCGGCTTAAGCGGGCCGTATTCCTTCCGCGTCGCCATCAGGCCGGGCATCTCGGTCTCGGCGAGCGAAATCTCCTTGCGGCCGAAATCGGCGAGCGAGATGTCCTTGACGATGTAGTCGGTGAAGGCGGGCATGTGTGGGTTCCTGATCGGATGAATTCGGACTGGTCGTGACGAAATGAAACTGAGCGCTTCAAAGGCGCAGTCTAGCCCCTCTCCCCGTTCTTACGGGGAGAGGCAACGGCGGCCTGCGGCCACCGCTCCTAATCTTAGAACGCCGATGCGAAGCATCGGCTATGGGTGAGGGGCGGACGCACGAATGGTGCGCATAGTGAGACCTGTACCCCCTCACCCGATCGCTGCGCGATCGACCTCTCCCCGCATCCGCCTTCGCTCTTCGAGCTACGGCGGACGAGCGCGGGGAGAGGTTAGACATCAAACCGCGCGCTTGAACGCTTCCGCGAGGTCGGTCTTCTCCCAGGAGAAGCCGCCCTCATTGTCCGGCGTGCGGCCGAAATGGCCGTAGGACGAGGTGCGCGCGTAGATCGGACGGTTGAGGTCGAGATGGGTGCGGATGCCACGCGGGGTCAGGTTCATGACCTCGGCGGCGGCCTTCTCGAGCTTGTCCTCCGGCACCTTACCGGTGCCGTGGGTGTCGATGTAGATCGACAGCGGCCGCGCCACGCCGATGGCGTAAGCGAGCTGCAGGGTGCAGCGGTCGGCGAGGCCGGCGGCAACGATGTTCTTGGCGAGATAGCGCGCGGCATAGGCTGCGGACCGGTCGACCTTGGTCGGGTCCTTGCCGGAGAAGGCGCCGCCGCCATGCGGGGCCGCGCCGCCATAGGTGTCGACGATGATCTTGCGGCCGGTAAGGCCGGAGTCACCATCCGGTCCGCCGATATAGAACTTGCCGGTCGGGTTGATGTGCCAGATCGTCTGCGGCGTGATCCAGCCCTGCGGCAGCGCCTCGCGCACATAAGGCTCGACGCGCTCGCGCACCTGCGCAGAGGTCATGTCCTCGACCAGATGCTGGTGCGAGACCACGATCTCGCGGACGCCAACCGGCTTGCCGTTCTCATATTGCACGGTGACCTGGCTCTTGGAGTCCGGGCCCAGCACCTTCTCGCGGCCGGAGTGGCGGGCTTCCGAGATCAGCCGCAGGATCTTGTGGGCGTAGAAGATCGGCGCCGGCATCAGATCGGGCGTCTCGTTGCAGGCATAGCCGAACATGATGCCCTGGTCGCCGGCGCCCTCTTCCTTGGTCTCGCCCGGCTGCAGCGCGTCGACGCCCTGCGCGATGTCGGCCGACTGCGGATGCAAGAGGATCTCGATGTCGCAGGTCTTCCAGTGGAAGCCGTCCTGCTCGTAGCCGATGTCCTTGATGGCGTCGCGGACGACGCTTTCGATCTGCTCATTGGTCACCGAGGCGGGGCCGCGGGTCTCGCCGGCGATCACGACCTTGTTGGTGGTGGCGAGCGTCTCGCAGGCGGCGCGGATGGCCCACGGATCGATGCCGGCCTTCGGCCCCTCGCGATAGAACAGGTCGACGATCTCGTCGGAAATCCGGTCGCAGACCTTGTCTGGATGGCCCTCGGACACCGACTCCGAGGTGAACAGATATGACGCGCGCATCAAGCAACCCCTTGTTCGCCGCCCACGGCGGTCGTTTTTGATATCGATCCCAGGAATGTCAGTCGCGACGCCGCGAGATGACGTAGGATTCGTCGTAGAACCACAACCCGTTGTGCTTTCGCAGCACCTCTCTGGCGGCATCGAGAGCGCGGCCACTGTGAGCGATGTCGGTCAAGCGATCTTCCTCGATTTGGGCGACATACACCGCCGCATTCCAGGCTGCAAAAGCCGTCGAGGTTCCGATGGTCCCGGTGACCTCGTTGGGCAGAGCCTCCATGTCATACCTGAAAATCGAGCGATTGTCGGCATAGGCGTTAAAATTTAAATCCCGCCCACTCGACCCCAGCTCGTATTTCACGGCGCGCAATAGCTCATGGCGGCTGACCGAGAAAGGATTTTCTCCCGGCCACACCGCCTGGATGATTTCCAGGCCCGGATCCTGGCCGTGGGAGTGGATTCCGATCAGCCGTCCGCCCGGCCGCAGCGCCCGCGCCAGCGGCGCGATGATCCGCTTGGCGCGGAAATTCACAGAAGATTTGGCCCGGTAGGGCTGCGAGGCGATCACAAGATCGAAATTGGCCTCGACCCGGCCGGCGCGGGGGATGATCGCGTCCAAGAGAAAGCGGTGGTCCTCGCGATACAGCACCAGCGCGATCGGCCGCTCATAGACCGGCATGCCGGTGCGGGGGCTGACATTGGCCCGCCAGTTCTGGTCCAGGAACGGCTTCAAGCCTGCGATCTGCGCCTCGAACTCGCCGGAGGAAGCGCCCTGCAGCACCACCTCGTGCCAGATCATGCTGGCGGCGACCGCGGGCGAGGCTGGCGTCAGCCACGGCGCCTCGGCGTAATTCATGTTGGTGAAGACGAACACGCTCGCGGGATGCTCGAACAGCCGGTCCGGCACCTTCTCCAGCGTCAGCCGGACGTCCTCGAGGCTGAGCTCCTTGCCGGCGACGTAGAACGGGATCTGCGGAAAACGGCCATGCATGGTCCGCAGCACTTTGGAGAGCACGGTGCCGTCGCCGACGCCGGCATCGAACACCCGCAGCGCCGGTGGGCGCGGATGGATGGCCGCAAGCTCCAGCCCTACCCGCTCGGCCACCACGCGCTTCTCGCTGCAAGTGTGCACGAACAACAGGTATTTCTGCCGGTTCTCGAAGAAGCGGAAATTGCTCTTGGGATCGCGCTTCTCCGGCACCTCGGCGAGCCGCGGCGGCGGCAGTGTGCCGGTCGAGGTCGCGATATAGGCCTGGATACGGTCCAGCGTGTCGATCGTGATCCGCTTGCCCTCCCGCAGGCGGTGCACCAGCTTGCCATCATTGACCGCCCGCCGGCCGAAGGTCGATTCCGCCATGTCTGCCTGACGGCAGAACTCGGAAATCTGGGCAATGATCTGGTCGTTGGTCATCCGGCGGTGAATTGGGACAGGGGTGGGCAACAAGAAACAGCGTTGGGCTCCTAGCACGATCTGCCCACCAAAGGAAGGGGGGCGCTGCGAATCGGCGCAGGCCTGGTTCCGGCGCGCCGCATCGTCGCGAAATGCGCCTGCAAGCCATATGCTCCAGGGAACGGCCGTCGCCGGCGCGCGGCTCCGAAACAACATCGAGCCGTAGCAGATGATGCGAGATGCGACGCAGACACGTTGGGGTGTGGCTCTTGTGGCGTTGATGGCGATGGTGGTCGCGGCCTTCCTGCTGGGGCGCGCGCAGCAGGCGCGTCGGACCCCACCGCCAGGCAGTGAACATCGCATGGTGCGCCAGCAGGTCCTTTACCTCACCTTGAGCCGGACTGAGGCGCCCATCATCGTGCTCGGCGACAGCATCGTCGAGGCGGCGATCCTGCCGCCGAGCGCCTGCGGACATGCCCTCGTCAATGCCGGCCTCAGCGGCGCCTCGACCGCCAGCGATCTCGCCGGCTGGCTGAAGCCGGCGGTGGGCGAGAGCCGGCCGTTCGCGATCATCGTCTCGCTCGGCATCAACGACGTGCCAACCAACTCGGCCGGCAACGCGGACGCGTTTGCCGGTCGCTACGAGGCGCTGCTGCGCGAGCTGTCGAAACTGACCGATCGCATCTATTTCATCGAGATCCCCCCCGTGGAGGCGCGCGCGCGGATGACGCCTGACATGGCGAAGACCGCCATGGCCACGATCGGCAGCTACCGCGCGGCGCTGCCCGACCTGGCGCGGCGCACCGGCGCCACCCTGCTGCCATGGCCCGAGGTGCAGGCCCCGTTCACGATCGATGGCGTCCATCTGAACGCGGAGGGCTATCGCGCGTGGAACGAGGCCATCCAGCACGGCACGGCGCTCGCCTGCGGCTGATCGAACAGACTAACCAAGACTTACAAACTCGAGGCTTACAGACCCAAGCTCCAGAGCCTTTCCTGCTCCAATTAGCGTTGCGTGGACAGTGCCGCAAAGAGAAAGCCGGACCAGGCGGCGCCTGATCCGGCTCATTTGTCGCCAACCGAGAGCGGCCTACTTGCCCCAGATCTCGTCGGCGAGTTCGACGCAGAGGCGCAGCTTGGCCCACTGCTCCTCTTCGCTCAGGATGTTGCCCTCCTCGGTGGAGGCGAAGCCGCATTGCGGCGACAGCGCGAGTTGATCGATCGGGGCGAACTTCGCCGCCTCCTCCATGCGCCGCTTGATGTCGTCCTTCTTCTCCAGTTCGCCGCTCTTGGACGTCACCAGGCCGACCACGACCACCTTGTTGCCCTTGGGCAGGAAGCGCAGCGGCTCGAAGCCGCCGGCCCGCTCGGTGTCGTATTCGAGGAAGTAGCCGTCGTAATTGGTGCCGCCGAGCATCGTCTCGGCGACCGGCTCGTAGCCGCCCGAGGAAATCCAGGTCGAGCGGAAATTGCCGCGGCAGACGTGGGTCGTGATCACCATGTCTGCGGGGCGCTCGGCGATGGCGTAGTTGATGATGCGCGCATAGATCTGCTGCAGGCCCTCGGGATTGTCGCCGCGCTCGCGCGCCTTCTGCAGCTCGTCCTGCGAGCACAGATAGGCCCAGACGGTGTCGTCGAACTGCAGATAGCGGCAGCCGGCGTCGTAGAACGCCTTCACCGCCTTGCGGTAGGTCTTGCCGAGATCCTCATAGAACGCATCGAGATCGGGATAGACCTCCTTGGAGATCGACTTCCGGCCACCGCGAAAGTGCAGCACCGCCGGCGACGGGATCGTCATCTTCGCCGTCACATGCGCCGTGTCGGCGTGCTTCTTCAGGAAGCGGAAGTGATCGAGCATCGGATGATCGGCCGGGAAGTCGAGCTTGCCGATCACGCGCACCGCGTCGTGCCGGGTCTGCACACCCGCGAACTGGATGCCGGTGTCGGGATGAAACAGCTCGCAGCCGGTCAGCTTGGCGAGAAAGTCGAAATGCCACCAGGAGCGGCGGAACTCGCCGTCGGTCGCAAGCTTCAGGCCGGTCGAGGCCTGGCGATGCACGACCTTCTCGATTTCCATGTCTTCGATCTTGCGCAGCTCATCGGCCGAGATCTCGCCCTTTTCGAGCTTGGCGCGAGCGTCCTTGATCTTCTGCGGGCGCAGCAGGCTGCCGACCTCATCGGCACGGAATGGGGCTCTTGTTCTCTGCATGGATCTGTCTCCTCCTACCAAGCGGTTGCGATTTCCTTGCCTCTCCAACCGTCATTGCGAGGAGCGGAGCGACGAAGCAATCCAGACTTCCTTCCTGATTCTGGATTGCTTCGCTTCGCTCGCAATGACGAGAGAAATAGTCAGGACCTCCCGGACACGCCGAGATGGCGCTCCAGCGGCGCGGGGTCGGCCTTCAACGCGCTGGACGGCGCATCGTGAACGATCGTGCCACGCTCCAATATCACGACGCGGTCGGCCAAACCTAACAGCTTCTGCGCGTGCTGCTCGACAATGATCGAGCACAACCCGCCAGCACGGCTGATAGTGCCGATCGCGGCAAGCAGTTCCTCGACGATGATCGGCGCCAACCCCTCGGTCGGCTCGTCCAGCAGCAGCACTTTCGGATTCAGGGTCAAGGCCCGGCCGATCGCCAGCATCTGCTGCTCGCCGCCGGAGAGCTGGTTACCGAAATTGTTGCGCCGCTCCTTGAGCCGCGGAAACATCGCATAGACCTTTTCCAGCGTCCACGGCCCCGGCTGCGCCACTGCGGTCATGTTCTCCTCGACCGTAAGCGAGCGGAAAATGTTGCGCTCCTGCGGCACCCACCCAATGCCGGCGCGGGCGCGCTGGTCGGCCCGCAGGCCGGTGATGTCCTGCCCCGCCAGCGCGAGCTTGCCCGAGAAGCGGCGGGTGACGCCGACGATGGAATTGATCAGCGTGGTCTTGCCGGTGCCGTTGCGCCCGAGCAGCGCCAGCACCTGCCCCTCCGGCAGACTGAGCGACATGCCGGGCAGCACCACGGCCTGGCCGTAGCCGGCGCGCAATGCGTCGATCGTCAGCAGTTCCGCCATCACGCCGCCTCGCCGAGATACACCGCCTTGACCTGCGGATCGCGCGCGACCTCGTCCGGCGCGCCTTCGACCAGAAGCGCACCGGAGACCAGCACAGAGATTCTGTCAGCAAACGAGAACACCAGGTCCATGTCGTGCTCGATCAGCAGCACCGTGACATCGCGCGGCAGCGAGGCGACCGCTGCCAGGATGTCCTTGCGCTCGCCTTCCGGCACGCCGGCGGCAGGCTCGTCCAGCAGCAGCACGCGCGGCTTTGCCGCGATCGCAACCGCGATCTCCAAGAGGCGCTGCTTGCCGTAAGGCAAGGTCGAGGTCAGATCGTTCATGACGTCGAGCAGGCGGAAGCGCGCCAGCGTCTCGGCAATCTCCGCATTGACATCGTCGCGGGTGCCCATCCGCCGCCACCAGTCGCCGCCGCGCCCGAGCCGCTCCGACACCGCAAGGCCGATCGTCTCGAGCGGCGTCAGATCTGGATAGAGCTGGTTGATCTGGAAGGTGCGCGACAGGCCGCGCAGCACACGGCCATGCACCGACAGATCGGTGATATCCTGGCCTTCGAGCAGGATACGCCCCGAGCTTGGCTTCAGTACGCCGGTGAGCTGGTTGATCACGGTGGTCTTGCCGGCGCCGTTCGGGCCGATCAGGGCATGGCGCGCGCCGGTTGCGACCTTCAGCGACAGATCGCGGGTGACACGCAGGCCGCCGAAATTCTTCTCCAGATTCCTGGTTTCAAGCGCGATACTCATGGCGCCTCATTGTCAGTCAAGGCCACTACGGCCTTGCGGCCGCCGATCTGCTTCAAAATCAGGTTCGGTACGAACAGGGCCGCCGCATGGATGCGGTGCCGACCGACCATCACGATGACGACCAGCACGAGCCCGATCCAGAAGCCCCAATATTGCGGCGTGATGGTCGAGAACGCGACCTGCAGCAGCTTGAACACGGCGGCGCCCAAAAGGCCGCCATAGAGATAGCCGGTGCCGCCGATCACCAGCATCAGCATCAGATCCGCCGAGCGCTCGAAGGCGAACACGTCGAGCGAGGCGAGCTGCGTGGTCTGGGTGAACAGCGCGCCGGCAATGCCGGCGTAGAACGCGGCGATGGTGTAGATCGCGATCAGCCGCTTGTTGACGGGAATGCCGATCGCGGCCGCGCGCAGCGGATTGTTCTTGATCGCGCGCAGCGACAGGCCGAACGGCGAATGGACGATCCGGCGTGCAAGCAGGAACAGCAGGAACAGCACGGCGAGCGAATAGAAGAAGCCCGTCTTGCCGAACATGTCGAACTCGAACAGGCCGACCAGCGGCTGCATCTCGATGCCCTGCAGACCGTCGGTGCCGCCGGTGATGTTGGAGAAGCGCTCGGCCAGGGCTTCCAAGAGCAGTGCGATGCCGAGCGTGACCATCAGCCGCGTCAGGTCGACACCGCGGATCACCAGGAAGCTGGTGGCGAAGCCGAGCACCATGGCGGCCAGTCCCGCCACGATCAGCGCCAGCACCGGCTCGTTGATCACGCCGTGGACTGATAGCAGCCCCGCGCAATAGGCGCCGACGCCGAAGAACGCCGCATGCCCCAGCGAGACGATACCGGCATAGCCAAGGATGAGATCGAGCGAGAGCGCGAACAGTGCCAGGCGCACCACCTCGGTCATGATCAGGTAGCGCGAGGGAAAGACGAAGCCGCAGGCGAGCACGATCACCCAGAAGGCGATCTCGCTCCAGTGCCACCGGCCATGCTGCCGGGCGTGATAGGCGACGTCGGACTGGGCGGTCATCGAAATATCACCGCGCAGCCGTGCGGCCGAATAAGCCGTTCGGGCGCCAGATTAGGATGACGATCATCATGGTGTAGATCACGAACGGGCCCATCTTGGGCACGTAGTACTTGCCGGCAACGTCGCCGATGCCGAGTAGCAGCGAGGCGAAGAACGGCCCGGTCATCGAGGAGGAGCCACCGACCGTCACCACGATCAGGAAGTAGATCATGAACTTCAGCGGGAAGTACGGATCAAGGCCAAGGATCTCGGCGCTGAGCGCGCCCCCGAGGCCGGCAAGGCCGCAGCCGAACGCAAAGGTGAAGGCGAACACCTGCGGCACGTTGATGCCGAGCCCGCTCGCCGCGCGGGGATCGTCGACTGCGGCGCGCAAGCGGCTGCCGAAGCGAGTCTTCGCCAGCACGAGCTGCAAGAACGCGGTGAGCAGACCGCAGATCACCACGATCATGAGCCGGTAACGGCCGATGCCGACGCCGAACACATCGAACTGGCCCTGCAGCGCGTCCGGCAGGTTGATGAAGATGCGCGACGATCCCATGATGTAATCGACCGCCGCCACCGACATGAAGACAAGGCCGATCGAGAACAGCACCTGGTCGAGATGGCTGCGGGCATAGAGATGCCGATAGAGCGTACGCTCCAGCGCCGCGCCTATAGCCGCGCTGGCGACGAAGGCGAGCGGCAGCGCGGCGAAGAACGGCCATCCCGACTGGTTCACCAGCACCGCACAGACATAGCCGCCGGCCATGGCGAAGGCGCCGTGCGCCAGGTTGACGAAATTCATCAGGCCGAGCGTCACGGCGAGCCCGCAGGCCAGCACGAACAGCAGCATGCCGTAAGCGACGCCGTCGAACAGGTTGGTGAGGATGGCGGTCATGTGGGTCTAAGTTCAGTCCCCGGTCTCATCCCTTCCTCTGAAGGGCACGCATACGACGCTTGCTCGATCCAGCCTCCCCCGCCTGCGGGGGAGGTCGTATCGCATCAGAGATGCGATGCGGGTGGGGGAAGTCTCTCCACACGGGCAGCGTACCGCGTGGCGCCCCCACCCCAGCCCTCCCCCGCAAGCGGGGGAGGGAGCGCACCGTCCGTGCGCTCCGGGATGACATCGCTTCGCAATGTCACTTCTTGGTCTTGCCCGGATCCTTGACGGCGTTGAAGGTCTCGAACTCGACGTTGTAGAGCTCGCCGTCCTTCTTCTCCACCTTCCGGATGTAGACGTTCTGGACGATGTCGCGGGTGTCAGGATCGATCGAGATCGGGCCGCGCGGACTTTCCCAGGCCATTCCCTTCATCGCCGCCAGCAGCGAGTCGCCGTCGGTCTTGCCGCCGTCCTTCTTCAGCGCCTCGTAGATCAGGTGAATGCCGTCATAGCCGCCGACTGCCATGAAGCCCGGGCGGCTGCCATAGGCCTTCTTGTAGGCCGCGACGAACTCCTTGTTGACCTCGGACGGGTGCGCGGCGGAATAGATGTGCGCAGTCACCGCGCCGACCACCGCATCGCCCATGTCGGCCAGGAGGTCATCGTCGGTGACATCGCCCGGTCCGATCACCTTGATGCCGGCCTTGTCCAGCCCGCGCTCGGCATATTGCTTCATGAAATTGCCGCCCTGCCCGGCCGGCACGAACACGAACACCGCGTCCGGCTTGGCGTCCTTCATGCGCTGCAGGAACGGCGCGAAGTCCGGATTGGCGAGCGGCACCTTGACCTCCTCGACGATCTGGCCGCCGCCGGCGGTGAAATGCTCCTTGAAGAAGTTGAGCGCGTCATTGCCCGGGGCATAGTCGGAGGTCAGGGTCGCGACCTTCTTAATGCCGTTCTTCACCGCCCAGTCGCCGATGATGGTCGAGGACTGCGCGAGCGTGAAGCTGGTGCGCACGATATAGGGCGACTTCTCGGTGATGATCGAGGTGCCGGCAGCCATCACGACCTCCGGGATCTTGCCCTGCGTCGCCAGGGGCGCTGCGGCAAAGGCCGCCGGCGTCACGCCGAATCCCGCGATCACATTGACCTTGTCGTTGACGATCAGCTCCTGCGTCAGCCGCTTGGTGTTGTCGGGCAGCGCCGCGTCGTCCTTGAGGATGATCTCGATCTTCTTGCCGGCAACCGTGTCGCCATGTTGCTGCATGTACAGCTTGATCGCATTGTCGATCTGCTTGCCGGTCGACGCCTGACCGCCGGTCATCGGCACGACCAGCCCGATCTTGAACGTGTCATCGGCGTAAGCCGGACAAGAGGCGAGCCCGGCAGCGACCGCACCGAGCACCATGAAACCCGCAATTCGATTGTACACGCGCCATCCTCCCATTTGCGCCGCCTCGAAGGCGGCGCTTATGATCTGATCATCCATATTTTTTGGCGACCGTAGAGCGATTTACGGCATCCGAACATCTGCCGGCCGCTCTAACAGCTATAGCAATTCGGAATAGATTCCGTGTGCCAGCCATGCAACTCCGGAATTTCTGGATCAACGGCCGGTGGGCTCATCTTTAGTCGTAACGGGGACGCGAAGCCAAGGCGGATGCGGTATTTTGATACCGAACATCAAATAGACGGAATTTACCAATTGAAGGCAAGAACGACGACTGCACCCGCAAGTTGCTGCGCATTCCGGCTTCTCTGAACCATGCCTACCAAGTCTCGCCTTGTTCTGATCCCGCTGATCGCGATGGCCATGGCCTCGTGCCTGTCCGGCTGCGCGTCGACGGGACCCAATATGGGCGACCTGATCCCGCAATGGGCCGGCGGGTTGCCGGCGGACGCGCCGCCGCGGCCGGGGACACCGCAATATGATGCGTTCATGAAGGAGCGCGAGCGCCGCCGCCAGATGCCGGCAGCCGAGCGCGAGAAACTGCCGCCGGTCGGGTCGGAGACGGCGCAGCCGGCGCCGGCGCGTTGAGCCGGCCGGGCCGCCTCGCAGGCGATCCAGGCGGGACGGCTGCAGCATGGTGTGCAGGAACATCTTCGCACCTATCTGCTTGACACCGCTGGGCGCAGTCGCCGGATCAAGCACGGCAAGGCGAATGGGGAGCGATCATCCAAGCGAAGGCCAGAGCAGCGCCGTGATCGGCGGAACCGGCCTCGTCGGCCGTTATCTGCTCGATCAACTGGTCGGCCGCGGCGAACGTCCGCTGACGCTGATGCGCTCGGCTCCAGCCAGAGCTGATATCGTCTACCAGCCCTACGACCTGCAACGTCCGGCACCGTTCACGCTTGCGCCGAACACCATTTTGTATTGCACGGCGCATGCGACATTGCTGGCACCGGCCCTGACACATTTCATCCGTCCCGACTTGCAGCGCCTTGTCGTGCTGAGCTCGACGAGCATCCTGACCAAGCTGGACAGCGAAATCGAAAGTGAGCGGAGCGGCGTGCGCTCACTCGTCGAAGCCGAGCGCCAGATCATTGCGGTCTGCACCCGCAATGGCGTCGGCTGGACCATCCTTCGACCGACCCTGATCTACAGCGAAGGGCGCGACCGCAACATCACGCCGCTGGCACGCTTGATCCGCCGCATCGGCGTGATGCCGCTGGTGGGCGGCGGCATGGGATTGCGGCAACCGCTGCATGCCGAGGATCTTGCTCGCGGCATGATCGAAGCTGCCGCTCACCCTGCAGCGTGCAATAAAGTCTACTCAGTGACGGGCGGCGAGACGCTTCCCTATCGCGAAATGATCGGGCGGATCTTCGACGCGCTCGGAAAGCCGCGCCGGACCGTGCCGGTGCCCGCCGCCCTGTGGCGGGCAGCATTTCCATTGATCCAGCCGCTGTTTCCCGGCGCGAACGTCGCGATGGGTTTGCGCATGATGCAGGACATGGCGTTCGACGCGACGCCGGCGGTGAACGATTTCGGCTGGATCGCGCGGGGATTCCGCCCGTTCTTCGGTTAGTCCACGAACACCACGGTCTTGCGGCCGTTGAGGATGACGCGATCCTCGAGGTGATAGCGGATGGCGCGCGCTAGCACGCGGCGCTCGATGTCGCGGCCCTTGCGCACCAGATCCTCCGGCGTGTCGCGATGGCTGATGCGCTCGACGTCCTGGTCGATGATCGGTCCCTCATCGAGATCGCTGGTGACGTAATGCGCGGTGGCACCGATCAGCTTCACGCCGCGCTCATGCGCCTGGTGATAGGGCTTGGCGCCCTTGAAGCCCGGCAGGAACGAATGATGGATATTGATGCAGCGGCCCGAGAGAGAGGCCGACATCTCGTCAGACAGGATCTGCATGTAACGGGCGAGCACGACGAGGTCGGTCTTGGTCTCGTCGACCAGCTTCAGGATCGCGCTCTCCTGCTGGCGCTTGGTCTCACGGGTGACCGGCATGTGGTGGAACGGGATGTCACCGAAATCGAGCCCGGCATAGGTCTCGCGCGGGTGATTGGAGACGATCGCGGTCGGAACCATCGCAAGATCGCCGGTGCGCCAGCGATAGAGGATGTCGACCAGGCAGTGATCGAACTTCGAGACCAAAAGCATCGCCCGCCGCTTCGCGGCCCGGTCGCGCATCTGCCAATCCATGGAAAAGCGCTCGGCGATCGCGGCAAAGCCGGTCTGCAGCGCCGGCAGATTGACCGCGAGATCGGCGGCGGTGAACACCACCCGCATGAAGAAATGACCGGTCTCGGTGTCGCCGAACTGCTGCGCGTCGAGGATGTTCTGGCCGTTATGAGCCAGGAAGGTGGAGACGGCCGAGACGATGCCCGGGCGATCCGGGCAGGACAAGGTCAGGACATATTGATGATCGGACATGAGGTGCGGAATTGGGGTCGCCTGATGGGGGATTGGGCAGAGACGCGGTTTTGCGCCCTGCTCTATCACCGACCGCTGCCTTGCGCCAACTGCCGAACCAGAGTCAGGATGAACACCACCATCAATCCGTTAAGGCACCATCATGGCTGACAGGCTCACCGGCTACCGTATCCTGATCCTGGAAACCCGCGAGGAAGCGCAGTTTTCGCGGCTGCTCGCCGAGCAGGGCGCGAGCGTGCTGCAATGTCCGATGGTCGCGATCAACGATGCGCCTGACCCTGCTCCGATCGAGGCCTGGATCAGGCGCTGCATCGAGACACCGCTCGACGATCTCGTGCTGCTGACGGGCGAAGGGCTGCGCCGGCTGATGAAGGTGGTCCGGCGCATGGGTGTGGAGCAGGATTTCATCACAGCGCTCGGCAAGGCGCGCAAGTTCGCCCGCGGCCCGAAGCCGGGGCGCGCCTTGCGCGAGATCGCCCTGGAGCCGCAGGTCACGACCGAGAAGCCGACCTCGGAGGGCGTCGCCGAGATGCTGTCGCGGCTTGACCTGAAGGGCCATCGGGTCGGCCTGCAGCTCTATCCGGACAAGGATCATGCGGCGCTGATCGGCGCGATATCAGCGCAGGGCGCCGAGGTCGATACTGTGCTGCCTTACGTCTACGACGCCAAGGCCGCCGACACCAACATCCTCACCGCGCTGGACGAGATGGCCGCCGGCCGTGTCGATGCGATCGCGCTGACCTCATCCGGCCAGCCGCGCCGGCTGTTCGACGTTGCGAGGGCGCATGGCGTTGAGGATCGGCTGATCGAAGGCTTGAGGCAGACGCCGATCGCCTCGATCGGTCCCGTCGTGACGGAGGAGCTGGCGGCGCACGGACTGAAGCCCGACATCACGCCGCAGGGCGACGCGTTCTTCATGAAGCCGCTGATCTCGGCGATGGCGGCCGCGCTGGAGAACAAGCTGCCGCGCACCAGCGCGAACTGACCAAACGACGATCTCCGTCATTGCGAGCGAAGCGACGCAATCCAGACTGTTGGCATCCTAACAGACTGGATTGCTTCGTCGCCTTCTCCTCGCAATGACGGTCTCTTAGTGGCTTATGCTCGCGCTTCTAATCAAAATAAGCCGGTGCATGCGGGATGGTCGCGGTCTGCACCGTGTCGTGGTTGAGCCAGAGCTGGGCCCTCTCCTCGCGAACGAGAGCATCGACCCGCGCCATTGATTGCCGCGTCGCCTCGGCATCCGCGTTCATGGTCGGCACGCAGCGGTGCTCCATGTTGTAGCTGTCATGGGCGACATCGCCCGAGAGCAGGACCGGCCCGGTCTTCGCCAGCCGCACCAGCAGCGAGCAGTGGCCGAGCGTATGCCCCGGCGTAGAAATCACCTTGATCGCGCCATCGCCAAACGGATCGCAGTCGCCATCCATCAGTTCGACCCGCGCCTGCTTCAGATCCGCATAAAGCTCCGGAGCATAGCCATATTGCTGATAATCCGGGCCGAACATCGCATCATACTCGCGGCGCTGGATATGCCAGGTCGCATGCCTGAATAGCTTCGCGTTGCCGACGTGATCGAAATGCGCGTGCGACAGGATCACGCGGCTCACATCCGCGGGTGCGATGCCGATGTCCGCGAGCTGGCACGCGATGGTCCTGACAACGATGCCGCGGATATTGTGGGCGATGACGCGGCCGCCGGATTCGGCTGCGACCGCATCATCGATGCCGGTATCCCACAGGATCCACTCGCCGGCCCGCCGGATCAGATAGGCATTGCAGGTCAGCGTAACCGGCTCGCCCTGCCATCGTCCCGGCGAGTAGACCGACCGGTCCGGTGCGACCGCAATCCCCGCATTCAGAACGTAAAGCCGGTCGATCGCGGCCGGGCGCGTTGTCGTTTCCGTCATTTCCAAGTCTCGCCCATCCAGAGCCGTGACGGCTCCGCGCATCTCAACGCCGGCGGCGCAATCCCGAGTCCCATCCCGACGGCTCAAATGCCCGATCAAATTCCCTGTCCGCCGGACACCTCGATGCGCTGTGCGTTGACCCAGCGATTGTCCTCGGACAACAGGGACGCGATGACAGGACCGATGTCGTCGGGCACGCCGGCGCGGCCAAGCGCGGTCATGTCGGCGAAGAGCTTGTTGATCTCCGGATTGTCGCGCACCGCGCCGCCGCCGAAATCGGTTTCGATGGCGCCCGGCGCCACCGTGTTGACGGCGATGCCCCGGCTGCCGAGTTCCTTGGCCATGTAGCGGGTCAGCACCTCCACCGCGCCCTTGACCGCCGCATAGGCTGCGTAGCCGGGCAGCGAGGTGCGGGTCAGGCCGGACGACAGGTTGACGATACGGCCGCCATTCGCAATCAAGGGCAGCAGCGTCTGGGTCAGGAAATACACGCCCTTGAAGTGGACGTTGACCAGCCGGTCGAATTGCGCCTCCGTGGTCTGGCCGATCAACGCATGGTCGCCGTGACCGGCATTGTTGACCAGATGGTCGAAGCTCTCGCGCTGCCAGGTCTCGCGCAAGGCGCGGCGCAGGCGCTCGGCAAAGCTGGGAAACACCGCGACATTGCCGCTGTCGAGCTGAAACGCGAGCGACTTGCGACCCATGGCTTCGATCTCGCGCACCACAGTCTGCGCGTCATCGATACGGCTCTGGTAGGTCAGGATGACGTCACCGCCGTGCCGGGCGATGTTGAGGGCGGTGTTGCGGCCGAGGCCGCGGCTGGCGCCTGTGACGAGTGCAATCTTGGTCATGGTCAGCTCCTTGATGACCCGCCTGATATCGATCGGGCGAGCCCTCGCCTGTTGCCGGAACCTCGCCGTCTTTTGCCTGATCCTCCAAAACAACGTGCGCGCGGAGCGGCGGCGCGTTAGGTTCGCGCCATGACCAACCTGCTCGCCGCCGTCAGCCGCTATGCCATGGCCCACGCTGATGCCAATGGCATCGCGCGGCCACCGATCCCCGGGTTGACGCTGGTACGCGCCATCAAACCGAGCGAGCTGGTCTACGACATCCAGCGGCCGCTCGCCTGCCTCGTGCTGCAGGGAAGCAAGCATGTCACCATGGGTACGCAGGCTTTTTCATTCTCTGCAGGCGATTCGCTGCTGATCACGGCCAACGTGCCGACGCTCAGCCAGATCACCCGCGCCAGCCTTGGCCGGCCTTATCTGTCGCTGGTGATAGAGCTCGATCTTGCCGTGCTTGCAGACCTGTCGGCGCAAATGGGAGTCATCTCGGGGACCGACCATTCGGCCGTACGGGTCGAGCCGACCGATGGCGAGACCGCCGATGCGGCACTGCGGCTGATGCGCTTGCTCGATCGTCCAGCCTCGGTGCCGGTGCTGCGGGCGCAATTGATGCGCGAGCTGCATTATTGGCTGCTGGCCGGGCGGCATGGCAGCACCATTCGCCGGATCGGCGGCCCCGACAGCCACGCGCAACGGATCGCGCGCGCGGTCGCGGTGCTGCGCGCCGAATTCGCGCAAACCGTTTCTATCGAACACCTCGCCGGGCTCGCCGGCATGAGTCCATCCTCGTTCCATCAGCATTTCCGTAAGCTGACCTCGCTCTCGCCGCTGCAATTCCAGAAGCAGTTGCGGCTGATCGAGGCGCGACGCCTGATGCTGTCGGAAGGCATCAGCGCGGGCAGCGCGGCCTTCGCGGTCGGCTATGCAAGCGTGCCGCAATTCACCCGCGACTATGGCAAGCTCTTCGGCCGGCCGCCGGTCCGGGATATCAAGGCCGCCCGCAACCAGACGGCGGAGGCCGCCGAATAGACGCGCGCTGGCAGCCCTGCATCGGCGTCATGGGCTATGCCCCCGTCGCGGCGGCCCGCGCAATTGTCCGGCATCGCGCGCTCTCCTATACAGGCGTGTCACGTATACAGGCGTGTCACGCTCCGGAGTTCTCTCGCATGGCTTTTCCGCGCGCCTCGCAGGCCCTGTCTCGCTTCACCGTGCTCGATCTCACAAGGGTGCGCGCCGGGCCGACCTGTGCGCGGCAGTTCGCCGATTGGGGCGCCAATGTCATCAAGATCGACGCGCTGACGGAAGACGGCGGCGAAGGGATGGGCGGTCCGCGCCACGGGGCCGACTTCCAGAACTTGCATCGCAACAAGCGGGCGATGAGCTTGAACCTGAAGCATCCGATGGGCGTTGCGACCTTCATGCGGCTCGCGGCCAAGGCCGACGTCGTGATCGAGAACTACCGCCCCGACGTCAAGACCAAGCTCGGCATCGACTACGAGGCGGTGCGCAAGGTCAATCCGCGCATCGTCTATGGCAGCATCTCCGGCTTCGGCCAGGACGGCCCCTACCACAAGCGGCCCGGCTTCGATCAGATCGCGCAAGGCATGGGCGGGCTGATGTCGATCACCGGCGCGCCAGGTGAAGGCCCGATGCGGGTCGGCATTCCCGTCGCCGACCTCACCGCCGGGCTCTCCTGCGCGATGGGCATCCTGACCGCGCTGCTCGAGCGCGAGGTGTCCGGCGAAGGCCAGTGGGTGCAGACCTCGCTGTTGCAGGCGCAGATCTTCATGCTGGATTTCCAGGCCGCGCGCTGGCTGATGGAAAAGGACGTCGCCAAGCAGGCCGGCAACAACCACCCGACCAGCATTCCGACCGGCGTGTTCAAGACATCCGACGGCTACATCAATATCGCCACCACCGGCGGCCGCATCTGGGAACGCTTCTGTCAGGTGCTCGGCGCGACGGAATGGATTGCAGATCCCGACTACGCCACCGCGCCGGCGCGCTCGAAGAACCGCGATGCGCTGAACGCTGAAATCAACGAACACACGGTGAAGAAGCCAACCGAGCATTGGGTGAGCGAGCTCAACGCCGCCGGGGTGCCCTGTGGGCCGATCTATTCCATCGACCAGATGTTCGAGGACCCGCAAGTCAAGCATCTCGGCATGGCGCAGAAGGTACCGAACGACGAGGGCCGCGACATCACGCTGGTGAACCAGCCCTTCACGCTGTCGCGCACGCCGAGCAGGATGGCCGCGCGCCCGCCGGAATTCGGCGAGCAAACCGAGGAGATCCTTTCCGAATTCGGCTTCACCGACGGCGAGATCGCGGATCTCAGGCTGCACCGGGTGGTGTGAGCCGCGCGCAACAGCCGAACAGGAGTGCGGGCTGCGGCAATGCGTCTCTGTGGCCCGAACGCCACCCTGCCGAAACTTCAGTGTTGGCCGGATTGAGGCCGTCAGAGGACGAGGCTATGGTCGCCTCGTCAGCAGATGCTGATCACACGCAAGACGGCGGCTTGCGCGGACTTCGGAACCGGTCTTATGAGCGCAATCGAATTGAAAGCCTTCCTTGCTGCGATGGAGATCGCCCGTCAGGCCAATACGGCGGCCATCGCGATTGCGCACGACCTGATCGAAGCGGATGATGATCGCAGCGATCGGCTCGGCCTTGCCGACCTTCCGGCATCGCGCACCATCCACTAACTCAAAATTTCTGCCAAGCGATCAGCAGGCGCGCTCAGCGCGCGGCCGCGATGATTTCAAATGCTGGGCACTGGGCACGATGCGATGCAGAGCATCGTACGCACTTTTTCCGTCCGTTTGATCGGCGCCTCACGCCTGCGCTTTGGCCGCGGGCGTGCGCAGCCGGCCCAGGCTTCCGATCACCCGGTCGATCAGCGGCCAGAACAGGAGCACGATCGCGAGCGTGGTAATGGTGCCGACCAGGCCGTTCGACCAGAACACCTTCACATCGCCCGACGAGATGATCATCGACTGGCGGAATGCGTCCTCGGCACGGCTGCCGAGCACCAATGCGAGGGTAAAAGGAGCAAGGGGAATCCTGATCTTCTTGAAGATATAGCCGACCACGCCGAAGCCGAGCATCAACCAGATATCGAACATCGCGTTCTGGATGGCATAGGCGCCGATCGCACAGGACACCACGATCATCGGCGCGACCGCCGCGAACGGCACGCGCAGGATGGAGGCGAAGATCGGCACGGTCGTCAGCACCAGCACCAGGCCGACGACGTTACCGAGATACATCGAGGCGATCAGGCCCCAGACGAAATCCTTGTGCTCGACGAACAGCAGCGGCCCCGGATTGAGGCCCCACACCATCAGCCCGCCGAGCAGGATCGCGGCCGTGCCGGAGCCAGGAATGCCGAGCGCCAGCATCGGCAGCAGCGCCGAGGTGCCGGAGGCATGCGCTGCGGTCTCGGGCGCGAACACGCCCTCGATGCGGCCCTTGCCAAAGCTCTCCTGATCCTTGGCGAAGCGCTTGGCGAGATTGTAGCCCATGAAGGAGGCGGCGATCGCGCCACCCGGCGTGATGCCGAGCCAACAGCCGATCACCGAGGAGCGCACCAACGTCATCCAGTATTTCGGCAGGTCCTTCCACACCGATAACACGGTGCGCAGCGAAATCGAGGCGGCGTGGCCTTTCAGCGCCAGCCGCTCCTCCATCGTCAGCAGGATCTCGCTGATGCCGAACAGGCCGATCACGGCGACCAGGAAATTGATGCCCCGCAACAAATCGGCGGAGCCGAACGTCATGCGCAACTGGCCAGACACCGTGTCCATGCCAATCGCGGAGAGCAGAAGCCCCAGCGCCATCGAGATCACCGTCTTGTGCTTGTCCTCGCGCCCGAGGCCGACGAAGGAGCAGAAGGTGAGCAGATAGACCGCGAAGAATTCCGGCGGACCGAACTTGAGCGCAAAGGAGGAGATCATCGGCGCCAGGAAGGTGATCAGCAGCACCGCAACCAGCGAGCCGATGAAAGACGAGGTAAAGGCGGCTGTGAGCGCCTCCGCGGCCCTGCCCTGCTGCGCCATCGGATAGCCGTCGAAGGTGGTGGCGACCGACCAGGCCTCGCCGGGGATGTTGAACAGGATCGAGGTGATGGCGCCGCCGAACAGCGCGCCCCAATAGATGCAGGACAGCATCACGATGGCCGACGTCGGGTCCATCGTGAAGGTCAGCGGCAGCAGGATCGCAACGCCGTTCGGGCCGCCGAGCCCAGGCAGCACGCCGACAAAGATGCCGAGCACGAGCCCGACCATCATCAAGAGCAGCGTCTTCCAGGTCAGGAGGACGACGAACCCGTGCAGCAAAAGGCCAAAGGCTTCCATTACGTCATTCCGCTTGCTCCGTCATTGCGAGCGACAGCGACTTGTCCGCCGAAGCCCAACAGGCGTAGGCGGAAGCAATCCAGAGCCAAGCAAGAAGTCTGGATTGCTTCGGTCGCTTCGCTCCTCGCCATGACGGATGGATACATCTCACAACGTCAATACCCGAATGCCGCTTCCAGCGGTCCCTTCGGCATGATCACGTCGAACACGATATCGAAGGTCACGAACATCAGCGCGCTGAACAGGAACGCGGTCAGCAGCGACTTCCACAGCGCGATCTTGCCGACCCATCGCATGAAGCCTGCGATGAGGAGGAAGCTCGCGACGTAGAGTCCGAGGAATTGCGTGGCGATGCAGAACAGCAGCGTCGGCACGAACACCGCCATCACACGTCGCAGCTGCGCGCGGGTGACGAAGGTCTCTCCTGCCTCCTTGCGCGACAGCAAGGCCGCGCCGATGCCATAGAGGCTGGCGAGCCCCAGGATCACCGAGAGATAGAATGGGAAGTAGCCGGGCTGCGGCCCGGTCGAATCCCAGGACGCGCCGGCGCGCCAATTGTCGTAGCCGAGCACGAGGGCCAGCGCGAGCAGGCCGAACGAGACCACGACATCGACCGAGCGGTTCGTGGTCACCGCAGGCGAGTTCTCCTCCGGCGCGGTCGGATCGTCGACGACGATTTCGATATCGGTGTTGGACATCTATCGCTTCAAACCAGAGTCATCGTCCGCGGCAGTGAAGGCGTTGACCTTCGTCGCAGTACTGGATGCCCCGCCTGCGCGGGGCATGACAGCTTTCCCTGAGCCATGTCAGTTCGCCACAAAGCCCGCTTCCGTCATCAGCTGCTTGTTGAGCGCATCGTCATCTTCCAGGAACTGCAGCATGTCCTTGCCGGTGAGGAAGATCGGCTTGAGCGCCTGCTTTTCCATGTAGTCCTTGTATTCCGGCGTCTGGATCACCTTCTGGAACAGGTCGACGTAATAGGCCTGCTGCTCGGCTGTGACCTTGCCGGGCAGGAACATCGCACGCAGCATCAGATATTGCACGTCGAGCCCCTGCTCCTTGCAGGTCGGGATGTCGTGCCAGGACTGCGTCTCGGTGACCTTTGTGGTGTAGGAGATGCGCTCCTTGTCGAACACGCAGAGCGGGCGCACCTGGCCGGCGCGCCAGACCTCGAGATTCTCGGATGGATTGTTGACGTTGGATTCGGTGTGGTTGCCGACCAGCTGGGTCGCGGCCTCGCCGCCGGACTTGTAGGGCAGATAGGAGAATTTCGCGCCGGTCTTCTTCTCGACGAAGACAGTGAGCACATGGTCCTCGCGCTTGGAGCCGGTGCCGCCCATCTTGAACGGCGTGCTCGATGCCTTTGCCGCCGCGATGAACTCCTTCACCGTCTTCGGTCCTGCCGCATTGTCCCACAGCACGAACTGGTCGAGCGCGATGATCGAGACCGGAGTCAGCTCGTGCCAGTCGAACGGCAGCTTGGCCGACAGCGGCAGCATGTAGATCAGCGAATAGGCGATCAGCACCTTGTTCGGGTCGCCCTCGCTGGATTTCATGTACATGAGCGCTTCAGCACCGGAGGCGCCGCCCTTCAGCGACACCACGACAGGTGCTTTCATCAGATTGTTCTTCTGGATCGCGGCTTGCATCATCCGCGCCATCTGGTCGGACGCACCGCCGGCACCGGCGGCAACGACGATCTCGACCGGCTTGCTCGGCTCCCAGCCGGCCAGCGCCGGTGCGCTGCAAAGCATCGCTGCGAGCGCAGCCGTCACCTTGATGATGTTACGCACGTAACTCTCCCCTCTACCGCCTGCTTGTATCCCACCCCGATACTGCTGACTTATTCCGGCCAGTTCAAGGCTGGCTTGTGATTAGCTACCCCGCGATTTCGCACGAGGTTGCAAAGCGTCATCAACGCGCGTTTTTAGAGGAGCGCGTCGATTTGTCTGTTACTTCCCTTGCCAGTTCGGCGTACGCTTGTTGAGGAACGCATCCATACCTTCGCGGAAATCCTCGCTCATATAGGCGCGCAGGATCAGGTCCTCGCCTTCCTCGCGCGACAGCGTGCGACGGATGCGACGCACGGCCTCCTTGGTCACCTCGAGCGTGATCGGCGCATGGGACGCGAGAAGCTTTGCGGTCTCCAGCGCGCGCGCCTGCAGCGTATCGACGTCAGGCACGATCTCGCTGAGCAAGCCGATGGCGAGCGCCTCCTCCGCTTCCACCAGGCGCGCCTTGAAGATCATATCCTTGGTGCGGGCCGGCCCGAGCAGCGACACCACGCGGGAGATATTCGACATCGACAAGCAGTTGCCGAGCGTGCGCGCGATCGGAAAGCCGATCCGCGTCGATGCGGTGCCGATGCGGATGTCGCAGCAGGCGGCGATGCCCGCACCGCCGCCGGTGCAGGCACCCGCGATCGCGGCGATGACCGGCACGCGGCACTGTTCGAGCGTGCCGAGCACGCGATCGATCCGCGCCTCATAGTCGAGCGCATCCTGCGCGGTCTTGAAGGCGCGAAACTGGGAGATGTCGGTGCCGGAGGCGAACGCCTTGTCGCCCGCGCCGGTGATGATCAGCGCCTTGACCGACCGGTCGCCATTGATGCTCTCGCAGATCGAGGCCATCTGGTCGTACATCGCGAACGTCATGGCGTTGCGCGCCTGCGGACGGTTGAAGACGATCTTCGCGATGCCGTCCTCGATCGTGTAGATCAAGTCCTCGGTGCCGGTCACGGGAGCATTCATGTCAACTTCCTGCTGCATTTGTACGTGGACGCGATGACAGGCTTAGAACCAATCGCCATCGCGTTCCACGCACTTGTTCTGATATCAGCGATGCATCTCAGGCGACGTTCGGCATCGCCGCAGCCTCGCGCTTCTTCAGGACATCCATTGCTGCCAGCACGCCGCCGCTGCGGTGCGGCACTCCGGCGAGCTCCAGCCCCATCTCGACGCCGGACAGGGTGCCCATCAGCATCAGGTCGTTGAAATGGCCGATATGGCCGATGCGGAAGACCTTGCCCTTGATCTTGTTCAGGCCGGTGCCGAGCGACATGTCGAAATTCTCCAGCACCACCTTGCGGAAGGCGTCGGCATCATGGCCCTCGGGCATGACAGCGCCGGTCAACGCCGGCGAGTGCGCCTGCGGATCCTGACACTGCGTGTCCAGGCCCCAGACCTTCATCGCGGCACGGGTGGCGGCGCTGTGACGGCGATGGCGGGCGAACACGTTTTCATGGCCCTCCTCCTCCAGCATCTTCAAGGCCTCACGCAGGCCGAAGAGGAGATTGATCGCGGGCGTATAGGGGAACGTGCCGAGCTTGTTGAACGCGAGCATCTCCTGCCACTCCCAATAGGAGCGCAGGCCGGGATTGGCTTTGGCAGCCGCGAGCGCCTTCTCCGACACCGCGTTGAAGCCGAGGCCGGGCGGCAGCATCAGGCCCTTTTGCGAGCCGGCGACCGAGATATCGATGCCCCAGGCGTCGTGCTCATATTCCATCGAGCCAAGGCCGGAGATGGTGTCGACCATCAGCAGCGCCGGATGCGCCGTGCGGTCGAGCGCCTTGCGCACCTCGAGCGGCGGCGTGAGGCAGCCGGTCGAGGTCTCGTTATGCACGACGCAGACCGCCTTGATGGCGTGCGCCTTGTCGGCGGCGAGCCGCTGCTCGATCGCCGCGATGTCGGCGCCGTGGCGCCAGTCGCCGGGGACGAAATCGACGTCGAGCTTGAACTTCTCGGCGATGCCGCGCCAGAGCACGGCAAACTGACCGGTCTCGGCCATCAGCACCTTGTCGCCAGGCTGCAGCGTGTTGACGATCGCCGCTTCCCAGGCGCCGGTTCCGGACGACGGGTAGATGATCACAGGCTGGCGGGTGCGGAACATCCGCTGCATCCCCTCCAGCACGGCAAAGCCGAGCTCGGCGAATTCGGGGCCGCGATGGTCCAGAGACGGCATGTCCATGGCCCGCAGCACCCGGTCCGGCACGTTGGTCGGCCCTGGAATCTGGAGAAAATGCCGTCCCGTATGCAAAGTCATAGGCGTCCTTCCCGGTCTTCGGATTGGTTTGGCGGCTCGCATAGCACCAATCTCCCGCCTTGGACAACTTACGGGACAACATCAATCCACCAGACCGGGAAGCTGGCCGGCTCAGGCCGCCATCATTCGGCAGCCACGATCTTGCCCGACGGCAAAGCCTCGACAGTATCGGTGAAGGGCAGCTCGGGCCGCATCCAGAACGCCGAGACCGCACCGATCAAGAGCACGACCATCAGCATGATGAACGGCAGATACCAATTGCCGGTGGCGTCGATCACCACGCCTGCGACTAGCGGGGAAGCGATCGCTGCGCCCGCCGAGCCCATGTTCATGATCCCCGACGCCGTGCCCGAATATCGCGGGGCAATGTCCATCGGCACCGACCACATCGGGCCGATTACGAGCTCGGCGAAGAAGAAGCCGGCCGACAAGCACAGCGCGACGATGGTCATGTCGTGCACGAACAGAATCGGAAGCAGCGAGGCCAGCGCGCCGACAAAGCCCGCTACCGTTACGCCGAGCCGCGCCAAGCGCACGCTGCCGGTGCGCCTCAGCAGCGCGTCCGAGGCGATGCCGCCGACGCTGTCGCCGACCACGCCGGCGAAGAAGACGCCGGAGGCGAACAGGGCCGAATTCTTCAGATCGAGACCGTAGTTGTTCTTGAAGAACAGCGGCAGCCAGTTGAGGTAAAGCCAGAGACCCCAGCCGTAGCAGAAATAGGTCAGGGTCACCGGCCACATCCGGCGCAGCAGTGCTCCCCACGGCACCGGCGGCTTCGCGCCAGTGGGGCGCGGCGGCAGCGCAGCAAGCTCCGCCGCGGTGATGTGGCGATGCTCCTTCGGCTCGTTGCGGAAGTAGGCGACCCAGGCAACGCCCCAGAGCAGGCTGACGAGACCCAGCACCACGAACGAGCCGCGCCAGGTCAGCCAGGCCATCAGCACCGCCACCAGCGGCGGCGTCACCGAGTTACCGAGCCGTGAGAATGCGTGGGTCAGGCCCTGTGCGAAGCCACGGCTGCTCTCCGGTGTCCAGTACTGCATCGCACGCGTTGCGGTCGGGAAGGTCGCGCCCTCGCCGAAGCCGAGCGCAAAGCGGGCTAGGAACAGCGTCGGCAGGCTGTTGACGAAGCCGGTCGCGATGGTCGAGAGCGCCCAGATCATGCCGCACCAGAACAGCGTCTTGCGCGGCCCGAACGTGTCGCCGACCCAGCCGCCGGCCACCTGGAAGAGCAGATAGGGATAAGCGAAGGCGGAGAAGACGAAGCCGAGCTGAGTGTTGCTGAGCCCGAGGTCTTTCTGAATCCCGCTCGCCGCCGTGCTGATATTGACCCGGTCGACATAGGTGATGAAGTACATCACGCAGAGCATCGCGAGCACGACGTGCGTGGCCTTGAAGCGCGGTCCCATTTTCACTCCCGACTGTCGGAATGTTATTGAAGGCGTTGGCTCAGCAAGCAAAAACGCGGCGCCGTTGAACGACGCCGCGCTTCATGTCGATCAGGTCCCGACCACTTTGAGGCGGGAGGCCGCATTGCCGTCGGGGCGCTCTTCCAGCACCTTCATCGCGGCATCGACGCCGCCGGCGCGATGCGGGATTCCCGCGGCCACGAACCCCATCTCGACGCCGGAAAGCGCGCCGATCAGGGTGAGCTCGTTGCACTCGCCGAGATGGCCGATGCGGAACACCTTGCCGGCGACCTTCGACAGGCCGGACCCGAGCGACATGTTGTAGTTCTCCAGCACCACCTTGCGGTACTGGTCGGCGTCATAGCCGGGCGGCATCAGCACCGCGGTGAGCACCGGCGAGAAGTCCTTCGGCTCCTGGCACAGCACCTCGAGGCCCCAATGATTGACCGCGGCGCGGGTGGCGGCCGCCAGCCGCTGGTGGCGCGCGAAGACCTGATCGAGCCCCTCTTCGAGCAGCATCGCAATTGCTTCACGCAGGCCGTAAAGCAAATTGGTCGCCGGCGTGTAGGGGAAGAAGCCGTTCGCGTTCGGCTTCAGCATCTCTTCCCAATCCCAGAACGAGCGCGGCAGCTTGTTGGTCTTGGCGGCGGCGCGCGCCTTGTCGGAGATCGCGTTGAAGCCCAGCCCCGGCGGCAGCATGAAGCCCTTCTGCGAGCAGGAGACGGCGACGTCGACCCTCCACTCGTCGAAGCGGAAATCGGCCGAGCCGAGGCCGGAGATGGTGTCGACCATCAGAAGCGCCGGGTGCCCCGCGCGGTCGATCGCCGCGCGCACCTCGCCGATCCGGCTGGTGGCGCCGGTCGAGGTCTCGTTGTGCACCACCATGACGGCCTTGAGCTGATGCGCCTTGTCCGCCGTCAGCTTCTCCTCGATGACAGCCGGATCGACGCCGCGGCGCCAATCGCCCGGCACGAAATCGACCTCGATGCCCCATTTCGCCGCCATCTGCCGCCACAGCGTGGCGAAATGGCCGGTCTCGACCATCAGCACCTTGTCGCCCGGCGACAGCGTGTTGACGATGGCGGCCTCCCAGGCGCCGGTACCCGAGGACGGGTAGATGATGACTGGGCTGGTGGTCTTGAAGATCTTCTGCGAGCCCGAAAGCACCGCCTTGCCGAGCTCGCCGAATTCGGCGCTGCGGTGGTCGATGACCGGCATGTCCATGGCCCGCAGCACCCGATCCGGCACCGGGCTCGGCCCCGGAATCTGCAGAAAATGGCGTCCTTGATGGCGGGTCACAGGCAAATCTCCCTTGGGGCAGCGTTTTGGCGAGACAGAATTGCATTCAATTCAGCCAACGACAAGGCAATAATGAATTCAATTTCGCCATCGACGTGCCTTGCAACGACCGCTAGAGTTTCCCGATGAACTCAACGATTCCAGATGAGGCGGTCGCGGCGCCCACCGAAACCAGCGGCAAGGATGCGCCGGGGCGCGACGAGGTCTCGCTGCATGACGAGATCCTGTCGCGGCTGCGCGACTACATCGTCGAAGGCAATATCCCTGACGGCGCGCGCATCTCCGAGCGGCAACTCTGTGAAATGCTGAAGGTTTCCCGCACGCCCTTGCGTGAAGCCTTAAAAGTGCTGGCGGCTGAAGGGTTGCTTGAGCTGCTGCCGAACCGGGGTGCCCGGGTGCGCCCGTTGAGTGCGGACGATATCCGCGAACTGTTCGACCTGATGGGCGGCCTCGAGGGTCTCGCCGGCCGGCTCGCCTGCGAGCGGATTTCGGATGAAGAGATCGAAAAAATCGAGCAATTGCATCACGATATGTACGGCTTTTACATGCGCCGCGAGATGCAGGGCTATTTCCGGATGAACCAGCTCATCCATCACGCCATCGTCGAGGCCGCCGGCAACGCGGCACTGCGCACGACCTATGAGAGCTTGGCGGGGCGGATCAGGCGGGTGCGCTTCTCCGCCAATTTCGCCCATCAGCGGGAGCGCTGGAGCGAGGCAATGCGCGAGCACGAGGCGATCCTGGAGGCGCTCCGTCGCCGCTCCGGCAGCGAGCTCTCCGACAGCTTGTTCCAGCATCTGCGCAACAAGGGCGCGGCCGCGATCTCCTACCTCACCGAACCCGACGCTGCGCCCGCCCCCGCGACATCGACACGGCTTGCCAGAGCCGGCTGATTGTCCCGGCAGTATCGCTAGACTTGCATGCAAAATCTATTTAGGTCTAGCCGTAAATGAATGACGTCGGGCTGGGGTTGGCACCCCTGCCCCCCGACCGAGGAATTCCATGTCCCAAGCGCAAGCCGGCGCCTCGCGGCTCGAACAGAAGCTCAGCGCCGAGATCACGGGCGACGTCTTCTTCGACCGGTTCAATCGCGGCCGCTACGCCACCGATGCCTCCTTCTACCAGATCATCCCGGCCGGCGTGGTGGTGCCGCGCACGATCGACGAGGCGCTGCGAGCGCTTGCGATCGCCCGCGATGACGGCCGCATCGTCACCCCGCGCGGCGGCGGCACCTCGCAATGCGGCCAGACCGTCAATGAAGGCATCGTCGTCGACTTCTCAAAGCACCTGAACCGGATCATCTCGCTGGACATCGAGAACCGGACCTGCGTGGTCGAGCCCGGCATCGTGCTCGACGACCTCAACCGCCAGCTCAAGACGCATGGGCTGTGGTTTCCGGTCGACGTCTCCACCGCCTCCCGCGCCACCATTGGCGGCATGGCTGGCAACAATTCCTGCGGCGGCCGGAGCTTGCGCTACGGCACCATGCGCGACAACACGATTTCGATCGGCGCCGCACTCGCCGACGGCACGCAGCTGCATTTCGGCGAGGTCGCGCGCGATCTCGGCGAGCTGAACGCGCCCGACAGCGGCCGCGCGCTGTTCCGCGACATGCTGGCACTCGGCGCGCGCGAGGCGGCCGAGATCGCCGAACGTTTCCCGAAAGTGCAGCGCCGGGTCGGCGGCTACAATCTCGATGCGCTGACCCCGCGCAACGCCGCCAACAACATGGCGCATCTCCTGGTCGGCTCGGAGGGCACGCTCGCCTTCTCCACCCAGATCGAGCTCAAGCTATGGCCGCTGATCCGCAACAAGGTGCTCGGCGTCTGTCATTTCGGCAGCTTCTACGAGGCGATGGATGCCGCCCAGCACCTGGTCAAGCTGAAGCCGATCGCAGTCGAGCTGGTCGACCGCACCATGATCGCGCTGGGACGCGAGATCGCGATGTTCCAGCCGATCATCGGCGCTGCCGTGCGCGGCGATCCCGATGCGATCCTGGTGGTGGAGTTCGCCGAAGAAGACCAGGACCAGAACCTCGCCAAGCTGAAGCAGCTCACCCAGCTGATGGGCGATCTCGGCTTCGCCTGGGATCACGAGCCGCGCAAATGGGGCGGCGTGGTCGAGATATCAGATCCTGCGCTGCAGAGCGGCGTCGCCGAATTCCGCGCCGCCGGCCTCAACGTCATGATGTCGATGAAGCAGGAAGGCAAGCCGGTCTCCTTCGTCGAGGATTGCGCGGTGCCGCTGCCGCATCTCGCCGACTACACCGCGCGGCTCAACGACGTCTTCGCCAAGCACGGCACCCGCGGCACCATGTATGCGCACGCTAGCGAAGGCTGCCTGCATGTGCGGCCGGTGCTGAACCTTAAGCTGGAGAAGGACGTGCGCGCGATGCGCGCGATCGCCGAGGAAGCCTTCGCGCTGGTCCGCGAATACAAGGGCTCGCATTCCGGCGAGCATGGCGACGGCATCGTCCGCTCGGAATTCCACGAACAGATGTTCGGCTCGCGCATTGTCGACGACTTCCGCGAGGTGAAGAGGCGTTTCGATCCGGACAATGTGCTCAATCCGGGTCGCATCGTCGATCCGCCCAAAATGGACGATCGCTCGCTGTTCCGCTACCCACCGGACTATCACGTCGGCGATCTCAAGACCGTGCTCGACTGGTCGGCCTATCCCGGCAAGGGCGGCGGCTTCCAGGGCGCGGTCGAGATGTGCAACAACAACGGGGCCTGCCGCAAGCTCGAGGGCGGCGTGATGTGCCCGTCCTATCGTGCGACGCGCAATGAAAAGGACGTCACCCGCGGCCGCGCCAACACGCTGCGGCTCGCGATATCAGGCCAGCTCGGCCCCGACGCGCTGGCGTCGGACGAGATGATGGAGACGCTGAAGCTGTGCGTCTCCTGCAAGGCCTGCCGCCGCGAATGCCCGACCGGCGTCGATATGGCCAAGATGAAGATCGAGGTGCTGGCGGCGCGCGCGAAGAGCCGCGGCCTCACCTTGCGTGATCGTCTGGTGGGATATCTGCCGCGCTACGCCGACCTCGCCGCGACCTTCGCGCCGCTAATGAACCTGCGCAATCACAGCGCGCTGCTGCGCAAGCTGATGGAGCGCGTTGCCGGCATCAGCGCCAAGCGCAAGCTGCCGGCGTTCCGCCGCGACACCTTCAGCGTCGATGTTGAGGCCATGGGCCCGGAGAATGGCCGTGAGCTCGTGCTGTTCGCTGACACCTTCAACCGCATCTATGAGCGCGAGAACCTCGATGCCGCCTTGCGGGTGCTGCTCGCCGGCGGCTACCGCGTCTATATCCCGAAGCCGAGGGATGGTGGCCGGCCGCTGTGCTGCGGCCGCACCTTCCTCTCCGCAGGCCTGGTCGATCAGGCCGAGAGCGAGCTCAATCGCGTGGTCGAGACCTACGGACCGTTCGCCGCACGCGGCGTGCCGATCATCGGGCTCGAGCCCAGCTGCCTGCTGACCCTGCGCGACGAACTGCTGTCGCTCCGCGCCGACACCGCTGCGAAGACGATCAGCGCGCATGCGCTGCTGCTCGAGGAGTTTCTGGCGCGCGAGGCGGAGAGCGGCCGGCTGCAGCTTCCGCTCGCGCCCCTGTCCGGCAAGGCGCTGCTGCACGGCCATTGCCACCAGAAATCATTCGCGGCGTTCAAGCCGGTCGAGCAGGTGCTGCGGCTGATTCCGGAACTCGCTGTCGAGACTATCGAGTCCTCCTGCTGCGGCATGGCCGGCGCGTTCGGCTATGGCGCCGATACTCACGAGGAATCGATGGCGATGGCCGAGGCTTCACTGCTGCCGGCCGTCCGCAAGGCCGATGCGGCCACCTTCATTGTCGCCGACGGCACCTCATGCCGTCACCAGATTCAGGACGGCGCCGCCCGCGGCGCGGTGCATGCGGCGCAGATCCTGGCGATGAGCCTCGACCGCGCGCCCTCCTCCCCCAAGAACTTCATTGCCGATCACAGAGGACACTGACCATGGCCGACCTTACGCTCGACACCGCCCGCAAGATCCTCGATGCCGCGCTCGCCAAGGCGGTCGAGAAAAAGCTGAAGCCGCTCGTCATCACGGTTCTGGACGCCCGCGGCGCGGTGAAGGTCACGGCCGCACAGGATGGCACCAGCCTGATGCGGGCCGAGGTTGCGCACGGCAAGGCCTATGGCGCGCTGGCACTCGGCCTGGGTTCGCGGGCGCTGTTCCAGCGCGCGCAGGAGCAGGCCTATTTCATCGACGCGGTGAACACGCTGGCGCAGGGCCGCATGGTGCCGGTGCCCGGCGGCGTCCTGATCATGGACGGCGCCAAGGTGCTCGGTGCCGTCGGCGTCTCCGGCGACACCTCGGACAATGACGAGATCTGCGCCATCGCCGGCATCGAGGCCGCCGGGCTGAAGCCGAACGCCGGCTGAGCACAGGGCGCAGCCACGGAGCTTACCAAAGCTTCAGCGGTGCGGCACCCTGGCGTCGGAAACATCGATGGCGGGCAGACGTTGATAGATGGGGCATCCGGAGATTTAACATGCCGCGTCAACGACACCCCCGCACTGTCATCATCACCGGCGCTTCGGCGGGCGTTGGCCGCGCCATCGCCAATCGGTTTGGGCAAACCGGCGACCGCGTCGGGCTCATTGCGCGTGACGCAACTGCGCTGCAGGATGTGCGGAGCGAACTGGAGCGCTCCGGTGCGCACGCCGAATTCGAGGCGGTCGACGTGGCGGACGCCAACGCGCTGTTCGCCGCGGCAGCGCGGCTCGAAGAGCGACTCGGCCCGGCCGATGTCTGGATCAACGACGCGATGGAAACGGTGTTCTCGATGGTGTCCGACATGACGCCGGAGGAATTCCGTCGGGTTACCGAGGTGACCTATCTGGGCTTCGTCTACGGCACCATGGCCGCCCTGACGTCGATGCGGCCGCGCAACCAGGGCCGCATCATCCAGATCGGCTCGGCACTCGCCTATCGCGGCATCCCGCTGCAGTCGGCCTATTGCGGCGCCAAGCACGCGATCCGCGGCTTCACGGATTCGCTCCGCACCGAGTTGCTCAACGAGGGCTCCGGCATCACGATCAGCATGGTGGATCTGCCGGCGGTGAATACGCCGCAATTCGACTGGGCGCGCGCGCATATCCCGTACTCACCGCGCCCGATGGGCCAGCCGGTCGAGCCCGAGGTGATCGCCGATGCGGTTTATCGCGTCGTCGATGGGCCGTTTCGCGAATACTGGATCGGCTGGCAGACGCTGCTCACCATTCTCGGCAACGCCATCGCGCCCGCTTTTCTCGATCGCTATCTCGCGCGCAGGGCGGTTACCGGGCAGCAGACCGATGTACCGCTGGTGCCCGACCACACCGACAATCTCGATCGCCCCGTGACGCGGTTGCATCGGACCCGCGGCTCGTTCAGCAACGAAGCCGCGCAGCGCGCGATGCTGATTCCCGGCGACGTTGCGCGCGCGGCCACTGTCGCACTCGGCGCCCTGCTGTTCTTCGCGGCCGGCGCGGCATCGGCCAACGCAAAGAAGCGGCGAAGACCTCGATACGCACGGACAAGGCCTGTCAGCCTAGCTCGAAGGTCGTGACGCCGAACACCCGCTCCATCCGCAGCGGCGGGATCGGTCCGGTATACATGCGCGCGGTTTCGAACACCGGTGCAAGTCCGAGACCTTGCGCCAGCGCGACGGCATCGCGATTGATCGCGGGGGCGTCAAGGAAGACCTCGGCATGAGCGACCTCAGCCAACAAGGCTGACAGCACCGCTTCGGCAGTGCCGCGATCATCGGCGACCAGCGGCCCGATCTTGTAGCCCGTCCGGCACGGACGGACGACGCCCCAGCCGACAAGCTCGCCGCCCCGCATCAGCGCGCGCCCGACATGCCCGGGTGCGCTGATCCAGCTCTTCAGAAAGGCACTGCGCCGTGCCGGAAACACAGTTGCATCGGACGCTTCGACTGCGGCGAACGGAATTTCGGTCAGCGGAACGATACCGGCTTGCCGGCTTCTCGGGGCCTTGGCGATCCCGCCATAGCGGAGATTGGCGTAGGCGTAATCGAATCCGGATTTCTTGTAGTTGTCCTGCTGCGCGACCACGCCATCGAGCCCAACGACGCGGCTGCCCGCATGCGCCATCGCCGCGTTCCAGATGCGCAGACCGTGGCCGCGGCCGCGCAGATCCGGGCGCACGATGTAGAAACCGAGAAAGGCGAAGCGTTCGTCGTAATTGACACAGGAAATCGTCGCGACAGGCTCACCGTCCCGCTCGGCGACGAGAAAGCCATCCGGATCGACCGCGGCGAAACAGGCGGTATCGGCCAGCCCGGGATTCCAGCCCTCGGCCGCCGCCCAGTCCGTCGCGAGCGCAATCTCGTCCGGTCGCATCGATCGAATGCACAAGCTGCCGATTTCGGAATGTTCGACAGATCGCATCATGCGCTCGCCTTGTTTCCCGCAGCACCGATCATCTATGATGAAGCTAATGGGTCGTCAGGGCAAGCTCGGCTGGAAGCCCTCCAGCGCGAAATGCCGCAAGATCACGCGCACGTCGCCATAGACTGCTGGCAGCTGAATCAGAAATATCACCTTCCGCTCATTGCAAGAAGCGAAGTGACGGATTGCTCCAGGCTTCGCGCTTTCTGGATTGCTTCGCTCGCAATGTCGCGCCACCTCCTCCGCTGTCGTCCCGGACAAGCGAACGCAGTGAGAGCGATCCGGGATCCATAATCACGGGATGTCGTATGCGCGAGCTGGAGCTAACGGCGTGCTCAATCACAGCGGCCGGTGGTTATGGGTCCCGGCGTTCGCCGGGACGACACCAGGGATGCGGCGAGGCCGTCGTAGTACAACTAACTGCGAGATATCGCGTAGCACATTACTTCCCCGTCCACACCGGCTTGCGCTTCTCGGCGAACGCCTTCAGCCCTTCCTTGGCGTCCTCGGTCATGGCCAGCAGCGCGATCTGGCTTTCCAGATAGGCGATGCTCTCGTCGAACGACATCGCGCCAATGGCGCGCATGGCATACTTGCCGCGGCGGATCGCGGTCGGCGACTTGTCGATGATGCGGCCGATCAGCCAGTCGATCTTGGCGTCGAGCTCGGCTGCCGGCACCACATGATTGAGCAGGCCCGCGGCCATCGCGGCCTTCGCATCGAACGGCTCGCCGGTCAGCGCCCATTCGTTGATGAGCCGCCGTGGCGCGATGTTCTGCAGCAGGCTGAGCACCTGCATCGGGAACACGCCGACCTTCACCTCCGGCAGGCCGAAGATCACGTGATCGGCGGCTATCGCCATGTCGGTCATGCACAAGAGGCCCATGCCGCCGGCCATGCAGACGCCGTTGACGCGCGCAATCGCCGGCTTGGTCGCGTTCTGCGACAGGCGCAAGAGATCGGCATAATCGACATTGGGCCGGGAGAAATCCGTCGCAAACGCTGCACCCGAATTCTGCAGGTCGGCGCCGGCGCAGAATGCCTTCTCGCCCGCGCCGGTCAGCACGATCACCCGCACCTCCGCATCTTCATGCGCCTTCGCGTAGCCGCGCGCGATGCCGGCGATGACGTCGCCATTGAGCGCATTGCGCTTGTCCGGCCGGTTGATGGTGATCCAGAGGGACTGTCCGCGCTTGTCGAGGATGACGCTGTCGGTCATGGCATTGCCTATGTGCTAGCCGAAAAACGAGATTGTCGCCGGATAGCGGCGCCAGGCAAGGAAAGCTTGCGTCAGCCCGCCACGCGATGCGCATCGCGCGCGGTTCGCCACATCGAACGAACAGTCTCGAATCGCCCATGGCGCAGGAACGCGATGGTCTGTCTGACGGAGGTGGGGTGGACCAAGAGGCCCATATGCGAGGCCTTGACCGTGGTGTGATCGGCCATGTCATCGAGCTTGCAACTCTCGACCGAAACACGGCCGTCATTCGGCCAAGGCAACAGTAAGAGGGCCGAGATCGGATCGAGGAAGCGGTTGCCGGCGATGATGCCGACCTCGTAGTCGAGCGGCGGCAATGCAGCCAAGGTCGCATCCTTGGTGGTCACGAGCTGCAGGCCGGCCGGGCCGAAATAGGCGCGGTAGAGCGAGACGTCCTTGAGGCGATCGGCCACCTCGCTGCCGCCGTTCGGCGTGCCCAGCATGACGACGCGGCCGAGTCTCAGAGGTCGATGCCTGGCGATATAGACCCGCGCCAGCAGCCCGCCCATCGAATGGGTAACGAAATGGATCGGGCCGGCGTGTGCGGCGGCAAAGGCGGCGATCGCAGGGTGGATGTCCTCAGCCAGCCTGTCCAGCGGCTTCTTGCGGCTCTGATAGTCGAGATTGAGCGTTGCAAAGCCGGCGCGCTGCAGCGCCCGTTCCATCCGGCGCAGCATCAATGAGCGGCCGGCGATGCCGTGCAGCAGCACGACCCCCGCTGTGCAGGGGCCGCTCTGTTTCGATCGTGTGGGCAGCGAAGACCTCACGCCACGTCGCGCTCCTGAACAGCGCCGCCTTGCTCCTCGGCCAGCGCCTTGGCGGTGACATAGTCGGTCTTGCCGCTGCCGAGCAGCGGCACCTTGTCGACCACCATGATGGTCGCCGGCACGGCAAGCTCGGGCGCGCCCTGCGCCTTCGCCTGGCGCTGCATCGCGCTGCGCTCGGCGTCCTTCTGCGTGGTCAGCAGCACGATGCGCTCGCCCTTGCGCTGATCGGGGATCGACACCGCGACCGAAGTCGCCTGCGGCCACAACGCGGCTGCGATGGCTTCGACCACCGAGAGCGAGACCATCTCGCCAGCGATCTTGGCAAAACGCTTGGCGCGCCCCTTGATCGTGATGAAGCCCTGCGCATCGATGGTGACGATGTCGCCGGTGTCGTGCCAACCCTCAGGGAGCGGTTCCAGCACGCCGGGATTTTCCGCACGCAGATAGCCAAGCATCACGTTGGGGCCGCGCACCGACAGCCGGCCGCCCTCCTCGATGCCCGGCACCGGGTCGAGGCGGGCTTCCATCAGCGGCGACAGCCGGCCGACGGTACCGACACGATTAGCCATCGGCGTGTTCATCGCCAGCACCGGGGCAGTCTCGGTGACGCCGTAGCCTTCCAGCACACGGATGCCGTAGCGCTCCATATAGACCTGCCGCGTGCGGTCCTTGACCGGCTCGGCGCCGGCGATCACCAGCCGCAGGGTGCGGAAATCGTAGGCGTGGGCCGAACGGGCATAGCCGGTCAGGAAAGTGTCGGTGCCGAACAGGATGGTGGCGCCGGTCTGATAGATCAGCTCGGGCACGATCCGGTAATGCAGCGGCGATGGATACATGTAGATCGGAATGCCCGCCAACATGGGCATCATCAAGCCGCCGGTGAGGCCAAATGAGTGGAACACCGGCAGCACGTTGAACACCTTGTCATTGGCATTGGCGTCGACGCGGGCCAGCGCCTGCGCCGCATTGGCGAGGATGTTGCGATGGGACAGCACGACACCCTTGGGCGTGCCCTCCGAGCCCGAGGTGAACAGGATCACCGCGGGATCATTGGCCGTGCGCGCCACGCGCGGGGCGATGCCGTCGAGCAGGCCCTTGATCTTGTCGATGATGGAGACCGCGGCGCGCACGTCCTCGAGATAGACGACTCGCGCCTGGCCCTCGATCGCCGCCATCAGTTTATCGAGCTTGCCCTTATCAATGAAGGCCTGCGAGGTCAGCACGGTCGTCACCTGCGCCGCCTTCATCGCCGCCAGCACGTTGACGGGACCAGCCGAGAAATTGAGCATCGCCGGCACCCGGCCGATCGACTGCAGCGCCATGAACACGACGGCGACACCGGCCGAGTTCGGCAGCAGCACGCCGATGTTCTCGCCGACCGCGGTGCCCTCCTCCAGCGTGCGGGACAGCACCTGCGCGCCGAGCAGCAGCTTGCGATAGGTGAGCTGGGTCCCGAGCGGATCCTCGATCAGCACCTTGCCGGTATCGCGGTCACGATAGGCATGCGCCAGCGCCTCGAACAGCGTGTGGTCGAGCATCGCGTTCTTGACCATGGCATCGATCATCACGTCCTGCAGCTTAGCGCCCGCGGCATTGCGGCGGGTCTTGCCCTTCAGCGACGTGTCGATGTCGAGCTTCACCGGCGGCAGGATCGAGACCGTCACCTTGGGGAACCAGGAGCGCTTGATCTCGCCGTTGTTGAGGTAGCTGAGATGCGAGCGCTGCGCGCCCTCGATGCGCACGGGCACGACCACGGCATCGGCCTTGTCGGCGATCATCGCGGTGCCGTCATAGACCTTCATCAACGAGCCGGAGACGGTGATCCGCCCTTCGGGAAAGATCACCACCGGCTCGCTGGCTGCGACGAGCTTGATCAGGTCGCGCGCGCCGAGCGGCTTGGTCGGATCGATGGTGATGTGGCGGACCATCTTCAGGAAGATCTTCGCCCACCACGCTTTGGAGATTCCGGTGTCGACCGCGAAGGTGGCGTCGATTGGCAGCACCGCGTGCAGCAGCGGGCCGTCGATCAGGCTGACATGATTGGGCGCGATCAGCATGCGGGTGCCGACCGGCGGCAGGTTCTCCAGCCCGCGCACCTCGGTACGGAATAGCGCCCGGACCAGCAGCGCGCCGAAGTCGCGCACGCCTTCGCGGCCCCATTTGCTAAGCACGAACCAGACCGAGCCAAAGCTTGCGAGCGCCAGACCAAAGAAGATCCAGGCCACGGAAAGGCCCGCCGCCTGCAGACCCGCGACAACCAGCGAGCCCACCACCATGAAGGCGGCCTGCAAGACGTTGCCGGCGGCGATCACGCGGGCACGCGCGGATGGCTCCGACCAGGCCTGGACCGCGGCAAAGGACGGCACCACGAACAAGCCGCCGCCGAAGGCAAACAGCGCGAAGTCGATCAGCAGATGCAGGCCCGCCCAGGACGTGACGAAGGCGCCCGACGTGATGTCGGCGCCGGTCGTGGTGGTGCCGATGGCCCAGGCAAGATCGAGCCCGATCACGCCCATCATGATGGCACCGATCGGCACCAGCGCCAGATTGGGCCTGACATGGCTGAGCTGGGCTGCAAACAGCGAGCCGACCGCAATGCCGATGGCGAAGATCGCAAGGCACAGCGTGACGACGCCTTCGCTGCCGCCGACCACGCCCTTGATCAGCGCGGGCAGCAGCGACAGCACGACCGCACCGGCGAGCCAGAACCAGGAGACGATGATCATGCCGTCCCACAGCCGCGGCTCGGCATAGAGCGACTTCAACAGATGCGCGGTCGAGGTCCAGGGATTGGAGGTGATGCGGAGCTCTGGCGCGGACGGTGCCGTATGCGGGATGCGCGACGCCGAGGCCCAGGAGAGCAGCGCGAGCCCGACAACCGCCAGGGACACGAGGCCCATATGGGTCGAGCCCGACACGAGCTGACCGCCCGCGATGGTGCCGATCAGGATCGCCATGAAGGTCGCGCCTTCGACCAGCGCGTTGCCGGTGGCGAGCTCACCGACCGTGAGTTGGTCCGGCAGCATCGCGTATTTCACCGGCCCGAACAGCGCCGCGACGACGCCGAACATCGCCAGCGCGATGAACAGCAGCGGCACGGAATGCATGAAGAAGCCAAGCGCCGCGAACACGGCGGCAAATATTTCGACGAATTTCAGCCGGCGGGCGACGACGCCCTTGACGTATTTGTCGGCAAGCTCACCGCCGAGCCCGGACAGGATGAAGAACGGGAAGATGAACACGGCGCCCGCGACGGTGACCAGTGCGTCGCCATGGCTGGCGACCGCGCCATAGAGCAGCATGATGACCAGCGCGTTCTTCAGCACATTATCATTCAGCGCCGAGCAGAATTGCGCCCAGAACAGCGGCGCGAAGCGGCGGGACGACATCAACTGCTTGATCATGAGTCTTTCCTGCTGTGCAGCGGCTGATGCTTGGAAAGCGCCGCGACCTTGTCGAAATGAGGGACCGATTATCGAGAACGCAAACAACGACGCGCGGGCGGAAACACAACGAGACCGCCGCCGAGCTGGCCTGAGGATGTCGCGAAAGTGATGGACGAAAAGCTTATCCGGGTACGCGGAAGCCGATCGGTGCGGGCGGCATGTTGGGACATGGTGATCACTTCGTTGCACTGGAAACGAGGATTGGCGCGACCTTTAGGTCAGTTCACTCAGGTAATGCAGACAACCGAACAGGCCGCGACGGCGGGCGCGATGCCCGCCGCGGCCGGCCGCCCGATACAGGCTGGAGGCGGCCCGCCGTGCCGCGCGCCGGGCGGCAAGAAGACCGCCGACATCGCAGGCATTGGCGATCCGCTCGACCGGCGCCATTACCAAGTGAGAGACGATCCGGACCAAACCGTTCACCAAGGCGATGGCATCGTCCGAGAAGAGGTTCGGCATTCGCGTAGTCTGGGTTGTCATCGCGGCCTCGCATTTTTGAGCAACGCTCAAAATTCTTAGCGCAAAAATGAGCGACGCTCAAGCGGAAAATGCATAAGCCCGTACAAGTCATGGAAATAAGCCCTGAGGCGGTCCGTTCGCGCACGCCAGACTGCTGCGCAAGTCATTGTTTGAGAACAACTTCTGTCCCGACTGCCAGATCCGGCCCTGGCCCGATCGGCTAGACGCCTTGTTCCTAAGTCTCGGGCTTGTTGATACGGCCCCTATCATCGTCCGCCACCCGGTCCGGCCTTCGGCCGGCCGGATGACAGGCTCCTGCGGACGATCCAGTACGCCGTGACGTCTCTGTTCGATCTCTTCTGCCGCGGATTACTGGATGCTCCGCCGGAGCCTGTCCTCGGGCTCGCCAAAGGCGAGACCCGGGGGCGGAGCATGACAGCGTTGAAGATGGCGAGAGCTCAACCCATCCTGCGACGGCCGATTGCATGGAAACGGTGTTCTAGGCCGTCGCGATGCGATCCACCGCGCCTTTGCGCAGCCACACCTTGTTGTCGTGGAAGGCGGCGCCACCGATGGGCGCGATGGTGTCGGCGCCGGTGAGCATGTTGATGCCGCGGCCCCCGAGATGAGCGTGATTGGGATGGATGGATTCGGCGATCAGGACCCCGCGCCGCACGCCCTCGAACAACCGCGCCACCAGGGAGGTCTCGCCCCGGTCGTTGCCGAGCGTCACTGCATCACCATCAGCGATATCGAGCGCGGCGGCATCGAGCGGATGGATCATCACCGAAGGAGCGCCCTCGCGGGCCTGGGATGACGGCGTCTCGTTGAAGGTGGTGTTGAGGAACGAGCGCGACGGGCTGGTCGCGAGCCGGAACGGATGGCGCTGATCGACGTCCTCGATGACGGCCCAGTGGTCGGGCAGCGACGGCATGCTCGCGATATCGCCCATCGGCCGGCCGAACGGCGGATGCGCCCAATCGGCCTTGAAGTGGAATTTGCCGTCCTTGTGCGCAAAACCATCGAGGTAATGCGAGGTGCGGAAGTCCGGCTGCAAATCTCGCCAGATGTCGGCTTCCAGGCCTGCGATGTCGCCGTGGCCGCTGCGCTTCAAGGTGGCGTCGATCAGTTCGCGCGGCGTCATCTCGAAACCGGGATGGACGGCGCGCAGGCGGCGCGCCAGAGCCTGCAGCACGTCGTGGTTGGAGCGGCACTCGCCCGGCGGATCGATCAGCTTCGGGCCGACCGAGATGTGCTGGTGGCCGCCGCCGTAATAGACGTCGTCATGTTCCATGAACATCGTGGCCGGCAATACGATATCGGCCATTTGCGCGGTCTCGGTCATGAACTGCTCATGGACAGCGACGAACAGATCCTCGCGCGCAAAGCCTTGGCGGACGAGCGCCTGCTCCGGCGCCACCGTCATCGGATTGGTGTTCTGGATCAGCATCGCCTTGACGGGACCGCCGCCGCACAGCGCCACGGGATCGCCGGTCAGGATGCGGCCGATCTGTGATTGGTCCAGAATCCGGACGTTCTGATCGATTGCATCATGACCTTCGATGACGGCCTCGTCGAAGCCCCACAGTGCGGCATTGTTGAAGAAGGCGCCGCCGCCTTCATATTGCCAGGCTCCCGTGACCGCCGGAATGCACAGAGCCGCGTGCATCTGCGTGGCGCCGTTGCGGCTGCGCGTGAAGCCATAGCCGAGCCGGATGAACGTGCGCTTGGTCTCGCCGATCGCGCGCGCGAACGCCTCGACCTCCGCCACGGGCACGCCGCAGATCGCGGACGCCCATTCCGGCGTGCGCGTCTTAAGATGCGCCTCCAGCTCCGCCGGACAATCGGTGTAGCGGTCCATGTAGTCGCGGTCGGCATAGCCGTCGCGGAACAGCACATGCATGACGCCGCAGGCGAACGCGCCGTCGGTGCCCGGACGCAGGATGATGCGGATGTCCGCCTGCTTCATGGTCTCGTTGTCGTAGACGTCGACCGCCGCGATTCTGGCGCCGCGCTCCTTCCGGGCACGCGCGGCGTGGGTCATCACGTTCACCTGTGTGTTCACGGGGTTGGTGCCCCAGATCACCACTAGGTCAGAGAGCGCCATCTCGCGCGGATCGACGCCGGCGATCTTGCCGGTGCCGATCGCAAAGCCGATCCGCGCGACGTTGGCGCAGATGGTCGAGTAGAAGCGCGAATATCTCTTCACATGAGTCAGGCGATTGATGCCGTCGCGCATCACGAGGCCCATGGTGCCGGCATAGTAATAGGGCCAGACCGACTCAGCCCCGAAGTCCCGCTCGGCCGCGAGGAAGCGACGCGCGATCTCGTCCAGCGCCTCATCCCAGGTGATGCGCGCAAACTCCCCCGAGCCTTTGGGTCCCGTGCGGCGCAGCGGATGCATCAGCCGCTCCGGATGATGAATGCGCTCGGCGTAGCGGGCGACCTTGGCGCAGATGACGCCAGCAGTATAGGTCTGCTTCTTCGAGCCGCGCACCCGGCCAATCGTCGCTCCGTCGAGCACCTCGACGTCGAGCGCACAGGCCGAGGGGCAATCATGCGGACAGGTGGAATGGCGGATCTGGAGTCGGGTCTGCTGGTTCATGACGAAATTGGTAACACCAAAATGAGCGTCAGCCGAGTGCATTCAACAGGCATTGCACGGGCAAATCTGGGGCGCGAGATCTCCTGATTGGAACCGCGGTTCAGCGGCCGAGCTTGGTCAGACCGGTCGGCGGACGATCGACCGCAGTCCAGCCGCCATCGACGAACAAGGTGCTGCCGCTGACATAGCTTGCGGCGTCTGAGGCGAGATAGCAGACCGCGGTCGCGACCTCGTCGGCGCTGCTCCAGCGGTTGAACACGGTATGTGCGGCGTAGAGATTGTAGATCTCGGGCCGCTGCTTGAATGGCGCAGTCAGCGCGGTTTCGACGATGCTGGGTGCGATTGCGTTCACCCGCACGCCGAACGGTCCGACCTCCGAGGCAAAGCCCTTCACCAACAGGCCAATCGCCGCCTTGGTCGCACCGTACACCGCAAGTCCGGGCTCGATCGTCACGGCGCGCATCGAGGAGCACGCGATCAAGCTGCCGCCACGCTGCTCGGTCATGATGCGGCCGAACGCCTGGAAGAACCACACCGTGCCCTTGACGTTCAGATCGAGCACGCGGTCGAGATCCTCTTCGGTGTAATCGAGCACGGTCTTGCGGATGTTGAGCCCTGGCGTGGTCACCGCAATGTCGAGCCGCGGAAACAGTTTTGTAGCCTGCTCCGCAAGTGCCGCGACGTCATCTCTGCTTGCCGCGTCGCACGCTGCCACTTCCGCAACTCCCCCGTCACCGCGAATGGCGACTGCGGTGGCCTCCGCGCCTCCGATCTCGCGGTCGGCGCAGAGGACGCGCGCGCCTAGCGCGGCCAGCGCCTGCGCCGACGACCTGCCAATGCCCGAAGCAGCGCCGAGCACCAATGCGGTTTTCCCCGTGAGATCGAAAAGCTTGCGATAGTCCGTCACGACGTGAACCTCCCCAGCGCTGCTACAGATGTTCTGGCAGCCACGGAACGACCGCAAATTATGGCGGCGCACTCAGCGGTAATTCTCGTTGCCAAACCCAGTTCATATACTAATATATCAATTGAGGAAACGTAGATGACCGCCCGCGCTCCAAGGAAACTGGACCCGACGCCAGCACCGGCAGTCGCCCGCATGCGCCGCAGCGGCCGACCGCGCGGCGCGACCGCTTCCTCACGCATCTATGCCGAGCTCAGGGCCGAGCTGGTTTCACTCGCCCGGCGACCGGGCGAGACGATCTCGGAAAACCAGATCGCGCTGGACTACGGTGTCAGCCGGACGCCAGTGCGCGAGGCTATCCTGAAGCTAGCCGACGAAGGCCTGGTCGAGATCTTTCCGCAGTCCGGCATCTTCGTCTCGCGCATTCCGATGGCCGCCCTGCCCGAGGCCATCATCATCCGCAAGGCGCTCGAAGAGACGACGACGCGCATGGCGGCGGAGCGCGCGACCGCGAGCCAGCTGCTCGCGTTGCATGCCATCTTGGAGCGACAGCGCGAAGCCGCGGATGCCAGGGATCGCGAGGCGTTTCATCAAGCCGACGAGGCATTTCATGCTGGGATCGCCGATGTCGCCGGCTATCCCGGAATCTGGACACTGATCCTGCAGGTGAAGGTCCATGTCGACCGCTATCGACGGCTGACGCTGCCGCAGGTCGGTCGCATGACCGAAGTGATCGCAGAGCATGAACCGATCCTGGCCGCCATCGAGGCGCACGATCCGGATCGCGCGCGGCTTGCGATGGCGAGCCATCTCGAACGGCTGCTCGACGATATCTCGGCCATCCAGACCATCAACCCCGAATTCTTTCGACCAAGCTGACGAACCTTCACCGCAAACAGATCGCGATCACCGCCGATCGCGACACAACACCAAGTCAGTCCCGGGAGGACGCCATGAAACGACGCGACTTCATCAAGCTGAGCGTTGGATTAGCTTCTGCCACGACCCTGCCCTTTGCGCCCGCATCGGCGCAATCAAAGGCCGTGTTCAAGGCCTCCGACGTGCAGCCGGCCGGCTATCCGACCGTGGCCGCCACCGAGAACCTTGGCAAGAAGCTCGCTGCCGCCACCAACGGCCGGCTCTCGATCCAGATGTATCCCTCCGCTCAGCTCGGCGGCGAGAAGGAGACCATCGAACAGACCCAGATCGGCGCCATCCAGATGCTACGCGTCAGCGCCGGCGCACTCGGCCCCATTGTCGACGAGGTCAATGTCGTCAACATGCCGTTCCTGTTCAAAAGCATCGCGCATTCCGAGAAAATGATGGACGGCGCGGTTGGACAGGATCTGCTCGACCGCATCAACGCCAACCCGAATGCCGGGCTGGTTGCGCTGTGCTGGATGAATTCCGGCGCCCGCAGCATCTACAACACCAAGCATCCGATCAAGACGATTGACGACATCAAGGGATTGAAGATCCGCGTCATCGGCAATCCGATCTTCATCGACATGATGAACGCGCTCGGCGGCAACGGCGTCGCCATGGGCTATGATCAGGTATTCAGCGCACTGCAGACCGGTGTGATCGACGGCGCCGAGAACAACCCGCCGAGCTATGTGTTCAGCAATCATTACACGGCGGCGAAATACTACTCGCTGACCGAGCATCTCGTCATCCCCGAGGTGCTGGCCTTCTCGAAGCGGGCCTGGTCGACGCTTTCGCCTGACGACCAGACCCTGATCAAGAAGTTCGCCCGCGAGGCGCAGATGGAGGAGCGCGAGCTCTGGAAGGCCTATGAGCGCGAGGCCATGGAGAAGGCCAAGGCCGCTGGTTGCGAGATCATCGAGATCGCGGACAAGGCACCGTTCCAGGCCGCGGTGAAGCCGGTCTGGGACAAATACGGCCCGAAATATCAGGAGATGATCAAGCGCATCCAGGAGATCGCGTGAGCGCGTGAGCGATCACGTAACGGGAGGTTCGACCATGGCTGCGTTGTTCCGCCGCGCAATGGATGCGCTCTATCTCGCCTGCGTGCTGGTCGGCTGCACGGCGCTGGTGGCGATCTCGGCGGTGATACCCTATGCGGTGTTCACCCGTTACGTGCTGAACAGCGCCGCATCCTGGCCCGAGCCGCTCGCAGTGCTGCTCACCATCCTGCTCACCTTCATCGGTGCTGCGGCCGGCTATCGCCTCAACCTGCACATGAACCTGTCCTACTTCGCCAACCAGCTGCCCGAGCGCTGGCGCAGGGTATTGGACGTTCTCGTTCAGCTCCTGATGGCGCTGATCGCGATCTTCATGGTGGTGTGGGGCGAGCGGCTGGTCTCGGTGACCTGGACCAACACGATCGCGGACTTTCCCTTCCTGTCGGTCGGCGTGACCTACCTACCGATTCCGATCGGCGGGCTCTGCCTGCTTCTTTTCATCATTGAGCGGCTCGTCCTTGGCGTACCGCAAGATCCCATTTCCCACAGCGACGCCGCCTCAATCGATTAAAGCCGGCAGGGACAGATCCATGGATATTTTCATCCTGCTTGCGACGATGCTGGTGTGCTTCCTGATCGGCATGCCCATCGCCTATTCGCTGGCGATGGCCGCGATCGTCGGCGCTTTCTGGATCGGAATCCCGCTGGAAGCGGTGATGCTGAAGATCTCGGACGGCGTCAGCAAGGTCGCGATGCTGACCATTCCGTTCTTCGTGCTGGCCGGCGCCATCATGGCCGAAGGCGGCATGGCGCGGCGGCTGGTGGCCTTTGCCGACGTGCTGGTCGGACTGACGCGGCTGCGCGGCGGCCTCTCGATCGTCAACGTGCTGGCGACGACCTTCCTGAGCGGCATTTCCGGATCGGCTGTCGCCGACACCTCGGCGATCGGCTCAGTGATGATTCCGCAGATGGAGCGCTCCGGCTATCCGCGCGTGTTCGCGACCAATCTGACCATCAGTTCGTCGGTGCAGGCGCTCTTGGTGCCGCCAAGCCACAACGCGGTGCTGTACTCCCTGGCAACCGGCGGCACCATCTCGATCAGCGCGCTGTTCATGGCCGGCGTGTTTCCGGGCCTTTTGCTCGGCTTCTCGCTGATCCTGCTCTGCGTCGTCATCGCTTATCGCGAGCGCCATCCGCAGGGCAAGACCGTTCCGGCGAAGGATGCGATCAGGATCACGATCGATGCCGCATGGGGCCTGATCACGCTGGTCATCATTCTCGGCGGCATTCTGGGCGGCGTCTTCACTGCGATCGAGGCAGGCGCGGTGGCGTGCCTGTGGGCCTTCTTCGTCACCATGTTCATCTACCGGGACTATCGCTGGCGCGACCTGCCTGTGCTGCTGCACCGGACCCTGCGCACCGTCGCGATGGTGATGACACTGATCGCCTGCGCGTCCGCAGTCGGCTACATCATGGCACTGACTCAGATGCCGACCAAGATGACGCAGTTCTTCCTGTCGATCTCGAGCAATAAATACGTCATCCTGCTCCTGATCAATGTGCTGCTGCTCTTGCTCGGCACGCTCGTCGACATGGCGCCGTCGATCCTGATCGCAACGCCGATCCTCTTGCCGGTGATGCAGAATTTCGGCGTCAATCCTGTGCATTTCGGCATGATCATGCTGCTCAATCTCGGCATCGGCCTGTGCCATCCGCCTGTTGGCGCGATACTGTTCGTCGGCTGCGCGGTCGGCAAGGTGACGATCGAGCAGGTGATGCGACGGATCTGGCCGTTCTATGCGGTGATGTTCGCTGTGCTGATGGCCGTCACTTACATTCCGGAGATCTCGCTCTGGCTGCCGCGGCAGGTACTGCGCTAGCGAACGAGAGACTCATCGCGCTCGCGTCTTCCGAATCCGGAGTATTCATTTCTCCGGATGGTGCGTTATGCTGGCCTGAAGGGCCCCATTCGAGAAGGCGCGCACCATGAAAATCATCGACCTCAGCCGTGAGCTCTATCATCGTACGCCGAGCTACCCCGGCCATCCGCCGATCATCCACGGTATATGGAAGAGCCACGAGGAGGCGCTGGCCGAGTCCGGCAACGTGTGGGGGCTGGCATCGATGTTCATCTCGATGGCCGATCATGGCGGCACGCATATCGACGCGCCGCGGCATTTCGGCCCGCGCGGCATCTCGATCGACCAATATCCGCTGGAAAAATGCATCGTGCCGGGGATCTGCCTCGACCTGCAGCACATCGCGCCGCGCGCCGAGATCACGCCCGCCGATCTGGAAGACGCAGTCGAGAAGGCCGGGGTCGGCGTGCCCAGGGGCGGCACGGTCTTGCTCTGCACGGGGCATCACGCGCGCACCTTTCCGCGCAAGGCCTATGCGACGGACAATTGCGGCGTGAACGTCGCGGCCACCGAATGGCTCGCCAAACAGGGCGTCGTGCATTTCGGCATCGATTCGATGCGGCCCGGTCCTGATAGCGACGTGAATCTCCTGGTCCACAAAGCCTGCCTCGACCTGGACATCACCCATATCGAGAGCCTGTGCAATCTGGAGGCGTTGCTGGGCCAAGGTCAGTTCACGTTCATTGGCCTGCCGCTGAAATGGCGGGACGGCACGGCCTCGCCGATCCGTGCGGTTGCGGTATTCGACATGTAGCTACAGCGCGGACGAAGAACATGCCGGAAAGGAAAACCCGATACCCGCGCCGCGACATTATCCGCACCGGCGGCCGCTTCATCGCTGCAGCCGCGGCGACGGCGCTTGGCCCACGCTTCGCCAAAGCGGCTAATTATCCCGAGCGCCCGATCAGGATCATCGTGCCCTTCGCGCCCGCGGGGCCGACCGATATCATGGCGCGGATTCTCGCGCGCCATCTCGGCGAGACGCTTGGCGGCACGGTCGTGGTCGAGAATCGTCCCGGCGCGGGCGGCAATATCGGCATCGGGATCGCCGCGCATGCGGAAGCCGACGGCTATACGCTCCTGGTCACGTCGAGCGCTTATGTCGTCAATCCCTCGCTGTATGCGAAGATCCCCTACGATCCCTCTAAGGATTTCGCCGCCATAGCGGAGCTTGGCACGTCACCCAATGTGATCCTGGTCGATCCCAAGCTCGGCGTGAACTCGGTGGCCGACTTGATCGCCCGGGCGAAGGCCAATCCGAACGAGCTGAACTATGCGAGCCCGGGCATCGGCACCACGCCCCACCTATCCGGCGAGCTCTTCAAGATCCGCTGCGGGATCAACATCACCCATGTACCCTTCTCCGGTGCGGGTCCTGCGATCCAGGCGATCCTCACCGGGACCACGCAGATCGCTTTCGCGGCGCTTCCGCCGGCGCATCCGCAGATCGAGTCCGGCGCGCTGAAGGCGCTCGCGGTGACCGGCGAACACCGCTGGTTCGACCTGCCCGATGTGCCGACCATGGTGGAGCTCGGCTACAAGGACTTCGTCTCCGATACGTTCCAGGGATTCCTAGCACCAGCAAATACGCCGGCGCCGGTGATCGACCTGCTCGCGACCAAATCGATCGACATCCTGAAGAGGGCCGACGTCGCCGACCAGTTGCGCAATGACGGCTTCGAGGTGATCGCCAACGGTCCCGACGGCATGAGGAAGCGCATCGCGGATGAAGTGCCGAAATGGCGCGACATCATCACGAAGGCCGGCATCAAGCCGGTCTGAACGCCGCTCCTCCGGTGAGCGCGATCTAAATCGCCGGACGTGTAGCGCCGCGTGACGCGATCATGACGGGTATCAAGAGACGTTGATCAGGGTTTCTTTGTGCGCCGCGCTCCGTGCACATCGCCTTGCGACGTGCCATCAGCCTGGCATACGCTACCGCCATAAAAACAACTTCTGGGAGGAATGGGTCATGACAACGCGTCGTGATTTTCTGCGCGGCGGCGCCGCTGCCGGTCTCGTCTTTTGCGGGTGCGGCATGCTGCAGGGCGTGCGCGGGCAATCGGCACGCCAGACGCTTCCCGTGGCGGTGAACGGCAAGCGCGTCAAGACCATCGACGTCCACTGCCATTGCCACATTCCGGAAGCCGGCGCCCTGCTCGGCGATGAAGGGACCAAGCTGCAGCTTGTGCCGGTCAATGGTGGCGACGAGGTCTATATCGACGTCAACAAGCGCCTGGCGGCCATGGACGCTCAGGCGATCGACCTCGAAGTGCTGTCGATCAATCCGTTCTGGTATGACCGCGATCGCGACCTCGCCGCCCAGATCGTCAAGATCCAGAACGAGAAGCTTGCCGAGTTGTGCGCGTCGAAGCCGGACCGGTTCGCGGCTTTTGCATCACTGACGTTGCAGGCGCCCGATCTTGCGGTGCAGGAGCTAGAGACTGCGGTCAAAAAGCAGGGATTGAAGGGCGCAGCAATCGGTGACGTCGTGAACGGCGCCGAATTCTCCGATGCCAGATTCCACCCGGTCTGGGCCAAGGCGGAAGAGCTCGGCGTGCCGCTGTTCATTCACCCCCAGGGCGTTCCTGAGTTGAGCAAGCGACTGGCCGGCAATGGCTGGCTCGCCAACACCATCGCCAATCCGCTCGGCACAACGATCGCGCTGTCGCATCTCATCTTCGAAGGCACGTTCGATCGCTTCCCGGGATTGAAGATCATTGCAGCCCACGGGGGAGGCTATCTGCCCTCCTACGCCGATCGCTCCGACTATGCCTGCCTCGTCGGACCGAAAGGCTGCAAGGCGGAGATTGCGTTGAAGAAGAAGCCGACCGAATATCTCAAGCAGATCTATTTCGACTCGCTGATCTTCTCGCCCGAGGCGATCCGCCATCTGGTTGCGCAGGTCGGCGCCAGCCAGATCGTGCTCGGCAGCGACTATCCCTATCCGTGGCAGCTGCATCCGGTCGATCACATCTTCGCGTCAACTGTTCTCAGCGACCACGAGAAGCTTGACGTCCTCGGACGCACTGCAGCAAGGCTCTTGAACGTGCAGGCTTGAGATCCTGCCGCCCAACGACGGAGAATTGCATCATGGCGCGCAGGCTGATCGATATTTCAGTGCCGCTGCAGAACGACGTGCCGGCCGACCCGCCCGGCAACCATCCAAAGATCCAATATATCGATCATCAGCAGGGTCTCGCGCCCATGCTGCACTTCTTCGCGGGGCTGAAGGCCGAAGATCTCCCTGACGGGCAAGGCTGGGCTGTGGAGCAGGTGCAGCTCTCGACCCACAATGGCACTCATCTCGATGCGCCCTGGCACTTCCATCCGACCATGAATCGCGGCGAACGATCATGGACGATCGACGAGGTGCCGCTGGAGTGGTGCCTGCAGCCCGGCGTGAAGCTCGACTTCCGCCATCTGCCGGATGGTTACGTGGTAACCGCCGGGGATGTCGAGCAGGAGCTGAAGCGGATCGGACACACGCTCTCGCCGCTGGAGATCGTCGTGGTCAACACATCCGCCGGCGCCAAATACGGCCGTCCCGATTATGTCAGCTCGGGCTGCGGCATGGGCTATGAGGCCACGATGTATCTACTTGAGCGCGGCGTGCGGCTGACCGGCACCGACGGCTGGAGCTGGGACGCGCCGTTCGTGCACACAGCCAGGAAATATGCCGAGACCAAGGATGCAAGCCTGATCTGGGAAGGACACAAGGCCGGCCGCCACATCGGCTACTGCCACCTGGAGAAGCTGCACAATCTGGAGCTTCTGCCATCGACCGGTTTCATGGTGTCCTGCTTTCCGGTCAAGATCGAGCGGGCCTCCGCCGGCTGGACCCGCGCAGTTGCGATTCTCGACAGCTAACATCTTAAGGATGCATATAAATTAGTCGTAGTTCAGCGTCGCAGCGAGCGGGTTCCGCTTGCTGCGCGCACGGGCGCCGCTACAATGCGCTCAACGCAGAACGATAAAAATGATCAGCGGAGAGAAACGTTATGAAAAAAAGCCTGTATTCATCCCATTCATTACCGCCGCGCGCAATTCTCGCAGTCGCAGCATTCGGGCTTTTGGCAAGCGTCTCAAGCCAGGCGCTCGCGGCCGACCCGATCAAAATCGGCGTCATCGCGGAAGCCCAGGCGATCGCCGGCGCCTCGATTCCGCAGGCCGCGCAGATGGCCGCCGACGAGATCAACTCCAAGGGCGGCGTCGACGGCCGCAAGATCGAGATCGTCACCTACGACAACCACTCTTCCTCAGCCGATTCGGTTCGCGCGTTCCAGCGCGCCGTCAACGAGGACAAGGTCAACGTCGTCATTGCAAGCTATATCAGCGAGGTCGTGCTGGCGCTCGAGCCCTGGGCCTCGCGCCTGAAGACGCCCTTCATCACGCCGGGTGCTGCCTCCAACGAGATCAGCAAGAGCGTGCATGCCGACTACGAGAAGAACAAATACACCTTCCATGGCTATCTGACCTCGGCCGCGCTGGCATTGTCGGTCTGTGATGCCGCGAAGGAGCTGCTGGTCGAGCAGAAGCACATGACGACTGCGGTCATCATGAGCGAAGATGCCGCCTGGACCAAGCCGCTCGACATCGGCTACGAGGAATGCCTGCCCAAGATCGGGCTTAAGGTGCTGGATCATATCCGCTTCTCGCCCGACACCACCGACTTCACGCCGATCTTCAACAAGATCGAGGGAGCGAAGCCGGACGTGATCATCACCGGCATTTCTCATGTCGGCGTGCAGCCAACCGTGCAGTGGAAGAACCAGCAGGTGCCGATCCCGATGCTCGGCATCAGTTCGCAGGCGACCAACTCGACGTTCGGCAAGGACACCAATGATGCCGCCAACGGCGTGCTCTATCAGGGCGTGTCCGGCCCGGGCGTCGCCGTGACTCCGAAGTCCGTGCCGTTTGCAGACGGCTTCAAGGCCAAGTTCGGCAACTTCCCGTCCTACGCCGGCTACACGGCCTATGACGAGGTCTATTACATCGCCGATGCCGTGAAGCGCGCGGGCTCGACCGACGCCGACAAGCTGGTCGATGCGCTGGAGAAGACCGATTGGGAAGGCACGATCGGCCGCATCCAGTTCTACGGCAAGGATGATCCGTTCACCCACTCGCTCAAATACGGCAAGGGTCTGATCACGGGACTGATGCTGCAGTGGCAGGACGGCCAACAGATCGCGGTTTGGCCGAAGGAAGTCGCCAAGGCCCAGATCAAGTTCCCAAGCTTCATCAAGGTCACATCGAACTGACATGGGACACACCCTGCCCCCGGCTGGTTTCGGGGGCAGATCCTTTAGGACCTCATCTCAGCCAAGGCAGCGGCACCGCTGCTGCTGCAGCGGACATTCATGCGTGCATTCCAGATCCTGATCGACGGCTTTGCCGTCAGCGCTCTCTATGCGCTCGGCGCGACTGGCTTCACCCTGATTTTCGGGGTCTCCGGCGTGCTCAACCTGTCCCATGGCGCCATCATGGTGCTCGCGGCGGTCGCGGCCTGGGCCGCGGCGAGCATCCTTCACACCAACACTTATGTCGGGGCTCTGATCGGAGTCGCGGTCGCGCTCGTCGCCTCGTTCGCGACCTATTTCGCGGTCGTGCAACCGATCCAGCGATCGCAACGCATCGCCAATGAAGAGAAAGAGATCTTCGTCCTCACGGGCACGCTGCTCTGGGGCATCATGATCCAGGAGTTGATCGCCTATTTCTTCACCAACAACGCCAAGACGGTGCTGCCGATCGTCGAAGGGGTGATCGACATCCTGGGCGTGCGGACCCCGCGTAACGAGGTGTTCACGGCCGTGGTCTGCTGCTTCGTGATCGCGTTGCTCTGGGCGCTGGTGAACCGCACCCGCACCGGCAAAGCGGTGCTGGCGGCCTCGATGAATCCGCGCGGCGTCACGCTGCTGGGACTCGAGCTCAACAACATCTACATCGTGGTCTGGACCATCTACGGCGTGCTGGCGGGTATCGCCGGCGTGCTGCTCGGCATGTTCTTAGGCGTCAGCTCCTATAGCGTCGGTCCCCTGACCGCGAGCGCCTTCTCCATCGTCGTGCTCGGCGGGCTTGGCAGCGTCTCAGGCTCGCTGATTGCGGCCTTCGTGGTCGGCTATCTGGAAACGCTGACGGCCTATTTGATCTCGCCGGCCTATCGGACCATTCCCGCGCTGCTGCTTCTGGTGTTCGTCATGTATATTCGGCCGCAGGGCCTGCTCGGGAGGCGCTGAGATGGCCGGCTTCTTCAGATCGCGCCTGTTCCTGATTTCGCTTCTCGCGGTCGTGGTCGCGGCAACCCTGCCGCTCTACGTCTCCGGCTATGTGCTGGGCCTCTTGACCGTCGCCTATTATTTCGGCGTGTTCGCGATGGCCTGGGATCTCCTGTTCGGCTTCGCAGGCGAGGTGAATTTTGGCCCGACCTTCCTGATCGGAGTCGGCGCCTACACCGCCGGCATTCTGAACAATCAATATGGCTGGTCGGTCTATCTGTGCATCGTGCTCGGCGCGCTGGCGGCAGTGATTGCCGGCTTCGTGCTGGCGCTGCCAGCCTTGCGGGTCCGGGGGCCCTATTTCGGTCTGACCACCCTGGTCGCGGTGCTCATGCTGCAGAATTTCGTTGTCGTCTTTGCCGATCTCACCGGCGGCGAGATCGGTCTCACCATTCCCGACGTCATCACCATCAGCGCCAACGCCAATTACTGGATCGCGCTCGGCTTCATGGCGGTGAGCGCAGCAATCCTTTACGGCTTGTCGCAATCGCCGCTCGGCCTGGTGCTGCAGGCGAGCGGTCAGGATCCGGTGCAGGCCGGCGCGCTCGGCTTCAACATCGTCAAGCACAAGCTGTTCGCGTTCATCGTCAGCGCCTTCTTCTCCGGCCTGTCGGGCGCGCTCCTCGTGTTCTATTTCGGCACGGCGTCGGTCGGAACCGTGATCGACGTCGCCGTCGGCGTCAACGTGATCGTCGCCGCCGTGCTTGGCGGCCGACGCACCGTGCTGGGTGCGGCGCTGGGTGCGATCTTCCTGATCGTTGCCGGCGAATTCCTGCGGCCGACCGGTGAGCTCGCGACCTTCATCGTCTCGTTCGTCGCGCTGCTCGTTGTTCTGTTCTTCCCTGGCGGCTTCCTGGGAGCGGCCCTGTCGCGTGAGGCACGCTCGTGATCGACGCAAGCTCCTCCACTCCGACCCTGCAGGTCCGCGGCCTGGTCAAGCGCTACGGCGGACTGACGGCAGTGAAGAACATCAGCCTCGACCTGCATAGCGGCGAGATCTTCGGCCTGATCGGGCCGAACGGCTCCGGCAAGTCGACCGCCATGAAATCGATCATGGGGATCGAGCGGCCGACCGGCGGCGAGGTCATTTTCGAGGGAGAGAACATCGCCGGCCTGCCTGCGCACAAGATCGCGCGCAAGGGCTTCGGCATGGTTTTCCAGCATTCGCGGCCGCTCAACCGCCAGACGGTGCTGGAAAACATCATGGTGGCGCTGCTGCCGGACAGCCTGCTGATGCTGTTTCCGGACAAGGCGCTGACCGAGCGGGCCAAGTGGATTGCCGAGCGCGTCGGGCTCGGCGCGGTGATGAACCGGCGCCCGCCGACCCTGCCGTTTGCCGATCTGCGCAGGCTCGAACTCGCCAAAGCAATCGCGCGTGATCCGAAGGTCGTGCTGGTGGACGAGCCGTTCGCCGGTCTGACGCTTGCCGAAGTCGGAATGTTCTCGGAGCTGATCCGCAGCTTCCGCGACGAAGGTCGCGCCGTGCTGCTGGTCGACCACAACGTCAAAAGCGTAGCGGCGCTCGTCGACCGCGTGCTGGCGATGTATCTGGGGGAAGAGATCGTGACCGGGCGCGCCGACGAGGTGATGCGCAACGAGACGGTCAGGCGGGTCTATCTGGGAGGGGCGATCGAGACCTCGGCGCGTCCGGAGACGAGCTTCAAGGACAAGGTGCCGGCGCTGGAGGTGAAGAACCTCAGCGTCTTCTACGGCAAGGCACAGGCGCTTCAGGATGTCTCGATCCACATCCACCACGGCGAGTTTGTCTCGGTGGTCGGCCTCAATGGTGCCGGCAAGACCACGCTGTTCAACGCGATCTCGGGCTTTCTGCCCTACAGCGGGGACATCGTCCGCGACGGCGCGCCGCTCCGCGGCACCAGCCCTGCCCGGATCGCACGCGAGGGCATCGTGCAATGCCCGGAATCACGCGAGTTGTTCGGCGAGATGACCGTGCGCGAAAATCTCGACCTTGGCGGGCAGCATCTCTCCGACGACGCCCGCGACAAACAACTCACTTGGCTGTTCGAGCTATTCCCGATCCTTAAGGAGCGGCAGGATCAGCTCGCCCAGACGCTGTCCGGCGGTGAGCAGCAGATGCTGGCAATCGGACGTGCGCTCATGATGCAGCCAAAGATCCTGATCCTCGACGAGCCCACGCTGGGGCTCGCGCCGGTCATTCTCGAACAGCTCTCCAAAGCATTGGAGAAGTTACGGCAGACCACGTCGATCACGGTGCTGCTCGGCGAGCAGAATGTCACTTTCGCCCTGCCTCACGCCGACCGCGTCTATGTCCTGGAACACGCCCGCATCGTCTGGGAAGGCGACCCGGGCCGCTTCGCCGCGGAAGCTGGCGAAGGCTACTTGTAGACGCGCTCGACAATTTGCATGCGCCTCGGGGCGGCGGGCTCCGCAACCTGTACCCTTGACGCGATGGCCGGGGGAACCGCTGCTGCGAGCTCCGCCTCAGCCCCCTCCGATATCCAAACCGGGATTTTCGGGTTGACGAGAGCGAGCCAGACCAGGGCAAGCAAGGCCAGACCATGTGCGGAGAGAAGGCCGACGGTCCATGGCCAGTCGACAAGGGGTTTGGGCGGGCGCGGATTGTAAAGCCGGAGCATTGCGCCTCCTGTGCAGATCGCGGGACCGCCCTAGCGCATCTGCGCACCGAAGCATGCGAACGAGATCACATTCGCCTGAGATTGTCGGCAAAGCACACGCATCACGTGTTGATTTGATTCTCTGTTACTCGGAATTGTCGGCACCGGCTTCCGCGAGCGCACGGAGCGGATCCGGATTGAGCAGGACGATGGCGCCATGTTCGAGGCGGACCCAGTTGCGCGCAGCCCAGGCGCGCAACTGCTTGTTGATACTCTCGCGGGTCATGCCGACCATCTCGCTGATCTCTTGCTGGGTGATCGCGATGGTCCGGCTGGTGGGTTCGAGCTTCCGCTTCTCGGTAAGGCCGAGTAGCGCGCTGGCGAGCCGGCGCGGCAGATCCTGCAGAATGACCTGCTCGACCTGATCGCTGGTCCAGCGCAGCCGATCGCATAGAAGCTCGATGAACTTCATGGCCAATATCGGCTGGCTCCTGACAAAGGGCAGGAAATCGCGGCGGTCGATAACGAAAATCTCACAATTGGTATTGGCCGTGGCGTCGGCCGTCCGCTCCCGGCCGTCCAGCAGCGCGACCTCTCCGAAAATCTCGCCGGCGCTGATCAGGTTCAGGATCGCGTTGCGTCCATCCGGCGACGAAACGCTGATTTTAACGGTGCCGCTGATAATGGCGTAGAGACTGTTGCCCGGATCGCCCTTGGAAAAGATGGTGGCCCCACGCTTCAGCGAGGTCGGCTTGGCATAGCGACAGAGCTGATCGAGGGCGTCCGAATCGAGGTCATGAAAGATCGGATGCTGACGAAGCACCGACAATTTGCCGCCTGCCAACGAACGGGAACTCGCCTTTTTATCCTCAATCACGCCGGTCCTCCAGATATCGGCCTCTGCCGACCGGAAGATATTACCGAAAATTAGGTGGATGTGTCGTCCCAGAGACGCAAAACAGAATAATAGTCGAATTAGCAGCCGTCGGACAGGACGGACAAGACCCTACACCGAAGACTGAAGTCGGAAGCAACATATTGGACCTCCGTAGAATGGCGCCAAGCGGCGGCTGAGGCGCCCCCGGTCACGATCCGCACTAGCGAGCATTGGACGCCGGGCGAGCGGGCCGCCTTCACGAGACATCGGCTGCCAGCTGACAAGAGGTCAAGCTGCAGCCAACGCCTCGACCCGCGCGGGATTACGGAGACAGACCCCGCCGGGAATGATCTCGATAACGCCGTCGCGCTCGAGCTTGGTGAAGGTTCGACTCACGGTCTCGATCGTCAGGCGAGATAATCGGCAATATCCTGCCGGCTCATCGGCAGGGGGACGACATCTGTGGTCTCCCGCAATTCGGCCAGACGATCCCGCCAATCGACCAGAAAGATTGCGACCTTCTCCTCCGCTGATCGCCGCCCAAGCAGGACCATATGATCCCGAGCCCGATTGAGCTCCCGAATGACTAACTCGTTGATCCGGCGCAACAGGTTGGCGTTATCCGCAGAAAAGCGTGCAAAGGGCGCCCGGGCAATGCGACAGACGGTGACGGGGCCGATTGCGTCGGCCGAGACACCATGGCGATCCGCCGTCGTCATGCCCAGAAGATCGCCGGGCAGCGCAAAGCCGACGATCTGCCTGCGGCCGTCCGGCAGCAGCTTGTAGAGCCGGATCACCCCATCGACGAGGCTGAACAACGGCAAGGACATGTCCTCCTGGGCGAACACTGTCTCGCAGGCCGAAAAATGAACTCGCCGGCTGAGTTGCTCGAAATCGTGCATCTCGACCTCATCCAGCGATGAACAGACGCTGAACTCGCGGACGGCACAATCAGCACAGCTCTGTCCATTGGAACCAACCGCAAACAGTGACGTCTTCATGCAAAGCTCCGAAGCCTCGCGCGCATCTTAGCGGATCGGTGAAACGGCATTTGATCCAAATCAAATGGAGCGTTGGCAGTCGTATCGACCGCTCTTCGATTCCAAAGTCCGCCAACAAGGATGCCGCAACTACGATACGAACTTCAGAATCGGCGCGCTAGAGCCGCAGTTTGACGTTACAGAGATCGAGCTCGGCGGGATCCGTTTTGACCTCGAAGCCAAGATTGCGGCACATGTCGAGCATGACTGTGTTTTCCTGCAGAACGTCGCCCGAGATAACCTTCAGTCCTTCGGAACGCGCATATTCGATCATGAGTTGCATCAGTACCCAGCCCAGTCCCTTCCCCTTCAGATCGGAACGAAGCAGTATCGCATACTCACCATTCTCGTAGACCGAATCGGAGTGAATCCGCACGACGCCCAGTAACTCGTTGGTTGCCTCATCAAACGCGACGAAGGCCATGGCGCGCGCATAATCGAGCTGCGTCAGGCGAGCGATAAAGTCATGGGTGAATTCCTTCATCGGCGCAAAGAACCGCAGGCGAAGATCCTCGCTTGTCACGTGACGCAGAAAGTCATGAATGAGCGGCTCGTCTTCTGGACGGATCGGCCGGGCAAAGATGTGCCAGCCGTCCTTGATTTCCAGGTGCCGCTCCCATTGCGTCGGATAGGCGCGCACGGCAAGGTTGGATGGACCAGACCCCTTGAACTTCGGCTCGGTCCGGCCAACCGCGACCCGGGCATCCACAGCCATGACGCCGCTCTCGTCGGCCAACAGCGGATTGATATCGAGCTCGCGAATCTCGGGGATGTCTGCCGCCATCTGCGCGAGCTTCACCAGGACCATTGCGACCGCGTCCGGCTTGACGGCTGGAACGTCGCGATAGGCGCGTAGCAGTCTCGACACCCGCGTTCGCTCAATCAGGTCCCGCGCGAGACGCAGATCAAGTGGCGGGAGCGCCAAGGCCTTGTCGTTGATGATCTCGACCGCAGTTCCGCCGCGACCGAATACCATGACGGTGCCGAATGTCGGGTCGTCGGCAATTCCCATGATAATCTCGCGCGCCTTGCTTCGAATGACCATAGGCTGCACGATCACGCCGGAAATGCGCGCCTCCGGCCGCAACGACGCAGTCCGAGCCATGATCTCGTTCGCGGCCGTTCGTACCGCGTCCGGCGAGGTCAGATTGAGCACCACGCCTCCGACATCGGACTTGTGCACGATATCAGGAGAGAGAATTTTCAGCACCACGGTCGCGCCCTGCGCGAACAGTTCAGAAGCGGAGCGGACAGCATCGTCAACGTTGGAGGCCGCGAAGGTCGGCACCATCTCGATCTCATAGGCTTCGAGCAACCGCTTGATCTCGACCGGATCGAGCCAACTTCGCCCTTCCGTCACTGCGCGCGCGACGATGCTGCGGGCAACCGCCACGTCGGGGGCAAACGAGCTTGGCATCGCAGGCGGCACGGCGGCGAGCGCCTCGACGACCTCACGGTGACGAACCAGATGCATGAAGCCGCGCACGGCGTCACCTTCGGTCGGATAGTTGGGAATTGCCGCGTTGCTGAGCGTGTCGAGCGTCGCCTGCTCCGCAGCGATCCAAGCAGCGAGAACCGGCTTGGCCCAACGGCGATGTTGCTCGCGATAGGTGCGCACCAATTTGGCGACGCTCGCCGCGATGTCGTCTGCCGCTGCGATCGCAGTCTGAACATTCAGGACCAGCACGGCATCATTGTCCTGGTCGGACAACAGAGCCTCGAGCGCGGCAGCATAGCGCTCAGCGTCAGCATCTCCGACGATGTCGACCGGATTCGATGCCGACCAGATCGACGGAAGAACGGCGTCGAGCTTCGCCTGCACGGTCGGCCCTACGGACGCCGGCACTCCGCCAAGTTCGAGAAGGCGGTCGATCGCGAGATTGCCGATTCCATGCCCATTCGTGAGAATGGCCAGCCGCTTACCAATCGGCGCCTCCAGGCGTCCTAGCGTCTCCGCACAATCGAACAGCTCACGAAGATCGGAGACACGCACGATACCCGCACGGCGAAATGCGGCATCATAGACCGCGTCCGCCCCAGCCAGCGCGCCGATATGCGTAGCCGGAGTCTTGGCTGCCTCCACCCCACCGCCGGATTTGACGACGACAACGGGCTTCACTCGCGCAGCCGCACGTGCGGCTGACATGAACTTACGGGCATCCTTGATTGCTTCAATGTAGAGCAAGATGGCGCGCGTTTTGGTATCTAGCGCAAAGTGGTCGAGGAGGTCTGCGATATCGACGTCGAGCTGATCCCCGATCGAGACGACGCCCGAAAAACCCACGCCGCGCTGGACGCTCCAATCGACCATCCCGGCCGCAATCGCGCCCGACTGCGAGATCAGCGCCAGATTGCCTGCGTGCGGCGTGTGGGCGGAAAAGCTGGCGTTGAGCCGGATTGCCGGCACGGTGATGCCAATAGAATTGGGGCCGACGAGCCGTATACCGTACGGCTTCGCGGCACGCTCCGTTTGCTCCAGCAACGACCCTGGTCCGTGCCCGAGGCCTGCCGTGATGATCAATGCACCGGCCGCGCCGACCCTTCCCGCCTGTTCAACCAAAACCGGCAGCGTCGCCGGCGGCGTCGTAATGATGACGAGTTCCGGAACGAAAGGGAGCCGGTCCAGGCTCGGCACGGTGGCGACACCATCCATCTCGGAATATCGGGAATTGACGATTCCAACATCGCCGGCAAATCCGCTCTGGACAAGATTCTGCAGGATTGCACGACCGACCGAGTTGCGGCGCGGGCTCGCACCAACCAACGCGACCGAACGTGGCGACAGCAGGTTGTTCAAGCGATAAGTCGACATCGACGTATTCCGCAGGGGTTCGACGTTGATGCACGAGGTGGATCAATATTCGTCCATCTGGACCGACATCATAGCCCAGCAAGGCGCGCAGTCCACGACGGTTCTCCAATCGAAAAACGTTGTTCGATCCAACATTGACCGATAAGGCGCGGGAGGACGCCTCTAGACTAACCTGCGAAACGGCGTCTGAGCGCGTCCTCAACCTGCGTGTTCCAGGGTGCTTCAATTCGGCTTCTATATCTCACTTGACCTGCATCAAATCTCCGCTCTGACTGGGCGCTACGGTCAACCGGTTCCCGGCCTCTTGGAGCTTGCAATGCGCGCTCATCAGATCATGACTCGCCCGGTCATCACGGTCACGCCCGATACGCCGATCATCGACGCCGCAAACCTCATGCTCCGGCGCCATGTCAGCGGCTTGCCGGTCGTCAACACCTCCGGCAAGCTCGTCGGCATCGTGTCCGAGGGCGACTTCATTCGCCGAGCCGAAATCGGCACTGGGCGTAAACGCGGTCGCTGGCTGCGTTTCATTCTCGGGCCAGGAAAGACCGCTTCCGACTTTGTCCAAGAGCACGGGCGCAAGATTTCAGACGTCATGACGACATCGCCGCTGACGATCGCGGAGGATACTGCGCTGGCCGAGATCGTCGCGCTGATGGAGAAGAATAATGTCAAACGGCTGCCGGTCATGCGCGGAGACCAGCTCGTCGGCATCGTCTCACGGGCAAATCTGCTGCAGGCTGTTGCTTCTCTCGCGCGCCAAGTTCCGGATCCAACGGCAGACGATGACCATATCCGCAACCGCGTGATTGACGCGCTGGAGAAGAACGACTGGTGTCCGTTCGGGCTCAGCGTCATCGTAAAAGATGGCATTGTTCATTTGAGCGGGGTGATTACCGACGAGCAATCGCGGCATGCGGCCATCGTCGCAGCCGAGAACATCCCAGGCGTCAGGGCGGTTCATGACCAACTCTGCTGGGTCGACACCGTGTCAGGCATGTATCTTGATCCGCCCGAAGCCGACGAGACCGCGAAGAAGCATTAGTCGATCAGATTGCCAGCAGCGTCGAAGAACGGATGCGGGCCATCGAATTGGCCAATCGGAACCTGGTGGCTCACGATCGTGCCGTATCCTTCCCCAGGGAAACAGACGTGAAGATGGAGTGCCGGCGGTTCGATCGCAAATGAAGGCGCCCAACGCTCCGCAAGATCGAGGGCGACGGCATGATTGGGCGCCGGGCAGATCGTGCAGATGACACCCGCAAACGCCGTCAAGACCGCCCTGTGGACGTGACCGCTCGCAATCAGTCTTACGCGGTCATGACGTCTTATGATTGACGCGAGATCGGCGGCATTGCGCAGGTTCTGCCGATCCATGTGACCGATGCCGGTGAAAAATGGCGGATGGTGCAGGAACAGCAGCGCGGGTCTATCCGCTGACATCGATAATCTACTGTCGAGCCATTCGAGCGTTGGCTCGTCGAGTTCGCCATGGGGCTTGCCTGGCACACTGGAATCCAGCAGCAACAAGTCGAGGGTGTGGAGCTCGATGCACTGATTGAGGGCTCCGGACGGAAATGCGTAAGCGCAGTCCGGGAAGGCGCTCCGCATCAGATCGCGCGAATCGTGATTGCCCGGAACAGCCGCAAATGGAAGTCTCAACTCGGCCAGCAGGGTTGTCAGGTGCTGATACTCGTGCTCGGTCGGCGTATCCACAAGATCGCCTGAGATCACCACGACATCAGGCGCGGGCGTAAGCCTGTTCAGCGTTGCAATACAACGTCTGAGTGCTTGCGCCGTATCCACGCGCCTATAGGCAAGCTTTCCCGGCGCCTTGATGTGAAGGTCGGAAATCTGCGCAATACGGGTCGGCTTGCTCGGCATGTCCTTCACTGGCTTTCCGCTGGTAATAGGCGAATGGCGTCAGGCGCGATCGAGAGCCCGACCCGATCGCCAGCCGCTACCGCAACCGCATTAGGCGCTTCGACCGCGAGCATATTGACCGCGGCATCTCGAACCGTGATCCGCAGTCGGTCGCCTGCGAAGCGAACGGTCTCGACCGTGCCGGCAAGCGACGCCGCATCGACATTGACAATACGGATCGTCTCAGGCCGGATCATCACCATAGCTCGCGCCTGATTGGCAGCCCCGTCGACAGGCAGCTTGCCTCCCGGCAGCATGAGTCGACAGCCCTCAATCGGGGCTTCGAGAATATTGGCGGCACCAATAAACTCGGCCACGAAGCGATTGGCCGGCTCGAAATAGACCTCCCGCGGCGAACCGACCTGAGCAACGCGCCCCTTGCTCATGACGACGATCCGATCGCCGAGTTCCATCGCTTCTGCCTGATCATGCGTCACGTAGATCGTGGTGATCCCGAGAGAGCGCAACAGCCGGTTCAGATCTCCGCGGAGCCGTTCGCGCAATGCGGCATCGAGCGCTGTAAGCGGCTCGTCAAGCAAGAGAACGCTGGGCCTGATCGCAACGGCGCGCGCCAGCGCGACGCGCTGTCTCTGTCCCCCCGAGAGTTGATCGACACGGCGATCCTCGAGCCCGTCGATACCGGTCAGTTCGACGAGTTCGGCTATCCGCTCGGCACGTTTCGCTTGCGGCACACCGCGGATTTTCAAGCCATAGCCGATATTGTCCGCGACGCTCATATTCGGGAACAGCGCATAGGATTGAAACACCATGCCGACGTTACGCCGCTCGATCGGCACCCGTGTCATGTCCTTGCCATCGAACATGACACGTCCACCTGCATCGGGCTGCTCGAGCCCCGCAATGATACGCAGCATAGTGGTCTTGCCGCAACCGGACGGCCCGAGCAGCACGAGCGTTTCGCCGCTTGCAATGTCAAGCGTCACAGGCGCAAGCACGCGTGCGCCACCCGCAAATGTCTTGGCGCACGCCTCGATGCGAACTGCAACGCCGTGTCCCGCCGACAGCTTCACCGCGCGCCTCCCCTTTCGGCGATCCACTGCATGGCGACCAGAAGCGGGATGATCATGATGAAGAATACCAGCGTATATGCCGAGGCGACCTCGAGCCGCATCGAGGCGTAACTGTCGGCAAGCCCGATCGGCAATGTCTTGGTCAGTGGCGTATGGAGCATCCAGGTCAGGTTGAATTCGCCGAGCGACAACGTGACGACCATCAAGCTACCGGCAAGAATTCCCGGAGTCCCGTTGGGAACGATGACGTCCCAGAACCTCCGCCATGCCGGTGCGCCGAGCGAGGCCGCTCCTTCGTCCAGGGTCTTGATTTCGACAGTTGCAAATACGGCCATCACGGAGCGCACCATGAAAGGCATGGTGAAGATGACATGGCCAACGACGATGAACAGCCAGGAACGACGGAAAGCACCGAAGCCACCATAAGTCAGCAGCAACGCCAACGCGATTGCAAGTCCCGGAATCGCCAGCGGCAGCGTGATGATCTCCTCGATCATACGGGCCAATCGCCCTCCTCGAACAAGGAGCGCGTAGGCCGCGGGAACGCCGGCCAGCAGCGTGATCGCCAGGGTGGCGAATGCGATGACGAAGGAGGATGCTATCGTAGCTGCATAGAGTTCCCAGACCTGGGCGATCCATTGCAGTGTCAGCCCCGATTGAATACCACGGAAATAGTTGACAGTCACACCTGCGGCGATGGAGAGACCGGCCGGCACAATGAGAAACGCCGCCACCAGAAACGTGAACAGCAATTGGCCGGTAAAGATGAGGCGATCGCGAATCATCTTAGCCAGCAGCCGCAACAGCACTGCCACTGAACGATCGAGCCAGCGCGAGAGCGAGCCAGGTAATGATGCCAAGCCCGACCGAGAGCGCTGCGGATGTTGCCAGATTCCCAGCCAGCGTGAACTCGGTGTAGATCAACATCGGGAGTACGTCGATGTTGGTGGCAAGGGTAAAAGCCGTGCCGAAAGCGCCCATCGCTGTGGCGAACGCAATCGCGCCTGACGCAACAAATGCTGGCGCAAGCGCCGGCAGCACGACGTCTCGCTGCACAGCCCAGGGACCCGCACCAAGCGATCTCGCGGCCTCTTCCAGACCCGGATCAAGCTTCTGCACCGCAGCCATGATCGTCAGGATCACGCGCGGAATGGAAAAATAGAGATAGCCAAAAAACAACCCGTAAATCGAATACGCGAAGACGACCTTGTTGCTGCCGAGGCGCGTCGACAACTCTCCAAGCAAGCCCTGCCGCCCGCCGAGAAGAATGATCATGAAGCCGACGACGACGCCGGGAAAGGCCAGAGGAAAGGTCAGCACGGCGATCAAGAGCGACCGTCCGGCAAAGCGGCGACGCTGCAGGAAAAGCCCCACGATCGTCGCCACGATCATCGTGGCGACGGTGGTCGCTGCCGCCAGCAACACCGTGTTCATCAGCGTTGCGCGATAGCGGGCCTCGGTAAGGATCGCAAAATACTCCGCAATTCCGCGCGGCCCGTCGGCGCCCGTGACCAGCAGCCTCGCCATCGGGATCAGGAAGAATGCGGCCGTGAGCACAATCAGCGGCAGCAAACACAGCGAAACAAAGCTTCGGTGTGACATGAAGGAAAATGCCCGCCTACGAGGCATCATACTGCATCAACGGACCTCGGCAAGATAGCGGTCGACGAAGCCCTTCTGTACGTTTTCCATTTCGCCCCAATCGACACTCTTGGCACGCGCATAGTCGCTATCGGGCAGAAACTTGCTCTTGACCGCCTCAGGCAGTTCGATCGGACGGGCCGGACGGAGATAGGCGTTGGTCCAGATCGCCTGCCCCTTGTCGGACAACAGGTAATCCAAAACCTTCTTCGCCTTCTCCTTGTCAGGCGCATTCTTGACCAGTCCGACGACATAAGGAAACGCAACCGTGCCTTCGCACGGGATCACGAACTCGAAATTTCCTTTCTCTGAATATTTGGCGCGATAGGCGTTGAAGTCGTAGTCCAGCAGAATCGGCATTTCACCGGACACCACGCGCGCATAGGAGGTCTGCTTCGGTACGATCGGATCGTTCCTGCGCAACTCCTTGAAGAAAGTAATCGCGGGATCGAAATTGGATGACGATCCGCCGAGGGCGAGATTCACCGCGACCGCGCCGACATATCCGACAGCGGCGGAGCTCGGATCGAGATAGCCGACCATTCCCTTATAGTCAGACTTGAGCAGATCCTTCCAGCACGCCGGCACCGGTTTATCGCCAAGCGCGTCCTTGTTCACGAACAGACCCAGCGTGCCCGAATGAATGGTCGTCCAATAACCGTCCGGGTCCTTCAGGCCGGCAGGGACCTGGTCCCAATGGGCCGACCTGTATGGCTCGAGAGCATCCTGGCTCTTGGCCTTCATGCCGAAGGTCACACCGAAATAGCCGATATCGGCGACCGGATTGTTCTTCTCAGCCAGAATCTGGGCGAGCGCCTGTCCCGAATTCTTGTTGTCGTGCGGAATATCGTAATTCAGATCGGTCTTGATGGACTTGAGCATCGATGCCCAATCCGCCCACTCGGGCGGACAATTGTAGCAAATGACGTCGGCGGCCTTGGCCGCATGCCACGGCGCCAAGACGCATAGCGCAAGCAAAACGACGGCGAGGCGGGTGATCTTCATACGGTAAACTCCGTCATGATGGCCCTTTGGCCAACAACGGGCTTCCACTAATGGCCGCATATGAAGAATTTGCGACAGCACAGTATTGCGGAGCGACAAAGGTGAGGATGAGACGACCCATTATTAGCCGTGAGAGCAGAAGGACGTAGATGGCACAACCAAGGAGCGACGAGCCGGAGCGTCAACCTTCGTTCGTCTTACGATCATCACCGGATGAGAACCGACCAAAGTCGCCGCGCAAGAACAGCAACGGCTCGCCGCGATTGTAGGCGTACGCCTCCACCGCGCCGAGAAAGATCACATGATCTCCGCCATAGTAGCGGTTGACGGAGCGACACTGGAAGCTAGCCACGCTATCGGCCAGCAATGGCGCTCGACCGAGACCTGCTGTCCAATCCACGCCAGCAAATTTGTCATCGGACGATCTCGCAAATTTGCTGGCCAACGCCTGTTGCGAGGCGCCCAGGACGTTCACGGCGAAATGGCTGGCGTTCTGAAACACGCTGAGGCTCGACGAATAGAGCAGAAGACTCCAGAGCACGAGCGGCGGATTGAGAGACACCGACGCGAAAGAGTTGCACGTCAGACCGTAAGGCTTCCCGTTGTCGTCGGCAGCGGTAATGATCGTGACACCGGTCGCATATGTTCCCAGCGCGTTGCGAAAGTCTCGTGGATCGATCGGAGAGCTATCGCTGGCCAGTTCTTTCGTCGGATCTAGGCCGGCCGGATGCTTGGGCGTGTCGTTCATCCGGATGCCTCAGAGCGTCAAATTGTCCGACGGCAGGCCAAGTGCAACCCGCCCGTAGCTGGTGCCTGCCGCGTCGAAATTGAACGCGATGTGGGAATTGATCGCGTGCGCATCGCGGAATTGCCGCTGCAGCACACCCGACGTGAACAAGCCGCGCGCGCCGCTCGCGGCGAACAGCAACGAGACGGCTTCCGTGCAGAGATTGACCGAATAGGCGCCGTCACGCCGATAGCGGGTCTTGGTGATCATGTCGGGGACACGGCTCGCTCTCGCGTCGGTCATCGCGCTGATGCAGTTCGCGCGCATGATCATGCGGGCAGCGTCTATCTTGGCAGAGGCTTCGGCGATCTTGATCTGGGTACTCTGGAGATCACTGAGCCTGGCGCGATTGTAGGTGGATGCCCGGTGCTGGGCGCCCTCGATATAATCATCGAGACAGGCCTGCGCGTTGCCGAGCCCAACCCCGGAGATGACAAACGGAAAGAGCGAGAATACCGGCAGCTGATAAAGCACATTGGGATTGCTGGCGCTCCCCGGCGTCGGACCGCCAGCCAGATCGTTTACGCCGATTGTCATTTCGTCAGGGACGAAGGCATCGCGCACTTCGACGTCGTTCGACGCCGTCCCTCGCAGACCGGCCGCCTTCCAGGTGTCGAGGATCGTGTAGTCCGTCTTTGGCAGCAGAAAGATGCGATATTCGACACCATCTGCTTCATCTTCGGACGCGACAACGCTGGCCAGCATATTCCACTGGCAGGAGGCGACGCCCGACGACAGCGGCCAACTGCCTCGCAATTCATATCCGCCCTTCACGCGCCGCGCGCGACCGGCTGGGAAGATGAACGAGGACGCGATCAGGATGCTCGGATCATCCCCCCAAACCTTGTCCTGCGCCCGGCGGTCGAACATCGCCATCATCCAGTGATGGCTGGCAAGATTGGCGACGTTCCAGGCGACGGATGCATCGGCCTGCGCAAGCAGGTCCGTGCAATCGACCAGCGCGACATAGTCCAGTTCGAGGCCACCGACCCTCTCTGGCTGCAGGATCCGAAACACCTGGGCATCATGCAGGTCTTGCTCGGTTTCCGGTGGCAGCTGGCGAAGCTCCTCCGTCCACTCGGCGCGCTTTCGAAGCGCCGGGAGGAGCGCACGGACGCGCTCGGCGATTGGGGCAAACGGGTCGCTCATCGCGTCCTGCCGATCGGGCCCTGGGTCGGAGCCTTCATCATCGTCGCCTTCCTTGCCAGCCGAAAGGTCCTCTGCCCCGGACCGTGACGCATTGCTGGACGCGGCCCGACTTGCCCACGCCACCTCCTAGCTCGTCTGTTCATTGTTATCCGTTATCTCGGAATTGGCAACCAATCCCGATCATGGGCAGCCTGCGGCCCGCAACCGTCATTCAGCGGATTTTCCGAACGCTCCGGCTTTGCCCAACGCTGCAATGCGGGATTCGCTGTAACCTAAGATATCCCGCAGGACCTCGTTCGTGTGCTGGCCGAGCACCGGCGCGGCGACGGGGGTGACGGTCGGGGTCAATTGCATGGTGATCGGCGTCTCGATGTTCGGCACCCAGCCCGCCTTTGGATGCGGGATACGGGAGAGCCGATCACGTTCGCGCGCTTCCGGCGCATTGAATCCCTGCTCGACGCTTCGCAGATAGCCCGCTGGAATGTTCGCCTTCTTCATCTTGGCCATCCAGTTCTCGAGGCGATCGCTTGCGAACACCTCGGCGATGATCGTCCGCAGTTTCTCTTTGTTCGCCCACCGCTCTTTCCGCGTCACAAATCGAGCATCCGTCATGAGTTCGGGTCGACCGAGCACATCTGTTACCAGGCGGCGATAGAGCCGATCGTTGGCACATGCGATGTAGAACGGACCATCCGAGGCTTCATAAACACCCACGCTGGGGGACCCGTTCGGCGAATTGCCGAAACGGCCTGGATTGCTTCCATTCATCAGATACGCCATGCCGTAGAAGCCGGTCATGGCCATGGCCATGTCGTAAAGGGCGACCTCGACGTACTGCCCTCGCCCAAGCCGCTCGCGGGCCATCAGCGCCAGCAGAATGGCGTTGCAGGCCGACATGCCGGTTGCCAAATCGACAACAGGCGGTCCGGTCCGCACTGGTGGACCATCAGGGAAGCCGTTCAGCGACATGAAGCCGCTTTCCGCCTGCGTAATCGGGTCGAAACCGGGACGCCAGGCGAATGGCCCGTTTCGCCCATAGGCCGAGATCGAGCAATAGATCAGCCGCGGATTTGCAGGCGACACGCTCGCATAATCGAGGCCAAATCTTCCCATGACGCCGGCGGAGAAATTCTCGACCACGACATCCGCCTTGGCGATCAAGTCGCGCGCCACCTCGCAAGCCTGCGGGATCGCCAGATCGAGCGCGATGCCGCGCTTGTTGCGATTCAAGCTGATAAAGGCAGCGCTCTCGCCGGCAACCTCCGCATGCTCGTAAGCACGGGTATCATCGCCGCCCTCGGGATTTTCGATCTTGATGACCTCGGCGCCAAAGTCCCCCAAGGTTTGCGTGCAGGCCGGCCCTGCCACGACGCGAGTGAAATCGATGACGAGCAGGCCATCGAGCGCGGTCGGCGCATCCTTTGCGCGCGGCGGCCGATCGGGTAACGGCACTGGACAGGCCATACGCAGCGTTCTCCCTCGCTAGCGATCATCTTCGTGATCTTGAACACCGCGGCTCTTGGCGGCCTCGGGTGCAATTCCGTCTTTGGTTAGCCCACCTCGACGCAGAAAAAAAGTCCGGCGGCCACATAGCCGCCGGGCAGGAAAGCGTTGCTGCGGCGCAAGCCGCGACAACACGGTGTCAACAGCTAGTCGTCGATCGGCGAGAGCGCCTTGCGCCAGTAGAGCGTGTTGGTCCAACCCCACGGGAAGCGCGGCTCGAACAGGCGATAGCCGGCACGAATGAAATTGTTTGCGGAGACGATGTTGTCGGTCGTGTCGGAAACCACTCCGCGCCAGCCGTTAAGCCGCGCGCGATGTTCCATGGCCCGCATCAGTCGCAACTGCAGGCCACGGCCCCAGTGCGACCTGACCACGCCGACACGGCAGAAATATCCGCAGCCCGGAACCAGAACCGACGGGACGATCCCGGCGAAGGCAACAGGCATCCGGCGCAGGCTCGCGATCCACCAGTGCCCGGCATCAAACTGCGGCAGTGGCGCGCTGTTCAGGAACGTTATCCGATGCAGGTCGGCCAACAAGTCGGCCACCTCCTCGTCGAGCACGTCGACTTCCCGGATCCGATACATCCCAAGCCCTCGCCATGCACGCTGACTGACGCCGCTATCGTTTCGCGGCACTCGGCTCACTTTCCGAGCATCGCCTTCACGCCGAGCCAGACCGCACCAACGAAGCCGCTGACAATGATCGTGATCACAGCTTTGAAGGTATAGCTCTGAGCCTGCTCGACGCTCTTTCGCCACCGTCGCAGATGCTGAAAATCAGCGCGTATGTCGGTCAGGGTCTTTGGCATAGTCTGCTTCTGTTGCTCTTGGATGACGACGGAAGGTGTAACGACGACCGGGCAATCGATCAGAGCAGTGCGTCGCAGATTGCAAGCGCGACCAGGCCTGCAATGGCAAGAGAGATCAGATAGGCAGTCATCGTCGGCATCTCCTGAACAAATGAAAGGCGCGGCAGATCGCGTTTCGCCAGCGCGATCGTTTCGGGCGCGAACCCTATCCCTCGAACTGCCGAGGGGCCGCAGCGGCGGCAGCGATATTCGCCGCGCCACAGACCGGCCCGTTCGCGCGGGCCGGTCAATAGTGATCGAACGCGCGACATCGGGACGCGACGCTCGGTTGAAAAAGGGGTGGACGGCGACGCGCGTGATCGACGCAAGGCGAGTTGTGGGCGTCCCGTTGTGCGGATCGCCGTCCGATCAGAATATCTGGCAAACAGGAGCCCGCATCCGGGCAAACGAAAGCCCGCCGGCCGGTTCTGCGGCTGCGGGCTGAACTACCGCGAAGGCGATGTTTGCGATGGTGACATCATGCAGGTGATTTGCCCGACGTGTCAAATTTGATGAAAATGCCGTACATCGCCTTGGGCGCGCCGAAACCGGCCTGGCAAATTCTCAGCTTGTTTAGCGAAAAACCCGCTGCCGATTTCTCGGCGCGGGCTCTATAGTCTCGTCGATGATGTGAATCTGCACCTGATTTGCCCGACGAGTCAAGCGTGCAAGCGCCTCATCACGCCAGTCGGCGCATCGCCGCGCTGGCGATCGCGCATAGTGTAGCAAGGGAGACTGCGCATGTATAATTTCGCCGCAGCGCTCGGCGTGCTGTTCGGATTGCTCTACGTTTCCGGTCACCATGAGATCGGCTCGATCGGTGACGACGTGTGCCGCTATGGCGGATCGCTCTGCGACAATCCACACTATGTGCTGACAGCCGCAATCCTGGCTGCCGTCTGGGGCAAGCTCGTCAGCGTCCGCTAGCACGAATGTTCTTGGCCTCGGGAGCTCCTATAGCGATGTTCGTCCAGCTCGGCTCGTGACAGCACAACGGAATCAGCGCGCCTGAGTTCCCAGGTCCGGAACGATTTGGCCGCCAACGGCTTTTCCTTGTGCGAACCTCGATCGCCGATCGGCCAGCCGGAGCATCCTCGTGACGACCTACACTGCCTCGCCAGCGCGTTTGCAAACCTCCAAGCGCTCTGGCTGGCAGCTCCTGCGCCGGCTTGGCCCGGGCCTCGTGACCGGGGCTGCGGACGACGATCCCTCTGGCATTGCCACATACTCGCAGGCTGGAGCGCAGTTCGGGTACGGGCTGCTTTGGACCGTGTTCCTGACCACGCCGTTCATGATCGCGATCCAGCTCGTCAGCGCGCGGATCGGACGCGTCACCGGCAAGGGTCTTGCCGCCAATGTCATGGAGGTGGCACCGCGCTGGATGGTGCTCGGCCTGGTGTTCCTGCTGGTCGGCGCCAACACCGTCAACATCGCAGCCGACATCGCCGCCATGGGCGAGGCGCTGTCGCTGGTGATCGGCGGCCTCCATCATGAGCATGCGCTGATCTTTGCGGCCACCTCGACATTGCTGCAGGTCTTCGTGCCCTATCGCCGGTATTCGCCGGTGCTCAAATTCCTGACGCTGTCTCTGTTCGCCTATGTGGCGACCGCGTTCACCGTGACGATTCCCTGGAGCACCGCCCTGCTCGCCGCAGTCTGGCCGAAGGCGACTGTCAACGCTGATTACCTTCTCATGGTTGTTGCCGTGCTCGGCACCACGATCAGCCCCTATCTGTTCTTCTGGCAAGCCTCGCAAGAAGTCGAGGAGATGAACCAGGGCAAGGTCGACCGACCGTTGCGCGAGCTGCGGCGGGGGACCCATCCCGATCTGGAGCGCATCAGGCTCGACACCAGCGTCGGAATGGTCCTGTCCAATGTGATCGCGTTCTTCATCATTCTCACCACCGCGACCGTGCTCCATGCCAACGGCGCCACCAATATCAGCTCGGCGACACAGGCAGCCGAAGCGCTGCGGCCTCTGGCAGGCGATTTCACCTTCCTGCTGTTCGCGCTTGGCATCATCGGCACGGGCATGCTCGCCATCCCCGTGCTTGCCGGCTCCGCCGCCTACGGCGTCTCGGAGATTTTCCGCTGGCGTGCGACTTTGGAAGCCAAGCCGGACGAAGCGACGGGCTTCTACACCATCATCGCGGCGGCGACTGTGATCGGATTCGGTCTCGGCTTCACCGGCATCGATGCGATCCATATGCTGGTGTGGAGCGCGGTGCTCAACGGTATCGTTGCCGTGCCCATCATGGTGATGATGATGGTGATCGTGTCGAACGCGGCGCTGATGGGACAATTCCGCGCGAGGTCCTGGCTGATCGGATTGGGCTGGGTCGGCACCGCCCTCATGGCGCTGGCCGTGCTGGCACTGCTCGGATCGTCCGTGCTCGGTCATTCCTCCTGATCGAACCTCTAGCTTTGCAACACATCAGCCGTGCCTCCAATCGCGGGTGCAAAACGCGTTTGATGCACTGCGATAAAGCTTCCCCGCTATGATTCTGCGCGTGAGTTGCCATGTTTTCCGCGCCTGATCTTCGTCAATGCGGGTTGCGCTTCGGTCTGGCGACGCTAAACAGAAGCGTTCCTTGGGAGGCTGCCTTGACGATGTCAGAACGATCGAATCCGCGCCCGACGCAATCCACCTCGCTGCGCGGGTTGGCGCTGTTGCGCGATCCGCTGCTCAACAAGGGCACCGGCTTTACCGAGCAAGAGCGCGATGATCTCGGATTGCGAGGCTTTCTGCCCGCGGGCGTGCTGTCGATGCAAGCTCAGGTCGAGCGCATCCTGCTCAACTTGCGCAGCCTGCCCAACGATCTCGACAAATATGTTGCGCTGAATGCGCTGCACGATCGCAACGAAGCGTTGTTCTTCCGCGTGGTCTGCGACCACATCGACGAGATCCAGCCGCTGATCTACACGCCGACGGTGGGTCTGGCGTGCCAGAAATACGGGCTGATCTTCCAGCGGCCCCGCGGCCTGTTCATTTCCGCCAACGACCGCGGACGCATTGCCGATATTCTCGCGAACTGGCCGTATCGCACCAAGCTGATCGTGGTTAGCGACGGCGAACGTATCCTGGGTCTGGGCGATCTCGGCGCCAATGGAATGGGCATTCCCGTCGGCAAGCTGTCGCTCTACTCGGCGTGCGCGGGCATCCACCCGGAGCTCTGCCTGCCAGTGATGCTCGACGTCGGCACCAACAACGAAGAGTTTCTCAACGACCCCTATTATATCGGTCTTCGCCAGAAGCGCCTCACTGGCGACGCCTATGATGCCTTTGTCGATGAATTCATGACCGCTGCGCGTGCGGCCTTCCCCGGCGTGCTGATCCAGTTCGAGGATTTCGCCAATCACTCGGCCTTCAAGCTGCTGCACAAATATCGCGACGAGGCCTGCGTCTTCAATGACGACATCCAAGGCACCGCAGCGGTCGCGCTCGCCGGCCTTTTCTCGGCACTTCGCGTCAAGGGCGGCAAGCTGCGCGACCAGACCGTGCTGTTCCTTGGCGCCGGGGAGGCCGCGACCGGAATAGCCGACCTCGTGGTGTCGGCAATGATGACCGAAGGTCTGTCGGAGGCTGAGGCGTTGCGGCGCAACTGGCTGACGGATTCGCGTGGGCTCGTGGTGAAAGGCCGCGACAATCTCGGCGGCCACAAGCTGCGCTATGCCCATGATCAGTCGGCGATCGGTGACTTCCTGACCGCGATCAAGACGCTGAAGCCCACCGCGATCATCGGCGTGGCTGCGGTGGGCGGCGCCTTCACGCCCGAGGTGCTGCAGGCCATGGGCGAGCTCAATGAGCGTCCGATCATCTTTGCCTTGTCAAATCCGACGTCGAAGGCGGAGTGCTCGGCCGAAGCCGCCTATCGCTGCACCGGCGGGCGCGCGTTGTTCGCCTGCGGCAGCCCCTACGATCCTGTCAGGCTCGACGGCAAGACGTTCGTGCCGCGCCAGGGCAACAACTCCTACATTTTCCCGGGCGTCGGCCTCGGCGCAATCGCGAGCGGAGCGCGGCTGGTCACCGACGAGATGTTCATGGCCGCAGCTCACACGCTCGCCAATTGCGTGACCGGTGCCGATCTCGAACAGGGCAGTCTGTATCCTGCCCTGCCCAGGATCCGCGAAGTCTCCGCGCATATTGGCGCTGCGGTGGCCAGCGTGGCCTATCAGAACGGGCTTGCCACCGGGCCGGCGCCGAACGATCTGCTCGGCTATGTCGAAGCGCATATGTACGATCCGCGCTACTGAAACCGGCCGGCCGGTCGCCGCCGCTGCATCAGCGCTGCAACAGGCGCCGCAGACTGCGAACGTCCGGCACACGCTCAATATCGAACACGGCCTCGACCAGCCGCGCAAATGGGTCGCGCCCCAGCACTGGCGCGATGAGATCGCGCGCCTTGTCGATCACCTCGGTACGCTCCATCGGGTTGCGGGGCATCCCGCGCACGGCCGACACCCGCTCCGAGGCCTGGCTTCCATCCGTGAAGGCGATCTCGACGACGGTTTCGCGGACCGGCAGCCGCTTGGCCAATTCGTCATCGCGAACCAGGTTGACCTTGGCGCGCTGCTTCAGCACGGCCGGGTCCTGCATCCGCGCCTTGTCATGTGCAGCGTGAAACGACACGGTCTTGTCGACAAGCATCACCGCGATCATGTGCTGCAGGCAGATATCGGGGATGTTGCGATTGTCGACCACGGCGGCGACCGAAGGCGCGAGCCGCACCACTACCTGTTTCACCTGCTCCGCATCGAATGGGTGCTTGGTGCTGATGGAATCGACTGCGTCGAGCGGTCCCTGGATCGGCGAGCCGACCGCCCATTTCTTGATGTCGGTCCGGGTGATCTCATAGCGCGCGCCGAGCTGCTCGATCAGACGCTCCGGCTGCGCTTTCGGCGCATAGGCGGCGAAGAAATTGTCCGGCCCGGAGAAAATGTCGTCGACGCCGTTCCACCCGGACTTGACCAGGAGCGCTGCGGTCACGCCGTTACGGGCCGGCATTCCGGCAAAGACGAAGGCCTTCTCGATGTGATCGGTGTCGCGGCGCCAGGCGACAATGCCGGAGGACTGCTGCGCAGCATAATCGAGCAGCCAGCGCATCTGCCGTGCCTCGAGGCCGGCGGCGCAGGCCGCCGCAGCGGCGGCGCCGAACGTGCCGGCGATGCTGTGGGTCGCGAGGCTGCTGTCGTAGCTGAAGCCGGCACCGCCCATGGCCATCACCGCGCGGGGTCCGATGTCGTAGCCAAGCGCCACCGCGCGCAGCAAAGTCGCGCCGTCGATGCCAAAGCTCTCGCCCGCTGCGAGCGCGGCCGGAACGACGGCACAGCCGGGATGCGAGCGTGACTCATTATGCGAATCGTCGGTCTCATCGGCATGCGCCATCACGCCATTGGCGAGCGCCGCATCGATCGCTGATGATGTCAGAGACGAGCCGATCACGGTGATCGTGCCGTTGCCGCCCTGCTCCCGGACATGGCGCAGCGCCGCCTGGCCGGGTGGCAATTCCGATCCCGAGATTATTGCCGCCAGCGTGTCGAGCAGATGCTGCTTCGCCTGCTCGACAGCCTCCTCCGGCAGCGCGCGATTGTGCGCCTCGCCCATATAGGCACTGAGCGTGTCCATCACTTCCGACGGCTGCGCAGCCTGAGCGAAGATGCGCCGCGGCGCCAAGCTGAAGCCGACCGCCATGCCTGCCAGAAAGCCGACAATGTTGCGTCGTGAATGCATGATCAACGACCTCCCTTGTGCGTCTTCTTGTCAGGCGCGGGCGCAACGGGCGTCAGATATCAGGTGCGAGTGAGCTTTGCATCCCTGATATTCAGATGGTCCAGCTCTCGGGAACGTCAGATCGCAACGTGCCGGCCGATCTCCACGACGCGATCCTGGGGGAGGCTGAAGAAATCGCTGACGTGGACGGAATTGCGCTCCATAACGGCAAACAAGCGTTCCTGCCAGGCCGGCAGGCCTGTGCCATCCTCACGGCCGATCACGGTCTCATGGCCGACGTAGTAAGTGACATCCGCAAGGTCGACTGTGCAACCCAGCGCCTTGCTCGCCGCAAGCAATTCCGGAATATGTGGCCGCTCCATGAAGCCGAACCGCGCTTCCGCCCGCCAGACATTCGGCACCACCTCTTCGAGACTGAGACGATCTGCGGCAGACACCCAGGGCACCGACTGCACGGTGACGCGCAGCACGAACACATGCTCATGCAAGGCGCGATTGTGCTTGACGTGCCAATGCATCACCGGTGGCGCACCGCCCTCGGTGCGCGTCAGGAACACCGCGGTTCCAGGAACGCGCGCGATGTGCTTCTCGGCCACTGCGGCCATGAACGTCGGCAGCGGAGTCAACGTCTCGCGCAGGCGCGCCGATACTGCAGCGGCACCGCGATGCCAGATCCACATGATGCCGTAGACGCCGATCGCCAGCAACAGCGGCACATAGCCGCCCTCTGCAACCTTGGTCAGGTTGGCCAGAAAGAACGCGCTGTCGATGATCAGAAACAGCGCAGCTACAGCACCTGCCGCAGCAAGGCCCCACCCCCAGATCTCGCGCATCGCGATGAACAGCAGCGCCGACGTCATCAGCATCGTCAACGATACGGCAATGCCGTAGGCCGAGGCCAGATTGTCGGACTTGCGAAAACCGATCGTGAGCCCCAGCGTCACGATCATCAGGAGCCAGTTGACGACCCCGACATAGATCTGACCGTAGCCTTCCGAAGACGTCTGCTTGATCGCGAGCCGCGGCAGCCAGCCAAGCTGGATCGCCTGCCGCGTCATCGAGAATGCCCCGGTGATGACGGCTTGGCTTGCGATGATGGTCGCCAGTGTCGCAAGCGCGATCAGCGGCAGGAGCAGCGTCTGCGGGCACAGCCGGTAGAAGATATTGCCGTCGGTCGGTGCGCCGTTCAGCACCAATGCGGCTTGACCGGCATAGTTCAGGATCAGACTCGGAAACACGATCGCGAACCATGCGAGCTTGATCGGGCGGGCGCCGAAATGTCCCATGTCGGCGTAGAGGGCTTCTGCGCCGGTGACGCAGAGAAACACGGCGCCGAGCACCAGAAAGCCGGTGGCGCCGTTGGAGACCAGATACGACAAACCATACAGCGGATTGACGGCCTCAAAAACTGCGGGGTGTCTTGCGATGCCGATCAGTCCCATTACGGCAATGGTGGCGAACCAGACCAGCATCACCGGCCCGAACAGATGACCGATTGTAGCTGTCCCACGCGATTGGATCGCAAACAATGCTAGGAGGATCACAACCGCCGCCGGAACGACGTAGGGCTGCAGCGCAGGCGTCGCCATCTCGACGCCTTCCAATGCGGACAGCACCGAAATCGCCGGCGTGATCGCGCCGTCGCCATAGATCAGCGCGGCCCCGAACAGGCCCACGGCAACGATGGTCGGCCGGTGCTGCCGCTTGACGCCAAGCAAGGCCATCAGCGCCAGAATGCCGCCCTCGCCGTCATTATCGACGCGCATCGCGAAAAGCACATATTTGATGGTTGTGATGATGAACAGAGTCCATAGCACCAGCGACAAGGCGCCGAGCACGGATGCCGGATCTGGCGTCTGCTCGCTGGCACCGAGAATGGTCTTGAACGTGTAGAGCGGACTGGTGCCGATGTCGCCGAACACGACACCCAGTGCCGAAAGCGACAACAGGCCAAGCCGTCCCTGAGGAGCCTGATGCGCCGGAGTTTCGCTCGCTGATATTTGATTGTCGCCCAATGTCACATCCGCCGTGGAGGCATGCGCCGCCGGACGCGGTAGCGCTTCGCCGCAGGCATTGATACAAACTATCACCTTGCAATGCGACACCTGAACGACATCCGATCCGACGTTGCGGGCGCTGGCACCTTGTCCTAAGCTCGACCCGATCGAACAGCAGGAGGATCGGCCATGGATGTCATTCCCTGTGGTCCAGGCTTCGGCGCAGAGCTGCGCGGCATCACGCTGTCAGATGTCGTCTCCGATGACGACGCCTATGCGGCGGTTCGTGCCGCATTCGAGGAACACTCGGTCCTGGTGCTGCGCGACCAGGACGTCAGCGACGACGTGCAGCTCGCCTTCTCGCGCCGTTTTGGCCAGCCGGAGGTCACGAAAGTCGGGACCCAGGGAACCGGCACATATTTCGTGGTGCTGACGACGATCGGCCCCGACGGGACCGTTGTGCCGCCGGATCACCGGATGGCGCTGCGTGCCAAAGCCAACCAGCTTTGGCATACGGATTCTTCATTCAAGCGCATCCCCGCGCTGGCCTCGATCCTGTCGGCGCGCATCATTCCCGAACATGGCGGCGAAACCGAGTTCGTCTCCACGCGTCTTGCCTTCGAACGTCTCGCGCCGGACATACAGCAGCAGCTCGAGAGTTCCTATGCCTGGCATGATTACGCACATTCGCGAGGCCAGATCGCGCCCGATCTGGCGAGTCCGGAGGAGCGAGCCGCGTTACCGGCGCAATGCTGGCGTCTGGTCTGGCGCAATCCCGCCAATGGGCGCGGCGCGCTCTACATCGCCTCGCACGCTTATGCGATAGAGGGCATGGAGCCATCCACCGGAAAGGCTCTGATCGAGGAGCTGACAGCCGTCGCGACCGCCCCCGGCAGCAGCTATCTGCATCAATGGCGGATGGGTGACGTGGTGATGTGGGACAACAGGGCCACGATGCATCGCGGGCGGCCTTGGCCGGCACCGGAACCGCGGCTGATGGTGAGGACAACGATCTCCGCCTCCGAATCCGATGGACTCGCCAGCATGCATCCACCCTTCGGGCAGGCCGCGGAATAGCGGACTGATTAGTTCGAGTGCTGCGTGACGTTCTGCTCGCTCGTGAGGACCAGGTCGGTGTAGACCGCGCCGGTGATCGCGAGTAACGCGAGAAGCGAAATAAGGGCCAAAGTCTTCATGGCCTGCTATGTCGTTCCCGATTGTGGCCAAAAGCAGCGATATCTGGCGTTATTTCAGGACCATTCCGGGAACATGCAGGCGAACATCCTAGAACTCAGAACCATTGAGCGCAAAACAGCCCGTTGGGACTTCTGACCGGAGCGGCACGCGCGGCCTATGCGAGGCCCAGCTCGGCTGGCCGAACGCCGGTGAAGATGCGCTGCACTGCCGCGGCGTCAAGCCCGAACACCCGTTGGAACAGGCCTGCGAACATCGCGCGATAATCGGTCAGCACCGGAGAGTCGCGATTCTGAAATAGCGTTGCCTGCTCGACTTTGACCTGCTCGCCCACGATTCGCCCGCCATTGATGCCGCCGCCCAGCACCCAATAGACGCTGCCATGGCCATGGTCAGTGCCTCGGTCGCCGTTCTCGCGGAAGGTTCGGCCGAATTCGGAAATGACGACAACGGTGGTATCACGCCAGCCGGCCGGCCCGATCTCTTCGGAAAAGCCGGCAAGCGCGCGTCCGAGCTCACCGAGACGATCGGCGAGATAGCCTGTCGCCGCTCCCTGGTTGACGTGCGTATCCCAGCCGCCAACATCGACGAAACCAAGATTGTATTGCTCGCGCATCAAGCGGCCGATCCGCCGGGCCGACAACTCGAAGCCGCGCGGCGACACCGCGCCGCGATTGGCCGCCGTCATCTCCTCTGAGATCGACCGATAGACATCATCGCGCACCTTGAAACCTTCGGCCACGGAGGCCGCGAGATTGCTGTGCGCATACATGTCCCTGATAAGCTGCGCCTGACGATCATCCACGCCGGGCTTGCCCACGCTGTTCAGGGCTATGTTCGGAATTTGCGTCTGCCCCCGGAACATCAGGGGGAGCTGATCGGTGAACGCGATCGGCCTCGCGCGCGCGAGCTCGGTGGCGAGGCGGCTCATGAAGCCGGAGCGGTAGTCGCGCGAACCGCCCACGGACTGGCCGAGCTCGATCGTGTCCTGTGTCTCGAAATGGCTGCGGGTCAGATCGTCGCTGCTCCCCGCGAACGGGACGAAGGCGATCTCCCGTCGCCCCCACATCGGATAGATGCTGTCGCGAAGTGCCGGATGCAGCCCCCACTCCGCCGTCAGCGACAGCGCCGCGTCGGGATTTCCGACATCAGGCTTGGCAATGTGCAGCGCCGGCCGCGAGTTGTAGTAGAAGTCGCTCGACACCGGCACCAGCACATTGGCTGCGTCGTAGGCACCGCGGAGGAAGACCACCAGCAGCCGCGCGTCGCTCGCGGGCGCGGCCCAGACGCGACCGGCGATCGTGAGCGGAGCCATCGCGGCGAAAGCCTTGATCAGGTCACGGCGGTTCATGAGTCCGACTCCAGCCTGGCTCAGTACATGAATTCGGGCGAGGACAGGAACAGGGTGTTCCAGTCCTGCGATGAGATCGCCTTGTCCAGGGCGGCAAGTGTCGCTGGACCCAAGGTCTGCCGCAACCCATCGAAATAGAGCGCGTTCTGCAGCAGCGGAAAGGCCGGCTGATCGACGGCATTCGGCCCCTCCGGCTTGAACAGTCCGGATGATCCGGATCCGATCTGCCTCGCGATCTCGAAACGCACCATCATCTGTCCGGGTCCGTTCCACGACGCGGACGTCAACGCATAGCCGTCCGGCGTCTCATGGTTGAAAAGGCCTTCGCCCAGCCGGTTCAGCCAGCCTTGGATCGGAGCCGTATTGAGAATGATCCTCTGGTCATAGGCAAGGCGAACTGCCGAGAGCACGTATTGGACCGGGTCCTTGAAACGCGCGCCAGGCTTGAGCGATGCGGCGAATTCCGGTGCGTGAACCATCGTCGACAGCACGGCGGCGATGTCGCCGTCCGACGACTTGAAGCTCTGCGCCATCTTCTGCACCAGCGCTTCCGGCGGATTGTCGGCAACGAAATAAGTCGCGATCTGCCGCGACAGATGCATCGCCGTCGCAGGATGATGCAGGAGAATGTCGAGCGCCTCATCGACTTCGGCGAGCCCGCGTCCCTTGATTTGATGGCCGAGGAAGGTCTTGTCGCTGTAGTCATGGCGAGCCGGATTGAACTCGAAGGCGCCCTCACGCACGAGCTGGGATTGCAGCTCTGGCTTCAGCTTCGGATCCTCCGGCTTGAGGTCGATGCCGACGCCGGTGAGGATCTTTGCCAAGGCCTCGACGTCGGCCTGGGTGTATCCGGAGCCGACACCCATCGTGTGCAGCTCCATGATCTCGCGCGCGTAGTTCTCGTTGATGTGACCCCACGGCGTTGTCGGCGTTGTCGAGATAACGCAGCATCGCCGGATGATGCAGCGTGGCGACGAGCAGATCGCGAAACTTGCCAAGCGCGTAAGGACGGATGGCCCGGTCTTCATAGTCTCCGACCAGGATACGGATATTGGCCTTGTATTGATGCACGTTGAAATGGTTGAACCAGAACCAGGTCATGCGCTGGCGTAGCTGGTCTGGCGCATAGAGCGCGCGCAGGATGCTGCGCGCCGCCGCCTGCTTGGCGCGGTCGTTCATCGCCTGCTGATAGACTTGTTGTGCCGCCTTCTTCTGTTCGGGATCGACGACCTGTTTGGCGCTTTTGGCCTGCTGTTCAAATGCGACCGCAATGTCGAACGGGGATTTGTGCACGTCCGGCATGGCCTCGATCTGCGCTTTGACTTGCTCGGGGAGCGCAGCATTGGCCGGCGGGTACAATTGTTCCCGCAACCAGCGCTCGATGCCCACGCTACGCATGTGCTCTGCAGACGATAAATTGACGCCGAAGGTCAGACGGTCGACAAGCGCGAGATCGTGTGCCGAGAAGTCTGCGGAGTACGCCGCGTGGGCGCCCGATGCGAGCACGGCGAGCAGCGATCCCATCGCGCTGATCACCTGGACTCGGCGGCCAACCGGCTTGATGGGAGGTAACGTCATCTCCAACCTCGCAGTCAGGCAATCGTCTCGGTCTGGATGGATTTCATGGGTATGTTGGGTGATTTGCCTGAATAACATCTGAATGGAACGCGTGGAGGCGGCAAGAGATCGTGAATTGAGCCTCGGCGGGAGCGCTGGGAATAAATCGCACCTGACGCCGATCATGGGGCAATCCGGATCCTGGTTTCCGACGGTCAGGCGTGTGGGGAATGGTGAAGTCGCGTTGCGCCAAGTCAAGTTCTGCCGTGGGTCATGCGGCCGTTCTGTCGCTCCTTCCCATCCTTGTAGTGTTCGATGCGATCGAGGCGCGAGCCGAGTCCTGCCCGACCGCCAAGGACGAGCTGGCAACCGACCGTCCTGATGTCACAAATTCCAGCCTGGTCGTGCCGACCGGCAGCCTTCAGAACGAGAACGGCGTCAATCTGACCGCCCGCGACGGCGGACGTACCATCGACGGTACCAACACGAGATGGCGGCTCGGCGTGGCGCCGTGCCTCGAACTGTTGATCGACCTACCGAGCTATGTCGGCAGCCTCCGCGCGCCCGCCACACCCGGATTCACCGATGTGGCGCCAGCGGTCAAATGGCAGGTCAGCCCATTTCCAGGCAAGTTCGACCTATCTATCGTCGTCGGCGCCGCGCTGCCGACCGGCGCCGTTGATATCGCCGGGCGCGGCACCCAGCCCTACGTGCAGCTGCCGTGGTCCTATGAACTGCAGGGAGGGTGGGGCGTCAGCGGCATGCTGACCGAGTTCTTCCGGCCCGAGGAGAGCACTGCGCGGCACGTCACCGAAGCTACGTTCGTGCTGGAGAAGAAGCTGAACGAGAAATTCAGCGTCTTCACCGAATATGTCGGCGACTATGCGCAGAGCGCAGGCCCGACCCAATTGATCAATTCCGGCGGCCTCTATCATCTGAGCCCGAAAGATCAGGTCGACTTCCACGTCGCTTTCGGGCTCAACCGCAACTCCCCCTCCTATATCGTCGGCGTCGGCTATTCATTCCGGATCGACGATCTGTTCGGCAGCCATTCCACCCGGGAAACCAGCCGGCAATTCTGACGCGTCGCATTCATTTCACGTCAGGCCGCAGATCGTCGCCGAAACCATCGCGGTTAGGCATCCTGATCGCGGCCAGGCGCCTCGCCTCACATCTGCGTCGATCTCTCACATCCTCTCCCCGCTGCGGTTCAGATGGCGTTCAGCTCCTTCTAACTAGCCTCGCCGATGGGGCTGTCATGATCCAGGAGGGAAGATGAATTCGAAACCGCTGCTGGCGGCGCTTACGCTCGCCATTGTCGTCTCGGCTGCCGGCACTGCCAGCCCGACACCTGCGCGTGCGCAGGACGCGGCGGAGGCCGAAATGATCGGCTTCCACCAGCTTTGCCAGAAAGGCGACCGCCGCGCTTGCATTCGTTTCGGCATTCTGATCGGCCGCAACGAACAACGCCATGCGGACTGGCGCAGGTTGCACGCCGATTGGTGGTGGTGGGAACGATAATCCTTGCCGAGGCCGCCTGCGGGCAGCCTTTTTCTTTGCCCGACGGATGACGATGTGCCTCGATAGGCGGTAGGATACGCCGGGAGGCACATACAATGCCGATTCAAGTCCTGATCGTCGGAGCCGGCCCCACCGGCCTCGTGCTCGCGCTGTGGCTGACACGACTGGGTGTCAGCGTTCGTATCATCGACAAGACATCTGAGCCGGGAACGACGTCACGCGCGCTCGCGGTCCAGGCACGAACGCTCGAGCTTTACCAGCAGCTCGATCTTGCCGAGACCGTGGTCGCACAGGGCCACCGTGTCCCTGCTGTCAATATGTGGGCCGAGGGCCAGCATGCCGCACGCGTCTCGCTCGAAGACATAGGCACCGGATCGACGCGCTACCCATTCCTGCACATTTTTCCGCAGGACCAGCACGAGCGACTGCTGATCGATCGGCTCGCGCAGCTTGGGGCCAAAGTCGAACGCCAGACCGAGCTCCTGAATTTTACCGACCGCGGCGACGCCATTCTGGCGCGCTTGCGCAGCCCTGATGGCAACGAGCAGGACTGCGAGGCGCACTATATCGTCGGCTGCGACGGTGCCCGCTCGCTCGTCCGCAACGTCGTCGGCAGTGGCTTTCCGGGCGGCACTTACCGCCAGCTGTTCTATGTCGCGGACGTCGACGCCTCCGGTACGGTAACGAATGGCGAACTGCATATCGATCTCGACGATGCTGATTTTCTCGCGGTCTTTCCGCTCGCCGACAGCGGACATGTCCGCCTGATTGGAACGGTACGCGACGAGCGCGCCGATCACGCCGAGAGCCTCGAATTTGGCGACGTCAGCGATCGTGCCATCCGGCATTTGAGTCTGCAGGTCGAGAAGGTCAACTGGTTCTCGACCTACCACGTGCATCACCGGGTCACAGAACATTTCCGCAAGGGCCGCGCGTTCCTGGCGGGAGATGCCGCCCACATCCATAGCCCGGCTGGCGGCCAGGGCATGAACACCGGCATCGGGGACGCCATCAATCTCGCCTGGAAGCTGGCAACCGTGCTCGCCGGCCGCGCGCCAGACGGTCTGCTCGATACCTATGAAGCCGAACGCATCGGCTTTGCCCGCCGCCTCGTCGCGACCACCGATCGGGCCTTCAGTGTCGTGACAGCAGAAGGCCGTCTGGCAGATGTCATTCGCACGCGGGTTGCACCTGTGCTGCTTCCGCTAGCGACGCGGTTCGAGGCGGTCCGCGATTACATGTTCCGGACGGTCTCGCAGATCATGGTGAACTATCATGATAGCCCATTGAGTCGGGGCGCAGCCGGCCAGATCCGGGCCGGCGACCGCCTGCCATGGGTCGCCGCCGGCGGTGTCGATAATCACGCACCGCTCAAGGAGATCGGCTGGCAGGCGCACGTCTATGGTGAGGCCAAGGCAGAACTTGCCGCCTGGTGCACGGCGCATGGCGTCGGGCTGCACGTCTTCGCGTGGCGGCCGGAGCACGATGCTGCGGGATTTGTCCGCGACGCGGTCTATCTGCTTCGGCCGGATACTTATATCGCGTTCGCTGACGCCAGAGCCACACCGGACGACCTTAACAGCTACTTCACCGCGCAGCAGATCATACCAGCGTCCGCTCCATAGACTGTCTAATGATCCGGCGTGATCGCGTTGCTGGGCGTTGGGCGATCGGCGATCTGCTGGCCGAACAGGCTGCCGATCAATTCGACCGCAGCGCGCGCGGTCTTGCCGCGTTCATCGAGAAACGGATTGAGCTCGACGATATCGACCGAGCGGACCAGGCCGGAATCGTGCAGCAGTTCCATGATCAGATGCGCCTCGCGATAGGTCGCGCCGCCCGGCACCGTCGTGCCGACACCCGGAGCGATGTCGGGATCAAGAAAGTCGACGTCGAAACTGACATGGAGCACGCCGTTGCGTGCGCGCACCTTGTCGATGACGCGCCGGATCAGCACGCCGACCCCGAATTCATCGATCGCGCGCATATCGACGATGCTGACCCTCCGGAGCCGCAGCAGGTCCTTCTCGAGCTTGTCGATCGAACGCACACCGAACAGCTCCAGCTGATCCGGATTGAGCCGTGCGCGCGGTTCGTCACCGAGCAGACCATCGAGCCCCGCCTCGCCGCACAGGAAGGCCGCGGACATTCCATGCATGTTGGCCGATAGCGTTGTCTCCGGCGTGTTGTAGTCGGCGTGCGCGTCGAGCCAGAGCACGAACAGGTCGTGGCCGGCCTCTCGCCAGTGGCGCGCGACGCCGTTGACCGATCCCATCGACAGTGAGTGGTCGCCGCCCAGGAAGATCGGGATCGCTCCGGTCTGCGCCAGCTCATAGCTGCGACGGGCGAGCACGCGCGACCAGCGCTGGATTTCGCGATAGTGGTTGGCCTTGGGCGGAGGCAAGTCGGCAAGGTCGGCCACATCAGCAATCCCGACATCGCCGAAATCGACAACGTCGAGACCAAGGCTCACGAGCAAATCCGGCAATCCCGCGGTCCGCAGCGCCGCGGGCCCCATCAAGGTGCCGCGGCGCGACGCTCCCATGTCGATGGGGGCACCAAGCAGCGCAACGCGGCTTGGCTCTCCTGATCTTGCGGCTCCAATCATCGCCATGCTCCTTCGCTTCGCGATCCCTTATCATCAACGAGGATACGCGGCATCGGGTGATCGGCATATGTCCGGCAAGCGTCGGGACATCCTTTCCTTCAGGAACCAAATTCATCAGCGCGCATTTTTCTCGCTAAGCCCCTTGCTGCCGGAAACTACGATCGTGAGCACCGAACCATTCGAAACCAGTGCGCAGCCCGGCGTCGCCGAACGCGCCCTCGATACGGCGACCGACGTCTCCCGCACGCTCGGCGAAGTCACCGGCGCGCTGCGCGCGGCGGTCGACCGGCTCAGCGCCACGGTCCAAGAGGCACAGCGTCCGGGCAATACGCTATCGACCGTTGCCGCGATCACGCGCGAAGCCCCGCTCGCCAGCCTGTTCATTGCTTTCCTGTTCGGCATTGCGGTGGCTCGCCGGCTCTAATGCTCCGGGCTCGAGTGATCGCATCGAAAGGCCGGCACCTGCATGGCGACTTATCCGGCATCGCGCCAACAGCGCCGATGTATTGAATTGAGTGCCGGCAATTCGCCCGGGCAAATAAATCGCCGGCACATTTTCGCCACATCGACTCGTTGCCGTCCTGAAGCGGTCTGGCCGGGCCATGCCGATCGACGTCAGCCGCTCGGCGCGATGAGCTGCTGGGATCCCAAGCTCGTTGTCGACCATCCTGGGATCGATCCATCAATTGTTCGGGACCAAAGGCTGCGCCGTCCACCGGTACCGACATGCGGGACGCTCCGGTCTCGGGGGTGTATCGAAGCGAATTCGCCCTACGGGGTCGTCGAATCCGTGCCGAAGTGCCAATTCATCGGTTTGATATCAGGAGCCGTTGGGAACCAATACCAGAGAGTGAGGTTGCCGACTGCATCTGATAATTGGTCCGGCCCCGTATTTGCCCGGATTGATTGCAAATCCAAGAGAAGCTGTTTTTCATCCACGTGGTAAAGGGGGCTTCCGTGATCCACAGAGGCGTTCAATTTACGGTCGTGGCGACGGCGGAACCGGACATTTGGGAATGGCGGTACGAATTCGGCGACCAGGTCAAGACCGGCAGAACGCAGACGCGCCTCGCCGCGTTGGCGGCCAGGCGCGTCAAATCGAAGATCGATGCAGCTCTTCGTGCGGCAAAGTCCGGCGCGACGCAGCAAGGAGCCGCTACCCGTTCTGACCTACCGGCGGCCTCATCCGGCCGCTGATCGCGGCCTGCCAACGCCATTTCGGCTTGTCGTCGCCGCCGCTTGAAGTGGTCCTCTCATGCCATTGATCGTCTCATGCCATTGATTGAGACAAATCAAGGCGCGGTCGATGCCGCTGCGCCATGATCATATCATGCAAAATCCGGCTTCTTCCCTGACCCGAGTGAGGCCTCGCTTACCGTCGATCGAAGCTCTGGAGACTTTCAGGCGCGACCGGCGTAGGCAACAGCCACTCTCTATCGCCGATATGCCGTCCCCGAGCGGGTCGGCGTCGCTGCTTCACCGCCTAACGATGGCGGTGAGATCGGTGCTTGCCCGGATCGATCTATCGCACTTTCCGGGCTCCTGCTGCGGATGAGCAGTCGGCGCCGGCCGGAATTACGATGGGTCCTGCGTCGGCTTCTTAGTTACGTTCATCATGCGGGTCGTAATCTCCCGCATATGCTCTCCGGCGTTGGTGAACTGGCTCCTTAGGAATTCCGATTGGATGCGCATCGCCTCCTCCAGCTCGGTTGCGTGCACGAGCTTGCGCGCGTGCTCGAAGGCCGTCTTCATATTCTGCTCGGTCAGCGAAAGCGCCTGCTTGGAAATGTCCGCGGCCGGTCCGGGAACCGAGGACATCGATTTTCCGGCGGCATCGAAGAACATCTGAAAAGCCCGCTCGGCCTGCTCGATGGTTTTCTCCGCAAGCTCGCGCAGTTCGGTCGGCACGTCCAGTTTCGGTTCGCTCATCTTGGCTATCCTCCGCTAGGTAAGGAACCAGTTAGCACATTTGCGGCGAGGCGTCCGTGGCGTTCTCACGTCGGCGGATGATGCCAGACAGGCGACACGCGCGGCAATCATCACCGTGCTCAACCCGAGAACCGGCTTCGGTATTCTGACGGCGAGACGCCGAGATGGCGTAGGAACGCGCGACGCATGCGCTCGTCATCACCGAAGCCGGCGCGCTTGGCGACCTCGACCACGCTGCCGACTTGCCGGCTTTCGAGCAGCAGCCGCGCGGTCTCGACGCGCAGCGCCTCGACCCCATTGGCGGGCGTCATGCCGGTGCGATTGACATAGGTGCGTGCAAAGGTTCGCGGCGTCATCCCCGCCTTTGCCGCGAGATTCTCGACGCGCAGGTCGCTCGCGATGTTCTCGATGATCCAGGCGTGCAGCGCGCTGAAACGACCCTCGACGTCAGATGCCTGTGCCGCAAGCACCGTCGAGAACTGGCTCTGGCCGCCGGGACGCTTGAGAAAGACCACCAAACGCCGCGCGATGTCGAGCGCGATGGTATGTCCGAAATCCTCTTCGATCATCGCCAGGGCGAGATCGATTCCGGCGCTGACACCCGCCGATGACCACACATGCCCATCCTGGACGAAGATCGCATTCGGATCGACCTTGATGTTGGGAAAGCCGTCCTGCAACCGTGGACAATAGCGCCAGTGCGTCGCCGCGCGCCTGCCGTCGAGCACCCCAGTCCAGGCCAGCACGAATGCCCCAAGGCACACCGAGGCGATCCGCCGCGCCTTCGGCAAAGCGCGCGCGATCCAGTTCATCAGCACTTCATCCTGCGGCAGCTTCCAGATACCGGGGCCACCTGGGATCAGCAGCGTGTCGACCTGATGCGGCTTCAGGCTTGCGATCGGTACGGTATCGATCATCAGCCCGACATCCGTCGGCACCAGTCCTCCGGAGCTCGACACGTAGACGAGCGCATAATTCGGGCCCGGCAGCTCGATCTCGCTCAGCTCTGCGAAGACCTGAGCGGGGCCGGAAATATCGAGCAGCGTCACCCCGGGAAACGCCACCATCGCCACGCACCTTTCGGGGGCCTTCTGGTGCGCTGCGGCGTTGCGGGATCTGGCAGAATTCGAGGGCATATTGTCCTTTAAGCCATCCGACCGCGGTCTGTATAGCTCTACCTTGAAGAGCTGGAGTTTCCGCCATGTCGCGACATCTGGACGCCCAATCCCAGACCATCGCCTCGCCCTGGACCGGCTACACGATCTACAGCCTTCCCGATGCTTCCCTGGTCGCGCCTTCGGATCAGCAGCCGCTGATGGATGCGATGAATGCGATCATTGCGATTAACTGGAAAGCAACTGAGCCGCATTGGACCACGGCCTCCTCGCCTTGCGATAAGAAATACAGTCTCATTCTCGTCTACGATCATGCGACGCTCGTGGCCTTCTCGGTCTATCGCGTGATGCGCATCGCGAACCGGCTGGCCATTTATCGCAGCGGCACGGAAGTGCTGCCCGCACACCAAGGCCGCGGCCTCTATGGGTTCTTCACGTCAGAGATCCTCAAGCGCGCTGACAAGTCGGCATCGGCAGACGGCGCCGTTCTCTACGGTTGGCGGACGCGCAATCCGATCGTATGGGCGGCGAACGCGAAGATCTGCGACCGGGTGGCGCCGTCATTACTCGGCGACAAGGCGGACCCCGAGCTGCAGGCCGCCTGCATTGAAATGTGCAAGGCACTCTATCCGGGCAAGCAGCTCGAAATCCCCGGCATGATCATGCGTGGCGCCTATGGCCACATCAAGCACAACCGTCAGAGCTATCACGGCACCGCCTCAGTGATCGATGCGGCCATCTCCAGGCTCATTCCCGATACGGCGGATGCGCTGTTCTCGGTCGGCTATGCGAGGCCATGATGGCGATGTCCGGACAGCAGGCTGTTCTGCCCTCTCCGATCCGCTTCATCGATCGCGCTTATATCGCGTGGGGAACGGTCGCGATCGCCTATGCGATCGCCTTTCTGCAGCGGGTGTCTCCGCAGACGGTCGGCCTCAGCTTCATGCATGACTTCGGCACCGATGCCTCCGGCGTCGCGATGCTCGCCTCCAGTTATTTCTGGGGCTACACGGTGATGCAGATTCCCGCCGGCCTGCTCGTCGATCGTTACGGCGTCAAGCGCGTGGTGTTGTCGAGCATGGCGGCATCCGCGCTTGGCAGCGCCGCGTTCGCCCTGGCACCCAGCCTGTTCGACGTGTTCGTGGCGCGGCTGATCGTAGCCTGCGGTGATGCGCTGGTGTTCACCGCCCTGCTCAAGCTCGTAGCCCAGAGCTTCGCCGATGAACGCTTCGGCATCATGTCGGGCATCTCCCAAGTCTCCGGCTATGTCGGCGGCGTGCTGGCGACCACGCCGCTTGCTGCGGCGATCAGCGGCTTCGGCTGGCGCGCCTGTTTCGTCTTCATCGCCTGCGTCGGGGTCGCAAACCTTGCCTTTGCGTCGGCGACGCTGAGGCCGGCGCCGGGACCGCAGAGCAGGAAGACGTTCAAAGGCGTCCTTCTGGCGAGCTGGCAGGCGCTCGGTTCGGGTGCAAATTGGGGCGTTGCAATGAGCTTCGCCTCGCACTTTGCGGTGGTGACGACGCTGTCGGGCGTCTGGGGAATTCCGATGGTCGCGCACTACTTCAACATTTCGACATCGGCCGCCGGCACGCCGCTGCTGGCCTTCATGATCGGCAATGCGCTGGGCTCGATTTTCCTCGGTCATGCCGCCGACCGGACGAACGCGCTGGACGGCGCGCTGATCGGAATCTGCCTGCTGCGCATGGCGCTGATCGCGTTGCTGCTGCCCGTCTTCGCCCATGCGCTCGGTCTGTTTTATGTCGGGACGGTGTTTGCGATCCTCGGACTGGTCGCAGGCGGCACTGTTCCCTTCGTACTCAAGTCCACCAAGCAGCTCTATACGGCGGAGCTGATCGGCGTCGGCGCTTCCGTCAACACCACTTCAGCCGGCATTTTTGCCGGCCTCTCACAGCCGGTGATCGCCATGGCAATGGTCGCCGCGAGCGGGCTCGGTCCCGACGGCGGACACAGCATACGCATCGCGGCAAGCGATTCCGGCTACGCGGCCCTGATCGGAATTCTTCTGCTCATGTCGGTGCCGGGCATCGTTGGTCCGCTGCTGATGAGGCGCAAATTGATATTTCGTGCGTAACAATAAGAACAGAGAGGGGTCCGAATGCCGCGTCTGTATTTGAGGAAAACCGACGTCCGCTCGAACTACCAAGTCAGCAGTTGGCAGACGGTCCTGTTTTCGGAGTTTGAAGCTCAGATGTGCAGTGACGCCCGCCCCTTTCCCTGCGTCTTCGGTGTTGCAGGGTACCGTCAGGACCAGCTCCGTTATCTGTTTCTCGATCCGCTCGACGTCAGCGTGCTCGGCGAGCAGCTTGCTCTGTTCGTCTCGGAAGCACGCTCGCACGGACCGAACACCTCGCTCGTGCTGTTCACCCGGCCGCGCCCGGTGCAAACCCTCGATGCCTACTACAAGAAGTTCTGGCGCACGCTCGATGAATTGGCGCGCATCGACAAGAGTCCGTGGCCAGCCGAAATCCCGGAAGCGGTCGATCACCCGATGTGGGAGTTCTCCTTTGCCGGCGAGCCAATCTTCGTGGTGTGCAGCACGCCTGCACATGTCATGCGGCAGAGCCGCCGCTCGAGCGCTTTCATGATGACGTTCCAGCCGCGCTGGGTGTTCGACAAGATCCTCGGCACCGAGAAGGCTGCCGCAGCCGCGTTCGCGCAAGTGCGCAAGCGGCTCGTTCCGTTCGACACGACGAGCCCGTCCCCCCTGCTCGGCCGCTACGGCGACCCCGAGGGGCGCGAGTATAGTCAGTACTTCCTTTACGATGACAACCAGCCGGCGCCCGAATGCCCCTTTCACCGGCTGGCACAGACCAAGACTTCACCCATCGAGGACACGGAGCAGGCCGCATGACCCAGATCATCGCCGGAACGAAGACCGAATTTTCGATCGATCCCGCCATCATGGCGCTGCTGCCGGAGCAGGGCTGCATCGAACTGCAGCGCGACGCGGCCGGCAAGGTGCACGCCTTCCACACTCACTCGGTCGACGAGATCCTTGTCGTGATCAGCGGCAGGCTGAACTTCATCTGGGATGGCGGCGAGCGTGTCTGCAATCCCGGCGACACGATCCTTCTGCCCGCAGGCACGCTGCACCAATCAGAAGCGCTGGATGAGACGATCTACGCAATCGCCACCCGGCCGCCGGCATTGGCTGCGGGCGGAAACTGACAGGCTATCCTTCAGGACAGTGGACGATCGGAATCAGCGTCGCTCACAAGGCGCTCGGCCGTCTCGATAAGTTCGTACCGCTGCCTGGGGGCCAGTTTCAGGAAGGCTTTCAACAACCGAAGGCTTTCCATGGCTTCGCTCGATGGAGCTCCGAGCTTCTTGTGCAGCTCCGCCAGGAACGTGGGATTTTTCATCTCGCACCTTTGACAGGAAACGGTAATGACCATTCTTAGCAAACGTGAAGGCCTCGTACGCAAGGTCGATACTGCAGCAATTGAGGCTGAAAGTCTCGGCCTGACGACGGCGACCCTGATCCTACGCATGGCGCGTCTGGAGATCGAACGCGCCGAGCCCGACGAGGTTGAAAGTATGCCAAGGAACAACCCAAGCAGCAAGCCGAACTAAGCGGCCGGCCTGAGCCGGGTGGCAGGAATTGAGCTATCTGGCAGCTTCTGGTTTCCAAGGCCAGCAAAAATGGTCGATTGCGGCCCCCGCCGACCGGAAATTGGCAGCGGTATGCTTGTCCCGCCAGACCCCGGCCGTTAATGAATTCTGCAGCACAAAAATGGGATGCGGATGCCGGAGGGCTCCGCTTCTCCGGTCTGCGACGGCAGCGGCTGCGGGAACGAGCATGCGAACCTACTATTTCGACATGAAGAACGGCATTCCGACCAGAGGCCGGAACGGGCTCGAATTTGCCACCGTCGCCGGCGCTATCGAACACAGCAGGGATCTGGCGCGCAGACTTCGCCATGACCCCCGTCTCACCGACCGGAAGTTGTCGATCGTAATCGTCGATGAATCGGGCGCTGAAATCCATCGTGAGCCGGTCTACCCTGCTGCGGCCAAGGTCGGCATAGCCTGATCATCCCTGCTGCCGCGCGGTTTCGCCACAGCGCTCATTCCTGCCTGCCGCAACGCACCCGCTATTTCGTGACCGTCTCCTTCGAGAGCATCGCGATCGCGTCCTGAACCGTCGACATGAATTGTGCCGGGAAGATGATAGTCGAGTTCTTCTCGACTGAAATCTCGGCCATCGTCTGCAGCGTTCGCAGCTGCAGCGCAACTGGATGTTGTGTAATGATATCGGCCGCTTCGCCGAGTTTCACCGCCGCTTGATACTCGCCTTCGGCGGCGACGATCTTGGCCCGACGCTCCCGCTCGGCCTCGGCTTCCTTGGCCATGGCGCGCTGCATGTTCTCCGGCAGCACGATATCCTTGATCTCGACCGCCGTGACCTGCGTTCCCCAGGGCTCGGTGTGCTGATCGATCACGTTCTTGATCTGGTCGTTGATGCTTGCGGTGTCAGCCAAGAGTTGATCCAGGCTGAAGCGGCCGACCACATTGCGCACCGTGGTCTGGCTGATCTGGCTGATGGCGCTGTAGACGTTCTCGATCGCGATCACGGAACGCTCGGGATCGGTGATGTGATAGTAGGCGACGGCCGCGATATCGATCGAGACGTTGTCCCGCGTGATGATCTTCTGCGATGGGACCAGCATGGTCACGGTGCGCAGGGATACGCGCGTCATCTGCTGGACCGGGGCAAAGATCAGCGTCAAGCCAGGCCCGCGCACCCCGACAAAGCGGCCGAGCAGGAATACCACGCCGCGTTCATACTGCTTCACGATCCGGATCGAGGCAAAGGCGTAAAATACGATCAGGACGACGACGAACGACAACAGCCCCATGACTTCAGCCCCACGACTTCCCTCGCGCGCAACGACGGCATGGCGCCGCAGCCTCCATGATCGCCGCGCGATAGCGATCGACGCCACCTGCAAGCCTGCGCTCCCTATTCCCCGATGGAGCAGGACCAGGTGCCCCCTCGTCCTACCACACCCACGGCAGTAACCGATGACGCACCTTGTCTTGGTATTCACGACGGCTTGCGAGGTTCATGGCCAGCAATCTCTCCTCGTCAAGCAGGCGCCAGATCAGGGCCGGCAGCATTACTGCAATCACGAGTAGTCCCCACCGTGAATCAAGCGCGACCGGAAACGGGCAACATCGGCAGCGATGCGCTGGTTCTGCTCGGCCTTGCCGGCGCTCATCGCATGTTCAGAGAGAATGGCTTCACTTCAACGACCATCGAATTGGCGGGCGACCAACGGGTGATATCCGCGCGGTCCCTATGCCGAGGTGCGGCATCCAATGTGTACAGCAGCGGGCGGTGAAGCCGATCGAGATGATCACTATGATCGCCCCTCGTCCACGTCCCTGTCGGGCCTACTGCTGCTTCTCCCAGAATGACAGCAGACCCTGGGATGCAGAGCCACCAATCACGCAGGGAATTCCAACCGCCACCTGTCCCAATGCAGCTGCCGAGACGCAGCCAAGAGCGACGGCGCCGACGCCGAGTTGTCCCCAGAAGTCCAGGTTACGCCGCGCATCCGAGCCCTTGGCTTTCAATTCCTCCACGGCGGCAACGGCATCCTTGCGCACGGCGCCGAGCTGGACCGTATCGGCGGCCTCGACGACCTCGGTCAGCGGCGCCTTGATCGGCTCGGACTCCCGGCCGAGCTGCTCACGAAGGTACTCACGCAGTCCCGCATCGCGCACGGCGTAGCTCGCAAGCGTATAGCGTGCCATGCTTCCGATCGTGAGCTTGTCGATGGTATCGCGGCTCTTGGACCATGGCAGCATGTGCATGATGCGCTGGATCGGCAGATGTGAGCCGGTCGCAAAATAGTAGCCCCATAGGGTATCGAGCAGATCCTGGTTTGTCGCATAGGTCAGCTTGGTGTCGAGCTTGCGCTCCTCTTTGGCGAAGGGATTGCGCGTCAGCGTCCCACGCAGCTTATCGAGCACGCCGGGCTTTGGCTCCTCGAGCGGAATGTCCATCAAAGTCGGCTGCGTTCCGGCAAGATAACCCTCGATCATAACGCGGCGGCCCGGCATCCTGAGCTCGACCTTGCGCATCAGATTGCGCCAGTCCGGCAGGCCGGAATAGGCGATCGCGCGGACGATCACCCATTCGTCCTCCGGCGGCACCGGAAAGAAGCTGTTCACCAATTGCTCGGCCTTGGCCGGATTGGAGCCGATCGCGCCAGCAATGAAGCCCAGATAGATGCCGGCATTCTCGGGCTCCTTGAAGGTCTGGGTGTGAAACAGCACCCGCACCGCAGCCGGCACATGCGCGTAGTCCGGCTTGGTGCGATAATTGTAGATCCATTGCTGAACCACGCCGAGGGAGGCGCGCGGGTCGATCTCGGGCGCGACGGCAGCGCGGGCCTGCTGGACAAGGATGCAGGCAAGGACCGCAAGAACAACGTAGCGCATGTGCTGCTCCGACGAACGCGTTCGGGCACAAGCTTTCAACGAGGCCACGAACGACCGAGCGTCGTCAGCTCGTACCCACTACGCGCTCGCCTTTGATCCTGCACTGCGACAATTATGCGACAGGCAAGCCGTTCCATTGCGCCGGAATCGTGGCGCCGTTCACAATCGCGCAATCGGAGGGAGCGGACATTCTTTCGCCGCGCGCCGCGCCTTGCATCGCGCCGCTGTCGAGCATGAACAGGCGTCGCATAATGAGCTTGCGGGAAATGACGGGAAGCCATCGGAGCCCGCGATGGCTGCTGGCGATGGTCGCCGTCGCGACCTTGAGCGGTATCTCTGTCCCGGCTGCGGCGCAACAGGCCATCACCGTCGAAGGCAATCGCCGGGTCGATGCCGACACGGTGCGCAGCTATTTTCACGCCGACCAGGCCGGCCACTACGATGCCGCCGCGCGCGATGCAGCCCTGAAGGCGCTGATCGCGACCGGCCAGTTCGAGGATGTGAAGATCACCGATGCCGGCGAACGCATCGTGGTTCACCTGACGGAAGCCAAAACGCTCAACAAAGTTGTCTTCGAAGGCAACAAGAAGGTCAAGGACGCAGACCTGTCCGCCGTGATCCAGTCCAAACCATCAGGAGGATTGCAGCGCGCCACCGTTCAAGGCGATGTCAACCGCATCGTCGAGACCTATCACCGCGCCGGCCGGGACGATGTCCGGGTTACACCGCAGATCATCGACCGCGGCAATGACCGTGTCGACCTCGTGTTCGATATCGTCGAAGGGAAAAAGACAACGGTGCGCCGGATCTCTTTTACCGGCAATCATGTCTTCGGCGATCGGCAGCTCAGGGCCATCATCAAGACCTCGGTCACGAGCGCGCTGAGCTTTCTGACCGGCGGCGACGTCTATGACCCCGATCAGATCAACGGGGATCGGGAGCTGTTGCGGCAGTACTACCGCAATCACGGCTATGCCGACGCGACCGTCACAAACGCCAGCGCCTCATACGACCCGGCAAGCAACGGCTTCGATGTGGTCTTCGCGATCGACGAGGGCGAGCTCTATCATTTCGGCGACATCAGCATCGTCTGCAACGTGCCGGGGCTCGATTGCGAGAAGCTCCGCCACCTGCTGCTCGCGCGCACCGGCGCGTCGTTCGATGCCAGCCTACTCGACAAGGCGAGCGAGGCGCTCACAGCCGACATGTCGAGGCGCGGCTTTCCTTTCGCCCATGCCGAGCCGCGCATTGCGCGTGACCCGCAGGCCCATCGGGCTGACATTGCCTTCGTGATCGATCAGGGAGCGCGGACCTATGTGGAGCGGATCGAGACTCACGGCAATAGCCGGACGCGTGATTATGTGATCCGGCGCGAGTTCGATATCAGCGAGGGCGACGCCTATAACAAGACTCTCATTGACCGGGCCGAACGACGGCTGAAGAACTTGAACTACTTCAAGACGGTCAAGATCACGACCAAGCCGGGTTCGGCGGCGGATCGCGTCGTGCTCGACATCGAGGCCGACGATCAGGCGACCGGTGACTTCAACATCTCCGGCGGCTATTCCACGACCGATGGTTTGCTCGCGGAGGTCAAGGTCGGTGACCGGAATTTCTATGGCACCGGCAACGCCGTGCAGGCATCGGTGACCTACGGCCAGTTTGCACGCGGCGCGGACCTGTCGGTGTCCTCGCCCTATGCGGTGGGCCGCGCCACAGCAGGCGCCGAGGTGTTCGATCGGCAAACCGATGTCAGCCCTTACCAATCCTACGGCAGCAACACCTATGGCGGCAACCTGACGCTGGGCATGCCGGTCACCGAGCAGACCAGCATGCTTTGGCGCTATTCGCTCTACGACCAGAACGTCACACTGGCGCCGGGGCCATCCGCCACGACCGTATCGCTACCGATCCGGCAGGCTGCGGCCGCCGGGCCGCAACTCGTCTCGTCGATCGGCAACACCGTCACCTACAACACGCTCGACAACAACAAGACCCCTACGAGCGGGTTCAGGTCGCAGCTCAGCCAGGATCTTGCCGGGCTCGGCGGCGACGTGAAGTTCCTGCGGACGACCGAGGACACCCGTTACTACCAGTCGATCAACAGCGATCTCACCGGCATGGTGCGCGCCCAAGGCGGCTACATCACCGGCTGGGGCGGCCAGCAGGCCCCTCTGCTCAACAGCTTCTTCGGCGGCCCCAGCATGGTCCGCGGTTTCGCACCGAATGGATTTGGTCCGCGAGACCTCACGCCAGGCTCGACGATGGACAATGTCGGGGGCAGCCTATATTGGGCAACCACCGCCGAGCTGCAGAGCGCGATCCCCGGCCTGCCCCAGGAGTATGGCCTAAAGGCATCGGCGTTTGTCGATGCGGGTAGCGTATTCGGCTACAAGGGTCCGACGCAATCGGCGCAGATCGCGAACAAGAACATCATACGCTCCTCGGCCGGCGTCGGCCTGAGCTGGGCCTCGCCGTTCGGCCCGCTCAGCGTCGACTATGCGATGCCGCTGAGCAAGGCGGCCTCCGACGTCACGCAGCGGCTCAACTTCAACGCGGGCGGATTCTGATCACGGGGCATGATCGTCGTGCGGCGCGCGGCGAGACGGCCTCTCGATCAGCGCGACCGATCTCCTGGCTGCCGTAGCACGCCGACCAGAACCGATTTCGGCGTCGCACCCGTCGTCGCAAAACCATAGAGCACAGCCAGGCGGTCCAGGCACTCGCGAAACCGGCGTGAGAAGTAATCGGTCCAGCGCTGGCTGGAGAGGCCTCGCTTCTGGCCGACCTGCTCCATCGTCAGGCCCTGCACCAGCACGTCATGAACGATTGCCGCCCCGTCCGCGCCAAGCTCGCGCTCGGCGCGGTTCAGCCGCAGCACCGCCTGGCGCTGCCCCTCGGTGATCGGCTCCCGGCCCCGCGCGCCGTCGACATGCTCGCGTCCCGGATCGATCGCCTGTGGGCCGCGCTCCGCCCGCTCCCAGTCGTTCTGAAAGGCACGGCCGCCGCGATATTGCGCTTCATCGATCTGATGATGCGCATGCAGTCGGCCCAGCGGGTCATGGCGAATCGAGCGCAGCGCCACGATCTTCTCGCCAGGCTTAAGCGCGAGGGGATCGTCCACCTTGACCGCGACCACTTCCGCATTGCGCGGCAGATCGCCGGCGCGCCGGTCATGATTCTTCGAAATCCGATACGACTTGTTCCGCTTGGCGCGCGCCATTCTGAATGTCTCCAGTCAAAAGATAAAGCAGCAGGGGATGACCAAAACCGGCAGGATTCACCGCGGCGTCATGCGGCTTCGACCAGTCGCAGGATCACAGGGCCTAAAGGGCGCTCGACAATTCCTTCCGGGTTGCGCGTCAGGTGAAAATGCGGGGTGCAATAGCAGGATCCCGCTTGGCAGGGGTGGCCGCAAAACACGATCGGATCGCCATCCTTGTCACCGCCGTAGGGATAGCGGCAGTCGCCCGGCTCCAGATCGACCAGGCTGATCAGCCGGGGGCTGATGCCCACGCAGCGGAGCTGGACCGGTTCGGCACGCGGCACCGGAGCGACCAGAATCGGGGTCCCCCGGCGTTCCTCTGTCATACAGGCCTGAATACGCTCGGCTTTCGCCATCAATCGCTGCGGCGGCTGCCGCTCCCGTGTGGTCCCGGGCGACACAAATCCCATGCGCTTGCCACGTCCGAGCACGGCATTTCGGGTGTAGGCGGTCCCGAATCGTGCATTCATCTCCCTGGTGATCTCGCCATAAGACATGCCCTTGGCGTGAAGCTCACGCAGCGCGCGCGAATGTTCCGTCGGCCAATCGGTCGGTTGCATCCTTGCCTCTTCCTGCTTTCTTGTGCGCATCCTGGGGTAGCTATTGCCATCCAGGGAACGCAGAGGTATTTTCTGATATTCGGAAGCAAAAGTCAAGCTTGTATTCTGATTATCGGAAATGTATAGTTCCGGCAGATTCGCAAACGAGGACAGGACCATGCTGGACGTTGCCATGATAGAACGCGGGCTGGAGAAGACCGGAAAATCCAAAGGCGGGCTCGCCCGCGCCATGGGCGTGCGCCCGGGAGCCGTCTCGGAGATTCTATCGGGCTTGCGGCTCATCAAGGCGGCCGAGGTCCCGATCATCATGGAATATCTGGAACTGAATTCCGTGCCGATCATGGGCCGGGTCGGTGCCGGCGCCGTGATCGAGCCCGAATATGAGCAGGTGCCGGCGGAGGGCGTCGGCGAGGTCGCCCTGCCGTTCCCGATCGAGGAGGATACGATCGCATTCGAGGTGTCCGGCGATTCGATGTTGCCGAAATATGAGAGCGGCGACGTCATCGTCGTCTATCGCCAGCAACGGCATCCGCTGGCGAGCTTCTATGGGGAGGAAGCGGTCGTTCGCCTCAAGACCGGCGAGCGCTATCTGAAGACGATCGAGCGCGGCAAATCGCCCTCGCTGGTGAACCTGAAGAGCTTCAACGCCAAGCCGATCATCGGCGTCAAGCTGGACTGGATCGGGGAGATCTGCGTGACCCTGCCGCGCGGCCAGATCGAACGGATGCGGGCCAAGACGGCAGCTCGTGCCCGACAGGCCGCCAAGCCCGGCGGCTCGCGATCGCGGGATAAATAGCGGAACGAGCCGGCAGCCGGCGCGGTCAGGTACCTGCCACACCAGCCAGCGACCAACCGGAGTCGTCCGCGGCTTCGGTTGGTCGATCCCGTTCCGCTGTCAGAATTCAGAACTTGACTTTTTTCTGTTTTTCGGAAATACTGACTGCATAGTGACGAGCCCGAGTGGTTTTCCGCATGCAGTATTTTGTGGTGATGATCGATTATGGCCGGCGTGGACGCGAAGCCGTGGTCGATCCCGAGATGACCCGGCGCGACGTGGTCGCGCGCGTGGCATCCGGAGAATACAGCAACATCAGCTTCATCCACGAAATCGACGATCGGTCGGTCGAGGACATCACGACCGACATCCTGGCGGAAGCCGCGGTGCCCGAGATCGAAGCGGGCGAGATCGACCTGCAGGCCAACCGGTTCGACCACCTCAGGGACCTGCGCAAGCACGAACGAATATAGCAGGCGGGCAACACCGCTCCGCAGATGGATCGACCCTGGGCACGGCAACGCAGCGCTCCACGTCGTCGTGCCCGATCTGGATTGGATCACACCGTAAGGACGGTCGAGCCCGTGGTCTTGCGTGCGGCAAGATCGGCCTGCGCCTTGGCCGCGTCCTTCAGCGGATAGGTCTGGCGGACCTCGATTTTCACCGCACCGGACTGCACCACGTCGAACAGCTCCTTGGCCATGGCGACAAGGTTTTCGCGCTTCGCCGCATAGGTGTTGAGCGTCGGCCGCGTGACGAACAGCGAGCCCTTCTGGGCGAGCAGGCCAAGATTGAGCGGCTCGACGGTTCCGGAAGATTGGCCGAACAGCACCGCATAGCCGAGCGGCGCCAGACAATCGAGCGACTTCAGGAAGGTATCCTTGCCGACGGAATCATAGACCACCGGCACCTTCTTGCCGCCGGTGATCTCGTCGACCCGCTTCACGAAATCTTCGCGGGTGTAGATGATGGTGTGATCGCAGCCATGAGCCTGCGCGAGCTTGGCTTTTTCCTCGCTTGATACGGTACCGATCACGGTTGCGCCGAGATGCTTGGCCCATTGGCCGAGGATCAGACCGACGCCGCCGGCCGCCGCATGTAAGAGGATGGTGTCGCCGGTCTTGACGCGATAGCTCTGCCGGATCAGGTATTGCACCGTCAGCCCCTTCAGCATCATCGCCGCGGCGGTCTTGTCGTCGATGCTGTCGGGCAGCTTCAGCAACCGGTCGGCCGGAATCAGCCGCGCCTCGGCATAGGCCCCGAGCGGCGCCTGGCCATAGGCGACGCGATCGCCCGCCTTCAGATCAGTGACGCCTTCACCCACCTCCTCGACCACACCGGCGGCCTCGCCGCCGAGTCCGCTCGGCAACTGCGCCGGATAGAGTCCGGAGCGGGTGTAGATGTCGACGAAGTTGAGCCCGACCGCGGTGTGGCGAATGCGGGCCTCGCCGGGTCCGGGCTTGCCGACCTCGACTTCCTCCCAGACCAGCACCTCTGGCCCACCAGGCTTGTGAAAGCGAATGGCATGCGTCATGGCGTCTACTCCCAAACAATCTGCACATTGCACCGTCGGCACTCCCGTCACGGACGGGAGCGAAGGCGGCGGTTCACGCGTCGATGGCGTCCTTGATGCGCTTGCGCGTCAGCGGCAGATTCCGTAGCCGCTTGCCGGTGGCGTTGGCAATCGCATTTGCGATCGACGCCGCCGCCGGCCCCTGCCCGGTCTCGCCGCTGCCGAGGAACGGTTGTCCCGGCCGGTTGATAATATGCACCTCGATACTGTCCGGGACCGCATCGAAGCGCAGGATCGGATAGGTCTGCCAATCGATGCTCGTGATCCTGCGATCATCGAAGCTGACGCTCTCGAACAGGGTCCAGCTCGCCGACTGCACGATCGCGCCCTCGATCTGGTTGGTCAGGCCGTCCGGATTGACCACCTGGCCGCTGTCGACGGCAGCGACCGCTCGGACCAGCCGCGCGCGCCCGGTCTCGCGGTTGACCTCGACTTCGCTGGCAATCGCGCAATAGGCCGCGAGATTCTTGTAGCGCGCGAACGCGAAGCCGAAGCCGCGATCGCGCGGCCGCTCCTGGTTCTTGGTCCAGCCGAAGCGCTCCGCGGCCTTGGCGATCACCTCCCGTCCCCTGACATCATCGAGATGGCTCAGCCTAAATTCGACCCGATCGGCGCCTGCGGCAGTGGCGAGCTCGTCCATGAAGCTCTCGATCGAGAACACGTTGTGATAGGCGCCGAGCGAGCGCATCGCCGAGATCCGCAGCGGCATCTCCGGAATGAAGTGATGCACAATCCTGGCATTGGGGAATGTGTAGATCGGGATTGCATTGCGATCGCCGCCGCCCTCCGGCAGCGGCAGGGGCTTTGGCGCCGGCACCGCGAACGGCTGCGCCATGTGCTGAGCCGCCAGCAACGAGCCAGCACCGCCTGGCCGCATCGAATGCGTATTGCTCCAGACGTCGAAGTGCCAGTCGGCGATCTTGCCATCGGCACCGAGCGAGGCCTTCAGCTTCGTGACCATCGCCGGACCAAACGGCTCCCAGGCGTGCTCCTGCTCACGCATCCATTGCACGCGCACCGGCGTTCCCGGCATCGCGCGCGCGATCAGCGCGGCATCCGCAGCGACATCGTCCGCGCCATTGTGGCCGTAGCAACCGGAACCCTCGACGTGAATGCAGCGGACTCTATCCGGCGGGACCCGCAGCATCTCGGCAATCGCCTGCCGGTCAGGATAGACTCCTTGCGTATGCGTCCAGACCGTCATCTGATCACCGACCAGCTGCGCGACCGCGCAGGATGGTCCGATCGAGCCATGCGACTGATAGGGTCGCGTATAGGTCGCTTCCAGCGTCGTACGCCCTGCTGCGGCCGCGTCGCCGCGTTCAAAGATCACGCTGTCTTTTGATTGCAATCCAAGCAGGATCTCGGCAGGGTCGCGCTGGTTCGGCAGACGCGCTGCCTCTTGCCAAGTCGCGGCAGCCGCAAGCGCCTGCATTGCCTTGATGGCGCGATACTCCTTATCGGCGACCACCGCGAGGAAATTGCCGTCGCGGATCACCTTGACCATGCCCGGCACTGTCTCGACCGAAGACGTATCGCAGGCGGCCAATTGCGCCCCATAGCTCGGCGGCCGCACCACGCGCGCGTGCACCATGCCGGGAAGCCGCATGTCCTGGACATAGGCCGGGCCGCCTGTGACCTTCGCCGGAATGTCGACCCGCTGGATCGGCTGCCCCATCACCGTGAAGGTTGCAGGATCCTTCAATGGCGAGGTTGGCTGTGCCTCGACATGCAGCATGCCATCGGCGACCAGCTCGCCGTAGGTGAGCCGGCGGCCGTCGGAGGCGATCACCGCGCCGTGCCCCGTGCGCAGCCCGCCCGTCGGAAGCTCAAGCCGCCTGGCAGCCTCCGCGACGAGGAGCGCCCGCGCCTGCGCGGCCGCGTTCAGGATCGCGGTGCCGCTGTCCTGCATCGAATGGCTGCCTGAAGTGTAGCCCTCGTTGGCGGTGAGGCCGGTGTCAGCGGTGACCACCTTCAGCGATGCGAGGGGCACATCGAGCTGCTCGGCCGCGATCTGCTGGAACGCGGTCTTGAAACCCTGCCCCAGCTCGGCCTTGCCGGTGAAGACCGTGACCGCGCCGTCGGCTTCGATGCGCAGCCAGGAATCGAGATAGGGTGAAGCCTTTAGGCTGCCTGGCAGGGCTGGTGTCGCTTTCGCATCCGCCGCTCCCTGGACTTGCGCTGAGGCCGCACCGGACAGGGAGAAGCTCACGACCAGCGCGCCGCCGCCGGCGAGCACCTGCCGTCGGTCGAGATTGATGGGACCATTCATCGCCCGTTCCCCGTCGTGGTCCTAGTCAGATCCATCAGGTGCGCCGCACGATGAATCGCGCGCAGGATGCGCATGTGAGTGCCGCAACGGCACAGATGCGGCCCGAGCTCGGCCCGGATCTCGGCATCGCTTGGCTTCGGATTGCGCATCAGCAGCGCCTGTCCGCGCATCATCATGCCGGCGATGCAATAACCGCACTGCGCGGCCTGCTCCTCCATGAAGGCGCGCTGGATCGGCGCCGGATTTGCGACATCGCCCAGCCCCTCCAGTGTCGTGACTTGCTTGCCCTGCAGCAGCAGGATCGGCGTCACGCAGGACAGCACCGCCTTGCCGTCGACAATGACCGTGCAGGAGCCGCATTGCCCGAGCCCGCAGCCGAACTTGGCGGCGTTGAGCTTCATGTCATCGCGGAGCACATAGAGCAGCGGCGTGTCGGGTTCGGCATCGACCTGGTGATCCCTTCCGTTGACGTGCAATGTCATCATGGCTTGTCTCGCTGTGCAGCGTCGGCCCGCGCATTCTGTGGTCCAAGCGATGGCTGAAGATAAGCGGTCTGCGTCTGACGCGCCTGCTTCACGATATCTTCGACATGAGTCCACGCCGGCCCCTTGCCGAACCGTGCCCGCAGATAGGTCAAAAGCGCGACGATCTGACCATCGTCCATGCTGTCGCCGAAGCCCGGCATGATCGGGCTGCTCTCACCTGCAACCGGCTGCACGCCCGACATCACGATATTGGCGAGATTGCGCGGATCGGAGGCGCTGATCGCGGTCGAGCGCGCGAGGTCGACGCCGCCATAGGGCAAAGGCCTTGCGCTTTCATGGCAACTCGCGCAGGCGGCCGCGTAGATCGCCGCGCCGGGATCACCAGGCGGGCCGGCGAAGCTCTGTATCGCCGGCGGCTCCTTCTGGCCCGCAGGCGACGGACCAAAGACATCGGCCATGTAGGTCGCGATATCGGCAACGTCGCTGGCGGGCACCGAGGACAGATTGCGTACCACCTCCGCCATCGGGCCCCGGGCCGTGCCATGGTCGGCATGCCACCCCTGCCGCAGATAGGAGATGAGCGCCTCGCGATCCCAATGCACCGGCGCCGGCGAGCGCGTGTTGATCGCATAGGCCTGCCAGTTGTCGACCTCGCCGCCGGAGAAGGAGGCGCCCGTCCGCTCCGCGCCGAGCGCGTTGCGCGGCGTATGACAGGCGCCGCAATGCGCAAGGCCTTCGACCAGATAGGCGCCGTGGTTCCATTCCACGCTCTTGCCAGGCTCCGGCCGATACGTCCCCGGACGGAAAAACAGCAGCTTCCAGCCCGCGATCAGCCAGCGCTGGTCGTATGGAAACGAGAGCTCGTTCGCCCGAGCCGGCGCGCGTGCCGGCTCGCGTGTCATCAGGAAGGCATAGAGCGCGTGGTCATCCTCGTCGGAGATGCTCGTGAAATGGTCATAGGGGAACGTCGGATACAGATGATGGCCGTCGCGATCCACTCCCGCGCGCATGGCCCGTCGAAACGCGGCCTCGGACCAGCCACCGATGCCGCTATCCGGATCAGGGCTAATGTTGGTCGAGAAAATCGTGCCGAACGGTGTCGACACCGGCAGCCCACCGGCGAAGTCGCGGCCTTCACGCGCCGTGTGGCAGGTGTTGCAATTGCCGATCGCGGCTAGCTCGCGTCCGCGCCGGATCAGGTCGGGCTGAAAAGACGCTGGCGATGGCGAGGCGACGGCAGCGATGGTCGGCCGCCACACCAGCGCGAACGCGCTGCAGCCTGCAATGAAGAGCAACACGGCTGCAGCACCTGCAACTATCTTCCAGCGGGTCATCCGGTCAGCCATCCTCCCCAGCAACTTCGTAGCACGGCGACTACTTGTCCGGCCGGACCGATATCGAAGATCACCGCCAGTTGAATGAGGGTTTCGCCCGACCCCGACTGAGGAACCAGCCTCCGCCTTGAACGTTCCTCATGCGCTTCCACCCACACGCATGTTGGACGCAAACATGGTGAGAGCAGACGCGCCATCTTCGTCATCCCCCGCCCCCTTCCTTGCTGAGACAGCCCGCGGCGGCGAGATCATGCCAACCGGTCGAGGCTGGATGTTCGTTGCAGGTCGGCGCCGCACTGTTCTCCCGCTGTCGATCCCAGCATGTCCGAGATAGGAGCTCGTCCCATGCGGCCCCGGAAGCGTTCGGCGCGGCTCAATCCGACCATCATGCTCGAGATGGCCTGCCATACGGTGATGGGGGTCGCACTGGGTCTCGGCTTCGCGTTCGCACTAACATTCATCGACGCGTTCGGTATCGCGACCTTGATTGCTCACAGCTTCCAGCCAAGGGTGACGCTCACGATCTTCGTCGGCACGTTCACGCTCGCCTTCGGCGTCGGGGCGACGCTCACGGGCCTGGTCTTCACCATCATGGAAGAGCGCTGAGGCTTTTGCTCGGCAGCCTGCGACCTATTCCTCGATCTCGACTCATACATGATTGCGGCGCCTCACCCGGACGGTGGATGCGCACGCGAGTGCGCCCCCGTCGGCCGCCCGATGGTTACAGAAGACGTTCGATCACCGGAACTCCCTGCCCTCTCAGATGTTACAAGAATGTCACAGCCACACACAATGTGCCGGCTGTTCTCCGTCCGTTCGAAACAGTTGATGACGGACCCCTGCGCGACAGCGGTAGTTTCGCGCGCGGGTTGAGGTTCGCTTGGTCAAATTCAGGGAGAGCCGAAATGCCAGCGTACATCAGACATTGCGACGATACCGAACTCGCACCGGTCTTGTGCCCGGGCTGCATCGGCCTGCTGCCCATGTTCGTGCGGGAGGTCGAGCCACACTGGAGCATGGCGAAGATCGATTTCATCTACGAATGCGCGGATTGCGGCGCCGAGGTCCGGCACACCGTGAAGAAGCAGCTTTCGCACTGATTCCGGTGAGTGAAACGCGGAAGAGAACGGCCGGCTCGCCACCCTCAAGATGCCCGATCGCAGCCGCGTGAGATCACGCGCTGGCCTAGCAGATCACATCGGCTGCGGGCGCGCCGATGACGAAAGTCGCACCGATGGTCAATGCGGGATCGATGGAAGATCGGACCAATTGAGATTGCACTCTCGAAAGTGCGAAGCGATCTCGTCAAGCGCGCGCTTTTCCCATTCTTCGGCCTGCGAGAGCCAAAATCCCTTGCGCTGCGTGTCGAGCGCCGCGCGTTCGCGACACAGATATTCCTGACTGCGGATCTCCACGAGTCTGTTCATGCCCTCACTCCGGGGGTGCGAAGCCAAGATCGCAGTCATCATCTACCAAATTGGCGCCCGATCGATCTCACTCTATCGTGCGCTACGATGACTTTATCTGCGCTACGGCTTGATCGGCACGCTTGCTGAAATTTGATCCGTCGCCTGGGTGTCGCACTGCGATGCAACATTGACATTCCCTTTGGTCGCGCCTCGCCTCGACGCTTCGATCCAGCCGATGGAAAAGCTACGCTGCTGTCTCAAGACAGGCGGTCTCGCGTCGCTGCTCGCGCCGAACGCCAAAGCTCGATGCAGCCGAACAGCAGGAGAGCGAGCACGAATGGCAGCAAGTGGTAGAGGATACGAAAGACGAGAAGCGCAGCGAGCAGCGGCTCCTTGTCGTCACTCCCAAGCCCTAACAGAATCGTCGCATCGAACATGCCGATTCCAGCAGGCGCATGGCTTGCAAATCCGAGCAAGGTTGCTGCAATGAACACGGCTGTCAGGCGTGACAGTTCAACGTCGAGATCGGCTGGTATCAGCACATACATCGCCAGCGCCGCCGTGCCGAGATCGAATAATCCGATGGCGATCTGCAGCAACACCAGTGGTCCGGACGGCAGCCGCACCGGCCATCGGCTGCTGCGGCGGCCGGGCCAACTCCAGATCACGAAAGCGGCGATACCCGCAAGCAAGGCGCCGGCGACAATGCGGTTGAGCTCAGGCGGCCAATAATCGACCCAGCCGAACGCATCGGGATCAAGCATCAGGCTGAGCCCTAATGCGGTCAAATTGCCGAGCCAGAACGTTGCCCCGGTCAGCACAGCGATCGCTGCAATCTCGGGAAGGCCGAGCTTATACGGCGCGTACATTCGATAGCGGACCACGGGCGAGATCAGCGCAACAGCTCCGATGCCGTGTGCGATCGGATAGCTCGTGAAACTCGCCAGAGCCGCTATTCTGTACGGCACGTCGTCGCGTCCAAGAGTACGTAGTGCCAGCAGATCGTAAAGCGTGACGCTGGCATAGGATATCGCGACCAGTGCCAGGGCCATGGCGATCAGCCGCGGATCGGTCGACTCGGCGATGGCGACGACATGAGCGAGATCGAGCTTCTTGATCGCGTGTGTCAGCGCGTAGATTGCGCCGGCGGCGACCGCAAGACTCACCGCGGCGCCGCCCAGGCCTCGCAGCCAGGCCGAACGACCAATCATTGCTAGCGGCACATTCTGTGTCAGGGCTGCGGGTCCATGCGATCGCGGCGCACGCCTGCCGCATTGGTCGATTCGCGCGCTCTCGATGGCGCCGTTTGCCACGCCGATGTGACAGTCGCGTAACCGCTACTCCGCATGAATGCCGGCTTTCACGCTTTATTAACCAATCCGGCCCGATGGACATCCCGCGCGCGCGTCCGGCAATGCCGCATTGCGACGCAGCCGATCATTCAAATTTGAATTAAGCGCGGAGGCATCCGCCTGTATTGAATCCCCGTGACAATACGGATGCATGGCAGTCGCATCAGCGTCATGCGCGCTTTGTAAGAGGCCGCAGACCAACGCGCATTGAAGGCAGAACACGATGGAATTCGATAGCGAGCTAACGCACGACCAATGGGAGACGCTAAAAGCGCTCCGTGGTCCTGCGCGTGAGCGTCGTCCGCTCAATCGGTTCTTTCTCGATCAGTTGATCGCGCTCGGGCTCGCGGCGATCGTGGATGGTACGCCCTGCATGACCGATGCCGGCCGCAAAGTGCTCGTCAGAGGCTCCTCGCGCCTTCTCGACCTGGCGGCCTGACCGCCGCCTTCTCGCCGCCTGTGCTCACCACATCGTCTGCCGTGCGCGTTCGGGCCATTCGCGATCGTAGCTTTCACCGCCGACTGCATTGGCACTCATGTCGGCGAGGATCTGTCCGGGCGTCGGCAGGTCGCGCGGATTGACCCGCTTGTCTGGATTCCAGAGATCGGCACGCACGATGGCACGCGCGCATTGGAAGTAGATCTCGTCCACCGTCATTACGATGACGCTGCGCGGCCTCTTGCCTTCCATCTTGAACGATTCCAGGAGATCGGGATCAGTGGAAACCTGCCCGCGTCCATTGACGCGCAGGGTGCTGCCGGAGCCTGGGATCAGGAACAACAGGCCGACACGCGGATCACGCACGATGTTGCGCAGCGAATCGATTCGATTGTTGCCGCGACGGTCCGGCATCATCAGCGTTTTCTCATCGTGGATGCGGACAAAGCCGGGCAGGTCGCCGCGCGGTGAGCAGTCCAGCCCTTCCGGGCCGCAGGTCGCGAGCGCCACGAACGGCGACTTCTCGATCATGATGCGATAATGCGGTGTGATGTGATCGGCGACCTTGGCTGTCGAAGCCAGGCCGACTTCGCCATAGATCGCTTCGAGTTGATCAATCGTGGTGACGATCGACATCTGTAGTCCCCTTCCTATTCGCATCGCCGGCGAGTTGGACGCGCTCTCCCTTAATGATCTGCGTCAGAACCGCAGCATGCTCCCGGGCGTCGCCGACATTGACGATGCTGAAATCCGGTAGTCCTTCCCCGTCGATCACGCGCTGCAACCGTTCGCCGACATCGACATCTGTGCCACGTTTGCGAGTCGCCAGACGGGTAGCGAGGATCTCCGGCGGCGCACTGACCGCGACCACGACGACATTTTCGTAGCGCTGTCGCAGCGCGTCGATCACGGCGCGAGAGACGTTGACGACCACCGCGCGTCCCGCACGGATATCCTCGTCGATCGCGCGCGGCAAGGCGTAGGAGTGGCCGTGCGCCTCCCAATGGAGCGCAAAACAGCCGTCAGCCAGTGCCTGGCGAAAGCCCGCGGCGTCGATCTCCTCGTTGTCCTCGAATGCCGAAGCGCTTCGCGTCACCACGCGGCGCGGAAACACAATGTCGGGATCGCCAGCGCATTCGGCGCGCGCGAGATTGATCAGCGTGTCCTTGCCCGCACCGCTCGGACCGACCACCAGCACGAGGCGGCCGGGACCAAGCCTGGCTGGGGAAGCGGTCGCGGCAACGGTCTCGCTCATGCCACTCGCCGCCCCTCGCGCCAGACGCTGCGCACGACAGGAACATCGCCGGCGACCTGCACCCTGATCAGGTCGGCGCGCCTGCCGACCGCGATCTCACCGCGATCCGTCAGACCCACAGCCTCGGCCGGCGTCTTGGTGACAGTACGGATCGCCGTGGCCAGATCGATCGCAGGCACGCGCTGCGGCAACTGCAGCGCCCCCATCAGCAGGCTCGACGGGACGTAATCCGACGAGAGAATGTCGAGCATGCCCTCTTGCGCAAGATCGATCGCGGCGATGTTGCCGGAGTGCGAGCCGCCGCGCACCACATTCGGCGCGCCCATCAGAATGCTGATGCCGGCCCGGTGCAATCCGCGTGCGGCCTCCATCGTGGTCGGAAACTCGGCCACGGCAATGCCGTCCCTCACGGCGTCCGCGACATTCTCTTCCGTCGTGTCGTCGTGGCTCGCGAGCGGAACGCCATGGCGCTGCGCCAGCGCAACGATCTCGCGCATGTTCTTCTCAGCATATTCCTGCTGGTAGGCGGCGCGCCTTGCAAAGATCACGTCGAGCTCGGCGTCGGTCTTCCCGCCGCCCTTGCCGCGATAGTAGTCGCGGAGCTTGCCTTCATCCCGAAATTGGCGCTGCCCCGGCGTGTGGTCCATCAAGGACATCAGCCGCACATCGGGGCGTCCGGCGATCGCCTTGGCTTCGTCGACCACCGTCGGCATCGGGATTTCGCAGCGCAGATGCAGGAAGTGATCGGCACGCAGGAGACCGCCGTCACGGGCGTTTCCAATCGCATCGGCCAACATGCCAGCTGCGCCGTCAACACCGCTGGACCCCTCCTCCGTCCAGACGCGGAGCGAATCCAGCACCGTCGTGATCCCTGACGTTGCAAGCTGCGCGTCGTAGGAAATCACCGCGGCGATCGGATCCCAGTACACCTTCGGCCGCGGCACGAAATGCGCCTCGAGCGCGTCAGTGTGAAGCTCGACCAGGCCCGGCATGATGAGGTCGCCGGCCGCGTCCGCGCTATACGTAGGCGCCGTGCCCTCGCCGATCTCGGCGATCTTGCCTTGTGCGATCGCCACCCAGCCGTGCTCGATCACCCGATCGGCCAGCACGATCCTGGCGTTGCCGATCACGATCTCGGAATTGCTTGAACCCATCTCCCGCCTTCCCTCATGCCGCGGCTGCAAACGTCGTGACATCAACGATGCGATCGGCGATCGCGTGGCGGATCTCGTCATCATGGACGATGGCAAGCATCGCCACGCCGGCGCGCTTCTTGGCACCGATCAGATCGAGCACCACCGCGCGGTTGGCCGCATCGAGCGAGGCCGTCGGCTCGTCGAGCAGCAGCACCGGCAGGTTTGAGATGAAGCCGCGGGCGATGTTGACGCGCTGTTGCTCGCCACCGGAGAAGGTCGAGGGCGGCAACGCCCACAGCCGCTCCGGGATGTTGAGGCGGCGCAGCAGGTTTCCCGCCTGCTCACGCGCGTGCTCGCGCGAGGCGCCGGCTGCCAGCAACGGCTCGGCCACGACATCGAGCGCCGGCACGCGCGGCACCGCACGCAGAAACTGACTGACATAGCCGATCGTGTCGCGGCGCGCATTCAGCACGGTGCGCGGCTCCGCCTTCGCCAAGTCGAGAATGGCGCCTTGATGCCGCACGCCGATCCCGCCGCCATCGCAACGATAATTGCCGAAGATCATCTTCAGGATCGACGACTTGCCGGCGCCCGACGGTCCGGACAGCACCACGCACTCGCCCGAGTTCACCTGGAACGACACGCCACGCACCACCGGCAGCGTCACGCCACCCTGCAGATGCATGGTGAAGGACTTCTCTGCGTTCTCGATCTCGATCATAACGGTCATGGGCGCACTCTCATGCGGGCAGGATCGAGGAAACGAGGAGCTGGGTGTACGGCTCGCGCGGGTCGTCCAGCACCTGGTCAGTCAGGCCGGTCTCGACCACCCTGCCCTGCTTCATCACCATCACCCGGTGCGACAAGAGCCGCGCCACCGCGAGATCGTGCGTGACGACGATCGCAGCTAACCCAAGCTCGTTGACGAGGCTGCGCATCAGATCGAGCAGTCGCGCCTGCACGGAGACGTCGAGGCCGCCGGTCGGCTCGTCCATGAAGACAAGCCGTGGCTCGGTGACGAGGTTGCGCGCGATCTGAAGCCGCTGCCGCATGCCACCGGAATAGGTCCGCGGCGCATCGTCGATGCGCTCGACGTCGATCTCGACCTTCTGCAGCCAGGACGATGCGGTCTGGCGGATGCGGCCGTAATGATTCCAGCCGACGGCCATCAGTCGCTCGCCGACATTGGCGCCGGCCGAGACCGCCATGCGCAGGCCTTGCGCCGGGTCCTGGTGCACATAGCCCCAATCGGTGCGAAACAGGAAGCGCCGCTCCGCCTCGCCGAGGCCGGCGAGATCGCGCAGCACACCATCACGCATCCGATAGGAGACACGGCCGCTGGTGGGCGCAAGCTGCGCCGACAGCATCTGCAGCAATGTCGACTTGCCCGATCCGGATTCGCCGACGATCGCGAGCACCTCGCCGGGATAAAGCGAAAACGAGATGTCGCGGCAGGCTACGAGCCGGCCATAGCTCTTGGCCAGGCCGTCTGCGACCAGCAGCCGCTGATCGGCTCCATTCTGCGTCGCGGCCATCACGCGGCTCCCTTGTAAGGCGCGGCATTCGCGCTGCCATGATGGCCGGCAGCCTGCCGCCCCTCGCAAAAATCGGTGTCGGAACAGACGAACATCCGACTGCCCTTGTCGTCGGTGACGATCTCGTCGAGATACGAATCCTCAGCTCCGCACAACGCGCAGGGCGCGTCGAACTTGTAGCGCTTGAAGGGATGGTCCTCGAAATCGAGCGATACCACCGACGTAAACGGAGGGATCGCATAGATCCGTTTCTCCCGGCCGGCGCCGAACAGCTGCAGCGCCGCGCAATTGTCCATCTTGGGATTGTCGAATTTCGGCGTCGGCGACGGGTCCATCACATAGCGCGCATTGACCTTCACCGGATAGGCGTAGGCCGTGGCGATATGGCCAAAGCGCGCGATGTCCTCGTAGAGCTTCACATGCATCAGCCCATATTCGGCCAGCGCATGCATGCGGCGCGTCTCGGTCTCGCGCGGCTCGAGGAACCGCAGCGGCTCGGGGATCGGCACCTGATAGACCAGCACCTGGCCGGCGCGCAGCGGCGCCTCCGGAATGCGGTGACGGGTCTGGATCACGGTCGCCGCCTCAGTGGACGTCGTGGTCGCGACCCCGGCGGTCTTGGCGAAGAATTTGCGGATCGAGATCGCGTTCGTGGTGTCGTCGGAGCCCTGATCGATCACCTTGAGCACGTCGTCAGGCCCAAGGATCGAGGCCGTCACCTGCACGCCGCCGGTGCCCCAGCCATAGGGCATCGGCATCTCGCGGCTGGCAAACGGCACCTGATAGCCGGGAATCGCGATCGCCTTCAGGATCGCGCGGCGGATCATCCGCTTGGTCTGCTCGTCGAGATAGGCGAAATTGTAAGCGGGCGCGTTCATTCCGCGGCCTCCTTCAGCGCCGCCGAGTCGTTGGCTTCGGCGAACTCGGCCCTGAGCTTGCGCAGCAGCCCGAGTTCGGACTGGAAGTCGACATAATGCGGCAGCTTCAGGTGCTCGACGAAGCCGGTGGCCTGCACATTGTCGGAATGCGACATGACGAACTCCTCGTCCTGCGCGGGCGCCTTGACGTCCTCGCCGAGCTCGCGCGCGCGCAGCGCGCGATCAACGAGCGCCATCGACATGGTCTTGCGCTCGCTCTGTCCGAAGGCGAGACCGTAGCCTCGCGTGAAGCACGGCGCTTCCGTCGCCGTGCCCTTGAACTGATTCACCATCTGGCATTCGGTCACCTCGATGGAGCCGAGCGGCACCGTGAAGCCGACCTCCTCGGCAAAGAATTCGACCTCGACCTCACCGAAGCGGATCTCGCCGGCGAAGGGGTGATTGCGGCCATAGCCGCGCTGGGTCGAATAGCCGAGCGCCAGCAGGAAGCCTTCATCGCCGCGCGCGAGATTCTGCAGCCGCAGATCGCGCCCAGCCGGGAAGCTCAGCGGTTCGCGGGTGAGATCACCGACCGGTGCATCGCCGTCGCTCTGCGGGGACGTCTCGATCAGACCGTCGCGACCGAGAATGTCGGTGACGCGCGGCATCGCCGTGTCAGGCGCCTCGCCCGTTGCCGGCGCCTCCGGCTCAAAACCTTCCGCGAGCTGCGGATCGAGCAGACGATGCGTGTAGTCGAAGGTCGGCCCGAGCACCTGGCCGCCAGGAATATCCTTGAAGACGGCCGAGATGCGCCGCCGCACCTGCATCTCGCCGGTATCGATCGGCTCGGTGGCACTGAACCGCGGCAAGGTGGCGCGGAATGCCCGCACGAGAAAAATCGCCTCGATCAGGTCGCCGCGTGCCTGCTTGATCGCGAGTGCCGCGAGCTCGCGATCGTAGAGCGAGCCTTCGCCCATCACACGGTCGACGGCAAGCCCAAGCTGCTCGGAGATCTGCGACAGCGTCAACTCCGGTACCGCACGATCGCCGCGACGCTCATGGGCGAGCAGCCGGTGGGCGTTCTCGATGGCGCGCTCGCCGCCTTTGACTGCAACATACATGCGCTCAAACTCCCACCAGCCGCGTCGTCCGCGGGATCGCGACAATGGCATCGTCATGCACCAGCACGACATCGATGCCGCGTGGAAACAGCTTTGCATTGACCGCTAGCCGATCGAACAGGTCGTCCGGCGCAATCGTTGCATTCAACCGCGCGGCACCGTCGATGCCTGGGCCCCGCAGCTCGCAGGCGCGTCCTGCGCTCAGGCTCTCGACCTGCAGGATCACCGTCGTCGAACGATCCGGATATTCGCTGCTGCCGAGCGCGAAACTGTCCAGTGGCGGCAACGACGCACCGTCGGCGACCAGCGCGAAGCTCGCTTCCGCGCCCTTCGTCGTGACCGGCGCGCCGGTATGAAATTTGACCCATGCGGCGACGGCGCCAGGTGCCAGCCGTGGATCGAGCCAGACCGGCGTGTCATGATCGAACAAGGTCAAGGCGATGGCCGCCGTCGCCGGCATCAGGCCCGGCACTGCGCCAAGTTCCACGGCTACGCGCTGCACACTGCCTGGGCGTGCGATCGCTTCCATCACGGCGCGGAAGGTCGACTGCGCCGACATAACTTTGTCAGAGAAGCCCGCCGAAAGCTCGGTAACCGACATGCTTCAGCCCTCACCTCTGACCATCGTATAGAAGTCAACCCGCGTCGCCGCGGCCTCGGCGGCAGCTTGCGTGCGGCTCGCCGCCATCGCGTTCCGCAGCGGCACGATCACCTGCATCTCGATCAGGCCGGCATAAGCCTCGGTCTGAATCAGCGCGTCGCACAGCGCGATCAGACGCGCCTTTTCGCGGTCGCGGCCCAGCGCGTAGCCAAAACCGACTTCGCCGCTCACCAGCCTGACAGCCGCGCGCGACACGGTGGCTTCGCCGAGATTGAACGGCGCACCGTCACCGCCGACGCGACCTCGCACCATCACGAGACCGTTCTCCGGCTCACGCAATTGAACGTGCGCGGGCAGTTCGATCTCACCAAGCCTGGAACCGATCTCTGCGGTCGGCGCATGCGCCAGCACCCGCATCGCCGCCTTGCGCCGCTCCTGCCATGCCGCCTCGCTGCTCACGCCCACCTCGATCTTGCCGAACTGAAGTTGTCTATGATATTAGACAACTTGATAACGACGCGCCATGAAGATTTCGTGACACAGGTATGATTTTCACACTGCCCAAGGAAACGCGGCCATGAGCCTGCAGGACGCTGCATCAGGCGTCGCGCTGTGGCGCCGGGTTGCCGACGGCATCGAGCGCGACATCGCGGACGGCCGCTTCGCGGCCGGCGAGAAGCTGCCGGGCGAGACCGAGATCGCCGAAACCTATCGGGTCAATCGCCATACCGTGCGGCGGGCGCTTGCGACGCTGGCCGAGCGCGGGCTGGTTCGCGCCGAGCGCGGCAGCGGCACCTATGTCGAGGCGCCGCGGCTGGCCTATCCGCTGAGGTCGCGTACCCGCTTCTCCGAGATCGTCGGCGCCGGCGGTCGCGAGCCGCGCGGCCAGCTCATCGCGACATCGGAAGAGCCGGCGGCGCGGGACCTGGCGCGGCAGCTCGGACTGAAGACCGGTGCAACGCTGGTGCGGATCGAATCCGTCCGCTTCGCCGACCGCACGCCGATCTGTGTCAGCACCTCGTGGCTGCCGGCCGATCGCTTCCCCGATGCAGGCGGCGTGTTCGCAAAGGTCCGCTCGATGACCGCCCTGCTCGCGCATTATGGCGTTCGCGACTATCGCCGCGCTTCGACCCGGATCACGGCCGCGATCGTCGACGCGACCGATGCGACGCGGCTCGACCTTGCGCTCGGCCGTCCCGTTCTCGTGGTCGACTCGACCGATATCGATGCCGATGGCGCGCCGCTGGTCACCAAGCGCTCACGCTTCGCTGCGGAACGCGTCACGTTCGAAGTCGAGAGCTAAGGTGTCATGACGCCGATCGTATTTGGCTTCGTAACGTGCGCCGCAGTCCTTCACGCAAGTTGGAACGCCGTGCTTCGAGGCGGCAGCGACCGTTTGTGGTCGATGACGCTCATGATGACAGCCATCGTCTGCGTCACGAGTTTCACCACGGTTTTCATATCTTGGCCCAATGCAGCGAGTTGGCCATACGTGGTCGCGTCGGCCGCCATCCATACGTTGTATAACGTGTCATTGATCCGCACCTATCGCTCCGGCGACCTGGGTCAGACCTACCCCATCTCACGCGGCTCCTCGCCCGTCCTCGTTACGGTGGGAGCCGCTGTCTTCGCGCAAGAGACGATTACTTTCCTGTCCGCTATCGGCATTTTGCTTGTCTCTGGCGGCATCATGTCGCTCGCCTTCCAGCGCGAGAGGGTTCGAGCCGATTTTCTCCCGGCGGCGCTCGTTACGGGCGTCCTAATTGGCGCCTACACAGTAGTCGACGGCATCGGAGTGAGACTGGCAAACGACAGCTTGGCATATTCCAATGCAATGTTCCTGTTGTGGAGCGTGACGATGCCCATCATTTACTTCGCTCTGCGCAGGAGAGCTCCGGCCTACACCGGAGCGCAGACCGTAACGGCGTTGATGGGCGGGGTCGTCTCGATTCTTGCTTATGGCATTGTCATCTGGGCCATGAAGTTCGGCGAGATGGGCGTCGTTTCGGCCTTGCGCGAGACCAGCGTCATCTACGCCGCTATGATCGGTCGGCTGTTCCTGAATGAGGAGCTGACGGTGCGGCGGATTGCATCCTGTCTCGCGATCGTCTCGGGGGTGGCGTGCTTGGCGGTATAGCCCGCTGCCAACTCTTGCTGCACGGTCCGGACGTTCTCATCCGCCCACCAAGAATGGCGGCTAGAAGTGATCTTAACAGGAGACATAGACGGCATGATGAGCGACACGAATGTTCGGGCCGGCCAGTGCCATTGCGGCGCTGTGCGTTTCGAGGCGAGGCTCAGTGAGGGTTTCAATTCGATCCGCCGCTGCACTTGCTCCTACTGCCGGATGCGAGGCGCGGTCGTTGTCATGGCGGAGATGGGTGGGATCAGATTCCTGCAGGGCGAGGACGCGCTAACAAGCTACCGCTTCCATACCGGGTCAGCGCAGCACTTCTTCTGCTCCCGCTGCGGAATATACACGCATCATCAACGACGATCCGACCAAAACCTGTATGCCGTCAACGTGGCTTGCCTGGATGGGGTAAGCCCATTCGACTTCTCTGAGGTGCCCGTCATGGACGGCGTCAATCATACGAACGACACCGGACTGCCAACGCGCCGGGCAGGCACCCTCCGCTTTATCCCCGCGGTGGACTGACCATCGCTATCGACCAATGACTGCTCGGCAGCCCTCGCGGTGGCGGACCCTGTCGCAGCGGATCGTCCGCTTGCCGGGCGTGTTCAGGCCACCGCGCGTCGGCCGATAATGGCAAAGCGCAGTTTGCTCGAGATCCAGTCGATCGCGGCCACCGCAACCAGGATCATCAGGACCAGGAACGAGACCTTCTGCCATTCGAGCACGCGGATCTGCTCGGCGAGCTGCAGTCCGATACCACCGGCGCCGACGATACCGATGATGGTGGCCGAGCGAGTGTTGGATTCGATGAAGTAGAGCACCTGCCCGGCGATGACCGGCAGCACCTGTGGCAACAGACCGAAGCGGATCTCGTGCAGCACGTGCCCACCAGAGGCGCGCACGCCCTCGACCTGCTTGCGGTCAGCGCCTTCGATCGCCTCCGAGAACAGCTTGCCGAGCGCGCCGAAATCCGACACCGCGATCGCCAGTACGCCGGCAAACGGACCGAGGCCGACGACGTTGATCCAGACCAGCGCCCAAATCAGCTGGTCGACACCGCGGATCGTGTCGAAGAAGCGCCGCACTGGAAAGCGGAAGAGCACCGAAGGCACGACGTTGCGAGCGGCAAGCAGGCTGATCGGCAGCGCCGCCACTGCGGCCACGGTTGTGCCGAGCACCGCGATCGACAGGGTCTCCCCGAGCGCCTTGAGATAGGTCGGCAGCGACGAACCCGGATCGGGCGGCAGCATCATCAGCGTGATCCAGCCGAGCTGCCGCAGCCCGGCGACGAGCCGCGCCGGCGAGAAGTCGAGATCCACCAGCCCGAACACGAAGATGGCGAGCACCAAGAGCAGCATCGCCGGCAGCGCGAGCCGCGCGGAAGCCGGCCGCTCGAAAACCTGCGGATAACGCTCGCGCAGCACCGCCGGATCTGGCGCCTCGATCGGCCTCACGTGCGCGCCTCCTCGCCGAACAGGCGGCCGCGAAGCCAGCCCGTGCCGATATCGATCAGAAACACGGTGACCACGACCAGCACCAGGATGGCGCTGACGTCGGAATAATAGAACTTGCGGATCGCGACCAGGAGCTCCTGGCCGATGCCGCCGGCGCCCACGAAGCCCATCACCGAAGCCTCGCGCACGTTGATCTCGAACCGCAGCAGCGTGTAGCTCGCATAGCCGGCGATCACCTGTGGCAGCACTGCAAAGCGCATGCTGGATAGCCAATTCGCACCGGTGGACCGGATGCCCTCGACGGGCCTCATGTCGGCGTTCTCGACCACCTCGGAGAACAGCTTGCCAAGCGTGCCGGTGGTATGGAGCGCGATCGCCAGCACACCGGCCATCGGCCCGAGCCCGAATGCCATCACGAAGATAAGGGCGAACACAATGCCCGGCACGGTGCGCGCGAATTCGAGCAGCCGCCTTACGACGAAGCGCAGCCATGGTACAGGCGAGGTGTTCTCGGCGGCGAGAAAGTTGAGACAGAATGCGCAGACGGTGCCGAGCAGCGTGCCGACATAGCTGATCAACAGCGTCTCGCCGAGCATCTTGAGCCATTTGCGCAAGCCCCAGAACCATTCCGGGATGTTGGTCCAGACCCGCGTGCCGTCATCGAGCTTCAGAATGCGGTCGAAATAGCTGACGAAATTTCCGAAGTAGGTAAAAAACGTTTTCAGGTTCACTTCGGCGCCGATGCAGGCGACCAGCAGCACGACGATGAACAGCGCCGCGCTGATCAGGATGCGCAGCCGCCTGCGCCCCACCGCCCTCCGGTAGGCGTCATTCAGGGCGGCCAGTTGCGGACCGGGAAGAAGCGAGATCGCCGATGACATCGCAGGCCTGGTGATGAGCGGATGAACGAAAAAGCCGGGTCACGACGACCCGGCCCCTTCTGTTTGGGATGTCTTACGACGCCTTCTTGCGCAGACCGTCGACGAACTTGATCAGCTCGATGGTCTTGTTGAAGTCCTCATTGGTGGTCGGCTCCCACGGCTTGTTCTTGCCGTCAGAGAGCTTGTTGAACGTCTCAGGATCCTTGGTGGCAGCATCCAGAAACGCCTGCTTGATCGCCGCCTTCATGTCATCCGGAAGATCGCTGAGATAGGCAAAGGGCGAGTTGATGATGAGATCGGATTTCGCGATGATCCGGAAGTCGTCCTTCGTCAAGGTCTTGCCGTCGGCCGACTTCACCATGTTCTTGGTGACCATGCGGGCAAGGTTGGAATCGTCGTCCGTCTTCCACCAGTTGGCGGCGACGTCAACCGTGCCCTGCGCCAGTGCCAGCACGGCGTTCTCGTGACTGCCCGTGAACACGACCTTGGAGAAGTAGGTCTCGGGATCGATGCCCTTCTGGTTCAGGCTGAAGCGCGGCATGTTGTTGCCCGAGGTCGAATTCGGATCGACCAGGCCGAGATTCTTGCCCTTCAGGTCGTCGATCGACTTGTAGGGGCTGTCGGCCCGCACGTAGAACACCGAATAGTAGCCCTTCGAGCCGTCCGTATTCACATCGATCACGAAAGCATCGGTCTTCACGCCGGTAAGGCGCGCGCGTGCGAACGAGGCAGGCCCATAATAGCCGATGTGGATGTTGCCGGCACGCTGCCCCTCGATAACGGCAGCATAGTCGTTGGCGATCCGCAGGGTCACCTTTACCCCGAGTTCCTTGGACAGATAGTTGACGAACGGCGTATAGCGCTCGGTCACACCCGAGGCATTTTCCTCCGGATGAACGGCGAACGTGATCTCCGGATATTTGGCGCGCCAGTCGTCGGCGGATGCGGAGGAAACCAAGGCCAGCGAGGCCATGCCGGCCAGAACGAGACGACGATCAATCATATTGCACCTTTAAGATCAGGTTGGTGGTGACAAGTATCGGTAGGGTCCCCTTCGGACGCCTCGCTTCGAACGCGGAACACATCAGGCGGCGGCGACTTCGCCGAGCGCCGGGACCGTTGCAGGCAGGGGCATCGGCGCCCCGTCCATCACGTCGTTGGCTTCGAGGTCGTAGAGCTCACGCGCGACCTGCGCGGTCAGCGCCGCCGGCGCGCCATCGAACACGATCCGGCCAGTCGCCATGCCGATCAGCCGGTCGCAATAGCTACGAGCCAGATCGAGCGAATGCAGGTTGCAGATCACGGTGATGCCGAAATGCTTGTTGATGCGCAGCAGCGCATCCATCACGATCTTGGTGTTGCGCGGATCGAGCGAGGCGATCGGCTCGTCGGCGAGAATGATGTCAGGCTCCTGCACCAGCGCCCGCGCGATTGCAACGCGCTGCTGCTGCCCGCCCGACAACTGATCCGCGCGCTGCGCCGCCAGTGCGGCGATGTCGAATTGCTCGAGCGCCGACATCGCGACCGCGATATCCTGAGCCGGCCAGAGCTGGGCCAGCGACCGCCAGGACGGCACCTCGGCAAGCCTCCCCATCAACACGTTGGTCAGCACATCAAGCCGTCCGACCAGATTGAACTGCTGGAAGATCATCGCCGAGCGGGCGCGCCAGCGGCGCAGCTCGCGGCCATGCAGCGCGGTGACCTCGACATCATTGAACTTGATGCGGCCCGCCGTAACGGGGGACAGGCGATTGATCGAACGGAGAAGCGTGGACTTGCCGGCGCCGGAGCGGCCGATCACGCCCACGAAACTGCCCGGCGCAACGGAGAATGACGCGTTATCGATGGCGGCTTTCGCACCAAACCGGCACGTCAAACCTTCAACTACCAGCATTCACTGCTCCACAGGCTTAGCCCCTGCGCCACCGCTAGCGCCGGGATTCAACAGCTGTGTGACAGCCCCGCCGCGGTCTGGAATGGTCCACACCGTCATCAATGCGTCATGTTGCTGTCATCAACGATGCACAAGCAGAGGACGACATCAGCAGCAGACGGACAAAGCTCGATATGGCCGGCAAGTCGCTTTCGACGGAACCCTTGATCGATCCCAGCGCGAACGTTCGAGGCGCGACGCTCGGCGCCTATTGCGAGGTCGGCGCGCGCACGATCCTGCTCGACGTAACGATGGGAGACTATTCCTACGTGGTCAATGATTCCCAGATCACCTACACGACGATCGGGAAGTTCTGCTCGATCGCGGCGATGACGCGGATCAATCCGGGCAATCATCCGATGCATCGCGCGACGCAGTCGCACTTCGTCTATCGCGCCAGCGCTTATTTTCCAGGCGAGCCGGACGAGGCCGAGTTCTTCGCCTGGCGCAAACAGCATCACGTCACGATCGGCCACGATGTCTGGATCGGGCACGGCGCGATCATACTGCCGGGCCGCTCGATCGGCACCGGCGCCGTCATTGCGGCCGGTGCCGTCGTTTCCAAGGACGTGCCGGACTACACGATCGTTGGCGGCAATCCGGCGCGGCCGATCAGGCAGCGTTTCCCAGAAGATGTGGCCGAGCGGCTGATCCAACTCGCCTGGTGGGACTGGGATCACGAGGCGCTGCGCGTCGCGCTGCCCGATTTCCGGCAGCTGGAGATCGGTGATTTCCTGGACAAGTATGAGGCCGCTCTCGACGCCGGGCAGCCGGTGCGGCAAAGTGCCGAGCCATGAAGGGACTTTTTGTCGCAGGCGGCCGGGCGTTGCTCGGCCATGAATTCGTCGAGACTCCGCTGTCGGTCATGGACGGCCAGCTCGTCGAGATCGGCGCCATCAACCGAAACCTCGCATCCTCGCTCGATGCGAGCGACCTGCTCGCACTGCCCGGAATCGTCGACATCCATGGCGATGCCTTCGAACGGCAGATGATGCCGCGCCCCGGCGTGGATTTTCCGCTCGATGTCGCGCTGATCGACAGCGATCGCCAGGTGATCAGCAACGGCATCACCACTGTCTTTCACGCCACGACCTGGTCATGGGAGCCGGGCCTGCGCAGCGGGGACAACGCGCGCGGCCTGCTCGAGGCCATCGAGGGCCTGCGGCCGCGGCTGGCAGCCGATACCCGCTTCCACCTGCGGCACGAGACCTACAATCTCGATGCCGAAGATGAGATCGCTGCGTGGCTGGCCGCGCGACGTGTCGACCTGTTCGCCTTCAACGATCATATGGACGCGACTGTCGCCAGCCTGGAGAAGCCGCACAAGCGCCAGCGCATGGTCGATCGCACGGGATTATCGGGCGAGGACTTTGATCGTCTGGTCGAGCGTGTTACTTCACGCGCCGACGAGGTGCCAGCATCGATCGCGCGGCTGGCGGCGACGGCGCGCAAGGCCGGTGTTCGCATGCTGTCGCATGACGACGACACGCCCGAGATGCGCAAGGCCTTCCGCAGCCAAGGCGTCGCGATAGCGGAGTTTCCAGTCAATGAGGAGACTGCGCGCGAGGCGGCCGTCGGCGGCGATGCCATCGTGTTCGGTGCGCCGAATGTCGTTCGCGGCGGCAGCCATACCGGGTGGACCCGCGCCAGCGACATGATCGCGAAAGGCCTCTGCTCGGTGCTGGCCTCCGACTATTACTATCCGGCCCCCCTGCTCGCCGCCTTCCGCCTCGCGGCGGACGGCATCGTGCCGCTGTCGCGGGCCTGGGATCTGATTTCGGCCGCGCCCGCGCAGGCTGCCGGCCTGTCCGATCGCGGCGCGCTCGCCGAAGGCCGGCGCGCCGATATCATCCTGGTCGACGATCGGCTGCCAATGCGTCCTCGCATCGTCGCCGTCATCGCTGCCGGCCGCCTCGTCCATCTGACCGAGCCGAGCCGCCTCGCGGCTGCCTCCGCAGCGCGTCGCGAAGCAGTTGCGGCGGAATGATCGGACGTGACGGTTGGATGTCCATGACAAGCTTGCCGCGCTACGCCATCTACTATGCGCCCGCCGAGGGAAGCGCGCTCGATCGCTTCGGCACGCATTTGCTGGGCTATGACGCCTGGGCCGGCAAAGACATCGCGTTCGCCAAAGGTGCTGTCGATGCGGTCTCGGATTGGCCCGAACTGACGGAGGATGCGCGGAAATACGGCTTTCATGCCACGCTCAAGGCGCCCTTCTATCTCGCGGATGATCGCAGCGAAGATCAATTGCGCCAGACATGCGCAGCCTTCGCCGTCACGGCGCGAGCGCTGCCGCAGATCAGGCCGGTGGTCGATGCGATCAGCGGCTTCATCGCCGTCATTCCGGGCGATCCATCGCCCGAGTTGCAACAGCTTGCAGCCGACTGCGTGCAGGCCTTCGAGCCGTTCCGGGCGCCGCTGAGCGCTGACGACCGTGCGCGCCGCAAGCCGGAGCGAATGACGCCGCGGCAGCTCGAGTATCTCGATCGCTGGGGCTACCCCTATGTCATGGAGGAGTTTCGCTTCCACATGACGCTCACCTGCCGACTCGACGCGGAGCGGCGCGTCTCGATCCTCGCCATGCTACGCGAACGGTTCGCCGTGCTCGGGCTCGAGCGGCTTGCGATCGACCGCATCGCACTGTTCAAGCAGGACGATGCAAGCGCTCGCTTTCGCATCATCCAGTCCTGGGCGCTCGCGTATTAGCTAGTTCGGCGCACGCGCGAACTGCGCCGGCCGCGGTACGTCATAGAGCGCCAGCGGCGGCGAAATATCGGCACGGTCCCGCGGCAGCGCATCGGGCATCTCACGCTGCAGATAGGCGATCAGCTTCTCGCGGATCTCGCAGCGCAGATCCCAGGATTGCGGCGCATTGCGCGCGCTGACCAGCGCGCGCAATTCCATGGTCCGGGTGTTGGTGTCGACGACCTGAAGATTGACCACCGCACCGTCCCATAGCTTGGATTCACGCGCGGCTTCCTCCAGGCGCTTACGGATCCGAGCGACATCGGCGGAGTAGTCGACGTGAAGGATCACCGAGCCGATCAGCGAGGCGGCATCGCGCGTCCAGTTCTGGAACGGGCGCTCGATGAAATAAGACAACGGCACGACCATCCTGCGCCAGTCCCATAGCCGGATCACGACATAGGTCGAAGCGATATCCTCGACCCACCCCCATTCGTTCTCGATGATGACGGCATCCTCGATCCGGATCGGCTGGGTAACCGCGATCTGCACACCGGCGATCAGGTTGCTCAGCAACGGGCGCGCGGCGAGACCGACGATCACGCCGGCGGCACCGGCCGAAGCGAACAGGCTGACGCCGTATTGCCGGACCGAATCGAACGTCATCAAGGCCGTCGAGATCGCCACGATGATGATCAGCGTATCGACCACGCGCTTGAACACGCTGACCTGGGTGACATGCTTTCGGGCCAGGAAGTTTTCGGCGATATCGACCCGAAACCGCTGCAGATAGCGGCCGGCGACGAGGTCAACGGCGCGGATCGAGATCCAGCCGATCAACGCGATCGTCGCGACCGCGAACAGGTGTGTGAGCGTACCGCGCAGTTCGCCATCGAGCGGTGCCAGAGGCAACACCAGCGCGACGGCAATCAGGCAAAGCGCAAGCCGCGCGGGTCCGGCCGTTCGCTGCAGGATCGGCAGCGCCAGCGAGTTCTGCGGGCGGATGGCGCGCCGGACCACCGCGCGCGCCAGCTTGTGCACCAGGAGCGCACAGAGGATCGCAAACGCGATCAGCCCAAGCCCGACGAGCCAATCGGGCACAAGGCCAAATATCCGCACCAACAGCGCTTGCATCGGCTGCTCCCTCGCCATTTCCGAAGAGCATCCAACTCTCGAGCCCTTGGCATCGGCCGTTCCGCAATCGCAGCGCAGCATTCTGAAGATGCATGGCAGCGCTGATTGGGAACTGAACCGGATCTCTAAAGGCATTGCGCCATCCAAGGCCCGCAATTCTCGGCGCGTTCGAGCGGTTCACTGGACTGGCAAAGTGGCGCGAGGATCGGCCGCCGTTCGTCTTGCAATGCACAATGAGGCTCGCTATTGCAGCGCAGTAATTTGCTTGGAGTGCTCTAATGCTCGGAATCGGAAATCAACTGCCATCGTTCGAAATTGTCGGCGTCAAGCCGGGCTTTCATGCCCAGGAGGAGAAAGGCGAGAGCGCCTTCGAAACGCTGACCGAGAAGAGCTTCCCCGGCAAGTGGAAGATCATCTTCTTCTACCCGAAGGATTTCACCTTCGTCTGCCCGACCGAGATCGCCGAGTTTGCACGCCTCGCCAACGACTTCGCCGACCGTGACGCGGTCGTCCTTGGGGGTTCGACCGACAACGAGTTCTGCAAGCTTGCCTGGCGCCGCGAGCACAAGGATCTGCACAAACTGCCGATCTGGCAGTTCGCCGACACCAAGGGCGCGCTCGTCGACGGCCTCGGCGTCCGCTCGCCTGATGGGGTTGCCTACCGCTACACCTTCATCGTCGATCCCGACAACACCATCCAGCACGTCTATGCGACGAACCTCAACGTCGGCCGCGCCCCGAAGGACACGCTGCGCGTGCTCGACGCGCTGCAGACCGACGAGCTCTGCCCCTGCAACCGCGAGGTCGGCGGCGAGACGCTGAAGGTCGCCTGATCATGTCGATCGAGGTGCTGAAGGACCGGATTCCGGATTTCGCCAAGGATGTCAGGTTGAACCTGACGTCAATGGCGTCCGACGACACGCTGGCGCCGCAGGCCAAATACGGCCTGTTCGTCGCCTGCGCGATCGCGACCCGCAATTCGACCGTGGTGACGGCGCTCGAGGCGGTCGCCGCGGAGCATCTGTCGCCGGCCGCGATGGCCGCGGCGAAGTCCGCAGCCGCCATCATGGCGATGAACAACGTGTATTACCGGTTCGTGCATCTGGCTTCGAACAAGGACTACGCCACGATGCCGGCCCGCCTACGTATGAACGTCATCGCCAATCCGGGTGTCGACAAGGCGGATTTCGAGCTGTGGTCGCTGGCAATCTCCGCCATCAATGGTTGCGGCACCTGCATCGATGCACATGAAAAGGCGCTGAAGGAGGCTGGCGTCACCGCCCCGGCAATTCAGACCGCCGTGCGCTTTGCCGCGATCATTGAATCAGTTGCGGTTGCGATCGAGGCAGCCGGCTTCTCTCTGTAACGGCGGAATAGCTGCCACGATCAAAAGCCAGCGGCGGTCACCGCCGCCGCGGCGCTGCAAGATATCACTCGTCACACAGGCTGGACGGCAGGCGGTAAAATCGCTACGAGCCGTTCCGGCCCGGCCGATTGCGCGCGGACGCGGCGCCAAGTCCGTCGGAAAATGATCACACAATCGCCGCGCTCGCTTACCGTTCCCGCCAAAAACTTCCATAAAGCTATCGGCTTCGGGGACGTCCGCAGGTTGTAGCGGCGTTTTCGGTCGCAGGCCCGCATCCGCACCAGGCCGAACCGTCGAAATCCGCGCGCAGACTGGCGGCGCATGAACGGGACTGGCGCCTCTCGGACAGGAGGACTGCGACACTATCCGGATCCGTCAGCCGACAGGAGGCGAGAAAATGAGTTCCCTGGCCCACGACGCAGCAAGCGAGAGCATCTCCGCCTCGGCACCGGCGCTCTTTGATCACGAGCCGGAGGAGATTCGCCGTCTACATGACAAGGTCGCGGCGGCGGCGGAAGTGCTGATCAGGGATTCCCACGCATCCGTCAAGGAAGACACCCTGCCCGAGCCGCATGTCGATAACAGTGCATTCGAACTTGTCACGACCACCCGCGGCGCGTTCGAGAACGAGATGCCTGCAAATCGCCGGTGGCGCCTCGCCCTTCCTCCGGCGCTGATACCGCCCCTCCCCGAGGATGACGACGATTCGGTCGGGCTTCTGGCGATGGCCAAGCTCGGCTTCGCCGTCGGGCTCGCCGCAGGCGTCGCCTATGTGGTGACGAATATGGTGCAGCTGCCGGGCAGCCCGATGGCCCGCGACACGACCGCTGTGCTCAGCCAGCTCGCGCAGATCAGCACGGCCCAGGCCGGCGTGCAGAAGAACGATGTCGCACCAGGACCCGCGACTGCGATTTTGGCAGCCGCACAGGGCAACATCGAGAACGTCGCACAGACCAGTATCGAGCACGTCACAGCACCGGCGGCTCCGGCCATCGCTGAAGAGCCAGCGACGCCGGTCGAGCCCGCGCGACCGCCGGCTGCGACGGCTGCTTCGCATGCGGCAGCCGACGTGACGCCGCCGCCCGCGCCGCCCAGCCCGCCGTCGCACGTGACCCCCTCGCTCCCACGCGACGAGGTGGCGGCCTTGATGAAGCGCGGCAGGGACCTGCTCGCGGTGGGAGACATTGCAAGCGCCCGCCTGATCCTGGCCCGATTGGCCGAGCATGGCGAAGCGGACGCCTCGCTATTGCTCGCGGGGACGTTCGATCCGGTGCAACTCGCTCGTCTCCATGTGCTCGGCGTCGCGCCGGATCTCGACAAGGCTCGCCAGTGGTATGCGAAAGCGGCCGAGCAACGCTCGTCCGCGGCTGGCCGGCAACTGCAGCAAGCGGCGTCCGAATAAGGCGCTGATCGCGAAGCACGCGGCTCAGATGAACGGTTTGCCGCCGGTGACCGCGACCGTGGTTCCGGACGTGTAGCTCGACAGCGGATCGGCCAGCATGACGTAGGCGCTCGCAAGCTCGGCAGGCTGGCCGGGGCGTTTCATCGGCACCTGCTGGCCGAACGTCTTGACCCTGTCCTCAGACATGGTCGAAGGGATCAACGGCGTCCAGATCGGTCCCGGCGCCACCGCATTGGCGCGGATGCCCTTTTCCGCCAGCAACTGAGCGAGGCCGGCCGTGAAGTTCTGGATCGCCCCCTTCGTCGTGGCATAGGCCAGCAGGCTCGGATTCGGCATGTCGGAATTGACGGAGGCGGTATTCACGATCGCGCTGCCCGGTTTCATGTGCGGCACCGCCGCCTTGGTCAGGTAGAACATCGCATGGATGTTGGTGCGGAAGGTCTTCTCCCATTCCTCGTCAGAGATGTCGCCGATGTCAGCGAAAGTCGCCTGATGGGCGGCGTTGTTGACCAGGATGTCGATGCCGCCGAGCTCGTCCACTGCGCGCTGAACGATTGAGCGGCAATGGGCCGCATCCTGCAGATCGCCGGGGACCAGCACGGCCTTGCGTCCCTCTTTCTCGATCAGCTCCTTGACCTCCTTGGCATCGTCATGCTCGTTTAAATAGGCGATCAGGACGTCGGCGCCCTCCCGCGCGTAGGCAATCGCGACGGCGCGGCCGATGCCGCTGTCGCCGCCGGTGATGACGGCCTTCTTGCCCTGCAGCCGTCCCGATCCCTTGTAGCTGGTCTCGCCATGGTCCGGCCGCGGCTGCATCCGCGCCGTCGTTCCCGGCATGGACTGCTGTTGCGGCGGAAAAGGCGGCTGAGGATAGGATTGCGGCATCGTGAATCTCCTGTCGATCTCCTTCGCTTCAATCGACTGGACTTATCGATGTTCCTGGACAGTTTTCAGCTTGGGTCGCCCGCTCCAACCGCAACGCGGGCAACGCATCCGGCGCTTGTCAGTGGGTCTTGGTCTCTCCCCACTTCTCGAGATCCTTGGCGGATTCGGAGCGCTGATCCTTCTCCGGCTTCTCATTCCACGGCTTGTTGGTCTGCTTCATCGAACCCCAGTCAGTCTGTTGCCGGGGGTCGTCCTTTGGTGTTTCCTTGCTCATGACATGTCCTTTCTCGCCGATCTAAAATGTTCACTTGATTGCTGCGCGAGGTGGGATCGAGCAAGACGCCGCTAAGGGCTCGTAGCTCTCTCACGTCAGGCGCACGGCCTTCCTCTCCGGGGCTGGAGGGGAAAGGATAGGTCGTGCGGGCCACATCTCAATGCATGACCCAGCGGGGCAATTTCTGACATCGGACGAAGTTCCTTCCGATATCAGACGAAGTTCCCAAGGCTGCAGTGCCAGGCATTCGAGATGCACTGTCGCCAAACCGCAACGAGAGGGCCGTGCCGCGTGCGAGGAAAAGATCGTCCCCAAGCGCACGCGGGCTGCTCGTCGCCGACAAGATCGGTCGCGGCTTAGCTCAGATTGCCCGGCATGAAGCAGCGGATCGAGGTCCCGAGCGTGCCCTTGATCGGCCATACCATTGTCCGCCCGGCCCGATTGGGCTCGGTGATCACGGCGTCGTCGGGCACGACAATCCATTCGCCGTCGAGCCGAACGCGGTAGTGGCTGCCTTGCAGCTCCCAATCGGGGTCCGCAATGGCGATGCCGTCGGCGTCCGAGCAGCACGGCCCTCGCCCGCTTCTTAAGCTGTCAAACCAGGATTTCAGCGGAGAGTTGGCGTAGCGGCCATCATCGCGCGCCATCGCCCATTGCAGCGGTACTCCCATGAGGGAGGCTGCAAAACCCAAAGCGATCAAGCTCTTGCTCATTTGATCACCGCAGAGCGGTTGCGCTCCCGGGGATACGGGCCACGCCAACCGCACCAATCGTCCTCAAATGCGTCGATGTGACGATGGTTCCAACTGGAACACGCGCCTTCCACCTCGGTGAGACGACACAAGATCGTGTAGGACGGCACTCCGTCGCGGGGCGAGCCGCCCGCGGCGCGCATTGGCGTGGTTAGAACGTCACCTTGACGCCCGCATAGAAGGCGCGCGGCCGCGCCGGGCTGACCGAGCGGGCATCGGTGAAGGTGGTGCCGTTCGACAGGTTGGGAATGGCGCCGATATCGAAAAACGCCCCATGGGTCGCGTAGCGATTGTCGAACAGATTGTCGACGCGGCCGTAGACCTGAACGTTCTTGTCGACCTGATAAGACGCGTGCGCGTTGAAAACGGTGTAGGATGGCAGCTTGGCTTCCACATTGGCGCCGTCGCCCGCGAAATACTGGCTGCTGACAAACAGCGCATCGCCACCGACCTTGAAGGCATCGGTAATGGAATAATCGAATCCCGCCTTGATCCGGTGGCGCGGCACGGAGGGGATCACGTTACCCGGCAATATCTGGATGATCCCACCATTGGCCTCGGCGGTGGGGCTGTTGGAGCCCACCTGAAAAGCGTCGAGGAAGCGCGCATCGACCAATGCATAGCTGGAATAGACCTGAAGCGCGGCCGATCTCAGCTTTGCTTCGGCCTCGATGCCTTGCCGGCGCGTCGAACCGACATTCTGGAAATAGCCGAAGCCCTGCAGCACCGGGCTCGGGATGGCCATGATGTCGTCGCTGTTGGTGGCGCGGAAGCCGCCGATCTTCCACTCCAGCGTGCCGATGTTCAGCTCCTTCGAGCCACGCAGGCCGGCCTCGACCGTGCGTGACACCACCTGCTTCAGTGGCGGATCTGCGACCAGGAACGTCGAAATGATACAGGGGCGCGCCGGGTCGGCGCAGCCGAGTTCGAGCGGCGTCGGTGCACGATTGGCCTCCGTGTACCCAGCATAGGCCGACAACTCCGGCGTGATCTTGTAGGTGGCACCGATGGTCGGATTGAAGCGGTCATAGCTGTGATCGCCGTTGAGCGCGGTGCCGAGCTGATCCTGCAGCGAGATCCGCGCATCGTTGAAGCGCCCGCCCGCGGTGATCGAGAACGCGCGCGTGACGTCGAAGGTGTCGAGCACATAGAGCCCGGTGTACTGGCTGGTCGTGCGCAGCGAGACCGGCGCGATGCCGACGGGGGTGCCGGAGGGGCCAATGAATCCGGACGGGCCGAGGAAGATGCCGCTGCCTGACACGACGAAGTCGGATCCGATCGTACCGAGCTCGGCGCTGGCATTGAAATGCGTCACGCTGGCGTCGAAGGTCCCTCCGACCACGAAGCGATTGTCGTGACCAAACAGCTGGTCGGTGTTAGTCGCCTGCAGCGACGTGCCGGCCGTGGTCGAACGCGTCGATGTGCGGTCGAGCTCGCCGAGCGTTGTGCCTGTCGGGAACGGGTTTGACAGTTGCACGCCGTTCAGGCCGTTGGCTGGCGTCGTGCCGTTGCCAAAGCACAGCAATCCGCCGTTGGGATCGTCGCAGGGCTGCGTGCCGGTCGGATTGCCGTCGACCATGTTCTGATTGAACACGCGCACATGCGCGGTGCCGTCCAGCGTCCAGCTCGGCGTCACCTCGGCCTTGCCGGTCAGGTTGAGATAGCCGACCTGGTTGGTCAAGGTCTGCGGCGTGGTGTAGGTTGCGCCCCAATATTGCTGCAGCAGCTCGACCGGCACCGTGGCCGTGGCGCCGAAGCGATTGTCGGCCAGCCCCATGTTGAGATGGAATTCGTTGCCGTCATTGCGGTAGCCGACGTCACCATAGAACCGGCGGACATTGGCGGGCGAGAAATTGCGGAAGCCGTCGTCATGCAGCCCTTCAAGGGCGCCATAGACGGCAAAATTGCTGTCGATCTGTTTGCCCCATTGCGCCGAGCTCTGGATGCGGCCGTAGCTGCCCGCCATCGTGTTGATCTCGGCACCGTGGTAGGTGAAGCCGTCCTTCATCTGCACGTTGACGGCGCCGCCAAGCGCATTCAGCCCGAAGGCCGGATTGTTGACGATGGAGACCGAAGCGATCGCTGCGGTCGGAATCAGGTCCCAGTTGACCGTGTCGCCGAACGCCTCGTTGACGCGCACGCCGTTCTGATAGACGGCAAGCCCCTGCGGCGTCCCTTCGACCGGCGAGGCGACGAAGCCGCGATATTCGATATCGGGCTGAAATGGATTGCCGGTGACCTCGCTGAGGTTGATCCCGGGGACGCTCTGCTGCAGTGCCTCGCCGACATTGAACGAGCCGGTGCGCGCGATCTGTCTGCTGTCCACCACGGAGGTCCCCATCGGCACCTTCTCGGCCTCCACCTTGGCGCTCGGCACCGGCGTGGTTGCGACGAGCGCCCGCGGCCGGGGGCGCGCACGGACCACCCGCACCGGGGCGCTGGCGGTGCGTGCCCGCTTGGCGCTCTCTCGCGGCGCCGTGACCTCCACCGGCGGCAGCTCCTGCACCTCGGTTCCGGCGTCCTGAGCGAGGCTGCGTTCCGCAGGAACGAGCAAAGCAATCGACAAAGAAATCGCCCAGCGACGAACGCGCATTCCCATTCCCCACCAATCCCGCTCGACCTGTTGTGAATCCGGCCGGTCGGTGCAGCAATCTTAGAATGGTGATTGCAGAACGCGCCATCTGCAAAACGTCCCGTCCGGGTCGGGAAAAATTCCCGGTCCAGAACGTAGCATTGCATCAGCCTGCATCGGCAGGCACCATGGCCTCGACCGTCACGCCGGCGCCAACGGAGGCGATATCAAGCGTGCCACCGAGTGCACTCAGCCGCTCGCGCATGCCGAGCAGCCCAAAGCCGAGCTTGTGATCGTCGCCAAGTCCCCGCCCATTATCGCGCACCTGCACCATCGTGTAGGCGCGGCCGCCGCGCTGCCCCGCAGGCGCGATCGTCACATTCACCCTGCTGGCATCGGCATGGCGGAACACATTGGTCAGCGCCTCCTGCACGACCCGGTAGATGGTCAGATCGGCGCTCTCGCCGGTCACGCCAAGCGAAGGAGAGATATCGGTCGCGATCGCGACGTCGGGACGGGATTCGCGCCACAGCCGCACCAGCGCCCCGAGCGCCTCGCGCAGGCCGAGCTCGGCCAGACCGACCGGTCGCAACCGTTCCAGAATACGACGATTGAACTGCTGGACGGCATTGACCTGATCGAGGATCGCCTGGCCGTGCCGCCGCATCGCGCCGACATCGACGGCACCGGAATCGGGCAGCCGCATCAAGGCGCTGGCATGCGCACGCAGCGCAAACAGATGCGGACCGAATTCGTCATGCAGCTCACGCGCGATCTCCTTGCGCTCCTGGTCCTGCAACGACACGGTACGCTCAGCGAGGCGGCGCTTGTCTTCGACCGCCGCGCCAAGCGTGGCCGCGAGATGGTTGAGCTTGTGGCACAGCGCGGCGAGCTCGGGCGCGCCGCCGGGCGTTACCCGCGCGTCGTAGGCGCCGTCCTCGATCGCGCTCATTACCTGCGAAAGCTGTTGCAGCGGCGCGAGCGCGCTGCTGACAACGCGCGTCGTGAACAGGAACAGCACGACCGCAATCACCGGCCCGATCACGAGCTGGGTCGTGATGCCGTCCCAGATTTCCGCGATCTCGTCGTCCGGATGCGCGGTGATCACCAGCGCATCCGGTCGGCCGGCGACCATCAAGGGCACGCTGACGGACATCTGCTCCGGATGCACCAGCGACACGAACCAGGCCGGCGCACGGCTCTCCCCGCCCGGCTCCACGCCTTGCGATGGTAGCGCACTCTGCCTGAAGACGCTGACGTGGCGCAGCCGGCTGAGATCGGCGACAATCCTGTTCAGCTGCGCATCCGGATCGGGCGACTCATTCAACCCGGTCACGATCGTGTCGACGAAGGCGCGCGCCAGCCGTATCACGCTCTGGTCCTCGGCCTGCACGCGCGGGCCCGCTTCCAACGCAAGGCGCGCGATGTTGATGGCAAGCCCGAGCGTCAGCACCAATGCCAGCAGCACGTTGATGCGGGTCTGCAAAGACAGTTCCTGCCACATTGTCCTTCGTCCTAGTATGCGGCTCGCCAGCGTTGACAGATAAATCAGCCGGCGATCTAATCGAACCATGTCGCAACAATGCGCGCGATGCATCTTTGATGCGCCGCAACAATAGAAGGCGACACCCCGGGGAATTTAGATCATGCGCGTGCTGATCGTCGACGACCATCCTATTGTCGCGTCAGGCTGCCGCGCGGTGCTGTCAGGCGAGTCCGACGTTGCGCCGCTGGAGGCGGCTGACGCCGAAAGCGGCGAGCGGGTGTTCACGGCCGAACAGCCTGACGTCTGCGTCATCGACATCAATCTGCCTACGGTGTCCGGGTTCGAGCTCGCGCGCCGCATCCTGGCGCGTCAGCCGGCCGCGCGCATCATCATGTTCAGCATGAATGACGATCCTGTGTTCGCCGCCCGTGCGATCGAGGTTGGCGCCAAAGGCTATGTGTCGAAGAGCGGCGACCCCAACGATCTGGTCGAGGCGATTTTGCAGGTCGGACGCGGCGATACCTATCTGCCACCTGCGATCGCGCGTCGCATCGCCTTTGCCGGGCCGGCTGCGGCGCAAAGTCCCCTGGCGAAGCTGACATCGCGCGAGCTGGAGATCGTACGCCTGCTCAGCGCCGGCAAGAGCCTGTCCGAGATCGCCTGGCTGGTCCAGTCATCATACAAGACGGTTGCCAACACCTCGTCGATCATCCGTCAGAAGCTCGGCGTGCGTACCTCCGGCGAACTGGTCCGGCTCGCCATCGCGCATGGCGTCGCATAACCCCGCCACGGCCTGATACCGTGGTGAAACAGGATAAAACAACATGACGCTCACGACCGTTTCGCAGAACCGATCCCATGGCGGCGTGCAAGGCGTCTATCGGCACGCCAGCCACGAGACCGGCACCGACATGACATTCTCTGTCTATGTGCCGCCGCACGAGGCCGGTACCAAGCTGCCCGTGGTCTGGTACTTGTCGGGCCTCACCTGCACTCATGCCAATGTGACCGAGAAGGGCGAGTTTCGCGCTGCCTGCGCCGAGCTCGGTTTGGTGTTCGTTGCGCCTGACACCAGCCCGCGCGGCGAGGGCGTGCCCGGCGATGCCAATGGCGCGTATGATTTCGGCCTTGGCGCCGGCTTCTATGTCGATGCGACGCAGGAGCCTTTTGCGCGTAACTACCGCATGTGGAGCTATGTGACCGAGGAGCTGCCGAGCGTGGTCGCCGCCAACTTCCCGGTCGACCCGCGGAGACAGTCGGTGATGGGCCATTCCATGGGCGGTCACGGCGCGCTGACGGTGGCGCTGCGCAATCCCGATCGCTATCGCGCCGCCAGTGCATTCTCGCCGATTGTCGCGCCCTCGCAGGTCCCCTGGGGCATCAAGGCGCTCGGTGGCTATCTCGGCAGCAACAAGGACGACTGGCGCAAGCACGACGCGGTGGCGCTGATCGAAGACGGCGCAAAATTCTCAGACCTCCTGGTCGACTGTGGCGATGCCGATCAGTTCCTCGCCGAGCAGCTGCGGCCCGAGCTGCTGCAGGCCGCCTGCACCAAGGCCAACATCCCGCTGCTGCTGCGCCGGCAGGAGGGCTATGATCACAGCTACTATTTCATCTCCACCTTCATGTGCGATCATCTGCGCTGGCACGCGGCGCGGCTGAACGATTGAAGGTAGATGTCATTCCAATTGAAGCGGTGCGTGCATCAACAGAAAAGCTGTCATCACCCGCGAAGGCGGGTGATCCAGTATCCAGAGGAAGTTGTGATTGATCAGAGACCGCGGCGTACTGGATGCCCCGCCTATGCAGAGCATGACGTCGTGATGTCTGCTACAGTCTACTGTGCCTGGGGCGAGCCGTAGCTCGGTGCCAGCACCCGATTGCGGATCAGCCAGTTCATCGTGCGCGTCCAGGACTCGTCGGTGTTGCCACGCATATCCGCGCTCATGACCGTGATCAGCTTTCCGCTGTGCACGTCGCGCAGGTAAATGTTCATGTTAATGATGAGGTTGGAGATCTTCTGCACCACGCCGGTGATGGCGATATCCGACCCAAGCTCTTCGGCCAGCTTCACGTCGCAGCCGCCGCAGGCCTGCAGATTGCTGTTGTGCGCTGCATCAGCAATCGGCCTGATATCGAGCACCTGGAACCTGCCTGAGTTGGCCAGCGCTTCGCGCAATTGCTGCGTGGCGCGCGTCAGGCGCGCCTGCTCGTCCTTGCGCAGGCCTTCGAGCTCGCCTTGCAGGCTGCTGTCGAGCAGCTCGAAGTCGAACACCGCGACCCTCGGCTGGTCGGCGCGCACCGGCGTCGCCACCATCAACATCGAAGTAACGAAAGCGACGCGCAGTTTCACGGACGTGATCCGAAATGAGACGGGAGCTGCTAAAGTGGGGTTGCAAGCTAGGCTAATTCGGTCATCTTTCAAGCCGAAATGCCTCCTGCGCCGGAACAGGCGCGGAGGACACAGGGAGGAAGCATGATCCGATGGTTGATCGGCGCGATCAGCCTTGCCGTTCTCGCCACACCTGCCGTGGCTTCGGAGCCGGTCGAGGTCGCGATCGGCTATCTTGGCCGCGCCGGCGTTTCGCAAACCTTGTCGCCCGTCGAGCAGCCTGCCCCGGATGACGGGCTCGCCGGCGCGCGACTTGCGATCGAGGACAACAACACCACCGGCAAGTTCCTCAACCAGCACTTCAACTTGGTGGAGCATCGCCTCAAGGAGGGCGAGGACGTCGTTGCCGCGGCGAACGAGCTCGCCAGCAAGACCGGATTCATCCTGGCCGACCTCCCCGCCGATGCGCTGGTCAAGGCCGCCGATGCGTTGCGCGGCCGCGACGCGATCCTGCTCAATATAGGCGCAACCGACGACCGGCTGCGCGAGCAGGATTGCCGCGCCGACGTGGTCCACATCGCACCGACCCGCTCCATGCTCGCCGACGGCCTTGCGCAATATCTGGTCTGGAAGCAGTGGAAGCGCTGGCTGCTGGTGACCGGCTCGCATGACAATGACAAGCTCTATGCCGATGCGCTGCGCCGCGCCGCCGCACGCTTCGGCGCCAAGATCGTCGAGGAGCGCACGTTCGAGGATACCGGCGGCGCCCGTCGCACCGATTCCGGCGTCACCCTGATCCAGCGCCAGATGCCTGTGTTCACACAAAAAGCACCGGCCTATGACGTGCTGGTCGCAGCCGACGAAAGCGAGGTGTTCGCGTCCTACCTGCCCTATCGTACCTGGGATCCGCGCCCGGTCGCGGGCTCCGCCGGCCTCAAGCCGACGAGCTGGGATCCCGCGCAAGATCAATGGGGTGCGACGCAATTGCAGAACCGGTTCATCAAGCTGGCGTCGCGGCATATGAGCGCGCTCGACATGCAGGCCTGGACGGCCGTGCGGATGATCGGCGAGGCTGCCTCGCGCACCAATTCCGGCGACGCCAAGACGTTGCTCGGCTTCATCAAGGGCCCGAGCTTCTCGATCGCAGCATTCAAGGGCACCCGGCTGACGCTGCGCGACTGGAATCTGCAGCTTCGCCAGCCGATCCTGCTGTCGGACGGCCGCATGATCGTATCGGTATCGCCGCAGGAGGGGTTTTTGCACCAGGTCTCCGAGCTCGACACGCTCGGCGTCGACCGTCCTGAAACCAAATGCAAGCTGCAGTGAGCCGTGGGTCCGAGATGCGGAATGGCAAGATGATGCGAACAATTTCGTTGCGATTGGCTGCGCCTTGCGCCGCGCTCTGGCTCGCGACCGCATCGCCCTCCTGGGCCTTCATCGCCTATGTCTCCAATGAGAAGGGCAACACGGTCACGGTGATCGATACTGACAGCTGGACTGTGACCAAGACCATCAAGGTCGGGCAGAGGCCGCGCGGCATCGAGTTCAGCCGCGACGGCAAGTTCGTGATGGTCGCCGTCGGCGACGACGACACTATCCAGGTGATCGATACCGCCAAGCAGGAGGTGGTGGACACCCTGCCCTCCGGCCCCGATCCGGAGCTGTTTGCCCTGGATGCCCCCGGCAAGACGCTCTATGTCGCCAACGAGAACGACAACACCGTCACGATCATCGATCTCGAAAAGCGGGCCCGCGTCGGTGACGTCCAGGTCGGCGTCGAGCCCGAGGGCATGACGGTCAGCCCCGACGGCAAGATCCTGATCTGCACGTCGGAAACCACCAACATGGCGCATTTCATCGACACCGCCACGCGCCAGATCGTCGCCAACGTGCTGGTCGATGCGCGGCCGCGCTTTGCCGAGTTCAAGCGCGATCAGTCCGAGCTCTGGGTGTCCTCCGAGATCGGCGGCACGGTCTCGATCATCGATCCGGCCAAGCGCGAGGTTACCGGCAAGGTCAGTTTCGCCATTCCCGGCCTGCGCAACGAGGCGATCCAGCCGGTCGGCATCGGCATGACCAAGGATGGCAAGACGGCGTTCGTCGCACTCGGCCCCGCCAACCGGATCGCCGTGGTCGACGGGACTAGCCATCAGGTGAAGAAATATCTCCTGGTCGGCCAGCGCGTCTGGCACATGGCCTTCACGCCCGACGAGAAATATCTGCTGGTGACGAACGGGGTCTCCAATGATGTCTCTGTCATCGACGTCGCCGCGCAGAAGGTGATCAAGACCATCCAGGTCGGCGAGCTGCCCTGGGGCATCACGATTGCACAGCCATGACGATGCCAGGCGCCACCATCATCACGCAGGATGATGTCGCCGCGCAGCGCGAGCCCGGTGGCGTGCCGGCACTCGCGATCGACCGCATCAGCCATTCCTACGGTGCGCGGCGGGCGCTCGATAATGTCTCCTTCGATGTCCAGCCCGCCAGCTTCACCGCATTGCTCGGCCTCAACGGCGCCGGGAAAAGCACGCTGTTTTCCTTGATCACCCGGCTGTTCGGGGTGCAGACCGGCCGTATCGGCATTTTCGGCCATGACATCGGCCGCGCGCCGGGCGAAGCGCTGCGGCTGCTTGGCGTCGTCTTCCAGCCGCGCACACTGGATCTCGACCTGTCGCTGACCCAGAACCTGCTCTACCACGCCGCGCTCCATGGCATTGCAAGGCGCGAGGCGCGCCTGCGCAGCGACGAGTTGCTGACACGGATCGGGCTCGCGGACCGCGCCGGCCACAAGGTGCGCGATCTCTCCGGCGGCCAGATGCGACGACTGGAGATTGCGCGTGCGCTGCTGCATCGGCCGCGCCTGCTGCTGCTCGACGAAGCCACCGTCGGGCTCGACGTCAAGGCGCGGGCCGACATCGTGGGTCATGTCCGGCAGCTCGTTACCGAGCAGGGCATCGGCGTGCTCTGGGCGACCCATCTGTTCGACGAGATCACGCCGACCGACGATCTCGTGGTGCTGCATCAGGGCCGCGTGCTGGCGAAGGGGCCGGCAACGCGCGTGATCAGCGAAACCGGCGCCTCTGACGTCAATGCCGCCTTCGCGCGGCTGACGACGCAGGATCGTACGGCGCGGAGTTCAGAGCCATGAGCGTCACCGCCATCGCTCCGGCGCGAACGGGCTTCTCGGCGGGGCAATATCTCACCTGCCTGACCGGCATCGTCTGGCGCGAGGGGCTGCGCTTCCTGCATCAGCGCGAACGCTTCGTCTCGGCGCTGGTGCGGCCGCTGGTCTGGCTGTTCATCTTTGCGGCCGGCTTCCGTCAGGTGCTCGGCATCTCGATCATCCCGCCTTACGAGACCTATATCCCCTACGAGGTCTATATCGCGCCGGGCCTGATGGCGATGATCCAGCTCTTCAACGGCATGCAGTCCTCGCTGTCGATGGTCTATGATCGCGAGATGGGCAACATGCGCACTCTGCTGGTGAGCCCGCTGCCGCGCTGGTACCTGCTGTTCTGCAAACTTCTCGCAGGCACAGCCGTCTCGGTGCTGCAGGTCTACGCATTCCTCGCGGTTGCCTGGTTCTGGGACATCACGCCGCCACCATCAGGCTATCTCACCGTGCTGCCGGCACTGGTGCTGTCGGGCCTTATGCTCGGCGCGCTCGGCATGCTGATCTCATCCGGGATCAAACAGCTGGAGAATTTCGCCGGGGTCATGAACTTCGTGATCTTTCCAATGTTCTTTGCGTCCTCGGCACTCTATCCCCTGTGGCGCGTCGAGGAAGGCAGCCCGTGGCTCGCCATGGTCTGCGAGGCCAATCCGTTCACCCATGCGGTCGAGCTGGTCCGCTTCGCGCTCTACGGCAAGATGAACTGGATCTCGCTCACGGTGGTTGGCGGTTGCACCATCGCCTTCATGGTCGGTGCGATCCTGGCTTACGATCCCTCGCGCGGCTTCGTTCGCCGCGGCCCCGGAGGCGAGACATGATGCGTGCGATCATCATTGCGTTGTTTTCTGCGCTATCGACAAGCGCCTGCCTGGCCGCCGATCCGCGCTATCCGGATTGGCCTTGCGCACAAGCCAAGGTCCCGGAGATCTCTGTGGCGGCAGTCTGGTCGGGGCCCCCGCTCGATGACGTCGCCGGCAAATGGAAGGACGACGCCAAGGTCTCCGCGCTCGTCGCCAAGCTCGCCGCGCGCCGTACCCCGCTCGAGGAGGCGCAGAAGGACATCGCCGATTTCCTCACCGGCTCGGCAGAGGAAAAGATCACGAAAGGCAAGCTGCTGTTTTCAGGTCTGTTCGATACGCTCAATGCGCAGCGAACCTCGGTCATGAACGGATTGGAGCGGGTGATGCGCAAGCAGCGCGATGCGGTTGAGAAGATCAAGGCCGACACCATCGCGCTGCAGGAGATGCAGAGCGGAGCCTCGCCCGATCAGACCAAGGTCGACGAGCTCGCGAACCAGCTCAATTGGGAAACCCGTATCTTCGAAGACCGCCGCCGTGTGGTGAAGTTCGTCTGCGAGGTGCCGACCACGATCGACCAGCGCCTGTTCGCGCTGGGCCGCGAGATCCAGCAGGACATCGAGTAGCGGCTCCATGGGTGCCGACCTCGCACACGGCGGCCCGGCAAAGCGCTCACTCTTCCGGCCGCGGCTCAGGCTTCGTCTCCTCGAGCGGCAGGTCTGCGAAACTCCAGCCGTCGGTGCCTTCCGGATACCACGCGACCTCGGTGTAGCCGTAGGACAGCGCGCGTTTGGCCGCATTCCACGACATCCAGCAATCGGCGAGGCAGTAGAACACCAACAAGCGCGAATGGTCGCCACCGGAGGCGCGCGCCAAGCCGCGTTTCAGATAGTCTTCGGTGGCTGGGGCCAGCACGCCGTAACCGGCGTCGGGCAGCCAGATGCTGCCGGGAATGTCCTGCCGCGGCTGGTCACGCCACACCGTGCCTTCGGGAAGATTCTTCGGCTTCGGTGGGCGCGGCAGCACGTCGATAAAGGCGCCCGACTTGGCGCGCCAGATCACCGCCGCCTCCTCGGTCGAAAGCACGCGCGCGCCTGCCAGCGTCGCCGGCACAGGACTGCGATAATTCTCGGTGCGATAGCCGCCTGGCTCCGCGACGCCGCTTTGCGCGCGCGCGACAGCCGTCAGCAGCAAGGCTGCCAGCGCGACGGGGCTGCACCCGCCGCTCATGGCGACTTGGTCGCGGCCTCGGCGGTGATCAGATGATCGCTCTCGTCCAGCAGCGGCACGCCGTAATCGAGCAGGATCTTGTTGATCTCGCCTTGGCTCTCCTGGATCAGCCGGTTGAGCTGCCGCTTCCAGTTCTGATCGGCGGTGCGGACGCCCATGCCGATCCGATAGATCAGTTTCGGCCCGGTGGTTTCCTTGAGCAGCGGCGTGACGTGCAGGGCCGGCGATGCCTTCTTGGCGTAGTAACCGGCCATCGGTCCCCACAGCACGCCGGCATCGATCGCTCCGGACTCGAGGTCGTCGATCATGGCCTGCGACGAGGAATCGACGCGGGTATCGATCATCAGCGGATACGGCTTCGCAGTCGCCATCAGCCCGGCCGCCGCCATGTTGGTTGCCGGTGGCGTACCCGCGACGATGCCGATACGCCGGCCCTTCAGGCGCGGATCCTCCAAGGTCGCGACATCGGAGAGATCGGAGCCCGGCTTGGTGATGATCGTGTAGGTCGTGCGGTAATAGGGGTTGGTGCCCTGCACGAGGTCATCGCCCTGCGGATAGCCCATGATGACGTCGCAGCGATGCGATCCCAGCGTCACGCGCACGAAGCCCTGCGCCTGCGGGAAATACATGTAGTCGAGCTTCTTCTGCAGCTTGGCAGCAAACAGCTCGGCAATCTTGTTCTCAAAACCTTCGCCCTTCTCGTTGGAGAACGGCAGGTTGCGGGGGTCGGCACAGACGCGGAGGACCTTTGGATCGACCAGTTCGATCGAGAGGTCGGCACCGTCACCGCTCGCTTGCGCAAATGCGGCAGGTGCCGCAGCCAGCGTCAGACACCCAGCAAGGCCGAGCAGAAGGCTGCGGCCAAGATTGCCATTCGTCATCATCGTTTCCATCCCGCTCACGCATGTCGCGTTATTTTTCAAAATGCTATGCTGCCGCATCCGCGCGTGCAAGGGCGCTAGAGCAGGCAAAACCATGGCAAGGCACGCCCTCCTCCTTGTTCTGCTATTGATATTCGCACCGGCATGCCTGGGCGCAGAGCCACAGGAACTCGAAATGCACGAGATCGCGCCGGGCGTGTTCGTGCACAGTGGCCAGATCGCGCTGATGACCCGAGACAACGAAGGCGACATTGCCAATCTCGGCGTCGTCGTCGGTCATGATGCCGTCGCGGTGATCGACACCGGCGGCAGCGTGCGCGAGGGCCGGCAACTTTTGGCCGCGATCCGTGCCCGCACCGACAAGCCGATCCGCTATGTCATCAACACCCATGCTCATCCGGACCATCTGTTCGGCAATGCCGCTTTCGATCGAGCGGGAACCACTTTCGTCGGCGCCGCCAATGAACCGCGCGCCCTCGCGATGCGCGGACTGCATTACATCGAAGCCTTTCGACAGATCATGGGCGCGGAGCTGATCGACGAGGTGCGCCTGGTGCCACCCTCATTATTGGTCGGCGACCGTCTCACCCTCGATCTCGGCGGCCGTTCCATTGTGTTGCAGGCTTGGCCGGCGGCGCACAGCGATTGCGATCTCACCGTCTATGACGAGCAGAGCCGGACGCTATTCGCCGGCGATCTCGTATTCGCATCGCATATCCCGGTCATGGACGGCAGCTTGAGCGGCTGGCGCAGTCTGCTCGATAAGCTCGCCGCCCTGCCCGCCCAGCGCGTCGTTCCCGGGCATGGACCGGTTGGCGACTGGCCCGCCGTGCTGACCGATCAACGCCGTTACCTCGACACACTCGCCACCGATATTCGCGGACTGATCGCACGGGGGCGCCCGATCACCGAGGCGGCGAGGTCGGCCGCCGCCTCAGAGCGGTCGAAATGGCAGCTGTTTGACGACTACAACGCCCGGAACGCCACTGCGGCTTTTTCGGAAATGGAGTGGGAATAGCGAGCACGGAGGTCTATATTGAGGTCTCGCGCTCCAAATTCCCGGAACGAACGAGGGAATGCGACATGAGTGCTGCAGCCCGTTTGCTTCGCGCGCCACTGCTTGGCGCCCTGCTAGTCCTTGCCTTCGCAACTGCGAAGGCCGAGGACTATGACCCGTGGCCCGGGCTGGTCCAGGACATCTTCGGCAATCGCCCGATGAATGACGGAGCGGACGTGCTCGCGGTCGAGATGCCGGCGCGCGCCGAGGATGCGTCGCTGGTGCCGGTGACGCTGCGCAGCAAGCTTTCGCCGGCTGATACGCGTCGCATCAAGACCATCACGCTCGTGATCGACAAGAACCCGGCACCAATGGCGGCGAAGTTCACGCTCGGCCAGGACGCCAATGTCACGGCGATCTCGACTCGCGTCCGCGTCAACAACTACACGGACGTGCACGCGGTCGCCGAGCTGTCCGACGGACAGCTCTACGTGACCAAGGTCTATGTGAAGGCGTCCGGCGGCTGCTCGGCCCCGGCCGCGAAGAATCCCGAGGAAGCCAAGGCGCATATCGGGCAGATGCGCTATCGCCAGTTCGCGCAAGCTGGCGACGGCGCCATGAGCGGCGCGCGCGAGGCGCAGGTGATGATCGGGCATCCCAACAATTCGGGGCTGCAGATGGATCAGCTCACCCAGCTCTACATTCCGGCTTTCTTCATCGACGATCTGAAGCTGTCGCAGGACGGCAGCCTGGTGCTCGCCATGGAAGGCGGCATCTCGATCTCGGAGGATCCGAACATCCGCTTTACTTATGTCCCGAACGGCGCCAAGCACTTCGAGGCCGAAGCCAAGGACACGCAGGGCCATCTGTTCCAGCATGAATGGCCCGTCGAGGGCTCGGGCAGCTGAACGGTACGCACGAGCTTAGCCTCAGAAGCACCTGACCTCAGCCTCGGCCTGCGCACGTCTGAGGTCGTTGACTGCGGAGGTCGCCTGCTCGGAGGAGCGAAACTCGGCACCGAGCGTGCTGCGCACCTGCGACATGCTGAGCACCGTCTCCGCCGTGACGTAGCGCTCATAGGGAAGAATGGTCGCGATCACGTCGATCGAGCAGGAGCATTGCTCGATCGACTGCCGGGTCTCGCCATTCGCCTTCATGCAGCCAAACACATATTCGGCGCGTGCGGAGGTCGGATAATCATTGAGGTCCTGCGCGCGCACCCCTGAGGCCGGACCGCAAAGAAGCGCAAGCGCGGCGACAATCGGTCGTACCCGTCTGCATGTCATCATTGCTTTCCTCCCGGAGCAGGACACGAAAGCTATGCTATGACTGTCGGGATGAAAAGATGAGAGCGGCGCAAGATTACATGGCACGTTTCATTGGTTTGTTGCTTGGCGCGTTGGCTTGCGCGTTCGTTCCGGTATCTGCATGCTGCGGCGCCGAGACGATCAGGGTTGCAGCGCAAAAGACCGGCACCTTCGCCTGGGAGCTCGCCGTGATCCGCGCGCACGGGCTGGACAAGCAGCAGGACATCGAGATCCAGACCACCGAGCTTGCGAGCCCTGAAGCCGGCAAGATCGCGCTGCGCGCCGGCAATGCTGACCTCATGGTCTCCGACTGGCTGTGGGTGTCGCGCGAGCGGGCGCTTGGCGCCAAGCTGGCCTTCTATCCCTATTCGAGCGCCCTGGGCGCGGTGATGGTTCCGGCCGCTTCGCCGATTCACGGTCTCGCCGACCTCAAGGGTAAGAAACTCGCAATCGCCGGCGGGCCCATCGACAAGAGCTGGCTGCTGCTGCAGGCGGCGCTGAAGCAGGAAGATATCGACCTCAAATCTCAGGCGACCATCACATATGGCGCGCCGCCGTTGCTCGCCGCCAAGATGGCGGATGGCGAGATGGACGCCAACCTGAATTATTGGAATTTCTGCGCCGCGCTCGAAGCCAAGGGCTTTCGCCGACTGGCCGGCATCGAGCAGATCCTACCGAAATTCGGCGCCAAGGGGCGCGTGGCGATGGTCGGCTATGTGTTCGACGAGGACTGGGCGAACGCCCATCGTGAGCTGCTGACGCGCTTCCTTGCCGTGACCAGCAAGGCCAAGGAGATCCTTGCGGCGTCCGATGCGGAGTGGAGCACGATCGCGCCGCTGACGGGAGCTGCTGATGCAGTGACCTTGCGGACCTATCGCGATCGCTACCGGGACGGCATTCCGCGCCGGCCGCTCGCCGACGAGGAGGCCGATGCGCGCATTCTCTATGGCGTGCTGGCCGGCATCGGTGGCCGCGAATTGGTCGGCCCCGGCACAGAGCTCAGTCGTGGGACCTACTACAATCCTTCGCCGAGGGACTGAGGTGCTGCGCCTGTTATCTTTCGTGCTGTTCCTGGCGACCTGGTGGATCGCGGCGCTGCTCGCCGGGAGCGCCAAGCTGCCACCGCCATTGATCGTTTTCACCACGATGATCGCAGAGGCCCGATCCGGCGCGTTGTTTCTGCACCTTTCCGCGACGCTTGCTCGCGTCGTGCTGGCCTTCACATTGGCAATGAGCATCGGCAGCGCGATCGGCTATCTGATGGGACGGAGCAAGCTCGCCAACCGGCTCGGCGATCCCTGGCTTATCCTCCTGCTCAATCTGCCGGCGCTGGTCGTGATCGTGCTGGCCTACATCTGGGCGGGACTGACCGAGGCCGCCGCCATCGCAGCGATCGCCATCAACAAGCTGCCGACCGCGGTCGTCACCTTGCGCGAAGGCACCCGCGCGCTCGATCCGGCACTGGACGAGATGGCGCAAGTGTTCGCGTTCTCACGCTGGCGCACCTTTCGCCATGTACTGTTGCCGCAGCTCGCCCCCTACATCGCCGCTGCGGCGCGCTCCGGCCTGTCGCTGGTCTGGAAGATCGTGCTGGTCGCGGAATTGCTCGGCCGGCCCAACGGCATCGGCTTCGAGATCGGCGTCGCTTTTCAGCTCTTCGACATCCCGCTGCTGCTCGCCTATTCGCTGAGCTTCGCCGCCGTCGTGCTAGTCATCGAGGCCGTGCTGGTGCAGCCGTTCGAACTCCGTGTCTCCCGGTGGCGCCTCCGTGCAGCTTGACATCGATATCACTGGCAAGAGCTTCGTCAGCGCCGCTGGCAAGCCGCATCAGGTGCTTGCGGATATCAGTTTCTCGCTCGCGACCGGCGAGGTCGGTGTCGTGGTCGGTCCCTCCGGCTGCGGCAAGAGCACGATGCTGCGGATCCTCGCAGGCCTCGATCCGAGCTATCAGGGACGCATCGCGCGACCAGCCGGCGCGCGGCTGGCAATGGTGTTTCAGGAGCCCAGGCTGCTGCCTTGGCGCTCGGTCGAGGACAATGTCCGCCTCGCCGCACCCAATGCGGATGACGCCAGGCTCGCCACGTTGTTTTCGGTGCTGGAATTGAACGCGCATCGCGACCACTATCCGGGAGAATTGTCACTCGGCCTCGCTCGCCGCGTCGCGCTTGCCCGGGCCTTCGCCGTCGAGCCTGATTTCCTCATTCTCGACGAGCCCTTGGCATCGCTCGACGATGCCCTGGCGGCACGGCTGCGCGAGGAGATCGCGACATTGGTCGGCAGCCGGCCGATGATTACGCTCCTGGTCACGCATAGCCTGGATGACGCCGTGCGCCTTGGCGACAAGTTGATCCTGCTGTCGGCGCGTCCGGCCCGCCTGCTGCACACCTTGCCCATCGCCGTTCCGCGCGCGCCACGTGACGAGCAGGCCATCGCTGCGATCAGGGCCGACATCGTCAGATTGAACCTTGCAAATTCCTCAGGTCCAATGGACCCTGACGGGCAACGACAATGAACGTAGAGTTTGGGAGGATGGAATGTCGCGCAAGCTGATGTCCGCTGCCGCCGTGCTGCTGTCGATCGCGCCTTGCCAATTGCTGGCGCAGGGCAAGGGCATGCGGCTGTGGAATCTGACCACAGCCACCATCACCGGCTTCGAGCTGTCACCAGTCGGCAAGAGCGAATGGGGGCCCAACCAGACCTTGAACGACAAGGACAAGGAGGTCGATCACGACGAGCGCCTGCGCATCACCGGCGTCGAGCCCGGACGATACGATGCAAGAGTCAGCTATGCCGGCGGCAAGCAATGCCTCGTGCACGACATCGAGATCAAGGCAGGCGCGGTGTTCTCGGTCGCCGACAAGGATCTGAGGGATTGCAACAAGTGACGAATGGGAGGGCCGATCAGATCAGCTCGGGGCGCTGCCGCCGCCACGCTCGGCCTTGTCGTTGGTATGCGGATATTCGCAGCGCCATTTGACTGCAGTCCATTTCGGATGCTCGCCGACCCACTGGGCGATATAGGGCGGCGCCTGCATCGTGCATTGCCGCAGCGAGGCGGCACTGGAGAACACCAGATGCGTCTCCTCGCATGTGGTCGGCGAGAGCACCGCACAGACCGTGATGATCAGTTCGATCGGATTCATGCCACAAATCCCGTTGAATTGTCCGATAGCGTAGCACCAATAATTACAACTCAGCCGGGCCGGGGTTTCAAAAGCCCGTCATAAAAAAGCGCCTGCCTGAGCTCGAACTGACCGGCCTAGAAATTCACGCCAAACACCAGGCGTGCCTGATGATGTTCGAAGTTCGCAAGATCGAGCCCGGCCCGCAGTCCGCTCGCGCGGCCCCAGGCTTGCGTGCTCCAGGACACCGTCAGCCGCGAGCGCTCGGAGAGCTGGAAATAGGCGGTCGGTCCGATGAACAGCGCCTGGCCGGACAAGGCGTCCAGCCCGAAGCCGTCATAGTGCCGAAAATAGCGCGCTTCGCCACCGAGCAAAATCCCCGGACGGAACTGCGCCATGAGCGCGAACGCCGCGCCGACCGTGACCTCGCGCTCGGTCTCGGCCAAGCTGGAAAACCGTGTCCATTCCGGCTGATACGATAGGTTCAGCGCCGCGATCGCAAAATCGGGCACGATCTCGCGATCGAATGCCAGAGTGAATGTGGTGCCATACCGCCATGCGCCCGCGCCGCTGATATCATCGATTCGGCTGCCTTCGCTTTGCACGGCAAAGGTCATGCCGAATGGCGCAGTCTCGCGCGCCAGGAAACGATAGCGCAGGTCGAGCGAGGCGCCCGTCCAGCTGAGCTGCCGGCGATCGTCTAGGCCTGCAACATCGCGGATATCGTGGCCGGCGAATGCAGTCCCGAGTTCGATACGGAAGTTTTCCACCGGGACCAGTTCGAGCTCGAACTCCTGCTCACCGGCGTGATAGCGCCCGGCGCCTTTGTCGAAGCGTCCGGTGGTCTGGGTCTGGAACTCGCGCTCGCCGGCATCACCGACATCGCTGCCGATCATGAAGCCGAAGATGTGTTCGCTATCAATGCCTTCGGCATGCGTTATGCCAGAAAACAACGTAACGGCGATCGTGGCAGCGCGGAATACATGCGTGGCGACGGGCATTCACGTTTCGCAAGGGCATGTGAAGAATCGGAGTGCAGCGTCGCTGCGCGAGCAAATATCCTATCACATCATCGAGAGTGGCGGCCAGCAACCCCGCGCTTGATCCCCGCGCCGAGATCGGCTGCAATCGAGCCGGGTCCGTGAGACCGCAACAACAGGGGAGGAAAAAGCGATGCCGAAGGTTCTCGTGCTCTACAAGAAGCCGAAAAGCGCCGAAGCGTTCGAGAAGCACTACATGTCGGTCCACGTACCGCTCGCCAAGAAAATTCCCGGTTTGACGGCCTATGACATCAGCCGCGGAGGGGTTGGCACCCCGACAGGTCCGAGCGCCGACATCCATCTCATCGCGACGTTATCGTTCGATACGATGGATGCGCTGAAGGCCGGGATGGGATCTGCTGAGGGAAAGGCCGCGGCCGGGGATCTTGCCAATTTCGCAGACGGCGGCGTTGATCTCTATATATTCGACACTCAGGATCTGTGAACGACAGCCACACCGTCGTACCGACTTCGTAGTATCGGCGTTGTATCCGCCCAAACAGTATCTGCCAGACCCGTGCTTCACGTATCCGCTCAAGCAGGTCTGGCAGACCTTTGATCAATCGCGACTTTTCAGTCGCGATTACTTGCGCGCCGCGCAGGCGTACATATTGATTTCCATGCCCACCGGCACTTCGACGATTTTCGGGGTCTTCCAGGTCATTTCACTCTCCCAAGCTCTGGTTTCCAAGAGGCTGGCGCCTTGCTCGCGCCGGGATTGAAGCTAGGGCCGGCCTGGAACGAACGCAAGGGCGCTCGTCCGAGGGCGGAACGGCGTCGGCGGCGCGCGTGCTTCTCTCGCCGCATCACCGCCGACGACCCGTCACTGGCGATTATTGGAGCAGCCGCATCAGGGCACGGCCGGCCGGCGTCCTCAACTCCTTCGCGTCCAGTGTGCCGTCATGGTCCGCGTCGGCCGCATTGAAGCGCTGCTCGACGACGGCAAGATATTCGTCCATCGTCAGGGTGCCATCGTGATCGGGGTCGGCCGCCTTGAGGTCTTTCGCACTCAGCCGTCCCCGCAATTCGCGAGCGTCGAGCGTGCCTTCGTGATCCCGATCGAGCTTTGCGAACTCGGCGGCCGCGGCCTTCTTCACCTCCATCAGGTCGAGCGTTCCGTCGTTGTCGGTGTCAAAGGCCTTGACCGGGTCGGCAGCGCGCGGTGCCGCCAAGGCTGGCAGGCCTACCAATGTCGCGCCTGCCACGATCAGCGCGACAGCAACTGGCAATCTCATATTCGACCTCCGATGATCTCGATGCGGAAAACTCAAGACGTCACAGCATTCTCGCGCGACGCTTCAGACCATGTCGACGCTGGTACAGAAAGCTCTCCGAAATATTGGCGGCGTCAAGTCCCTGTCCGCGCCGAAATTGGCCATCCGCGTTGCTTTTTGCATTCGCGAACCGCAGGGCTCCCGGCGTCTAATCTGAGCCGGGAGATGCCGTCAGGGGCGGTGACTTTGTTCTTGCCGAGAGGGCTTGCGCAACGAGCGTATGATCAGGCACCGCCGGGCTGCACGTAACAGAATACGTATTTGCTATGGCTGAGGAAAACGATTCCATGCCCGGTCGGATTGCCCTTGTCCCACTTCAGCTTGTTGTTCGGAATCTCGATCTCGGTGCCGACATCGACATGCGGTCGGCCGCGCGGCTCGTCCGGCCGATCGTCCGTGATCACGGCGTAGATCTTGCCGTTGCGCACCCGAATCTCATCGGCGAAATAGGCGTCGGCTTCGCCGCAACAGGACGCCGTGGGCACGTCCGGCTGCATCAGAGCCTGATACCATTCGCGCAGCGCCGGATCGACCGATCCCCATTGGCCGAGGTCGCGCGCGTGCGCGCCAATCCCAAGGCAAAACATCATGCCGAGCCAAAGGATGGTTCGTCTCATCCGCTTACTCCTCTGTTAGTCCCGGCAGGGGTCGAGGAAGCAAGCTTCATGCCGCATCGCAGCACGGACTAATACGGTGTCCCAAAGGCAGCACCAACGGAAATTACCTCGGTAAATTCCGTGGCGTGATGCATGGCCGCGCCATGAGCGACGCCTCGCACGTTCCTTGTTGACGCATTTTCATTTCAGGCGGAGTGTTGATCGTGCAGCGTCAACATAGGCGCGCATGACATATTCGGGAGGGATCGAATGAAACGGATCGCGTTGGCCGTAAGCCTCGCTATTCTCGCTTCGCATGGCGCACACGCGCAGACGGCCGATGAGTTGGTCAAGGGCGCAACTGATACATCGAACGTCCTCAATTACGGAATGGGCTACAATCTGCAGAGGTTCAGCCCGCTGACGCAGATCACCAAGGACAACGTCAAGAACCTCGTTCCGGTCTGGAATTACAGCTTCGCCGACGATCGCAGCGAGGAATCCCAGCCTCTCGTCTATCAGGGCGTCGTCTACGTCACGACGCACAATGCGACGATGGCGATCGACGCCAAGACCGGCAAGCAGATCTGGAAGACCAAGGTCGACTATCCCGCCGAGACGCCGCGCATCGTCTGTTGCGGCATCATCAATCGCGGCGCCGCGCTGTTCGACGGCAAGCTGTTTCGCACCACCCTCGACGCCAATGTGATCGCGCTCGATGCCAAGACGGGCAAGGAGCTGTGGCGGCAGAAGGCAGCCGACATCAAGGAAGGTTATTCGATGACGGTGGCGCCGCTGGTTGCCGATGGCGTCGTGCTGACCGGCATCTCCGGCGCGGAGTTCGGCACCCGCGGCTTCATCGATGGCTGGGATCCTGCGACCGGCAAGCACCTATGGCGCACCCACACGGTGCCTTCACCGGACGAGCCCGGTGGCGACACCTGGAAGGGCGACACGTGGAAGCTCGGCGGCGGCTCGACCTGGATCACCGGTTCGTATGATCCCGACCTGAACACCGTATATTGGGGTGTCGGCAATCCTGGCCCGTTCAATGCCGCCGTGCGCCCGGGCGACAATCTCTTCACCTGCTCGGTGCTCGCACTCGAGCCGAAGACCGGCAAGATCAAATGGCACTATCAGTTCTCGCCCAACAATCCGTTCGACTATGATTCGGTCGCCGAGATGGTGCTCGCCGATCTCACCGTGGAGGGCAAGCCAACCAAGGTGCTGATGGACGCCAATCGCAACGGCTTCTTCTACGTGCTCGATCGCACCAACGGGAAGCTTCTGGCCGCCAACCCCTACGCGAAGGTCAATTGGGCTTCTGGCATCGACATGAAGACCGGCAAGCCGATCGAGACCGATGTCACGCGCGAAGCACGCGAAGGCAAGAAGGTCACCGTCTATCCATCGATCCTTGGCGGCAAGAACTGGGAGCCGATGTCGTTCAATCCGCAGACCGGCTTTGCCTACGCCAATACGTTGGTGTTCGGCGGCCACTACAAGACTGAGCCGGCAACCTACAAGGCCGGCGAGTGGTATCTCGGCATGGACTTGACCGATCTCTGGGATTGGCCGGATGGCCCGCGCGGCCAGCTCAAGGCGATCGATCCCCTCACCGGCAAGACCAAATGGGAGCAGCCGAGCGACATTCCGCGCTTCTCCGGCGTATTGTCGACCGCAGGCGGCGTTGTCTTCTCAGGCCAGTTGACCGGCGAGTTCGAAGCCTTCGACGCCGACAGCGGCAAGAAGCTCTGGCAGTTCCAGACCGGCTCGGGCATCGAGGGCCAGCCTGTGACCTGGCAGCAGGACGGCGTGCAATATGTCGCAGTGACCAGCGGCTATGGCGGCGTCTATTCGCTGTTCTCCGGTGACGAGCGTCTGGCGAATGTACCGGCCGGCGGCTCACTTTGGGTTTTCGCGGTCAAGAACTGAGCGCGGATTGCCAGTGACACGAAATGGTTTCATCTGGACGGCGACGCAGCTCGTCGCCGTCGCGGTGATGTCGGCTGCCATGGCAGCCGCCATCGCCCAACAAGCTCAGCAGCAAGGCGGCGAGACCGATCAGGCGAAGATCGATCAGGGCAAGCAGACCTTCGCCCAGAAATGCTCGCACTGCCACGGACCCAACATGGTCAATTCTGGCACCGTCACGCCGGATCTGCGCCGATTTCCCAATGACGAGCCACGCTTCGTCACGACGGTGAAACAGGGCAAGAACGGCCGGATGCCACCGTGGGGCGACATCCTGAACGACGACGACATCGGCGCGCTCTGGGCCTATGTCTCGAGCCGGAGGACGCCATGAGAGGCGCGATCGCGGCCATGATCTCGGCTGCAGCACTTGCCCTGCCCGCTTGTGCTGCCATGACGTTGCCGGCACGCGCGGCCGATGAGCCGTTGCGCATATGTCTCGACGAGAATCTGCCACCGCTCTCGATGCATCACCGCAGCAAGCCCGGCACAGGCTTCGAAGTCGCCTTGGCCCGAGCGATCGCAGAAGGCCTTGGCCGGCGGCTGGAGATCCAGTGGTTCGAAAGCAAGCTCGACGAGGACTCGAGTCCCGCACTCGAAGCCAATGCCCTGCTCTCCGACGGCCGTTGTTCACTCGTCGGCAGCTACGCCTTCACGCAGGACTCGCTGGTGGTGCCGGGCGTGAAAACTGCAAAGCTGCCCGACTTCGAGGGTGCCACCCGGGACGATCGCCGCCGGCGCATCACCATCGGCATTCTCGCGCCGACGCGACCTTACATGTTTTCCTCGCTGACCGTCGTGCTCGGCCGGGAGGCACGGGAACGGCACATCGCCGATATCGGCGATCTCTCCGGTCTTCGCCTTGCGATCGAGAGCGGAACGCTCGGGGACGCCATCCTGATGACCTACGACAAGGGACGGCTGATCGACAGCATCACCCATCTCGTGCCGGGCCGTGACGATCTGCTCGGCGCGCTTGAGCAGGGCCGCTTCGATGCCACCCTGCTCGACCTCGGGCGCTTCGATGCGTACCGGGCTGCGCATCCCGATACGACCTTGACCGGCTCGGGCTATCTTTATCCGATCGGCGCCAACCGCGGCTATGTGGGACTTGCCAGCAATCCCGACCTCATCGCCGAGGTGAACAAGGTGTTGGCTGCCCTGCAGGCGTCGGGAAAGCTGGCCGAGTTCGGTCAGGCGACCGGCCTCACCTATCTGCCACCGCGCGAGCCGGCCGTGCTGGGAGACGCGTTCCAGAAGGTCCTGCGCAGCGGCGCGCAGTAATTCACGAACCGAGGCTTCAGGTCCGCGCAGCTGCCTTGTGGACCGCCGACGGCACGACGCCGAAATATTTTCGGAACACACGGCTGAAGTGCGACGAGCTCGAGAACCCCCAGGAGAAGGCCACGTCGGTGATGGTCTTGCCGCACTGGGTCTCGAGCTCCTGGCGGCAATGCTGCAGCCGGGCACGCCAGATGTAGTCGCTCACCGTCATGCCACGATCGCTGAACACCATGTGCAGATAGCGCTTGGTGCAACCGAGCGCAGCGGAAATCTGATCGATGGAGAGTTCGGGATCGCGCAGATGCTCGCGGATGAAGCCTTGAGCACGGACATACATCGCCTCCGGCCCACCGCGATCGAACATGGCATCGGCTTCGCGAAGCGGCAGCAACAGCAGATCGATCAGCGAATCGGCAACGCCTGCCGCGCTGTTCGGCGACAACCGGTTGGCTTCGTCGAATGCGGCGTGCGCGAACTCATGCGCGATGCGGGCCGTGCCGCTGCGTGCGGAAAGCTTGCAGGCCGACATCTTCTCCAGCCGGAAGCCGCGTTCCCGCAGCAGATCCTTCGGCACGATCACCACCTCATGCCGCGTCAGCCCTGGGCTCACGATGGTATGCGGACAGGAGACGTCGTAGGCCAGGCAGTCACCCGGCCCGATCTCGATATGACGCCCCTCCTGCTCGAAATACGACACGCCATAGGTCTGGAACAGGATCTTGATATAGGGGTGCTCGCTCGATCGAGCGCGGGAAAACGTGTGGGCAATACGATGCTGGCTTGCCTCGATCTGACACAGCTTCAGCTTCGATACGGTTGTGAAGTGAATGCGCCCCTCGAAGGTGACGCCCTCCAACGGATCGACATCAAATCGGCCGCAGAGATCGGTCAGCGCATCTGACCAACATTCGACCTGCTTCTTGGTCGCTAGTCCCGAGGTGCTGAGCGAGCGGATCGTATCGGACATGTCCATCCACCGATTCAAGATCGAAAAAACAACTCTTCCGGCACTCGCGGTGACGGCCGATGTTGAAGCAGGATCATTGCCTTCTTGGGGCAGCTTCCGAGCTTGGCAGGCGGAGTCCTCCTTAGAGCATCATCCCCGCTTCGATCCTGTGCCTTCGTCCTTGTAACGTCAAGGAAAACATCAACCCTGGCTTGCTCTTGGGACGACGCCGACACACACGATGATGCTGCGCAGCAAGAACACGCGCGCTGTCACTCTGCTGACCTGCACAGGAAAAAGTCCCGACAAAAATGTACTTTTAGTCCCGCAGTTTCACTCTTGAGCAAGCGTGTTTCGCTCTTGGGCAAGTTTCTGGACTTCGGACCAGATAGGGATGAGGATGAACAATCAATGACTGGGGGCCGCATCTCGCGCAACCCCTTGATCTCAACCTGGGAGGATCGACGATGCGAAAGGTGCTACTCGCAACCTGTCTGACTTCAGTCGCTGCACTTTGTGCAGGCAGCGCATGGGCCAGTGACGAACTGGTCAAGATGTCGGAAAACCCGAAGGACTGGGTGATGCCGGCAGGCGATTATGCCAATACGCGCTATTCAAAGCTGAATCAGATCAACGCCTCCAATGTAGGCAAGCTGCAGGTGGCCTGGACGTTCTCGACAGGCGTGCTGCGCGGCCATGAAGGCGGACCGCTGATCATCGGCAACATCATGTATGTCCACACGCCGTTCCCGAACAAGGTCTACGCGCTCGACCTCTCTCAGGACAACAAGATCGTCTGGCGCTACGAGCCGAAGCAGGACCCGAACGTCATTCCGGTGATGTGCTGCGACACCGTGAACCGCGGTCTCTCCTACGGCGACGGCAAGATCTTCCTGCATCAGGCCGACGACAAGCTGGTCGCGCTCGATGCGAAGACCGGCAACCTGGTCTGGAGCGCGACCAACGGCGATCCGAGCAAGGGCCAGACCGGCACGTCCGCCGCGCTGGTCGTCAAGGACAAGGTGCTGGTCGGTACCTCTGGTGGCGAGTTCGGCGTGCAATGCAGCATGACCGCCTACGACATCAAGTCCGGCAAGCAGGTCTGGAAGGCCTACTCCGAAGGTCCCGATGATCAGATCCTGTTCGACGACAAGACCACCGCGCTCGGCAAGCCAGTCGGCAAGGACTCCAGCCTGAAGACCTGGCAAGGTGAACAGTGGAAGACCGGCGGTGGCTGCACCTGGGGTTGGGTCTCGTACGATCCGCAACTCGACCTCGTCTATTACGGCTCGGGCAATCCTTCGACCTGGAATCCCAAGCAACGCCCCGGCGACAACAAATGGTCGATGACCATTTTCGCACGCAATCCGGATACCGGAATGGCGAAGTGGGTCTATCAGATGACGCCGCACGACGAATGGGACTATGACGGCGTCAACGAGATGATCCTCACCGATCAGACGATCAATGGCCAGGCGCGCAAGCTGCTCACCCATTTCGACCGCAACGGTCTCGGCTATACCCTCGATCGCGCCACCGGCGAACTCCTGGTCGCCGAGAAGTACGATCCGAAGGTCAATTGGACCACCGGCGTCGACATGGACAAGAACTCGCAGACCTATGGCCGTCCGAAGGTCGTGGCGCAATACTCGACCGATCACAATGGTGAGGACGTCAATACGAAGGGCGTCTGCCCGGCGGCACTCGGCAGCAAGGACGAGCAGCCGGCGGCCTACTCGCCCGAGACGCAGCTGTTCTACGTGCCGACCAACCATGTCTGCATGGACTACGAGCCGTTCAAGGTGAGCTACACCGCGGGTCAGCCCTATGTCGGCGCGACGCTGTCGATGTATCCGCCCCAGGGCGATAGCAACATGGGCAACTTCATCGCCTGGGACGGCAAGACTGGCAAGATCGTCTGGTCGAACAAGGAGCCGTTCTCGGTGTGGTCGGGCGCGCTCGCAACTGCAGGCAACGTGGTGTTCTACGGAACGCTCGAAGGCTATCTCAAGGCCGTCGATGCCAAGACCGGCAAGGAGCTCTACAAGTTCAAGACTCCGTCCGGCATCATCGGCAACGTGACGACCTATGAGAACAACGGCAAGCAGTACGTTGCAGTGCTCTCCGGCGTCGGCGGCTGGGCAGGTATCGGTCTTGCAGCCGGCCTGACCGATCCGACCGCCGGTCTCGGCGCGGTCGGCGGCTATGCGGCCCTGAGCAACTACACGGCGCTCGGTGGCACGCTCACCGTCTTCTCGCTGCCTCAGTAAGCTCCGGCCTGTCTCCCGGCGCATGGATCCGTCCATGCGCCGGCTCGCCGCCATCAATCTCAGGGATCAAACACTTGCGTAAAACTTGTTTTGCGGCAGCCATGATGCTTGTCTTGGCGGCCGGAGGAATTGCCCTAACGGAAATGGTTCTGCCGGCGACCGCATTGGCAGACGGCTCGGGTGATCCGACTGCTGTGAAGTCAGAGGACGGCAAATATCTCGATAAGGATGGAAACCCAACCTACAAGGTTCAATCCGACGGCACCGTTGATTGGTACACCTACTCCGGATATCGCCGCTATCATTCGGAATGCCACGTGTGCCACGGTCCCGATGGTATGGGATCGACCTACGCACCGGCGCTGAAGGACTCGTTGAAGACAATGAGCTATGGCGACTTTCTTGGGGTCGTCGCGAGCGGCCGCAAGAATATCAGTACGGCTCAGGAAAATGTCATGCCGGCGTTCGGCGACAATCCGAACGTCGCCTGCTACATGGACGATCTCTACGTCTATCTGCGCGCCCGGGCCAATGATGCCTGGGGACGCACGCGTCCTGCCAAGCACGAGGACAAGCCGGAGGCCTATGTGAAGGCCGAGGAATCCTGCATGGGCCACAAGTGAGAGGGGAGCCGGGATGGCGAAGCCTGCGGCTTCCGAGCCAAGACATAGGAGTTGAAGATGAAGACGCGCGCCGCGGTCGCTTTCGAAGCCAAGAAGCCGCTGGAAATTGTCGAGCTGGATCTGGAGGGCCCCAAGGCCGGCGAGGTGCTGGTGGAGATCAAGGCGACCGGCATCTGTCACACTGATGCCTACACGCTGGACGGTTTCGACAGCGAGGGCATCTTCCCCTCGATTTTGGGTCATGAGGGAGCCGGCATCGTGCGCGAGGTCGGCGCGGGCGTGTTGTCGGTGAAAGCAGGCGATCATGTCATCCCGCTGTACACGCCGGAATGCCGGCAATGCAAAAGCTGTCTCAGCCGCAAGACCAATCTCTGCACCGCGATCCGCGCCACCCAGGGCAAGGGCGTGATGCCCGACGGCACCTCCCGCTTCAGCTACAAGGGCCAGACCGTCTATCACTACATGGGCTGCTCGACCTTCTCGAACTTCACCGTGCTGCCGGAGATCGCGGTCGCGAAGATCCGGGAGGACGCGCCCTTCGACAAGAGCTGCTACATCGGCTGCGGCGTGACGACCGGCGTCGGCGCGGTGGTGAACACCGCAAAGGTCACGCCCGGCGCCAACGTCGTCGTGTTCGGCCTCGGCGGCATCGGGCTCAACGTGATCCAGGGCGCCAAGATGGCGGGCGCCGACAAGATCATCGGCGTCGACATCAACGACTCCAAGGAGGAATGGGGGCGCCGCTTCGGCATGACGCATTTCGTCAATCCGAAGAAGATCTCTGAAGACATCGTTCCGCACCTGGTCACGCTGACCGATGGCGGCGCCGATTACACCTTCGATTGCACCGGCAACACCACCGTAATGCGCCAGGCGCTGGAGGCCTGCCATCGCGGCTGGGGCGAGTCGATCATCATCGGCGTCGCCGAGGCCGGCAAGGAGATCGCGACCCGTCCGTTCCAGCTCGTGACCGGCCGCGTCTGGAAGGGCACCGCGTTCGGCGGCGCGCGTGGCCGCACCGATGTGCCCAAGATCGTCGACTGGTACATGAACGGAAAGATCCAGATCGATCCGATGATCACGCACACGCTCAAGCTCGAGGACATCAACAAGGGCTTCGACCTGATGCATGAGGGCAAGTCGATCCGTTCGGTCGTCGTGTTCTGATATCGCCAAAACATCAACAGGAGGAGAACTGCCATGACTGTTCATATCCATCCGTCGGTCGACAACGGCGTCAAGCAGGGGTCCGGCAACTTTGCCGGCGGAACGCTGGTCTGCAAGTGCCATGACAGGCCCGTCAAGGTCGGCATCAAGGGCGACGTGGCTCATAACCATGCCTGCGGTTGCACCAAATGCTGGAAGCCGGAAGGTGCGATCTTCTCGGTGGTTGCAGTTGTTCCGCGCCAGAACCTGACCGTGCTCGAAAACGGCGACAAGCTGCAGATCGTCGATCCCTCGGCGGTGATCCAGCGCTACGCCTGCACGGCCTGCGGCACCCACATGTACGGCCGGATCGAGAACACCGGCCATCCGTTCTACGGCCTCGACTTCATCCATCCCGAGCTGTTCCAGGAAGAGGGTTCCGCGGCGCCCGGCTTCGCAGCTTTCGTCTCCTCGGTGATCGAATCCGGCGTCAAGCCGGACCAGATGGGCGCCATCAGGGCCCGCCTGAAGGAGCTCGGGCTCGAACCCTATGACTGCCTGTCGCCGGCGCTGATGGATGCGATCGCAACCCATGTCGCCAAGGCCAAGGCGGCCTGACGCCAACAGGTTCCTTCCTGACCAACTTGATGCCTCGCTGGCCCCGCCGGCGAGGCATTTTTCGTTCACCAGCAACGCCGCGCCGGCGTGCCGGCCGAAGGCGTTTTTGAATTGCTCCACCAAATCCGTCGCGGCCCGGATTGCGTAACCGGCGCGAGGGCGGCAAGCTTTTGATCGCTCGACTCACAGAGCAAGCTTCAGCAGGGGAAGCCAGCCATGCGGATCTACGAGCGACTGCCGGGACGGACCCATGCGGCGCAGCCGCAGCGCAAACGTTACGAGGGCGTCATTGCCACATTGTCGCATCGACGCATCGTCCATGCCGCAACCGAGCCCGAGCACGACGAGGCATCGGAGCAGCAGGCCCAACCGATCGAGCCGCAGCGACGCGACGCTTGACAATCGCGACCGGCCTGCAGCCATCCGAGCGCTGCAGGCCATCGCCATTCCGATCAGACGATCTTGATCGACACGTCCGGCAGGCCCTCGAGCTTGGCGAGCAGGACATCGCCCTTCACCACGGGGCCGACATTCTCGGGCGTGCCGGAATAGATGATGTCGCCGGCCTTCAGCTCGAATGCCTCTGACAATTTCGCGATCTGCTCGGCGACGCTCCAGATCATCTTGCTGAGATCCGAGTTCTGCCGCACCGTGCCATTGACGGCGAGCGAGATCGCGCCCTTGGTGAGGTGACCAACCTTCGCGACCGGATGAATGGGCCCGATCACCGCGGCATGATCAAAGCTCTTGCCGATCTCCCACGGCTTCTTCTCGCCCGCCATTTCGTTCTGCAGGTCACGCCGGGTCATGTCGAGCCCGAGCGCGTAACCGTAGACGTGATCGAGCGCCTTCTCGGGCGCAATGTTGGTCCCGCCCGACTTCAGCGCCGCGATCAGTTCCACCTCATGATGATAGTTCTTGGTCAACGACGGATAAGGATGATCCGCAACCTGGCCGGGCACGACATTCTGGATTGCGTCGGTCGGCTTCTGAAAGAAGAACGGCGGCTCGCGCGTCGGATCCGAACCACGCTCGAGCGCATGCGCGGCGTAGTTGCGGCCGATGCAGTAGATGCGCCGGACCGGAAACACCTCCTTCTCGCCGACGATCGGAATCCAGGTCACCGGAACGTCGAAGATCGGCTTCGGCGCGTCCTTCGCGGCTGCCGGCTTCGGCTCTGAAATGACAACGGCGGCTGCAGCGCCTGTGGCCGCTGCGAGAAGGTTGCGCCGGGATGGTCCTTGCATGTCTCTGCTCCGTTTGGCCGGCCCGCACGCACAGGCGCGCGGAGCCGACACGAGGTTGTCGTCCTATCAATGTGCAAGCGGATCGGGCCGCATCTGCACCTTGAATACTTTGGGATAGGCGTCCTTCCCGCCTTCGCCATGGAAGTTCGCGCGTGTGCCCGAGGTGGTCCAGATACCGCGGCCCTTCCAGCCTGTCGACGGATCATCGATGCGGCCATCGACATTCTTGGTGAAGAAGCCGAGCGGATAGGGAACGCGTAAGGTGACGAACTCGCCATTCACGAGCGCGAGCAGCGACTCGCCGCCATTGGCAGATGCGATCGGCACGTTGGCGCCGAGGCCAAGAATGTTGTAGCGATCGACCCAGAGATAGTAGGCGTGGTTGGCGCTGCCCTTCGGGTCCAGGCCTTTGAACTGCGGACCGGGCATCCGGTACACCTTCCAGCCTTCCGGACATTGCTTGCCGTCAGCCGTGGTCGGCCCGTTCAACGGTCCTTTGCAGAGCCTGCGATCGAAGCTCGCCAGATGCCCGCTCGACAGCGCGGTCCAGACCACGCCGTCCAATCCGAGATCGATGCCGCGTGGACCGAATGTCCCCTCCCGCGGCTGATAGATCTCGGCGAGTGCCGTCTTGGCCGGATCCGGTCCCAGCACCACACGGATGATGTAGCCGGGCTGATCCATCCGCGAGAATCCCCGGTCCATCGACTGGCCCCAAATCGAGTCGTCCACCGGGCTTGGCATCACGCCGTAGAAAGAGGCGACGACACGGTTGTCCTTGGCTGGATCGAGCGGGTCTTTCGGCCCGACGAAAGCATCGCGCTTGCCATTGCCGTTGGTGTCGATCACGAGCGGCGTCCAGCCCTGCGATGCGACGCCGTCATGAGTCTCGCGGAATTGCTTCGCATTCAGCCAGCCGACGATGCCGCCGCCAAGCCCCGGCCCGCCGGCGCTCATCCACAGCGTGTCGTTCGGATCATGACCGAAATAAAGATGATGCGTCGAGAAGCAGGTGTTGATCATATCCCATTTGCCGGTCACCGGATCGAAGCGCGACAACTGCCGGACCGACGTCGGCTGAGGATCGACCTGCGCGGACGGATGGCTGGACCCCTGCTTGCAATAGTCGGGATTCTGCGGCGGGCGCAGCCGGGCCGTGAACCACACCTTACCCTGCTCATCCATGATGACGTTGTGGATGCTGGTGTGGCCATCCCAGATCGCCTCGTCGCCCCAATAGGCCGATGTCCCTCGCGGCGCATCTTCGGACGACGGCGTCTTCGGATCGAGATAGGGCTCGGTGATGGTCGATGCGACGTTCTTCACGGGATCGAGCGTCGGAATCAGGTCGGTGCTTTCCTCCGGCGAGCCATAGATCAGACCATTGGCGTTGACAGTCGGATTGCGCTTGTCGGTCGAGATCGCATCGTGCTGGTAATGCGTCGGCGAGGACCAGTCCCACATGGTGTAGACGACGTTGCGCTCGACGCCTTTCGGCCGCTCCGGCTTGTCGAACGGCAGTTCGCCTTCGGCAATCCGATCGGTCCAGTTCGCGAACATCGCATAGGCTCGGTCAGGGCCCATGCTGCCCAGCACCGTGGCCATGTATTCCATGGCCTGGCCCGCCTGGGTCCGCATCGCCCAGGCGTCCTGCGAGCTGTGCCCTTCGCTGAAAATCTTCGGCACCTCGCGAATGCCACGAGATCCCAGCGCGTGGCAGGACTGGCAGGCATTCTTGACCGTATCCACCCACTGCGCCTGGGACTTCATCGTCTCCGGCATCTTGTTGCCCTTGTCGCCCGTTCCGGGGAATTCCTCCGGCTTGGGAATGTCGAGCATCGCGTACCAATACATGCCAGGATAAAGCTGTGCGGCAGCCGCAGGCGAAGTCGCGGGCGCGGCTTTGAAGTCGAGCTGCTTGCCGGGACGCGCATCCTGCTGCGCTGTGTCCTGCAGGCCATAGCCGCGCGCCCAGACCTTGTAGGTCGCATCGGGAAGCCCAGGAATCACGTAGCGGCCCTGGTCGTCGGTGACGACCACCTTGGCGTATTTGGTCGGCAGGTCCTTCGTTTCCGCAATCACCCAGACGCCGGCTTCAGGACCATTAGCGCCGGTCACCTGGCCACCGATATCGTGCGCGGAAATGTCGACGTCGGCTGCGGACGCCATGCCGATCTGAAGCGGCACCACCGCGCAGCAGCCCAGCAAGATCATCTTGAGCTTCATGTTTCTCCCTCCGGATCACTCCCATTATGCGGCTTGTCTTGGCACCTGAGGTGCTCTTCGGGCCCAACCTCGCCTGTCAGGCGGAGACAGACATCTTGGCGATGTCAGCGGCGCTGGGCAGGTTCTCGATATTCCAGCAGGCATCCATGACCCGCCGGATCGTATCCGCCGGAATGATGCCCTCGGCGAGATCGGAGAACTTCGCCTCGAGCTGCTTGTCGGTCATCGGCACCTCCACGCTGCCGATCGCGTGCTCGATATAGCGATGCAGCTGCCGCCCATCCTTGAGCACGATGGTCATATCGACCTGCTCCGGCTTGATGCCGGGCGTGATCACCGGATGGACCTTGCTCCGCAGCGCCACGATGGTCGGATCGGTCACGGCGCGATCGCTGAACTGCTTCTCGCCGCCGGCGCCTTCGACCAGCGCCACCGCGACCGCATGATAGATGCTGAACTTGCCTTCGAGCCCTTCCCGCGGTGTCTTCTTGCCGGTCAGCTCCAGCACGAGCGGATGCACTTTGAGATCGATGTGATCGATCTGGTCCGCCGTCAGCTTGTTCACATTGCGCAGCTGGATCGCGGCGTCGATCGCCGGATGCAGCACGATCCCGCAGGCGAACGGCTTGTAGGTGTTCAGCGCCGCCTCATAGCGCTTGCCGAGATCGCCCAGAATCTCGTTGTAGTCCTGCTTGGTGCTGATGGTGTTGGCCCAGCCGCGCTTGGCCTCGATCATCCCGTCGGAGGAGGTGAAATTCTTCGATGCCAGCATCGCCGCGAAGATGCCGTTCGAGGCAGCGCGGCCAGGATTGAAGCTCTTGTTCATCGAGCCGAAGGATTCGCGCAGGCCCACCGGCTGCGATGCGGCGAGTCCCAGCGCCCACACCATCTGCTGCTCATTGAGCTTGAGCAGCTTGCCGACCGCCGCGGCAGACCCGAACACGCCGGCCGTGCCGGTGATGTGCCAGCCGACGTCATAATGGTTCGGATAGACCGCATTGCCGATCCGGCACTCGGTCTCGACGCCGAGCACCAGCGCGTTGAGGAAGTCCTTGCCTGATACGGGCTGCAGTTCCGACAGTGCCAGGATCGCCGAGGCCACCGGCCCTGCGGGATGAATGATGGTCTTCAGATGGGTGTCGTCATAGTCGAAGATGTGGCTGGAAACGCCATTGATGAAGGCCGCATTCATGATGTCGAAGCGCTCCTTGCGCCCGAACAACGAGGCCTGCGGCGGGCCGGAGAACGGCGCCAGCGCCGCCACGGCAATGTCGACGGTCTGGTGGCGCGAGCCGCCGATGGCAACCCCGACCCAGTTCAGCAGCGTGCGCACGCCCTCCTTGCGGACGTTGGCCGGCAGGTCGTCATAACCTGATGTCACAATGTAATGCGCGAGCTGGCGCGTGACATCCTTGGCCGGCGCCGGCTTGTTTGGTGCAGCATTGGCCGGTGCAGCGGCCGTGCTGTCGGTGCCGTCAGCCGCCGCGATGGTCGTGCCGGCGGCAAGAAACGGCAGCGCGGCAGCGCCCTGCAACAAAGTCCTGCGGTCGGTTCTTGGCATGATGTCCTCCGGATTTGAATTCGCTTGTGTCGCACGGCGGATCTCACGAGCACGGCATCGGGCGTGATCGGCGGCGGGCGCGCGGGCCTTGCTAAAGCCACCGCGCTGGCTGCTCACGCCCTGGCGGAGCGGCAGCAACAGTGATCATGGCGATCGGCAAGTGGTCATCTCCCGGGCGGGCTGCGCTTGACGGCCCATGGCTCTGGCGCCTGTGCGACGATTTACATTGGACCAGCGGCCGCGCCGGCGCTAATGCCGTATTGGCATCAATTGAAACCGAAATGGCATCATGGACCTGATCTGGCTGGAGGATTTCCTGGCCATCGCCGAGGAAGGCGGCTTCTCGCGCGCGGCCGAGCGGCGCCATGTGACGCAGCCGGCGCTGAGCCGCCGCATCAAGTCGCTCGAAGCATGGCTGGCCACGCCGGTGTTCGAGCGCGGCTCGCACACCTTGACCCTGACGGCGGCGGGCCGCGCGTTTCGGCCGGTCGCCGAAGACGTGATGCGCCACCTTCTCGCCGGCCGGACCGAGGCGCTGCAGGCAGCCCGGCTGAAAGCCGAGACGATCAACTTCGCCGCAACGCATGCGCTGTCGCAGTCCTACTTCCCGGACTGGCTGCGCAAGACCGAAAAGGCCAGGGGCGGCGCGACGGTGCAGCTCGTTGCTTCCAATTTCGCCGGCTGTGAGAAGCTGCTGCACGACGCGGAGGCGCATTTCATGCTGGCGCACCATCATCCTGCCCTTGTCAATCGTCTCGATACTGACCGCTTCCTGCGCATGGAGCTCGACCGCGACGTGCTGATCCCGATCAGCGCCCCCACGCCCGCATCGGCCAGGCGACGCGGCCGTGCAAGGCGCGAGGCGCGCTATTGCCTGCCCGGCACGGCCGCCGCGCCCCTGCCCTATCTCGCTTATCATCCCGGCTCCGGGGTCGGCCGCATCGTGAGCGCCTTCCTGATGCAGAAAGAGCCATCCGCCTGGCTGGTCCCGAGCTTCGCGGCGCCTGTCATGCTGCTGGTCGACATGGCGCGCGCAGGACGCGGTATCACGTTCGCGCCGCGCAGTCTGGTCCAGCACGATCTCGACAACGGCCGCCTGCTGCGCGCCGGCGGCGAGGACTGGGATATCGAGATCGGCATTTGCCTGTTCCGGCCGCGCACGCGATTGCCGAACACCGCAGAGGCATTCTGGAGCGCAATTCAGAAGGGCCGCAGGAAATCGCCGTCGACCGTGCAGCGAATCAAATAACGACGTGGGCGCGAGGATCAGTTGGCGAAAAGCCATGCGTCCGCCTCCTCGCGGCATGCAAAAGTCCGAGCTATGTCGGCGAGCCCCTCTCCGATGAGAGAGGGTGCAGGGAATGCCGGGTGAAGGCCTCACCCATGGCCCGCCTGCAGAAAGAGTAGCAGGCGGCAGTCACCACAGGTGCAGCCGATCAACCGGCATTCCCTGCGCGGCGGTTTTAACGCTTATACGCGCTCTCCCCGGGGACCGGCTTGATTGCCCCCATCACCTGCGGGCTCGTCGCGCCGCAGACTTGGCATTAGCACCGGAATGCCAGGACCACACGATTTCGCGTCCGCGCCTCTCGCGCTCGTCTTGCGCGATCGATCGCGGCCACCGCTCCCCGCACTCCACGTATCGTGGACGACGCGTACGCCCCTCTCGATGAGGCGGGATGGCGATAGAAAACCATGGTTTCTGAAAAATAGAAACAAGAATATTTTTAGCTGAGCGTCTTGATATTGGTCATCAGTCTGAATGCGCAGACAAAATTAGTTTTTCGGCTCGGCGATTTTGTCGATAGATGACCGTTGCAGAACCTTGTCGTAGGAGGCGAAGCGATCGATCGCGAGCACGGGTGAGAGGGTGGGCACGCTTGCGCCTTGTCCACCCTATGCCGCTCATGAGGCAATGACGGTCACAGACCTTGTCATACGTCAAAGCTTCGGGTGCAGGTCCCGTACGGTGCTCACGCTTTCGAGCAACGAGGCGAGATACAGAATGGTCGACTCGGCGAGCCAGCTTCCGACAAGCTGCACGCCGATCGGCAAACCTTCCTTGCTGGTGCCGAACCGCATCGACAAACCAGGCAAGCCGGTGATGCTGAGCGGCACGGTCGCGCCCTGCACGTAGCTCACGTCGACCTTCTGGCCGTCGATGACGAGCTCAACCGCACCGTGCTTGTGTGCCGGGATCGGCAACACCGGTGTAATCAGCGCGTCGTAGTTTTTGAAATAGGCGGCATAGCCGTCGCGCAGCCGCTCCGCCGCCTGCTCCGCGTCGATGTAGTCCTTCATTGGCGTATCAGGTAAAGCAAGAATGGACTTGGCCATCGTGTAGAGCTCCTCGGGACTGCGGCCGGCGGTCGCTTCCGCGAACGCAGGCTTCGTCTCCATCACGTGTAGCCGATTGAATATGTCGAGCGCGAAGTCGCGCTCAAGTGCCGGGATGCGCACCGGCTCCACGAAGCAGCCGATATCCTTGAGCGCCTCGGCGGCGGCCTTCACGGTCGCGCCGACCTCGGGATCGACAGGGCCGAAGCCGGGCCCGACCAGCCAGCCAACCCGCAATCGTCGACCGGGCTCGCGCCCCACTCCGGCATCGAATTGGCCGATGCTGGTCGCGAAGGCATCCTGGCCATCGGGTCCGGCGAGCTGCAAGAAGGCAAGCGCGAGATCACGGACGCTGCGCGCCATGGGGCCCACATGCCAGAAACGGCGAGGCGCGCGCGGCCAGATGCCCGTCATCGGCACACGGCCATGCGTCGCCTTGAGGGCGACAATGCCGGTCTGAGCGGCCGGACCGCGCACCGAGATGGTCAGATCGGTGCCAAGGCCGAGCGGCGACATGCCAGCCGGGATGGCCGCGGATTCACCGCCGCTCGAACCGCCGGGAGTACGCGTGAGATCCCAGGGGTTGTTCGACCTGCCGGTGAGCAGATTGTCGCTTTCGATCCAATAAGAAAACTCGGGAAGGTTGGTCTTTGCCAACAGGAGGCCGCCGGCTTGCTTCATGCGCGCGACGCTGGTCGCATCAATGTCGGGAATCCGACCCTTGAAGATCGGCGAACCGCGCTGGGTCGGGACGCCGGCAGTGTCAATCGAATCCTTCACCGTGAACGGGACGCCGTGCAGCGGGCCGAGCTCGTCACCGGCGAGGACCGCCTTCTCCGCCGCTCTGGCCGCATCGAGCACACCGTCGACGCGCGTGACGATCGCGTTGATCTTCGGGTTCACCGCTTCGATGCGGTCGAGATAGGCCTGCACGATTTCGACGGGCGATACCTCCTTGGACCGGATCAGTTCGGCCAGCCGGGTCGCGTCGGAATAGATGATCTCAGCGCTCATGAATGCTTCCTACCTAACGTTTGGTAGGCAACATAAAAGGCTTTTCAATTTCTTCGTCAACCCCTATCTAACGTTTGGTAGGCTACACGAATGTGTGAGGGTGAATATTTTGAGCGCGAATTCACGGGAAGCGATCTTGGCCGCGGCGACGCGGATCGCGCAGGCGCACGGCTATGGCGGGCTGAACTTCCGCGATCTGGCTGCCGATGTCGGCATCAAGGCCCCGAGCATCTACCATCACTTCCCCAGCAAGGCTGATCTCGGCGCCGCGGTGGCGAAGCGCTATTGGGAGGACACGGCCGCCGGTCTCGACGCCATGTCGAGGGAATTCGCTGACCGTCCCGTGCGCGCGCTGCACGAATATCCCGCCAGGATATTCCGGCCTTCGCTCAAGAACGGCAATCGCATCTGCCTCTGCAGCTTCATGTCGGCCGAATATGACGACCTGCCGACGGAAGTGCAGAAGGAGGTCCAGGCCTTCGCCGACGTCAACATTGCATGGCTCGGCAAGACTCTGGTGGCGGCTGACGTGGTTGGGCGCGCAGAAAGCCAAGCCCGCGCGCGTTCGATCTTCGCCGCCGTCTCTGGCGCTCAACTCATGGCACGAAGCCGGGCTGACATCTCGCTTTTTGATGCGCTGATCGACGGCTATCGCGCGGCGGGTCTGTTGCCGGACGCCAGGCAGGGCTCGCGCAAGAAGTAGATCCGGACGCCGGTTTCAGTCCGCTGCGCCCGACCGGGTTCGGCTCGCGCATGCCATGCCACCGGCGACAAGTAAAATTGGCTCTTCAAAGCGGCAATCTTGCCGCCAAACAACAGCGTGGCGTGACCAGCTCAGGAGCCAGCAGCTTCAGCAAACCGGGGAGTGAGTGTTTGAGCGCCCGCGCTTGCCGGTTCCGGCCTCACATGGAGGCGAAAAATTCTCGCCATCTCCAACGCTGTCATGCTCCGCGCAGGCGGAGCACCCAGTACGCCGCGGCAGAAGAGATCGAACCGAAACGTCACGGCGTACTGGATCGTCCGCCTTCGCGGACGATGACAGCGGGGCCTAACCATAGACCGTGACTTTGGAAACGGTTGTCGAGTTGGGCACCTCAGGGGCAATGGCGGAATACACTGCATTGGAACGATTGCTCCGCTCCCCAAGGGGTCGCGTGGATATGCTGTCGGGAATCGACGAATTCGAACTCGCGCCCGAGGGTCCTGCCGAGGCTCTCGGGGTCGTACCGCGTTACTTGAAGACCACTGCAACGTTCGGGACCATCGAGAGCGAAGGTCGAAATGATGGCATATCCTCCGATCCTGAGAGCCTGCCGAAGGCGTGCGACATATGCCGCCCGGTCATCTTCGTTCGTGAGGAAATGAAACGCTGCTCTGTCGTGCCAGATTCCGTAAGTCTGGAGCGGCTGCCAGGTTGTCACGTCGGCGACGATCCAACGAACCCGTCCGGCGTTCCTTCCAAGACGTGCCTTGGCGCTCTCAAGCGCAGTCTCCGACAGGTCGAGAACGGTGATGTCCTCAAAGCCCCGCTGCAGGAGGTTATCGACCAGACGCGAAGCGCCGCCACCAATGTCGATGATCGGTGAAGCCGCCGTCGCCCCGACCTGCGCAAACAATTCAAGCGAGAGAACGGGGTTCTCCTCGAACCAGCTCACTTCATTCTCGCGCTTTTTGGAATAGACGCTCTCCCAATGGGCTCGGCGATCTTCGCTCTGCATGGCCGCTTCTCCGCGTAGCCCAACGGATCAAATATGGTCCTTCCCCGATCCGCGACAACGATCATGTCATGATGTTCGAGCTTGGCGGCCGTCGCTGGGCGTGACCAGGCGTCGCATCGTCCCGAGAAATGATCTGTCTGGCGCCAAGCCGGCTTGGCGGATGTCTGCACGTTTATGCATGTTGCTATTCTTGTTTTTGCATGATATCCAAGGCCCATGTCAGATGAGATTCCGATGGCGCGAAGGGACGTGATCGCGGACCGCTTGGCGCAGGGGCAATCGGTGGTTGCTGCGGCGCTTGCCGACGAATTCAGCGTCTCAGAAGACGCGATCCGGCGCGACCTGCGTGCGCTTGCGGCTGAAGGGCGCTGCCGCCGCGTCTACGGCGGAGCGTTGCCGATCACGTCGGGCTGGTTGCCGATGGCGGCGCGCATCGGCGAAGGCCGCGAGCGGAAGCAGGCGCTGGCCCGCGCTGCGGCGGCAACGATCAAGCCCGGCGAGCTCATTTTTCTCGACAGCGGCAGCACCAATCTGGCGCTCACCGAATATCTGCCCGAGGATACCGAACTCACAGTGGCCACCAACTCGATCGACATCGCATCCGCTGTGCTGCAGCGGCAGGACCTCCGGCTCATCATGATCGGCGGCGCCGTCAACACGATGGTCGGTGGCTGCGTGGATGCCGACGCGGTTCTGGCGATCACGCGAATGAACATCGACCGGCTGTTTCTGGGCGCATGCGCAGTCGCGGCGAACGGCATCAGCGCGTTCGACCTGTCCGACGCGTGTTTCAAACGCACGCTGCTCTCGGTCAGCAGAGAGAGCCTGGTGCTGGTCACGACCGACAAGCTCGACCAGCGCGCGCCGCATCGCATCGCGGCGATCAGAGATATCTCGTGTTTCGTCATCGAGCGCGACGCGCCTGCAGCTCAGCTCGCGCCCCTCGCAAAAGCCGGGGCGTCCATCCTGAAGGCCGATCCGCCGGTCTGACGCCAAAGACTCCCTCACGAGAATCGTCATGTCCTCTTCCGTTCAGCGCGCAGCCAAACTGGCAACCCGTATTGCCTTCTTTGTCGCCGGCTTCGGCATCGCCTGCTGGGCACCGCTGGTACCGTTCGCCAAGCAGCGACTTGCGGTCGACGACGCAGCGCTTGGTCTGCTGCTGCTCTGCCTCGGCGTCGGCTCGGTGTCCGCCATGCTGGTCACGGGCGTGCTGTGTGCGCGTTTCGGCAGCAAACCCGTCATTACCACAAGCGGTCTCGCTCTCGCGCTCATCCTGCCGCTGCTGGCGGCTGCATCCACTGCCACCACGCTGGCATTGGCGCTATTCGCCTTTGGCGCCGCGCTCGGCTCGCTCGACGTCGCGGTGAACATTCATGCCATTGAGGTCGAGCGCGCCGAAGGCCGGCCACTGATGTCCGGCTTTCACGCGCAGTTCAGCATCGGCGGCTTCGCCGGCGCCGGCCTGATGACGCTCCTGCTTGCAACAGGAGCCGACGTGCTGACCAGCGCCCTTGCCTGCGCGAGCCTGACAGGCCTGGCGATGCTCCTGGCCGCTCCGCGGCTCCTGAAGTCAGCTCCCGCAGAAGCCGGGCCGCTGATCAGTCTTCCTCATGGATTCGTGGTGCTGCTGGCCGCGCTCGCCTGCATCATGTTTCTGGTCGAAGGCGCGATGCTCGATTGGAGCGCTCTGCTGCTCACCAGCACGAAACATCTGGCCGAGGCGCAAGCGGGCATCGGCTACATGCTCTTCTCGATCGCCATGACCGTTGGCCGGCTCGGCGGCGATGCCGTGGTCAGCCGCGTTGGCGACCGCACTACCCTCATCTGGGGCAGCGGCCTCGCGATCGCCGGCTTTGTCATTCTGCTGATCGTCCCCTTCGCCCTCCCCTCCCTCGCCGGCTTCCTGTTCATTGGCCTTGGCGCTTCGAACCTCGTGCCGATCCTGTTCCGCAAGGCGGGCAAGCAGACGCGGATGCCGGTCGAGCTGGCGGTCGCGGCGGTGACGATGGCCGGCTATGCCGGCGTCCTCCTCGGCCCGGCCGCGATCGGGCTTGTTGCCCAGTTCACCGGCCTGCAAACAGCATTCTTGTTTCTGGCCGCACTGCTCGGCGTCGTGACGCTGTCGGCGCGCGCAGTCAGCGCAGAGCACGGCTGAGCGGAGGCACCAAATGCACCTGGCGCATGTCGCGCTCTGGACGAGGGATATCGATGCAGCCGCGGCATTCTGGCGGGACTACTTCGGCGCCACGGTCGGCGAGCCCTATCGCAGCACGCGTCGCATTGGTTTCGTCTCCCGCTTCATCACCCTGCCCGAGGGCGGCGGGTGCATCGAACTCATGACCGGTCCTTGGATCGCCGCGGCGGGCTCGGACGATCGGGCCGGTTGGGACCACATTGCTCTGTCGCTCGGAAGCGAGGCCGCCGTCGACGCGCTCGCCGCGCGCTGCGCTGCGGATGGCATCCCTGTCTCGGCGCCGCGAACCACTGGCGACGGCTTCTATGAGGCCGTGATCGCGATGCCGGACGGCACCCGCGTCGAGATCACGGCATGAATTTCCAACACGGCGCTCACCGCTCGATACGCGCGAGCGTTTCCTTCAGCAGGCTGATCGTCGCCTCCAGATTGTCGCGCCGCGCGCGCAGCGACTTGGCGAGCGTCGAGTAGCTGATATCGGCGACATCGGAGACCTGGCTCTTCTGTTCTTCGGTCTCGATGTCGGCGGTCATGACCTCCTGGGTGGTCCTGAGCGTGTCGATCAGGCTGCGAAGACGCGCGACCTCATGGGACGGATGCTGGTCGATTGTCGCGGAACGGAGCAAAGGCATCATGATGGTCACCTCGATTGTCCGGCTTTGGCACAGTCACGGACCAATCCGTGACCTCTGCCCCTGGAATGGCAAAGCGGATGCCAGACGGGATTCATGCCTGAGCAGACGGGAACCTTCCGATTTTGCCCCGGGATAACGCGGCAGGCCCGGCTTAAACGGGGTCCGGCAAGCGGGTAGACTCCGAATCAATCACGACAGGATTCGAATCATGACCGATCCCCAGATCGTCTGCCCCAATTGCCGCACCGAGATCAGGCTGACGGAACAGCTCGCCGCGCCCCTGATCGCGGAGACGCGGCGGAAGTTCGATCAGCAGCTCGCCGCCAAGGAGGCGGATTTCAGCCGCCGCGAGTCCGTGCTGAAAAAGGCGCAGGACGAGCTCGCGCAGGCGCGCGCTGGCATCGACGAGCAGGTCGCGGCCAAGCTGAAATCCGAGCGTGCGGCGATCGCACAGGCCGAGGCTGCACGCGCGCGCCAGGCCGTTGCCGACGAGATCGGCAACCGCGACCGCCAGCTCGCCGAGCTGCACGAGGCCATCATCACCAAGGACGCCAAGCTCGCGGAGGCGCAGAAGGCGCAGGCCGAGATGCTGCGCAAGCAGCGCGAGCTCGACGAGGCCAAGCGCGAGTTCGAGCTGACGGTCGAGAAGAAGGTGCAGGAAGGCCTGGCCGCGGTCCGCGACAAAGCGCGGCTGGAAGCCGAGGACGCGCTCAAGGCCAAGGTCGCCGAGAAGGAGACGCAGATCGCCGGCATGCAGCGGCAGATCGAGGAGCTGCGCCGCAAGGCCGAACAGGGCTCGCAGCAACTGCAGGGCGAGGCGCTCGAGATCGAGCTGGAGTCGCAGCTGCGCGCCCGCTTCGCGCGCGACCAGATCGAGCCCGTGCCGAAGGGCGAGTTCGGCGGCGACGTGCTGCACCGGGTGTTCAGCCCGACCGGTCAGGCCTGCGGCACGATTCTGTGGGAAACCAAGCGCACCAAGCGTTGGAGCGACGATTGGCTGGTGAAGCTGCGCGACGACCAGCGCGCGGCCAAGGCCGAGATCGCGATGATCGTCTCCAGCGCGCTGCCGAAGGACGTCGAGAGCTTCGATCTGATCGAGGGCGTCTGGGTGGTCGAGCCGCGCTTTGCGCTGCCGCTCGCGATCGCGCTGCGCCAGTCGCTGATCGATGTCGCCGGCAGCCGCCTCGCGCAGGAGGGCCAGCAGAGCAAGATGGAGCTGGTCTACGCGTACCTGACCGGACCGAGATTCCGCCACCGCATCGACGCCATCGTCGAGCGCTTCACCGAGATGCAGAACGATCTCGACCGAGAGCGCAAGACCATGATGCGGATGTGGGCCAAGCGCGAGGAGCAGCTGCGCGGTGTGCTCGACTCCACCGCCGGCCTCTACGGGGACCTGCAGGGCATCGCCGGCCGCGCCATGGCCGACATCGAAAGCCTCGACGTCCTGATGATCGAAACGAGAAGCGAGGCGGCGGAGTAAGGCGCGCCGGCCCGCTACGCAGATCGCTGTCGTCCTCGCGAACCCGAGGACCCCTAACCACAGATACGATGAGTTGAACGCGCTGGAGGTCCAGCACGAGTGAACCACGACCAGCGATGGTTATGGGCCCCGGCGCAAGGCCGGGACGACAGTGGAGCGTTTGGAGAAGGCCGGGCAAGCCTCCAAAAAAAAGCCGCCTGTTTCGCCAGGCGGCCCAAGTCCAGGGAGGAAACGCCCAAAAAGGGCTGAATCATGTTTACCGCATCATCTGATTCGCGGGTATCCGGATAATACCGGAGGTTGCACAAATGTTTCTACTGAAACCCGTGCACGCGCCCGTGATTTTCCCGAGCCGTTGAGCGAACCGCGACCAGCGTGATCCTGCGCTGACCACGTTCCTCGTCAGCTGGCCTTCCGGTGCGGCAGTTTCCAGCCGGGCCGGATGAAATGGCAGGTATAGCCGTCCGGATAGCGCTCCAGATAATCCTGGTGCTCCGGTTCGGCTTCCCAGAAATCGCCGGCCGGAGCGATCTCGGTCGTGGCCGGTCCCGGCCACAGGCCGGATGCATCGACATCGGCAACAGTGTCGCGCGCCACGCGCTCCTGCTCCGGGCTGGTGAAGAAGATCGCCGAGCGGTAGCTGAGGCCGCGGTCATTGCCCTGCCGGTTCAAGGTGCTGGGATCGTGAATCTGGAAGAAGAATTCCAAGAGATCGCGATAGCTCAGCAGCGCCGGATCGAAGATTACCTCGATCGCCTCGGCATGCGTGCCATGGTTGCGATACGTCGCATTGGGGACGTCGCCGCCGCTATAGCCCACGCGAGTCGAAATGACGCCGCGCTGCTTTCTGATCAGATCCTGCATCCCCCAAAAGCACCCTCCCGCAAGGACCGCGCGTTCAGTCTTTCTGTCCATGGTTCCACCTGATGTTCTTGCACCGGGCTTGAGGCGTACCCGGCGCGTGGGGATCGATGCTCCACAGATAAGCTCGGGACGCGCTCGTCACAATGACCGCCGCGCCGTCCGTTCAGATCACAAGGCGCGTTTTGCACTCTCCGGAGCCATGATCACGCCGATCAGCGCGCACAGTGCGATGGCCTCGAAATAGAGGATGACCGGCAGGAAGCTGCCGCCCTGCCCCATCAGCGCAGCCCCGACCAGCGGCGCAATGCCGCCGCCAAGGATGATGCCCATCTGCTTGCCGAGCGACGAGCCGCTGACACGCACCTTGGTCGGAAACAGCTCGGCGGTGAAGGCGGCCTCCGGCGCGAACATCAACGCGTGAATGATGCCGATGGACACGACGAGGCCGACGATCAGGAGCGTCAGGTCCTTCGTCGCCACGAGCTGAAAGTAGATCGGATACCACGCCGCGGCGAGCAGGATGCCGGCGACCATGAACGGACGCCGGCCGAACCGGTCCGAATAGCTCGCGATCAGCGGGACCAGGCACATCTCCAGCACATTGGCCAGCATTGTGCCGAACGTCACGCCTGAGCCGGGCATGCCGAGCGTCTTGACTGCGTAACCCAAGACGAACACGGTGCTCATGTACTGGAACGTGCTGTGAACCATGTTGGCAAGGCAGCCGAACAGCACCGACTTTTTCCAGGACCTGATCACGTCGAGCAACGGCGTCCGCGGCTTCGCGGTGGAAGCCTGCACCGCCTTGAACGGAGTGGATTCATCGACCTGGAAACGGATGTAGGTGCCGAGAATCACCAATGCGAAGCTGAGCACGAAGGGAACGCGCCAGACCCAGCGGGCGAAATCCTCCGGGCTCGCCAAATAGCCCAGCAACGCAATGAAGCCCGATGCCAGGATCACGCCGATCGGCCCCGATGCGTTGATGAAGGATGCAAAGAAACCGCGCCGTGCGGAAGGTGCGTTCTCCAGCGTCAGCGACACCGCATTCATGTATTCGCCGCCGAAGGCAAAGCCCTGGATGAAGCGCAGCACGACGAGCGCGACCGGCGCGGCGACGCCGATGCTCTCATAGCTCGGCAGACAGCCGATCAGGAAGCTCGCGATGCCCATCAGGAGGAAGGTGATGGTCAGCATGGCCTTGCGGCCGAGCCGGTCGCCATAATGACCGAACACCATGCCGCCGAGCGGCCGGGCGACGAAGCCGACCGCGAACGTCGCATAGACCGCCAGCATGCTGGCGACCGAATCCATCTTCGGGAAGAAGAAGCGGTCGAACACGATCGGCGCCGTGAACGCATAGATGAAGAAGTCGTAATGCTCGATCACCGATCCGAGCGAGGATGCGACGACGAGCTTGCGATAGGCCGGCGTGACGGGAGCTGCATCGGCATATCCCATCGCGCCGGCCATCGTCTCTGCACGATCAGTCATGGTGGTCCCCTCCCTGGCGTTTCCTTGGCCTTGCCGCTGTTATGTTGTTGTGCGGCAGCAGTGATGTCTGGATTGTTCAGCGCGCCTCGTCGACGACGGGATTGCGCAGCACGGCGAGCCGTTCGACCTCGACCTCGACGACATCGCCCGGCTTCATCCAGAGCGGCGGCGTGCGGCGGGAGCCGACGCCACCCGGCGTGCCGCTGACGATGACATCGCCGGGCTCCAGCCGCGTGAAGGTCGAGCAATATTCGATCTGGCGCGGGATATCGAAGATCATCTGCTTGATCTGGGCTTCCTGCACGACCTCGCCATTGAGGCGGGTCTGCAACTTCAGCTCTCCAAGCTCGCCGAGCTCGTCTGGCGTCATCATCCAGGGCCCGAAGGCGCCGGTGTCGGGAAAATTCTTGCCCGGCGTGAACTGATGCGTATGGCGCTGGAAATCGCGGATGCTGCCGTCATTGTAGCAGGAATAGCCAGCGACATGGCTCATTGCGTCATTGCGGCTGATATAGCGGCCAGGCTTGCCGATGATGACCGCGAGCTCGCCCTCGAAGTCGAGATCGGTGGAGACGCGCGGCCGCACGATCGGCTGCAAGTGGCCGGTCTGGCTGTTGGCGTAGCGCGAGAAGATGGTGGGATGCTCGACCTCGGTCCGGCCGGTCTCCTTGCGGTGTGTCTCGTAATTCAGGCCCACGCACAGGATCTTGTCCGGATTCGGAATCACCGGCAGCCAGGTGATCTTTGCAAGCGGAATGGCGGCGGCCGTAGTCTTGGCATCAGCAACGCCGGCAAGCGCGGCGCTCAAGGCGGCCTTAAGATCGGCGTAGCGCACCGCGAGCACGGCGCCAACGTCGAAGAAAGTGTCGCCCTCAATGAGGCCCCAGGTGGTCCGGCCGTCGGCCGCAACGGTTGCTAGTTTCACGCTGTCATCTCCATTCTTATCGGTTGTGGTGCGGAATCATCCGGCGGCAGCCATGGCGTCACGTTGTTCTGACGTGCCGCGAAGACGAATCTCGAGTTCGCGCAGCAGCTCGCGTAGTTCCCACGCGTTGTGCGCCGTACCGAAGACGTAATGATCGGGCCGCACGATTGCGGCGACGACGCCATGGCGGTCGAACCAGCCTGCGAGAACGCCCTCGGTCTCTTCGAGCACGCCCGGCGTGCCGGTGCCGACGGCCGCCACGGCCGCAGCAGAAGCATCGGGATTGTCCGCGCAAACTGACAGAAGCGAGGCAGCATCATCGCGGCGACCGTCGACGAACACGCTCCAGCCAACTCCAACCACCTTGTCGAGCAGCCGGACCGCGCCGCCCTGCAGGATTCGCGGCTGTGGGAACAGGCTGCCGCGCCCTGCCCCTTCGCGGTTTGACAGCAAGCCTGCGCGCAGCGGCGGAATGATTTCCTGCCGCGTGATGAGCAGCGGCTTGCCGCCCCCTTCCGCCAGGATCGTTGCGTCGCGCCGGCGCGCGGCGAGCGGATCGCGCTCGCAGATCGACTGGCCGATCAGCTTGATCCTGCTGGTCAGCTCGATCACGTGCTGCTTGCGCTCCGCTGTGTAGCTGTCGAGTAGGCTGTCGGGCGAAAGCCCCTTCAGCACGCGATCGAGCTTCCAGACCACATTGGTGGCATCGCGCAAGCCCTGGCACATGCCTTGGCCGATAAAGGGCGGCTGCTGATGCGCCGCATCGCCGGCGATCAGGACACGGCCGTTACGCCATTCGGACGCGACGAGGGCGTGGAAGCGATAGGATGCGGCGCGCCACAACACGCCGTCATCCGGCGCCAGCCAGGGCGCGAGCAGCGCCCAGACGTTCTCCGGCTGCTCCATCTGCCGCGCGTCCTCGCCCGGCAGCAGCATGATCTCCCAACGGCGATGATTGCCTGGCCCGATGATGAAGCTCACCGGACGCACGGGATTGCAGAACTGCGCCGAGCTTTGCGGCAGCTCGGCCAGCGCATCCGCATTCACCTGCACATCGACGACAAGCCAGGGCTCATCGAAGATCAGGTCTTCGAGCGCGATGCCCGCGAGCTGCCGCACGGTGCTCGATGCACCATCGCAGCCAAGGACATAGCGCGCGGTGACGGACCGGAGCTCGCCGGCGGCGTCCTTCAATGTCGCGACGACGCAATCGCCGGCTTGGGTGAGATCGAGCAGCTCGGTGCCGAGCTCGGCTTGCACGCAGGCAAAGCTGGTGGCGTGGCGGCGCAGCTCCGCCTCCACCGCGGGCTGGCTGAACACCATGCTCGGCGTGTAGCCCAGCGGATACGGCTCTGCGACCATGTGGACGCGCCGGATCAATTGGCCATCGACGCCGAAATGGTCCGACGCGGTGAACGGCTCGATGTAAGGCGAGACCGCCTCGGCAAGCCCCATATTGTCGAAATGACGGAAGATCTCGTGATCGAGCGCGATCGCGCGCGGCTTGTCGTAGATTCCGGTGAGCCGGTCGATCACCAGCGTGCGATGCCCGAGACGGCCGAGCATGCCGGCGGCGACTGCGCCGGTCGGCCCGAAGCCGATAATGAGCACGTCATAATCGGTGGCGGCGGAGCTCGTCATACGCGCGTGCCTGTCGTGGCCCAGGACGAGAAAGGCACGGAAACTTGCGCGGCCTTGCAGGCCCCGCTCTTCGGCGGCGCGATGCCCCACTGATCGGTCCGTCCGGGTGGCCAGACCCATTCGCCTGGACCTCTCGCGCGGTAGCTGTCGTCGATCTGCAAGACCTCGGCGGTGTACTCGATCACCGCGCCGGTCGGATCGACGAAATAGGCAAACACGTTGTCGCCCGGTCCGTGCCGGCCGACGCCCCAGCCGATCGGATAGCCATGATCGATCATGCGGCCGGAGCCGCGCATCACCGACTCCAGGTCCGGCATCAGGAAGGCGACGTGGTTGAGGCCATGCACGGGCGCTTCGGCAAGCACAACAGCGTGGTGATCGCTGTTGCAGCACAGGAACGCCATCAGCTTGGAGCGATCCGACAGACGAAAGCCGAGCACCTGCTGATAGAAGACCGAGAGCTGTTCGATATCGGCACTGTTGATGTTGACATGCGCCAGCCGCTCGGGCCGGTCTGCGACGACGCGCGCGGTCTTGATGCGATCGCCGTGCACGAACTCCAGGGTGCAGCCCTGTGGCTCGCGAACAATGAAGCTCTCGCCGCCGCATGGCGCGGAGGACAGCGCTGGCGGGCTGATGATCTCGCAGCCGGCCTCTCGCGCACGGACGAACAGAGTATGCAAGTCCTCTCGCGAGCGAGCGCGGAAGCTCACCTTACGCAGCGACGTGCGCCCGCCCGGCGTCAGCTCGAGCACGTGGAAATCCCTGCCCGTCGCGGCGAGATAAACCGTGCCGTCCGCTTCGGCGGCGAAATCGAGCCCCCAGACCTTGGTGTAGAAATCGAACGAAGCGGCCGGTTGCGGCGTCACGATCTCCACGCTGCGCAGCGCAGTCACCGGAAAATCCAACATGGAGCGTCCTTCCCGTGGCCGAAGCAGGCCTTGTGAGGGGACGTTTATTGTATATAAAGAAGCTAGTAAAGCTAAAATTTATAAATTATCTACTTAGATCAGCTGATGTACAGAATCCGGACGTGATTCCAGTGAGATGCAAATGAGCTCCGATCTGCCGAGCCCGAAGACGGATACGCCCGCCACGCTGGCAACGACGATCTATGCGCGCCTGAAGGCCGACATCCTGGCCACCCGCCTGGAGCCTGGACGCAAGCTGCAGTCGCGCTTCCTGATGGAGCAGTACAATGTCGGCCAGACCCCGCTGCGCGAGGCGCTCAACCGCCTGACGACCGAGGAATTCGTCGTCGGCATGGAGCAGCGCGGCTTCTATGTGAAAGAGGTCAGCAAGGACGAGCTGCAGGAGCTGACCAAGACGCGGTGCTGGGTCGAGGGCCTGGCGCTGCGCGAGTCCATGCAGAATGCGACGCAGGCTTGGGAGGAGTCGCTGCTGGTGGCGCATCACCGGCTCGACCGCACGCCGCGCTCGCTCGACCCGGACAAATTCGAGGACAATCCAGCGTGGGAGCGGGTTCACCGCGCCTTCCACGCCGCGCTGATCGGCCAGTGCGGATCAAGGCCCCTGCTCGGCTTCTGCGAGCAGCTCGCCGACCGGCTCTATCGCTATCGCATGATGTCGATCGCGAAGGCCTATCCGGTGCGCAAGGTCGGCGCGGAGCATTCACAGATTCTCCAGGCGGTTCTTGCAAAGAACACCGACGAGGCCGTGCATCTGCTCCAGCGCCACTATCAGCGCACGGCCGACGTCATCTATTCCGATCTGGAAACCGTGCTTTCATAGTTGGCGGTGCAGGCCACATTCAGACGTTAGGCGTACAGACCCCGGCGCACTTGGTCGGGGCTTCATTCCTTTACGAACCGCGCATCACGCCGCCCTGCAAATCGGCAAGGATGTTCAATCCGGCCGTGAGCGCATATCGCCAGCCTTCGCGCGTCGCCGTGCCGACACAAGAGGCGGCCCAAGCGCGCTGAACCCTTACTTGATCTCCCATGCCGTGTTGTGAGGGATATCCATCGCGGTGTAGTCGCCTGGGCCAGCGAGCGCCGGCATCATTACGCATGCAAATGGCTCGCTGCCAGTTATGCCTTTGTACTTGCCGGTACCGCCGGTGATGATATGCGTGCCGCACTTCATTTCGGGCTGCGACTTGTCGACGTCACGAGTATCAAACGTCGAGAAGATCTTGTCACCGTCGCTGTCAGCCAGAACGCAGGCGCCGTCGATGTATTTCTTCTCGCCTGATGCGACGCTCAGCGCTGCGCAACGCGCAGACATCTTGTCGAACATCTTTTCTCCTTTCATGTTTTGCGTAGTTCCGACAGCTTCCAGATTTGTGGCAGTGCCAAGGCCAGGGATGTCAATACTCATAATCGGGCGGAAGATGAAATGTGTCACGTAAGGCGTTGTTCCCTTCTTTTCTGTGGTTTGTGCTCCACCAACTCCAGGCACAAGGACCGCGAGGACCGCGCAAAGAGAAGCCGTTCCCAAAATCGAAAGTGGGCTAAATTTGATGCGGGTCATTAGCACCTCCTACCGAGCGGCAATCTTCAAGCCACGACGGCCGCTGTTTGCAGAGGCTACTCATACTGACGCGCGCACGGCTCCGGCCCGTCCTGTTGCCGAGAAAAGGCGCGGCTTATTTTGTAAGTTTTCTAAGCGAGATGGCTTCGGCCATGCATATGCTCCGTACACCGTGCCGGACGCATGAGCAGCTGGCTTGAGGAGGGAAACATATCGCACAAAGTGTCAGTAACAAACGTGCCACCACCGAGATGTCGGTTTTAGAATACCTCGGCAGCGTGTGACAGAGACGCGCAGCTGAATGACAGCCTTGGCTCATTTTCAACCGCTTCAGCGGGGTGGTCGGCCGGTTGACGTCCGCTTGCCCCGAAAGCGCCCGCGCCTGGCCAGCCAATAGCGCTGCGTTTCGCCGGACGCCCATGATTTGCTCCCCCAACTTGAATGGGCTGCCATCAATCCGATGCCGCATCATAGACGCGCTTGCCTCGATCGCTGCGCCAAGCCTCAACTAGGGACGGCGAACAACACTTCAACGGTCGAGCGCGCACCACTTCAACGGTCCAGCAGGCGGCATCCTTGGATTGTCGCGGTCATCATCGTATTCACTGGTTCTGAGCGCGAGGGGCGTTTGTGCCACCGCGTGGCCTGCGGATGCAGCGCGCGAAGGCCGATCGAGCGATCTAGCGGCCCGCGGGGACGCCGATGATTGCGATCTCCTTACATTTTGTGAAATGCGGCAGCGCGTGTCTCATCGCGATCAATGCAACCATCGTCATCACGGAGTCGCTTGCGCTGAGAATATAGCGACAGCCAAAACGGCTCTGTCAAATGCGTGTCAAGAAGTCCGGGATAGATAGGACAAACAGCTCTTGGGCAAGGACCCGCTGGCGTGCCCGCCGCGCGCAGGTTTCCGCCAGCTCTCTCGCAACCGGCGCTAGCCGTTGCAATCCGGACCCCGCATGACCAGCCTGCCATCTGAGATTCCCCGCGCGACGATCGCCAGAACTGATCGCGTCGGCGCTTCGTTGCGCCGTCAACGTCTTTGGCTCATCTGCCTCGCCGCCGCATCCGGCTGCGCCGGTCTCGGTTATGAGATCGTCTGGATGCGTCAGTTCAGCCTGGTGCTCGGCACCGAGATGATGGCGGTGCTGGGCTCGATCGCCGGATTCTTCGCCGGGCTTGCGCTCGGCGCGTTCGCGCTCGATCGCCTCATCCGTCGTGCCTCTTCCGCACGCCAGGTCTACGCGCTGCTCGAAGCCGTCATCGGAGGCTGGGGCGTTTGCGCCATCTGGCTGTTGCCCGCGGCAGGCCGGGCGCTGGCGCCGCTGCTCGGAACGGAGCCATCACCCGTCCTGCTGTGGACCGGCAGCTTCGCGCTGCCGACCATGGTTCTGCTTCCGGCGACAGTGGCGATGGGCGGCACGCTCGCCGCGCTGGAGCGGATGCTGCGCGAATCGTCGGCAGATGCGCCTGTGGCCGCGGCCGTCTATGGTGCCAACACCGCGGGTGCGGTCGCCGGAACGCTGCTGTCGACCTTCCTGCTGATCCCGGCCGTCGGCCTCTCGGCAACGCTGCTCTGCCTCGCGGCCGTGAACGCGCTATGCGCGCTCGGGGCACTCACCACCGGAGTCGGCCCGCACGGGGTGGAGACGGATGCCGGCAGGGCGCCGCAGCGCGGCCGAATGACCGATACGCGCCTGGCCGTGACGCTGTTTGCGACCGGCCTGCTCGGCATTGCCTTCGAGATCCTGATCGTCCGTCTGGCCGCTCAGGTGCTGCAGGACACCGTCTATACCTATGCCAGCCTGCTCGCGGCTTATCTGCTCGGCACGGCGGCCGGCGGATGGATCTGGCAGCGGGTGCGGCGCCATGGCAGCGAGACGCGTCTCTTCGCCCTGCTCGCCATCACCGCGTTGGCGTGCCTGATGACCGCTTTCCTCGTTCCCCATGTCATGGGTGCTGCCGACTCGGCGCTCCAGGCAGGCATGCTCGGCGAGCTGGCCATCGCGCTTGCTCTGTTTCTGGTGCCTTCGATAGCGATGGGCGCGCTGTTCGCGCACCTCGCCCAGGACGTGCGCGACATCAGGGGATCGCTGGGCTGGGCGGTCGGCATCAACAGCGTCGGTGCGGCGATCGCGCCGATGCTGGCGGCTCAGCTCCTGATCCCGAAGCTCGGTGCATGGACCGCGCTCATCGGCATCGCGCTCGGCTATCTCCTGCTGTTGCCGCCGCGCCGGGTCGCCCTTCTCTGGGCCGCCGCTCCTGTCCTGGCTGCGCTCATCCTGCTCGCCATGCCGGCGCCGATGCTGGTCAAGGTGCCGCCCGGCGGCCGGCTGCTCGCCGTTCGCGAAGGGCCGATGGTGACGGCAAGTGCCGTCGAGGACGCGATGGGCGTGCGCTATCTCGAGGTCAATGGTCGCTCGCGTATGGGCGGCACCAGCTCGGTCCGATCCGACTATCGCCAGGCGCTGCTGCCGCTGCTCTTGCATCCGGCGCCTCGGCGCGCGCTGTTTCTCGGCATCGGCACCGGCGCCACCATCGTCGGCGGCGCCCGGATGCCCGGCACCGACATCCGCGGCGTCGAGCTGTCGCACGAGGTCATCGACCTCTTGCCATGGTTCGCCAATCCCGACGCGACGCAGGACACGCCGCCGATCACGGTCGCCGACGCCAGACGCTATGTCGTGGCCGATTCCGGCAGCTATGACGTGATCGTCGCCGATCTGTTCCACCCGGCGCTGGATGGCAGCGGCGCGCTCTACACGACCGAGCATTTCGCGGCCGTGCGCGAGAGGCTGACGCAGGATGGGATCTTCTGCCAGTGGCTGCCGCTCTATCAGCTCGATCAGCCATCGCTGCGCGCGATCATTCGCAGCTTCCTCGCTGTCTATCCCGGCGCGTCCGCCTGGCTCAACCACTACAGCGTCCGCACGCCGATGCTGGCGCTGATCGGTGCAAGAGAAGCCCGCCCGCTGGATCCCGACGCGCTGGCAGCAAGATTACGCGATCCGCAGCTTCGGCACATCACGCACGGGCTCGGTTTCGACGCACCGATCGACGTGCTCGGGCAATATCTCGGCGGATCGAACGCGCTTGCGGCCTTCGCCGGCGACGGTCCGCGCAACACCGACGACAATCCCTTCGTGACCTATGATGCGCGGCGCAATGTCGAGGCGCTGTCGGCGCCGCCATGGTCGCTGCTGCTTGGTGTCATCAGGAGCATGCCGACCGAGGCAAGGGAATTGCTGGCATCGGCGCAGCATGATCTCTGGAGCGCCCGGCTTGAGGCCTACTGGCGGGCCCGCAACCGCTTCATCGAGGCCGGCGCCGCCTTGACCGGCGACCCGCGCGGGCCGGCCCTGATCGCGGCGGCCGCTCCGGGGCTGCTCGATGCGCTTCGTCTCAGTGCGGAGTTCGAGCCGGCTTATGCGCCGCTGATGAGCATGGCGCGATCGCTGCGCGGCTCCGATCGTGCCGCGGCGCAACGCCTGCTGTCCGCCATCGACGCGGCGGCGCCATCGCGCGCCGAGGCGCGCGATCTGCTCGCACACGAATTCGCCGACTGAAAGAGCTCACGGCGTGAAGGTGACGCGATAGCCCCAGCAATCCAGGTGATCGGGAATTGCATTGAAGGCGATCGTGATCCGCTGTTCGCCCTGATTGCGCGGGACCTCGTGATACAGATAGCTTGGAAACAACACGAGATCGCCTGGCTCGGCCTCGGGCAGCATGTACTTGCCGGCATTGTAGGGGCCGATCGCGGCACTGCGCGTGTGATGCCGGAACGAGAAGTCATAGCCGCCTGGCGGCCGCACGAACACGGTGTGGCTCGCCGGATGTGACGGTGTCAGATAGAAGATGCCGGAGATGAAGCTGTTGGCGTGCGCATGCAGGGTCTGGTTGCCGCCCGTCTCCAGCATGTTGGTCCACATCTCCTTGACCGTCCAGCGCAGCTTCTCGCCGAACAGCAACTCGCCGAAATCGACAAGCTTTGGGCCTGCGAGCTCGGCGATGGCCTGGAACAGGTTGTTATTGCGCGGATCGGCCACTTCCGTGTGAAACAGCTGACCGGAGCGCAGGTTGTTTTCGATCTTCGAACTGCGAATGGCGGCGACCGCTGCGTCCTTGAGCTCGGGACTGAGCAGCCCCGGCGAGCGCATGAGCGGAATCGGGAAAAGCGGCTCGATCTGGTCCATGTCTTGAAAGCCCGCAGCAACTATCGACATTGTCGGACCATGCGCGCAGGAGCATGACACGACAATGACAAGGCAGCGTAAGCGGCCCCCTCCTGGCGGCAGGGCAATCGCATAGGGCGAAGGAGGCGGGGTGGGCAGCTATTGTTCGCTATCCTTCGAGACGGCCGCCTGCCGCGGCCTCCTCAGGATGAGGGCTGTTTCCGCGGAGAGGTCCTAAATCCTCATGGTGAGGAGCGTCGCGCTTGCGACGCGTCTCGAACCATGAGGCCCCGAACGCAACCAGCCATGTGCGATAGCCTCGCTGTCAGCGGGGCGGCACCTCGTCCGGACGCAGCACGTTGAGACGTTCGCCCGGCTTGAGCTGATGGCGGCGCTCGCGCAACTCATCGGTGGCGCGCGCGACGGCTTCGAGGCAGTCGTCGAACTCGCCATTGCCAGCCTCCACCAGCGCCTGATGCAGATCGCGTTCGGCAAAATAACGCGACGCATCGTCGGCGGGCAGCGCTGAAGCGATGCTCTGCGCCTGTTCGACAGCGGCCGTGCAGGCCTCCCGGGTCGGCTCTTCCGCCGCGGCGCTCGTGCAGCCGAGAACGGCCTGCGCGCAAACCAGCACCGCCGACCATGAGACGAGATGATGGCGTCGAGGCAAGACCGCACCCTCCAAAGTCGTGAGCGCCGGTCCAGTGCGGACCGGCGCTCGCAGCGATCACGGTCCGACGGCGGTCAGCCGCCGGACCAGTTCTCAGATCTCAGCGATTCCAGGCCCACTGACCCCAATGGCCCCAATAACCCCAATGATCCCAGCCGTCCCAGTGATGATGCTCGAAGGCGAGCTTGCGCGCGAGATGGGCGTTCTTCTCGACCAGAAGCTCGGGAGCGGTAAACGGCCGGACGAAGATCGGATTGCCGTAGAACCAGACGTTCGAATAAGCCTGAACGTCGTAGGTGACCTTCTTGACACCGTTCACCGTCGCCAGATGGGCCGGACAGGCGGCGTCCGTGCAGTTGACGCTGGCGTTATTGACGTCGAGCAGCGGATTGCCGGCGCTGTCGGTGACATTCGGCGTCGCGACCGGAATGTTGGTGCCGCGGGCACGGATGTAGAACGGCGTCTTGCTCGCGGTGAAGGTCGTGGTGAAGCGGAGGCGCGTCGAACCATCCCTGAGCTTCTCGCTCTGCATCTTCGTCGCGCTGATCTGCTTGGCGATCTTGGCCGAGGGATTGTAGACGATCGCAGCACCGGCGGTACCGGCGGCATTGGCGACCGCATAGCCTGGCGCGCCCGGCGCGATCGGACCGGTGATGTCGCCGGTAATCAGATCGACGTGGTCGAGCGAGGGCTTGTTCAGCGGCTGTTTGATGCCGACCTGCGCCAACAACGGGTTGTTGAAGCTGTACGGGCTGTTGTTCTTGGCCGGGATGGTCATCTGCATCTCGAGCACGATCTTCTCGCCGGGGTGAACAACCAGCGTCTCGCCCATGGTCTTCCAGTCGAAGTCCCACTCGCCCTTGGCACGGAACATCAGATCGGGCCCGATGATGTCGGCGTTGACCGAGTAGGAGTTGCCCGAACGCATGCCATCGATGATCGACTGCGCACGGAAATGATCGGCATTCGGCACGTAGAGCTTGGTGTATTCGCCGGGGATGAAGTCCGAGGTGGTCGCGGCGTCGCGTGCACCGAAGGCGCCACGGTTGTGCCAGTCGGAGCTCACATACACGAACATGTTGCGGCCTTCACCGAGCAGGCCGTCCCACAGACCACCGACCTTCGCGGTATAGATGCCGGCCATGCCGTAGGTGCCGCCGCCAACGGCACCGCTGCCATAGGATCCGGAGCCGCCTGACGTGCCGCCCTGCGCCATGTGGCCGGGCGATTCGATGCCGAAAGCGACCGTCGGGCCGGCATTGTTGAAGTCGCGGAAATGCTCGATGTTATAGCCGGCGGAGCTGGACGGATTGAACGGGCCCTGCCGCTCGGTATGGGTCGGAACGGCGTAGGAGGTCAGCGGGTAGTTCGCCTGCAGCCACTGAATGCCTGCAACCGACTTGCCGTGGCCGGCAGTGCCGCTGTTGTTGACGTTGTCCTTGCCAGTCCAGACCTGGTTGTTCTTGGCATCGAGCGGGCCGATCGCGTCGGTATCGGCGCGGTCGAAGCGGAATTCGAACTCCGCCATCTTGTCGGCATTGCCGTAGCCGCGCGGATTCTGGCCCGCGATGACGGCGACGTCGGTGTGCTCATGGCCGGGGACGATCCACTCCAGCCCTTCCACAAGCACCTTGTTGTACATCGAGGTGCGGTTGACGATAACAGGATATTCGATTTCCTTGATCGACTGCCAGCGCCACATCGCGGCGCTGTCACCGGTACCGTTCGGCGTGCCCTTCAGGCTGCTGATCGTGATGCCGTCGATGGTCTTGCCGAGCGTCTTGCTCCAGGTGGTGGTGGTGTCACCCGGAATGTTCGCGCTGGTGTCGCTGAAGCGGCAGTCTCGGTTGCCGGAGCCGCCGTGGTTGCCGAGCGTGAACCAGTCGAGATCGAAATTGGTGCCGCCCGCGGCCGCAGTGCCCTTGCCGACCGCACGATCGATCGAATAGCCCGCCGCCACCGAGCCGTCGGTGCAGGTATTGTGATTATGCATGTCGCCGGCGACGTAAGGATTTCCCCTCGTCTTCTGGCCGAACTGCTCGTTTGCCTCGGCGGCCTGCGACAGCGCAAGCGAGACCGATGCTGCAGTCAGAAGAATAGTCTTGGTTGATCGAACCACGTGGTTGCCCCCATGCGAATTATTACGAGTGCAAAACGAAATCATCGCCATATGCGCGATACGCCGGTTATTTGCGCCCGCGAACCAACCAAAACTCGGAGACAGTTTGTTGAAGGTTTTGTTTAGCTCACAAATTTTCCCGCACGCGGCGTACGGCGAACGAGCATGCGGTAGAGTCCATGCGAAATTTTTGTGACATGACGGATTTGCGGATGACATGGGCTGGCGGCCCGTTGCATATACGCGCCGCCGCTATCTGTGAGCTCGCAGCACGAACATGTCAGCGCCGGTGATTTCGAATACGATACAGCCAATTGCTGCCATTGGTCCTTCCGAGGAGCTGACGGACAATCGATACAATAGCGGCGCCTCGATAGGACAATCTGTCGCATCGATGCTGCGCTCTCTGCTGCGCGAGCCCCTTCTCCACTTCGCGGTGCTGGGCGCCACGATCTTCGCAGCCGATGCGCTGCTGCACCCGCCGGCGAAGGATGAGAAGGTGATTACGGTCACCAAGGCACTGCGCCAGTCGTTCATCGACAATTTCGACGAGGACAAGGAGCGCGTACCGTCCGAGGCCGACTTGCAGAAGATGGCCGACGCCTGGATCGCGAGCGAGATCCTCTATCGCGAAGGCAAGGCGCTTGGCGTCGATCGCGGCGACGAGATGATCCGCGATCGCGTCGCCTTCAAGCTGCAGCTATTGATTTTCGACCAGGTCCATGTCCCCCCGCCGACCGACGAGCAGCTGCGGGCCTGGTTCGCCGAAAACCACGCCCGCTTCGATACCCCAGAGCGCGTCGGCTTCTACCTGACGCCTGCGACAGATCGCGCCAGCGCCGAAGGCCAGCTCGCAGATATCAGTGCCCAGCGCGAGTCCGAGGATCTGCGCGAGCAGACGCGGGCCATTCTCGGCCGCCCGGTGGACAGCCTGGCCGCCGCGTTCGGCGACGGCTTCCGCGACGGATTGCTGGCCATGCCGCAGGGCGAGTGGCACCTGCTCCAGTCCAAGGATGGCTGGCACGTCGTGCGGCTCGATTCCCGCACGCCGGGCGTGCCGGCAAAGCTCGAAGATGTCCGCGACGATGCCGAGAAGATGTGGCACACCGACGAGACCCGTCGCCAGGCCTGGGAGGCCGTGAACCGCCTCAAGGCGAGCTACAAGATCCGCTACGAGCCTTGACCATGCTTCGCCTGCTCAGTCTCGCGCTGCTGGTTCTCGCGATTGTGTTGCCACGCATGGTGGCTGCCCACGAAGCCTCGCTCGGCGTGCTCGAGTTCCGCGAGATGCGGCGTGGGGTCTTCATCGGCCACTGGACTATGGAGCCGACGATCGGCGCCGAGCACGTCGACTTGAAGGTCCCGCCGCATTGCTACCTGCGGCTGCCGGAGCTGAACTGCGGCGACAAGGGGCTGGTCGGCCAGATCACCATCGGCAATCTCGGCGCCGACATGTCGGCTGCCCTGATCAAGATCATCCCGCTCAAGGGCGAGCCGCGCAGCTACACGATCTCGGCTGCAAACCCGGTGGTGTCGCTGCTTGGCAGCGATGCGCCCACGCTCGATACCTGGCTCGAGCTCGCTAAGACCTATGTGAATCTCGGGATCGACCACATCCTGCTTGGCGCGGACCATCTCCTGTTCGTGCTCGGCCTGATCTGGATCGTGCATGGTGGCTGGCGGCTGGCGAAGACGATCACCGCCTTCACAATCGGGCACTCAGCCTCGCTTGCGGCGGCTGCATTCGGCCTGATCGGCGTGCCCGAAGCCCCGCTCAACGCGTGCATCGCTCTCAGCATCGTCTTTGTCGGAGTGGAGATCGTCAAGCAGCAGCGCGGCGAGACCGGACTGACCGCGCGCCATCCCTGGGCCGTCGCTCTCTCCTTCGGCCTCGTGCACGGGATCGGATTCGCGGGCGCGCTCGCGGGGCTCGGGCTGGAGCGCAGGTTGCTCCCTGCTGCCCTGCTGTTCTTCAACGTCGGCGTCGAGATTGGGCAGATCGCCTTCGTGCTTCTGGTTCTTGCGCTGATCTGGGCGCATCGGCAGCTGGGCGCAGCGCTCCCGCGCTGGGGAGACCAGCTGCCGGCCTATGCGATCGGTTCGGTCTCGATGTTCTGGTTTCTCGGCCGGTTGGTACGTGTTCTGGCGATTCCATGAAGAGACAGCCGCAAACAATGTCCATTCGTCTTGTGAGCTCGGCGCTGCTCGTCCTTGCCGCATGCAGCCATCCGGCTTTTGCCCATGAGCAGGCCGGGCTCGGCGGCGGCCTCGCTCAAGGCCTGCTCCATCCACTCACCGGCATCGATCACTTGATCGCAATGGTGGCGGTGGGCATCTGGGGCGCACAACTCGGCGCGCCGGCCATCTGGGTGCTCCCGATCACCTTCCCACTGGTGATGGCTGTCGGTGCCGTTCTCGGCGTGCTGAAGATACCGCTTCCTGTGCCGGAGGTGGCCATCGCACTGTCGGCCTTGGTGCTCGGTGCCGCCGTCGCCATGCGCCTGCGCCCGCCGTTCGTCGCGGCTGCAGCCGTGGTCACCGTGTTTGCGATCTTTCACGGTCACGCGCACGGCGTCGAGCTTCCGAGTTCGGCCAATCCACTCTCTTATGGCGTGGGCTTTGTGGTCGCGACCGGCCTGCTCCACCTCTGCGGCATCGTGCTCGGAACCCTGACGCAATGGCCGATTGGCGAGCGCCTGATCCAAGGCTTCGGCGTGGTGATTGCGGTTCTTGGCGGCTATTTCCTCGCCCAGAGCCTTGGAGCCCTTGCATGACGAAGCGGGCCCTTCGGGTCGCGATTGCACCTCTTCTTCTGCTGCTGCATGCGGCTCCTGCACAGGCGCACATCGTATCCATCCGCCTTGGCGATTTCTACGCCGGCGCGCTGCATCCACTCACCGACCTGCAGGACCTCATTCTTTGGACGGCCTTGGGCGTGCTGGCCGGCTCGCTCGGCGCCGCAATAGGGCGCTGGCTGGTGCTCATCTTCCCGCTCGGGCTTTTGGCGGGCATGACCGCCGTTCACTGGCTTGGCACAGCGACGATTGGCCCGGTCCTTAACGCAAGCCTGATCCTGGTATTGGGGCTGTTACTCGCAGCAGCGCCGCGCATCCCGCTTGCCGGGTTGTGTATGATCGCTTTCTCGGTTGCTCTGCTGCGCGGCGCGGTGAATGCTGCCGATCTTGCACCTCAGAGTGACCGCCTGCTGTTCGCGGCCGGGCTCGCTTGCGTCGGCTATGTGATGATCACGCTGGTGATGGCCCTCGCGGTCGCCTTCATGCAGCCGGACTCGATGACGGGCTGGCGCAGCATCGCGATCCGCTCGCTGGGCGGCTGGGTGGCCGCGATCGGGCTGATGATGCTGGGCTTGTCCTTTGCGACCTGAGCCTTGCGGTCGCCAGATCGCGGCAGGCATGGTGTTACCAATTCAGAAGCTGCCGGCGATGGTCACTCTGAGCGTCAGCGGCTCGACCGGATGCAGCACGGTATCCATGACACCGGTCTGGCATACGGCTGCCGGCGCGATCTGCGTTGGATAGCAGAGCTTGTACAGGCTATCGGTCTTGAGCAGCGAGCCATAGCCATAGGCGATCTGGTTCGCCTTGGTGTTGAACAGATTGAGCACATCGAGCTGGATACGCCAGCCATTGGCATCGCGGAAGCCGATGCGGCCGTTGACGATGCTGGTCGCGCTCGAACGAAAGTAGTTGTCTTCCGTGAGCGGCGTCGACCCCAGATAGCGCCAGCGCAGGCCGCCAAACCATCCGGTCCTGTCGCCGAGCGTGAGTCCGGCCGAGGCGATCAACGCCGGTGCGTTGGGGATGTAGTTGCCCGGCGCATTGCCGAGCTGCGCTTGCGGGTAACCGGCGAGCGAGGCGTAGGCCGCCGCCTGGTCGCTGTCGAAGCCCGTGAAGCGCGCATGCGTCATCGCCAGATCGGCATCAAGGTCGATCCAGGGCGCGGGACGATAGTGGTTGGTCAGCTCGAAGCCGTAGCGGCGGCTCGGCCGGCTGGTCTCGGTGTCGCCGGCATCGCCCGAGAACAGGATCTCGGAATCCTGGTTGAGCATGAAGAAGCTGAGCGAGGAGTCGAGCCCCGGAATTGTCCGTGTGCGCACGCCAACTTCCGCGCCCTTGGTGCGGACCAGCAGCGGCGACGAATCGAGCCTGTTGCCCGGATTGTTCGGATCATCGGTCGTGGTGGCGCCGCGGGCGTCGTTGCTGTGCATGCCATAGCCGGCGCCCAGGAAGAACTCGGTCTTGTCGAACGGGCCCAGCACCATGCGGAATTTCGGGCTGCCGATCCCGGCGCTGACATCGCCGGAATTGTTGCCGTCGAACAGCGAATAGACGTGCGCCCGATAGTAGTCGCCGCGCCAGCCGACCGTGGTGCGCAGCCAGTCAGTCCACTTGACCGTATTCTCGACGTAGACGCCGACGCTGCCCTCGCCCACCTTGTCGCTGCGCACGTTGCCGATCTTGCTGCTATCGATATCCGAGAGCAGGGTCCGCTGATAGGTGTTGCTCAGCGCCAGCGCGATGTCGTCGTAGCGGGTCTGGACACCGAACGTCGTCTGCATCGGCCGGTTTGCAAAGCTGCCGTCGAGCGTGCGCGAGGCGTTCGCGCCAGCCATCAGCCGATCATCGTGCTGATGGAACTGGTCGCCAAGCACGGGATCGTTGAGGACGTAGGTGAAATTGTTGAACAGGTCGAGCTGGCTCTTCAGGACGTAAGCGTTGGCCTTCCACGCGCCGGCATCGTCCGTGCCGGCAATGCGGCCCGATAGCGCGAAGCGGTTGGTCTTGCCGCCATCGGTGGGATCGAGCGAATCGTACCGGCCGAGCAGGCCGGAGTTGATCGCGCGCTCCGGCACCTGGTCGGTGGATGTCCAGCGGTTCGCATAGGCCATGCCGGTGACGGAAAAGCCGTCGGTCGCAGTCCCCTGTGAGTAGCGCAGCAGCGCGCTGCGCTTCTGCATGTCATCGGGCGTGGTCCACGGCCCGTCATAATGCGCGGTCTCGGCAGCGATGAGGAGATTGCCGTCGCCGACCCTGGCGGAGTCCATGCCGAAGAAGCGGCGATAGCCGAAGCTGCCGGCCGTGAGCTGCGCGATCGCCTTTGGCACGCTGTCGATCAGGCCGATATGCACGCTGCCGACGGAAGCGAAATCGCCCTCATCGGCGAAGTACGGTCCCTTGCGCACATCGACACCGCCGATCGTCTCCGGCATCAGCCAGTTCAAATCGGCATAGCCCTGGCCATGGGCATGCGTGCGCATGTTGACCGGCACGTCGTCGACCGAAATGGCAAGATCGGTGCCGTGATCGAGATTGTAGCCGCGCAGGAAATACTGGTTGGCTTTGCCCTCGCCCGAATGTTGGGTGACGATCAGGCCCGGGACCACCTCCAACACCTCGCCGGGACGCGTCACCGGACGTGCATTGATGGCTTCGCCGCTGATGCGCATCTCGCTTGCCATGCTCGGCGGAGTAGCAGCGCCGGACGCGACCGCTGGCGCGTCGGACGGCGTATCCGAAGCCCGCATTGTCGTCGGTGAGATCGGCGCGTTGCGCGTTGCCGCCGATCGCGAGCGCCGCGGCACGTGCTTCGCCTCGCGCTCCGGTCGTATCGATCGCTTCGGGGCCTCGACATTCACGGCCGGCAGTTGAATCGGGACGGCCGCCGCCATCGCGTTGCCCGTCTCCGCCGGCGCCTGCGCCCAGGCACTTGCAGCCTGAACCGATAGCGCCAGCACGCCCGCGCCAACTCCCCGCACCCGCATTCCCAGACCTGCCCCACGCCATTCCACGCAAGTCCGGCACCTAAACGCAAAGAGATGCGAGAAGCCGGCTTCATTGCCCCTGCGCCGGTGCTTAAAGAATGCTAGGGTGACGCCAGTATGAAATCAATGTGAAAACATCATACTGACCACCGCGGGCTGCGCTGCACTCGGAACACTCCGAACCGGAAGAGGTTGCCGGCGGCGCCACGCTCGAGTGCGGCAGCAAGCGCAGTCAGTTCGGTCAGCAGATGATTATCGCGAGCCTGCATCGTTGGCCGGGTTGGAACGCCCTCACGCCGCCTCGGTCGCATCGGCGCATTTCAGCGGTTCGGGCGCAGCACGACGTTTGTCATTCGCAAACACGCGGCGATAGAGCACGATCGAGACGAGCCAGGCGATCGCGAACAACGCGATCACGGCGAAGCCGAGATTGGCGAGCGACTCGTTGAGGCCCTCGACCAGGGCCCAGAGTCCGCCCGACAGGCCGAGACGATCACTGACGAGCCCCAGTGCCTCGATGCCGCCGATGAACAGCGCGGCCGCGACGGAAGCGCCGGTGATGGTCAGGTTGTACCAGAGCTTGCGGTGGGGGTCGACGAAGGCCCAGCGGTAGGCGCTGACCATCAGCGCGGAGTCGGCGGTGTCGACCAGCGCCATGCCGGCCGCGAACAAAGCGGGGAAAACCAGCACCTGGGCGAAAGAAACACCGCGCGCAGCTTCGGTGGCAGAGATGCCGAGCAAACCGATCTCGGTCGCGGTATCAAAGCCGAGCCCGAACAAGAGCCCGAGCGGATACATGTGCCAGGGCTTTGTCACGAGGCGGAACATCGGGCCGAGCAGTCGCGCCAGAAGGCCGCGGCTGGCGAGGAGCGCATCGAGTTGCGCGGCATCATGGACCCTACGCTCGCGGGCCGCGCGAAACGTCCGCCAGAGGCCGGCGAAGATGACGAGGTTGAGGATCGCGATCGCCAGCAGAAACAGCGCCGAGACCGAGGTGCCGATCAGGCCGCCGATCTCCCTGAGCAGGCTGTCGCCGCCAAGGCTGAGGACACCCAGCGCCAGCAGCATGGTCGCGACCACGACAACGGTGGAATGGCCGAGCGCGAAATAGAGACCAGCGCTCTTGGGTGCATCGCCCGCATGCATCAGCTTGCGCACGACGTTGTCGATGGCGGCGATGTGATCGGCATCGACGGCATGGCGCAGTCCGAACACCCAGGCAAGCAGCGCGGTTGCCATAGCCGCAGGCCGGTCTGCAAACAGCGCGAAGGCCCAGGCCCACGCGACGACATTGGCGACGATGAGACCGCCGAACAGGACGATCGAGCCGGGCTCGAATGGTTGCCTCGCGACACGACCTGACCAGTCCACGCCGTCACCCAGTATGATGTTTACGTGAATCCATCATACTTCAAAGCAAGAGCCGGGCAACTGCGAAGGATACCAGCCAGCCGTTTGGTCAACGCATGGTTCCGCCGCGAAGGCGGCCGCGGGGCCATCGAGCGCAAGGCTGAACAAGAGAACTCGAAGTGCGATGAAAAGGGGAGATCCGGCGGCGTAGAGCTTCCCAGCAGAATAGCGTGCATCATACGTCGTGGGTGTTGCGATACAAAATGGGACTGCACTGGCGAAAGCGGACGGCAGATCGTGGCGCACTCACATCTTGACTGTCACCTTGCGATTTTCGCCGAGCTTCGGTTCGTCACCAGTGAACCTCGCCTTGGCGAACTCGAATGCCGTAACGACGGCACTCGCCGGTCCATCCCACAATTCGGCTGTGAAAGGCTCAATCCGTAACAAAGATACGTCTGGATCATTCGGGCCGCCCGGCCACCACACCTCGTCGGTCTTGCGCCACACCGCCCCGATCTTGTCAGCATCGCGCATGACTGAGGCGCGACCGGTAATGGAGAGGTAGGCTTTACTGCCTGAATCTATGAAGACGAGACCGACATCGGGCGCGGCCTCGATTTCGTCCTCCTTGGGACTGTGGATGTCGGTCACGAAGAAAATCACGCCGGCGTCGCGGTCGGGTCTGGCTTCAAGCGGGCGCGCACGCAGTCCCCCGACGAACTGCGTCGTCAGCATGCACACGCCGACCTTTTCGATAATGTCCCAGACGCGGTCGATGCAATCTTTCTTGCTCATAGCGAACAATCGAGCTGCAGCATTCGGAACGGATCGCAACCGACGGTACACGGTGGTTCGGGACCGGGGGTCAAACCACTCGCCCGCCGCCCACACTAAAACGCCGCACGAGACCCATGGTTCTCGGCGGCCCTCCGCGAAGGTCCTGGAAAATGAAAATTTTCCTTTGGTGGGCGCACTAGGGCTCGAACCTAGGACCCGCTGATTAAGAGTCAGCTGCTCTACCAACTGAGCTATGCGCCCGGAACTTGCATCCGGGAAAGCCTTCGCAAGAGCCGGTCGTTTAGCAAAGCGTTTCCCGGATGTCCAGCAAGAGAAAGGGTTTTTTCGCATCCTCAGATGCGGAAAAACCGCCGCTGCCGGCGGTTTTCCCCAATGATCCTTAACCGACCGGCGATGCCGGCGTCAGAGCCGTCCGGACCCCTCCTCGTCCATGCGATCCGAGCCAAACCGGTGGCCGCCAAAATGCGGCATGTCGGAATCGCCCTCGCCGCGCTCCATCCAGCGGTGGCGCCAGCCGGCCGGGCCAAAAAAACGGCCGTCGTGATGGGTGAGCACCGCCAGCCGGCGCTTCTGGCCATCGTCCAGCGTCTTGTAGAGCGGGTCGGCGGCGTCGGCGATCTTCTTCATCGCTGCGGCCGTCGCGGCCATCGTGTCGGCGCGTTCGCGCAGCCGCGTCACCGGATCGTCGACGCTCTGCGGCGACTGCGGATCAGCGGGCACCTGCATGCGCGCATTTGCCCGGTCGAGGCGGATCTTGACCAGGTCGCGCACCGCGCTCTCGACCGGCGGCCACAGCTTCTCCTGATCGGCGTTGAGCTTCAGCCCGGCATGAACGGCCGCGATCTTGGCATCCGCGAACGCCGCGCGGTCCTCGGGGTTCATTCGCATATGGTGCATATGGTCCGACAACCACGTGCGCTGCGCGTAGACCGCGGTCGATCCGGCGATGGCGAGAACCGCAATGGCGGCGACGGTGAACCTTCTCATGCGAACCTCCATGGGGAAAGTTGGCGCCAGCATGAGCGCGCGGCATGCCGCAATCAAATTACAGTTTGGACAGACATGTCTCCATTGCGAGGAAATATTTCCCGCGTTGCGGCGCAAATTTGTTTCAGATCATTGCACCGCCATCAGATCATGCCGAGCAGCCTTGGCAGCCAGAGCGAGATCTCCGGCACGTAAGTAATCAAGCCGAGAAACACCAGCATCGCGCACAGCCAGGGCAGCACCGCGACGGTGATCTCGCTGATCCCCATTTTGGCGATGCTGGAGGCGATGTACAGATTGAGCCCCACCGGCGGATGACAAAGCCCGACCTCGGTATTGACGATCATCAGCACGCCGAGATGTACCGGATGCACGCCAAGCTTGGTCGCCAACGGAAACAGGATCGGCGCCATGATCAACAGGATCGAGGACGGGTCCATCACGTTGCCGGCGAGCAGCAGGATGATATTGACGACCAGCAGGAACATCCAGATCGAGAAGTGCTTGTCGACGATCCAGGCGGCCATCGCCTGCGGGATCTGCTCGTGCGTCATCAGGAACGAGAACAGCACCGCGTTGGTGATGATGTAGAGCAGCATCGAGCTCATGCTCGCGGCCTGCAGCAGCACCTTCGGGACTTCGACGAGTCTGAGCTCCTTGTAGACGAACACCGTGATGATGAAGGCGTAGACCGCGGCAACCGCTGCGGCTTCCGTCGGCGTGAAGATGCCACCATAAATGCCGCCGAGCACGATGCCGATCAGCAGGAGGCCCCACAGGCTCTCGCGGAATGCCTTGAACTGCTGGCCGAGCGTCGCCCGCTTCATCCTTGGATAGTCGTTGCGCCAGGCGACGAACCAGGTCACCGCGGCCAGCATCAGCGCGAGCAGGACGCCCGGCACGATGCCGGCCATGAACAGCGCGCCGATTGAGGTGTTGGTGGAGACGCCGTACAGCACCAGGATGATCGAGGGCGGCACCAGGATGCCGAGCGCACCTGATGTCGAGATCACGCCGACGCCGAACCTGCGCGGATAGCCGTATTCCACCATCGCGGGCATCATGATCGAGCCGATCGCGACCACGGTGGCGACGCTGGAGCCGGAGATCGCAGCGAACATCGCGCAGGCCGCAACGCCGGCGAGGCCCAGGCCGCCGGGCAGATGACCGACCAGCGAGGTCGTGAACGCGATCATCCGCCGGGCGACGCCGCCGCGGGTGAGGAAGGTGCCGGCCAGGATGAAGAACGGGATCGCCATGATGCCGAAATTGTCGAGGCCGGAAAACAGCTTCAGGCCGACGCTCTCGATCGGCACTTCCGTCATCGTGAACAGGAAGGCGAGCACGGTGAGGCCGAGCGAGATCGAGATCGGCATGCCCGTCAGCATCAGGGCAAACAGCAGTCCGAAGATCAGCGCCGCACTCATCACGCTTCTCCGAGCGCGATCGGCGCCTTGGAGCTGACCTCGACGCCCTCGACATGCGAGGCATCGTGATGCGGCAGGCTGCCGGTCCAGAAATAGGCCCACATCACCTGGATGAAGCGGAAGCACATCAGATAGGAGCCGAGCGGAATGCAGGCATAGACGATCCAGCTCGGGATCTCGAGATCGGGCGAGGTCTGGTCGGTCGACATCAGCTCATAGACGAACTTGGCGCCCATGGTGCCGACGATGGCCGTGAACACCACGCCGCCGAACAGGCCGAACAGGATCACCCATTTGCGCCAGCGGTCATTGAGCCGGTTGATCAGCACGTCGACGCCGACATGGATGCCGGTGCGCACGCCGTAGGCGGCGCCGAATTTCGCCATCCAGATGAACATGTAGATGCACAGTTCCTGCGACCAGGCGAGATTGATCTGGAACAGATAGGGATAGAGCAAGGGCACATCGACCAGGAAGCGATGCGCCACGGCGACGAAGGTGATCAGCGTCGCCGCGCCCATCAGGCTCGCAATGATGATCTCCTCGAGCCGGTCGAGAATACGTAGCAGCATGTAGGTCCCCACAGCGACCGGACGGCCGCCATCACCATCAGGTCAAGCGCCCTTTCCGCGGCCCACCGGCCGCGGAAGCCTCGGCCTATTTCGGATTTACCCGTTCATCGGGCTGCGGCCGGTCTCCTTGAGGAATTCGTCGATCAGGGGCTGGCCGACCCGGCCGGCAACCTCCTTGTAGACCGGCATCATCGCCTTGCGCATCGCCTCGTCCTGCTCCGGCGTCAGCGTGACGATCTCGGTCTTGCCCGCCTTCTTGATCTCCTCCAGCGCGTCCTCGTTCTCCTTCGCCGACTGACCGTTGCCGTACTCCGTCGCCTCCTTCATCGCCTTCTCGCAGGCGGCGCGGATATCGGCGGGCATGCCGTCCCAGAACTTCTTGTTCACGACCACCACGTAGCCGATATAGCCATGGTTGGTGACGGTGGCGTATTTCTGCACCTCGTGCATCTTCTGCGTATAGATGTTGGACCAGGTGTTCTCCTGGCCGTCGACGACGCCGGTCTGCAGCGCCTGGTACACGTCCGAGAAAGCCATCACCTGCGGGATCGCGCCGAGCGCGCGGAACTGCGCCTCAAGCACCTTGGAGGACTGGATGCGGAATTTCAGCCCCTTGTAGTCGGCAGGCTGGATGAGCTTTTTGTTGGCGGTCATCTGCTTGAAGCCGTTGTCCCAATAAGCGAGCCCGCTCATGCCCTTCTTGTCGAGCAGCTTGAGCAGCTTGCCGCCGAGCTCGCCATCGGTCACCTTCCGCAAGGTCTTCAGGTCAGGCAGGATGTAAGGCAGGTCGAACACCTCGAATTCCTTGATCCCGATCGGACCGAACTTGGAGTTCGACGGCGCCAGCATCTGCACCGCGCCGAGCTGCAGCGCCTCCAGCTCTTCCTTGTCCTTGTAGAGCGTCGAGTTCGGATAGACTTCGACCTTGACCTTGCCGTCGCTGTACTTCTCGGCGAGCTCCTTGAACTTGTCGGCCGCCTTGCCCTTCGGCGTGTCGGACGCCACCACGTGGCTGAACTTGATCACGATCGGATTGTCGGCGGCCTTGGCCGGCCGGATCGCCGCGCCCGCAGCAAGCGAGGCTGCACCGACCATCAGATTGCGCCTGGTCAGGCCATGTGAGGGCCTGAGCAATTCTGTCTTATGCAATTGATCCTCCCGACGTTTCGGGAGCCGTACGATGCGGCGCCCGACTTGTATGCCAGGGCATCAATACCGAGTTGTCGCAGGGAATGGAATTGACCGTTAGCCGCAGAGGCTGAAATCCCGTGCTGCGGTGCATTATGATCATTCCGGGGCGCTCGCACCGCGAGCGAACCCGGACTCTCAAGTTGTTTTACGCTCACCACTTCGGGATTTCCGGGTTCGGTCCTGACGGACCGCCCCGGAACGACGGGCTGAAGCCCGTCAGCTCGCGACCGCGGTGTTCGCGGTGGCCGTTACCGGCACGTCGCGCTGGCGCTTCATGACGATCTTGTTCAGGGCACCGAGATAGGCTTTCGCCGAGGCGACCAGCGTATCCGGATCGGCGGCGCGCGCCGTCATGGAGCGGCCATCCTGCGACAGCCGCACCGACACCTCTGCCTGCGCATCGGTGCCTTCGGTCACCGCGTGCACCTGATACAATTCGAGCTTGGCCTCATGCGGCACCAGGGCCTTGATGCAGTTGAACACCGCATCGACCGGCCCGTTGCCCTCGGCCTCCTCGATCTTCATCTGACCATCGACATCGAGCTTCATGGTGGCGCGCTGCGGCCCATGGGTGCCGGCGATCACCGTCAGCGAGGCCAGCTTGATGCGGTCATGCGCAGCGGCGATGCGCTCGTCGAGCAGCGCCTCGATATCCTCGTCGTAGATGTCCTTCTTGCGGTCGGCCAGCGCCTTCATCCGCGTGAACGCATCTTCCAGCTGGTTCGGGCCGAGCTTGTAGCCCATCTCCTCCAGCTTGTGGACGAAGGCATGGCGGCCGGAATGCTTGCCCAGCACCAGCGACGACTGCTTCAACCCGACCATCTCGGGCCGCATGATCTCGTAGGTCGAGGCGTCCTTCAGCACGCCGTCCTGATGGATGCCGCTCTCATGCGCGAACGCATTGCGGCCGACGATCGCCTTGTTGTACTGCACCGGGAACGAGGTCGCGGCCGATACCAGCTTCGAGGCCGCGGTCAGGCGAGTGGTGTCGATCTTGTTCCAGTACGGAAACTTGTCGTTCCGCACATTGATCGCCATCACGATCTCTTCCAGCGCAGCGTTGCCGGCGCGTTCGCCGATGCCGTTGATGGTGCATTCGACCTGCCGCGCGCCCCCGGCGATGCCGGCCAGCGAATTGGCGACCGCCATACCGAGATCGTTATGGCAGTGCACTGAGAACACCGCCTTGTCGGAGTTCGGCACGCGCTCGATCAAGGTGCGCATGAACTGCGTGTATTCCTCCGGTACCGTGTAGCCGACGGTGTCGGGAATGTTCACCGTGGTAGCGCCGGCCTTGATGACGGCTTCGACGATCCGGCACAGGAAGTCCATCTCGCTGCGGGTGCCATCCTCGGCCGACCATTCGACGTCGTCGATCTGGTTGCGGGCGCGCGCCACCATGGCGACCGAGGTCTCGATCACCTGCTCCGGGGTCTTGTTCAATTTCACGCGCATATGCAGCGGCGAAGTCGCGATCACGGTATGGACGCGGCCGCGCTTGGCGAATTTCACCGCCTCGGCGCAGCGGTCGATGTCGGCCGGATGCGCCCGCGACAGGCCGGCGATGACGGAGTTCTTGGAGCGGCGGGCGATCTCGCTGACCGCCTGGAAGTCGCCTTCGGAGGTGATCGGGAAACCCGCCTCGATGACGTCGACGCCCATGTCGTCCAGCATCTCGGCGACCTCGAGCTTTTCCTCGAAGGTCATGGTGGCGCCGGGGCACTGCTCGCCGTCGCGCAGGGTGGTGTCGAAAATGATGACGCGGTCCTTCTCGGACTTCGGTGCGGTAGTCATCTCTGAAAATTCCTCTTGGGTGGTGCGCGCCGTCTCAAGGGCGCTGAAGGGTCTGGTCGATCTTGCGCAACCCCTGAGTGCCCAGGCGAATCCCGCCCAGCCGGCCCTCAGGGGCAGCTAAGAAGCAGAAGCCCAAGGCTCAGAGCAAGGCTCGGAACGAGGGTGGGCAGCGGCGCAGCAGCGATCGTCCGGGCGGCGGCCGCACCGGCGAAGGCTTTTGTCGTTGCGCTGCGAATCAGCATTGCCAGACCCTTCAAAGGACACGCGAACCCTGCGGCAAAACCATTGACGGCTGGTTGACGTCATCCGGTTGCCGGCGCATGCCCTACGCAGTTTTAGCCGAGAAGGCCACAGTCCCGCAACGCCGAATAAGGGACAGAACACGTGACCTAATGGCTCGGATACGGTATCGTCGCCCGGCTTGACCGGGCGCCCCAGAACGCCGTGGTCTTTCGGTTCTATTATCGACCTTCCAGAGGACTGGATCATCCGCCGCAGCCTGTCATCCGGCGGGCCGAAGGCTGGACCTGGTGGCGGATGATGACAGCGGCGATTGAAAACGTCCGGCTGGCCATCGAGACACACATCCATCAAGACACACCCTCTCCCTCCCGCTGCACGCCGTGCCCGAGTGATGCCAAACGAAGAGCCCTCAAATATCGAGGGCGCAGGGAAGGCCGGGAGCTCGCCGCCCCCATGGCCCCCGTGCGTGAAGAAGTGCACGGGGCAGGAACCACAGGTTTGGCCAAGACGTCCCGGCCCTCCCTGCGCGATTGGGTTACGGCTTATACGTGCTCTCCCTGGGGACCGGCTCTCTTGCCCCCATCGCTCGCGTGCTCGTCAAAGCATCGCGAACTTGGCATCAGCACCGGGATGCCAGGACCACACGATTTCGCCGTCCGCATCGACGCCGCTCGTCCAACGGTATCGATCACGTCCATCGCAGCCCGCCTCCACGTTCGTGACGACGCGTACGCCCCTTCGATGAGGCGGGATGCGGCTGGATATCACAATTTCCGAAAAATAGAAAGCGAAAAATTTCCGGCGCGAGGCTGACAGGCCGAGACATATTGATAACGCAGGCAGACTTTACGTTACGGTGCACCGGATTTGCAGGATTTTTCTCGCTTCATATGCTTCTGAGCGCTCCCCTCACGAAAGCTGCCGGCTCCCCGCCCGGCAAACGTTCGCCTTATGGGATGAGTAAGGCTTGCTGCAACTATCAAGAGAGGTGATGTGGGCTCCATCGTACCTTGCGGCAAGGATGGAAGGAGACGACCCATTATGAATGATGAATGCCTGACCTTTACAGCGGAAGAACCGTTGGGCCATCGCTTGCAATGGTCATCGCTTGCTACGGGTCATCGCTTGCAATGGGTTATCGACGGACGCTCCAGACCTTCCTTAACGTGCGGTTAGTTCAGGCCACCGTAAGTTTCGTCGTCGACCGCATTCGAAGAGCGCTCTGAAGACACAGCCGTCTGTCGTCAACATGTATATTCGCTTCGTCATAGGATCTGACGGTGAGGACCATCGTTGGCTCACCGGCATAATTACCGAAGCCCGGCTGCTACGTGACCGCGGCAAGCTTGAGCAGCACCAAGCAATCTGGCTTGAGGAAACGTATGAATGGCTGAACGAGCACCTGCCCTGCCCGCCGTTTTCAAAAAGCGGATGGGGGCGCGAAGCCGTTTCATGGTTCAAGCACGACGCCAAATTGCCGATCAGAAAAATGTGGGAGATCGTCACTCTTCTGCAGGAGCACGCAATCGCCGTTCGCGTCCTTAGATCGAGGAAGCCAGGAAAAATCCTGTACGAAGACGACTATCAAATCGTAGTCAAAGAATGGAAGCGCCTATAGGCAAGCTGCCGGGACGGCACGCCGTCGATACTCTAGCGAGCTTATATGATACGAGAGAAGCCGCCAGCGGGCGGCCTCTGTCGCACGCAGGTTAGCCGTCCGGCTGCTCCACGTCAGGCGCCCGGGGGCTGAGGTCGGGCGCCTCCTCCATCTTCGCGGTCAAGTCAGCGGCTTTGTCGAGCAGGCGAACGGCGACGTCCGGATCGGTGGTTGCCTGCGCGAACTTGAGAAGGGTGGCGGCCTGATCCGCTAGATATTTTTTTCCCGCCACGTCGCCAGTCCCCAAAGTCGATGATGCTTGCGACCATTTACGCAGAACGCCGGAATCCGTTCCTAACGCTATGTACAAAAGTGCACACAGTGTGAATCGGGACACTTCTCGGATCTGAGTGAGAACATCGGGGCTTACCCACGAACGGCACCATGGCCCACGCAGGAACAAATCAGAAACTCCAGACCGCTCCAGATGCTCGCAGCCAAAGCGCCGAGGGTGATCATTCGGAGGAAGGATCGATCCGACGCTTCAAACTGCGCGGCGGCGCTGATCTTGCCGCTCCGCCCATCGATCGCGCGTTGGTACCAGTTTTTCCCGGTTAGGAACCGGGCTGCCGACGCCGAGTTCTCGACGGGGGCAAGCGTCATCGGAGTAAAACGCATGCGGAATTGGTTGCTTGGTACGTCCATCGTGACCGCCGTTCTGCTCGGAACCCAGTTCGCCGGCGCGCAGGGCCCAGCTCAGGGTCAGGCAGGCGGCGCAACTTCCCAGGCCCAAGGCCCTTCCCAGAATCAAGGCACTTCCCAGAACCAGGGCGCGGAGCAGAACAGGTCTTCGCAGGGCTCGCGACAGGCGCAGGAGGCCGGCGCCAACCGGTCCGGAGCCGACACCCGATCGGCCCAGCAGGAGGGGCGTGGAGACGCCGGCGAACGGAATGCCCGCCAGGGCGAGCAGCAGCAGGGAGCCCAAGAGCAGCGAAACGAGCAAAGGAGGGCCAGCGAGGAAGGCCGGAGCGACGAGAGGAGATACCGCAGGGAAAGCGACGATCAGGGCGGCCGCCGGTTCGAGGAAGGACGGCGCTATGATGAGGGCCGCCGATACGGCGAAGGCCGCCGCTACGATGAAGGCCGTCGCTACGACGAAGGCCGCCGGTATGACGAAGGACGTCGCTATGATGAGCGCCGCCGCTACGACGAGCGCGAACGCTATGGAGGCCGGTACGACGAGGATCGCCGCTACGACGAAGGGCGTCGCTACGGAGAACGCTACGAGGATCGCCGGTACTACGGCAGCCGTGCGGAGCACGGCTATAGCGGCCCCCGCAACCTGCAGATCACGCGCCGCCAACGCGCCCGCGTCCGCGACGTCATCGTCCGCAGGCACGTGGAGCCGGCGCAGGTCGATTTCCCGATCCGGATTGGCGCCAGGGTGCCGGAGTACATCACGTCCTACGATCTGCCCGACGAGATCTATGATTACGCGCCGGGCTTTGAGGGCTACCGCTACTTCATCGCGAACGACGAGATCGTGATCGTCGATCCAGAGACGATGGAAGTGGTCTCGCTCATTGAGGATTGAGGTGGAGTGACTTGGCAGGAGAGCAGCGCTCCGGAAGCGTTCGTTCTCCTGCGGTGTCTTAAAGCAAGTGTCGGATGGACCTTCTTCGGCGCAGGCGATTTCGCTCGAGATAGCGGCGTGCTCACCGCCTCGCGACAGATCACGCCAGAGCAGCCTTATTGCCCGATGCCAAATCCGCCGGGCTCCACGTCGCCCCACGCCACCGGGGGCGCGTAGGGGCTGGTGTCGACCCGGTCGTCCTCGGGACGATAACGATAGCGGGGAACGATGTTGTAATCGGGTATCCAGTAGGGGTCGGCCCTCACGACGGGCACCGTGATGGGAATCCTGTGGACGACTCGTCGCATCCTCGTTTCGGCGTGAGCCGTAGTCCACAGCGCCATTGCCGTCCCAAGCGCCAACGCGACGGTCATCGTTCTCATGATCTGATCTTTCCTTGTCGCCAAGCCGGCTAAGTCAACGGGCGCTGTTTACGATGGTTCCACAAAGCCAGATCGCGGCCGGGCGCCTTTGTTGGTCAGCCTCAGCAGCCGAGCCATATGCTCGGCATTCGCGCCCATCCGTCTCTCAAGCTCACCCAGCCCGCCGGGCCAGCAGCAAGGAGGCCCCGAGCCCGCACATGACGGCGCCGGAGAGCTGTCTCGATCTCGCTATGAGCGATGGCCGCTTGATCAGCCCTGCCCTCGCCCTGGCAGCCCAAATGGTCACGATCAAATCGACGCTGGCGTTCAAGGCAACAGAGATCAGTCCGAAAACCACGAACTGCACGGCGACATCAGCCGTGGGATCGACGAATTGCGGGATGAAGGCGAGAAAGAACGCAGCCGTTTTCGGGTTCAGGGCTTCGACCAGGATGCCTTCGCGCAAGGCGCGGCGCGCGCCCGATGTTCGGACCTCGACGGGCTGAGGGATGCCTGCCTCGCGCCAGGTCTTGAAGCCGAGCCAGACGAGATAGATGCCGCCTGCAAGCTTCAGCAGCGTGAAGGCCTCGGCGCTGGCCATCACCAGGGCTGACAGGCCCGCGGCGCCGGCGATGACGTGAACGAGGCCGCCAAGCCCCAAGCCGACGCTCGATGCCAGCCCCTCGCTGCGGCCGCCGGCGAGCGTTCTGGCTGCGATATAGAAGATGCCCGGACCTGGCGTAATTGCGACAAGCAGCGCCGCGGCCAGAAACACTGCGAACAATTGGAAACTGATCATGGCTCTCGACGCCGCGGTCTACATGCGTATCAGCACCACGCCACCAACCAGCAGTGCGGCGCCTGCAAGACGGACGGCGCTGATGGGGTGGACAGGAACGCCAAGCAAGCCGAAGTGATCGAAAGCGATCGATCCGATCATCTGCCCTGCGATCAGGAGAGCAAAGAATGTGGCTGCGCCGAGCTGGGGAATCAGCAAGATGCCCAAGGCGATGAAGATGGCGCCGAACAGACCGCCGCTCCACGACCACCAGGGAATGCGCACGGCCGTGGCTGCCGAAGGCATCGGATCCTGCAGAAAGAACGCGAGCGCCGCCATGCAGAGGACGCCGATGAAGTAGCTCATGAATCCAGACCAGGCCGCAGACGCCAGTGCCGTTCGCAGGTTCGCATTCAATGCCTGCTGAATCACGAGACTGACGCCGGCGGAGACTGCCAGCAGCATCGGAAACGCCAGTTTGAGCATCTTCCCTCCAGACTGGAACGCGCCCTCAGCGCGGTTGTACAACGAACAGACCATCACACCGGAACGGGAATGAGAGAAGCGACCTCCCGATCCCCGGACTTTTCGCTCACCGCAAGGCCCGCAGCGACGCCGATACGATCGGCCTCGGAGCGGTTCTGGCTCATCTTTCGCTTGCCCTCGAACCTGGTGACGGGAATGCGTATGCCCACGATCCCGCGCAATTGAGCGGCGACGAAATCGGCAGGCGCGTCGCCGACGGCCCAAGGCGACGGGCGCGACTGCTCATGCCTGTTGGTCAGGCAGGTCACGACCTGCAGCAGGCGTTCGGGCTCGTGGAAAAATTCGACCGGGCCATAAGCATGGACGGCGATGTAATTCCAGGTCGGCACGACCTTGCCGGTCTCCTGCTTGGTCGCGTACCAGGACGGCGTCACATACGCGTCCGGCCCCATGAAGACCGCTAGAGCCTCCCCGATCGGCGCCGCCTGCCACTGCGGATTGGCCTTGGCCACGTGCCCATAGAGCACGCCACGCTCGCCCTCGGCCTCGTCAAGGAACAGCGGCAATGGCGTTGCGAGCAGCCCATCCACTGTCGCGGTGATCAGGTTGGCCAGGCGGGCGGCGCGAATGGTCGCACGGATGCTGTCGATATCATCATCTCTGAACGCGGGGGGCGTGTACATGCCGGTCTCCTTATCCGGCCCATGGGATAAACCTGATCTGGCCTGATAGGAACGGCCAGTTTTCGATGATTTGGCCGGTCCAGTCTCGTCACCACCCCTTGCGCGCGACAAGCTGCTGCACCACCTGCGCCAGCAGCTGGCAGCCGCGCTCGATCTGACGCCTGTCGAGCGCCGCATAGCCCATGACGAGGCCGACGACGTCGGGACGCTGGTCCCGGCGCGCTTTGTCGAACAGCGGCGAGACCGGATAGATGCCGATGCGCTTGTCGCGCGCAGCTTCGATCAAGGCGGCCTCGGACGTCTGCGCAAGGTCACGAAACCAGACCACCACATGCAGGCCGGCCGCGGCCCCGTCGATCTGAATGCGATCGCCAAACCTGCGTCGCAAGGCATCGAGCAGAGCCTGCCGCCGCTCGCCATTGTGGCGTCGCACGCGATTGACGTGGCTGTCGTAAGCGCCGCTCTCCAGCATCGCTGCGAGTGCGTCCTGCTCGAGCAGCGGCGTATGCCGATCGATCATCTGCTTGGCAGCCGCAAACGCGGAGTGCAGCTCAGACGGCACCACCAGATATCCGATCCGCAACGCCGGCGAGAGTGTTTTGGAAATGGTGCCGAGATAGATGACCGACCCGCCGCCCTCGAGCGCGTGCAGCGGCGGCACCGGTTTGGTGTCGTAGCGGTACTCGCTGTCGTAATCGTCCTCGATCACATAGGCATTGGAGCGCTTGGCCCAGGCGAGCAATTGATGCCGGCGCGCGATCGGCATCACCCCGCCAAGCGGAAATTGGTGGGACGGCGTCACATAGGCAAGCCGCGCCGCGACCTTCGCGAGCCGCTCGGTCTCCAGCCCGTCCTTGTCGACGGGAATCGGCACAGTCGCGGCGCCGGTCGCGGCGAAGATACGCCTTGCCATCAGATAGCCGGGGTCCTCCATGACGAAATGGTCACCGGGGTTGAGCAGCAGGCGCGCGCACAAATCGAGCCCCTGCTGCGAGCCGTTCACGACGATGATCTGATCGACGTCGCAGCGCACGGTTCGCGAGCGCCAGAGATAGTTTTGCAGCGCGCTGCGCAGCCGCAGAGATCCGCAGGGATCATCATAAGCCAATCTGTCAGGACGCTGCGTAATCGCAGCGACCACGGCCTTTTTCCAGGCGGGAATTGGAAAGTCCGAGGGCGCGAGGTCGCCATAGCGGAAGTCCGCCAGCAGGCTGCGCGGCCGCTCCCAATGCAGCGCAAATCGTGTCAGCCGCTCACCATATTCGGACAGCCGGGCCTTGCGCGGCGGGTGGCGGACCGCCTTGCGTTGAGGTTCCTCGGCGATGACATCGCGCGCGACGCGCGGCCTGGACCCATGGCGAATGTCGACAAAGCCCTCGGCGGCGAGTTGCTCGTAAGCGACCGTGACGGTCGAGCGTGCGATGCCGAGCTCGACCGCAAGGGCGCGCGATGACGGCAACTGGCCATCGGCGCGATAGGCACGCTGCAGGATCTGGTCCCTGAGCGCCTCATAGATCTGCCGTGCGCCCATCCGATCGGCGCCATCGCGCCGCGCCGTCCTTGCCTGGACCATCAAGAATTCTCAAAACGACAATTTTGCCACGTCCAGTGTGACGCCATTCTCGGCCAGAAGCCAGAGGACGAGGCGGGCCTATGCACACGACGCGCGGACCTCGGGCGAGTGTCGGCTTCTGTGCATTGAGCGGTTCCGTCAATCCGGTCCCCTCCCCGCAGAGTTACAGCCTCGCGCGTGCGACTCTGCGAATTTAGAACCCGAGCACGGTTGCCGCGTTGGTCTGCTGACGGGACGGAAACAGGTCACGGCCGAGCTTCCGGTTCCGTCGTCGATCGGTGCCCCAACAAGCACCAAGGCGGCAGCGGGGGCACGATCTGCATCACGTTGGTGATGCCCGGACGATCGCAGCCGCAATGACCCGCAGCGAAAGGATGAGCATGAGCAACAAGCACTCCAAGCTCCCTCGCCCGACCAATGTCAACCTCGTGCGCAATCCCGGCATCGGTGGCTCCAAGGGAGTGACCATGGCGCAGGCTGATCTGGACGATCTGGAGGCGCTCCAGGGCGCCAACACTTTCGAAGGCGATGTCGAGAACGACACCAATCCGCAAGGCGGCATCGACAAGGCGGAGGTGATGGATCGGCGCCGCGCGCCACCGAAGCCGGACCGCACGCAGCCGCCGCGGCATCCACAGCTCCAGGGCCGCAAGACGCATGAGCAGCAGTTGCGCATCCTGGAGCGCAATCCGGATGGGCCGGATCCGCGGCGCCTCGATGAGGAAAAGGCGTTCGCCGCCACGGTCAGCGGAAAGCCCGAAGCGGGCTCCCCGATCAGGGGCAAGGGCGATGGCAGCGGCGCCATGACCGACCTGCAGGACGATTTGCTCGGTGAGAACGAGGTGCTGAGCAACCGCGACAAGGCGGAGAGCTCACGCGAACGCGGCCAGGACAGCCGCTGGATCCAGACCGAGCAACGCGAGGATCACGCCGCCAACAAGGGGCGCGGCTAGCCGTTCCTCGCCCGCGCACAGATCGCACCTGCATCGGCTTTGCTGGCGATGCAGGTGCGATCAGGCATCTTCCTGCTATGCCATTGGAGGCGCTGAACCAATTGCGATGTTCGGGATTAACCGCCTTTGGAGGCGCAAGGACCGAGGCCGATGCAATCCCGGGCTCCATCACTGGCGGTGGTCGTCGAAGACGACACGCTCCAGCGCGACGCCCTGGCCGGCGCGCTCGCGCGTGAGAACATCGATGTCATCCATTGCAGCAGTGCGGCAGCGGCGGAGCTCCTGGTGGCGCGGCTCGGCACCGAGCTGCGGCTGCTCATCACCGATCTCTGGCTGTCCAACGCGCCTGTTGGCGCCGAGCTCGCGCGCTTTGCCAAGGAAAGACATCCGCATCTCTGCGTCATCGTAGTGTCGGGTGACGAGGACGTGCGGCTGCCGGGCAGCATTCATTTTCTCAGAAAACCTTATCAGCCCGCGGATCTCGTCCGCACCACCACCAACCTGATCTGACCCGCTGCCGGCCGCGTCGGCTATGCCGCATCACGATAAGGTCGAAATGCCGGCTCGGCGCAAGTCTGACATCCAGCCGCGGCCTCCGTTTGCATCATGAAACCCTGCATCTGACGCGGCGTTTAGAAGGGAACCGTATCGGTTGATACGACGCGGCAGGGAAGCGCCGGAGAAAAGGTGGACCTTGGCCAGTCTCGACAAGATCCTGGTCGCAAAGCTGAAGGAGCATTCGCGGCTGTCGGGCGAGGACGTCGCCATGATCCGGAGCTTCAGCCACAGCGTCCGCGAGCTGGCCCCCAACGAGGATTTCATCCGCCAGGGCGACGACCCTCACGTGTCGGCGGTGGTCATGTCCGGATGGGTGGCGCGCTATCATCTGCTGCCGAACGGACCACGGCAATATCTCTCCTTTCACATGGCGGGCGACTGGCCCGACGCGCAGGCGATCTTCCTCGACCGGATGGACCATGCCGTTTGCGCGATCGGCGCTGCGCAAGTGGCCAGCATTCCGCACAAGGAGATCGTCCGGGCCTTCGAGCTACGCCCGTCGATCGGCTTTGCGATCTGGCGCGAGACGCTGATCGATGCGGCGATCTTCCGCGAGGCCATCACCAACAACAGCGCGCGCAGCAAGCCCGCAGGCATGGCGCATCTGTTCTGCGAATTGTTCTATCGGGCGCGCGCTTCGGGACTCGCCCGCGAGAACGAGCTGCCCCTGCCGATCAGCCTGCCGCAGCTCGGCGAGACGCTCGGCATGGCGATCGCGACCGTCAACCGCACGCTCAGCGAGCTGCGCGCGAGCCGCACCATGGACTTTCGCACCGGCCTATTGACGGTCCGCGACTGGCCAAAGCTGCGCGCGATCGGCCAGTTCGATCCGGGCTACCTGCATCTGAAGCGGCCGCCGCGATGACTCTCGTCATTGCGAGGCGACGAAGACGACGAAGCAATCCAGAATTTTTTCGCGGAGACAGACTGGATTGCTTCGCTTCGCTCGCAATGACAAGCAAGACAGAGCGCACCCCTCAAATGCAAAGCCCGATCAACTTGATATTGACGTGGCAATCCTTCTCGGCCGGCTTCGACGGCAGCTTGGCGCCCCAATGGGTCTCGGGTTTCGCGGCCGTGTTGGTGTCCGGCTTGTTGGTGTCCGGCTTGGCATCCGGCTTTGCCTGCGCGACCACCGCCGGCTTGGCCTTCTTGCCCTTCTCCTTGGGCTTGGTCTCGTAGTCGCCGGCGATCTCCATCGCCCAATAGGTGCGCTTGCCGTTGGCGGTCTTGGCGCTGGCGATGCCGACCTTGGTGGCGTTATGCAGCAAGAGATTCTTGCGGTGCTCCGGCGAGTTGATCCACTGCCCGAGCGTCTTCTCGAAATTGTCGTAGCCATAGGCGATGTTCTCGGCGGCACGGCCGGCCTGCGACGGCGCGATGCGGCGCGTGAACGAGCCAAGCACCTCGTGGCTGAGATTGTCCTTGGCGGCCATCTCGCGCGCCTGGTCGGCGGCGATGCGGTCGAGCGTGGCATCCCTGATGACGCGCACCTCGCCATGCTTGAGGCGGAACGCGGTGATCTGCTCGGCCGGCGAGGCTTCCGCGGCCAGCGCCGGGCGCGCCGGCAGCATGAGCAAGGCAATTGCGATGACGCGGATCGGGGATCGCGAAGGGCTGCGCTGCATGTCCGATCCGATCAGTCGATCGCCGCGAGCGGATAGATGTCGATTGCCGGCTCTTCATAGGGATGGACGCGGCAGATCGCGGCCAGCACATCCTTCACGCGTGCCTCCGAACAGACGGTCTCGATACGTTGCTCCGCGCCCTCTTCAAGCTGGCCCACCTCCCCGATCGCGGGCCGCGCGCCGGCGAGCGGCCGGAACCGGCCGATCCCTATGCTGGTGAACGAACAGCAGTCGTAATTGCCGATCCGGCCCGCGCCGGCCTCCCCCATCGCCATGCGCACGGCCTCCCCGTCAGCCTCCGGCACGAACACGACAATCTTGTAGGTCTTCATCGCGTGCAGGTTCCATCGAACTCCGCCGTGCGTAGGTAGCTCAATCTCGCCAGCGCGTCAAAACCGCGGCGGGGACACGACGCGCCATGAGGCACGGCGCTTTCGCCGGCCGTGGTGAACAAGTGGTGTGCGGCAGAGCCTTGCCGGGCGCGTGCGTGTCCCCTTCCGCATTCTGCCGAAGCTTTCGTCAAAACAGCCATGTCCCAGCCGCAAGCCGGTGAGCTGCCATCCCGAAACGTGGGTTGTGCACCGCAACAGACTCGGCCAGATTCGTTCGTATCCTAACCAATTCAGAAGGTTTGCCGACTTGGCCGACACCAATGCCGACGCCATCGAGGTCGTCCGTCATCGACCCATGGGCTTCGCCGAATTCGTCATCGTGATCGCGACCATCATGTCGCTGAATCCGCTGGCGATGGACATGATGCTGCCCGCGCTGCCGGAGATCGGCTCGAGCTTCCATATCGATTCGCCCAACCACCTGCAGATGGTGCTGTCGGCGTTCCTGCTCGGCTTCGGCGTCGGCCAGTTCGCCATAGGACCGCTGTCCGACAGTTTCGGCCGGCGCCCGGTGCTGCTCGGCGGCATGGTGCTGTACGTCGTCGCGAGCCTGTTCGCGATCGCCTCGCCCTCATTCGAGACGCTGCTGCTGGCACGTGCGATGGAAGGCCTCGGCACCGCGGCGACGCGGGTGATCGCGACCTCGATCGTGCGCGACTGCTACGCCGGACGCCGCATGGCCAGCGTGGTGTCGCTGGCCATGATGGTGTTCATCGCCATTCCCGTGGTCGCGCCCTCCTTCGGCCAGGCGGTGATGACGCTGGTGCAATGGCGCGGCATCTTCGTGGTGCTGACGATTTACGGCCTCGTGACGCTGCTCTGGAGCGCCGCGCGGCTGCCTGAGACGCTGCCGGAGGACGAGCGCAAGCCGTTCTCCGCAGGCGCGATCCTCGACGCGTTCCGCAACACGCTGACCAACCGGCAGACGCTGGGCTATGCGCTCGCCGCCGCCGGCATCTCCGGCGCGATATTCGCCTACGTGCTGTGCGCGCAGCAGATCTTCACGGGAGTCTACGGTCTTGGCCGCTCCTTTCCGCTCGCCTTCGCTGCGATCGCCGCGGCCATCGCGATTGCCGGCTTCCTCAACTCGCGCCTGGTCGTCCGGCTCGGCATGCGCATGATCTCGCATGCCGCGCTGGTGCTGTGCCTCCTTGTCGCCGCAGCGATGTTCGTCGCCGCGCACATGCATCTGCTGCCGCTCTGGGCATTCATGGCCCTGTCGGCGCTGATGATGTTCGCCTTCGGACTGATGTTCTCGAACTTCACGGCCTTGGCGCTGGAGCCGCAGCGTTTCAACGCCGGGACGGCGTCGTCGCTCTATGGCTCGATCACTACCCTGCTCGGCATCGGCGCCGGTGCCGTGATCGGCCAGGGTTACGATGGCACTGTGACGCCGTTCGCGACCGGCTTTCTCGCCTGCATCTTCATCAGCCTGGTGATCGTCGCGATCACCGAGAAGGGCCGGCTGTTCCGCCCTCACAACCCGGCGACGAAGTAACGGAGCGAGGACGTTCTACAGGCAATGCCCCTGCCCGCGCTGCGGGCAGAGCTTGAGCGCGGTGGAGAGCGAGACCAGGAAGCGCGCGCTGCGCGTGTCGTTGTCGGGCGCGCGATACGACAGCGGAAACGCGACCGAGAAGTCGGCGTGCAGATCGTTGGCGAAGGTGAAGCGCACGCCGGCGCCGGCCGAGGTGAGAGCAATGCCCTCCCAAGGGCGATAACCGTCGTTCCAGGCAAGGCCCGCATCGACGAAGCTGTAGAGCTGATAGCCGGCGAGATAGGCCCAGTTCACGGCCTGATCGTAGCGCAGCTCGAAGGTGCCGGCGAGGCCATTGTCGCCGCTGACCTCGGCGCTGCCATAGCCGCGGCCGAATGCGAAGCCGCCGAGATAGAATTGCTGCGACGTGAACAGCACACCCGAGGCGAATTGCGCCGCGCCGGCCAGCTTGATCGACCAGCCGGCCGCGAGGCTCTGGTAGCGCGTGAACCAGGCATTGACCACCGAGAAATTCGGCGAGGCGCCATCGCGCGAGGACAGACCGTCGGGCGAGCCGGCGCCGAAGATATCGAGCCCCTGGCGGTACGACACCGTGAGGAAATTGTCGCCCGCGAGCCTATCGTCCCAGTGATAGTCCGATGTCAGCGTCAGCGTGCGGACATGATCCTCGTAGAGCGTGCCGAACACGCTGCGCTCCGTGGCATTGAGAAAGCCGGCAGCGACCGTCAGCACCAGCGAGGCATGCTGGGTCTGGATCGGCGTGATGCTGCCGTGAACCTCGACCGCTTCCGTCACGGTATTATCGTTGTACAGCCGCCTGAAGTCGCCGGGCCGCACCTCGCTGTAGAGCGCGGAGGCGCCGACGCGCGCGCCGCCGGTTCCAACAGGCGTGTCATAGGACAGACGGACGAAGCTGAGCTCGCGAACATCGCCCGGCGTGGTGGAAAGATTGACGGCCAGCGCGTCGCCCGGGGTGAGATACGAGTTGAAAGCGGCCGTGGCGTAGCTCTGCCACGGACCGACCGTCGACGCACCGAGATTGTTGACGCCGGCGAAGCCGTAGACGTGCCACGCCTGCACTTGGAGAACGAGGCGGAAGCGGCCGGTGGTCCCGCCGACCTCCTCCATCGCGGAATCCGTGATCCGCACGCCGGCGCGGCCATTGATCAAGAGCAGCTGCCGCTCCAGCGTCGCGAATCGCGACGGCTGCTCGGCGAGCACGGGATCGAGCATCGGGCGAATGCCGAACTCTTCGGCGCCCTCGCCTTTCAGGCTGACCTCAGCGATGCTGCCCTCGATCACCTGGATGCGCACCCGGCCGTTCTCGATATCCTGCGGCGGCACGATGGCGCGGCTGAGATGATATCCCGCGGCCCGGTAGCGATCGCTGATGGCATTGGCGATGCCGGCGAGATCGGCTTGCGAGACGGGCTTACCGAGAAAGGGCTGATAGGCCGCAGCGAGCTCGGCGTTGTCCAAGCTCGTGGCCCCCGTCAGCACGACCGAGCGCAGCACGAAGAGCGGCTTGCCGCTGCGCGCCCCTTCGGCAGCCCCAACGGGCGGCATGCTCAGCGGCGGCGCCGGCCCGCGCTGCGCCTGCAGATCGTCAAAATACTTTTCGGTCTGCCGCGTGTTGAAGGTCGGCTGGGTGACCTGCTCGGCACGCGCGAGGGGGACGGCGAGCGGCTGCACCAAGATCGCACTGAAGACGAGAGATGCCATGCCAGATCTGCATGGGCCTTTGCGTGCCATCCAAGGGCCTTTTGCTCGAGGGAACCACACGACGATTGCCAGGACGACGAGGGTCCGCCCCATGTTGTAGAAAAATTATGGTCAATGAATCGTTAACGCGTCAGTAAAACTGCGCGCCGAGTGGCAAGGGTCTCTTGAAACATTTCCGTTAGTTTGCCGGGCAAGCAACCATTGCGAGCGCCCGCAAAATGTCAGCCAAGTCCCGCTTCAAACACGTCATCGTTGCTGCGTTTGCGATGGTGGCCGGTTCCACAGCATGGGCGGCGGACGGCGATCCGTGGTCGGTCAGCAAGTCGTCCGGCGAGGTCTGGGTCACCACGCAAGGCGCCCAGCAGGTGGCACTCGGCAGCGATGTGCTCAAGCCGGGCGATACGATCCGCACCGGTCACAACGGCCGCGTTCTCCTGACGCGTGGCGCGGAAACCATCCTGATCGCGCCAAATTCGGTGGTCGGCTTGCCGACGGATGCGCAGGACGGAATGGCCACAACCATCCTGCAGCGCGCCGGCTCGATCCTGCTCGATGTCGAACGGCGCAACGTCAAGCATTTCGAGGTCGAGACCCCCTACCTCGCCGCCGTCGTGAAGGGGACCCAGTTCCGCGTCACCATTGAGGCCGGCCGTACCAAGGTCGATGTCAGCCGTGGCCAGGTCGAGGTGTCCGATTTCAAGTCCGGCCAGATCGCGCAGGTCACGCCGGGACAGAGCGTCATCAGTTTTGCCAGCGGCAGGCCCGGCCTGCATCTGAGCGGCTCCGGCACCTTCGCTCCGATCGAGCAGGGACGGCCGCGTGCGCCGACCATCGATCGCGTCCCGGTGCCGAAGGGCGGCTTGCAGGCGCCGCGCGAGGCGAAAGGCAGCGTGATTCATGCGATCGGCCCGATGAACACCGTACCCGTCAATCCGGCCGCACAACGAACCGACCAGCGGCAGGGCGCAGCCACGATGCCGAAACCTCACGGCGTGCGCATCTCCTCCTCCCTTGGCGAAGTGAAGCTCAATGTCGGCAGCGCCACCCACGGCCTCGCTCATGGCGCCGTTCCACCTGGGCCTCGCAACGGCTCGCACAAGACCACGACGTGGAGCGATAACAACACCGCCGGTGCGAGCAATGGAAGCGGCAACAGCAACGCGACGACGGGTGGCGACGGCACGAACCCCGCGGCGATCAGCGCCACCGTGGCGACGGCGATCGGCTCGGCCAGTGCATCTGCCAATGTCGCCGGCAGCAGCTCGGACACCAGCAGCAATGACGGGATCGGCGGCAACGGCCCTGCCGGCAATGGCGGCGGTAACGGCAGCCAAGGCAAGGGCAACGCCTACGGCAACGGCAATGGCGCAAACTCTGTGGCTCAGTGGTTGAACTATCTGGCCGAGAGGACGCACGGCAATGGCAACGCCTACGGTCTCGGTAATGGCAACGGGATCGGCAAAGGCAAGAACTGATCGATCGTTGCTCCGATGGGGACGTCGTTGGCGCAGTTGGCGCGCCTTCAGCTGAGCAGCGGCGGCATCGCCGTCGATCGAGGGGATGACGCCCACGCGGGCGCATGAGGGGCATCTTGAGACAGTTTCGGCCGCATTTTCTGGTGCTGATTGCACTACTCACGGTCAGCGTGCTGGGCTGGCACGAGACGCTGCGCAACGGCCTCACCGACCTGCGCTTCGCCTGGGACAAGCGGCAGGCGACCGGCGAGGTCGTCGTCATCGCCATCGACGCGCCCTCGATCGAGGCGATCGGCATCTGGCCATGGCCGCGGGCGCTCCACGCCACATTGCTGCAATGGCTGCAGCGCGCCGGTGTGCAGGAGATTGCCTTCGACGTCGACTTTAGCGCCGTGTCCGACCCCGCCTCTGATGGCAGCTTCGCCGACGCGCTGAAAGCGGCCGGCGGCGGGGTGATCCTGCCGGCCTTCAAGCAACCGGGCAGCGCAAGCAGCGATCGCGCGGTCTATGTCAATCGGCCGCTGCCGCAATTCGCCGGCCATGCATGGTCGGCGCTGGTCAACGTCGCCGTCGAGGCGGACGGGCGTGTGCGCAGCTATCCCACGGGTACGACGCTTGGCGGCGAATACCTGCCCTCAATGGCCGCGATGCTGGCTGGGCAAAGCCGCAAATCCGACAGCTCGTTCCTGATCGATTTCGGCATCGACCCCGCATCGGTGCCGAAGGTCTCCTATGTCGACGCGCTCAAGGGCGATCCCGCCACGCTGGCGAAGCTCAGGGGCAAGCGGGTGATCATCGGTGGCACGGCGCTCGAGCTTGGCGACCGCTTCAACATTCCCAATGCCAGGATCGTCTCCGGCCCGGTGCTGCAGGCGCTCGCGGCGGAATCGATCCTGCAGCATCGCGAGCTGCGCCCGACCCCGGAGCTGCCGACGCTGGCAGGCCTGGTCTTGCTTGCCGCGATCATGATGATCAGCTGGCGCCGGCTTGCCGCCGGCCAGCGCGCGCTGCTGTTGGTCGCCATCTCGGCTGCGCTCGAAGCTTTCGCCATGCTGCTGCATGTGCAGTTCGCGATGGTCCTGGATACTTCGCTGCTGCAGACCGCGATCGTCGCCTATCTCGCGGCGATCGCGCTCGATGAGATCGACTTCCGCCGCCTGCTCGGCCACGTCGCTGAGAACCGCTTCCAGCGCATCGCGATGTCGCTCGGCGACGGCCTGATCTGCACCGACGAGAACGCGCTGATCACGATGTGGAATCCGGGCGCGGCCGCGATCTTCGGCTATCGCGAAGCCGAGGCGATCGGCAAGCCGTTCGATCTGCTGTGCGTCGCAAAGCACGCCCCGGAGCATCCATTCTCGCTGCACGAGATGGCGTCGTTGCCGAGCGGCGCCGTGTCCGAGTTCGAAGGGAGACGCAAGGACGGCGAGGTATTTCCCGTGGAGGCGAGCTTCGCAGCCTGGCAGGGCGCGGACGGCCGGCAATATGGCGCGATCCTGCGCGACATCTCGGAGCGCAAGCGGGAAGCGGCGCACATCCGTCACCTCGCGGAATACGACACGCTGACCGGGCTGGCCAACCGGAATACGTTGCATCTGCGGCTGACCGAGATGATCGCGGCCGCACAGCCTGCTGGCGGCGAGGTCGCTCTGCTCGTGATCGGTCTCGACCGCTTTCAGCAGGTCAACGAGATGCTCGGGCACAGCTACGGCGATCGCGTGCTGCGCGCGGTGTCCGAGCGACTGACCGTTGAGGTCGGCGATCTCGGCCTGGTGGCGCGGCTCGGTGGCGACGAGTTCGCGATCGCGATCCCCGCCTGCGTCGTCAGCGGCACCATCGCCGAGCTGGCCGAGCATCTCATCCGCGCCTTCGATCGTGCGCTCGATGCCGGCAACCGCCAGCACCGCGTCAAGATCAGCGTCGGCGTCGCCATTCATCCCCACGGCGGCAGCTCGGCAGACGAGCTCTTGAGTAACAGCCATCTGGCGCTGAGCCGGGCCAAGATTGTCCGCCGCGGCAGCCATGTCATCTTCGAGGAGTCGATCCGGGCCGAGCTCGAGGCCCGGCTGACCTTGGAAGCGGAGCTTGCGCTCGCGCTCGAGCGGCAGGAATTCGAGCTGTTCTATCAGCCGCAGGTGAATCTGGTTGATGGCCACCTGATCGGCGCCGAGGCGTTGATCCGCTGGCGCCACCCGACCCGCGGCCTGGTGCCGCCGGGCGTCTTCATTCCGGTCGTCAACGGCTCGGCACTGTCGGATGGGGTCGCCACCTTCGTGCTGGACACGGCCTGCAGGCAGGCGCGGCAATGGGAGCTCGCCGGACATGCGGTTCGGATCGGCGTCAACCTGTCGCCGTCGCAGCTGCATTCCGCCGACCTCGCCGCTGCCGTTGCCGAGAGCCTGGCGGCGACCGGCCTGTCGCCCGAGCTTTTGGAGCTGGAGGTCACCGAGGACATCCTGCTGCATGACGAGAAAAGCGTGCTCGACATCTTCCAGCGCATTCAGGCGCTCGGCGTCAGCATCGTGTTCGATGATTTCGGCACGGGCTATGCGAGCCTCAGCTATCTGAAGAAGTTCCCGCTCGACGGGTTGAAGATCGACCGTTCCTTCGTACTCGATTTGCTGAGCGACGCCGACGATGCCGCGATCGTCGGCTCGACCGTCAATCTGAGCCGCCAACTGGGCCTCTCGGTGATCGCCGAGGGCATCGAGAACCGCGCGACCGCCGATCTCCTGCTGCGGCTCGGCTGCGAGCAAGGCCAGGGCTATTACTTCGGCAAGCCGATGCTGGCGGCGGAATTCGAAGCGAAGTTTCTCAGCGCAGGTGACAGCGCAGAAGCCGGGAGCGCAGGGCGCGGCGCAGTGTGACCCCCACGCGGCCGCGGAGCGATAAGGCTCGGTGCACCCTCACGCCGGCGTCTTGCTGCCCTTGCCTTCCTGCTCCAGCGCCTTGCGCACGGCCTCGAACTCCTTCAGCGATTCCTTGTCGACACGCGGGAACTGCAAATTGAGGCTTTCCAGCGCGGCAACGATGGTCGATCCGATCACCACGCGGGCAAACCATTTGTGGTCGGCCGGTACGACATACCAGGGTGCCACCTTCGACGAGGTGTGCCGCACAATGTCCTGATAGACCGCCTGGTACCGGCTCCAGTAGCCGCGCTCCCTGACGTCGGCCATCGAGAACTTCCAGTTTTTTCCCGGCTCCTCCAGCCGGTCGAGAAAACGCTGGCGCTGCTCCTCCTTGGACACGTTGAGGAAGAACTTCAGGATCATCGTGCCATTGCGCGACAGATAACGCTCGAAGGCGGTGATGTCCTCGAACCGCTCGCGCCAGATGTTCTTGCTGACCAGCTTGGGCGGCAGCTTCTCGGCTTTCAAGACGTCCGGATGCACCCGCGTCACCAGGCACTCCTCGTAATAGGAGCGGTTGAAGATGCCGATGCGGCCGCGCTCGGGCAGCGCGATCATGCTACGCCACAGGAAGTCGTGGTCGAGCTCCTTCGAGGTCGGCTGCTTGAACGAGGTGACCTCGCAGCCCTGCGGATTGACGCCTTCGAACACGCTCTTGATCGCGCTGTCCTTGCCCGAGGCGTCCATGCCCTGGAAGATCAAGAGCAGCGACCAGCGGTCCTGTGCATAGAGCTTTTCCTGGAAATGGGCCAGCCACTTGCGGTTGGCAGCCAGAATCTCCTCACCTCCCACCTTGTCAAGGCCACCTCTTGCGTTGGTCTTCTGCGCCTTGAGGTGAAACTTCTCGGATCCGTCGACGCGGTATGGCGAGATGAAGGAATCGAGCTCGGCCGCGAGCGACCGCGCGTGCTTCTTGCTCATTGCGAACCGTCTTCTGTGACCTGTGCCTGATCTGCGAACTGCGCTTCGAGAAACGCGGTCACGAACAACGGCATGGCCGATGTCAGCTCCGCCCTGTTCCGAACCAGCAGAATGCCGGAAAGTTCCGGCTCGTCCTGGCACGCCAAGTTGGCCTCGATCCGCCGCTTGAGCTCCTCGCCTGGACAGTCCACATCGAGAATCCGCATCATCGCGATCGTGGCCCCGACGACGACGCAATCCCAATGTGCAGCGGGACGGTAATCGTCAGGCGCGATGCCGGTCTCCTCTTCGACCTCGCGGGCGACGCTGGAGCCGATATCGAGCAGGCCGTCGCTGACGTCATCGGGGTCGGGCGTACCGGACGGGAAGTAGACGCGGCCCGCATTCGCGGTGTGGCCGCCCATCTCGCCGAGGACGAAAGCGCCGTCGACTGACCGCAGCGCGCCCATGCCGAAGCCGTTGAAGATGGTGTTGTCGGGATAGCCCCAGTCGCGCCAGGCCAACAGATTGGCAAAATCAGTTTCGAAATAGGAGGCAGCCAGATGCCCGGCTGCAAAGGTGGCATCGCGCCCGAGCAGGATGCGGCCGTTCCACAGCGCGGATTTCTCGCCCTGCAGCTTGGCGAAATGCGCGGCGATCTCATCGCGCCGCGCCAGCGCGAAGGGCCATGTCCACGGCTCGACCTTGAGGTCGAGCGTGGCAACGCGATGGATGGTTGCACGACTCACTTCGTGGCCGCGCCCGTGGTGCCCTTGGCCTGATCGACGAACTTGTTTGTGTAGGTCTTGGTGACGTCGATATTGGCCTTGGCAACATCGGGAGAGCCGGTGCTGAACACCGCGAGCACGGCCTCGGCGCCCTTCGGATCCATCTTGCCGGTCTGCGAATACATCGGGATCGTGTTCTTCAGCGCGGCGAGATAGAGCGTCTTGTCCTTGCCCACCATCTCCTCGGGCATCTTCGCCGTCACCTCCTCCGGAGTGTGCGAATGAATCCATGCGAGCGTCGCAAGGATGGCGTTGGTCAGCGCCTGCGCTTCCTTCTCATGCGACGCGACCCAGGCTGACGTCGCGTAGAGCGCGCCGCCCGGATATTCGCCGCCGAACACCTCGAGCGTGTCCTTCTGGGTGCGGGTGTCGCTCAGAATCTTGAGATCGGCATGGCTGCCCTGCAGCACCGTCACAGAGGGATCGAGCATGACGGCGGCGTCGATCTGGCCCTGCTCCATCGCCGCGACCGCAGTGGCGCCAAGCCCGATGCCGATCACGGCCGTGCCGGAGGGATCGACGCCGTTCTTCTTCAAGAGATATTTCAGGAAGAAATCGGTCGAGGAGCCCGGCGCGCTGACGCCGACCTTCTTGCCGGCGAGATCCTTGATCGAGCTGATCTCCTTGGTGTGCGAGGGCGCCACCACGAGCACCAGACCGGGATAACGATCATAGACCACGAAGGCCTGGAGCTCCTGCTTCTTGGCCGCGAGATTGACGCAGTGGTCGAAATAGCCTGAGACGACATCGGCGCTGCCGCCGAGCACGGCCTTGAGCGCATCGGAGCCGCCCTTGAGGTCGACCAGATCGACGTTGAGTCCGGCTTTTTCATATTCGCCGAGCTGCTTGGCCAGAACGGTCGGCAGGTAGCACAGGCAGGAGCCGCCGCCGACCGCGACCGTGAGCTTGGTCGCAGCGGATGCAAGGCCTGACGTGAGGGTGAGCGCGAGCAGCGTTCCGGCCAGCCTGCCAAGAATCCCGCCAAGTATCTTGTTCATCGTTTTCCTCCGTTCGATTGGTCGGCAGATTAGGACGCCGTGCCCGACTTGAGAAGAGCGGGGCATTCAATCACGGTGTCGTCCCGGCCAAGCGAAGCGCGAGCCGGGACCCATAACCACGGCTGTTGATTGGTGCGCACGCCCGGCCGGCTTCGTTCCACGAGAGATCACGCGGTATGGGTCCTCGCGTTCGCGAGGACGACATCTGTTGTTTGGTGATGGGCGGACACCTCACCGCTCACTTGCTGCATCGGGCCGCCACACCAGGAGCCGCCGCTCGACCAGCGTCACGCCGAGGTCGATCAGGATCACGAAGATCGACAGCACGAACATGCCGGCGAACACGCCGGCGACGTCGAACACACCCTCCGCCTGCTGGATCAAATAGCCAAGGCCCGCAGCCGAGCCGAGATATTCGCCGACGACCGCACCGACCACGGCGAAGCCGACCGAGGTGTGCAGCGAAGAGAACATCCACGACAGCGCCGACGGCCAGTAGACATGCCGCATCAGCTGCCGCTCGCTCATGCCGAGCATGCGGGCGTTGTCGCGCACCACGGTCGAGACCTCCTTGACGCCCTGATAGACGTTGAAGAAGACGATGAAGAACACCAGCGTGACGCCGAGCGCCACCTTGGACCAGATGCCGAGGCCCAACCACAGCGTGAAGATCGGCGCCAGGACGACGCGCGGCAGCGCATTGGCCATTTTCACATAGGGGTCGAACACGGCTGCGACCACGGGCTTCCGCGCGAACCAGAAGCCGACCAGCACGCCGCCGAGCGAGCCGATCACGAAGGCGAGGACGGATTCCCATAGCGTGATGGCAAGATGCTTCCAGATCGCGCCTGATGCAAACCAGGCGATTACCTGGCTGAAGACGTCGACTGGGTTGGAGAAGAAGAACGGCGGCAGCAAAACGCGGCCGAACACCGGCACGGTGGCGAACAACTGCCAAAGCGCGATGATGGCGACGGCAACAAGCAGTTGCAGCGCGAACAGGCCGAGACGCGACATCACTAAGCTCCGCCATACGTGTGAGATGCGGAGCTCTCACTGCGCACGCTGCTCTGTTCCCCTCCCCCTTGCGGGGAGGGGTTAGGGGTGGGGGTGCTCCAAAGACTAATCTTTGCTGGGTACCCCCCTCCCCAACCCTCCCCCACAAGGGGGGAGGGAGCGCACTCAGCAAGACCAGCCACCCGATTCTCAAACCGTACAGGAAGCATCGAGACTATAGCCATCATCATGCGGCACCAGCCTGCGCATATCCTTTCGCGACCTCGGCCTTCAGCTTGTGCCAGATCTCGCGATGGAGCGCGTGGAACTCGTGCCCCAGGCGCACCTCGAAAATGTCGCGCGGGCGCGGCAGCGTGACGCGCCAGTCGCCGATGATGCGCGCGGCGGGTCCTGCCGACATGATGACGACGCGGTCGGCGAGCGCGATCGCCTCCTCCAGATCGTGGGTGACGAACAGCACCGCCTTGCGGTCCGCGCTCCAGAGGTCGAGCAGGAGATTGCCCATGATCTGCCGCGTCTGCGCGTCCAGCGGACCGAACGGCTCATCCATGAGAATGATTCTGGGATTGCGGATCAGGACCTGCGCGAGCCCGACGCGCTTGCGCTGGCCGCCGGAGAGCATATGCGGATAGCGGTTGCCGAAAGCACCTAAACCCACCTGCTCAAGCCAGGCCTGCGCGCGCGGCAGCGCCTCGGCGCGCGGCGTGCCTGCGACCTCCAGCCCGATCGCGACGTTGTCGAGCGCGGTCTTCCAGGGAAACAGCGCATCGGCCTGAAACAGGTAGCCGGCGTCCTTGTTCAGCCCGGCGAGCCGCCGGTCGAAGATCCGCACCTCACCGTCGGCCGGCTTGAGCAGCCCGGCGGCGATGTTGAGCAGGGTCGACTTCCCGCAGCCGGTCGGGCCAACAATGGCCACGAACTCACCGTCGGCGACGGTCAGATCCGCCTTGTCCACCGCGGTATAGATGCCTCCTCCGGCCAAGCGGAACGCCACGGTCGTCCCTGCCAGCGCGACCGCCGCGGTCGTTGCCTTCATCACTTCGCGTTTCTCCCCATTGCGCCCAACGGCTTAGCCGCTTGCGCGGAGAAGTTCAACGAAGCCGCATGACGTGGTAGGTAAACTCAACGTCTTCCTCATCCTCCCGTTGAGGGGGTGAAAACAAACCTGAAGTCGAAGGACGCATGCCGGACACGCCGCTGATTGCCTATGCCCACATATGCAAGAGCTTTGTCGGCGTGGCCGCGGTCGACGACGTGTCGCTTTCGGTTGCTGCCGGCGAATTTCTCGCCATCGTCGGCGGCTCCGGCTCCGGAAAGACCACGCTGCTGCGGCTGACCAACCGGCTGATCGACGCCGATTCCGGCACCATCACGATCGACGGCGAGGATATCGCCGGTCTCGACCCGGTGAGCCTGCGCCGCCGCATCGGCTATGTGTTCCAGAGCGGCGGGCTGTTTCCGCATATGAGCGTCGCGGCCAATATCGGCATCACGCCGTCCCTGCTCGGCACGCCGGCGCCGGAGATCGACACCCGCATCGACGAGCTGCTCGACCTCGTCAGGCTCGACCGCAAACAATATCGCGACCGTCTGCCGCATGAGTTGTCCGGCGGTCAGCGCCAGCGGATCAGCGTGGCACGCGCGCTCGCAGCCCGGCCGCGGATCGTGCTGATGGACGAGCCGTTCGGCGCGCTCGACCCGCTGACGCGCGATGCGCTCGGGGACGATTACCGCGCCCTGCACAAGAAGCTCGGCCTGACCACCATCATGATCACCCACGACATGACGGAGGCGATCCTGCTCGCCGACCGCGTCGCGGTGATGCGGTCGGGCCGGCTGCTCAGCATCGGCACGGCAGCGGAGCTCGCCACGAGCGACGAGCCCTATGTGAAGCAGCTGCTGCAGACACCGCGGCGGCAGACCGAGCGACTGAAGGCGCTGTTGCCGGAAAGCGGCATCGCATGAGACTGCTCTCCGATCCCCGCGTCACCGAGGCCTGGTCGCATCTGGCCGATTATCTCGGCAGCCATTTGCGCGTCAGCATCGCCGCGCTCGCGCTCGGGCTTGTCGTCAGCCTGCCGCTGGCGCTGATCGCGCGCAACCGGCCGCTGCTGCGCGCAAGCCTGCTCGGGCTCGCCAGCGTGGTGCAGACCGTCCCGGGGCTGGCGCTGCTCGCGCTGTTCTATCCGCTGCTGCTGGCGCTGGCCGCGCTGACCTTACGCTGGCTCGGCTTTGGCTTCTCCGCCTTCGGCTTCCTGCCTGCCGTGCTGGCGCTCGCGCTCTATTCGATGCTGCCGGTGCTGCGCAACACCATCACCGGTCTCAGCGGCATCGACCCGGCGCTGACCGAGGCGGCGCAGGGCGTCGGAATGACCGAGCGGCAGTCGCTGACCATGGTGGAGCTGCCGCTGGCGCTTCCCGTGATCATGGCCGGCATCCGCACCGCCGCCGTCTGGGTGATCGGCACCGCGACCTTGTCGACGCCGATTGGCCAGACCTCGCTCGGCAACTACATCTTTGCAGGATTGCAGACCCAGAACTGGGTGCTGGTCGTGTTCGGCTGCGTGGCGGCCGCAGTGCTGGCACTCGCGGTCGACCAGTTGCTGGCCCTGATCGAACAAGGCTTGCGCGCGCGCAGCAGGCTGCGCAGCGCGCTCGGCGGCGCCGGCATCGCGCTGATGATGGGTGCGAGCCTCATCCCGGCGTTCGCGACGTCAACGGCGCGCTATGTCGTCGGCGCAAAAACGTTCACCGAACAATATGTGCTGTCCGCGCTGCTGGCCGAGCGGCTGCAGGCATCCGGTCTGCCGGCGACGACGCGCTCGGGGCTCGGCTCCAGCGTGATCTATGAGGCGCTGCGCAACGGCGACATCGACCTTTACGTCGACTACTCCGGCACGCTGTGGGCAAACCAGTTTCACCACGGCGAGATGCTGCCGCGCGCGCAATTGCTCGACGCCTTGAAGCAGGATCTGTCGCGGCAGAAGGTCACGCTGCTCGGCGGGCTCGGTTTCGAGAACGCCTATGCGCTGGTAATGCCGCGCCAGAAGGCCGAAGCGCTGCACATCCGCTCGATCGGCGATCTCGCCAGCCATACATCCGGCATGACCATTGCCGGCGACTACGAGTTCTTCTCGCGGCCCGAGTGGGCGGCCCTGCGAGACGCCTATGGCCTGTCATTCAGGGCGCAGCGGCAGATGCAGCCGGACTTCATGTATGCAGCGGTCGCCTCCGGCGAGGTCGACGTGATCGCGGGCTACACCAGCGACGGGCTGATCGCCAAGTACGATCTCGTCGTGCTCGACGACAGCAAGCATGCGATTCCGCCCTATGACGCAATCCTTTTGCTGTCGCCGAAGCGCGCCGACGATCAGGTGCTGCAGACTGCGCTAAGACCCCTGCTCGGCCGGATCGATCTGAAGATCATGCAAGAGGCGAATCTACGTGCTTCCGGCAACGATGCGGACTCCTCACCTCCGGCCGTGGCGCGCTGGCTGTGGGAGAGAATCGCGCCCACGAAGTAGGACGAGAACCACAGGCGAGCTCTTATGGCGAGGTCTCCTCGCCGCCAAGCAGCCTGTCACGCACCAGGCGGACCGCGCCGCGCCCCCAGGAGTAGTTGGCGCCCAGGCGGAGCCCGCTATCGCCGGCGGCAATGAGCGCCCCTGTCCCGACATTGCGGAGCTGGAAGCTGATCGTGTATTCCGTGCGGCTGACCCTTCTGACGACGCCGGCGAGCGATTGATCGGCACCGAGCTCCCGGGCGAGCCGCAGGTCACAGTCGCCGCAACCATCCTTCGGCTGTGCCATCGCTTCCGCCCTCACCTCAATGAGGCGGTAACGGCCGGACTGGCTGAGAAGCTGACGAACCGCCTCGGTCGCGTCACGCAGTCCCTTGACGTCGGACTCGCTCTCACCGACTGTCCCAGCCCCGGCGCTGGTATCCTCCAGCGTGAAGGGAAGCAGTGCAAGCCGAACCGACGCCGGCGATGTGGCCAGCACGTCGCGAAGCTCGCGTGATACGAACATCTCGGCGCGTTGCCATGCGGCGTCGTCGTCGCCGCGAAACGTGTACAGTTTCTCGAATACGACGCGGTTGGATGCGACATCGACCACAGCGGTACGCGCCCACTGCACCAGCGTGCTCGTTTTCTGAATACCGCCGATCACCACGATCTGGGCCCCGGCTTCGGTCGCCGCATGACGAAGCGCGTCTGCCGCTGTGGCGTCGGCAACGCAGGCCGGCGCGCAGGATGGATCGACGAGGCGCAGGCGCTGATCCGCCGCAAGCTCGTTGCGAAGGGCGGCCATGAAAGCCTGCAGCCGGCGCTGGTGCGCGGCGCTCTGGTCAACCGGCTCGCCGGACGTGTCGACATAGCTGAAATCCGCGACCATCACCGCCGGGGCCGCACCGGACGGCTGGGTCGACCAGGCCGGGCCGAAGCCCGCCGCGTGGACCATGGCAGCGATCGCGAGGCGCCAAGGCCAATGCGAGCAAGGCAAATGCAGGCTGCGGGTCATGAGAGCTCCTTTTGAGTTGTTTTGCGCGAGCGAGAGGCATGAAGCATCGGAACGCTAGGACCCGCGGCGATGCCCCAAAACGGAGAACTTCCCGGCCGGCCGCGGGAAAATTTCACGACGCGATGTCTCCTCCGCTCGCAAAGCTTTTCGCGGCGGCCGTTCTGCCGTTAAATGCACAGCGACATGCGCCAACGCTCCGCGCGCGAGGCCTCGACCGATGTGGACCTTCGCCAATTTCGATCTCAAATACCGCCTGACCTTGCGGATATCGGCCGTGTCAGCGATCTGCTTTGCGGCGATCTGCGCGGTCGTGCTGTGGGACATCGACCGGTCCGCTCGCGCCGAGCTGGATGACGCCGCCAACATCACTGCCAGGACGCTGCAATTGCAGCTCAGCAAGACGCGTTGGATCAACAATCCGCCTTCAACTTTTCCCGACCTCGACAGCATCGCCTCATCGGTGATGAGGCCGGGTCTCTGCATCGCCTACCGTGCCGGCAACGGCCATATGGTACAGCAGTTCTGTAGCGGAGCGCGGATGCCAGGCGAGCCGCCGCTTGCCTTTGCCGTCGTCCATCGCACAATCTTCGATCCCGGGCGGGAGGCCGCAAGACCAGTGTTGCTCGGCGACAGGCAGATGGGCGAGGCGGTGGCCTGGATCGATCCATCGGTCGTGACTGCGGAGACATGGCGCGAGCTGAGCCGCCTGCTGCCCGTGCTTGCGGGCGCACTCGTGCTCCTCTGCGTGCTGGCCTATGCGGCATTGGCGCAGGCGCTGCGGCCGACGCGGCTGATCCGTGCAGGGCTCGAGCGGATCGCTGCTGGCGACCTGACGGCGCGGCTGCCGCCGTTCGATCTGGCCGAGCTCTCGGCGATCCGCGACGTCTTCAACCGGCTTGCCGAGAGTCTCGCTTCAGCGATCGCGGAACGCAACGAGCTGACGCGGCGGCTGATCGCGCTGCAGGACGAGGAACGTCGCCATCTCGCGCGCGAGCTGCATGACGAGTTCGGCCAGTCGCTTGCGGCCATCCGTGCGCTGGCGTCCGCGGCCGGCCAGAGCGCTGCAAAGGCCTGTCCCGAGCTCGCATCCGAATGCGACAGTATCGGGCGGACGGCGACCGACATGATGACCACGCTCCGTGGCGCGCTGTTCAGGCTGCGTCCGCCCGATCTCGATGAACTTGGACTGGCTGCAAGCCTAGAAGGCCTGGTCGCGGGGTGGAGCAGGCGCCAATGCGGGCGAACGCAGTTCGAGATCAGGCTTACGGGACCCGTCGACAGCCTGCCGGACACGGTCGGCCTGAACCTCTACCGCATCGCTCAGGAGGGCCTGACCAATGCGGCACGGCATGCCGATGCCACACGCGTGCTCTTGCAGCTGACGCTGCGTGACGCAGGCGATGCCAGCATCGAACAAGCCGCAACAGCAGTCGAGCTCACAATCGAAGATGACGGCGCTGCCAGCGATCAGGCCGGCAAGAGCGGGATGGGACTGCTCGGCATGCGCGAACGCGCAGCAGTGCTGGGCGGACAGCTGAATTTCGAGCCCAGGCCGGGCGGCGGCTCGCGCCTGCATGTCGTCGTTCCCCTCGCCGCAAGTCGCAACCGGCCGCGACTGGATCAGCGCATCCTTACGGAGTGCGCGGCGTGAGCTGCCCCAGCGGGACCATCATGCTGGTCGATGACCATGCGGTGGTGCGCGAGGGCTACCGGTCGGTTCTGCAGAAGCAGCCGGGATTGCGGGTCATTGCAGAAGCGTCCGACGGCGCGGCAGCCTATCGGCTGTTCAAGGAGGCCAAGCCCGATCTCGTCATCATGGATGTGACTATGCCCGGCATTGGCGGCATCGAGGCCATCCGCCGCATCCGGCAGTGGGACCGCGACGCCAGGATCCTGGTGTTCACCATGCACGAGAATGCCGGCTTTGCCGTGCAGGCCATTCGCGCCGGCGCGAAGGGCTATGTCACCAAGAGCAGCCCGCCGGAGGTGCTGGTTCAGGCAGCGCGTGACGTCCTCGCCGGGCGCATGGCGGTCAGCCCGGACATCTCTCATGAGCTCGCGCTCGGGCGGCTCGCCGGCGAGACCGTCGCCGCCGACGTCCTGACCGCGCGCGAATTCGAGGTGTTGCAGATGCTGCTGGCGGAGCGGAGCACCGAGGAGATTGCCGAGGCGCTTCACCTCAGCCCGAAGACGGTCGCCAATCTCCATTCGATCATCAAGGACAAGCTCGGCGTCGGATCGGATATCGAGCTCGTCAGGCTCGCGCTGCGGCAGGGCCTCCTGTCGCAGCCGCTGCCGCCGGTCTGAGGTCAGGTCGCAACTACACCATCATCATCCCAGCCACGCTGGCCGCAACATATGCAACTGTCGTCCCGGCGAACGCCGGGACCCATAGACACAGCTGCAGATGAATTGAACGCGCTGGAGCTACAGCACAGAATAAGCCACGTCCGCCGGTGGTTATGGGTCCCGGCGTTCGCCGGGACGACAGCGGTGGTTGGCGCAACCCTGTGGCCCCTTGAGCGAAGCGGCTGCGGGTAGCTGCCCATACATTCAGCTAAACTTATAAGATTGACTTTTCAGTTTTCCTGCCTTAACCAGGCGACATGAACCGGCAATCATCCCGGAAAGCCGCCTCGGCCGACGCCCATGCCCTGGCTGGCGAGCTGCGGGCGTTGGCCGGCAAGCTGAAGCGCCGGCTGCGCGAGCAGGCCGACGTCGGCGATCTGACGCCCTCCCAAGTGTCGGTGTTGCTACGCCTGGAAAAGGACGGCCCGGCAACGGCGTCCGGCCTCGCACGGATGGAAGGCATGCGGCCGCAATCAATGGGGCCGATCATCGCTGCGTTGGAGAGCGCCGGCCTGGTGCGCGGATCACCTCACCCTACCGACGGTCGCCAGATCATCCTGTCGTTGACGGAAGCCTGTCGCACCCGGATCGATGAGGGGCGCGCCGCGCGCCAGGACTGGTTGTCGCGCACCATCGCGGCCCGGCTCTCGCCTGCGGAGCAGCAGCAGCTCGCAGCCGCAATCGGGCTGCTCAGACGGCTCGTCGACGATTGACAAGTCGCGATACACGCGAAGGACAGAACCCATGGCGCTCACGCAGCTCGATCCGAACACTGCGCTCATCATCGTCGACCTGCAGAAGGGCATCATCGGCGCCCGTTTCCTGCATTCGATCAACGAAGTCGTGACGCGCGCCCGCGCTCTGGCAGACAAGTTCAGAGCGCTCGGACTGCCGGTCGTGCTGGTCAACGTCACCGGCACTGCGCCGGGCCGAACCGAGCAGCCGCCGCGCCAGACTACGCCGATTCCCGCCGGCTGGACTGATTTCATCCCCGAGCTGAACCAGCAGCCGGACGACATCGTTGTCACCAAGCGGACCTGGGGCGCGTTTGCGAACACCCATCTCGAAACACAATTGAGAACCCGCCGCGTGACGCAAGTCGTGATCGCAGGCGTCTCCACCGGAACCGGCGTCGAAGCGACCGCGCGCCAGGCCTATGAGCAGGGTTTCAACGTCACGCTCGCGGTGGATGCCATGACCGACATCAGGCCAGAGGCACATCGCTACAGCATCGCCAATGTGTTTCCACGGCTCGGCGAGACCGGCACCACGGCTGAGATCATTGAGCTGCTCGACAACAGGAACGCCTGACATGAACTGGCTTCATCTCGTTTCCTATGCCTTCGGAGGTGCCTTCCTGGCCAACGCCGTGCCGCATGTTGTCAGCGGGCTGATGGGCCAGCCCTTTCAGACCCCATTCGCAAAGCCGCCGGGACGCGGGCTCTCCTCCTCGACGGTGAACGTGCTCTGGGGTCTGTTCAACATCGTCATCGGCTATTTGCTTGTCTGCCGGGTTGGCGATTTCGAACTGAGAAACACGAGCGATGTCATTGCGCTCGGTCTGGGCGCGCTCGCGATGAGCCTGTTCCTGGCACGACACTTCGGCTCGCTGCATGGCGGCGATCTGCGGGAGCGGTCGTGACGGGCAAGGTGCCTGGCATGTTCCGGTCGCTTCGCAGCTACAACTATCGGCTCTGGGCCGCCGGCGCGTTCGTCTCCAACGTCGGCACATGGATGCAGCGCACCGCCCAGACCTGGCTCGTGCTGATGCAGCTCACGCAGCACAACGCCTCCGCCGTCGGCCTTGTCATGGCGCTGCAGTACGGACCGCAGCTGCTGCTCTTGCCCCTGACCGGATACGTCGCCGATCATTTCAATCAGCGCCGGCTCTTGATTGCCACCCAGGCGACGATGGGCGCGTTCGCGCTCATTCTGGGTCTGCTCACCGTGGCCGGCGTCGTCCAGCTCTGGCAGGTCGACGCGTTCGCATTTCTGTTCGGCTGCGCGGCCGCGTTCGATGCGCCGGTGCGCCAGACCTTCGTCGCCGAGCTGGTCGGTGACAACGACCTGCCCAACGCGATCGCACTCAACTCGACATCGTTCAACGCCGCGCGGATGATCGGCCCTGCCATTGCCGGCGTGGTGATCGCCGCTTTCGGCACCGGCTGGGCCTTCCTGATCAACGGCGCGTCGTTCGCCGCGGTGCTGGTGTCACTGACGCTGCTCCGCGCCGCCGAACTGCGTCCGAACGCGCGGGCGCAGCACGCCAAGGGAAACTTCCTGGCGAGCTTCACCGCCGGCTTTCGCTACGCATGGTCTCATCCGCAGCTCCGGGCCACTTTGATCATGCTGACCTTGATCGGCACGTTCGGACTGAACTTCCAGATCTTCGTCTCGACCATGGCAATCAAGGTCTTTTACAGCGACGCCCGCGGCTATGGCCTTTTGTCCTCGATCATGGCCGCAGGCACGGTCACCGGCGCCTTGATCAACGCCAGCCAGCACAAGCCGCGATTTGGAATGCTGCTCGCAGGCAGCAGCCTGTTCGGCATCGGCTGCACGCTGGCGGCGCTCGCGCCGACCATCTGGCTGTTTGGCGCCGCGCTCGTCGTCATCGGCATCGCCGCCCTGATGTTCACCAACACCACCAACAGCCTGATGCAGCTCGCGACCGAGCCCTCGATGCGGGGCCGGGTGATGGCGCTGCGTGTCGGCGTCGCGCTCGGCGGCACGCCAATCGGCGCCCCGATCGTGGGCTGGGTCGCCGACGATTTCGGACCGCGCTGGGCGCTGTGCGTCGGCGCAGCATCAGGTTTTGCCGCAGCGCTCGTTGCGATCGCAGCGATGCGGACACCGCGGAGGGCGTGATCTGGGGGCGCTGTTCAGCTTTCGACCGCGCCGCCGCTCTCGGCCCAGTCCTTGAACGCGCCGACGTTGTAGACGTTCTCGTAGCCGAGATCCTTCAGCGTCTTGCCTGAAAGCGCCGAGCGCCCGCCGGAAGCGCAATACAGGATCACGGTGTTGTCCTTCGCGAAGTTCTTGTCGTGATAGGGCGAGTCCGGATCGGCGCGAAATTCGAGCATGCCGCGCGAGACGTGCACCGCGCCGGCCACCTTGCCGCTCTTCTCGACCTCGGGCGCATCGCGCACGTCGACCACAAGCACGTTGCCTTTGGCGATCATATCGCGCGCCTCAGCGGGCGTGATTTTCGGTACCGCTGCATTGGCTGCCGCCAGCATCTCCTTGACGCTTGATGACATCGCAAACCCTCCACTTTTGACATCAATGGCCGTCCCGCACATCGCCGATGGCGAACGACGGACTGAACATAGTCCTCAACGCAGATGCAGTCCCGCTCACCGAGGGGGACGCAGGACGCTCAGCCGGGTTCGTCCACGTATTGGACATATCTCTGCGTTTGATCAATTTTTGTGGACAAGGATGGCCTCATGAGCGATCTTTTCAGACATGACCTCCCTCACGCGACCAAAGCCGTTTCTTGTCTCGCAATCCTCAGCCGAGGCAGTGCTGGCCGAGAGCGCCGGCGATGCGGCTTTCGCCACCACGCTGGCCAAGGGGCTCGTGGTGCTGGAGGCGTTCCGGGCCGACTCTCGTCTCCTCGGCAACATGGAGATCTCGGTCCGCACCGGCATTCCGCGGCCGACCGTGGCGCGGTTGACGCACACGCTCGCCGAACTCGGCTATCTCCAATACGACCGGGATCTCGCCAAATACCGCGTCGGCATTCGGGCGCTGCACATGGCGCATCCGCTGCTCGCGGACATGCCGTTCCGCCAGCTCGCCCGTCCCCTGATGCAGGAGTTCGCGCACAGCGTCCGCGGGACGGTCTCGATCGGAGTGCTCGACGGGACGGCGATGGTCTATGTCGAGACCGCACGCTCGGGCGATGTTGGTCCGCACACGCCTGACATCGGCATGCCGATCCCGGTGGTCCCGACCGCGATGGGCCGTGCCGCGGCAGCAATCCTCCCCGTGCCCGACGGTGCGGCGCTGGATGCGCAATTGCAGGCCGAGGACGCTGGACAATGGTCCGCGCTCGGCGACCTCTATCGTCAGGGCCTCGCACGATGCGCGGACCAGGGCTTCTGCACCTGCTTTGGCGAATACATGGCCTCGATCCATGCGGTTGCGGCGCCGCTGTTCTATGCGCCGGGCGCGAAGCGCGCTTACGCCATCAATTGCGGCATCCCAGCGTTCCGCCTCGCCTCCGGCCAGCTCGAGGCCGAGATCGGGCCACGCATTCGCGCCCTCGCCGGCAGCATCCGTGCGCTCATCGATGAGCCAGAGCCTGCAATCGAACGGCGCAGCACGCCGCCGATGGCCGCGGCCGACGCGCCTTGAATCGGAATGCGCATGACATGACAGCAGGAGGCGTTCCGACAAGTCTTTCGTGAGGCCGCAGCCGCGCGGCCAACACCGGCAAGAACAAGACCCGCAAGAACAAGACCCGCAAGAACAGGGCCGGCAAGAACAAGCAACAAACAAGCAGGGAACGGGAGCACATCAATGGCATGCCAGACAGTCACGCGCCGAACCCTGCTCGGCAGCGCCGCCGCCGCATTCGCATTCGGCCATGCCGCTGCCACGCATGCACAGGACAATTATCCGTCGCGGCTGGTGCGCCTGATCTCGCCCTATGGCGCCGGCGGCGCCAGCGACATCTCGCTGCGCATCCTGGCCGAACGGCTGAGCCATCGTCTGGGCCAGCAATTCATCGTCGAGAACCGGCCGGGCGCGGGCTCGCGGCTCGCCAATGAGCAGGTCGCGCATGCGCAGCCCGATGGCTATACCCTGCTCTACGCGGCCGCGCCCTATGCCACCGCGGAAGCGTTGTTTGGCAAGCTGAGCTACGACCCGCGCAAGGACCTGCGCCCGATTGCCGGCACGGTCATCGCGCCGATCTTTCTGATGATCAGCACTGAGGCGAGCTTCAAGACGCTCGGCGAGCTGATCGCCTACGGCAAGTCCAGGCCCGAGGGCCTCACCTTCGCCTCGCCTGGCGTCGGCTCGCAGCCGCACCTTGCCGCCGAGCTGCTGTTCCGCGGCGCCGACGTCAAAGGCCTCAACATCCCCTTCCGCGGCGACTCCACGGCCTATACCGAGCTGCTCGCCGGCCGCGTCGATGCGACGTTGACTGCGCTCAGCACTGCTTTGCCCTACGTCCAGAGCGGCAAATTCCGCGTGCTCGGCGTGGCCTCGGCCGAGCGCAGCGCGATCTATCCGCAGGCGCCGACCTTGCGCGAACAAGGCTATCCCGACGTCGTCGCCGCCGGCTGGTACGGCTTCATGGCGCCGTCGGCCACGCCACAATCGATCGTCGATCGGCTCGAAAGCGAGCTCTGCGGCATGCTTGGGCAAGCGGAGATCAAGCAGAAGCTGTTCGCGCAAGGGCTCGATGTTCGCGTCGACAGCGCCGAGACGTTCGGCCGCTTCGTTGCGGACGAGACCGCCAGATGGAGCGCTGTCATCCGCGAGGTCGGCATCAAGGCCGAATGAGTTTTCAGTCAGAAGGCAACAAGGACCTTATGTCATGAGAGAGAGGATCTTGGCGCTCGCTGCTGCGTCGGCGCTTGCAGCCGCGCTGTCCGTTGCAGCCGCGGCAGCCGAGAAGAAATATGACACCGGTGCCAGCGATACTGAGATCAAGATCGGCCAGACCGTGCCGCTGAGTGGCCCGGCGTCGGCCTATGCGACCGTCGGCAAGGCGCAGGCCGCCTATATGAGGATGATCAACGACCAGGGCGGCGTGAACGGCCGCAAGATCAACCTGATCCAGTATGACGACGCCTACTCGCCGCCAAAGACGGTCGAGCAGGTGCGCAAGCTGGTCGAGAGCGACGAGGTGCTCCTGACGTTCCAGATCATCGGCACTGCGCCGAACGCAGCGGTCGAGAAATATCTCAACGCCAAGAAGGTGCCGCAGCTGTTCGCTGCCACCGGTGCCGCACGCTTCACCGATCCGAAGCACTTTCCCTGGACCATGGGCTTCAACCCCAACTATTTCGTCGAAGGCCGCATCTACGGCCAATACATTCTCAAGGAGCATCCGAACGCCAAGGTCGGCGTGCTCTACCAGAACGACGATCTCGGCAAGGACTATCTCGCCGGCCTCAAGGCCGGGCTCGGCGCCAAAGCCGCCGGCATGATCGTCGCGGAAGTGTCCTACGAGCTGTCCGATCCCACCATCGATTCCCAGATCCTGAAGATCAAGGATGCCGGCGCCGACCTCATCTTCAGCGCCTCGACGCCGAAGCAGGCCGCGCAGGCGATCAAGAAGATCGCCGAGCTCGGCTGGCATCCAGTCCACATCGTCGACATCAACGCCAACTCCATGAACGCAACTTTGAAGCCGGCCGGCATCGAAAACGCCAAGGGCCTGATCAGCGTCGGCTACGTCAAGGACCCCAGCGAGCCAGTCTGGAAGGACGATCCGGGCGTGAAGGAATATCTCGCCTTCATGGAGAAGTATTTTCCCGATGGAGACAAGGGCTCGAACTTCAACGTCTATGGCTATATCACCGCCGAGCTGATGGTGAAGGTGCTGCAGCAGTGCGGTGACGATCTCACGCGCGAGAACGTGCTGAAGCAGGCGAGCAGGCTCGACCATGTCGCGCTCGGCATGCTGCTGCCCGGCATCACCATCACGACCTCACCGACCGACTATCGTGTCAACAAGCAGCTGCAGATGATCCAGTTCGACGGCGAGCGCTGGCAGAACATCGGCGGCATCATCACGGATGCAGCGAGCGAGTAGCACAGGCTCCCCGCCGCAACAGAGCTTCTTGCGGTAGCAGACATGAGCGCTTTCGTCGTCCCGGACAGGACAGCGAGGGCCTTCCATCGCACTCGCCTTCCGGATGCATCTTGGTTCCGACACACCGTAAGACTACGGTGCCCGTGCGAGTTTAATCGGCACCTAGCGATCGTTTCCTAACTTCGGAGACAATTCCCTCATTGTCGGGGCCGACCTAGACCACCGAGGCCCCGGACCTGCATCGTCCGAAAGACCCAGTGATGAACCAGGCGTCAGCCCAACCTCGCGTGCAATCTCATCCGGAAGCCGAGAGCGCGACCATCAGGCCCGTGCGGACCAGTGACAGCGGTGCGGGCAGCCGCGCTCCGATCCAGACCTGGACAGGCAAGACCATCGCCGAGCAGATTCACAGCAAGCCGCTGAGAGAAGGCTATCGCCATTGGCTGTTTCATCGCGCCAGCCGTCAGCCGACCCTGCGCGATCTGTATTCGAAGACGTTCTGTGCGTATGGCGACACGCTGCTCAACCTCAACCTTGGCGACGACCATGTGGTCGTGTCCCAGAGCGACAGCTACATCAGGAACCTTGGGCAGGATTTGCGCGGAGCGCGGCTGAGCGAGCTGAAATTCGCAACGGCCAACAGCCTGCGCGAGATCTATGATCAATGCCTTGCGAGCCGACAGCCGATCTATGCCCGTTATATCTCGTCGTTGTCCGACCAGAACGCCTATTGGGAGGTCGTGGTGCTGCCGCTTGCGCTGAACGAGCGTAGCGCACCGATCTTCACCATGAGCTTCGTGGCGATGCTGAGCGAGAAGATCGACGTGCTGCAGATCCTCTACGATCGGTCCCCTCTCGGCATCATTGCCGCAGTTCCGCTCATGAACGGACAGAACAAGACCGAAGATGCGCGCATCCTGACCCTGAACACCAAGGCGCGAGAGATGCTGCGGCACGCGCTATCAGCTCCACACGGTCGGCGAACTGATCCGTTATCTGGGCGACCCCTTGGGCTGGACGGTGACCAAGTCGATGCGGGACGGCCAGGCCACGCGGATCGACTATCGCAATTCCGAAGGTGACCTGTTCTCGATGAGCATCGAATACGTCAACCAGATCGTCCTGATCTCGCTGGCGGAGCTCAGCCGGCCGGAGGAGCCGGACGCGCAACAGGCCCCCGAGGCCAAGATTGCCGGCCGCTTCGCGCGCATGATGGGCATCGGCTGACCGCCTGATAGGTGATTGGACGACTGTTTCCAAAGTCACGGCCTATATATGAGCCTCACGGTCATCGTCCGCCACCTGGTCCGGCCTTCGGCCGGCCGGATGACAGGCTCCGGCGCACGATCCAGTACGCCGTGACGTTTCGATTCGATCTCTTCTGCCGCGGAATACTGGATGCTCCGGCTGCGCGGAGCATGACAGCGGTAGAGATTGCGAGAGCTCAACCCATCCACCGACAGCCGATTTCAAGGAAACGACAGTCTAGTCTGCAATCAGATGAAATGCGCGGCCAAGCCGCCGCTGGACCGCCATCACGGCGCGGTCGACGTCGCTGATCAGGCTGTCGCCAAGAATCACCTGCGGGATTTCCCAATTCCGGCCTTCGCGCACATGGGGCAGTTCGTGGACAGCGGGCACCCGCGCGGTCTCGCAGCCGGGCTGCGCACGAAGCGCCTCTTCCACCAGCTGTGTCAGCTCGGCCTGTCTTTTTCCGATCGTGGTCATCCCGCCTCGTCAGAAGGTAGAGCTGCGAACGCATCCGGCGCTACGGAGCTGCGAAACGCGCTGCGAGGGCGTGGCGCCGGCTCAAGAATGTATATCAAAATGCAATCCTTGAGGACTGCAGAGATGGGATGAGGTTGCGGGGGGCTAACGGAGCTGATTGAACTTGTCGCGCTTACAAATTGCAGCCGCTCATCTTTTCGGCATAACCCGATGTGAGAGAACAGCCTGAGAAGAAAGAAGATGCGTTCTCAATTCTTCACGACGGACGATCGGATCGGCCTCCTTTCGAGGCGGCCAGGACGGCCCCTTTTTGTGCGGCACGAGCGTTAGCAAACACCCCTTAGACCTCTATCTCAGCTCTGCCCCGGAATTCTACGGGCTGACGCTCTAACACATTTTTATCGCGGATAGGGAAGCCTTGCGGTGACAAGCATGCGGCAGACTGGACGTGCAACCGCCGCCTGCCTTGGATTTCGGGATCCGAACGAGCGCGAACCGTGCAGCATCCAGGACAGATCCAGCCAGAACAATCCATCATCGCCGAGCTCGAGGAGGCCGTACGCAGCGGCTCTTCGGAGAAGCGCGTCAACACTCTTCGCGAGGTCACCAGTCTGTTCCTGCATGGCGGCGAGCGCCTGAGCGAGGAACAGATCAGGGTCTTCGACAACGTGCTATGCATGCTGGTGTCGCGGGTCGAGACGCGCGTCCGCGCCGAGCTGAGCAAGTGCCTGTCGACGCTCGACTACGCACCGGTCGACGTGATCCAGCGACTGGCCCGCGATGATGAGATCGCGGTTGCGGGAGCCGTGCTCACCCATTCCAGCCGCGTGAGCGAGAGCACGCTGGTCGAGGTCGCCGCCACCAAGGGCCAGGAGCACCTGATGGCGCTGTCGGGACGCGCCAACCTGACCGAGGCCGTCACCGACATCATCGTCGACCGCGGTGAGAACCGGGTCATCCGCAAGCTTGCCGGCAACGCCAGCGCGCGTTTCTCCGAGACCGGATATTCGGGGATGGTGGTGCGGGCCGAGGCGGATGACGAGCTGACCCAGATCCTTGGCATGCGGGTCGATCTGCCGCCCAAGCATTTGCGCGAGCTGCTGCAGCGGGCGACCGACGCGGTGCGCAGCCGGCTGCTTGCGAACGCTCCGCCGGATCTGCGCGACGAGATCACGCGCGTGCTGAAGACCTTCACCGACGCCGCGCGCGGCGACAGCTTCTCGGGGCGCGACTTCTCAGTCGCCGAGGAGGCGGTGAAGCGCATGAAGGGATTGAACGAGCTGAACGACACCTCGCTGGTCTGGTTTGCGGAGGCCAAGCGCTTTTCCGAGATCGCCGCAGCGCTCGGCCTGCTCAACAATGTGCCGACCGGCATGATCGCCAAGGTGCTGGAAGGCCCTCGGGCCGATCTGGTGCTGATCCCCTGCAAATCGGCCGGGCTGAAATGGCCGACGGTGGAGAAGATCCTCTGGCACCGCCCGGTCAAGCACGGCATCGACAGCGGCACGCTCAAGCTCGCCGAAAAGGACTACGGCCGGCTGTCGCTCGACACCGCCCAGCGCACCCTGCGCTTCTGGCTGGTCCACAACAAGATCGGGAAGTGAGGCGGAGCGCCTTAGCCCCAAGGTTGAGCCAAACCAGGGCTCCGCTGCCCCCTCTCGCCTTGTGGGAGAGGGTGGATCGCCGGCGCGGATGCGGCGGCGAGCCGGGTGAGGGGTCTGTCTCCGCGGATAGAGACCCCTCACCCGGCACGCATTTCGCTCCGCTCATACACGCCACCCTCTCCCACAAGGAGAGAGGGTGGCACCTTCATTGTCGCACCGGATGACCGGCCTTCGAGACGGTCCTTGCTGTCGAAGCTTGTTAATTCTTGCTCTTGTCGACCAGTGCGCCCTTCTTGATCCACGGCATCATGTCGCGCAGGCGGGCGCCGACCTCCTCGATCGGGTGCTGGGCGAGCTTGGCGCGGGTCGCCTTGAACGAGGTCTGGTTGACCTTGTTCTCCAGCATCCAGTCGCGCGCGAAGCGGCCAGACTGGATGTCGTCGAGAACCCGCTTCATCTCTTTCTTGGTTTCAGCCGTAACAATGCGCGGGCCGGTGACATACTCGCCATACTCGGCGGTGTTGGAGATCGAGTAGTTCATGTTGGCGATGCCGCCTTCATAGATCAGGTCGACGATCAGCTTCACCTCGTGCAGGCACTCGAAATAGGCCATTTCCGGCGCGTAGCCGGCCTCGACCAGCGTCTCGTAGCCGGCCTTGATCAGCTCGACCAGGCCGCCGCACAGCACCGCCTGCTCGCCGAACAGATCGGTCTCGCACTCTTCCTTGAACGTGGTCTCGATGATGCCGGCACGGCCGCCGCCGATCGCCGAGGCATAGGACAGGCCGAGGTCGTGAGCATTGCCGGAGGAATCCTTGGCGATCGCGATCAGGCAGGGCACGCCGCCGCCGCGCTGATATTCGGAACGGACGGTGTGTCCGGGGCCCTTCGGCGCGATCATCAGCACGTCGAGGTCAGGCCGGGGATCAAGAAGATTGAAATGCACGTTGAGGCCGTGGGCGAAGACGAGCGCGGCGCCCTTCTTCATGTTGTCGGCCAGGTGCTCGCGATAGATGTCGCCCTGCAGCTCGTCGGGGGTGAGCATCATCACCAGGTCGCCCCACTTGGCGGCCTCGGCAACCTCCATCACCTTGAACCCGGCGGCTTCCGCTTTCTTTGCCGAGCCGGAGCCCTTGCGCAGCGCGATCGCCACCTCCTTGACGCCGGAATCCTTCAGGTTCAGCGCATGGGCATGGCCCTGGCTGCCGTACCCGACGATGACGACCTTCTTGCCCTTGATCAGGTTCAGATCGGCGTCGCGATCGTAGTAAACACGCATAGTCGTTTCCTCTTCGAGTGGCCGGAATTGGCTGGAAGTCCGTTACAGGTGAAATGCAGGCGACGGCCGCCGGCAAAAATTCGGGCGATGTCTAGAGCATTTTCGCTCATGTGGGAAACCCTCAATCCGCATGGCGAACCGCACTCTCATGCGTCCATGAACACGGGATAGAGCGAGGCGAGTAGCAAGATCGCCATCACGATGTTGAAAGCGCGTACCGCGCGCTCGGAGTTGAGAACCGGCCGCAACGCAGTGCCGAACAGGGTCCAGGTGACTGTCGAGCCGATGCCCATCAGGAAGCTGATCACGGTCTGGATCAGGATGTTGAACGGGAAGCTCGCGATCGCCGCATAGGCGGTGATGGTGCCGATCACCATCACCCAGCCCTTGGCGTTGACCCACTGGAAGATCGCAGCGCCCCAGAACGTCATCGGACGGCGCTCTCCGCCCTCCCCCGCCTTGACCGGCCCGGACATCGCGATCGCGACCGCAAGATAGATCAGGTAGGCGGCGCCGAGATATTTCAGGATGGTCTGCAGCACGGGATAGGTGATGAATACGGCCGCCAGCCCGAACCCGACGGCAGCAACCATGAAGGCAAAGCCGAAGGTGACGCCCATGATGTGCGGCACCGTGCGGCGGAAGCCGTAGGTCACGCCTGACGACAGCAGCATGACATTGTTCGGCCCCGGCGTGAACGACATCACGAAGGCGAACATCACGAAAGCGAGCAGCAGCTGTTGCGACATGGCACTCACGCGGCCTCCGGCTTCTGCGCGAGATAAGTGCCGTGCAACGGCGCATGCGTGTCGGCCGACAGCAAGGTGAAGCCGACCTCCGTCAGCATCCGCTCGATCACCCAGGCGAATGTGGAGTTCTCGTCGCGCATATGCGTGATGACGCTCTGGCGGTCGAAATCGTGATTCCCGATGGCGAAATCCGCCCACTGCTCGACGCTGCGTTCGGTGCCGTCAGGCATAACAGTATAAACGATGTCGCGCAGATAGAAGCACGCGCCGGGCTTGAGCGCGACGAAGATGCGCGCCAGCGCCACCGCCTTCCAGAAATCCGGCAAGTGATGCAGCGTGAACTCGCTGACGATCAGGTCATAGGAATTGGGCGCGTAGGCGAACGACAGCAGCCCTGCGGGCTGGGTGCGCACGGCGGCGCGGCGGTCGCGCGTGTAGATCTCGGTCAGCGCCAGCATTGCCGGCGAGATGTCGATGGCGTCGACTTCGGCGCCCATCAGCGCGGCCTCGCAAGCCAGCACGCCGTTGCCGCAGCCGATATCGGCTACGCGCCAGCCCCGCCTCACGCCGAGCATCGTCAGCGCCGCACGCGCCCGCTTGTCGGCATCGTCGCCCGCGCCATAGATCGAGGCGACGGCATTATCGAGCCCGATCCGGCTCCGCTCGTTGTAGTACCAGTCGCGCGCCAGCATGAGCTACATCCCTTCCGGTCCCCGTCCGATGGCGGCGACGCCGGTGCGCGACACCTCGACCAGACCGAGCGGCCGCATCAGCTCGATGAACTGATCGACCTTGCCGCTATTGCCCGTGATCTCGAACACGAAGCTCTCGGTCGAGGCGTCGATCACCCGCGCGCGGAAGGCGTCCGCCATCCGCAGCGCCTCGACCCGGTGCTCGCCGGTGCCGCGCACCTTGACCATCGCCAGCTCGCGCTCGATGGCACGGCCGGACAAGGTCATGTCGACGACGCGGTAGACCGGGATCATCCGGTCGAGCTGGTGCTTGATCTGCTCGATGACCATCGGCGTGCCCGTGGTGACGATGGTGATGCGCGACAGATGCTTCTGGCTCTCGGTCTCCGAGACCGTGAGACTCTCGATGTTGTAGCCGCGGCCCGAGAACAGGCCGATCACGCGCGCGAGCACGCCAGGCTCGTTCTGCACCAGGATCGCGAGCGTATGAGTCTCGTTCGGATCGCGGCGGTCTTCGATGAAATAGGCCGATGCGGGCTGTGTCATACATTCCCCCTTTATTCTGTCGTCATGCCTTCGAAGGCAGGCGTCCAGTAAACATCAGCGGCCGTGTTAAACACGACGTCCGTGGCGTACTGGACCGCCCGATCAAGCCGGGCGATGACACTGCGTTCTTGCGAGTAGGTGTCTTCATGACACGACCGCCTTTTCAGCAGCCGCGCCCTGCATGACCCACGTCCTGAACAAATCGAAATCGATGTTACCGCCGCTCAGCACCAGCCCGACGCGCTTGCCGGCAAGCCTGCGCTTCTCCTGCAGCGCGGCGGCAAGCGGCGCGGCGCCGGCGCCTTCGGCGAGATTGTGGGTGTCGGTCCAGTAGGCGCGGATCGCGGCCGCGATCTCCTCGTCCGTCACCTGCACGATGCGCGAGACGCCCTTGAGCATGATCGCGAGCGCGTCCGCATCGGGGCTGCGCGTCGCCATGCCGTCAGCGAGCGTGTCCGCGCTGTTGGTCGTCACCACCGTGCGCGCGGCAAAGGACAACGCATAGGATGGCGCCAGCGTCGACTGCACGCCGACGATCTCGGTCCTCACGCCCAGCAGATCGCGCACCAGGACGCAGCCGCAGATGCCGGAGCCCTGCCCGATCGGAACGTAGAGCACGTCGAGATCGGGCACGGCGCGCAACAGCTCCAGCGCATAGGTCGCGACGCCCCGCACGAGATCGGCATGGAACGACGGCACCATGTGCAGGCCGTCGCGCGCAGCGCGGGCGATCGCCTCCTCGCGCGCCTCCTGGAAGTCGCTGCCGTGCTCGATGAGCTCGGCGCCGAACGCCGCCATCGCACGATTCTTTTCGACCGAGTTGCCCCTGGGCACGTAGATCGTCACCGGCAGGTTATGGCGGCGGCCGGCAAAGGCGATGCTCTGGCCGTGATTGCCGCGGGTCGCCGAGATCAGCCCGCGCACCTCGGGATGAGTGCGCTTCAGCTGGCCGACATAAGTGAGCCCGCCGCGCACCTTGAAGGCGCCGGCCGGCGTGTGGTTCTCATGCTTGACCACGACATGCGTGCCGAGCCGCTGCGCGAGCAACGGCCAGGCATAAGCCGGCGTCGGCGGGACGGCGGAGGCGACCAGGGCGTGCGCTTGCTCGAGGTCAGCGAGGGTGAACATGTTGCCTCCCGCACTCGTCATGCCCGCGAAGGCGGGCATCCAGTATTCCGTGCCGACTCGACTCTAGCCGAAACGCCGCGGCGTACTGGATCGTCCGGTCAAGCCGGACGATGACAGTGGAATTCCTGGCCCGGTTCTCCAACACGATCTGCTCTCACACCAGCGCCTTGCCGGTGGCGAAGAAGGCGGCGGGATCGGAGGCCTCGGTCGGCAGGATCATCTCATTATGCGCCTTGCCGGAGGGGATCATCGGGAAGCAGTTCTCGAGCGCCGCAACACGGCAGTCGAACAACACCGGCTTCTTGACCTTGATCATCTCCAGAATCGCGCCATCAAGATCGGCGGGCTTTGACACCTGCAGGCCGATGCCGCCATAGGCCTCCGCGAGCTTGACGAAATCCGGCAGCGCTTCCGAGTAGGAATGCGACAGGCGGTTGCCGTGCAGCAGCTGCTGCCATTGCCGCACCATGCCCATATACGAGTTGTTGAGGATGAAGATCTTGACCGGCAGCTCGTACTGCACGGCGGTCGACATCTCCTGCATCGTCATCTGCACCGAGGCATCACCGCCGATGTCGATGACGAGGCTGTCGGGATGGGCGACCTGCACGCCGATCGCCGACGGCAGGCCATAGCCCATGGTGCCGAGCCCGCCCGAGGTCATCCAGCGGTGCGGCTCCTCGAAGCCGTAGAACTGCGCAGCCCACATCTGATGCTGGCCGACCTCGGTCGTGATGTAGGTGTCGCGTCCGCGCGTCAGTTCGAACAGCCGCTGGATCGCATATTGCGGCATGATCACGTCCTTGTTCGCCTTGTAGGCCAGCGAGTTGCGCGCGCGCCATTGCGCGATCTCGGCCCACCAGGCCTTGATGTCGGGCCGCTTCGCCTCCGCCTTGAAGACCTGCAGGATGTCGCCGAGCACGTTGCCGCAATCGCCGATGATCGGCACGTCGACGCGGATGTTCTTGTTGATCGAGGACGGATCGATATCGATGTGGATCTTCTTCGAGCCCGGCGAGAACGCATCCGTGCGGCCGGTGATACGGTCGTCGAAGCGTGCGCCGACGCACAGCATGACGTCGCAACCATGCATCGCCATATTGGCTTCGTAGGTGCCGTGCATGCCGAGCATGCCGAGCCAGTTCTTGCCCGACGCCGGATAGGCGCCCAGCCCCATCAGCGTCGAGGTGATCGGAAAGCCCGTGACCTCGACCAGCTCGCGCAGCAGCTTCGAGGCTTCCGGTCCGGAATTGATGACGCCGCCGCCGGAATAGATCACCGGCCGCTTGGCGCCCGCCAGCAACGACACAGCCTTGCGGATCGCCGTCGCATCGCCCTTCTGGCGCGGCGCGTAGGAAATATGGACGTCGGACTTGCGCGGCGGATGATAGGTGCCGACGGCGAACTGCACGTCCTTCGGCACGTCGACGACAACAGGTCCCGGCCGTCCCGAGGTCGCGACATAGAACGCCTCGTGCAGGACTTTCGCGAGGTCGTTGACGTTGCGGACCAGCCAATTGTGCTTGGTGCAGGGGCGCGTGATGCCGACCGTGTCGCATTCCTGGAAGGCATCGTTGCCGATCAGGTGCGTCGGCACCTGGCCGGTGATGCAGACCAGCGGGATCGAGTCCATCAGCGCGTCGGCGAGCGGCGTCACCATGTTGGTGGCGCCGGGGCCTGAGGTCACCAGCACGACGCCGGGCTTGCCGGTCGAGCGCGCATAGCCCTCGGCAGCATGGCCGGCGCCCTGCTCGTGCCGGACCAGGATGTGCTGGATCTCGCTCTGCTGGAAGATCTCGTCATAGATCGGGAGCACCGCGCCGCCGGGATAGCCGAAAATGTGCTGGATGCCGTGATCGATGAGCGCGCGCACGATCATGGCAGCGCCGGTCATCTGGTTCGGATCGTGGCTCTTGTCGCTCATGGTGGGCTCCGGATCGCCTTCTCGGCGGCTGTTTCTCGAAGTGAGGCGGGGTTCTGGTCTCTGGCGTCAGGGCAATAAAAAAGGGCCTCAAGAGGCCCATGCGCACCGCTCGGATTTTGGATGGCCTTAGCCATCCCCGGCGGTGCGCCTGGGTACGACGACGATAAGGAGGATGGTAATAATGTTGCGCATGACGCCGAACCGGCTTCCCAAAGGTTGCGCGAACATACGCGCAGTCGCCCTCTTGTCAAGGCGAAGCCACTCGTTCGCACGATTTTGTCAGGTTAACCGGGTTTTTGCGGTTCGGCGAGAGGGAATTTTGCGACGAAGCGCGCAAGCTCTCTCCATTGTCATTCCGGGGCGCCCGCAGGGCGAGCCCGGAATCCATACTCACGATGGTCGTTACGGATTTCAGGCTTCGCCAAGATCACTCGAACGACATCGATCGAACAGGTGCGGATCGGAGCATCTGAAGCGCTTGGTCCAAGTCAACGCCCGGCCTTGAAATCGCGACGAGCCAGCCGCCGAACGGCTCAGCATCATCAGGCAATTCCGCTTCCTTGCGCGCCATCTTTTCGAGCGCCTCTCGAAGGTCAGCCTCAAGGCTCTTGCCGTGCCGTTGAGCGCGACGCCGCAGCAATCCCACTGTCGATTCATCCACCTCGCGGATCAGGATATCGACCATCGGACACCTCCCACAATCCTGATAATACCACGGTACCATCAACCTTCTACGCCACTTTCTCCGTCGTCATTCCGGGGCACCCGTTGGGCGAGCCCGGAATCCATACTCATTGCTGTGGTCATGGATCCTGGGCCCATCGCTTCGCGATGTCCCGGAATGATAGCGGTGGCCCACGCCCTCGCCTCCTCCGGCGTCATCCATCGAAACTCCGGCAATTGGTGCCGGAACCAGGTGAATTGGCGCTTGGCGTAGTGGCGGGTGTCGGCCGTGCCGATGGTGGCGGCCTCGTCAAGGCTGATTTCTCCCTTGAGGTAACGGATCAGCGCCGGCACGCCATGGGCCTTCATTGCCGGCAGCAGCGGATCCAGTCCACGTGCGGCGAGCGCCTCCACCTCCTCCAGCGCGCCGTTCTTTAGCATCGCATCGAAGCGCGCATCGATCCGCCCATAAAGCGTCTCGCGATCCGGCGCCAGGAACAGCGCCTGATAGCTGCCTTCGGCCAGCAGCGGTGGCTGGCCTTCGCGATGCCAATCGGCGAGCGGTCGTCCCGTCGCCTCGATCACCTCGAGCGCCCGGGCGATGCGGGTGCGATCGCGCGGCTTCAGCCGCGCCGCTGCTTCCGGATCGCGCCGCTGAAGCTGCGCGTGCAGCGCCTCGACGCCATCGCGCTCCAGTCGCGCCCGCACGCCGTCGCGGATCTCCTCAGGGACCGGCGGCACCGCGGACAGCCCCCGCGTCAGCGCCTTGAAATACAGCCCGGTGCCGCCGATGATGATCGGCAGCCGCCCCTCACGACGGACCTCAGCGAGCAGAGACGCGGCATCGGTGACATAGCTGCCGGCGGAGTAGTTCACGCTGGCATCGACATGGCCGTAGAGCCGATGCGGCACGCGCGCCTCCTCCTCCATTGTCGGTCGCGCGGTAATGATGCGGAGATCGCGATAGACCTGCATGGAATCGGTATTGATGACGACGCCGCCGGTCTGTTCCGCCAGGCGCAGCGCCAACGCCGACTTGCCGCTGGCGGTCGGCCCTGCGATAAGCACCGCCTTGTTGTCCGCCAGCGAAGCCACCTCAGAAACCACCTCAATGTCCCTCGTCGCGACCTTCATCTGCAACCCCGCCAATCCGGCGCTCGACAGCACCATCGTGGACGGCTTCCTCGCCGTGCTGCCCTTGGCGGGCACGCCGCACTGGCTGTTCAACGAGGTCGCGGTCGATATTCCCTTCGGCGGCGAAGGTGAAGTGCACAAGATCGAAGCGCGGCTGCGCGAGATCCGCGGCGACCTGCCGATCGACATCGTCGTGCAGCCAATGGCGTTCCGGCGCAAGAAGCTTTTTCTCGCCGACATGGATTCGACCATGATCGGCCAGGAATGCATCGACGAGCTCGCCGATTTCGCCGGGCTGAAGCAGCATGTCGCCGGGATTACCGAGCGCGCGATGCGCGGCGAGATCGCATTCGAGCCGGCGCTGCGCGAGCGCGTGGCGCTGCTGAAGGGCCTGCCGGCGAGCGTTGTCGACGAGGTGCTCGCGAGCCGGATCGTGCCGACGCCGGGCGGCCGCGAGCTCGTCATGACGATGCGCGCACATGGCGCCTATACGTGCCTGGTCTCCGGCGGCTTCACGCTGTTCACGAGCGCAATCGCGGCCAAGCTCGGCTTCCAGGAGAACCGCGCCAACGAGCTCGTCATCGCGGACGGCAAGTTCACCGGCGTGGTGCGCGAGCCGATCGTCGGCCGCGCCGCCAAGCTGGACACATTGGTCGAACTGCGCGAGTCCTTCGATCTCGACGAGATCGACACGCTTGCGGTTGGCGACGGCGCCAATGACCTTGGCATGATCCAGGCCGCGGGGCTCGGCGTCGCCTACCATGCCAAGCCGGCGGTGTCGGCGGCGGCATCGGCGCGCATCGATCATGGCGACCTCACCGCCCTGCTCTATGCGCAGGGATATCGGCGCGACGAATTCGTGAACTAATTAGTCTAGGGGGCGGCCAAGCAGCCGCGGCCAGGCCGCCGCGTACCCGCCAAGTCTGATCATGCCGATATCGAGCGCCCGTACGATTCGAAATCGTGTCGTCGATCGACTGATCGCGGTTCGCGCATGGCCCCGCGCCCGGCGCAGACCGTCGCGGATCGTAATCGATCCATCATATCAAATAGGTACTTTATTGCCATTTTGCTGCACTGCAGAAAAATCAATTGTCAAAACGACTCCAGTGGTTTAACTGTGGACCAGGTTTAGGGAGCGTCCAAGGAAGGCGGAATGCGATTGCGGATCACGCGATCGAACAATCGCCAACCAAAGGACCACCTTCCATGAACTTCGCGAAACATCTCGTCCCCGGCGCACTCCTCGCTTTCGCCACCCTGCAGGCGGCCGCCGCCGGCGAACTTCCGAGCTACGAGCGCTCGTCGCTTCCGGCCTCGCCTGTCCAGCTCTCGGTGCTGGGCTCGGCCGGCGTTCGTGAGCAGTCGCCTGCCGCGCCGCTGACGCGCAACGGCATGCCGGCAACTCCGGTCCAGCTGTCAGTGCTCGCTCCGCACAACCGCCGCAGTGCCGCGGCCGAGATCGACGTCGACTGTCGGCGCAGTCCGGAACTGATTATTTCGATCGATGGCGATGCACCGCCATACGGCGGTGGCTACACGCCGCCGATGGGCTCGTCATTGCGAGGAGCGTAAGCGACGAAGCAATCCAGACTTCCTCTTTGGCTCTGGATTGCTTCCGCCGCCGCCCTTCGGGCTATGGCGGACACGTCGCTTCGCTCGCAATGACGAAGTGAGGAGTTGAGCGACGCCGCCGGGTTACTGCAGGCTCAGGTTACTGCAGGCTCAGCGCCACGAAGCGCAGCTCGCCGTCGCCGTTCGAGACGAGCAGAAGCACAGACTTCTTGCCGTCCTTCTTCAGCTGATCGATGCGCTTCTTGATGTCGGCGCCGCTGGCGACCGCCTCCTGCGCCACCTCGACGATGACGTCGCCGGCGGAGAGCCGCTTGTCGGCAGCATCGGAGCTTGCGTCCACGCTGGTGATCACCACGCCCTTGACGCTGTCCTTGATCTTGTAGCGCGTGCGCAGATCCTTGCTCAGCGTCGCGAGGTCGAGCCCCAGCGCCTTCTGCGTCACCGGCTTGTCGGCGGGCTGCTCGTCGCTTTTGGCGGCGGCCTGCTGCACCTTCTCGCTATCGTCCAGCCGGCCGAGCGTGACCTTGCGGGTCTCCTCCTGGCCCTTGCGGATGACGATGACGTCGACCTCCTTGCCGACAGCGGTGTCGGCAACGATGCGCGACAGGTCCTTCGGATCCTTGATGTCGTGGCCATCGAACTTGACGACGACGTCGCCGGGCTCGATGCCGGCCGGCTTGGCCGGGCCCTTGTCGTCGACGCCGGCGACCAGCGCACCGCGCGCCGGCTTGATGTTGAGGCTCTCGGCGATCTCGTCGGTCACGGTCTGGATCCGCACCCCGAGCCAGCCGCGGCGCAATTCGCCGAACTGACGGAGTTGGTCGACCACGCCGGCCACGGTCTTCGACGGCACCGCAAAGCCGATGCCGATCGACCCGCCCGAGGGCGAAATAATCAGCGTGTTGACGCCGATCACTTCGCCCTCGAGGTTGAACAGCGGACCGCCTGAATTGCCGCGGTTGATCGCGGCGTCGGTCTGGATGTAGCTGTCATAGGGCCCGGAGGAGATGTCGCGGTTCTTGGCCGAGACGATGCCGGCCGTCACCGTGCCACCCAGGCTGAAGGGATTGCCGATCGCGACCACCCAGTCGCCGAGCCGGAGCTTGTCGGAATCGCCGAACTTCACCGCGGTCAGCGGCCGCGGCGGCTTGAACTTCAACACCGCGAGGTCGGTCTTCTTGTCGATGCCGACGATATCGGCCTTGATCTTGGTGCCGTCATTCATGATGACGTTGATCTCGTCGGCATCGGCGATGACGTGGTTGTTGGTGACCACGACGCCGGAGGCATCGATGATGAAGCCGGAGCCGAGCGAGTTCGTGCGGCGCGGCTGCAGGTCGCCGCCGCCGCCCTTGCCGCCCGGTCCGCCGCGGCGGTTCTTGAAGAAATCGTCGAAGAATTCCTCGAACGGCGAGCCCGGCGGCAGTTGCGGCATCGTGCCCTTGCCGTCGCCGCCGCCCTTGGCTTCGACGGTCTGCGAGGTCGAGATGTTGACGACGGAATCGATCACCTTCTCGGCGACGTCGGCGATGCCTTCCGGCCCCCGCGCCGACGCCGGCGCTGGGACCATCGCGCTGGCCATGGCAAGGCAGGCAGCGGTCAGGATCGGGCGCAGGCGATGGCTGAAGCTTGCGGTCGCTGTCATGTCGGCGGATCTCCAAAGGCAAACGATCTAAGGGGTCAGTTATGGGCTACAGTGCGCCGGAACCGGGCGGCGGTGCAAGCGGCCCGCCCTGGTGGGGCTCGGCAGAGCCCTCGCGGAAAGGACCCGGCGAGCCAGGACCTTAAGTCAATTCAGCGCATTGAAGGCCATCCATACGGCAAAAAGCCGACGCATACGCCTCACAAGCGCGTTGATAGCACGACTGGATCACAGTACCGGCCCCTCCGGATGAGGACGGGGACCCGCCCGCTCAGATCGGGCGCCGGATAACCCAGATTAAAATCAGGCCTGCCACCGCCGAGCCGATCCCGACCGCGCGCAGCACATTGTCCGGCGTGGCGAGCGCGCTCTTCATGGCGCGCCGCATCCATTCGGGGCTGGCCGCGAACAACAAGCCTTCCAGCACGAACAGGACGCCTAGACCGATGAGGAAGTCGGAGAACGCAATTGACCTCATCGGCCTGGAACCTCCCGTGTGACCGTCTTTTCTTGAGGACGACAGGGCGAAGCAACGTTCTTTTGCTCCGGCCCTGTCAACTCCTAATCATCTTGCTGACGTTGTCGTCAATCCGAACGACGTCCATCAGGGCTTTGCCGCCGGCGCGGGTGCAGGCTCCGCAGCCGCTTTGGCATCTCCCTTGCCCTCTCCCTTGCCTTGCGGATCGGTGAAGTAGCGGAAGAACGGCGAATCGGGCCGCAGCAGATAGCGCGTGTCGCCGCCTTTGAGCCCGGCCTCATAGGCCGACATCGAGCGGTAGAAGGTGAAGAAGTCGGGGTCCTTGCCGTACGCCTCCGCGAACAGGCGGTTGCGCTCGGCATCGCCCGCACCGCGGATCTGCTCGGCCTGCGAATTGGCCTCGGCCACGATCACGGTCGCATCGCGGTCGGCCTTGGACCGGATCTCCTGCCCCTTCTGGTCGCCCAGCGCGCGGAATTCCGCGGCCTCCCGCTGCCGCTCCGTCTTCATTCGCTCGTAGACCGCCTGGCTGTTTGCGTCGGGCAGGTCGGCACGACGGATGCGGACGTCGACCACCTGGATGCCGTAACCGTCGGCCTCGTGATCGAGCTGATCGCGGATCTTGCCCATCAGCGATTCACGCTCGTCGCGCACCACCTGGATGAAGGTGACCTCGCCGAGCACGCGCCGCAACGCCGCGTTCAACAGCGAGCCGAGCTGCGCGTTGGCGGTCTGGATCGAGCCGACGCTCTGGTAAAACCTGAGCGCATTCTTGATGCGGTAACGCGCGAAGGCATCGACCACGAGCCGCTTCTGGTCCGAGGCGATCACCTCCTGCGAGGGATTCTCGAGATCGAGAATGCGCTTGTCGATCGAGACCACGGTGTCGATGAACGGCGCCTTGAAGTGCAGCCCGGGCTCGGTGGCCACATCGACCATCTCGCCGAAGCGCAGCACCAGCGCTTGCTCGGTCTGCTGCACCGTGAAGACGGAGCTATAGGCCACGATCGCGAGCACGAGCACCGCGACCAGCGTGGCGATACCTGTTAGCGGAGACCTCATCGGGTGCCTCCGCTCTGCAGCGTTGAGGGCGCGGTTGTGGTCGAGCCAGGCGAACCGAGCGAGCCGGTCGGCGCCAGCCGCCGCGGCGCGAGATCGCCGAGCGGCAGCAGCGGCACCGCGCCCTGCTGGGACGATCCAGCGTCGTAGATCAGCTTGTCGGAGCCGCCGAGCAGGCGCTCCATGGTTTCGAGATAGATGCGTTCGCGCGTCACGTCGGGCGCCTTCTTGTACTCGTCATAGACCTTCAGGAAGCGCGCGCTCTGGCCCTTGGCCTCGGCGACCGCCTGCTCCTTGTAGCCCTCGGCGGTCTGCACGATCCTCGCCGCCTGGCCGCGCGCATCGGGCACGATCTTGTTCGCATAGGTCTGCGCCTCGTTCTGCTTGCGCTCAAGGTCGGCGCGCGCCGCCTGCACGTCGCGGAACGCCTCGATCACCTGGGCGGGCGGATCGACCTTCTGCATCTGCACCTGCGCGACCAGGACGCCGGCGCCGTAATTGTCGAGCGTCTTCTGCATCAGTTCCTGCACGTTCTGCTCGATCGTGTTGCGGGCGCCCGTCAGGATCGGCTGGATGTTGGAGCGGCCGACCACCTCGCGCATCGCGCTCTCGGCCACCGCCTTCACGGTGCCGTCGACGTTCTGGATGTTGAACTGATAGTCGGCAACGCCCTTCGGCTTGATGCGCCACAGCACGGTGAAGTCGACATCGACGATGTTCTCGTCGCCAGTCAGCATCAAGCTCTCTTCCGGCACGTCGCGCGCGGAGCGGCCGCGCCGCGAGCCGTCATCGATCGGCGTCACGCCGATCGAGATCGAATTGACGCGCTGCGCCTTGACCAGCTGCACCGTCTCGATCGGATAAGGCAGATGGTAGCGCAGGCCCGGCTGCTCCTCGCGGACATATTTGCCGAAGCGCAGCACGGCGCCGAGCTCCTCCGACTGCACGCGGTAGAAGCCGGACAATAGCCAGATCGCGAGCGCGCCGATCACGACCAGCGCGACACCGACACTGCCGAAATGGCCGCCGGGCATCATCTGCTGCAGCCGGTCCTGGCCGCGCCGCAGAAGATCTTCCAGGTCGGGTGGCCTCGGACCGACGGGTTGCGGTCCGGAGCCCCAGGGTCCCTTCGGACCGGGACCCCACGGGCCTCCGCCCTGATTCTTCCACGGCATCGATCGATCTCCTTCGAGAGGCCAGCGGGGAGCCGGAGGCCTCACAACGCAGGCGGGCTTTATAAGGGACGGCTAGGCCCCTTACAATGTAGGCCTCCAGCTAAGCCCGAACCTGCTTTTGTCAATGTAAACAGCGCCACAGCGCCGGTTTGACGCGGCTGGCGCGACCATCGCACCGTCAACCACGACAGTTCATCCTTAACGGATTTTAGCGCGAATAACGCCGGCGCAACATTAACGATGCGACAGCCGGCGCCACGTCACGTAGGAAAATGCCGCGCTGTCATCAGCGCCTGAGGGATGGTCTTCGCGCGCAACCTCCTGCCACAGCGTGCGGTCGATGGCTGGCAAAACGGTATCGCCGTCGGGCTGCGCGTGAACCTCGGTGATTTCCAGCCGATCGGCGAACGGCATCGCCTGGGCATAGACCTCCGCACCGCCGATCACGACGATCTCCGCGGCCGAACGCCGCAGCGCATCGCCCCGCGCTATCGTAAGCGCCTCGTTAATGGAGTTCGCGACCACAGCGCCCGCAGCGCGAAAAGCGCCATCGCGGGTGACGACGATGTTGGTGCGGCCCGGCAGCGGCCGGCGGGGGAACGAGACGAAGGTCTTGCGCCCCATCAGAACCGGCTTTCCGATCGTGATCGCCTTGAAGCGTTGCATGTCGCTCTTCTGGCGCCAGGGAATCGCGCCCTGCGCCCCGATGACGCCGTTGTCGGCCACTGCCGCGACCAGCACGATCTCGATCATGGTGCGCGCCCCGCAAGCGCGGACAGCGCCGGGCCCGTCACCTTGCACAAGGTCCATTCGTCCATCAACTCGGCGCCGAGCGACTTGTAGAAGGTGATCGACGGCGTGTTCCAGTCGAGCACCGACCATTGCAGCCGCGCCCAGCCATTGTCGATGCAGGTCCTGGCGAGATGGCCGAGCAGCGCCTGGCCGATGCCGCTCCGGCGGAAGGCCGGCCGCACGAACAGGTCCTCCAGATAGATGCCGGCCTTTCCTGCAAAGGTGGAGAAATTGACGAACCAGGCGGCAAAGCCGGCCACCTCGCCCTGCCATTCGGCAAGATCGCAAGTCAGCCGCGGCGTTCCGCCGAACAGCGCCTCTGCGATATCAGCTTCCGTCGCCTCGACCTCATGGGTCAGCTTTTCGTAGTCTGCCAGCTCTTTGATCAGCGCGAACACGACACCGATGTCGTCCGGCCGGGCGCGGCGAATGATGAGCGGCATCGCGTCGCTCACACCGCGACTTCGGCCTTGATGTGCGGATGCGGATCGTAGCCGACAAGCGCGAAATCCTCGTAGCGGAAGCCGAAAATGTCCTTCACGTCCGGGTTGATCGTCATGGTCGGCAGCGCCCGCGGCGCTCGCGTGAGCTGCAGCCGCGCCTGCTCGATGTGATTGGAATAGAGATGCGCGTCGCCGAGCGAATGCACGAAGTCGCCGGGCTTCAGGCCCGTCACCTGCGCCACCATCATTGTCAGTAGTGCGTAGGAGGCGATGTTGAAGGGTACGCCGAGGAACACATCGGCCGAGCGCTGATAGAGCTGGCAGGACAGCTTGCCATCAGCGACATAGAACTGGAACAGGCAGTGGCACGGCGGCAGCGCCATCTTCTCGACATCGGCCGGATTCCAGGCCGAGACGATCAGGCGCCGCGAGTCCGGATTGCGCCTGATCATGTCCACGACATTCTTGATCTGGTCGATCTTGCCGCCATCTGGCGTCGGCCAGGAGCGCCACTGATAGCCATAGACCGGTCCGAGATCGCCATTGGCGTCCGCCCACTCGTCCCAGATGGTGACGCCGTGGTCGTGCAGATATTTGACGTTGGTATCGCCCTTCAGGAACCAAAGCAGCTCATGCACGATCGCCTTGAGCGGCAGCCGCTTGGTGGTCAGCATCGGGAAGCCGGCCGAGAGGTCGAAACGCATCTGGTGGCCGAACACGGATAGCGTGCCGGTGCCGGTGCGGTCGTGCTTCTCAGCGCCATCGGCAAGAATGCGTTCGAGCAGGTCGTGATATTGGTGCATGGCCGGATATGCCGTTTCGAAGGCATAAGATGTAGCGGACCGCTCGGCCGACCAACAGCGCCGATTGGCCCTCGCCCACAGCTATATCCAAACAGCTGGGCATTCCGCTCCGGTGGAACAAGGGCGAAACGACGGTTCCACCCATGCTGCTGCCTTTATATAGAGCCCTCAGGACTCCGATTCCACGAACACCTCGTCGCGCTTGCGCCGCAGCGTCGGCAGCACCGCGAGCACCAACAGACCGGCGGCGATCGCGAGCAGCACGGCGGACAGCGGCCGGCTTACGAACACCGACCAGTCGCCGCGCGAGATCAGAAGCGCCCGCCGCAGGTTCTCCTCCATCAGCGGCCCGAGCACCATGCCGAGCAGGAGCGGCGCCGGCTCGAATTCGTGCTTGATCAGCCAATAGCCGACCAGGCCGAACGCGCCGGCCAGGATGACATCGACCGGCGCATTGTTGACCGAGTAGATGCCGATGGCGCAGAAGATCACGATCGAGGGAAACATCAGCCGGTATGGCACGCGCAGCAGCCGCACCCAGATGCCGACCAGCGGCAGGTTGATGATGATCAGCATCAGATTGCCGATCCACATCGAGGCGATCATGCCCCAGACCAGATCTGGCTGCTTCTGCATCACTTGCGGTCCCGGCACGATGCCGTGGATGGTCATGGCGCCGACCATCAGCGCCATCACCGCGTTCGGCGGGATGCCGAGCGTCAGGAGCGGAATGAAGGAGGTCTGCGCCGCGGCGTTGTTGGCGCTTTCCGGCGCCGCCACGCCCTCGATAGCGCCGCGGCCAAACCGCGACGGATTTTTCGCGAGCTTCTTCTCCAGCGTATAGGCGGCAAAGGAGGCGATCACGGCGCCCCCGCCCGGCAGGATGCCAAGGATCGATCCGAGCACGGTGCCGCGCAGGATCGCGGGCGTTGAATCCTTCAGATCCTTTCTCGTCGGCATCAGGCCGGTGATCTTCTGCTGCACCAGATCGCGGTCCATCTCGGCGCCGACATCAAGGTTGCGGATGATCTCGGCAAAACCGAACACGCCCATCGCCACCGTGGCGAAGCCAAGGCCGTCGGCAAGTTCGGGGATGTTGAAGGCCATGCGCGAGGCGCCGGTCTCGATGTCGGAGCCGACCATCGAGAGCAGCAGGCCGAGCACGATCATCGCCACCGCTTTCAGCACCGAGCCCTTCGCCAGCACCACCGCAAAGATCAGGCCGAGCACCATCAGCGAAAAGTACTCCGCCGGGCCGAACGCGAGCGCGAGCTTGGTCAGCGGCGCGCCGAGCACGGCGATCAGCACGGTCGCGACGCAGCCGGCGAAGAACGAGCCGATTGCTGCGATCGCCAGCGCAGGGCCCGCCCGCCCCTGCTTGGCCATCTGGAAGCCGTCGAGCGCAGTCACGACTGATGTGGCTTCACCGGGAATGTTGACCAGGATCGAGGTGGTCGAGCCGCCATACTGGGCGCCATAGTAAATGCCGGCCAGCATGATCAGCGCGCCGACCGGCGGAAGGCCGAACGTGATAGGCAGCAGCATCGCCACGGTGGCGATGGTGCCGATGCCGGGCAGGACGCCGACCAGGGTGCCGACCAGCGCGCCGATCAGGCACATCAAAAGATTGATCGGCGAGAATGCGACAGCAAAACCGTGAGCGAGATTGGCAAACAGATCCATTGCGCCCTCACGGCACCAGGAAGCGCGGGAATAGCGGCATCGGCAGTCCCAGCACATAGGGAAATAACAGCGCACAGCCGACGGTCAGGCAGATGCCGACGATCAGCGTCTCGCCCCAACGTGTCTCATGGGTGCCGAGCGCCGCGATCAGGAAGCTCGCCAGGCCGGAGACGACCAGCCCGAGCGGACGGATCGACAGCGCGAATGCCAGGATCGCGAGCGACACGAAGAGAGGGCCGCGCCAGTGATAGGTCGCAAGCTGCGCGCCATCCGTGATGATGCCGATCACGGCCACCGCGGCCCCGAGCGCAAGCAGCAGCACACCGAACATGCGCGGCGCGGTGCCGGCGCCGAACGAGAAGCCGTGCATGCCCTGCAGGTCGCTCGACGCCCACAACGCAAACAGCGCGATCGCCATCAACACGACGCCGCCGTAATAGTCCTGCGGTGCGCGCGGGCGAACGAGCAGCGTGAACAGCGCCACCGCTATCAGCGGATAGGTGTAGATCAGCGCCAGCAGGATGTCGGATGACAGCGCTGTCTTGCCGCCGGCCGCATATTGCTGGAACAGGCTCGGCAGCGCGACGATCAGCGCCGGACCGTGTCCAGACAGCACCTGCAACGGATGACGTCCGGACAGCGGCACGATGAGGCCCACGAGCGAGGTCAGGAGTTCGACGAGCTGTGGCGCGAAGGCAAGCAGCAGGATGACGATGGCGCCGGTCGCGCTGCGCGAAGATGGCGCAGTAACCGATCCTCCCGGCAGATGGCTCGTGGTTTCGGCCATGTGGTAGTGCCTCCCCGACCCGGCCATTCGGCCGTTACACGTTCCCTGCGTTCCAGGTCGTTATCATTGAGCGCATGCCGTGGATGCGCCATTCTCCTTGCCTAGCGGCTTTCATCCAAGAATGCCAGCGAAACCCAGGCAAGCGCCGACAAGCAGCAGCCATAGCGGATTGAGCTTGGTCGTGGATGCAACTATCGCGGAGCCAAGCGTGATCAGCAGCGCGGGCAACGTAGTGTCGGACGCTTGCGTGAGGATCAACGCGCTCGCCGCCATCAGTCCGATCGACAGCGGCACCAGAGCCGCCTGCACGATCGCCGGCCAGCGGGCTTCGCGCGGATGCGTGAGCCAGCGGCTGATAACATAAGCCAGCGCCGCGGTCGGGCCGCACATGGCAACTGTCGAGACCAGCGCGCCGGCTACACCTGCGACTGAATAACCGATCAGCGTCACGATCAGAACATTCGGCCCGGGCGATAACTGCGCGATCGCGAAGACGTCGGCGAACTGCTTGTCGTCCATCCAGTGATGAACATCGACGGCGATGCGGTGCATCTCCGGGATCGCGGCATTGGCGCCGCCGACCGCGAACAGCGAGATCACCGCAAAGCTCCAGAACAGCTGAAACAGCGGATTGTCATCGCTGCTCATGACGTCCACCGCGTCTTGGCATAGGTCACGGCAAGGCTGATCGGGATCGCGACCAGCAGCACGGCGGGTAACGGCAGCCGCCACAGGCCGATCGCGGCAAACACGGCGGCCGTCACGACGAAGCCGAGCACGTCACGCTTCTTGAGCAGCGGCGCCATCATGCGGATGACGGCGGAAGCGAGCAGGCCGATCGCCGCGCAGGAGACGCCGACCAGCCCCCGCCGCAGCGCCTCGACTTGTCCAAAATGGCTGTAGATGGCCGCCAGCCCGGTCACCAGCAGCATGGGCGGCCCGACCAGCCCGGCGAAGGCGGCCAGTCCGCCGACGATGCCGCGAAAACGCGAGCCGAACACCAACGACAGGTTGACCACGTTGGGGCCCGGCAGGAAATGGCAGAGCGCGAAGGTCTCGTTGAATTCCTCCGCCGTCATCCAGCGGTGCTCGTCGACGATGGCCCGCCGCGCGAACACCAGCACGCCGCCGAACCCCGACAGCGACATCTTGGCGAATGCCAGGAAGAGCGCGACCACGCTTGGCGGATTGCTATGCAGATCCGGCAGGGGGAGCTCCGCCGGGACGGAATCAGGAGGCATTATCCGACGTTCGATGCGAAAGGACGGAGCGAAACTCTAGGACGGCAAAATGTCGCGAGCCAATCCAATTCGCCGGGTTCCACGCTCCGCCCACATTTTTGTCGCGCGCTGCGCTGTCCTGGGCACTGTCTTTCTCAACCATTGGCCCCTATATTGGGGGTGCCGGTTCGCCGGCTATGGAAATAAATCGCCGTCGCAATAAACCATTCGGACCCGGGGGCGGTACCCGGCGCCTCCACCAAAGCCCGCTCCGGCGGGCTTCGGCGGGGGCGAAATAGGATCGACGAGGGCGTAAAGGGCGAGCTTTTTCCCGGTATTGTTCCGCCGTTATCGGGCTACTGCAATAGTTGCCAACGACAACTTTGCTCCGGTTGCTCAGGCTGCGTAACGCAGTTTGAAAGACCACTTTAAAGTCCTAGCGGGTTAAGCTCCGCTAGGCGGGGTTCGGAGGCACCTGGCAACAGAAGCCTCCACTTCATCTTTTGCCGTCGCCGGATTGTATTGCCGGGCTTCCGCTCCAGACGGGCTCGATGACAGAGCCGGATGGCTGCTGACGCTGGCGCCGGTCCGGGCTACGATGGCAGATGCGCGAGTCGGAACGCTGGCAACCCATATCGGCGGTCAGCCGGGATTGCGACACGACAGGATTGAGCACGGGCAGGATCGGCGATGACGGATCACATTCGGTACGATGTATTGGCGCGCGACGCATTGCGCGGCGTGCTGCGCCGGGTGCTGACCGACGCTGCGGCCCACGGCCTGCCGGGCGAGCACCATTTCTTCATCACGTTCCTGTCGAAGGCCGAGGGGGTCAAGCTGTCGCCGCGCCTGCTCGCGCAATATCCGGACGAGATGACGATCATCCTGCAGCACCAGTTCTGGGATCTGGCCGTCACCGAGGACCGCTTCGAGGTCGGCCTGTCATTCGGCGGCATTCCTGAGCGGCTGGTCGTGCCGTTCCATGCCATCAAGAGCTTCTTCGATCCCTCGGTGCAGTTCGGCCTGCAGTTCGAGCCGTCCGATGGGACCACTGAGACGGAGGCCGCTGGGCCAAAGCTGCCGGCCGCCCCTGCCCCGACCGCGGTCAGCGCCCCGGCGCCCGCGCCGGCTGCCGCCACCGACGAGCCCGAACCGCCAGCCACGCCTGGCGAAGGGGCCGAAGTCGTGCGGCTCGATCGTTTCCGCAAGAAGTAGCCGCAAATTTGGGCGGGGCGGAACGCTCCGGAGCTGCCTAGATTGAGCATGCTTGAACCGGCAGGTGTCGGTTCGCGACCAATAACGGGCATGCTGCATGGCACACTCAACGAAATCGCGCCGCGCGTCCACGCGCACCGAGACCGACAGCTTCGGTCCGATCGAGGTCCCCGCCGATCGCTATTGGGGCGCGCAGACAGAACGCAGCCGGCAGAACTTCCGGATCGGCCAGCAGCGTATGCCGTTGTCGGTCGTGCACGCCCTTGGCATCGTCAAGCTCGCGGCGGCGCAGACCAACCGCGAGCTCGGTCTGCTCGACCCGGAGCGCGCCGATGCGATTGCGCGTGCGGCGCAGGAAGTGATCGATGGCAAGCTCGACGAGCACTTTCCGCTAGTGGTGTGGCAGACCGGCTCCGGCACCCAGACCAACATGAACCTGAACGAGGTGATCGCCAACCGCGCCAACGAGATGCTGGGTGGCGAGCTCGGCACCAAGCAGCCGGTGCATCCCAACGACCACGTCAACATGAGCCAGTCGTCGAACGATTCGTTTCCGACGGCCATGCACATTGCCGCCGCGCGTGCGATCCACGACCATCTGCTGCCTTCCCTCACGGAGTTGCTCGGCGCGCTGCGCGCCAAGGAGACGGCGTTCGCCGACATCGTCAAGATCGGGCGCACCCACACCCAGGATGCGACACCGCTGACGCTTGGCCAGGAATTCTCCGGCTATGCCGCCCAGGTCGACCATGCCATCACCCGTATTCGTACGGCGTCGCGCGACCTGTTTCCGCTCGCGCAGGGCGGGACCGCCGTCGGCACCGGATTGAACGCACATCCGCGATTCGCAGAACTGTTCGCTAAGCAGGTCGCGGAGATCACGACGCTGCCCTTCACCAGCGCCGACAACAAATTCGAGGCGCTGGCCTCGAACGACGCCTATGTCTTCGCGCACGGCGCGCTCAATTCGGCCGCCACCGGACTGTTCAAGATCGCCAACGACATCCGCCTTCTGGGCTCTGGGCCGCGCTCGGGTCTGGGCGAACTCATTCTCCCGGAAAACGAGCCGGGCTCATCGATCATGCCGGGCAAGGTCAACCCGACCCAATGCGAAGCCATGACGATGGTGTGCTGTCAGGTGTTCGGCAATCATACTGCGATCACCGTGGCCGGCAGCCAGGGACATTTCGAGTTGAACGTTTACAAGCCTATTTTGGCCCATTGCATGATGCAATCAATCCAATTGCTCAGCGATGCCGCGCGCTCGTTCACCGAGCATTGCGTGATCGGCATCAACGCCGACGAGAAAAGGATTCGCGAACTAATGGAACGTTCGCTGATGCTCGTCACCGCGCTTGCGCCAAAGATCGGCTACGATAACGCCGCAAAGGTGGCAAAGTCGGCACACCAGCGCGGCACGACTTTGAAAGAAGAAGCGACGAGGCTTGGTTTCGTCTCCGCGGATGAGTTCGATCTGCTTGTGCAGCCGCAAAAGATGACTCGTCCCGGAAGGTCGTGAAGGTAGTCCCGTAGTACTACGGGGGCTGATGCAATTCTCGCTGTTAACCCCTAAAGGATACTGTTGAACAGCTAAGATACTGCTGTGTCGACGTATGAAACTGCGTTCTCTTCGCAAAGCAGAGTCGGAGTATTGATAGTGTCGGGGGCCAATAACGTGATTGTCTCGATAGCGGTTGAGGCCGTTTGCGCGCTGCGCGGCCGCTCATGTTTTCGTCATGACTATCACGCTCTGCGGTCTCTTGGATGATTGGAGCGAACATGGGGGACGTGATCAACTTGAAGCGTTTTAAGAAACGCATGGAGCGCGATCTATCTGCGAAGGCGGCCGAAGCCAATCGCGCACGCTTCGGCATGACCAAGGCCGAACGCGCTGCCGAGGCGCAACGTGGCAAGCGCGCAAACGACTTACTGGATCAACATCGTATTAATGGCGAGGACGCGTGATGAAATCGCCCGTCGTAAAACGTTCGATCGTCGTCGCCGGTCACAAGACCAGCGTCAGCCTCGAAGAAGCGTTCTGGAACGGCATGAAGGAAATCTCCGGGCTCCGAAACATGACCTTGTCGGAGCTGGTGGGAGAGATCGACAACAATCGCCAGCAAGGCAATCTGTCGTCTGCCATCCGCCTCTTCGTCCTTGACCACTTCAAGAGCCGCGCTGCCAGTTGCAGCGAGCCGAAGCCTGACGGTCGCCACTCCGCCTCCGCGGCAGCTCCCGGGGTCTGATCGGGGGTTCGCCGCCGACCTGGTTTATAATCGCTCTAAGGTGCAGCGGCATTTCGCACGCTGCGCTTGACCTGCCGGCGTGCGATTGAAAATACAGGTCATGAGCGAAAACTGCGATCAACCGCCGCACCTGCCGCTTGGGCTGGCTAAGCGCGGCTTTGCCGGCACGATTCAACACCTCGCGGCCTCCGGCGCCGGCTCGTCCTTGCCGGACACGGAGCTTGAAAGCCGTCTCATCGAGCTTGGCTTCGTCGAAGGTGCGCGGGTCGAGATCCTGCACGAGGGCATCGTCGGGCGTGACCCCATCGCGGTCCGCGTCGACAACATCACCGTCGCGGTACGCCGCCGCGAGGCCATGGCCATCATCGTCGCTTGAGGCGGCTGGGACGCACCCCATGGAAAGCCCGCTGATGCATCTGGCCCTGGTGGGGACCCCCAACAGCGGCAAGACCTCGCTTTTCAACGCGCTGACCGGCAGCCGGCAGAAGGTCGCGAACTATCCGGGCGTGACCGTCGAACGCAAGGAAGGGTCATTTGTCACCCCGCAGGGCCGCCAGGTCTCGGTGGTCGACCTGCCCGGCACCTATTCGCTGCGTGGCCGCAGCCCTGACGAGGAGATCACCCGCGATTTCGTGTTGGGACGGGCCAAGGGCGAGATCCCGCCCGATCTCGTGCTCTGTGTCGCCGATTCCACCAACCTGCGGTTGACCATCCGGCTTCTGCTCGAATTGAAGAATACCGGCCGGCCGCTGGCGCTGGTGCTCAACATGTTCGATATCGCCACCCGGCGCGGAGTGACCGTCGATGTGCCCGAGCTGTCGGAGATGCTGGGCGTCCCGGTCGTGACGTCCATCGCGGTGCGCAAGGGCGGCACCGCCGACCTGCTGCGGCTGACCGATGAGCTCCTCTCGGCCGCCCCCTCCCCGCTCCATCAGAACACCTGGCGGCCGCTGACCGTGCCGGAGTTGCGCGCGACCCAGCGTGAGGCCGACCGCATCATCGCCGCCACCGTCAGCCTGCCGGCGCGGCCCGACACCTGGACCGGGCGCATCGATGCGGTGGTGCTCCATCCCGTTGGCGGCCTCGTGGTGTTGCTGCTGATCCTGTTCGTGATGTTCCAGGCGGTGTTCGCCTGGGCGCAGCCGCTGATGGAATTGTTGTCGTCAGGCTTCGATGCGCTCGGCCAGTTCGTTCACGACCAGCTGCCGCAAGGCCTGCTGCAGAGCTTCCTGCAGAACGGCGTCATCTCCGGCGTCGGCAGCGTCATCGTGTTCCTGCCGCAGATCATCATCATCTTCCTGTTCATCCTGCTGTTGGAAGATTTCGGCTACATGGCGCGCGCGGCCTTCCTGATGGACCGCATCATGGGCGGCGCCGGACTGCACGGCCGCGCCTTCATTCCGCTGCTGTCGAGCTTTGCCTGCGCCATCCCTGGCATCATGGCAACGCGCGTGATCGACAACCGCCGCGACAGGCTGACCACGATTCTGATTGCGCCGCTGATGACCTGCTCGGCGCGGATTCCTGTGTACACGCTGATCATCTCGGCCTTCATCCCAGCCAAGGACGTCTGGGGCGTGGTCAATCTGCAGGGCCTGGTGATGTTCGGGCTCTATGCGGCCGGCATCGTCAGCGCGCTCGGCGTCTCCTTCGTGATCAAGTTCTTCATGTGGCGCGACTACCAGCCCGCGCCGTTCATGCTGGAGCTGCCCGACTACAAGATGCCGCGGCCGCGTTCGATCGCCATCGGCATCTACACGCGGGCAAAGATGTTCCTGCAGCGCGCCGGCACCACGATCTTCGCCATGATGGTGCTGATCTGGTTCCTGGCGTCATTCCCACAACCGCCGGCCGGCGCCACCGAGCCCGCGATCGACTACAGCCTTGCCGCCATGGTCGGCAAGGCGATCGCGCCGCTGCTCTCGCCGATCGGCTTCAACTGGCAGATCGCGGTCGCGCTGATCCCGGGCATGGCGGCGCGCGAGGTCGCGGTCGCGGCGCTCGGCACCGTCTATGCGATCGAGGGCGGCAAGGAAGCCGCCGAGCAGATCGGCCAGGTGCTCGCGACCAAATGGAGCCTTGCCACCGCGCTGTCGCTGCTCGCCTGGTACATCTTTGCCCCGCAATGCGCCTCGACGCTCGCGGTGATCCGCCGCGAGACCGGAAGCTGGGCGTGGATGGGCGTCACCTTCGCCTACATGCTGACGCTCGCCTACGCCGCGAGCCTTCTGACGTACAACATCGCGGTGGCGATGAGCGCGGGATAGTCCCGCGCCCGCCGGCCGTTTATCAAATCAGGCAGCATCGATATGGAGCGCGAAGCCGCGCGCCCCGGGATCGCCGAGCCCGGGACGAAGCTGCATGGTCGGGATCGCGTAGTCGCCGTGGTTCTGCCGCCGATACGGAATCGGTTTGGTGGTGAACAGCGTCTGCATCCGCTCGCGCAGGCGCGTCGCGACGGCAGCGAAGCCGGCCTCGTCGAGACGACTCACGCGATGAATGACAAAGGACGGCAGCACATCGAAGCCCGGATAGAACAGCACGCCGTGATTGATCGGGAACAGCAGGTCGTCGATCGGCCCGTTGATGCCGCGTTCGGAGTAATGCTCCTCCCAGCCGCCCGTGGTCACGATCAGCATCGCCCGCTTGCCGGCAAACACGCCCTCGCCATAGCGGTCGCCCCAGCGCTTGTCGCTGTGCTCGCCGACGCCATAGGCGAAACCATAGGAATAGACCCGGTCGACCCAGCCTTTCAGGATGGCCGGCATCGTGAACCACCACAGCGGAAACTGCAGGATCACGGCATCGGCCCATAGCAGCTTCTGCTGCTCGGCTTTGACGTCGTCCGTCAACGCGCCGGCTTTGAATGCCTCGCCCGACGCGGCGGCGACGTTCAGGCGAGCATCGTCAGGAAGCTGCGGAAAGTCGGCGCGGTCGATCTCGGACTTCCAGCCCTGGGCATAGAGGTCGGAGACCCGGACCTCATGGCCTTGGTCCTTCAACTCGGCGACAGCGATGTCGCGCAGGGCGCCGTTCAAGGAGCGGGGTTCGGGATGAGCGAAAACGAGCAGGACATTCATGGTCGGTATTCCCAGGAGTTGAAACCGGCCTTGACATAGATGCCGCCGCATTCATTCACTATCTCCGGCAAATGCATAATATTATGCCGGAACATGGATAAATTGCCGGTCAGCCTGGAGCATATGCGGACCTTCGTCCGGATCGCCGAGCGCGGCAGCCTGTCGGCCGTCGCGCGGGAGCTGAATGTCGGGCAGTCGACCGTCAGCCGCCACCTCCAGGAGCTGGAGGAGGCCGTCGGCGTGCCGCTGCTCAGCCGGACCACGCGGCGGGTGACGCTGACCGACGAAGGCAGCCGCTACCACGCGAACTGCGTCCAGATCCTGCGCCTCGTCGAACAGGCCGGCGACGAAGCGCGCGCCACCCGCTCCGCCGCGGCCGGCACGGTCCGCCTGTCCTGCACGGCCGCGTTCGGCATCCTGCACGTCACCCGTCTCATCTTCGCGTTCCAGGACCGCCATCCCGAGATCGCGGTAGACCTCAGCCTGACCGACGAGCGCATCGACCTGGTGCGCGAAGGCGTCGACATCGCGCTGCGACTGGCGCCGCTCGCCGACAGCGCCATGAAGCTGCGCGCGCTCGGCCACTCCCACCGCATCCTGGTCGCCAGCCCGGACTATCTCGCCCGGCACGGCGCGCCGGCGACGCCCGAGGCGCTCGCCGGCCATGAGGCGATCCGCATGTCCAATGTCGCGGGCAGCGAGATGCTGAGCGTGCAGGCGCCGGATGGCACACGGCATCAGGTGCCATTCGTCGGCCGCTTTCGCGCCAATCATGGCCTCGCCGTGCGCGAAGCCGTGCTCGCGGGCCGCGGCATCGCAGCCAGCCATCACTGGCTGGTGGACGATCTCGTCAGCAGCGGCCGCTTGGTGCCATTGCTGCCGGGCTACACGCTGCGTTCGGTGCCGCTCAGCATGCTGATCGTGCCCGAGCGCGCCGGCATCGTCCGCGTCCGCCTGCTGATCGACGATCTCGTCGCCCAGATCGGCCGCCTGCCCGGAATCACGCCGCACGCCACGTAACCTCGACTTCAGGGATTGCCGAATGACGGCGTCAGCACCATCGGCGGCCGCGGCGGCTTCGGGCGGGCGAGGATTGCGCCTGGCGCCGGCCTGACCTCGACCGGTGGCGGCAGCGGCGCCGCTTGCTGGCTGGAAGCCAAGGGCTGCACGGTCGCCGGCGGCGCTGCTCCGGGCGCCCCGGACAGAGGCGGCGCCGGCGATCCGCCCTGCTGGCGCGGCGCACCGAGCTTGGCACGCGGATCGACGCGCCGCGGACCCCGGCCCGGCAGCGGCCCTTCCGCCGGCAGCGGCGTGGCGGTGTCCCGCGCCCCCGGCAATGAGGCGGTGGAGGCGGGATAGGTCGGCACCGGCTCGCCACGCGCGATGGCATCGAGCCGGCGCGTCTCGCGGTCGATTGCGCGCACAGCGAGCCACGACGACAGCGAAGTCACGTCGACGCTGCGGCTCAGCGCATCGGGCGGCCCCGCTGCAAACAGCGAAACCTCGGGTTGGCTATTGGCACTGCCGATCGTGGTCGAACTCAGACTGGCGCGGATATCGGCCTGGTCGGCCGGAATGTCGTAGCCGCCCGAGACGATTGCGCGCGCCCCTTCCGCCTCCAGCGTCGTCGCACTGACACGCAGCCGCCCGTCGCGAATGATGAAGGGAATCTGCGCCGACGCCACGCCGAGCGAGCCGGCCGCGAGCGCCGGTTCCACGATCTGCCGCAGCTTGGTGTCGTCGGCGACCTGGCCGCTATCTGCCGCATGCAGCGCGATCTCGAAGGCGCGGGGATCAAGGCCCGGGATAGACACCTTGTCCAGCGTCATCGTGCCGTTGCCTGCGAGCGCGCTGATCAGCGCCTGCGCGCTGCGGCCTTCGGTGGACAGCGTCATCTGCGCCGAGACGTGGCCGGCCGGCATCCTCAGGCCGCGATAATGCAGCGCGCCGCCGTCGACACCCGACAGCTCGACGCGGCCGCTGAGCGAAAGCCCATTGGCGCCGGGCCGCGCATCGATCGTCGCGGTGACGTCGCCGCCGCCGAGCTTGCCCTTGAGATTCTCCAGCGTCAGCGCCTGCCCGTCGCTCTTGATCGCGCCGGTCGCCGGCCGCAATTCGCCACCACCCGGCAATGCGCCGCTCAGCGCCTGAAACGCCACCCGTCCGCGCCATCCTTTCAGAAGGCCCGCGCCCAAGGGCTCCGCGGCATCATGCCCGGCCGCACCGATGCCGAGCGCAAAGGCCGCGGGAATGTCGACCGCATCGAGGCCAACCTCGCCATCGACCTGCTTGTCACCGTCGAGCAGCACAGCGAGGCGACCGCGCAGCCGCGCACCGCCGGCAACGCTGTCGAGATCGTCGAGCGTCAGCTTGTTGCCGGACAACGAGAGCCGTGCAAACAGGCGGACATTCTGTGCGGCCGGATCCTGCGGCTTCAGCCCGAGCAGCGGCGACAGATTGGCGCTGCGGACCCGCAGGCTGAGGCTCGCCTTTGTCGCATCAGGCACGGCAGCCCCAGACTCCGGCCAAGGCTCCGCCGTGCCCTGCATCTCGCCGTCGAGGCCCGTACCCCACAGCTTGGCATTCACCTTGAGCGGCGCACGCCAGGCGCCGCTGACATTGGCCTCCAACTGTGCCGGCCCGTTGCCGGCAACGACCACGCGATCGAGCCCGAGCAGCGCAAGCAGGGTGCTGCCCTGCTCTGCCGAAAGCTTGGTTTCGACACCGACCTCGGTGCGGCCGATGGCGTCAAGATCGAAACCGCGAAGCGCGGCCGCCTGCGGCTTCGCAGTCCAGAGCGCCGAAGCCTTGAGCTGCGGCGCGTTGAGATCGAGCGCGGCTCGTGCAGCCACATAGGTCGCGTCCGCGGCATCTTTCGACAGATCGAGCGCGAACTTTACCCGCGCCGCAGCCGAAGCCGCCGTGGAGCCGGCCGCTGCATCGACGCGCGCGGCAAGCGCGGGCGCAAACGGCTGCACCAGAGTCGTGATGTCATGCAGTGCGCCGGCGCTGGCGCTCACCATCATCTGGCCGGTTGCATCGGTACGGTTAAAGCGGCCGGACGCCTCCGTGCTGACGCCGCCTCCTTGCGCGAATTTCAGCTGATCGATCACGATGCTCTTGGGATCGTAGGCGAGCTTCACGCTGAGCGGACGAAATTCCTGGCCGTTCCAGGTCGCCCGTCCAACGTCGAGCGAGAGCGCGGCGGCCTCCGGCCACGTTCCGTCTGGCGCCGTCAGCGAGCGCGCCAGTGCCGCCGCTCCATCGATGTTGAGCCGTTCGCCCTTCAAGGCAGCCTCGACCCGTGTGCCGGAATCGCCTGCCAGATTGATCAGCGCGACCCGGCCCTGAACGGCGCCACCATCCAGCTCGGCTTTGAGACCATCGATCGCAACACGATCCGGCGCGACATTGACGTCGCCGCGCAGCCGCAGCGGCCGCGGGCCGCGGTAGCCAGACTCGGTGCGCCCCTGCACCCAGGCGAGCAGCGCGTCGGAATCGGCGGAGTCGAGATCGAGCGCACCGAAAAAGCCTGACGTGACCGAAGTCGGGATGCCGATGGTCTTGAAGGTGAGATGTGTCGTCCCCGGCGCGCGCAGATCGACCTTCCCAATGCTCCAAGCATTGGCTTCGTTGTGGAGTTCGGCCGTGACCGTCTGCACCGGCCGGCCGGCGAGCATGATCTGCTCGGCCGAGATCTGGATGTCGGCGGGCAAAGGCAGAGGCGGCAGCGATACCAGCCAATTGCGCAAGCCAGGGAGCGCGCGCGCGGGCGTCGTCGCCTTCTTGTCTGCCGCCTCGTCGGCCGCGAGCAGCTTGTCGGCATCGAGTTGGCGCGCCGCGAGCTGCGCCCGGAGCAGTGGCGAGGCACCGAAGCGGACATTGCCGTCGCCGACGAATTTCAGCGCGCGTTCCTCATCGCCAAGGCTCGCTTCGAGCTGATCGAGCTTGGCGCCGGCCGAATCGGCGACCACCTTGGCGACGATCCGCCACGGCGCCGATGCGTCCTTGGCGGGCGATGCACTCTTCTCCTTTGCAGCCTGCGGCTTCGATGGCTGATCCTTCGCGGCCTGGTCCTTTGCCTGGTCCTTGGGTTGTTCTTTGGGCGGCGAGGACAAGGTCAGCGCGCCATTGAAGTGCGGCGAGCGGTTGCCAAAACTGATGAGGCCCTCGACATCGGCCACGACAGGGCGCTGGCCGGGATCGACGTTGAGATGCACACGCAGCCCACGGGAGTCCCTGTCCTGGCTGGATGACACCCGGAACGGAAACCGCGTGCCCTGGATGGTGACCGCACCGTCGCCGCGGAGCGAGCCGGCCAGCGAGCGGACGTCGCCGGAGAAGACGATGTCGCTCAGCTCGAGCGTGCTGCGGCTCGCCGCATCGTGCAGCGCGACCCGGCCGGTCAGGTTGAGCCGGTCGATCGAGAGCGCTGCCAGATTGAACCGGCCGCTCGCCGCCGGCAGATCGACCTTGCCTTTGGGATCGAGCCCGAGATCGGCCGCCATGCCGCCGATGGTCAGCTCGTTGGCACGCCACTCGCCGCGCATCAGATCGCCGAGGCTGAACTCGACGTCGAACTTGTCGGCGCGCAGCTTGCCGAGATCGTTCGCTCCGCCGAACGTCACCTGGCGCAACCGCAAGGTGGGCGTCGGCAACAGGCGTGCGTCGAGCGCGCCGGCGACCCGCACGGGCACGCCGATCACCTGGCTGGCCTCAGCCTCGAATTGCGGCCGGAACTGGTTCCAGTCGACGAAAAACGGACCGATCAGCGCGGCCAGAAGCGCAAGAATGAAGGCAATCGCCAATCCGAGCAGGGTCGTCTGCACGGGGTCTCCCTCAACCGATGCCGGGGCGCCACACTATATAGGATTAAGTATGGCGAAGTCACAGCGCGGGTTGCGATTTCAACGGCGGTGCACAACCCGGCTTCATGAAATGGTTACCAGCGCCCGGGCAGTCGCTTCAAGCCGCGCAGCACGAAAGTCGGCCGCCATTCGGGGTTCTCGGCATCGACCAGCCTCAGCTCCGGCAGCCGCTGTAGCAGGGTCAGGATCGCGATCTCCGCCTCAATCCGGGCGAGCTGGGCGCCGAGGCAGAAATGAATCCCGCCGCCAAATGACAGCGGCTTCACGTTGGGCCTCGTAATGTCGAGCTGCTCCGGCCTGTCGGGATAGACGGCGGAATCGCGATTGGCCGAGCCGAGCAGGCAGAGCACGGTCTCGCCCTTCGGAATCCGCCTGCCGCCCAGATCCTCGATCTCCTCCAGCGCGACGCGCCCGGTGAGCTGCACCGAGGAATCGTAGCGCAGGAACTCCTCGATTGCGTTGCCGATCAGTTCGGGACGCGCCTTCAAGAGCGCGAGCTGGTCCGGATTGCGATGCAGCGCAAGCAGGCCGTTGCCGATCAGATTGACGGTGGTCTCGTGGCCGGCGCCGAACAGCAGGATGATATTGGCGGTAAGCTCCTCATTGCTGAGCTTGGCGCCGTCCTCTTCGGCCTGCACCAGTTGCGTGATGAGGTCGTCGCCGGGCTGGCGCCGGCGCAGCTCGAACAGGTTCTGGAAATAGGCCTGCGACATCGCATTGCCGGCATTGCCTTGTGCGATCTCCTGCGGCGATAGCGGCACCGGATCGAGCAGACGGCCGCTGTCGCTGGAGCGCTCGTGGAACACCTCGCGATGCTCCTCGGGGATGCCTAGCATGTCGCAGATGATCGTGACCGGCAGCCGATAGGCGAAGTCCGCGATCAAATCCATCTCGCCGCGCGGCGTGACCGCGTCGAGCGTCCGATCGACGATCTCCTGGATGCGCGGCCGCATGTCCTCGACGCGCCGCGCCGTGAAGGCCTGCACCACCAGGCCGCGCAGGCGGGTATGGTCCGGCGGGTCCTGCTGCAGCATCCAATGGCTCATGCTGCGGAACACCGGCTCGTCCATGATCCTGGGACCGTAGCGGCGCATGCTGCGCGCGACGAAATCCTTGCCGAAGCGCTTGTCGCGCAGCACCAGGCTCGCTTCTGCGTGCCGGCTCGCGACGATGGAGCCGAACGGCGTCACATGCATCGGATCGGTGTCGCGCAGCCGCGCGTAGAAAGGATAGGGATCCCTGATGAACTCGGGCGCCAGCGGATTGAACAGCGGCGCAGTTGCGCTGGTCTGAACGTGCTCGTTCATGGGCCCTCTCCTGCTCTCCAATGAGTCCACGCCTGCCATCCTCTGGCAAGCCGCCGCGTCATCACAACGAGGGCATGGCGGGCGATCATGTCAGACGGCATCCGCAGCCGGCCGCAACCGCTGCAGCTTGCCCGCCACGGCACGCACTTTGCCTGGCCCGGCGCGCCAGACCGAAAACGCCGATAATGCGCTCACCGCGACGCCGATCGCGAAGCCGCCCGTGTAGCTGCTCGTGAGGTCATAAATGAGGCCGGTCACGAACGGCCCGGCCGCGCCGCCGATCAATCCCATCACCATGATGGTGCCGAAGATGCTGCCGAAATGCGGGCCCTGAAAGATCTCGAGCACGACGGCGCCCATCACCGAGGTCAGGCCATAGCCCAGCGCCCCTTGGGCTGCGATCATGAGATAGAGCAGCAGCGGCGAGGGATGTGCCTTCAGCACGATCAGCGCGACGAAGCAGATGGCAAAGCCGGCGCTGCTGATCCCCCACACCGCCTCGCGCCCGATGCGGTCGGAAGCGTGGCCGAGCGCGATCTGCCCGGGAATGCCGAGCAGGCTGACGAGGCCGAGCGCCCAGGCGGCAGTGCTCGGGCTGAAGCCGATCTCGAGCAGATATTTCGTCTGGTGCACCTGCACCGCGTACCAGACATAGAGCCCGCCGAAATAGCCGGTCGCGAGCCACCAGAACCGCGCGGTGCGGATGGCGCGCGCGAGCGTCCAATCGATGCCGGCCCAGGCCGGATCGACCACGTTGGAGACGGGAGCTGCCGCCGCTTGCGGCGCGGCGTCGCCATCCGGCCGCAGGCCGATGTCCTCGGGCCGCTTGCGCAGCAACAGGTTGAGAGGCGCAAGCACGAGCACGACCATGCATCCCATCGCGGTGCAGGCCGTGCGCCAGCCCCCTTGCGCGATCATGTGCTGCACGAAAGGCAGCAGCGTTACCGAGCCGATGCCGACACCGGCGAACGCGATGCCGATCGCAAGCCCGCGGCGGCGATTGAACCAGTTCGGCAGGAAGAGAGATTGACCGGAATAACCCAGGCAGACGCTGCCGGCGCCGACCATGACGCCGATGGTGAGATAGAGATGCCAGGGCTGTGTGGTCAGCGGCGCGAGCAAGAGGCCGCCGCCCATCAGGACAACGCCGAGTTCCATCACCGCGCGCGGCCCGGCGCGATCCATCAGTCGTCCGATCAGAGGACTGGCGATGCCCGAGGCGACGAAGCCGAATGAGAACGCACCGGCGGTGACGCTGCGATCCCAGCCGAACTCAGTGAGAATCGGCGGAAAGAACAGCGAGAACGCGGTGCGCGCATTCACCCCGATCGCCATGGTGACGAAGGTCACGGCGACGACGACCCAGCCGTAGAAGAAGGGCAGGCGCATTGATGGTGTTTCTCTCCCGGGTTGCCGCATCATCTACTGTAGAACTGACCATGTCACCAAGCATTCCGCCGTCATCGCCCGGCTCGACCGGGCGATCCAGTATCCACCGGCTGTCGTTGTCAAATGAGAGGCCGCGGCGTACTGGATCGTCCGCTTTCGCGGACGATGACACCGTGAATGGAGCGCGGCTTTCCCTCTCCGAACGCGTTCTGTTGTTCTCGCGGCGCAATCGCGTCCGAGCTTTGCATATTGACCACCCTCTTCGAATTGAGGGCGCGGGGAAGGCCGGGTACCGACTGATACCCGCGGTCCGCGTGCAGCAAAAAAGCACGCGGCAGAACCACAGGTTCAGCCAATATCCGGCCTTCCCTGCGCGGTGGTTTAGCGGCTTATACGTGCTCTCCCCGGGGACCGGCTCTCTTGCCCCCGTCACGCGCGATGCTCATCCAGGGAGCACCACGAACTTAGCGCCAGCACCGGGGCGCCAGGACCACACGATTTCGCCGACACATCGATGTTGTTCGTCCGCATGATAGATCACGCTGCAACGCCGACATGTCCACCGCTCCCCGCACTCCACGTATCGTGACGATCGGCCGAAACGCCCCTCTTCGATGAGGCGGGATGCGCGAGATGATCGTCGTGATTTGCCCGACGTGACAAGCCGGGCATCTGCGACAGAATGGCACGACGGGCAATCTGCGCAGAGCTGGGATGCGTTGTTGTGCCCCATCCGTATCGCGCCCGCACGCAAACTAACTATGCGCGTGTCTCAAGACGTTGCATGGAAGCTGCCGCGCCGGAGGCAGTGCACTCCCTCTCCCCGTTCTTCGCGAGGGCGCGACGAGCTTCGCTCGCGCTGGGAGGGTTGGGGTGAGGGGCAGACGCCCGATCGGTGTCAGTTGTCAGGCCTGTACCCCCTCACCCGGATTGCATCTGACGATGCAATCCGACCTCTCCCCGCAGGCGGGGAGAGGTTAGCACCACTAACCGCAGCGATAATCCAATTACAGCCGCCTCGTCCAATGCTCCGCATTGACCGCGCCCACCGGCGCCTCGCCCTTGATGATCGCTGCGACCTGCCGCACCGTCTCGGAGGCCTGGTGCTCGATGGCCTGCGGCGTCAGGCCGCCGATATGTGGCGTGGCGATGACGTTCGGCAGTCGCGCCAGCTCCGGCGACGGCATCTGATCCGGCGCGCGGCCGACATCCATTGCGGCGCCGGCGATGCGTCCCTCTCGCAATGCTGCGGCCAGCGCCTGCTCGTCGACAAGGTTGCCGCGCGACAGGTTGACGAAGAATGCATGCGGCGACATCCGCGCCAGCGCGTCGGCCCCGATCAGATTTTCCGTCTGCTCATTGGCAATGGCGAGACAGACGACATAATCGGCACGCGCGAGCAGGTCATCGAGCGCGACATGCGCGATATCAGGCTCGTCGATGCTGACGAAGGGATCGGCGACCAGTACCTCCATGCCGAGTGCCTTCGCGACACGAGCAAGGTATCGCCCGATGCTGCCATAGCCGATGATGCCGATGCGGCTGCCGGAAAGCTGACGCCCCATTACCACGTCAGGCTTGTGCCCAGCGTGATAGTCCGCCGTCGCGCGCGAGATGCCGCGCGACAGATCGACCATATAGCCGAGCGCAAGCTCCGATACCGCCGGCACGAAACCGGGCGAGGCCCGCGTGACCAGCACGCCCTGCACCGATGCCGCTGTCACGTCGATGTTGCGGATATCGACCGCGCAGCGCACGAAGGCGCGCAATTTCGGAAGCTGCGCGAAGATCTCTCCCCTGCCCTCGGTCACGCGATCGGCGACGATGATGTCGACATCCTTTGCTGCCGCGACGAGGCCGTTCGCATCGAGCGGCGCATCCCTCTCATGCAGGATCACTTCGGCCAGCGCCTGCAGGCCCCTCAGGCTGCGCTCGCCGTAATATTGCCGGCGGAACTCCGGCGTGTGGGTCAGGAGCACCTTCATGATCAGTTTCCTCCAACGAAGCCTGATGAGTCCTGATTAGCTCGAGACAGAGCCCGCGCGCTCGGTTCACCTCTCCCCAGCGGGGAGAGGTCGGATCGCGCAGCGATCCGGGTGAGGGGGCGCCGCTCCAAAGACAGACCGTAACCCCTCACCCGGATTGCATCTGGCGATGCCATCCGACCTCTCCCGATGGGAGAGGTGGACCTCAATTGCCGCACCGAACCGACGTCATCTCATGGCAGACAAACCGATCGTTTCAATACCCAAGCGCGCGCGGCAAGGCGGTGCTGATCGCGGGCACGAACGCCACCACCAGGAGGCACAAGAACAAGAGGCCGAGATAGCCCGCGATCGGCTTGATGGTCTGCTCGACCGGCACCTTGCCGATCAGGCAGGCGCCATAGAGCCCGAGGCCGAGCGGCGGGGCGAACAGGCCGATGCCCATCGCGATCACCAGCACCACGCCGAAATGCAGGGGATCGATGCCGAGCCGGACCGCAACGGGCAGCAGCAGCGGCCCGAAGATGATCAGCGCGGCGGCGCCTTCCAGCACCGAGCCCATCACGATCAGCACCGCGATCGACAGCAGCATGAACAGCCAGACGCCGTGGCTTTGCGAGAGCGAGAGCATGAGGTCGCCGACCGCGTGCGGCACCTGCTGCAGGGTCAGGATGAAGGCGAGCGACTGCGCGGCGGCGACGATGAACAGCACCAGCCCCGAGCGGGTTGCGGCGTGGACGAAGCTGTGCGCGGCCGATCTGAGATTGAGCTCGCGGAACACGACCCCGCCGACCACCAGCGCGTAGAGCGCGGCAAAGGCCGAAATCTCGGTCGCCGTGGCGAAGCCGAACTTGAAGCCGGCGAAGATCAGCACGATCAGCCCGAGCGAGGCGATGGCGCCGCTCCACAGGCCCGCGACCGGTGCTGTCAGCGGCGCGTCGGATTGCACCGGCCGCCGGCCAAACAGGATGCAGACGATGATCAGTGCCAGCGCCATCAGCCCGGCCGGCAACAGACCCGCGACGAAGAGGCCGCCGATCGAGAGATTGGCGACGAAGCCCAGGATGATCAGGTTGATGCAGGGCGGGATGGTCTCGGCCATGACGGCGGAGGCCGCGAGCAGCGCCACCGCCCCGCCCGGATTCTGCCTGGCGCGCCGCGCCGCCGGGATCAGCACCGAGCCGACCGCGGCGACATCGGCCATCTTCGAACCCGAGATGCCCGAAAACAGCACCATCGACGTCACCATCACGACGTTGAGGCCGCCGCGCATGTGGCCGACCGCGCGCTGCAGCAGCTCGATCAGCCGCACCGACATGCCATTGGCTTCCATGAGGTAGCCGACCAGGATGAAGAACGGGATCGCCAGCAGCACGAAATTGTCGATGCCGCGCGCCATCTGCTGCGCGAAGATGACGCCGGGCAGCGTGCCTTCCACCCAGATGAAGATCAGCGCGGCTAGCGCCAGCGCAAAACCGATCGGCAGGCCGCCGAACAGCGTGACGAAGAAGCCGATCAGCATCAGCACGCCGGATGACGGCACCGTGTCGGGCGAGAGATCATCCCAGGCGAGATAAAGGCCGGCGATCAGCGCGATGACGATCACGCCCGCGATCATATGCTTGAGATCTCGCGTGCGAAAAATGTCGAGCGCGAAGACGGTCATGAACACGGCCCCGACGCCCATCGGATAGAAGGTCAGTTCGAGCGGCAGCCCCGAGCCGGTGGTCTGCCCCGCTGTCAGCGCGCCGAGCTTGAGGGCGTTGAACGCGACGGTCGCCGAAACCAGCACGATGAGCACCGCGCTGACGGCGTCGACCACGGGGCGGATTTTCGCCGGCAGCATGTCGGCGAAAAAGGCGACGCCGAGATTTTCAGCTCGCGCGAGCGCGCTCGCCGCACCAAAGAAGCTCGAGCCGACCATCAGCCCGCGCGCGACGTCATCGGACCATTCGACCGGCGCGTTGAACAGGAAGCGCGCGAGCACCGAGCCGCAGACCACGACGAGGTCGGCCAGCAGCAGCAGCGCCGCGATCGCGTCGCTCGCGAGCAGGAGCGCGCTGATGACGCCATGGCGGGTGATCGGCACTGCAACATCCGTCGTCATGCGAGGCGACCGCCTGCGGCGGGCTCCTCACGAGCTTGCAGGCATTCTCGCGATCGTGGTGGATAGCCGGCACTGCACGCTCGCTCGTCATGCCCCGCGCAGGCGGGGCATCCAGTACGCCGCGGCCTATCGGTTATTGCGAACGTCTCTGGAATACTGGATCGCCCGCCGGAGCCTGTCATCCGGCCGGCCAGAGGCCGGACCGGGTGGCGGGCGATGACGGTTGGGGGTGCCGAAGCTATTGGAGACAGACTCACGGCGGCCTCAAACCGGCGTCGACCGGATCAGTTCGACCACCGGCTTCGCCTCGGGACGCGCCTTGATGAAATTGTCGGTCTGTGGCGCGACGCGCTTGCGGAACGCCTCGCGGTCGCATTCGGCCACTGAGACGCCCTTCTCGGCCAACGCCGCGAGCGCCTCTTTCTCGACCGCGAGCCCGTGCGCGCGCGTGTCGACCGCGGCCTTCTTCGCCGCGTCGAGGAAGCCCTCGCGGAGCTTCGGATCCATGCGGGTGAAGGTCGTCTCGCTGAAATAGATCGCAAGCGGCGAGAAATTGTGCTGGGTCAGGGCGTAGTTCTTGGCCGTCTCGAAGAACTTGCTGGCGAGAATGGTCGGCGGATCGTGCTCCAGCCCGTCGAGCACGCCGGCCTGCAGCGCCGTGTAGATCTCGCCGAAGGCGAGCGGCGTCGCGGCCGCGCCCATCAGGCGCAGGCATTCGGTGATGATCGGATTGGGCAATGTCCTGATCTTGAGGCCGGAGAGATCATCCGGCGTTGCGACCTTCTTCCGCGCCAGCACGCTGCGCGAGCCGAAATTATAGGCCCAGGCGATGATCCGGATGTTGGCGCCCTTGAGCAGCGCGTCCTCGATCGGCTTGGCCGCGCCGGCATCGAACGCCTTGGTCTGCTGCGGGAAACTCGAGAAGAGGTAGCCGAGGTCGAAGGTTCCTACCAGCGGCACCAGATTGGCCGAGATCGACGAGCCCGACACCATCATGTCGATGACGCCGAGCTTGACCGAGTTGATGACGTCGATCTCCTGGCCGAGCTGGTTGTCCGGGAAGAACGCGACATCGACGCTCTCGCCGAGCCCGTTCGCCTTCAGGCTCTTGACGAGGTTATCGTAGTATACTCGGCCATTGGCGAATTTCGGATCGTTCGGCAAGGAGGACGAGCATTTCAGCTTCAATGATGCGGCCTGCGCGCGGCCGATGATCGCTGGTGACGCGGCGAGCCAGGACGCGGCGGCCGCCGACGATCTGATGATGGCACGGCGGCTGACAGGCGCTGAGGTCATGGCGTTTCCCCGGTTCTTGTTTATTGGCGCCGCGCGTTGCTCGCGGCTTGCGGGACGACTGTAGGATCAAAGCTGCGATGCAGGCAAGCAGGCTCACGGCCCGGCCAGCACGTGACTCTCATGGCCGAAATAGGCGCGCTCCAGCCGGTGCGGCAGGTCGCCCTCGTTCGTGGACGCCTGCAGCACGATATTTCCCTGCACCAGCGCATAGACGCGGTCGGCGCAGCGCAGCGCCTTCTCCAGGAGCTGCTCGACCAGCAGCACCGCGGTGCCCTGCCGGCGCAGCCGATCGATCACGTCGAGCACGCGGTCGACCAGCACCGGTGACAGTCCGGCCGAGGGCTCGTCCAGCATCAGAAGCCGCGGCTGCCGCACCAGGCCCTGCGCCACCGTCAGCATCTGCTGCTGCCCCCCGGAGAGCGCGCCGCCGCGCTCGTGACGCTTGGCGGCGATCTCGGGAAAGAACGACAGCGCCTGCTCGACGCGCGCCATGCGCTCGCCGCGCGGCAGGTCGTAAGCCGCGAGCAGGAGATTGTCCGTCACCGACATCTGCGTGAACACGCGATGGCCTTCGATGACATGCACGAGGCCGGCGCGCGCCGCCTCGCGCGGCGTGGTGTTGCTGATGTCGCGGCCGGCGAAACGAACCTGCCCGGCATTGACCGGCAACAGGCCGGAGATCGCGCGCAAAAGCGTCGTCTTGCCCGCGCCGTTCGGGCCGAGCAGCGCCACCACCTCGCCTGCCGATACGGTCATGTCGATGCCGTGCAGCACGCGGATCTTGCCGTAACCAGATTCGAGCGCGCGCACATTGAGCAGCGCCTCAGCCGCCGAGGTAAGCACTGACGACCTCCCTGTGAACGCGGATTTCGGCCGGCGTGCCGGCGGCGAGCGTGCGGCCGAGATTGAGCACGGTGACCTGATCGCAGATCTCGAAGATCAGGTCGGCGTGGTGCTCGACCAGCAAGACGCCGGTGCCGCGCGCGGCGATGGCGCGGATCAGCTCGGCCAGCCGCGCGATCTCGTCATTGGAGAGCCCGGCGGCCGGCTCGTCGAGCAGCAGCATATCGGGGTCGAGCATCAGCGCACGCGCGATCTCGACGAAGCGCAGCTCGCTGTGCTGCAGCCGGTCGGCGCGCACCTCGCCGAGGCCGTCGAGACCAACGACGCCGAGCAGCGCGCGCGCCTTTGCGGCAAGTGCGTGCTCGTCGTGCCGGCTGCGCGGCAGCGACAGCATCGCCTCGGCGAAGCTCGCGGTGCCGCTGGTCGTGCCGCCGATCATGACATTCTCCAGCACCGAGGCCTCGCCGATCACGCGCGGCGTCTGGAAGGTGCGGGCGATGCCGCATGTCGCGCGCAGCGCGGGGCGGCCCGGCGGCAGCGCGGCATCGCCGAGCGCCATGGTGCCGGCCTTGGCGGCGTAGTAGCCGGAGATCACGTTCAAGGTCGTGGTCTTGCCGGAGCCGTTCGGGCCGATCAGGCCATGGATCTGGCCGGGCGCGACGTCGAGATCGAGCCCGTCGATGGCGCGGACATTGCCGAAGGACAGCGCGATGCCGCGCAGGCGCAGCGGCTTGTCGCCTGGCTTGCCCTGCATGATCTCGGCGAGCGCCGCAGGCCGCGGCAGGATGGCCCGGTTCGCCGCGAGTGGCCGGCGGTTGCGGATATCGAGCAGCGCCGCGATGCCGCCGGGCATCACCAGCACGATCAAGAGCAGTAGCACCGCATACAGAAAGGTCGACCACGCCGCCAATGGCGCCGCCACCTCCGGCAGGATGGTCAGGATGATGGCGCCGAGCAGCGGACCGAGAATCGAGCCGCGCCCGCCGATCAGGATGGCGATGAAGAACAGCACCGAGAGATCGAAGGTGAAGGCGTCCGGCGTGATGTAGGTCTGCAAGCTCGCGAACAGCCCGCCGGCGACACCGGCGCAGGCGCCCGCGAGCAGGAAGATCGCGATCAGCAAGGTCTGCTTGGAAATCCCTGCGGACTCGGCGGCAACTTCGGCGTCGCGCAGCGCGATCAGCGCGCGGCCGAAGCGGCTGTGCCCGACATTGGCGCTGATCCAGGTGGTGAACGTCGCAAAACCGATGCACAGCGCATAAAAGCCTGCGGCCGTGTCGAAGGGATGCGGAAATTCGGGTCCCGCGATGCCGATGCCGCCGCCGGTGACGCTCTGCCAGGCCAGCGCGATCTGGGTGACGATGGTGGCGAAGCCGAGCGTCGACATCGCGAAATAGAAGGTGCGCAGGCGCAGCGCCGGCAAGCCGACGACAACGCCGAAGATGGCGCCGACGATCGCCGCGATGGCGAGCGCCGCGAACACCGGCAGCGACGGCAGCACGTTGCCGGCAACCAAGACGCTGGTGGTGTAGGCGCCGAGCGTCAGCAGCGCGACATAGCCGATCGCGAGGTGGCCAGCGAAGCCGACGACGAGGTTGAGGCCCGACACCAGCACCCAATAGATCGCCATGCGGGTACCGATCAGCACCCAATAGTCATTGCTGACGAAGGGCAGGACCGCGGCTGACAGCAGGATGGCGAGGAACGGCGCCAGCCGCGCCCACGCAAACGACGTCGCGCGGGCCGGCTTCGGCGCGGAGGTCGCGGTCAGCATCGCCATCACACCCTCCGCGCGGTGGCGGCGCCGAACAGGCCCTGCGGCGCGGCGAGCAGCACCACGATGAAGAGCGTGAACACCGCGACGGAGGAGAAGATGCCGCCGACCAGGAAGTTCGCGGCCTGCTGAAACAGGCCGAGCGCCAGCCCGCCGGCGATCGCGCCGCGGTTGTTGCCGAGCCCGCCGAGCGCGACCGGCACGAAGCCGTAGAAGTTCAGAAGCGCGCCGTTGGCGAAGAAGGCGAGCAAAAGCTGTCCGCCGGAGAAGCCGGCGATGCCGCCGACGATGCCTGCCAGCGCGTAGCTTGCGATGCGCAGATTGCGCTCGGGCAGGCCCAGCGCACGCGCCGCGAAATTGTCCTCCGCAATCGCAAGGAAGGCGCGACCGACCAAAGTGCGGCGATAGAGAACTTCGAGACCGACAATGGTAACGGCGCAGGCCACCACCGGCAGCCAGAATTTCTCGTCAAGCACGCCGCTGCCGAGCCCGACCAAACGCGGGAACGGCTGCGGCTCGGTGCCCCATTTGATCGCGGCGACCTGCTGGATCATCAGCGCGAGCGCGAGCGTCGAGAGCACGTAGAGATGCTGGTCGAGGCTCTTCAGCACCGGGCGCACGGCGACGAACTCGGTGATGATGCCGATGATGGCGCAACAGACCAGCGTCATCGCAAAACCTGCGATCGCGGGCCAGCCGAGCTTCAAGGTGAACAGCGAGCCGAACACGCCGCCGAGCATGGCTAGCTGGCCCGCGGTGAAGCTCATCACCCGCGAGGTCGAGAACATGGTGTTGTAGGTGACGCCGACGAGCGCATAGATCGCGCCTGCCGCCAGCCCGGAAGCGATGATCGAGGCGAGCATGCGCGCTGCCCCCTAGCCCGCTCAGCCATATCCCGGCGCCAGCGCGAACGTGCCGTTCTTCGCGGTCGAGGCCTCCGACATCACGATCTCCTCGGTCGGATAGCCGTTGTGCTGGGTCGGCGAGAACGTGTAGTTGCCGAAATAGCCGGGATATTTGTTGAGGCCATTGAGGTAGGCGATGATGCCGGCCGACTCCGTGCCGCCGCTGGCCTCGACGGCTTTCGCGAACAGCTCGATCGCGTCGATGCCGCCGGCGATCCACCACAAGAGCGTATCATTGAGGGCGACGCCAGCCTTGGTGAGGCGATCAACCAGCTCCTCGCTCTTCGCAGGCAGCTTGCCGGCGGCATCATAGCTGCAGCTCTTGTAGCCGATGGCGTAGACCTTCTTCCAGTTCTCCGGCTTCTCGACCAGCCCTGCGATCTCGCCCGAGGCCAGCGAGGGATGGCCGGCAAACGGCACGTCCCAGTTCATCGCCGCGCGGGTGTTGAACATGCGCGCCTCCATGCCGGTGGTCACGCTCCACACCACGATCACCTCGGCGCCGGCGTTCTTCGCCCGCAGCATGTCGGGCGTCATGTCCGGCTGGGTCGCATCGATATTCGCCTGATACACCACGTCGGCGCCGTCCTTCTTGAATGCCGCCACGGAGGCACCGACTGCGGTAACGCCATAACCGGTGGTATCGCCGATCACGGCGACCTTCTTCACCTTCAGCACCTTGAGACAATAGTTTCGCACCGCATCGTCCCACTGGCTGTTCGATGGCGCCATGCGGAACGCGTTCGGATATTTCGTGGGGTCGATCAGGCTCTCGACCACGCAAGGATGGATGTCGGGCATCTTGGCGCGCGCCATGATCGGCGTGGTCGCCAGCGCCTCGCCGGAATTGAACGGCCCCCAGATGCCGTGCACCTTGACCTGGCTGATCATCTCCTGGGTTGCGTTGACCGCCTTGGTCGGATCGCCCTGCGTGTCGCGCATCACGATCTCGATCTTGCGGCCCTTGACGCCGCCGGCTGCGTTGATCGCCTTGACCGCGAAATCGACGCCGCGATTGAAGCCGATGGTCGGCGCCGAGCTCGGCCCGGTCATGGCCGCGAGGCAGCCGATCCTGATCGGTTCGGTCTGCGCGAGCGACGGCATCGGAAAAGGCAACGAGGCCGCACCGAGCGCACCAGCACCCCCCACCAACAGCTCGCGACGCGAAACCGCCATGACAATCTCCCCTTCGTTTCCTCGAGGCTCGGCGTCCGTCTTGTCACCTCATGCGCTCTTCACGTCATGACATGCGCGAACGTCCGGCGGACGGCGCCCGGCTCTCACGGCCATGGTTCGTCGTCACGCGGCGAGTTGAACCCGACGCGCGGAGAATGTCCAGAGGCTTGCGCGCGCGAGCGGTGTGCCGCTCACGCGGGCGCGGCGCCGCCCAACGAGGCCGCGCGCTGGCGGTCGTAGTCCGGCTTCTCCATCGGCACCGCCTGTGGATTACCGAGATCGCGCACCTGCAATCGGTAGGTCTCGCGGGCGGAGGCCGCCGCGACCGCAGCCACAATCGTGATTGCGAAGGTGATCGCGCCGATCGTGAGCGGGATATGCGCGGCACCGGGCGGCGCGACCGCCGCGAACAAGGCCGGCAGCAGCGCGGTGATCGTCGTGCCGGTGTTCTGCGCGATCGCCATTGCCGAGACCCGCGAGCGGGTCTGGAACAGCTCGGGATAGAAGCTCGGGAAGACCGCGTTGTAGCCCTGATAGACCAGGCCCCACATCAGGATCGACAGCCCAATCGCAAGCGGGACGTCCTTGATGCTGATGGCGTGGAGATAGCCGAAGGCGAGCAGGCCGGAGCCGAGCGCGCCGACGATGATCGGCGGCCGGCGCCCGATCCGATCGGAGAGGCTGCCGACGAAGGGAATGATCAGCACCGCGGCGATATTTCCCAGCACGGGAATCCAGAGATAGACATCCTTGGCGAAGCCGATGCCGTAGGCCGGCTGCACCGCATAGGCGGCGCCGAAAATGGTCGCGACCACGGGGATCACGTTCATCAGCGCCATGCAGACCACGCGCAGCATGTCGCGCCAGCTGGTCTTGAAGGCCTGCACGACCGGCGCCCTCGGCACCCGGCCCTGCTCTTCCTCCGCCGCGAAGGCCGGCGTCTCCTCCACCTCGCGGCGGATGATGTAGCCGGCGATGATCACGAAGAAGCTCAAAAGGAACGGCACGCGCCAGCCCCAGCTCATGAAAGCGTCCGAGGACATATACGCCGCGATCGGCAGAAAGACGGCTGCGGCGAGAATTTGTCCGGCCTGCACGCCCTGCAGCGCAAAGCTGGCATAGAAGCCGCGCCGGCCGAACGGCGCATGTTCGAGCACCATCGAGCTGGCGCCGGATATCTCGCCCGCCACCGCAAAGCCCTGGATCAGGCGGAGCACGACCAGCAGCACCGGCGCGGTGACGCCGATCTGCTGATAGGTCGGCAGCAGCCCGACCGCCATGGTCGAGAAGCCCATCAGGAACAGGCAGACCAATAAGACGGTCTTGCGGCCATGCGTGTCGCCCCAATGGCCCAGCACAAAGGCGCCGATCGGGCGTGCGACGTAGCCGACCCCATAGGTCGCGAGCGAGGCGACGATCGCAGCGGTCGGATTGCCGGAGGGGAAGAACAGCTGCGGAAACACCAGCGACGCCGCGGTCGCATAGATGAAGAAGTCATAATATTCGAGCGCGGAGCCGATCCACCCGCTCGCTGCTGCCTTGTGACACTGGCGTGCGCCATGTGCCGTCCGCACCGATGCGATGCCCATGTGACGTCCTCCCCCGTGGTCCCGGCGACGCTCGTTTGGTGGCATCGCGCGGGTGCATGATAAGCCAAGGTTAGCAGACGGCATCGCGACGGCAAGACGTCTTTTCGCGCCTATCGCGTAATAGCTACGCGGTATCGCGTGCAGCAGTACGACCGTCCAACGGCATCGTCATTGCGAGCGAAGCGAAGCAATCCAGAGCTTAACAACAAAGCTGGATTGCTTCGTCGCTCCGCTCCTCGCAATGACGATGTCGTCGAGCGAGTGGGGCGCTACACCCACTCCATCTCCTTGATCTGGGCGGAGGCGGCCTGGGCGATCAACTTGCCGAGCGCGGCGAAGTCGCGCTTGCGCGGCGAGGTCTTGCGATAGGCAAGGCCCACGACGCGGCGCGGCTCGGGATCGGAGAAGCGCATCAGCTTGATGTCGCCGCGCCGGCATTCGAGATCGACCGACAGCTCCGGCAACAGCGTCATGCCGAGCCCGTTCGCCACCATCTGCACGATGGTTGACAGATTGGAGGCGCCGAAGGTGTCGATGTTGTCGACGCGGCGCAGGTTGCAGAACGACAGCGCCTGATCGCGCAGGCAGTGCCCCTCCTCTAACAGCAGCAGCCGGTCCTGCTGCAGCAGCTCGGGCGTAGCGCGGACGCGGTTGGCCGCGATATGCCGCGCCTTCGGCAGCGCCAGCAGGAAGCGGTCGCTGAACAGCTTGATGGTCTCGACATCCGGATGCTCGACCGGCAGCGCCAGCAGCAAGAGATCGAGCTCGCCGCCCAGCAATTCCTCGATCAGGTTCTGGGTCTGCGTCTCCCGCAGATGCAGATCGAGTTGCGGATATTTGTCGCGCACCAGCGGCAGTGCCGCGGGCAGCACATAGGGCGCGAGCGTCGGGATCACGCCGAGATGCAGCGCGCCCGCCAGCATGCCGCGCTGGCGATGGGCAGTATCGACGATGTCGCGGATATCGGCCAGCACGCGCTCGGCACGCGCGGCGATCTCGCGGCCCGCCTCGGTCAGGATCACGCCTTTGCGGCTGCGCTCCAAGAGCTGCACGCCCAGCGTCTTTTCCAGCTCCTGGATCTGCATCGAGAGCGCCGGCTGGGTCACCGCGCATTGCGCCGCGGCCTTCCCAAAATGCGCAAGCCGTGCCACGGAGTCGAAGTATCTGAGCTGCTTGAGAGAGATGTTCATGATCAGGTTTTCTTATCCTGATTGTAGATTAATACGATTGGACCTGATCGACAATCCCCCGTAGCGTTGACGCTGCGGTCCAAACGGCGTCAGGCGTTGCGCTGCCGTTGCGAGGATTGCGCCGAACCGTCGGCCTTGAGGCGTCGGAAGATGAGAGTGTTCGTCGCGTGGGTCGCCGCTATGCGGGACGCACGCGATCGCAACAGAAGCAAAACGGCCGCCGGAGCTCGCACCGGCGGCCGTTTCGCGTTTGAGTCAGTTAGGAGTAAGCTCTAGCTAGCTAGAACACCGTTTCCGAAGTATCGGTCCTATTGATGCGGAAAATGGTGGTCTCCGCTGTCATCGTCCGCGAAGGCGGACGATCCAGTATGCCGTGACCTTTCGGTTCGATTTCGCTGCCGCGGAGTACTGGATGCTCCGCCTGCGCGGAGCATGACAGCGTTGGAGATGGCGAGAGCTCACCCATCGACGACGGCCGATTTCAAACCGGCATCTACGCTGCGGCGGCGGTCTCATTCGCGGCGTGGAACGCGTAGACGTCCATGCGCAGCACGCCATAATTGGCGCTATTGTGCAGACGCTCGGCGCGGGCCCCCTCGCCGGCTGCTCCCAGCGCAGCAAACAGCGGCAGAAAGTGCTCGTCGGTCGGATGGTTCTTGACCGCAAACGGCGCACGGCTGCGATAGTCGCGCAGATCATCGACGCGGCCCGCGATCGCCGCCTCATGCACCCAATCGGCGAACGCATCGACCCAGGGCAGCGCGGGCGCGTTCAGCTCCGGCCGCCGCACCCGGAACTCGGCGAGATTGTGGGTGAAGCTGCCGCTGCCAATGATCAGCACGCCATCCTCGCGCAGCGGCGCCAGCGCGCGGCCCAGCGCCAGATGGTACGTCGGTCCGCGCTCGGTCTGGATCGAGAGCTGCAGCACCGGAATGTTCGCGTCCGGATACATCAAGAGCAGCGGCACCCAGGCGCCATGATCAAGACCACGGGCGCGGTCGATCGAGGTGGGAAGGCCGGCGGCCGCAAGCCACATGGCGATGTCTTGCGCGAGGTCGGGTGAGCCCGGCGCAGGATAGTGCAGCTCGTAGAGCGCGCGCGGAAAGCCGTAGAAATCGTAGATGGTCTCGTTACTGGCAACTGCGTTGACCTCGGGCTCGGCCGTCTCCCAATGCGCCGAGATCACCAGGATGGCCTTGGGCCGCGGCAGGCTGCGGCCGAGATCGATCAGGAACTGCCGGGCCGGCACATCCGTCAAGGGCAGCATCGGCGATCCGTGCGACACGAACAGGCTCGGCAGTGTCATTTTCGATCCTCCGGTCAGGAGGTCAATGCGCGCTGCGCAGCGCGCCACTGGCGAGGTTCGGACGCGGCGCGCGCAACGCATAGGCGCCGTCGCCGAGCAGTGCCTGGACCAGCAGCGCGATGGTCCAGAACGCCGGATATTCCCAGCCGCCATGCGGATTGTTGAAGAAGAAGCCGGCTGCGCCGTGCACGGTGACGATGGCGCCCAGCAGAATCGGGGTGGCCGCCAGCGCGACCCAGCGGGTGAAGATGCCAAAAATGAGCGCGATGCCGGCCAGGATCTCGGCTGCGATCACGACATAGGCGAGCTCGGGCGGCAGGCCGATGCTACCGAAGAATTTAGCGGTGCCCGCGGGCGTGAAAACGAACAGCTTCAGACTGACGTGGGTCAAGAACAGGCCGCCCAGGGTGAGGCGCAGCAGGAGCGCGGCATAAGGCGCAGTGCGGGAATCGATCATCGCAAGCTCCGAAAAGGGATATCTCTCGTCTCTATGGATCATTTCCTGGCAGGCGATAATCCGCTATTTGGGAAAGATAGCTCAAACCAGGAGAGTGAAATCGTCCATGCTAGATCGCCTAACCGGAATGGAGGTCTTCGTTCGGGTGGCCGGTGCCGGCAGCCTGTCGGGCGCGGCGCGGGCGATGGGGCTGTCGCAGACGATGGTGACCAAGCATCTCGCGGCGCTCGAAGCGCGGCTCGGCACAAGGCTGTTTCACCGCACCACCCGCAGCCTGACCATCACCGAAGCCGGGCGCCGCTATCTCGATTCGACCGAGCGCCTGCTTGCCGACATCGAAGCCGCCGAGGCGGCGGTGGCGGCCGAGCGAGTCGAGCCGCGCGGACTGCTGCGGCTGAACGTGCCGCTGGTCTTCGGTGTCAGGCAGATCGCGCCGCGGCTGGCGGCGTTCGCTGCGCGCTATCCCGGCGTTACCGTCGAGCTTGGCCTGAACGACCGGCTGGTCGATCTCGCCGAGGAAGGCTGGGATCTCGCGATCCGGATCGGCGCCTTGCGCGATTCGAGCCTGGTTGCGCGGCGGCTCGCCCGCTGCCGCATGATGATTTGCGCCGCCCCCGCCTATCTCGCAGCGCACGGCACGCCGCGCACCAGCGCCGATCTCGCCAGCCACAATTGCCTTGGCTACACACTCGCGCAGGCCGGGCCCGGACGCTGGCGGATCGGCGGCACGCCGCAGATCGACATCGCCGTCTCTGGCAATCTCCGCGCCAACAATGGCGATGCGCTGCTCGCGGCCGCGCTCGCTGGCCAGGGCATTATCTATCAGCCGACCTTCATTGTCGCCGACGCGCTCCGTAGCGGCGAACTGGTGCCGATCACGCTGGAATTGCCGCCGTCCGACCAGCTTGCCGTCTATGCGGTCTATCTGCCGGACCGCACGCCTTCGGCGAAAGTGCGCGCCTTCATCGATTTCATAGCCGACGCCTACGCGCCCGAGCCGCCCTGGGATCACGGCCTTGCGTGAGGATGCGAATTGCTTTTGTTTGCGAAGATAGTGGGGATACGCACACGGCCCGCGGCTTGCTCATTGTAACCTCTCCCCGCTTGCGGGGAGAGGTCGGATTGCAAAGCAATCCGCGTGAGGAGGTACAGGTCTAACAACTAATACCGATCGTGCGTCTGCCCCTCACCCCAACCCTCTCCCCGTGAAGGACGGGGAGAGGGAGCGCACCGCCTTCCGCGTGAGAGTTCGCGACGAACCACAGCGTTGGTGCGAACCCGACACAACGACCGGAGAGAACACGATGACTGATCAGATATCCGGTCCAGGCAAGCGGCCCTGGCCGCTCTTGCGCTCGCTGCAGGGCTACAGCGCGGCATCGCTGTCATCAGACCTGATTGCCGGACTGACGCTCGCAGCGATCGCCATCCCTGAGCAGATGGCAACCAGCAGGCTCGGCGGCTTCGCGCCCGAGCTCGGCTTCTTCGCCTTCATCGCCGGCTCGCTCGGTTTTGCGCTTTGCGGTGCCAACCGCTTCCTGTCCTGCGGCGCCGATTCGACGATCACGCCGATCTTCGCCGGCGGGCTGGCGCTGCTCGCGACGGCCGGCTCACCGGACTACCAGGCGCTGGCCGGCGCACTGGCGCTTCTGGTCGGCATCATGCTGATGGGCAGCGGTGCGTTCAGGCTCGGCGGCATCGCCAACCTGCTGTCGCAGCCGGTCACCGTCGGCTTTCTCGCCGGCATCTCGGTGCACATCATCGTCTCGCAGCTACCCGGCGTGCTCGGCCTGCCTGCACCGCACGGGCCGACGCTGGAACGTATCGCAACGCTGGCGCGGCACATCGACGAGGCCAACGTCTACACGGTCGTGATCGGCCTTGGCGTGCTCGCCGTGGTCGCGTCGTCCGAACGCATCAGCGCGCGGATTCCCGGCGCGCTGATCGCGCTGGCCGGCGCCACTCTGCTGGTGGTCGCGGCCAACCTGGAGCACAAGGGCGTTCAGGTGGTCGGCAGCCTCAAGGATTCCGCGCACGGCTTCGTTCCATCACTGCCGATCATCGCGCCCGAACAATGGGCCAAGCTGTTCCCGCTCGCCTTCCTGATCGCGATCGTGGTGATGGTGCAGACCGCGGCAACCACGCGCTCGTTTCCGTCAGATCCGGATAGGCCCGCGGATGTCGATCGCGACTTTCTCGGGGCCGGGGCCGGCAGCCTGCTCGCCGGCCTGTTCGGCGCGTTCCCGGTCAATGCCAGCCCGCCGCGCACCGGCATCGTCGTCGAGACCGGCGGACGATCGCAGGCATCGAGCCTGATCGCGGCAGCGATCGTGCTGGCCCTGCTTGCCTTCGGTGGGACCCTGCTCGCGCATGTGCCGGACGCTGCGCTTGGCGGCGTGCTGCTGTTCGTGGCGCTGCGCATCATCCGCCTCAAGCAGATCGCACGGATCTATCGCCAGTCGCGCGCCGAATTCCTGCTGGTCGCGGCGACCGCGGCCGCCATCGTGGTGCTGCCGATCGAGCAAGGCGTCGCGCTCGGCATCGCCCTATCGCTAATGCACGGCATCTGGAGCACGACGCGAACGCATCTCGTGCTGTTCGAGCGCGTGCCGGGCACGACGATCTGGTGGCCGGCACATCCGCACATTTCCGGGGAGACCATCGACGACGTCGTGGTGGTCGGCTTCCAGGCGCCGCTGAGCTTCCTCAATGCCGCGACCTTCCGCGCCGACCTGCAGGACGTCCTGCAGGCCAAAACGCCGCGGCTGCTGGTGTTAGAAGCCGGCGGCATTCCCGAGATCGACTTCACCGCGGCAGAGGCGCTGGGCGACCTGATCAAGCTCTGCCGAGATCGCCACGTCACCTTTGCGGTGGCGCGGCTGGAGTCCCTGCGCGCGCAGGCCGCGTTCGAACGCTTCGGCCTCTACGACATGCTGCCGCGGGATCACGTCTTCCGCAGCGTGGACGAGGCCGTGCGGAGGCTTGCACCGGCGAAGGCGGAGGCGGTAGAGCCGGGATAATCAGCCAAGCCGCAACCAGCTGAATCCTAGTAGGCGTATCTCCTAGCCTGCGGTCGGTTGACGACTGCGGGATGCGAACCAGCAATCGAACTACACGGGCAGTGCACCCTCTCCCCTTGTGGGAGAGGGTGGCGAGCATGAGCCAACGGGTCGGCGCGAAGCGCCGCCCGATGACAGGCTCCGCGAAATGCGCGCCGGGTGAGGGGTCTGTCTCCGCGGATAGAGACCCCTCACCCGGCTCGCCGCCGCGTACCGCGTCGGCGATCCACCCTCTCCCACAAGGGGAGAGGGTGCACCGAGCTCGTGGCAGGAGCGCCACTTCAGCTCATTCGGACTATCTACAGCAACTCAATCAAACATCAGTAGACCTACACTGCCGGCACGATCTTGCCGGGGTTGAAGATGTTCTGCGGATCCAGCGCGCGCTTGATCGCGCGCATCGCGTCCAGCGCCTCCGCACCCAGTTCGGCCTTGAGATATTTCTGCTTGCCCTGCCCGATGCCGTGCTCGCCGGTGCAGGTGCCGCCCATGCCTTGCGCGCGCTCGACCAGGCGATGCATGAACTCCTCGCAGCGCGCCGTCTCGTCGGCATCATCGAGGTCGCATGTCAGCGAGCAGTGGAAGTTGCCATCGCCGACGTGGCCGACGATCGGCGAGATCAGGTTGAAACGCGCGATATCCTCTTCGGTCTCGGTGACGCAATCGGCAAGGCGCGAGATCGGCACGCAAACGTCGGTGGCGATGACACCTACGCCCGGGCGAAGGGCCTTGATGGACCAATAGGCGTCGTGCCGCGCCTGCCAGAGCTTCGTGCGATCTTCCGGCCGCGTCGTCCAGGTGAACTCGCCGCCACCGCACTCCCTCGCGATCTCGGCGAAATTCTTCGACTGCTCGGCGACCTCGGCCTCGCTGCCGTGGAACTCGAGCAGCAGCAGCGGCGTCTCCGGCAGCGTGAGCTTCGAATAGGCGTTGCAGGCCTTCACCTGCGCGGCGTTGAGCAGCTCGATGCGGGCCAGCGGAATGCCGGTCTGGATCGCGAGGATGGTGGCCTGGCAGGCGCCGCCAACGGTCTCGAACGAGCAGGCCGCGGCGGCGATCGTCTCCGGGATGCCGCGCAGTCGCATGGTCAGCTCGCAGATGATGCCGAGCGTGCCTTCGGCGCCGATGAAGAGATGCGTCAGGTCATAGCCTGCTGCGGACTTCTTGGCGCGCGTGCCCGTGGTGATGATCTCGCCGTCGCCGCGCACGACCTTCAAGGCAAGTACGTTCTCGCGGATGGTGCCGTAGCGCACGGCGTTCGTGCCCGACGCGCGGGTCGAGGCCATGCCGCCGAGCGATGCATCGGCGCCGGGATCGATCGGAAAGAACAGCCCCTGGTCGCGCAGATGCTCGTTCAGCGCCTTGCGGGTCACGCCGGGCTGGATCACGCAGTCGAGGTCCTCGGCATGCACCGCAAGCACCTTGTTCATGTCGCGCAGGTCGACGCAGATGCCACCGATCGGCGCATTGACCTGGCCCTCCAGCGAGGTGCCAGTGCCGAACGGGATCACCGGCACGCCATGTTTCGCACAGATCCGCACCACGTCCTGGATGTCGGCCGTTTCCTGCGCCAGCACCACGCCATCCGGCGGCTGCGTGGGCAGCCAGGTCGTGGTATGCCCGTGCTGCTCGCGCACGGCCTGCGAGGTGATGAGCCGGTTGCCGAACCGCGCGGCGAGCGCATCCAGCGCAGCCTTGAGTGCCCCCGGTTCCGGGCGCTTCAGGTCGTGGTGGGGAATCGTGGTAGCCAACTGGGGTCCTCCGAATGCGCCGCGGACCGTGGCAAAGGATGCCTGGAGGGTCAAGGGAGCAGACGGAATAGCAATGACGGAAATCGCCACAACCACCGACGCGGGCGCTACCGGTCCTTTCCTGTCCTCGGTGATGCAGATCGAGCCGCAATGGATCGACTATAATGGTCATCTCAACATGGCCTACTATCACGTGATGTTCGACCGGGCGATCGACGAGCTGTGGCACCAGCTCGGCATCGGTCCGGCCTACAAGGCGGAGCGCCATGGCTCGACCTTCACTGCCGAATGCCATGTGCGTTATCTGCGTGAGATCCATCTGCGCGATCCCGTGCAGATCGCGGTCCAGCTGATCGCTGCGGACGAGAAGCGGCTGCACACGTTCCAGGAGCTGCGCCATGCCGGCGAAGGCTGGCTGTCGGCGACATCGGAGAACATGTCCGTTCATATCGACATGACCAAGCGCAAGGTCGCGCCATTCCCACCTGACATTGCGGCGCGCATCCGCGCGGTGGCCGATGCGCATGCCGCCTTGCCGCGCCCCGACGGGCTCGGCCGCGCGATCGCAATGCCGCGCGCGAAGGCCTAAGCCGGCAGGCCTGCGTCGGACAGCGCCTCGAACATCAGGCTGAGATAGGAATCCGGCAGCGGCGGCGTGCCACGCCGCACCTCCGATAACGTCAACTCCGGATAATGCGCACGCAGCGCCTGCATGCTGCGCCTTGCCTCGTCGCCCGCACCCGCGAGCAGATAGGCCGGGCACATCGTCCGGTGCACCCACAGCGCCGACGGGTGTTCCAGCAACGCGCGCTGCTGCCAGCGTGCGGCCTCGATGTACCGGCCGGCGTTGAAATGCGCACAGCCGATACCAACCATGCTGTTGAAGGCAAGCGGGTCCTGCGGCGCGAGGTCGAGTGCGATGCGAAAGCGCTCGATCGCCGACGCCGGATCGCCGCGGTAGACGTCGAGCCAGCCGCTGCGGCTCCAGGCCCATGCCGAGCCGCCGTCGACCGCCAGCGCCTTGCGGATGACCTGATCGGCATCACCAAGCGCGTCCAGCACGGTCAGCGCATTGCCGAGCAGACAAAGCACGGTCGCGTCCGCCGACTGCGCGCCCACCTGGCCGGCGAGCGCGAGGCCTCGCGCCCGATCGTCCGCCGTATTCGATGAGAAGTGATAGACGACGCGCTGGGCATGAACCCACGCCGCGAGCGCAGTGGCGAGCCCTTCCTCCGGAGCCATATCGAGGGCCTGCTGCAAAAGTTCGAACGCCCGCGCATTGCCTTCCGCGTCGAGCGAGAGCACGCCAGGCATTGCCCGCAGCGCCAGATCGTGCGCCGTGAGTTCTGCATCGGGTTTCCGGAAGGCGCGATCGATCTCGGCACCGCGCAGGTGCGGCTGCAGTGCCGCGACGACACGGGTCGCCAATTGCTCGCAGCCTTCGGCATCGTAGCCGAGAATACCGTCCAGACGCTGCGCCCAGAGCATGCGGCCGCTCGCATGATCGATCAGCTGGAGCGTCAGCCGCGCCTCACCGACAGCGTCCGCACGAATCGCGCCGTGCATCCGATAAGGCGCGGCGCCGGCAACGACGGCAAATCCCGACCGCGTCAACGCAGCGATCAGATCGTCAGCCAGGCTTGCGGCGACGTCCTCATGGCCGGCGCCCGCCTCGATCCGCTCGAATGCAAGGGTCGGCCGCCGCTGTGCAGAGATCGTCGCGGGAAGCTTGGCCGCAAGTTGATGGGCCAGCACCGCTCGCCGCTTCAAGGTCTGTGACGGCGTCTCGCCGAAGCGGCGGCGATAATCGACGGCGAAGCGGCCGTAATGTCCAAACCCGCAGCGCAGGGCGACATCCATCACCTTGTCCTCGGCGCCGCCTCGCAACAGCTCCTGCCGGGCGCGCTCGAAGCCGATGTCGCGCAAGACGGACTGCGGCGATTTGTCATAGCAGGCGTGAAATTGCCGCTGCAGGGTTCGCGCGGAAACACCGGCGATTTTGGCGAGCTCGCCGATCGTCCAATGCCGTTCGAGATCCGCGCGCATCGCCTGCAGCGCGCGACGGACGCTGCGCGGTTGAGGCTGGCCCGGTTCTGGCACCCCGATCGTGGCTGAGATCATGCGACGATCTCCGATCACTCGCGAAGATGAATTAGCCATATGTCGCCGGCGGCGGCGAAAAGTTCGCAATCCGGATAGGCGTGTCGCGATCTGGATAGCGGCGTCCCGGATGTGTCGCTTAGATGCGCGGCATGTTCAATGAGCGAGGACATTTCATGGCATTGCTGACGACAATTTTACAGGACTGTCGCGCACGCCTGTGCGGCTTGGAAGGCCGGGTCTTGCAGATGCTTGGCGAACGAATCCGCCGCGAGAGCGCTCAGATCGAAGCCCACTATCGATCCGGCAGGCGCGCCAAAAGCACGGGAGCATGATTATGGTGGTTTCGATTGTAACAAATGAAGCGAACGTGCAGCCCGATTTCGATGCTGTCAAAAAACGCCAGCACGGCGCGTGGTCGTCGGGCGACTACGCCATCATCGGCACCACCTTGCAGATCGTCGGCGAAGAGCTGTGCGAGGCGCTCGACCTGCGCGCGGGCCAGAGGGTATTGGATGTCGCCGCCGGCAACGGCAACGCGACCTTGGCTGCGGCGCGCCGCTGGTGCGACGTCGTCTCAACGGACTACGTGCCGGCGTTGCTCGAACGCGCGCGCCTGCGTGCCACCGCCGACGGGCTGTCGGTCACGTTCAGGGAGGCCGATGCCGAGGCGCTGCCGTTTGACGACGGCGCGTTCGATGCGGTGGTGTCGACCTTCGGGGTGATGTTCACGCCGAACCAGGACAGAGCGGCCGCAGAACTCGCGCGCGTCTGCCGGCGGGGCGGCAAAATTGGACTCGCCAACTGGACGCCGGAGGGCTTCATCGGCCAGGTGTTCAAGACGCTCGGCACATATCTGCCGCCGCCGGCCGGCTTGAAATCACCGGCGCTGTGGGGCACGGAGGCGCGAATCACCGAGATGTTCGGCGCCGCCGCGAGCAGCATCCGCTGCGAACGGCGCCAGTTCATGTTCCGCTACCGCTCGCCCGAGCATTTCCTCGACGTCTTCGAGACCTATTACGGCCCGGTGCTGAAGGCCTTCGCCGCGCTCGATGCGGCCAATCAGGATGCGCTGGAGCGCGACCTGCTGGCGCTGATCGCCACGCTCAACCGCGCCGAAGACGGCACCATGGTGGTGCCTTCCGAATATCTCGAGATCGTCATCGCCAGGCGGTAACGGCGATCTCACATCGTCTCAATGGAGGACGCGAGGACAGAGCGGACATGACATACGGGCCGCGCACATCTCTCGCGTCCCAATCAGTTGAGTGGAGTTGCCGCCCATGATCGACGATCCGCGCGGCCCGATCGAATATGACGAAACCGGCGAAGGGCCGACCGTGGTGCTGGTGCCCGGCTCCTGCGCGACCGGCGCCGCCTGGCGGCCGCTCATCACGCAATGGCAGGGCGCCTATCGCTGCGTCACCACCAGCCTGCTCGGCTATGGCCGCACCGCCGAGCGCCGCGGCGCCGGCAACAATGACATCGCGCTCGAGGCCGAGATCATCGAAGCGGTGATTGCGCGGGCCGGCGCGCCGGTTCATCTGGTGGGCCATTCCTTCGGCGGACTGGTCGCGCTCGCGGTCGCGCTGCGCAGCCCGGAGCTGCTGCAGAGCCTGACCATCCTGGAATCGCCGGCGCCGGAAATCCTGAAATCGTGCCATGAGCGCGCGCATTACGCTGCGTTTCGCAGCATGACCGAGCTGTATTTCAACGCCTTCCGCAGCGGCCGCACAGACGCGATCCAGTCAATGATCGATTTCTATGGCGGCGATGGGACGTTCTCAGCCTGGCCGCAGCGCGTGCGCGACTACGCCATTGCCACGACCGAGGTGAACATCCGCGACTGGGCCTGCGCCTATGGCTATCCGCTGACACCGGCCATGCTGACGCGCGTGGCGACGCCGACGCTGGTGGTCTATGGCGAGACCAGCCACGGCGCGCCGAAGCGCGCCAACGAGCTGATCGGCTGGTCGATCCCCAACGCGGACATCATGATGCTCGGCGACGCCGCGCATTTCATGATCGCGACCCATCCGCGCCAACTCGCAGCGCTGCTGAGCCGGCATTTCACCGGCGCGCGCTCTTTGACCTCGCCCCGCTTGCGGGGAGAGGTCGGATCGCGAAGCGATCCGGGTGAGGGGGTACAGGTCTAACAACTCATACGACGCGAGCGCCGGCCCCTCAGCCCAACCCTCCCAGCGCGAGCGAAGCTCGTCGCGTCCCCGTAAGAACGGGCAGAGGGAGCGCACCATTGCTTGCGTCAACTACCAACGTCTTTTCACTCCTCCCGCACCCACGCTGGCAATCTGTCGAACCAGGGCTGCGCATGCTCGAGCTGACGGGCGAGCTGCAACAGGCGCGGCTCGTCGCCGAGCCGGCCGACGAATTGCACACCGAGCGGCAGACCGTCGGCGGTCCAGTGCAGTGGCACGCTCATCGCCGGCGTGCCGGTGAGATTGGCTGCTTGCGTAAAGGGCACATATTGCAGGCTGTCACGCGCGATCTTGTCGATGGTGCCGTCGAGCAGGCCGGCGCGCGCGAGCAGCCCGAGCAGTCCGGTGCGATCGAGCATGTTCAGCAGCATCTGCTCGGTGCGGCTCGGATCGCCCTGGCCGTGACGAATCGGCGGATGCGCCAGCGTCGGCGTCAGCAAGAAGTCATAGCGCGCGTGGAAGCGCGCCAATGCGCGAGCAAACTCGTTCCACTTCAGCAGCTGCGTGGTCAGCGCGCCGGCCGAGATCGCACCGCCGATCGCCGCCAGCACGCGCGTCAACAGCTCGAAATCGTCACGTCCAGCCCCGTTGGCGGACGCACGCGCCACCATCGCCGGCACCTGGCCGAAATAGATGTGCAGGAAGGATTTGGCGAGCGCCGTGCCGTCGATCTCGGGGGACGCTTCCTCGACCTCATGGCCGAGGCGTTGCAGCAGCTTCACCGCGCCTTCGACAGCGGCCTTCGCTTCCGCATGCACCTCAGTGCCGATCGGCGAGGCCGTCGTGAAGCCGATGCGCAGGCGCGGCGGATCGCGCATCATCGCCTGCGCATAGACCACCGGCGGCTCGGCACAAAGAAAGGGATCACCTCGCTCGGCGCCCGCGATCACGTCCAGCGCGGCCGCGCTGTCGCGCACACTGCGCGAGATCACGCCCTCGCTGGAGGCACCGTACCAATATTCGCCATAGGCCGGTCCCGACGAGACCAGCCCGCGTGACGGCTTGAGCCCGAACAAGCCGCAGCAGGCGGCGGGAATCCGGATCGAACCGCCGCCGTCATTGCCGGCCGCCATCGGCACCACACCGGAGGCGACCGCGGCCGCGGTGCCGCCGCTCGAGCCGCCGGGCGTGTGATCGATGTTCCAGGGATTGCAGCTGCGGCCGAACGCCCGGGAGTCGCTGACGCCCTTCAATGCCAACTCCGGCAAATTGGTTTTGCCGAAGATCACAAGTCCGGCATCGAGATAACGCCTGACCACATAAGCGTGCTCGGAGGCGACGTTGCTCGCGAGTGCGCGGCTACCAAAGCTGGTCGGCAGGCCGGCATAGTCCTGCGCGCAATCCTTGATCAGGAACGGCACACCGCCGAACGGGCCGGCCGGCTGGCGCCCGATCTGCGCGCGCGCCTCCTGCTCCATCATTCGGCAGATCGCATTGGTCTTGGCCTGCGTTCGCGCGCTCTGCTTGAGCGCAAGGTCGAGGAGTTCGGCCGCGCTCACTTCGCGACTCGCAACGCGCTCGGCCAGCGCAACGGCATCGTGCGCGAGGTATTCGGACAATTTCATGCGGCGCCCCTCTTCCGCTCTCACGGCGGTGTGGGGCGATGGTAGCGGGATTGGCTAGCTGCGCCAGTCCGTAAGACGTTAAACGAGAAAGGGCGCAGTGCCTCGCCGGGAGAGCACCGCGCCCTTGCAGCCGACCTCAATGTCAGGGGCTTGAGGTCAGACCCGGTTTCGGCCGCGCGCCACGCCGACAACGGCGGAGACCAGGAACAGCACGACCGCGATGAAGAAGATGATCTTGGCGATCTCGACGGAGGCACCGGCGATGCCGCCGAAGCCAAGGATGCCCGCGATCAGCGCGATGATCAGGAAAGTGACCACCCAGCCTAACATGATACGACCCTCTAGCTTGCGAATTGCTCTCGATTTGCGGTTCAGAGGAACCGTTGCCGAGACAATCCGGGCTGGGAACGATAGTTCCAGGGCGGCGGGGTGGGATAATTTCTGAAAAGCGAGGAACGAAATCCGTCGTGCATCCTGGGAGCGCGGCCCCCGAGGGCCGATTTAGCTCTGTAAAACGATGGGAGGCGACCCCATATCGCCCTTAATCCCTGCTAAGAAGGCTCCCCTTTGAAGCTTCGCGGTGTCACCGTGGGGACGAGACTGATTCGCTGATGACCGAGCCCAACCGACTGAGCCCTTATCCCGCTCCCGAGCACCAGCCTGCCGCCGGCGGTATCGCTGCGCGCGCCCGCGCTGCTGCGACCGGCGGGCCGCGCTATCTCGCCGGCCTCAATCCGGAGCAGCGCGAGGCGGTGGAGACGCTGGACGGTCCGGTCCTGGTGCTGGCCGGCGCCGGCACCGGCAAGACGCGCGTGCTGACGACGCGCATCGCCCATATCCTGAGCCAGGGCCGCGCCCGGCCGAACGAGATCCTCTCGGTCACCTTCACCAACAAGGCGGCGCGCGAGATGAAGGGCAGGCTCGCCGAGATGCTGGGCCAGGCGGTCGAAGGCATGCCGTGGCTCGGCACCTTCCACTCGATCGCCGGCCGCATCCTGCGCACCCATGCCGAGCTGGTGCAGCTGAAATCCAACTTCACCGTGCTCGATGTCGACGACCAGGTGCGGCTGCTCAAGCAGCTCCTTCAGGCCGAGAACATCGACGACAAGCGCTGGCCGGCGCGGATGCTGGCCGGGCTGATCGACGGCTGGAAGAATCGCGGTCTCCTGCCCTCGCAGGTGCCCTCGGGCGAGGCCGCCGTATTCGCCAATGGCAAGGGCGGCAAGCTCTATGCGAGCTATCAGGAGCGGCTGAAGATCCTCAACGCCGCCGATTTCGGTGACCTGTTGCTGGAGGGCATCCGGCTGTTCCGCGAGAACCCGGACGTGCTGCGGCAGTATCAGCACCGTTTCAAGTTCATCCTGGTGGATGAGTATCAAGACACCAACGTCGCGCAATATCTCTGGCTGCGACTGCTGGCGCAGGCGCCCTCGCCGGCACGCGCTGTTGCTACACGTGCTGGCGCACCCTCTCCCCCTGTGGCAGAGGGTGGACCGGTTGAGCAAAGCGAAACCGAGCCGGGTGACGGGTTCTCTCCGCTTGCTCCTGCGCCCACGGATAGAGACCCCTCGCCCGCCTCGCTTCGCTCGGCCCCCCCTCCCACAAAGGGAGAGGGTTCAGCGGAGCAAGTGGCTGCCGCCCCGCCCAAGAACATCTGCTGTGTCGGCGATGACGACCAGTCGATCTATGGCTGGCGCGGCGCCGAGGTCGACAACATCCTGCGCTTCGAGCACGATTTCCCCGGCGCAAAGGTCATCAGGCTCGAGCGCAATTATCGCTCAACCGGTCACATCCTTGCCGCAGCGTCGTATCTGATCACGCATAACGAGGGCCGGCTCGGCAAGACGCTGCGCACCGAGGACGTCGAGGGCGAGAAGGTCACCGTGACCGGCGCCTGGGATTCCGAAGAGGAAGCCCGCGCGATCGGCGAGGAGATCGAGGAGCTGCGGCGCAAGGGCGAGCATCTCAACGAGATCGCGATCCTGGTGCGCGCCTCCTATCAGATGCGCGAGTTCGAAGACCGCTTCGTCACGCTCGGCCTGCCCTATCGCGTGATCGGCGGCCCGCGCTTCTACGAGCGCGCCGAGATCCGCGATGCGCTGGCCTATTTGCGCGTGATCAACTCGCCGGCCGACGATCTCGCCTTCGAGCGCATCGTCAATGTGCCCAAGCGCGGCCTCGGCGAGGCCACCGTGCAGATGCTGCATGACCATGCGCGCAAGCGCCGGATTCCGCTGTTCGAAGCCGCGCGCGCGGTGGTCGAGACGGACGAATTGAAGCCAAAGGCGCGCAGCTCGCTGCGGCAGGTGATCCTGCAGTTCGACCGCTGGCGCGCGCAGAGCGAGGTTACCGCCCATACAGCGCTGGCCGAGATCGTGCTCGACGAGAGCGGCTACACCGACATGTGGCAGAAGGACCGCTCGGCCGATGCCGCCGGCCGGCTCGACAATTTGAAAGAGCTCGTGCGCTCGATGGAGGAGTTCGAGAACCTGCACGGCTTCCTCGAGCACATCTCGCTGGTGATGGACCGCGAGGGCGGCAGCGACGACGAGGCGGTGTCGCTGATGACCTTGCACTCGGCGAAGGGGCTGGAGTTCGACAACGTGTTCCTGCCGGGCTGGGAGGAAGGGCTGTTTCCGAGCCAGCGCACGCTCGACGAACAGGGCCGCGCCGGGCTCGAGGAGGAGCGGCGTCTTGCGCATGTTGGCCTGACCCGCGCGCGGCGTCGCGCGAAACTCTATTTCGCGACCAACCGCCGAATCCACGGCACTTGGACCACCACCATCCCATCGCGCTTCCTCGACGAATTGCCGGCGGCCAGTGTCGAGATCACCGAGTCCAAGGGCGGCTCTGGCTGGGGCGGCGCCGGCGGCTATGGTCCTTCGCGCTTCGACAACGTGGAATCCTTCGGCTCCAGCTATTCGACACCTGGATGGCAGCGCGCCCAGGCCCGTCGTCCCGGCGGACGGGGCGGCGGTGGTCAGGCGAGTGGTCAGTCCTCTGGCGGCTTCAGCGAAGACCAGTCGCCGTTCGGCATGGGCGATGATTTCGGCAGCTTTGGCCGCAACAAGCGCTCACCCGTGACGATCGAGGGCGAGCTGGTGGCCAAGTCCACCGGCACCACGTCGGAATTTGCGCTCGATGACCGCGTCTTCCACCAGAAGTTCGGCTACGGCCATGTGGTGAAAGTGGACGGCAACAAGCTGACCATCGCCTTCGACAAGGCCGGCGAGAAGAAGGTCGTCGATAGCTTCGTGCAGCGGGCCTAGCGGACCGAATCACGAAGCTGCCAATCTGCCTTCCGCCGCGTCAGCGCGGCGAACTCCACAACTCCGCCCTGATCTGCCTTTCTTGGGTCTTGACCATGGCGGCTCGCGTCGTATGAGATGCGGCCATGGTTCGGGGAGGCTTGATCCTGTTTTGTGTCGCGCTGGTCGCGCCGTCGCATGTGGCGGCGGAGACGATGAGCTTTGGCGATGCGTCGGCGCTGATCGCCTCGAACTGCGCCGCCGATATCGAAGCCAACTGCCGCGGCGTCAATCTCGATTCCTCGCGTCTGAAGGAATGCCTGTCGCGCAACCAGGATGTGATCTCGCCGGCCTGCAAGGCCAATTACCCGAAGGCGTTTGACGCGATCCAGAAGCGCATCGCAGCCAGGGTCTCGGTCGCCAATGCCTGCACGCATGAGATCGTGAAGATCTGCGCGGGCTCGACCAAGGAAACCTCCAAATCGATCCCTTGCCTGATCAGCGCGAACGGCGTCAGCGCGCGCTGTCAGCAGGCGATCGGGGACGCGGGGTACCGCTGATGCGCGGAGCCGGAAGTGTGCTCGGCACGTTCGCGGCCGCCCTGCTCGTCTATGCCGGCCTCAATGCGCCGGTCCATGCCCAGACCCGCGACGAGATCATCAGCCGGCTCAATCATTTCGACAACCCGCCGACCCTGGATCTGCCTGCCTTGCGAACGCAGACCCAGGAACGCTCGCGCCTGCGTGGACGCAACGAACCGCCGCCGCAGAAGCGGCCGCCGATCGCGCCGGACCTGATGAATCTGCCGGCGCTCAATGTTGACATTCAGTTCGACGTCGACACGCCGATCGTGCGCCCCGACTCCTACCAGACGGTCGGCCGCATCGCCGATGCGATGGTGAATTCATCGCTGCTGCCCTACACCTTCCTGATCGTCGGCCACATCGAGGCCAACGGCAAGCGCGAGCCCAACGTGATCCTGAGCCAGCGCCGTGCCGATGCGATCCGCGACATCCTGGTGAATACCTTCAAGATTTCGGCCAAGCGGCTGCAATCGATCGGGCTCGGCGAAGAGCAGTTGCTTGACCCGGCACGTCCCACCGCGCCGATCAACCAGCAGATTCAGATCTTCACGATCGCCAAAGTCCCGGAAGAGACCGCGGCTCCAGTAGCGGCTCCGGCGGCGTCCGCCCCGGCGGCGGCCAAAAAGCGCCGCAAATAGACTGGATCGGGACCCGCCCGCGCGGAATAAATCGATCGCGCACCCGTGCGACTGTTGCACTGTGACAACATCACTGCATCCTGCCCCCCGTCGAAGCCGCCATGCTGCGGCGGGAACCCGATTCGGGGCCAAAAGACGTCACGGCAGCGCGACAAATGGCCTTTACGAGCGGGTCCGATTCGCGGTTTGTCGGCGCTGGCGCTTGATGGTATAGCCCCATCTTTGCGGCCGTCGATTGAGCGGTCCTCGACCTCATTGACGAGCGAGTCCGGTATGAGCGACCTGTTTCGACGCCAAATGATCGACTATGTCGAATATCATCGGGACCCGCGGAATGGCCTGATGCACGTGATCGGCATCATCTTGCTGTTTCTCGGCGCCGTGCTTCCCTTGAGCCTGTGGCAGTTCGATGCCTTCGGCCTGAAGATCAGCTTGGGCGCGATCCTGACGCTGCCTGTCCTGGTCTACTGGCTGCTGCTCGACGCGGCACTAGGCGCCGGGATTCTCGCTTTCGCCGTCCTGTTCCTTGCCGCTGCCATGATGATCGTCGATCACGTCCATGGCATCGCCCTGTGGGCGCTGTTCGCGACGCTGATCGTCCTCGGTCTCACGGCGCAGGCCGTCGGCCACCAGGTTTTCGAACGTAATAAGCCGTCACTGTTGGATCACCCCGCTCATCTCTGGCTTGGACCGATGTTCGTGATGGCGAAATTGTATATGGCGCTCGGCTTCCGGCCTACGATCGCGGACCTCATCGCGCCGGATTGGCCGTCGCATCGACGTCGTTCGGAACAGCTCCAAGGCGATCAGCACTCGCACCCCTAATGAACGTTCTCGTCACCGGCGGCAGCGGATTCATCGGCCAACATCTCGTCGTGGCACTCGCGACGCGGGGCGCGCGGGTGCGCGTGCTCGACGTGCGTTGCCCGACGCAGATGGTCGCCGATGTGCAGTATATCGAGGGCTCGGTGCTCGATCCCGCGGTCGTGCGCGAGGCGGTCGACGGCGTCGAACAGGTCTATCATCTGGCCGGTCTGCCCGGCATGTGGATGCCCGATCGGCAGGATTTCCACCGGGTCAATTGCCAGGGCACCGAGACCGTTCTTGCTGCCGCGCGCGCGGGCAAGGTGCAGCGCTTCCTGCACTGCTCGACCGAATCGATCCTGTTCGACTATCCGCGCGCGGAAGGCGCGGCGGAGGCGCCGACAGCGCCGCCTGCGGATGCGATGCCCGGCGCCTATACCCGCTCCAAGGCATTGGCCGAAGCACGGGCGATGCAGGCCGCCGCCGAGGGCTTTCCGGTGGTGGTCGGCACGCCGACAATGCCGATCGGCCCGCATGACAGCAACCTGACCCCGCCATCGGCGATGCTGCGGCATTTCCTCGGCAGCCGGGTCCAGCTCTATCTCGATTTCATCGTCAATCTGGTCGACGTGCGCGACGTCGCGGCCGGCCTGATCCTGGCGATGGAGCGCGGCAAGATCGGTGGCCGCTATGTGTTCGGCGGCGAGAGCCTGCACCTCAGCCGGATCCTGCAGCTGGTGGCGGCGATCAGCGGCCGCAAGCATCTCGCGATTCCCGTGCCCGGCCGGCTCGCCGAGCTATCCGCCGGCATGCTGGAATTCGTCTCCGATCACATCACCCGGCGGCCGCCAACGGGTACCGCCGAAGGTGTGCGGATCGCGCTGCATGCCTCCGACCTGTCGATCGACAGGGCGAGGCGCGAGCTCGGCTATGCACCGCGCGCGATCGAGCCGACTCTCCGGGAGACCATCGCCTTCCTGCTGCAGACAGAGACCGACGGCAGAGGGCTCGACGTCAAACAACACCCTTTTCGCACGGCGGCCGAATAGGTAAGAGCGACCGGTCGTAGGTCAGAGAGCGGTCAAGACATGTCGGGCAGCGAAATCCTTCGGTTTGCGTTCAGCGGATGGACCACGACCTGGCCCACCTCGCTGCTCGCCATCATCTGGCTGGTCTGGCTTGCGAGCTGGGTGGGCGCCTCGTTCTGGTCGGGCCAGACCCGCAAGCATGTCACGGTGGTCAAGACGAGCCGCTATCACCTGCTGATCGTGCTCGGCGGCATCCTGTTCACGCCCTGGACGGCGCGCGTGCTCGGCGAGACGCCGATTTTCAGCTTCGGTGAGTTCGGCTTCGCCGTGCTGACCATCATCACGCTGGCCGGCATTAGCTTCACCTGGTGGGCGCGCATCCATCTCGGCCGCTTCTGGTCGAACGCGATCACGCACAAGGAAGGTCACAAGGTGATCGACACCGGGCCCTACGGCATGGTGCGGCACCCGATCTACACCGGCTTGATCATCGGCATGATCGCAACCGGCGTCGCGGTCGGCACCATCAGCGCCATTGTCGGCGCGATCCTGATCTCGCTCGGCATGAGCTGGAAAGCGAAGATGGAGGAAACATTCCTCTCGCAGGAGCTCGGCCCGGACTACGGCGCCTATTGCCGCCGCGTGCCGATGATCATCCCGTTCTTGCCGCCGGGCTGAGCCGCCGCCGCGGACGAATCGGCGCTGGCGGTGGCTTGCGATGTGGCCGTCTTCCCCCTGCCCGCGCTGCGCTGAGCTGCAGCCTTCGGTCGCGCGGTCGTGACCGGCGCGCCACTCGCCGTCGCCTCCGGCGCGCCGGCGCTCGCCGGCAACAGATGCCGGGGAATGACGATCCGCTCGCCCGGCATCAGCGGCCCGCTGCCCGCACCCTGATTGGACTGCTGCACGGCCCAAAGCGGGAGGTGATAAGTGTCGGCGATCTGCTCGAGCGTGTCGCCCGGGCGCACGAAGAGTGGCACACCGCTGTCCCACAGCTCGAGCGAGGTCTTCGGCGGCACCAGATAGCGCAACTGCACCGGATCGGCATCTGCGGCCGCCGGCGTCTGGTTGAGCTGGCCGATCATGGTGACGAGCTGGGCGTGCACATCCGCCATCTTGTCGATGTTGATGTGCGTGATCTCGTCATGATCCTTCATGTCGTAGCTCGCGTAATGGCCGCGAAAGCCCGGCTCGGGCTTCACGTCGCCGCCGCCGAGAATGTTGTCGGACAGAAAGATGTTGATGAAGCGCTGCACGTTAAGCGGCACGCTCTTGGTCGCATGCGCCGGGTCGACCGTCACCACGAGGCTGACCGGGATGTGTTCCTTCTCGAGTGCGGTCGCGATCCGGACGCTGCACAGGCCGCCCATGGAATGGCCGATCAGCACGATCGGCGCAGGCTGCTCGCGATAGGATTTCTCGACCTGCAACTCGATCAGGTCGCAGAGGGTGAACTCGTAGACGGTGGCCCAGAAGCCGGCCTTCTCGAGCTTCTCGGCCAATCGGTCCATGCCGGTGGAGAAGATCGGACCCAGCGCGCCACGGAAGATGTAGACGCGCGGCGGCAGGCTTGCCGGCGTCGGAGTTTCCGACGGCGGGGAGATCAATGACTCAGCGGCGGCCGGTGCACCAACAGGAGCGTTAGAAACAGGCTTGGGCGCGCCCGCAGGCCCCGCCATCGCGCCACCATGAATGGCCGCAGCGGCGAAAAGCGCGAGCACGCCGATGGCGGCAATGCGTCCGAGACCGGTCATGCGCCTCCCGGGGGTGACATAGGGGAAAGGGTATCCCCGTCTGGCCCTGCTTGTCGCCCGCAAATCGGCACAATTTGAGGCAGCGCCGTCGGCGCCCGCCTCCGTCGGCTGCCCTAGTCTAGTTGCGCGAGCCGGCGGCGCTCGCCGCCCGCTGCCTGCCGGCCGCAACCGGCGCCGGGCCCGGCTGCCGCCGGCCGCCGAACACCACCGAATCGATCGCGCCGATCACCTTCTGCTGCATGATCGCGTTCTTCTCGATCGTGACATGGCCGACCCCGGGAACCGACTCGACGTCGACATTCTCCAGCTTGCCGCGGAAGCCGTCGTCGCGACGGACCGGCTCGCCGGCGCCATTGGCGATGTAGAAATTGATGTATCGCTCGGCATTGCCGGCGACCAGCTTGGTCTTGAACACCGAATCAAGACCGATCGCGAGCTTCACCGGCACGCCGAGCTGGCCGAGCTTGGCGATCATGTCCGGCAGCGCGGTCGCGCCGGAGGAGTGCCCGACCAGGATGACGGTCTTGATCTGGCCGGACCGATAGCCTGCGGCCGCCTCATCAGCGAGCGAGGACCAGGAGATGAAGTTCGCGACCGTCACCGGAATGCCCTGGGCCCGCAGCTGGGCGGCGATATCGTCCAGTCCGAGCGAGAAGATGTTGAGGACGCCGCGCAGCAGATAGACATGGGTGGTGCTTGCAGACACGGGCGACACCGCAGCAGCCCGCAAGGGCGCAGCCTGAACTGGCGCCGTAGCTGACGGCAGCAGCATCGACAGAGCGAGCGCCCCCGCGCTCAGCCACCGGACGACAACCGAGACCCTGCGGTCCGATCGGGTGATGCGGCTTCGTGGCGTCATCGGTCCTCCTCCGCGGCAGAAATGTCGCGACGCGCGCGACCGTAATATCCAGATACTCGCAGATGCAACATGCAGCAGCGAGCTTGCTGCATGTTACCATCGAAGACGTGTCTGGCAGGCAACACTCACCCAAATTGGTCGCAGAAAAGCCCGTAAATCGCCGCCGTTCACGCACGCCTCAAGATTGCGTGCGGTGGGCTGCGTTCCTATCTGTGCGCTTCGCCCTTCCAGCGGTTCCCTATGGCCGCGTTCCTCTTTCCGATCACGCATGGCTCCCGTCATCTCCGTCTCCGGTCTGTCCAAGACCTATCCATCCGGCTTCACCGCCTTGAACAAAATCGATCTGACGATCGAGCGCGGCGAGATCTTCGCGCTGCTCGGCCCCAACGGCGCCGGCAAGACCACGCTGATCAGCATCATCTGCGGCATCGCCAATCCGAGCGGCGGGAAGGTTGCGGTCGGCGGCCACGACATCATCACCGACTATCGGGCGGCGCGCTCGCTGATCGGGCTGGTGCCGCAGGAGTTGCACACCGATTCCTTCGAGACCGTGTGGGCGACCGTGAGCTTCAGCCGCGGCCTGTTCGGCAAGCCGAAGAACCCGGTCCTCATCGAGAAGATCCTGAAGGACCTGTCGCTCTGGGACAAGAAGGACTCCAAGATCATCACCCTGTCGGGCGGCATGAAACGGCGCGTGATGATCGCCAAGGCGTTGTCGCACGAGCCGCAGATCCTGTTTCTCGACGAGCCGACCGCGGGCGTCGATGTCGAGCTGCGCAAGGGCATGTGGGAGGTGGTGCGCGAGCTGAAGAGCGCCGGCGTCACCATCATCCTGACCACGCATTACATCGAGGAGGCCGAGGAGATGGCCGACCGCGTCGGCGTCATCAACAGCGGCCGCATCATCCTGGTCGAGGACAAGGCCACCTTGATGCAGAAGCTCGGCAAGAAGCGGCTGACGCTGCATCTGCAGCAGAAGCTCGACGCCATCCCCGAAGTGCTCGCCCCCTATCAGCTCGCGCTGGCGGAGGACGGCTGGCACCTGAGCTACGATTACGACACGCGCGTCGAGCGCACCGGCATCACCAGCCTGCTCGGCGATCTGCGTAACGCCGGCATCCGCTTTGCCGACCTCGAGACCCAGCAATCATCGCTGGAAGACATCTTTGTGAGCTTGGTGCACCAATCATGAATTTTCGAGCAATCGGCGCGATCTACAAATTCGAGATGGCGCGCACCTGGCGCACGATCCTGCAGAGCATCGTCTCGCCCGTGATCTCGACCTCGCTGTATTTCGTGGTGTTCGGCGCCGCGATCGGCTCGCGCATCAGCCAGGTCGAGGGCGTCAGCTACGGCACCTTCATCGTGCCGGGCCTGGTGATGCTGTCGGTGCTGACGCAGAGCATCGCCAACGCCTCGTTCGGCATCTATTTCCCGAAATTCGTCGGCACGATCTACGAGATCCTGTCGGCGCCGATCTCGCATTTCGAGATCGTGATCGGCTATGTCGGTGCCGCCGCCACCAAGTCGATCATTCTCGGCCTGATCATCCTCGCCACTGCGGGCCTGTTCGTGCCGCTGCACATCCATCATCCCCTGTGGATGCTGACCTTCCTGGTGCTGACGGCGGCGACCTTCAGCCTGTTCGGTTTCATCATCGGCATCTGGGCGGACGGCTTCGAGAAGCTGCAGATGATCCCGATGCTGGTGGTGACGCCGCTGACCTTCCTCGGTGGCAGCTTCTATTCGGTCAACATGCTGCCGCCGGCCTGGCGCTCGATCGCGCTGCTCAATCCGGTCGTCTACCTGATCTCCGGCTTCCGCTGGAGCTTCTACGAGATCGCCGACGTCAACGTCGAGATCAGCATCGGCATGACCCTGGTGTTCCTTGCCATCTGCCTTGCGATCGTCTGGTGGATCTTCAAGACGGGATATCGGCTGAAGCGGTGACGAGCGGGCAATGCCGGGAGCATGACGCAAATATACGTGACGTTCTGTTAGTTTTTGACGCTCTGCTTCGGCACGGGAAGTGCACCCTCTCCCCTTGTGGGAGAGGGTGGCGAAATCGAACGAAGTGAGATTGAGCCGGGTGAGGGGTCTCTCTCGGCATTCGCGAGTGCCGAGAGAGACCCCTCACCCGCCTTCGCTTCGCTCAGGCACCCTCTCCCACAAGGGGAGAGGGTCAGAGCTCTTGCTTGGCTACTACTTCACCCCAATCGAAAGCATGCTCACGCCGCCGCCTCCACGGGCACCCGCGCGCCGGTCATGAAAGCGACCGCGTCGGACATCGTGTAGTCCTTCGGATCGATCACCGTCAGCCGCCGGCCGAGCCGGTGGATGTGGATGCGATCGGCGATCTCGAACACATGCGGCATGTTGTGGCTGATCAGGACGACCGAGATGCCGCGGCGCCGCACGTCCAAAATCAGCTCCAATACGCGGCGCGATTCCTTCACGCCGAGCGCGGCCGTCGGCTCGTCCATGATCACGACGCGCGAGCCGAAGGCGGCGGCGCGTGCCACCGCCACGCCCTGGCGCTGGCCGCCCGACAGGGTCTCGACGCGCTGGTTGATGTTCTGCACCGTCATCAGCCCGAGCTCGGTGAGCTTCTCGCGGGCGATGCGCTGCATCGCCTTGCGATCGAGCATGCGCAGATACCTGCCGAGCAGACCCGGCTTGCGCAGCTCGCGACCGAGAAACAGGTTGTCGGCGATCGACAGGCTCGGCGACAGCGCCAGCGTCTGATACACGGTCTCGATGCCGGCGGCCTGTGCGTCGAGCGGCGAACGGAAGGCGACCGGCTGCCCGTCCAGCCTGATCTCGCCTTCGTTCGGCACCAGCGCGCCTGACAGCGCGCGGATCAGCGAAGATTTGCCGGCGCCGTTGTCGCCGATCACGGCGAGGATCTCGCCTTCGTGAAGATCGAAATCGGCGCGGTCGAGCGCGGTGACCCGGCCGTAGCGCTTGATCAGGCCGCGGGCCTGCAAGATCGGTTCACCCTTCGGCTCGCCTTTGGGCGTGCTGCTCGCCGTGCTCATGCCGACACCTTGCGGATCCATTGGTCGAGCGCGACCGCGATGATGATCAGCCAGCCGACCGTGAACTCCTGCCACAGCACGTCGACGCCGGACAGCGCGAGGCCGTTGCGGAACACGCCGACGATCAGGGCGCCGATCAGGGTGCCGATGATCGAGCCGCGGCCGCCGAACAGGCTGGCGCCGCCCACCACGACCGCGGTGATGCTGTCGAGATTGGCGGTCTGGCCGGCCTGCGGACTCACCGAGCCGATGCGTCCGATCAGCGCCCAGCCACCGAGCGCGGAGATCAGTCCGGCCAGCACATAGACCGAGAACAGGATGCGGTCGGTGCGGATGCCGGTCAGGCGCGCCGCGTCGGGATCATCGCCGACCGCATAGAGATGGCGGCCAAAAGCGGTGCGGTTCAGCACGTACCAGATCAGCGCGACCAGGCCGAGCATGAAGAACGAGCCATAGGTGAAGCGGGCGCCGAGCACATCGACCGGCCGCCCCAGCCATTGCAGCAGCGGTGCCGCCTTGGCGACGTCCTGCGAGCGGATGGTCTGCGAGGCCGAGTACCAGAGATTGAGCGCGAAGAAGATCGACCAAGTGCCGAGCGTGACGATGAAGGGCGGCAGCTTGAAGCCGGTGACCAGCAGGCCGTTCATCGCCCCGCACAGCGCGCCGACGGCGAGCCCGATGCCAAGCGCGAGCGGCGCCGGCACGCCCATCATCACCGCGAGTTTGCCCATGATCACCGAGCACAGCACCATCGTGGCGCCGACGGAGAGATCGATGCCGGCCGTGATCACGATCAGCGTCTGCGCCACGCCAATGACGCCGATGATCGTCACCTGCTGGATGATCAGGGACATGTTGAACATCGACAGGAAGCGCCCGCCGACCACGAGGCTGAACGCCACCACGCCGATCAGCAGCACGATGGCGGGCACCACAGTCGGATTGGCGTGCAGGTAGTGCTGCAGCTTGCGCGGCAGCGATCGCGCCCGCACCTCGAACTCGGCGACACGAGTGTCCCCATCCTTGCTCGATAACTCGAAAGCCTGGGCGCCCTGAGGTCCCGTGCCGATCTCGGTCATGGGCGTGATCCCCGTTGCGTAGAGCTGTCAGCCCCAGCACTTCTTCAGCGCGGCCGCGCTGTCGATCGACGGCAGACCCTCCACCGGCTTGTCGGTCACGAGCTCGACGCCGGTATTGACGAAGTCGAGCCCCGGCGAGGGCTGCGGCTTGCCGCCGCCGGTGGCGAAGGTCTTCACGGCCTCGACGCCCCTGGCCGCCATCAGCAGCGGAAACTGCATCGAGGTGGCGCCGATCACGCCGTCCTTGACGTTGTGCACGCCCGGGCAGCCGCCATCGATCGAGACCAGCAGCACGTCCTTGTCGCGCCCGGCCGCGCGCAGCGCCTCATAGGCGCCCGCCGCCGCGGGCTCGTTGATGGTGTAGACGACCGAAATCGACGGGTCCTTTTGCAGCAGGTTCTCCATCGCGGTGCGGCCGCCCTCCTCGTTGCCGGTCGTCGAGTCATGGCCGACGATGCGAGGATCCGTCTCGTCGCCGATCCGCTTGGGGTCGCCGATCTCGATCCCGAAGCCCTTGAGGAAGCCCTGGTCGCGGAGCACGTCGACCGAGATCTGATTGGCATTGAGATCGAGCATCGCGATCTTTGCGGACTTCGCCTTGGGGCCCAAGGTTCGCGCCGCCCATTGGCCGATGAACTGCCCGGCCAGGAAATTGTCGGTGGCAAAGGTCGCATCCGCCGCGTTCGGCGGATCGAGCGGGGTGTCGAGCGCGATGACCAGGATGCCGGCGGCCCGGGCCTTCTCGACCGCGGGCACGATGGCGCGGGAATCGTTCGGCGTGATCAGGATGCCCTTGGCGCCTGCCGAAATCAGGCTCTCGATCGCCGCGACCTGGCCCTCATTGTCGCCGTCGATCTTGCCCGCGAAGGAGCGCAGCTCCATGTCGCTCGTCTTGGCCGCCGCCTCGGCGCCCTCGCGCATCTTCACGAAGAACGGATTGGTGTTGGTCTTCGTGATGAGGCCGACGATCGGCTTATCCGCCGCCAACGCACCACCCGCGCCAAGCGCAAGCATCAGTGCAGCGAAAATCCCGGCAGACCCAAAAACAATTCCAGAGCCACGCATTCGTCCCTCCCATGCAAAGCGCCCGCGGTTGTTCGCGTGATTGAGGTCATCCTGAACGGGAAGCTCTGCGCTGGCAAGAGGAGAGAAGCGAGGCGCGATGCTGCTTGCTAGCGGTAGCAGTGGAAGTGGCCGTAACGATCGCGGTAGCCGCGGCAGTGATGACGCCAGCCGCGATGCGGCACGCCGAAGATACCCTCGACCGCGCCAACGGCGCCGCCGACGCCGGCGCCGACCGCGCCTCCGACCACGCCGCCCACCGGACCCGCCGCGCGGTTACCTTCATAGGCGCCTTCCTGAGCACCGCGCACGATGCCCTGGGCCTGCACCTGCTGCGGCAGTGCGAGCCAGGCAAGCGCCAATGCGATGATCGCGAGCACCGCGAGCAGGAGCGTCAGTCGCTGCGGCGAGCGGCCGGGAAGGGCCACCGTCTTGGCCTTGGTTTTCAGCATCGTCGAGTCCTGGTGATTTGTCCTGGTGATCTGGCAGGGCTGGACCACGGGAGGAATCTTGAAACGCAGATGCGGCGAAATGGTTGCGGCTGTGTGACGAATGAGAGGGGTACTGAACCACCCGCGATCGCGCAAGCTCTCGCTCGCAGTCTCCGGGTCTCCTCGCGAAAATGTCACCCTTTGCAGCCGCGCCCCGCCTTGCTTGCGCCGCGGCCACCATTAAGGATGGAGGGGTCCCATGCTGGAACAAAAAGCGGATTTCCGACATAGTGGATGCCGGGGACGGAGAGCCTCGGTGCAATCAGAACAGGGCCCACAGGCCAGAGGTTCATATGCGTTCTATCTTTCTCGCGCTTGCCGGATTGCTGCTGGTGACCGGCGCGCCCGCCTTCGCCAAGGTCGATATCACCATCGATAAGAACAACCAGATGATGACCGTCGCTGTCGATGGCGTCGAACGCTACCACTGGCCGGTGTCGACCGGCATTCCCTCGCGCGAGACGCCGAACGGGAGCTTCCGCGCCTTCCGCATGGAGGAGGACCACTACTCCAAGGAATTCGACGACGCGCCGATGCCGCATTCGATCTTCTTCACCAAGATCGGGCATGCGATCCACGGCACGGATTTCGAGAACCGTCTCGGCACGCCGGCCTCGCATGGCTGCGTGCGGCTGTCCAAGGCCAACGCCACCACGCTCTATGAACTCGTCCAGAAGGAAGGCGTGCTCAACACCACAGTGACCTTGACCGGATCCGCCGAGATCGCACTGGCGCGCAATCCGCGCCGCGGCACCGCGATGGCCCGCGCGGCCCAGCCCGCCGAGGCACAGCAGCAATATTCCGACGCCGGCGAGCCGGTGGTGCTGACGCCACAGCCGCAGTTCCTGCCCGGCCGCCAGGTCGTGCCGCAGCAGCGGGCCGACGACGGCTACATCTATCCGGCGGACGGCAGCGATACCGGTGCCCGTTACCCCGCGCCGCGCAGCACCACCCGCCAGGTCTACGGCGCGCAGGTGACGGCGCCGCAGCAGCAGTATTACTACGCCAACGGCGGCTACCAGCAGCGCTACTATCAGCCGCGTCCCTATCAGCCGCGGGATTACTATTACGGCGGCACCTACCAGGATTGAGACCGTCCCGGATCAGGGTTGCATGAACAGAAAAAGGCGGGCCTTGAGCCCGCCTTTTGTCTTGGCCAAGCCGCGGCCGTCGTTGCGAGCCTTTCCGTGCACTCTAAAGCCAGACAACATTCGGTGTCGTCCCCGCGCACGCAGCGACCCATAGCCATCGGGCGCCATTGTTTTCAGAAGGTATTGCACAGTCTGCCTTGTTGGCAGGCCACGGCGTATGGGTCCGGCGCAAGGCCGGGACGACAGCGGGGCTTGGAGTTACGGCGCGGCTCTCAAAGCCCACCAATGATGGTTCGGAGGATGGACGGTGGCGCGCTTCGCTTTTTCGCTCTACGAATTGCTGCGCCATCGCGCGTGTCTAGTTCACTCCCCGTCCCTGAGCCGCCGATAGACTGCGCCCAAGATGTTCGAATAGTCGTCGGTCCAGACCCGCTGGCCTTCGGTGGGTTCGGTCTCAGTCCATTTGTCCGACGAGGCGAGGCTGCCGACATCGGCCTCCTCGCGCGCGGAGACCACGACATCGGTGGCGAAGATGTACTCGCTGTCGCGGCCGGAATCCTCGTTGTAGACCCAGCTCTTCAGGTCGTTCTCGTCGGCGATGCCGACCACCACGCTCTCGAGCTCGAGGTGGCGGTTGGAGACGTGCATCACCACTGCGCCCTGCGGCGCCAGCTTGGACTTGTAGATCGCCATCGCCTCTTGCGTGGCGAGATGGATCGGGATCGCGTCCGACGAGTAGGCGTCGACGATGATGAGATCGTAGATGCCGTCCGGCTCCTTCGCAAATGTCAATCTGGCATCACCGATCACCGGCTTGAGGTCCGGCGCGCATTTCTGGATGTAGCTGAAATATTTCGGATCGCTCGCGGTATCGACCATGGTCTGGTCGATGTCGAAGAACTTCCAGCTCTCGCCGGGCTCCGCCGCGCAGGTCAGGGTGCCGGCGCCGACGCCGATCACGGCGACCTTGAGCGGCGCGCCGTTATTCGCCTCCTTGCGTTCGCGGATCGCTGTGATCGCGCGACCAATGCCGCCGTCCTTGTGATAATAGGTGATCGGCTCGGGCCGGCCGGTGACCGGCGTGCCGTCATCGTTGAAATACTTCTCGGCGCCATGGATCGTGGTGCCGTGCATCAGCACGTGATACTGGCCGCCCGGCGTCATCACGATCTTGTGCACGCCGAAGAAGCTGCGCACGGTCTCGACCCGTCCGTCGTCGGCGGGATAGAGCCGGATCAGCACCAAAGCGAGCGCGATGGTGGCGAAGATCTTCCATCTGTTGGCATTGAGGGCGAGCGCCAGCAGCGCGGCGAGCGCGCCGAGAGAGCCCGCCACCCAGACGCGGTGATCCTGCAGCGTCTCAGTGAGCTTGCCTGACGACTGCGCCGGCACGATCAGCGCGAGCGCGATTGCCGCGAGCACGATCCAGTACCAGCGCATCTGGCGCGGCCATCGCTCGCTGTCCTTGGCCGGCCGGCAGATGGCGGCGAGCGCCAGCAGGATCGGATATTCCGCGACCCAGGAGAAGCTGAAGGGCGCGATGAGACCGGCGAACAGGCCGCCGACCATTCCGCCGAACGACAGGGCGACATAGAAGCCGGTGAGATATTTCGCGGCGGGACGGGTGCGCGCCAGTTCGCCATGGCAGGCCATCGCGATCACGAAGAAACAAAGTTGATGCCCGCCGAGCGTCAGCAGCAGGTTCTGCTCGCCGCCGAACGCGAGCAGCAGCACGATTCCGGCGATCGCCACCGGCTGCAGCATCAGCATCCATTTGTGCGGCAGCAGCGGCCGCGACTGGAACACCAGGACCCAGGTGAGCAGATAGAGCGAGAGCGGCAGCACCCAGAGCAGCGGCGCCGCCGCGACGTCGGTCGAGATATGCGCGGTGACCGCGATCAAGAGGCCGGACGGCACCGCGGCAAGGAAGATCCAGCGCGCGCGCAAGAGCCAGCTCGGTGCCGGCGACGTGGTCGCCTCGCTCTGTGCGTCCGCGATCGCAAGCGCCGGCGAGCGCAGCAGCAGCACGCCGCAACCGGCGATCAGCAGGATCAGCACCCCATAGCCTGTGGTCCAGATCAGATTCTGTGTGCGCAGCGTGAACAGCGGCTCGACCAGCAGCGGATAGGATAGTAGCGCAAGGAAGCTGCCGATGTTCGAGGAGGCATACAGGAAATAGGGGTCGGGCGCAGCCGGATGACCTGTGCGGACGAACCAGGCCTGCAGCAGCGGGTTGTTGGCGGCGAGCGCAAAGAAAGGCAGCCCGATCGAGACCACGAACAGGCTGAGCAGCCAGACCGCATAGCCGGAGGCCGGCGGCTCGCCCCACCCGCTCGCGATCGCCAGCGGCAGCGTCAGAATGGCCGCAACCAGCAGCAGGAGATGCACAAGGACCGGCACGATGCGATTGCGGATCTGCATCAAGAGATGCGCGTAGGCGTAGCCCGCGAGCAACAGCGTCTGGAAGAAGACCATCGCCACCGACCACACCGCCGGCGAGCCGCCAAGCCGCGGCAGCACCATCTTGGTGAACAGCGGCTGCACCGAGAACAGCAGCAGCGCGCTGACGAAGATCGCGGCGGTGTAGACCACGAGAACGAGCCCATTGCGTGCGGCAGAGGGCCGTTCGACGGCGACGGACGAGGCGACAGAGGTCATGAAAGCTCCGGCAGAGATGCGCCAGGGCGGCCACAGGATCATATGGCGGCATGGCGGGCAAGGCGTCGGACGAGAACGGGGCAGCAAGATCACTTGACGGCGCACAGATCCCGCGCGACAGCAGGTTAATCAATCGATCTTGAAGCTCACATGAACGAGACCGACGTCGTTATTATCGGTGCCGGACACAACGGCCTCACCTGCGCCGCTTATCTCGCGCGCGCGGGTCTGCGCGTGCACGTGGTCGAGCGGCGCAAGGTGGTCGGCGGAGCGGCTGTGACCGAGGAGTTTCATCCGGGGTTCCGCAACTCGGTGGCGTCCTACACGGTCAGCCTGCTCAACCCGCGCGTCATCGCCGATCTCAAGCTGCACGAGCATGGGCTGACCATCGTCGAGCGCCGCGCGCAGAATTTCCTGCCCGCCCCGGACGGACGCTATCTGCTGACCGGCGAAGGCCGCACACAGGCCGCCGTGGCAAAGCTCAGCAGCCACGACGCCGCCGCGTGGGGTCCGTTCGTGCAGCGGCTCGATGCAATCGCTGACGTGCTGCGCGATTTCGTGCTGCGCGCGCCACCAAACCTGGTCGAAGGCTTCGGCACCGGCGCCATTCGCGAAGCCTTCAACGCGCTCGGCACCGCCAACCGCTTGCGCGCGCTGTCGCTGGAGCAGCAACGCGACCTGCTCGATTTGTTCACACGCTCCGCCGGCGAGATGCTGGACGAGGTGTTCGAGAACGACCTCGTCAAGTCCCTGTTCGGCTTCGATGCCATCGTCGGCAATTATGCGAGTCCCTACGCCGCGGGCTCGGCCTATGTGATGCTGCATCACGCCTTCGGCGAGGTGAACGGCAAGAAGGGCGTGTGGGGCCACGCCATCGGCGGCATGGGCGCGATCACGCAGGCGCTGGCGCGCGCCGCGCGTGACCACGGCGCGCAGATCGATCTCGACGCGCCCGTACGCGAGGTGATCATCGAGCGCGACCGCGCGGTCGGCGTGGTGCTCGAGGACGGCCGGGCCATTCGCGCCAGCTCCGTCGCGGCCAACGTCAATCCAAAACTGCTCTACACCCGCCTCGTGCCATCGGAAGCGTTACCGGCTCCGTTCCTCGCCCGCATCAGGAATTGGCGCTGCGGCTCCGGCACCTTCCGCATGAATGTGGCGCTGAGCGGCCTGCCCTCCTTCACCGCGCTGCCCGAAGAGGGCGACCATCTCTCCGCCGGCATCATCCTCGCGCCCAGCCTGGGCTACATGGACCGTGCATATCTCGACGCGCGCGACCATGGCTGGAGCCGCGAGCCGGTCGTGGAGCTGCTGATCCCCTCCACACTCGACGACAGCCTCGCCCCGCCGGGCCGGCATGTCGCAAGCCTGTTCTGCCAGCACGTCGCGCCCGAGTTGCCCGAGGGGCGTTCCTGGGACGACCATCGCGAGGAGGTCGCGGACTTGATGATCGCAACCGTCGACCGCTACGCACCGGGCTTCGCTTCCCTGGTCGAGGGACGGCAGATCCTGTCCCCCCTTGACCTCGAGCGGGAGTTCGGCCTGCTCGGCGGCGACATCTTCCACGGCGCGCTGACGCTGAACCAGCTGTTCTCGGCCCGGCCGATGCTCGGCCATGCCGACTACCGTTCGCCGGTGAAGGGCCTCTATCACTGCGGCTCCGGCAGCCATCCCGGCGGCGGCGTCACCGGTGCGCCCGGCCACAACGCCGCACAAGCCATCTTGTCCGACCGCCGCTCGCTGTTTGCCTGAGGACAAGCGGTGGATTAGCTGGGGACGGGCCTGTGGATGTCCTGGGGACAGGTTGTTCGTCGCCTGGGGATAAGATGGTGCAGAACGGCGGGATATCCGGTTGGCACGCCTGTGATCAGGCCTGCGGATTCCCTGTGTACGGCCGGCTGACGGATGTGGCGCGCAAAGAAAAACCGGGCGCGTGCGCCCGGTGCCGAGGACGTTTTAAAGAAATGAACTCGTTTACTTCAGAGAATTGTTGATCGAATCGAACTTGCCGCTGAGGGAGGTGCCAAGCCCGTTGACGGCTGCGATGATGGCCAGCGAGATGCCGGCCGCGATGAGTCCGTACTCGATGGCGGTCGCACCCGATTCATCGCGCACGAACCTCAAGACCAGTGCCTTCATACCTTTGCCTCGTTCCCTTTTCCCTGGACCGGTGGATCATCCCCCGTTCCGGCACAGGAACCTACCGTCCAGCCTCTAAAGTTGCTTAAACGGGCGCATATCAACTTATCGGATATTTGAGCCGAAAATGCCGGTCAGCGATGGAAATCGTGCAGGCACATGCCATTCGCTGCGGCTGCACGAACCGGATGCGGTTCCCCACCCTTGCCTTGCTGCCGAAAAGGCTTAACCACACCGCAACTTTTCCCGGATTGCCGATGACCTCCACGCTCACTCCCGCCAGCCATCGCGCGAGCTTCACGCTCGCCGACGAGATCACGGCCCGCCAGGCCGTCGACGTCCTCACAGAAGTCTTCTTCGAAGGCGACGCGGCGGTGGCCGCGTTCGAGCGCCCGGACGGGCGCTGGGACGTAACCGTGCATTTCGCGCAAGCACCGGACCAGGTGCTCGTGCGCGAGCTGGTTGCTGGCGCGGCAGGGCCTGCGATCGCCGAGACGGTCACCTTCGATCTCGTCGAGGCAAAGGATTGGGTCAAGGCCAGCCTGGACGATCTTGTGCCGGTCCCGGCCGGCCGGTTTGTCGTGCATGGCAGCCACGATCGCGCCCGCGTCGCCGCCAACAAGCTCGGCATCGAGATCGAGGCGGCGCTGGCCTTCGGTACCGGCCACCACGGCACCACCCGCGGCTGCCTGCTGCTGCTCGATCACGTGCTGAAATCGCGCAAGCCGCACCGCGTGCTCGATCTCGGCACCGGCACCGGCGTGCTGGCGATCGCCGCGGCCAAGGCGCTGCATCGCCACGTGCTGGCCAGCGACATCGACCCGCCGTCGGTGCGGGTCGCGCGCGAGAACGTGGCAATCAACGGGGTAAGACCGCAACTGCGCGTGATCCGCGCCACAGGCTTTGCCGCACCGGATTTTGCCCAGCACGGTCCGTTCGACCTGGTGCTGGCGAACATCCTCGCCAATCCCTTGCGCCAGCTCGCGGGGCCGATGCGGCGGTATCTGGCGCCGAAGGCAGAGGTGATCCTGTCGGGCTTGCTGACGCCGCAGGCGCGCGGGGTGATCGCAGCCTATCGCGCGCGCGGGCTGGTGCCAGTGAAGCACATCAAGATCGAGGGATGGAGCAGCCTGTTGCTGCGTCACGCCGGCTGAGGACGCCGAGTGCGAGTGCGTCGTGATGACGACGTTTTCGGTCTGACGATCGCGCTCTATTGTCGGCGAGCTATTTGGATGACGTGGAGCTCTTGCCTTCGGAGCGCGATTGATGCTGACGCAGACTGCGCCGGACGCGGGCCTCGGCAAGACGGTGCAGAAGCTGACCGAGCGTGCCGCGTTGCTTCTCGGCGGGCGGTGCGGCCGGCCCGTGCTCCGCGGGCGTGGATAATTTTTCGAAGGTAAAAGCAGGCATCGTGCATCCCCTCGCCGTCGAGTTGAGGCACTCCTTACGAACGCCAAACCAGTCATTCGACCTTGGTATAACGCCCGGACGTCTCCCCACCGCATCCTGTTAGATGACCGACGTAAGACAGCAAAACGTTTTGCACTGCCGAATGCAAGGAGATTCTTTGTGCTGCACACCGGTCGTCGCACAGGGGTCGGATTGCGCACGCGATCGGCGGCTTCTAGTGTTTGTTTTGACGCGTTTTCCTGGTGCGAACCGGTATCCACTTCGCTCGAAAACGCTTTAGAGTATCTGCACGATGTTCGAAGCACACTTCCAGACATTCGAAGACCCTGAAACCGGCGTGGCCCTGACCGCACGCCTGTCTGCTTTCCGCGAAGAGCTCACGCGGCGCCGGCTGACCGGCTTTGTCGTGCCGCGTGCCGACCAGCAGCAAAACGAGTATGTGCCGCCGTCCGACGAGCGGCTGGCGTGGCTGACCGGTTTCACCGGTTCAGCCGGCCTGGCGATCGTCCTGGCGCAGGACGCCGCGATCTTCGTCGATGGACGCTACACCTTGCAGGCGGCGAGGCAGGTTGACACCAAGGCCTGGTCGGTGGAGCCGCTGGTCGAGCCGCCGCCGGAGACCTGGCTGACCCAGCACCTGAAGGACGGCGACCGCATCGGCTTCGATCCCTGGCTGCACACGACGGCCGTCGCGGAGCGGCTGGCGGCTGCCTGTACGAAGGCCGGCGCGGAACTGGTCGCAGTCGAGAGCAATCCGCTGGACGCGGTATGGACCGAGCGGCCGCAGCCGCCGATCGCACCGGTCTCGATCCATGGCGCGGAGCTGTCCGGCGAAAGCGAGGCCGACAAGCTCGGCCGTATCCGTCAGGAGGTCGAGCGGCTCGGGGTCGAGGCGCTGGTGCTGTCCGATTCTCACAACGTCGCCTGGACCTTCAACATTCGCGGCGCCGACGTCGCCCATACGCCGCTGCCGCTCTCCTACGCGCTGGTGCCGAAGAGCGGCCGGCCGACCATCTTCATCGACCATCGCAAGCTTTCCAACCTCACCCGCGACCATCTCGAACAGTCGGCCGATGTCCAGGAGCCGGACGCGCTGACGGCGCGGCTCACCGGCCTGGCGCAATCGGGCGCGGCGATCGCGCTCGACAGCGCGACCGCCGCCGACGCCCTGACCCGGCTGATCCAGAACGCCGGGGGCAAGCCGGTGCGATCGGCCGATCCGGTCAGCCTGCTCAAGGCGGCCAAGAACGCGACCGAGATCGAAGGCATGCGCCGGGCCCATCGCCGCGACGCGGTGGCGCTGGCCCGCTTCCTTGCCTTCATCGACCGCGAGGCGCCCAAGGGCACGCTGACCGAGATCGACGCTGTCGAGGCGCTGGAGACGTTCCGCCGCGATAGCGGCGCGCTGAAGGATGTGTCCTTCCCGACGATCGCCGGCACCGGGCCGAACGGCGCCATCGTGCACTATCGCGTCAGTCGCAAGAGCAATCGCCGCATCATGCGAGGAGACCTGCTGCTGATCGATTCCGGCGCGCAGTATCAGGACGGCACCACCGACGTCACCCGCACCATCGCGATCGGCCAGCCGACCGATGAGATGCGCGACCGCTTCACCCGCGTGCTGCGCGGCCATCTGGCCATCGCACGCGCGGTGTTCCCCGACGGCACCACCGGCGCGCAGCTCGACAGTTTTGCGCGGCAGTTCCTCTGGCAGGCGGGCCTCGATTTCGAGCATGGCACCGGCCACGGCGTCGGCAGCTATCTGTCGGTGCATGAGGGGCCGGCGCGCATCTCCAAGCTCGGCACCACGCCGCTCAAGCGCGGCATGATCCTGTCCAATGAACCCGGCTACTACAAGACCGATGCCTACGGCATCCGCATCGAGAATCTGGAACTGGTGGTGGCCAAGGACATTGCGGGCGCAGAGAAGCCGATGAACGGCTTCGAAGCGCTGACCTTTGCGCCGATCGACCGGCGGCTGATCGACGTCGCCATGTTGAGCGGCGAGGAGCGTGCCTGGCTCGATGCCTACCACGCCGAGGTCAACGCGGCGGTGCGTGGCGCGCTCGACGAGGCTGACCAGCGCTGGCTCGATCAGGCCACGGCGCCACTGTAGCCGGCCGAAAACGGCGGCGGCGCTTCGTAGCCCGGGTGAGCGACGGCGACACCCGGGACATCTGTGTCCTGCAATCCTGGATATCGCTGCGCTCATCCAGCTACGCGCTGCCAGTCGTCGTTCCGGGGCGCTCATTAACACACACCGTCATTCCGCGGCGAGGCCGGACGCCTCGAACCCGGAATCACGTGCAAGTAGCTGCCGTGTTTTCCAGCACATCTGCAGCATCCTTCGGCGTGTGATTATAACAGTCCCGCAATCGGCATGGCCGTATGCCGAAACAGGCGTTTTCGTGAGCCGGCAGGCCAGTACAGTCCACCGCGTCCGCAGACGATGTGAGCGCCCCTTGGATGCACGGAATGATCAGCAAGCCGCCCAAGGCAGCAACGCAAGCGGGCCTCGCGCATCCGCGCACCATGCTGACCCTGCTGGTGGTGATGACGGGCCTCGCGCCAATCTCGCTCTATCTGCTGGTGCCGGCGCTGCCGATGCTCGCGACCACCTTCGGCACCGACGCTTCCGTGGTGCAGATGACGGTCTCCCTGTACATGGTCGGCATCGCCTGCTCGCAGATGCTGCTCGGGCCGCTGTCGGATCGTTTCGGCCGTCGTCCGGTGATGCTCGGAGGTCTTGGCCTCGCCGTCATCGCAAGCTTCGGCTGCATCCTTGCGGACAGCCTGCCGCAGCTGATCATCGCGCGCTTCTTCCAGGCCCTCGGCGGCGCCAGCGGCATGGTGATCAGCCGCGCCATCATCCGCGATCTCTATCCGCGCGAGCGCATCGGCGCGATGATCAGCCTCGTCATCGCCGTGATGATGATCGCCCAGTTGCTCTCACCCTTGACGGGCGGGCTGATCGAGACCGCGCTCGGCTGGCACGCGATCTTCTACGTCGTGGCCGCGCTCGCGGTGGCGGTCGCAATCGGCGTCACGCTGGCGCTGCCGGAGACCCGCCCGACCCGCGTCGCAGGCGCGAGCTTCCGCCGCGACGTCGCGCTGCTGGTGCGCAGCCGCGCCTTTGTCGGCTACGCGCTCTGCCAGGTGCTGGCCTCGCAGATCATCTTTGCCTTCGCGGGCGGCGGCCCCTACATCGTCGAGATCCAGATGAACAGATCCTCCGCCGAATATGGCGCGTGGTTCGCGACCACGGGTTTTGCCTATTTCGTCGGCAATCTGTTCTGCGTCCGCTTCTCGCCGCGTTATCAGCTCGATCGCCTGATCTGGTTCGGGCTGACGTTGCAGCTGAACGGCGCCTTGCTCAATTTTGGCTGGAGCATCTTTGGGCTCAACCAAGTGCCGGTGGTGCTGTTCTGCACCCAGATGCTGGTGATGTTCGCCAACGCCGCCGTCATGGCCAATTCCGCGGCCGGCGCGCTCAGCATTCACCCGCGCGCCGCCGGCACGGCCTCGGGCACGATGGGCTTTCTGCAGATGGGAATGGGCGCGCTGACCTCGCAGCTCGGCGCCTTTCTCGGCGGACATTTCGCCTCCACGCTGCCGCTGACGTCGGCCATCGCGGCGATGTCGCTCGCCTGCGCCTCGACCATGATCTTCCTGGTCCCGCGCAGGAAGATCGTGGCGAACCAGGCGATGCTCGCAGAGGCGGAAGAGGATGAGGCCGGAGTAATGTGAGTCCGTCATTGCGAGCGAAGCGAAGCAATGCAGAGTCATCGAGGGCGGCTCTGGATTGCTTCGTCGCTGCGCTCCTCGCAATGACGGGGAGAGAACGCCCTACTCCCCGATCAGCTTCAGCCACTCGTCTTCGGTCAAGACCTGCACGCCGTGCTTCTGCGCTTCGGCAAGCTTCGAACCTGCGCCGGGACCGGCAACCACATAGTCCGTCTTCTTCGACACGGAGCCCGAGACTTTCGCGCCGAGACGCTCGGCGGTGGCCTTGGCCTCGTCACGCGTCATCTTCTCCAGCGAGCCGGTGAACACCACGGTCTTGCCGGCGAGCGGCGAATTGCTCTTTGGCTTCGCGGCATCGACGATTTTGACCTCTTTCGTCAGCCGCTCGACGATGCCGCGGTTGTGGCTCTCGCCGAAATACGCCGCGATGGCCTTGATCACGGTGTCGCCGATCTGGTCGAGCGCATCCATTTCGGCGATCGCCTCCGCGTCGCCATTGGCGACCTTCAGGCAGGCATCATGGAATGCATCCCAGGAGCCGTAGCCGCGCGCCAGCGCTAAGGCCGTGGTCTCGCCGACATGGCGCATGCCGAGGGCATAGATGAAGCGCTCCAGCGCAATGTCGCGCCGCGCCTCGATTGCACCAAACAGATTGCGCACCGAGGTCTCGCCATAGCCTTCGATCTCCTCGAGCTTCAGCTCGGCGTTGCGCTTCTGCAGGGTGAAGATGTCGGCTGGCTCCTTCACCCAGCCCTGGTCGAAGAAATATTGGATCTGCTTCTCGCCGAGTCCGTCGATGTCGAAGGCGCGGCGCGATACGAACAGCAGGAGGTGCTGGATCTTCTGGAAGGGACAGGCGAACTCACCGGTGCAGCGGGCGCGCGAGCCCTCCTCACCGGTGGCGGTCTCCTCGCGCACCACGTCGGTGTGCAGCGGGCATGGGCACTTCTTCGGAAGATGGAATTCCTTCGCATTCTTCGGCCGCTTGTCGAGGATGACATCGACCACCTGCGGAATGACGTCGCCGGCGCGCTGGACCACGACGGTGTCGCCGATCCGGATGTCGCGACCTTCGCGCAGCACCTCACCCTTGTTGCCGACGCCCTTGATGTAGTCCTCGTTGTGCAGCGTCACGTTCTGCACGATGACGCCGCCGACGCCGACCGGCTCCAGCTTGCCAACAGGCGTGAACGAGCCGGTGCGGCCGACCTGGATCTCGATGTCCTTGAGCACGGTCATCGCGCGCTCGGCCGGGAATTTATGCGCGATCGCCCAGCGCGGCGTGCGCGACACGAAGCCGAGGCGGTCCTCCCAGTCGATCCGGTCGACCTTGTAGACGACGCCATCGATGTCGTAGTCGAGCTCGGCGCGCTGCTCCTCGATGGCGTGATGGAAGGCGAGCAGCTCATCGACGGAGTGGCAGAGCTTGGTCAGCGGATTGGTCTTGAAGCCGCAATGCTCGAACCATTTGATCATGCCGCTCTGCGTCTCGGCCGGCATCGCGCTCATCTCGCCCCAGGCATACGCGAAGAAGCCCAGGGGACGCGAGGCGGTGATGGCGGGATCCTTCTGCCGCAGCGAGCCCGCGGCCGAGTTGCGGGGATTGGCGAAAATCGTACCGCCTTCCGCCTTCTGCCGCTCGTTCAGCGCCAGGAATGCGCCTTTGGTCATGTAGACCTCGCCGCGCACCTCGCAGACGTCGGGAATGTTGCGGCCCTTCAGCTTCTGCGGCACATCCTCGAGGGTCCGGATATTGGCGGTGACGTCCTCGCCGACCGCGCCGTCGCCGCGCGTCGCCGCGGTGACGAGCTCGCCTCCCTCATAGCGCAGCGACATCGAGAGCCCGTCGATCTTCGGCTCGGCGGAGAAATCGATCTGATCGTCGGGCAGCTTGAGGAAGCGGACGATGCGCCCCGCAAAGTCGCGCACATCCTCCTCGGCAAAGGCGTTGTCGAGCGAGAGCATCGGCACTGCGTGCTGTACCTTCCTGAAGCGGCCTGATGGCGCAGCGCCCACCTTCTGCGACGGGGAATCCGGGCTGACGAATTCCGGAAAGCGCGCCTCGATCGCATTGAAGCGCTGGCGCAGCGCGTCGTATTCGGCGTCGGTGACGACAGGCGCATCGTCCTGATAGTAGCGCTTGTCGTGCCCTTCGAGCTCAAGGGCCAAACGCTTCCATTCCACCTTGGCCTGCGCCTTGGTGAGATCGGCAACCTCGACTAGCTTCTTCGCTTTTGCTGCTCTGGCCATTGCTCGCTACAGTCCGTCATTCCGGGCGATGCGGACGACCTAACGCAAAACGTCAGGCCTGTAACAGGTTCCGTATCGAACCCGGCATGACTGAGCAAGCAGCTATGCCGCGGCCTTGAGCAACCGGTCGGCCGCCGCGCGGGCCTCGGCGGTGATCTCGGCACCGGCGAGCATGCGGGCGATCTCCTCGCGGCGGTGCTCGGCGGGGAGTGTGTTGACACGGGTGGCGACGCGCCTGCCCTTGTCGAGCGCGGCTTTTGAGATCAAGAGATGCTGGTCGGCGCGGGCCGCGACCTGTGGCGCATGGGTCACGGCCATCACCTGGACCTGGCCGGCCAGCCGTGCCAGCCGGCTGCCGATCGCGTCCGCCACGGCACCGCCGACGCCGGTGTCGATCTCGTCGAACACCAGGGTCGGCGCCGAACCGCGGTCGGACAGCACCACCTTGAGCGCCAGCAGGAAGCGCGACAGCTCGCCGCCGGAGGCGACCTTCATCATCGGCCCTGGCCGCGTGCCCGGATTGGTCTGCACCCAGAATTCGACGCGGTCGATACCCTGCGGCCCCGGCGTCTGCGCGTCGGCCTCGACCTGGGTCATGAACCGGGCGCGCTCCAGCTTGAGCGGCGCCAGCTCGGCATTGACGGCCTTGTTGAGCTTCTCGGCCGCCTTACTCCGCGCCGCCGACAGCTTAGCGGCCGCCGACGCATAGCGTGCATCAGCCTCGGCCGCGGCGGCTTCCAGCTTCTTCAGCTGCTCGGCGCCGGCATCGATCAGCACGACATCGGCGGCATATTTGGCCGCCAGCGTGGCGAGCCCATCGACGGGGGTCGAATATTTGCGCGAGGCGGCGCGCAGCGCGAACAGCCGCTCCTCGATCCGCTCCAGCTCCAAGGGATCGAAATCAGTAGCGCGGAGCGCGGCCGTCAGATGCTGGTCGGCCTCCTCCAGCGCGTTGATGGCGGCATCGATCGCCTTCACCGCCGGCTCGACCAAGGCCGGCGAGTGGCCAGCACGCCGCTCCAGCCGCCGCACCGCGGCCGACAGGTTCGCGATCGGCGACTGATTGCCACCGACCGCCTCCTGGGCGTCGCGCAGATCCGAGGCGATCTTCTCGCCTTGCATCATCGCGGTGCGGCGCGCGGCGAGCTGGGTCTCCTCGCCCTCCTTCGGCGCCAGCGCCTTCAATTCATCGGAGGCGTGGCGCAGGTAATCCGCCTCGCGCGCGGCGCGCTCCATGCCGGCGCGATGTGCCTCCAGCGCCGTGCACGCGGTGCGGCGCGCCGCCCACAGCGCCTCCACCGCAGCGACATCCTTCTCGAGGCCAGCGAAGGCATCGAGCAGGCGGCGATGGGTGGCGGCATCGACCAGCGCGCGCTCGTCGTGCTGGCCGTGGATCTCGACCAGGGCGGCCCCGACGGCTTTCAGGGTCTGCACGCTGACGGCCTGGTCATTGATGAAGGCACGGGTGCGGCCATCGCCGAACTGGACGCGGCGCAGGATCATCTCCCCGTCGGCATCAAGGCCGTTGTCGGCCAGGATTTTTGCCGCCGGATGGTTCTTGGCGACCTCGAAGACGGCCGTGACCTGCCCCTGCTCGGCGCCGTGGCGGACGAGGCTGGCATCGCCCCGGCCGCCCAGCGCCAGCGCAAAGGCGTCGAGCAGGATCGACTTGCCGGCACCGGTCTCACCGGTCAGCACCGCAAGTCCCCTGGAAAACTCGAGATCAAGCCGCTCGATCAGAACAATGTCACGGATCGACAGACGCGCCAGCATGACGGAATGAGTCCTCGTTTGAGGGCGAGTGCCCTGAATCGACGGACTCAAGTCTAGCAGCAGAATGAGAACAAAACAAGAATTGAGAACAAAGCGGGAATTATGAAAGCGCCCCAGAAGGCGCCCACGTCACCTGCCCCATATCTCGGCGATTCTAGCCGAGGCCGAGTTTCTTGAAGGCCTTGGAGATGTAGGAGCCCTTGTTCTCCTCCGGTTCCAAGCCACCGGATTTCACGAGACTATAGGCGTCCTTGTACCATTTGCTGTCAGGGAAATTATGCCCGAGCACGGCAGCCGCGGTCTGCGCCTCTCCGACGATGCCGATCCGCATATAGGCCTCGGTCAGGCGGTAGAGAGCCTCCTCGACGTGCCGCGTGGTCTGGTACTGCGTGACCACGGTCTTGAAGCGGTTGATCGCCGCCGTGTAGTCGGACTTCTGCAGGTAGTAGCGGCCGACATCCATCTCCTTGCCGGCAAGCTGGTCGCGCGCGCCTTCCAGCTTGGCCTTGGCGCTGGTAGCGTATTCGGAGGTCGGATACTTGCGGACCACCTCTTCCAGCGCGGCGATCGCCTTCTCGGTGCGACCTTGATCGCGGCTGATGTCCGGAATCTGGTCGTAATGCGAGGCGGCGATCAGGTACTGCGCATAAGCGGCGTCCGGGCTGCCCGGATGCAAGGTGATGTAGCGCGTCGCAGCGCCGATGCAGCCGTCATAGTCGGAGGCCTGGTAGGATGCGTAGGCCGACATCAGCAGCGATTTGCGCGCCCAGTCGGAATAAGGATGCTCGCGGTCGACTTCCTCGAACTTCTTGTTCGCTTCCTTGACGTCCTTCTTCTCATTCATGAGGTACAAGCCCTCATTGTAGAGCTTGTCCGGCGGCTGATCGACGAAGGTGTCGTCCTTGGCCATGAACTTGTCCCACAGCGCGCCAGTGCCGCAGCCGCTCAAGGGCAGCGCGAGGAGGATCAGGGACGCAGCGAGCCGCACGCGGCCCAAGCCTGCTGCAAGCGAAGGATTGCGAAGATCGCGCGAAAGAGGCTGTGTCGACATGAGCTTCTTTTGAACCTGATGCCTGAGATCCGAAATATGCCGCGCCCCGAGAGCTTAAGCCAAGAATGGCTTCAGCCATGAACGCGAAGGATGGGCACTGCCCGTGACGCCTGCCATGCGGCTGTCTAGCCGAAAAACCTTCGTGGACCAACCGCATAGGCAGCCATTTCGCCCGGATTAAGGCGGCCTCTGACTTGCGGTGGACAATCATGGTTACCGCGTCAGATCACCGGAGGAAAGGCTGCCGGTGCCCGGACGCAGTTCATGGTCACAGCACCGGGTCGGCCGATCGGCCCCTAAGATCGAATATCTGGAAATAGCGTGGCCCGAACCTTTGGCCGCTCGCGCTAAGGGAGCTGCGACTCAGGACACGTCCGGCCCGAAGGCCGGGGCGATCATACTACCGACCATGCCGCCGACCACGTCGGTCGCGACGCGCGGACGGCGCACCGCCTCGCCCTCTACCACGCGCCATGCCGTCCGATCCGCAAGCAGCGCGGTCAGCACGGCGTGATTCAGCTTGTGGCCGCCTCGCACCGAGCGATAGGTGCCGAGCAGCGGCAGACCCGCCAGCGCCAGATCGCCGATCGCATCCAGCACCTTGTGACGGACGCATTCGTCGGCGTAGCGCAGGCCTTCCGGATTCAGCAGGCGCTCCTCGTCGAACACCAGCGAGTTCTCAAAGGACGAGCCGAGCGCGAAGCCGGCACTCCAGAGCCGCGCCACGTCGCTCATGAAGCCGAAGGTGCGGGCTCGGGCGATCTCGCGGCGGAAGCGCTCCGGGCTCAGATCGAAATTATAGGCTTGGCGGCCGATGACTGGGCTCCTGAAGTCGATCTCGACCTCGACCCGGAAGCCGGTCGCGTTGGGGCGCAGTTCGCCGAGCGAGGCACCCATCGCGACCTGCACCGGCTTCAAGATCTGGATGAAACGGCGCGGGGCCGACTGGGAGATGACGCCGGCCTGCTCGATCGCAGCGACGAAGGCGGCGGCGCTGCCGTCCATGATCGGAACTTCGGGGCCGTCGATCTCGATCGTGGCGTTGTCGACGCCCATGCCGCGCAGCGCAGCCAGGACATGCTCGGCCGTGGAAACCAGCGCGCCGTCGCGGTCACCAAGGACCGTGGCGAGCTCGGTCGCGATCACTGAACCGGCGATCGCCCTGACCTCGCGGTCGCGCCCATCGAGCCCGGTGCGGATGAAAACGAATCCTGCGTCGAGAGATGCCGGCCCGATGGTGAGGTTCACTGGTTTACCCGAGTGAACGCCTACACCGGTTACGGTGGCTTGCGAACGAAGCGTTGTTTGCCGGCTGAACTTCATCGATATTCGCCCAAGACCCCACTTCGACATCGTTTGCCAGCTCGCCCCTGCGTGCCGACTCACATCGAAGTATCCCCAAGTCGCGGCAGACCTTAATCAGGACCCCAAAGAGCGCCAACTCACGCTTCTTTACGGATTGTTACCCCATCTCTGCCGTATTCAAGCCAAGCCTTAACCAGATTGGAACGCGGAATTAACCTCCAGTTTCCGCATTAGGCGGCGAAAAGAATAATTAATCATTTAAAATCAGTGAGTTGAGCACTCACAACGCTGACATGGGCTGTAACAAAAAGGCCCGGTTCGTGAGAACCGGGCCTCGTCGACACAGCCTGGGCTGTAACAATTGTCAGGTCGCCTGCCGTCGGAGGAACGCCGGGATATCCAAATGATCATCGCCCTGTGGCGCCGGCGCAACAGATGCAGGGCGGCCGTGATGGTCCAAACCGTGGGGTGCAGGGCGGCGCGCGTACTCTGATACCGGCTGCTCGTGATTCGCGATTTGCTGGGCAACGCTCCGCTGCGGCTTCCGGTCCGGCAGCGGCGGCATCGCGGGAGTGGCGGTCCGCGGCGCAACCGGCGGCTCGTCCTCCTCGCGGCGGCCGAGGCCGACATTGGCTAGCCGCTGCAGCAGCGACATCCGGCTCTTCTGCGGATGCTCCTCCGAATCGGCATCGCCCCTCGCCTGACGAATCTCGGCCTGGGCCGGAATCGGCAGTTCCTCGAACTTAGGCATCCGCGGCGCGCGGGCTGGAACTCGCTCAGCAGCCTGGGGGATGAAGGTCTCCGGCGGCGCCGCCGGCTCAGTCGGCATCGGACGCGCAGCCTCCGGCTCCGGGAACAGCGAGGGCTTCTGCGCGATCGGACGCACGGTCACATCGCCATAGGAGGCCGGCTGCACGGCGGCCGCGGCAGGCGCCGGTTCCGAGGCCATCGCGGCAGCAACGGCGGCCAGCGTGTCGCGCTCGAGACTAGGAGCCGGGCGCGGTGCCGGCGCCACGGGTGCAGCCACTGGAGCGATCGCGACGGCAGCCTGCGCAGCGGCCTGAGCCTCGAGCTTGGCGGCCCGCTCGGCGAGACGCTGGTTGTCGGCGCGCAGCCGCGCGGTCAGATCGGCGAGCCGGCTCTCCGGCATGCCGATCGGCGTGGACGGCGCAGCTGCCGGCGGCGGCGGTGGTGCCGACGGCGTCGAGTTGCGGTTGAACTGGGCCTGCTCGATGCCGGTGGCGACGACCGAGACGCGGATCAGGCCGTCGAGGGCCTCGTCGAAGGTGGCGCCGACGATGATATTGGCGTCCTGGTCGACCTCCTCGCGGATACGGGTCGCGGCCTCGTCGACCTCGAACAGGGTGAGGTCCTTGCCACCGGTGATCGAGATCAAGAGGCCCTTGGCGCCCTTCATCGAGGAGTCGTCGATCAAGGGGTTGGCGATCGCGGCCTCCGCCGCGGTCAGCGCGCGCTTCTCGCCGGAGGCTTCGCCGGTGCCCATCATCGCCTTGCCCATCTCACGCATCACGGCGCGGACGTCGGCGAAGTCGAGGTTGATCAGGCCTTCCTTGACCATCAGGTCGGTGATGCAGGCGACGCCCGAATAGAGCACCTGGTCGGCCATCGCGAAGGCATCGGCGAAGGTGGTCTTCTCGTTGGCGACCCGGAACAGGTTCTGGTTCGGAATGATCAGGAGCGTATCGACGACCTTGTGCAGCTCCGCGATGCCGGACTCCGCCGTGCGCATGCGGCGCTGGCCTTCGAAGTGGAACGGCTTGGTGACGACGCCCACCGTGAGAATGCCCATTTCGCGCGCGGTCTTGGCAATCACCGGAGCTGCGCCCGTGCCCGTGCCGCCCCCCATGCCGGCGGTTACGAACACCATGTTGGCGCCCGAGAGATGATCGCGCAGCTCGTCGATCACTTCCTGCGCCGCGGCCGCGCCGACGTCGGGCTGCGAGCCCGCGCCGAGCCCGAGCGTCACCTGGGTTCCCATCTGCACGATGCGCTGCGCCTTCGACATCGTCAGCGCCTGCGCGTCCGTGTTGGCGACGACGAAGTCGACGCCCTGCAGGCCGGCCGTGATCATGTTGTTCACGGCGTTGCCGCCCGCGCCACCGACACCGAAGACGGTGATTCGCGGCTTCAGCTCATGGATGTCAGGAGGAGAAATAGTGAGTGCCATGGTTGCCTCTCGATCACGCGCGCGTGGGTTCATCCCGGCCGGTGGCCGCGGGTGTTGGTGAAAACCGCATGGGAATTTTCATGGTAATTTTCTTGGGTCGGAAAACATTCATCAGAAGCCCTCGCGCAGCCATCGTCCGACCTTTCCGAAATAGCCGTCGGTCCCTGTTCCCTGCTGCCGCGTATGCCGCGGTTCGACATGTTCCAGATGCGCGTATTGCGGATAGACCAAAAGCCCGGTCGGCACCGCGAAGGCGGCATTCTTGGCCTCGTGCGGCAGCCGGCCGAAACCGAGCGGGCGCCCGATGCGCACCGGCCGGCCGAGAATCCGCGTTGCCAGCTCGACGAGACCGGTCAGTTGCGAAGCCCCTCCGCTGAGGACGACACGGGCCTTGGGTTCTGCCGCAAAAGGGGAATCCTTCAGCCGGTCGCGGACCATTTCAAAAATCTCCTCGGCGCGGTGCCTGACGATGTTCGCGATGGTGGCGCGGGACACGATCTGCGGAACATCCCGCTCATGATCCCCGGCCGTCGGAACAGACATCAACTCACGCGCGTCGGACCCGCCAGTCAGTACCGTGCCATATAACGTCTTGATTCGCTCGGCATCCGCAATGCACGCCGACAGGCCCCGCGCAAGGTCCATGGTCACATGATGACCGCCGAGCGCAAATCCGCTTGCATGCACGAAGCGGCCGCCGGAATAGATCGCGATGGTCGTGGTGCCCGCCCCCATCTCGACCACGGCGGCGCCGAGATCGGCCTCGTCGTCGGTCAGAACGGATAGTCCGGCAACATACGGGCTCGCCGCCATCGCCTCGACATTGAGGTGGCAGCGCTCGACCACCAGCATCAGGTTCTTGGCGACGGTCGCGTCCGAGGTGACGACGTTCATGTCGACGCCGAACTGACGCGCCAGCATGCCGCGGGGATCCCGAATCCCTTTCACTCCATCCAGCGTGTAGCCGACAGGAAGCGCGTGCAGCACCGCACGGCCCTCACCGGTGGCATGATGCATGCCGGTCGAGGTCACGCGGCTGACATCAGCCTGAGTCACAGCGCCGCCGCGAATGTCCGATGTCGCCTCGATCAGATGCCCCTGCAGCCGCCCGCCGGCGACCGGCAGCAGCACGGACTCGACCCGCACCTTGGCCATGCGCTCGGCCAGCGCCACCGCCTGGCGCACCGCCTGCTCGCATTCGATCGGATCGACCACGGCGCCGGCCTTGACGCCGCGCGACTGGATCTGGCTGTAGCCGACCAGCTCCACCGCATGGCTGCGGCCGCGCAGCGCGTCGCTCGGCGGCGCCGGCCTCAGCCGCGCGATCAGGCAGGCGATCTTGCTGGTGCCGACGTCGAGCGATGCCACCAGCGCGGTGCGCTTCTGAGACACCGGACGCGTCTTCGGGGTCTGGCGATCGAAGCCGGTCATGTGTTGCCGGCCTTCTTCTGGGCTTTCGCCTTATCCTTGAACATGTCCTCGCGCGCCTTGGCGGCATCGTCGGACAATTGCACGGTCAGCCGGTCCGACAGCCGCATGTCGATCGCAACGATGTCTCGCGAGAACAGATGGTCCTCTTGGTCGAGCTGGCTCAGCACGGCCAGCGCATTGCCGACGTCGTGCTCCGGAAGGCGAATGTCGAGGCCGTCCTTGGTGCGCAGATTCCAGCGGCGCTCACCAACGAAGACGGCGGCGCGGGTCACGGCTTTCACCTGCGGATAGCGGTCGAGCAGTGCCAGGAAATCATGCGCACGGCTCTCGGCCCCCTTGCCGACCACGAGCGGCAGCGTGAGGAAGCGTCGCGAGACATAGGGTTCGAGCACCGCACCATCATCCGAAATGACCGACAGCTTGCCGTCCTGCTGCCACAGCGCGAATGCCTTGCGCTCCACGATGTCGATCTGAAGCTGGTTCGGGAAGAACTTTTGCACCGTCGCTTCAGCGATCCAAGGATTGGCCTTGAGCCGGTCGCGGACCGCGATCGCATCCAGGAACAGCAATGACGAGCGCCCGGTAACGCCGCCGATCGCCAGCACCTCATCCTGCGTCAGTTGCTTACGGCCATTGATAGCGACCGCGGTGATGCGGAAGCCGGCAGAATTGGCCAGCGTATTGCGGGCGTCACTGAAGGCGGTGCTCACCTCGTCGACATGGCCGCCCTTGACGACGCCGAGCCAGACACTGCCGCACAGCAAGGCGACGGCGGCGACAGTTCCAAGACGCTGCGGCAGATAGCGTTCGACGAATGCGACCAGGCCCGCGGCAGGCTGCGGCCGCTCGGCCGCTGCCGCCGGCACGATCTGCCGCGGCTGGACTTGATACGACGCGGCTTGACGCGATCGGGGCTGGCGCGCCCGGCTTCGACGGGGCCGAGTCCACGGGAAACGTGCGGCGACATACTCGCGCAGCAAGATCGCCGCGCCAAGCGCGGCGGCCCTCAGGTCAGCTTGGGGCCTCTGCGATCGAGCGAGGCGTCCTGCACCATCCATTGCACGAGCTCATCAACTGTTGGGGCCCGCAAATACGTTGCGGGTCGCAGCATCGGCGAGGTCTCCACGTCGACCGGGGTGGGTGACGGGCGCGAGAAGCCCGCGTCACGACAGCTCACCCCGGCAGCCGAGCACCACTGTGCCGCCAGCGTTAACCTTCGGCCTTCCTGGTAAACAAAAGGTAAAATCGGTCGGCAGAGACGATTTTTTTCTTCGTCATTTGAGGACCTTGAGCCAAATTCTTAAGTATTTTACCGGTAGCGGGAACAAGCCGCGCCTGGTTCCATCAGCGCTATTTGCGGCTGCGGCGTTCCGCAAGCACTATTTGCAGGTTGAGAAAATCGACGAAGGCAATCCCCTGCGCCTTCAAGGCCTTCGGATACAATGAGGCCGCAGTCAGGCCCGGCAGGGTATTGGTCTCGAGGTAGATCGGACCATTGGCCGAGACGATGAAATCGGAGCGCGAATAGCCGCCGCATGACAGCGCCCGGTGCGCCTTGATCGCCTCACGCTTGATGCTCTCCATGATGTCGGGCGGGAAGCGGCCTGGGCAGATCTCCTGCGTCGCCTCGGCAAGGTACTTGGCAAAATAATCGAAGGCGCCCGCGGCCGGCACGATCTCGATCGGCGGCAGTGCGATCAGCGAACCATCCGCCTGCTCCAGCACAGCGCAGGTGGCCTCCACGCCGGAGATAAATGGCTCGATGAGATATTCCTCCGTCTCCGCTGCCTTCCTCACCGCAACGAGGTCTTGCCTCGCGTTGACGAACATCAGCCCGTAGCTCGAACCATCCTTGACCGGCTTGGCAATCAGCTTGCCGTGGCGGGCGAGCGCCGCCTCGGCATCATCAAGCGCGATCCCCTCCGCAGCGTTGACCCCGCCGAGCACCGCAAAGCGCTTGGCCGCGACCTTATCGAAGGCAAGATGCGACGAGGTCGAGTCTGAGCCGGTATAGGGCACGCCCCGCATCTCGCACATCACCTGCAGCTCGCCGTTCTCGGCCCTGCCGCCGTGCAAGCCAAGCACCAGCACACGATCTTCATCCCTGGCGCGATCGAGCGCTGCGGCGAGCGGGCCAAGACTCTTTCCATCGGCCTTGAACGGCTCCTCGAACGGCTTGGCATGGCTTGCGAGTGCCTTGCCGCTCGCCTCATGCACGCTGTCGTCGGCGTCCCAGAACCAGAGGTCGGCCTCGGGGCGCGTCGCATGCAGGCTTTGCGCGCTCGCCACCGAGACGAGCCGTTCCTTGTTGGAGCCACCGAACAGAATGGTGATGCGCATCAATGCGTTCTCGGATTCATTTCAATTTGCGCGCGCGCCATCCGCGCATGTTGATGCGGCAGGCGAGCTACGTCCGTTCGATTCCAATCCGCTTGATCTCCCACTGCAGCTCGATCCCCGAGGCCGCCTTGACCCGCGCGCGCACGGTCTCGCCGAGTTGTTCGATGTCGTGGGCGGTGGCGTCGCCGGTGTTGATCAGGAAGTTGCAGTGCATCTCCGAGACCTGCGCGCCGCCGACCTTGAGCCCGCGGCACCCCGCAGCATCGACCAGCTTCCAGGCGGAGTGGCCGGGCGGATTCTTGAAGGTCGAGCCGCCGGTCTTCTCGCGGATCGGCTGCGCGGTCTCGCGATGGGTCTGCACCTCGGCCATGCGGGCGCGGATCGCCTCGGGTGCGGCCGGCAGTCCACGAAAGCGCGCCGAGGTGAAGATCAGGCTGGGATCGAGACCGTTCGCGCGATAGGTGAACTTCATCTCGGCATTGGTGAAGCGATGGTGATTGCCCTGCCGATCCAACGCAGTTGCCTCGATCAGGATATCCTTGGTCTCACCGCCATTGGCGCCGGCATTCATCCGCAAGGCGCCACCGATGCTACCGGGAATCCCGAACAGGAATTCGAGTCCGGAGAGATTGGCCGTTGCCGCCACCTCCGCGACGCGCTTGTCGAGTGCCGCGGTGCCGGCGCGGACGATCTCGCCTTCCGTCTCGACCTCGCCGAAACCGCGCGGCGCGAGCCGGATCACCACGCCCGGCACGCCGCCGTCGCGCACGATCAGGTTGGAGCCGACACCGACGACAGTGACCGGAAGATCGCTTGGCAAGTTCTTCAGAAAGTAAGCGAGGTCGTCCTCGTCGGCCGGCGTGAACAGCACCTGCGCCGGGCCACCGACCCGGAACCAGGTCAGCGGCGCCAGAACCTCATTGGCAAGCAGCCGCCCGCGCAAGCCCGGCATCGCGACTTTGAGATCGGGAGTGATGTCGGGGAAGGTCATTGCTCGCAATTGAACTCCAGCGCGTGCCACGAGCACACTGAGCCCTCTCCGCCCTTGTGGGGGAGAGTTGGAGACGGGGGTACCACGAGCGCCGGCGCTTGCGGCTTACCCCCCTCCCTAACCCTCCCCCACAAGGGGGGAGGGAACGGAGAGACCGTGGCAGGTCGTTGGATGCTTGCGCTGACGAGCTCGCTCAACACCGCCCTCATCCCAGCGCTTTCAATTCGCCCGGCAGCGCGTAGGCCCATTGGCTGATGTTGCCGGCGCCTAAGCAGACGACGAGATCACCCGGCTTCGCCAGTCCCTTGATGATGCCGGCGAGGTCGCCTGCCTTCGGCAGCGGCACCACGTCGCGATGGCCGTGGGTGCGCAGGCCCAGCACGAAATGATCGCGATCGATGCCTTCGATCGGCGCTTCGCCGGCCGGATAGACCTCGGCGACCACGACCGCATCGGCGTCGTTGAAGCAGGTGCAGAACTCCTCGAACAGCGACTGCAGGCGGGTATAGCGATGCGGCTGCACCACCGCGATGATCCTGCCATTGGTCGATTCCCGCGCCGCCTTGAGCACGGCGGCGATCTCGACCGGATGGTGACCGTAATCGTCAATCACGGTGATGCCATTCCATTCGCCGGTGCGGGTGAAGCGGCGCTTGACGCCGCGGAAGCCGGCGATCGCCTTACGGATCGCGTCATCGGACAGGCCGAGCTCGCGCGCGACTGCGATCGCCGCAGTGGCGTTGGACGCGTTATGACGGCCGGGCATCGGCAGCACGATATCGGGAATCTCGTGGGTCGCGCCGCTCTTGCGATCCCGGAACACGACCTTGAAGCGTGAGCCGACGCCGGTCGGAGTCAGATCGACCAGCCGCGCGTCGGCCTGCGGATTGGCGCCATAGGTGATGATGCGGCGATCCTCGATCTTGCCGACGATGCTCTGCACGACAGGATGATCGATGCACATCACGGCAAAGCCATAGAACGGCACGTTCTCGACGAAGGCGCGGAAGGCGTCCTGCACCGCCTCGAAGGTCTTGAAGTGATCGAGATGCTCGGGATCGACATTGGTGACGATCGCGACATCGGTCGGCAGCTTCAGGAAGGTGCCGTCGCTCTCGTCGGCCTCGACCACCATCCAGTCGCCGGCCCCGAGCCGCGCATTGGTGCCGTAGGCATTGATGATGCCGCCATTGATGACGGTCGGGTCGAGCCCGCCGGCATCGAGCAACGCCGCCACCATCGAGGTCGTGGTGGTCTTGCCGTGGGTGCCGGCGATCGCAACGCAGCTCTTCAGCCGCATCAGCTCGGCCAGCATCTCGGCGCGCCGCACCACCGGAATGCGCTGGGCGCGAGCCGCCATCAGTTCCGGATTGTCGCGCTTGATCGCCGTGGACACCACGACGACATCGGCGCCGGCGATATTCTCCGCTTTGTGGCCGATGCTGACGGTCGCGCCCTTCTCCCGCAGCCGCGCCACGTTGGCGTTGTCGGAGGCATCCGAGCCTTGCACGGTGTAGCCGAGATTGCACAGCACCTCGGCAATGCCGCTCATGCCGATGCCGCCGATCCCGACAAAATGGATGGGTCCGATCTCGCGGGGCAGTCTCATCGATGGTTCCTTAAGGGGTCATCGCTCGCGCAGGCGGGCGATCCAGCATTCACCGGGGCGCGGTCATCCGACAAATCAGCGGCGCCACGTACTGGATGCCCTGCCTTCGCGGGGCATGACAAGAGGCAATTTCGGCGTGGAAGGCCTAAATTCCGGCGGTTTTGATCACGAGATCGGCCAGTCGCTCCGCCGCATCGAGCCGGCCGACGGAACGGGCGGCTTGCGCCATCGCGGCCAACCGGGTGGGCTCCGCGACCAATGCCGAGATTTCCGAGGCGAGGCGATCGGGCGTGAAATCGGTTTGCGCGATACGCAACGCGGCGTTCGCCTGCGACAGCACGCCGGCATTGGCAAACTGATCCTGGTCAATGGCGCCGGGCAACGGCACAAGAATCGAGGGCCGGCCGATCGCCGCAAGCTCCGCCACCGTGCCGGCACCGGAGCGTGAGATGACGAGGTGATTGGCGGCGAGCCGCGCCGGCAAATCAGTGAAGAAGGGTGCGAGCTCGACATTGATCTTGAGCTTGTCGTAGACCGCGCGCACCCTCGCCATGTCCTCCTGGCGCACCTGCTGGGTCAGCACCAGCCGGCTCCACAGCGCAGGCTCCAGCCGCTCGATCGCGCCGGGTACGATGTCGCTCATGACCCGCGCGCCCTGGCTGCCGCCGGTCACGAGCAGACGAAACGGGCCCATCGTGTCAGGAGGCGTATAGGCCACTGTTGTCGCTTCGAGAACCATGGGACGCATCGGCGTGCCGACGGTGGTGGTCTTGCCGGCGAGTGCCGGATCGCGGTCGAGCACGCCGGGCAGCGAGGTCGCGATCGCCCTCACATGGCGCGACAGCAGGCGGTTGGCGCGGCCAAGCACGGCATTGGCGTCGTGGATGATGCCGGGCACGCCGGCGAGGCGCGCCGCGAGCAGAGGCGGCACGGTCGGGTAGCCGCCGAAGCCGACCACGGCGGAAGGCTTCAACCGGCGCATCAGGTTGAAGGCGACGACAATGCCGGAGGCGAGCATCCAGGCGGTGCGGGCGAGCGCGACCGGCGAGCGGCCTCGCATGGTCTCGCTCGGCACCACGTCGATCATGTCCTTGGAGAACAGGCCGCTGTAGCGCAGCGCGCGGGCGTCGGTGACGAGGCGGACGCGCAAGCCGCGCTTGATCAGTTCGACACCGAGCGCTTCGGCAGGAAACAGATGGCCGCCGGTGCCGCCGGCCGCGAGCAGAATGAGGGGCGCAGTCGTCATGGTGGCCCCTCTTTACACACAAACCGACGTCATTGCGAGGAGCGTCAGCGACGAAGCAATCCAGTCCTCGGACGTACACTGGATTGCTTCGCTGCGCTCGCAATGACGAAGAGAGACCTACGCGTAACTGCCCAACGCGCCGGCTGCAGCATCGGTGGCCTCGATCTCGGTGCGCGGCCGCAGCCGCGTCAGCGCCAGCATCATGCCGACGCCATAGGCGAGCGAGACCATCGAAGAGCCGCCATAAGAAATGAATGGCAGGGTCATGCCCTTGGCCGGGATGAGCTGCAGATTGACCGCGATATTGATGGCGGCCTGCACGCCGAACAGGATGGCGAGACCGGAGGCGGCGAAGCGCGAGAAACTGTCCTCGGTAGCGTAAGCGCGTGACAACGTGCGGATCACGATAAAGGCGAACAGCGCGACCAGCGCCAGGCACAGGATGATGCCGAACTCCTCCGCAGCGACCGCGAATACGAAGTCAGTGTGGCTGTCGGGAAGGCTGCGCTTGGCAATGCCCTCGCCGGGCCCGAGCCCGAACCAGCCGCCGTTCGAGAAAGCCTCCATCGCGGTGTCGACCTGGAAGGTGTCGCCGGAGGCCGGGTTCATGAAGCGCTTGATGCGGCCCGCGACGTGCGGGACCAACAGATAAGCGCCGAACAGGCCGGCGCTCGCCGCGCCCGCGAGGCCCGCCACCCAGATCATACGCATGCCCGCGATGAAGAACAGCGAGCCCCACACCATTGAGGTCAGCATGGTCTGGCCGAAATCCGGCTCCATCACCAAGAGCGACACCATCAGCAGCAGCAGAACGAGCGCCATCGAGGTCGCCGGCATGTCCGGCCGCCGCGCGGATTCCGAGAACAGCCAGGCCGCGACCACGACGAAGGACGGCTTGGCGGCTTCCGAGGCCTGGATGTTGACGCCGAGCAGCGTGATCCAGCGCCGCGAGCCCTTCACCTCGGGCCCGATCGCGAGCGTCAGCACGATCAGCGCGATCGAGATCGCGAAGATGATCAGCGCGCTGCGCCGGATCTGCCGTGGCGATAGGAAGGAGACGCCGATCAGCGTGACGAAAGAGGGCAGCAGAAACAGCACATGGCGGTTGAAGAAGTGGAACGGGTCGAGCCCGATGCGGGTCGCGACCGGCGGGCTCGCCGCCAGCGACAGGATGACGCCGCACAGCATCAGGGCCAGGATGGCGCCGAGCAGCGGCTTGTCGATCGTCCACCACCAATCCGACAGAGGATTGCGTTCTTCGCGGGAGAGCATGGGGTATCCCTCTGGCCGCGCGCATGATCCGGAAAAACGCGGGAAGCGGTGTTCCGGCATGCTTAATGAGAGGCCAACCCTATTGGTGGCCGATGATGGTTATCAGAGGGTTAAGGGAGAGACCTTCATTCGAGATGTGAAGCCCGGCAACCCACCTGCTGCCGTCATCCTCTATGAAAGCGGAGGATCCAGTACGCCGCGGCCCATCGGTTCATCACGACTGTCTCTGGAATGCTGGATCGCCCGGTCGAGCCGGGCGATGACAGCGGAGAGCTCGATCGCCCGCCTTTGCGCGCCTTTGCGGGTGACTCAGCGGAGGCCGTCACACCGCCGGCTCGACGCCGAGCAGCGCCTGCACCAGCTCGCGGAACCTGGCACCGCGGATCTCGAAATTGCGGTACTGGTCGTAGGAGGCGCAAGCGGGCGACAGCAGCACCACGGCGTCTTTCAGCCCAGAAGCCTCGGCATCGGCGGCGGCCTGCGCAACCGCGACATCGAGCGTGCCGGACATCTCGTGCGGCACCTGGTCGCCGAGCGTCCCGGCGAATTCCTCTGCCGCCTCCCCAATCAGATAGGCTTTGCGGATGCGGGGGAAATAGCCGGTCAGGCTGGTGATGCCGCCGGCCTTCGGCTTGCCGCCGGCGATCCAGAAGATGTCGGGGAAGGACGACAGCGCATGGGCGGCGGCATCCGCATTGGTGCCCTTGGAGTCGTTGACGAACAGCACCTCGCCGCGGCGACCGACCTGCTCCATGCGGTGCGCAAGACCCGGAAAGCTGCGTAGCCCCTGCTGCAGCACGTCCGGACTGATGCCAAGCGCGAGCGCCGTGGCCGCCGCGCAGGCAGCGTTCTGTGCATTATGCAAGCCACGGAGCGAGCCGATGCCGCCGATGCCTGCGATCTCGCTGCGCGCGCCGCCGCTCGCGCGCACAATCGTCTCGCGCTCGACATAGATGCCGTCGGAAAGCGGGTTCTTGACCGAGATCCGCACCACGCGCTTGCCCGCCCGCTCCAGGCGATCGGCGCTGGCACGGGAGAAATCATCATCGACACCGACGATCGCAGTCCCCCGCGACTGCACGCCTGCGACCAGCCGCTCCTTCACGGCCGCATAGTTCGCCAGCGTGCCATGACGGTCGATGTGATCCTCGCTGACATTGATCAGGATGCCGACGGTCGGATCGATCGAGGGCGTCAGATCGATCTGGAAGGAGGACATCTCGATCACATGGACGCGGCCCATGCGCGGTGGCTCCAGCGACAGGATCGCGGTGCCGATATTGCCGCCCATCTGGGCGTCGTAGCCGGCGACTCTCATCAGATGCGCAACCAGCGCCGTCGTGGTCGACTTGCCGTTGGTGCCGGTGATCGCGACGAACGGCGCGTCCGGCGCCTGACGCTTGCGCTCGCGGCAGAACAGCTCGATGTCGCCGATCACCTCGACGCCGGCCTCGCGCGCCTTCGTGACGCTCCAATGCGGCGCCGGATGCGTCAGCGGCACACCGGGCGCCAGCACCAGCGCGAAAAAATTCGTCCAGGACACGGCGCGCAGATCGGCGGTGACGAAGCCCGCCTTGGCGGCTTCAGCGAGCCGGTCGGCACCATCATCGGCCGCAATCACCTCCGCGCCACCGGCGCGCAGCGCATGACAGGAGGCGAGGCCCGAGCCGCCGAGACCGAACACGGCAACTGTCTTGCCGGCAAAGGAGGTGATGGGGATCATGTCAGCGCAGCTTCAAGGTGGCGAGGCCGGCGAGCGCGAGCATCACCGAGATGATCCAGAACCGGATCACGATCTGCGGCTCGGTCCAGCCGAGCTGCTCGAAATGATGATGGATCGGCGCCATCTTGAAGACGCGCTTGCCGGTAAGCCTGAACGAGACGACCTGCACGATCACCGAAACCGCCTCGAGCACGAACAGTCCGCCGATCACGGCCAGCACGATCTCGTGCTTCACCGCGACCGCGATCGAGCCGAGCATGCCGCCGAGCGCAAGCGAGCCGGTGTCGCCCATGAAGATCGAAGCCGGCGGCGCGTTGAACCAGAGAAAGCCGAGGCCCGCGCCGAGCACCGCGCCGCAGAGCACGGCGAGTTCGCCGGTGCCGGGCACGTAATGGATCTGCAGGTAGTCGGAGAACACCGCGTTGCCGGCGAGATAGGCGATCAGGCCAAAGCTTGCGGCAGCGATCATCACCGGCACGATCGCAAGCCCGTCGAGCCCGTCGGTCAGGTTGACCGCATTTCCGGCGCCGACGATCACGAAGGCGCCGAAGATCACGAAGAACCAGCCGAAATTGAGCACGAGATCCTTGAAGAAGGGAATCGCCAGCGACGTCGAGGTGGCATCGCGGCCGAGCCGCACCAAGGCGTAGCAGGCGGCGAGCGCGATCAGCCCTTCGAGCGCAAGCCGCGCGCGGCCGGCGAAGCCGGAATGCGATTGCTTGGTCACCTTCAGGTAGTCGTCATAGAAGCCGACGAAGCCGAAGCCGAGCGTCACCGCCAGCACAATCCAGACGTAAGGGTTGAGCGGATTGGCCCACAGCACGGTCGAGACGACGAGGCCGGACAGGATCATCAGCCCGCCCATGGTGGGCGTGCCCTTCTTGGAGATGATATGCGACTGCGGGCCGTCGGTGCGGATCGGCTGGCCCTTGCCCTGGCGCAACCGCAGATGGTCGATGATCCAGGGTCCGAACAGGAACACGAACAACGCGCCGGTCACCACCGCCCCGCCGGTGCGGAAGGTGATGTAACGGAAGACGTTGAGGGCCGCGCGGAACATCCCGAGACTCGGGAAGGTGTTGGTCAGCTCGATCAACCAGTAAAACATACAATCCGCCTATGCCGTCTCGCCAAGGGCCTGCCGGGACCGCTTACGAATCCCCGCGCGAATCCGTGTTGAGGCGCTCCTTTAACCACGATCGGCGGCCCTGTGCGAATCGTTGCAAACAATTGCGGCATATCCCGCCCGGCATACCAGCCCCGCCGGCGACAGGCCTGCCGCGCCGCGATATCGCCTGATTTTAAGCTTGCGCCTCCAGCGCAGCGGCAAGCCGGGGCACGAACTTGTTCACCCAGAAGATCTTCTTGCTGCCCTTGATGACCACGACGTCTCCGCGCTTCAGCAACGCTGCAACCTCGGCGGGCTGCAAGGTCGCGGGATCCTCGTGCCAGCCGAGCCGCTTGTTTGCGGGCAGCCGGTCGAACAGGTGCCGCATCAGGGAACCGACGCAATAGACGCCATCGATGCCGTCGAGATGGCGGATCAGACCTTCGTGATAGGCTGCCGCCTCGGCACCCAGTTCGAGCATATCGCCGACGATTCCGATGCGTCGTCCTGATGTCACCGGCCGCGCCTGCAGGCTGTCCAGCGCCGCAGCCATGCTGGCCGGGTTGCCGTTGAAGCTGTCGTCGATCAGTACGATGCCGCCGGCACTCTGCTCGACGCCGCGGCCGGTCATGATGCCGACGTGGTCGAGCTCTTTTGCGAGCAGCGCCGGATCGAGCCCGGCGGCGGAGACGGCCGCAAGCGCAGCCAGCGCATTCTGCAGGCGGTGCGGCGCGCCGGGCGTCAGCGAGAAATCGACTTTGCGACCGGCGACCTCGGCGCTGACGTCCCAGCTCTCGCCGCGCGGCGTGTGCTTCAGCTCGCACACCTCGGCGCCCTCGCCGAAGCGCAGCGTCTTGCCGCTCCACTCGGACGCGACAAGTCCGGCGGGGAGCACCAGCGAGCCACATGGCGGCAAGCCGCGCGCGATCGAGACCTTCTCCTGCCGGATCGCCTCCAGGCTGCCGAGCTTCTCCAGATGCACCGGCTGCACATTGACGACCAGCGCCACCGTCGGTCTGGTCAGCTCCGTCAGCCGCGCGATCTCGCCCGTCTGATTCATGCCCATCTCGACCACCCAAACCGAGGCATTCGGGTCGGCGTTACACAGCGTCAGCGGCACGCCCCAGAAATTGTTGAAGCTCGATGGGCTCGCGGCCGCCTGCGGATAGGCGGCGATGAACTCCTTGGTCGAGGTCTTCCCCGCGCTGCCGGTCAGCCCGATCACCGGTCCCTTGAACCGCGCGCGTGCCGCACGTGCCAGCCCCCAGAGCCCGTCGATCAGCGTATCCCCGACGATCAGTTGCGGCACGGTGATGCCGTCGATCCGGTGCGGCACGATCATCGCCACAGCACCGGCGTCCTGCGCATTCGCGGCGAACTCCCAGCCATCACGGCTGGAGGCAAAGCTCGAGATGAAGCCGCCGCTTGGCGTGCCGCTCAAGGCCACGAACAGGCTGCCCGGCTTCACCGCCCGGCTGTCCTGGGTCACGAAGTCGACTGGCGTATCCGGAAACTCACCGGAAAGGCCCAGCGCATGCGCCACCTCGGCCACGGTCCATAGCGGCGCCTTCGTCATGCCGTCCTCTTTGCCAATGCGTCGGCGACCGCTTCGTGGTCGCTGAAATGCAAAATCTTGTCGCCGATGATCTGTCCGATCTCGTGGCCCTTGCCGGCAACGACGAGGGCATCACCCTCCTCCAGCGCATCGATCGCAGCACGGATCGCCTCCGCACGGTCGCCGATCTCCTGGGCGCCCTTGGCAGTCGCCAGGATCGCGGCGCGGATCGCCTGCGGATCTTCGCTGCGCGGATTATCATCCGTGACAATGACGCGATCGGCATGCTCCGCGGCAATCGCACCCATCAGCGGACGCTTGCCGATGTCGCGATCGCCACCGGCGCCGAACACCACGACCAGCCTGCGCTTCGCGTAAGGTCGCAGCGCCTGCAGCGCTTTCGCCAAGGCATCAGGCTTATGCGCATAATCGATGAAGATCGGCGCGCCGTTGCGCTCGCCGACCAGTTCGAGTCGACCCTTGGCGCCTTCGAGCGCACCGAGCGTATCGAACACCGCCTCAGGATCGCTGCCGGTGCCGATCGCAAGACCAGCCGCTACGAGCGCATTCTCGGTCTGGAACGCGCCGACCAGCGGCAGCCTGATTGCACGCCTGCGGCCGAGATGCTCAATCTGCAGCGTCTGCGCAAAGCCCTCGATGCTTGCATCGATCAGGCGGATGCCCTCGCCTGCGCCGTCGCCCTTCGTGCCGACCGTGATGAGACGCAGACCTCGCGCCTTTGCCGCCGCGATCACCTCATCCGAGCAATCATGATCGGCCGAGATCACGGCAGCGCCGTCCGGCGGCACCAGATCGCGAAACAGCCGCAGCTTCGCGGCGAGGTAATGCGCGACATCGGGGTGATAATCCATGTGGTCGCGCGAGAGATTGGTGAAGCCGCCGGCCGAGACGCGCACGCCGTCGAGGCGATATTGGTCGAGCCCGTGCGAGGATGCCTCGAAGGCAAGATGCGTAACGCCGTCGCGCGTGATCTCATCGATTTGCCGATGCAGCGCGATCGGGTCCGGCGTGGTCAGCGAGCCGTAAACCGTGCGCTTGTCCGACACCAGGCCGATGGTGCCGATGCTGGCCGAAGAATGGCCGAGCCCTCGCCAGATCTGGCGGGTGAAGGCGGCGACCGAGGTCTTGCCGCTGGTGCCGGTGACGGCCGCGATGGTGGCCGGCTGCAAGGGGAAGAAGCGTGCGGCGGCGAGCGCCAGCGCCCGGCGCGGGTTGGACAGCTCGATGAAGGGAACCGGCAGATCGCCGCTCGGGGCGTGCTCGCCTGCCACAGCCAGGGCGCCGGCGGCGATCGCGGCCTGGATGAAGCGCGCGCCGTCCGTCTTCGTGCCCGCGAGCGCGAAGAACAGGTCGCCCGGCTTCACCACGCGACTGTCGACGGCAAGGCCCTTCACATCGACGGCATCCGCGCTTGGGTCGAGCCTGGTTTCATTACCGAGAAGGTCGCGGAGTTTCATAGAGATCCCGTCCGGCCTCGGCCGAACGATTCAAATCGGCGGGGCCTTCAAGATGAAGGGCTTACTGCGTCAGCCGCGATGCCGCAAGAATTTGGCGGTCCGACGGCGGCAGGTCGAAGCGCGGCTCGATCCCGAGCAGCGGCCCGATCCGGCTGATCACGTTGCCGGCGGTCGGCACCGCGTTCCAGCCGGAGGTAATGAAGCCGTAGGTCTCCTTCAGAGCTTGCGGCTCGTCCAGCATGATCAGCAGCTGGTATTGCGGCTTGTCGGCTGGAATCACGGCGGTGAAGAGGGTCAGCACCTTCTTCTTGGCGTAGCGGCCGTTGATCACCTTCTCGGCGGTGCCGGTCTTGCCGCCGATGTAGTACCCGGGAACATTCGCCCTCTTGGCGGTGCCGATCTCGGCATTCAAGCGCATCAGGTAGCGCATCTTCTCCGAGGTTTCCGGCTTGATCACGCGCTTGGCGATTGCCCTTGCCTCTTCCTCGCTGCGCTTCATGAAGGTCGGCGGAATCAACAGACCACCATTGACTAGCGCGCTGACGCCCATCACGCCCTGCAGTGGCGCCACCGCCATGCCGTGGCCGAAGGAGATCGTGATGGTGTTGAGATCGCTCCAGTGCTTCGGCACCAGCGGCGAGGCGCTCTCCGGCAGCTCGGTGCGCAGCCGCTCGAACTGTCCCATCTTGCGCAGGAACGCCTTGTGCGCCTCGACCCCCTGCGACAGCGCGATCCGCGCCGCGCCGACGTTGGAGGAGAAGGTGAAGACCTCCTTCATGCTGAGGAAGCGTCCCTTCGGCTCGTCGTCATGGATCGCGAACTTGCCGTAATGCAGCGGTCCGCGTGCATCCCACATCGAGTCCAGACCGTATTTGCCGGTGTCGAGCGCCATCGCCAGAGTGAAGGCCTTGAAGGTCGAGCCCATCTCATAGACGCCCGTGGTCAGGCGGTTGATCCTGTCAGGATCGTGCGCCTCCTTCGGACTGTTGGGATCGAAATCCGGCAGCGAGACCATCGCGATGACCTCGCCGGTGTTGACGTTGACGACAAGGCCGGAGGCCGCCTTGGCGTGGAACTTGTCTTTGGCCTTCAGCAACTCGTCACGCAGCGCGTGCTCGACGCGCAGGTCGACCGACAATTCGATCGGCTTCTGCAGACGGTCGGTGGCAAAGCCCGCGCGGTGCAGATCGGCCAGACCCTGATTGTCCAGCCACTTCTCCATGCCGGCGATGCCCTGGTTGTCGATGTTGACCAGGCCGATCAGATGCGCCACCTCGTTGCCGGTGGGATAGACGCGCTTGTTCTCGCGCAGGAAACCGATGCCGGGAATGCCGAGCTTGTGGATCTCGAACTGCTGTTGCGGTGAGATCTCGCGCTTCAGCCAGACGAACCCCTTCCGCGACGACAGGCGCTCACGCACTTCGCCGGCATCGGCATCGGGCAACGTGGCCGTGAGCAGCTCGATCGCCTCGTCCTTGTCGATGATGCGGCGCGGCTCGCCGAACAGGCTCGGCGTCTTGACGTCGGTGGCCAGCACCTCGCCATTGCGGTCGACGATGTCGGGGCGTGCGGTGGCAATTGCATCCTGTGCCGCCGCACGCCGCGCGCTCGGTCCGTCCGCGCCGACCGCGAACATCACGAGGCGTCCGCCGATGATGGCATAGATCGCTGCGAAGGCGATGATGACGAGACCGACGCGGGCGCGCGCCTTGGCCGTGCGATCGACATTGCGCCCGTACAGCAGCGTGCGCACCAGCCGCTGCTGCCAAGGCTCTTGCCTTGGCCGTTCCTGCTTCGGCTTTCCCTGATTGAGCGAAGCATAGCCGGTCATTGTGCGTCCTCCGGCTGCTGCGGCACGGATCCGGTGGGCGTGTCGTCCTGGGTGGCGGCGTCGATGGCATCGATCATCGAGCCGATCGGATCGGGATTACCGGAACGCGCGAAATTCGGCGGCCGCTCCGGCAGGTTCTTCAGACTGTCGTATTGCGTGGCGTTCAGCGGCTTCAGCGGCAGGTGCCGCTCGACCAGCCCCTGCAGCCGCAGCGGCGCGTCGAGCTTGGCCCATTCCGAGCGCAGCACCGCGATCGCCTCGCGCTGCTCGCGGATCTCGGCGCGCAGCTGCAGCACCTTCTCGACCCGCGCGGTCGATTCCATCTTGATCCGGTAGACATAGGCGGCGGCGAAGATCAGCGCGCCGATCACCATGAGGTGGATGAGCCGCATACGCTACCCTCCCCTCATCACATCATCCAGGCGCGGCCAGGATGATTCTTCGCTTATGGCATGCGCGGGTGCCGTCGTCCGTTGCGCGCCGCGCAGCTTGGCCGAGCGGGCACGGGGATTGGCGGCGACCTCTTCGTCGCTCGGCACGACCGGCCGACGGGTCAGGAACGTGAAACTCGGCGGCTGCTGCGCGACCTCCGGCAGATGCCGCGAGCCGCCGCCACTCTTGCTCCGCTCGGCCAGGAAGGTCTTGACGATCCGATCTTCCAGCGAGTGGAACGACACCACCGCAAGCCGCCCGCCCGGCTTCAGCACGCGCTCGGCCGCGACAAGCGCGCGCTCGAGCTCGTCGAGCTCCTCATTGACCAGGATGCGCAGCGCCTGAAAGGTGCGCGTCGCCGGATGAATGTCGCCCGGCTTGGACCGCACCACGCGCGCGACGATGTCGGCAAGCGCGCGTGTCGTCGTGATCGGCTGCTCTCTGCGCGCGGCGACAATGGCGCGCGCCACGGCGCGGGAATGCCGCTCCTCGCCGAAGATATAGATGGCGTCCGCAAGATCGCGCTCGGCAGCGCGGGCAACGACGTCGGCCGCGGTCGGACCGTTACCGCCCATCCGCATGTCGAGCGGGCCGTCGAGCCTGAACGAGAAGCCGCGGCCGGCCTGATCGAGCTGCATCGAGGAGACGCCGACATCCATCACGACACCATCGATGGCATCGATGCCCTGGGCGGCGCAGATCTCGACAAGATGCGAGAAGCGGTCCTCGACCAATGTCAGCCGCCCGGCCGCCTGTGCGACCAGATCCTGGCCGCCAGAAATCGCCGTGGCATCGCGATCGATGCCGATCACCCGGGTTCCTGCTGTTGCGAGAATCAACCGGCTGTAGCCGCCGGCGCCGAACGTGGCATCGACATAGATGCCGCCGGCGCGCGGCGCGAGCGCCGCCACCGCTTCCGGCCCGAGCACGGAAATGTGACGCTGGTCAGCCGTGCTCATGCACCGGCTCCACGACCGAGCCGGCGTGCCAGACAGACCATGTACGGCAGCGAGCCCATCGCGCCCAACATCCTCGCGCCTAAAACCTTTGCCACGTCCGATCGAACCGCAAAACCGCCTGACCGCGCGGCCGGCGCGAGAGCCCCGCGCGGCCACCGGCATTCCACGGGCCATGCGCTGGTCCAGTGGATTTCGGCCGTGTAGCACGGTCAAAGGCCCGAAATCCGCTGCCCTCCACACTTCAAAAACCCTTTTCTCGCGTGCAGGACCTTCAAACTGCGGCAGCCCGCCGGAACAGGCGTTCACCACTTAGTAACGGCGTTTAGCGTTAAGAAACCGTTGATGATCCACGGCGGAATCTTGGCGCCGGCGATCTCCCCGCAAGGACACGGGGCCGGGGCGGCCATGCAGCGCGGAGCACACACCAGCTCCGAAATGCACCCTGTCGCATGTAATTTCCATTGCGACGGGGAGGTGCAAAGGAGTAGTGGCAGCCATATTGGACGTGTGCCTTTTCCCCGCTCGCATGCCTTCGAGATTTTCATGCCGCCTGGTTCGCCCGCCTCCGACACATTCGCTTCGAAACGCCGGCAAGCGCTGCAGGACGGTCCGGCGACGGACGCATTCACACCGGATTCGTCTGTTGTTTCCGAAGTGATTCCATCTGCGAATTTCGGCGATCGCAATAACGATCGTGTTCCGGACATGATCGTGCTGCACTACACCGGCATGCCGGACGCCGACGGCGCGATCACCAAGCTCTGCACCGCCGGCACCGAGGTCTCGGCGCATTACATCGTGCTGGAGGATGGCGGCATCGTGCAGAGCGTGCCCGAGGCCAAGCGCGCCTGGCATGCTGGCGTGTCGTCCTGGGCCGGCGAGGATGACATCAACTCCTGCTCGATCGGAATCGAGATCATCAATCCCGGTCACGATTGGGGTTATCCGGATTTCCCATCCCGCCAGATCGCCGCCGTCATCACACTCTGCCGCGGCATCATGCTCCGACGCAACATTCCGGCTCATCGCGTGCTCGGCCATTCCGATGTCGCGCCCGCACGCAAGAAGGACCCGGGCGAGAAATTTCCCTGGCATTCCCTGGCCAATTCCGGCGTGGGTCATTGGGTGCAGCCGGCGCCGATCACACGCAGCGAATCGCTCAAGCTCGGCAGCATCGGTGATGCTGTCCGCGACTTGCAGAAGGCGCTGGCGAAATACGGCTACGCGGTTCCGGTGAATGCCAAGTTCGACGGCCCGACCATGGAGGTGGTCACCGCGTTCCAGCGTCATTTCCGTCCCGAACGCGTCGATGGCATCGCCGATCATTCCACGCTGCTGACGTTGGGTGCGCTGCTGTCGACGCTGCCGGCCGAGACTGCCAAATAATCACTCATCCGTTCGCGCCCAGTTCCGCGAGCCTGCGCGCATAGAGCCGTCGTAGCGGCTCGAGCCTGGTCGCGGCGCACGCCGCACGATAGGCCTCGCGCGCCGCCTGATGCCGGCCGAGCCGCCGCAGCAGATCGGCGCGCACGGCGGGCAGCAGATCGTAGCCGTCGAGGCCGCCGCGGGCGCTGAGCGCATCGACGAGGTCGAGCGCCCGCGCCGGGCCGTCGACCATTGAAACCGCGGCGGCGTGATTGAGCTCGACCACCGGCGAGGGCGCAATCCGCAACAGCACTTCGTAGAGGCCGGCGATCTGGCGCCAGTCGGTCTCCTGATAGCTCGGCGCTCGCGCATGCAGCGCCGCGATCGCCGCCTGCACCGCGTAAGCCAGCGGCCGGCCCGGCATCCGCAGCACGTCCTCGACCAATTGCAAGCCCTGCGCGATCTGCTCGCGATTCCATAAGGAGCGGTCCTGCTCCTCCAAAAGCACAACGTCGCCATCGGCGGTGGCGCGGCCGGCACGGCGTGCATCATGCAACAGCATCAGCGCCAGCAGACCCTTGATCTCGCGCTTGTCAGGCATGAGACCGTCGAGCAGGCGGCCGAGCCGGATCGCCTCGCCGGCAAGATCGGGCCGCATCAGATCGTCGCCCGAGGTCGCGACATAGCCTTCGGTGAAGACCTGATAGATGACCGCGAGCACGCCGCTCAGCCGTTCATCGAGCGCGCTGCGCATCGGGACTTCATAGGGGATGCCGGCAAGACGGATCTTCTGCTTGGCGCGGACCAGCCGCTGCGCCATTGCTTCCTCGCTCACCAAAAAGGCGCGCGCGACCTCCGCCGTGGTCAGCCCGCAGACCGTGCGCAAGGTCAGCGCGACCTGAACCTCCGGAGCGAATGAGGGATGGCAGCAGATGAAGATCAGCCGCAGCATGTCGTCATCGAGCTCGGCCGGCGCGGCGAGATCGTCGCAGGCCGCGGCGTTGAGCGCGATGTCGTGAGCGACCTGCTGCTGCCGATCGCGGAAGGCGATCCGCCGGCGGATGCGGTCGATCGCCTTGTTCCGGCCGACATTGACCAGCCAGGCGCGCGGATTGGCCGGAAGCTCACCCCCGCGCCAGCTCTGCAGGGCGCTCGCGAATGCATCCTGCAAGGCGTCCTCGGCGAGATCGAAATCGCCGACGAGCCGGATCAGCGTCGCCAATGCACGGCCGGCCTCGTCGCGGAAGATTTTGTCGATAGCCTCGGGAGTCATGCGCATACGCTCTTGGCATTCGTCATTCCGGGGCGCCCGCGGGGCGAGCCCGGAATCCATAACCACGATCGGGGAGTATGGATTCCCCGACGCGCAGTTGCACGTCTGTTGCCTGCACCTAACGACGCATCCCGGAACGACGAACGGAGAGATCATCAACTATTATACACCCAGATCGGCCGCACCTCGATCGAGCCGATCCGCGCGCTGGGAATCCGAGCCGCGATGCCGATCGCCTCGTCCAGGTCCTTGGCTTCGACCAGATAGTAGCCGCCGAGCTGCTCACGCGTCTCCGCAAAGGGACCGTCGGTGGCCAGGACCTTGCCGTCACGGACACGTACCGTTGTTGCGGTGGTCGTCGGGCGCAACCGGTCGCCCGCCTTGAAGTTTCCGCTCTGGATGATGGACTGGGTGAAGGCCTGATATTCTGCGAGCGTCTTCTCGGCTTCCGCGGGGTCCCGTTTCGCGTATTCGACCTCGTTCTGATAGATCATCAGCAGATACTGCATGGTTCTTGCTCCTTGTGATCGGCTGGATTGCCGACATCCAGTCGAATGGCCGATACGTGGGACGACAGGCGCAGCATAAAATATTTCGGCCCGATCACGCCGGCTTGACGCATGGCTTCGAAAGCTCCATTCAGGGCGCGTCAGTCGGCCGGACGGCCGCTCCGGCAGGTGCCGAAAGGCCGCCGGGGAGGAAAGTCCGGGCTCCATCGACATGCGGTGCCGGATAACGTCCGGCGGGGGCGACCCCAGGGACAGTGCCACAGAGAACGAACCGCCCGCCTTGGCCCTCAGGCCTCGGCGCGGTAAGGGTGAAAAGGTGCGGTAAGAGCGCACCGCGGGTCCGGCAACGGAGCCGGCAAGGTAAACCCCACCGGGAGCAAGACCGAATAGGGACGGCAACACGGACAGTTCGCGCGAGCGACAACGTCCGCGGGAGCGATGTCAGGCTCGCCGTCCGGGTAGGTCGCTCGAGGTCGCGCGCAAGCGCGATCCCAGAGGAATGGCCGTCACGTATCGCCGCGCGCAAGCGCGGCGGTGCCCTACAGAACCCGGCTTACAGGCCGGCTGATATGTTCATGAGGGGTTCGGCGGACAGCGCCGAACCCCTCACCATTTTTGGCGGCTTCGACTGATCTCCATCCCTAAGGGTAGAGGGTCCGTAAAGGAGGAGCGGATGGAGCTTGAGGCGATCATCCAGAAGGCCATCGAAATCGGTCAGCACACGGGTTTCGTCAGCTTCGATCAGATCAACGACCTCTGCCCAAAGGAAACAGCGCCCGACCATATCGAATCCTTGTTTGCCGCATTGCGCGACGCTGGGATGCAAGTCACCGACGATGCCGTTCCGTCACCGTCCCTCGTCTGTTCGTTCTGCGGCAAGGCCCAGGTCGACGTGGTGCAGTTGATTGCCGGTGCCACGGGGTTCATTTGCAACGAATGTGTCCGGCTGTGCGTCCAAATCATCGCTAACAAGCAACCGGAATGGCTCCGGGAGCATGTCGACTTCGTACAATCGCTGGTGGAGAGGAACCGTTAGAGCCTTGTGTTCAATGCTCATCTCCATCAAGGACTATGCATGAACACCATCGACTATGCGCTGCTCCTGATCGGCGCGCTGGCCGGTGGGCTGCCGAGGCAGGCGCGCGTACGCGCCTGCCTGCTCGTTCATTCCGCGGCTGAGAGCTGGCCGATCTCGGTGGACTGCCGCTCGAACAGCGCGCGATAGAGCCCGCCCTCGCGGCCGACCAGGGCCGCGTGATTGCCCTGCTCGACGATCCGGCCGCGATCGAAGACCAGGATGCGATCGAGACTGCGCACAGTGGCGAGCCGGTGCGCGATCACGATCGCGGTGCGGCCCTTCATCAGCCGGTCCATCGCCTCCTGGATCAGCGCCTCCGATTCCGAGTCGAGACTCGAGGTCGCCTCGTCCAGGATCAGCACCGGTGCATCCGCCAGGAACGCCCGCGCCAGCGCCACGCGCTGCCGCTCGCCGCCCGACAGCTTGACGCCGCGCTCGCCGACCAGCGTGCCGTAGCCCTTCGGCAGGCGCATGATGAACTCATGCGCATTGGCGAGCCGCGCCGCCTGCTCGATCGCGGCCTGGCTCGCGCCCGGCCGCCCATAGGCGATGTTCTCGGCCAGCGAGCGGTGGAACAGGATCGGCTCCTGCTGCACGATCGCGATCTGGCTGCGCAGCGACTCCTGCGTCGCCTTCGCGATGTCCTGGCCGTCGATCAGGATGCGGCCGCCGCTGACGTCGTAGAGCCGCTGCACCAGCTTGACGAAGGTCGTCTTGCCGGAGCCTGAGCGGCCGAACAGGCCGATCCGCTCGCCCGGACGGATGTCCACGGACAGCGCGTCATAGAGCGGCGTCCGATGACCGCCATAGTGGAACGTGACGGCGTCGAACACGATGCCGCCGCCGGTGATGGCGATCGGGCGTGCGTCGGCGGCGTCAGTGAGGCCGATCGGCTCGTCATGGATTGCGACCAGCTCCTCCATGTCGTTGACTGCCCGCTGCAGGTTGTTGATGTGCATGCCGACATCGCGCAGGTACGCGTGGATGACGTAATAGCTGGTCAGCACGTAGGTGACGTCGCCCGGCGAGGCGCGACCGGCGATCCACAGCAGCACCGAGCCGCCGATCACCGAGGCGCGCAAGCCGAGCAACACGATCAGCTGCACCGCCGCAGTCATGTTGTAGCGCGACCAGGTGCGGTTGATGCGCCTTCGCCAGCGGTCGATCACCCGTGCGAGCCTCAAATCCTCGCGCCGCTCGGCGCCGAACGACTTCACCACCGCGTTGCAGGTCAAGGCATCGGCAAGCGTGCCGCCCACCTTAGTGTCCCAGGCATTGGAGATGCGGGCGGCCGGCGCGATATAGCGGGTCGAGAACACGACCGTCATCGCGACATAGAGCGCCGCGCCGAGCGCGATCACCGCGCCCAGCGACACCCAGTGCAGGCCGAGCAGCACCATCGAGCCGAGCAGCACCGACAGCGACGGCAGCAGCGCCAGCAGGATGGTGTCGTTGTAGAGATCGAGCGCCCACATGCCGCGGGTGACCTTGCGCACCGTGGAGCCGGCGAAGCTGTTGGCGTGCCAGTCGGTCGAGAAGCGCTGCACGCGCGCGAACGCCTCGCGCGCCACGTCCGACATGATGCGCAAGGTGAAGGGCACGATCACCTGCAGGCCCGCCAGCCGCAGCACGATCGACATGAAGCCGAGCGCGACAATGGCGCCGAACGCCTGCAGCGCAGCGATACGCGCCTCCGCCTCGATTGGGCCGCGGGTCAGTGCGTCGACCAATTTGCCGGAGAACACCGGCATGAACAGGTCGGCTGCAGTGGCGCCGAGCAAGGTCAAGGCTATGACAAGGGTGCCGGCGGGCTGCTTCAGCCAGTGCCGGAACACGAAGGGGATCACGACGCGGATGGCGGCGGGCCGCTGTCTTGATCTGCTGAGCTCGATGGTCATGACATCATCCGGCCGCACTCATCGCGCGCCGGCTCCGATTGATGCAGACGCCGGGCGGCGAGGACCGCGCGCGAGCGCCATGCAGAATGATTTCAGTGACTTATGGGAAGCTGAAACAACCGTGACATCGGTCACGATCGGTGCGGGCGAAGGCGGCTGTCAGCAGCCGGTGGAAAGGCCCAGCGACGCAAACGAACGCGGGCGGACGATCTGCGCATAAGACATCTTCATGCAAATCTCCCCCGTTCGAGCAATGATGGCGCACTTATAAATGTGTTGAAACGATCTGGCAACCCGCGACCGCGCTCACGATGCGGCGAGCGCTCAATGCCCGCCGCCGCCTCCCATCGCCGCCGCGTTCGGCTTCTTGAGCAGCATCACCATCAGGCTGAGGCCGACATAGAACAGGGTCAGCATGAAGAAGGCGTCGCCATAGCCCATCACCACGGCCTGGCGATGCACGATCTGTGACAGCTGCTTCATCGCCATGACGGCCGCATCGCCCATGCCCTGCAGGCGCTGGGTGAAATTGTTCAGCGTCTCGACCGCGGTGGCATTGCCCCAGTTGACGCGCTCCTGCAGGCGGCTGATGTGCAGATCGGTGCGATCGTTCAACACCTCGTTGATGACGGCGAGGCCGACCGCGCCGCCGAGATTGCGCATCAGGTTAAACAGGCCGGAGGCGTTCTTGACACGATCCGGCGCCAGGGTGCCGAGCGCAATGTTGTTGGTCGGCACCATCGCGCACATCATGCCGATGCCGCGCAGCACCTGCGGCACGAACAGCTCCCAGAAATCGAAGTCGCGCGTGATGTTGGTCATCTGATAGGAGCCGAGCGCGAAGATGACGAGGCCGGCGGCGATGATGTAGCGCATGTCAAAGCGCAGCATCAGGCGGCCGACGACCGGGGCCATCAGGAACATGACGACGCCCGAGACGAACATGGTCTCGCCGATCATCAGCGCGCTGTAGCCGCGGACCTCGGCGAGATAGCGCGGATAGATGTAGGTCAGGCCATAAAGGCCGATGCCGATGCAGAACTGCAGCAGACAGCCGACCGCGAAATTGCGGTTGCTGAAGGCCCTGAGATCGACGATCGGCTCATTGGCGGTCAGGACGCGCCAGAAGAAGGCGACTGCGGAGAGGACGCAGACCGCGGCGAAGATCGCAACGCTGGTGTCCTGGATCCACTCGTACTGCGGCCCCTCCTCGAGAACATATTCGAGCGAGCCGAGGAAACCGGCCATGAAGATCAGGCCGAACCAGTCGAAGCGATCGAGCAGCTTGAAATTAGGCTGGTCGAAATCGACCAGCGCCAGCACGCCGATAGTGATGAGGACGCCGGGCGGGATGTTGACGAAGAAAAGCCAGTGCCAGGACATCGCGTCGGTGATGTAGCCGCCGACGGTCGGACCGACGGTCGGCGCGAGCGTCGCGACGAGGCCGATGATCGGACCTACGATGTAGAATTTCGAGCGCGGAAACACCGTGTAGGCAGAAGCGAACACGGTCGGGATCATGCCGGCGCCGAGAAAGCCCTGCAGCGCGCGCCACAGGATCATCTCTTCGATGGTCGAGGCGAAGCCGCACAGAAAGCTCGACAGCGTGAATCCGGCTGCCGAGATCGCGAACAACAGCCGCGTGCCGAAGGCGCGCGACAGGAAGCCCGACAGCGGGATCGCGATCACCTCGGCGATCAGGTACGCGGTCTGGACCCAGGACACCTCGCTCGAGCTCGCCGACAGGCCGGCCTGGATCTCGGTCAGCGACGCCGACACGATCTGGATGTCGAGGATCGACATGAACATGCCGAACACCATGATCAGGAAGGCAAACAGCCGGCGCGGCGCGATGCGCTCGGCCGCCGCGGCCGGCGCGATCATGGTGGGGTTGGCTGTGGTGGCGTTGGCCATGGTGCGTTCAGTTCAAATGCAGCCGCGATGTAGGTGCGCCCCCTCTCCCATGGGGAGAGGGCTGGGGTGAGGGGTTACGGTCTTACGTACATCTGTGCCCCCTCACTCGGATTGCATCTTCGATGCAATCCGACCTCTCCCCGATGGGGAGAGGTGAACTCATTTCGTGGCGAGCGCGAGATCTCATCAAAAGAGTCAATCACTGCGGATGGATCATCATCGGCGAATCGAGATCGGCGTCGCTGTCGGCGTCCTGGGCGCCGTCGGTCGTGTCGACCGTCGCATAGACCGACATGCCGGCGCGGAGCAGGTTCTGCCGCGCCACCTCCTTCGGCACGCGGATGCGCACCGGCAGCCGCTGCACGATCTTGGTGAAGTTGCCGGTCGCGTTATCCGGCGGCAGCAAGGTGAACACCGAGCCCGCCGCCGGCGAGATGCTGTCGACCGTGCCCTTGAACTTGCGCGAGCCATAGGCGTCGACCTTGATGGTCACCGACTGGCCGGGACGGATGCGCTTCAGCTGGGTCTCCTTGAAATTGGCGTCGATGTAGACGTCATCGAGCGGCACGACATTGGCGAGCCGCTGACCGACCGCGACGAAGTCGCCGGTATTGACGAGACGGTTGGAGAAGATGCCGTCGACCGGCGCGCGCACCACAGCGAAGTCCAGATCGCGCTCGGCCTTGGCGAGCGATGTCTTCAACTCGGCAAGCTGCGCCTGCGCCTCCGCCTGCTGCGCCTTGGTCACCTCGACATTGTCGCGCGCTGCATCGAACGCGGCCCGCGCCGACTTCACGCCGGCGACGCCCTGGTCGCGGGCGGCTTCCGACTGCTCGAACGTGGCGTGCGAGGCGAAGCCCTTGTTGCTCAGCGCCTGCTGACGATCATAGTCGAGTTCGGCGCGCTTCTGCGTGGCCTCGGCGGAGGCGAGATTGGCCTGCGCCTGCTCGACCGCGCTCTGCTGCGCGCCGATCTGGCGGCCGATGCGGGCAATGGTCGCCTCCTGCGTCGCGATCTTGGTGCGCGCGGCATCGACGGCAATGCGATAGTCGCCATCGTCGATGCGGATGATGACATCGCCCTTGTGCACCGGCGCGTTATCGCGCGGTACGATCTCGACGATGTGACCAGCGACGCGGGCGCCGAGCATGGTGTTGTTGGCGCGGACATAGGCATCGTCGGTGGAGACGAAGAAGCGACCGACCAGGACGTAATGCGTGGCATAGCCGGCGATGGCGAGTCCCACCGCGAGCATCGCGCCGAGCATGATGCGCTTGCGGCGGCCCGATTTCGGCGGCGCGGCGGCTTCAGCCGCTGGCGCGGCAGATGGCTTCGCAACCGGCGCCGCCTCGGCGCGCTCGAGCTGCGCATCCACAGCGCGGCCTTTGGCTTCGTCGGCAACCTGCGCACGCAGAGCCTCGCCAAGTGCGGCCGGTTCACGCGTGACGGGCTCAGGGCTCTCAGCCGGCTCCGGACGACGCACACGTGCGGCCTGATCTCTCGCGCCCATCGAACACTCCAAAAAGATAGTTGCGGACGCTCTGGCGGCCGCTGTTGTTTGAAAGTAGCATTGACCGAACCGTTCGGTCAATATATATCTTCGCACATGCAAAATGGACGGAAAGCTCCTACGAGAGGTTTCGGCTACCCGGAATCTGCAAAGACCCTGAACGAATGATTGAAACCGGCCAGAATACCCTTCCCCCGCCTCCGGCGGAGGACTCTTCCAAACGGCGCCAGATCCTGGATGGCGCCCGCAAGGTGTTCATGGACCTGGGGTTCGATGGCGCCAGCATGGGCGAGATCGCCCGCTCCGCCGGCGTCTCCAAGGGGACGCTCTATGTCTATTTCGAAGACAAGTCCCGCCTGTTCGAGGCGATCGTGCACGAGGAGACGGTGGTTCAGGGCAAGGCGGCCTTCAGCTTCGATACCGCGCGCGACGTGACGAGCAATCTCACCGGGTTTGGCGAGGCCTATATCGCGATGGTCTGCCGGCCCGGCGGCGGATCGGCGATCCGCACCGTGATGGCGATTGCCGAGCGCATGCCGGAGGTTGGCCGCCGTTACTACGATCGCGTGCTGGAAGGTACCATCAACTGCCTTGCCGGCTATCTCGAAGATCGGGTGCGGGCAGGCGAACTCGCGATCGAGGACTGCCGGCTCGCCGCCGCGCAATTCCCGCTGATGTGCCAGGCCACCCTGTTCCTGCCTTTCATCTTCCAGGCCGCGCCGCCCCCCTCCCCCGAGCGCACCCGCGAGGTCGTCGCCAGCGCCGTGAAGATGTTCCTGGCGGCGTATGGGGTGAAGAAATAGCAGCCGAGCTGCACACTCGGCCCTCATCGCGGATAGCCGGAAGCAATCGTCACATTCCGCTGTCATCGCCCGGTTCAACCGGGCGATCCAGCATCCCAGAGGCGGCAGTACTTGAATCGAGGGGCCGCGGCGTACTGGATCGTCCGCCTTCGCGGACGATGACGCCAGAGGGCGCGGCATCATCATCTTCAGCTCCACAGAACAGACGCCCGCGATCTCGCGACGCAACTACGTCCGAGTCATTGCCAGCAGAGACGCCCTCAACTAACAGAGAAGGGCGCAGGGAAGGCCGCACCCATGGCCCGCCTGCAGAAAAGAAAGCAGGCGGCAGTTACCACAGGTACGAGCCGAACAACCGGCCTTCCCTGCGCGATGGTTTGGCGGCTTACTCCGCGCTCTCCCCGGGGACCGGCTTGTTTGCCCCCGTCGCTCGCGTGCTGGTCAAAGCATGCGCGAACTTGGCATCAGCACCGGGATGCCAGGACCACACGGCTTCACCGTCCGCATCACATCGTTCGTCCGCGCGCATTGGTGAGCATGATCTTTTCGGAAAACCGCTAGGCACTTTTCCGGATCATGCTCGCACGCTGCGATGTGCTGCGGCCCACCGCTCCCCGCCTCCACGTCCGTGACGGTCGCGAAACGCCCCTCCTGCGAGGCGGGATGCGGGCAGATAAGCACGATTTCCGAAAAATCGAAACAGGAATATTTTTCGCAGCGGGACTGGACAGGGGTGATGTCATTGAGAGCGCTGTGAAACTTCGTGTTTTGGCGCACGTCTAACCAATTGCTAAACGCATTTGGCCGCTTCAATTGTGATACCTTAGAGCTTCGCGCTTCTGGAGATTTTTACGCAGAATTCGGTTTATTCAAAGCTGAGATAGGTGAGGGTCATGACAGCCCAAGGAATAGCAATCTACGGCGGCGTCAAAGCTTGGTTTGCTGGTTGTGTAGCCGCAGTACTTGTTCTCTTCGTTCGGGAAATCTTCTTAGCTCTACTCGGGCCGCATGGTATTACTGTTGGCTCCCTGCTCTCTGCCCCTTTGCTATCAGTAATTCAATTCACAATCATCGCATATTTCAGCGCAATTCCGGCTGGCATATTCATGTGGGCTGCACACAAGCTGAAGATAGAGTTTGCTGTGCTCTTTGCGTGATATGGAGCAGCGCTCGGCTGGCTCGGGAATCACGTTTTCAAGCCGATCAACAGCCGGACACTTTGGCCACTTGTTGTAGCCGGCGCCGTTGCGGGCTTATCCGCATGGTATGGTATTTTAAGAGAACTCCGACTTTAGCCTCCGATGCATCCGGCTAACCTAACGCTATGCGCTGCCGCCTGCTGCTGACAGGCGCTTTTCGGATGACAGCTCCTTTGGCCCATAGCCGAAGATCGCGCGGACGCCGCGAATGTCCTGTCTCAAGGGATGGACCTGACGCGGCGCGGTGATCTGCGAAAAGACCGCTTCTGACGCTGGCTGTGTGAAAACACGGAAATTGGCCAAGCGAGGAGAACCTACTTCTCACATCCCGCGGTACTGAAGCTCAATATGCTCTCCGCAATCTCAGAAGCGGCGGCAAAGGAAACGTTCTTCTCCCAATCTTGAGCGCCGTCGCGTTTTCACACAGCCAAGACCCACACCAGACATTCCAGGCAACATAAAACGGAGGGCAATACGACGAGTTCAGCGGACATCGCCGTGGGCCGATGTGCGCTATTGACCCATCATTCCTCCGGTACCCCGGCCATCCGCATCCCTTCCATGAGGCGCTTGCTTCCCGCGCGGAAGGCCGGATCGTCGCTCATTCTGCCTCGCACTCGCATGCGGCGAAGAGTGAAAGTTGGATCGAGCGCAAGCCCCGCCCGTACCGCAGCCCGCGCCTCCTCCAATGAGCCGAGCAGCCCAAGTGCGCCGGCGAGCATGAAATGCGCAATTGGATAATTTCGGTTGGCTTCGAGGCACCCGCGTAGCCATGCAACCGCTTCGGCGTCCTCGCAGAGAATCTGCTTGGCAATGGCATTGTGCAGCATCCACCGAAAGGCACCAGGGTCGCGAGGAGAGAGCCGAAACGCTTGCTGGATATGAGCCTCGGTTTCCTCACTTCGACCGATAAAGAACATGGCCGCACCGATGAAAGCATGGGCGTCTGCCAAGTTTCGATCCAGGGCCAGCGCTCGCTCGCATTCCCAAACGGCTTGAGCCGCGCGCTTCGTTAAGTTCTGCACGGCACCCAAATACAAGTGCGCCCGGGCGTGCTGCGGACACATAGATAGGACCTTGGTCAATGTTACTTCAGCCGCCGCGAGGCGCGAGTCACGGTCATCGACTAAAAAAAATGCAGCGCTTAAGGTATCGAGAGCCGCTATACCGACCAACGCTTCCGTATTTCCGGGATCGAGCATCAAAGCGCGCTCGAAAAAGCCTCTCGCCTGCGCCATATTTTCGGCAGTTATTCCCTTGTTCCAGCAGCTGGTCCCCTGGAACACTAGGTCGATCGCATCCGGTTTCAGTGAATGCTCCGCGCGCCGTGCCTCAGCCTCAATGAGCTGAGCATTTAGCGCATTGGCGAGGCTAGAAACGATTTCGTCCTGCATATCGAATAGATCAGTGATGAGCTTGTCGAAACGCTCGGCCCAAAGATGGTTGCCGGTTTCAACGCAGATAAGCTGCGCACTAACTCGTATCCGATTGCCCCCGCGTTGTACCGAACCCTCAAGGACATAGCGGACATTCAATTCCCTGCCGAGCTTCTGCACGTCCATAGCCTTGCCCTTGAACGTGAACGCCGTGTTGCGAGCGATAACAAAGGATCCGTTTATCCGTGACAGGTCCATGGTGAGGTTCTCCGTCACGCCATCAACGAAATAGTCTTGCTCGGGATCGCCGCTGAGATTGGCGAACGGCAGTACAACGATGGAAAGACGAGGAGGTGAAGGCCGCTCCGGCTTGATAGCGTCAATCTTTGTTGCCTGATCACGTCCATCCCAGGCCACCGCATAGGCTCGGACGGGGCGGGCAATGTTCTTGAGGTTCTGCTCGCCCAGGTCGGCGAACTCAAACCCTACTTTGCCCTGGACTTGATCGTACGCAGCGGACGAGATGCAGATGCCGCCGGGTTCTCCAATGCCCTCCAGTCTGGCCGCAACGTTAACTCCGTTCCCAAAGATGTCGTGGGGCTCGACAATCACGTCACCGATATTGACGCCCACCCGGAAAGAAATGCGACTGTCTTCAGCCTCGCCAATCGTAAGCTCCTTGATACGGGTCTGGAACTGAACAGCTGCCCGAACTGCTTCGACTGTGCTCGGAAACTCCGCCAAGAACCCGTCTCCGGTGGTCTTCACGATTCGGCCGCCATGCTCGGCGACAGCCGGATGGACAGCTTCCGTTAGGAGCGCGGTTACCTTGGCGTGTGTAGCCTCTTCGTCCCTATGCATGAGGCGCGAATAGCCCGCGACGTCGGCAGCCAGTATTGCTGCCAACCTGCGCTCGACCCGGACTGGCCGCTCTTGCACCATCTCCGCAATCCAACTTTGATGCGATTGTACGACGGATCAGCGGGGATGCCCATCAGCCTAGCGCCGGTTGTTGGCCCATTAGAGAAGTGGCGACCCGCCGCTTGGACGTTTGCTCCCGGGTGGTCAGCGGCCCGGAATTGCTCTGGTCGAGTGTTTCGCATTTTGACCCGAAGCGGGTCCTGCGCACGGATGGCGCGTCGTCGCCAGCGCCATCTGCTCCTACAATCGACCTCTTGCGATGAAACGAGCCTTAAGCCTTCAGGTCCGTGATCCGCATAATCGCGACCACATTCCCGTCGTTGTACGCCTGCTCTTTCGTTTCCTTGTTGCAGGTCCAGACAAAATTCTTCTTGCCCGTAAAGGTCTTTCCCTCCTGCTCAAGCCGAAGCTCCCCTTCGGTGACATGGCAGACCATGGCATTCATCATCGGCGGCCCCATGGTCTTCGACCCCGGCTGCATGATGACGTCGCGCATTGAAACGGTCTTAAAGCCTGGGATCAGCGATGGTGTCTCGCCTTCATATTCACGCACCACGACACCTGGCCAAGGCGTCGTATCCTTGTAGCCCGTGGCTTGAGCGGCGGCTGGCTTGATCATGGCAGCCGAAGCCGCTGCCAACCCGATTCCCAGTGCAGACCTTCGATCGAGTTTGCTCATCGCTTTCTCCCGACGTTACCGAACGAGCCGCTGCATAAGCAGCGCACGAAGTTCGTGGTGAACGGTGGTGCGAAACCTAGAAAGATCGGTCTCTAAGAGAGCTCGCCTGCCGATAGCACCAATGCTGCCCGTTTGCCCGGACGGTGATTTTCGGCACATCCCGCTTCACGGGCAGTGACATTTTAAGTCACCTGACGCCTCCAGGGAACAGGTGACACGAAGACACAGCGTCCCCTCAGGAAGTCCGGAACTGACCCTGGCTGTGTGAGAACGTCCGTTCTTACACAGCCAAGACCCACAGCGGACATCGGATCGTCGATCGGTCTTCGACCTTGCAGCCGCGCTGGCCGCGCCGGCGGAGCTTGCGCGCGCCGCCAGCGCAGCCGGCCGCGCTCAAGCAGCGCGAACGTAGCCGTAGCGCAGGTTCGAGGGCTGCTGCGCCGCTTGCGCATACTCATGCTTGAGCGCTGCGAGGCGATCCTCGGAAAACGCCGGCATCCTGGTGTTTTCGGCTGCCCTCAGCTTGATCTTGTAGAACTTGGTAGCGTTGCCCGCGAAGATCAGCTGCTTGGTGACACTGTTGGCGTCGCCCAGCGGCGTAAAGCCGTACTTCTTCTGCATGTCCTCCGGGATTTCGAGCCGGCGCAGCGCTTCGATCTGCCACTGCGGTGAGCCGTACCAGACCGAGTCGGTGCCCCACATCACGTGGTCGACCCCCATCCCCTTGATCAACGTGCCAACCAGCGCGGCGCAGAACTTCGGATGTGCGACGGCGGAGTTGGCAAATGACGTGCCGAGCTCGGCATAGACATTGGTGACGCCGAACTTCTGCGGGATCTCCGCGAGATCCGAAGCCCACTGAATGCGGCCGGTCTGCTCGAACTCCGCCCACGCCTTGTCCGGCAGTTCCAGGAACGGTCGCAGCGCCGAGTGATAAATCACGAAGTTCATCTGCGGCCAATCCTTCGCGGCCTTTCCGATGTCCCACGCCGTTGCGTATTCCCACACGCCGGCGAACGACTTCTCGTAATCGGGCGGCAGCAGCCCCTTGTGAATACAAAGAGTGTTGATGCCGGCCTTCACCGCTTTCTCGTAGAAGGGATACATCACCTGCTCGTCGTCGAGCCGCCATGGGTACTTCGAGGGCGCGAGCGGGTCACCGATCGTGTAGGATTTCCATGAATCCGGCTTGTAAACCGCAATTGCCTTGTCGACCTCGTCCATCCAGCCGGGCTGCTTGGGAGTGATGACGCTGTGCGCCAACAGGCGGCGCGAGCCGGCGAAGTCGTTGATCAGCTCCCGCGCCTTGACGATCTGCTCGTTGGACAGAAGCCACCAGCTCGGGTCGTCGAACGGCGCGCCGCTCAAGAGGGCCATGTTGGTGTCGCTGTCGTAATAGACCTCTTTCACGTAGTTCTGGAATTTATAGCGGGCGAGCGAGGAGACGCCCTCTTCCTTCATCTTCGGATTCCAGTGTTCGCCTGCGAATTTGCCCAAGTCCAGGAGCTCCGGGTGATTGAAGTCGTCGCGCACGAAATGGGTCTGGACATCGAAGATGAACTGGTCTGCGAGGCTTTCCGCGCGCACCCGCATCAGCTCGGGCTCGTGGGCCTCGGCGGGCGCGACCTGGAAGACGTTACCGTAGATATCGTTCATTGCGAGAAACGCCGCAGCCATGCCGCAGCTCGTGTGCAGGAACTGCCGGCGGCTCAAGCCGAGGTACTTGCCGTTCACGTCGGCAAGCTCGTTGATCCGCGCCTCTACCTTCTTCTGCGTAGCGCTCTGCGGGGGCGGAAGATACTCGCCGTTGGAAACGATCTGAGTCGGAATCGGCGTTGCGGCTGATGCCGCCTCGGCGCCCGCGACGAGACGCTGTTCACGCTCACTAAGCCAAGTGCTCATGGCTCTCCTCCCTTCTTGCTGGTCATCGACAGTGCAGGAGGGTGCGCATCAGGATGCGCGTTTCGCCACTCTGGATCAGTTGGGTGGACCGACCGGCGCTCCCTCCCATGTTCAGCTCCGCATGAAGCAGTCACGCGTGCCTTAAGCCGAGGCGCGTCTCTTCATCGCGTTATCCTGCAAAAGCTTAAGCGGGCCCGAAAAAAAACGACTTCCGGTAGTGGCGCATCACCGCTGAAATTCAACTCTCAAACTTCTGCCGGCGCAAGCAATGTAATCCGACAGTCATACTGCCCCAACCCCGTTCATATGATCCGTTTCCCGAACCGAAGCGTGAAAGTGTTGTTGCTCAAATGTAGCGCTTCCGCACCGGGCCCGCTTGAGACTTCGGTCGACGCCGAAGACGTCCGCCTATCGAGCCTAACCGGAAATGATCGTGTCGAGGCCGAACCGCGCTTTTCTTGCGACGCGTCTCGAACCATGAGGCCACGGAGCTTGGCCAGAAGAGCCATACGCAATAGCCCTGCGTCGTAGGCGGACACGGCGCCGGTCAGACCGTCGTCCCCTCAAAACGATGCTCGACATGAAACGACTTGGCGGTCACCAGCCATTTGCCGTCGATCAGATGAAAGCAGAGGTGATCGACATACACGATCGCTTCGATCCGAACGCGCACCTTCACAACAGCCTGCGACGGCGACGCAAAGTCCACGAGCAGGATTTCCTGCTGGCGCGGCGCTCCTTTGGACTTCGGGGACGGGTTCGTAGCCAAAAGGTCGCGATAGTCGGCTGCGGTGAGGATGCGGAGTTCCTCATCGCGCAAGCCGTGCAGTTGGGCCGTTGGCGCGAAAACGTGGTCAAACCGAGCAACGTCAGAGTCGAACATCATCTCGAAATATTGCTCGATGACGATGAGGAGCGCCCGCAGTGCGGCAGTATCGGTCATGTCCAATCCCCGGTGTTGTTCGTCGGGTCTGCAGCTTCGCACCAGACCGGCAGGCATGTCCTTGCGAATTCTGCTATCCTGCGAGCCACAGACGCAACAAATCACCCAATTGCTCCTCAGAACGTTTTGGACATGCCAAAAATCCAACTTGATGCCATTGACCGGCGCATCGTTGCCGAGCTTCAGGCGGACGCCCGGCTGAGCAATGTCGAACTTGCCGACCGGGTCGGCTTGTCGCCTTCCCCCTGTCTTCGTCGCGTGAAGCGCCTGGAGCGCGATGGCGTCATCGAGGGTTATCGCGCCGTACTCAGCCGTGACCGTGTCGGGCTCGGCTTTTCTGTCTTTCTTGCAGTCAAGATAGAGGCGCATGCGAACGATCGTGCTCTGACGTTCGAAGACGCGGTCTGTGCGATGCCTGAGGTCCTTGCCTGTCACTTGATATCCGGCGAGGCCGACTATCTGCTCGAAGTCGTCGTCGCCGATCTCGAGCGATACCAACGATTTCTGGTCGAACGACTGCTGACCCTGCCGATCGTGCGCGAAGTCAGGAGCAACATCGCGATCCAGACCAGGAAGGCCGCGGCACCTCTGCCGCTCCCCTCTCCGGAGTGAATGATCCTACCGCGTCAGTGAAGAGCTGAGCAGCCTCTTTCACCGTCATTCCGGTGCAATCGTCAATGCCAAGCCACGAAGCGGCTTTGCGTTGCCGATTGAACCCGGCGCGACCGACCGCATGGCCATTCGGAGCACCCCGACCCGACAGCATGTCAGTAACACTAACCCAATCGGGCGTTATTCCGCGGTCATCGCATTGCCGACCCGATCAAGCCATTGTATTCGTATTGGGCTATCCTCCGCGAGAAGAAGGAATAGAGCGATGTCTATTCTGACGCTGAAGATTTTTGCCGGCCTGCTCCAATTGCATGGGCCAGGGGCAACAATTCAGAGCGATCATCCGGGTATCGACGCGTTGCTGCCCGACATGCGCGATCAGAGCTCGAACAAGAGCAGCTTGTCCGATCAAGACTCCTCGGGCATGGCCGCTTCCGAAGACTTCCTGTCGGACGAGCCGCTGGTGACGGAGGCCTATTTCAGGCGCGGTTTCGTTCGCGGCGCGCCTTATCATGGCGCTTTTCGTCGAGGTGCTGCCGCGCCGTATGGTGGATTCCGCCGAGGGTTTGCCCGCGGTTATTAGCTGATTGTTGAGGCCCTGCATCTTGGTTCGGTGTCCCGCATGTCGGCTGACGCGCCAGAGGCTGTCGACTTCGTAAGCCAACCGATCGCGCAGCTGTTGGTCAAAGTTGCCACGCGCTGCAATATCGACTGCTCCTACTGCTACTGGTTTCGCGACGCCGCAGTCTACGACAAGCCAAAGCTGATGAGCGCCGAGGTGCTGCACCAGCTGTTGTCGCGCATTGAAGAACACGTTTCCGATTATCGTCTGCCTGATTTGCCTATCGTCCTGCATGGTGGCGAGCCGCTACTCTGGGGCGTCGACAACTTCAACCATTTTGCCGAAGCCTGCGCCGCCATCACCGCACGAACGGGCTGTATCATCCCGATCGCCGTCACGACCAATGGCGTCCTGATCGACGATCGGTGGTTGGACTGTTTCGAGGCGCACCGTATTTCGGTGGCGATCAGCCTCGACGGTCCCGCGCATATCCACGACCTGCACCGAAAGACGTTTCAAGGTGGCGGCACCCATGAAGCTGTGGCGCGCGCGGCGCGCTTGCTGGTGTCGCGCGACGTGCACGTCAGTGCGCTGGCCGTCTGCAATCCGGCTTACCCGCCGCGTGATTATGTCGACTTCTTCGCCGATTGCGGTATCACCCATTACGACATCATGATCCCGGACGCGACCGTCGACGAGAAGCCGCCCGCGATCGCCAGCTTCTACAACGGTCTGTTCGACCTCTGGTTCGAGGCAAACCGCAGCCGGCCGGCCGTGAACATTCGCATCATCACCGACATGGTCACCGCGCTTCTCGGCAACAACTCACCGACCGAGGGTGTCGGCTACAATCCAATCGAGCTGTGCACCGTGATGACCGACGGCTCGGTTGAGGCGCATGACGTGCTCAGGATCGCGGGTGACGGCTTCACGCGGACGACATTCAACATTTTCGACCACTCGCTCGATGAGGTCCGTAGCGAGCCGCGCTGGAAAGCCGCGCGCGACGCCTCGATCAACCTCGCCGCCAAATGTCAAAGATGCAAGTTCATGAACACCTGCGGCGGCGGCTACCTTCCGCATCGCTTTTCGAAGACCAACGGTTACGACAACCCGTCGGTCTATTGCGATGATCTCTATGCAATTTTCGAGAACATGCGGAATGTGCTGGAACAGCACCTCTATGTCAAAAAGCCGGGCGGCGAGCGGGTCGCCATTCGCGACGCGTTGACGGGCGCGGAATGACTGTTTCCTTACCTCGTTTTGGAGCAGTCGAACGACCGTTGTTGAGGTTAGGCGAACATCAATCGGTCGGCAGCCTAGTGAGTACAGGCCCGAGCTCATCGCTTCCCGCGCCACGCACAATCCACATAGGGAAAGCGCGCTAGAATTGCAAATCCATCGTTCGCAAGACGTGCCCTGCGTTGCATCATCCGCTACTGCTCTCACGCTCCTTCTTCGAGTCCAGCTCAGGCTGCGGCTTGTCCTCGATCCCGATCACGTCCTTTCGCGAATTGGTCGCCTTGATCAGCTCATCGAGCTTCAGCTGCAGCGCTGTACTGTCCCGGTTCTGAGCGTTCTGGATAAGAAACACCATCAGGAAAGTGACGATGCTGCTGACGGTGTTCATCACCAGCTGCCAGGTATCGGAAAAGCGGAAGATCGGGCCAGAGACGAGCCAGAGCAGCACGAACCCGGCAGCCAATGCGAATGCCCAGGGACGACCGACCTGGGTCGACGTCTCCCTTGCAAGCCTTGAGAAACGATATTCCTCGTCTTGCGGCATCGCACGCAGGCACCAACGCCCTTTCTCTGTCTCTAACTACAAAGCAGTACGGCTTCGGTTCCATGATCGCTTCGCGGGCTTCGCCGAGTACCCGGTCAGCACGACCCATGCGGTAACGGGCGGCATTGCCGGCAGGACCGGGAAGGGCGTGCAACTCGATCAGCCGCGTGATCCCTTCTTGCTGCCGGTCGCGGTAGTGGAATGCGCGTGACCATGACCAGGCGCATGCCCATGCGGCAGCTCGATCGGCATCATCACGAGCTGTCCGTGGCGCACGCCGCGCTCGGCGATGACGTGATCGGAAAACGCCTTCACCGCGGTGCGCGCGCCCTTCAGCACGGTGACCTCGAGGCAGCTCCCGTGATCGATATGCACGTGGAGCGTGGCCTGGGCGAGATCGCTATGCTCGTGCGCCTCTTGCGTCAGCCGCTTCGGCAGGTCGCGCGCGGCGTGATCATAGACATAGCTCAACGTGGCGATGCAGTTGCGGCCCGTAACCGTCTCGCTATTCGCCTGCTCGAGGCCCGAGCGCACCAGGTCGCGAAACGCTTCCGAGCGGTTGGCATAGCCGCGCTGCGCGATGAAGGCATCGACCTCACCGAGCAAATCGTCATCGATCGTGATCGTCAGGCGCTCCATATGCATTCTCCTCGCGCGGCGTGTTGCGTCCGCCGATCATATCACGCGAGATCGTCGTCACTACGATCCTGCGCAGCCGGATCGCGGATCATCGCAGCCATATCGGCGGCCAGCGCCGCGGCATCGGCTTCCTCCCCGATCCGCGCCGCGCGCTCCGAGAGCAGTTGCCAGGTTGGAATCGTCGGCGCGCATTCGGCGTCCGCCACCGCGCGGCGTGCGACATCGAGATTGGCGCAGATCAAGACCGGCTCGTCCTCGGTGCCCACCACGACATGCGCGCCGAGCTTCTTGATGCGATACGCGGACATGTGAACCCTCTCCCGAGCCGACGGCAAAATGCGTGCGGCAACCCGAACCCCGCGCGCGTTGTTCCTGCCGAGTGTGGCAGGTCTAGCGTCGGCCAATGGCTGAGCGGCAGACTGGTAAACGCAGCGTCAACCACGGCGCAGTGCGGCCCAGACAAGGGCCTGAGAACAAGAAGATAGCGCAGCGGCAGCGCCAATGACCGCCGTGCCGCGACGGTGGATAGTGTGGATGATGCGAGCGGCCGGCCGATTGCGATGGTCCACACTCGGTAGCCCATCACCGCAGGAGTGCGAAAAGGGGCAAGAAGCAAGGCGAAGATGACCAAGTGACCCGGCTTGCGTCACTCGTCCTCGATGTCGTCCTCGTCGATCTTGCCGCGCCTGCCGCGCGCTTCCTTGCGGCTCGAAATCGAGCTTGTGACATCCGGCTCACGCACCCCGTAGCCATAGCGGCGCTGCTGCGCGCGCTGGGCGACCACCTCGCCGGACACCGCGGCCGGCTCGCAGATCACCGGACGCCGGGCGCGGCGCATCAGGTCGACGTGAATGTGATCGTAGTGATAGACGTTGGATCCTGGGGCCAGCACGGTGTTGAATGTCCGGCAGGCCGCGCCCTGGATGTCGCGCAGAAAACCCTGCTCCTCAGGCAGGCCATGCCAGCCCTCCTTGACGGTGATGCGGCGGCCGTCGGCGAGCGTGAAGGCGGCGATGTCGAGGGCGTTGCCGAAGGCGTGCTCGGAAATGTGTGCACTCGGATTGCCATTCATGCCGCGGCAGGAATAGGCCGAGATCTGCTTGATCTCGACGACGCGATTGCCGAACCAGCGCATCGCCGCCGGCTGCACGGCTTCGGCAAGCCAGCGATCGAGCGCGGACACGATCGGACAGGCCAAGGTTGCCGCCGGCTTCACCGCGACCGGACCGACGGCCGCGATCGGATCACCGCGCGCCGGTCCGAGCGGCGGAGGTGTATAGGTCTGCTGCTGATAAGGCCGCTGCGGATTGGCCTGCTGCGGGTATCCCTGCGCGGGATAGCCAGTGCCCGGCGCGCCTTCCGGCGGCAGGCTGAGGTCATCCTCGCCCGGCTGCGCGCTTGATGAATCAAGGCTTGATGAATTAAGACTTGGCGCATTGAGCGACAGCGGCGCACCCGAAGGCGCGGCATAGCCGCCACTGCGCGCATCGGGATAGGTTTGCGGCGGATAGGCGCTGCGCGGATAAGGCTGGGATTGCGGATAGGCCGATGCCGGCGAGGTGCGCGGTGGCGGTGGCTGGTTGATCGGCCAGCGCGGCTGGTTGCCGATCGGTGCCGGCGGATGCAGGTCCTCATCGGCGAAGCCGTAGGAGCCCATACCCTCGCCGAGCGCGGACACCTTGAGCGGAAAGTCCGCGCCGCACATTCCGGGCCCGGAGATCGGGTCGATGCGCACGATCTCGGCGCTCTCCTTCACCGCCCCCGATTTCAGGCAGGCGATCTCGGCCTCGGTCCGCCACGGTTCGCGCTCCTGGAAAAATCCACGACCACACCCCGCAAGCGAAACAAGGACGATGGAGCCGACGAGATACAAACGAACTCCGCGCGTCATGCGCTTAGACTTGCGGTAATTTGCTTAAGGACTTGTCAATGACGTCGCCTCACACCGGTCTCGCCACGCAGGGCCACGCGGCTGTGATCCGCCTCACGGAGCGCGCGCTCGCCTTGGAGCTCGTCGCGATCTGCTGGCGATCGATATTCATCCGCCATTCAGCCCCCGGCGGTTGAAATCGCCGCGCTCGCTCCCATCATCCGGTCCCCGCGGAATCCTTGATCGTGACATTGCATCGGCTTGCGCTGGCGTTCTCAGTCGTCGCGGCGATCGCCATCGGCGCGCCTGCCCTGGCCCAGGCGCCCGCGCCCGCGGCAGCTGCGGCCGCCGACACCGCAGCCATGCCCGCCTCGGCCGAGCCGATCGGCAACGTGGCCGCGCTGACCGGCACCGTTACCGTGGTCCGCAACAAGAACTCGCTGCCCTTGAGGCTGCGCGACGACATCTTCCTCAACGACATCGTGCAGACCGCGGCGGATTCCTCGCTCGGCATCACCTTCGACGACGGCACCACCTTTCGCCTCTCGGCGAACGCGAAGATCGCGATCGACAACTACGTCTATGAGGACGGCGGCAAGCAGAATGCCGCCACCTTCAACATCGGCCGCGGCACGGTGGCCTTTGTCGCCGCATCGGTGGCCAAGACCGGCGACATGAAGATCGACACGCCAACCGCAACGCTCGGCATTCGCGGCACCACCGGCCTCGTCGAGGTGCCGGACAACGTCTCGTCGGCGCGCGCGTCTGCCGGCAACGTCGCGATCAAGCTCTATCCGGATGATGACGGACATGTCGGGCGGATTGAGGTCAATGATCGCCACGGCGCTTCGCTCGGCGCGCTGACGCGCGGCGCCAGCGGGTTCTCGATCCGCGGCGGCCCAGCCGGCGGCGGCGCCATGCGCTTTGCCGCGGTGCCGCTTGTGATCGCACCGCGCGAGCTGCAGCGCGACCAGGGTTTTGTGCGCCAGGTTCACAGCGCGCAGACCCTCGGGCGGCAGATCGTCAGCGAGCAGCGTGCGATCCGCCGCGCCAATCCGGGACTTGCGCCGAACCGCGGCAATCCACCGGCGCCGCAGCGGCCGAACGCCGCGCCGGGACAGAACAACAACCGCCTGAACAACAACCGGCCGCGTCAGCAGCCGCCGGCGACGACGACGCCCGATCGCAGGGGTCAACGTGAAGGCCTGCGTCAAGGCCAGGCGCAGCCCGCGCCGCGCTCACCTCAGCAGCCCGGCATGCAGCCGCATGCTCCGCAGCAACCCGGCGCACGGCCACAACAGCCGCCGACCCACGCGCAGCCGAGCGATGTGCAACGAGCGCGGCCGCAGTTGCAGCGGCCAGGTGGCACGGCACGGCCGATGCTGCGGCCGCGCGGGCGTCCTATCGCCCCAAGAGACCGGCGACGGGATCGTCAGTGATCGGCAATCAGTACCCACTGGCGATTGCGGCCGCGCCGATCACGGCGCACACCGCACCGAGCCACGCGACCGGCGATGGCCGCACGCCCGTTGTCACCCACAGCAGCGGCAGGATGGCGACCGGCGTGATCGACGACAGCGCCGAGACGATGCCGACCGCCTGCCCGGAAAGCGCGAACAGCACCAGCGTCATGCCCGCACCCATGCCGAGCAGTCCGCTCGCCGCCGAGCGCAGCGCGATCGTCTTGGTCACTGGAATAGGCTCTTGGAAGCCCGGCAGACGTGAGAGCAGCCCCAGGCCCGGCAATGCAACGGCAGCGCGGACGACCGTCGCCATCAAGGGATCGATACCCTGCGCCATCACCGGGCGCGCGATCAGCACCGCGCCTGCCGCACAGAGTGCACTGAGCAGGCCGAAGACTATGCCCACTGGCAGCGAGCCGTGCGGCTCTTCCTGGCTCGACTTGCCGCCCCGGAACAGGATGGCGAGCCAGACGCCGGCAATGACGCATCCGATGCCTGCGACTTTCAGCGGCGATAAGGTCTCGCCAAGGATGAGGTAGCCGAGCAGCGCGGCGAACGCCGCCCAAGTCGTATAGATCACCGAGGTCCGCCGCGGCCCGAGCCGCGCCATCGCGGCATAAAAGCAGGAATCGGCGGTGACGATGCCGAGGAGACTGGAGATGGCGAGCGCGAGCAATTGTCCCGACGCAGGCCGGCTCCAGGCGCCACGGGCCGCGACGATACCGAGCAGAGCCATGAGCGCGGCCGCAAGCCGCCAGCAATTGAAGACGACGGGTCCGAGATGGCGGATGGCCGGCGGCGCGATCAGATTGCTGAAGGCGATGCTGACCGCGGCAGCAACGGCAGCCAGATCGTACAGCATGGGCACTCGCGGATGGCGTGGTTACGGGTCCCGGCCTTCGCCGGGACGACACCGATGATGATGCGCCCGGCCGTATATGCCGCAGCGTTGCTTTAGCAGCGGCCTCAGCGCACCGCCAGTCATACCTACAACATCACCTTGTCCAGCGTGATCGGCAGGTCGCGCACGCGCCTGCCCGTCGCGTGATAGACGGCATTGGCGATCGCGGCGGCGACGCCGACGATGCCGATCTCGCCGACGCCCTTGATGCCCATCCTGTTGATGATGGCATCCGGCTCCTCGACGAAGATCACCTGGATGTCGTGCACGTCCGCATTCACCGGCACATGATATTCGGCGATGTTGGCGTTCATGATGCGGCCGAACCGGTGATCGATCTGCGCTTCCTCATGCAAGGCCATGCCGATGCCCCAGACCACGCCGCCCATGATCTGGCTCGCCGCGGTCTTGGTGTTGATGATGCGCCCGGCCGCCACGGCATTGACGACGCGCGTCACGCGGATGATGCCGAGCTCCTCATCGATCTTCACTTCGGCGAAGACGGCTGAATGCGTGTTGTGGGCATGCTTGTCGTCGTTCTCGAAATCGGAGCCACGCTCCTTCTCGATCCGCTCCAGCCCGCCATGGCGCATCACGTCCGATATCGCGACCTTACGGCTGGGACCGGCAATTGCGGTGATGGCGCCGTCCACGAGCGTCACCTCGTCGGGCTTGAGGTCCTTCAGCGGCGAGTCCGGCATGCCGAGCGCGATCAAGAGCAGCTGCGCACGGATGTCGTCGGCGGCATTGACGATCGCATGCGAGATGGAGGCTGCGGTCCATGATCCGCCTTCGACCTGCGCCTGCGGCAGCGTGGAGTCGCCGAGCTTCACGGTGACGTTCTCGAGCGGCACGCCAAGCATGTCGGCGGCGACCTGCGCCACGATGGTGTAGGTGCCGGTACCGATATCCGAGGCTGCCGACGACACCTCCACATGGCCATTAGCCGTCATCACGATACGGCTTGCGAACGGCATCTGCAGCGCCTCCCAGACGCCGCTCGCCATGCCCCAGCCGACCAGCTCGCTGCCGTCGCGCATCGAGCGTGGCTCTGCGCTCCGCTTGGTCCAACCGAACGCGTTGGCCGCCTGCCGATAGCATTCCTTGAGCTGCTTGCTGCTGAACGGCAACCCACTGTCCTGATCCTGATCGGAATAGCAGCGCAGCCGCAGCTCGACCGGATCCATCTTCAAGGCCACGGCCAGCTCGTCCATCGCGCATTCCAGGGCATAGACGCCACTGGCCGCGCCTGGCGCGCGCATGTCGCCCGGCGTCGGCACGTCGAGCTTGGCCAGGCGATGCGTCGCCCGCGAGGTCTCGGAGCGGTAGAGCACATCGCCCCAGCCGATGTCATTGCGCGAGAAAGCCTCGTGCCGCGAGGTCATCGCGATCGCCTCATGCGTCAGCGCCGCCAGAGCGCCATCATGGCTCGCGCCGAGCGCCAGCCGTTCGATCGTCGCCGGGCGATAGCAGAGGCCATACATCTGCGCGCGGGTGAGCACCACGCGCACCGAGCGCTGCAGCTTCAGCGCAGCCATCGCTGCCAGCGCGACCTCATATTGCGGCCGCAGCCCGGAGCCGAACGCGCCGCCGACATAAGGCGATATCACCTGCACGTCCTCGGGCTTCAGCTTGAACACACTGCAGACATAGCGCTGCACGTTCTGCACGCCTTGCGTCTTGTTGTACACTGTGAGCTTGCCGCCCGGACGCCAGACCGCAGTGGCGGCAAACAGCTCCATCGGATTGTGGTACTCGGCCGGGACGACGTATTCGGCGTCGTGGCGCACAGGCGCGCCCGCGAGCGCCTTGACGGCATCGCCCCGCGGCTTCACCGGCTTGTCGACCTTGATCGCTTCCTCACGATGGGCCTGAAGGTCGGTCGCGAAGCTCTCGGCTTGATAGTTGATGTCGACCAAGGTCGCGGCAAAGCGCGCCGTATCCTCGTCCTCGGCGACGACGAGCGCGACCGGCTGAAAGTTGAAATGCACCCTGTCATCATAGAGCGGACGGAACGGCGTGCCGTTCTCCGGCGCCACGTCGTCGCGGTAGTCATCGTCCTTATCAGCCATCTTCACCCGGTTCTTGTGGGTGAGAACGTCGATGACGCCGGCAACTGCCAGCGCCCGGCTGGTGTCGATGCCGACGATGCGCCCCCTTGGGATGGTCGAGTTGACCACCACGCCATAGGCGAGATCGGGCGCGGTAAATTCGGCGGCGTATTTGGCAGCGCCAGTGACCTTGGCGCGGCCATCGACGCGGGAGGTGGGAGTGCCGATCGTAGCAGGCATGATATCACCTCACCTTCTTGACCGATTGAATCTGCGGGGTGGCATTCGCAGCCTGCGTCAGGGTGCGAACGATGGCGCGGCGCGCCAGGCTGATCTTGAACGTGTTGTGCGCAAAGCCCTTCGCGTCCTTCAGCAGCGCATCGGCGGCTGCGCCAAACAGATCGCGGCTCGGCGCTTCCCCTCGCAACAGCGCCTCCACGGCGATGTCGCGCCAGGGCTTGTGCGCGACGCCGCCGAGCGCCAGCCGCGCCACCCTGATGCGGCCGTTCTCGATCTCCAGCGCGGCCGCGACGGAGACCAGCGCGAACGCATAGGACAGCCGGTCGCGGATCTTCAAATAACTGTAATGTGTCGCAAATCCCTGCGGCGGCAATTCGATCGCCGTGATGATCTCGTCAGCGCGCAGATTGTTGTCGAGCTCGGGCGTGTCGCCGGGCAGTCGATGGAAATCGATCAACGCGATGCTGCGCGTCCCGCCGGGACCTGCAACATGCACGGTGGCATCGAGCGCCGCGAGCGCCACGGCCATGTCAGACGGATGGGTGGCAATGCAGGCTTCGCTGGTGCCGAGAATGGCATGGCCGCGGTTGAGGCCCGCGATCGCCGAGCAGCCGGAGCCCGGCGCGCGCTTGTTGCACGGCGTCGCGACGTCGTAGAAATACGCGCAGCGCGTCCGCTGCATCAGATTGCCGCCGGTCGAGGCCATGTTGCGCAGTTGCGCCGACGCGCCGGCCAGGATCGCGCTCGATAGCAGCGGATAGCTGCGCTCGATCAGCGGGTGATAGGCAAGATCGCTGTTCGGCACCAGCGCGCCAATCCTCAAACCCCCATTATCGGTCTCTTCGACCGATCGGAGCGGCAGGCGGCTGATATCGATCAGCCGCGCCGGCCGCTCGACTTCATACTTCATCAGGTCGACCAGATTGGTGCCGCCGGCGATGAACTTTGCCGCGGAGTCGGCGGCCTTCAGCTTGATTGCATCAGCGACGTCGCTGGCGCGCGCATATTCGAAATTGTTCATGAGCGGCCTCCCATCGCAGCCATCGCCTGCTCGATTGCGGCGACGATATTGGGATAGGCGCCGCAGCGGCAGATATTGCCGCTCATCAATTCGCGAATGTCGTCGACCGTCCTCGCCCTGCCCTCCGCGATCAGGCCGGCCGCCGAGCAGATCTGGCCCGGCGTGCAGTAGCCGCACTGGAAGGCGTCGTGATCGATGAAGGCCCGCTGCAGCGGATGCAGCTCACTATCCTTCGCCAGCCCCTCGATGGTTGTGATCTCGGCGCCGTCCTTGGTCACTGCCAGCGTCAAACAGGAGACGACGCGACGTCCGTCCAGCAGCACGGTGCAGGCGCCGCACTGGCCATGATCGCAGCCCTTCTTGCTGCCGGTGAGGTCGAGGCGATCGCGCAGCAGATCGAGCAGCGTGGTCCAGGGGGCGACATCGAGCGTGCGTGCCTTGCCGTTGATCGTGAGCGTAATCGAGATGGGCTTGGGTGTCGCGGTGGGCTGCAGGCCGGATTGGGTGGACGGAGGCGAGCTCATGCAATCTCTCCGGAAACGGCGGCAGCCCGATCGCACCTCGCCAGGCACGACGCGGCCGCCGCGGAACAGGGAACGGCTCACGCTAACCCATAACGCCGGCAAAAGTTCTTCGCGTTGCGGCTCTGCCGGCTCACGATCGTGCGTTGCGGAAAATGCGACTGCTCGGAGGAAAGTCTTCAGGGCTGATGCCACCTAGCGCGGCGCTCGGCTGCGACATTGGGGCACGGCGGTTCGTGACCGAATTAAGACGCCGTCAGCACCTTAAGCTGTCCGTGTCCCGGACGCACAAATGTTCAGGCCTGGGCCTTGAGCAGAAACTATCGCGCAGACGAGGTGGGGTGAGGGGCAGATGCCCGATCGGTGCGAGTTGTCAGACCTGTGCCCCCTCACCCGGATGGCATCTTTCGATACCATCCGACCTCTCCCCGCATCCGCCTTCGCCCTACGGCGGACAAGAGCGGGGCGAGGTTGCACCGAACGCCGAAGGCGCGCACTGCCTCATTCCAGTGCGCAAGGGCGTGCGAGAGAGAGCGCCCTCCTCTATCGAGATCAGCCAACTCTCGTCACGTTCTCATGCCGCTCACGCCGCCCGGCCGAACCAGCCGCGCACCTTCTGGGCCAAGGTGCGCCGCTGCGGCTCGGTCTGATGGGCAGCCTCGCTGATGCTGCCCTGCGGCTCGGCCGCGTGCTGCACCTCGGATGGGACCAGCGCGGATGCATCAGGCTCCGCGGCAGCGCCAGGCGCGACCGCCACATGCTGCAGCGGCTCGTCCTGCTCCTCGTCGTCATCCCTGGCCTGTGCGATCCGCGACGCCACTTCCGTGGTCATCGACTTGATCTTCGCGGCCACAGCCTGCACGCGCTCGACATCCGTCGTCTCGCCCGGCGCACCATCCGCCGGCGCACCGGCTTCGATCGTCTCGGCTTTCGGAGGCTCGCTTTCCACCGCGGCCGGCTCTGCCTCGGGCGCAACAGGCTCGTCCCAAGGTGCAGCTGGAGCATATTTCGACGCTTCGGCCGTGACGACGTGGTCCGGAGCACTGGCCGCCTCGATCGGCCGCGCCTCCGGAATTGTCTCGGTCACGATTGACGCGCTCTCCATCGCTGTCGCCTCGGCCGGCGCCATCTCGGCGGGCAGCGGCATCGGCTCCGGCGGCACAAGCTCGGCAGGCTCAATCGCTGGCGTGCGCCGCTTGCGCGCCGTCGCCGGCTTGGCGGCTGCAACCTTCGCTGTCGCCGCCCTGCCTGCGGCCGTCGACTTCGCGGCGGGCTTAGCTGCGGTCTTGGCCTCCGCCGCCTTCTCCTCCTCCTCGGGCTTGGCCTTGGTGCGTCGGATCAGCCCGGCCAGCGCATAGGGCCCGACATTTTCCAGAAACGTCTTCTCGTGGCTGCGCGACAGCCGCTCCACCGCCTCGTCCAGCGGCAGCCAGTCGACAGCGCGGATGTCGTCCATCAGCGGGCGCGTCGCCTCGCCGCTCGCCTCCATCCGCCAATAATGCACGATCTTCGCGCGGGTGCCGGTATCGACCACCAATGTGCCGAGAAACTCGTGCACGGTGACATTGTGCCCGGTCTCCTCCACCACCTCGCGCTTGGCGGCATCGCGCGGCGTCTCGCCGTCATCGAGCTTGCCCTTCGGGAGCACCCATTCGTCGCGCTTGCGCAGACGCACCACGGCAACCCGCGGCGGCTGCTCCCGCCGCAGCACGATCCCACCTGCCGCCATGATCTGCTCTCTCGCCATCGCGTCTCCCGGTCCTTGGCCTCGGCTTGCGATTCGATTCGCCGGATATAGCGACGCGACACGGCGAAATCGAGATTTCGCCGTTCATCTGCCGTGCATTCATCTTCAGGCGACGCGCTTACGCCACAGTTGCTCGCCGGCGCGAATGCGTGCGCCCTCTTGGACGTTGTCGCAGAACTCGAAATCGCCCGGTGCCAGCATGATGATGGTCGAGCCGTGCTCGAACCAGCCGAGTTCCTCGCCCTTGCGTGCGCTGGCCGAACACGGGAACACCAGCGGGCGCTCGGTCCGGGCGTCCAGCACGCGATCCAGCGCATGCAGCCGCACGCTGGCGACCAGGATCGCCGCGACCGGCACGATGGTGAACGGCTCGCCGCTCGCCAGATGCGTGCGGATCACGGCGCGCTCGTTCTTGCAGAACAGGCGCTCGACCCGCTTCAGCGCGATCGGGTTGACGTTCCAGGTGTCGCCATGGATCAGGCTGACCTGCTCCATGGTCAGGTCCGCCGGCGCATGGAAGCGGTGATACATGCTCGACGTCAGCCGCAAGGTGACGAAGCGCCCGTTGCGATGAGTCTCGACCACAGCGGGATCGACGACCAGATCGCGCAGCGAATAGGGTGCGCCCTTGATCTGGTAGAGCTCGCCGTCCCTGATCGTGCCGTGCGCGCCAATGATGCCGTCCGACGGGCTGGTGACGATCGCAGGATCGGGATCGAATGGTCGCAGCCCTGGTTTCAGCTCGCGCGTGAAGCAGTCGTGCAGGTTCTTGAAATTGGTCTCCTTGGCCTCGGACAAATCGAGGTCGGAGAACAGCTTCCAGCACAGAATCGAGAGGTCCCGTACCAGGGGGTTCTCGATCTTGCTGAACCAGCCCATGAAACGGGTCACGGCGGCGCGCGGGATGCGGTTGGTGAGCAGGAAGTTCAGGTCTTCTTGTTGGGTTAAGGAGGAGATCAGGCTTTTGACTGTCATGAATCTGTCAGCAGGAGTGGTTAGCGCTTGTGGACATGATGGATAGCTCGATTCCTTATCTCTCGCTGGCCGGCGCCGTTGCCGTCACAGCCGCCGTCGCCCCGAAGGTCAAGGCCCGCATCGAACTGTCGCGTGCCAAGCACCGCTCGCTCGCCGGCCATTCCAAGATGTCCCGCCGGATCAGCAAGCTGATCCCGCGCTATGAGTTCGACATCAACAACTTCTTCAGCTCCGACGGTGCGCCGGCGGACGTCGCGACCAGGCGGCAGGACGGATTCTTCCGCCTGTCCGCGCTTTATCAGCAGCGCTTTGCCAAGAGCCGCGCGGCCACGGCGGAAGCAGCCAGCGGCATCTCCGACCTGCAGTTCACGCAAAGCTACCGGGTGCCGTTCCAGTATAGCCGGCTGGTCAAGGAACATCTCGGCGCCGGCTCCTTCATGCAGGCCTCCTCGGGCGTGACGCTCACCGACCTCGACGGCAACACCTTCTATGATCTTGCCGGGTCCTACGGCGTCAACATCTTCGGCTACGATTTCTACAAGGAGTGCATCGCCGGCGCCGACAGACGGGCGCAGACGCTCGGCCCCGTGCTCGGCTTCTACCATCCCGTCGTTGCCGATAACGTGAAGCGCCTGACCGAGCTCTCGGGCATGGACGAGGTCTCGTTCCACATGTCCGGCACCGAGGCCGTGATGCAGGCGGTGCGGCTGGCCCGCTATCACACCGGCAAGACCCATCTGGTGCGCTTTGCCGGCAGCTATCACGGCTGGTGGGGCGACGTGCAGCCCGGCGTCGGCAATCCCATCGCTCCACATGAGACCTACACGCTGGCCGAGATGTCGGAACGGACGCTGCATGTGCTGCGCACCCGCCGCGACATCGCCTGCGTGCTGGTCAACCCGCTGCAGGCCCTGCATCCGAACAGCAACGCGCCCGGCGATTCCGCCCTCGTCGACTCCTCGCGCAAGGGCAGATACGACCGCGCCGCCTACACCGAATGGCTGAGAAAACTGCGCGAGGTCTGCACAGAGCGCGGTATCGTGCTCCTGTTCGACGAGGTGTTCCTCGGCTTCCGGCTCGCGCCGGGCGGCGCCCAGGAATATTTCGGCGTCAAGGCCGACATGGTGACCTACGGCAAGAGCCTCGGCGGCGGCCTGCCGATCGGCGTGGTCTGCGGCAAAGCCAGGTTCATGCGCCGCTTCAACGACGAGCGCCCCGCCGACATCTGCTTTGCCCGCGGCACCTTCAACTCCCACCCCTATGTCATGACGGCGATGGACGAATTCCTGAGCCGCCTCAAGAGCCCGAACTTCTCGGCGATCTATAACGGCCTCGACGAGACCTGGAATGGCCGCGCCAGGCAGCTCAACGACGCGCTCGCAGCAAAGGAGCTGCCGGTGCGGGTTTCGAACCTGCAATCGATCTGGATGGTCGAATACGAAACGCCGTCGCGCTACAACTGGATGCTGCAATATTACCTGCGCGCCGAGGGGCTGGCGCTCAGCTGGGTCGGCACCGGACGCTTCATCTTCAGCCTGAACTACACCGATGCCGATTTCGCCGAGGTTTCCAACCGCTTCGTCGCGGCGGCCGAGAAGATGAAGCAGGACGGGTGGTGGTGGAACGACGGCTCGCTCACCAACAAGGCGATCAAGCGGAAGATCCTGAAAGAGATGGTGGGGCACGCCTTTGGGCGCGCGTGAGGTTGCTTCGGTAGTTTCCATCTTCGTTCTCATGGCCGGGCTCGTTCCGGCCATTTGTATTTGAAGGCTTTGCTAGAGCGGCGATCTCGGTCCACCTCTCCCGCTTGCGGGGGAGGTCGACGCGCTCGAAGAGCGCGGCGGGTGGGGGTTTCTTTGCGACCATGACTGTCTCGCAAGCGGCGCCCCCTCCCCAACCCTCCCCCGCAAGCGGGAGAGGGAGCCGACCTCCGATGCCAACAGGACTGCGGCTACTCCGACTCTAGCCCAGAAACATCAATGCCCGGGACCGGCCCGGGCATCGCGTTGATCCAAAGCTTCAGATCGCTCAGGCGTGCTGCTCCTCCAGGCCATGCTCCTCGAACAGATGCAGGCCGGGATCGATCAGCTCGCCGCGCAGCAGCGCCAGCGGCGCGCTACGGTAGAGCATGAAGTCGTTGAACGGGTCGGTGATGATCTTGGTCATCCAGACGAGGCCGGTCTCGACATCGCGGATGAAGAACAGGTGCACGGTGCGGAACAACAGGCCGCCGATGCCGATCACGAGCCACAGCTTGGCGACGCCGCGCAGGAAGTCCATCGGGGTGACCCAGGGCGCCATCAGGCCGAAGAAGGTGGGCTCGGCATAGAGCACCAGTGGCGCCACCGCCCAGATCGACATCAGCACGACCTTGCGCTGCAGATTGTAGCCGACCTTGATCTCTTCCTTGTGCTCGTGGGTCGCCTGGTTGACGTGGTCGTAGCCCTTCGGCTCGAAGAAGAAGTGGCCGGCCTGGCGCGAGGTCATCGAGACCAGCCAGCCGATCAGCGCCGACATCAAGGGATCGATGAACATCATCACATAGGCGATCATGAAGCTGATCGCGCTGACGAAATGCAGGCTCTGATTGATGCGGCTGTGGTGATAATAGCGGTGGTCATCCCAGCGCTGAATCCGCAGCTGCTCCAGGAAGTTCTTGATCATTGCTTACCCCTAGTGATGAGTTGCAAGGCGTCTACAGGGATTCGATGTAACTGATGTGACATCATCATAATGTCACATCACTGGATGCAAGAACGCGGGATGGCGCGATGGGAGCCCCTCCCCGGGGGCCCCCCGCTCCGTTCAGGCGGCGGCAGCGAGCCCAATCTTGCGGAAGCGCACCAGCGAGAAATGGCCGAGCGGCGGTATCAGGCGGCGCTCGGCAAGCTCCATGTTGCGGGCGCCGGCGAGCCATTTCATGTAGCGCGACCAGGCAAACTCGGCGGTGCGGAAGCCGAGCCTGCGCACGACCGGCTGCAGCGCCTGCTCGATGACGCGGCGCAGGCCCTCGTCGGCGCTGACGCGGGTCAGAATGACCAGCTCACCACCCGGACGCAGCACGCGGGCGAACTCGTCGAGCGCAGCCTCCGGATTCGGGACGGCGGTGACGACATATTGCGCCATCACGACGTCAAAGGAGTTGTCGGCGAATTCGAGCTTCTCGGCGTCCATCACCGCGAGGCCCTCGATGTTCTTCAGCCGCTGCTCGGCGACCCGGCGCTTGGCCTTGGCGAGCATCGCCTCGGAAATGTCGGTGCCGAACACGCGCACATTGGGCGCATAGAGCGGCAGCGAGATGCCGGTGCCGACGCCGACCTCGAGCACGCGGCCGCCCATCTTGTTGGTGGCTGATATCGCGGCCTGACGACCCTTCTCGAACACCCCGCCGAACACGAGATCGTAGATCGGCGCCCAGCGGTCATAGGCCTGCTCGACCGACTGGCGGTCGAAGTCCAGCTCCCTTGCACCGTCCAGCTTCATGGTTTCTGCCATCGTCACATCTCACTGCTTTGGAATGGGTCGGAGAACGCAAAGTTCCTGTCAGCCGCGCGCCGGGCTCTGTCCGGCGACCGCGCGCCTCGCGTGCTGCACGCGGCTCGGCTGCAGCACTGCAAGATTGCCGATGAACTGGCGTGCGCTGTTCTCCCAGGAGCGGTCGAGCGCGAAATTGCGGCAGGCCGTGCGCGACATCATCAGCGCACGCAGGCAGGCGGCGCGAAGGTCGTTGTCGATCGCGCCGATCGGATTGTCCGCGATCACGTCGAGCGGCCCGGTCACCGGAAATGCCGCGACCGGCGTGCCGCAGGCAAGCGACTCGAGCTGCACGACGCCGAATGTGTCGGTGAGGCTCGGGAACACGAACACGTCCGCGGCGGCCATATGCGCGGTCAGGTCTTTACCGGTCTTCTCGCCGAGAAAATGCGCGTCCGGGAAGCGCTTCTCCAGCTCGGCCTTCTGCGGGCCGTTGCCGACCACGACCTTGGAGCCGGGAAGATCCAGCGACAGGAAGGCTTCGAGATTCTTCTCGACCGCAACGCGGCCGACAGTGAGGAATACCGGCCGCGGCAGATCGAGCTTGGCCGGCTCGTCCGGATTGAACAGCTTGGTGTCGACGCCGCGGGTCCAGAAGCCGAGCCGCTTGAAGCCGCGGCGGCTAAGGTCCTGCTTCAGCGAGTTGGTGGCAACCATGGTCATCGCCGCCGCATCGTGGAAGCGGCGCATCACCCAATAGCCGACCGCGTCCGGAATGCCGGTTCGTACCGAGACATATTCGGGAAAGCGCGTGGTGTAGGAGGTGGTGAAGGCGAGGTTGTGGCGCAGGCAGTAGCGCCGCACCGCCCAGCCGACCGTCCCTTCGGTTGCGATGTGGATTGCATCGGGCGCGGCCGCTTCGATCCGCCGCGCGATCTCGCGCCGATTGGTAATCGCGAGCCGCAGGCCCGGATAGGTCGGCACCTGGAACGAGGGAAAGCCCTCCGGCGTCAGGAAGGTGATTTCGGTGCCGAGCGTGGCAGCCGCGCGCGCCAGCGAGGTCAGCGTGCGGACGACGCCGTTCACCTGCGGGTGCCAGGCGTCGGTCGCGATGAGTATCCGCATGATCGGGTCCGGAAGTTGGCTTGCGATTCTTGACGGCCGCAAAATCCGACAATGATGTTTCAAACGTGTGACGTCATCGAACTGTCGAGGATTCTTTTTGGCCGCCCTGTCCCCTGCGATGTGAGATCTCTGTCGCGAAACCGTCATGAAACAAACCTTAAGCGCACGACGCTGTTTTCACGGGTCGGCGCAAACGCCGAGAAACCTTTGTCCGTTAGTTGTCCTCCCATAGGGCGCGATCAGCACGCCAAAATCATTCCAGGGAGCGACGAGGCCGAATAACGCCCGCGCTTGCCGAGAGGCTCAGACAGGGGGACGACCCATGCTCAAGCGTGACGCATTCCGTTTGTATTTCCGCCGTTCCATCTTCGTGGCAGTGCTCGCGATCGGCGCGATTGCAGGTAGCGACCCGGCGAAGGCTGCACCACCGGCGCCGCTGCCCTTCCCGTTCCTGCTGCTGCCGCCGGCGCCCTCCTATCAGCCTGATCAGGCGCTGCCCTATCAGCCGGCCGAGCCGCAGGCGGCAGTGCCGTCCGAGGATGGCGGGGCTTACGAACTACCAGCCAGGCTGCGGCGTCAGGTGGTGAACTACGCCTCGCGCGAGGCGCCCGGCACCGTCATCATCGATACGCCGAACACCTATCTCTACTACATCCTTGGCGGCGGCCAGGCGCTGCGCTACGGCATCGGTGTCGGCCGCGACGGCTTCACCTGGTCCGGCGTGCAGTCGGTGACCAGGAAGGCCGAATGGCCGGACTGGACGCCGCCGCCGGAGATGATCGCGCGCCAGCCCTATCTGCCGCGCCACATGGCGGGCGGTCCCGGCAATCCGCTTGGCGCACGCGCGATGTATCTCGGCGGCACGGTCTATCGCATTCACGGCACCAACGCGCCGGAGACGATCGGCACGCATGTGTCGTCGGGCTGCATCCGCCTGACCAATGCCGACGTGATCGATCTCTATTCCCGCGTCAGCGTCGGCGCCAAGGTGATCGTGCTGCCGATGGAGCGCCGCGCCGATCTCGGCAAAGCGGTGCGGTGAAGTGTTGTCGAGATTTGAGATCGAACATCGTTTGCAGACTGGCAACCGAGGAAAAGGTGCACCCTCTCCCCTTGTGGGAGAGGGTGCCGAGCATCGTTAGATGCGAGGCGGGTGAGGGGTCTCTCTCCGCGTGCTCGGCTCGTCGAGAGAAACCCCTCACCCGGCTCAATCTCGCTTCGCAAGATTGAGCCACCCTCTCCCACAAGGGGAGAGGGTGCACTGAGTTCGCGGTAAGGCCTGAGTGCGTCACGTCGTTTTTTTCCTTCGTCCCCGCCAGGGCCTTTGTTGCGCAATATTTCCCGGCTCTCCGTTCATCACTCCCGCCTCACCGCCGCTTGATGGAACACGGCCATCGCTGCCGCTCTGGCGCCGTCTTCGCCTGCCCTGTAAACTCCCTCGTTTCGGGCCATCGCCCGCACTGGTCGGAGTTTTTGGATTCGCATGAAGCTTTCGTCGCCGCGTCCGGATTGGCAAAACAGGCCGCATCCGCTCGCGCCCAGATCGCCGGTCCCGCCCTCCCGTCCGGGGCGGCTCAAGCTCATCCTGATCGCAGGCGCGGCGTTTGCTGCGATCGTCCTGGTCGGCATCATCGTGGCGGAGATCTTCTGGCCTGCCGGCAATGTTCCGACGCCGCAGATCGCGGACGTTCCGCCGCTGCCGCCGGTGACGCGCAACTCCATCATCATGGCGCCGGTGGCAATCAACCTGGGCGCGATCCGCGATGCCGCCGAACGGGCGGCGCCACGCAGCTTCGCTGGCAAGGCCGACAATCCGGTGGCGCAGGTGCTGCAGAACGCCGACATCGGCTGGAGCGCCTCGCGCGGTGCAGTCGCCATTTCCGGCGGGCAGGACCTGGTGGCGCTGGCGGCGCCATTCTCGGGCAAGCTCAACGTCACCGGCTCGCTGTCGGCGAAGGTCAGCGGCGCAGTCGGTGACGCGATCAACAACCTGCTCGGGGGCGACGCCGCCAAGCAGATCGGCGGCATCAACATCAAGAACATCAACGCCAATGCCGAGCTCAAGGGCAATGTCATCATCACGATGAGGCCGCGCTTTGCGGCGAACTGGCATCTGGAGCCGAACTTCGCCGCCCAGGTCAGCCTCAGCGACACCACGATGTCGGTCGGCGGTGCGCGCCTCAACGTCCCGGCGCAGATCAAGCCGGTGATCGACAGGACCGTCAACGAGCAGATGAACGCGCTCGGCGAGCGGCTGCGCAACGATCCGACCTTGATGCGCAGCGCGCAGGCGCAATGGAGCCGCGCCTGCCGCTCGGTGCCGCTGCAGGGCGCGGGCATGCCTATAGTCTGGCTCGAGGTCAAGCCGACCCGCGTGCTGGCGGCGCAGCCCACTGTCGACGCCAAGGTCGTGACGGTCACGATCGGCATCGAGGCCGAAACGCGGGTGACGCCGGCCGAGACCAAGCCCGACTGCCCGTTCCCCGACAAGATCACCGTGATTCCGCCGACTACGGGCGGCATCAATGTCGCGGTCCCGATCGATGTGCCCTTTGCCGAGCTCAACAAGCTGGTCGACAGCCAGCTCGCGGGCCGCACCTTCCCCGAGGACGGCTCGGGTCCGGTCGCCGTTACGGTGAATCATGCGAGCGTCACGCCATCAGGTGACCGGCTGTTGATCTCCCTCAAAGTTCGCGCCAAGGAGAAGGAGAGCTTCCTTGGCCTCGGCGCCGAGGCGACGCTGCATATCTGGGGTCGGCCGCTGGTCGATCAGGCGCAGCAGACGCTGCAGCTCGCCGACCTGCAGCTCGCGGTCGAATCGGACGCGGCCTTCGGGCTGCTCGGCGCGGCCGCGCGCGGGGTGGTGCCGCAGCTGGAGCGGGCGCTGCTGGAGAAATCGGTGATCGACCTGAAGCCGTTCGCGGACAATGTGCGCGCGAAGATCGCCACTGCGATGGCCGACTTCAAGCGCAATGACAGCGGCGTCCGCATCGACACCGACATCTCAAGCCTGACCCTGACGGACATCGCCTTCGACGCCAAAATGCTGCGCGTGATCGCCTCCGCGGAAGGCACGATGAACGTCATCGTCAGCGCGTTGCCGGGTCTTTGAGGCACAGCCCTGCGGTCAGGACGTGCCCACATCTTAACCACGCTGCCGCGATGGCGGTCCGCGTTAGGCTTTGCATCGGCGGTTGAGGCCCGCTACAAATCCGGCGCTCGCTCAAGACATCAAAGATCAAGAAGAGCCAGGGAGAGACACATGAAGTTTTCGGCCAGCGCCGCCGCAGTTGCATTCGCGACGCTCTGCGGAGCCGCCCACGCCCAGAGCATTTCCGACGACGTCGTCAAGATCGGCGTGCTGACCGACATGTCGAGCCTCTACGCCGACGCGACCGGCAAGGGCTCGGTCGCCGCGGTGCAGATGGCGGTGGAGGATTACGGCAGCAAGGTCAAGGGCAAGCCGGTCGAAGTGGTCTATGCGGATCACCAGAACAAGCCTGACGTCGGCGTCTCCATTGCGCGCAATTGGTACGACAACGACAAGGTCGATGCGGTGTTCGACGTGCCGACGTCTTCGGTGGCGCTGCCGGTCTCGGCGCTGACGCGCGAGAAGAACAAGATCAACATCAATTCCGGCGGCGGCTCCTCGGACATCACCGGCGCGCAATGCTCGCCGAACACGGTGCACTGGACCTACGACACCTACGCGCTCTCCAACGTCGCCGGCCGGGCGATGGTGAAGCGCGGCGAGGACACCTGGTTCTTCGTCACCGCCGACTATGCGTTCGGCCAGGCATTGGAACGCGACGCCAGCAATATCGTCAAGGAAAGCGGCGGAAAGGTGCTCGGCAATGTGCGCCATCCGCTGAACTCATCGGACTTCTCGTCCTTCCTGCTGCAGGCGCAGGCCTCCAAGGCCAAGGTCGTGGCGCTCGCCAATGCCGGCGGCGACACCACCAACGCGCTGAAGCAGGCGGCCGAGTTCGGCATCACCCAGGGCGGCCAGAAGATGATCGCACTGTTGCAGGAGATCACCGACACGCATTCGCTCGGAATCAATGCGACCCAGGGCCTGATCGTCACCGATGCGTTCTACTGGGACATGAATGATGAGACGCGCGCGTTCTCGAAGCGCTTCAACGAGCGCGTCGGCCACATGCCGACCATGATCCAGGCCGGGCTCTATTCGGCAACCATGCATTACCTCAAGGCCATCGAGGCGATCGGCACCGACGAAGCGCCGAAGGTGATGGAGCAGATGCGTGCGACCCCGATCAACGATTTCTTCGCCAAGAACGGCAAGATCCGCATCGACGGCCGCATGGTGCACGACATGTATCTGTTCGAGGTCAAGAAGCCCGCACAGTCCAAGGGCGAATGGGACCTCTACAATCTGATCGCCACCGTGCCGGGCGACGAGGCATTCCGCCCGCTCGACAAGGGCGGCTGTCCGCTGGTGAAGTCGAACTGATCGCGAGACGTGTACCTCTCCCCTCGCGAAGCGCTGGGGAGAGGAGCCTGAGGCGGCCATCGCTAGAATCGCGCTCCACCCCTTGGGCGTCACCGCGCGGCGGACTGCACCAGCCGTGCGACGGCGACGCTCCCTCTCGGCCCGGAAGCGCATGATGAAACTCAAGCCGGATCTGCAACTGTCGGTCGCTATGGTGCAGGCGATCGTCGATCAGGTAATCCCGGCATCGGCCGTTGCTGCTATCTCCAGGCTGCATGGCGGCGAGATGGCGACGGTCTACGAGATCGCTTTCGTCGACGCGAACCATCCGCCGCTGGTACTGAAGGTCTATCCCGAAGACCTGCATTGGAAAATGCAGAAGGAAATCACAGTCCTCGATCTGATCGGGGACCGGCTCAGCGTGCCTGTGCCGCGCATCCTGCTCGCCGACGATTCAAAGACATTGCTTGGCCTGAACTTCACATTGATGACCGGGCTCAAGGGCACCAAATTGGGCTTGGGCGGGCTGGAAGAGACTTTGAGCCCGGGCGAACGGCTTTCCGCCCATGTCCAGATCGGCCGGCTGCTGCGCGAATTCCACCGCATTCCGATGGAGGCATTCGGATATATCGGCGCCAAAAGCATTGTGGCTCCGCGTCCGACCAATCGGCTCAATGTGACTTATCAATTCCAGCGCAAGCTCAAGGAATTCGTCGAGCGTGGCGGTGACGCGCGCCTCGCTGAGAGGATCGCGGGGCATGCTGCCGAACGTGAAGGGCTGCTGGACGGTTGCACACAGGCGGTCCTGTGCCACAACGATCTGCACGCGGGCAACCTCCTGGCCACCGTGTCCGATGGCAGCGTGCGGCTCACGGGCGTCGTGGACTTCGAGGGCGCTCGGGCTGGCGACCCGCTCATGGATATCGCGAAAGCTGCCTTCTATCTGAAGCCGGACGATCGGCGCGCGATCCTCGAAGGCTATGGCGAGTTGGATCGAGAGCGCGGGCCTGAGACGCTCGATCTCTATCACCTCTTGTTCGTTCTCGAACTGTGGTGCTGGATGGCGCAGATCGGCAACCGGCAACGGCTCGGAGGGCTGGCGTTGGATTTGGAGCGATACAACAGCTTGTAACAAGTCAAAGGCGCGAGCGCAGCGACGTGTCCGCCATAGCCCGCAGGGCGACGGCGGAAGCAATCCAGGGCCAAGAAGGAAGTCTGGATTGCTTCGTCGCGTTGCTCCTCGCAATGACGAGTTTCAGGATCAAAGGGGCTTGAGCGACACCTAACCGACCGCTGTTGTTACACCATGAAGGGTTTCGCTCGCGCTTTATCCATCCTGCAAGGTCACGACAAGGTTATCACATGCTCAAGCTCGACCATCTCACCATCGTCGCTCCAAGCTTGGCTGAGGGTGTCGCGCATGTTCGAGAATGCCTTGACCTCGATGTTCCCTTTGGTCAGCGCCACAGCTATATGGGCTCCTATAATCACCTGCTTCAGCTGGGTGATACGGTCTATCTGGAAATCGTAGCGCTGGACCCCGCCGCCGATGCGCCGTGCCGCCGGCGCTGGTTCGGTCTCGACGACCAGGCCAGGGTCAGGTCCGATTGGGAGGACGGCCGGCGCTTGCGGGGCTGGGTTGCAAGGACGGATGCAATCGACGCCATCCTGGCAGCTCATGGAAACATCTTCGGAGACAAGGTCCCGCTTCCGACGGTCAATTCCTCGTTCGATTTCGCTATTCCGAATGACGGCACGTTGCCGCTCGGCGGCGCGGCACCGTCGATCATCGACCGGCGTGGCCGGCCACGCGCCATGGAGACGATCGCGGATTTCGGTGCACGGTTGCGATCCTTCACCCTCGAACATCCGCATCCCGCTCCTATCGACAAGTTGTATCGGTCACTGCAGATCGATCGTCCGCCTCAGCTGATCGAAGGCCCGAGCTTGCGGTATCGCGCGCATATTCAAACGCCGGCAGGACCAAGGGAGCTGACCTGAGTAGCTCGCTGCCGTCAGGGCTTGGCTTGTTTGCAAACGGCTCGAAACCAACGCATGGATGCGCGGGTCGAATGCACGACTTGGTTGGTCTCGCGCCAACACGGCCCTACTCCGGTAGCATCATGCGGTCGGCGCTCTGCCGGCTCCGGTCCTCGGCCAGCTCGTCCCGACGCGCTGTTAGCATGATTGAATTCCCTTCCTGTTCGGACATTAACGTGTGCGCGAGCGACCACTCCGATAGGGTTGACGGAATCGGGCCGATCTTGTCAGCAAGCGCCAAACACACCGGAGCCGTCGCACCGGAAACAATCAGTAACAAAATTCCTCACCAGTCTGCCGCGATTTGAGGTCAAACAGCAGCATGGCCCAGACATCTCCCCATATCCTTGTCGTCGAGGACGACCGCGAGACGCGAACGCTGATCGCGAAATATCTCCGCAACAATTCCTGCAACGTGACCACCGCGACCGACGGCCGCGAGATGACGAAGATCATGGGCGACCATCGCGTCGACCTGCTGATCCTGGATGTGATGCTGCCCGGCGAGGACGGGCTGACGCTCTGCCGCAAGCTGCGCGCCGAATCGCAGGTGCCGATCATCATGCTCACCGCGCGCGGCGAGGACGTCGACCGCATCCTCGGACTGGAAATGGGCGCCGACGACTACTTGCCGAAGCCGTTCAATCCGCGCGAGCTGCTCGCCCGCATTAACGCGGTGCTGCGCCGGCAGGCGGCGGCCATGACGGCGAGCGCAACCGAAGGCGCCAGCACGCTGACTTTCTTGGGCTGGCGAATCGATTTCCGCCTGCGGGAGCTGCGCAACCCGGAGGGCGCGCGCGTCGCCATGACCAGCGCCGAGTTCGACCTGCTCCGCACCTTCTGCGAACGGCCCGGCCGCGTGCTGTCGCGCGACAGCCTGCTCGACCTGACCCAGGGCCGCAGCTCCGGCTCGTTCGAGCGCTCCATCGACGTGCTGGTCAGCCGCATCCGCCGCAAGATCGAGCCCGATCCGCAGGAGGCGACCATGATCAAGACGGTGCGCTCCGGTGGCTACATGTTCACGCCCGTGGTCGAGGTGGTGCCCACGCCATCCAGCCATTGATCGCGCGGAAGTTGATCTCCAGAGGCGCGCCATGAAACGGTTCGGCGTTCTCAGCCTGAAAGGCATCCGCAGCCAGATCACCGCGCTGGTGGCGGCCTCGATCATCGCGCTGCATCTCATCATCACCGCGGTGTTCCTGGTCGAACGGTCCGAGCCGCCGGAGCAGGAAGCAGAAGCCGGTCCGGCGCAGCTGTTCGCCGCGGTCCAGCTTTTGGCGCGTGCGCCGCTCTCGGAACGGCCGCGACTGATGGCGGACATCGCGCGTGGCTTCCCGCAACTCGAGATCGCGGACTATAGCGGCCCTCTGCCCAGAGCGGGCGAACCGAGGCCACCGCACAGTTTCATCCAGCGTCGTCTCGGCCCGTCCTATAGGGTTGCTCCGCTGCCGCCAAACGGCGAGGCGCATGGCGTCGTCGTCGAATTTCCTGATGGTGCGATGATCTCGGCGAACATGCCGATGCACCGCCATCCGCCGCCGTTCTGGGGCAGTCCGTTGATCACGACGGTGATGTTCGCCGTGATCATTGTGACCTTGCTCGGCCTGTGGGCGGCGCGCGCGCTGACGGCGCCCTTATCCTCGTTCGCCAGGGCGGCCGAGAATTTCAGCCTCGACGGCGATGCGGCCGCCTTGCCCGAGCGCGGGCCGGAGGAGATCCGTGCGCTCGCACGGGCGCTGAACCGGATGCGCGAACGGATCACCGCGCTGATCAACGACCGCACCAAGATGCTGGCCGCGATCAGTCACGATTTGCGCACGCCGATCACCCGGATGCGGCTCCGCTGCGAGTTCGTCGAGGACGAGATCCAGCGCAGCCGGATGCTCGCCGATCTCGACCAGATGCATTCGATGCTGAGCTCGGTGCTGTCGTTCCTGCGCAACGGCCGCAAGCTCGAGCCGATGACATTGGTCGACGTCGCCAGCATCCTGGAACTGGTTGCCGATCAGTTTGCCGACATGGGCCACACGGTCAGCTATATTGGCCCCGGCCACGCCATGGCCACCGTACGGCCGGACGATCTGCTCCGCAGCGTCACCAACCTGGTCGAGAACGCGGTCAAGTTCGGCACCATGGCGACGGTCCGGCTCTCTGTCCTGCTGGATGACCTGACGATCGATGTCGAGGATGATGGCCCCGGCATCTCGGACGCGGATAAGCCGCGCGTGCTCGAGCCGTTCGTGCGCGGCGACCACGCGCGGAACATGGATGAGGCCACCGGCTTCGGCCTCGGCCTGTCCATCGCGAGCGCGATCGTCGCCGCGCATGGCGGCGCGCTGTCGTTGCATGACCGCAACCCGCACGGGCTGATCGCGCGCATCCGTCTGCCGGTGCGGCAAAAGACGCTGCAGGCGGCAGCCTGAAGCGAGATCACAAAGGAAAAGCGCGCCCGGCGACACCGGACGCGCTTTCTCAAATTCAGTCGAACGTCAGATCGACCGACTTACTCCGAGTACTTGAACTCGGGCATCGCCTTCAGCTCGTCCTTGCTCGCGTTGAACATCGCGTGGTCCGGATACCAGGGATTCGGCTTAGAGCTTGCCGTCGAGGTTGACGGCGAGGTCGCGGTTGAGCCCGTGGTAGTGGTCGAGGATGGCGGCGAGGTGCCGGCCGGAGCCGTGCTGCCGGCCGGTGCGTTCGAGGCACCGGTATAGGCAACCGGCTGATCCGAGAACTTCACCTTGTCGAACGCGACCGCGACCAAGTGCTCGCCCATGCCGAGGAAACCGCCGACGCCGATCACGACGGCCTTGATGTTCCCGCTCTTGTCAGTAAGCAGGTCGTTGATCGAGCCGACATTTTCATTGGCTTCATTGTAGACCTTGAGGCCAACGAGCTTCGAGGCGCGCCAGTCACCCTGATACGAAGCCGCCGTGGTATCGCCCGCCTTCGCCGCAGTGGTGGACGTCGACGTTTCAGCCGCAAAGGCAGCACTGGCGAGCAGAAGGGAACCGGCAAGGCCCGCTATGACAGTTTTCATCACCATGTGATTTCTCCTTAATCAGCGAATGGTGACGAGAAAACTGCCGGAGCGAGCCCCTGTTCCCGTTGGAACCATGGATTTCACGTGTGCGCCGCAAGGCGAGCCATCATGGCCCGCAGATCAGGCGGCGAGCGCATGGCCCCCATCATCGCCATCGCGGAAATAGGCGACCGCCTCGAACTGGTAGTCGCAGGCGTAGCAATGCCAGAGATAAGCGGCGCGCCCCTCTCCCTGCTCGATCCATTCGGGAAGAGGGATCGGCGTACCGCATTGGGCGCAGGGATTATTCCGCGGCAGAGTTTGGAGGTCATCGACGGACTGGTGACGGGTCTTGAACATGGCCATAACAAACTGCCCTCTCCGCAAGGCGGTTGAATGAGAATGGCATGAACGGATCGGAATCGGTTCGAGACGTATGCGTGCATTCCTCTGTCGAGTGAGCCCCGCCGTCCGACCCGAGCAACACGAATGCTAGCGCCGCAATTGCGTCAATTGCACGACAGTCGGAGGTCAGTGCGGCGCCAAACGTTGATGCGCCGCATCAGCTATTTTGCGACGGGATCGATGACCGGCTCGCGACTGTGCCGGGCGTTCGCTTTTCGCAAATGGATGGTGGCGATGTCGTCCGAGTAGACCTTCTCCCAACCATCCATGTGATCGAGCAGCTTCGTCGCCGCGCTCTGCGTGCGCAGGAAGGTCGCCTCGATCTGATATTCGTCGAGCAGGCGGAACAAATTGTCCGGCTCCATCAGACCGGACGCCGCGTTATGGTCGACGAAGAATTTCTCGCCGTAGAGCTCGGTGCGGCCATCGATGAATGGCGCGACACCGGAGGCGATCAGATAGCCGCCGAAATCATAATCGTTGAGCACACGTGCCAAATTGAGCTTCTTCAGCTCGGTGACGGCAGCCACCGGCATGCCGCGCATGCGTGGCGCAAATTGCAGCGTCGTGGCCGAGGCAACGGTGCCGATCGCCAGCACCAGCACCACGGCCGCGGCGGCGCGCCAGGATATCGCATGCGAGCCCTGCGGATCGGCCGCGAGCGCGCCGTCCATCTGCCGCGCGAGCGGTGCCGCCAGCACCAGCGGTCCGACCAGTGCCAGGATCTCGACGGCACGGCCCTGCGCTAGCGCCATGTGCAAGAGGCCGAGCAGCATCAGGATGCGCATCGGCGGCAGCTTGATCCCGTTCAACAGCGCGAAGCCGATCGCCAGCAGCAGGCAGACCTCGAATGGGCCGAGGCTGCCGAAATTGGCCGGAGTCCATTCGATGATTAGCGGCAGCGCCGCACCGAGCGAAAGGATCTTTTGCGAAGCGAGCAGCGCGTTCCAGCCATAGGGCGTCAAGCAGCTCGCGGCGAGCGCGACAAGTGCGAACACGATCCAGCGCAGCGCCAGCGCGCGGCGCGCGGCTGCTTCTGCGTTCACCAGCGCATCGAGCGCGGCCGGCGCGATGAAGAACAGGCCGAAGACGAAGCCGCCGTGCAGATTGGCCCAGAGCGCGATCAAGAGCGTCAGCGCCAGCGGCGGCGCGTCTTTCCGGTCGGCAGCGTCGATCAGGCCGCCGATCCACGTCACCAGCACGGGAAACGCCAGCACATGCGGCCGGGCCAAGAGATGCGGCAGGGTCAGCAGCAGCGCGGCGGTGGCGAACAGAAGCGTGGTACTCTCGCGCAGGTGCTTGCCAAGCGCGTGCACAAACAGCGCGAAGGTCAGCGCAATCGCGGAGGCCGCGAGCACCACCGGCCCGCGCCAGCCCGCGAGCGCGTAGGCCTTGGCGTAGAGGACCTGCGCCAGCCATTGCGTCGAGATCCAGGGCTGGCCGCGCATCGTGAAGGAATAGACGTCGGTCTCAGGCACGGCGTGGTGGTCGAGGATCCATTGCCCGACCGTGATCTGCCACAGCGTATCGGTATCGGCCAGCAGCCGGTTGCCCGAGATCAACAAGAGCACGTAGACGCCGGCGCCGACCCAGAGCGGCAGCAGGTTGCGGGCGGGCTGCGTTGTCGCATCGGAATGGGTGACGGAAAGCGTCATGGCAGGTCCTATGACCCAGGGAGTTGGGAACCAGCTTTGGGAGCCCAGCCAATCACAGCGGCGCATAATTCCTGGTAAACTCGTTGGTCCAGCAGCGCCTTACCGCAACGCAATATACTGTCACATTGCCGCCACATTATGGCCCCCCGGTCGCAACAATTAGGGTGCGTAAAGCATGAACTGGCTGGGGGTGCTGCTTCGCGCGCGGGGCGCGGGCACGTGCTGGGTTCCCGGGGGAATTTCATTGATGAAACGTCTGCTGGTTTCGGCCTGCCTCGCAGGCCTTGCGATCTCTGGCGCGACCACGAGCGCCATGGCCCAGAACGCAGGCGCAGCAACCGCGACCGGCACGACGGCGGCGACCGACAAACCGATCTTTCCGATTTTTCCCAAGTCAGCCAGCAAGCCGGCAACGATCAAGACCGCGTCGGCCAAGGCCGGCAAGCCCGTCAAAGGCAAGATTCCCCTGCCTACCCCGAAGCCCGCCGAGGCCGAGGCAACCGACGGCGATGCCGCCGCCGAGGGCGCGGCCCAGACCGAGGTTCAGGCCGACGCGACGCCGGCCGACACCCAGGCCGCCGAGCCGCCTGCCGCCGATGCTGCGCCGGAGCCAGCCACCGCAAAGGCGACCGAGGCGAAACCGAGCTACATGCGGACAGGCCATCCCGAGATCGATGCGCTGGTCGCGACCCATGCGCGTGCCAACAACGTGCCGGAGGCGCTGGTTCATCGCGTCATCGTACGTGAGAGCAAATACCAGAAGGACCTGGTCGGCAGCTGCGGCTGCATCGGGCTGATGCAGATCAAGCTCGCAACCGCGCGCGGGCTCGGCTACACCGGGGATGCCAAGGGCCTGCACGATGCCAACACCAATCTCACCTACGGCGTGAAATACCTGGCCGGCGCCTATCGCGCCGCCAATGGCGACCATGATCGTGCGGTCCACTACTTCGCCAAGGGCTATTACGAGGCCGCCAAGCGCCAGCGCCTCGCTGACGCGCAGCCGTTCGGCAAGCTCGCGCGCGTGCACGCCCCGCTCGACATCACACCAAAGCCGCCCGCTGCGATCCACACCGCAAAGAATGCGAGCCGCGCGCCGCTCGACAAGCAGGCCACCGCAAGCCGCTGATCGCTTCGCCCTCCCGCAGCATGGTTCCTAAAATTTTGCGCATTGGCGCGGCGTGACAATCCGTTGACACGCGAGCGCATCAGTCTACATTAGCGCCGTTCCGAGGGGAGCTCCGAGGGGGAGCTGAGATACCGCACGGGTGCGGTGACCCTTTGAACCTGATCCGGGTCATGCCGGCGAAGGGACAGGGATGCAGCAGACCAAATCTATCCGCGGGGAGTCCCCCGTTTCCATCATCGGTGCAGGCATTGCCGGTGCGTGGCACGCTTTGTTGTTCGCGCAAGCCGGTCACGCCGTGACCCTGCACGAGCGCAGCAGCGCCGAGATGATGCGCTCCACCAGCCATTGGGCCGGCGGCATGCTGGCGCCGTACTGTGAAAGTGAAGTGTCCGAGCCGGTGATCAGCCGGCTGGGGCTCGCCTCGCTCGAACTGTGGCGCCGCGAGCTGCCGGAGACACCATTCAACGGCTCGCTGGTAGTGGCGCATGCGCGCGACCGCGCCGACTACGAACGCTTCGCCCGCCGCACGAGCGGCCATCAGCGGCTCGACGCAGCACAGCTGGCCGAGCTCGAGCCGTCGCTGGAGGGGCACTTCCGCGAGGGCCTGTTCTATCCGACCGAAGGCCATGTCGAGCCGCGCCGCGTGCTGCCGAAGCTGCACCAGCGCATCATCGCGGCCGGCGGCACCATCCAGTTCGACAGCGACGTTTCCCGCGACGACCTCGACGGTCTCGTGATCGATTGCCGCGGCCTGGAGGCACGCGACGTTGAGCCCGAGTTGCGCGGCGTCAAGGGCGAGATGATCCTGATCGAGACCGATGAGGTGAGCCTCGCGCGCCCGGTGCGACTGATGCATCCGCGCTGGCCGCTCTACGTGATCCCGCGCGAGAACAATTTGTTCATGCTGGGCGCGACCTCGCTCGAGGCCGAGGACACCGGCGTCAGCCTGCGTTCGGCGCTGGAGCTGTTGGGCGCGGCTTATTCGGTGCATCCGGCGTTCGGCGAGGCGCGCATCCTGGAGTTCGGCTCGGGCCTGCGCCCGGCCTACCCCGACAATCTGCCGCGCATCACGGTCAAGGGCGACAACGAGATCCGCGTCAACGGACTCTATCGCCACGGCTTCCTGATTGCGCCTGCACTGGCGCAGGCGACGCTGAACTACATCACGCAAGGTGCGATCGACAATGAGGTGATGCGATGCGCGTGACTGTCAATGGCGAGACCCGCGACATCGCGTCGACCTCCGTTGCAGCGCTGCTGTCGGAGCTCGACTACGAAGGCACGCATTTCGCCATCGCGCTCAACTACGACGTGGTTCCCAGGAGCCGCTGGGCTGAAACGCAACTCAAGGCCGGCGACGAGATCGAGATCATCACCCCGCGGCAGGGAGGGTGAAGATGAGATTTTCGCGCCACACTCCGCCGTCGTCCCCGAACTGCCCGCCACACACTTCGCTGTCGTCCCCGCGAAAGCGGGGACCCATAGCCACCGGCGGACGTAGTGAGCTCGGATATCGGCCGTTGTGCCTCATTGAAAAATCACGCGGTATGGGTCCCGGCGTTCGCCGGGACGACGAGGATAGGACTAGCCACCCATGCTGACCTTCTACGGAAAGACCTTCACCTCGCGCCTCCTGATCGGCACGGCGCTCTATCCCTCGCCCGCGATCATGCAGGACGCGATCCGCGCCGCGGGATCTGAGATCGTCACGGTGTCGCTGCGCCGCGAGGCCGCCGGCGGCAAGACCGGCGATGCGTTCTGGAAGCTGATCCGCGAGCTCGACGTCACCGTGCTGCCGAACACCGCCGGCTGCCGCAGCGTGCGCGAGGCCGTCACCACGGCGAAGCTCGCGCGCGAATTGTTCGGCACAAGCTGGATCAAGCTCGAGGTGATCGCCGACAATGACACGCTGCAGCCCGATGTGGTCGGGCTGGTCGAGGCCGCCGCCATCCTGATCAAGGACGGCTTCGACGTGTTCCCCTATTGCACCGAGGATCTCTCGGTGGCGACGCGGCTGGTCGATGCCGGCTGCAAGGTCGTGATGCCCTGGGCGGCGCCGATCGGCAGCGCGAAGGGCATCATCAATCGCGACGCGCTCAAGCTGCTGCGCGACCGCCTGCCCGACATCACGCTCGTGGTCGACGCCGGCCTCGGCGCGCCGAGCCATGCGGCCGAAGCGCTCGAGCTCGGCTATGACGCGGTGCTGCTCAACACGGCCGTTGCCAAGGCCGCCGACCCGGTGGCGATGGCGCGCGCCTTCAGGCTCGGCGTCGATGCCGGCCGCACCGCCTACGAGGCCGGGCTGATGGACGCCCGCGATTTCGCCTCGCCCTCCACCCCTGTCGTTGGGACCCCGTTCTGGCATGCCGTATCCTGATCGCTTCTACCCGGTCATCGACTCGCTGGCCTGGCTCGAGCGCCTGACAAAGCTCGGCGTCGGCACCGTGCAGTTGCGCGCGAAAAACCTCAATGACGGCGAGGCGCTGAAGATCGTCACCGACGCGCTCGCTATCACCCAGGGCACTGCGACGAAGCTGATCGTCAACGACTACTGGCGCGCGGCAATCGTCGCCGGCGCAAGACATCTGCATCTCGGCCAGGAGGACCTGGCCGAGGCCGACCTCGCCGCGATCCGCGAGGCCAAGCTGACGCTCGGCATTTCCACCCATGACGATGCCGAGCTCGAGGCTGCGCTGGCGGCGAGGCCCGACTACATCGCGCTGGGCCCGATCTTCCCGACCACCTTGAAAGCGATGCGCTTCGCGCCCCAGGGCATTCCGAAGATCACCGAATGGAAGAAGCGTATCGGTGACATTCCGCTGGTTGCGATCGGCGGCATCAAGCTGGAGCAGGCTGCGGAGATCTTCGCCGCCGGCGCCGACTCGATCGCTGTCGTCAGTGATGTCACCCAGAACCCCGATCCCGACGCCCGCGTCCGCACCTGGCTCGATGCAACGAAGGAGATGGCGTGATGCGCCAACTCTCTCCTCCGTCATTGCGAGCGAAGCGAAGCAATCCAGAGCCACGCATGAAGCTCTGGATTGCTTCGTCGCTAACGCTCCTCGCAATGACGCCACCCATTCACTCCGTCAACAACAATTGAGAGAAGGAGGATCCCATGAACATCCGCTCCAATCCTGACACCACCATACCCGCCGTCACCACCGGCCCGCTGCCCTCCTCGCGCAAGATCTATGCGACGCCCGCCGCCGCGCCCGACCTGCGCGTGCCGCTGCGCGAGATCATCCTCTCGGAAGGCGCAGGCGAGCCGAACCTGCCGGTCTACGACACCTCCGGTCCCTACACCGATCCGGCCGTCACCATCGACGTCAATGCGGGTCTTGCGCGGAGCCGCACGGCATGGGTGCTGGAGCGCGGCGGCGTCGAAGAGTACGAGGGCCGCGTCATCAAGCCGGAAGACAACGGCAATGTCGGCGCCGCGCATGCGGCGCGCGCCTTCTCGGCCTATCACAAGCCGCTGCGTGGGCTCGACGGCCACAAGGTGACGCAGCTCGAATTCGCCCGCGCCGGCATCATCACCAAGGAGATGATCTTTGTGGCCGAGCGCGAGAATCTCGGCCGCAAGCAGCAATTGGAGCGCGCCGAGGCCGCGCTGGCCGACGGCGAAAGCTTCGGCGCTGCGGTGCCGGCCTTCATCACGCCGGAGTTCGTACGCTCTGAGATCGCGCGCGGCCGCGCCATCATCCCCTGCAACATCAACCACGCCGAGCTCGAGCCGATGATCATCGGCCGCAACTTCCTCACCAAGATCAACGCCAATATCGGCAACTCGGCGGTGACCTCATCGGTCGAGGAGGAAGTCGACAAGATGGTGTGGGCGATCCGCTGGGGCGCCGACACCGTGATGGACCTTTCCACGGGCCGCAACATCCACACCACCCGCGAATGGATTTTGCGCAACGCGCCGATCCCGATCGGCACCGTGCCGATCTACCAGGCGCTGGAGAAGTGCAACGGCGATCCGGTCAAGCTGACCTGGGAGCTCTACAAGGATACCCTAATCGAGCAGTGCGAGCAGGGCGTCGACTACTTCACCATCCATGCCGGCGTGCGGCTGCAATACATCCACCTCACCGCGAACCGCGTCACCGGCATCGTCAGCCGCGGTGGCTCGATCATGGCGAAGTGGTGCCTGGCGCACCACAAGGAGAGCTTCCTCTATACGCATTTCGACGAGATCTGCGACCTCATGCGCAAGTATGACGTCTCGTTCTCGCTCGGCGACGGCCTGCGTCCGGGCTCGATTGCCGATGCCAACGACCGCGCGCAGTTCGCCGAGCTGGAGACGCTGGGCGAGCTCACCAAGATCGCCTGGGACAAGGGCTGCCAAGTCATGATCGAGGGCCCTGGCCACGTGCCGATGCACAAGATCAAGATCAACATGGACAAGCAGCTCAAGGAATGCGGCGAGGCCCCGTTCTATACGCTGGGGCCACTGACCACAGACATCGCACCGGGCTATGACCACATCACCTCGGGCATCGGTGCTGCGATGATCGGCTGGTTCGGCTGCGCCATGCTCTGCTACGTCACGCCGAAGGAGCATCTCGGCCTGCCCGACCGCAACGACGTCAAGACCGGCGTCATCACCTACAAGATCGCGGCGCACGCCGCCGATCTCGCCAAGGGCCATCCGGCGGCGCAGCTCCGCGACGACGCGCTGTCCCGCGCGCGCTTCGAATTCCGCTGGACCGACCAGTTCAACCTCGGCCTCGACCCGGACACCGCGTGCAAATTCCACGACGAGACCCTGCCCAAAGAAGCCCACAAGGTCGCGCATTTCTGCTCGATGTGCGGCCCGAAATTCTGCTCGATGAAGATCACCCAGGACGTCCGCGACTACGCGGCAACGTTGAACGATCCGGCTGGTGTCGGCATGTCGATGAGCGGCCAGATCGAAGACGGCATGGCGCAGATGAGCGCCAAGTTCAAGGAGATGGGCAGCAATGTCTATCTCGACGCCGACAAGGTGAAGGAAAGCAACAAGGCGTTGTGAGTTCGCTCTCCGCTCTCATGGCCGGGCTCGTCCCGGCCATCCACGAAGCCGGGCGAAAGCCCAGCTTTTTTGCTTGCGACAGGCGTCACAATTGATTCGTCCAACAAACTCTTAGCGCGGGATTTCGCGGCTTCACTTTTTTGGCTCGCTGAAATACCATCACGCTGCGGCGATTGCTGCAGGACAATTGCCGTTCAAGCACGTTGCGCTCTGCTGTGAGTCCCCCCATGCTCACGCTCTATTCCTATCCCCCGCTGTTCGGGGTCGCCGACAATAACGGATACGGGCTGAAGGTCTTTGCATTCCTCAAGCTCGCAGGCGTCCCGTTTGTTCACGAGCACCTGTTCGATGCCTCGGCCGCGCCGCGCGGGCAGCTGCCCTATGTCACCGAGGACGGCGAGACCATCGGCGACTCCGACACCATCATCGCGCACCTCACGCGAAAGCACGGCGTGACCATCGATGCCGCGCTATGGTCTGAACAGCGCCGGACCAATCTTCTGGTCACGCGCATGCTCGACGATCTCTATTGGGTGATGTCCTACTCCCGCTGGAAGGACGATCGCTTCTATCCGCAGTTCCGCGACGCCTTCATGGCACAGCATCCGCAGCTCGACGCCGCCGGCCTCGACAAGGCCAGGGATTACAACGCGCAGCGTTACTATTATCAAGGCATCGGCCGCTACACGCCGGACCAGGCCTACGCGCGCGGACTGGCCGACCTCGAGGTGCTCGCTGAACTCGTTCCGACCGAAGGCTATGTGCACGGTCCAGCACCAACCAGCATCGATGCCGGCCTCTACGGCTTCATCGCCAACATCCATTTCTATCCGATCCAAACGCCTCTGAAGGCGTTCGTCTCGGCGCATCCGAACCTGGTGCGCCATTGCGAGGCAATTCATTCGGCAGTGAGTGGGTGAGAGACCTCGCAGCGAATAGCGCATGATCTCGTCATTGCGAGCGAAGCGAAGCAATCCAGAGCCAAGAAGGAAGTCTGGATTGCTTCGGCGCATGCGCGCCTCGCAATGACGACAGTCATCAGGAGCCGTAGGGTAGCAAAGCGAAGCGTGCCTACCCTTCATAGCGAAACCGACAATGGTGGGCACGGCGCGTCTACAGTGGCCAGGACAGGGACACCGTCGCGAACGCGCTTTTGCCCATCCTATGAGACTGGCGCTATCTTCGACCTACCCCCAAACGGTCAGAGGTCCCTCATGCCCATCCACCACATCCCCGCTCCCTCACACATCAAGGCGCCGCCGCTGTCGTTTGGCACGCGTGTCGGCGATCTCGTCTTCATCTCCGGCATTCCCGGCTTCGACGCGCAGGGGGCGCTGCCCGACGGGTTCGAGGCGCAGTTCGCCAATGTCGTAACCAACTTCACGCGCGTGCTGACGGAGGCCGGAGCGACGATGCGCAACCTGGTCAAGGTCAATGTGCTGCTGACGCGCGCCGAAGACGTCGCGACCATGAACAAGCTTTATGCCCAGGCGTTCGGCCCGGCGCCCTACCCGGCCCGCACCACCTGCGTCGTCGCCGCGCTGCCCGATCCGAAGATGCTGATCGAGATCGAGGGCGTGGCGTCGCTCGCGAAGTGAGACGCTCAGATCCGTTCGTCGGCCGCTTTGCACGGCGAAGCCGGGAGTCACCGCAAAGACACGCTCGCGACCTGAGTTCACAGCGCGCACTAACATCGATGTGAACGGCCATGTCGCGCGCTTGCAAGGCGCGTGCTTTTGCCGCAGCACTGGCCCGCTTGCCCGCCGCTCCGGATGGGCACCGCCGCCGGCCAGCGTCGAGCCGCGGCGGCTGGGGTTAGTCTGTTACGGGGAGATTTCTCATGCGTCGCTTCGTCACTCTCGCGGTCGTCGCCGGTCTGGCGGCCGCATCTGTTGCGCCCGCCTTCGCGGCCCGTCGGCATGCTGCCGATCCGCAGCCGCAGGTCGGGGCCGCCCAGCCCGGCTATTACGTGATCCGCTGGGACAACACCGGCATCTGCCAGATCTGGAACGAGCAGCTCACGTCCAAGCCGACCGAATGGCCCTCGACCTACAAGGTCGTCAGCAAGCCGGTATCGACCTTCAACGATGCGATGAACATCCAGCTCAAGATGCGCGACGAGCGCCGCTGCACGCTCTGACGTCAGAGGCCGCTCTGACGACAGGACATGCCCGGCGACCGCCGCACCGGCGGACGCCGGTTCCATCCGTCCACAACCTGTGCAGCGAGCGGGCGCCGCCCGCCCACACCAGATCATGTGGATGGGACGGGACAACTGGTCTGCTGGGCGCGCGCCGCTCTCGCTCCGGCCATCCATCCCGTGTAGTCTCCGCCCAGGGCGTCACGCGCGCTCCGTGGAGACCGGAATGGCTCAGAACGAGACCTTCATCCTGCACGCGGCGCTCGATGGCCGACGCTCGGTGTATCGCGACATCGAGATCGATCCGGCGAAATCGCTCTATAAACTGGCCGAAGCCATCGTGCAGGCGTTCGGCTTCGACTTCGACCACGCGTTCGGCTTCTATACCGGCCTGACCCTGTCGAAGATCAAGGTCGTCCATCCGCAATACGAGCTGTTTGCCGACATGGGTCAGGCCGATCCCGGCGTGCTCGGGGTCGAGAAGACCCGGATCTTCCACGCTTTTCCGCAGGCCGGCCATACGCTGCTGTTTCTGTTCGACTATGGCGACGACTGGCTGTTCCGCATCACGCTGAAGGCCACCGGCATTAAGCAGCCGAAGGCGCGCTATCCGCGCGTGGTCGCGGCCAAGGGCAAGGCGCCGGAGCAATACCCGCAAGCGGATGAGGATGAGATCGATGGGCCGCGGATCGGCATCAATCCCCGGACCGGCGAGGTCATCAGCTTCGGCAAGAAATGATGCAGCGGGGATGACCGGCGTCACCGGCCGGCACGATCGCCTGCCCGATCAGCTTCAGCCGGACTTGCGCCTGGTCTTCGTCGGCACCGCGGCCAGCGCGCGCTCGGCTGCGACGGGTCATTACTATGCGCATCCCGGCAATCGCTTCTGGCGCACGCTGCACGCCATCGGGCTGACGCCGCGGCTCTTTCAGCCCCACGAATTTCCCGCGCTGCTTGCGCTTGGCATCGGCTTCACCGATCTCTGCAAGCAGGGCGCCGGCATGGATCATGTCGCGCTGAAAGCCGGCATCGATGTCGACGGCTTCACCGCGAAGATCCGGCACTATCAGCCCCGCACGATCGCCTTCACCAGCAAGAAGGCGGCAAGCCTGTTCTATGGTCGGCCGACATCGGCAATCGCGCTCGGCAGGCAGCCGCCGCACGAAGACTTTCCGGAGATCTTCGTGCTCGCCTCGCCCTCGGGCGCGGCGTCAGGGGCGTGGACGCTCGCGCCATGGCTGGAGCTGGCGGCGCATGTCGCGGGAACATAGCTCGTTCGTAAAGCCGTGTCGGGCTACTTGAAGCTTGAACAGATATCGCGAAGTCCGTCATTGGGAGAGAAACGAAGCAATCCAGCAACGAGAAGTAAATCTGGATTGCCTCGGCGCTGACGCGCCTCGCAAAGACGGCCGTGTGGGCACAAGCTAGCGCAGCGAAATCGCCAGGCCCGAGAGATCGACATTGGCGAGCAGCCCGATTTGCTCGCCTGCAAGCTCCAGCACGGCGCCCTTCTGGTTGGTCAGCACGATGCCGCGCACGCCGCGGCCGACCGCGAGCCCGGCGCCGGCGGCGCCATAGACGCCCGCGACGTCGGAGGGACGCCAGATGTTGCTGACGCGGCCATGCAGCACCGTGCGCGAGCCGCCGAACACGAGGCCCCAGTCGAGGCCGCCGGTCGACAGCGCATAAGGCCGGCCGCGGAAATACAGCACGCCCGAGCCGCCGGAGCCGCCGATGATCCAGCCCGCCTTGTAGATGGTCAGCGTGATGGTGCCGCCATCGGCGAAGGCCGCGCCCGGCAGCAGGCTGCCTGCCAGCGCGGTGAGAGCCACCAGCGCGGCGCGAAGGAAGGATGCAATCTTCATGTGCGGAAAACTCCTGGAGATGGGCAAGACAAAGCGAGATGCGTGATGAGACCAAACGAATCGATTTGGCTGAATTTAGCCTTTTGCGCGGCAGGGCGCATATGCGGCCGCGACTGTGCGCGAAAAGCCATAGGCGCACGATGCTCGCGGGAGATTGCGATCGGCACTTTTCCCGATGTTGCGCCGCCTCCGCGACACCACGATCACGCCGGCCGCTTCATCAGCACGTCCTGCGCGGCGACGAGCTCGCGAAAAGCGCTCTCGCTGCCGCCGGCATCCGGATGCATGGTCTTGGCGGCGCGGCGGAAGGCGCTGTGAATATCGGGCGCCGACAGTATGCCGTCGATCGGCAGGCCGAGCAGCTTGCGGGCGCGCTGCTCCGGGCTCAGCGGCTTCGGCTTGGCACCACGACGGCCAAAGCGCGGCGTGGTCAGCTCGATCAGCACGTCGAGCACGACGATCAGGCGGCGCCGTGCCGCGTCAAGCGTGACATGATCCGCACTGAGGCTGGCCGCGCTGCGCAGGATCGGCAGTGCCTGCGTTGCGGCCTGCCGCAACGTCATGTCAGGGCTCAGGCGCGCGATGTCGCCGACGAGCGTGACAGCCTCATGCCAGTCGAGCTGATCGACCTGCAGCAGTCGCTCGAGGACGGATTTCCAGACAGCGGAAGATGGTTTGGCCAAAGTCCTTGCCGTGTCCTGCGGCGTGATCTGATACGGCCGTTATGGGGTGCGCTTCGTTTCTGCTCGCTTAAATCCACGGGCTGCGACGCGCCGTGCACCGCAAAATGCGTCGCTGAACGCGCGAAAACGTGGCAATTTCCTGACATTCAACCTGACGGCGGTCCGCGTTAAGAGGCCGTTAACCTTATCGGAGCACGTTGTTTTACGGGCTGGGTGTTTGTTGGTCTCGATGTTTTCCGCGTCTTGTGCCGGCGCGGGGCGTTGATCGGGAGGAGTTTCATGTCGCACGATCTGTCACACCACGCCGTAGATCTATCCAGCGTTCCGACGCTGGCGCCGCCGATGCCAGGGCGGACCGCGAACGAGGTCGTTCCGCTCTTGATCGGAACACCGCTCTCTGAAATCGAGCGCGAGCTCATCGTGCAAACGCTCGGCCGCTGCAACGGCAACCGAACCCATGCAGCACGTTTGCTCGGCATGCCCGTGCGCACGCTGCGCAACCGTATCAGGCTCTACGTGGCCGACGGGATCGAGGTACCGGCCTACGGCGCGCAATAACCATCGTCGATCAGGACGATGCGAACATGATGACGCGGATGGCGATTGATGTTGATCGATCGCCATCTCCGCGCGCCGCAGAATTGCTGGCACCATCGCGCCTCTGCTACGCTTCCGCGAGAATCAAGCGTTTGTGGAGTTGCGGTAGTGGCGAAGGATCCGGCCGGTCGGCAGGGGCGCGCGGGCCCGCGTGGCCCACAGGGACAACCAGGACGACGCGGACCGGATGGCTTGCGTGGCAAGCCGGGGCCTGACGGCAAGCCCGGCCCCCCGGGCAAGCCAGGGCCGCAGGGCCCGCGCGGTGAAGCGGGACCGCCAGGTCCGCAGGGCCCGGCAGGGCCACCAGGTCCGCGTGGAGAGCCGGGGCCGCCCGGCACGCTGCCCACCATCGATCAGCTGATGCCGTGGCTGGAGCAGATCTTCGAGGCCTTCGAACAATACAAGAAAACCAGGGATCGCGAGGCGCATGAGCGCGAGGCCGCGCAGCATGCGGTGCGCGAGATCTTCATGGCGTCCCAGCACGACGATGCACTCGACGAGGCGTTCGAGGACGACGATCCGCATCCCGAGCTCATCGAGCAGCATCACAAGAAGAAGAAAAAGGACAAGAAAAAGAAGAAGAACAAGAAGCATAAGCCCGACGAGGATGCAGATTTCTGATCGGCACTATTCCGTGCCGGCCGATCCGCATCGGCAACGCCAACAGGCACGAAGTAAAGCGGCATACGGCCGCTCGCTCGGCCCGTCCTGCTCGCTCTCGGCGAGCTGCATCATGTGGCGAAATGACCATCGCATCATGCGGTGCCAGATATAGGCGGCCAGCGCAGTGCAGACCGCGAGCACGGCGACACTCGCGCGATCGAAAGATCCGTTCGACCACAACATCCAGTCTGCCCACAGCACGGTGAAGGCGGTTGCTCCGAGCCGCAGCGGCAAAGTGGGGCTGCTGATCATGGCGATCTCCGATGGCGTCCAAAGACGGACATCATGCCGCCCCTGCCCTGACGATGCCGTGCGCGGCATCACGGATCAGGGCGCGCGTCGCGCCGCCCCCTCACCGGTCGGCAAATCTCACCCGCGAGCGCTCGCGCGCCTTCTCAGCCTCGACGGCGCGATCGCGCGGCGGCGCCTGGGTGTGCAGCGAGACCAGAAGCCGGCGCGCGGCATCGGCGACCTCCTCGACCGCGCGCTGGAATGCGGCCTCGTTGGCCTGCGAGGGCCTCGCAAAGCCCGACAGCTTGCGAACGAATTGCAGCGCAGAGGCCTGGATCTCCGCCTCCGTTGCCGGCGGCTCGAAATTGAACAGCGTCTTGATGTTGCGGCACATGATCCACTCCTCCACCAAACATTCAGCCTGCCGATCGTCTCAAGCAGGCACCCTGACAAGATCGATGCCCTTGGCCTATCATGACGGCACGCCCATGTTACAGCCCCGGACGCCATAACAGTCAGCGAGTGCATGATGAGCCACATCACCTACAAGATCGTCCAGCACGATGGCGGCTGGGCCTACACCGTCGACGGTGTCTTCTCGGAAACCTTCGCCTCCCATACAGCGGCGCTCACGGCGGCGCGGCATGCAGCCAAGGAACAGCGCACTCCCGGGCGCACCGAGATGATCGAATACGAGACGGCTGATGGCAAGTGGCACACCGAAACCGCCTCCGGCAGCGACCGGCCGGAAACGGATGTCGAGGACAATCCATAGTGACAGCCGCCCGTATTGGTCGGCGACTTGCGGCCTTCAGATTTCAACGACGCGCCAGGAAGAGCGCGCGCATCAGGGGAGAGAGACATGAGCTGCTGGAATATCACATGCCGGATGGCGATCGCCTTGACGGCCCTCGCGCTGACATCGGCCGGCGCCATGGCGAGTGACTATCCGACGCCGAGAGAGGGCGAGTTCATCGCCAAGGATTTCAAGTTCCACACCGGCGAGACCCTGCCTGAGCTGCGGCTGCACTACACCACCCTGGGAGAGCCGACCGGGCAGCCGGTGCTGGTGCTGCACGGCTCCGGCGGCTCGGCTGCGAGCATGCTGACTCCCACCTTCGCCGGCGTGCTGTTCGGCAAGGACCAGCCGCTCGATGCGAGCAGATACTACATCATCATTCCCGACGGCATCGGCCACGGCAAGTCGAGCAAGCCCTCCGACGGGCTGAAGACCAGATTTCCGGCTTACGACTATGCGGACATGGTCGACGCGCAGCATCGCCTGCTGACCGAGGGGCTCGGCATCAAGCATGTCAGGCTGGTGATCGGCAACTCCATGGGCGGCATGCACAGCTGGCTCTGGGGCACGCGCTATCCCGATTTCATGGACGCGCTGGCGCCGATGGCCTCGCAGCCGACCGCAATGGCGGCGCGCAACTGGATGCTGCGGCGGATCATGCTGGACACGATCCGCAACGATCCCGACTACAACGGCGGCAACTACGCCAGCCAGCCGCGCATGATGAAATATGCGATCACCGCCTATGGCATCGCCAGCGCGGGCGGCACGTTAGCCTACCAGATGCTGGCGCCGACCGCGGCAAAAGCCGACAAGATGGTCGAGGAACGGCTCGGCACGCCGGTCACCGCCGATGCCAATGATTTCATCTATCAGTGGGACGCCTCGCACGATTACGATCCCTCCGCCGATCTGGAGAAGATCACCGCGACGGTGTTCGCCATCAACGCGGCCGACGACGAGCGCAATCCGCCGGAGACCGGGGTGACGGCGGAGGCCTTGAAGCGCATCAAGAATGCCCGGCTCTATTTGATCCCGGCTTCGACCGACACGCGCGGCCATCTCACGACAGGCAATGCCAGCTTCTATGCTGAGCCGCTGCGCGAGCTGCTCGCCACCGCACCGCAGCGCGGCATGTAATCCCCGACGCTGCAAACCGATGCCGCCGCGGCGCTCAAACTTTGGGCATGCATCGCTGACTCAGCTCGGGCTTAATCCGGCTCCTGAATCGCTGCATGCGAGAGCATCGCGGCGATCACGGCGACGGAGAATCGCATGCGATGGCTGCCGCGAGCTGCCCTGCTGATATGCATCATGATGCTGGCGCGTGCGGCGCTCGCCTTCGATCACGGCCAGTTCGAGAATGTGCCGCCCGACATCCGTGCCTGGTTCAAGAGCGTGATCGCGCCGAATGGCGTGCCCTGCTGCGACATCGCCGACGGCCACCGCACAGCCTACGATTTTCACGACGGCAGCTATTGGGTTCCGATCGAAGGCCAGTGGATGGCGGTGCCGGAGCGTGCCGTGATCCGCGACCGCGGCAATCCGGTTGGCGAGGCCGTGGTGTGGTACGTGCACCATCGCGGCAGCATCGTCATCAGCTGCTTCGTACCTGCAGACGCGGTATGACGCGCGTGCGATATTGCGTGCCAGCCTGCCGATGATAGCCTTTCGCAATCACATTGATGCCTGGAGGGACACCTTGACCGACATGGCCGCCGTTGATCTCGAGGCGATCTATGCCAAGCCGAACCCGCGCGTGATCGCGAAGGCACGGCCTGCGCTCGACATCCACAGCAAGAAGTTCATCGCGCTGTCGCCGTTCTGCGTGCTGGCGACCTCGGGCGCGGACGGCAGCGTCGATGCCTCGCCGCGCGGCGGCAATCCCGGCTTCATTCATGTCGAGGGCGATAGCCGGCTGCTGATGCCGGACCGCCCGGGCAACAACCGGATCGACAGCTTCAGGAACATCACCGAGGGCACCGGCCTCGTGCAGCTCATCTTCTTCGTGCCGGGGATCAACGAGACGCTGCGGGTCGGCGGCAGGGGCACATTGACCAGTGCACCCGAACTGCTCGAAAGAATGGTGGAGTTCGGCAAGCCGCCCCGCCTGGTGCTCAGCGTCGAGGTCAGCGAAGCCTATTTCCACTGCGGCAAGGCGATCATGCGTTCCAAGCTTTGGCTCAAGGAGGCCCAGGTCGAGCGCTCGGCGATGCCGAGCATCGCCGAGATCATCCATGACCAGACCAAGCTGGGAGAGCCGGAATCGCAGGAGGCGATCGACGCCCGCTACCGGACGCAATTGTAGCTCATCCAAATGCTGTCGTCCCGGCCGAAGCGAAGCGCAGAGCCGGGACCCATGATCACCGGATCACCGGCTTCGGTGTTGAGGCAGGCTTTGGCGCACTGGTTTGTTCAACAACAACGGCCGGTGGCTATGGGTCCCCGCGTTCGCGGGGACGACACCGGCCTGAACGATAGGCGCTCGCGCCAGATCCACGCGAATAGTCCTCGCTCAGTCCCCGTTCTCGAGCCCGCCGACATGCTTCTGGGTGTAGAGCTCGAGCCCGATGCGCTGGATCAGATCGAGCTGGGTTTCGAGGAAGTCGATGTGATGCTCCTCGTCCTTCATCAGGTCCTCGAACAGGTCGCGCGAGACGTAGTCCTTGACGCCGTGGCAATAGGTCGCGGCTTCCTGATAAAGCGTGCGCGCCGAAACCTCGGCCGCCAGATCGCACTCGATGATTTCCTTGACGTTCTGGCCGATCCGCAGGGGGTCGAGCACCTGCATGTTGGGAAAGCCGTCGAGGAACAGAATCCGGTCGGTGAACCGGTCGGCGTGGTTCATCTCTTCGATCGACTCCTTGCGCCAGACCTTGGCCATGTCCAGCAGGCCCCAATTGCTCAACAGGCGGTAGTGCAGCCAATACTGGTTGATCGCGGTCAGCTCGCTGCGCAGCCCCTTGTTGAGATATTCGATGACCTTCGGGTCGCCCTGCATTGTATGCTCCAAGAAATTGAGGCCGGAACCGGCTCAATATCAGCTTCGAGGAGCAAAAACGACCCCGAACACCAGCCTTCCAAAGCTTATGGAGGATCGGACCTGACAGGCGAGACCTAGCAGGCGGCCAGCGCGAACTCGCTAACTGCATCCGCGTCGTCAGACGCGTGGGCGTGGGCATGCTCACGGCTGTGCTGGCAGCCGGACTGGCAGGCGCGGGCACACGGCCCCAGCGCCTCGTCGATGATCGTCTTGATGGTCCGTGCGCAGCGTCCACATTCGGCGCTGCAGCCAAGGCAGCCATAGACCTGTTTGGGATTGCGCGGCAGTTCGTCCGCCGTGCTGACCGCGTTGCGGACGTCGTGATCGCTGAGGACGTTGCAGGAACACACAATCATAGAACGGACCAACCTTCGAAGATCGTGATCCCAGGGATAGTCAAGCGCAGGTGGGTTCGCAAAAGAAAAACACGTCTTTTGAAGCGATTCCAAACTGCTACTCAACCTGGAATGAATCCAAATAGCGGTGCTTGAGGAAGATCAAACGGCGCCACGAAAAGCTTAACCGTAGAAATCCGGGCGCGCATCACGGCGACCTGCGCCGCTCCACCACCGCGATACCGGGCGCTTGCGACCGAGCAATGCGCCAGCCATTCTTGGCGAATTGTGCATCGCAAGATTTGCCGTCAAGATCGCGCCGCGCGGCGGCGCCTGTTCATTGATCATTCAAGCAAACTATGGAAGTTTGCCGTGGGAACTTTGCCGTCTGCTGTTGCTCAGAAAGGTACGGTCATGAAGAAGATGCTTATCGCCCTCGTAGCGGCCGGGGCCCTCGCCACGTCCGCAATGGCCCCGGCCGAGGCCGGAGGGGGGCGCGTTGCCGCCGGTGTCGCCGCCGGTCTGATTGGAGGTGCCCTTGTCGGGGGCGCGATCGCGGCTGGCAGCGGCTATGGACCCGGATATTACTATGGCCCCGGCCCGTATTATTACGGCGGCGGCCCGGCCTATGTCGCCGACGATCCTGCCTACGCCTGCTACTGGCAGCGCCAGCGGTTCTGGGATGGCTATGGCTGGCGCATTCGCCGGGTCCGGGTGTGCGAGTAAGCATTCACCTTCATTAAATCCGCACAGACGTGTTGGATTTGCGAAACGAAGCGTTGGCCAGGCCAGAAAAAACCGTTTTTGCGGGGCACCTGACCAGCCGGCGTTTGTAGCGTTTACGAAGGGTTGACGGATTTGCGTGTTTTCTCACGCGGCTGGCAATTCCGAAAAGCGTGTGAGTAACCCAAACCCGGCGCCTGCGAAGGCGCCTTCTCCAGGAGAACTCCCATTATGAAGAAGATCCTGACCGCTGCCATTGCGGTTGCGACGATCGCGGGTTCGATCACCGTCAGTGCGCCGGCTGCGAAGGCCGGAGACGGCGTGGGCGCCGGCATCGCCGCCGGTCTGATCGGTGGCGCCATTGTCGGCGGCGCCATCGCCTCCAGCCGTCCTGCCTATGGCGGACCGGTCTATGTCGAAGGTCCGCCCCCGGCCCCGGCGCCGTGCTACTGGCGCCGCGAGCGCTATTGGGACGGTTACGGCTGGGTCGTTCGCCCGGTTCGCGTCTGCTACTGAGCTACGGGCCCATCGCGCCTGCATGCAAAGCCCGGCCGGAGCGGCCGGGCTTTTTCTTTGCGCCAGCCCGTTTGGCTTGGCTCAGTGCGCGGCATTGATCGCCTGCAGCACGCTCTGGCTCGGCCAGCAGTCGACCTTGAGCCCGGCCGACTTCTGGAACGTTCCGAGCGCGGCACGGGTTTGCATTCCGGCCTTGCCGTCGAGCTTGTCCTTGTAGAGGCCGAGCCGTGTCAGCCCCTTCTGCATCGCCTCGACATCGGCGGTGCGGAGCTGCTTCGACGCCGACCAGGGCGTTGCAAACGGCAGCGGACTTGTCATGCGGTCGGCGAGATGACCGACGAACAGCACGTAGAGATCGGAGAAATTGTACTCCTTGATGACGAAGTAGTTCTTCGTTGCCAGGAAAGCCGGGCCATAGATGCCCTCGGGCTGTAGCAGCGAGGCCGGCTGCGCCTGCTCGGCCGCACTGAGCCGCTCGCCCCGCACCGGCACGAAGCCCGCCCGCAACCATTGACCGATCGGTTTCGTGACTTCCGGCACACCCGTCGTGCAGTCGACATTCGCCGGCGCCTTGACCTCGTAGGCCCAGCGCAGGCCGCTCTGCCAGCCCTTGTTCGCGAGTTGCTGCGCGGCGGAGCCGAGCGCATCCGGCACCGAATGCCAGAGATCGACCTTGCCGTCACCGTCGATGTCGACACCGTGCTTGTAGTATTCCGACGGCAGGAACTGGGTGAGACCAACGGCGCCGCCCCAGGATGCGCGCAGATCCTTGCGGCTCACGACGCCGTCGCTCAGCATCTTCAGCGCCAGGATGAACTCGGTGCGATACTGGTCCTTGCGGCGACCGACATAGGCCTGTGTCGCCAGCACGCGCAGACCATCGTAAGGCAGCGTGTAGCGGCCGAAATCGGTCTCGCGTCCCCAGATCGCGAGCACCACCGGCGCCGGCACCCCGAAGCGCTTCTCGATCTGGTCCAGCGCCGGACGATATTGCTGCATCAGCCTCGCGCCATACGACGCCAGCCGCGCGATCGAGGCTTCCTTGATGTAGTCGGCCGGCACCTGCACGAACTCGGCCTGTGACGGCGCACCGGTCGTGGGCCGTCCGGGCAGCAGAAGGTCAGGCAGGCTGTAGTCGGGATCGAGCGCGCGCGTCTCGGCTTCGAATGTCGCGCGCGAGACGCCCTGTTCCTTTGCCTCAGGCCATAGGGAGGCGACGAACTGCGTGAAGCCGGCGTCGGCCGCCCGCGCCGGCGTCGCCGGCTGCAACAACAGAAGCAGAAGGCCGAAGCCGAACAAGCGGCAAAACATCACAGCGAGCAGCTCAGCCAGTTAGCGGCGGGATTCGATCCACCCGATCATGAACGACCGAGCGATCACCATCATCTCGCAAATCTATCATCACGCTGCCGCGTTGTGAACCACGGCACCGTTCGCCTCCCCCGACAGGCGTTCCATCCCTGTCACTTGATTCAATGTGCCGCCGACTGCCTCGCATCCTCGATCGAGGCATTCGACAGCTTGTCGACCAAGGCAATGCCGATGGCGGACATGATGAAGACGCAATGGATGATGGTCTGCCACATCACGCCAGTTTCCGTGTAGACCGTCCTTGCCGAGGTGAGCCCGCCGGCCTCGATGAAGGTGCGCAGCAGATGGATCGAGGAGATGCCAATGATGGCCATCGCCAGCTTGATCTTCAGGACGCTCGCATTGACATGGCTGAGCCATTCCGGCTCATCGGGATGGCCTCGCAGGTTGAGGCGCGAGACGAAGGTCTCGTAACCGCCGACGATCACCATGACGAGCAGGTTCGAGATCATGACGACGTCGATCAGGCCGAGCACCGCAAGCATGATCTGCTGCTCGGAAAACTCAAAGGCGTGGGCAAACAGATGCCACAGCTCCTTGATGAACAGCACGACATAGATGCCTTGCGCAATGATCAGGCCGATATAGAGCGGGACCTGAAGCCAGCGCGATCCGAAGATCAGCATGGGAACAGGACGCAGCTGAACCGTCTTCGGCTGCGCTGAAACGTCTGAAGTCGCGTGCATAGGCAAGTTGCTCGGAAGACTGATTGCGGGACGCTCTATCTACGCAATCGACATCCGCCGGGAAGCGACAACTGGCCGCATCGGGGGCGCGACGCATTGTCCCGTTGGCCGGGCATGCGTCGCGCTCAGCCGTCAGCGCGTCAGCTTCTTGTACTTCACGCGATGCGGGATGATGCTGTCCTGGCCGAGCCGGCGCATCTTGTCCTTCTCGTAGTCCTGGAAATTGCCCTCGAACCATTCGACATGGCTGTCGCCTTCGAAAGCGAGGATGTGGGTCGCGATACGGTCCAGGAACCAGCGATCATGGCTGATGATGACAGCGCAGCCGGCAAAATCCTCCAACGCCTCTTCGAGTGCGCGTAAGGTGTCGACGTCGAGATCGTTGGTCGGCTCGTCGAGCAGCAGGACATTGGCGCCCGATTTCAGCATCTTGGCAAGATGGACGCGGTTGCGCTCACCGCCCGACAGCGCGCCGACCTTCTTCTGTTGGTCACCGCCCTTGAAGTTGAAGGCAGAGCAATAGCCGCGCGAGTTCACTTCCTTCTTGCCGAGCAGGATCAGCTCGTTGCCGCCGGAGATCTCCTCCCACACCGTCTTGCTGCCGTCGAGCGCGTCACGCGACTGGTCGACATAACCGAGATGCACGGTTTCGCCGATCGTGATGGTGCCGGCGTCCGGCTTCTCTTGCCCGGTGATCATGCGGAACAGCGTGGTCTTGCCGGCGCCGTTCGGGCCGATCACGCCAACGATGCCGCCGGGCGGCAGCTTGAAGCTGAGATTGTCGATCAGGAGGCGATCGCCGAAGCTCTTGGTCAGGCCCTCGAAATCGACGACGTTGTTGCCGAGACGCTCGGCAACGGGAATGATGATCTGCGCCGTCTGGGTCTGCTTCTCGCTCGCCTTCTTGAGCAGCTCCTCATAGCGCTGATAGCGGGCCTTGGACTTGGCCTGGCGCGCCTTCGGCGAGGCCGCGATCCACTCCTGCTCGCGCGCGAGCGTGCGCTGATGCGCCGCCTCCTCGCGGCCCTCCTGCTCCAGCCGTTTCTGCTTCTGCACCAGCCAGGAGGAGTAATTGCCCTCGTAGGGAATGCCGCGGCCGCGATCGAGCTCGAGGATCCAACCCGTGACGTTGTCGAGGAAGTAGCGGTCGTGCGTGACGATCAGGATCGCGCCGGGATAATTGCGCAGATGACCTTCGAGCCACGAGACCGACTCCGCGTCGAGATGGTTGGTCGGCTCGTCCAGCAGCAGCAGGTCGGGCTGATCGAGCAGGAGTCGGCACAGCGCGACGCGGCGTCGCTCACCGCCGGACAGCTTGGTGACGTCGGCATCGTCAGGTGGACAGCGCAGCGCGTCCATCGCCTGGTCGACCTTGCTGTCGAGATCCCACAGGCCCTGGGCCTCGATCTCGTCCTGCAGCCGGGTCATCTCGTCGGCGGTCTCTTCCGAGTAATTGACGGCAAGCTCGTTGTAACGGTCAAGGATCGCCTTTTGCTTGGCGACGCCCTGCATCACGTTCTCGCGCACCGAGAGCTTGGGATCGAGCTGCGGCTCCTGCTCCAGGTAGCCGACGCGCGCGCCCTCGGCGACCCAGGCCTCGCCTGTATAGTCCTTGTCGATGCCGGCCATGATCTTGAGCAAGGTCGATTTGCCGGCGCCGTTGACACCGAGCACGCCGATCTTGGCATCCGGGTAGAACGACAGATGAACGTTATCGAGCACCTTCCGGGACGGATAGGTCTTGGACAGACCCTGCATGAAATAGACGAATTGGCGCGCCATCGCGTTTCCTTTGGAAACAGTCAACGTTTATGGGGAATGTTGACGCTGATGTAGCCGCGCCGCCCCCAAAGGGCAACCAGTACCGCCGATCTGAATCCCTGCACCGTCATCAGCGATGGCGCCTCGAAAGCTCGGGTCGAAAAGCCACACTGGATAGATTTGACCACCCGCGGTTGCCCGGGCGGGGCGATTACGGTCTTGCCGAATCTGCCTTTCCCATTCATTCACCACGGATGACTACGGGATCGACACCATGTGTGCAGTCGATCACGACAATTGAAACCAACTTTTAATCAACTGGGACGGAAACTCGCTCCAGGCGCCAAAAAACGTCCATCGAGCAAAAAAAAGCGCCGAGATCGAACAACAGCGAGCGCCCGTCATGACGACCCTTTCGACAGCGTCCCTGTCCTCGCCCGCGGTGAAGCGCGGGAAACCATCCGGCCTAATCGCCGAGATCAAGAGCTTCTGGCGCGAGTTTTTCGCCCGGGCCTTCAATCCCTACCGGCCGGAACTGCACTATATGCGCGGACCCGGCCCGGCCTGGCACGCGAAATACGGCGCTCAGGCCACGTTCCGGGTGAAGACCGACTTGAACTGACACCGGCCGAGCCGGCTTCGCGCTCGACGCGAATTGAAAGCCGGGTGCTTGCGCGGCCCTGATTTGCGCGCAACGATGATGTCCATTCCAGGGGCGACGCTCCCTGTCGCCGTTCCCGCCATGAATGGACCCTGCCGATGACGCGGCTGCGCTGTGCAATCCTCGATGATTATTACGACACGGCGCTCACGCTCGCCGACTGGCCCAGGCTTGCCGACCGCGTCGACGTGACCGCGTTCACGCATCATTTCGCCTCCGAAAAGGACGCGCAAAGCGCGCTCGCCGATTTCGACATCATCTGCGCGATGCGCGAGCGCACGGCGTTCCCGCGCTCCCTGATCGAGGCACTGCCCAGGCTGAAACTGCTGCTTACCTCGGGCATGCGCAATGCCGCGATCGATATGGACGCAGCCAAGGCGCGCAACATCGTGGTCTGTGGCACGCAATATGGCCGCGATCCGACGGCGCATCTGGCGATCGGCCTGATGCTGGAGCTGACCCGCAGGATTGGCCAGGAGAACGCGCGGATGCATGCGGGCGAGCCCTGGCAGAAGCTTGGCGGCATCGAGATCGAGGGCAAGACGCTCGGGGTGATCGGGCTCGGCAAGCTCGGCACCAAGGTCTCCGGTCTCGCCAAGGCGTTCGGCATGAACGCGATCGCCTGGAGCCCGAACCTGACGCCGGAGCGCTGTGCGGCCGCCGGCGTCGGCTATGCGACCAAGGAGGAGCTGTTCTCGACCGCCGACATCATCAGCATCCACGTGGTGCTGAGCGAGCGCTCGCGTGGGCTGGTCGGCCGCGACGACCTGGCGCGGATGAAACCGTCCGCCTATCTGGTCAACACGTCGCGTGGGCCAATCGTTGACGAGGCTGCGCTGCTCGAGATGCTGCGGCAGAAGAGAATAGCGGGCGCTGCGCTCGATGTGTTCTCGGTCGAGCCGCTGCCAACGGAGCATCCGTTCCGCAAACTCGACAATCTCGTGCTGACGCCGCATCTCGGCTACGTCACCGAGGAGAGCTTCCGCGCCCATTACGGGCAGATGGTCGAGTGCATCGCCGCCTATGTTGCGGGCGGGGAGCCACCGCGCCGACTGGCGTGACGGACAACAGGGTTCAGGCCGCCGATCGCGCCGCCGATAGTCGCAAGGTTTGCGAAAATCCCTCGCGCCAGCTCGGATGCGCCGGGCGCCAATCGAGCTCGCGCTTGGCCCGCTCATTGGCGCTGCCGCTCACCTGCGTCATGATCACGACCATATGCTCGCCCGCGAGCAAGCGGCCGATCCAGGCGGGCACGCGCAGCGGTGGCTTGGCGCCAACCATCTGCGCCAGCGCCGGAAGCCAGTCCTTCACCTGAGCGGGCTCATCGTCGACGATGTCGTACACTTGGCCGGGCAGGCCGCGCTCGATTGCGGCCATCGTGGCGGACGCAGCATCCGCAACATGAATGAATGACCACCAGCCGGCGCCGTCGCCGATGACAGGCACACGGCGATGGCGCAACTGCTCAATCATCACGGGCGAGAGAATGCCGGTGTTCTCGCCGTAGAACGATCCGTAGCGCAATACGATGCCCTCGGGTGCCGATGAAGCAGTGACGGTTTGCTCCAGATATCGCATCGCCTCCAGCGTGCGCCGAAGCTCCATCGGCGGATCCGAAGCGCGCGGATCGGCCTCCGATTTGATCGGACCTGTGCTGCGGCCAAGGGTCCAGCCGCAGAAACTTTGCGCGATGAACCGCCGGACGCCGGCGGCGCGAGCTGCGGCAAGCAGAATGTCGGTGCCTTCGGTACGCAGCCGGTTGGTCGCGGCGAATCCGCGATCGAAATGCCGGAAATCCGCCAGTCCGCCGAGGTCCGTCAATTCGTGGACCAGAACCTCCGGCTCGGCGGCGCGAAGCGCGCTCGTGACTGCCGCCGCATCAAGCGCATCAGCGACGGCGGCCTGGCCACCCATGCGTCTGATTGTTTCGGCTTTGGCCGGGCTACGGGTCAATCCCGTGACCTGGTGCCCCCCGGCAACGAGGGCGGGAACAAGCTCGCGACCGACGGCGCCGGTGGCGCCCGCAACAAAGATCCGCATGACCGAAATCTCCATGCCGCAGCGACGGGCGGCACATAGTCAGGCATGGCGGAAGGTCAAGCGAACAAAGCAAATCGGGCGACAGCCCAAGGCCGCCCGACCTAGGAAAGAAAGCCGTCCGCCTAGCGGATGGTGACCGGAGGCGGCAGTGGCTGCACCGAAGCCGGCTGCGCACCGGGAACGCTGGCCTGGTGCATCGGGGCCGGCGCCGCGTTCGCCACCGGGGCCGCGTTCGGTACCGGCGCGGCTGACGCGGTCGCGGTGTTGCCACCGCCCGGCGGCGGGCCGCCCGGCATGACCACCACGCGGGTGCCGACCTTGACCCGGTCAAACAGGTCGGAGACGTCCTCATTGAGCATGCCGATGCAGCCGGACGAGACGAACTTGCCGATCGTCGAAGGCTGGTTGGTGCCGTGGATGCGATAGACCGTCGAGCCGAGATACATCGCGCGCGCGCCGAGCGGATTACCCGGGCCGCCGGCCATGAAGCGCGGCAGATAAGGCTGGCGCTCGATCATCTCGCTCGGCGGGTACCAATCCGGCCACTCGGTCTTCTTGGTGATCTTCTGTACGCCGGTCCAGGTGAACCCTTCGCGGCCGACGCGGACGCCATAGCGCATCGCACGACCGCCACCGAGCACCAGATAAAGGTAGGTGTGGGGCGTATCGACGACGATGGTGCCTGGCGGCTCCTTGGTTATGAACGCAACCTCCTGCCGGCGCAGATTCGCGGGCAGCTCGGCGGGAGCGGCATCCGGCTGCTCCTCCGGCGGCAGCGACGCCACCGTCATCGGCCGGCCGGCGGAATCGGTCGCGGCGGGGGCAGCCTGGCCGCCGACAGCACCGGGCGGCCGCAGCGCGTTGGAATCCCCCGCAGTGGTGCTTCCATAAGTCTGCTGCGCGCCGGCCGGGCGGTCGGCATAGATCACCGGCGGTGGACCGGCCGGGCGGCCGTAGCGCGGATCATCCGGCGACATCACCGGCCCCTGCGGCGCCGCGCTGTACACCGGCGCGTTGGCCGGACGGCCGTAACGCGGATCGTCCGGCGACATCACCGGCCCCTGCGGCGCGGCGCTGTACACCGGAGCGTTGGCGGGACGACCGTAACGCGGATCGTCCGGCGACATCACCGGCCCCTGCGGCGCGGCGCTGTACACCGGAGCGTTGGCGGGACGACCGTAACGCGGATCATCCGGCGACATCACCGGGCCGGGCGGCGGCAGCGCTGCTCCGTTGCTGTCCTCATCGTCGACCGCGTCGAAATCAGGCCCCTGCCCATTGCCAGCGCGCGCATCGGCCGGATAAGCGCCGGGAGGGGGCAAATACGTTCCACCGGGAGCCGTCTGGTAGACCTGCTGCGCCTGCACATGCGAAGTCACTGCCGCGCCCGCCGCCGCGACAGCGCAAATCGTCAGAATGTGTCGGATCATCATCGCTCTTGTCTGTTCCCCAAGCCGACTCCGGATCATTGTCCGCCAGATGGCCGAAGATAGCGGCGCATTCAAGACAATTCGGTTGGCACCGCGGTATTTCGGCACATTGTGATCTCGTTCGCGTCGTTGCACCGAAGTCTCAGCCGCCCAAAAAGTGTGCCCACCGGCCTGATCGGCCCTCAAATCACCCAGACCGGCCACGCGCTTGCGGTATCTTGAATCGAGCCTGATTCGCGGCAGGCAGCCACCGGCTGCGTCCCCGCGAACGCGGCCATCCCCAGTGGTCACCGCGTTCCCATCTCGCTCGAATGCCTCAGCAGCGATGCTGCCGCGGCGAAAGTTCCTGTCAATGCTTCCCGGCTTCCGTTTCCTTGTCGCCGCGATCGTCTTCTCTTTGTCTCTCCTCGTCTTCGGTCTTGGCGCCGCCGCGCTGTTCCGAGCGGCCCATGAGCAATTCGCCAGCAGCTCCTCATGGCGCACGACGCCCGAGGGCAGCTACACCAGCTTCCTGCCCCCGGCCGAGCCGCCGCGGCCGGTGATCGCGATGCTCCGCATCGAGCCGCCGCCGGCCAGCGCACCGGCGCCGACATCCGAGCCGCACACGGATCTGCCGTCGATCGACACGCCCGTCGAGGCACCTGCAGCATCCGCCGGCCCATCGGACACCGCGCCTGCTACAACCGCCGCCGCACCGGTCGAGCCGTCGGCCACCGAAGGGGCGACGGTCGCCACCACCCCGCCCGCCCCCGCGTCGGAGCCGATCGTGGTTGCCGCGGTGGCTCCAACCGCGACCGCCATCGGCGGCGCCGAGGCCGTGAAGACCGAGACCGCCGCAGCCGCTCCGCCGCCCACACTGGAGGAAGTGACGGCCGACCCGCCCAAGCCTGAGAGCACGACCACCAGCCCCGCCACACCACCGGCTGCAAGCTCGCCGCCCGTCACGATCGAAACGACGATCGCGCGGCAGGACGTGCTGCCCGTGTTCGCCGAGGCCAAGGTGCCGACCACGACCGCGGTCGTCACCAGCGACGCAGGGAATGCTACTCCCCTTCCGACCCCATCGCCGTCGCGAAGCGAGCTGCTCGCGCAGATGATCGCGCTGTCGGCCGATCGAGCAGCCGCGACCGAACACAAGGCCTCGATCAAGATCGCGAGCCTCCATTTGCACCAGAGCCTTGCGAGGAAGCGTCAGGCCAAGGAACGCCTCGCCAAGCAGCGGCTCGCCGAAGCCCAGCGCGCCAAGCAGCAACGCCGGATGGCGCTGCGAGCCCGCGCCGCACGGCAGGCCGCCGCTGTCCAGCAGCAACAGCAGCAGATCGCCGATCCCTTCGCGCAGCCACAGGGCTTCGGCCAGCCAGCAGCCTTCGGGCAGCAAGCGGCCTTCGGACAGCAGCCGGCGCAACGGACACGCTAACAACAACCGATCAGGCCGGGCCCGTCGCGATCGGCGGGCCCGCCTCGGCGCCCCACTCCGACCACGAACCGTCATAGAGCGCGGTGTCGCGGACGCCGAGCCGATACAGCGCGAGCGTCAGCACCGCCGCCGAGACGCCCGACCCGCATGACGTGACGATCGGCTTGGCGGTATCGACACCCGCCGAAATGAAGGCGTTGCGCAGCTCGTCGAGCGGCTTCATCGTGCCGGTCGCGGCATCGAACAGCTCGCCATAGGGCAGATTGCGTGCGCCGGGGATGTGGCCTGAGCGCAGGCCCGGACGCGGCTCGGGCATCGCGCCTTCGAAGCGGTTGCCGGCACGCGCATCGATCACCTGCTCGGCGCAGCTGTCGAGATTGGCGACGAGCTGCTGCATCGAGCGCACGCGCGATGCGTCGAATGAAGCCCTGAACGTCGCGGGCTTTGGCGATGCCTCGCCGCTCTCCACCGGGCGGCCCTCGGCGGTCCACTTCTTCAGGCCGCCATCGAGCACGCGCACGCCCCCGTGGCCGAATGCGAGGAACATCCACCAGGCACGCGGACCTGCGACCCAGCCGCCCGCGTCGTAGACCACGACGGTGTCGTCAGTGCCGATGCCGAGCGCGCCGACATCACGGCCGAACTGCTCCGCGCTCGGAAACATGTGCGGCAGCGGATTGGTATGATCGGACACCGCGTCGACATCGAAAAACACGGCGCCCGGAATGTGCGCCTTCAAATAGTCGTCCTTCGGCAGCGGCAGCACGCCCGGCATCTTGAAGGTGGCGTCGAGCACCTTGACCTTCGGGTCTTTCAGATGCGCGGCGAGCCATTCGGTGGAGACGAGAGGGTCGTCGGTGGTGGTCATTGGCCTATTCCTTGTTCGTCATTCCGGGGGCGTCGTGCGAAGCGCGACGAACCCAGAATGACGACGTTGTTGTTTGCGGTGCGCCACGAATGACAGTGCAGATCAATCCTTCTTCTTCGGCGCCCAGGCTTCCACCGGGCCGCCGGCATCGCGCCAGGCGGCAAAGCCGCCGCCGATATGGGCGACCGGCTTCAGGCCCATGTCCTGCGCGGTCTTGGCGGCGAGCGCGGAGCGCAGGCCGCCGGCACAATGGAAGATGAAGGTCTTGTCCTCTTGGAAGATCGGCTTGGCATAGGGGCTCTGCGGATCGATCCAGAACTCCAGCATGCCGCGGGTGCAGGCGAACGCGCCGGGAATCCGCCCCTCGCGCTCGATCTCGCGGGGATCGCGGATGTCGACGATAACAACGTCATCGCGCTTCGCCGCGTCGATCGCCTCCGCTGCGCTCAAGGTCTTGATCTCGGCATTAGCCTCGTCGAGCAGCGCCTTGATGCCGCGGGTGATGGTCTGGGGCATTGTCCCCTCCGTGATGGCGGCCCACCCTCCCCTGGAGGGGGAGGGTCGATCGCGAATGCAATGAGCGATCGGGGTGGGGTGATCTATCCGCGAGTTATCGTGTCGATGGATCACCCCACCCCGGCTCGCATGTCGCTGCGCTCATGCGAGCCGACCCTCCCCTCCAGGGGAGGGTGACCAGTGCGCTATTGTTCTACCTGACCAACTCCCTCATCGCCGCCTCCAGCCCTTCGATCGTGATCGGATACATGCGACCAGCGAAGATGCGGCGGATGATCGTCGTCGATTCCGAATAGTCCCAGTGCTTCTGCGCTACCGGATTGAGCCATACCGCGTGTGGATAGGTGCGGATGATGCGATCGAGCCAGACCGAACCCGGCTCCTCGTTGACATGCTCGACCGAGCCGCCGGGCACCATGATCTCGTAAGGGCTCATCGAGGCGTCGCCGACGAACACCACCTTGTAGTCGTGCGGATATTTGTGCAGCACGTCCCAGGTCGGGGTACGATCGGTGAAGCGGCGCTTGTTCTGCTTCCACACGCCCTCGTAGAGGCAGTTGTGGAAGTAGAAATACTCCATGTGCTTGAATTCGCTCTTCGCCGCGGAGAACAGCTCCTCGACCTGCGCGATGTGGGAATCCATCGAGCCGCCGATATCGAAGAACACCAAGACCTTCACCGCATTGCGCCGCTCGGGCCGCATATGCACGTCGAGATAGCCGTGATTGGCGGTCTCCCTGATCGTGGTGTCGAGATCGAGCTCGTCGGGCGCGCCGGTGCGGGCGAATTTGCGCAGCCGCCGCAGCGCTACCTTGATGTTGCGGATGCCGAGCTCGACATTGCCGTCGAGATCCTTGAACTCGCGGCGGTCCCACACCTTCACCGCGCGGTTGTTGCGGTTCTTCTCCTGCCCGATCCGGATGCCTTCCGGATTATAGCCATAGGCGCCGAACGGCGAGGTGCCCGCCGTGCCGATCCATTTGTTGCCGCCCTGATGCCGCCCCTTCTGCTCTTCGAGCCGCTTCTTCAGCGTCTCCATGAGCTTGTCCCAGCCCATGGCCTCGATCTGCTTCTTCTCTTCATCCGTGAGATATTTCTCGGCGAGCTTCTTCAGCCATTCCTCCGGGATCTCGGCCTTCTCCATTGCATCGAGCAGGCTCTCGATGCCCTTGAACACCGAGCCGAACACGCGATCGAACTTGTCGAGATTGCGCTCGTCCTTCACCAGCGCAGCGCGCGACAGATAGTAGAAATTCTCCACCGACTGCTCGGCGAGGTCGGCGTCGAGCGCCTCCATCAGCGTCAGATATTCGCGCAGGGTCACCGGGACCTGGGCCTCGCGCAGCGATGTGAAGAATTGCAGGAACATGCCCATTAGATCGCCTGCCGGAGAGGACGCGTCAAGGGCAGCCCAATGTCCTGTTTCCAGGGCCTGGACCTTCGGGCTTTTTCAATTACTATTCCCTTTGAAGGCTTTATCCCCCATAACGACCGCTTGCCGCGCAGTTGGGACGTTTCCTCGCCCCAAGCGTTGGCGTGTATGCCGCGGCACAGAATAAACGAAGGCACGGACCCGAGATGAAGTTCACCGGTACCCAGGACTACGTCGCCACCGACGATCTCAAGGTGGCCGTCAACGCAGCAATCGTGCTCGAACGGCCGCTGCTGGTGAAAGGCGAGCCCGGCACCGGCAAGACCGTGCTGGCAGAGGAGGTCGCCAAGGCGATCGGCGCCCCGCTCCTGACCTGGCACATCAAGTCGACCACCAAGGCGCAGCAGGGCCTCTACGAATATGATGCGGTGTCGCGGCTGCGGGACAGCCAGCTCGGCGATAGCAGGGTCTCCGACATCAAGAACTACATCAAGCGCGGCAAGCTGTGGGAGGCTTTCACCGCCGCGCAGCGCCCGGTGCTCTTGATCGACGAAATCGACAAGGCCGACATCGAATTCCCCAACGACCTGCTGCTCGAGCTGGACCGTATGGAATTCCACGTCTACGAGACCGGCGAGACCATCAAGGCGCAGCTGCGCCCCGTGGTCATCATCACCTCCAACAATGAGAAGGAGCTGCCGGACGCCTTCCTGCGCCGCTGCTTCTTCCATTACATCAAGTTCCCCGATACGGAGACGATGGGCCGCATCGTCGACGTGCACTTCCCCGGTATCAAGAAGCGCCTCGTTGAGGAAGCGCTCCGCATCTTCTTCGAAGTGCGCGACGTGCCGGGTCTGAAGAAGAAGCCTTCCACTTCGGAACTGCTCGACTGGCTCAAGCTGCTGCTGAACGAGGACATCGGTCCGGAGCAGCTGCGCGAGCGCGATCCGCGCAAGCTAATCCCGCCGCTGCACGGCGCGCTGCTCAAGAACGAGCAGGACGTGCACCTGTTCGAGCGCCTGGCGTTCTTGAGCCGGCGCGAGGTGTGAGGCAGTCCCGTCACTGCGAGGAGCCGAAGGCGACGAAGCAATCCAGGCTTTCTTCCTGACTCTGGATTGCTTCCGCCTTCGCCCGCTGGGCTTCGGCGGACACGTCGCTGCGCTCGCAATGACGGAGGATCTCAGCGCTCCGCCAACAGCGACGCCACCAATGAGATGATCGCCAGCACGACAATCACGGCGCCGTAGACATAGGCCACGGCGGAAAGTCCGATCAGCGGCACCGAGAGCCCGGCCGCGACGGCAGGCACCGCGAACGCCAGATAGGACTGCAGATAGAACGCCGAAAGCAGGCCCGCACGCTCGTGCGCATGGGCGGTCGGCAGCACCGCGCGCAAGATTCCCGCAAACGTCGCGCCGAAGCCAGCGCCGACGATCACCGTGCCGGCCAGCAGCATCGCCACCTGCTGCTCGTGAATGCCGACCATCGAGACCGCGACACCGATCGGCAGCGTGCTGGTGCCCATCAGGACCAGCCGGCGCGGCGGCCAGTTGCGAAACGCCGCCACCGCAATGGCCGCGGTCAGCATCAGGGCCGACACCACGATGCCGCCGACCCAAGGCGAGGCGACGTGCATGGCCGTCGCCACCACGGTCGGGATCAGCGACAGATAGAAGCCGCCGAGCGCCCAGGCCGCCACATTGGCCGGCGTCAAGCGGGCCAGAACGGATTTCGACTGCAAGGGAACGGCAACATGCGGGCGCAGCGAGGCCCACGCGCCGTCCTTGGGCGTGCAGCTCTCCGGCATGAACCAGAGAGCCACGAGCATCAGCAGCGTGAGGCCGAGCAGCACGTGATAGACGACATGCAGCGGATCGGGCGCGAGTGTGATCAGCGCCGCCGAGCCGAGCGCCCCGGCCGTGAGGCCCAGGAACGCTGTGACGCTGTTCAAGAGCGGCCCGCGCGTGCGGCTGGTGTCGAGGATCGCAGCGCCGAACGCCGTGGTGCCGATGCCGACGCTGAGCCCCTGCACCATGCGCGCCGCGATCAGTTGCCCGAGGCTGCCGGCCTCCGCGAAGATCAGCATCGCTGCGGCGTTCACGAGCAGCGACGCGAAGATGACGGGCCGGCGGCCGACATAATCCGACAGCCCGCCGACGGTGAGCAGCGCAGCGAGCAGACTCACGACATAGCTGGCGAACACGACCGTGATCCAGAATGGCGTCAGATGCATCGACTGCTGATAGAGCCGGTAGAGCGGCGTGACCGCGCTGCTGCTGGCCCCGATCAGCATCGCGCCGGCAAAACTGTAGGCGGTCATGACTCCGAGCGGGACGGATCGGGCCGGCGTCTTGACCGCCGGCGTGACCTCGACCGTCGGAGCCGCCGCTTGGACCTGACAACCTTGCATGGGACCTCCTAAAGCTAATATATTGCTTTAAGGATAGGTGAGCTCTCGACCTAAAGCAAATTTTTTGCTTTAATGGCGACCTCGCTTTCCGCATGGCAAGATTGCAGGGAGTAGGACGGTGGCCGTCAAAGAACGGATACGGGCCGGCGGGCGCAGCGCCCGCATCCAAAGCGCCGTCCATGACGCGGTGACCCGGCTGAGCAAGACCACCGCCCGCGACGCGCTGACGGTTCCACAGATCGCCGCTGAGGCCGGCGTTACCCCGTCCACCATCTACCGGCGCTGGGGCGACCTGCCTGCCCTGCTCGCCGATGTCGCGGTCGAACGGCTGCGGCCGGTCGGCGAGCCCGAGGACACCGGCGCTGTCGCCACGGACCTGCGCGCCTTCATCGAGCAATACGCAGAAGAAATGTCCTCGCCGGTCGGGCAGGCCTTGATGCGGGACGTGCTGGCGTCCTCTGGCGAGAGCTTTCCCGGCCAATGCTGCACCTTCACGCGCGCGCATCTCGCGACGCTCGCGGCGAGGGCGAAAGCGCGCGGCGAGACGCCGTTCGATATCGAGGAGGTCATCGATCACGTGGTGGCGCCGATCGTCTATCACATCCTGTTCGACGACCGGCCCATGACGCCGGCCTATTGCCATCAACTGCTGGCGCGGCTGCGGTCGCTGCCGCAGACAACGGAGTGCGCTGACTGACTTCTACTGACTGGCGCTTGGGCGCCATGCCATCTCCAAGGCGTCATTGCGAGGAGCAACGCGACGAAGCAATCCAGAGCGCGCGTCAGACTCTGGATTGCTTCGCGTCGCTTGCAATGACGATGTTGAGCCATAGGGGCGCACTCTCGCAGCACCATCGGCGCCCGAGTTCTGCGATCATTCGCCCTCTTGAATAACGAGGGCGCAGGGAAGACCGCATAGGCGTTAAGATAATGCGGGCATCGATTGATATCGTCGTTTTCGAGGTGGCTCGTAGAGGTGCCGGTCCAGTACCCGTTTGCTGTGATGGAGGCGGCGGATGGTTGGTTGTGGAATGATTGCTTGTAGCAAGGACGCAATGAGTTGCTGCAAGACACGCCAAGCGCCAGGTGTCGTCAGGCGGCCTGCGTCCAGTGGGGAGAGTCCTCGAACTCGCGGACAAGCGGTTCGAGCAGCAAAATGATCAAGAGATGAGCCAGCAGGTAGGGCTTGGCGGAGCGCGGATCGGTTCCAGGCGGTGTCTTGAGGCCGATCAAACTCTTCAATCGCTTGAAGCCGAGTTCGATCCGCCATCGCAGTCTGTAAAGCGCAAGCACATCTTCGACGGTGAACTCGTCCGGCGCTAGCGAGGTGACCAGGATGACCCAATCCGCCGCTTCCAAAGTTTCTTTAGAGATGGTGCGGTTTTCGTCTTGGGCGTCTCGCCGGGCTTTACGACGCGACGCGGCAGCCGCATCGGCAGACTTCTTGACTGCGATCAGACGCATAGCCAGAGGCGCGCCGGCCTTGCGTTTGATCCAAATCGGCCGATCGATCAGTCCGCGGGCGTTCCCCGCCCGTAATTCGGCTATCAGATCGAGCGGACAGCCTTTGGCATCAAGCCAACGTGCGTTCTTCCAGCCCGCTCGGATCAAAACATCTGCACCAGCTTCGAGCACTGCCGAGATCCGATCAGGTTGTAGATAGGCGCGGTCAGCAATACGGATCTCACCCTTGACCACTGGTATGCGGTCAAACGTCTCGCCCTCTTGCTGATCTGTCAGTTCGAAATGGCCAAACCGCTCATATGGCAGATCAAATGCACTATGAATGCGCCAAAGCTCGCTGTTCTTGCGCGCAGCCGGCCCTGCCTGAGGCACTGTCGTGGCATCGATGATACGGATCAGACGGCCTCGGCTCGCCTTTGGCGCCGCCGCCGCGAGCAAGCGCTCCACAAGCAAGGTAAACCAATCGCCACATTGACGCAGGCGGTAGAACAGCGCCACGCTACTCAGATTGGCAAGGCCAACAGAAGCAGCCCACGCGGCCGTCGATCTTAACCCTCTTTCACCCAGACAATAAGCCAGCATCAGCCGAAGCAACGCCACCGCATCAGGGATCCGCCGTTGCCGCACGAAAGCTTTCGTCTGGCGCGCGCTGCTCTCGAGCTGCGCAGCCCCACCTAGCTGCGTAACGACGCTCGCCCAGTCTTCGTTCAAAAGCGAATCTCGTGTCATCCCATGTTCGAATCACGAACGATTCCAACACGCAAGACTAAACTTAACGCCTATGGGGAAGACCGGGCGTTGGCCTCGCCCATGGCCCGCCTGCAGAAAGAAAAGCAGGCGGCAGTCACCACAGGTTTGGCCGAAAACGACCCGGCCCTCCCTGCGCGATGGTTTTAACGCTTATACGTGATCTCCCCGGGGACCGGCTCTCTTGCCCCCGTCGTCCGCACGCTCGTCAAAGCGCAGCGGACTTGGCCTCAGCACCGGGAGGCCAGGACCACACGATTTCGTCGTCCACGTCGATTGCGCTCGTCGCGCGCAACCAGCCGTGTCCATCGCAGCCCGCCTCCACGTTCGTGACGACGCGTACGCCCCTTGTCGATGAGGCGGGATGCGCATTCATTTAGCATGATTTCCGAAAAAAAGAAATCGAAATTTCCAGCGAAGGCATGGACGGCCGGCTTGTCCTTGAAAACGCTCACGGAGTCCGCGTTTTGGCGCGAGAAATTCTCGCTCGAACATAGCCCGGATGAGCGCAGCGATATCCGGATCCGATAGAAAACTGCTCATCCGTGGCGTCCCCGCATATCGCTGCGCTCATGCGGGCTACTTGTTGATGCTATGGCGCACCGCAGAGGCACTGACATCGACGACATGTTTTGCGCTCGCGCATTTACACAACATCAATCGCCCCTTCCCGCCGATATCTTTGGAATTCAATTTTGGCCTTCCGGATATATCGTCGGACGACGCTTTAAGTCGCAGCTGCGCTAGCAGCACCAGCTTGACGGTCGTCTTCGGAACTGCAGCGCGCGATCCGCGCTCGCAGCGCGAAGCAGCGCGTCACCCATTGGAAAGGACACAAAATGCCGATTACGCGACGCCGGTCGCTGTCACTTGCCTTGACATTGATCGCAGGAGTCTTTGCCCTCGACCGCGCCGAGGCAGCCGACAAGGTGGTGCGCATCGCGCATCAGAAGCTCGGCACGCTGGCGCTGCTGCGCTCGACGGGCAAGCTCGAAGAGAAGCTGAAGGGGCTCGGCTACAAGGTGACCTGGACCGAGTTTCCGGCCGGGCCTCAGCTGCTCGAAGCGTTGAACGTCGGCGCAGTCGATTTCGGCCACACCGGCGAGGCGCCGCCAGTGTTCGCGCAGGCCGCCGGCGCGAACCTGCTCTATGTCGGTTATGAGCCGGGCTCGCCGACCAGCGAGGCCATTCTCGTTCCGAGCGAGAGCGCGATCAAGTCGGTCGCCGATTTGAAGGGGAAGCGCGTCGCGCTCAACAAGGGCTCCAACGTGCATTACCTGCTGGTCCGCGCCCTGGAGCAGGCCGGCCTGCAATATGGCGACATCAAGCCGGTGTTCCTGCCGCCGGCCGATGCGCGCGCGGCGTTCGTCGCAGGCTCGGTGGATGCGTGGGTGATCTGGGATCCTTTCCGTGCAGCGGCCGAGGCGACCGCCAACGCGCGAACGTTGACGGATGGCACCGGCCTCGTTGCCAATCACGAATTCTATCTGGCATCGAAGCCCTTCGCGAACGAGCATCCGCAAGTCGTTGCTGCTATTCTTGCTGCGGTGTCGGAAGAAGGCGACCGCATCAATCATAACGTCCCGGAGGTCGCCGCACAGTTCAGCCAGGCGGTCGGCATTCCCGCCCCGATCCTGGAAACCGCATTGAAACGCACTGCCTTCGGCGCGAAGCCGATCAGAAGCGAAGTGATCGCAGAGCAACAGAAGATTGCCGATGCATTCTTCAAGCTCGGGCTGATCCCCAAGGCCATCAGGATCGGCGACGCCGTGCCGACCGATCTGGCAAGCGCCGACAAATAAAGCTTGCATGGCTCGGCAAATGTAGCCCGGATGAGCGCAGCGACATCCGGGACTGGCTCGGCGGAAGCGATAGGATGAGAGACCCCCGCGTGTCGCTTCGCTCACGCGGGCTAGGCGTTTATCGAAAAATGTCTAGCCCCTCTTCGGCGACCAGCGATAGGCCTTGGCGCAGGCGCCGCCCATCAGCATGGCGCGCTCGGTGTCGCTCAGGCGGTCGGTGCGCAGGAATGGCTCGACGGCCTGCTCGTAGTTGACGACAGCGAAGGCGCGGGTCCAATCCGTGCCCCACAGGCAGCGCTCGAAACCGAAGGCCTCGAAGACGCGCGCCAGCGGATCCCAGATGTCCGGGAATGGATAGGGCTCGTGCGACAGCGTGCAGGCGCCGCTGACCTTGATTACGACGTTCGGCCGCCTGGCGAGTTCGAGGACTTTCGGCAAGTCAGCCCAGGCATCCTTCGGCGCCGGCGGCACGCGCGGCTGCAGGATGCCAAGATGATCGAGGATGAAACGCGTGTCGGGATGGCGATCGATCAGCGTGGTGCCGGCATCCAGGTTGCCCCAGCACAGCACGTTCACGGGAAAATCGTGGCGCACGGCCGCGCGCGCAATGCGGTCGATTCCGGGGCTCTCAGGGTCGCGCTTCAGCTCCGGCGTCAGCATGATGCGAATGCCGACAGCGCCGGGCACGGCCTTCCAGGCAGCGATGACATCTTCAACCGCGGGATCATCCGGATCGACCGGCTTGACGATGGCGAACCGGCCCGGATGCGCCTGCTGCACCTCCATGGCATAGCTGGCATCATAGCGATACATCGAAAAGGCGGAGATGAAGATCGCGCCGTCGACACCGACCTTGTCCATCGCCGCCACCATCTCGTCGCCGGTGACGTGCTCGGGCCAGTTCGGCACGGTGTGCCAGGGCCGCTTCAGCGTATTCGCCTCATAGGCGTGGACCTGGGAATCGATAATGCTCATCGGGCAGCTCCTCCTTACTGAGTGGTCCGCTCTCTACTGAGTGGTCCGCTCTCTTTTTTATGAGCAGCACTTGATGCCTGCGGCAACCAGCACGAGCCATGCCTGCTCGTGCCGCCTTGCTGCCATGGCTTGCATCAGACCACCGCGGCAGGCTGAGGGCAAACCTCAAATCCGTCGCCTGCGGCTGGACGCGGCCAGCAGCAAGGCTCCGCGTGTCGTGATCGTGGTTTCCCCGGTTTGGCTCATTGCCCGTCGGCGCCTGCTTGGCGGGCCGTGCTTCCATCCGGAGCGGCTCTCGGCAGGACAGGCGCTGCGACATGAAGACCGAAGCGCGGGAAAAGCGCGTTGCGCCCCGCAGCGCCAAAGCCATGTCCGAGTGACTTGCATTTTGAAAGTAACCGCCCTAATTGCGCATCATGCAGCCGAAATCCTCGTCCCTCACGGAATGCCCCGCGGCGCGCGCCCTGGAAACGGTCGGCGAGTGGTGGAGCATGCTGATCCTGCGGGATGCCTTTCAGGGCATGACCCGCTTCGACGAGTTCGAAGCGAGCCTTGGGATCGCGCCCAACATCCTGTCGCGGCGCCTCGGCCATCTCACCGCAGCCGGCATGTTCGCACGACGCCGCTACAGCGATCGTCCGCCCCGCTACGAATATGTGCTGACGCCGAAGGGGCGGGACTTCTTCCCGGTGGTGGTCGCGCTGTTCACCTGGGGCAACAGACACCTTGCATCCAAGGGCGAGTCGATCGTGCTGGCGAACCGCGCCGATCGCCGCCTGCTCGATCCGGTCCTGGTCGATTCGCGCGACATGCATCCGATCACGCCCGCCAATACGGTCGTCGTGGCCGGACCGCGCGCAAGCCGCGGACTGCGCAAGCGGCTGGCCACACTCCGGGCGATGAATCCCGCAGTGCCCCCCGATCCAAGTCCTGGCATGTCCATAGCTGGAGGCTGAGCTCTCATGCGTCGCATCGTTGTCACCAGAATGGGAGCCGTCAGCCCGCTCGGCTGCGGGGTCGAGCTGTCCTGGCGCCGTCTGCTGGCGGGACAAAGCGGGCTGCGCCTATTGCCGGACTGGTCGCTGGCGCTGCCGGCGCGCATTGCCGGCCTCGTGCTCGGCAAGAATGAGGACGATGAAGGCGGCTTCGATCCGTCGCTCGCCGCGCCTGCGAAGGACCAGCGCAAGATGGACCGCTTCATCCTGTTTGCCCTGCTCGCCGCCGCGGAGGCGATCGCGCAGGCGCAATGGGCGCCGCAGGACGCCACCGCGCGGGAGCGGACCGCCACGATCATCGCCTCCGGCATCGGCGGCTTTCCGGCCATCACGGAGGCGGTGCGGACCACCGACCAGCGCGGCGTCCGCCGGCTGTCGCCGTTCACAATTCCGTCGTTCCTGGCCAACCTGGCGGCCGGCCAGGTGTCGATCAGGCATGGCTACAAGGGACCGCTCGGCACGCCGGTGACCGCCTGCGCGGCCGGCGTGCAGGCGATCGGGGATGCCGCACGCATGATCAGAACCGGTGATGTCGACGTTGCGATCTGCGGCGGCGCGGAGGCCTGCATCGATCTGGTCAGCCTGGGCGGCTTTGCCGCGGCGCGTGCGCTGTCGAGCCGTTATAACGATCAGCCGGCGCAGGCCTCGCGCCCGTTCGATCGCGACCGCGACGGCTTCGTCATGGGCGAAGGCGCGGGCATCCTCGTGATCGAGGCGCTGGAGCACGCGCTGGCGCGCGGCGCGGTGCCGATCGCCGAGATCGCGGGCTACGGCACCACCGCCGACGCCTATCACATGACGTCGGGCCCGCCGGATGGCGAAGGCGCGAGGCGCGCGATGGAGATTGCGCTGCGACAGGCTCGGCTCGGGCCGGACGATCTGCAGCATCTCAATGCGCATGCGACGTCGACACCGGCCGGCGACGAGGGCGAGCTCGCCGCGATCGGCGCCCTGTTCGGCCGCGGCCGCGGCATTGCAGTGAGCGCCACGAAGTCCGCGACCGGGCACCTGCTGGGCGCCGCCGGCGGCCTGGAAGCGATCTTCACCGTCCTCGCACTGCGCGACCAGATCGCCCCGCCGACGCTCAACCTCGACAATCCCGATCCCGGTGCCGAGGGCATCGACATCGTGGCGGGCGCAGCACGGCCGATGGCGATGGCGCATGCCGTCTCGAACGGCTTCGGCTTCGGCGGCGTCAATGCCAGCGTGATCTTCAGCCGGATCGGCTAGAACGCCCCGCTGCAGACGCTCGCGTTGTAGCGGCCGGCCGCACGACATGCCGACGCGGCCGTCTCGCGCTGCGCGCGAGACCTACTCATCCTCGTCTTCGTCATCGTCGGCGAACTCGCCTGACAATTTCAGGCCCTCGATGCCGGTGGCGCCGGCCGACTTGATGACACGTCGCGCCCGCTTGCCGGCTTCTTCCAGCAGGTGCCCGGCGAGCTCTTCGGAATGCGTGACGATCCAGATCCGGCTGCGTCCGGCTGCGGATGCGATCAGGCGGGCGAGCGGCGCCAGTAGCGACGGATGCAGGCTAGCTTCCGGCTCGTTCAGCGCGATCAGCGGCGGCAGCCGGTAGCCCATCAGCGCGCCGAGCAGGCAGAGATATTTGAGTGTGCCGTCCGACAGCTCGTGGGCGGCGAAGGGACGGGGCATGTCGGGAAAGCGCAGGCTCATCTGGCACAGACTGCCCTTCTCGCCCGCAGCGAGCCGCGCGCCCGGAAAGGCGTCGTCGATCGCAGCGTCGAGAGCCGTCGTATCCTCACGAATGACCGACAGCGTTGCCAGCACGGCTGCGAGATCGTGGCCATCCGACGACAGCGTCGGCGTCGTGATGGCGTGGGAGGGCTGGCGGATCGGCGAGCCGGCATCGGTGCGGAAATCGTGATAGAGCCGCCATCCCAAGAGCTCGCGCCTGACGGCCTCGAGCTCGGGATAGCGGGCACCGTCGCGAAACGCGGCGAGCGCAGTCTCCGATGACAGCACCGCGAATTCGTGGCTTTCCCTTTTGCCCTTGTCCTTGCGCAGCATGACCGCCGGGCCGTTGCGCTCCATCATCACGACGTCGCGGCCGCCGCTGCGGATGGTCAGACGCTCGGCCTTGACCAGGGGCTCGAGGACAAACGCGGCCTCGGTCGGCTGCCGCACGCCGACCTCGATCTCGTAGGAATGCGGCAGCCCGACCTCGAGGCCATATTCCAGCTCATCGAACACGGCCTTAAGCACCAGCCGCACCGGCTTGCGATCGGTGCGGGGGCCTGCCCAGAGCACGGAGTTGAGCCCGCGCTCCTCCGCGATCGCGCGCGTGATGGTGCCGTCGGCCGCTGCGCGCAGCAGCGCCAGCGCCTTGTAGAGGTTGGTCTTGCCGACGCCGTTGGCGCCGACGAAGATGCTGAGCTGCTCGACCGGAAGCCAGAGCTTCCGGACCGAGCGATAGTTCTTGATGCTGACGGCAGAGAGCGGCATGCGGTGATCCGGTCAGCAGCTCGCGGCAGCGCGCATCGATCCCCCATTGGCGCCGCCGAGCAGTCGAACGTTCAGCGTGCCGCCGGTGAACAGCATGTCATCCAAGGCTTCCGCGAGGTCCGCGGAGCTGACCCTCCCGCCATCGCCACGCATGACGTTCGACTGCGCCACGCGACGCATCAGCTCCTTGATGAAGGCGGCGCTGACGCCTGCGGTGCGCGCCACTGCTTCCGCCACCAACCTGTCCGTCAGCACCAACCCTCCGCCATAGAGGCGAACCAGCTTCTCGCGGCCGATGTCATCGGGCAGCGGCACCTCGATGGCCTGGTCGATGCGTCCCGGCCGGCCGGCCAGCGCGCCCTCGAGCTGCTCCGGCCGGTTGGTGGTCAACACGAACAGGATGTCGGCGTTGTCCTTCAGGCCATCCATCTCGTTGAGCAACGCATTGAGCAGGGACTCCTCGCAGGGACCGTCCATGTCCTCACGATCCCGCGCGATCAGATCGACGTCCTCGATCACCACCATGGTCGGCTGCAGCAGCCGCGCCAACGCCATGTAGTGCGACAGCAAACCCATCTGGCCGGCCGTGATGACGAGCGAGGTGTGTCCTGGAAGATTGGCGGCGAGGTATTTGATCGTATGCGTCTTGCCGGTGCCCGGCGGCCCGTACAGCAGAATGCCCTTGCGCGTGGATTGCCCTAGTTGTCGCAGCCTCTCGCGGCTCTCGATGAAGCGGATCACGTTACGATCGAGCAGCTTCAGGGTCGGCTCGGGCAGGATGACCTCGTCGCGGTGGACCTGCCGTAACCGGTGGACCATGATGCCTCTCGAGCGCCCGCGATAATCGGTGCTCCCTTCGAGCGACAGGACCTTGCCGCGATAGGATCGCGCAGCGTTGATCGCAGCTTCGAGCTCCGCGAAGCAACGCTGCACCAAGCCAACGCCGTCTTCACCGGCCGGCACCGCGATCTCCACGCAGATGCCGGTCTCCTCGCCATACTCGCGGTGGCCCGAGAGCACGACCGCGTAGCGCAGGTCACCCGCACGATTGAGCCACAGGCCGTTGTTGAGGCACTTGATCGGGCTGTCTTCCCCGATATCGAGATCCTGGAATTGCGCCGCGGAGATCGCCACGGCGCGCTGTCCCTCCTTGGTCAGGCCGGCATAGGTGAGCGTTTCATAGCGATGCTCCTCGTACAGCCCGAAGAAGCGCAGCGGCGCGGCCGAGAACAAGCGGTCGAGCGCGACCTGCAGATCGGCGCGCATATGTCCGGGAAACCGCCGTGAGGTGGTGACGATCTCATCCTGCCTGTGTCCCGCAAAATGCCAGGCGATCGCCTCGTGCGCATATTTGAACGTCCGGCTGCGCGCGGCGCTCGACATGCGATCGGCCGCGGTCAGCACACACGGCCCGCAAATCAGCGCATGCTCTCCCCTGACAAGATCCTGCTCGTCCGCCGGCTCCCCGCACATGGCACAGCAAGGCTCGTCCCTTCCGATCGCGGCCCCGAGTTGTTCGGCCGTGACGCGCAGGCGATGGCCGGCTTCTTCTATCTGTCGCTGCGCGGTTGTGAGCATCGCATCGGCGACGGCTGGCGCGTAGATGCCGCACACAGCCCTGCCCTGCTTTTCGATCGTGGCCGCAAAGGCAGTCGCCTCTGCCTCCGAACGACCGAAGATGGAGCGGACGAGATCGACGACGAAGTCAAACGGGGTGTCATCGTCATTGTAGATGATAATCTGAGCGTCACTGACGCCGGCCGGCACATCGCGCATGAAGAAACCTCTTTGGTGCTAATAATCGTCGGTAGCATGCTATGGTCATGTCGCAAGAACAAATAGAGAACAAAATGACACACTCAGTAACCGTCGTTAACCGGCAGTGACGAGACCTTTGTCGTTCGTCGCGGAGATCGCGCGCTGCGTCGGAGGCCGATAGCCGGGCACGAACGAAAACGCCCGGGATCTGCTCCCGGGCGTTGCACCTCTCACTCAATCATTCGCAATCAGTGGACGGCCTTATGTCGTCGCGGACTTATGTCGTCGCTGACTTGGCCATGGCCGGATCGCTCACGGACGGGCGGCCGCTCTCGACGTGACCGGCGAGTTGCCAGTTGAAGCCAGGATCACTGTCCACCGTCACGGTCAGGTCGTACCAGCCATGCGTCGCCAGCAGCGGCTGCAACATCTTGTAAGTCTGGCCGTGTTGCAGGCGGTGCTTCTGGGTTTGGCCGCTGTAATTGTCGGCGATCGTCACCACGCAAGGAGCGCCGTTGTTGGTGAGCGCCACCGCCAGCAACAGCGAATCGAGAGCATCGCAGACGTGGACCGTATCGACATCCACGCGTGCGACATTGGCCGCAATGCCGCCGCCCTTGAAGTGACGGAAGAAACCATTGGGTCCATAGACCGACAGATCATACTGGCCGGCGCTGGCGGCAAGATCCCACGAGCCCTGCAGCGACTTGCCGGCCTCGACCGTGTAGCTCCACGGCCCGGTCGCGGTGTTGCCGGAGCGGACGTGGAAGCAGGCGCCCGCCTGCCCGACATTGGCGAAGCGAATGGCGAACTTGTTGTGCGCCGGATCGGCCTCGCCGTCGACGCGCAGATCGTAGGGCAGCGGGCGCGCCGGACGCATTCCCTGCTCCTGCACCGGCATCACCTGCTTCGCCGGCGGCACCGGATGATAGTTGTCATAACGGATGCCGGAGGCGAGGTCGCTCGCCGGCGGCTTGTAGCCGACCGTGGCCGGCAGCGGCGAGAGGCCTTCATTGGGCGAGGTGAAGTTGAAGGCCGAGGTCAGGTCGCCGCAGACCGCGCGGCGCCAGGCCGGGATGTTGCTCTCGAACAGGCCGGGCGCGGTGCGATGGAAGCGCTTTTCGATGAACCGGATCACCGAGGTGTGGTCGAACACTTCCGAGCAGACGAAGCCGCCGCGCGACCAGGGCGAGACGACCAGCATCGGCACACGAACGCCAAGGCCGTAAGGCCCTGCGACATGGCTGCCGTCTCCGGCGAACAGGTCGCTCGACACGTCGACGGTGGACTGGCCAAAGGCCGCCGACGGAGCGGGATATGGCCCGACCACGTGGTCGAAGAAGCCGCCGCCTTCGTCGTAGTTGATGAGGAGAACAGTCTTGCTCCACAGGTCCGGATTGGAGGTCAGGATGTCCAGCACCTTGGAGATGTACCAGGCGCCGGGACCGGGCAGCCAGTTCGGGTGCTCGCTGAACGCCTCTGGTGCCGCGATCCACGACACCTGCGGCAGCGTGCCGTTGCGGACATCGTTGCGCAGCATGTCGAAGAGGTTCTCGAAGCTGCCGCCATTGGCGATGTTGGTGCCGCGCAGCGCCTTCTCATAGAGCGGGCTGCCTGCCTGCGAATTCTGGTACTGGTGGAAATAGAGCAGCGAATTGTCGCCGAAATTGCCCATCCAGGGATTTTCGGTCCAGCCCCAGGAACCGCTCGCGGTCAGGCCGACACCGATGTCCTGATAGACTTTCCAGCTGATGCCGGCCTTCTCCAGCCGCTCCGGGAATGTCGTCCAGTCGTAGCCGGCCTCGGCATTGGTGATGACAGGACCGCCGCCTTTGCCGTCATTGCCATCCCAACCGGTCCACAGATAATAGCGGTTCGGATCGGTCGGGCCCATGACCGAGCAGAAATAGGAATCGCACACCGTGAAGGCGTCTGCCAGCGCGTAGTGCCAGGGCAGATCCCGCCGGTCCATGTGGGTCATGGTCGTGGTGCCCTTGTTGGCGATCCACTGGTCGTACTTGCCGTTGTTCCAGGCCTTCTGGCCGTCGTTCCAGCCGTGGGCGACGTCTTCCACATAGACGTTCGCGGCATTGTCGACGCGGAACGGCATCACGGAGGCGGCGCCATTCGGCTGCTGCCAGACCGGATTGCCGTTGGGCAGCTTGACGGCGCGCGGATCGTTGAAGCCGCGGACGCCGCGCAGACTGCCGAAATAATGATCGAAGGCGCGGTTCTCCTGCATCAGAACCACGATGTGCTTGACGTCCTCGATCCCGCCCTGGCGGTTGAAGGCCGGGATCGCGTGCGCGCGTTCGATGCTCGAGGTGAGCGCGGCCGTGGCGGCGGATGCGCCGAGCAATGCTAAAAACTCGCGACGATCGCGACGAATATCGTTCGACAACTCATTCACTCCCCAAGTGATGGCATGTCGAGCGTGACTAGGTGCGCGCGGTAACAGGGACATGACCGCGCGATTAAATCTTGATGGCGATTATGGCATCACGCGGCTGCTCATGCCGACGCGATATTCGCACCGGCAAGCTGCTTGCCCATGATCAGGTCGCTGCCCTTGTCGCCGATCATCAGGGTCGAGGCGTTGAGATTGGCCGAGATCATGCGCGGCATCACCGAGGCGTCGATCACGCGCAGGCCTTGCAGGCCGTGAACGCGAAGCTGGTCGTCGACAACAGCCCAGGTGCTGTCTGCCGGCCCCATCCGGCAGGTGCAGCCGGGATGGAAAGTGGTGGTGCCGCGCTGGGTTGCAGCGGCAAGAAACTCGTCGTCGCTCTGGACTTTCGGCCCCGGGAAATCCTCATAGGCGAGATAAGGCGCAAGCGGTGCGGAGTGCATGATCCTACGCGCCAGCTTCATGCCGGCGACCACGACGCGGCGGTCAAGCTCGGCGGCGAGATAATTGGTCTGGATGATCGGCGGGGCGAACGGATCGGCGGAGCGGATGCGGACGTAGCCGCGGCTCTCGGGCCGCTGCTGCCAGGAGGCGATCGTCATGCCCGGCTCATCCTCGAGCTGGCCCTGCACGCCTTCCTTGTAGCTCGCCGGCGTGAATGTGAGCTGCAGATCAGAGCTCTCGGCCGTCTCGCCGGAATGCCAGAAGCAGTAGACCATGGTGGGCGACAGCGACAGCACGCCGCGGCGTGTCGTCGCCCATTTCAGCGCCTCGCCCCACAGGCTTAAGCCCCGCGCGAGTTCGTTGACGGTCTTGATGTTCTTCACGCGGCCGACCGAGCGCGGCGCATAGTGATCCTGCAGACCTTCGCCGACGCTTGCGAGCGCATGGCGCACCTCGATGCCGTGCTCGCGGAGCAGCTCCGGGTTGCCCACGCCGGACAGTTGCAGCAATTGCGGCGAGTTGTAGGCGCCGCCGGACAGGATCACCTCCTTGCGCGCACGGACCTCGATCGGCACGCCGCCACGCCCGCCCTTGGCATAGCGCACACCGACCGCGCGCTTGCCCTCGATGACGATCTGCGTCGCATGCGCATGGGTGCGCACCTCGACATTCGGCCTCCGGCTCGCGAGGCGCAGGAACGCGGTCGCCGACGAGACGCGCCGGCCGTTCTGGATTGTGCGCTGGACGTAGGAGACGCCCTCCTGGATCGCGCCGTTGTAATCGGGGTTGCGCGGAATACCGATGCTGACCGCGCCATCCATGAAGGCCTCGCACAGCGTGTCCTTCCATTCCATGGTGGTGACGGTGAGGCTGCCCTCGCGGCCGCGATAGGCGTCCTCGCCGAAGCCGATCCGCTTCTCCATCCGCTTGAAGTACGGCAGCACGTCCGAATAGCTCCAGCCGCGATTGCCCATCTGCGCCCAGGTGTCGAAATCCTGACGCTGGCCGCGATTGTAGATATGGCCGTTGATCGAGGACGAGCCGCCGAGCGTCTTGCCCCGCGGCGCATAGATGCTGCGGCCGCCGGTATAGGGCCCGGGCTCCTGCTGATAGCACCAGTTGATGCTCTTCATGTAGAAGGTTTTGATGAAGCCGGCCGGCAGATGGATGTAGGGATGCCAGTCGCGTGGGCCCGCCTCGAGCACGCAGACCGTGACCGTGGGATCCTCACTCAGACGATTGGCCACGACGCAGCCGGCGGATCCAGCCCCCACGATCACATAGTCGAACGTTTCCATCTTGGTCTTCTGCTCTTTTGTCGCTCACGTCGGCGAGGCGCGTAGCACGGCGCGCGCCTCGCGCAAAGGAAAGGATCAGCGCGGCTTGTCGTTGAGCTGGAAGTCGAGATGCGCCCGCACCGTCGGCCATTCCGAGGCGATGATGCTGTAGACTACGGTGTCGCGCAACGTGCCGTTCGGCGTGATCTGGTGGCTGCGCAGGATACCGTCCTGCTTGGCGCCGAGCCGCTCGATCGCGCGCCGGCTTCGATGATTGAAAAAATGCGTGCGGAACTCGACCGCGATGCAATTCAATGTCTCGAACGCATGCGCGAGCAAAAGCCGCTTGCACTGCGTGTTGAGCGCGCTGCGCTGCACGCGCCTCGCGTACCAGGTCGAGCCGATCTCGACGCGGCGGTTGGCGGCATCGACGTTCATGTAGGTCGTCATGCCCGCGACGCGCCCGTCGGCATCGAACACCGTGAACGGCAGCATCGAGCCGGCGGCGAACAGGCCGAGCCGGCGCTCGATCTCTTTTGCCATATTTTCCGGCTTGGGAATCGCGGTGTACCAGAGCTTCCACAACTCGCCATCGGCCACCGCCTCGACCAGCCCGTCGTAATGATCGCGCGATAAGGGCTCGAGCCGCGCATAGGCGCCGCGCAGGGTTACCGGTTCGAGAAAAGGCATCGAAAGTTTTCCGTCATTGCGAGGAGCGCAAGCGACGAAGCAATCCAGACTGATCTTGCCGCAGGCGCTGGATTGCTTCGCTTCGCTCGCAATGACAGTGGGACTATCACGCCCTCGTCACTTGTTCAAAAAATTCAGCGGCAAGCCCGGCCGCTTCCAGTCCATCGCAACCAGCTCGCCGCGGCCGGACAGCGTAATGTAGGCGGTCTTCAGCCCCTCGCCGCCGAAGGCGATGTTGGTGGTGACTCGGTCGCCGGTCGGCACCTGCTCGACCACAGTTCCGTCGGGCGCGATCACCGTGATGCAGCCGGTGATCAGCGTGGCAACGCAGATATTGCCATTCGCCTCCACCGCGAGCGAGTCGAACATCTGATAGCCGCCAAGGCCCGCGATCGGCTTGCCGCGCTCGCCGCGATAGATGACGTCGCGCGGTTTCACCGTGCCGGGCTCGGAGAGATCGTAGGCCCAGAGCCGCGCGGTCGGCGTCTCCGCGATATAAACGGTGGTCTCGTCCGGCGACAGGCCGATGCCATTGGCCGGCAGCACACCATGCACGCCCTCGACGATCTCCTTCATGCCCGGCTTGAGGTAATAGAACGCACCGACATCCATTTCCCGCGCCCGGCGCTTGCCGAGGTCGGAGAACCACAGGCCACCATGCCTGTCGAACACCAGATCGTTGGGCCCGCGCAATTCGTGCTCGCCGCATTTGGTGACGACGGTCTCGACCTTGCCGCTCTGCAGGTCGACGCGCTGAATCGAGCCGCCGATATAATCTTCAGGCTGCGGCCCAGGCATGATCGTGTTGCGCGTCGGAATCCAGGAGAAGCCCCCGTTATTGCAGATGTACATCTTGCCGTCGGGGCCGAGCGCAGCGCCGTTGGGCCCGCCGGGGATCTGCGCCACCACTTCCTTGCGGCCGTCGGGCCAGACCCGGGTCAGCCTGCGCCCGCGGATCTCGACCAGCACAACCGATCCGTCGGGCATCACCACCGGCCCTTCCGGAAATTCGAGATCGGTGGCAAGCACGCGCATATTCGACATCGGACGACCTCCCGAAAGCGAGCTGCAGGCCGGTTTTCCGATGACGTTCGCCTGCCTGCGGATTGTTGTGCGTCCGGTTATGGCAAAGCATACGAGGCTTGCCAAGCAATCGGCCGGCAAACGTCGCTCATTGCGAGCGCAATGCTGCTCTGCTGCAGCGTCAAGCGCGCGAGACCATCAGCGCATGTCCCGCGTGCCGAAATTGAATCGTGCCGGGGGCGCTATTTCGCACGATCCTTTGCACTGTCCTTGGCACCGTCCTTTGCAGCGGGCGGCGGCACGTCCTTTGCTGCCGGCGCGTCGGCCTTCTTCTTCAGATCGTCGGCGAGCTTCGCCTGTGCGGCCTTGAACTCCTCGATGCTCTTCTGCTGCGCCAGCGCATAGGCCTTCAGCGCCTCGATCTGACGGTTCGCGGCATCGAGCTTCTGCTGATGATCGAGTTGCAGCTTGGTGATGGTCTTCTGCAGGAAGTCGACATTGCTCTGCAGACAGGAGGTGCGCCGCTCCATCGTCTTCTCCGCCGTGCAGATCTCGATACCCGGGATGTCCTGCGCACGCGCCGGATGCGCGAGCACGACGACCACGATCGACACAGGCAGAAACACACGCATCACAATTTCCTCACCCTGTTGCCAAACACATGAAATTGCAGGGAACCGGCAGGATCGACCGAAAGATACCATACTGAGACCTCAATCGGGCATTGTGCTTGACGCTTGGCGACCCGTTTTTAGGGAGATGGACAGAATGGCTACACGCGAAAAACGGCTGGCGCAATTCGATGGCAACGGTGAACCACCGCCGGGCCAGGCGGTCGAGGTGCTGTGCGAGGATCACAGCGGCACCTATCAACTTCCGTTCCCGTGCTTCTATGTCGACGGTCAGTGGCACAACCAGGAATCCGGCGGACGGCTGGAAGCCACCGTGGTCGGCTGGCGTTTTCCGCGCATGCGCTTCGAGGAACGTGGCGGACGACACGGGCGCATCGGCCCTGTCTTCACGTCCGATCGCGTGCCCTCTTATTAGTTCATGCAATTGAGAGGAACTGCACCGCCGTGCGTTTCGACCGGGCGGATGAGGTTTCAAATTCCCTCCGCCGCGCTTTGCGCGTGCGGACGGCGCTCACGACGGGACGTGTCATGCCCGACATGCTTGCCGGAATGGCCGTCCCGCCAAATTAGTATTTGAGTACGATACGCCTTGGGCGCGCGCTGCCTCAAAACGTGACGCCGCGATGCGTCGGTCTTAACGATCGGAACGCGGCCGGAACGAATCGGGCTCGAATCGGCAGAAGCGATTCGTACGAGCCCTGTTCACGCCAGGTATCGGTGCGGGCCGAGACGACCTACCAGATGCAGGCCAAGCCCTGGGTGCGGTCGAAGCGGGCCGGACCGCAACAGGTTAAGGCTTGGACGTAAGGCTTGGCTGGACTCAAAACGAGCACGGCCTGCCTGGACGCTAGGCTGCGCTGTCCGCGCGCGCTCGCGTCTTCAATATTCGACCTCGAGCTCTTCGATCTCCGCAGGCTCGGCGCGCGCTGCCTCCACCCACGCGATCATCTCCGGCATCGCCATGATCAGATCGGCATAGGCTTTCAATCGCGGCTCCAGCCTGACGTCATAGGTCGCGAAACGGGTGACCACCGGCGCATACATCGCGTCCGCCATGCCGCGCTCACCGAACAGGAACGGGCCACCGGACTTGTCGAGGCACTCGCGCCAGATGGTGCAGACGCGGTCGATGTCGGCCTGCGCCCTGTTCCAGACCTTGAAGCCGGGAAAGTGCCCCTTGAGGTTGACCGGCAGCGAGGCGCGCAAAGTGGTGAAGCCGGAATGGATCTCGCCGCAGATCGAGCGGCAATGCGCGCGCTGGATGCGGTCCGCCGGCAGCAGGCCGGCCTGCGGGAAGGTCTCGTGGAGATATTCGCCGATCGCCAGCGTGTCCCAGATGGTAGCGCCGTCATGCCGCAGGCACGGCACCAGGATGGTCGGCGACAGCAGCAGGATTTCGGCGCGCGCCGACGGATCGTCCGGCGCGGTGACGATCTCCTCGAAGTCGAGGCCGGCGAACCGGGCCAGCAGCCAGCCGCGCAGCGACCACGACGAGTAGTTCTTGCTGCTGATGGTCAATGTCGCTTTGGCCATGTCGCTCGCCTCCCCTCGTGGTCAATGCCGCTTCGCACCCGATACCCACCGCCTTCGCGCAGCAAGCGACGTGCCAATTTTCCAGGCAGGCCGGCGCCGCTCTGGCTCCGATATTGCATGCCCAAAGCCGAGAGCGACGGACGATGCGATGGCGCTGCTGTACCAGGCCTACCAGAACCATATGGACCTGACCGAACCCTGGCGGCAGGGCGCGGCGGCGGCGCTGCGCTACCTCCATCTGCTCCCGCAAGGGCTGTCGCGGCGGGCGTGGGGGCGGCTCGCAGCGGCGCTGGAGCTGATCTCGCGTTCGTCGCTGACCTATGCGCGCCCGGCCTACGGCATTACCAGCGTCATGGTCGGCAATCATGAGGTGCCGGTCCGCGAGGAGGTCGCGTTCAAGACCCCCTTCGGCTCGCTGCTGCATTTCAGCAAGGACGGCGCGCCGGAGCAGCCGCGGGTGCTCTTGGTGGCGCCGATGTCCGGGCACTTCGCCACGCTGCTCCGCGGCACGGTCAAGACGCTGCTGCAGGACCATGACGTCTACATCACCGACTGGCACAATCCGCGCGACATCCCGCGCGCGCACGGCCGGTTCGGGCTCGACGACTATACCGAGCACCTGATTACCTTCTTAGGGAAGCTCGGGCCGCGTCCGCATATGATCGCGATCTGCCAACCGTCCGTGTCGGCGCTCGCCGCCACGGCCATCATGTGCGAGGACGATCATCCGTCGCGCCCGGCGAGCCTGACGCTGATGGCGGGACCGATCGACACGCGGATCCAGCCGACCAAGGTCAATGAATTCGCTAAGAGCAAGCCGCTCAGGTGGTTCGAGAACAATCTGATCCACTACGTGCCGATGCAGTGCCAGGGCGCATTTCGCAAAGTCTATCCCGGTTTCGTGCAGCTCGCCGCTTTCGTCTCGATGAACCTCGAGCGCCATCTCAAGCAGCACATGGACCTCGCCAATCATCTGGCGAGGGGCGAGATCGAGAAGGCGGCGAGCATCAAGACCTTCTATGACGAATATTTCGCGGTCATGGACCTGCCGGCCGAGTTCTACATCGAGACCGTGCGCGACGTCTTCCAGGAGCATCTGCTGCCGCAGGGCAGATTGACCTACAAGGGCCGGGTGGTGAATCCGGCCGCGGTGCGCCGCATCGGCTTGATGACGGTCGAGGGCGAGAAGGACGACATCTGCTCGATCGGTCAGACGCTGGCTGCGCAGGAGCTCTGCACCAGCGTGCGCGCCTTCCGCCGCGTACACCACATGCAGGCCGGCGTCGGCCATTACGGCGTATTCTCGGGCCGCAAATGGAATAACGAGATCTACCCACTGCTGCGCGACTTCGTGCACGTGAATTCGTAGTCTTCGCAGCGCACCACCGCGCTGGACGACGGTCTCCACGACAAATTCGCCGTAGCTCTCCCCAGCGAAGCACGCTATCCGACGCGCAGCCTTGATAACGCCGGCTGTCTTCGGGAGAGAAATGCAATGACCTTCGCCGCGACTATCCGCACCTTCGCACTCGGCTTCGCGACGGCCCTCGCGCTGTCTGTTTCGGCCAACGCGGCCGAGATCCATGTGATGATCTCCGGCGGCCTGACCGCGGCGGTGAAGGCGCTGGTGCCGGAGTATGAGCGCACCAGCGGCAACAAGGTCCTCCTCGCCTTCGGGCCGTCGATGGGCACCACCACGAACGCCATTCCGGTACGGCTCGCGCGCGGCGAGCCGGCGGACGTTCTGATCATGGTCGGCTACGCGCTCGGCGACCTCATCAAGTCCGGTAAGGTCAGGGAAGGCAGCCGCGTCGACCTCGTGAATTCGCCCATCGGCATCGCCGTCAAGTCCGGCAGCCCGCATCCCGACATCGCCACCTCGGACGCAGTGAAGCAGGCCTTGCTCGCGGCCAAGTCCGTCGCCTATTCCGACAGCGCCAGCGGTGTCTATGTCTCGACCGAGATGTTCGACAAGCTCGGCATCAAGGAGCAGATGAAGGACAAGGCAAAGATGATCCCGGCCACTCCGGTCGGCGAGATCGTCGCCCATGGCGAGGCCGAGCTCGGCTTGCAGCAGATCAGCGAGCTCAAGCCCGTGAAGGGCATCGACATCGTCGGCCCGCTGCCGGCCGACATCCAGAAGATCACCGTGTTCTCGGCCGGCATCGCCAGCGTGTCGAAGGAGCCGGAGGCGGGTCAGACCCTGATCAAGTTCCTGGGCTCGCCGGCGGCGCGCCAGACCATCATCGATAGCGGCCTCGATCCGATCGCGCCAGCGTCGACAAAATGAGCCAAGGCCAGGCAGCGCTCCTGCTGGATTTAACAGCGGCAAACGAGCCCGCGGCGATCATGACGACGCGGGCGCTATTTCATCCCAGATGGCGATCACATCCTCTGGAGCTGGCGACAAACATCCCCCATTCACGGGACGCCTGATCAAGCTACGGATGATATCCTTCGCGGGTGTGCCAGAGACTGCACACTCGCGCGGCGTGTTGATGCAGCGCGGACCCTCGATCAAGCCGGCCCAGGAGGGATTCATGCCCAGGACGCAACTGCTGCTGTTGTCAGCCCTGCTCGCCGTGCTTCCGTTCGCTGCGCGAGCCCAGGCTCCGACCGGGACCGCATGGCTCGATGACGTGCGCCGCGGCGGATATGTCATCGTCCTGCGCCATGGCGCGACCACGTCCGAGCCGTCGAAGGTGGACTCGATGAGCAGGCCCAATGTTCCTGCGGATCGTCAGCTCAGCGAGCGCGGCAGAGCGCAGGCCAAAGCGATCGGACAGTCGAAGCGCAAGCTGAACATCCCCGTGGGACTGGTCATGGCCAGCACGGTGCAGCGGGCGCTCGACACCGCGACGCTGCTCGAGCTCGGCGAAGTCAGGCCTATTGCCGATCTCGCCGAAAGCGGCCCTGCGATCCCTCCCGAAGAAAGCAAGCGGCGCGCCGAAGCGTTCCGCAAGCTCATTGGGACCCAGCCACCGGCCGACAAGAACGTCGTGATCGTTTCGCACAAGCCCAACATCATCGATGCCTTGGGCGAAGGCTGGTCCGACGTCCACGAAGGCGAGGCCTCGATTTTCCAGCCGGCCGGAAACGGCAGCTACAGGCTGATCACCCGCATCCAGGCCGACGGCTGGAACGCGCTGACCGGTGCGCCGCAGTAATCGAGCGCATCATGCCTCCAAGGTCGCGCAGGACGGCATCGGATCGGTCGCGACCATCTCGGCCAACCGCGTCTTCCATGCCGCCTGTCTAGCGGCGCCCCCCGAAGCGATCGGGCAGCGCCGCAACGTCCTGCTTGGTATCGGGGATTCATCGCGGCCTGCCTGATGAGCGCGGACCTGACGCCCGAGCTCGGCAAGATCAGGAAGGCCGTGCGCGTGGTCTGCGGCGAGCTCGATGCGGCGACGCCGCCGGCGCCGTGTCGGCTCTTGGCGGAGCGGATCGCCGGCGCGTCCTATATCGAGCTGCCGGGCTGCGGTCATTGCCCGCTGCTGGAGCAGCCGGACAGCTTCCTTGCGGCGATCGCGGATTTTCTGCAGCCGGCGGACGCAGCTGCCTGACTAATCAGGCCTTCGCTCCGATGACCGGGCGCTGGCTTACTGCGTGTGGATCGGGGTCTCCTTCAGACCATTATTGTCATAGGCTTTGCGCAACACGCCGTTCGAGGCCGCCTCCGTCATGTACTTGCCGACAAACGCGAGCGACTGCGGATGGTTGAGCGGCACCGCCGTGGCGGTGACCGTCTTCTTGAAGGTTTCGTCGAGCACCTTGGTGCCCGGCAGCTGCTTGGCGAGCGCGTTGAGCTGATCGCGCGACAGCGCAAAAGCCTCGATCTCGCCGGCCTTCAGCAGCCACACGATCTCCTCGAAGGTCTGATAACCGGTGACCGTTGCCTTCTTCAGATGCGCCTGGGCGCCGCGCATCGTCGTGGTGTTCTTCACCGCGGCGACCTCAGTACCCGCCTGGTCCAGCGTAGCGAAATTCGTCACCTTGGAGCCGGCCTTGACGATGTAGGTTGCGTCCGCGACCTCATAGATCGGGCCGAACGACATCTTGCTCTCGCGCTCCTTGTCTTTCGGCAGGAAGGTGACGTCCCACGTCCCCTGCGATGCAGCCTCCGTGATCTGACCGGAGTTGTCGAATGCGACATATTCAACCGGCACACCCAGCTGCTCGGCCATCGCGCGACCGAGATCGACCGGTACGCCGGCATAGCCGTTCTCGGTCTTGCTGCACCAGAACGCGCCGCCAGCCGGACTGATCGCGATCGCAACCCGCAGCTTCCCTGTCGGCGCGATCTCGTCCTTCAATCCGCCGGCATGCGCAAGGCCTGCTCCCATCATGACAACTACAACCGCAAGCGTTGCGGCACGCAGCGCACGCCAAAAGGACATGGCCTTCTCCATCGTTACACGGGTGAAACTACGCCCGCTACCATGGCGAGGCCATTCTTAAATACAAATTACTGCGCCGCACGCAAACAAATTACGACGCGCAGATTTCTTTGCGCGCCATCAATTAGCAAATCAAATCAAGCGATATCACTCGCCAATCAAACACACCGGCGCACTGCGACACCGTTCACGATGACGGTCCTGCACGCGACCGGTGGCTTACGTACAACGACCGCACCTGCGGGCCCGGCGCAGCCTGCGCGATAGACGCCGCGTGCGCACACCACCGCATTCGCGTCGGACGCGGCAAAGAACAGCGTCGCCGCCAGTGTGAAAACACCAGTCACGGCAGAAAGAGCAAAGCGCATGATGAACTCCTCGATGTCGAAATTCAGAGGTTGGGAAAATTCGGTCTCACATCGTCAAGCGCACGCAGACATCAGCGCGCCGCGAATCGCGCCAGCATGCTTCTGCAAGGCGGTGACAGCGCAGCCGCATTCGCGGCGAGACAGCGCGCGATGCGTCCGCCGCCGGGCTCGATCCCGCCACACAATGCCCGTGCATCCGCGCCGCAAGCGGCATTGACGATCCTGATCTCCTCGATCGGCCGCAACGGACGCAGCGCCAGCGCGCGCGTCGCTGGCGCCGCAGTCGTTGCCGCCGGCGCTGCGGTTGCGGCGGGAGCAGTAGTCGCGGCAGGTGCCGCCTCCGGAGCGGCCTTCGCGGCCGCTGCCGGCTTGTCTTCCGCAGCTGCCGGTGGAGCGGGTTTCGCTTCGGACGACGTGACGGCTTTCACCGCGGCCTGACACGATGAGGACAGGCTCGTCATGTTCTTCTGCAGGCATTGCAAGGCGGCGGCGCCGCCCGGTTGCACGCTGGAGCAATGCGCCATGTAGTCCGAGCGGCACGACGATTTGATGGCGTTGCGTTGAGCAGTGGTCGGCGCCTGGGCGAGGGCCTGGGTCGCCACAAGGCCGCTCGCGATAACCATCGAAATCAGCGAAAAGCGTTTGAAGCTATTTGTCATCGGAGAGATCCCAAAGGTTTTTGAAAGCCAAATACGCCGGCTGCGGAGGCAAGGGCTGCCGGCCGTTGAAAAGCATGCGCATGCATAAGACGGTACAGCCTACTAACCTGCGCTCCGCGCCCGGTCTTGGCAACTGTGAAAAATTGGGTGCGTCGCCACATTCGTGGCGGACAAATCCGTAACGGCCGACGCGCGAATTGCCGATCTTATTGCTATATCGGTTTGTATCATCTTCCGTTTCGGGTTTCGTTGCATCGCGATTGTTGCTAAAAGCCAGTGTGCTTGCTGCCGTGCTTATTTTTAAAACCATTCAGATGGACTTTGCAGATGATGCCGACGGATTCGCCATCGTGCTCCAGATCTCTGTTTGCTGAGTTTCTGCTTGGATCGCGCTGCTGGCCTGTCTTCGCGAAGCTCATGCTGGCATCGCTGCTGCTCGCCGGCTGCGAGCAGAACACGTTCCAACAGCCACCGCCGCCGAAGGTCGAAGTTGCGCAGCCGGTGCAGCGCGCCGTGACGCGCTATCTCGAAGCCACCGGCAACACAGCGCCCGTGCGCAGCGTCGACCTGGTCGCACGGGTGCAGGGCTTTCTGCAGTCTATCGACTACAGGGACGGCGACACGGTCAAGGAAGGCACCCAGCTGTTCACGATCGAGCCCGAGACCTACAAGCTCAAGCTCGATCAGGCGCAGGCAGCAGAAGCCGGCGCCGAGGCGTCGCTGAAGCAGGCCGAGGCTGACTTCCGCCGGCAATCGGATCTCGTTGCGCGCCAGGCGGTGTCGCAGGCGACGCTCGAGAACTCGACCTCTGCACGCGACAATGCGCAGGCCAATCTGCAGCAGGCGCAGGCCAACACCCGTATCGCGCAGGTCAACTACGGCTACACCAAGGTGAGCGCGCCATTCGACGGCGTCGTCAGCGCACATCTGGTTTCGGTGGGCGAGCTCGTCGGTGTCGCCTCGCCGACGCAGCTTGCGAGCATCGTCTCGCTCGATCCGATCTATGTGAACTTCACCGTCAACGAACAGGACGTGCTGCGGATTCGCGCCGAGGCGCGGCGGCGCGGCCTGACGCCGTCCGACTTCAGGCAGATCCCCGTCGAGGTGGGCCTGCAGACCGAGGACGGCTATCCGCATCAGGGCAAGCTCGACTACGCGGCGCCCACCATCAACCAGTCGACCGGCACGCTGGCCGTGCGAGGTCTGGTGCCGAACCCGAACCGTGTGCTGCTGCCCGGCTATTTCGTCCGCATCCGCGTGCCGACCGACCGTACCGAGAATGCCCTGCTCGTCCCCGACCTCGCGCTCGGCACCGACCAGAGCGGCCGCTACCTGCTGGTCGTCAACGGCGAGAACCTCGTCGAGCAGCGCAAGGTGACGATCGGACCCCTCGACGGGGGCTTGCGCGTGATCGAGAGCGGCCTCGCGCCGGAGGACCGTATCGTGATCGCCGGCCTGCTGCGGGTGATTCCCGGCCAGAAGGTCGATCCGCAGCTTAAGCCGATCGAACAATCCGCTGCCAACAAGTAGGAGCGGCCGATGATCTCCAAATTCTTCATCGAGCGGCCGGTCCTCTCCAACGTCATCGCGCTGCTGATGATCCTGATCGGCGCGGTCGCGCTGTTCAAGCTCGCCGTCGCGCAATATCCCGACGTCGTGCCGCCGACCGTGCAGGTCACGACACGCTATCCTGGCGCCAGCGCCAAGACGCTGGTCGACACCGTGGCGCTGCCGATCGAGCAACAGGTCAATGGCGTCGAGGACATGCTCTACATGCAGTCCTACAGCGGCGCCGACGGCACCTACACGCTGACCGTGACCTTCAAGATCGGCACCGATCTCAACTTCGCGCAGGTGCTGGTGCAGAACCGCGTCTCCAGCGCGCTGTCGCAGCTGCCGCAGGCGGTCCAGAACCAGGGCGTGACGGTGCAGAAGAGGTCGACGTCGATTCTTTTGTTCGTGACGCTGACCTCGCCTGATGCGCGCTACGACAGTCTCTTTCTGAGCAACTACGCCACCATCAATCTGAAGGACGAGCTGGCGCGGCTGCCGGGCGTCGGCAATGTCACCGTGTTCGGCGCCGGCCAATATTCGATGCGGGTCTGGCTTGATCCGAACAAGCTGCAGGCGCGCGCCCTGGTGCCGCAGGACGTGATCCAGGCGATCCAACAGCAGAGTCAGCAGGTCACCGCTGGCCAGGTCGGCGCACCGCCGACGCCGCCTGGGCAAGCATTTCAGTACACGCTCAACGTTGCCGGCCGGCTCGGCGATGCCAGCCAGTTCGAGGACATCATCGTCAAGACCGGCAACAACGGCGACGTGACGCGCGTGCGCGACGTCGGTTCGGTCGAGCTCGGCGCGCAGACCTACAGCCAGATCTTCTCGCTCGGCCATCAGCCCGCTACCGGCATCGGCGTGTTCCAGTCGCCCGGTGCGAATGCGCTGCAGGTGGAGCAGGCCGTCGAGCAGCGGATGGCTGAACTCGCCAAGAGTTTTCCGCAAGGCATCAAGTACGACGCGCCGTTCGACACCACCAAATTCGTCAATGCCTCAATCCATGAGGTCTACAAGACCTTGATCGAGGCCGGCGTCCTGGTGCTGATCGTGATCCTGGTGTTCCTGCAGGACTGGCGCGCGATGCTGGTGCCGGCCACCACCGTGCCCGTCACCATCATCGGCGCCTTCGCCGGCATGGCCGCGCTCGGCTTCACCATCAACCTGTCGACGCTGTTTGCGATCGTGCTCGCGATCGGCATCGTGGTGGATGATGCTATCGTCGTGGTCGAAGGCGCCGCGCACAATATCGAGCGCGGCATGAACGGCCATGATGCGGCGATTCGCGCCATGGATCAGCTGTTCGCGCCGATTGTTGGCATCACGCTGGTGCTGATCTCGGTCTTTCTGCCCGCAGCCTTCCTGCCAGGACTGACGGGCCGGATCTACGCGCAATTCGCGCTGGTGATCGCGGCGACCGCGCTGCTGTCGGCGATCAACGCCGCGACGTTGAAGCCGACGCAATGCGCGCTGTGGCTGCGGCCCGCGGTGCCGCTGGAGCGGCGCAATGTTTTCTACCGGACTTTCAACAATCTCTACGGCCGATTGGAGCGGCGCTACACGGCGCTGATCGGCCGGCTCGTCGCCCACAGCACGGCTTCCGTCATCGCAGCGCTGATGCTGATCGCAATCGGCTTCTATGGCCTGTCGCGGGTGCCGACCGGCTTCCTGCCGATCGAGGACCAGGGCTATCTCATGGCGGCGGTGCAGCTTCCCGACGGCGCCTCGCTCGACCGCACCCAGGCGGCGCTGGAGAAAGTCAGCGAGATCGCAGGTAGCACGCCGGGCGTGGCGCAGGTCATCACCATCGCCGGCATCTCCGCGCTCGACAACAGCGCGAGCCTTGCGAACGCCGGCGTCGCCTATATCGTGCTGAAGGACTGGGACTCCCGCGGCAAGGGCGAGGATCTGCGCTCTCTTGTTTATGGCCTCAACGATAAGGTGGCAGCGGTGATGGAAGCGCGCACCCTGGTGCTGCCGCCGCCACCGATCCAGGGCATCGGCAATGCCGCCGGCTTCGCCATGCAGATCGAGCTGCGCGACGGCAACAGCGACTACGCCAAGCTGCAGGCGATCACCTCGGCCGTTGTCGCCAATGCCCAGACCCAGAGCGCGCTGCAACGCGTCTCCTCGCCGTTCCGCGCCACGGTGCCGCAATTCGACGTCGAGGTCGACCGCGTCAAGACCCAGACCCTGCACGTCACAACCGACCAAGTGTTCTCCGCGCTCGCCTCCTACCTTGGCGCCTCCTACGTCAACCAGTTCAACAAGTTCGGCCGCGTGTTCCAGGTCTATGTGCAGGCCGATGCCAAATTTCGCCTGAGCGCGCGCGATCTCGAGACCATGATGGTGCGCAATCAAAATGGCGACATGATTCCGCTCGGCACGGTCGCGACGGTGACGCCGGCGGTCGGCCCCTCGCTGATCAGCCTCTACAATCTCTACCCCTCCGCCAGCGTCATCGGCCTGCCCGCCCAGGGCTACAGCTCCGGACAGTCGCTCAAGCTGATGGAGGAGATCGCCGCCAAGACGCTGCCGCAGGGCAGCGGCTTCGAATGGACTGCGATGTCGTATCAGGAGAAGGCGGTCTCGGGTCAGATCTATCTCACCTTCGGGCTCGCGATGCTGCTGGTCTACCTAGTGCTGGCCGGACAATATGAGAGCTGGTACGCGCCGATCTCGGTCATCCTGGCCGTGCCGCTGTCGCTGCTCGGACCGACCGCGGTGCTCTCGGCGCTCAAGATCGACAATAATCTCTACGTCCAGATCGGCCTGATCCTCCTGATCGCGCTGTCGGCCAAGAATGCGATCCTGATCGTCGAGGTCGGGCTCGAGCTGCACGGCCGCGACGGCAAGCCGCTGATGGAGGCCGCGATCGAGGCCGCGCGCGCCCGCTTCCGCCCGATCCTGATGACCTCGTTCGCCTTCATTCTCGGCGTGGTGCCGCTGGTGCTGGCGACTGGGGCCGGCGCCAGCGCGCGCAAGTCGATCGGCATCACGGTGTTCTCGGGCATGCTGGCGTCGACCTGCCTTGCGGTGCTGTTCGTGCCGGCGTTCTTCGTCGTGGTGCAGCGCTTCGAGAACTGGCGGACGCAGCGCAAGCGGAAGACTGTAGCCAACGAAGCTCCACTCGCCTCTTGAATCGATGAGCCCAAGATGCGTCTACGGAAAAGATCCACCTCTCCCATCGGGAGAGGTCGGATTGCATCGACAGATGCAATCCGGGTGAGGGGTAACGGTCTATCGACGGAGTCGCGGCCCCTCACCCGCGCCTCCGGCGCGACCTCTCCCCAACGGGGAGAGGTGAACCGCGTACGCCGATCCCCCACCGGTTCCATCAAGTTCATCGCGCCCCTACGGGCGCCGGCACCTTGATTTCCGGCGGCAGGATCAGCGCGGCTGCGATCGCCAGCAGGCAGAGACCGGCAAAGGCATGCAGCATGGTGGCAAAACCGCCCTGCTGATAGAGCCACGCCACCAGGCCGACGGAAGCGCCCGCCGCGGTGAAGCCGACGAAATAACGCACGGCATAGGCGCGCGAGCGCCATTCCTCAGATGTATACTTGCCGACCATGGCATCGTTGACCGTCACCTGCCCGAACGCGCCCATCACGATGCCGATCGACACCAGGATCAGCGGCAGGTCGGAGAAGCTGGCGGCGAGGTAGAGCAGCGGCGCCAATATGACCGAGAGTGGCAGTGCCACGGTCTTCAATGCATGACGATCGAGAAGCCTGCCGATCGTGTATTGCGTCATCGCGCCGAACACATAGACGCCGGCGGCGATCAGGCCGAGCAGCGCCGGGCTTTGCGTCAGGCCCGCGAGCCGTTCGGCGAACAGCTTTGGCAGCGCCACGGTCACCGCGTTGAAGGTGGTCGAGATTGCGATCACGACAATCAGGAGCGACACCACGACCCGCCACATGTGCTCGCGGGCGACGCGCGCCTGCGCAGCCGCCTGCTTGGATCCCTTGCGATCCTCATGCACCACCAGCGCCGCGAAGGCCACACCGATCCCCATCGTGATCACGCCGGGAATGATGAAGGCAAAGCGCCAGCCGAGATATTGGCCGATCACGCCGGTGACCAGCGCCGAGGAGGCGACGCCGAGATTGCCGAACACGCCGTTGATGCCCATCTCGCGGCCGAGCTTGTCAGCATAGGAGACGATCATCGCGGTGCCCACGGGGTGATAGATCGAGGCGAACAGCCCGATCGAAAACAGCGCAACGCCGAGCTGCAGCGGGTTCGAGACGAAGCCCACCGCGATCATCGAGGCGCCGATGCCGAGATAGAAGATCACCATCATATGGCGCCGGCTCCAGCGGTCGCCGAGCCAGCCGGTCAGCAGCGAGCCCGCGCCGAAGGCGATGAAGCCCGGCGTCGCGTAAGGCAGCAGCTCCGCATAGGCCATGCCCAGCGCCGGCCCCATGATGATGACAGCGGCGGCGAAGATCAGCATCGCATAGTGGTCGATAAAGTGCGCGGCATTGACGAAGCCGATCACCCGGCTCGGGCTATTCATAAGGCGATTCCTCTGATGTCCTTAAATCGACTATAGTCGGCCATCCTGACGGGATGCCGCCAATGACCATCGTCGACGCGCCAATTCACCCTCTCCATCCTGACCGCCGCACCATTGAGACCGGCGTGCACCTGGTCGCGCGCAGCTTTCCTCAGGGCACGCGGCTCGATCCGCACATGCATCGCGAGGCCCAGCTTGTCTATGCGACCAGCGGCACGATGCAGGTGACGACGCCGAAGGGACTGTGGCTGGTGCCGCCGGATCGCGCTGTCTGGGTGCCTGCGAAGCTGCCGCATGCGATCGACATGCTGGCCGACACCAAGATGCGAACGCTCTATTTCGATCTCGATTGGCTGGAAGGCGAAGGCCATCGCGGGCGGCTTATCCATGAATTCGTGGTGCACGTGTCGCCCTTGCTGCGCGAGGTGGTGCTGGCCCTGTTCGATGGCGACGACGACCGCGAGCGCGCTAGCCTGCTCGTGAGGCTGCTCATGCGCGAAATGCGGTATGCCGGCGATTCCTCCAGCTTCATTCCGCTGCCCCAGGAGCCGCGCTGCCGCCGGGCGGCGCAGATGGTGCTGGCAGCACCGGCGGATGCCGACGACATCGACACCCTGGCGCGCAAGGTCGGCACCTCGGCGCGAACCCTGTCGCGACGGTTTGCCGCGGAGACCCGCCTCAGCTTCAAGGCCTGGTGTCAGCGCGCGCGGATCGCGGCGGCGATCGAGCGGCTGACGAGCGGACGCCACGGCTCCATCAAGCAGCTCGCCGCCGATCTCGGCTATGCCAGCGTGCCGGCCTTTTCGCACGCTTTCCGTCAGGTGACCGGGAGATCGCCGACCGAATTCGCGGCGCAGGAGGAGCCGCGGCGCATGCACGCGCGCGCGCCGACACCCGCCGCACCGATGCGGTCTTGACCGAACCTTAAGCTTGATTGTGACCAGCTTTGCCATAAATCAGTGTAACGTTAGCCGAAGCCGATCACTGGGGATTCGACGAAACATCAGATGGCCAACGCCTTTTTCACCGACCTGCTCTCCACCATTTCCGAGCGCGGCCGCACCCTCCTCGGACGCGGCCATACACCGGCCATCAAGCATGACGCCCAATCCCTGGCCGAGCTCTGCGAGGCGCTGGTGTCCGGCGCAGGCGAAGCCTCCGGCACCGCGATGGCGCGCGACGTGCTGGACGGCTATCACGATCTCGATGCCGAAGGGCAAAAGGCGTTCTTCACTGCGCTGGTGCACAATTTCGGGCCCGACACGGCCAAGCTCGCCAAGGCGATCGAGAGCTGGCGCGCCAAGCCGACCGACGAAGGCGCCAGCGCGCTGCATTTCGCCTCCGAGCCGCGGCGGCAGGAGCTGATCCGCCGCCTCAACCGCGCGCCGGGCGGCACCGGCGAGCTGGTCGCAATGCGCACCGACCTGTTGGGATTGATGAAAGGCCATCCCGAGCTCGCCGCGCTCGACCGCGACGTCGTTCATCTCTTGAGTTCTTGGTTCAACAGGGGGTTTCTCGTGCTGCGCCGGATCGATTGGTCCACACCTGCCAACATCCTGGAACAGATCATCCGTTACGAAGCGGTCCACGAGATCCATGACTGGGACGATCTGCGCCGCCGCATCGATCCAGTCGACCGGCGCTGCTATGCCTTCTTCCATCCGGCGATGCCCGATGCGCCGCTGATCTTCGTCGAGGTGGCGCTCACCGAAGCCATCCCGTCGGCGATCGCGCCGCTGCTCGCGGTCGACCGCCAGCCGGTGCCGATCGATCGCGCCCGCACCGCCGTGTTCTACTCGATCTCGAACACGCAGCGCGGGCTTGGCGGCATCTCCTTCGGCAATTTCCTGATCAAGCAGGTGGTGGAGGAGCTGCGCCGCGAGCTGCCGAAGCTCGACACCTTCGTCACCCTGTCGCCGGTGCCGAACTTCATGGGCTGGCTGAAGCAGACCACCGAAATCACCGACGAAGATCGCGCGGTGCTCAAGCTGCTCGACGAGCCGAAATGGTTCGAGAACAGCGAGACCGAGGCACAGCTCCGCGCCATGCTGGAGCCGCTGGCCGCCTATTACTTCCTGAAGGCGCGCACACCGAAGGGCAAGCTGATCGACTCCGTCGCGCGCTTCCATCTCGGCAACGGCGCCCGGCTGGAGCGCATCAACTGGCTCGGCGATCTCTCGCCCAAGGGCTTGCGCGAATCCGCGGGGATCATGGTCAACTATCTCTATCGTCTCGACGACATCGAGAAGAACCACGAGGCCTACGCCAATGAAGGCGAGGTTGTCGCCTCCAGCGCGGTGAAGAGGCTGCTGAAGCCCGAGGGCCGCCGCTTGCTGGATATGCGGCTGTCGTAAACTTGTTGAGCCTTTTGACACTGTCATCGCCCGGCTTGACCGGGCGATCCAGTACGCCGCGGCATCTCAGTAAAGCACGACCGTCTCTGGGATACTGGATCGTCCGCCTTCGCGGACGATGACGGCCGAGATGATGATGCGCAGTTCGTAGCCCGCATGAGCATAGCGACATGCGGGAGCGACTTTCCCGGATATCGCTGCGCTCATCCGGGCTACGCTTCGTCTGAAGCGCAACTACCGAGGCAAACGAATGAAAGCCTACCTCGTGCTCGACTTGACCGTGAACGACATGGACGGTTTCAGGGAATACATCGCTGAAATTCCTGCCTACATCTCCAAACATTCAGGGCAGTACATCGTCCCAGGCGTTCAGCCGACGGTCATCGAGGGGGATTGGAAGCCCGAGCGCGTGGTCATCATCGAATTCCAGACGCGCGACAAGGCGGAAGCGTTCCTAGCCGATCGTGAGATTCAGGGCCTGTTCAACATCCGCCACACAACGTCGACGAGCAGGCTGCTGCTCGTCGACGGCTGCACGTAGTTAGCCTGGTAGCCCGCATGAGCGCGCGACATGCGGGACCTGATCATCCCGGATATCCCTGCGCTCATCCGGGCTACACTCACCTTATTAGCTTCCGCTCTGCGGCCGGAGCCGCAGCAGCGCCGGCGGCAGGTTGGCCGATAGCCAGGCCGCGATCGCGTCCTGCTTGCGGTGATAGGCGAGGCCGGAAGCAACGACGGCGATGCCGATTAAGGACAGCGCGAACGGAAACATCAGGGAGTCCTTGAATACGTCATAGGCCAGATAGCTGAGATAGAGTGTAATGCCGAAGGTGCCGAACACGGCGTAGGCACGCCGCATGATGACGACGGCGATAAGCAGCAAGCCGACATTGAACAGGCAATAGAGCGCAGGATTGCCACCGCTCGAGGCAGTGATGCCGCCCCAGAAGGTCATCAGTCCGAACAGATGCAGCCAGAAGCCGAAGTCTCTGCTGCGGCTGCGATAGTCGACGATCCAGGCGATCACGAGAATAGCAAGGCCGAACCACACCGAGACCCGACGGCGTGTCTCGAAGTCGGCATGAGCGGCATTGGCGATCCAGGGCGCCAGATCCATCGACATGAACCACAATGCGACCGAGATGATCGCGACGATGAAAGGCACGCGATAGAAGCGCAGCGCAATGGTGCCGGCGACCACCGTCGCGAGCTCCATGAAGATCCAGCTGCCCTTGATCCAGACGTAGAAGTCGTGGACCGTGCCGGGCCTGCCGAACCTGCTCCACCAGCCGAGTTCGTCCTGGATGCCATAGACCGCGAGCGGCGCCATCGACACCGCGATCGCGATCAGCAGCCCGCCGGGCACGCGCAGGCCTTTGCGCCAGAGGTGATCGCCGGCGAAGCTGAACGCCACCGCATAAGCGATTGCGCTGGCGATCAGCGCGCGTCCGCCCATTTGCGAGAACGCGAGCGTCGAGAACAGGCCCATCGCGCCGATCACGATCAGCGCACCTGCATACCAGAGGAGATGCGCGACATCGAACTTCGCGGCTGGCGCAGCGCGGCCTTGCGTGGTGACTTGCGAGAGGTAGGCGAGCAGCCGCTGCAGATCCGTCTCGCCGATCACACCGGCGACTGCGGCGGCGCGAAGATCACTTTCCGAATAGGACATGGGCATCATCTCCTCGCAGAGTGCGCGGCGGCGGCGAGCGTCGTCCGCGCGCTCCGATTATCGGGAACTGGAGATGAGTGTATCGGATCTTGAGCGACGTTCAAGCGATATTTGAGCGACGCTCAAAAAAGAACACAGTGCGGAGTAATTTGATACCGTTATTTTCGGGAATGCCTACCGCGACGCCGTACGTTCGATCATCTTCTTGCTTTGGCGAACTCTACGCCTCGCGCCGCCAACGCCTCCGCCAGCTGCGGACAGCGCTCATCCACCCACCCCGCGCATTCCTCGGGAATCACGCGGATGCCACTATCGACCATCCTCACCAACGATCCCGGGACCCACGAGACCAGATATTGGGTTCGGCTATCCTCATAAAGGTACGCGACCCATGTGTCCCAAGGCGGTACGTTGTCGGACGTGAGAAAGCCCTCCGTTTCGGCCTCCGCAACGCCGCATGCCAGACTATCGTCTGGAAACAAAGCAAGCAGCCGGCCTTGAAAGCTGTAGATCTTCTGAAAGGAGATTTTGCTGCCCACGAAGGTTCGGCGACGACGCTGATCAGCGACCGACTGAACCCAGGCCTTGCGGCTTGTGCATGCGAATTCGGGCGCGACATCAGCGCTTCGAAATGTCGCAAAAGGCGACCACGGTCTCGGACGCGATCCGCACCAGGCGGCGGTCTCTGCCAGATTTTGGAAGAGCTCCTCCAGGGAGTGGCCGTTCTCTCGATCAAGGTCCATGGTTTTCTCGCGCAGTTATCATCTGCGCGATGGTAACATCGGCGGACTAAGCTCGCATCTGCTGATCCGCATAATGAAGCTGTAGTTACGCTGCTCCGCAGACGATGCGTCATGACAATGATGGGCACGTTTCGCTTTGCGCATCGCCTACGCGCTACCCACGAGCTTCGTCATTGCGAGGGGTTAAGCGACGAAGCAATCCAGACTTCTCGGATGATTCCTGGATTGCTTCGCTTCGCTCGCAATGACGAGATAGCGCAATTATTACTTATAACCTACGCCGCGAGCGCCTTCATCTCGGTGTAGAGATCGGACTTGCCTTCAAAACCGACACCGGGAAGGTCGGGCATGGTGATATGGCCGTTCTCGACCCGCACGCCGTCGGGGAAGCCGCCATAGGGCTGGAACAGGTCCGGATAGCTCTCATTGCCGCCGAGGCCGAGGCCGGCGGCGATGTTGAGCGACATCTGGTGACCGCCATGCGGGATGCAGCGGCTCGGCGACCAGCCATGGGCCTTCAAGACTTCGAGCGTGCGCTGATATTCGCAAAGGCCGTAGGACAGCGCGCAGTCGAACTGCAGCCAATCGCGGTCCGGGCGCATGCCCCCATAGCGAATGAGGTTGCGCGCATCCTGATGGCTGAACAGGTTCTCGCCGGTCGCCATCGGCCGCGGGTAGAATTCGGCCAGAGCAGCCTGCAGCGCATAGTCGAGCGGATCGCCGGCCTCCTCGTACCAGAACAGCGGATAGTCGCGCAGCATCTTGGCGTAGGCGATCGCGGTCTCCAGATCGAAGCGGCCGTTGGCATCGACCGCAAGCTGCGCATCGCTGCCGATCTCCTCCAGCACCGCCTCGATGCGGGTGCGGTCCTCGTCGATCGAAGCGCCGCCGATCTTCATCTTCACGACGTTGTAGCCGCGGTCGAGATAGGAGCGCATCTCCCCGCGCAGCATCGAGAGACCCTTGCCGGGATAGTAGTAGCCGCCGGCGGCATAGACGAAGACACGCGGATTGGCGGTGAGGCCGTGACGCTCGGCGAGCAGGCGGAACAGCGGCTTACCCGCAATCTTCGCCACCGCATCCCACACCGCCATGTCGATGGTGCCGACCGCGACCGAGCGCTCGCCATGGCCGCCGGGCTTCTCGTTCGACATCATGGTCGCCCAGACCTTGTCCGGGTCGAGATTGTCGCCGCTCGCGTCAAGCAGCGTCTTCGGATCGGCTTCCAGCAAGCGCGGCGCGAAGCGCTCGCGGATCAGCCCCCCCTGCCCGTAACGGCCGTTGGAATTGAAGCCGTAGCCGACCACGCGCTTGCCGCCCTGGACCACATCGGTGACGACGGCAACGAGGCTCGTCGTCATCTTAGTGAAATCGATATAGGCGTTGCGGATCGGCGACGAGATCGGCTTGGTGACTTCGCGGACGTCGATGATGCGGACGGACATGGGGTGGGCTTTCAACGGCAGACGGTGATCGGGCCGTCATTGCGAGCGAAGCGAAGCAATCCAGAGTCCCGCTGAGAACGCTGGATTGCTTCGTCGCTTGCGCTCCTCGCAATGACGGTGGAGAGCTCGCGTCAGGACGTCTCTTTATCCCGGAAGTACGGCTCGACCGGGCCGTGCACCTTGATGGTCAGGGGATTGCCGTAGCGGTCGCGGGCCGTGCCGGCGGGCACGCGGATCCAGCCCTCGCTGACACAATACTCCTCGACATTGGTCTTCTCGACGCCCTTGAAGCGGATGCCGACATCGCGCGACAGCACCTCCGCGTTGTAATAGGGGCTCTTCGGATCGACCGACAGGCGGTCCGGCAATTCGTTCGTCGTCTCGTTCTCGCTCACAGCAGCGCCTCGATCTCTTTCTTCAATGCCTCAGGTTTGGTGGTCGGCGCGCGACGCGAGACCACCCGGCCCGACCGGTCAACCAGGAATTTGGTGAAATTCCATTTGATCGCAGATCCCAGCAGGCCCGACTTCTCGCTCCTCAAGAACTTGTAGAGCGGATGCGCCGCCGCACCGTTGACGTCGATCTTGGCGAACATCGGAAACGTGACGTCGTACTTGCCGGCGCAGAATGCATCGATCTCGGACGCCGTTCCCGGTTCCTGGCCGCCGAACTGGTTACAGGGAAATCCCAGCACGGCAAAGCCCTTAGGCGCGAACTCGCGGTAAAGTGCTTCCAGGCCGCGATATTGCGGCGTGAAGCCGCAGGCGCTCGCGGTGTTGACGATGAGCAGCACCTGGCCCGCGAAGCGCCGGATCGGCACCTCCTCGCCGGCCAGCGAGGTCGCGGTGAAATCGTAGAGGCTCGACATTTCTAACCGACGGGATCGATTGGCGAGGGCGGTGTGCCGCCGGCCTCGATCGCCTCGCCTGCGGCAAGGCAGAGGTCCTCGCGGAAGCGCTGTGACACGAGCTGCACGCCGACGGGGATGCGGTCGACCAGGCCGGTCGAGACGGTGAGCGCGGGAAGGCCAAAGAAGGGAATGGCGATCTGCGTCAGCTGCGCGTGCCAGACGCGGGTGAAGGACGCCTCGTCCTTGCGGTCGAGCTGGTCGGCGAACGGCAACTCGCCGGAGACCGGCATCAGCACGACGGGATACTTCTCCAGGAACAGCAGCCAGTCGCGGGTCAGCGTGGCGCGGCGTGTCAGCGTCTGCGACAGGTCGAACGGAAACACCTTCGCACGATTGCCGCGCAGGCAGGCCAGCGCGCCGGGATCGCCCTCCTTCTCGGCCAGTGCCAGCTGCGCCTCGTAGCCATCGCCGAGCCATAGCCTCGTCTGCAGCAGCGCCGCCTCCTGCAGCGGCGGCGTGTCCTTGATTTCCTCGACAATCCAGCCGGCGCGCTCCAGCCGCCCGGCGGCATCGACCACCGCGGCCATCACCTCCGGCACCGGATTCAAACCGTCGGGATTGACGCAGAGCGCCACGCGCCTGGGCAGCGGCGGGCCTTCGAGCGGCACCGGCATCCACCAGACATCGCGCACATCGCGCGCCGCCATCGCGGCCAGCGCCAGCCGGATGTCGGCAATCGTGCGCGCCAATGGTCCCGAGACCGCGCTGATCTGCGGCCCGATCGGGCGCTCCGGCAGCGCGGTGTTGAAGGCTGGAATCCGCCCGACCGTCGGGCGCAGGCCATGGATACCGCAGGCATAGGCGGGATAACGGACCGAGCCGGCGATATCAGTGCCGTGGCCGATATGGCCGATGCCGGCGGCCGTCGCCGATCCCGCGCCGCCGGAGGAGCCGCCGGGCGTGATGCCGGGATCGCGCGGATTCCGGGTCGTCCCATGGATGAGATTGCTGGTGAACCAGCGGTAGGACACGGCCGGCGTGTTGGTGCGGCCAAGGATGACGGCGCCGGCCTTGAGGAGATTGTCGACCACCGGATTGTTCACCGTCGCGATGGTGTCGCGCTGCAGCTTCAGGCCGTTGGTGGTGGCAAAGCCGGCCTGGTCGACATTGACCTTCACGGTGATCGGGACGCCGGCGAGCGGCCCGACGCTCTCGCCTTTCGCGATCGCCGCATCGACGCGATCCGCCTGCCGCAGCACGTCGTCAGGGCGATGATCGATCACCGCGTTGATCCTGGGATTGACCGCGTCCAGCCGGGCCAGAGCCGACGTCGCGGCCTCCCGGGCGGACACCTGTTTGGATGCGATGCGAGCGGCGAGGTCGGCGGCCGACAGGCGCCAGAGATCGGTCATGGGCAACTCCGTAAACAACGGCGTCTTTTAGCGCGCGAGAGAACGCGGAGAAAGCGACACGTCCCGGCCTTTGCGGCAGACGGCTATGCGTCAGCGGTCAGAGGCAACCGCGAAATGATGGGCACCCACCGATGCTATTGCTGAATTGATCCATACGGAATCAATCTTGGCTAACCTCGACAATCCACTTTAAGACGACAATCCACTTTAAGAGCTACAACAAACAACTTCGGGGGAAACGCATGCCGGCACCAGGCACATTCATCGCGACATCGCTCGTTCTTGCCGCTCTCGCACTTGCGGCTGATACCGCTGCGGCCGAGACCTTCACCTATGTCGGCAACGCGGCCAGCAACGACATCAGCGTGTTCAAGCTGGATGCTAACAGCGGCGAGATGACAGCGGTGCAGACTGCCGCTCTTGCCGGCATCGAGAAGCCGGGTTCGTCAACGCCGCTCGCGGTCAGCCCCGATCGTCGCGTGCTGATTGCCGGTGTCCGCTCGCAGCCCTTCACGGCTGTCAGCTTCGCGATCGCCCCCAAGACCGGCGAACTCAAGCACATTGGCAACGGGCCGCTGGCCGACAGCATGGCCAATATCGCCTTCGACCACACCGGTAAATTCCTGTTCAGCGCCTCCTATGGCGGCAACAAGGTCGCCGTCAATCCGGTTCAGGCCAATGGCGTGGTCGGCGCGCCTGCCCAGGTGATCCCGACCGGCCTCAATGCGCACGCCTTCCTGCCTTCGCCCGACAACCGCTTCGTGTTCGCAACCAATCTCGGCTCCGACCAGGTGCTCGCCTTCAAATTCGATGCCGAGACCGGCAAGCTGACGCCGGACGAGGCTGCCACGGTGAAGACGCCGGCGAAGTCGGGCCCGCGTCACTTCATCTTCCACCCGAACGGCAAGTTCATCTATCTCTTGCATGAGCTCAACGCGGATCTCGCGGCGTTCGCCTATGATGCCGACAACGGCACTTGGCGCGAGACGCAGCGGATGACCACCCTGCCGCAGGATTTTTCCGGCAAACCTTGGGCTGCCGACCTCCACATCACCCCGAACGGCCAATTCCTCTATGCGTCGGAGCGCGGCTCGAACACGCTGGCCGCCTACAACAATTCCTCTATGCGTCGGAGCGCGGCTCGAACACGCTGGCCGCCTACAAGGTGGATGCTGCGACCGGCCAGCTCACCAGCATCGAGAGCGTGCCGACCGAGACCCAGCCGCGCGGCTTCAACATCGATGCCTCCGGCCGTTACCTCGCCGCCGTCGGCGAACTCTCCAACAGCATGACGGTTTATGGGATCGATCAAGCCAGCGGCCGGCTGACCAAGCTGAAATCCTATCCCGTCGGCAAGCAGCCGAACTGGGTGGAATTCGTGAACCTGCCGTGATGGTCAACTGCGCCGCCTAGAGCCTTTCCGTTCCGATTGAATCGAAACGGGGCTCTAGCTTTTTGTTTCGACGCGTTTTCTTGACGCGAACCGGTGTTCACTTCGCTTGAAAACGCTCTAATGCACCGCAACGTGCATTGAGGCGGCTTAGTGCCGTGTCAGCGACTGGGCGGGCATATCGAAGATCGCCTCGGAGAACGGAAACTCCAGCACCACGTCGCCCTCCTCGTCCGTCACCTCGATCACGGCGGACAGCAGCGCCGCATTGGCGCCCTCGGTGCGCAACAGCTCGCGGATCATGTCGCGCGCGACTTCCCAGGCGCGGTCCGGATTGCGCAACATCTCGCCATCCGTGTCGGCGACCAGCTCGTCGCCGATCCTGGTGTTAAAGAAATATCGGGGCATGGGCACATTCCAATGGGGTCGCGCGCTGGTGCGGTGAATCTGAAGTTCCTGGCGGTCTTTGCCGCGACGCCGCCATAGGAACTGCAAGTCCAAAGCCGCTCCAGAACCTCAGGCGTCTGGTGCTGTTTTGCTTCCGAAGTTTGCAACAGCGGCTGCTGCGAAACTTCGGCAATCGAGCACCAGGATTCAAAGCTTCTTTCATCTCACAACTGCTTTATTCGGTTCACTTTCCACCACAGCCTACGCCGGGAACAGCATGGCGTTGCGAAGGCTTCGGTCACGAATTCGTTCATTTGACGGCTGCGATGGCGAATTGAGGACATCACCTTCGCACCTGCAAAATCAAACCTGCAAAAATCAAACCGGATCGTCAAAACTAAAAGATTCCACTGGCGAACTTTTCATGGCGCGGTAGTTTAATGCTGAGGACGGAAATGTCCCGCACACGTTAGAGGGAGAGGACAATGGCCTGGAAAGCACCGAAGATCGTTGAAGTGCCGGTTGGCATGGAAATCAACATGTATGCCTGCGCTGCCCGCAAATAAATCGCGGGTGTGACGTCATTGCGTAGCCAGTCACGGTTCGCAGGGCGTCTTCAGCTATCAACGTCTTGAGGGTGGGCGGCTGAGCGGCGCGTGTGCCAGCCCCGTGCGCAAGTTCGCCGTCCACCCTCGACCCGCCGAGCGCCTGCGTGTTACGCGCAAGAGCGGAACATCGTGCTCGGCTGACCTCGGTCAGCTCATCTGCAAGAGACGGTTTCCGAGAGACAATTCATGCTTCGCGTCGTCGTCCTGGGCGCTGCCGCAGGCGGCGGAGTACCGCAGTGGAATTGCGGCTGTGAGATCTGCCGGGCCGCACGCAACGAGCATCCCGCGATCAGGAGCACCCAAGCGTCAGTTGCGGTCAGCAATGACGGCGAGCACTGGTTCCTGGTCAATGCCTCGCCCGATCTGCGCCAGCAGGTGACGTCGACGCCGCAGCTCCATCCCAAGCGAGGGGCGCTGCGCCATAGCCCGATCGCGGGCGTCATCCTCACCAACGGTGAGATCGACGCGGTCACCGGGCTGTTGTCGATGCGCGAGGGCTCGCCGTTTGCGATCTACGCCCATCCCAAGGTGCTGGCGATCCTGAAGTCCAACAGCATCTTCGACGTGTTGCGGCCAGAGCATGTGCAGCGCGTCGCCATCGAGGTCGATACCGCATTCGAGCCGCAATTGCCGGGCGGCGCGCGTTCCGGGCTCGAGATCCTGCCGTTCGCGGTCGCAGGTACCAGCGCCTGGTACCTTCGCGGCAAGGAGCATCCGGGCGGCGGCGCCTCGACCGGCGACACACTGGGGCTGAGGATTGCGGACAAGGCCAGCGGCAAATATCTCTATGTCATCACCGCCTGCGCTGGCGTCGATGACGCCCTGAAGCAGCGGCTCACCGGTGCGCCGCTGGTGCTGTTCGACGGGACGGTGTGGCGCGACGACGAGATGATCAGGGCTGGACTCGGCAACAAGACCGGCCAGAGTATGGGACATATCGCAATGTCCGGAGACGATGGCGCGATCGCATCGCTCGCGGATCTTGGGATCGGCAGGAAGATCTTCCTGCACATCAACAATTCGAATCCGGCGTGGCTGCAGGCCTCGCCCGAGCGGCAGGCGCTGGAGCGCGCGGGATGGCAGGTCCCGAGCGAGGGGATGGAGATCGTGCTGTGAGTAACGTGGACTTAAGCGGCATGACGGCGCTGTCGATCGGCGCGCATGTCAAACTGAACGACGCGGCCGAACTGGAAGCCGCGCTGCGCCACATCGGCGCGACGCGCTACCACAATCTGCATCCCTTCCATAAGCTCTTGCACGGCGGCAAGCTCAACAAGGGCCAGGTGCAGGCCTGGGCACTGAACCGCTACTATTATCAGTCGACGATCCCGATCAAGGACGCGGTGGTGATCTCGCGCTTTCGCGATCGCGCCACGCGGATGGAATGGCGGCATCGCATCGAGGATCATGACGGCGATGTCGGCAGCGAGGGCGGCATCGAGCGCTGGCTCAAGCTGACCGAAGGCCTCGGCGTGCCCACCGCATACGTGGAATCGACCGAAGGCATTCTTCCCGCGACGCGCTTTGCGGTCGAGGCCTATGTGCATTTCTGCCGCGACCGCTCGCCGCTGGAGGCGATCGCCTCCTCGCTCACCGAGCTGTTCGCGCCTGGCATCCACGAGGAGCGCATCTCCGGGATGCTGCAGCACTACGACTTCGTCAATCCCGACATTATGAGCTATTTCAAGCGGCGCCTGACGCAGGCGCCGCGCGACGCCAATTTCGCGCTGTCCTATGTCAAGGAGCACGCGACCACGCCGGAGCAGCGCGCGGCCGTCTGCAACGCGCTGATCTTCAAGACCAACGTGCTGTGGGTGCAGCTCGACGCGCTGCATCACGCCTATGTCGATGGCCATATCCCGCCCGGCGCCTTCGTGCCGAAGGAGGGTTAAGCAGTGATCCTGAATCGCAGCGCAGTCATACGAGGCACTCTGCCACCCTCCCCTGGAGGGGAAGGGTCGGCTCACATCGAGCGCAGCGAGAATGTGAGGCGGGGTGGGGTGATCGTGCGGCGAACACGGTGCCCGATAGCTTCACCCCACCCCGCCTCGCTTGCGCTTCGCTTAAGCGAGCCGACCCTCCCCCTCCAGGGGAGGGTGCGAGCGGTGGATGCCGCGTCAACTTCGCCTCGCCCTGAAAGATCGTAACCATGGTGCCGCGCAACATCCAAGTCAGCGAACAAAGCCGGCCGGTGCTGCCGCGGCATACCAAGCTGCGCTATGACGAGACGCGGCAGGTCTGGGTGATCCTGGCGCCGGAGCGCGTGCTGGCGCCGGACGAGATCGCCGTCGAGGTGCTCAAGCTCTGCGACGGCGTGCGCAGCGTCGCTGACATCGCGGACGAGCTGGCGGCGAAATATGCCGCGCCGCGCGACGTCATCGCAACCGACGTCGTCGCCATGCTGCAGGACCTCGCCGACAAGGGATTTCTGACCGAAGTTCGGGAGAAGACCTCATGACCGAACTCACCGAAACGAAACCGCGCAGCGATGAGAGCGATAGCCTCGCCGTGCTGGAGGCTCACGGCTCGGTCGCCGAGACCTATGGCATTCCGCTTGCGGTGCTGCTCGAGCTCACGCATCGCTGCCCGCTGCAATGCCCCTATTGCTCCAATCCGCTGGAGCTCGATCGCGCCGGCAATGAGCTGACAACGGCCGAATGGAAGAAGGTGCTGACGGAGCTCGCCGAGATCGGCGTGCTGCAGGTGCACTTCTCCGGCGGCGAGCCGACCGCGCGCAAGGACCTGGTCGAGCTGGTGCAGCACGCGACCGATGTCGGCCTCTACACCAATCTGATCACCTCGGCGGTGCTGTTGACGCGCGAGCGATTGCAGGCGCTGGCCGATGCTGGGCTTTGCCATGTGCAGATCAGCTTCCAGGGCAGTGAGGCCGTGCTTGCAGACCGCGTCGGCGGCCACAAAGGCGGCCACGCCAAGAAGCTCGAGGTCGCCCGCTGGACGCGCGAGCTCGATCTGCCGCTGACCGTGAACGCGGTGATGCACCGGCAGAACCTGCATCAGCTGCCTGATATCATCCAGATGGCGGTCGATCTCGATGCCGACCGGCTGGAGGTCGCCAACGTGCAATATTACGGCTGGGCGCTGAAGAACCGCGCCAGCCTGATGCCAACCTTCGCGCAGCTCGAGGAGACCGACCGCCTGGTCGAAGAGGCGCGCGAGCGGCTGAAGGGCATTCTCACGATCGACTACGTCGTGCCCGATTACTACGCGCTTCGGCCGAAGAAATGCATGGGCGGCTGGGGCCGGCAGTTCTTCAACATCTCGCCCGCGGGCAAGGTGCTGCCCTGCCACGCCGCCGAGAGCATCACCGGGCTCGAATTCGAGTCCGTGCGCTCGAACCATTCGATCGCCTGGATCTGGCAGAACTCGGACGCCTTCAACCGCTATCGCGGCACCGGCTGGATGAAGGAGCCTTGCAAGTCCTGCGAATTCCGCGAGATCGATTTCGGCGGCTGCCGCTGCCAGGCCTTCGCGTTGTCGGGCGATGCTGCCAACACCGATCCGGCCTGCACCCTGTCGCCGCTGCACGAGAGCATCTTCAAGCAGGCGGAGGCCGATGCGGCGTCCGGCCAGGACCGCTTCGTCTACCGTAACTTCGCCGGCGGCACGCCGGAAAAGGATGATGCTGGTGCCTGACGCCGGAGCGGGACCTGCAGCGTCGCATCGCGCCGATCCGTTCGCGCCGCTGACCTCCGAATGGCTGCGGGTCTCCGGCGGCCATGAGATCTATGTCGAAAGCGTCGGCCGCAGCGGCGGCGTGCCCGCGGTCTATCTGCATGGCGGCCCGGGCTCCGGCTGCCAGGCCGATCACCGCCGGCTGTTCGATCCCGAGCGCTTTCACGCCGTGCTGTTCGACCAGCGCGGCGCGGGACGCAGCAAGCCGAAGGGGAGCCGCATCAACAACACCCTCCCCGATCTCGTCGCCGACATGGAGGCGATCCGCGAAGGGTTTGGCTTTGGACGCTGGATCGTCGCGGGCGGGTCCTGGGGCGCGACGCTGGCGCTGGCCTATGCGCAGGCGCATCCCGACCGCGTCGCGGGCCTCGTGCTGCGCGCGACCTTTCTCGGCATGCGCGCCGAGGTCGAGACGGCGTTCGGGCCGACGCTCGCGCGCTTCTATCCCGATCTGCACCGCGATTTCCTCGATATGCTGCCCGCCGAGGAGCGCGGCACCCCAATGGACGCCTATTGGCGGCGCATCCTGGATCCTGATCCCGCCATCCACGGTCCTGCCGCGCGTGCCTGGCACGACACCGAGCGGGCACTGTCGGAGCTGAAGCCCGGCCGCACCAGGCTCGACCGGCTCGCGGTGCGCTCCGGCAATGCCATGCCGGCAACGCCGTTCATGGAGGCGCATTACTTCCACAACAATTGCTTCCTGGCACCCAGCCAGTTGCTACGCAATGCGGGTGGGCTCGCCGGCATTCCCGGCATCATCGTGCAGGGCCGCTACGACCTGCTCTGCCCGCCGTCGACCTCCGCTGCATTGGCTGAGGTCTGGCGTGAGGCCGAAATCCGTGTCGTCGAAGCCGCAGGTCACAATCTTTATGATCCCGGCATCCGCGATGCGGTCATGAAAGCGATCGCGGATATGGCGGCGCGGACGAGTTCGCGGCAATATAGCGTTCAGATGACGTGACGGTCTCCACCCTCCCATTGGAGGGTCAGGTACGCACATATCTTGCGGCTCGCTCGCTGCAACCTCGCCCCGCCTGCGGGGAGAGGTCGGATTGTATCGTCAGATGCAATCCGGGTGAGGGGGTACAGGTCTAACAACTCACACCGATCGGGCGTCTGCCCCTCACCCCACCCCTCTCCCCGTAAGAACGGGGAGAGGGAGCCCACTGTCCACTGCGCGATAGCTCGCAAACAACGACGACGCAAAGACAAGGACGCCCCAATGCCACTCGCCGGACAAGGCATGCTGCTGACCTCCATGGACATCGATCCATCTGACGAAGCCGATTTCAACCGCTGGTACGACCAGGAGCATCTTGAGGAGCGCGTCGCGATCGAAGGGTTCAATGAGGCGCGGCGCTATGTCGCCGAGCAAGGCAGCCCGAAATATCTCTGCCTCTATTCGACCGGAACGATCGACGTGCTCAATAGCGAGCCCTATCGCGCGCGGCTCGCGCATCCGACCGAATGGTCGGTCGCGACGATGGCGAAGTTCAAGAACATGATCCGCAGCGTCGCGCGCATCACCATCAGCAAGGGCACCGGCCGCGGCGCCGTGCTCGGCATCATCCGCCTGCGCCCGAAGCCCGGGCAGGATCAGGCGCTGCGCGATGCCCTGTGCATCGAGCTCGATCCATCCAATCTCGACGGCATCATCTCGATGCACCTGCTCGAAGGCGATTCCGATTTGTCCGGCCCGACCGGCGGAATCCCCGCAAGCTCACGCGGCGCCGACTGGTTCGTGCTGATCGACGGCACGGACAGCCATGCCATCGCCACGCTGATGACCACGCGCTTCGCCGCGATCGACGGTCCGCTTGCCACACAGATATCGGTCGGGCTCTACCGCCTGATGTGGGATTTGAGCAAGGCTGATATCGCTTAAGACGGTCCGCAGGTCGCACTTGTCGACTTGCCGCGACGTACCATGTGGCGTCGTTCCACACTCCGCTGTCATGACCCGCGCATGCGGGTGATCCAGTATTCAGAAACAGGAGTAATTGAATCGAGACGCCTCAGCGTACTGGATCTGCCGCCGGAGCCTGTCATCCGGCCGGCCGAAGGCCGGACCGGGTGGCGGGCGATGACAATCTGGGCGCTCGGGACCGCCACTCGACAGTTCCGAACATACACCGCAAGCTATCTCCGGGATGACTGCGGCGCAGCATGCACGCGCTGGACTTTTCCAAAGTGCGCCGCAGCATGCGGCACAAATTGATGTTTTTGCGCAATTTTGCCTTTGTGCCCGCCTTGGAATGGCTCTAGTCTGATTGGATAAATCTATGACGCCATTCAAAAATCAGAAGAGCGGCGGCTAGAGGCATCGACCAGCGAACAGATACCGCTTTTCGATCGGTCGATCCCGTCGAGCCAGCGCTCTCACTTCAGGAAGGCCGCGCATCGTCTGTTTGCCCGCGCGGGATTAAGGTGGGAATGAAACCGACTGATATCTCGGCCCCCGACTACTTCCATAAAGTGGTCGATTGCCAATGGGCCTGCCCCGCGCATACCCCCGTCCCGGAATATATCCGCCTGATCGCCGAGGGTCGCTACAGCGACGCCTACATGATCAACTGGAAATCCAACGTGTTCCCGGGCATTCTCGGGCGCACCTGCGACCGGCCGTGCGAGCCCGCCTGCCGCCGCGGACGCGTCGAGGAGACACCGGTCGCGATCTGCCGCCTGAAGCGCGTTGCGGCCGACTTCAAGGACGAAGTCAAGCAGCGCATGCCGCGGCCGGCAGCGAAGAACGGCAAGCGCATCGCGCTGGTCGGCGGCGGCCCCGCCTCGCTCACCGTGGCGCGCGATCTCGCCCCGCTCGGCTATCACTGCACCGTGTTCGACGCCGATGCGAAAGCCGGCGGCATGATGCGCAGCCAGATTCCAAAATTCCGCCTGCCCGATGCCGTCATTGACGAGGAGACGGACTACATCCTGGGCCTTGGCATCGAGTTCAGGGGTGGCCAGCGCGTCGACAGCCTCAAGAAGCTGCTCGCCGACAAATACGACGCCATCTTCATCGGCTCCGGCGCGCCGCGCGGCCGCGAGCTCGACATCCCCGGCCGCAAGGAAGCGGCCGCCAACATCCATATCGGCATCGACTGGCTCTCCGGTGTCTCGTTCGGCCACACCGACAAGATCGGCAAGCGCGTCATCGTGCTCGGCGGCGGCAACACCGCGATGGATTGCTGCCGCACCGCGCGGCGGCTTGGCGGCGAGGACGTCAAGGTGATCGTGCGCTCCGGCTTCGAGGAGATGAAGGCCTCGCCCTGGGAAAAAGAAGACGCGATGCATGAGGACATTCCGATCCTCAATTTCCTCGTTCCCGTCGCCTTCACCCATGACAACGGCAAGCTCACCGGCGTCACCTTCCAGAAGGTGAAGGCGGAATACGATGCCAAGGGCAAGCGCAATCTGGTGCCCGCGGGCGAGCCGGACCAGACCTATCCTTGCGACGACGTGCTGGTCGCGGTCGGCCAGGAGAACGCGTTTCCCTGGATCGAGCCGGATTGCGGCATCGCATTCGACAAGTGGCATATGCCAGAGGTGGATAAGACCACCTTCGCCTCGACGAATCCAAAGGTGTTCTTCGGCGGCGATGCCGCGTTCGGACCGAAGAACATCATCTGGGCGGTTGCGCACGGCCACGAGGCCGCGCTGTCGATCCACCGGATGCTCTCAGGCGAGGACATCACAGAGCGTCCGCTGCCCGAGGTGCATGTCACCTCGCAGAAAATGGGCATTCATGAATGGAGCTACGATAACGACATCTCGCCGGACAAGCGCCATAAGGTGCCGCATCGCGACAAGGTGGTGGCGCTGAAGGACATCCGCGCCGAGGTCGAGCTTGGCTACGACGTCAAGCTCGCGCTCGGCGAAACGCAGCGCTGCCTGAACTGCGACGTCGAAACCGTGTTCTCGACGTCGCTGTGCATCGAATGCGACGCCTGCGCCGACATCTGCCCGACGGACTGCATCACCTTCACAGAGAATGGCGAAGAAGCCGACCTCCGGTCGCGGCTGAAGGCGCCATCGCTGCATCCCGACCAGAGCCTTTACGTGTCCTCGGATCTGAAGACCGGACGCGTGATGGTGAAGGACGAAGACGTCTGTCTGCATTGCGGCCTGTGCGCCGAACGCTGCCCCACCGGTGCGTGGGACATGCAGAAATATTTCATCGAGATGACTCACGCAGGTACCGCATGCCCCAGCAAGCGCCGCTCAGCAGCGTAAACGACTTCGTCGTCCGCTTCGCCAACGTCAACGGCTCGGGCTCGGCCAGTGCCAACGAGCTGTTCGCCCGCTCCGTGCTCCGCCATGGCGTTCCGGTCTCACCGCGCAACATCTTCCCCTCCAACATCCAGGGCCTGCCGACCTGGTACGAGGTGCGCATCACCGAAGCCGGCCATCTCGGCGCCCGCGGCGGCGGCACCGACATGATGGTGGCGATGAACCCGCAGACCTGGGACAAGGATGTCGCCGGCATCGTACCGGGGGGCTACCTGTTCTACGATTCGACGAAACCGATGCCGTCGAGCAAATTCCGCGACGACATCAACGTCATCGGCGTGCCGCTGACCGCGATCACCAACTCGACCTATACCGATCCGCGCCAGCGCCAGTTGTTCAAGAACATCATCTATCTCGGCGCTCTCTGCGCGCTGTTCGACATGGACCCGAAGCTGATCGAGCAGCTGATCGGCGAGCAGTACAAGGGCAAGGAGAAGCTGCTCTCCTCCAACGTCCACGCCCTGCATCTGGGGCGCGACTGGGCGCTGCAGAACCTGAAATGCCCGATCGGCCTGCGCATCAAGAAAGCCGACAAGGTCGGCGACCGCATCTTCATCGAGGGCAACAACGCCGCCGCGCTCGGTGCAGTCTATGGCGGCGCTACCGTCTGCGCCTGGTATCCGATCACGCCCTCCTCCTCGCTTGCCGACGCGTTCACCAGCCATTGCAAGAAGCTGCGGCATGATCCCGAAACGGGCCAGGCCAAATACGCCATCGTGCAGGGCGAGGACGAGTTGGCTTCGATCGGCATCGTCATCGGCGCCTCCTGGAACGGCGCCCGCGCCTTCACCGCGACCTCTGGCCCCGGCATCTCGCTGATGACCGAGTTCATCGGCCTCTCCTATTTTGCCGAGATCCCGGCCGTGATCATGAACGTGCAGCGCGCCGGCCCGTCCACGGGCATGCCGACCCGCACCCAGCAATGCGACATCATTGCCTGCGCCTATGCCTCGCATGGCGACACCAAGCACGTGCTGCTGTTTCCGGAAGATCCGGCCGAGGCATTCGAATTCGCGGCCTGCGCCTTCGATCTCGCCGAGCGGCTGCAGACGGTAATCTTCCTGATGCTCGATCTCGACATCGGCATGAACCATCGCCTCTGCCGCCCGCTGAAATGGGACGACGCGCGGCAATATGACCGCGGCAAGATCATGACGGCGGAGATGCTGGACGAGGGCCGCGACTTCGGCCGCTATCTCGACGTTGATGGCGACGGCATCCCCTACCGCACCTATCCCGGCACCCATCCAACCAAGGGCTCCTACTTCACCCGCGGTACCTCGCGCGACCGCTACGCGCGCTATTCCGAGGAAGGCGCCGTCTACGCTGACAACATGCAGCGGTTGATCCGCAAGTTCGAGACTGCGCAGGATCTGGTGCCGCGGCCGCTGCAGGCCAATGCCGCCAAGCCGACCCGATATGGCGTGATCTATTTCGGCTCGACTGCTCCGGCGATGGACGAGGCCATCGAGCTCTTGGAGGCGCGCGGCCATCAGCTCGACCGTATGCGCATCCGCGCCTTCCCTTTCCATTCCAGCGTGGCGAGCTTCCTCGCCGAGCACGATTTCGTCTACGTGGTCGAGCAGAACCGCGACGCGCAATTGCGCCAGCTGATCGTCAACGAGAACGGCATCGACCCGGTCCGCCTGGTGCCGATCCTGCATTACGACGGCACGCCGATCACCGCGCGCTTCATCGCGGACGCCATCGGCGACCACCAGGACCATCTCAAGATCACACCGCTGCGCAAGGCCGTGTCATGACCTACATCGCCAAACCGAAATTCCAGCATCCCGGCCTCAAGAAGAACGAGCTCGGCTTCACGCATCGGGACTACGAGGGCAAGATCTCGACCCTGTGCGCCGGCTGTGGCCACGACTCGATCACCGCCTCGATCATCGAGGCCTGCTTCGAACTGTCGATCGAGCCGCACCGGGTGGCAAAGATCTCCGGCATCGGCTGCTCGTCGAAGACGCCGGACTATTTCCTCGGCAATTCGCACGGCTTCAACTCCGTGCATGGCCGGATGCCGTCGGTGTTGACCGGCGCCAATCTGGCCAACCGCGATTTGATCTATCTCGGCGTCTCCGGCGACGGCGATTCCGCCTCGATCGGCTTCGGCCAGTTCGCGCATTCGATCCGGCGCGGCGTCAACATGACCTATATCGTCGAGAACAACGGCGTCTACGGCCTGACCAAGGGCCAGTTCTCGGCTACCGCCGACCGCGGCTCGAAGTCGAAGAAAGGCATCACCAACACCGATAACGCGATCGATCTGGTCGGCATCGCGCTGCAGCTGGGCGCGACCTATGTCGCCCGCTCCTTCTCCGGCGACAAGAAGCAGCTGGTGCCGATCATTGCCGGCGCGCTGCAGCACAAGGGCTCGGCGTTCATCGACGTGATCAGCCCCTGCATTGCCTTCAACAACCATGCCGGCTCGACCAAGAGCTTCGACTATGTGCGCGAGCACAATGACGCGGTGAACCGGCTCGACGTGCTGACCGGGCGCGATCCGATCACGGTGGATTACGCGCCGGGCAGCGTGCAGATCGTCGAGCAGCATGATGGCTCGCGGCTGGCATTGCGCAAGATCGACGCCGACTACGATCCGCATGACCGGCTCGGCGCCATGACCTTCCTGCAGAAGCACGCCGCGCAGGGCCAGATCGTCACCGGGCTGCTCTATGTCGACCCCGAGGCGGACGACCTGCATAGCCATCTCAACACGGTGAACCGGCCGCTCAACCAGCTGGAGGCCGAAGACCTGTGTCCGGGCTCTGCCGTACTGGACAAGATCAATGCGAGCCTGCGCTAGCTCGAAAAAAGGCTGGGCGTCACTTCGAGGTCGGGCGCAACAACGTCGTCCACACCCGCTCCAGCCGCGCAATCGCCTCCGCAGGCGACACCACGGCGACGGCGTCGTCAGCCTCCCTCAGCAGACCGAATTCCTGCAGCTTCGCCAGCGCCGCGTCGGCCGCGAAGGACGCGCGAACGCCGAATGTCTGCTGCAGCAGCTCCTGGACATGGCCGCCGACCACCTCGCGGCGGAGCGACACGGCCGCCAGCCACAGCGCGACATAGGCAAGCAGCGCTTCCTTCCAATCCTGATCCTCGGCCTCGCCGACGAGATAGTTGAAAATGCCGGAATTATTATTGACGTTACGGAAGTAGATATTGTCGGTGACCTGCTTCTGGTGGATCAGCGACTGACGGTGGAAATTGCCCCATTGCCGCAGCACGAAGCTGCCGAGCGCAAACAGGCCGGAGAGTGCCGCCAGCGCCTGTTTGGTATCGTCGTCCTGAACCGTGCCGGTGAGGCCGAGATAGAAGCCCGCGACCACGAACAGCACCGTGAAGGTGGAGGCGAGCTTGAGCAGGATCGGTACGCCGCCGATCAGCGCGGGCACGCCCAAGGTGAGCTGGTCGAACACGCTCATCACGACCCGCACGTTGGGGAGCAAAGCTTCGAGATCGCCGCGTGCGATGTGGCGAAAATATTTGAACAGCACCGCGCCGCCACGGACCTTGTTGCGGCCGCGCCAAAGGCCGGCCCGCGGCTTCGCCGACTTTGATGCGGGATCATCAGGCAGGGTCGCGACCATCAGCACCACGTCGTCATAGACGTCGATCTCGAGCGCTTGCCGCCGCAGGCCATAAAGCGAGGCGATCTCGATCGTCTCGCGATGCCAGCCGCGGCGAAACATTCTGATGTCGCGGTAGTCCGAAATCGGTGCCTTGATCTTGACCCGGACCAGCGCGTGCTCGGCAAACGCCTGCAGGATCTCGTCATGCGTGATCTCGACGAAATTGGCCTCGCGCAGGATGCGGACGAACTCGTCGCTCAGCCTGCGATAGGCGGCATCGAGCTGCTGCGGCGATCGATGCGCCACCGAACCGACCTCGGGATCGAAATAGAAATAGGCCTCGCGCAGCCCATCGAGCTCATCGAAATATTGCTGATGCAGGATGGCGCCCAGCATGTGGGCGAGCTGCCGCAATTCACGCGCCGCGTCGCCATCGACGCCAAAATGCGCGATCAGCCCATCGAGCATGTCGGACTTCTGCAATGGGATGAAGCGATCACGCACCAACGGCAGCGACGTGCCGCGAAGCCCTTCAGTCACAGCGCCCTGCCCTGGCTCGAACGATCATGCCCGGCATCTACCGGAGATGTGCGCCAGGATTTAGGTTGACTTCGCCGGCCAAAGTCAAGATGGCAGCCACAGTCCCGCTCCCGGAGCAAGACGGCACCTCGGGCCTTCTTATGCTTCGACGTGAGGACAGCGCTCAGGAGGCTCCTACGGCGGCCGCGTCAAGCGGCCGCCGGTTGTATCCGCGGATTGAGCACATACTCCTTCAGCACCTTGTCGGTGCCTGCGTCGACTTCCGTGAGCGACACGTCGTAGGTCCAGAGATCGGCCAGATGCTGCAGCACCCGCTTGGCGTCGGTCTCGTTGAGCTGGGCGCCCTTCACCACGGTGTGGCGAAGCATCAGCCGGCGGTCGCCGGCGAGATCGACATCGACAACCTCGATGTTCGGATCGATATAGCCGACGTCATATTGCCGGGAGAGCTCGCGGCGGATGCGGCGATAGCCGCGCTCGTCGTGGATCGCGTCGACCAGGATGCCGGCCCGATCGGCCGGGTTGTCGTGCAGGTGGAACAGGCGGAGCTGGCGCATCAGATGCGGGCTGAGGAACTGGCCGACGAAGCTCTCGTCGCGGTAGTTGGCCCAGACATCGCGCAGCACGCCCATGGCATCGCCCTTGCCGGCGATATCCGGAAACCATTCGCGATCCTCGTCCGAAGGCTGCGTCACGATGCGCTCGATGTCCTGCATCATCGCGAAACCGAGCGCATAGGGATTGAAACCGGAGAAGCGCGGATCGTCGAAATCCGGCTGGAACACGACATTGGTATGCGACTGCAGGAATTCGAGGAAGTTGCCGTCGGTGATCCGTCCCCGCTGATGCAGGCGGTTCATGATCTGGTAGTGAACGAAGGTTGCAGTGCCCTCGTTCATCACCTTGGTCTGGCCCTGCGGATAGAAATATTGCGCGATGTGGCGCACGATGCGCAATAGCTCGCGCTGCCAGGGGGCAAGCCGCGGCGCGCTCTTCTCCAGGAAGTACAGTAGATTCTCCTGGGGCAGCCCGAGCAGCGCACGGCGCCGCTCGACAGTGAGCGTCGCATGCGTCTTGGCCGGGCCGGTCGGCACCGTGGTGCGCCAGAGATCGTTGAAGGCCGCTTCCTCGTAGAGCCGGCGTTTGCCGGCGCGCTTCTCCTCCTCGCGGAAGTCGAGCTTCTTCTTGCCGGGATAGCGGTCGACACCGTGCGACATCAGGGCATGAGCGGCGTCCATGGTGTGCTCGACCGCTGCGCGCCCGTGGCGCTCCTCGCATTGCGCGACATAGCTCTTGGCGAATTCGAGGTAGTCGAGGATGCCGTCGGCATCGGTCCACTGCTTGAACAGATAGTTGTTCTTGAAGAAGTGATTGTGGCCGAACGCGGCATGCGCGATCACCAGTGTCTGCATCGTCGCCGTGTTCTCCTCCATCAGATAGGAGATGCAGGGCGATGAGTTGATCACGATCTCATAGGCAAGCCCCATCAGGCCCTTGCGGTAGGAGGCCTCGTGGAACGCGAAGTGCTTGCCGAACGACCAGTGCTTGTAGAACATCGGCATGCCGACCGACGAATAGGCATCCAGCATCTGCTCGGCGGTGATCACCTCGATCTGATTGGCATAGGTGTCAAGCCCGAGCTCACGCTGCGCGATGGTCTCGCAGGCATCGTGTATCCGCTGCAGCGTCGAGAAATTCCAGTCGGCTCCGTCGAAAAGCAGTTCGGTCATGAAGCGACTTTCTCCTGTGGCCTGCGACGCTGGAACAGGTCATGGAAGACCGGGAAGATCTCGCTGCGGTCGCGCACCTTGCGCATCGACAGCGGCTCACCGCCGGCGCGCAGCTTCTCGTAGAGAGACCACAGCGCCGAGTCCGGCATTTCGAAGGAATAGCCGCCGGATTCGCCGACTTCGAGGTAGGCGAAGAATTGCGACACCGGCAGGATGTTGCTGGTCAGGATACGCGCGACGGCCTCGGAATCCGAGGTCGCGTTGTCGCCGTCGGAGGCCTGCGCGGCGTAGATGTTCCAATCCGACGGACGGAAGCGGGACTGGACGATCTCGTGCATGCATTGCAAGGCGCTCGAGACCAGCGTGCCACCCGACGCCGGGCCGTAGAAGAAGGTCTGCTCGTCGACTTCCTCGGCGCGGTCGGTATGGCGGATGAAGACGATCTCGACATGGCGATAACGCCGCGTCAGGAACACGTAGAGCAGCATGTAGAACCGCTTGGCGAGATCCTTCATGTGCTCCGACATCGAGCCGGAAACATCCATCAGGCAGAACATCACGGCCTGCGCGATCGGCTTCGGCACCGTCTCGAAGCGGCGATAGCGGATGTCGATCGGATCGATGAAGGGAATCCGCTTGGCCTTGGCCTTCAGCGCCTCGATCTGCGCCATCAGCTCGGCGCGGCGATCCTCGTCCTCCTCCTCCGCTAGCTCGGCTTCGAGCTGGGCGATGGTTTCGGGCCGCGGCCGCCGCAGCGCCACACGGCGGGCCAGCGCGCGGGTTACCGTGCGGCTGATCGAGATATTGGCCGGCGAGCCCGAGGTCGCATAACCGGCCCGCTGCAGCCCCTCGCTCTCGGCCTCGGCGAACTTGCGCTTGGCAAGATCGGGCAGCTCGAGATCGTCGAGGAACAGGTTGACGAACTCCTCCTTGCTGAGCACGAAGCGGAAGGCGTCCTCGCTGTCGCCCTGCCCCGGCGCCGACTTGCGGCCGCTGCCATCGCCGGACCGCGGCAGAATGTCGCCTTCGACGAACTTCTTGTTGCCGGGCAGCACCATGTCGCGGGTGCCACCCTCGCGCCGAAACCGCGGCTCGTCCATGCCGTCGAGCGGGATGGTAATCTCCCCGCCCTCCAGCACGTCCTTGATGTCGCGGTCCTGCGACGTCTTCTTGACCGCGCCTTGAACCAGCGCCTTGGCCCTGCGCAAAAATCGCTGACGATTCTCGAGACTTTTGCCGCCCGGGTTCAGGCGCCGATCAATGATGTGCATCTTCGATACGCCTCGCTATCAGCCTGTCAGCCGGCCTGCTTCACGCGCATGTACCACTCGACCAGCCGGCGAACCTGCCGCTCGGTGTAGCCGCGCTCGACCATGCGCGCGACGAAGTCGGCATGCTTCTTCTCGGTGTCGCCATCCTTCTTGGTGCCGAACGAGATCACCGGAAGCAGGTCCTCGACCTGCGAGAATATCCTCTTTTCGATCACCTCGCGGATTTTTTCGTAAGACGTCCAGCTGGGATTTTTGCCGCCGTTCTGGGCCCTCGACCGCAATGAGAACTTGACAACCTCGTTGCGGAAATCCTTCGGATTGGCGATGCCGGCCGGCTTCTCGATTTTGGTCAGTTCCTGGTTCAACAGCTCGCGATTGAGCAGCTGCCCGGTGTCGGGGTCCTTGAAGTCCTGATCCTCGATCCAGGCGTCGGCATAATCGACGTAACGGTCGAACAGGTTTTGGCCGTAATCCGAGTAGGATTCGAGATAGGCCTTCTGGATCTCGTGGCCGATGAACTCGGCATAGCGCGGCACGAGGTCGGCCTTGATGAATTCGAGATAGCGCTTCTCGAGCTCTTCGGGCAGCTGCTCGCGGCGGATCGACTGCTCAAGCACGTACATCAGATGCACGGCATCGGCCGAGACCTCCGCGGTGTCGTGGTTGTACGTCGCCGCCAGCACCTTGAAGGCGAAGCGGGTCGAGACGCCGTCCATGCCTTCGTCAACACCGGCGGAGTCGCGATATTCCTGTACGCTGCGGGCCTTCGGATCGGACTCCTTCAGGCTCTCGCCGTCATAGACCCGCATCTTGGCATAGAGCGTCGAGTTCTCGTGCTTGCGCAGCCGCGACATCACCGAGAAGCGGGCCAGCGTTTCGAGGGTTGCCGGTGCGCAGGGCGCGGTGGCGAGCTCGGAGCTCTGGATCAGCTTCTCGTAGATCTTGCGCTCCTCGGTGACGCGCAGGCAGTACGGCACCTTAATGACGCAGATGCGATCGATGAAGGCCTCGTTGTTCTTGTTGGCCTTGAAGCTCTGCCACTCCGCCTCGTTGGAGTGGGCGAGGATGATGCCGCTGAAGGGGATCGCACCGATATTCTCAGTACCGATGTAGTTGCCCTCCTGCGTCGCCGTGAGCAGCGGATGCAGCATCTTGATCGGCGCCTTGAACATCTCGACGAATTCGAGCACGCCCTGGTTGGCGCGGTTCAGCCCGCCGGAATAGCTGTAGGCGTCCGGATCGTTCTGGGCGTAAGTCTCGAGCTTGCGGATATCGACCTTGCCGACGAGCGAGGAGATGTCCTGGTTGTTCTCGTCGCCCGGCTCGGTCTTGGCAATGGCGATCTGGCGCAGCCGCGACGGCTGCAGCTTGGCGACGCGGAATTGCGAGATGTCGCCGCCGAACGCTTCCAGCCGCTTGTAGCACCACGGGCTCATCAGGCCGGTGAGGCGGCGACGCGGAATGCCGTATTTCTCCTCCAGCATCGGGCCGAGCGCTTCGGGATCGAACAGCCCGAGCGGGCTTTCGAACACCGGACTCAGCTCGTCGCCGGCCTTGAGCACATAGATGGGATGCACCTCCATCAATTGCTTCAAGCGCTCGGCGAGCGAGGACTTGCCTCCGCCGACCGGCCCGAGCAGATAAAGGATCTGCTTGCGCTCTTCGAGCCCCTGCGCGGCGTGACGGAAGAAGCCGACGATGCGCTCGATCGTGTCCTCCATGCCGTAGAAGCCTGAGAACGCCGGATACAGGCGCACCGTGCGGTTTAAAAAGATACGGCCAAGGCGAGGGTCCTTGGCCGTGTCGATCATCTGCGGTTCACCGATCGCGGCTAGTAGTCGTTCAGCAGCGTTTGCATATCGCATCGGGTCGTTTCGGCACGATTCAAGATATTCCGCCATCGACATGTCGGTCTGGCTTCTCGCCTCGAACGACCTGGCGAAAGCGTTGAACAAAGAATCGTTGTACATGATCCCTCTCCACCGGTAAGTTCCGCCGCACTGCCTGGCTGCCAGTCGAGCTACGGAAGCGTTTTGATCCTCGTCATCGACGTCACCGACTCAACTCCAACGCGGGCATTCTGTTGGCCATTGGGCACCTGTTAGCCCGGATTCTGCAACGCGAAGCGCAAGCAACCGTTGCTGTATCAACAAGCAGTTCGCCCAATAGTTCGGCAAAACCGCGCTCCATACTATATTTTGTAGCCTATTGTCGCCGCTTCGCAACATCCGCAAATCACCGGAATTTCGCGTCCGGCGCATTTCCCTGCGGTGCACAAACATTTGTGAACCGGCATGGACGCGCCGGCACTGCTGGCTCTTGCTGACAAAGACGAGTCGTTTCCGACGCGTCGTATACCCATCGAACGCCAACCGTTTCGCGAGCGACCCATCTCGACGCGACTCAGCCGCTTCGGTCACGGCAGATACAGCCTGATCCGCTAAAGTTATCGCTTTCCTAACAAGCAGGCTATCCGCGCAATTACCCGTTTCTCTCACTTGTTCATCTTTGTTGCCCTGAAGACACCATCGATTGCCGCGCCTGATTGCGCCGGCAATGCGTCCAGCAACGCCGAGATCGCAACATTCGATCGCCGCACAATCATCCATATCGTCACCACGTCCTTGCCTGCCGCCTCCGGCAGCAAGCTTCATGCGTGATTCGTCCGCCGCAATGACGCTGTTCATCTTGCGCATCACCCGAAGCAGTGGATCGCCGCGACGATGCCGTTCGTGACGGCGGAAATTCGCGACGATGAAATCCACGTTGATAAGGCGACGACGAGAGGTTCGTTCCTGCTCGACCGTGGCCACACTGAAAATCGCGCCGCGCTCGTCGCCTTTCATCAGGCACTCGCGGCCGTCAGGCACAAATGATAGCATCTCGTTGAACACATGTGACTGCATTCGCGTTTTGCAAGGAGGCCGGCATGCATCGCCGAAACATGCTTCCTGGCGCGCTCGCGGCAATGGTGGGCGCGTTCGTCGTCGCGCCGACAAGCCGAAGGCGTCTACCGCTCGAGCGACCTCGACAAGGTGGCTTTCGTGCTCGGCGATGTCCAGAACCACCTTGACGGCATCGGCGGACCCGTCGCGATCGCGCCTCGTGGCGGACGGACCGGCGCTGAGGGCACTCTACGCCTTCCGCGGCACTCTCCGAGATCAGCGCCAAGGTCGACCAATTCGTCGAAGCCGGACTCAAGCTTGCCGCCTGCGGCAACACCGTGACAGTGCAGCATATCACCTTGGCGGATTTGTTGCCGGGATCTGTCGAAGCCGAGAAAGGCGGCGTGGCGCAATCGCCGAGCGGCAGGGACACCTGTACATCCGGCCCTGGTTTGCCAGAACCGGGGGCGCAACCTGCCACGGCGAGGCTGGCGGCATCTGAGCGCATGAATCTGCCAATCCCACCTTGGGATTCGCTCTGGATCAATCCATTATGAATGGCGTTATCCAAAGGGGGAGCGCATAGTGAGGCTCGGTTCCATTGACAAAAGCCAGCCTGCGCCGAATGCTGGAACCTCCAAAAAAGCAAGCCAGCGCACATAGATAGGCCCATGAATCCCGTCAAGAAACTCGAACAGCATGGCCAGGCCGTCTGGCTGGATTTCCTCGCCCGCGGCTTCGTCGCGAAGGGTGACCTCAAGCGGCTGATCGATGAGGACGGCGTCAAAGGCGTGACGTCGAACCCGTCCATTTTCGAGAAGGCGATCGGTAGCTCCGACGAATATGACGCCCCGATCGGCAAGGCTCTCAAGAGCGGCGACCGGCCCGTTTCCGCGCTGTTCGAGGCGCTCGCGGTCGAGGACATCCGGCATGCCGCCGACGTGCTGCGCCCGGTCTACGACCGCCTCGACGGCAATGACGGTTTCGTCAGCCTGGAGGTCTCGCCCTATCTCGCGCTGGATACCAAAGGCACGATCGCCGAGGCCAAGCATCTGTGGAAGGCGGTCGACCGCAAGAACCTGATGATCAAGGTGCCGGCCACCGAGGAGGGCCTGCCCGCGATCGAGCACCTGATCGGCAAGGGCATCAGCATCAACATCACGCTGCTGTTCTCGCAAGCGGTCTATCGCGAAGTGGTCGAAGCCTACCTGTCTGGTCTGGAGGCCTATGTCGAAGCGGGCGGCGATCCATCGCATATCGCCAGCGTCGCCTCGTTCTTCGTCAGCCGCATCGACACCATGGTCGACAAGCAGCTGGACGAGAAGATCGCCAAGGCGAACGATCCGACCGAGAAGGAGCGCCTCACCGCGCTGAAGGGCAAGGTCGCCATCGCGAACGCCAAGATGGCGTATCAGGATTACAAGCGGCTGTTCTCAGGTGCACGCTGGGAAGCGCTCGCCGCCAAGGGCGCCAAGCCGCAGCGGCTGCTATGGGCGTCCACCGGCACCAAGAACAAGGATTATCGCGACACGCTCTATGTCGAGGAGCTGATCGGCCCCAACACCGTCAACACGATGCCGCCGGCGACGCTCGACGCCTTCCGTGACCATGGCAAGGTGCATGATACCCTCGAGGAGAACATCGACGGGGCGAAAGCCGTGCTCGATGAGCTCGCGCACACAGGGATCTCGCTCGACGCGATCACGGCGGAGCTGGTCAAGGACGGCGTCAAGCAGTTTGCCGATGCTGCCGACAAGCTCTACGGGGCCGTCGCCCACAAGCGCGCAACCGTGCTCGGCGACAATATCGGCGGGCAGACGATCGCAGCCGGCGCCGAACTCGACAAGAAGGTCGAGAAGACCACGGAAGAATGGCGCGCCAGCGCCAAGATTCGCAGGCTGTGGCAGAAGGACTCGTCGGTCTGGACCGGTGCCGACGAGCACAAATGGCTGGGCTGGCTGACCAGCCCGGCCAAGGCCAACCTCGCCGACTATGAGGATTACGCCCAGCGCGTGAAGGGCCAGAAATTCTCCGATGCCGTCGTGCTCGGCATGGGCGGCTCCAGCCTTGGGCCGGAGGTGCTGGCCGAGACCTTCCCGCGCAAATCCGGCTTCCCCAAGCTGCGTGTGCTCGATTCCACGGACCCGGCGCAGGTGCGGGCGATGGAGAAGGCGATCGACATCTCCAGGACGGTGTTCATCGTCTCCTCGAAGTCCGGCGGCACCACCGAGCCGAACGCCATGAAGGACTACTTCTTCGCGCGCGTCTCCGAGGCGATCGGCGCGGCGAAGGCCGGCCATCGCTTCATCGCCGTCACCGATCCCGGCTCATCGCTGGAGAAGACCGCGCAGCGTCAGGGTTTTGCGCGCATCTTCCACGGCGAGCCATCGATCGGCGGCCGCTACTCCGTGCTGTCGCCGTTCGGCCTGGTGCCGGCCGCGACCGCCGGAATCGACGTTCGCAAGCTGATCACCAGCGCGCTGTCGATGGTGCGCTCCTGCGGAGCCGACGTGCCGCCGCATGAGAATCCCGGCGTTCAGCTGGGGCTCGCGATGGGCCTTGCCGGCCTCGAAGGCCGCGACAAGGTGACGATCTTCTCCTCAGCCAAGATCGCCGATTTCGGCGCGTGGGCCGAGCAGCTGATCGCGGAGTCCACCGGCAAGGAAGGCAAGGGCCTGATCCCGATCGATGGCGAGCCGCTGGGCGAGCCAGCCTCTTACGGCAACGATCGCTTCTTCATCGACATCCGCACCGAGGACGAGCAGGACGAGGCGCATGAGCAGAAGCTCAAGGCGCTCGAAGAGGCCGGCCATCCGGTGGCGCGCATCATCATGCAATCGATCGATCAACTCGGCCAGGAATTTTTCCGCTTCGAGATGGCGGTCGCGGTCGCCGGCAGCGTGCTCGGCATCAACCCCTTCGATCAGCCTGATGTCGAGGCCGCCAAGATCAAGACCCGCGAGCTCACGGCCGAATTCGAAAAAACCGGCGCATTGCCGAGCGAACAGCCGGTGATGTCGGCGAAAGGCTGCGAGCTCTACACCGATGCGCACAATGCGGAGGCGCTGCGCGAGCATGGCGCCGACGGCAGCTTGACCTCGTGGCTGAAGGCGCATCTCGCGCGCGCCGACAAGGGCGACTATGTCGCCCTGCTCGGCTACGTCGAGCGCAATGAAGGCAATATCGATGCGCTGCAGGCGATGCGCGTGAAACTGCGCGACCGCAAGCATGTTGCGACCTGCGCCGAATTCGGCCCACGTTTCCTGCACTCCACCGGCCAGGCATACAAGGGCGGCCCCGACAGCGGCGTGTTTCTGCAGATCACCGCCGACGACGCCATGGACCTGGAGATCCCCGGCCAGAAGGCGAGCTTCGGCGTCATCAAGGCAGCGCAGGCGCGCGGCGATTTCGACGTGCTGACCGAGCGCGGCCGGCGCGCCCTGCGCGTACATCTCAAGGGCAATCTCAAATCGGGACTGAAGATGCTGGACGCCGCGATCACGGAGGCGCTGAGCTGATGTGCGTGCCGACCATGCTCACGATCTAACGCGTTCAAGTCAGGGAAGTCAGTCAAATGCAGCTCGGCATGATCGGCTTGGGGCGGATGGGCGGCAACATCGTCCGCCGCCTGATGCGCGATGGACATAAGACCGTCGTCTACGACCGCGATACGAAGGCGGTCGCGTCCCTCGCAGCCGATGGCTCGGTGGGCGCCAGCAGCCTCGAGGAGTTCGTCGGCAAGCTCGACAAGCCGCGGACCATCTGGGTGATGCTGCCGGCGGGCAAGATCACCGAAGATACCATCGCGCAGCTTGCGAAGCTGATGGAGTCCGGCGATGTCATCATCGACGGCGGCAACACCTTCTGGCAGGACGATGTTCGCCGCGGCAAGACGCTGAAGGAGCGCGGTTTGCATTACATTGACGTCGGCACGTCCGGCGGCGTCTGGGGTCTCGATCGCGGCTATTGCATGATGATCGGCGGCGACAAGGAAGTCGTCGACCGGCTCGATCCGATCTTCGCGAGCCTGGCGCCAGGCACCGGGGACATTCCGCGCACGCCCGGGCGCGACAATCGGGATTCCCGCGTCGAGCGCGGCTATATCCATGCCGGCCCCGTCGGCGCCGGCCACTTCGTCAAGATGATCCACAACGGCATCGAGTATGGCCTGATGCAGGCCTATGCCGAGGGTTTCGACATTCTCAAGAATGCCAGCAGTGAAGCGCTGCCAACGGGGCATCGCTTCGAATTCGACCTCGCCGATATCGCGGAGGTCTGGCGGCGCGGCAGCGTGATCCCGTCCTGGCTGCTCGATCTCACCGCCTCTGCTCTCGCCAAGCAGCCCGGCCTCGAAAAATATTCCGGCTTTGTCGAGGATTCCGGCGAAGGCCGCTGGACGGTGAATGCCGCGATCGACGAGGCCGTGCCGGCCGAGGTGCTGACCGCGGCGCTGTTCGCGCGCTTCCGCTCACGCAAGGATCACACCTTTGCCGAGAAGATCCTCTCGGCGATGCGCGAAGGCTTCGGCGGCCATCATGAGCCGAACGCCCCGACGGCCAAGCCGAAGGGGTAGAGCCGATGGCAAACGGTTCATTTGCGTATAAGAAGCCGGATGCTTGCGCCTTCGTCATCTTCGGAGTCACGGGGGACCTCACCCATCGCCTGGTGCTGCCGTCGCTGTACAATCTGGCGGCCAGCAACCTCTTGCCGGACCGTTTCTGCATCGTCGGCATTACGCGGAAGGAAGCCTCGAGCGAGAAGCTGCGCGAAGACCTGCTGAAGGGCTTGCGCAGATATGCGACACGTCCGGTCGAGGACGAGGTGGCGAAACGCCTCCTGCAATGCGTCACGGCGATCGAGGCCGATCCCAGGGAGCCGGAAAGCTTCGATCAGCTCAAGATGCGTCTGGAGAAGCTCGAAGCCAACCGCGAGACCGGCGGCAACCGGCTGTTTTATCTGGCGACCCCGCCGAGCGCCTTTGCGCCGATCGCCCAGCAGCTCGGCCGCGTCGGCCTGTTGCAGGAAGATGGCGACGGCAGTCCGTGGCGGCGGCTCGTGGTCGAAAAGCCGTTCGGCACCGATCTCGCTTCGGCGAAGGTGCTGAACGACAAGCTGCTCAAGATCCTGAACGAGCACCAGATCTACCGGATCGATCATTATCTCGGGAAGGAGACAGTGCAGAACATCCTGGTGCTGCGCTTCGCCAACGGCATGCTGGAGCCGATCTGGAATCGGCACCACATCGATCACGTCCAGATCACGGTCCACGAGAAGCTCAGTGTGGGCACCCGCGGCAGCTTCTATGATGCGACCGGCGCGTTGCGCGACATGGTGCCCAATCATCTCTTCCAGCTGCTGTCGCTGGTTGGGATGGAGCCGCCGGCACGTTTCGATGCACACACCGTGCGCTCGGAGAAGGCCGAGGTGCTGGCCGCCATCCAGATCCAGAGCGAGGACGAAGCGCTGCGGAATTCGGTGCGGGGCCAGTACACGGCGGGGCGGATCGGCGACACCGATCTGCCCGATTACCGCAGCACCGAGGACGTCAGGCCGGACAGCGCGACCGAGACCTATGCTGCACTGAAGCTGACCATCGACAATTGGCGCTGGGCGGGCGTGCCCTTCTACCTGCGCACCGGCAAGGCGCTGGATCAGAAGCGCACCGAGGTGGCGATCAAATTCCGCCAGGCCCCGTTCGCGATGTTCACCTGCACACCAGTCGAGAGCTTGGCGGAGAACTATCTGGTCATCGCCATCGAGCCGACCCAGGGCATCACTCTGCAGTTCAACACCAAGGTGCCGGGACCGACGATCCGCACCGAAGGCGTGCAGATGAAGTTCAACTACAAGGACTATTTCAAGGCGGAGCCTGCGACCGGCTACGAGACGCTGATCTATGACTGCATGATCGGCGACAACATGCTGTTTCAGCGTGCCGACAGCGTCGAGGCAGGCTGGAAGGCGGTGCAGCCTTTCATCGACGCCTGGAAGAAAGCCGGACGTGAGGGCCTGCAGACCTACGCCGCCGGAAGCGAAGGACCGGAGGCAGCCGCGGAGCTCCTGATCCGTGATGGCCGCAGCTGGCGCAAGCCGGGCTAGCGGGGACGGCCATGTCGGATCGTCGCCAATTGGTGCGCGTAGCCGACAAGGCGGCGCTGGCGGCGGCCGCCGCCGAGCAACTGCTGGCTCAGATCGATGCCAATCCAGCGCGCATCGCGATCTGCCTGACTGGCGGGTCGAGCCCGAAGCAGCTCTATGAGCTGCTCGCGACCATGCCCTATCGCAGCCGGATCCCCTGGGATCGCGTGCATTGGTTCGTCGGCGACGAGCGCTTCGTTGCCGCGGGCGATCCGCTGCACAACATGACGATGGCGCGGCGGGCATTCCTTGATGCCTGCGCACCGCCCGCAAACATCCATCCGATTCCGACCGACGGCACCGATCCGGACGCCTGCGCGCGCCGCTATGGGGAGGAGTTGCGGGCGTTCTACGGAGCGGACCGGCTTGATCCCATCAGGCCGCTGTTTGATCTGGTGCTGATGGGGATCGGCCCCGATGGCCACACCGCTTCGCTATTTCCGGGCTTTCCGGCGCTGGAGGTGCGCGATCGCTGGGTGGTCGGCGTCGACCATGCCAACGTCGCGCCTTTCGTCCCACGGGTCAGCCTGACGCTGCCGGTGTTGGCGTCCTGTCGCAAGATGCTGTTCGAAGTGGCGGGGGAAGACAAGCGGGCGATCTTGACGCGGGTGCTGTCCGGCGAGAATCTGCCGGCCAATCGCGCCCGCTCGGAGCACCAGACGGTGTTCCTGATCGATGCGGCCGCGTGGCCGGAGAATTTTCGTGACCAACCCGACGTCTGAGCTGCCTTGCGCCCTGGTGATCATGGGGGTGGCCGGCTCGGGAAAAAGCACCATTGGCGAGGCGCTGGCGCGGCGCCTTGGCTGGCGCTATGAGGACGGCGATAGCTTCCATCCCGCAGCCAATGTCGCGAAGATGAGCTCCGGGCAGCCCCTGACCGACGAGGACCGCTGGCCCTGGCTGAAGGCGATCGCCGCCGAGATCGAGCGCTGCCGGCGGGCCGGCGAGCACGTCATCATCGCCTGCTCGGCGCTGAAAAAGGCCTATCGCGACATCCTGGTGCATGGCCGCGACGACATCAGGATGGTCTATCTGTGCGGCAGCCAGGGTCTGGTCGCCGACCGGCTGAACCACCGCAAAGGCCATTTCATGCCGCCCGGCCTGCTCGACAGCCAGTTTGCCGCGCTGGAGCCACCGTCGCCCGAGGAGCGGCCGATCACCGTCTCGATCGATGCGCCGGTCGAGACCATCGTAGACGAGGTGCTGCAGCAATTGCAGCCCAGCCCGCCCTCTCCCCTGCTTTCCAGGAATCACGCATGACCCGTATTGCGCTTGTCGTGTCCGACGTCGACGGCACGCTGCTGACCAAGGACAAGACTTTGACCGACGCCGCACGAAAGGCGGCGCAGCGGCTGCACGAGGCCGGCATCGCCTTCACGATCACCTCGAGCCGGCCCGCGATCGGCATGCGCTTTTTGGTCGAGCCGCTTGGCATCACGCTTCCGGTCGGCCCGTTCAACGGCTCTTCCATCGTCGACGTCAACATGCGCCCGATCGAGCAGAGCCTGATCCCGGCCACGGCCGCCAAACATGCGCTCTCCGTGCTGGACAAGTTCGGCGTCGACATCTGGCTGTTCACCAACGAGGCGTGGCTGACGAAGAATCCCGATGGCCCCTATGTGCCGAACGAGAAGCGCGCGATCCTGGCCGACCCGACCATCATCGCCGACTTCTCGCCTTATCTCTCTGCGGCTTGCAAGATCGTCGGCTCGAGCCGCGATTTCGATCTCCTGGTCCGCTGCGAGGCGGCGATGCACGACGCCCTGGGCACGCAGGCGCTCGCGGTGCGGTCGCAGAACTACTATCTCGATATCACGCCGCCCGGCCACGACAAGGGCACCTTCGTGACCGCAACGGCGCAGCGGCTGGGCATTCCGCTGAGCGCGGTCGCGACCATCGGCGACATGCACAATGATGTGGCGATGTTCAAGGTGAGCGGACTGTCGATCGCGATGGGCAACGCCTCCGACGAGGTGAAGAGCTTCGCCAGCCGCGTGACGACCTCCAACGAGGATGAGGGCTTTGCCAAGGCGATGGAGCTGATCCTGAAGGAGAATGCTCCGTAGACCCACGCATTCTCGCGTCGTCCCGGCGAACGCCGGGACCCATAATCCGCAGCAGTCGTTTGTGGCACGTCGTTAATTGTCAGCCGTCGCAACATAGCCGGCGGTGGGTATCGGTCCCGGCTCAAGGCCGGGACGACAGCGCCTCATCGGTCACTCCGACCGCTGCATCGCCGGCTTCTCGCTCCTGTGCTTGGCGTCGCACAGATTATGCGCGGTGTTGATCAGCGCGATGTGGGTCAGGGCCTGCGGGAAATTGCCGGTCTGCCGCGCCGCGCCGGTATCGAATTCCTCGGCGAGCAGGCCGAGATCATTGGCGATGGCGACCGCACGCTTGAACAGCGCCTCGGCCTTGGCAATATCGCCGGCCAGCACATGCGCATCGGCAAGCCAGAACGTGCAGGCCAGGAACGCACCTTCCGTCGGGTCGAACTCGCCAAGCTTTGGCTCGCGGGGATCGTGCCGCAGCACGAAACCATCGCGCATCAGATGCTGCTCGATCGCGGCAATCGTGCCGCGAATGCGGGAATCGGTCGGCGGCAGGAAGCCCACGGCCGGCAACAGCAGCAGGCTGGCATCCAGCCATCGCGAACCGTAGGATTCGACGAAGCTGTTGAGCGTGGGATCGAAGCCCTTCTCGCAGACCTCGCGATGGATGGTTGCGCGCAGGGCCTGCCAGTCCTGCAGCGGCGCATCATTGAAGCCGAATTTCTGCGCGCTCTTGATGGCGCGGTCGAACGCAACCCAGGTCATCACCTTGGAGAAGACGTAGTGCCGGCCGTCTCCGCGCCGTTCCCAGATGCCGTGATCCGGCTGATCCCAGACCTCGGCGAGATGGGCGAGCACCGCGCATTCGAGCGCCCACGTGCCGTCGTTCAGCTTGAGCTTGGTCACGCGCGACTGGTGGAAGGCATCCATCAGCTCGCCATAGACGTCGAGTTGCAGCTGCGCGTGCGCGGCATTGCCGATCCGCACCGGCCGCGCGCCCTCATAGCCGGGCAGCCAGTCGGCCTCCCACTCAAGCAGCCGCCGTTCGCCTTTGATGCCGTACATGATCTGCATATGGGCGGGCGCTCCGGCCGCGGCGCGGAGCAGCCAGTTGTGCCAGGCCATCGCCTCTTCGGTATAGCCCGAGTTCATCAGCGCCAGCAGCGTGAAGGTCGCATCGCGCAACCAGCAGAAGCGATAGTCCCAGTTGCGGGCGCCGCCGAGCTTTTCCGGCAGCGACGTGGTGGGCGCGGCGACGATGCCGCCGGTCGGAGCAAAGGTCAGCGCCTTCAGCGTGATCAGCGAGCGCACCACCAGATCGCGGCAGTCGCCCTGGAAGGTGCAGCGGCTGCACCAATCGCGCCAATATGCCTCGGTATCCGCAAGCGCCTGATCCGGATCGATCGACGCTGGCACCGGCAGATATGACGGCCCATAGGTCAGCACGAACGGAACGGTCTCGCCAGCCTTGACCTCGAATTCGGCAACCGTCGTCAGATTCTCGCCACGCGTCTGGACCAGCGTGCGCAGCACGGTCATGTCCTGGCCGCAGATGGCGAGCAGCGCCGAACCATCCTCCGTGCGCCGCACCCAGGGGATATCGACGCCGAAGCCGAAGCGAATGATGAGCTCCATCCGCATCGCGACCGTGCCGCGCACGCCGCGCACCAAACGCACGATATCCGAGGCCTTGCCGCGCGGCGGCATGAAGTCGATCAGATCGACGACGCCCGCAGTCGTTTCGAACCGGGTCTCCAGGATCAGGCTGTCGCCGCGATAGCGGCGCGACGCCGCCGTGACTTGGCCTTGCGGTGCAAGCAGCCAGCGGCCGTGCCGACGCTCGCCGAGAAGAGCGGCAAAGCAGGCGTCGGAATCGAAGGCCGGCCAGCACAACCAGTCGATCGATCCGTCGCGGCCGACGAGGGCGGCGGTCTCGCAATCGCCGATCAGGGCGTAATCTTCGATCCTGGAGGACATTCTGACGCCTAACGAACGATGCCTCTTGCAGAAATCAGCCTGCCGCTCTGGCCCGCCCGGCGGTGGTGGCCTTCAACGCGGCAACATCGAAGGCCTGGGTGAGATCCTCAAGCGCCACCGGCATCTTCTGTCGCCAGTTCGGATGCTCGTTGATCGTGCCCGGAATGTTGGGCTGCGGGACCACCCCGAGCAGATCTTCCAGCGAGATCGCCAGCAGCCGCGAGCGCGTGCGCGACAGGAAGCTGATGACCGAGTAAAGATCATTCCTCTCGATCGTATTGTGCCGCAGCACCTCGTCCAGCATCGCGAGTGCATGCCAGCGCTCCTGGTCGGTCTCGCCCGGGTCGATGCCGAGCCCGCGCTTGGTCTTCAGATCGCCGAAGGAGCGCCAGCCGGCATAGGTCGAGAGATCATGGGTGCTGAAGGTGATCAGCGCGTTCGGCGCGTAATAATCGACATCACGGAAGCGACCTGCCTCGTCGCGCTCGAAGATCATCACCTTGTACGACCAGATGCCCCAATCGGCCATCTGCTCGCGGAAGCCTTCCGGGACCGTGCCAAGATCCTCGCCGATGACGACGCAACGATTGGCCGCGCTTTCCAGCGCGGTTGCAGCCAGCAGCGCGTCGAACGGCATCTGGGCATACGCCCCCTGCCGTGCAGGAAAGCCATGCGGCACGAGATAGAGCCGCTTCAGGCCCAGCACGTGATCGAGCCTGATCGCGCCGGCATGGCGCATCGAGGCCCGCAGCATGTCGCGGAACGGCTGAAACGATTTCTGCTCCAGTCCGGGCGCATTGAACCCCGCAAGACCCCAGTTCTGTCCCACGGTGTTGAGCGGATCCGGCGGCGCGCCGACCGAGAGGCTGCGCGAAATCGCACCCTGCTCGTTCCAGGCGTCGAATCCGTCCGACTGCACGCCGACAGCCACATCGAGATAGAGACCGACTTTCATGCCGAGCTGATGGGCAAGATCCTTGCACGCGCGCAGCTGCCGCTCGGCAAGCCATTGCACATACATGACGAAGCGCGCTTCGCCCTTGTCAGATCCCTGCAATATTGCCAGGCACTTGTCGTGATCGGGCTGCTGCCACTCGGCCGGCCACTCCCACCATGGTGTCTTGAAGCGATGGCGCAGCACTTCGAAGGCCGCGAAGCGTTCGAGCAATTCGCCCCGCTCGGCGCAATAGGTCGCAAATTCCTTGGCCTCTGCGCTGTCGTTCATCGCACTGAAGGCCGCGAAAGCCGCGCGCAGCGCCGGCCATTTCAGCGCCGCGACGCTGTTATAGTCGACCTGCTCGGTCTGCCTGACACGCGCGAGCGCCTCGCGATCAGTGCCAGTCTTGAAGCCCGGCGCCTTCTCGACGTCGATATAAAGTGCGTTGAGAAACAGCCGGCTGTTCGGCGCATAAGGGCTGAAGTCGCCGGGCCGGTCGTCGAACAGCGCATGCAGCGGATTGAGACCGACGCCTTCGGCGCCAAGCTCCGCGGACAACGTGATCAGATTGGCGAGATCGGTGAAATCGCCGACGCCCCAATTGCGCCCTGAACGGATGCCGTAAAGCTGCACCGCGAGCAGCCAGCCGCGCTCGAAATCGCCGAGGAAGGCCTTTTCCGGCGCGACCAGCAGCGGGACCTCTTCATGACATGACGATGCATCGACGAGTTCGATACGATACGAACCAACCGCAAGATCATCCGGCCAGCCGATCATCCGCTCGGCGGCGTTGCCACTGGCGACCACCTTCGCATGACCATCCTGCCCGGCACTGAGCTCGCGAATCGTCCAGGACACCGGCAGCACGGCTTGCTCGTGCAGGCGCGAACGCGCCGGCAGCCCGGAGCGAATCACCACCGCGCCATCGATGAGCCGGCGGGGTGGCGCCTCCGGAAAGGCTTCGACGATGATCTTGAGCGCCGCCTCGTCAGTGACGTGGCGAACGCCTTGGCCATCAAAAAATTCGGTCAGGATTCCGAGGTTATGAGCTTGGCTGAAGAGATCCATTCGGCACGCGCTTTGCACGTAACGGATTCAACCGTCACGGGATTCGTTAAGAGCGACAACGAGATAGTCTTGCCTAACGCTTCGGCTCGGCTCCTGGTTCCCGCCGGAACCAAAGCAAGCGAAGCGGCTTTGTATAGGGTTGGGACGTCGTCCGCGCTAGTGTGGCGTGTCTGACATTCGCGCAAGAATGTCCGCGGGTCCGTTAAGCGAGTGTCAGGCACAAGGCCACGCCAGAATTGTGATTCTGCAGGTGTCCATCGGTTCTGACATTCGTAAACGAGCCCTGCGGCAACATGATACGAATGTCAGAACCGGGACACCAGCGCGACGAACCGTCAATTTCTTGTCAATGGCATCACCGTGAACAAAATCACTCAAACTCTCGGGAGCGCCCTCGCGTCTGGCGCTTTTGCTTCTATTCTGTCCTCTTTCGAGGACGACCGCCTCGCGCATGGCGGACCCACCTTCCTCTCTCGCCGTGTATTCGTCTCTCGCCGGAAAGCGTGAGGGCTTCATGAACTTGCTGTCTTCCCTTGACGCGACCAATCTCATCACCGATTCCGACGGCGACGGCTTGTGGTACAAGGATGCCATCATCTACCAGCTCCACGTCAAAGCGTTCGCCGACAGCAATAATGACGGTGTCGGCGACTTCGTCGGCCTGACCGAGAAGCTGGACTATCTGCAGGACCTCGGCGTCACCACGCTGTGGCTGCTGCCGTTCTATCCCTCGCCCGGCCGGGATGACGGCTACGACATCGCCGATTACGGCACCATCAACCCCGATTTCGGGACGATGAAGGACTTCAAGCGCTTCATCCAGGAAGCCAAGCGGCGCGGCCTGCGTGTCATCACCGAGCTCGTCGTCAACCACACCTCCGACCAGCACCACTGGTTCAAGCGCGCCCGGCGCAGCGCGCCCGGCTCGAGCGCGCGCAATTGGTATGTCTGGAGCGACACCGACCAGAAATATCAGGGCACGCGGATCATCTTCACCGACACCGAGAAATCGAACTGGACCTGGGATCCGGAAGCCGGCCAGTTCTACTGGCATCGCTTCTTCTCGCATCAGCCGGATCTCAACTTCGACAATCCGCGCGTCGTCAGTGCCATCATCCAGGTGATGAAGCGCTGGCTGGATGCCGGTGTAGACGGCTTCCGGCTCGACGCGATTCCATATTTGTGCGAGCGCGACGGCACCAATAACGAGAACCTGCCCGAGACGCACGCCATCATCAAGCGGCTGCGGATGGAGCTTGACAATTATTCAAAGGGCAAGCTGCTGCTCGCCGAGGCCAACCAGTGGCCGGAAGACGTGCAGGAATATTTCGGCCAGGGCGACGAATGCCACATGGCCTACCACTTCCCATTGATGCCGCGCATCTACATGGCGATCGCGCAGGAAGACCGCTTCCCCATCACCGACATCCTGCGGCAGACGCCCGACATCCCGAGCAACTGCCAATGGGCACTGTTCCTGCGCAACCATGACGAGCTGACACTGGAGATGGTGACCGACGTCGAGCGCGACTATTTGTGGTCGACCTATGCCAACGACCCCCGCGCTCGTATTAATCTTGGCATTCGCCGGCGCCTCGCGCCGCTGATGGACAACGACCGGCGCAAGATCGAGCTGATGAACTCGCTGCTGATGTCGTTCCCGGGCACGCCGATCATCTATTACGGCGACGAGATCGGCATGGGCGACAACATCTATCTCGGCGACCGCAACGGCGTGCGGACTCCGATGCAGTGGACGCCGGACCGCAATGGCGGCTTCTCGCGCGCCGATCCGGCCCGCCTCTATGCGCCCATGATCATGGACCCCGTCTATGGCTACGAGGCCGTCAATGTGGAAGCGCAGTCGCGCAGCCTATCCTCGCTCCTGAACGCAACCAAGCGGCTGATCTCGGTGCGCAAGACCACGCTCGCTTTCGGTCGCGGCACCATGAGCTTCATCCGGCCCGCCAACCGCGCGGTGCTGGCCTATGTCCGGCAGTACAAGGACGAGGTCATCCTCTGCGTCGCCAATCTATCGCGTTCGGCGCAGGCAACCGAGCTCGACCTCTCCCCCTTCAAGAACCGCATCCCGATCGAGATGCTCGGACGCTCGCGCTTTCCCGCGATCGGCGAACTGCCCTACATGATCACGCTCGCGCCTTACGGATTCTACTGGTTCCAGCTCAAGGAGCGCGAGAAATCCGAGCCGGTCGTGCAGCGCGTGGTGCCCGAATTCGAGACCCTGGTGGTGCCGCTCGGCTCGACCTGGGTGTCGCTGGCCCGCACCCGCAGCGTGTTCGAGCGCGACGTGCTGCCGGGCCATCTGTCGCGAACGCGCTGGTATCCCGAGCGCTCGGCTGAAGCGATCCACCCTACGCTCACCTCGGCGATCCCGTTCTGCGACATCGGCGACAACCGGCCGTGGCTGATCTTCTTCAAGGCCGCCGAGCAGAAGGAGACCACGCGCTTTCTGCTGCCGATGCAGATCGAATGGGTGCGGTTCGACCGCGAGCGCTACAATCCGCAGGCCCTCGCCGCCGTGCGCCAGGGCGCCCGCGAGGGCACCCTGCTCGATGTCGCGACCAGCCCGATCTTCCTGGCGCTGCTGCTGCACAACCTGCGGCGCTCGTTGACCGTGGAAGAAAATGGCCTGCAGCTCGAATTCCGGCCGACCGGCAAATTCCCGGATAAGACCATCCGCGAATCCGAGCATATCCGCAGCATCGAAACCGACCGCTGCAACAGCCTCGCGGTGATCGACAACGAATTCTTCGTCAAGATCCATCGCGAACTCGAGGCAGGCATCCATCCCGAGATCGAGATCGGGCGCTTCCTGACCGAGGTCGCAGGGTTTGCCAACACGCCGCCCCTGCTCGGCAGTGTCGAGCTCGTGCACGACGATGAGCGCCGCGCGCTTGGCAGCGTTCACGGCTTCATCGAGAACCAGGGCAATGGCTGGACGGTCAGCCTCGCCTATCTCGACCGCTTCGTCGACGAGCAGCGCGTGCGAGGTGCCAATGACGATGCGGGCCTGAGCCAGGAGCAGCCGCCTTATCTGCGTTATTTGACGCAGGCCGGCCGGCGCGTCGGCGAGCTGCACGCCGCGCTGACCTCGAGCACCGATCTCGTCGATTTCGTGCCGGAGCCGACGCGCGCAGACGATGTCGATCACTGGATGGACAGCATCAGGGCGCAGGCAGGCCGTGTCTTCGCGACCTTGGCCGAGCGCCGCGACCGCTTCAAGGACGCCGAACGCGCGTTGGTCGACCAGGTGTTGGCCAGGCAGACGGACCTCTATGAGCTGCTTTCAACGCTGCTGCCGCACGACGTCGACGGCTTGAATATTCGGCTCCATGGCGATTTCCATCTCGGCCAGATCCTGATCGTCAAGGACGACATCTTCATCGTCGATTTCGATGGCGATGAGCGGCTGTCGCTTGCCGAGCGGCGACGTAAGGCGCCGCCGGCGCGCGACATCGCCGGCTTCCTGCGCTCGATCGACTGCTCGGTGCGGATGGCGCTGGAGCGTGCGCTGCGGACGGCGCCGGACGATCATGGCCGGCTGTCGGCGGCGCTGTCGGACTGGCGCGATCAAGCGGCCGCCGCATTCCTTGCCGGCTATCGCGAGATCAAGGCAAATCAACGCCTCTGGCCGGCTGACCCGCATACGGTCGAAGCCATCTTGCGCTTCTTCATGCTGGAAAAAGCCGTGGCCGAGACCGAATATGAGCTGGCTCACCGGCCTGATTGGCTGCGCATTGCACTGAGCAATCTGCTTCACGTTCTCTCCGTTCCCGCTAGCGAGTCCGCATGACCCAGCTTTCTTCCGAGGCATTTGCGATCATCGAAGGTCGGCACGCCGACCCGTTTCGCTATCTCGGCCAGCACCCCGACGGCGACAACGCTGTCGTCCGCGCCTTCCTGCCCGAAGCCTCGCGCGTCGAGGCGGTCGGCGAGCGTGGCGGCGTCGCACCGATGTCACGCATCCATGACGCCGGCCTGTTCGCCGGCACGCTGTCAGGGGGCCTGCAGCGCTACCATTTGCGTGCGCATTTCGGCGATCATGTTGTCGATCTCGACGATCCCTATCGCTTCCTGCCGATCCTGAGCGATTACGATCTCTATCTGCTCGGTGAAGGCACCGACCAGCGGCTCTACGACAAGCTCGGCGCGCATCCCATGACGATCGACGGCACCGATGGTGTCGGCTTCGTCGTCCTCGCCCCCAACGCCAAGCGCGTCAGCGTGGTCGGCGATTTCAATTTCTGGAATGCGCGGCGTCATCCGATGCGCGTGCGCGGTAGCGGCTATTGGGAGCTGTTCATCCCGCATGCCAAGGTCGGCGATCATTACAAATTCGATCTGCTCGGCGCACATGGCGAGCATCTGCCGCTGAAGTCCGATCCGCTTGCCTTTGCCGCCGAGGTCCGGCCCAAGACGGCTTCGATCGTGCTGGACGAGAAGAAGCTGCCGCATCCGCGGCCTGCGCCTTCAGGCACCAACGCGATCAACGCGCCGATCTCGATCTACGAGGTGCATCTCGGCTCGTGGCGGCGCAAGAACGGCAACGAATGGCTGACCTATCGCGAGCTCGCCGAGCAGTTGCCGGCCTATGCGCGCGACATGGGCTTCACCCATGTCGAGTTCATGCCGGTCAGCGAGCACCCATTCGACGGCTCCTGGGGCTATCAGCCGACCGGCCTGTTCGCACCAACCAGCCGCTTCGGTACGCCGGAGGATTTCTCCGCACTGGTCGACGCCTGTCACCGCGAGGGCCTCGGCGTCTGGCTCGACTGGGTCCCCGGCCACTTCCCCGATGATCCGCATGGGCTCGGACGTTTCGACGGCACAGCGCTCTATGAGCACGCCAACCCGATGCAGGGCCGCCATCTCGACTGGGGCACGCTGATCTACAATTACGGCCGCACCGAAGTGCGCAACTTCCTGATTTCGAACGCGCTGTTCTGGGTGGACCGCTACGGCATCGATGGTTTGCGCGTCGATGCAGTAGCCTCGATGCTCTATCTCGATTACAGCCGGCCGGCGGGTGGATGGATTCCCAACAAATATGGCGGGCGCGAGAACCTGGAGGCGATCGATTTCCTGCGCCGCTTCAACACCGAGCTGTTCGGCCGCTATCCGCATGCCACCACGGCGGCCGAGGAGTCGACCTCCTGGCCGCAGGTATCACGGCCGGTCGATACCGGTGGGCTCGGCTTCGGCTACAAGTGGAACATGGGCTGGATGAACGACACCTTGCGCTACGTCAGCAAGGATCCGATTCATCGCCGCTATCACCATGGCGACATCCTGTTCGGCCTGCATTACGCGTTCTCTGAAAACTTCATCCTGCCGCTGTCCCATGACGAAGTCGTGCACGGCAAGCGGTCGATCCTTGGGCGGATGCCCGGCGACAGCTGGCAACGCTTTGCGAACTTGCGCGCCTATTACAGCTTCATGTTCGGCCACCCCGGCAAGAAGCTCCTGTTCATGGGCTGTGAGATCGCGCAGGAGCGCGAATGGAATCACGATCATTCGCTCGACTGGCACCTGCTTGGAGATGCCCGACATTTCGGCATCCAGTCGCTGATCCGCGATCTCAACAAGCTCTATCGCAGCCAGCCCGCCCTGCACGAACTCGACTGCGACGGCGCGGGTTTCGAATGGATCATTACCGATGACGCCGATCACAACGTCTTCGCCTGGCTCCGCAAGGGCAAGGATGCACGCGCGCGCTGCGTCGTCGTCGTGAATTTTTCGCCCAACGTGTACTACAACTACAAGGTCCGGGCGCCGTTTGGCGGCAAATGGCGGGAAGTTTTCAATTCGGATTCCGCTCACTACGGCGGCAGCAATGTCGGCAATATCGGCGAGGTCCATGCCTCTGAAGGTCAGAACGAGCTCTCTCTCACCGTCCCGCCCCTGGCAGCGATATTTCTCGTCCCGGAAGGCTGACTCTATGCGCCTTTCCGCTGGAACCTTCTCGCGCCTCGGTGCAAGCTGGGACGGCCGCGGGACCAACTTCGCATTGTTTTCAGCCAATGCCCACAAGGTCGAGCTCTGCCTGTTCGACAATCAGGGCCGTCGCGAGATCGAGCGCATCGAGCTGCCCGAGCGCACCGAGGACGTCTGGCACGGCTATCTCAACGACGTCTCGCCCGGACAGCTCTACGGCTACCGGGTCTACGGTCCCTACGAGCCCGAGCACGGCCATCGCTTCAACCCGAACAAGCTGCTGCTCGATCCCTATGCCAAGCGCCTCGCCGGGCGCCTGGTATGGAGCGACGCGCATTTCGCCTATCGTGCGGGAAGCCCGCGCGAGGATCTCTCGTTCGATCGCCGCGACAATGCGCGCGGCATGCCGAAGGCCGTCGTCATCGATGAGACCTTCAACTGGGGCCGGCGCGAAATGCGGCCGCAGATCCCCTGGGAAGACACCATCATCTACGAGGCTCATGTCAAGGGTTTGACGTACAAGCGCGACGACGTGCCGCCGAACCTGCGCGGCACGTTCGGCGGATTGTCCTCGCCGGCCATGATCAAGCACCTGAAGCGGCTCGGCGTCACTACGATCGAGCTGTTGCCGGTGCACGCCTTCATCGACGACCGCATCCTGGTCGAGAAGAAGCTGGTGAACTATTGGGGCTACAACACCATCTCCTTCTTTGCACCGGAGCCGCGCTACGCGCAGGACAACGCGCTCGATTCCTTCCGCACCGCCGTGGCACGGCTGCATGATGCCGGAATCGAGGTGATGCTGGACGTCGTCTATAATCACACGGCGGAGGGCAATCATCTCGGGCCCACGCTGTGCTTTCGCGGCATCGACAACGCATCCTACTACTGGCTGAAGCCGGACAATCCGCGCTACTATGACGACTTCACCGGCTGTGGCTCCTCGGTCAATCTCACCCATCCGCGCGTGCTGCAGATGGTGATGGATTCGCTGCGCTATTGGGTCGAGGTGTGCCATGTCGACGGCTTCCGCTTCGACCTCGCCACCACGCTGGCGCGCGAGCCGCACGGCTTCGACCGCAAGAGCGGCTTTCTCACCGCGATCAGGCAAGACCCGGTGCTGTCGAGCGTCAAGCTGGTCGCCGAACCCTGGGACGTCGGACTAGGCGGCTATCAGGTGGGCGCCTTCCCCTCGCAATGGTCCGAGTGGAACGACCGCTATCGCAGCGCCATGCGCCGCTACTGGAGCGGCGAAGGCAGCCTGATCGGCGAGGTGTCGAGCCGCATGACCGGCTCGTCGGACCTGTTCAACCATGACGGCCGCACCCAGCGCGCCAGCGTCAATCACGTCACCGTGCACGACGGTTTCACGCTCGCCGACCTCTTCAGCTACAACGCCAAGCACAACGAGGCCAACGGCGAGGACAATCGTGACGGCTCCAACGACAATCACAGCAATAATTGCGGTCACGAAGGTCCGACCGACGATCCTGCGATCAACGCGCTGCGCCGGCAACTACGCAAGAACCAGCTCGCCTGTCTGTTCCTGGCTCAGGGTCTGCCGCTGCTATTGGCTGGCGACGAGGTCGGCAATTCGCAGAACGGCAACAACAACGCCTATTGCCAGGACAATGAGGTCGGCTGGGTCAGCTGGAGCGGCCTCGGCCGCGAAGGCGACGATCTCACCGATTTCATCGCCCATATGACCCAACTGCGGCAACGCTTCGGCCAGATCCGCGCGCGGCGCTGGCTCGAGGGACGCCGCCCCGACGGCTCGTTCGGGGTCCTGTGGCTGACCCCATCGGCCGCGGAGATGACGAACGCGGACTGGACCTTTCCCGACGGTCGATTTCTGGCCTATGTGCTTGGCCCGGTGGAACAAGAGCAGGCACCGATCTTTATCGTGCTGAACGCAGCACCTGAAGAGATCGCATTCACGTTGCCCAAGATGACCGAATACAAAACCTGGCAACAGGTGTTGAATACGACGGAAGCGAAGCCGACCTCCGCCGATTTCTCACCGGGCACCGAGCTGAAAGCGCCCCCGCGCTCCGTGCTGGCCTATGCGGGCCTGTCATGAGATCGCGCCAGTTCGGCCCTCGCGTCAGCAAGGATGGTGTTTCGTTCCGGCTCTGGGCGCCCGCAGCCAAGCGGGTCGATCTCCTACTCGACCGCGCGTTGCCGATGCAACGCCGCGACGACGGCTGGCATGCCGTCGACGTTCCCGGCCTGACGGCAGGCAGCCGCTACAAATTCCGCATCGACAATGAACTCGAGGTGCCTGATCCCGGCTCTGACTTCCAGCCGGATGACGTGACCGGTCCGAGCGAGGTGATCGACCACGGCGCCTATGCCTGGCGTGCCAAGGACTGGCGCGGGCGGCCGTGGCAGGACGCGGTGTTCCTCGAAAGCCATGTCGGCACCTTCACGCATGAGGGCACTTACCGCGCGATGATCGACAAGCTCGATCATCTGGTCGAAACCGGGATCACCGCGCTGGAGTTGATGCCGCTGGCGGATTTCGCAGGGCGCCGCAATTGGGGTTACGACGGCGTGCTGCTTTATGCACCCGACAGCGCCTATGGTCGGCCGGACGATCTGCGCGCGCTGATCGACGAGGCACACTTGCGCGGTCTCATGGTGTTCCTCGACGTCGTCTACAATCATTTCGGACCGGAGGGAAACTATCTCGGCCACTACGCGCCTGAGTTCTTCACCGCCGCCCATACGCCATGGGGTAGCGCGATCGATTATCGCGTTCCGCAAGTGCGGGCATTTGCGATCGAGAACGCGCTGCACTGGCTGGCGGACTATCGCTTCGACGGCCTGCGCTTCGATGCCGTCAATCATATCTTCGGCGTCCGGGACGAGATCCCGCTGCTGCATGAGTTGAGCGCGGCGGTCGGCGATCTTGCCACGGAAACGGGCCGGCACATTCACCTCGTGCTGGAGAATGGCGACAATCGCGCCAGCATGCTGGATTCCGCCGAGGATCCGCCGCGTGGCAAGTTTCGCGCGCAGTGGAATGACGATTATCACCACGTCTGGCATGTGATGCTGACCGGCGAGAGCGCCGGCTATTACGGCGACTATCAGGATGATCCGCGCGGCGATCTAGCGCGCGCGCTCAGCTCGGGCTTTGTCTATCAGGGCAAGCGGGCGGCCTTCTGGGGCGGCGAGCCGCGGGGCGAACCGAGCGGACACCTCGCGCCCAGCGCCTTCGTCAACTTCCTGCAGAACCACGACCAGATCGGCAATCGCGCGCTCGGCGACCGCCTGGAGTCGATCGCCGCGCCCGCGGCGGTCGCTGCGGCGCTCGCGGTGACGCTACTGGCCCCGACGGTGCCGATGCTGTTCATGGGCGAAGAATGGGGCTCCAGGCGGCCATTTCCGTTCTTCTGCGACTTCCAGGGCGGACTTGCGGACGCGGTGCGCAAGGGCCGGCGCATCGAGTACGAATGGGCCTACAGCAAATATGGCGATGAGGTGCCCGATCCGCTTGCCGTCGAGACATTCAAGTCGGCCGTCATCGACTGGGAGGCGCGCAATCAATCACCGGGCAAGGAGCGCCTGGCGCTGGTGCGCGGCCTACTCGCGGTGCGCCACAAGGAGATCGCGCCGCGGCTGCCGGGCGCCACGTTCGGCGAGGCGCGTGCCGGCGCCGATGGCCTGCTCACTGCAGACTGGATCATGGGCGACGGCACGCGCCTGCATCTGATCGCCAATCTCTCGGCGAGCGAGTTGAGCCCGCCCCGCACGAGACCGGCTGGCAAGCCGATCTGGGGCGGCGCCCTCACCGACCGCCTGCTTCCCTGGTCGGTGCTGTGGAGTCTTGGAGAGGTGTGATGCCTGCAGCGATTCCGCTCGCGACCTATCGCCTGCAGCTCACTGCGGATTTCAATTTCGACGCGGCTGCATCGATAGTACCGTATCTGAAGGCGCTGGGCATCAGCCATGTCTATGCCTCGCCCTTCATGAAGGCGCGCAAGGGCTCGGCACACGGCTACGACGTCGTCGACCATACCAAGTTCAACCCAGAACTGGGCGGCGAGGAAGGCTTTGCCCGGCTCTCGGCAGAGCTGAAGAACAACGATCTCGGCCTGATCCTCGACTTCGTGCCCAACCATGTCGGCGTGCATTACGACGACAATCCCTGGTGGCTGGACGTGCTCGAATGGGGACAGGCCTCACCCCATGCGGCCTCATTCGACATCGACTGGGATCAGCTGTCCTACCGCGCCCGCGGCGGCGTGCTGTTGCCGATCATCGGCTCGTCCTATGGCGAGGCGCTGGAGCACGGTGAGATCGAGCTGCGCTACGATGCCGATGAAGGCAGCTTCTCCTGCTGGTACTACGAGCATCGCCTGCCGATCGCGCCGGAGCGCTATGGCGAGATGCTGCGGATCATCATCCAGGAGGCTGGTGCCGAACACAGCGATGCGGGCCAGCGCATGCTGGAGCTCGCTGCGCGCTATCAAGGACTGCGGCATCCGAACCGCAAGGAGGCTCCCGGCTTCAAGGCCGAGTTGAAGGCCATCCCCGGCGCCGCCGAGATCATTACCCGCGGCCTTGCTGCCTATCGCGCCGGCCCCGATCGTCCGGCACGGACGTTGGCGCTGCACCACCTGTTGGAGCGGCAGCATTACAAGCTCGGACATTGGCGGCTGGCCTCCAGCGACATCAACTACCGCCGCTTCTTCGACGTCAACACTTTGGCCGGGCTTCGCGTCGAGGATGCCGGCACGTTCGAAGCCATTCATCGCCTGGTGAAGAAGCTCATCGCCGACGGCCAGCTGCAGGGCCTGCGGCTCGATCATATCGATGGCTTGCGCGATCCTGCACAATATTTCCAGCGGCTGCGCCGGCTGATCCGCGATGCGCGTGGTCCTGCCGCCGGACCGTTCTATGTGGTGATCGAGAAGATCGTCTGCGAGCACGAGAAACTGCCGAGCTTTGCCGGCGTCCACGGCACCACCGGCTATGAGTGGATGAATGCCATCACCCATGTGCTGATCGACGGCAAGGGCCTCGATCCGCTGGACGAGATCTGGCGCCAGCTCTCCAACAGCCCGCCGCGGCTGGAGCCCGTGCTGAAGGCGGCCAAGCGCCGCGTGCTGGAGACGCTGCTGACCAGCGAATTCACCGTGCTGACGCGGCTGCTCGCCCGCATCGCCAACGGGCACTACTCGACTCGCGACTATTCGGAGGACAGCCTTCGCCAGGCGCTCGAACTCTATGTGCTGCACTTCCCGGTCTATCGCACCTATCTGACGACGGCGATGCCCACCGCCGCCGACCGTGCGCTGATCGAGCACGCGATCGTCCGTGCGCGCGCCGAATGGTTCGCCTCGGACGGCTCGATATTCGACTTCCTGCGCGATGCGCTGACCATGGATCTCGTCAGAGGCCACCGCAAGGCGACGCACAGCGTGCCGCGCGTGCGCCGCTTTGCGCTGAAGGTGCAGCAGTTCACCGGGCCTGTCATGGCGAAATCGCTGGAGGACACCGGCTTCTATCGCTTCCATAGGCTACTGGCGCTGAACGAGGTCGGGGGCAATCCGGCCGCCGGTGCGCTTTCCACCCCGGACTTTCACGCGTTGATGCGCGATCGCGCAAAGCACTGGCCGCACGGCATGAGCGCGACCGCAACCCACGACACCAAGCGCGGCGAGGACGCGCGGGCGCGGCTGATGGCGCTGACCGAACTTCCGTCCGATTGGACCTCGACAGTGGCCCGCTGGAAGCTCCTGAACGCGCCGCATCTGGTCACCGATGGCGCGATGCGCAGTCCGTCGGCGACGTTCGAATACATGCTGTATCAGACCCTGCTCGGCATCTGGCCGGCCGAGGGCGACGACGAGACATTGCCGGAGCGCCTGCAGGCCTATGCGCTGAAGGCCGCGCGCGAAGGCAAGCAGGAGACGAGCTGGCTCAATCCCAACGAGGCCTATGAGACCGGCTTGCGCACCTTCATCGCGCGCATCCTCGATCCGGCGCTGTCGGGCGAATTCCTGCTGTCACTCGATACGTTCGCGCGGCGAACCAGTCTGCTCGGCGCGCTCAATTCGCTGAGCCAGATCACTCTGAAGGCGACAATGCCCGGCGTGCCCGACTTCTATCAGGGAACCGAGTTCTGGGACCTGTCCATGGTCGATCCCGACAACCGCCGTCCGGTCGATTTTGCCGCGCGGGCGGCTGCGCTTCGCGAGGTCGATACGCCGGACTGGGATAGCCTCTCCCGCGACTGGCGCGACGGCCGGATCAAGCTGGCCTGGACGCGGCGCCTGCTGCAGCTGCGGAGCGCGCTGCCCTCTGTGTTCACGAACGGCGCCTACGAGCCGCTCGAGGTCAGCGGTCCACATGCCGACCACATCATTGCCTTTGCCCGGCGTCACGGCCGCGATGCCGCGATCGTCGTCGTCGGCCGCGCGATGGCGCCGTTCTGCGACCACGGCCGCACATGGCTGCGCGCCGACGCATTCGACGCGGCGGTGCAACTCGGCGGCTATGCAGCGAATGGCTTTGCGGGCGCGAGTGAGCTTGCGGTGTCGGCGCTGTTTGCCCATCTGCCTGCGGCCGTCGTGAAGGCCCGCACTGATGCCGCTGCACCGCGATTGCGACCACGCGTGACCGCCTGATCGCGCTCAGACAGTCGTCAGCCCTTTTTCGTCAGCAGCAGCTGCCCGCGACTGCGGATGGCTGCCTGCGCCACTTCGGCGAAGCGCTGCAGCAGCCAGGGCAGCACCACCTCGACGCGCACGTCCGCCTCGCCGACATTGATGTGGCCGGACGCCGCCTGTCCCAGCGCTCGCACACGGAAAGTCATCTGATCGCCGTCCCAGTGCTCTTCGTCGACCTTTAGCACCGGCACGCTGCTCGCAGCGCGCGTCAGACCGTGCTTCAGCCGCCGCAATGCCTCTTCTTTGCCGAGACGGTGGGGAATGGATACGACAAGTGGTGCGGACATCGGATGCCCTCGTTATTGACGCACTGCACGCACAGCAGCGCTGTTCCGAAAGACACAGTGCATTTTTCCCAACAACGCCCCCGGAACTTTCGAAGTTCCCACCGGTTTCCTCGGCGAAGGCAGAGCAAATTGTCGCCCTCCTGCTGCCGGGGCGAAGGAGGAGTCATGTCTATCGGAACAATCATCCTGATCATTCTCGTGATCGCGCTGCTCGGCGGGTTCTCGGGCATCGGCGGCGGGCCCTTCTACGGCACCGGCTATTACGGCGGCGGCGGTCTCGGCCTGATCATCATCATCCTGCTGATTCTGTTGTTGCTCGGGCGAATCTGAACTCGCTTGCATTCACCCGACGCTGGCATGTCGGACTACCAATAACAACTGGTCGTCATCGCCCGCGAAAGCGGGCGATCCAGTATTCCGAGGCGCTCGTGATCGGCCGAGGGGTCTCGGCGTACTGGATGCCCCGCCTGCGCGGGGCATGACACTGAACTCAATCAACCAACTGCGTCGAAGCGGAGGGTCAAATCTTCTCCGCCAGCTTCTTGATCGCCGGCTTGATCGACGCGGCCGCATCATCATAGTCCTTCCAGGCTTTTGACTTCGCCAGCAGGCCAGGCACGGTGCGGACCGTGTAACGCTTCGGATCGAGATCGTTCTTCACCTGGGCCCAGGTCAGCGGCATGGACACAGTCGCTCCAGCCCGCGCGCGCGGCGACAACGGCGCCACCGCGGTCGACATCCGGTCGTTGCGCAGATAGTCGAGGAAGATCTTTCCCTTGCGCAGCTTCTTGGACATGTTGAGCAGATATTGCTCGGGGTTGTCGTTCGCCATCCATTGACAGACGCCTTGCGCGAACGCCTTGGCTTCCGGCCACGTCACCTTGTCCCGGGCGCCATAACGCAATGGCGTCACCACGTGCAGTCCCTTGCCGCCCGTGGTCTTGCAGAAGCTTTCGAGCCCGACATCCTTGAGCCGCTGCCGCATCTCCTTGGCGGCGGCAATGACCTCCTCGAAATCGACGTTCGGCGCAGGATCGAGGTCGAACACCAGCCGGCCCGGAACCTCGTAATCATCCGGTGCGCAATTCCAGGGATGCAGCTCGACGGCCGCGACCTGCGCGACGGCGATCAGGCCTTCGACGCGATCGATCTGCAGATAGGGCTTGCGATCACCCCAGACCTTCGCCAGTTCAAGCAGATCGGATTGGCCCTGCATGCCGTGGCGCTGGAAGAATTTCTCGCCATCGATGCCGTCGGGCGCGCGCACGATCGAGCACGGCCGCCCCTTCAGGTGCGCGATCATCCACTCGCCGACATCCTCGAAATAGCGCGCCAGATCGAGCTTGGTGACGGGCTCGGCGTCGCCGGCGTCCGGCCACAACGCCTTGTCCGGTTTCGAGATGGTGACGCCCATCACCGCGGCTTCTCTTGTCTTCGACGGCGTCCGATGCACGACCGTGCCGGCGCTTGCGGCGGTCGCGGCGGCCCGCGCCAGCGGCTTCTTGACCTTGGTCATGACCGGCTCCTCCGCCACGACCTCGCTGGCCTGTTTGTCGTGGCGCAGCCCCTTGAACGCCGCCTGACGGACATTGCCGCCCTCGGTCCAGCCGGCGAACTCGATCTCCGCCACCAGCTCCGGCTTCAGCCAGTGCATATCACGGGTCTTGCGCGGCACATTCTCGCCGCCGAACGGATTGTCGTTCGAAGCCGCGCGTTTCAGCGCCGGCATCAGCTGCTTGACCTTGTCCTGGCCGAAGCCGGTGCCGACGATGCCGACATAGGCGAGATGATCGCCCTTGTTCACGCCGACCATCAGCGAACGGAATTTGCCATTGGTCGTTTTCCAGCCGCCGATCACGACCTCATGTCCGGGGCGGGTCTTGGCCTTGGTCCAGCCCTCGGTGCGGCCGGAATGATAGGGCGCGTCGAGCCGCTTGGAGACGATCCCTTCCAGATTGAGCTTGCGCGCCGATTCCAGCACGGTCTCGCCGTCGCTTTCGAAATGCTCGACGTAGCGGATATGAGCGTTCTTGCCCTTGATATGCGCCTTCAACAGCTTCTGCAGCCGCTGCTTGCGATCCCGCAGCGGCAACTGCCGCAGATCGAGGCCTTCGGCGAACATCAGATCGAAGGCAAAGAAGATCAGCTCATCTGTTTGCCCCTCCGAGATCGCCGCCTGCAGCGCCGAGAAATTCGGATTGCCTTTGCCGTCGAGCGCGACGATTTCGCCGTCGACGATCGCATCCGGCAGCTTGCCGGCCTCCGCGGCAATCGCACCGAACTTGGCCGTCCAGTCCAGGCCCTTGCGCGTCTTCAGCGTGGCCCGGCCATCCTCGACGCGGATCTGCACGCGATAGCCGTCAAATTTGATCTCGTGGCCCCAGCCCTCGCCGCCCGGCGGCTCGTCAACGGATATGCAAAGCTCCGGCTTGACGAAATCGGGCATCGTCGCGGCCGTCTTGGGCCCGATCGCTTTGGCCTTCGGTGCGGGCGCCTTGGAGGCCAACGTCTTTGCCCGCGCCTCATGGGCATCGCCGCGATTGGAGTGCCAGACAGCGTCGGCATTCATGCGCGTCGTCTTCGCCATCATGAAGGGCTTCGGCGCCCGGCCCTTGCCGGCCGCGATCTGCTCCATGCTGCGCCCGGAGGCGATGGATTTGTCCTGATCCAGGATGTCGTTGGCCTCGCCTTCGCGCGCATTCTCGTCGCGATGCTTGATCAGAAGCCAATTGGTGCGCTTGCCGCCGGTGCGGTCGTGCCGCATCCGAACCAACACCCAGGAGCCATGCAGCTTGCCGCCGTCCAGCGTGAACTTCAGGTCGCCCTTCTTGAAGCCCTGCTCGGGATCGCCTTCAGGCTCCCAATAGCCGCGATCCCACAGCATCACGGTGCCCCCGCCATACTGGCCTTCCGGAATCGTGCCTTCGAAGTCGCCATAGTCGAGCGGATGATCCTCGACCTCGACCGCGAGCCGCTTATCATGCGGATCGAGCGACGGCCCCTTGGTCACCGCCCATGACTTGAAGACGCCGTCATATTCCAGGCGCAGATCGTAATGCAGCCGCGTCGCATCGTGCTTCTGGATCACGAAGCGGAGGCGCTTCCCGGGGGCGACCTTGACGTCGCCCGAAGGCTCCGCCGTCTTGTCGAAATCCCGCTTCTTCCGATAGGTGGAGAGCTTCTTCAGCGCCACGGCCGTCGTCCTGATCAGATATGCCGGCCGCGAGCCTAACACGCCGCGCCAGCCGCTCGGAACCAAAACCCCCAAGGCCGGTTGGAGTTCCCAAATCCCTGGAAATGCTGGAGATTATTGCATGGCGCCGCGTGCTTATTGGAAAGGTTCGCTCAAGCTGTCGCTGGTGAGCTGCCCGGTCGTGCTCTATCCGGCCTCGACCTCGGTCGAGAAGACACGCTTCCACATGATCAACCGCGAGACCGGCAACCGGCTGAAGCAGCAGATGGTCGACGCCGAGACCGGCGAGGTCGTCGAAGGCGATCAGAAGGGGCGTGGCTATGAGCTCTCCAAGGGCAAATATGTCGAGATCGAGCCGGAGGAGCTGGAGGCGGTGCAGATCGAGAGCAACCATACGATCGACATCGACAGCTTTGTGCCGCGCGAGGAGATCGACAAGCGCTATCTCAATCATCCCTACTACATCGCCCCCGATGGCAAGGCGGCCGTCGATGCCTTCGCCGTGATCCGCGACGCGATGAAGGACCAGGACCGCGTTGCGCTGGCGCGCATCGTGCTGACCAATCGCGAGCACGTCATCGCCATCGAGCCGTGCGGCAAGGGCCTGCTCGGCACCACCCTGCGCTTTCCCTATGAGCTGCGCGACGAGAGCGAGTTCTTCGACGACATCAAGAACCCGAAGATCACGAAGGACATGGTCGAGCTCGCCAGCCATATCCTGGACAGCAAGGCCGCGCATTTCGATCCAAGCAAATTCAAGGACGAGTACGAGACCGCGCTGAAGGCGCTAGTCAAGCGCAAGGCCTCCGGCAAGACCATCAAGATCCCGGAGCCCGAGGAGCGTCCGAGCAACGTCATCAACCTGATGGATGCATTGAAGCAAAGCCTGAAGGGCAAGCGCGCGGCGAAGGCCGCACGCCACTCCTCCTCCAGGCGCTCCCACGCACAGCGGCGTCCCGCCAGGAAAGCACATCGTTCGTCCGCGCGGGCACGGAAAGCGGGTTAGTTCGCAGTCATTGCGAGTGCAGCGAAGCAATCCAGACTGCCTCTACGATGACGGTCTGGATTGCTTCGTCGCTTCGCTCCCCGCAATGACGCTGAGAGAGACGTCAGCTCTTCTTCTTCGACTTCCGCTTCTTCGATGTCTTTTTCTTGGACTTCTTAGTCGACCTCTTCTTCGTCGATTTCTTCGCGCCCTTCTTCGGCGGCACCTTCTTGCCTTCGCGGCGGGCCTCGGACAGGCCGATCGCGATCGCCTGCTTTCGGCTCTTGACCTTGCGGCCGGAGCGCCCGCTCTTCAATGTGCCGGCTTTCCTTTTCTTCATCGCGCGTCCGACCTTCTTGGACGCACCCTTGGAATATTTGCGAGTCTTACGTGCCATGGAATTTTCTCCTGATGACACGAAAGTAATCACGGCAGTTCCTGTTGGTTCCGAATCGGTGTTCCCGGTGGACAGCATGCATCAGTCCGGCGCACGAAGCCGGTAGCCGATGCCGGTTTCGGTCAGCACGAACTGCGGTCGTTCGGGATCGGATTCAATCTTCTGCCGAAGCTGCCGCACATAGACGCGCAGATATTGCGCGTCCGTCAGCTCATCCCACAGCTCCTTCAGCAGGAAGCGGTGGGTCAGCACCTTGCCGGCATGTTGCACCAGCACGCGTAGAAGATCATATTCCTTCGGCGACAGCTTGATCTCGCGCTCACCGACCTTGACGATGCGCCTGACGAGATCGACGGAGAGATCACCTGACCGAAACACCGGCCGCTCGCCCTTGACCTGCAGCTGATGCCGCAGCGCCGCTCGCAAGCGTGCCAGCAGCTCATCCATTCCGAACGGCTTGGTCAAATAGTCGTCGGCGCCGAGATCGAGTGCCTCGACCTTGCCCGCCTCGTCGCCGCGGCTCGACAGCACCACGATCGGCACACCGTCATCACGACCGCGGATCATGCGGAGCAGCTCATGCCCCTGAATATCAGGCAGACCGAGATCGAGGATGATGAGCGCCGGGTGCTGCGCCAGAAACTCCAGCGCAAGCTTGCCGTTCGAGGCCTCCAGGATCTCATAGCCCTGTGTGCTCAGGCCCATCCTGAGCAGCTTTCGGATCGGCGGCTCGTCGTCGATGACGAGAACCTTGATCGGAGCCCCGGTCATGCGGCGGTATCCAGTGATTGGCTTCGCGAGGGGACGGGCAGATGTATGGTCAGCACGGCGCCGCGGCGGTCACCGCGATTTGCCGCGGTGATGCGGCCGTGCATGGCCTCGATGAAGCCGCGCGAGATCGCAAGGCCGAGACCCGTGCCTGGCCGTACATGATCGCCCTTCTGCACCCGATAGAATTTGTCGAACACATGCTCGACCTCGCCAGGCGGGATCCCCTCGCCTTCGTCACTGATATCGATCACCACCCATTGCCCATCCCGTAGAGCGCGAATTGCGATCGTGGTATCGGCGGGCGAATATTTGGCCGCGTTGTCGAGCAGATTGAACAGTACCTGTTCGAACAGCACCGCGTCGAGCTCCAGCATCGGCAGATCGGCCGGAAGCTCGAGCGAGACGTTGTGGCTCGCCAGGATCTTGCTTGCCCGGCGCAGCGCGCTGCCGACGATCTCACTGAGATCGTGCGGCGCGCTGTTCGGCACGATCGCGCCGGATTCCAGCTTGGTCATGTCGAGCAGATTGGCGATGAAGCGGTTGAGACGTTCGGACTCGTCGATCACCGTCGCGAGCAGATCGGCCTTCTGCTGATCGCTGAGGTTGCCTGCAAGATCACGCATGGTGGAGGCGGAGCCGAGCACGGAGGCCAGCGGCGTCTTCAGGTCATGCGAGATCGAGGTCAGCAGCGCCGCGCGCAGCCGGTCCTGCTCCATGGTGCGCTTGACGCGGTCCATATCCTCGACCAGCAGCACCCGTTCGATTGCAAGCGCGCCCTGGTCCACCAGCGCATCGAGCAGGCGCCGCTGATCGGGCGTGAGCAGCGGCCCGGTGCGGTCATCATCGATGCCTATGACTCCGATCAGACCGCGCCCGGTGCGCATCGGCAGAAACAGCCGCTTCGCGCCTGGCAAGGTGTCGGAGCCGCGCCCCGCCGCACGATCGTTGCTCCAGGCCCAGCTCGCCGCGGCGAGGTCGGCATCATCGAGCTGGTCTTCCGGCGGATAACCCGCCATCACCGTCAGCTTGCCGCCCTCGGGCAGCAGCAGCACCACGCGCACCTTGAGCATCAGCGCGGTCTGATAGGCGGTCGCCCACAACACATCATCCAACGTCGCGGTGCCTGCGAGCTTGCGGCTGAAGGCATAGAGCTGCTCGGTCGTCCGGACACGGCCGATTGCGGTATCGGCCTGGACACGCACGCGGCCCGCAACATTGGAGACCAGCACCGCGATCAACATGAAGAAGAAGAATGCCGCGATGTTGGTCGGGTCGGTGATGGTGAAGGTGTAGATCGGAGGCAGGAAGAAGAAATTGTAGCAGAGCGAGGCGAGGACGCTTGTGAGCAGCGATGGCCACAGGCCATAACGCGCAGCCACGCCGACCACGGCGGTCAGGAACACGAGATCGACATTCTCGACGCCGAACCAGGGCTGGATCAATTCCGCAACCCCGAGGCCGAGCGCCGTGATCAGGACCGCCGTCAGGTAAGGGCGCGGCCGGAACGGCTCGCTGCGGGCGCGGGTCTGCACCGGAGTGCTTGCATTGGCAGGCAACTCGTCGCCAGCGATCACATGGACACTGATATTACCGGCGCGCCGCACCAAATCGTGCACCACCGAGCCCTGCACGATCTCGAACAGGCGCGAGCGGCTGGACTTGCCGATGATGATCTGGGTGACGTTGTGCCCTTGGGCAAAATTGATGAGATCGTCGGCGATATGCCTGTTGACACCGGGCAGCGTGAGCGCCTCGCCGCCGAGTGATTCAGCCAGCCGCAACGTGTCGGCGAGGCGATCGCGCTGCGCATAGGTGAGCTGCAGGCTGCGCCGTGTCTCAATGGTGATCGCGGTCCAGGGCGCATGGACCCGATCGGCCAGCCGTTTGGCATAACGCACCAGCCCTGCCGCCCGCGGGTCCTCGCTGACGCAGACCAGGATGCGCTCGCCGGCCGCCCAGGGCCCGGCGATCGCGTTCGCCTGCATGTGGGTGAGCAATTGCTCATCGACACGCTCGGCCGTACGGCGGAGCGCGAGTTCGCGCAGCGCGGTCAGATTGCCGGGCGAGAAATAATGCTCTAGCGCCCGCTCCGCCTGCTTGGGCACATAGACCTTACCCTCGCGCAGGCGCTGGATCAGGTCGTCGGGCGTGAGGTCGATCAGCTCGATCGCATCGGCGCGATCGAACATCGAGTCCGGCACGGTCTCGCGTACCCGCACATGGGTGATCTGGGCGACAACGTCGTTGAGGCTTTCGATGTGCTGGACGTTGACGGCGGTATAGACATCGATGCCGTGCGACAGCAGCTCCTCGACGTCGAGATAGCGCTTGGGATGGCGGCCCCCGGGGACGTTGGTATGCGCGAGTTCGTCGACCAGCGCCAGCTTCGGCTTGCGCGCGATCACCGCGTCGAGATCCATCTCCTCGAGGATCTGGTCCTTGTAGGCGATGCGCTTGCGCGGGATCACCTCGAGCCCGCGGACCAGGGCCTCGGTCTCGGCGCGGCCGTGGGTCTCGACGTATCCCACCACCACATCGACGCCGGCCTTGAGCTTGGCATGCGCACTTTGCAGCATCTCATAGGTCTTGCCGACGCCCGGCGCCGCGCCGACGAAGATCTTCAGCTTTCCCGCAGGGCTGTCCTCGCGCCTGAAGGCCTCGAGCAGGGCTTCCGGCGAGGGACGTTGATCTAGATCGCGGCGTTGACTGGCCATATCGCACTATAGATACGCGAGTGGATGCGCCAAGGCCAGCGCGTCCTATCTGCCCGGCGCCGCATCAAGCGTCATGTTGAGCGCCAGCACATTCACGCGCGGCTCGCCGAGAATGCCGAGCAGGCGTCCTTGTGTGTTTTGCGCCACCAGGGCGCGGACCCGATCCTCCGGCAGGCTGCGCGCCTTGGCGATCCGCGGCACCTGGAAGGCGGCCGCCTCCGGCGAGATGTCCGGATCGAGGCCGCTTCCGGAGGTCGTGACCAGATCGACCGGCACTGCTTGCGAAGGGTTCTCCGCCTTCAGCTTCTCCACGTCATCCTTGAGGCGGTCAGCCAGCGCCTTGCTGGTCGGGCCGAGATTGGAGCCCGACGAGTTGGCGGCGTTGTATGGTGCCGGCACGGTCTTGGTCGAATCGCTGGGATCGGGTGCCGTGGTCGCCGAGGGACGGCCGTGGAAGTATTTGTCATCCTTGAACTCCTGCCCGATCAGGACGGAGCCGACCACTTTGCCATCGCGCTCGACCAAGCTGCCCTCCGCCTGGGACGGGAAGATGATGCCGGCGATGGCGGTCATGGCCAGCGGAGAGATCAGGCCGGTGATGATGGTGAGCGCCAGCAGGACGAAAATGGCGGGACGGATTTCTCTGAGCATTGTGATGTCTCCGAACTAGAGGTGTCATTGCGAGCGAAGCGGAAGCAATCCAGGATCTTTCCTTGGATGCAGTCTGGATTGCTTCGTCGCCTTCGGCTCCTCGCAATGACGGCTGTTATGGTGTTCAGGCCAGGTGCAAGGCGGTCACCACGAGATCGATCGCCTTGATGCCGATGAAGGGAATGATGATGCCGCCCACGCCGTAAATCATCAGGTTGCGGCTGAGCAGCGCGCCGGCTCCGATGGCCCGGTAGGCGACGCCCTTCAGAGCCAGCGGAATCAATGCAATGATGATCAGCGCGTTGAAAATGATCGCCGACAGGATCGCGCTTTGCGGACTTGCCAGGTGCATGATGTTGAGCACGTTGAGCTGCGGATAGAACGCGAGGAACATCGCGGGAATAATGGCGAAGTACTTCGCGACGTCATTGGCGATCGAGAACGTCGTCAGCGCGCCGCGCGTCATCAATAGCTGCTTGCCGATCTCGACCACCTCGATCAGCTTGGTCGGATTGGAGTCGAGGTCGACCATGTTGCCGGCCTCGCGCGCGGCCTGCGTGCCGGTGTTCATGGCGACGCCGACATCAGCCTGCGCGAGTGCCGGCGCGTCGTTGGTGCCGTCGCCGCACATTGCCACCAGCTTGCCCTTGGCCTGCTCGTCGCGGATCAGCTTCAGCTTGTCCTCGGGCGTCGCCTGCGCCAGGAAATCGTCGACGCCAGCTTCGGCTGCGATGGCAGCGGCCGTCATCGGGTTATCGCCTGTTATCATGATGGTGCGGATGCCCATCCGGCGCAGCTCGGCAAAGCGCTCGCGGATGCCGCCTTTGACGATATCCTTGAGCTGGATGACGCCGAGCAGCCGGCCGTCCTTGGCGACGGCCAGCGGCGTGCCGCCGGCTTTGGCGATCTCGTCTGATATCGCACGCACTTCGCGCGCCACATCGCTCTCCAGCGCTGGCTGGATCGCCCGCACCGTATTGCCCGAGGCGAGCTGCGCGGTACCACCGCCGATGTAATTTAGTATGGCATCGACTGCGCCCTTGCGGACTGACGAGCCGCCGGCATCGACGCCGCTCATGCGGGTCTGTGCCGTGAAGGGCACGAAAGTGGCGCCGAGCTCGGCCATGTCGCGGCCGCGGATGCCATACTTCTCCTTCGCCAGCACCACGATGGAACGGCCTTCCGGCGTCTCATCCGCTAGCGAGGCGAGCTGCGCGGCATCCGCGAGCTCGTGCTCAGTGACGCTACGCACCGGTCGGAAGGCTGTCGCCTGCCGGTTGCCGAGCGTGATGGTGCCGGTCTTGTCGAGCAGCAGCGTGTCGACGTCCCCTGCGGCTTCCACTGCGCGGCCCGACATCGCCAGCACGTTGAACCGTACCAGGCGGTCCATGCCGGCGATGCCGATCGCGGAGAGCAGCGCGCCGATCGTGGTCGGGATCAAGGTGACGAACAGCGCGACCAGCACCACCACCGAGATCGAGCCGCCGGCATAGGCCGCGTAGCTCGGAATGGTCACGGTCGCGAACACGAAGATGATGGTGAGGCCCGCAAGCAGGATGTTGAGCGCGATCTCGTTCGGCGTCTTCTGCCGCTCGGCCCCCTCCACCAGCCTGATCATGCGATCGATGAAGGTCGAGCCTTGCGCGGCCGTGATCCGCACCTTGATCCAGTCGGACAAGACCTGCGTGCCGCCGGTCACCGCCGAGCGGTCGCCGCCGGATTCCCGGATAACAGGCGCCGACTCACCGGTGATAGCTGCTTCGTTCACCGACGCCACGCCCTCGATCACCTCCCCGTCGGACGGGATGATGTCGCCCGCCTCGACCAGGACGATGTCGCCGACCTTGAGGCTGGTGCCCGGCACCAGCCGAACGGCGTCCTCAGATCCCGCCAGCAGCTTGGCCTGGCTCTCGGTGCGGGTCTTGCGCAGCGAGTCCGCCTGCGCCTTGCCGCGACCTTCGGCGACGGCTTCCGCGAAGTTCGCGAACAGCACCGTGAACCAGAGCCAGAGGATGATCTGGAAGGTGAAACCGAGGTCTGCGCCGCCGGTCATGATATCACGCAGGAAGATCACGGAGGTGAGCGCAGCCACGATCTCGACCACGAACATCACCGGGTTCTTCGCCATCAGCCGCGGGTCGAGCTTGGTGAACGACGCCTTGATCGCCGGCAATACGATCTTCGGATCGAGCATCGCCGAGACGGGCGTGCGCTTTTGCAGTTTCATGGTTTCCATCGAAGTCACTCCGAGAGCAACGGATCAGAACAGGGTGCCAGCGTTCATCGCCAGATGCTCGACGATCGGGCCGAGCGCGAGCGCCGGGAAGAAGGTCAGGCCGCCGATGATCAGGATCACGCCGACGACGAGGCCGACGAACAGGCCGCCGGTGGTCGGGAACGTGCCCGCCGACGGCGGCACTGATTTCTTCTCGGCGAGCGAGCCCGCGATGGCCATCGCCGGCACGATCATGAAGAAGCGGCCGACGAACATCGAGCTCGCGAGCGTCAGGTTGTAGAAGAAGGTGTTGCCGGTGAGGCCAGCGAAAGCCGAGCCATTGTTGGCGGTCGCCGAGGTGAACGCATAGAGCACCTCGGTGAAGCCATGCGGGCCGGCGTTAGCCATGGATGCGACCGCCGACGGCAGTACCACCGCGACCGCGGTCCAGCCGAGATACATCAACGGCAGCACCAGGATCGCGAGCATCGCCATCTTGACCTCGCGGGCCTCGATCTTCTTACCGACATATTCCGGCGTGCGGCCGACCATCAGTCCGGCGACGAAGATCGCGAGCACGACGAACAGCAGCATGCCGTAGAAGCCGGCACCTACTCCGCCGACGATGATCTCGCCAAGTTGCATGTTGATCAGCGGGATCATGCCACCGAGCGCGGTGAAGCTGTCATGCATCGCATTGACCGCGCCGCAAGACGCCGCCGTGGTGATGACTGCGAACAGTGAGGACGCCACGATGCCGAAGCGGACTTCCTTGCCTTCCATGTTGCCGCCCGTCAGCCCGAGCGCGCTCAGCGTGGAGGTGCCGCTGGCCTCGGCCCAATAGGTCACGGTGACGCCGGCGATGAACAGCACGCCCATCACGGCAAGGATCGCCCAGCCCTGGCGCTGGTTGCCCACCATGCGGCCGAACACGTTGGTGAGCGCCGCACCGATCGCGAAGATCGAAATCATCTGTACGAAATTCGACAGCGCCGTCGGGTTCTCGAACGGATGCGCCGCGTTGGCATTGAAGAAGCCGCCGCCATTGGTGCCGAGCATCTTGATCGCGACCTGCGAGGCGACCGGGCCAACGGCGATGGTCTGCTTGGCGCCTTCAAGCGTCGTGGCCTCAACATACGGCCCAAGCGTCTGGGGTATGCCCTGCCAGACCAGGAACAGCGTGTAGACGATGCAGATCGGCAGCAGCACATAGAGCGTGCACCTGACAATATCGACCCAGAAATTGCCGACCGTGCGCACCGAGGCGCGGGCAAAGCCGCGGATCAGCGCCATCGCCAGCACGATGCCGGTCGCGGCCGACAGGAAATTCTGGTGCGTCAGCCCCAGCATCTGGACGAGATAGGAAACGGTGCTTTCGCCGCCGTAGTTCTGCCAGTTCGTATTGGTGAGAAAGCTGATCGCGGTGTTGAACGATAGGTCCTCGGCCACGGCCGATTGGCCGGCCCGATTGAACGGCAGCACGGCCTGCAGCCGCATCACGCCGTAGATGATCAGGAAGCCACCAACATGAAACAGCAGCATCGCGACCGTGTAGGTCAGCCAATGCTGCTCACGCCGTTCGTCGACACCACCGACCCGGTAGATCGCGGACTCCACCGGCCGGAGCACCGGCGACATGAAGGTGCGTTCACCGTTGAAGACGCGCGTGAGGTACCAGCCGAGTGGTTTCACCAGCGCGACGACAACAGCGCAATAAAGGATGATCTGGAGCCAGCCGATCGCTGTCATGGATGTTGCCTTTGAGGACGCGTGAGGGTGGGAGGCCGGTCAGAACCGTTCGGGCCGCAGCAGCGCGTAGGTGAGATAGAACAGAAGGCCGAGCGAGACTGCGGCGGCGAGGGAATAGTCGAAGATCATGGCGCGTCTCCTCCTAGAGCCGTTCACAGGCATAGGTGTAGCCAATCGCCAGTGCGAAGAAGCCGGCGGCCAGCGCCAGCATCAGGATGTCCAGCATGATTTGCTCCTGTTTGCGCGATATCTCGCGCAACGTTCCGGGCACGGGATCTACGACGCATCCAGCGTGAGCTGATTCTGCGCGCTCGGGTTTTCGTGCTCAGGAGATGCCAGCCGGGCCATAGGTTTTCGAGACGGTCTAGCCGGCGAAGTTATAGGAATCTCATAAAGGCGCGGTGCCCGAAGCGCGGATATCGCCAATGGAGCAGATGCGCAGCAAATAGGAGAAAAATTCCAATTCCGCACGGTATTTATGCCGGCTTTATATCTTCGGCCGGTCCGCCATCTCGTTTTCAAACAGCTGTCGGGACCATCTTGCCTGTCGCAGTCCCAGTACGGGATCACCTGACGACAGGATGACAGCATGCAACTCCTGGCCGGACATCACCAAGTGGATGAATTCTTTGATCCGGCCGGCACAACGGCCGCCGTGATCGCGAACATTCTTGGCAGCAGCCATCATTCGGGGACGCGCCGTCAACACGCAGAAGGCGCAGCACAGATCGGACGGTTGATCCAGTCGGGTGCCCGGATCGATGCCGCGCTCGCGTTGATCGCGCTGGAATTGCCGCAATGGCAGCTTCGACGCATCGCTTATGATGGCGGCGAGTGGCACTGCGCGCTCTCGCGGAGGCGCGAACTCGCGGATTGGCTCGATCAATCCGTGGACGGCTGGCATTCCGATCTCGCCTTGGCGCTACTCGACGCCCTCGTCGAGGCACAGCAGGTGGTCGCATCGTCGCGCCAGCCGAGCGTCCTGTCGCCGCTGACGGATGCAATGTGCACGCCGCTGTGCTGCGACAATTTCTCCTGACGTCCTTGCATTGAGGAGGTCGGCGTGGCGCATTTCGCAGACACATCGGCGCGGCTGAAACCAGAGCAGGTGTTGCTGCGCTTCGGCATACGGACCGCGATCCTGACCCTATTCGCCGCGTTCGGCAGTATCGGCTTCGGGCGCAGCATCGCTGCGCTGCTTTGGATGACCATCATTCTCTGCGCCGTGATCGGCATGATGCGCCGCGAGCGCGTCTTCACCGCGGGCCTGAACCATTGGGACGAGATGGCCGCCTATACGGCGCTGTATTGCGCGGTCATGGAGATCAATCAGCTATCAGCCTCGTAAGCAGCATCTCCCCCCTACGCAGGACTTATGAGATCGCCCACGAGCCGCCTCGCATTCCTATCCATCCCCCTCAATATTGATCGACGAAGCGGAGCGCCTGCGCGACAGGCGTCTTCCGCTCGAACACCGAAGGGACCACGTCCATGAAACTTGTCGAACCTCCCTCGTGCAGCACCTCGGCCGCACTCGTCTTCATCGGCCGTAACCGAAGCGGCCAGTGGGTCGCGCAGGAGCAGAACGGTTTGTTTGGCGGTCTGTTCGTCGACCGTGCGCAGGCAATCAAATATGCGCTGTTCGAGAATGGGCATCATCCCGAGGCGATCGTCGAACTCGCGCGCGCCATCGAACTCGACACCGAGGGCCGGCTCGCGCCGGCCGGGCTGCTGCTCGGATTTGGAAGGCCGCCGGTCGCATGAGCAGCAACGTCGTGCCCTATCGCTGGGGCGGCCATCCAGCCAAATGGCTCGCAGGCTTCATCCCCGACATTCCGACGCCCTTCAGCGCTGATGGCAGCATCGACCTCGCTGCGTTCGCCGCGCTCTGCGAGCGCCAGATCGCAGCCGGGACATCCGCAATCCTGATCTGCGACACCGCAGGCGAGGCCTGGACGCTGACGCCGGCCGAACGCACGCAGCTGATCCGCACCGCGGTCGAAACCTCGCGCAAGCGCTTCCATGTCATCGCTGGCGCCGGTTCAAACGCCACGCATCAGGCGGTCGAGCTGACCCGGCAAGCCGCGGCGGCGGGCGCCGACGCGATCCTGTCGGTCGTCCCCTACTACAACAGGCCGATGCAGGAGGGCATGTTTGCGCATTTCGGCGCCGTCGCCGAGACCACTGCACTGCCGATCATCCTGCACGATTGTCCGGCACGGACTGCGCGCGTCTTGTCCGATGACACGTTGCTCCGCTTGGCGCAATCGGGCCAGTTCGTCGGCCTCTGCGACAGCACCGGCGATGTCGCGCGCGTGGCGCGGCTGCGATCGCAACTGCCACCAGCCTTCCGGCTGCTGGCTGGCGATGCATCCACCGTACTGGCCAGCATCGCCGCGGGCGTCGATGGCTGCATGTCCCCGCTTGCCCTGGTGGCGCCGGAGCTGTGCCAGGCGATGTTCATACAGGGCCAGCGCCGACGCTGGCGATCCGCACGCCGGCTGCACGGCTTGGCGCTGCCGCTGCTCGATGCTTTCGCGCGGGAGACGCCTGCGGCCCTCAAATACGCCTTGAGCCTGCAAGGGCTGGGGCGTCCGGACATGCGGCTGCCGCTGGTCGAAGCCGACGACAACACCAAGGCCATGGTCGCAGATGCCATGGCCTTGCTCGCTCTGCCTACTCCGCCGCCGCGTTGCGAAGCTCGGCACGCTCCGCCCGCGCCGCGCAGAATTTGAACTCCGGGATCTTGCCGAACGGATCCAGCGCGGGATTGGTCAACAGGTTGGCAGCAGCCTCCGCGTAACAGAACGGCATGAACACCATGTTCTCCGGCACGTCGCGGTCCGCGCGCACCTTGACCTCGATCGCGCCGCGCCGCGTCTCCAGGCGGATGAAATCGCCGGGCGCCAGCTGCTTGCGCCGCATGTCCTTCGGCGACATGAAGGCGACCGCTTCCGGCTCGATCTGGTCGAGCACGGCGGCGCGGCGCGTCATCGAGCCGGTGTGCCAATGCTCGAGCATGCGCCCCGTCGAGAGCACCATCGGGTACTCGTCGTCGGGCACCTCGTCCGGCGGGATGATGTGCGCCGGCACGATCTTGCCGCGGCCACTCTCTGTCGGGAAGCCGGTGGTGAAGATGATCTCGTTGCCGGGCTTGTTGGGATCATCTGCCGGATAGGTCACCGCGCCCTCGCGCACCAGCCGCTCCCAAGTAATGTTCTTGAGCGACGGCATCAGCTCGGCCATCTCGGTGAAGACCTCGCCAGGCCCGGAATAGTTCCAGGGCAGACCCATGCGCTTGCCGATCTCCTGGATGATCCAAAGATCCTGTCGCGCATCGCCCGGCGGCTTGATCACCTCGCGCGCGAGCTGCACGCGCCGGTCGGTGTTGGTGAAGGAGCCGGATTTCTCCGCGAAGGCGGAGGCCGGCAGGATGACGTCGGCATGGAACGCGGTCTCGGTGACGAACAGGTCCTGCACCACGAGGTGATCGAGCTTGGCGAGCGCCTCGCGAGCGTGCTGCAAGTCAGGATCCGACATCGCCGGATTCTCGCCCTCGATATACATGCCGTGGATTTCGCCGGCGTGGATCGCGTTCATGATCTCGACCACCGTGAGCCCGCGCACGGGATCGAGCTCCTGTCCCCATAGCTTTTCGAAGGCGCCGCGCATGTCGGCGCGGCCGACCGGCTGATAGTCCGGAAAGAACATCGGAATCAGGCCGGCATCGGACGCACCCTGCACGTTGTTCTGCCCGCGCAGCGGATGCAGGCCCGTGCCGGGGCGGCCGACCTGGCCGGTGATCAGGGCCAGCGCGATCAGGCAGCGCGCATTGTCGGTGCCGTGGACATGCTGGCTGATGCCCATGCCCCAGAAGATGATGGATGATTTGGCCGTCGCGTAGTCCCTGGCGACTTGGCGCAGCGTTTCCGCCGGGATGCCGCAGACCGGAGCCATGCGCTCGGGAGTGAACTCCTGGATCTTCGCCTTCAGCTCCTCATAGCCTTCCGTGTAGCCGGCGATGTACTGATCGTCGGTCAGGCCTTCCGTGATGATGGTGTTGATCATCGCGTTCAGCATCGCGACGTCGCTGCCGGGCTTGAAGGCGAGATGCGCGGTCGCGTGGCGTGACAGCGTCTGCCGCCGCGGATCCATGACGTACAGCCTGGCGCCGCGCTTGGCCGCATTCTTGATGTAGGTCGCGGCGACCGGATGGTTCACGGTCGGGTTGGCGCCGATCACCCAGATCACCTCGGCATCGGCGGCGGCCGCGAACGGCGCCGACACGGCGCCGGAGCTCAGACCTTCGAACAGCGCCGCAACCGAGGAGGCGTGGCACAGCCGGGTGCAGTGGTCGACATTGTTGGAGCCGAAGCCGGTGCGCACCAGCTTCTGGAACAGATAGGCTTCCTCGTTGGAGCCCTTGGCCGAGCCGAAGCCGGCGAGCGCCTTCGGTCCCTTCTCGTCGCGAATCTTGACGAGGCCTTTCGCGGCGATGTCGAGCGCTTCCTCCCAGCTCGCCTCGCGGAAATGCGTGAACGGATTGGCGGGATCGACCTGGTCGTTGGCGTCCTTCTTGACGCCCGGCAACCGCACCAGCGGCTTGGTCAGCCGGTTCGGATGATGGATGTAGTCGAAGCCGAAGCGGCCCTTGACGCAGAGCCGGTTGTGGTTGGCCGGGCCGTCGCGCCCTTCCGCGTAGATCACCTTCTCGTCCTTGACCTGGTAGGTGACCTGGCAGCCGACGCCGCAATAGGGGCACAACGAGTCGACCTTGCGATCGGCATAGGTGACGCGGGTCTGGTTCTCGTCGAGCATCACGGCCGGCATCAGCGCGCCGGTCGGACAGGCCTGCACGCATTCGCCGCAGGCCACGCAGGTGGATTCGCCCATCGGATCGTCGAAGTCGAACACGATCTTGGCCTCGGCATTGCGGTAGGCCATGCCGATGACGTCGTTGACCTGGACCTCGCGGCAGGCGCGCACGCAAAGCCCGCACTGGATGCAGGCGTCGAGATTGACGCGCATGGCCGGATGACTGGGATCGGCCTGCCAGCGCTCCACAGACGGAAACCGGCTTTCAGTGACGCCCGTCTTCTCGGCCCAATGCCAGAACTTGGAATCGGGATCGTGCGAGGTCTCGCGCGCCGGCTGATCGGCGACCAAGAGCTCCATCACCATCTTCTGCGCCGCGACCGCGCGCGCGCTCTCCGTCTTCACCTTCATTCCGACGGTCGGCGTGCGCTTGCAGGAGGCCGCGAGCACGCGCTCGCCTTCGATCTCCACCATGCAGGCACGGCAATTGCCGTCGGCGCGATAGTCGGGCGCCGGCGAGTAGCAGAGATGCGGGATCTCCTTGCCCTGCCGCTGCGCCACCTGCCAGATGGTCTCGCCTAGCTTGGCTTCGACGTTGACGCCATCGAGTTCGAACGTGATCGTAGTCATTCCGCGGCGTCCTTGAACTCATCGGGGAAGTATTTGATGACAGATGTCAGCGGGTTCGAGGCGGCCTGGCCGAGCCCGCAAATCGAGGCATCGCGCATCGCCTGGCTCAATTCGTCGAGCAACGGCTTGTTCCAGACCGGCCGCTGCATCAGCAGCGCCGCCTTCTGCGTGCCGACGCGGCACGGCGTGCACTGGCCGCAGCTCTCGTCCTCGAAGAACTTCATCAGGTTGAGCGCCGCCGCGCGCACGCTATCCTGCTGCGACAGGATCACGACCGCGGCCGAGCCGATGAAGCAGCCGTATTTCTCAAGCGTGCCGAAATCGAGCGGGATGTCGCCCATTGACGCCGGCAGGATGCCGCCGGACGCGCCGCCGGGCAGGTAGGCATAGAAACTGTGGCCGTCGGCCATGCCACCGCAGAACTCGTCGATCAGCTCACGCACGGTGATGCCCGCGGGCGCCAGCTTGACACCGGGATCCCTCACGCGACCCGACACCGAATAGCTGCGCAAGCCTTTGCGGCCATTGCGCCCGTGACTGCTCCACCATTCCGCGCCCTTCTCGACGATGTCGCGCACCCACCACAAGGTCTCGACATTGTTGATCAGGGTCGGCAGGCCGAACAGGCCGACCTGGAACGGATAAGGCGGCTTGTGCCGCGGCAGGCCGCGCTTGCCCTCGATGCTCTCCAAGAGCGAGGATTCCTCGCCACAGATATAGGCGCCGGCGCCGCGGCGTAAGTGCAGCACCGGGCCGCCCCGCGGCAGCTTGGCAATCTCGCGGACCAGGATTTCGCGCGCGATCGGATATTCGTCGCGCAGATAGATGTAGACCTCGCCGGCCTCGACCACATGCGCGCCGATCAGCGTACCCTCGAGGAAGCGGTGCGGATCGCTGTACAGATAATGCCGGTCCTTGAAGGTGCCCGGCTCGCCCTCGTCGCCATTCACCGCCATCAGCCGCGGCCCTGGCTCACCGAGCACGGCACGCCATTTGCGGCCGGTCGGAAAGCCGGCACCGCCAAGCCCGCGCAGGCTGGAATCGTCCAGCGCTTTGAGGATGTCGTCGCGCGTGATGCGCCCGGCGCGCAGATCGCCCAGCAGCTCGTAGCCGCCGCCGGCGACATAGGCGTCGTAGTCGATGTAATCCGGAACATGCGGATGGGTGTCGCCGCGGCCGGCGGTCGCGAGCACCTCATTTGTCGTCGCCCGATGCACGAAGTGGTGGCCCACCTCTGCGACCGGCGCGCTATCGCACAGACCGACGCAGGGCGCGCGCACGACGCGGATGCCGGGGCCGGCCTGCTGCTGCAGCTCCTGCAGCAAGGGCTCGGCACCCATCATCGCACAAGTGATGGAATCGCAGACGCGAATGGTGAGCGGCGGAACTGGCCGATCGCCCTCCTTCACCACGTCGAAATGGGCGTAGAAGGTGGCCGTCTCGAACACCTCGGCAAACGAGAGCTTCATCTCGTCGGCCAGCGCCGCAAGATGAGCCGCCGAGATCTGACGGTACTTGTCCTGGATCAGGTGCAGGTGCTCGATCAGCAAATCGCGGCGTCGCGGCAGATCGCCGAGCAGCTCGGCGATCTCGTGGGCGGCGGTCGGATCCACCTGCCGCCCCTTGGGCGTCGCCTTGGCGCGCCGGCGCCCCTCTCCGGGATGCTCGAATGCACGCACGCGATGCACGTCTTCAGTCATGAGGCGTTCCGTTTCGATTATTGCTTGTCGCCACTCTAGCTCTTGGCATGCCAGATACAAGGCGAAACTCTGTCTTATGCGGAAGCCGCAACTCGAGCGGCACTGACCTACCATTCAGTGCCTGAACCCGTACTCGGCGGCTGATTTTGCGGTCCTGAATGCAGAACCAGCGATCAGCGCGGCGAGCCCCTCGACTCACAACTTCCCATCCGTCAGCTTGATCCTTAATGGCCTGGCGCTGTCTGGCAAGGCTGCGGCCACCGGAAGTGCCGACCGGGGGCCATGGTCCAAAGCACAAAAGACACTACGGGAGACGTGAGCTCTCGAAGCCCGCGCCTCCCGCAATGATGGCGATCAGAAGATCTTGACCGCGCTCTGCAGCGTCATCCACACGCCCCACAGCAGCGGGATGCTGACGAAAGCCCAGAACAGGCCGGCGCTGAGATCAAGACCACCGGTGCCGATGCCGAACGAGCCATGCTGGATCGCCGCCTCGCTTTGAGCGCTTTCGGCCTGCAGCCGCGCCGCCTCCTCCTTGGTCAGGTGCCACTTGTCGGCCACGGGCCGAACCAGGAGATTGCAGATCAGGCCGATCACGAGCAGGCCGACCAGGATGTACATGGTGCGGTCGTAGACCAGCGCGCGCTCGATGCCGGCCTGCAACTGCGCGTCGCGGATATAGCCCACCAGAAGCGGGCCGATCACGCCGGCGGTCGACCATGCGGTCAGAAGCCGGCCATGAATGGCGCCGACGAACTGCGGACCGAAGAGGTCGGCGAGGTAGGCCGGAATGGTGGAGAAACCGCCGCCATACATGGTCAGGATGATGCAGAACGCGCCGACGAACAGGAGCCGCGATCCCATATGGGCGAAGCTCGGCGCCAACGCATAGAGCACGATCCCCAGGATGAAGAACGTGTAGTAGGTCGCCTTGCGCCCGATGTGGTCCGACAGCGAGGCCCAGAAGAAGCGGCCGCCGATGTTGAACAGCGACAGCAGCCCGACGAAGCCGGCGGCGATCGTGGCGATCGCGACCTTCTGCGACCCATCCAAGGCCGCAAAGCCGACCTCAGGCTTTCCGATCAGCGCGCCGCCGAAGATCTCCTGCAGCATTGGCGAGGCCATCGCCAGCACGCCGATGCCCGCCGAAACGTTCATGCAGAGCATCAGCCACAACAGCCAGAATTGCGGCGTCTTGTGCGCGTCCTCAAGATGAACGTTGTTGGTGGAGATCATGGCCTTGGCCGTCGCCGGCGGCGTCCAGCCGTCCGGCTGCCAACCGGCCGGCGTGACGCGATAGGCGAAGGCGCCGATCATCATGAACACGAAATAGATCGCGCCCATCACAAGGAAGGCCTGCCAGACGCCGACCGATGTCGGAGTTTTGAAGTAGTTGATCAGGTAATTGGCAAGTGGCGAGCCGATCATGGCGCCTCCGCCGAACCCCATGATCGCCATGCCGGTGGCCATGCCGCGCCGATCCGGGAACCATTTCACCAGCGTCGACACCGGCGAGATGTAGCCGAGACCGAGTCCGACGCCGCCGATCAGGCCGAGTCCGATCCACAACATCCAGAGCTGATGGACATAGACGCCGAGCGAGGAAATCGCAAAGCCGCCGGCCCAGCACACGGCCGCCACGGCGCCCGCCTTGCGCGGGCCGGCCCGTTCGAGCCAGGCGCCGAATACGGCTGCCGACAATCCCAGCATCACGATGCCGATCGTGAAGATCATCAAGAGATTGGTGACCTGCCAGTCGCAGCTCGTCGTGAAGAGATCCGAGATCATCGACTGGCCGGCGCAGACCACCGGCTTGTCGATGCCGATCGCACGCGACAGCGGCAGCCAAAACACGCTCAGTCCATAGGACATGCCTATGCACAAATGGATACACAACGCTGCCGGCGGAACCAGCCAGCGATTGAATCCCGGCTTCGCGATCGTGTGCTCGCGATCGAAAATTCCTGTTGCCGCACCGGTTGCTCTCCCGGCGCTCTCAACAACTGCCATGCCATCCTCCCCTGCAGGCATCGATCCCATGCCTTGATGTCATCATCGGTCCCCTTTGATTTGAATCAACGCGGAAATTCCCGCGACGTCCCGTAGTGTTGCTCCGCGACATTTTCGCGATGCACAAGAGGCGAGCGTGTTTTCAACATGCATAACACCCCCTCAGCTGACTCATGCCGTCATCCTCAGAAACACTCGCGCGGTCTGAAAGGGCATCGCAGATCCACCCGCAACCTCCGCGGAACCCGGATTGGGGCAGAAGCAATCGCGGTTGTCGATAGATAAAACGTAGCGAAGCTCCGAATCACAGGGGATTCAGTGCGCCGCAGCGACCCGGAGGCCGATCCGCGACTAATTGGCGCATGAGTGCGGCCCCGCCATGTAGTCCCCCTACAAGATCGCGGCAACGTGATCACGATGGTTGCAGCTCGAGATCCGTAGATCCATCAGGTCTCGATTCCGGATCGCCTGCACGGCCAGGATCGATCCGCCTTACTAATCAGTCCATTTGAATTCCAAATGGAACTAACGGCGCGACCGCGGAGGGCGCTGCCGAAACCCAAGTCGTCTGCCCGCCGCAAGCGCGAGCATATGCGACAGATTGGCCTGGCGGACAATCTGCGCATATCAGACATGCATGGGACCTCCGCCATTACTGCGCAACATCGCGCGCCACCCCGTGGCAAGACCGTTCGTTGCGCAAGCGCGCCCTGGATGACCTCGTGGAGAGCTGGCCTGATCAGTTGCCGGCCCCGCCGGCCTGCTTCTCGATCAGGAACACGATCCGCGTCTCGCTGCGTTCGGTGATCTCGACCTTGTCGCCGGTCTCACGGATCAGATTGGGGATGTCGATCACCGACAGCGGATCGGTGCAGTGCACCTCCAGCCGGTCGCCGGCTTTGAGCGGCTTCAGCGCCTTGCGCGTCTTGAGCGCCGGCAGCGGACATTTGAGGCCGGTGAGGTCGAGCATGGTGGTGGTCATTCGGCGACCATGGCGAGCCCGGGGAACAGCGTCAACCGTCCGCGTCCACTCACATCAGCTCGGCGTAGGACAGAAAGCCGACGCTCTGTCCCGGCTCGACCCTGGTGACCTCCTCGCCGAGCTCGGCGAGGCCGTCGGTCTCGATCAGCGACGACAATAATCCGGCGCCCTCGCGCGGAAACTTGAATGCATCGAGGTGGCCGTCAGCAGCCCTGCGCAGCGAGACCCGCACATATTCGCGGCGGCCGACCTTCTTCTTGTAGGTGAAGGCCGCGCGCACCGGCAGCGGCGTGAGCCGCTCCGGCAGGCTTCCCGCCAACGCCAGCACGGTCGGGCGCACCACGTGGACGAAGGTGACGAAGCTCGCCACGGGATTGCCGGGCAGGCCGATGAAGGGGGTGCCGGCGATGATGCCCATCGCGACGGGACGTCCCGGTTTGATCGCCATCCGCCACAGCACCAGTGTTCCGACGCTCTCGACCGCGGCCTTGACGTGGTCCTCCTCTCCGGTCGAGACACCGCCGGTGGTGAGCAGAAGATCATGCGCAGCGGCGGCCTCGCGCAAGGCGCTGGCCAGCGGCGCTCGGCTGTCGTCGAAGACGCCGAGATCGGAGACGTCGCAGCCGAGACGTTTCAGCATCGCGAGCAACATCACCCGATTGGAATCGTACAATTGCGCCGGCGCGCGTGGCGCGCCAGGCGAAGCCAGCTCGTCGCCCGTCGAGAATACGGCGACACGGATGCGCCGCCGCACGGGGAGCTCGGTGAGACCGAACGCGGCCGCGACCGCGACATGCTGCGGCCGCAGGCGCTGGCCCGCCTTCAACGCCACCGTTCCGAGCGCGATGTCCTCGCCCGCAGGACGTACATTGGCACCGGGCTTGAGCCCCGCGGGTAGCACCACGCGAGCATCCTCAGCGAGGCGGACGTCCTCCTGCATGAACACGGTGTCGGCCCCCTCTGGCATCGGTGCGCCGGTGAAGATGCGCATCGCATGCGCCGCCGCGATTGGCGCGGCCGCAGCGCCGGCCGCAACGCGCCCGGTCACCGGCCAGACCGCTTCGGATCCATGCGGCAGGTCGGCCGACCGCACGGCGTAGCCGTCGACTGCGGAGTTGGTGAAGGGCGGTAGTGGCAATGGCGCGGCGACGTCGGCTGCGAGAACGCGGCCGTCCGAGCCGAGCAGCGAGACCCGCTCGCTCTCCGCGACTGGCCTGACGCGATCGGTGATAATGCCGACCGCCTCGTCGATCGACATCAGCGGACCGCCGAAGGCGAAGCAATCGTCGGAGAGTTGCGCCATCGTCGCTCCCTTCAAGTCCCCTGTGAAACCAACAGCTCGGTGATCGGCATCGCCGAGCGCAGCATCATCGCAGCCACCGCCGGGACGTCATCGAGATGGACCACCGGCAGCGACGTTGCAACCTCGACGTCGCTGGCAATGCCGACGATGGCGGAATCGTTCGGGAACAACAGCGGCTTGCTATTGGCAGCTCGATGCACCTCGATCTTGCGATGGGGATCGGTCTTGTAGCCTTCGACGATGACGAGATCGACTGGCGACAGCTTGGCCAGCAGCTCCGGTAATCCCGGCTCGCGCTCGCCGCGCAGTTCGTGCATCAGCGCCCAGCGGGCTCCCGAAGAGACCAGCACCTCCTCGGCCCCGGCCTCGCGATGCCGCCAGGAATCCTTGCCCGGCGTGTCGACGTCGAACTTGTGATGGGCATGCTTGATCACGGACACGCGCAGGCCCTGCGCCAGAAGATGCGGGATCGCACGCGTCAACAGGGTGGTCTTGCCGGCGCCGCTCCAGCCGGCGAGGCCAATCACTTTCATCTCGGTCTCCGGAGCGGAACCGCATACACGCCGTCATCGCGAGGAGCGACAGCGACGAAGCGGTCCAGCTTTCTTGGCGCCCTGGATTGCTTCGCTTCGCTCGCAATGACGGGGCTTTGGTCGCGTGATTTGGTCAATAAGCTTTATATCGGCGCTCCCCCGATGTCATGCTAACCTGCTGGCCATGACGACGTTGCTGAAATCCCCCGCCCCGCGCATCCTGCCCGACCCGCACGACCCTCGGCTCACCCGACGTGTCGGCGGCATCGACCAGACTGGCGCGAGGGTCGAGATCAACGTGCCGGTCGAGCGGCCGCTGACGCTGTACCTGAATGCGCAGGAGATCGTCACCATGATGACGATCGGCGACTATCCGGAGTATCTCGCGCTCGGCTATCTGCTCAACCAGAACATGCTGAAATATGACGACGTCGTCACCGAGGTCGAGTATGACGACGACCTCCAGGTGGTGGTGGTACGCACCGCGCATCACACCAATTTCGAAGCCAAGCTGAAGAAGCGCACCCAGACCTCGGGCTGCGCGCAGGGCACCGCGTTCGGCGATCTGATGGAGGCGATCGAGAGCATCGCGCTGCCAAAGGCGGAGCTCAGGACATCCTGGCTCTACCAGATGACGCAGACCATCAACACCATGCCATCGCTCTATCTCGAAGCCGGCGCCATCCATGGCTGTGTGCTGTGCGTCAAGGGCACGCCCGTCTGCTACACGGAGGACGTCGGCCGCCACAACGCCGTCGACAAGATCGCCGGCTGGCTCTACCGCCACGGCGTCGACCCGGCCGACAAGATCCTCTACACCACGGGACGGCTGACCTCGGAGATGGTGATCAAGACGGTGCGGATGGGCATTCCGATCCTGGTGTCGCGCTCGGGCTTCACCGCCTGGGGCGTCGAGCTGGCGCGACAGGTCGGGCTGACGCTGGTCGGACGCACCCGCGGCAAGCGCTTCATCGCGCTCTCCGGCGAGGAGCGCATCGTGTACGACCAGGATCTCGCTTACGTCGAGGAGGAATCGGCCAAGCACCGGCGCAAGGGCGAAGGCGGCGATGACTGAGCTGACGCAGAATGCTGCTGCGCAGGTTCCCTGCGTGCTGCTGGCCGGCGGTCTGGCGCGGCGCATGGGCGGCGGCGACAAGCCGATGCGCATGATCGGCGGTCGCACCATCCTGGACCGCGTGATCGCGCGTCTTGCGCCACAATGCGGCGCGCTGATCCTCAACGCCAATGGCGATCCGGCGCGCTTTGCCGCTTTCGGCCTTCCGGTCGTGGCCGACAGCGTCGCCGATTTCCCGGGACCGCTCGCAGGCATCCTCGCCGGGCTCGATTGGGTGGCGGCGAACCGCCGTGATGCGGAGTGGATGTTGAGCGCGGCCGGCGACTGCCCGTTCCTGCCGCGCGATCTGGTGGCGCGGCTCGTGGCGGCACGCGCGACCGAGGCCGCCGAGCTTGCCGTCGCGGCCTCCGGCGGCCAGTCGCATCCGGTGATCGGACTCTGGAAGGTCGCGTTGCGCGAGGAGCTGCGCCACGCACTGACCATGGACGACATCCGCAAGATCGACCGTTTCACCGCACGCTATCGGCTCGCCACGGTGAGCTGGCCGACCATCCCGCTCGATCCGTTCTTCAACGCCAACACCGCCGAGGACCTGACCGAGGCGGAGCGGCTGGCGGCACTGGACGGCGACTGACGTGATGGAGACGGCCGCGCCCGACATGACCGCGGTTCGCCGCACCGTGATCACCGTCGCGGTGCTGAACCTCGCCTATTTCGGCATCGAATTCGCGGTCGCGCTGCAGATCGGCTCGGTGTCGCTGTTCGCCGACAGCGTCGACTTTCTGGAGGACGCCTCGGTCAATCTGCTGATCCTGCTCGCCTTGCGCTGGAGCGCGCGGGCGCGCGCCTACCTTGGCATGGTGCTGGCGGCGATCCTGCTGGCGCCGGCGCTCGCGGGGCTTTGGACGGCAGCCGAAAAGCTGCTGACGCCAGTCGCGCCCGAGGCGCTGCCGCTGACTATCACCGGACTCGGCGCGCTCGCGGTCAATCTCTCCTGCGCGCTGATGCTGGCGCGGGTGCGCGATCATCACGGCAGCCTGACGCGGGCGGCGTTCCTGTCGGCCCGCAATGACGCCGCGGCCAACATCGCGATCATCATCGCCGGCCTGATCACCGCCGCTCTCTGGCACTCGGCCTGGCCCGACCTGATCGTTGGCATCGGCATCGCTGCGATGAACGCGGACGCCGCGCGCGAGATCTGGGAAGCCGCCCATCGCGAGCGGCAGGCGGCGAAGGCATAGTGAGAATGTAGCTGTGGCCACGGCGAAAGTGCGCTCCCTCCCCCCTTGCGGGGGAGGGTTGGGGAGGGGGGTAGCCCAAATCGACACTGCCGTTGTGGACCCCCACCCCCGGCCCCTCCCCGCAAAGGGGAGGGGAGCAGATCGAGCGAGCGGCGAGAGCCTGCTCTAGACTTATTCAGGCTCAAGGCTTTGCGTTCGGGAAGAACAATTGCTGGCCGTCAATCTTGTAGTTCGCGATGATTGCCTGCCCTTCGGGCGAGATCAGCCAGTCGACGAAGGCTTGACCATCTTCCTTCTTGACGTGCGGAAATTTCGCAGGGTTCACCAGCATCACGCCGTATTGGTTGAACAGATGCGTGTCGCCTTCGACCAGGATCGCAAGCTCGCCGCGATTCTTGAACGAAATCCAGGTGCCGCGATCGGAGAGCACATAGGCGTCCATGGCGCTCGCGGTGTTGAGTGCCGCGCCCATGCCCTGCCCGATCTCGCGATACCAGGGCCCCTTATGCGCGGAGAGGTCGATCCCGGCCTGCTTCCACAGTGCGAGCTCGGCGGCATGCGTGCCGGAACGATCGCCGCGCGAAACGAAGGGCGCAGCCTTGGCTTCGATGCTGCGGAACGCGGCCAGGATATCCTGGCCCTTCACGCCGGCGGGATCGCTCTGGGGGCCGACCAGCACGAAATCATTGTACATCACTTCATAGCGCTTCACGCCGTATCCCTCTGCCAGGAACTTCTCCTCCTGCGCCTTGGCATGGACGAAGACGACGTCGGCGTCGCCGCGCCGCGCGGTGTCCAGCGCCTGGCCGGTGCCTTGCGCAACCACCTTCACGTCGATGCCGGTCTTCTGCTTGAACAGCGGCAGGAGATAGCCGAACAGGCCGGAATCCTGGGTGGAGGTGGTCGAGGCGACCACGATCGAGCGATCCTCCGCCCGTCCCGGCGCGGCCACCAGCGTCAGAGCGAGGACGAGCAGAAGAGCGAGCCGCAGGCGCATCAGGCGTTCTCCATTGATGGATCGACGGGACTTCAGATCACGAGATCGCCGCGCACGAAGCGCGCGGCATCCTCGCTTGCGGGATGGTCGAGAAAATCGATCGCGCCGCTGCGCTCGCGCAAAGCGCCGCGCACCAGGAAGACGACGTCGCCGCCGAGCCGGCGCACCTGGCCGAGATCATGGCTCGCCATCACCACCTTGATGCCGGAGCGCGCGGCCGCAAGGACGATGTCCTCGACCGCGCGAGTCGCGGCCGGGTCGAGACTGGCGGTCGGCTCGTCCAAGAGCAGGATCTCGGGCTCGCGGGCGAGCGCGCGCGCCAGCGCCAGCCGCTGCTGCTCGCCGCCGGACAGGCGGCGCGCCGGCCGCCCCTCGAGCCCGTCGAGGCCGACGCGCGCCAGAAGCTCTGCGATGCGTGCCGGCCGCTGCCGCCTGATAACGCCGGCATGCGCCAGCGCGTAATCGAGATTGGCGGCGACGCTCCGCCGCAGCATCACCGGGCGCTGGAACACGAAGGCGCGCCGCAGCGGCGGCGCATCAAGGCGGCCGCCCCAGCTTATCGTTCCTGACGTCGGCCGCGCGAGGCCCATGCAGATCCGCAGTAGGCTGGTCTTACCGGAGCCGTTCGGGCCGACGACCAGCGTCGGCGGTCCCGCCGCGATGGTCACGCTCAGCCGGTCGAGGATCTCGGTCGCGCCAACGGCGAGCGAGACCCTGTCGAGCACCAGCGGAAGATCGGTCAAGGGTGCGCGCATGGTCTAGGCCGCCAGCCGTTCCGCGACGGCGCGCACCGCCCAGACCGCGGCGTTGATCGCCACCACGATCGCAAGCAGGACCAGCCCGAGTCCGAGCGCCAACGGCAGATTGCCTTTGGACGTCTCGAGCGCCACCGCCGTGGTCATGGTGCGGGTGAAGCCGTCGATATTGCCGCCAACGATCATCACCGCGCCGACCTCGGCGGCGGCACGGCCGAAGCCGGCGAGCAGCGCGGTGAGCAGACTGAAGCGCGCGTCCCACAACAAGGTGATCATGCGGTCGATCGGTCCGACCGACAGCGCCGCCAGCTCGTCGCGATATTCGTATGCGAGGTCCTCGACGGTCTGGCGCGTCAGGGCGCCGATAATCGGCACGATCAACACGGTCTGCGCGATGACCATCGCGGTTGGCGTGAACAAGATGCCAAGGTTCCCCAGCGGGCCGGACCGCGACAGCAACAGGTAGATCGCCAATCCCACCACGACCGGCGGCAGCCCCATCATCGCATTGAGTGCGACCAAAAGGCCGGCGCGGCCGCGAAACCGCAACAGCGCAAGGCTGGCGCCAAGCGGCAGGCCGATTACGGCCGCGAGCGCCACCGCCGCCAGGCTGACAGCCAGCGACAGCCGCACGATCGCGAACAATGTCGGATCGCCGGCGACGATCAATTGCCAGGCGCTGGCCTCATTCATAGTCGATTCCTTCTGGCCTGTTCGGCAGAAATTCCGGTCTTTGTCAATTAATTGAACCAGATCGCTTATATGCATATAAATGCAAGATGGAATTTCTGACCACAAGCGAGGCTGCGGACTACCTGCGGCTGGGGGAACGCAAGCTCTACGAGCTGGTGACGCTGGGCGCGATTCCCTGCAGCAAGGTCACCGGAAAATGGCTGTTCCCGCGCCATGAGCTGGACCTGTGGGTGCTCGCGGGCATGGCGCGGCCGAACGGCATGGTGCCGGCGGACCCGCCGCCGATCGTCGGCGGCAGCCAGGACGACCTGCTGGAATGGGCCTTGCGTGAATCCGGCTCGTCGTTGGCCTCCTTGAACGAAGGCACCATGCGCGGCATCGAGCGGCTGCAGCGCGGTGAGGTGGTCGCGACCGCTGTCCATTTCCACCGCATCGACGAGCTCGACGGCGAGGCGGCCAAGGGTGCCATCGACGCCAATATCGCCGCGGTGCGTGCCCTCTCCGGCCTGCACGACACGGTGCTGATCGGCATTGCCAAGCGCGAACAGGGCCTGCTGCTGGCGCCCGGCAATCCGAAGAATTTGCGCAGCCTCACGGACGTGCTCGCCACGGGCGCGACGGTGGCGACGCGCCAGCCAGGCGCGGGCGCGCAGCTCCTGCTCGAGGTTCTGCTGCAGCGCGCGGGCGCCACATTGAAGGAGCTGAAGCGGCTCGAGCCGCCCTGCCTCACCGGACCGGACCTGGCAGCCGCGATCCGCAGCGGCAGCGCCGATTGCGGCATTGCAACGCGCGCAGCGGCCAAGGCCGCCGGCCTCGACTTCATCACCCTGACCTGGGAAAGCTTCGACCTGCTGACCCGCCAACGCAGCTACTTCCGCCCCGCGATGCAGGCGCTCGTCCGCTTCGTCACAGGCAGGCGCATGGCGCTGCGCGCAGGCGAACTCACCGGATACGATCTCGCACCGGCCGGCCAGATCCGCTTTGCCGCCTGATTGACGGCGGCTTGCGAATGGCGGCAGATGGCCGAGCCGCTTCCCCGCATTGGGGCTGGCGGCCAACGACGGCGCCACGCCGATATTTTCCGGGAGGACGAAAGTTGATTTCAGCAAGAGGGTTGATTTCAGCCACACGAATTGCGCTGCTCGCGACCTGCGCGAGTGCCATGCTGCCCGCATCGGCGGCGCTGGCGCAGGTGTCGGACGAGGTCGTCAAGATCGGCGTGCTCACCGACATGAACGGGCCGGCCTCGACGCCGACCGGACAGGGTTCGGTGACCGCGGCGCAGATGGCGGTGGACGATTTCGGCGGCAAGGTGCTGGGCAAGCCGATCAGCGTCATCGTCGGCGACCATCAGGACAAGCCGGACATCGGCAGCGCGATCGCGCGGCGCTGGTACGACGCCGAGCAGGTCGACCTGATCGTCGACGTGCCGGTCTCCGCGGTCGGGCTCGCCGTGCAGACCATCGCCAGCGAGAAGAAGCGGCTGTTCATCACGCAATCGACCGGCGCGGCCGATTTCCACGGCAAGTTCTGCTCGCCCTACGCCATGCAATGGGTGTTCGACACCCGCGCGCTCGCCACCGGCACGGCCAGGGAGGTGGTGAAGCGCGGCGGCGACAGCTGGTTCTTCATCACCGACGACTACGCTTTCGGGCACTCGCTGGAGCGCGATGCCTCCAGCGTCATCACGGCCAATGGCGGCAAGGTGGTGGGCGCGGTGCGCCCGCCCTTCGCCACGCCGGATCTCTCCTCCTTCATCCTGCAGGCGCAGTCGTCCAAGGCCAAGATCATCGGCATTGCCGCCGGTCCGCCGAACAACATGAATGAGATCAAGACGGCGGCCGAGTTCGGCGTGTTCAAGGGCGGCCAGCAGATGGCGGCCTTGCTGGCGCTGATCACCGACATCCATTCGCTGGGGCTGCCGGCCGCGCAAGGTCTGTTGCTGACGACCTCGTTCTACTGGGACATGGACGACAAGACCCGCGACTGGTCGAAGCGCTATTTCGCCAAGATGAACCGGATGCCGACGATGTGGCAGGCCGGCGTCTATTCCGCCGTCACGCACTATCTTAACGCGATCAAGGCCGCCGGCACCGACGAGCCGCTCGCGGTGGCCGCGAAGATGCGCGAGGCGCCGGTGGAAGACATGTTCGCCCGTCACGGCAAACTGCGCGCCGACAATCTGATGGTGCACGATCTGATGCTGGTGCAGGTCAAGTCGCCGGATGAGAGCAAATATCCGTGGGACTATTACAAGATCCTGGCGACGATCTCGGGCGAGGATGCATTCGGGCCGCCTGATGCGGCGTGTCCGTTGTTGAAGAAGTAGCGCTGACACCAACACGAAAGGTGTCGTCCCGGCCTTGAGCCGGGACCCATAACCACCGCCATGCATTGCAAGAGCTGGCCGTTGCTCCAGCCTTCGCACAATGTGGTTCAGCGTTTATGGGTCCCGGCTCTGCGCCGTGCGCGCTTGGTCGGGACGACAGCGAATTATTTGGTGACGCCGATTTCCTTGAAGTACTTCATCACCCCCGGATGGATCAAATCGAGGCGCGGGGCTGCAGCGACCGTGTTGGCGGCGGTGGTCTCGCAGGCCTGCGCCAGCGTCTTGCACAAGGTCGCCTCGGCGCCGTGCAGCGTCTTGGCGAGGCGGTAGGCGACATCGTCGGGCAGATCATCGCGCACCAGCACGAAGCTCCATGAGCCGATCGAGTCGATCGGTTCGCTCTGGTTCGGATAGCTGCCGGCCGGCACGGTCAGAGCCTTTAGGAAGCTGTGCTTGGCCAGCACCTGTGCGATCTCATCCGCTGACGGCGCGATGAAGCGCGCGCCCGAAGAGCTTTTCGCCATCGCCTCGAAGCCGGGCCAGCCGATGCCGGCGCCCCACAGCGCGGCGGCGCGGCCGTCCTGCACCATCGCCGGCCCGTCGCCGGCGCGGTCGAGATAGATCGCCTTGAAGTCCTCGTCCTGCTTCAGGCCGAGCCCGTCGAGCATGTAGCGCGACATGATCGGCAGGCCCGAGCCCTTGGCGCCGAACACGACGGTCTGCCCGACCAGGTCGCGAATCGCTTTGTAGGGACTGTCAGCGCGCACGACGAACAGGCCGGGGCTGGAATAGATCGCGGTCAGGATCTTTACGCGTGTCGGCGGCCGGTCGATGCCCATGAAGGCCTGATAGGCCGGCTCGCCGGCGACGAGGCCCAGGTCGAGCTCGCCCTTCTCGAGCAGCGGGATGTTCTCGTTGCTGCCCTTGGTGTTGCGCGGGGAGATCGCAAGCGCAGAGTCCGCGTCGTTCATCACCCTGGCAAAGGCATCGCCATAGAGCGGGAAGCCGCCGCCGGGCGTCGCCGTGCCGAGACTGATCGTGATCCTGTTGATCGTCGCCTCCCGTTGTTGGGCGAACGCGCTGCCGCCGAGCATCGCCAGGCCAAGACAAACCATTGCAGTGAAACGCATGACACTCTGCTCCCGTGGCCGTCCGCCAGCTTGTAAGCGCCCGTGCGCATGTTTGGAAGCGCCGCACGAGCAAGTGCTGCCCGCGGGACTGCGTCATTGCGCGGATTTGCAAGCTCGCGGATTTGTGAAACCATTGCGCCGAACGACCACAAAAACATCAGGGCGAGACGATGCGAAGGCCTTGGCGCGCGTGGCTGTTGGGATTGCTGTGTCTGGCCGGTCTTGCGGCGTGCCCTCCTGCGGCCTATGGCGCCTATCCGGACCATCCGGTGCGCTGGCTGATCGGCTTCACCGCCGGCGGTCCGGTCGACACCGTCGCCCGCATCATGGCGCAGTGGCTCTCGGAGCGGTTCGGCCAGCAATTCGTGATCGAGAACCGCGCCGGCTCCGGCGGCAACCTCGCCGCAGCGGCCGCGATCAACTCGCCGCCGGACGGCTATACGCTGCTGTTCGTGGCGCCGAACAACGCGATCAGCACCTCGCTGTACAAGAAGCTGCCCTACGACTTCATCCGCGACACCGTTCCGGTCGCGAGCATCATGCAGCTTACCAACATGCTGGTGGTCAGCAACGCGATGCCGGTCAAGACCGTGCAGGAGTTCATCGACTATTGCCGCGCCAATCCCGGCAAGATCTCCTACGCCTCGTCGGGCAACGGCACCTCCGTGCACATGTCGGCCGAGTTGTTCAAGGCGATGACCAAATGCGACATGCTGCACGTGCCCTATCGCGGCTCGGCGGTCGCGATGCCCGACATCATCTCCAACAAGGTCCAATTGATCTTCGACAACCTGCCAAGCGCGCTGGAGCAGGCGCGCGGCGGCACCGTGCGCGCGCTCGGCGTCACCTCCCCGCAGCGCTGGCCGGGCGTTCCGGACGTGCCGGCGATCGCCGAGACGGTGCCCGGCTTCTCTGCCGTCGGCTTCTACGGCATCTCGGCGCCGAAGGGCACGCCGGCCGAGATCGTCGCAACACTGAACAAAGCGGTTGGCGAGGCGCTGAGGGATCCCAAGCTGGTGGCGCGGCTCAATGAAACCGGCGGCATCCCGAAAGCCATGACGCCGACCGAGTTCGGGCAGTTGATATCAGAGGAGACCGAGAAATGGCGCAAGGTGGTCGAGTTCGCCGGCGTCTCGGTGGATTAGGCTGCAGCGGCAAGGACACCGAACCGGCCGCCGGGCCGATATTCGGCTGCCGGCGGGAGCGCCCGGATCGGAACGACGGCGGGCGACCGGCATTGCGGCATGGCGCGCCGCCCTGTAAACGAACTCCGCACCGTCGTCCGATTCCCCCTGGGCCTTCGGCCCCAGCCTCGCAGATCGCGAGCGCCGCCGCGGGGACCGTCACGTCGCGGGGCCTGTAGCTCAATGGTTAGAGCCGGCCGCTCATAACGGTCTGGTTGCAGGTTCGAGTCCTGCCGGGCCCACCAGTGCCATCGATAGCTTGATCATCTCGGCCTGCGCGACGCGCCGTGGCAGACTGGAGGGTAAGCCGGTCGGTCCCGCATTCCCCTCAATCCTCGACCCGGTACAGGCGCCATCGCTCCGGCACGCCTTTGAGCTGGTGGACGCCGTGATCCCTGAAGCGGATTTGAGATTGTGACATCAGGTCCCTGACCGCGCTCGAGACCAGGACTTCGCCGGCGCGCGCTTTCGCGGCGACGCGGGTGCCGATGTGAAAGGCGAGACCGACCATTTCGCCCCCGCTCACGGTGTACTCGCCGGCATGCAGTCCTATCCTGATCTCGAGGCCCAGCGTGCGCACGGCCTTCTGGATCGTGGTCGCGCAACTGATGCCGGCAGCCGGTGCCCTGAACGTCGCCAGCACTCCATCGCCAGTCGTCACGACTTCCTTTCCGCGCGAGGCCTTCAACTCCTTGCGGACCGCTGCGTAATAGTGACCCATCACTTTCGTCCAACGCGCATCGCCGAGCTTTGCTGCTTTTTCGGTGGAGCGGACGATATCGACGATCAGGATCGTGGCGAGTGCCTGTTTGAGCTCAGTGCTGCGCTCGGCGGATCGACGTCGGATCGCAATCGGTCCGGCCAGCGGTTCATAGCGATGGCTGCGGCGCCGCGCGATGGCGGCTCTTGCATAGTCCTGGGCACGCTGCGCCGTGCCGCAACGAATTGTTTTCACCCTTGGTGGAACGGTCCAGTAGACCTTTCGCTCATCTCCGGCGCCATGGACGTCCACGGCGCCCCATTTCAGGAAAACCGTCGAGCCAACACGCCTGATACACCACGCCTTTGACGTGTACCCGGAGACGTTCGACTGATGGACTCCGACGCGAAGGAATTTTGGCATGAACGTGCGGCCGATCGAAGGACCGTTGCGGCGTGCTTCGCTTGGGGCATATTTCGACAAGGGTAGTCGTACAATCCAGCCTTGGCAACTGTCGTCCCAGTCGAAAATTTGCGGACGGCTCCAACGTCCGTTCGCGTTCGCGAAGCCGGCGCTCTTGTATTGCTTATAGCGGTGGTTGCAGGTTCGGGGTCCTGCCGAGCCCGCCAGCGAAATCGATCTGCAAGGTCTAATGCGATGCTTGCTCGACAAGCGAATGCAGCGCCTTGACCGCGGCCTCCCTGCTCTCCACCGGGACAAACAGGCTGACCGAATGCGGCGACAGGACATACTTGTCAGGGACAATCCTGTGACGTTCCAGAACCTGCAACGCCCTGAACGGCAATTCGGACGATACACCACCGAAGCAGGTGAGACTGACCGAACTTGACGTCTCGCGCTGCTTGCGCAGGTCCTTCGCGTGCTCCAGCGAGCGCAACAGCGCGTCGAGCCATTCCGAATCGCAGGCTACGGTCATGCAGGTCTTTCCCGCGGCGAAGTCTGATGTCAGGAGCTGCGGCCAGGACAGGCCGTTTTGCTTGAGATGCTGCGCGAACTTATCGAACCCATGATTGAGATCCTTGGAATCGATTTCCACATGCTCAATCCGGGCCATTGAGTTGACGGCCAGAACCTTTCCGTTTTCCATGCCAGCAACCTCTTTCATCACTTGCGTGCTATCTTCAACGCCGTCCCATCGCTTGAGAACCAGAGGCACGTCCTGACTTTGCGCCAATTCGACGCTGCGAAAATGCAGGATCTTAGCGCCCCAGAAACACATCTCCGATAGCGACGCGAAGTCCACCTGCCGCAGCGGCTTTGCATCCGGCACGATGCGCGGATCGGCCGAGCAAATGCCGTCGACCTCCTTGATGATTTCACAGCGTTCGGCTTTCAGCGCCGCGGCCATCGCAACGGCCGTGGTGTCGCTGCCCCCCCGACCGAGGGTGGTGATTTCCCTGCTCGCCGGGTTCACGCCTTGAAACCCCGCCAGCACCACGACGCGCCCGCGATCGAGCTCCTCACGCACGCGAATAGGCCGCACATCCAGGATGCGGGCCGAGGAATGGGAGCCGTCGGTCATCACGCCGGCCTGGCTGCCGGTGAAGCTGATCGCGGGCACGCCGAGATCGGCAAGCGCCATGCTCATCAACGACATGCTGATGCGCTCACCGGTCGTCAGCAGCATGTCAAGTTCGCGGCGATTGGGCGCCGGGCTCACCTGATAAGCCATCTGGATCAGTTGGTCGGTGGTCTTGCCCATCGCCGAGACGATCACCACGACGCGCTGACCACGCCCATGCATGTCGGCGAGACTGCGGGCAACCGCGCGAATTTTCTCCGGTGTTTCGAGGCAAACCCCGCCATATTTTTGCACGATGATGGGATGGTCGCTCATCTAAAGAGACGCTGCATTCGCCTCGCCCATCGAACCGACACCGCCGATCCATGTGCCAAGGACTTCAAAGTTCAAGTTGAAAGCGACGAGGTCCGCGCGGTAGCCAGGCGCGATCCGTCCAAGCTCGGACGCAAGGCCCAGAAATGCGGCCGGAGTCGCAGAAGCCATGATGAGCGCATCGACCAGCGAGATGCCAAGTAGCGCAACAGCGTTGCGCACGGCCTCGATCATGGTGAGGTGAGCGCCCGCGAGGGTGCCATCGGGACCCGTCAGGCGATGGTCATGCAACGTGATCTGTCTTCCTTGCAGGACGAATTGCCGTTCGTTCGTGCCGACGAGCGGCATGGCATCGGTGACCAGCATCAAGCGATCGCGCCCCTTGCAGCGAAAGGCGACACGCAGGGCCGCGCCGTCAACGTGGATGCCGTCGCAGATGATCCCTGCAAACAGCCGGTCGTCTTCGAGCGCGGCGCCCACCACACCCGGCTCGCGGGCGTTCAACTGCGACATGGCGTTGAACAGATGGGTCACGCCCGAGACACCGCGATCGACCGCCTGCCTGATATCGGCTGCGGTGCCGTCGCTGTGGCCGGCTGCGACACGTAGTCCGGCGCCGATCAATTCATCGATCATGGATGCCGGCACGCATTCCGGGGCCAGGGTCACGACGGAGCGGCCGCGGCTTCCAAAGCTCTTGATGGCAGCGAGATCGCGCTCGTCAGGCACGCGGATTTCGGCCTCCGGATGAATGCCCTTGCGAGACCGGTTGATTGCCGGGCCCTCCAGATGAAAGCCGAGCACGCCGGGAATCTTCAAGCAAGCCTCGGCGACGACGGCCAAGCGCTCGATGACCTCCCTGCGATCAGTGATGAGGGTCGGCAGGCAGCCCGTCGTTCCCTGCTTGCGGTGCGCCGCAACGACGCGCCGAACGCCCGCCTCCGTCGGCTGCTCGTTGAGAAGAACGCCCCCACCTCCGTTCACCTGAATATCGATGAACCCAGGTGCAAGGATCGCATCTGGCGGGAGCTGGATAGAGGCGCGCGGCTCCGCCTTGCCAAAGGTGGCGCTTTCGATGCGCCCCTGCGAGATCCTGACCGACCCGGGCCCGCGCATGGCGGCACCATCGAAGATCCGCTGCGCGGCAATCGTGACGGAGGAAGACCCGGTCTGGCCCATCAGTATCGTTCCGAGAACGGCAGTCACGGACCCGTGAGACGAGTCCCCTACGAGACTTCATATGTACACTAAGACCCCAGTAAGGACCCGGAATGAAACCCTGGCGTTAACTCATCATGGGAGCAAACGGTACCACTTATCTCGGCATTGATGGCGGCGGAACCCGCTGCCGCGCGCGGATCGAGAACGAGAACGGCAGAGTGCTCGGTGAAGCGAGCTCGGGGCCCGCGACGACGCGGATCGGCCTCGAGAAGGCCTGGCGGTCCATCATGGAGGCCACTGAAACGGCAGCCGCACAGGCTGGCTTGGCGCGCGAGGATTTTGCGCGGATGCATGCCGGAATTGGCCTTGCCGGACTGGGCCGCCGGGGCGCGGAAGCGGCGCTGAACGAGATCTCGCATCCCTTTGCGTCGGTTGTTTTCATCAGCGATGGCCTGGCCGCCTGTCTCGGCGCCCATAGCGGTGCGGATGGGGCCATCGTGGTCGCCGGTACAGGCTCGGTGGGTGTCGGCCTGATCGACGGTCGCGAAATCCGTTTCGCCGGTTACGGCTTTCCGGTGTCGGACGAAGGCAGCGGCGCCGACATCGGCCTGCAGGTTGTTCGACTGGCACTGCGCGCTGCGGATCGCCGCAGCGAGCTGACCCCGTTGCTTTCGGAGGTGCTGGCCGCGTTCGATCACGATCCCTATCAGGCGGTGGCCTGGTCTGAGGAAGCCAGGGCGACGGACTACGCCGCATTCGCGCCGATCGTGATGCGGCATGCCAATCAGGGCGATCCGGCCGGCCGTCGCATTATCGAACGCGCAGCCGATGCCATCGGCGATCTGCTCGACCTGTTCCTGGCGCGAGGGATTGACCGGCTCTCGCTGGTCGGCGGGCTCGCGGATGCCATGACGCCCTGGCTGACGCCTGACCTGCGTGCCCGCCTGAGGCGCCCCGACGCCGACGCCGCGGCCGGCGCCTTGCTGGTAGCGCGAGGCCGGCTCGATCTGCCCAAGAGAGAAACTGACCAAGAAGAAACTGACCAAGCACAGGCTTCGAAGTTCCGCGTTTAGGATGCGCATGGAATAAATCGTATGGCGACCGAAGAAGTCGATCCCCGCTTTGCCGATCTTGATGCATGGCCGCTGACCTCGGCGATCGAAGCCATGTGGGAAGGCCAGCTCGCGGCCGTCGCGGCGATCGGCCATGCCCTCCCGGCGATCACCGCGGCGACCGAAGCAGCCAACGCGGCCTTGAGCGATCACGGTCGCATTGTGTATGTCGGCGCCGGCACCTCGGGTCGCGTGGCAGTCCAGGACGGCGCCGAGCTGACACCGACCTTCGCCTGGCCCAAGGAGCGCGTCCGCTTCATCGTCGCCGGCGGCGACAGTGCGTTCGCCACCAGCATCGAGGGCGCGGAGGACAACGTCGATGATGCCGTCGCGCAGGTCAATGCCGCGCGGCTCACGCCACACGACGTGGTCATCGCCGTTGCCGCCAGCGGGACCACGCCATTCACGGTGGCGGCGCTGCAGCACGCAGGCTCGTTTGGCGCAGTGACGATCGGTATTGCCAACAATCCTGGTACCGCCCTGCTGACGTCGGCAAAGTTTCCGATCCTGATCGAGACCGGCCGCGAGCTGATCGCCGGCTCCACGCGGATGAAGGCGGGCACTGCGCAGAAGATCGTGCTCAACCTGATCTCCTCCGGGATCATGCTGCGCCTTGGTCGGGTGTATCGCGGCATGATGGTGAACATGCTGCCGACCAATGCCAAGCTGAAGCGGCGCGCGGAGGCCATGGTGGCGCAAATCACCCGCTGCGATCCACAGCAGGCGGCGCGCTCGCTCGAGCTGGCCGGAGGAGACATCAAGACGGCAGTCCTTCTGGCGCTCGGCGTCGACAGGACCGATGCCGAGGCTTTGCTCAGACACTCTGAAGGCAACCTTCGGCGCGTGTTTGCCGAGCTCACCAAGGACGTTCACGTGGAACGCGACCGGCCCTCAAAGGAAGCAGCGGCGCGCGGGCGAGCCGGAGCGGTCGAGCCATGACGACATCCGCGATGGCGAGCGAAATCGGACAAAGCGCTGATATTGTCGCCAACATCATTCGCGACCGCGCTGCGAAGCGCGACATCGCGCAGCGCATTGGCAGTGGCTCCGCCCCCCTGTGCGTCATGTGCGGCCGGGGAAGCTCCGGACATGCCGGGGTCTACCTGAGGTACCTTGTCGAGACGCGGCTTCGCCTTCCCGTGTCGGCGAGCGCGCCTTCGGTGATCACGGCATTTCGCACGCCCTTGATGCTGCGCCGCGCGCTGTTCATCGTGATCTCGCAATCCGGGCGCAGCCCGGATCTTGTCGCGGCGACCAGATCAGCCCGCGCGGCAGGCGCCCGCACCGTCGCCATCGTCAATGCGACGACCTCGCCGGTGGCTGACGCAGCGGAGTTCGTCGTTCCGATCGAAGCCGGCCAAGAGCATTCCGTCGCGGCGACGAAGACCGTGATCGGCTCGATGGCCGCCGGTGCCGGCCTCGTCGCCGAGCTGGCGGACGATGATGCCCTGCGGTCGGCGCTCGACAGGTTGCCTGAGCGCCTGCAACGCGCAATGGCGCTCGATTGGTCCATGATTGCCGATGATCTCGAGAAGGCGTCAGCCGTATTCGTGGCCGCTCGGGGCCTTGGTCTCGGCTCGGCGCGGGAGATCGCGCTCAAACTCTCGGAAATCCTGCGCCTGCCGTCCATCGGGCTGAGCGCCGCCGAGCTGCAGCATGGGCCGCGGGCCGCGCTGTCACCGCGCACGCCTATTATCATGATGCGCCTCATGGATGAAACGGCGGCCAGCGTGGACGCGCTGGCGGAAGAACTGCGGCAGCAACACATCGCGCTGCATCTGTGCGGCGGACCGCAGGGCTCGCTGCCCTGGCTCGCCCTGGACGACGCGGTGACCGATCCGGTCACGATGCTCGTTCCAGCCTACCGGATGATCGAGCAGGCCGCGCGCGCCTGCGGATTTGACCCGGATCGTCCCCCTCGCCTCAGCAAGATCACCGAAACGTTTTGACGGCTGAGCACGGTTGGCTGGCGGCCGGAAGCGCACAGACCCACTACCTCTGCGTGCCGAATAGGAACAAAGCAGCTCAGCAGACGTTGCGCCCGCCATCTGCAGTCCGTGCCGTTTGTTTCTGTCCCGATCCAGCTGCTTCAATTCACGGAGGCCACCCGTGCAAAAAGCTTTCCTCGTCGCCATGCCGCTGGCAGCAGCGACCCTGCTTGGAGTCGCGGTGCTGGCCCAATCGCTGCCGCCGGACGCGACCTATCGGCCGCTTCCCACCTTGCCGCTGGATGCCGTCAGGGCGAATGACGAGGCGCAGAAGCCCCTCGTGATGCAGCGCCAGCAGGATCTGCTTGCCCAGCGCAACGATCTCTCCGACAGGCCGATCCCGAACGTGATGATGTCCGGCGGCCGCAAGCCCGTGCAGGGCGGCGTCCGCGTCAGGCTGCCTGCGGGAGTGACCTGGGACTCGCTCTCAGCCATGAGTCCGGACGAGATCCGGCAGCGCGGGCTATTGCCGGCGGGATTCATGCCCCTGCCCCACGTCAAGCAGCCGACCGGCGGCCAGGTCTTCCCGAACAACCAGATCGACGAGATCGGCAGGCAGGAGAATCGCAACCTGCGCCGCTTCGACGTCGACTTCGACCTTCCAGACCGGTTCACGCCTGAATTTCCGCCGCCGATCTTTCTGACCAGCCATCCGGAACTCGGCGACGTGTCTCACGGGCAGCTCCTCACCATCAAGAATTACTACCAATTGATGGTCGGTTTCATCACGCCTGTGCAGATGGAGGGGCTGCGCCTGCTGCTGACTCCGTTCCCGCAGGAGGAATTCAACCAGACCGAAGACCGCAAGAGCGCAGATCAGAGCCTGGGCGTGACCTGCCTCGACTGTCACGCAAATTTTCATACCAACGCCGCGTTCCACCTGACGCCGGACGTTCGCCCACAGGCGGCCCGCTTCCGCCTCGATACCGTGAGCCTGCGTGGGGTGTTCAATCAGCAGCTCCACGGCTCGAAGCGTTCGCTGCGTTCGATCGAGGACTTCACGCAGTTCGAACAGCGCACGGCCTATTTCAACGGCGATCATGTCAGTGCCCAGCGCAAAGGCGTCCATCTTCCCGACCGGTTCGATCAGGTTCCGATGATGGCGCAGATGCAGAACATCATCGATTTCCCGCCGGCGCCGAAGCTCGATCCTGCGGGGCGCCTCGATCCGAGCAAGGCGACGCAGCAGGAACTCGCCGGCGAGCGGGTGTTCGTGGGAAAGGGCCGCTGCGCGGAATGTCACGTCCCGCAGACCTCATTCCTCGACAACAACATGCACGATCTCAAGCTCGAGCGCTTCTATAACCCCGGGCAGACCGTGAATGGGCTCGTCATGCTGCCGGATGGGCCGATCAAGACGTTCACGCTGCGCGGCATCAAGGACTCGCCGCCTTACATGCATGACGGGCGGCTGCTCACGCTCGCCGATACGGTTGAATTCTTCAACCTGGTGCTCAGCCTGAAGCTGACCCAGGAGGAGAAGGAACAGCTGGTGGCCTACATGCTCACGCTGTGATGACAGCCGGCATTCGCACAGCGCGAGCCAGCAGAAGGAGATCGAGATGGCCCGTCTTTCCGCCTTTGCGCTATGTACTCTGGCGCTTCTCGCACCCGCTTTTGGACAATCGACGAATCCGGCAACTCCCGCGCCCGGCAACCCCGGCGGGATGTCGCCGACGACCAGGGAGTCGGCGCCGGGCAAGCCTGCTCCGCATCAGATCAATGATGCGGATCGCATTTTCGTTCGCGCGTTGGCATTGGGAGGACTTGCTGAAGTCGATCTCGCCAAGCTCGCGGCCCAAAAAGCATCTAGCACTGCGGTCAAGGACTTTGCGCAACGCATGATCAAGGACCATAGCGAGGCGAACGACAGGCTCGCCTCGCTGGCAAAGGCGAACGGCATCGCGCTGCCCGACCAGTTCGATTCAGAGCAGCGATCGATGCGCGACCGCCTGCAACAAGCGGGCAAGACCGAGTTCGATCATGCCTATATCAGGGGCCAGATCACGGATCACCAGAAGACGGTACAACTGCTCATCTATCAGATCGGTTCGGGCGAGAACGAGGACCTGAAGACATTTGCATCGGACACCCTGCCGATCGTACTCGATCACCTGCGCATGGCGCAGTCGATCGCTGCCGAGATCAGCGGGGCGGCCCAGGCCTCCCCGACCGACCAGTCGGCGCCAGCGGACAAGCCGCCGACGACCCGCTGATTGAGATTATCGACAAACCGGCCGCCGCTGCGAAGTGCAGCGGTGGCCGGCGTCAATCGATAGGTTTTTGTTTTGACGCGTTTTCTTCACGCGAAACGGTGTCCACTTCGCTTGAAAACGCTCCAGCTAGGACGTTTGCGCGAAGAACATGACCCGGAGCAGATGCGTGTAGCCGGATTCGAACACCATAATCGCCACGAAGACCAGCACCAGCGCCGGCGGCAACAGGATCGCGTAGGTCAAAGCCAGACGCTCCCAGGCCATGTGCATGAAGACCGCGACGATCAGGCCAGCCTTCAACACCATGAACAGCAGGATCAGCGACCATCTGAGATGGCCTTGGAGGCCGAAATAGTCGACGAGGTACGAGCAGGTGCTGAGAACGAACAGCCATCCCCAGACCACAAGATAAAGCTTGATCGGATGCTGCTGGCCCTTGGCGTGCGAGGTTCCTGATGCGGGTGCGTCATGCGCGTGGGCCTGCAGCGAGTGTTGTTGCACTTCCGGATGTACCGCGACGTTCGTCATGCTGCGACCTCACCAAAGATAGAAAAGCGCAAAGATGAACACCCAGACGAGATCGACGAAGTGCCAGTACAGGCCGGTGATTTCGACGATTTCGTAATGCCCCGTCCGGCTTGTGAAAAAGCCGCGCCGTCCGACGTCGAAATCTCCCCGAAGGACCTTTCGCGCAATCGCGATCAGGAAGATCACGCCGATCGTGACGTGGGTGCCGTGGAAGCCGGTGATCATGAAGAAGCTTGCGCCGAACTGCGCCGCCCCCCAGGGATTGCCCCAGGGCCGAACGCCTTCCATGATCAGCTTGGTCCATTCGAAGGCCTGCATTCCGACGAACGTTGCGCCGAATGCCGCCGTGGCGAACATCAAGGCCGCGGTCTTCACGCGGTCGCGGCGGTAGCCGAAATTGACGGCCATCGCCATCGTCCCGCTGCTGCTGATCAGGATGAAGGTCATGATGGCGATCAGAATGAGCGGGATCTCCTTGTCCCCGATCCTCAGGGCGAAGACCTCGCTGGGATTGGGCCACGGCACGGTCGTGGACATTCGCGCCGTCATGTAGGAGAGCAGAAAGCAACTGAAAATGAAGGTATCGCTGAGGAGGAAGATCCACATCATGGCCTTCCCCCAGGACACGTTCTTGAAGGCGCGCTGATCCGAGGACCAATCGGCGGCGATGCCTCGCCAACCTCCTTCCCGCGCCGGCGGCTCCAGATTGTTTATCAGCGCCGTTTCTGCCATCTCGTCCTTGCCTCCCTAGCTCAGCAACTGGCGGCAGATTTCCACGACATTGTCTGTCCAGCCCGTCAGCAGTCCGAGCAGAACCAGCCAAACGAGCAGCAGGAAGTGCCAGTAGATGGCGCAGAGCTCCACGCTCAGCCGTACCTGTGTCGCCGGCGCGCCATGCCACACCTTGGCGGTCGTTCTGCCGAGGGCCACCAGACCGCCCATCAGATGCAGCCCGTGCACAGCGGTGATCAGGTAGAAGAACGAGTTGGCCGGATTGGACGCGAGGAAATACCCCGCAGCGCTCAGCGCACGCCACGCCAGAAGCTGTCCAATCAGGAATGTCGTGGCGGATGCTCCGCCTGCGCACAAACCGAAGATGACGCCGGCGATGTCGTTCCGGCGCGCGGCCATGTGTGCCCCCAGCAGCGCCACGCTGCTCAGGACCAGGACGGCTGTATTAAACCACAGCAGCCTTGGTATCGGCAGTGCTCGCCAGTCCGCCATGGTCATGCGCATGGAGTATGCGCTGATGAAGAGCGCGAACAACGAACCAACGACCGCCAGTAGAACACCCAATCCGATCTTCGCGGCGGGCGGCGATGAGGCGCTCTCCTCGCGATGATCGACCATCACGCCTTGCTCCAGCCATGGCTTGGCTGTCAGCCGCTGCTGCGAGAGCCACCAGCCCGCGATCGCCGCTAGTCCAGCCATGAACAGGATAATGGCGCTCACGGGTGGGCCCCTTGCGCCGCCAAGCGGGTCGGCGGTTCATTTTGCGGCACGAAATCCCTCGCGGCGCCGGGGACGCTGTAGTCATAGGCCCAGCGATAGACGATCGGCAGCTCCTTGCCCCAATTGCCATGCCCCGGCGGGGTTTCCGGCGTTTGCCATTCCAATGATGCGGCGCCCCAGGGATTGCCGCCCGCCTCCTTTCCTTTGAACAGGCTCCAGACCAGATTGAACAGGAACACGAGCTGCGCAAAGCCGACGATCAAAGCCGCCACGCTCATGAATGCATTGAGATCATGGGCAGATGCCGGAACAAAGGCGGTCTCGCCGATGTCGTGATAACGGCGGGGCATGCCGAGCAGGCCCAGATAATGCATGGGGAAGAAGATCGCATAGGCTCCAAGGAACGACACCCAGAAGTGGAATCGTCCAAGCGCCTCGTTGAGCATCCGCCCGGTGATCTTCGGGTACCAATGATAGATGCCGCCGAACACGGCCATGATCGGCGCGATGCCCATCACCATGTGAAAATGAGCGACAACGAACATCGTATCCGACAACGGAACGTCCACGACCACATTGCCAAGAAACAGGCCGGTGAGGCCCCCGTTCACGAAGGTGATGATGAACGCCAGCGCGAACAGCATCGGGATGGTGAGATGAATGTCGCCGCGCCAAAGGGTCAGGACCCAGTTGTAAACCTTGATCGCGGTCGGAATAGCGATGATGAGCGTCGTGGTGGCGAAGAAGAACCCGAAATACGGGTGCATGCCGCTCACATACATATGGTGCGCCCACACGATGAAGCTGAGGGCACCGATTGCGACGATGGCCCAGACCATCATGCGATAGCCGAAGATGTTCTTTCGCGCGTGAACGCTGATCAGATCGGAAATGATGCCGAAGGCGGGCAAGGCAACGATGTAGACTTCGGGGTGACCGAAGAACCAGAACAGGTGCTGGAACAGGATCGGGCTGCCGCCGCTATACTTCGTCAGCTCACCCATCTCGACCAGCGTCGGCATGAAGAAGCTGGTTCCCAACAGGCGGTCGAGCAGCAGCATGACCGAGGCCACGAACAGCGCCGGGAAGGCGAGCAGCGCCATGACGGTGGCCGTGAAGATACCCCACACCGTGAGCGGCATGCGCATCAACGTCATGCCGCGCGTGCGCCCCTGCAGCACCGTCACCACATAGTTCAGCCCGCCCATGGTGAAGCCGATGATGAACAGGATCAGGGAGGACAGCATGAGGATGATGCCCCAATCCTGCCCGGGCGTGCCGGAGAGAATCGCCTGCGGCGGGTACAGCGTCCAGCCTGCGCCGGTGGGGCCGCCCGGCACAAAGAAGGTCGAGGCCAGCACCAGGACTGCGAGCAGGTACACCCAGTAGCTCAGCATGTTCACATAGGGGAACACCATGTCGCGGGCGCCGACCATCAGCGGGATCAGGTAGTTGCCAAAGCCTCCCAGAAAGAGCGCGGTGAGAAGATAGACCACCATGATCATGCCGTGCATGGTGATGAACTGCAGATACTGGTTCGCATCGATGAAGGAGAACGTGCCGGGGAATCCGAGTTGCAGCCGCATCAGCCAGGACAGCACCAGCGCCACCATTCCGATCGCCATCGCCGTGACCGAATACTGCACGGCGATAATCTTGGCATCCTGCGAAAAGACGTACCTCGTCCACCAGCTTCGCGGATGATAGAGCTCGACCTCGCCCACTTCGGCCGGCGGGATGCCTGCGACTGTGTCCAGCGGAATATCGACCATTGGAATTACCCCCTTGGTCTTCGCCTTGGTAAGGAGTCCACCTTTACGAGATGCGGCGGCTCCTCGCAGCGTTCACTTGCTCTCTGTCTTGTAAGCGGCCTTGGTCACGTTGCGCTGCCCTGACAACTCGGCGAACGTCCGCTGCTTGTCGAGCCAAGCGTGATAGTCTTTCTCTTCGTCGACGACGACCTTGCTCCGCATCTGCGCATGTGCGACGCCGCAGAGCTCCGCACAGAGCACATCGAATGTTCCGGCGCGGGTGGGCGTGAACCAGTAGTAGGTCACCGAGCCCGGGATCATATCCATCTTCGCGCGGAATTCGGGCACGTAGAAATCATGCAAGACGTCGATCGAGCGGAGCAACACCTTCACGGGTTTCCCGACCGGGAGGTGCAAGTCGTCGTTTTGAACGACGATGTCGTCTTGTCCGTTTGGATCGTCGGGACGCAATCCCATCGGGTTTTCGGGGCTGATGATGTGCGCATCCGAAGTTCCGAGCCGCCCATCCTTGCCAGGCAACCGGTAGCTCCATTGCCACTGCTGTCCCATGACCTCGACTTCGGTCGCACCGGCCGGCACCGTGACGAACTGATGCCAGACCACGAGCCCGGGTGCCAACATGGCGGCGACGCCGACTGCTGTCGCAACGGTCAGCCAGGATTCCAGCTTCTTGTTTTCGGGATTGTATTCGGCCCTGTGTCCCTCCTTGTGACGAAAGCGGAATACACAATAGGCCGTGAACAGGACGACTGCGGAGAACACCGCTCCGGTGATCCAGAATGTCAGAGTGATCGTATCGTCGATGTAGCCCCAGTTTGAGGCAAGCGGCGTCCACCACCACGGGCTGAAGAGGTGAAACAGCACCGAGGCAACTGCAACCAACAGCAGTACGATAGCTACAGCCATAACTAATCCCCCTTGCCATTCAAGGCCAGGAGACGAACGAAGGGCGGAACTCACGTTAGAGCGATGGCGTCTCGTTCACCATCGCAGCGCCTTTGCCTTCCCATTCTTCCGGTCACGACCTTCGAACATCACCGGAGGTCGAACGTCAGGACCGCAATCTCAAACGCATTCTCTTCGGAACTGGGAGCGTTCAGTCAGCAATGATGATATTCGTCGCGCCCGGCGTCAATAGAGTTGAAGCGCGCTTCCTACCTTGGCCGAGGCGCACGCGGCCGATCCGCGACATGCAGCAGAACGCTCCTCGCGCATCAATCAGCTGACGATGCGTTGCAACATAAGGTTGTTGCAGATGCACAGACCCAATCCGCTTTGCTTCTGCCCGGCATCGCGCTAACTTTGCTCCAACGGTCGCGACAGGTGTTGCCCGACAAAGCTCCTTTTCGTCGACCTTGGTTTGCCGGGCTCGATCGCGATTTTCGCGCACGAGACGGTTGCGCCCGTTTTCGAGGGCACCTCCGTTTCCTGCAACCACCGGCAAGGAGGCCGGAGCCATGGCCACAGTATTCGCAAGGCCCAGACTGCAATTATTTGGCGTCTCTACCACCTATGTCGTTCGCAAGATCAGCCTTTCCGACCTGGTCGACGCGTTGCGCCTGGGCTGGGAAGACTTCAAAGCCGTCCCAACTCACGCCATCGTGCTGTGCGTGATTTATCCCGTCCTCGGACTTGTCCTCTTCAGATTGGTCCTTGGCCATTCGGTGCTGCCGTTGCTCTTCCCGCTCGCAGCCGGTTTCACCCTGATCGGCCCGTTCGCCGCGCTCGGCCTCTACGAACTCAGCCGCCGTCGCGAGCGCGGCGAAGAAGCAGCAGCCTGGGATGCCATGCGCGTGCTGCGCGCACCGTCCTTCGGCGCCATCTTCGAGCTCGGCGTTCTCCTTCTCGTTCTATTCGGCGTCTGGATCGCCGCCGCTGATGCGATCTACATTACCATTTTCGACTATGCTCCAGCCGCCAGCATCCCCGATTTCGCGCGGCGCGTATTGACAACATCGGAAGGTTGGTCGCTCATCATCGTAGGCTGCGGCGTCGGCTTGCTGTTTGCCCTGATCGCCCTGTGCGTCAGCGTCGTCTCGTTTCCACTGATGCTGGACCGCCACGCGACCGCGATCGACGCGATCCGCACCTCGATGCAGGCCGTGATGAGAAACCCGATCGAGATGGGTGTATGGGGATTGATGGTTGCGGCTTTGCTGGCGGCGGGTTCACTGCCGTTCTTCGTCGGCCTCGCCGTCGTTCTGCCGGTGCTCGGTCATGCCACCTGGCATCTTTATCGGAAGGTGGTCGAGCCTGACCCGAATCCCAGGGAAGAAGAACAGCCCCGCCCACCGATAGGCCACCGCTACGCGGCGGATTTCCCGGCCTCACTGTTTCCGTGGAGCCGCGAACGTTAGCCGGAGCAGCAGCGAGCGGCCCGATCGCGCGCTCAAAACAATTTGGGATGCCGGCGGCTGGCGATGCCGATCCAGGTCGACCACGTCGCAAAGGCGACCAGCATGACAACTCCGACGGCGCTGAGGACGATCTGGGCCGCAGCGCCGCCGGAGATCCGCACCAGCAGCATATGGGCGCCCAGCGACAGCAGGACGCCCACGCAATAGATTTCCAGCGAGTTCTCGCCGCAGCGGATGGCGGCACGAAGCACCGGATTGGCCAGCCCCTCCCATTTTTCCGGAACGAAGCGCGCCACAAGAATGGCGATCGCCAGAAAGTGCACCAGCCGCAACGGATCGAGATCGGACTTGTCGATCGGATAGATCATGCTGGCAATGGCGCGCGGAAGCATCGTCTCGGGCGGCTTGATGCTCCAGCCCAGTGCAACGAACAGAGCGAACAGCAGATAAAGAACAGCAAGACTCACCGGCATGGGGGAGGTCACGAGCTGCTTCAGCCGCTTCCGCCCGCCAACCACCCACCACGCGCCGAGCACGACCAGCAATTGCCAGGCGAACGGATTGAAGTACCAGTCCTAGCTCGGCCATTGTCGCAGATTCCAACCGAACAGATGGACCAGCACGTAAAGCAGAAAGGACATCGCCAGAGCGATATCGGGACTTTTGACCAGTAGCCATAGCAGCCCTGCAAACAACAAACGGAAGACAATGAACGTCGGCAGAACGTCGGTATTGACCGGCCGATATTGCAGGATAGCGGCGTGGGCAAGGGCCGCGGCCGGCTGCTGCAGCAGAACTCTGACATTCGTCGCATCCGCGAAGTCGTCAATGCCGTTGATGTATACGGCGACAATGATGGCGACGATCAGCGTGATGAACGCGACATAAATGTCCCAACCTCGCCGCAGCGTGTGGCTGAGGGTGGCCCACCAACCATGGCTGCGCTGGATCTTGCCGTAGGCCAATGCGCAGGTCACACCGGAGATGAACATGAAGATCTCGGTGGTGTCACTAAAGCCGTAATGGCTCAGCGTCAGCCAGCTGCAGACATTGCCCGGAATATGATTGATGAAGACGAACCAGAGCGCGACGCCGCGGCACGCGTCCAGGCGAAGATCGCGCTCGACGTCAGCTTGGTCTGCAATTCCATCGTGACCGGCCGGCCGCAACGCGCCGTTATTCCTTCTCTGTCGTGGTCGTCAGACCATAGCCCGGCCCGGCTTTTCGCAACAGCGCCTGTCGGGTTTCCAGCCGTCTTAGCTCGCCGTCGCCGCCGTCCACTGGACGAGCTTGCGCGCCAGGGCATCGAATGCCTTGTCGAAGGCCGATGTCGCTTCCGCCGGCGAAACCGCGCTGATCGGCGCCGTCTCCTTGAAGATCTGGGCCGCCTTCAGCTTGCCTCCGGCATCGACGATCTTCGCCGACAGCGCGATGACCGCCTGCGAATCCGGCGAACGCACAATGTCGAACTGCCGCAGGTCGATCAGGAGCCGCAGGCCGCTTTCGGAGAGATTGTCCGCCCGAACCGGGGCATGGGAGATATCGTAGTTTTCAAAACTCTGCAGCAGCTTGGCCTGAACCAGGATCGGCAGATTGTCGCTCCATTGCGCATCGACAAAACCATCGGGCTCATCGGCGGCCGCGAACAGAAAACGCTGAGTCTGCAGCCGCGCCGTTGCGGTCGGCTCGGCGATCGCAAGCCCCGCGACCAACGGACCGTGCGGCGTCTCGAATTTATCCGCAGCCTTGAGATCATAGGTGATCTTGCGCGGCGGCGTGCCGCCGCCGGTCATGCGCTCCAGCCCGGCCACGATGCCGTCGAGCTTCGGCGTGTTGCGGGCGAGGCCGTCGGTGAAGGTGCTGAGATTGGTGATCGCATCGTGCAGCGGCGCGGCGTTCTCGGAAAGGACAGCATCGACCTTGCGCAAGGCATCGCGCGCGGCCTGCGTCATGCTTTGGCCCGCGGCCTTGTCGGCGATCAGTGGCCCGCGCACCGGCGGGGCACCGGCATTTTCCCCGCCCTCAAGCGCAACCACCGGCACGCCGGTCAAACCCTGAAAGTCCAGGCCCACCTTGGTGTCGGAACGAACCGGCGTATGTTCCGCGACCGCAATGGTGGCATGAACGTTGTTCGGCCGATCGGCGACGAGGTCGAGCGAGGTGACCTCCCCGACGCGAATGCCGTTGAACAGCACGGCCGCGCCGACCAGGAGCCCGGGCACTGGGCCGTTGAAAACGACCTCGTAGCTCTCTCGCTTGCCGATTCCGCCGGCATTCTTGAGCCAGTAGACGAAGCCGAACACGGCGACGATCCCGGCCAGCACGAAAGCGCCGACGACGATGGTGGGTGCGCGTGTTTCCATGATCTGTCCTTTGCTCAGGCCTCGAGGTGGAGCATCTGGGCACGAGCGCCGTGGAAGTAGGCCCTCACCCAGGGGTGATCGGACTCCAGCACCGCCCGCAGTGGTCCGATCGCCGCGATCCTGCCATCGGCCAGCGCCGCGACGCGATTGCAGATCGCCGCCAGGGAATTGAGGTCATGGGTGATCATGAAGACGGTGAAGCCGAGCGTGGCCTGCAGCGTCTTGATCAACGCGTCGAATTCACCCGCGGCAATCGGATCGAGACCAGAGGTCGGCTCGTCCAGGAACAGTAACGGCGGATCGAGCGCGAGCGCGCGCGCCAGCGCAACGCGCTTGGTCATGCCGCCGGAAAGCTCGGATGGAAACTTGTCACCATCGGCGGCGGAGAGGCCCACCATTTCGAGCTTGGCGTTGGCGACCTCATCGAGCAAGGCCGGCGACAGGCGCGCCGCCTCCCGGAGCGGGAACTGGACGTTCTGACGGGCGTTCAGCGCCGAGAACAAAGCGCCCTGCTGAAACAGCACGCCGCGTCGCATCCCGCTCCCGTTCACGGCTTGCGGAAACTCGATCGCTCCGCTGCGCTTCGGCAGCAGCCCGATCAGGGTGCGCATCAGGACGGACTTGCCGCCACCGGAGGCACCGACGAGACCAAGAATCTCTCCTTTGCGAATGTCGAGCGAGAGGTGATCGATCACCACGTGCGGGCCGAATCCGACGACGAGATCGCGGATACAGATGGCCAACGAATCCGGAGCCATCGCTACATTCCGATCGATGCAAAGAAGACGGCGAACAGCCCGTCGAGCACGATCACGAGGAAGATCGACTTCACCACGGACGACGTCGTCTGCAAGCCAAGAGACTCGGCGCTGCCTTTGACCCGGAAGCCCTCGCAGGCTGCCACCACGCCGATGACGAGCGCCATGAAGGGCGCCTTCAACATGCCGACCTCGAAGCTATTCACCGAGACGGCCTCGCGCAACCGCGCGATGAAGATCACCGGGCTCATGCCGCCATAGAGCCAGGCGACCAGGCCGCCGCCATGGAGCGCGGCCATCGATCCCAGGAAGGTGAGGATCGGCAGTGCGATCACCAGCGCTGCAACCCGGGGGAGGACGAGCACCGAGATCGGGTCGACGCCCATCGTGACCAGCGCGTCGACCTCCTCGCGCATCTTCATGGAGCCGAGCTCGGCCGTGTAAGCGCTGCCCGAACGCCCCGCGACCATGATCGCGACGATCAGCACGCCGATCTCGCGCAGGACCAGAATCGCGACGAGATCGACGACATAGGAATCGGCGCCGAATTTGCGGAAGTGAAAGATCCCCTGTTGGGCGATGATGGCGCCGATCAGGAAGGTGATCAGCGCCATGATCGGAATCGCCTGCCAGCCGACCCGGCCGAGTTGGTAAACCGTCGGTATGAAGCGGAACGAGGCGGGATGGCGGAGCGTGCGCAGCAGCGCGAGGCCGAGCGCACCCAGCATATCCAGGAATGACGCGGCATCGTCGGCGAAGCTGCGCGCCTGCTCGTCCAGCCATTTGGCAAAGGGTCTGGCGCGCCCGATGACCGGCGTCTGCCTGTTCAGCTCCCGGACCTCGCGCAGCAGTCCTGAGTAGGAGTCGGGCACCCCGACGAAGCTGGCCTCCGCCGGCCCAGCGCCATGACGCGCAAGCTTCTCAAACAGCCAGGCCCCGACGGTATCCATCGCAGTAACGTCGCTGAGATCGATGGCCTGTGGCGCCTGATGCCGGACGTCGCTGCAGAGCCGCTCCAGCGTCTCCACATGCGCAACCGTCCAGGCGCCGCCGGGGGCAAGGACGCGGGGATCGCCGGCTGCGGCCTGCAACGTCGGTGTGTCGGTCAAGCGAAGCTCCATGCGAAGCACGCTAGCGTGAGCAGGCCGCTTGTCCTTGACGTAACGCAAAGGCCTGTGTCACGTCCGCCTGGCCACCACGCGGTTCAACCACGGTGTCGAGACGGTTCGCCATCCGCCGGCGCAAGGTTGAGCGACACGGTGGAAATACCCGGCTCTCGGGAATTGCTTGTCACGTCGAAGCCCAGTTCGCGACACATGGTGAGCATCGTGGTGTTCTCGTTCGACACTTCACCGAACAGAGACGTCAATCCTTCCGCGCGCGCGTAATCGATCAGCAGCTGCATCAGCTCCCAGCCGAGCCCCCGTCCCTTCAAGTCACTGCGAAGCAGAATGGCGTATTCAGCCTTCTCGTAGTGCGAATCCGAGTGCAGCCGCACGATCCCGATCACTTCGCCGGTTCCAGGATCGATCGCCACGAAGGCCATCGCCCGCGCATAATCGAGTTGCGTCAGCCGTGCGACGAACGGGTGTGGAAACTCCTTGATCGGATGCAGGAAGCGCAGCCTGAGGTCTTCTGGGGAGACCTTGCGCAGAAGTGCGATGACAGCCGGCTCGTCCTCCGGTCGCATGGGGCGCACATCAACCCTCCAGCCGCCCTTCAACTGCAGCCGTCGTTCCCATTGCGTCGGGTATGGCCGGATCGCAAGCCGCGTCTGGCCGGCAAACATCCTGGCCGGCGGTCGGATGGCAACGCGCGCGTCCAGTGCCACTACGCCGCTCTCATCCGCAAGCAGCGGGTTGATATCGAGCTCATGGATTTCCGGAAGGTCGGACGCGATCCGCGACAATTTCACGAGCGTCAGTGGGATGGCATCGGCCGGCACGGCCGGAACGTCGCGATAGGCAGCCAGGAGCCTCGCAATTTCGCTTCGGCCGACGAGATCACGCGCCAAATTCAGATCGAGCGGCGGCAGCGCCAAAGCCTTGTCGCGGACGATTTCGACGGCAGTGCCACCACGGCCGAAAGCCACGACCGGGCCAAAGGTGGGGTCGTCGGCAATGCCAAGGATCAATTCACGGGCGGACCGACGCACGATCATCGGCTGAATCACCACGCCGTCGATACGCGCGTTTGGCTGCGCCCGCATGGCTCGCCCGATGACCGCTCTGGCGGCAGCACGAACCTCATCCCTGGTGGCAAGGCCAAGCATGACGCCGCCGACATCCGACTTATGAGAAATATCGCGGGAGAGGATTTTCACCGCAACGTCTTGGCCCTGGGCGAGGAACGGCTCTGCCCTTGCGACAGCATCCTCGGCGTTGCGCGCAGCCAATGTGGGCACGATCGGAATCGAATAGGCCGTAAACAAGCCGGCGATTTCGATCGGATCGAGCCAGGCCCGATTGTCCTTCAATGCGCCCTGAACGATCTTTCTGGCTGCACCAACGGCCGGCGTGAACAAGGATGACACATTCAAGGGGGTCGCCATCAATGCGTCCGTCGCTTCGCGGTGCCGCACCAGATAGGTGAAGGCCCGCACCGCATCGTCCTCGGTCTGAAAGTGAGGAATCTGCGCCTTGTCGAAGATCGGCGCCACGGTCCGGTCGGTTCCCGCCCAGGTGGCCAGCACGGGCTTGCTCAGCAGCCCGTTGCGTTCGCGATGCTCGCTCACGCGGCCGGCAACGGCTTCGGCAATGTCTGTCGCCGGCGCGACCGCCGTCTCCACGTTCATCACCAGGATCGCATCGCTGTCGCGGTCGCCGAGCAGGATGTCGAGAGCCGCGACATAACGTATCTGGTCGGCATCACCGGCAATGTCGATCGGGTTGGTCCGCGACCAGATCGGCGGCAACACGGCATCGAGCCGCGCGGTCACCTCATTGCGGAGCGCAGCCGCCCTGCCGCCGAGTTCCGCAAGGCGATCGACGGCAAGGATTCCGAGCCCGCCGCCGTTTGTCAGAATCGCCAGATTCCTGCCGCGGGGCGGGCAGCCGGGCCGGCCGAGCAGTTCGGCGCAGTCAAACAACTCGCGCAGATCGAAAACGCGTAGCAGCCCTGCCCGCCGGAACGCCGCATCATAGACTGCATCCGATCCCGCCAGGGCGCCGGTGTGCGTGGCCGCGGCCTTCGCGCCCTGCGGCATCCGCCCGGATTTGACGACCACGACCGGCTTGACGCGCGCCGCGGCCCGGGCGGCGGACATGAACTTGCGAGCGTCCTTGACGGACTCGACATAAAGGAGAATCGCGCGCGTCCGGTGATCAAGCGCGAAATAATCCAGAAGATCTGCAACATCGACATCGAGCTGGTCGCCGACCGAAACGACACCGGAGAAGCCGATGGATTTTTCCGCGCCCCAATCAACCATTGCGGCCGCAATCGCACCCGATTGCGCGATCAGCGCCAGCGAACCGAGGGCGGGATGGCGGGCGGCAAAGCTGGCATTCAGCCCCAGCGCGGGGAACATGATGCCGAGGCAGTTTGGCCCGATGATACGAACACCATGCGCGCGGGCGGCATCCAGGACGGCGGCGGCAATGGATCCCTCGCCGTGACCGAGGCCGGACGAGATGATGACGGCTCCCGCGGCTCCGCGCGCGCCGGCCTGCGCGATGATATCAGGGATTGCGGCAGCCGGCGCGGTGATCACGACCAGATCAGGCACGAACGGCAGCGATGCGATATCGGGGTGCACCGGCTCGCCGTCGATCGACGCGTAGTTGGGATTGACGATGCCGACCTCGCCGGCAAAGCCGGCCTTCTCCAGATTGCGCCTGATGAATTTGCCAAGCGACGATGCGCGCGGGCTGGCTCCGACGACCGCAATGCTGCGCGGCATCAGCGTCCGCTCCAGGCCGAACGTCGACACTACGCATCCTCGAAGGGAAGCGCGCCCGGAAACTGACGCACGGCGGATCGTTCCATCGCACGCATGACATCCTCGCGCGCAATGATGCCGAGCAGCTTTCGCTGCTCATCGACGACCGGAATGCTTCTGATACGATGCTCCACCATGAGCTGCAGCACACGCTGCAGTCTGGTTGCCGGATCGACGGTGACAACATCGCTCGACATGATCTGCTCGACGGTCGCGGCCATGCCGTCCGCATAATGCGGAAGCAGCTGCGCCTGTGTGAATGCAAAGACCTTCAACGCATCCGTCTTCGATACGACGCCGATCAACAGGCCGTCCCTGACCACCGGGTAGGCATTGAAACCATCGACGGCAAACAGGCGATAGAGATCCGCGACGGTGGTATGCGGCGTCACACTCCTCACCCTGCTCACCATGTTGCTCGCGACGGTTTCCTCGAGAAATTCATACATGACCATTCTCCGCGTCCGAGCGCACCGCCTCATTTGCGAAGCGACGGGATCAACTTCTCAAGTGTATCCTTATGCAGGGCGCGGAAATGAAGGTTGACCAGGATCAACCCAGGGAATGAATATCTGGCGGAGCATAAGCGAGGGCATAATCGGGTGACTTGTCATGTACGCCATGGTGCTCGCAGCGCGCGGCGCGCCTCTTGTGTTTCAAGAGCGGCCTGATCCGGTTCCGGGACCGGGTGAAGTTCGGGTCAAGATCGGCGCATGTGGCGTCTGCCGGACCGATCTGCATGTCGTCGACGGCGAGCTGCCCGATCTGCATTATCCGATCATCCCCGGTCACGAGGTTGTCGGCCGCGTCGACGAGCTGGGTTCGGGCGTCACAGAGCCGTCATTGGGAACCCGCATTGGCATTCCCTGGCTTGGCTCGACCTGCGGCGTGTGCCCTTACTGCCGCATGGACAAGGAGAATCTCTGCGACCGGCCACAATTCACCGGCTATACGCGCGACGGCGGTTTCGCCAGTCACATCGTTGCTGACGCCAGATACTGCTTCCCGCTCGGCGAGCATGGCGACGACGCGGCGCTGGCGCCGCTGCTTTGCGCAGGGCTGATCGGCTGGCGGTCGCTGGTCATGGCGGGCGAGGGCAAGCATCTCGGCATCTACGGATTTGGCGCTGCTGGACACATCGTCGCGCAGGTCGCCCGGTGGCAAGGGCGATCGATCTATGCGTTTACCCGCAAAGGCGACGAGCAGGCTCAGTCGCTTGCTCGCTCTTTGGGTGCGGAATGGGCCGGCGCATCGGAAGATCGGCCGCCGGTCGAGCTCGATGCCGCGATCATCTACGCGCCGGTCGGAGCGCTGGTGCCGCTGGCCTTGCGCGCGGTGCGCAAGGGGGGCCGGGTGGTCTGCGCCGGCATCCATATGTCGGACATTCCCGCCTTCCCCTACAGCATTCTCTGGGGCGAGCGACAGATCCTCTCCGTTGCCAATCTGACTCGCCGGGACGGCATCGATTTCCTCAACACTGTATCCCGGACCAACATCCAGACCCACACCACTGTGTTTCCGCTCGATCAGGCGAACGAAGCGCTGGCGCGGCTGCGTGAGGGCCGGCTGGTGGGCGCGGCGGTGCTCCGGCCATGATCAGACCGGGACGGATCGATGATCGCGAGGCCGATCAAGGTGCGGTGCTTGCCTTCATGGATGAGCGCGTCCGTCACGGCGTCGCGAAGCGGGTGGATACTCATATTTCTGTGGTTTTTCTCGAGCCGGATCGTGTCCTGAAGATCAAGCGTGCTGTCCGTCTGCCCTTTCTCGACTATTCGTCGCTCGCCAAGCGCAGGCAGGCCTGCCAGGACGAGCTCGTGGTCAACAGGCGCTATGCCCCCCAGATCTACCGGCGCGTCGTTCCGATCACCAGGGGTGCGCAAGGGCTGGAGATCGATGGCACCGGACCTGCGATCGAATGGGCCGTCGAGATGGCGCGCTTTGATGAAAGCAGGACTCTCGACCATCTCGCCGCCCGTGGCGCCGTCACGCCGGAGCTCGGTGAGGCGCTCGCCGATGTGCTTCGCAGTTCACACAAGGCGGCAGAGACGTCCGACGGCGCTGCATGGCTCGCCTCCATCGCCACTCTGATCGATCGCAACACCGAGAAGTTTCGTACCCAGTCGTCGCTCGAAAGCGATACGGTCGAGCGGCTGCACGCCCTGAGCCAGCAATGGCTGGCAGAGTGCCAGCCCACTTTGCGACAGCGCGCCGCGGCAGGATGGGTGCGGCGCTGCCACGGCGATGCGCATCTCGGCAATGTCGTCCTGATCGGCGAGCAACCAGTGCTGTTCGACGCGATCGAGTTCGATCCTGCGATAGCGACCACGGACGTGCTCTATGATCTCGCTTTCCCGCTCATGGACCTGATCCATTTCGGATCGCATCGCGCAGCGAACCGTCTGCTGAACCGCTACCTGGAGCCAAATTGGCGCGATCACAGCGATGCGATGCGGCTGTTGTCGTTGTTTCTCTCGATCCGGGCGGCGATCCGCGCTCACGTGCTATTCACGAAATGCGAGCAGGCCACCGACGTTACGGTAGCAACCGAGGCGAAATCCTATTTCGAGCTGGCGCTGCGGCTGATCACGCCGTCGCGGCCCTCGATCGTCGCGATCGGGGGAATGTCCGGGACAGGCAAGAGCGCCTTGGCGCGCGACATTGCCGGCTTGTTGCAGCCGGCGCCGGGCGCCATCATCATTCGCAGCGACGTCATCCGCAAAGAGCTGTTCGGCGTCGATCCGCTGACCGCGCTGCCCAAGGAAGCTTACCAGGCAGACGTCACCCAACGCGTCTACCGGACGATGTTCGAGCGCGGACGTCAGATCACGAAACAGGGGTTTTCTGCAATCCTCGACGCAGCATTCCTGCGTGAAGCAGAGCGTGATGCGCTCGATCGAGAGGCCCGCGACTGGCCCGCCACGTTCCGCCCGGTCTTTCTGACCGCAGATCTGGCCATCCGCTTGTCCCGCATAGCCTCCCGCCGCGGCGACGCTTCCGATGCCACGCGCGATGTCGCCGCTCAGCAGGAACACTATGCGCTCGGACAAGTCGGCTGGCCGCTGATCGACGCGTCGGGATCGACAGACGAAACGCTGCAGCGAAGCGCCGCTCATCTGCTTGGTGACCGGACCCGTCCGGACGCGTGTTTAAGGAAAGATACGGAATAGTCTCGCCCCGGGCTCCATGGCAGGCTCGACAGCAATCATGGAGCTAGCCGATGAGCAGAAAGCTGATCTTCATCATCATCGCATGCGCTGCCCTGGCCGCCAGCTTGTTCGTATCGGCCCAATTGATGTTTCCGGACGTTGTCCCGGACGCCGTGCGCGAGACGGGCATCGTGTCATGGCACCGCCAGGCCGCGTTCCTGATCACGGCCACTGCCTGGATATCGGCCGAACTCGCGGTCGTCTTTTCGATCGTGCTGGCGGCGTATCTCTGGCGACCTCGCTCGGCCAAAACATCTCGATCACAATGAGAGATCATCGCTGCAGAACGTAGGAGCCCGGCGCGTCCGCCTGCGCTGCCCCGCTCTGTCGAGATCCGCCGGCTGATGGAGGCACCACAGGCGGGCCCGAATGCGCTGCCAGGAAGCGGGTCCACTCGGGCCACCACGATCCCTGCTGCTCCGGCGCTCGCTTGAGCCACTCGTCCGGACCGATATAAGGGTCGTGAGCTTTTCTGGCGAGGGCCCGGTAGCTACGTCCCTCTTCATCGGGCGCAGCAACGATGCCGGCATTATGTCCTCCGCTCGCCAGGACAAAGGTAACATCGGCATCGGCCAGGAAGTGGATCTTGTAGGTCGATTTCCACGGCGCGACGTGATCGCGCGCGGTGCCGACGACAAACATCGGCGCACGCAGGTCGGATAGCGCGACCGGCTTCCCTTCGGCCGTGTAACGGCCTTCCGCAAGATCGTTATTCAAGAACAATTGCCGCAGATAGTCCGACTGCATGCGGTATGGCATGCGCGTGGCGTCCGCGTTCCATGACATGAGATCGCTGAGCGGCTCGCGCGCACCCATCAAATAATCCCGCACCATGCGCGACCAGATCAGATCGTTCGACCTGAGCAACTGGAAGGCGCCTGCCATCTGCGTCGTGTCGAGCACACCGCGTTTCCACATCATGTCCTCGAGAAACGTGACCTGACTCTCATTGATGAACAACGTCAACTCGCCCGCCTCGGTGAAGTCGGTTTGGGCGGCGAGCAGCGTCACCGTGCGAAGGCAATCAGGGCGCACGCGGCTCAATTGTGCGGCTGCGATCGACAGCAATGTGCCGCCGAGACAGTAGCCCGTAGCATGGATCGATCGGCCGGGCACGATTTCATTGATGGCCGCAATAGCGGCGTCGACTCCCAGTCGCCGATAGTCCTCCAGGCCGAGCTCGCGGTCGTCGGATGTCGGATTCTTCCAGGAGATCATGAAGACGGTAAAGCCATTCTCGACCAGGAAGCGCACCATCGAATTGTGCGGCGAGAGATCGAGGATATAGTACTTCATGATCCATGCAGGCACGATAAGGACCGGTTCGGGATGGACCACCGGAGTTGCAGGCGCATATTGAATGAGCTCGATCAGATCATTGCGATAGACGATCTTGCCCTTAGTCACGGCGACGTCCTTGCCGACCACGAAATTGCTTTCGCTGTTCAGCCGCCCCTGGTCGCGAGCGTCGTCAAGTCCTCGAACCAGTTGTGCAGGCCGGAGATGAAATTGCCGCCGCCGCTTTCTATGACGGCGCGCAGAACTTCCGGATTTGTCAGAAAGTTCGATGGCGCCACGGTGTCGAGCAGCTGGCGCAACGTGAAATCGACGACCGCCGAATTGGGGCGTGACAGACCGCTGACATCGGTGCTCGCGGAGTGCAGCCATTGCTCGATTAGCAGGAACCATTGCGCCAGTATGTTGAAGGCGGGTAGCTCCCAATCCGCTTCAACAAAGCGATGGTCCTGGGCCGCCGGCTTGATCAGGCTCCATGGTTCGAAGCCTGGATGCCTCGGCACGCACGCTTCGGCGAATTGAAGCGCATGCGTGAACGCTTCGGCGGCCAGCGCAAGCTGTTTCCCCGGCGCCGCCATGAGGTGAAGCTGCCAGTCAGCGAATGCAAGCGCGACCGCCGCCGGGGACAGGCCGCCAGTCCAGCGCGCCAGGGCAGCATGGAATGACCGGTCGATCACATTGTAGGCGGCAGAATGACCGGGCTCGGGGCGTGCTGGTGCGGGAGGTGGAAGAGGAGACGACGGCTCGTCCAACCGAGGCACGAGCATAGGCACGCGAGGTGTCGATGCGGAAGTCGGCATGGCATTCTCCTCCTGCTCCAGCCGAGTGCGCTGGCTCCGACATTCGCTTCAGTATGGCCGCTGGTTTCAAGCGATTGTCAGAGCGGACAGTAGCGCCCCGCCGCCCCGGACCATTGAGCTGCGTCAAACGGCTGTGCAAGTTTTGGCTTACCGCTGCTGGACCGAGCCACCTCCCCTCACGAGCGACTCCATGGCCGATCTCCGAGCGACTGCCGGTGCCCTGACTGCCGACTTCTGGCGCCGGTCGCCGCAGTCGCTTCTCTCGGCTCTCGATGCCGTCCTGAATGGGTTGTCGAGCACGGAGGCGGAGCGGCGGCTGGGACTGTTTGGACTAAACCGGATGGAGGCTTCCGAGAGCCGCTCGATTTTCCGCAAGCTCCTGCACCGCATTCTCAATCCGCTTGTTGCGATGCTGGTGATCGCCGCGGCCGTCTCCGGCATCAGCGGAGATCTCGGCAGCTTCGTCATCATTGTCACCGTGGTCACGATGTCGTTGACGCTCGACATCGTCCAGGAGCACCGCGCCGAGCTGACAGCCGCGGCCTTGCAGGAGTCGGTTGCCATCGAGGCTGACGCATTGCGGGACGGCAGGCTCGCGGAGGTACGCACGCTGGCGCTCGTGCCTGGCGACATCGTGCGATTGCGCACCGGAGACCTGGTGCCTGCCGATGGAGTCGTGCTCGAAGCCGCCGAATTGCAGGTCAACGAGGCGCTGATGACGGGCGAGCCGTTTCCGGCCCTCAAGAGCGCTGCGCCCTGCTCCGCAACCTCGCCTGCCGAGGCGAGCAACGCCCTGTTCGCCGGCACCAGCGTGGTCGGTGGCAGCGGCACGATGCTGATCGTGACGACCGACGCCCATACACGCTTCGGCGCGATCGCCTCCGCGCTCGCCGCCAACATGCCGCCAACCGCACTGGAAGAGGGCGCCAGGCGGCTGGGCCTGCTGATCCTGCGCCTGACGCTGTTCCTCACCCTCTTCGTTCTGCTGGCCCATCTCGCCGCACACAGGCCGGCGATGGAGTCGTTTCTGTTCGCGGTCGCGCTTGCGGTCGGCCTGACGCCCGAACTGCTGCCGATGGTCATGACGGTCACGCTGGCGCGCGGCGCTCAACGAATGGCGGCGCGTAAGGTCATCGTGAAGCGGTTGTCCGCGATCCACGACCTCGGCGCCATGGACACGCTGTGCGTGGACAAGACGGGCACGCTCACGGAAGCGAAGATCACGCTTGCGGCCCATGTCGATCCGGAAGGGCATCACAGCGAACGCGTTCTCAGCCTGGCCCGTGTCAACAGCACTTTTCAGGCCGGCGTCCGCAGCCCGCTCGATGATGCGATCCTAATGGCCGGACCCGGTCCGGCGAGCGATTGGACCCGCATCGCCGAGGTGCCGTTCGATTTCGAGCGGCGCTGCCTCTCGGTGCTGGTGGCGCACGAAAGCCAAAAATGGCTCATCGTGAAGGGCGCGCCGGAGTCGATCCTGGCTCGCGCTGTCGCCGTCGAGTCCAACGGACGCGCTGATCCGCTCGATCAGGCGTGGCGCGATCGACTCGCCGCGATCCAGGACAGCTATTCACGGCAGGGATTCCGCCTGCTTGCCATTGCCGTCAAATCGATGCCGCCGGCGCAAACGAGCGTCAAGATCGCGGACGAGGCCGAGCTCACGCTGGTCGGCTTCTGTGTCTTCGCCGATCCCCCGAAAACAGATGCCGCGGAGGCGCTGCGCGGCCTGACCTCGCTCGGCGTGAAGACCAAGATCATCTCGGGCGATCACGCCGCCGTGGTCGCGCATATTGCCGGCTCCGTCGGCCTGCCGACATCGCGAATCCTGACCGGCGCAGACATCGAGGAGCTCTCCGACATCGCCTTGGCGGCGCGCGTGAGCGAGGTCGATCTGTTCGCGCGGGTCGATCCGGATCAAAAGCGGCGCATCATCCTGGCGCTGCAGAAGCGCAATCATGTGGTCGGCTGCATGGGGGATGGCGTCAACGACGCACCGGCGCTGCACGCCGCCCATGTCGGCATCTCGGTCACCGGCGCGACCGAGGTGGCGCGCGCTGCAGCCGACATGATCCTGCTGGCGCCCGATCTATCCGTGCTCGCAGCAGGTGTCAGCGAGGGACGGCGAACCTTCGGCAACATTCTCAAATACGTCCGCATGGGAACGAGCTCAAACTTCGGCAACATGCTTTCGATGGCCTTGGCTTCGATCGTGCTTCCCTTCCTGCCGCTATTGCCCCTGCAGATCCTTCTCAACAATCTGCTTTATGATCTTTCAGAGATCGGCATTCCTTTCGACGAAGTCGACACTGAAGATGTCGCCCGTCCGCAAGCCTGGAACATGCACGACATCCTGCGCTTCACGGTCATCATGGGAGCTGTCTCCTCGCTGTTCGACGCCATCACGTTCGCGGTGCTGCTAAAGGCCTTCGACGCGGATGCATCGCACTTCCAGGCCGGATGGTTCATCGAGTCCATCACCACGCAAATCCTTGTGATCTTTCTGATCCGCTCGCGTCGGCTTCCCTGGCGCGCGCGCCCTCCGCACCGCATTCTGGTTACGACGTCGCTCGGTGCGCTGGCGATGAGCGTGTTCATCGCGCTCGGTCCCGTCGCTCCGCTGTTCGGGTTTGCCGCGCTTTCTACCCCGCTGATCGGAACAATCATCGCCATTACGGTGGCCTACCTGGCTGCGGCCGAAATCGCCAAACACGTCGCCCTTTCGCGCTGCCCTTCCCACCGAAGCTAGAGACGGATAGCGGAAGCCGGACGGCTCGATTGACGTGGGTCAAGGCTCTGGCGGCCATTGCGTGGTTTTCTCCGGACCGAGCCTGCACGGAGAGCGATCATGTATAGGAATCTTCTGGTTCATGTTCCGACGGAGCGGCCCGCCCGAGCGGCAATAGACGCCTCGGTATCGCTCGCGCTCTCCTGCGATGCTCACGTCGACGCGGTCGCCGCAGGCTATGAAGAAACCTATTCGGTCTGCCCGGTCGGCATCGATGCAAGCGCAGCCGCCCCGACGATCTACGAAGCCGACCATGAGCTTGCCATGGAACGCGCCAACGTGGCATTGAACGCTTTCTCGGTCGAGGCCAAGGGCGCCGGCATTTCTTTCCGTTGCCGGCCAGTCACGGGCACGTTTGCCGAGGTCGCTTCGATGCTCGGACCGATGGCTCGCGTGCACGGCCTGACCGTCGTGTCGCAGCCCGAGTCGAAGCATGGCACCTTCGACAATCGGATCCCGCAAGAGCTCCTGCTTCGGAGCGGCGGCCCCGTCCTCGTCATCCCCTACACATTTCACGGCGCCTTCTGTGCGGCGCGCGTCGGCATCTGCTGGGACGGCAGCCGGGCCGCGGCGCGGGCATTGCGGGACGCCATGCCGTTCCTCTATCAGGCAGACGCGCTGACGACGATCTCCATGAACGAAAGCGGCACCGTTCCGGAGGAGGCTTCGCAGCAGCGGCTGGGCGATTATCTTGCCCGCGTCGGATTGCCAAGCAAGGCAATCTCTCTCGACGTCGACCGAGCAAATATTCAATCAGCCATTCTGTCGCTCGCTGCCGACGAGGACCTCGATCTGTTGGTGATGGGCGGCTACGGCCATTCGCGCCTGCAGGAAACGATCCTTGGCGGCGTCACCCGCGAGATGTTCCGCAGCATGACGGTGCCGACCCTGATGTCGCACTGACGATGCAACGAGGCAGTCCCATGGCAAACCAGGGCGACGAGTTGTTGGATCGGGCGCGTCGAGCCGACCAGCGCGAATCGAGCAATGTGGTCGCGCTGCGACAAGAAAATCTGCCCGTGCCGATCGCGGCGCCGCCAAAGAGCGCCGCGCGGAGGACTTGGCGCGTTGCCATTCCACTCGCCCTTGTCCTGCTGGCGGGCGCCGGCGGCGGATATGGCTGGTGGAAGTGGGCACATCCACCCTTGCCGCTTGGCATCAGCTTCGGCAACGGTCGCGTCGAGACGGACGAGATAGATATTGCCGCCAAATATGCGGGGCGTGTCTCGGAACTGCTCGCCGATATCGGCGACATGGTCGTGCACGGGCAGATCGTCGCCCGGATCGACACGCGCGACCTGCAGGAGTCGCTCGCAAAGTCGGAGGCGCAAGGCCGGCAGGCCCAACATGCGGTCGACGAAGCCAAGGCGAACCTCGCACAGCAACAGGCGCAGAAGCTTCTTGCTCAGCAGGAGATGGACCGCAGCAACAGCCTGCTGAAGAATGGTTGGACGACGCAAGAGATCGCAGATCAACGAAAGCAGGCGCTCGACGCGGCCAGCGCCGGCCTGAACGCCGCGCAGGAACGCATCTCGCAGGCTCTGCACGCGCTTGACGCGGCCGAGCATGATGCGGGCTTCTATCGGGTGCAGATCGCCGACAACACGCTGGTCGCGCCGAAAATGGGGCGCATCCAGTATAGGCTCACGAACGTCGGCGAGGTGCTGCCGGCCGGCGGCAAGGTCTTCACCATGCTGGACTTCAGCTACGTCTACATGGATGTCTATCTGCCGACGCAGGAAGCCGGCAAGGTGCAGGTCGGCGCGGATGCGCGCATCGTGCTTGACGCCTATCCCGGTCATCCGATCCCGGCCAAGGTCGCTTTCATCGCAAGCCAATCCCAGTTCACGCCGAAAACGGTCGAGACTCGGACCGAGCGCGACAAGCTGATGTTCAGGATCAGGGTCCGCATCGACGAAGAGCGGCTGCGTGCACATAGCGACGCCATCCGAAGCGGATTGCCGGGCCTGACCTATATCCGCTGGGACCCGACGGCGGCTTGGCCAAAAGACCTGCAAGGTTCGCCATGAGCGAAGATGCGCATGCGGCCGCGATCGTCACCGGTGTCACGCAGTGCTACGGCAAGGTAACCGCCCTCGACCATGTGTCGGTCGAATTTCCCTCCGGCTGCCTGGTCGGGCTGATCGGTCCCGACGGCGTCGGCAAGTCCTCTCTGCTTGCGATCCTGGCGGGCGCACGCGCCGTCCAGCAGGGACAGGCGAGCGTGCTGAACGTGGACATTTCGGACGCCGGCGCCCGCGCCTCGATCTGCCCGCGGATTGCTTACATGCCGCAGGGGCTGGGCAAGAATCTCTACCCGGACCTCAGCGTTCGCGAGAACATCGAGTTCTTCGCCAGGCTGTTCGGCCAGTCGCGCAAGGAGCGGGACTGGCGGATCGAGGAGCTCCTGGAGAGCACGGCGCTTGCGGAATTTGCCAACCGGCCAGCCAGAAAGCTGTCCGGCGGCATGCGCCAGAAACTCGGTCTCTGCTGCTCACTGATCCACGATCCTGACCTGCTGATCCTGGACGAGCCGACCACTGGCGTCGATCCGCTGTCGCGTCGGCAGTTCTGGGATCTGATCGATCGCCTGCGATCGCGCAGCGCGTCGGCAATGAGCGTATTCGTCGCCACCGCCTATATGGAGGAAGCGGAACGCTTTGACTGGCTGATTGCCATGAATGCAGGCCGCGTGCTCGCTGCCGGTTCGCCCACGGACCTGAAGCGCCAGACCGGCACATCCTCGATCGAGGCCGCGTTCGTTGCACTGCTGCCCGAGCAGCAGCGCATGCGGCAGCAGCCGACGCCGGCGCGGCCCGAAATCAGCGAGGAGAGCAAGACTGTCATCGTCGCCAAAAACCTGACCTGCCGGTTCGGCGATTTCGTTGCGGTCGACCGCGTCAGCTTTGCGATCACACGGGGCGAGATCTTCGGGTTCGTCGGCTCGAACGGATCGGGCAAGACCACCACCATGAAAATGCTGACCGGCCTGTTGCCGCCGACCGAGGGCGAAGCGCTGATCTTCGGAGAGAGCCTGCAGGCCGGAAATCTCGCTTCACGGCGTCGCGTCGGCTACATGTCGCAATCCTTCTCGCTCTACGGCGAGCTCACTGTTCGACAGAACCTCTCGCTGCACGCCAAGCTGTTTCGGTTGCCGTCCGCTGTCGCCGAACATCAGATTGCGGAGCTGATCGACAAATGCGATCTCGCCGATCACCTGGACAGCCTCGCGTCTTCGCTGCCGCTCGGCATCCGGCAGCGGCTGTCACTCGCGGTCGCCATCGTCCACAAACCCGATCTTCTGATCCTGGACGAGCCCACGTCGGGCGTCGATCCACTCGCACGCGACCAGTTCTGGCAGCTCCTGATCGACCTGTCGCGCGATCAGGAGATGACGATCTTCGTCTCCACGCATTTCATGAACGAGGCGGCGCGTTGCGATCGCCTGTCGCTGATGCATGAAGGGCATGTGCTCGCCACCGATACGCCGGAGCGACTGATCCAGGCGAAGTCCGCAGGCAGCCTGGAAGAGGCATTCATCTGCTTCCTCGAGGAAGCATCCGCCACGAGGACCTCAACCGACGCAGCTGCACCGGACCGCCGCAATATTCCGGCGCGCTCGAACAATCGCGATCATCCGCTGTTCAGCTTTCGCCGGCTCTTCGCCTACACTGTTCGCGAGAGCCTCGAACTCGTCCGCGATCCGCTCCGCATCATGTTCGCGCTGTTCGGCACCGCGTTCCTGATGGTGGTGTTCGGCCTCGGCATCTCCACGGACGTCAACAATCTGAGCTTTGCGGCGCTCGACCGCGACCAGACGCCTGAAAGCCGTGCCTATCTGGAGGAGCTCAGGGGTTCGCCCTACTTCGTCGAAAGACCTGCTCTCGCCGGCTATGCCGATCTCGATCGGCGCATGAAAAACAGGGACATCCAGGCCAGCATCGAAATCCCGCCCGGGTTCGGCATCGATATCAAGAGAGGGCGGCCGGCCTGGGTATCGGCGTGGATTGACGGTGCCATGCCGTTCCGGGCCGAGACGATCCGCGGCTATCTCCAGGGCATGCATCAGGCCTACCTGGCCGACCCGGCGGTGAGGACGACAAAGTCCATGGCTTCGAGCCCCGCCAACATCGAGGTTCGCTTTAAATACAACCAGAGTTTTGACAGCATCTACGCTATGGTGCCGTCGACGCTCGCGATGATGCTTGCATTGTTTCCGGCGATCCTGATGGCACTGGCGGTGGTGCGCGAGAAAGAACTTGGCTCGATCACGAACCTGTACGTGACGCCGGTCACGCGGCTGGAATTTCTGCTCGGCAAGCCGGCCTCGGAATTTTCCGGCATGAGGGTGCCCGTATCGTCCCTGTCGGGCTCGGCGCAGATCATGGGCCTGTGCTTTCCGATGACTTACTACCGGCCGATCAGCGTCGGCGCCTTCACCAAGGGGCTCGGTTTCGCCGACCTCGACAGGAGCATGCTGGCGCTTGCGGTGTTCATTCCGGTGCTGACGCTGGCGAGCCTGGCCTGCCTGCGCAGGCAGGAGCGTTGAGATCGATGCGTTCGCTATCCAACATCTTCTGGCTCGGAACCAAGGAGCTGCGCAGCTTCTTCAGCGATTTCGTGCTGCTCGGCTTCGTGATCTACTCGTTCTCGCTCACCGTGATCAGCCAGGCGCATAGCAACTCACAGGAGCTCTATCACGCCTCGATCGCGATCGTGGACGAGGATCATTCGGAGCTCTCGCGTCGGATCACGCATGCGTTTCTGCTGCCCTATTTCAAGCCGCCGGTGCTGATCTCGCAGGCCGAGATCGAGCCGCTGATGAACAACGGCAGCTACACGTTCGTCATCGACATCCCCCCGAATTTCGAACAGGACATCCTGACCGGCCGCCAGGCAGGACTGCAGGTCAATGTCGATGCGACAGCCATGGTCCAGGCCGGCCTGGGCTCCGGCTATGCCCAGCAGATCATCGATACCGAGATCTCCAGCTTCCTGTCGAAGGCAGAGGGCACGCCGCTGTCCCCGGTGAATCTCGCGGTTCGCGTCGCGTTCAACCCAAATGTCACGACATCCTGGTTCGCGAGCGTCATGGGCATCATCAACAATGTCACAATGCTCGCGATCATCCTGGCCGGCGCGGCGCTGGTGCGGGAGCGAGAGCACGGCACCCATGGAGCATCTCCTGGCGATGCCGCTCAGCCCGTTCGAGATCGCCATGTCGAAGATCTGGGCGAACGGGTTTGTCATTGCGGTCGCAACCGGCCTGTCGCTCTATGTCGTGGTCCGCGCGCTGCTTGGCATTCCGATCAGTGGATCGATCCCGCTCTTCCTGTTCGGCACTGTGCTGTACCTGTTCTTCGCAACCTCGATCGGCCTCTTCCTCGGAACGGTCGCGCGCTCAATGCCGCAACTCGGGCTGATCTATATGCCGGTCGCCTTGCCGATGAACCTGCTGTCGGGGAGCGCGACTCCGCTGGAGAGCATGCCGCCCTTTCTTGCCACTGCGATGCAGGCCTCTCCGTCCACGCATTTCGTCTCGTTTGCGCAATCGATCCTCTATCGCGGCGCCGGAATGGACGTGGTCTGGCCGCAGTTCCTCGCGGTAGCCGGCATCGGCGCGCTTTTCCTGGTGCTGTCGCTGCTGCGCTTCCGAGCCGCAGTGACATCGAATTCGAATTGAGATGGGAGAGTAAAATGTCCAACGCTATTCGCGTGGCAGTGCTATCCGTTCTGGTCGGCCTCGCCAGTGTCAATCCGCTGGCCGCGGCCAATCCCGAACAAGGCAAACGGCTGGCTCTGCTCTACTGCGCAAAATGTCACGCAACCGACAAGGTGAGCCCGAGCCCGCTCCGCATCGCACCGCCATTCCGCACCCTGCACGAGCGCTATCCCGTAGGGATGCTGCAGGAATCGCTCGCCGAAGGGATCGTCACCGGCCACCCCACCATGCCGGAATTCCGCTTCGATGCCGATCAGGTCGCTGACTTCATCGCTTTCCTGAAGACGCTGGAATGAGAGCTCGGCGCCGTTGAGGCAGGTCAAGGCGCAATGCCCCCCGACGCGCTATCCTTGATTTCGCAAACTTGGAGGCTTCCCATGCGCGCCCACCAGATCATGACGAAGAACGTCATCAGCGTGACCCCACACACGTCCATCGAGGACGCCGCCAGGATCATGCTCCTGAACAAGATCAGCGGCCTGCCTGTCGTAGAGGACAACGGCACGCTGGTCGGCATGGTCTCGCAAAGTGATTTCCTGCGCCGCAGTGAAATCGGAACCGGACGCAAGCGACCGGCCTGGCTGCAATTCTTGGTCGGACCTGGCCGCGCCGCGGCGGATTTCATTCGCGAGCGGGGACGCAAGATCGAGGACGTCATGACGGCAGGCCCGATCACGGTCGTGGAGGAAACGCCGCTCGAAGAGCTGGTCGGGCTGATGGAGAAACACGACATCAAGCGCCTGCCCGTTATGAACGGGAAGGCTCTGGTCGGCATCGTGACCCGGACCAACCTGCTGCAGGCTGTCGCCAGCATGGCGCGCGAAATCCCCGATCCGACGGCGGATGACGACCACATCCGCGATCGGATCCTGCGGCAGGTCAACGCGACTGACTGGCGGCCGATTGGATTTGAGGTCACCGTGCGCAGTGGCCTGGTTCACCTGCACGGGATCATTACCACCGACGAGTCGCGCCAGGCCGCCATCGTCGCCGCGGAGAACACCGCCGGCGTCACCGAGGTGCATGATCACCTGTGCCTGGTCGATAGCTACTCCGGCTTCTATTTCGACTCGCCTGAAGACATGAAGGCGGCCAGTTGAGCAGATCGGGAGAATGCTCCGTGGCCTGGCTCGTCCGGCTCTTCTCCATCATTGCAGCGCCGATCGCGGCGCTGCTGGTTGCGCGTGACAGCTTGAACTTCGATATCGTGCAAACCTTTGTCGCTATTCTTCTGATGATTGCGCTGCTCGGCTTTGGGGCGGTCTGCACCACCCAGCGGCGGCGAAGCCATCGTCCGTAGCAGCCGGCCTTCGATCCAAGTGCGGCTGCAAGCTCCGCCGGATAGCTGGCCTACCCGACCGGGATGCCAATGTGGTCCCTCCTTCCACGCCGCATCGGGGATCGAAAAATGACTGATCAGCAGACGTGTCGGACCTGCCGCACCGTTCTTTTCATCTGTCCGCGAACCGGACACACGGTCCAGGGCTTTCTCGCCGAGGAATCGTTCGACACGACCGAGGCGGACCGCTACGCACCGATCTCCTGCATCGCCTGCTCGGAAACGCACTTCGTCAATCTGGCCACCGGCGCTTTGCTGGGCGCGGACGCGAAGCCGCGATAGGCGCTCGCACCGACTTTGGCCGGGCGGGCTTGATCTTCCTCAAGGCCGGCATCGGGCAGATCGGGCAAACCGGTCGGGCCGCAAAAAAAGGGGAGATGATGAAATGCCCGTCTCAACCATGCGCGTCATTGCCGCGATCGTTGGCATGTTTTCGATCTTCGCCGTCGCCCTGGCGTGGGCCGATCGGCAGACCCAGGATTCCGCCACACCCGCTGCGGCGAAGGCGCGTGAATAATCCGGGCGTTCCACCGCTTGACAGCCGCAATGCAAACCGGTCGCGCTCGGCGGCAGGCGATCGCCGAGCGCTGGGGCAGCAGCCCGCCGCGCTCCCGATTTAGGTGGAGCGGTCCAGCTGGCCGTAGCTGCTCAATCCCAGCGCGCGATAAAGTGGACAGTGCAGCACGATTGCCGTCACGAGCAGATAAGCCGCGGCGAGGATCGAGAGCACGTCGACCGGAATCGAGATGCCGTCCTGTGCGGCGAGAGCAATCAATGCCAAGCCGAGAATCGCGCGAATGGTTTGATCGATAATTCCGATGTTGCGGCGCATGATGCGATCTCCCCGATGAGCCGCATCAAATCTGCTCCTGCTTGGTCCACCCTGCATTGATCCTGCTCAACGGCAATGGACCGGCTGCCGTAGGATTAGCAAAATCTAAGGCTTCGTCGATGGTGCAAAGACCTGATTGCCGAAGGGGGAGCCTGCAGGCACTTTTATTTCAATGAAATCTCGTCCCATGTCGCGGTGGCACGCGTTGCAGCCAGCCGTGAGTGCATTGAAGGCATTGACGAAGCCGGCCTGATCTTTCGATTGAACGGCTTTCTCGATCGATCGAATTGGCTCGGCCATCGTTGCGATATCGCCTACAGGGATGCCCGAATAAAGCGCCGCCGCCTCGACGAGGTTTGCCTTGATCTGGGCCAGTTCATACGCCGCAAGGGCCCAATTATGATCCTTTGCTGCGAACCACAGTTTGATATGCCGCCATTGCTTTGCCATCATGATCTCTCCGAGACGGGGACGATTTTCGCCCTGCGACATTCGTTGCTGCGAAGATTGGGCCACAGCAAGCGCTAGCGGCACCAATCCAGCAAAGGCAGCCGCCACAAGCACGCGCATCTTCATGTTTTTATCTCCCGTCCGAAGCAACGGGTACGCGGCTCCGCCGGCTCGATGACCTTTCGCTCCTCAGCGCCTCACGAACGTCATCATCTTCCAAAGCGTTCCGAAACCAGCGCGCTGCGTCGACTCTGCCGGCACGCCCCTGAGGCGTCTTTGCGCCGGCTGCCTGGGCCTCTGCCCCAACGGATTTATTCGTTTGTTCGACCATGACGTCACCCATCTGAGCATGCACGCGAGGTTGAGTAATACCGCCGGCCACGCACGCGCGCCTTGAGCGAGGTCAAGCTTTGATCAGGTGGACCGCATCGGTCGACGCGATCGCCGGCCGAGCGGGGCCGGCCGGGACCATCTCACCGCCCCGGCAATACCCCGCCTCCTCACGCGGCGCTCGCAGCACTGAGATGATGAAGCGTCGGCCGCAGCCCGCGCTTGGTGACCTCGAGGATCGCCAAGGTGATTGGCAGCTTGAAGCGGCGTGGCCCGGCGCTTCCCGGATTGAGATAGAGCACGCCCTGCTCGGTCTTGATTCCAGCGCGATGGGAGTGGCCCGAAATGACCACGTCAATGCCGGCAGATGCGGGATCGAGCTGCAGCTGCTGAAGATCGTGCAGGATGTAGATCTTGTGGCCGCCGAGCGTCACCGTCGTGGTCTCGGGATAAGCCTCAGCCCACGGTCCCGTATCGACATTGCCCCTGATCGCAGTCACCGGCGCGATCCGGCAAAGCCTCGCAATGATCTCCGGCTTGCCGATATCGCCGGCGTGAAGAATGTGCGCAACGCCGGCGAGCCGCTGTTCGGCTTCCGGGCGCAAGAGGCCGTGGGTGTCCGAGATGACGCCGATTTTCATCTGCAGCCGAAGATCACCGCCCCGCGCCATGCGCCTCCAGGCTTCGACTATACCGCGACATCGCGAAGCAGAAGGCGAAATAGATCATCGCCACGAAGATATAGACCTCGACCGAGAACTGCTGCCAGGCCGGATCGATGATCGCGGTCTTGGCCGTGGTCAGCAGGTCGAAAATGCCGATGATCAGGACAAGGCTGGTGTCCTTAAAGAACGCGATGAAAGTGTTGACCAGCGGCGGAATCACATGGCGGATCGCCTGCGGCAGGATGGTCAGCCGGTTCTTGCGCCAATAGGACAGGCCGAGCGCATCAGCGGCTTCATGCTGCCCGCGCGGCACTGCTTGGAGCCCACCGCGGATCACCTCCGCAAGATAGGCGCCGGCGAACAGGATGATTGCGATCTGCGCCCGCAACAGCTTGTCGATGTTGAAGCCGCCCGGCATGAACAGCGGAAACATCACGCTTGCCATGAACAAGAGGCTGACCAGCGGCACGCCGCGGATCAGCTCGACATAGAGCACGCAGAGCGAGCGGATCGCCGGCAGCTTCGAGCGCCGGCCGAGCGCGACGACGATCCCCAGCGGAAAGCCGAAGGAAAGACCAAAGGTCGCGAGGATCAATGTCACCGGCAATCCGCCCCAGCGGTCCTGCGAGACGAAGCTGAGCCCGAACACGCCGCCCCACATCAGCACGCTGATCAAGGCCAGCGCGCCGATCCAGACATAGACCAGCTCACGCCGCCACCAGGAGCGGCGGGTGGAAAGATAGAACAGCGCGATGAACAGCAGCACCGAAAGCGCAGGCCGCCACTGCTCATCGAATGGATAGGTGCCGAACAGGATGAAGCGATATTTCTCAGGGATCACGGCCCAGCAGGCGCCGAGGCCGCGCACGGCTTTGCACGCGCTGGAATCGTTGCCATGGGTGATCCAGATCGCATTCGCGATGCCCCATTGCAGGAAGCCGATCAGGGCCTTCGCAAGTACCGCCAGCAGCACCAGCGTGATGATCGCGTTCGGGATCGACGAGAACAGATTGGCGCGTATCCATCGCAGCGCGGGCGGGCCCGATCGCGGGCGCCTTGCTGCGCGCGGTGAGTCCGGAACGTCCGTGACAACAGTCATGATCAGCGCTCCGATAGCGCGATGCGCGCGTTGTACCAGTTCATGAAGAAGCTGATGCTCAGACTGATCACCAGGAACACCGCCATGATGAGCGCGATCGCCTCGATCGCCTGCCCGGTCTGGTTCAGCGTGGTATTGGCGACCGACACCACGTCCTGGTAGCCGATCGCGACCGCGAGCGAGGAGTTCTTGGTCAGATTGAGATACTGGCTCGTCATCGGCGGCACGATCACGCGCAGCGCCTGCGGCAAGACGATCTGCCGCAAGGTGAAGCTGCGGCGCAGGCCGAGCGCGTTGGCGGCATCCCATTGGCCGCGCGATACGGATTGGATGCCGCTGCGCACGATCTCCGCGATGAAGGCCGAGGTGTAGGTCACGAGCGCAATCAGCAGCGCGAAATATTCCGGCGCGAGCGTCAGCCCGCCCGTGAAGTTGAAGCCATGCAGTTCCGGCCAGTCGATGGTCCACGGCACGCCCAGCAGCCATGATACCAGCGCCGGCAGCACGAGGATGAAGCCGACCGCAAATGGCCATATCCGTCGCGGCCTGCCGTCGCGCATCTGCCGCGCGATCAGCTCCCGCCGGATGAAGTGGGATAGCACAGCGCCGAGCACGGCTGTGCCGAGCACCCAAAGCTGCGGCCCTCCGAGCGGGATCGACGGCAGGATCAGGCCGCGATTGGAGAGAAACACGCCGTCGACCGGTCTTAGGGCTACCCGCGCGGCCGGCAGCGCCTGCATCAGCACGTACCAGAACAACAATTGCAGCAGCAGCGGGATATCGCGCAGCACCTCGACATAGACGGCAGCGAGTCGCGATAACAGCCAGTTGGCGGAGAGCCTGGAGATGCCGACCAGCGTGCCAAGTATGGTCGCGAGCACGATGCCGATCACCGCGACGCGCAGCGTGTTGGCAATTCCGACCACGAACGCCCAGAGATAGGTGTCCCTTGGACTATAGGCGATCAGGCTGTCGGCGATCGGCATGCCGGCCTCGCGCCCGAGAAAGGCAAAGCCGGTGGTGATGCGGCGAGCCGACAGATTGGCGACGGTGTTGGACCAGAGGAAGGCGACGACGCCGACCACGATGGCGACCACAAGCATCTGCCAGAACAAGCCGTGCAGTTCGCGGCGTCCCCAGGCGGCAAAGAAACGGCGACGCGGGCGCGGTCTGGGGCGATCGGTCGTCACAGCACAAAATCCTTCGCAAATGCAGCGATGTCCGGCTGATTACATCAAGTGTTGCACCAAATATCAATGCGTGCAACAACTGTTTCATGACCCAGATCGCGAGACCCTCGCCCTTGAACGAGCTGTGCAGCGCATTGCCATCGCTGCCGCAGCGCCTGCAGCAGGTCGGCCGATTTGTCGCCGCCAACGACTACGACGCCACCACCCGTTCGATGCGCGATCTCGCCGCCGAAGCCGGGGCCGATCCGGCCGCGTTCACGCGGCTTGCAAAGGCGATCGGCTATTCCGGCTGGGATGAGTTGCGTGCGGCGCTGACAGAGGCGCGACGACCGTCGCAGACCTCACCCTTCTCCGGCCGCGCGAAAGGCCGCCGCCATGGTCCAAACGCCGACGTCATGCTCGTCACTGACAAGCTCGAGGCAGAGGCTGCCGGCCTTCCGCGCATCTCAGCGCAGACGATCGCGGATGCGGCCCGCACGCTGCACGCGGCCAAGCGGATCTGGATCGCCGGCTATCGCAGTTGTCGCAGCGTCGCGGAGCTGCTCAATTACGAGCTGCGGCTGTTCCGTCCCGACCAGGTGCAGATCGTCGGCGCGTCCGGGCCTGACGATCTCGATCTCGGCGCCTTCCGATCGGGCGAGGCTGTCATCGTTATCGGCTTCCTGCCCTATACGCATGCAAGCGTCCGAATCGCGCAGGCCGCCTATCACGCCGGCGCGACGTTGATCGCGATCACTGACGTCGTCACCGCGCCGATGGCCGAAGGTGCCGACCACACGCTGCTGTTCGAGGCCGCCGCCTCGCCCGGCTTCTTCCCCAGCCTCACCGGCGCGATCGCGATCGCGCAGTCGCTGGCCGCGGTGACGTTCTCGCTCGGCGGCGCGGCTGCGAAGAAGCGTCTCCAGGATACCGAGGCGAGACTGGCCGCGGCTGCCACCTATGTCCCCGAGAAAGGTTGAGCCATGACCGCTCGCACCAGCCGAGTCCTGCACCGTTCCCTGCGCGAGACGCCGCCCAAGGCGATCGGCGGCGATGGCATCTATCTCATCGCCGAAGACGGGCGGCGCGTGATCGATGCCTCCGGCGGCGCGGCGGTCTCCTGCCTTGGTCATCAGCATCCGCGCGTGATCGCGGCGATCGCGAAACAGACCTCTCAGCTGGCTTACGCACATACGGCCTTCTTCTCGTCCGAACCTGCGGAGGCGCTCGCGGAGGTGCTGGTCGGCCACGAGCCGGGCGGCCTCGCCTACGCCTATTTCGTCAGCGGCGGATCGGAGGCGGTCGAAGCCAGCATCAAGCTGGCCCGGCAATATTTCATCGAGCGCGGCGAGCCGCAGCGGCAGCATTTCATCGCGCGCCGGCAGAGCTATCACGGCAATACGCTCGGCGCGCTCGCTGCGGGCGGCAACGCCTGGCGGCGCGCACCCTATGCTCCGCTGCTGTCATCCGCGTTCAGTCATGTCAGCCCGGCCTTTACCTATCATGAGAAGCATGAGAGCGAGACGGATGCGCAGTTCGTGGCGCGGCTCGCAGCCGAGCTCGAGGCCGAGTTTCAGCGGCTTGGCCCCGACACTGTCGCAGCATTCCTTGCCGAGCCTGTCGTCGGCGCCACCGCAGGCGCGGTGACCGCGCCCGAGGGTTACTTCAAGGCGGTGCGCGCGATCTGCGACCGCCATGGCGCACTGCTCATCCTCGATGAGGTCATGAGCGGCATGGGCCGCACCGGCACCACGCATGCGTGGGAGCAGGAGGGCGTCGCGCCCGACATCCAGGCGATCGCAAAAGGCCTTGGAGGCGGCTATCAGCCGATCGGCGCGATGCTCGCAAGCAAGCGGATCATCGACACCATCCGCGCAGGCTCCGGCGCGTTCCAGCACGGCCACACTTATCTTGCGCATCCGCTCGCCTGCGCGGCCGCGCTCGCGGTGCAGGACGTCATCCGCGAGGACGGACTGCTCGCGCAGGTCAGGGAACGTGGCCGTCAGCTCGAGCAACGCCTCACGGAGCGTTTCGGCAATCACCGCCATGTCGGGGACATTCGCGGCCGCGGCCTGTTCTGGGCGATCGAGCTCGTCGCCGATCGCGCGGCGCGCACCCCGTTCGATCCGGCCCTCAAGCTGCACCAGAAGATCAAGGCGGAGGCTCTTGCCAGCGGGCTCGGCTGCTATCCCGGCGGCGGCACCGTGGATGGCGTCCGGGGCGATCACGTGCTGCTCGCGCCGCCCTACATCACGTCGGCGCAGGAGATCGACCTGATCGTCGACAAGCTCGGCGCGGCCGTCGACAACGTGCTGGACAACATCAATCACTGAGGGGAGAGGAACATGATGAGGCAAATGATCATCGCGGCCGGCCTGCTCGCGGCATCGACAGGAACGGCGTCGGCCGCGACGCTCGACACGGTGAAGCAGCGTGGCACGCTGATCTGCGGCGTCAGCACCGGTTTCGCCGGGTTCTCGGCGCCGGATTCACAAGGCACTTTCAAGGGCCTCGACGTTGACTATTGCCGTGCGCTCGCGGCCGGCGTGCTCGGCGATCCCACCAAGGTGCGCTACGTCGCGCTCACCGCGCAGAATCGATTCACCGCGCTGCAATCGGGCGAGATCGATGTGCTCTATCGCAACTCGACGCAGACTTTTCTGCGCGGCGTCACGCTGGGCCTGCGGCAGGGTCCCATCAACTTCTACGACGGACAGGGCTTTGTCGTGAAGAAGGATCTCGGCGTGAAGGATTTGAAGGACCTCAAAGGCGCCACCGTCTGCGTGGCGCAGGGCACCACCCATGAGGTCACGCTCGGCGACTATGGCCGCGCCAACGGCATCGATTGGAAACCGCTGGTGTTCGACCGCGTCGACACCATGTACCAGACCTTCTTCGGCGGCCGCTGCGATGCCATGACCCAGGATGCGTCCGCACTCGCCGGCGCGGTCACGACCGCGGCGCCGAATCCGGCCGACTACGTCGTGCTGCCGCAGACCATCAGCAAGGAGCCGCTCGGCCCCTTCACCCGCAACGGCGACGAGGTCTGGAGCGACATCATCACCTGGCTGCATTACGGGCTGGTCGAGGCCGAAGAGCTCGGCGTCACCCAAGCCAATGTCGAGGAGATGGCAAAGTCGAACACGCCCGCGGTGCAGCGGCTGCTTGGCACCTCCGGCGATCTCGGCTCGCGGCTTGGCCTCGACAACAAATGGCTGGTGGCGGCGATCAAAGCCGGCGGCAATTACGGCGAGATCTTCGAGCGCAATGTCGGCAAGGCGAGCCCGCTGAAACTCGAGCGCGGCCTCAACGGGCTCTGGAGCAAGGGCGGCCTGATGTACGCGGTCCCGTTCAAGTAGGCATCGCGGTCTGGCGGCTCAGCAGCGCAATGCCTCACGTTGCGCTGCTGACGACACCTGACAGCGGACTCGCTTCAGCCGTCGTAGGCAAACAGCTCGATCGGCTCGCTGAAGCCGCGCACGGAATGCTCGCCGACACGATCGAGTTCAAACGCGCCGGCGACATGGTCAGCGAAGGCGCGCGACAGCAGCACCGGCCGTCCCAGTTGCTTGGTCAGCGCTTCGAGCCGTGAGGCCATATTGACGGCGGGACCGATCACGGTGAAGTCGAGCCGCGCGCGCGAGCCGATATTGCCGTACATGACGTCCCCAACGTGAACGCCGATTCCGAAGTTCAGCGGCGTGCGGCCTGCTTCGCCATTCTTTTCGTTCAGGGCCGTCATCGCCTTGCGGGCATCCGTCACGGCATGCAGCAGGTTGGCGCAGGCCTGAGGCTCGCTGAGCGGAAAGATGGCGAGCAGGCCGTCGCCCATGAATTTCAGGATCTCACCGCCATGGCGCACAATCGGGTCGGAGACCGCATCGAAATAGCCGTTCAGGAGATCGATGACGTCATCGCGCGGCCAGTTGTCGGAGATCTTGGTGAAATCTCTGAGATCGCAGATCATAATAGCGGCGCGCACCGTGGTCCCGCTGCCACGCCTGGTGGCGCCGGCCAGAATCAACTCGCCGGCATGCGACCCCACATAGGTTTCGAGCAGGGTTCGCGCCAGCCGGTTCTTCATGCGGATTTCACTGACCAGCGCCAGGACCGGCAACAGCTTCTGCAGGCCGGCGATATGCGCGTCATCGAAGCCTCCGCGCCGGTCGGTCGCGAAGGTCACGATGTGGCGCTTGCCGAGCGTATGGTACAACGGCCAGGCGACATAGTCCGTCAGGCCTTGCGCGCGCATCTCGTCATAGACGGCATGCCGGCGGCCCAGTGATGGATCGCGCTCGAGATTTTCGCGTATCTCCGCGGCGCCGTCATGAATCTCGTTGGCGGGACTGCCGATATATTCGGAGCGCTCCCTGACGTCGTAGTCGACCCGCGCGATGTCGGCCTCGCGCTTGCCGTCGGCCCACAGGATCCTGGCGCCAAGCCATTGCGGATGATGGATCAGGAGGTGAAGCGTCGCGCGCTTGACGGGAATGCCCGCGCGCTGGAGCCGAACGCACATCTGCGCGAAGATATTGTCGAGAAAGCGCTCGTCGCGCGTGTGGTTCGTCAGCCAGTCCACGACGTCGCCGTCGGACTGCGTGATGACGGATTCGCTATTGTCTTGGGTCATTGATGAATTCGGTTCAGCATCGCCTGCGTGCTTGGCCCATCTTATCCGATCGCCGGAACAGGTCCAGATAAGCGGCAATCACTTGCTGACGACCACGTACTCGCATCGGCAGAGAAGAATCCGGCAGCGGGATCGTGATCTATGCGGACGCCTGGATCGCCGCCAGCATAGACTGCACGACGGGCACACTGGCGTCGGCATCTCGGCCGGTGATGAGGCCGCCGTCCTCGACCATGACCGGCGCGACGCCCGCTCCCGTCACGCAGATCGCACCGAGTCTATCGAGTTCCTGCTCGAGCGACGGCGCTTCATCCGGCAGGCCGACAGCGGCATTCTTGTCCCGGCCTGGCGCCATCAGCCTGCGACCGGCAACGAGCGGCATCGTATCGGGCTTGCAGACCTGCAGCAGCGCGGCCGTCCCATGTCCGATGAAAGCGCAGGGTCGTCGCTGCTCATGCATCTGACAGATGAGCGCCTGCGAGTCGCGATCGCCTGGCAGATCCCATAGCGCGCCGGGGCCGTCGGGATAGTACACGGCCGAGAAATCGCCGGCACAGACCTGCGACAGCATCAGTCCGTCCGAGAACTCCTCGCGCACGGTCCGGTCGCCAAGGAAGCGTTGCACGATACCGGACGCCATATCCCCATCGGAACAGGGCGCGATCGGCGCCGGACCGCCGAGCGGCGAGCAGATCGTGACCTCGAGCCCTGCATCGACGCACGCGTAGTATCCGAGCGCAAAGCTCTTGAGGCACACCCCGGTCCGGCGTCCCGAGGCCAGGCGGTCGTGCGATGTCAGCACCACGAGAATGCGCAACGGGCCATCCAGACTTGACGAGCCAATCCGGCCGGTGAATCGGCGTCAAACTCCACCGGATGGCTGCAATCTGACTAGAAAATCCCGCGCGCGGCTTGCACAAAACGCGCGCGGCGGCAGCCATCGCGGGCACGGACGGGATCAGCAAGGTGGCGGGTCCCTGGGGCTTTCCCGCGTGTGCGCGCGGCCGGTTTTAACAAGACTTAACGGGCAGGCTGACGCTTTCCGGGGCACGTTTGACTGCCGTTCCAAGCGGAATCTGCCGCCGGATGGCTGATGACGTGGAGCTCTATGTGAACGCCCCTGCAACACCGAAGGACTGCCAAACGGCCGCGCCTTGGACCGCTGGAGAGGCGGTCGACCGGCGCGACGTGACTCAACTCGTGGTAGCCCTGCTGCAGAGCAGCTTGATGCAGCTCGAGAGCGACCGCGACGCCGCCGCCGAGCTGATCGCGAAGGCCTGTGCGCTGCTTGAAGGCAATGATAGCCGCGCCTCCGATCCGGAACCGGCCCGCCCGGTGCACGGCGGGCTCGCCGCCTGGCAGATCCGACGCATCAGCACCTATATCGACGCCAACCTCAACGACCGCGTCCGGATTTCCGAACTCGCCGCCATGGCCCGGCTCGGTCCGAGCCATTTCCGCCGGGCGTTCAAGAAGTGCTTCGGGGTCAGCCCCCACACCTATCTGACACAGCGCCGGATCAAGCGGGCGCAGGATCTCATGATGACGACGGATGCTTCGATCTGCGAGATCGCGCTCGCCGTCGGATTCTCGGACCAGGCACATCTGACGACCCGCTTCCACCGCACTGTCGGCACGACGCCGCACGCCTGGCGCCGCGAGCGCAACGGCGCCGCAATCGCGAGGCGTCCGCGGATCGAGCACTTGGCGTCTTCGCGCGACGGGTCGGCCGCCTCGCTCGCGCGCCGCAAGGCGCACCCCCGCGACATCACTCAGGCAGCGCCGCGAGCATCGACCTCGCATCGCGGAGATCGGCGGTGACGTCGAAACCCTCGGTGAACTTGCGATACACCGGCAGCAGCAGATCGCGCGCGTCGGTCGGCCGGTCCTGCGCGATGCGCAGGCGCGCCAGGCTCATGGCCCCTCTCAGCTCCCAGAACCGCGCGCCCTGCCGCCGGGCGAGATCGATCGCCTTGTCGAAACATTGCTCGGCCTCGGCGACACGCCGTCCCCCGTCGAGCTGCAGCAAGAGCTCGCCTCTGATGCGCTCGAGCTCGGACCAGTACCAGAAGTCGTCCCGGCCCTCGCAGCGAACCAATGCGTTGTTGGCGATGGCCAGCCCCCGCGCAACATCCCCTGCTTTGCCAAGGCAGGCTGCATATTCGCCGAGCGGCAGCAGGAAGCGCGGCAGGAACTGCGCGTCGCCAGCCTTTTCGAGCGCGGTGCCGAGCATGGCGAGACCGGCCGTCGTGCCGCCGCGCTTGGCCATCACCAGCCCCTGAAAGCATTCCGCCCACAACTGCCACAACCGGATCGGATGACGCCTGGTGTGGTCCAGCAGCTCGGCACAATACGCACCAGCCGTATCGAGATCACCGGCGAGGAAGGCGATCGGACCGGCGGCCTGCCCCAATACGCTGCATAGAGTGAGCGCGTGACCGCCATTGCGCCCCTCCACCAGATTGCGCGCGACCACGCCGAGTGCCTGCTCGGCAAGACCTTGAAGCCAGAGGATGCGAGCCAGGAAATAGTGTGTGGAGATGCGCAGATCGAACCGGAAGCGGATGAACCTGGGTTCGTAACCGAAAGTGTTGAGGCGGCTGACCACACGGTCGATGTGATCGCGCGCAAGATCCTGCTCGCCGAGATAATGCAGCGCCGTGGCGAGCAGGCGGTCGGTCATGATCAGCTCGATCGGATCGTCCGAGCCGTCCGCCACCTCCCTGAAGCGATGCGCGAATTCGAGCGCGCGCCGAAATTGGCCATCGTTGAGCTGATTGATGGAGAGGCCCCAGAGCGCGCGCAGCAGGTAGTCGCGGTCGCCGAGACGCTCGGCGAGTTCGAGCGCCGTGGCCCAGGCCGGGCCTGCCTGGCTCGCGCGGCCGAAGCCGTACATCAGCGACCAGCCGAGCGCGGCGGACAATTGCATGCGAAGCCGCTCCGCGCCGGCGGCGCGATCGTCGAGCCGCTCGAGCGCCAGCTGCACGCGATTGCGGCATTCGGCCAGCAGCGACAGCTGCACCCATATTGGGACCGCGACCGCGACGAGCTCGACCCCGATCTGGGCATCGCCGTCGGGAGAAAAGGCCCAATCGAGCGCGAGCCGCACATTGTCGAGATGCTGGCCGTAGATGGCCAGCCAATCAGGTAGCGGCCTGGACTCGCTCTCGCGCTCCGCATTGGCGAAATAGTTGCGAAAATATCTTGCGTGCCGACGCGCGGCTTCCCGGTATTCGCCCTGCTTGCGCAGCTTCTCGAGCGCATAGACCCGCGTCGTATCCAGCAGACGATATTTGGGGCTGTCGCCGGCGAGATCGACCGTCATGAGCGACTTCGCCACCAGATTGGCGATGCCGTCGGTGATCGGAATCGTCCCCTCGTCCTCGACGGCCATGGCGGCAGCGAGCGGAAACTCGCCGGCGAAGACCGAGAGAAAGCGAAGCGTCCTCGCTTCCGATTCGGGCAGCAGCTCGTAGCTCCAGTCGAGCGCGGCGCGCAGCGTGCGGTGTCGCGGCAGCGCCGTGCGGCGGCCCGTGGTCAGCAGGTTGAAGCGATCATCGAGCGACTCGGCGACCGCGGGCGGCCCGAGCATGGCGGCACGCGCCGCGGCAAACTCGATCGCCAGCGGAATCCCGTCGAGCCGCCGGCAAATCGCGGCGATGGCGCGCAATGTCTCACGGTCGCCGCCGAACTCACGCCCCAGCGCCCTTGCTCTCGCCATGAACAGCTCGGCGGCCGCGCCGCCCTGCACCGGCGGGCCTTCCGCCCAATCGCCGGACGGCAGATCCAGTGGCGGGACGCGATAGACATATTCCCCCTCGATCCGGAGCATTTCGCGGCTGGTCGCGAGCACATGGACATTGGGACAGCGGCTGACGATCGCTTCCGAGAAGCTAGCGGCAGCGTCGACCACATGCTCGCAATTGTCGAGCACGAGCAGCAGCCTGCGGTGCGCGATGGCGCGTACCACGGCATCCTCGGCGTCCTCCTCGCCGACCAGCTTCAGGCCGAGCACCGTCGCGACGGTCGAGGACACGAGCCTGGGATCGGCGAGCGGAGCGAACTCGACCAGGAAACCCAAGCCCTGAAAACTGTGGAGAACGGAGCGCGCCAGATCAAGCGCCAGCACCGTCTTGCCGATGCCGCCAGGTCCCGTGAGCGTCACGATGCGATAGGCCGACAACAATCCCTGAAGATGTGGAAGGATTGCGGCACGGCCGATCAGACCCGAGGTTGCGACCGGAATGTTGGTCGAAGGCAGGTCGGTCTCGCCCGGCGATGCCGGCTTCGGAATTGCGAGCGCCTCGCTCTCCTCGCGCGCGTGCCAGATCCCGCGCAGCCGATAGCCGCGGCCGATCGTCGTCTCCAAGAGCTCGCGGTCGTCACCGAGCGCTCTGCGGATTGCAGCGACATGAACCCTCAGCGCGATCTCTTCGACGAACACGCCCGGCCAGACACGCTGCAGCAGGTCGCTCTTGGTGATCAGCTCCCCGGCGGATTTCGCGAGCTCCGCCAGGATCTCGAAGGCGCGACCACCGAGGGGCACGGCGAGGCCCTGATGCCGGAGCTCGCGACGGACGAGATCGATCTCCCATTCTCCGCAGACATAGACGCGTGCTTGGACTTGCTCAGACATCCCGTCTACCACAAAACACGCCCATGTCCGGCAGCGTCCGATCTCACATCGTCTCGTATGGCTGAAGGCTACGGGCCTTCCTCTCCGTGGCCGCAGGCGCAAGTCGCCTTGCAATCGCAGCCGGGCCGCACAGCGGCTCGCTTCACAGGCGCAATTCATCATCGAAAGACGCATTCGGCAAGTGAGTCGCGCGCATCGATACGCGCAGCCGTGCGCTGCGCGACCGACCGAGAATGCGTCGCATTTTGGCGGACATGCTGTCATGAAAGGTAGAGCGCAGTGATTGCCGCAGGCACGTCGCCGCTATCGATCATGCGCCGGCACGAGATGATGTCGCCGCGAACGCACGCCATCTTCGACTTTAGGATGCGACAGCTTGTCACGGTTTGTGCCAAGCCGGGCTCTCCGCGCAAGCCGGCGTTAAAACGCCGAACAACGAGATTAAATCATTATGATCAAATGAGTATTCGATACAGCGGCAGCGCCGCCGTCACGCTGCGTTTTGCAATATGTAACACGCATTAAGCACCCATAACGAGCATTACGGAGCGAGAGGTCTATTCTTTCAGCATCGCTCATCGCATTCGCGGGTTCGCTCGCAAGCGACGGCGCCGAGAGCGGCCCGGAAAGGATCAACGATGCTCACGCAGAGCTTGCCCTCACAAATGCCCTTCCCCAGCATCGGCTTTGCCGCTGCTCCGACCACGGCCGCCGCGAAGCCCGGCGCCGGGACAATCTGCCGGGAGCAGAAATGGCGCCAGTTCGATCACGCGGCCGACGTCCCGCTCGGAGACATTGCGACCTCGCGCTGGACCGATCTCGAGGCGACCTCGCGACGCGAGGAGGCAACCGCCCCCGAGGATCGCTACGTCATCGCCATTGCGCTGAGAACCACCCGCCTCAGCCTTGCAAGGAGCGGGAGGCCCATCTTCGACGGCATCATGCCGGCCGGTACTCTGCATGTCACCGGGCCTTCCAGGCCGCTCAGCGCACATTTCCGCGCGCCCTACGACTTCCTTCATTTCCATGTCGCTGCCGACTATTTCCGGTCGCACCGCGCAAGCGACCAGGCCGACGTCGGTGTCGATGGAGCGAGCGATCTGATCCTGTTGCGCGATTCGCTGGCCGAGCAGCTCGCCAAGGCGCTGGTCGGGCGTGGCGATGAGGATCATCTGTTCACGCTCTGCGTCGGGCAGACGCTGACGGCGCACATCACCCGCCGCGAGCTGTCGCGGAGCAAGGTCAACGCTCTCGCCAAATGGCGGCTGCGGCGTGTGGAAGACTATGTCAGCGCGAATTTCCACCGCAGCATCGGGCTTTCGGATCTGGCCAAGGTCGCCGGGCTGTCGCGCATGCATTTCGCCGCGCAGTTTCGTGCAGCAACAGGATACCGGCCGCGCGAATATCTGCTGCATCACCGCGTTGAGCGGGCGAAGTCGATCATGTCGCGCACCGACACGCCGCTAGCGGAGGTCGCGCTGACGGTGGGCTTCTCCACCCAGGCGCACTTCTCGACGGTGTTCAAGCGGATGACAGACGAAACCCCGGCGCGCTGGCGCTCGTCGCGTCAGGGTTAGCACGAACCGGAAAAGCGCGAAGCGGTCTTGCGAACAAGATCAGTTCGACAAGACGTAGACCGCCGCGCGCACTTGCGACGCTGTCGAGAAGCCGCGACGGATGCCGCCGCTGCAGCGGTCAGTTCTGCTTGAGCCCGATCGACCGGATGATCGGCGCCAGCCGCGCATACTCGTCTTCGACCAGCCTCTCGAATTTGTCAGGACTGGAATCGGCATCGGGCTCCAGGCCCTGGGACCGATAGATCTCCTGCAAAGCTGGATCGGCCATCGCCTGCCGCGTGGCCTGCGCGATGCGCGCCACGATCTCGTCGGCGGTGGCTCTGGCTACGAACAGGCCGAACCATCCTTCGTACTTCAGATCCGGCATGCCCTGCTCGATCGCGGTCGGCAGCTCCGGCTCGGCCGACAGCCGCCGCTCGGACGTCACCGCAATGATGCGTATCTTGCCGGCGCGGGCAAGCTCCAGGAGCTGGCCCGAGATCACCGCGATCACCATGCCGATCTGGCCGCCGATCAGGTCGTTGGTCGCTGGCCCCATGCCACGATAAGGGACATGGACGAGATCGGGGATGCCGCCCTGCTGCTTGAACATTTCGCCGACCAAATGATTACCGGTGCCGACGCCGGGCGTGCCATAGGATAGCGTGCCGGGATGCGCCTTGGCATAGGCGATCAGCTCCGACAAGTTGCGGACCGGCAGAGACGGATGGACCGCAAAGGCGAGCGCCGTGCTGATCAGGCGATAGACGGCGCGAAAATCGGCGATGGGATCATAGGACGGGCGGGTCGAGCTCAAGGGTCCGATGACCTGCGTGCTGACGTTGCCGAGCAGCAGCGAATAGCCATCGGGCGCCTCGTGAAGCACGGCGGCGCAGCCGATCGCCCCGCCAGCGCCGCCGATATTCTCGACGACAACAGGGCCAAGCAGCTCGCCGATCTTCTCCGCCCAGGGCCGGCCGATCTGGTCACCCGAGCCGCCCGCCGCATACGGGATCACCAGGCGGATGCGGCGCGACGGATAGGGATCGGCGCTGGCGCCAAGCGCTGCCCCGCCCCACATGGCAGCGCCGACGGCCTGCGCGAGCGCCTGCCTGCGCGAAAATAGAGACATCTTTCATCCAGGATAGGACAGCCGCACGGCTGTCGGTTGTTCAAGGCAGGGGATAGATGCACCGCATGCGGGCGGCTGTCGACTCGTGCCGGCAGCGGCGGAACGCATGGAAGTCCTGCAATATTGAACGGCCATTGCGCGCAACGCGAAGGCCGATGTCTCCGACGCGAGTCAACGCGAGCCGCGATCCTGATCGTGCCGCCCGTCGTGCCAGTGTTCGTACCCCTGCAGCGCCGCTTCATCGACGGCGGGAGCGGTGACGTCATAACGTCGAGGCCTGCCCAGGGTGCAGACTCATTTGCACGCAGCCAAATTCGGATCGGTGCGAGTTTGACGAACGCCGGATAGTTAGCCGCGAGTTTGTCGTATCGGGTAGCGACGCGCCGATGTTGCCCGACCTTGTTCAAGAACCGCTCGATCAAGTTGATGCAAGCTCGGGGGTTCGACATCATGACCTGACCGCAGGCTCACCGGAATGACAGTAGAAGGAACTTTCGGTTTCGCTCCGAGTCTTATTTGCGACCCGATGCGCTCTGCCCGCGGAGGAGGGAAGCCAGGGGAGAGATCATGCCAAAGTCCCGCCTTGGAAAGTCCCGCCTTGGAATGGCTGCGGCCGGCTTTGCCCTGGTCGTTCTGGGAACGCTGCCAAGCGCGGCCGAGGCGGGCTTCCGCCTACGCGTCGGCGGTCCTGTCGGTGTCGCGCGCTTTGCGATGGCCGGCATACTGTCGGTCGCAGGTCTCCGCCACGCACGCATGGCAGCCCGCCGCAGCCGCGTCCGCATGGCCGCGTTGAGACCGCAAGATCTTCGTCCCGCTGCCGAGTCGATCCGCCCGAGTGAGCGCGCGCAGCTCACCGCTGTCGCGGCGCTGGCCGGCTGGCAGGGCGGCCGGGCGACGCAAGGCTGGTGGCAGCATGCCGACGGCTCGTACGGCTGGGTCGGTCCGTTGTTCTGGCCTTTCGCCTATAGCGATCTCTATGACTACGTACTTCTCGGTGATGGCAGCGGCTTCTGGGCCTATGGCTACGGTGACCTCTACGCCGCGATCTTCTCGCCTTACGCTGCGAGCGATCTCTCGGCGTTTGCGGCCGAGCGCCCCGCCGCGAGGCGGCATCGCCATGCGCCCTCCATGCAGGAGCTCTGTGGCGGCGACACCGCCGAGACGACCGGCCTTCCGCTCGAGCGGATCGGCCAGGTGATCGCGGCGAACGAGGCGCAGCGCACAGCCTTCGACGAGCTCGTGAGCGCCTGGACTTCCGCCGGCGACACCATCCGCGCCTCCTGTCCAGCACAGGCCGCAACCACCGCGCTGGAACGGCTCGCGGCCATGCAGAGCCGCGTCAACGCGATGCTGAGCGGAGTTGAGGCCGTTCAGCCGCCGCTGCAAAAATTCTACGATCTGCTGAGCGACGAACAAAAGGCGCGGCTCAAAGCGCCCCAACGCAACCGCCGCGCTGACGCTGCGGCCGCGAAGCTAAAGGAGATGCAGGACGCAGCCTGCCAGGCGAGCCGCGAACCGCAGGACGAGCAACAGGCCGAAACGCAATACCGCCAGCTCGTCGCCAGGCAATGGCCCCTCGACGATATCAGCGCCAGCCTGAAACTGGATGATACCCAACGCGCCGCGCTCGAAGTGGTGCAGGACACCACGATGGGCACCGTGGAAGCCTTGAGCGCATGCCCGCCAAAGGATGCGCTCACACCGCCGGCTCGCCTGAAGGCCGCAAAGGCGCGGTTGGAAGCGATGCGAGAGGCGATCCGAAGCGTAAATGACGCGGTCGACGATTTCTATTGGCACCTGACTGACGAGCAGAAGACGCAGTTCGAGGAGCTCGGGCCGAAAAAGCGGGGGGTGTGAATTTCTATCCCGGCGCTGATCGGGTAAGGCAGCACTCGCATCCGCTGTCGCATTGCTAGTCGTCCGTTAAGAAGCAGAATAGCTGGGCTGAACATGCGAGCGGGCGCTATGGGGACGGGCTCAAGCGTTCCGACGCGCGCCCGAAACGCCTTCAACATGATCGTTGAGGCGCGCACGCAAACGCGTCGAAGCGGCTCTCGACCCATGCTGGTTGTAGCGCGGCCCAGATTCTCCCTTGGTCTATTACGGCTTGGAGAACCGCCGCGGCGAAACTCCCTTTCGGGCGATCACAGTGCGGCCGCCTGACTGCAAACTCACGCGCGAGCGCATCGCGCAGGACCATGTTGCGAACATTGAGTGGGCGAGGCGGCAGTTACGGTCGGTCGCGGCCGAGCGTCGAGAACAGCGGGTGCGTCGCTCGCGCTGCCGGCGGACGCGGCGTCGGGGGCGACGTCTCCAGTACGGGACGCGGCGTGTACGTACCGTTCTCCGCTGGGTTGCCGAACTTGCAGATCTCCACCACGTTCCGCAGCGTCTCATTCGCCTTGCCCAGCTGTAGCTTGAAGAAGCCAAGCTGCGTCTCGTAAAGACAGCCGTTGAGGAAGACGAGGCTGGTCGCATTATCCAAGGGGTCGCCGAACTGATCGCGGGAGGCAATCAGCTGGCGGCGGGACCCGTCGGGTGAGAAGGCCCAGACGTCGCTGTTGTACGTATCACCGAAGTAGACCGTTCCGTCTGGGCCCACCTCGAGACCATCGTTGGCCCCGAGCCCTGCGGCAAAGAGATCTGCCTTGCCGGCCGAGCCGTCGGCCTGGATCGGGATGCGCACCAGCAGCCCGCTCCCTGTGGCACCGCCGGGACCCCCGTCGGTGCCGGCGAAGAGATAACGGCCATCGGGGCTAAGAGCCACAGTGTTGATGCCAATGTAACCCGCCACCGTGCCGTTATTCGTGTTCCACGTACCGGTCTGCTCGGTCCAGCCGAGCAAGGGGTCATCCGACCAGACACCCCCGTGGCCAGCGCGATCGAACTTCCAGATCACCCCAAGCTCGAGGTCGGAGACATACACGTTGCCGCTCGGATCGATCGCGATGTCGTCGGGGAAGCAGAGCGAGACGCCGGTTCCACGCGTCACGAACGGACTTACCGCCCCAGTCTGTGGGTCGACTCGGTAGATGCCGGTTGATGCGTCGGTGGCGTCGCGACAGTCAGGATGATCCTCCGTGAACAGGTTGACCTTCGTCGCGCGCTTGAAGGCGGCAAGGATAGTGCCGTCGGTGGGATCCCGCTCGATCCCGATAAGGTCGCCCTTGAGATCGCCGCCAGGCACATCCGCAACCTTCTTCTTCTCGCCGGTAGCCGGATTGACGTGCCAGATCTGATCGAGGACGAAGAGGGAGACATAGAGCCCGTCCTTGCCGTCCGTGGTGATTCCCTCCGGCACCCCCGGCACATCGCCCACGTTGTCGAATGTGACGACAGTCCGAGCAGTACGACCCGCTACGCTCTGCGCGGAGGACTCCCCGGCGGCTGCGAGAACGGTCAGTATAAGAACGCCTAAAACCAATCTCATCACTGCCATTGCTCCGCTCCTCCCGTTTTTCTTCAATGCTACATCCGCCCACAATCAACATCAATGATCCAAACCCGCCTGAGCCGAGCAGGCTCAACCCGCTCTCAACAGCACACAGAGCCGCGGCGATATGCACGTGCTCGACGTTGGTCGCAGCTAAAACCGATTAGGGCCTGTCATTGCGGTGTCTCATGTTTTCAGTGTGCCTCCGGAGGAGTCCGGATGTGGCGCATTCCTGCCGATCGGCGACGTCTGCTGTAACGGAGAGTTTCGGAGGGACAGCAGACTCGTTGTGCTCAGTTCGAGTTTTGTAGAAATTGACCCAGAGCTGACATTTTGCGACGGGCTAGGAGCCACGCGTGCGTCAGTTCGGCAGATGGCGCCTGAGCCCGTCTAAGTCAGCAGATTCGATCCGGGCCGCTTTGCAGGCGAGTGACACGTCGCGAGCGAAGGTAAGTAGCTCACGCTTGAGATCATCCACTTTAACCAGGATCTCGTAAACCAGCCTCGCGTCTCGTCGATCTTCAATGCAGCGCAGCAGCAGGTTCGTCGTTCCTTGTGAAACTGCGGTGATGCGATAAGGACCATCCATGAATAGTAACTCGGTCTCCGCTCTTCTCTAGCCGAGTCGTTGCAGAGCAGCCCTCCACCAGTTCGCGATGACAACGACGAAGTCATTCCAGCCACCGGCAGGAAATTGCACATCCGGGCTGAACTCGAAAAATACAGATCGAGTAATCGAACCGCTCTTACCCCGATGCAGTATGGATGCGGTTGAACCGGATTCTCATCTTAGGCCCCAGAGTTCCGCTAGAATCCTGGCAGCAATGGAGAAGTGATCGAGCGTCCGCTCCTAGCCCGATTCCGTTGAAAAAGTCGGCAGTTGCGACGCAGAGATATCGATGATTCAGTCTGTCTAATTGGGCAGGACTGAAGATCATGATGGGGCATCGGCAAGTCGAACAGGCTGCGTTGTTCTATGAGTTCTCGCTAGAAAGGCACATCCCAGCCGACCACCTCCTGCGGTCGATCGATAGGTTCGTCGACCTGGAGGACCTGCGACGGGAGTTGGCACCGTTCTACAGCAACATCGGGCGGCCCTCGATCGATCCGGAGCTGATGATCAGGATGCTCCTGATCGGCTATTGCGGCATCCGATCGGAGCGGCGGCTCTGTGACGAAGTCCACCTCAATCTGGCATACCGCTGGTTTTGCCGTCTGGGTCTGGACGGGACTGTCCCTGATCACTCGACGTTCTCGAAGAACAGGCACGGCCGCTTCCGTGAGAGCGATCTCTTCCGCCGCGTGTTCGAGGCCGTCTTGCGCCGGTGCATCCGGGAGCGCCTGGTCGGCGGCGAAGGATTCGCGGTCGACGCGAGCCTGATCAAGGCGGATGCCAATCGGCAGAAGGGCATCGAAGGCGACAAGGGGCTTCCACCGGAGGCTGCCAGCCGAGCGATCGATGAATATCTTGCTGTTCTTGATGATGCCGCGTTCGGCGCCGCGACGGAGGTCACGCCCAAGTTTGTGTCGCCCTCCGACCCAGCGGCACGCTGGACGGGAGCGCACGGCGGCCAAGCCTTCTTCGCCTACTCGACGAACTATCTGGTCGACGTCGAGAATGCGATCATCGTCGATGTCGAGGCGACCACGGCGATCCGCCAAGCAGAAGTGTTGGCCGCCAAGCGCATGATTGAGCGTTCACTCGAAAGGTTCGATCTTTATCCAAGCCGGCTTCTCGGCGACAGTGCCTATGGCTCCGCTGAGATGCTCGGGTGGTTGGTCTACCAGCAGGGGATCGAGCCGCACGTGACCGTCTTCGACAAGTCGGCCCGCACCGACGGGACTTTCTCGCGCGAGGCCTTCACCTACGACTATGCTGCGGACGTCTATCGCTGCCCCGATGGCAAAACCCTCACCACCACAGGGAGGCCGGTGAACGACCATAGGACGATCCTCTACCGCGCGAGCAAGCACGATTGTCAAGCATGCTCTCTGAAAAGCAGGTGTTGCCCCAACACCCCGGCCCGGAAAGTTCCACGCTCGATCTACGAGGGCGCTCGCGACATGGCGCGCGAGATCGCAAGCTCATGGGAAGGCCGCACTTCACGCCGGCTCCGCAAGAAGATCGAGATGCTGTTCGCGCATCTCAAGCGCATTCTCAAGCTGGATCGGCTGCGCCTAAGAGGACCGAACGGCGCACGCGACGAGTTCACCCTCGCGGCCACCGCTCAGAACCTTCGTAAGATGGCCAAGCTGATCCCGATGCCTGCACCGACGCCCGCGTGAACCCCACCAAGCCAAATTCGTTCGTGGAACAGCGGTCTTTCGCGACGAAACTACTGCCGACTTTTTCAACGGAATCAGCCCCATTGGAGACGCGCGTCGCCTATTGCTGCGATCTGCTTTCAAGCAGCCGGTCGCGGACCTCCTCCGACACGAAGCGCTCCGCCCGCGGCCATGCCTCGTCATTATCGCCGCGGAACGTGAAGAACCTCCGGAACACGATGCGCTGGATCCGGTCCCCAGCTGATTTGGCCGTCAAGCCCTCATTGCAAAAATATCTCTGTTTCGCTTTTACAGAAATTGTGCTTTATTATCCTCGTCCCGCACCCGATCACGAGGGGCGCTTCGCGATCGTCACGAACGTTGGGCGCGGGATGCGATGGCCTATCGGAGTTGCAGCACGCGCTTCGCGAGCGGACGAACAGCTCCGGTAGGACGGCGAAATCGTGTGGTCCTGGCATCCCGACGCTGATGCCAAGTTCGCGAGCGATGATCTGCGGACGACGGTGGCCAAAAAGCCCGGTGCACCGAGGAGAGCGCGTATAAGCCGTAAAGCCATCGTGCAGGGAAGGCCGGTTGTTTCGGCTCGTACCTGTGGTTCTGCCGCGTGCTTTTTTGCTGCACGCGGACCGCGGGTGCGATCGGCACCCGGCCTTCCCTGCGCCCTCCGTCTGGAGTGGCGACCTCGAAGATCTTAACTCGGGCACTCATCATGCCGCGGGACCGGAGATGCTTGGCTTGCGGACTCATCATGAGGCGATCGGCATCGCGAGCACCCCGTGCGACTGCGCGGCAATGAGGGACGAGCGCAGACGCGCATCCCAGCGCTCGCCGCTCAACCCTCGACCTGCGACCGATACCAGTCGAGAATCTCGGCGCCGGTCCACATCACGACGTCGTCATGGCCGAGAATGTAGTCATACAGCATCTCGAGATATTTGATCCGGTGCGGCACGCCGGTGAGATAAGGATGGATCGAGATCGCCATCACCCGCGGTGCCTTCGCGCCCTCGAGATACAGCCTGTCGAACTGATCGCGGCCGCGCCGGTAGATCTCGTCCGACGGCTGCTGCTGCACAGCGCTGATGACGACGTCGTTGATCTCGACCGTATAAGGCACGGAGACGATCGTGCCTGCGCGCGTCTTCAGCGGCACCGGCTGGTCATCGATCACCCAGTCGGCGACATATTCGATGCCGGCTTCGGCGAGCAGATCGAGCGTCTCGTCGGTCTCGGTCAGCCCCGGACTCTCCCAGCCGCGCGGCGGCTTGCCGGTGAAGGCGGTGATCGCCTTGATGGTATCAGTGATCGCCGCGCGCTGATCTTCGACCTTGTGCATCGGCTTCTGCACGAAGCCATGACCCATGAAGTCCCATTCGGCCTCGCGCGCCGCCTCGCATACCTCGGGATAGAGCGAGCAGACCGAGCCGTTGATCGCGAACGTCGCCTTCAGCTTGCGGCTCGACAGTGTCTCCAGGAAACGCCAGAAGCCGACGCGAATGCCGTATTCGTGCCACGCCCAGTTCGGAATGTCCGGCAGCAGCGGCAGGCCCATCGGCGGCGGCAGCACGGTCCGCGGCATCGCCGCGGTCGGACTCCAGTTCTCGACATTGACGATGGTCCACACCGCCACACGGGCGTGCTTGGGCAGCCGCAGCAGCGGCCTCTTGTGGATCGGCTGGTAGTCGAACCGGCTGCGGACACTGCTCCCGATCGGATCGGTCATTGGCTGTCTCCCCATGTCGAACACGCGAGCACCCCAATTATATCTTGCCGCTGCCTTCGCCGAGCAGCTTCAGCGCGGTGCCGCAGCAGACGCATTGCCGCTCCTTGGCCGTCAATCCCGGGACGGCCGCGATCGTTCCTTGCGGATTGTTGTCAGCCATGTCGAATGGTGCGTCGGTGCCGACGCAGATGTGATCGGCACCGACGAGATCAATCAGATAGCGCAGGGCCTGCGGCTCGAACACCAGGCTATCGAAATAGATCCGCCCCAGGAGATCCCGCGGCGAGGATTTGGTGATGCCATGAGCCTCGCTGCGCACCTTGTGGCCATGCACCAGGCGGCCGATCTGATAAGGCGCGAAGCCGCCGCCATGCGCCAGCACGAGCTTCAGCCCTGGGAGTTCGTCGAGCCGACCGGAGAACATCAAATTAGCGAGCATCACCGTGGTGTCGAGCGGATTCCCGATCAGGTTGGTAAGGTAATAATTCTCCAGGCCTGCTTTGGCGCCGACGTAATAGGGATGGGCGAACACGAACACGCCGAGCTCCGAGGCACGTTTGAGCAGCGGCCGGAACCGCTCTTCGGCAAGCTGCGCACCCTCGATCGAGGTACCGATCTCGACCGCCTTGAAACGATGCTCCATGACCACGCGCTCGAGCTCGGCCACTGCGGCGTCCGGATGCTGCATCGGCACGGTCGCCATGCCGCGCAGGCGGTCCGGCTTGGCCGCGACCATGTCGGCAACACCGTCATTGACAAGGTGAGCTACCTGCAGCGCGAGGTCGGCGTCCGCCCAATAGTAGAACATCGGCGGCGCCGGCGAGATCACCGAGATGGTGATGCCCTTGCGATCCATCGCATCGAGCTTGGCCTCGGCCTGGTGAAACTCCGCAAACAGCGGGTAGACATAGCCCTGGTCGTGGATCACCTTGCGGGCTGCGCCCTCGCCTTCGATCCGCGCCTGGAAGCGCGCGGGTTCGGCCGCGATCGCCGCAACGATGCGGCTGGGAATGACGTGACTGTGGATGTCGATATGCATGACGTCTGCCGTGTTTCGAGCGTCCTGCCGACGCGGCTTCGATGACCCCGCTAATGCACCCCCAAAAACCGTACGAGCGATTGCGGGTCTTCCGCAAGCTCGGCGGCCTTCTCATGGACCACCTTACCCGTTTCCGGCACATAAGAGAATCGCAAGGCCCTGCTGCTCAGGCCGGCGACGATGCCCCCAAGGTGCTGCACCATGACAGGCGCGAACCCTTCCGGCAGGCCGCTCGCCGCCATCAACCCGCTGTTTCACTGAGGTTACCCGATCACATTTCCAGAACTGTGACACTCGCGGACGGGTCTCGATCGGCGCGTCCACATCTTTGCCGTTCTCTTGACCGGTTTGCGGATGAAGACGTCAGTGTCAGGTCATCGCTTACGCCTGTAGCGCAAACGATTCCACGCGATTACCATTGTCATCATCGAGCAAGTGCTTCTCGAACCCCGTTCGCGCATGAGCTTTGCAGAAGCACGTCAATGAGGCCGGTCATCATGTCCGCTCATCCATTCCGAAGCCTGCTCGTCAGCCTGTCGATCCTGGTCGCAGCGAGCGCTGCAGCGCAAGCCGAATCCACGATGGAGGCCTACAAGATCCTGGCAGGCAAGCAGTTCGTCGATCTCACACATGGCTTTGGACCCGATACGCCGGTCTGGTCCGGATTCGGCCAGGCCAAGATGTCGCCCGCCATCAGTCCTGAGACCAAGCAGCCCTATACGATCGCCAACGACGGCTTCCGTACCACTTACTATGAAATGGTGGGACAATACGGCACGCATGTCGATCCGCCGGCGCATTTCGACGAGCACGGCACGACCATGGACAGGATAGACCTGAAGCAAATGATTCTGCCGTTGATCGTGCTCGACGACACGCCCTATCTCGCCAAGGATCCCAATCACGCCTTTTCGCTCGATGACCTGCGCGCCTGGGAGAAAGAGCACGGGCAGGTGCCGAAGGGATCGTTCGTCGCGCTCAGGACCGACATGTCCAAGGACTGGGACAGCAATCCGGAGCGCTTCAAGCGCTCGCCGTTTCCGGCCTGGGCGTTCGAGACCATCAAGTTCCTGTACGAAGAGCGCGGCGTGACCGCGACCGGCCACGAGTCGATGGACACCGACATCACCGACAAGATGGATTCGGAGACCTACATCCTCAAGAGCGGCCACTACCAGATCGAGGTGATGGCCAATCTGGACAAGGTGCCGGCGACGGGCGCCGTGATCGTCGTGAGCTGGCCCAAGGTCAAGGACGGGCTCGGCTTCCCGGCCCGGGCCTTCGCGATCCTGCCATGACATCGGAACAATCGCCTCATTGCAGCAGCGCCCTCAGCTTGCGCACGGCGCTGTCGGGCGTGGTGAGCACCGGGCGGCCGCAGTTCGCAGTCACCCGATCCCGGGCACGGGCGAGGCTGAATTGCGCGAGCGCAACCGCATCGCAATCGCGCAGGTCGCTGGCCGCCTCTCCAACCAGCCGATCATGCCCGGCGCCGTCGCCCGCATCCAGGGCCGCCAGCGCGCCTTCGGCCAGCTTCAGTTTGAGTTCCACGCCATCGGGAAATTCCGCCGGCATCGATTGCAAGGTCGGGGCGAAGCTCGCGAGCAGGCCGATGCGGCGGCCGCATGCGACCGCCTCCTCGATCATCGCCTCATTGGGCTTCAGCACGGGAATGTTCGGATGCGCCTGCTTGACGCGATCGATACAGGGACCGAACGCAGAGCAGGTAAACAGGATGGCGCAGGCGCCGGTGCCGGTCGCGTAGCGCGCGAGCTCCAGAAAGCGCGCGGTCATCGCCTCGGTGATGCGTCCATCGCGTGCGAGATCGGCCGAGAGGCTGTCGTCGAGCAGGTTCATCAGCTGCGGCTCCGGCCACAACGCGCGGAACGCCGCCTCAATCGGCGCCGGCGAATGGCGCAACGCGTGAATCAGCGCAATCCTCATGACGAAACCTTCGTTGTCCGGCTGGCCGGCTGCAGCTTCGGCAGCACCTTCTCAGCGAGCAGGATCATCGAGCGACGGCCGAGGTCACGATCGTGCCAATCCTTGCCCGCGTAAAGCAGTGTGCCGAACTCGCCGACCTGCTCACGGAAAGCGAGCAGCTCGTCGGCGACCTTGTCCGGCGTGCCATAGATGACGAGCTCCTCGCAGACCTGGTCGAGCGTCACCTCGTCGTCCGGCTGGTCCTTGCGGGTCTTGAACAGGCCGATGCGACCGTTCTTCTTCAGTTTCGTGAAAAGCGAGCGGTAGTAGCCGACATAGGGGCCGTTGGGATCGGTGGCATAGGCCTTCGCGGTGGCGGCGTCCTCGGCGACGAAGATGCTCTTGGCCACACGCCAGTTGGCGGGATCGGCGGGACGGCCTGCGCGTGCGCAGCCCTCGACATATTTCGGCCAATGGCTTTTCACCCACAGCGGCATCAAAAAATTCGCCGAGATCGGCTCCCAACCGCGCGCCGCCGCCTCTGTCACGCCTTGCGAGAATGGCGCCACCGCGGTGACCACGATCGGCGGATGTGGACGCTGCAGCGGCCGCGACAGATAGCCCTGTCCGATCTCCGGCATCATCGTGCGTACGGTCGACACGTTCCAATACTTGCCCTTGATGTCGTAGGGCGGCTCGCCGCTCCAGATCGCCAGCATCATGTTGATGCATTCCAGGAACATCTCGTTGCGGTTGGCGTCGAGATTGCCGTAGAGCTCAGCATCGGACAGCAGCCCGCCCGGGCTGATGCCGAGCAGCAGCCGGCCGCCGAGCATATGATCGAGCATCGCGATCTGCGCCGCGGCGGTTGCGGGATGCGTGTTCGGCAGATTCAAGGTCCCGGTGCCGAGCTTGATAATCCGCGTCGCGCTGGCGATCCAGGCGAGAAAGGTGACGCAGGAGGTGATGTTCTCGGCCTTGTCGGTGACGTGCTCGCCACAATAGGCCTCGACGAAGCCGAGCTCGTCGGCGAGCACGAAGGCCTCGCGATCCTCGCGCAGCGACTGCTGCCAATCCTTGTCGATCGGATGGATCGGCATGGTGAAGAAGCCGAGCTTCATGACGCGCCCTTCCCTAATGACCTTCAGTTCGTATCGCTGCGATGGAGGCCGGACTGCGCCGCGATCACCTTGCAGACGGCCGCGGTGTCGAGCTCACCGAGTCCCATGCGCAGCGCCTCGTCATAGACCGGCTTCGAAGCGTCGAAGCAAGGCGTCCATACGCCAAGGCTGTGCGCAAACTCGTCGATCACGTGCATGTCCTTGTCCCAGGTCGAAACCCGCATCGTCGCGGGCTGATAGTCGTCCCGCGCCATCATCGGCGCGCGCAGCTCGAAGATGCGCGAGCCGCCAGCGCCGGGCGCAATCACCTCGACGACATCTCTCGGGTCCAGGCCCGACTTGATGGCGAGCACCATGGCCTCCGCCGAAGCGACGTTATGAATCGCAACCAAGAGGTTGGCGACGTATTTCATCCGGCTCCCATTGCCGAATGCGCCGAGGAAGGCCGTCTTCTTGGCGAAGTCGGCAAACAGGGGCATGCAGGCGTCGACTGCAGCGCGATCGCCGCTAGCATAGACGACGAGATCGCCGATTGCAGCCTGTGCGCCGGTGCCGCTCAGCGGGCAATCGAGCGCGACATGCCCCGCGCCCTCCATCATTGCTGCAAACGCAAGCTTTTCATCGACGGTGAAGGTGCTGAGCTCGGCGACGAAGCGCTTGGGCGCGCCGGACGCGGCAAGCTCCGCGGCGACGCTTTGCAGCGCCTTAGGGCTTGGAAGGCTGGTCAGAATGATCGGCACCTCGTGCGCAAGGCTGCCGGCATCCGGCGCGATCTCGACGCCATCAGCAGCGAGCGCCTCTCGCCTGTCAGCATCGATATCGACGCCGAGGACGCGCCAACCTCGCTCACGCAGGTTGCGCGCGACCGCGCCGCCCATGATGCCGAGACCGACGACGCCGACCGTGCGATCCATGCTGCCCACCTGGTATGTCCGCCCTGTTCGCGGTTATAAGGCACACGTCCGATCGGCGGAAGCTCTCACAGACGAAGCTTGTCCAGCCGATCGAGGGACGTTTGTTTCGTGCCGTGCCGCGCGCGAATATCGACAATGCGGCGCAAGGCACTCTCGGCACTTTCTTCGATCGCCAGCGCTGCGAGATCGGACAGCAGCAGCATTGCTTTTTCGTAGCCGGCTGGATTGCGGCGTGCGATCTCCGCCTCTACCTCATGTGAGATGGATCGCAGCCCCTCTTGCGCGGACCGATCGAGAGGCCGGTCGATCGCCAGGATTTCGTAGTACTGATATTCGCTCATGCGCAGGCCCCCTGGATGCACCGCCCGGTATGGATCAATCGCGATCGTGGCGCCGTCCAGGCCAGCCCGAAGCGAAAATAGTGCACTTCGCCCAACCCTTGCTTCTCGTTCCTTTCACCCAGCCCGCATATTTCGACATTTCCGGCTGAATTTGATCAGAAAACCTGATCGTCACAATCATTAAACTCGACTTCCCCTGATCATTGAGTGCCTCTAAATTGCGACAACCCGAGCAGGGGACCCCACGTACATCACGGCAGGAGACGACCATGGACGACACCACCAAGTGCCCATTTTCGGGCGCATTGCGCATACCGACCGCGGCGGGCTCCTGGTCCAACCGCGACTGGTGGCCGAACCAGCTGAACCTGAAGATCCTTCATCAGAATTCGCCGCTCACCGATCCGATGGGCAAGGCGTTTAACTATGCCGAGGAATTCAAGACCCTCGATCTTGATGCCGTCGTCAATGACCTCAAGGCCCTGATGACGGATTCGCAGGAATGGTGGCCGGCCGATTTCGGTCACTATGGGCCGTTCTTCATCCGCATGGCCTGGCACAGCGCGGGCACTTATCGCATCGGCGATGGCCGCGGCGGCGCCGGCGCCGGCACGCAGCGTTTCGCGCCGCTCAACAGCTGGCCTGACAACGCCAACCTTGACAAGGCCCGCCGGTTGCTGTGGCCGATCAAGCAGAAATATGGCCGCAAGCTCTCCTGGGCCGACCTCTTGATCCTGACCGGCAACGTTGCGCTGGAATCGATGGGCTTCAAGACCTTCGGCTTCGCCGGCGGCCGCGAGGACGTCTGGGAGCCCGAAGAGGACATCTATTGGGGCCCTGAGGGCAAGTGGCTCGCCGACGAGCGCTACAGCGGCGACCGTGAGCTCGCCGGCCATCTCGGCGCGGTGCAGATGGGCCTGATCTACGTCAATCCGGAAGGCCCCAACGGCAAGCCGGACCCGGTGGCGGCTGCGCGCGACATCCGCGAGACCTTCGGCCGCATGGCGATGAACGACGAAGAGACGGTGGCGCTGATCGCCGGCGGTCACACCTTCGGCAAGACGCACGGCGCGGGCGATGCCTCGCTGGTCGGGCCGGAGCCGGAAGGCGCGGCGATCGAGCATATGGGCCTTGGCTGGATCTCGAGCTATGGCTCGGGCAAGGGCAAGGACACCATCACCTCCGGCATCGAGGTGACCTGGACCTCGACGCCGACCAAGTGGAGCAACAACTTCTTCTGGAACCTGTTCGGCTACGATTGGGAGCTGACCAAGAGTCCGGCCGGCGCGCACCAGTGGACGCCGAAGCACGGCGCCGGCGCCAACTCGGTACCGGATGCGCATGACCCGACCAAGCGCCATGCGCCGTCGATGCTCACCACCGACCTCGCGCTGCGTTTCGACCCGGCCTATGAGAAGATCTCGCGGCGCTTCTACGAGAACCCGGATCAGTTCGCCGACGCCTTCGCCCGCGCCTGGTACAAGCTGACCCATCGCGACATGGGGCCGCGGGCGCGCTATCTCGGCAAGCTGGTGCCTGAGGAAGAGCTGATCTGGCAGGATCCGCTGCCCAAAGTCGATCACCCGCTGATCGACGACAAGGATGCATCCGCGCTGAAGGCCAAGATCCTGGCCTCCGGCCTGTCGGTTTCGCAGCTGGTCAAGACGGCGTGGGCCTCGGCCTCGACCTTCCGCGGCTCCGACAAGCGCGGCGGCGCAAATGGTGCCCGCGTCCGCCTCGCCCCGCAGAAGGACTGGGAAGCCAACGAGCCGGCCGAGCTCGCCAAGGTGATCTCGGCGCTGGAGAAGATCCAGACCGACTTCAACGCTTCGGCCACCGGCGGCAAGAAGGTTTCGCTCGCGGACCTGATCGTGCTGGCCGGCAACGCCGGCGTCGAAGCCGCGGCGAAGAAGGCGGGTCACGACGTCACCGTGCCGTTCTCGCCGGGCCGCACCGATGCGGCGCAGGACCAGACCGACGTCGAGTCGTTCAAGGTGCTGGAGCCGGTCGCCGACGGCTTCCGCAACTACATCAAGCCCGGCCAGCAGATCGCCGACGAGGAACTGCTGGTCGACAAGGCCCAGCTGCTGACGCTGACCGCGCCCGAGATGACGGTGCTGATCGGCGGCCTGAGGGCGCTCAACGCCAACTACGGCAGGACCAAGCACGGCGTGTTCACCGACAAGCCGGAGACGCTGACCAACGACTACTTCGTCAACCTGCTCGACATGCGCACCAAATGGGCCCCCTCCTCCACGGCGGGCGTCTATGAGGGCACGGACCGCGCGTCGGGCAAGGTGAAGTGGACTGGGACTCGCGTCGACCTCGTGTTCGGCTCGAACTCGCAGCTGCGCGCGCTGGCTGAGGTCTATGCGAGCGACGATGCCAAGGAGAAGTTCGTCGACGACTTCGTCGCGGTCTGGGCCAAGATCGGCGATCTCGATCGCTTCGATATCGCGAAAGATCCGAGCCGCAAGGTCGAGCTGCGTTAATACGCTGACTCCATCGACAGCAATCAGTGCACCCTCTCCCCTTGTGGGAGAGGGTAGATCGCCGGCACGGATGCGACGGCGAGCCGGGTGAGGGGTCTGTCTCCACGGCGAGAGACCCCTCACCCGCCCTCGCTTCGCTCGGGCCCCCTCTCCCACAAGGGGAGAGGGTAAGCCCTTTGACGTCGAGAGGGTCTCGCACTTCTCAACTAACAACTAATCAATTCAATTAATGTATTTGATATAATGAAGGGCGGCGCTGCAAGGCGCCGCCCTTTTGTTTCATCCTACTCCTCACCCCGCGCAGCACCACGCCCCGCGCCGCCGCCGTCGATCTGGCGGCCCATCAGCGCGATCGCCTTCTGATAGACGCCCGCCGCGTTCCAGGCCTCGATCGCTGCAAAGTTGGGCTCGCCCGGCTGGTAGCCGGCGCCGGCACGCCAGCCATTGGCGCGCAGGAAATTTGCCGTCGAGCTCAGCGCGTTCGCGGCGACGTCGAGATTGCCGGTGCCGTAGTTCAGGATGGTCTTCGGCATGAACTGAGTCTGGCCGACCTCGCCATGCATCGAGCCGCGCTGCGACGGCGAGATCGCGCCGCGCTCGATCAGCTTGAGCGCGGCGTAGAGCTGATCGGTGAAGAACTCCGGCCGCCGGCAATCATAGGCCAGCGTCGCGATCGAGGAGAGCATGTGCTGGTTGCCGCGCTGGCTGCCAAAGCCGGTCTCCATGCCCCAGATCGCGATCAGCGGTCCCGGCGGCACGCCGTAGCGCTGCTCGATCGAAGCGAACAATGCCGCCTGCGACTGCTTGAGCGCGCGTCCGCGCGCGACGATCGCGGCGGCGCCGCGCTTGGCCAGAAACGCATCGAGCGACAGGCCAAAGCTGCGTTGGCTGCGATCGGCCGCAATCGTGGCCGATGCATAGTTGGTCTGCATCAGCGCGCCGATGGCATTGGCACCGATGCCCTTGGCACGCGCCTCCTCGGCGAACTCACGCTTCCAGGCCTCGAAGCCGCCCGGCCCATTGCCGCATTGCGCGGCATGCGCGGCGCCCCCGAGCATTATCAGTAGTAGCAAGGCCTTCAGCGCAGCCCCTGCCAGATATCCAGCCTTGATCATTCATCTCTCCCGGCGTGGGACCAACGGACGCAGACTGATCCCGCCGGTCCCGGTTTTCGAAACTTACAAGCTCCACACTGCAGCTTCTGCGCGCAGCGAGAGCGTACTTGCGTGGCGAGCAAGGCTATTTCGCACTGCATCGCCTCGTCAACCGCTGGCACGGCGACAGCACGGCGCGCATCTTGCTTATCGACTTCGTCTGCATCGCGCGGTTGAATGTCACGAAACAAACATGTGGGAGCGAGGTACGATCGATGACAGAAGCGTCTATCCTGAGCGCACCATTGGCGCATTCAGCCGACAAGTCGCATAAGGCGATCTGGGCCGCATCGATCGGCAATTTGCTCGAATGGTACGATTTCGGCGTCTACGCCTATCTCGCCTCGCTCATCGCAACCAAGTTCTTCCCCGGCAATGATCCGACCGCCTCGCTGCTCGCCGCCTTCGCGGCTTACGGCGTCGGCTTCCTGGCGCGGCCGCTCGGCGGCATCGTGATCGGCCGGCGCGGCGACGTCAAAGGCCGCAAGGCGGCGCTGGTGCTGACGATCTTCCTGATGGCGTTCGGCACCATCGGGCTCGGCCTGGTTCCCTCCTATGAGAGCATCGGCATCTGGGCGCCGACACTGCTGGTCCTGCTGCGCATCCTGCAGGGCGTCGCCGCCGGCGGCGAATGGGGCACCTCGACAGCCTTCATGATCGAATGGTCGCCGCCGCACCGCCGCGGCTTTTTCGGCAGCTTCCAGCAGGTCTCGACCGCCGGTGGCTCGCTGCTTGGCTCGGCCATCGCGGCCATTCTGACCTCGTCGCTGAGCGCGCAGGCGATGCTCGACTGGGGCTGGCGCGTGCCGTTCCTGCTCGGCGCCGTCCTGCTCGTGGTCGGCATCTATCTGCGCCAGAACGTCGAGGAGACGCCGTCCTATGAAGCAAGCAAGAAGGCCGTCGCCGAGCAGCCAGCGGTCGCCGGCGCGCCGCTCGGCCTGCTCGCCTTTGGCTTCACCATCTTCTGGACCGTCGCCTACTACACGCTGCTCGCCTGGATGCCGAGCTTCACCCAGCGCTTCGCCGGCCTGTCGCCATCGCAATCGCTGTGGTCGAACACGATCGGCCTGGTCGCAATGATCATTGCAGTGCCGCTCTGGGGCGCGTTGTCGGACAAGGTCGGCCGCCGGCCTCTGCTGATGGCGAGCGCGATCAGCATCGGACTTCTGGCCTGGCCGCTGTTCACCTTGATGAGCAAGGCTGGCGGGCTCATGCTGGTGGCGCCGATCCAGATCTTCTTCGGCATCCTGCTCGCGCTCTATTCCGGAGCGGGGCCGGCTGCGATCTCCGAGATCTTCCCGACCCGTCTGCGCTCGACCTGGATGTCGACCGGCTATAGCCTCGCGGTCGCGATCTTCGGCGGCTTCGCACCGTTCATCGCCACCTGGCTGATCCAGGTCACCGGTTCGCCGGTGGCGCCGACCTATCTCTATCTGCTGCCGTCGGCGGTGATCTCGCTCGTAGTCATCTGGAAGCTGAGCGAGACCAGCGGACGTCAACTCGGCTGAGGCAAAGCGAGAGGCCCGTGCATGACCGATAGTCCGCTGATGTAGGCATGCGATAGAAACGCCAACGAACCGAGGAGCATGATCATGAGCGAGATGGCAAAGCTCGATCCTTCGAAACTCGAACCTTGGCAATGGCCGGAATCGCATTGGCGCGGCCTCGTCAATCACGTCCGCGCCGGTCGCAGCTTCCGCCCGAAGGCCTGGAAAGACGGCAAGCGCTGCGCCTTCGCGCTCTCTTTCGACAGCGATCACGAGACCAATGAGCTGCGCGACGGCGGCAAGTCGATCGGCCGCATGGCCTGGGGCCAATATGGCAACCGCGTCGGCGTGCCCACCGTCCTGAAGCTGCTGGCGAAGCACTCCGTGCCCGCGACCTTCTACGTGCCCGCCGTGGTCGCCCTGCTCTATCCCGACGAGCAGCGCCGCGTCATCGCCGAGGGACACGAGATCGGCATCCATTCCTGGATCCACGAGCTCAACTCGGTGCTGCCCTACGAGGCCGAGAAGGACCTGATGCTGCGCGCGGCTGATGTGCTGGAAAAGACCACCGGCGTGCGTCCCGTCGGCGCGCGCACCGCATCGTGGGATTTCTCGCCCACCACATTGCAGATCACGAAAGAGGCCGGGCTGCTCTACGATTCCTCGCTGATGGCCGATGTCGACTGCTACGAGCTCGTGCAGGACGGCGAGCCGACCGGCGTGATCGAGCTGCCAGTGGAATGGATCAGGGACGATGCGCCCTATTTCATGATGATGCGCTTCCAGAACCTGCGCCCCTACACGCCGCCCACCGATGTCTTCGACATTTTCCGGCGCGAGTTCGAGGCGGCCTATGAGGACGGCGGCATCTTCCAGCTGACCTGTCATCCGCATATCATCGGCTATCGCTCGCGGATTTGGATCATCGAGGAGCTGATTCGCCTCGCGCAGGCCAAGGGCGATGTCTGGTTCGCAACCCATGCCGACGTGGTCCGCTTCGCGCGCGACCACGCGGCGGACTGAGGGCGTTCGATGGGCAAGGTTGCGCTGGTCACGGGCGCGGCGCGCGGCATCGGCCGCGCCTGTGCGCTCGCTCTCGCCGAAGCAGGCTTCGACATCGCGCTGGTCGACCTGCTCGAGCCCGAGATGGCCACGACCGCAGCCGAGATCGATGCGCACGGCGCGCGCACGCTGACCTTCCAGGCCGATGCCGCCGCGTTCACACATGCTCACGTGATCGTCGACGAGATCGTCGCGACATGGGGCCAGATCGACGTGCTGCTCAACAATGCCGGCGCGCCGAGCCCGAAGCCGATCGTCGAGATCAGAGAGGAGGAGTTCGACCGCGCGATCGCGGTCAACCTGAAGAGCTGCTTCAACTACTGCCACGCCGCCGCGCCGATCATGCTGAAGCAGGAGACTGGTGGGCGCATCATCTCGATCTCGTCCCTGAACGCGCTGTCCGGTGGCGTCACCAGTGCTGTCAGCAAGCACGCCTATGCGGCGGCCAAGGCCGGCATTCTTGGCCTGACCCGCTCGCTCGCCAAGGAGCTCGGGCCGAAGGTCGCCGTGAACGCGATCTGCCCCGGCATCATCAAGACAGAGCTGCTGCGCGATCTGCTCGAAAGCCGCGAGGCCGAGCTGATCGCGGGCATCGCGATGGGCCGCGTCGGCACGCCGGAAGACGTGGCCAGCATCGTGCGCTATCTCGCCACCGGCGCGCATATGTTCATGACCGGTCAGCATTTCGTCGTCGATGGCTTTCAGTGGCATTGTTAGGCGCGCGCTGCCAACTCCGTCATTGCGAGCCACCCGGTCCGCGCAAAGCGCGGCCGGATGACAGGCTCCGCGAAGCAATCCCGAACCTTTGCTCTGGTACATTCTGGATTGCTTCGGCGCATGCGCCCCGCAATGACGCGCGATGCGAGAGAGCACACTCTCTCCACATCGTCATTCCGGGGCGCGCGTTAGCGCGAGCCCGGACTCCATACGCCCGAGCGGATGTGGTGATGGCAGACTGGAGCGGTCCGTGCCCGCACGACCTCCTGTGGAGATGGGACTGGCGACTTAGTCGCGCCGCGGAATGACACCAGGTCTTTGAGGCGGCCAATCGGCTCTGAACGTATTGATGCATGACTATTGGCGCGAGATGATTCCGGCGGAAAAACGGCCGATCGAGACGATCATCCGCGCCTCAAGCCGACGCTTTGCCCGACGGGCCGCGCGACGCCTGCGCAGGTCTGCCAGATTTTGGAAAGACTCTATCCAGAACAACAATGTGATGGTTGGAACTGGCGGGCGGGTTGCAATTGCGTCCGGCGGCAGGCAGCATGCGCGACTTCCAGAAGACCGTTTCCGCGGCGCGTGGTATGTTGTTTCCAGGCTTGGCCCAGTGCCGCCTTCGACTCAATCGGACCATTCGTACGCATCTAGCTTGGGGGATCTCCAATGACTGCACTGGCTGAGGCGCCGGTTCTTGACCGGACGGATGACCGTTGGAATCTGGTCTCGCATGCCGTTGCCAGCATCGAGGCTTCCGACCGCTTCCTGACGCCGTTCCCGCACATCGTGTTCCGGGACTTCTTCCCCGCCGACATCTATCGCGAGCTGATCGGCAATGTCCCCTCGGAGGGCTACGATCCGATCAAGGCCGACCAGACCCGCATGGCGCTGCGGCTCTATGGCGAGCATGTCGGCCACATCGAGCCGGCACGGCGCGAATTGTGGGCCGCGGTCTCGGCGATGCTGACCTCGAAGGAGGTCGAGAACGCGATCCGCCGCAAGCTGCATGAAGGGCTGGTGATCCGCGCCAAGGGCGACAAGGTGAGCGGGCCGGATGAGCTGAAGCTGGTCGCCAAGCCCGTGCTCTACAAGGATTCCGACGGCTACCAGATCAAGCCGCATCCGGACACGCGCAAAAAGGTCGTGACGATGCAGCTCTACTGTCCGGCTGACGAGAGCCAGGCGGATCTCGGCACGACGCTCTACCAGGCTTCGCTCAAGGGCCTGTTCCACGTCGGCTCCTATTGCCTGGAGCCGGTGAAGACGATCCCGTTCCTGCCCAATGTCGGCTACGCCTTCGTGGTGCTGAAAGCTTATCACACGCTGAAGCAGATGAGCTGGCACGGCCGGCCGAAGGTGAAAACGACGGCGCCGCGCATCACCATCCTCAATACGTTCTATCGCGACGAGAACGTCGGGTTCTGAGGCGGGCAGGCTCTCCTAACCTCTCCCCGCAAGCGGGGCGAGGGAGCCCACCGCTCACTGCGCAATAGCTCGCGAACATGTAGCTCAAGCTCCCTCCCCGCCCCTCTCTTTCAACAACCGCAGCCAAGCTGCAGCGGCGGGTGAGAGATAGGCGCCGCGGCGCCAGGCCATTGCCAGTGTCCATTCGGTGCCGGGTTCATCCAGGAGAGCAAGATGAATCGGCACCTGCGTGCGCTGGGCCGCGATCATCTTCGGCAGGAAGGCAACGCCAAGGCCGGCGCCGGCGAGCTCCGCAATGAAGTCGATCTGCGTGCTGCGCGCTGCCACGATCGGCTCGAAGCCGTTGCGGCGGCAGGCATCGCGGATGACGCGATTGAGCGCAAAGCCTGCCTCGAACAGGATGAACGGCGTCTCGCGCAGGTCGAGGAGCGTGACACTCTCGCAGGCGGCCAAGGGGTGATCGGCCGCGACCAGCACCATCAGCGGCTCGCGGCGCACGACCTGCGAGGCGAACTCGTCGGCGATCGGCGGCAGCAGCCCGGCAAAGTCGATCTCGCCGGCGGCGAGCAGCTCGTTGAGCCGGTCGCTGCCATGCTCGGAGAGCCGGATTTCGATCTCCGGAAAGCGCTGGCGATAGAGCGCAAACAGCGGCGCGAACAAGGTCGCGGAGCCGATCGGCGGCAGGCCGAGCCGCAGCACGCCGCGCTTCAGGCCGCGCAATTCCTCGAGCTCGGCCTGCAGGTCGTCGCGCTCGGTGAGCAGCCGGACGGCACGGCGATAGACGATCTCGCCGGCCGCGGTCAGCCGGCTCTTGTGGCCGAGGCGGTCGAGCAGCGGCAGGCCGAGCTCATCCTCGAGCTGCTTCACCGCTTTGCTGACGGTCGACTGTGTGGCGAAGACAACCTTCGCGGCCTGGGAGAAGCCGCCTTGGCGGACGACCTCGACGAAGCTTTTCAAGGTTCTGAGTTCCATGGAGGGCAGTTCTATTCCATCTGCGACTTTAATGCATTCAATCAATTCGCTTTGTACATATTGCGCCGCGATATATGATTTTGCTGCATTGCCGCAATCGGAAGGACCCCTCATGGTGCAGCGCAGCATTTCCTTTCAGCTCCGCCGTCTCCTGCGCCGCAGCCGACCGGCTCAGCTCGCGCTGGTGGCCGCGTTCTGGCTGGCCGGCGAAGAGCTGGTCCGGATCACCGGATTACCGCTGCCCGGCAGCATCATCGGCATGGGCCTGGCGCTGCTGGCGCTCGGCGTCCGGGGCCTGCACATCGGCAGCATGAAGCGCGGCGCCAACTGGCTGCTGGCCGAGATGCTGCTGTTCTTCGTACCGGCCGTGCTGGCGCTGCTCGACCACAGCGAGCTGCTCGGCCTGATGGGGCTGAAGATCCTCACCGTCATCGTCCTCAGCACCGTCGCGGTGATGAGCGTGACCGCGCTGACGGTCGATCTGTTCTACCGCTGGACCGAGCGTGATGAGCGTGCTGCCAACGCTGTGGCGTGAGCCGTTGGTCCAAGCGGTTGCCTGGTCGCTCGCGACCATCATGCTCTATTTCGGCGCCAAGCGACTGCACCGCCGCTGGCCGCGCTGGTGGCTGATGCCGCTCGGCGTGACACCGGCGCTCTTGATGATCGCGGCGCTGATGCTCCACGTCTCCTACCGCGACTACATTCGCGGAACGCATTGGCTGGTAGCGCTGCTGGGACCTGCGACGGTCGCTTTCGCGGTGCCGATCTATGAGCAGCGCGCGCTGATCCGTCGCCGCTGGCCGCTGCTGCTGGTCGGCATGATCGCGGGCAGCCTCACCGCCGTGATCACGAGCTGGGCCCTGGCCTACCTGCTCGGCATCGACGGCGCGCTGCGCTTGAGCCTGCTGCCGCGCTCGATCTCGACGCCGTTCGCGATGGAGGTGTCGGGCGAGATCGGCGGCATACCCGATCTCACTGCCGTGTTTGTCGTTCTCACCGGCCTGTTCGGCGCTGCGGTTGGCGACGTCGTGCTGGCGCGGCTGCCGCTGCGCTCGCGCATTGCCATGGGAGCCTCGTTTGGCGTCGGCGCGCATGGCGCCGGCACGGCGCGCGCGCACCAGCTCGGCCGCGAGGAAGGCGCAATCGCAGGCCTCGTGATGGTGTTGGTCGGGCTGATGAACGTGGCGCTGGCCCCAGTGCTCGCCGCACTGATGCGCTGAGCGGCGGAAGGCGCGAGTCCAACTACGCCGTCATTGCGAGCGCAAGCGAAGCAATCCAGCGCCAAGAAGGAAGTCTGGATTGCTTCGGGGCTGCGCCCCTCGCAATGACGTCAGGCACAAAGCTCCGTCAGCTCGTCGACCACGGCGAGTGCGCCGGTGAAATCGTCGTCGCTGAAGTAACGACTTCGGGTGACGATGCAGGGAATGCCGGCGCGCACCGCGGAGAGCAGGCCGTTTCCGGAATCCTCGAACGCAAGGCAAGCGCTCGCGGGCAGATCGAGCTGCGACAGCGCCTCGAAATAGGCGTCGGGCGCCGGCTTCTTGCGCGGAACGTCGTCGGCCGCGACGACGGCGGCGAACAGCCCCTCCCAGCGCGCGCCGAGTGTCTTCTCGAGCAGCGCATCGATATTGATCCGTGTCGTCGTGGTGGCGATGGCAAGCTTCTGGCCGCGCGCGCGTGCCGCATCGAGCAGCGTATGAACACCCGGTCGCAAGGGGCAAGTCGCAGCGGCCATCAGCGCCGCGAAGCGCTCGGTCTTGACCTGATGCAGCTCGGCGATCGCCTTGTCCGAGAGCGGTGGGCCGGAGCGCCGCATCTGGTCGAAGGCGCGGATGCGCTCCTTGCCGCCGGCCACCCGCAACAGATCGCGATAGATGCGCCGGCCCCAGTGCCAGTCGAGCCCGACCTGCACGAAGGCCTCGTTGAACGCGGCGCGATGCAGCTCCTCGGTCTCGGCCAGCGTGCCGTCGATATCGAAGATCAGCGCGGTCGCCTCTGCCAGCCGGCGCCGCGCCTCGGCAAGAGGCGATGTCGTCGCGGCCGGCATGGCGCTCATGGCTGCATCTCCACAGCTTCCGGCCTGGTAAACACGCGGCTCGCCAGCACGTCCGCCGCCTCGATCGAGGTCACCTCCGCCGCGGTCAGCACCCGATCGAGCCGCGACACCAGACGGTTCGCCTGGCGCAGGCGGATGCGGTCGAGCGCGTTGCGGATCGAGCGGGCATTGGAGAACAGCGGCTGCATCCGGCGCACGGCGATGTAGCGCTCGAACGCGGCGCGGGCCTCCGGCGTGAAGCGGTAGTTCTGCTCCTCCAGCATCAGCTCGGCGATCGTCAGCAGCTCGCCGGAGGAATAATCCGGAAAGTCGATGTGATGACCGATGCGCGAGCGGAAGCCCGGATTGCTCTGGAAGAATTTCTCCATCCGGTCGCCATAGCCGGCGAGGATCACGACGAGGTCCTCGCGCTGCTGTTCCATGATCTGCAGCAGGATCTCGATCGCCTCCTGGCCGTAGTCGCGCTCGTTCTCCGGACGATAGAGGTAATAGGCCTCGTCAATGAACAGCACGCCGCCCATTGCCTTCTTCAGCACTTCCTTGGTCTTCGGCGCGGTGTGCCCGATATATTGCCCGACCAGATCGTCGCGGGTGACGCTGATGACGTGGCCACGGCGCACGAAGCCGAGCCGGTGCAGGATGCCGGCCATGCGGAGCGCCACCGTGGTCTTGCCGGTGCCGGGATTGCCGGTGAATGACATGTGCAGCGTGGGAAACGTGGTCGCAAGACCCATCTTCTGCCGGATGCGCTCGACGAGCAAAAGCGAAGCGATCTCGCGGATACGGGTCTTCACCGGTGCGAGCCCGACCAGCTCGCGGTCGAGCTGCGCCAGCACGGGCGCAATCTCGACATCCTCGAACTCGCGGCGCAGGTCGATGGCGTCGATCGGCGCCGTATCCGCTGAGCCAAGTTGAGCGGCAGCTTCCATCATGGTTGATACCGCTCCCCTTCCGGCCGCTCGGTCGCATAGGACTTCGTCGCATAACGAAGATTGCGCCCGACGGTTTCCTGACGGTCGAGCCGGAAGCCCGGTTCCTGTTTCGGCCGGTTAACGATGAAGGAGATGCGCACCGACTCCCAGCCATGTGAAGAATCGAAGCCCGAGACGCGGATATAGCGGTCGCCATAGATGCGCCGGCATTCGGCGAGCTCACGCATGATGCCAGCGGCATCGCGCAGGTCGAACATCGGCAATCCCCACATGTCCCAATAGGTATTGCGTGGATGCGGATCGTCTGTGAACTCGATGTTAACAGCCCAGCCCCGGTCAAGGCAATACTGGACCTGGGCCGTAATCTGCTCGTCGGTCAAATCAGGCAGGAACGAGAAGCAACCCTGGGTGACGCGCATGGTAATCTCCTCTTCAGACCGCAGCCGTGACGGTGGGAACAAAGTCCGGCGTGTCGGTCGATTCGTAGTTGAAGGTGACGTCCTTCCAGACTTCGAGCGCCTCGCGTAGTGGCGTGCAACTCTGTGCGGCGCGCGCGAGAATCTCGGGGCCTTCATGGACGTAGTCGCGGCCCTCGTTGCGGGCGAGGATCATCGCCTCGAGCGCGACGCGGTTGGCAGTGGCGCCCGCCTGGATGCCGCGCGGATGGCCGATCGTGCCGCCGCCGAACTGCAGCACCACGTCCTCGCCAAGCAGATCGAGCAACTGGTGCATCTGCCCGGCGTGAATGCCGCCGGAGGCGACTGGCATCAGCTTGTTGAGGCTGGCCCAGTTCTGGTCGAAGAACACGCCGTGCTCGAGCCGCATCGGATTGAAGTCCTCGCGGCATATGTCGTAGTAGCCGCGCGTGGTGTTCGGATCGCCTTCGAGCTTGCCGACCACGGTGCCGGCATGGATGTGATCGACGCCGGCGAGCCGCATCCATTTGGCGATGACGCGGAACGACACGCCATGCGAGCGCTGCCGCGTGTAGGTCGAGTGACCTGCGCGATGCAAATGCAGGATCATGTCGTGCTTGCGCGCCCACTTCGCCATCGACTGGATCGCGGTGTAGCCGATCACGAGATCGATCATGATGATGCAGGAGCCAAGCTCGCGGGCGAACTCCGCGCGCTCATACATGTCCTCCATGGTCGCCGCGGTGACGTTCAGGTAAGTGCCCTTGATCTCGCCGGTCGCGGCCTGCGCCTTGTTCACCGCCTCCATGCAATAGAGGAAGCGCTCGCGCCAATGCATGAAGGGCTGCGAGTTGATGTTCTCGTCGTCCTTGGTGAAATCGAGCCCGCCCTTCAGTGCTTCGTAGACGACGCGGCCGTAATTGCGCCCGGAGAGGCCGAGCTTCGGCTTGACCGTCGCCCCGAGCAGCGGCCGGCCGAACTTGTCGAGCCGCTCGCGCTCGACCACGATGCCGGTCGCGGGGCCCTGGAACGTCTTCACATAGGCGACCGGCAGGCGCATGTCCTCCAGCCGCAGCGCCTTCAGCGGCTTGAAGCCGAACACGTTGCCGATGATGGAGGCCGTGAGATTGGCGATCGAGCCCGGCTCGAACAGGTCGAGATCATAGGCAATGTACGCGAAGTAGACACCTGGCGAACCCGGCACCGGATCGACGCGATAGCACTTGGCGCGATATTTCTCCGCCGCCGTGAGCCGATCGGTCCACACCACGGTCCAGGTCGCGGTCGAGGATTCGCCGGCGACCGCGGCGCAGGCCTCGGTCGGATCGACGCCGTCCTGCGGCGTCACCCGGAACAGGGCGATGACATCGGTGTCCTTCGGCTGATAGCCGGGCTCCCAATAGCCCATGCGCTTATATTCCATCACGCCGGACTTGTAGCGATCCTTGCCACGCACCGTGATCGACTGGTCGTTCATCTCTTCCTCCTCGTGCTTGTCTGTGGCCCGCGTCCTCACGCGGCTGCGGTCATTGCCTCGACCTGCGGATCGAGCGCGCCGCTGCGATAGCGCCGCGCCATCTCGGCCAGCGGAATCACCTTGATGCGCGAGGCGTTGCCGGCGGTGCCGAACTGCTCGAACCGCTCGCGGCAGAGGCTGCGCATCTCGTCCATCGCCGGCTTCAGGAATTTGCGCGGATCGAACTCGCCTCTGGTCTGCGTCGCGACCTTGCGGAACACCGCGGCCATCGCCAGCCGGCAATCGGTGTCGATATTGACCTTGCGCACGCCGTGCTTGATGCCGCGCACGATCTCCTCGACCGGCACGCCCCAGGTCTGCGGCATCTCGCCGCCGAACTGATTGAACATATCCTGCAGCGGCTGCGGCACCGAGGACGAGCCATGCATGACCAGATGCGTATTCGGCAGGCGCCGATGGATCTCCTCGATCACATGCATGGCGAGGATGTCGCCGTCGGGCTTGCGCGAGAACTTGTAGGCGCCATGCGAGGTGCCCATCGCGACCGCGAGCGCATCCACCTTGGTCGCGCGGACGAAGTCGACCGCCTGCGCCGGATCGGTCAGCAGCTGATCGTGACTGAGCTGGCCTTCGATGCCGTGGCCGTCCTCCTGCTCGCCACCGCCATGTTCGAGCGAGCCGAGCACGCCGAGCTCGCCCTCCACGGAGGCGCCGACCCAATGCGCCATCTCGACGACGCGGCGGGTGATGTCGACATTGTAGTCGTAGTCCGCGGCGGTCTTGGCATCGGCCTTCAGCGAGCCGTCCATCATGACCGAGGTGAAGCCGTGCCTGATCGCGGTGGCGCAGGTGGCTTCGTCATTGCCGTGATCCTGATGCAGGCACAGCGGGATTTGCGGATACATCTCCTCCAACGCATCGATCATCTTCGCCAGCATGATGTCGCCGGCATAGGAGCGCGCGCCGCGCGAGGCCTGCAGGATGACGGGCGCATCGACCGCGGCCGCCGCCTCCATGATCGCGAGCCCCTGCTCCATGTTGTTGATGTTGAAGGCGGGCACGCCGTAGCCGCGCTCGGCCGCATGGTCCAGCAGCTGCCTCAAGGTGATCTTCGCCATTTTCTATCTCCTGCTGTTGCCGCTTATGAGCGCGCGCGGATGATGCCGCGCATCGCGGCGTCGGCGACCGCCGCCGGCGTGATGCCGAATTCGCGGTAGAGCGCCTCCGCCGGCGCCGACGCTCCGAAGCTCGTCATGCCGACGAACTCGCCGTCGTCGCCGAGCCAGCGCGCCCAGTCGCCCTCGATCGCAGCCTCGACGCCAACCCGCGGCGCGGTGCCCAGCACCTCGGCGCGGTAATCGGCGCCCTGCTTGCGGAACAGTTCGAAACACGGGGCTGAGACCACGGCCGCGTGCACGCCCTCAGCGGCGAGCAGCCTGGCTGCGCCCAGCGCGATAGCGACTTCGGAACCGGTTGCGATCAACGTAACGTCGCGCACCGCTTCGGGCTCGACGGCGACATAGGCGCCGCGCGCGACGCGGTTCTCGCTGGTGGCATCGCCGCGGAATGCCGGCAGCGCCTGTCGCGACAGGCACAGCACGGAGGGCTGCGTCTCGGCGCGCAGCGCGCAGTCCCAGGCTTCCGCGGTCTCGACCGCATCCGCCGGGCGAAACACCAAGAGGTTGGGAATGGCACGCAACGCGGCCAGATGCTCGACCGGCTGATGCGTCGGCCCGTCCTCGCCGAGCCCGATCGAGTCATGCGTCATCACATGGATGACGCGCAGGCCCATCAGCGCCGCGAGCCGGATCGCCGGGCGGCTGTAATCGGCGAACGCCAGGAAGGTGCCGCCATAGGGGATGAAACCGCCGTGCAGCGCGATGCCGTTCATCGCAGCCGCCATCGCGTGCTCGCGCACCCCATAATGGACGTAGTTGCCATCCATCGCATCGGGCATGACGGGCGTCTGCGTCTTCGCTCGTGTCAGGTTCGAGTGGGTGAGGTCGGCGGAGCCGCCAAGCAGGTTTGGCAGCACCTGCGCGATCGCATCGATCACGCGTTGCGACGCCTGGCGCGTTGCGATTGCCGGCCGCTCCTCCGCGAGCTGCGCGACCAGCGCCGCCATCGCCGCGGCATAGGCCGCAGGCAGTTTCCGGTTCAGCGCATCATGGCAGGCCGACCGGCCATTGCCGCTGAGGCGCCGCGAACGCTCGATCCAGGCCTGGCGCGCAACCTGACCGCGCGCGCCGATGGCACGCCAGCCGGCAAGAATTTGGGGAGGAATCTCGAATGGCTGGTACGGCCAATCGAGCGCTGCGCGCGTCTTCTCGATCTCCTCCGCACCCAGCGGCGCGCCATGCGCCTTTTCCGAGCCCTGCCGTCCCGGCGAGCCGAAGCCGATGGTGGTGCGGCAGGCGATCAGGCTCGGGCCGTGGCTGGTGCGCGCCGCCGCAATCGCCGCTTCGACGGCCGCGGGATCATGCCCGTCGATCCGGCATGTGGCCCAGCCGGACGCCGCAAAGCGCGCGAGCTGATCGTCCGAGCAGCAGAGCTGCGTGCTGCCGTCGATCGAGATGCCGTTATCGTCGAACAACACGATCAGGCGATTGAGCTTGAGGTGGCCAGCGAGCGAGATCGCCTCGTGGCTGATGCCTTCCATCAGGCAGCCATCGCCTGATATCACGTAGGTGTAGTGATCGACGAGATCATCGCCATAGCGCGCATTCATCATGCGCTCGGCCAGCGCCATGCCGACAGCGGTCGCAAGCCCCTGGCCGAGCGGTCCTGTCGTGGTCTCGACACCCGGTGTGTGGCCGTATTCCGGATGGCCCGGCGTCTTCGATCCCCATTGCCGGAAAGACTTGAGCTGATCGAGCGTGACGGCCTCGTAGCCGGTCAGATGCAACAGCGCATACAGCAGCATCGAGCCGTGGCCGGCCGACAGCACGAAGCGGTCGCGATCCGGCCAACTGGGATCTGCGGGATCGAATTTCAGGAAGCGCGAGAATAGCACGGTGGCGACATCGGCCATGCCCATCGGCATGCCCGGATGACCCGATTTGGCCTTCTCCACCGCGTCGATGGCGAGGAAACGCACGGCATTGGCCAGCTCGGCATGGCTGGGAGCAGTGTTCGGAGCCACGGTTTGCAGGGCAATTGCAGTCATAGCGTGCGCCTCTTTCGTTCCATCAATTGCAGGATCAGCGGGGTGAGGATGAGCTGCATCGCGAGATCGAGCTTGGCGCCATGGATCACGATGGAATTGGCACGTGACATGAAGCTCTGCGGGATCATGGAGAGCAGATAGGGGAAGTCGATGCCGCGCGGGTTCTTCATGCGGATCACGACCATCGATTCGTCCGGCGTCGGGATCCAGCGCGCGATGAATGGGTTCGAGGTATCGACCGTCGGCACGCGCTGGAAGTTGATGTCGGTCTCGGTGAATTGCGGGCAGATGTAATGAATGTAGTCCGGCATCCGCCGCAGGATGGTGTCGGTCACCGCCTCGGTCGAATAGCCGCGCGAGGCGCGGTCACGATGCAGCTTCTGGATCCATTCGAGGTTGATGACGGGCACGACGCCGATCTTCAGGTCGGCATGCTTGGCGATGTTGACCTTGTCTGTGACGACGGCGCCGTGCAGCCCCTCGTAGAACAGCAGATCGGAGTCCTCCGGCAGCCGCGTCCATTCGGTGAAGGTGCCGGGGCGTCCGCCATAGAGCTGCGCCTCCTCCTCGTCATGCACATAGTGGCGCGTCATGCCGGTGCCGGTTTCGGCATAGTCGCGGAACGTCTTCTCCAATTCCTCGAACAGATTGGTGTCGGGGCTGAAATGGCTGAAATGCTTGTTGCCGCGCTCCTGCTCCTCGACCATCTTGCGGCGCATCTCCTCGCGGTCGTAGCGATGAAACGCGTCGCCTTCGATATAGGCGGCATTGACGTTCTCGCGGCGGAAGATGTTCTCGAAGGTCTTCTTCACCGAGGTGGTGCCGGCGCCCGAGGAGCCGGTGATGGATATGATGGGATGGCGGCGCGACATGTGATCTCTCCCCGGGATCTGCTCTCGATCTCGCTCAAAGGAACAGGCCGCGGCGCGCGAACAGCGGCGCGTCGCCGCTTTCGTACAGCGGCTCGATGCCCTCGCTCAGCATGTCGACGTCGCGCACGGCGCGCGCATCGCCCATGATTAAGGGCGCGCGCTGGTGGGGCGTGCGGGCCGACAGTTCGAGGGTGCGCGAGCGGCCGTTGGAGGCGGCGCCGCCGGCCCATTCCATGATCAGCGCCATCGGGTGCGCCTCATAGACCAGCCGCAGCCGTCCCTCGCGATAGCCGGGGCGCGCATCGGCCGGATAGAGAAAGACGCCGCCGCGCATCAGGATGCGATAGGCCTCCGCGACCAGCGAAGCGATCCAGCGCATGTTGAAGTCGCAGCCGCGCGGACCGGCAGCCCCCATCAGGCATTCGTCGATGTAGTTGCGCACCGCCCCGTTCCAGTGGCGGCGGTTGGAGGCGTTGATGGCGAATTCTGCTGTATCCGGCGGGATGCGCAGACCGCGCTGGACCAGCATGAACTCGCCGCTCGCCGGATGCAGCACAAACAGGTCGACGCGGCGGTCGAGCGCGAGCACGAGGCAGGTCTGCGGGCCATAGATGAAGAAGCCGGCCGCACGCTGCGCGGTGCCAGGCTCGAAGAAGCTGGAGATGACGTCGCGCGCGCGCGGCCGGATCGAGAAGATGGTGCCGACCGAGATGTTGTTCTGCAGATTGGCCGAGCCGTCGAGCGGGTCGAGGGCGACGCAGAACGGCGCGGTTGCATCGACGATTTCGGGCCCCCTGCCCTCCTCTGACAGTAAACCTGCGACCGGCACCATCTGCAGCGCCCGGCGCATCATCTCGTCGGCGACGAGATCGAGCTCCTTCTGCACATCGCCGTCGCCATTCATGCTGCCGGCCTCTCCCATCGCGCTGCCGAGCGGACCTGCGGCGATGACGCCGGCGAGGCTGCGTGCTGCGCCCGCAAGCGCCGCGACGATCGCGGCACAGGCCGCGCCGGACTCCTGCGCTTGCGGCGACGCCGCGAGATGGGCATGCAATGTCGGGCGTTGATCCAGACGCTGATCCAAACGCTGATCCATGTGCCGCTCCCTTCGTCGCCCTGTTCGGCAGGACTTGACGCTGCGGCATCCGACCGGCGCCGCTTCCCCCTTGCGCCTATCAACGCGCGAATTGCTCAATTAGTGAAATTTGTTTATCTTTGGATCAGCCAAAGTTTTGCTTATGAGAGGAACACCCCGATGGCGCGGCACTTTTCGCGCGACCTGACCATCCGCCAGCTCCGCGCGCTCGCTGCCGTTCAGCAGGCGGGATCGGTGACGTCGGCGGCCGGCCGCCTGCATCTGACCCAGCCCGCGGTGACGCTGCAGATCCGCAACCTGCAGGAGCTGGCCGGGCTGCCGCTGATTCAGCGCACCGGCGACGGCATGGTCCTGACCGATGCCGGCCGCAGCGTGCTGGCGCTGACCGAGCGCGTCGAGGCGGCGCTGCTCGATTGCGAGCAGACGCTCGACATGATCGCCGGCCGGAGCGGCGGCCGGGTCTCGATCGGGGCGGTCTCGACCGCGAAATATTTCGTGCCCTTCGCAATCGCCGCCTTCTCGCGGCGCTTTCCCAAGATCGACGTGTCCTTGCGTATCGGCAACCGCGAGGATATCCGCGAGGCGCTGCGCGGCTATGATCTTGACATCGCCATCATGGGCCGGCCGCCGGAGGATCTGCAGGTCGAGATGCGGCTGCTTGGCAAGCATCCGCATGTCATCATCGCCGCGTCAGACCATCCGCTGGCGGCGCGCAGGAAGCCGGTCGCCCTGGCCGAGCTGGCTGGCGAAGTCTTCATCACCCGCGAGGTCGGCTCCGGCACGCGCATGCTGATGCAGGGCTTCTTCCAGAAGAACGATCTGCAGCCCACGATCGGCATGGAAATGGACAGCAACGAGACCATCAAGCAGGCCGTGATCGCCGGCCTCGGCATCGCCTTCATCTCGCAGCATACGGTCTCGCACGAGCTTGCCGATCGCCGCCTGGTCGCGCTCAAGGTGCCAGGGCTGCCCCTGATCCGGCAGTGGCACGCGATCCGGCGCGCCGACAAGGTGCTGCTGCCACCAGCGGAGGCGATGCTCGATTTTCTCGGCAAGGAAGGCGCGCGGTATCTGCCGGGTTGACGCGTGCTATCATGTCGGCAGAACCTCAACGCAGCGGCAACCTCATGCCGCGTGCAGGGAATGACCTGATCGCATGAAGCTCTTCATCATTGGTGTCGGCTACACCGCCGGCCGCCTGATCGCCACACAGCGCTCCGCCTTCGACAGCATCTCGGGCACGGTGCGCAGCGCCGAGAAGCGCGCGCAGCTTGGCGCGCTGGATATCGATCTGTTCGATGGTGGCGCAGCCTTGTCCGAGACGCTGGCTAGGGCGGCGACTGCGGAGGTCATCCTGATCTCCGCGCCGCCCGGCCCCGCTGGAGACGACGTGCTCGGCGCCTTTGCAGCGACCATCGCTGGCGGCGCTGCCCGGCGCGTGATCTACCTCTCCACGATCGGCGTCTATGGCGACCACGGCGGCGCGTGGATCGACGAGGACACTGCGCCGCAGCCGGAGCTCGATCGCACGGCCTCGCGGCTTGCGGTCGAGCGGCGCTGGCGCGAGCTGCTTGGTGACCGGCTCGCCGTGTTGCGGCTGGCCGGCATCTATGGTCCCGGCCGCAATGCCCTCGTGGAGCTGCGGCGTGGCCGCGCCCGGCGCATCGTCAAACGCGGGCAGGTGTTCAACCGCATCCATGCCGACGATATCGCCCGCGCGATCATGGGCGCGATCGTGCGCGAGCACGGCGGCCTCTGGAACATCTGCGACGACGAGCCGGCGCCGCCGCAGGACGTGATCGCCTATGCCGCCGACCTGATGGGCATGGCGCCACCGCCCGAGCAACCGTTCGAGAGCGCCGAGCTGTCGCCGATGGCGCGGAGCTTTTATGCGAGCAACCGGCGGGTCAGGAACATCAGGATGAAGCAAGAGCTCGGCGTCGCGCTGGCCTATCCGACCTATCGCGCCGGCCTCGATGCGCTGTGGAGGGCGGGTGAGGGAAGGGAGTGAGAGAGAGGAAATTGCGGCTCGCGACACTAGCCCAGCTCGAAGTGCGCCCCTCTCGCCGTTCTTACGGGGTGAGGCAGACGCACGATCAGTGTGAATAGTTAAATCTGTACCCCCTCACCCGGATTGCGTCTTTCGATGCAATCCAACCTCTCCCCGCAAGCGGGCCGAGGTTGAAGAGAGCCGCAGTGACAGCGATGCTTCCCGATGGACGGCTCCGTGAGAAAGTGCTCCCGGCCACATCCTGTCATATTCGACCGTGCTTTTAGGGACAGCGAGTGCACCGCCGATTTGGCGTCCGCCTACTCCCAGGACCAGCTCGAGAAATCGTTCTCGAACTGCGGCACGTCCTTCCACAGGCCCTTCAGCTTCTTGCTCGCGATGGTGATGTATTGCGGCTGGTAGAGGAAGCCGGCCGCAGCATCGGTCGCCAGCATGCGCTGGGCATCGCCGAGCAGCTTGGCGCGCTCGGCTTGATCTGGCGTGGCGACGATTTTTTGATAGAGCTTGTCGAACGCGTCGGAATGATAGCCGAAATAATAGTTGGGCTCGGTGAACTTCACTAGGTCGAACGGCTCGACATGCGCGACGATGGTGAGGTCGAAATTGTGGGGGCCATTGAAGACCTGCGACAGCCACGCCGCCCATTCCAGATTCTCGATCTTGGCGATGATGCCGACCTTGGCGAGCTCGGCGGCGAGCACCTCGCCGCCCTGCCGCGCGTAAGCCGGCGGCGGCAGCTTGAGGCTGAGCTCGAGCGGCGTGGTGACGCCGGCCTCTGTGAGCAGCTTCTTCGCCTTCTCCGGATCGTAGGGGTTGATATCGGTGGTGTCGACATAACCGAGCGAGCCCGGCACGTAGAAGCTGCCGATCGGCGTACCCAGACCGTCGGCGGCGCCCTCGATCATCGCCTTGCGATCGATCGCGGCCAGGATGGCGCGGCGGACGCGAACGTCGTCGAGCGGCTTCTTCTTGTTGTTGATGGTGACGATGGCCTTCGCCTTGGAGCCGCCGATCAGCACGGTGAAACGCGGGTCGGCCTTGAACTGCGCCAGGCTCCGCCCGGCCGAGACGCGGGGAAACGCGTCGACGTCACCGGACAGCAATGCTGCGACCTGTGCCGAGGGATCGGAGATGAAGCGGATCGTTACTTTGGAAAGCTTGATTGCGGCGGCGTTGCGATAATCAGGCCACTTGTTCAGCGTGATCGACGAGCCCTTGGCCCAAGCCCCCAAAGTGTAGGGCCCGGTGCCGATCGGCTGCGTCGCGTCCGTGCTCGCACTCTTCGGCTCGATGATCGCGGCGCTCGCCTGACCCAGCAGGAACGGCAGGTTCGGCTCGGCATTCCTGAGCGCGATCACGACGGTCTCGGCATCGGGTGCGTCGACACGCTCGAAACTCTGAAACAACGCTTTGTCTTTGTTGGTGCTGGTCTGCGCCGCGGCGCGATCGAAGGAGAATTTCACCGCCGATGAATCGAACGGCTCGCCGTTCTGGAACTTGACACCCTTGACCAGCTTGAACGTGTAGGTCTTCAGATCGGGCGAAGCCTGCCAGCTCGCGGCCAGCAGCGGCGACACCGACGAGTCCTCGTTGATCTTGGTCAGCGTTTCATAGATGTTGTAGAGCGTCACCTCCGCGATCGCTGCGGCGGCCGCCGTGGTGGGATCGAGTCCCGGCGGCTCCAGCGTCATCGCCATGACGACGCTGTCCTTCTTGCTCTGCGCCTGCGCAGGCAGCGCTGTCGCGGCGAATGCCATTGCAACGGCGATGATCGATAGTCTCTTCAGCATGCTTCAACTCCCCCGGACTAATTATTGAGGTTACGCATCGCGCTGGTCCGGCACAAGGGCCGAGGCGGCCCCCGCAGCGACCGTCGGCAGCGTCATCACGGCTTCGGCCTTGTGGCAGGCGGCCAAATGGTTCGGACCGATCTCGCGCAACTGCGGCGCGACGTCGCGGCAATGCTGATCGGCCAGCGGACAGCGCGGCGCATAGGCGCAGCCGCGGCTCGCGGCCGACTGCGAGGCCGTGGCAAAGACCTCGCGGCGCCGCCTGACCGCGCCGGCCTGCGCGCGCGGCACGGCGTCCAGCAGCGCGCGCGTATAGGGATGAGCGCAGCGCGCGAACAGATCTTCCGGGCTGCCCTGCTCGACGATCCGGCCGAGATACATCACCGCGACCTCGTCGCAGAGGTAGTCCACCACGGCGAGATCATGGCTGATCAGGATGTAGCTCAGACCGAACTGCTCCTGCAGGTCCTGCAGTAGGTTCAGCACCTGCGCCTGCACCGACACGTCGAGCGCGCTGACCGGCTCGTCGGCGACGATCAGCTTCGGCTGCGTGATCAGCGCACGGGCGATGGCGATGCGCTGACGCTGACCGCCGGAGAACTCATGCGGATACTTGTCCATGTCAGCGTCGCGCAAACCGACCTGGCGCAGCACACCAGCGACGCGCTCGCGCAAAGTGGCGCGATCGAGCTTGCCGAGTGCGGTCAGCGGCTCGGCGACGATGCGCGCGATGGTCTGGCGCGGATCGAGCGAGCCATAGGGATCCTGGAACACCATCTGGAAGTCGCGGCGGGCGCGGCGCAGTTCATCGGGGCGCAACGCAGCGAGATCGCGTCCCGAGAGCAGCACGGAGCCGGAGGTCGGCCGCTCCAGCGCCATAACCTGCCGCGCGAAGGTCGACTTGCCCGAGCCGGACTCGCCGACCACCCCTAAGCTCCGCCCGGCCATCACCCGCACCGAAACACCATTGAGCGCCAGCACCTCTCCCGGCGCACGCAGCAGGCTTTCGCGCGGCAGCGCATAGCGCCGCACCAGATCGTTCACCTCGAGCAGTGGCACGTCGGGCATTTGCGTCATGCGCCGGCCTCCGCGACGGCGCCCGCCATCGAGACATCGGTGCGGATGCAGCGCACGCGATGACCGCCGCCGATATCGAACGCAGCCGGCAATGCTGCACGACAGCGCTCGATCACCAGGGGACAACGATCGGCAAAGGTGCAGCCGTCAGGTAGATCGGCCAATTCAGGCACGGTGCCGGCAATGGTCCTGAGCCGCGTGCCTTTCTTGGCGCCGAGCCGCGGCCGGGCGCGAAACAGGCCTTGCGTATAGGGATGACCCATGCGCGAGAACACCTGCTCGGTGGTGCCGCTCTCGACCACGGTGCCGCCATACATCACCATCATGCGGCGGACATTCTCGGCGATGACGCCGAGATCGTGGCTGATCAGGATCATCGCCATGCCGCGCTCCTCGACGAGATCAGCGATGAGGTCGAGGATCTGGCGCTGGATCGTGACGTCGAGCGCGGTGGTCGGCTCATCGGCGATCAGCACATCCGGCTGGCAGGCGAGCGCCATCGCGATGGTGACGCGCTGGCGCTGGCCGCCGGAGAACTGGTGCGGATAGGCATCGACGCGCCTCGCCGCATCCGGCAGGCCGACACGATCGAGCAGCGCGATCGCCTGCTCGCGGGCCTCAGCAGCCGAGAGCTTCTTGTGCCGGCGCAGCGGCTCGGCCACCTGGCGTCCGATCGTGTGCATCGGATTGAGCGCGGTCATCGGCTCCTGGAAGATCATGCTGATGCGGTTGCCGCGCAGCCGGCAATAATCGGGATCGGACAACCCGACGAGCTCGCCGCCGTCGAGCTTGACGCTGCCGCTGATGACGGCGCTGTCCGGCAATAGCCCCATCAATGCCAGCGCGGTGATCGACTTGCCGCAGCCGGACTCGCCGACCAGCCCGAGCGTCTCGCCGCGCCGGAGCGTAAAGGACACCTCCCGCACCGCTAGCGCTCGGCCGCGGCTGGTGTTGAGCGAGATGCCGAGACCCTCCACCGCGATCAGGGGCCTGTCGTTTGCGTGGCTCATGCTCAGCGCTCGCGTGAGAGTCTGGGATCGAGCAGGTCGCGCAATCCGTCGCCGAGCAGGTTGAGGCCGAGCACGGCGATCGCGATCGCCACACCCGGATAGACCGCGAGCATCGGCGACTGGAACAGCAGGCTCTGCGCGTCGTTCAGCATGCGCCCCCAGGACGGCGTCGGCGGCTGGGTGCCGAGCCCGAGATAGGACAATGCGGCTTCGGCGAGAATCGCGAGCGCAAACTGGATCGTCGCCTGCACGATCAGGACAGACATGATGTTCGGCAACACATGCTCGATGGTGATGCGAAAGCGGCCCTTGCCCGAGGCGCGCGCGGCGAGAACGAATTCGCGCGCCCAGATCGCGCCGGCCGAGCCACGGGTCACGCGCACGAACACCGGAATCTGGAAGATGCCGATCGCAGTGATCGACGTCACCATGCCCGGTCCGACCACCGCAGCCAGCATGATCGCCGACAGCACGGCGGGAAAGGCAAAGGTGAAATCGCTCATGCGCATGATGAGCTCTTCGGTCCAGCCGCGGCGTGCGGCCGCGAGCAGCCCAAGGCAGACACCGAACGACAGCCCGATGCCGACAGCGATGATGCCGACCAGGATGGTCGCGCGGGCGCCGACCAAGAGCAGCGAGACGATGTCGCGCCCGAGCACGTCGGTGCCGAGCCAATGCGACGCCGACGGCGGCTTCAGCTTGGCGGCGACGTCGAGGTCGTAGGCGGGCCATGGCGTCCAGACCAGCGAGAGCAGTGCGGCGAAGAGCACCGCAAGGCAGAGCACGCCGCCGAGCACGAAGCTGCGGTGGCGCAGCGCGCGGCGCCAGAAGCTGTTCGCGCCTACGGCTGCGGCCGGCGCCAGCGCGATCGTCGGGGATGAGCTCACAGGTCGTGCACCTTGATCCGCGGGTCGATATAGGCGTAGAGCACATCGACCACGAAGTTGACGACGACCACCATGCCTGCGAGCAGCATGACGCAGTTGCGCACCACGATCAGGTCGCGATTGGCGATCGACTGAAAGATCAGCCGGCCGAGCCCGGGCAGATAGAACACGTTCTCGATCACGATGGTGCCGGCCAGCAGATTGGCGAATTGCAGGCCCATCACGGTCATGACCGGGATCATGGCGTTGCGCAGCACGTGCTGCCAGAGCACCTCGCGCCGGCTTAGCCCCTTGGCGCGCGCGGTGCGCACGAAATCCTCGCGCAGCACCTCGAGCACCGCCGAGCGTGTCACCCGCGCCAGGATCGCAGCCTGCACCACCGCAAGCGAGATGGCCGGCAGCAGCAGCGATTTCAGGCCCGGCCAGATGCCATCGTCCCAGCCGGCAAAGCCGCCGGCGGATAGCCATTGCAGCTTCACCGCGAACAGCAGGATCAGCAGAATCGCGAACCAGAAATTCGGCAGCGCGATACCGATTTGGGTCAGCGACATCACACCGACATCGCCGAGCCTGTTGTGGTTGGCGGCGGTATAGATGCCGGCGGCGAGCGCCAGCACCACCGTGATCGCCGTCGACAGGATCGCGAGCGGGATCGTCAGCGACAGCCGCTCGGCGATCAGGCCTGCGACCGGCGTGCCGTAGGCATAGCTGTTGCCGAGATCGCCCACCAGCATGCCGCCGACCCAGTGGACGTAGCGCGTGAGCAGCGGCTGGTCGAGTCCGAGCTTGACGGTGAGCGCACGAACGGCGTCGGGCGAGGCATCCGCGCCCATCAGCATCTGCGCGGCATTGCCGGGCAAGGCATCCAGCACCAGAAAGATGACCAGCGACGCGCCGACCAGGGTGGCCAGCAGAGTGAGGAATCGCCGCAGGACGAACACGCTCATTCGGTGATCTCGGATCTCGCACTAATCCCCGGAACGATCCAACATGTCCCGCTGCCGGACGCAAGCCCCTCACACATCACGTCTATCCCGCGATCAGCCGGGCCGCCGGGCAAGCAGGTCGTGCGACGCCTCGAACAGCGCGCTCACCCGCAGGAGCTCCGCGTCCGCGCGAAAGCGACCGACCAGTTGAAGGCCGATCGGCAGTCCGTCACGACCAAATCCGCAAGGCAGGCTGATGGCGGGATGTCCGGTCATGTTGAACGGCATCGTCCAGGGAAACCAATGCGCCCGGACGCTGTCGAAGCGTTGTCCGTCGATGTCGATGGTGCCGAACAAGTCCTGGTCGATCGGCAGCGCGGTCCGCGTCAGGGTCGGCATCGCCAGCAGGTTGCCCCGCGCAAGGAGTGCCTGCACGCGCCGGAACAGCAACGTGCGCTCGAACATGGCCTGCTGGTAGTCCACTCCGCTGACCCTGGCAGCCAGCGCGAGCTGCCTGAGGAAGGCTTCGCTGAGAACATCGCCGTGCTCGGAGGCCAGCTTCTCGAAGCGCGCCCGCCAGACGGTATGATTGATGGCGCGCCAGATCGGCTCAATATCGAACCCGTCGCCGGAAAATTCCTCGAGCTCCGCGCCGAGACCGGTCAGTCGATCGAGAGCGGTCTTGAAGGCCTCCGCAACGTCCGCTGTGACCGGCCGCCCGGGCAGCGACAGACAGAACAGAATCTTCTGCCCGCGCAGATCGCCGCGGGGCGCAGCCGTAGCGACGAAGTCCGGCACTGGAACGCCGATCGACCAGGGGTCGGATGCATCCTCCCCCGCCATTGCCTGCATCATCAAAGCAGTGTCCGCGACCGTCCGGGTGGTGGGAGTCACATAGGTCTGGTTACCGAAGGCATCCTGCACCTGACTGTGGGGGATGACGCCATTGCTCTGCTTCAATCCAACGACGCCGTTGCATGCGGCGGGAATCCGCGTCGACCCGCCGCCATCGGTGGCAACCGCCAGCGGCGCGATACCGCTCGCCACCGCCACGGCCGCGCCGCCGCTGGAGCCGCCGCTGGAGCGCCGCGCATCCCACGCGTTGCGGGTCCGGCCGAACAGCGGCGAGTCGGTCAGGCACTTGCTGCCGAACTCCGGCGTCGTGGTCTTGCCGATCAGGATCGCGCCGTGTGCGCGCAGCCGGGCGACCGCCACGGCATCCTGATCGGGGATGTTGTCCGCGTAAGGCACCGCGCCAAAGGTGGTGCGAACGCCCTTGGTGTTGACGATGTCCTTCACCGTGAACGGAATGCCCTCCAGCATCCGAACCGGTTCGCCGCTCATCATCCTGCGTTCGGCATCCCGTGCCTGCGCCAAGGCGCTGTGGGCACAGATCGTGATGAAGCAATTGAGATCGCCCTGCAATCGTTCAGCCCGGGCGAGGACTGCGCCGACGATCTCGACCGGCGAGATCAGTTTGCGAGCGATGGACTCGCGCAGCTCGGCTGCGGAGCAGAAGCAGAGGTCGTCGCTCATCTTCAGATCAATCTCCGCAAGGGCCGTTCCGCGAAGGCGCATTGACAGCGAGAATGGCACCCATGTTAACTCGCCGTCCAATACGAATTCGAGCGCCAACCCATACATTTTCGGTATGCCCATGGACCTCCGTCGGCTTCCTTACTTCGTTGCCGTGGCCGAGGAGCGCAGTGTCGGCAAAGCCGCGGAGCGGCTGCGGATGGCACAGCCGCCGCTATCCCTGCAAATTCGAAAGCTGGAGTCCGAGATCGGCACGGCTCTGTTTCGCCGGGGCACCCGCGGCATGGATCTGACCGAAGCAGGTCAGGCACTGCTCTCGCGGGCGCGCGCAGCGCTTGCCCTTGCCGCCGAAGGCGCCGAGTCCGCGCGTGCCGTGGCAGCCGGACAGCGCGGACGGCTCTCCGTCGGATACATGTTCGTGCTGGCGAATGCGGTTCTGCCAAGGCTCGTCCCGGAGCTGCGCCGGACCCTCCCCAAAGCGGACCTCGAATTCGTGGAACTGAGCGCGTCGACCCGCGAGGCCCGGCTGCTCGATCGCACCGTGACGGTCGCCTTGTGCATGCCTGCAATCCGTCATCCGGACCTTCAAGTGGCGCAGATCGGCACACAGCCTCTCATGCTGGCCGTGCCGACCCGATCCCCCCTCGCCCGCCTCGCGGCCGTGCCGATGAGCAGGTTGCAGGGGCGACCCCTGGTTGCCTTGCCGAGGCCGGGCGAAGAGCCGGCATCCTCCGCGGTGGCGGCCCTGCTTCGGCGACATCGGGTCGACATGCCGATCGTCAGCCGGGTTGAGACCGTTCATTCGGCCATGAGTCTCGTCCTCGCCGGCGAGGGTCTCGCCATTCTTCCGGCCTGCGCAGCGCTCGGCGCGCCGCGCGGCATCGTCTTCAAGCCATTCCTCGACGCAGCCGATGCAATCGAGTTCGCGGTCTGTTGGCGGCGGGATTCTGACAGCCCGCTCGTTCAAAGCTTCCGCAAATGCGCCGAGAAAGTGGTGGTCCGGATGTGATGCGATGACGGACGGCAATGCCGCCGGCAGCCGGCGGATTATTTGCGCTAGGCCGGACCGTTCGCTACGGTTGGGCATTGTCTCTGACGACCAGGTCCCGCCTGCGCCGCATTCCCAAAGCTGTGGCGCGGTGGTAAGCGGGCATGACTGCGGCCGGAGGGAAAAGGGTTCCCAGCGGCGGCGCCAACCGGATGGAAGCGGCTGAGGGATGGGCGAGCGCGTTCTTCTGGCGGATATCGGTGGCACCAATGCGCGCTTCGCGCTGCTGGACGACGGCGTGATCGGACCGATCACGCATTTCAAGGTCGCGGACTTTCCGAGCTCGGTCGACGCTGTCGCGGCATTCCTGTTGCCCCATGAGGCCGGCGGACCGCCAACGGCAGCGGTGCTGGACGTCGCCGGGCCGATCGAGAACAATCGCTGCGAGCTCACCAATAGCCATTGGATCATCGACGGCGCGGAGCTTAAGTCCCGCTTCAGCCTACGCTCGGCAAAGCTGCTGAATGATTTCGAGGCGGTCGGCTGGTCGTTGCCGGCGCTGCAGCGGGCCGATCTTTTTCCGCTCGGCGGCACGGCGGCCGTCGCCGGCGCGCCGATGCTGGTGATCGGCCCCGGCACCGGCTTTGGCGCGGCATGCTACCTGCCCAATAACGGACGGCCGGTGGTCGCCGTCACCGAGGCCGGCCATGCGACCCTGCCCGCGACCACCGAACGCGAGGCCCAGGTGCTCGCGAAGATACGGGAGCGCCTCGGCCATACCTCGATCGAGCGGGCCGCGCTGTCCGGAATGGGCCTGGAGAACATCTACCGGGCGATCGCCGCGCTTGATGGCGCCGCGGTGGCGGAACGCGACGCGGCTGCGATCACGCAAGCCGCTCTGGACGGCAGTTGCGCGACGAGCCGCGCCACGCTCGACCAGTTCTGCAGCTGGCTTGGCGCGGTCGCCGGCAATCTCGCGCTGACCTTCTGCGCCCGCGGCGGCGTCTTTATCGCCGGCGGCATTCCGCCGCGCTTCCCCGAGCGCGTCGCGCAATCCGCCTTCCGCAAGCAGTTCGAGAGCAAGGGCCGCTACGAGACCTACCTGCGTCCGATCCCGGCCTATATCGTGACCAGGCCCGACATCAGCTTCGTCGGCCTGAAATCGTTCTTCGAAGCCGATGCGGCGGCCGGCGGTGGATTGCCTCGCACCTGAGCGGAACGTGATCTGATCATCCAGCTATTGCTGGTTTATCATCCTCCGCAGATCGGAGCGTATGATGTCTCAATCCTCTCTTCGTGGCCGCACGGCCCTGGTCACCGGCGGCTCGCGCGGCATCGGCGCCGCAATCTGTCGCGCGTTGGCGGATGCCGGTGCCGATGTCGCGATCAATTACCGCGAGCGTGCTGACGATGCGGCAAAGCTCGCGGATGAATTGCGCAGCAAAGGCGTGCGCACTGCACCGTTCCAGGCAGACGTATCCGAGGCTGGCGCGGTCAATAAGTTGGTCAGGGAAATTGCGTCCGGGCTTGGTCCGGTCGATATCCTCGTCAACAATGCCGGCATCGCCATCACCCGCGGCGTCGACGATCTCACCGAGGCCGATTTCGACCGCACCATCCTGGTCAATCTGAAATCGGCGTTCCTCTGCACGCAAGCCGTTCTGGATTCGATGCGTGCGCGCAGATGGGGCCGCATCGTCAACATCTCCTCCGGCGCTGCCCGCGGCGCCGGCGCGATCGGCCCGCACTACAATGCCTCGAAGGCCGGCATGGAAGGATTGACGCGTGGCTATGCGGCGCGGCTGGTCAAGGAAGGCGTCACCGTGAATGCGGTCGCGCCGTCCTTGATCGAGACGGACATGATGAAGGGCCAGGATAGCCTCGTCAGCCGGATTCCGCTCGGCCGCTTCGGCACGGCGGCTGAGGTCGCCAAGGCCGTGATGCTGCTGGTCGACAATCCCTACATGACCGGGCAGACGATCGCGCTCAGCGGCGGCATGTCGTTCAACTGAGAGAGCACGCGGTCATTGCGAGGAGCCGAAGGCGACGAAGCAATCCAGAATCTTTGCGTCTGACCATGGATTGCTTCGGTTCGCTCGCAATGACGAGAGCCATTGACACTAGAGCCTTTTCCGTTCCGATTGAATCGGAACGGGGCTCTAGCTTTTTGTTTTGACGCGTTTTCTTGACGCGAACCGGTGTCCACTTCGCTTGAAAACGCTCTAGCTCCGAGCCATACCCCCCGCTCAATTACGACGAATTAATCTCTTCGATAGGACAAATTAATCCGGCGGCCAGCGTGCCGTAATGGCCTGATCGTTAGATCTCCATCGAAGCCTGTAGGGCTCCGACATTCACTTTCCGGCTTGGAGATTACGATCATGACAGGTTCAAATGGTCATCAACGAAGGTCCCTCGCAGCGCGGCGCCTTGCGCTGCTCGGCTCCGTTGCGGTTCTCGGCTCCGCTGTTATCCTTGCTGGCCCGCTGGGCTCTGGGCGATTTGCCGAGAGCGCGTTTGCGGCGACGCCTGCGTCGCAAGCGCAGCAGGGTCCGAACGGCTTTGCGGATCTGGTCAGCAAGGTGAAACCCGCCGTCATCTCGGTGCGCGTGCAGCTCGACGAGACGCCCGACGTCAACATGCTCGGCCGTAACGGCGACGATTCCAACGGTCCGGGCTCGTTCCGCGGCACGCCGTTCGAGCGCTTCTTCCAGCAATATGGCTTCGGCGAGGACGGCCCGCATATGCAGCGCCAGCGCCATCAGCTCATCACCGGCGTCGGCTCGGGCTTCTTCATCTCCGCCGACGGCTACGCCGTGACGAATAATCACGTCGTCGATCATGCAAGGACCGTGCAGGTCACGACCGACGACGGCAAGACCTACACCGCCAAGGTGATCGGCACCGATCCGAAGACTGATCTCGCGCTGATCAAGGTGCAGGGTGGCGGTGACTTCGCCTATGTGAATTTCGAGACCAAGATGCCGCGGATCGGCGACTGGGTGATCGCGGTCGGCAATCCCTATGGCCTTGGCGGCACCGTCACGGCCGGCATCGTCTCGGCCGAGGGCCGTGACATCGGCTCCGGACCTTATGACGATTATCTGCAGATCGATGCGCCGATCAACAAGGGCAATTCCGGCGGGCCGACATTTGACACCAACGGCAATGTCGTCGGCGTCAACACAGCGATCTACTCGCCGTCGGGCGGATCGATCGGCATCGGCTTCGACGTGCCGGCAGCGACCGCCAAGGCGGTGATCGCGCAGCTCAAGGACAAGGGCGTGGTGACGCGCGGCTGGCTCGGCGTGCAGGTGCAGCCGGTCTCGGCCGGCATCGCCGAAAGCCTTGGGCTGAAGAATGCAGCGGGCGCGCTGGTCGATGAAGCCAAGCCCGACACGCCGGCGGCGAAGGCGGGCATCCAGCCCGGCGACGTGATCACCGCGGTCAACGGCAATCCGATCAAGGATTCGCGCGCGCTGGCGCGTGAGATCTCGAGCATGGGGCCTGGCAGCAGCGCGAAGCTCGACATCGTTCGCAAGGGCGAGCAGAAGACCATCACGGTGACGCTGGCGACGATGCCGAGCGACCACGAGAAGCAGGCCAATGCGGGCAGCGAGGACAACAACGGTCCGACCACAGGTGTGCCGCATCTCGGCGTGACGGTGGCGCCGGCCAATGAGGTTGCGGGTGCGGGCAGCACTGGCGTCGTGATCACCGCCGTCGACCCCGACGGTCCCGCCGCCGAGCACGGCCTGCAATCGGGAGACGTCATTCTCGATGTCGCGGGCCGGAGCGTTGGCAACGTGTCCGAGCTGCGCAGCGCGCTGGCGGATGCCAAGTCGAACGGCAAGCACGACGTGCTGATGCGGGTCAAGACCGCCAACAACACGCATTATGTCGCCGTGCCGATCGGCTGATAACGCCGCGATAGACGCCGTCATTGCGAGGAGCGTGAGCGACGAAGCAATCCAGGGCCAAGAAGAACGCCTGGATTGCTTCGCTTCGCTCGCAATGACGCGATAAATCCAGCTTACGCGCCTTCTGGTCATGCCCCGCGCAGGCGGGCGTCCAGTACCGCGGCTTGAGCGATTGACCGAGCTGTCTTGGCGTACTGGATCGTCCGCCGGGGCCTGTCATCCGGGCCGGCCGAAGGCCGGACCGGATGGCGGACATGAGAGCTGTAGTCGAACCGGCGTATGTCCGCGACGAACTAACAACGGGGCGAAGCCCTCATCTTGCCTCTTCAAACCCGGCGAGCACTGCAGTCAGGTTCTGCCCCAAAATATCCGACAAATAACCGCCCTCCTGCACCAGCACGGTCGGCAGGCCGAGCCGCGCCAGCGCGGCGCCGATGCGGCGGAAGCCGGGCGTGGTCACGGCAAGGCCCGCCAGCGGATCGTGCTCGGAGGCGTCGAGGCCGAGCGCCACCACCAGCGCACCCGGCGCGAAGGCGTGAATCATCTTGGCGGCGGTCTCGAATGCCTTCAGATAGCCATCGTCGCCGGTCTTCAGCGGCAGCGGAATGTTGAGGTTGGCGCCCAGCCCCGCGCCTTGCCCGCGCTCATGCGCATAGCCCCAGACGAAGGGATAGTAGGCAGTCGGATCGGCGTGGATCGACACCGTCAGCACGTCAGGCCGATCGTAGAAGATGCCCTGCGTGCCGTTGCCGTGATGCACGTCGACATCGAGGATGGCGACGCGCTCATGCCGCTGGCGCAGATGCGCCGCGGCGATGGCGGAATTGTTCATGAAGCAAAAGCCGGAGGCGAGATCGCGATAGGCGTGGTGGCCGGGCGGCCGGCACAGCGCGTAGACCGCGTCCTCGCCGTCCATCACCATCTGTGCCGCCGTGGTCGCGACATCAGTCGCGGCACAGGCGCCTACCCAGGTGCCGGGACCGATCGGCGCCGAGGTGTCCGTGGTGTGCCAGCCGAGCCGGCCGACGATATGGGTCGGATAGGTCCCAGCGTTGCGCACCGGGTGCATGTTCGGGATCATCTCGGAGCCGGAATCGGGCAGCGCGCTCCACGCCTCCCACGCCTCTTCCAGGAAGTTGAGATATTCCGGGCTGTGCACCCGCGCCCGCGGCCCCTGGCCGAACGCGGTCGGCGCCACCAGCTGGTGATTGCCAGCCTTCAGCCCTGCAAGCAGGCGGTCGGCGCGCTCGGGCTGCTCGGTGGTGCGCTTGACGACGCCGCGCACCAGATAGAATTGCGGGTCGTGGCTGCGATGCAGCCCGGTATAGACGGCCTTCACGTCAGATCGCTCCTGTTGCCTGCGACGCGATTGTGCATGCGGCTTGCACCGGCACAAGCGCCGTGCTCGCGGCGACTAACCGCTATGCATCCCTGTCGCGAGTTTGGACTTGCCGCCCCGATCCCCCCGCATAAAGTCGTGCTCAGACGCTCAAGCCGGAACAGCCAGATGATGACCGCCCATGTCAAACCCGAAAGCCTGACCGATGCGACGCGAGAGGCGCGCGTCGACCTCGCCGCCGCCTACCGCCTGATCCATCGCCTGGGCATGGATGACAGCATCTACACCCATATTTCGGTGCGGCTGCCCGGCACCCATGACCGTTTCCTGATCAATCCCTATGGCATGCGCTTCGAGGAGGTGACGGCGTCGAACCTCGTCACGGTCGACATCGACGGCAAGGTCACCGACGATCCGCTCGGGCTCGGCATCAATCCGGCCGGCTTCACCATTCACAGCGCGATCCACATGGCGCGTCCCGACGTCGCCTGCGTGCTGCACACGCACACGGTCGCGGGCGTTGCGGTGTCGTCGCTGAAATGCGGCGTGCTGGCGCTCAATCAATGGTCGGCGCAATTCGCCGGCCGGCTCGCCTATCATGACTTCGAAGGCATCGCGCTCGACCTCGACGAACGCGCGCGCCTGATCAACGATCTAGGCGACAAGAACGTGCTGGTGCTGCGCAACCATGGCATGCTGACCTGCGGCCGCTCCGTCGCGGAAGCGTTCAAGCTGATGCACAATCTCGAGCGCTCCTGCAAGGCGCAGCTCGCGATCCAGGCCTCCGGCGCCGAGATCAACCCGATTTCGCCGCAGATCGCGCTGCACACCGCCGACCAGTACACCAAGGGCTACGACCGGATCGAGAAGGAAGGCAAGCCGGACGGCGAATGGGCTGCGTTCAAGCGCATGCTGGACAAGTCGGACCCCGACTACGCAAGCTGAGCTGATCGCTTGAGACGAGTGCGGGCCGGGCAGCTGATCCGGCGCGCGACACGTTGATGCGGCGCGCCGAGCGCATGGGGCAGGCGGTATCACGCGCGTCGCGATACAGGCATGCACCGGTATGAAACCGATCAATTCAGAAATTGTATCGATCGATACCGGTTTCGGCTTGGACCGCTCCTCGACATCTCTCTAGGAAGGTTCTCGAGGAACGTCTTCAAGAGAGGTGTGCGCATGAGCACAATTGCGTCTGTGGCCGACGTGCGTCGAACGCGGGTCCGTCTTTTCATCGTGACCATGCTATTCCTGGTCACCACCGTGAATTATGCCGACCGCGCCACGCTCTCGATCGCCGGTCCCGCGCTTTCTAAGGAACTTGGCCTCGATCCCGTCGCCATGGGCTACGTATTCTCGGCGTTCGGCTGGTCCTATGTGATCGCGCAGGTCCCGGGCGGCTGGCTGCTCGACCGCTTCGGCTCGCGCTGGGTCTATGCGCTCTCCATCCTGACCTGGTCGGTCTTCACGCTGATGCAGGGCTGGGTCGGCTTCCTGAACGGCGGTATCGCGATCGGAGCCCTGTTCGCGCTGCGCCTGATGGTCGGCTTTGCCGAAGCACCGTCCTTCCCCGCCAATGCGCGCATCGTCGCCGCGTGGTTTCCCAGCAACGAGCGCGGCACCGCGTCTGCCTTCTTCAATTCGGGGCAGTACTTCGCCACCGTGATCTTCGCGCCGCTGATGGGCTGGATCGCGCATGAGTTCGGCTGGCGCCATGTCTTCACCGTGATGGGCGTGCTCGGCGTACTGATGGCGCTGGTCTGGATCAAGACCATGTACGGCCCCAAGGAACATCCTTCGATCAACGAGGCCGAGTACGACTACATCAAGGACGGCGGCGCGCTGGTCGACATGGAAGGCGCCAAGAAGGACAGCAAGGAAAGCAACGCTGCCAGCGGCCCGGGCTGGTCGCACATCCGCCAGCTGCTGTCGAATCGCATGATGCTCGGCGTCTATATCGGCCAGTACTGCATCAACACGCTGACCTACTTCTTCCTCACCTGGTTCCCGGTCTATCTGGTCAAGGAGCGCGGGCTGTCGATCCTGCAGGCCGGCTTCGTTGCCACTCTGCCGGCGCTCTGCGGCTTCATCGGCGGCGTGCTCGGCGGCTTCATCTCGGACGCCATCCTGCGCAAGACGGGCTCGCTGACGCTCGCGCGCAAGATCCCGATCGTGGGCGGGATGCTGCTGTCGATGACGATCATCGGCTGCAACTATGTCGACGGCCAGGCGCTGGTGGTCGGCCTGATGGCGGTCGCCTTCTTCGGCAAGGGCATCGGTGCGCTCGGCTGGGCCGTCGTCTCCGACACCTCGCCGAAGGAAGCCGGCGGTGTCTCAGGCGGCCTGTTCAACACCTGCGGCAACCTCTCGAGCATCACCACCCCGATCGTGATCGGCTACATCCTGGCCGCAACGGGATCGTTCAATGGCGCGCTGGTCTTCGTCGGCCTCAACGCGCTGCTGGCGGCGATCTCCTATCTCTTCATCGTCGGCAAGATCGAGCGGGTGCAGCTGCGAACCTCCTGAGCACCACAATTGTGCTCGACTTCACGGCGGCCTCTGGCCGCCGTTTTTTTTGCGCGTAGATGCTCGTCATTGCGACCGAAGCGAAGCAATCCAGCGAAGGAAGGCTGGATTGCTTTATCGCTTCGCTCCTCGCAATGACGAAGCTCAGCTATGGCGACGCACTCAGTGCACCGTCTCCCCTTGTGGGAGAGGGTGGATCGCATGAGCGAAGCGAAATGCGATCCGGGTGAGGGGTCTGCATCCGCGGAGACAGACCCCTCACCCGGCTCGCTTCGCTCGCCACCCTCTCCCACAAGGGGAGAGGGTGCAGCCGACTCGTCGAGACAGCGCCGACAATCCGGTAAGCAACAATAACTTCGATTTCTCTCTCTCTCAATCGATGCTAATCCGCGTCCATGCCCGCTCGATCCATGCCCGGGAGGTATCGATGTTCGATCTCAACCAGCTCCGTTGCTTCGTCACGGTCGCCGAAGAGCTGCATTTCGGCCGCGCCGCGGTGCGGCTCAACATGACGCAGCCGCCGCTGTCCCGGCAGGTGCAGGTGCTGGAGCATATCGTCGACGCAGCCCTGCTGGAGCGCACCAGCCGCTCGGTCAAGCTGACGCCGGCGGGCCGCAGCTTCCTTCCCGAGGCACGACGCATCCTGAAGCTCGCCGAGACCGCAGCGCAGGTCGCGCGGAGAATTGCGAGCGGCAAGAGCGGCGCATTGAAGATCGGCTTCACGGCGGCGGCGGCCTACGGCTTCCTTCCCGACCTGGTCGCGGCCTGCCGCGCGAAGCTACCGGAAGCCGACCTGTCGCTGCAGGAGATGGTGTCGGGCGATCAGATGGAGGCGCTGGCGTCGGGACAGATCGATGCCGGGCTGCTGCGGCCGCCCATCGCGCGGCCGGAATTCGCGACAAGGCGCGTGCTGGCCGAGCCGCTCTATGCCGCGATCCCGCGACGCCATCGCCTGGCCTCGACCGAAACCATCTCGATCAAGGATTTCGATGCTCAACCCTTCATCATGTATTCGCCATCGGAGGCGCGCTATTTTCACGACCTCCTGGTGGCGCAATTCATGCGCGCCGAGGTGCTGCCGCGCTACGTCCAGCACTTGAGCCAGATCCATTCCATCCTGTCGATGGTGCGCGCGGGCCTGGGGCTCGCCATCGTGCCGGAGGCCGCCACGAGCCTCAGGATCGCCGACGTCAAGCTGCGTCCGTTGAAGCTGCGCAACCCGGCGCCGGTGGAATTGTTCATCGTCTGGCGCCGCGAGCACGACAACCCGTTGCTGCCAGCGCTGGTCGACATCGCCGGCGGTCTCGCCGCCTTGCAGCGCGCCGAGGATTGATACCGAGCCAGCATCGATCAATACCGTGATTGGCTTGGACCGGCATCGGACTTGAGCTTAACCAGAGCCTGCGGACGCGGCAGATAAGCGTCCAAATAAATCATGTCATGGAATTCCAAGGAGCGGCGCGATGAGCAAGATGACCCCTCAGGAGATGGCCCAGCAAATCGGCGGCGGCCTGCTCTCCTTCCCCGTGACGCCGTTCAAGGCGGACTATTCCTTCGACGAGGTGACCTATCGATCCAACATGGACTGGCTGTGCGGCTATGACGTCGCCGGCCTGTTCGCCGCCGGCGGCACCGGCGAATTCTTTTCGCTGACCGCGGCCGAGGTCCCGCAGGTGGTCAAGGTCGCGGTCGAGGAGACCAAGGGCCGCGTGCCCGTGCTGGCCGGCACCGGCTATGGCACCGCGATTGCACGCGAGATCGCAATTGGCGCCGAGGAGGCCGGCGCCGACGGCCTGCTGCTGCTGCCGCCCTATCTGATGCATTCCGAGCAGGACGGCCTTGCCGCCCATGTCGAGGCGATCTGCAAATCGGTCAAGATCGGCGTCATCGTCTACAACCGCGACAACGCGATCCTGCAGCCCGACACGCTCGCGAAGCTCTGCGAGCGCTGCCCGAACCTGGTCGGCTATAAGGACGGTATCGGCGACATCGAGCTGATGACGCGCGTCTATTCCAAGATGGGCGATCGGCTGACCTATATCGGTGGCCTGCCGACCGCGGAAACCTTCGCACTGCCCTATCTCGACATGGGCGTGACCACCTATTCGTCCGCCGTGTTCAATTTCGTGCCCGAATTCGCCACCAATTTCTACGCTGCCGTGCGCAGGCGCGATCACGCCGCGATCCACGCCGGGCTGAAGAATTTCATCCTGCCGCTGATCGCGATCCGCAACCGCAAGAAGGGCTACGCGGTCTCGATCATCAAGGCCGGCATGAAGGTGATCGGCCGCGACTCCGGCCCGGTGCGCCCGCCGCTCACTGACCTGACGGATGCGGAGATGGCAGAACTCACGGCGCTGGTGAAGGCGCTGCCGGACGCAGTGCCGGCACGACAGGCCGCGGAGTAAGGCGGGTCGTATTCGCCTCTACCCCTCATCCCGAGGAGCTTGGCGCAAGCCAGGCGTCTCCCGGACGATGCTTCGCATCGCCTAGAGAAGGATGAGGCCCGACTGAGGCCTCATGGTTCGAGACGGCGCTGTGCGCCTTCTCACCATGAGGCGGGACCAACGAAGCAAGACGACAAAGGAGGAGCAGATGGTTCAGGACGCGATCCGCGCAGGTTTCAAGGGCGCGCCCGTCGTCACCGGCATGGAAGTCATTCCGGTCGCCGGCCGGGACAGCATGCTCCTCAATTTGAGCGGGGCGCATGCGCCGTTCTTCACGCGCAACATCGTCATCCTCACCGACAATTCCGGCCACACCGGCGTCGGCGAGGTGCCGGGCGGCGAGAAGATCCGCAAGACGCTGGAGGACGCACGCGACCTCGTGGTCGGCCAAACCATCGGCGCCTGCAACAACATCCTGGCGTCGATGCGGACGAAGTTCGCCGATCGCGATGCCGGCGGCCGCGGCAAGCAGACCTTTGACTTGCGCGTGACGATCCATGCGGTCACCGCGGTGGAGTCGGCGCTGCTCGATCTGCTCGGCCAGCATTTGAACCTGCCAGTTGCGGCGTTGCTCGGCGAGGGCCAGCAGCGCTCCTCCGTCGAGGTGCTCGGCTATCTCTTCTTCGTCGGCGACCGCAGCAAGACGGACCTGCCTTATGCCACCGGCGAGGGCGGGAGGGACGGCTGGTTCACACTGCGCCATCAGCAGGCGATGACGCCGGAGGCGGTCGTGCGGCTTGCCGAGGCGACGCACGACCATTACGGCTTTGCCGATTTCAAGTTGAAGGGCGGTGTGCTCGCGGGCGAGGCCGAGATCGAGGCCGTCACCGCGATCGCCAAACGCTTTCCGCAGGCGCGCGTGACGCTCGATCCGAACGGCGCCTGGTCGCTCGATGAGGCGATCCGCCTTTGCAAGAACATGCACGGCATCCTTGCTTACGCCGAGGACCCCTGCGGCGCCGAGGCCGGCTTCTCCGGCCGCGAGATCATGGCCGAGTTCCGCCGCGCAACGGGCCTGCCGACCGCGACCAACATGATCGCGACCGACTGGCGCCAACTCAGCCACGCGCTGCGGCTCGGCGCGGTGGATATCCCGCTCGCCGACCCCCATTTCTGGACCATGCAGGGCTCGGTGCGGGTGGCGCAGACCTGCCGCGACAACGGCCTGACCTGGGGTTCACACTCCAACAACCATTTCGACATTTCGCTGGCGATGTTCACCCATGTCGGCGCCGCCGCGCCTGGCAAGGTGACCGCGATCGACACCCACTGGATCTGGCAGGACGGCCAGGCGCTGACGAAAGAGCCGTTCCAGATCAAAGGCGGCCAGATCGCGATTCCCGATCGCCCGGGCCTTGGTGTCGAGATCGACCGTGCCGCCATCGACAAGGCGCACGCGCTCTACCAGCAGCATGGCCTGGGCGCACGTGACGACGCGATCGCAATGCAGTACCTGATCCCGGGCTGGACCTTCGACGACAAGCGTCCGTGCCTCGTGCGCTGAGTTGTCGGATGCGGTAGTGTGCCGCGGCAATCGCGAGCAATGCGTGGAGAATAAGATGAACGCGATCTTGAAGAATTTCATCGCCGGTGAGTGGGTGGACGGCTCCGGCGTCACCAAGAACATCAATCCATCGAATACCAAAGACATCGTCGGCGAATATGCCAAGGCCGACAAGGCGCAGACCGAGAAGGCGATCGCCGCCGCCAAGGCCGCCTTCCCGGCCTGGTCGCGCTCGACCCCGCAGGAGCGCTATGACGCGCTGAACAAGATCGCCACCGAGATCCTGGCCCGCAAGGAAGAGCTCGGCCGGCTGCTGGCGCGTGAGGAAGGCAAGACGCTGCCCGAGGGCATCGGCGAGGTCGGCCGCGCCGGCCAGATCTTCGCGTTCTTCGCCGGCGAGGCGCTGCGGCTGATGGGCGAGAAGGGCCAGTCGGTACGCCCCGGCCTCGACGTCGAGATCACCCGCGAGCCGGTCGGCGTGGTCGGCATGATCACGCCCTGGAACTTCCCGATCGCGATCCCGGCCTGGAAGATCGCGCCGGCGCTTTGCTACGGCAACACCGTGGTGTTCAAGCCTGCCGAGCTGGTGCCGGGCTGCGCGCATGCTTTGAGCGAAATCATCGCCCGCTCGGGCATTCCCGCCGGCGTGTTCAATCTCGTGGTCGGGTCGGGCTCGGTGGTCGGCCAGACGCTGCTCGAGCATCCGGACGTCAGCGCGATCTCGTTCACCGGCTCGGTCGCCACGGGTCGCAAGATCGCGCAAGCCTGCGTGCTCTCCAATCCGATGAAGAAATTCCAGCTCGAGATGGGCGGCAAGAACCCGATGATCGTGCTCGACGACGCCGACCTCAAGGTCGCAGTCGAGGCTTGCGTCAACGGCGCCTATTTCTCCACCGGCCAGCGCTGCACGGCGTCCTCGCGGCTGATCGTCACCGAGGGCATCCATGACAAGTTCGTCTCCGCCATGACCGAGCGGCTGAAGGGCCTCGTCGTCGACGACGCGCTGAAGCAAGGCACCCATATCGGCCCCGTGGTCGATCAGGGCCAGCTCGACCAGGATCTGCGCTATCTCAAGATCGGCCAGGACGAGGGCGCCAAGCTCACCTGGGGCGGCGAGCTCTTGAACCGCGACGCGCCGGGCTTCTACATGCAGCCGGCGCTGTTCACCGAGGCCAACAACAACATGCGCATCGCGCGTGAGGAGATTTTTGGCCCGGTCGCCGCTGTCATCCGCGCCAAGAACTACGACGAGGCGCTGGCGATCGCCAACGATACCGAATTCGGTCTCGCCTCCGGCATCTGCACGTCAAATTTGAAATACGCCTCGCACTTCAAGCGCAACAGCGAGGCCGGCATGGTGATGGTCAACCTGCCGACCGCCGGTGTCGACTATCACGTGCCGTTTGGGGGCCGGAAGGGCTCGAGCTACGGCGCCCGCGAGCAAGGCTCCTACGCACGCGAGTTCTACACGACGGTGAAGACGTCTTACGTCTATCCGGTGTGATTTCATTCGCCGTTGATTAAGAGCCGTCATTGCGAGGAGCCGAAGGCGACGAAGCAATCCAGACTTCCCTTCTGCCTCTGGATTGCTTCGCTTCGCTCGCAATGACGGAAAGCAGGACCGTGGGCTGGGCAAAGGCGCAATGCGCCTTGCCCACCGTTCTTTCGCTCCGAAGACAGATGGTGGGGCACGCTTCGCTTTGCCCACCTACACCCGATGAGGGAGAGCAGGCATGAAACATCAGACGCCGACGGCGGAGCAACCCCGCTACATCAAGCTCAACGCGCGCGATAATGTCGCGATCGTCGTCAATGATTTCGGCCTGCCCGCCGGCACGAGATTCCCCTGCGGCCTCGAACTGAAGAGTTTCGTGCCGCAGGGGCACAAGACAGCGCTTGTGGACATCGACGAAGGCGCGGCGATCATCCGCTATGGCGAGGTGATCGGCACAGCGAAATCGAAGATCGCAGCCGGCGAATGGGTCGACGAGCCCCGCATCGAGATGCCGGATGCGCCTGACCTCGACAAGCTGGAAATCTCGACCGCCGTCCCTGCCCCGCTGCCGCCACTAGAAGGCTACACCTTCGAGGGCTATCGCAACGCCGACGGCTCGGTCGGCACCAAGAACGTGCTCGGCATCTCCACATCAGTGCAATGCGTCAAGGGCACGCTCGAATATGCGATCAAGCGCATCCGCGCCGAGCTCCTGCCCAAATATCCGAACGTCGACGATGTCGTCGCGCTGACCCATGCCTATGGCTGCGGTGTCGCGATCTCCGCGCCCGACGCCGTGGTGCCGATCCGCACGCTGCAGAACCTCGCGCTCAATCCGAATTTCGGCGGCGAGATCCTCGTCGTCGGCCTCGGCTGCGAGAAGCTCGCGCCCGAGCGGCTGCTGCCCGAAGGCGTCAGTGATAGCATCGTGCGCATGCAGGACGAAGCCTTCGACGGTTTCGGCGCCATCGTCGATGCCATCATGACGCAAGCAGACGCGCGGCTCGCCCAGCTCAACAAGCGCCAGCGCGAGACCTGCCCGGCCTCCGATCTCGTGATCGGCCTGCAATGCGGCGGCAGCGATGCCTTCTCCGGCGTCACCGCCAACCCAGCGGTCGGCTTTGCCGCGGATCTCCTGGTGCGTGCTGGCGCCACGGTGATGTTCTCGGAAGTGACCGAGGTGCGTGACGCGATCCAGCTTCTCACGCGCCGGGCCATCAACGAAGACGTCGGCCGCGCGCTGGTGCGCGAGATGGCCTGGTATGACGCCTATCTCGCCCGCGGCGGCGCCGACCGCAGCGCCAACACCACGCCCGGCAACAAGAAGGGTGGGCTCGCCAATATCGTGGAAAAATCATTGGGATCGATCGTCAAGTCCGGCTCCAGTGCTATCGCGGGCGTGCTGTCGCCGGGTGAGAAGGCGAAGACGAAGGGGATGCTGTTTGCGGCAACGCCGGCCAGTGATTTCATCTGCGGCACCTTGCAGCTCGCCTCTGGCATGACGCTGCAAGTGTTCACCACTGGCCGCGGCACGCCCTATGGCCTTGCGGCCGCGCCGGTGATCAAGGTCGCAACCCGAAGCGAGCTGGCGCGGCGCTGGAAGGATCTGATCGATTTCGACGCGGGCCGCATCGCCACCGGCGAGATGACGATCGAGGAGACCGGCTGGGAGCTATTCAAGCTGATCCTCGATGTCGCCAGTGGCCGTACCAAGCCGTGGTCGGACCACTGGGGCATCCACAACGATCTGACGCTGTTCAATCCCGCGCCGGTGACTTGACGGTCACGCTTCCGGATGAGCGAAGCGACATCCGGGAATGTCTCGACCAAGGCCCCCGGGTATCGCTGCGCTCACCCGGGCTACTCGCTGGTCCGCCAATGAAGGTCTACCCTCTCCCCTTGTGGGAGAGGGGTCTCTCTCCGCGCGCACGAATTGTGGAGAGAAACCCCTCACCCGGCTCAATCTCGCTTCGCGAGATCGATCCACCCTCTCCCACAAGGGGAGAGGGTACACCGGTGTCGGCCAATCCTTCTTTGACTCGACGACTAAGAGGACTCGCAAATGTCCCGCATATCAGCGCTGCGCACCATCCGCGTCGACGAACGGCCGAACCTGATCTGGGTCGAGGTCGAGACCGACGAGGGCCTGACCGGGCTTGGCGAAAGCTTTCGCGGCACGCGAGCGGTGGAGTCAACGATCCATGAGCTGATCGCGCCGCTCGTGCTGGGACAAGACTCGCGCCGCATCGAGGCGATCTCGCGCACCTTGCTGACGCCCTATCTCGGCTTCCACAGCGCCAGCGCCGAGGTGCGCGCGGCCAGCGCGATCGACATTGCGCTATGGGACCTGAAAGGCCAGCGCCACGGTGTGCCCGTGCACGAGGCACTCGGCGGTGCCAGCCGGCTCGAAATCCGCGCCTATAACACCTGCGCCGGCTATGCCTACAACACGGCGGCCGCGAAGCGCCGCGAGATCGGCAGCGCGGACGCCGCACTCGGCCCTTACGACGACCAGATTGCCTTCATGCGCGATGCTGGCGCGCTTGCGGAGAGCCTGCTCAGCGAAGGCTTCGGCGCGATGAAGATCTGGCCCTTTGATCCCTTTGCCCATGCTGGCGGCCACGCGATCTCGCTCACGGACTTGAAGACCGGGCTGGAGCCGTTCAGGAAGATCCGTGCCGCGGTCGGCGACCGCATCGAGGTGATGTGCGAGCTGCACAGCCTGTGGGGCGCCCACACCGCCGAACGCATCTGCCGTGCGCTCGAAGATTACGACGTATTCTGGGTGGAGGATCCGCTGAACAAAATGGACGATGTGCAGGGCCTCGTCGACCTGCGCCGCCGCGTCAAGACTCCGATCTGCGGCAGCGAGACGCTGGCGGGCGCGGCCAGCTTCCGCAACCTGCTCGCGGCCGACGCGCTCGATGTCGTCATGCTCGATGTCGCCTGGTGCGGCGGGCTGACGGAGGCGCGCAAGATCGCAGGCCTTGCGGAAGCCTACAACAAGCCGGTGGCGCCGCATGACTGCACCGGTCCGGTGGCGCTGATGGCCGGGCTGCATCTGGCGCTGCACGCGCCGACCGCGATTTTCCAAGAGGTGGTGCGCGCAACACTGGCGACCTGGTACCGCGAGCTTGTCACGGAGCTGCCGGTCATCAGAGGCGGCATGGTGCAGGCGCCATCAGCGCCGGGCCTCGGCCTCGCGCTCCATCCGGACGTGAAGCGGCGCGAAGATGCAATCGTGCGGGAGAGCAGGGCAGACACATGAGCGCGGCGACGCTCCGGATGTACATCGCAGCAGGTCTATCCGCCGTCATTGCGAGGTGCGTACGCGCCGAAGCAATCCAGTTCTTTGCTTTTCAGCATTCTCGATTGCTTCCGCCGTCGCCCTTCGGGCTATGGCGGACAAGTCGCTTTCGCTCGCAATGACGGATAGACTGGTCGCAAGGCCGTCGGCGCGCCCATTCCGGGATGGCGACCATCGGTCACGCGAGGGATGAGGCGTGCCATGTTGAACCGTGTTGCTGCTGCCTTTGTCGGCCTTTTGCTGATGTGCAGCCCCTCCCACGCCCAGGACGCCCTTTCCAATGTCCCGCGCGAGGTGCTCGACGACATCGTGACCGGCAGCCGCATTCTGGCCGATCTCGGCATCGTCGACGGCTTCGGCCATGTCAGCGCACGGCATCCGACCAACCCGCAACACTTCCTGATGGCGCGCTCGGTGGCCCCGGCGCTGGTCACCGCCGACGATATCATGGAGTTCGACGAGAACGGCGAGCCGGTCGATGCGCGCGGTCGCGCCATCTTCCTGGAGCGCTTCATCCATGCCGCGATCTATCGCGCGCGACCAGACGTGATGGGGGTGGTGCACGCGCATTCGCCGGGCGTGATTCCATTCGCCAATGGCAAGACGCCGTTGAAGCCGATGTTTCACAATGGGGCCTTCCTCGGCGCGGGCACGCCGGTCTGGGACATCGCCAAGGATTTCGGCGCCACCGACATGCTGGTGCGCAACAACGCGATCGGCAACTCGCTGGCGCAGGCGCTCGGCGACAAGGCGATCGTGCTGATGCGCGGCCATGGCGACGTCGCGGTGGGCTCGGCCGTCAAGGTCGCCGTGTTCCGCGCCTATTACACCGACGTCAATGCGCGGCTGCAGACCCAGGCGCTCGCGCTCGGGCCGGACATCACGTTCCTCTCCCCGGAGGAAAGCGCCAAGGCCGACGCGGTGAACATGATCATCATGGAACGCGTCTGGAATCTGTGGAGGCTGCGGGTGCAGACGCTACTGGGGAAGTAGTGACTTGCGCTGCCGGTGCCGCCGTCATTGCGAGGAGCGCTAGCGACGAAGCAATCCAGGCTGTCTCTGGAGCGATTTTCTGGATTGCTTCCGCCGTCGCCCTTCGGGCTATGGCGGACACGTCGCCTCGCTCGCAATGACGTAGGCGGCAGTCCTGCCAACTACACCGCGCCCTCCGTCTCGACATACAGCGCATAGAGCGAGTGCGACGCCGCCATGTAGAGCCGGTTGCCTTTCGGGCCGCCGAAGGCGAGGTTCGGGCAGCGCTCGGGCAAGCGGATGAAGCCGATCGGCTTGCCCTGCGGATTGAACACCATGACGCCATCGAGATCTTCCGACCGGCCCCTGAGCGGATACACCTTATGGCCATTGACCTCGACCGGTTCGGAGGCCAGTGCGCCATTGCTGCCCCAGCCGCACCACAAGTTACCGTCACGATCGACCCGGAAGCCGTCCAATGCGCCCTGGTCCGCGGCGTCGATCAGCTTGACCTTGTTGCCGACCGAGCCGTCCGCATTGACGTCGTAGCTCCAGATGCTGCGATTCGGCGTGCCCTTCCACTCCACCACATAAAGCTTCTTCTCGTCCGGCGAGAAGGCAAGCCCGTTCGGATTGACGAGATCGGTGATGACGGCGGTCAGCTTGCCATCGGTGCCAATCCGGAAGACGTTGGTGTTGGCCTGCTCGGGCTTCGCCTTGTAGCCCTCCCAATTGCCGTTGATGCCAAAGGTCGGATCGGTGAACCAGATCGTATCGTCCGACTTCACGACGATGTCGTTCGGCGCGTTCAGCCGTTTGCCTTCGAAACTGTCGGCGAGCACGGTGATCGCGCCATTCTTCTCGGTGCGGGTGATGCGCCGCGTCAGCGAATGCTCGCAGGTGACGAGCCGGCCCTGCCGGTCGCGGGCATTGCCGTTCGCGTAGTTGGAGGGGCTGCGGAAGACGGTGAAGCTGCCGTCCGCCTCGCTGTATTTCATGATGCGGTTGTTGGGGATATCGCTGAGCAGCAGATAACCGCCATCCGGAAAATACACCGGCCCCTCGGCCCAGCGCATGCCGCTCGCAAGCTGCTCGACCGAGCTGCTGTAGAGGCGATATTTCGTGAAGCTCGGATCGAGCACCTCGACGGCGGGATCCGGATAGCGCTGGTTCGGCCTGAAGGCGAACGATTGCGCCTGTGCGCGAGCGGCCATCGCAACACTGGCCGCGGCGCCGGCAAGCATGGTCCGGCGTGAGATCGTCATGGTATCCTCCCTTGCAAATCGTGCCCTGGGCTGCCGCCCGGGCTTGGTCCGATCCAATAGAGGCTGCACGCCGAGGGGTCTAATTTTCATCCGGCATCGATCGATACCTGCGCCGTATCGACACCGACCGCGTTGCAACGCACAGCAATGGCGTGCCAGTGTCCCCCCTCCGGAGTTCGCCCAGATCGTATCCCGGCGTCTTTTCGCCGCGACCTGACTCAATTAACATCCCCGGCAGCTTAATGACTGAGGCCGTGCCCGCCGATGCCCCTGAATCCTGACCGGCTCCTCGACCGTATCCGCGTCCGGCGGATGGGGCGATGCGTTCTCGTCATCCTCGGCCTGTGCCTCGCCAGCCCCGTTTTGGCGCAGACGAGCCCGGCCTCCATCGAGCCCGAGCAAAAGCCCGATATCGACCTCTATGCGCTGATGTCTGGCAGTTGCAGCAAGCTTACCGTCGACGGCCGCGACTTTCCCTGCAAGACGGTCGCTTTCTTCCACAGCATGAAGGGTCGTGCCCACTTCACGGTCGCGCTCGATGACCCCGCCGACGACAGCCACATCATCGCGTTTTCCGGCAGGAAAGGCCACCGCTCCCCGGCACAGCAGGATGTTTACGAGCTGCCGGTCGATCGCCTCCTGCTCAATTCCAAGTCGCGACCGCGCGTCGATGGCATCCCCGTACCTGCCACGGAAACGTCGACCGGGGTTTGTCGCCAGATCGGCAACTTCGCCTCGCTCCGGGTCACGAGCATCAGCTGCTCGGCGACCGACCGGACCGGGCGGGTCTACGAACTACAGTTCGTCTCCGACGGCACACCGATCACGCTGCGGCGGGTGTTGCAGACCACGCCGAGCATCCAGCAGGATGAAACTCCCTAGGGCTACCGCACGCGCAACCAGCCCACCGCGGCGCGTGTCTAAATATTTTATTGCGCCTTGAACGTGTGTGCCCGCTCGGCAGACTGACCTCGAAAAGGGGCAACAGCCATGCCGACCGAACCTGCGGATCTCGATTCCGAATCGACCGAGCGCGAGGACGGCGTCGCGCTGTCGCTCTCCGGCGGCGGCTATCGCGCCATGGTGTTCCACATCGGCGCGCTCTGCCGCCTCAACGAGGTTGGCCTGCTCGGAAGACTGAAGCGCATCTCCAGCGTCTCCGGCGGCTCGATCACCGCGGCCTATCTCGGACTGATGTGGAGCCGGCTGGAATTCAACGCCGGCAAAGCGGCCAACTTCCAACTCTTCATCGAGGGCATGCAGAAGATGGCCGACACCAGCGTCGATATCGGCGCCGTCGTCGGCGGCATCTTCCTGCCCGGCACCATCAGCGACCGGGTCGCGGAGGCCTATGACGATGTGCTGTTCAAGGGTGCCAAGCTTGCCAACCTGCCCGACGATCACGGCGGGGCTGCGCCGCGTTTCGTCATCAATGCCACCAATGTGCAGACGGCCGCGCTGTGGCGGTTCTCGCGGCCTTATATGGGCGACTATCACGTCGGTCTCATCGACGCGCCGAATGTGACACTGGCGACGGCGGTCGCGGCGTCCTCGGCATTTCCGCCGATCCTGTCGCCGCTGACATTGCCGATCAAGCAGCCGGTGCGACCGACCAAAGGCGCCGACCTCAATCACATTGCGGCCTACACGACGCAGGCGATCCTGAGCGACGGCGGCGTGTACGACAATCTGGGCCTCGAAACCGTCAAGCGCTTTTCGACCCTGCTCGTCAGCGACGCCGGCCAGAAGGTCGAAGCCGAGCCGGATCCTGCGCATGATTGGGCACGCCACGCGGTGCGTATCCTCGACGTCGTCGACAACCAGGTCAGGTCCTTGCGCAAGCGGCAGCTGATCGAGGCCTACAATCGCGGCGACCACACCGGCACCTATTGGGGCATCCGCACCAACTTCGCCGACTATCATCTGCCGAGCGATCCCTTGAACTGCCTGCACCGCGATCCCGAGCCGCTGGCGGCGATCCCGACGCGGCTGCAGAAGATGCCGCGCGACCAGCAGAACCGGCTGATGAACTGGGGCTATGCGATCTGCGATGCCGCGCTGCGCGCGCATATTAGCGCAGAGCTGCAGCAGAAGCTCGGCATCGAGATCACCGCGCCGTCAGGCTTTCCGTTCCCGGGAGATTATTGAGCAGAGCATGTGCTCGACCCAGGCGCACGCCTTCAACCAGGTGTCGCGCGAGCCGCTGCTCACGGCGCCGACGCACAAGCTGTTCATCGACTACAATTTCTGAGCACGCGGCGCAGCGTTCAACACGTCCTGCGCCGCCCGGCCGAGGCGCTTGCCGGCATCGACCAGATCGCCGGTCGGAAATCCCGAATAGCCGAGCACGAAGCCGTCGGGGCCGCGCTGCATGATGCGCGCCTCCGACAACAGCCGGCACTCGATGCCGGCGCGCTCGCGGATCACGGAGGCGGCCTGCTTCGGCACGCTTGGTGGCAAGGTCGCCAGCAGATGCAGGCCTTGCGCGGGGGCGGCGATCTGCAGACATCCGCGAGCGGATTTCGCCAGCGTCTCCGCGACCGCATCGCGCGCCTGCCGATAACGTGGCCGCATCCGCCGCATGTGCGCCGATATTACGCCGTCCGCCATCAGATCGGCCAGCGCATCCTGCATGAAGCGCGGCGGAAAGCGATCATGCGTCGCTCGCGCCGCGACGACGCGGCCGACCACAGAAGGCGGCAGCACGAGATAGGCCAGCCGCAAGCTCGCGAACAGCGTCTTGGCGAACGTGCCGATATAGATCACGTGCTCGCCGCCGATCCCGGCCAGCGCAGTGAGCGGCGGGCCGGCGAAGCGATACTCGCTGTCGTAATCGTCCTCGAAGATGAAAGCCTTGGCCGATCTCGCCCAGTTCAGCAGCGCAACGCGGCGCGTCATGCTCATGGCAACGCCGGTCGGGAATTGATGTGACGGCGTGACATAGGCTGCTTTGGCGGCGCTGTCCGCCTTTTCGCCCGCGGTCACCACGATGCCCTCGGCATCGATCGGCACCGGCACCAGCTTCATGCCGGCGGCGCGCAGGGTGTCGCGCGAGGCGTAGTAGCCGGGGTCCTCGAACCAGACGGCGCAGCCGGGCTTGAGCAGCGCCTCGACGCAGAGCCGCAGGCCATGCTGCGTGCCGTTCACGATCATGATGCAGCTTGGATCGCAGCGAATGCCCCGGTTGGCAGCGAGGTAGTGCGCGACCTGCGTGCGCAGATGCAGGCTGCCGCGCGGATCGCCATAGCCAAGCTCATCGACCGCAGCATGCACAATGCGGCGGCGACTGGCATTGCCGAGGCGCTTGAGCAGCGAAGGGTCCGTCAAGGTGAAGCCGAGCGCGAACGGGCGATGCGGCGTGGTGCGGACCCTGATGTCGGCGACCGGCGCCGATGTCGAGGGCGCCGGCAGCTCGGCAGCAACAAAAGTCCCGGAGCCATGCCGTGCCTCGGCCAGGCCATCCGACAGCAATTGCTCGTAGGCGGCGACAATGGCGTTGCGGCGGACGCCGAGCTGCTCGGCGAGCACACGCGTCGACGGCAGCCGCAGGCCCGGCACTAACAGGCCGTCGACGATCGCGGTCCGCAACGCGCCATGCACCTGCTGCGGCTGGTTGCGGATCGCACGATCGAGGCGGATCGGCAGGGCCTGCACGTCATCCCGGGTGCGCCTCAAAGTGGTTGCTCTATTTGGCATGAAAGTGGAACTCACGGCGACCACTTTGCCATGGCAAGACACGCTCGCCAAGAGGAGAACGAAAATGTCCGAGCAGGGCCTAGCGAGCTATCCCGTCGACGAGGTGAACCGCGTCAAGCGACGTCACGACCGCGGCCATTACGATCATGCCACGGTGCATGCCTTGCTCGATTCCGCCGCGCTCTGCCACGTCGCCTATGCGATCGACGGCCTGCCTTATTGCACGCCGACGCTGTATTGGCGCGAAGGCCAGACGCTGTATTGGCACGGCTCCAGCGCCAGCCGCATGCTGCGCAACCAGTCGCAAGGCCAGCCCGCCTGCCTCACCGTCACCCATCTCGACAGCCTGGTGCTGGCGCGTTGCGGCTTCAACCACTCCGCCGACTATCGCTCGGTGATGGCGTTCGGCCATGCCCGCCTGATCGAGGACCTGGCGGAGAAGGAGCGCGCGCTGGTGATGATGGTCGACCGCTTCTTTCCCGGCCGCACCGCGACGCTCCGGCCGAGCACGGCGCAGGAGATCAAGGCTACCGCCGTGGTGATGATGGAGATCGAGAAAGCCTCGGCCAAGATCCGGGCCAAGGGCCTCGCTGACGACGAGGAGGACTACGCGTTCCCGACCTATGCCGAACGTATTCCGGTGCGCACCGTGATGGGCGCGCCTGAACCCTGCGACCGCCTGCTGCCAGGCGTGGAGCGGCCTACCACGCTTGCCGGCTTCAGCGCGGGACGTTTGCTCGAGGACGCACTGACCGAGGCCTATGCGATGAGCTATCCGAGGGGATAGTTGGATTTCTCAGTCACCAGAGGCGTCATTGCGGGCGAAGCGAAGCAATCCAGAACTCTCCCGAGGACTCTGGATTGCTTCGTCGCCTTCGGCTCCTCGCAATGACGACGCAGCACGCGACTCTCACCGCTCGATCATCCTGTTCCAGCGGCTGTTCCACTCCGCGCGCTTGGCGTTGATGACATCCCAATCCAGCGTCACGGCGGTCTTCATGTAGTTATGAATCGCCGATAACTTCTGCTCTCCGGCTTCGGTCGTCGCCTTGGTCTTGGTGTTCGAAGGCGCGATGTTGCCGCTCGCGAGCGCCTTCGCTTGCGCCTCGGGCGACAAGAGATAGGCGGCGAGCTTCTGCGCAAGGTCCGGCTCCGAATTGTTGGCGATCACGCATTCGGCGACCATCAGCACGACAGACCCTTCCTTCGGCTGCGCATATTCGACCGGAATACCCTTCTCCTTGAGCGTTGCTACCGCGGTCGGGGTCAACGGAAAGATCGCCGCTTCTCCGGTTTGCGCCATCTCCGAGATCTTTGCCGAGTTGGGGATATATTCCAGCACGTTCTTGCCAATCGTATCCGGGAACGCCTTGAAGCCCGGCTCGACATTATTCTCGTCGCCGCCCTTGATGCGGTTGAACATCAGGAAGGCATGCAGACCGAAGGTCGAGACCGCAGCCGACTGGAACACGACCTTGTCCTTGAATTTCGGATCGGCCAGATCCAACCACGAAGTCGGCGCCGCCCAGCCCTTCTCATCGAACAGCTTTTTGTTGTAGGCGATCCCGGTCATGCCGAGATCGACGCCGGCCGCCATGTCGTCCTTCAGCCGCGCCACCGGCTCGAGGTCGGCGAGCGCAGGCGTTGGCTTCAGCTTTTCGCAGAGTCCCATGCCGGCGGCGCGGATCATGACACCGTCGTCGAGAAACATCACATGCATCTGCGGCTTGTCCTTCGCCGCGATCGCCTTTGCCAGGATCTCCGACGAAGTGCCGGGCACGACGACGATCTTGACGCCGTTGGCCTTCTCGAAATCCGGAAACACCCCTTGCGTGTAGGTCCGCTCGAAATTGCCGCCGTTCATGCCGACATAAAGCGTCTTGGTTTCGGCATGCCCGGCGGCGCTGGCGAGAGCGAGCGCGAGGCCGGCGCAAAGCGAGTGAAGCAAACGGGTCATGCTGTGAACTCCTCGTACGATGATCTTACTGCTTGTCTGTACCAGCCTGCTTGAAGCGCCCGATGGCGAACGGTTCGATGGGCGTCGAGGTCCTACCGTCGCGCACCAGTTCGGCCAGCACGTCGCCGACGCCGGGCGCGATCTGGAAGCCCGCGCCGGAGAAACCGAAAGCATGAATGAGGCCGGGGGTCGTGCTGCTCGGTCCGATCACCGGATTGTTGTCCGGCATGGTCCCTTCGGTGCCGCTCCAGAACCGGATCGCGTGCGCATGGCGCAGGCCGCCGAACAATCCGCTCGCGCGCTGCATGATCGCGAGCACGCCATCGCTGCGCGGGCGCGAATAGTCCGGATTCTCGAGCGGCAGCGCGCGTTCGCCGCCGAGAATGAAATTGCCGCGCGTGACCTGCCGCGCATAGATGCCGCCGCCCTCCATGCCGATATTGACGCCGAGGAACGGGGCGAGCGGCTCGGTCACCACGATCGAAGGATAAGTACGCTGCAGCGGCACCGGCTCGCCGAAATCGCGCGCGAACGTATCGGCCCAGGCGCCGGCGCTGTTGATGACGACACGCGCTCTCAGCGACACCCCGCCGGCCTCGAGCGCGAACCCATTGCTGCTTTTCATGGCTCCGATCACGGCAGTATTCTCCAGCACCTCGACGCCGGCGCGACGCGCAGCGGCGGCAAAACCCGACGCGACCAGCCGCGGATTGGCGTGCCCGTCGCCGGGACAGAACGAACCGCCAACGACATGGCCCGAGATGCCGAAGCGCTCGCGCAACTGATTGTGCCCGACCAACTCGAGATCGAGCCCGAACGATGCGACGCGACTTGCATAGCTTTCGAGGCTCGCCATGTCGGCCTCCGTGCGCGCAAGCTTCAGATGACCGGAGCGCAGGAATTCGCCGTCGATGCCGATCAGCGCCTTCAGCCGCGGCCAGATCGCGTGCGAGCGCTGCGACAGCGGTAGCTGCTCGGGAGGCCGCGCCTGGCGGCGCACGCCGCCATAATTGACGCCGCTGGCCTGCGCGCCGCAAAAGCCCTTGTCGAGCAGCGCGACCAAGAAGCCCATGCGGCGCAGCCGCAGCGCCGCGGAGCTGCCGACCAGCCCGGCGCCGATGATCGCGACATCGGTATCAATGCGCCTCGTCATGCTGCTCTTCGTTCGTGTGATCTGATGCCGCCAGCGCAAACGGAATTGGCTTGATCGGCGGCTGCGCGCGCAGGCGTCCAACTGTCGCAATGTCGCGCCCGGTCTCGCCGGCCAGGAGCTCGGCCGCCGCGGCGCCGCAGACGCGGCCCTGACAACGGCCCATGCCGATCCGGCTCACGGCTTTGAGGCGATTGAGCTCGACCAGTGCGAAATCCTTGATCGTCTGCCGTGCCTCGCCTGCACTGATCTCCTCACAGCGACAGAGCGGCGTGCTATCAGCGATCTCGTCAGCCCAATGCGCAGGATAAGGAAACGCCGCCTCCAGCACGTCGCGAAGACGATCAATCCGCCGCAGCATGCGCTCGAGCCCAGCGGCACGCGCAGCATCGTAGGGCAGGCCGCGATCTTCCAGCAGCGCCAGCGCGGCGCGCTCGCCGGCGGCTTCCGCCGCATCGGCGCCGGCGATGCGCGCGCCGTCGCCGGCGAGATAGACGCTCCTTACGCTGCTGCGGCCGCTGGCCTCGCGCACCGGCAGATGCGCGCGATCGCGTGGATCAAAGCGGAAGGTGCAGCCGGCGAGATCGGCGAGCTGGGTCTCCGATCGCAAATTCAACCCATAGCCAACGCCATCACAGGCGATGCTGTGCGCGCGACCGCCGAGGCCAAATGCAACGCGCTCAACGCGCGCTTCGCCTTCCATGTGCACATCTGTCACGCCGAAATGCAGCGGCGTGCCGGCGAGCCTCAGCTCGGTCGCCATGCGCAGGCCGCGCAGCACGATCGCGGGCGCGAGCGGCAGCGCGTGCCACAGATTGAACTTCGCCGATAGCGGGGCGGCGTCGAGCACCGCGGCGACCTGAACGCCGGCCTTGAGATATTGCCAGGCGACCAGATAGAGCAAAGGCCCGGAGCCTGCGAACACCACGCTTGTGCCGATCGCACAGGCCTGCGCCTTTAGTGCGATCTGCGCAGCCCCGAGCGTGAACACGCCGGGCAAGGTCCAGCCCGGAAGCGGCAGCACGCGATCGGTCGCGCCGGTCGCCAGGATCAGGCCATCATAGGCAACGCGCTGATGGGCGCCATCGTGCATGATGTCGGCGATGCCATCGCGCAAATTCCACAGCAGCGCCTGTGGCCGATAATCGATACGACCTTCGAGTGCAGCAAAGTCGCGATGCAGCCGTTCGGCTTTCATAGCCTCCGAACCGTAACGCGCGCGGGCATCGCGCCCGTCATCGACCAGCGGCTGGCGATAGATCTGGCCGCCGCAGCGCGGCGCCTCGTCGACCACTGTCGGCTTGAGGCCAGCCGCGACCAATGCCTGCGCGGCACGGATTCCGGCGGGCCCGGCGCCGACGATCAACGGGCTTGCACGCTCACTCATGGCCGCCTCGTCGTGATGATCCGCAAGCCCTCGGTGAGCGGCGTCGAGCAGGCTCGCAGGCGCTCACCATCCTCGCACTGCACCCAGCAGTCCTGGCACGCACCCATCTGGCAGAAGCCGGCGCGCGGCGCACCACTGAACTCGCTTTGCCGCAGCCGCTCGGCATGGCAGAGGATCGCGGTCAGCACGGTGTCCCCCTCACGGCCTTCGCACGCGATGCCGTCGAGCGTGAAGGGAATGGCTGCTTTCTCGATACGAGCAATGCGATGAAACAGCGGCATCAGCCCTCCCCGACCAGAATCTTGTCCAGTCCGAAGATGCGGTCGAGCAGCAGCATCGTAGCAGCAGTCAACGCGATCATCAGCGCGGAGACTGCTGCCATCATCGGGTCGATCGATTCGGTCGCATACATGTACATCCGAACCGGCAAGGTCACGGTCGCCGGCGAGGTAACGAAGATCGACATCGTCAGCTCGTCGAACGAGTTGATGAAGGCGAGCAGCCAGCCGCCGGTGATGCCGGGCAGGATCATCGGCACCGTGATGCGGCGGAACACAGTCCAGCGCGATGCCCCCAGTGTTACCGCCGCCTGCTCGATGCTGCGGTCGAGCCCGGAGAGCGCTGATAGCACCAGCCTCAGCACATAGGGCGTGACCACGACGATGTGGCCAAGCGTCAGCCAGACGAAGCTGCCGGTGGCGCCGATCAGCGCAAACAATCGCAGCAGCGCGACGCCCAGCACCAGATGCGGAATCATCAATGGCGACAGGAACAGCGCGTTCAGTGCCGCGCGGCCGCGAAACTGATAGCGATCGAGCGCAAGCCCCGTGGACACCGCCAGCGCGACCGCGATCGTTGCTGCGATCGCGGCGACCCAGAGGCTGTTGACGAAAGACGCGACGAAATCGGGATGATCGAACACCGCCGCGAACCAGCGCAGCGAGACCTGCGTAGTCGGCAGGGTCAGCGTGTTCGCCGGCGTGAAGGCGACGAGGCAGATCACGCCCAGCGGCGCCAGCATGAAGACGACGACGAGAGTGTGGAAGACAACCGCGACCGGACCGTTGCTCTGCATCGCGCTCACCCCAAGGTCCGGCGCGCGCGGCCCTCGACCGCACGGTGATAGGCCATCATGACGACGAGATTGACGACAAGCACGATGATCGCGATCGCAGCGCCGAGCGGCCAGTTCAGCTCGTTCATGTACTGGTCGTAGACCACCGTGGCGGCCACCTTCAGCCGGCGGCCACCGAGCAAAGCAGGCATTGCGAACGCGCTGGCCGAGAGACCGAACACGACCAGGCTGCCGGAGAGCAGCCCCATCGTCACCTGCGGCATCACCACGCGCCGCAGCGCCGTGAAGCGCGAGGCGCCGAGCGTCCATGCGGCGGCTTCGACCATCGGATCGAGCTTCTGCAGCGAGGTCCAGACCGGGATCACCATGAACGGCAGCATCACATGCACCAGCCCGATCACGATCGCTGTCTCGGTGTAGAGCAGCCTCACCGTGCCGATGCCGAGGAAGCGAAAAGCCTCGTTGATGAGGCCCGCGGGTCCGAGCAGCATGCTCCAGCCGAAGGTGCGCACGACGACGGAGACCAGCAAGGGGCCGATGATGGCGAGCAGGAAGATCGCGCGCCACGGCTCGCGCATCCGCGACAGGACATAGGCTTCGGGCGCGCCGATCACGGCGCAGATCAGCGTCGTCAGTGTCGCAAGCCGCAAGGTGCGCCAGAAAATGTTGATGAAGTAATCGTCGGTAACGACAGCGATGTAATGCGCCAACGTGATCTCGTCCTTCACGCCAGTCGCAGAATCATAGACGTGGAACGACAGCGCAACGGTCAGCGCGAGCGGCAGGAGCACCAGCGCAGCGAAAAGCACCGTGCCCGGCAATGTCAGCAGCCACGGTGTCCAATTCGGCATCCAGCTCGCGCGCACGCCGCTCACGACAGCAGCTCCGCGGCCGGCCGCTCCGCGCCGGCTTTTTCGGCGCGTGCGCTTGAAGCGCTCCAATGAAGCGCGACATGCGCGCCCTCGCCCACCGGCTCCACGCCGAGATTGGGCTGGGAGACGCCGAGCACGCCCGCCGCGGTTTCGACGGTGAAGAACCAGGAGCTGCCAAGAAAGAACCGGCCCTTGATGCGGCCATCGAGCCGGCCCTGGCCGAAAGGCGTCAGCGCGATCTTCTCGGGACGGATTGAGAACACGGCCTTATCACCGGCCGCAAGGCCGGCGCCTTCGCACGGTAGCATTTGCCCTGCGATCTCGAGGCCGCCAGCGCACCAGGTGCCGGACAGACGATTCATCTTGCCGACGAAAGAGGAGATGAACGGCGTCGCCGGATTTTCATAGAGCCGATAAGGCGCGTCGACCTGCTTGATGCGGCCATGCTCCATCACCACGACGCGATCGCTCATCGATAGCGGCCTCGCCCTGGTCGTGCGTCACCATGATGGTGGTGGTGCCGACGCGCTGCTGGATGCCGCGCAACTCGAACTGCATCTCCTCGCGCAGCTTGGCATCGAGATTGGACAAGGGCTCGTCGAGCAGCAGCACCGGCGGATCGATGACGAGCGCACGCGCGATCGCGACACGCTGGCGCTGGCCGCCGGAGAGCTGGCGCGGATAGCGGTCGGCCATCGCCGAGAGCTGCACCAGCGCGAGTGCTTGCGCGACGCGCTTGTCGCGCTCGGCGCGCGGCACTTTCCGCATCTCCAGACCAAAGGCTGCGTTCTGCGCCACCGTCATGTGCGGAAACAGTGCGTAGCTCTGGAATACGATGCCGAGCCCGCGGCGATCCGGCTTCTCGTAGGTGATGTCGCGGCCCTTCAGGATGATGCGCCCCGCCGTCGGTTCGACGAGACCCGCAATCATCTGCAAGGTGGTGGTCTTGCCGCAGCCGGAAGGACCGAGCAGCGAAATGAACTCGCCCCTGTCGACGCTGAGATTGACGTCGCTGACCGCAGCGACATCGCCATAGATCCGGGTCAAGGCCTCAAGCGTCAGGAAAGCCATACCACCTCGTCAGGCGGGACGGTCCTCGCCCATGCGGTCGCCGCCCTGGGACCTTTTCATGCGGAGCGCGCATGCGACCGGTCAATGACAGATTCAGCTATCCCGAATTTTTCTTGGAAAAATTCTGACATATGAAATATTAGTCCGCGATAGATGCATTCTATTCTGAAATCGAGATGGACGACCAGTATCAAGCATCCTTCTCCAGCCTGCGCCGCGCGCTCGGTCTGCTGCGCGTTCTGGCCGGTGGCGACCCGGCCGGATTGCGGCTGAAGGACATCGCGCAAGCGGCCCGCTGCAGCCAGCCGACCGCGCATCGCGCACTGCAGGATTTGATCGCCGAGGGCTTTGCCGAGCAGGTCGCGGGCGGCAAGCGCTACCGGCTCGCGCTCGATTTCTACGTACTGGCTGCGCGCGCCGGCCAGGCCAACGGGCTGCGCGAGCTCGCGCGACCGGCGCTGTTGCGACTGTCGGCGACTTGAGCGACACGATCTTTCTGCTGGTGCGCAACGGTTTTGATGCGGTCTGCCTAGAACGCGTCGAGGGCCCGTTCCCGATCCGCTCCTTCACCGGCGATATCGGCGGCAAGGTGCCGCTCGGGCTCGGCCAGGGCAGCCTCGCCATCCTCGCCAACCTGCCGGAGGAGGAGCAGGAAGCGGTGATCCGCTTCAACATCCCGCGGCTGATCGATCGCGGCTTCCTCGACGAGGCCGCGCTGCGCAGCGCAATCGCCAAAGCGCGCGCGCAAGGCTGGGTGAATTACAGCACCGGGCTCATTCCCGGCATGGCCGGCCTTGGCGTGCCGGTGCTCGATGCCGAGGGACGCGCCGTCGCCGCCCTCAGCGTCGGCACGCTCGCCGAGCGGCTGAATCCGGAGCGGCTGCCGCATGTGGTGAAAATCCTGCAGAGCGAGGCACAGGCGCTGGCAGCGAAGCTCAACCCGTTCGACATGGCGCTGCGCTATCCGTCACGCAGCCTGAGCGCGATTTAGGGAGCGAGCGCGTTAGTTGTGGAGATTGGTTATGCGTGAGACGGACCATACGATGAGATGGATGTCTCGCGGCGAGCTCGATGCACCTTCTCCCCTTGTGGGAGAAGGTGGCGCGAAGCGCCGGATGAGGGGTCTGTCTCCGCGGATGCAGACCCCTCACCCGGCTCGCCGTCGCATCCGCGCCGGCGATCCACCCTCTCCCACAAGGGGAGAGGGTGCACCGTTCGTGCGGTGAGAAACTAGCTCGTCGCATCGCAGCTCATTACATTCCATAGGTGCGCAACTGCCGCCCGAGGCTCAAAGCCCAAGCCGCTTGAGCAACTCGTCCGAAACACCCTGCCCCGGGTCGGCATAGGAAATCTCCGGACGTCCCGGCAGGTAGTCCGTGTAGAGCGTACCTTCGAGATGATCATATTCGTGCTGGAAGATGCGCGCCGGCCATCCGATCAACGTCTGCTTGCGCGGCGCACCGTCCGGCGCGGTCCATTCCGCCGCGATGGTGCGATAGCGCGGGACCGCGGCGGTCAGCACGGGAATGCTGAGGCATCCTTCCGGGAACGTGACCTTCTCATCATCCAGTGGATGCCAGGCCGGATTGATCACAACCTCGAACGGAATGGCGCTGCGCTCCTTGATGGCCGCCTCCTTGTCCATCTCGACGCGCTCCTTCGGATCCTTCATCACGAAGATGCGCAGGCTCACACCGATCTGCGGCGCGGCCAAGCCGACGCCGCGACCTTCGAGCGTGACACTCATGATCTCGATCAGTTCATGGAATACCGCAGAGCCGCGCAACTCGGGCAAGACCGCCTGCGCGCGCTGACGCAACACGGGATGGCCGGCCTTCACGATGTCGACAGGTCCGATTGACGTCATTCGTCCACTCCGAAGCGCGCACCGGGCGGCCCACTGCATCGAAGCATATAGGTTCAATCGCGGACGGCCACCAGCGGCAATTCCAGGGCGGACTGGCCCAAGCGCAGCGTGATCACAGGCGGCCGGCCATGCGGCACCTGCCCACAATGATCCTCGTCATGACCCGCGATCGAGACACGGATGCGGCTGCCTTTCGCAAATTGCCAAGCCACCGGCAACAGCGGCACGCGGATACGCTCGACCTGTCCGGGCGCGAGCGGCGCTGCATCCGATCGCGTAAAGCTGCGGAATGGCCATGTGGTGCGGTAGGCCGCAGGCGCTGCGCTCTCCTTGCGATGCAGCGCGCGCAACAACCCTTCCGTGACGTAGCGCTCGGTGCCGTCGGCCTCGATTTCCGTGACATAGACGAACAGCGCCAGATCCGGCTCGCTCGAGGCGACATGCAGATCGGCAAGGCCGTGACCGGCCAGCTCCATCGCCGCTGATAGCGGCGCGCTGGTGTAGCTCAACATCGCCTCGGTGCGGCCCTGCCAGTCGGCGTAGTAGTCGCCTCTGTCGATCCCGGCGATGCGCTCATAGCGCGTGTTGTGCCCGGTGCCGCGGCTGAAATCGACCGCGTAGCGATCCTCACCCGCCAGCGGCGCGGCTTCGGCCAGTTGCCGATCCGGCGCGAGATAAAGCCGCCTCTCGGCCACGACCGGCGGCCATTGATGCGCCGCGCGCCAATCTTCCGCATGTATCGCGTAATAATGCACCGGCGCCTCGCCGGTGAGACCGGTGTCGCGCCCGAGCAGATAGGTGTCGAAGAAGCGCAGGATCTCGCCAAGCAGCGGGAATGTCGGCTCGACCGATTTGCGCCACGGCGAGACGTCGATGCGCGCGCCATGATCCCAGGGACCGAGCAGAAGGTGGCGCGGATTGTCAGCCATGGTGAGGTGCCGCGCGATCGCACCGTTGGCATAGCCGGCGCCGTCATACCAGCCGGACACCGAGAGAATGGCGACGTCCGGCCTGATGCCGCCGGACACAGCATAGGGGCTGAACGAGGCGGACGAAAACGCCGGATCGTAAGGCAGGCCTTCCTCGCGGAATTTGAATTCGGCCATGAAATCGGTCTGGCGGAAATTGCCGAGATGCTCGGTCACCGCTGCGTTCACCAGCGCGCCGTCCACGTCCTCATCGACCGGCTGCGGCCCCGCGAAATCCGGATTGGCGAAATAAGAGAACTGCCGCAGAATATCGCGGCGGTCATGGTCGAGCCCGACCATCAACTCGTCATAGACCTTGGTCAGCGACTTCAGCTGGATGCCGCCGGGAAAGTAGTTGTCGACATAGGTGTCCCAGACGCTGCAGATCGGTGCGATCGCCTTCACCGCCGGATGCGAGGTGCTGGCGAGGAAGTCCGCCGCCGCGCCGAGATACGAGATGCCGGTGGCGCCGATCACGCCATTCGACCAGGGCTGCGCCACGATCCAGTCAGCGATCTCACGGGAGTCTTCGCGCTCACGCGGCGAACGAAAAGAGTCGCGCGTGCCGAAGCTGGCGCCGGTGCCGCGCACATCGACCACGACCACGGCATAGCCGCGCGGCACGAAATAGTCGCGGAATTTTCCGGTGTTCGGATTGACCTCGCCGCTGCCGCCCGGCCGCAGCTTGAAACGGCGATAATAGGGCGTGAGGAACAGCAGCGTCGGGAAGCGCTGTCCGCTTTCGGCGCCCTGCTTCGGCTGCGGCACATAAGCATCGAGCGCGATCCGGCAGCCGTCGCGCATGATCACATAGGAGGACGATGGCGGCGCCAGTTCGTGCTCGACCGGACGGGCTGCCACATAGTCCGCCGGCGGCACGCGCCAGGCGCCCGCAACGTTGTCCGTGCTCATGTCACCCACTCGGCCTTGATGATGCGGCGCGTGTCGCCCGTCTCCGGGGTCTGCCACGAGAGGTCGAACAGGCCTGCAGGTTCGACCTGCTCGACCTCGGCGCGCTCGATATCGCGCGCGATCACGAGGATGAAGGGTTTGGGCGGATGATCGGCCGAAACCTGCCGCGGCGGTGAGAACACCGTGCCGACGCTTTCGACCAGAAGCGGCCGCGGCGCCTCGTTTACCTTGACCAGCCCCTTGATGCGTAGCAGGCGCTCGCCGAGACAACCGGCGAGATTGTCGAGCCAGGCCGCCAGATCTGGATAAGCGAGCTCGGCGACAGGGCGAGCAAGACATAATACGAGACGCGGATGTGCGGAGGCGAGCGCGGGTGCGAGCTCGCGCAACGGCAGCGCCGACGTCAATGGCGCAAAGGCTTCGTTCACGGCAGCGGGACGATCGGCTGTGGCAACGATCTCGGCAACCGGATTGATGCCCGCTATGGCCGCCGACGCCTTGGCCACCTCTTCCGCTGCGACGAGATCAGCCTTGGTTGCGACGATGCGATGCGACGCCGCCCATTGCGCTGCAGCCTCCTCGAAAGCCGCAGTCGCTGTGCCGCGTGTCAGATCATAGGTGCTGACGACGGCGACGCGCATGCGGTGCTCGGCTAACGTTGCGAGCTGACGCAGCACTGGCCCCGGCATCGACAGACCAGACGTCTCCAGGATGATCCGCGCGAGCTGTGGCGCGCCATCCGGTCGCGGCGTCATGATCAGGCGGTCGATGGTGAAGGCGAGATCGCTACCGACCTGGCAGCAGACGCAGCCGTTCGACAGCATCGCCATCGGCACGTCGTCGCCGCTCTCGCGCAGCACCACGCCATCGAGCCCGATCTCGCCGACCTCGTTGACGATCACGGCCGTGTCGGATGCCTCGGCGCTGCTGAGCAAATCACGCAGCAGCGAGGTCTTGCCCGAGCCGAGAAAGCCGGTCAGCACCAGGAAATCGATCGGCGCAACGCTCATGGCGCGGCGGCGTCCTTGGCCGCGTATTTCGCCGGCACCTCGCTCTCCCAGCTCGCCTTGACGAGCTCGCGCACGTCGGCCAGCAGCTCCTCGGTGTCATAGATGATGCCGTCCTTGATGGTGTATTTCAGGCCGCGATGCCATTCGACCGCGTTGGTCGCATCGTTGAAACGCATCGCGCCGGTGCCATAGAGCAGCTTGAAGTCGGTCAGCGGGTTGTGGTCGTGCACCAGCATGTCGGCGCGCATACCGATGTCGATGGTGCCGACCTCGTCCTCGATGCCACACAGCGCGGCCCCTTGCGAGGTCGCCGAGCGGACCACCTCCAGCGGATGGAAGCCGGCTTCCTGCAACAGCTCGAGCTCGCGGATATAGCCGAAGCCGAAGATCTGGTAGATGAAGCCGGAATCCGAGCCGGTGCAGACACGGCCGCCGAGGTTCTTGTACTCGTTGATGAAGGCCATCCAGAGCCGGTAGTTCTCCTTCCACTCGATCTCGTTCTGGGTCGACCAGCGATACCAATAGGAGCCGTGACCGCCGCGCTGGGGCGTGAAGTAGTCCCACATCGACCTCCAGGTATAGTCCTTGTGCCAATAGGCCTGGCGCGCGCGCATCAGGTCGCGGTTTGCATCATAGATCGTGAACGTCGGCACGAAGGTGAAGCCGAGCTCGAGGAACTGCTCCAGCACCTCGTTCCATTTCGCCGAACCCGGCTCGGCGCCCTGCCCGAACATCTGGCCCGATACCGAGAAGCGGAAATATTCGTCGGTGTAGTTGTAGTCGAGCGGGAAGTTCTGGATCACACGATCCTCGAACAGCGCCTCCGGCAGGCCGTAATAATGCTCGGCGCTGGTCAGGCCCCATTTCGCTGTCGTCAGCGCGTTCATCCGCGACACAGCCATCTGCGCGTGATGGCAGCCGGTGCGCAGGCCGATCTTCTTGCACTCGTCGAGTGCGGCTTCCATGATCGCGGGCGGCGCACCGAAGAACTTGATGCCGTCGGCGCCGCGCTCCTTCACCGCGCGCAGCCAGGCGCGGCCCTGCTCCGGCGTGTAGATGGTCTTGACCATGTCGTTGACCGCCGGGAAATAGGCGTAGGACAGCAGGCGCGGCGCGGCGATCGAGTTCTCTTCGGAACGCTTCTTCTGGTCGATCATCCAGGAGAGTCCGTTCATCGAGCCCATCTCGCGCACGGTGGTGACGCCGTGCGCCAGCCACAGCTTATAGACGTAGTCAACCGGCGGCACCCAGCCGTTCGCCGAGTGATAGGCGACACCGGCATGGGCATGGCAGTCGACGAAGCCCGGCGTCACCCATTTGCCGCGACAGTCGATCTCGTGATCGGCGGGCTCCGGTGGCTTGCCGCCATAGCCATAGCCGACGACCTTCTTCATGGAAACGATGCGGCCGTTTTCGACGATGATATCGACCGGGCCGATCGGCGGCGCGCCGGTGCCGTCGATCACGGTGGCGCTGCGCAGCGCGAGCCGCTTGAACGGGCCGATGCCGCGATCGCGCGAGGTCGCCGCCGGCACGATCGCCTCCATGCCCTTGTTGCGGATATGCGCGAGCTCGTCGCCGGGAAGGATATTGGCCTGTTCAGTCATGCTCTTTTCCTTTGTTCCAATCAGCTAATTCGGAAGACGATGCGCCCCCTCTCCCCGTTCTTACGGGGAGAGGGTTGGGGTGAGGGGCAGACGCACGAGAAGTGCAAGTCGTGAGACCTGTACCCGCTCACCCGATCGCTTCGCGATCGACCTCTCCCCGCAAGCGGGGCGAGGTTGCAGCGAACGCGCACAAATCCAGTTGTGTTGTCGTCATTGCGAGCGAAGCGAAGCAATCCAGGGTCGCGCAGGAAGTCTGGACTGCTTCGTCGCCTTCGGCTCCTCGCAATGGCGAAACTCATGATGCCTACGCCGTCCTATACCGCCGCGCGAACGCCACGCTGCCGAACACCGTGAATGCCATCGTCACTGCCAGCAGCATGAAGGCGAGCGTGGCGCCCATCGGCCAGTTGTTGCCGCGCACGAACTGGTCGTAGACGGCAGGCGCCATCATCTTGAATCGGGGGCCACCGAGAAGCACCGCCGTTGCATAGGTGTTCATGCAAAGCACGAACACCAGGATCGAGCCGGCGGCGACCCCCGGTGCCGACAGCGGCAGGATCACGCGCCAAAAGATGCGCGCGCCCGAGGCGCCGAGATTGGCCGCGGCATCCTCGAGATCGCGCGGGATGCTCTCGATCACGGCGGCCAAGGTCAGGATCATGTAGGGCAGCACGACGGCGATGATGCCGATCACCACCGCCTTTGGCGTGTACAGGATCTCCAAGGGCTCGGAGGTGATGCCGAGCTTGAGCAACGCCAGATTGATCAGGCCGCCGCGCGCGAACAGCGCCATCCATCCGGCCGAGCGCACGACATTGCCGACCAAGAGCGGAAACAGCGTCGCGATCACGGCAAGGCTCTTCCAGCGGCTCTCGTTCCGGCCGAGCCAATAGGCCGCGGGGAACGCCAGCACCAGGGTCAGCAGCGTGCAGAGCAGCGCGATGCCGAGCGTGGAGACGATGATCTGCTGGTAGTACGGATCGGTCGCCGCCTTGATGTAGTTCTCCGGCGCGAGGGCCTGCACCATCATCTGCGTCGGATGAAACTGGTTGAGCGAGATCCGGAACATCAGGATCATCGGCCCGACCAGCAGCGCGAGCACCAGCAGGCAGGCGGGGACGACCAGCAGCGCCATCTTCTAGCCCTTGAACTCCTTGTTCCAGAAGTCCTGCGTACGCTGCGTGCGGCCGGCGGCATAGGCATAATCCGGCTTCAGCAATCGCGCGCGCTCGGCTTCGCTGAGGCTGACCTGCGCAGCGAGATCCTCCGGCAGCACGGCGTCAGTCACAGTCGGCACGTAGCCCATCCTGTCGGCGAATCCGACCTGCGCCTTGGCATCCAGCATCGCGTCGAGATAGGCGAACCCACCCGGCTTGTTCTTGGCGTTCTTCGGCACCGAGCCTTGGAACACAATCGCCGGCGCGCCCTCCTTCGGCACCACGTGTCCAAGCGGGATGCCGGCCTTCTTCCACATGAAGCCGCGCGCCAGCCACATCGTGGTCAGCCACACCTCCTCCGATTTCAGCGCCGCCGCCAGCGCCTCGTTGGAGGGGTAGATCTTCACGTCGAGCGAGCGCCACTCCAGGAGCTTCTTCTCGGCCGGATCGAGATTGCTCGGCCCGCCGCCGCCGGCAAGCGCCGCGGCCAGCGTGTTGTTGGGATAGAGAATGTCGGCGAGTCCGACACGGCCGCGCCATTTCGGATCCCAGAGATCGGCAAAGGACTGCGGCGGCGTCTTCACCTGGTTGGTGTTATAGAGGATCACCTGCGCCGAATAGATGTGCGGAATGGCGATGTCGCTGCGCAGCTCCGGAAACACCTTATCGAGCCGCGTGACCTGCTTGGCATCGATTGGCTCGAAGGTGCCGGACTGCGCCACGATGTACATATCGCTGTCGGACAGCAAAGCGACGTCCATCGAGCCACGCCGGCTCTGCCGCTCGGCAAGCAACTTGGTCTTGCGCGGATCGTTGTTGGCGACGTCCTGCACGATCTCATAGCCCTTCGGGATCAGGATCGGCTTGTCGATGATGTCACTCAGAAGTTGGCCGTAGTCGCCGCCCCAGGTGCCAACCACGATCTGGCCGCCCTCGGCACGCGCGGCGGGAAGATTGGTGGCCAGCGCCGCTGCGCCGGCAGTGGCGGAGAGAAAATGACGTCGTGAAATCATGGTGACCTCTCAAACTCGGGGCAATGCTAGCGGAACGAGGCGCGGGGCCTTGCGGTCCCAGTGCAGAAAAACGGTGTCGTCCGGCTTCAGCCCGGCCAGCGGCTCATTGGCCTGGGGCGTCGACTGCACGACGACCAGAACCTCCGCGCCCACCGCGACGACGTATTCGGTTTGCGCGCCCATATAGGTGACGGCCTTAAGCCGTCCCTGCACGCCGTCAGCGCCGCCGGTCTGCAGCGTGATGCGCTCCGGCCGGAGCGCGAAGGCGCTCGCATCCTTGCACTCATCGGTCGCGCTGTCGACCGGCAGCAAGAGGCCGCTGCCGGTGCGGAACTGCGTTTCACTCTCGCGGCGGCCGGAGAGGATGTTGCAGCGGCCGACGAAGTCCGCGACGAAGGCATCCTTCGGCGCATCATAGAGCTCGCGCGGCGTTCCGATCTGGCGCACGCGGCCACCTTCCATGACGACAAGGCGATCGGCCATGGTCAGCGCCTCCTCGCGATCATGCGTGACCATCAAGGTGGTCAGCCCGAGCCGCTGCTGCAGGGAGCGGATCTCGAGCCGCACCTCGGCGCGCAGCTTGGCGTCGAGATTCGACAGGGGCTCGTCGAGCAGGAAGATGCGCGGGTTGATGACCAGCGCGCGGGCCAGCGCAACGCGCTGCTGCTGGCCGCCGGAGAGCTCCCGCGGCAGACGTTCGGCGAGATGCACCAGGCGTACCAGCCTCAGCGCGTCCTCAACCTTCTTGCGACGTTCAGTCGCATTCAGTCCGCGCATTTCCAGACCAAAGCCGACATTGTCAGCCGCGCTCATATGCGGAAACAGCGCGTAGGATTGGAACACCATGCCGGTCGCGCGCTTGTAGGCCGGCAGCCTGGTCACATCCTCCTTGTCGAACAGCACACGGCCACTCGACGGTGGCAGGAAGCCTGCGACCATGCGCAAGGTCGTGGTCTTGCCGCAGCCGGAGGGGCCGAGCAGCGCCACCAGCTCGCCCTCGCGCACCGCGAGGTCGAGTTCGTCCACCGCCACCGATGCACCGAAACGCTTGGTCAGCTTCTCGATCGCAAGGCTCGACATCAGACCACCCGCGACAGCTTGACGAAGCGGTCGGTCACCACCATCAGCAAGCCGACAAGAATGATCTGCACGGTCGCCACGGCGGCCAAGGTCGGATCGATCCGGAATTCGAGATAGTTCAGCATCGCAACAGGCAGCGTGATCCGGCCGGGGCCAACGAGCAGCATCGACAGGTCAAGATTTTCGAAACTCTGGATGAAGGAGAACATCGCGGCCGCGACGACGCCGGGCCGCATCATCGGCAGCGTGATACGACGGAACACGGTAAAGGGGTTGGCGCCGAGATTGGCGGCCGCCTCCTCGGCGCGGCGATCCAGCCCCTGCAGGCTCGCAACGACGAGGCGAACCGTCCACGGGATCGCGAGCAGCGTGTGCGCGGCGACCAGCCCTTCGGTGGTCGCCTTGATGTCGCGGTCGAAGAAATCCTCCGCCATCACATAGAGCATATAAAGACCCGAGCCCGCGACGACGCCGGGCACCGCGAGCGGCGCCAGCAGAAACGAGCTCAGCGATCCTCGCCCCGGAAACTCGCCGCGCACGATCGCGAGCGCGGCGGCGGTGCCGATCGGCACGCCGATCGCTGCCGCGAGCAGCGCGATCTGCAGGCTTGTGGTCAGGCCGCGGAAGAATTCCGGCTTGCCCCACGCGTTCGCGTACCATTGCAGCGACAGGCCCGGCGGCGGAAAGCTGATGATCTCCTGTGCGAAGAAGCTCGTCACCACGATCATGACGACGGGGGCGAAGATGATGAGGTAGGCGACTGCAATCAGCGTCCGCATCAGGACGCGGCCGAGCGACGGCTGATCCGTCAAACGGAGGAACATTGCAGATACCTTGTCACGCAGATCGCCCCTTGGCCCGGAAGCGAGCCGCGCGCATCGTAGTCCGATGCGCCCCCGTTCGCCAAGCCCACCGCGCGCGCATAGCGTTATGCATCAGAGTGCTTTTTGCATCGCCGCAGATGATACGCACGCCGCGCGACTGATCGTCGCTGTGCAAAAAGCAAACTCGACGTGACATGGTGAGCGTCTACAACCACACACTGCGCAACATCAGCACGAATAGTTTTTGAGCAGCGCCTGCTCACTTCTTGAACCCGCGCGATCCAACTTTTCGTGCGCCCTTGGACAAGTCTTCGAGCCGCGCGCGCACATAAGCTTTCCTTCGCGCCTGGCGAGGGACGACGGCATCACAGCACCGCCGGGACCACGCGACCCACCATCGTTCGAAGGAGCTGGCACATGCAGAATTGGCTTTTCACCAAAGCGCGGCGCGCCTTCCTTGCCGCGCTCGGCGCGGTCGTCGCCGCGGGGCTCTTGTCGCCCATCGACGCGCAGGCGGCGACGCCTGCCGGCTGCGCGGCGCTGCAGGACAAATATCCGGACTGGAAAGGCAAGACGCTCACCAACGCCATCAATCCGCATACGCCGGGCTATGAGGCGATCGACCCGAAAGACCCGAGCAAATATGTCGGCTTCGATATCGATCTCGGCGAGGCGATCGGCGACTGCCTCGGCTTCAAGCTGACCTACAAGCCGGTGGTGTTCGCAGCGCTGCTGACGACGCTGGCGAGCGGCCAGGCCGACATCGTCATCTCCGATATCTACGCGACCAAGGAGCGTGCCAAGGCCGCCGACTTCATCACCTATTCGAAGGTGTTCGATGGCGTGCTGGTCGCCAAGGGCAATCCGAAGGGCATCCACGGGATCGACCTGACCCTGTGCGGCGCGGCCGCCGCGGAGAACACCGGCTTCGTCGAGGTGCCGCTAGTGCAGGACATGGGTCCGAAGTGCAAGGAGGCCGGCAAGCCGGAGCCGACCCTGCAGCTCTACGACAACAACGCTAACTGCATCCAGGCGATCCTCGCCGGCCGCGCCGACACCTACATCAACGACGTCAACACGGTCGACCAGGCGGTGAAGGCCAATCCGGACAAGCTGGAGAAGGCGATCGCGGTGACGATCCCCTACTCGGTCGGCATCGCCGTGCCCAGGGACAAGCCGAAATTCCGCGACGCCGTCATGGCCGCGCTGATCGAAGTGCAGAAGGCCGGCATCCACCAGGAGCTCTTGAAAAAGTGGGAGCTCGATCCGGCGAACTTCAAGGAGCCGGATCTGCTGACGGCGGATTAGAGAACGAAGAGATTTGATCGCACCAAAGCGGCACGGACGGTGCACCCTCTCCCCTTGTGGGAGAGGGTGGATCGCCGACGCGGAAGCGGCGGCGATCCGGGTGAGGGGTCTCTCTGCGAGCGACAATGCGGAGACAGACCCCTCACCCGTCGCGAATTTCGCTTCGCTTATTCGCGCCACCCTCTCCCACAAGGGGAGAGGGTGCACCGCCGATGCGGCGCCAGATCGACCTCTTCTAACACGACGCTCTAATCGACTGACTAGGCACCAGATCGATGTCCCTCTTCCTGCACTATCTCAGCATGCCGTATCTGTTGCAGGGCATCGAGCTGACCCTGCAGGTGACGGCGCTCGGGCTTGGCGGCGGACTGATCCTTGGCCTGATCCTCGCCTGGATGCAACTGAGCCGGCTGTCGCTGCTGTCAGCCTTCGCACGCGGCTACACCGTGATCTTCCGCGGCACGCCGCTGATCCTGCAGATGGTGTTCGCCTACGACGCGCTGCCGCATATCGGCATCAAGCTGCCGGCGGTGATGGCCGCCGGCCTCGCGCTCGCCTGCAACGAGGCGCCGTTCATCGCGGAGATGCTGCGCGCCGGCGTGCTCGGCGTCGAGCGCGGGCAATTACTGGCCGGCCAGGCGCTCGGCATGACGCCGGCCGTCTTGATGCGCCGGATCATCGCGCCGCAGGCGATCCGCACCATGATCCCCGCCTTCGGTAATGAAGCGGTCAGCGCGCTGAAGAACTCCTCGCTCGCCTCCGTCATCGCCGTGCAGGAGCTGACCTTGCGCTCGACCCAGCTGGCGTCCTCCACCTTCGACTTCTTCTCGATCTTCTTCGCTTCCGGCCTGATTTATCTGGTGTTGACCGGCGCGGTCAGCGCGATCCAGCTCGCGCTGGAATGGCTGCTCGATCTCGACCGCACGACGAAGCAACGCAAGCTCGCCCATTATCTCCCCTGGCGCCGCGTCGATCTCCTGACCAAGCCCGAGCTTGCCGAGAAGATTGCGCCTGCCATCGCGACTGAGCCGTCGCCGCTTCCGCTGACGCAAGCGGAGCGCGCCAAGCGCGCCGCCACCATCGCCCGCAACAATGTCGCGGTGGAGGTGATGGATCTGCACAAGGCCTATCACGGCAACGCGGTGCTCAACGGCCTCGGCCTCACGGTGCGGATCGGCGAGGTGATCGCGCTACTTGGCCCGAGCGGCTCGGGCAAGAGCACGCTGCTTCGCTGCATCAATCATCTGGAGACCTGGGACAGCGGCACCGTGCGCGTCGGTGGCAGGCGGCTCGGCTTCGGCGATGACGGCAAGAAGCTGTCGCCGCGCGCCGTCGCCAACGAGCGCGCCGAGATCGGCGTCGGCATGGTGTTCCAGCAGTTCAATCTGTTCGGCCATCTCACCGCGAAAGAGAATATCGCCGGTCCCCTGCGCTGGGTGCACGGCATGGGCCGCTTCGAAGCCGAACGTCGCGCGCTCGAGCTGCTCGACCGCGTGGGCTTAAGCCACCGCGCCGATGCGCTGCCGCGCCATCTCTCCGGCGGCCAGCAGCAGCGTGTCGCCATTGCTCGCGCGCTGGCACCAAACCCGAGCGTGCTGCTGCTCGACGAGCCGACCTCAGCGCTCGACCCGGAGCTCGTGGGCGAGGTGCTGGAGGTGATCCGGCGGCTCGCGATCGACGATGGGCTCACCATGATCATCTCGACCCACCAGATCCGTTTCGCAGACGAGGTCGCCGACCGCATCGCCTTCCTGAGTGGCGGAGTCATCCTGGAGGAAGGTCCGGCGCATCAGGTGCTGACCAACCCGCGCCATCCGGTCACTGCGCGGTTCCTCTCGGTGATGGATGCCGAGCGGCAAGCGGAGCCGGTGCGATGAGTTCATCCTTCACGTCAACATCAATCACTTCGCGCCCGTTCTCGCAAAGAGGCCCTTGCATGAAACATCATCTGTTGCCGGTTTCGCCCAAAACCGTTCACTGGGGCTATTTCAGCAAGGTCGTGTCACCGGCGCTGACCTTGCGCTCCGGCGATCGTGCCACCATCGAGACGCTGACCCATCACGCCAACGACGACTACGAGCGGATGATCAAGGACGATCCCGGCGCGGAGAGCGTGTTCCAGTGGACCAGGGAGCACAAGGCGGTGGCGCGCCGCGGCTCCGGCCCCACGGAAGGTCCGTTCATCCGCGGCGCGGGCGAGGGCATCGGCGTGCATCTGCTCACGGGTCCCGTGGCGATCGAAGGTGCCGAACCGGGCGACGTGCTGGAGGTGCGCATCCTCGATATCAAGCCGCGGCCAAGCCAGTGCGGCTGCCATGCCGGCAAATGCTTCGGCTCCAACGTCGCCGCCAATTGGGGCTTTCACTATCACGACCTGATTGAGGAGCCGAAGCCGCGCGAGGTCGTCACCATCTTCGAGCTGGACACGAGCGGCGAGCCGTTCGCGACGGCGGTCTACAACTATGTCTGGACGCCGCAGACCGATCCGGACGGCATCGTGCATTCGACCATCGACTATCCCGGCGTCCGCGTCGACCACGCCACCATCATAAAGCGCGAGAACATTCTTCGAGGAATGAAGGTGCCGGCCCGGCTGCATTTCGGCACCATGGGGCTCGCGCCAGCCGAAGCCGACTATGTCTCCTCGATTCCACCAAACTATACCGGCGGCAATATCGACGACTGGCGGATCGGCAAGGGCGCGCGGATGTACTACCCGGTCGCGGTGCCCGGCGCCTTCTTCTCGGTCGGCGATCCCCATGCGGCGCAAGGCGACAGCGAGCTCGGCGGCACCGCGATCGAGACGTCGCTGACTGGCGAGTTCGAGTTCATCCTTCACAAGAAGAGCGACCTCGGCGGCACAGTGCTCGAAGGGCTCGCCCATCCCCTGCTGGAGACCGATCAGGCCTGGTCGGTCTACGGCTTCACTTATCCGAACTATCTGGCCGAGCTCGGCGCGAATGCGCAGACCGAGATCACCAACCACTCCAGCCTCGACCGGGCGATGCGCGACGCGTTCCGCAAGCTGCGGCGCTTCCTGATGACGGTGCACAGATTGAGCGAGGACGAGGCGATCTCGCTGATGTCGGTCGGTGCCGATTTTGGCGTCACCCAGGTGGTCGACGCCAATTGGGGCGTCCACGGCACCATCCGCAAGACCGTGTTCCGGTGTGATTAGAGGGAGATTAGAGCAGTTCGGCGTGGCGGTGCGTCAGCGGACGTCCACCTCTCCCCGCTGGGGAGAGGTGAACCGAGCCAGCGGATAGCAAAGCGAGAACAACGGGTCAGGAATCTTACATGTGTCCACGTCGCCACAATCACGGCACGCCATGACGCTCGTCTGGCATGGCGGTTGCTTGACTCTTCGCGTGTCGAGCAATCCCATGAGTTTTCGACCCTTTACCAGCGAGTCCTACACGCAGGACGACCGCCCCGCGGCGTGGCGCGACGTGCTGAGCGCGATCGGCTTGCAGCCGACATCGGGCAGCGCCGTCCATGACGGGCATGCGACCGCCTCGCACCGCAGCGCCCCCGGCGTCGCGCTGACGCGGATCGCGGCGGGCGCGCAAGCGATCACAGCCCTCGCCCAACCGAACGAGGACCTGCCGATCGCTCTGCTGCCGACCGAGGACGGCGCGGTGCTCAAGGCCAAGGACGGCCCTCGCATCGTTCCCGCCGGCCACCTGTTGCTGCTGCCGCGCGGCGGCAATTGGAGCGTGCTGTTCCAGCGCGACATGCGCGCGATCGTGCTGTCGGTCACATCGGATGCGCTGCATGGCCGCATCGCCGGCCGGCTGAAGCGCAGTGCGCCAGAAGTCGTCGCATCGGGGCTCGGCATCGTGTTCTCCCGGCTGCTCGAGACGACGGCGCGTACGATGGAGACACTGACAGATGCCGAATGGACCACGATCGCACAGAGCCTTGTCGATCTGCTCTTGACGCTCGCGCATCAGCAGACGACGCCCTCGGCCGACTCCGGCACCACCGCGACGCAGGCCGCGATCCTGCATCGGATCTGCCAGGCCATCGAGCGCAGGCTCGACGATGCCGCGCTGACACCGGCACGGGTGGCGCAAAGCGAAGGAATATCCGAGCGCTATCTGCAGAAGCTGTTCGAAGGCGTCGGCGACAATTTCAGCCATTACATCCGCGAGCGGCGGCTGCAGCGCGCTCTTGCCGATCTTTCCAATCCACTTGAAGCACATCGCTCGATCTCGGAGATCGCCTATCGCACCGGCTTTGCGGACTCTGCGCATTTCAGCCGCAGTTTCCGGCAGCGCTTCGGCGCCTCGCCGCGCGAATTCCGGCAAAGGAAGGCCGAGCAGGCCGCGGAGGCATCGCCTGCCCGCGGGCAACGCGGCTGGCCGCAGGATGCTTTGCTACGCGCGCATCACACCGCGCCTGCCAAGGCCGGTGCGATCCCGCCGGCGCCGGCGAATGATCGCGGGGCGCCGGTGCAACGCAGGCATCATCATCTCGCCGCCGCTGCATCGCGGGTGCATTGGGGTTATTTCAGCCGTGCGCTGCCGCCGCAGCTCGAGATCGCCTCCGGCGACACCATCACCATTGAGACGCTGACGCAGCACGCCTCCGACGATCCCGAGCGAATGATCGCGGGGGATCCTGGTGCGGAGAGCGTGTTCGGCTGGACCAGCACAAGCAAGAATGTCGAGCGCCGCGGCGCCGGACCGATGGATGCCAGCGTGTTCGGCCGCGGCGCCGGCGAAGGCTTTGGCGTGCATATCTGCACCGGCCCGGTCGCGGTAAAGGATGCGCAGCCCGGCGACGTGCTGGAGGTGCGCATTCTCGACATCGTGCCGCGGCCGAGCCGCGCGCCGGAGCATGCGGGCCGGGTGTTCGGCTCCAGCGTCGCGGCCTGGTGGGGCTATCATTACAATGAGTTGCTCACGGAACCCACGATGCGCGAGGCCGTGACCATCTATGAGATTTTTGCTGACGATCCCGCACCGCACGCGCGCGCGCTCTATTCTTTTCGCTGGGCGCCACAAACCGATCCCTCCGGCGTCGTGCATGCGACCTATGACTATCCCGGCGTTCCTGTTGCGCCCAGCAGCGTCAAGCTCCGCCACGGCGTGCTCGACGGCGTCAAGATTCCGCTGCGGCCGCATTTCGGCGTGATCGCGGTGGCGCCGCGCGAGGCCGATTTCGTCGACTCGATCCCGCCTTCCTATTTCGGCGGCAATCTCGACAATTGGCGGCTGGGCAAGGGATCGACCGTATATTTACCGGTCGCGGTCCCCGGCGCACTGCTTTCGGTCGGCGATCCCCATGCCGCGCAGGGCGATGGCGAACTCGGCGGCACCGCGATCGAATGCTCGATGACCGGCACATTCCAAGTGATCCTGCATAAGAAATGCGAGCTGGCCGGCAAAGTCGTCGCCGACCTCTCCTATCCGCTGATCGAGACCGAGACCGACTGGGTGCTGACCGGCTTCAGCCATCCGAATTATCTGGCCGAGTTCGGCGCGCAGGGCCAGAGCGAGGTCTATGCCACCTCATCGCTCGACCTCGCCATGAAGGATGCCTTCCGCAAGATGCGCCGCTTCCTGATGCAGGCCAAAGGCCTCAGCGAAGACGAGGCGATCGCGCTGATGTCGGCGGCCGTCGATTTCGGCGTCACCCAGGTGGTCGACGGGAACTGGGGCGTGCACGCGATCCTGAGCAAGCGGCTGTTCCAGGATGCCAACTAATTTCCGGGTCCGATCGTGGCGGCACCTTGAGATCCCGTCATTGCGAGCGAAGCGACGCGTCCGCCATGGCCTGAAGGCTGACGGCGGAAGCAATCCAGAGTCATGCAAAGATTCTGGATTGCTTCGTCGCTTACGCTCCTCGCAATGACGGTCCTCATGACCGGAATGCTCCGCCTCACGGCGGCTGCTGCAGTTCAACTCCGTATAATCACTGCCATAAGGATGACATCATGCAGTTCCATATGATCGCCGGCGGGCCCAAGCCTGTCGCACCGTTCAGTCACGCAGTGGAGAGCGACGGCTTCATCTTCGTCACGGGACAGATGCCTGATAGTCCGGACTCGCCGGGCGTGCTGCCGGACGGCATCGTCGAGCAGACCAAGGCGGTGATGCAGAACTTGAAGTACATACTTCAAGGTCTCAACATCGGCCTCGAACATATTGTGATGGCTCGGATATACCTGACGCGCTTTAAGGAAGATTACGCCGCAATGAATGAAACGTGGCGCTCGTTCTTCCCCGCGGATCGCCTGCCTGCCCGCACCTGTGTCGGCGTCACCGGGCTCGCTTACGACGCGCTGATCGAGATCGATCTGGTCTGCCGACGACCTTAGTCGCCAGCGGTAAATAAGTCCTCACCGGCGATAATGTTCCCTTGCGGAGGAGGCAACCGTTTTCGCGGATTGCTTCGCTCTGCCGCTGCGTGTCAATTCGGTCGTGACAATGAGGTCGAGCCAGGGAATGCCATGCCGAGCCAGTTTTCCAACCGCCAACAGATCAGGAAGTCCGCGGTCACGTCCAAAGGGGGAGTAGTTGCCGCGCAATCGCGGCGCGCCGCCGAGATCGGCGCGGAGGTGCTGGCGGCCGGCGGCGACTGCATCGATGCCGTTGTTGCCACCGGCTTTGCGCTCGGCGTGCTCGAGCCCTGGATGAACGGCATGGGCGGCGGCGGTGCCATGGTGCTCTACCGCGCCAAGGACAACGCGTCGAGGTGATCGATTACGGCATGCGCGCGCCGGACAGCCTGCGCGTCGAAGACTATCCGCTCACCAATGACGGCGCTGTTGCTACCGACATCTTTCCTTGGGCACGGGTGAAGGACGACCGCAACATCCACGGTCCCGGCGCGATCGCCGTGCCCGGCATGGTCGCCGGCATGGGCGAGGCGCATCAGCGCTACGCGAAACTGCCGTGGCAGGAGCTGCTCGCACCGAGCGCCAGGCTCGCCGGCGAGGGCCTGCTGATCGACTGGTGGACCACCCTGATGATCTCGAGCTCGGCGGCGGATTTGCGCCGCTATCCGGCGAGCGCGATGGCCTACTTGAAGGACGGCCTGCCGCCGAACCCGCAATGGGGCATCAGGTCGGTGGTGCGGATGCCGCAGCGAGAGCTGCAAGCCTCGCTGACCCACCTCGCCGGTGCTGGCCCGCGCGACTTCTACCAAGGCGACCTCGCCCGCTCGATCGCCCGCGACATCCGGGCCGCCGGCGGCCAGCTCTCGGTCGAGGATCTCGCCGGTTTCAAAGCGCATGTCCGCGAGCCGCTGAAGATTCCCTATCGCGGTGGCACGGTGTTCGCGACCCCGGAGCTCACTGCGGGGCCGACGCTCGCCCATACGCTGCGGCTGTTGCAGGCGAGCCTGCAACCATCGCAGGAACTGCCGGGCGCGGACGCCTATCTGGCTTATGCCGATGCACTGCAGGCCGCCTATCGCGAGCGGCTCAAGGGCATGGGCGATGCGGACGGGCGGCGCTCGCTGGGCGCCGAATATCTCGCGCCCGCCTGCACAACGCATTATTCGGTGGTCGATCGCGACGGCAACATGGCAGCCGTGACACAGACCCTGCTGTCGAACTTCGGATCGAAGTTCCAGACGCCGCAAAGCGGCATCATGATGAACAACGGCATCATGTGGTTCGACCCGGCACCGGGCACGACCAACTCGCTGGCGCCCGGCAAGCGCTGCCTCACCAACTACACACCGGTCGTTGCCGAGGCTGCCGACGGCCGCCGCCTGGCGCTCGGCGCCTCCGGCGGCCGGCGCATCCCGCCCGCGGTGACGCAGATCCTGTCGTTCGTGATGGATTTCGGCATGGACCTCGACGGCGCGATCCACCAGCCGCGGATCGATGCCAGCGAGGGCGCGATCGTGATCGCCGACACGCGGCTGCCGCCAGAGGCGCGCGCCGCGCTCGCTGCGAAGTTCGACACTGAGGAGGCACATCCGCAGACCTTGCCGATGAAGTTCGCCTGCCCGAGCGTGGTGCTGCGCGACGAAGGCACGAATAGCGGCGCCTCCGAGGTGTTCCAGCCCTGGAGCGAGGCTGTGGCGGAGGGATAGTTCCAACTGAGGAAGCCCGTCATTGCGAGGAGCGCAAGCGACGAGGCATCCAGGCTTTTCTACGCTGGATTGCTTCGCTTCGCTCGCAATGACGATGAGATCAACTCTCGAAATTGACCGCCGTCGTATTGGCGCCGCAGACCAGCACCGCGACGCGCTCGCCTCGCGCGGGGCGATAGGCGCCCGACAGCAACGCGGCGAACGCCGCGGCGCCGCCGGGCTCGGTCACGATTCGCAAGGTCGACCACAGCGCCTGCTGCGCGGTACGGATGTCGTCGTCGCTGACCAGCACGACCTCGGGCGCCGTATAGCGGCGCAGGATCGGAAAGACCCGTTCGCCGATCCGCTTCGGCGCCAGGCTGTCGGCGGCGATGCCGCCGGCCGGCGCGTCGACCGGCTCGCCGGCCGCGAACGCATCGCGCAAGGTGGGCGCGCCGTCGGCCTCCACCGCCACCACCTTGACGCGGCCCTGATACCAGGCGGCGATGCCGCCGATCAGACCGCCGCCGCCGACCGCAACCAGCAGCGCGTCAAGATCAGGCGCGTCGCGCTCGATCTCGAGCCCGACCGTGCCCTGCCCCAGCATGGTCTCGGTCTGATCGAAGGCATGGATCGGCAGCGCGCCATGGTCTGCGACATGCCGCTCGCTCGCCGCCAGCGCATCCGCGTAACGGTCGCCACCGATGTGAAGTTCGGCGCCGTGATGCCGGATCAGCTCGATCTTGGAAGGCGAGGCGATAGTGGGCACGAAGATCGCAGCCTTTTGCTTCAGCCGGTTCGCCGCGAACGCGACCGCGACGCCGTGATTGCCGCCGGAAGCCGCGACCACACCGGCAGCGGGCACATCGCGCGTCAACAGATTGGTGAACGCGCCGCGCACCTTGAACGAGCCGGCATGCTGCATGAATTCCAGCTTCAGCCGCAGCGGAGCGGACGGCAGGCCGAAATCGGCGGCATCGACCGTCACCAGCGGCGTGTGCCGGACATATGGCTGGATCAGCTCGTAGCTTTCCGCAATCCGCTCCCGCGTCACATCAGTGGATTCATCTCGCATGTCACACCTCGCCACCTCGATGCAGCTTGACATAAATTAGCTAATTGGCAAAGTAGCAAAATGAAACCCGATCGCGTCTTCCAGGCGCTTGCCAACGACAAAAGGCTGCAGATTCTAGAATGGCTGCGCGAGCCGCGGCGGCATTTCCCGCCGCAGGTCGATGGCGACCTGGTCAAGGACGGCGTCTGCGGCCTCTTCATCGCCGAGAAGCTCGGCGTCTCGGCGCCCACCTTGAGCGAGCACATGCGCGTGCTGATCGCAGCAAGCCTCGTCAAGGCCAAACGCGCCAAGGGCTGGACGTTCTATAAGCGCGACGAGGACGGGCTGAAGGCGGCGCGCCGCCTGCTCTGTGACGCGCTGTAAGGCCGATCGAGAGCTGTCAGGCGGTGCAAGCCGGTTTTGCCCCGGCAATGCCCAAGATCGTCTGTTAGGATCACCGCGCTCGATGACCTCCAAGGAGTTTCGTCATGCGCATGGTCCTGCTGTTGCTTGCCCTGCTCGTCGCCGCGCCCGCCTTTGCCATCGCCGCCGATGACGCGACACCGGCCCAGAATGCCATCCGCCAGCAGGAGCGGGCTTTTGCGCGCGACGACGCGGCGGCCGCTTATGCGCAGGCGGCCCCCGAGATTCATGCGATCTTTCCTTCCCCCGACATCTTCATGGCCATGGTGAGACAAGGCTATGCGCCGGTCTATCGGCACCAGAGCTTCGAGTTCGGCGAAAGCAGGACCGAGGGCGGCGTGGTCGCGCAGCGGGTTCACATCATCGACGCCAAGGGCGAGGCATGGGAGGCGCTCTACACGCTGGAGACGCAGCCGGACGGCAGCCTCAAGATCACCGGCTGCTCGCTACTGAAGGCCGCAGACGCCGTTTAACGACCGCTTCCGCCTTAGGCGGCGATATCCGGCAGCACTCTCCGGACGAAATCGGTCATCCGCGATCGCAGCATCCAGAGATTGACGCCTGTGGCCAGAACCGCAAATCCGCACAGCGCGACGAGAATGGCAGTCGTCTGCGCGCTGTCTTGTGCAGAGGAAACGAGCAGAAACCGAACGAACGCCGCCGCGATGAGAGCGGAGACCACAAAACCTCCTGACGATAGACGGATGTCCCAGCCAAGGATGGAGCGATCATCGCTGTCCAAGCTGAGCCTCGCGACCAGGAGCGGAAGCTGCAGGAGGATCAGTCCGCGCGGCCGCAGCCAGATCGCGTGATCGGCCCGGTCCCAGTAGATCGTGCATTCGGCGAGCTTGATGATCCTGTCCGGCACCAGTTCGGGGCGAAGCGTCAGGCGCGCCGGCTGGCCGCCGATGCGAAGGAACGTTCGTAGATAAGGACGGTACAGCGCCGCAATGGCCAGCAGATCGAGCAGGCTGAACGCGACGATGGGAACGCCAAGCCGAAACAGCCCGGCCCCTTGGTCTGCATCCGAGCCGCCGAAGCGCAACGGCGGAAACCATCCGGTGCCGGTACGCCGAGGCGGTGCGGACAAGCCGCGGATGTCGAGTTGCAGAATGACATGGTTGGCAGGATCGTAGCAGATGCGAACATACGAGCCGGCAGAGATCGGTCCGCCGTGGGAGGCGGTGTTGTTGAACCCGCCGGTGACGATGTAGTCGGAATAGCTGAACCGGATGCCTCGCACCGAGAACGATTCGACGCTGTGGCCGCCATAGGGCATCGGAACGAAATGCTCGACCTGCCCCTCGACCATGCGGCAGCCGTCCTGCTCCATCATGACCCGGTATCGCTGGTTGCGCCCGTAGGTGCTTGAGAAGGCGATGGCGGTCCACATCAGCGCAAAGGCCAGGAAGATATAGCCGACCACGCGCCGCGAACTGAAGAAGCCGCGCAACCCGTACACATCGTCCAGAAAGGGAATGTCGACCGCGCGTAGGATTCTCGGGGCGGCAATTGCGGCAAGGCCGACCGCGACAAAAAACAAGCCGAAAGCGGGGGCGAACCAGGCATCGAGGCCGGCATCGCGGATATCGAAGACTTTGACGAACTGATCGGAATTCATGGGACCGCGGGGAGTTGCGAGGTGATCCAAACAACCACTCGCCAGCCTACCTCACAGCGCTCCACCTTCTGTGACGCCCCTCACAGCTCCCGTTACGCCCCCGTGCGCATCGCCGGGCATCGATCGCGCAGAGGAGCGTGCAGATACGCTGTGCCCTGCAGCATTTTTACCCCGCATCCGGGTGACCGTCCGCAGCGCGTCCGCGATCCCGCAGATCTACGTAGTATGAATTTTCAAATAAGCGCCATGCGTTTAGGGGATTGGCAACCTGAAGGTGAGCAAAATTTTTTCATTCAAATCCTTTGGAGATCTGTCCATGCGTACCCCGACAACGACGCCTGCTGCCCCTCCGCATCGCGGCACGGCCGGCTCTTTCCGCATCGCCATCGGCCTGGCGCTCGCAGCCAGCGCCAGTGTGGTGTTGTGGGGCACCGGTAACCACAACTTCTCCTTCGCCAGTGCATCATCCGTGACGCTCGAGGACCGGGTCGCCGCCCTGACAGCAGAACTCGCTCAGGTCAGGAGGGAGACCGCCGTGCTGCGGGAGATCCAGGGCGAGACCTCCGAGGAGTTTGCTCATATCCGCGCCGGCCTTGCCAATGCCGAGATCAGCCTTGCCGGGCTACGCACCTCCACCGACGAGAACGAGGCACGTCGGCGCGAGACGACGGCCCAGATCGAGTCGAAGCTCGCCGAGCTGAAGGGCGAAACGCTCCGCCTCCGCATGGCGCAGGACGACACCACGACCGAGATGGGCTCGCTGCGTGCCGGCGTGGCGAACAGCGAGATCGGCCTCGACTCGCTCCGCTCGTCCACGGGCGATATCCGCCTCCAGGTCGCACGCATCGAAGCTGTCACCGAGGCGACCAGCTCGATCGCCAGGGGCCATCGGCGGCATCACAGGAAGTGGGTGGCGCAACGCTGAGGCTCGGCCCGCCCTGCTCGGGAGCATGGGCTGGATGACGTGCGGGAAGCCTTGAGCGAGTCCCATGTGACACTCTCATGTGGCTCGCTGGCAGCCGCATCATCGAGCAATTCCCGCGGTCGCAACACTCAATTGCGGCCAGGCGCAATACACGTCACGCGACGGCTGGCCGCCGCCGCGCCAGCACCAGGAGGCCGAGCACGATCGCGATGTTGACCGCGTTCCAGACCACGCCGTTGGCGAACGCGGCCGTGTAAGAGCCGGTAGCGTCAAAGATCACGCCCGAAATCCAGCCGCCGAACGACATGCCGACGACGGTGGCGAAAATCACGATGCCGACCCGTGTCGCGGCCTCGCGCGCCGGCATGGTCTCGCGGATCACGATGGCGTAGCTCGGCACGATACCGCCCTGGAACAGGCCGAACATCGCCGAGATCAGATAGAGCGAGGAGAGACTGTCGAAGAACAGATAGAAGGTGAGCGCAAAGCCCTGCGCGAGCGAGCCGAGCAGCAGGGTGCGAATCCCGCCGATGCGGTCGGCGAGAAAGCCGGAGCCGATCCGGCTGACGATGCCGAAGCCCATCATCAGAGACAGCATCTCGGCGCCGTGGGCGACGCCATAGCCGAGATCGCCGCAATAGGCGACAATGTGGACCTGCGGCATCGCCATCGCCATGCAGCAGGCGACACCAGCAATGCACAGCAGCGCAGTGAGCGCGTTGGTCGAGATCGCAAGCTTGAGCGGTGGCGGCGGCGCTTGGGCGTGATCATGGGCGCCGGCGCCGCCCATGCGGGCACGCAGCACCAAGAGCAGCAGTGACATGGTGATCGCGCAGAACAGGCCGATCGCGACATGGATGCCGCGCCAGCCGAGCCACTCCAGGCCGAGATTGATCAGCGGCGGCCACACCGTGCCGGCGACGTAATTGCCGGCGGCAACGATGGTGACGGCGAGACCGCGATAGCGGCTGAACCAATGCGAAGCCTCGGCCATCAGCGGCGCGAACGTCGCCGACGTGCCGAGCCCGATCAGGAAGTAGACGGCCTGGAACTGCCACAGCGTCGTCGAGGCGCCGGCGAGCAGATAAGCGATCCCGGTGCAGGCGATGCTCAGGGACATCGCGGTGACGATGCCGAAGCGATCGGTGATGCGACCGACAATGATGCCGCCGAGGCCGAAGCCGAACATCGTCAGCGTGTAGGCGAGCGAGACCGCGCCGCGAGACGCCGCGAACTCGGCCTGAACGCCAGGCAGCACCACCACGACCGACCACATGCCGACGCCGCCGATCGAGGCGATCAGGAGTGCCAAACCGAGCCGCGTCCAGGCCTGAGGCGAGTCCGGAACGAAGGCTGGTGTTTTCTCACATTGTTTCAAGGCGGCATGCACGGCGCGGGCAAGTTCTTCGGTTGACCGCCCATCGTCAAGCCATATTGCTGCGATATTGGGCATGCAGAAGCAGCGCAACAACGACGAGAAACATTGCGCGATCCGACCCGCGACCGAGCTTGGCGAAGCAGAGGTTTGCGGTTAGGTTGCGCGCGAACGAGGAAGGTTTTCGAAAACGAATGTCGTTGCGGCTGACGCGATCGATGAGGGTTCTGGCGGGGCGGCTGATTGCGCTCGCCTATCTCTTCTGCGTGTTCAGCCCGGGCGTGGCGCTTGCGTTCGGCACCGGTCCGGAACCCTGCTTCGACGAATTCGTCGCACCGATCGCCGCCGCACATCACGAGATCGCGCATCATGAGACCGCGCAACACGCGATGATGGCGCAGATGCGGGCCGAGGACGGCCGGCACCATCACGAGGGCATGCACACGCATCATCTTGATGTCGCGCATGAGGACGCCGCCGCCCCGGTCGATCACCACGATCATGGCAAGATGCCGGGCGCCTGCTGTGCCGCGCTTTGCGTGGTCGGCATCGCGGTCGATCTGCCGAATTTGACCGCGCCGACGCGGATCGCCGCGGGCCAGGTCTTCTCCGGCGAGCAGAGCCTGGTCGGCCGCGCACCGCCGCTCCTCTATCGTCCCCCCATCGTCCTGACCTGAACGAACGACGCGAGCTGCAGCGGCGCTTGCCGCTGTGCTGCTTCATCGACAGATCAGGGGATCATCCATGTTTTCGCCATCGGAGGCGAAGCACGCCCGCGCATCTTCAGCGCGCGGCTGCTTGCATCTTCTTTCAGTCATTCTGCTGATGCCGGCGGCCATCATCGGGCTCGCGGGCTGCCAGCCCAAGACGATTGCGCTCGCCGGTGCCGATCCGGCCGATCCCGCGGCCAAGGTCGCACCGATCCGCGATCGCGCTACGACCTCGCCTTACGCGAGCCTGCGTCCGGCGTCGCCGGCACCATGGCGCGAGCGCAACGACGACGTCGCGCCGCGGTCCGGACCGGACCGGCAGGAGCGCTGATCATGCGAGGACAATCGCTCCTGCTGCGATCGCTGCCTGTGGTCGCCGCGCTGACCTTTTCCGGCTGCGCGTCGTTCTCGCCCGACGGCGGCATGGCCGTGGTGTCGGACATCACGAGCCGGACCATCGACCACGAAACCACGGCGGTGAGCAGCGCCGACGATGCCGACCGTGCGCGCAAGGCGGCGCGGCGACTGCTGGCGCGGCCGCTTTCGACCGAAGCCGCGGTGCAGGTCGCGCTGTTCAGCAACAAGGGCCTGCAGGCGAGTTACAACGAGCTCGCCCTCAGCGAGGCCGAGCTGGTCCAGGAGAGCCTGCCGCCCAATCCGACCTTCTCGCTGTCGCGCATTTCCGGCGATGGCGCGAGCGAAGCCGAACGCCAGGTGGTGGGCGACATCCTGGCGCTCGCGACCCTGCCGGTGCGCTCCGAGATCGCGCGCGACCGTTTCCGTCAGGCGCAGCTCAAGGCGGCGCTGGCGACGCTGCGGCTCGCCGCCGACGTCAGGCGCGCGCAGGTCCGCGCCGTTGCCGCCAACGAGCTCGTCGGCCTGCTGACCGAGGCGCAATCCGCAGCCGAGGCCACGGCCCAGCTCTCGCGCAAGCTCGGCGAGACCGGCGCGCTCAACCGGCTCGACCAGGCCCGCGAGCAGGTCTTCTATGCCGAGACCACGGCCGAGCTCGCGACCGCGCGCCAGGCCGCCTCCAGCGCGCGCGAGCAGCTCACGCGCCTGATGGGCCTGTGGGGCGACGATCTCGGCTTCCGCCTGCCCGACCGGCTGCCCGAGCTGCCGCGGCGGCCGCTCGACCAGCCCTTCGTCGAGGTCGACGCGGTCCGTCACCGCATCGATCTGCAGATGGCGCGCATCGAGCTTACGGCGTTGGCGAAATCGCTCGAGCTCACCGAGGCGACGCGCTTCGTCACCCTGCTCGACGTCGCCGGAATCGAGCGGCGGACCCGCGATCCGGAGGCGCAGCCGTTCCGCGAACGCGGCTTCGACGTCGAATTCCAAATCCCGATCTTCGACGGCGGCGAGGTGCGCCTGCGGCAGGCGACCGCGACCTATGAGCGCGCCTTCAACCGCCTGACCGAGAAGGCGGTCAATGTTCGTTCGGAGGCCCGCGATGCCTATCGCAGCTATCGCGCTGCCTACGATATCGCCAGCCACTACCAGCGCGAGGTGCTGCCGCTGCGGCAGATCATCAGTGACGAGATGCAGCTGCGTTATTCGAGCATGCAGGTCGACATCTTCGCGCTCCTGGTGGAGGCACGGCAGCGCCTCGCTTCGCGTCGCGCGGCCGTCGATGCCAGGCGCGCCTTCTTTCTGGCGCAGGCCGAATTGTCAGCCGCTGTCAATGGCGGAGGAAGCGGCGGCGAGGCCGTGCAGGCGCGCGCGCAGATCTCCACGAGCGATGACTAGAGCGTTTCCAAGCGAAGTGGATACCGGTTCGCGTCAAGAAAACGCGTCAAAACAAAGAGGAGCAGCGAAGATGTTGTCACGCAGGACACTTCTCGGCACCGCGGCGCTGGCAAGCGCGAGCGCCGTCAGCGGCAGAGTCCAGGCCGCGGCGATTCCGGAAGCGCCGAGCATGGACCGCGGCACGATGCAGCCGCCGCTGCGTCCGTCGAGCGGCCCCGACTACAACCCGGTGGCGACTTTGAACGGATGGTCGCTGCCATGGCGCATGAACGGCGATTGGAAGGAATTCCACCTCGTCGCCGAACCGGTGGTGCGCGAATTCGCTCCCGGCATGAAGGCGCATCTGTGGGGCTACAACGGCCAGTCGCCCGGCCCGACCATCGAAGCCGTGGAGGGTGATAAGGTGCGCATCTTCGTCACCAACCGCCTGCCCGAATACACCACGGTGCATTGGCACGGCGTGATCCTGCCCTGCGGCATGGACGGTGTCGGCGGCCTGACGCAACCGCACATCAAGCCGGGCAAGACCTTCGTCTACGAATTCGAGATGAAGCACAGCGGGACCTTCATGTACCACCCGCATGCCGACGAGATGGTGCAGATGGCCATGGGTATGATGGGCATGATCGTCGTGCATCCGCGCGATCGCGCCTTCCGCCCTGTCGATCGCGACTTCGTCTTCATCATGAGCTCCTACCTGATCGATCCCGGGACCTACCTTCCCAAGGTCAACGAGATGACCGACTTCAACATGTGGACCTGGAACGCCCGCGTCTTCCCGGGCATCGATCCGCTGCCGGTGCGGCTCGGCGAGACGGTGCGGATCAGGATCGGCAACCTGACCATGACCAATCATCCGATCCATCTGCACGGCCACAGATTCGCGGTGACCTGCACCGACGGCGGCTGGTTGCCGGAGAGCGCGCAGATCCCGGAGACGACGACCGACGTTCCGGTCGGTGCGATCAGGGCGATCGACTTCACCGCCGACAATCCGGGCGACTGGGCGTTCCACTGCCACAAGTCGCATCACACGATGAATGCCATGGGCCACGACATGCGCAACCTGATCGGCGTGTCGCGCAAGGACGTCGCGCGCGCGGTCGCGCGGCTGGCGCCCGATTCCATGGCCATGGGCTCGACCGGCATGGCGATGGGCAGCATGGAGATGCCGGCGCCCGACAACACGCTGCCGATGATGACCGGCGAGGGTCAGTTCGGATCGATCGAGATGGGCGGCATGTTCTCGGTGGTGAAGGTGCGCGAGACCCTCGCACGCGACGACTATCGCGATCCCGGGCCCTATCAGTTTCCCGGCGGCAGCGTGGCCTACGAAATCGACCCGCCCGCCGCCGGGCCGCCGCGCCGGAATGATCCGGCGACGGCGAAGCCCTCGCCGTAGCGCGATGCATTTAACGAAATCGACAAGCAGACAGGAGAGTTCGATGAAGACGACGACCGCGGCCGTGCTATGCGCCGCACTGACCGCCATGCTGGGCATGACGCCGGCGCTCGGCCATGGTCCGCACGACCATGGCTCCTACTCCGCCGGTGAGCCCGGCGATCCCGGCAAGCCGGCGCGGACCATCGAGATCCTGATGAACGAGATGGACTACACGCCGGCGCGCATCGAGGTCACGCGCGGCGAGCAGATCCGCTTCGTGCTGCGCAATGTCGGCAAGGAAGACCACGAATTCCTGCTCGCCACCACTCGCGAAAACCTCAAGCACGGCGAGCTGATGAAGAAATTCCCGCACATGGAGCACGACGAGCCGAACGGGGTGCGCGTGGCGCCGAACAAGACCGCCGAGATCGTCTGGAAGTTCAGCAAGCGCGGCACGTTCGAATATTCGTGCCTGATCCCGCTGCATCGCGACTCCGGCATGACCGGCCACGTCATCGTGAAATGAGACGGCGTGACATGAAGCGGCGCGAACCGAGACAGCAGTTCAACAGCAGAAGGAGACGATGATGAAGGCATTCATTCGCATGGCGGCAGCCGCCGCATTGGCCGCGAGCTTCGCGATCTCAGCCGCAACGGCGGCCGATTCGTCGATCACCGGCGAGGTCAAGAAGATCGACGAGAGCGCCGGCAAGATCACCTTGAAGCACGGTCCGGCCAAGAGCCTTGGCATGGATGAGCCGATGACGATGGTGTACCGCGTCAAGGACGCCAGCCTGCTCAAGTCGGTCAAGGTCGGCGACAAGGTCCAGTTCGAGGCCGAGCAGGCCGAGCAGGGCTACACTGTGACCAAGCTTCAGAAGGCCAAGTAGCCAAATCCAGGGAGCAAGCTCGCAGGGCGGATCGTCATCGGATGCGATCCGCCCGGGCGCGCCGATGCAGAAAGCCGCGGGACTGTGCCCGCAATTCTGCGGGCATCGGCCGTTAACCAATCGCTAACCATGCGCGGGCGAATCTCCGGCTTGCGGGGCGCGACCGCGGCACTTCCGGGGACAGAGAAAAAGACAGCATGGCAAGCACCGTCGGATCCCGCGCCTTCCAGAATGCGCGGGCACAGAAGAAGCTGAAGAAGCAGGTAGAGACGCTGCTGCCGGCCGCCTTCATCGCCTATCGCGAGGGCCGGCAGGCCGACGTGCAGGCGCTGTGCCGCCAGCTTCTGCAGGACTTTCCAAGCGTCTTCGATGCCGTGCATCTGCTCGGCGTGTCTTTGGTCGAATCCAACCGGATTGCCGAGGCGGTGCCGCATCTGGAGCGCGCGGTTCAGCTCGATCCGCGTTCGGCCGATGCGCACTCCAATCTCGGCTTTGCGCTGCTCAACCTGCAGCGCCATGACGAGGCGCGCGCGGCGCTGGAGCAGGCACTGGTCTTGCGGCCGAATTTTCCGACCGCGCTGCGCAATCTCGGCACCACGCTGCTGCGGTTAAAGCTCGCCGAGCCGGCCATCGCGGCGTTTTCCCGGGCGATCGCGCTCAAGTCCGACGACGCCGATTCCTGGTGCAATCGCAGCGTGGCCGAACTGATGCTGAAGCGTTGGGACGCTGCCGCTGCCAGCGCGGAGCGCGCGCTGGCTCTACGGCCTCGCCATTTCGAGGCGCTGGTCAACAAGGGGCTGTCGCATCTGGAGCTGCGCCATTACGACGTGGCGGAAACGGCGTTCAACGCTGCGATCGCGGTCAGGCCCGACATGGCGGAGGTGCTGGCGCATCGCGGCCGGCTCAACATGCTGATGGGGCGGCGCACTGCGGCCGAGGCCGATTTCGATGCCGCGGTGACGCGCGATCCGACGCTCGAAGTCGCCTGGCAGGGCAAGGCGCAAATGAGCATGCTGACCGGCAACGTGGCGCAGGCCATGCTCGCCTGCAAGCGCGTGCTGGAGAGAAACCCGACCGCCGAGGTGGCGCTGACCCTGCTCGGCGCCTGCCTCGGCCGGCTCGGCGATACCGCGAATGCGATTGCGCATTTCGACCGCGCGATCGAGATCAACCCTGACTACGACGAGGCGATCAGCAAGAAGATCTTCTATCAGGATTTTCTCAGCGAGGCCGATTTCGCGGTCCAGCAGGCGACGCGGCGACAGTGGTGGGATGCGATCGGCAGCAAGCTGCCGCGGCGGCAGCTCGTGCCCCGCTCGCTCGATCCGGACAGGCGGATCATTATCGGCTACGTCTCGTCCGATTTCCGGATGCATTCGGCGGCCTTCGCCTTCCTGCCGGTGCTGCGCGGCCACGACAAGGCGCAGTTCCAGATCAATTGCTACTCGTCCTCGACCGCGAAGGACTCCTTCACCGCGACCTTCCAGTCGATCGCCGACGTCTGGGTCGATGCCGTGCATCTGTCCGACGATGAGCTGGCGGACCGCATCCAGGCCGATGGCGTCGACATCCTGGTCGACCTCTCCGGCTACACCACCGGCAACCGCATTCCCGTGTTCGCGCGCAAGCCGGCGCCCGTTCAAGTCACGGCCTGGGGCAGCGGCACCGGCACGGGGCTAGCCACGATGGACTACTTCTTCGCCGATCCCGTGACGATCCCGCAGGAGGTGCGGCACATGTTTGCGGAGACCGTCTACGATCTTCCGTCGGTGATCACGATCGATCCGATCACCGATGTTACGCCTTCGACATTGCCAATGCTGCGCAACGGCCACGTCACCTTCGGCGTCTTCAACCGGATCGACAAGATCTCCGACGAGGTGCTCGCGGTCTGGTCGAAGCTGCTCGCCGAGATCGATGGATCGAAGCTGGTGGTCAAGCACCTCGCGCTCGACGACCAACTCGTGCGCGACGGCCTGCTCGGCCGCTTCAAGGCGCACGGCGTGCCGGAGGACCGCATCGCCTGCATCGGCACGACCGAGCGCCTCGACCATCTGCGCGCCTTCGCGCAAATCGACATCTCGCTCGATCCGTTCCCGCAGAATGGCGGCATCTCGACCTGGGAATCGCTCTACATGGGCGTGCCGGTCATCGCCAAGCTCGGCCGCGGCGCCTCCTCGCGCGCCGCCGGCGCCATCCTCAAGGCGATCGGCCTCGACGATTGGGTGGCCGAGGACGATTCCGGCTATGTCGAGATCGCCAAGGCGTTCGCCACCAACCCGGCCTATCTCGGCACGCTGCGCGCCGAGCTGCCCGAGCTGATCGCGCATTCGGCTGCCGGTAACGTTGCGACCTACACGCGAGCGGTCGAAGCCGGCTACCGCCGGTTCTGGCGCGACTATTGCGCCGGGCACGCTGGATGACGTGAGCCGCTGGGACCGGTGCGCCTCGGGCGCACGGGCCAACTCGGGCTGATGCGCCTCGGGACGGCGCATTACAACCATGTGGTGTATCCCGCATTGCCGCTGTCATGCGGCCCCTCATCACAGTCGGCGCGAACGGCGCCTGACAACATTGGGTTTTCTCCGACGGGCGACTGTCGGCCAATCCGGTGATGGCTTTTTGGTGGCGATGTCGCGCGGCAGGTGCTGCACATTGCGACCAACCCGCGAGTAGTAGACCTCCTCCGATCAGCTCTGACATAGTGCGGCGAAGAGCCGCGTCGGTGACCGCCACGCGGCCGACTGAGGGGGAATGAACGATGCGGGCCACTGTCTTGATGGGCTTGCTTGCGGCAGGATTGGGTGTTGCCGCAGCATGGGTCGGCCCGGCGGCCGCACAGACCGCGCGGGCGCCGCGTCCGGCGACAGCCGCCGCCGTCGGCGAAGGCGGCAAGGTCCAGGAATCCAACGAATGGACGGTTGGTCTTGCCGGCGGCCTGCTCGAAGGCACCAACATCCGCTTCGCCGCCGAGATGGCGAAAGTGCTGGACGACAGGCCGAACCTGCGCGTGCTACCGATGGTGACCTACGGGGCGCTCGGCAACATCGAAGACCTGCTCTATCTCAAGGGCGTCGACGTCACCATCACATCGGCCGACGTGCTCGAGGAGTTCGTGCGCAAGGGCACGCTCGCCAACATCAAGAACCGGGTCCGCTACATCTGCTCGTTCTATATCAACGAGGTGCATGTCTACGTTCGTCCCGAGATCAAGACGCTCGAGGATCTCAACGGCAAGAAGGTCAGCTTCAATACGGCGGGAAGCGCGGCGAACCTGACCGGCGGCATCATCTTCGACCGCCTTCATATCAACGCGGAGCGGGTGTTGATGAACAATTCGATCGCGCTCGAGAAGATGCGCAGCGGCGAGATCGCCGGCGTGGTGCACGTCACCGGCGCCCCGACGGACCTGTTCGCCAAGTACAAGCCGGAGCCGGGCTTCCACTTCCTCCCCGTCCCGTATGCGTCGAACTTGAAGGACTACTATGTTCCGACGGCGCTGACGTCGCGGGACTATCCCAATCTGCTGGAGCCCGGCCAGATCGTCGACACCGTCGGCGTGCCGCAGGTGCTCGCCGTCTACAACTGGCCGCCCGAGACCGAGCGATATCGCCGTGTCGCGCGCTTCGTGGAATATTTCTTCAAGCGGTTCGATCAGTTCAGGCAGCCGCCGTTCCATCCCAAGTGGAACGAGATCAATCTCGCCTCCAGCCTTCCAGGGTGGACACGCTTTAAAGCCGCCGAAGAGTTGCTGGCGCAGGAGGCGCCACCGCCGGAGACCGGCGCCGGCAAGCAGCAATTCGACGCATGGATGAGAGCGAGGGCCGCCAAGACCGGCCAGCGCATGACCGACGAGGAGGCCGGTGCACTGTTCAAGCAATTCCAGGAGTGGATGAAGCGGGAAGGCAGCCAGTCGGCGGTGCGGTAAGCGGCGATTTTTCCGGCGACGCTACGCCGCGGCGCGTGGGGCGCGCCCCCACATTACAGCCCGGCGCGAGCGAGGATGTCCGCGACCCAGTCAAGAAAGACGCGCAGGCGCAGCGTCAGCTGGCGGTTCTGCGGATACAGCGCATGGAGCGGCGTCGGCGACGGCGGATAGCGCTTAAGCACCTCCACCAGCGTGCCGGCGGCGAGATCCTCCGTGAAGCGGTAGCGCGGCGCCTGAACAAGACCAAGCCCGAGCCGGGCGAGATCGGCCATGGTGTCGGAATTGTTGACCATGACCCGGCTCGGCAGCGTGACCTGCCGCACCGCTCCGTGACTTGTGAATTCGAGCGGCAGCACCTCGCCGGTGCGCGAGGAGATGAAGCCGATCATCTGGTGGCCGCCGAGCTCGTCGGGTGACCGCGGCGTGCCATGCGCGCGCAAGTACGCCGGACTGGCGGCGGTGATTTCCTCGATCGTGCCGAGCCGCCGCTGGATCATGCCGCTGGCATCCAGCTCGCCCGAGCGGATCACGCAATCGACGCCTTCGCGCACGAGATCGACCAGGCGGTCGCCCTGCCCGATCCGCAAATCCAGCAACGGATGGCGCGCCAGAAACGCCGGCAGATGCGGCAGCAGGAAGGTGCGCGTCAGCATCGGGTGGGCATCGATGCGGAGCAGGCCGCGCGGTCTCGCATCGCGCAACGCGGTCTCGGCCTCCTCGACCTCGGTCAGGATGGCAACGCTGCGCCGGTAGTAGTCTTCGCCGTCGAGCGTCGGCGTGACGTGGCGGGTGGTGCGCTCGATCAGGCGCGTGCCGAGGCGCGCCTCCAGCGCCTTCAGCACTTCGCTGGCCGTCGAGCGCGGGATGCCGAGATCGGCCGCCGCCGCGGTGAAGCTGCGGCGCTCGACGAGCCGGACGAACAGACGCATGGCATCGAAGCGGTCCATGTCAGATTGTTCGCCCAAACCGACAGGTGATGTCAATCCGGCAAAGATTATCCGAGCAAGCCGATCAGCTATTTCCGTTCCCGTCAAGGAATGGAGAACGGTCATGTCCAACGACCAGACAAGGGTTGCCATCGTCACCGGAGCCTCTCGCGGGATCGGCGCCGCCATCGCGGAGCGCCTCGCTGCCAGCGGCATCGCCGTGGTGGTGAACTATGCGCGCGGCCGCGAGGCGGCCGAGCAGGTGGTTAAGCGAATCGAAGCGGCCGGCGGCCGGGCGCTTGCCGCTCAAGGCGATATCGCCGGCGCCGACACGGCAGCAGCGCTGTTCGACGCCGCCGAACGTGCCTTCGGCGGCGCCGACATTCTGATCAACAATGCCGGGACCATGGAGCTCGGCGCGATCTCGGAGACGACCGACGCGGCGTTCGCGCGCCAGATCGAGGTCAATCTCACCGGCGTGTTTCGAACCCTGCGCGAGGCGGCGCGACGGCTGCGGGGCGGCGGCCGCATCGTCAATTTTTCCTCGAGCGTGGTCGGGCTCTATCAGCCGCGCTATGGCGCCTATGCCGCTTCCAAGGCCGCGATCGAGGCCATGACCCACGTGCTGGCCAAGGAGCTCGCGCCGCGCGGCATCACGGTCAACGCGGTGGCCCCGGGGCCGACCGAAACCGAGATGTTCTTCGGCGGCAAGAGCGACGAGCAGTTGCGCGCGATCGCGGCCGCCAATCCGTTCGGCCGCTTCGGCCAGCCACCGGAGATCGCCGCGGTCGTCGCCTTCCTGGCGAGCCCCGAGGCAAGCTGGGTCAACGGCCAGATTCTGCGCGTCAACGGCGGCGTCGTCTGACGCCGCGCTTTCATCACGGCCGGCCCAGCCGGACATAGCCATCACAACAAACAGGAGCTCTCATGCCGTTCGCCAACATCAAGGTCCCGCAAGCCGCACTCAGCAGGGCCCAGAAGGAGGAGATCGTCCATCGCATCACCGCGATGTTCGTCGATTACTTCAGCGAGGCCGCCCGGCCGCATACGATGGTGCTGATCGAAGAAGTCCCCGACGGCGGCTATGGCCGCGCCGACCAGGTGTTCGTGATCCCGCAGGACTATCGCGCCAGCGAGTGACCACGGTAGAAGCGCCTCGACATCAGCAAGGCGTTTCCACGCCGTCATGGCCGGGCTCGGCCCGGCCATCCAGGTCTTTGTTGCCACGAGCGACAGCTCGTAGGGCGGATTGGCGTTAGCGTAATCCGCCGTTCAAAATAGACCGAAAGCTCGCCGTACTCGTCCGACTGATCCGCCCTATGAGGTAGACTAGCGTTTCCTTGAAATCGGCTGTCGGTGGATGGGTTGAGCTCTCGCCGTCTCCAACGCTGTCATGCTCCGCCACCCGGTCCGGCCTTCGGCCGGCCGGATGACAGGCTCCGGCGGAGCATCCAGTACTCCGCGGCAGAAGAGATCGAACCAAAACGCGGCGGCGTACCGGATCGTCCGCCTTCGCGGACGATGACAGCGGGGCCTATACACAGGCCGTGACTTTGGAAACGGGTCGTCTAGTCGAACATTGCGCCGCTTGCTTCGGGTGGCGGCGAGGTATCGGCCGACGCTGATTGCGGCAGCAGGTCAATAGCGGCCAGGATATGGAGGATGACAAAGCCCGCGGCAATTATGAGCAGCAGCGTGTTCTCGGTCAGGATCGGGAGCCGAACGGAGGCTTTACGCTCCAATCTCACATCATCGGTCGTCATCGTCAGCAATCCCCCAGTTTGGTCAGATCGAGCGGCTGGCCCGCCCTCTCGAACAGATGGCCGTATTGCCTGAGAACGCGCTCGGCCTGCAGCCGCCGCGAGTGACGCAGCATCGCGAATAGAATATTGAAATAGCCGGCGCGCTGCGGCTTGGCTTCGCATTCGGTGCGCACGGGATTGATGGCCTTCAACGAAAATGATGCCTGGTTCATCGGACCGGCTCCACAATCGATTGAACATGCGCATAGGTCGCCTCTGCCCGGCGAAGCGGCTGTGGGGCATCTCACATTTCACGAAAGGTTTATTGCGCGGCCACGTGCGCCTGGACATCGCGCCATCCGTAGTTCGTAGGGCGGATTTAGCGTCAGCATAATCCGCCGGCCCACAACAAACAGTCGGCCCGCCGATACTCACCGGCATCGGCAACCGGCAAACGTGCCGTGACCCGCCTCTCTTTGCTACATCCGCACACGATCGAAGCGGAGGGATCACGCTTCCGCCTTCGCTCTTTAGCTACGGCGGACAGGTCGCTGATCCGCCCTCCGCGCCCCTCGCCAGCGACGGCGACATCTACGGAATCGGATATCCCTTCCACAGCCACTCCAACGCGGAGGGCAGCGTCTGCGCGATGGTCGGCCGGTCCACGTGCTTGGCGTTGCGCACGAACAGGAACTGATAATGATAGCCCTTGTCGGCCAGCACTTTGGCCATCAGCTCGGCCGAGAGCGTCCAGTCGTGCATGCCGTCCGGAATGGTCGGATTGGGATAGAACAGGTCCTGGTCGCCCATCTCGAACCAGTAGCGGATCGGCTTCACCGGTGCGCTCGGGATCAGCGGAGCGCCGGGCGGCTCTGAGGGCACGAGCGCGCCATCCTTCACGGTGAGATTGGGAGTGGCCGGGCCGGTCCATGGCGAATGGAATTCCCACGCGCCACCGCGTAAGGCCGGATTTTGCGGCCATTGCTGGTTCACCATCGTCGGCGAATAGGCAAGGACGCGATGATAGAGATCGGGATTGAACCACGCCATGATGAACGCCGCGGCACCGCTGGAGCTCAAGCCCATGGTCGCGCGCCCCTCGGGATCTCCAGTTAGCTTGACGCCGGCGTGCTGCTCGACGAGCGGCATCACCTCGCGCTGCACGAACTGCGAATAGGTCTCGGAGACCGTGTCGTATTCCCGGCCGCGCTGGGCTCCTTGCGCATCCTGCCCGCCATTGCCGATCTGGATTGACACCATCGGCGGCACGCGCCGCTGGTGAATCAGATTGTCGAGGACGGTGTTCATGTCCTTCCAGGCGGCGGAGCCGCCATCGCCCAGGACGATGAAGGGCACTTCCGTCCCCTTCACGTAGTTCGCCGGCACGTAGACCTCGATCTTGCGGGTCCAGGTGCCCGGATGGCTCGTCGTCACGATCATGTTCGACTTGTCGCCCGGCGCAGTGGTGGTGATCATGATCGAAGAGTTGGTGCAGCCCGCCACGTCATCGCGGATCAGGCCGGGGTTGTAGATCACGCTATCGCGCGACGACATCGTGAATGAGACGACGGTGCCCTTTGGCACGCCATCCTTCGCGATCGTTTCGGCCGCCGGCGCATGCGTCGGGCCGATGATGAAATTCCCCTCCGCGCCTGCGGGCGGCAAGCTGCCGTCGGGCAGCTCGGTCGCCTGGGGATAGTTTGGATTTTTGGGATCGCGCGTCGGCGGCTTGGTCGAGAGGTCGAGGCCGGTGGTGTCGATGAAGAACGGCTTGTCCCTGTCTGTTGTGTTGGCTCCGGGAGGCACCGCCATGTTCTGGGTCACGCAGGCTGAGGGCATTTGCGACGTCTGCCCTTGTTGCGTTTGCAATTGTTGTGCTTGCACCTGGCTGGCTGCGACGGCAGAGGCGGCGATCCACGTCCCCGCAAGGACAGTCAGGGCCCTCTTCATGTTTCCTCCCGTGCCGGCAGTCTTATGAGCAGGCTTTGAGGCGAGTATGTCGCGCGGTCGGCGAGTGGTCAACATGACAGCAAATCTCTTATCGCGCTTAGCGCACCGCTGAGATACACATGCTGCCGGAATCGGAACGTTCTGCTGACTCACCCTACGTGCATTACTGGCCTTTAGATGAATCGAATTTGCTGTTTCGTGTTGAGCGTCGCTGCAGGCTTAGTACCGCTGCCCCGCCCGAGCCTCGCGGACTCTCCTCCGTTCGACGCGCAAACGCTTTGTCAACCGCTCGAAGTTCATGACGGAGTGCCGGACGAGAAGGCGTGTCTGAAGGAACTAGGCGCGTCCGCCAGGCGAGACGGCCGCCAACTGACGCTCGGACTGGCTAACGGCAAGACCAAGGTCATCAGCGACGCCAAGGAATGCGAGGACGAGAACCAGGAGGCCTCCTGCATCACCTATCGGCTCGTCGGTCGACTCGGTGAGCAGTACTACATCGTGATGGTCGCACCGTACGAGTGCGCCTACATCACGCTTGTGAACCGCAAGTCCGGCACAGAGACCGAGCTGGGCGGTTGGCCCCGTCTCTCGCCAGACAAGACGCGCTTCGTGGTGATCGAACCCAGAGAGCCGGGCAATTGCGACACGAAATATGCAATCGCAATCTTTTCCCTGATCAAGGGCTCTGTGCGACTTGACTGGCAGTACAAGCCAGACGGCTTCGAGCTCTACGATTTTGATACCTGGAACGGCGGCAACCGTCTGCAATTGCAAGCGACCGGCGCCGACGGGAAGCAGGTCGCGAGCGATTTGACGCGGACCGCGCCGGGTTGGCAACTGAAGCGGCCGAACGGCGAAGTCAGCCTGGGCACGCCCACAGAGCCAGCTCAAGCCAAGCCTCCCAATACGCCGGCTGGCCGCTGATACCCCGTAGGGCGGATTAGCGTTAGCGTAATCCGCCAATCGACGATGAGAGGCAACTGAAAGTTCTGCGACTCTACATGGGCGGTTCAAACTTGATAATACGCAATGCCGCAGAACCGCTCGTCGACTCTTTTGATCTGACCAAGCGGCGGATCACGCTTCCGCCTTCTCCTGAGCTACGGCGGACAGTCGCTGATCCGTCCTACGCGCTGACCGGATTGAGCGCGCCGCGATCGTAGTCCCGCCCGGCCTTTCGTGCGACGGCCCATGCGGCGACGGACCCCAGGCCCATGAGCATGAACAGAATCCCGTCGCTCGATATGTGCAGACCGGCAATGAAAGCATAGCCGGGCAGCAGGGACAGCGCGAACACCGCCACCAGGACGGGCCTCAGGCGTATGACATCGCGCGATCTCAATGTCCGCGCAAATACAGCAAAAGCCAGGAGCTGCGCGAGCAGAAAGGGCAACACCGGCGTAACGAGCGGGGACGCCCGGAGGGTCAGCCCATCAAGCAGAGTCAGCGCCCAGCGGCCGGTCTTCCAGACGACCATGTAGATGATGAACTCCTTGGGATGGCTGGCGACAACCTTGAAGAAGGCATCGCGGAGGACATGATCGTAATCGGCGTCATAGAAATGGGCGAGCACGGTCTCGTCGAAATGCCGGCTGTCCGCGGGCAGGTCCGGGCGGCTGGCGAGGTAGGCGCACCAAGCCGCGGCATCTCCGCCCATCGTGAGCCCGCTCGGAGAAAACGCCGTGCACGGGAACATCTTTGGGATATCGTCGCCGTACGGCCAATTCCTCGTGAAGGTCATGCCGACAAACAGACGGTGCCAGACATTGGTGTTGAACCGCCCGGTCTCGAACCAATAGGATGGAACCGAGGCTGCCAGCGATCCCACGACCACTGCGAAGGTGACGGCAACGCAGGCACCGTATGTGATTGCGATGCGCCGCGCTTTGGGCTGGCGCAATGCCCGTGCGCCGGCGAGCACGGTCACGAGCAGCATGTAGGCGATCGCGCCGCGCAGCAGCAGTGCACCCATGAGGATGGCCGATTGGAGGATCAACAATCCGGCTCGACCCCACTCGGACCCCGCCAAGGAGGGTATCCGGCCTTCAGCCAACTCGAGGAATTCGAAGATCAGGTGGAAGGCCGGCACTACCGCCAGCATCATCACGTAGCGCTCGCCGGCCACCGGGCCGTGGTTCACCGCGATCGGATCGGTCCCCGCCATCGTGATCAGCATGACGGTGAGGCCGAGATATAGCAAAGGCACGATGAGCAGGCGCCCGTCCTGGTAACGCGCCACAAACGCCAGCGTCGAGGTGCCGAGCAGAGCTAGGAATGCAAGGACCAGCGACACCAGATGGGGGCCGAGCAGTTTCATCACCGTGCTGGCATAGACGGCAAAGGCGGGCCCGATCCCATCATTGGCGAAGACCAGACGATCACGCGGTGTTTCGGCCTTGGCTAGCCGCTCGATCAAGTCGCGCGGGTTCTCGCCGGACATCAGCTCCCGGCGGAAGTTGAGGTCCATCATGGTGAGCGGGGCGCCATCGAGCGTGTAGGAGAGGGCTGCGGGCAGCGCATGATGCCGCTCTCCGATCCAACCTGAGACCGCGTATTGCTGCTGAAACAGCACGGCAGCTGAAAACAGCGCCCACGACACAAGCGCAAGTGTGATTCTCAACCCGACGCGTCGCATGGTGCTCCCCGAAAGAGCGGTGACCATAGAGGCCCAGTGTCCGACCGACAACTGGGGTACCGCCGCTATCGATTACGAATTACACTGATGGGCGCTTCGGCAACACATGGCCGACGAGAAATCGATCCATGGACGCGATGGTCGACGCGACTGCCGATCGGTTCACGAGAAGGCCACTCAGAAATTACGGCAACAGTGCTGCCGCGTAGTCATGTCAACTTGATCAGCCATCGAAGGCGATCTTCTCCGGCCGTCCTGACCTGATGCCAACCCGTGCGGACACGACTACCCAGAATTGGTGTCGATGATTGCACCTGCGCAGCGTATCTGATGACAATCCATCACCTCTGGCGCTACTTTGAGCCTGCTGAGTCGCGCGACCGATCGGGATTTTCTTGGATGGACCGGGCCGACAAAATCCGAGTGAACTCGTCGCCAAGAGAGAGGTAGAACCATGGCAAGAGAAGCAATAATGGCCTCGGGGGCTGCTTCGGTCGGCCCTTACTCTCACGGAGTGGTGGCGAATGGTTTCGTCTATCTTTCCGGTCAGACGCCAATCGATAGCACTACCGGCCGATTGGTCGAAGGCGGGATAGATGCCGAGGTGCGTCAATGCTTTCGAAATCTCTCGGCTGCATTGGAAGCAGCAGGCCTCTCGCTTGATAACGTGATAAAGTGCAATGCCTTTTTGATTGATATGAGCGATTTCGCCACCATGAATGCTGTCTACGCTGAGCACTTCTCAGAACCCTATCCCGCACGCACAACAATAGGCGTGCTCTCGCTCCCGTTGGGAGCGAGAGTCGAGATCGAGATGGTTGCTGTCGCCTCCTCCGAGGCGACCCCACCACGCTGAGACAGGGTTTCCGATGGAAACAGGCTCGGAATTGAGGTGGCACCTTGAGAAGCGCCTTTTCAACTGCAGGAGCGCACGTGGCGCAAAATGGAGCAGTGGATCACGCTTCGCTGATCCCCCTCGAACGTCAAATCAAGCGGTTCGCGCTCAGCCGGCGTCGTCGCGACCGTCCGGCTCGCTCTGATCTGCGAGAGCCGCCTCCCATGCCTCGTCGTCCAACAGCTCGGCATCAGGATCGAACGGGCCGCTGATCAGAACCGGCTTGCCGTCTTTGCCGAATCGAAAGACGGCGTCGCTGTCATCAGCATTCACGTCACCGAAAATCTTCTCCACCGCGACGAAATCCCGATGCGGAGCAAAGCCGTGTCCTTTCGACCACGCGGCCAGCTCACGCAACAGCTTACGCGCTTCGCTCGGAGCGACCGGAACCATCGTGGAGCTCGAATCAGCCATGTCCAGGTAGTCCTCGACCTGCTGCTCGTCCATGAACCTGAACATCACGTCCTTGACGCCGAGCGCGAAGGTGTCGAGCAGAAACACAGCCACGCCGAGAGGCGAGGTGTGGCCGCGGGACAGGACCAGCGTCCCCAAGCCGATCTCGAACAAGCCTTCGTTGATGTAGCAATGCTGGATCGGCGCCTGTGCCGCCCTCGCCACGCGGGCGGGCAGGCTGTTGTGAATTGCATCGTCGCGTTTTGCCAATGCCGCCAGTTGCTTGCGCCGTTGCGCCTTCTTGGCCCGCTTCTGCGCCATGTTCACTGCCATCGTCGTCACTCCACGTTTCGTACCGTCATGATAGCAGTGAACTCGAGATGATGCAGGGGCGGCGGACTATTCTGGGGAAAGCCGATTCTCGCCCCATTTGTACCATGTGCTCGACCGGTTACCCGATGGGGCACACCCAATGCAGATTCTTCATTTCATTTTTTCCGAATTCGTGCTATACGACTTCCGTTCCCGCGGCGGATGAGGGGATGCTTCGCGATCGTCATGGACGTCGGGTGCGGGATGCGGTGGGCACGTCGGGTCGCAGCGTGGTCTTCTCGCGCCGACGAACGTATCCGAGCTGAGCTGCTCTGCGTAGTCAGGCGCAGGTGGACGTCCTCGCCCACTTCAGGAAAATCGAGATCACATCGCCGAGATGGTTCGGACTGCAAGCTGCTTCGAACACCTCATCTTTGACCCGGCAGACATACCAATCCACGTTGTTGTCGTGATTGTGCTGCACCTCAGTGAACGATCGATCGACCAAGTCCGTGAAGGACAGATCGATCGCAAGGCGCCAACCGGGATTGTCTATCGTCTCAATACTCACTCCACACTGATGTTCCCATTGCCCGTCGCATTGAGAGCCATACCACTCCTGCAAATCCTTGAGCGGATCAATGTCGCTCCAGCGTCAGTCATCACAAACACTTTCGAAATTCATCACTAAATCCCGGCAGCGCGAACTGGATTATCGTGATAGCAGAGGCGACCTTGTAGCGTGGGCAGAGTCGCGACTGCTCCACCGAAGCTAGAGTGCTGATTTCAGCAGCGCCCGGTGCCTATTCCTTCAGGTCGTCCTCGAAAGTCCGGCCCGCATAGGCGATGGTTATGATCTCCACCTGCCTTTTCAAGCCCGGTAGGCGATGGTGACACGCCGCTCAAACCCAATGGTGCGAAGTCCGGGCAGGATATCGTCGCGGCGCCTGCCGCGCTTCGCGAAGGTGGAGAGCGCCATGCAGGCTTCCTCGATGCGGTCGATGTAGCCACCCGCGATCTGATGGCCGGACCGCTCCGCGATGTAGTCATAGAGGCCAATGAGGTCGGCCTCCGCCTCCGGGCGGAATACGACCCTGAGCGCCACCTCTAAGTACCGGCCTTGGCGGCCTTGGTACTTCTTGCGTGGCGAGCGCGCAGGCGCTTGAACACGTCTGCCGCGGGAACGCTGGGGCGCGGGTCCTTGACCGACGCCTGCACCTTGGCGCGGAGATAGTCGTCGAGCGCGGCATCCTGCCGGTCGAGGGCGCGGAGCGCCGAGCGCATGACCTCGCTCGCCGAGGCGTATTCGCCAGATTTCAGACGCGCCTCGAGGCTCGCGAGCTGAGGGCCGAGCGTGACGGTGATGGGCTTGTTGGTTCGCATGCAGTGTCTTCCTTCAGACCATCATACCACGCAATATGACAGTGTCATACAACGTTTCGGCGGCCTGGGTGAAACACTTCCTTATTGGCGATTTGCGCCGCATGCGATCATTCCCGCCGACCCTTGAGCACTTGCATGCACGTGCGCCGAAAGACTAGTTTCATCAATGCAATCAAGGCGACTCGGGCTGTCCAGCACTTCGCGCAAAAATATTCTTGTTTCGTTTTTTCGGAAATTATGATTTGATGCGTGTGTCCCGCCCCGGATGAGGGGACGCTTCGCGGGTCGTCACGGACGTCGGGTGCGGGATGCGGTGGGCGCGTCGGATCGCAGCGTGGGTTTCTCGCGCGGACGAACGGTTCCGATGCGCCGGTGAAATCGTGCGGTCCTGGCATCCCGGTGCTGATGCCAAGTTGCGCGGCGACGTCTGTGCGTCGCGCTGACGACGGGGGCAAACAAGCCGGTCCCCGGGGAGACCACGTATAAGCCGTCAAAACTACCGCGCAGGGAAGGCCGGCATGTCTCGGCCCACCTGTGGTGACTGCCGCCTGCTTTTTGTTTTGCAGGCGGGCCATGGGTGCCGGCCAGGCATCCGGCCTTCCCTGCGCCCTCCACTAAATCGAGGGCGACGAATTCTCCGTAGAAACTCGGGCGCGAAGCGTCGCGAGAACGAGGAGGTGCGTCCGATGGACAATGGTGCGATGAACTGCGAGTCGATTCATGCGCTTTCACGACGAGCGCGTTGCTGAGACCCCCACCCCGACCTTCGCTTCGCTACGGTCGACCCTCCCCGCAAGGGGGAGGGTGTCACTGCCCCACTCTTCATGCCGTTGTCACCTCGCATTAACCCGTTGCTAACCATACACCGGGCAAAAATTGCCGGGTGAAACTGGGCGTCGTGCGCAATGGGCGACCGGGAAAAGCCCCCGCGGAGACAAGGCGCGAAGGTCGGGCTCACAAGGCGGCAGCCGATCGGTGGCCGCGAAAGCGTTAAAGGGCCTCAGAAGCGGCCCCGGATGAAAGGCGACGAACATGGTCGACGTCACGGCAGGACAAGGCGCAGGACTCCCCTCGGGCGGCCTCACGGGCGGGATCAAGATCGACGACATCAAGACGCTGGTGCTGCGCGGCGACATCGCGCTGGCGCTCGGCATTCTCACCATCCTGGTGGTGCTGATCCTGCCCCTGCCCTCGCTGCTGCTCGATCTGTTTTTGGCGATCTCGATCACGCTCTCGATGCTGATCCTGATGCTGGCGCTGTTCATCCAGGCGCCGCTGGAATTCTCCTCCTTCCCGACTGTGCTCCTGATCTCGACCATGCTGCGGCTGTCGCTGAATCTGGCGTCGACCCGGCTGATCCTGTCCCACGGCCACGAGGGCACCGACGCCGCCGGCCACGTCATCCAAGCCTTCGGGTCGTTCGTGATGGGCGGCAATTTCGTCATCGGCATCATCGTCTTCGCGATCCTGGTGACGGTGAACTTCGTCGTCATCACCAAGGGCTCGGGCCGCATCGCCGAGGTCGCGGCGCGCTTCCATTTGGACTCGATGCCCGGCAAGCAGATGGCGATCGACGCCGACCTCTCCGCGGGCCTGATCGACGAGAAGGTCGCCAAGGCCCGGCGCAAGGAGCTGGAGGACGAAAGCGGCTTCTTCGGCGCCATGGACGGTGCCTCGAAATTCGTCCGCGGCGATGCCATCGCCGGCTTGCTCGTCGTCTTCATCAACGTGATCGGCGGCATCATTATCGGCGTCGCCCAGCAGGGTCTCGGCTTCGCCGAAGCCGCCAGCACCTACACCACACTGACGGTGGGCGACGGCCTCGTCACCCAGGTGCCGGCGCTGATCGTCTCGACCGCGGCCGGCCTGCTCGTCTCCAAGGCCGGCGTCAGCGGCGCCGCCGACAAGGCGCTGATCAAACAGTTCTCCGGCTATCCGCAGGCGCTCGGCATGTCAGCCGCCGTGATGCTCGTTCTGGCTGCGCTGCCGGGCATCCCGGCCCTGCCGTTCCTGGCGCTCGGCTCCGGCGCCGCCGCAATGGCGTGGCAGGCGCGCAAGCACAAGCAGGCCAGCAAGGTCGCCGAGGCTGCAGCTGCCGCCGCTCCCGCTGCCGCTGCCGCCGCCGCGGCCGCCGAGGAGCCGATCGCCGCCGCGCTGAAGATCGACGATCTCAAGATCGAGCTCGGCTATGCGCTCTTGCCGCTCGTCAATGGTCCTGACGGCACCGACCGCCTGACCGACCAGATCAAGGCGCTGCGCCGGTCGCTGGCGATCGAGATGGGTTTTGTGATGCCGTCAGTGCGCATCCTCGACAACGTCCAGCTCGAGGCCAACACCTACATCATCAAGATCAAGGAAGTGGACGCCGGCACCGGCAAGATCTGGCCGAGCCAGTTCATGGCGATGGACCCCAGCGGCAACCAGGTCTCGGTGCCCGGCATCCACACCACGGAGCCGACCTTCGGCCTGCCCGCCACCTGGGTCGATGCCAGCCTGAAGGAGGAGGCCTCGCTAAAGGGCTACACCGTGGTGGACGCCGCGACCGTGCTGTCCACCCACCTCACCGAGCTGCTCAAGGCCAATATGAGCGACCTGCTCTCCTACGGCGAGGTGCAGAAGCTGCTCAAGGAGTTGCCGAAGGAGCAGAGCGAGCTGGTCAAGGACATTGTGCCGAGCCAGATCACGATCTCCGGCATCCAGCGCGTGCTGCAGCTGCTTTTGGCCGAGCGCATCTCGATCCGCGATCTCTCGACCATCCTGGAAGGCATTGCCGATGCGCTCGCGTTCTCGCGCAACCCGGCAACCATCGTCGAGCACGTCCGCGCCCGGCTGGCGCGCCAGATCTGCGCCGCTAACACCTCGCCGATGGGTTATCTGCCGCTGATCGCGCTGTCGGCAAAGTGGGAGCAGGCGTTCGCGGAATCGTTGGTCGGCCAGGGCGAGGAACGGAGCCTCGCCATGCAGCCCTCGAAGCTGTCGGAGTTCATGGGCGCGGTGCGCAACGCCTTCGAGCGCGCCGCCCACGAAGGCGAGTCGCCGGTCTTAGTTACGTCAGCCGCGATCCGCCCCTTCGTGCGCTCGCTGGTCGAACGCTTCCGCGCCCAAACCACGGTGCTGTCGCAAGCCGAGATTCACCCACGCGCAAGGCTGAAGACGGTCGGCAGCGTGTAGTTGTGGAACGCTGTTTACCATTGCTCATTATTCAGACGGCCGGCGCGAAAGCACCGGCCGTTGCCGCTTTTCGAAGCAGTTTTCGCCTGTGTGTTTGCGCCACACGCAAACGATTTCTTAATTTTTCGTTATGCTCGCTACTTTTTGCCAATGCGCCCGGAATATCGCTCTAACCTATTGTAATACCGTGTAATTAGCCGGTTTATGCACCATACAGATCGCAATGGATCACAGTCTATCACGCTCTTGTGATGACCCTTGCGGAACGAAATCGTCAATTCTTACTTTCTGCATCACGACGACGATGAACCGGCCGATAGATGGGCTCGACGAAGTAACGCAAGCACGGAAGACGGCAGGAGGGGCTTCCATGAACCACTCGATTTACAGCGCCGATCGCTCGACCCATTTGAAGATCGTGGCGGTTGCGCTGGTCGCAGGAATCGCAGTGGCGGGCTTCGGCATCTCGGCGCGCAGTGGTTCGGAAGGCGGCTACACGCAGACGGCCCGTGTCATCAAGGCCGGCAAGCCGGTGGTGGTGACGAGTTCGGAAGCCACGCTGGTTCGATAGAGGATTTCAGGAATTCATGCGGCCTTACAGCCCCCCAAGCGACCGCATGGATATGTAGTAGACCCAACCCCAAGTCGACTACCGAAAACGCCCGCTCCCCACGGGCGTTTTTTTTTGTGGGAGGCACGTCAGCGCGCGCCCGCTGGCGGCACCGTCTCGATCAGCTTGCCGGAGAACACGATCGGACCGGTCACCGCCCCCGTCGGCGATCCACCTTCCGGCTCCAGCGACACCGCGAAGGTGGCGCTGTTCACGGTGTCGCTGTCATAGGACGAAAGCGCCGGCTTGGTGGTGAAGTCAGCGTTGCCGATCACACCAAGCGAGCGCGGCGCCTGCAGTCTGTCGGACACCAGCCACAGCTCATAGCTCTTGCCCTGCTCCGGCTCGGCCCCGACCCGGCGCACGGTGAAGCTTTTGCTGGCAGCGTCGACAGTCAGGATGAAAGCCGGCGCCTCGCCGTTTTTCTGCAGCAGCGCGACGAATTGCGCGGGCGGCGCCTTGGCATCCGCCACCTGCGTGCGCGGCTTCGATTGCAGCGCGGCGGGCAACAGGTCGGGCCGATAGACCTGGACCGTGATCATCGCCAGCAGGGCGGCAGCGAGTGCCGTCATCGCGTTGGCAACCGTACGCCATTGCCGGACCCGCGCGGCGAGTTGGATCACGTCGGGGTCGCGCGTTGACGCCGGCTCCGCGCGCCGCGGCATCGCCGTAACCGGTTCGCCCGGTGGCTCGGCAGCCGGAGCCGAGGCTTGCGCTTCTGGCGCTGGGAGTTCGGATGCCAGCGCCGGCGCGGTTGCTTCAGCAGTGTCCAGCGTAGCGGCTTGCGGCGCGGCGGCAGGTCCAGCCGGGGCAACCGCAGGCCTTGCGATCGCGGCCTTGATGCGCTCCCACACCTCCGCGCGCGGCTCGACCAGGCCGACCATCTGGTTCAGTGCACCCAGGCGAAACTCCCAGGCCTCGCAGACCGCGGCATAGCTGGCATCGACAGCCATCATGGTCTGGACCTGCACGCGCTCCTCGGCATCCAGCGTGCCGAGCGCGTATTCCGCGGCGAGCGCGATATGGTCTTCGCTATAGGCCATCATCCACGTCCAAGGTCGCTCGGCGCGAGGTGATCATCAAAGACCCAGGCACTCGCGGATCTCCATCATGCTCCGCCTGAGCCAGGTCTTCACCGTGTTGACAGGCGTTTCGAACTTCGCCGCCAGCTGCTCGCGGCTCCAGCCGTTGTAATAGGCCAGCAGCACCAGCTTCTGACGGTCGGGCTCGAGCCGGCCGACGCATTCCAAGAGCCGCTTCAGCTCCTCCGACATTTCCCGCCGCGCCAGCGGATCGGGCGTTTCGGCGGCGACGTCCATCGCCCCCGGCTCCTCCTCGATCGAGCTCTCGCCGCGCTTGCGCACGATGTCGATCGCGCGGTTGCGCGCGATCGCCGCCATCCAGGTGATTGGCGAGGAGACTGCGGGATTGAACTGCCCGGCGCTGTTCCAGACCTTGACGTAGGTTTCCTGAATGACCTCCTCTGCGAGATCCTGTCGCCGCAAGATACGGAGCACCACGCCATAGAGTTTCGCGCGCGTGGCCACGTAGAGACGCTCGAAAGCGGCTTCATCCCCCTTGGAGACCGCGGCGATCAGCCAGACCAGCTCTGCCGGCGTCAGCATTCAGACATCCCCGAAATCACTTTGCCCCATTACCGTCGACGGCCGTGACTTAGCATAGTCTGGAGCATAACCGTCCGCCAAGCTGCCCGCGTGATGCTGCAAACCCGCCAAAGAAAAACCCGGGCGTTGCGGCCCGGGCTCTGCTGATCGGAAAAAGCTGCAGCGTCACGCGATGACGCCGAGCCTTGCGCGCATCAGGCCGATGCTGTCGAGATCGGCCTGCTCGCGGGCGCTCTCCTCGGCCTTCTCGCGCGCCTGGTCGCGCTCGTCCAGGAGCTCGACCTTCTTCAATTCCTCGAAGGCTTCCGACAGCGCCGACTTGGCGTCCTCGAGCTGGGTGCGCAGCTCGTCGGCCGAGCGCGTCAGATTTTCCCGGCGCTGGATCGCAGCCTTGGCATAGGTCGGATAGGCGAAATGCGTGGGATCGTTGATGCCGGCACGATCCTGCTCGGTCTGGATCTCGCGCTCGAGCTCGGCCGACATGCGCTGGAAGTCGGCGATCATGCCCTCGATCTGGGTGACCCTCCGGCGCTTCTCGTCGACCTGAAACTTCTTCAGGCGTATTAGCGTATCGCGTGACTTCATCGACTCATACTCCCCAGAAGTCCCTCACACGCGGGACAGGGCCGACCGCCTTCCTCGGCCGGCCGGCTTGGCTCATCTCGTGGCGCCGATGATCCCCCGACAAAGTTAGCTTTCCGTTTCCAACCGACCGAGGATTTGTTCCAGCTGGCGGTATCCCGCTGCGAGACCGCACACTTCATCCTTCCGCTGGCGCAGAAAAGCTTCCAGCGGCTCGTGCAGCTTGATCGCCTCGTCGACCTCCGGGCTCGACCCGGCCCGGTAGGCGCCGAGCCGGATCAGCTCCTCCATGTCGGCATAAGTTGCCATGATCTGCCGCGCTCGCATGATAGTCGGCAGGAACTCCGGATCGGCCGATTTCGGCATGGTGCGCGACACCGACTTCAAGATGTTGATCGCCGGATAGCGGCCGCGCTCGGCAATCGAACGCTGCATCACGATGTGGCCGTCGAGAATGCCGCGCACGGCATCCGCCACCGGCTCGTTATGATCGTCGCCGTCGACCAGCACGGTGAAGATGCCGGTGATGGCGCCCTCTCCGCTGCCGGGGCCGGCGCGCTCCAAAAGCTTCGGCAGCTCGGTGAACACGGTCGGCGTATAGCCCTTGGCGGTCGGCGGCTCGCCGACGGAAAGACCGATCTCGCGCTGCGCCATGGCAAAGCGCGTCACCGAATCCATCAGGCACAGCACGCTCTTGCCCTCGTCGCGGAAATATTCCGAGATCGCGAGCGTGAGATACGCCGCCTGCCGCCGCATGAGCGCCGGCTCGTCCGAGGTCGCCACCACCACGACCGAGCGGGCGAGGCCTTCCTCGCCGAGATCGTCCTGCAGGAACTCCTGCACCTCGCGGCCGCGCTCGCCGATCAGCCCTATAATAGAGATGTCGGCATCGACGTTACGCGCCAGCATCGAGAGGAGGACAGATTTACCGACACCGGAACCGGCGAAGATACCGAGCCGCTGGCCGCGGCAGCAGGTTAAGAATGTGTTGAGCGCGCGCACGCCGAGATCGAGCGGCGCGCCCACCCGCTTGCGCGAATGCGCCGGCGGCGGATTGTTCCGATAGGGCATGGGCGATGCGCCCTGCTCCAGCGGGCCCTTGCCGTCGATCGGCTCGCCCATCGCATTGATGACGCGGCCAAGCCAAGCGGCAGAGGGGCGCACCTGGTTGGCGGCATTGGCGATCACGGCGCGGCAGCCGCGCCGGACACCATCGAGCCCGGCAAACGGCATCACCACTGCATTCTTGCCGGAGAAGCCGATCACCTCGGCGGGGATGAATTGGTTACCGCCGGTCTCGATCACGATGCGGGCGCCGACCGACATCGCGTGGATCGGGCCGGCAATTTCGACCATCAGTCCCTTCACGCCGACGACGCGTCCATAGATGTTGACGCCATCGATATCGTTGATCTGTTCGGCCAGCGCCTTCATTGCGGAAACCTTAAGTATGGGCTATTTCGCCTGCCCCGCTTAACTTGGTGTTTACCCGCATCATTAATCATTGCGTCACTGTCTTGGGTGACTGAGAGGGCTCGGCGCGCTGTCGCAAACAACAGCTTGCCGCAGGAGTCGGTTAAGTCCGTCTCTTAACATGGAGCTTGAACGGGATCGGTTTGGAAAAGCTGCTTCGTCGCAACATCTTAGGGCGATTCGTTAAAAATTGCACGGTTAGAGCTTGCGCAGGGGAATCAGATTTTGTTAACCATCTCACGTCAGGATCCGAATCAGTTGTTCAAAGGCGTTTTGAGTGCCGCAGTGTGTGCGGCCGACCTGACGCCCGGAGCGGCGACTATGGGGAACTGGCATGCGCGTTTTGCTGATTGAAGATGACAGCGCCGTCGCGCAGTCCATCGAATTGATGCTGAAGTCGGAGAGCTTCAACGTCTATACGACGGACCTCGGGGAAGAAGGCGTCGACCTCGGTAAGCTCTACGATTACGATATTATCCTGCTCGATCTGAACCTGCCGGACATGTCGGGTTACGACGTGCTCAAGCAGCTTCGGGTCTCCAAGATCAAGACTCCGATCCTGATCCTGTCGGGCCTCGCCGGAACCGAGGACAAGGTCAAGGGTCTCGGCTTCGGCGCCGACGACTACATGACCAAGCCCTTCCACAAGGACGAGCTGATTGCCCGCATCCATGCGATCGTCCGCCGGTCCAAGGGCCACGCCCAGTCGGTGATCCAGACCGGCGACCTCGTCGTCAATCTCGATACCAAGACGGTGGAAGTCGGCGGCCAGCGCGTGCACCTGACCGGCAAGGAATACCAGATGCTGGAGCTGCTCAGCTTGCGCAAGGGCACCACGCTGACCAAGGAAATGTTCCTCAACCATCTCTATGGCGGGATGGACGAGCCGGAACTGAAGATCATCGACGTCTTCATCTGCAAGCTGCGCAAGAAACTGGCCAACGCCTCCGAAGGCCGCAACTTCATCGAGACCGTCTGGGGCCGCGGCTATGTGCTGCGCGAGCCGCACGACCTCGACGAACGCATCCCCGCTTGATCTCACCATAGTTTCCCGGGGCTGGCTGCGAGACTTGCTCTCCTGGCACCCGAACCTGGACCCCGCCGCAAATGGCGGGGTTTTTGTTTTGGGAACGAAAGACCAGCGAAGATCCGACCGGCTTCTGCCATTTTGGCTCGACCTCCCACCGGGAGGACGGTCAACTCCCCTCCCCTTGCGGGGATAGGGGTCCTCCAAACCGGTCCGCATTTGGATGGCCTCGCGTTCAGCACTGACGCGAGCCCCAGCACGCGGGTAGCCATTTTTGCCCTCACGTAAAGGTCGGCGCGCCGCGCCATTAAAGGAACTCTCCATACCCTCAGTCCAGACCATGAGTTAGCTCTACCCCGCCTCTTGGCTGCTGCCGAGATCGCTGCGCGATGGCGGAGTGGCGAGCGCACCGCCGTCGCAGCAACACCTCACTATTCATCGTCACATGCATTCGCGTTCTCGCGGCGCGTTTCGCCCGAGCTTTGAAGATTTCACCGCCCTCATCAAACAAGGGCGCAGGGAAGGCCGGGCGCTGGCCGCGCCCGTGGCCCGCCTGCAGAAAGAAATGCAGGCGGCAGTCACCACAGGTCTGGCCGAACACACCCGGCCCTCCCTGCGCGATGGTGTTACGATTTATACGCGCTCTCCCTGGGGACCGGCTGTCTTGCCCCCATCGCCGCAGCAATTCGTCATTGCCGGCTTGGCATCAGCACCGGGATGCCAGGACCACGCGACTTCACCGTCGCATCGAGCTGTTCGTCCGCGCGAGAAACCCGCGCTGCAACCCAATGCGCCCACCGCATCCCGCACCCGACGTCCGTGACGATCGCGAAGCGCCCCTCGTGGGAGGCAGGACGGAAGGGATCAAAGCATAATTTCTGAAAAACCGCAATAGAAATGTTTCCGCATCGGAATCGGAAGCCAGTCGCCTTAAGATTGGTACACAGCTGCGATCTACGATGGAGCGTTCGGAGTCTTAATGACGCGACGCCCGGCCTTCGCCGAGCGCCGCAGGGCTGCTTAAGACCGGAGCGTTCGTTATACAGCAAGCGCCTCCTTGGTCAGCGACCAAGCCTGATTCAGTTTCTTCGAGCGCATCTCGAAGTCAGCTTTCACCTCGGTCATGCGCTTGTCGATGCGACGCTTGGCGCGATCGCTCGCCTGTTGCGTCTGATCCTTCAGGGACTGCAGCCTAGCATCTGTTTCGGCCTTCGCCTGGTCGAGCCTTTTCTTCGCCTGCTCCTGTAGGGTTTGGATCTGCAACTTGACCTGCTGGATATCCTTTTGGATCGCGGCGCGAGTCTCGGCGTCGGCGTGCTTCAGGTCCTCTTGCAAGGTCTTCAGGTTAGCTTCGAAGGCCGCCGATTCCCGGACCAACTGATCCTCGACCACCTCCGAGCGCAGACGGCGGAAAACGGTCCCGCCAAGCTTGTGCAGCCTCGTATCCACAGGCGTGGTCCAGGCCTCCTCGATCTCCGCCAGCACGGCCGCCTTTCCGGGCGACAATGCGTTGGAAACCTCGTCGAGGAATGTTACTCCGATTCCACTGGCATCGAGATCGAATATCAGACCGCCGAAACTCCCCAGTGAAGCGCCGATTGCAACGCCCGCCGGTCCGCCCAGAAGTCCGATCAGGCTTCCCGTCACCAGCCCGACGGCCGTGCCGACCGGGCCTTGGTCAGCGGCCTGCTTGACCGCGATCGTTCCTGCGTTGTCTTTCACCACCACCGCCGAGGCATAAAGACTGATATCGCCCTCTCTGTGAAGATTTCGCAAGGCACTCAGGCCCTCGAACGCCGAGGACTCGGCTTCGAAAACTGCAACCAGCATCTTGTCCATGATCAGTCCTCCTGTGGGATGTTGAAGTCGTGCATCTGGTCGAGCGCCCACCCGGGTTCTCAACTCTCATCTCAACGCGAGGTGTTCTCGATCGCGTTCACGAGTTTTCGGCATGCGACCGCGACCATCGTGATCGCGAGGCCCGAAGTGACGAGGTTGACGCCGACGATGAGGCCGAGCGCCCAGACCGCCGACCCCGGCCAACCGCTGATGATGATGGCTGCAAGCAGCAGGTCGGCAAGACCGCTCATGACCATCCATCCCCAGGACCCGGGAAACGCGTCGCGGTAGCTGAGCGCAGCTGCGATCTGAAACACGCCTTCAGCGATGAAGAAGGCGATCAGCACTAGCGTCAGCGACACGGCGCCTGCCACCGGATGCCAGAGCAGCAGTACGCCGCAAAACAGCGAGAGCGCCGCCGTCAGCAGCGACCATAAGAATGCCGGCACCGTCAGCGCAAAGAACATCGTGACCAGCCCGGTGATACCGCTAAGCAGGAAGAGCCAGCCGACATAGATGTCGACCGCGAGCGTCGAAACCGCCGGCCATATGATCGCGATGATGCCTAGCACCATCATGATCACTCCTTGGGCAACAAACAGGCCCCAATAGGTGCGCATTGCCTGCTGTACTGTCCGTTCCGCGTCGCTAAGCGTCGGATTCGAAAAACTCATCGGACTTCCTCCATTTGATCGCCGAATGGGCCACTGAGGGCGACGGATCAAATCGGGCGACCTCATGGCGCCAAACTATGAGGGCAATTCCGGACTACTGAGACAATCATGGTGACGATCGGGAATGCGTCCTTGATTTGGGTCAAACGGTTGCCGGTTCCGCTTCAAGCTCGCGCGACCGTCGTCGCGGAAAACGGCAATGATCACTTGAAAACAGCGAGAACACGCCCTGCTGCAGCCCTTCCCAGCGCGTCGGCGGGTTAGCCGCAGGCGTAACCCGCCACTCTCCCGCATCGATCGTGCAATGGCGGATTACGCTTCGCTAATCCGCCCTACGTCCTCGAAGGCGAACAAGAGGGCCGCGTTCGGCTGCCGTCAGCTAAGCTGCGAGCTTGATCAGGCCGAGCTGCTGCAGCGCGGTGACGCCGTCGTCGAGCCCGACCTCCTCGATGATCTTGCCGTCCTTCAGCTTCAGAACAGTCGTGCCGGTAAACCGCATCTTACGACCCGAGTTGGCGGGCAAGGAGCCGGCCAGGAAGTCGTCGAACGCGGGGCCGGTGTGCGTCCCACCACCTTCCCAGCGGCCGACGACATAGTCGCCCTCCGCGATGAGGTCGCCGGCTCCCCAGAAATTGAGATCGGGGAAGGCCCGACGGAAGCCCGTCATGAAGGCTTTGATGTCCTCGCGTCCGCGACGTGGCGCGTGCAGCGAATATTGAAGGAGCATATCCGGTGCCGCCAGCTCATCGACGATTCCGAGATCGCACGTCTCACCCCAGAATTTGGTGAACCAGCGTCCTACGATGGCCTTGTTGTCTTCTTCCCTCGACATCTTGCATCTCCGTCTTTGCTTCGTTGTCCCTACTGACGACCGGGTCGATCGATGCATTGGACCTTGGAGCAGTGACACGTGGGTCGCCACCCGATTCCCGCTTCATCCCGCGATTGCCCCCGCAATTCCATCACTGCACGAGCGTTTAAGACGCCCAGCAAGCGTAGCCCGCACGAGCGGCAGCGATATGCGGGGCCAAGATCCCGGATGTCGCTTCCGCCGTCGCCCTTCGGGCTATGGCGGACAAGTCGCTCAATCCGGGCTACGCTCGCTGTTACCTACCCACCTGCCCGACTTGCCACCGATGGCCGCGACGATGTCTCCCGCACTTGCGGCTCGGCTTCATTTCGACTTAAGGCTTTGAACCTACCGTCGCAGTGATCAGACCGATTCATCGTGCAAGGGGCGCGCGGATGATCCTGCAATCGCTGGCCGGGCTGCCGGCCTTCCTGGTCTATTTCTGCATGGCGATCATCGCGGTGACGGCGTATTTGTACGTCTACACCCGCGTCACGCCGCATAATGAATTCCAGCTCATCCGCGACAACGATCCGGCGGCGGCGACCGCGCTCGGCCTCAGCCTGCTCGGCTTCACGCTGCCGCTGGTCAGCGCCATCGCCCACTCCGCCAATGTCGCGGACTGCATGATCTGGGCACTGATCGCGCTGATCGTCCAGGTGGTCGTCTATTACCTAGTCAAGATCCCGGTGCCGAACCTCTCCGAGCGGATCGCCGCCGGCGAGCTGGCGCCCGCGATCTGGCTCGGTCTCGCCTCGCTCTCGGCCGGTGCGCTGAACGCGGCCTCGATGATGTCATGAGATGACCGAGCAGAGCCGCGGATTCGGCAAACGCAGGCCGCTAGCTCCGCCGACCACGCCGCCGGTGAAACGCTCCGGCCATGTCGCGCTGCTGGTGATGGGATCGCTCGCGGTCGGCGGCACCGCCTACGCGCTGATGCCGCGCACGAGCTGCGACCCGCCCGCGCCCGGCACGCCGCAGACTGAAGCCGCCTGCACTACGCGCAGCTCATCCGGCGGTGGCGGGGGCAGCGGCTCGCGCTTCTACGACAGCAGCAACTCCGGCCGCACGAATGTCGCCGATGCCGAATCCGGCCGGGTGTCACGCGGCGGCTTCGGCTCATTCGCGCGAGCCTTCGCCTTCTCGCGCGGCGGCTGATAGCTCGGCACGTTTTGCCGAGGCATCCACTTCGCTTGAAAACGCTACGATGATGCCGCGAAATCACCGCGTTTACGTTGTTGATAGGGCGCGGATCTTTGACACAGACTCTAAAATCATAAGAAAATCAAAATCTGACTTTTGGGGATGAGACCCATGAAACGGTCGCGCCGTGTTGTGCTGACGATGATGGGGACTGCCGCCGTTGGTGCAGTCTCCATGGGCTTTACACGGCAGCCTCCTTGCGGCCCCGGGCTGGAGACCGTGCCCGGGCCAAACGGTCGGCCGGACTGCCGCGCCATCCATGGTGGCTTCGGCGGTGCGGTCGCGCATTTTCACGGACATGGTCACGGGCATGGCCACGGCCATGCCGGCGGCTGACGACTTCATATTATGAAGCGAATCGCCTGTCCCGAGCGTGACGACTGGCGACAGACAGCGGCCGGTTGCGGCTTCGACTTCTGCGAGATCGACGGCGAACGCTATTGGGACGAGCGCGCCTACTACGCGTTCACGCTTCACGAGATCGAGGTCGACATCGAGGAGGCGACAGCGGAGATCGAGGCGATGTGCCTCGAGCTGGTCGAACGCGCACTCAGCGATGAAGAGGTTCTGGCTCGGCTGAAAATTCCGACCGCGTTCTGGCCGCTGCTGACCGAGAGCTGGCAGCGCGGCGACGGCAGCCTTTATGGCCGGCTCGATCTGAGCTTCAGCGGACAGGGTCCCGCGAAGCTGCTCGAATATAATGCCGACACTCCGACCTCGATCTTCGAGGCCGCGGTGTTTCAATGGACCTGGCTCGAGCAGAGCATCGAGCGGCGCGTGCTGCCCGGCGGCGCCGATCAGTACAATTCGATCCATGAGCGGCTGATCGCGCGCTGGCAGGAGCTCGGCCAAAATGGCCGACTGCATCTCGCAGGGATCACCGGCGACGCCGAGGATGCCGGCACGCTGGCCTATCTCGCCGACACCGCGGCGCAGGCCGGCCTTGCGACCTCCATCATCGACATCGAGGACATCGGCTGGCGCGAGGATGGCGGCGGCTTCGTGGACCTCGATAGCAACGACATGGAGCTCGTGTTCAAGCTCTATCCCTGGGAATGGATGTTCCGCGATGAATTCGGCGCGCGCCTTGCCGAAGCATCGACGCGCTGGATCGAGCCGCCATGGAAGGCGATCCCGTCCAACAAGGGCATTCTTCCGCTGCTCTGGCAGATGTTCGAGGGCCATCCAAACCTGCTGCCGGCCTTCTTCGAGGACGATCCGCGGGCCTCCAGGCTCGGCACGAGTTTCGTACGCAAGCCGCTCTACTCGCGCGAGGGCTCCAACGTCAGTTTGGTTTCCGATGGCGTTGCGGTCCGCGCGCAACAAGGACCCTATGGCGCGGAGGGATTCGTGCGCCAGGCCTTGGCGGCGCTGCCGGATTTCGGCGGCGTCTATCCGGTGATCGGCAGCTGGCTGGTCGCCGGCGAGCCGTGCGGGCTGTCGATCCGCGAGGACGCCACGCCGATCACGGGGAACAGCTCGCGCTTTTTGCCGCATGCAATCCTGTAACGGCGGGCAAGCCAAACGGCTGGCGCGGCCTGAAACGGCTCGACAGGCCGGACTGGATGACTAAAAAGGAGGCAACCGGCACGCCGCCGGCCTGACTCATTTCCCTGATAGCCGAACGCGGGCAATGACCATTGCTGCTCCCAGTCTCGACGGATTGCGCATCCTCCTCGCCGAGGATGAGGGCCTGATCGCGCTCGAGGTCGAGACGGTGCTGCAGGGCTTCGGCTGCGAGGTGGTCGGGCCGGTCTCGCGCGTGAGCGACGCGCTGCGCGAGGCGGAGCGCGGCGGCCTCGACGGCGCGCTGCTCGATGTCAATCTGCGCGGCGAGCAGATCTTCGCGATCCTGCCGCGGCTGACCGAGCTGAAGCTCAAGATCGTCATCACCTCGGGCTATGACGACGCTACGCTGTTTCCGGAGGCGTTCCGCACGCTGCCGCGGCTGGCCAAACCGTTCGGCGAGCGCTCGCTGCGGAAGATCTGCGAAGAGACGTTTTTGAAGACTAATACGCGTTGAACTGTTCTGCCGCGGCAGACGAGGTCCACCTCTTCCATTGGGAGAGGTCGGATCGCGCAGCGATCCGGGTGAGGGGTTGCGCTCTCACGAGGGAGCTGCGCCCCCTCACCCGATCGCTCATTGCATTCGCGATCGACCTCTCCCCCGATGGGGAGAGGTGAACCGAGTTCGCGGTTGGTCCTGCGACTATCAGGACTGACGAAAAGCTTTGCTTCGGCGTAGATGACTAACCCGACCGCACGGCGGAGGCCGGCACGTTCTCGGGCGAGACGTCCGCCTTCAGGGCGAAGCTCAGCACGCACCTGATGCCGTCGGGCTCGAAATTGATCTTGGCCTCGCCGTCGAGATCGAACCGCACCACGCGCTCGATCAGCGTGATGCCGAAGCCGCGCGAACCGCTGCCTTCGATCTTCGGGCCGCCGCGCTCCAGCCAGGTCAACGCGAGACGGTGTCCGTCCTCGCGCAATTGCCAGGAGATCGCGACCCGGCCCGATGGCGTCGACAGCGCGCCATATTTCGACGCGTTGGTGGCGAGCTCATGCAGCACCATCGAAAGCGGCAGCACCAGGCGGGCCCGCAGCAGCACCGGCGGGCCTTCGGTGACGAAGCGCCTTTCACTGGCGCCATAGGGCGCGAGCACCGTCGCGAGCAGCTCGTTCACGCCGATGCCGATCCAGCGCGTCTGCGTCAGGATGTCATGGGCGATCGAGACCGCCTGGATCCGGCCGGAGAACGCCTTGTTGAACGCCGGCAGCGACGGCCAGGTGCGCAGGGTCTGGCCCGCGACCGACTGCACGATCGCCAGGATGTTCTTGACGCGGTGGTTGAGCTCGGCCACCAGCACGGTCTGCTGCTCTTCGGCCCGCTTGCGCTCGGTGATGTCGGTCAGCGTCACGATGGAGCCGACGACATCCTTGGCGTCGTCGACCAGCGGCCCGGCGCTGAGCAGGAAGGAGCGGCTGGCCTCGTTGCGCAGCCGCACCTCGATTCCATGGATCGGCCGCGTCCCCAGCGCGCGATCCAGGCTCTCGCGCGAGAAGCGCGTCAAGGTCCCCTGCTCCTCCGCGCTCTGCGCATCGAGCGGAAAGGCGTCCGAGAACAATTGCCCGACCGGCGAGCTCCCTGCGAGCCGCTCGGCGACCTGGCTCGCATGGGTGATGTGCCCGTCGCGCGCGAGCACCACGATCGCGTCCGTCGCCTGCTCCAGGATCGAGCGCGCGAAGCGCTCGGCACTCGCGCCCTCCTCGGCGCGGCGGTGGATCGACAGATCGGTCAACGTGACCAGCGTCGCGACCACGCCGCCGATCGACATCTGATGCATCCACACCGAGACCGGCAGCGTGCCACCGTCGGTCCGCCGCAGCTGCGCCTCGCTTGCCGCCTCGCCGTCGCGCTGCACGGGCGCTGCGCCAGCGAACAATGTCGCGAAGCTCTGTCCCATCAGATCGGCCGCCCCTCGCCCGGTCAGCGCGCACAGGCGGGAATTGACCAGGGCGATGTTGCCGTCGGCGCGCAGCGTCAGCGCGCCATCGCTCATCCGCTCGACCAGGATGTGATAGGGCGCCTCCGCGCCCTGCAGCATGATGACCGGTGATGTGTCCAGGCCCTGCACCACCGCCGCATCGGCCTTGCCGGGGTGGATAGCCTCGACGGCCTCCTCCGCTTCGTTGGGCGAGCGATCAGGCTCGATAGGTTCGGTGGATGACGTCACGCGCACCCCAACTCAGCTTGGCGCGATGTGGAGGCCGACCGGCACCTTCTCGGCATTGGATAGGTCGCGGCGCAGCTTGGCTTGGCTGCCCAAGCCGCCGGCCGGCGTCTCGATGATTTCGATGATGATGCGCTTGGGCCCGATTGCGTCGATTGAAAAGCCGATCCGGATGAACAGGCCTTCGGAACGCGCGCTCGCTCTCATCCGGTCCCCCTGCCGCAGATGACAACGCGCGGCCTGATCACGAATGGACGACGACGCAGGACGGGCGGAAAAGTTCCCGCGCTCGCTCGAATTATTTTTTTGGAAGGCTGTCAATGCCCTTGGGCGCGCAGGGCGGCGGCACCGGCCGCGCCCGTGCGTCTTTGCGTCCTCAAGCCGAGGGGCTCAGCGGGCCGCGACCACCTTCAGGCCGGGCAGCAACGCGCCGCCTGCCGAGCGCGCCATCCGCGCGGGATTGAGCTGATACAGCCCGCGGCGGTCCGGGCAGGGCCGGAACGCATCGGTGATGCCGACCACGGATTCCGCCGCCCCCAGCATCAGGTAGCCGTCCGGCTCCAGCATGCGCGCCATGCGCTCGAAGATCGAGGTCTTGGTCTCCTGGTCGAAATAGATCAGCACGTTGCGGCAGAAGATCACGTCGAACTTGCCGAGATGGGAGAAGTCCTGCAGCAGATTGAGCTGGCGATGCTGGACCATGCCGCGGATGTCGGCGCTGAGCTGCCAGAACTCGCCGAGCTGGGTGAAGTATTTCACCAGCAGCTGAATCGGCAGTCCGCGCTGCACCTCGAACTGGCTGTAGAGACCCGCCTTCGATTTCTCCAGCACTTCGTGCGACAGGTCGGTGGCGACGATCTCGTTGCGCCAGCCCGACAGCGCCGGGCCGAACTCGCGCAGGCACATCGCGATCGAATACGGCTCCTGACCGGTCGAGCACGCCGCCGACCAGACCCGGATCGAACGCCTGCCTGCGCGCGAGCGCGCGAGCTCCGCCAGGATGGAATCGTTCAGGTGGTCGAACGGAATCTTGTCGCGGAAGAAGAACGTCTCGTTGGTCGTCATTGCCTCGACGACGTCGCAGGTGAGCTGCTCGGCGCCGCTCTTCATCTTCTGAACCAGCTCGGTGATGCCACTGAGCCCGGCGCGGCGCGCCAGCGGCAGCAGCCGGCTCTCGACCAGATACTGCTTGTCTGTGGACAGATCGAGCCCCGAACGTTCCTTGAGCAGCCGGCGCAGATATTCGTAGTCGAGCGGCGTCACGAGCGGTCTCCTGCAAACAATCGGACCAGCTTCGGCGCGATCTGATTCAAGGGAAGAATGGCGGAGCAGATGCCGGCATTGGCGGCGGCGCCCGGCATGCCCCACACCACGCTGGTCGCTTCGTCCTGGGCGATCACGCTGCCGCCGGCGGCGACGATCTCCTTGCCGCCGCGCATGCCGTCCGAGCCCATGCCGGTGAGGATCAAGGCGAGCGTGGCGCCCTGCCAGATCTCGGTCGCCGAAGAGAACAGCGGGTCGACCGCGGGCTTGCAGAAATTCACCGGCGGGCCGTTGTCGAGCACGATCACGGTATCCGTGCCATGGCGCGCGACCTTCATGTGACGTCCGCCCGGCGCGAGATAGATCCGGCCGGCCTTGACCGGCTCGCCATCGACCGCCTCATGCGCCGGACGCCGGCTCGATCGCCCAAGATGCTCGGCGAGGATGGTGGTAAAGGTCGGCGGCATGTGCTGGGTGATCAGCACCGGGAAGCGGTCGATCACCGGACCGAGATCGGTCACCACCGACATCAGCGCCTGCGGGCCGCCGGTCGAGGAGCCGATCAACAGCACCTTCGGCATCTGCGAGCTGAACGCGCGGCGCGCCAGGCCAGCCCCGCTGCCATGTGCAGCCGGTGCCGAAGCCGCCGCCGGCACGGCGGCGGGACGCACCACATGCTGACGGTGCTCGGGGATCGGCACCACGGTCGGCGAAGCTGGTGCGTGCATCGGCGGCGCATGCATGGGCGCGACGTGACCGACGCGGCGCGCCTTGCCGCCGAGGGTGCGGATCTTCTGGATCAGATCGTGGTGGAAGATGTCGGCCGCGCCCGCCTCGCGCGTGCTCTCGGGCTTGGGGATGTAGTCGGCGGCGCCGAGCGACAACGCCTTGAAGCTGATCTCCGCGTTGCGGCGGGTCAGCGTCGAGGCCATGATGATGACGAGATTCTTCTTCTTGGCGAGCAGCCGTGGCAGCGCCGCGATGCCGTCGAGTTCAGGCATCTCGATATCGAGCACGGCGACATCGGGGTTGACGCGGTCGAGCTGGTTGACAGCCTCGAGCCCGGTGCGCAGCGAAGCCGCCACCACCATGTCGGGCTCCGATCCGATCCAGCGCGAGATCATGCCGCGGATCACGACGGAGTCGTCGACGACCATCACACGCAGTGGCCCCTGGCTGGTCGAACTGGGAATCGAGGAACTTGCCAATGCGACGCTCATTACTCACCGAAAAGCCAGAGGCAGACTGGATAGAACCGGGCCGCATTCGCGCCGACCCGGCCGCGATCGGAAATCAGATCAGGCCGACTTCCTGGAACTTGGCCGTGACGATGTCCTTGTCGAACGGCTTCATGATGTACTCATTGGCGCCGGCATGCAGTGCGCGCGCGATATGCGCGACGTCGTTCTCGGTGGTGCAGAACACCACCTTCGGCTGATCGCCGCCCGGCATGCGGCGCAGATTGCCGAGGAATTCATAGCCGTCCATGACCGGCATGTTCCAGTCCAGCAGCACGGCGTCGGGGAGACCGCGCTTGCAGATCTCCAGCGCCTGCTCGCCGTCCTCGGCTTCCATGATCTGGAAATCCAGGCCTTCCAGAATGCGACGCGCGACCTTTCGAATGACGCTGGAATCGTCAACCACAAGACAGGTTCTCATGTGTGCCTCTTATTTTCTTTTTCAGATCCAATCTAATGAGCATGGTCTGCGGCGCGGCTCGCGCGTCGCGGTCTCTCTCGTCAGGCAGCCATCTTGTCGTGCGTCATTTCGAGCACGCGATCGACGTCAAGGATGACCATGAGCTGGCCGTCGAGGCGATGGACGCCGCCGGCGAGCTTGGCCATGCGTGGATCGAGATTGACCGGATTCTCCTCGCGGCCTTCTTCTGGAAGCCGCAGCACCTCGCCGATCTGGTCGATCAGGAGACCATAGGACTCGCCGCGCAGGTCGACGCCGACCGCCATCGGCGGCTTGCCGTCATCGGCCTTGGACAGGCCGAGACGCGCGCGCATGTCGATCACGGTGACGATGCGGCCGCGCAGGTTCAACACACCGGCGATCTCCGCCGAGGACAGCGGCACGCGCGTCAGCCGCTCCGGCATGAACACGTCCTGCACCCGCGAGATCGGCAGCCCGAACAGCTGCCCGCCGATCACGGCGGTGACGTATTCGGCAACCAGCCCTTCGCTGGTTTCGCTCTTGCTGCTCATCTTACGCTACTCCTCAAAAACGCTACGCTTACGCGGCCTGCTTGGCGCGCTCTTCGGTCTGTTCCTTCAGTGCCGCAATCAGGCCCGGACGGTCGAACTTGGCGATGTAGTCGTAGAAGCCAGCCTGGCGGCCACGCTCGATCGCCGCGGGCGAGATCAGCGAGGACACCGCGATGACAGGCAGATGGTTCAGGTTCTGGTCGGCGCGAATGGTCTCGGCGAACTCGAAGCCGTTCATCTCCGGCATCTCGATGTCGGTGACGATGACGTTGAAGTTCTGGCTCGAACGCAGCGCGGCGAGTCCTTCCTGCGCGGAGCTCGCAGTGCGCACCTTGTAGCCGGCGGCCTTGAGCACCGGGGCCAGCATGTTGCGGAAGAACGCGCTATCGTCGACCAGGAGCACCGACTGCGACAGCAGCGAGGGCTTCATCTCCTTGCGGATGAACCAGTCGGCGAACGCCATCGGCAGGAAGTGGCCGACATCGATCACCTCGGTGGCCTGGCCCTTGATCACCGCCGAGCCGAGAATGCCGTCGACCTTGGCGCCGGAGACCTCGATGTTGAGCCGCTCCTCGACGATGTCGATGATCTCATCGACCACGAGGCCCATGGCGCGGGTCTCGTCGGCAAACACCAGGATCGGCTGCGAGCCGATGGTCTGGACCGCAACGCCCTCCATCTGCACCAGCGGCATCAGCTGGTCGCGGTACTGCACCATGTAGCGGCCGTTGGAGAGCTCGATCTTGTCGGCGGCGATCTCCTCCAGACGCGTGACGAGACCGAGCGGCACCGCCTTGGGCTGCGCGGTGCCGGCGCGGAACACCAGGAGCGAGGTGAGCTGCTCGGCGCTGGAGACGTGCATGGCGTTGTGCTCGTCATTGACCGCGTGCGAGGCAGAGCCGGCGGCGCCGAGCGCCTTGGCAATGCCGTTCGGATCGATGATCATGATCACAGCGCCGTCGCCCAGGATGGTGTTGCCGGAGAACATGTCGATGTGACGCAGCTTGGTCGACATCGGCTTGACCACGATCTCCTCGGTGTGGAACACGCCATCGACCACGATGCCGAAGGTCTGGTTGCCGACCTGGGTCACCACGATGAAGCCGTTCTCCGGATCGATCGACGAGCCGTCGTCGATCTTCAAGAGCTTCTTCAGATGCATCAGCGGCAACAGCTTGTTGCGCAGCCGCAAGACCGCGGTGTCCTTGATGCGCTCGATGCGGTGCTCGGAATTGGCGCGGGCGCGGACCAGCTCGACCACCGACAGCTGCGGGATCGCGAAGCGGTCGCCGCCGGCCTCGACGATCAGCGCCGAGACGATGGCGAGCGTCAGCGGGATCTTGATGGTGACCGAGGTGCCCTCGCCGGCCACCGACTTGATGTCGATGGTGCCGCCGATCTGGTCGATGTTGGTGCGCACCACGTCCATGCCGACGCCGCGGCCCGAGACCGAGGTGATGGCGGCGGCGGTTGAGAAGCCCGGCTCGAAGATGAACTTGTGGATCTGGGCTTCGGTCATCTTCTCGAGCTCGGCCTCGCTGACGAGGCCGTTCGCCACCGCCTTGGCCTTGATGCGCTCGGTGTTGAGCCCGCGGCCGTTGTCGGCGATGCAGATGATGATGTGGCCGCCCTCATGATAGGCGGACAGGCGGATGGTGCCCTGCTCGCCCTTGCCGGCCGCGACGCGCTCGGCGGTGGTCTCCAGGCCATGGTCGGCGGAGTTGCGCACCATGTGGGTGAGCGGATCCTTGATCAGATCGAGCACCTGGCGATCGAGCTCAGTGTCGGCGCCGTGCATCTCGAGCTCGATCTGCTTGCCGAGCTCGGTCGCGAGATCGCGCACGATGCGCGGCAGCTTCTGCCAGGCATTGCCGATCGGCTGCATGCGCGTCTTCATGACGCCTTCCTGCAGCTCGGCGGTGACGTTGGAGAGCCGCTGCAGCGGCACCTTGAACTCGGTGTCCTCGTTGCGGCGGGCGATCTCCAGGAGCTGGTTGCGGGTCAGCACCAGCTCGGAGACCATCGTCATCAGATGTTCGAGCGTGTCGACGTTGACGCGGATCGACTGGTTGGCGACCTTGTCGCTCTCCTGCACCTCGCCTTCGGCGGCGACGGCCTTGCGAACCGGCTTGGCATCCTTCTTGGCGGGCGCGGCTTCGGCCTTTTCGACCTTGGCGGCAGGTGCCGCAACTGCCGGCTTGGCAGCCGGTGCAGCAGCGGCGGGCTTCGCAGCCGGCTTCGGTGCGGGCGGGGCGGGCTGCGCATGCGCGGCCGGCACTTCGATCGCGGTCTCGCGGAAGGCGCGCTCCAGCTCGTCGAGCGAGACCTCGCCAGGACGCAGCGGCCGCTCCAGCGTCTGGTCGATCAACGTGCCGTGCGTCATCTCCTTCTCCTTGGGCGCAGGAGCCGCGGCAACAGGTGCCGCCGGTGCGGGCGCCGGCGCTGCCACAGGCGCGCCTGCCGCCATGGCCGCCATGCCGCGCTCGACCATGGCTTCGAGCTCGTCGATCAGGTCGCGATCGGCGCCCTCGGGCTCGGCTTCGGTCGCTTCGAGCTGGCCGAGAATGTCCTTGATGCGGTCGATCGTGGTGAGGATCAGCGTGACGGCCTCGCCGGTCACCGGCATGCCGTCGCGGAATTTGCCCATCAGCGTTTCGGCGGCGTGCGCCAGCGCTTCGAGCCGCGGCAGGCCGAGGAAGCCGCAGGTCCCCTTGATGGTGTGCACCAGGCGGAAGATGTTGTCCAAAATCTTGGCGTTGTTCGGCTCCTGCTCGAACCGAACGAGCTGATTGTCGACGGTGTCCAGGCTCTCGCTGGTCTCCGTCAGAAACTCACGCAACAGATCATCCATGAAACAGGCCTTCGCACGCAACGGCACGCGACATGACGCGCCCTCAAAGCGCGGCCAGTTTCGACGCAAAGCGTTTAATATTGGTTGAGTAAGCGGAAAAGAACGGACTCAACAAAGAGATAAGATGCGCGCTTGAAAACCGGGGCCACTTTGGCAACCTCCGGTTAACCATGAGGCGCAGCGGCGCCGCTGTTTGCCGCGCAAAATGCCGCTATTTGCGGCCCGACGCGCGCGGTCGGCGCCGGTGCCTGCGATATCAGGACGCAGAGACGACCATCGCATCCCCTTCGGCGGCAAGCGATACCTTCAGGCCGCAGGACTCCGCGAGCAGGCTCGTGTAGTAAGGCTGGACCGCATGGGCATCGATCGGCCCTTCATGGGCCGAGCCCAGCATCGTGACGATGTTCTGCGGCAGCCGCGCGTTGAGCCCGGTCGCACTGACCTTGAAGCTCATCGTCTCGCCCTCGCCGACCGGATCGACCGTCAGCCGACCGCCGCGCGGTATCGTCTGCTGCGCGATCACCAGCATGTTGAGCAGCAGCTTCACCCGGTTCTTCGGCAGCAGCAGCCGCGGCAGATTCCACTCGATCGAGGTTTTGGCATCCTCGATATGGCCGCGCGCCATGGTCTGCGCATCGCCAAGGTCGATCTGGGCGCCGGAGGAGCCCGCCGCGCCAAAAGCCAGGCGGCAGAACTGCAGCCGGGCGGACGCGGTCTTGGCGCTCTTGCGGATCAGCTCCAGCGCGAAATCGCGGTCCTCGGGTTTCGGATTGTCGTCGAGCACCTCGAGCCCGTTGACGATCGCGCCGACCGGACTGATGAGATCATGGCAAACCTTGGAACAGAGCAGCGCGGCCAGCTCGAGCTTGTCGGGTGCGGGACCCGGCGCCGCTGACGAGGATGCAAGACCTGCAGACGAGATAGCTGGAGACGACGTGTCGGACATTCGGTGTTCCTGGAAATCCCAGATCTGGGGCGAATGCGAATCATACGTGCTTTCTGGGCTTGATACACTGCGAAAGCAGCGGCCGCCACCAAGCTGGAGACCGGGCCGGAAAAGACCGGCGATGTCGCCCTGGGATGAAGGCCGCGACAAACCCGCCGATTGCGGCTAAAGCGGCGCCACATTGGCAACATGCAGGCAAAAGAAGGCAAGCGCCATGACGGCTATCCGCAGGATTCACCGAGAGATCATCCGAGCCGCAGCACACGGACGCTGCAGATGACGCAGGCTGCCCCTTCGGCTCACGGGATCGACGCCACTGCCGCCGCCGCCCTGATAGAGCCCCTGACCGAGCTCGTCGTGCAGGCCGGACGCGCCATCCTTGCCGTCAACCGCCGTGCGATGGCCGTGATGGACAAGTCCGACGGCTCGCCGGTGACCGAAGCCGACCTCGCCGCCGACCGTGTCATCCATGATGGCCTTGCCAGCATCGCGCCCGACATCGCGATCCTGTCCGAGGAGCGCGCGAAGCCTGCCGCCGCGCCCTATCGCGGCAGCTTCTTCCTGATCGATCCGCTCGACGGCACCAAGGAATTCGTCGCCGGCCGCGGCGAATACACTGTCAATCTCGCGCTGGTGACGGACGGCACGCCGCTGCTCGGCATCATCTGCGCACCGGCGATTGACCTCGTGTGGCGCGGCATCGTCGGGCGCGGCGCCGAGCGGCTGGCGATCGGTGAGGCCGGCCTTGGCACCGCGCAACCGATCCAGACCCGGCAGATGCCGAAGGCCGGCGAGTCCTGGGTTGCGGCGGTGAGCCGCTCGCATGGCGATGCGCGCACCGAGGCCTTCATCCAGGGCCGGCCGGGCGCCATCCGGCTGCCGCTCGGCTCCGCGGTCAAGTTCGGCAGGCTGGCGGAAGGTGCAGCCGATATCTATCCGCGGCTGGCGCCAACCTCGGAATGGGACATCGCGGCCGGACAGGCGGTGGTGACGGCCGCCGGCGGCAAGGTCACCGACGAGACCGGCGCGTGCTTGCGCTTCGGCGAGCGCCGCGACGGCTTCATTGTGCCATCGTTCATCGCCTGGGGTGATCCGTCGGTGGCTGCACCGGTGCTGTGAGGCCGGTTAGAGTGGACGCGATCAGCGCGACAGCTCCTGCTGCAGGGTCTGCCAGCGCGCGTTGGCGCGCTGCACGTAGCGTTCGGGATTGGCGGCAAAGGCCTCGCGGCTTGCCTCGCGGCTGAACAGGAACAGCCGCTCGCCGGCGATCATCCAGAGGCGCGGGTTGCCTGCCACAGTCACCCCGCGTGCGACGTCGACCGGATCGTAGCCACCGAATTGCGGGCCGTAGATTTCCGGATGAGCCAGGAAGGAGGCGCGGTTGCCTTCGTTATGGAAGCGCCAGACCACCCCACCCTGCCAAGCCTCGAAATCCTCGAGCCCCATGACCGCCTTGCTGTCGACGAAATAGGCGACCGGATCGAAACCGCCGATGGCGAGCCCCGAGAAACGATCAGTCACGATCCGTTCGGTAATGGCGGCGTGCCCCGCAAGATCTTGCGCTATGAGGCCGGCAAGCAGCGTAAACAGGGCAATTCCGCGACGAAACAGCGGCCAATGCCCTCCATGGTTTTGTTGTTGCCGTTGTGCCGTCATAGTTGATGCCGATAACATGAGAGTCGATGGGGCATGCCCCCTCTCCGACAGTCGCTGCTCATGGTTGGCGTTAGGTTAAGCAGTGGTCGGAACTTCGATAGCAGGGGACTTTTCCATGACTTTCGCCTCACGCCTCGCCGCAATGACGCTCGCGGCCTTTTTCGGCCTGACCGCGTCGGTGGCCGCGCAGCAGGCTCCGCCGCCCAACCTGCCGCCGCCGCAACGCGCGCCGAGCCCTGACACATTTGGCACGGACGAGCTGGTCAACGCCGGCCACCGCTTCTTCGGCAACGTCTCGCGCGGCCTCGCCTCGGTGATCGAGCGCGCGGTCAGCCAATGGGGCCTGCCGAACGGCTATGTTCTCGGCGAGGAAGGTTCGGGCGCGTTCGTCGCCGGGCTGCGCTATGGCGAAGGAACCCTGTACACTAAGAACGCCGGCGATCTGCGCGTCTACTGGCAGGGGCCGTCGGTCGGCTTCGACTGGGGCGGCGACGGCGCCCGCACAATGACGCTGGTCTACAACCTGCCCTCGACCAGCGCGATCTACCAGCGCTTCGTCGGCATCGACGGCTCGGCCTACATCGTCGGCGGCTTCGGCATGACCGCGCTCACCGCCAACAATATCGTGCTGGTGCCGATCCGCTCCGGCATCGGTCTGAGGCTGGGCGCCAACGTCGGCTATTTGAAGTACACGCCGAGCGCCACCTGGAACCCGTTCTGATACCCGCCCGACACAGCAGGCCGTCCGATCAAGCTTAGTGCGGCTTGAGGCTTTCTTTCATGCCCGCGGGCATGGCAATGTGATTCCCCTAGATTGAGCATGATCTTTTCGGAAAACCGGTCTCCACTTTTCCGGATCATGCTCTAAGCCAACGGGAGTCGCGCGTATGGTCGAGCCGCTCATGTATTTTGCGATCGGTTTTCTGGTCGCGATGCTGTGTGCGCTGATGATCGTGCCGCTCGTGCACAATCGGGCGGTGCGGCTGACCACGCGCCGCCTGGAGGCCGCGACGCCGCTGTCGATGGCGGAGATCCAGGCAGACAAGGATCAGCTTCGTGCCGAGTTCGCGATGTCGGCACGCCGGCTCGAGATGAGCGTTGAAACGCTCAAGAGCAAGACCACAAGCCAGCTGGCCGAGCTCGGCAAGAAGACCGATGCGATCAACCGGATGAAGATCGAGCTCGGCGAGAAGAACGCCGCGATCTTCGCCCTGGAGGCCCGCGAGAAGGCGCTGAAGGATCAACTGCGCGCCACCGAGGAGGAATTCGCCGCCAAGACCGAGGCGCTCCGCGCGGCCGAGCAGGCGCTGAAAGAGAAGCAGAACGAGCTGACCAGGCTTTCGACCGAGCTGAACGACCGCGCGATGCTGGCCGACAACCGGCAGGTCGAGCTGGTGACGGTGCGCACCCAGATCGAGGAATTGAAGGCCCGCGTCGGCGAGGCCGAACGGGACGTCAGCAGCACGCAGAGCCGCCTCACCCAGGAGCGCAGTGCCTCGGAGACCGCCACGCGCGAGCTGACCGATGCGCGCAGCCGGGTCGAGAATCTCAGCCAGCGTGTTAGCGATCTCGATCGCCAGCTGATCGTCCAGGTCAAGGAGGCCGAGATGCTGTCCGGCCGGGTCGCCGATCTCGAGGGACGGCTCGCCACTCAAGGCAAGCTGCTTGCCGAACGCGAGTTCGAGAACAACCAGCTCCGGCAGGCCAATGACGCCGCCGAGCGGACATTGAAGGAGCTGCGCGAGGAGGTCGAAGGCTTCAGCGGAGGCAAATCTTCGGCGCTCGAGAAGCTGCGCAGCGAGAAGGCCGCGGTCGAAGAGCAGCTCCGGCTTGCCCGCGACGAGCGCGGCAAGCTGCAGCGCGAGCTCCACCAGATCCAGCAGCAGGCCGAGAGCGCCTGGGCTCAGGAGCGCATGGAGAACGCGCTGCTCCGCGAGCGAATCAACGACATCGCCGCCGAGGTCGCCAAGCTCGCGATGCAGATCGAAGGACCAAACTCGACGATCGAGGCCATGCTGGCAGCCGAACCCGCCCCGGCCCGCCCGGCCAATGCCAACGACGTGACGCCGATGGGAGCTCAGGCGAATGGCCAAGGGAATGGTCAAGGCGGCACGCTCGCCGAGCGCATCCGCGCACTGCAGTCGCACGCCTCGCGCGCCCGCCAGATCGGGGCTTGATCGGGCGGTTTTCAGGGAAGATCACTCTCCCACCGGCTGCTCACGCCACATTGGAAGGGTCTGGCGCTGGTCCCGTCCCAAGACCGGCCGGCCGCACCCGCCTTTTTGGCTCGAAGCCCCGCGCAAAACCTTGACACCGGGGGCCGCGGCTTCGTAAATCGCGCTCTCCGACGGAGACCTTCGGACCGGGACCGCTTTGCGTGTCGTCTCGACCGGAATCCGGGCGCATAGCTCAGCGGGAGAGCGTTCCCTTCACACGGGAGAGGTCCAAGGTTCGATCCCTTGTGCGCCCACCATCGAACCCTCTGACATCGCTGCAAAAATCTCGGTGGCCTTTATATACGTCAGGGCACACGGGGGCACAAAAGGGCCGAACGGGGTAAGAACATCCGTGCATTTCCGTGCAAAATCCGTGCAGTCTGTTCTCGGCACGTTCCCAAGGATTAAGCGGCCCTCTGTATTTGGTCCCGACTCATCTAAGTTCTGAAATCGGTAACTAGTTCGACTTTGGGGGTCGTCATGTCTGCGAAGTGGCGGTGGGGACTTGGTGGATTACTCGTCGGCATAGCATACGTGCTAGCTGACATACTGCTTGAGTGGCGCGGCAATAGATACGCACCATGGGTTGGCGATGGCATCATCGAGAACGTTGCTCAGATGCTGACTGGCATTTCGATTATATTTCTGATCGCGTTTGCGATCGGATACTCAAAAGATCGGCGCAACCTTCGTAGCAACTAGCGAACAGCAACACCCGCCGGGAGCACCCGAGTGGGCCTTAAGCAGATTGTCGTCGCTTCCATCCGACTGGCGGCGGAAGCGCATCGTGCGCCTCCGCCAAGGTCTCAAGCCATGCTGCAACGCTGGCCGGGATGTCCGCCTGATCCGATGCCCATCGGCGAACTAGGCGATCATCGCATTCGAGGATCGCGGCGAGGCCCCGCTGCGTCCACCGCAGCGAGGCCAGACATTCGATTAGACGCGCTCCGGTCATGGCCCGAGCAACTTTGTGAAGGCCGCACCCGCACCGAACAGTGCAGCACCGGCGGTCATTGCCGTGACGACCAGTTGCCACGGCGCGAGCGCGGCGTCGCGGGTCAGCTTCCGCGCCTCCGCAGTGAGCTTGTGCTGCTCGGCGACGAATTTGCGGACCTCTTCTTGAGCGCGCTCGATGCGTGCGATCTGCTCTTGTTGATCCATCGTCGTAACGTCCGTCATTGGGGCTCTGCCTCTCAATCGGCCGGGGACTATCCGCTCAGCCATGTCCGCATAATGCGGACATCGATCGTGTTTGTCAATAACCAATTGAGGCCAGCTCCGGTTTCCACGGAACAATGCCGCTCTTTGAGATGCGCGACCACACGAAGCGCGGTGTGGATCACCAAAGCAGCCAGCGGCCGAGACGCCACAAGCACCAAGCGCCAATTAGAAGCCCAGCGACCAAAGCTTCCCGCTCAAGCCGGCGCTCATAAGGTGATCTCATTTTGTTTCTGGTCTCGAATTTAGCTCAGTCGGCGGTGTCATGAAGTAAGCCCGATTGCCAGTTGCGCCCTCCGCGTACTGGTCAATCGCGATGATTATCGCCTGTACATGATGGTAACACCCAGCTTCCCTCGTCGCCTCACGTCGCAACGTGTCCAGCGCGCGGAGAAAAGGCGTGGTGTGCGGGTCAGTGTCAAACCATCGGAATGGCGTCACCTTCACCATGAGCGACCACCAAGCACCTTTCCATGCATCGGATTCGGAAGGGTGGCTTTTAGCCTATCGCGCTGCTCGCATAACGTATCGATCCGATCGAGCAGCCTTTGCAGATCAACCTCCGTGGCCGCCGTTGGCCTTCCGGCCTTCTGAAGCGCGAGAATGTCACGGCGCATCCGGCCGACATTCTTACGCGCACGCTCGATCTCTGCGCGGATTTCGTCAATGTCCGGCATCCTCTCACCCTCAAATTAGGAGTGAGGCGCACTAGAACAAAAACAGAACAAAGAGTCCAGCCCGCGTGAAAGGATTTCCGATCTCTTCCCGGTGCCAATGAGCCCCGAGAACACCGCCCATTTTCGTGTTGATGATGGCCGAAGCGTTAAGCTTGGCGCCTGCTCGACAAGGGTGCGGGTTCTCGGGTCTCAAAGATCAAACGTTCCATCAACTCGGGAGGTATTTACATCTTCACAACTGTGCTCCAAATCGGGGCCGCCTGAGCGGCGAATGACAGCACAATACCGACTAGGAGACCCGTTACATGCCCATTCGAGTAGCCCTTACCGTCGTCGCCCTGGCTGCCGGGATCGCCTCCGCGAGCGCCGTCCCCGAGATCGGAAAACCCGGTCACATCAAGGATGATGACGCGCTGGCCTGCCCGAGCGTCGAGATCGTGAGGAAGGTCATGAGCCTCGGTCAGAGCGACCCTTCCCAGGGGATGAGGTACGCCGTATCGAAAGGCTGCATCCTATTGTCCGAAGGCAGCCAAATCGTCGTCGAAGACCTGTCCGCGAACGGGCTCGCCTGCGTTCGCGCCAAGGGCAAGTCCGCCTGCCTTTGGATGAATCAGACGCAGGTCGCGTCGGACTAGACTATCGATAGAGGCCCGCCTCCTCTGCTCCGCGTAAATTTGACGCGAGGCATCGTCTTCGAAGGGATTTGATTATGCGAACTGCCATCGCGATCGTAGCCGCGCTGTTGTGCACCCCTGCCCTCGCGCTCGAAGGCAAGGATCTCACCCTGGACAAGCCGCTGCAAAACGCCGTGCGGCAAAGGGTGGCCCAGGCCGGGCTCAACTGTCCATGGCCGATGAGCCTGACATTTGTGGGCGAAAACGAACGCGGCCACATCGCACGGCTCGACTGTCGCTCGACCGACCTAGAGAAAGCCTGGAGCCTCAAATACATCCAGAACAACGGCGAGGGCTATTTCGAGCCTTGGTAATGCGGCGGCCGCCGAGATGACGGCCCCCTTCATGCTGCCATCTCCTTCGGCATCGAGCTTGCCGGCCGTGCCGGGATCGCCGGGGTTTCCAGCTTGATCTCGGCCCGCTCGCGGACGCCCCAGGTCTCATGAATCAGGAAGAGCCATTGCTGCGGCAGTTCGAGCGAAGCACGCAGGCCGTTGCCGTATTCGCTGTAGCCGGGGAACGCGCCGTTCGAGAACACCGGGCCGGGATTGGCCGAGTGGTGATAGTGGCCGTGCATAATGATGTCCGGCCGACGCTGCGCCCTGGCTTGCTGGGCTTCAACCTTCTTCGTGCCGCGCACGATCGGAAGGAGCGGACCGGCAAAGCCTTGGCCGCCGCCGGTGCCCATCTTGTCACCGTGCGTTAGGAAGGCCGTATAGCCCAGCACCGGGATGATGGCATCGTTGGACGGCGTGATCTGGAAAGTCACGCGTGCGTCGCCGGCAAAGGCGTCTGCGACCATCTGAGCAATGAGCGTGTCATAGGACAGCTTCGAGTACAGCTTGGCGGTCGGCTTGAACGTAGTCCGGGCATGATTCCCCGGAACCGAGGTGACGTGGATGCGCCGGTAGACCTTGAGCAGCAACTTGATGCCCGCGATCAGGATCGACACGACCGCACGAACCTGCTCGTGCGACGTGAGCCCGTTGGTGATGCGAAGCTCTTCGTGGATGTCGCCCGAGATCAGATCGCCGCCGAGGTTGAGCAGCATACCTTCGACCTTGGTATCGGCCGCCCAGCGCGGACCGATCTCGCACGCCGCCTGGAAAAACCGCTGAACCCGGCGCTCGGCGATCGCCGGGTTGAAGGCGTTGAGGCCCATGATCTCGTCGGGGTCGATGACCTCGCCCATGTGCAGATCGGTGAAGAGCATCGAGAGCACGGAGCGGTTGCGCTTGCCGGTGCCGTGCTTCAGGAGCCATTCCGGCTTCGGTACGTCGAGACTGCGGATGCCTCCGACCTCTTCCAGAAGCTTCTCGATGGCCGCCAACTCCTTCTCCATCGCGTGTGCCCGCGTGCGCCAATAGGCGCTATCGTGAAGCTCGCGGCGGCCCACTGGCGTATTGTCGTTCGCCGGCACCGGCGCGACATAGAACTTCCAGTTTGGCAGGAAGTTCTTCTTGCCATCGGAGGCGAGCGCCGCTTGGGCACGGCACCAATCGGTGAGCGCGTTGCGATTGAGCTTCAGCCGGCGCCCGGCTTCGAGAACAGCCGAACCCTTGCCACGCACCTTCGAGCGCCACGGCTCGAAGCCCTCGCGCAGACACGCCTCGACGGCTTCCTTCTTCTGCTTGTCCGAGATCACTTTTGCTTTCCGCCCTGAGTCAATAGGAACTGATCGAAGCGCGCGCCGATACGATCCAACGCTCCGACCAGACGCTCTTCGATCCGGTCGATCAGTTGGATGGTCGCGTATTCCTCGGCGACCTTCTCGCGGAACTGCGCGAGTTCGCGTTCAAGCGCAGCCGCAAGCCGGTGGGCTTCGGCTGCGGCGGCCTTCGCTTCATTGGCGATTGCCTGCCCTGCCTTCGCGGACGCTTCGTTCTTCGTATGCGACACCGCGTTGCGAATTAGCAGGCCGATCACGCCACCGACCAGGGTGCCGAGGATGCCGATGGCCCATTCCGGGATCGTGATCACTGGCGTTACTTCCCGGTGAGGGTCTTGATTTGCGAACTGATGGAGTTGCTGCCGGGGCCAAACCGCATCGAGATAGCGCCGCCCCCAAGGCAGAACATGACGAGTGCATAGGCCCAATCAACAGTCGCACCGGACGACGGATAACGAACGCCGAGGAAGAAGCTCACTGCGGGGATGCCGATCTGATGCCAGATCAAAACGATAAGCTGGGACAATGCGACCGACGCCCACACCGCTTGCATAAGCTTCGACTGCGCCGCCGCCTGCATGAAGCTTTGGAACGTCTGCGTCAGGGACGCCGCGTAGTCCTTCTCCACCTGGGCGAAGGCCGACAGCATGGCCGCCTGGAGCTGTTCCTTCAGTTGCGCTTCGCTGATCTCTTTGTTGAGATACGCCGTGAACGCCTGCGTGATGTTGCCGAAGATCGAGTTGACCAACGCGGAGATGATCGGGCCAGTAAAAAGCGCAGCGAGCATAGCTTGTCCTTCCGAAGAGATCGGCGGGAGTCGAGGCTCCCGACACGAGCCGGCGCCCTAGACCGACTTGGCGATTGACCGGAGGCGAGCGGCGAGAGTCACAGCGGCGGCGCCCATCAGGAACCATCCAAGGACCTTCGGGTCAGCGGAAAAGAAGTTCGAGACCTGCGTCTTGAGGTCGGGGTCGCCAAGCGCGCCCGCGATGGTGTCAAGCTGATTGAAAAGCGTGCCGAAAACCAGCATGGCGTATGACCATGCGACAGTGGCCGACCGATAGACGAGAGCCCACACCTTCCCCCAAAAGGTATCGGCGTCATCAAAGAAAGCCTTCAGCTTCTGGACCGAATGAAGGAACGGCCGGATCAGGAAGACGTAGGCTACCGCGAACGCGGTGACGACGGTCAGTGCGAGAACGACGTAGAACATAGCTGCTCTCCTAAAACCAGTTAGCAAGCACGGCCTGCTTCTTCCGTGCGATCAAAACAATCGCCGCGACCATCGCGACGATTCCGAACCCGATGCCGACGACGGACGCGACCTTCGGAAGGGCCGGCTGCGGCGAAGTGGCGCCGACGCTCGTCGTGACGGTTGCCGCTGCGGCGGCGGCCACGCCTGCGCGCTCCTTCCGCGTCGCCGCCGCGTAGACATCAGCGGGAGGCGTTGCGGTCGGCGGCGAGCCTTCCATGCGAGCGACGATAGGCGCGATACGAGCCGCGTTGGCCTTGCGCTCGGCGAGGCCATTCGTGCCGCCATTCCAAATCTTCACGAGCCCGGTGAAGTCGCCAACATCCGCCTTCGGGTTGAGGTTCTTCCACGCCCAAAACGCGGCGCAGACTTCGGGCTGCTTGTCGAGATTGGTCGCGACATCCGGCGTCTCGACGGCGGGAAGGCCCGTGCGCTGCGCGAGCGCCGCGTAGCCATCGCGCCCGGTCCACTGCGGACCACCGCGCCCGATGTACGTCGAGCCATCGTGCGTGCCGGGGCGGTTGCCCATCCGATTGCCGTAGATGTCGTCGAACGCGCGCTTCTGCCAACCGGGAGCGGAGCCATACTTCGCAACGACGGCGGCGGCGTTCTTGAAGCGGTTCGGCCACACCGCCGCCATGCGCTCAGCGGTGTAGTTGATATTCTCGGTGAGGCCCTTCAGCGCGAAGCCGGCGCACTCATGATCGATGTTCGCGAAGAAGTCGGTCAGCCGCGTGCGGGTATGCGTGACACCCGCCGCGTCGAGCGCAGCCTGCTTCGAGGCGAACGCATCGATCACCTCTTGCGGCGCGCGCGGGAAAATCTGCTTGATGGAAGCGGCGTCGATCTTGATCGTCACGATGAACCTCTTTTGTTAAGAGCATCATCGCTAATCGTTTCGCGTTTGACGGGACCGTTTTAGTAGCCCTCGCCTACTCCTCGCCGCCGCCACCGCCCCACGTATCGCCGTCGCCTTCGCCTGCGGTCTCGCAGGAAATGCGGGTCTTAAGGCCCGAACTGTTGAGTGTGTGCGTCGCCGACTTGATGGTGTAGCTGCCGTCGCAGTCGGGATCGAAGCCGGTTGCCGTGATCCCTGCCCCGGCGAACATCTCGGTGCGGCCGGGGAAGCCGGCGCCGAAGATTTTCTTGCCACGAGCGAGCGCGCCCTTCGTGGCCTTGGCCTGCGCCTCGGCCTCCTCCTTCGTCTTGAACAGCTTACGGACGCGATGCTTCGGCCCGCTGCCGCCGCCACCGCTGGCCTGTACCCACTCGCGCTCGCCCTTCTTGACGTTGTGCCACGCTGCCTCGACGGAGTTGTAGTCACCGCGCGTTGAGCCGGTGCAATCCCATTCAGTCTGTCCGGTCTCGATCAGCACGAATGTCGGGGCCGCGTCGCCGCCGGGAAGCAGGCCCGAGCCCGCTTTGTTCATGATGACCGTCCCGTTCGCCAGTTTGAAGTTGCCACCAATCCGGCCGGCGAGCCGTGTGAGGAAGTTCAAGTCGGACTCGTTGGACTGATCTAGGTGACCCGGCTTCAGGCTGCCGAGTTCGCCGGCAACGATCGCCCGCAGGCCATTGCGCCCGGCGATGTACTGCACGATCTCCTCCACGCTCTTCTCGTGATAGGAGCGCGACTTCGGAGCCTTGATCTCGGTCGTCAGGCCGGCGGCCTTGGCCGACACGGTCATGATCTTCGGCCGCCCCTTCTTCGTCCACGAATCGATCTGATAGAGGCCCATGTAGTTGACGCCGGTCTCGACGAAGCCGAGCCAAACTTCCAGCTTCGAGCCCTTCCCCGGCGACGGGATGTATTCCCGATTATCGAGTTCCAGTTCGCAGGAGTCGGACTTCTTGGCCTCGTGATCCTGAATGGTCAGCGAGATCAACGGACAATTGCTACCGAGTCCGCCCGCGATGACGCGACCGCCGCCTTCCAACGGCAGCCCGAAGGGAGCCGGGATCAGATTCGCGGTGATGTCCTTCCCGTCAAGGACGATGCGGGCGGCAGGCGTCACGACCAAATCCTCGCGGCTGCGGTGACCTTCTTCGGGGTGAATGCCGGGATCGTCACCGTCAGCCCCTCCGGGAGCTTCGTGCCGGCGGCAGCGAGGCCGGGGTTCGCGCGCAGGATCGCTTCGGTCGCGCCGTGCGTGACGCCGAACCGGTTCCAGGCGATCAGGTCCACCGTGTCGCCCTCTTGCGTAGTGTAGGTCTCAGCCATCAGGAGTAAGCCCCCAGGTCGATTGTGAACTCGATTTTGCGGGGCGCACCGTCCGACATCAGGTAGTCTTGGTTCTCCTTGATCTTCTCGATGCACCAATTCCCGAGAAACCGGCCAAAGCCGGTGATAAGCGGCAACGGCTGCCCGAGACCGGCCTGGGCGCGCATCTGGTCGATCTGCCGAAGCCCGCCGCGATAGTGCGGATAGATCGTGCCTTCGATGCTGATCTCATCCTCGCCGGGTCCGACGTACTGCTTCGCCGGTGCCACGCCGATCCGCTCCGTCGCAGGCCACCGCCAAGCGGTCGTGCGCTCGAACTTCTGATAGGCTCCTGTGGTCACGGAGAAGCGATAGGAGCCTAGCGCAAGGAGGACTGTGCTCTGCATGATCAATCACTCAGGAGTCCGCGCTGCTCGGACTCGATCCGTGCGAGCGCGACATAGACCGCCTCTTCGGCGACGCGACGAACCTCGGCCGGATCGCCGCCGTTCACGGCCATGTTGATCTCCACACGATTGGAGTTCGAGACGATTCCGCCCCCGCTCGACGACGATGAAGCGACCGCAGCCGCGCCGCTGGCATTGAGCCGGCGAAGCATGCTGTTCGTCTCGATACGGCCGGTCGCGCCGGGCACGAAAAGCTCGGGGCCGCGCTCACCGACCAGATACGGCTTGCCGTAGCTCACCGGACCGCCCAGCGCGCGAGCGCCGGCCACCGGCGGCGCAGGCGCAGGCGCGCCGCCTTCGATGCCGCTGCCCCAAGCGCCCTTGAAGGCGTTCCCGATAGCCCTCCCCAGGCTGACGAACTTGTCGATCGCGCTCCCGACCAATCCGATCAGCTTCTCGATCGCAGAGATCACCGTGTTGACGCCGTCCGCCGCGATGCCGCCGACCGTTGTCCCCCACTCGCGCCACTTCGCGTTGCTCGCGTCGAGGGGGCCGAGCATGTCAGATACCCATTTAAACGCGCTGGCGAGGCCGTCCGAGAGCTGCTTGACGGAGTCTCCCGCAGGGCCGAGACCCTTCATGAAACCCTCACCGAAGCCGGCGAAGAACGACTTGATCCCTTCCCAATTGTTCGACACCCACACACCGAGCGCAGTGAGCCCGACCACCAGGCCGGCGATGATCAGGCCGACCGGATTCGCGACAAGCGAGACCATGGCGAGTGCAACGGCGCGGATGCCCGAAGCGATCAGCAAGAACGGGGCCGCCGCAAGCCGCACAAGGCTCATCGCGAGCGCAGACAGCGTCGTGCCAGCGCCGAGCGCGGTGAGCATGCGCAGGCCGATGGCTGCCGCTGCGGCGCGCGCCGGGAGCAGCAATAGGCCGCGCGCCACCCAAAGCAGCACGGTCCCGAGCAGCCGGAACGGCACGAGCAGGCCGAGGGTCACCATGTTGAGTCCCTTCAAGCCGACCAAGCCAACGCGGCCGAGAGCGCCGAGCGCGAACATCAGCGGCCCGGCCGCTGCCGCAGCGGCGGTCAAATAGATGCCGGTCTTGAGCAAGGCGGGATTTGCCTCCCGCAACCTGATCATCGACTGCTCAAGCCACTTCATGCCCTTAAGAACGTCCGGCATGACAAGCTCGGTGAGCGTGTTGCGGAGCATCTTGTAAGAGGCGTCAAGCTCGGTGATCTGCGCCGGCAGCCCCACGAAGAGCCGCTTAAAGACCTTCTGCGTGTAGCCCTTCGAGTAGCCCTCCACGTCCTTCAGGATGTCGTCGAGATTCTGCATCATGGACGCCATCATGCGGACGGACTGGCGACCCTCGAAGATCGCGGCCAACTCGCCTTGGCCGGCGCCCTTCGCCTTCAAGTCCTTCAGGAGCTTGATGAGGTCAATCTCATTGCCGGACGCCGTGAAGCTATCATCGACGGCTTCCATGATGGTCTTGAGGTCTTCCGCCTTGGTCGCGCCGAGCTTCGTGACGATCGCGTCATAGATCGCCTTGCGCTGCTTCTCGGGCACCCCTTTATTGCTCGCGAGTGCCTTGTCGATCAGCTTCGGCTCGATGTCGTACCCCTGCGCGGAAAGGCCCGCACTGATGCCCGCGCCGGTCCGGTTGCCTTGCGACACATAGTCCGAATAATTCAGCCCCAGCTTTGCCATCGCGGCGCGACCGCCCTTTGTGGGTTTCACGAGACGGACGTATGCGGACCGAAGTGCGACGCCCGACTCTGAATTGACGAAGCCGCCCTTCGCCAACGAGATAACGAGCGCGTTCGTCTTCTCGACCGACTGACCGGCCGCCGCCGCTGCCGCGCCGACGTATTTGAATGACTGCGCCATATCCTTCGTGCTGGCGCTCGTCTTCAGCGCGCCGTACACCAGCGCGTCAACGATGCGCTGGGTGCTCGCTGCCGCATCCTCCGTGGACTTCATCCCAAGCCGGAATTGCGTCGCGAGCTTGGTGACATAGCCGCCAAGCTCCGCGCCGCTCATGTCTTCGGCGCCGGCTGCGCCCTGCAACACGGTCTCGATTGAGCCCTTCGCCGCTGGCGCGCTGAAGCCCGCCTTGAGCAGTTCGTTGAAGGTCTTCAGAATTTCAGTAGCGTCGCCATACTTCTTCGAGAGCGTGTCGGCAAACTTGACGATGTCGTCCCGCGCAGCGGCGCGCTCCTTTTCCTGATCGGCGCCGTAGTCATCGAGGCCGACCGCATCGAGCACATTGATCGCCTTGGCGCGCTCGTTTGCCGCCTTGATGGCGCTGATCGCCATCAGGCCGACCGGCGCGGTCACGCCCAAGGTCGCATTGCGGCCGGCGCGCTGGACGGTAGCCATCCGCTTGGCGGTCGCATCGAGGTGCTTATTGACCGCCACGAACGGAGCACTGAAGCTCTTGGAGGCGGCGGCGAGCGAAGCCGCAAGGCCATTGACCTGCGACTTCGCTGCGTTCACTGCGGCGTTGAGGCTGGGACTGACCTTGCCCCCGATATTGACGAATACGGAGAAGCCGGTCGCCATCTTACTTTGCCTTCATCGCCTTGTTGATATCAGCCTGAAGCTCCGTGGCGGCTTCGAGCCATTCATAGAAGTCGGAGAGCATCATTTCTTCGACTTCGCTGATTGAGACGCCGCCTTTGGTCAGCCGGATGAGCGTCAGGATCGCCTTGCGGAGATCGATTAGTTCGACTGACCCCCACGAAAAGCCTCAAGCTGATCGCCGAGCTTCTTCGCGTCGAACTCGTCAAGCTCTTCGATCACGTTCGGCGCGACGCCGCAGAGATCGGCCAGGAGGAGGATGCCCTTGTCGGCATCGTGCCCCTTGAACTTTGCGGCCTTGATCGAGTCCTTGGTCTTCGGCCGGCGCATGGTCAGCTTCTTGTAGGCCACCGCGTCCACGGTCACGGGGAATTTCAGTTCGACATCGGCGGTCAGCCGCATGTCCGGCTCTTTCACTTCATCAGTCATAGTCGGTAGTCTCCCGCTTCGAGTAGTGGCCGGTCCGCAATGGCGAACCGGCCGGTTGGTGATTACATGCCCATAGCGGTGCGGATCGAAGCCAACTGATCCACGCCGTTGACCAGCCTGATCATGTTGTCCACGTCGATTTCGACCGCGACGGTGTCGCCGATCTGAATCTTCAGATAGCGAAGGGTCATCGTGGCTTCGTTCTGCGTCAAGTCGCCCGCCTTCCAAGTGTTGAGCGTGTTCGACTTGAAGCCGCCATGCAGATCGACGATCATCGCAACGGCCGTCTCGCCGTCGCGCTGAAGGGCGCCACGGAGCTGCACGCGCGAGGCGTTGCCGTCCATGTTGCCGAACAGGCCGAGAATCTGCGTGTTGTATTCGCCGAACGTGAACTTGGCGGTCATGACCTCCATGCCCAGGTCGAGTTCGGCGGGTGCATCCATGCCGCCGGCCCGATACTCCTCGGTCTTGATGTTGAGTTCGGGAAGCTCGACTTCGGAAATGCGGCCGGCATAGCCGACCCCATTCACGAAGCTGTTGAAGTTGCGGAGTACGCGCGGGATCATCTCTTTCCCCCGTTATGCGAAGAGGTTGCGGATGTAGTCGGAGACGAGATGCGACCGGAAGGTCACGCGCTCGGCCGGATACGGCGGGGTGAAGTCATACGAGAACGTCACATGACCTTCGGTGATGTCCGCCTCGGTGTTGAACTCGGGATCGACCCAGCACTGACCGCCGAGAATCGCGCCCTTTGTCCTCAACTGCCGCATGTACGCGTTCACGGACGCCACCACGTCGTCGAGATACTGCTTGGTGATCGAGCGATCGACCGCCCAGCGGTGCGCCTTGGCGATCGAGATGTCGATCATGTCGGCCGTGCGGGACACGGATAGGAAGGCGAACTTCTCATCCGCCGAACAAGTGCGGTTGCCCCACAGGTACCAGCCGTCGTCGCGGATGAACGTCGCGATCTGGCTTTCGTTGAGGATGTTCGCACGGCTGTTCTTGTCGCCGTAGGCGTAGTCGATCGGCCGACCGAGACCGGCCATGCCGTAGACCTCCTTGTTCGACGGCGACTCCCAGAAGCCGGTGTCGTTATCGACGCGCGAGATCAGGCCGGCGACGCGAGCCGAAGCGCGCTCCAATGAGTAGGTGCTGGTCTTCACCGACCAGCCGGACACGGTCGGGTCGATGACGAACACGCGACGGGAGCCATAGTCAGCGCGGTATGCGAACGCGGCGGCATCCGTGGTCGAGGGACCATCGGCCAGGATATGCGCCTTCATGGCATCGGCCAGGGCCAACATCTCATTGACCACCGGATTCGCGGACGCCCCGGTCTGGATCGTCACGGCCGCGCCCTCGCCATCGCCGTCGATCGTCGCGGTGACCGCTGCGGTCATGCCGTAGCCGAGCGAGGAGAACTCAAGGCCGGTGACCTTGCCGTTGACGATGAGCACCTTGGCCTGCGGCAGGACCGCGCCGGCGCCACCACCGGCGAACGTGACCGTCGCCTCGGTGTAGTCGCTGGTGCCCGCGTTGGTGACGGTGTGGCCGCTCACGCCGATCGGCCGTTGGTGCGTGAAGCCCGGCGCGATCAGGATCATGGGCGAAACGCCGCACTCGGCCTCGGCCGCGCGGAAAGCGTGAATGCCGCTGAAGGCGCCGGTGGCCGGGTCGATGCCGCCGATGATCTTGGAAAGTTGGACGTTTTCCTCCGCAGCGGTCTCGACACGGACGACGACGATGAGGGCGCCGCCCTGGTCATAGATCGCGTCAATGGCTTGCGGCAGAGTTCCATCCGCGCCGATCGCGGCGGCAGCCTGACGACGGTTCACGAGAACCGGCGTGTTGAAGGGGAAAGCGACATCATTCGCTTTCGGAGCGGTGCCGATCAATCCGATCACGGACGAACGGACGGTCTGGATCGGCCGAGGGCCGGAGTCTACGACGACAGTCTCGACGCCGTGCAGAAAGTCGGTAAGGGACATTTGTGTGCTCTCAATCCTCAAAGCGATGGGATTGAGAGCACCGTAGGAAGCGCGGTCTTAGTTGTCGGGACCGTTCCGGTAACCCACTAGAACTCGGTCAATTGCTTGGCGCGAACAAGGATTGCGTCAACGTCAGCAGGCTGGAGGCTCATGGCCGAGATAAGAGCCTGGGTTAACGGATCGCTCCGCTTAATCTCAATAGCCAAATCCCATTCCTCTTGCGTCACCGAGTCAGACGCGATCAACGCCCTGACTTGATCCCACCTTCCCTGTTCGACGAACACGCGGCGCAGACCGAGTTTGGTGGCTGACTCCGGAACGAACGTGACCGCCGGGGCGTCCACGAGTGCGTTCGCCGCCGCATCGTACATCATCCCTCCAAACAACACCTGCGGATCGACGCCATCCGGGTTGGTAAAGTCCATTGCGTCGTACATTTCGAGCAGAAGCGAACCGGCGGGGAACAGCCGACTTGCATCCACAGTCGCGACTTGCACGATTGTCCTTCCGCTTCCGTCCATTCGCAAAAGCAACTTCACACTCTCATCCGAGAGAGAGCGGGCCTGCTGAAATGCGTACCAGTCCGCTCCGCTCACATCGCTCTTGCAGAAGATGATGTTGCTCGGAAAGCCCTCGGGCCATGCGCTGGGAACGTACAGCGACCATGTGCCATGAGAAACGATATTCATTACGATGCCCACCCCGCTGTGACCCATTGTCCGTTGATCGCATATTGAACGTACCGGGATTGAAACTGCCAACCACCTCCGTCAGGATCTAGGTTGACCCCGGTCATCCATGCATTCCCGATTTGCTGCCACTGACCATTGCCGAGGAGCTGAAACGAGCCCGCGTTCACGCCCCGAATGCTGGTGACCGCAGCGGGAATTTCGTTAAACGCCGCATAGCGATTGCCGTTGGGCGAGATAAGCCAGTTGGTCGAAGTGAAGTTACTTCCGTCAAATCCGATGTAGGTCGCGCCGGAGCCGAAGAAATAGTAACCCTGACCATTGTTGCGATTAGCTCGGAGATCGTTGCCGGTGATGTTGTAGCTGGACGCGAGCTGACCGCCAAGCGTGATGTCCCCGGTCGCCCTATTGATGCCGATGGCCGTGCCGAGATAAGCGCCTGCGTCGTTGTGGCGGTTCAGTTGCAAGTTGGAGCCCGCATTGTTGCCGCTTTCGGTACCGCCAGCGCCCAGCGCGAGCATCCAACGCATTTGGCCGCTGATCACGCCCCCGATCGAGGCGACTTGCCCCGCCGCCATATTGATCGTCAAGGCGCCGCTAAGCGCGCCACCCGTCTTGTCGAACTTTCCGGCGAGCGTGTTGCTGAAGTTGTTAAGTTGCGTCGCAACGGACGTGTTGAAGTCGGCGATGGCCTTATCGACATCGGCCTCATTTTGGCTCAACTGAACCGCCGTGGTCCGCTGAAGTGCATCCATGGCGCTGTTCAGAGCAGTCTCGACGGTACTCAGAAGTGCCGTGATCATGTCCTTGGTGCGCTTTACCGTAAGCACGCGGTCTTCCGCGGTGCCCGCGATGCGCTCGGCATCCGTCGCCAACTGCACGCTGCCCGCCTCACTCTCCGACGCAATGATGTTGCGCCCTTCGAGCGCTGTCATGTCATCGCTGATCTGCTCGATCGCGTTGCGGATGCGGGTCGCATCCTCGCGGGCGACATTGTCGGGGTTCGGTAGCGGATAGCCCCGCTGCGTGGTGTCGTTCGGCATCTATTAAGCCCCCGTGGTGGACTTGACCGCGACGGCGCGGATATTGCGAGCGTTCGACCGGGCGGCGGGACCGCCGCCGATCTTCACGTATGCCCGCGAGATGTCGGTGTTGACGTGGTCGAGCATGTATTGGCGCTCTTCCCAGCCGTCTCCCAGCGGGGTGGACTTTTCCAGCGTGAGCGCGTTGGCGGCCGACCACACGGGCAGGCCCGCGTTTGCGCCGGTCTAGATGGCGGCCTCGAAGGTCGAGGTCGAGGGCAGATACACGTCGAGGATCAGGCGAATCTTCGAGTCGGTCCCCGCCTCGAAGGCGCGCGTGATGTAGTCTCCGTTCGGCTGGATCGAGCCGGCCACGACTTGCACATAGGGCAGCATGAGCGGCGAGAGGCTGGCGGTTCCAATCAACCGAAGGCGAACCTTCAGCGTTCCGGTGATGGCGGCGGGTAGCTGCACGTTCACCGCCGGCGCGGTGACATACTTCGCTCCGTTCGGCGCCTCGAACTCGACTTCAATCGCCGTACCTTCCGGCCGCTCGGCCGCAATCAGCGGCATGAGGTCCGAGCAGTTGGTCACGTCAAGAGTGCCGATCTCGATGGCGCTCGTGACCGGCGCGAACTTCGCGCAGCGAAGGCGGAAGCCGAGCGAACGGCCGGGCTTCGCGAGCCAAGTGCGCGAGTCGGAGCCGTCAAGGAAGGTCCCGAGCGGAAAGGCGTTGCTGGTGACCCAACCGTTGATCTGGTCGAAGCCGCCGAGGTCGGCGATGGCAACCGAATGGGTGTCGTCATCGGTCAGAAGCGTGATCGCGTAGCTGCGGTCCTCGCGCAGCGTCACCGGACGCTCGAACGCTGCAAAGGTCCAATCGGCTTCTGTACGCGGCGCGGTCGAGAGCGGATCGATGACCTTGACCGTGTTCATGTCGATGAGCGACTCGGCGACGACGCGTTCGGTCGGGACGCCCAGCTCGACTTCGCGGATTTGCAGGCGAACCGGCTTGCTCTTGTCGCCTACCTTGGTGAACTTCACATCCACGCCGAGCGCCTGACGCGGCTCGGGCAGACGGAAGGTCTGCGCCAGCGGATCGGCGCTGTACCAATAGGTCGTGACGATGGTCCGCTCGTTGCTGATCGTGGTCAGCCAGCCGTATGCGGTGTAGAGCGCATTGGCCTTCGAGCCACCGACGCCCTCGAAGGCGACGTGCTTCACGCCGACAGGGACGCCGGCCGGGATTTGGAACGACGAAACCAGCGTGCCGTTGCCGTCCGCGCGAACTTGGCCCGCCGGGGTCACGTCGATGTCGTCGAACGTGACCGACTTCAGGACTTCGTTGTAGCCCCACTTGTGGATCGTGAAACCCACCGAACGCTGCCGGATGGTCTCCTCGGCAGTCGTGGCGCTGCTCACGACGCGATCAGTCACGGACACGTTGGTCCCGATCAGCGGGCCGGCTTCAAAATTGGTCTTCTGCCAAGCGATGCGCGACGTGTTGATCGAAGTCCAAATGTCCTGCGTGTCCGTCCAAAGATCGACGGGCGGATCGAGCGAGACATCGGTCGGCGGCGGGCTAAACGACGCGTAGGGATTGATCTTCGACTCGCCGGTGATCTGCCGCTGCTCGAAGACATTGTCGGTCGCGTAGGCGAGCGAAGTTCCGGTGATCGGCAGGATCGAGATGGTCGGGATAATCGGAAGCCAAAGCAAGCCGCCGAAGATCGCGCCAGTCTGCGGAAGACCCTGGTCGCGCATGTCGTCGTCGAGCAACGGATCGACGAAAACGCCGCGCTTCGAGGAGACTTCCTTACGATCCACGTCGCGCTGAAGCCGCTCCTCGGCGACCAGCGCATAGAGATCGCTAACCATCGTTTCGAGGCTGCGCAGATCGGCGAACGGCATGCGGACGGTCGCGACCTGCTTGACGGTCGGCGCGATTCCCCAATTGTTGTAGACATCGGCGAGCTTGTGCAGCGTCGGCGCGACCGCCGCCGGCTGCGGCGCGTACAGCGAGCTAATTCCCTTCAGATAGGAGATCGATCCAGTCTGATCGACCACGATGGCGTCGTAGCGCGGCAACTTCGTGTCATACTTCACGAAGGCCGTGGTGTCATCCGCCGCGCCGGTGATGTCGAACGAGTCGCGCGTGATGTTGGTCGGGACCGCATTGGTCAAGTAGCGATAGGTCACCTGATAGGTCGAGCCCGGCGCCATCTCGGCGCCGCTCGGCGACCAATCCACCGATGCGCCGGTCAGCTTGTAGTCGGAGGTCGCCGCGTACACTTTCGCGCCCTGCTTGACCTCGCGGATCGAGAGCACGGTCGGATCGGGCAGCGCGTCCGAAGCGCCGATGAAGGTGCCGTGCGTCAGCGTGACGGTCTTCTCGGCGATGATCGTGACTTCCTTCACGGCCGAGATCGGGGCGAAGCGAACCTTGATGGTCTGCGTTCCCGAATTGACGGCGTGCGGCTCATCGTCGATCGCCATGATCTCGGGCTCTTCGTCCACACGCAAGCGCGCGGAGGCAGGCCGGGTGCGCTTGTAGCCGTAGACGTTGATTGTGCCTTCCGAGATCGTGAAGACCTGCTTCCCGGCGTCGTCGAGGCCGAGCGCCTTCACGTCAAAGCCTTCCACGACGTAGCCACCGTGGGCCTCGCGGTCATAGCGCGCGAGCAGGTTGGCCCATGCGTCATCCATGCCGGGCTCGGTCGGCGTGTCGATCGAGCCGTCCTTGATCGTGTAAATCGGGAAGAAGTCGCCCTCCTCGCCGTCGCCCTCATAGCCCCAGCGGCCAAGCATGGCGAGCGCCGAAGCGCCGGGCTCGCCCTGAGCGCGCGTGCCGGGAGCCATGCCCTTCAGGGTCGGGTCCTGCTCATACGTCACGGTAAAAGTGCGAAGCCGGATGCCGATGACGACGGTGCCAACGGCCGAGATGGTGAGGTTGCGCGCCTCGATATCATGCACCGCGCCGCGAATGTAGACCTTCGCTGCCGCCAAGCGGGCTTCCACCGTCCCGTTGGTGATCGGCCCGAGCACGATGGCGCCGCCGCCAACAAGCGCGCCGTCTTTCCACCAAACGTCGGCAATGCCCTTGACGCGATATCCGTCAATATCCTGAATGATATTGACTTCGTTGCTGGTCAGGAAGCGGTCATAGTGAGCCGCAAGACGCTGATAGCCCTTCGTCGGATCGAAGGTGTTGATGTAGGCCGGGAGTTGGTCGCGGGCGTCTGCCATTAAATCACCAAGACGTAGGAGAAGCCAAGCCGCTCGCTGGGGGAGCGAACTTTGCCGGCGAAGCGATCGAGCAGAAGCAAGTATCCGGGTTCTGCGACCTGATCGGGAGTCAAGTACAGTTGCCCTTCAGGCACTCCCGCCGCGCGCACGCTATCAACGAAAATGCCGACCTCGCGGATCGTCTCGGTCGAGGCTTCGAGGAAGTCGAACTGCGTCGCGACATAGAGATAGCGGGTCGCCACCGGCGAGACAGACCACCGCTCGCCTCCGGGCGTGTAGAGGTTGCCGTTCGGATCGGGCACGACAAATTCGACCGATGACGCAATGCGCCGCCCGACCTCATCGACCAACGCCGTATCGCTCGCGCCGAGCGGCGTCGTGCCATAGACGGCCTGCGCCTGGACCGTAGCACCTGGCGGGATGGCACCGCCGTTGACGCGCGTCACGACGCCACTGTTCGGATCGAACAGGTAGTCGGCCGGCGTCTGGTAGGTTTGCGCACTGTCCGGGCTGTTCAAGGTGAGCGAAGCGACGGGAGCGTGGTCGAGCGTGAACTTTTCCGGCGCACCGGCGAACGTCCTGTTCTTCACGTCCGTCTGCCCCCACCACGACGCGCCGCGCCCCCAGGCGAAGAACATCGGACGAGCTTTCAACGCGGCGGCCAAACCGGCGCGACCGCTATTAACCAGAAGTGCCATCAGGGCCTCCGTAAATGGTGAAAGGTTCAATCTGTGACCAGGGAATCGACGGCCAAGGGCCGTTCGGCCATGGCATCATCACGTCCCGACCGATGTCGATGTTTTCGCCGGACAAGGACGCCTGGATCGCGACGACGGACGGTTCGAGCACTTCGCCGTCGAGAAGCGAGCGGTCGAGCACGAAGCCTTCCTCGAAACGCGCAGTGCCCGAGATGAGGCCGTCGCTGCCGCCGGACACATGCGCCTCGAAGTCGATCTCCTCGCCTAGCCGACTGCCAAACGAGAGCTTCGGCGCGATGCCGTCGAGATAGACGCCCGACCAATCGTCGAGCATGGCGCCGTCGAGGCGCATCATGTCGAGCCGCATCGGCCGGATGTCATAGCCGCCATAGATGCGCCCCAAGACGCTTGCCGCACCCTTGGAGAGATTCGCGAGGCCGATCAGGTCGAGTAGCTTGCCCATCTCGGGCCTGCCATCCAAACCGATCTGGAAAAGGCCCCAGCGCACATCTCCGCCCGTCCCGCGCTCATGCTCGCCATTGAGGGCAAGCCAGCCGAAGACGATCTCGAAGGCTTCCAGACGGCCACGGACGGTCTGCCAGTGCTTCCCCTCCTTGTAGAGGTGCTGGTGATCGTCCGTGAACGCAGCCGCGTCTTCGAGCCCCCAATGGCGCAGAAGCCACGGCAGCACGTCGTCGGGGATCACGTCGCGATAGCGGATATCCGCGATCTCTTGCACCAGCCCCTTGTGACGCTCACGCGAGTCCGCCGTCCGAATTGCGGCCAGATCGAGCGGCGTCGAGTTGCGTGGCGCGAGATCGACAAGGTCCGTCATCAGTATGCCCGACCCTGATAACGCAGATCGACAGTTCCGAGCGCGACGGCTTCATTGGCGGCCGTCACCACCACGCTGTTCGGCTCGGGCGTGATCAACGCGACGCGCTTGACGCCGGTCGTGCGCAGCGACGCGGACACGAAGTCAGATGCGAGGTCCCAGCCCAGGCGCCGCTCGGTCGCGAAGTTGGCACGCAGCGCGGCTTCGGCCGCAGCGATCGTGGTGTCCTTCGTGGCTTCCGGGAGCAGCCAAACGTCGGCCTGGACATCAACCGTGCGGATAACCGCGCGAACGACCGTGATGTGATCGTTGTCGCCCCGGATGCTGGGCATGTTCAATGCCGCGTCCACGGTCGCGAGCAAATCGTCGCTGGCAACGCCCCCGTTGTCCTTGGAGAGGATCGAGACGAGCACCCCGCCCTTGGCATCGCCCTCGACGCCAACGTCATCCACGAGCAGCGGAGCGGCGGCGAATGCCCACCGCTTATACCAGTTCTCGGTAAAGCCGCCCTGCCCCTTCTTCGTCTCGCGCAGCCGGCGACGAAGATCGTCGATGGACTCGCCATCGGCCTGCGTCAGGTTCCAATCCGATGCCAAGGCGATCAGGTCGGAGCCCTGGGCGAAGTCCGTCAGCGTCGCGCGGAACGTGTCGTTCATCGCGGAGACCATAAGCAGATCGCCATAGGCCGCATGACGGCAGAAGCGATTCAGGGGGTCCGACCGCAGCATGTAGGTGTCCCAATCAAACCCCGCGTCGGTGAGCAGGCCGCGTAGTTGCGTGAGACGATCGTTGAACAGGGTCTCGAACGCGGGCTCCCGCTCAATGACCGGCAACGGGATATTCGGGAGCGGAGCATCCATTACTGCACATAGCTCCCGACAATGATGTTGTTCGACACCACGACGCGACCTTGAGCGTCACGCGCCTCGGAGTAATCGCCGAGATGGCCGCGCGGGTAGTAGATGCCGTCGATGTCGAACGTCACATGGCCCTCATCGGTCATGTCCGCGAGGGTCATTTGAATGATGCGGAAACGCGGCTCTTCAGCCATCAGCGTTTCGGGGTTGAGGCGATTGATCGCGTCTGGCACGGCCGCATAGAACTCGATGACCGTCACCTGAGACACGGCACGGTCAACTAGGCGCGGCATCTTCGAGCCGAAGTCGCGCGCCATCACGAGCGACGCGAGAGTCGTCCCGAGAATGGTCGCGATCGACTGCCAGACATCGTCGATGCCTTCCAGCTTCTTGCCTGTGGTGAGATCAATGGTCGCCATAAAGCGCACCGTGCCGCGACAGCTCGACGCCTTACAGCCTGTTCCGATCGCCTCTTAGCCCACCTTCGCGAAGGTCTTCTTCGCGGGGCCGGCCTCGGTCTCGACCTTGTCCTGCGGCGTGTCGCCGGCATCCTCGAGTCCGAGGTACGTGCTGCCGATGGTCTTGAACGCGTCGGCGGTGTGCAGCGATTGCTTCGTCTTCGACTCAAACTTCTCGCTCGCCTCGACGACGACGTTCTTTGCCTTCAGCGTGATCGTACCGTCCTTCATGACGATGGAGCAACCCGAGCCTTCAATCGTGATCGAGCCCTTATTGTCGATGCCCTTGATCAGCCAATCGCCGGAGTTGCGGTCATAACTGATCTCGCCCAGGATATCTTCTTGGTCTCCACTCTGCCCATCTTGGCCGCCCTGGTCGCCACCTTGGCCGCCCTGACCGTTGTTGCTCTTCGGCTTCGAGAAAATCTTGCGCCAGACGCCGGCCTTGTCCGTGGTCTCCTTCTCGTCGTCCTGCTCGGTATACTGACCGGCCGGCATAACGTATGCGGTCGAAAGCTCGCCTCCCTCTGCGAGCAGCGCAACCTTCTCGCCAACTTCGAGATAATGCGTCTCGCGGTCGCCTTTGGCGCGTCCGCCCGTCGCGGGGAGCCAATCGGTAAGGATGTAGTTATCCTCATCGTTCGGATCACCAAGCTCGACACGGTACGCTGGCGGGCTCCGCTTGTAATCGACCTCCTTGACGCGGCCGAACTTCACAACGTCCTGGGCGCGACGGTCGATGTCGGACGCCTCGGGGTCGGAGACGCCGCCGGTGTATGCGGGATCGCGAAGGAACTTGACCATGTCACTTCCCGGCTAGAAACGCCTGCATGTCGGCGTCTAGGTCGTTCGCGGTCGCACGCGGGCGCCAATTTGTCCGGTACTTGATCGTCCAAACAAGTCCGATCGCGCCGACAGGCCGCTTCATTTGTTCGGTGATCACGTCGATGTCGGACTCGCGCAAATGGATGACGGCGGACTCGAAACCTGGGATCATGAAGTCCGAGATCGCGGCCTCCATCTCCTCGGCGATGTCGTCGAGGGCGTCGTCAACTTCGTCACCGGCGAGCAACATGGCCTCGGTGACAAGGGTCAATTCGCGCTCGACGAAGGTCGCATCGCCCTCGATGCCATAGTCCTTGTCCTTGTCGGTCTTCTCCATACGCGCGTAAACGAGAATGGCCGGGCCATCCTCCTTCAACTCCTCCTCGCTCACCGGCGCGAGACGGCTCTTGTAGACGCGGTTCTCCGCGCGCGTGCGATAGCCGCCGCCGTCGAGTTGCGTTTTCAGGCGATCCGCAAACGCGGTGCGGATCAGTTTGCGGGGATGCGCCATGTCAGTCGTTCGCCATGAGCAACAGAAGCGACAGGCCGGTGCCGTCCGGCCGCTTGTCTTCGATCCGGTATTCCTGCTCGACGCCCGAGCGATCCTTGATGGTCAGCTTCTCGCCCTTTCGGCCCCCCTTGAGCAGATCGGACGTGCGGCAGAGAAAGGTGGGGCCGGACGACGTGATGCTCGCGCCCATCTGCATCTGGTACTCCGTGCCGTTCCAGCGGCTCGGGTTCCAATTGCTGCCTTCGTCGTCGAAGTGGCCTGTGATCGGCTTCGGCTCCGCGTTGTCTGCACGCGAGACATAAGACGCAACAACGCCGAACTCGTCGGCGTTGAGGAAGATCATCAAGTCGTCGTCGGTCTCTACCGGCATCACACACCCGCGTCGCGAAGGTCCATCGCTGCGTCGATCTCAGCGTCCGTGACATCGTCGAACCCGACGATGTCCAGCAACGGTTTCAGCTTCGGCTTGCCCATCCGAGCGCCGGACTTCCAGAAGTCCTTCTTCTCATCGAGCAGGTCGATCGCATCCTTGATCTCAACGATGCGATTGCTCGCGCCGTCCGTCTGTTGTGAGGCGGGAGGGGCTACAACAGCGGACGGCGCGTCGCCGGGGGCATCACCGGCGGATTCGAGGCCGGGAAGGTTCCCGACCAGTTCGATCGCAGTCGCGGCGACGGGGGCGGCCTGATCCGGTGCCAGCCGGACACGGGTCGGACCGAGGGCCTTCGCGTCCTCCTCGCTCAGATCGTGGATCGTGCCGGGGGAATGGTACTTCCCCCCGGACTTGATCCTCACCAGCCCCATATAGAGCGGCATGGCCTACAGCACCTTGGCGCCGAGGGTGCCGTTCGGCCGGTACGGGGCAATCAGCGGCGCCGACTGACCCAGGATGTACCGAACGCTCGGGTCTTCCTCTTCCCAGGACTTGACGAAGAACGGACGCGGCTGGATGCCCGCCTTCAGGTCCCGGATCGCGCCGAAGTGGCGGACGCCCTCGATACCGCGCGAGGCCATCATGACCTCACCGGACGGCAGGATGTCCTTCTCGACGCCATCGAGCGGGTCGATGTACTTGTCGGAGTGGACCCACAGACGATAGTCACCGAAGACGGCGACCAGCTTGACGCCGGGAACGATCAGCATCGGTCCGAGCGCGGCGCGAGCCGTGTCGAGCGAAGCCTTGGTCATGTCGATCTGAAGACGCAGAGCCTTCGCGACCGCGTCGGTGTCGGGACCGGCCATCTTGGCGCGGATGACCTTCCACACGTCACCGGCCAGGAACACGTCCTGCACGGTCAGGCCGGACTCGATGAAGATGTCCTGACCCCACTGCTCGATGTCATCGAGCGGATTGACGGCGGCGTTCGACCACTTGTCCGAGCCGGCCAGGACGATGGTCGCGTCGGGATTGCGGCCGAAGTCCACTTCCTCACGCGGATAGTCGTCGCCTTCGAGGATCAGCTTGCCGGTACGCAGAACCTCGCCGGCCATGACTTCCAGGCGCCGGGTCCACATATCGAGCTGTTCGTTCAAGGCGAACGCGATGGACGCCTGAAGACGCTGCTCAGGGGTCAGGCTGCCGCCGATCTTCTCACCGGCGCGGCGCTTGAACTGCTTGTTCGGGTCGAACACACGCTTGTCCTTGACATAGGCGGGCGCGATCGAGGCGGTCTTGTATCCCTGCTCGCGGATCACCTTGCCGGCCACGATGGGGCTGACGAGCGGCGTGATCATGCGCCGACCCTTCACCTTGTCGAACTTGACATCCTCGGTGTCCGAGGTCTCGACGGTCGTGAAGAAGGTGTTGAGGAAGAAGAAGGCCGAGAGCGGCAGCTCTTCCACAACGCGGTTGAGGGCGGTCGTCGAATAGAGGTCCATAGTTGGGCTTCCCGTTGCTTTCGTGCGTGTTTGTCTCGGTTAGCCCATCGGCTTTACGAGCCAGATCGACTTGGTGCGGAAGACCGCATCCACCGATCCGAGGGTGTGGCCGGTACCGAGGACCAGGGCGTCCTGATCGAACTCACCAGCGATGAAGACGATGGTCTCCACGTCGCCAGCGGTCGCATCGACCGCCTCGGTCGCGATGGCATCCGGCACTTCCGAGCCATCGGTCGCGGCCTTCAGCGACTTGATGTACTTGGAGTCCGCCGTGACCTTGCCCAGGACAGCCGCCTCTTCGAGCTTTTGACCCTGCTTGATCACGACCTTGCGGGCGCGCATATGACCGAGCGCCCAGGTCTTCGTGATGAACGAACCTTCGTCCTGATACTTTGCAATCGGCACTTGCCGGGCTCCTTGGTTAGCGTGCGGCCCTGAAGGACGCGAGAATAGCATTGACGGCGGCGTCGTCGCCCGTCGCGGTCTCGCTGCCGCCGGAAGGAGCAAGGTTCGCGTTCGCGTCCGTGTCCGTCTTCACAGCTTCAGCGCGCTCGGTGCGCTTGGCCTTTTCAGCAGCCACGATCATGGCCGAGAACTCATGAGCCGAAGAGCCCGTTTCGATAGCCTTCTGAGCATGCGACTCGTAGCCCGGCAGCGTGAGGCCCATGATGTCGGTGACACGCTTGCGCTCGGCTGCGGTCGCGGCAGCGGCCGTGTCAACGGTCTCGACCCGCGAGGTCTCGACAGTCTGCGGACCCGTCGCCGAGGAAGCGGCTGCCGCAGCGGCTTCCGCCGCCAGTTGCTCTTCAGTCTTCATATTTTCAGTCTCCGTTTGGCCGCTTGCGGCCGTGGTGAATCCGAAGGTCGCCTTCGGGCTATCGCCGCGAGCGAGGCTCGCGAGAACCTGTTCAAACGTGGCGATGCCATCGGCCATGCCGGCGGCGACTGCCCCCTGACCGATCAGGACATCGCCCTGTCCGAAACGTTCGAGAACGTGATCGACGCTCTTGCCGCGATACTTCGCTACGGTCTCGACGAACACGGCGGCCATCGAGTCCACGCGGGCTTGCACGCGGTCGCGTCCTTCCTGGGTGTTGAGATCGACGCGCTTGTAGGGCGACTGAGACGACACAAACTCGATGGTCTTGATCCCGCGCGCCGCGTCCTGGGCCGACGTATCGCGGTAGCCGGCGACGACGCCGAGCGATCCGACGCTCGCGGTCGGGCCGATGAAGAACTCGTCAGCGGCGACGGCCGTCCAAAGCGCAGCCGAGGCCGCCTGATCGCCCGCGTAGGACACGATGGGCTTGCGGCCCCGGATATCATGGATCGCGCTGGCAAGCTCCGCAACGCCTGCGGCCTCGCCGCCGGGCGAATGGATATTGAGCAGGATCGCGCGCACCGACGCGTTGTCCATGGCGGTCTGAAGGTCACGCCGGACCGTCTCATAGGCCGTGGCGCCGCAGAACGCCGTCATCAGGTTGGCGCGCTTGAACATCGGACCGGCCAGTTCGATGATCGCGACGCCATCGCGTACCGTCGCGCGCTCGGCCCGCGCAAGTTCCTGAGCACGATAGGCTTCAAGCATCTGCGGATCGATGCGATCCTCACGCGCGGCGATCTCCATGATCGCGCGCAGAGCTGCTTCGTCGATCGCCCAATTCGCGGTCAACGCGGCATCGAAAATCAGCGGGTTGCGGACGTTCAAGGTCATGGCTTCTTCTCGGCCTTCTTCGGCTTCGTCGGTTCGTCGGTCGGCTTCTCGCTTACGTCCTCTTTGACCTGCGAGCCCATTCCGGCCGGTGCGAGGATTTCCGGTTCGAGCTTCGCTGCCGCACGAGCAGCGTGCTCTTTCGCGCGCTGGGCCGTCGTCTGCTCGAAGTCGCCGCCGCTGCGCTCGATGATCACCTCTTCGACGGTCCGAGCGCCCAGGTTCACGGCCTCGGTCTCGGCCTTCCACTCCTTGAGCGGGTCGAGGATGATGCGAGCCGGACCGATCCACTGAGCGCCCAGCCAAGCGGCGCGCTTGACCGGGTCCTCGAAAAAACCGGGCGCCTGGATCACACCGGCGTTGATCGCGTCGGTCATGAACCACTCGTAAACGGGAGCGCAGAAGTTGCGGACAAGCCACGTCCTGCGGTCGCGGAAGAACATGGCGGCCATCTCCAATGCTGCACGGGACGCGCTATAGCTCGCCGTGAAGTGCAGCATGAGCAATTCAAACGGGATCGAAAGCGCCACGCCGATCTGCCGAACGACCGACGTGAAGAACGGGTCGAAGTTGGCGGTGTTCGCCGGCTGCGCGGTCTCGATGCTCTCGTTTGTGCCGATATCGACGATGGTCCCCGAGCCCATCGTGACCTCGTTCGCGCCGAAGCCGGGATAGGCGCCCTGGGGCGCGGCCATCGCGGGGGCGAGACTATCGTCGCCATCTGTCTTCAAGAAGACCGTGAAGAACGACGACACGACGGCCTTCATCAACTCGGCATCGGTGAAGCGGTCGAGTTGCTTCAGAAGCTCGATGACGGGCGCGAGTTGCGGAATGCCACGGTTGAGGCCCGGCCGCATGCGCTCGAAGATGTGCAACACCATCTGCTCGCCCGACTGCACGCCGTAGGCGGGAATCTCGCGGTAGTTGGTGATGGTGTAGTTGGGGCTTTCGCCGGGATGATCGTCGAGGACGAAGTAGCTGACCGGCGCCCCATCGTCGTCGATCTTGACGCCGTCGCGAATGTAGTAGTCGCCGATCTTATCGGTCGGTGTGGCGACCCGGTCCGCCTCAATAACGTTCAACGCGAGGGGGACGACGCCGTTGGCCCGCTTCGGCGTGCGCCGCAGAACGAATGTGTCGCCGGATTCAAAGACCGAATTGAAAACGAGCGATTGAAGCTCATAGAAATTCTGCGCGAGCGTGATGTCGCAGAGCTTGGACTTCGCCCAAAGATCGAACAGCGTCTCGGTCTTGCGCTCCCAGGCATCAGCCGCCTCCGCAGACATGCCGAGCAGGCCGTGGTTGATCTTCGACCGAGCGCGCAGACCCGAGCCGACGATGTTCGCGCGCGAGGTCGAGCGCGCGCCGGTGGCGATCGGATTGTTGCGGTTGAGGTCGCGCGAGCGGCTGCGCAGCGCCGGCAGATCGCCGATGGTGTCGCCGTCCGCCGACCCAGGATGGGGACGCCACGCCTTCAGAGCGGCGCGGTTGCCCTTGGCGCCGGCATACTGACCTGCCAGGTTGAGCGAGATGCGCGTCTGATAGCGCCGCGTCGCATATGCCGGTGCGACGCTCGCCAAGAGGCGATCCGTAAAGGATGGTGCCGGGAGCTTCATCACAGCGGGATCACCCGCTGAATTTTGATACCGCCGTTTTTTGCCCGAGCGGCTTGCTTTTCCAGACGCTGCGCGCGCTGGTCGAGCTGGCGCAGATCGGCGCGCCAAAGCTCACGATCCTTGATCGTGTAACGCTGACCGTTCGACTCGACCGTGCTGATCGAGTTCAAGGTCTCTTCAAGCTGCTCTTCTACGCTCTTTGCCATACCCCGAAGCTACGGGAGGCCACGTTTCCTGGAGAGAGCATTTTGGTATCACTAAAACCAACTTGCGCGCTTCTGGTGAATGTCCATTTTCGCCGGGGTGTGCTAAGCTTCCATGGGAGTATTGACGATTACGTTGAGGGGAACGTCTTGAGAGCAAATGAAATTCGGAGTTGGCTTGGAGCCTATGTACTTTTTCTTGCTGCTTTTCTCGGAGGATATCTCATCATCGCGCCGGATAGCGTCTTGCCATTGGAAAATAACGATCGCACTGCGTGTTTCGAGATAATGCTTCCGTTCTTGCTTGGCCAAATCGCGGCCGTCTATCGATTTTATACTGACCCACGTGCAGACGAGCGCGATGTTGGGAGCGCTTTACCGACATGGGCGGTGAAATCCCCCCTTATTATTGTGACAATTTTGATCGCCATCCAGCTCGGACAATTCGCATTTGCTGGCATCACACGCGGCGTACCTCCAGCGCCAGAAACATTCAAAGGTCTCGTCACCTTCTGCGTCGCCCTTCTCAACGCGTCGACCGTTCTGATTATCGTTCGATATTTTGACACGCCCCAACAAAAGCGGGGGACCCGTCCTTCTAAGGAACATTGAAATGCGTCTCTCTCTTTCGCTTCTATTTCTTGAAATAGCGCTGGTTTGCAACACGAACGCGGCCGAGACGAAGAACAGAGACCGACCATCGCCACTTTGCTTTGCCAGCGGGTTTATGAAACCTCAACCCGAATGCTTTCCTCTCGATAGTAAAACTAACGACCGACCGTTTTCAGATTACTTCGCTCAAGTGTATCGGTCGATGCCCGGAAGAATGATCTATCAACCGACCAGTCCCGGATGCGAGTCTTGCATCCTCCCCGCGCGACATTTTACTTATGCTTTCGCCGTTGCAATCCGCGAGGCTCAATCACCGCATCGCGCACTCACAGCCGAGGATGCATTCGACCAAAACCTAACCGACGAAGCATCATCACAAATTAGATCATCATTTGGCCCTTCGGCTACAAAAGCTCTCGCCGGCTACTCGGACACAACGCCCATAGGGTGGGTGGATCAGCTGAATGTTGTTTGCAGAGCCCACCGTGGCAAGCCAAGCTTGGTCTTGCCACCACCCTACTTTGAGGATGTTGAATACTGCCTTCGATTGATCTCCGACGACGGCCTCCCTAATAGGTATAGATATTTTTATCACTTCCCGCGCGCGCCCATCGTATTCCGACTCCAAGCCGAGATAGTCGTAGCAGTGACAAAAAACTCACATTCACCTTATCGTCAGCCATTGAATGAAGAAGAACTCCCTTTCGCCGAAGTTATGGTGAAGCTGATTGACTTGGTCAAATTATCGATGAGCGCAGAAGTTGAGGCGAAGGGATGGAAAGTGGATAATAGTTATGGCGACGCGACAATATACATTGTCGGAAAGAAATAGATTCCTCATCAGCTTAAATAGCCTCGTTGATCGGCAATTTTGATCCAGCATCTGTCATTTCCGCGCATTCGCCGCCAGTCGAATATCTCGACATCGTCGGGTGGCACGGCATCCATATTGTAGACGTGGTCGGTGCCGTGTCGCTCCGATAGACCTAGGGCGCGCACAAGCTCCTGAGCGGTAAGCGGGCCGCCGCCCGCCTTCCACATGCGACCCGGCTCTACACGAGCCTTCCGAATATCATCGCCGGTCATATCGCTCCTCACGACTGAACCCCACGGCTGCGGATGCGCCGCCTGGGTGCATGGCTGCGCGCTGCAACTTCTTCCTTAGTCGGACGCGGCTCCTCCTCCCGGACGACCTTTGACTGCACAGGGGCAGCATTCAGGAGATGGGCCGCCGCAGCGCGGAGCGCCATCATGCGACGCTCCATGTTGATGCCCAGGGAGAGCCGCGCGGCGATGTTGTAAACGCGCAGATCGAGCGGTTCGTTGCGCTGTTGTACCTTGTGCCACTCCTTGACCGTGAAGCCCTTCTTGTCGGTCTTCAAGATCGCCTTCTCGGCCGTCAGGCCGTCGAAATACTTCCGGTCGTAGTGCTCGGCCAACGGGAAATGGCAGTAACCCGGCCCCGGCTCCTTCAGTTCGAGCCGCTTGTAGTGCATGTCCTTCGCCTGATCGACGCCTAGGACGAAGATCGTGACGTTCTTCGCCTTGTTGACGGTGCCCTTCACCGGCCAGATCGGACGGCCTGGACCGCCAATGCCCTTGATGGCGTAGACGCGGCGAGCCACGCGTGGCCGAACAAAGTTGTAGACGTGCTGGGTGAAGTGACCGCCGGAGTCGATGCAGGCAGCCTCGACGCGCATGACCACGCCGGCCGGGTGTTGGAACGTGCGCAGCAACGCGTTGTCGATGACTTCCCAAAATCCGGGCGTGTTCGGAACGCCGTAGTGGACCTTGTAGTCGAGCGACCATGACTCTTCGTCGGCTCCCCAGCCGCACCACTCGATTTCGGCCCGGTCGTCTTGGATATCGACCGCCGCTGTAATAGTTCCAACGCCGAACGGCAAGACCACGCTTGCATCATACTCCTCACGGCGGCCATAGATGGAGTCAGGATTGGCACGCTCGCCGCGCTCCTCCCAGGTCTCGGCAAGCCGCGTGTTCACCCAGGTCTTCAGACGCTCGGGGTGCTTCCGCACCAACACGAAGTCGCGCGCCATTTCGCCCAGGGCACGCCATGGCGAGGCGATGCGGTTGAGGTGGAAGCCTGCATGGCCCTTCACCTCGGGACGCGTGGCGATCCAGACGCCGCGAGCAATGGCCTTCAGCCGCTCGGCCTCGCTCCATCCGTAGTCGCACACCTCGCCGGTCTCGGGATCGCTGTACTCGCAGTGATAGCGCGCCTCCATGGGCTTATCTTCCGGCCACCGAACTTGCTTCCACTGCAAATGCTGCAAGTGTCCGCACTTCGGGCACGGCACGAAGAACCGGCGCTGATCGCTCTCCTCATACGAGGACTCGATACGCGAGGCGCCCTTGATGGTCGGCGTCGAGACCAGTGCGATCTTGCGATTCCAGAACGTCGTGGTGCGCTCGATGGCGAGCGAGACCGGGTCGCCTTCCTTGCCGGCGCTCGCCTCATAGCGATCGACTTCGTCGCAGAGCAGGATTCGGATCGGGCGCGAAGCGAGCGATGCAGGCGAGTTTGCGCCGGCCATCGTGATGTGGCCGCCGGCATACTTCTTGTGAAGGATGGTGTCTTCGGAGTCGCGCGCGTGGTTGCCGAGCTTTGCCGCGAGCGCAGGCGTGTCGCGGATCATCGGCGCGAGACGATCCTTGGAGTATGCCTCGGCCATCTGCAACGTCGGTTGCAGGATGAGCATCGGGCACGGATCGAGGTGGACGTGGTAGCCAGCGACGTTGTTGATGACCTCGGTCTTCACCGTCTGCGCGGCGACCATGCATGTTACGATCTCGATCTCGGGATCGGCGAACGCGTCCATGATGCCGCGCGACGGCTCAACGCGCGACGTTGACCACTTGCCGGGCTCGCTGGACGCTTCCGGCGAGAGCATGCGGTATTCGTCCGCCCACTCGGAGACGGTCAGCTTCGGCGGCGGGCTGAAGCTCTGCGCGATGATCTCGCGAACCTGCGCACGAAGCCGGGCTTCATACGCTGGATCGGTATCATACTCGCTGACAATGGCGATCGATTCAGACATCCGGCCGGCGCTTGTATTCAAAGCACTTCTGCCGAGATTCGGTGCGCTCGGCCCAATGGATCGACTCGACGCGGGTGCAAACGCCTATGTAGTCGTCCTGTTTTTCCCATCCGGTGCAAGCTTCGCAGCTATTCGGCGGCCACCGCAGCCATGACGGACGGAAAAGCGTTGCGTCACTCGACATTGTCTTCTTCACTTTCGGTCGGCTCGGCGTGCGGCTCTTCTTCAGCCGGCACGTCGGCCTGCGACTTGATTTCGTTGAGCGCTTCGAGGATCAGGCGCTCGACTTCGTTCACGAGAGTCTTTGTGCCTTCGGGCGTGCCGAGTTCGAGTTGAATCGCAGGCCGAATCTTGGATGGGATGCCGAGCAGGCGAGCGCGCGCGTTAGCGATCTCATTGCTCAGCACTTTGAGGACCATGTCGATCGGACGGACAAGGTCCATCTTCGTCGCGAGTTCGAGTTCGGATAGCTTCGCCTTCGCGATCTCATTGCGGAGGCGTGCTTTGTCGATCGTGATGTCGTCGCCGCCCTCATTCAGCGTGGCCGCCGTCTTCGCCTTGGCCTCGCCGCGCGCACGCGCAAGCAGCCACTTCACCACGTCGGCGGTGTCATACTCGAACTGCCGGCCACGGCTGCCCTGCGACTTCACCGGCATCCCCTCCTCCGTCCACGATGAGATCGTCGGAAGCGAGTAGCCGAGAATGTCCGAAAGCTCTTGGCGGTTGACGATGCGCCCCACTAGCGCACCGGCTGCGTCTGCATCGGAGGCAGGCCAATGCTCGCGTTCCTCGACACGAGATCGCGCACGACGATGTCGATCTGCCGGTGTGTCGAGGCCAAATCGCCATCGAAGTTGAGGATATGGCGGTCCGCCTTCACCTCGGCCTGGGCGCGCTCGGTGCGATGATCCTTCGGAACGAGACCGGGCCGAACGATCTCGACGACCACGCCGCCGGTGGACGCGATCCAGACGCCTTCATTGGCGTGCCGAACGTCCTCGACGACGACGCGGGTCGGATTCTCACGCGAAAGCTTGTCGGACTCGGTGTCGATCCAGAAGTCTTCGCCCATGTAGTCCCGGCCGTAGTGCCCGCCGAGTCCCTCCATGGCGTGCCGTGGCGACTTTCCGCCGATCCAGGGCGTCGGAACCTCCTTCAGGTCCCCTTCGACCATGCGCTCGATGAGGTCTTCAGGACAGCGGCGATAGCGCAGATAGGCGCGCAGCATCTCCTTAAGGGCGCCAGCGACCCGACCGCGCACGAAGCCATGGTGATCGATGAGATACCGGGCGACCGTGCTCTTTCCGGCCCCGATGAGCCCCTTGATGCCGATGATGATCATGGATGAATGCTCCCGTTGGGAACATACGGTCCCGCACCCGATACTTTCTTTCGAGGTTGTTTCGGTATCCGTCGGTCATCCGCCGGACGGATCAACCACAATTGCCAATTATCCGAGCTGAAATTCGCAAAAAGCGCGCTGCGGCAACCTGGGAACGAGCTTTTTCCGATCGGCACGTTTTGGAACAACAAGTGCCATTTAAAAACGCAAATCTAGAAAAGAGCCGAGGTCGCGCGTCACCCGCTCGGCTGGGGCGCCTGGAAGGACCCAATTGCCACTAATCGCGACTAAACAGGATAAAATTCCTCCGAAACGTAGTTACTTAGCATAAATTGGTCGCCTCGCCATTGGTTGTCCCGTTTCGGCCGCAATTTAATTACGCGTGCAACGCAACATGACGACGCCCAGTTGCGGCGCCTGATCCACGCTTTTCACAATACATTCAATGGCTTAGGAGCTTTGCGCGCTCGCGCTTTCGCGCTTTCAGCGCCTTTCGTTGCGTTTCCGCTTTCACCAGGCGCTTTCCGCTCTAACCCGCTGATTGTACTTCGCTTTCTTCGCGCTGCGCTCCGCTTATTGGCAAAAATCGCCTTTGCCGCGCTCCGACCCGCCCGTTCATCCGTTTTGTCCGTTGAAACTTGTTGACGCATTCCGGCATGCGGCCGTATGCACTGCTTAACGACGGATCGTCCGTCGCAATCAACGGATAAAAGGCCCTGCCATGAACGACCTCTTCTCTTGCAAATCCTCGGACGCGAAAGCTAACGCCCAACGCAATCTGCAAGGTCGCACGCATTACGTTGATGACGATACGCTTCGCTTTCATAAATCACGCGTCATCTCCGCGCGTCACACGGATGGCGGATTGCTCTTCGCTATCGTCACAAGCGACTCGCTCAATTTCGAGAATACGAAGCGCGGTTTTCGATATGTGATCTTTGACATTTTCGGATGCGTCATCGACCGGACCACAATCGAAGACGCTTTCCGCCGCTCCGAGCAAGCTACTAAAGCCATGTGGGACGCGCTCAACGTCATTGACGCTAAAGCGCATACGTTGGCCGCAATCGAGAAACGCCGCACGCGCGTTCTCGAAGAGTTGGCCGCGCTTTCCGACAAAGTTTCCAAGATTGAAGCTTGATAGGAGCGCGGACCAATGACTGATACCGCAGCTTTCGAGCCCGAAAACCTGAACCGTTGGACTATGCCGTCCAACTATTTCGGCGAAGTTTGGCCCGCCTATTATTCGGCGGGAGTCGGGCAATCCCGCGATAGTGACGCGCTGGAACGTTCCAATTTCCGTTCGATGCTTAAGGCTATCGGAGGCGAGAGCGAGACGGTGCAGGTCGTTCGCGAGTCTCATTGGGCCGTTGGTTGGGTCGAATGGATTGCAATCCATCAGGATGACGAAACCGCGCTCCGCAAAGCGGACGAAATTAAAGGCGCGCTCGAAGACTATCCCGTCATCAATGAAGACGATTGGTCGGAAGAGGAAACGAGCGAAGCGAACGACGTTTGGCGCGACTGCTACAGCGTTGCGGAGCGCGTCAAATATATCCGCGACCATAGATCACAGTTTGAGTTTCACGATTGGCAGGACATGCGCGCGTGCGTTCGCGGCGATTTCTTTGCCGGTTATGCCTCCGAATTGCTTTTCTGATCAGGACTCCCGCTAATGACCATTTCCGCAGAAACCGCCGCTACCATCCGCAACCGCGAAACCGCGCTCCGCAATTGGCTTGGCAATCGCACAAGCTATCATCCCTCCGAGTTGCCCGCCGACATTATCCCGCCGACCAATGAGGAGCGGAGCGCGCTCGAAGTCTTCGAGTTTTTGCGGGACAAGCCCGCGCGCTATTTCCTCTATATCAACGCTGAAAAGCGAACCGCTACCACGTTCACGGGTGACACGCTTGGCACCGTCTCTTTTGGTCGCGAATATCGCGACAACTTCGGAGGCAAGCGCGTTGCCGTGACCATTCGTGCCATTACAGGCGAAACCTATCACGGGACCTATTACAAATCGTCTGGAGACTACGCGCGAATTAAGAAGGCAATCCCGCGCGAGACGTTCCAAATGGCGGTTGAGTATACAGATACGTTCGCAGGCGAAGCTAACTATTGTTGGGTTAAGCGCGCGACTCTAACCCTGCGCGTTGGCTCTTCGGACCGCGCCATCATGCGCGCGGCAAAGGCTGCAATGGGCCTTAGCAACGTACGCGGCCGTCTCGACTCGCATGGCGATAGCTTCGAGTTTCGTCCGTATCGCTCCGCTACCGTCATGTTCGTTTCCACCGTCTACTAAGGCCGGCGTCATGCTCGCAATTTATGCCGGTCAATTGGTGCGACTCGTCGTCGTCGCGCTCTGCATCGCAATTTTTATCACGGTTGCAGGCATTGCCTGCACTCCCGTCTAACTCAATCCGACAAGAGGCAAACGTCATGTTCCGCGCCGATTATTCCGAGCCCCAGTGCAACCATTTGGTATACCAAATGGATAGGAGGCCCGACCATTGCCAAGATTCAGAATTGCCATTGGGCGACTCACCATGGCGATACGTTGGTTACAGCCTTTGTGACGGGCCATCCCGATACCGCGTTCTCAATCCCAGCATACTGCAATTATCGCGGTTGCCGGGTTCGCGGGTTTCTAACTGGCGACGATAGCGGGAACATTGTTTTTCGCCATTGCTACTACTAGCGCGGCTCTTCTTTCGACCTGCGGCGGGCAAGCTTCGGCTTTACCCGCCTTAAGGCCGTTAGACGGCCGCACGGTGCGGCCGTTCGAAAGGGTAAAGGATGAGACGCTTTGCCACCACCATTGCCGCGCTTGCGGCGATCACAGGCCCCGCGTGCGCTGCACCGTCCGACGATATCGGGCGGACGTTTTGCGTTTGGGGAAAGCCTGCAATCCTATTGGCACGCATGCCAGCGGCACGCGCGGGATACGATGATTTCCTAGTCCGCCGTCCTGATGAGAAGACGGTTTTCCCTTTCAGTATGAAGCGCGGACTCCCCTTGTCCGCCGCTTGCCGCACATGACGCATAGACTCAACGGCCGCGCAATTGAGACGCGGCCGTTTCACTATGCGCCACGCCATGCGCGGCGATTTTTAGCAAACCAGGGAGACGCCTTTTCGAGCGACTAACGAGGCAACAAAGGGAATCGAATCATGACGCGCCGCTATAGGCGCGCGTCGCACGGTCCGCCGCGCCGCTTTTGGCGCGGTAGGAGACGCGCGCGCGTTCACAAACGCGTGACAAGTTGTCGCATGATCCTATTAGTTCGCCACTTGGAACGGGGCAGACTGCGGCGCCGCACGCGCCGAGACCATAGGGGCAAGGCGCCTATTAGAAGCCCGTACAGGGGCCTTCCATTTCGACCATGCGAGGTAGCGGGCATGGTCACTGGACCGCATGGCGTGCGCGCGCTGGCGCTTGGCGGGGCACACGCGAACTACATAAACCTGACCCCGATTTTGACCGCTGAAAAATTATTCTACATCGGATCGGTACTAATAAAATTATCCGGCACGACCTTCGGAGGTAGGTTGCCGAGAATGGGATCGGGCCGAAAAATCTCTCAGGAAAAACCACTCGCGAAAAAATTTTTTTTCCCCGCGCGCGACTCAGTGGGGGAGCGCGAGGTCCACACCACACTCCCATAGCTCCCAACGTTTGCTGCGACAATAGGAGCGCACGCGCTCGATAGGCCAGCCGTGCATGTAGCGAATGATCGGAGCGATGGCTCCCTTCACGATGCCACGGTCCGCGTCCGCCCCAGCGGTGAAATGCGGCGCGCTGATCCATAGCATGCCTGCGTTCGGACGCAGGGGCGACAATATCGTCGTCGGGGTAGTTGTTCGCGTTTTCTGCAAAGATATCGGTGGCACGTAGCTGCTCATCGTCTTGTATGCCCTAGCACTGCCTCGCCACCGCTGGGCCGAGGGATGCGGCGAGCGTCGCCGCTGCTATCAGGACCACCACGCGACGCCTACGCGGTGGGAGGGGGGTGGGAGCCATTTCGCTCATGAGCCTTCCTCGAAGAAGGGGGTGGAGTTGAATCGCCCATGGGTCCTACCGCTTCACAGCGCGATCGAGCGCGCCGAAGAAGTGATGCTCGAAGCGGGCCGAGACGACACCGGCCACAGTGCCACGGAAGTCCCAATGCTCATTGATCGTCGCTTGGTTCTGAAGCACCGCGAGCGTTTGCAATGGCGTCCGCTTCTTCGAGGTGCGCCGGACGATGAAGACCTTTCCATCCTTGCCCTTGACCTGGAACGTTTTCCGCTTTTGGCCGTCCACGCGCTTCAACTGGCGGCGGACCACCGTATGAATCTTTGCGCTCCCGATCGAGCCGTATGGCTTGATCAGGATGCCGCCAGTGGCGAGTCGTCCGGTCGATGGGTCTCGCCGAGAGCGGATCGAGAGCGCATTGTCGGGATGCTTCTCCCTTCCGGCGCCGATGACATGGCGCTCCATGTATTTGTCGATCGAGCCGACGACGGACATGAGCCGGTTGCCGTTGGCAGGCCGGATGCGGATGCCCTGCAAAATCCACTGGCGGCGCAGGACGAATTGAGCCGGGACCTCGGCCTTCAACGCTGCCTGAGCGTCCTTGGCTGTGAACGTCAACGCCTTCGCAGTGACCGTGTTGACGGTCGATTTGCGAAGCTGGTCGAGCTGATGGAGTTCATACCCCGAGAGATGGATTTGAAATTGGATCATGGCAGCCTATTGCGCACGTCGATCTCGATGAGATCGGCCATCTCTTCCGGCGTCTTCGCTTTGACCGTGATCACCTCGAAGCCGAGCGCCTGAAGCTTGGCATGGCGCCCCTTCTGATCCTTCGAGCGCCCTCCCTTCGGCGTCTTCAGCTCGAAGCTGAGCAGTACGCCACCGGCGATGTAGACGCGAACATCGGGCTCACCGGCGGTCAACCCGGTGACCTTGGCCTCCATCTGCGCGCGGCGGTTACGCTTGGCGCGGTTCATGTCGCCGGCGCATGTGAAAGGCAGGCCGTCGCCTTCCATCTTGTGAAGACGCGCGATGACCTCGGCCTGATAGCGCCACTCGGGGATGGTGTTGACGATGCGAGTTTCCATGACCCGAGACTCGCGCAGATCACCGCGCTCGGCGAGACCGATCCGGCAACCTCTCAATCGTTCTGAGCTTGCGGAGCCGCACTCAAGCTTGTTCGAAGTGACAACGACCTGAATCTCACCTTCAAAGCAGCATCCGCTTGGAAAACGGACTGTCTGATGTCGTCGGCCTCCCTAAACGCTCGGTCAGCCGCGCTCTCATATCCGTCGATGTAAAAGATCGCGTCGAGGACCGACTTCGACTGCCTCAACCAAATTGGATGGAACACCTCCTTGAACATCGATTCCGTCAAGGCGCACGTTATTCCGAGCGTCAATTTCTCGACGCCACTGCCATCGTTCGGCTCAAAGATGTTCGCGATCACACGGTTTGTATCAGCGGTTCTACACCAAAGGCTCGCAACCTCGACCTGACCAAGAAGGCGTTCGCCTTTGAATGCATACATCCGGTGCCGAATCGGCTTAAGGCTGGCACTGATCGACGTACTGAAGGTCGGCACGCCTTGATCTTCGTCAGGGTCAAGAGGCCAGTCAAGCGCCGACCTGACCACAAGTTCGGTGCTCTCCAAAATCAAAATACATGGGTCGCGCTCTAGTCGCCACCGGTAGCCGCTCGGCTCGTTCACGAGCAATTCATTGCCAACAATCTCGGTCCGAGATTTCAGATCGAACATTTTCTAAGGTTCTCCCAACCACGCAAGTCAAAGCTATCACAATGCGGGCACGACCAAACGCCCATTGGGAAGGACGGTCGGCTCACCGTACTGTGGATCGAACAGCCGCGTCCCCATGCGACCGCGCGAGGCCGTCCGGCATTCCACCGCAATGACCTTGCCAACGCTTTCGAGCGTAGCAACGATGTCATCGAGCGCCGCGCGCTTCACCGTGCCGCCGAAGTTGTAGCCGATCGCCGACACCGTGATGCCCTCCCTCCCCGCCTGGGCGACGTAGGTCAGCACGCGATCGATCTCGCTCATGTTCCGGGACAGGCGTTTGGCCTGGTTAGATTGGATCGGCGGCGGAAGGGCCGCAGGACCGTCTAGGGCAAGCACTGGCTGTCTCTCGGCTGCCACCGGCATGATGTCCCCCTGATCGAGCCATAGCGCGTCACGGACCCACGGGAACGCCGTCCCCTCATGAGCCGCCAGAAACCGCCGGCAGAGAGTCACGATGCGTTCCGACTCGACTGCCATGGCGTCGGCGATCTCGACTCGGCGCTCGGGCTCGGTGCGCCAATCTCCCGCCGGCATCTCCCGCCGCAACAGCTTCAGCATCAGGAATGTCGGGTGCGCCTCCGTGAGCAGCGCGGCAAGCCTGGGGTCGATGCGAGGGAGCACCGCGATCTTCGTCGGCCGACCCCGGCGATTCCTCATGACCACCGGGAAGATGCGGATATGCCCCGCCTGCTCTCGGACGCTCACCGCCTTCCGCCGGTGCAGATACCGGGCTGCGCGCACCGCCCGATCATGCGAGCACCGCAGAGCCGCGCCGAAGGCGCTCAACGGCATCCCCTCGAACGGGATGGTGATCTCGCCCACACGAGCCACCCACCCCGCCATCTCTTCCTTCAATTTCATCCGTTGACCATCCGTCGAAGAGAGGTTTCCGGGGTTTCGGGTTTCCTCTCTAATAGGCTCCCCTTCTAGCGATATCAACGGATATATAAATCATAAAAATAGTAGATTCTTACATGACAAACCCAAAACCCCGAAAACCACGAAAACACTAGCCCGCTAGGCCGAGGTTTAGCTGGAAACCTCGGGGGTTTTCTCGGAAACCTATTCCTACAATTTGCGATTTTTTCAAATTCCTACAATTGCCCGTCGCGACGGCAGGCTTGTCCGCCGCATTCCCATCGATATCCCTCAACGAACTCTTGCCAAAACGGATGAAACGGATATAAGTCTAACCCGTAAAGCCGCCGAGTCGGCGGCTAGGTAGGGACACCACCGAAACATCGCTGGTCTGGAAACGCGCGTCAGCGCGAACGGGAGAACTTTGCCTATGAGCTATCCAATTGAACCGGGATCGAAGGGCGGAGGCGCGTCGGCGGACGCCGCCAAGCAGATCGTGACGCGCGCCTCGATGCTGCGCTCGGCGATCGAGAACCTGATGGCGAAGGGCTACCGGCTGACCGCCGACCAGATCGCCGACCACCTGAAGGAAAGCGTTCTGGCGATCCGGCCTCGCTGCTCAGAACTCGTGAAGTCCGGCACCCTGGTCAAGACCGAGGACCGCCGCAAGAACGCCAGCGGCATGACGGCCCACGTCCTGCGCCACCGCGACGCGCTCATCGCGGTCGAGCTTCCCAAGCCCGAGCCGAAGCGCCCGACCCGCATCAAAGCCCCGGCGGTCCACGCCGACCAAAACGCCTTGTTCGGCTGACGGAGGGATCGATGCTGCTCACGCACAACGAAATGATGCTGACCCGCCGGGCGCTCGGGATGGAGCACGGCAACACCGTCAGCCGTAACCACCTCGCCGTTCATGCTGACGGCCACGACATCGAAGTGGCCCAGCGCCTCGCCGGGAAGGGCTGGGCGGTCCGCGATCCGGCCCGTGACTTCGGAGCCATGCGCGTCTTCCGCATCACCACCGAGGGCGCCAAGGCCCTCGGCAAGCGGCTCCCCGCCGCCCTCGACCTCGCCCCCACCGCCTGATCACCGCACCACCGAAAGCATCCCGCACCATGAACAAGCTCTACCTCTGCACCGTGGGCGGTGCCGGCATGGCCTTCGCGATCGACGCGACCATCCGCGACGTCCCGCTCTTCGCCATCGTCCTCGGCGGCCTCGCGCTGGTCAGCCTCATCGCCGGCTGGATGCACTTCAACGATGACCGCAATCTCCACGCACTGGTCGCCACCGCCGAGCGCAATGCGAGCGACAGCATGGCCGTTGCATCCGTGCGCGCGGCCGAAGCCGGCCTGTACTTGCGGGCGCTGCTCGATGCCCGCGAAGCCCTGCATGATCGCGGTAGCCGCGAGGCCGTCATCGAGATCATCGACGACGTGCTCGCCGAACTCCAAGACCCGGCCGTCTCCATCCGGTTTTGCTTCGATTGGCTGACCGACATCATCCACAACCAGAACCGCCATTGGTGGATCGACCCGGCCACCGGCGAAGACCTGCGCACCGCGCGCTACATCGTCCCGACGAAGCTCATGCTCACCGTCAGCGAGCTTGCCGAGGCGATGGAGGCTCACCGCAAGAGCCTGCCCGACGACAAGCTGCCGCAGTATCCCGGCCTCACCGTCGAGCTTGTTGATGCCCTCTTCCGCATCTTCGATCTCGCCGGCTCGCAGCGCCTCACCATGGGGCAAGCCGCCGCCGACAAGCTCGCCTTCAACGCCAGCCGCGCCGACCACTCCAATGCCGCCCGTTTGTCGGCGAACGGGAAGGCTTACTAGCCATGGCCGAAGCTCTGCTTACCCAGGCGCAAGCCTTCGTTGACCGCAAGTACGTCGCGACGGCCGACGCCCGCCAAAAGGAAATGGGCCTCGCCTACGTCACCGCCGAGCGGACCGACTTGGCGCGCGAGATCGCCGCCTTCACCGAGCGCGCGCAGTGTCAGCGGATCGCCGATCTCGAAGCTCAACTCGCCGACGCAAACAAGCGCCTCAACGCGCTGCGTGCTGCGGTCCGCATCGGAGACGGCTCATGAGGACGCTCGTCAAGCTCCGCGTCTCGCAGGCCGCGTTCGATGAGATCGCCGCCGAGTTTCGCAAACACGATTACGGCCACGTCTTCATGCGTGGCGGGCAGATCGACATGAGCGGGATCGCACTTGAGCGCGACCCTGACCGCGTGATGCCGCCGAGCATCGTCGAGGTTGATGCGAACGACATCAGCCGCGAAGCCTTCCGCAAATCTATGGTCTCGACAACTTGGGGAACGAGAACAATGAAACTGAATGACTTCGATAAGGTTCGCGCTCTGATCAAAGAGCGCGAGTACGTCAGCTCGCTTGCCGCCATGGCCTGCGCAACGCCGCCGTACCGGCTTCAGATCGGCACGGTGCATGTCAACCCGTCCCTAGCCGATCGCATCTTCCCCGAGATGGCTATGATCTTCGGACAGAAGGTCGCCGCCATCGACGAACAGCTCGCCGCCCTGGGCGTCACCACCGAACAGGAAGCCGCCTAATGGCGCGCGTCCTGACCAACGTTGAAGTGAAGATCGTTCCTCGCGTGGCCGCCAACGGCCACCCGTTCACCGAGCTACTTCACACATGGGCAGAAGACGGCGTGCCCCGCAACGCACTGTCCCGCGTCAACTACGCCACCCAAGATACGCCCGGCAATCGCGCGTATCACATTCAGATGTTCAAGCAGCGCCAAGCGAGGCACTGATGGGCGCCTATCGTTACTGCCCGAAGTGCGGGTCGGGGATGTCATCCCCGACCATCCGCGAAGTGTTCAAGGGCAAACAGCACTGCGGCGATCCGTGGACCGGACAGCCGTGCGACTACGTGCATGAAGTCGAGGATCACGAGCGCGATCTGGCGATCGAGGAGTTCATCGACGCCGCTGAAGCAACCGAGCGCCGCATGAAGCGGATCGAGTCGCTTTTGGGGCTATCGGAATGACCACGCGCCGAGATCGCATCCGAGACAAGGTGATGTCTCGCGTCGAGATGGCCGATGGCCCGCTCGATACGCCGTGCCACTTGTGGACCGGACCTACGTCGGGAAGCAGCGGCCGAGGGAAAGACTATCCGAGGATGTGCCTCGATGGCGGCACCATGGCCGTTCATATCGTGATGTACGTCATCGAGCATGGCCCGATCCCTCCCCGCAAACAACTCGACCATCTCTGCCGTGTTCGCCGCTGCGTGAACCCGGATCATCTTGAACTGGTGACGCACAAGGAAAACCAGCGTCGCCGCGACAAGGCCCGCCACTTCGAGTGTGAAGTAGTAGCGGCCTAAGAAGGAACTGAGACATGAAGCGCCCTATCCGCGCGCTCGCATTCGTGAGCGTGATCGGAGCCTCTTTGCCTGCGTTCGCCTCCGACGTTCGCGACGCCGTCAACTCCGCAGCCGACGCACAAGGCATCCTTCGCGCAATTGCGCATGCCGTGGTCAAGGTCGAGAGCAACTACAACTGTCACCTTCGCGGCAACCACGGCGAGCGCGGCATCATGCAGGTCAAACCTGAGACCGCGCGCAGCGTCGGCGTGACCGGGAACCTGTTCGATTGCGCCACGGGACTGCGCGCCGGGCGCACCTAGTGACACAACCAGTTTTGTTCGCGCCGTAACGACTGCGCTAAAATGGCACGTTGTCAGCCTAATGATTTGAAGTTGTATTTATGAGGTACACGATCTGCATGCGACAACAGTACTTACGCATCTGTATGACTAGAAGTCATTTCGGAGGCGCAAATGTACCGTGTTCTGGCAATAGTCATAACTGATTTACTTTTGGTCCTTTCGAGCGCCCATGCCGACGATTATTCCAGCGTGCGGGGAAATTGGGCTTGCGCATCGGGATGCGGGTGCACACCAGCTTCGCTACATCGGTACGCTTCGGTCACAAGCAATGGCATCGCGCGCAATGAGTGCGGCGGTGAATCTTCCTTGTCGCTCTCCGGAAATCGGCTTCAAGCTAAGGAATGGGCAGTCGGGGGTAACCTGACCTCCGATGGGGCCACCATCAATTGGGATAATGGTACAGCGTGGAAGCGACTTCAAGGAAGCGCATCCGAGCTCGAGCAGCGCATAGCATGGTGGGAGAGCCGCACCTTCTACTGCATGTCGGACGCCGGCAGATTCCCATCCAAAGAGCCAGACAGCAGCGCACCCTGCGACGACGGCGATTCGGTCATGTTCAACGCTCTGCTGTGCAGAGCAGGCGACCCACGAGGGTGCAACACCGTAAAGCTGTCGCAGGACGATGACGGTCGCTTCTGGAGGTCGCCGAGAAAGCGTCAGCTCCGCGCGGAGGAACCGTCCGACGTGGACGATGCAAAGACCGCACTTAAGAAAGAGCTTGGCCTTAGCAAACGCTCAAGCGATGAGACAACTTTTAGCCGCGATCATGCAACGGGCTTGTACGTCTATTTCGGTCATATGGGTGACAAAGAAAAGCAAGCCTTCGAGAAGTGGATCAGATGGATCAACTCGAACGAACGATGCCTAACCTTCTGCGGGGCCATGCCAGTCGGCACGCCTAGATTTTGCAAGAATGACCGATGCGCGTTCGGTCCTGGCGACTGTCCAACTTTAATCGCACTGGGCCGGCGGATGGGCGTTGGCGTGCCTTTCTGCTCAATCGATGGGATAACTCCAATTCCAACTGTGCAGAACCTCGCGCAAGCCATGAAGAATTTCTACGACCACACAATTAGAAGGTTTCCATTCGAGCCGCCTGAGTTGAAGTTACTGAGGGACAAGTTCGACAAGGCGCTGAAGGCCTACGAAGACGCGGTCGCGCCGATTGAGAAATTGCGCACGACGATAGAAGCCGAGGCGGTTTTAGCGCTCACGATTCCTCAGATCGACTCGACAATTGCTGCGAAAGTGAACGGTCGCGGATTCTCGCGGCACAATGCGCTAGTACAAATAATGATCTTGCAGGATTGGGGTTTAGGTAAGCGCTCGATGAGCGATGTCGCCAGCAGGATAGCCGATGAAGAGCCGCTAAACCCCTTCTTTCAGTATGTGGCCAAACGACGCTCAAGCAAGGACAGCATGCTACCGCTGATCACAAAAGAGTGCCCAGACCAAGAAGCGGATGTTCCCCATCTGCGGAGCCAATGGTCATGGGAACGCGACAGCACGGAGGAAGCGTGGAAGAATACCATGTATTGGGACTGCCTGTTTATCGCGGCCATGTACACGGAGATGGGGCTCACGCCGCCCGACCGCGATTCTAACGAAAGCGCTCTGAGGGTTATGTTGGCGGGCGCTATAAAGCACGCGCAGGAGGCCGAGGCTGTGGCAGACGCTGCGCTCAAAGAGATTGAAGATCTCCTGAAGAAGATTCTCCATCCCATCCCGACTTCGCCCATCCCGACACCGCCCATCCCGCTTCCACCCATCGCGACTTCGCCCATCCCGACACCGTCCACCCAGCTTCCACCCATCGCGCCTTCGCCCATTCCGACTCCGTCCACCCAGCTTCCACCCATCGCGCCTTCGCCCATTCCGACTCCGCACATCCCGAACATCCGGATGCCGCATATCCCCAGGCCGCACTGGTGAGCGTCAGACGCTGGCTAGAGCTGCAACGCTATCGGTGCACGGCGGAGTTTAATAAGCCGTCCGCCCGGCACGTTTATGGGCTCACCGCCTACGCCGTGGCGTAGTAACGGAACGCGGGACGACCGCCGCGCGGCCCGGTTCCCATCCGTCCGTACACCTGACTCGCGTCCTGAAGTTGCTTGATGATTGCCTCGTACCGCGCATTATCGAACAGCCCGTTGATCTGTTGCTTCAGCGAGACAGTCGTGATCCCGTTAGCACCTGCCTCCTTGATCAACCTACGCACGAACAGATATTCCGCCTGCTTATCCGTCGAAGCCAGCCGGTCCCTCATCTCCGAGATGCAGGACTTGGTCGAGAGTTCCGTCAGCCGCCCGGCCCAATCGACCAGTTCGTCCGTTAGCATCGGACGTTCCGGGTTGATGCCGATGGCAACGATGTGGGCGATGCGCAGCATGATCTCGATGGAGCGGGTCCACAGAACCTTGGAGTCCTCGCTCGCTTCTTCGGCGCATTGGGTGAAATGCTCGCGATACCACTTCGCGGCTTCCAGACCGTCACCGCCCCACTCCGCGATCACCGGATCGAGCACCGGCTGCGAAGCCATGTCGGGCAGGTTTCCACCCCGGCGCGAGAGCCTGAAGATCGCACGGCATGCCTCGACGATGCGGTCCGGTGGCTCATAGGGCTGCGTCACACGCTGGTCGAGCAACGGCTTGCCTGAGATCGGGAGCACCAGCCAGCGCGGCAGGAAGCCGTCGCCAACGCCACGGCCGGACATCGCCGGCCAGAAGTCATGCGCCGTGCTGGTGCCATAGATCGAGAAGCACGGCTGATGGATCGGCGCCGCCGTCTCCGAGGCGGCAGCCGCACCGCTGTAGGTGCCGTTCGAGGTCGTGAACAACTGAAGGATCATGTGGCGCATGTTCGACTGATGACTGCCGGCGCGCCTGTCCATGATCTTGCCGATGAAGCCGCCGAACTCATCTATGAGCGAGAGCATGACCGGGGTCTGCTCGATAGTTTTGCGCAGGGCCGAGTCCGACAGGAAGTTCTCGGGTCCGAGGAGCCGATGCATGCCGGTCTTGAACGCGAGCCGTTGCAGCGCCTTGCGCGCGTGGTCCTTGCCATAGCCGGGAGGCGCTAGGGCGACGACATAGAGGTTCGTGCGGAGATCAGTCGGACCGGCGTGATGCCGGCCGGCGATGGTGCCGACCCAGGTCAGGGCAGGCCCGATCGCACACGGGCGCGATGGACTCGAGGATGAGCCCGCCATCCACTCGACAAGCTCGCCGACAAGACCGGGGATGCCACGGCAGAGGGCTTCCAGTTCGGCCATAGAGGGCGGTGCGCCGCCCGCCGGTGATTCGCCAAGCTCTTCGTCCACAAGCTCACCAGCGGGCTCCGCAGCGGCCGTGGTGGGCGCGCCGGGCTGCGGGGAGAGGTAGGCCGAGAGATCACCACCGGCGGGCTTCGCGGCGACAGCCGGGGCCGGCGTCGGGTGCCATTCGTGCTGCGGCGGTGGCGTCAATGCCTCCTCGATTGCCGTGCGCAGCGGGGCCTCCCCCTGATCACGGCGCTCCCGCTCGGCGATCATTGCCAGCGTCTTCGGCCCCATCGTCAGGGTAATGTTCGGCGAGAAGTCATAGCCCAGGCAGCCGCCGAGCCACTGCACGGCCGCGTCCAACTCGGAGTCGGGGATCTGCAACGTCTTCATCACGACGTTGAGCGCCGTGAACCGATCGCCGGTTCCGAAGTCCTCGATACCGCCGGGCGAGATCGACAGGTTCGGGCTACGGCGGCTCATGGGGCGGCCCGAGCCCGAGGGGCGCCATGGCGCCACGGCGCGGTAGACACGGCCCAGGAAGCGCCCCTTCGGCAGGTTGAGCTTCGGCGCCCATGCCTCGATACGGGAAAGCGCGTCTTCGTTGAGCTTGCGGAAGAAGTTCGAGGTGTGGCTGCTCGACGTGTCGTGGTGATCGGACACGGACGGATTGACCACCGGGCGGTCGCCATCTGGATCATAGCCGAACGCACGCAGCACCTCGCCGATCTGCTCGGCGATGTTGTCCGGCAGGACGGACAACGCAGCCACACCGACATCGAGCAGCGTTTCGTCGGTCCACCAGAAATACGGTTCCCCGGTGTCGGGGTGGATCGAGGGCGGCAAGACGGTCTGCTTGCCTTCTGCGAGCAGATCGACAAGGCCTACACGATCCGGCGTCCGGTAGTTCTTCGAGCGGATGACCTCGGTATTGCCCTGGTAGAAGAGCGAGATGCCTTTGCGACCCTTCTTCTGCACGTCGGACGGCGGCAGGATCGCCATCAACGGCGCGATGATCTCTTCCTGATCGATGTCGATGCAGATCAGGCCACGGCCGCAGGCCACGCCGACACCGGCGTCCGGCCACTTCGTCCATTGGTTGATCTGGAACTGCGACGGCCGCTCAAGGCAGAACTCATTCCAGCCTTTGAACATACGCCATTCGTCGCCGACCATCAGACCGGGGACCTTGTTGTTCGGCATGATCGGTATCGGCGAATAGCCGTTTTCGTACAACGTCGGGCCGACCTGGGCGAACGGAGAGTCAGTCATAGCGAGAGCCTTCAGAACGGGGCGACGTGGTTGAGCAGCCGAGCGCGCATCTTCTCGCCGTAGCTGTTGAGGATGGTCTTCAAGAACTCGGCCCACTCGCCTTCGCTCAGCGTGGTGAGATCGAACTTACCAATGCTTTCGAGGTAAGCGCCGGCAACGTCGCCGGCTTCGTTGAGCGCAAACAGCTCGTGCGCGCTGAGCGTCTTCGGTGCCATCTTGAAAACAGTCTCCCCCAAAGAGATGCAGTCGGTGTTGGTGCAGAGCCAAAGGACAGGCTTGCCCTGCTTCGGCGCGTAGCCGATCCCGTGCGCCAGCCGCTTGCACACGCCGCAGCACACGGGCTCGGGATCAAACCTTGATGTTGTCATTGCTCGCCTGACGTTCCCGAATGAGGCGCTTCAGCACCGTGAGTGCGTTCTTCGCGGCTCGGTGGTCGCTTGCGCTGGCCGAGAAGGACATCCGCACGGGCTCCCCTGCCCGGATGTCCACGACAATGTAGACGTGTTTGCTGCGGTGCTCGGGCTCATAGGAGTAGCCCTGCCCATCGCAGTATTCGGCAAGCGTCTGATAGATTTCATTGCGGCGCAGATTGCGCGCGGCGTTCGGTTTGCTCATGTTCCCCTCCCAATTTAGAATGGAATGTCGTCGTCAACGTCAGCGGCGCGACGGCCCCACGTACCCTCGAAAACGTCGTCATCGGCCTTCTCCTCCCAAGGCGCCATCTTGCGAAGCTGCACCACCGGCTTTGCGACTCCTGGCATTGCCGATCCCCTGGCTACGGATGGACGCGACACGCCCGGCATCGTCCGCCGCACGTTGCTGTTTGCTGCCGACATAGGATTCGCCCAGGGCTTCGCCGCTGCTTGAGCGCGTATCTTGGCCGCCTCTTCCGGCTTCCCGTTGAGTTCGTAGTTGCGGGCAACGATCTCGTCGCGAGATGGCTGCACCGAGACGAACGTCGCCGCGTTGTCCTGCGACAAGACTTGACCTGCATCGGCGAGCTTGCGGCCGATGACCTCATAATGCCGGCCGTTGGCCCGGATCATGATCTCGGCCGTCTCCCGCAGAACCTTTCTGCCGGCAGCCGCAAGCGTTTCGTTGATCGAGAACGGCGCATCATCGCCGCCGCCATGCTCCTTCCACCACTTCTCGAAGCGGACGCGCGCATAGCCCTTATGCTCGGGGCAAATCCACTCCTTGTGGACGGTGAAGCCGCACATATACTCGACGCGCACGCTCGGAGTGCCGCCGGGCTTATCGTGCCGATAGAAGGTGCGGCGGTTGACCTTCACCCAATTCGGTTTCGACGTTGAGAGGATCGGTACCGCATCTGCAGTCTGCTTGATGTTCTTCTCGACATCGCGCTCGAAGATATGGCCGCAGTCGGGACACTCGCGGAGACCCGCGAAGATCAGCGAATGGCACTCGGGGCATTCCTTGACCGGCGCTTCACCGCCGCCCTTGCCCGGCTTTCGCACCTTGACCTGATCGACCGGGCCATGCTTTCGGACGTTGCCGGCGAAGTCGAGAACCAGGCAGTCGGACTTGCCGTTGCGGATGGACTCGTGGATGTCCTTGCCCATGCATCGCGTGCCACGGCCGACCATCTGCACATAGAGCGCCGTGGACTCGGTCGGCCGTAGCATGGCGAGCAGATCAATACGCGGCGCGTTGAAGCCCGTCGTGAGCACGTTCGCATTGGTGAGCGCCGTGATCTTGCCCGCCTTGAACTCTTCGATCCAACGGTCGCGATCACCGGCATCGGTCTCGCCGTGGATCGCTTCGCACGAATAGCCGTGCCGGCGCACTTCATCACGGACGTGCATCGCGTGATCGACGCCCGAGCAGAAGAAGAGCCACGACCGGCGCGGCTTTTCATTGTTCGTCGCGAATGCGATGACCTCCTTGACAGCCGCCTCCGTGATTGGATGCTTATCGACTGCCGCCTGCAATTGACCCGGCTTATAGTCGCCACCGGACCGCCCCACGCCCTTCAGATCGAACACGGTCTGCGTCGCCTTCGAGACCAGCGGGCAGAGATAGCCCAGGTCAATAAGCTCCTTGATCGTGATTTCATAGATGATGTCGTCGAAGAGCGCGTCATCACCCTCGGTCAGCATGCCCGAGTTGAGGCGGTACGGCGTGGCGGTCAGCCCGAGGATCAGCATGTCCGGGTTGACGGCACGCAGCGCCTTTATGAACTTGCCATACATCGCGGCCTCATCCGGCGGCACCAGATGCGCTTCGTCGATCATGAGCACGTCGATGCGGCCGAACCTCTCAGCCACGCGGAACATCGATTGGATGCTTCCGAACGTGATCTGGTGATGAAGCTCCTTGCGCTTGAGCGATGCCGCATAGATACCGGCCGGTGCGAACGGCCAGATACCGAGCAGTTCGGCGAAGTTCTGCGCGACCAGCTCCTTGACGTGCGTCGCCATGATTATGCGCGTCGTCGGCTCGAAGCTGATGAACTCCTCGCAGATGGTGCCGAGCACCATTGACTTGCCGCCGCCGGTCGGAAGCACGATCAGCGGATTGCCCTTCGGCTTTTCGGCCCAATACTCATAGGGCGCGTCGCAAGCCTTGCGCTGATATTCGCGAAGGTTGACGGGCATTAGTTGAGACCACCACGCAGATGCGGACGGGCAAGGCGCAGGGCCTCCACCAAGCGCGGCGCGTATTCAAGATATTCCGCGCCGGGCTCGATCACCGCGCCCTGCGCGTCATGCTTCGCCGGGTCGAACGGAACGATCGTCCCGAGGCCCAGGCGCGCGAGCAGTACCTGCAAACTCCAGCTCGACACGCCGCCGTAGGCAACGATGGCGGCGAACGCGGCGACCACTTCGGTCGAGACCACGGTCAGACCGGCCCGCTCCAGCTCACAATCCAGGCCGAGTGCGTGCATGCCGCGTTCCTCCCCGGCGTTGAGGTATTCGGCGAAGTAGTCCTGAAAGACGGCCAGACGGCTCTTAGGCTGCATTGGTGCCTCCGAAGAAGGTGTTGTCGTTTGCTGCCCGAGCCGGGTAGCCGGGAAGGTGGAAGAGGTTCGGGACCCCGCCGGTCTTGCCGACCTCGTTGCCCCATTGGTGCCAGCCGGGTTGCGCATAGCGCGCGAACATTTCGAGGTACGGGCCATCGACCAACCGTTCGATGCGGCTGTAGGCTTCGAGGGGCTTCGCCGAGTGCTGGCCGCGAGGTTCGAGCAGCGTCCGCTCTTCGTGGCCCAATTCGAGGATCAGGCGCTGGACATCCTTACCCTTGCGCTTAGGACGGCCGCGCGTCCCGAAGATGCAAATCTCCGGGTTGGCTCGCGTCCAATAGCCCATGCCGACGTGTGGCTTCAGCGCACGGCCAAGCTTCACGTAGTAGAAGAGGATCGTGCAGTAGTCGAAGCCCCACCGCTTCAGCGTCTCGATGCCCTTGTCGAGCAGTGGATCAACGACCCACATGCCGCACGCCGAGTCTTCGGCCGCGATTTCGTTGACCGGCAACGCCTGGATGCCGGCCAGCGTCATGCAGTCATAGTGCTGCTCGGGCGAGTGCTCCTTGCCCTCTTCCGACCACGTCTCGAAGGTCCACGCCGGATCGGCGTAAATGAGCTGAAACCTCACAGGACCAACTCCGTCAGGTCGGGCTCGACTTCGTCGAGGTCGGAGTAGCGCACGTTACGGTCCTGCACCGACCGAACCTTCACCCGCTGCGGCTGAAAGACGACGCGATGGTGGCACTCGCAGAACGCAGAGCCTTCCCTGGTCGCGTCGCCGCAGACAAAGCCGTGCATGCCGAACTCGCCGGGCAAGAAGAACTGGCACTGCTCGCGCGTGGTATCGACGAAGCGAGCCTTGTTCGGAAAGTCAGACATCTTGTTCCTCTTTTGCGTCTGCGTAATAGTTGGAGAGTTCTTCGAACTGTTCGGCGCTGATCTCTTCGCAGAGCGCGCCATCACCGCCCTGATCGCGTGGATCGGGCTCACCGGGCTGCACGATGAAGACGCAGCCACTTTCGGGATGGTGGAAGTAACGCGGCACGGTCTCGGGCTTTGCGCCGTCGCGCCACTCGCGGCCGTCGCGTAGCGTGTAAAGCACCCACTCTTCCTCTTCGGAGGAGCCGATCATCTCGCCGGGCACAAGCGCCGGGATGAAGAGATGCGCCGGGCATCCGGCCTTCTGCTCATCGAGCGTGAGCGGCTTGCCCCAGCGCGCGCACGACCACGCCGCGTCGCCGAACATCTCGGGGGTGGCGTGCAAGCAAGTGCGGCAAGAAATGCGCGCGAACTCGCCGTCGTGGCAGATCGCCTTTTTGCTGCACATCGTCTTGCACTTGAACGCCATCTTGGAGTTAGGGTTTTCGTGCAACTTCGGCGGCGGGCTCGCGTACTTGATGATGCGCTCGGCGCGCTGAAGAAGGCGGATTGCCTCGACGTGGTCCGTGTGGATGCGCTCGCTGTAGACCTCGCCGGTGTTCTTGTTCCGGCAGATGTAAAGGCCGCGCTCGAAGCCGAAGAGATGGCAGTAAATGTTCAACTGCACCCAATGCGCGTAGTAGCCCTCGCGCACCGACTTCAGCCGGACGACCTCCTTGAAATACTTCTCGCCCATCGATTTGCATTCGACGACGTGCCACGTCTTCGGAGCCTCGGGGAGACCGAGCACCTTGCCGTCCATCTTGCCGCGAACATGACCGGAGATCGCCGACGCCCGGTACTGCTTGCCGCGATGATCGACTTCGTCCACCTCGCAGCCGATCATGCGCAGCGCGTTGAGCAGACGGGTCTCTTCGATCTCGCCGGTCTCGAAGGTGATCGCCTTCAGGCCGGTGATGACTTCGGGCTTCGCAGCCCAGCGGAAGGCGTACCAAAGCGCCCGCTCACACTCTTCGCCGAGCACCGAGATCGAGATGCCCATGGCGTCCCAAGCCTGACCGCGCGCCTTCGCATAGGCCGCATAGATCGCTTCGGTCGTGGCGTTTGGCGTAGGAAACTCGGCCATCAGGCAAGCCTTCATCGTTCGCGCCGAAGGGCGCGTTTGACAGGTTTGAAATTTCGGAGGGGAGGAGAATGAAGCCGGGGCCGAAGTCCCGGCTTTAGGTCAGGCGCGTCGGATGATTAGCCGCTGCGCTTCCAGGGCATCGAGCGACCGCCGCCCGAGGCTCCCGAGGAGGCCGAGCCGCCGTTCTGCGTCTGGCGAGCGGTCGAGGCATTGTTCTGTGGTTGATTGTTGTTCGCCGCGTTGGTCTGCGCACGCTGGTTGTCGTTCGCGGGCTGCGTCGCCGGCTCCTTCTCGGACGGCGGTTCGGTGTTGGCGTTGCCCTCGTGGATGAAGCGCGCGAAGACGTTGCGCTCTTTGTCCTGACCGTCCTTCTTGTAGGTCTCGATGTCCACGTCGGCCATGAACGGCTGATAGAGCGCCATGTCGGTGTTGGTAAACTCGCCCGGCCCCATGCCCATCGCGAGACCGAGGGCCTGCAACTGCTCGTGACCGTTGTTCTGCGCCCACGCGCTCGGGTTCGACAGGACGATGGTGCCGTAGACGATCGCCTTGTTGAACGGACCTTCGTCCGTCACTTCAGCCTTGAAGCTGTAGTTGTCGCCGTTCTTCTTGAAGTTCTGCTTGATCTCGCCTTCCGTGATCTGGAAGCCGTACCGTCCGCGCGGAATAACGCCGCCGCCGCCGCTCTGATTGCTCGTCGCCGCGTTGACGCCGTTGAGGTTTACGCCGAAGTCTGCCATTTGGTGCTCCCTTGGATGCTATGGCGTTGGTGGGAAGGGTTAGGCCGCTTCAGGCACAGGGGGCAGATACTTGGCGAGCGCCTTGTATCCCTCGCCCTTCTTGAACTGAAGTTCGGACGGCATGCCGAAGCGATTGCCGGCGATATGGCTCGGGCGCTCTTCGAGGAACATCCAGCGCGTGCCGCCGCCTTCGGCGTGACGCAGTTCCTTGTTGAAGCCCGCATCGACCTTCTTGATCGATGCCTTGAAGTTGATGAACGCGATCACGTCGCTGTTCGCTTCGATGATGTCGGCCGCATCCTTGTGCAGATTGATGCGATAGCGCGAATACGGGTCAGTCGAGGGCGAGTCGAAACGCGAGATGTCGCAGTGACCGAGTTGCACGATTGCCATCTGACGCTCGCGACGCAGGGTCATGATGCCGTCGATGTATTCGAGGAAGATTTGAGCGGCGATCTTGTATCCCTTGCCGTAGCCGGGGTCCTCGATGCTCTTCCAGCCGTTGCGCGCGCAGGCTTCGGCGCGGATGATGTTTTCCAGGCCAGTCGTTGAGTCGAAGATGGCCGTGCCGAACTGGTGCTCTTCGTTCACGAGTGCGCCGATCGCCTCGCAGAGATCGCCGTAGTTGCGAACTTCGAGGGTGTCCGCTTCAATACCGGCCGGGACGCTCTCGCCTTCCGCCGTCTGAATGAAGATCGGACGCGGAAACTCCGCAGCCAGGGACGACTTGCCGACCTTCGGCACACCATAGATCGTGAAGATCGGCTGCAACTCGGCAGCGGTCTTCTTCTTCAGGCTCTTGAGTGAGATTGCCATTTGGCTCCCCGGTTAGTGCGCGACGGAAATGTCGAGCTTCAAGGTCTTCGCCCATACGAGGCGGTCCACGAGCCGGTAGCCGGTGCGGTTGATCGTCTCGACGGTGACGGAATGGTTTTCGGTCTTGCGACGAATGCGCGAGATGAAGACATCGACGGAATGGGTCGGGCGTCCGTCCTGATCGGCGCCGTACAGGATCACCATCGCCATCGGCTTCGTGACCGTGTCGTTCGAGATGAGCGCGAGGAACAGGTCGCGCTCCATCGGAGTAAGCCTCCATTCCGCAGGAAGAGAGGCCGCAAGGACCATCGACCGACGCATCCCTTCGATGGTTGCTGTGAGCGACGCGACTTTGCCCACAAGTTCTTCCTTCGAGAGTTCGGTCATTTTTATCCGTCGTCGCAGCTTGACATCCGTCAGCTTTGCGGCTTTAAGCCGAATCACCGACAACTTTTCGCTTAAGTGGTTGAACTTTATGTAACGGACGGCGTTGTCACTGTCAACGGATGAAACGGACAAAAATCAGAGCTATCGGTTTTGCATTCGTTTCGCGTGTTGATCCGGGGTAACGCTACTCTTTGAAATGTTTGGAAGATTTGCGTTCGTCAGTTAGAAAACGGATAGACATAATGGTGTTGAGTATTGTTCGGGGGGCAAGAGAAATGGCGAAGGTGACCGCACCACCAGAGCGGAAGCACCGAGTTCATCCGAAGTTGGAAACGATCAAGGAGCGAGTCGAAGAGCGAGTTTTGTCTCTCAAAACTTCTCGGAACGAACTCTCGCGCCGAGCTGGGCTCGGGCTCTCGTATGTGAACGACCTGCTCTCAGGTAAGTCACTCAATCCAACTAAAGAGGGGCTTATGAAGCTCGCCCCAATCTTGGATTGCGACTACGCGTATTTGGTCGGAGACCAGCCAAATCCTAGAAGAAATGGCGCCTCTTCAGAGACTCACGCGGACGATCCGGCCACCAAGTCAATACCTCTATACCAGATCGGCCTAACCGATCCAGACGGCTTCTTTGCGCTCAATGATTCACGTCGAATGAATTGGACCGTGCCAATCAACGACGCGGAGATGTACTCCGTCACGGTTCCAGACGACACTATGGCTCCCAGGTTCCGAGTTGGTGAAGTAGTCATCGTCAATCCAAACAAGCCAGTCGCTCATGGTGGCTTCGCGATTATTCGTCAGACCGACGATCGTGTCGCAATTCGAGAAGTTGTCACAGTCTCGCTCGATAAGATCAGCGTCCGCATGCTTAGCGACGCTGCGATCGTTGATCTTCCTCGCTCTCAGGTAAAATCGCTCCATCGGATTGTCGGATGTTGCGAACTGTAACCTTTCTGCATCATCCGTTATATCCTCTATATCCGTTGACAGAACGGATATAAATATCTATGGTCCGTTGCAGCCTCACGGGAGGGGCAACGGACCATGTCAATCAAACTCGTCATCTTGGAATCGCCCTATGCGGGCGAGGTCAACGCGAACGTCGCCTACGCACGTCGCTGCCTGAAAGACTGCGCGCTCCGCAATGAGAGCGCCCAGGCATCTCACCTCCTCCTCACTCAAGTCTTGAACGACAACGATCCGGCAGAGCGTGAGCTTGGCATCGCGCTCGGCCTCGCTTGGCGCAAGGCTGCCGACTATTCGGTCTTCTATACCGACCGTGGTTGGTCGAAGGGGATGCTTGCCGCATTGGAAAGTTGCCTCGACGAGATGCGCCCCTTCAGGGTCCGCGCGCTCGATGGGAAAGTGCGGCTCCCGTATCCGACCGATCACCTCCCGGTCTTCGTGGTTTCCACTATCGAAGAGCGCGCGGGCCAGTGATGTCCGACATCAGCACGGAAAACCTGACCGCACTTCAGCGCGCCGATGCCGCGCTCGCGCAAGGCGACTCGATGGTCGCGCGTCGGCACCTCGCCACGCTCGACAACTTAGAAGTAGCTGACGAGATCGATGCGCTTATTCGCGCCGGTCTCCACGATGACGCGGTCCACCGCCTCAACCTCTTCATCAACCCGAAATTTCCGTCGCTCGAAGAGTGCATCGCGCACATCGGCGAGCGCCGTCACTTCTATGTCTAATCAGGGGAGACTAACTGTGAAGCTGAAGATCAATCGCGACAAGCTCGCAGAGATCGTGACGCGCGGCGTTTCGAGCGCACCGAAGAACTCACCGGCCATTATCGCGAACAACGCGCGCATCATTGCGGAAGACGGCATGCTGCACGTCGCCACGACCGACTTTCAGATGCAGGTCGAGGCGTCGGGCGAATGCGAATTGAGCCGGGAGGGCTCGACCACCGTCGATGCTGCGAAGCTGAAGCAAGTCGTTGATCGTCTGCCGAAGGGCGCCGAAGTCACGATCGACTTCGACGAAGCCAAGTTCGAGATGATCGTCAAGGCAGGCCGGTCTCGCACGAGCTTCCCCACCCTCGCCGCCGAGGATTGGCCTGCGCGGCAATACAAGGAGGACGGCGCGACGTTCACGCTGGACGGCGCCGATCTGGTCAAGCTCTTCAGCCACACCGCCCAGGAGCTTTCGACGGTCCCCAACTCGGCAATGCAGGGCGTGTTCTTCCACGTCGCGAACGGGCGCCTCGCGGCGGTTGGCACCACAGGGATGATCTTGATCATGTCGTCGGTGCCCCTGCCCGACGGCGCCGAGGACATGCCGCAGGACGGCAGCGGCCGCCCTGGCGTCATCTTGAGCGCCGAGACCGTGTCGCAAATCCTGCGGCTCTTCCGCTCGGCCGAGGAGGTGCAGATCGTCGTCAACGAACATTCGATCTTCGTCTCGACGCCGACGACTCGCTTCTGCTCTTCGTTGCTGCTCGGTACCTATCCGAACTATACGCCGCTGGTCTCGAACCCTTGCGAGACGCGCATCAGGCTCGAACGCGAGGCGTGCGCCAGCGCCGTCGCGCTGCTCGAACCGTTCGCGCTCAAGGATCAGGGCTATCGGTTGCAGTGCGCCGGGTCAGACGAAGGCTTCGTCGTCGCGGTTGGCAGTCAGACCGGCGGCGGTGTTGACGTGGTCGAGGCCGACATCAACGGCGAGATCGCGGCGTTCGGCCTCAACGGTCAGTTCATGAAGACGATGCTCGGCTCATTCAAGGCGAGCACGATTCAGATGCATCCCGATCACCAAAACCGGCGCGTGCTGTTCCAGGCCGAGGACGAGCCGTCGATGATCGGTGTCATCGGCATGATGAACATCTCGACCGAGATGGCAGCGGGTCCGACGCATGACTAGCCACCGGCGCGAGCGGGCTAACCGGCGCACGGTCACAATGCCCGACCGCGTCGGTCCGCATGTCAAGTTGGTGTTCGCGGAGATGGCACGTCTCCGCGTCACTTATGACGAGACTGAGGAAGGTTCTGGCGTCCGCCGCGCTTCGATCAAGGCGTGGCGCCGCAAGAACAAGCCGGGTCTCGAAAGCCTTGAAGCGGTGCTCGGATGGCTCGGCTGGGACTTCGTTGCGGTGCCCCGCGCAAAGACCTTGCCGGACGAAGTCCGCACGGAGCTTCAGCCCATTGCCGACAAGCTCGGCCTCTCAATGCCGCAGACCGTCCTCGCCCTGGTCGAGATCGTCACCGGCATTCACGAACGCTTCCCCTTCCTCCGCGATCCCACCGCCGTCAAGCCGGTGCGGTTCAAGGGGAAGAGGAAGGAGCGCCCCACCGTCCACCCCGATCAACACGCCCTCCTACAGGACTTGCCCTCCGATGCCGTCCATTGATCCGACCACCAAGCAAATGATCGACGCCGCCGTAGCGCGCCACGCTAAGCCAGACATGGACTCGATCGTGCTCGCGTTGCTCGATGCGCGTTTCCGCGCCTTCGAGATCGACATGCGGTTAGATGCCGTGATTGCCGGAGTCCGCGCGGTTCGTGGCACCTTCACCGTCCCGATCTTGGATGTCGCATGAATACTAGCGCGGCAGCTTGGTGACCTTCTGCAAATCAGAAGTTGTGATTGACTCTATGTTCTGAATATCGGAATACCAGAACGAACGAGGAACGAACGATGCGTTCGCGGAGATGGAGAACCTTCTTGGCAGATCGGGGAAATGCGCTCGCGCTCGCTATCGCGTTGAGCAGCGGGGAAGATACAATGCTTGGACCGAGCGACAGCGAGCTTTGCGCTAGGGCGCTACGTTATTACGCTCGCGCTAAACGTCGGCCCGCGCCTATTGCGACGACGATCGCGGCGGCGACGGCCCTGCTGCGAGCCGTTGTTTATGTCCTTTATATCCATTGCAATCGACGGATATACCAGCTAATAGGCCAGACGCAGCCGCTATGGAGACAATTGCCGTGAGCCATTCCCGAGCAGACCGCGTGCGCCAAATCAGGGACGCGCTCGAATGTGGAATGCATCGCGCCGTCGAGATCGAGCGCGCGATACAACTGCTCAGCTATATCGACCAAGTAAAAGCGCTCGGCTCGACCGACGGCCTCATGGACGTGATGCGCGAGGTCGTGCTCGACCAGTACCAGGTCAGAGACATCGACCTGAAAAGGATCGTCCGTGAAGCACGCCAATGATAACACGCCACTCGACACCGTTCTGACTGCGGCCGACGTGATGGCGCGCCTGCGTGTATCACGCAAGACACTCTATCTATTAGTTGCGAAGCATCTTCCAAATGCGGCGAGGATTGGCCGCGAGTATCGCTTCATTGAAGCTGACATAGTTACAATATTTAATGGAATGAGAACGTCATGCGTCTCTACTTGTGGCAGCGCACCCCCACGTCCAACTACATCATCCGGGGGACGGACTTCCAAGGCCGGGAAATCCACGAATCTACAAAAACTACTAACAAGGCGGCGGCAGAAGGTCTCCGCATAAAGCGAGAGAAACAACTGCTTGACGAACAAGTCCACGGCAAAAAGGCCGTCGTGACTTTTGATCAGGCGGTCGAGTCGTATTTGGAAAACGGCGGTTCTCCGCGCTTCCTTGGGACGTTCGATGAAGAGACCGGCAAGTGGTCCGGTCTGATGGCCGAACTTATTGGCGTGCCGCTCCGCTCAATCACGCAAAAACAGATGAACGACATCGGAAACAAGCTCTATCCAGGAGTCCTGCCCGATACATTGAACCGTCAGCTATGGACGCCTTTCATCGCGGTCTGGCGTCACGCCGCGTCGCAGGAATGGGCCGAGCCGAAGATGTGGATCAGGCCGAAGACAAAGTTGAAGGGCACTAACGTCGTCCGGCTGAAACCGAAACGCGTTGGCTCCTATCCGACCGAGTATGAGACGGCGTGGCGCTTCATTAAAGGCTGCGGCGTCGCCAACCAGTGCATCTTCACGATCCTGTTTTACACCGGGCTGCGCCCCATAGAGCTCTTCGTCATGGAGACCACGCAGGTCAACGTGCCCGCTCGGTGGATCACTCTGCCGAAGTCGAAGATTGGCGAGGCTCGGGGTGTGCCGATCCATGAAGCGTTGGTGCCCATGTTGACCGACATGGTCGAGAACCGGCCGGGTAAGCTTGTCCGCACATGGGAAAACGAACCGTTCACGGTCTATGATGACAACGGCGGCCAGATGAAGAAGGCCATCGCAGCGGCCCGCCTGCGGACGCACGTCTTCGACGTGGCTCCCTACACCGCGCGGCACACCGTCTCGACGGAACTCGTCGTCAAGAACGTCCACCCCTACAAGAAGGACCAGATTCTCGGGCACGTCGCCGACGACATGAGCCGCCATTACACCCACGTCCCGCAACCCGATCTGATCGAAGCCATTAATAAGCTGCCGACCATTCAAGAATGGTTGGATCAAGACTGGATGAAGGAGCCGGTCAAGCTGGTCAGTCGCCGGGCGAAAACGTTGAAGAAAACCGAGCGCGAGGCCGGGATGCGAGCCCTCAAGGAATGGTCCGCGCGTCGCATTGCTTAAATCGGTTCAGGCAGCGTTGAAATGAGGCGCTGCTCATAAATTGTGCTTTGCGTTGGCTCGGGCTTTCTCCGATTCCATGCTGCAATGCAGCAATCTCGTTACCTCTGCAGGGTAACGCTCGGCTTACGTGAGCATAATCGAAAAGCTACATGAAACGACCAAAGGGGCCCCCTTGCGAGGACCCCTTGGCTAAGTAGCTCCCAATGGGAAACGGACACCCTCTCGGGGCCGCGAGTGGGACTATAACTATAATAACCAAGGGAAAGTTGCAAGGAAAATCGCTATCACCAAAGATAACATCCCGCAGCATTGTCAAACGGACTAAACGGTAAGTTTAGGCAGCCATTTGAACAACAAAGCCAATATAGGATCAAATTCACTGACGGGAAGACGTCGAATACCCTTCTTGTCGGGCGTAAGACGGCTCACTGCCACCGTCGTTGGCTTATCACAAATCACCCAGGATCGTTCTCCATCAATCGTTGTCGCCAATTCGAGTGCCCAAGGGTTCCCGGTCTGCGCTTGAGAGGAGCAAGGAAGTACCGTTACGGCGCCCGAAAGTATGTTTTTGAAAGAAATAATGAGAACCGGCCTGGTCTTCCAGAACTCTGGCAGGTGGGAATCCTGCGGAAAATCGCACCAGTAAAGTTGCCGGATGGCCGGCGCGGCCTTAATCCGCGGCGGAACCCTCGGTGGCTTTTCCTCCACCGATGCCGTGACCACAGTCGTGAAGGTCTTTTCCAGAACGATCTTCATCTTGCCAAACCGTGAGAACGCTTGTTCAAGAAACTCATTTTTCTAGTGTACTGAGCGACCCTTAATCAGATGCTAAACAAGTAAGGTCATGTAAATCCACAACTAACCTGACGGTCGATCCTTATAGATCAACTTAAAGCTGCCCTCCAAAAGCTGCAACCAAAGCGCTCGTTCAGCCTCAGGCCAAACTTCACCGGACCTTGGCAGACGCGCTAAGAGCCCCGCGATAATCGGATCAATGGGCGGCTGATTCCCTCCCCCGGCCCCATTGCCGTTCCCCAGATCGTCATCCCTCGCCGGGGCCCGCTCCTCCTGCGGCGACAAGCCCGGCTTTACGAAACGTCCCGTGCTAGCGTCGATGAATCCCGCATAAGTCGCCGATTTCACGAACGTTTGGCGAGCCCGCTCTTTTTGCCTCGGCGATATCCCCATCTGCTCCATCTGACGCTCTATTGCCGCCGGTGGAGGAAGAATGTGACCTTTGCTTTGTTCGTACATCCGGCTGAACAATTCCGGGGATAGAAACGCCTGTACGCGAGCGCCGCGCTCCGCCCCCGATCCTGTCAGGGCATCGCGACCGAGCTGGGTAATGCTCGCGCGGCCCTGGCCGGTATCGATGAGCCCGAACATCTTCGCCGCAGAAATGCGCGTCCTGAACGTCCCTCCGGTGGCGCTCTGGTTCATCCAAGCAGCCAGCTCACCCTGATCGCAGGCAGACGATCCAACTCTCGCGAACAAGGTCTGAGCAAGCTCAACGCAGCTTTCGAGATCGGCATACGGAAAACTCAGCTCGGATCTGAACCGCTTGGGCTCTTCCGTGGCCGCAATATCGGCTGCCGCAATGTCGGCCGTCGCATTAATGCTGTCTGTCATTGGGCACCTCCTGCCCTTTTGCGGGCATTGACGACGCGCAATATGATCATATCCGCAGACATTGTCAACTTTTTTCGTGACCTTACCACGCGTAACAACTTTTCCCATGGAAACAGTAGAAATACGGATGGTCTCTGGGAATCCACTCTCAAGACCGACGCTCGGCCGAGAACACGACGGGTCGCAGGGCCGATCGGCTTTGTGGCCGAGAGAACAGCGGTGTGGCTTAGCTGAGCGAAGTGTCAGGTTCCGCCGTGCAAAAGCCGCGCAGCCCTTGGCGAAGAGCCCCTAAGCTACTGATCTTTCTACAAGACAAGCTTTGACCCGCAGCCTTCACACGGGAGAGGTCCAAGGTTCGATCCCTTGTGCGCCCACCATCAAAACCCTTGTTTTCTAGCGCTTTTCGCATCTCTCGCGTTTTCCCGCCCGGCAGTTGCAGGCAGGACAGAGCCGAAACTCGGCAACAGGACTCGTGGAAAATCCGTGGAATGTGTTCGCGGCTCGTTCGCGTTGCCGCTTTGGTCGCGAGCTTCCCAATCGAGCGGCTCCCCTTCTGTCGCGATGTCGGGAATCAAGCTCCGTTGGTCCGGCGTGGCTCAATTTCGGCTTTTCCGGCGGAAAGACATGCGGCCGATCGCAGAAGTAATGCCGATCGCCAAGCGCGCTATCGGCATACTGGTCGATCATCGCGATGATCGTTGCGACATGCTCCGGGAATTCGCCTTGCCGCATCTACCTGCTGCACCCGTTCATTTTCCGATTTGCGCTGATCGGAAAATCAGAGTTTGCCGCTGTTCCGGAGTTCGCCGCGCGCCTCGTTTTCTTCGTCGCGATCGCAACGGCCTTCGCCTGGCTCACCTACAAAATCGTCGAGGTGCCCTCGAAGGCCTGGCTGCGGCAAGCGTTCCGGAGCCGGCGCCACCGCGACGGTGCAGTCGCCGGCACGGCCCCTGCGGAGTGATCGACCGGATCTCGCGAGAGACGCAAGTGTAACCATCGGCGCTCCGCCAAGGGTGTCCGCTACCCTAAGCTGAAAGACCAAGCACCGCGCCCGGCCGTGGCGCTCCGCTCACCTTCATCCTGCGCATGGCGCCCTGCATCGCACCGATCGATCACATAACCCGCCCAGTTCGCGCCGAGACGGCCGCCAAAGCGGCTTTTGGATGGCCGGTTCCTCACAAAGAACTGATCACTGCGACGGAACGTCGCAAGCAAAGTTCCGTTATGGTGCGCTCCGTTCAAACCCACTGGAGGTTTTTTGCAATGCGTAAACTCATCATCGCCACCGCCGCCGTAGCCCTGCTGTCTTCGAGCGCCTTCGCCCAGTCGACAGACAAGGCCGGCGCTGCCGGCACGTCGGCCACGAGCGGCGACACCATGGGCAAAGGTGACGGCATGAAGATGAGCAAGAGCAAGAAGGCGAAAAAGTCAAAGAAGTCGTCGTCGTCGGAAGGCGAAGAGGCCAAGTGAGCCTCTAAGTGAGCCTCCCGCAGCAAGCTCCATGTCGCTCGCACCCGCGCGGCGACCCGAAGCACACGACTTAAAGGCATTGACCTTGCAGACTTGGCCGCCCCTCACAGGGGCCGGCCTTTTTTGCCGTGTGGCCGGCGCGTGATCGCTACAGCCGGTCCGCAAGCCACGCCGACAATTCCGCCTCACGCCGGCCGCCGACATAGACCTCCGCGCCGGTCACGCCGGTCCGGCCGAGCGTCAGCAGCACGCCGCAGGCAAAGGCGAACCACAGATGCGGATCGGTCAGCGCCATCAGCTTGTGCAGGTCGTGCTGCAGCGGCTGGTGATTGGTTGATTTGCGCACCTCGACCGCGAGCAGATGCTTCGGCACGCTGCGCCGATGCACGATGATGTCGGGGTAGACCGATTTACCCAGCGTGTCGTCGGTCGAGACGATGCTGCCGCGCGGCAGCAGCATGGTGCGGTCGCCGAGTCGGCTGTAGTCGCAATCGACGTCCCAGCCGGGGAAATGCCGCTCGATCTGTACGGCGAGCCTATGGGTCAGCGTGCGCTCGCCGAGGTCGCGCTCCAGGATGAAGCGCTCGCGCATATAGAACTCCTGCAATGAGGAGATCAGCCGGCTGAGCTCGGAGTGCATACGCCCCAAAAACGCGACAACGGAATCGATTCGCCAGCATAGCATACGATCGGTGGAGGATCGCCGATCGCAGCATCAATCGCGCCTTTTGCCATATCCGCTGTCGTCCCGGCCTTGAGCCGGGACCCATACGCCGCGGCGGCCATGGCTTGAGCGCGGTACTGGTCGCCTGCCCATTTCAGGGATCACGCGGTATGGATCCCGGGTCCGCGCTTCGCTTGCCCGGGACGACACTGAATGCGTGGTTGGCAGCCCGCAGCTACATCTGGACTTCGATCAGGCGCGGGCCTGCTTCGGCATTGGCTTCGGCGAGCGCCTTGTTGAACTCGTCGGCGGTGGTGACGGCGCGGCCCGGAACGCCCATGCCCTTGGCCATCGCAACGAAGTCGAGCGTCGGCCGGTCGATCTTGAGCATGTCCTGGGCGCGCTGGCCGGGCTCGCCGGCGCCGACGCCGTCGAACTCGCCGCGCAGAATCTGGTAGATGCGGTTGGCGAACACGATGGTGACGACGTTGAGATTCTCGCGCGCCTGGGTCCACAGCGACTGGATCGTGTACATGGCGCTGCCGTCGCCGACCAGGCACATGACCTTGCGGTCCGGACAGGCCACCGCAGCCCCGGTCGCGACAGGGGTGGAGAAACCGATCGAGCCGCCCATGTTCTGCAGCCAATCATGCGGCTTGGCTGCGGCGGTCGGCGGGAAGAAGCCGCGCCCGGTGGTGATGGATTCGTCGACGATGATCGCGTTCTCGGGAATCGCGCACGCGATCGCCTGCGCGATCGAGCTGTGGTTCAACGCGCCGGTCGGCTTGATCAGCTCGGCGAGCTTTTGCGGCTGCACGTCGGAGGCCTTGGCGCCGAGATGATCCGCGAGCGCCTCGAGCGCCGCCACCGAGTTCTCGCCCCAGGCGGTCATGCGGTGGACCTCGGTGCCCTCGGCCTTCAAGATGCTCGGCTTGTTCGGATAGGCGAAGAAGGCGACGGGATCGGCGGCCTCGACCAGCACGATGTGCTTGTAGTTCTTCAGGATCGGCAGCGCCTGCTCGATCACGTAAGGGATGCGGTCGATGGAGAAGCGCCCGGCGCCGCGCGCCATGCGCGGGTGATAGGTCTGGCCCATGACGCGGCAGCCGGTCTTGCCGGCGATGCGCTGCGCGAAGGCGAGGCCCTGCTCTGTCAGCGCGCCGGCGGTCATCAGCACCAGCGTCTCCGGACCATGCGCGTGCAGGATCTTCGCGGCCTTCTCCACCGCCTCCGCCGAATAGGTCGGACGCTGCGCATCCGCCGGCACCGCGGCGATACCGTCGGCCTCATTCCAGGCGGTATCGGCCGGCAGGATCAGGGTCGCAATTTGCGGCGGCGCGCTTTTCGCGGCCGCAATCGCGGCGGCGCCATCTGCGGCAACCGCCTTCGCGCTCGGCGAGGTCCGCACCCAGTCGGACATCGGCCGCGCCAGGCCCTCGATGTCGGAGGTCAGCGGCGCATTGTAGCCGATGTGGTAGGTCGCGTGCTGGCCGACGATGTTGACGATGCCGGAGCGGGCTTTCTTGGCATTGTGCAGGTTGGCAAGCCCGTTGGCCAGGCCGGGGCCGAGATGCAGCAGGGTCGAGGCCGGCGAGCCCTTCATGCGGAAATAGCCGTCGGCGGCGCCCGTCACCACGCCCTCGAACAGGCCGAGCACGCAGCGCATGCCCTCCACCCGGTCGAGCGCGGCGACGAAGTGCATCTCGGAGGTGCCGGGATTGGTGAAGCAGACGTCAACACCACCCGCGACCAGAGTCCGCACCAGACTTTCCGCACCGTTCATCATTTCGCTCCCGCTCGCATCCGGCTTGTCTTCAAGGAACTTGAGATCAATCATTGTTCGGAGGCGCAGTCAAAGGGGGAAGCCGCATTGCAGCTACCACCGCGCGGACGATGGCGGGACTTGGCTGGCGAGACTTGGCCAGCCGGGACTTGGCCAGCGGGGACTTGGCCAACGAGCTTGTCTAACAAGTCGTGCCGCGTCACGCGGGGAAGGTCCAAGCAGGCCCCGCAGGCGAGCTTCCCGGTCACGGCATCAAGTGGAAATGCCTGGCCTCACGCTGCCGTGGGTTGCGCAACGCGCCATTTATGGACATTTTCGACAGACGCTGAACTTCGCGGGGGAAATACGATGATGATGCGGGTCTTGGGTGCGGCGGCGATGATGGTGGCGGCAAGCAGCGCCGCGCACGCTCAGTTCTACGGTGATACACGCGACGTCATGTACGGCGGCCCGAATTTCTTCCAGGGCGGCGTCAGCCCGATTCCGCGCGAGATAGTGATGTACCCGACCAACTACGCGCCGGGCACCATCGTGGTGAACACCGCCGAGCGGCGGCTCTATCTGGTCCTGGGGGGCGGCGAGGCACTGCGCTACGGCATCGGCGTCGGCCGCGACGGTTTCCGCTGGGGCGGCGTGCATCGCATTACCGCCAAGAAGGCATGGCCGGCCTGGACGCCGCCGCGGCAAATGCTGGCACGCCGGCCAGACCTCCCGCGGCACATGGAAGGCGGCATCGAGAATCCGCTGGGCGCCCGCGCGCTCTATCTCGGCTCGACGCTGTATCGCATTCACGGTTCCAACGAGCCCGAGACCATCGGCCAGGCCGTCTCCTCGGGCTGCTTCCGCATGACCAATGAGGACGTCACCGACCTGTACAACCGGGTTTCGGTCGGCGCCACGGTGATCGTCAAGAACTAATACAGATGGCTCAAAGCCTGTGGGCCGCGCCATGGCGTGGCCGAAGCTGGTCGATCGTTCGGGCGGTCATGATGGCCGCCCTCCTGCTTCCGCTCACCGCCCCGCAGCTGCGGGCCGGCGACATCCCCTCCGTCGCCGCACGCCAGCGCGCGGAGAAGAAGAGCTTCACCGACGCCGAGATCACCGAGGGCTTCTTCAAGACCGCCTTCGGCGCCGAATATCATCTCGCCGGCCGGGTCGACCGCATCCGCAAATACGACACGCCGGTGAGGGTATTCGCCGATGGCCGCCGCGCTGACCGCAAGGCACAACTCGCCAAGATCGTCACCGACATCGGCGCCAAGATCCAGCATCTCGACATCGCCATGAGCGAGAGCGGCGAGGACGCCAACATCCACGTCAAACTGGTGCGCGACCGCGATCTCTACCACACCATCAGCGAGGCCTATGGCAGCGAGCGGGCGCACGAGATCAAGACCTCGCTCGACCCGCAATGCCTGTCCGGCTTCCGCAAGAACGACGCCTACGAGATCGAGCACTCCGACGTCATCCTCACCGTCGACAATGGCGATTTCGTCTTCCTCGACTGCGCCTATGAGGAGCTCCTGCAGTCGCTCGGCCCGATCAACGACACCTCGACCGTGCCCTGGACCATGTTCAACGATAACGTGTCGATGGGCTTCTTCGACGTCTACGACCAGTACATCCTCAACCTGCTCTACGATCCCCGCATCAAGGCCGGAATGACGTTTGCGGAGGTCAAGGCGGTGCTGCCGGAAGTGCTCGCCGACGTCCGCGCCTTCGTGAAGAAGACGAACAATCTGCTGGATTGATAGCTTCAGATTGATGAGCTGGCCGCACCTACAAGCTCAACTGTCGTCCTGGCGAACGCCGGCAACGAGCATCGTCATTGCGAGGAGCGTTAGTGACGAAGCAATCCAGACTTCCTTCCTGGTTCTGGATTGCTTCGCTTCGCTCGCAATGACAGGAATCGAGGCCCGTCCAATGGTCGCGACAAGCAAACGCGGATCGGCTACTTGCAAATCCCCTTCAGCGCATTCCATTCGTCGGCGCTGAGCAGCGCAGGCCCGGTCGGCGGCCGGTCCTCGGCGCGCATGCGCTGCAGCCGGTCCTCGCTCAACGGATGGCTCGCCAGGATCGAGGGGCGCTTGTCGCCCTCCTTGCCGGTGACGCGGAACATCAACTCGCCCATCGGACGGGTCGGCCGCCCAAGCTTGTGCATCACCTCGATCGCAAAACTGTCCGCATCGTGCTCGGCCTCCCGTGAATAGGAGGCGCTGACCAGTGTCCGCGAGGCGAACAGCGCCGCACCGGCGCCGGTGATGTCGCCGAACAACAGCCCGATCAGGAACGAGCTGCCGCCATTATGGATCAGCTCCCGCACATTGTCGCGGTGCTTGAGATGGCCGAGCTCGTGAGCCAGAACGCCTGCGATCTCGTCCGGATCGCGCGCCTTCTCCAGCAGGCCGCTCAACAGGAAGAATCGCCCGCCGGGAAGCGCGTAGGCATTCGGGATCGGCGTATCCAGAACCTGCGACTTCACCGTCGCATCGAGCCCCGCCGGCACACGCAGGGCTTCGACGAGCTTCGCGAACGCCGCCTGGCCGGCCGCGCCCTTGCAGATCTTGTCGCCGAACACGGTCGTGAGCTGCACCTCGGCCGCCTCGCCGAGATGCCGCTCCATGGTCCGCGGCACCAGCGGCGTAAGCCGGTCGGCCGCGAAGGGAATCGCAAACAACACCACCGCGACGATCGAGGCGGCCGCAGCTACCGACCAGGCCACGATGCGCGCGATGGCGCCGCCATTCAGTTGATTCTCGTCGATCCCGGCGCATCGCGCGACCAGCTCGGCTGCGAGCGCCGGGTCGCGAATCTCGAGCCGGGCCAGCGGCGGGGCCGATCGGCAGCTCACCCTCAAGGTGCCGGTCGGGCTGTCGACCCGTCGGATATCGGAATAGGCCCAGGAGACGAAATTGTCGTCGCTGCGCATGACGAGCTGGTTGACAAGCGCGATGCTCACCACCTGGCGGCGGTTGGAGATGCCGTCGAAATAAATCGCGGGACCGGTGGCCGGGCGCGCAGCGTCGTCCGCTGCGCGATCACCGGGCGCACCGGGACCGTCCGCGTCAGAAGCCTGCGACATCGAGACCATCGGCAAATCCCTCGCCGAGCGCGCTCGCCAGATCGCCCTTAGCCGTGACATTGGCAAGCGCCGCGATTCCGTGCACTTCGACCGAGCCGACTACCCTCGCCCAGATGTCGCGTAGCAGATAGAGCCGCATCACCACGTTGAGCGCCAGCACCAGGGCGACGTAGCCGAGCCCGATCGTCACGAGCAGCGGAATGTTGTCGAGCAGCACCTCCGGCGTCGGGGGTCCGTCTTCGGCGCTCGCCCTGCCGAACTTCGCGGCCGCGCCAACCACGACGCCAAAATAGATACCGGAGACGACCGGTAGCAGCATGAACCAGCCGATCACTTTCCAGTAGAGGCCGTAGAGTGCGCCCGGACGCAGCGTCGATTCCAGATGTGCGCCGCCGAACCGGATGCCGGACAGCCACCAGCGCCACTCGATGGCGCGAAAGCGCGCATAGACGAACGGCAGCAGCGGCAGGAGGACGAGCGAGATCAGCGCGCAGGGCAATAGCCACCAGGCTCGCTTGAAGAACTCCCAGCCCCTGCCCTCGAAGCTGCCATGCAGATCGCCATAATACGAGTGCTGCATCTTGTAGCGCTCGAGCGCCGCTTCGCGCCATGGCCAGGCGAGACCAAGCGTGAGCACGACCAGCAGTGTCCACAGCATCGCACGGCCGGCGTAAGACCAGCCCGAGCCGTCCATCCAGAACCGCACGCCGCGCCAGACCGTGCGCGTCAGCCGGTAGCGGCGCGCACGATACATCGCGAACTGGCCGAAGGCGTAGAAGGCGATCACCAGCGGCACGCCGGCGAATCCCTTCCACCGCTCGGCTTCGACGCTGACCAGAAAATACGCCAGATAGATCGGCACCAGGATCGCCATCGCGAACAGGAAGCCGATCAGAAGCTCCTTGCCGCGACCGGTATATTCGGCGGCGTCGCCGTCGACGACGGTGTTCGTCCACAAATGCCTGCGGATATCGGTGGCAAGCCAGAAGCGATAGAAGCCGAGCGTAACGAGTTCCAGCGCCGCGCCGCGGCTGACCAGCTCCAAGAAGGCGCGACGTTCACCGGAGAACGCGGTGGAGGCTGCCGGCAGCGGGGGCGGCGACTGCGGCACGAAACTCAACTGATTCACGACTGGAATCCTCCTGTCCGGTCAAATTGCCGGCAAAGAGCAAAGCTCAGTGGTCTGTCTCCATGACGCGTGTCACGGTTCGATGGTAGGGGGCGCTTTCTGAATGGCCGCCGAATATTTCTCGATGATTTTTCGTCTTATGTGAATTTCTCAAACAATTCGCGACCGATCAGCATGCGGCGAATCTCGCTGGTGCCTGCACCAATCTCATACAGCTTGGCATCGCGCAACAGCCGCCCGGTCGGATAGTCATTGATGTAGCCGTTGCCGCCCAGCAGCTGAATCGCATCCAGCGCGCATTGCGTCGCCTTCTCCGCCGCATAGAGAATGGCACCCGCCGCATCCTCGCGCGTGGTCTCGCCGCGGTCGCAGGCTTTCGCCACCGCGTAGACGTAGGCACGCGAGGCGTTCATCGTCGTATACATGTCTGCGACCTTGCCCTGCACGAGCTGGAACGTGCCGATCGGTTCGCCAAATTGCTTGCGCTCATGGACGTAGGGCAACACCACGTCCATGCAGGCCTGCATGATGCCCAGGGGCCCTGCCGCCAGCACCGCGCGCTCATAATCGAGACCGGACATCAGCACGTTGACGCCGCGGCCGACCTCGCCGAGTACATTCTCCTCCGGCACCTCGCAATCTTCGAACACCAGCTCGCAGGTGTCCGAGCCGCGCATGCCGAGCTTGTCGAGCTTCTGCGCGGTGGAGAATCCCTTCATGCCCTTCTCGATGATGAAGGCGGTGATGCCGCGCGGGCCGGCGGTCGGATCGGTCTTGGCATAGACCACCAGCGTCTCGGCGACCGGCCCGTTGGTGATCCACATCTTGCTGCCGTTGAGGACGAAGCGGTCACCCTTCTTCTGCGCGCGCGTCTTCATCGACACCACGTCGGAGCCGGCCTGCGGTTCCGACATCGCCAGCGATCCGACATGCTCGCCCGAGATTAGCTTCGGGAGATATTTGCGCTTCTGCACTTCGTTGCCGTTGCGCCGGATCTGGTTGACGCAGAGATTCGAATGGGCGCCATAGGACAGGCCGACCGAGGCGGAGGCGCGGGAAATCTCCTCCAGCGCGATGCAGTGCTCGAGATAGCCGAGGCCGGCTCCGCCATACTCCTCCTCGACCGTGATTCCGTGCAGGCCGAGCTCACCGAGCTTCGGCCACAGGTCGCGCGGAAACTGGTTGGTGCGATCGATCTCGGCTGCGCGGGGCGCGATCTGATCCTGCGCGAAGCCGAAAACCGTCTCGCGGATGGCATCCGCCGTCTCGCCGAGATCGAAGTTGAACATGCGGCTGGCATTGGGGATCATGTCCGAGGCCTCCAAGAATCCTGCTCTAAGCATCATGCTCGGTTACGGCCGTAGCCATATTCCCTGATCGCCACATTGTCACGGCCAGAAAACGCCCATGAGACCGATCAGGATCAGGCGCCGGACCTGCGACCCCGCGGCACGCTGACGCTGCAAACTCGCTCTTGCTCGAGTGCCTCGGGCAGGCTGTAATCCTGCAAAAATGCCGCTGGGCGCGGACGACCGCGCGCGAGACCAGGAGGGAGAGAGCTCATGCACGCGACCATCGATCTCGCCGAACAGGATCCATTGGAGGCCGCACGCCGGCGCGCCGCATCATTGCCACTCGCCGATTTCGATCCTGGCGACCCCGAACTGTTCCGGACCGACAGCCATTGGCCATATTTCGACCGGCTGCGGAAGGAAGAGCCGGTGCATTATTGCCGGAATTCGATGTTCGGGCCCTACTGGTCTGTGACCAAGTACAACGACATCATGGAGATCGAGACCAACCACGCGGTGTTCTCCTCGGCGTCGGCGCTTGGCGGGATCACCATTCGCGACGTCGACCCGGACCTGCGACGCGAAAGCTTCATCGCGATGGACCCGCCGCGGCATGCCGCGCAGCGCAAGACCGTGGCGCCGATGTTCACGCCGACGCATCTCGACCAGCTGGCGATCAACATACGCAAGCGTTCGGCCGAATGCCTCGACAACCTGCCGCGCGGTGAGATCTTCGACTGGGTCGATAGGGTTTCGATCGAGCTGACGACGCAGATGCTCGCGGTGCTGTTCGACTTTCCCTGGAACGACCGCCGCAAGCTGACGCGCTGGTCCGACATCGCGACCACCATCCCAGGCCCCGGCGGGCTTGTCGCCACCGAGGACGAGCGGCAGGCGGAGCTGATGGACTGCGCACGCTATTTCTCGCGGCTCTGGAACGAGCGCATCAACCAGCCGCCGCAAAGCGATCTCTTGTCGATGATGGCGCATAGCGAGGCTACGCGCGACATGGATCCGAAGAACTTCCTCGGCAACCTCGTCCTGCTGATCGTCGGCGGCAACGACACCACGCGGAACACCATGTCCGGCAGCATCTATGCGCTGCACCACAATCCGGATCAGTATCGCAAGCTGAAGAACAAGCCGGCGCTGCTCGACAGCTTCGTGCCGGAGGTGATCCGCTGGCAGACGCCCCTCGCCCATATGCGCCGCACTGCGCTCGCCGACTTCGAATTCCGCGGCAAGACGATCAGGAAGGGCGACAAGGTCGTGATGTGGTACGTCTCGGGCAATCGCGACGACGAGGCGATCGAACGGCCCTACGATTTCATCATCGACCGGGCGCGGCCGCGCACGCATCTGTCGTTCGGCTTCGGCATCCATCGCTGCGTCGGCTTGCGGCTCGCCGAGCTGCAGCTCAAAATCATCTGGGAGGAGATCCTCAAGCGCTTCGATCACATCGAGGTGGCAGGCCCGCCGAAACGGGTCTATTCCAGCTTTGTCAAAGGCTACGAGACCCTGCCGGTGCGGATCGCAGCGTGAACAGCTGAGAGGACAGCGGCCATGAGCCTCGTCATTGCGAGCGAAGCGAAGCAATCCAGAGTCGAACGCGAAACTCTGGATTGCTTCGTCGCGGAGCCTGTCATCGGGCCGCGCTGCGCGCGGACCCGTTGGCTCCTCGCAATGACGCAGTACGAGAAGGACGACCGATGAACATCCAGTCCGCCATCCAGCCCAACAAGGCCGAGCTGCTGCGCGAGGCGCGGCTTGCGGCCTATGCGACGCCGCTCGAGGAGTTTCATCCCGGCGCGCCGCGGCTATTCCAGAACGACACGCTGTGGCCCTGGTTCGAGCGGCTGCGCAGAGAAGCGCCGGTGCACTATTGCACCCACGCGCCGATCGAGCCCTATTGGTCGGTGACGCGCTATCACGACATCATGCATGTCGACACCAATCACGCGATCTTCTCCTCCGATGTCAGCCACGGCGGCATCATGATCCGTGACGTCGCGCCGGGTTATGACTGGCCGAGCTTCATTGCCATGGACGAGCCGCGGCACGGCGAGCAGCGCAAGACGGTCTCGCCGATGTTCACGCCGCAGCATCTCGACGAGCTGGCGCTTCTGATCCGCCAGCGCTCGGCGAAGGTCCTGGATTCGCTGCCCCGTAATGAGACCTTCAACTGGGTGGAGAAAGTCTCGATCGAGCTGACCACGCAGATGCTGGCCACCCTGTTCGATTTCCCATTCGAGGAGCGCCGCAAGCTGACGCGCTGGTCCGATGTCTCCACCGCGCTGCCCAAAAGCGGTATCGTCGCGAGCGAGGAGCAGCGCCGGCAAGAGCTGGAGGAATGCGCCGCCTATTTCGGCCGGCTCTGGCACGAGCGCGCCAAGGCCGAGCCGCGCAACGACCTGATTTCGATGATGGCGCATAGCGAGGCGACACGCCACATGACGCCGGACAATCTGATGGGCAACCTGATTCTGCTCATCGTCGGCGGCAACGACACCACCCGCAACACCATGACGGGCTCGGTGCTGGCGCTGAACGAGAACCCGGCCGAATACCAGAAGCTGCGCGACAATCCGGGCCTGATCGAGACCATGGTGCCGGAGGTGATCCGCTGGCAGACGCCGCTCGCACATATGCGCCGCACCGCGCTGGTCGACACCGAGCTCGGCGGCCAGAAGATCAGGAAGGGCGACCGCGTCGTGATGTGGTACGTCTCCGGCAACCGCGACGAGGAGGTGATCGAGAATCCCGACGCCTTCATCATCGACCGCCGCCGGCCGCGCATTCATCTCTCCTTCGGCTTCGGCATCCATCGCTGCGTCGGCATGCGGCTCGCCGAGCTACAGCTGCGCATCGTCTGGGAGGAGATCCTGAAACGCTTCGAGCGCATCGAGGTGGTCGGCGAGCCCAAGCGCGTCTACTCCAGCTTCGTCCGCGGCTATGAGAGCCTGCCGGTACGGATTCCGGGGTGAACCTCGACCGTCATCGCTGCCAGACCAGCCCACAGTGTCGTCCCGGCGAACGCCGGGACCCATAGCCACCGAACTCAGTTGTTAGCAGAAGGTGGCGGCCACTCTGCCTGCCGATGGGCCGCGGCGTATGGGTCCCGGCGTTCGCCGGGACGACAGGGGAGGATGCCGTGTCGCGCATCGGTCTCATCGCCCCTATAAAATTCCGGCATGGCTGGGTGAACCAGATGCGATGGCTGGTCATTGGCTTTTTGTCTAAACCTCGGAAAACACGACCCAATGCTTCCGAGGAAACCTGATGTCCGATCCCGCTTCTGACGCTGCCGCCACCATGGCGCGCGACTGGCCGCTCGACATCTACAAGGCCCTCAAGGCAGCCCAGGTCGCGCAGGTCTGCTACGTGCCGGATGCCGGCCATTCCCGCCTGATCAATCTCGCCCACGAGGACAACGCGATCCAGACCACGGTGCTGACGACGGAAGAGGAGGGCGTCGCGCTGTGCGCCGGCGCCTGGCTCGGGGGGAATCGCGCGGTGCTCTTGATGCAGTCGAGCGGCGTCGGCAATTGCGTCAACATGCTATCGCTGCTGCAGAGCTGCCGCTTCCCGTTCCTGACCTTCGTCACGATGCGCGGCGAATGGGCCGAGTTCAATCCATGGCAGGTGCCCATGGGCAAGGCGACGCCGCACGCGTTCGAGATCATGGGCGTCACCGTGTTCCGCCTCGAGCGCCCCGAGGACGCCGGCGAGATCGCGTCTGCCGCCGCGGCTCTTGCTTACGAAAGCGATCAGCCGATCGCGGTCTTGATCTCGCAGCGCATGATCGGTCGCAAAAAATGGACGGAGACCAACTGATGGCCGGCTCACTCGACCGCCGCGAAGCCGTGAAGGCGCTGCTCAGAGATCGCGGCGACCTCCTTGTCGTGACCGGCCTCGGCTCGTCGTCCTATGACGTATTCGATGCCGGTGATCATGACGCCAACTTCTATCTCTGGGGCGCGATGGGCGGCGCCGCAATGGTGGGTCTTGGCCTCGCGCTGGCGCAGCCCAAGCGACCCGTCGCCATCATCACCGGCGATGGCGAGCAGTTGATGGGGCTCGGCAGCCTTGCCACCATTGGCGCCAAGAAGCCCAACAATCTTTCGATCGTCGTGCTCGACAACGCGCATTTCGGCGAGACCGGAATGCAGAAGAGCCATTCGGGCTTGGGTGTCAGGCTCGAGCTGATCGCATCCGGAGCCGGATTTCCGTCCGTCACCGAGATCGGCGACCGTGCAACGCTCGATGCGTTCCGCCCCAAGCTGCACGACCTCAAGGGCCCGCATTTCGCGCGCATCGCCATTTCGACCGATCATGTCGACCGCGCCCTGCCGCCGCGGGACGGCGTATACCTGAAGAACCGCTTCCGCCAGCATCTCGGTCTGCCGGTGAACTAATAAGAACGAGATGGTGTCGACCCGCCGCTGCATCGGAAGTGCACCCTCTCCTCTTGTGGGAGAGGGTGCCGAGCGAAGCGAGGCGGGTGAGGGGTATGTCTCCGCGAGCGAGTCTGTTGAGAGATACCCCTCACCCGGCTTCGCTGCGCGAAGCCACCCTCTCCCACAAGGAGAGAGGGTGCACCTACCGAGCCGCAGCAGATCCGTTCTAATCGTCTATCTTCAACAGATACAATCAACCCAGTCTGATGTCCCACAATCCTTCGTCACGGCATGCCTTGGTCTCACTGCGCACCAGCGCGGTGATGGCGGCGGTGGCAGCGGAACCGGGATGGTCGATCGGAGCAGCCACCAGGAGCTCACGCATCGGCCCCTGCTTGGCGATGGTGGCGATCTCGAGCCTTCCATCGGCGACCTGCTCGCGCAGCGAGGACGGCGGCAGCAGCGTAAAGCCCAAGCCCGCCTCGACGATCGAGGTCAGCACGCGGAACGAATCGGCTTCGATCTGCACGTCGAGGCGCATTTTGCGCTTCGCCGCGGCGTGTTCGATCAGAGCGCGGAGCCCGTGCGAATGAGACGGCAGCACCAGCTTCTGGCGGAGCAGCCAGTCTATCTCCACACGCTTCTTGCGGGAAAGGCCCGAGCCGCGCGGGCCGACCGCGACCACGCTGTCTCGGCCGAGCGCCTGCATCGACAGATGCAGATCGGCGGACGGACCATAGACCACCGCGAGGTCCATCTCGCCGCGATGCAGCCATTCGGTGAGATGACCGCTATAGCTCTCCACGATGCAGAGCGAGATGCCGGGATAGCGCTCGACGGTGCGGCGCGCCAGCCGCGCCGAGAGCACGTAGCTCACCGTCGGCACGAGGCCGAGCACGACACGCCCCGACGGGCTGCCCGCCTGCGACTGGATGTCGTCGCGGATCTGATCGAGCTGTCGCACGATACCGGCGGTGCGCGCCAGCAAGAGCTTGCCCGCCTCGGTCAGCACCATGCCGCGGCCGTTGCGCGTAAACAGCTCGGCGCGCAGCTCGTGCTCGAGCAGCTTGATCTGGCGGCTCAGCGCCGGCTGCGCGATTCTGAGCCGGTCGGCGGCCTTGGACAGGCTGCCGAGCTCGGCCACGCTGCTGAAGGTCTTGAGCTGGCGGAAATCCATTCGTCCAATCTACTTGCCAATCTTGGAATGCAGGTTCATAGGCTATAACAATTCAGCATAGGGAGACCGCGGGGGTTTCACAACTCTCCAACCACCTGCGGAGGATCGAATGACACAAGAACAACATCACGAGCAGGACGACTACGCCGACATCCGCAACGCAGTGGCCAAGCTCTGCGCACAATTTCCCGGCGAATATTGGCGCAAGCTCGATCGCGAGATGGCCTATCCATCCGCCTTCGTCGATGCGTTGACGCAGGCCGGCTATCTCTCGGTGCTGATTCCGGAGGAATATGGTGGCGCTGGCCTGAAGCTCTCAGCCGCCGCGGCGATCCTGGAGGAGATTCAGCGCGCAGGCTGCAACGGCGGCGGCTGCCATGCGCAGATGTACACGATGGGCACCGTGCTGCGGCACGGCAGCGCCGAGCAGAAAGCCAAATGGCTGCCGAAGGTCGCGAGTGGCGAACTCCGGCTGCAGGCGTTCGGCGTCACCGAGCCGACGAGCGGCACGGACACCACCTCGCTGAAGACCTTTGCGAAGCGCGACGGCGACAGCTACGTCGTCAACGGCCAGAAGATCTGGACCAGCCGCGCCGAGCATTCCGACCTGATGCTGCTGCTCGCGCGCACCACGCCGAAGGATGAGGCCAAGAAGCGCACCGACGGGCTCTCGGTATTCATCGTCGACATGCGCGAGGCCAAGAAGGCCGGGCTGACCATCCGCCCGATCCGCACCATGATGAACCACGCCACAACGGAGGTGTTCTTCACCGACATGCGGGTGCCGGCGGAAAATCTGGTCGGCGAGGAAGGCAAGGGTTTCCGCTACATCCTCTCCGGCATGAATGCCGAGCGCATCCTGATCGCGGCCGAATGCGTCGGCGATGCCAAATGGTTCATTGCCAAGGCCACCAACTACGCCAAGGAGCGTGTGGTGTTCGGCCGCCCGATCGGCCAGAACCAGGGCATTCAATTCCCGATCGCCAAGGCTTATGCGTCGATGCGCGCGGCCGAGCTGATGGTGAAGGAAGCCACGCGCAAATACGAGGCCGGGCTCGACTGCGGCGCCGAAGCAAACATGGCCAAGATGCTGGCGGCCGATGCCTCGTTCGAGGCGGCCAATGCCTGCATCCAGACCCATGGCGGCTTCGGCTTCGCCGAGGAATATGACATCGAGCGCAAGTTCCGCGAGACTCGGCTCTACCAAGTTGCGCCGATCTCGACCAATCTCATTCTGTCCTATGTCGCCGAGCACGTGCTCGGCATGCCACGTTCGTATTGAGGCGCTGCGATGTTGCCACTCGAAGGGATCACCGTCGTCGCCGTTGAGCAGGCGGTCGCTGCGCCATTCTGCTCCTCGCGCCTGGCCGATGCCGGCGCTCATGTCATCAAGATCGAACGGCCCGAGGGCGATTTCGCCCGCGGCTATGATGCCGCTGCCAAGGGCCAGAGCAGCTATTTCGTCTGGCTCAACCGTGGCAAGGATTCGGCCGTGGTCGACCTCGCCACCATGGACGGCCGCGCCGAGCTTGAGAAGCTGATCGCGAGTGCCGACGTGCTCTTGCAGAACCTCAAGCCCGGCTCGATGGACAAGATGGGCTTTACGCGCGAGCGGCTGCGCAAGGACTATCCGAAGCTGATTTGCTGCACCATCACCGGCTATGGCGACAGCGGGCCCTATGCCGACCGCAAGGCCTACGACCTGCTGATCCAGGCCGAGAGCGGCCTCGCCTCGATCACCGGCGGGCCGGACGGACCGTCGCGCGTCGGGCTGTCGATCGTCGATATCGCGACGGGCGCCACGGCACACGCCGCGATCCTGGAAGCGCTGATCGCGCGCGGCCGCACCGGTCAAGGCGCCGACATCCGCATCTCGATGTTCGATGTGATGGCAGACTGGCTCACAGTCCCATTGCTCAACTCAGAGGCCGGCAATCCGCCCAAGCGCATTGGGCTCGCCCATCCCTCGATCGCCCCTTACGGCACCTTCCGCTCCAAGGACGGCAAGGACATTCTGATCTCGATCCAGAGCGAGCGCGAGTGGAAGAAGCTGTGCGCCGAGGTGCTCGGCCAGCCCGGTTTGCCTGATGATCCGCGCTTTGCCAACATGGTCGAGCGGGTGCGCAACCGCGCGCTGACCGACGGCATCGTCGGCGACGCGTTCGGCGCGATGACGCGCGACGAGCTGCTGACCAAGCTCGCGAGCGCCGACATCGCTTTCGCCGAGGTCAACAGCATGGCCGATCTCTCGGTCCATCCGCACTTGCGCCGCATCGAGGTCGGCACGCCCAAAGGCATCGTCACCTATCCGGCGCCGGCCGCGATCGTGATCGGCGAGGAGCGCCAGTACGGCGCGGTGCCGGCGATCGGCGAACACGCCTCGCTCGCACACGAACGGAGCGCGTCATGACCGAACAGCTCGACATCGATCATTTGCGGCAATGGATCGGCCGCAGCACCGAAGCCTCCGACATCGTCACTGCGCAGCTCACGAAGGGCCTGCGCGCGACCTTGCTCCAGGAGATCGGCGAACCCAACACGGGCGATATCGCGCCTTACACGGTGCACTGGTGCCTGGGCCAGCCGGTGTTTCCGCAGGAGCAGCTTGGCCCCGACGGGCATCCAGCTCGCGGCGGCTTCCTGCCGCCCGTGCCGCTGCCGCGCCGGATGTGGGCCGGCGGCGAGCTCACGTTCATCGACGCCTTGCGCGTCGGTGATCTCGTCACCCGCGTCTCGAAGATAGCAGACGTTACGCTGAAGAGCGGCTCGACCGGGCAGCTCTGCTTCGTCTCGGTCGAGCACACCGTGACGACGCCGCGTGGCCTTGCCATTCGCGAACGGCAGGACATCGTCTATCGCGAGATGGGTGGCGCGCCGGCCGCCGCTCCGGCCAAGGCGCCCGCGCCGCCGCCGGCCGCGCAGCACCGCGAGGTCCACGTCTCCGATCCCGTGCTGCTGTTCCGTTATTCCGCGCTGACCTTCAACGGCCATCGCATCCATTACGACCGCGACTACGTCACGAAGGTCGAGGGCTATCCGGGGCTGATCTTCCACGGCCCGCTGCAGGCGGCGCTCTTGGTCGAGTTTGCCGCCAAGCTCAAGGGCAAGGTGCCTTTGAGGTTCAGCTATCGCGGCGTGCAGCCGCTGTTCGAGGGCAGCGAGTTCTCCGTCAATGCCAATCCGGCCAGCGCCGGGCTGGAGCTGTGGACCGCGAATGCGGAAGCCCATCCGACCATGAAGGGAACGGCGACGTGGTGACATCGCTGCCGTCATTGCGAGGAGCGAAGCGACGAAGCAATCCAGGATCTTGATCTGGCCCCTGGATTGCTTCGCTTCGCTCGCAATGACGAATAAGAAACAACGATCTCCGAGGAAAGCGCCTTGTCCGGCAAGTCCCCCAAGACCAAATCCCTCACCGTCAAGCAGGCCACCTTCGATCTGCTCCGCGCCTTCGGCATCCGAAAAGTGTTCGGCAATCCCGGCTCGACCGAGTTGCCTTTCCTGAGCGACTGGCCCGACGACATCGATTACGTGCTCGGCCTGCAGGAGGCGAGCGTGGTCGGCATGGCCGACGGCTATGCGCAGGCGACGCGCAATGCGGGCTTCGTCAACCTGCACTCGGCGGCCGGCGTCGGCAACGCGCTCGGCAACATCTACACGGCCTATCGCAATCAGACGCCGCTCGTGATCACCGCGGGCCAGCAGGCGCGCTCGATCCTGCCGCTGCAGGCCTTCCTCTCCGCCGAGCGTGCGAGCGAATTTCCACGTCCTTACGTGAAATACAGCATCGAGCCGGCGCGGCCCGAGGACGTACCGGGCGCGATCGCCCGGGCCTACTACACGGCGATGCAGCCGCCCTGCGGCCCGACCTTCGTCTCGGTGCCGATCGACGACTGGACGCAACCGGCGCAGCCGGTTGCCTTGCGCAAGATCAGCTGCGAAATGGGCCCTGATCGCGCCGCATTGGCAGAGCTCGCAGATGCACTGGCGACCGCAAACCATGCTGCGCTGGTGATCGGCCCCGGCGTCGATCGCGCAGGCTGCGTCGATCTGATGGTCGAGGTCGCTGAGAAAGCCAGAGCGGCCGTATGGGTCTCGCCATTCTCCGCGCGCTGCTCCTTCCCCGAGCGGCATCCGCTATTCCAGGGTTTCCTGCCCGCTTCGCCGGGCCAGTTGTCGGAAGCGCTGAAACCATATGGCGTCGTGGTCGTGATCGGCGCGCCGGTCTTCACCTTTCACGTCGAGGGGCACGCCGCGATCTTCGATGGCGAGACCGCGATTTACCAGATCACCGACGACACTGAGGCGGCGAGCGTGCCGCCGATCGGCACCAGCATCGTCGCGACCATGAAGCCTGCGCTGTCGCTGCTGCGCGAGTTGCTGCCGAAGGCGAAGCGTGCGGCCCCGAAGGGCCGCGTGCCGCCCGAGCCGCCGAAGGCGTCCGATCCGATTCCGGTCGAATATCTTCTGCATGCGCTCTCGATCGCGATGCCGCCTGACGCCGCGCTGGTCGAGGAGGCGCCCTCGCACCGGCCAGCGATGCAGAAGTTCATGCCGATGCGGGGCCAGGACTCGTTCTACACGATGGCGAGCGGCGGCCTCGGCTGGAGCTTACCAGCCGCGGTCGGTCTCGCGCTGGGCTGCCCGGTGCGCCGTACCGTCTGCCTGATCGGCGACGGCTCGGCGATGTATTCGATCCAGGCGCTGTGGACCGCCGCACAGCGCAAACTGCCGATCACGGTCGTCGTCATCAACAACTCCGGCTATGGCGCGATGCGCTCATTCAGCCAGGTCATGCAGGTGCGCAACGTGCCCGGGCTCGATCTGCCCGGGCTCGACTTCGTCAAGCTCGCGGAAGGTTTGGGCTGCGATGCGGTGCGCGTGACGAAAGCGTCGGAGCTTCCGGCGGCACTGAAGCGCGGCCTCGCGCATGACGGCACGAGCCTCGTCGAGGTGATGGTCGATTCCGCCGTGCCGCTGCTGTACGCGCAGAAGCACTGAACTCCTCAATCAATGCGCATTGAACGAGAGCGAGATCCGCAAACTCGATGCACCATCTCCCACAAGCGGAGAAGGTGCACCTTCTATGCCGGAATGGTCGTGACTATAACGAATTACGACGCCAGGAACCCGCCGTCCGCCGCCAGCACATGGCCGACAACATAGGCCGACGCGTCCGATAACAGCCACGTCACCGCCTCCGCGACCTCCTCCGGCTGGCCCATGCGCCTCAACGGCAATCCCGCCGCGACGCTCGCCATGTCGCCGACGCCCGCCCGCAGCATCATGTCGGTCACGACGCGGCCCGGCGCGATCGCATTGATGCGCACGCCGCGCGGCGCCGCCTCCATTGCCGCGGAGCGGACCAGCGAGATCACCGCCGCCTTCGACGCCGAATAGAGCGCAAGACCCGTATTCGGATTGCGCACGCCGCTGACCGAGGCATTGACCGCGATCCGGCCCTCCCCGCGCGCATACATCGCGCGCAATTGCGCACGCAGGCAGAAGAACACCGAGCGTACATTGGTATCGAACACGTCGTCGTAGACGGCGTCCGCCTGCTGCTCGAGCGGCGCACGGCGCTCCTGGAATCCGGCATTGTTGAAAGCGGCGTCGAGCCGGCCGTAGCGGTCGAGCGCGGCACGAACGAGACTTTCGACGTCGTCCTCGCGGGTCACGTCGGTCTTCACTGCCAGCGCTTCGGCGCCGGCCGCGCAGCATTGCGCGGCAGTCGCTTCCAGTTCGGCCTCGCGGCGGCCAGCCACGATCACCGCAATCGCCCCCTCCTGCGCGAGCTTCAGCGCGGTCGCGCGGCCGATGCCGCTGCCCCCGCCGGTCACCAGGCAGACCTTGCCGTGCATTCGCCGTCCGGAGGTGAGCGGCTCGACGGCAGCCGACACGTCGCTCATCGCACATCCTCCACAACATCACGGCAGGGCGCGCCATTGCGCCCGCGCATAGTTGTACGATACAACTATTTCAGGAGTCAAGATGACCGATCCCGATCTCGCCCTCGTCGACGATATCCGCGCCGCCTCGCGGCTGATGGTGCGCGAGCTCGGCTTCATGGAGCAGACAGTCGCCGCAACCGACTATCCGCCCTCCGCGGTACACACCATTCTGGAGATCGGCATCCGCGGCCCGATGACCGCGATGCAGCTCGGCCAGGTTCTGCATCTGGAGAAATCCAGCATCAGCCGCCTCGTACGCAAGCTGATCGAGAGCGGCGAATTGAAGGAGACGGTCGATCCGGATGACGCCCGCATCAAGCCGCTGTCACTGACACAGAAGGGCCGACGAACGCTGGACGCATTGCATAAATTCGGCCGGCATCAGGTCACCGGCGCATTGGCGCCGTTATCGAAGGCCGAGCAAAAAATCGTGCGCGAGGGATTGACGCTCTATGCACGCGCGCTGAAGGCCTGGCGCGCGGCTGACGATGAGATGCAGGCTCTAGGCTAGCCGCGCCATGTAGAGATGCGTCTCATAGCCGATCTCGAAGCGACCGCCCTCGCTATCGATCGCCCGTGCGAGATCTAAAAGAAGCTGCTCGCCCTGCTCCGCCTCCAGCAGCCGATGGTCCGATCGCGTCCGGTGAAAGGCGACATAGGACGCCGTCGTGTGGTGCCGGATCCACGGATAGCATTTGTGCACGACCGGTTGGAACAGACCAAACTCGTCAAACCAGCCCTCGAACGGACCCGTCGGCAGATACCATGCCTCGGGCGGTGGTTCCCAACGTCCGACCCGCTCCATGTAGATGGCGCGAAACCTCTCGCCGAGACGCTCGGGCAGCCGCACCGGGACATGGCCGAACACGGCCAGAGTGCCGCCCGGCAGCAGCACCTTGGCAGCTTTGACGAACCGCACCTCTGGTGCGACCCAATGCCAGGATTGCGCCGCGACGATCAAGCGGAAATCCGTGGCAGCCTCGGGTAACGCCTCAAACGTGGCCTGCAAATAATCGACGTTATCGAACTCGCACAGATGCTCGCGCGCACCGCGCAGCATGTCCGCGCCTGGATCGGTCGCCAGGATCGCATAACCCTTTTTAGCGAAGCCGGCGGTCGCCAGACCCGTGCCACAGCCGACTTCGAGAATGCAATCGTCGCGGCCGGGTGCGGCATATTCGATGACATCATCGATCAACGCGTCGGGATAGCCGGGCCGCGACGCCTTATAGACATCCGCAACCTGATCGAAGGTGAAGCGCTGCTCCATGACCGGCTCCGTTCTGCTTGCGTGAGTAGAACGGGTTTGCGGTCCTCGCGCAATCGAGGACACGTTAGGCCTGAAACAGTTCGAGCACGAATTCGCGATGAATGGATCGACGACATGGAACGCTGTTTCCTGTGCCGTCCTCCCGGCCAAACGAGCGTAGCGAGTGCGCGCCGGGACCCATACCCACCGTCCCACGCCACGATGCAGGGTCTCAGCCAAGCGGGCCGAAGAGAGATTCCGCGGTATGGGTCCTCGCGTTCGCGAGGACGACAGCGGAGAAGGCCGTGACACCTGAACTACTTCGAAAACCCTTCCCGCATCTTGGCCTGGATCTTCGCCATGCCGCCGATCCAGCGGTCGTAGTTCTCGGTCTTTTTGCGCATGTAGCCGAGCACCTGCGGATGCGGCAGAATGAGGAAGGTCTCCTCCGCAAGACCTTTCAGGACGTCCTGGGCCACCTGCTCCGGCGTGAGGTCACCATCGCCGGATTGCGGGCCCTTCGGAATTGAGCGCAGCATATCGGTGTCGACGCCCTGCGGACACAAGATCGAGACCTTGATGTTGTCGGCCTTGTGCGAGATCGCGAGGTTCTCGGCGAAGCCGACCGCGGCATGCTTGGTCGTGGAGTATGGCGCGCTGCCGACCTGCGACAGCAGCCCTGCCGCCGAGATGGTGTTGAGGAAATAGCCGCCGCCGCGCGCCTTGTAGCGCGGCACCAGGTGGCGCGCCGCATAGACATGGGCCATGACATGGATCGACCAGCTTCGCATCCATGGCTCGTCCGAGGCGCCGCCCGCATTCACCGACAGCGGATCGAAGCCGCCGCCGATACCGGCATTGGAGCAAAAGAGCGCAATCGGCCCGAACTGCCGCTCGGTCTCCTCGATGACATGGAGGATATGCCTTTCCTGGGCGACGTCGCACTCGAACGCGGCCCCATCGATCGCGCCCGCCGTGGCCCGGGCCGCCGCGCCGTCGAGATCGGCGACGACGACCTTGGCGGCGCCGGCGCGTGCGAACGCCTCGCACAGGGCCTTGCCGATCCCTCGGCCGCCTCCGGTGACCACCACGATCTTGCCGGTCACCTGCATGCGTCCTCCTGCGAAATGGTCTTATGTCAGGACCAGGTCGAGCACCGCGGTATAGTGGAATCCGGCGCCCAGCAGGACGAAACAATGCCAGATCACATTCTGGAAGCGCAAGCGCCGCCAGGAGTGAAAGATCACCCCGAGGCTGTAGAGAATGCCCCCGGCGATCACGCAGCCGAGCACGCCCTTCGGCAGCACGCCGATGACCGAATTGTACATCATCGCGCCGCTCCAGCCGAGCGCGAGATAGAGCCCGATCGAGAGCGCGTCGAACCGGCCCGGCCAGCGCAGCTTCAGCACGATGCCGAAGATCGCGACGCCCCAGACGCCCACCAGCAGCGCTGCGGCAAACAGATGATCCTGCAGCGCGGCGATGAACGGCGTATAGGTCGCGGCGATCAGCACATAGATCGCCGAATGATCCAGCCGGCGCAGCACCCATTTGGTCGGCGACACCGGCCAGAGATTATAGGTTGCCGACAGCACCAGCATCGACAACAGGCCGGCGACGTAGATCGAGACCACGACGATATCGACCGCGCTCGCATAGATCGCGGTCAGCACCACGAGCACGGTCGCGGCCACGAGGCCAGTGCTGATGCCGACCGCATGGACCACGCCATCGGCGATCATCTCGACCTTGTCGTAATTCCAGCGCACCGCACCCGCGGCGGCATGGACGGAGTCGGAAGCCAGTTGCTTCAGCCTGAACACGGTCATGGAGGAACCTGTCGCAATAATGTTGCGATTAGCTATGCGTATCGAGAGGTCAACGAAGGGTTCAAATCCCGTCTTACCCCGAAAGGCGCCAGAAATATGTGCTTGAAATCGCACTTCCAATCGCCACTTTTCACAAGTCGTTCACGTCGATTTTAACCGCCGATTCACTCTTCCGTATGACACCCAGCCTGTTCGAAATCGTCGAAGAAGCCCGCCTCTCGGCCCGCGCCCTGATCGATTATGGCGAGAGCTTTTTTAACCCAACAATACGGCTTGGCGTCACCGGATTATCACGGTCCGGCAAGACTGTTTTCATCACAGCGCTGGTGCATGGGCTGGTTCGCGGCGGCCGCTTCCCGGTGTTCGAGGCCTTGGCGTCGGGACGAATCGCCCACGCGCATCTGTCGCCGCAGCCCGATGATGGGGTGCCGCGCTTTGCCTATGAGAGCCACCTGCGGGCATTGGTCGAGGAGCGGCGCTGGCCGAACTCGACTGTCGACATCAGCGAGCTTCGCCTCGTCATCGACTATCAGCGTCCAAACGGCGCCGATCGTACGCTGACCTTGGACATCGTCGACTATCCCGGCGAATGGCTGCTCGACCTGCCGCTGCTCGGCAAGAGCTACGAGCAATGGGCGCGCGAGAGTCTTAGCCTGTCGCGGGAAGGCCCGCGCGCCGATCTTGCGAGCGCGTGGCACGCGCAGTTGGCGACGCTGTCGGCCGAAGGGCCTGCGGACGAGCAGGCAACGCTGGAAGCGGCGCGGCTGTTCACCGACTATTTGCGCGCCTGTCGCGACGAGCGTTTCGCGATGAGCCTGCTGCCGCCAGGTCGTTTCCTGATGCCCGGCAGTCTTGCCGGCTCACCGGCCTTGACCTTTGCCCCGCTCGATGTGCCGGCCGAGCGCACCGCGCCTGACGGCTCGCTGTGGGCGATGATGGTCCGCCGCTATGAGGCCTATAAGGACATCGTGGTGCGGCCGTTCTTTCGCGACCATTTCGCGCGGCTCGACCGCCAGATCGTACTGGTCGATGCGCTCGCCGCGTTCAATGCCGGACCCGCGGCGCTGCATGATCTGGAAGCGGCATTATCAGGCATTCTCGACTGCTTCCGCGTCGGCCGCAGCACCATTCTGTCGAGCCTATTCCGGCCGCGCATCGATCGCATCCTGTTCGCGGCCACCAAGGCCGATCATCTGCATCACTTAAGTCACGACCGGCTGGAGGCGGTGCTGCGGCGCGCGGTCAACCAGGCCGCGACCCGTGCGATGAGCACAGGGGCAGCGATCGACGTGGTGGCGCTTGCGGCGGTGCGCGCGACACGGGAGGCGCTTGTCGCGCGCGGCCGCGACAAGCTGCCGTCGCTGCTCGGCACGCCGGCCGCCGGCGAGAGCGCCGGCGGAGAGATCTTCGACGGCAACACCGAGGTCGCGACCTTCCCGGGCGACCTGCCGCTTGATGCGGACGCGCTGTTCAACGGCGCGGATGCATTCCATGGCCTCTCCAGCACGTCAGCCGAACAGACCGACTTCCGCTTCCTGCGCTTTCGGCCGCCGCCGCTGGAGGCACCCGCTGACGGGGCGCCGTCGCTGCCCCATATTCGTCTGGACCGCGCACTCCAGTTCTTGATCGGAGACCGACTGCAATGAGCGAGCCCGCCAAGGAAAGCGCGAAGCAACATGGCAAGCATCGCCGTCCGGCGACCTTCCGCCTCGACGATCCCGGCGTGGTCGTTGTCGACGGCGAGGAGGCCGGCCGCCCTGCCCGCGGCACGATCCAGATCGCACCGCAAGCCGAGCCTGCGCAATTGCCGGCGGTGGTGGAGATGGCCTCACCGGCGCGGCGCGGCTTCCGCTGGGGCGCGCTGCTCTGGACCTCGGTCGCAGGCCTGGTGCTGCTCGGCCTTGGTCTCAGCGTCACCCACCTGATCGAGGACCTGTTCGGACGCAGCGAGGGGCTCGGTTTTCTGGGCGCCGGCTTCGCCGCCGCTGCTGCGCTGGCGCTGATCGCCATCATAACCCGCGAGGCTTACGGCCTGGTCCGGCTCGCCACCATCGAGAAGCTGCACCGCCGCGCCGCCGAGGTGCTGCGGTCGGACGATCGCAAGGCGAGCCGCGCCGTGGTCGCCGATCTTCTCAAGATCGCTCACCAGAATCCGCGGCTGGCACGGGCACGGGTCTCGCTGTCGAGCCATACCGAGGAGATCATCGACGGCGCCGACATGATCAAGCTCGCCGAGCGCGAGCTGATGAGCCCGCTCGACGTCGAGGCGCGGCGGCTGGTCTCGGTCGCCGCGCAACGGGTTTCCGTGGTCACTGCCGTATCCCCACGCGCGGCGATCGACGTGCTGTTCGTGCTCGCGGCGGCGCTGCGGCTGATCCGGCAATTGGCGCGGCTCTATGGCGGACGTCCCGGCGCGCTCGGCATGATCAGGTTGGCGCGCCAGGTGGTCGCGCATCTCGCCATCACCGGCGGGATGGCCGCGAGCGACAGCCTGGTGCAGCAGGTGCTTGGCCACGGCATCGCGGCGAAGCTGTCTCAGCGACTTGGCGAGGGTGTGCTCAACGGCCTGCTGACGGCGCGGCTTGGGCTCGCCGCCATCGACGTGACGCGCCCCCTGCCCTTCACCGCGCTGCCGCGGCCCGTGCTTGCCGATCTCGCCAAGGATCTGCTGCGCAAGCGCGACGATGAGGAGTGAGACAGGGCACGCGACTTCCTGAGAACCGCGCCGCCGCCACGCACTCCGCTGTCGTCCCGGCCTTGAGCCGGGACCCACACGCCGCGGCCCCTCAATGAGGCACGATGGCTGTTATCTTCTGCCAACAACCAGGCGCGGTGCCCGCAGGCCGGAACGGGGTACTAGCCACCTGCCCGTTTCATGCATCACGCGGTATGGGTCCCGGGTCTGCGCTTCGCTTGCCCGGGACGACACCGAATGTGCAGTCAGCCGCAACAACTACGCCTCACGCGCACGCTGCGCGCTCGAACCCACCCGCCAGCCAGCGCCACTGGTACAGCGGGTTATCAGGCGCTGGCGCCAGCTCCGGGATCCAGCCGGTGAGCTTCTCCAGCAGGTAGGTGTCGGCAACGACGCCGCGCCAGACGCGCTGCACGTGCCCAAGCGGCTCGCGGATGGCGGCGGTCTCCGCCCACAGCGGCGCGGCACCGTCGGGCTCGCGCGTGACATAGATCCCGGTGTGGCCCGCGATCCGGTCCATGCCGGGATCATGGAAGCCGATGAAGCGGGCGCGCTCGTTGATCTGGATCACGGGCACGCGGCCGCGGAAGAACCAGCGCAACATCGCATAGGTGCGATAGTCGGAGGTCGCGATCCAGCTCGCACCGGTGTTGTGCAGCTCGGCGTCGATCCGCGCCACCACGTGCTCGTAGCCGGCCTCGCCGCCGATCGGGTCGGTCTTGCCGATGAAATTCCAGGGCGCAGCGACGTAATAGAGGAAGACCAGCACCACCATGGCGATGCCGCTGACCACCGCAATCCGCGCCCAGCGCATGGTCGAGCGGATCATCCAGGCCGGCCGGTTCTCGCGCGCCAGCATGACGATGTTGATCCCCACCGCTGCAAAGCCGATCGGCCACATGAACATCGGCCAGGTGTCGCCGACGCGCAGGCTCAGCGATTTCCAGAGGAAGTAGAGGAACGGCACCAGCACCGCGGTCGACAGCAGGATCGCGACCGGCTCACGCATGCGATAGCCGCGCCAGGCCGTCAGCACGAGCGCGGAGAGGGTCACCGGCAGCAGCACAAACCCGACCAAGCCGAACTGCATGCCGATATACTCGCCGACCGTCCGCAGCGAGACATCGCGGGCAGCGGTGGCGCGCACCAGCTGGAACTTGAACGAGGCCCAATCATGCTGCGCATTCCAGATCAGGACCGGCAAGAACAGCAGCAGCGCGATCAATGCGGCCGCCCAGGGATACGGGCTGAGCAGCCAGCGCCGGCGCCAGTCCGGCACCAGCGCGAACGCCACCAGCGCCGGCAGCAGCATCACCACTGTGAATTTCGACAGCAGAGCGAGGCCGCCGAACAGGCCGGCGGCGAGCCACCAGCGCGCATCATCGCTCTCCCTGAGCCGCACCAGCGCCCACATCATCGCGACTGCAAAGGGGATCGCCGCGGTGTCGGGCGAGACCTTGGCCATCAGCAGGCCGTAATAGAGCGCGGCCTCCGGGAGCAGCACGGCGAGCATGATGGCGCGCGCGTTGTGCGTGACGCGCCAGACGATATCGGCGAGCAAGAGCTGCGTCGCTGCCATCGCCAGAATGCCGGCGAAGCGCACGCCGAGATTGGTATCACCGAAGATCGACGTGCCGAATTTGATGAACCAGGCGATCATGGGAGGATGATCGAGGAAGCAGAGCTGCGACAGCTCCTTCGACCAGGTCCAGTAATAGGCCTCATCGGTGCGCAGATCGAGCATGCTGGCATAGACGATGCGGAGGCCCGTCATCCCGATGACGACGAGCGCCGCAAGCATGAACGGCCGGCGCGCGAAGCGGGACGAAGCGAGGCCGGAAGTGTCGGGGAGAGCTGTCACGGCGCGCTTTCTTCCCCAGCTGGAGCGGCAAGTCAACGTCTCCGCGGGGCCCTTCCCACGCGTCCGCTGTGCCACTGTGTACGCCCCCGCCGTGTTGGGCTGCGCGAGGTGGCGCGTGCATGCCCGGCGGAATAAACTGCTCCAATCGCGGTTCATGATCCGATGAAGCGCATGATCGCCACCACCTCCCGGTCTGTTCGGACGATGCTTCGCGGCATCGGCGTGCGGCAGGTGCGCCTCGCCTGCGCGCTCGTGCTGTTCTGCTACCTGCTCAGTCACTTCCTGAACCATGCGCTCGGCATCATCTCGCTGCAGGCGCTGGCTAACGGCGTCGCCTATCACGTCGCCTTCTGGCGTTTCCTTCCCGTTGCGATCGTTTTCTACACGGCGGCAATCGTCCATGGCGGCCTCGGCGTCTGGGCGCTGTACCAGCGGCGGCAGTTCAGCCGGAAGGCCATCGAGCCGCTGCAGCTCGTGCTCGGCCTCAGCATCCCTGCGCTCATCTTTGCACATATCGTCGGCGTCCGGCTCGCGCAGGCGATGTACGGACACGAGAAGCTCTATCCGCAGGTGCTGTACGCCTACTGGGTCGCCTCGCCCGCGCGCGTCTGGCCGATGACGGCGACCGTGCTGGTGGCCTGGATCCATGGCTGCATCGGCTTGCATTTCTGGCTGCGGATGAAGCGGTTCTATCAACGTACCGCGCCGTGGCTGCTCGGCTGCGCGGTGCTGATCCCGACGCTGGCGCTGCTCGGCTTCTATCAGGGCGGCCGCACCATCGTCGTCGAGAGCGCAGCGCCGCAGTGGCGCGCCGACAACGTCGGCGTACGCCAGATGGGCACGCCGGCCGAGCAGGCCACGCTCGAGGACATCGCAGACGGTTTCCTGATCGCCTATTTCGCGCTGCTGACTGCCGCGCTGCTGGCCCGCGCGGCGCGGGCGCTGCACGAGCGCCGCGGCGGCATCATCACACTGTCCTACAATAACGGGCGCACCGTGCGCGTGCCAAAAGGGCTCAGCGTGCTCGAGGCCAGCCTGCGCCACAACGTGCCGCATGCCAGCGTCTGCGGTGGACGCGCCCGCTGCTCGACCTGCCGCATCCGCATCATCGGCGACCTCAGCCGCCTGCCGCCGCCATCGCCGCGCGAGGCGTTCGTGCTCGGAAAGGTCGGCGCCGCCGATCCGTCGATCCGGCTGGCCTGCCAGCTGCGCCCGAATGACGACCTCTCCTTCTTCCAGCTGTTCATGCCCGGCGCGATATCCGCCAGCGCCCTGCCCGCGACGCCAGCCCGGACCGGACAGGAGCGCTATCTCGTCAGCCTGTTCGTCGACATGCGCGGCTCGACCCGGCTCGCAGAGACGCGGCTGCCGTTCGACACCGTGTTCATCGTCAACCGTTTTCTCGGCGCGGTCTCGCAGGCGGTGATTGCCAGCGGCGGACAGCCCAACCAGTTCATCGGCGACGGCATGCTGGCGCTGTTCGGTCTCGCGGTCGATCCGGCCACCGCCTGCCGCCAGGCGATCTCAGCCGCAGCCGCGATCGCGGGCCAGGTCGAGCAGCTCAACGATTTCCTGAGCCACGATCTGCGCGAGCCGATCCGCTTCGGAATCGGCATCCATGGCGGCGAGGTGATCGTCGGCGAGATCGGGTATCGCGACCACATGGTGTTCACCGCGCTCGGAGACGCCGTCAATGTCGCCGCGCGGCTGCAGGACATGACCAAGAGCCTGGCTTGCGAGGTCATCATCTCTAATGATGTCTGCGTCACCGCCGGCCTCGCGGCCGATGCGCTGGTGACCCGCGAGGTCGAGATCCGCGGCCGCACCGAGCCGATGCATGTCCGCACCGCTGATGACGCCAAGGCGCTCGCCGCGCTCAAGGAAACACAACGTGTTGTCGCGGCATGACGAGAGTTCGATGCTGCGACGCAAGCGATGTTGGCGACAAGCGCTCATTGACTCTACAGCGCGCTGTTGCAACTAACTAGCGGTCGAAGAACCACGGAATCGGTGGCGACCGGTTCTGCCAACGAAGCTTCGGAGGGAGCAATGCTTGATCGACGGACGCTGATGAAGCGCGCCGGATGGACCGCGGTTGCAGTAGGCCTCGGACCGGCGCGAGCCTTGGCGGAGACGGTGACCCTGCCGTTCGGAAACGGCGAGCGGCCGCTGGTGAGATATCCGCAGAAGCGGCCGATGATCGGGCTGACCAGCCGCCCACCGCAGCTCGAGACCCCGTTTGCGATCTTCAATGACGGCGTCATCACGCCGAACAACGCTTTCTTCGTGCGTTATCATCTAGCCGACCTGCCGCTCAACGTCGACCCGGACACCTTCACGCTGAGCGTGACCGGCAAGGTCGACCGGCCGCAGAAACTGTCCCTGAAGGACATCCGCAAGCTCAAGGCGGTCGAGCTCGTCGCCGTCAACCAATGCTCGGGCAACAGCCGGGGCTTTGTCGAGCCGCGCGTCGCCGGCGGCCAGCTCGGCAATGGCGCGATGGGCAATGCACGCTGGCGCGGCGTGCCGCTGAAGACCGTGCTGGACATGGCCGGCGTGCAGGCGACCGCCAAGCAGGTGACCTTCAACGGCATGGACGGCCCGGTCAGCGACAAGACGCCGGATTTCGTCAAGGCGCTCGACATCGACCACGCCCGCGACGGCGAGGTCATGCTCGCCTATGGCATGAATGGCGACGATCTGCCGGTGCTCAACGGCTTTCCGCTGCGGCTCGTGGTGCCCGGCTATTACGGCACCTACTGGGTCAAGCATCTGAGCGAGATCACCGTCATTGACAGCACGTTCGACGGCTTCTGGATGAAATCGGCCTACCGGATTCCGGACACGCCCTGCAACTGCGTCGAGCCGGGGACGGCGCCGAAGGCGACGATCCCGATCAACCGCTTCACGGTGCGCTCCTTCGTCACCAGCATCGCGGACGGTGCGAAGGTGAAGGCAGGCCGCACCACGTTGAAGGGCATCGCCTTCGACGGCGGCAGCGGCATCAAGGAGGTCGCGGTCTCGACCGATGGCGGCGCGAGCTGGACGCCGGCAAGATTGGGCAAGGATCTCGGCAAATACTCCTTCCGTGAATGGAAGCTGCGGGTCGAGCTTGCCGCGGGCACGCATGAGCTGAAGGTCCGCGCCACCAGCAATGCAGGCGAGGTGCAGCCGGCCGAGCCGCGCTGGAATCCGGCCGGCTATCTGCGCAACGTCATCGAGACGGTGCGCGTCACTGCCGCCTGAAGGAGATCGGCCATGCGAACCATCGCTCTCGGGAGCTGCGCTCTCGCCATCATCATGTCGGCCGCCGGCGCCGCGCCCATTGCCTACAAACTGCCCGAGGAGACCGCCGCGTTCAGGCCGGGTCCCAACCTGGACGTGGTGAAGAACAACTGCACCGGCTGCCATTCCGCCGACTACATCAATACCCAGCCGCAGGGGCCCAAGTACAAGAAGGACTTCTGGCAGGCCGAGGTGACCAAGATGATCAAGCTCTACGGCGCACCGATCGAGGAGGCGGATGTCGGCAGGATCGTCGACTATCTGGCCGCGACCTATTGAACCTTAGGGTCTATTACGGAGTCTCAGTCTGAAGGGGTTGGCAGACCGATGAGCGCGGCGGCGGCGAAAAGCCGCAAAGGCGCCACGATATCGATCATTTCAAGCCAAATCCGCCCGCTGTTTGCGCTACCAAGCCTAGCGCAACCGGCGTATCCTATTTGTCCGGACAAGGCGGCCCGCGGGGACCGTCTTGGCCAAATTGATATTGATCCCGCGGAGGCAACGTATGGCTAAAGGTACCGTCAAGTGGTTCAACCCGACCAAGGGCTACGGATTCATTCAGCCCGCCACGGGGGGCAAAGACATTTTTGTTCATATCTCTGCAGTGCAGAAAGCCGGTCTCACGACGCTCAACGAAGGCCAGTCGATCGAGTATGAGGAGATTGCCAATCGCGGCAGGACCTCAGCCGAGAACCTCAAGGTCTAGTGCGAAGGCGACCGCCGGGGACATCCACGGCGCGACGACCAGCTCACCACACCAGCGCATTCGTCAACAGGAGCGGGGCCCGCTCCTGGTACATTGTTTATTTATCTCATTGATCTGCAATTTGAGCGCGCCGCGATGCCGCGCAGGCCATTGCCTCACTCTCCCAACACGGGTCAAATGACGCTCTAACCTCCGACGCACGCTCAAGAATATTCCAGCGTGCGGAACAATAAATGTGAGCGGGAGCGACGACCAATGGATGAGAGCGGCGAGAACAAAGGCATCTTTCACGGCCTCAAGGTGCTGGACTGCGCGAGCTTCATCGCGGCACCTGCCGCCGCGACCGTGCTGTCGGATTTCGGCGCCGACGTCATCAAGATCGAGCCGCCCGGGGCCGGTGACCCCTACCGCAATCTTCCCAACCTGCCCGGCTATCCACGCAGCGAGCACAATTACGCCTGGCATCTGGAAGCCCGCAACAAGCGCAGCATCGCGCTCGACCTGGCCAAGCCGGAGGCACAGGCCGTGCTGCGGCGGCTGGTCACGGAGGCCGACGTCTTCATCACCAACTTTCCGCCGGCGGTGCGCAAGAAGCTCGGCCTCGCTTACGAGACGCTCGCCCCGCTGAATCCGCGGCTGATCTACGCCTCCTTTACCGGCTATGGGGAGAAGGGCGCGGAGGCCGACAAGCCCGGGTTCGACAGCAATGCCTATTGGGCGCGCTCCGGCCTGATGGACCTGGTGCGCGCCGACGAGAGCACCACACCTGCTCGCTCGATTGCCGGCATGGGCGACCACCCCTGCGCGATGGCGTTTTACGGCGCCATCGTCACCGCGCTCTACCAGCGGGAGCGCACCGGAAAGGGCAGTCACGTCGCCTCCAACCTGATGGCGAACGGCGTCTGGGCCGCCTCGGTGCTGGCGCAGGCGAAGCTCTGCGGCGCCACCTTCTCGGAGCGGCGGCCGCGCGAGCGGGCGCTGAACGCCGTCACCAACCACTATCGCTGCCAGGACGGCCGCTGGATCATGCTGTCGCTGCTGAACGAGGAGAAGCAGTTTCCGATCCTGGCCCGCTGCCTTGGCCGCGAGGAGCTGATCACCGATCCGCGCTTTTCGACCAAGGCCGACCGCCACGCTCACTCCATTGAATTGATCCGCGAGTTCGACGCGACCTTCGCGACCCGGCCGTTGGCCGAATGGCGCCAGATCCTCGACGGCAACGGCCTCGTGTTTGGCGTGGTCGGCATCCTCGACGATATCCCGACGGATCAGCAAATGATCGAGAACGAGGTGCTGGTACCGTTCGAGAACGATACCATGCTGACGGTGAGCAGCCCGATCTGGATCGATGGCGCCCGCAAGGTGCGGCCGCGCAAGCCCGCCGGCGTCGGCGAGCATTCGGACGAAATCCTCCGCTCAATCGGCTTCGACGATGCCGCGATCGAGAAGCTCCGCTCAGGTGGTGCGGTTGGCTGAGATCAAGCCACACATTCCGCCGTCGTCCCGGCCGCCCGGCGGCGGTGGCATCGATGCCCCGGCCGCGCTCAGTGCCGCAGCCAGCCCCAACCGGTCCAGACTGCAATCGTCCCGAGGATGATCGCGAACACGATCGCCCAGGCGCTGACGCGGATGTTGCCTGTGATTTGGCGCACCTCCTCGTTCTCAGCGATCTGCCGATCGCGCTGCTTGTTCTTCTCCTCTTGGCTCGTCATAGCCCGCTCCCCTGCGCGATGCAGCTGGTGCGAGCTTAACGCAGAAACATGTCGGGCGTTCGCCGATCCCGGCGATGCTCGTCAATGGGTGGAGATGAAGCACATTCCCATCCGCGTCTTCGGCCCGGCCTGGCAGGCGAGTCCGGAGGCGCAGGTCCAGGCGCTGAAGCTCTTGTCGTTATCAGCCGCGTTGTCGTGCCGCACGTAGCAATGGCCGCCCCAACCATCGCTGTACTCCGTCCCTGCCAGTTCGGTGGTGCCCCTCGTCTGAGGACGGCTGGCAAAGCCGCGCGAGAAATCCGGCTCGCGGCCGTCGCGGAACGCCGCCAGGATGTCGCGCCGGCGCACCTGGTCGCCGAAGAAGTGCGGCGAGCCCGGCACCACGATCGTGTTCGACGGCTTCGCCGCCATCCAGTCGACGCCGGGGAAATGAAAACCGCCGATGCCGCGGGTCTGGTGGCAGCCGCCACAGCCGATGTCGTTCAGCCGCCGCTCGAAGCCTGCAACCGACTGGATGTTCTCCATGGCGACACCGCTCTCGGCCGCCTTCCGCAATGCGCCGACGACATCATCCTCGCTGAAAACAGGCGCGCGGCCGTCATCATCGCCCTGCACCAGCCCGAACGCCGGCTGCAGTGGTGAATCGACAAAGCCTGTCGGCGTCGGCGCGATCGCGACCTTGGCCAGGAATTTATCGGGGATCAGCGCGGTGCCGCGATCGAGCTCGCCGAGATGGTCGGGCTGCAGCAGCCAGTCCTTGAACTCGCGCGCGAGGCTGGCATCGGCGAGCAGCCGGTCGCGATCGATCTGGTCTTCCAGCACAGCCTCGTCGAAGGTGCCGCGCTCGGCGTGATAGTCGAACACCTTCATCATGTAGTCGGTGCGGAAATCACGGATCGCCGATTTCGGTGCATGCGCGATCTGCAGGTTGGTTTCGATCCGAACGATGTTCTCCGGCGCAATCGTGGCTAGCGCACCATCCTTTTCGGTGAGTCTGGCGGCGAGCTCGCGGCCTGTGAGCGCAAGGTCGGAGGTATCGAGCCAGCGCCGCGCGATCTCGGCGCAGCTCGGCGTGTTGCTGGCGGCCTGCGCGTCGCTGCGCGCCTTCAGGACCAGGTTGAGCGTCATCGGCAGCCGCGCCGGCACCGCCTCGTCGCCGGCCTCGGGCAAAGTGGTACGCGCCAGGCGGTAGATCAGCCGGACCTCGCCGCAATGGGCGGGATCGACATAGGCGCGGTCCATCCGGTTGACGATGCCGGACAGCACGAAGCGGGCATCCTGCGAGTCCAGCACGGAGCGATCGAACAGCTGAAATGCAAAAGAAGAGCCGACCCCGATGCTCTCATCCGGCAAGGTCGCCTTGTGCCTCTCGACATAGCGCTCGAACTCGGCATCGAGCGCCTTGCGCAGCGGGACCATCGCCGGCAGCGCGTATAGATCGGCATCGGTCAGCGCGGCGTCAGCCGGGCGCGACGGTGCGAGCATGCGGTTAAGACCAAGCGCGCCGTGATCGAGCTCGCGCAAGGCGGTGGGCTCGATGATCGCGGCGCCCCGCTCCAGCGGCGCAGCCTCATCCGCATGCGCAAGGCGCATGCACCCCAGCATCACGAGAGCCAGAACAGAAAACCGCAAGACGCGCCTCCTCACGAGAACAAGAACAGCGCGAAGCCCGGTCTATTCGATCACATCTCGCGCGAGCTCTTGCTAAGGGGCGAAAATAGCCGAAAAGCGGAAAGCTGCGGGCAATAACGTAACGAGGCGCCTCACGTGCCGGTGAAGCGCCTCGCGAATATTCGTCGGTGACGTGTCTCAGCGCGCGACCACGAGGCCCTTGGTGGTCACGACCACCCAGCGGCCGTCCTGCTTGCGGATCGCATCGACCTTGCCGAGCCCGGGGACCGGATCGCCGGCATAGACCTCGTAAAGGCCCTGCCGCCCTTCGATCAGGGCGCCGCCACGGCCGACGTCGCGCAGCACCCAGCCGTCGACGATCGGAAGCCGGCCGACCGCAGGCGGAGCCGCCGTGGACTGCGCCGGAACGCCAGCCGCCGTCGGCTGGGACGTCGCTGGCGCGACGGAGGCTGTCGTCTCTCGTTCCCGTGCGGCTGGTGTTTCCCGGGTCGCCGCAGGCGTCGGCGTCGCGGAGGCTTGCGCGGTGCGCAACCGCTCCACCGCTTCGCTCAGCTTTTGCAGCTCGCCGGGCTTGGCGGCCTTCGCCAGCTCGCCCTGCGCCTTCTCGAGCTTATCCAGGCGCTCGGAGGTCTTGTTGAGCTCGACGAGGCTGGACTGGCTGGTCTGCTCGAGGCTCGCTTTCACTGTCGCAATGTCATTTTCGATCTTGCCGACGGACGCGCTGAGCTCGGCGCTGCCGTTCGCCGCCGTCGCCTGACCGCCGGAGCCATGCACGAGCGCGATGGTGGCAAGCGCGCCGCCAGCGGCGCCGGCCACAACGGCAATTGCCAGCATCGCCGCAACGGGAAGCGCGCGTCTCGCTGCCGGCTGTGCTGCCGTTGCACGCGGCGGATCGCGCCGTTCGGCCTTCGCACGATCGGCACTGTCCGTGCCCGCCGCCGTTTCCGGCCTTGCGCCGCCCCTGGTGGCCGCGGCCGCGGCCGCGAACACGGCTTCGGCGCGCAGGCTGTCATTCGCGGCAGGCGCCATCACCAGCCTGCCGGCGCGGGGCAGGTCGGACTTCGGCGCGGACGAGCCGCCGGGTTCCGCCTTCGATCCCTCGCTCGCGATGAGAGCGGGAGCTGCGGCCGCAAGGCTGGCCAGCTCGAGCTTGGGCGCCTCCGCTTTCGCCGGTTCGGCGCTCGTCGGTTCGATCTTGATGGGATCGGGCTTGATCTGGTCGAGGCCGATCGACTCGGACTTGACTTGCGCGGACTTGCCCTGCTCGGGCTTGGCCTCCTCGGATTTGGCCTGCTCGAGCTTGACCGGCTCGATCTTAGCGGTGTCGGCCTTGGGGGTGTCGGCCTTGGGGGCCTCATGGTCAGGAGAGATCACGGGAGATTCGAGCTGATGGATCGCCGGAACGGCGGCATCCATCGCCTCCGGCTTCGCTGGGGCCGGTTCGGCAGAGGCCTGAGGGGTGATGACCGGCTCCGCACCGACGGAGCCGCCGCTGATCTGCTCGGCGTGTGGTTCGCTCACGTTCGAATTCTCCAGATAACGTTGAGCCTTTGGTAACTTTCCATTGGTTGCCAAATCCTTACTTCCGGCGCTCTTACCGAAATTTTAGGAAATTGTCCGGGGCGGTTTTGTGCCAACACCATGGCAGGACTTGCCGCATTCGGCTTCGGCCCGGATGTTCCCGGTTTCGGGTTCCGAAAACGCCGCTGCTCTGCCGGTGGCCGCATATGGGCAGCTTCGAGGCAGCTTCAGGTCAGGAGCGACCGGCAGTCGAGATCGTCGACCGCGAGCATGATGCGCTCGAGGCCATTCCACCAGATGACAGCGGGGATGTTGTTCACGGCCTGCCAGACCGGCGTCGTGATCTGCCAGAGCACCGACAGCCGATAATCACCTTCGAGCGCGGAGCGGTCATAGCCCTGCACCCCGCAAGCAACGAGCGTATTGTGGTACGCGTCGAGCAGTGAACGCTCCATGGCCTTGCGGCGGTCGGGATACCAGTGCAGCGCGATCATGTAGGCGAGGTCGCGCGACCCAACATCGAGGCGCCAGCCATCCCAATCGAACAGGCGGACATCGCCGGACTGCTCCTCTCGCGGGAGGAACGCATTCCAGACATGCGCGTCGCCCTGGGCGATCGTCAAGTTGCGATGTGAGTGATAGCGCTGAAGCAGACGAGGCGCCGAGCTGAACAATCGCTCATAAAGCTGGCGACGCTCCTGAGACAGCAGATCCCCCGTCCGATCAACAAAGCGTTGAAAATCGTCGGCGACGAGCTGCATCCGCCGATCCAAAGCCTCGGCATCGAGCCAGGTCCCTACGGAGACACCAAGTCGCGGATTGTCCCACCAGGACGCGTGAAGGCGCGCATGCGCCCGGAGAATGGCTTCGCACTGCTGCCTTGAAGGCGGCAACGGCCACTGCGTGGCTATGACATGCGTTTCCGTGAGATCCTCGAGGAGCAGATGCCATGCGGTCGTCTCGGGATCATAGTAGGCTTCGAAGCAACGCGGCACGACGTCGGCCGGCATCAGCGGTGTAATCTCGTTGTAGAACTCGACCTCCCGGCGACCAGCCTCGAAGGCATCTCCGATCCGATCAGGATTGCCAGTCTTCAAGATGAGCGAGCGCGGAGCATCATCCGCGGATGCATCGTATCTCAGGCTGACACGAATGATGCGGGAGAGGATCGTGTCGCGCGAGCTTTCAATCGCAACGTCGCTGACGTCGGCCGCGCCCAGCACGCCGTTTCGGCGCAAGACAGCGGTGAGATGCTCAGCTTGAATGGCTTGCGGAATGCTCATCGAGTCTCATTGCGGTCCGAGCGCGATGCGCATGATGGAGCCGTCCTTGGCGAGCGCGATACGCCATTCCGCGGTACCATTGGCGAAATGCCCCATATAGACATCGGTGCCGATCGAGGTGACGGCGCGGAATGACAGTGCGCGCAGCCCACCGAGCCGCGCCAGGATCGCGCGGCTCTGCGCCATTTGCTGTCGCGTCTGGGCCGCGACCTCGGGCGTCATCCGCACCTCGTCCAGCTCGTCGGCGGCCAGCGCATCGATATAGCGGCGCAGCGCGTCCTCGCTGCCGGGCAGCGGCGCGGTCCGCGGCCGCCCCAGATGCGCCGCCTCGCCGGATTGGGAGATCTCAATGCTGTGATAGCGCGTGCGCTGGCCCGGCAGCAGGACCTCCAGGCACTTCCCATCACGATTTGCGATCACCATCGGGCGCCCAACATCGGTGAGCAGCCATGATGTCGTGTTGTCGCTCATGGTCCCGCGCGCCACCCGTTTGCCGTCGGCGTCGAGACTGAAGGGGCGGATATCCTCGCCGCTCGCATTGAAGAGCATGACCTTGATCGGGATGTTTTCCGTTGGCGGCTTCAATCCGGCCTCTGCGGAGCAGCCCACGATCTCACCCTGCTCGTCATTGCCATCGGGCCGGAAGGTCACATCCTCGGCCTTGCCATCCGCGCCCAGCAGAATGCGGACCTCGGCAAAGCCCTTCGCAAACTTCACGCCATAGACGTCATAGCCGCCGGGACCGACGCCGCGGAAGAAGACCGTTTCGACCGGCCCGAACGCATCCAGCATGGACTGGATGTCGTCGGCTTGCCGCGCGACCCGCGCAGCCAGTGCGGGGCTCATCCGATCATAGGACGGCCGGCCGCGCTGCATGTTGATGACGCCGCGCAGCACCAGCTCCTTGCTGCCGGGGGTCGGGGCCTGCGCGCGGAAATGATCGGAGACCTCGGCCATGCGGACAGCCGAGGCGTCCTCGATGCTGCGCGCTTTCGCCGCGTCGACGCGGTGCGCCACCCGCGCTCCGATCACCGGATCCTGCAGCAGGACCCGCGCCACGCCGGCCTGCCGGTCGCGCAGGAAGATCACGAGATTGTCGTCCTTGCCCGAGAAGGCATCGACGCAATCGGCCGCGACCTCGAAGCTCAGACGTCCGGTCTCCTTCAGGCGCAGCCGGTCGCCGGCGCGCGTGACGGCGACGACCCGGCTCGGCGACAGCTCGTACCAACCGACATAGTCGTCGAACGGGACCGTCCCGCAGGCTTCGCCCTCCCAGGACAATTCGGCAATCCGCTCCGCATTCCGATCGCGTCCATCCTGATGCACGGTCAGCTGCGCAGGCTGTGCGGCATCGGCATCGAGCGCGAAAGTGAGCCGGCCGCTCGCATAGGACCAAGCGCCATCGCCGGCCGCGGCAAGACGCAGCCTGCGCTGGCCGGTGAGTTGTCCCGACAGGCCGTCAGGCTCGCGCGAGATCGCGAGAATCGAGCCGGGCGCAAGCCCATAGAAGGCGACGTGCTGCGGCTTGCGCTCCATCTCGGCCGGATGCCGTGCCACGGCCGCCGCAGGCCCGGTGCGGTAGGCGATCGTGGCTGCGCAGACGACAACAGCCGGAATGATCGCGGCAACGATCCATGCCCGGCGCTGCCAATCGATGCGCGCGGGAATGCCGGTTGCAGCCAGGATGCGTTCGATCCTGCTGTGGAGCATATTGGAGCGGGCCATCTGCAGCGCCAGCACCGGGCGCTGGCGCGCCTGCACCATGTCGAGCAGGAGCTCGGCATAGCCGAGCCGATCCTCGACGGCCTCGATCGCATGCGCGTCGCTGATGATCTCGGCCAGTTCGGCCAGCTTGGCGAACTGCCACCATGCGAACGGGCTGAACCAGAACAGTGCGCGGTTGACCGCGGCGAGCAGCAGGACATGGAAATCGCGGTTCGCGACATGCGCGCGCTCATGGGCCAGCACCGCCTCCCGCTTGGCATCCTCCCAGGTGATGGCGTGCAGCGGAAACAGAATGATGGAGGCGAAGGTGACGGGGCCATCCACGTCGCGGCTGAAACGGACGTCCGAGCGACCAACCCAGGGCTCATCGACAGGTGTCGCCGCTCGCGCCAGCCGCCAGGTCAAAAGCAGTCCGGTGATCATCCGCAGCAGCAGGAACCCGGCAACGAGCGCATAGATGACGGTTGCGATGCGCAAGCCATCGATTTGCGCAATGATATGCGCGAACGGTCCGGGCGCTGCGGCATGGAGCCTCTCGCTCCCGGCGGCCGGCACCGACAAGCCGGTGTCCTGAAACGATTCGTCCGCGAACCAGATCGGATCCGGCTCCGTCAACGGCGCCTCCGGCACCGTGAGCGTCACGGTGGGCTCGTGCATCACGAACGGCATCACGAGCGACGCCGCGAGCACGATCTGCCATGCGGTCATCTGCGCCTGCGGGTTGCGCACGCGGCACAGCTTCAGGCCGATCCATATGAGGCTTCCGAGCAGCAGGGAACGCAGCGCCGCCTCGGCCAGAATCGGTAGCATTATTTTCGGGCCCCTCTCCCCTTGCTCGCCTTGGCCTTCGCGACCTGATCGGCCAGCTCGCGAAGCTGCTTCTGATCGAGCATGGCGTTATCGACCATGCCGACCAGCACCTCCTCGACCGAGCCGTTGCAGAACCAATCGACGATACGCTTGACCGCCTTCGCCGCGACGCGCGCCCGCGGCTCCGCGGCCTGATAGACATAGGTGCGCCCGTCCACAGTGTGGCGCACATAGCCTTTTTCCTCGAGCCGCCTCAGCACGGTGCGGACCGTGGATTCCTTGAGGCGCCGCGACAGTTGCTCGCGCACCGCCTCAGCCGTGACCGGCCCGTGGGCCCAAACCAATTGCATCACCTCGCGCTCGAGGTCGCCCAGGCCGGGCAAGCCATCGTCCATCTCTGCTGCCTTCGATTATCCGACGTTTGTAATGCTACGGATTGTCGCGCAATTGCGGCCGATATGCAACCCAGCCTTGAAATGATCAGATCGCAGCAAACGACAACGGCCACGTTGATCATTTTCGAATATTTCTTGCTGGCGGTCACGCCGCCCGCCATTGCTGCCGCTCAATCACAGCTTGCGTTGCGAAAACCTCAATGTTACGTTTCGTAGCATTTTCGGCAGGTCGGGCACGGCATTTTCCAGCCGGACGGCAAAGGTCACGATCGACAAGCGGGGGAGCGACGGCGATGCAGGCAGCGGGCAAGAGCGGACTGACGCGGCGCGCGGTCGTGGCGGGCGGCGTCGCCGTCGGCGTATCGATAGCACTGAGCCCAGGCGCCGATGCGCAGGCTCCGGCGCCGGCGAGCACTGGCGTCGGGCCAGGCAATGCCAACCTGCCGCTGCCGCCTCGCGACGGCACGGTGGATGTTCTGCATGGCGTCAGCATCGCCGATCCCTACCGGCCGCTGGAGGACATGGCGCGCGCTGACGTCAAGGCCTGGATCGAGGCGCAGGATGCCCGCGCCCGCGGCTTCCTCGACGCATTGCCGGTGCGGACGCAGCTTCATGACTTCATCTCGGCGGCGACAGCCTATTCGCGCACCACGATTCCGGGCCAGTTCGGCCCGCGCTACTTCACCATGTTCTCCGAAGGCCTCGCCGATCAGCGGAGCCTCGGCGTCCAGGAGCATCTCGGCGGGCCCCGACGGACGCTGATCGATGCCAGCACGCTGTCCACGGATGGCACGGTGACGATTGCAGGCGCCGTGCCGGACCGGCGGGGCACCAAGGTCGCCTATCTGCTGTCGGAAGCCGGCAGCGACCGCCAGACGCTGCATGTGCGGGACGTTGAGACCGGGCAGGACCTGCCGGATGTGCTTAACTGGTGCAAGCACACGTCGATCGCCTGGGCACGCGATGGCCGCAGCTTCTTCTATTCGCGCTATCCGGGCGACAACGATCCTCAAGACTGGTATCGCCGCGGCCAGATCGTCTGCGAGCATCGGCTGGGCGAGCCGCAATCGGCCGATCGCATCATCTTCAGGCGTCAGGACCAACGTGACTATTATTTCGAGCTGCGCGCGACCTTCGATTCCGACTGGCTCAAGATCATCGCCGGCGTCGGCACCTCGGAGAAGCGCGGCTATTTCATCGCGCCGTTGCATGATCCGTTGCACATCACCGAGATCTTTCCGATCGGCAAAGCGGGATTCTATCCGCTCGCGGACACCGGCGGCACCCATTACGCGCTGACCGATCTCGATGCGCCGAAGAAGCGGCTGGTGCGGATCGACATCTCCGATCCGAAACCGGAGCGCTGGCACACCGTGATCGCCGAGAGCGATGCGGTGCTCGACCAGGCCGCCGTGTTCAACAAGTGCATCATCGCCAAGCATCTCGACAACGTCAGTCATCGGATTTCCATCTATGACCTCACCGGCCAGCGGCAGTCGACCGTTGATCTCGGCAGCCTCGCCAGCGTCACCTTCGGACGCAGCTTCAAGGGTGACGATCACCAACTGCTCGGCGTCAGCGACTACAAGCAGCCGCCGCTGATCGAATGGCTCGATCTGGAGAGCGGCAAGACGTCGCTGTTCCATGCCTCGGGTGCGAAGCACGATCTGTCCGATGCCGTGGTGCGCCAGGTATTCGTCGATACCAAGGATGGCGCCAAGGTGCCGATGACGCTGGTCCATCTGCCAGGCATCCAACTCGACGGCAGCAAGCGCACCCTGCTCTATGCCTATGGCGGCTTCGGCATCTCGCTATGGCCTTACTACAGCGAGCAGATCACGGCCTGGGTGCGCATGGGCGGCGTGTTCGCACTGGCCTCGATCCGCGGCGGCGGCGAATACGGCCAGGCTTGGCACGATGCCGCCCGGCGCGAGCACCGGCAGACCGCGTTTGACGATTTCATCGCCGCGGCCGAATGGCTGATCGCCAACAACTATACCCGCCGCGAACGGCTCGGCATCACCGGCACCAGCAATGGCGGCCTGCTGGTGCTCGCCACCATGCTGCAGCGGCCGGACCTGTTTGGCGCCGTGGTCTCGGCCGTGCCCGTCACTGACATGCTGCGCTTCGCCAAGTTCACCTTTGGCGTCAACTGGCGGCCCGAATATGGCGACCCCGAGAAGAACGAGACGGACTTCAAGGCCCTGCTCGCCTATTCGCCGCTGCACAACGTCCGCAAGGGCGTGAGCTATCCGCCGCTCCTGGTGCTGACGGCCGATCATGACGACCGCGTCGCACCGCTGCACTCCTACAAATTCGTCGCCACCCTGCAGGAGCAGGCGCCTGACAGCACGGTGTATCTGCGCATCGAGCAGCGCGCCGGCCACGGCCAGGGCAACGCGCTGCGCAAGACCATCGATCGCCATTGCGACACGCTGGCCTTCCTCTGCGACAAGCTCGGCGGCCCGATCAAGGACTTGCCGAAGCTCGATCGGGTGTAGGACGCGCCACGCGCGAGCGCGCCCTCAGCCCGTGGCGCGCCGCGGCTTTGCGTCCTCGGCCGCAGGGGTCGGGATCGCCATCAGGATGGTCTGTCCGCTCGATGCGATCTCGATGCCGCATTCCTGGAAGCGGCGCTTCATGCGGCGGTTGAACTCGCGCTGCACCGGCCAGCGGCCGGAATCGGTACAGCGAATCTGGCCGACGATGGTCGCCATCGCGCCATCCACCTTGTCGACGCCCCACAATTCCAGATCGCCACGAATGGCCATCCGATATTCCGGCTCGCGGCGCATCTCGGCGACGATGTCCTTGAGAATCTCGCCGGCGCGGTCGGTATCCTCCTTGTAGGCGACGCTGACGCTCACCGCGGCGTTGCCGACGCCGCGACTCGCGTTCGTGATCGTTGTCACCGCGCTGAACGGCACGATATGCACCGCGCCGTCAGCGGCGCGCAGACGGATGGTGCGGATCGAGACGTTCTCCACCGTGCCCGACAGGCCGGCGACGTTGACGACATCACCGACCTGGACTCCGTTCTCGATCAGCAGGAACAGCCCGGTGATCAGGTCCTGCACCAGCTTCTGCGAGCCGAAGCCGATGGCGATGCCGACGATGCCGGCGCCCGCCAGCAGCGGCGCGACGTTGACGCCGATTTCGCTGAGCGCGGTCAGCCCGACCACGGTGATGATCACGCAGAGCAGTGCCGTGCGCAGCATCGGCTGGAAGGTGCGCAGGCGCGCCGCACGCGCGAAATGGCCGCCGCGCGACAGCGCCTCGATCTGGCGGTCCATCAGCGCGTTGCTGACCTCCCAGATCGCCGCCGCCACGAAAGCTGCGATGGCGACGGTGGCGAAGGCCGACAGCAGGCGGCTGCCGATCTGGCCGCCGTAGAACCAGACAATCGCATCGACGCCCCAGACCTCCAGCACGGCGACGAAGCCGACGAAGGCGATGATGCCGGCGACCATCCGGCGCAGCACCGGCAGATAGCGGTTCGCGCGCACCTCCAGGCCCGGAAAGCGCTGCAGGATCTCGGGGCGGATCGAGAAGCCACGATCGATCAGGCTCAGCGCCACCATGGTGACGAGGCGCGCGATCAGGACCACTGCGATCGTGCCGACGAAATATTGCAGCATCAGCGAGTAGCCGTTGCGGATGTTGAGCGCCCATACCGCCCACAGTGCAATATCGACCGCGATCGCAAGATGGTGCCACAGCGCTGCGGCGCGGTTGCGCGCTCGCGCAGCAATGCCCACCCGCCCGGCCGGCGCGCGGATCAGATCGGCAACCTGGCGGCGGCATTGCAGGATGATCACGACGGCGAAGAGATGTACAACCAGCATCACCAGCCGCAGCAGGCCCCAATAGCCGGCGCGGTGCAGGCCGAGCAGCAGTGCCACATTGGCAAAACAGATGCCCGAGACCGCGACTGCCACGATGCGGCGCGTCCAGATCTCGATGTAGGCCGCAGTCTCCGCGGGGATACGGAACAGGCCGAACGGTCCGAACAGCGCGCGCACTGCGCAGATCACCCCGCGCGAAACCGCGTAGGCATTGACGACCGCAAGGATCACGAGCCGCGTGGTCGGCATGTCGCCGATCTCGGTGCCGAGCACCGTGGTGGCGACGCCGACGAAGGCGAGCACGGGCAACAGTTCGAGAGCGAGCCGGCCGAGCACGAAGGGCAGCCTGATAAGCGATTGCCAGAGTCGCGCGAGCGAGATCCGGCGCCGCTGCGGCTCCGGCTCGCTGAGAATGTCCGCTGCCGAGGATGGCGGATCGGCCATTGCCAGTGCCGGCGCAGGCACGCGCGCGGCATGCGGGATATGCTGCTCCAGATAGACCAGCGGCCGTCTCATCAGGCGGAAGATCAGCCATTCGACTGCGAGCGCGCAGGCGAGCACCAGCGCCAGCTTCCACGCGATATCGAGCAGCTGGCCGTAGGCTGCAGGATCGTTGGCCGTGCGCACGAACCACCAATAGAACGCCCTGAAATGCGTCAGCGTGCGCGCGACATCGGCGACCTGTTGCGAGATCTCAGTCACCTGCTCGGAGACCGTGAGCAGAAGCTGCGCGCCAAGACTATCGGAGGTGAGCGGAATGGCAGGCTTCTGCTCCGGCGCCGCCGCGTTCGGCTGCGCAGCTTGATTTGGCGGAGGCGCAGCGTTGGCGATCGCGCGTAACGTGTCGATCATCTGCGCGCGCTTGGCATCGTCCTGCAGGGTCTCGAGCGCGCGCCTCGCCTGCTCCGGCGTCAGCGCATCATTGGCGTGCGAGGCAGCCGGCGACGGCGCGCTTTGCGCAAGGGCCGGAGAAGCAAGGACCGTGACAGCAAACAGAATGGCGAAGAGAAATCGGTGCGACACGCGGGCCTCTTCGAATAAAACGCGATCGAAGACGCCGGACACCGGCGCCTCTTTCGCTCGTGCGTGATGTTGGAATGCGCCGTTTCGCAGCCGCGATGTGTCGGAAGTTTGCCGGCGTGACGACATTATCTTGGCATTTCCTCCGTTGCAGCCGGACTACTTAGTTCCGCGCTCACGGTCATTTGACCGAACGCCCGGGCCTGGAGCGAGGCCGAGCCGGCTCGGCCTCGCAATACCCGCGCGTCAGCTTCCGATCGCGGCCGCGTGCTGTGCCGCCATCCTGGCATCCTCCTCCGTCACCCGCTTGAAGGCCGGCCGCGAGGTGATGCGTTCGGTGTAACCGACGAAGACATCGTTCTTCGGCACCAGCCCGAACATCATGGTCCAGTTGAGAGCGACGCCCCAGAGCACGTCGGCCGCCGTCATGCTGTCTCCGAACAGATAGGGCCCTTTGGCGAGCTGCGCCTGCAGCGCGCCGAGCATCGTGTCGTAGTCACCATAGGGCGACTGCGTGGCCGGCGCAGGATCGCGCTTCATCGAACGATCGATCAGCGCAGGCTCGAAGCACGAGCCGTAATAGGCAATCCAGCGCAAGTAAGGTCCACGCCTGACATCATCGAGGCTTGGCGTCAGTCCGGCCTGAGGGAACAGGTCGGCGAGATAGATGAAGACCGCGACCTGCTCGGTCACGAGCTGGCCGCGATGGCCGATTGCCGGCACCTTGCCGAGCGGATTGATGGCAAGATAGGCCGGCTTGCGCTGCTCGCCCGCCTTCATATTGAGAACGTGGAGATCGTAAGGCGCGCCGAGCTCCTCCAGCAGCACGCGGGTGCCGCCTGCGCGGGTCTGCGGCGAATAATACAGCGTGATGCGATCGTCTTTATTCATGGGGGCTTGGATCATGGGAAGTCTCCTCCTGTGCGACGGCGCGTTTTAGACCACCATACCTGACATCCTGTGTCAGGTATGGTTTAACGGCGACATGCGCGCGAGCCGCCTTATTTCGATCCTCACCATCCTGCAGGCGCGGGGCCGGGTCACAGCGCCCGAGCTGGCCGAGGCGTGCGAGGTCTCGGTGCGCACGATCTATCGTGATGTCGATGCGCTGTCGGCCGCCGGCATTCCTGTCTATGCGGAGCGCGGCGCAGAGGGCGGCTTTCGCCTGCTCGACGGCTACCGCGTCCGCCTGAACGGGCTGTCGCTGACCGAGGCCGACGCGCTGTTTCTGGCCGGATTGCCGGGGCCGGCGGCGGCGCTCGGACTCGATGGCGCGATGAGCGCGGCGCAGGCCAAGCTCGTCGCTGCCCTGCCGGCGGGCTTGCGCGAAAGCGCAACGCGCATGCAGGCGCGGTTTCATTTGGATGCACCCGGCTGGTTCGGTGAGGCCGAGGAGCCGCGGCACCTGCGCGCCATCGCCGATGCGCTGCTCGCCGATCGCCTGATCGAAATCCGCTACCAGAGCTGGAAAGCGGAGAAGCGCCGCCGCCTTAAACCGCTTGGCCTCGTGCTGAAGGGCGGCAATTGGTATCTCGCGGGCCAAGTCGGCACCGAAGCGGGCAACAATATCCGCACCTATCGCGTCGCGCGCATTCTCGATTGCGCCGTCCAAGGCGAGACTTTCGCACGACCGGCCGACTTCGATCTCGGCGCCTATTGGCGCGCCGCCACCGAGCGGCTCGAAGCCGAGATGCATCCGCGCGAGGCACTCGTGCGGCTCTCGCCTTTCGGCATCAAGCTGCTGGAGGCATTGACCCAGCCTTACGTCAAGGCACGCCTGCGCGTCGCCGACGATGCGGATGCCGGCGGTTGGCGCACGGCCACCATCCCGATCGGCACCACGGATTGGCACGCTGCCGCCGAGCTGCTGCGGCTCGGGCCGGAGGCCGAGGTGCTGGCGCCGCCCGAACTGCGTGCGAGGATGGCGGAGCTGAGTGAGGCCATGGCCGCGCGGTATCGCGCCAGTCGACGTCTCGCGAGCGCACACGCTGCAGAGCGAGACAGACGGACTTCCCTTCCAAAGCGGCGTGTTCAGCGCCAATAGCTCGCACCGCCTCATCATCGGCGGTTCCTGCAGCGGGTGACGGGGCCTGCTGGCAAGGCAGTGCTGCGTCTTGGGGCTCGCGTTACAGACGTAGGCTTTTTCTCCGGATCGGAATGGTTCGGAAACATCGCGCTGGCAACCTCGCCGGTCCAACGTGACCGGGAGTTGCCAATGCTGACGCAGATGCAGGCGCGTTCCAGGAGTTCATTTCTTGCCAGTCGCTTATTTCCGACAGAGGTGGCGATCAATTCGCCTCCGGGACGGCTCGCTTGGATCGAGTCGGCGATCAGGAGCATGCGATCCGTGATCAGACAATGGCGGGCAAGGCGCCGCGCCATGGCCGAACTCAGGGCGCTCGACGACCGCTCATTGCGTGACATCGGGCTGCTCCGTTGCGAGATCGACCAGATCCCGCGGGTCGGACCATGGGAATGAACCGGAGCGACCGTGCAGACCGAACAAAAGATCCCGCCGGCGCGATCCACGTGTATCGCGACAGCGGCGGCTCGCAAGCACTGTTCGTCCCGAACAAAAAGTCCTTTCGCTCTGTCGCGCCTAATCGCAGGCGTGCAGAAGCCACATCTCACGGCGAGATGAATCCAGACGAAGGAAACGTGACATGTCAAAACAGAGTTTTTTCGCCGCGCTCGGCGCGGGCGCCTTTTCGCTGTTCGCGCTGGCGCTGGCCCACGCCGGCGAAGCGCCGACACATCGGCACGCCGCGAAAGCCACGAAGCACGTCTCAGCCGGAACGGTGCGGCACAGTTACGCCAGGATGCCGAGCCAGGACGAGATAGCACCGGCGCCCTCAATGTCGTCGCCCAATCTGTTCGAGACCGGGCGGCCGCCGGCCCAGCCGGGACAATGGTGAGCACGCGCAGCGCGTTCGCGCCTGCAAACATCCTGGAGGCGCGGAGACTGACGCCACCTGGCCTCCGTCCGGCTACATCACCACCGGCTGATCAGGCAGTTCGTTGCGCTGACCAGGCTGCGGCGGAAAGTGCCGCGCAAGCTCGCGCGAGACGGCCTCGATACCCTTTATGACGCCGTCCTCGAAGCGGCCGGCGCGGAACGCAGCCTCCATATCGCGGCAGATCGCGTCCCAGTCGGCCTGGCCGACCCGCGCATCGATGCCACGATCGGCGACGATCTCGACGTCGCGATCGGCAAGCAAAAGATAGATCAGCACGCCGTTATTATGTGCGGTGTCCCAGATCCGCAGGTGCGAGAAGATATCGAGCGCGCGCTCGCGCGCCGGCTGGTTCGCCAGCAACGGTCGGCCATCGAGCGCGCCTTCCACGACGAAGCGGACCTGCCCCGCATGGGTGGCTTCGCCGGCGCGAATGGCCTGCGCGATGCGATCGCGCACGGCGGGCGGAAACAGGCGCCGAACCCGCCAATGATGCGCGAGAAGGTGCCGCGCGATGCGTCCGATGCCCATCTCACCAGCTCCCCGAAGCGCCGCCACCACCGAAACTGCCGCCGCCTCCGGAGAAGCCGCCGCTGTCGCTCGAACTGCCGCCGCTGCTCCAGCCTCCAGAGGACGAGCCGCCGCCCACCCAGCCGCCGCGCGAGCGGCCGCGCATCGGCGGCCCCGCCGCGTTGACGGCGTCTGCGAACATCGCGATCACGAAGCCGGCGAGGCCGACCAGGACCGACGCCAGCAGCGAGCCGGCCACGATCCAGGCGATGACGCCGAACAGGCCGCCGGTCGCTACCGATCCGAGCAGCCGACCAAGGATGGCGCGCAGGACGATGATCGCACCGATCAGCACGAAGGGCGCCAGCGACGTGACCGTGTCCCAATCCAGATCCACCCCATGCGAAGCCTGCGGCTGCGGCGCTGGTAGCTGCTCGCCATTGGCGACGGCGATCATGCGATCGACGCCGGCATTGATGCCGCCGGCGAAATCGCCGCTCCTGAATTGGGGCACGATGATCTCGTCGATGATGCGCCGCGATGTCACGTCGGTCAGTGCGCCCTCCAGCCCGTAACCGACCTCGATGCGCAGCTTGCGGTCGTTCTTGGCCACCACCAGCAGCGCGCCATCATCAACCTTCTTGCGCCCGATCTTCCAGGCCTCGGCGACGCGGATGGAAAACTGCGCGATGTCTTCCGGCTGCGTGGTCGGGACAATCAGCACCGCGATCTGGCTGCCCTTGCGCGCCTCCAGATCCTTCAGCTTCTGAGTGAGGCCCGCGATGTCGCTGCTCGACAGCGTGCCGGTCTGGTCGACGACGCGGCCGGTGAGCGGCGGCACCGCGACCTCGGCCCAAGCTGCGAAGGTCAAGCAGAGGAGCAGCGCTGCGACCAATGCTTTCGCGACCGACATCGCCCGCACGGCCGAACGCTCCGGACTACTTCGCCGGCGCCGGGCTTGGCGCGTTGAAATCGACCTTCGGCGCGGTCGAGATCTCGCGCTCATTGTCCACAGTGAAGTTCGGCTTCTCCTTGTAGCCGAACAGCATTGCGGTCAGGTTGTTCGGAAAGGTGCGGATGCCGACATTGTAGTCTTGCACCGACTTGATGTAGCGGTTGCGCGCCACCGTGATGCGGTTCTCGGTGCCTTCGAGCTGCGACATCAGATCGCGGAACAGCGCGTCCGACTTGAGCTGCGGATAGTTTTCGGTGACGACCAGAAGCTTCGACAGCGCGTTGGTCAACTCGCCCTGCGCGGCCTGGAATTTCTGGAAGGCCGCCGGATCGTTCAGCACCTCCGGCGTCGCCTGGATGCTGCCGACCTTGGCCCGGGCATTGGTGACGCCGAGCAGGACATCCTTCTCCTGCTGCGCAAAGCCCTTCACCGAATTGACCAGGTTCGGCACCAGATCGGCGCGGCGCTGATACTGGTTGACGACTTCCGACCAGTTGGCCTTGACCTGCTCGTCATTGGTCTGAATGGCATTGTAACCGCAATTGGTCAGACTCAACGTCGCCAGCGCCGCCAATACGGTCAAAAATCTGCGCATCGCACTACCCCTTCGCGGAAACATCTGCGCCCATCTAACAGCACAGTCCCGCTGTCGGCGCAACGAAAGCCACCGAACGAATGTCGGCCGCCCGCGGCTCTCCGGCTTGAACGCCTTACGCACCATCCGCGTTCCCGCATCGACATTCCGGCGCTGCGCGCCAGCGCCTTCGATCCGGATTTCACGCAGCCTGTTCGGACATATGGTCGCATTCCCGCGGCGACGTGCGCCCGGGTTCTGCGACGGACATGCCCTTCGAGAGAATCGAGAGGGCGCAGGGAATGCCGGGTGAAGGCCTCACCCATGGCCCGCCTGCAGAAAAAAAGCAGGCGGCAGTCACCACAGGTGCAGCCGATCAACCCGGCATTCCCTGCGCGGCGGTCTTAACGCTTATACGCGCTCTCCCCGGAGACCGGCTTGTTTGCCCCCGTCGTCGGTACGACACTTGAAAAGCATCGCAGCCGACTTGGCATTAGCACCGGAATGCCAGGACCACACGACTTCACGTCCGCATCCGCCTCGTTCGTCTGCGTGAAGGATCACGCTGTCAAGACAGGCACGGCCACCGCATTCCCGCCTCGCGTCTCCTGACGATCGCGCGAAACGCCCCTCTCGACGAGGCGGGATGCGTACATGATCCACAATTTTTCGGAAAAACGAAAGCACAAAATTTCGGGCCGCCGACGGCGCGGAGCGCAGCACATTGAAGCCGCTCGCGAAATGAGTTTTTCTGCGCGGCGTTTCGTTCGCCTCCCGCAGCTCTGTCGCGTGGCAAGATTGCGCAAAGCCGCACAGCGATTTGCCCGACGGCACGTCACATAGGCGCTCACACAAGCGGTATCGTCCCGGCCAGGCGGAGCGCAGAGCCAAGCTCCATAACCGCCTGCAAGGGTAATGAAACGAGACGACCGCTCCAGCCTTCGCAAAACAAAGGTCGGGGGTCCCGGCTCAAGGCCGGGACGACATCGAATTTGTGGCCGCGCTTTCGCGTAACCGCTTCAGACGCGCACATCTCTGCAGCTTCCTCATCCGTCATTGCGAGGCGCGCGCCTACGCGTCGAAGCAATCCAGAATCTCTTTGCAGACGAGGAACTGGATTGCTTCGTCGCCGGAGCCTGTCATCGGGCTCGCCGAAGGCGAGGCCCGGTGGGCTCCTCGCAATGACGGAGAGCAGGCCGCGCGGTCAGTGAAAGCCCGCGCAATCACACCCGCGCCGCCTTCGCCTCCTGGATCGCCTTCCACACCTTCTGCGGCGTCAGCGGGGTCTGCAGATTGGTGATGCCAAACTCGGCCAGCGCGTCCATCACCCCATTGGTGACGCAGGGCGGGCCGCCGATCGCGCCGGACTCGCCGCAGCCCTTGGAGCCCAAAGGATTGGTCTTGCACGGCGCGGCATCGTCGAGCGTGACCACGATCGGCGGCACGTCGTCGGCGCGCGGGATGCAGTAGTCCTGATAGGTCGCGGTCAGGAGCTGGCCGTCGGCATCGTAGGTCACGCCCTCATAGAGCGCCTGGCCGATGCCCTGCGCGACGCCGCCATGGATCTGGCCGGTCACCAGCATCGGATTGACCGCGATGCCGACATCGTCGACCGTGGTGTAGCGCACCACGCGGGTGACGCCGGTATCGGGATCGATCTCGACCTCGCAGATGTGAGTGCCGTTCGGCCAGCTCGGCCCATCGACCTCGCCCTCGCTGTCGACCGAGAGCTTGGCGCCCTGCTCTTTTTGCGCGATGTCGAACAGGCTGATGCGGCGGTCGGTGCCGACCACGGTGAGAAAACCGTCGCGATATTCGATGTCCTCGACCGAGGTCTCGAGCAGGTTCGAGGCCTTCTCGCGCGCCTTGGTGATGAGATCGTTGGAGGACACCGCCACGGCCGTGCCGCCGACGAACAGCGAGCGCGAGCCGACGCTGCCGAAGCCGGTCGCCAGATCCGTGTCGCCCTGCACGACGTCGATCTTGTCCATGCCAATGCCGAGCGTGTCCGCGATCATCTGGGTGTAGGTGGTGGCAAGCCCCTGCCCCATGGCCATCGTGCCCGAATGCAGCACGACGCGGCCCTCCGCGGTCGCGTGCAGCGAGACCTTCTCGGTGTGGGCGCGGCCGCCGGTCCATTCGATGTAGCTGGTCAGCCCGCGGCCATAGAGCAGGCCCTTCTTCTTGGCTTCGCGCTTGCGCGCGTTGAAGCCGTCCCAGTCGGCGAGCTTGGCCGCGCGCTCCAACATGTGCGCGAAGGCGCCGGAATCGTAGACCTGCCCGACCGCGTTGGTGTAGGGCAACTGCGCCGGCTTGATGTAATTCACTTTACGGATCGCGCGCGGGTCCATGCCGATCTGGCGCGCGGCCGCATCGAACAGCCGCTCAACGATGAACACCGCCTCGGGCCGGCCTGCGCCGCGATAGGCGCCGACCGGCGCCGTGTGCGTCATGACCGTCTTCACCTCGAAATGCACCAGCGGCAGGTCATAGACGCCGGTCTGCACGAACGGGCCGAGCACCAGCGGAATGATGTTGGCGGCGCCGGACGAATAGGCCCCCGTCGCACCGATCGAGCGCACGCGATAGGCCAGCACGCGCCCCTTGGCATCGAGCGCGAATTCGGCGGTCGAGGTGAGATCGCGGCCATGTGTGCCGCCGAGGAATTCGTCGGTGCGCTCACCGCGCCAGCGAATCCTGCGATTCAGCTTGGTCGCGGCATAGGCGACGATGCCGTCCTCCGGATAGAGATTGGTCTTCTGGCCGAAGCCGCCACCGATGTCGCCGACCAGCACACGCACGTTCTCCTTGGGCCGCTTCAACACGTCCGCCAGCACATCGCGGGTCGAGGCCGGCGTCTGTGACTGCACGTGCAGGATCAGACGGCCGGTCTTCTTCTCGACCTCGGCGATGGTCGAGCGGGGCTCCATCGCGGATGGGATCAGGCGCTGGCTGACGACATCGAGCGAGATCTTGTGCGCCGCGCCAGCGAAGGCTTCCTCGACCTTGGCAGCATCGCCATAGCTCATCGCAGCCACGATGTTGTCGGGAGCATCACGCCACACCGCCGGCGCGCCCGGCTTGATCGCCTCGACCGGATCGACCACCGCCGGCATCACCTCGTAGTCGAGCTGGACCGCTTCGGCGGCTTCTTGCGCGATCGCGCGCGATGTCGCGACAACCGCCACAACCGCCTCGCCAGCGAAACGCACGGTCTCATGCGCCAGAAGACGCCGCGGCGGCACCGTCATGGGCTTGCCGTCCGGCCGCTTGAAGATCGCCAGCGTCGGGATGGTGCCAATGTCATCGGCGACCAGATCGGCGCCGGTGAAGATCGCCTCCACGCCCGGCAGCGCACGTGCCGCGGTCGTGTCGATCGAAACAATCTTCGCATGCGCATGCGGCGAGCGCAGCACATGGAGCCAGAGCGCGCCGTCCTCCGGCTTGTCGTCGATGAAGCGGCCCTTCCCGGTGACGAGCCGCTGATCCTCAAGCCGCTTGACCGGCTGGCCCGCACCAAATCGCATGTTGCTCGGAAGAATGTTCATCGTCGTCCTTCACGTCATATCGAAATGTGGCGGGCGTTTTAGCCGATCTGTTCGCCAAAACAACCGTTGCCGTCATTCCGGGACATCGCGCAGCGATGGGCCCGCAATCCATGACCACAGACCGCGGTTCATGGGCTCGGTGTCTCCTGGCCTGCCCAACAGATGCGTCACGGCGGATGGATTCCGTGCTGGCGCTGCGCGGGCACCGGAATGGCGATGTGGGGAGAGCGAGGCAAACGCGAACCAATCACCCCAACCCCTGCAGCACCTCTTCCACCAGCTTGCGCTGCTCGGCCGTCAGCGCGGCCTGTGGCGGAACGGGATCGCCGACATCATAGCCCTGGATGGCAAGTCCCGCCTTGATACAGGCGGCGAGGTTGAAACGGGCGAAGGCCTCGTTGACGCGCCACAGCCTCTTCTGCAGCACAAGCGCATCGTCCCAGCACGACGCCTTGCAGAGATTGTAGAGCTCGACGCTGGCGCGCGGGATGATGCAGGCCGGCCCTGCCATCCAGCCTTGGCCGCCGATCAGCATCACCGCCGCCGGAATATGCGCCGAGGCGGAGAACACCTTGATGGCATCGCCGCAGCGATTGATGATCGACAGCAACCGGCCGGTATTGGTCGAGGCATCCTTGATGTAGCCGATGCGCGGATGCTCGGCGAGACGCGCGATCACCTCGAGCGAGAGGTCCGAGCGCTGGAATTGCGGATTGGTGTAGATCACGACGGGAATGTCGACCGCATCCGCGATGCTGCGGAAATAGGCCTCGACGCCGGCATCGCTGATCGGGAAGTAGGCTTCCAGCACTGCGAGAATGCCGTCGGCGCCGCGCTTCTGATACGCCCTGGCCTGCGCGACCGCATCCGCCATCGTGGTCGAGGCGACGCCGGCAACCACGGGCACGCGCCCCTTGGCGGCATCGATCGTGGCTTCGACGACAGTCATGCGCTGGGCGCGGTCAAGGTAAGCGAACTCACCGGTCGAGCCGAGTGGCGTCAGCCCGTGCACGCCGGCGTGGATCAGGTCATCGCAGAGCCTGCCGAGCACCGCGGTGCGGATATTGCCGTCGGCATCGACGGGCGAGACGAGATAGGGAAAGACGCCGTGGAAATCAGCCATACCCCGGGGTATAGCGGCCGGACGCCGATCTCCGCAAGCGCCGCCGTGTCGGCCACTCTGCCTCATCGCGAGGCCGCGGCGTATGGGTCCCGGCGCAAGGCCGGGACGACAGCGGAGTGTGAGGCGACAATGTGCCTCAAGCAAGGTGTCGTCCCGGGCAAGCGAGCAACGCGAGCGCAGACCCGGGATCCATATCCACAAGGTCTTGTGTTGCGATGGATGGAGCTAGGGCTGCTCTAACCAAAACACAACTGCGGTTATGGGTCCCTGCTTTCGCAGGGACGACACTGAATATGAGGCGGCGATGTGGCTCAAGGCTTGTGCTGCCTGATCCAGGCGGAGAGTTCAGGCAGAGCCCGCGCCTTGAAATCCGCCGCGATCGCCATGGTCTCCAGCGCACGCGCGCTGGCGATGCGGCCGCCGGCGGTCGACTGTGACGGTTCGAAATGCGCAAGCTGCAGCGCATGGTCCTCGTCGTTGAAGTTCGTCATCAGATTCGGCACCATCTGGTCTCGAAATCCCGGACCGAGCCGCGCCAGCAACGCATCGAAATTCTCCCGCGCGAACCGCCAGGCCAGCTCCGGCTGCTCGGCGAAGGACGCAACGCTGCCGATGACCGGCCCCACGATCGTCACCGAAATCTCCGACGTCAGCGTCAGCGCCAGCGTGCGCTTTGCGAGCGCCGCGTCCTGCGCGCTTGCAGCCGCCAGATAGTAGCGCACCCGCTCGCTGGTCACGGTGCTGGCGCGCGCCAGGCTGAGCAGTTGCTCGTAGGTCGTGGCGTCCGCGCTGAGGCCGACGAGATGGATCACGCTGTCGCGCAGCTCGGGCGCCAGCGTCTGCGGGTCGATGAGGAAACGCGCAAAACGCGCGCGCGCCTCGCTCACGATCTCGGCGTCGCCGAGATCGCCGAGCACGCGGATCAGCCGCGCGCGCAGCAAGGTGTCGTCATCATCGCCGGCGACCATACCATGACCCGCAGCATCCCAGCCGAGTCGATCGAACACGGGACGCAGCCGCGCCCGTGCGTAGGCGCGCTGCGCCTCGCGCTCAGCTTGGCCGCGTGCCAAGTGATCGAGCGTCGCGAAACTGGAGATCACCTGATCCCACACCGCGCGCTGATCGTTTGGCGAGAGCCGCTCGACCAGCGCGAGATAGGAGCTTAGCTCGGCGCGCCGGCCTGCCACCATGGCCCAGCCATCGGCAAGCATGTTGAGCCGATCCTCCGGCGCCATCAGGTCGAGCGCCGCCACCAGCGCCGCGCCGCTTCGCGGGCCATAGCTCACACGGTAGTAGCCGATATCGCCGGTATTGACCTTGAGCGGCTCGCCGCAAGGACCCCCAGTGAAGCTCGTCGTCCCGTCGAGCAGCACGGCCGATGGCGATGCGCCCGCGCCGACGGACCCGAAGGCGAGCGGCAATTTCCAGGACACGCTCGGTAGGCTCTTCTGCTCGGAGGCACTCGAGAAGGACCGCGCGGGGATGATCGCGAACCGCTCCAGCTGCAGCGCGAGTTGCTGCACGCCATCCCTGCAATCGGTCTCGGCGAAGACCAGCGGCACCCCCGCCTGTTCGGTGAAGGGCGATGCGATTGCGGCGACCGGCTTGCCGGTCGACTGCGCCAGCGCCTGCCAGAGATCGGCAGTGGTGGTGTTGGAATAGGCATGCGCGGCCATGTAGGCGCGGATGCCGTCGCGGAACGGGTTCTGTCCGAGATAGGCTTCCAGCATGCGGATGAAGGCCTGGCCCTTGCTGTAGGTGATGCCATCGAAGGCGAGCATCGCCTCGCTCTCGTCGGCGACTGTCTGCTGGATCGGATGCGAGGTGCGGCGGGCATCGAGCGCCATCGCGACCTGCTTCTGGCCGTAGCCGTTCAGCCAGCTGCGCCATTGCGGATGGAAATGCTCGGCCGCCTTCTCCTGCATCCAGCTGGCAAAGCCCTCGTTGAGCCAGAGATTGTCCCACCAGCCCATGGTGACGAGATCGCCGAACCATTGATGCGCCATCTCATGGGCGATGACACTGAAGATGTCGCGCCGATGCGCATCCGAATCCGTGGCGGGATCGAACAGCAGCCGGCTTTCGAAGAAGGTGATGCCGCCCCAGTTCTCCATCGCGCCGCCATAGCCGCCGGGCACCGCGATCAGATCGAGCTTCGGCAGCGGAAAAGCGGCGCCAAAATAGTCGTTGTAATAGCCGAGCAGCTTCACGGCCTCACCCAGCGCAAAGCGCCCCTTGTCGCTCTTGCCCTTGGTCGTCACCACGCCGATGGCAACGCCACCGGCGTCCGCCGTGATCCGCTCCAATTCGCCTGATGTGAGCACGAACAGATAGCTCGACATTTTCGGCGTCGGCGCAAAGCTGACCCGCTTGAGGCCGGGCGCGGCCATCTCCTCATGCGCGACCGGCATGTTGGATACGGCCATGAACGATTGCGGCACCGTCACGGTGAGCTTGAAGCTCGCCTTGAACGACGGCTCGTCCCAGCAGGGAAAGATCCGCCGCGCATCGGCCGGCTCGAGCTGGCTCGAAATCAACCGCTTGCTGCCCTGCTCGGTCGGATAGTCGGCGAAGAACAGGCCGCGATCGAACGCGTTGATCTTTGCTGAAAACCGCAGGCTCAGGCGATGCGCGCCCGCCGGCAGCGCCTGCGGAAACGACAGCGTCGCCGTCTCGGCCGCCGCGTCAAGCGCGACGGCGGCGTGTTGCGCGCCGTCATCCGCGCTCGCCTCGTCGATGGTCATATTCACCGCGTTCAGCGTGATCCGCGCCGCCGGCTCGCGCAGTTCGACCTCCACCGTCTCCAGGCCCGCGATTGTCAGCTGCGCGAGATCGGGGGTGAGATCGATGTCGTAGCGCACCGGCAGAGCCGTCTTCGGCAGCTTGCCCGGCGTCGCTTCGAACGAGAACAGCGGCTCCGCGGCGAGCGGAAGGGGCAGCAGCATCATGAGCAGCGCGACAAAGCCGAGCCGCGCGCCGCGCGGCCTCAATGGCGACATGGAGGCCTCCCGCAGCGCCAGGTTATTCCTTGCCCGGGGCGCGCCGCATCCGTGCAAGCCGGGCTCATCACGCGCCACGATAGCGCGCGCTCGGTAAGGAGGTAAGACCGGCTCCCGATCAAGGCCGCTCATCTCGGCGTGATCATTCGGCAACAGGACCGCGCTTAAATGCGCATTAACCTTAATTCTTAGAACCTGCTTCAAACTTTCCATTCACCCTGATCCGGCAGCAGGCGGCGCTATCCGGCTAGGTGGCGGCGCTTTCCATCAATCCCTGGTTGCAAATCCCACAATGTCGTACCGCGCGCGCACGCATAATGCACGCGGGCATGGGCTGAGGGACGTCCGCAACACGAAGCCGAGTGACGGCGACACGACAGAAATGGCTCCAACTCCGCGCAATTCAGTCATTTTTCCGCCGTACTGGATGGGGATCATCCCAACCGTAGATAGTGTGTTAGTAAGCGTGCTCCAGCGTAAATTCGCGGCGGGAATTTTGCTCGGAGACGAGAGGACCCTGCGGCGAGAGCGATGAAGACGCTTTACGATTTGCTCGGAGCTCTTCCGGATGACGACGCCGAGGAGCTGCGGTCTGCGTTTCGCAAGGCCGTCAAGGGCACTCACCCCGACATCAATCCTGGCGATCCCGATGCAGCGCTGCGCTTCCGGCAGATCGTGCGCGCCAACGATATTCTCAGCGACCGTGACCAGCGCGCGGCCTATGATCATCTCTTGGATCTCGCACGCGAGGAGCAGGAGCAGGAATCCAAGCGCGCGGTCGCGGCGAAGGTCCACAAGGTCGCTTCCGGCGTGATGGCGATCGCGGGCGCCGCGGCGACGACGGTCGGCGGCTATCTGCTGTTCATGCACGTCTCGGCCGCATCGATTGCGCCGCTCAAGCCGATCGTCGTGACGACGGACAAGATCAAGATCATTGCGGTGGCGACCAAGCCGGTCGAACTTGCCGCCCTCGCGCCGGAGCCTGCTGCCCCGGCGGCAGGAGATGCCGCCGTGGAGACCGTTGCGAGCCTGCCGGAGAAGGCAACGCAGCCTGCCGCGTCCGAGCAGGCGGACTCGATGAACAGCGCCGATGACGACGCCCGCGCTCACTGCGCCTCAGTGCCTGGCAGCAATGGCTGCCCCGCCGAGACCGCTGCGGGGCCGGCCAACACGTCCGCCGCAGCTGGCGCGCCCGGCGTGAACGACGCCAAGTTCTACCGCGACCGCGGCATGGCGTCCTATCGCAAGGGCGACCTGGCCGCCGCCGTCGCCGATCTCGACCAGGCCATCCAGATCGATCCGAAGTTCTCCGCCGCCTATGTCGATCGCGGCGCGGTGCTCTATCGCATGGGCAAATTCGACCGCGCCTTCGCCGACGTCGCCAGCGCCAAGAGGATCGAGAAGACGAACCGCGCAGTGATGGATGCGATGGCGCGGAAGCAGCCGCTGCGTCCGCTGAAGCTCGATCCGCCGAAGCTGACGCGGGTATCGCAGCGGCGCACTTCGGTCGCGGACTAAGCTACCGTCTGTCGCATTTTGCCCGTCGTCGCTCTCGAGTGACGTTTAAAGCGTTTTGGCCCGCGGAGCGGCCATGCGTCATACGAGATTGCCTGGCCGAGGCAAATCCTGCAGTTCTAATTCCCGAATAACATTGAAGAATTTTTCGGGAGACGAAATGCTGAAGGTGATGGTTTCATTGGCGAGAACCTTGTTGTTGCTGGGCGCTGCCATTCTGTTTGCGAGCAGCGCGGCGCGCGCCCAAGACGGCGTTTTGCGGGTCGGCATCATCACCGACATGAGCGGGCAATATGCCGACGGCAACGGCACCGGCTCGGTGATCTCGGCGCAGATGGCCGCGGAGGAAATCGGCGGCATGGTCGCCGGCCGTAAGATCGAGATCGTCTCGGCCGACCATCAGAACAAGCCTGACGTGGCGGTCGGCATCGTGCGCAACTGGATCGACAACAAGGGCGTCGACGTCATCGCCGAAGGCGTCAACTCCGCGGTGGCGCTGGCGATCCAGAACGTCACCCGCGAGAAGAAGAAGATCTTCCTGATCTCGGGCTCCGGCTCCTCCGATCTCACCGGCAAGCAGTGCTCACCGACCTCGGTGCACTGGACCTACGACACCTACGCATCGTCGAACGCCACCGCCAAGGCGGTGGTCGCGCGCGGCGGCACGCCGTGGTTCTTCCTCACCGCCGACTACGCCTTCGGCCAGGCGCTGGAGCGCGATGCGAGCAAGGCGGTCAATGCGGCCGGCGGCAAGGTGCTCGGCGCCGTGCGGCATCCGTTCGACACCGCCGACTTCTCCTCCTTCCTGCTGCAGGCGCAGTCCTCCACCGCCAAGGTGCTGGCGCTCGCCAATGCCGGCTCCGACTTCCGCAATGCCGTGGCGCAGGCGGATGAGTTCAACATCCGAGGCAGCATGCAGGTGGTGGCGCTGCAGGTGACGCTGACCGACGTGCCGGCGCTCGGGCTCGCGCATGCGCATGACCTCTTGTTCACCGATTCCTTCTATTGGGACCGCACGCCGGAGACGCGCGCCTTCGCGCAGGAGTTCTTCAAACGTCATGACGCGATGCCGACCGCCTACCAGGCGGGCGTCAACTCGGCATTGCGGCACTATTTCAAGGCGGTGGCGGCCACCAACTCGGTGGATGCGGAGACCGTGATGCGCCAGATGCGCAAGACCCCGGTCAACGACTTCTTCGCAGAGAATGGCGTCGTCCGCGAGGACGGCCGCATGGTGCACGACATGTACCTGATGCGGATCAAGAAGCCCGAGGAATCCAAGGGCAAGTGGGACCTCTACGAATACCAGACCACCGTCCCCGGCGACCAGGCGTTCCGTCCGCTCGCGGAGGGCGGATGCCCGTATATCGGGAAGCAATAGCGGCAGGATCATCGCCAGCGCGACGATCTCGGTGCACCCTCTCCCCTTGTGGGAGGGGTGGCTCGCCGCGTAGCGGCGAGACGGGTGAGGGGTCTCTCTCGGCGAGCGGGTCTCTTGCGGTGTGAGTTTGCGGAAGCAACCCCTCATCCGGCGCTTCGCGCCACCTTCTCCCACAAGGGGAGAAGGGAAGAGAGAGCAGCTACCGTGCAATTCGGTCGCATCAATCGGTATTGGTAGGGTTCAATCCGCAACGATCCCCTTCAGCACCTGCTCGATCTCATCCCGATCGATCTGGCCTTCCCGGCCGATCAGCACGAGCTGCGCGGTGAGACCATCCGGCGGGGCGAGCTGCGAAGCCGACAGCGTCGCGCGCGTGCCGACGCACTGGAACAGCATCGGCTGCGCGGGGTGCTCGGTAAAGACGAAGACTCCTTTCATGCGCAGGGTCCGGGCGGCAAGTGCACTCACAACCTGCTGAAAGCGCGCCAGCGAGAGCGGCGCCTGCGAGGTCCAGGTTATGGACGCGAATGGCTCGGACGCCGACAGCGCGGGCGTCGGAGCGGTTCGCGGCCCGGCGGCAGTGCGGCTGAACAACAGATCTGGCGCGACCGCCCCTTGGACAACATCGAACACGACGTTCGCCGGCCTGTGCCGGCCGAGGAATTCAGCGACGCGTCCGCGCTCCTCATCATCAAGCAGATCGGTCTTGGTCAGCAGAACGAAATCCGCCGCGCGCAATTGCGAGCGCCACAGCGCATCCTGCGCCAGCTCGGGCTCGTCGAGCACGCGCCGCGCGTCGACCAGGGTCACCACCGTCTCCAGCGGCGCCACCTTGAAGATGACAGGGTCCATCAGGTTGCGGATGATCTCGGCGGGATCCGAAACACCGGAGGTCTCGATCACGATCGCATCCGGCGGCGACGGCCGCTTGATCACCGAGGCCAGCGTGCGCAGCAGATCGCCCTGCAGCGAGCAGCAGATACAGCCGTTCTTCAGCGATACCACGCCATCCGACACCGTGCCGAGCAGCCCGGCATCGATATCGATAGCGCCGAAGTCGTTGACGACCGCGGCGATCCGGCGTCCGCCGGGATTGGCGAGAAGATGATTGAGCAGCGTGGTCTTGCCCGCCCCGAGATAACCGGTGACCAGCAAGACCGGAACGATCATGACGCAACCAGCCGCCGCACCGGCCGTCCAGGCCGCGCATCGCGCAACAAGGCGCCATCGGCGATCACGGCCTCACCGTTCACCAGGAGATGCTTCACGCCGTCGGAGGGCCGGTTCATGTTGAGGAAGTCGGCACGGTCTTTCAGTGTGGCGAGATCGAACACGACGATGTCGGCATCGCAGCCGACCTGCAGCCGTCCCTTCTTGTGCATGACAGGCGTCGAAGCCCCAAGGATCTGCGCGGGGATCAAGGTGCACTTGGCAATACCTTCCATCAGCGGCACCGCCTTGCGCTCGATCACCCAGTCATGCAGGAACTTGGTGAAGGTCGCGGACGAGCGCGGATGCGACACCGCATCCTCAGGCAGCGGCCAGGCATCTCCGGTGTAGAGCGTGCCGTTGCCCAGGATCCAGGGCATGGCATCGGAGGCGATCGCGCCGCCCGGATACATCACTGAGATGTCGAGCAGATCGCGATGCCGTGGGTTGACCGCGACATCGAGGAAATGGATCAGCACCAGCGCGCCGGGCTCGCTTCTCTGTCGCGCCAGCAGCTCCTCGCGGCTGGCGAGCCGGCGGCGCTCCGCGACCATCTCGATCGCGTCATAGCCGGTGCCCTGGCGCTGGCAGAAGGCCGGATCGGCGAAGAACTCGGCGCCGACCACGGTCGAGCCGGTGCCATAGGGATAGGCCTCGACGGTCACCTTCAGGCCCTGTGCCTGCGCGGTTCGCACCAGCTCGGCGCAGCGCTCGACATCCTGCAGGCTGGTGCTGTTGAAGTGACAGATGTGCATGTGCGCGCCAGTCGAGCCCGCAAGCCCGATGAGACGTGTATAGGCGTCGACCGAGCTGCGCGGATCGACGTTCGACATGTAGGCGATGTGGGTGTAGGTCGGCACGTTGTGGCGGGCAGCGAGGCTGCACAGCTCAGACAATTCCTTCACGCCGGTGCCGGGCGCATAGGCATTCGGAAAGGCGATGCCGAGGCCGCCCTGCTCCAGCCCGACGCGCACGCGCTCGACGATCTCGGCGGTCTCCGCCGGCGTCGCGACCTCCTCGACCCAGCGCTTGTCGCGCATCGCCTCGCCCATGCCGGCGACACTGGAGGCAGTCTGCTGCGTCGTCATGGTGGCGATGCGGCCGAACACCCAGCCGGCCGCAGCGCCGTAATTCAACGTGCGCCCCTGCGCCGCCTGCTCGTCATACCAGCGCGCCACCGGCAGCACGCCGACCTCGAGCTCCAGCGTCGTGGTGACGCCGTCGAATGCCTGCATGCGATCGGCCGGCAGCGACTGGCCGTGGGCGTGAAGGTCGATGAAGCCGGGGCTGACGACGAGGCCGATGGCGTCGATCACCCGCTCGGCCGATCCCGCGATGTCGCCGATCGCCGCGATCACGCCGTCCTTGACCGCAACGTCGGCAACGGCGTCGAACGAGGTTTCAGGATCGAGGACGCGGCCTCCGCGAATGATCAGGTCGTATCGGTTCATTGCAATCAAGGGTTCCAAACTGCGGGAATGCGGCGATCACGCATAACCTACCGCGCCGCGCCGAAAAGGTTGCATGCCGGGGTGAACACCTCAAGATCGCTGAGGTGGCAACGGCGCCACACGCTCGCCCGTCACGTGCTCTGCGCCGAGATCAACACCATCATCGGCCGCTCGAGCTCGTCCTGCAGCTCCGGCTGCTCAGCGAGTTGCGCCTCCGACGGCGCCCATTCATCGACACAACGGATGACGAAACCTGCGCCGATCAGCGCGTTCAGCGCAAATAGGCGGCAGCCGGCAGCGGCGTTGGGTAACGCCTGCCCGCCGTGCACACGAAGCTCGCGGCATCCGTGGGATCGCCCTCGCCCTTGTAATGCGCAACCTGAGGATAGGGACACAGCGGCCGGCTCATCTCGACGCCATCGGCCGGCTTGTCGTTGCGGAATTTGGTTGCGGCGATGGTCGACGGCGCCGCCCCCTGCTCAACCCAGTTCTCCAGTGCCGCCTGCGTGTCCAGCACGTTCGGCCCCGGCCCGCCCTCGCAATGGTAGAGGCCGGGCACCAGGAACAGGCGATAGAAATCCGCGGTCGCATCGGCGCGCTTGTCAGCGTTTTCGGCGGCCTGCACTCGCGTAATAGTCGATCGAGTCGCGCGGTGGCACCACGGGATCAGCAAGGCCGTGATATTGGATCAGCTTGCCGCCGGCAGCCTTGAACGCAGATAGGTCGGTGCTCATCGCGTTGATGACCGGCGCAAGCCGGTCGTCGACCGCCTTGATGCCGCTGCCGAACTCGAAATTGCGCCAGTCCCAGTCCGTTCCCGGAAACGCCCAGACCTTCCAGAAGTTCAGCCGCGCCGGCCGGTCGGCGTGCTGCGGATCGGCCCAATACAGGCTCCAGCCTGGCAGGCTCGCGATGACGCGACCTGAATTCTCGCTGCCCTTCGGCCAACCATAATAGATCTGCTCGCCCTCATGCGCGCCGCGGGCACCGCGATACATGGTCGCCAGCGCATCCACCTGCTCCGATGTCAGGCAGTCGTCGGCGTCACCATGCTTGCAGAGCATCTGCGCAGGTTCGAAGTTGCAGGCTTCGGGGTCGGTCAGGAAGCTATCAGTCGCCAATCCGCCATCCTTGCCTCGGCAGGCTTTGACCACCGCATCGGTAATGGCCGCGAGTTTCGTCGGAGGGACAATGACGCCGAGATCGGCGCGGTGGTTGCTGACGAACTGCCAGAGAAAGCCTGCATTCAGATGGGTGCGGTTATTGCCGGGATCGCCGGCGATGATGCCGTCGAAATCAGTCGGGTATCGCTGCGCTTCCATCAGCGCCTGGTGGCCGCCGGTCGAGCAGCCGGCGAAATAGCTGTGCTTCGGATTCTCGCCGTAGAACGCCGAGGTCACGGACTTCGCGGCCGCGATCGTGACATGCACCGCGCGATGGCCCCAATCGACGATCGCCTCTGGATGATCGATCGCGAAGCTTGGATCATCGCCGGTGTGGCCGGTGTCGGTCGCGACCGCCGCATAGCCGCGCTTGAGCAGTGGCGCCATCGCCTTGTAGGACATGGCCGAGGAGTAACCGCCATTGCCGACCATCTCGATCTTGCCGTTCCAGCCGTCTTGCGGCAGCCAGAGCTCGAAACCGACGCGCGAGCCGGGCACGGCCGAGATGACGCCCTGCACGCGGCAGAAGCCGGGAAGATCAGCAATCGCGGCGCCGCTCGGCGGCGCGAACGAGCCGGCGGGGCGCGCCTCGGCGGCCGAGATGGTGGTGTTGTCGACGGCGAGCTTGACTAGCTGATCGCATGAGGCCGCAGCCAGAGACGGCGACAACAGCAATAGGCTCATCGCGGACAAGGCCGCCACGTAGCCGCGACGGGCGGGCCGGTTTGTCCGGCCAGATACAGCGCTCGCGATCGTCATCATCAAACCTCCCATTCTTATGATTGATGGTCGTGATAGGATCGGCTTCAGCTGCCGTCGGCCGGCCTGATGTCGAGATCGAGCAGCCGCGAGCTCAGCGATTTGCCGTGCGCATCGAGCGCCAGCGAACGGGTGACGCCGCCGCCGAGCGCATCCTTGAGGACGAAGTTCAGCGCCGCGATGCCGGGCAGCTCATAGCGGACGACCTCGCCATGCACGACCCCGGCAAAATGCGCCTTCACGCGCTCGGCAGTGACGACGTGGCACAGCAGCGCGTAGTCGTCCGCGCGATAGGCGATGACCGAGATATTGCAGATGTTGCCCTTGTCGCCGGTCCGGGAATGGGCGATGTCGCGCAGCTTCATGCTCAGGCCTCCACCAGCGACACGCTGAGCTGCGCCGCGTTCTCCGGAACGAGACACGAGGCGACGGCGATGACCTCGCGCGCCGATTTCCAGGCGCCGCCGCCGCCCGCAGGACCATTGGTGTAGAGCGTCTCGACCTCGTTGCCGATCTTGACGGCCTCCGCCAGCGTCTCGGTGCGGCCGGTCACGCGCACCCGCACCTCATACGGCGCGCCGGCGCCGGACGCCTCGCCGTGCAGCGCGTTGACGCCGATCAGGTCGCAGCGCAGCTCGGTGGTCTGCGCACCCGTCATCGCAACCCGCTCGCGTACGATGTCGAGCGCGAGCCGGCCGCGCGCCACTGCACCCGGACCGGCATAGGAGATCTGGCCCTCGCCGACATAGCTGTCGATATAGCCGACCGAGGTCTTGAGCAGGCCCGTCTTCGGCTTGCCGCGCCCGCCCGTGACATGGACGCGATCAGGGCCGACCTCTTCGACCCGCACTTGTGAAAAATCCGCGACCACGTCGGGTTGGAAATACTCGGCGGGATCGTGGATCTCGTAGAGCAGCTGCTCCTTCACGGTCGCTGGCGTGACGCAGCCGCCCGAGCCCGCGACTTTCGTGACGACGAGATCGCCGTCCTCGCGCACCTCGCCGATCGGAAAGCCGAGCCGGGCGAGATCCTGCACATCCTTGACGCCGGGATCGGCGAAATAGCCGCCGGTGATCTGGCCGGCGCATTCCAGGAGATGGCCGACCATCGTGCCCTTGCCGAGCAGGTCCCAATCATCCATCGCCCAGCCGAACTCGTGCACCAGCGGCCCGAGAAACAGCGCGGGATCGGCGGCGCGGCCGGTGATGACGACGTCGGCGCCGGCGGCGAGCGCATCGGCGATTCCGCGCGCACCGATATAGGCATTCGCCGAGACAACGCGATTGCCGAGGCCCTTGATGGTGTCGCCATTGTCGAGCGCGAGATCGGCGTCCTTGGCTTTCGTCAGCACGTCGTCGCCGGTGACGGCTGCGATCTTCAGGCCTGAGAGGCCGAGCTTGCGCGCAATCGACCGCGTCGCCTCGGCGGCACCGAGCGGATTGGCCGCGCCCATGTTGGTGATGATGCGGACCTTGTTGACGCGGCAGATCGGCAGCACGGCCTGCATGCGCGCCGCCAGCAGCGGATCGTAGCCGCCTGCCGGATCCTTCATGCGCGCCTGCTGCGCCAGCGCGATGGTGCGCTCGGCAAGGCACTCGAACACGAGGTAATCGAGCGCGCCCTTCTCGGCCAGCTCGATCGCGGGCTCGATGCGGTCGCCGGAATAGCCGGCGCCGGCGCCGATCCTGATGGTTCGCATCGTCATTCTCCGATCCAAAAGCGTTTTCAAGCGAAGTGGGTACCGGTTCGCGTGAAGAAAACGCGTCAATAAAAACCTAGAGCGGGAACAGACCGAATAGCACACAGGCGATGGTCATGACGACCGAGGCGCCGAACAGGAAGGGGATCGTGAACTTCTGGTGGTCGGCCAGCTCGATGCCGGAGAGACCGACCACCAGGAACGTCGCGGGTGTCAGCGGGCTGACCGGAAAGCCTGTCGTCATCTGGCCGAGAAGTGCGGCCTGCGCGACCTGCACCTTCGCAACCCCCAGCTGCGATCCAACCTCGGCCACGACGGGCAGCACGCCGAAATAGAACGAGTCGGGATCGAACAGCAGACTGAGCGGCATCGAGACGATGCCGAGCGCGACGGGAATGAACCTCGCCGCATCCGCCGGCACGAAGCTCACCGCCGTCTGCGCCATCGCCTTCAGCATGCCGGTGCCCTGCATCACGCCGGTGAAGACGCCGGCGGCGATCAGGATCGAAGCCATCAGCAGCGCCGCCTTGGCATGCGCATCGATGCGCCGACGCTGCATGTCCACATTGGGATAGTTGATGAGCAGCGCGAGGCAGGTTCCGACCATGAACACGATCGCGGGCGCCAGCTTATCCCCAAGGATCACCATGCTGCCGAGCACGAACACGGTCAGCAGGATGTTGATCCAGAAATTGCCGGGCCGGCGCAGCTCCTTCTCGGCCTCGGTGATGACGCGCTGCGGCGCTTCCACGCTGGCACCGGCGACATAGCCGAGCCGGCGCTCCTCGCGCCGCCCGAGCCACCAGGCGACCGCAAAGATGAAGACGAGTCCGGTGATCTGCACCGGCACCAGCGGATTGAAGATCTCCGGAATCGGCAGCTTCAGCGAGGCCGAAGCGCGGATCATCGGCCCGGTCCAGGGCAGGAAATTCACGCCGGCCGCCATCGAGGCCGCGCAGGCGAGGATGCGCTTGTCGATGCCGAGCCGCTCATAGAGCGGCAGCATGGCGGGAATGGTGACGAGGAATGTCACGGCGCCGGAACCGTCGAGATGGATCAGAAGCGCCAGCAGCGTGGTGCCCATCACGATGCGCGTCGGCCGCGTGCCGACCGTGCGCAGGATGCGGTCGATGATCGGATCGAGCATGCCGGCGTCGCTGACGATGCCGAAGAACAGGATCGCGAACACGAACATGCCGACCACGGGCGCCAGACTCTGCAGGCCCGACACGATGAACTTGCTGGTGTCCCAGCCGAAGCCGCCGGCCAGTGACGCCAGGATCGGAATGGTGATCAGGGCAATCAGCGGCGACATCCGCTTTGTCATGATGACAACGAGCAGGATCGCGATCGTGAAGAGGCCGAGCAGGGCAAGCATTGTTTCCTCCGGCGCGAGTGCTCGCGCAGGTTTATTTCATTGATTTGCCAATGGGCTTGCCATCGGAGGCTCGATTAAACAATTGAAATGATTTTATCACAGCAATAGTCTTGCATTATGGACGTCGCTCTCACCCAGATCCGCTCCTTCGTGACCGTCGCGCGGCTGAAGAGCTTTACCCGCGCGGCCAAGCTGCTCCATCTCTCGCAGCCGGCGCTGACCGTGCAGATCAGGCGGCTCGAGGAAACGCTGAAGGCGCGCCTGCTCGACCGCACCAGTCGCTCGGTCGAGCTGACCCGGACGGGCGCCGACATCCTGCCGGGATTCGAGAAGCTGCTGCAGGAGATCGAGACGCTGGTGCATGATGTGCAGGGCGGCAGCACCAGGCAGCGCGGCATCGTGCGCCTCGCAGCGCTGCCCTCGATTGCTTCCGGCATTCTGCCCGATGCGATCCAGTCGTTTCGTTCCGGCAAGCCGAATGTCTATTTCGCCTTGCGCGACGTGATCGCCAAACAGGTGCTCGATCTCGTCCGGAACGAGGAGGTCGATTTCGGCATCGTCGGCGGCGAGGTGGCGCAGCCCGGCATCGAGGTGATGTTCAGCGTGCAGGACCAGATGCACGTGGTCTATCCCGCCGGTCACAAAATCAGCCGCGAGCCCGCGGTGACGCCGGCGCTGCTCGCGCAATATCCGCTGATCATGATGGCCGCCGACACCAGCGTACGCACCGTGGTCGAGGCTGCGTTCCACAAACGCGGCCTGATCCCCAACCCGGCCTGCGAGGCCACCTACATGATGACCGCGGTGGCGATGGTCCGCGCCGGCCTCGGCCTTGCAGTGCTGCCAGGCTCCGCGCGCGAGATCAAGGCCGAGCGCGACGTCCGCTCACGCGCGATCGACGATCCCGCCTTCGCGCGCCGCATCAGCGTCATCAAGCATGCCGGCCGCACCCTGCCCGCGCTCAGCGACGCCTTTGCAAAACATCTGATTGGAGAAATGCGGGCGAGCCTGGGAAAAAACAGAACTTCGAAGAAGCGTCAAGCCTAGCTACGTATTGCAAAATGCGCTACAATGGATTAATCTGTTGCATCAGGAGGCTGTCGTGCCACGAACCGTCAAACGTAAGGAATATCCGCTCTCGATGCGGCTGCCCGAAGCGGACATCGCAATCATCGATCGGGCAGCAGCATTGCGCGGCCGCTCACGTACCGATTTTGTCCGTGATGCGGCTGTCCGCGCGGCGGAGGATGCGTTGATGGAGACAGCCCCCATTCGGATGAGTCCTGCCGGCTTCAAGGCTTTCACGGCGGCGCTGTCCGAACCGGGCACCGCAGTCCCCGAAATGGTCGAACTGTTCGAACGCGCGGCCCCGTGGGAGACAGGCAGATCGAAGAAACGGGGCTAGGAATTGGCGATCTCAGAGCCTGAGTTGCTGACCGCAGTCCACGACATCGCAGCGTTCTCCTGTGGCAAGCCCTCCCTCGATCGGTGGCTGAAGACGCGTGCACTCTCCAATCAGGAGAAAGGCTTTACAGCCGTCCTCGTCGTACATGAAGACAAGCGTGTCATCGGCTATTATGGTCTGGCGCCCACGGCCGTCGTACCTTCGATCCTGCCACGCTCCATCCGAACCGGTCAGCCGCCCGATCCCGTCCCCTGCCTGCTGCTGGGTCAGCTTGCAACGGATCAGAATTGGAGCGGCAAAGGCATCGGCACGGGGCTGGTCAAACATGCGCTGCAGCGCTGCGTCACGGCTGCAGGCCTTGTCGGAGGCCGCGCGCTGCTGGTCCGGGCGGTTGATACGGAGGCTGCGGCGTTCTGGGTGCGGCGCGGGTTCATTCCCTCAAGAGACGATCCACTGATGCTCTTCAGATCGATCGGCGATATCGCAGCCTCTCTTCGCTAGAGCCTTGTCCGTTCCGATTGAATCGGAACGGGGCTCTAGCGTTTTGTTTTGACGCGTTTCCTTGACGCGAACCGGTGTCCACTTCGCTTGAAAACGCTCTAAGCCGCCGCGCCGGACATGCGCTTCAGCACCTCGGCCTTGGGGCCGTCGGCGATGACCTTGCCGCCGTCCAGCCAGATCAGGCGGTCGACGAGCTGCAGCACCGGCGCGCGGTGGGTCGCGGCGATCAGCGTCCGGTCGCCGATGAATTTTCCGATGTTCTTGACCAGCTTCGCCTCGAGCATCGTATCCATCGAGGCGGTCGGCTCGTCCAGCAGCAGCACCTTGGGATCGGAGAGCAGGATGCGGGCCAGCGCCACCGATTGGCGCTCGCCGCCGGACAGCCGCTCGCCGCGGGGACCGACATTCATACCAAAGCCCTGCGGATGCGTGGCGGCGAAATCGGAGATGCCGGTCAGCTTCATGATTTCAGCGAAGTGATCCGGATCGAGCTCGCTCTGGCCGAGCATCAGGTTTCGCATCAGGGTGTCTTCGACGATCCCGGCGCCCTGGCCCATATAGCCCAGCGCGGAGCGGAGATCCGAGGGCTCATATTGGCGGACGTCGAAGCCGTCGAGCAGGATGGAGCCGCGGTCGGGCTCGGCAAACCTTGCAATCAACCGCAGCAGCGTCGACTTTCCCGATCCCGACCGGCCGACAATGGCGACGCGCTCGCCGCGCTGAATGGTCGTGGTGAGATTGTCGATCTGCCGCGTGCTCTGGCCCGGATAGGAGAACGCGACGCTCTGCAGACGCAGCGCGCACTGCTCGGGCTTGCGCAGAGCGCCGCTCTCGTCGCCGGCGGTCTCGCTCTGATATCGGCTTTCGCTCGCCAGCGACTTCAAAAGCGCGCGGCTCTGCAGCGTGCGGTGGATGACCGCGATCAGCTGCCCGATTGGGCTGATGACGCGCCCGATCAGCAGCGAGCAGGTAGAGAGACCGCCGATCGTCATGTCCCCGGCCGAAACCTCATAGGCCCCTATCACCAGCACCACTGCGACCATCATCTGCCCGATGGTGACGTTGGCGTAGGCCGCGAGCCCCTGATACAGCCGCACCACATGGGTCGAATAGGCGTACTCGTCGAAGATCTGCTCGAAGCGGTTCAGCACGCGCAGCTCGGTGCGCGTCGACTTGATCGTCTCGAGCACCTCGACCGCCTCGTTCAGGCGATTGGTCTGAAGCTGCAGCAATGTGGTCGAGCGCTTCTGCTCGGCGTCGGAGCCAAGGCTGGTCCAGTGATGCAGCGCCGCCAGCACGCCAATGCCAGCGACAGGCGCCAGCACGACCGCGCCGCCGTTCAGCCACAGCAGCGTGAACACGATCAGCAGGAAGGGAACGTCGACCAGCACGCCGGTGACGAGCTGCGGGATCAGCTGCGTCATCGCATCGAGATTGCGCAGGCGGAGCGTGATCGCGCCCGACGAGCGCGGTGCCTCGCCCATCTTGGCCTGCAGCAGCCGCCTGATGACCGAGCCCTGAATGGCGGCGCTCGCCGAGCTCGCCAGCGAGTCCTGGATCTTCAGCCGAACCCAGCGCACGGCGAGATCCGCCAGCAATGCGAGCGTCACGCCAATCGAGATCGCCCACAGCGTATCGAACGCCGAATGTGGAATCACCCGATCGAAGATCAGGCCGGAATAGACCGGCAGCGCCAGCAGCATCAAATTGGAGAAGGCCGCCGCGACCAGGAGCTCGGCCAGCATCTTGCGATGCCGGTCGGTCATGAAATCGAGGATGCCGCGGACCGGATCGCTGGCCTCGGAGGATGCGACCTCCGCGACGGTCTCGGCGAGATTGTCCGACGGCACGATGCCGCGAGGGCGAACCAGGAACAGCGTGCCGGCCTCCTCGGCCGCCAGCGCATCCTTGTCGATCGCATAGGTCGCGCCGCCATGTTGGGCGGTGAACTCGCGCCCGCGGCGCGCGAGCAGCATCCGTCCCATGCCCTCGTTGGTCAGCATCACTGCGGGGAGATCTTCTGATGACAGCGAGGCGACCAGACGGTTCTCGAACACGACATCGATGCCGTTGGTCGCGGCGAAGGAGATCAGCGTCTCCGGGCTGTCGATGTCCTGTAGCGCGCTGGCGCCTGATCGCACCGGCTCGCCGCGCTGCCTGTTCCAGACTGCGGCAATCTCCGTCAGAAGCCTGGCGAGGTGATCCGGCGGCGGCAGCCGGGACATATCGAGCCGCTCCGGATCCCGTCGTTCCGCCCGACCGATTCTTGCCAGCCGCCCCACGGCCGCATCGACTCCCGGACCGGAACGGTCAGACCTGATGCTGCTCTGAAACATGGAGTCCGCAATGCACCTACAAGGCAGTATGGATCCCGATGATCGTTCATTAGCCTTAATTGTTCGTGCACCGCTTTCGGTTTCAATGGGTTATCGATCCGGACCGAGACGGCATTGCATCCACTTCGCGCCCACCAGACCGCTGCAGGTAGCGTCGCACCGGAACGCATGCCGGCCGGCGACCGCGCTGTCGTGGCCGGTATGGAGCGAGCCGCCGTCTTCCCGCGCCGGATCGATCGCATCGCCACCGAAGCGCAGGGACGCTTCGTCGTGATCGTCGGGCTCTGCACGCTCGCCGCGTTGATCTGGTCGGCGATCGTTCAGATCGACAAGGTGACGCGCGGATCGGGGCGCATCGTCACGCAGCAGATGAAGCAGGAGGTGCAGCATCTGGAGGGCGGCATCATCGCGGAGATCATGGTCAAGCCGGGCGATCGGGTCGTTGCCGGCCAGCCGTTGATGCGCGTGGAGAACAGCTTCTTCAAATCGGAGCTGGCGCAGGCGGCGATCGAACAGGCGGCGAAGCGGATTCGCCTCATTCGCCTGGAAGCCGAGACCAAGGGTGCAAGTGAGGTCTCGTTCCCGCCACCTTCGCTGAACATCAGCCAGCAGGTGATCGACAACGAGCTGTCGCTGTTTCAACGCCGTCGCGCGAACCTGAACGAGCAGCTCTCGATCGTGACGCAGCAGCAGCGGCAGAAGGAGATCGAGCTGTCGGAGCTGCGCTCCCGCCTTCCCTCCGTCACCCGCGAACGGCAGATCTCCGACGAGCGCCTCGCTTCCTTGCGAAAGCTCACCGCCGCTGGCGCGGCCTCGAACAATGAGCAGCTGGAAGCCGAGCGCGTGGTGCAGCAGGCGGTCGCGCGTCTGTCCGATCTCGCCCATGAGATCCCGCGCGCCGAAGCCGCGCTCTCGGAGCTGGAGAAACGCAAGGCGGAGGTCACCTCGCGCTTCCAGGCCGACGCAGAGAAGGAACGGGCGCAGACATCGACGGAGTTGGAGAAGCTGACCAAGAGCATCGAGGCGCTGCAGGACCGCATGAGCAGGTCCGACGTCAGCGCCCCCGTCAGCGGCATCATCAACAAGCTGAACGTGAGTACCGTCGGTGGCGTGGTCAAGCCGGGAGAGGCCCTGGCCGAGATCGTCCCCTCCGACGGTTCGATCGATGTCGAGATGAAATTGTCGCCGGCGGACCGCGCCGACGTCTGGCTGGGGCAGCGGGCGATCGTCAAGATCAGCGCCTATGAGTTCTCGGTCTATGGCGGCTTGAGCGCGCGCGTCTCCGACATCTCGCCGGATGCGCATCAGGACGAGCGCGGCGTACCGTATTTCAAGGTCCGGCTCGAGGCCGACGCCGCGGCGCTGGGGCCGGAGCATCCCGTGCTGCCAGGCATGCTGGCCGATGTCGACGTGATCGGCAGCCGGCAGAGCGTGCTGGGCACCCTGCTCCGGCCGCTACGCCGGATCAAGGACAACGCGCTGAGGCAGTAGCCGTCAGCGTACCCTATCGATTGCGTCCTCCTCACGCCACCAACGACAGGTGCGCGATGACGTTGGTGTGCGAGGCGTCGTCGTAGATGGTGTAGGTCGTCGTGTTGCCGACGGCCGATGTTGTGTAGTTCGACGCGGGATCGGTGATGCTCACCGAATCTCCCGCATTGATCAGCATCGTCAGCGTGTTCGCGGCGCCGCCATCCATCTGGCTGATCTGGCTGCCGGACAGGCTGACCGACGCGTTGACGTTGCTGGCGGTGAAGTCGATGGTCTGGATGTTGGTCAGCGCGGCGAGCAGCTCGGTGTCGCTGACCGTGCCGGAATTGGCGGAGATGTTGACGGTGTTGTTGCCGCTGCCGCCATCGATGGTCGAGCCGGCGGAGAGCGACGAATGGTCGATGATGAAGATGTCGTCACCGCCATTGCCGAACAGATGATCCGTTCCGCCGCCGCCGGAGATCGTGTCATTGCCGGAGCCGCCGGTCAGGGTGTTATTCCCGGAAGAACCGGTGATGGACAGCGCGGAGGACAGCGCGGAGCCGTCGACATTCTGGAAGTTGCTAACGGCGGTCGAGTCGCCGGAGGTCTGATCGGCATTGCCGAGGTTGATCGTGGCCGCGGCATTCAGGACCAGCGTGTTGGTCCCGCTGCCGCCATCGATCGACGCCTCCGTGCCGTGATAGGTGACGGTATCGTTGCCGCCACCGGCGCTGATGACATCGGCACCACCATTGCCGTCGATCGTATCGTTGCCGGAGCCGCCGGTGATGCTGTTGGCCGACGACGATCCGGTGATCGAGACGCCCGATGACAATCCGGAGGCATCGACGTTCTGGAAATTGCTGACCGCAGCCGAATCGCTAGAGGTTTGGTCGGCATTGCCGAGATTGACCGTGGCGCTCGCCGCCATCAGCAGGGTGTTAGTACCAGTGCCGCCGTCGATCACGCTCTCGGTGCCGTGATAGGTGACGGTGTCGTCGCCGGCGCCGGCGTGAATCGTATCGGCGCCGCCATTGCCATCGATCACGTCGTTGCCGGAGCCGGTCGTGATCGTGTTGGCCGAGGACGAGCCGGTCACGGTCAGTGCCGAGTTGACCGATGACGCATCGAGATGCTCGAAATTGGTGACGCCGACGGAATCGCTGGTCGTCTGGTCCGAACCGGCCGCAACCGAGAAATTCACTGCAGTCATGCCGCCGGCTGCCGCCAGCACGAGCGTGTCGTTGCCGGCACCGCCGTCGATCGAGGACTCAGTGCCGTGATAGGTGACGCTATCGTCGCCGCCGCCCGCGCTGATGACATCCAAGCCGCCAGCGCCGTCGATGGTGTCGGCGCCCGCGCCGCCCGTGATGGTGTTGGCCGAGGACGAGCCGGTCAGCGTGACGGCCGACGACAGCGCCGAGGCATCGACGTTCTGGAAACTGGTGACGTTGACGGCATCGCCCGAGGTGACATCGGTGTTGCCGAGGTTCACCGTCACCGCCGCCTTCAGCAGCAGCGTGTTGGTGCCGGTGCCGCCATCGATAGACGTCTCGGCGCCGTAATAGGACACGCTGTCATTGCCGGCACCGGCCGCGATCATATCAAGGCCGCCGCCGCCATCGATAGTATCGTTACCCGAGCCGGTCGTGATTGTATTGGCCGAGGACGAGCCGGTGACCATCAGTGCCGTCGTGAAGATCGACGCATTGACGTTCTCGAAATTCGCCACTGCGACGCTATCGCCGGTGGTCTGATCGCCTGCCGTGAGATTGATCGCGCTGACGCTGCCGGCGGCTGCGAATGTCAGCGTATCGCTGCCGGCGCCGCCATCGATCGAGGACTCGGTGCCGCGATAGGTGACGCTGTCATTGCCGCCGCCGGCGTTGATGACATCAGCGCCGCCTGCGCCATCGATGGTATCGTCGCCGGAGCCGCCGGTGATGGCGTTGACGGAGGAGGAGCCGGTCAGCGTCACCGCCGCCGACAGCGCCGATGCGTCGACGTTCTGGAAATTCGTGACATTGATCGCGTCGCTCGAGGTGACATCGGCATTGCCCAGGTTCACCGTCACAGCCGTTTTCAGCAGCAATGTGTTGGTACCGGTGCCGCCATCGATCGACGTCTCGGAGCCGTAGTAGGAGACGCTATCGTTGCCGCCGCCGGCGCTGATAACATCGGTGCCACCGCCGCCGTCGATGGTGTCGTTTCCGGAGCCGCCCGTGATGGTGTTGGCCGCCGACGAGCCGGTGATCGACAGCGCGGTCGACAACGCCGAGGCATCGACGTTCTGGAAATTGCTGACGACAGCCGAGTCGCCGGACGTCTGGTCGCCATTCGCGAGATTGACGGTCGCGGCAGCCACCATGACCAGCGTGTTGGTGCCGGACCCGCCGTCGATCGAGGCTTCCGAGCCGCGATAGGTGACGGTGTCGTTGCCGGCGCCCGCGCTGATGACGTCAGCGCCGCCGCCGCCGTCGATGCTGTCGTTGCCCGCACCGGTCGTGATCGTGTTCGCGGAGGACGAACCCGTCACGGTCAGCGCGGAGCTGAGTGCCGAGGCATCGACGCTCTCGAAATTCGTCACGCCGACGCTATCGCCGGTGGTCTGATCGGTGCCCGCCGCCACCGAGAAGTTGATCGCTGTGGTCCCGCCCGAGGCGGCCAGCACCAACGTGTCGGCGCCCGCGCCGCCGTCGATCGAAGCCTCGGAGCCGCGATAGGTGACGCTGTCATTGCCTGCACCGGCGCTGATAATATCGGCTCCTCCGCCACCATCGATGGTGTCATTGCCGGCGCCGCCGGTGATCGTGTTCGCCGACGACGAGCCGGTCAACGACACGGCCGATACCAGCGCGGACGCATCGATGTTCTGGAAATTGGTGACGTTGGCGCTATCGCCCGATGTCTGGTCGGCATTGCCGAGATTCACCGTCGCCGCCGCACGCATCACCAGCGTGTTGGTGCCGGTGCCGCCATCGATCGAGCTCTCGTTGCCATAGAAGGACACCAAGTCGTTGCCGGCGCCCGCCGAGATCACGTCGGCGCCGCCGCCGCCATCAATGGTGTCGTCGCCCGAGCCGGTCGTGATCGTGTTGGCCGAGGACGAGCCGGTAACGGTAACGTTGGTGGAGAGAACGCCGGCGTTGACGTTTTCGAAGTTCATGATCGATGCGGAGTCGCCGGTCGTCTGGTCTGCGCCGGAAGCGACGGTGAAATTCACCGAGGTGACGCTGGCGCCCGAGACCAGGACCAGCGTGTCGGCGCCGGCGCCGCCGTCGATCGAGGTCTCGCTGCCGCGATAGGTGACGGTGTCGTTGCCGCCGCCGGCGTTGATGACATCGGTGCCGCCTGCGCCATCGATCGTATCGTCGCCGGAGCCACCGGTGATGGTGTTGGCAGACGACGAGCCCGTGATCGACATCGTCGCCGACACCGCCGAGCCGTCGACATTCTGGAAATTGGTGACGGTGACGGAGTCGCTGCTGGTCTGGTCGCCGGCGCCGAGGTTGACGGTCGCAGCCGCCTTCATGATCAGCGTGTTGGTACCGGTGCCGCCGTCGACCGAGACTTCCGTACCGTAGTAGGACATCGTGTCGTTGCCGGCGCCGCCGGCGAGCGTATCGTTGCCGCCGGCACCGTCGATCGTATCGTTGCCGGCGCCACCGGTGATCACGTTCACCCCCGACGAGCCGGTGATCGATACCGCCGCCGCAACCGCCGATGCGTCGACATTCTGGAAGTTGCTGATCGTGCCGGCGCCGAACGACAGCTGGTTCGCATTCGCGAGGTTCAGCACCGCCGAGGTGTTCATGATCAGCGTATTGGTGCCGGTGCCGCCATCGACCGAGGTCTCGGTGCCGTAATAGGAGACGGTATCGTTGCCACTGCCGGCGCTGATCACGTCGGCGCCGCCGCCGCCATCGATCGTGTCGTTGCCTGAACCGGTCGTGATCGTGTTGGCGGAGGACGAGCCGGTGACGGTCAGCGCCGTGGTGAAGATGCCAGCATTGACGTTCTCGAAATTGGCGACGACGACGCCGTCGCCGGTGGTCTGGTCGCCCGCCGTGAGATTGATCGCGCTGACGCTGCCGCTCGCGGCGAAGGTCAGCGTATCGGTGCCGGAGCCGCCGTCGATCGAGCTCTCGGTGCCGCGATAGGTGACCGTGTCGTTGCCGCCGCCCGCGTTGATGATATCGGCCCCGCCACCGCCATCGATCGTGTCATTGCCCGCGCCGCCAACGATCGTATTTGCACCTGACGAGCCGGTCAGGGTCACGGCGGCGCCGAGCGCAGAGGCATCGACATTGACGAAATTGGTGACAGTAATGCCGTCACTTGTCGTGACGTCGGCATTGGCGAGATTGACCGTCACCGCGGCACGCAGCACCAGCGTGTTGTTGCCGGTGCCGCCGTCGATCGAGCTCTCCGCCCCGTAGTAGGAAATGGCATCGTCGCCGGCGCCGCCGGAGAGGACGTCGGCGCCGCCGCCGCCATCGATGCTGTCGCCGCCCGAGCCGCCGGTGATGGTGTTGGCCGAGGACGTGCCGGTGATCGCGACGCCCGTCGACAGCGCCGAGGCATCCACGTTCTGGAAGTTCGTGACGGTGGTGACGTCGATCGTCGTCTGGTCCGCAACCGACAGGTTGACCGTCGTGGCCGTCGCCAGCACCAGCGTGTTGGTGCCGCTGCCGCCGTCGATCGAGGTCTCCGAGCCGCGATAGGTCACCGTGTCGTTGCCGGCGCCCGCGGCAATGGTGTCGGCGCCGCCGGCACCGTCGATGATGTCCGCGCCGGAGCCGCCGGTGATGATGTTGGCGCCGGATGAACCGGTGATGGTGATGCCGGTCGACAAGGCGCTGGCGTTGACATATTCGAAATTGGCAACGGTGACGCTGTCACCCGTGGTCTGGTCCGAGCCCGCGCTGACGCCGAGATTGATCGCCGTGATGCCGCCGCTCGCCGCAAGCACCAGCGTGTCGTTACCGGCACCGCCGTCGATCGAGACTTCCGCGCCGCGATAGGTGACGACGTCGTCGCCGGCGCCCGAACTGATGATATCAGCGCCGCCGCCGCCGTCGATGGTGTCCACGCCACCACCGGTGATGATGGAATTTGCCCCAGATGATCCCGTCACGGTCAGCACAGTGCTGACCGCGCTCGAATCCAGATTCTGGAAATTCTTCACCGTCCCGGTGTCGCCGGTCGTGATGTCGGAACCGGCCGCGACCGACAGATCGACGGCCGACAGGCCCGAGACGGCCTTGACGATCAGCGTGTTGGTGCCGGTGCCGCCATCGATCGTGGTTTCCGAACCCCAATAGTCCACGGTGTCGTTGCCAGCGCCGGCCGATATCGTGTCGGCGCCAGCGCCGCCGTGAATGATATCATCGCCGGAGCCGGTGGTGATGGTGTTGGCCGACGAGGAGCCGGTCACGGTGACCGCAGTGGTCATGACGCTGGCGTCGACGCTCTCGAAGTTCGACACCACGACGGTGTCGCCGGTGGTCTGGTCACTGCCGATCGCCAGGTTGATCGCGGTGATGCCGCCGGCGGCCGCCAGCACGAGCTTGTCCGTACCGCTGTTGCCGTCGATCGATGTTTCCGTGCCGCGATAGGTGACAGTGTCGTTGCCGGTGCCGGCGTCGATCACATCAAGGCCGCCGCCGCCATCGATCGTATCATTGCCGGTCGAGCCAATGATGGTGTTCGCGCCGGACGAGCCCGTGATCGTCTCCGGCCCGGCGACCTGGCTGGCGTCGACGTTCTGGAAATTCGTAACGGTGGCCGAGTCGCCGCTGGTCTGATCGCCATTGGCGAGGTTGACGGTGACGACGCTCCTCAGGATCAACGTGTTGGTGCCGGTGCCGCCGTCATACGAGGTCGCGCCGGACCGGTAATAAACAGTATCGTTGCCAGCGCCTGCCGCGATGATGTCGGCGCCACCGGCGCCGTCGATCACGTCGTCGCCGGAGCCGCCGGTGATGGTGTTGGCGCCGGACGAGCCGGTCATGCTCATCCCGGTTGCAACCGCGCTGCCGTCGACATTCTGGAAGTTGGTGACGGTGGTGAGATCGCCAGTGGTCTGGTCGGTATTGCCGAGGTTGATCGTCGCGGCGGCCTGCAGGATCAGCGTGTTGGTGCCGCTGCCGCCGTCGATCGAATTCTCGCTCGCGTAGTAGCTCACCGTGTCGTTGCCGGCGCCCGCGGCGATGGAGTCGTAGCCGCCCTTGCCGTCGATCGTGTCAGCGCCCGAACCGGTCGTGATGTTGTTGCCGCCCGTGGAGCCGGTGACGGTCAATGCCGTGCTGGCGATCGAGGCGTTGAGGTTCTCGAAATTGGTGACCGTGACCGTATCGCCGGTGGTCTGGTCGGTGCCGGCCGAAACGGAGAAGTTCACCGCGGTGATGCCGCCGAGCGCTGCGAGCGTCAGCGTGTCGGTGCCCGAGCCGCCGTCGATCGAGACTTCTGTGCCGTGATAGGTGACACCGTCATTGCCGCCGCCCGCGGCGATCACGTCGGCCCCGCCGGCACCATCGATCCCATCGTCACCGGAGCCGCCGGTGATGATATTGATGCCTGACGAGCCGGTGATGGACGCACCGACCGTGAGCGCGGATGCATCGACGTTCTGGAAATTGGTGACGGTGCTGACGTCGCCCGAGGTCTGGTCCGCGGCCGCCAGATTGACCGTGCCGGTGGCCTTCATCTGCAGCGTGTTGGTGCCGGTGCCGCCGTCGAGCGAGGTCTCCGTGCCCCAATAGGCGACGATGTCGTTGCCAGCACCGGCGTTGATCGTATCGCCGCCACCGTTGCCGTTGATGGTGTCGTCGCCCGATCCGGTGGTGATGACGTTCGCCGAGGTCGAGCCGGTGACGGTGAGGCCCGACGCCAGCGCGCTGGCGTCGAGGTTTTCGAAATTTGTGACCGCGGTGCCGTCGCCGGTGGTCTGGTCGGTGCCGGCAGTGACCGAGAAGTTGACGGCCGTCGTGCCGCCGGTTGCCACCATGATGAGGGTGTCGATGCCGCTGCCGGCGTCGATCGAGGTCTCGGTGCCATGATAGGTGACGGTATCGTCGCCGCCGCCGGTCGCGATCACGTCCGCACCGCCCCCGCCGTCGACCGTATCGTTGCCCGCGCCGCCGCTGAGAACGTTGGCGGCGGCCGAGCCGGTCAGGGACACGCCGACCGCAAGCGATGACGCATCCACGTTCTGGAAGTTCGCGACCGCTGTGGTGTCGCCTGACGTCTGGTCGGCATTGGCAAGGTTGACCGTTACAGCGGCACGCATGATCAGCGTGTTGGTGCCGTTGCCGCCGTCGATCGAGGTTTCGCCGCCGTAGTAGGTGACGGTGTCGTTGCCGTCTCCCGACGCGATGATGTCGGCACCGCCGCCGCCATCGATGGTGTCGTTGCCCGAGCCGGTCGTGATCGTGTTCGCGGCCGCCGAGCCCGTCACCGTCAACGCAGAGCTCAGCGCGCTGGCGTCGAGATTCTCGAAGTTATACACCTTGACGGCATCGCCGGTGGCCTGATCGGTACCCGCCGCGACCGCAAAATTGACCGAGGTGATGCCGGCGGCGGTGGACAGCACCAACGTGTCGGAGCCGCTGCCGCCATCGATCGTAGTCTCAGTGCCGCGGAAGGTGACGGTATCGTTGCCGGCGCCCGCAAGGATCGTATCACTGCCGCCGCCGCCATCGATCGTGTCGTCGCCGGAGGAACCGGTGATCTGGTTGACGCCGCTCGCGCCGGTGATGCTGACGCCGGTCGCAAGCAGCGAGGCATCGACGTTCTGGAAGTTGGCGACGGTCGTGCTGTCACCGGTGGTCTGGTCGGCGTTCGCCAGATTGACGGTCGCCGCCGCACGCATCAGCAGCGTGTTGGTGCCGGCCTGGCCGTCGATCGAGACCTCGGTGCCGCGATAGGAGACGGTATCGTCACCCGCGCCAGCCGAGATGACATCCGCGCCGCCGCCACCGTCGATCGTGTCGGCACCCGAGCCGCCGGTGATGATGTTGGCGTTCGCATCGCCGGTGATCGAGACCGCGGCCGAGAGCGCGGACGCGTCCACGTTCTGGAAATTGGTGATGGCCGTGATGTCGCCGGTGGACTGATCAATATTGCCGAGATTGATCGTGGTCGCGGCTGTCATGACCAGCGTATTGTTGCCGGTGCCGCCGTCGATCGAAGCCTCGGTTCCGCGATACGTCACGGTATCGTTGCCGGCGCCCGCCGCGATGATGTCGGCGCCGCCGCCGCCGTCGATGATGTCGTTGCCCGAACCCGTCGTGATAGAGTTGATCGAACTCGACCCCGTCACCGTGAGCGCGGTCGAGAGCGCGCTGGCATCGAGGTTCTCGAAATTGGTGACGCCGACGACGTCGCCAGTCGTCTGGTCGTTGCCTGCCGCGACGGCGAAATTGACCGCCGTCGTCCCGCCGGACGCCGCCATCACCAACGTGTCGGAACCGGTGCCGCCGTCGATCGAGGCTTCGGTCCCGTAATAGGTGACAGTATCGGCGCCCGCGCCTGCGGCAATGATGTCGGCGCCGCCGGCACCATCGATCGTATCATTGCCGGCGCCCCCGGTCAGCACATTGCTGGCGGCCGTTCCGGCGATCGACACGCCGGCAACCAGCTGCGAGGCATCGACGTTCTGGAAATTGGTGACGGTGACGACGTCACCCAAAGTCTGGTCGGCACTGCCGAGATTGACCGTCGTCACCGCGCGCAGCAGCAGCGTATTGGTGCCGGTGCCGCCATCCAGCGAGAACTCAGTGCCGCGATAGGAGACGGTGTCGTCACCACCGCCGGCCGTGACGATGTCGGCACCGCCGCCGCCGTCGATCGTGTCGTTGCCCGATCCTGTGGTGATGACGTTGATCGCCGACGATCCCTGAACGCTCAGCGCTGTCGTGGCGACGGCCGCATCGAGGTTCTCGAAATTGGCAACGACGACGCCGTCGCCGGTGGTCTGGTCGGCACCGGCTGCGACGGCAAAATTGACAGCCGTGATGCCGCCGGTCGCGGCCAGCACCAGCGTGTCCGATCCGGTGCCACCATCGATCGACGCCTCGGTGCCCTGATAGGTGACGGTGTCGTCGCCGCCGCTGGCGTTGATGATGTCGGCACCGCCAGCGCCATCGATGGTGTCGTTGCCGAAGCTGCCGATGATCGTGTTGACACCGGAGGAGCCAGTGATCGAGACGCCGGAGGCCAGTGCCGAGGCATCGACATTCTGGAAATTGGCGACAGCGGTGGAATCGCCGCTGGTCTGATCCGCCGCGCTCAGCACCACTGTCGTTGCCGTCTTGAGCAGCAGCGTATTGGTGCCGGTACCGGCGTCGATCGAGGTTTCGCTGCCGTGATACGACACGGTGTCATCGCCGGCGCCCGCCACGATCACGTCGGTGCCACCGCCGCCGTCGATCGTGTCATTGCCTGACCCGGTCGTGATCGTATTCGCGAAGGCCGAGCCGGTCACGACCAGCGCCGTGGTCAGCGCGCCCGCGTCGAGGTTCTCGAAATTGGTGACGCTGACGGTATCGCCGGTGGTCTGGTCGGAGCCCGAGGCGACGGCGAAGTTGACCGCGCTCAGCGTCGAGCCGGCCGCGACGATCAACGTGTCGGTGCCGGTGTTGCCATCGATCGACACCTCCGTGCCGTGATAAAGCACCGTGTCGTCGCCGGCCCCGGCGTTGATGATGTCGGCGCCGCCGCCGCCGTCGATCGTGTCATTGCCCGCACCACCGATGATCGAGTTGGCGCTTGTCGATCCTGATATCGAGATACCCGACGACAGCGCCGAGGCGTCGATGTTCTGGAAGTTTGAAACGTTGGTCGTATCGGCGGTGGTCTGGTCGACATTGGCGAGGTTGACGGTCGCTGCCGCCTTCATCACCAGCGTGTTGGTGCCCGCACCGCCGTCGATCGAAACTTCGGAGCCGTAATAGGCGACCGAGTCATTGCCGCCGCCAGCGACGATCGTGTCAGAGCCGCCGCCGCCGTCGATGGTGTCGTTGCCGGCCCCGCCGGTGACGACGTTCGCACTGGAGGTGCCGGTGATCGAGACTGCGGACGTCAGCGCCGACGCATCGACGTTCTGGAAGTTCGAAACCGTCGCAGTGTCGCCGGTGGTCTGGTCGGAATTGTTGAGGTTGACGGTGATGGCCGCCTTCATGATCAGCGTATTGGTGCCGGTGCCGCCGTCGATCGAAACCTCGGAATTGTAGTAGGAGACGGCGTCGTCTCCTGCCCCGGCGCTGATGACATCCACGCCGCCGCCGCCGTCGATCGCGTCGTTGCCCGAGCCCGTGGTGATCGTGTTGGCTGACGCGGAGCCGGTCACGGTCAGGGCTGACGTCACGACGGAGGCGTCCACATTCTCGAAATTGGCGACACTCACGGCGTCGCCGGTGGTCTGGTCGTTGCCCGTGGCGACCGCGAAATTGATCGCGGTGATGCCGCCCGAGGCGGTGAGGATCAGCGTGTCGGCGCCACTGCCGCCGTCGATCGAAGTCTCCGTTCCGTAATACTGGACAGTGTCGTTGCCGCCGCCGGCACTGATGACATCTGCGCCTCCGGCGCCGTCGATCGTGTCCGTGCCCGAGCCGCCGATGATGGTGTTGGCACTCGTGGTACCCGTGATCGAGATGCCGGTCGACAATGACGACGCGTTGACGTTCTGGAAGTTGGCAACCGAGACTGCATCGCCGACGGTCTGATCTGCGGCCGCCAGGTTCACGGTCGCGGCCGCGCGCAGCACCAGCGTGTTGGTGCCGGCGCCGCCGTCGATCGAGACTTCCGAATTGTAGTAGGAGACGGTGTCGTCGCCCGCATTGGCGCTGATCACGTCGGCACCGCCCCCGCCGTCGATCGTGTCATTGCCCGATCCCGTGGTGATGGTGTTGGCCGATGACGAGCCGGTCACGGTCAGCGCCGTCGTCACGACAGACGCATCGACATTTTCGAAATTGGCGACGATCGCGGTATCGCCCGCGGTCTGGTCGGCGCCCGCTGCCACGGTGAAATTGACGGCGGTGACGCCGCCGGCCGCTGCAAGCACCAGCGTATCGGAGCCACTGCCGCCGTCGATCGAGGTTTCGGTGCCGTGATAGGTGACGGTGTCGTTGCCGGCGCCGGCCGAGATCGAGTCCGCGCCGCCCGCACCGTCGATCGTGTCAGTGCCGGAGCCGCCAGTCAGGACATTCGCAACGGACGAGCCGGTGATAGAGACGCCGGCTATCAGCGCGGAGGCGTCCACGTTCTGGAAGCTGCCGACTGTCGTCGTATCGCCCGTGGTCTGGTCGACATTGCCGAGATTGACCGTGGTGGCGGCACGCATCACCAGCGTGTTGGTGCCGGTGCCGCCGTCGATCGACACCTCGGTGCCGTAGTACGAGACGGTGTCGTTGCCGGCCCCGGCACTGATGACGTCGCCGCCGCCTCCGCCGTCGATGACGTCGTTGCCGCCACCTGTGGTGAGCACGTTCGCCGCGCTGGAGCCGGTCACCGTCAGCGCCGTCGCGAGCGCGCTGGCGTCGAGATTTTCGAAATTGGTGACGAGGACCGAGTCGCCCGTGGTCTGATCGCTTCCACCGGCGACGGCAAAGTTGACCGCGGTGATCGTAGATCCGGCGCTGACCACCAGCGTATCGTTGCCCGCCCCGCCATCGATCGACACCTCGGTGCCGTGATAGGAAATCGTATCGTCGCCAAGGCCGCCCGAGATGACATCGGCGCCACCGCCGCCATCGATGGTGTCGTTCCCGGTGCCGCCGGTGATGACGTTCGCCGATGACGAGCCGGTGAGAGTGACCCCGGTCGACAGTGCCGAGGCGTCGATGCTCTGGAAATTGCTGACGACGGTGGAATCACCTGTTGTCTGATCCGCTGCGGCGGCGAGATTGATAGTTGCCGCGGTCTTCAGCGCCAGCGTGTTGGTGCCGGCGTCGCCGTCGATCGAGGTTTCGGTGCCGTAATACGCGACCGTGTCGTCGCCTGCGCCCGCACTGATGACGTCGGCACCGCCACCGCCATCGATGGTGTCGTTGCCGGCACCCGTCGCGATGCTGTTGGCAAATACCGAGCCGGTCACCGAGAGCGCCGAGCCGACCGCGCTCGCATCCAGGTTCTCGAAATTGGTGACGTTGACCGTGTCGCCCGTGGTCTGATCGACATTGGTCGCGACGGCGAAATTGACCGCGGTGGTGCCGCCGGCGGCGGCCAGCACCAGCGTGTCGGCGCCGGTGCCGCCATCGATTGCGCTTTCCGTGCCGCGATAGGTGACGGTGTCGTTGCCGCCACCCGCATTGACGACATCGGCCCCCCCATTTCCGTCGATCGTGTCAGCTCCGGAGCCGCCGGTCAGGATGTTGACGCCGGACGAGCCGGTGATCGACAGCGCCGAAGACAGGGCGGACGCATCGACGTTCTGGAAGTTGGCAACGCCTGCGGTGTCGCCGACCGTCTGGTCGGCGCTCGCGAGATTGACGGTCGCGGCCGCCCGCATCACCAGCGTGTTGGTGCCTGCGCCACCATCGATCGAGGCTTCGGTGCCGTAATAGGAGACCGTGTCATCGCCTGCGCCGGCGCCGATCACATCGGCGCCACCAGCGCCGTCGATCGTGTCGTTGCCGGAGCCGGTCGTGATGATATTGGCCGCGCCCGAGCCGGTGACAGACACCGACGCCGACAGCGCCGTCGCATCGACGTTTTGGAAATTGGCGACGCTGGTCGCATCGCCGGTGGTCTGGTCGACATTGCCCAGATTGACCGTCGTCACGGCCTTGAGCACGAGCGTGTTGCTGCCGGTGCCGCCGTCAATGAGGCTTTCTGAGCCGTAGTAGGATACGATGTCGTTGCCGGCGCCCGAGTTGATCACGTCGGCGCCACCGCCTCCGTCAATCGTATCGTTGCCACTGCCGGTCGTGATGACATTGGCCGCGGACGACCCGGTGACCGTCAATCCTGACGTCATCACGGAGGCGTCGAGATTCTCGAAGTTCTTGATGAGCGAGGAATCGCCGGTGGTCTGGTCGGCACCCGACGCGACAGAGAAGTCGATCGCACTGACCGTGGCGCCGCTGGTGACGATCAGCGTGTCCGCGCCGGCGCCGCCGTCGATCGCCGTCTCCGTGCCATGGAAGGTGATGGTATCGTTGCCCGAGCCTGCGTCGATAGTGTCAGTGCCGCCAGCACCGTCGATCGTATCGTTGCCGCTGCCGCCGACGATGGTGTTGGCACCGGCCGAGCCAGTGATCGAAATGCCCGAGGACAGCGCCGAGGCATCGACATTCTGGAAATTGCTGACCGAGACCGCGTCACCACTGGTCTGGTCGAGATTGCCGAGATTGACGGTCGTCACCGCCTTGAGCACCAAGGTGTTGTTGCCGGTGCCACCGTCGATCGACACCTCGGAATTGTAGTAGGAGACCGAGTCGTTGCCGGCGCCGGCACTGAGAATATCCGCGCCGCCGCCGCCATCGATGACGTCGTTACCCGAGCCGGTCGTGATCACGTTGGCGCCGCCCGATCCGGTCACAGTCAGCGCAGTTGCGACGACAGACGCGTCGAGATTCTCGAAATTCGCGACATTGACAGTATCGCCGGTCGTCTGATCCACACCGGCAGCCACAGAGAAATCCACAGCGGTCATGCCGCCCGACGCGGCAAGGATCAGCGTGTCCGTGCCCGTACCGCCGTCGATCGAGGCTTCGGTGCCATAGAAGGAGATCGAATCGTTGCCGCCGCCGCCGCTGATGACGTCAGCGCCGCCATTGCCGTTGATGATGTCGGCGCCGGCTCCGCCGGTGAGGACATTGGCGCCGGTCGACCCGATGATGGTGATGCCCTGCGCCGCGAGCAGCACCGAGGCATCGACATTCTCGAAGTTGGAGACCGCGACGCTGTCGCCATAGGTCTGGTCGGACCCTGCCGCGCCGCTCAGATCGACCGTGGAGATGCCGCCGGAAGATTTGAGCACCAGCGTGTCGGTGCCGGTGCCGCCGTCGATCGAGGCTTCGGTGCCGCGGTACGATACCGTGTCATTGCCGGCGCCCGCATCGATGATGTCAGCACCACCGCTGGAGTCGATGGCGTCGTTGCCCGAGCCTGTCGTGATGAGGTTGGCGGCCGACGAGCCCGTCACCGCCAGGGCCGTGGTCACTGCGCCGGCGAGCAGGTTCTCGAAATTCGTCACCGTGACCGAATCGCCGCTGGTCTGGTCGTTGCCCGCAAGGACGCCGAAATCGACCGATGTGACGCTGGTGCCAGCAGTCAGGACCAGCGTGTCTGAGCCGGCGCCGCCGTCGACCGAGGTCTCGCTGCCGTGAACTGTGACGGTGTCGTTGCCGCCGCCGGCGCTGATGACGTCCGCGCCACCATTGCCGTCGATCGCGTCGGCACCGGCGCCGCCAAGGATCGTATTCGCCGCCGCCGTGCCGAGCACCGAGACGGATTGCGTGACATTCAGCGCCGACGCATCGACGTTCTGGAAGCCGCTGACGGTGGTCAGATCGCCGGTGGTCTGATCGGCCGAGGTCAAATTGATGGTCGCGGAGGTGTGCACCACCAGCGTGTTGGCGCCGGTGCCGCCGTCGATCGAGACCTCGCTGCCCCAGAAATCGACGGTGTCGTTGCCGGCGCCGGCACTGACGATGTCCGCGCCGCCGCCGCCCTGGATCACGTCGTCGCCGGAGCCGGTGGTGATGACATTGGCAGCGGCCGAACCGGTGACGCTGAGCGCCGTCGTCATCGCGCTCGCGTCGAGGTTCTCGAAATTCTTGACCAGGACAGAGTCGCCAGTGGTCTGGTCCACGCCCGCCGCGACGGCGAAGTTCACCGCCGTCACCGGCACGCCGGCGCTGAGCACCAGCGTGTCCGAACCGGAGCCGCCGTCGATCGAAATCTCCGAGCCGTGATAGACCACCGTGTCGTCGCCAGCAGCCGCATTGATCACGTCGGCGCCAACGCCGCCGTCGATCGTATCGGCACCGGCGCCGCCGGTGATGACGTTTGCTCCGCTCGAGCCGTTGATCGTCGCGCCTGCGCTCAGCGCCGAGGCGTCGACGTTCTGGAAGTTCGAGACGTTGGTCGCATCGCCCGAGGTCTGATCCGCGTTGCCGAGATTGATGCTGCCGACGGCCGCCTTCAGCACCAGCGTGTTGGTGCCGGTGCCGCCGTCGATCGAGACCTCGCTGCCATAGTAAGACACTGCATCGTCGCCGGCGCCGGCCGAGATCACGTCGGCACCGCCGCCGCCATCAATGGTGTCGGCGCCCGAGCCCGTCGTGATGATGTTGGCTGATGCCGAACCGGTGACCGCGATCGCAGTCGAGAGCGCCGAGGCATCGACGTTCTCGAAATTGAAGACATCGACGCCGTCGCCGGAGGTCTGGTCGACATTCGCCGGGGCACCGAGATTGACAAGGCTGGTGCCGCCCGATGCGGTCATCACCAGCGTGTCGTTGCCGCTGCCGGCATCGATCGAGATTTCCGATCCGTAGTACTTGACGGTGTCGTTGCCGCCGCCAGCCGTGATCACGTCGGTGCCGCCGTCGCCGTCGATCGTATCTGCTCCGGCGCCGCCGGTGATCGTGTTGGCCGCCGCGGTGCCGGTGATCGAAATGCCCTGCGCAGCGCTCAAGGCGCTCGCGTCGACATTCTGGAAATTGGCAACGTTGACGGAATCGCCTGACGTCTGGTCGGCATTCAGGAGGTTCACGTTCACCGCGGTCTTGAGCTGCAGCGTGTTGCTGCCGCTGCCGCCATCCAGCGAGACCTCCGAGCCGCGATAGGCGATGATGTCGTCGCCGCCGCCACCGCTGATCGCATCAGCGCCGCCGGCACCGTCGATCACGTCATTGCCAAGGCCGCCGATGATGCTGTTGGCCGACGAGCTTCCGATGATGTTGACGCCCTCGGTCGCGCTCAGCGCGCTGGCGTCGACGTTCTGGAAGTTCATCACCGTGACCGCATCGCCGACGGTCTGGTCGACGCGGCCGAGATTGACGTCGGTCGTCGCGTCCAGGATCAGCGTGTTGGTGCCGGTGCCGGCGTCGATCGACAGTTCGGTGCCGCGATAGGTCACCGTGTCATTGCCGGCGCCGGTACTGATGACGTCGAGGCCGCCACCGCCGTCGACGACGTCATTGCCAGAGCCGGTCAGAATCGTGTTGACGCCGGACGAGCCGGTCACGGTCAGCGCCGTGGTCAGCGCGCCGGCGTCGAGATTCTCGAAATTGGTGACAGCCGCCGTATCGCCGGTGGTCTGGTCGTTGCCGGCGGTCACCGAAAAATCCACCGCTGTGATGGTGGATCCGGCCATCAGGATCAGCGAGTCGGAGCCCGTGCCACCATCCACCGATACCTCGGTGCCGTGGAAGGTGACGGTGTCGTTGCCGGCGCCCGCGCTGATAACATCAGCGCCGCCATTGCCGTCGATGATATCTGCGCCGGCACCGCCGGTGATAACGTTGGCGCCCGACGAGCCCTTCGCCGAGAGCACCTGGGTCGCAGTCAGCCCGGACGCATCGATATTCTGGAAATTGGTGACGGTCGCGAGATCGCCGGCGGATTGGTCCGCCGCCGAGAGGTCGAGCGTCGCCGAGGCACGCACGACCAACGTGTTGGTCCCCGCGCCGCCGTCGATCGAGACCTCCGTGCCCCAATAGTCGACCGCGTCGTTGCCGGCTCCGGCGCTGATGATGTCGGCACCGCCGCCACCATGAATCGTGTCGTTGCCGGAGCCCGTGGTGATCACGTTGGGGCCTGAGGAGCCGGTGACGGCCAGCGCCGTCGTCATCGCGCCGGCGTTCAGGTTCTCGAAATTGACGACGTTGACGGTGTCGCCCGTCGTCTGGTCGGTGTTGGGCGCGACGGAGAAATCGACCGCTGTCACGGTGCTGGATGCCATCAGCATCAGCGTGTCGGAGCCGGTGCCGCCGTCGATCGAGGCTTCGGTGCCGTGCGTGACAACTGTATCGTCACCGCCGCCGGCATTGATGACGTCGGCGCCGCCGCCGCCATCGATTGCGTCGTTGCCTGCGCCGCCGGCGATGGTGTTGGCCGCCGCCGAGCCGGTGATGGACGCGCCCACCGCGAGCGCGGACGCATCGACATTGGTGAAATTGGCCACGGTGACGGAATCGCCCGTGGTCTGGTCCGCGGCGCCGAGGTCGACCGTCGCAGCGGCGTGCAGCACCAGCGTGTTGCTCCCGGTGCCTCCGTCGATCGAGACTTCCGTGCCGTAATACGCGACCGTGTCGTTGCCGGCACCGGCGTTGATGGCGTCAGCACCGCCGCCGCCGTCGATCGTGTCGCTGCCCGAGCCCGTCGTGATCGCGTTGGCAGACGATGAGCCCGTCACGACCAGCGCCGTGATCAGGATCGACGCATCGATGTTCTGGAAGTTCGCGACGTTGACGGTGTCGCCGGTGGTCTGGTCGGAGCCCGGCGCAACGCTGAGGTCGACATGGGTGATGCCGCCGGGATTGTCGATCACCAGCGTGTTCGAGCCGAAGCCGCCGTCGATCAGGACTTCGGTGCCGTGGTAATGGACCGTATCGTTGCCGCCGCCGGCGTCGATGACGTCGGCGCCGGCGCGGCCATCGATCGTATCGTTGCCCGCGCCGCCGGTGATGGTGTTACCTAGCGCATCGCCGCTGATCGAGACGCCCTGCGCTGCAGTGAGCGCGCTCGCGTCGACGTTCTCGAACCCAGAGACGTTGACAGAATCGCCCGTGGTCTGATCCGCACTCGCCAGATCAACGGTGGCGACCGTCTTGAGCTGCAGCGTGTTGTCGCCGGCGCCGCCGGCAATCGAAGCCTCGGTTCCGCGATAGGCCACGATGTCGTCGCCCGCGCCGGCATCGATGACGTCGGCGCCACCGCCGCCGTCGATCGTGTCATTGCCCGCGCCGCCGAGGATGACGTTCGCCAGCGCGCTGCCGATGGCATTGATGCCCTGCGCAGAGCCGAGCGCACTCGCATCGACGTTCTGGAAGTTCGAGACTGTGACGACGTCGCCGACGGTCTGATCGACGTGGCCGAGATTGACGTCCGTCACTGCCTGTAGCACCAGCGTGTTCACGCCGGCGCCGGCATCGATCGAGGCTTCCGTGCCATAATAGGTGACGATGTCGTCACCGGCGCCCGTGGCGATGACGTCTGCGCCGCCGCGACCATCGACGCTATCGTTTCCGGAACCGGTGATGATGCTGTTGGCCGCGCTCGATCCGGTGACGGTGAGTGCCGTGGTCAGCGCGCCGGCATCGAGGTTCTCGAAATTGGCGACGAGCACGCCGTCGCCGGAAGTCTGGTCGGCACCGGCCGCGACGGAGAAGTTGATCGCGGAGATCGCCGAGCCCGCGCCGACGACCAGCGTGTCGGAGCCCGCGCCGCCATCGACGGCGACTTCGGTGCCGTGGATGGTCACGCTGTCATTGCCGGCGCCCGCATTGATGGTGTCCGCGCCACCATTGCCGTCGATCGTATCCGCGCCACTGCCGCCAGTGATGACATTGGCCGCAGAAGAGCCGATGATCGACACGCCGGTCGACACGGCGCTGGCGTTGATGTTGACGAAGTTCGCGACCGCAGTCGAATCGTTGGTGGTCTGGTCGGAGGCCGTGAGATCGACATCCGCGGAGGCGCGCATCACCAGCGTGTTGCTGCCGCTGCCGCCGTCGATCGACACTTCGGTACCGGTATAGTCCACCTGGTCGTCGCCGGCGCCGGCATCGATCACATCGCCGCCACCGCCGCCATGGATGACATCGTTGCCCGATCCGGTCAGGATCGTGTTGGCCAACAGCGATCCCGTGACGGTCAGGGCCGTCGTCATCGCGGTGGCATCGACATTCTCGAAATTGGTCACGACCGCGGTATCGCCCGCGGTCTGGTCGAGACCGGCGGCGACGGCGAAATTGACCGCGGTGACCGTGCTCGCGGCCGGCAGCACCAGCGTGTCGTTGCCGTCGCCGCCGTCGATCGAGACCTCATTGCCGTGAACATAGACGATGTCGTTGCCGGCACCGGCGCTGATGGTGTCGGCGCCGCCGCCGCCATCGATCGTATCATTGCCGGAGCCACCGGTGATGGTGTTCGCAGCCACAGATCCGGTGATCGTCGCGCCCGATGTCAGCGCCGAGGCATCGACATTCTGGAAGTTGGCGACATTCGTGGAGTCCCCGCTGGTCTGATCGGCATTGGCGAGATTGACGGTGGCGGCCGCGCGCAGCACCAGCGTGTTGGTGCCGGTGCCGCCATCGAGCGAGACTTCCGTACTCCAATAGGAGACGGAATCGTTCCCCGCACCGGCATTGATCACATCGGCACCGCCGCCGCCATTGATCACGTCGGCGCCGGCACCGCCAGTGATAATGTTGGCGCCGGACGATCCGATGATCGAGATGCCCTGCCCGCTTCCGAGCGCGCTGGCATCGACGTTCTGGAAATTGGAGACGAGCACAGAATCGCCGACCGACTGATCGGCGTGTCCGAGATTGATGTCGGTGGCATCCAACAGGCGGATCGTGTTGGTGCCGGTGCCGCCATCGATGCTGGTTTCGCCACCGTGATACGCGATCGTGTCGTCACCAGCGCCGGCCTGGATCACATCGGCGCCGCCGCCGCCATCGATCGTGTCGTTGCCGCTGCCGGTGATAATCGAATTGGCCGATGTCGATCCCGTCACGATGAGATCCGACGCGAGCGCGCTGCCGTCGAGGTTCTCGAACCGCGTTGCATTGACGGCGTCGCCGATAGTCTGGTCGGCGCCTGCGGCGACCGCGAAATTGACCTGGGTGATGCCGCCGGACGCGGCCAACACCAGCGTATCGGTGCCCGCGCCGCCATCGATCGACGTTTCCGTCCCGTGATAGATGACGGTATCGTTGCCGGCCCCGCCGCTGATCGTATCAGCGCCACCATCGCCATCGAGCGTGTCATCGCCCAATCCGCCCTTGATGATGTTGGCGCCAGTCGAGCCGGTGATATTGACACTCGTGCTCAGTGGCGAAGCGTCGACATTGAGGAAATTGGCGACGTTGGTGGCATCGCCTGCGGTCTGGTCCGCGTTGTAGAGTTCGACGATCGCCGCGGCCAGCATCAGCAGCGTGTTGTTGCCGCTGCCGCCATCGATCGTGTTCTCGGTGCCGTGATAGGCGATCGTGTCGTCGCCTCCGCCGCCCCAAATGGTGTCGCTGCCGCCGCCGCCATCGATGGTATCGTTGCCGGCGCCGCCGGTCAGGATGTTGGCGATGGCCGATCCGGTGATCGAGACCGGCTGCGCGGACGTGAGCGACGAGGCATCGACGTTCTGGAAATTGGTGACCGTCGTGGTGTCGCCGCTGGTCTGGTCGGCGCTCGCGAGATTGACCGTGGCCTGTGCCAGCATCACGAGCGTATTGTTGTCCGTTCCGCCGTCGATCACGGCTTCGGTGCCGCGATAGATCACGCTATCGTTGCCGGCGCCGGCATGGATAACATCGGCGCCGCCGCCGCCATCGATGATATCGGCCCCGGCGCCGCCGGTGATAGCGTTGACCCCGGCGGAGCCGGTGATCGAAACACCCGCGCTCAGCGCCGAGGCGTCGACATTCTGGAAGTTCGTGACGCTGACCGCATCGCCTGTTGTCTGGTCGGCATTGGCGAGGTTGACGGTGACGGCCGAAGCGAGCGCGAGCGTGTTCGTTCCCGTGCCGCCGTCGATCGAGATCTCGGAGCCATGATAGGTGATCGTGTCATCACCGCCCGCGCCGATCAACGTGTCGGCGCCGCCGGCACCATCGATGACATCGTTGCCGGTACCGCCGGTGATGACGTTGGCGCCGCTATTGCCGATCAGCGTGTTGTTGCCGGTGGCCGAGCCGATCAGATTGCTGATGCCAATCAGCGCGTCGCCGTTCGCGAGTCCGCCGGAGCCGAGCCCGGTGGTGAGATTGACCGAGACACCCGCCGTGGAGGCACTGTAATCGACGGTGTCGTTGCCGCCATTGCCGATGATAATGTCGCCGCCGCCACTGCCATAGAAGGTGTTGTCGCCGACGGTGCCGGTCAGCTTGTCTGCGAACCGCGAGCCTTCGATATTGGTGAAGTTCTGCAGCACATCGCCTTCGGCGTAGCCTCCGTGCGCGCTGCCGGTGGACACGTCCACCGTGACCCCTTCGTTGGAGTATTTGTAGGAGACGGTGTTGTTTCCGGTGCCGCCGTCCAGATTGTCGTGACCCGGTCCGGCATAGACCCAATCGTCGCCGGCGCCCGCAGAGATCGTCGCGCCCGGCGGCGTGGCGTTCAGCGCGTAGATCGTCGACTTGCCGTCCGCCGAGACGATCGTTACATCGCTTTCGCTGGTGATATCGCGGATGACGAAGGCCTGGCTTCCGGAGTACAGCCGCGTCGCGCCGTTGGCGTCCACCGTGCCGAACAGAATGTTGAGATTGAAGCTGCCGAGGAATCCGTTGGTATCCGGCTGCGTGGCCGATGTCGGCAGGACATAGCGCAGCTCGATCTGCAGATGGGTCGGATCCAAGGGATCGAGCTGGACGATCCAGTTCGAGCCGCTCTGGACGCCGTTGTTGATCGCATAGCCTGCAGGCAGGTTGGTGATCGTCGCCGTCTTCGCCGTGATGCCCGCATCGGGAAAGCTGACATGCACGTCGATCAGGCGTTCCGTGGTGCCGGATGGCATCCGGTTCGGATCTGCCGCGTAGATGATGTCGTTCTGCGCGGTCCCGGTCAGGGTGCGCATCTGTTGCTGGACCGAGAATGTCGGATCGGTCGTGGCCGGGACTTCGGACGCCGCGCCGAGAATCTGGTTGCCGCCCGACGGCAGCGCCGTGACCTTGTCACCGGAGACGCCGAGCAGCGTAATCGAGAGGTTGGCGGCGCTGACGTTGCCGTCGCCATTGCCGTTGCCGTGGTCCGTGCTGGTGTTCGTGTTGGGAACGGCGTCGGACGTATGATGCGACGACGGCGGCGATCCCGATGAGGCCGGGACCGCGTCGTCGCCCGGCGGCCGCTTGAAGGAGCGGTCCGCGGGCGGCTCCGGCGGCTTGTCGAAATCGGCGACGGCGGCGATCTTCGCAGTCGGCGCTGCAGGCTGTGGCGGCGGTGCGGGCGGGGTCTCCTCCGCCGTCTCCTTCGACTCCTTCTGATCCTTGCCCTGGTCCTGGTTCTGCGGATCGGGCTTGGTTCCCGAGCCGAGCAATGCCGCGTTGTCGTCATTCAGCAGATGCAGATCATCGACCGCGGCAAGCATCTGCTGCGGCGAGACGATCTTGTCGGAGAAATTGGCGTCCGCGCTCTCCGGCCCGACCAGGCTGAAGGCATAACCCGGCAGAATGACCTTGGCGCCATCAGGAAACAGCATCACGAGATCGACGTCGAGCACCGCGAACTTGACGTCGGTGGAGGCGAAGTCGAGCTTAAGATGCGCCCCCGGCGGGACCTCGACGACATTGATCGAGCCCGGCGCCGGCCGGTGAATCGACGTGACAATGGCATCGCCGCCTTGCGCCGGCGCGAGTGCCGCCGCCTTTTCCCCCTGCGACGGAGCGCCTGGCCTGGCGTTATCAGATGTCGTGTCGGCAACGTCCATAATGGCAACACCGGAACAGATTGGCGACACAAAGGCTGTCACTCAGTCCGTTCACCATCCGTGTCCTTCGTTAACGTGGACTTCCTCTTAGAACACCGGCGAGCCTCGCGAGCGGCGAGGTCGCCGGCTGGTTTACTGGCTGTTAAAACTCACTGCCAAAAAGCCGGCAGCCGGGGCATCTTGGGATATTACCGACCGCCGCTCGGATCGGTTCGGGCAACAGGCTCAACAATGCAGCAGACACCCGGGCATCTCGTTAGCCGGCCGGAGAGCGCACGGCCGTCTCGACCAGCGTTCCGACATTGCGCAGAATTCCGTAGGCGGCCCGAAGCTGCTCGTATTTGCCGTTGACGGCGTTCTTCTGCATGGTGAAGACGACCATGCGGCTGTCCAGCACCTCGAACACGGTGCGCTTGCCGGCCTTGAACTGCTCCAAATAAAGCGTGTTGGCTTTCTGCGCCGTGGCGATGCCCTGGATCGCCGATGCCTCCTTGATGCGATTGGCCGACAACGCCTGGTAGAAGCGCTTCAGATTGAGCTCGATGCCTTCCTTCTCATCCAGCGTCCGGAAGTCGTTGGCCTTCTTGTCCTCGCGGATCCGATCGGCCTGCGCTGCCATGATGCCGCCGTCGAACAGCTTGTAGGACACCATCACCATCAGGCGCGAATCCACGATGCCCTGGCTTGCCGCCGCATTGCCGATATAGTGCTTCACGAGCCCGTCGCCCTGCAGGTCCACGCGCGGCAATTGCTGCGCCTTCTGCGAGGCGAGCTGATAGTCGATCGAGGCGCCGTTCGCGCTCAGGGCGAGCAGCGACGGATTGGATTGCCTGGCCGCCGCGAGCGCAGGCTCATACGAGGCGGGAATGCGGGGCAGCGGCGGCGGCGATCGCCGGACCTGCGCCGGATCAAGCTTGGTGAGCCGGAAGAACTCGTCCTCCGCCGTCTTGAGCGAGGTCGTGATGTCGGTCCGCACCGCCTCCACCTCGATCACCTTGGACTTGATCCGGTTGACGTCGGCGACGGTGCCATTACCCTGGCTCTCGCTGAGCGTCACCAGCTTGGCAAACGCATTGTCGTCAGCGACGACCTGGTCGATCAGCGCAATCAGCTCGCGCTGCTCCAGCAGGTTGAAGTAGGCATTGGCAGTGCGCAGCGCGATGTCTTCCGCCTGGTCCGCCAGGCGAAGGCGCTCGGCATCAACAAGCGATTTGCTGCGCGCAATGTCCGCTTTCGCTGCACCGAAATCATAGACGAGTTGCCGCAGCGTCAATCCCGCGTCCGATCGCGAGCTGCCGGGAATGGCGACGTCGCTAAACTGCTGCGGATAATTCACATACGATCCGAGATAGGAGCCGCCGGAACCGCCGTAGACCTGGAGCTGCGGCTTGAGCGCACCTTGCGCGGTGCGGACGTCCGCGAGCGATCCCGTCACCTTGGCCGCCTGCGCGCCCATCAGCGGGTGGCTGAGCACAGCGGCTCCGACGGCTTCGCCGAGCAGAATTCCGCGTCCCTTCAGCGCGGGTTTGGCAATGTCATTCGAGCCTGGCCTTGCGATCTGCGGCGCTGATGGAGCGGCGATCGATGCCAGATTGCTCGAGGCGCTGGCGACCTGAGGATAGACCTCCTTTCGCTCGACGGCCGGTCCGACTGCGGATGTTGTTGCGACGTCAGCGGTCGTGGCCTGGGGCTCGGCCTTCCGGCTTTGCGCGCTTACCTCGGACGCAACCGGCCGTATCGCCGGCGGGCCGATGACCGCGGCATTGGCGTGGGCGACGGATTCCGGCGGGGGAGTCAGCGGATTGAGACGCACCACCGCGGTCAGGAACGGGCTGTTCGGCACCGAGGTCGTCACGCACGCCCCGAGCGGGACCGCCAGAAGCGAGAGCGCCGCGAGCCGCGCAACATCGGCGGATCGGCTGCGCATCCCCGCAACCCATGAGCACGCGTGAGCCATTACTCTGCCGGAACGGTCGGAGAAAGGTTTGCGGCGCGAGCACCGCGCAAGCACCCGTCGCGGACCATCCGCGGAAATTCAGAAACGACACTCATGGTTCACGACGCCAAAAATACGAACATCTACATCGTTGTTAATGCTCCATTATCGTTAATGCCGACTAAAACGTGGGCCATTCGCCCTACCATTTTCCGGATGGCCGTATAACTACGTAGTCACCCAAGGATGCGTTTGTCCGGGTAATATTATTATTAGTTGCAAATTCTGCTCGATATCGAGCATGAGCGAACTAATCGCGTGTTAGTTGCGCTTCGCAAGGAACGAATCAGCGACGTTGAAACCGTATTCGTCGATGATGCGATCGACCACGCTCTCTTCGATCTCACCGAAGAACTGGATGCCGTAGCCTTCGGGACGCACCGCGCGGATGCGGCCTTCGATCTCGAAGTACTCGGTATGGATGAGCACCACCTCGTTCACACGGTCCAGGACGAACATGGAGGCTTGCCGGAAGGTGCAGCCGCCGAGCGAGACCTCGAGCAGCGCGCCGTCGAACTCGGCGCCGATCTCGATGACTTTCATGGTGCCGATGAGGACGCAGGCATGACGGTTGTGGCGCCTGGAAAACGTCGGCTTCTTGCTCCTGCGAAGCTTTGGCAGCGAAAGCCGCGGCAGCCCGATCACGCTCCTGCTGGCTGCATTGCTCATCGGAAGGCTCCTGCTTCTCTCATCACGTCGCAGTCGGACATCAGTTGCTCGCAACCATGTCTCCGCGATCCGCCTGCTGCCGCCCGTCCGAATAGGCGGTCATCGATACGCCGGCATCGCGCTTGAGCCAGTCAAGGCTCGGCGAGAGCTCGGGCTCGACATCGGTGCGAATTTCGATCGGCAGATCGCCGCTCATTCCGGGAAGACGGTGCTCGGCGGGACGCCGCTGCGAAAACTGCGCGACGGCCTGCTCGAGCCGCTGCATCTGGTCGGCGACCGAGAGCCCCATCGGAGCGACCGCATCCTTGACCGCCTCTTGAATCCGCGTGCCCATGTCGTCGGTCAGGCGCGCCGACAATCGCTCCGACGTCTGCGCAGTCTGCTCGATGGCGTCACCCAGCCGCGCGGAGGTGTCGGCGTGCAATTGAGCAAACTGCCTGTGAGCTCCGGCAAGGTCGCTCACCATGCCCCGCGTCGCAGCCAATTCGGTGGTGACGGTGTGTGTCACGCCGCTCGTCAGCGCGTCGAGGCTGCTGCCGAGCTGCGAGAGGGTCTGCATCACGCCTTCCATCAGCCGGGCGTGATCCTCCTGCCTCGCCTGCAGGCTGTGCAACAGCCGGACCGCATCATCGAAGCTCGACGCAACTTTCGAGTAGTCGGCCATCATGGTCGCGGTCGCCAGCATCATCGAGCCGTCCACCGGCCCGTGGAAGCCTCTCGGCGCCATGGCCTCCTCGCGCTCCTGGTCCCCGATCTGCACGACGCCGGCCAGCCAGGATTCGAACTCGTGCTTCAACACGCCGGCCGCCTGCCCGGCCAGGCGATTGAGAAGGCCGACGATCAGCGAGCTGAACAGGCCGAACAGCGACGCCGCAAAGCCCGACGCCATGCCCTTGAGCGGCTCCTGCAAGGCGCCCAGAAGCTGCTGGAATGCATCCGCGCCCGCCGATCCGCCGCCGGTCGAGCTGGCCAGCGTGCCGATGATGCCGCCCATCGAGCCGACCATGTGCAGGAGGCCGATGAAGGTGCCGATCAGGCCCATGAACACCAGGAGGCCCGACATGTAGCCGAGCAGCGACTTCTCATCGTCGATGGTCTGGCTGATCTTGTGAACCAGCGTGTTCATCGTCTCGACGGAGATGCGGATCTTCTTGGTGCGCGCGAGCTCCTCGGTCACGAGGTCGTAGGCATGTCCCAGGAGTCGCGGCCGCCGGAACAGGCGTCCCGGCCGTGAGCAACGGTAATGGCGCCACAGCGGATCCGCCGCCTGCTCCGTGGGCCCCTTGCGGATGTCGTCCCACATCTCCTTCAGTGCGTTGAAGGCGATCACCTCGTTCTTGAGCTTCGAGACGAAGATGAAGGACATCACGATCGAGAACGCGAAAGCAGCCAGAATCGAACCGGTCACATAGACATGCGCAGCCACGCCTTCGGCGATGAACTCGTGCTGCCAGGCACTGACCAGCGCGATGATCGCAATCAATCCGATCATCTTGTTTCGGATCTGCGCGATTTGCTTTTCCATGACCCTGGTCCCTCGCCCGGCGCCGGCTAGTGGGCGCTGCCTGCGACGATCAGCTCGACCGTCATTCCCTTGGACTTGTCGGTGGTATCGTTGACGCTGATCCGAATGCTTTCCGGCTTGACCTTCGCGTCGACCAGCTGCTTGCGGGCGATCATCCCGCGGTAATAGGCAAGCCGCCGCGCTTCCGAAATGGCTCCTTCACCGGAATACGCATAGGCATTGACGACGACCGTCTGGCCAGCGGTGGCGCCCTGATTTTCGCCGATGAAGCTTGCGATCGACTGCGCCTGGTCGGCCTCGATCTTGAAGCTTCGGTCAGCGAAGCCAACCGTCAGTCGCGGCGCATCCGATGGCACGTCGATCGCAGCCTGAGACGGCTGCGTCTGTCGTGCGCTCATCCGCATGGTCGTTGGCCGGTCGTTCTCGGATTGAGTCGCGGCTTCAGGGATCGACTTGGCAGCCGGACTCTGGTCTGCGGCCGGAGCGGATTTCTGCAACCGATCGATCTGCGCGACCACGGCCTGCGTGAGCTGCTTGACGTCCGAGTCGGGTTTGACCTCGGCGTTGACGGCCTTGGCGATGGCTTCGATCGCCTTCTTCGACACGCTTTGCGACAGCACGAACACGGCCATTGCCAGCATCATCATGACGAAGGCCAGCACCTGCACCATGGACGTCAACGCATCGACGTACCCTGGCCAGTAATTTTCACCTTCCTCCGAGCCGTGCGACATGGAATGGCCGTCGTATCCTCACGATGCCAGATCCGAACGCATCGGCTCCCTGTGATTAAATCAGAATTGTTACTAATGGGTGCAGGCGGCTCGAAGCAAATCCATCCTGCGGTATCATGATCTCGACGGGATGGACGGAATGCCCTCATCTGCGCTGGTTCGCCTGATGACGGCGAGAGTCGCGCAGTTGCTACAGGTGCTAATTGAGCGCACCAGGAAGCCGCGGCTGCCTCCGCTCACCTCGCCCCTTCCAATCTTTGGGGGCACGAACGAATTCAACTCATTCGCCCGGAGCAAGCTTACGCCGGGCGAATCTGATGGCGACGACCCTACGACCATCGCGAACGATGACAACCCGTGTGGTTGTCCGGAGCGCGACCTCAACCGACCGACACCAGCCCCTCGTCTGCCGTAACGATCGCGGCTCTCGTCCGCGGCAAAACGAAGTGGATGATCGCGGTAGCAACCACGTAGACGCTGGCACAGACGAAGAACACCACTGTGTAGTTATTCCCGGTCGCGTCGAGCACCCGGCCGACAGCCGCGGCAGAAAATGCTCCCGCCAGGGAACTGATGCCGCCTCCGAGCCCGACCGCGGAGGCGACGGCTCCGCGCGGCATGGTGTCGGACACCAGCGTGAACAGGTTGGCTGAAAATCCCTGGTGAGCGGCCATGGCAACGCCGATCAGGACGACCGCGGCCCACATGCTGTCCAGCTGCGGCGCAAGGAAAACCGGCACGGTGCAGGCTGCGCAGACGAGCAGCGTGATCTTGCGGGCGGTGAACACATCCATGCCGCGCTTGATCAGGGTCGACGAGATCCAACCGCCGGCGATCGAGCCGGCATCCGTAAGCAGGTAGATGACGACGAGCGGCAAGCCCACGGCAAACAACGTGACGTGAAACTTGCTATTAAGGAAGCTCGGAACCCAGTTGTTGTAGAACCACCAGGCGGGATTGGTGAGCACGCCGCCGACGATGTAAACCCACGTTCCGGGATAAGCCAGCAGCTTGACCCACGGGACCTTGTCTGCGGCGACTTCCGGGTCGCTGTTGATGTAGGCGAGTTCGCTCGGCGACACCCGAGGGTGCTCGGCGGGGCTGCGATAGACGATCAGCCAATACGCCACCCAAACCAGACCGATCGCCCCGGTCACATAGAAAGCGGCTTGCCAGCCAGCCAGGCTGACGACCAATGCGCCGATCAGCGGTGCCAGCATCGCGCCGACGTTGCTGCCGCTGTTGAAAATACCAGTGGCGAGCGCGCGGTCACGCACCGGAAACCAGGTAGCGATCGTCTTGATGCAGGTCGGGAAGTTGCCGCCCTCCCCAAGGCCGAGCACAAGGCGGGCGACCATGAAGCCGGCGACGGACGCAACCATGCCATGCGCCATCGACGCCAAGCACCACAGCACCGCGGCGACGGCAAGGCCGTAGCGAATCCCGATCTTGTCGGTAAGCCAGCCCATGCCCGCATAGCCGATCGCATAAGCGAACGAAAAGAAGAAGATGATATTGCCGAAATCGGTTTCGCTGAAATGCAGATCGCCCTGAATCGTCGGCTTGAGCACGCCAAGGATGTTGCGATCCATGTAGTTGATGGTCGTAATGAGGAACAGCAATCCGCAAACGACCCATCGGTAGCGCGTGGAGGCCTTGGTGAAGGCCTTTAGGTCTTGCGTATTCATTTAAGTCCTCCCTGAAATCGCCCCTTGGATTTGGCGTGTTTTGGCCGCGCGGCTGCGGTGTCAGCAGCCGCGGGGTCGCTGATCCCGCGGCGTGTAGTCAAAAGCAGCGAAGCTGCCGCCCTGATATCGCTGGCCGACCACGTCAAGCGGGTTCTGCTGCCGCATGATGTCAGACGCGAATTCCTCGGAATTCTGCATGGGCCGGTAACCGAGAGCCTCGCAGCCCGTCGGCGTCCAATAGCTCCGGGAATTGTTTGATACGCCCCATGCAGTGATGAAACCGACATTCGGCGTCTTGATGCAGCAATTGATGAACCGCAAGAGATCTTCGAAGCCGAACCAGGTGCTGAGGTGGCGGAATTCGGTCGGCCGCTCGAGCGCACTTCCGATCCGTACGCATATGCTCTCGATGCCGTGCTTGTCCCAATAGAGGCGGGCTAGGCCCTCGCCCCACATTTTGCTGAGGCCGTACAAGCCGTCGGGGCGATAGTCGCAATCAAGCGTGAGCCGTTCATTCGTCTTGTGCATGCCGACCGCATGATTGGAGCTGGCGAATACCACGCGTTTCAAACGGTGGCGTCGCGCCCCTTCATACACCTCGTGGAGCGCGAACAAATTGTTCTGAACGATTTCAGGCAAGGGCCGCTCTACGCTGGTGCCCGCCATATGGATCAGAACGTCGACGCCCTGCAGCAGCCGATCGACGACGTCGGGATCACGGAGGTCGCCGTGCGTCAGATCCTCCTCGGGATGAAGCGGCTCGAGCGGCTGAAGGCCGGCCGAGCGGAGGGCAATACCCTGAGCGAGCAAGCACCGGCGTAAGAATTGGCCGAGCTGTCCATCGGCGCCTGACAGCGCAACCTTGGTCATGTCTGGTCCGCCCTCGTGCGACTGGCGGCGATGAATCGCGTAAGCCCCCGACATTGGGCGCCCGGCATTTCCCTCGCCTCCAGCTCGACCCCGGTAATTTCCCCGGGCCGTTTTCTGCTTGGAACAAAGGACCTCTAGAAGACATTCCTTGCGGGATCGACATGCTATTGAGCATCGATCAATTCAATTTGTGCATTGAAGGCGAGTGCGCGATCGCGCGGATGGCGACCGCCAACACGCGAATGGCATTTCGAAAGCCGGAGGTGCTTGTGAGCATCCCGGGACGCGCAGCGCCTTTCGCGTCAGAGATAGAGGAAACCGCGTCGACTGGACTCTTTGTCCAGGGGATAATCCTGCTCGATGCTCAATGCACCTCCATCGAGCCCGGGAATGAAGAGCTGATGAACCCGGCGCGCGGCAATCTCGTTTTGTTGCGGCATCCTGACGGCGGGACCGCCATCATTCGCTTTCGTCACAACCGAATTGGCGAGGCCGCGCCAGGCGAGGAGCGGCGCCACCGCTCTGGCGCGGATCAACAGCGTCGCGTCGCTCCACTCCGGCGGCACCAGGCAAAGGTAGCGCAGCGCCACCCCAACCGAGAGGTCATGAACCTGCGCGAAGTTGAAGAGCTTCTCAAAAGCGGCCTGCTCCATCCACCACGCACCGCCGGCGACGCGATGCACCCCCGCGGTAATATTGCCGAACCGAAACAGTGTCGTGCCCGGCGCGATCTCGAAGCGTGTCGGCGCGATGATGCCGCCGGTCTGGGCATAAGCCAGGACATTGCCGCGGTGATCGACGATGGCGTTGGACGTCCGCAAGTCCATGCCTTCCGCCATCATGCGGCTGCTCGGTTTGTTGAAGGCCGCCTGATTCCGAAAAGCCATGACACCCTCCCATGCGCGGCATCGTCGATCAGTCAATTGCTGCAATGCCGGACCGACGTGATCCGAACCGCAGCGATGATGATTAGAACCGACCTTTTGGCTTATTTCGGGCACGACATTGCCAATCGCCCGCCCGTCATCGAAATTGGGAGTGGCCCTGACATTGACAACGAGTTTCCGATAAGTCCGCTTTTCGGTGGCGCGAGGTTGGTCGACCGGCGCAGCAGGCTACGCCGGTCGGGACTTCGAAAGCCCGGCTCTTTTTCGAGAACGATGCCGATGAAAGGATCGGTGCGCGACTGCCGAACTGATCGATCAGAAGGCGTGACTGTCCGGCTGCCAGTGATCGAACAGCCCCCAAAACCCAATCCGCTTCGTCTTGTAGACTGCGTCGCTCTGCAGGCCACCGAACCAGGCTCCAAGATTGCCCGCGTAGAGCGCCGGCTGCTCCAAGTTCATGGAATGCCCCACTCCAGGCGGCCTCCATCAGGGCCCCGACCTTGATCCTCAATGGCGAGTTCGATTTTCTCACGCCGCGTTCGTTGCACGAGACCTTGCGGGTTCATATTGCCGACAGTGCCCTGGTGATCGTCCCGCGCGCCTATCACGCCTTCACGCTCGAGAAACCCGAACTGGCAGCGGATTTGCTCGCGACTTTCGCCGAGGACGTGCTGGCCAAGCGATGGGCGGGAAAGCAATCTGTCTGGATCGCGCCGGAAACGGCAGGTGGCGCGCTGATCCCCTTTCCCGCCGGACAGGATCATCTGCGCGCCATTCCGCGTGCGACGGTGCTCGCGTGAGCCCGTTCCTCGGTCCGCTGGACGCGAGCGGCCGCGTGCCGCCGCGCCAGCAGACCCGCATTGCGGCATTCCTCGTCTCGGCCCACGGCGCCCTGGCGCGGCAACTGGCCTTCACGCTGTACGGGCCGTTGAATGCGGGCTGGCAGACCGAGCTCAACGCCTAATTCTATCGCGAGACGGAAATCGTGGCGCTGCTGCTGCGCACGACATCCTGGGTCTTCGATCCCGAACTACTGGTGCTCTCCGCCTCGTGGGAGGCCGCTTGGCTGCCGCAGCCGCTCATTGGCCTGCCCGACCCGATCATCGCGCGCGTGGTCGACGTCGCAGCGCTCGGTCACGCCGTGCATGCGACGATCCGCCCAGCCGCGCTATTGCCGGACCCAGTCCTGGCGGAAGACCCCTTCGTGATGGCGCTCCGCCGTATCGAATTCGAGAACGGCCGCATCATGCAGGCGCAGATTATTTTCCTGAAAGGACAGGATCTTCTTCCCTGCCGCGAGGCGGTCAGCGCGGCAGTCGAGGGCCGACATGTCCAGGTCCGCAAGCTCTGGTCGGACATGCTGGCCGGCATAGGCGTGGGCAACGACAAGGCGGTGTGAGACCGCGCGGACATTGACCCAAATCAAAGTCCGCCGCTCTACAGGCCCCACGCTGCCGCGAGGCTACAGAGCCTGCCATGAAAGCAGTCTCCGTGCAGGAAGCGAAAATGAAAATCTGACGCTCTGCGTCGTCTGGAGTGCACGGCCATGCGGATATTCAACGGCTTTGATGACATAAAGGCAGCCGTCGGGACCGAAGTGGGTGTCAGCGACTGGATCGAGATCACGCAGGATCGCATCAACAAATTCGCGGAAGCAACCTGCGACGAGCAGTGGATCCACGTCGACCAGGATCGTGCGAAACAAGAACTTCCGGGCGGCAGGACCATCGCGCATGGACTGCTCTCGCTCAGTCTCGCGCCGATGTTCATCCGCTCCGTGATAGGGCTCAAGGGGCTGAAGAACACGCTGAACTATGGCGCAGACCGCATCCGCTATCTTGCCCCGGTTCCGGCGGGATCGCGTCTGCGTGGACGCACCAGCGTTGCCGAGATCGAGGATGTTCCGCCCAATGGCCTGCGGGTCAATTATCAACTCGTGATCGAGATCGAAGGCGGCCAACGTCCGGCTTGCGTAGCCGAACTGATCGCGCTGCACATCCGCTGACATGTTGTGCTTTAGCCGATATACGACCTCCGCTACCGCTATTCATGACACTGCCGTGATGAGCTGGACATCCGAGATTGGGGCGCGTGGAAGGAAAGCCAGCCGGTGAAGGAAAATCGTCGAATTGTTTCGTCACGCCGGCGACCGCGGCCACGGGCGATGGATGCATTCTCGATTTGTCCGAAGCGTGCCGGCAGAAATTCGGTCTTCAATGGCGGTCCGCGTCATCTGAGCGAATGGCGCGGGAAGTGAACTCCATGTGCCCCTATAACTGAAACACATAGCCTGATGCCTTTATTTCAATTGCAGGCACCCGCCGGTTCGTTAGCCTCAGTCACCCCGGACTGAGGTTTCCATGCACGACCTGACCCGCTGCGTTCAGCACCCCGCCGTTTCCCACGAAGGATTTGCCTCGCTGGCAGTCCCGACCTATCGCGCCTCCACAATCGTCTACGATGATCCGCAATCTTTCGCGCGGCGAGCGGAGCGCGGCCTCGACGGCTATACGTATGGGCTGCACGGCACGCCGACGACCCGGACGCTCGAGGCACAGCTCACCGACCTTCACGGCGGTGTCCGCACGGTGCTGGTGCCATCGGGACAGGCCGCGGTCGCGGTGACGATGCTGGCCGTACTGCTGCCGGGGCAAAAAGTCCTGATCCCCGATACCGTGTATCCGCCAGTGCGCCGCCTCTGCGAAGACTATCTGGCGCCGCGCGGCATCGAATTTGCGATTTACGATCCGCTGATCGGTGACGGCATCGCCGGCATCATCGATTCCAAGACCCACCTGATCTGGATGGAATCGCCGGGCTCGGGAACGATGGAGGTGCAGGACGTCCCGGCGATCGCGGCGATCGCGCGAGCCAAGGGCGTGCTGACCGGCTGCGATAATACCTGGGCCAGTCCGCTGCTGTTCAAGCCGCTAGCCCACGGCGCGGATTTCGCGGTGGAAGCGCTGACCAAATATGTCGGCGGCCATTCCGACCTGCTGCTCGGCTCGATCACGGTGAAGGATCTCTCCTTGCGCAAGGCGCTCAAGGATGTGCTGCGCATGCTCGGCATCGGCGTCTCGCCGGACGAGGCCGCGCTGGCTCTGCGCGGCATCGAGACCATGGGCGTTCGCATGGCGCATGCCGGACGCGTCGCCAAGGATTTCGCCGAACGGCTGCAGGCCTCGCCCGTGGTAAGCCGGGTGTTGCATCCGGCCCTGCCCTCTTGTCCCGGCCATGAGATGTGGAAGCGGGACTTCGCGGGATCGAGCGCGGTGTTCAGCATCGTCGTGAAGCCCGAGTTCAAGGATCGGGTCTATCCGGCCATGGCAGCGCTTCGCGTGTTTGCGATCGGCGCATCCTGGGGCGGCACGCACAGCCTGATCGCCCCGATGAACGTCGAAAGCGACCGCAGCGTACGGCCGTGGGACGCGTCGGAATCCCTGCTGCGCATCAGCATCGGTCTTGAAGAGCCCGGCGAGCTCTGGGCCGATCTTGCGAGCTTTCTTGCTGCGATCGCCGCAACCTGACATCCGCCATTCTAACGTCCCGATCACCTGTGCTGATTGCCGAATCTGATCCGCGGTACTGACCGTCAGAATCCGATTTACTTGGCGTGGCAAATCGATATCGTTCCGGAGTTGATTGAAAACGCCCGGCGCGCGCCATTGAGGAGATTGCAATGGAACGACGAGCATCGACTTTGTTCGTTTGTTTGCTGTTTGGTCTGTTTATACTGAAAGACACTGCGAACGCCCAGGCCCAAACCGGCGGGCCTACGCCGTCGCCGCCAGGCGCCGCCGTTTACTTCGTCGGATTGAAGGATGGCGATACGATACCGCCCAAAACCACGATCCATTTCGGCCTGCGCGGCATGGGGGTGGCGCCTGCGGGCTCCGACCGGGCGAACTCCGGACATCACCATCTGATCATCGACGCTCCGACCCCGCCGCTCAATGCCGAGATCCCAAGCGACTCCCAGCATCTCCATTTCGGATCAGGCCAGACCGAAACCGATTTGACTTTGACGCCAGGAGAGCACACGCTTCAGCTCGTGTTCGGCGACAAGAACCACGTTCCGCACAATCCGCCGATCGTGTCCGACCGCATCAAGGTCAAAGTTGCGGAGCAGGCATCGGCTCCGCCTCCGCAGGCTTCATCCAGCGGCGGCCGGAAGCTCTCTCCCAAGGATGCCAAGGTTTATTTCATCTATCCGACCGATGGCGCCTATATCAAACCGAACACGGTCGTTCGCTTCGGCCTGCTCAATATGGGCGTCGCCCCGGCAGGCTTGGACAAGCCGAATACAGGTCACCATCATCTGCTGATCGATGCCAATCTGCCTCCGCTCGACCAACCCATACCTAACGACCTCAATCACGTTCACTTCGGCGCCGGCCAGACCGAGGCCAAGATATCGCTGTCGCCCGGCAAGCACACATTGCGGCTGTTGTTCGCGGATGCGAGCCATATTCCGCACGACCCGCCCGTTTACTCGGAAGCCATCAACGTCACGGTGACGCCCACCGGTCGCCCGCCACACAGGCCTCGACGGCATCATCATCGGCGGCTGGAGCACTGAGCAGAGATCGACTTATCCGGAGGATGAATCCGGCAAGTCATCCCGCGGCAGCCCTTGGGAGCCAAGGCGGGCTGACTTCCGAACTCCAACCCGATCGCGGCCGGGCCGCGCACCACAGTTTTGACCCGACCGATTCAACAGCGCCGCACATTGAAGTCGACGCGACGATCGATCGCGTCACTGGCGTCGTCACGCCCCGTGCCGACGATGGCTTCTTTCGATCCGACCCCGATCGCCGTCAGTCGGCCAGACAGCGCGGGCGATGCGCTCTGCAGCAGATCCTTGATGAATTGCGCGCGCAGGACGGAAAGACGTTCATTGACCTGCACAGGACCCGTGGTCGACGTGTGGCCGACCACATCGATGCAGGAATCGCGCTGCATCGCACGGGTGGCGATCTGACTTAACCACATTGGATAAGGCGCCGTGATCTCGGGATCGTCGAGGAACTTGGTCGTCCCTGGCTTGAACAGGAGCCGCACGGACAATCGGTTTCCAGCCAGGCTGTAGTCGACCAGCCGGCCAAAGGCCTCCGTCGCGTCCACTCTGCGATTCAGCTTCCAGTTGGACAGATAGATACCGGAGCGAACGCGCAATTGATCGCCTCCGGGCATCTCGAGTGCCGTGCGATAGTAGGCCAGCGCCTCCCGATAGCGCTTGTCGTCGTATTCCAGGATGGCATCGCTGACAAAGGCAGAGGTTGCGATCCGCTCGACATAGACGGGATCCAGGCGGTCACCCGGCTTCGACCCCTGGCAGGCCTTGATATAGGTGTTTGTTGCCGGATCATTCGCCCAGACCGGACTGTCCGCAAACGCTGGAGACGGCGTGACATCAATGGCCTCGGGCTTGGCGCGAGCAACACCCTTCGACACGATGCTCCCGCTGCGCAAATCGGCCAGCGCCAGGCACACCCTGTAGGCATCGCGCACGCCGTCGGGCGCGCCCGCGTTGTTGATGGCCGTCAGCGTGCCGATGAGAACCAATGGAGACCGCGCCAGCGTCTCGCTCGAAAACGGTTGGACGACAAAGCGCGGAAAGGACGTGCTGATGACATCCTTGATCCGCTCCTGCATGAGCCGGGTTGCCGAGGATTGGGAACCGCTCGCACCATCGATCAAGGGATCGATGACGAGCTCGACCTTGGCCGGCGCCGGCGGCAAGACGGCCTTGGACAGCAGATCGTTGGCCGCCCGCAGCACCGCGTCCTCAAACGGAATTGGCGTTGGCGGCGGCTGGGCAGGAGCCGGCGCAGGCGGCGCCGTTTGCGGGCTTGGCGTCCCCTGTGCGAGAGCCAGCGGGGCTGCCGCGCAAAAGAGACTGGCCGCGCAAAGGAGCTGAGGCAGAAGAGCCTGGCGATCAAACATCATTCATATCCTCAAACGGAGCCCGGCGCGTGCCCGGCTCTGACATTCGGATCGGTTTGCCGCGGGCTCGTCCATGAATGTCGGAGCCTTTGGACACCAGCGAAATCATGATCTCGTGCGGTCTGGATGACGTTCTTAAATCTCCCCCGGCCACGCTGAAGCGAATGTCAAATCCATCGCACTAGCGACACAGCCGAAGCGCCGACCGATCGGCGTCGGTGATGTCCCCCAATTGAGCGCGGGCGGTGAGATCCTGACAACTTGCCGCCGACCGCGTTGTGGGAGCAGCGCGGGTCTCGCTTGCAATGGCCGGCGATCGCCCATTTTCTCTCCAGATGCGCTGCTCGGCCCGCGCGCGGTCCGACTGCGTCTTCATCAACTTGTCCTGCAACGCCCGTTCCAAGGACGCCCGTTCCTCTTCGAGCCTCTTCTTGTTGGCTTCGAGCGCGGAGACCTGCATTGCAAGCCGGTCTTGCTCTCTTCTTTCCGCTTCCGGAGCGGCGGCGACCGCAGCCGGCTGATCGCCAGAGCCGGCCTTCTTGTCCTTATCGGCTGCGATCGATTCGTTGCGCTGCCTGATCTGCTTCAGCTCGTTGCTCGCCTTCCGAAACCCCTCTTCGGCCTGATCGAGCTCCCGCCGGAGCTGCTGCTCCTTCTCCTGGTATTCCCGGATCAGTCGTTCTCGCTCGCCGGCAATTTCCAGAACATCGATCCGGGCCTGCGCGGCGCCCACAAGAGTGCTGGACGGATATTTGGATATGAACTCCTTGAGCGCAGCCGCATTCGCTGATGGTCCCAGTCTTTTCCACGCATCGATGTCGCTCTCGTGCTGATTCAAGTAGAATTCTCCGAGCAGCGAGACGGACAGTTCGGGCGTTTGCTGCCCCTGAGTATTGCGATTCACCTCGATGGCAACGCGTCGAAACAACGTTCCCACCTCGAGGCCCGGCTCCTGCAGCTCGCGCAGCAGCGCCTGCGTGAAGGGACTGTTGCGGCCTGAACCATCAGCCGCAATCATGTTGGCCTGGGTGGAATAGGCGATCAGCATGCCCTGTGTTCGTTCGATCCGGGCAAGGCCTCTCGTGACCTCCCCGCCACGCGTGCCGTTTCGCTGCGCGAGGCTCTTCGTGAACGGATTGCTGCGACAAGCGTCCAGAATGAGCAGTCGCGTTCCCGTCGAATAGGAAAGGGCTTCGATCACGTCGTCGAGCTTGACGAGGTCAAACGGCATGATCGAATTGCCGTCGACCGGGGTGTCGATCGGAACGAGATAATTCTGCCCGTCCATCTGCAAGCCGTGACCGGAGTAGTAGAACAGGGCTGCGTCGGAGCCTTTCAATTTCTGCGCAAAGCGCGCCAGGGCCACCCGCATGGCCCGGCCATCGAGATTGCGACCATCAAGCACGTCGAATCCCAGACGCTGCAATTGTTGGGAAATGTCGTCGGCATCATTGCCGCTGTTCCGCAGCGCCGGCGCGTTCAGATAGGTCGCATTTCCGACGACGAGCGCGACGCGGCCTTGGGCGTGCACCTTCCCAGGATTCAGTGACGCCGCGAGGATAAGGATCAACAGAAAAATAGAGCGCAAGCCAATAACCTTCACGACCGCCCCGATGCCGTTGCCGCCGATCAATGAAACGTTCGAAACGTAGGACCAATTCGGCTTGTCCGCAACTTATTGCTGCCGATGGATCAGCATATTAAGTTGATCCGGATTGGCGGTTATTTCAGACTATCTCAGACATCCATTTGTGCATTGCAAAGATGGTAATTGGTGCAGCTTAGGCGTAGGCTCATGGCATTTTTGAATGGAAACCGCGCATTAGTCCTGTTCTTGACCCTGGCGGCAATCTTTTCGTTGCTCGAGGTGACTTCCACGGCGGCGCAGGACGCAACGGTGTCATCGCCGGGAAAGCGGGTCGGGCTTGTTATTGGCAACGACGCGTATCCATCGTCGCCCATCAGTACGGCGATCGCCAGCGCCAAGGCGATGGCGGCGCTTCTGCATGATGGCGGGTTCGACATCGTCTATGCGGAGGATGCCAAGCGCGCGGAGATCCAGGCTGCGATCAAGCAGTTCAGCCAGAAGCTCCAGGCAGGTGACACGGCATTTGTGTATTTCGCAGGTCACGCGGTTCAGAGCCAGGATCGAAATTTTTTGGTGCCTGTCGACGCGACCATTTCGTCGGACGCAGATGTACGCTCTCAGGCAGTCGATGTTGATCTCATCCTTGATCCCCTGATCGTGGATCGGCCCAAGGGGGCCGTGGTCATTCTCGATGCAACAAGGAACAATCCTTGGCAAAGGAGGATATCGCCCCAGACGAACGGCCTTGCGAATGTGAGCGCCATCCACGGCATAACCCAGGTCTATCCGGCGGCGCCCGGCCAGACCGTCGATGACCAGAAGGGAACCCAGGGCCTCTTCGCGAGCGAGTTCGTCAAGGCGGCCAAGGTTTCGGGCCGGACGTTCAAGGAGGCCTTCGGCCTCACCCAGGCGGCCGTGGCGAAGGCGACGCGAAACAAGCAGGTGCCTTGGGAAAGTTCGGTTGATACTGCCGACTTCGTCGTCATGCCGAATCCCGAGCAGAGGGGGGTCCAGGCGGTCCGTTCTCCTCCCGCAGCGCCCTTGGAGCAGGGTTTTTGGGATACCATCAAGGATAGCGCCAACGCGGCCGACTTTCAGGCCTACCTCGATTCCTATCCGAACGGCGCCTTCGCGTCCGCGGCGCGTGAGCGGCTTCAAGGCATCCTCTCCAAGGGCGCCGAAAAGCTCGCGTCGATGGCCAGCGAGCCGCCCGCTCCCATCCGAGACTGCCCCGAATGCCCGGAGCTTGTGTCGATCCCAGCCGGCCGCTTCATGATGGGCTCCACCGATAGTCCGATCGAAGGACCACCTCATGAAGTCTCAATTCGAAAGCCGTTCTACATCGGACGCTTCGAAGTGACCTACGACGAATGGGATGCGTGCGTCGCGGATAAGGGCTGCACATACCGGCCGGACGATCGAGGTCTTGGGCGCGGCCGTCGGCCTGCGACCAACCTGGATTGGAACGACGCCAAGAGCTACATCGCCTGGTTGTCGCACAAGAGTGGAAAGACCTACCGCCTTCCGACGGAAAGCGAGTGGGAATATGTTGCAAGGGCATCGACGACGTCGGCCTATTGGTGGGGACGCGCCTTCGAAAAGGATCGAGCAAACTGCCTGGGCTGCACCAGCGTGCCTCACAACAGCACGATCGAGGTGGGGTCATTCAAGCCCAACGGCTTCGGCGTCTATGACATGGCCGGCAACGCCGCAGAATGGGTGGAGGATTGCTGGACCGAGGGCTATCGCGGTGCGCCCAATGACGGCGCGGCTCTGATAAAACCAGCATGCGCGGAGCGCGTGCTCCGTGGCGGCGCGTACAACAACGACCCCAAATACGTACGGTCAGCGGCGCGGTTCAAATACGACTACGACGTCCGGTATTCTTCAAATGGATTCCGGGTCGCTCGGGACAAATAGCGGCTGCATGACGGGTCGGCGTGCCTGCGCGAGGCGAATGGTCTGATGATGCTTCGCACGGCAATTCGCCATGCCATCAATGCTGCGACATCGGTGCCGGCTGATTCAGGTCCGGTTCTTTGCCCGGAATGGACCGATCCGGATTTCAAGCATCCGCTCGCGGGCGGAAAACGAGCAAGCGATCGCGAATGGCGGTTGCTGTCGCATGAGTCCGAACGTAAGTATCCGGTGAAGACCGCGGGTTAGTCGATTGCCGCCCCGCCAGTCCAAGGATCAGGCGACGAGCTTCTGGGCTGAGAGCTTCCAATTCCAAGGCAGAAGCTGGTCAAGCGTGCGGATGTTGTGGTCGTTGATTCGAGCGAGGACGTCGGCGAGCCAAGCCTGAGGGTCGACGTCGTTGAGCTTGGCGGTCTGTATCAGCGTGTACATCACGGCGGCCCGTTCGCCGCCGCGATCGGAGCCGGCGAACAGCCACGCCTTGCGGCCGAGTGCGATGCCGCGCAACTCGCGCTCGGCGGCGTTATTGGTCAGGCAGATGCGGCCGTCGGAGAGAAAGCGCGCGAACGTCTCCCAGCGCTTGAGCATATAGTCCATGGCCTTGGCGACCTCGGAGTGCCGTGACAGCTTAGCGCGCTCGGTGCGCATCCAGATCTGCAGATCAGCGACCAGCGGCGCAACGCGCAGCGCGCGCTCGGCGAGCCGTTCGAGCGGCACCCGGCCGTTGATCTTGCGTTCGACGTCAAAGATCGCGTCGATGCGCTTCACCGCCTCGAACGCCATCGGCGCGATGACGGCGAGTTTGCCACGCGCCTTGGCGGTGACGTCGGCGAGCACGAAGAACTTGCGCCGAGCATGCGCCCAGCAAGCGGCCTCGGTGATCGGCCCTCCCTTGCGGCCGGCCTCGTACAGCCGGTTGAAGCCAGCGTAGCAGTCGGCCTGCAGGATGCCGCCATAGCCGTGCAGGTGACGCTCGGCGTGCTCGCCCGCGCGGTCGCGCGAGTAGAAGAACACTGCCGCTGGTGGATCGTGGCCGCCGAATGGGCGATCGTCGCGCACATAGACCCAGGCCCGTCCAGTCGCCGTCTGGCCCTTGGCAAGCACTGGCACCGGGGTCTCGTCGCCATGGACGCGGTTGCCCGCGAGCACGTGCGCACGGATCAGATCATGCAGCGGCCGCAGCAGCGCCGCGCAACCGCCCACCTGGTCGGCGAGCGTCGACAGGCTCAGCGCGATGCCCTCGCGCGCGTAGCGCTCCGACTGGCGATTGAGCGGCTGGTGCTGCCCGTACTTCTCGAACAGGATCATCGCCAACAGAGAAGGCCCGGCGAAGCCGCGCGGCAGAACGTGGAACGGCGCAGGCACCTGCGTGATCTTCTCGCAGTCCCGGCAGGTGAACTTCTCGCGCACGTATTGCACGACCTTCCACTGCCGCGGCACCACCTCCAGTGTCTCAGTAACATCCTCGCCGAGCTTGGCGAGCCGGGTCGAGCCACAGCAGGCGCAGGCATCGGGACCGGGCAGCACGACCCGCTCGCGCGGCAGATGCGCCGGGAACGGCTTGCGCGCAGGCTTGTTGCGCGGGAACGCAGACAGCGGCGGCGTCTCGCCAACAGCAGCGGCTGTCTTCTCGGCCGCAAGTTCGTCCTCCGCCGCAGTTGCTTCCAGCTCCTCAAGCTGAAGCTCCATCTGGTCAAGGAGCCGCGCCTTGTGCTCGCTGCGCTGTCCAAAGAGCTCGCGCCGCATCTTCGCAATCGTCAGACGCAGATGCGTGATCAGAGCCTCCGCGCCAGTCGCCTCGGCACGCATCCGCGCGATCTCGGCGTCGCGATCGCGCAGCAGGCGCGTCAATCTCTCGATCTCATCCGTGGGAGAATCACTGGGGCTCATCGCCAATGATGGAATCACAGGGCGCGCGGTTTGTATGCCCTTCCTATCGCGCTCCAACGCGTTCAGCCCGCCGCCTCCGGCCGCCATGTCCGCTGCGGCAGCCGCCAGTCGATCCCTTCCAGGAGATACCCGAGTTGGGCCGGCGTGATCGCCACCGTCCCGTCCGCCGGCGACGGCCAGATGAAGCGGCCGCGCTCCAGGCGCTTGGAGAACAGGCACATGCCCTGGCCATCGTGCCACAGCACTTTGATCAGGTCGCCGCGCCGGCCGCGGAATACGAACAGGTGGCCGCCATGCGGATCGCGCTTGAGGGTCTCCTGCACCAGCAGCGCCAGCCCATCGAACCCCTTGCGCATGTCGGTGCGGCCTGTCGCCAGCCACACCCGCGCCCCGCTCGGAATAGGGATCGTCATCGCCGCTCCAGCGCGCCGATCATCCGCGCCAGCGCACCGGGATCGACGCCTTGCTCGACGATGACCCGCAGCCCATCCGCAAGCACGATCTCCATGCGTCTGCACCCACCAGCGGGAGGCGGCGATGCCGCCGCGGCCGATCCTCCATCCGCAATCACCGCTTCGGCAAACGACACGGGCTCGGCATTCCCGCCCAGTCGCCCCTTGCGTGCCAGCCGACGCCAGGTGAACAACTGACCGGTCGACAAGCCATACCGCCGGGCGGTTGCCGAGACCTGCCGCGTGCCGCTATCGCTCTCGGCGACGATCCGCCGCTTCTCTTCCAGCGTCCAGCGACGCCGCGACCCGGTCTGGATCACCTCAAGCCGCGACACCTTCGGCATAGTCGTATGCTCAGTCATACGACTATGTCTTCGCGCCTCCCTGCATCAGCGCAAGGCGGTTCTCACCGGAGGGGTACGGCCGAACGCCCAACGATCAGCCTTCAGGTCCGGCCGTCGCGCTCGAACGCAGGTTCTTTCCGCTCAGATGGTCTCGGCGTTTGCGCTCGGCAGAAGGTCTCGTATGGCCATCGCGGCCACGGTAACCTTAACAATTGCTTTCAATTGTCGATAAAATTTTATCGATTACCATGATGATCAGTCGGGCAGCCGGTGGACCCGCTGATGAGGGGTCCAGCCGAAGCGGCGCAACGGCCTCGGCGACATTCAGCGACGATGACGACGGCATTCTCAATGTTCAGCGCGAAGGCTCCCGAGAAGCGCGCGGCGCACGGCCCATGAGGGTCTGCCGGACACTCGGAGCACGGGAAAAACCGAGGAGAGCATCCCAATGCGCAAGGCGATCGCGAAGGCCCTCACCTGGCGACTGATCGGAACCACCGAGATTTTTGCGATCTCTTTTTGGACAACGGGGCACATCGCGACCGCCGGGCACACCGCCGCACTCGCAGCCGTCACCTCGGTTCTCTTGTACGTGGTGCACGAGCTGGTCTGGAACTGGCCCGAAGGCCGGACGGACATGATTGGTCTATCGCGTATTCGACTGACACCGGCCTTAAGGGTTGGCAATGACGTGTTCGTGGAGCCCGGACATTCGGCGATCTCGACGCCGCCGCGCGCAAGCTGATGGAAATGGCGCACGCAGTCGGGATGGTGAAGACTCGCCGCATGATGGCGCGCTGGACAAAGGGCGCGTGAGGCGATCCGAATAGCCGCTGAACAGGGTCACCGCATGGTGGACGGCACCGATATCGTGCAGCAAGCAGGGCGGATCAGCGCCGCGTCATCCGCCGCGATGCGCCTTGCATGCGCGCGCCGCCCATCACGCATCGAAGCGACCAGGAGGGCGTTCCTGCCGAATGACGGATGACGCTCCGCGAATCCGCCCCACGCGTGCTGAAAGCAAGGCGCTGACATCGCGACCCCGTCGATTTCGCGATGGACCCATCGCGGACGAAGGGACGCCACCATTGGTCCCGATCACCACGCTTGCGGCCCGAAGCGCAATGTCACTATTGTAGAGGCGCGCACCGGCTTCTGCATGCCTTCGCGATGCCTCGTTCCGGACTTGGGATTCGTTGCAAGTTCCGGCCGGTCCGTTGGAGCGGGCGTGATCACGAGGGAGCGCCAACTGACGGAGCAAGGCCTGTGTCCGAACCGCAAAGCTTTCCCATCGAAAAAATTCACGTTCCCGAGAAGAAGCGGAAAGCGCTCAAACCCGAAATCGTCGAGGACATCGCAGAGAGCATCCTGGACATCGGACAACGCGAGGCCATTCTCGTCCGTCGCGAGAAAGACCATTTCGTGCTGGTCGAGGGCCTGCATCGGCTGGAAGCCTGCAAGGCGCTCGGCGAACGCGCCATCCTTGGCGTGCTGATCTCGGCCGAGGCCGCCCGCCAGCGGGAGCTCCCGCCTCCACCCGTCGACCCCGAACGCGAAAAGATGGAGCGCCTGCGAAAACTCCGCCTCGAAAAAGAGGCGGCGGAGAAGCTCGCCGCTCCATCAAGAGCTGCCACAGCGACGGACGCCCCGACGCGTCAGCGCGAGTACCCGGAGAAGACGATCCGCAGCAAGCTCTCCACAACGTCGAAACAATCGCGCCCCAGCCAGGGATCAACCCCCCGGACGTTGTCGGATTGGATCAAACAACAAGAGCGCAGCGGTGGTCGATATTGACTCGCCACAAACGATCGCCTCCTAGACAGCTCGGATGGCGCAGGAACTTTGTGGCTGAATAGCAAATAGCTCTTCTGCTTGCTCCAGTAGCGGAACCGCCGAGGTCAGAATTCGTTCAGAACAGACGATCGTCCTGCCAACGCATCGGACCAGGATTGCACGGCTCCGTCCGTGCCACTATCCTCAGGCTAGACATGCGCTGGCCCGTATCCAACAGGATCGCCCCATGCCGACCGCGAGCTTGGCTCCCCTGGACGAGACCATCACGATCGCGGAGCTGACGCGCGATCCCTATCCGATCTACCGACGCCTGAGACGCGAAGCGCCGGTGTTGCGGGTCAAGTCGGTGGGCCGTACGTTCCTCACGAAAGCGGCTGATACCAAATATGTGAAGGACAATGCGGCGCTGTTCTCTTCCAACGATCCGAACACGCCGATGAAGCGGGCCTTCCTCGCGCATACCTTGATGCGCAAGGATCACGACGAGCACCGGGCCGAGCGCATGGCGATGATGCCGGCGCTGATGCCGAAAACGATCGAAGCCGTCTGGGAGCCGCTATATACCAAATTCGCCACTGATTATCTCGACCGGCTGCCGCGCGGCGAGGTGGTCGATCTCTTCCCCGCCCTCGCAGGACCGCTGGCCGCGCGTATTCTCGCTGAAGTGATGGGCGTTCCGGACGCGAGCGACCAGGACATGCAGCGGTGGTCGCAGACCCTGATCGACGGTGCCGGAAACTTTGGCTGGACGCCGGGGCCGTTCGACGCGACTGACCTCGCCAATGCGGAGATGGACCGATGCATTCGCGCCAATGCCGAACGCGTGCGGGCTGAACCGGATTCGTCGGCGCTCTCCTTCATGGTCAACGCGAAGAACCCGATTCCGGAAAGCCAGATCATCGCCAACATCAAGATCGCGATCGGCGGCGGCATCAACGAGCCGCGCGACGCCCTGCTGACGATCCTCTACGGCCTCCTGACCAATCCGGAGCAGCTTGCTGCCGTGCGCGAACAGGACAGATGGCGCGCCGCCTTCGAGGAAGGGGTGCGCTGGGTGGCGCCGATCCAGGCGAGCTCACGCCTCGTGATGGAGGACACGGAGATTCGCGGCTGCCTGATTCCGAAGGGCGACACCGTGATGACGATCCAGGCCTCCGCAAACCGGGACGAGGATCTGTTCGACGACGGCGAGAACTACAACGCGCTGCGCGACCCCAATCCCCACCAGGCCTTCGGCAACGGCCCGCATCATTGCGCCGGCGCCCACCTCTCCCGCCGCACCGTCGGCGCCATCCTGCTGCCGATGCTGTTCGAGCGTTTTCCGAACATGACGCTGCCGGATCCCGCGGGCGTGCGGTGGCATGGGTTTGGGTTTCGCGGGCCGCTGAATTTGCCGGTTCGGCTGCAGTAGGATTGGGGCCGGGGGCTCATTCTGCTGCGTGTTGCCCGCCTCCTATCGTAGCGGCGGGAGAGCAGATCTATCCGTGATGGCGCCAAGCACTCGGTCTATCTGGGGCAAAGGGTGCGCCTTTCCGGTCCATGCGATATACTCAAGCAAACTTATCGGGCCGACGGTTTTTCGAAGCTGCGGGAAAGAAACGAACACTCTATCTGAGACACTGCGAACAAGAATGCTATCAGCGTCCACGGTCGGATCAGTGATGGACACTTGAACTCGATGACCACTCGGGAAGATGATGCTGAACACGAGTCCTTCTCGTCAGGCCGCGATCACAAACACGAAGCCACCCGGCACTGCCAGCACGCTGTGCGAGCGATCGTTTAGACCGCCAAAATATGATTGCATCCTAACAGGAATATCAACTGTTGGCCTCTCTGCGGGTCCAGAGCAAGCGCCGCAATTGCTTGGTAGCGCGCCGACCACACCGGCCGCGCTTTTGCCGAGGCGTTGCATCGACGCCTAGGGACCCTAGGCCGCGGACTCCAAATTGCGCAAGTTCAAAGCAAGCAATATAGATTCGGTAAATCGAGCGTTTCGAAGCGGACCTGCAAGCCAACACGCTGTTATCTGGCCCCTGATATTTGGAACCATCAATAAGCCGTTAGCCGTCCGCCTCGTCGTGCCCATCGCCTTGACTCATTTCGAAGTCAGTCATTTCCGACTTAACACAACGAGCTACATTACGAGGATTCCGAAGAAGCTGCAATTGGCTCGGGCCCGAATAGATACGCTTGGATCCGGAGCCGTAAAGATGGTCGTTGGCGCGGCCACGCATGCGTTCGTGTCCAATGGATGGACCCTCGATGTAAACAGCTTCGACGAGGTGCACGGCTCGTTGGGCCAGGTCTCATCAAATGTTTTGGATGCGATCGACAGTTTTTTCGGCGCACTAAGAGTGGCAACGGGGATTAGCACGGGATATGCTCAGGTATTGTGGGCGCCGAGAGGTTGGGCACTGGATTACTACTGCAACTTAACGCCCGTCTACGGAGCGACGCTAAGGCGATATCCAAACGAATTTGACAATTATGGATGGGTGAAACAGGGCGCGACGGTGACTGCCGAGGAGCTTGGCGCGGCACGTCACATTTATGAAGCTTTGCTCAATAGCGAGAGCGAAGCAATTAGGCTTGCGTTCAATCGTTTGAATGGATGCCTCACTCGTGACGATGCAGCGGACGCCATTCTCGACGGCACGATCGGTCTTGAAGTGCTTCTCGGCGACGATCAGAACCAATCGCTGTCGTACAAACTTCGCCTTCGCGCTGCCGCCCTCGCAATGCATCGCGCGGACCCGGCCTATCCGCCGTCCGAAATCGCCATGAAGGTTAAGCGACTCTATGAGGCACGCTCGGCTATCATGCACGAGCAGAGAAAGAAACGCTCCAAAAAAGCAGCCGAACCGGCTGACGACCTCAATTCGAGAGAGAGGCTAATCGCATCGGACTTGCTTCGCTTCGTGCTCAAAGTGCTTCTTCATACTCCGCAGTATCAAGACCCGATCAAGATCGACGAAGGGCTACTGCTTCGCGGCGACGACATAGAACCAGAACCACGCTAGATGCCGCGCGCCAATAATTCATAGCTCGCCCCCCGCATCCCACCCATGCCCAAATTGCCCGTCGTGCCACTCCGTCGCGGGCGGTCCGGCTTGTGTCGTCGGGCAAATCAGAACGATCCTCCTCGCCGTCTCGCGCTCACTGGAGGGGCGTTTCGCGATCGTCACGGACCGTGGAGCGTGGGATGCGGTGGCCGCATCGGGTCGCAGTACGCGAGTATGGTTGCGGTGCCGAAGGCCGCGAAGCGCAAAGTGCGTTTGCGGTTTTCCGGCCAAGACCATGCTCAAGATGCGTGCGGACGAACGATTCTGTGCGGACGGTCAAGCCGTGTGGTCCCGACACCCCGACGCTGGTGTCTTGGTCGGCGACGATGCCGATGACGGGGCAAGCAAGCCCGGTCCCCTGGGAGAGCACGGAGCAGCCGTGAAGACCATCGCGCAGGGAAGGCCGGATGTTCGGCTCGTACCTGTGGTGACTGCCGCCTGCTTTCTTTGTTGCAGGCGGGCCATGGGTGCGGCCTGCACCCGGCCTTCCCTGCGCCTTCTCCATGAGGGCGTCCACGAGAGCAAAGCTCGGACGCGAAAACGCGCCGCGAGGCAGCGAAGCCGCGCCATCAGGTCGGAGATGAAGGGGAAAAGCGCCTGGAATGGCGCTCCCTAGGGGAATCGAACCCCTGTTTCAGCCTTGAGAGGGCCGCGTCCTAACCGCTAGACGAAGGGAGCGTGAGGTGAACCGCATAGCCGCGAAATCGGCGCACCGCAAGACGGGCGGGGAAATTTTCGTCAGCAATGTTGCGGAACGGCTTTCGTCCCTCGCCTCAGGGCACCTGCAGCTGGGCCATCAGCGCGGCGCCCGCGGCGGGCTCCATCCGATAGATCGTGAGCCCGGACATGGCGCCGGCAAACCAGGATTTCGACTGCATCGGTGTGCCGCTGCCGCCCGCATAGGCCTGATTCAGCAGCACCTGGCCCGGCGCTCCGGAGGCTTGCGACCCGATGTTGAATAATAGAACTGCCCGGCGTCGACCTGGATCTCGGTCTCGTACGCCATCGACACCCCGTTGTCGGCGGTCAGCGTGTGGGCGCCGGCGGGACGATCGACGAAAAGATAATAGCCGTTGCGGAGCGCACCGACGGACTTACCGTCGACCTTGACCTCGGCCGTAGCCGCCGTGCCGCCCATGGCGCCGACGAGGCCCTTCTCACGAAGGGAATACAGTCGCGCCATCTTCGCATCACGCTGCTGGTTTGCGATTCCAGCGCGGCCGAGCCGGCACAGGCCGCCAGCAGCAGCGCCGCCCCCAGCAGGCTCAATGCGCGATAGAGATATCCAGTCATTCCGCCCCACCCCAGAGTTCCCCGGGGGCTTTAAAGCAAAGGCGGAACCGGCCGACAATGATACCGCCGGTTGCAGCGACCGCTACTCTGCGCCGAACCCGCCCGTTACGGCTCGACGGCGAAGCGCAGCCGGCCGACGGGTTTCAAGGTTTTCGCATCGAAGGTCCGGAGCTCGGTGGTGCCACCGACATCCAACGTCACCGCCAGCCGGTCGCCGGCCGCCGCCGTGGAAACCACCCGGGCGCCCTTCGGCAGCACCGCGGTGACGTCAGGCCCCGACGCGCTGCTTCCCTCGCCGCGGAAAAGGCGGTAGCCGATGGCAACCAGCAGGACCGCGATCGCCACCGACGTGGTCACGCCCGCAATCATCATCATGCGCCGCAGACGCGCCATCAGCTGAGCCTGCTCGGGAGATGGTTCGGGCGCAACGGTCACATTCATGGAAATCTCAGGCTCGCATCTTCAAGGCTTGGTCACGGTGGTCGTCGCCGGCGACGAGGGTTCGGCGCGGCTCGACCGGGTGCTCGCGGCGCGGCTGCCGGAACTGTCGCGGTCCCGGCTGAAGGCGCTGATCCTGGCGGGCCAAGTCAGCATCAGCCAAGGCAGCATCGGCCAAACCAGCACGGGCCAAGCCAGCATCGGCGCGGTTCGCGACCCCGCTTATCATGTCAGCCGCGGCGAGACGATCACAATCGACGTGCCCGAAGCCGCCCCTGCCGAGCCCGAGGCGGAAGATATTCCGCTCATCATCGTCCACGAGGACGCCGATATCATCGTCATCGACAAGCCGGCCGGCCTCGTGGTGCATCCGGCCGCCGGCCACGAGCGCGGGACGCTGGTCAACGCGCTGATCGCCCATTGCGGCGCGAGCCTGTCCGGCATCGGTGGCATTAAGCGCCCGGGCATCGTGCACCGGCTCGACAAGGACACCTCCGGGCTGATGGTGGTCGCCAAGAACGACCTCGCCCACCAATCGCTGAGCGCGCAGTTCGCCGATCACGGCCGGACCGGCGAGATGGAGCGCGGCTATCTCGCGTTTGCCTGGGGCGTGCCGCACCGGCAGCATGGCACCATCAACGCACCGATCGATCGCCACCCGCACGCGCGCGAGAAGATGGCGGTGCGCCCGCATGGCCGCGAGGCGGTCACGCATTACGAGGTGCAGGAGGTGTTTTCGGGCCGCGACGGCAAGCCGGTCGCGAGCCTCTTGGCGCTTCGATTGGAGACCGGACGCACCCACCAGATCCGGGTGCATCTCGCCCATCTCGGCCATCCGCTGCTCGGGGATGCCGTCTACGGCCCGCATTTCAAGACCAAGGCGAACCAGCTTGCGTCCGAGGCGCAGGCCGCGCTCGCCGCCCTTGGCCGGCAGGCTCTGCATGCTTATATGTTGGCCATCGAGCATCCCCGGACCGGGGAGATTCTGCGCTGGGAGTCCGATCTGCCTGCAGACCTGCTCCACCTCCGCCGGGCCCTGGAAGCGGCGCTATGACGCAGGCCCGTTGGAAAACAGCAACTATACCAAAAGGTTATACCAGGCACACGCGGACGTGACCCCCGCAATCCTTCCACGGAAGGGGGCACATCGTGTATATTGCACCTGCGTCGAATAACCGGCGCAGGAACATCGCCAGCCGGCCGGCTTTAAGGAAAGCGACCGTCTTGCCTGGCCCGCCGCTATCGGGGGCCTGAACCACTGGAGGGCGCTCAATGGCCCGTACAGCTACTCTACCGGTTCTCAACGGAGAATCCGGACTTGCCCGCTACCTCGCTGAAATCCGTAAGTTCCCGATGCTGGAACCGCAGGAGGAGTACATGCTCGCCAAGCGTTGGCGCGAGCATGACGACAGCGACGCAGCGCAAAAACTCGTCACCAGCCATCTCAGGCTCGTGGCCAAGATCGCGATGGGTTATCGCGGTTATGGCCTGCCGATCTCCGAGGTCGTCTCGGAAGGCAATGTCGGCCTGATGCAGGCGGTGAAGCGGTTCGAACCCGAAAAGGGATTTCGTCTCGCCACCTACGCCATGTGGTGGATCAAAGCGTCGATACAAGAGTACATTCTGAGATCCTGGTCGCTCGTCAAGATGGGCACCACGGCCAACCAGAAGAAGCTCTTCTTCAACCTGCGCAAGGCCAAGAGCCGGATCTCCGCGCTGGATGAGGGCGACCTGCATCCCGATCAGGTTAAGCTGATCGCCAAGCGCCTTGGCGTGACCGATCAGGACGTGGTCGACATGAACCGCCGCCTCGGCGGCGACGCCTCGCTGAATGCGCCGATCCGCGACGACGGCGAAGCCGGCGAATGGCAGGACTGGCTGGTCGACACCTCGCCCAACCAGGAAGCCATCATGGCCGAGCACGAGGAGTTCGATCATCGCCGGCAGGCGCTGACCGGTGCGATCGGCGTGCTCAACCCGCGCGAACGCCGCATCTTCGAGGCGCGGCGCCTGGCGGATGAGCCGATGACGCTCGAGGATCTCGCCGCCGAATTCGGCGTCTCCCGCGAGCGCGTGCGCCAGATCGAGGTCCGCGCCTTCGAGAAGGTGCAGTCCGCGGTCAAGGGCGCCATCGCCAAGCAGGAGGCCGCGGCGCTGGAAGCCGCGCACTAAAGCGCGGCAACCGGCCTCCAAGGGATGGCCGAATTGCAAGGGATGGCCGAATTGAATGGCTGGAAGCCGGCGGCAACGCCGGCTTTTCTGTTGCCGCGCTGGTCGTCGGAGGGCCGGATTTACTCCGCCGAGCTACGCTGGTCGGCAAACAATGCGGCCTCGAGCGCCGCCTCGATTCCGGGCGCGAGCGAAGGGGCGCCATCATAGAGCGCGTAGCGGTTCTTGCCTTCCTTCTTCGCCGCATAAAGGGCCTGATCGGCCAGCGCAACCAAGCGGTCGGGGAAGGCGCCGACCTCGCGGGTCCACTCCGCGACGCCGATCGAGACCGCGATCGGAATCTCGACGCCGGTACAGGCCTGCGCATCGTCGCGGCAGACCTGCAGCACGCGCTCTGCGATCATCGCGCCTTCGCGCAAGGTTGACCCCGGCAGCACGATGCAGAACTCGTCGCCGCCAGCGCGCGCGAGCATGTCGCCCGGCCGCAGCCGTGTCTGCGCCATCAGCGTGAAGTGCTGCAAACAGGCGTCGCCGGCCGCGTGACCGTAGGTGTCGTTGATGGTCTTGAAGCCGTCGAGATCGATCACCAGCAGCGCGAACGCCTCGCCCGAGCGCTCCGAGCGCGCGCACTCCTCGGTCATCCGCTGCATCAGGTAGCGCCGATTGCCGACGCCGGTGAGATCATCGAGCAGCGCCAGATCAGCCACCTCGTTGCGCAGCCGGTCCACGGCCATCAGCAGGAAGGCGAAATTCCACGACAGGCTCAGAAAGACCAGGAGCAGCATCAACAGCGTCTGCAGGCCATTGAAATCGGCGAGCGTCAGCGGGCCCCCGATCTGCAGCACCGCGCAGGTCGAACGGACGACATGCAGGCCAAGGATCATGATCGCGATGCTGCAGGCCAGCCGCGCGCCGGGATTGGTGCGATTGAAATGGCGGCCCAGCATCAGCTTCAACGTCGAAAGCAGCCCGATGGCTTGGCCGATCGAGTAGACGACAATGCGCATTCCGATATCGTCGACCGCATAGACAAAGAAAGAAAGCCCCAGGGCGGTAGCCGCGGTGACCGCCACCGGCATGCGCCAAGAGGCCGGCGCGTCATAGAAGCGCCGCACGCCCACGGCCGCGAGGCAGCAGGCCAACACCATCAGGCTGCCGCCGACCACCAGCGGGAAGAATGGCTCGATGACGCCGCGCAGCATCGTGATCGAAGCGCCGGTCGATGCACATAGCGACGCCCCCGCCCAGTAGCGCGCCGCCTCGAACTTCGGATAGGCCCGCGTAACATAGACCCAGACCAGGCCCATGGCGAGGAAGTTGAAGATAATCACCACCCACAGCGTCGGAACGCTCAGCATCGCAGCAGCAGGACGCGCGTCGTCCTCTCCCCTCTGTTTCCGAACGTCTGGTTCATGATCATCCCTGCAAATGCCGGCAACATGGGACCGGCGCGCTTAACGGACCCTCAATGGCGCCGGCGAGATCACGCCTTGGTTGTGAATCAATGAAGAGCGGGTTTGCGCGCCGTTAACCCTATGTGGCCGCTCTCTCGCGCGCGCGGAAATCGCCCGGAATGCAAGACACTTGTGGATAAAGGGGTGACAGGCGGGCGTGCGGTGAGGCAGCGCGACGCGAATCTGCTGGGATCGATGTTCGAGGATGTTGCAAGGATATAGTCCGAGAGAGCATGCCTCGAGTCGCGTTTCACTCCATCACTCCTTGAGAGGACACAATGGCGAAGAAGGCGAAGAAGGCCGCCAAGGCCACCAAGAAAACGGCCAAGAAGACCAAGAAGGCCGCCAAGAAGAAGTAATCTAGACTAGCGTGTTGCTTCCCGGGTGGGGCACCGCTTCACCCGGGCTCTCGCCGCGCCTGCGGCTCTCTCCTTCCCAGCTGAAATCGAGGCGCGGCAAGGGCGTGGGTCCGCTTCAGCGCTCCGTGAGGGCGAGCCGCGCCCCGAGCAGCACGAAGCCGCCGGCAAAGGCGCGGCGCATCCAGTTCATCACCCGGGGCCTCGTGATCACACGCTCGCGCAGGCGCGCCGCGAACATCCCGTAGATCACGAACACCACGAACGTCATCGCCATGAAGGCCGCGCTGAGCACGAGCATCTCCTTAAGCGGATGCAGCGCGTCCAAGGCGATGAACTGCGGCAGGAAGGCGAGAAAGAAGATCGACAGTTTCGGATTGAGGATGTTGATCAGAAAGCCGGTCGCAATCACCTCACGGTTCGTGCGCGCCCTGCTCGGCGGCTCGACGGCAAGCGCGCCGGTCTCGCGCAGCGTCTGCCAGGACATATAGAGCAGATACAGCACGCCGCACCATTTCAGCGCCGCGAACGCCAGCGCGCTGGTGTGCAGGACGGCGGCAAGCCCGAAGATCGCAGCCAGCATCGCCGGGATGATGCCGAGCGTGCAGCCGAGCGCCGCCGCGATGCTGGCACGGCCGCCGCGCGTCAGCGCCACCGCGAGCGTATAGAGCACGCCGGTGCCGGGCGAGGCCACGACGATGAGGGACGTCAGCAGGAATGCGGTCATCACAGCAAGCTCCCCCGGCGAAAATCAGTGTTGCCTTGCTGCTATCACGGCGCGCGCGGCGGCGGAAGCCGGCCGCACCCGCCTACTCCCGCCGCCCAGCCGCGGACTGGCTCGTGACCAGCGCGGTCTCGGCCTCCCGCAGCACGTCGAGCGGCGCCCATGGCTTCGCCCAGAACTTGGCATTCTCCGGCAGCGGCTGCGGCGGCGGCCGGCCCGAGGTCACCACCACGTTGAGGCGCGGGTTGCGCTGCTTGGCGATATGCGCCAGCTCCACGCCGTTCATGCGACCGGCAAGCTGCACGTCGGTCATCAGCAGCAGGACGCGGCCCCCGCTCCGCTTCAACACGAGCTCGGCAGCCTCGGCGCTTTCGCAACTGATCACGTCATAGTCACTCTCCTCCAACAGGAGGCTCATCATCTCTCGCTGCATTGGATCGTCTTCTACGATCAGCGCCGTTGCGCGAAGGGGCTTTGCTTGTCCCATGGGGCCTCCCGAAAAGGTGCGAGTTGCAGCAGTAACGTGGGTTAAAAAAGGAACCCTCGGATGGTTCGGTTCCAATTTAAAAAAGTGCCACAAAACCTCCGAAAACTTTTGGGTGCACGCTGATTTGCATTCTGACAACCATCGGGAGGAACAATGACGACAATCAGGGGGGCCGGCGCGGCGGTGACGGGAGCGGCGGGGGGCATCGGACGCGCGCTCGCTATCGAGCTTGCTACAAGGGGCTGCGATCTGGCGCTGGCCGATCGCGACCAGGCCGGACTGAAAGAGGTCGCCGCCGAGATCGCCGCAAGCACGCATAGCAAGGTGACCGTGCACTGCATCGACGTCGCAGAGCCCGCCGCGATCAGCGCCTTCGCGCGAGATGCGTGCGCCGCGCATCCGGCGCTGAACATCCTGATCAACAATGCCGGCGTCGCGCTGTTCGGCCAATTCCACGAGATCGACCAGGCCGAGATGGAGTGGCTGTTCGCGATCAACTTCTGGGGCGTCATGCATGGCACGCGCGCCTTCTTGCCGCATCTGTCGCGCATGCGCGAAGCACATATCGTCAACCTGTCCTCGATCTTCGGCATCATCGCACCACCCGGACAATCGGCCTATGCAGCTGCGAAGTTCGCGGTGCGCGGGTTCTCGGAAAGCCTGCGGCATGAGCTCGCGGCCGCGCAGAGCCAGGTCAGGCTGTCGGTGGTGCATCCGGGCGGCGTGGCAACCTCGATCGCGCGCAATGCGCGAATGGGCAGCGGCGTCACTGACAACGCGCGGCGCGTGGAGGCGATCGAGCGATTCGACAGGCTTGCGAAGACCTCGCCGCGCGATGCGGCGCTGCGCATCGCCAAGGGCATCGAGCGCAACGAGCCGCGCATCCTGATCGGCAATGATGCCCGCTTCATGGACCTGCTGCAGCGGTTGTTGCCGGGCACGTATTGGCGCGTGATGGAACGGCGGTTGGCGAAAGCGGTGAAGGAGGGGTGACCGTCTGCCGGTCACCGTCACGAACTGCGTTGTTGTATTCGATGTCATCGCCTGCGACGCTGAGCCATCCAGAGCTGAGGCAAGGAGTCTGGATGCTTAGTCGCCTACGGCTGCTCGCAATGACGGTTGTGGATGGAGCACACTCATTCCTCCGCCGTCATTCCGGAGCGCGCGTAGCACGAGCCCGGAATGACAGCAGAGGATGCGGAGACACCCGTCCTATCTCCCGATCAACCTGTCAGCAAAATACGCGATGGTCTTGCGATAGATCACCGCGTGATTCCACTCGCGCATCGCCTCGAAATTCTCGCTGCCCTCTTCGTAGGAGCCGCCCATCTTGAAGCCGTTGGTGTGCAACAGGTTCGCCGTGGAGGCCAAGACGTCGGGCACGCTGTGGCGCAGATCGACACGGCCGTCGCCGTCGAAATCGACGCCGTATTTGATGTAGGACGACGGTAGGAACTGCGTCTGCCCGATCTCGCCGGCATAGGCGCCGATCAGGTCGCGCAGAGGCAGGTCGCCGCGCTGGACGATCTTCAGCGCCGCCAGCAGCTCGCCCTGAAACAGATCGGAGCGGCGGCAATCGTGCGCCAGCGTGGCGAGCGTGCGGATTACCGGCAGCTTGCCCATATCGCCCTTGCCGAAATCGGTCTCCAGTCCCCAGATCGCCACCAGGATCTGGCGCGGCACGCCATATTGCTGCTCGATGCGCGACAACAGCGCCGCGTGACGCTGCAGCATGGCACGGCCGCCATTGATGCGGCCCGAGCCGACGCGGGTCGAAACATACTGCTCGAATGTCTTGGTGAAGGTGTAGCGCTGGCGACGGTCGAAGGCGAGCACGCCGGGATCGACGCTGACGCCGCCGAGCGCGCTCGATACCACGCTGGGCGAGATGCCGGCCTGTTGCGCCTCCGCGGAGAAGCTCGAAATGAACGAATTGAAATCGCCGCCACAGCGGGCGGCCTGCGCGGAGCTTGCCGCAAGAGAGACCGCGAGCAACACAGCCAGACGACGAATCAGCATGCAATATCCTTCTTGGGTGACCATAGATGGCGCAGATCATGCCATGGCCGCAACGGCGCCGTCAAAAACGGCGAGGATCGCAGAGCCCGGTTGATACATTTGATCCTGGTCAAGCCGAGATCGACCGCCCCACCTAGATTGCCGGGGTGAGAGGAGACGACGCCATGATCGGAATTACGCTGTCCGCCGAGGATATCCGCAATGCGCCGCCGGACGTGCGGCGCTGGATCGAGCACCAGGTGTTATCGGGTCTTGGACTTGGGGCGGAGACGCCGCCGACGCCGAGCCTGCCGCCGCAAAGTACTCATCTCGTTGCCATGACGATCGACGATGCCGCGCGCGTGCTGATGCAGGTCCAGGGCGTGCTGCCGGCGGTCAACGTGCTGTTCGAGTTCAGCCGTCCCGGCATCGCGTTCGGACAGCCTCCGGTGATGATGTTCCGCCTAATCGATATCCTGCATCATACGCGGCTGCAGAACATCAGCCAGGTGATGGCCTGCCTCGAGATGATCAACCAGGCACTGGCCGAGATCAAACATGATCCGTCCGCGCGCTTCTGCGGCTTCGACAATGTCGGCCACTGCCTCGTCACTCCCGAGACCCAGCGCGCGATCGCGAGCCTGTGGCAGAACGTGATCGCCAAGCAGCACGGCGTGGCCGAAGGCGAAGCGGCGTAGTCTTCTGCCGGCGATGACAGGCGAGCTGCGATGCAGATGAAAACACGGAAGCGCCGCGGCCTGTTGCGGCTGCCGCTGCTGCGGCTGCGCGCGATCAATCTGGCGGCTGGCCTCTGCGTCGCGGCGCTGATCGTCGGCGGCCTGCTGGCGCTCGATCCCGGCGGCCTGCGTCACCTGATCGTCGATGACCGCTCGCCCGGCGTCGCGCTGGCGCTGCTCTTGATGTCGTTCTTCATCACCTTCGGCTCCGCCGCGATGGGCACCGCGATCATGGCGCTCGGCCGACGCGACGAGAGCCGGCGCCCGCGCAGCGGGACGCCGGCGCAGAGCGAGACGGCGATGGCGAGAGTAAAGGGGCCATAACGCGCGATAAAGCGCGCGAGCTTGTATTTGTTCTGCCACAAGACAGGCGCGCTCTCCGCCATTGAGAGGCCGGGTGACGGGTTCAGATCCGTCGAGGGCACCCGCCCATCAACCGGCTTGCATCTAATGGTGCAATCGGACCTCTTCTACATCGGAGAGAGGTGAACAGTGAGCCGGTGGCGCATCTTAGCATTCTACTCACCAGCACCGCCGCAAGTGTACCAGGCGAATAGCAAATCCGCGAAGCGACCATAGCGTACGAAATAACGGCCACGCGCAAACGCCCCCTCAGTCGTGTTGCAACGGTTAGTTATTACCTGCGCATTTTGAACGGCAACTAACGACAGGACGCATGCCGTTTACAAGGCAGGGTCCAGGGAGTAATCTAGGATTGTTTTAGTTCTTATTTCAACTAAGAGGATTTTTGCATGCAAAACGATAGCGAGTTCATTCCCCATCTCGTTGCGATCGCTTCGGACCCCAATAGGTTGCTCGCGGCGCAGCATGTCGCAGCCGCTCGACTGTTGGAATATGATGGCGAGATTTACCCCAAGGATGGGTGTGCCATTACGTTGTCTGTCCTGCTCCAAGAAGCCGGACTCAACGTCAAGAACACGTACACGGCACTCGCGTTAGGCAACGTGCTAAAGGAGAGAGGGTGGCAATTGATCGAACTTGGAAAACAGCAGGTCGGCGACGTGGGGTCGACATGCGGGCGGACGGCTCACCATGGTCAGGATCACATCTATCTGGTTCTCAATGTGCTTAATCAGGACGAGATGGTTATTGCCGATAATCAGCAGCCCAAGCCACACTTCCGCTTTGCGAGCGGAAAAGGGGGCAAGACGCCGACGCGGTTTTTCTTGCGCGTGACCAACTGATCTCGCCTTGCTTCCACAACGAAATGCCATTGGAGACAGCGTAGGGCACCCGCCGTCACCAATGGCCCTTCCACCTATTCCATGCGAACAGCACATCCGCGAAGCGGTCGTAGCCGAAGCGCGTCATTGGCCGTATCAGAGGGTTGCCGAGCAGCTTCGCCAGCCAGCCCTGGCCCGGCGTCAGCTTCCAGAGCAGCAGCGCGACATCGGCGCCGACAATCAGCCTGCCCTCCTCGTCGGTCGCGTGCAGCCGGCGCCTGACATCGTCGAGGCAGGCGCCATAGGTGCTCAGGGCCTCCGGCTGCTCGTTGATGTCCTTGAAGGCGACCCGGCCCGAGCGCACGAGTGCCAGGAGTTTGTTGCGCTGCCAGTCGATCCCGGCATCGCACACCGGGCAGCGCGTGTTGTACCAGACGGTCAGCTGCGGCATCGGCATGTATTCATCAACCTGACATGGAATTCGGCGCATCAAGGCACGCCCATCCGGCAAAATCGAGGAGTTCGATTGCCCTCACAGGGTGGCAAAGCACGGCATGCCCACCATATGCAGTGAAGATCGCGAAGGGGGCTCGCCGCTCGGCAGCGGCCGCTTGGCCCGCTTGCGCGCTCAACCATCTCATTCAGCGAATTTGGCGAGCAGGCCGGCGTTCACTGTCGTTGACGCCGCGTCCGAGATCGCGGAAAAGCCCACCATGCCCAAGAAGCCAGGAACCAATCCGAAAGGCGAATTCGCCTTCTTCAACGTCGTCTACGAGGACGGCTCCCAGAAATCGAACCGGCGCGTGCCCGCCGAGCTGCTCGGTGGCCTCGACGGCGACGAGCCGGCGAGAGGCTACATCATGGAGCAGGACCGCGAGATCGCGGAAAAGTCCGGCCGCCCAGTGCTCGCCATCAAGAGCATTGCCCGCGTCGGCGCGAAGAAGAAGTAGCGCGTCTCGACATTCCCGCAGCCCGGATGAGCGTTCGCGATATCCGGTGTTGCACGTATCGAAGTCCCGGATGTCGCTTCGCTCATCCTGGCTCCGCCTGCTACGATCGGCCCATTATGCCGCCTCCCGCTCCGGCTCGGCCGCGATCGACCGTACCTCCATCGCCTTCGGCCGGTTGATCAGGCTGACCAGCGTGTAGCTGATGATCAGGAGCAGAAACCACGAGCCGAGCTTGGCGAACGAGACCATTGCCCAGCCCTGGCTCTGAGACGGATAGAGCCAGACCCGGGTGAAGGTGCCGATGTTCTCCGACAGCCAGATGAACAGCGAGACCAGCACCAGGCCGAGCAGCAGCGGCATCGACCGGTACACGCGCCAGACCCTGAAATGAACGGTGGCAGGTCCGATCAGCAGCGCCGCCAGCACGAACAGCGTAAGGCGCAGATCGACGCCGTAATGGTCGAGGAAGAAGTTGAGGTAGATCACCGCGCTTAAAGCGATCAGCCAGCGGCGCTGCGGATGATCGGTGAAGCGGAAATCGAACAGCCGCCAGACCCGGCAGAGATAGCTGCCGATGCAGGAATACATGAAGCCCGAGAACAGCGGCACGCCGCCAAGCCGGATCAGGCTCGGCTCCGGATAGATCCAGGAGCCGGTCGCGGTCTTGAACAGCTCCATCGCGGTGCCGACAAGGTGATAGACCAGGATGACCTTGGCCTCCTCCCACGTCTCCAGCCGCGTGGCTAGCAGCACCGCCTGGACGCCGAGCATGCAGAGGAAGAGAAAGTCGTAACGCGCGAGCGGCGCGTGCGCCGGATAGAATTTCCAGGTCAGCAGCATCAGCGCGACCGCGATGCCGCCGAACAGGCACGCCCATCCTTGCTTCACGCCGAAGCGGAGGAATTCGTAGACGGCCGAGGTCCAGGGCCTCGTAGCCGCACGCGCGGAGAGCCGCGCCTCGGCGGCAATGAAGGGGCGCAAGGGCGGCCAGATCGCGGCGGCACTTCGGCTTTTGTTCGAAGAGGATGACGGACGTCTATCGTTCTGCATGGGAAGGCTGAACCGGCGGAAGACCTAACGCGTAGCAGTAGCTTCCCACGTCACGTCAGCGGAAAATTCGGCCTTCTCCCGGAGCAATGCGGACAACTGCGGACACGATCCGCTCGGCAACTACGGCGACGAGCGGATCAGCGGGGTAGAACTCGCAGCCTCCATGTCGTAGCCATCATTCAACGCGTCTTCTAGGCGATTGAACATGGGTGAGATGAGGCGCGGTGCAAATGAATGCGCCCTCTCCCCTTGTGGGAGAGGGCATGTAGGAAAGCACGGCGGGGCACGATCGGGTGAGGGGTATGCCTCCACAAGCGTCGTTCGCGGAAAGATACCCCTCACCCGATCGCGCGCGTGGATGGGCCGGAGGTGCCCTCTCCCACAAGGGGAGAGGGCGCTGCATGGCGCAGCACAAAGGGATACTGAATTCACTCACTCAGGTTGGGCAAAACGACGCCGTAGCGCTGACGTTCATGCGGGCAGACCCCTGGCACGGGCGGCGATGCGTAGCGTGAGCAAAGGTGCCGAGCGCGCTGCATCGGTTTGTGGCGTCGTTGCGCGCGCCGTACCCACCCACACGTTTCATGGTGGGCACGCGCCGCGATATGCGGGACCTTGGAGAAACCCGGATGTCGCTTCGCTCATCCGGGCTACGTCATATCAATTATCCAAGAAGCTCCGCAGCTTCCGCGACCTTGACGGATGCTTCAGCTTGCGCAGCGCCTTGGCTTCGATCTGGCGGATGCGCTCGCGCGTGACCGAGAACTGCTGGCCGACCTCTTCGAGGGTGTGGTCGGTGTTCATGCCGATGCCGAAGCGCATGCGCAGGACGCGCTCTTCGCGCGGCGTGAGCGAGGCCAGCACGCGCGTGGTTGTCTCGCGCAGGTTGGACTGGATCGCCGCGTCAATGGGCAGGATTGCGTTCTTGTCCTCGATGAAGTCGCCGAGATGGCTGTCTTCCTCGTCGCCCACGGGCGTCTCGAGCGACAGCGGCTCCTTGGCGATCTTGAGGACCTTGCGCACCTTCTCCAGGGGCATGCCGAGCTTCTCGGCCAGCTCCTCCGGGGTCGGCTCGCGGCCGATCTCGTTGAGCATCTGGCGCGAGGTGCGCACGATCTTGTTGATCGTCTCGATCATGTGCACGGGGATGCGGATGGTGCGAGCCTGGTCGGCGATCGAACGGGTGATCGCCTGCCGGATCCACCAGGTGGCGTAGGTCGAGAACTTGTAGCCGCGGCGATACTCGAACTTATCGACCGCCTTCATCAGGCCGATGTTGCCTTCCTGGATCAGGTCGAGGAACTGCAGGCCGCGGTTGGTGTACTTCTTGGCGATCGAGATCACGAGCCGGAGGTTGGCTTCCACCATCTCCTTCTTGGCCTGACGGGCCTCGCGCTCGCCCTTCTGCACGCTGTGCACGATCTTGCGGAACTCGACGATCTCAAGACCGGTGAGCGCCGCCAGCGACTGCACCTCGTGGCGCAGGTCCTTGATGCGGTCCTTCTCGTGATGGACGAAGTTCTTCCAGCCCTTGGCCGAAAGCTTCGACACCCGGTTGAGCCAGCGCGGATCGAGCTCCGAGCCCTGGTAGTTGCGCAGGAAATCCTCGCGCGCCACGCCATGGCTGTCGGCAAGCCGCATCAAGCGGCTCTCGAACGAGACCAGCTTCTTGTTGATGTCGTAGAGCTGCTCGACCAGCGAGTCGATGCGGGCCTGGTTGAGGCGCAGCGACTTCACCTCGACGATGATCTCGTCCTTCAGCTTCTTGTACTTGCGCTCCTGCGAGGGCGACAGCGACTCGCTCTGAAGCTGGTTGGCGATGTCCTGCTCCTGCAGGCGGCGCAGCTTCTTGTACTCGGAGGCGATCTTGTCGAAGGTCTCGACCACCTTCGGCTTCAGCTCGGCCTCGATGGCCGCGAGCGACATCTGGTTCTCGAACTCGTCGTCGTCCATATCGGCTTCGGCCGCGGCCTCGCCGGGATCCTTCTCCTCGACCTCGCCGGCCGGTGCCGGCTGGGCGCGGAACGGGGTCGGCTGCGGCGGCGCCGCCGGAGGCGCGACATGGGCGGGCGCGACTGACGCCACGGCCTCGCTGCCGTCACCATTGGCCTCGCCGGCGACAGGCGCCGCGATCTGCGGATTGATGCCGCCCTTGGCCTCGGGACCGGCATAGGTGGCTTCGAGATCGATGATGTCGCGAAGGAAGATCTTGCCTTCGTTGAGCTCATCGCGCCAGATGATGATGGCCTGGAAGGTCAGCGGGCTTTCGCAAAGGCCCGCGATCATCGCCTCGCGGCCGGCCTCGATGCGCTTGGCGATCGCGATCTCGCCCTCGCGCGAGAGCAATTCGACCGTGCCCATCTCGCGCAGATACATGCGTACGGGATCATCCGTGCGCTCGCCCGGCTCGGACTTCTTGACCTCGGTGACGGCCTTCTGCGTGATCTCGACGAGTTCGTTGTCGGTCTCGTCGTCGCTGTCGTCCTTCTCGTCGGCCTCCTCGGCGTCCTCGGCCTCGGTGACGTTGATGCCCATGTCCGAGAGCATCGACATGATGTCCTCGATCTGCTCAGGCGAGGTCGTATCGGACGGCAGCACCTCGTTGAGCTGATCGAAGGTCACGAAGCCGCGCTTCTTGGCCTGCTTGATCATCTTCTTGACGGCCGCGTCCGACAGGTCCAGCAACGGCGAGGGGGCGTCGGCGGCGTCCTTCTCGGGAGCGTCCGCGGCCTTGTCGTCCTTTTCCTTGTCTTTCACCTGCAGCGTCTTTGCCTTCGTGGCCATTCATTGCTCCCGAAACGCGCCCGCTTCTGCCTGTGGCAATCTGCACCCTGGCAGCGCAGCACCCGCTTGCTCTACTCACACTGTTGACGACGCGAGAAAGGGCGGCGCAGTTTTAACATCGCCACCCCTTAAATCCCTGTCGCTGGTTTCGTCCCCGGCCCGGTGCGCTTTTCTGCACGGAAGTGCTTGCAAAAGCGATACCGGTTTGCGCAATCGGATAGCGAATCCTTTGAGGTGCCCTGCTATGGGCGATCCCCGGGATGTGACGCTGCCTCCGACGGCTCCAGCGACCCTCTCGCGGCTGAAAATGCTCCGGACCCCTTAAACTTCGCTTAACCCTGTTTTTGCAGCCAAACCATGGATTTGGCGAGTCTTTTCCGTAACGCCGGGAACTGGCCGGCGCCTTCAGGCGCGAACGTGCTTCAGACCGATTTCTGGAACCGACCGGACAATTGGCCGAACCCTTCGATCAGCGCCTCGGTGCCGTCCACCTCCGCCATCCTGGCCTTGACGTCACGGAGCCAGCCCAGATTGGCGTCGCTCGGCTCGTCGCCAAGCGCCAGCTCGGCATCCTTCAGCTCCCTAAGTAATGAGTGCCATTGCCGATGCAAGGCAACCAGTTGATGCCAGGTGGAAAGAACATCCTCGCGCGCCGCGCCGGATTTCGCCGCCCACACCGCGTCCGTCGTGATCGCCCGCTCAACCCGTTGAAGAAGCTCGGAAAACCCGCCTGCCTCCAAATCGGCGCGCATCTTCTCGGCCTGCTCCTCGGGATCCGGCGAATGATGGTGGTCATGGGCGAAGGCGGCGATGATGGCGGCGCGCAGCTTGTGCGCCTCGGGATGGGCCAGCTCGAGCGCGGCGACCTCCTCCAGATGGTCATGCAGCAGCCAGGGATGGTTGATCAGCGAGAGCAGGATTAGCGCTTCGCGGCGCGAGATGGCGCTGCGCTGGCCGCGCATGATCGGGCTCAAAGCGAGCTGCGGACTCGCCGCCTGGTAGGGTCCGCGGCCAAGCGCGGCGCCTGTGGATGGCGGTGCACCGCGCCGGAATCCGCCCCCGCCCCCTGTGGATAACCGGCCGGGACCTGGCCCGCGGGGCGCAAATCCGCGCCCTGATTCGCGGCCCGCCCGGCCGTAGCCGCGCCCGCCTTCCGGGGCGAAGGCGCGGGCGAGGCGCTCGGAGAGGTCCTGCCGGTAATAGCGCCGCACCACCTCGTCGCGGATGCCGTTTGTGAGTTCCCCGATCCGGGCCTCCAGCGCCGCGCGGCGCTCGGGCGTGGTGAAGCTGCCGCCCTCGATCTCGCGCGCCCAGATCAGTTCGGCGAGCGGCTTGGCCACGCCCAGCACCTCCTCGACCGCGCCGCGGCCACCGGAGCGGACGAGATCGTCAGGGTCCTGCCCTTCGGGCAGCAGCGCAAAGCGCAGGCTCTTGCCGGGCTTGAGGTGCGGCAGGGCGAGATCAGCGGCGCGATAGGCCGCCTTCTGTCCGGCGCGGTCGCCGTCGAAGCAGAGGATCGGCTCGTCGACCATCTTCCACAGCAGCGCCAGCTGGTTCTCGGTCAGCGCCGTGCCGAGCGGCGCGACGCTGCCTGCAAAGCCCGCGGTGACCATCGCGATCACATCGACATAGCCTTCGACCACGATGAGGGGCGCGCCGTTGTGCGCAGCCTGGCGCGCGGTGGCGAAGTTGTAGAGATTGTCGCCCTTGTGAAAGAGCGGCGTCTCCGGCGAGTTGAGGTACTTCGCCGGCACGTCCTTCTCCAGCGCACGGCCGCCGAAAGCGATGACGCGGCCTCTGATGTCGGTGATCGGAAACATCACGCGGTCGCGGAAGCGGTCGTAAGGCACCGGGATATCGTCGCCGCCGATCAGAAGGCCCGTCTCGACCATGTCGGCGACCGGCACGCCGTGCTTGCCGAGATGCTCCTTCAGCGCAAAACGATCCGGCGGTGCATAGCCAAGCCGGAACTGAAGCTGCGTCTGCGGACTGAGTGCACGATCGGCGAGGTAGCCGCGCGCCTTGGCGCCGACACGCGAGGCGAGCGTATCGGCGAAGAAGGTCGCCGCCAGCTCCATCACGTCATGCAGCGTCTTGCGGTGCTTTTCCTGCCGCGCGACGTCCGGGCTCGCCACCGGCAGCGCGAGGCCCGCCATGCCGGCCAGCCGCTCGACCGCCTCCGGGAACGAGCAGCCCTCGGTCTCCATGATGAAATCGAAGATGTTGCCGTGCTTGCCGGAGGAGAAGTCGTGGTAAAAACCCTTCTGGTCATTGACGTAGAAGGACGGCGTCTTCTCCTGCTGGAACGGGGACAGCCCCTTCCACTCACGCCCGGATTTCTTCAGCTTGACGCGCTTGCCCACGACATCCGAGACCGGAAGCCGGGCACGCAGCTCGTCGAGGAATTCGGTGGTGAAGCGGGCCATGGGGCGGTGCGCGGGTTCCGGCGAGGCGGCTGTGAAGCCGGCAGCAATCGGACAGGAATATAGGGGCGAATCAAAGAAATTTTGAGTTCGTCAAAATCGTCCAGGCTTATCCGCGTTTTCCGAGCTTTGCACAGGCTAGGTCTGCTTCCACGTCGGAGGACGCCGCCGTCGTTCACTCCAGATCAATGCTCCAGAAACCGCCCCGAGGCGATGCGCGGCAGGCCGTCGACCGGCCAATTGTAGAGATAGGTCCAGGCGTCGCGGACCGAGCCGTCGGCGAGCGTGACCGCGAGCTGGCGGCGGACATACTCCGTCGGCTCGGGAAAACCCTCGCCGCAGGCCTCGTACATGTCGAATTCGCGCAGCATCGCATCGACCTCGCGCAGACGAAACAGCTCGCCATGGACGATGTCGGCGGCGTCGCCCGTGAGCACGAGGCCGGGATAATGCTTCACCAGATAGAGCCGGCCCTGGCTGCTTGCCTCACCGATGAAGTCGGCATTGGCGGCGAGCAGCCGCGCCATCGGATGGTCGAAGCCGCGCATCAAGGTGCCGTAGACGAACAGGAGATCGGAGGTCATGACCGGTCTATAACCGGCATGGCACGCGAAGCGAAGCGATCCGGCATCCGATTTGGATGCGAGCCGCACTCGCAAGTCCCGGTCGTCCCCTGGAGGAAACCGGCGCCGTTCATCGGGCGGTCACCCTATATTGCACCGAGATCAATGTTTCCATTGCTCTCATATTTGCACTGAGTCATTGCTCTGATCCAACTTGAAAAGGCCGAAGAGCAATGGCGACGACTATCTCCCATATGCCGGCCGCACGCCTGGCGGCGCTGCGGCTGGCCAAGACGACGACCAAGATCATCACCAAGAACGGAACGATCCGGCAGGTGCGCCCGCCGCTGCTTTGGCTGCAGCGGCTGTTCTGGCGCGCCGAGCTCAAGACGCTCGACCTTGCGCAGATGCGCGATTGCGGGCTCGATCCTGAAATGGTCCGACGCGAAATGACAAAGCCGTTCTGGCGCGATTGAAGATCGATTGAGGAGGAAGACCGCATGCGCAACGTTCCATTCCGCCAGGTCGATGTGTTTTCGGCGACGCCGTTCAAAGGCAATCCGCTGGCGGTGATCGCCGAGGCCGACGGCCTCGACGACGCGATGATGCAGGCGATCGCCAACTGGACCAATCTCTCGGAGACGACGTTCCTGCAGCGCCCGAGCGATGCCACAGCCGACTATCGCGTCCGCATCTTTACGCCGCATCGCGAGCTGCCGTTCGCAGGCCATCCGACGCTCGGCTCGTGCCATGTCTGGCTCGGGCTCGGTGGCCGGCCGAAATCCGAGCACGTCGTGCAGGAATGCGGCGCCGGCCTGGTGCGGATCAAGCGCGATGGAGCCCGGCTTGCGTTCGCAGCTCCGCCCCAGCGCCGCTCCGGCGAGGTCGCCCCCGATCTGCTGGCGCGCATCGCGCAGGCGCTCGGCATCACGACGGATGCGATCGTCCGTGCGCAGTGGGTCGACAACGGTCCCGGCTGGGTGGCGGTGATGCTGCGCTCACGCAGCGAGCTGCTTGGCCTGCGCTTCGATGCGACCGCACTGCAGGGCAACCAGCCGCTCGGCGTGGTAGCGCCCTGCGACAAGGCGCGCGACGGCACCGATGCGGATTTCGAGGTGCGCGGCTTCATGTGGAGCGGCGGCGAGGATCCGGTCACCGGCAGCCTCAATGCGAGCCTGGCGCAGTGGCTGATCGGGGCCGGGATTGCTCCGAGCCGATATGTGGCGGCTCAGGGCACCGCGCTCGGCCGCGCCGGCCGCGTCCATGTCGCCAAGGATGGCGAGACGATCTGGATCGGCGGCGACGTCACGACCTGCGTGAGCGGGACGATCACGGTTTGAACTCAGCAACCATTCTACCGAACTCGTGATTCCGCCATTGCGGGAGCCGAAGGCGACGAAGCAATCCAGATCTTCTTGCTGATTCTGGATTGCTTCGCTTCGCTCGCAATGACGGCGTGACTAACAGCCGAACAGAGCTACCGCGTCCGTGTCAGTGCGAGCCAGAGGCCACCGCCGATCATGAAGCCGCCGGAGATGCGCGAGACCAGCCGGGTGCGGCGTGCCGAGAACAGTTTTCGCGCCCGGCCGGCAAGCAGTGCATAGACCCCGTCCGTCAGCGCCGCGATCACCATGAAGGTGACGCCGAGCAGCGCGACCTGCGGGACGTGATCGCGGCTCATGTCCATGAACTGCGGCAGGAAGGCGCCGAAGAACACCAACACCTTGGGATTCGACAGCAGCACCAACAGGCCCTGCAGGAAGAAGCCGCCGCGCGGAGGTGGCGGCGGAGCATCATCCGCGGCAATGCCTTCCACCGGTGAGCGGATCAGCTTGATTCCGAGCCAGACCAGATAGGCCGCGCCGAGCAGCCGCACCCATTCGAACCAGTAACCCATCGTCGCCATCAGCGAGGTCAGCCCAACAGCGACGATGCCGATCGCGATCGCAAGCCCGGTCTGCACGCCCGCGATGTTGATCAGCGCGGCGCGGGTGCCGTGACGCAGCCCGTTGGCGATGAGCAGCGTGACCACTGGTCCGGGCAGCAGCGCCAGCGCAATGCAGGCGGCGACGAAGGCGAGATAGGCTTGCAGGGACATGATGCGGGCTCGATACGCGTGATGATGCCGGCATTAATGCACGGCTTACGCGTGAGAGAAAGCCTCGCCTCTAACGGCTTGCGCAACTGTACCTTCTCCCCTTGTAGGAGAGGGTGCCGAGCGAAGCGAGGCGGGTGAGGGGTCTGTCTCCGCGGAGAAAGACCCCTCATCCGGCGCTTCGCGCCACCTTCTCCCACAAGGGGAGAAGGAAGAAAGGCCGCTTGCGACGTTCGTGGAGAGGGTCGCGAAGAGAACGGCCATACAACAGTACGTCGCAGGCGAGGAAAGATGAAAAGCCCACGCTACTTCCCGCTTCCCAGCGCCGCCATCATCCAGCGCTGCACGTCGGGTGACTGCAAAAATTGTTGTGCGGCATGTTGCACCAGCGGCTCAGCGGCCCTGCCCTGCACCACGGCGACCATCAGGTCGCAGCGATGCGACAATGCGAAGCCGATCGCGCCGCGGCGTGCGTCGGCAACATCGAGATCGTAGCTGCGCGAGCGCCCAGCGAGGTCTGCGACGCGAACCACTTGGCCAGCTGCACGCGCCGTAAAGCGCGGACTGATCAGGTCGAGATCGGCGACGCGATCGACCTCGTCATCGTCGGCGACTCCGGTGTCGCAATTGCAGAAGCCGAGCTTGGCGCGGACATAGATCTCGCTGCCCTCGACACAGGCAGCCTGCTGGCAGCGGAACGCACGCCCCGCCGGCCAGCCGTCGCGCGGGAACGGCCAGGCAATCTCGCGCCAGCCGAGCTTTTGCGCGCCGAGATCTTCGCGGCGCTCGGCGCGCGACTGCACCATCTGGAACACGGTCACCGCCCAGATGGCGCTGATCGCAAGCAGAGCAATCATCAGAAGCGGCTTGAAGCGCGGCATGGTTCCTTTGCAGTGACTCGGAGCTCACATCATGGCAGACCGGAGATGCTGCGCGCCTCTCCGGTCAATTCCAGAATGTGCAGGCCGGTGTTAGCACGGTCGACGGCATAGATATAGCCGCGCTCATCGGTCTCGACATTGTTGGTCTGGATCGCGATCTTGCAGTGCTCCTCGCCCTCACCGACGCAGCGCTTGTCGGTATTCGCAGTAATCGATGGAATGAAATAGCCGACTTCGTTGGGATGATAGGGATCGCGGATGTCGAGCGCGCGCACGCCGGCATTGAAGAAGGCGATGAAGGCCAGCTTCTTGTAGAACACCGGCGCCATGCTCTCGTTCGAGGAGTGTGAGCCGAAGCGGCCGCCGCGCGCGCAGAAGTGCCCGCTCTCCTCCGGCACGGTGTAGCTCGAGATCATCATCGGACGCGCCTCGGTGGTGACGTCGGCAAACCAGACCATCTGCCGCGGCTCGCCGCATTCGTTCTGGATCGCCTCGTCGACGATCATCACGATGTCCCGCGTCTTGCCGTCTTTGTCCTTGGCATATTCGGCAATCGGCATGTGCATCATCGGAAACACCGTGTGTGCGCCGTTGAAGGCGGACATCGGCAGGCGTGCGATCTCAGGATAGCGCAGATTGTCCGGCGTCGGCTCCTTCGGACCGTTCAACAGCTTGTCGCGGTCGACGATCTGCAGGATGCCGCCCTTGTCGGTGCCGTAGCCGAAATAGATTCGGTTGGCCTGCGGACCCAGTGAGATCGGCCCGTGCAGTTCCGTCGGCACCGCACCGGTGGCGCCGGGCTCCTGTCCCGGCAGGCCGAAATCCCTGATCTTCACGGGATGCGCGGGGTCGCTGAGGTCAAAGACCTGCGTCATGCGCCGCACGCGCCAATCCGGCGCACCCGACACCAGGAAGGCGATGCCGGTGTCGCATTCCCACCAGCTCTTATGCGTGTCCTTCAGTCCGCCAATGCGCGTCACCAGCACCGGGTTCTCCGGATTGGCGACATTCCAGATTTCATGCGCCTCGCTGCCGAAGGTGCGGAGCATGTAGACCGCGCTGGGATCGCCCTTTGGCAACGACTTGCCGTCGCAGATCCGCACCATCTGCGCGCCGCCGGATTCGTATTTTCCCTCCTGTCCGGGAATGTGATGCAGATATCGGGGATGCGCGGGGTCAGTGACGTCGACGATCGACGTGCCGTTCGGCTCGGCCTTGCCCGTCATTGGATTGAGCGGATCGGGAGTAGCGTCGGTGCCGCCGTGGTGGCCGATATAGGCGATCCAGCGATCGCCCTGATGATGGATGGTCGGCTGATAGGCGCTGCGCGCCTGCAGATCGCTCATCCCGACCAGCTTCATGTTGGAAGCTTCCGGCGGTGCACCGATCACCTGCTGCGTGTGCCCCGTCCGCATTGCGAGCGCTTCCAGCGCAAGAACCGAACTAAGAACCACAGCCCACCCAATACGACCACCCATTTCCATCCACCCCAACTGTTTTGTCCGCCGATCTCCGCGCCGGCGCGATCGGAACCTAACACGCGCAAGGGCGGCCTCGAACACACGCTCTTGACATGCAACCAAATGGTTGCCTATCATTGAGCGCATGGATGAGGTCTTCAAAGCGCTGGCGGACGCATCGCGGCGCTCGCTGCTGGACAGGCTTCATGCCCGTAATGGCCAGACCCTGAATGAACTCTGCGACGGCCTCGACATGACGCGACAGGCCGTGACCAAGCATCTTGCGATTCTGGAAGCGGCCAATCTGGTCACGACGATCAGGCATGGCCGCGAGAAGCTGCACTATCTCAACCCGGTCCCGATCCACGAGATCGGCGAGCGCTGGATCAAGAAATTCGAGCGCGGCAGGCTCGCAGCGCTCAGTGAATTGAAACGGCAATTGGAGAAGCGCGATGACTAAGCCGGAATTCGTCTACGTCACCTACATCGAAACCACGCCGGACAAGCTTTGGCAGGCGCTGACATCGAGCGAGTTCTCGAAGGCCTATTGGTTCGGCACCGAGCTGCGCTCCGACTGGCGGGTCGGCTCACCCTTCGCGCTGGTCATGGATGGCACGACCAGTGATGTCGGTGAGATCCTCGAATATGATCCGCCGCGCCGCCTCTCCTACACATTCCAGCACGTGCTTAAACAGGAGTTTCGCAACGAGCGGCCGACCAAGGTGGTGTTCACGCTCGAGCCACACGGCAAACTCGTCAAGCTGACGCTGACCCATGAAGGCTTTGACGGCGCACAGGAGTTGCTGAATGCAATTTCGAACGGCTGGCCGGCGATCCTGTCCAGCCTGAAGAGCCTGCTGGAAACGGGCAATGCTCTAGCGATTCCACTGTCGGCCCTCGGCACCAAGGGACTCTGAGCCATGGATACCGCAAAGTTCAAGCCCGCCACCGTCTACACGATCTACATCGCATCCGCGCCTGAGAAGGTGTGGGAGGCGCTGACATCGGCTGAGTTCAGCAGGCAATATTTCTTCGGCAACAGCGTCGAGATCGAGCGGAAGGTCGGCGGCCGCTACATTGTGCGCACGCCCGATGGCGCACTGCATATCAGCGGTGAAGTGGCCGAATGCGACCCGCCGCGCAAGCTGACCTTCACCTTCAATGTCAACTGGCCTGACCTGATCGAGAAGCTCGGACCGACGCTGGTGTCGTACGAGATCGAACCCGCTGGCGACGCCGTCCGCCTCACCATGACGGAGTGGCACGACCGGCCGCTCTCGGACGACATCCTCGAAGGCGGCCGCCAGGGCTGGCCCGCGATCCTCTCCAGCCTGAAGAGCTTACTGGAGACCGGCAAACCGCTGCAGGTGAAGATGGGACCGCCGGCAAGAATGCTGGCCGCGCTGAAGGAGCTGGGGATCAAAGTGCCGTAACATCCACTGCTGTCGTCCCGGACGACCGAGCGCAGCGAGGGCGATCCGGGACCCATACTCCGCGGCAGGAGTTTGTTACGACGAAAGATGTCACGAGCATCTCGCGATAAGCCCTGCCCTGTGGTTATGGGCCCCTGCGTTCGCAGGGGCGACACCGAGGCGTTGATAGTTCGTGCACCAAGCCGGCCGAGTCAGGAGCCGGGCACCGGCGCCACGATGCGCCGATAAAGGTGCCAGGTGGCATGGCCGAGCACAGGCAGCGTCACCAGCAGTCCGAGGAAGTAAGGCAGAGCCGACACGATCAGCAGCACCACGATGACGAGGCCCCAGCCGATCATCGGCAGCGGGCTCGTCACCACGGCCCGCACGCTCGTGATCATCGCGGTGACGAAGTCGACCTCCCGCTCGAGAAGGAGAGGGAACGACACCACGGTCAACGAGAACAGGATCAGGGACAGCGCCGCGCCATCGAGATTGCCGAGGGCGAGAAACAGCAGCCCTTCACGGGTGGTCAGCACGACGTTCATGAACTCCCGAAGGCTCGAGAACGAGGCGTTCAGCCCGAGCAGGAGCGCGATCAGCAGCCGGACCTGGTACATCCAGATCACGAATAAGAATAGCGTCACGAACGCCATCCAGCCGATCTCGGCACGCGAGGTGATGGTACGCCAGATCGCGCCATAAGACACCGGCTGGCCAGTCTCGCGGCGGCGGCTGACATCGTAGAGACCGATCGCAACAAACGGACCGATCAATGCAAACCCCGCCGCCAGCGGGTAGGCCAGATAGACGAGGCCCAAGGCGGTGAGGCAGAGCATGATGCCGATGCCGCCTAGCACATAGATCAGAGCGAAGCTGAGCCCATAGAGCGGCATGGCCTGGAAGTCGCGCAGCCCTTCCGTCAATGCTTCCGCGATATCGGCTGTCGTGATGCGACGCACCACGGGATCGACCTTGCCTGACACGGATGTCGTCATTGCCGTTTCCTCCTGCCATTCTTGCTTGGCAAAAGGCTACCAGCGTGTGCGGTGCAACTTCAATTTGAACGTGACGAACAGGCTTCAAAACCGGGAGGAAAAAGACTCCGCCAATCCCTTCCGGGTCAGTGCCTACTCGAAATGCAAGTCTGCGAAGGGATCCTTCATAAGATCCGGAGACCGAGCCGCAGGAAGTGGCGCCAACCATCGCGGTCCACGCATTTGCGGATACTCTTCGGCGCTCCCGTGAGGGATCACGACGATACTGTCGTATGCGGTCCGCCAGCCGGAATGTGCGGGCTGCGCTCGTGCGGCGGGGATGACGGCGAGCGACAGGATGAGCGGCAAGGCCACAAGGACGGATGGCTTTGTCATGAGAGGCTCCACGACCGGTTCACTGAGACAAGTACGGGACGAGGAGCCGAAAAATTCCGCGCCTTCCCATTAAACCTGGGAAAGCTCACGGGCACTTCAGAATACCTGAAAAGCTCGCGTCGCCAGGCAAGCAAGGCGACGCGAGCAACCGAATACACGCGCAACCCATTACGCGCGCAACTTGAGCAATGACGTGAATGACGATGCCGGCAACGGAGAGCGCAGCTAGAGCCCCGTTCCGATTGAATCGGAACGGGACTCTAGCTTTTTGTCTTGACGCGTTTTCTTGACGCGAACCGGTATCCACTTCGCTTGAAAACGCTCTAGCCTGACAGCGCGGCCTTCACCAGCGCGCTGGCTTTGGCAAAGTCCATCTGGCCGGCGTATTTCGCCTTCAGCGCGCCGATCACCTTGCCCATGTCCTTGATGCCGGAGGCACCCGTCTCGGCGACAACGGCAGAGATCGCGGCCTTCACCTCGTCTTCCGACATCTGCTTCGGCAGATAGGCCGAGATCACCGCGATCTCCTCGCGCTCCTGGGCTGCAAGCTCGGCGCGGCCACCCTTGTCATAGAGCTCGACGGCCTCCTGGCGCTGCTTGATCATCTTCTGCAGCACGGCCAGCACCTCGCCATCGCCGAGCGGCGGCTTGCCCTGCCCGCGCGCCTCGATATCGGCGTTCTTCAAGGTCGAGTTGACCATGCGCAAGGTCGAGAGCTTGCGCTCGTCCTTGGCCTTCATCGCCTCCTTGACCGCATTGTTGATGTCGTCGCGCAGCATGATCTGAACCTCTCGAAATCATTGACGGGTGGTCTAGGCTCATCACGTCCCGGACACAACTCGGTTCCGGACTTGTTCTCCTCGAACAGCTGTCAGTCCCACCGTTTCGCATGCCGATCGACCGAAAATGGCGGGTGAAATCAGCCGTTCCAGCTTTGACGCCGGCCGCTCGCGCGACTATGTAGGGCGCTCATGACACATATCGATACTGACGCCGCCTGGCCGGACCACAAACCGACCGCGCTCCTCGTGCTCGCCGACGGCACGGTGCTGGAAGGCTTCGGCCTCGGTGCCGAAGGCCACGCCGTGGGCGAGGTCTGCTTCAACACCGCGATGACCGGCTATGAGGAGATCCTGACCGATCCCTCTTATGCCGGCCAGCTCATCACCTTCACCTTCCCGCATATCGGCAATGTCGGCACCAACGACGAGGATATCGAGACGGTGAACATGGCGGCGACGCCGGGCGCGCGCGGGGTGATCCTGCGCACGGCGATCTCGGATCCGTCGAGCTACCGCGCCACCCGCCATCTCGACCAGTGGCTGCGCGCGCGCGGCATCATCGGCCTCTCCGGCATCGACACGCGGGCGCTGACCGTGCTGATCCGCTCCAAGGGCATGCCGAACGGCGTGATCGCACATGCCAAGGACGGCAAATTCGACCTCGACGCGTTGAAGAAGGAAGCGCGGGAGTGGCCGGGCCTCGAAGGCATGGACCTGGTGCCGATGGTGACCTCGGGCCAGCGCTTCACCTGGGACGAGACGCCCTGGGTGTGGAATGAAGGTTTCGGCCGGCAGACCGATCCGGAGTTCAACGTCGTCGCCATCGACTACGGCATCAAGCGCAACATCCTGCGCCTGCTGGCCGGCGTCGGGTGCAAGGTGACGGTGGTGCCGGCGACGACGCCGGCCGAGGATATTCTGGCGATGAACCCGGACGGCGTGTTCCTCTCCAATGGTCCGGGCGATCCGGCCGCGACCGGCGAATATGCCGTTCCCGTCATCAGGCAGGTGATCGCCTCGGGCACGCCGACCTTTGGCATTTGTCTGGGTCACCAGATGCTGGGCCTCGCCGTCGGCGCCAAGACACGGAAGATGCATCAGGGCCATCACGGCGCCAATCATCCGGTCAAGGACGAGACCACCGGCAAGGTCGAGATCACCTCGATGAACCATGGTTTTGCGGTCGACAAGGACACGCTGCCGAAGGGCGCGACGCAGACCCACATCTCGCTGTTCGACGGCTCCAATTGCGGCATCGCGCTCGACGACAAACCGGTGTTCTCGGTGCAGTACCATCCCGAGGCATCGCCCGGCCCGCGCGACTCGCACTATCTGTTCCAGCGCTTTGCCGAACTGATGCGGGAGAACAAGCGGGCGCGCATGTAAGGGCGCTCCCTGATCCAAGCACGATACCCGGCGCGTCCTGCCTGCGGGGCCAAAGGCCCTTGGGTGCGGGGCGAAGGTCCGGGCATTTGCTTACGTATCGCTTGTATCGCTGCGGTGCGCCGGCGGAACGCACCGACGAGACCCCTGTTGAATCTCGCGATGCTGCAAGATCCGGAGGGTTGCGTCATGTCGCTCGTCAAAGAGAGAATTGAGCCGCTCACCATCGTGTTCGAGGACGATGGTCTCGTTCCGAACAATCCGATGCCGTTCCTTGTCTACAAAGGCGCGGTGGACGTGACAGGCGGCCACCCCGAGGAGACGATCGAAGAGCTGTTCGGCGACAATGGTTGGGGCGACATGTGGCGCAACGGCATCTTCGATTATCTGCATTATCACGCCACCGTGCACGAGGCGCTGGGCGTGGCGCGGGGACAGGCCAAGGTGCGGTTTGGCGGCGACAGCGGCAAGGTGTTCGATCTCGCAGCCGGCGATGTCGCCATCCTCCCCGCCGGAACCGGGCACCAGCGCATCTCGGCAAGCTCTGATTTCTGCGTGGTCGGCGCCTATCCGCCGGGGCCGAAGATGCAAGTGACCCGGCCGACGCCAGAAAACCACGCCAAGGCACTCCAGACGATTCCGCTCGTGCCGCTGCCGAAGAGCGATCCGGTGATGGGAAAGGACGGGCCGCTGGTGAGGCTGTGGAAGCCTCGCTCGTAGACCCAAAATCGGTGTCGTCCCGGCCTTGCGCCGGGACCCATAAACACCGCCGCCTTGTTGTCGAAATTAGCTGTGGCTTCAGCTTAGCCAACTCCCGCCGCCGGTGGGTATGGGTCCCCGCTTTCGCGGGGACGACACCTTTACGGGGCAACGCCCTCGCCTCTCAGGCCGCGTTGCTGCCTTCCTGGCGGCTGGCCTCGAACAGGAACCAGGTGCGGCGCTCGGTCTCGTCGATGAAGGTTTCGAGCAGGCCGGCGGTGCCGGAATCCTCGTGATCGTCGCACAGCTTGTGGGCTTTGCGCATCGCCGCGGCGATGTGCTTGTTGTCCTCCATCAGCTCGCGCAGCATCTCGCGCGGTGGGACATAATCGTCGTTGTTGTCCTTGATGGTCTGCAGCTTGCTGACCTGGCCGATCGAGCGCAGCGTGGTGCCGCCGAGCTTGCGAACGCGCTCGGCCAGCTGGTCGGTGGTGGCGAAGATCGCGTCCGATTGCTCGTCCAGCATCAAATGGTAGTCATGGAAATGGCGGCCGCTGACGTGCCAGTGGAAGTTCTTGGTCTTCAGGTAGAGCGCGAAGGCGTCAGCCAGCAACGTGTTCAGCGCGGCCGAGATCTTGTTCACCGCATCCGGGGACAGATCGCTCGGGGTATCGAGATCGGGGGCGGCCTTGTCAGACTTTGCTTTACTCACGGTGCAACCTTCCTGTTAGAAACCAGCGATAGACAGGTTTGATCGGACGCTCTAACGCTCGCTGATGACGCCAGTTCCAAGACAGGAACCGGGTATCCCGGACTTTTGAACCCATGAACGACTGGATCGATTATTACGATTCCACGCATACGATTTACGCGAGCAAGCTGCATCGCGACCTGCACTTTCAGGTCATCGCGCGCGACATCATCAGCTACATCCCCTCGCCCGACGCGATCGTGCTCGATTATTCCTGCGGCGAGGCGCTCTCGGCCGGCAAAGTGGCTGAAGCCTGCGGGATGCTGATCCTGGCCGAGCCCGCGCCAGGCGTGCGCGGCCGGCTGATCGCGCGGTTCGCGCCGAACACAAAAATCCGGGTGCGCTCGCTGGAGGAGCTGCGCAGCATGCCCGGCGGCTCCATCGACCTCGTGGTGATGAACTCGGTCGCGCAATACATGCAACCGGACGAACTTGGCGGGGCGTTCGCCGTGATCCGGCGGCTGCTGAAGCCGAACGGCCGGCTGGTGCTTGGGGACATCCTGCGGCCCGAGGTTGGCATGATCAGGGACGTGCTGGCGCTGTTGATGTTCGCCTCGCGACACCGCTTCCTGAAGGACGCCCTGATCGGCCTGATCAAGACCGCACTATCCGACTATCGCGAGCTCCGCACCAAGGTCGGCCTGCAGCGCTATAGCGAGCAGGACATGCTCGCCAAGCTGAAGAAGGCCGGCTTCAGCGCAGTCCGCGCGCCCAAGAATATCGGCCATAATCGCTGGCGGATGACGTTCGTGGCTCGGCATGCATTGGCTGGCGGCTGAGCCGCAGACACATTCCGAAATGAATAAGGTTAACGCGCGCCCATAGTGGCTCACCGCGCCGTGATCAGGCATTCTGGGCTCGGCCCGGTGGCGGAAGCTACGACGCAAAGAGCGGTGCAACGCTCTTGAACCTGGTTCAAGTCCAGGCCGGGCCTCCAGCCTACGCTGCTTCGCAGCTTCGGCTCGGTAGGCCAGCTTCGCCGCTATTGCGGCTTCGGCTCGGCAAGCCAATTGCACGGCCTCGAATCAAGCCTCGAGCGTCGGCGTCGCCTCGCATTCGGGCATCTGTAGCCGTGTGGCATCGCGCGCGCACGAAGCGATGATGGCATCCAGCAGCCCGGGAAAGCGCGCGTCCAGGTCGGCCCGGCGCAGGCTCATGTAGCGTGCGGTGCCCACGATCCGCGTCCGCACCAGGCCGGCCTCCCGGAGCCTTGCGAAATGGTAGGCCAGATTGGACTTGCCGCTGAAGGCGTTGAAGTCGCCGCAGCGCAGCTCTCCCTCGGTCCTGTCGAGATTGTAGACGATCGCCAGCCGGATCGGATCGCTGAGGCAATCCAGCAAGATCGGCAGCTCGATCTGCTCGCGGGTCGGATGGTGGGGCGTACGGCTCATGCTGGAGATCATAGGGCACAGTCCAGCCTGCCGCAATGTTCAATATTTATTGAACCAATTGACAATTATTGATCTTCCGCCGATGGTTCAAAAACCATTGAACATGAGTGGAGTTGACATGAGCATGCTCTGGCTGGCCTTGGCGACCTTTGCGATCGGCACGGAGGCCTTCGTGATCGCGGGCCTGCTGCCCGCGATATCGGCCGACCTGCACATCTCCGCAGCCGCCGCCGGCCAATTGGTCACCGCCTACTCGCTCGCCTATGCCCTGGGATCGCCGGTGCTGGCCGTGCTGTTCCACAATGTCGACCGCAGGACCGTGCTGGCTTTGGCATTGAGCTGCTTCATCCTCAGCAACCTGCTCGCGGTGATCGCACCGGGATTTCCGCTGCTGATGTTCTCCCGCATCCTTATGGCGCTGAGCGCCGGTCTGTGCACGCCGACCGCGATCGGCGTTGCGGTCGCGATTGCCCCGCCCGAACGACGCGGCCGCGCGGTCTCGCTGGTGACCTCGGGTCTCACCATCGCGACCGTCATCGGCGTGCCGCTCGGAACCATTGTCGGCAGCCAGATCGCCTGGCGCGCCACCTTCGTGCTGGTCGCCGGCCTCGGCGCGATCGCGCTGGGCGGCGTGCTGTGGCGCCTGCCCTCCGGCCTGCCCCGGCAGACCGCCAGCTTCGCCGAGCGGCTGGCGGTGGCCCGGCACCCGGGCGTTCTGATCGCGCTCGCCACCACGACCCTGTGGGCGATCGGGGGCCTGACCGTGTTCACCTATCTCGCGATCCCGCTGCAGGGCATTGGATTGAGCGCAGCCGAGATCAGCGGCGCGCTGCTGGGGTTCGGCTCGGCGGCCGCGATCGGCAATATCGCAGGCGGCCTGCTCGCCGACCGTCTCGGGCCGGCGCCGACCTCGGCCGCCGCGCTGGCCGGCATGGCCATCGCGCTGATCCTGTTGTCGGCGGTGCTGAAGGAGGTGGATGGCGACGTCACGCGCTACCTCGTCCTGCTCCCGATCTTCGGCTGGGCGGTCTGCGGCTGGTGCTTCTTCCCGGCCCAGGCCGCGGCCATCATCCGGATCGAGCCGCAGGCGGCGACGGTCGCGCTGTCGCTCAACTCCTCCTTCATGTATTTCGGCTTCGCCATCGGCGGCGCGCTCGGCGGTATCGTGCTCTCCACCTCGTCTCCCAGCGATCTCGGCTGGGTGGGCGGCCTGAGCGTCGGCTCGGCATTGGCCGTTCTGATGCTGAGCGGCCGTCGCGCACGGCTGAAACCGGCCTGAAATTGCCCGTTGATGGGCCTCTCAAAGCCCTTTCCGCCTTGGGGAAACTGGTCTAAAGAGCCGCTTGCGCGCGAGGATTGGTCGCGCCTTGGCCTTACGGGGACGCGCGGTTTGCGCGCCCTTTTTTTGTGCCTAATTCCTGGCCCCCAGAGCCCGTGAGACTGAATGCCGAAACGAACCGACATCTCCACCATCCTGATCATTGGCGCCGGCCCGATCGTGATCGGCCAGGCCTGCGAGTTCGACTATTCGGGCACGCAGGCGGTGAAGGCGCTGAAGGAAGAGGGCTATCGCGTCGTCCTCGTCAATTCCAATCCGGCCACCATCATGACCGACCCGGAGTTGGCAGACGCGACCTATATCGAGCCGATCACCCCGGAGATCGTCGCCAGGATCATCGAGAAGGAACGCCACGTGGTTCCCGGCGGCTTTGCGCTGCTGCCGACCATGGGCGGCCAGACCGCGCTCAACTGCGCGCTGTCGCTGCGCCGGCAGGGCACGCTGGAGAAGTTCGACGTCGAGATGATCGGCGCCACGGCGGACGCGATCGACAAGGCCGAAGACCGCCAGCTGTTCCGCAACGCCATGGAGAAGATCGGGCTGCAGACGCCGAAGTCGCGGCTCGCCAACGCCTCGGCCCTGAAGAAGCAGTATCGCGACAAATATCTTGCCGAGCGTGAGAAGCTGTCAGGCCCTGAGCGCGACGAACTCGATCGGCAATGGGCGATCGGCGAGAACGAGCGGCGCAAGCGCTACCAGGAGCACGCGCTCGGCGAGGCGCTGATGGCGCTCTCCGAGATCGGCCTGCCCGCGATCATCCGCCCCTCCTTCACCATGGGCGGCACCGGCGGCGGCATCGCCTACAACAAGGAAGAATATCTCGACATCATCGAGCGCGGTCTCGATGCCTCGCCCACCAACGAAGTGCTGATCGAAGAGTCGGTGCTGGGGTGGAAGGAGTACGAGATGGAGGTTGTCCGCGACAAGAAGGACAATTGCATCATCGTCTGCTCGATCGAGAACCTCGATCCGATGGGCGTGCACACCGGCGACTCCATCACGGTGGCGCCGGCGCTGACGCTCACCGACAAGGAATACCAGATCATGCGCGACGCCTCGCTGGCGGTGCTGCGTGAGATCGGGGTGGAGACCGGCGGCTCCAACGTGCAGTTCGGCGTCAATCCGGCCGACGGCCGCATGGTCGTGATCGAGATGAATCCGCGCGTGTCGCGCTCCTCCGCGCTGGCCTCCAAGGCCACCGGCTTTCCGATCGCCAAGGTCGCGGCCAAGCTGGCGGTCGGCTACACGTTGGACGAGATCGCCAATGACATCACCGGCGGCGCCACGCCAGCCTCGTTCGAGCCGACCATCGACTACGTCGTCACCAAGATCCCGCGCTTCGCCTTCGAGAAATTCCCGGGCGCCTCGACCACGCTGACCACCTCGATGAAATCGGTCGGCGAAGTCATGGCGATCGGCCGCACCTTCCAGGAGAGCCTGCAGAAGGCGCTGCGCGGGCTCGAGACCGGGCTGACCGGCCTCGACGAGATCGAGATCGAAGGGCTCGGCCGCGGCGACGACAAGAACGCGATCCGTGCCGCGCTCGGAACGCCGACGCCGAACCGCATCCTGCAGGTCGCGCAGGCGATGCGGCTCGGCTGGTCGGACGACGACATCTTCAACTCTTGCAAGATCGATCCGTGGTTCCTGGCGCAGATGCGCGGCATCGTCGAGATGGAGGACAAGGTGCGCCGCCACGGCCTGCCGCCGAACGCGCACGGCATGCGCCGCCTGAAGGCGATGGGCTTCTCCGACGCGCGGCTTGCCGTGCTGGCCCAGACCAGCGAGGCCGAAGTTGCGGCGAGGCGCCGGGCGCTCGGCGTGCGCCCGGCGTTCAAGCGCATCGACACCTGCGCGGCGGAGTTCGCATCCCCCACCGCCTACATGTATTCGAGCTATGAGACGCCGTTCGCAGGCGAGCTCGGCGACGAGAGCGCGCCGTCCGACAAGAAGAAGGTCATCATCCTCGGCGGCGGCCCGAACCGGATCGGCCAGGGCATCGAGTTCGACTATTGCTGCTGCCATGCCTGCTTTGCGCTGCATGACGCGGGCTACGAGACCATCATGATCAACTGCAATCCGGAGACGGTGTCGACCGACTACGACACCGCCGACCGGCTGTATTTCGAGCCGCTGACGGCCGAGGACGTGCTGGAGATCATCGCGACCGAGCGTACCAACGGCACGTTACATGGCGTGATCGTGCAGTTCGGCGGCCAGACACCGCTGAAGCTGGCGCACGCGCTGGAAGCAGCCGACGTGCCGATCCTCGGCACCTCGCCTGAGGCCATCGACCTTGCCGAAGACCGCGACCGCTTCAAGCGTATCCTCGACAAGCTGCACCTGAAGCAGCCGAAGAATGGCATCGCCTATTCGGTCGAGCAGGCGCGGCTGGTGGCCGCCGATCTCGGCATGCCGCTGGTGGTACGCCCCTCCTACGTGCTCGGCGGCCGCGCGATGCAGATCATTCGCGAGGACAACCAGCTCAGCGACTACCTGCTCGGCACCCTGCCCGAGCTGGTGCCGGCCGACGTCAAGGCGCGCTATCCCAACGACAAGACCGGTCAGATCAACACCGTGCTCGGCAAGAACCCGCTGCTGTTCGACCGCTATTTGTCCGACGCCACCGAGGTCGATGTCGACTGTCTGTCCGACGGCAAGGACACCTTCATCGTCGGCATCATGGAGCATATCGAGGAGGCCGGCATCCATTCCGGCGACTCCGCCTGCTCGTTGCCGCCGCATTCGCTGGACGCCAAGACCATTGCCGAGCTCGAGCGGCAGACCCGAGAGCTCGCGCTCGGCCTCGACGTGGTCGGCCTGATGAACGTGCAATACGCGATCAAGAACGGCGATATCTACGTGCTCGAGGTCAACCCGCGCGCCTCGCGCACCGTGCCCTTCGTCGCCAAGGTGGTCGGCACGCCGGTGGCCAAGATCGCGGCGCGCATCATGGCCGGCGAGAAGCTCGCCGATTTCGCCCTGAAGAAGCGTGAGCTCAAGCATGTCGGCGTCAAGGAATCCGTCTTCCCCTTCGCCCGCTTCCCGGGCGTCGACACCGTGCTCGGGCCGGAGATGCGCTCCACCGGCGAGGTGATGGGCATCGATCGTTCATTCCAGATCGCATTTGCCAAGAGCCAGCTCGGTGGCGGCACCCGCGTGCCGCGCAAGGGCACCGTGTTCGTCTCGGTGCGCGACACCGATAAAACGCGGATCACCGAAGTGGTTCGGCTGTTGCAGGAGGCTGGATTCAAGGTGCTGGCCACCTCGGGCACGCAGCGCTTCCTGAGCGATCACGGGGTGCCGGCCGAGAAGATCAACAAGGTGCTGGAAGGGCGGCCGCACATCGTCGACGCCATCACCAATGGCGACATCCAGCTCGTCTTCAACACCACCGAGGGGCCGCAGGCGCTCGCAGACAGCCGTTCGCTGCGGCGCGCTGCCCTCTTGCATAAAGTGCCGTACTACACCACTCTCTCCGGTGCCGTGGCGGCAGCGCAGGGCGTCCGTGCCTATCTTGGGGGGGACCTTGAGGTCCGCACCCTGCAGAGTTACTTTTCCGACAATTGATCGTGGCCGGTGCGGCCCCCCGCGCCGCCAAGCGATTGGCGGCAATCGGCAAATCGAGTCCCGCATCGCCGGGCAGACGGTTGCTGACAGGAACAAGCTGCCGCACATGATGTTGTCTCGGCCTTCCATGAGGCCGAATATTTACTTTCGGGTTCGAGCCCGAAAGGCCTATCCTGAAGGAGCTGCTCGTGCGCGCCCGCCGGCCCGCACGATGGAAGGACGAAAGAGATGATGGAAAAGGTTCCAATGACGTCGGGTGGCTATGCCGCACTTGAAGTCGAACTCAAGCACCGTCAATCGGTGGACCGTCCGCGCATCATCGAACACATTGCGGAAGCGCGCTCGCATGGCGACCTCTCCGAGAACGCCGAGTACCACGCCGCAAAGGAGGAGCAGTCGCACAATGAAGGCCGTATTGCCGAGTTGGAGGACAAGCTCGCGCGCGCCGATGTGATCGACGTCTCCAAGCTGTCCGGCGACACCGTCAAGTTCGGCGCCACCGTAACCCTGATCGACGAGGACACCGAGAAGAAGACGGTGTGGCAGATCGTCGGTGAGGTCGAGGCCGACGCCAAGAAAGGCAAGATCTCCATCACCTCGCCACTCGCACGCGCGCTGATCGGCAAGACCAAGGGCACCACCGTGGAGGTCATGGCGCCCGGCGGCGCCAAGTCCTATGAGATCGCCAAGGTGGAATGGCGCTAGCCGTTCCCGCATCTTTCGATACTGCAAAAGGCCGCGTCCCGCGCGGCCTTTTGTCGTTTGCCACCGCTGAAATCTTTTTGATCGGTCGGTGTTATGCCTTCCAAGATTGTGGCGATGGATCGGCGCCGGCTGTGGCACGCGGGTGACGAAATCCGGCTCGGCTGGTGCTACAATTCGCGAGGTTCAAGATTGGGGATGACAGAATGGACCAGATGCTTTCCAGGTATCAACCGATGGCGCTCAGCCTGTTTCGTTTCATTACCGGGCTGCTGTTGTTTCAGTATGGCGTCGCCAAGATCTTCAAGTTTCCGGTGGTGCCCTATTTCGCCAACATCCCGCCGCTGATCTATACCGCGGGACTGCTCGAACTCGTGCTCGGCGCGCTGCTGCTTGTCGGCCTGTTGACGCGTCCGGCCGCCTTCATCCTCTCCGGCGAGATGGCGTTCGCATACTTCATCGGCCATATGTTCAAGACTGGCGAGCCGGTCTGGCTTCCGCTCTTGAATAACGGCACTGCGGCGATCCTGTTCTGCTTTGCCTGCCTGTACCTGTCCACAGCCGGCGGCGGCCCGATCAGCCTCGACGCGATGTTGCGAAAGAAGGTGTGAGCCCGACCGCATCGATCCAAACGCCGTCATGCCCCGCGCAGGCGGGGCATCCAGTACGCCGCGGCAGAGGTGATTGAGCCGAGCCGTCACGGCGTACTGGATCGTCCGCCTTCGCGGACGATGACAGCGTGGATAGCGGCCGTCGAGCCCTACCCCCGTCCCTTCACCTCGAGCGGCACCGCCGCCTCATATTTCGAATTGTGCAGGACCAGCGAGGTCCGAACGTTGCGCACATGGGGCGCGGCGGTCAGGTGCGTAACGAATTCCTGGAACGTCGCCATGTCAGGCGCCACGCATTTGAGGATGAAATCGACCTCGCCCGATAGCATCCAGCATTCGCGCACCAGCGGCTCGGCGCGGACGAACTCCTCGAATGCGCGGAGATCCGCATCGGCCTGGCTGGACAGATGGACCGAGGCAAACACCGTGACGTCAAAGCCGAGCCGACGCGGATCGAGCAGGCCGCGATAGCCAGTGATGTAGCCCTCCTCTTCAAGCGCCCGGACCCGCCGCAGACAGGGTGGCGGCGAGATACCAACCCGCTTGGCGAGCTCGACGTTGGTGATTCGGCCGTCAGCCTGGATCTCGCTCAGGATTTTCAGATCGATCTCGTCCAGATTTTTCGACACGGGAATTATGGGGTCCTGGCGGGGGGGGAATGGCAACTGCGAGCGGCCAATGAGATTGGAACGGCAACTCTCTTAGCGCAGCTCGCCACCGCTGCGCAATTTTATTGCGCAAACTTTCCCCATTGACCGCCTCGTGAAGGGAAAATTCGCCGAGATGCGTTGCAATTCTTGCATAGCTAGCCAGATGCCTTAGACTTGGATTTGACATTTTTTGACGCGGCCGCGGGACGCTTCCACGCATTCCGTATCCTTGCGCCAGCCCAAAGCCTCCCCGCCCAGAGAAACCTGCCACATGCAAGCTCCTGTTCATGCCAAGGTCGTTATCATTGGTTCCGGTCCCGCGGGATACACCGCCGCGATCTACGCCGCGCGCGCGATGCTGGAACCGGTGCTGATCCAGGGGATCCAGCCGGGCGGCCAGCTCACCATCACCACCGACGTCGAGAACTATCCGGGCTTCGCCGATGTCATCCAGGGCCCCTGGCTGATGGAGCAGATGGAGAAGCAGGCCGCCCATATGGGCACCAAGATCCGCACCGATCTCGTCACCAAGCTCGAGCTCGGGCGACGGCCGTTCCGCCTGACCTGCGATTCCGGCGACGTTTACCTGGCCGAAACCGTGATCCTCGCCACCGGCGCCCAGGCGCGCTGGCTCGGCATGCCGTCGGAAGAGAAATTCAAGGGATTTGGCGTATCGGCGTGCGCGACCTGCGATGGCTTCTTCTATCGCGGCAAGGAGGTGATCGTGGTCGGCGGCGGCAACACCGCGGTCGAGGAAGCGCTGTTCCTGACCAACTTCGCCTCGAAGGTCACGATCGTGCACCGGCGCGACCATTTCCGCGCGGAGCGCATCCTGCAGGAGCGGCTGTTCAAGCACCCCAAGATCAACGTGGTGTGGGACAGCGTGCTCGACGAAGTCTGTGGTGCCGAGAATCCGTCCAAGGTCACGCATGTGCGGCTGAAGAACATCAAGACGGGCGCTGTGCAAGAGCTGCCCGCCGATGGCGTCTTCATCGCGATCGGCCACGCGCCCGCGACCGAGCTCGTCGCCGGCCAGGTGAAGCTGAAGCCGTCCGGCTATGTCGAGGTGGCCCCGAATTCCACGGCGACGTCCGTGCCCGGCCTGTTCGCGGCCGGCGACGTTGCCGACGACACCTACCGCCAGGCGGTCACCGCCGCCGGCATGGGCTGCATGGCCGCGCTCGAGGCCGAGCGCTTCATCGCGCATTCGTTAAGCGAACGCGCGGCTGCGGAATGAACTGACGACGATGGCATCACGAACACGCGACGGATCTACGGATATGGATTGGGATAAGCTGAAGGTGTTTCACGCAGCGGCGGAAGCAGGGAGCTTCACGCATGCCGGGGAGCAGCTCGGCCTGTCCCAATCGGCGGTTTCACGCCAAGTCAGCGCGCTGGAGCAGGAGCTTTCAGTGTCGCTCTTCCACCGCCATGCGCGCGGCCTCATCCTCACCGAGCAGGGCGACCTGCTCTTCCGCACCGCGCATGACGTGTTCATGCAGCTGCAGGCGGCCCGCGCCAAGCTTACCGACAGCCGCGAGCGGCCGAGCGGCGACCTCAAGATCACGACCACGCCCGGCGTCGGAATCAACTGGCTGATCCCGCGGCTCGGCGAATTCACCGCGCTCTATCCCGAGATCCGCATCTCGCTGATCGTCACGGACGAGGAGCTCGACCTCTCGATGCGCGAGGCCGATGTCGCCATCCGGACCCGCAAGCCGACGCAGCCCGACCTGATCCAGCGCAAGCTGTTCGCGATGGGCTTCCATGCCTATTGCTCGCCGGAATACGTCAAGCGTTTCGGCACGCCGCGCACGCTCGACGAGCTCGACGCGCACCGCATCATCACATTGGCCGATGGCCAGGTCGCGCCTCACTTGCAGAACCGCAACTGGCTGATCGAGGCCGGACGCAACGGCTCCGGGCCACGTGAGGCCTACTTCAAGGTCAACAACATCCTTGGGCTGGTGCGCGCCTGCCAGCAGGGGCTCGGCATCGCCGCGCTGCCCGATTACCTGGTCGAGGAAAACAGCCGCCTCGTACAACTGTTCGGCGAGTCCGACTCGATCCAGCTCGACACCTACTTCGTCTATCCCGAGGAGTTGAAAACGGTCGCTCGCGTGCAGGTGTTCCGTGACTTCGTCGTGAGCAAAGCGCAGCGCTGGCCGTCCTGATTTTGCGCATGTCTGACATGCGGCTTGCATGGTTGCCGCAGGCCCGTGCAGGCGACCATAATGTTTCCATACTGAGCGCTCGCGTTGCGCATTTGTCCCCCTCCTCCAGTGGCGCGGGTGCTCAGGAATCCCTCTTGGAAGGTGATTGTGTCGGCCTCACATGGCCAATACCTCCAGCCGGGCTCTCTGGGCCCGGCTATTTTTTTGTGCGTGTCACATCCGCAGGTTGACAGCACATCAGGCGCGCCGCATGGTGCCGGCATGTTCACACGTTCAGCCCGCAAGCTGTCGTCGAAAAAAGCTCCCCTTCCGGGGAGGTGTGAACGCGTGCGCTAGAGTTTCATTCGACGCCGCATTCCGCAAAACCCCGCCGCAAAGGACGGGGTTTTTTGTTGGCTCCCGTCTCCCGGCATCAAACCTTAAGGAGATGGGCCATGACCGACCTTCACAACCGACTACACGGCCTCTGGCTGCCGCTGGTGACGCCGTTTCGTGACGGCGCGCTCGACACCGCATCGTTGCGCAACCTGATCCGCCACTACGCCGCGCAGCCGATCGAGGGGCTGGTCCTGGGTGCGACCTCGGGCGAAGGACTCGCGCTGTCACTGCTCGAACTCGCCACCCTGGTCGAGGTGGTGCGCGACGAGCTCGCAATGATCCGCCGGGAGCTGCCGATCTGCCTTGGCCTCACCGGTGCAGCAACCGCGCGCGTGATCGAGGCGCTGGACGCGACCGCGCCCTGGCCGATCGACTGCTATCTGATCTCGAGCCCGTTCTACGTCCGCCCCTCGCAGCGCGGACTGCTTGCGCATTTCACCGGGTTGGCGGAGCGCGCGGCGCATCCGATCCTGCTCTACAACATTCCCTACCGCTCCTCGGTCGGGCTCGAGAACGAGACGCTGCTGCGCCTGGCTGAGCATCCAAGCATCGTCGGGTGCAAGGATTGCTGCGCCAATCGCGCCCAGACCCGCGAGCTGCTCCGGCTGCGCCCCGCCGGCTTCCGGGTGCTGACCGGCGAGGATGCGCAGTCCTTCGATGCGCTGCAGGCCGGCGCTGACGGCGCGATCCTGCTGTCAGCCCATGTCGAGACCGCAACCTTTGCCGCGATCCAGACCCATCTGAAGGCCGGCAACCACGCCGCTGCCGCAGCGCTGTGGGAGCGGGTGTCGGAGCTGACCCGCCTCCTGTTCACCGAGCCCAGCCCCGCGCCGGCGAAGTACTGGCTGGCCCGGATCGGCCTGATCGACAGCCCGCAAGTGCGGCTGCCGATGGTCGAGGTCGGCGAGGCGCTCGCCGCGCGGCTCGACCAGGAGATCGCCAGGCGGCCGGCGGCCGCCGCCGCTGCAGGCTGCTGGTTAATGCGAAGTAGCAAGCCCGTTCAAATGCGGGCCATTTCGAGACCAGGTTCTTAAATCCATTCCAATATCACTGTTGAAAAGGAGTCGGGAACGCGAGGACGTTGTGGCACTGCAGGACAATCCATACCCTGATCAACAGGGCTTCAGCTTTGGGGACATTCTCTGGGCGGTCGGCGTCTGGTCGACGATCCTGACGCTCACGCCGATGATCCTGTTCTACATGGTGATGGTGGCCTGAAGCCACTGCCGGGACCTGCGCGTTCCTCACCTGGTCCTATTGGAGCCTCGCAGGCGCCGATCAGGCCGCCTGCTTGTGCATCGCGCCGTTCGCGGACACCGTGCCGCGGATCGCCTTCACCGAGCGCTCGATCGCAGCCCAGAGCCTAGCGATCTCCTGAGCGGCCCGTCCCTCGGCGTAGTATTCGCGCACACCCTCGCCCTGGCCGAGCGCCATCAAGAGGTCGGCGCGGTTGGTGATCTGGCCGCCCCAGACCGGCGCCTTGAACTTGGCGAGCGCCTCGCGGGCGATGGTGACGATCGGGCTTTCGGAGTCATCGCGCCGGGCCGGCGCGCCGTTCAAGACCACGGCATAGGGCTTGCGCGCGGCGCGGCAGGTCTGGATCGTCTCCTGCACCGCGTTGACGTCGAACACGCCGGGGCGCGCCGGGATGATCACCATGGTGGCGTTCTTGATGGCATCGTCGACCACGGCAGAGACGTTCGGCGGCGTGTCGATCAGCACCCATTCGACGCCATCGCGGCGGGCGGCTGCGACAATTCCGCTCACCGAATTCACGGCGGTCTTGATCGGCGGCTCGTTGGTGCCGCGCAGCTTGTGCCAGAGCGTCAGCGACCCCTGCGGATCGGCATCGATGAGCAGGCAGGATTTGCTCGCCTTGATCTGCGCGGCGAGGTGCGCGGCCAGGGTGCTCTTTCCCGAGCCGCCCTTACGCGATGCAAAAACAATGACGTTCATACCCTTGGCCTCCAGATTGACCTTGGCTTCAAAAATGAATCAGCACGGTGATTCGCGGAAGACAAATTTGGTGCGCAATGTGACGTCGCGCCTGATTCCCATCTTTGTTGGTTTTTGCGTCACACATGACGCGAGAGCCCGTGGAACCACTGGGTCTGGTCGCACGGACGAGAGCCGGCACTGACCACGCGGGGGCTCGCGTCGCACCACCCCCCTGCGTTCGCAGGAGTGGCACCGTAACAAACAACAAACTGACGCTCCCGATCGAGGCCGCGATCCGCACGCTGCCTGCGATCTCGCCGACGTCCTTACGACCTTGCGGACCTCGTCATGTGCGGCCGGTTCGTCTTGGACGGCTTGGCGGTCGATTTTGGCCTTGGCCGCCCCCTTGGCGGCTCTCGGCAACAGGTCAGGAAAGACGCCGCACGCACCGGCCCTAGCCGATCGTTGCGAAGGGTGATTCAACGATCAGGGATTCGCAAGTCGGCAGCCGACGCCGGGTCACACCGGGAAAGGCGTGCATGGACACGCCTGGCATCACGGCGAGAGGGCACGCTCCTCGTGCTGGACCAGACGCGCCAGCCATCGGCCGGCCTGCGCCCGTCCGATGCCACTTCAATTGTACCTTTCTTGTTTGCAGAACGAACCGGTGACGCGCCGAATGAGACGTACGCGGGTTAGTTGGCTGAGATCACGCCGCAGGGGCCGGTTCGTTGTCGTTCAGATTGAAAATGGCGGACTACGCTGTCGCTAATCAGCCTACGACCCACGGCCCGCTCACCACTTGGGGCCGTTTCCGCTCGACTCGGCCGCCGTCGAGCGCTTCCAATCCTCGCGGCTGGGAAACGACTTCAATTTCTCCCTGGACTCTTTCAGCGACAATCGGGTCTGCTGCGGAGGACGCGTGGGATAGTTCTTGTCGACTTTCACCAGGGTACCGGAGAGCTTTCCTCCGCTGAGCTTCCCACGAAAGGTCCAAAAATCCTTCGATGGACTTTCGCCACCGGGGAGGTAGTCCATGCCGACGGTCAGCCGCGCGGAAAATTCCAGCTCGCCCGTTACCGGATCAAACTTCGTATCTTCCAGCGAGCCGAAAGACCGCGTGTCCACCAGTCCGGCGCAGTAATTGAGGATGCCGAGGGCGGTATTTTCGAAGCGCCACAACTTGATCTCGTAGCCGTCGCAATGCTCGTCTGTGAGACGCATGCTTCGATAGCTTCCGATGGGCGAGACCTGCTCCGCAGCGTTGCAGATCGCGGCGGTCAAGAGCGAGCTGGCGAAGATCAGGACCGCACTCGTTCGCAGGATATTCGGCGCAGGATACATATCGACCTTCCAATGTTTCGCCGTCTTTGCTAGCATAAGATCTTTCTTACATTGGTTTTGCAAAAGCGATCTGACCCATGCGACTGAGCGGTCGAAGCTGGGTATCGATGTATCCAACCAGCAACAGCCTTGCGAGTTTGGACCCCTCATTTCGTCCGAAAGTTAAGCAATTCTTGGACGCCCTGGTCGCAGCCGGGGCCAGCGTGCAAATCACGGCGACGAAGCGACCGGCGGAGCGGGCCTATCTGATGCACTATGCCTGGTGCATCTGGAAGGATTGGAAAAGCACGACTGCTGCGAACATACCGGCTTTCGTGCCGCAAGCCGGCGAGTCACCGGTCGACATCCAGTGGCTGCATCGAACGCCATCGGGCCAACCTGACCTCGCCGCGAGCAAGAATGCCGCGCATCAGATGGTCATGGGGTTCAGTATCTCCAATCTGCACGTTCCGCCGGCTTTGAGGTCGAACCATATCGCGGGAAAAGCTCTCGATATGGTCATCTCCTGGAGCGGCACTCTGTCCATCAAGGACAATGCGGGCGCCATCAAAACAATAGCGACTTCGCCAAGAAATGGCACCAACCAGCAACTGATCAGCGTCGGCAAGTCCTACGGCGTCTATCACCTCGTCAATGTGATGGCCGATCCGCCGCACTGGAGCTACAACGGCCACTGACTGGATCAGGCTCCCCACCCATGACGGCTGATCAGACTCCCGATTCTTAAGCGGCTCGTCCGGCATCGCCCGTCCATGCGATGACGACCGACATATGAAAGGCCTTTGCGATCTCCATCCTGCAACTTTCATCAGGATTTGGTGATTTGCGCAGTCCCTGGCGGTGACTACCTGACGGATACCCGGTCTGCCCTCAAATCTCAGGTAGCAGCCGGAATATCAATTGGACATCCATCAATGCTGAGCGTTGCCAGATCCCATTGCGACAGGGCGCAGATACGGGCAAGCAGAACCTCGCCCGAGCCGCTGTCTGGCTTACGCAAGCGCATGACGCTCGTGACGACGATTCTCGGCTCGTCCATGGCGTTCATCGACTCGTCCGTCGTGAATGTCGCCCTTCCCGCCATCCAGCGCGATCTCGGCGCGGGCGCAGGCACCACGCAGTGGTTCGCCAACGCGTATCTGTTGATGCTCGGCGCGTTAGTGCTGATCGGCGGTTCGGCCGCGGACCATTACGGACGCCGGCGAGTCTTCATCTCAGGCGTCATCGTGTTTGCGCTCGCATCCGTCGCCTGCGGTCTGGCACCCAATGCGCCTGCGCTCGTCGTCAGCCGTGCTGCCCAGGGCTGCGGCGCCGCGCTGCTGACGCCGGCGAGCCTCGCAATGCTCGGTGCCGCCTTCGGCGAAGCAGACCGCAACCGGGCCATCGGCCTGTGGGCGGGCTTCGGCGCCCTTACCTCGGCGATCGGCCCCGTGCTCGGCGGCTGGCTGGTCGACCAATTGTCCTGGCGCGCGATCTTCCTGATCAACATTCCACTGGCGGCCGGCGCCGTGGTCTTCGCGGCATTGTTCGCTTGCGAAAGCCGCGATCCCCATAAGGGCCGTCTGGATTGGCCGGGCGCGGTATCGATCGCAGCCGCCCTCGCCTCGTTTGCATGGGCGCTTGGCGCGATTCCGGCTTCCGGAATGTCCGATATTCGCGTCATGGCGAGCCTGTTGTTCGGCGCCTGCGCGCTCGCAGCATTCCTCGTCGTCGAGGCGAAGGCCGGGATTGAGGCCATGATGCCGCTCTCGTTTTTCCGCTCGCGTGATTTCTCGGGCACCAACGCGCTGACGCTGCTGCTCTACTTTGCGCTCGGCGGCCTGATGTATTTTCTGCCGTTCGGCCTGATCCGGATCGGCGGCTATACCGCGACACAGGCCGGGGCTGCCCTGCTGCCGCTCGCTCTCATGCTCGGCTTCGGATCGACCTTCGCCGGCATGCTCGCCGATCGCTATGGCGCACGCCTCATGCTATCAGGCGGCCCCTTGCTGGCCGCACCTGGCTTCGCGATGCTGGGATTTGCCGATCTCTCGGCACCATACGACGCAGCCGTGTTGCCGGCAGTCCTGGTGATGGGCGCCGGCATGACCATCACCGTCGCCCCGCTGACCGCGACCGTCATGACGGCGCTCGGAGACGAGCACGCCGGGGTCGCGTCCGGTGTCAACAACGCGGTGGCACGGATCGCCGGCCTGCTCGCCGTCGCGATCCTGGGCGCCGTCCTGTTCGCAAGCTTCAGGAGCGATTTGAACAGCGCCGACCGCGCCGCGGCCGCTGGGGCCCTCGGCGCCGTGATGTCTGGTCGTGCTGACGATATCGATCTGCACGCAATCGATGCGTTCGCCTTCGCATTCCGGACGGTGATGTTCGCATCCGGAGCAAGCGCGGCACTTGGCGCGCTCGTGGCCCGGCTTACGATCACCGTGGCCAGCGGTTCGCCCAAGCCGTCAGCGTGAACGGGCTTTCGCCTGAGATCATGATGCGATTAGAAGCAATCGCATCATGATCTCATCTTTTTGATTGAGCATGATCTCCGCGCAAACGCCTTCGGCGTTTGTCGCGAGGGAAAACCGGTTTCCACTTTTCCGGATCAAGCTCGAGCGTCAGCCGATTCGGTCTGTGCGCCGACGAACGAAGCAATGACGGCCTCGCCGGAGGCCACCAAGGTTGACGACAGCCCATCCGGTCCCATGGTTTGGCGACTGATGCGCGCGCCCTCAACCATCAGCGACAGCGTGTCGGCGAGCGTGTCGGCGGCAACGATGCCCGCGTCGCGGCAAAGCTTCGCCAGGCGATCGCGCTGGTCCCGCTTGAAGCCGGCGATGAACTTCCGCGCCGGGTGGTCATCGTCAGTCAGCTCGATTGCAGCGTTCGCGAGCGAGCACCCTCGCCCGTCGGCTCCGCCACAATTCGCGCTCTGCCGCAGCCAGGTCCGAAGCTGGGCCATCGCATCACCGGGATGAGCGGCTGCGAGGCGATCCCACGATGCGGTCGCCTCCTCCGCAATCTGCTGCAGGCATGCGACGACGAGGTCGTCCTTCGAGCCGAAATGCCGGTACAGCGTCATCTTGTTCGTATCGGCCGCCTCGACGATCGCATCGACTCCGACCCCGCGCAGCCCGTGTTTCCGGAACAGATCTCTGGCGGTGGCGAGAATGCGGTCGCGTGGCTTGGCGATGACGGCTGCGTCCATGGAGTTCCCCGGGAAGCACGAATTGAGAGCTCGCTATTTAGAGCTTGACTTACCGATTTAGAGCTTGACTCGGATGTTACTGACCTGTAACACCTCTAGTTACTGACTAGTAACACCCGGTGTGCCGACGGTCAAGACGGCCAGACGGAGACGAGCCATGATCATCTGCTTCAGGGAACCGACGATCGACGAACTGCTCGACGACAGCCTGACCCAGGGCTTGATGCGGGCCGATGGCGTCGATGCCGCTGCGCTCAGAAGCATGCTGTACGGGCTGGCTTCGTCGATCGGAAGCCGGCTGGCCGTCCGGCACGACCGGATCTCCCCGAACGAAGGCGTTAATGCAGGTATTTTGGCATCGGCCGACCGCGCTGCGTTCCAGCATGGCGCTCCGAATAAAACGCCCCTTTCGGCGATCTCCACGCGGCCGTCGAGCCTTTGCACCGCCTGTTAGCGGTCCGGCTGCACAAATGAGAAAGACCAGACCATGACGACAACTTTACGCTGGATAGGCTCGCTACCTTCGGTTCTGCAGGCGGGGCTCGACCGTGCGGTTTCGGCGGAGCTCCACTCCATCGAGTCAGACATCCGTCGCTCGTGGATTGCCAAGCCTGTTACAGACGCCAACTCCGCTGCAGGCACAATGGCTGACGCTTCGGTTAGTGGTGAACCGGTTCAAGATCAGACGTGCGCTGCATCGGGGCAAATTGCCGCCTAGCCAATTGCCACTGCCGGCATGGGTGCCGTTCGTTTCTCTGAACTGTTTGATTTGGCTGGTACAGTTGGGTGGGCTCGAACCACCGACCTCCTGTTCCACAGACAGAATATTGCTCCCGCCGAGCTTACGCCAGCATATCCGCAAGTACGAAAAGTACAATGATTTCAAGGGGCGTTTTCGCCAGTAGCTGCCCTATCTACGCTTCAATTTCTTTTATGGTGGTTGCTAGGTGGTAGCTAGCAACTGAGGCGACCGATGGCGAATTTGGGTATTACTGTTCGATCGGTACAATCGCTTGGCCCCGGACAGACCATTTGGGATGCGGATCACAAAGAAGCGGTACGAGGATTTGGCGTTCGACGGCAGCGCGGCACGCCGGTGTACGTCGTCAAATTCCGCGCGTTCGGGCGCCAACGCTTCTTTACAATTGGGCCCCATGGATCGCCCTGGACGCCTGAGAAGGCTCGAAAGGAAGCAAAACGCCTGCTGGGACTGGTTGCGGAGGGAAAGGACCCTGCGGCCGAACGCGAACTTGTGGCGTTACAGACCGCAGACACGCTCCGGAAGGTCACGGAGGAGTACCTGAAGGTCGCAAAACAGAAGCAGCGCCCTCGGACCCATTCAGAAATCGAGCGCTACCTGCTTGTCACGTGGAAGCCCCTCCACTCGCTCCCGGTGGCGCAAATCAGCCGCCGCCACATTGCAACTCGCATCGGCGAGGTCGCGACGGATAATGGAGCGGTCACAGCGGCCCGCGCACGCTCGGCGCTTTCCGCCATGTTCAATTGGGCCATTCGAGAGGGTCTTGAGATTCCGGCGAACCCGGTCCTCGGTACCAATCGCCCGGCCGGATCCAGGTCGCGGGAACGGACCCTGACCGATGGCGAGCTCGCCGAGATCTGGGCGGGTCTCGATGACGACGACTACGGACGCATCGTAAAGCTGCTCATCCTGACGGCTCAGCGCAGAGACGAAGTTGGCGGAATGCGTTGGGCCGAAATCGACTCTGCCGGGTGTCTCTGGACCATTCCCGGCTCCCGGACAAAAAATCATCGCGAGCACGTGGTTCCGCTGACTGAGGCGGCTATGTCGCTGCTACCTCCTCGCTCAGAGACGCGAGAACATGTTTTCGGAAACGGGCCGCGCCGGAAAGGCGATGTTCGCCGCGGCTTTTCCGGATGGTCGAAATCGAAGGCCACACTCGATGAGCGGCTACTCGGGACGCGCCAAAAGACGGCAAGAGCTGGTGATCCAGCGGCTCCCATGTCTGAATGGTGGCTGCACGATCTCCGGCGCACAGCCGCGACGGTGATGGCCGACCGCCTAGGAGTACTCCCTCATATTGTCGAAGCGGTGCTGAACCACGTAAGCGGCCATCGGGCGGGAGTGGCAGGCGTTTACAACCTTGCCCGATACGAAACTGAAATGCGGGCTGCGCTTACCGCTTGGGCCGGCCATGTCGACCGGATTGTTCGGGGTATCGAGACAATCGACCCTGAAAGGAAGGTCCGGGAGCGAGAGGCCCTTCCCTCTCTGATAACTTAAGTAGAGGTCAACTCGCGGAGGTACTCAATCAGACTCGGTCCTCGCACTACTACAGCCATCGGCCTCGTCGGTCTCGCGCTAGGCACGGCCGAGATGACCAAAATCCTCCAAGACGAGATAGATGTCCCGGCACTCTGACCCGGGAAAGATCGACGGGCGATCCCATGACGCAATACTCCGCAACCAACCGACCAAGCGAAGCTACTCAGGCTTGCCGCTGATTGCGAATCAGAACGCGCCTAGCGCTGAAGGGTCGTGCTGCGCGGCCTGAAAATCGGCGTCGGTCAGTGCGCCATCGGACGCAAGGGACGGCCCCCTTTGGACGGATACGCTTCGTGGAAAGCGCGACAAAGGAACTTGTGCCTGCGATTAGGAACCACGGCCTTGTGTGCTGTTTGTAGCTGATTTCTGAGCCTGTGGGGGAAATCCGTTGGCGACTCCAGATTATCACTTCAAGCAGGCAGAAATTGCCGCCCGGATGGCTGCGGTCGAGCGTAATCCTGAGAAGGCCAGAGGACTCCGCCTGCTGGCGATAGAGCACTTCGGGAAGGCGAGGCTTCTGCTACGCAGCCCCGTGCGCACGGAGGAGCCACACACGGGATCTGACGCAGTAACGCCCTGCGCACATGCGACGCGCCAGGCGCGCTAGTGGCGACACGGCGTTACCGCTTCATCGGGCCGCGCGTCGAGCTGATCGACTGTTTGGCGAGGCTGCTTGCCAGGTTTCGGGATCGAGGACGTGTCGCAAGGCTTGGCTCGCCCCATCAGCGCGAAGCGGGCATCCACGCTGAGTCTTTTGTCCTGCAGCATGAGCTCGATCTCGGCCAGTTCGGTGATGATGGCGTCTTCGTCAATTATCGATGTGAGACCTCGATTAATTTGCGGGACTGTGTGCGGCAGCTTGGCGAGGAGATGCTAGATTATGAAGCGGCTAACACCTTGCAAACAAACCGCATTTTCAATCTACGGGGGCTTAGCCCCACCTCATACACGCGACGCGCGCTGCTCGCTCAACCGCTTCACACGCATGATCTCAGCTTGTGGTCGGTCGCCAGCGTCTGTTCGCAGTAGTCATGCAGCGTGGTGATCTGGTCGAACGTGCCGAACTAAGTGTTTCCCGACTGATCAGCGAACCGCTCCGCGCCTTTCTCGGCGCCGGGACCTGTCAGGTTTTCACGGACCGATAGGCGAAAGCGATCGGTCTCGCCCTTGACCGAGTGATCGAACACCTTGATCGAGTGCCGTTCGTCTTTGTTCGCGATCATCGTGCTTTCCGACGCCCAACACCCCGAGTACGGTGCTCCTTGATCGCTGATCGAAGACAGACCGCCGACGCGCTCAGCGCTTTTAGGCAACGATACCCCATGCTTATCGAATGCATATCCAAACGGAATTTCTAATTTCGCCGGCTGCGCCCGATCCTGAGGTCCACTGGGCCGGCCGAGCAGACGCGGTCGACTCCACAGCGATTGAAATAGTGATGAATCCGTTGCGGCGAGTCACCGTGCCGCGAGCAGGCAGCAAGGGAGCTCCACGAAATTACAGAGGACCGTCGGCCTCTCTGTTGCCGTCTCGCTGCTCGCCACCACTGTGGCGGCGCTCGCTCCGATCAGCTGAGCGGCTTCGACCGGCCCGACCGCGAACGTGCGTTAGGCTGACTGCGCTCCGCATGAGGCGACCCCACGCTCTGCTGCATAGAGGGGACACCTCCCAAATGGATGATCACGCGACTATGCCGCGATAAAAAAGTGGACCGCAACTCCAATGACCAAAGTGACGACAAGCCCGCTGGGGCACTCACGCTTGGAGTTGGCGACCACCTCAACGATTACGCTGCGCAACCGCGCCCCCCTGATCCCGATCTAAAAAGGAGGTTCCCAATGCAAGGCGCAGGAAAGATTGGTGCGTTTATCGCGGTGCTCGCACTTGCCCGAGCAACCGCGAATCCCGCATACGCGCAGGACGCGGAGCACGGAAAGACCATCTTCAAACCTTGTGCAGCATGCCATGCGACGGATCATGCCGATCGCGTCGGGCCGGGCCTGGCGGGAATCATCGGCAGGAAGGCGGGTACGGTTCCCAGCTTCCGCTACAGCGACGCTATGAAGAAGTCCGGCATTGTCTGGGATGCGAAGATCCTTGATGAGTATTTGGAATCGCCACAGAAGGTGGTGCCCGGAAACAGGATGCCCTACGCAGGGCTCAAAGACCCGACGGACCGGGCGGACCTCGTTGCTTACCTTGCTACGTTGAAGTAGCGGCGCGTCGAGCGAGGTGTCAGCAATTCGCGTGCGCTGACAACGCGACCATTTCGACCGCCTTCATGCCCACGATCGCAGTTCGTCCGGCTTTTCGTTCGAGCCGCCGGCTCGACTGCACCAGGTTCAGATAACCGTACAGCTTCAGAAGAACGAGGATGGTACGATGGCCGCCCAGGTCGCCCGGCTCGCCCCCCTGGACGTTCATCTCTGCCAGATCGAGCGCATCCACAAACCCATCGATCATGCGAACTGGGTCACCCTCGTCGAGACAATCGTCGAGGCATTCGGGCAATAGCGTCCATGGCCCACAGTCCGCCTCTTCAACGAAGCGCTCCATCGACCCCTAAGACTCACGAGAAATCACGATAGAAGCACAGCGTTTCACACAACCAGGGTCGACAGCGGCCTATCGGTTCACCGATTGCTTGCTTCCGATTGAACGCTGTGAGCGATGTCTTCGTCGTCGACCGGCAGGTCAGAAACGGGCCATGAACGGACTCGCAGATGCCTTCCCGACCATTTTGCCCCGCTACAGAAAAGCTTCAAGCCAGGCTGCGCATCCGTTGAATCTGTGCTGGCGCGGAATTGCTGCCGACCCTGACGGGCACATACAAAAAGGACGGCCGCCTGCGCTGCCGCAGGCGGCCCAAGTCTGGGGAGGAAACGCCCAACGAGGGCAGCGATAGCGGGGTCGGCTTAGGGGGTCGCTACCGCATATCCGTAGCTAAGACGATCGCGATCGGCGGTTCAATTAAACGTAGGTAAATGTTGCGCATCTCAAGGGGGCGCGGATCCAATACGAAGGTTTATGGCGCTCGCCCGATGGAAACGTCCGCTCGCGGGGGCTGACCGGGAGTCGTGGCCGCAGACTGTTATTAGGCCCCTTGGCGAAGTAGTCGGATTCAGGTGCCGTATCTTCAAGTCGTCTACACGCTGTCCGGCGAGCTGCGCGCCATCTCCTAGTTGAGCATGCGCGTGATCTATAACCTGTGATGAAAGCGGCCGCGACACGACGCTCGCGATAGAAAGCGATCCCGAGCGCCTCGGCGGGCGGACCGGTATCACCGCCGCGCTCCATGCCTGGCGCTCGGCCCTCACCCACCATACGCATCTGCATATGATCGTATCGGGCGGAGGCTTGCGCTCGACGGAAGTACGGCGGCGGGTTAGTACGCGCAACCTCGATTGGTCCAAGGGCAGCAACTCGAATCTCTGTAGATGCGGCTGGTGGCAGTTCTCGCTGCGACATCACGCGGCGGGGCGGCAATTACGATCGTCTATCGACTCTATGGCGAGAGGTGATTTCCCTCGCCGGCGTTGCAGCGTCATTCTCCAAAGCACCTTCGTACCGAACTTTCAGTGCCGCCACCGAGACGCATGCCACATTGAAAAGACACGAGGCCCGATAATGCACAGCAAAGAGCTAAACGCAGCTGCAGCAAGTGGTAAGGAGGCCGCCTATTTCGGTGTGCCGTGGGAAGATACCGATGGGTACGCGCAGGCGATCGAACTTGGTGACACGATCCATGTCTCCGGCCAACTCAGCCGCGACGAGAAGGCGAACCTGATTGCGCCTGCTTCTCTCGATGAATCCGGCAAGCCGGCCGAATTCTCGCTGATGGAAAAGAAGATGCGGGTGACTACCCCGATGCCCTCAAGCTTTTGGCGCGCCTCGGGGCATCGCTGGACGACCTCGTCGAGAAGACAGAGAGGCGGATGATGTCAGACAGCGCCGCAGCCATTCCACTTCGCACAGCCGCTCCGGATGACCCCGTTCTTGCGCGGATATTCGCCGCTTACGTGGCGTCGGCGACAATCTGGCTCGTACTCACCACGGCCGTGGGACTCCTGGTCAGCTTCAAATTCGCCTATCCGGATTTCGCGACCACGCCGGCGCTGTCGTTCGGACGGCTGCGCGCGATCCACACCAACGGAACATTCTATGCCTGGGCGAGCCAGGCGCTGATCGGGCTTGCGCTGTTCGTCGGCGCACGCAGCTCGGGCGCGCGGCTCTACAGCGAGCGCCTTGCATGGATCAGTCTTGCGCTCCTCAATCTCGCCGCGGTGCTGGGCACGATCACACTCGATCTCGGCTTCAACTACGGCCAGGAGTATCGCGAATGGCTGTGGTGGGTTCGCGTAATCTTCGGACTTGGTTTGATCACCGCGGTCTGGAACATGATTGCCACTGTCGAGCACCGGGACGGCGAGCACATCTATATTTCTAACTGGTATACCATCGGGGGTACGCTGTGGACGCTTGTTATGGTCGTGGTGTCGATGCTGCCATGGTACCAGTTCGGACTGGGTCAAGTCGCGGTACAGGCCTTCTTCATGCACAACGCGGTCGGACTGTGGTTCACGCCCCTATCGCTCGGTGTGTCCTACTATGCGCTGCCGAAGCTCTTGAATCGGCCGATCTATTCGTATTCGCTCGGCGTCTTTGCATTCTGGACCAATCTCATCTTTTATCCGATCATCGGCGCTCACCATTTTGAATTCAGTCCGCTGCCCTGGTGGCTGCAGACCACGGCCATCGTCTTCAGCGTGGCCATGCTGGTCCCGGTGCTGAGCGGCAGCGCGAACTTCCTTCTCACTTTCCGGGGGCGTCACGAATGGGTATATCGCTCGCCCGCGATGTTCATCCTAGTCGGCGTCTACGGCTATCTGCTGGGCTCGGCGCAAGGCACATTGGAGGCATTCCGCTCGCTGCAGCAGCTCTGGCATCTGACCAATTACACCGTAGGGCACTCACACCTGACGATGTATGGCTTCATCACCTTCGCGATCTGGGGTGGGATCTATGCACTGTTGCCGCGCGCCACCGGCAAGTATCCCTACAACCTGGCCATGGGCATCCATTTCTGGCTGTCTGCCATCGGTGTTGCTATTTACGTTGTGGCGCTGTCGGCCGCCGGCACCATTCAGGGGCTCGATTGGTTTCGAGGGCTCACCTTCATCCAGTCGGTGGAGGATGCAGCGCCATATTGGTTGTGGCGGTCCGTCGGCGGCTCGCTGATGTTCGCCGGCCATCTCGTCTTCGCTTTCAATGTCTGGACAATGACCTACGGTCGGTCCTACGCCGAGATTGCCGCAGCGAAGGCGGTGCCGGCATGAACAGGTCATTGGCGATTTCGGGCGGTTCAACGCTGATCTACGTTGGATTGGCGATCCTTATGGGCGTGCTGCCAGGAATGTGGCTGTCGAAGGTGCCTCCGACCCCGGGACTTAAGCCGCTGACCCCGCTTGAGGCGCGAGGTCGTGATGTCTATGTCTCGGAAGGCTGCTTCTATTGCCATACCCAGCAAGTACGCCCGATCTCCGGAGATAAACCCTTTGGCCGTCCGTCTGCGCCGGGCGACTATGCCTACCAGACCACGGAATTGCTGGGTTCGGAGCGCAACGGTCCGGACCTCAGCAATATCGGCACGCGGCAATCGAGTAGCATATGGCAGTACATCCATCTCTACCAGCCGCGCGCAGTGGTGCCGCAATCGATCATGCCGGCCTTTCCCTGGCTGTTCAGGGTCGTGGACAAGTTACCTCCCGGAGAGAAAGCGGTGCCGTTACCGCCGCAGTTCGCGCCAGGCGGTGCTGCCGTCATCCCCAGCGACGACGGCAAGGCGCTGGTCGCTTATCTGTTATCGCTGAAGCAGCCCGTGCTCGCCCCGACCGAGCCCGGCGCCCCGCCTTCGGGTCGTTCAGGCGGGCCCCAAGGGTTTGATGCTACGAAGGGTGCAGCATTGTTCGCCGACAACTGCGCATCCTGCCACGGCGCGAAAGGCGAGGGTGTGCCAGGAACGTTTCCGCCACTCGCCGGGGATCCCGTGGTTAACGCCGCCAATCCTACGGTACACATTCGCGCTGTGCTGCATGGACTTAGCGGACAGGTGATCAACGGCCAAAACTATGAAGCGCAGATGCCGGCGTTCGCCGATCAATTGTCCGATCAGCAAATCGCCGATATCATCGACCACGAGCGCTCCTCTTGGGGCAATCGTGGTGCATTGATCAGCGCGGCTGATGTCGTCGCAGCGCGCGCCAACGAGCCACCTCAGCAGCAGGCAGCGCGGCCGGCACAGGCCTCGCCGGTAGTGGCCCAGGCGCCGGCGTTCGATGCCGCGGAAGCATCAAAGCTATTCGCCGATAACTGCGCCGCGTGTCACGGTGCCGAGGGCAAGGGGGTGCCTGGCACCTTTCCGCCACTTGCGGGCGATCAGGTCGTTAACGCCACTGACCCTGCCGAACACATCACCACCACCCTGCGCGGGCTCAGTGGTAAGGCGATCAACGGCCAGAAGTACGAGGTGGAGATGCCGCCGTTCGCTGACAAACTCTCTGATCAGCAGATCGCCGATATCATCAATCACGAGCGCACTTCATGGGGAAACCAGGGGCTATTGGTGACGCCTGCCGATGTCGCTAAGCTCCGCGCCAAGAATTAGGAGGCGACAATGACCGACACGATTACCGCCTGGATTCTCTCGGCGCTTGGCTACCTCTGCACTGCGCCTGCGACGGCTAGTGGCGCCGGCGAGCATAGTCTTGCCGGACCACTACTCGGCAACGTGCTAGTGGCGGGTGGGGCTGGCCTCGTGACCCTCAGCTGCATCGTGGCGGCGCTGTGGATGCTCATCGACCCCGGCGAACGGGACCCCGACCATCCAAAATATCGCGTCCTGGACGCCGACCGTTAGAGGAACGCAACACGTGCCCGATCCGCGCATCCGCATCTACCTCGACGACACGCCCGATCCGGTCACCGATCAGCGGCCGCCGACCGAGATAGCGCTCGACACCAAGACCCTTGCCGACGGCGAGCACGGTCTGCGCATCGAAGCGCAAGACGCCACCGGCCAAGTCGGCGTCCGACGCCTTCGATTCCAGGTCCGCAATGGCCCCGGGATTACGATCACAGGACTTGGCGATGGGACGGTTGTTCACGGTACGGTGCGCTTCAAGGTGAACGCGTTTGGAGCAGAAGAGCCGTTCGAGCCGCACCGGGCGGAATCGCCCTCGCCTATCCCGGTTTGGGTGTGGGTGCTGAGCCTGCTGGTGGCTGCTTGGACCGCCTGGTATGTCGCAACTCTTTGGAACGTTCCGGAGGATTACGCGAAAACGCCAACCTATTCCACGTCAATGAATCCATTCGAATAGTTCGCCCCGAGATCAACCGAGCTCAATGATGAACTGTGGCTGCTGACCTCTCTGGATATCCACAACTCAGACGAATATACGCGTTCATGACACACGGCGTGGAGGCGATCAGAAAGCGACGCGATCTGATCGGGGGGCTTTGGCTCTCGACGACGGAGGCTTCCCTGAGGTTAGCGTGATGCCGTCGCACATGATATTTCGATCACCGCTCTGCGACCCTTATCTTTTCGTTATGAACGCGGCTGTTGGCAGCTCACCGTGCGGCGTTTCACCTCGACTCTTTGGACTTGAAACGATGCATGGACGTATCCGGCGCGCTCGCAGCCGCAGGTTGCACACTCCATTCTCGTCGAAACGGCACTCTTCGTTCTCTGTTTGGTCCAGCCGCTCATTAAAGTTGCGATTTATTGGCTGCTTCTCCGTTTCGGGCGAGTGTGAATTGATGAAATTAGGTCCGAGGGAAGATGCTCATGCAAAGACCACCGCACCAAAGTTCTGCCGTGCGGCCAAACGAGCAGGTGCCGATCGTTGGTGACGGAGCACTAGAGATCGACGAACCACTCAAAAAGCAACAGGTTTGATCGTGGAAATTCGGCTTGGTACCAGGCGAAGTGATTTGGCCCGCTGGCAAGCCAATCACATCGCCGATCTTATTCGTAGCGTCGAGCCGGCTGCTGAGCTACGGATGGTCTTCCTTAGCTCGGTTGGAGATAGAGATCGACGTTCGGGGTTTCAGCAGATTGGCGGCATCGGAGCTTTCACGAAGGAGAGCGAAGACACGCTTCTGCGCAACGAAGTTGACCTGGTCGTTCATTCCCTCAAAGATCTTCCGACAAGATTGCAGCCCGGCTTGGTATTGGCGGCCGTTCCCAAAAGAGAGGATCCTCGCGACGCCATTTGTGGCGTTACACTGGATCAGCTACGACAAGGGCTGCGTGTCGGCACTGGTTCAATTCGTCGCAAAGCTCAACTTCTCGCTCTATGCGGTGGTCTGGATATTCGACCTCTCCGAGGGAACGTTTCTTCAAGGCTGCGTAAAGCAAAAAACCGAGAGGGAATAGACGCGACTCTATTGGCGGCGGCGGGCTTGTCCCGGTTCGGATTGCTACATGAGGCCTCACAGATTTTCGACGCGAATGTTTTCCCATATGCAGTCGGCCAAGGCGCTCTCGCGGCCGAAGCTCGAGAAGAGGATACAGCACTCATAGCGCTGCTTCAAAAGATTGAGGACCGGCAAGCGCGCACAGAAGTGGATGCAGAACGCGCATTGATGAGAAGTCTCGATGCGGGTTGTAGCCTACCCGTCGGGGTCTCTTCCAGCTGGCACGCCGGGACATTTACACTTCGAGGACAGGTGACTCATCCAGATGGACAAACGAAGATTGTCGATGAAAGCGTGGGTCTGGCCGATCAGGCCGAGGCAATAGGCAGAAGTCTCGGGCATAAACTTCTTCAGCAAGGTGCGGAGGAGATACTGAAGGCTGCGCCCCATATCGCGGAAGAGTAAACGTCAATCTGAATTCGCTACCTCGCATAACGACTTTGTTTTCTTAGGAAGCCAACATAGATGGCAAAGCGCCAGAACTCCGCAGGCAATTTGAGCGAGACCAGTTGCAAAGCCCGAAAACTGCCGCAACGGCCCGAAGCGCAAAGCTGGGTGGTCGTGTCCAGCCGCATATCGGCTTAAGCGCATGGTCCCCCTCGCCGCGCCGAGCTGGATGGGTCGAGGCCGCGCAGCGCCCAGGACTTGGCCTTTGGCGTGGCCCGAAATCAAAGCGTAATCCTTACACCCGGCCGGAGTTACCTGCGGAAGCCGGCAATAACACGCACCCGGATCGGGGGTAGGTGATAGCGATGCTGCACGCGAAAGGTATTCTTCATCATACTGCAGACGCTCGGTCGCCGTGAGCAGTTTGTGATCGATTGCTGTCGCGGCGTTTGCAGGGCGGACCTGGCGCATCGATTTGCGGACGGCGGCCCGCCTGGTATCCTCAATGAGATGCCAACGATCTAGGATCCGTGCCGCGTGCGGCAGGCCCTTTGCGGCAGCTTCGCCACACCCTCCACCGCGGTCACGGGCAATGATCGTGAAATGAGCAGCCATCCAGGCCAGCTTGATCCAACGAGATGCTATGCGCACCGACGGTCGGCCCGATTAGGGCGATGACACCTACTTCGCTGGAATCTGGCGATATCTTCGCGGCAAGCTGAAGAGAATCTTCGCGGAGCTCCAGCCGCCTGTTTTCTAAGTGGGACATGTGCGCCTCTGCCCGAAGGATCGCGCCGAGCATGGGACCTTAGTTCGGCTCGCCGAGCACGAAAGTGAAGGGCACAACGAAGAGCTCATCGCCCTGGTCGTCGCTGACATGCAAGACCCAGTCACGCCAATCCTCGAGGCTGCGCTCGCCGGTTAACGATCGCACGAGACGGGTCGCATGATCGCGAGCCTCAGCAAGATCGTCCAAAATGGCGCCGCGGCGATCGACGAAGACCTTCTTCGTGTTCGAGCAGTGGAAATATACCTGGGTCATGTTCAACCTCCTTCAAATGCAACGGTTCGCCACGATACCTCAGTGTTGCTGGTTTCGTCGCCGTCACCGACTGCTGTTACTGTCGTACTGGTAGGTAGACTCAGCGCAAGATCTCCTGTTCGCGCACGTGCTCGGCCCCACTGTGCGGAGATCACGCTTGCCGAGTACGGTAGCTACGCGTGTCCGCACTGCAGGGCCGCCAAGATCGCGTGGTCGGTCTCGTGGTCGACCGCCCGGTCGAGGCGGCCAAGCGGGATCATGAGCTCCATCGCTGAACCGGTCTCCAGGTGTTCGCGCCGGCTAGGTCTTCGACGCAGCCGTCGCTGGGTTGACGAGGTGAAATACGTCGCCGCCGGACGACGGCGTGTACGCGATCTCCTTGCCGGCGATACCGCCGGGACGCCCGGCTGCATGGGCGCGCGGGAGTAGGAGGCGCACCAGCGTGCCTATACCCCGCTTGCTCTCTATACTGACTGCGCCGCCTCGCCCTTCAGCGAAGCGCCGGACCTGGGGGAGCCCGAGGCCGGTGCCGCTGCCCGCGGCCTTTGCCAAGTAGTACGGGGTGAACGCCTGCGAGAGGACGTCCTCGGGCATCCCCTCCCCCTTGTCGGCGACGATGATCTCGACGAATTCCTGAACCGCGTCGCAGGAAGCTTCGACATTGCGCACGGTGACAGTGATTACGCCGCTGTCCGGCATAGCATCGGCCGAGTTTCGGCAGAGGTTCAGCAAAGCGAAGTACAGCTCTTCCGGGTCGGCATTGAAGGCCCATAAGTCAGGGACGGTCTCGGTGCGGACCGTGATGTCCGGACTCGATGCCTGATCAAGCGAGCCCGCCATGGCTGCGAGGCGACAGCCTGCGACAAACCCGTCGATCGACGTTGGGCCCGGTCGCGCAACGTCAAGGAGCTGCCGGGTAAGCAACGCGCCTCGCGTGATCGCCTCTCGCATTTTTTCGACAATCGCCTTTCGGTACGCAGCATCGCTCTGGCACTCGAGCAGCCGGAGGCCGCTCCCGATAACGGCGAGAAGGTTGTTGGTGTCGTGGACGAACTGTGCCGGGTCCGCTATCGCCCTCACGCTCGCCTGCCCGCCAGCGGCGGCCGCGCCTCGCGTGTCGGACGGCGGGCTAGTGTAGCACAAAATCCCCGAGACCTCGCCGTCGGACCCGACGAGCGGGATTTCCAGGTACCTGGAGGCGACGAGGCCGTTACCGCTATCGCGCATGTCACTCAATCTTGCGCTGAACGCACGCTGCACTCCAAATGCGACACCGGCGCCGTCCACGAGCACGACGACATCCTCCGGCGACGGATGTTCGACAGAGCCGCCGAATGAAAGGCCGATTGTCTCTTTGATCTGCATGTCGGACCTGCTGCCCCCATGATCGTTCAACGGAACGCCGACTTCGGCCCGTACACGAGGGCTGCCGACGATGGCTCGAAGATTGAATCCATGAGGGTCAAAAGGAAAATCACCTCTCGCCATGGAGTCGATAGCCGACCGTTATCGGAGCTCGCCGGCATTTGGTATGAACCACAACATCGAGCGCACCAAGCGGGGTCCATTGGATCCCAAAGCTCGGCGAAGAGCTCGGGCCGATATGGTTTCTTCGACTGTTGGGAGGCATCCTGCCATCTGAGAAATGTGCGATGTCTTTCCCTGTCTTGCCCCTCGGTCTCTCATCCGGTGGGCAACGCGGCGCACGACAAATTCACCGCTGGAGCGGCGTCATGATCAAGGACGGCGCCGTGGTGGTACGCGGCGTGGCGATAATAATGATCGTCTATCGACTCTATGGCGAGAGGTCATTTCCCTTGCTGGCGTTGCACAGGTCATTCTCGTGGGGTGGTTAAAACCGAACAGGAGCTACTATGACGATTCAAGTCCGCAGCCTCGCGATTGCGCTTGCGATTGCTGTTCCTATCGCAGTGACCGCCACGGCCAACTCGTCTGCTGCGCCGATCAATGGCACCTCGATCAAGGCCGCGGTACCAGCCGTGACGACGGACGTGCGCTATCAGGTGCGGCGGGGTCCCCCCTACCCTTCGTACCGGGGCTATCCCACCCATGATTCGTACTGGGGCTATCCCACCTACAATTCGTACTGGGACTATCCGACCTACAATTCATATTGGAGCTATCCCACCTATTACCGTCCCGGCTTCTCTTACGGCTGGTGGTAAGGCCAACGCTTGGCAGCGCGCGGCTCTCTCAAGCCGCCGCTAGCCAACATGTATTTGAGAGATTTGGCGTCCTTCGGTCATACGCACCTCACTCATTTTCGAGAGTTTCGGCAGCAGCCGTCGCCCGGTTGATGTCCGCCTCAACTAGTTGAAAGAACCATTATGACAACGCGTTCCCTTCTGATCGCGACAGCGAGCTGCTTCGTTGTCTTTGCGCCGGCAGCATACGGGCGCTCGGCCTTCGACGGCTCTTGGGATCTCGTCTTCGTGACGCAAAGAGGAACCTGCGATTCTAGTTACAACTTTACTGTCAATGTGACCAACGGAAACGTCACGCATCCGAATCTCGTGCGATTTCGAGGTTACGTCGCAAGATCCGGTGTGGTTCGCGCTTCGGTGATGGTCCAAGACAAATATGCCACGGGTGCGGGCAAATTGTTCGCAACGTCCGGTCGGGGGACCTGGAGCGGCCACTCAGGAAGGGCAAGATGCTCAGGCTACTGGACGGCGCGACGCAATTGAAGGACGCAACGGCGGCACGCGACCGGGCGACTGCCGCGCGAATGCTGGAAGAGCCAAGCCATCTTACGGGGAGCACCGTTTCCTCGACGAATTGGAGACCATAATGAAATGGCAATTCCCAAGATATTGGTCGGCGTTGCAGTCCTGCTCGCCTTGCTCTCAACCGGCCTCGACAAGACAATGCGGTTGGAGACGCCTCGGCCCATGAGCGCCCCCACCAGGTCGGGTGATCCCGCACTCCTCGATGCTAATCGGCTAGCTCTGGTGATTGGCAATTCCACCTATCCCGATGCCGGCTCTCCTCTTTCCCAAATGATACGTGATGCGGACGCTTTGACAAATGCTCTTCGCAAGGATGGCTTTCTGGTCGACGCTATTGACAATGCGACGCGCACCGACATGACCCGCGCAATCGATCATCTAAGGGCAAGAGTACATTTGAACTCAATTGTGTTAGTCTATTTCGGCGGTTACGGCGTCCAATCTGACGGACAGAATTACTTAATCCCGGTCGACGCGACGATCTGGAGTGAAGAAGACGTCCGTCGACAGGGCGTAAGCATTGACCATCTCCTTTCGCAACTGAAGACTTCCGGAGCACGCGTCAGGCTCGCAGTCATCGAGGCTTCACGCCGCAATCCTTACGAGCGACGCTTCCGGGCGTACTCACACGGACTCGCAACCATTCGAACGAGTGAGAACGCGCTCATCCTGAGCTCAGCAGAGCCTGGCCATGTCGTCGAAGACGCGAATGAATTACATAGCCCGCTGATGACCGCTCTTCTTACGCAGATGGACCCATCTAAGAGGATTGAGGAGGTCTTCAACAACACCCGAGACCTAGTAGTGGCTGCTACTCAGGGCCAGCAGATCCCAGCTGTGTCATCTACGCTAACCGAAAGCGTTGATCTTTGGCCGGCACAGAGCGGCGCTCCTGTTTCCTCCGTCGGCTCCGCAGCTAACGGTCGCCGCGAGTGATCAAACAGATTCTTGCTGACCTCCAAAGATCAAAGGTCAAGACCGGCTTCCATGGAGGGCGCCACTCGTCATCTAAGCTTTGTTTCGAACCTCCAACGCGCCATGGTGCCGTCCCGTATCGATGACGTCGCATCGCTGAAGGTTTTTTCGCGTTTCATGATCGTCTGTTCCTGCAATGTCGTCAGCGACCATGATATTCGACAAGCCGTGAACACGGCCGATGACGCGCTGCGCAATGCCAAGCAGATCTATGACTGCCTTGGCTGCAGCGTCGAATGCGGCCGCTGCGGGCGTACCATCAAGACGATCATCGACGAAGCCTCCAGGGAATGTGCACTAGCCTGTCCGGCCGGCTGCCCGCACCGCCGGATCACGGATGATGCGCAGGATGAGCCCAACTTCGCGCCAACAGCGTTCTAAGTTCCCTGGGTTTGCTGGATAGGTGTCCCTTGGCTTCGTACGCGGGGGATGCCTGCTTGTTCTTCCTCAGAATCGTTCTAAACTAACGAAGGCCAAGACCCGGCCTCAAGCGTTGGAGCTCATCATGCAGGGCGACCCCAAAGTCATCGAGTATCTTAACAAGGGACTGCGTCACGAGCTCACTGCCATCAACCAGTATTGGTTGCATTACCGGCTGCTGGCCAATTGGGGCCTCTCGGACATGGCCAGGGTCTGGCGCAAAGAGTCGATCGAGGAGATGCAGCATGCCGATCGCATCACCGACCGGATAATCTTCCTTGAAGGCTTTCCCAACATGCAGACGCTCGATCCCTTGCGGATCGGCCAGAACGTCAAGGAAATCATCGATTGCGACCTCGCCGCCGAGATGAGCGCGCGTGCGCTCTACCAAGAGGCGGCGACGCATTGTCATTCCGTGAAGGATTATGTTACCCGCGACCTGTTCGAGAACCTGATGATGGACGAGGAACATCACGTCGATTTCCTCGAGACGCAGCTTGATTTGATCGACCGGATCGGACTCGAGCTTTACACCCAGAAGCATGTCGGTGGGCTTGAGACTGAAGAGCACTGAACTTTCGCGCTGCAATTCGCTGACTGAACTGCCAGCACCGCGACTTCAATGCGGCTTCCCGAGCATGAAAGCGAAGGGAACAACGAAGAGCTCATCACCCAGATCGTCATTGACGTGCAGGACCCAGCCGCGCCAATCTTCGAGGCTGCGCGCCTTGGTAAGGGATCGCACGACACGGGCCGCGTGATCACGTGCTTCCGCGAGGTCGTCTACTACAGCGCCGTAGCGATCAATCAGAGCTTCGTTCAAGTTTGAGCAGTGAAAATAGACATGGGGCATGTTCAGCCTCCTGCGATGTGACGCTCGGGACGGATACACTGGTTCACCATCCCCACCGGCCTGCTTATATGAAGACTTGCGATTTTTGAGGATGCGGTTCCACAGGAACGCGATTGCGAGAGCCGGCTCAACGCGCAGTGAAGGACTATCTCGCTGAGACTGGCGTGATAGTAGAGCCGCCTTTTCCGCTTGTCGCCCATCGCCTATGGACATCGTCCTCCCGTCCTAGTTTTTGACGAGATTGCACAATGATGCGTCGCATGAGGTGGTTCGTGGTTCGCGCGAGTGTACGAGGGGCTCACATTCTGATCTCATAGTCTGGGTGAATAATTCGAAAGTAGGATCTGATTGAGTCGTACGGCGCCACATACGCATGGTATATCGCAATGGCGAAGTTGGAGCAGGATCAGGACAGGGCATGGCCGCTTCAGGAAAGGCACCGAACCTATTCAGCGCCTGAAGCACCGACCGAACGCGCAACGCCCAGGTCTGTGTCAGGTCCCAACCGGCGCCGCACTGCCCGCAACCATGGTCAAAGGCAGCTGGCAATCCGCCAAACGCGCGCGCCAGCTTTGCCGAAGGATGACGCGGTAGCGGCACGTATGTCCTTGTCGGATCGCGCGGAAGATATTACAGGATCCCGGAGCTTCCCCGGACTGTCACTCGTGCTGGCGCGTTTTTCGCTCAATGGCGACAACTTGCGATCCCGAACATCTACCCCGACAAGTGTGACGCGAGATAGTCACAAACGCCATGGCGTTGTTGCGCTCGGTGTCGTGTGTGCCGAGAGCGGCGTGACTTGCCCGACAATACAAGATCCGTCACGTGCTCGACCGCGAGGTGATGGCGCGAAGCTCCTCGAGTATCGCTTGTGAAGCTCGCGCCAGCGGTTCGGGTCATGGCCAAACCCGCTCCTGAGGCCAGCGCTCTCGGGGCGATGTCCTTCAGCCACACGTCGGCGCTCGCATGCTCATTCGTGAGCCTGCGCGGCCAGATGCGGTCGACGAGCACCATCGTGTCGTCTGAGGCCTCGGGCCGTTCGTAGACGAGCTTGACACCACACCGCGGGAACCGCCGAGACATAGGATTCGGCGGCCCCTCCCCCTCTCCAAAGGAGCGCACCTAGTGCTAGGTTGGCTTCGCAGGACTGACTTCGGGAAAATCGATCGGGGTCTGCACCGCATTGTTCATGAAGTTGGTCAACAGGAACTGGGCAGTCAGCGCGATCATCTCGATGATGTTGGCGTCTGTCCAGCCCGCATTCCTGACTGCCGCAAACTGGGCGTCGGAAACTTTGCCGCGCGTCTCGATGAGCGCTTTCGCAAAGGCGACCGCGGCCTGGCGCTTGGGATCGCTTGAGCGGCCCTCCCTGTTCAGCTCGATTTCGTCCGCGGGCATTCTGGCCAGTTTGCCCGCGGTGAAGCTGTGAGCGGCCAGGCAGTAGTCGCACCCGTCCGCCTCCGACACCGCCAGCGCGATCCCGTCTCTCGTCTTGACGTCCAGCGTCTTCGCAAGCGATCCCATCAGGGCAGCCCAGCCTGAGATCGCGTTCGGGCTGATCGACATGAGGCGATGCAGGTTTGGCACGAAGCCCAGCGTCTTATCTACGTTCTCGAGGATCGGCTTGGATTCCGCGGGGGCGTCGTCGCACTTCGGAATGGCAATACGCGGCATTTGATCCTCCTGCTGCAGACCGCAAACGATTATTTAGGTTGATGACGATGCAGGCCGTTCGCTGACCCGCCTCAGGGAGTGGCGGCGACGGCACTGCCTCGAAGACTATGACGCGTCGTGCCGCGACGATCAGGCTTCTTGATCATGCAATCGATGACGGCAGCACGTCGGAGGGAAGCTTCAGTGGCTGAGAGAGCGATTGCGCTCCCCATGTGACAAGGGAAGCGCAGCTATGTGTCGACGGGATTATTCGTTGGTAAAGCCTACGACCGGGCAATTCACCAAATTCCCCGCCGTCTTCACCGGCCCGCCTGCGGGGCTCACCAGTAAGCCTGACGCACTTTTGGCTTCGAGATCGTCGCCGTCAGTGATCAGCTTCCTTTGATCCGTCGAGATAGCCTCCTGAGTCCACTCGGCCAGCCTTACGTCCCACATCGGAGAGTATCCGGCGCTGATTTCCGTGAAGTGCGCGAGGATGTCGAGCGAGGGCCCCTCTCCGTTGATGGCGCTGTCGAGCCCCTGGCGGTTCGGATCTTTCGCACCCATTTTGCCGTTCACAATCGTATAGATCACCTCAATCGCGCCGCTCTGAAGAATGTCGCTTTCCGCTGGCGCAAAGGTGGACGACTCGAGGGTCGCCGACTCCTCCGAGTTGGCGTCAAAACTAAGATAACGCAGGTGTTTGCCGTTCGCGAAGCCGAACCGGAGTTTCAAATCAACGGTGCCCTTATCAGGACAGATGCTCGCCACGGAGTCGGTCACGACAGAGTAATCAGGACTGCCGTTGCAGAACGCGATTTTCTCCGGTCCGACATTGAACGCGATGACCGGAGCATTAAAAACAATGTCCTTATTGTTCGTCACCCGAACCAACGGGCTGTAGTGCGCATCCCCGACAGATCCGGCTCGGGCCGCTTTAGGCGGAAAAAAATTCGGCGCCTCGCCCGCCACTAGCATCTGGGATGGTGAGAAATCGACCCGGCCAGATTTGAACGTGAAGCTACCCGAGTCGTCCATTTCCGCAACTCGTGTGCTCGTCAGGTCTTTGGCCTTAGCGAGACTCGGCGCCCATGTGAGCCCCATCTTTTTCGAAGTAGCGAAATCACTTACGTCAGTAAGCACGAACCAAACAGTCTCTCCCGAGGCAAGACGGCCGCGATGGAGCGGCAGCGTCACCACCTCCCGTGCAAGATCCACTTGACCTGACGTAAGGAATTGCTTGGTGATTTTTTTGTCGGCGGCCGGATTGGCCGCTAGACACCCTTGAGGTGTCGAAAGCGACACCACAAAGATCATCATCGATCCACGAGCGTATCTACTGAGCTTTTTGCTCGTCTTCATGACCCTACCTTTTTTTGCATCTGGCCCGGTTCTACCCGCGCAACATTCAAGCCAGGTCTGGCTAGTGCGCCGTCATTTCTTCAGACCGGGATAGCCCTGCACATAGATCCAATCAGTCGCCTTGGCAGGGATGTGGCAGCCTAGGCAATCTGAGCGAAAGTTCGTTGAGGTCGTTTTCACCGGGTCACCCGCGTCGAACCACGACCAACCCCAACCATTGCCCCACAGCTTGTTATCGGGGTAACTGTTCTTACTGTCCTTCACCATCATGAACCAGCCTTTGAGACTTTCTTGATGGCTGACCGTCCCAGTCGTCATTTCCGAAGTGGCCGCGCCGTAGACTTCCTTTACGAGGATCGCCCCTTCGGGAAATTTGCCCATCGCGCGATAGGCCGCCGCGGTTCCAGGCGAAGCGTACACGACGTGAATCTCCTTGGCGCCTTTGTCACCCGCGACGGACCAGCTCCCGAGGTATTCGTAGGTGGTTCGGTAGTTCTTCGGGATATGCATGTTGCCCGCCGAGTCAACAAGTTGTTCCTGCGCCGCGGCGGACTGGCTAGCTACGGGCTGTGAGACAAGGCAAGCGACGGTCACGACGATGAAGGACGCGGACGCCACAGCCGCACTTCCGAGACATTTCATCACAGTTCTCCCTACTTCTTTATGGAAGGATTCTCGCTGGGCGGCATTTTTGAAGGATTCTGGCCGGCCGGCACCGGCACCTGGTCGAGCAACGCGTAGAACTGTGTCCACACATCATCGCGTTTCGCACTGGCAATGTGGCAGTAGGCGCATTCCTCGATCGGCCGGACTTTGGCGGTGGCCGCCTTGGGCTCATGGTGGTTGAAGTTGTAATAACCCCAGCCATCGGTAGCCTTATATCTCTCGGTGTCCTTGACAGTCACATCAGCTCCGTTAAAGGCGCCCGGGAAGAATCCTTTCCCCGATGGCTCGGTTCTCGAGCCATCCGGATGAGTAGCCGGCTGCATGAGCTGAAGTTCTTTCACGAAGATAGTTCCTTCAGGGAAGACGCCCGTTTTCTTGTAGATTTCGTAAGAGCCAGGCTCGATATATACGTTATGAAATTCGGGGAAGTTTGCTTGAGGGGGGTTCAAAAAGTTAGGTGTCAGTGGCGAACCGACATAAACCCATTCGTGAAAGTTCTTTGGCAGAATAAGGTCGCCATCTTTCGTGTATTCAGGAAGATACCGGCCGGTGGCGTGCCAATCGTCGGGTGGTGGAAGCTGTGGTTGCTGCGCGAAGACTGCGGTTGCTAAAGCGCCAGCCCCGAGGATGGTGGAAATTGCTAATGCTGTGCGTCTCATGATCTCTCTCCTCTGACCAGCTGTATGTTACCCAATGAGGTGATGACGGCGTTCGTGCGCAGGCGGTGTCATTAACTACGCACAGGTCAGACTAAGCGTGGGCACATACATGCGAAAGCAACAACGGGGCATGCAATTGATACCCGTCGGGAATGACGCCCTCTCGAACTGTCGATGTTCGGCCACGGGAAACTTCTGGCCTCTCGCTAGGCACGCCCGATTGAGGAGTGATTGGCCGGCCACAGTTTACCGGCTGCGTCGTCACGAACAGGCGGCACCTACATCGAAAGCCGCTGTCCGATCGACTCTGCCTCGTGCGTCGCCTCACTACCAGCTTCCATCCCTTGAATGCTTCGCTTCCGTAACCGGCTCACGCAAGAGGATGAGGCTGGCCAATCTAATCCGCGGAACCGACTATCGGATCTTACTGATCCGGCCGGTGTAGTCGATCTCACCTGGACTGATGCTTCTTCGGCGTCCAGGACAATCTCGCGACAGCGATGGCGTTGCATCTGGGCGCCGTGCGCACCATCCAAGCCTTCAAAGCCCAGGCCGTGACACAGAAAGATTCGCTCAGAACAAATTTTGAAACGACCCGTTTCCCGGCCGACCGCTGGCGCGACGCTCGGTTCCGTCGATCTCTGCCGGCCCTCGTTCCTCAGGATCTGGTTATCCTCTCCGGCAGCATCGCCGAGAATATCCGCTTTGTTCGGCCGGAGCCGTCGCTGGAACAGGTGCGAAGGCCGCGACCAAAGGGACGGCTGATTGCTTCACAGCGCGCCGACGCGCCAGAAGAATACAACACTGCTCGGCTAGCGCGAAGTGACCTCTAAGTCGGGCAGCGCCCGCGCCTCGCTATTGCGCGCGATCGTGAAGAACGCATCAACGCTGATGTTTGGTAGTGACTTCCGCGCGATGCAAAAAGCCAACGACTACGTCATGGAGATGACGGAAAAGCCCATCGCTGGTAGTTGAACCGGAACGGGCCTAGGTCTCCCGAAGGGGAGCCAGACGTAGGCCTGATGTGAGCTTCCTCAGGCAGCGCACGACCATAACTGGGGGTCATGCAAATCATAACTAAGACGGGTGCGAAGTGCTCTGCGTGATGAGCTACGGTCGAGCGACGGTCAGGAGAGATTGAGATGGACGATCTGGACCTATCGGCAAGCTGCCAAGCAACGTATTCGACGCACGGAAGCGTCGGTAATAGACATTCGAGTGTGGATATAATGCCGTGGCAAAGAGCGTTGACCTCGCCCAACAGGACGGTCGCTACAGCCGATGCAGCCGAAGCGTACAAACGCCATTTCCACGACGCTCTTGAGCGCCTGCACGAGGAGCAGCGTTATCGCGTCTTCGCCGACATTGAACGAATCTCCGGCCGCTTCCCATCCGCCAAGCTGCGCCGGTCTGACGGAACCGTAACGGAGATCACAGTTTGGTGCTCGAATGACTATCTCGGCATGGGACAGCATCCGGAGGTCGTGAGCGCGCTGAGCGAAACGGCACACCGCTGCGGCGCAGGAGCGGGTGGAACGCGCAACATCGCCGGAAATAATTCGCCCTTGGTTGATTTAGAACGCGAGCTTGCTGATCTGCATGGCAAGGAAGCGAGCCTCGTCTTCACCTCCGGCTACGTATCGAACCAGGCCAGCATATCGACGATCGGTAAGTTGATCCCGGACTGCGTGCTGTTATCTGATGCATTCAACCACAATTCGATTATCGAAGGCATCCGTCAATCAAGTTGCGAAAAGCGGATTTTCCGCCACAACGATCTTGGTCACCTTGAGGCGTTGCTGCGCGAGGCAGGAGACCGCCCCAAGCTTGTCGTGTTCGAGTCCGTGTACTCGATGGATGGCGATGTGGCGCCGATCGGCGCCATCTGCGACCTTGCAGACCGGTATGGCGCGATGACCTACCTCGATGAGGTTCACGCGGTCGGCCTCTACGGCCCTCGCGGGGGCGGGATCAGCGAGCGTGATGGTGTGGTGCAGCGCTTGACCGTGATCGAAGGTACCCTCGCCAAAGGATTCGGCTGTGTTGGAGGCTATATCGCGGCATCGCGATTGATCTGCGACGCCGTGCGCAGCTTCGCGCCCGGATTCATCTTCACGACAGCACTCCCTCCCCCGATTGCCGCCGCAGCCGGCGCGTCGGTTCGTTACCTGAAGCACTCATCTGCCGAGCGCGAAGCACACCAACGGCAATCCGCTGCAACGAAGCAGGCGCTCCAAACCGCCGGGCTTCCGGTCCTCCCGACCGAAACCCACATCGTGCCTGTGATTGTCGGCGATGCGGAATTGTGCAAGGCGGCGGCCGATCGCCTTCTAGAACGCCACGCCGTCTATATCCAGCCGATCAACTATCCGACCGTGCCCCGCGGGACGGAGCGGCTGCGCATCACGCCGTCACCGTATCACGGGGATACCCACATAGCGGAACTCGTAGCTGCGCTCGTTGAGACCTGGGACACCCTCTCTCTTGCCTGAGAGCCGTGCTTGGGATCGCCCCCTTCGCAACCGCCTCCCCCCGGATTATGCATGGAAGGGGCGTCGGCTACCCCGCGCGCGCAGACCATGCTGGAAACGCGTCGCGTGCCCGAGGTTGCGGCCGAGGCAGCCAAATGGGGATCGCGTGACACATCTTGCTGCCGACGATCACAATCGGGCTCGGATCCTTCTAGTTGGTAGCCCCGAAGAACTGAACGTCCTCATCTTCTTGGGCGGTTCTCCACGACGGCGCCGCCGTTCTCTCGAACACGTTGATCCAGAATCGTTCATTTCGATAAGCCCCCCACCGAGTGTTCGAAAACAGTTCGGACGAGACAATGGGCAACCGGAAATGGAAACGGATATCACCCAGCGGTGCCATCTCCTGATCGAGGATCTGTCGGTCGCTCGCGGCGGGCGCGTCGTGTTCGGCCGGGTGTCTTTGCGACTGCGCTCGGGCGAAATCGCCGAACTAACGGGGCCCAACGGCGTAGGCAAATCCACACTCTTGCGCGCGATCGCCGGTTTCTTGCCATTGAGATCCGGCCGCATGTCATGGGTGGAATCCGAGGTCTCGGATTCGACGCTTCTGGCCGAGCGCCTCCACTATGTGGGCCATCTCGATGGGCTGAAATCGGCGTTGAGCGCCCGCGAGAACCTCGAGATCGGGCTGGGAATGCTGGGGCGAGGCCGGCTAGCCCCGCTAGAAGCGCTGGACCGTATGGAGTTAGCGCACGTTCTCGATCTGCCTGTGGGCTACCTCTCCGCGGGGCAGCGTCGCCGTGTCGCATTGGCTCGGCTGCTGATAGCCGATCGGCCTCTATGGCTGCTCGACGAGCCGCTAACCGCGCTCGACCGGCACGCACGCGCCTTGCTGAAGGCTATTGTCGCCGACCATCTCGGCAGCGGAGGATTGATGCTTGTCGCGACCCACGAACCACTCGGTCTGCCAGGAACAATCCAGGTCAGGCTCGGAGCGAGGTGAGGGTCGTCCCGTTGGGGTGTGGCCGGCACCTCCGTACCCGTCTGTCTCGAGGTCGGGAGAGAAGAGGTCACGCCACCCCTCCGATTTCCCGGAAGCGGGCTCGACGCGATGGCGACGCCGGATTGGGGCCATGATCCGTATTCTCCTCACCGTCTTTCTTCGCGATCTCATGCTAGCGCGCCGCATCGGTGGAGGCGGGATTCTCGGCCTGGTCTTCTTCCTCAGTCTCGTGACGGTCGTACCTTTCGCAATCGGACCTGACCTGCACTTGCTGTCGCGCATCGGTCCCGCAATACTGTGGATAGCGGCGCTCCTCGCGAGTCTATTGGGCCTTGACCGTCTGTTCCAGGCGGATCACGAGGACGGTTCGCTGGATCAGATGTTGCTGTCGCCGGCGCCCTTAGAACTCATTGTTCTGGTGAAGTGCGTGGCCCACTGGTTTGCCACGGGGCTGCCGCTCGCTTTGCTCTCGCCTTTGTTTGGCCTGATGTTGGATTTGGACGGCCCGGCGCTCAGGGTGGTGGCGGTGACGTTGTTGGTTGGTACGCCGGCTTTCACCTTTCTGGGAGCAATCGGTGCAGCTCTTACCGTCACGCTTCGGCGCGGCGGTCTGTTGCTGTCGATCCTCGTCGTGCCGCTAGCCGTACCGGTGCTGATCTTCGGTGTCTCCGCGGCCCAGAGTGGCACGGTGCCCTTTCTGACGCCGTTCCTGGTCCTTTGCGCGCTCGGACTCTCATCCGTGGCCCTCGCCCCAATTGCCGCGGCCGCAGCACTTCGCGGCGCTGGAGAATGACGAGCTCTTGCAGCGGAAAAGGTTTGCTTCGGGGTCGCCGCTGAGGAACGGCTCCGTGCCTCCGAAGCTAACACGGCCTGACCATCATGAAATGCTTATAGCGGAGTATCGGCGTCCAACACGGCCGCGAGCTGATCCCGCTCGGCTTGGCTTAAGGGCGCCGCCGGCGTGGACTGCGGGCGGCGCAATCCGAACAGGAGAGCGATGCCGCCCGCTGCGAGCACCAAAGCCGGCATTCCCCAGAGAAAGGCGGTTTCCAGGTCGAGCGGAGGTTTCAGCAGGATAAAGTCCCCGTACCGCTCCACCAGAAAGGCGCGGACCTGCTCGTCGCTCTCTCCGCGACTAAGGTGTTCGCGGACCAGCAGTCGGAAATCCCGCGCGAGCTCCGCTTTCGAATCGTCAATCGACTGGTTTTGGCAGACCAGGCAGCGGAGCCCGTCGGAAATGGCGCGCGCGCGTGCCTCAAGTTTCGGGTCGGGCAGCATCTCGTCTGGCTGCACTGCCCTCGCCAAGCCGGGCGCGAGGCCTGCGAATACGACCGAAACCAAGAGAATGCGACGAGGCGAAGTCATTCGGCGGGCTCCGGCGCTGCAAGGTTCGCGGCGGCGCGGACGCGAGCCGCGCGGCGCGCGAAGCCGATCCTGAGACGTCTATCGGACAACGACACAATCCCTCCGAACGCCATGATCACGGCTCCGATCCAGATGGCCGTCACAAGCGGCTTCCAGAACATGCGCGCATCAATCGAATGGTCCGCGTGCCGGTCCCCGAGCGAAATGTAGATCTGGCCAAAACCCAGCGTCACGATCCCTGCCTCGGTGACGGTGGTCTGTCGTGCGGGAAAGCTGCGCTTGGCGGGCTCGACGATGGCCACCGCCGCGCCGCCTCGGCTGATGACCATATGGGCTAGGACATCGGAATAGTTCGGGCCTTGTCGCGATCGAAGATTCTCGAGGATGACTTGATAGGGGCCGAGATCGATCCCCTGGCCTAGCTTAACGGTCGCGATCCGCTCCACGCCCCAACTGGTAGCCGCAAGGCCCATGAGTGTCACGCCCAGGCCAGCGTGAACGATCGCCGCACCCCACGCGGAGCGCGGCAGCCCGATCGCGCGGGCCAGCATCACCCGCGCGGGCAGCCCACGTGCCCAGATACGGGACGCCACATCGGCAAACGAACCGACGATGAGGTAGACGGCAAGGCCAAAACCGACTGCGGCGAGGACGGGGCCTCCTCGGATGACGGCAACGAGCACAAGAGCGACCACGAGACCGCCCAAGGCCGCGAGAGTCACCCGTTGCGCCGCGCCGAGCAGGTCGCCACGCTTCCACGCGAGCGACTGACCGAGCGGAATCAGCAGAATGATCGGCGCGACTAGCGGACCGAGCGTCAAATTGAAAAACGGTGCGCCAACCGAGATCTTGTCCCCGGTCAGAGCCTCAAGCGCGAGCGGATAGAGCGTGCCGGTCAGGACCGTAGCGCAGCAGGCGGTGATCAGCAGGTTGTTGACTGCGAGCGCGCTCTCGCGTGAGACGGGCGCGAACAGACCACGCTGGCTTAGGGAAGGCGCGCGCCAGGCATAGAGCGCGAGGGAGCCGCCGATGAACATGGTCAGGATGACCAGGATTAAGACGCCGCGCGCTGGGTCGCTGGCAAAGGAATGAACAGACGTCAGTACCCCTGAGCGCACCAGGAATGTGCCGAGCAGCGATAGTGAGAACGTAAGTATCGCCAGGAACAGTGTCCATATCTTGAGGGCTTCGCGTTTCTCCATGACGGCAGCCGAATGCAGGAGCGCGGTACCCGCAAGCCAGGGCATCAGCGACGCGTTTTCGACCGGATCCCAGAACCAGAACCCGCCCCAGCCTAGGGTGTAATAGGCCCAGTACGAGCCCATTGCGATGCCAAGCGTCAGAAAGATCCAGGCAATCAGTATCCACGGCCGAACGTAGCGGGCCCAAGCGGCGTCTAGTCGGCCGCTGATCAGCGCCGCCATGGCAAACGAGAACACGATCGAGGAACCGACATAACCGAGGTAAAGGAGCGGCGGATGTATCGCCAGGCCCGGGTCTTGAAGTAGCGGATTGAGGTCCTGGCCCTCAAAGGGCGGAGGAAACCGTCGCACGAAGGGATCCGAGGTGAACAGGATGAAGCAGAGGAAGGCAAGGGAGATCCAGCCTTGGACCGCTAGGGTATTGGCGCGCAATCCCTTTGGCATGCCGCGCTCGAGAGTCGCCACTGCGGCTCCGAAGGCCGCGAGGATCAGAACCCAAAGCAACATGGATCCTTCGTGATTTCCCCACACGCCGGCGATCTTGTAGATCAGCGGTTTGGTCGTGAGCGAGTTCTCGGCGACTGTCACGAGACTGAAGTCGGACACCACATGGGCATAAGTCAGTGCCGCAAAGGCGTAGCCCACCAACAGGAACTGGGTGACTGCGGCGGGGACCGCAATAGAAGCGAGTCTCGAATCGCCACTGCCGGTCCCCCAGAGCGGCAGAACTGATTGAAGCAGCGCAATAGCGAGAGCCAGAGCGAGCGCATAATGTCCGGTTTCGACGACCATCTTTTCGGTCCCATTGACTGCGATGTTCGTGGGGCGCGACGCTATTGCGCGCGCGCGGATCTTCCGTCGCGCCAAGTGCCTTGTTGTTTGAGTTTATCGGCTACGTCCTTTGGCATGTATCGCTCGTCGTGTTTGGCGAGCACAGTATCGGCATGAAAGAGGTCCGGTCCTTCCACCGTGCCCTCGGCCACGACGCCCTGTCCTTCACGAAAGAGATCCGGTAGCAATCCGGTGTAGCTAACCTTGATGTCGTGCTTCAGGTCGGTCACCGCGAAGACGACAGTCGACGATCCTTCGTGGGTAAGCGAGCCGCGTTCTACCAGCCCGCCGATGCGCAGACGCGTTCCTCGCGGCGGCGCCCTTTCAGCCATCTCGGTCGGCCCGTAAAAGAACACGATACTGTCACGCAGAGCAAACAGGATGAGCCCTGCCGCGACGGCCAAAGTGAACCCTGCTACGCTGATAATAGCCAGGCGCCTGCCCTTTCTGGTCAAACTCTACTCCTTCAAACCAAGCTGGCTGACGAGCTCGTCGATGCGCACCGAAGCTTGCGCCTCGCCCGCTAGCTGGGCACGTGCGCTTGCGATGGCCGCCTTGGCGTTCTGGCGTTCACCCAACACGACGTAAGATCTTATCAGTTGAAGCCATCCCTGAAGGTCATGGCCGTTCTTCGAGAGCTTTTCGGCGAGCTCTCCTACCATCCCGCGGATCGCGTTGCTCCGCTGCTCCCGAGGAAGCGCTTCAATGTGAGCCCCGGCCTGGGCGGCGGGGATGTCAGGAACCGCGGCAGCGAGCGCGAAGTCCCCACCCGTCCGCCTCGATGCGATCGGCATGTCAGGCAGGCCGGGAGCGCCGACCTTGAGGTACGACGCAAGCGCGACGAGTGGCAGTACTAGCACGATTGCCAATACCGCCACGGCGCGTCTCGGGCGCAGCGACGCACGCGGCCCGCCCTCTGATCGCGAGTTTAGCGCCATGAGCAGCCGGCGCCCGATCTCGGCACGCGTCGCCGCGGCATCCGCGGGTGCTAACAGTCCGCAGCGGACGTCATCATCTGCCTCGGCCAAAAGGCCGCGATAGAAGGTCACATCGGAATCGTGAGCGCCAAAGCCCTCGCACCGCTCAGAGAGCGGCCGGGCCAGCGCCAGCACGACCGAGGATGTCATCATTGCAAGCACGGCCCAGAGCACGTTTCAAGGCCTCCGTCCGTTTTCGCCGCTGCCTAACGAACCACGTCGTCGGGCATCCGCCGCCTCAGAAAAACGGGGTATTTCTGCTTGTGCCGTTTCCATGGTACGATCGGTCACTCCTGAACAATGTAAGTGGACGGAAACGTCACGCCGCTGAGGCAAGGCGCTTTTTTTGCATCTGTCGCGCTCGGATGGGGAGCTTGCAAGGTAGTCGTCATGGACGCTCTGCCTCCGCGATTGCGGCCATCAAAGCAGGTCGGCTCGCGTCCGAGATGCCACCAACCAGCTTGTAGGCTATTGTGCCATCGCCCTTGACCACATAGGTCTCGGGGACGCCATAGACGCCGAAATCGATCCCCGTTCGGCCGGACCGGTCAGTGCCGACCTGTGCGAAGGGATTCCCGTTGGCAGCGAGATAGGCTAGCGCGTTTCTGGGATCGTCCTTGTAGTCGATGCCGGTAAGCTTCACCCCCTGCCGCTGCAGCGTCCGATCCCTCGCCAATGCCATCAGCGCCCCTTGTTCTTCCCGGCACTCGACACACCATGACGCGAACACGTTCACGATTGTCACGTGCCCCCTCCGCAGATCGGCGTTCGACAAGCCAGGTGGACCGAGCGTTGAAAGCCCATCGAGTGGCTCCAGCGCAAACTGCGGTGCCGGTTTGCCGATCAGAGCGGAGCGCACGAGCGACGGGGCTCCGGCGCCGAGCCGAACTAGGAGTAACGCCGCAATTCCGAAGAAGACCAGAAGCGGGATAATCACCCGCAGGCGGCCCAGTACGCGTCGGCGGGCCACGGCGCTCGCAGGGACTTGAATCGAGTTTGGGATGTTGTTCATACGCGGTCGCCCGGATCGGAGTGATCAGGTAGCAGGCGACGCAAGAGACGGCGCTGAACGCGATAGTCGATGAGGACCGCCGCAATCATCCCGGCTAGAATTGTGCCCGTCATCAGAAAGGCCGCCACGATGAATCCGCCATGCTGCACCATGATTCGCTCAGGACGCCACTTCGGCAGGCAGCATGTGAACCATCGCCGGTTCGCCCGCAGCCGCCAGCGCAATCGCAAGCCGCCGGACGCGGCGACGCATGATCTCGTTACGGATCGCCATTACGTGGAGAGTCATAAACAAAAGCGTGTATGCGAGCGCCATAACGATTAGCGGCCACAACATCGAGCCAGCAATCGCCGAGCCTTCCATCCGAAATACGGACGCCGGCTGATGGAGAGTGTTCCACCAATCAACCGAGAACTTCACGATTGGGATGTTGATGAATCCCACTAAGGTCATGATCGACACTGCTCGCGCCGCCCTACTCGGGTCCTCGATCGTCTGCCAGAGCGCGATCAGACCGAGATAGATGAGAAAAAGAACCAACACGGAGGTGAGCCGTGCGTCCCAGACCCAATATGTGCCCCACATAGGTTTGCCCCAGAGGGAGCCTGTGACGAGGCAGATGAAGGTGAAAGCTGCGCCGAGCGGCGCGGCCGCCTTCTGTGTTGCATCGGCAAGTGGATGGCGCCACACCAAGGAGCCGAGCGCAGAAACCGTCATGAGTGTGTAGGCAAGCACCGCGGTCCAGGCAGCGGGGACATGGATGTACATGATGCGCACGGTCTCGCCTTGTTGGTAGTCGGGTGGCGCTGCGAATGTTCCAAATAAACCAAGTGCGCCGGCGAAGGCCGTTGCCCCCCAAAACCAAGGCAGCAGCTTTGCGGCGATGCGCAGGAAATGACCGGGGTTGCCGTAGGCGGTGAAGCTCAGCTTCAAATTTCCGATCTCCTCGAAGCCAACCTGCAGGCGGGAACTCGCTCAGTTCCGAGCGCGGCTCACTACGAAGAACCGCACCATTAGGCGTCCGCGAGCCCATGCGTATTGCATCACGCCGAAGACGACTTCGCAAATTACCGTCAGTTATTGTTTCGATACCCACTAGCCGCCTGAATTGAGATCTCCGTCGCGTGATGTGGTGGATGATAAGACAATCATCGCGGCCGATGCTCCCGACGACAGCTCGACTGCAACTCTTTCCGAAGCTCGTTGGCTGAGACCTGCGTCGACAGCGCTTTCTCTTGTCGCGCGAGCAGTTTGGTCTCCTCCACGGTCTGGTGCACCGGACGGTCGAATTTTCGGCTATCGTCGTCAATATCCATGAACACGCTTAGCGAAACGGCACCGCCCACGGTGCGACAGCCGACCGACCCGGTCCTCGATTACGTCAGATACGTCATACGAGGATTGAGCTCAGATGCTGCCGCGGGGTCGTTGCAACGAGTTGCTCCCGAAGTGCTGAATGGCCGACGTGTGATCTGGAAGGGGTCGATTCATGAATTTCTCCATGAGCCGCGCATCGTATTCAAAGAGAGAAGCAGAAGGTCCCAACAGATTATCCAAGCAAATTGCAATCCGGAAAAGACGACTCGACCAAAATCCATCGTGAAAATCACAACGACTGAAGTGCGATGGCATCCCAAAACCACATCCAGACGGTCATGAGCGGGAAAACGATCATCTGCGGACCTCGCCCATTTTCTAAATGATGCGCGCCGGGTACACCAACCCTTTGGCGCGCCGGTACAGCTCGCGCAGCTATGACGCTCGGGTCGACTTTCGGCAGAACCTGGATCTCCGGTCGCCCCCTAGCCGGTCAGGACCGCCCGTCGCTCAAGTACCACTCGTATTCAGCGCTCCGCGGATCGAGCTAGTGCTCTGGCTGCATCGTCGAGCGAAACCCTCTCGGCTCGCCGCTCATAGTAGTCTGCAAGAGCCTTAAGCCGAGCCGCAATCGCGTCGTCAGTCATGGCCTCTGCAGTGCGAAGCAAGGTCTGCGCTGCCTTTAAGTATTCCTTGCCTCGTTGTGACATCTGAACCGTCATGACGTCCTCGCGCGGTTTTCGGGCGCCTGGTCGAAAGCGATTGCCAACCAGCCCATCCAATTGTGGTCACTTAGGCGGCGCGCCTTGAAGCGATCAACGCACTTCCTGGAGCAAAGCGGCGTTCGCCACGAATAATGCCGGACGAGACCAAACTTTCGCTCACAGACTGCGCATCGCGTGTCCTTGTCAGACGCGTGACTTTCCAAGCGGTAGGACATTTTCTCCTCCTTTGGGCCTGTGCGCATTTCGGATGCACGAGACTAAGAGGATTATCGCCGAAGGCTCAATTGATCGCAGGTTGAGCTTGGGCCCCCAAAGGGGGCGGGACGATGATACGAAAGAGTCAGGGTGCTCGGGCCAATCCTGCGACTGCTTTCGTCCGGCGGAGGCCTCGCTCACAAGAGGTGCGATTTGCTTCAGGCCCACTGAACGGCGCAAATAAGCGGAGCTGCACCAAAAACTTGCGTCAGCCAATGCCGCAGGCCGAATACAGACGGTGGGGCAGTCGTTTCAGGCAGGATCGGCAGAGCCAAGCCTCCGCCCTTAAGATGTTACGCAGCTCGTAACATGCGCGCGGGGCTTTGAGCGAGACCTAACTAGATTGGGTCCGCAATGCGCGATGTTTCAGAATTCTGAATCGGCGATATTGCGCCCAGCGCAAAAATAGATCGGAACCGGGTATCCTAAAGTCGCCCCCCTGCTCCGCCTAAGTCTAAGCCTCTTTCGCCCTTCCTGTCAGACCTGCAAATGCGAGTGCAATTGAGAACGTGCATTTCGCAGGGCAGGCTCATCTCGCTTCGCTTGCAGCAGCTTTCGGGCGAAAGAAGCTGTCACTCGGCTAGACGCCGAGCCTTACTACCTCAGCACGGGCACCGCGACCGCGACAACGGAATGGATGAACGAAATGCTGAATAGGAACCCGGAGTTCGATCCCATCCCTCTAGCCAATGATGACCAGTCGACAGCACGACTCAAATTCACACGAACGGGAGGAGCTATGGCGGAAGCCCGCCCACCACTTTCGTCCCTCACGCTGGGAGCCGAACTTCGGCAAGTCCGCTTACGTGATGATTTATCGAGGCCACGCCAACCGGCGCACGGCCCTGAAGACCTGCAACAACTTTCAAAATCACAAGCGTTGCTTCCGACAACTCGCTCCTCGATCATTGGAGGCGACCATGGCTCCCCCATTTTCGATCCGGTTCGCCAATCCGAAGGTCACATCCTGGCGAACGCACCCTCTCCTGTCGTCGAAATCTCTCCTTTCGAGGCTGTGGCGCGCCGCACCGTGACAGGGCACGGCATAGTGGCCGAATCTGTGCAATCCAGGAGCCGAAGTCGAATCCAACATTATTATCGGTCTCGAATGCATATGCTCGTGATGTACGAGAAGGCGGAGCGCCGCGACGGAGAGACATTTGTGGAAGGTTTGCCGCGATCAACGCTCCGGAATCTCGAGCGGAAGCTGACATTCGTGCCGGCTGGCCGCGAGTTCCACGATTGGCACGAGCCGCGTGGATCGCAGATGCGGCTCATGTACTTCTACTTCGAACCGGAGAGGCTTACGGCTATTTCTGAGGACGGCACCACTGAATTGCCAGACGCCCCACGCCTACTATTCGAAAACGAAACGCTATGGAACACCGCGCTCAAGCTGAAGAGATTCGTCGAGAGCTCTGCAAGAGACCCGCTCTACTTCGGGACTCTTGGTACTCTGCTGATGCACGAAGTCGTGCATCTTGTCCATGGAACGCCCAGCATACGACCTCAACTCCGCGGCGGCCTTGCACCATGGCAGCAACGGCTCGTCACGGCCTATATCCGGGAACATCTCAATGAGCGGATACCGATTGGCACCTTGGCCCAGCTCGTTCGTCTGAGCCCGTATCATTTCTGCCGGATGTTCAAGCAATCGCTCGGAATGCCGCCCCATCGTTACCAGACCACCGCTCGCGTTGAGCACGCCAAGTTGCTATTGGCAAACCGCGCAGGCTCGATGACAGAAATCGGTCGGGCGGTAGGCTTTAGCAGTGGTAACGCGTTTGCCACGGCGTTCCGAAAGGCGACCGGAATTGCTCCCGCGGATTTCCGCCGAAGCGCCGCTCCTCCGATGACGTCTGAATAGTCTGCGCAGTTGCGACCGACTTTGCTATCAATGGGCCGTCAAGCTGAGCCGACATTTCAAGGGCAAGCTTACAGCAACCGTCCCGAGGACCATCGACCTAGCGAACTTTTCGCGGCTAGCGTGCCGTTCCATGCTGGAACTCGCTCGGGTTCATGTGTTGAACGGCTTTTCTGAAGGTGATACTTGTACACGAGTCGTCGCGTGTGTCGGGAGAGTATCTCGTGGCGCAGCATTCTATTGCCAAGCGTGCGGTGGCCGATGAGCCAACCATCCTCGTCATTGACGATGACAAGGACTTCCGCGACTCACTTGCGGATCTGTTCAACTCGGTCGGCTTCAAGGTCAAGTTGTTTGGGTCGGCCGCGGAGCTGCTCGAAGGCGAATTATTACCCAACGTGGCGAGCTGCCTTGTACTTGACGTTAGATTGCCGGGCTTGGGCGGTCTCGACTTCCAAACCGAGCTGTCGAAGATGAACGCTTCCATTCCCATCATCTTCATGACCGGCCACGGCGACATTCCGATGTCGGTTAAGGCGATGAAGGCAGGCGCTGTCGATTTTCTGACGAAGCCGTTCCGCGATCAGGACATGCTGGATGCGGTGACGATTGCGCTGGAGCGCGATCGGACGCGGCGAAAGATCGAGCAGCGGCTTACGGACCTGAAATCGCGTCTCGAACGTTTAAGTCCGCGCGAGCGAGAGGTGCTGGCTCTCGTGACCTCTGGCTTAAGGAACAAGCAGATCGCTTTCCAGCTAGGCGTAGCTGAGATCACTGTGAAGGCGCACCGCGGCCACGTGATGCAGAAGATGGGTGCGCAATCGCTAGCCGAGCTTGTCAGAATAGCGGAGACGCTTGGTATAAAGTCGCCACGGTCCTAGTCGCTTCGTGGTGGCTCCATCAGCGAAAATTGCTTAGGCGCAAACCAACTGATGCTTTTGATCGGGTGCCGGAAGCGCCCCGCCGCCGCGTCGAGCGCAATGACCTGGCATCAGCGCGCGCGTTCGGAAGTGGCCCAATCGGATTGACCTATTCAGAAGTTCTGGAATCAATTATTCCAAAGTATAGCATCGATTATTCCGAGGTCTCGCATCGCCCGTCCACAATATAATCGCGGGTCCAAACGCTTGTCGTTACAGTACGATGATTGGATAGCCGCGCGGTGCGCTTCTTGAGATACGGAACGCGAATGCGGCGGTCCGCGTCCCCAGCATAGAAGGCGGGGATATGTCTAGCGAGATTCAGATTTCGATCATCGATGATGATGAGCAATCTCGCGAGGCATTAGCGGGTCTCATGCAGGCAGTGGGCTTCACGACTGAGGCCTTTGCATCCGCAATGGATTTCTTGGCGTCTCCTAACGTCCGCCATACCTCCTGTTTGATCGTTGATGTGCACATGCCGCGCATGACTGGGACTGAGTTGCATAGCCGCTTGGTAGGATCTGGCTATGACATACCGACAATTCTGATCACGGCTTACCCCGATGACAGCGCGCGAACTCGAGCTCTGGGTCAGGGCGTCGTTGGCTACCTGACCAAACCCATCGACGAAGAGGTTCTGCTCGGATGCGTCGAATCGGCTCTGCAGCGCGCAAAATCGGATGAAAACCCATCATGACCGCGAAATCAGCTGCCGGCGCTCGGCCAGGTTCGGTCCCGAGTTTCAGCTCGAAGATCGTTGCTCTTTGAATGGGTCGCCGTAGATGTGATATCCGTTAAATTCCCATAAGCCCGGCGATTCGCGATCCAAAAACTCGATCCCGCGTACCCACTTCACGCTCTTATACGCATAGAGGTTTGGCACCACGAGGCGCAACGGGTAGCCATGCTCGGCCGTAAGGAGTGCCCCGTTATGCCGCAGGGCGAAGATCGTCGTCGGGCGCAGAAAGTCCGAGATTGGCAGGTTTGCCGTGTGGTTATTCTCGCCATGGACCATCACGTGCCGCGCCTCTGGCCGCAGCTTCACTCGCTTCATTAATTCTGTGGCGAGCAATCCTTCCCAATGGTTGTCGAACCGACTCCAGTGCACGACGCAGTGCATGTCCGCAAATACTTCGCTCTGCGGCAAATTGGAAAGTTCTTCCCACGAAAGCCGCAGTTGCTCCTCTACGAGGCCGAACACTCGAAAATCCCACGTCCGGGGACGAAAGATCGGCACCGGGCCCACATGCTTCACCGGCCACTCGAGCGTAAGCGACTGTCCTGGGGGCAGCCGTCCAGCGGCACGCAACTCACGCTCTCGTTCACGTCGCTCGTTCGATCGCACAGCTAGCTCCATCGCAAAGTATGGCGCGCGCAAAAGCACCGCGCGCCCTAGTTAGCGTACTTGTAATTTCCAGAGCCCGAAAACGCGGTCAGCCGGGTGCGCGGACAAACATTGAGCTTCTGGTGCGCCATATGCCGAGAAGGTCCCTATGAAGAACTACGGAACCCGAAGCGGCGAAAGGAGCGTCACTGCTCCTCCCCCTCACCGATCTCGGAATCGGAACTATTTGCAGGCTCCGAGAGTAAGCCAGGGACAGTTTTGCTGGTATTGTGACGGAAAATGTTGACGGCTCCGATCACTTCGTCGTCGCTGTCACGAATCGGAAAGACATTAACGAGCGCCAGAAGACGATTGCCGTTGGGATGCTCGCAAATCACATCGGCGTTGCGAACGGTGGCGCCGTTGTTGATCACCACGGATGGTGGTGCAAGTTCGTGCGGCATTACTTCTCCTGAAGGATAACGCAGAAGGTGTGACCCGCAATACTTTTCCGAGGTTCCCAGAGACGGCGTGCGTCCCCAACCCGCGATTGCAGCTTTGTTGCACTTGACGACAGTGGCATCCTTTTCGAGAACGTATATCCCTACTGGGATAGAATCTATTGCCGCTTGGTCTGCAAGAATTCCTTTTGTGACGAGGTGCCCGTCGACGACTTCTCCTCGGAAGTCGATTTTGTCGAAGTCGCCATCCAAAATCATCGTGCTTGTTGCGTCGGTTGCCATTTTCAACCTCCTTTGCGTACTCACACTGTTAATAGGACCTATTCGGCCTTACACTCGAATTTGAGTAAGCATAGTCTCGCAGGTCACTACCGTCGTCTCACCGTGCGCCGCACGATGTCTCATTTTGCGCCGATCGCCATTCGGTTGTTGTTCAGTTAAGGCCCGCGGAGAGGCGGGTGCGGTGATCAGCTCGCCCGCTGGAATCGAGACGCAAAGGAACTCTCTACATCCGCCTTAAAAAGTGGCAGCCCCAAAGTCTGGCACCCTCGCTTTGCCCATGTAACCGGTCTAAGGTTAGGTTTCCAAGGCATTTGGTCGGCCCACGGGATGGTCAGGCAAGTCCATTTTTCCACGGACCATATTGCGCCGCGCGACCGCGTGAGGTTCTGGTGCGACTATTTCGCGAAGCAGGCCCATAGCATCACGCCGGGCGAGATTCCGGATCCCGCTGCCTTTCGCGCGGAAGCGAATGGATCGATTGCAGGCGAATTTGCGCTGCTCGACATAAGTTCGGGACTTGAGAGGGTCCAACGGACGGCGGCCGACGTTGCCAGGGACAAGATCGAAGCGTTCTTCGTCCGCCGATTTCGCGCGCCGGTCATCTGGAGGGCCGCGGCACGCAGCACGCCAGTCGACCTGATTCATGAGCCGGGTGATTTCTGCATAAGCTCGACCGAATGGCAATTCGACGCGGAATGGAAAGGCCCAGCGTCGTTCGACATGCTGATCATCCCGCGGGCTGCACTCTCGCCGATTATAACCGGAGGCCGACTGGAACGCCCGTTTCGGTTGGCCGGTGCCTCGCCGCTCGGCTCGCTGCTCGGCGCAGCTATTGATGCGGCGAAGGCGCAAGCCCCGCTGCTCTCCAACGAACACGGTGAAGCCGTGCTGCGCAATCTCTGCGGTCTCGTGGCACTGAGCTGTAACATCTCCAACGAAGGCATCAATCGGGGGCGGGATTCGCTACAATCGGCGCGGCTCGCGGCCGCCAAGCGTTACGTCGACCTGCATCTCGCCGATCCTTCCCTGACCGCCGCTAGCGCCGCGGCCGCTCTCGGCATCTCGGCGCGCCAGTTGCATCGCCTGTTCGAGGCAAACAATGTCAGTTTCGCCCGATACGTTTCGCGCGAGCGACTGCTCCGATGCCGCGACGCCGTCGCCGACGCGACGGGAACCGGCCGATCGGTGATCGATATAGCTTTTGGCTGGGGGTTCAACAGTATGGCGACGTTTTATCGCGCGTTCGCAAGCGAGTTCGGTAGCCCGCCCACCATGCTGCGTGCGGCATCGCAAGGACGAGTGAATGGCCAGCGCGCGACAGGAAAGGACACATCGTGAATGCTCGGGGCGATCTCCCGCTTGGCGCTAAATGAGACGTTGCTTGGCGCTAAATGAGACGACCTCGCAACTGCTTCCGTGTGAATGACCGATGGAAATCGCGCGCCAATGAGATGCGTCAGGTTGCACGACGCTTCTATGCGCCTGAGTGTCGCATCCGATTGCTATCATGTGTCGCACGCAGCCGAGTGAGCCGCGCCCGCACGCAAAGGAAATGATATCGTGGATGCTGTGCAGCAGGAGCTTGTTCAGACCACCTTTGCCCGCCTCGCGGCGATGCCTGAGGTCGCCGGGGCGTTATTCTACGAGCGGCTATTCGCCACCAATCCGAATTTCCGGCCGCTATTCAGAAACAACATGCGTATTCAGGGCGTCAAGCTAATGACCATGCTCGCTATGGTCGTCTACAATCTACCCGCGCTGGATCAACTTTCGCCCGCGATCCATGACCTTGCCCTCCGCCATGTCGAGTACGGGGTTAAGCTCGCGGACTACGACGCGGTGCGGGAAGCGTTGCTCTGGACCCTCGAACAGGCGCTTGGAGAGGATCTCACGCCCGCCGTTCGTGAGGCGTGGACGGTCTGCTACGATGAACTCGCGGGTGAAATGAAGGCGGCGGCCGGCGTCTGACTCCCGCCTGGCACTAAGCGCCTTTTTTCCTCTCTGGAAGCGGTGATCCCCATATGTCCGTTCCGGGTCTTGGTTGTGGCAAACGGATAGGATCGGCGCCCGGCCGTTGTCGGCCGACGTTTATGACCTCGTGCGTAACAATCAGATGGTGTCGCGGTGTCCACCGCGACCTGGACATTATAGCCGACGACACCCGATCCGCGTCCGCTGGTGGCCATCGAACGGGCATCCGGATCAGTCAGCGATATCTGTTGATCCGGCGTATTGCGCATCGTACGCATACGACGAAGACCGCCTGATTGACGCATGCGCGCGAGAGCCGGGTAGCGCTATGATAGCGCTGCGTGAAGGTTAGGCAGCTTGCTGAAGTGGTGATGCTGTGGCAACAAGAATGTCACCTATCCCGGAGCTCTCGGGGTACGTGCTGGTGCCCCTGCGGGAAAGCGCGGACTTCACCCTCTACCGCGGCCGAAAGCACGATGCCCCCTCGTCGGTCCTAGCGATCGCACTCTTCGAACAGCCGTCGCCTCAGAGTATCAGGCGGCTCATGCACGAATACTCGCTCGAAGCCGAACTCGATCCCGCGTGGGCTGCCAAGCCTCTGGCCATTACTCGTCGTGAAGGACGGATGATCCTCTTACTCGAGGACCCTGGCGGTCAGCCGCTGGATCGGATTCTTGAGCGTGACCAGGGGCAACCACTCGACCTGACGCGCTTCCTTAGGAACGCCATCGGATTGGCAAGAACACTCGGTCAAGTCCATCAGCAGGGCCTCATACATAAGGATATCAAGCCTGCGAATGTCCTCGTCGACGACACCGGCAAAGCGTGGCTCACCGGATTTGGGATTGCGACCCAACTTCCGCGCGAGCGCCAGTCGCCCGAACCTCCCGAGTTCATTGCGGGAACGCTTGCCTACATGGCACCCGAACAGACGGGACGAATGAACCGTTCGATCGATTCTCGCAGCGACCTTTACTCGCTTGGAGTGACGTTTTACGAAATGCTAACTGGGAGTCTTCCATTCACGGCCTCCGACCCGATGGAATGGGTGCACTGCCACATCGCGAAACGACCGGTAGCACCCACTGAGCGGGTGGAAGCCGTGCCGGCCTCGATCTCCGCAATCACGATGAAGTTGCTCTCCAAGACCGCGGAGGAGAGGTATCAGACAGCGGTGGGAGTTGAGACCGATCTTCGGCGCTGCCTATCCGAATGGGAGTCTCGGGGCTGGATCGCTGACTTCACTCCTGGCGCTCGCGATATCCCCGATCGCCTCATGATTCCCGAGAAGCTGTACGGGAGGGATCGGGAGGTTGACGCCCTGCTCACCGCCTTCGACCGCATCGTTGGCGGTGGCCGAGCGGAACTGGTGCTGGTCTCCGGATACTCCGGCATCGGTAAGTCCGCCGTTGTCAATGAGCTCCACAAACCACTCGTGCCGCCGCGCGGCTTGTTTGCGTCAGGCAAATCCGACCAGTACAAGCGCGACATTCCATATGCGTCGCTGGCCCAAGCGTTTCAGAGCCTCATCCGGCGGCTCCTCAGCCAAAACGAGGAAGACCTGCGCAAATGGCAGGACGCACTTCGTGATGCGCTCGGTCCTAACGGACCACTTCTCGTCGATCTCGTCCCGGAATTGAGGCATGTCATAGGCGAGCAGCCGCCGATGCCGGAATTGCCGCCGCACGATGCGCAGAGGCGTTTTCAGATCGTATTTCGACGGTTCATCGGCGTATTTGCGCGACCTGAACATCCGCTCGCGCTCTTTCTCGATGACATGCAATGGCTCGATATCGCCACGCTCGATCTCCTCGAAGATCTGCTGACCCGCTACGATTTGCATCACCTACTGCTCATTGGTGCGTATCGGGACAACGAGGTCAATGCCACCCACCCGCTGGTACGTAAGCTAGAAGCGATCCGTCGGGCCGGAGCGGCAGTACAGGACATCGTCCTTACACCGCTCAGTCGCGACGATCTAGGTAAACTGCTTGTGGACTCCCTTCACTGCCAACCGGAGCACGTCACACCACTGGCAGACATGATCCACGAAAAGACCACGGGCAACCCGTTCTTCGCAATCCAGTTCATTTCTACCCTGGCGGACGATCGCCTGCTGACGTTCGATTACCGCGCGCGGCATTGGGTATGGGACCTGCTCCGCATTCGTGCCAAGGGCTTCACCGATAATGTTGTAGAGCTGATGGTCGAGAAGTTGAAACGGCTTCCGCCAGAAACTCAGGAGGTGCTGCAGCAATTCGCCTGCATGGGCAACCGTGCAGAGTTCGAGATGCTGCGGATCGCGTATCAGGGCTCGGCTGAGGACATGCACGACCATCTCTGGGAAGCCGTGCGATCGGGCCTCATCTTCCGTGCGGACAATTCCTATGGCTTCCTGCACGACCGCGTACAGGAAGCCGCCTACTCGCTTATCCCGAAGGAGCTGCGTGCCGAGGCTCACTTGCGCATCGGAATACGCCTCGCCGAGCGGACGCCCGCTGAAAAACGTGAGGAGGCGATATTTGAGATCGTTAATCAACTTAACCGTGGCTCCCATCTCCTTACCTTTGTCGAGGATCGCGAGCGCGTCGCAGAACTGAATCTGATCGCAGGTCGGCGCGCGAAACTCTCGACAGCATACGACTCGGCGCTCAACTATCTTAGAGCCGGCAGAGCGCTTCTTGCAGAAGAGACTTGGGAACGTAATCGTCAGCTCATCTTCTCGATCGAGTACCTGACAGCCGAGTGCGAGCTGCTGACAGTCACGGTTGGCCTCGCCGCTGGAGATCCGCTCGCGGAAGTGCAAAAGGAATGCGAGAACGGCCTGGCGTTTGCCAAGCGTGTGCGTTTCGGCCTGGTTATCGAGCGCTGCGAAGCACAACTCGGTTTGATTCTCACCTTGCGCGGGCTTACTGCAACGTTCGGGTGCCTGGATCATGAGGGATACAGCGAACTCGATGCCGAGCGCCGTTTTGCCACCAGCCCCGATCTGGTACTCGCCGAATTCTATTACTGGACGCGAAAGCTGCAGGCGCACTTTTTCGCAGGAGACCTTGCGTCGGCGGTGGACGCCTCGCTGCACGCGGAACCGCTGCTTTGGACGTCGGCGGCCATGTTCGAGTCAGCGGAGTATCGTTTCTATGGAGCGCTGGCGCATGCAGCGGTCTGGGATCACGCCACACCGGAGCAGAGACCTGCGCATCTCGAGGCTGTGCTAGACCACTATCGGCAGCTCAAAATATGGGCGGCGGACAATCCCGAAACCTTCGAAGATCGCGCTGCCTTGGTCGGCGCCGAGATCGCCCGCATTGAGCGCCGGACGCTAAACGCCAAGGAGCTCTACGACAAGGCCATCCGCGAGGCTCACAAGTACGGGTTCGTGCACAACCAGGCAGTTGCCAACGAAACTGCCGGGCGCTTCTACGCAGAGTGCGGTTACGAGACGATCGCCACGACCTATTTGCGCGCCGCGCGGGCCTGCTACGTACGGTGGGGAGCCGAGGGAAAGGTTCGCCAACTCGAAGAGCTTTATCCGTACCTCAAGCTAGATAAGCCGATTCCGAATGCCACGTCGACGATACTGACACCAATCGAGCAGCTCGATTTGACTACTGTAATCCGAGTTTCGGAAGCCGTGTCAGGTGAGATCGTCTTCGAGAAGTTGATAAACACGCTCATGATTTTGGCGATCGAGCACGCTGGCGCCGATCGAGGTCTATTGCTTCTTCCGCAAGGCGACAAATATCAAATTGAAGCCGAGGCGACAACCAGCAGTGACAACGTGAACGTCGTCCTGAAGCAGGCACGCGTTACAGCTGCGGATCTACCGAATTCTGTATTCCACTACGTGCTTCGGACAAAAGACAACGTTCTGCTGCATGATGCGTCCAGTCAGAACCCGTTTTCAACAGATCCGTATATTCGGGACCACCGCTCACGGTCCGTGCTCTGCCTACCGATCCTTAAGCAGGCCAGGCTGATTGGGCTGCTATACTTGGAGAACAACCTTACTACTGCCGCGTTTACTCCTGCTCGAATGGTGGTCCTCACACTGCTCGCTTCCCAGGCCGCTATCTCAATAGAGAACGCCAGCCTGTACCGCGAGCTAGCAGAACGAGAGGCCAGGATCCGCCGACTCGTCGATGCTAACATTATCGGCATGTTCGTATGGGATTTTGAAGATCGGATCATCGATGCGAACGAAGCTTTTCTCCGCATCGTCGGATACGGACGCGACGATCTCGTCTCCGGTCGACTGCGCTGGCGGGATCTGACACCCCCCGAATGGCGCGATGCCGACGACCGACGAATGGCGCAGCTGGAGGCGACCGGAACGGCGCAACCCTATGAGAAGGAGTACTTCGTGAAAAGCGGCAACCGCGTGCCGGTGCTGGTCGGGGCCGCGACGTTAGGCGGGCGACACGACCAGGGCGTGGCCTTCGTGGTGGACTTAAGCGAGCGCAAGCGGGCAGAGGAGGAAATGCGAGAAAGCGAGCGGCGTTACCGCAAGGTGCAGATGGAGCTCGTGCACGCCAATAGGGTCGCAACAATGGGGCAGCTTTCGGCTTCGATTGCCCATGAAGTCAACCAGCCGATCGGCGCGACGCTCAACAATGCTTCCGCGGCGTTGCACTGGCTGAGCAAAGAACCGGCAGATCTGGAGAAAGCTCGGCAGGCTCTCAACCGGATCTTGTCAAACGGCAATCGCGTCAGCGAGGTCGTGGGCAGGATGCGCGCGCTTTTCAAGAAAGCACCTCTCCGGAAAGAAGACGTGGACATCAATGGAGCAATCCTCGAAGTCCTCGCCCTGACCCGCGGCGAAGTCGTGAAGAACGGGATTACGGTGCAATCTCACCTCCTAGACGCCTTGCCGCTCATTCAAGGAGATCGGGTCCAGCTACAACAAGTAATCATGAACCTGATCATCAACGCCGTCGAAGCGTTAGGCACGGTAAGCGCGGGAGCGCGAGAATTAGTAATCACCACTCGTAAGGCTGAGCCGGACGGCATCCTCGTCGTGGTGCAGGATTCCGGTCCGGGTCTGGGCTCAGCGGATCTCGATCGCATTTTCGAGGCCTTCACCACGACAAAGCCCGGCGGCTTGGGGATGGGCCTATCGATCTGCCGCACCATCCTTGAAGCGCATGGGGGACGGCTGTGGGCCACAGCCGCCCAACCTCGGGGCGCGACCTTTCAATTTACGCTGCCTGCACAGCAAAATTAGGCAGCGTGAATTGAACATTCTCGAGCGGGCCGACAGCGAAGCGGCACGGGAACGACTACCGTCACTTTTCCTGGTCTCATGGTACGGTGATTGTGGTGGCTATAGCCGGTCAAGAAAGAAGGTCAATTTGCGGAGCGAACCCGGCCTTTCCAGACCGCAGAGAGGTGTTGGCCACCTATAGACGCAAGCGCCATGAACTCCACACTTAACAAACCCGCAAGAATGAGAACGCCGTAACAAGAACTGCGCTTAACGTCGTTATCAAGCCGGTCTATCTCTAGTCACCAAGGACATCGGGCACAGGACGTGACGGAGAACTGTAAAAGTGGGATTTGAGGCAGCTATCACTGCAATAATAGCAGGCACTACTCGCTATGCCAGGACATTGAAGAGTCGGTCCGTCATGGTTGGCGGGTCGGAGCGGATGACACTCGGCGTAGAAAGGCCTGCGAAGAACTCGATCGACGAGCCGTAGCTGACGCGAAAGTACCCGCAGATCAGCATGACCGTAGGGCCGACGTCCCCAGCGACCAATCGCTGAACCGCTCGCTAAAGTGCGGATCCGATTGCGCTTCGATTACAATCACTGTCTTGGCCGCTGCATTGAGCTCATGTCTTGGTCCCCCGCGTTAACGGAAAACAGCGTCTGTGAGGAAACTTGTTGCAAGACTCTGGTCGACATTTCCGAGCCGGCGCACATCACCCGTTTGTTCGGTAGCGCCGCAACAAACCGCTTGACCATCGCCGCTGCCCACCATGGCAACGGACTGGTCCGAACCACAGCCGATCTTTAGAGCATGAGTATGCAGCTGCAGTTTCATCAGGTGCGATATTTCTTAGCTCTAGCAAGGACGCTCAATTTCACGCGTGCTGCGGAGCAGTGCAATGTGACGCAGCCGGCGCTGACGAAGGCGGTGCACAAGCTGGAGCAAGAACTCGGTGGCGCATTGATTCACCGTGAGCGTCACCTCACCCAGCTCACCGAGCTGGGCAAGATGATTTTACCAACCCTGGAGCAAATATTTGCCGCCGCCGAGGCGGTCCGGGTTCAGGCGAGAGGCTATAAAAAGAAGACAATTGCCCCGCTCAAGATTGGGCTGGTGCCGTCAGTCTCCGCCGCGCTCATTACCGAATTGCTGTTGGAGCTCGCCAGGATCATCCCTGACCTACGCGTCGATCTGCGCGAGGCGGACGCTAACGGGCTCGTTGCGATGCTTTTGGATGGCGAGATCAACGCCGCGCTCGTCGGTGACGCCGTGGAGCTACCTGAGCGTATCGATCGCTGGCGGCTGTTCGAGGAGCGGTACCTGCTCGTCCTGTCCCGGAACAATCCTAAGGCGAGGCAAAGCGTTATCCGGCTTCAAGACTTGCACGAGGTGGTATTTCTCGAAAGGGTCGGATGCGATGTTGCAGGCCGTTTCAAGCAGGCTTGCTTTGCCAACCATCCAGGCCCTAAAGTTCTGCACAGAAGCGATCAGGAAAGGCATCTTCAGCAAATGGCATGCGCCGGTTTTGGGGCCATCCTAGCCCCAGAGCACGCTCCCAGGCTGCCGTCGCTCGCCGCCATTCCAATTGAGGGCGACCCCGTCCGGCGCGAAGTGCAGCTTTTGGCCGTGGCCGGGAGGCAGTATTCGCCGGCACTTGACGCCTTCATCAAGGTTGCTCGTGTTCACGACTGGACGAGCGCGCTGGACCAACTCCGCTGCGCATCTTTCCCTGCCTCGAACAGCGACAATGTTCGCAAGGATGACGCGCAAGGTGCGGGCTCCTTGATCTAAACCAGGGGCCCCGGTCTCCCCTCCTCAAGCCCAAGCTTGTGGCGGGCATCCAACCGTCGTTGCTAAGCCCGAAGCAACGGACGGCCTCGAAAACAAGAGCTCACGATGACCCAGTTGCAGCATTCCACAACGTTTGGCGTGCGCGATGCCATGTGCGTCGCGACAGCCCTCCGAATTCATCGTGAGCACTTGGAATGGCCCTACGCATCTCTCCAGTCGTTGCGCGCGCTCAGCGACCTTAAGCGGTTCTACCGCGAGGTCGGGCACGCGAGCGCGTAGCTCGCCGAACCTCCTTCCGACACGAACGCAAAGGTGCAGTCGATGACCGAAGCGCCCCCTGAGAGGTGGCGATGCGACAATGGTCATCGGGAAGTGCCTCTTCAAGTCTTCCGGCCCGAGGACGGCGCGGCCTCGATAGCTAACCACAGACCGAGGGGCCCACGCGCATGGCGCCTCTAGGCAATGATAACCCGCGCTTGTCAAATGCACGTCCAAACGGAATTTCTAATTTCGCCGGCCCCGCGTCCCAATCCTGACCCCGACTGGTTCGGCCGAACACGCGGCCGTCTCCACATTGAATGAAGCCATTGCGCCGAGCCACCGGGCCGCGCGCGGGCAAGGAGCCCCCAGAAACCACCCGAAGACCGTCGGCCCGACTGTTGCCGTCTCGCCTAGATGAGCGAAGTGGCTCGAGCGAGGGCGACGACCCCGAACGCGGTGGAGCGCAGATGTATCCGCGGTCAAGGCGCCGCCCCCACACCAGTTCTGGAAGCGAGGTCATACTTGTTCTGGCCTCGCATTCGGAAAATCGCCCTGGCCCTCATCGAACGCCGAACGCGCCTCATCGCCGCGGCAAGTTCAGCAAAGAGACGCGAAAACACCCTCGTAGCTCAACCCATCCCTTCATCCAAGGAACCATGATGACCAACGGAACAACCATGACCAACGCCGTCATCGAATGTATCCTGAGCCGCAGCGTCACCAAGTACTACAGCCCCGCCGCCGGCTTGAACGACGGCCAAATCCAGGAGCTCGTGCGAACATCTTCAACCACGCATTCGGCTGGCTGGCGAACTCTTATGCCGAAGCGCGCCTCCGCCGCCCGTGACGGTGGGGCAACCGGTCAAACCCGTCACCGACTGGGACGAGTTCACCGGCCGCTTGCCGGTGCTCACGCCAAGGCGGAGCTGGCCAAGCGCCCTGAGCAAAATGCGGCCTCAAACCATGGCGGTCGCCTTCCTGCGAGGGAAATCACCTGTCCCCATAGAGTCGATGGATGATCGTTATCGCTGCTCGCGGCCCGGCATGACGCAGTAGCGTCCTGCGCAACTCACCTCGACTTACAAACGGATTTGAGGACTGGGACGCGCCATTCCCTGTCGCCATGAAAACTATGCGCATAGGCTATTGGAAAACTTCGTCCAGCGCTGCGATCAATAACGGGCTCAACATGCGTATCATCGCGACATCGCAGTTCAACCATCACGAACAGGAGACCACCCCCGATGTCCGAGTCCTATTCACTCCCTACTGAGCCCGAAGGCATGGTCACTTCGCTGCTTGAGCGATTTAACTCCGGCAACATCAGCGCGATGATGGACTTGTATGCTCCGGAAGCCGTGTTCATCGCTAAAGACGGGCGAATGATCGCTGATCGCACCGAGATCGCTGCCGAGCTCGAGCGCGATTTCAGCCTTGGGCTCCCGCTGAAGGCCACGGCGCGCCATGTATTCGTCGCCGACGATATCGCCCAGATCGTGCTGGACTGGTCAATTGATGGCACAGGTCCCGATGGCAAGCACGTGCACCTAGAAGGCTCGGCAAGCGACATTCTGCGCCGCGGCACGGATGGACTCTGGCGGTACCTGATCGACAATAATCAAGGGACGGCAGTGCGACAGCCCGCCTAAAATGCGCGCCGCGGCAGCTCTCAGCGATGGAGCCACTCTTCATTCTGGTGTCGACGATCGATCATCGCCACTAGGTGAAACTATCCGGTCGCGGGGATCGGAGCTGTGCGGCCCGAAATCTCCGAGAGACCACGGATGCACGGCTCAACGCAAACGGGGCAACAGTGATCAACCAGGCTCGACGGGGCGCAACACTCCGGCTTTCGTTCTTGTCCGCCGTAGTCTCCCTGGTCGCCTCGTTTGCCGCGGCGGCCGCTCCGATCCCCCTGTACAACATCTACCGGGCGGAGGACGGGTTCACCAACTTCGGCATCTCGATGGCAATCGTCACCTACACGGTCGGCACCATGGTGGGTCTGTTGGTGCTGGGACGGTTATCCAATCATCTGGGCCGGCGGCTCACCGCGATGGCCAGCCTCGGACTGCTCCTGCTAGGCTGTCTGCTGCTGCTGAACGTGCACAACATCAGTACCCTGCTCGCCGGTCGCATCCTGATGGGCGTCGGAACCGGCTTGGCCAGCAGCACCTTGACCTCTTACATAGTCGACGCTGCACCCGCGAGGCCGGAATGGTTGGCTTCCGTCGCCTCCAGCCAGGGACCAATGCTCGGCCTCAGCATCGGCGCCATTGCCTCCGGCGCCCTGGTCCAGTTCGGTCCCTGGCCACGCGACCTCATCTACCTCGTTTGCGCCGGATTCTTATCAGTGTCCGCCGTGCTCCTCGCCATCAGCCCAGAAACTGTAACTCCGACGCCGCCCGCTTGGCGGTCACTGCTGCCCAGGGTCATCATACCTGCCCAGGTCAGGCATCTGCTTCCTGTCGCGGCTGCGGTGTTGCTGGCCACTTGGGCGACCGGAGCCTTTTACCAAGCCTTCGTGCCTGCACTTGTCGAAGATCAACTCCACGCTCGCAGCCCGCTCATCCTTGGACTAGTGTTCGCCGCCTATATGGCGCCGAGCGTTCTCGGCGCTCCCATCGGCGGCCGATCCACACCTTTGGTAGCCCAACGCGTCGGCATGATCATTTTCCTGGCCGGAATGATCGGCATCATCACAGCAATCACGGCCGGCACACTGGCGCTGTTCATCATCGCGAGCATAGTTGCCGGCGTTGGCCAAGGCGTCGCTACCAGCGGTACTACCCGTGGGCTTCTGCACGGCAGTACGCTAATCGACCGGGCATCGATATTCAGCGCGGTCTACCTCATCTGCTACAGCGGCGCCGCCTTCCCCAGCCTCATCTCGGGCAAACTCTCCAACACGTTCTCACTACCGCAGATCGCCTTCGGATATGGGGTACTTGCCCTCGGCGCCACCCTGTTCACTATCCTCGGTGCGCGCAATCCGAACACTGATGCGACCGGGAACGGCAGCTCTGACAGCTCTTCGACCCTCGACGATGCTGCCGCCTTGTACGATGCGCGGGGGAGACCAACGGACACGGCAGCACGACTCCAAGCTGCTGGCCAATGAGCTCGCACTGCGCGAACAGTTCGAGCTAGTCTCGGTGATTAGTCGCGCCGGATTTTTCTTGGCCATCGCCCTGCTCGGCGTGCCTGCAGGCAGTGCGTCCTGAGCTGTTCTCAGAATTCTGCATTGCGATGGCTCTCACCGCGATCGCTTGTGCTCTCGTCACGCTCGCGGCATCTATCGTCGAGCCGGGCCCCGTCGACTTATCCCGCGAGACTAGGCGTTCAGCGTCCGCAATCAGCGGGCCGGCAAGGCGGGTAAGTAAACAATGAAGAAGAAAGACCAACCTATAACCAGAACGAGAAAGCCATGAAGATCCAGACCATCATCGCCGCCACCTGCGCCGCCTTCGCCTTCTCGATGGCCGGCCCTATCTACGCCCATGATGGCGACGCGGAAACCGTCAAGAAGAACTTCGAGGCGGCCATTCCCAATATTGCCGGCAAGACGCTGATCGCCGTGGAGGTCGATTACGTGCCCGGCGCGGCCTCCGTGCCACACACCCACGCGAAATCGGCTTTTATCTACGCCTATGTGATATCGGGCGCGATCGAGTCGAAGGTGAATGACGGCGAGACGCGCATCTACCGGGCGGGCGAGAGCTGGTCCGAAACGCCCGGCGCTATCCATTCGATCAGCCGCAACGCGAGCACGACCGAGCCAGCAAAGCTGCTCGCTGTCTTCGTCGTCGACACCAATGAAAACACTCTTACCATGCCGATCAAATAAGAACCTTCATACGCATTGATACGAACGAGCGCCCTCAAGGAGGTTACGAGGGACACGAACATCAACAAACAGACAATGCTTTCGCTTGAGGGGCAGCAGCGTTTGGTGAATAGCCGATCCTTCCTGAGACGTCTTCGCATCGAGCATGCGGCTGGGCTGCTGGCCGCCAATGCGTTGTTCATCGAGAAAGTTGCACTTCGCGCTTGGTAGAGCAGCACGGGCTTCGCTTGGTGCTTCCGGAAGCACTACGGGACCGCCCTATTGGTCAGGAGCGAAACGCGTCTTCGTTGCGCACCAGATCGAAGAGGAGGCGCCTCGAACCGGGCGTTCGGAGCGAGATATTTCTGCCCGGGAGTCGTTTGGGTCTGACACCTTTGGACGCGGGCGCTGAAGAGAATGAAAATGATAACGATCCGACTATTTCTAACGGCGCGTAGACAGAAATACCCTCGTCATACACCTCGTCATATTTGGTCGCACCAAGGGTGGCCCATCGATCACAACACGCTCGATCCGCCGTTCGTGCGCCCAGCCTCCGTCCTCGGTGTCCCAAGAACTCGATTGCGCAGCTCAGCATGCAGGAGTCACGCCATGTCCGTCCGCATCATCAAAAAATCCGTCCTTGCGTACCTAATGGACTATCCTGCTGCCATCATCTCGATGGTCGCGCCATTTCTGCTGAGGCTAGACAAGAGCAGTCCTGTCGCGCTGTGGCTTTCCCTGGTGACGCGCGTCACGGCGCTGCTGCTGCCCGCACTCACGGACCAACCAACGGGGTTCATCAGGGTCATCCGTGACTGGCTGCATCTATTGGTGGACCGCGCATTGGATGTGGTCTCGATCAATGCCCCCTCGACTTTCCATTTCACTGGGCTTTCCGCCTGGCACTGCTGGGTTCTTGCCGCTGCGGTCTGCTGACGACCTCCGTTATCAACTGCGCCGAGGTGAGCGCCCGGCGAGCGCACCTCGACACGCGGACTACTCTGTGAGGTTCGGGTTCGATCTTAGCGTCTGCAAGACGCAAACCCATGACCAACGATATTCGATTTTCGGTGCTGCGATGCGAGCTACTTGCACGGTTCGGAGCTGCCGCGATCGGGGGCATGACGGCGAGTGCTGTCGGGTGGCGGCTGCAGACACTCAAGAAAGCCAGAACGGCGCTGTGGTACCGTCGATCCTTGCGTTCGAGGTCAATGATTCGCTGCTCAACATCCAGCACTTGGCGCCGCTGTTTCAACGGCTTTTCGGCGATGGCAAACTAGTGAATGAATGGTGTACTCAGCTGATCCTGTACTCGGAAGCAATAACCCTGGCAGGGGGCCCTAAACACCATTCTTTAATTTATCGGAGGCCGTGCTGAAGTCGATGGGCTCGATTCACGGCATCCCCGGTCCAGCACGGCGACCTCGTCGAATTGGAACTGTGAGCCGCTACGATGCCCGCGCACCCCGATGTGCCGGCCGGGCTCAAGCAATTGAAGGACGCCGGTTTCCGCCTTGTCACGCTCTCGAACTCACTGCAGGGTGCCCAGATCATACAGCTGAGGCACGCCGGCATCGATGGCTACTTCGAAAATTTCTGAGCGTTGATCTTGTGCGTCGATATAAGCCGGCGCCGCAGGGTCTATCACATGGCCGCGGAGGAGCTATATGCGTCGACGGCTGAGATTTGTATGGTGTCGACCCATGTTTGGGACACTCTCGGCGCGCAGAACGTTGGTTGTCCAGCAGCGCTTGTTGCCGGACCCAGCAATGCGCCGCCGCCCAAGCTGGCGGTGCTCGGCTGGTCGGCGGTGCCGATAGCTATCGGGTTAGATCTTCCGAGCGTGGCTGCGCAGCTGATCAAGCTCTGGCGTTGAACTGTTCGGGCCGACATTGAACCTCTGCCGCTCGCTTGCCGGCTAGGCGGAATTGTACGCCAAGTCGCAGCATTGGGATCATGTGGCGTCTGCCCCGCGCGTGATTAAAGCGCACCAAAATGCGTGGGTTAGGCGCTAAACGCGTCTCCAAAAATCCCGGAGTGATGTCGCTCGTTCACACGGGCCGCTCGACGATTACGCGAATCCGCATCTTCCGCCGCCGCAAGCTCGTTGAACCACCTCTCCGATGGGCGCATGAAGGTGATAGTCTCGGATGAGGTGAGCGGGATATGGTCGAGAGCATGAGGACCAGCGTTACCCTCGCGCAACTTAGCTCTCAGATGTGGCGGGAGCCGTAACAGAATAGCAGCCGTACGTTCCGCAAGGGCCGGACAGTATGATGGCAAGCACTGGAGGGCAACCACGGCTCCGAAATTTTCACCGCTGAAGTCCGTATATCCCGGGCAGCTGCATTTCCATTTTATACAACCGACGAAGTCAAAGGTGGACCGCTGGTTAGGAACTACCAATGGACAGGATTGCCAGCTAATGTCGGTCGCAAATGGTAGCGTCAGTTCGGGGATGCCTTAGCTCGGCGCAGTAGGTCGCACAACCATTCATGCGCCTGGTACCATCGACTGAAAGACTTCGTCGCGCAGATAGAAACGGTGGAAGAGAGCGGCGGCTGCATGCACGCCGGCAACCCAGAGGATGGCGTTCCCAAGCGTGGTGTGTATGTCCATGATTAACTGCCCCAATCCATGCGCCTTCGCGATCTGGGGGGCGACGTCAAATCCGGGAAGGGTAATGGGAATCCCCTCGAGCCAGGTCCCGATAACCGCCGTTGCCGGAATCAAGATGAGGAGCGCATAAAGCGCGAAGTGGACGAGCTTCGCGGCCGCAGCCATCCATCGCGGCACGGGCGGCGTCGGGGCGGTGCAGTCGATCAGCCGCCATAGCAGCCGCAGCACGACGACGATGAAGACGAGCACTCCGAGCGTCTCGTGGATCCTGCGGAGCCCGTCCGCGGCGGCGGAATAGAGCGAATTGCCGTCGCTCTTGCTCAGCACAAAGGCGGCAAGAACCAGCATGGCGGTCAGCCAATGGAGGGTCCGGGCCGCGGCGCCGTAGCGAGAGGAAGTGCTGCGCAAACCGATTACCTAACTCCGATCTTAAGCCCGCCGCAGTGGCTGATGAACTGTGGCGCGTGTCGTCAACGATTTGAGCCCTTGATAAGCCGGCCCAGCGCTCAACTTTATCTTATGACGACACCATTGCCCAGGGGTCCTTGAATTGGGTGCGCGGAGCAGATGTGACGTTTTTCCCACCTACCCAAATAGAACTTCGATGCAGCGAGACTGAAGCCGATATCTGCACTGCTGCTAGCATGGTCGCAATCACGGCCTCGACAATGTCCTATCTCAACAGTGGGGATCCAACTTACGACGCAGTCTTGCGGCGGGAACGGGTCGAAGCCCAGTTTCGAAAAATGACAGATAACTTTGGAATGGAGCTACTTCTCTGATATCACTTCAACTTCAAACCAGCAGAAAGTGGCAGCGCCGCACGCGCTTGGGCAAAGTCCTGTCGCTGATAACCGCGCCGCTCGGAACCAAACTAAATGCGAAGCGTCGGTTAACTGCCCCGACCCCACTGGGAAGCGCGCGCGTAAGGCCCTGTGCGGTCCCCTGCCCCCAGCATCCCCACGGGGCCGATCGCCCAATCGCGGTGGCGAGTGTCATGAAGCGCATCCACTCCAAGCAGCCCCCCTGAGGCCCTACGGTCGTCCATGACCGACGACGATTTCCGTCAGCTCCGCGAAGACGTGACCTGTTTGCGCGCGGTGAGAAGGAAAGATACTGCCCCCCTAAACAAATCAATTTAGCCTCGCCGCTGTATGAGATCCTTCGGGCGAATATCGTGGATCGCCCTTGTGACCCGAACTGGGTCTAGCAGCAGGGGCTTCGTTCATCAGAAACGATTTGGAATGAGCGTCCGACAAACGGGGCCGGCGTCTGGAATTCTCTGGGGAAAATCCGCGACCACAGCATCGATAGCCGCTCAGAGGTGATACCCGCTACTCCTGTCCAGGCTGGGCGGCACCGCTCATACCGCCGGTCCGCCCCATAGCCGCAATCGCCTTGGTTGATTTCGCTGGGGCTGAATTTATCTCGGTCGCAACAGCGCTGCTTGCGAAGCGATCTCGTGCCGGTCTGGATCCCAGTTCAACCATCGCCGCCTCGGGAACGTCCGACTGAGCGATCATGTCGGTCGTGACGAGATTGGTCAGGCGCAATTCTTCGCGAGACAGTTCGTGCAGATCTTCCCACGGCGGTACGTTCAGGGACAGCAACAACAGATCACCCGTGCCGCCCATGTCGAAGGTATATTTGGCGAGACGCCCAATATCGCGTTCCACAATCATAAGATCATCTGCGGCGTAGACCGCGGCCTTCGCATCATTCGCGCGGTCACCCATCCAGATCTGATGCACCCGAACGTGGGCACTCTCAGGCACGTAACGTGTCTTGCCTGCCAGAAGCAGGAACACGCACATTGATTCGCAATACGCCACGGGCGCCGTGTTGGCAGGAAGCTCCTGCGCGGTGTTGGTCTGCAGACTGGTGCCGACGGTGGTGAGTGCCCCAAGATTGCGCCAGCGACGTCCAAGCGCGATCGCGTCGTTGACCGAACCGCCGCTGGAATCCAGCACGATGGTCGTGCCGCGAAGCTGTCGGCCCCGGGCGAATTCATCAAAATCTCTTGGCGTATCGGAGGTCACGATGCCAACCGCGCTGACCCAGCCTCCGCAATTGGGCTGGCAAGTGATCCAGCTGAACTTCATAGGCAATTTGCGTGCTTCAAGGGCGCCGCCTGCATGCGCCGAATTGCTCAGGATGATCGCCAAAGCGATGCTAAGGGCGGCGCCAACCAGCAGCCTCCAACCTCGGATTTCTGCCCGACGAGCGCGAGCAGACGTCAGATCGGAAGTGCGGGCAAAATTCAAGCTTTCCGTCCTGGAGATTGACAATTGAGCCGGCAAGAGAGCAACACCTTTCAGGAGGATGATTTCGTCACTTCATTCGACTGACCCAGCTGCCTGGGTGACGACGAGCATCCAGCGCGACATCGAGCTCCTAGCCAGGACCGATGCTTGGCGCCCCATTTCGGAGCCGGGCCACGCATGTAGTGCAGGCCAGGCCGGTAGCTGTCGAGCACGTCCATAATCAGGTTGCACGCGACCTCGGCAAAGTCGGAGGTTGACTCGGCCGCCTTTCGAGCAAGACCTGACAATCCCGATGCGTCCACGCTGAACTCCTCTTGTTATCGTGTCGCTCGAGACCCGTCGAGCCGGTCACGTCCGAATCGTAGTCAGGAGAAATGGATGGTGCCATTACACGTAGGTCAACTTACAATGTTCATTGGTTGAGGGAGAGCAAACCTAGGTTTAGGGGGCCTGCCTACTTGGTTCTTGCGACCGATAGGCAACTTCGCACACGTTCAGTGACACCAGGTCGATCAGGCGGCTACGTACGAGATGTCTGAATGAAACCCATAGGACGTGTGAATGAAAGAAGGTCGCATCATGTTCAATCGGTGGCAGGAAGATTGGTCCGTACTCGTGGACCCGCGCGTTCCGCGCGAGCCGCTGAACAATGCGAGTATTGGGTTCATGTCGGGCTTATGGAAGGGCGCGAGAAAAAATGCCGAAGCGCAGGCTCTGGGTCATTGGGCAGGTTCGTCCGTTTATGATTGGACCTTCGCTGGCCTCCTGATCCGGATCAAGCTACCGCTTCGTCCGCGGTTCCCGGCAGGGGGATTGAATCGACACCATATCCGCTCCGTCCAGCGAACTGCACGACGCTGTTATCTGCCAGGAACGTTACAAAGGTCGCGGTGCGCTACTACTCCTCCAGTGTGAATCCAACTCGCAAAGTGACCTGGTAATGTCGGATAGACCCATTTTCGATATGGCCTCTCGTTTGCACGACTTCGAACCATTTCATCTCGCGAATGGTCTTTGATGCGCGGGCGATGGCATTTTGAATGGCATCTTCGATACTTTTTTCGGAAGACCCTACGAGCTCTAGAATCTTATATACGTGGTCCTTCATCTCGGTTGCTGGCATGGCGAACCTCCGCGGGTGAGCCAGGTTTTTTCTGAACGAGTTTTAAGCGTTCGAGTTCCCGTTCTTCTGCGAGGGAAGCTGGAGTGGGCCGCGGGCATCGAACTCTACACCTTCAGAATGTTTGCAAGGGGGCAAAGCACGAAATCGCTAAGCTTCAGCCCGCTGCGCGGAAGCAAGCGCCGAAAGCTCGTAACCGGTCGAGAGATGACAGCAATAGCGCGGTGAGCGACACAACCGCTGTCGTTTCGCTGAATGAGGACTGGCAGTGCGGCAGATGGCATCCTTCGGACTGAGAAGATGTCGTTCCGCAGCGCTGGCTTGGCGCCAGCACGCCAAGAAGGGGACTATGAGCGGGCGATCAGGTCGGTACGAGTGCGAATTCCGATCCACCCGAATTCGAGGATTAGCAACCGCCACCGACCCGGCTCTGCGGCGTTTTCACATAGCCAGGGTCAAAAGCGGCGGTGGACTCAATTCCCAACCAACTTTGGTTCTACCGCTGAGAGCCGATATGGATTCGGTCCAGCCAACGTTGGCTTTCCACGAGTGGCTCGCAACGCTGAAGCGAAGCAGACAAACTCGCGCTGTAAATTCTTCGGCCTTTGAGCCGAGATGTGGCCGGTTCATCGTAAGTCGGAGATAAAAGTCCCGCCGCTTTCGTCTGGCGGTACCTTTGTGGTCCGATCAGGACTTCGTTTCCACATCCCGCTCGTCGAACGCGCGCTACCGTTATCGAGAATCACCACCACGATACGGACCAGCGGGACCAGGCTGTCGAACGGAGCAGAACATCAGCATGCGAAGTGCGTAATCCGCCAGAATATGCCTGCGTGAATTGCGGACACTAATCTCTTCGTATCATTCGCTTGGTAGCGCTGAAACGACCCACTCCAACAACCGGGCGATCCGCGAGAGTCGTATTTGAATGATCTCGCAAAGACACTTCTGACAAATGCCGCGCAACTTGAAAGCGGCCTGCCATCACTGAAATTTACTTCCGATTAATGTTTGGTATCTAAATACCATGGAGGCGACTTAGGGTATGCTAGAGTTTTCAGTTCTCCGCCATCACAACGCACCGAGCTTCATTCGCTCAAACTCATGGTGCAACTGTTTTGGTTTCACCACGGTACCGACGTGAATTTTATGCGCTATTCAGACGTCAGGCCGCACAGCAGAAGAGTAATTTCGGGCCTTGACCTTCGGCAGCTCAGATATGCCGTGTTAGCAGCGGATCTCGGTAGCATTCGGCAAGTCGCGGAAGCATTGCTGATGAAGCAATCCACCATCAGCCGTTCCATTCGTCAACTCGAAGAGACGCTCGGGATAGCGGTGTTTGCGCGAACGAGCGGCGGCGTTCAGGCAACCGATGCGGGGCATCAATTTCTCCGTATGGCGCGATCAGTGCTTGATCAGATGGATCTGATCGTAGCGGTGACTCAAGCGAATGGACGTGGCGACTCGGGGCGGCTCACCGTTGGATTCTGCACGTCACTGACGATTGGCAATCTTCGTGCGACGTTGCTCGAATTTCGAAAGAGATTTCCGCACGTGCAGCTTGGCACCATCGAGCGATCGAGAGCGCAGCTCGCGACCGCGCTTCGCAACGGAGTTATCGACATTCACATTGTAACAGGTGACGCTCCATCCCTTTACGGCAAGGTGATGCCACTTTGGAGTGAGCGCATCCTGGTCGTTCTGCCCGAGGACCATGCCCTTGCTGGGCAGGATGTCGTCTATTGGACGGATCTGCAAAACCACACCGTCTTGCTGAGTCAATATGACCCGGGCCGTGAGTTGGAGGGACTTTTGACCACAAAGCTTGCGTCAACAGGCGATCGCCTACGGATCGAACGGCACGACGTCAGCCGCGGCGTCATCAAGAGCCTGGTCGCCATGGGGCTCGGCTTAAGTCTTGTGCTCGAATCGGACATCGGCGCCAATCTCTCCGGGTTGACGTATCGAGAAGTCCGGGACGGAGTGGGACCAAGCCGCCTGGAGTTTGCCGCGGCGTGGAGGGAGGACAACGAAAGTCCTCCGCTCAGGGATTTCATCAAATTGTTGGCTGAACGCTATCCGGCATCCTTCCCCTTCTGAAGTTGCTTTCTTCTGGCTCGGGCGAACGCCCGATCGGTCGCCATGAATCGCGTCAGCATGGGCACGATCAGCGACGTCGGATCGACCGGCTTGCCGCTTTCGAGCTTCAGAATTTCGGCATAGGCGATCAGCTCGCGATGAGTGCTGGCGGGCATCCTGACCGTCAGACTAACCGGCCTGTCATCTTCAATGGCCGCGATCTTGAGCTTAACCACGTGTATTACTCGCCTCATGGTTCAATCACCAGGTCACGATTGACGATAACGCGTATCGGGAAGCCCGGTCTGATCGTCAGGGTCGGTTGAATATTGAGGTTCCTTCGAACGACTTGTTGTCCGGTCTGGTTCAAGGAATTCGCCCCGCTCAAGCGGAGCGCCTGAATAATATCCGTGTTACTGCCGCTATCCGCACCAGAGCCAAGCTCCGCTCCAACGCCAAGGGTAGTTGACAGCAGCGCCGCCTTGAACAGCTCTGCCCAGTGATTGTCGACCTCATCCTCGAGACCGGAATACCCGCCTGCGTCCGCGCCCTGTTGCCGTTCCAGTACAATCGATCGACCGTCCGGCATGATCAGGCGCGTCCACACCAACAGCACCCGCGATTGGCCAAATGCGACCTGGCTGTCATAGACGCCGATGAGTCTGGCTCCCTGTGGGATAAGTTTTGCGCGGCCGGAGGGAGTATCATAGACCGCCTCTGTCACTTGCGCGGTGATTTGGCCAGGGAGGTCAGAGCGGATCCCGGTCATGAGCGCCGCAGGAATGATGGTCCCTGCTTGCACGACATACGGAGATGCTGGACGCGAAAGCCTGTCGGGCGCCGTGGTCCGCCGATCGACTGGAGCATTGACGAACAACAGTTTGCGATCTTGCCCGTTCTGAGTGAAGGTTTCGTCTGGAGATGGTGCCGCGGCGTTGGTGGCCGGTTCCTGAGATGCAGCATGCGGCGACGTCGTCGGCACGGTCGTCGATGCAAATACTTTGCTGGTCCGAGCCGCCTCGGTTTCCTGGTTGGCACGTTGTTGCTCAGCATCAAGGCCGATTGCTGATTGCACCGTTGCGCTGGCGCGCCCCGTGTCGCTCGGCAATGGCGGCACAGGTCGGGTGGCGTCATGGGAAACGTCGCCATAGTCCTGCGGCAACTTCGTCAGACCGTCTGCTACGTTGTGATGATCTGTGCTGTAGAGCTCGCTCGGTGCAGGGTCGTGCGGCCGGTTGCCCAACGCCCATAGCGCCGCGCCGGCGATGAGCAGCAAAGCCAGTGCGCTGCCGCCGGCAAGCACTTTACGGGAGAGCCGCGTGATCTTTGGGAACTCTGCCCCCAATCGTACGGCCTTCGTGTGATCAGTCGATGACGATCTTGGTCCGGATGAACGACTGACGCTCCCGCTTGGGCCATTGTCCGTCACGATCGGCCCCCGTCGTTCCGCACAATCCGGACTATCTGCTGCTTCTCTCCGCCGAGGCGCAGTTCGGCCGCAGCGAACAGGCGGTCCGCAATCAGGATATTTTTGTAGACGCGATAGTTGACGAGCTCAGGTTTGCCGTCCTGGCCGACGACGAACAGCGGCGGCATTTCGCCCTGTGCGATCCCGGGCGAGAATTCGATATAGATCTTTCGACCATCATCATACGCATTGACCGGCCGCCAGGGCGGGCTGTCGCCCTCAATGACGTAGCGGTGGCGGCGCTGCTCCATCTCCGGGATGAGCGGGGTCAACGGCAAAGTCTTGAAGCGCCCGGGTCTGTCTTCCGGATAGAACCAGGCGACAGACGGCATGTATGGCTTTTCGCGGGAGCGCAGCTCAATGAGGTAAGTCCGCCGGTCGGTGTTGACGACGAGATTGGTCTCGATGGCGGTCCGCGTCGGCTTGACCATGATGTGGACGCGCCTGGTATCTCCATTGCCGCTTTCCGTATCGCCGACGATCCAGCGCACGGTGTCGCCGGCAGCAAGTGGTCCGGACCCGGTCAGTTGCTCGCCCGGCTCGAGCGCGATATCCGTAATCTGGCCCGGCGAGGCATAGATCTGATAGAGCGCGCCGGGGCTGTAAGGAAACACCTGGACAGCGTTGAAGTACCCTCCCCGCCGCGGCTCGACCCGCGCGACATCATTGGCTGTCGCGATCCGGTCCGCTGGCTCGTTGGCTTCTGCATCTCCCTTCTTACCGCCACGGGTAGCTATCCAAGGTGGCGGGACGTGCAGCGGACGCGCGTGTTCGTTTGCTGTCATTGGTAGATCGGGAGACGTTGGTACATTGTCGTCATAACTGATCTGTGGGGGCTTGAACGTTGTGCAGCTGGAGAGCGCGGCCGTGACGAGAACGGCGAGGCCAACGGAACCGCACTTGCGCTTCAGACCAACCGACAAAAGTGCAGGCTTGCTCACTAGCCGAGCTCCTTCGACCAGTTGATGGAATTCACATAGACGCCGAGCGGATTCTTGCGCAACCGATCGACATCGCGCGGGGTTTCGATGATCACGGAAAGGATCGCGCTCCAGCGCTCAGTCGCGGCGAGCTGACCGTTATCGTAGCGACGCTCAGTCCATGCCACCCGAAAGCTTTGCGGCGAGGCACGGATAACGCTGGAGATCTCGACTGCAACCTGTGTATTGCCGAGCTTGGCAAAGGGGTCGTTGGTGCGCGCGTAATCATTTAATGCCACCGCCCCGCGATCGGTCGTGAAGTCGTAGGCTCGCAGCCAGTCCTGCCGCAGCACGATGGCGTCGGTCGGCAGGCCCCGCACATCTTCGATAAATCGCGCGAGATGAAACGCGATTTGCGGATCGGTCGGCTGATAGACAGAACTTGCCGGCGCAACCGCCTGGGCTTGACCTAGATGATCAACCTGCACCACCCACGGCGTGATCGTGCCTTGGGCGGATTGCCAGACGAGAGCCGCGGCGAGCCCACCGGCCAGCAACAGGCATCCAAACGCCGTCAGCCGCCAATTCCTGGCCTGGACGCGGGCCGAACCGATGCGCTCGTCCCAGACTTGTGCTGCCTTCTGGTAGGGCGTCACGGGCTGCGGTGTGCTGCCATAGTGTGCGGATGGCCGCTTGAACATCAGTGCCCTCCCTCGGACAGATCAACCGAGGCTCCGCTACCGTCGCTATCACCGCTGCGGACGGCATGGGTGGCGGCGGATGCCCCTTGATTAATCGTCTGCACACGTTTCATGCGACGTGCCCAGGCCGGCGCTGCGTCACCCGTTGACGAGCCGCTTGCGAAGCTGGCAGCCATGCGGCGCAACGGACTGACAACCGCCGAGCCGCCTGCACTGGCGACACCCGACAGTCCTCCGGCTCGGTAGGCACTTGCCGTTGCGCTCGCCGCTGTGGCTAACCCACGGGCTCCGCCGAGGAGCGCGCCACCGGCCATTCCGACGCCACCGGCCGCGAGCCCAGCGCCTGCAATGACGGCGCCCCCTGCGGCCAAGCTGGTGCCGACCGCCGCGCCGGCACCGAGCTGCGGTCCGCCTGACACGATGCCGTTGGCGATTCCCGGTCCAAAGATGCCGAGGCCGAGAAGGGCAAGGGCCCCGAGCACGAGCGCCATAGCGTTATCGATGGTCGGCTGATTGCCGCCAAAACCTGCCGTGAACTGCGCAAACAGCGTCGAGCCGATACCAACGATGACGGCCAGCACCAGAACCTTGACGCCCGACGAAATCACGTTACCGAGCACGCGCTCGGCGGCAAAGGCGGTCTTGCCGAACAGGGCGAACGGGATCAGCACGAAGCCCGCCAGCGTCGTCAGCTTGAACTCGATCAGAGTAATGAAGAGCTGGATGGCCAGAATAAAGAAGGCCAACAGCACCACAATCCAGGCAAACAACAGCACTGAGATCTGGATGAAATTCTCGAAGAAGCTGACATAGCCCATCAGGCCCGAGATCGAATCGAGGATGGGCCGTCCAGCGTCGAGTCCGACTTGGGCGATTCTTCCTGGCCGCAAGAAGTCGGCCGTGGAAAGGCCGGTGCCGGAAGCTTTCAGCCCTAGGCCTGCAAAGCTCTCGAAGACGATGCGCGCAAGGTTGCTCCAATTGCCGATCAGGAACGCGAAGACACCGACAAAGAGTGTTTTCCTGACGAGGCGAGACAGGATGTCCTCGTCCGCCCCCCATGCCCAGAACAGGCCTGCCAGCGTCACATCGATCGCTGCCAGCGTCGTGGCAAGAAATCCGATATCGCCGCCGAGCAAGCCAAAACCGGAATCGATGTACCGGGTGAACGTCTCCAGCAACTGATCAATGATTCCCGTGCCGCCCATTGGTCACTCCTTCCCCGTTTGCTCGATCGAAGAGCCGTCAGATGGCAGACGGTCGTCGTCCTTCGGGGCAACGAACAACGAAGAGCCCGCATGGGCTGCCCTAGTATCGGACGTTGCTGAAGGCTTCTGCTCCAGAAACTGGCCATGGTTCTCATCCCAGGCTTTCAGACACTCGGACAGAGCGTCATTCTCCCCGTTGGTTACGGAGCGGCATTCCGTAAACTTCGACAATGGAACGAATTCCAGGTCGGCGGACGCAGGTTGGTTTGTCTGCTCGTCGTCGCCTCGTAGCCGAAACGCGCAGGCGGCAACGGCAAGGAGAACAAGCACGACGGCTGCGAAGGTTGGAATTCGTTGGACCATTTTCGTTTTCATCAGTGAAACATCTGCACGGTTGTGGGTTGATAGCCGGCGCCTTGGGTCAGGAAACGCCGCAGTTGCTCCCTGCCCTGGTCCTGGGCGGCCGCATGCTGCGCGGACTCCAGATTTTGTGCGCGCGCATGGGCCGCGATGACCGCCGTGAGATCAGCGAGCTGCTGGGCCTGCAGCGCCAAGAGCTGATTGCCGGCCTGGGTTGCTTGCAGCGCACCGGTCGCCCCCTGGCTCGCGGTGACAAGGGCGGACATCTGGGTGCGGTTGGTGTCGAGGTTGCCGACGACCGTGGCCTGCGTCCGCAAGGCATCCTGCAAGCCCGCCATTGCATTCTGCCAACGGCTTTGCGCGTTCGCGATCAACGCCTGGTCCGAAGCGCTCGATGATGCCGACGCATAGGTCGTGGAGAAAGCGCGATCGATCTGCTGGATGTCATAGGCGATCCGCTGAGCCTGGCTAAGAAGCTGCTGGGTTCGCAGGATCGATTGCTCCAGCTTTGACAACGACGAAAACGGCAGCGAGGCCAGATTCTTCGCCTGGTTGATCAGCATCTGCGCCTGATTTTGCAGAGACACGATCTGGTTGTTGATCTGCTGCAAGGTTCGAGCAGCGGTCAGTACATTCTGCGCATAATTGTTGGGGTCGAACACGACCAACTGCGCCGAGGAAGGTGTGAGGCCGACAGCGAGGGTGACCGCAATGACGCCGGTGGAGGCAAGACGACGGAGGCGACTCATTTGGACGCCTCCAATTCAGCGAGATGAGGGATGAGGTCGGTCGCCCAGGCGATATCGCGTGCCTTCAACCACCCGGACGCGAAGCCATCGTGGCCGTGTTCGGCAAGGACTTGCTCGATCAGCGCCTGATCGGCCTTTGAGGAAGCGGCGGTGAAGGCGAGCGCTACCTCGCCGAGACCAAGTTCGAACAGGCGATTGCCGCGGCGTGACTGGCAGTAGTAATCGCGCTTCGGTATGGCGCGAGCCAGGATCTCGATCTGGCGGTCGTTCAGCCCAAAGCGACGGTAGACTGCCATGATCTGCGGCTCGATGGCGCGGTCGTTCGGGAGCAAGATCCGTGTCGGACAGCTCTCGATGATGGCTGGCGCGATCGCTGAGCCGTCGATATCCGCGAGCGATTGGGTGGCGAAGATGACAGAGGCATTCTTCTTGCGCAGGGTCTTCAGCCACTCGCGCAGCCGCCCGGCGAAATCTGCGTCGTCAAGAGCCAGCCAGCCTTCATCGATAATAAGCAGGGTCGGCCGGCCATCGAAGCGGCTCTCGATCCGGTGAAACAGGTAGGCGAGAACAGCTGGCGCGACCGCGGTGCCGATCAGGCCATCGGTCTCGAAAGCCTGCACCGATGTCTCGCCCAGGCATTCGTTTTCGGCATCGAGCAAGCGATCGTAGGGTCCACCGATGCAATAGGGCTGCAGGGCCCGCTTCAGGACGTTCGACTGGAGCAGAACGGAGAGACCGGTCAGCGTGCGCTCTTCGACGGGAGCAGAAGCTAGCGAGCTCAACGCCGACCAGATGTGCTCCTTGGCTTCTGGGGTAACCTCGATGCGCTCACGGCTTAGGATTGAGCAGATCCAGTCAGTCGCCCAGGCGCGCTCGCCGACATCGTCGATCCCTGCAAGCGGCTGCAAGGAGACGAGCTCCGAAGTCTCCCCAGTGACAGCACCGCCGAGATCATGCCAATCGCCACCCATGGCGATCGCGGCCGCACGGATCGATCCTCCGAAATCGAACGCAAAAATCTGGGATTCGGGATATCGGCGAAATTGCAGCGCCATCAACGCCAGCAGCACCGATTTGCCGGCACCGGTCGGCCCGACCACCAGCGCATGCCCCACGTCCCCGACATGAAGTGAAAAGCGAAACGGGGTCGAGCCCTCCGTTTTGGCCAGGAACAAAGGCGGAGCCTTGAAATGATGGTCCCTCGCCTCCCCGGCCCACACCGCGGACAGCGGGATCATGTGCGCCAGATTTAAAGTCGAGATTGGCGGCTGACGGACGTTGGCATAGACATGGCCCGGGATGCTGCCAAGCCAGGCCTCGACCGCATTGACCCTCTCGATCATGCAGGTGAAATCGCGCCCCTGGATGATCTTTTCGACAAGGCGGAGCTTCTCGTCGGCGGTGGCCGGATCGCCATCCCAGACTGAGATTGTCGCGGTGACGAAAGCTTCTCCAATCTGATCAGAACCCAATTCCTGGAGCGCTGCATCCGCATCCAAGGCCTTGTTGTGGGCATCAGTATCAAGAAGAGCAGAAGCCTCGTTGGTCATGACCTCCTTCAGGATCGCGGCCACCGACTTCCGTTTGGCAAACCACTGCCGCCTGATCCTGGTCAGGAGTTTTGTTGCATCGGTCTTGTCGAGCATGATCGCGCGGGTCGACCAGCGATAGGCGAACGGAAGGCGGTTCAGGTCATCGAGAATTCCGGGCGTCGTCGCCGTCGGAAACCCAACCACGGTCAGGACTCGCAGATGCGCCGACCCGAGCATCGGCTCGAGGCCGCCGGTCAACGGCTGATCGGCGAGCAGTGCGTCGATGTACATGGGGATTTCGGGGACCCTGACCCGGTGCCGCTTGGTCGAGACCGTCGAATGCAAGTAAGTCAGAGTCGCCTCGTCATCGAGCCAGGCGCACTCCGGCATGAAGCCTTCCACCAGCTGCAACACACGATTGGTCCGGTCCACAAAACCACGGAGAATCTCGCGCGCATCGGCATCGACGGTTCGGTTGCTGCCCTCGTAGAGCAGTCGTTCGGCTTTCGCCGTTCCTTCAACCGGCGGCAGATAGAGAAATGTCAAAAAATAGCTCGACTCGTAGTGTCCGCCGGCGTCCTCGAATTGCGCCCTTCGCTCTGCGTCGACCAGCGCGGATGCGACATCTGGAAACGTGTTGGGCGGATAGGCACCTGCCGAATGACGTTGCGCCTCGATAAAGATCGCCCACCCGGATTCAAGCCGGCGCAGCGCGTTGTTGAGTCGGCCAGCAACGGCAACAAGCTCGGCCGGCACGGCGCTATCGAGGTCCGGCCCCCGAAACTTCGCCGTGCGCTGAAAGGACCCGTCCTTGTTGAGGACGATGCCCTCGTCGACAAGAGCCGCCCACGGCAGGAAGTCGGCGAGCCGGGTATTGGAACGGCGGTATTCGGCGAGATTCATCATGGGAGAGCTCAGGTGTTGAGATGACCGGGGATGCGGAGATGACGACGGACGACCTCGACAAAGTCAGGGTCTCGCTTGGCCGCCCAGACCGCGACCATGTGCCCGACGAACCAGAGCAGGAGGCCCGCGAGCCAGAGGCGCAGACCGATGCCGAGGGCAGCCGCGAGCGTGCCGTTGACGATGGCGATCGAGCGTGGCGCCCCGCCCATCAGGATCGGCTCGGTCAACGCACGATGGACTGGTGCTTCGAAGCCCGGAATCTGTCGGTCCATCAGATCATCACTCCACCGCCGAATGAGAAAAACGACAGGAAGAAGCTCGATGCGGCAAAGGCGATCGACAGGCCGAACACGATCTGGATCAGCCTGCGGAAGCCGCCGGACGTATCGCCGAGTGCGAGCGATAGGCCGGTGACGATGATGATGATGACCCCGATGATCTTGGCGACGGGGCCCTCAACCGATTGCAGGATCTGGTTGAGCGGCTGCTCCCACGGCATGTTGGAGCCGGCGGCCGATGCTGAAGTGATGGTAAGGCAGGCGATTGCGAACGTGGCCGCCCCTACAATCCCTCGCCTGCCCGATTGATCGCACTTCATGATGCGTCCCCTATGGCTGAAAGAACGTAGTCGCCCGAAGCGCCGAGACCCTCGACACTGGCGAGCTCGGCGAGCCGGCGTTCGTTGCCGCGGCCGGAAAGCACAGCGATGACGTTGATGGTTTCCGCGATCAGGGCGCGCGGCACGGTGACAACGGCTTCCTGGATGAGTTGCTCGAGCCGGCGCAAAGCCCCGATCGCGCTGCCGGCGTGGATGGTGCCGATGCCCCCGGGATGACCCGTGCCCCAGGCCTTGAGCAAATCGAGAGCCTCCGGACCGCGCACTTCGCCGATCGGAATCCGATCGGGGCGGAGGCGCAGCGATGATCGGACAAGGTCCGATAACGAGATCACGCCCTCCTTCGTGCGCAACGCCACGAGATTTTGCGCCGTGCACTGAAGCTCTCGTGTGTCTTCGATGAGAACGACCCGATCCGAGCTCTTGGCGACCTCTGCCAGAAGCGCATTCGTCAGCGTCGTCTTGCCGCTTGAGGTGCCGCCCGCCACGAGGATGTTCTTGCGGGCTACAACCGCGCGCCGCAAAGCGTCCGCTTGGCACGAGATCATGACTCCTTTGGCGACATAGTCGTCCAGCGTGAACACGGCGACTGCTGGTTTGCGAATAGCGAAGGACGGGGCCGCGACCACCGGCGGCAACAAACCCTCAAAGCGCTCCCCCGTCTCGGGTAATTCAGCTGAGACGCGCGGGCATCCCACGTGAACCTCAGCGCCCACATGATGGGCGACCAATCGGACAATGCGCTCCCCATCCTGGGCCGACACGAATTGCCCTGTGTCTGCCAAACCGCCAGATAGGCGGTCGATCCACAATCGCCCATCGGGGTTGAGCATCACCTCGACAACGTTCGAATCTTCAAGAAAGCGGGCGATAGCTGAACCAAACGCAGTACGCAGCATGCGCGCACCACGCGAAACCGCTTCCGATTGTATCGGATGATTTACCACTGCCGTCCCCGCTAACGAGGCCGTCCCGAGCGACCTCAGATGGGGATGATCAGAAAAGGCAATAAGCGAGCTACCGCAACAAGGCGCTCATCGCGATCGTAGCTTGGCGTATAAATAGAAATGACAAGGAGTATTCGGTATCGTCAATCGCCAATGCAGAAAGGGGACGCCGAGACCAGCAAGAATCTCCCATCGCCGCGCAGGTCGCTACCCACAAGTCCGTTCTGCCCGCACAGGGATCAGAGACCCTAAGCATCAAGTTTTCCTTCGCACCGTTTGCTTCAGCACGGATGGACTTTGTGGGATTTGTCCTTCCGATTCGGGTCAAAACCGCCGGTTCGGAGCGGGCTTTAGACGCCCGATATCGGCGTCGAAAGAAGCGCGTGCAGCTTGGTCAGGTTCTGAGCAGACTATCAGGTTCCGTCGTTCGGGTTTGGCTCCAGACAATACTGTTTGATGTCTACCGCAAGCTCGGCCGTACGTTCGATCATGTTTTGGACCATTGTCTCGCAATCGAGCTGGGTCAGCTTGAGAATGCCGTGCTCTCGCAATTCATCCTCGAGGATCGCGGCCATGATCGATACGATGCTCATTCGCCTTCTTCCATTTCCGCCGCGCCTTGCAGAGACATTCGATGTGTCGCGCGATCATCGTTGTCGCTCGCATGGCGAAATGGCAGTGGCGTCCGCGCAACGTCGCAGACCGCATCGATGAGTAGGCGGGCCGCCTGCGCATCCCAATCGATCTGCTCAAGAGGGTCTTCCCAGTACTGGGACATGACATGGGCCGCATGACGTGCTTTCACGCCCAACCCGGCGATCGTGCGCGCTTGCGTCTGCATGATCGCCCGTTCGATGGGGTCGAGACGGGCCAGGATCATTTCGATCTGGCGGGTCACAAACTCGTCGCTGGTGCTCTTCCCGCCTGGGGGATTTCGATCATTGCGCAACCGCTCAAGCGCCAGCAATTCTGCGAAAGCTGCGCTGAACTGCCGCTCGAGCGCAATGAGTGCGGCGTCGGCTGCGGGAGGCACCAACGCTGCGGATGATCCGGACTTGGCGTCTTCAATACCTTGTGCATGCGGATCAAGCTCGGTGCGGATTTCACCCATCTGTTCTTCCGCATGCTTGCATGCTGCGCCACCCCTGAAGTATGGCTGCCCGAGCGACATTGGGGCGGCGACGATTCTCGCGGCCGCCCTCGGCGTTCCCAGGGCTGCGGAGCGATCGGTCGTTACCCAGGTCATCCGCGTGCCAGATCGAAGGTTTGGCGGACTTGGTTCCTGATTGTGAGCCCTGAGGTACTACGGTCCGGAGGCAATGTCAATACCTGAAGCATTAAATGGTGATAAAGGTATCGAATTGGTCGAGCTGACCAGCGAACTCGTTCGGGCAGCTCGGGCACTCCTTCGATGGGAACAGCGACATCTCGCCGAGGCTTCCGGCGTCTCTCTTGCGACCATCAAACGGTTGGAGAGCCAGCGCGGGACTCTACGTGCACACGGTGTGACCGCCACGGCGATTCGGCGTGCCCTGGAAGCCGCAGGGATCGAGTTCATGAACGGTGGTCAGCCGGGTGTTCGTTTGACCTCGACGGCAGCAAAATGATGAATGGCTGCGACTGGCTTGACGCGCGGCGGGCTAGCTAAATCGCATTCAAGCAGCGGACATTTTTCTTACCAATCGCCTCCTGCGCACGGCTCAAGGATCGGCTCGTCAACAGAAGAGACGCCGGATCCAGCGAGGCTTCCAGAGGGCGCTCCGAAGGCATTCCGACCCCACGTCCTTATCCATGGTAACGCAAACCACACCAGGGCGGCGGCCTGAAATACAACGCAAAGACCGAATGCGGTCTGATAGGCCACGGCTGGATAGTGTCCACCCTGAGCCGGCCATTGCCCGACCACGAACCCAATACCGTATTGAATCGTGAACGCCCAGCCAAAGTGCAGGAGGTTCAAGGCGCCATTGCTGCGCGCGGCAAATTCCCTTGGGAAATAGTCGGCCACCGCCGCGAAGCTCAGGACAGTTGCGGCGCCGGCCATGGACACGGTGAACCAAGGCAAAAGCGATGGCAGCGGAATGCGCAGGACCAGAGCGAGTTCGGCCAGCGTGAACAGCACCCCCACACCAGCCAAAATGACTTCGGTCCTTATGTTGAGTTTGCGCAAGCGATCAGCGATCGCACCCAACAGGAGGGCTCCGAGACTAAGGCCAACAGCCATGAAGAGCATATGAGAGACCCGGCTCTTCCCGTCGAGCCCTTCCACGTCCGTGAGCCAGGCCGAAGCCCACAATGACTGCAGCGCCCACGCCGACCCGATGCAGGTCGCAGAAAGCGGTGCTATTCGCAGGAAGCGTTGATCCGAATAGACAGACCACAAGGTCAGCGGCTTTCGGGCGGCGGTGGCGATCTGCGGGTCGACGAAGCGCTCCGGAACGACGATGTAAATGAGCCCACTCACCGCAAAAGTCCCGATCGTCAGAATTTCAAACAGGCTGCGCCAACCAACGTAATTCAGCAACCAATCGGCTGGCGCGGTCGCGGTCACCGCGCCAAGCGAGCCCAACATGATCATCCAGCCGTTGGCAAGCGCGACACGCTCTCTCGGAAACCACGTGACAATGGATTTGAGTCCGGCCATCAGCGAGCCGGCGACGCCGAGCCCAATCATGGCGCGCGCAACGAGGAGCTCTGGGAAGCTCGAGGCGTTACCGAATAGCGTGGCGCCGCCAGCGGCAATGACCAGCAGCACTCCTTGAACCCGGCGCGGCCCGAGGCGATCCAACAAGACGCCTATAGGGATCTGTGCCAAGCCAAACACCAGGAAATAGACTGACGCGAGCAGCCCGGTCTCGGCGGCGTCGAGGCCAAACTCGGAGGCCAATGCCGGCGAGATCGCGGCATTGATCGTCCGAAACAGGTATGCGAGGTAATAGCCCGCGGCAAAGGGCAGAAATACTGAGAGGATCATGCGCCATGTAGAAAGTGGCGCCTTTCTTGACACTTCAGACTCGCCTCTCGGGTTCGGATTGGAATTTGGCGGTATCGGGCGTGAATCTTGTCGTGAGTCTCTCGGGGCGTCCGGCGAACTGGCGCCATGATCACGGTCACCGCGCGAACGGTTCCCCTCCTCTCTAGGGTTTAAGCCCTGGGCAACGCCGGAGCATTCAGGGCCAGCTTTCTGATCGTGCCGCTGCGGCTCCGCGGTCTGGGTAGCCCTCTCGTCTGTCTCGTGCTCCACTCCGCCCTGGCTTTGGGAATGCAGAGATTCGATTGTCTCCTGCATGAGAGGCCGGCGTTGCCGGACGCGGCGATCGACCTGCTGCGCCAAAACTTTGAACCGCTCGTCACCAAGGCGGATCGCCTCCTGTTGCCGCTCTTGCGACACCGGTGGCGTCACCGCCAACTGGTATCGGGCGTGCAGCGCGACGGTCTCGGCGATCATCCGCATGTCGCGCTCGAGGCGGTCGAACCTGCTGTGCACATCGTCCAGTCGTTCGCGCAACAGAGCTTCGACCGACGGCGCCGGGCTCATAAAATGTTCGAGCGCAGCTTCAACCAGCATGCTCTTGCCGATGCCCGGCCGGTCGGTTGCGACGTCAAGCCGGCCACAGACACTTTCGCTAAGCCGGACCGTTACTTTGCGACGGGCAAAGGTTTTGCGCTTGGGCGCAGGTCGAGCGTCAATGCGATCGTCTTTGGCACCCAATTCGGCGAGTTGTTGCATCTGATGTTCCCCAACACCCTCATCATCGAGACCGCGGCTTCGCGGAACGATCGATGAGGTGCCAATCTGACGGGAACTACAGAAAAGGCAGGCTGAGCTTGGGCTCAACAGAGCAGAACTGCCGATCATGCTCTGGCGTAAGAAAAGAAAAGAGATGCGGCACCGTGTTGATCGGCAACAGAGTATCAGCGAAGGCGAAGATCTGTTTGGCGCATTGCGCGCTAGGCGATCACCAGAGCTGAAGGCGATCGTTTCTCAAAATAGCTGCACAATCGTTTTCGCGAATGAAGCCATTTGGATGCGCACCTCTTCTTCAGGGTGAAACCGCGTCATCCTGGCGAAGAGCCGGCCTGACCTTTGGTTCGCGCCGCTTCACTTTTCAGGCGATTCGATACTGACTTCCTTGAGGACCGTCGATCCGCTCGAGAGGCGCCGGCCGAGTGCTTCGACAAAGCGGTCGTAGCGTTCGGCGCCTTTGGCACGCGCTGCTGGGCTCGACTGCTCTGGGAGAGCCGGCGTTGACGTCAGCCAGAAGCGAATGAACAGGGCTATGGTCTCGAGTGTGATGCCATCATTGCGTTCGAGCCGCTCGAGCACCCGCACGATCCGGTCCAGGCGTTTCGCGATCGCGGCCTCCCGCCGGTCGGAATCGTCAGGTGAAAGAAACGACCCGATCGCGGCCTCGGCCACCAGTGACTTCGGCTTGCCCTGATGTGTTGCGTAGGCCTCCAGGCTCGCGAATATCTCTGGATCGAGGTAGATGCTGAGCTGGGTCTTTTTCATATTGCCCGCTTACAGGCCCATCTCGTCGTCAGGATCCAGGCTGACAGCGCGTGCCAGGCCCTGCATTGATCGGTTTAACGCTGATGCTTGCACGGCTTCAGTATCACCCTCGTCCGGTGCAGCATCAAATTCATTCTCCACGAGTGGCGCCTTCACAACCACCTCTTCTTGCTGCGGCAACTCCGGCTCGCGGCGGATGCCGCCATTCTGATCGCTTGCTTTGTTCTTGAGAGCGTCAAGCAATTTCACCGACGGAGGAATTGGCGCGTGTCCTGACCATTCGTCCGATCGCGGGGGCCGGCCGATCGGCGTGGTATGTGATGCCTCCAAGATCCGGCGCTGGAATTGGGGGTCTTCATAGTAACGGACTTTGCGGGCGCGGATCGGATGCAGCCCGGAGACCATCACAATTGCCTCGTTGGGAGAGAGTTGCATAATCTCTCCGGGCGTAAGCAACGGACGCGACGTCTCCTGGCGGCTCACCATCAGATGGCCGAGCCAGGGTGAGAGGCGATGGCCGGCATAATTCTTCATCGCGCGCATCTCGGTTGCTGTTCCGAGCGCGTCCGATACGCGCTTGGCGGTGCGCTCGTCATTGGTCGAGAATGCGATCCGGATGTGACAATTGTCCAAAATCGCGTGGTTCGGGCCATAGGCGCGTTCAAGCTGGTTCAGGCTCTGGGTGATCAGGAAGCTTCGGATCCCGTAGCCTGCCATGAAGGTTAGCTGATTTTCGAAAAAGTCCATGCGGCCGAGGGCTGCGAACTCATCGAGCATCAGCAGCAGCTTCTGCCGCCGCCGGTCGGTATCCAGACTTTCGGTCAGCCGCCGTCCAATCTGATTGAGGATGAGGCGCATCAGCGGCTTGGTGCGGGCGATGTCGGAGGGCGGGATCACCAGATACAGAGATACGGGTTGATCCCCATCAACCAGATCACGGATGCACCAGTCGCTTCGGCCCGTCACCTTGGCAACCACGGGGTCGCGGTAAAGCCCCAGGAAGCTCATGGTCGTCGACAACACGCCCGATCGCTCGTTCTCGCTCTTGTTGAGCAGCTCGCGCGCCGCCGAGGCCACCACCGGATGGACGCGCTCGCCAAGGTGCGGTGTGGCCAACATGGCGTTCAGAGTTGCCTCGATGGGGCGTGACGGATCCGACAGAAAATTGGCGACCCCCGCCAGCGTCTTGTCGGCCTCAGCGTAGAGGACGTGGAGAATGGCACCGACAAGCAGAGAATGGCTGGTTTTCTCCCAATGATTGCGCCGCTCCAGCGCGCCTTCGGGGTCAACGAGAATGTCGGCGATATTCTGCGCATCGCGTACCTCGTTATCTCCGTTGCGGATCTCGAGCAATGGATTGTAAGCGGCGCTCGCGGGATCGGTCGGATTAAACAGAAGCACCGACCCGAATTGGGCGCGAAAGCCGGCGGTCAATTGGAAGTTCTCGCCCTTGATGTCGTGAACGATCGTCGAATACGGCCATGTGAGCAGGGTCGGAATGACGAGACCGACGCCCTTTCCCGACCTGGTCGGCGCAAAACACAGCACGTGCTCGGGACCGTTGTGCCGCAGGTAGCGGTCGCCCAAACGACCGAGCACGACGCCATCGGGTCCAAGAAGGCCGGCACGGCGCACCTCTCTTGGATCGGCCCACTGCGCTGAACCATAAGTCGTGACGTGCTGAGCTTCTTTCGCACGCCAGACCGAGAGGATCATTGTAACGACCATGGCTGCGATGCCGCCGCTTCCGGCGACGCACCCACCCTGAAGGAAAATCGTTGGCGCATAAGCGTCGAACTTGAACCACCAGATGAAGAGAGCCAGTGGTTGATACATGGGCCAGGGCCCGACCATGAACCAGGCCGGCCCGAGCTGCGACTGAAAGCCGAGTTGCCAGGCGGTCCACTCGGTGGCCGCCCAGAGAAAGGCGAGCACGAGCAGCGGCGCAATGAGGAGCTGGCCCCAGAGGATTTTGGTTGCGGACATGCGTCGAGGGATGCGCAAGTCGAGCTGACATTCAACAGCGATCCGGTCGCTATCGTGATCGCACGCACCGTGGCGTAGAAATCGGATGGTCAGAGCGAGAGGTCGCGCTTGCGTCCCAAACTCCATTCAACGCCACCGGGACCGGCAATGCCCTTGACATGCCTGCCGAACTCACGTTCCAGGGACGGTATCCAGGGGACAAGCTGAAAACCCAAGCCATTGTCGATCATCGCGAAGCGACCGGAAGCAAGCGACAGCCGACGGCTATAAACTCCGGTAACGGCCTGCCCTGCCTCAGCGGGCAGATGCGACAGTCCCGTTTCTGAGGCGAGACGCCGTCCGACCGCGCCGAGCTCTCGGCTGCGCAGCGTAGCGACAAGGTTGCGCCCGATGGTGACCTTGTCTCCGTCACGGCGGGCGAGCCCCTGCTCCGCCAAGGTATCGATCCGGCGATCGAGCGCAGCACGAACCTCGCCGCCGAAACCGGCACGCGAGAGCTCTGCACCTTCCCGGGCGACCAGCCGGCGGTCGAGCCAGGTCGCTCCTTCCGCTGCCACCTGCTGGTCGAGACTGAGATCCGAGCGGACCGCGAGCGCGATACGCTGACGGCCCTTTACATCCTCGAAACGGCGGAGCTCCACGATGCCGCCGATCGGACCATCCCCGGCCGATTCGATGTCGGGGAGCTTGAGATGATGCACGCGCCCGTCGATGCCGTCGACGATAGCGAATGCCGAGCCCCTCAGCTCGTCATCCAAACCGCGGGCGATGAGGCGGCCGATCACGGGCTCGCCATGGCGTTCGCCTTCGAGCGCCCAGGATGACGGGGCGCGTGTGGCGCCATCCTTCGTGAGGCTCTTGTGCAGCCGCTTGATGATATCGCCGCGCTCGCCCAGCTCCCGTAGGCGCTGCTCTGCGTCAGCCGCAAGCACCCAGCGTGCTGGCCCCGCAGGTTCAGCCAGACCCAACCGCTGCAAGGTCCGCATCCGGCCAATTCTAAGCTCCCGCAGCGGATCGACCGCGGCATCCCGGCTCGGCCTGACATCAATGACCCCGTCCGCCGCTCCCGCTTCCCGGGCCAGCACCCGATCGATCCGTGTCCAGCGTTCGGCCGTCGTCTCATTCTCAAGACCACGACGGACCTCAAGCTCCGATCGCGGGCCGAGCTCGCGGGTGACGAGATCGCCGGCGCGGGCACGCAAGCCCGTCGAAATATAATCGCGGCTGATGACGAGGTCCTGGCCGTCATCGGCGCGACCTCTCACGAGGATATGGACGTGCGGGTGCTCCGTGTTCCAATGGTCGATAGCAACCCAATCGAGTTGCGTGCCGAGGTCGCGCGAGGCCTGGTCCATGAGCTCGCGGGTGAAGGTCCGCAAGCTCGAGAGCTCTCCGGCATCATCGGGCGAGACGATGAACCGGAAATGATGCCGGTCGTCGTTGCAGCGCTCAGTGAAGGCTCGGCCGTCCGCCTCATCGCGGGCCGCATCGAACAATTGGCCCTGCGACCCGTCGCGGGTCACCCCATCGCGCTGGAGATATCCGATATGGGCGCGCAGCGCCCCGGGGGAACGAGTACGCCGCACGACCCGTGCTTTGACGACGGCGCCACGGGCGCGGCTGCCCAGGAGCCGCGACGCGGCCAAGCTCGCGGCGCGGCCACGCCCAAACGTGCTGCCGCGCCTCTGGCCGGCCCGCGAGAGACCGCCGGCCTTCTGCGCGGCTTGCAGCGCCTGTGCCAGGAACGGCTTTGCGCGAGCCGCGCGCGTCGAGCGGATGCGGCCCGGACGGACGCGAAAATCGTCGTTTCCAGTCATCCTGGGCTCACAGGGTGTCGAAAGTCGAGCGGTGATAAAGGTTTGTCGAACATCGCAAGGTGCGATCGATATTGTGCAATGTTTGCTGGAGCGCTGGAATTCTCAGGCTGCACCCATCCCAACCGACCGCGCGCACCTTGTGCGCTTTATCCTGCCCTCCACGGTTCTCTCGCGTAACCGTCCGATCTCCGCACATAGATTGATTATGTGCAATGGCGAATGATGTGGGGCTCCTTCGTGAGGTGGAGGATCTCCGGCGGTGGGTCATCGTTCCTGGGCAAAGGCCAACAACCCGTACTGGTCGAACCACGTTGCGACCTGGTACGCCGGGCATCAAAGCGTCGAGGAATATTGCCGCCGACGCGAAATTTCGACGACGTCGTTCAAGAGATGGGCGCGTCATCTGCTGAGCTCGGAAGATCTGCGCAAACGCAAGAAACGCCTGCAGAATTTGCGCACCAAACAGCTCGAACGACAGGGCAAGAAAGCGCGATCGAAGCCCCGCCGGAAAACATTCACCTATCGCTACAACATGCGTACGGATAGCGACACAATTGCTGTTCGGGCGTTCTGGGGCATGCACGTTGAGGCGATGAACTGGAGCGGCTTGGGGAATGCGGAGTATGCCGCGGCGCTCGGACTTTCTCCTTACGCACTGCGCATTTGGCGCAATCGCTTTGCCGATTCCGGCGAGGAAATGGACTGGCGATCTCTGCTTCATCCGAGTGCCCGGGCTCAATTAAGCAGCGCTGCTAGTTGCGTACGGCGCAAATACCGCTTGACACCGCAAGAGGCGGACGGTCGGTCCAACCGGCGCCGCTTCAGCGACGAACAGAAGCGCGCGATCGTGCAGGAGACGGAGAAACCAGGTGTCAGCGTGTCGCAGGTTTGCCGTCGGCACGGCGTCGCCACCAGCATGGTCTTCCGCTGGCGGGTGCAGTTCGGCCTGGCGGCTAAGAAGGCGCCGCGATTGGCAACTGTCGCGCTGACCAAAGGCACGGCGAACGAGGTGCCGGCGCTCGCGGCGTTGTGCGACCTCGTGCAGCCGCCGGACGGGATGATCGCAGTCGAATTGGAAAACGGACGCCGTGTCTTTGCACCAGTGGGCAGCAGTCCGGCGGAAGTGAAGCGGCAGCTCGCCCGCAAGGAGAAGGCGTCATGATCGTCATCCCGGCGGGCGTGCAAGTGCACCTGGCGCTTGGTTACACCGACATGCGCAAGGGACTCGATGGACTCTCGACATTGGTGCAGGAACACCTGAAGAAGGACCCGTTCTCGGGCCATCTGTTCGTCTTCCGCGGCAAGAATGCTTCGCTCTTGAAGATCCTGTTCTGGGATGGGACAGGGCTGTGCCTCTTCACCAAGCGCATCGAACGCGCGCAGTTCATGTGGCCGCGCGCAACCGAGCCCGGCGGCACGGTGATGCTGACGCCGGCGCAGCTCGCAATGCTGCTTGAGGGTATCGACTGGCGCACACCAGAGCGCTTCTGGCGCCCGCTTCTTGCGGGATAACTCGCAAAACACTGCATCAAATAGAGCGACGGCAGTTCTTCGAATCAGCGTGTTCGAGTAGTATCGAACATGCAGCTCGATTTGAACAATCTCCCGACAGATACAGTACTTCTGCATCGCCTCGTTCGCGATATCGCCGGCGGTCTTGAACATCGCGACACCGAGATCGAGCGCCTCAAGTCCATCATCAAGCAGTTGCAGCGCGCGCAGTTCGGCCGACGTTCCGAACGCATCGATCCGGATCAGCTTGCGCTTGGACTTGAAGAGATCGAAGCCGATTTGGCCGGCAAGGAGGAGAGCCATCCGCCGGCTGATAAGCAACCAAACGAACGGTCTTCCCATCGCAAGCCTCTGCCCGATCATCTCCCGCGCGAGAACGTGCGGCTCGACATCGACGACATGACCTGCGCGTGTTGCGGCGGCGCGCTGCATGTGGTCGGAGAGAGCGTGAGCGAGATGCTGGATTGGATACCGGCTCAACTGCGCGTGGTACGAACTACCCGTCCCAAGTATGCTTGCCGTGCTTGCGAGACGATCGTTCAGGCACCGGCCCCTGAGCGGGTGATCGCCAGCGGCCTGGCAACGCCGGCGTTGCTTGCCCAGGTGCTGGTCAGCAAATATTGCGACCACACGCCGCTCTATCGGCAGTCGCAGATCTTCGCACGCCACGGCGTCGATCTCCCGCGATCGACGCTCGCTGGATGGGTCGGCGGCGCCTGCTGGTGGCTCGAGGCATTGCACGAGCGTTTGTGCAAGAACGTGTTTGCCTCCGACCATCTGTTTGCCGATGATACGCCCGTACCGGTGCTCGACCCCGGACGTGGGCGAACGAAGACGGGACGACTCTGGGTCTATGCCCGCGAGCAACGCGGCTGGGGCGGACCGGAGCCGCCGGCGGCGGTCTATCTGTTCGCGCCAGACCGCAGAGCTGAGCGGCCAGCTTCTCATCTGGCAAACTTCAAGGGCGTGCTCCACGTCGACGGCTACGCCGGCTTCGAGCCCCTGACAGGAAAAGGCAACGTTGTGCTCGCCGCATGCTGGAGCCATACACGGCGACGCTTCTATGAGGTGGCGCAGGCCACCAATGCTCCGATCGCGACCGAGGCGCTGCGGCGGATTGCGGAGCTCTATGGCGTAGAAGCGGATGTTCGCGGTCAGTCGCCTGCGTACCGGCTCGCAGCGCGCCGGACTCGCTCTAAGCCCGCTATCGATGCCATGCGGCTCTGGTTCGAAGCGCAGCTTCCTCTCGTGCCGGGCCGAAGCGCGCTTGCTGAAGCGATCCGCTACGCGCTCTCGCGATGGGACGGTTTGACGCGCTTCCTGCATGATGGTCACATCGAGCTCGATACCAACCCGGTTGAGCGCGCAATCAGGCCTGTTGCACTCGGCCGCAAGAACCATCTGTTCGCTGGCAGCGATGGAGGCGGACACAGATGGGCCGTGCTGTGCACGCTGGTCGAAACCTGCAAGCTGAACGATGTCGAGCCCTACGCCTATCTGCATGACGTGCTCTCGCGCATGATCGACGGATACCCGGTCAATCGCCTCGATGACCTGCTGCCGTGGGCTTGGAAAGCCGCAAATCCTGTCAAGAGCTGAGAGAAGTGCAGCAGCCGGACGCTTACCGCTCCTCTCCAGCGCCCAATTCGCGAGCTGCAGACATCCAAGAGCGCGCCGCGCTTCCAACAAGATGCAATTCCAGTCATCGCGATTGGTCCTCACCTGATTGGCGTATGAACAGATCAGCGGATAGCCGTTTCGATGCAAAAACATGGCTGAGGGCTGACCGATGAATTGCACGGTTTCAGCACTGCGACTGCGAACCCAAGGTCAGTCACCGCGCTTCGCCACGCTCAACAAACAGCGGAGCTTCCCGCCAAGGAACCGCTCGTCTGATGTGAAATGCCGCGTGTTCACCCTGCTCGTTACCGAGCAACGGCGTGACGGCCGCGACGTAGGACACCGTTTCCGCTGGAAGCGGTTGGCCTGTCGCCAGGTGCTGTTCATATCGTGTCGGCCCCGCATGATAGGCCGCAAGGAAGCCTGCCGATCCGAAGCGATCGTACAGCTCCTTCAGGTAGGCAGTGCCTGCCAAGATGTTGCCACGCGGATCAAAGGGATCGAGACCGAGACCGTAGCGAACGCTGAGCTCGAGCCACGTGCCGGGCATGAGCTGCATCAAGCCCATCGCGCCGCGGGACGAGACTGCATGCTCGTCGCCTGCGCTTTCGATTTGGATAACGGCACGGATCCAGCGCACGGGCACGGCAAAGCGAGCGGATGCTTCCGCGACGAAGTCGGCGAATCGGTCAATGGATTGAGGACGCAGCGCGGTTTGTGCACCCGCGCTGGATTCAAACAGCATCGGGGTCGCGATCAAGCATACGAACTGCGTGATCACCGCGATGATCTGCGCACCAGATCGAAGCGAGCAGAGCCATGCAATCGAGCTCGCCAGCTCACAGCGACAGCTTTTCCATTGCCGACCTAGCGAACGTCGTTCGACTTTTGAGCATGGTCGGTAAGGACAGATCAGAGGCGGTTCTGAGGAATTGCGATCGGCCGAGGGAGCGAGAATGCTGTGCATGATCACTCCTGGTCGGTCCAGACGGGTATCGCTCTGCCGATCACCGCGGACGCGGGAAGCGGTCCAAAGTACCGACCGTCGAGCGAGTCCGGGGACTGCCAGTTCATGACAAAGACATCGCCATATGCGATCACACGGCATCCATGCCAAGCCGGAAGCGGACGACCTCGCGTGTCGCGTTCGTGTGCCTGCCCCACATCGATGCCATCGACGGTAACCGTCAGGCCGGTCCTGCAGACGGTTTGTCCAGGAAGCGCCAACACGCGCTTGAGCATGGGGACGCCGACCGGGAGATAACCATTGAGATCAAGGAACGCGGCAAGAAGCTCGGGTGGCTGGATGGCAACCAGTTCGGAGACAATCAACCTGGTTGCTGGCCGAACGCGATAAAGACCGATCGGAACGCTGTTTGACGCGTTCCATACGTAGTGCGGCGTCGCCCCGTCGAGCGTCGCAAGGAGAAGACCTGCTGTTACAATTGTCGTGACAATCGCCGCACACCGAGCGTTCATGACGACACCCTCCTCCGATGGAGCCAGGCTAGGTGACGGGACCGGGTGTATGGCCGAGGTGTTTCGTTGACCGACAATCGGTTATGAACGTGGTGCCAGTACTCAGGTGCTGCGTCGGCCGGATCGATGCCGAGCGCCTCGACGATATCGATCGTCTGCAGCACCCGTTCGACCTTCGGCCAGCCGGAAAGCCGCAACAGGCTCTCACCGCCCGGCGTGATCCAGGGCACGGTGGAATAGCGCTGTCCTGGCGTCGCCGCGCGCAGGATATCGATGCGCGATAGCATCGTCCCAAAGTCGTTGGACGTCCAACGCACGAACGCGAAGATGCTGCCGGGGGCGAACGACAGCACGCGTCGATTGCGGTCGATGATCTTCTCCGCAACGGATCGGCCAAAGCGAACGCGGTTCTCGATGCGTTTTTCGAGCCACAAGATCTCAACGGTCGTAAGGTCGCTCATGCCGACCTTCTTCGTTGAATGGATCTCGGGATTATGTGCGTGTTTCTTCATGGGTCAGCGCCGCTCTTTTCCTGCATAAGGGATGGGAGCGTGCCGCTTGGCCGGCAGGACGGTGCCTGTGCCTGGATCGCTGGTTGACGTTCTCGTGCCGATGTCTGCCCAGGCTTTGAGGTCGGCGACGGCGTAGACGACGCGGCCGCCAATTTTCCGGTAGGCAGGACCGGTTCCGTAGGTCCGGTGTTTCTCGAGGGTGCGGGGTGAAAGGCTGAGGTATCGCGCTGCTTCGGAGGTTCGTAGATAGCGTGGCGATGTAGCGAGATTCAGATCGGACATCTGACAGGCTCCGTGGCCGTGTGGAGCGCCAACGGGTTTGGTGGCGCGCTGACGGCGACGATGACGGAGAAGAACCTCGAAGGGGGATGCCGAACATGAGGGGGTGTAATTTCGATACCCCCAAATGATCGCTCTACTTCTTTCGCGAGGGAGGTTTCAGCAGCGCACGGTAGCCGCCCTGCACCAAGGCTAAACCGGTCTTGACCAGGCGGATGATCCGATTGCGCGTGTCGTGCGTTCGCCAGTCCCGCTTGACGATGCGGTGAGCGGGCAGCAGGACGTCAGCGATCTCGCGATAGGTGGCACCGTCCGTCCGCGCGTCCAGCGCGCGCAACGCAAGCGCGAGCCGCCGGCGGCGGTAGACTGAGAGCGCATGGAGCGGCTTTCCTTGCGGTCTGCCATTCAGGCCTCGCCACAAACGCCTCCCCGCATCGACCCTGAATTCGAAGTCCCGGTCGAACGGATATTCAACAGTGTAGGCAGCAGAGACGAGCGGCGCCTCTTTGCACCAGATGCGGTGCTCTACACCGCGCAGATGCATGACCGCGTGCCAGCCGTCAGGGCCTTGGCGCAACTGACCACCGTCCAGGTTGCGAAGGTCCAGGCGGACGGGCGAATACGGGCCGGCGATCAGCGCGGGACGTACAGGTATGACCGTCGCCAGGACTTCTGGTGCCCAGAAGATCGTCTGCTCGAGATAGGATTGACCGGGATCAGCTGCGAAAAACCAACCCCCATTGCCGTCGAAACCCAATGCTCGCGCTGGTATCGGCCGACGGCGCTGTCCGCTGAGCCTGCTGGTAACCAGGATTGCGGCGCAAGCACTCCCAGGCAAAGCCGGCTATTTCCGCCCCCTCAACACGCTTGTAAAACTCATCCGACGACCTCCAGTTGAATTTCGACATGTACGCGTCCCACTGCACAGCTCGATTGCGGCGCAATAATCGAGACGAGCAGGAGTTGTAGCTAGCCCCCGATCGTGCATCGCGTGATGCACGAGATCGAACCCACCGGCCAGCGAGCAAATTATTCTATGTAAGCGCTCAGAGGTTCGGATTTGAGGCACCGCCTCGGAGCAGATCGCGATATCCATGCTCCGTCATCCACTTTGCGCGGGTCAGGTGGCTGTCGAACGCACGTCTAGCGCGGTCGTGCTCCAGTTCGGGATCGATGTGGAGGACGATTTGCGCCACCTCGCGCCAGTCGGCCCCCTCCGCGTCTGCATCAAGCATGCGCAAATATGTAACGATATGCTCTTCGTCGTAGACCGTGAGCACAGGATCCGTTGGCGCAAGGTCGGCAACGTCTGGATCTGCAGGTGGTTCTTTCATGAGCGCGTCATAGAGCGAATGATTCTAATTCCCCGTCGATCTGGAGGACTTACTTTAGCCTCATTTGGATCAGCGTCGCCAGCACGATTTCCGTAGCCCTTTTCTACACTGATAAGTGCGGGCCACCACGGCGTAATAAGTGCAATAACATGTTCTACGACGAATAGGAACGATCGTTCCTGGAACGATCATTCCGTCTCAGGTTCGCATGCCACCATGGATCTCAAGGAGATCATGGCAGTGAACCTGCGTCGTAAGCGCCATGATCTAGCAATGACGCAAGAGGAGCTGGCTGAACGCGCTGGCCTAAGCGCTCGTTACGTCGGCGCGATCGAGCGTGGCGATGTGTCGGCAAGCGTCACGGTACTCGGGCAAATTGCGGAAGCATTGGGAGTCGAGCCTGGAGACCTGCTCCGCCGCGCTGGGCGGGCGACCAAGTCGTAGGCGCTGGTCAGCGCGCTTCGTTCTTCAACCGGCACGGCCGTTCGCTGTTTGAAGCAGCAAAGAGGCCCCGCCCGCTTTCCCGGGCGGGGCTTTGCGAAGGCGCTCTTACTCGCCGTTCTTGCGCGGCCGCGACCACAGCAGGGTGAAGCCTTCGCCACCCTCGTCGTCGAACAGGTTCGCGTAGATCGGGGCGTTGAAGGAGGGGTCGTCGAGCTTGAGCGAGAGATAGTCGCGGCCTTCCTCGGAGCGCTTCGACCAGGCGGCGCCGATCTCGGCTCGCCCCACGAAGACGCGGTGGCTCGGAGCCTTGTCGTTGGAGGCACTGTTCTCGGCGACGATGCGAACGCCCTTGGCCTGCAAGCTGAGGGTGATGATTTCGCCCTGGTAATCGTTTCCGACCTTCTTGAACGAACCGATGGTAGCCATGTCTCTTCTCCTGTTTGTGTTTCGAGCCCGCGACCACCGCGGCCTCGATGGCGATCTTTGAGGCCGAGGACGATCGGCGACGCACCCGAAGGGCCGAAGCGCAGCGGAGGACGTTGTCGCAGCGACTTTCTTGGCTCGCGCGAGGAATGGGCGAAGCCCAGGGGAAGAAAGTCGATGCGACAGCGTTGCGGCTCAGACGATCGAGGCGCAGCCGCTCTTCGGCCAGATCCAGCCATCACGGAGGCCCGGTGCGTCGCGTGCTGAAACACAGCCTTGGGAGAAGAGTTGGCTGATCTCGGTTCTGCCGCACAAGGGGTCGAAACGGCTCAGCGTAGAGAAAGAAACAGAATGCGGGAAATAACGGCATCGGCGCCGAGAGACACCTCCAAAGAAAGGCCTTCCACGTCTGAGACGGAGCGGGAGCAATCGCCAGCTGGTCGAAGCGCTCTGGAAAGACCCAATGTTCTTTCGCTCAAGCTCGACGATCCCTCCTTCAACGCGCTTATCTACGTTGACCTGTTCGATGATGAGGGAGAGATATCATCCCTCGCGCGTGGCGGCCGTAAGAACTGTGCGAGGGCCGTCGCTGACCGCCCTACCCGGCTCGAGCGGGCCGGGCTCTGGAAAGACAGTCAAACGCGTTCAGGCTGTGCCGCCGATAAAGGCCGCGCCGAGGCAAGCAAAGACCCTCGCCATAGGTGAAGGCACTCCGATTTGCGCCATGGCAAGAACGACATGATAGCAGCAAGCGTGGCCGGCAAGGCGAACCCGGCCGCAATGAGGGCACGCAACATCAGGAGACCGGGTAATGGCGAAAGCGATTTGAGCGATTGCCAGCGTCATGCCGCCGATGGAGACGGCAACAAGTGGCGTGGCGAGCAAACCGGCGCCACTGTGGAATGCCAGATGCCGGCATTGATCGCTACGAAGAACGGCAAATCGTACACGGCCAGCGTGAAGATCAGCCACCAGAACAAGCAAATTCCAGCGATGTTAAGGAGAAAGCGAAAGGCCAGCATGGTGGTGACTCCATGTGCATTGATGTCATGGGCCCGCCTTCCACCACCACCGCGGCGCAGATCTGGATACGAGAGCGAAACGAGGCGGAGTTGCGGCCGCTGCAACTCGACCTTGTTGGCGGTGTAGACGCTGGCAGATCGGCGCTCACGCGCCGCCGAATTTCCAAACAGGGATACCGAGCCGCTTCGCCTTGTCGGCGAGGTTGTCCTGGATTCCCGTGCCCGGGAAATGCATGACGCCAATCGGCAGCAGTTCGAGCATGGCGTCATTGCGCTTGAAAGGTGCTGCCTTGGTGTGCTTGGTCCAGTCCGGCTTGAAGGCGACCTGTGGTACCTTCCGGGTGGTCGCCCATTTGGAGGCGATCAGTTCGGCACCCTTTGGCGAGCCGCCATGGATAAGGACCATGTCGGGATGCTTGGCGTAAACCTTGTCGAGGCGATCCCAGATCAGGCGGTGATCGTTGAAGTCGAGACCACCGGTGAGTGCGATCTTTGGCCCAGATGGGAACATGACCTCAGTCTCGGCCCGGCGCTTGGCTGCGATGAAGTCCCGGGAGTCGATCATGGCTGCGGTGAGCGTGCGATGGTTGACAAGTGATCCCGATCGAGGACGCCAGGCGGAGCCGGTGTGGAGCTCAAAGCGCTCGATGGCCTGGTCGCGGAAGAATTCCAGGCAGTTGCGGCGTTCAATCAGTGTGATGCCTTCTGCCGTCAAGCGCTCCAGTTCGACTGATCGCACTTCCGAGCCGTCTTGCTCGCGCTGGCTCTTGCGTTGCGCCTGTTCGTTATCGTCGAGCTGACGATTAGTTCGGTCTGCGGCGCGGTGAAAGAGGTTGACTGTCGACCAGAGCAGGTCCGGAAGGTCCGGTTCGAGCCGGGTGTCGTTGAGTGTGGCGACCAGGGCATCGAAGATGTCGGCAACGGCGCCGGCGATCGTCGTGCCTTCGGGCAGCGGTCTCGGATCGGGCTGGTCGTCGAATGGACGATAGCCAAAGAGCTGTAATTCGTTGAGGACGAGGTCGGTGGCAGATGAAGCGTGCGGCGGTTCGATGTCGTCACGATCGGTCATGGAGAGGCGTCCTTTTGCCGGATCGGCCGCGCCCATCGCGGCCTTCGTGGCGATCACTCAGACGGCGGGCGGAACGGGCTTGCACCCGGAGCAACGCGGAGGGCCGCAGCGCCAGCGGAGGATGGCTAAAAGGGCGGCTATTTTGCTTCGCGATGCAAAGGCCCTCACCACCCCACGCGACTTGTCGCGTGGGGTGGTGAGGGCCGGCGGAAAATAGCCGGTCCTCAGCCATTGCCGGCCCGAGCCGGCTGCCGTCCGATCGCCCTCTAGAAGGCCGTGGTCGCGGCTCTCCGGCATTGGGCCGCCGCGACCGAGCGTCGACGCCAGGAGGTGCCGCTCACGCCTATCCGACGGCATCGGTCGGCGGCAGAAAGCGCGCGATGTCCTCCGGTACGAGTTGGACCCTGATCGATGCTCGAAGGGCGTCGATTCCGAAGGTGTGCAGATCCTCGTTGAAGTCGCCCAACCGGGGCGACAACACGACCGCTTCAATGCCGGCCGCTTTTGCACGCTGGATCAGGACTGTTTGCACCATATCGCCGGCGGCGTCGGCATCGCGAGCGATATAGAGCCGAAGCAGGTTCGAGGGCAGCGCCATGGCTGCGAGGTGATTGGCCGACAGTGCAGCGGCCATCGGCAAGGTCGGAAGGACGCAACGTAGCGACAGCATGGTCTCGATGCCTTCGCCAGCTGCGAGCACGTCATCCGCCATGCCGAAACGAACCGCATTGCCGAGAAGATCACCCATCGCGCGGCGCGGCGTATCGATCGGCGCCTTACCGAGCCGATGAGGTTCGAATCCCTCAGGGTCGAGCCAGGTGCGGTGCACCCCGGTGATTGTCCCCTTGAGATCCGTCACGGAGGCGATCATCGCCGGCCAGATCTCGGGCGCATCCTGGTTGGGCGGATGATAATAGCAACGCGGCTGGTACCGCAGACTGCCGCCGTGATGCACATCATCAACGCCGCGACGGCGCAGATATAGCTGCACGAGAGTACTCTCGATCGGATGCGATATCGCAAAGAGCCGCCTTGCCGCCTCTCGCGATCCACGCTGCACCGCTGGGAGAGCGACTGTGGGCGCGACCTCCCGGTTCGGACGCGGCAGTTTCAGAAATCGTCTCGCTTCCTCGGCAACGTCGCGGAAAGTGCGGAAACCGCAGCGCTCCCGAATGATATCCAGCAAGTCGCCGTGTTCTCCTGTCGCCGCGTCAGTCCATTTGCCTGCTGCGCCCTTTGGCGATTCATACAGCCGCACAAACAGAGAGCGGCCCGGCGTGTTCTGGACATCGCCGACCAGCCAGTACCGCCCCTCGCGCTTGCCATTCGAGAGATAGTGTCGGCACACCGCCTCGGCCTCACGCGCAAGGCGGCGTGCTAATTCAGACGCATCGCGGGACATTATGCGGCCTCCCGCTCGGTGATGCGCGCGACCGGATAGTGATCGAGCACTTTCGACAGGATCTCGATGCCGCTTTCATCTGTTGGCACGAACATGCGCAGCTTCCACGAGATGATCTCGGTGAAGAGCCCATGGGTGCGAAGCCGATCGCGCATCGTGTCGGTGAATCCCGAGAGCTCGATGCGGTGTGCGCCCATGACCCGAACGCGGCGCAGCTGCAGGCCCTCGGCGAGCTCGAGGACGGTTCGGCCCTCAATCAGAGCAGCAAACGCTGCGTCCGACGCCAGCTTGGGCGCGTCGCCCTCGAGGACGCTCGCGACCCAGCTGGCCGACACCTTGCGACCGATGATCCTTTCGCCGGCATCGGTCTGAAGGCGGTAGACCCGTGTGGATTCGTTCGGCAGCTGTTTCCAGATCGGCAGCAGCAATCCCGCTGCGATATGGATCGTGCTTTCCGAGAATTCGGGGATGTCTGCGAGCTCCGCCCGCCAGGCCGCGGAAAAGCGTTGGCGGTCGGCTTCGACCCAATGGCTTTCCGCCATCGTCTTCAAAGGAACGCTGTGCTGCTCCATCGGGCGGATCAGGCGAGTGCGAAGCTCGATCTCGCCGTCGTCCAACATGAAGCTCGGCGCCGCTAGCTGCACCGCGGACCGACCCGACCGTTCATTGATCAGCAGGACGGCACGACGATCGGAAAGGCGTCCGAGAGCTTCATCCAGGGTGACAGGACGATTGCGCTCGCGCTGGATAATCGTGAGAAGCTTGGTCTCAGCACCCGTCGTTGGATGAACGTAAATCGTGCGGCGGTCGGCAACCACAAAGCTTTCGGCGCGGAGCGTTTCCAGCCCCACGTCGTAGGTGCCAGAAGCGATGGCGCCGTCGATGCGAGCGGCAAGCAACTGCTCGAAGGCCGTGAAGAGAATGTTCTGCAGCTCGATGGTGAGGGCGAGCAGCCTGTTGAGGAACGTCGTGATCGGCGGAAGCTCGTCCTTCAGCCCATTGGAATCCACGAGCTTCAGTCCGGTGGCGCCTTCAAAGGCCTCGAGCGAGCAGCCCTCGACCTTGCCCCGCCCCAGCAGCGTGTAGAGCTGGCGCAACGCATCACGGCCATATTGGCTTTCGAGGTTATCCTCGGGCCGGAATAGTCCCTGCCCTCCGGTCTGGCGCTGACCGCGGGTGATGGCGCCGAGCGTATCAAGCCGGCGCGCGATCGTGGAGAGGAAGCGCTTTTCGGCCTTCACATCAGTTGCGATCGGCCGAAACAGCGGCGGCTGCGCCTGGTTGGTGCGGTTGGTACGGCCGAGCCCCTGGATGGCGGCATCGGCCTTCCAGCCAGGCTCGAGCAGATAGTGAACCCGCAAGCGGCGATTCCGTGCCGACAATTCGGCATGGTAGCTCCTGCCGGTGCCGCCGGCGTCGGAGAACACGAGGATCCGCTTGGCGTCATCCATGAATGCCGCGGTCTCCGCGAGGTTCGCCGACGCGGCACGGCTCTCGACGACTAGGCGACTGCCCCTGCGGATGACACGGCGGGAGCGGCCGGTGACTTCGGCGACCATGTCCGTCCCAAACTGCTGGACGATTTGATCGAGTGCGCCGGGCACCGGTGACAGCGATGCAAGCTTTTCGATGAGGCGGTCGCGGCGCGCGACGGCTTCACGGTTTTCGACAGGCTGGCCATCACGATAGACCGGGCGGGAACAGAGGTTACCCTCCGAGTCGGTGAAGGGTTCGTAGAGCTGGACCGGAAAGGAATGGGCAAGATAGTCGAGTACATATTCGCGTGGCGTGATATCTACCTGAACGTCGCCCCATTCCTCGGTCGGGATCTCGGCGAGTCGGCGCTCCATCAGCGCTTCCCCGGTCGAAACGATCTGAATGACGGCGGCATGCCCAGCATCGAGATCGCGTTCGATCGAGCGGATCAAGGATGGCGTCTTCATTGAGGTCAGCAGGTGACCGAAGAAGCGCTGCTTGGCGCTCTCGAAGGCAGAACGTGCTGCCGACTTCGCCTGGGCGTTCAGGGTGCCAGTTGCGCCGGTGATGTTGGCGGCCCGCATAGCGGCGTCGAGGTTGTTATGGATGATGCCGAAAGCATCTGCATAGGCGTCGTAGATGCGGATCTGCTCGGGCGTGAGTTGGTGCTCGACGAGCTCGTATTCGACGCCCTCATAGGACAGAGACCGTGCGGCGTAGAGACCGAGTGCCTTGAGGTCCCGGGCCAGCACCTCCATTGCTGCGACACCGCCCGCCTCAATCGCCTCGACGAATTCAGCTGGTGTTGCGAATGGAAAGTCATCACCACCCCAGAGTCCCAGCCGTTGCGCATAGGCGAGATTCTGCACCGTGGTGGCATCGGTCGCCGAGACGTACACCACGCGGGCATTTGGCAGGGCATGCTGGAGCCGTAGGCCCGCGCGCCCCTGCTGCGAGGCCGCCTGGTCGCCCCGCTCGCCCTTGCCGCCCACTGCGTTTTGCATGGCGTGGCTCTCGTCGAAGACGATCACTCCGTCGAAGTCGGAGCCCAACCATTCGATGATCTGCCGGACGCGCGAAAGCTTTTCTCCGCGCTCGTGGGTGCGCAGCGTAGCGTAGGTCGTAAATAGGACGCCTTCCCCGAGCCGGATCGGCGTGCCCTGCCGGAAGCGGGAAAGCGGCGTGACCAGCAGGCGCTCCATGCCGAGCGCCGACCAGTCGCGCTGCGCATCCTCGATCAGCTTGTCGGATTTGCTGATCCAGACCGCACGGCGACGCCCCTTGAGCCAGTTGTCGAGCAGAATGCCAGCAACCTGCCGGCCCTTGCCAGCTCCGGTCCCATCCCCCAGAAACCAGCCGCGACGAAACCGAACTGCATTTTCCGTATCGTCACGCGCTGCCGCCACGACGTCAAACGTCGCATCGGTCGTCCAGGAACCACTAAGAAACTCCGAGTGCGCCTCGCCAGCGTAGATGATGCTCTCGAGTTGCGCATCCGACAGGACGCCATCAGCTATGACATTGGCTGGCAGGTGCGGTCGGTAGGACGGTTTCGGCGGGGCGACAGATGCCATCGCCGCCGACTGCACAAGCTTGGTCGGATGTGCCTGCGCGCCGGGAATGCGGATCGACTGCAGCGCATAGGTCTCATAAAGCGCATCGCCGATATTGCTGCAGTCGCTCGGCATCCAGTCCACCCGCTCGTAGGCGACTTCGGTCGCCCTGAGGTCGACTGCCGAACGGGCCTCTGGCTGACGCTGGCCGGCGTAGTTGCGGACAGTTCGAGAAGCGCTGGCAATTGCCGGCACCATGGATGTTACTTTGCCGACAAGGGGGCGGCGTGCCGGCACGCGCTCAATGACCCAGGCGAGCAAAGTCGGCAGATCAGGTGCCATACCTGGAGACGGCGGGAATGACGCCATGTCGCCGGCCGGCACTTTATCGATAACGGTCAGCCGCGTGTCGATGGTGGTGCCGTGCTTGGTATAGACACCGCCGTTGATCGCCGCCGAGAATACGACCTGGCCCTGTGCCTGCAGACGTGTGAAGGACTCGGTCCACACTGGGTTGTCTGGCGTTAAGTTTGCGCCGGTGATGGCGACCAGCCGCCCACCATCAGAAAGACGCGCAAGCGCCGAGGCGACGTGCCGGAGCGCGGCATCGGCCATTCTTCGATCGACGTGGACCGCGGCCGAGAATGGCGGGTTCATCAACACGACGCTCGGCACAATGCCGGCATCCAGGTGGTCGTTGATGTGGGCGCCGTCAAATTGCGTTGCGGAGACGGCAGGAAAGAGCTGCTTAAGAATGCCAGCACGGGTGTCCGCAAACTCGTTGAGGACGAGGGATGCGCCGGCCAGTTCAGCTGGGATGGCAAGAAGGCCCGTGCCAGCCGATGGCTCCAGCACGATGTCCGCCGGAGTGACCGCGGCAGCGACACTGGCGACGAATGCCAGCCCGATCGGGGTCGAGAACTGCTGGAGCGATTCGCTTTCCTCGGACCTGCGCGTATGGGTGGGAAGGAGGTTTGTGATCCTCGCCAGCATCGGCAGCATGGCGGTGGGCGACGTCGCCTTCGCGCGCATCGCGACGCCATACCGTCGCAAGAACAGGACGGTTGCGGCCTCGCAGGCGTCGTAGGCGGTCTTCCAATTCCAGGCGCCGGTTGCATCGGAGGCGCCAAACGCTGCCTGCATGGCAGAGCGTAGAGCGATAGCGTCGATGCGGCGGCTGCGCTCGAGGTCGTTGCAGAGCCGTCGTGCAACCCTGACAACCGTGGAAGCGACGGCTGCGGTGGCACGCATGGAGGCCGGCGCGGCGCTGGCGCCGCCGAGGAGAGATTCGGTCATGGGAGGATTTCTTTCGGAGAGCAGGAATGGGCTGAACCGCCCGGCGCTCTCTCAAGACCGCGGCGACTCAAACCCTTCCCGGCCCCGCTCTTCCTCTCGTTTCCTCACCAACAAACGGGGACCGACGCTGCACGCCGGTCCCCATCCGCTGCCATGAATGCGGGACGACCGGAGCCGTCCCGCGAAACGATGCTATTCGGCGGCATCACGTTGTGGCCGATCTTCGTCGGCTGCGACTTCCCGCTCCTCATCGTCGGAGAGGAATTCAGGCAACGGTCGCGCTTCACCGTCTTGCTCGGCCGGCTCTGATGCGACGTCGACCAGGCGCAGCGGCTCCGGCAGCCAGCCGGAGCCGTCGAGAAGACGAGCGGCCTCCTTGGCCATATCGCCCTTCTTCAGATGGTCGATGAGTTGAGCCGACGACTCGCCTTTTGCTTCCCGAACCGCGTCAAGAATGCGCGGCTTGGTGACACGGCCGAGATAGTTGTCGACCGTGGCCTTCCAACCGGCCCGGGCCATGTCGAGCCCGACGGCGCGCGCCAGCACATCGGCCTGGTCGATACGCGAGCGGACTCCGTGGGCGGAGACCCGTCCCGTGTTGTAGCGGTTCGCGGGTTCATAGAGGGCGTTGACGGCAAGCGACGCACAGTGGGCGAACAGGGACGCCTGAGCCGTGTCGTCGAGGGCGGTGAGCGCATCCCAGAGGTCTTTCTCGTCCTTGGGCAACCGCGCTTTCCAGGACTGATGCCGCGCTTCGACGGCTTTCGCTGACGCGCTTTCCCTCAAGCCCGGAGCAGAAGTGGGAAACGTCGGTGTACGAAGTCCGATCTCAAGACAGCTGCCGGAGCTAGCGAACCGGTAAAAGGCCGCCAGCACGAAGTTGTGCAGCACGGCCTGGAATGCGATCGCGGGGCTTTCCGCCAGCGCGTCGCGCAATGCCAGCGTACGGTGCGCCGTCAGTTCAGTGAGGAGGCGGTCCGGCAACGGCCGTGTGATGTCCTCGTCATCTTCCTCGGCATCAGCGACAGTCCCTGCAACCGAGATGGCCGTCCGCTGCACGGCAGGACCACTGGCAACCTGGTCATCCTTCGACGGCAGATCGTTGGCCTGTCCGACTTCCGCATCGGCCAGGGGTGCTTCGTCTTCGGGCCGGACATAACCGTGGTCCACCGAAAGCCTTCCTTCGGAATCAATGCTGACGAAGACGCCGGCGCGGGCGATATCTATAGGATCATAGATGATCGACCGCTGCTCGAACGCCATCAGGGCTGCTTCGATTTGGCCAAGGCGCTGATCGACGTCGTCGGGCAGTTCGTCGACGTCCTGGTAGTCGAGCTCCAACTTGGCCTGCTCGGCATTGAGCGCATCGATGGTTGCTTGCTCCTCGACGGTGAGATCCGCAGGTTTACCATCGAGCTCACGCAGCCCTGCGGCGTGACCGTACGGGAAGTCCACCGCCACCGAAATCCATTTCCAGCCTTCCCTGGCGATCGTCTCGGCCTCCACCGTCAGTTTCTCGGTGACGAGACGATCAAGCAAGGCAACATCCTGAAGCCAACCGCCGTCATCATGTTGAAAAAGGTCGCGCTCGACCGCACCGCCTGCCCGCTCGTAGGCGTCAACGCCAACGAAGCGGGCACGCCGATCCGAGGCTCGGACGGCATGTTCCGTGAGCGCGCGGCGGATCTGGTATGGTTCGTCGTAGCCCGAGCGGCTCACGTTTTCCCAAACCTGCTCCTGCCTGGCATGGTCGGCGGTGACCGAAAAGGCGATGAGCTGCTCGAGGGTCATGCCGTCTTCCGCATAGACCTCGTGCAGCCTCTGTGAGACCGATGCCAGCCGCAGTCGTTGCTTGACTATCGCCGGTGTCACAAAGTGCCGCGCGGCGATATCCTCCTCGCTGAGGCCAGCATCGCTCAGAGTCTTGAACGCTCGGAACTGGTCCAGCGGATGCAGGCCGACCCGTTCATCATTCTCGGCGAGCGAATCATCCTCTGCGATACCGCCCTCTCGCACGACGCAAGGAACAGCTTGTGTCTTGGACATGCGCTTCTGCTTCACCAGAAGCTCGAGGGCGCGATAGCGCCGGCCGCCGGCCGGCACCTCGAACATGCCGGTCTCGTTGCCTTCGCCGTCGACAACGGCCCGAACGTTCAGGCTTTGCAGCAAGGTGCGCTGCGCGATGCTTTCAGCGAGCTGCTCGATCGAGACGCCTGCCTTCACCCGCCGCACGTTGGACTGGCTCAGCACCAGCTTGTTGAAAGGAATGTCGCGCGAGGGGGACAGCGTGATCTTCTGGACTTTCGTCATCTGCACTCTCCATGATGGGCCGCCAGGAGACTCTCTCTCTTGGCTTCCAACCCGTCGCGAAAAGCGTCCCCTCCTCTCACTCTCGCGGATCAGCGGAGCTTAGACGTCATGCCGCTTCGTCATCGCCCACCAGGGCCTCCACGGCTGCGGCTGGAGCAGTGTCAGGTATGAAGCCGAGCAGATAATCCGCCGCCTTGCTTGCCTGCGACGCCGCACGCACGATGGCACGATTGTCTTCGCGCAGGACTTCGAGCCAGGAGCCAATGTAGTCGGAGTGGCGAACGGTCGGCACGATCCCGAGAGATGCGCAGCCAAACGCGGCGGTAAGCTCAGCTACCAACTCCTCGAAGGCATATTTCTTGGTGCCGAAGGAGCCGCTCTGGTCGCGGTTAAGGCGTGAACGATGCCCGGTCGCATGCCCCAGTTCATGCAGCGCGGTGCGATGCCAGTTGATCGGCTCGAAATAGGCTTGCGGTGGCGGCACCTGCACATAATCTTCTGCCGGTACATAGAACGCGCGATCACCGCCGATGCGGAAATCGATGCCGGTTGCCTTGATGAGGGCTTCAACCCTGGGTTCGATCAGGTCTGGCGGCGGCGGAGGCGCCGCGGTTGCGATCTCATCGGGTAGCTCGTCGCATTGGTCGCAGTTGAAGACGGTAAAGCATTTGAGGAATGGAATCGCCTGCGCTTCCTCGCCAGTCTCCGCGGCACGCCGCTTCTCGTCGCTCGGCACGAAACGGTCGGCGTAGACCACCGTCGTGCCGCGTTCCCCCTTGCGCACGTGGCCTCCAAGCGAGAGCGCCTGACGAAAGGTAAGCCAGCTTTGTCCGGAAAAGCCGTGCTCGATCGTGCTTCCCCAGAGCAGCAGAACGTTGATGCCGCTGTACGAACGACCCGTCGAAGCATTTTTCGGCATCGACAGCCGGGCCTTTGCCGCAGCGGTGCCCCAAGGCTGAACCCAGGGCACGCGGCCAGCCTCGAGTTCGGCGATGATCTTGTCGGTGATTTCGTCATAGAGGTTCGCCCGGCTCTCTCCGGTGCGCGCGTGAACAGCATGTTTGGACATCGCGGATCTTCCGCGACGGGCACCGCGAGCCTTTCTCGCGGCAACAAACCCGTCACGGCAAACCAGTCCGGCGCTCTCACTCTACATACATAGGTGGCGATGCCCAGGCAGCGTGGCGGCGACGGAGGTCAAGGCCGGCGGTGCTTCTCTGCATCAGCCGGGGCAAGTAAGCGGCAACGATCGTTACCCGAAGGGCGGAGACGCTTCGCGCCTCCGGCCGCAAGCGAACGCTTGCGGGTAGAGCGTCGCCGACCGGAACGGAGGGGCCAGTTGGTCGCTCTTACAATCCCAGCTCTCTGAGGATCTGATCCCGGTGCGCGATGTGTTGGGCCTGTGTGATACGAAATGTCTCCAAGAGGGAGCGCGCCAACGTTGAATCGTCCCCGCGAACATCGAACTCTGCAACACGGAGCTCTTGATGAGAAATATGTTGGATGCCCAATGCAATGTGCCGTTCGGCTTCCGCCAAATGCCTAAGCTGCATGCTGCGATCCATGCTCCCTCTCTTGCCTCTAGGCGGGAGCGCGATCGGTCTCTCAGCCACCGGCGCCTGAAGTGGAACCGCCCGGTGATGGAAAGATGATATCATCAATCGGGCAGCGTTCCCAGAGAGACGACGCCAGGACGGCCGTCAGCGAAGCCGAGCCCCCGCCCCCGAAAGACGGAGAGGCCCGTGAGAGCCGTTGCCCTAGAGCTCTGCGAGTTCTGAACACAGCCCGCATGCGTTCAAGCTTCAGGGATGCGCGTTGGCATCATCCGAACAAGCGGCCGGCTTTCCGTTCGCACGGATGCAGGCGCGATAGAGCCATGGCTCGACGTAGCTGCCCTTCCAGATTCCGTCACCTGCGCGCGCGGCATCACGCTGAGCTTGGCCATATCTGCCCTTCGAGTATTGTGGCCAGTCCAACGCCAAGCCCTTGCGCACAAGCCATTCACCGAGATCAGTGCCACCAACCGAACAGGTCGCAACCGTGCGGCCATATTGATCGAGGCTGACGGGCAAGCAGTTGACCGGCTGCCGGGCAATGAACGCATCAAGGTCGTTTGCCGCCTGCGCGCCACAACGATATTGCAGACTGCGCTCACTGCGGCAGAGCTGGCTACTTTCCGGCGCGTCAATACCCCAGAGCCGGATACGGATTCCATGAATTTCCAGGGTGTCGCCATCAATGACGCTGGCTTGACCAACAAAATCGTCGGCGAGCGCGCTGCGCGAGAGCAGAAGCAGAGCCAATACCAGTGTTCGGCGCATGATCATTGCCTCGGTGACCTGCGGTTATCGCACATTGCGCGGATTGAATTGCGGCCAGTTCTCGAGCGGCTTTAGTGACGGCAGGTTTTCGGGCCGCTCGGGGTAGTGAAACTCCGTACCTCGCAGCCAGCGTCCTTCGAACCGTTCCCAGAACAGGATCGCATCCAACTGCCAGGTAAACTCGTAAACCCTCCAGACGCCGTCAGTTTGAATGATTTCGCCGGTCGCGTTGAACGGCAGGCTGTTCAATCGACAGAGCGCGTAGATCTCATCCCAGTGCTCACGGATGTAACGGTCTTCCAGCGCAACATGGTATGGCCGGTCGGCGCGCCAGCGCGGTCCGCCACCGCGCGGATAGAAGCCCTGGCGCGGCATCATGAATTCGGGAATGCGGGCGATCGCCTTGCCGATGCGGCGGGCCTCATCCGAGGATAGCTTGCTGACCCCGAAACTGTAGCGCTGCTCATCATCATGGCAATAGAGCCAGGCCAAGGTCACGCCATTGGCGTCCTTGACCACGTAGCACTCGGAATTCTCCCGGACCAAGGTCCAGGGCGGCTTAAAACGGCGGCTTGACTCCATAAGAACAAAATAAGAACATGGGACATCCACGGTCAACCTGGAACAGGGCCATGTCCTCGGTCTCACAGCCGAACGAACAGGATGCTGGGCTGGAGACGGCCGTCGATCAGGCAATCGCCGTTTGCGACGGCGATCCGCTCGCGGCAGTTCGTGCGCTGATCGTCGCGAACAACCTTTTGGAAGCCGAGATAGCCGATTTGAAGAAGGCCGTATCGCATGCCTACATGCGCGGGCGCTTTCGGAGCTACACTGGATGACCCTCGAAAGCGAACGCTGAAATGTGCAATCTATATTCGATCACGACCAACCAGGCTGCGATCGCTGGCCTGTTCAGACGCATGAACCGCTACGTCGGCAACCTGCCACCCATGCCCGGTGTTTTTCCGGATTATCCGGCACCCGTGGTCCGCAATTCTGGTGATGCTCAAGAGATGCTCCTGATGCGCTGGGGCATGCCGCCCCCGCCGAAGACGGGCGGCCCGCCCGTGACGAATATTCGCAACACGTCCTCTCCCCACTGGCGCGGTTGGCTGAAGCCGGAGAGCCGCTGCCTGGTGCCGGCGAACAGCTTCGCTGAGTACGCACCCGAGACGAACCCGGAGACCAAGAAAAAGGATGTCGTGTGGTTCGCGCTTAACGAGGCGCGGCCGCTGTTCTGCTTCGCCGGCATCTGGACCGAGTTCAACGGCGACCGCGGCACGAAATCGAAGCCGATAGCCGGGCCGCACCTCGTCTACGGCTTTCTCACGACCGCGCCGAACGCTATCGTCGCGCCGATCCATCCGAAGGCGATGCCGGTGATCCTGACCACAGAAGAGGAGCGAGACGTCTGGATGCGCGCTCCTTGGGATGAGGCGAAGACGCTGCAGCGGCCTCTGGCCGACGACGCGCTGAAGATCGTCATGCGCGGCGCAGACAAGGAAGACAAGATCGCAGCGTAGGCAGCTTTTGCACAGGACGGCGGAACACGTGGAAAACCGCTCGCTCCCGCAATTTGGAATCCCTGCCCTGTGTTAGCAGCCGGGAACGACTTGAGGGCCGCAAGGATTCGCCCCTCGTCCAGGAGCGATCTCGATGCTGATGACCAAGGAGAAGCGGACGCCGATCCGTACGCTGCGCGGATGGGCGACAGTGATGCTGCAGGAGGCAGGCGCGATTCGCGAGTGTGAGTACCACGGGTGGATGCAGGATCGCGCGGATCCTCACGCTCGAGAACGAGCGTTCGAGTTTGGCTGCCAGAATCCACTGCCTGGCCTTTCGCCCGAGGCGGCCGCCGTCGCGATCAACGAGGTCTTGGACTCAATAGGCGACACCTGCCCCGAATGCCGGCCGGAGGTATAGGCAACGGCGAACCGGCGCCAGCGAGGACAGCCTAGCGCCCGCGAGCTTCTCGACAGGCCGCCCTGCAGCAGCGGATTCGGAGTATCATTGGTGCATGAGATCGCCGGATCAGGATCACAGCACCGCCGGAACACGGCGACGCAAGATCATCCACATCGACATGGACGCTTTCTACACATCGGTCGAGCAGCGGGAAAATCCAGACCTGCGTGGCAAGCCAGTCGCCGTGGGCGGGTCCAAGGAGCGCGGCGTCGTCGCGGCTGCGAGCTATGAGGCGCGCAAGTTCGGGGTTAAGTCGGCGATGCCATCGATAACCGCCAAGCGCCAATGCCTGGAGCTGATCTTCATGAAGCCGCGGTTTGAGGTCTACAAGGAGATCTCGCGACACATACGGACGATCTTTGCCGAGCATACGGAAATCATCGAGCCATTGTCGCTTGATGAGGCCTACCTGGACGTCACCGCAAACATCCAAGGCATCACGGTCGCAACAGAGATCGCCACATTGATCAGAGCGAAAATCCTGAGCGAGACAGATCTGACCGCATCTGCAGGCATTTCCTACAACAAGTTCCTGGCAACGCTTGCCTCGGACCAACGCAAGCCGAACGGTCAATTCGTGATCACGCCGAAGATGGGGCCGAGCTTTGTTCAGGACCTTGCTGTCGGAAAATTCCATGGGATCGGCCCGGCGACGAGCGCGAAGATGAACGCCCTCGGCATCTTCACTGGCATAGATATGCGCAACCAGACGCTCGAGTTCATGACCGCCAATTTCGGGAAAGCTGGCGCGTACTACTACTGGATCTCGCGCGGCATCGACGAGCGGCCTGTCCGCGCCAACCGGGTCCGAAAGTCCGTCGGCGCCGAGACCACGTTCGCGCAGAATCTTGCCGACTATGAAGCGCTGGCCGCAGAGCTACAGCCGCTGATCGAGAAGGTCTGGCAGCACTGCGAGACCACGGGGGTACGAGGGCGGACGGCGACGCTCAAGGTGAAGTTTTCCGATTTCGAGTTGATCACCCGCAGCAGGTCCGCGGGTCTCATCGACAGCGCAAACGATCTCTGCAGCCTGGCTCTCGAGCTCCTGAAGCAGCTGATGCCGCCAAAGAAGACGATACGCCTAATCGGAATCTCTGTTTCAGGCTTTGCTGATTCCGAACCGGAGGATCAATTGCCGCTGATCTTCGATGGCCATGACGGGCGGGAATGACCGCTTCTCGCGCGGAATCGTTCCTCCCCAACCATTGAAGAATTGCTGCCGTCAGTGTTTGTGGAGGGCTTCGGATGCTTCCTTAGCTTTCCTTAGCTTTGCATGGTGACCGAGATGCATTCACCCATCGGCGAACGCGTCGCCGAAGCGAAGCGGAGGCGGAAAGGATGGCACCCGCTTTCGGGGCAGTAATAGCGACCCCGGAACGGCGGGACCCGACAGCGAGTGCAGTTGCGAGGCCGGTTAACAAGGCACCCGTGCGACGGGCAGTGATTGCGATCGCCGCAAAGCGGCGAGCCCTCCGCGAGTGCCTCCGGCGAGCAACACGACAATGAGCGCGAGGATCGGCCGGCAGGCCGAGACCCCTTAGGGCTCGGTTCACGAGAGCCGGTCCGAGCTTGCCGTACGCGCCCCTTCGGTCCTAAGCAGACCGACGCTGCGGCTTGGCCGCGGGTTTCTTCGCACCCGGCGCCTTCGCCTGCTTCTTGCCCTCGATCGGCATCAGCGTCTCCTTCTGACCAGCCGCTACCTTACGCGGCTTCTTGGCCGACTTGCCGGGAGACTTGGCTTCAGTTTCAGCGGCGCGTCCGCCGACGCTACGCCGGAGCGCCTCCATCAGATCGACGACGTTCTCGCCCTTCGGCCTTTCCTTCGGCCTGATCGGGTTGCCGGCGCGCTTCTGGTTGATGAGATCGACCAGCGCCGTCTCGTAGTGATCCTCAAACTTTTCGGGCTCAAACCTGCCCGACTTTTGGTTCACGATGTGCTTGGCGAGGTCGAGCATGTCCTTGGTGACTTTGACGTCCCGGATTTCACCGAAATATTCGCTTTCGGAGCGCACCTCATATGGATAGCGCAGCAGCGTGCCGACGAGCCCCTTGTCGAGCGGCTCAAGTGCGATGATGTGCTCGCGATTGGTCAGCACGACCCGGCCGATCGCGACCTTGTTCATGTCGCGGATGGTTTCGCGGATGACCGCGAAGGCGTCATGACCAACCTTGCCGTCGGGACGCAGATAATAGGGGCGGATCAGGTAGCGCGCATCGATTTCGGATTTCTCGACGAACTCGTCGATCTCGATGGTCCTTGTCGACTCGAGCGCGAGCTCCTCGAGCTCTTCTTTCGACACTTCAATGAACGTCTCCTTGTCGAGCGCGTATCCCTTGACGATGTCTTCGTTCGGCACCTCCTCGCCGGTATCCGCATCCACCTTTACATATTTGATGCGATGGCCGGTCTGCTTGTTGAGCTGGTTGAACGAGATCTTCTCGCTCTCCGAGGTTGCCGGATAGAGCGCAACCGGACAGGTAACGAGCGACAGCCGCAGAAAGCCTTTCCAGTTGGCGCGGAGGGCCATGTACGCAGTACTCCGAAAACAGGGCGGTCTGATTCAAAGACGAATGGACCATCATGGTTCCGACACCGCCGACCTCTTCATAAGGCCATATTTTTTGGCCAGGCCGGACTCGACATTTGTTCTCCTTATGTTCTAATGGGCCATGACCGATCGCCCCGCCAGTTGACGCATGCCGACTTCAAAACAGATGGAGAAGATGGCCGCTGCTCTCGATAGGAAGGCCCCGCCGACACCTGCCTTGGCTCCGGACAACGACCTGCCGACAGAATACTGGCAAGCGGTGTTGGAGAATGCGAGCGCCGACATCCGGTCATCCGGATCCTCTATCGCCGCGCTGCGGCTGAGCGAAATCTCCAAGCATCTTTTGAGGGTAGGCTGCCGGCGCTGCAGCCGAATCGTCGAGATTCAGAAGGTCGACGCTATCCGGCTCTACGGCCAGCGCGCCGTCTGGAAGGATGTCGGGCGACGCTTGTTGGATGATACGTGCACTCATCGGACGGGACGTCATGAGGAAGACGGCTGCTGGCCATTCTACGATGCGTCCTGAACGTCATCGACAGAACGCACCGAAGCACTACGCTGCGCTCCAATCTGCAAGGCTGAAAGGCGTGAGCCAAGGAGCGCAATGTACAAAGCGGCTCTTCCAATACGGCCTAGTTACCAATTCAAATTGCATCTAGCCGTGATCCTCTGGGGAGGGCCGGCTCGTGGGATTGCCGCGGTCTTGAAAACGCTTGCGGCTTCGAATGACATGGGGGCCCGTAACGACATCGCCGATCATATGCTCAATATCCGGACCTCTGTAATTGAGGGCCATCTCGCCTTTCAAACGCGGCGTATAAGAGCGGCGCGCGCAAACGAGTGCGGCCTTCAAATCCTGACACTGCCGCAGCTCGCCGCCAGGCTCGCGGGCGGATTTACCGCACCACTTGCGACGGAGGCGCTCGAACTTGCCGTTCAACGCGCGCTCGCCCAGGGCGGTTTGCTCGAACTCGATGCGGTGAGACACCTGCCGGGCATGAATCGCGCGGTTTCACGGACGCTGCGCAAGGTCTGGGATGCGGATATCGATCTGCAGTCGAAAGCACGATCGGGCCACGCCCGCCTCGCAGACTTGGCGCTGATCGAGGAACGCATCCGCCGATCCTTGCCGAACGCGACATTGACGCCGCACGATCTACGAAGTGTAGCCCTCGGGCGGATTCACCATGCGAAGCGCGTGATCGGGCCACTGACCATCGAGGGGCTTTCCTGGATCGCGCCCATTTGGCGATCTTTGATAGAGGCGCTTTCGAAGGAGATACCTGTCGAATGGCATGCACCCGCGCATGCCGAGACCGACTGGTTCGCGGGACCAGTAGTCCGGCCGGAACAGACCCGTGCCGAACGCGAAGCCTCCGCCGTCTCCTGCGCCGACCCGCATCACGAGGTGGTCGAGAGCCTCCGCTGGGCACGACACCTGATCGTGTCTGGCGCCGCAAAACCCTACGAGATCGCGATCGCCTCGGCCGGTACGACGCCTTGGGACGACCACTTCTGCGCATTGGCCGCTGATGCTGGATTGAGATTGCATTTCACACACGGAATTCCTGCGCTGTCGACGCGCGACGGCCAACGGTGCGCAGCGTTGGCCGATGTCCTCCTGCATGGCGTGAACCAACAACGCGTGCGTCGCCTGGTTCCCCTGTGTGGTGGCCAGCACGATCTTCTCGACGCGCTTCCTCAGCAGTGGATGGCTTCGATCCCGCGGGGCGCGACCTTGGCGCGCATGGAGGATTGGCGGCGCGCGATTTCCGCCATGGTGCTAAAGGACCCTTCGTTGGGCGGTGCGCAGGCGATCCTGCCACTCGTCGAGCTGCTCACGAAGGGAATTTCCGCCGCGAGGGAGGCCGGCCACAACTTTCTGCGCGGACGCGCAATGCAGCTTTGGGAATCGGCGTTGCGGACCGCGCCGCCTGAGGCAATTGAGCTCTCCTTGCAGAATGCACGGTTTGAGTCCGAAAACGACGCCGCCGATTCGATCGTCTGGTGTTCGGCACGAGATTTGGCGGCTGCGCCGCGCACCCACGTCCGTCTGCTGGGACTCACGAACCGGAATTGGCCTCGGCACTCCGGCAACGATTCCATCCTACCCGATCACGTCCTGCCGGCTGATGAGCTCGACATCGATCCTGTCGCCAAGGCCGACCGCAGACATTTCCGGGTCATCCTCGAAGCGGCGTCCGGCGAGATCGTGCTGTCGCGCAGTCGCCGAAGCGCGCAAGGTAGCCGAGTGGGACGAAGCCCCCTCCTACAGGACCGCCCCGAAAGCTCGCTGTCGAGGGCGCGCATCCCCGAGCACGCCTGGAACGAGGCGGACCGGCTCATGGCGCGCCCGGAGGACGCAGCCAAAATCGATCGAATCGCATCGGCAGATCGGTGTTGGCGCAATTGGCACCTCGGTTCACTCACGCGAAACGACGGCCAATTCGACGCAGATCATCCGATCATCCTGAGGGCGATCGAACGCGTGCAGTCCCCGACATCCTTGCAGAGATTGCTGCGGGATCCACTCGGCTTTGTCTGGCGCTATGGGCTTGGTTGGATGGCGCCCCAGGATCGGGAGCAGCCGCTCACGATGGCACCTGCCGAATTCGGCAAGCTGGTGCATGAGCTGCTGCGGCGCGCGGTCGACTTGCTTGAACCTCAGCCTGGCTATGCGCGCGCGTCGGATGGAGAGATCGAGGACGCGCTGAAGGAGGCCGTCCAAGTTGTCCGCGAGAGCTGGCCGCTGGAGGGGCACGTGCCTCCTACTCTGTTGTGGAACAACACGCTCGATTTCGCGGCTTCCCTGGCGTTGGTCGGACTGTTGAGAAAGGAGATTACGGAAACTGGAACGCGCAGTTGGACCGAGGTTCCGTTTGGTCAATCCGAGGACTTCGCAATCGAGCGGGAATTGCCTTGGGACCCGAGGATTCCCGTTACTGTGCCGGGCACGCCCGTAAAGCTGCGCGGCACCATCGATCGCTTGGACCTGCGAATGGACCATTCCGCGGCCCGCGTAACGGATTATAAGACAAGCGAAGCTCCCAGGAATGCCAGCCGCATCGTGATCAACGGCGGGGCCGAGCTTCAGCGCGCGCTGTACGGCCTCGCCTGCCGACAGTTGCTGCAGGAAGAAACGCAGATCGTCGCCAGGCTTCTTTATCTGCGGGGCGAGCCTCTGGCTTTGAGGCTTCACGATCTCAATGCAGCAATCGAACAGATCGCAGCCTTCATCAACGTCGCTGTCGCAATGCTCCGACGTGGCGCGGCGGTGCCGGGTCGGCAGTCGTTCGACAAATCAAACGAACTTCGCTTGGCGCTTCCGGCATCGCCCGGTTACGAGAGGCGTAAGCTCATAGCCTACAACAAGGCGAGCGAAAGTATCGCCCGCTTCTGGAGCGCACCATGACGGCCATGGTCGACGACGCCGAACGTCTGCGGGCTTTGACCGACCTGGACTCCTGTCTGTTGGTTGAGGCAGCCGCGGGCACCGGCAAGACGTCCCTTCTCGCGGGCCGCGTGGTGATGCTGCTCGCGGCTGGCGTAGATCCTAAATCGATCGCAGCCATCACCTTTACGGAGCTTGCGGCCGGCGAACTGCGTCAGCGCATCGCGTGGTACCTCGACTGCATTCTCTCGGGCAACGTTCCTTACGAACTCAAGCTCAGTCTGGCGAACGGACCTACGGCAGATCAAAGAACAGCCTTGCGCGCCGCATCCGATCGGCTCGATGAATTGAATTGCGGAACGATTCATGGATTTTGCCACGATCTGCTGCGCGCCTACTCGGTCGAAGCCGCAATTGACCCAGGTGCGGAGGTGCTTGACGCTGATCAGGCGGACTTTGCCTTCGACGCGATCTTTGACCGATGGTGGCGGAATCGGCTCGACAAACCGGTTTCCTCACCGGGCGATTGCGTCGCCTCGATCGCGCGCAGAGATCCGACCGGCGCCGAAGAGCTCCTGCGCAGCTTCGCTAGATTCCGGCGCCGCTATCGATCGGCGCAGCCGTTGCCGTCCGATCTCGATTCTAGAGCTGACCTGGAATTCACTGAGAGCGTTCGGGAGTTCCGCCGCTGGTGCAACCACGTCGACGTGCCGCCTGAGGCAGACCCGGATATCGTAGCACTCGAGACACTGGCTTTGCATTTTCAAGGACGGTTCGATCCCCTGCCCGACTTCGAAGGTCTCTGGGACTTGGCGCACCCGGCTTGGCTTCCAATTATGCGCAAGGATGCATTCGACCTGCGCGAATACAGACGGCGTTCCCTATGGCGAAAAGCGGCCGGGCGAGAAGCCGGTGACCGTCTGGCCGACCAGGCAGAGGAGCACTACGCAAGATGTCGCAACGCATACGGCGCGCTGATGGGCAGGATCGCCACATCTCTGATCGGTACACTCTCCGCAGAACTTGGAGAGGTGTTGTCGGAATATGAGGCCTTCAAGAAGCGGGCGGCCGTTCTAGACTTCGACGATCTATTGTTCACGTGCCGCGACGTGCTTCGCAACTATCCGGTCGTACGAATTACTGCCGGCGGGCGGTTCTCGCGAATACTGGTGGACGAGTTTCAGGACACCGACCCGATCCAAGCGGAGATTATGTTCCTCCTCTGCGGCACCGAGGGCAATGCGCAGGCGTGGCACCTGAGATCGCTGAGGCCCGGACACTTATTTCTCGTCGGAGATCCGAAGCAGGCGATCTATCGATTCCGGGGAGCCGATCTCGCAACGTATCTGACTGTACGGAGAGCCATCGAGGAGCAGTTTCCGAACAATATTCTCCGGCTCACCGCCAATTTCCGGTCACGCGGTCAAATTCTCGAGCACGTAAACCTTTGCTTCGAAGAACGCCTGTCTTCGCAGGAAGCCGGCTATGTCGCCCTGCGCAGCACACGCCCCCCTGCAAAAGACGGCCCTCCGTGCGTCGCCAAGATCTCCGTGCAACTCCCTCCAGAGACGCGGGTCGACAGCTCCCGCGATGAGGAAGCCCGTGCCATCGCCGAGGTCTGCGCACGTTTGATCGGAAACGTCGAAGTAAAGCTCAACGATGGCGAAACCAGGCGTCTCAGTCCAGGCTACATCGCGCTGCTTGCTCCTGTTTCGACCGATCTGTGGCGATATGAGAGAGCGCTCGAAGAAGCCGGCCTGCCCTTCGCCTCGCAGGCAGGCAAGAATCTCTTCCGGAGGCAGGAGGCTCAGGACCTGGTGGCGTTGATCCGCGCGCTGGCGGACCCCCGGGATACGTTGGCGCTCGGAGCCTTGTTGCGCGGTCCCCTGGTTGGGCTTACCGAACAAGAGTTGTTGGACATAACCGCACACCTTGCGACGCCGGACGAAAAGGATCGGATCATCGGCCTCTCCTTGCGAACCGATCCGGCCAGCATTGAGCACCCCATTGCGCGCGAGCTGCTGACAATCTTGCGGGATCTTCGTCGTCGAGTTCACGGCACCACACCCGCTCTGATCCTAGCCGAAGCAATTGAACGGCTGCGCATTCGCGCCATCGTGGCGACTCGCAGCGCCGATCAGGCCGTCAGATCGCTCGCGAACATCGACGGTTTGGTCGAGCGCGCCCGCAGTTATCGCGTCCGCGGCTTCGTTCAATTCGCCAGGGACATCGACGATGAATGGTCGAGTAGTTCAGGATCCCCTGAGGGCATGGTCGAGGCCGACGGTCAGTCGATAGAAATCGTCACGGTTCACAGCTCAAAAGGGCTCGAGTGGCCGGTCGTCATTCCGATCAATCGCGCGTCGATGCCGCGCCGCGCCGAAACGTTCGTCTATCGGCGAAGGGACGAGACCTTGCACTGGGCTCTGGGGCAGGTGGTCCCTCCGGGCCTCGGCGACGCCCTGCTGGCCGAAGAAGCCGAGAAGCGAAATGAGAATCTGCGCCTTCTCTACGTCGCGTGCACGCGAGCGATGGAGTTGCTGATCATACCGGACTTCACCTGGAGCAATGATGCCTCCTGGGCCAAGCTCCTGGATTTCAGGCTGGACACCGTGCCGGAGCTGGATATCTCGCGCTTACCGCGCGCCAGCATCGTCTCGCCCACCGCGACCGAAAATCTCCAGAACGCCGAAACATTCGCGGAGGAGCAATCGCGGCTCGAGGCTTCGCCGCGCATTCGCTGGATCACTCCAAGCGACGGCGATCCAGATGTGATCACCGGATTGATACAGTCGGAAATAAGCGATGAAGGGCCTCTTCGCCCGCTTCCTCTTGTCGAGGGCGGGCGAATCCGCGGCATCCTCTTGCACAAGCTGATGGAAGAGCTGGTGACCGGCGAATTGGATGAAGACGCGGAGACGGTAATCGCGAGGGCCGCGCTACTGCGCGATCAACTGCGCTCGGAGTCATCATTCGGCCCCGGGCCCGATCCGACGGAGCTTGCGACCACCGCGCTACGCACTCTCCAGCTTCCCGATATCAAGCCATATCGTGCGCGCCTCCTGGCGGAATTGCCGATCTATGGCATTGCTCCGGCGAGTTCGGATCAATTGATCGCCGGTCGGGTGGATGCGGTAGCGGATGACGAAGACGGCGCCAAGATCGCTTTCGATTGGAAGAGTGACATCGCACCTGAAGATTCAGACCGGACAGCCCATCGGCAGCAGCTTGGTCAATATCTGCAGGTGATCGGAGCTCGACGTGGCGCCATCGTCTACATGACTTCCGGTCGCGTGGAATGGATATCCCGGTGATTTACTGCGCCGTCCACTGAGAGTGGCTGGGCGCAATTGGTCTTTCCCTGGCTAGCACGTTGGCGCGACATTCACTCTCATCGCTGCACTGAGGGCAACGAGGAAGGTCCCCGTTCATCACGCCTTTCAAATGAGCTGGAGCGCCATACGCGGATGCGCTGCCGCTTCCAAGATCCGCTCATTGGCCGGAGTGTCGAGATGCGGTCGCGGGCGCGGCGGAATCGCTCGCCGCCCTTCAAACCCGGCTTCCTCACGGCCCGCTCAGCCCGTGAGCGGCCGTCTCTGGATGGGGCGTCGCTTAAGGTGGCAAATCCTGGAAGCGATCTGGGCCGGCGCGGACGGCTTCCAAGAATCGCGGACGCTATGAAGCCAGGGTTCTGAGCTCAGAGCGTCGCCCTCGACCAGCCACCAGCTCCGCACAAACGGCATCGACGCACAACGCCGTGGTCGCCGAAGGCCGCGAAGGAGAGGCGGAAGGCCTCGCGGGTGGCGAGAGCTGCCGTCGCTGGATGGCGGGTGCGCTCGTTCGAGAGATTTGCTTCGTCGGGTTGCAAATGACGGTGAATACGTGAATTGTCTCGGCGAGCAGGCCACGGTTGTGCCCTGCTGATTCCGGCGTTTCGGATGCGGCTCGGAAGCACCGAGACGAGGTCCGGCGCCAATGGTGAGGCGCGACCGTGCTCGATAAGAAATCGGATGAACCTGTCGTTTCCGGGCTCGTAAAGGTATCCTGTTCGGCGTCCGACAACGTCAACGCCGCATTCTATCAAAACGCCATTCCCATCATTCGCGAGCTCGTCGTCGAAAATGACACGACCGATGAATTGCCCGAGATCACCGTCCACCTGATTGCGGAACCTCCTTTCATGTTTCCTGGCGTCTGGCGGATCGACCGTATCGCTCCACAGACGGCTCATCATTTGCGGCTGGTGGACCTGAAACTCGATCCGGCGTTCCTGTCCGGAGTCAACACATCTCAGCGTGGCGAAATACGCGTCCGCGTCGTTGCGCGTGGGGAGACGGTCGCTGAGCATGCCGTCCAAGTGAACGTCCTTCCGCCCTCCTTCTGGGGCGGCGTCAACTCGGCGCCCGAGCTCCTCGCTGCGTTCGTACGACCGACGGATCCGAGCGTCGACGTCATCCTGCACGAAGCCTCCGGGAAGCTCGCCGCAGCCGGACGCAAGGACTCGATGGACGGCTATGCGGGCGGCCGGAAGGCCCGCGCCTGGGAGATCGCCGACGCCATCTGGGCCGCACTCGTCTCCCGTTCGATCTCTTACGTCCTGCCCCCGAAGAGCTTCGAGCAGAGCGGACAACAGATCCGCGGCCCGGGCGACGTAGTGGTTCGTCAGGTCGGCACCTGCCTCGATCTGACGCTACTGTATGCGGCCTGCCTCGAACAGGCCGGCCTCAACCCCCTCCTCGTGCTGACCGAAGGACATGCCTTCGCGGGCGTCTGGCTGATCGACGAGGATTTCTCGAGCGCCGTCATCGACGATCCCCAAGCCTTACGAAAACGCGTCCAGCTCGAGGAGCTCGCGCTCGTCGAGACCACCTTGATGACCGGCGCGAATCCCGCTCGCTTTAAGCAGGCCGTCGAGGCCGCCAACAAACTGATCGCGGAGGACGCACAATCGACATTCGAAATCGCGATCGACGTGCGTCGCGCGCGCGCCACGAAGATCCGGCCGCTCGACATTGTCGGAGCGAACGAGGCCGCGATCAAGCCGCAGGACACGGTCAAGGTCGCGCAGGAGCTCGGCGAGATTCCGCCCTTCGAGGAGGAGCTCGATTGCAGGCGCGAACCCGCGACGGACCGGCCTGCCGATCGGTTGGAGACCTGGAAGCGGAACCTGCTCGACCTCAGCCTCCGTAATCGGCTCCTGAATTTCAAGGATTCGAAAGCTGTGATCGGGATCGAGTGCCCCGACCCCGCCGGGCTCGAAGATGCACTCGCCGGAGGGCAACGCTTCAAGATGGTCGGCAAGTCCAACGTGCTCGACGGCAGCGACGGTCGCGACGGCGCGCTGCTTGCGGCGCAGCGTAACGAGGAGGTGCGCAGGGCCTTTCTGCTGGACGCGATGGCGCGGGGCGAACTTCACACCACCGTCCCGGACACCGAGATCGAGACTCGGCTGACCGAGCTCTATCGGGCGGCCCGCCTCGCTTTCGAAGAGGGCGGCGCCAACGTCCTCTATCTTTGCCTCGGCTTCCTGAACTGGATGCCGCAGGACGGGGTCGGCCCCTACCGCGCGCCGCTCGTCCTTGTCCCGGTCCAGCTCGAGCGAAAGAGCGTTCGATCCGGCTTCAAGCTCGCGCTGCACGAAGACGAAGCGCGGTTCAATCCGACCCTGCTTCAGATGTTCAAGCAGGATTTCGACTTGTCGATGCCGGAACTCGCCGGCGAACTGCCGCAGGACGCCTCCGGTATCGATCTCAAGGAAATCTGGACGTCGGTCCGCCGGCACGTGAAGCAGATCAGAGGCTGGGAGGTGACCGAGCAGGTCGCGCTCGCTACGCTGTCCTTCACCAAGTACCTGATGTGGAAGGACCTGGTCGACCGGCAAGATCTTCTGAAGCGCAACCGCGTCGTCAGACATCTGATCGACACGCCGACCCACACCTACGAGGGCGGAAGCGGCGGCTTCGTGTCTCCCAACACGATCGATCAGGTCATCGAACCGGGTGATCTCTTCACGCCCCTTTCGGCGGACTCATCCCAGTTGGCGGCCGTGGTAGCGGCGCAGCGGGGCGCCGACTTCGTCCTGTTCGGACCGCCCGGCACCGGCAAGAGCCAGACGATCGCCAACGCGATCACCAACTGTCTGGCACACGGCAAGACCGTCCTGTTCGTGTCGCAAAAGACCGCGGCGCTCGAAGTCGTCCGCCACCGCATGCAGGCAATAGGGCTCGGCAACTATTGTCTCGAGGTCCATTCCACCAAGGCGCAGAAATCGAGCGTACTCGAACAGCTCGCGACGGCTTGGCGGGAGCGCGACGTGGCGACCGAGGACGATTGGGCGAGCGCTACCAGCGAACTCGCCAGGAAGCGCAACCAGCTCAACAAGCTCGTCTCGGCACTCCATCGCCGTCGTGCCAACGGCATGACGGCCTACGAGGCGTTCGGCCGCGTGGTCGCCGATCGCGATGCGCTCGCCGACGTCGGTCTGACGTGGCCCGCCGGTACTGTGCACACTCCCGAAGAGATCGCGAGGATGCGTGAATGCTGCGCTGAGATGCGGACGGCGCTGCAGGCGATCGGCGATCCGTGCGTGCATCCCCTGTCCGGCATCGAGCAGACAAGGTGGACTCCGGCCTGGGCTTCGACCCTGGCGCGAACTATCGATCGTGTCCAGGCGTCGCTCAGAGACCTTCAGTCCGCGGCGCAAGGACTCGCCCGGTCGATCAATCTTCGGGACGGCGATTGGGACGACTCCAAGCTACCGCAACTCATCCGCCTAGCTGGCGTCCTCATGCATGCAGACGCGGCCGACGGCGTCGTTTTGCTGGCCGACAATGGGACCGAACGCGTCCGCGCATTGACCATGATGCTCGACCTGATCAGCCGCATGCGCGATTGTGCAGGCGGCCTGTCCGCCGAATACAGCATGAAGGTCGTTGGTCTCGACATTCTCGGCCTCCAGCGGGAATGGGCGGAAGCGTGCGCATCGAACTTCGTAGTTCGGGCGAGCCGCAAGAACAAGATGCGTGCGGCGCTCCAGCCCTTCTGCACTCGCGGCGTGCCCGCCGACATCGGCAAGGATCTGGTCGTTCTCGCCCACCTTGCAGACTTCGTTCGCGAAATCGAAAATCTCAAGCCCATGTTCGGCGGGATGGAGCGGTTTTGGCACGGGCCTGCAACGAATGTCTCGCGCTTCGACGCGCTCATCGTTTGGGCCAACAACGCCCGCACAGCCGTAGATGCATTCGTCGACGACGAAGAAGCGTCGGCAGCGTTGCTCCGGAATATCACCGCCATGTTGGGCCGCGACCCGGCGCGCTTCCAAGCGGGCGGTAGCGCTCATCTCGCTTTTGAGCGCATGTACAACACCTTTCCGAAGATGCACACCGCCGCCAAGGAGCTCGGCGTATGCATCGGTCTCGACAAGCCCGAAGAAATCGTCGGGCTCGCGGCCGGCTGGATCGAGGCCCTCATCGAGCGGACCTCGCGTTGGAAGGCTCATCTCATCAAGGCGCCGCAATGGACGGCTTGGCAGTCCGCGGCGCAAACGGCTCGAACGGCCGGCCTCGGCCCCCTTGTCGCGTCGGCGGAAACGGGAGAAACCGCCGGCAGCCAGCTTCTTCGGTCGTTCGAATACGCCTATGCACGGTGGGTCGCCGAAACCATCGTGAACGAGGATGAGATCCTCAGCGGCTTCCTCGCCGACCGCCACGAAGCGGCGATCGAGGCCTTCATCGCGGCGGACCGCAAAGTCGGCGAGCTCGCGCGCCAAATCGTCAAGACCCGCATCGGCTCCGCCGTTCCCACGCAGACGAATTTCGGCAGGGATCCGGAGTGGGGCACGCTGGCACGCGAGATCAGCAAGAAGGCGAGGCAGATGCCGCTCCGCCAGCTCTTCGGCCGCATTCCGAACGCCCTCACGCAGCTCGCACCTTGCGTGATGATGAGCCCGCTTTCGATCGCGCAGTATCTGCCAGCTGACGCGAAACCGTTCGACGTGGTGATCTTCGACGAGGCATCGCAGATCCCGGTCTGGGACGCGATCGGAGCGATCGCCCGCGGAACCCAGGTCGTCATTGTCGGCGACCCCGAACAGCTTCCGCCCACGAACGTCGGGCAGCGCGGCGCCGGCGACGACGCGGATGACGACGGCAGCGTCGTTCAAAGCCAGCAGAGCATTCTGGACGAGTGCCTCGCCTCGAACCTCCCGAGCATGCGTTTGTCGTGGCACTACCGCAGCCGACATGAGAGCCTGATCGCGTTTTCGAACGCGAAGTACTACCGCGGCGAGCTCGTCACCTTTCCCTCCCCCGTCACGCGCGATACCGCCGTTCGGTACGTGCACGTCCAGGGCGGCGTCTACGAGCGCGGCGGTGCGAAGGTCAACCGCAAGGAAGCCGAGGCCGTCGCGACCGAGGTCGTCCGGCGCCTGAAGACGTCGACCCACTCGATCGGCGTGGTCACCTTCAACGGCGAGCAGCGGAAGCTCATCGAGAATCTCCTCGACCAGGCGCGACGCGCGGATCCCGAGCTCGAACGGCATTTCGATAAGTCGCAGACGCCCGAGCCACTGCTGATCAAGAACATTGAGAACGTCCAGGGAGATGAGCGCGACGTCATCATCTTCTCGGTCGCCGTAGGCCCCGACAAAACCGGCCGCGTGACCGCACAGGTCTCCTCGCTCAACGGCGAAGGCGGGCACCGCCGTCTGAACGTCGCCGTGACGCGCGCGCGCCGTGAGCTTCTCGTGTTCGCGACACTGCGTCCCGAACAGATCGATCTCGGGCGGACGGGCTCGCGCGGCGTGACCGACTTCAAGCACTTCCTCGAATTCGCCGAGCAGGGAGCCCGGGCGATCGCCGAAGCGTTCGCACCGACAGGTCGCGGCACGGATTCGCCATTCGAAGATGCGGTGATGAAGGCTCTCGAAGATAAGGGCTGGGTCGTTCACCCGCAGGTCGGCGTATCATTCTTCCGGGTCGATCTCGGTATCGTGCATCCGGACTTCCCGGGACGTTACCTCGCAGGGGTCGAATGCGATGGTGCGACCTACCACCGCTCGGCGACGGCACGCGACCGCGACCGACTACGCCAGATGGTCCTCGCCGATCTCGGGTGGCGGATCCGCCGCATCTGGAGTACCGAATGGTGGATGGACGCCCGCTCGGCGCTCGACAAGATCCACGCACGGCTGGAAGCCGATTTGGCCGAGGATCGAGCTTCGCGCGTCGCCACGGAGGCGGAGCTCCAACCCGAGGTAGCACCGGTCGAGGTGGACGCCGGACCGATTCCCGACGAAGAACGAAAGGTTATCCCGTTCGGGCCTCCCGCCGAGCCGAAGAACGGAAACGGACAGAACGACGGATACGGCACCGCAACGCCAATTCCGGAAGAATCAAATTCTGTCGAGCAACCGGCGAAGCTCTACGCGAAGGGTCCGGCTAGCGACACATCGGCTCCGGCGGCGATGGTTCCCTACGTGAAAGCCGATCCGGCCAATGCCGTCTCTCCGGAGCGCGAGAGATTCTACGACGTGGACTACCGCTCGAAGCTCCGCGAAATGGTCGACCACGTCGTATCCATCGAGGGGCCCATTTATCTGGATGTCTTGGTCGAGCGGCTTGCACGCGCACACGGCTTCCAACGTTCGGGCGAAAACGTGCAGAAGGTCGTCAAAGCGGCCTTGGGGCGGGACAGATACCCGACCTCGCGCGATGGCGATCGCCATGTGATCTGGAAGTCGGGTGAGATCGTGCCGGCCATCATCGCTTATCGAGACGGCGGCGAGCGGGTTCACGGCGACGTTCCGCTGTGCGAACTCGCGGGTCTCGCCCGAATGCTCAGCGCTGGTGGCCTAGACGCCAAAGAGATCGTGCGGGGAATGCAAATGCACTTCGGTCTCGGGCGCCTCGCTGCCTCCACGCGTGAGCGCTTCGAGGCAGCCCTCGAGATTTATCTCGGCGCGGACTGACGACGTCTACACGCGTCTGCGATCGTCGACCGTTTGCGAGGCCGTCTCTGGCCCGGCCGTTCGTTTTCCGTCGCTAGTCGATGCGCAGGACGCGCCATAACACTGTTTCGCAGAGCGCATGGTTGCGCGCGGTGCAACACTCGTTCGTTTGATTTGTCCGAGCCCAATTTGATAGGTCCATGGACAGTCGCGCGGCTCGCGGCATAGCCCTGCTAATCGGACCGGCGGCGCCAGGCATCAGGCCGGCGCCTCGAAATCGTAAGAAATGCGCCCGGCCGGCAGATAGAACAGCGCGATCACGGCGCCGCCCCGCACTTCCGGATAATGCCGGCTGCCCGGATCCGGCGCCGTCCAACCCGGTCCCTGCCACCCCTGCAGTCCCTTAAGCTGCGCACCCTTGTCGAGGGGAACGACTAAATTGAGCTCACCATAAGGGTGGCCGTGATACTGCCCGCGCAGCACGTCATGATGGTCCCCTTCCTTGAAACGGCGCGGGCCGGCGCTGTTCATGTAGACCGCGGTGATGCTGAACTGAAACGTCTCTGGGACCGGTTCAAGGATGCGGCTGCGCCGATAGCTCGGGCCCTCCACCTCCTGGTTCGCGGCCCAACCCTCGTCGACTCCCATTTTGATGAGGCGAGCCAGATCCTGGTACAGCGCGCTATGTTCTCCATAGGTCTCGTTGAGCCATCGCTCCATGGCCGCACCCGGCGTCATATCCTTGACCTCGCGCAGAAACGGAATGCTGCGTTCGATCAGTTGTTCCCGACTTCCCATGACCTTCTCCTGATCTAATCCTCGAAGCCCTTGAAGGAGGCAAATGCCTCCACAGCCGCGCGCGGCATCAGCCGCGTCCGCGGCCGCTCCATGGGGTGCCCCATCGAGATCCCGCAGACCACCATCTGCTCGGCGGGGATCGACAACAGCGGACGCAATGTCCGGTGGAATTTGGCGAAGGTTTCCTGCGGACAGGATTGCAGCCCGCGTCCCACTGCGGTCAGCATCACGTTCTGGATGAACATGCCGAGATCGAGCCAGCTTCCCACGGCCAGTCGCCGATCGATCGTGACGATCAACCCAACCGGCGCGCCGAAGAACACGAAGTTTTTTGCGGTCTGCCTGCGCCTCGCCGCCGTGTCGGTTTGCGCGATACCGAGCGAGTCGTAGAACAATCGCCCGAACTCCTGGCGGCCGCCGAGATACGGCTCGGGGAAGGCGCTGGCATAATATTGATATTCGGAGACGTGCTCGTTAGGTTCGTTCTCATACGCGTGAAGAAGCGCGGCGGACACCTCGGCCTTGGCGGCGCCGGCAAGCACATAGACGTGCCAGGGCTGGATATTGGCGCCGCTCGGCGCAAACCGCGCCACGCGCAGGATCTGCTCGATGGTCGATTGCGAGACCGGATTGCCCGAGAACTCGCGGCATGAGAGCCGGCCGGCGATCACCTCGTCGATCGAAGTGTGCGCGACTTCGCGCGCCGCTTCCTGGTCGATCACGCCCTCTTCACCAGCGAGCACCGCCGCTCTCCATTGGTAGGTCGCTTCCCCTGAGATCGTGGCCATTTGCGTGCGCCGCTTTGGACCGACTTCACGCAGGCTTTCATCGCTGTTCTCCTCCCTTCCCCGTGCGGGCAATTTTCACCAGAACGCCGGCGTTGCGGAAGTGAAAATCTTGCAGGTTGATCCTGAACGGGCCTCAGATGGTCGTTGGCGAGGCACTCCAGTAAGCTCTTGGGCAATCCGGTCAGTTGCATCCGGCGAACAGCTGGCCTTAACTGCCCATCCTTGCAAATTTCGCCGAGGCGAACGATCCGCCACAAACGGGATTCTCAGCGTGTCCGTTTCCTTCAAGACCCTGGACCTGAATCTGCTCAAGGTGTTCGACGCGGTCATGGAGGAGCGCAGCGTGCTACGGGCCAGCCAGAAAGTCGCGCTGAGCCAGTCCGCGGTAAGCCACTCGCTCGCGCGGCTGCGCGAGATGCTCGGCGACGATCTGTTCGTCCGCACTGCCACGGGCATGCAGCCGACGGCGCGCGCGTTGACGATGGCGCCGCAGGTTCGTCAGGCGCTGCGATCGTTGGAGGCTGCGGTCGAACTGCCGACCTTTGCGCCGGCGGTCTCCACCAAGCCGTTCACGCTCGCCGCCAATGACTTCACGACGATGGTGCTCGCACCAGCGCTGCTGAAGATATTGAGACAAGAGGCGCCGTCGATTGACCTCACCATCAAGCCGGTGACGCGGATTGATCTTGCCGAGCAGATCGACCTCGGCCGCATCGACGTCGCGATCGGCGTATTCTCGTCTCCGCCGAGCCGCTTCCGTACGGCTTTCTTGTTCGAATACGACGATGTGCTGATCGCCGGAGGCAACCGGCAGCTCGGACGGCTCGACAGCGCGAAGCTTGCCGCCTTGCCGCTGGTCGTTGTCTCCTTCGGCGGTGAGCAGGAAGGCGCGATCGGAGGCTTCATCTCGGAGCGCGGGCTGGCCCGGCGATCGGAGATGTATGACCGCGCCGCGCTTGAACGGGCGTTGTCCGAGAGCGACCGGCCGCCGCGAATCGCGGTTTCGCTGCCGCACTTTCTTGCTCTGCCTGCACTGCTGGCCGAGTCCGAACTGGCGGCGATCGTTCCACGACCGTTGGCACGCATTTTCGAGCAAGCGCACGCAATCACGATCTATGAGCTGCCCTACAGCACCACCCCCGTAGAGGTACGGATGCTGTGGCACGAGCGGATCGAGGGGGAGCCATCGCACGATTGGCTTCACGAGGTGCTCCGCCGCGCAACCAAAGAGCTGAGGCACGGGCGTTAGCTTATCCGGGCGGGAACGATGGCCCGTGTACTACCCTCGTTCGGCGTGCCAACCATATCCATCTCTTTGCGGCTCGGTTGTGCGCGAGTCGTCCAACTATGAGCCCGATACGCGCGGGGACTGCGTTGGGTGACGGTGCATCGAAACCGCCCGGACGTTGTATTCGCTGCTGCGCGCCTCAAGCGCCTTCTCGAAGAGGATATTGGCCGTCTTGCCTGACCATAGGCGAGCGACTTGTCGTAAGGATAGCGAACGAAATTCGATCGCGGCCTGCACACTTGCTTTGATCTACGAATGGCCGAGAGGTCTGCTGCAGCAGCATTCCTCGCCGCTATCGAAACTATACATGCCGGCTATTGGTAAGTTTCGTTTGTCGCTGCGATCATTGGATACCACTGTCGCAGGTTCCAAGAGTAACGCCCAGGCCAACCTCACTCAGTATCCGATCGCCCCGAATATATCCCATCGGACATCTTGATTCGGCGGTTAGCAACTTAACGCAGAGGTGTTCATCGGGCTCACGCTCGCTCCCCGAGGCGCTCAAGAGATATCCATGCCCTTCACATTGAACATCAACGGCAAGCCCCATGAGGTCGACGTCGACGGCGACATCCCGCTACTTTGGGTGCTGCGCGACGTGCTCGGCATGACCGGGACCAAGTTTGGCTGCGGCCAGGCGCTGTGCGGTGCCTGCACCGTGCATGTCGGCGGTCAGCCTGTCCGCTCTTGCCAAACAGCGGTCGACAGCGTTGGCGACAGTGCGATCACCACGATCGAGGCGATCGGCAAAACGCCGCAAGGCGCGGCCTTGCAGAAGGCGTGGTTGGAGCTGGAGGTGGTGCAGTGCGGCTACTGCCAGTCCGGTCAGATCATGTCGGCGGCGGCGCTGCTGAAGGATAGGCCGAAGCCGACGGACGAGGATATCGACGCCGCCATGTCCGGCAACGTCTGCCGATGTGGCACTTATCAGCGCATCCGCGCCGCGATCAAGCACGCTTCGGGAGTTTGAAATTATGGATGAACTTTTTCTGAAAGACGAGATTGCCGGTGAAACAGCGATGTCCCGGCGCGCCTTCCTTCAGGGCACAGGTTTGCTGCTTGGTTTTGCGCTGACCAGTGCAAGCATGGAGTCCGTCTTCGCGGCGCCTGCTTCGCAGGTGTTAGAAAACGAGGTCACGGGTCGTTTCGCACCGAATGGTTTTATACGGATCAATCCAACCGGCGCGGTGACCCTGGTCATTCCGATGATTGAGATGGGACAGGGCGTTTACACTTCGCTCTCGATGCTTCTCGCTGAAGAACTGGAGGTGAAGCTTGACCGGATTCAGGTTCAGCATGCGCCGCCAAATCATGCGCTTTACGTCAACTCGATCATAGGTATTCAAAATACAGGTGGTTCCGCCTCCGTCCGCGCCTTCTGGACTCCGCTCCGCCAGGCAGGGGCCGTCGGTCGTACTCTGCTGATCGCGGCGGCTGCAAAGCACTGGAATACCAATCCATCGGCTTGCCGCGCCAAGGATGGCGTCGTGTTCGACGCATCAGGCTCGAAGCATCTGAGCTACGGCGATCTCGCGACGGCTGCCGCGAAATTGCCTATGCCGCTCGCGGAAAGCGTCAAATTGAAGGATCCGAAGGATTTCACCCTGATCGGCACGCGTGCCAAGCGCGTGGATTCATCGATTAAGGTCGACGGGCGCGCGGTCTACGGCATCGATACGCGGCTGCCGGATATGAAGGTTGCAGCGCTTGCTATTTCGCCCGTGCTCGGTGGCAAAGCGAAAACCGTGAACGAGAAGGCCGCGCTGGCAGTAAAGGGCGTCCGGCAGGTGGTCAATATCGATGAAGCTGTTGCCGTGGTAGCGGATCATATGGGTGCGGCGAAGAAGGGGCTCGAGGCTGCCATCATCACGTGGGACGACGGGCCGAACGGCGGAATCAGCAACGCCGATATCGTCAAGCAGTTGGAGGAGGACTCCAAAAAGCCAGGTGCTATTGCCCGTGAGGATGGCGATGCCGCGAAGGCTCTTGCGTCGGCGGCGAAACGGGTTGACGCCATCTATGAGGTGCCTTTCCTGGCACATGCGGCGATGGAGCCGATGAACTGCACCGTCCACCTGCAGAAGGATCGTTGCGACATCTGGGTCGGAACACAGGCGCCTACGATCACGCAGTCTCTGGTGGTAGAACTCACCGGCCTGCCAAAGGAGGCAGTCAAAATTCACAATCATCTGATTGGCGGCGGCTTCGGCCGAAGGCTGGAGGCCGATGGCACCGTGCTCGCCGTCAAGATCGCCAAGCACGTCGATGGACCGGTCAAGGTGATCTGGAGCCGCGAGGAAGACATCCAGCACGACATGTATCGGCCGTACTATCTCGACCGTCTGTCGGCTGGACTTGATGAGGTCGGCAAACCGGTGGCCTGGACGCATCGGATCGCCGGCTCCTCTGTCATGGCTCGCTATTATCCTCCTTACTTCAAGGACGGATTGGACCCCGACGCCATCGAAGGGGCGGCCCAGCCGCCCTATGCGCTCCCCAATATCCACGTCGACTTTATCCGGGTCGAGCCGCCTGGCGTCCGGACATCTTGGTGGCGCGGCGTCGGACCGACTCACAATGTTTTTGTGGTCGAAAGCTTCATCGATGAGCTCGCTCATGCCGCGAAACAGGATCCGGTCGATTATCGCAAAGGATTACTGGACCACAATCCGCGGGCCCTCGCTGTTCTATCGCTAGCGGCGGAAAAAGCAGGGTGGGGATCACCCCTCCCCCCGCGGCACGGCCGCGGAATTTCGGTGCAATTCGCATACGGAAGTTACACATCCCAGGTCGCCGAAGTCGAAGTGGCGGCCGACGGCTCCGTCAAAGTCAAGCGGATCGTGTGTGCGATCGACTGCGGCATGTACGTCAATCCAGATACGATCGAAGCGCAGATTCAAGGTGGAACGGTTTTCGGCCTGACCGCCGCGCTCTATGGGTCCATCACTTTCAAGGATGGACGGGTTGAGCAAACCAATTTCGACAGCTATCTGCCGATGCGTATCGACGAGGTGCCGTTCGTGGAGACACACTTGATTAAGAACGCGGAGGCTCCGGGTGGCGTTGGTGAAGCTCCGACAGCGGCTGTCAGTGCTGCTGTGACCAATGCGATCTTCGCCGCGATCGGCAAGCGTGTGCGCCGACTGCCGATCGAGACAAGTTCCCTGAAATCGTCGTCTTAGTCCTTGTCCGTGACCGCGCGTCGCAGCGCGCAGTATCCCGGGCTAAAGTCCCCGAGCATGACGAATTCCGGAGTGCACAGCTCCTTGCTCGAAGTTACCTCTCAAAGGAATGCCGTCTTGGGTTGCAAACTCGATCCACTCAGAATCTCTACTGTGGGCACCCTGCTTAGGGCCGGCAGCCGAACTGGGCCCTTGTCCCTTCAGCTGTTCAGTGCAAGCTTGGCCTGCAGCGCGCTGCGCGACTGCGTCGAACACCTTATTGTTGTCAGCCACGATCTGCAGCGCGCTCAGAATTGAACTGCAGGATTTTCACTCCATACCAAGACGTTCTGGTCATATAGCCAGATCTGGGAAGGCAATCAGTCAGTGGCGCGAGCCGGCATGGCGACGCCTCGCTGACCTTAAGAGAACGGACTTCGGAGCACTGTCGCCACCAGTAGCCAGGCACCAATGGGCTATTACAGTCATGCACACTTCGAAAGCAGTTCCAACGCAGGCTCTCTTCGGCCAGAATCCTCCGCCGCCCACAGGCTCCGCCATCAGATTGTCTACAACAGACCTCGACAACTTGATGCAGGCGCTCGACATTGATGTCATCGCGCTGACCGAGATTCTGGTGCCCCAAGGCCATCGAGTCGAAATGGGAATGATTGACGCACCTGGGATCCACTACAATCTGAGTGGCGTGGGTCGCATATCGATCAACGGCGGACCCGAGATGCCGTTGAGCCCTCATTTGCTCATCATCGTGCCGCCAAATACTCCGTTCACGATCGAGGTTGACGGAGGAAGTGGCCCACCGAAGCTTATTTCGAGAGACTGCTGGACTCGTCAAGACGGCATCCTTCGCGTTGCGGTGCCGAACGAGCAACCCGAAATCGTACAGATATGCGGCTTTTTTAATGCATCCTTTGGTCGGTCTGTGAGGCTGTTCGGAGAACTCCGTGAACCGGTGATCGAGCAGTTCGAGCCAGCGGACAAGATCGGCCTGAAGCTTCGCGAGGCTATGGACGAGCTGCTGCAGCAAGAGGTCGGCGTTGGAGCCATGACAGCGTCTCTGCTCAAGCAAATCGTTGTCTCATTGGTGCGACGGTCCCTCAGGTCATCTCAGCGGTGGACTGAACGATTCTCGATACTTTCCGACAGGCAGGTCACCCGTGCTTTTGCAGATATGGTGGCGCGACCAGGAGCCCCCCATTCAGTTCAAAGCCTGGCACATAGTGCAGGATTGAGTCGCTCGGCGTTCATGGCGCGATTCTCGGCGATCTTTGGACAATCCCCGATGGTCGTCTTGCGAGACCTGAGAATGCGCCAGGCTGCGATCGATTTGACGACAACCACCGCGTCGATCGACGTCATTGCTCATAATGCGGGGTACGAGAGCCGTTCGAGTTTTGTGCGAGCTTTTCGTAAGACGTACAATCGAGATCCGAGCGACTATCGGCGGATAGCCAAGGAAAGCAAAGCTTAGAATGATGTCTGAGATGGCATGCGGGCCGCTGGCGTTATGCAATCTACGAGGAATACATACCCTAAGCGCGTCATGAAGAGTGCCTGAAGGCTGGACGTACGCAGCCAAAGGACGAGTTTGAGCGTCACACGCGAGCCTTGGGGACATGGTCCACCCTCCAGCGTTCCCGCCTTGGGCGGTTCTGCTCCAAGGGCTTCCTGTGGGCATCCCAATCAATCCTCACGGCTTGAGGAGGCGGCCTTCGCCAAAATGCCAATTCAACCGAACGAGTCTAACGTTCAGACCGAACAGGATTAACGTCTCCCTCGTCCTAAAGGAGGGAGCTTTTTTCCAGGGACGTAGGCACCACCCGAGATCGGAGAGTGGCTTGCGATCGAGGCTAAGCTCTCCTGGTCGTCTCGAATAGGAACCATGTGCGACGTTCCGCGTCGTCGATCCAGTTTTCGATCAGGCTAGCCGTGGCGACATCGCCATGTTCGTCGCAGACATGATGGGTTTGCCGCATGCGCCGGGCGAGCGACAGATTGTCTTCCTTCAGTTCGGCCAGCATGTCTTCGGGTGTGACGAAATCCGCATCATTGTCCCCAACACGCTTCACCCTGGCGATGTGGCCGACCGAGCGGATTGTTGTGCCGCCGATCTTGCGGGCTCTTTCGGCGATTTCGTCCGTCATCGCAAAGATCTGCTCGGCCTGCTCGTCGAGAAGGAGGTGATAATCCCGGAAATGCGAGCCTGACATGTGCCAGTGAAAGTTCTTGGTCTTGATGTAGAGCGCGAACACGTCCGCCAGAAGCGCCGTGAGGGCGGCCGAAATATCCTTGGTGGCATTGGAGCCGAGATTGCTCGGCGTGTCGAGCGATGCCTCGCGGCGCTTTCTGGCGTCTTCTAGACTCATTTTGATCACTTCCTAGTTGATGCAGTCTGCTGTTCGCTGGGGGGATGGCTCTGGATAAGCAAGTTGCGAAACTATTTCCCGAGTGGCAGTGGGTCACGATCACGAACACTCGGCCCGCCTGTCCTTCTGACAAGAGCACGGACGCTTTCCGCGCCGCCCCGCCCCGCCCATCCCTGTCGCCGGCTTACGCGAGAACTCCCTACGTCCGCCGCAAGTCCTCGACCAGCATCGCCGTGGCGTGGCGCGCAAGCGCCTGGGTCGGGGCGTTCGTATTGCCGCTGGTGATGTTTGGCATGATCGAGGCGTCGATCACCCGGAGGCCGTCGACCCCGCGTACCCTGAGCCTTGCGTCGACCACCGCTCGCGCATCCTGGCCCATCCGGCACGTACCGACAGGGTGCCACATGGTCGTCACCGCACGCTTCACCCACTCGCCGATCTCGGCGTCTGACTGGATATGCGGGCCGGGATCCATCTCTTCCTCGATCACCGACGCCAACGACTCCTGTGCCATAACCTTGCGGACCGCGCGCACCGATTCCACCGCGGCCCTCAAGTCTTCCTCCTCGCCCATGAAGTTCGGGTTGATGAGGGGCATTGACGTCGGTTCGCTGTCGGCCAGCCGCACCCAGCCGCGGCTCTTGGGCTGAAGCACCACGGTTTCGAAGGTGACGCCAGAGCGGTCGCCCGCCGGGCCAAGTTGCTCGTTCAAGACGATCGGAGAGTGATAGCATTGGATGGTGGGGTCGGCGCTGAAGTCGGATGGATTCCAGTGGGTGACCGTCTCGATGCCGTTGCCCGCCGCCGGGCCATCCTTCGTGATGAGATACCGCAAGCCCGCCTTCACTGTGCCGAGGCCGTGCGCGGCAGCCTGGTAACCGAGATCGCCCTTTACGTAAGCGCGGACCGGCACCATCGGGTGATCATGGAGATTTTCACCCACCTCCTGAGAATCCACGATCACCGCGATGCCGTGCCGGCGAAGCTGCTCTGCTGGGCCGATGCCCGAGTGCATGAGGATTTTCGGGCTATGGACTGCGCCGGCAGACAGCACAACCTCGCCAGCCCTGATGATCTCGCTGTTCATGAGCTCGACGCCAACGGCACACTTGTTTTCAACGATGATTCGAACGACGGTCTTACCGGTGAGCAGCGTCACGCGGCTGGAGGCAAGGTGCGGACGCAGATAAGCGTCGACCGCGCTGCAACGCCGCGAATCTCCGACCGTTGACTGCACGGGCGACACGCCAATTTGGCTCTCGCCGTTATAGTCGGGATTGTAAGGGATCCCATATTCCTGGAAGGCCTTGAGGCAATATTGGTTCAGCTTGTTGATGCCCTTGGGCAACTGCACCGCGAGACCACCATTGATGCCGTGATATTCGTCGTGGAAGGTGTCGTTGCTTTCTTGCGCCATGAAGATGGGAAGGAGGTCTTCATACGACCATTTGCCGGTATTGCCGACGGCGTCCTGCCACGCGGCGTAGTCGCGTATCTGACCACGGACGTAGCACATCGCGTTGATCGACGAGCCACCGCCGAGCACCTTGGCTGAGCGATATGCTCGCTTGGTGCCGTGCTGAGGAACCGTCTCGTATTTCCAGACATGCCGATCGTGGACCAGTATACTGGCGAAGCCGGCGGGAAGGTGGATGAATGGATCGCGATCCATATCGCCCGCTTCGATCAGCGCGATCGACGCATCGGTGTGTTCGGCGAGATAGCTCGCGACGACGCAGCCGGCAGCGCCTGCACCAACAATGACGATGTCGTACGCTTCTTGAGACATCAGTGTCTTTCTCTTTCGGCACCATTGTATCGTTCAATCAACGCCCGTAGCCGGCGCTGCGATAGCTAGGCACCTTATCCAGAGATTGATTGGCCCCTGCTTTTTGGAAAGTGACCTTGCAATGCCGGCTAGGGAAATCACCTCTCGTCATAGACTCGATACACGATCGTTATTACCGGTCGCCGCATAATGCCGTGGCGAAGCAACGCCATCGGCCGATTTGCCACCTCGAAACCGAGTCTGACGCGAGATGGCGATCAGCGAGACTCTAGCTCGCGTTTTGATGCCCGAATTTGGACCTCTTCCGGTAACGGTCATTGGCCATGAGGTCGATCGCAGATCGCTCAGGCATACCGACGAGGCGTAGAGCCTGCGAACATCGCTGGCCAAGATCGGGTCCGCATATCGTGCCAGACGGCCACTGATCATCGGAGAGAACGTGCTGTAGGCGCCTAACAGGCGTAAGCGCAAGCACGTCCGCCAGGCGCATTGCTTGGCTGCTTCCTTCGCTATCGCTCACGAGGTTCAATGGCCCCCCCTCTTTAGCCAATGATCGGCAGAAATCCGTCCTGGTCCCCACGCCATGATACTGAGCGTCATTGCGGCAAGTGAGATGGATTGGCCAGCCGTCGGGCACGGTGATCTCGACGATCAGTGTCATGAACAACAGCCCGAGTGCGGCGAAGCGGGTGCCGAGGCCGAGCAGCAGCAGCACCGGAAACAGGACCTCGCCGCAGCCGGAGAGGAATGCCATCGCCGTCGGCACCGCAAAATGATAGGCCCGCGCGGCAAATGCAACATGAACTCGTCAGTGAATAACTTCACTGCGGTGTCGCTGAGCTGGAAAAAGCCGGAGCATTCCAGCATTCCGGACCCTCCAGAACGGCACCGCCAGCGCCGCGCGCATCACGTTGTGTTAATCGCGTCCGAACAGTGGTTTTGCAACGCCGGCTGGGCAAATCACCTCTCGCCATGGAGTTGACAGACAATTGTTATTGTCGCTCGCCGCGCGGCGTGACGCCGTAGGGAGAAAGACCACCAGCTGCATCGCACCTCGAAACCGCTGTTTTCTCTTCATCGTCTGAGACGAAATGGCGATCAGCGAAGCTCCACGTGCGTCGGTGCAGATTCCGCCGCTGCAGGTCCAGCGCGAACTGCGTCGACAGACAGACAAAAGGTGCTGACAGTGAACGTTTTTAAACATCTGCCGCCGTGGCGGTCGCCGCATTCATCCTTGCCGGCCGCGTCTCTGCGCCGGCCGCTGCCGCCTATCTGATCCGAACCCCGCACATACCCGCGATGATCGCGGCCGAGATAACGGCGCTTATCGAGACACCCGCGCCCCAAAATCGATTTGCGGCACATCGACTGGCTCCATGCGCGACCAGCACCACCCGCAATCCCGACGCAAGGTGGCTTAGGACAAAAAACACGCCGAGCGCATAGTGAGGCAATAGGCGGATATTCCATGCATCATGAATGAGCCCGGTCGGGGCTCCGATCGCGAAGTTCCAATCGGTCGGTATATTGAGAAAGCTTCGAGCGTAGATGAAAACCGAGTTCATGTGCCCGAGGATGTACAGCGAAAGGTACATCCCGGAGGCCACCTGAAATGTTCGATGGAAGCCCTGCGGGGCGGCACTCCAGCGCCATGCCAGAATCAGGCCCGTGCCAACCTGGAAAAGCATGGCCGCGACCAACAGCGGCTCACCGACGGTAGAGCGGTAGACCACGCGGCCGATCCCCATGACGGCCGCATGCGCATCGGGGCCGATCAGCCCGAATAAGTGATTGGCTAGATGGAACGCCACGTACAGGCACAAGACGGCCGCGGTCATTCCGTGGACCATACGCCAGCGCCCCACGGCCAGCTGCGTTGCAGCCGCGGGATTGCCGGCCGTTTGCGACCAACTCGCGATCACGAGCCAAAGCACGCACCACACGAGTTCGTCGGGAAGAGGGCTATGAATCAGGGCCTGCACGACGCCAAGAAAGACAAATAGGGTCGGGCTCGCCACGCCGACATAGGCGAGCCGCCGCGCCCCAGGAGCGGCATCGAGCCGGCAAGCGAACGCGAGCGCGAGAAACGGTACAACGAACGCCACGGCCAGGACTAAGGTCGCGGCAACAATTGCGAGAGGCGAAGGCCTTGCGGCCTGCGTGCCGACGACGGCATGAAAGGCGCGGAGTAGAAAGGGGTAGCAAATGGCCGCCGCTGCGGGAGTCAGTGCCCAATAGTCGAAACGCGGCCCGATCGTGGCGCTTCGGCCCCGCTGCTGAGCAAACGCCACCATCGTTAATCCCTCTGCTATCAACCGCGTGATGCGGGCGCACCGCCCGAAGGCCTGCACCTCTAGGCCCGAAGTGTATCGCCCTCGGTAGGCATCCCTTTACGCAGCAGCCGCCGCGTTCAACCAGCTGCGCGCCTGGCCAATTCCGAACGCGTCGCGACTGGCTCCTCGGGCGCGTTCAAGACTGACGTCGTGAGCAGGACAGCGGCAGCGAGGATCCAGTAGTACCAGGTATCGAGTCCAGTGAATTCGAACGCAAAGGGTGCGATGACAAAAACCATGCCGACCGCGCGATCGACCCAAAGATGCAGCCAGTAGGGAATGATGCGGACGAGCCCGGTGGGATGGTCAGTCAGAGCGGCTAAGAGCAGCGCGGTCACCCCGACGACAACCGAAAGCCATATTGCGATCGGCCCGCTCTGGCCGAGCTTCAGCGCGAAGGGCGCTGCGATCAGGACGATCGCAACAGGATAATCGATCAGGTAGGCGTGGATAGACTTGGTAATGAAGCGGAACGACATGTGTGACTCCTGTACTTGTACGGACGGGTCCCTGCGATGCGGAGAGTGCGTCCAGCCAAGCGGACGATTACGAACTCCTGTGCCGGCAAGCGCACCGTAGAAGCGTCGCAGGTCAACCCGGTTTGACGAGCAATAAGGATATGCCTGCACGTCAACGATTAGAAATGCCCAGTCCTTATCGTTTCCATTCCACGCGCTCGGCGCCATGGAAGCGGTTAGTGTGGCGTCAACCACCGCTCCAAGGGCCGCGCCTCAGTGTCCGGCTGCCGAGGTCACGGACGGCATCAGAAGATCGCCCGCCCAGGCCACACACCATCCGCTCATCCCTCGGCACTCCGTAAAATAGGCGACGGTCGTTGCGTTATAACCGAGGGGCCGCTTTCGACTTCGGCGTCGCAGGCGTCGGGCGACCTCTTCGATTATGCGTCTCGACCATTGAACGAGATCGCGTCATCGATATCTCCGGAACTGCGGCCGGCAAGGCCGTGTGCCTTTCGAGACGTGAATTCCGCGCTCCTCACGGTAACGCAGATCGTGTTCCGGCTTTGTCGCGGATCGCGCCAACGCGGCTCATTCCGCCGCGACTGCGGCCGCGGTCGTCTGGGTCGGCTTGCGCTCGTTCTTGCCTTCCGCGAGGTTGCGCACCACCATGTAGAAGATCGGCGTGAAGATCAGGCCGAACAGCGTGACGCCGAGCATGCCGAAGAACACGGCAACGCCGACGGCCTGCCGCATCTCAGAGCCGGAGCCGGTCGACACGACCAGCGGCAGCACGCCGAGGATAAACGCGAACGAGGTCATCAGGATCGGCCGCAGGCGGAGCCGGCAGGCCTCGATGACAGCCTCCAGCCGCGGCCTGCCCTCGAGCTCGATATCGCGCGCGAATTCGACGATCAGGATCGCGTTCTTGGCGGCAAGCCCCACCAGCACCACAAAGCCGATCTGGGTCAGGATGTTGACGTCCTGGCCCATGACACGCACGCCGATGGTGGCCGCGAACAGGCACATCGGCACGATCAGGATCACCGAGAACGGCAATGTCCAGCTGCCATATTGCGCCGCCAGAACCAGATAAACGAACAGCACGCAGATCGGAAACACGTAGAGGCCCGCATTTGCGCCGTTCACCTGCTGGTAAGAGAGGTCGGTCCACTCGAATGAAAACCCGCTGGGCAACGTCTGGTCAGCGAGTTTCTTGATTGCGTTGAGCGCTGTCGTGGAACTCGTGCCCGGCGCCGGCTCGCCCTGCAGTTCGGATGCCGAGTAGAGATTGTAGCGCGCGACGCGGTCGGGGCCCGAAACGTTCTTGAAGTCTACGACGCTGCCGAGCATCACCATGTCACCGGCGGCATTACGGGTACGAAGCCGCGTAAGATCGGAGGTTTCCTTGCGGAACGGCAGATCGGCCTGCGCGGTGACGTGATAGGTACGCCCAAACAGGTTGAAGTCGTTGACATAGGTCGAGCCGAAGTAAGTCTCGATGGTGTCTGTAATGTTAGCGATCGGGACGCCCAGCTTCTGCGCCTTGACGCGATCGATGTCGACAAACAGCTGCGGCGTATTCGCCGTGAACGGCGAGAACACAGAGGTCAGATTTGGTGACTTACGCGCGGCAGCGACCAGATCGTTGGTCGCGGCTGCAAGCAGCTCGGGACCGCGCCCTTGTCGATCCTGGATGCGGATAGCGAAGCCGCCACCGGTGCCAATGCCGGGCACTGCGGGGGGCGGAATGACGATGATGAAGGCGCCCTGGATCACCGATAGCCGTTTGCGCAGATCGGCCGTGATCGCATTCGCTGTCAGCCCCTTCTTCTGCCGCGCCTCCGCCTCGTCGAACACCGGAAACAAGGCAGCGGCATTGCCTGCCTGCGTGCGGGTCGCGCCGGAGAAGCCGCTGAACGCCCCGACGCGGACGATACCCGGCGTATCCAGCGCAATCCGCTCGATGTCGCGCACCACTGCGGCGGTCCGCGCCAGCGACGCTGCGCCCGGCAATTGCACCGAGATGATAAGGTAACCGCGATCCTGCGCGGGAATGAAGCCCTGCGAAGTGGTGGCGAGCAGCCAGCCGGCGCTACCGATCAGCGCGGCATAAAGCAACAGCATTAGCGCTGAATGCCGGATCACGAAGGATGCTGCGGTCGCATAGCCGTTCGATAACCAATCGAACACCCGATTGAAGACGCGGGTGAAGGCCGACCAGCCACGCGCGATCACATTCCAGCGCGCCGGCAGCCGCTTGCCGTCGTGCGGAACTAGGATTTGCGAGGCAAGTGCGGGCGACAGCGTCAACGAACAGAAGCAGGAGATCGCCGTCGCAACAGCGATGGTGACGGCGAATTGCTGGAAGAACTGTCCGGAGATGCCGCCCAGGAAGGCGGTCGGCACGAAAACCGCGCAGAGCACAAGTGCGATCGAGACCAGCGCGCCGCCGACCTCTTCCATGGTCTTGAGCGCCGCCTCACGCCGGCTCAGGCCGTCCCGGAGATGACGCTCGACATTCTCGACAACCACGATGGCGTCGTCGACCACGATGCCGACCGCGAGAACCAGACCGAACAGCGTCAAATTGTTGATCGAGAATCCGAGCGTTGCCATCACTGCAAAAGTGCCCACCAGCGACACAGGGATCGCGATAATCGGAATGATCGCAGGTCTCCACCCCTGCAAAAACACGAGCACCACGATGACCACGAGCGTCATCGCCTCGTAGACTGTCTTGATCAGCTCGTGGACCGACTGGGCGATGAATTCGGTCGGGTTGTAGCCGATATTGTAGTCGAGGCCCTTAGGAAAATTCGCCTTCAGCTTGGCCATGGTGGTGGAGATTGCGTTCGCTGTGGCGAGCGCGTTCGATCCGGGGCGTTGGGTCACTACCATCGCGACAGCCGACTTGCGCAGTATGCGGCTGCTGGTCGCGTAGGACAGCGCACCGAGCTCGACCCGGGCAATGTCGCGTAGTCGCACGGTACGGCCGTCGGAGCCGGCCTTCACCACGATGTCCTCGAACTGCGCGGTATCCTTGAGGCGGCCGGTGAACACGAGGTTCGGCTGGAACGCGCGATCGGCTATCGGAGGCTCTGCGATCTGCCCGCCAGTGATCTGCAGATTTTGGGCGCGGATAGCCGCCAGCACCTCACTCGATGTCAGACCGACATCAGCGATCCGGTCGGGATCGAGCCACAATCGCATCGAGTAGTCGCGCGCTCCGAACATTTGGATATCACCGACGCCATCGAGTCGCAAAAGCTGATCACGGACTTGCAGCAGCGTGTAGTTGGAGATGTAGAGCTGATCGAAGGAGTCGTCGGGCGACAGCACGAACACGGCCATCAGGATGTCGGGTGAGTTCTTGCGCGTGACGACGCCGTTGCGCTGCACCTCCTCCGGCAGACGCGGCTGTGCAATTGCGACGCGGTTCTGCACCAGCACCTGGGCCTTATCGAGGTCGGTGCCGAGTTTGAAGGTGACAGTGATGGTGAGCTGGCCGTTCGAGGTCGCCTGGCTGTAGAGATACAGCATGTCCTCGACCCCGTTGATCTCCTGCTCGATTGGGGCGGCAACGGTGTCGGCTACGGTCTGGGCCGAAGCGCCCGGGTATTGCGTGGTGACGGTAACGGTCGGCGGCACCGCCTGCGGATATTCCGAGACCGGCAACGTCTGGTAGGCGATCGTGCCGACGATCACAAGCACGATCGACAGTACCATCGCCAAGATGGGCTGGTTGATGGAAAGCTTTCCGAGATTCATGGCTTGGCACCTGCCGGAGTCTTGTCGTCTGCCCGCGCCTGCGCCATTTTCGGTGTCACCTTGGCGCCCACGCGGGCACGCTGAATACCGTCCACGATGACGTGATCCTCCGCCTCGAGGCCCTCCCGGATCACCCGCAGTCCGTCATCGAGTGGCCCGAGCACCACCGGCTTTGCCTCAACCGTATTGTCGCCCTTGACCACGAACACGATCTTGCGCGACTGGTCGGTGGCGATGGCGGCGTCCGGGATCAGCAGCGCCTCATAAGGCGATGAACCGATGATCCTGACGCGGCCGAACTGCCCGGGCAAAATTGAGAGATCCTTGTTCTGGATGACCGCGCGGCTGCGCAGCGTCGCAGTCGAGACGTCCAGGCGGTTGTCGAGGAAGTCCATCGCGCCTTCATGCGAGGGCTTGGTTTCGCCGGTCAGCATCACCTGCACCGGGTTCGCTGTATCGCGCGAACTCGGCCGCTTGCCTTCGAACCACAGCTTGTTGTTGCGCTGATAGGTCTGCTCGTCGACATCGAAATAGATATAAATCGGATCGAGCGACACGATGGAGGTGAGCAGTGTCGCTCCGCCATCGGCGCCCTGGACGAGGTTGCCGGGGGTCACCAGATGGCGACTGACGCGGCCGGTGATCGGGGCAAGCACGTGAGTGAATTCGACATTCAGCCGCGCCGCCTTCAGTGCGCCTTCGGCCTGCGTCTCGGCCGCATAAGCCGCCTGCAAGGCCTGACGGCGCTGGTCAACGACCTGTTCGGAAACTGCGCTGGTCTGTACCAAGGTCAGGCCACGGTCGAGTTCACGCTTGGCCAGCTCTTGCCTGGCCCGCGCGTCGTCGAGTTGGCCTTGGGCCTGCAACGCGACCGCCTCGAATGGGCGCGGATCGATAATGTAGAGCAGATCGCCGGCGTGGACAATCGCACCGTCCTTGAACTGGACGCTGTCCACGAAGCCGCCAACGCGGGCGCGGACCTGCACCTCCTCGATCGCCTCGAAGCGGCCGGTGAACTCGTCCCAGTCGGTGACCGTACGCTTAACCGGTTGCGCGACTGTTACCGGCGGCGGAGGCTCGGCCGCCTGCGATTGGGCCTTGTCATCGCAGCCGGCGAGCGCCAGCGCGAAAAGCAAGCCAATCGTAGCGCCGCCGCATCGTTGGTAGCGGCAAAACGAGCCGCGGTCGAGCCGGGTCACCGGGGCCGGCTGCTCCGGGTTGTCTGTCGTACACACTTCCGTCTCTCCAAGGCATAGAACGTTGCAATCATAACTGGACAGGTCGCACTCTGATCGTCGCCAGCTTCACTCACCGGCGGCAGCATTCGCACTGCGGTCCAATGCGGACGTCGAGCTCAACTTCAACGGCGCGGCCGCTCTCGGACAAATCGCTCAACGTGGCCGACGCAGAGAGTCGAACCTTGGTCAGCCGACTTCACCTCGAAATTGCAGTCGAACGCCCGCCAAGGCACTTCGCCTGACCCGCAGCTGCCGCTATGATGATTTTTTCCACTCCAGTCGGCCCTCATGGAGGCGGCTAACTATTCTCCGCCAAAATCGCGACGTCGCTACGTCTTGCAGCTCTAGCGCGTGCGCCGAAGTGGCCAACCAGGACCAACGGCTTGCTGTAACTCCTTTGCTGCCGCTAGGGGCACCCACCTGGTAGTAGCGGTCAGCGCGCCCATGGCGCGGCGATTTCGATCATATCGTTGCTTTGCATGTCGACGGATTGTCTTCGTGTAACGCGTGTCGAGGCGAACCCTAGGTTTCTGTTCAGCGACGCTTCGGAGAATGATCTTGCAAAGCCGGCGAAGGAAATCACCTCTCGCCATGGAGTCGATAAACGGTCGTTATAGCCGCTCGCTCCCGCGCGTGCGTGATGCTGTAGGAGGAATGTCAAAAGCCGCATCGCACTCGAAGCCGCGACGTTTAACTGTGTAGAGACTTCTAAGTCACACTCAGTCGCTTGATCGGCAATCGACTTCGACTCTCCGGAAGTCAATGATTGTTCGTTGGCGCGAAAGACCATGAAGCCCGCTGCGCGCGTTCGCGGATTTTATCACCGGGCGCTTCGGCGCGCAGGCGTCACGGAGCATTCCTGGTGGTTATGGATATGATAGCTTTACCCGAATGGTTGCCGGATTTACTCCTGAACGCATTGACTGCATGCGGTACCGAGGTCTCGCACGAGCTCTAAGAGTTACTTGCGCCGCCTCTGGCGTACCCTTCTCGAGGCCGGCGGGCCAATCATATAACGATCGGACCTGATCATGACCAAGATCCGCGAAGTCGTCGTCACAAGCGACTCCACCAATCATGGCGCGCTGGCTGGCCGTTTCGGTGACTCTCGGTTTCCCGTCGGCGGGCCAGACGGCCTAGGCCACATTTCTTCTGGCCCTAATCCTTACGACCTTCTGAGCGCATCTCTGGCCGCATGCACCGCTATGAGCGTTCGTTTTCAGGCTCGGCGCCAGAAACTTCCGCTCGAGCGGGTTGAGGTCGGCGTCAGCTTCCACCACGGCGTCCGGGGCGAAAAAGATTCGTTTGAGCGCACGCTCGTGCTGGAGGGAGAACTCGACGCGAAGCAGCGCACATTCTTGCTGGAAGCTGCAAACCTCTGTCCTGTAGGCAAAATTCTCGGCATTACTGCGAATATTAACACGCGCCTGGACGTTACTGCTTCCGGCCACAACGAAAGGCCTCAGGCCTGCTACGAGGATGATGTGGCTGAACTGCCAATCCCGAATATTACTCCGGATTGAGCGTATCTCAGCCCCTCGGGGCATAGCAGCTTATCATACCCGCAGGGTCTTTAATTGAGTGAACCCGTGACTCTGGAGCCACATCTAAAGCTTATCGATTCCCGTCGCACAGGCGATGGCTAATCGCCCCGAACCAGACCTTGTCATCCAAATGCGTGATCTTCGACCTCGGACGAAGCAACATCACGCGAGGCTCGACTCGGCGCGCAGATCAATCCCAACGTTCTCGCCCCCTCCGCCACCCTTGCTTGATCTACCAGCATAACCGCGAGATCCAATAGCGATTCGTTGAGAGCAATCCCGCCTACTCCTGATCTTAGCCAACAGCACAGGTTTTCTTCCGCGCGTTTCTCTCGTGTTTCCCAGCGCCCAGAAATCATGCCGTTGCGGGGCATTCGCCGCGGTTCACGTTCGTGCACTTTGACTTTCGCGCGTCCCGTCGATGGCATCGATTCCATAGCCACAGGTCATTGGACCCTCGAGCTGCCCGATCCTATTGTCGCTCGTCTGCAAAAGATCAGAAGATTACGACGTACCAGACACAAGGAGGTGGACGATGCGGGCAGTCGTCGTGACGGACCAAGCTGCAGGAACAGCCGGGATGACGCTCATGGAGCGGCCCCAGCCGCAGGCGGCGATCAATGACGTTGTGGTTCAGGTTCATGCGTCGGGATTCGTCGGGACAGAGCTGACGTGGCCTTCGACGTGGACCGATCGCCTCAACCGTGACCGAACACCCTCGATCCCTGGGCATGAGCTGGCCGGAGTGGTCACCGCCCTGGGCTATGGCACGACGGGGCTGTCGGTCGGACAGCGGGTGTTCGGCCTCGCCGACTGGTATCGTGATGGGACCCTGGCGGAGTACGTGGCAGTTGAGGCACGCAACCTCGCGCGGCTGCCGGGGGACGTCGACTTCACGGTGGGCGCAAGCCTGCCGATCTCGGGCCTGACCGCGTGGCAGGGACTGTTCGAGCACGGCCGCGTTCGGGCGGGGCAAAGCGTCCTCGCGCACGGGGCGGCTGGCGCAGTCGGATCTATCGTGACGCAACTCGCACGAGAATTCGGTGCCTACGTCATCGGTACCGGACGCGCCGCCGACCGTCAGGCGGCGCTCGACTTCGGCGCGCAAGAGTTCGTCAATCTCGAGAACGACGCTCTCGAAGATGTCGGCGGCGTTGATTTGGTGTTCGACCTCATCGGCGGCGACATCGGCAAGCGGTCTGCGCGGCTCGTTCGAGCCGGCGGAACGCTGGTCTCCATCGTCGGGCCGAGCGAGGGACGGCCTGCCGACGGTGTGGCGATCGACTTCGTTGTCGAATCCGACCGTGCCCAACTGACCGAGATCGTCCAGCGGGTGCGGGACGGACGACTGAGGACGAACATCGGCAACATCGCGCCCCTGGAGGATGCCGTCGCCGCTTTCAATCCGACCAAGCGGATCAGCGGCAAGACGATCATCCGCGTTCGTCCCTGAACGACCAGCGCCCTCGACGCAGACGACCGGCTTCGCACGAGCCAGGGCACCTTGGGAAACTACCCGTGGACGCTGGCATGAGATGTCGACCAAGCCCCGTGCCTGCGGCATTTCCAGCGAAGGTGCGGCCGATACCTCCTTTTACGCAAGGAATCACCATGAGCAACGGAATGACCATAACCAACGCCGTCATCGAATGCATCCTGAGCCGCAGCGCTACGAAGTACTACGATCCGACCGCTACGTTAAGCGACGAAGAAATCCGCGAGCTGGTGCGAATCGGTACCACCGCGCCGACATCCTTCCACTTGCAGAACTGGCGCTTCATCGCTGTACGCACGCCGGAAGCCAAAGCTCGGCTTAGTCCGATCGCTTGGAGTCAGCCCGCAATCACCGAAGCGGCCGTTACCTTCATCGTTTGCGGCCAGTTGGCCGACTCCAGCGTAGTCCCGGAGCGCCTGGCGCCGCTGGTGAAAGCGGGCATTATGCCGGCAAAGATGGTGCCGGAATGGGAAATCCCCGCACGCGATCTGTACATGGAGTACCCGCAGCGCCAGCGCGACGAAGCCGTCCGCACCGGCACCTTCGGCGCGGCGGCGATGATCTACGCGGCCCGTTCGCTGGGCCTGGGTTCGACGCCGATGATCGGCTTCGATGCGGACGCGGTACACCGCGAGTTCGGACTAACCAAGGACGAAGTACCGGTCATGCTGTTGTCCATTGGTGCGGAGCGCCCGGGGAACTGGCCGCAGAAGCCGCGCCGCCCGGTAGCCGATGTGCTGGATCTCGTCTGATTTCTATTAAAACCAATTCATTGGGGAGACTGGAATGCCAAGGGCAGCAGCACTAAAGCCGGAGCAAGTGCCGGCCGATTCGAAACCGACCCTCGATACGTTCACCAAGACCATCGGGTTCACCCCAAATATGATGGCGACCTTCGCGGCAAGCCCAATCGCGTTCAACTCATGGGCTACCCTGCTCCGCTCCTTGAGCAAGGCGCTCGACGTGAAAACGCGTGACAGCATCGGCCTTGCGGTCTCCGAAGTGAACGGCTGCGACTACTGCCTGATGGTTCACAGCTTTACGGCCGATCATATGGCGAAGCTGCCGGCCAATGAGATCATTCTCGCTAGGAAAGGCCATGCGAGCGATCCGAAGCGGGACGCCGCAATCCAGTTTGCGTGCAAAGTCATCAAGACCCGTGGCAAGATCAGTGACCCCGATCTGAAAGCCATCCGCGATGCCGGTTACACGGATGCAAACGTCATGGAGATCGTGGCGCTGGTGGCGATGTATTCGCTGACGAATTTCTTTAACAACGTGTTCGATCCCGAGAAGGACTTTCCCGCTGTTGCGCCGGCCGGCTCGATCTGAACTCTACACGGTCGCAACCTCTGAGGCCCCCCTTGGAGCTTTTATGCGATGCGAGCGTAGCGCCAGAGGCCGGATGCCCCCATGAAAGAATTGCTTCGTCCGGGTTTTTTGGTATGCGCCGATTCGAAACCCTCAGCACCATCGGCGCTGAGGCTGACCAATGCAGGGACGACGCATGAACAAGTCACAGAAGGTTGTTGTTGTCACCGGTGCGTCACAAGGCATCGGCGCTACAGTCGTAAAGGCATTTCGAAAGCTCGATTACCGCATTGTCGCAACGTCGCGTTCGATCAAGATGTCGGACGACGCGGACATCCTGAGCATCGCCGGTGATATCGGGGATCCCACGACCGCGCAACGCGTCATTTCCGAAGGCGTCGAACGATTTGGCCGGATCGATACGCTGGTGAACAACGCCGGCATCTATATCGGAAGGCCTTTCACCGAACACACCTACGAAGACTACGCTGCCGTGATGAATGTGAACATGGCGGGTTTCTACCACATCACGCAACTCGCGATCGCCGAGATGGAAAAGCGTTCGAGCGGTCACGTGGTGAGCGTAACAGCCAGCATAGACCAAGTGGCGATCAGTGGGGTCTACTCGGTCTTGGCAGCTCTGACGAAGGGTGGCATCAACGCCGCCACGAAGTCATTGGCGATCGAGTACGCGAAGAAAGGCATCCGCGTGAACGCCGTCGCTCCCGGAAACACACCTATGCACCCGCCTGAAATTCACGAAGTGCTGGGAGCTTTCAACCCTATTGGACGCATAGGTCAGACAACCGACATCGCCGACGCGATCCTCCTTCTGGACTCTGCACCGTTCATCACTGGCGAGATCTTGCACGTCGACGGCGGGCAAAGTGCTGGCCACTGAGCTGCGTCATCACTGATCCTGTATAGGCACGAAGGCAATGCTTGATCATCCAATTTTCATGCGCTGGCCGGCTCAGTTCCCCGATCGGCTGCAACTCTTTTCCCTTCCAACGCCGAACGGGGTGAAGGTCGGCATCATGCTCGAGGAAACCGGGCTCGCTTACGAACCACACCGGATCGACATCACGGCGGGCGAAAGCCACGAACCGGCTTTTCTCGCTCTTAATCCCAACGGCAAGATACCGGCCATCTACGACCCCGACGGGCCGAGCGGCACGCCGCTCGCGCTGTTCGAATCCGGCGCGATCCTCCTCTACCTTGCCGACAAGACCGGACAATTTATCTCGGCCGATCCGAACACCCGCTATCAAACCATTCAGTGGCTGATGTGGCAAATGGGCGGTGTCGGACCGATGTTCGGCCAGGTCGGCTTCTTCAACAAATTCGCCGGCAAGGCCTTTGAGGACAAGCGTCCGCGGGACCGCTATGCAACCGAATCAGCGCGGCTGCTCGGGGTCCTCGACGAACGGCTCTCCGGTCGCGACTGGGTGATGGGCGCTGACTACAGCATCGCCGATATTTCGCTGCTAGGCTGGGTGCGCAACCTGATCGGGTTTTACGAAGCGCGCGAGCTCGTCGGCTTCGACCGGTTTCTTCATGTGCAGGCTTGGCTCGACCGCGGCCTCGCGCGTCCGGCGGTGCAGCGCGGGCTCAAGGTGGCGGCACGGACCGAAGAAAGTAAATGATGAACAATATCCTGCATATTGATTGCAGCCCGCGCGCGGAATCGCACAGCCGGCAGCTTTCAGCGGCGATCGTAGAGAAGCTCCTTGAGGTGGCGGCCGGCGCGAGCATTTGTCGGCGAGATTTTGGCGCTGCCCCCCTGTCGCATGCCGCTTCTGACTACGCCACTACCCTCTCGTCTCCGGTAACATTGGCGGCCCCGCTGAAGGGGTCGCTGGATCTGTCCGAAACGCTCATCCAGGAAGTCGAGGCGGCCGACGCGATCGTCATTGGAACGCCCATGCACAACCTGACTGTTCCCTCGGTTCTCAAGGCATGGATTGATCAAATTCTGCGCGCCGGCCGCACCTTTAAATCGACGCCGGCCGGGAAGGTGGGAATGCTCCGTGATCGTCCGGTGTTCATCGGCATCGCTTCCGGAGGTGTCTTCACCGGCGACCGGGCCAACCAGCCCGATTTTCTGACGCCGTATCTTGCAGCTGTGCTCAGCTCCATTGGCCTGAAAACCCTGCAATTTCTGGCCCTGCAGGCCACCGCGTTTCTCGAGGGGGACAACGCCACATCGGCGAGGGAGAAAGTGCTGGCGGCGATTGATCTCACAGTCATGGGGAAGTTCCATGTCCCGCGACTGACGGCGAAATAGACCAGCAAGGTCGCCGTGATCGGCGGCATCGGGCTGATCGGCTCGAAGACCGCCGCCACTCTGGACCGGCGTGGCCACGAGGCATCGCGAAGCGCGCCGGCCGGCATGAGCACTCTCAGTATCGGAATATTGAGGGTCGCCGGAATCCAATCAGGGGCGAAAAACTTTGAAGACTCCGGTTATCATCTATTTGATAATTTGTCGTTGCGAGATCAACCGCGTGACCGTGGAGGAGGACGCTTCATACTCAAAAGCTGCGTCACATCACGCCGATCCTTTGCGGATGAAATAGCCACTTTCAGCCACTTCCCGTCGGGGTATGTTCGGGCTTCATCGTAGAGCGTGACCAGCTCGGAACGCCAGCCATAGCGCCGCGCCTCAAACTTTTCTCGCTCTGCTGCCCCCAAGACCACCTCGACCGAAAACATTCTGAATTCCGGCAAGAAGGTACAGAATGCCTTGGACTTCTTGTAACGCAACGACCAACCGCGCTTCTTGCCACGATAGAGCCAGTCTGGCGCGAAAACGCCGGGGTAGTTTGCCTCGATCCAGTTCCGCAGCTCCGCCCAATGCCCGAACGCCCTTGGCCCGATCCAGTCGCGGACAGTGCCGTCATCGGGCGGCCATGACATGTCGGTGATAGGGTCGCCGATTTGGGGGGACTGTTCCATGACGCTTTCCTCTTACACCGCAACTTTGTCACGTAAGCCTCGAAAGACTTGGTGGCCTGCACCTTGATCTTGCGAAAACGGTTTGCCGCAAGATTCCTGAGCCTTGAAAGGTGTCGCCCGATGTTTCTTTCGTCCTAGTATTGAGGCGTAGGCAGATTGCCTGTCAAAGCAGAACGTCAGACCGCGTATTTAGGGACACGGAGTCCGGACTTCCGGCACTTGGAGGACAGCAGCAGTGTCGCTGAATCGCGCGACAAACATAGCGAGATATTCGATGCAACCTGTCGTCTTGGCAATGCGGGCCCCGGGAACGCCCGAAACCTCCATCTTCGAAAAGCTACAAGGGTACCGAGCGAGAAAGGAAGGTGTGAGTTCTGATCAACCCGCTCGATCCGCACCTATCATAGTCGCGTTCCGCAGCTACAGACTCGCCACAGGATCATAGCGCCACGGCGAACACATAGTGCCCGTCCTCAGCGGCACAGGGATGGAACGATGACACTTCCTACGGAGACCGGTGGTACATTGGGGCGCAGGCACGTTACGGTATTTGGGAGCATTCTATGCAATCGGATCGAGACTAAAGCCATTGCGGACAGCGATTCTGATATTTGGCTTCCGCTGTGGAAGGGCTATCAATGATTTTACGAGGTGGATGTCTTCGACTCGGTGACGCTCAAGATCTAGGTACGTTTGTTGAAGCCAATCGATTCGATCTGTGCAGTGCTGGCATTGGGCCTGGTGCCGTTCGACTACCATCGATCCACCTGGATGACGGGCGACTACTCTATCTTCAAGGCTCGTTCGTCGCGGACGACGCACCTGGCGGCCGGAGACGGCCCCGCGATGATCGAGCATGTTTATGCCGAGGCGAGACGTCGAGGGGAGCCCCAGCGAGTACTCGTCGACGGGCGAGTCCAACCACAACGCGGTGCAGCTTTACGACTGGATCGCCGAACGCTCGGGTTTTATCATAACCGAAAGCGGTTCGGCTAACCCCTGTTACAGGTCCGTCCTCAGGACTCGCGCGGCGACTCTCTATCCGCGCGTTCCGGACAAGATAGCGAAGATCTTATGTCCCAGGTCGACTGGCTAAGTCATCTCCTGCAAATGATCACCATCACCGGCCGGCTCGAGGTCCGTTGCGCCTACGGTGCGCCGTGGCGGGTAGCTTGGCCGCCGTCCGCGGCGAATGAAATTCCTTACCACGTCGTGCTAAAGGGCCGGGCCATTATCGAGGATCCGGAGACGCGGACGATCAGGGAATTGGTAGGCGGAGATATCGTGCTGCTGCCTCACGGATCGGCGCACGTTCTGCACGACGGCAGCGGACATACGCCGGGACCAACGTACAACAGCCAGCGTTCGGCCGGATGGATGCTCAGCGCAAATGATGGTCACGGCGACCGCCTGGACATGTTGTGCGGGCGATTTTTCATCGGGCCGCCCCATGATCGGCTGGTCCGCAACTACCTGCCCACCAATCTGGTGGTGCGAGCCATTGACGGCGATGCTGAAGAGAACATCGGGTCCGCCGCGAACCACCTTGCCAACCTTGTCGGGTTGATGCGGATGGAGTCCGCCGGCGACAAGCCGGGCAGCAACGCCATCCTTAACGCGCTTTCCTCGGCGCTATTCACACTGACGCTGCGCGCAGCAAGCGAATCCGACCAAGCTCCGGAAGGATTGTTGGCGATGGCCGGAAATCCACGACTAGCCCCGGCCATTTCAGCCATGTTGGCCGATCCGACCCGGCCCTGGAATTTGCCCGAACTGGCCGACTTGTGCGGCATGTCACGCGCCACCTTCATGCGGCACTTTCAGGACAAGCTGGGCCGCTCTGCCGCGGACCTGTTAGTCGATATTCGGATGAGCCTGGCCGCTAACGAGCTGAAGAAGCCATCGATCACCACCGAGGCTGTGGCCGAGGCAGTCGGGTATCAATCCGTATCGGCATTCCGGCGCGTGTTCGCCGACAAGATGGGGATGACGCCGGGAGAATGGCGCCGTCTGGCGCGCGAGAGCGTGTAATGCGCCTCGCATTCGGTTCGGACCGTACGAGAGCCTGGGCGCGGAGCGCGCAGTCGTTGACGTGACCGACGCGCTAGACGCCCCTCTATACCTGCAGCACGGAAAGCTCGATCTCGAGGCGACGACTTGGCCTGGGCCGCGCGGCTGGGTGAAGGATCAACCAGCCGCGCCGGTTTGATCCTTTTGAGCACTTAGTTGAGCCAATCGCGTCTCGAAATCAGCATCGCGAGGCCTAAAGTCAAGGTCGTTCATCACCTGACGAAGGAGCCAGATCGTGAGCCATATTGCTATCCCCGTCACCGAACCTGAAACCGGCGTCGCCGCTGCAATCTACACGCCGGCCAAAACGAGCAGAAACACTCTCGCACCCCAAACTTCCCATTCACCCAAAGCACCAACGATGACGAACGCCGTCATCGAATGTATTTTGAGCCGCAGCGCCGCCAAATACTACGACCCTGCCGCCACGTTGACCGACGACCAGATCCGGGAGCTAGTGCGTATCGGCACCAGCGCGCCGACATCCTTCCACCTGCAGAACTGGCGCTTCATCGCCGTACGCACGCCTGGAGCCAAGGCTCGGCTGCGTCCGATTGCCTGGAATCAGCCCGCGATTACCGAAGCAGCCGTTACCTTCATCATCATCGGCCAGTTAGCCGATTCCAGCACAATACCTGAGCGCCTGGCGCCGGTTGTGGAAGCGGGCATCATGCCGGCGCGCATGGTGCCGGAGTGGGAAATCCCGGCGCGCGGTTTGTATTTCGATCAGCCGCAGCGCCAACGGGACGAGGCAATACGCTCTGCCACCTTCGGCACGGCCGCAATCATCTATGCCGCTCGTTCGCTTGGCCTGGGTTCGACGCCGATGATCGGTTTCGATGACGAAGCGGTGCACCGGGAGTTCGGACTGGGCGAGGACGAAGTGCCGGTCATGCTGTTGTCGGTGGGGCCGGAGCGCCCGGGCAACTGGCCGCAGAAGCCGCGCCTGCCCGTTGCGGACGTGCTGCACTTCGTATGACTTCCAACGAATACAGACAGGTACGGAGATTACCATGCCGAAATGTGCTGCTTTAAAGCCGGACCAGGTGCCGGCCGATTCGAAGGCAACCCTTGAGACCTTCACCAAGAACATCGGTTTCACCCCAAATATGATGGCAACGTTTGCGCACAGCCCGATCGCCTTCAACGCATGGGCCGCGCTGCTCGGCTCGTTGAGCAAGGCGCTCGACGTGAAGACGCGTGACAGCATCGGCCTGGCTGTCTCCGAGGTGAACGGCTGCAACTACTGCCTGACAGTTCACAGCTTCACGGCCGAGCATATGGCCAAGCTGCCGGCTAGCGAGATCATTCTCGCCCGAAAGGGCCATGCCAGCGATCCGAAGCGCGATGCCGCGGTCCAGTTCGCCCGCAAAGTCATCGAGAGCCGGGGACACGTCGCCGACGCCGACCTGAAAGCCGTCCGCGATGCCGGATACACGGATGCGAACATCATGGAGATCATCGCGCTGGTTGCGATGTACTCGCTGACGAACTTCTTTAACAATGTGTTCGATCCCGAGAAGGACTTTCCCGCCGTCGCGCCGGCTGGCGCGATCTGAGATCTATCCGGTCGCATCGATCATCCCATGCGGCGCTTGGAGCTCTATGTGACGCGAGTGTAGTACTAGAGCCCGGGTGCACCCAGGAAAGCTTCTTGGGAACGCGCCCGGGCTCTTGGTATATGCCGACACGGTTTTTCACCAAAGCCGCGGGCGACAATCGGCCGATTGTCATCCTGACGGCCGCCTTCCACTTACGACGACCACAATATCGGTGCCAGGACGATAGGATTCTTGCTGAGCCAGCTAATGGGATCGCGATTGTCGGTGAATCATGACACGAGGCAAATGACGTTGTGGCTCAATGCACATCAGCATCTTTGCTGACTTGCCGTTGCGATTTTTAACAAGCACGTCGAGGACGAGATCATTGTAGTCGATGGCCTACCAAAGCCACAGCTTCTTGGACTGCGTGCCGCGTCGGCATCGATTCCATAGTTAAAGGTCATTGGACCACGGAGCTTCGCCGTGCAGCATGGAAATTTGCCGCCCTATTTTGGTCGGCTGCAAAGGAGCACGAAAGATGAAGACATACAACAAAACTCCGGAGGCAGTGTTCCGGCTAACGCCACAACAGTACTGGGTCACGCAGCAAGACGGCACGGAGCGACCGTTTCAGAACGAATACTGGGACAACAAAGAACCGGGTCTCTATGTCGATGTGGTGTCGGGTGAGCCACTATTCGCGTCTGTCGATAAATTCGACAGCGGCACCGGTTGGCCGAGCTTCCGGAGGCCCTTGGAACCCGCGAACGTCGTCGAGAACGTCGACCGGTCCCACGGAATGATCCGCACAGAGGTTCGCTCCAAGCACGGCGACAGCCATCTAGGTGTGGAGCCTCAAGAGGTTGTCCTCGGTTAGACCGAGTCTGCTGATAGGCGTTTGAGACTTTATACCACCGTGAGGCCGATGCCAGTTGTACTGGTGCAGCCAGATCGGCAGCTCTTCGGCGCGCCGATCTGATGTGGGATAGGCCTTGGCGTAAGCCCATTCCCGGAGCGCGGTCTGGATAAAGCGCTCGGCCTTACCGTTTGTCTTGGGCGTGTAGGGTTTGGTGCGGACGTGCCTGATGCGCAGGTCCTTGCAGGCATCGCGGAAGGCAAATGCCTTGTAGCAACTCCCGTTGTCGGTCATGACGCGCGTGACGGTGACGCCGAGGCTCTTGTAATAGGCGACCGCCGCCTTGAGGAAGCGAACGGCGCTGTTAGCCGTCTCGTCCAGCTTGATCTCGGAGAAGGCGACGCGGGAATGATCGTCGATGCAGACATGGACGAACTCCCAGCCGACGCCGCGGCTGTTGCTCTGGCCGGTGCGATCGCCGGTGATGTGGTGGCCGACATGCTCGAAACGCCCGAGCTTTTTGATGTCGATGTGAAGCATCTCGCCTGGGTTCTCGCGCTCATAGCGGCGTTCCGGCTCGGCCGGCTCCAGATCGCGGATCCGGTTCAATCCCAATTGGCGAAGAATGCGGCTCACAGTAGCCGGTGACACCCCAACCTCAGCGGCGATTTGCTTACTGGTGTGGCGCTGCCGGCGCAACGTCTCGACGACCGTGCACGTGGCAGGCGGGGTTTGGCTTGGCGATGAATGAGGTCTGGAGGAGCGATCCTGCAACCCAGCCGCACCTTCTGCGCGGAACCGCTTGACCCATTTGGCGACCGTTTTGGGCGTCGTATTGAACTGGTAGGCTGCGTCGGCTTGGCTTAGTCCGCCTTCCACGACGCTGCGAACCATCGCCTCTCGACCTTTAGGCGTCAAAGGCGCATTCTTATGGATGTTCATCTGGTCTCTCCTTGGAACACTGAAGCTTCGCAACCTCAGCTTCCTCGGTTCAGGCCAGATGGACAACCTCCTGAAAGACCACATCTAGGCCATCTGTTTCCTTGTGGACCTCGGGATATGGGAGGTCTGCGCTACTGCATAAACTCCGCGTCTCTGCGCTTCATTCATCGTGATCAGCTCGAGAGCTCCGGATATGGCGAATATCTCAAGCTTTTCGCTCAGGAAGCCTAGCGATGGCCACAAACTGGCGGTCTGGGACAGAAGCTGATGGGGAGCGGCCCAGATATCATGTCGACGAGAGCCGGCTAATCCAGTGGCGGCCTGCCGCACCCAGCGTATTGCAATCCCGGAACCCACGCCGAAATGATCGAGATAATCTGCAGCGCCTACCAGATGACCTATCGGGATCTGCTCGATTTTTCTTCCGAATCCACAGTTTAACAACGCTAAACTACCGGGAGAACTAAACTGCTCCGACCACGACGAAGCGGCCCCAATCCGATCCATAAGGTGACGATCGTTCCGATCGAACGTTCGGATATCGGCCCAAACTGATAGCATGGAAAGGAACGACAAATGACAGTTGCAACATGGAACGGAGCAGTAATCGCGGAATCGGATAAGACCGTTGTCGTCGAAGGTAACCACTACTTCCCGCCCGAGTCTGTCAACACGCAATATCTTCGGCCGAGCGCGACGACTAGCCGGTGCCCATGGAAGGGCCTTGCAAATTACTATTCGATAATCGTCGACGGAAAACTTAATGAAGACGCAGCATGGAATTACGCCAAGCCCTCTGATGCAGCAGCGTCCATCAAAGGCTACATCGCATTCTGGAAAGGTGTAGATGTCAGGTGATCGACGGACCGTCATTATCACCCGACTTTTCCGCCCAAATGTGACATATTCAGCCAGCACCTGAATGGGCGGCAAGCCGACAAGCAGCTGTTCAGTAGCGAGTGAGTCCGGACAGCCGAATAGCTCGTGCCAATCCTGCCGAGTCTCGCAACCCTCCATCCGCCGGAGCGGGCAAGCGTTACGAAGCTCTGTGCAGCGTATTTCGGGAGCTCTCAGTGTGGGATGGCTTCCGACGTTCTGAACTGGAACGTGCGTCCACAGAGTGTAACGAGCTGATCGCATAAGCCGACCGCCTGCATCTCTACAGCTTCTCCCGGCGCCCTTCGATGATACGCCGGCGGCTCTACCCGGCAGGCAATCGAGGGCGAGTCCTCCCAGTTTGGGAAGGACCTACGGACTTCGCCGATCCGTCCCGCGTACTCTTCTCAACAAGTGCCATTAGATTCGCGCCCAGCCGCAGTGCTGATGAGCAAAGCCGATCTGAGAATGGACCGCCGTCACCGCTTGGCGCAGGTGGTCCTCAAGCCTGTCGATATCGATCTCGTCGCGCGACACGAGGCCGATTTCCTCGGCTCTCGGCAATAGCGAGCGGAAGGTTTCCGCGGCCCATGCGTAAAGAGGCGAGTCGGGGCCGCCACCCACCGGAGTCTCCGAAAACAAGCGGGGCAACTCCACCCCCGCATTGTAGAAATGTTCCACCATCCGCGCTCCAGCATCCGGGCACGTGACGACCGAGCGAAATGTCCTATTGATGAGGTCAGAGGTATCCTCCCATAGCGGGACCAGGGGAAAGGACCACCACGTTCCAAGGAGGAGTACCTCATGGAAGGCAACTGCGCCGCCTGGCCGGAGGTGAGTGGTCGCTGCGCGGATCAGTGCGATCGGGTCGCTTTGGTGGACCAAGACATAGCGACCGATAGCCAGATCGAAGTTTCGTGAGCCGGTCATTTCGGAGGCATCGCCTTCCACGAATTCGATATTGATATGACCTGCGGCGCGCGCGCGCTCGCGGGCCGTGGCGATCGCGGCAGCATTGCGGTCGATCCCAAGGACGGCGCCAGTCGGTCCGACCATTTCCGCCGCGAGCATTGCCACGTCGCCCGCTCCGCAACCGACATCGACGACGCGCATGCCTCGTGCGAGCCCGATCTCGCGCAGCAGGCGCGTCGTGATCGGGCGGAGGTTGTTCGCCTGCAGCATCAACCTGCGAAGTTCCCGATTCGAATGCCCCAACACATAATTTTGCATCAACCAGTCTCTTTGTGTCGCTACGCCAGGATGCAAAAGGCGACGATGATCCGTGACGAGCGCAGAACCGCTCGCCGTCCCCCGAGTCGTCACGGACGAACGCGGATGATCGTCTTGCCGCTGATCCGCTTGATTGAATTGAAAGCTGCGATGCTTTCGTCGAAGGTCGCGATGTTGCCGATGTTCGTCCGCAGTCGTCCGTCCCGCACCCGCTGGATGATCTCACCCAGTTGGGCGCGGTCAGATACGACAACAAAGTCGATCGCCAATCCGTCGGCGGGTCGTGCGTCGGTCGGGCCGGCGATGGTCACCAGTGTTCCTCCGGCTCGAATCAGGCGCGCGGAACGCTTCCCAATGTCGCCGCCAAAGACATCGAAAACCAGATCGACTGGGCCGACGTGTTCGAGGGCGTCGTTCTCGAGGGCGACGAACTCCCGCGCGCCGAAGTCGAGCGCCGCCTGACGGTGGGCAGCGCGTCCGGTGCCGATGACGTAGGCGCCAGCCTCACGTGCGAGCTGGGTCACCATCGAACCGACTGCGCCGGCAGCGCCGTGCACGACAATACTCTGCCCCGCTTGAACGCGACCGTGCTCGAACAGTCCCTGCCACGCGGTCAGGCCCGGCATCGCAACGCTCGCGCCCACCGCGAAGTCGACATCGCCCGGCAACGGTGCGAGGTTGCGTGCTTCCACGGCCACATACTCGGCCAGTGTGCCGCCGCGATAGGAGTCCGTGAGACCAAAGACTCGCTGTCCCACCGACAGCCCCGTCGTGCCATAGCCAAGGGCGGTGACAATTCCGGCCAGCTCCTGCCCTGGAATCACCGGCGCCCGGTCACGGCCGACGCGATCAGTCCAGGTCGAGGGCCACGTCAGCTCATCCCAGGTGAATCCCGACGCATGAACCTGAACGACGACATCGTTTATCGCTGCCTGCGGCTCGGGCCGCTCGACTAGCTTCATCCCCGCCGTTCCTGCGGCCTGGTCCATTACCAAAATCGCTTTCATGTGAATTGTCTCCTCGGTTCTTTGCCTCTTTGCTGGATTGTTTCAGGGAAAAAAGCCCTTTGACATCTCATGCCAGCGGCATTCCTGTGTTCGTGAGCAGGTAGCGCTCGTTAACTGTTTCATTTGTCCAGCAACGGATAGAATTGGATCCAGACATCATCTTTCTTAGCGCTCGCCATGTGGCAGAACGCGCATTCGGACTTCGGCTGCAGCTTGGCTGTTCGTGCCTTTGGCTCGTGGTGATTGAAATTGTAGTAGCCCCAGCCCCCGGTGTCCCGCGTAGCGCTTGCTATCCTTCTCCGTAACGTCCGCGCCGTTCAGCTTTCCGGGGAAGAAGCCTCGCCCGGAGGCCTCGGTACGCGATCCATCCGGGTTCTCGGCTGGAAGCTTTAGCTGTAGTTCTTTGAAGAAGATCGTGCCCTCCGGAAACTCACCTGTCTTCCGGTAGATCTCGTGTGAGCCCGGTTCGATGTAGACGTTGTGAAATTCAGGAAAATTGGGCTTTCCGCCGTTGAGCGAGTTGGGAGTGAGCGGTGAGCCGACGAACACCCACTCGTTGAAGTTCTTCGGCAGGATCAAGTCGCCCGATGTGGTATATTCGGGGAGATAGCGCTTGCTTGTCGGCGCGTTGCCGTTATCGGATTCGGAATGCGCGAATACAGTTGTTAAGGCAGCCGCGCTGAAAAGCGCTCCAGCGATTAGGAGGATAAGGCGCCTACGTGGTTTCTCAATGACCAAGCTTTTTCTCTCACGCACTTAGCTAATATCCGTGCCATATCGGCCTGAGCATTCCTGATGAAGCCTGCGACAGTGGTATCCAAAGCAGCGCGGGACGACATTTTCCAATAGCTGGTACGTATGGTTTCCATACCAGCGAGGAATACTGCGGTTCGGCCGTCACTGCGATTCGTAAATCAAGGCAAATGTGCAGCCGCGACGGCATCAGCCGCGCGGGGAGGCAATAACGATCGTCTATCAAGTCTATGGCCAGAGGTGATTTCCCTCGCCGGGGTCCGACCGTCACGGTGGGAGAGTGCTGGTGTCAGAAACTCCTACGACCGAAAACGAGACCGCAAGTGACAACTCCTACGAACCGGAGAGGGCGGGCCTGTCGTTATGAGCCACTGCCGCTTGTAGAGCGCTGCGGCCGTCCCCTTGTCAATGCAGAACCCTGCCCCCGAGAGCTCAGGCGGGAAGCGCCGCTTCGGCGCCGGCGGATGGTTCTCACGGCCTGTGTGCTCGCGTCCTCGATGGCGTTCATCGATGGAACAGCGCTGCCGGTTGCATTACCGAGATTGCGCGCTGATTTCGGAGCGGACCTCGCCTCCGTCCAATGGGTTCTCAACGCGTATATGCTGACCCTCGCCTCGCTAACATTGATCGGGGGCGCTCTCGCGGATGTTTATGGCAAGGCGCGTATGCTCGCGCTGGGTTGCGTCCTGTTTGGTCTGGCGTCCGCGGGGTGTGCGCTGGCTCCCTCGCCGGCCTGGCTGATAATCGGCCGCGTCGCGCAGGGAGCGGCCGCGGCGATCGTCACCCCCGCCAGCCTCGCCTTGATCGGCGCCACCTACCCGCGCGCTGAAAGGAACCGGGCGATCGGCATATGGGCCGCGGCATCGGCTCTCACCACCGCCGGAGGCCCTGTCTTGGGCGGCTGGCTGACCGAGACCTTTGGCTGGCCATCCGTGTTCTGGATCAACCCGCCAGTCGCGCTCGTCGCCGTGGGAGTACTGCTGGTCTTCGCGCCCAAGGAACGCCCCATCCAGCGCCAGTTCGACTTGATTGGTGCCGCGATCCTGGCTTCGGCGCTCGGCGCGCTTGCCTGGGCGCTAAGCCAGATTGGACGCAGTCAAGCTTCAGCCGCCGCGGACGCTTCCGCCCGGACGACCACCGCGATCATCGTCGTCGCCGGACTCGGTATTGCCGGGCTCATTGCCTATGCGATCTGGGAGCGCGGAAGCGCACACCCAATGACGCCGCCCCGTTTGCTGGAGAACCGTGCTTTCCTCGGACTGAACGTCGCGACCCTGATGGTCTATGCGGGGATTTCGATCATGTTCTTCCTGTTACCTTTCGACCTCGTTGATCGCCGCGCGCTGTCCTCGACCGATGCCGGGCTGGCATTCCTGCCCTTCACGCTCGGCGTGGGTCTGTTGTCGAATGTGTTCGGCGGCTGGGCGGACAGGATTGGTGCGCGGACCATGCTCATCACCGGACCTGCCGGTGCCGCGCTGGCCTATGTCTGGATGGCGCTTGGTCAGAAACAGACCTTGATGCTCGGCGTGATCGCACCCATGGCGCTGCTTGGCCTGTCCTTCGCCGTGCTCGTGGCACCGCTTACCGCTTCCGTCATGTCGAGCGTTGACAAGACGGACGAAGGGCTCGCCTCCGGCGTCAACAATGCGGCGAGCCGGATTGCGCAACTTGCCGGCGCGGCACTGGCCGCCGGTGTCGCGTCTTTCGAGGCGGGTTACGAGGTCGGTCTCGTCGTAGCCGCTGCGACCTCGATCTGCGGCGCCCTTATAGCTGCATCAACCCCGCCGCCAGCCGCCACGATAGCGGGCAGTCCAGGAGAAGCCTAGAATGACAGATTACGTTCTGATCCACGGCGCATTCCATGGCAGCTGGTGCTGGACTCGCGTGCGCCGCCTTCTGTCCTCGAAAGGCCATCGGGTGTTCACGCCAACGCTGACCGGTCTTGCAGATCGGTCACATCTTTTGAGTCGCGAGGTCAGCCTCGGAACCCACATCGAGGATGTCACCAACCTGATGGCTTGGGAAGAACTGCACGACATCGTCCTGGTCGGACATTCCTATGGTGGATTTGTCGTGCGCCACGTTGCCGATCGGATGTCGGACCGGATTCGTTCGTTGATCTATCTCGATGCCTTTGTCCCCGACAACGGCAAAGCTCTTTTCGACTACCTACCTGACAACGGCAAGAAATTCCGAGAACTCGCCGCAGCGATCGGCGATGGCTGGAAGCTCCCGCCGCCTCCGGCATCGTTCTTGGCGGTGAACGCAGCAGACGCCGATTGGGTTGATCGGCAGTGCACGATGCATCCATTGTCCACCTTTGAAGCGCCCGCGGAAATCAGCGGCGCATGTGACGCCATTCCAAATATCGGATACGTTCGGGCGCGCAGCTATTCCAGCCCATATTTCGACGGCTTTTACGCGCTCGCAGGGCAACGCGGCTGGTGGCAGGAGGAGTTTGCGTGCGGGCACGATGCGATGCTCGACATGCCAAACGAGCTGACGGACCTGTTGCTGCAAAGTGGGTAGAGAGGCCGTATTCGGCGTCGGCCGCTGCTGCTGACAAGACAAGCATTCGCCGCGAGGGCGGGGCTATTGGCGATCTCGGCCGCTAAGGCGTGGGTATCACATACTGTTTGTGCTGAAAACCTGGCCCCGACAGGACCACACGATCTTCGACGAGGTGCTTACGTCCCGCATTTGGCTATCTGAAGCGGCGAGCGCCGCTGATAGCGACTCCCGTCAGAGCGAAGGCAATTCCAGCTACCAAGCAAAACACCGCGCCATGATCTCCCCGTAAGCCGAAGATCAGCGAGACCGAAGCCGAACCGACTGACCATCCAACGTAGCGAGCCGCAGCATTCATCGCACTTGCTGCCCCACTGCGCCCTATGGGTCCAGCCGTCATCATTGCAGTGTTGTTCGGAGTCTGGAAAAGGCCAAAGCCGATACCACAAAGAGCCAGCCGCCATACGACATCCCACTTCGCCGGAGTTGTCGGCAAGAAGACCATCAGTAGCAAACCGGCCGCCAACGCCGCCAAACCAATGCCGCAAATTACGGAGGCAGGGTAATGGATTGTCAAGCGACCGGCGATCGGAGCCGTGACCGCGGTCATGAACGGCCAGGGCGTCACAAGAAAACCTGTTTCCACCGCCGAAAGATGCATCCCCGTCTCAAACAAAAACGGCAGAGAGACGTAAGCCAGAATTTGTGCAGCATAGGAGCAGACAGATGTCCACACCGACAAGGTAAACAGAGGTAGCCGGAAAAGATCGAATGGCAACATGGGCGTAGGGTGCTGTCGCTGTTCTCGAACGAAGAGGCCAAAACAGACGAGGCCTGCTGCTATCTCCGCTAGCGCTATGCGTACATCACTAAGTCCCAACGTCCCGACACCGACAACGAAAAACCCGAACGCCAATGCATTGAGAACTGTTCCGGTCAGATCGAGAGGGCGAGCAACCCGAATGGTTGATGGCGCAGCGGCAAGAAATAGCGGCACCGCGAGGCCAAATGGCACATTCACGAGAAACAACCAGCGCCATTTTGCCACGGCAAGTATCGTAGCAGCGATAGTCGGGCCCAACGCTCCAGGTACCGCCACCGCTAATGCGACCAACGCGAGACCCTTGCTGACCATGCCGTGTGGATAGATCACGCGCACAAATGCGACGCCGGCAACGGAAATCCCGGCTGCTCCAACGCCCTGAATCAATCGCGCACTCACCAGCATCGGCAGTGTCGGCGCGAAAGCGCACCCCAACGACGCGAGAACGAAAATGGTTAGACTGGCGGCATAAACACGCTTCAGACCGAGTGATTCAACCAGACTTGCAACGGGCAACAAGCAAATCGTTGCCGAAAGCTGATAGGCATTCACGATCCACACCGTCGCCGCGTCACTGCTTGCGAATGAGCGCGAGATATTTGGCAACGCGATATTTACGATTGCGCTTCCAAGAGAACTTAGACCAAGTCCAAGCAAAATGCAGAGCATAGACCAGCGACGTGTCCATGCCGTTAAACATCCGACGGCTCCCATCAGGATGCAATCTCCTGCGTCAATTTTGGGCGGGCGACTTCGCGCATACGTTCAGCGGCGGATTCCTTGGATCGATACCTATGTTGAGTGAGGAGTTGAGCTGTGTTGGCGATAGCTGCCCACCAATAACAGACATTCTCTTCAACATCAGTCTCTCGTTAGAACAGATCGGGATGGACACACACAACCCGGCCTTGTGCAACTTGTTGGGGAGCCGCGAGGGGATACGTCGGATCGGACAATGCGCTGACCGCCGGTCTAACCCTGATCGACGCGGTACTCCGACCAATCCGCAACGGAACGCCGCGCTCAAATTGAAGCGGTCCTCACATCGAGGTCCGCGTTCCGAAGTTCGCTCGCTGGGCAGCGCTCGTCTCAGGCGCGTTAAACACCGAGGTCGCCAGCAGGACCATGGCGGCAAGAACCCAGTAATACCAGGCGTCACGCCCAGTAAGCTGGAAGGCGAAGGGAGCAATGATGAAGACCGCACCCAAGGCGCGGTCCAGCCAGAGATGCAGTCGGTAAGGGATGACCCGAACGAGCCCCGTCGAGTGGTCTGTGATGGCCGCCAACAGTAGTGCCGCGAGGCCGCTCACCACCGACAGCCACAACGCGACCGAGCCGCTCTGTCCGAGCTTTAGCAACAATGGCGCGACCACCAAGAGGATGGCGATGGGATAGTCAATTAGGTCGGCGTGGATGGATTTAGTGATGAAGCGGAACGGCATGGCTGAACTCCTGCGTCTATGCTGCTCGATCGAGTTCTTCGCGACGTCGATCATAGAGGCTACGCGCACGAATGGGCGGGTCGACCGCGTCGCGATCGATCGACGACGCGTGCTGCCATCGAGTTATCCCGATGAGGTGCATGGGGAGAGTATTCCCGTCTGCGCGATACTATAAATGGCGGATCGTTATCGTTTTCATTCCACTCGTGGGACTGCGCCTGTAACGGCTTCAGACGCGAACTGTCCCTGCGCGGGTCAGGGACGCGCGCGCGTATAAATGTCATCCGTTCGAACGCTTCCGGCATTCCCCAACTGATGCAAACTTTGCAGCGGTGGAGCGAGAACGTTCCAGGATAATCCGCGCCAAGAGCAATTTGCATGATAAGAAATGCAGAACGTGAGCTAACTGCCATCACAAACGGCGATCGAGTCCTTAAGCTGCCTCTACCTAGCTTTCGGCAGCAACTGGTAAGTAGAGCTTTATGCAGGTACCCTGTTGCGGCGTGCTGTGAACTTCGATTTGGCCGCGCGCCCGATCAACAAAATGGCGTATCATTGGAAGTCCAAGTCCGGTTCCAACACCTCGTGGCTTCGTCGTAAAGAATGGTTCGAATACCTTTTGTATGACGTCGGGGGCAATGCCGCATCCAGAATCAGTGACGCACAGGGAAACATACTCCTGGCCATCGTCAGCTTCGGGTGAGCAACTCTTGCTGGTCTCAATCGTTATGAGACCACCCTTAGGCATGGCGTCTCGGCTGTTTATCACTAGGTTTATGATAGCGCATTCAAGGAGGTGGGAATCACATCGAATCTGAGTCGCCGAATCCGATAAAGACAAACGTAGCTTAATTCTTTCCCCAACGATGCAACGCAGCAGATCACTCATTGAAAGGAGGGCATCGTTAAGGTGAAATATGCTGTCTGATTGATGAGGCGCTTTACGCGCAACCGTCATAAGACGATGTGCTAACTTGCCTGCACTATCTAGTGACCGTTCCGCAATATCTATGAGAGCACCGACTTCAGATGTGCGCCCCGCAGCAACGCGAACGCGTATCAGGTTGAGGGCGCTGGCCATGCTTTGCAGTCTGTTGTTGAAGTCGTGAGCAACGCCGCTGGCGAGCAGGTCGATCATATGCACATCGTTATCTTGATGAGAGGCCTCACGGAAACTGCAATTCGCGCCGCCAGCCTCGAAGTCCGCTTCGCCTTGCAGCGCGCCACTGACCTCTCGCGACTCACTCACTTTCAGCGTCCTAGACTCGCTTTCTCGCCTTGAAGAGCTTGGGCAGTGCTGCTCAGCGCGTCCACCTCTCACGAGTAGTCACCGCCGCTCTGTTGAGTGAGGTTGCCGAGGTAGTCGCGCTTCCCAAGCGGCGCTCCAAGGTGCCGGAGGATCGCGTGCGCGATAGAGATGTGGAAGAAAAAGTCCGGCAGCACCAGGTGCCGGATGTAGTCGTCGCCGCCGAACCACCCGCGCACGATGGGCGGGGTCAGCTCGTATGTGTGGGATTGAGCGCCGGCAATCTCGTCCGGTTGCACGTTTTCCAAGAAGCCGCGCGTCTCGAGGAGCCTCCTCTTCAATGCTGAGTACGTCATGGGGGTGTTTTGGGGTGCTGGCGCGCCGCGCCGCATCAACTTCGCCATGTGCGCCTCGACCTTGTTGCAGCTTACGGAAAGCTGTTCTCCGAAAGTGAGCATATCTGGCGCCAGCCGCTCGCCAAGAATTCTGCCGGGCTCAATCCGCTTGGTCTGCTCGAGCGCTCGGGCGTGGTCGAGATAGTCGCCCATCACGTTTAGTCCGTGCACCATGACTGGGACCGTGATCTCATACACCGAGAAGGACACGTTGAACTCCATACGCCCGTTACTCTGAACGTCGGCCGGACTCGCAAGGTCAATAGCCGAAACGATTGGCCACAATGGGCTTTTGAATCTTCCGGCTTGCCGCACCAGTTTGTGGATTAGAGACCACAGAAATAGGGAGCTCCCACGCATACGGCCGCCTAGTGACGCAGGACAGGATATGCACTCACATAAATCCAGTCCGAGGCCTTGGCTGGCAGGTGACACCCTTTGCAATCGGAACGGTAGTCCGTCGAAGTGGTCTTGAGCGGCTCGTCCGCGTCGAACCACGACCATCCCCACCCGTCGCTCCACATCGGGTTGCCCGGCTGCGTTCCCTTGCTGTCTCTCACCATGACGAACCAACCCTTGAGCTTGTCGGCCTTGCTTACCGTGCATATCGCTCGTCGAAGTCGCGAAGACCTCTTTCACCAGAACGGCCCCGTCCGGGAAGTGTCCCGTGTTCCGGTAGGCGTCGATCGCCCCCGGGATGCGTAGACGGTGTGGATTTCTTTTGAACCCTGGCCGCTGTCGGCGGCAATCGCCCAGCTGCCGAGCGCCTGGTAGAGGGTTCGGTAATCCGCCGGGACGCGCAGGTGCACGGCGGCGTCCACCACGTTAACGGTCGGACCGGCTGCAGCTGCTCCGCTGATCTGCGTGAGCACCGCCGCCGTGCCGGCGACCAGCGAGACGGCGACAGCCAAGCCGATAGTTCTCCGTAATTTCATGGGACTCCTTTGCAGCTCGCGCGCGGCACGGTCACTCCAAGCACGGGCTTCATCACTGCTTCAATTGGTACGGCCGACCGCGGGTGCACGGCGGCCTGGCAGAGCCAAAGGTGGGATGCAGCCGACGAAATTAGAAATTCCCTTCGGACATACATTCGATAGGCGGGAGGTATCGTCGTCCGAAAGCGCCGTGCGCACCCGGCGTCCCATCCGTCCGCGATCAGCCGTCGAGGAGTGCGCCGTACTCGGGGTGCCGAGCGGCGTAGGAGGACATGAAGGGGCACTTCGCGATTACTCTTTTCCCGCCGTGTCGCATCGCTTCGAAAACGCCGTGTGCCAGTCTCGACCCGTACCCCAGGCCGGACAGCTCGTGTGGCACCTCCGTGTGCAGCAGGACGACGCGACCGTCTTCGATCTTGTAGTAGGTGACTGCTAGCGCACCGTTGCCGAGGGGCATTTCAAACCGGCTCATTGCCGGATTATCCCGCACCTCGCTTTCCACCCTACGAGTGCCTCCCTAGCGCACGGAAGCGGCCTGGCGCAGCGAGGCCAAGATCTGCGCCGGCTCCTTCCGTACCGTGAAGTCGGGCTCGACGAACGCGCTGCGGATCCGGCCCTTTGCGTCGACCACGTAGGTCGCGGGGATAGGCAACATCCAGATCGGTGAGCCGTGCCGGGCGCCAAAGTCGTAACCCAGCTTGGAATAGTGCGCTTTGGTCTCGTCGGGCACCCGGAACAGCACGCCATACGACATGGCGACACCGTAGTCCACGTCGGAGAGCACCTTCAGGTCCAAGCCCAGGCCCCGCTTCAGCTGCCGCGGGAAGTCCCTCGTCTCGGGTGTCAGGACTGCGAGTGTCGCGCCGACGCTCTCGAACTCATCCTTCGCGGCCTGGAGGGCGCAGAGCTCTGCGCTGCAGAACGGACACCAACCGCCTCGGAAGAAACTCAGGACGAGGGGTCCGTTGCGGCGCAGCTCCTCGGAGGAGTGGAGACGGCCGTCGGCATCCGGCAGGAGGAAGTCCGGCGCGTCGTCGCCGACCTTCAACGCGCGCGATGCCACCTCTGTATCGCGGAGCCAGCTCACGAGGTGGTTGTATGACTCCCAGTCCGCGGCGCTGAACGTTGTCAACAGTTCGGTGCGAATCCGGTCGAGTGTCTTCTTGGTCTGGTCTAGCATCGGTGGGGAGTCATCAGGTTGAGGATGATTTGCTGGAGGCGGCTGGCCGCCGGCGTGCGTCTCGCCGTCATGCGGGCGCCCTCGCCGCCTCCGGGGCTGCTGCAGGCGGCACGCCCCGGTGGGCTAGTTCGGCCGACCACTCGCGAAGTCGAGCGACCTTGATGAAAGCGTCGAGCGCTGGGGAGTAGCGGCGCCCCTGCACAGCGAGTAGCCGCACCTCCCGCCAAATCGGATCGCCTTCGAGCGGAACCGTCTTGAGTGTCGGAAGGCGCGGCATGTGCTCGGGCGCGAGTATCACGCCGAAGCCGGCGGCGGCCATGTGCTGCAGGTGCAAGTCGTGACCGCTGCAGTGGCCGAGTTGGGGCGGCTTCTCGGGGAAACAGGATCGCTGGATCTTCGGAGCGACGTCACAGTCTGCGCGTTCCAGCAAAATGGTCTCACGCAGCTCCTCGATCCCGATCGAGGGACGGTTTGCGAGCCGGTGTGTCGGCGCGAGAACGGCGACGTAGCGCTCCTCGAACAGCGACCAGTCGTCGATGCGGGCGGGTATATCCTGTACGTCCCCCACCATTGCGGCGTTGATCTCGCCCTCAAGCAAGAGCTCGACGAGCTTCTCCGCCGTGCCCTCGCGCAGCTCAACGTGAAGTCCAGGGACGAACTTTGCGATCTCCGCAATCGGATCGAGGACGAGCGACGCCGAGATGGAAGGGGCGAGGCCGATCTTCAGTGGCGCGACCTCCTTGCGTCGGAACTGCTGGGCTCTGCGACGCACCGCCTCTGCCGAGGCCAGTGTGCGCTCCAGCATCGGAAGGACTTCCTTTCCAAGGTCCGTAAGCTGCGTCAGCTGGCGCTCACGGTAGATCAATTGGCCGCCTAGTTCCTGCTCGAGCTTCTGCACCCCCTTCGTCAGGGCGGGCTGCGTGACATTGCACTGCTCGGCTGCTCGGGTGAAATTGAGTGTAGAGGCAACGGCGAGGAAGTACCGAACTTGATGAAGCTCCATAGGTTGTTCTTCTCTTATGCTGACGACCGTTACACTCGGCGACGAGACGGGCACGTCGCAACCATGGAGCCTAGATGCAACGTGCATGCACGCGTTGGAACGGCCCGGTCCATTGATTCGGACGCACGGACACACCTTCTGGAATCTCTGAGCCGAGCTGGCGCGGGGCGAGGATGGGGATCAGTTCAGACGGGTTACCGCGCGGCGTGTAGTCGTCGCTGTTGTGGACGCGCTCGACGGTCCCGCCGGGCGCCGCGGCGTACCGGGCCGGCATGATCAGCGTCCAGCTAGGCTCGCCGTCGAAGGCGGTCAGATCGGCGCCGCAGCCTCTTCGCGACGGCACGTAGCTCGCCGCGGCCCTTTCAGCTCAGGCAGAAAGCGTGCGTGCGCTTGCGCCGGCATCGACCAGGTTCACGAACGAAAGCCCATTGCGCCTTTGCGCCTCAGGCTGCTGTCGGGGTCTGCCGCTGGACGACGACCACGGGCTAAGCGCCCTTCCGCCTAAGGCGTATCAGGCGTGCAGGGTGGGGCCGCCCTTGGCATCCGCGTAGTATTGAGGTGCCTCGCGACGATCGTATTTGCCATAGTCGCGCACGATTCGCACTGTCCGCACCCGCGCATCGTCATTTGGCACGGAAGCGTCCTCGTACGCCTGCGCCGCAGCGGCGTCCTTCCAGGATATGAGCAGAATCAAGTCGCCGGGCGTGAGGATGGCGTCGAAGATGTCCCAGGACGTGCTGTCGGCTGCCCAGGGGTTCAAGCCGAGCCACTCGGCGCACTCGTACGGGTTGCTCGTCTGCTTCCACTCTGCGGGGCGCGTCGCGTTGATCAGCGTGACCGTTGTTCCCTCCCCGACTTCAGTCTCGTCGAGCCGCTGCTCAGCGAGGGCGTACCCCTGCGGCACCCGGTTGTCGGCCGTGATTTGGCCAACGCGGAGGTGGTACTCTGCGAAGATTTCGTCGCGGCTCTTCTGCTGGACCTCGTGATGGCGCATACGAGTGCGCCAGCGCACGAGCGACTTCTCGTCGCGCCAGCTCGAGAGCGAAAGGATCCAGCCCTCGCGGGTCAGGCTCTTGTAGCGGATGTTGTCGACGAAGCCTTCAACCTTCTCCAGCTCGGGGCGCAACATGTTGGCATTGTCGAGGTAGTCATCCCAGTTCTTTTTATTGGGGAGGACCTCAAAAATCACTGAAAACATGATCGGGTGTCGCTCCTGGAGTGCCGCAATGTATTCAACCTCGATGTCCAAGTGCGCCGCCGCCCGCCGCGTTCACGGCGTTGCCGGCGACATTAGCGCGGTATGACCGAAGCATGAAGTTCACCGCAGGGAATCGGAAATGACGGTACGCCATGAAATCGATAGCCGCGCTTTATGATGTCCGAGTGCTGAGAGTCATTACTCGGTGAACCCGCGGCGGGCTACACGGAGCCGGGCCCAACCCAAAGGTAGTCGTGACGCCGCGGATCATGACTGGAACCGGTTGACCGCGGCCTTCGTGTCTCGGTCATGCGATGCGGGCGCCCTCGCCGCCTCCGGGACTGCTGCAGGCGGCACGTCCCGGTGGGCTAGTTCGGCCGACCACTCGCGAAGTCGAGCGACCTTGATGAAAGCGTCGAGCGCTGGGGAGTAGCGGCGCCCCTGCACAGCGAGTAGCCGCACCTCCCGCCAAATCGGATCGCCTTCGAGCGGAACCGTCTTGAGTGTCGGAAGGCGCGGCATGTGCTCGGGCGCGAGTATCACGCCGAAGCCGGCGGCGGCCATGTGCTGCAGGTGCAAGTCGTGACCGCTGCAGTGGCCGAGTTGGGGCGGCTTCTCGGGGAAACAGGATCGCTGGATCTTCGGAGCGACGTCACAGTCTGCGCGTTCCAGCAAAATGGTCTCACGCAGCTCCTCGATCCCGATCGAGGGACGGTTTGCGAGCCGGTGTGTCGGCGCGAGAACGGCGACGTAGCGCTCCTCGAACAGCGACCAGTCGTCGATGCGGGCGGGTATATCCTGTACGTCCCCCACCATTGCGGCGTTGATCTCGCCCTCAAGCAAGAGCTCGACGAGCTTCTCCGCCGTGCCCTCGCGCAGCTCAACGTGAAGTCCAGGGACGAACTTTGCGATCTCCGCAATCGGATCGAGGACGAGCGACGCCGAGATGGAAGGGGCGAGGCCGATCTTCAGTGGCGCGACCTCCTTGCGTCGGAACTGCTGGGCTCTGCGACGCACCGCCTCTGCCGAGGCCAGTGTGCGCTCCAGCATCGGAAGGACTTCCTTTCCAAGGTCCGTAAGCTGCGTCAGCTGGCGCTCACGGTAGATCAATTGGCCGCCTAGTTCCTGCTCGAGCTTCTGCACCCCCTTCGTCAGGGCGGGCTGCGTGACATTGCACTGCTCGGCTGCTCGGGTGAAATTGAGTGTAGAGGCAACGGCGAGGAAGTACCGAACTTGATGAAGCTCCATAGGTTGTTCTCCATCAACTTTCCACGAGCCCGAGGTTGTCGATCAGCCGATGCCTGCTGCAGCCCTCGCGCAGCGTGGACCTATGAGCCGTGAGGTTCGCGGGCTAAATCCGCGATCGAGACATCAAGTCCTTTACGCTGATCAACTCACCACGACGTTCAAGCAAAGCAGGCAGGATCTCCAAGACTCGAATTCCGAATGGCAAGGGCTTCTCGCCTTCCAGAAAGAGGAGCTGGATTGCAAACAGGCAAGAGTGTTGTTCGAATGACACTTTAATTGGTGGATCCACGAATCCGTGATCGGTATCCGGAGTTTGAGAGGCGCAACTTACGTCAGATCCCGGTTCGGGATGCGTCAAGCGAAATGCGCGCATTAAACCCTCGCGTGCCTGGGGACGGCGGTTTCCCGAGGACGGCCTCGTTGGGCGGATCTTGATGGATTCCAGGGCTGCGGTCGATTGAGCGGGGGGGACTGCAAGGTTCGCTTATCGCTGTCCGGTTTAAACGATCGCTTAGATGGGGCACAGAATTCGCGCCTCGAATCCGGCAGCCGGATGGACGACGTCTAACGGAGGGACTCAACGAGTGACAAAATGGAGTGGACGCGACTTACGAGTAGATGGCGCGGTGCGCCAAACGACTCGTATCAGCCTTTCGGCTCAGAAATTCTGCGGCTGCTGCAGCCTTATATTGAGGCGGTCCGCCATGCGGCTCAGTTCGGGAAGCGAACGTGCCTTCATCTTCCGCATCAGATTCACGCGATGCACCTTCACCGTGGACTCAGCGATGCCGATATCGTTGGCAATCTGTTTGTTTAGGCGACCGGCCACGACGCCGAGCATAACTTCACGCTCACGAGAGCTGAGCATATTGAAACGCTCCTTGAGCGCAGCCAATGCGCTCTCACTCTCTCGACGGGCACGATCGCGAGCGAGGCCAGCCTCGATGGCCTCAAGCAGATCCTGATCACGGAATGGCTTTGTAAGAAATTCTATCGCACCGCCCTTCATCGCCTGCACGGTCATCGGTACGTCCGCGTGCGCTGTGATGAAGATAATCGGCACTTGCCTGCTTGCGGCGACAAGGTCGCGCTGAAGCTCAAGACCGCTTCGTCCCGGCATTCTCACGTCGAGGACCAGGCAAGTTGGACCGTCCGGCGGATCGGCCTTGAGAAACTCGGGAACAGACGAAAATTGTCGGGCAGCTAAGCCGACTGTTCGCAACAGCCGCACGACCGAGTCGCGAAACTCGGGATCGTCATCGATAACCAAGACACTGGGATTTGCCTCACCCATTCTCGACATCCCGCGTGGGGAAGCGTGGTTTTCCTATCCAACGTCACTCTACGCACAATCAGTCGAGATGAACAGGTATCTTTTGCCTAAGCTTAAAGCCGGATGCCTAAGCCATCGCTTACGGGCGCGGTCATTGCATTATTGGGCAATGTTCCGGACACTGGTAATTGCATGCAGGCGCATGCCGCCAGTGTATGGAGCGAGGAAGGCGCCTGGAACCGGCAATGTTGAACCGAACACTGATAGCCATTGTCGATGATGATCAGCTCTATCGCGAGTCAATGCGAAAGCTCGTAATGCTAATGGGCTACACCGTCGAGGCGTTTCCGTCAGGAGCCGATTTCCTGGCTTCACGCATTTTGCCGGAAACCACGTGCTTAATCGCCGACGTTCACATGCCCGGAATGAGCGGAATCGAGCTACACAGGCATTTGGTCGATGCAGGGTACGCAATTCCGACGATCCTCGTTACCGCCTACCCCGATGAGGTCGTCAGGGATGAGGCTCTAAAGGATGGGATCGTTTGCTACCTCAGCAAACCAGTGGACGACGACCATCTCGAGCGATGCCTGCATTCGGCTCTGCAGCCGGGTACGCCGATTGAGGACAATTCATGAGTCGTTGTCCGCCGGCAGAGTGAACTGAAAGACGGCGCCGCGAGGTTCGTTCGCTTCCACCCACAACTTGCCCCCATGAGCATGGATAATGGAGCGGCATATCGCCAATCCCATCCCTGTCCCACTGGACTTCGTAGTGTAAAAGGCATCGAAGACTCGATCAAGATGTCGCGCATCAATGCCGGGTCCAGAATCGCGTACGGCTACCACGGCGCCTGCTTGGTCCTGCTCGGTGCTGATCAACAGCTCTCTTGCTCCTTCCTCAACTGAGCCCATCGCTTCAGCCGCGTTCAGAATGAGGTTCAGCAAGACTTGCTGGAGCTGAATGCGATCTCCCAGGACCGGAACCACACCGTCCGCAAGCAGAGTCTGGACCGAGACGCCATTCCTGTGGATCACGCTCTGCGCCAGTACAATCACTTCGTTAATAGCCGAATTGAGATCAAAATGCTCTTTTCGAAGAGGCGCTTTCTTGATGTGATCGCGCATCCGTCCGACGATATCTTTGGCTCGGTCCGTGTCCCTGACAACGCAAGCGAGCGCTTCCCTGATCTCATCCAGATTTGGCGGGTTCATTTCCAAAAAGCGCATCCCTGCGCGGGCATTATTACGAGCGGTCGCGATCGGATGCAGAATTTCGTGAGAGAGCGAGGCTGCCAATTCTCCCATCACGCTCACGCGGTTCATGTGGGCGAAATCTGATTGCATCTGCTGCAAACGCGCCAGCGCTTGCGTGCGATCTTCGATGTCGGTAAGCAAACAGTACCAACGCGTAATAAGCCCGGACTCGTCCCGAATCGGGGCGCCGCGATTCTCGAACCAACGATATTCGCCGTCAAAGCGTCTCAGGCGTAGTTCGTGATGGAACGGGGTACCGGCGGCAAGTGAGGTCGCATAAGATTCAAGGACGCGAGGAAGGTCTTCCGGATGTACTGCATCGCTTGTGCTCCAGTTCTTCAGCTCTTCGACAGTCCGGCCGAAATACTCGGTGAGTGGGCTGTTGACGGATTCGAGTTCGCCGCTTGGAGTCATGATCGCAACGAGTCCGGCGATCCCGTCCATGGCTGCCCGAAACTTCGCTTCGCTGGCTCGCAGCGCCTCCTCCGCGCGTTTGCGCTTGGTCAAATCGAGCACGAACGCAAGGCGCTCGTCGCCTCCTTCTTTGAGCAGAGCGGCGCCAATAAGCACAGGAACGCGGCTGCCGTTCTTCCGAAAATACTCCTTCTCAAAGGGCTGAACTATCCCGGTTGAGTTCAGTTCTGCCTGAGTCAACATATCGCGCTCGCGCCATTCGGGCGGCGACAACTCGGTCCAGCGCACGCGGCCCGAAACCAAGTCCTCACGATCATATCCTAAGATATGTAAAAACGCGTCATTGGCTTCAAGAATTCGACCTTTGCTGTCGGCAGTGATGATCCCGATGATGTTGGCGTCGACCAAACGCCGAATCTTCCCTTCGCGATCCGCAACATCGCGATAGAGCCGCGAATTTTCGAGCGAAATCGCCGCCTGCGAGGCGATCAGCTTCAAGATCGTTGTCCGGCTCGGCGCGAAGATACGCGGGACAAGGTTGTTTTCGAGGTACAGCACGCCGATCAGCTTGGCCCGACTGATCAGTGGCAGGCACAGAATGGAACGGGCGTAATGCTGCCGCAAATAGGGATCGGCGGAAAATGGGTTCGGGGCCAGCGCGTCGTCGAGTATCACACTCTCTTGCGTGCGCAGGACGTACTGGAGGACCGACTCGGGCAGCTCGGCCTCTGCCGGGCACTTGTCCCGCAGATGCACGACGATCGCATTGCCATTAGTCTTAGCTTCCGCCGCGATCAGATTGTCCGCCCCGCGAGAAAGAATCAAGAGGCCGCGCTCGGCCCCGGCATGCTGGATCGCGGTGCGAATGACAGTGTCGAGCAGCGTTTCTAGGACGATCTCTCCCGCCAGCCTTTGCGACACGTTGATGATGGTAGCGAGATCCAGATGCTCGACTGGCATCCTGATGGTGCTCGTCGGTCCGGCATGGCTTTCCTCCCAGAGCTGCGGATAGAGTTCGTCGAGCTGCCGTACCTTGCCGTCGGCTCCCCAACGCACATAGCAATGCCGGCACTCCCGCAAGTACGAGCGCGCGATTTTTTCGAAGCCACGTCCCATATAGAAGCGCGCGGCGACTTCGTTGGCGACCGCCTCATTGTGGACAAATCCGTTTTCATGCGCAGAGCGGATGGCCTTTTCGTAGAAGCGCTCAGCATCCAGCAGGCGGCCTTCTATTCGCGCGATCTCCGCAGCGACCAGTGCAGCACGATTCTCGAAATTTTCTGGGCAATTCGTCGCCCAGATGTCGAGCTGTCGGTGGTGCGTAGCGAGAGCCTGAAGATGCTGCTGGTGTTGATCTGCCGCCGCGGAAGCGCAAGATGCGGCGCGAGAGAGCGCACCGTAGAAGTGATACTCCGCCGTTTCAAAATGTGATGGCCATAGCAGCCGTTGTGCCTCCAATGACGCATCAACGGCTGCGACATAGTCCCCCGCAAAGTAGCGCGCTTGCAGCTTACGCACCCAGTACCAGCACGCGGCAAACGCCAAGTCCGGATTCTCTGAGAAGCGGCGCTCGATCCGACGCTCCTCAAACTGCTCATCGTCAAAGCAGCCGAATGTCGGCGTCAGTCCCCGGAGAGTCCGGATCAGCCCGTGTTGGGTACTGATGCGGTCAATGTCAAGACCGAACCGCATCTTCTGCGCAAAGGCGAGGCCACGCTCCGCTTCGCCTTGCACCTCATCGAGTGGATCGCCCGCCGCGAGAAGATTTGTGTTGAGGTGGCTACAGCAGTGCGCCGCAAAATTCAAATCGCCACTTTGATTCGCAGCCTCAAATGCGCGACGTAGCAGTTCACGGCCAGCTCGGACGTGCGCTGTCCACGGTAGGACGAGACTTCCAAAGTTCATATAGGTCCTGGCCTGGAAGCGCTTCAGCCCACGTTGTTCGACCAGGTCATAGCCGAGCCGGCCGAAGCGAAATCCGGCCTGGTAGTCGCCGAAGCGCGGTCCGGCGATCATGCCGCCAAGCCATTCATAGACGACGCACGAGCTCTCACAGTTGCCGCTCTCGAGGCTGAGATTGACAACTCGACAGATGGCCAAGCAAGCCAGGTTCGCATCCGTATACAAGGCAGGCAGCGCGAGTTTAGTCAGAACATCGAGAGTCGCGAGGGATGCCGGGTCGGTCATCAAAGGCAGCTCGACGAGGGCCTCGATCGTGCGATCTCCCAGGGTTGACCAGATCCGCTGGTATTCGCGGCACGCTTCTTCTGCCGTCGGATGCGGTGACCACTCGATGCCCAGATGCCGGAGATAATCAAGACCAACGGCGACCGCGCGGCCGCTCTGATCGAGGGTCACGTACAGATCCATACGCAAGCACGCCACCGTCGCTTGTTCGACCGCATCTGTGGAGTGGACGGAAAGCGCTTGTAAGCGTTGCTCCGCGTCCGTCAGTGCGCCCGTCAAGTACTCGCACGCGGCCCGATGCAGCTCCAGTTGGAAGATCAGGTCACGCCGGCGCTTCCGCGAGTCTCCTGCCAACAGTGCCGCACCGGCAACGAAATACCTGAGTGCCGAGGCGTAGGCGGTGGATGCCTTCGCACGTTCTCCCGCGATCAGGTTGAATTCGGCCAGTTGCTCGCGCTCGTCCAGTGCGGTGATCAGCGCGGCACCTCGGTTGAGCTGATTGACGATCTCGAATATCGCCTCCCCTCGCTTCCCTGGAGGAGTTCGGGCGGCGAGCAGCCTTCCTACCCGGAGGTGGGCCTCTGCGCGTGATGCTTCCGGAATGAGCAAATAGGCGGCTTCCTGGATTCGGTCGTGGACGAACCGGTAAGCGCCCGCTATACGCTCGACCAACTCCTGACGAACGGCCGCGAATAGGGCGGCGTGGACCTGTTCCTCCGACGTCTCCAAAACAATAGAAAGCATCGTGAGCCCGGCGACGTTGCCGAGACAGGCCAGCTGCTGCAACGCCATCTGGGTTTCGGGTGGCAGGCGGTTAAGCTTGCCGGCCATGAGGTCCACCACGTTGTCAGTGTAGCCCTTGGCGCGAATGCAATTGAGATCCCACACGCATTGCCCCTGGTCGTGAGCGAGCGCGAGCAAATTCTCCTCCGCGAGCACGTGAAGAAACTGGATCACGAAAAACGGATTGCCGGCCGTCTTTTCGTGGACCAGGTATGCCAGCGGAGCAGCACGCTCGGCGTCGTTGTGAAGAGCGTCCACGACCAACTGCGTCACGTATTCACGGCCGAGCGGCACAAGCCTGATCTCGTGAATGGAGGCTCCGGCGTTTCGGATGGCGTCGAGCTTCCGCATCAGCGGGTGGGACGGATCGACCTCGTTATCGCGGTATGCGCCGACCACCATCAAATGATGCACGTCCGGCTGAGTCAGGAAATCCTCCAACAAGTCGAGCGTCGCCCCATCGAGCCACTGCAAATCGTCGAGGAACAGCGCCAGTGGATGTTCTGGCCGGGCGAAGACGCCGATGAACCGCCTAAACACCAGCTGGAAACGCCGCTGCGCGTCCTGTGGCGGAAGTTCCGGGACGGGTAGCTGTTCTCCGATGATGAGCTTCAGCTCGGGGACGAGGTCGATCATCAGCATGCCGTTGGGGCCCAGCGCTTCCCTAAGGGCATCGCGCCAACCGCTCAGCTCGGCGTCGCTCTTGCCGAGCAGACGCCGGACGAGGCTCTGAAAGGCCTGAGCGAGCGTCGCATAGGGGATGTCATGCTTGTACTGGTCGAACTTGCCTGCGGCGAAGAGCCCGCGCGGAGGCACCAGCGCCTTGTGCAGTTCATTGACGACGGAGGACTTGCCGATGCCGGCATAGCCGGAGACCAGCACCAGCTCCGGAGCGCCGCTCTTGACCATGCGATCGAAGGCAGCGAGCAAAGTCTCGACCTCGCGTGTCCGACCGTAGAGCTTCTCGGGGATCAGCAGCCGGTCGGGCGTGTCCTGTTCGCCGAGCGGGAAATCGCCGATGACCTGCCGGGCTTTCCATTCGACGATGCAGCGCCGCAGATCGCGCTCGACGCCGGCTGCGGTCTGGTAACGCCCCTCGGCGGTCTTGGCGAGCAGCTTCATTATGATGGCCGCGACCGGGGGCGGGATATTCTTCAACCGCTCGCCGGGCGGCATCGGCTTCCTGGCAATATGGCAGTGCACCCATTCCATTGGTTCGGACGCGGTGAACGGCAGACATCCCGTGAGCATCTGGTACAGCGTGACGCCGAGGGCGTAGAGATCGCTGCGCGCGTCGACCGAGCGGTTCATCCGCCCGGTTTGTTCGGGTGCCATGTAGGCAAGAGTACCCGCGATGGTCTCGGGCGGCTCAGGCGCCTGCCGCTCGCGGGACAGGCGCGACGCGATGCCAAACCCGGTGAGCCGCACGTGTCCATCCGCGCAATCCACCAGAATATTAGCTGGCTTGATGTCTTTGTGGATAAGCCCGCGTTGATGAAGCTTGCCTAGAGCCGAGGTGATAGCGATAGCCAGGCGCAAGAAGCGTCCTATCTCCATAGGCCCACAGAGAAAACGATCAAGCGGCTCGCCGCCCGGGTCATCGAGCACCAGCACGGTCCGACCGTCCTCGTGCATGAGGGCCAGCGGCCGCGCCGCCCATGCCCCGTCGAGCTCATCTTTGAGCTCGTATTCGTGCGTGAGGCGATCGAGTCTTGACCGGGACGGGTGGTCGGCGCCTAGGGCCACAAGCAGTACGGCTAGCCGGTTGCCATGGTCATCCAGTCGCCAGCCACGGCTGAACACGCGCTCGCCGTCCTCCCACAACACCTGTGAGCTACCGTCCGAGTACGCCAGGTTCAGCGACTGCTGCACCATCTGCCAGACTCCGGCGCCGGGCGTCAGCTTGAAGTCGGTTGATCAAGCTCTTCGTGCGCCCATGCTCGGCTTTGGCTACGCTCGAGTGCGCCATTGCACGAATATAATCACTCCAAATACTGAGGAGGGCAGGATTGTGACAAAGCTGGCATGGTGCGACGGAAATGACGCCATGCTCAGCACCGTAGCCAGCGTGGGCGAACATGCTCTTCCGTTAGCTTTGCGCCGCCGGCACCCATCTGAGGGGCAAAGGCAGACGACTACGCTCTATCGAACCATTCCGAGCGATAGCGGGATGGTCCACGTCTCATTGTGGGGAGATTGGTTCGACCCTACGCTGCGGGTCGTGAGCCGCTTAGCCGAAGTCTTCCGTCGCAGTAGACGATGCCAGTACGACCTTCGGCGGGCTTGAGCGATGATGCACCGGCAAGCGGCTCGACGGATCGCGAACTGTGGGACGCAGGTTGATTGTCGAGCCGCAGTCTCTTGGACCGCCGTGGTTGCTAGATGGTAGCTAGCCTAAGCCGCCAATCTATCGGCATCAGATTAAATGATTGATTTTGCTGGTACAGTTGGGTGGGCTCGAACCACCGACCTCCTGTTCCACAGACAGGCGCTCTAACCAACTGAGCTACAACTGCATCCGGATGGGCCGCCGCGAAGGGGGGCCGAACGGGCCGGAAACTAGGATTTGCGCGCGGCTTTGGCAAGGCCAAGACGGTGCAAAGTCCCCTGCCGCGAAGGGGTATTTTTCGACAGTCTTTACAGGCGCAAAGCCCGGGCTTGCGACCCGGGCTTGTCTTATCTCTTGCAAGACCGCGCGATGACCGCCGTCACGTCTCCGAGGCGGTCAAGAGCGATCAGGCCGCGGTCTTGAACAGCTTGGAGGCGTTGGCCTTGATCGGCTCGACCGTCTCGCTGGCGACCTTCTGGACGAGCTCGCCGAGCTCCTTGGTCTGGGCGGTGTAGGTCTCGATCTGCTTGCGGGCAAAGCCGGTCCACAGCTCGAGCGCCTCGGCCGGCGACTTGATGCCGAGCAGCTCCTGGGCGAAGTCCAGGTTCGCCGTGGTGTTGGCCTTCAGGAACTCCGTCACCTTGGTGGAGTACTCGCTGGCACCCTTGCTGGCGTTGATGAAGAAAGCCTCGATCGCGCTGTTGTGGCTCTCGGCGGCGTCCTTGAACTTGGCGTAGCTGTCGCGGCACTGGGAAACGCCCTTCTCGGCGAAGGCGCGGACCTGCTCGGGAACTTCAAACGGAATAATGGAGGCAGAGAACGGGTCGTTGGTCATTGGCATGCATCCTTGGAAACGGTTGGTCTGGCCAGGCCCCGGCATCGTGGCCTGATACGTCGCATTTCGGATCACGCAGAGGAGAGCGCCCCTGAGAGCAACCTCTCGTAGAGTTGTATAGTGGCAATTTTGTGCAATGCGAATGCACTTCATTGCATTGCCGCGGAACCCAAGGGAATTATTTTGCTGCAGACGCAGGGCCGGCGCACCCGTCATGGGTTCCGGGGCGCGCGGCCACGCGGGAGGTTCAGGATTTGGGTTTCGCGGCGTCCATGGCCGCCTTGCTGACGACCTGTCCCATCTCGCTCGCCTGCTCGGCCAGCGCCCGCATCTGGGACTGGACGAACTCGCCGTGCAGCCGCATCACCTCGGGCAGGTCCTTGGCGTGCACCAGCGACTGGGCATAATCCAGCGAGGCCTGGACGTTCTTCTCAGCAAAGGCCATCACCTTGGAGCCGATGTCCTTGGCACCGGCGCGCACGGTGGCGCCGCGCTCCTCCAGCGAGCCTGCCGTCTCGTGCGCGCTGGTGAGGAATTTCTCAAAGGTCCGGCGCGCCTGCTCGAAGCCCGCCTCTGCCATCGACCGCACTTCCTTGGGGATTTCGAATCCGCGCCCGTTCTCGTTCATGGTCCCACTCCTGTGGCGTTTTCCTCGACTTGCCGCTTGGCACAATTGCGCCTAAGCCGGCCGCTCTTGTCGTTCCCAGGGCAGCCGCTTCCCCGCGCGGATGTCCTCGGGAGCACTTTCAGATTACCCCCCGATGGCTGCACCGGTATGACGCGCTGCGTCATCGGCGCTCACGCATGGTGAACCTGCCAACGGCGATTTTGCAACATGCAACTTCTGAGCGGAGGCTGCGGCATTGCATCCATGCGGGCGGATGCCGGACACATTGAGGTTATCCAAGCCTAAAGCCGGCCTTCGGCGGTCCGAAAGTGGACCGAAGACCCGGAAACGGGCTTTACTAACGGCTTGTTATGGCTGCCATTCCCTCGGGGATGGTCGCAGCCCAGATCGGAATGCGCCGCTGTTCGACCGCCCCCATGAGTGAGACCGGTTTCCAATTGCAGGGCTTCAGCTTGCAAGGCTTCAGCGATCCGCGGCTCGCCGTCCATGCGGCGGGCGCGCTGCCGGCATGGCTGTGGGCGGCGGATGGCAGCCGGGTGCTGTGGGCCAATCCGCTCGGTGCCAAGGCTTTCGGCGCGGCGAGCGGCATTGCGCTGGCGGGACGAAGTTTTGGGCCGGCCGATAGCCACCGCCGCCAGGTCGCGCAGCTTGCGCCGCGGCTGCCCGAGAACGGCGCGGTGCGGCTGGAGCGGCTGCGCGGCTTCGGCGCCCCGCTCGGCACGCTCTCGACCTGCGGCTGCTCCCGGCTCGATCTTCCCGATGGCAGCCATGGCGTGCTGATCACCACCACCGATACCGGCCTGCGCACGATGCCGCTGGCGGAGCGGCTGCAGCGCCTCGTCGACGACAGCGAGGCGCCGCTGATCGCCTTCACCGCTGACGGCGTGCTGGCCGGCGCCAGCCTCTGCGGACGGCGCCTGCTCGGTGCGCGCGATCTCACCGACCCGCGCCTGACGCAGGCACGCGACAGCGCACTGGCCGATGGCCAGGCCGAAGCGCAGCTCGATCTCGGCAGGATCACGCTCTATCGCGTCGGCAGCGGCGATCAGCTCGGCCTGATCGCATGGGTGCGGCCGGAGGGCACTCAGCCGCCGCCGCAGCCCGCACCCGATGACATGCACGCTGGGAACGAGCCGGCCGCGTCGACAACTGCCGACGCTCTCCAATCGGACCACACCGGCGCCCCAGATACGCCGGACGCGGACACTATGCCCGAGGGCCCGCAGCACGAGGCGGCCGGGCGGAACGCGACCGAGCCACCCGAGCCGGATCATTCCGAGGGCAGCTCCGGTGCCGAGACGTCCGGGAATGTCGTGCCGTTTCGCTCCCCGGGCGAGATCAAGTTTCCGGCGCTGACGCCGGTGGAGAACAGTGCCTTTCATGAACTCGCACGGCAATTGTCGGCACGGCTCGAAGGCGATTTCCGCGAGGCGCAAGCCGAACCGATTGCGGGGGTCGAGACCACGCACATGCCGTCCGTGACCGAGCCACCTTGCGAGCCGCCGCGCCGCGAACCAGACGAGCATCCTGCGATGGACGATGGCGCGGTGCAGCCGCCGCCAGACTGGCTCGCGCCGGAAGCGCCGCCGCCGCAGGGCGAAAGCCAGCGCGACCGGATCGTGCTCGACCTGTTGCCGGGCGGCGTCCTGATCTACCGGCTCGACCGGCTGCTCTATGCCAACGACGCCTTCCTGTCGCAGATGGGCTATCCGAACCTTGCCGCGCTGGAGCAGGCCGGCGGGCTCGATGCGCTCTATGTCGAGCCGGGCGTGCCGTCGTCGTCCGGCAGCTCCGAAGCCGGCACGCCGGTGATGATCACCACCGCGGAGGGCTCGTCGAACGCAGGCTGCTCGGCTGCTGCGCGCCTGTTCACGATCAGCTGGGATGGCGACACCGCACACGCGCTGATCTTCACGCCGCGCACCGACGCGACCAGCGAGACCGCGCCTTTGGCCTCGCCGGCACCCGCGCCCCTCGGCGCAGCGCCGGCGCCACCGGCCGCACCGCCGCTCGTGATTGCGCCGCCGCCGGGCCGCGCCGACGCCGAGGACCTTGGCGCCATCCTCGACGTCACCGCCGAGGGCATCCTGATGTTCGATGCCGGCGGCAACATCCACGCCTGCAATCGTAGCGCCGAGGCGCTGTTCGGCTATGACGGCGCGGCGCTGGTCCGCCGCAATCTGATCGAGCTGTTCGCGACCGAGAGCACGCGGCTCGTGCTCGACTATCTGGAAAGCGTCAGGGAATCCGGCGCAGCCAGCGTGCTGGACCAGGGCCGCGAGGTGCTGGGACGGGTCAGCCAGGGCGGCCTCATTCCGCTCTCGATCACGATCGGGCGCACGCGACCCGACGGGCCGAACTTCTTCGCGGTGTTCCGCGACCTGTCGCAGACGAGGCGCGGCGAAAGCGAGCTGTTGCAGGCGCGGCGGCTCGCCGACCGTGCCGCCAATGCCAAGGCCGACATGCTGGCGCGGATCAGCCACGAGGTGCGCGCGCCGCTGAACGCCATCATCGGCTTTGCCGAGGTGATGATCGGCGAGCGCTTCGGCAATCTCGGCAACGAGCGCTATGTCGACTACATGAAGGACATCCGCTCTTCGGGCGAGCGGGTGATCGCGCTGATCAACGACCTGCTCGAGCTCTCGCGCATCGAGACCGGCAAGCTCGACCTCGCCTTCAGCAACCAGAACCTCAACGAGCTGGTCGAAAGCTGCGTCGCGATGATGCAGCCGCATGCCAATCGCGCGCGCATCATCATCCGCAGCTCGCTGTCGCATGGGCTGCCGTCGGTGGTGGCGGACGCGCGCGCGCTGCGCCAGATCACGCTGAACCTGATCTCGACCTCGATCGCGCTTGCCAATCCCGGCGGCCAGGTCATCGTCTCCACGGCGATGTCCGATTTCGGCGAGGTGGTGCTGCGCCTGCGCGATACCGGCCATGGCCTCAATGATCAGGAGGTCGCGGCGGCGCTGGAGCCGTTCCGCTCGCACGCGCCTTCCGAGCAGGCGGCCGACAGCGCCGGCGTCAGCCTGTCGCTGACGAAGGCGCTGGTCGAGGCCAACCGCGCGCAATTCCACATCAAGGCGGCGCCGAGATCCGGCACCTTGATGGAGGTGGTGTTCTCGCGCGCGCTGGCGCGCAATCAAGGGTTAGGCTGAGCGCACGGCCAGCGCCCGAACCCTAAGGCTGAGCAGCAGCGGGCCATAGGCCAGCGCATAACCGAAGAAGGCGACGACCCAGGCGGAGGCGGCGATATGCAGCAGCGCGTCGCTTTGATCGGGCGCGAGCATCGCCGCCACCCGGCTGAGCGCCAAGATGATGATGCCGGCATAGATCACCTGCGTCGCGACGGAAGCCGTGAGGCGCCGGCCGGTGTGGCCGAGCGCGGCGCGCGTCATCACCGCGAGCGTCATTATGCCGGCAGCACCCACCATCCAGGCATGGACGCCGGCACTCGGCAACACCAAACCGAACGCCGCAGCGGCATTGATCAGAAAACCGAGCGGCACGAAGGCGTAGCCGACATGCAGGATCACGAGCAGGCGCTCGCGCAGCGTGCGGTCACCGGCCCAGCGCGCCAGCCGCACGACATGCAGCAGGCCCGCAAGCGCCAGGGCCATGCCCGTATAAGCGCTGCCGGGCGCTGCGATCCAAGCGGGCAGGCTCAGCGCGCTGAACAGAATGACGATGATGTCGAAACGGCCGAAGGGGATCGGCAGCCGGCCGGGATTCTCCTTCACCAGCCAATTGCGGGTGAAGCTCGGCGTGATGCGGCCGCCGATCAGCGCGATCAGCAGCAAAGGTCACCGCCAGTCGCCCGGCGAGCCAGGCGATCACCAGGGTCAGCAGCGGCAGACCCGGGAGCGGCAGCCGTCCGGTCCAGTTCGGGATCGCGGTGAACAGGAAGCCGGTGATGATGGCCGGCAGGTAACCATAGAGCATTTCATGCACGTGCCAGTCTCGCGGCGCAAAGGCCGAGGTCAGGCTGAGCTCGCCATGGAACACCGGCAGCCACACCAGGATCGATAGCCCGGCCTGGATCGCTCCCAGCAGGAAGAACGGACGAAAGCCGTTCGCCAGGATGGTCCAGCCATGCTGGCGGCGCGGATGTGGAGGATTCATTGCATCGCTCGTTAAGTTCTCGGGAACCGGCCAGCTCTCGCCGGTCAGATGTTGCCCATGATGTAGTGCGACCTGACCGGTGCCGGGTTGTGCTAGCGCAATGTTCCGCTGCATCGCGCGCCGAGAAAGACGTGGCCGGTCGATCAATGATTACCATAGCGGACAGTCGCCGCCGCACATCGTGCCAGACCTTGATCAGTCGACAGCCACGGCCGCCAGCATTCCCGTTCTCGCGTGACAGTCGCGGTATTCAAAGAACTGTTCAGCCGCAGCCGCCACCGTCACCTCGTGATAGAGCCTGAGCTTGGCCGCAGGCCCGAGCGTCGACAGGTATTTCATCGCCGCCCCGAATATCCTGACATGGGTCGGGTGCGATTCCGCCCAGCGCTCCAGTGCGGCGAGGCTGTGCCACCAGCTCTGCCCGTATGATTTTTCGGTCGGGCTCCCGTCGGCACCGAGCACGCGCATGTAGCGATTGGTATAGCAGCCGATCCGAACGCCATCGTCGCGCAGGAAGTCCATGCCTTCGCGGAGTACCGGCTCGACCTCCTCGAGATAGAGTTTTCGCTCCGCCGCGTCGGTGTCACTCCAATCCTGTCCGGAGCGGATCAGGCAGAGATTGTCATGCGGGACGATGCGCAAACGCGAGCCGTCGCGCTCGAGTGCCGGCTTGCCGCCCGGCGCCATCTCGTCGGTTTGCGACAGCGGAATGCGATCTCGCATGCCGCCCCAATAAGCGTGCTCCTGCACCTCGCCGCTCATGCCTTCCGCCATGACAGCAACACCTTCGGCGCGGTCTGGCGAGGAGAACAGGGTCTCGTAACGCGCCACAGCCGGCCGCAGCACCTCGATGTAGCGCCCGATCCCGTTCGCGCGGCCCGTCCAAGCTTCGCGCGCGGCATCGAACCAGGTATCGAATTTGGCCGCATCGTCCCAATAGGCGACCGAGACCACGTTCGAATAGCCGGCCTGATCGAAATACTGCGCACGGTCCCAATGCGCCGGCCCCTGCGCATCCGCAAATCGCGCGGCGATGTCGCCGAGCGCACTTGCCGCGGCGGGCGGCGCCTCGCCCTGATATTGCAGGCCGAAATAGGCCATCACGACGCGGGCGACCTTCGGCTTGTGCCGCGCCACGAAGGACGGATATGGCGGGACGTAGTCATCGGGAATGCGGCGATGGCGTGAGCGGGTGGTCTTCAGATGCTCTGGAATAGCGGATTCCATGGCATGGCTCCTCACGCGGCCTGGGTGGACTTCGCTTGCGACGGTTCAGCCTCGTCCGGCGTGACCGCATCGAGCGGCAGCGCGAACGGCTCGACCCGCTTCAGCCGTGTCTTGTTGAGGAGCAGCCGCGTCACGTCGGGCCTTGAATAATGACCGGCCGGATCAGCCGCGTTCTTGGCGACGCCGATGGCACCGAGATCGATCTCGGCCACCAGCAGGCCCTCCGCGTCCGGAGCCAGCTTCTCCGCGAGCGAGCTGCCGTCGGGTCCATAGATCGCGGCATGTCCGCCGCCGGCATGTAGCAGCGCATGCTTGTCCGGCCGGTCGCACAGTTCGTCGATCATGGCCTGGGAGACCGTGGCACAAGGCGCCAGCACGAAGCAGGAGCCCTCAACGGCATAGACGCGGGAGGCCGCGTTGTTCACCTCCGCGCCGAGCGCCGGCGCAAAGGGATCGTAGAGCGAAAAGCTCGGCCATGAGGCCACATGAACCTGCTCGTTCTGGGCATACATGGCGTATTTGGAGAGCGGCTGCAGATGCTCCCAACAGCACAAGGCCCCGAGCCGACCGATGTCGGGCCGGTCATGCACGGCGAGATCACTGCCGTCGCCCTCGCCATAGACCGTGCGCTCGGCATGGGTCGGGCGCAGCTTGCGCCGCTTGCCGATAGTCTCGCCGTCAGGCCCGATCAGCCATTGCGCGATATAGAGGCTGCCGCCGTCGCGCTCGGACAAACCGATCACGGCCGTCAGCTTGGCCTTCTTGACCGCCAAACGCAGCTGCTCGGCCTGCGGGCTGTCATAGGCGAGCGAATTATCGAAGTAGCGCTGCACAAAGCCGCGGCCGATCGCCCAGGCGGGCGAGTCCAGCCAGATGTGCCAGGGATAGCCGGGGATGAACACTTCTGGAAAGGCGATCAGCTTTGCACCTTTCTCGGCCGCCTCCGCGATCAGCGCAATGGCCTTCTTGATGGAGCCGTCGAGATCGAGAAAGGCCGGTGCTGCCTGCACCACGGCCACCTTGTACTTGGGATGCGAAATGCCCATCGGCTATCCTCCATGCTTGCCGGCCCGTTGCGCCGGGCGGTTTCCCGTTGATCGGAGCCGGCGTCCGTTGCAGTCTGTTTTGCCGGAGGTCGGGCCGTGACGCTCGTCTGGCTCGGAACAAGAATTCGACCGCGGCGGCACTGGCACCGCGCGCGTGAGAAGCGCGGTACGGATATTGCCTTTGGCCGATGTGAAAGGAGGCGCGATGCCGATCCATTTCACCACCGATGCCACGCCGGGATACCGTCGCCTGGCGCTCTGGCAGGACATCGTCTGCGATGTCTATGTCGGGCTCGATTGCACCTCCTCGCTCGGCAGCAACTTCCGCGGCGAAGTGAGCCGCACTGCACTGGGCCGGGCTGCCTGCTCGGAGGTGTCATCGTGCGAACAGCGGGTCTACCGCACGCCGGCGCGGATTGGGCGTGCGCATGAGGAGTTCGTGTTGATTGCGCTCGGCAAGCATGGGAGCGGCAGCGTCGAACAGGATGGCCGGGAGACGGTGATCCACCCCGGCGAATTCGCGATCTACGACACTACACGTCCTTACGAGCTGCGCTTCGAGCACGCCTTCACGCAAACGATCCTGCAGGTGCCGCGCGACATGCTTCACCGCTGCATCTGCGGCACCGAGGCCCTGACCGCCGTCAGCTTCGGCCCTGACCGTCCGCTGTCAAAGCTCGCGTATGATTTTGTCTATCGGCTTTGCGAAAGCGCAGACAGCATCGCACCCGAGCAGGCGACGCGCCTGTCCGAACAGGCGGTGGACCTGGTTGCGATGGCGCTCGCCGAGCGCCTGCCCGCGCGGCCTTCCGCCTCGACCCATCGCGCAGCGCTGCTCTACCGGCTCAAAGCCCATATCCGCGCGCATCTTGCCGATCCTGAGCTGTGCCTTGCCGACACCGCCGCGGCGCTCGGCATCTCGCCGCGCTATATCAACGATCTTCTTTCGGACGAGGAGGTCTCGTTCCAGCGCCACGTGCTGAAGGAGCGGCTTGCACAATGCGCGCGCGATCTCGCCTCGCCCATGCTGGCGCACCGCCAGGTTGGCGAGATCGCCTTTGCTTGGGGTTTCAACGACCTCTCCCATTTTGGACGGGCGTTCCGCGAGCACTACGGCGCCTCGCCGCGGGAATGGCGGCAGAGCAAGCTCGCGCATTAGCACATCGCGCGGATTTCGGGCCAGACCTGCCGACCGCAAGAACACGATGGTGATCTTGCAGAGCGCGCGGCTCCTTATTCGCAACCCATGCATCTCCAGATCTACGAAATCAACTGAGAGCCAACGCTGTTTCAGGACCTCAGGCTGGAGGCACATGGCTATCGGAATTGACTATTTGCCGTTGAACTCTGTCGCGCAGGCCCGGGTCAATGCCCTCGAGCTGTTTCACGTACTCGCTTTTTAAAGTCTTGTAAGCGCGTCTGAACTGATTCAGTCCGTTGAGACCTCCGTTTACGGCGCGGCGCGCTTCGCTGAGTTGATCATCTGCGAGGGCATCTAATATCTTTTGCCGGTTCCGCTTATCCAATATGTAAGCAACAAGGAGTTTCGCAGCGTTGTTCGGCGAAGATGCAAGATCAGGATTTTCAACCAGACCAGGTATTCCGGCCTGCGCACCATAGTGGGAATAATTTTCCTTGCCGGTGAGCTGAACGTAACCCCGACCATGGTACGTCTGCGCATCATAAAGCGACTCATTTCCGAGCGAGCGTCTGTAGTACTTGTTGTAAGGTACTTTGACGAAATCTCCTGGATTCAAGTACTCGTACTTGAATAGCGTCATGTTTGCACTTCCAGGTGATGAGGTATTCGACTGATTAGACGTCTCATCGTACTTTGGAAGAAACTTGTCATTCTCCGCACGAACGGTCGCATAAGTAAAATGGCGTAGAGATTCAACCTGGTCGCCCGTCAGTTTTGTCCCGTTCACCGCAAGCCGATTCACCTGTCGCTCAAATTCAGCTTCAATTATTTCGTACCCGTTTTTTACGTTGTTCTGAGAATACGTAGGAAAAATCGACTTCACATGGTCGACGGTCACGCCTGCGGACCTGCTGCCATTAGGCATTAGCCGGGCTTGACCAAAGGGTTTGCTTCCAACGGGCGAGCTGGCCATAATTGCGGCCTCCCTATTATGGATGGAGCTTTCAACAAATAATTAAAAACCACCGATTAGAATAAACCGGTCAGTTGTGCTCGACAAGCCGAAACCGAGTTGAGATAGCTATCGCTATAAACACTGCCATTGCGCGCGCACGATAGGTCAGGGTTACGTTGCAACTTGATGGTTCGACGGCTCCGCCGCGAGTAACAGAGACTTATTAGGTAGGCCTACACCGCGCGGCTGTGCAGCCGTTGCGCCGCATCGAGATGCGCATCGAAGGCGGCGGCGACGCTGCGCACCAGGAATCGCGAGCCTTCGCGGACCGCAAGCGAGGCACCATTGAGCTCGACCACGCCGTCGGAGATCAGCGCCTGCAGCCGCGGCGCCGATCGGAGCATCTGCTCCGGCCTCGCGCCATGGCGCTTGCAGACGGCCTCGAGATCGACGCCATAGTCGCACATGATGCGTTCGATGATATCAGCGCGCAGCCGGTCGTCGTCGGTCAGGGCATAGCCCTTCACGGTGGCGAACCGACCGGCCGCGATCGCCTGCGAATAGGCGCGGACCTGCACCTCGTTCTGGACGTAACCTTGCGGCAACTGCCCGATGGCCGAGGCGCCAAGGCCGATCAGCACCTCGTTGCTGTCGGTGGTGTAGCCCTGGAAATTCCGGTGCAGGCGCCCCTGACGGAAAGCGATCGCCATCGCGTCATCAGGAAGCGCGAAATGATCCAGCCCGATCTGGACGTAACCGGCCTGCTTCAGCGCATTGCCGATCGCGCAGGCCTGATCATAACGTTCCAGGCTGTCCGGCAGCGACAGCTCGTTGATCTTGCGCTGGTGCGGCTTGAACGCCGGCACATGCGCATAGCCGAACACCGAGAAGCGCTCCGGGCGCAGCTCGAGGCTGCACCGCACGGTCTCGAGGCATGAGGCCACGGTCTGATGCGGCAGCCCGTAGATCAGATCGAAGTTGATGCCACCGACTCCCGCCCCTCGCAGCCCGGTCGTCGCCGCCCCGGTCTGCTCGAAGCTCTGCACACGATTGATCGCCTGCTGGACCACGGGATCGAAACTCTGCACGCCGAGGCTTGCGCGATTGACGCCGGAGCGCCCGAGCGCCCCGATCATGTCAGCGGTCAGCGTGCGCGGATCGATCTCGATCGCGATCTCCGCGGTGGGCTGCACGGAGCAGGCGTGGCGCAGGGCGCCGATCAGGTCGACGAACGCCTCGGGCGCCATGATGGTCGGCGTGCCGCCGCCGAAATGGATGTGCCCGACCGCGAGCCTGCGCCCGATCTGGCGTGATACCATCTCGACCTCGCAGCGCAGCGCCGACTGATAGACGGCGATCGGCTCATCGCGCTTGGCCACCATGGTGTTGCAGCCGCAGTACCAGCACATCGACCGGCAGAACGGCACATGAAGGTATAGCGATGCGGTCGCCTGTTCCGGTATCGCCTTCAGCCACGCGGCATAGCTGGCGGGCTGGACGGCGGCCGAGAAATGCGGCGCGGTGGGATAGCTGGTGTAGCGCGGAAGCCGCTCCTGCCCGTAAACGGCCGCCAGATCTGCTCTCATCCTCGAACCTGCCCTTAAAGATCGAAACAGGCGCCCATCGCGATGCGCCGTGATGCCAACTACTCGCAATTGGCCGCGAGCACCTTGCGCTCGATCAAACTCCCGATTGTCCGGAAGGTTGGCCAGCAGAACGCACGCGCTCAAACCGCCGAAAGCTTGTTGCAGCGCAAACATGCTTGCCCTGGATGCGTGCATGATGATTGCGACGGGATACAAATCTCACATCGAGAAGCATCACATGTTTACCCGCAGGGCCGTCATGATCAGCGCAGCCGTCGCAGCCATGATGCTGGCGACGCCCGCGATTGCTGAGGATCTCAAGCTGCCGCGCCAGAAGGTCGAGCTGGTCGCGCCGCCCTTCGTGCATCCGCACGAGCAGGCCACCAAGCAGGGTCCGAAGATCATGGAGTTCAAGCTCGTGATCCAGGAGAAGAAGATGGTAATCGACGAGAAGGGCACCACCTTCCAGGCCATGACCTTCAACGGCTCGATGCCGGGACCGCTGATGGTCGTGCACGAGGGTGACTATGTCGAGGTGACCCTGGTTAATCCCGCCAGCAACACCATGCCGCACAACATCGATTTCCACGCGGCGACCGGTGCGCTCGGTGGCGGCGGCCTGACCCTGATCAATCCCGGCGAGCAGGTGGTGCTGCGCTGGAAGGCAACGCGCACCGGCGTGTTCGTCAATCATTGCGCACCGGGCGGCCCGATGATCCCCTGGCATGTCGTGTCCGGCATGAACGGCGCCGTGATGGTGCTGCCGCGCGACGGGCTGAACGACGGCCATGGGCACGCGCTGCGCTATGATAAGGTCTACTATATCGGCGAGCAGGACCTTTACGTGCCGCGCGACGAGAAGGGCAATTTCAAGCCCTACGACTCGCCCGGCGAAGCCTATGCCGACACCGAGGAGGTGATGCGCAAGCTGATCCCGACCCATGTCGTGTTCAACGGCAAGGTCGGCGCGCTCACCGGTAAGAACGCGCTGACCGCCAATGTCGGAGACAACGTGCTGATCGTGCACTCGCAGGCCAATCGCGACAGCCGCCCGCATCTGATCGGCGGCCATGGCGACTATGTCTGGGAGACCGGCAAGTTCTCCAACCCGCCGGAAACCGGACTGGAGACCTGGTTCATCCGTGGCGGGTCGGCGGGGGCCGCGCTGTACAAATTCCTGCAGCCCGGCATCTACGCCTATGTCACGCATAACCTGATCGAGGCGGCCGATCTCGGTGCCACCGCGCATTTCAAGGTCGAAGGCAAGTGGAATGACGACCTGATGACGCAGGTGAAGGCACCCGCGGAGATTCCGACCAACTGACGGCGCGATCGCGCCCCATAGCTACGCGTGCGGCGAATTGCTATTCCTGCTTTCGGCTTCGCCGCACCCGCCCTTCCTGCCTTCTGTCGTCAGCCGCGACGCCTCCATGCGATCTTGCATCGGGACGCTGCGGCCGACGACCGCAAACACCCCGATCCGTTACATCAGCCCGCGTTTCCCTTCAGTCGGAGAGCACCATGCTGCTCGCCTTCAAGTTCAAGCTCGCGCTCGCCTGTGCGGCCGGTCTGGCCGGTCCGCTGGCGATGACTCCTCTGGTCGGCGGCATCGCCACCGGGCCGAGCGATGTGGCCGGTGCGCCGGCGCTGATCGAACTCGCTCCGCGCAGTTTCACCTATCGGCCGGCCGGCGACTTCACCCGCGCCGGGCGTCCGGCGACGCCGCGGCTCCTCACCACGCATCTCGAGCGACCGCTTGCCATCATGAGGCACCAGGTCAGTGCGGCCGACTATCAGGCCTGTGTCGAGGATCGCGCCTGCCGGCCGCTGCAGAGCGATGTCGCGGTGGCGCTCGACCGTCCTGCTGTGCAGGTGAGCTGGCACGACGCCACCGCCTATGCGGCCTGGCTGTCGCAGCGGACCGGCGAGACCTATCGGCTTCCGAGCGATGTCGAATGGGCTTTCGCCGCCGGCAGCAGACTCCGCGATGACGGGCTTGCAGCCGACGCCGATGATCCTTCGCGACGCTGGATCGCGCGCTACGAGCGCGAAACCGCGACCGAGGCCGACAGCGCCACCCGCAGCTTCGGCGCGTTCGGCGTCAATGAGAACGGCGTCGCCGATCTCGCCGGCAATGTCTGGGAATGGACCTCGACCTGCTTCGACCGCAGCGAGCTGGATGAGACCGGGACCATCATCAGGACCAGGCCCAATTGCGGCGTCCGCCTCGCCGAGGGAGCGCATCGCGCCTACGTCACCGACTTCATCCGCGATGCGCGCGCCGGCGGCTGCGCCAGCGGCGCGCCGCCGGCCAATCTCGGCTTTCGCCTGGTGCGCGAACAGCCATCCTGGAAGGGCAGGATCGCGCGCAAGATCGGGAAGTCCCTATCGTTCGCTCAATTGTAGCAGCAGGAACTGATCCATCCCGGTCGGCGATCGCTCCCGTCTAATCCGCCGCCAAGCCGTTGCGGGCGGCGTCGAGCGCGCCTTCGAGGATCTGCAACGCCTTGACGCGCCTGCGCCTGGCGAGACGCTGCACTCCAACTGACCGCTCATGCTCACCGGCAATGAAGGCCTGAATCTCCGGCAGCGTGCGGATCACGCCGCGACTCCCCCACTGGCCATCAGGGATCTCGCTCGGAAATACCCATACCCGGGGCGCAACGTCCTCGTAGCTGCCGCCTTCCGCGCGCACTACGGCCTCCGTCACGTCTTTGACCAGCGCCGCCCGCGAGGCTTCGGTATATTGACCTTCAGGCACGGTCGGAACGATGCGATAGCGCGGCTTCGCCGAACGCGCGCCCGCAACGAAGACGGCTGCCGGTCGATGCAGGAATATGACCGTGACGCTTTGCGCGACCTTGTTGTCGGGACTGAAGCCCTCGTGCCCGATCAGGATGTCGCCGAGCTCCTTGAGCAGCCGCTCCTCGGCTTCGGGCTCGAGCGCACCTTCGGGAATGATGACGTCGATCATCGGCATGGCTGACCTCTCGGTTAGTTGACGCGAGAAGGTGTAAGCGCGGCATTGTCAGGTCGGCAGTGGCAGTATCGCCACTTTTCGAGGAAAATCGGACAGCCCCTGCGCGCTCAGCCGGCGGCTCGGCCTGCATCGGATACGCCGCCGAGCCTGGTCCGGTGCAAGAACCGGCGCTGGTAATCGCGCGGCGAAAGCCCGGTCTGGCGCCTGAACAGCCGGCGAAACGTGGAGAGATCACGATAGCCGACCCGCTCGCCGACCGCATCCACGGTCAGTCGCCCCTGCTGCAACAGCCGTTTGGCGACGTCGACACGCAAAGTCTGCAGGTACTGCAGCGGCGCCACGCCGACCGCCAGCTTGAAGCGTCGGTTAAGCGTACGCTCGCTGACGGACAAATGACGCGCCAGTTCGGCCAGGTTGAATCCCTGCCGCAGCGATTTCTCCATGAAGCGCTGGGCCCGCGCGACCAGCGCATCCGAATGCCCAGCCTCCTCCGGCATGATCGCGTAAGACGATTGCGGCACACGATTGCTGTCGATCAGCATGATCCGCCCGATATCCTCCGCGATCTGCCGGCCCACGAACTTCTCGACGATGCGCAAAGCGAGATTGAGCGAGGTGGTGACGGCAGCGCTGCAGAGAATGTTGTTCTGCTCGGTCAAGATCTCCGACACGCGCAAGTCGATATCCGGGTAGCGCTTGGCAAAAATCTTGGCCCTGGCCCAATGCGTGGTGGCCACTCCACCGTCGAGCAAGCCCGCCTCGGCCAGAATGAAACTGCCGGTGCAATAGGAGGCCAGCAGCGTACCGCGTTCATGCTGGCGGCGTAGCGCGGCGCATAGCGGCTTCAATATGTCCGTTCGTGCGAAGAAGCGTTCGAGGTCGACGACGAACGGCCCCGGCACGACGATCGCATCCGCGGCGGCTCTCGCATTGATCGGGGCATCGGCACTCACGAGCTGGCCCGATGCCGTTTGCACCGGCTTGCCATCCAGCGACTCGATCCGCCACTGCAGCGGTGGCGCCTTGCCGCGGCCGTTTCTTTCGGCCCACACGGCATTGGCGGCCATGAACACGTCGATCACGCCGGCGACGCTGGAGGCCAGAATGCCGTCATAGACCCAAATCCTGATCCGCTGCATCTGGCCCTGATGTCCGATCTTGCACCGTACGAGGCAATACTGCCACCACATGGACGTCGTCGGCAAGCGATCAGGAATGACATGATCGCGGACCCGCCGAGCTGCGTCAGCGTCGGCGAGCATTTTTGCGAGGGAGGTTCTACGTCTGCAAATTCGGGAGATGCGCCCACTTGCAAGCGCAGCGGCCGCGCAGCCACGATGCGCCTGTGCGCAGGAAAGCCGCGCGGCGATCCTGCGTCAGGTCGAAATGCGTGAGGAGGCGCGTTGCGGAATGGACGTTCGGGGTTCGATCCACATCCCCCGAAACAACATTCGGCCGGGCTTAGGTGTTCTTCAACGCGACGCGGAATTCGGCCTCGGTCTTGGCCTTCACCTCGTCGAGCGTGACGCCGTCGGCCAGCTCGATCAGCGCCATGCCGTCATTGCCGTGCTTGTCGATGGTGAACACGGCGAGATCCGTCACCACCATGTCGACGACACGCTCGCCGGTCAAAGGCAGCGTGCACTTCTTCAGCAGCTTCGGGCCGTCCTTGGCGCTGTGCTCCATCACCACCACGACGCGCTTGACGCCGGCGACGAGATCCATCGCGCCGCCCATGCCCTTCACCATCTTGCCGGGGATCATCCAGTTGGCGAGATCGCCGTTCTGGGCCACCTGCATGGCGCCAAGGATGGACAGATCGATATGGCCGCCGCGCACCATGCCGAACGAATCCGCCGACGAGAAGTAGCTGGTGATCGGCAGCTCGGTGACGGTCTGCTTGCCGGCATTGATGAGGTCGGGATCCTCCTCGCCTTCATAGGGGAAAGGCCCCATGCCGAGCATGCCGTTCTCGCTCTGCAGCGCGACGTCGACACCCGGCGGGATGAAGTTCGAGACCAGCGTCGGGATGCCGATGCCGAGATTGACGTAGAAGCCGTCGCGCAACTCTTTCGCCGCGCGCGCGGCCATCTGCTCTCTGGTCCAGGCCATCAGACTTCCTCTCCCGTTCCGGCAGGCGCAGCCGCGGTCTCGCGCTTGCGCGTGGTGCGCTGCTCGATGCGCTTGAGCGCCGTTCCGACCTCGACGATGCGCTTCACGAAGATGCCGGGCGTGTGGATGTGATCGGGGTCGATCTCGCCCGCCGGCACCAGATGCTCGACCTCGGCCACCGTGATCTTGGCCGCGGTCGCCATCATCGGATTGAAGTTGCGCGCGGTCTTTCGATAGACGAGATTTCCGGCGGTATCGCCCTTCCAGGCGTGGACGATGGCGAGATCGGCGAACAGGCCGCGCTCCATCAGGTATTTCTCGCCGTCGAATTCCTTGATCTCCTTGCCTTCAGCCACCAGCGTGCCGACGCCGGTCTTGGTGTAGAAGGCCGGGATGCCGGCGCCGCCCGCGCGAATGCGCTCGGCGAGGGTTCCCTGCGGACAGAATTCCAGCTCCAGCTCGCCCGCCAGATATTGCTGGGCGAACAGCTTGTTCTCGCCGACATAGGACGAGATCATCTTCTTGATCTGATGCGTCTCCAGGAGCCGGCTGAGCCCGATGCCGTCGACGCCGGCATTGTTGGACACCACGGTCAGGTTCTTCACGCCGGAATCGCGAATCGCGTCCGACAGCGTCTCGGCGATGCCGCAGAGGCCAAAACCGCCTGACATGATCATCATGCCGTCCTTGAGCAGGCCGGCGAGGGCCGATTTGGCGTCGGGATAGACCTTGTTCATGCGGAAATGACCTGATGCAAAGAACGGCTGACGGCCGAGAGCGATCGGATTATTAGGCGAAATCTTCGCAATGCGTCAATGCGGCGCTCCGTGGGCGCGGCTTTCCCCTTGTGCGTGCCCGCAAGGCGCGCTTTAAGCACGCGCATGGATGCTTCGTACCGGGATGTTCCGGTGCGACAATAGGCTGCCGCCGCAATCCCGTCCTACCTGCGGCACAGCCTTGAAAGCGTCAAGAAAACCCATCAAGTTGTTGATGTTGGCACGGGATTTCGGCGAACCCTGCCCGTCTTCAGGAACCAGCGACCCCAACGACATCCACGATATGTCCGTGACCATGGCCCAAGGAATGAGGCGCCTCGGGACGCCGATCGCGGCGCTGCTTGGGCTGGCCGTGGCTGGCCTGGTGGCAAGTTCCTGGCTCGTCAACCGCGACGCACTGCGCAGCGCGATCGAGGCCCAGATCCGCACCGTGACCGGGCTCGATCTCGTCGTCAAAGGCAATATCGACGTCTCGGTGTTTCCCGGCAGCTATGTGTCCTTTCACGATGTCGGCCTGAAGGGCGGCGGCACCGCGGACCCTGCGCTGCGCGTCGACGTGCTGACCGCCAATCTGCGCCTGCTGCCGCTGCTCTTGCAGCGCTTCGAAATCGCCGACGTGATGATGTTGCGGCCGCAGATCAACGTCGTGCGCGCAGCCGACGGCGTCAGCAACTGGACGCCTTTCATCCAGACCATCGCACGGACCATGCGCCCCGGCGCCGAGAACCAGATGTCGTTCTCGGAGATCCGGATCCAGGACGGCATCCTTGCCTTCGAGGATACCGGCACACAGGCCGCCGAGAAGCTCGACGACATCGACCTCTCGCTCGCCTGGCCCTCGATCTCGCGCTCCTTCGCCGCCACTGGACAGTTCGACTGGCGCGGCCAGCGCATCGAGGGCTCGGTCAGCGTCAGCGACTTCCTCGCGGCGCTGTCCGGCGACCGCTCGGGGCTGAAGATGCGGCTGGCGAGCCCGCCGCTGAAGCTCGCTTTCGATGGTACCGTCGCCAACCGCACCAGCGCCGTGATGGAAGGCACAGTCACCGTCGACAGTCCGTCATTGCGCGAGGCGCTGCGCTGGACAGGACAGACCCCGCTCGGTGCCGGCGGCTTCGGCCGCTTCGCGCTGCGCGCGCGCGCCAATGTCGTCGGAGCCTCGATCGCGCTGACCAACGTCAATGTCGAACTCGACGGCAACGCCGCCGAGGGCGTGATGACCTACACCAATAACGGCCGCCAGACCTTGCAGGCGACGCTTGCGGCCGATGCGCTCGATTTCACGCCCTACATCTCGACCTTCCGCCTGCTCGCCAACGGCGCGCGCGACTGGAATCGGCAGATGTTCGACCTCAAGGCGCTGTCGACCACGGATCTCGACATGCGCCTGTCGGCGGCCAGGGTCACGATCGGCTCCTCCAGGCTCGGCCGCACCGCGTTCGGCGCCAACTTGCGCAACGGCGTGCTGGCGCTCTCGGTCGGCGAGGCGCAGATGTATGGCGGCATCGTGCGCGGCTCGTTCGGCGTTGCGCGCGCCGACACCGTGGCCGACGTCAAGGCCGAGCTGCAATTCACCGATGTCGACCTGCAGGCCTGCGCCGGCGAGCTGTTCGGCGTCTCCTCGCTCTCAGGCCGCGGCAATCTCAACGTCTCGCTGACCGCATCGGGCTCGAGCCCGTTCGGCTTGGCGCAGTCGCTTGACGGCACTGCCACGTTGAACGGCCATGACGGCGCGATCTCCGGCTTCAATGTCGAGCAACTGCTCAAGCGGCTGGAGCGGCGCCCGCTGTCCGGCAGCGGTAATTTCCGCTCCGGCTCGACGCCTTACGAAAACCTCACCGTTGCAGTGAAATTCTCCGACGGCGTCGCCACCGCCGACGACATCCGCGTCGAGGGGCCGACGGCACGTATCACCATGACCGGCACCGCCTCGGTGCCGACGCGCGAATATGATTTCAAAGGCGTCGCCAGCCTGCCGCAGGCCGCCAATGGCGGCAGCACGTTCGAGCTGCCCTTCGTGGTGCAGGGGCCGTGGGAGGATCCCTTGATCTTTCCCGACCCGGAAAGCCTGATCCGCCGCGCCCCGGCGGCAGCGCCGCTGCTCGACGCCGTCAAGGACAAAAAGACCCGCGACGCGGTGCGCTCGGTGCTCGAGCGCTTCACCGGGGGCTTGAAGCCGGCGCCGACGCCGCAGGAGAGCCCGACGCCGACCCCGAGCGAGACGCCGTCCGCGAGCGACCAGAACAAGCCGAATTAACCAACGCGGCGCGGCGCGACGACGCAGTCCACACGACCTATTTCGTAGAATATCCTGCTAGATCGGCCCAGTTCCCTGCGCTACTGTCCCGACCTCAAACCGGTCGGACAATGATCGGCCAACAGGGAGAGACACGCGTGAAATCCAGAGGAATGGGTGCGCTGATCTTGGCAGTTGCGACTGCCGGATCCTTTTGCGTTGCGGCACCGGCCATCGCCCAGGACACCATCACCGTCTGGTGGGGCAAAGGCTTCTACAAGTCCGAAGACGATGCCCTGCTCAACGTCGTGAAGAAGTTCGAGGCGAAGACCGGCATCAAGGTCGAGCTGTCGCAATATGCGATCCAGGACATGATTCCGAAAACGGTCGCAGCGCTCGATTCCGGCACCGTGCCCGATGTCGCCTATGCCGACACCTATGACGTGCAGGCGCAGGGCAAATGGGCCTATGAGGGCAAGCTCGAGGATCTCAGCGACATCCTGGAGCCGATGAAATCGGCCTTCGCGCCCAACACGATCGAGACCGCCTATCTCTACAACAATGTCACCAAGAAGAAGGCCTATTACGGCTTTCCGCTGAAGCAGCAAAGCATGCATGTGCAGATCTGGAAGGATCTGCTTGAGAAGGCCGGATACAAGGAAAGCGACATCCCGACCAAGTGGGAGGATTACTGGTCGTTCTGGTGCGACAAGGTGCAGCCGGGAATCCGCAAAGCGACCCGCGAGCGCATCTATGGCGTCGGCCAGCCGATGGGCGTGGAATCCACCGACTCCTTCCAGTCGTTCTACACCTTCATGGACGCCTACAATGTCAAGCTGGTCGACGACGACGGCAAGCTGCTGGTCGATGATCCCAAGGTGCGCGACGGCCTGATCCACGCGCTGAAGGACTACACCGACACTTACATCAAAGGCTGCACGCCGCCCTCCTCTACCACCTGGAAGGACCCGGACAACAACGTCGCGTTCCACAACAAGACGATCGTGATGACCCACAATTTCACGATCTCGATCGCGGCCAAGTGGTTCGAGGACTCGACCAACCCCGCTCTGACGCCCGAGCAGCGCGCAGCCGGCAAGAAGGCCTATGAGGAGGACATCATCACCGCGTCCTTCCCCAACAAGCCCGACGGCACGCCGATCAAATACCGCTCCGACGTCAAGACCGGCCTGATCTTCGCCAATGCCAAGCACAAGGAGCAGGGCAAGGAGTTCATCAAGTTCCTGATGCAGGAAGAGAACCTTGGGCCGTATGTCGAGGGCGCGCTGGGACGCTGGTTCCCGGTGACGATCGCCGGACAGAAGAGCCCGTTCTGGCAGGCGGACCGGCATCGCAAGGCGGTCTACACCCAGTTCACCGGCGGCACCTCGCCGTTCGACTTCACCAAGAACTACAAGTTCACGATTCTCAACAACGAGAACGTCTGGGCCAAGGCGATGAATCGCGTGGTCAGCGAGAAGGTGCCGGTCGACAAGGCCGTCGACGAGCTGATCGCGCGCATCAAGGAGGTCGCGGGTTAGGGACAGCGATTCAACTGTGCATTGGTTTGTACCGGCGTCGTCCCCGCGAAAGCGGGGACCCATAACCACCGGCCGTCGTGTTGACGCAAAGTCGTTGAACAGCGTCTTTCAATACGAGCGCCGCGGCGTATGGGTCCCGGCGTTCGCCGGGACGACACTGTCACTGCAGCAGCAGCGTTAGAAAGTAACCGACATGGCGATCACGCTCTCAGCACCCGATAAGGCGATAGCCGTCGCACCACCCAACCCTCGGCTGACGATGCCGCAGGTCTGGGGCATCGTGATGCTGGCGCCCTATCTGCTCGTGTTCCTCGCCTTCGTGGTCTATCCGGTCGGCTATGGCCTGTGGCTGGCGCGCCAGCCCGCGAGCTATGTCGCGCTGTTCAACGATCCGATCTTCGCCCGCGCCGCCGTCAACACGCTGATCTTCTTGGTTCTCGGCATCAACTTCAAAATGCTGATCGCGCTATTCCTGTCCGGCTTCTTCGTGCAGCAGCGCGGCTGGATCAGGTGGCTTTCGGTGATCTTCATCCTGCCCTGGGCGGTGCCGTCGATTCCGACCATCCTGTCGGTGCGCTTCATGTTCAATCCGGAATGGGGCGTCATCAACCAGCTCATATTCCAGTTCACCGGCGATGACGGTCCGAACTGGCTGAACGATCCGGCGATCGCGCTGACGATGGCGATCGGCGTCCACATCTGGAAGTCGCTGCCGTTCTGGACCCTGATCCTGATGACCGGGCGCCTCGCGATCTCGAACGACCTGTTCGAAGCCGCCGAAGTCGACGGCGCCACCTGGTGGCAGAAATTCCGCTACATCACCTGGCCGTCGATGCAGACGCTCTACGTCACCTGCACGCTGCTCTCGATGATCTGGACGCTCGGCGACTTCAACAGCGTCTACCTCTTGACCGGCGGCGGACCGGCCGACCTGACGCATGTGCTGTCGACGCTCGGCATCCGCTATCTGCGGCTCGATCAGCTCAGCCTGGCGATGGCTTCGATCGTCTGCGCCATGCCGCTGGTGCTGCCTCTGGTCTATTTCATGATGAAACGGCTGTCCCGATGAAGCTCTCAGGCATTGGCGGTATCAACTGGCGCGACATCACCTGGCGCGACATCGGCACCGAGGCGCGGCTGCTGCTGATCGGCATCCCGGTCTTCGTCTGGACCATGATTCCGATCTACCACATGTTCCTGTTCGCGATCTCGCCGAAGGAGGACGCGTTCTCCGGCAAGTTGTGGCCGGACCATCCGACCCTGCACAATTTCGAGATCGTGTTTAACCAGCAGCACTACTTCCTGCGCGATTTCTGGGTGCAGTTCGGCAACTCGGTGCTGATCGCCGCCACCGTCGGCGCGCTGACGCTGATCATCGCGACCTGCGCGGCGTTCGCGATCTCGCGGCTGCGCGTGCCCGGCAGCCGGATGGTGATGAATCTCGCGCTGTTCACCTATTTCATCCCGGCCGCGTTCCTTGCCGTGCCGATGTATCGCACCATGGGCAAATACGGCCTGCTGAATAATCATTGGTCGCTGATCCTGGCCATGGTGACCATCGCATCGCCTTACGCGATCTGGGTCTTGAAGCAGGCCTCCGACAAACTGCCGGTCGAACTCGACGAGGCCGCCGTGATGGACGGCGCCAGCCCGCTGCAGATCTTCCGCTTGGTCTATGTGCCTTTGATGATGCCGTCGCTGGTGGCGATCGGCACCTATGCCGTGCTGCTGGCCTGGAACGAATATCTCTACGCGTTCCTGCTCTTGTCGAACGACAAGGAGATCACGCTGCCCGTGGCGCTCGGCAACTTCCTCGCCGCCGACGATTCGCCCTGGGAGCTGCTCATGACCACCGGCTTCATCTACGCGCTACCGCCGGCCGCGGTCTATTACGCCTTCCGCCGCTACATGGTCGGCGGGCTCACGGCCGGCGCGGTGAAGTCGTAGGACGTACCATTCGTCATTGCGAGCGAAGCGAAGCAATCCAGGACCAGGAACGCCACTCTGGATTGCTTCGTCGCTTCGCTCCTCGCGATGACGGCGTGGCTACAACGGCGCCGCGCTCTCGCCGCGCTCGCTCGACAGTTTCGAGGCCAGCGAGGCCACCACGATCAAGACCGTGATCAGGCCGATCACCAGCGTGCAGATCGCGTTGATCTCGGGCTTCACGCCGAGCCGCACCTCGGAATAGATTCGGATCGGCAGGGTTGCCGAGCCCGGCCCGGTGGTGAAGCTCGCGATCACGAGATCATCCAGCGACAGCGTGAAGGCCAGCATCCAGCCGGCCGCGACCGCCGGCAGGATCAGCGGCAGGGTGACAAACACGAAGGCGCGCAAGGGATCGCAGCCGAGATCCATGGCGGCCTCTTCCAGGCTCTTGTCGAGCGCGACCAGGCGCGACTGCACCACCACGGCGACGAAGCACATGGTCAGCGTGGTATGCGCGATCGTGACGGTCCAGAAGCCGCGCTCGGCGTTGAGCGCCACGAACAACAATAGCAGCGAGAGCCCGGTGATCACCTCCGGCATGACTAACGGCGCATAAAGCATGCCGGAGAACAGCATGCGGCCGCGAAAGCCAGCGCCGCGTGACAGCGCCACCGCGGCGAGCGTGCCGAGCACTGTCGCGATGCTGGCCGAGGCCACCGCGACGCGCAGGCTCATCAAGGCCGCATCGATCATGGCGCCGTCTTTGAAGAACTCGCGGTACCAGCGCAGCGACCAGCCGCCCCACACCGTGACCAGGCGCGAGTCGTTGAACGAGTAGATCACCAGGATCAGGATCGGCAGATACAGGAACGCCAGGCCGAGCGAGAGCGCGGCAATGTTGAAGCGCGAGAGGTGGACGGGTTTAGGCATGGTCTCGCCCTGCCCTGTTCCGAGCGACGCTCTCTCGCTCCCCGCGCCCTTGCGGGGAGGGGTTGGTCCGCATCGGCAGTCTTTCCTGGGTACCCCCCTCCCTGACCCTCCCCCGCAAGGGGGGAGGAAACGGAGAGGCCGTCGCTCGTTGCGCGCAGAGCGCGGTATTGGCCAACTCCAGCCGTTTTTGACTGACCATCGCGACGGTCTCGCCACTCGCACCGCTGCGTTCCCTCCCCCCTTGTCGGGGAGGGCTAGGGAGGGGGGTAGCCCAGGAAAGACTGCCGATGCCCATCACCGCTCCTCCAGTTGCCGGCGCTGCAGGCGGTCGTAGAGCAGAAGCGGCGCGAGCAGCACGATCAGCAGCACCACGGCGATGCTGGAGGCCACCGGCCAATCCTTGTTGCTGAAGAATTCGAGCCACAGTGTCTGCCCGATCATCAGCGATTGCGAGCCGGCGAGCAGGTCGGGGATCACGAACTCGCCGACGATCGGGATGAAGCACAACAGGCAGCCGGCGCCGACGCCCGGCAGCGACAGCGGGAAGGTCACGAGCCAGAATGTCTCGCACCTGCCAGCGCCGAGGTCGGCCGCCGCCTCTTCCAGCGCCGGCTCCATCTTCGACAGCGTCGCGAACAGCGGCAGGATCATGAACGGCAGATAGGAATAGACGATGCCGAGATACATCGCCGTGTCGGTCGACAGCCACACGACCGGCGTCGATACCAGATGCAACGCCAACAGGATCTGGTTGAGCAGGCCGTCATGCTGCAGGATATTGATCCAGGCATAGATACGGATCAGAAACGAGGTCCAGAACGGCACGATCACCAGCATCATCGCGATGCCCTGCCAGCGCTGCGGCAGTCGCGCCATGCCATAGGCGATGGGATAGCCGATCAAAAGCAGGATCGCAGTTGCAACAGCCGCAACGACGACGCTGCGCGAGTAAGACAGCAGATAGAGATTGTCCGACAGCAGCAAACGGAAGTTGTCCAGCGACAGCGCGGCGAAGGCATTCTGAAGCGCTGCCCAGCCGGCCGTGAGATCGAACACCGGCGTATAGGGCGGCTGCGCGATCTCGGTCTGCGACAGGCTGATCTTGAGGACGAAGCCGAACGGCACCAGGAAGAACAGCACCATCCAGACATAGGGCGCGATCGCCGCCAGGCGCGCCGGCCGGGAGAAAATTCGGCGCGCGCTCATCGGTCGAGCACCACGCAATCGTCAGGCGTGAACCAGACGACCACGCGCTGACCGACGCCATAGCCGTCGGTGTCGAGCCGTGCCGTGTTGGCAACGGCTGCGCGCACCACCGGGCCGCTGTCGAGCTTCACCTTGTAGATCGTGGTGCCGCCGAGATAGTTGGCGTCAAGGATGGCGCCCTCCATCCGATTGATCGCATGCCCCGTCGCGGCGTCGCTCGCAGGGCCGCGGCGCGCCAGCCTGATCTTTTCAGGGCGGATCGCGACGCACACTTTGGTGCCGACCACCGCGCGTCGCGGCTCGGTGGCGACGAGCTCGCCGGCATCGCGCGTCGTGACCGCCAGGCGGTGCATCGCCCGCGTCTTCACCTCGCCCTCGAACAGGTTGATGTCGCCGACGAACTCCGCGATCCAGCGCGACACCGGCTCCTCATAGAGCAGCCGCGGGCTCGCCACCTGCTCCAGCCGGCCGGCCTGCATGACGCCGATCCGGCCAGCCACCGTCATCGCCTCGTCCTGGTCATGGGTGACAATGATGAAGGTCAGCCCCAGCCGCCGCTGCAGCTCCATCAGCTCGACTTGCGTGCTCTCGCGCAGCTTCTTGTCGAGCGCCGCCATGGGCTCGTCGAGCAGCAGCACCTGCGGCCGCCGCGCCAGCGAGCGGGCCAGCGCCACGCGCTGCCGCTGACCGCCGGAGAGCTGGTCCGGCTTGCGCTTCTCCAGCCCCTCCAGCTTCACCAGCGCCACCATCTCGGCGACCCGCGCGGCGATCTCGGCGCGCGCCATGCCGGCACGCTTCAGCCCGAAGGCGATGTTGTCGCGCACCGACAAATGCGGAAACAGCGCGTAGTTCTGGAACATCATGTTGACCGGCCGCTGATGCGGCAGCGCCTGCGCGATGTCCTCGCCTGCCAGCAGGATGCGCCCCTCGTCCGGCGCCTCGAAGCCTGCAAGCATGCGTAGCAGCGTGGTCTTGCCGCAGCCAGAGGGTCCGAGCAGCGCGAAGAACTCGCCGGCGCGGATATCGAGCGAGACGCCGTCGACGGCGCGGAAGCCGCCAAAGCTCTTGACCACGCCCTCGATACGCAGCAGCGGCTGCGCCAATTCCGGCAGGGCTGCGGCTTTGACCGGCGCGGCAGCCGTCTCGATGTTCGCGATGTCCTCAGCCATGTCCCGATGAGCGTTGCAATCGTGGCCGCAAGCTAGCGGCGGCGAGGGCGCGGCTCAACCTTCGCGACCTCGCTATCCCCGCTGCAGTCGCTGACTGTGGCAGAGTGGCCAGCCCCGCTCGCCTTCGCCATGAACGCCGCCAGCGCCTCGCGCGCCTCCGGCGGCATGGTTAGACCCAGTTTGGAGCGACGCCACAACACGTCGTCCGGGAAACGCGCCCATTCCTTGGTCATGAGGTAGCGCACCTCGGCTTCGGTCAGTTCTGGCCCGAAGCTCTGGCCGAGATCGTCGCGTGTCTTGGCATCGCCGAGCACGTCGGTCAGGCGGGAGCCATAGGCGCCGACCAGCCGCTGTGCCTCGATTTCGCTTAGGAAGCGCCAGCGTTCGCGTGCCGCCTCGACCTTGGTATCGAACTGGTCCCAGCCGAAATCGCCGCCCGGCAACGGCGCCGCTTCCGTCCAGCGCCGTCCCATCGGAAGGACCCGCGCAAGCCGTGATATTGCCTGCTCGGCGCGCCGCCGCGCCGTGGTGACGTCGCCGCCTGACATCGTGAGCAGCGGGGCCTTGCCGCGCCCTCCGCTGAAACTCATCACACCGGCCATATCACCTGGATCGCGGCGCGGCAGCGCCATGTTCGCACCGGCGATGATCCTGACGACGTCGACCGGCTGGATCTGCTGCCGGAAGTAACGATTGGCCGCCGTGCAGAGATAGACCACGTCCTCCGCCGGCGCGGTCACGACCGCTGGATCGCCGACAAAGGGATGGGCCACGCTGCCGATCAGGGTGAACACACGCATATAGGGGCTCGCGAAGATCAGCCGGCCATCGCTGTTCTGGAACACGTAGACGGCGTCGACATCGAACAGGCGGGGCACCACGATCTGGCTGACGCGCCGGACGGTCAGCCGCGGGGGCGGCTGGCGCAGCACGGCCTCGGCGGTCGAAGCGCTCCAGGCGCCGGTGGCGCTCGCCAGCGCGCGAGCAGTCAGGACGCGGCGGTGGCCGCGATCGATCACCGCCAGCCGCCAGACGCGCTCGCGGTCGGCGCGGGTGCAGCGCGCACCGGTGCGGATCTCGGCGCCGCGCTCGGTGGCGTCCAGGGCGGTGAGCACGACCAGGCGGGAATCATCGACCAGGCAGTCCGAATATTCGAACGCGGTGCCGATCGGGCGCTTCAATGCATCGCCGACCGGATGGTGCGTGACATCCAGCGTGGTAGCGCCCGGCAGGCGGGCTCGACCTGCCAGCCGATCATAGAGCCAAAGTCCGGTGCGCAGCCACAATGGCGGCCGCTCATTGGCATGGGCCGGAATCGCAAACCTGATCGGACGCACCAGGTGTGGAGCGATATCAAGCCAGACGTCGCGCTCGGCGAGCGCTGCGCGGACCCGCAGGAAACCGCGCCGCTCCAGCGCGGCCAGGTCGCCATGCACGAGGCGGGAGGTCGCCGAAGACGCTGCGCCGCCGAGATCACCCTGCTCAAACAGGATGACGCGCAGGCCGCGGCCGGCGGCATCGCGCGCCAAGCTCACGCCGTTCAGGCCGCCGCCGATGATCGCCAGATCGTAGTCCGCCATTGCGCTTAAGTCGTGGGTGGCACGCGCCCCTTGCGCGCTGTCGCCTACCCGATCTTGCGCACTGACTCCACGACATTGTCATTACTGCGGCCGACCAGCTCATCATACTTTTCGATCGGCATCGGCTTGCCGAGCAGATAGCCCTGAACCGAATCGCAGCCTTCCTCGGCGAGGAAGCCGAGCTGTTCCAGCGTCTCGACGCCTTCGGCCACGATCGACATGTTCATGCCGTGTCCGAGATCGATCACCGCGCGCACGATCGCCGCCGATTGCGGGTTGCGGCCGAGATTCATGACGAAGGCGCGGTCGATCTTGATCTTGTCGAACGGGAACGCCTGCAAATAGCTCAGCGAGGAGTAGCCGCTGCCGAAATCGTCCATCGAGATGCGCACGCCGAGCGCCTTCAGCCGGCGCAAGAGGCCAAGACCGCGGTCGAAGTCCTCGATCAGCACGCCCTCGGTGATCTCGAGCTCGAGCCGGTCGGGGGCAAGCCCCGTCTCGAGCAGGATCGAATGCACCAGCGCGACGAGATCGCCGTGCACGAACTGCGCCGGCGACAGGTTGACGGCGATCTGGAGCGGCTTCGGCCAGGACGCGGCCTCGCGGCAGGCCTGCCGCAGGATCCACTCGCCCATCTCGACGATCAGGCCGCTTTCCTCCGCGAGCGGAATGAATTCGCTCGGCGGGACGAAGCCACGTACCGGATGATGCCAGCGCGCGAGCGCCTCGAAGCCGATGATCTCGCTGGAATCGACCGTGGGGCCGGAGGCGGCCTGCGGCTGGAAGTACAGCGACAGCTCGCCGTTCCTGATCGCGACCGAGAGCTCCTGGTGCAGCACGCGGCGATCGCGGATCTGCTGATCCATTTCCGGCTGATAGAAGGTGATGCTGCCGCGCGACTTGGCCTTGGCGCGAAACAATGCGGCGCCGGCATTGGCGAGCAGCGAGGCGCCGTCGGAACCGTTGTGCGGGAACACCGAGATGCCGGTGGTCAGCGCGGTGCGGATCGGCTTGCCGTCGATCTGGAACTCAGCGGCGATCGCTTCGGCCAGCTGCTCGGCGAGCGCCTGGCCGGCTTCGGGCTGCTTGCCGTCGATGATCAGGCCGAACTCATCGCCCGACAGCCGCGCCACCACACCGCCGCGCGCAGCATCCTGGACGCGGTGCGCGACCTCGACCAGGAGCTTGTCGCCGATCGCATGGCCGAAGACGTCGTTGATCTCTTTCAGGCCCTTGAGGTCGACGTTGAGCACGGCGAACTCCTCGCCGGTGCTCTCGCAGGCCTCGATCATCTGGCTCAGCGCCTGCAGGAAGGCGGCGCGGTTCGGCAGGTCGGTGAGGCCGTCATGATAGGCCATGTGGGCCATCCGCGATTCGGTCTGCCGGCGGTCGGTGACGTCCTCGTGGGTCTTGATCAGATATTGCGGCTCGCCTTTGTCGCCGAGCACCGTCATGCGGCGGGTCAGGAACAGCCGCAAGCCATCCTTGGTCGAGATCGGATGCTCCTCGATCAGGAGGCCGCCCTTTTTGATCGCCGCCTCGTCCCGCGAGATGATCAGCTTGGCCTCGCGCGGATTGAAGATGTCGGCCGAGGTCAGGCCGGTGACCTCCTCCCGCTTGCGGTTGAGGACGATCTCGGCGCTGCGGTTGGCAAGCATATAGCGGCCATCCGACACCCGCTCGACGATCACGGAGACCGGGATGTTGTCGACCACGAGCTCGAGGAATTTCTTGGTGTTCTCGAGCTCGGAGCTCAGCGAACGCCGTTCGGTGTCGTCCTCGAACAGCGCGATCAGGAATTCGGGCTCGTTCCTCTCATTGCGGGCGATCACCCGGTTCGAGGCCAGGATGCGCTTCTCGCCGCGGCGCTCGACGACGAGCTCGCTGCGATAGCTCGTCCCCGGCGCGGCCAACGCTGCCTTGTCGGTGGCTTCGATATTCGCCGCGGTCACGGGCGAGAAGATCTCGCGCGCATGGCTGCCGACGATGCGCTCGCGCGACATCCTCGAGAACTCCTCGAAGGCGCGGTTGGCGAAAATATAGCGGCCGTCCTCGATGCTCTTGGCGGCCACGCAGACCGGCACATTGTCCAGCACCGATTCCAGGAACTGCTTGGTGGAGGCGAGCTGCCGCGCCAGTCTGCGCTGCTCGGTGCAATCCTCGTGCACGCCGACCGTGCCGCCATTCGGCAGATGGAACAGCTTGGCGAGCACGGAACGTCCGTCGGGGAGTTCGGTGACATAGCCCTCCGGCTCGAGGGCGCGCCGTGCATACTCGTCGATCGACACCCCAAGCTTGCCGCGCTGGCGGCGGAGCTCGATCAGGTCGCGCCCGCTGCAGCCGCGCGGAATCTCTGCACGCGTCAGGCCATAGATCTCCAGGAAGCGGTCGTTATAGAACACGACCCGGTTGTCGCGATCGGTCATGATGACGCCCTGGCTCAGATTGTTCAGGGCGGAGCTGATGAAGGCGTTACGACGCAGTTGCGCATGCCGGACGCGGCGCAGTGCCGAATTGACCCAGATCGCGATCGAGGCAAGAAAGGCGCAGATGACGATTCCGGCAATCAGGACTTCCCACGCCATGTTGGGATCGACGTTGCTCAGATAGCTCGATGACGAAGAATCCTGCGGGCCTGCCCAACTGGGCGCGAGCGGCACGGCGATCGCCGCCAAGCCTGCAATGGCGCATGCAGGAATCGTACTCTTGGCGCCTGCCTGCCAGATCTTCCCAGCCATTAATCACCCGCGGATTTCAGCAGCGGAGTGTCTGGCCTCACGGGTTTGGATCGGGTAAACGCGCTTGCACACGCGCCGGCAAAAAGCCCCGCGACTTCTGCAATTGGCCCGTCATGATAAATGCTTCTTTAATCGCGTGGCCGCACCGAATACCAGGGGTTGCATTATATACGTGCACGCTCCTTTCGGCTGTGACCCGTTTCGAGGTCGAGGCCCGGCATGGATAAGGTCGATTGCGTTGTCGTCGGCGCCGGCGTGATCGGCCTTGCCATCGCAAGACGGCTGGCGCTGGCGGGCCGCGAGGTGATCGTTCTGGAAGCGGCCGAGGGCATCGGCACCGTCACCTCGTCGCGCAACAGTGAGGTGATTCACGCCGGCATCTATTACAAGGCCGGCAGCCTGATGGCGCGGACGTGCGTCAGCGGCAAGCAGGCGCTCTATCGCTATTGCGATGAGCACGGCATTCCCTACCGCAATTGCGGCAAGCTGATCGTCGCCACGACTGCGAAGGAGACGGAAAAGCTCGAGGGCATCCGCGCGCATGCGCAGGCCAATGGCGTCGAAGGCATGGAGCTGCTGTCCGGTGAGGCTGCACGCGCATTGGAGCCGGCACTGGCCTGCGAAGCCGCGCTGCTGTCGCCGTCCACCGGGATCATCGACAGCCACGCCTACATGCTGTCGCTGCGCGGCGACGCCGAGGCGGCCGGCGCGGCCTTTGCGTTCCACACGCCGCTCGAGCGCGCCCTCGCCGACGCTGGCCGCATCGAGATCGACGCCGGCGGCGCGCAGCCGATGACGCTGGCCTGCCGCCTGCTCGTCAACGCCGCCGGGCTAAGCGCGCCGGCGGTGGCGCGGATGATCGAAGGCATGCCGCTGCAGCTTATCCCGCCGGCCTATCTCGCCAAGGGCAACTACTTCAGCTGCAGCGCGCGGGCGCCGTTCACGCACCTGATCTATCCGGTGCCGGAGCCCGGCGGGCTCGGCGTCCACCTCACGCTCGATATGGCGGGTCAGGCCCGCTTCGGTCCCGACGTGGAATGGGTCGACCACATCGATTATGCCGTCGATCCCGCGCGCGCCGAGCGCTTCTATCCTGCGATCCGCAAATACTGGCCGGCGCTGCCCGACGGCGCGCTGATGCCGAGCTATTCCGGCATCCGGCCGAAGATCGTCCCGCCCGCGGTGGCCACGCAGGACTTCCTGATTCAGGGCCCGCGCGATCACGGCGTCGACGGGCTGATCAACCTGTTCGGAATCGAATCCCCCGGACTGACGTCATCGCTGGCGATCGCCGACTATGTCGGTGAGCTCGCTGAGGCCTGAGATTTGATCGGAAAGACACTCCCCCGGAAAATTAGGCGCTCGAAAAATCGGCCGTGCGAAAAATTAATCTTGGCTGCTTGCTTAAACTTGGCTGCTTGCTGAACCAGCTCGCAACCTGGAAAACTGTCGTTGAGAAAAGCTGTCGTTGAGAATGGGTCCATTTGGACATCTGCACCTGAGATGGGCTGATCCGCCCACCCCAGAGCAGAAAGAGCTACGCTGCTCATCCAGTGTCGATGAAGAAGTTCGCAAACTGACACGAACTTCAAAGTAAATCGCACTAGTGAAGCGTCTCGGTGGCTTGCTTCAAGCGCTCGATCTCGTCCTTTACCATCAATTTTCGTCGCTTTAATTCGGCGATCTGCAAATCATCCGTTGATGGGTGCAGGAGCGCTTCGTGTAGTTCGTTCTCCAGGACTTTGTGCTTGCGCTCCAATTCAACGAGATGCGCCTGTATTGCCATTCGCGACCTCCTTGGTAGGTTTCCGCCTCAGATTCGCTGAGGACCAGGAAGTGTACACCAGTCCTTTGTCATGTCGATGGGGCCCAATACCACAGCGGCAAATTTGAGCACCATGTGTAATGAAACGTGAGCACACAAAATACGAATGTCCCTCCGTTTCCTAACCTGAATTCATGGGATAGGCTGAAAGCTTGGACGTCCATGGGTTGCATGAAACTGTTCGAAGGCGATATTTTGGACCTCCTCCCGCAACCGTTTCCCCCTTCTCCCGCTTTTTTGCTATCATAGAACATGGCCGACCAAGACGAGCGCGAACTGCAGGCCGAACTCGCACGCCTGCAGCAGGAACACCGCGATTTGGATGCGGCGATTGATGCGTTGCATCAATCACCCGCGCCGGATTTGTTGCGCTTGCAACGGCTGAAGAAGCGCAAGCTGCTGCTGCGAGACCGGATCGCCTTCATCGAAGACCAGATCACGCCGGACATCATTGCGTGATGCGCATCGCGCGTCCGCGCTGCGATCGGAATATCCGATAGCTGAGAACACTTGAGACGACCCGGATCTTATTAGTTTGGACTTGTTGGACTTGAGGTTGGACTTGCGGGATCCGGCGGGCCGAACGAGCTGCAGCCTGCATCCGGCCCGATGACAACCATGATCACAACCATATCGGCACGTGCCCTCAATTCCTTGCCGGCAGATCAAAATCTCCGATTGACAAATGAGAACAGAACGGGAACAATGGGGGAAGAAGTCATCACCACACGAGAGATCGGTCGATAGCTCAAACCCGGACGAAACCCAGGACGATCCCCATGCCCACAGCCTTCTCTGCGGATAACAGCGTTTACGAGCAGGCCTGCGACCAGGCGATTGCGATGTGCGACGGCAACCTGCGCTCCACCATCAAGGCGCTGATCATGGCCAATGAATATCTGGAGATCGAGCTGCAGGAGCTGCGCGCGACGATTGCCTGCGGCTGCGTGCCGAACACCGTCGTCGCCATCAGCAGCGATGCCGCCTGATCTCCTGCGACGTCACTGCACTGCGCGGCACCACATTCGAGAAATCGAAAGGAGAACGAGGAGACGACGCCATGGCCGAGATTACGTACTACGTCGCGATGCCTTTTCTGCGCGACGAGTCCGGCGTGCTGATCGCCGGCAATGCCGAGGAATGCCAGAGCTCGACGACAGCGCTGCGGCGCGCGGAGATGATGTCGCGACTTGCCGGCAATACCGGCGCCATCGCCTTCAGCCGTAGCGGCGATCCGATGATGGGCGAGTTCAAGGATGCGCACCTGTTGCGCAGCTTCGGTCAGGTCCTGGAGGATCTCGGCGAGCTCTGAGCGGCACGCTCGGACGCCGAGATTTCACTCTGCAGCCGCCGCTGCGCCTTGCGGACATACATGGCGCGATCGGCCGCTTCGAACGCGCTCTGCGCGTCCATCCAGATGTCCAGGATCGCGATGCCGGCGGAGGCGCCGGCGTGCACCGTGGTGTCGCCGAAGCTGAAGCTCAAGGCGTCGATCGCCCGTTCCAGCGCGATTGCCTTGCCATGTGCATCGACCTCATCCAGGTTCCAGAGCAGGACGCCAAATTCGTCGCCGCCAAGCCGGCCGACCACGTCTGAGGACCGCACTTGGCTCACCAGGGAGGCGGCTACCGCCTTCAGCACCTGGTCGCCCGCAGCGTGCCCGAAGGCGTCATTGATCGGCTTGAGCCGGTCGACATCGAGCAGGATCAGCGCGCCGGTCGCATGATACCTCTTGATATAGGCGATCGATCGATCGAGTTCCCGCGAAAATCCGCGGCGGTTGACGATGCCGAGCAGGAAGTCGCGTTCTGCGCTCGCCGTGAGCTCCTCGATCCGCTGCAGGGCCTTTGCGAGCTCCCTTTTTAGGCGGCGGATGGTGCGCCCGACCGGCTCCGGCGTGGCCGAAGTTCCGCCCTCGCTCCAGGCCGGAGGCCGCCCGCGCCTGTGTCGCGCGCGCCTGGCCACGGTCGGCGCGGCCGCGATCCGCTTCTTTTTCATCGGATTTCCTGCCAAGCCCATCTTATGCGCTTGCCCGGATTTACCAAGTCAGGATAGTCCATCCCTGTCCCCTTGCCAGTCCAGTTACCTTGGCTTGCCGCTGTTGGGCCCGTCCCTATACTCCGGCCCATGTTTCTGGATTCCCGAGAAGAATTGATCTTATGACCGCCCCGATCGCCATCATCATGGGAAGCCAGTCGGACTGGGATACCATGCGCTATGCTGCCGAGACACTGGCGGACCTCGGCGTGGATCACGAGGCGCGGATCGTCTCCGCTCACCGCACCCCCGACCGGCTCTACGCCTTCGCCAAGGGAGCCAAAGCGGCGGGCTTCAAAGTCATCATCGCAGGCGCCGGTGGGGCAGCGCACCTGCCGGGCATGACGGCGGCGCTGACGGAGCTGCCGGTGTTCGGCGTGCCGGTGGAGTCCAAGGCGCTCTCGGGCCTGGATTCGTTATACTCGATCGTGCAGATGCCGGCCGGCGTTCCCGTCGGCACGCTCGCGATCGGCAGGTCCGGCGCGATCAATGCCGCGCTGCTCGCCGCCAGCGTGTTGGCGCTGAACGACGCGGCGTTGGCAGGCCGGCTCAAAGCCTGGCGCCAGCAGCAGACCGATGCCGTCACCGAGCGCCCGGAGGGCTCCGCGTGACCGATATCGCAGCGCGTAGCATGAAGCTGAAGCCGGGCGACACCATCGGCATTCTCGGCGGCGGACAGCTCGGCCGGATGCTGGCGCTCGCCGCCGCCCGACTCGGCCTGCGTTGCCAAGTGTTCTCGCCGGACCCAGATTCGCCCGCCTTCGACGTCGTGCTGAACGCGACCTGCGCCGAATATGCCGATGTCGAGGCGCTGGAGCTGTTCGCCAATGACGTCGACGTGGTGACCTACGAATTCGAGAACGTCCCGTCGGCGGCCGCCATGGTGCTGGCTGCGAAGCGCCCGGTGCTGCCTGGCCGCAACGTGCTGGAGACCACCCAGGATCGCCTCACCGAGAAGGATTTCGTCACCTCGCTCGGCATCGGCACTGCGGCCTATGCCGAGGTGTCCTCAGTGGCGAGCCTGCGCGAGGCGATCATGCGGATCGGCCTGCCGGCGGTGCTGAAGACGCGGCGTTTCGGCTATGACGGCAAGGGACAGGCGATCATCCGCAAGGCCGACGACCTGGAGCGCGTCTGGGCCGAGCTCGGCACCAAGGCTGCGATCCTGGAGGCATTCGTGCCGTTCGAGCGCGAGATCTCGGTGGTCGCCGCGCGCGGCGCCGACGGCCAGGTCGAATGCTTCGACGTCACCGAGAACGAGCATCAAAACCACATCCTGAAGATCTCGCGAGCACCGGCCGCGATCCCCGATGCCGTGGCCGCGGAAGCCCGCGCCATCGCCACCCGGATCGCCACCGCGCTCAATTATGTCGGCGTGCTTGCAGTCGAGATGTTCGTGGTGCCCGGCAAGGACGGCCCGACCGTGCTGGTTAACGAGACCGCCCCACGCGTCCACAATTCCGGACACTGGACTCTGGATGGCGCCTCGATCTCGCAGTTCGAGCAGCACATCCGGGCGATCGCGGGATGGCCGCTCGGCAAGCCTGTCCGCCACGGCTCGGTGACCATGACCAACCTGATCGGAGACGAGATCAGGGATTACGAGCGCTGGCTGACCGTTCCCGGCGCTACCGTGCATCTGTACGGCAAAGGTGCCCCCCGCCCGGGCCGCAAGATGGGCCACGTCACCGAAGTCGCGCCCCTGCCCGCAAAAGCAGAGTAGGAGTGAAAAAACCCGCTTTTTCGGGCTAAACTTCTCGTCAACCGTTCGCGAGCGGGTGGACATCGCGGGCTTTGTCTGATACATCCGCGCGCTCAAGGTTAAGGGCGAGGCCTTTTCTGCCAGCCTTTGCTTCACCAGTTTCACAAAACCGATCTCCTGAAAAGAGGATGCCGCGTGCAGGTTCTCGTTCGCGATAACAATGTCGATCAAGCCCTCAAGGCGCTGAAGAAGAAGATGCAGCGCGAGGGCATTTTCCGCGAGATGAAGCTCCGCGGCCATTACGAGAAGCCGTCCGAGAAGAAAGCCCGCGAGAAGGCGGAAGCCGTTCGCCGCGCCCGCAAGCTGGCGCGCAAGAAGCTGCAGCGTGAAGGCCTGCTGCCGATGAAGCCGAAGCCGGTGTTCGGCGCTGGCGCGGGCGGTGATCGCGGCGCTGGCCGCGGACCGGGCGCAGGTCCGCGCGGACCGCGCTAACCGAGCAGCAATTCAGTTTCCTGAACTGACGATGCGCGGGCCCTTGGCCCGCGCTTTTATTTTGCCGTTGAGTATTTTGCCGATAGCGGGACGTCGCGACGCATCGTCGATGCCGAATTCAGCCCGGGACTGACCAGCACAAAATTCGCGGTCGCGCTGACGCGCGGAGTTTGAGCTCCAACGAGAAACGGCAGCGCATAGGCGCCGCCGCTACTTGTCTCAAGGCCATCGGGCGAAGCGTCGGCTATTTCGGCAGGACGGAGTGGAACACCGACTTGGCTGCCGACACCATGTCCTGGGCCACATTCGACATCTGATCCTTCAGCGACGGATCACCACCCCGGTCAGCCCGCAGGTCGAGCGGACGCGCCGGCGGCGGTGCCGGAATGTCGGCTGGCGGCGTCATCCGGCCATCGACCTGAACCGATCCGGTGTAGGGCGGCGTCCCCGCTGCATAAGGTGCACCATCGACCGATGGCGTCGACACGCTGATCGGCGGCGGCAACGGGCGAACAGGGGATACCGACGGCGCAGCCGTCACGATGCGGGGCGCTTCCCCTGTCGTGCGCGCCGACTCCGATGAACGGGCACCTTCGCTGGCGCGCAGCCGCTCGATCGCCGCACGCGCCAGATCGGTCGCGTCGCGACGCTCCTCCTGCGTGGCCGGCGTCTCGGCCGAACGGGCGCTCGATTTCGGCGTCACGCTGTGGCTCTTCTCGGCAGGCAGGCTCGCGGTCTCGGCCGGCTTGGTTTCCTTGGCTTCAGCAGGTTTCTCGGCCGCGGCCTTGTCGTTGACCGACTTCTCGGCGATGCCCTTGGCCTTGATGCCGGCGCCCGGGATATTGGAGATTTCGGCCGAGGTTTCTGCCGGCTTGGCGTCAGCCTTCAGGCCATCGATCTTGGCGCCGTCGGCTTTGCCGGTATCGATTTTCACGGAGTCGGCAGTCGACGGAGCGGCCGCCGCAGCTACGGCTGCGGCCGGGGTTGCGGGTTTGGTGTTGATGTAGTGGTTGACGATGTAGGCCCCGAGGATGGTGGCAACCACCGACGGGACGATCTCCATGGTGAGCTTTGTGACGTATTTCAGCATCCTGACCACTCCCCGCACAGCATTTGCGGGAACTTTGAGGCACAATTAGGGACCACGACCGCTCGTCCGAAGGTCTTTGCGGCTTTCGAGACACGCATGGAACTTGTGAGCAAAAGCAGCCGTTCACGTTGACGAACTGACCTTCGCACAGAAGCGGATGCGACGACTCGGGAGCTACGGAAGCGGATCTGATTTACCACAAATCAGCGACATTCCGGTAAACAAAAGCTTTAAGATTTCAGCTCGATCTCGAGGAACACGATCTCCGTGGACGTCTCGTTCAGTACGTCGTGTTCCACGCCGGCCTTGCGGAAATAGGACTTGCCGATCGAAAGCTGCGCCTTGGAACGCGCCCCACCCGGCACGACGATCGTCATCTCGCCATCGGTGACCGGAACGATCACGTAATCCATCTCATGGATGTGATGTCCGGTCGCGCTGCCGGGTGCCAGCCGCCATTCGGTCACCCGCACTTCGGGCGTGTCGACCTGGATCTCGGATTTGGCGCTGAGCATCGTCATCCTCTCTGTTTGCTACGGAACGAATAGCATGAACAGGAATATGGCGAACACGACCATGTGGACCAGACCAAACAGGACATTGGTTCTGCCGGCGCCGAAGGTCAGCATGCTCAGCACGAATGTCAGAAACAGGAGCACCGTGCCCTTTGAGTCGAGCCCGAGCACGATGCGCTTGTTCAGCGAGTAGGTCGCGGCCGCAACCGCCGGGATGGTCAGGCCGATGGTGGCGAGCGAGGAGCCGAGCGCCAGGTTGATGCTCTTCTGCAAGTCATTGGCCCGGGCGGCCCCGATCGCGGCGACGCTCTCGGGCAGCAGGATGAGCAGCGCCACCAGGACGCCGGCCAGCGCCGGCGGCGCGCCGCTCGCGGCCACCGCCGCATCGACGACCAGCGAGAATTTCTTCGCCAGCAGAACCACACCGAGCAACGCGGCGAGCAGCAGCGCGACGCTGAGCGCGAGCATCGACCGCGGCAATTTCATGCCCTGCTCGTCCCGATCCGACGACGGCCCGACGAAATAGTTCCTGTGCCGCATGGTCTGCGTGTACAGGAACACCGAATAGAGCAGCATCGTGACAACGCTGACAAAGCCGAGCTGGGCGGCTGAATAGACCGGACCGGGCGTGGTCAGGGTGTAGTCCGGCAGCACGAGCGTGATCGTCGCGAGCACGAACAGCACGCTCAGATATACGTTGGCACCGAGCACCTGGACGTCCTGCTCGCGATATCGCAGGCCGCCGATCAGGATGCAGAGGCCGACCAGGCCGTTGCAGACGATCATCACCACCGCGAACACCGTATCGCGCGCGAGCGCAGGCACGGCCGTATCGCCGAGCATGATGGTCACGATCAGCGCCACCTCGATCACCGTCACCGACAGCGTCAGCAGCAGCGTGCCATAGGGTTCGCCCAGCTCGTGTGCGATCACGTCGGCATGGTGCACGGCTGCGAACACGGTGCCGAACAGGATCACGAGCAGCACTGCGGCGAACACGAGGCCCGCCGGCGACAGCGTGAAGTCATAATGCGCCACGGAGATTGCCGCAAACAGCAGCATCGACAGCAGCGGGAAGATCCAGGCCGATCTCGGCATTGCTGCCTGCGTCGTCATCGTGCGCCTCCCCTCGATTGTCGCGCATTATGCGGGAAACCGCGGATGTCGTCAGCCTTCCGGTCCATTGATGAAGCGGAGCGCCACCGCGGTCGCGCCGAATTGGTCGAGGTCGTTGTGGCCGCCACCGGCGAAACGGACAAAGCGCTTCGGCTCATGAGCTAGCGCAAACAGGCGCTCACCGAATTCGATCGGGATGGCCGGATCGTTCTCGCCGTGCATGATCAGCAGCGGTGCGTTGACCTTCACGATGCGCCTGTCGGATCTGAACTGATCGCGCATCAGCAGGCTGACGGGAACGATGCGAAAGCGAAACGCCGCGATATCGACGATCGACGTATAGGGCGCCTCCAGGATCAGCTTTCCGACCGGATGCTCGGCGGCGATCGCGGTCGCAACGCCGCTGCCGAGCGAGAATCCCCAGGCAACGATACGCTCCGCGTCATAACGTGCCGCGGCGAAAGCATAGGCGGCCTCGGCATCCAGCAGCAGGCCGTGTTCGCTCGGGCTGCCGCTCGAGCCGGCATACCCACGATAGGACAGCGCGACGAGGCCGGTGCCGTCCGCCGCGAGCGCCTTGAACCGCTCGGCCACGCCGGCGAGGTAATCGCCATTGCCCGGGAAGTACAGCACGACTTTATGACCCACCTTCGCAGGCACGTGCCAGACGATGACCTTCTCGCCGTCGGCGCTGGTCAGCACATGCTCCTCGGCTTCCGGGAAATGCGCCTCTTCAGGCGTGATGCGGCCGACCGGCGGAGCCGGAAACAGCATCGCGCGCTGCATGATGAACAAGCCTGCAAGGCCTGCGCAGTAGAGCGCCGCGACGACGATGAGGAGCCATTTCAGGACGGTCATGCAGCGCGCCGCTTGCTCTCACATATCGGTCGTCACAATGACAGGCTCGGCACCACGGCTTCGCGCACGCGGATCGGCGGCATCCCTTGATCCGGTGCGCTGTAATTGCCCGCGGTCAATGATCCCGCGACGGTCGAGCATTGGACGGCTCCGGCCTAGTCCCTCTTGCGAGGCGACTTTAGCCGCTTTTCGACATCCTGTCTGATGCTTTCGGGAATTGGACGACAGCCGCAAGCGGTCGCATGCGCGACATGCCATTCGATCCGCTGTTCACGCGTGGCCTTGGGCGGCATCGGATGCTGACGATGCCACTCCTTGTTCAGCGCCACGCGCGTGCTCCCTACATGGCCTTGACGATGTTCTCGGTCATCTTCTTGGCGTCGCCGAGCAACATCATGGTGTTGTCGCGATAGAACAGCGGATTGTCGATGCCGGCATAGCCGGAGGCCAGCGAGCGCTTGATAAACATCACGGTGCCGGCCTTCCAGACCTGCAGTACCGGCATGCCGTAGATCGGCGAGGATTTGTCCTCTTCGGCCGCCGGGTTGGTGACGTCGTTCGCGCCGATCACGAAGGCAACGTCGGCCTGGGCGAATTCCGAGTTGATGTCCTCCAGCTCGAACACCTCGTCATAGGGCACGTTGGCCTCGGCCAGCAGCACGTTCATGTGGCCGGGCATGCGGCCGGCGACCGGGTGAATGGCGTATTTCACCTCGACGCCTTCCTTCTTGAGCGTGTCGGCCATCTCGCGCAGCGCGTGCTGGGCCTGCGCCACCGCCATGCCGTAGCCGGGCACGATGATGACCTTGGAGGCGTTCTTCATGATGAAGGCCGCATCGTCCGCCGACCCGAGCTTGGCCGGCTTCTGCTCGCCGCTGCCGCCGCCCGCTGCCGCGGTCTCGCCGCCGAAGCCGCCAAGGATGACCGAGATGAAGGAGCGGTTCATCGCGTGACACATGATGTAGGACAGGATCGCGCCCGACGAGCCGACCAGTGCGCCGGTGATGATCAGCGCCGAATTGCCAAGCGTGAAGCCGATGCCGGCAGCGGCCCAGCCCGAATAGGAGTTCAGCATCGAGATCACGACCGGCATGTCGGCGCCGCCGATCGGGATGATCATGAGCACGCCGAGCGCCAGCGCCAGCAGCGTGATCATCAGGAAATCGAAGCCGCCGCCGGTCAGCACCAGGCGGACGACGAACACGACCAGCAGCACGGCGAGCACAATGTTGATGATGTGGCGTGCGGGCAGGATGATCGGCGCGCCGCTCATCCTGGCGGAGAGCTTCAGGAACGCGATGACCGAGCCGGTGAAGGTCAGCGCGCCGATGGCGACGCCGAGCGACATCTCGACCAGGCTCTGCGGATGAATGTTGCCTGAGGTGCCGATGTCGAAGGCCTCGGGGGCGAAGAACGCACCGGCGGCGACCAGAACGGCGGCCATACCGACCAGCGAGTGGAAGGCCGCGACGAGCTCGGGCATCGCCGTCATCGGCACGCGGCGGGCGATCATCGCGCCGATGCCGCCGCCGATCGCGACGCCAAGGATGACGAGCACCCAGGCGACGCCATCCGCCGGCGGGTGGTTCGCCAGCGTGGTGACGACCGCGATGGCCATGCCGGCCATGCCGAGGAAATTGCCGCGCCGGCTCGTGGCCGGGCTGGACAGGCCGCGCAGGGACAGGATGAACAGCACACCCGCCACGAGATAAAGGAGTGCCGACAGATTGGCGTTCATTGCAGGTGCCCCGTTGTTCCTGTCATCCGTTTCGTATGGCTCTCGGCGGAGCTCTTACCTGGCCTTCTTCTTGTACATCGCCAGCATGCGCTGGGTGACGAGGAAGCCGCCGAAGATGTTCACGCAGGCGAAGATCAGCGCGATGAAGCCGAAGGCCCGCGCCAGGCCGCTGCCGCTCGAGATCATGCCGACGCCGACCGCGAGCAACGCACCGACCACGATCACCGAGGAGATCGCGTTGGTCACGCTCATCAGCGGCGTATGCAACGCAGGGGTCACCGACCACACCACGAAATAGCCGACGAACACCGCCAGCACGAAAATCGACAGCCGGAATACGAAGGGATCGACGGCTTGGACCACATGCTCCATGGCTTCTCTCCTGGTCTTACCCTCGCCCCGAAGGGGAGAGGGTGGCGCACAGCGAAGCTGCGCGCCTGGTGAGGGGGTTCAGATGAAAGAGCGACCCACGCCCCCTCACCCGGCACGCTTGACGCGCGCCGACCTCTCCCCGCTGGGGAGAGGTGAAGGGAGAATGGAAATCGCGGCTCATCACTCGATCTAAGCCTTCGGCTGGAAGTTCGGGTGGATGATGGCGCCGTCCTTTGTCAAAGCCGTGGCCTTGACCAGCTCATCGTCCCAGTTGACCGCGAGCCCCTTGCTCGCCTTGTCGATCATGGTCTCGATGAAGGCGAGAAGATTGCGCGCATAGAGGCCGGATGCCGAGGCCGCGACGCGGCCGGCGAGATTCGGGAAGCCGATGATCTTGACGCCGTCGATTTCGACGGTCTCGCCGAGCTTGACGCCCTCGACATTGCCGCCGCGCTCGACCGCAAGATCCACCAGCACCGAGCCGGGACGCATCGACTTCACCATGTCCAGCGTCACCAGCCGCGGCGCCGGGCGCCCCGGGATCAGCGCGGTGGTGATGATGACGTCCTGCTTCTTGATGTGCTCGGCCGTCAGCGCCGCCTGCTTGGCCTGGTACTCCTTGGACATTTCCTTGGCGTAACCGCCGGCGGTCTGCGCATTCCTGAACTCCTCGTCCTCGACCGCGAGGAATTTGGCGCCGAGACTTTCGACCTGCTCCTTGGTGGCGGGACGCACGTCGGTCGCCGAGACGATAGCCCCTAATCGGCGCGCGGTCGCGATCGCCTGCAGGCCGGCGACGCCGACGCCCATCACGAACACCTTGGTGGCCGGCACGGTGCCGGCCGCGGTCATCATCATCGGAAAGGCACGGCCGAAAGCCTCGGCGCCCTCGATGACAGCACGATAGCCGGCGAGGTTCGCCTGGCTCGACAGAACGTCCATCACCTGCGCACGGGTGATGCGCGGCATCAGCTCCATCGCGAAGGCGGAGATACCGGCGTCGGCCATCGCCTTCAACGCGGCCTCATTGCCATAGGGGTCCATGATCGCGATCACCAGCGCACCACGCTTGTATTGCGCCAGCTCGGATGCCTCGGGACGCTTCACCTTGATGACGATGTCGGCATCCTTCAGTGCATCGGCGCTGACGGTCGCGCCCGCAGCGGTAAATTCCGCATCCGGCACGCCCGACTTGACGCCGGCGCCGGGTTCGATCGCGACATCGACGCCCAGAGCTTTGAACTTCTTCACCGTATCGGGCGAGGCAGCCACCCGCGGCTCCGACGGGTCGATTTCCTTAGCGACGGCAATCTTCATGAGGCCTCCGGCGCGGACGCGCGCACGAGCTGGACAGGCGGGAATCTGGTCGTTGTTTCGGCCGCAGCCGAAAGCCCGCCGCCAATTGCGCGGCGGGCGCTGACAATCAAGTCAGAAAAATAGCCATCAAGATGACAATGAGGGCAACGGCGACCGTGCCGTATTTCACCAGCTTGATGAAGCCGACATACGTCGCCTCATGCGCCGCGTAGTCGTTGCCGTCTGCCGTCGAATAGGCGATCTCGCCATGGTCAGCCATTGGGGTCCCCCAGAAATATTCCTTAAGCTGGGTCGCATAGCGCAAAGCGGCGTTCAGGGCAACGCGTGAAAATGAACGCTTTTTCCTATCAGCTCATTCGGAAGGCAAATTGTCCCTGATCCAGCGCGTCAAGCTTTCCTCGCTGACCTCGCCAGCCGCGAGCGCGAGGATGATGGTCGTCGCATGCGCGGGGTCGGGCGCGAACGCAATCCCGTTCCTTCGCAGAAAAACCATCATCGCCATGAAGGCGATGCGCTTGTTGCCGTCGACGAAGGCATGGTTCTTCGCGAGTCCGAACGCATAGGCTGCCGCGAGTTCAGGCAACGACGCCTGCTCATAGCTCCACTTGTTGATCGGACGCTCCAATGCCGAGCACAGCATGCCCTCGTCGCGCAGGCCCGGCGCACCGCCGAAACGGCGCAACTGACGCGCGTGGATCGCGATGGCCTGTTCGTAAGTGATCCAGAGCGGCGCGTGCTGCTCGCTCATTTGGCGAGCGCCGCGAGCGTATCGCGGTACTCGTCCATCAGTTCGTCCGCGATCTCCATCGTCCGCTCGAAATCCGGGTCGTAGGGCAACGCCTGGAAACCGCCGCCCGGCAGCTCCACAATGTGCAATTGCTGGCCGCGCTTGAGATCGAGGCGCTGCATCAGCTCGCGTGGCAGCAACAGGCCGTCGGAATTGCCGATTTTCTTGATCTCGATCTTCACGGCCAGATCTCCAACGAAAAAGGCATGTTATACACCCGTATAACATGCCTCCACCGCCCGTTCAACAAATGTTTTACGGCCCTGCCCTCACCCCATCGCCTCCAGCTCGTCGATCATGCCGGCGATGACCGAGAGGCCGCCGTCCCAGAACTTGGGGTCCTTGGCATCGAGCCCGAACGGCTTCAGCAGTTCGGAATAGTGCTTGGTGCCGCCGGCCGCGAGCATCGCCAGATAGCGCTCGGCAAAGCCCTCAGCAGCGTTCTCGTAGACCGCGTAGAGCGAGTTCACCAGGCAATCGCCGAACGCATAGGCATAGACGTAGAAGGGCGAATGGATGAAGTGCGGGATGTACATCCAGAAGTTCTCGTAGCCCGGCTTGATCTCGATCGCTTCCCCTAAGCTCTCCGTCTGCACCGACAGCCAGATCTGGCCGATGCGTTCCGCGGTGAGCTCGCCGTTCTTGCGCTCGAGATGGACCGCGCGCTCGAACGAGTAGAATGCGATCTGCCGCACCACCGTGTTGATCATGTCCTCGACCTTGCCGGCGAGCAGCGCCTGGCGCTGCCTGGCGTTCTTGGTCTCTTTGAGCAGGCGCTTGAAGGTCAGCATCTCGCCGAACACGCTCGCGGTCTCCGCGAGCGTCAGCGGCGTCGGCGCCATCAGCGCGCCGTTCTTCGCCGCCAGCACCTGATGCACGCCGTGGCCGAGCTCGTGGGCCAGCGTCATCACGTCGCGCGGCTTGCCCTGATAGTTCATCAGCACGTAAGGATGCGCCGACGGCGTGGTCGGATGCGAGAACGCGCCCGGCGCCTTGCCGGGCCGCACCGGCGCGTCGATCCAGCGGTCATCGAAGAAGCGCTGGGCGATCTCGGCCATGTCGGACGAGAAACCGCGATAGGCCGTCAGCACCATGTTCTTGGCATCCGGCCATGCGATGACGTTGGTCGCGGCAAACGGCAGCGGCGCGTTGCGATCCCAATGCGCGAGCTTCTTCTTTTTGAACCAGCGCGCCTTCAGCGCATAATAGCGATGCGACAGCTTCGGATAGGCCGCGCGCACCGAGGCAACCAGCGCATCCACCACCTCGCGCTCGACGCGATTGTTCAGGTGGCGGGAGTCGGCGACGTCCTGGAAGCCACGCCAGCGGTCGGCGATGTCCTTGTCCTTGGCCAGCGTGTTGGTGATCAGCGCAAAGGTGCGCTCGTTGGCCTTGAACGTGCTCGCAAGCGCTTCGGCGGCGGCCTTGCGCTTGGCGCCATCGCGATCCTGCAGCAGGTTCAGCGTCGGCTCGATCGCAAGCTCTTTGCCGCCGACCTTGAAGCGCAGGCCGGCGATGGTCTGGTCGAACAGCCTGTTCCAGGCGGAATAGCCGGTCTGCGACTTCTCGTGAAACAGCTGCTCGACGCGATCCTCGAGCTGGTACGGCTTGTCCTTGCGCAGGTCCTCGATCCACGGCCGGTAGTGGCCGAGCGCCGGCGTCGCCATGGCGCGCTCGATCACCTCGTCGTCGATCCGGTTGAGCTCGAGCGGGAAGAACAACAGATGCGTCGAGGCGGCCGTCAGCCGCTCGGAGATGTCGCCATAGAATTTCGAGATCGCCGGATCGACGCTGTCGCCGGCATGGGCAAGCCCGGCATAGGAGCCGAGCCGGCCGGCGAGATCGTCGATCGCCTCATAGCGCTTCACCGCCTCACTGAGCCATTCCCCGCCGTCCTCACGCGCGGTATGCTCAGCCAGCTTGCCCTTGTAGTCGGTCTCGAATGCGACGCAGTCGGCGTCCATCTTCTGCAGGTCGTGCGCGATCTCCGGCGCGTCGATGCCGGAATAGAGATCAGCCAGGTTCCATTCCGGCAGCGCGCCGATCTTCGCTTTGGGCTTCGCCGATCCTTTAGCGGGCGCCTTGACTGCGATCTTCTTGGCCGGCTTCGCGGCGGCCTTGGCCTTGGCGGTGGTCTTGCTGGCAGACGTGGCTGAAGCAGACTTGGCAGAAGCGGTCTTGGCGGAAGCGGTCTTGGCAGAGGCGGTCTTGGCAGCAGTAGATTTGGCGGGTTTGCGGAGAGCGGAAGCGCGCAAGGTCATCGGGTGGGGAACCTGTTGTTCAAACGGGAGATTGCGAATTCGCAGGTCACAAGCTGAGTGCGGTTAGCAAGGTTTAAGGTCGCGTTAATCGGCATCGGCGAGAGTGCCCCGATTCGAGACAGATAGTTGTAGCGTGCGGGGAAGACCATGGCTGCCAGCATTTTGATTGCCGACGATGATCCGGTCCAGCGTCGGCTGGTGGAAAACATGGTGCAGAAATGTGGCTATGAGGCCATCGTCGTCGACAATGGCGACGCCGTCATCGAGCGGCTGACCGGCCCTGACGCAAGCGCCATCGACGCCATCGTGCTCGACCTCGTGATGCCCGGGCTCGACGGTATGGGCGTGCTCAGCAAGATGCGCGAGGCCGGCATCTCCATGCCCGTGATCGTGCAGACCGCGCATGGCGGCATCGACAATGTCGTCTCCGCGATGCGCGCCGGCGCCCATGATTTCGTGGTCAAGCCGGTCGGCATGGAGCGGTTGCAGGTTAGCTTGCGCAACGCGCTCAACACGTCGGCCTTGAAAGGCGAGCTGCAGCGCATCCGTCACAGCCGCGAAGGCCGGCTGACCTTCTCCGACATCATCACCCGCAGCGAGGCGATGGCGCCGATCCTGCGCATCGCCGAAAAGGCTGCGGCCTCCTCGATCCCCGTGCTGATCGAAGGCGATTCGGGCGTCGGCAAGGAGCTGTTCGCCCGCGCCATCCATGGCAGCAGCGAACGCAGGGCCAAGCCCTTCGTCGCGGTCAATTGCGGCGCGATCCCGGACAACCTGGTGGAATCGATCCTGTTCGGTCACGAGAAGGGCGCCTTCACCGGCGCGACCGAGCGTCACATGGGGAAGTTCGTCGAGGCTCATGGCGGCACCCTGTTCCTCGACGAGGTCTCGGAGCTGCCGCTGACCGCCCAGGTCAAGCTCTTGCGCGCGCTGCAGGAAGGCGCGGTCGAGGCGGTCGGCGGCCGCAAGCCGGTCAAGGTCGATGTGCGCATCATCTCGGCGACCAACCGCCGGCTGCTCGAGCGCGTCAAGGAAGGGCATTTCCGCGAGGACCTGTTCTACCGCTTGCATGTGCTGCCGCTCACGATTCCACCGCTGCGCGCCCGTCGCGACGACATCCCGCATCTGTTGCGGCATTTCCTGGCGCGCTTTGCCGCCGAGGAGAACAGCGCGGTGACCGGCATCAGCGGCGAGGCGGTGGCCTATCTGTCGCAGCTCGACTGGCCCGGCAACATCCGCCAGCTCGAGAACGCGGTCTACCGTGCCGTGGTCATGAGCGAGGGCGATCAGCTCGGCATCGCGGATTTTCCGCTGATCCCGGCGCATGCCCCCCCGGTCGAGCACGCCCCGCCGCTGATGGTGGAGCGGCCCGCGGCCCAGCCTGCAATGGTCTCAGGCAGCGAGATTCCGATCGCGCCCCTGCCCGCCCCTCACCAGGTTGGTACGCTGTCGATGCTCTCGGCCAATGGCGAGGTGCGGCCGCTTGAGGAGCTGGAGAACGAGATCATCCGCTTCGCCATCGCCCATTACCGCGGCCAGATGTCGGAGGTGGCGCGGCGGCTGAAGATCGGCCGCTCGACGCTCTACCGCAAGCTCGACGAAGCCACCGGCGAGGATGCAGCCCCGACGACGCGTCCAATCGAATGACATCGCCATTTGCTGTCACCGTAGTTGCGCGGTGCGGATCGAATTATGGCCGAAAAATGCCGTAAGTACCCGCAACTATGGAACATATGAACCGTTGCGTTGGAGTGACAGACAAAGGAAATGTCGCGTGGCACAAACGCACGATTGGCGTGGCCCGAGGGTTTTCCCAAGAGTCAGTTGTCGTGAGCAGCCTCGCGTGCGCTGGCGCGAAAGCGAGGCCTGGGTATCGTTTTGGCGTGAATCATGACGCGTCGGCGGATCCAACTCTGAGCGCCGGCGATTGAGCGAAAAGCTGACGGACGAAACCTGCGCTGTTTCCATGACGGAACAAATCATCCGAGGAATGCGACGATGCGAGACTCTGTGAATTCCCGTGGCGGATTCGACCGCGTGCTGATGGCTGTCGCGGCGACCTTCCTCACGGTGTCGGCGACGTCGGCGGTGGCGCAAAGCGGCCAGCCGCGCAGCAGCGCCGCCGAGCTCGCCATCGACGCCGCCGTCCCGATGCCCGAACCGGCCAACGTTCCACCGCCGACCGCCGCCGATTTCAAGCTCGACACCACAGCGGCCGTGCCGCCGGCCACCGACAGCGCCAACGCATCCGAAAAGGCATCTGGCAAGCCCCTCACCGCAGCCGCTCCAGCGCAGGACGCGACGAAGGACAACACCAAGGATATGGCTCCCGCGGCCCCGGCCACCACGGCGCCAGCCAGTGTCGCAACGACGCCGGCCGCAGCACCATCCACACCGGCCACCGCCACAGCTCCCGCCGCCGAGCCGGCCAAGGCCGCGAGCAACGTGCCGGCGGCGGACCAGCCGGTTGCCGATCGCCTGCGCGACCTCATGGGCGCCAAGAGCGCCCGCTATTTCGACCGCAAGAACGAGCGTGCCGCGGTCGAGAAATTCTACACCGCGCATGATTACGCCCCGATCTGGACCCAGGGCGGCAGCCTGACCTCCGCCGCCAAGGGGGTGATCGCCCGCCTCAACGATGCCGCCGCCGATGGCCTCAACCCGGCCGATTATCCAGTGCCGGATTTCGCCGCAGCGACCACGCCTGACGCGCTCGCAGAAGCCGATCTGAAGCTGACCGCGAGCATGCTCGACTATGCGCGCCAGGCGCAGAGCGGCCGCATGCACTGGTCGCAGGTCTCGGCCGATATCCAATATCCCGAGCACCCGGTCGATCCGAACGAGGTGCTCGCGAAGATCACCAGCGCGACCGACGCCTCTGCGGCGCTGGAGAGCTACAACCCGCCGCAGAAGCTCTACAAGGAGCTGAAGGCCAAGCTGGCCGAGCTGCGCGGGGAGACCGGCGGCGCGGCCATCAAGATCAGTGACGGCCCAGCGCTGAAATATACCCCGGCCCGCGCCAAGAATGCGCCGGAGGCCGAAGCCCAGATGTCGGACCCGCGCGTGCCGCAGCTTCGCTCGCGGCTCGGCGTCGAGAACCCGAGCGACGATCGCTATGATGCCAAGGTCGCGGCCGCGGTGCGCAAATTCCAGGACAGCGTCGACCTGAAGCCGACCGGCGTGCTCGACGAGCGCACCGTCAAGGCGCTCAACACGCCCAAGCGCGACAAGCAGATCGACACCGTCATCGTCAACATGGAGCGCTGGCGCTGGCTGCCGCGCGACCTCGGCGCGCCCGCGATCGGCGATGCCTATGTGATCCTCAACATTCCCGACTATACGCTGAAGGTCATGCAGCACGGCGCGCAGGTGTGGACCACGCGGGTGGTGACCGGCAAGCCCGGTATTCATGCCACGCCGCTGCTGACCGAGACCATGAAGTACATCACGGTCAACCCGACCTGGAACGTGCCGCCATCGATCGTCTATGGCGAGTATCTGCCGGCGCTGCAGCAGGATCCGGACGTGCTTGCGCGTATGGGCTTGAGGCTCGAGCGGAACAGCGACGGCTCGGTGCACATCTCGCAGCCGCCTGGCGAGCGCAACGCGCTCGGCCGCATCCGCTTCAACTTCCCGAACAAGTTCCTGGTCTATCAGCACGACACGCCGGACAAGTACCTGTTCGCCAAGGAAGAGCGCGCCTACAGCCATGGCTGCATGCGCGTGCAGAATCCCGATCAGTACGCCTCGGTGCTGCTCAACATCACCATGCCGAACGAGCACTACACGCCGGAGAGGATCCGCAGCATGTACGGCTCGAGCGAGATCGACCTGAAATTCCCGACCCCGATCCCGGTCAACATCACCTACCAGACCGCTTTCGTGGACGATGCCGGCAAGCTGAACTTCCGCAAGGACATCTACGGCCGAGACGCCGAGATGATCGCCATGCTCAGGAACGGCAACAAGGGCAAGGACCTGGAGAACTATGTCGCCCGCGCCCAGCCGAGCTATGCGCGCCCGACCGGACCGCTGCCGAGCTCGGTCAGCATCGCCAGCGACAACAGCTCGTCATCGGGCATGAACTTCTTCGAGCGGCTGTTCGGCGGCGGCGGCCCGATAGCGCCGCCGGCTCCGATCGGCCGCCGGATGCAGCAGCGGCGCATCTTCACCCGCTAAGGATGCTGTCTGGAAGACTTCAGGAATTATCCGTGTGATATCAATGACCCCGCCTCACCCCAGAGGCGGGGTCATTGATTGTTAACTACTCCGGATCACTATGATTCCTTGGCGCTTTTTCGCCACACTCAAGGGATTATAGTTAAGACTGACTTGGGGGGCGGGCCGGTGAATCTCCTTTAACCATCCCGCCTTAAAACGCGTTTGCTCTCTCTTCCGCCGGGACGGGCCGCAAGAGGGTATTTGAGTAAACGCTCGTCGACGGGTGGGCTGCATCTTGCTGTCTGTTTTCGTGCGCCACTGGCAATCGCTGCCCAAGATCTTTGAGAACAAGATCTTTGAGAACAAGATCTTCAGCAACGGGGTCTTGAGCAGCCAAGCCTTCAGCAACGGACGTTTCGGCCGGAGCGGATGGTTGGCCGGATGCCATCTTGGCCTGACGTCGCTGTTGCTGCTCATGGGCGCCGGATCGGTCCATGATGCCTCCGCATCCAACGAGACCCGCACACTCTCCTTCCACCACACCCACTCCGGCGAAGACCTCACGATCACCTTCAAGCGCGACGGCCGCTACGACGAGAACGCGCTGAAGCAGCTCAATCATTACTTGCGCGACTGGCGGACCCAGGACGAGACGGTGATGGACCGTCACCTGTTCGATATCCTCTGGGAAGTCTATCGCGACGTCGAGGCCAAGCAGCCGATCCAGATCGTCTCGTCTTATCGCTCGCCGGGCACCAACGCGATGCTGCGCCATCGCTCGGCGCATTCCGGCGTGGCGCGTCACAGCCAGCACATGCTCGGCCACGCCATGGACTTCTACATTCCGGGCGTGCCGCTGGAGCAGATCCGCTTTGCCGGTCTGCGGCTGCAGCGGGGCGGCGTCGGCTTCTATCCGACCTCCGGCTCGCCCTTCGTCCATCTCGATACCGGCAACATCCGCCATTGGCCGCGGATGACGCATGACCAGCTGGCCAAGGTGTTCCCGGACGGCCGCACCGTCCACATTCCCTCCGATGGCGTTCCGCTGAAGGGCTACGAGCTCGCGCGGGCCGAGATCGAGAAGCGCGGCAATGGCGATGATGCTGCGACAGTCAGCATGCCAAGCCTGCTGGCCCGCCTGTTCCGAGGCAAGCCCAGCGAGGATGACGACGAGGGCGCGGCCGAGAGCGAGGCCAAGAGCGAGGCCAAGCCCATCCAGGTCGCCTCCGTCAGCGCGGCCAAGTCGAACGACACCAGGAGTTCGGACAAGGCCGACAAGCCGTCCGGCGCGCGCGGCAAGCTCGCCAGCGCCCTGCAGCTCGCCTCCGCCGACTCCCAGCTGGTTCAGAAGCCGAAGCAAGCGCCTGACGCCGCCGGCAAGGCAGAGCCCGCGATGCCGGCGCCAAGCGCGGGCCCGCAGAGCGTCGCGGATATCATCAACGCCCGTGGCTTCTGGGGTGACAACCCCGCGACACCGAAACAGGCAACGCCGGAGCAGGTCGCAGCGATCACGGCCCGCCGGGCAGCAACGTCGGATCCGCAGCCGACCGGAAGCACATCGGTGATGAACGCGATGGCCTTTGTGCCGCTCGCATCCTCGCCGGCCGATCGCGCGAACGCCGGCGCCGCCTCTGCTCCGGTCCCGCAGCAGCGCAGCCGCTCGTCATCCCGTAGCGCGACGTCCACGAGCGAGGCCGATGCGACCGAAACCAGGGGTGCGCAGACTCAGGACGGCCTGGTTACGGCCAGCCGCGTTTCGATCGCCAAGGACAGCGACGCAATCTGGATCCGGGCGATGATGCTGGCACCGAGCGCCTCGCGCGCGATGTCGGTCACGATGCTCGGTGACGCCGACCTCAGTGTGATGCGCAGCTTTTTCGTCAAGCCGCAAAGCGCGATTGCGATCAGCTTCTCCGGCGACGCGACGCCGGGACTGACCTACGACCAGTTTACCGGCCCGGCGGCGATCAAGCTGGAAACGCGAACTTTCGTGATGCGCGCAGCCGCGCTGCGCTGAGGCTCGCATCTGCGGCCATCCGCGCAGCGCCACGTTTTGCGCAGGATGAAGCGCGCAGCGCAATCGGCGTCTCTGCGTCTAGAGCCCCGTTCCGATTGAATCGGAACGGGGCTCTAGCTTTTTGTTTTGACGCGTTTTCTTGACGCGAACCGGTATCCACTTCGCTTGAAAACGCTCTATCACAACGAAAAACGCTCCCATGGCCTCGGCCAGGGAGCGTTTTTGCAGGGCTTGAAAGCGCTTCAGATCATCCCCAGCGCCTGCATGTAGGTCTCGAGGATGCTCTCCTCCTCCTGGCGCTCGTTGGGATCCTGCTTGCGCAGCCGGATGATGGTGCGCAGCGCCTTGACGTCGAAACCGTTGCCCTTGCTCTCGGCGTAGACATCCTTGATGTCCTCGGAGATCGCCTTCTTTTCCTCCTCGAGCCGCTCGATCCGTTCGATGATCGACTTGAGCTGGTCTACGGCAAAGCGCGTCGCGGGCGACTCGTCTTCCTTCATGGCGGCGGAGGTGGCCATCTATGACTCCTGGTGGAACTGGTGTGGGCTCGATGAAGGCGCCGTCAACGCAACGCGCGCGTTTCTTGAGGAAAACCCTCAACGTTCGGCGCGCCTTGCGTCAAGGCAACATCACCCTCATCCACAGCGTGCCCACATCTTGTTGTAGCTGCAGGTCGCAGCGCCCACAAAAGGCAGTCACGCCGCTTGCGTTTTTCGTTGCCTTGCCGAGACAGATGGATTCGCGAGGCGGCGAATCCGGCTTGCCCAATCCCTAATCCGTCAGGGTAAACAGATCGGAAGCGCCCAAGACTTCGTTAGCCTTGTTCCCCTTAAGGAATCCGCGGCGCTCAATGGCCGGGATGGCTCTTCTTCATCGCCTCGAGCTGCGCAGGCGTCGCCTCGCGCTGATATTTCGCCTTCCACTCCTCGTACGGCATGCCGTAGACCGCCTCGCGGCTCTCGTCCTTGGTCATCGGCGTGCCCTTGGCGTCGGCGGCATCCTTCAGCCAGTTCGAGAGGCAGTTGCGGCAAAATCCGGCCAGATTCATCAGATCGATGTTCTGGACGTCGCTGCGGCTGCGCAGATGCTCAAGCAACCGGCGGAAGGCGGCGGCCTCGAGTTCGGTGCGGGTCGTGCTGTCCATAGCCATGTCGTCCGTTGTGCTGTTGTTGCCGATTTCAGGTATAATGGCGACTGCCCGCCGATTTTGCCATATCGCAGCGCAAAACAAGGGGTTGCAAGGAGCTGAATGGGCGCGATTGAACGGGACTGGCCCGGACGCGCAATTTGCATGAAGATGCTATCTCCGACTCTTGCCGCCCGGCCGCCCCGACACGTCCACTGAAACTCGTTCGTGAAATGATCCCCAGATCCTCAATCCTCCGTCACGCGCATTCGCTTCGCCACCACCTCGGCCTGCTGGCAGCGCTGACGCTGTGCCTCGCAGCGCTCTGGACCAGCCCCGCAGCGGCCGATTTCCGCCTCTGCAACAACACATCGAGCCGTGTCGGCATCGCGCTCGGCTACAAGGATGCCGAAGGCTGGACCACGGAGGGCTGGTGGAACGTCTCGTCGCGAAGCTGCGAGACCCTGCTCAAAGGCACGCTGGTCGCCCGCTATTATTACATCTATGCGCTCGATTACGACCGTGGCGGCGAATGGTCCGGCCAGGCGTTCATGTGCTCGCGCGACAAGGAATTCACCATCAAGGGCACCGAGAATTGCCTGGCGCGCGGCTTCGACCGCACCGGCTTCTTCGAGGTCGATACCGGCGACCAGCGCGCCTGGACCGTGCAACTCACGGAAGCCAATGAGCAGCCCTCACAGCAACGGGTTCCGGGGATTCCGGGACCGGTGGGCCCGGGCGGCAATCTGCCGGGCCTGCCGGCCCCGCAGGGCGCGCAGCCGCCAGGCGCTCCGCCATCTCCGCCGGGTGCAGCGCCAGGAGTGCCGCCAGCACTTGCGCCTCCGCCTGCCCCCGGGCAGAAGCCATGAGACGGCTGCGGCGGATCAAGATCCTCGCAACATTGGGTCCCGCCTCGTCCGACAGCGCGATGATCCGTCGCCTGTTCGAGGCCGGGGCCGATATCTTCCGCATCAACATGAGCCACACCCCGCATGACAAGATGCGGGAGCTGGTGGCGACCATCCGCAATGTCGAGTCAAGCTATGGCCGGCCGATCGGCATCCTCATCGATTTGCAGGGCCCCAAGCTCAGGGTCGGTGCCTTCGAAGGCGGCGCCGTCCAATTGCAGAACGGCCAGAGCTTCACCCTCGACAACGACCAGACGCCCGGCGACGCCAACCGCGTCTACCTTCCGCACCCGGAGATCCTCGCCGCACTCCGGCCCGGTCATACGCTGCTGCTCGACGACGGCAAGGTGAAGCTGATCACGGAGGAGACCTCGCCGACGCACGCGCTGACACGGATCGTGGTCGGCGGCCGCATGTCCGACCGCAAGGGCGTCAGCCTGCCCGATACCGACCTGCCGGTCTCGGCGATGACGCCGAAGGACCGCGCCGATCTCGATGCCGCGCTCAACACCGGCATCGACTGGGTCGCGCTATCCTTCGTGCAGCGCGCCGACGACGTGCTGGACGCGAAGAAGATCATCCGCGGCCGAGCCTCCGTCATGGCCAAGATCGAGAAGCCGCAGGCGATCGACCGCCTTGCCGACATCATCGAGGCGGCCGATGCACTGATGGTCGCGCGCGGCGATCTCGGCGTCGAGATGCCACTGGAGCGGGTGCCCGGCCTGCAGAAGCAGATGACGCGGATGGCGCGGCGCGCCGGCAAGCCCGTGGTGGTCGCAACCCAGATGCTGGAATCGATGATCCAGGCGCCGGTGCCGACCCGCGCCGAGGTCTCCGATGTCGCCACCGCCGTCTATGAGGGCGCCGACGCGATCATGCTGTCTGCGGAATCGGCCGCCGGCAAATATCCGGTCGAGGCGGTCTCGACCATGAACAAGATCGGCGAGGAGGTCGAGCGCGACCAGGTCTATCGCTCCGTCATTTCGGCCCAGCGACCCGAGCCGGAGGCGACCGCGGGCGATGCGATCGCGGATGCGGCGCGGCAGATCGCGCAGACACTGGATCTGCCGGTCATCATCTGCTGGACCTCGTCGGGCTCGACCGCGATCCGGGTGGCACGCGAGCGGCCGAGCACGCCGGTGGTCGCGATCACGCCGAACCTCGCCACGGGTCGCAAGCTGTCGGTGGTCTGGGGCGTGCATTGCGTGGTTGCCGAGGACGCGCGCGACCAGGACGACATGGTGAACCGCGCCGGCTCGATTGCCTTTCGCGACGGCTTCGTGCGATCAGGCCAGCGCGTGCTGATCGTCGCCGGCGTGCCGCTCGGCACGCCCGGCACTACCAACATGGTGCGCATCGCCTATGTCGGCCCGTCCGGCGATGCGAATATGTAATTAGTTGCGGGATGCGCTCGGGTTCAGCTCGGCGGTGGAGGCTTTGGTCGCGCGTGGAATCAACGGGCACGCCATAACGTCGATGCGCTCGGCGCCGGCAATGCGCAGGCAGGCGCGATCCGGATCGATTCTGAGATCGTAGGCATCGAGCAGATCGAGCCGCAGCGGATTGCCTTCGGGACTCTCGGCAAGATGTAGCGCCCAGAGACCGCCCGGCAGCGGCTGCGCCAGGCCGGCGCGAATCCGGCGATCCAGCACGCCGTCCGGCACCACCGGCAGCACGACATCGGAGATCTGATAGGCGCGAGAACCTTGCGGCAGCAGCGGCACGATATAGCCGAGCGGCTTCTGCAACAGCAGGAACGTCGCCGGCGCTTGCAGAGCCTCGGCGACCTGCGGCCGATAGGGGTCGGACCAGGGACGGCGCATCCAGTCGGTCGGCTGCGACCATAGCGCAATCGCGAGTGCGACCGCGCCGGTCGCGAGCTGCAGCCCATGCGATGGTGTGATCCTCTGCGCGTCGGCCTCACCTCGCCGGGCCGCACCGAGGCGCGTCAGCAACAGCACGATCAGTGGCGCCGAAAGCAATTCGAGCACGATCGCATAGCGCTGGATCGAGAAGGCCAGGAGCCATGGGATGTAGCTGCCCCAGAAGAAGAACAGCAGCCGACGATCCTTTCGGCCGAGCAGCTCGCGCCGGCGCCCGATGCTGGCACAGAGCACCAGCAGCATCAGCACGATGACGAGCGCGAAGCGCGGATCGCGGAACGGCCACTCCGACGACGGGTGCCTGCCGATCAGCCAATAGAACGGATAAGCCAGCGCATCGAGCAGGCCATGCGGCATGAAGCGGGTATCGACGATCGATTCGACCGGCGCCTCGCTGGCATGGAAGATCGTGTTGTAGAACGGAAAGAGCGGACTGCCGAACGCGCGCCACAGGTGGAATGCCCAGGCGCCGCCGGTGGCCAGCATGCCGAGGCCGCTGCCAATGCCAAAGCACAGCAGCGCTGGCAGCGGTCGCATCAGCAGCAGCAGCGAGATGCCGGCGCCGATCAGGAAGACGGCGTTGGTGAGCTTCAGGCCGGTGGCCGCGCCGATCAGAACGCCTGCGATCACAAGGCGGCGCAATTGCCCCTGCCCTTCCCCGTCGTCGTCCGCGAACATCAGCGCGACGCCGGCGATGATCGGCAGCGCGGTCAGGATGTCGGCAAAGCTGGTGCCGACCTCCGATAGCGTCATCGGACCGAACGCCGCGACGACGGCAGAAGCGAGCGGCCCGATCGGGTTTTCGGTCCGCCCCAGCAGATTGCGCGCAGTCCAATAGATCAGCGCGAGATTGAGGCCATGCAGCGCGCCGAGCACAATGCCCCACCACGGCGCGCCGAGCCCGTGCCGCGCGAGATAGGGCAACGTATAGATCAGCGGGTTGAGGTAGCTTTGAAAGCCGCCCGGCGCGACGTCGACATCGAAGCGCCCGTGGAGCAGCGCGAAGCCGGCATAGTCGTGGTAGTTCTGCCAGTCCCAATTGACGTCTTCACCGGCGTAAAGCGCATAGAGCGCGCCGGTGAGCGCTGCGCCCAAGATCACCGCCAAGCTCACGACCGGCATCGCAGGAAGTTTGCGCGCGATGACCATGGAGGGGAACGCCTGCGTGATGATTATGCGCCAAGCGCCGCGGCCAACGAGCGCTGCAATCGGAAATGAGCCGGCGCTCAGGATGCGCATCAGCCGTGAAATCTTCTTTAAGGTGCAGCGCTCGATCCGCTAAGCCCCGACCAGGCTCTTTACCGGCAGCACCGCCTGCACCACGAGCCCGCGCGCGCGCGCATCCATGACGCCGACCGCACGCAAGGCGAGCAGCGTCACCGCCTGCACGGTGTCGCGCAGCTTGCCGGCATCCTCGAGATTCTCCGGCGCGAGCGGCCCGACGAGGGCTTCATGCAGCGCGCCGAGCAATGCGGTCGCGGCGAGCTGGGTATCCTGGGCCGGCAGATGACCGGCGCGGACTGCGGCATCGATGCGGGCCGCGATCTCGCCCGCGATCTCGCGGCGGCTCGCCACGCGCGAGGCGGTGACGTCGACATCGACCGGCTCGGCCAGGATGCCCCAGGCGAGCTTGCGCTGCGACAGCACGTGCACGGCAACGGTGGAGACCGCCGCCGCCAGCGCCGATGACGGGCCTGGCGCGGCGTCGGCGGCGCGGCGGATCGCGGTGAGTTCGTCGCGCGACACCTCGGCGATCAGTTCGGAGATCAGATCGGCCTTCGAAGGGAAATAGCGGTACACAGTTCCCGCGGCGACGTTGGCGCGGACCGCGACCGGCGCGATCTGCACCGCGGCCATGCCGCCTTCGGCGGCGGTCTCCCTGGCGGCAGCGAGGATCGCGCTGCGACGCGCAGCGAGCCGCTTCACCACCTGATGGGTCCGCCGATACACCATGATGCGCTTCTCATCCCGGCCGGGCCGTCCGGACACGTGCCAGGACGCACACATGTTCAGTGTTTTTGGTGACCACGCGAGGGGCCACGCGGAAGAACTGAACAACTATTCAGACCGGATGACAAGCCGCAAATGGCAGGCTCATCAGAAGAATATGAGAGGACGGCGTCAGGCGGCGGCCATCGCGGCCCGCGATCCGGCCGGCTCGCGCCGCCACCAGTGTCCGGCCCGACGCAGGATCAGGCTGGCGACGATCAGGTTGGCGGCAAGGCCGACGGGAATGCCCGACAGCACGAACACGATCGGCAGCAGGAGCGTGCCGCCGAGCGCCGGCAATTCGTAGGCGAGGAAGCCTTCCCTGAGGCCGATCCGCACCAGGAAGGCGACCGCGACCGCCAGCACCATGATGTCGTACATGAAGAGATAGGGCGTGGTCAGCAACGTGCCCACCGCCAGCGCAGCGGCCTTGAAGCCGTAGCGCACCGGGCTGCGCCACAGCAGCACCAGCACCACCGCCACCGCTGACGTCAGCACCCAGTGGAAGGCCCAGCCGAGCTGCTCGCTGCCGCCGAGATACCGGACCAGCGAATAGAGGCTCTGCAGCTTCCACCAGGTCGCCTTGCCCTCGACCAGGAATGCCTGCGAGAAGTGCGGCAGCCAGTGGAAGAAGGCCTGCCAGCTCTCCAGGCCGAAAGCGAGCGCCGATATCGCGGCCAGCGCAACAGCCGTGATGGCGGCCGAGACGAAGGTGGTCCAGCGCGCGCTCGCAATCAGCACGATCGGAAACAGCAAGCCATATTGCGGCTTGTAGGTCAGAAAGCCGAGGCAGATGCCGGCAAGCACCGGGCGCACCGGCAGCAGATAGAGCGTGCCGCCGACCAGCGCCGCGGTAAGGAAGCCGTTCTGCCCGACCAGCACGTTCGTGAACACGATCGGAAAGCCGGCGGCGAGGATGAAGCCGAACGCGCGGCCGACAATGGCGCGCATCACCAGGATGTAGGGCACGAAGCTCGCACAGACCCAGCCGACGAAAGCAACCGTATAGGGAAACTGCGCCAGGAACGCCGCCACGAACAGGAAGGGCGGCGGGTAGTGCCAGGCGAAATAGCCGCCCGGCCAGTCCTGCTTGAGCACATCGAGCTCGATTGCGCGCTGGACGTCCCAGTCCCAGGCCAGCGCCGGATGGCCTTGCAGCGCGAGCTTGCCGGCAGCCCAGACGTTGACGAAATCGGTGGGGATGCCGAGCCCATCCTTCTGCCAGATCCAGCCGCCGGAGAAGAGCGACGCCGGGAAGAACGTCGCGTTGACGCACAACAGCACGAAGCAGACCACGAACAGTGCACCGGGGGCGGCGTTCGCCTGAGGCTTGGTTGCAGAGGCGGGAAAGCTTTCGGCCATGCGGGTCTCGTTCTGCACCTGGAGGCGCACTCAAAGCCCAGCAATAGGCGGATAGGTTTGAGGAAGACTTAAGCTGCCGATGGCGGGGCATCCGGCCGCCGTCGCATTCGAGCTTCGCCGCGCAGCCCGTTGGCTCGCCATGATGCCGCTTGGCCGCGCCTTGCATCCGGCTCAGCCCTTCCTGCGAGCCAAACAAATAATCCTGCGAGCCAAACAAACAAAAAGCCCGGCACAAGGCCGGGCTTTGATTGGGTAGCGCAGTCGGAGGACTAGGCCTGCGGCTGCGGCTCGAGGCCCGGGTCCGGATCGGGACGCGGGCGTGGGCGGCCTGCCGGCGGCACTGCGGAGGCCCGCGGCGTCGAGGGTTCGATGACCGACTCGCGGTTGGGCTTCTTGCCCTTGAGCAGGTCGATGATCTCGTCGCCGGTCAGCGTCTCGTATTCGAGCAGCGCCTGGGCGATCTTCTCCCAGTCATCGCGCTTCTCGGTGATGATGCGGCGCGCTTCCTGCTCGCCGGCCTCGATCAGGCTGCGGATCTCCGAGTCGATCAGGCGTGCGGTGTCGTCCGAGATGTTGGTCGAGCGCGCCACCGAATGCCCTAAGAACACCTCCTGCTCATTGCTCTGGTAGCGCACGCGGCCAAGCTTGTCCGACATGCCCCATTCCATCACCATGGCACGCGCGAGGCCCGTCGCCTGCTGGATGTCGCCGGTGGCGCCGTTGGTCACCTTCTCGGGACCGAACTTCTGCACCTCGGCCTCACGGCCGCCGAACGCCATCGCGAGCTTGGAGACGCACCATTCGCGGGTGTGCGAGTGGCGATCGCTCTCGGGCAGCGACTGCACCATGCCGAGCGCGCGACCGCGCGGGATGATGGTGGCCTTGTGGATCGGGTCATGGCTCGGCACGTTGAGCGCGACGATGGCGTGGCCCGCCTCGTGATAGGCGGTGAGGAGCTTGTCCTCCTCCGTCATCACCATCGAGCGGCGCTCGGCGCCCATCATCACCTTGTCCTTGGCCTCCTCGAACTCGGCCTGCGTCACCATGCGCTTGTTGCGGCGTGCCGCAGTCAAGGCCGCCTCGTTGACGAGGTTCATCAGGTCGGCGCCGGAGAAGCCGGGCGTGCCGCGCGCGATGGTCTTGAGGTTGACGTCCGGCGCCAACGGCACCTTGCGGACGTGAACCTTGAGGATCTGCTCGCGGCCGATGATGTCGGGATTCGAGACCACGACCTGGCGATCGAAGCGGCCGGGACGCATCAAGGCCGGATCGAGCACGTCGGGACGGTTGGTCGCGGCGATCAGGATCACGCCTTCATTGGCCTCGAAGCCGTCCATCTCGACCAAGAGCTGGTTCAGCGTCTGCTCGCGTTCGTCATTGCCGCCGCCGAGGCCGGCGCCGCGATGACGGCCGACCGCGTCGATCTCGTCGATGAAGATGATGCACGGCGCGTTCTTCTTGGCCTGCTCGAACATGTCGCGGACGCGGCTGGCGCCGACGCCGACGAACATCTCGACGAAGTCCGAACCCGAGATGGTGAAGAACGGCACGTTGGCTTCGCCCGCGACCGCGCGCGCGATCAGCGTCTTGCCGGTGCCGGGAGGACCGACCAGGAGCACGCCACGCGGAATGCGGCCGCCGAGCCGCTGGAATTTGCCGGGGTCGCGCAGGAACTCGACGATCTCCTGCAGATCCTGCTTGGCCTCGTCGACGCCGGCGACGTCCTCGAAGGTGACGCGGCCATGCGCTTCCGTGAGCATCTTCGCGCGCGACTTGCCAAAGCCCATCGCCTTGCCGGCGCCGCCCTGCATCTGGCGCGACAGGAAGATCCAGACGCCGATCAGCGCGATGAACGGCAGCCACGAGACGAGCAGCGACACGAACCACGGCACGTTGTCGCCCGGCGGCTTCGCGGTGATCTGCACCTTGGCGTCGTACAGGCGCTTCACGAGGCTCGGGTCGTTCGGCGCGTAGGTCTGGAACGAGGTGCCGTTGGTGAAGGTGCCGTGGATCTCCGGCCCCTGGATCTGCACGTCGCGCACATGGCCCTGATCGACCTCGGTCAGGAGCTGCGAGAATGAAATGTCTGTCGAGGAGGCGCGCTGACCCGGGTTCTGGAAGAGCGTGAACAGCGCCAACAGCAACAGGACAATAATGACCCAAAGGGCGAAATTGCGCAGATTGGCGTTCATCGATTTTCCTTCGTGGTCGCGCGGATCGCGGCCGTCTGTCCTTCGACCTTTACGGACTTTATGTCCAGGTAGCCACGAGGGAATCCCCCGGTCGATCGTCCCATAATCTAGGTGCCGCTCGCATCAATGCCAAGGGAACCACACGGGACTATTTAGCGCATCCTGGCCTGATTCCCGCGTAAAAAGTGACGCCGGAAAGCTGCGTCCTGGCAGGTGGTTAAGGCGCGCCGAAAGGATCCGTCGCCCGCTTGGACGATCAGCTCCGGCGCGCACAGCGCGGCGGTGCGGGCGTGATGCGGATCCAGCCCTTTCCGACGCTGACCAATGCCCCGGCCAGCGTCTGTTTTAACCTGCCCCGCGCCGCTGCGCCACTCCCGGCAATCCCCGCAAAAGTCCGGTCGCCAGACGCGTGATTCAGGGTTTGATCCAAGGCAGCGAGCAAGGTTTCCGCCTTGCCCAGTTCCACCGGACCCTCGGTGCCGAAACGATCGATCGCACGCATCAGAAGCCGCAGCCGCACCTCGTCCGGCAGGCGTGCGAAGGCGCGCGCGTCATAGATCTCGCCATGCTGGCCGATGAGAGACGGTTTTCGTCCGATCAGCGCCAGATACCGTTCGGCGCCATCGGCCAGCACCTCGAGCGCGGCATTGGCACGGGCAAGGCGCGCCGCCAGCCGCGCCAAATTGCGGGCATCGCCACCTTCGGCGGCCAGCGTCGGCATCAGCGAACGCAGCCGCGGCCGGGTAAACGTCACGTCTCTGTTGGTCGGATCGTCGACGAAGTCGAGCTGCGCAGCCTTGAGCGTCGCGATCAACCGCGCTTTGGGCACATCCAGCAATGGCCGGGCGAGCAGCAGCCCGTCGCGTTCGCTGACCGCAGCCATCGCCGCCAGTCCGGCGATGCCGCTGCCGCGCAATAGCCGCATCAGAAGCGTCTCGGCCTGATCGTCTCGGGTATGTGCCGTGAGGATATGGCTGGCACCCGCAGCCCTAGCAGCCTTGGCGAGCAGGTGATAGCGCATCGCGCGCGCGGCTTCCGGCACGCCGGTATCGGGCTTGTCGCCGCGCCAGCGCAGTGTCCGGTGCGGCAGATCGAGGCTGCGCGCCGCCTGCTTGACCACGCGGGCCTCGCGCGCCGCCTCCGGCCGCAGGCCGTGATCGACCGTCACCACGACGAGCTGCGGCCCTTTCGCCTGCGCTTTCCGCCAACGCGCGGCGAGCCACATCAGCGCCATCGAATCGGGTCCGCCGGACACCGCAAGCACCAGCGCGGGTGCATTAGCAAATCCCGCGAACAGCCGCGCAGCATCTGCATCCGAGATCGGGCGATCGTCGTCGGAGCCTTTGGGTTGCGGAATCTTGTGCTGTACCATTGCGCGGAAGATTAGGCGCGGGCGGAGCGAACCACAAACTCCACTGTCGTCCCGGCGAACGCCGGGACCCATAACCACCGGCGGAAATTGTTGAAATGTGCGGGAGCGACAGCTTGAGCCTATCCACGCCCAACTGTGTTTATGGGTCCCGGCGTTCGCCGGGACGACAGCACTAATTGACGTGGCGCTACCAATCGACACGCGCATGTCATGCGCGCGCAGGCCTCAGCACTTCACGCGCTTCTGCTCGCGGTCGACGGTGGCTTTGACGCCGGCGGAGGCGCGCGGATATTTCCGCGTTACCTCGCCGAACGCGGCGCAGGCGGCTTCCTTCTCCTTCAGCGCGGCGAGCGACTGGCCGAGGCGCAGCAGCGCGTCGGGCGCCTTGCCGGCCTTCTCGTATTTGGTGGTCACGGCGAGGAAGGTCTCGGCCGCCTGGCGATATTGCTGGCGCTGATAGAAGCTCTCGCCGAGCCAATATTGCGCGTCGCCGACCAAGGGGTCACCGGGATGCTTCTGGGTGAAGTTGCGCATGGTCTGCTCGGCGAGCGCATAGTCCTTGCGCTGCATGTAGCCGATGCCAAGGTCGTATTCGTCGCGCGGCGTCGCCGTGGGCGGCAGGGTGTCGAGCCCGCCCGCGCCGCCGCCCGGAGCCGGTGCCGCGGGCGGCGGGCCGCCCTGCGGATAACGGCCGCCGCCGGTGTTGGCGAAGTTCGTCGGCCCGCCACCGCCTTGCTGCATCGGCAGCTGGCCGCCGCCGAGCGCGCGCGGCGCTCCGGGCGCATTCGGATTCTGGGAGGGATCGAAGGCATCACCACGGCCGCGACCACCTGCAGCCTGCTCCTGCACGATCGGCGCGGGCGCCCCGCCCTGCGGCTGGCCATAGCCCTGCTGCGGATAGGCTTGCTGCGGATAATTCTGCTGCGGCTGGGCGCCATATTGCGGCTGTTGCGGCGGGGGGTTGTAAGCCGGCTGCCCGCCCTGCCCGTAACCGGGCTGCGCTGCTGCAACCGGCGGCTGGCCGGCCGGCGCGCCGGCCTGGCCACCCCCGAGCTGCCGCAGCCGCTCCTCGAGCTGGCGGTTCTTGTATTGCAGTTCCTCATTCTGACCGGTGAGCTGACGGAGCTGGTTTTCCAGCCGCTCGATGCGCACCTCCGGATCCTCATCGGCCTGTGTCAGGACCTGTGACATGGCCCGCTGAGACAATGCTTGCGACGACAACAGCACCAGCGCGGCAATCGCCGCAGTGGTGCGTCCGTATTGGAAAATGGATGACATCTTGCCCTGACGACCGGATCAGCGTGACGCGCGCGGTGAAGCCCGCCTCATTGGGACACGGACTACGTCAAAAACGCGATTCATACAAATGACGTTCGAGCGAAACGCAAACGAAAAAGGCCGGCGCGAGGGCGCGCCGGCCTTTGATTGCAAGCTAACGGACAGCGACGTTCAGCTTCATGAACTGGCGTTCAGGACCGTCACCGCTCGGCGGTTCTGCGACCAGCAGGAAATATCGTTACAGACCGCGACGGGGCGCTCCTTGCCGTAGGAGATCGTGCGCATCCGGCTCGGATCGATGCCGCGCGAGGCCAGATAGTTGCGCACCGACTGGGCGCGCCGGGCGCCGAGCGCGATGTTGTACTCGCGGGTGCCGCGCTCGTCGGCGTGGCCTTCGATGGTGAACTGATAGCGCGGATAGGTCTGCAGCCACTGCGCCTGCTTGTCCAGCGTCGCGGTCGCCTGCGGCGTCAGGTCGGTCTGGTCGCTTTCGAAGAACACGCGGTCGCCGACATTGACCACGAAGTCCTGCTGGCTGCCGGGCGTGGCAGCGCTCGCCATGGCGTCGGTACCGGTCAGATTCTTGTTGGCGCAGGCGCCCATCGACAGCGCGACCGCGAGCACGGCGGCCAGCTTCAATCCCTGGAGGATACGCATCTGATATTTCATTCCGAGAGCCTCCACGCTCACGTTCTAGACTGTCATCCGGTCTACAGGGCGATGGTTAAGCGAACGTTCCGTCAACCTTGATGAGGTCTTGCCAGCCCGACTCAAATGCCAACAATCGGCGGAAAGCGACCGCGATGGTTAATCGTTTGTAAATGTGGCGCGAGGGTGAAGGCAAGCGGCGGCCCGCCCGGAACCCGCGCCTATTGCGTCGTTTTTTGCTAGGTATGGCAGTCTTGCCGCGCTAGGCGGCGGACGTTTTGTTCATTTTCCACGCGAAGCGGGCCGAATCAGCACAGCCTTGCGCGTCCGACGATTCAACCGGCTGCGATGGCCGGGGCCAATTGAGGAAGCGGAGGTCTGATGGAAGCCGCCTGCCCCGGGCGCTCGAACAGCATGCGCCGCTCGAACGCGCTCGAGCGCATGAAGGGGAAGCGCTGGAACACGCGGTCGCGGATCGAGGGATAATGCGCGGCGACCAGGCCGACCGGCTTGATCAGACCACCATAGCGTCGGGGCTCACCCCAGGGCTCCTGCAGGAACACCTTGCGATAGAAGGCCCGGTGCTCGGGCCGGACATTGGCCAGGCCAATATCCGCGTTGAAATGGGCGCAGGCGACGTAGCCGAGACGGACGGTGACATAGGGCAGTGCCGGAAGGCGGCGCGCTTTTTCATAGTCGGCGACAAAGCGGGTCGGATCGACGATCACCTTGCCCTGATCCAGCTCCGGATAGAGCAGATCCGAGAACATGCCCGCCGACAGCGACTCGCGCCATTGCGGTGTGAGGATGCTGACGCGGATCGAGCTGCAGAGCTCGCCGCCGACATAGACTGCGAAAATGAAGCTGTTCGGCAGATCGTCATATTCGTCCGTGACCCGACCGCTGTCGGAGGGAAGGATCGCGCCTTCGCGCAAGTAAGCGCGATAGCGAAGCTGATAGACTTGCTCTTTTTCTTCCGCGGTCTGCACCAATCGATAATCGACCTGATCCAGTAACTCCAAACCCCTCATGGAAGCTGTGCTGCTCGCCTCAGCTGCCGACATCCAACCCCCCTCACGCACGCACACAACTCTCACGGGCAGGGAAGAACGTTAACAGCTCCTTAACGAAGACGCAAAGATTAGACTTTTATAGGGTTAACTGCGGCAGGCGGCATCGAGCTCGGCCATCTCAAGATGTACGAAGACCACATGTACGAAATCGATGGCGGCCGATCAGGCGATCGAGCGCGCGACCACGACGAGCTTCGGCTCGTCCGCCGGCCGGCGGCCATGGGAGGCATTCAGCAGCTGGCGGATGCGCACCGCCGGCACCGGCCGGCTGAACAGATAGCCCTGCGCCTCGCTCACGGTGCCATCGACGCTGATCAGCTCAAGCTGCTCGTTGGTCTCGATGCCCTCCACCACGACCGACATGCCGAGATCGGCCGACAGCCGGGCGACACCACGCAGCAGGGTCAGCGGACGATCGCTGTCGATGCCCTCCAGGAAGGAGCGGTCGATCTTCACCTTCTGCAGCGGGAAGTTGTGCAGATAGCTGAGGCTCGAATAGCCGGTGCCGAAATCGTCGAGCGAGATGCGCACGCCGATCGCATGCAGCTGCGACAGCACGTCGTGCGTCAGTTGGGTGTTGCGCAGCAAGGATGATTCCGTGATCTCGATCTCGAGCCGATGCGGCGGCAGGCCCGAGACCTCGAGCGCATAGCGCACCTCGCTCAGCACGTCGCGCTGATGAAACTGCTGCGGCGAGAAATTGACAGCGACACAGACCCCTTCCGGCCATTTCATGCATTCCAGACAGGCGCGGCGCAGGATCCAGCGGCCGAGATCGACGATCAGGCCCATGTCCTCGGCGACCGGGATGATGTCGACCGGAGACACGGTGCCGCGCACCGGATGGTTCCAGCGCAGCAGCGCCTCGCAGGTCGAGATCTTGCCGGACTTGAGGTTGACCAGCGGCTGGTAGAACAGCTCGAACTCCTCGTTGGCCAGCGCCTTGCGCAGGTCGAGCTCGAGAATGCGGCGCGCCTCCACGGTCTGCGCGAGCTCGTCGCGGAAGAAGCAGAAGGTGCCGCGGCCGTCGGCCTTCGCCCGGTAGAGCGCCATGTCGGCGTTCTTGAGCAGCGTGTCGGCGCTGATGCCCGGCGCCGTCAGCGCGATGCCGACGGAGGCGCCGATCTCGACCAGGTGGTTGTCGATCTTATAGCGCTCGCTCAAGCGGTCGACGATGCGCCGCGCCAGCGTCGCGGCGTCGTCGTTGGAGCGGATGCCGCGCTGGAACACCACGAATTCGTCGCCGCCGAAGCGGGCGACGAAATCCTCCGGCCGCAGCATCTCGCGCAGCCGATCGGCGACCGCGCAGAGCAGCTGGTCGCCGCAGGGATGGCCGAGCGTGTCGTTGACCTGCTTGAACTGATCGAGATCGACGAACAACAACGCCGACAGCTCACCATCCGGCTGCGGCCGCGTGAGCAGCCGCTCGATCTCGTCACGGAACGAGACGCGGTTCGGCAGCGCGGTCAGCTCGTCATAGCGCGCCAGATGCGAGATCCGGGCCTCGGCCTGGCGGCGCTCGGTGATGTCCTCGAGCAGCACCACCGCGCCGCCGCCGACCTTCGGCTGGAAGGTCCAGGCCAGCGAGCGATCGCGCCTCGCATCGGGATCGCTGGTGACGATGTCGTGTGGCTGGCTGTTCTTGATCTGCTCCAGGATCACCTTGCCGTTTGCCGCCGAGATCGAGCCTGCGAGCACGCAGGCATTGACGATGCTTTCGGCGTCGGCGCCCTGACGCGTCAGATCGTCGGGCAGGCTGATCATCTCGCTGAAGCGATGGTTCATGACCGCGAGCCGCCCGTCGGCGCGGAACATGCAAAGCCCGTGGGGCATGTTGTTCAGCGCGCTGTCGAACTGGCTGGCAAGCGCCGCCTCGCCCTCGCGGGCGACGAACGCCTGGACGAACATCTTCTGCAGATTGGTCGAGATGTGCTTCAGCGACAGGAAGAACAGCACGCAGAAGGCCGCCATTCCGAGATAATAGGGACTGCCATTGGCCACGAGAGCGACGGTCAGCGGTCCGCAGGCCAGCAGGATCTGGACATGGAAGATCCAGGGGCGTCCGTAGGTACGGCCGGCCCCAGCCGACATATAGCAAAGCGTGACGGCGATCGCGATCAGATGAACGACCGCATCGTCGCTGCCGGTGACGGCGGCGAGGCACCAGACGCCGAGCACGAGCGCATACATCATTGCGCCCACCTGGTATCTGAGCTCCCAGCGCGCGACCGCCGTCTGCGACAGCCGGCCCGAGTCGCGCAGGCGCGCATAGTGGCGCATGTCGAGCGAGCGAAACGCGCCGACGAGGATCAGCAGGACGACGCAGGGCCAAAGCGTGGGATCACCGCTCTTGACGGCGGTCATGACGGCCGCGACCGCCGCGCAGAGCGCGCCAGCGAACATCGGGCCGGGATCCTGAAAGAGCGAATCGATCAACGCCGCGTGGATCGCGGGCGACATCTTCTGATCGGCATCGCCGTCCTGAGTTGCAAGCTGCATTCGACCCGCACGCGTCTTGTTCCGCGCGGAGTATTACCGGTGGCAGATGAAGCCTTTCTGAGCGAACATCGTTACCGGAACCTTGCCACAGCCGGGCGACGGTCGGCTTTTGCCCACCAAATCAGCAGATTATCTGCTGACCGCCGAAGGCGCCGATCTCAACCAGAAGTTCATAGCCTCAAAATCGTCACGACAATAGCGGCGACCAGGCCGGATCGGAGGCGTAGCCCGGCGTCGGCACCTTCTGCTCAAAGCGGCCGGAAATGTCGATCGTATAGAGCGACGGCCCGGCATCGCCGCCGGGATCGCGGAAGAACATCAGCACGCGGCCGTTCGGCGCGAAGGTCGGCCCCTCGTTATGAAAGCCCGAGGTCAGAATGCGCTCGCCGGAGCCGTCCGGCTTGATGACGCCGATCGAAAAACTGCCCGCCGCCCTGCTTGGTGAAGGCAATGAAGTCGCCGCGCGGCGACCAGACCGGGGTCGAGTAGGTTCCCTCCCCAAACGAGATGCGCTTCGCCTCGCCGCCGCCAGCGGGCATCACATAGATCTGAGGCTTGCCGCCGCGATCGGACTCGAAACAGAGCTGGCTGCCATCGGGCGCGTAGCAGGGGGAGGTGTCGATCCCCGGCGTGTCGGTGAGCCGCGTGGTGACGCGCGAGCGCAGATCCATCACGAACAGGTTCGAGTTGCCGCCCTGCTGCAGGCTCATGACGATGCTCTGCCCGTCCGGCGAGAAGCGGGGCGAGAACGACATGCCGGGAAAGTTGCCGACGACGTCGCGCTGGCCGGTCTCGAGGTTGAACAGGCAAACCTGCGGATCGTCCTGTCCGAACTCCATATAGGTGATCGCCTGGCTCGACGGCGAGAAGCGCGGCGTGAGCACCAGCTCGGCGCCGCGCGTCAAATAGCGCACATTGGCTCCGTCCTGGTCCATCAGCGCGAGCCGCTTGATGCGGCGATCCGACGGGCCGCTTTCGTCGACGAACACGACGCGACTGTCGAAATAGCCCTGCTCGCCGGTCATGCGGGTGTAGATCTGGTCGGAGATGAGGTGGGCGATGCGCCGCCAGTTCTGCGGCGGAGAGCTGAAGGCCCGATCGACCAGGTCTTGCCGGGTCTCGATGTCCCACAGCCGGAAGCCGACCTGGATCTGCCCATCGTCCTGCTTCTTGGCCTGCCCCACCACCACGGCCTGCGCTTTTGCCGTGCGCCAGCCGTCGAATTGCGGCGCCGTGTCGATATCGGCAATGCGCTCGGGGAAGGCCGAAGGATCGACCGCCGCGAATAGGCCGCTGCGCGTCAGGTTATTGGTGATGACCTGCGCGAGTCCATTGGCGATCTCGGTATCGGCAGGACTGCCGGGCAGAAAAGGCGGAACGGCGATCGGGATCGGCACGAACTCGCCCGGGGTGATGGTGATGCGCTGCTCCCCGAGCACACGTCCGGGCAGGGCCGCAAGGCCGGCCATGGCCAGGATCACGTTGCGGCGCGTCGGCCTCGGATCTGAACCAAGAAACTGATCTCGGGAGGACATGACTGGCAATCGCTGACAGAACAACTGACATCGAAAAACGTGAACACGACATGCCCGGCGAGAAATATCGCCGAGCAGGAACTTGCAGTGCTCAGGACAACAGCGGTGACCAGGCCGGGTCTGAGGCGTAGCCTGGGGTTGGCACCTTCTGTTCGAAGCGGCCGGAGACGTCGATCGTGTAGAGCGACGGCCCGGCATTGCCGCCGGGATCGCGGAAGAACATCAGCACGCGGCCGTTCGGCGCGAAGGTCGGCCCCTCATTGTGGAAGCCGGCGGTCAGAATGCGCTCGCCCGAGCCGTCGGTCTTCATGACGCCGATCGAGAACTGGCCCTCGCCCTGCTTGGTGAAGGCGATATAGTCGCCGCGCGGCGACCACACCGGTGTCGAGTAGCTGCCGTTGCCGAACGAAATGCGCTGCGCCTGCCCGCCGCTGGCGGGCATCACATAGATCTGCGGCTTGCCGCCGCGATCGCTTTCGAAACAGATCTGGCTGCCGTCGGGCGAGTAGGACGGCGAGGTATCGATCGCCGGCGTGTCGGTGAGACGTGTCGTGGTGCGCGAGCGCAGGTCCATGACAAACAGGTTGGAATTGCCCCCCTGCTGCAGGCTCATGATGATGCGCTGGCCGTCCGGTGAGAAGCGCGGCGAGAACGACATGCCGGGGAAATTGCCGACGATCTCGCGCTGGCCGGTCTCGATGTTGAACAAATAGACCTTCGGATCGCCCTGTCCGAATTCCATATAGGTGATGTCCTGGCTCGACGGCGAAAAGCGCGGCGTCAGCACGAGGTCGGCGCCGCGGGTCAGGTAACGCACATTGGCGCCGTCCTGGTCCATCAGCGCGAGCCGCTTGACGCGGCGCTCCGACGGGCCGCTTTCGTCGACGAACACGACGCGGCTGTCGAAATAGCCCTTCTCGCCGGTCCCTTGCGTGTAGATCTGATCGGAGATGATGTGAGCGATCCGCCGCCAATATTCCGGCGCCGTGACATATTGCTGGCCGGCGAGCTGCTGGCCGGAGGCGACGCTCCACAGCCGGAATTCGACCTTCAGCCGGCCGTCGCCCTGCCGCGTCGCCCGTCCCGTGACCAGCACATCCGCGTTGATCTGCTTCCAGCTCGCGAACTGCGGCACGGCATCGAAATTGGTGATGCGCTCGATGAAGGCGGAGGGATCGATCGGCAAGAACAAGCCGCTGCGCTTCAGATTGTTGGTAATGACCTGCGAGATGCCGTTGGCGACGTCGCCATCGCCAGGCCCGCCCGGCACGAAGGGTGGGATCGCGATCGGGATCGGTCTGAATTCACCGCTTGGCTGGATCGACAGTCGCCCCTGCCCCGACTGCGCGAACGCGGGTCCGATACCCAGCGCCGCGAACGCGGCCCCCGCACCCGCCACCACCTGGCGTCGCGTAATCACACCGGCTTTGCTCCTCGGAGGTGTCGTCAAGTTCGGCCTCGCATCGAATTCATCATTTTGAGGTTAAATGTCGTCGGTATCAGCTTCCAGTCGTTGTACTGGTTCTTCGGCAGAAACGCGTATGGCTGACAATTCTCGACCGCGCGTTTGGCGCTCTCGGCCATCGCCAGACCGACCGCCCTGTTCGGCGCTCTCATGGCGACAACCGCGGGAACCGCGGCGAGCGATCCGTCGGGGCGCATCTGAATGTCGATATCGACTTCGATCTTGTCCTCGTCCACGCCATTGAACGGCGTGTTGAAGCAGCGGCTGACCGCATCCTGGAAAGCGGCCTGCCAACTCGCGACGTTCGCGACCGCGTTGCCGGTCGCGGTTCCCAGCGCTGCATGGGCGTTGAGCTCGCTACCGGTCGCCGCACGCCGGGTCGGGTCCTTCTGATTGATCGCTTCTGCAATCTTCTCGTAGTCGAACTTGCGCTCGCTCTTGTGCTTGGGCGGTTCCGGCTGTGCGGCCTCGGCCTGCTGCGGCTTCGGAGGCTGCTTGGCCTTGTCCTTGTTCAGGACGCTTGCGATCTGATCCGGATTGAAGGCCTCGGGCTTCTTCTCTTCGGGCTTCGGCTTGTCCTGCGCGACGGGCTTGGGCGGATCGGGTTTCTTCTCGACCACAGGCTTGGGCGGATCAGGCTTCTTCTCAACGGGCTTTGGCGGATCCGGCTTTTTCTCGACGGGCTTCTCCGGCTTCGGTAGCGGCGTCGGCGCGGAATCAGTCTCGGTGACCGGCTTCGGATCGACCTTGCCGACGATGTCCTCGGTCGGCTTGACCTCGCCGATCTTGTCCGCGAGCGGCTTCGGATGCTCCTTCTTGCCCTCCTTATGACCGAGCTTGGACTTGGTGCTTTCCTCCGAGATCACGTCCACCGGCACGAGATCCTCCGGCGGCGGCACCGGGACCGAGCGCGCGGAGAAGGAGAACAGACCCCAGCCGACCACGAGGACATGCAGGGCCACGGACAGCACCGTGCCCCTGCGCGTACGAAGAAAGCTGATGACGTCCTTTGCCGTCATGAGCCCTGATCCGGAATCACCACGATGCTGGCGCGGTAGCCGGCGTCGCGCGCGAGCCCCAGCACCTTCATCATGTCGGAATAGCAGGCGTCGCGATCGCCGCGGATCTTGACCACGTTCTCGCCGCCGGCATTGGAATCCTTGATCGCCTTGATCTTCGGCTCGAGCTCATTGAGCGCGATCTGGGTGTCGCCGAGATAGACGTCGACCTTGGACTGGCAGCCGCCGCTGGTCTTCTTCACCGTCACCTCGAGCGGCGGCTTGGCATCGGCCGTCGAGGCCGAGCCGCCCTGCGCCTGCGGCAGATCGACCTGGATGTTCACGGTGAGCAGCGGCGCCGCCACCATGAAGATGATGAGCAGCACCAGCATCACGTCAACCATGGGGGTGACGTTGATCTCCGCCATGACAGCCTTGCGCCGGCCGCCCCGACGGCCACCGCCGCCGGAGGCGCTTCCCATGCTCATGCCCATGTCGGGGTGCTCATCGTGGTGCTCGCCATGCGGTCACACTATACCCGCCCTCAGCCCCGCTCGTCGATCTGACGCGACAGGATGGCCGAAAATTCATCTGCGAAGCCTTCCAGCCGCTGGGCCTGCCGGTTCACCTCCGAGGTGAACTTGTTATAGAAAATCGTCGCCGGGATGGCCGCGATGAGGCCGATGGCGGTGGCGAACAGCGCCTCCGCAATGCCGGGCGCGACCACCGCGAGCGAGGTGTTCTTCGAGGCGGCGATCGACTGGAAGCTCGACATGATGCCCCAGACGGTGCCGAACAGGCCGACGAAAGGACCTGCAGAACCGACGGTGGCGAGCACCAGCAGGCGCCGCTCCAGCCGCTCGATCTCGCGCGCGATCGAGACGTTCATCACCTTCTCGATCCGCATCTGCAGGCCGGCGAAGGAGCGCGCATGGCTTTCGAAGGAGCGCTTCCACTCGCGCATCGCGGCGACGAAGCAGGCCGCCATCGACTGCGTCGGCTTGGCCGACAGCGCACGGTAAAGCTCCTCGATCGACTCGCCCGACCAGAACGCCTGCTCGAAGCGGTCCATCGAGCGGCGGGTGCGGGAGTAAAGAAAGATCTTGTCGATCGCGATCGCCCAGACCCAGACCGAGCAGGTGATGAGGCCGAGCATGACCAGCTTCACGACCCAATGGGCCTGCCAGAACAACGCGATCAGCGAGACGTCGCCGGAGACAACCGGAAGGGCGGATTGACCCACTTCGGCCGGGTTCATTGACAGCATCCTCTCAACTGTCCCGACCCTGCGGGACCATGCGGCAGCCGTCATCACGGCGGCTGCAATCGCGGCGGTTTGCGCGCCTGCGCGAAAAGCCCTGTCCTGGTCGCTTGGGAGGCCCGCCGAAGCCCTGGCCTCCTTCCCCCGCCATCATGTCAAAACAAGGGCTGTTTGCGCAGGCGCTACACGTCCAACCAAACCCCAACCGCGGTTAACGCGGAGTTACCAGCGGCAACTTTCGTCGGCGAAAGCCGAGCCGCCGCAGCCCCTTAATACGCTTTTACAATCAAATGTTTGGGATTCAAGCCGCTGTTGCCGGCCGCGCCGAGACGCCGCAGGGCGCCAGCGCGTCGTCTCGCGCTAAGGCCGTCCAGGCCGAAACACTCAGGAACCGCTCTCTGAAAGGCGGAAGTTCCACGCCCGCAGCAAAACGCCCGCCGGCTTATACAACCGGCGGGCGCTTCACTGCCATCAGGCGGGGGGCTGATCGACCTGAGGCTAAACCGTCACGAGATCAACCTTGAACTTCAGCCTATTGGCCCTGCGGCTGATCGTTTGGCGGCGTCGGGCGCTGCCGATGCTGGGCCATGAAGGCGTCGAACTCTTCCTTGTCCTTGGCATGGCGCAGCCGGCTCAGGAACTCGCGAAACTCGCGCTGCTCCTCCTCGAGGCGCTGCAGCGTCTCCATGCGGTATTCATCGAACGCACGGTTGCCGCTGGAGGGGGCCGAGAAGCCGAAGCCGAAACCGCGGCGCTCCATCTTGTCGCGCATCCGCTCCATCTTCCACTGCATCCGGTCCATCTTGTTCTGCCAGCGATCAGGGCTCCAACACGCCATCTTTCTGCTCCCGAGTGTGAAAAAGAGAAGGGCAAGTCCGATCGGCCACCAGATGATGAAGCCGAGCACGGTGACGGCGATCCAGCCGGGATGCCAGGGCGTCTCCAGCATATGCGGTCGTCGATAATACTGGTCGTCGTCCGGGCCGCGCCATCGATTGACATCTGCGGTGTAGGCCATGTGGCTCTCCATACGGCGTCACGCCGTTGTGAATGTAAATAACATTTACATAGCTAAACCAACCAGGATTTTTGTCAAGGCGGCCGCCTGACGCAGGCTCGGAATTATTTGGGCAAGATTATTTCGGCTTGCCCCAAGGTTGGGGTGGCGTGTCATCCTGCGGAATCGGTGGCGGCCCCGACGAAGGCCCAGCCTGCCCGCCGCTACGATCGGTCGAGAAGCCGAGCCCGCGCAGATAGATCAGCACTTCGGCCTCTAACAGCTCCTCCGGCGACATCGGCAGCTTGCGCCGCGCCGCATCGCCGCGCGAGAACAGCGAGGCGACGCCATGCGCCATCGACCAGATGTGCAGGGCCATCATCAGCGCCGGCGGCCGCGGCGTGCCGGCCGGCGCCAATGCCGCAAGTCGCTCGGCTGCGGCGCGGATAACGCCGAACGCGCGCTCGCCCGCAGCCATCAGGCCGGCGGTCGAATCGGCGGCGATGCCGGATTCGAACATCGCCGAGTAGAACGCCGGCTCCTCACGGGCGAAGGCGAGATAGGCTTTCCCAACCCGCTCAAAGGCGGTGACGGTGTCGGGACGGCCATCGTCCCAGGCGGCCGAGAGCTGCGCTTCGAACTGCTCGAACCCGCGCTGGGCGATGCTCGACAGCAATTCGTCACGGTCGCGGAAATGGCGGTATGGGGCGGCCGGGCTGACGCCGGCCATGCGTGCGGCATCGGCGAAAGTGAACCCGGCGGCGCCCTTCTGCGCGATCAGGTCCAGCGCAGCCTGCAGCAACGCCTCTTTCAGATTGCCGTGGTGATAGCCGCGCTCAGCGCGGCCGCGTTCCTTGCGCCAGCTCATGTGAATGGCTTTTACATGAGCCGGGCGCCGGCAGGCCAGAAACTTTTCACATCGACGAGGATGCGCGCGTCGCGGTCCGACGCGGCACATGCGTGACGCCGCCACAAAGGTGCCCACCCTCCCCTTGAGGCGGAGGGTGGGTAGCGCGAATGCCGCCCTGTCTCGGGCCAGTGACCGTCTAACCACCGGGGATCGGCAGCACCGGCATGATCTCGACCCGCTCGCCCGGGAAGATCGCAAAGTGCGGATGGTTCTCGAACATCTTTGCCGCGTCCTCGTGAGATGCTGCGCGGACCACAGTGAAGCCACTCATCTCGTTGCTGATATCGGTGACCCCGTCCTTGTCGACCTTCTTGGTCTTGCCGAGCGGACCGCCCATGCCGACGATCGCGTCCTTGTGCTGGTCGACCCAGGCGTGCCAAGCGGCCATGCCCCGCTGCATCGTGGCCTGTCGCTCGGCTTCGGGCAGGGCCTCCCAGGCTTTCCATCGCGCGCTGGTGCGGCTGCCGAGGAAGACGGCAAGATAGGTGTTCGTATTGTCGGTCATGTTGCTTCCTTCCGTTTGAGTGAGTTTGGAGTTGTGAGTGGTGTGTTGATCTCGCTCGGCATCGGAGGTTCACCTCTCCCATCGGGAGAGGTCGGATTGCATCGCCAGATGCAATCCGGGTGAGGGGTTGCGATCTAACTCGAGGTGGAGCCCCTCACCCGGATTGCTTCGCAATCCGACCTCTCCCCGCTGGGGAGAGGTGAACCGAATCCGTGGTCGCAGTTCCCAACTTCACCGCGGGCCGGCCTGCTTCAGCTTGTCGAAGCCAGCCGCAGCCTTCTGCACGTCCTCGGAGAAATCCGTCATCTCCTGCACCTGGCGGATCTCGATGATCTCATTGTCGGAGGCCGGACACTTCTTGGCCCAGGCGATCGCTTCCTCGCGCGAGGCGACGTCGATCATCCAATAGCCGCCGAGCACCTCCTTCGATTCCGCGAACGGCCCATCGGTCACGACCGGCTTGCCGCCTGCGAACGAGACCCGCGCGCCCATCGACGGCGGATGCAGCCCGTCCAGCGTGATCAGCACGCCGGCGTCCTTCAGCGCCTCGTTATAGCGCATCATCGCCGCCACGCGTTCGGGATCGAGCTGCACGTCCGGCGGCGCGCTCTCATAGCCAAGCGGGATCATCAGCATCATGAATCGCATCGGGTTGCTCCTGGTCTGAAGGCTTGTTGAAAATTCAGTGCTTGGCGGCCTTAGTTCTTCGCAGACTTGGCGCGCAGCTCCTCTTCCTGCGCCCGCAGCTCGGGCGTCAGCGCCTCGCCGAAATCCTCGGCCGAAAACACCTGGCGGATCTCGATTCGAGCGCCGGCTTCGAACGGCGCGCGCTTCATCCAGGTGATCACCTCGTCGAGCGATTTCGCCTTGATCAGCCAGAAGCCGGCCACCGTATCCGCCGTGAGCGCGAACGGTCCTCGTGTGACCGCGGCCTCGCTGTCGGCATAATCGAGCCGCGCGCCCCGCGCGGTCGGGTGCAGCCCTTCGCCCGCTTCCATCATGCCGGCCTCGACCAGCTCGGCATTGAACTTGCCCATCGCGGCCAGCATCTCGGTGCTCGGCATCACGCCGGCTTCCGTATCCTTGGTGGCTTTCACGATCACCATGAACCGCATCCCTTGGCTCCTCCCATTGGCTTCCAACGTGTGGTGCCTGAAAGACGAATGGCCTGCTCCGCGGCCGACATGTCTCGATGAAAAATTTACGCCGATGGCGCAGCAGGACGGCGAGCCTGCCTGAGCAATGCTCGGGCGCTGCCACGCATTCCAATGTCATCGTCCGCCACCCGGTCCGGCCTATGATCGGCCGGATGACAGGCTGATGACACACTCCCGCGCGAGCGCCAGTACGCCGCGGCCGCTCAATTCGTCGGCAGGGCCTTCATGCCGGATCTAGCTGGCGAGTGAATGCGCCAGGAAGAAGCGCAGCATCTCCCGCGTTGCGTCCGGCCCCTTCGGATCGGTGTAGGAGCCGGCGGGACTGCCTCCCGACCAGGCATGACCGGCGCCGTGGATGGTCCAGTGCTCGGACGTCACTTTGCCGTCCGGGTCTGCCGACATCGTCCGCGTATAGGCGTGCCCGCCGGGGACCCGCCCACGAACGACAGACTTCGTCTGGCGCGTGGCTCCTGACGATTGCGCCACGATCCGATCGGCATTGTCCGGATGCACGGTGGTGTCGCGATCGCCATGGAAGACGATGGTGGGCACTGCTGATCTTGCGTCCGCCGTCACATCGGACACGCCGCCCTGCCGCATGGCGACCAGCGCTGAGGGCAGGTCACGCGCGACGCCGCAGGCCAGGCCAGAATGAATTCCGGCAGCGGCGTACAAATCAGGATATGTCGCGGCCATGATCGCGGCAGCGGCGCCGCCAGCCGACAGGCCGCAGACATAGACGCGCTTGGGATCGATCGCATGTTTCCGCATGATCTGGCGGGTGATGCCAGCGATCAGCGACGGCTCACCCCCATCGCGCTGCTGGTCAGCGCTGCGAAACCAGTTCCAGCATTTCGCCTGGTTGGCTCCGCTGGGCTGCTCGGGATACACCACGAAGCAGCTCTGCTCCTCCGCCAGGAAGTTCATCCGTGTGCCGGCCGCGAAATCATCCGGCGACTGGGTGCAGCCATGCAGCATCACGACCAGCGGCAGCGGTTGTCCCTTGGAGCAGCTCGGGATGAACAGTTTGTAGCTTCGGCGTCCCGCCGCATTGGCAAAGCTGCCTTCGATGAATCGCGTGCCCTCCGGTGCGATCTCCCGCATCGCGGGCGCGCGCCGGATCGGACCTCGCAGATTGAGGCCCGGGATCTCGCCAACGACTGCGCGCGGGCGCCTGCGTGCCTGAGCAGACGCAGCCTGAGTGGGCGCTGCTCGCGCGCGTTGATGCTCACGCTCCGCAACACGCGTCGCCTTGCCTTCGATGGTCGGTGGCTCCAGCCGCCCAGGCTTGGTCCGAGCAGGACCCGCGGCGTCGGTTGCCGGCGCGCTCTCTCCCCGCAGCATGCGTTGCAGGAGTGCCGTGGCTTCGACCAATCGGCCTGATCGTGTCAGCCGTGTCGCTTCGCGGACCATGTTCGGATTCAGCATTGCATCACCTCGTTCTGTCGGCGAGAGCGGCCTTGACCGCGGGAGTGGCATGCAACGCGCCCAACACCGAGACCGAGGCGATGGTGGCGCGCGCCAGTTCGGGCGTGACGTCGGCGGCGATGGTCGCAAGGCCCAGGACATTGATCTGCAGCATCTGGCCGGTGCGCTGCGCCGCCTCGAGATTGGCACGGCTGTAGTGTCGCATGCCGAGGTCCAGGCTGTTGCGGACCGTCGACTGCTTCACGACGTCTGCATGCCGCTCGAGCTGGTTGCGGATTGCGGTCCGGATGAAGTCGGTTCGGTTGGAATAAAAGCCTTCCTGCACCATCAGATCGACCTGACCGAGATCGACATAGCCGAGGTTGACCGTGATCTTCTCGGTATCCGGGACCTTGGGGCGGAGTTCACGTAGGTTTTCGGGCATTACCAATGTCCTTTGCCATCCTCCTGGATGGTATAAGGATGGCATATGGAAGCCTTGGCTCCGCGTTCAAGGGGAGCCTGCCCGTGGCCAATGAAAAAGGCGGGAGCCTACCCGGCGCCGGTTTCAGAATGCTATTGGAGCGCCATTGCGCGGGATGATTCACGTCGCAGGCGCTTCGGGCTCGGCTCCAGCTCACCAACGGGACGGCGATAGGTGTCGGCGCGGCGCAGCCAGCCGATCTCGAAGACACGGTTTGTGGGAATGTTGCGGACCCGCTGCTGCAGGATGAATCGCACCGCATCGGTGAACTCGGCGCGCACGGCCTTCGGGTCGGCGGTCGTGCCGTTCATCTTGAGCAGCACCTGCTTGAGACCCCAGCCCTGCCGCTGCCCGGTCTGTTTGTCAACGGCAGTTTCTTTCGGGTTGGTGCCCTCGCCCTTGAAGTTGATGTAATCGATCAGCGGATAAACATCGTCGGATGCACGGACGACGCGCGCGAACTGGGTGACGATATGTTCGCGCTCGGCATTATCAGGCGTATTCTTGAGGATCTTCTGCATCGCGCCCTGCGCCCGCTCCACCAGGAATTGGGTCTGCAACGCCACGTTATCGAGCAGAAACTGTCGCAACTCGCGCATCCGCGGTGAGTTGAAGTCCTTCATGAACTCGGCCTTGCTCGTCCACGGATTGGCCGGAATTTGCGGCTGGTCCAGCCAGGACGGCAGATGCGCGTTGTTCTTGCGCATGAATTCGAGAAGGCTCGGAAAGCTTTCCTCGAATGGCAGCCATTTGTTCAGCGGAAACCAGATGAAGTGACCGATGCCGAGCGAGGCAAATTCCTCGTTCGCATTCCATGACGTGATCGCATTGCGGTTGCCGCCGGTTTCGTTCAGCCAGATCTTCTGGCCGATCTTCCTGGCCATGTCGGCCGACAGCACGAGCGGCGGCACCGCGAGGTCCTTCGCCGCTGGCGCGTTGGCTTTGAGACCCGATTTCTGCGCATCACGCTTTGGCTCCGCAGCTTCCGGCGCAGGCTTTTGCGGCTCTGGCGATGGCGCGCTGACGCTCAGACCCGTCGTCGGCGCCTCGGGCTGTCGCATGGCCGTTTCGGCGTCCTGCTGCGTCTGAGCCGGTGGCACGAGCTCGCGCTCTGCCCGCCCTTTTTCGTTGTCGACGACATGCCGCGCGATGCGCGCGGCATTATCGGCTGCGGCCGCCTGTCCTGCCACGACGGTTCCAAAGACACAGGAGAGCAGCAGGGAGGTGCAAGCGAGTTCCCGCAAGGTTGACCTTTCCGTCCTCTCCCGCTGCGCCCTAGTCCGGCCGCAAACCACGCGGCGGCCGCCGGCGACGTCATCGTCCATACCTTTAAGTCCGAGTGCCAGCCCGACGGGCAAATCGGCAGACGGCAAGCGCGATTTATCCGGCACGCCGTCGTCCGCGTCCTGGTTCCAGGGCCGCGTCTGCTTGCGCGAAAAAACTATTTTCGCAAGCACTTTCAGGCCGATCACCCCTGTCCAGACCTTCGCGTAAAAATATTTCGCTTTCGCTTTTTCAGAACTTGGTATCAATTGCCGGTGTCCTGCGCTCGATCAAGAGGGGCGCTTCGCGATCGTCACGAACGTTGGGTGCGGGATGCGGTGGGCGCGTCGGTGTTGCAGCGTGAATCTCACGTGGACGAACAACACCACGCGTACGGCGAAATCGTGTGGTCCTGGCATCCCGGTGCTGATGCCAAGTCGGCTGTGGCGCTCGCGCATCACTCCGACGACGGGGGCAAGAAAGCCGGTCCCCGGGGAGAGCCCGTATAAGCCGCTCAAACCATCGCGCAGGGAAGGCCGGGATGTCTCGGCTCGTACCTGTGGTTCTGCCGCGTGCTTTTTGCTGCACGCGGACCGCGGGTGCGACCGGCACCCGGCCTTCCCTGCGCCCTCCGTTCGGAGGAGGGCAGATTTTGGCAGAACTCGGGCGCAGACCGCGCCGCGAGAACGTTTGATCCATACCAACGACTGGAGCTCCGTCATTGCGAGCGAAGCGACGTGTCCACCTTAGCCCGAAGGGCGACGGTGGAAGCAATCCAGACTGCCGATCCGAAGGAGAACTGGATTGCTTCGTCGCGTTGCTCCTCGCAATGACAAGACGGACAGTCAGGACGTCATCCCTGCTGACGGACGAACGCACCATCCTGATAGGTCGCGCCGAAATAGACATCGATGCGGCGGATCCTGTCGCCGGCGAAGGCGACGACCTCCGTATTCCGAAAGCTTTTGCCGTCCCTGGCGACGCATTGATAGATGACGAAGGCTGTATCGCCGTCAACGCAGATGCGCTCGAGCGTATGCCTGGCGATCCACTCGCTGCCGCGCCAGCAGCGATCGAAATAGGTCGCCTTGTCGATCTCGTCGTCATAGGGACTGGTGAAGCGGAAATCCGCAGCAAGCCAATCATCGACCGCCTGGCGGTCGCCGGCGAGATAGGCGGCGAACAGCGCGCGAATGATGTCCGCTTTGTCGCCCATCTAATCCCCCTCTCTTGGAAACATGTGGAAGTACGGCTCGGCTTCTTTCAGCACACGTGCCACAGAAGGCCGCGCCTTGAGCCGCTCAAGATAAGCGGAGACATTGGCAAGGCCATTGCCGAACGGCTCGACCTCGCTCGCGTAGAACAGCGCCGGCAGCGCGGAGCAGTCGGCGATGGTGAACGACGCGCCCGCCGCCCAGCCACTGCCCTTCATTTGCTCGTCGATGATGGCATAGGAGGTGCGCAGCCGCGTCCGCGCATTGCGGGCTCCGTGCCGATCCTTGGCGTCCTGCGGGCGCAGCCGGTTGTCGATGACGGCCTGCGTCTGCATGTGCACATAGAGATCGTAGAAGCGGTCGCGCAGGCGCGCCTGGAGCGCAAGCTCGGCATCCTCCGGAATCAAGCGTGTGCGTCCCGGATAATGCTGGTCGAGATATTCGATGATGATGCTCGATTCCGGAACGGTCTGCCCGCGCGCCTGGTCGCGCAGCAGCGGAAACTTGCCGATCGGCCACAGCTTCAGGAACGCCGCGCGTTCACTGGGATCGCCGAGTTTGACGAGCTGCGGCGTGAACGGAATGTCGTTTTCATAGAGCGCAATCAGCACCTTCCAGCAGAACGACGCCAGCGGGTGATAGTACAAAGTGAGCGACATAGGTCTCTCCTATTGAGCAAGCGTGTAGCGGATAATCACGACGCCGTTCGACAGCGGCCTGGCATCGGTGAGCTTCAGCTTCAAGCGCGTGCCGAGCTTGAACAGCGGCGTGCCGCCACCAAGCAGCAGCGGATTGATCGCGATCCTGAACTCGTCGATCAGTCCCTCGGCAATGAGGCTTGCGGCGAGATCGGCGCTGCCGAACAGGAAGATGTCCTTGGCGATCTCGCGCTTCAGTCGCGCGACAGTGGCGCCAACATCGCCAGTGAACAATTGCGTGTTGGTCCAGTCGGCACGCGCCAGCGTACGCGAGAACACGTGTTTCGGCACTGTATTCATGAAGTCGGCGATCTCACCGCGCTCCTTCGGCCAATACCCCGCCATCAGCTCGTAAGTGATGCGGCCGAACAGCAGCCCGCCGGCCTCATGGAGCTGCGCGATCGACAACTGCTCCAGTTCCTCGCCCCAGACGTCCTCATGCCAGGAGATGTCGCGGTTCGGCCCTTCGACGAAGCCGTCGAGCGACATCAGATTCCACATCACCAGTCTGCCCATCTGCTCTCCTCCATACTGATTGCGTTTTGCAACTGGTTGCAGGATGCCGAAACCGGTGCAATATTGCAAGTGGTTTTTGCCGGCTGTTTCGCCGCACCTCTGGAACGACCATGACCGATGCCAAGCGCTCAGGCTGTCCGATCAATCTCTCGCTCGAGGTGCTCGGCGACAAATGGAGCCTGCTGATCATCCGCGACATCATGTTCGGCAATCGCCGGCATTTTCGCGAGCTGCTCACCCGATCCGAGGAAGGCATCTCCTCCAACATTCTCGCCGACCGGCTGAAGACGCTGCTGGAGGAAGGCATCATCACCCGCGAGGACGATCCGAGCCACAAGCAGAAGGGGATCTATTCCCTGACCGAGCAAGGCATCGAGCTGTTGCCGGTCCTCGCGCAGATGGCCGCCTGGGGTTACAAATATCTCCCGGTCTCCGAGGAGCTCGGCATTCGCGCCAAGCTGCTGCGCGACGGCGGCCCTGACATGTGGGACGAGCTCATGGACGAATTGCGCGAGCTGCATCTTGGCGTGAAACGACCGAAGAAACCGGGCCCCAGCGCTGGCGAGCGCCTCCAGGCCGCCTATCAGAAGGTGGTCGCGCGGAAGGCAAAGGCAGGCAAGCCATGATCCGTCTTGCCGACGATGCCGGATGCGCGCGGAGCCGCTTGATGGGGTGTAGAATGTTGCAGAAAAGCCGAGCGTTCGCCGACGTGCTGGCGTAAAGCCGACGGATCATATCGATCGGTTCCGGAGTTGATCATGCCCGCCGCCTTGCCCAAAGTTGCTCTCGTCACCGGCGCTGCACGCGGGATTGGGCTCGCCACCGCCGAGCGCTTCCTTGCAGAGGGCTGGCGCGTCGCGCTGCTGGACATCGAAGCAGAGCTGCTGCGGGACGCGGTCGGCGGGCTGAAGCGGCCGGACGAGACGATAGCCCTGCATTGCGACGTCTCGGATGCGGATGCGGTGAATGCGGCGATCGAGGCCGTCGCCAAGCGCTTCGGCCGGCTCGATGCACTGATCAACAATGCCGGCGTGGCGACGTTCGCGCCATTGCTCGACACCACGAATGAGGACTGGAATCGGATTCTCGCAGTCAACTTGACCGGCCCGTTCCTGTGCACCAAGGCCGCGGTGCCTTTGATGCGCGCCAGTGGCGGCGGCGCCATCGTCAACATCACCTCGATCTCGGCGGTGCGCGCCTCGACCTTGCGCTCAGCCTACGGCACCAGCAAAGCCGGCCTTGCCCATCTCACCAAGCAGCTCGCGGTCGAGCTGGCCTCGGCCGGCATCCGCGTCAACGCGGTGGCACCGGGACCGGTCGAGACCGCGATGGCCAAGGCGGTGCACACGCCCGAGATCCGGGCCGATTATCACGATGCCATTCCGCTCAACCGCTACGGCCTTGAAGCGGAGCTCGCGGAAGCCATCTTCTTTCTGAGCTGCGACCGCTCCAGCTACATCACCGGGCAGATGCTGGCGGTGGATGGCGGCTTCGATGCCGCCGGCATCGGCCTGCCGACCTTGCGCGGTGAACGACGCACAGGATGAGACCACAAAGGATCAGATCATGGTGAGCTGGACGCGGATCATCCTCACGGTTTTCCTCGGTGTGGCGCTCTGGGTCATCGCCACCATGATGGCGCGCGCCGATATCCGCATCCTCGCTTCGCCGGGCGGCGAGGTCGGTCCGTTCCTCAGACTGTTCGAGAAGGTCCGCGCCTCCGGCGAGCGCGTGGTGATCGATGGCCCCTGCCTGTCGGCCTGCACGCTGGTCTTGAGCGTCGTCCCGGAGAACCGCATATGCGTGACCAAACGCGCCGTGCTCGGCTTCCACGCCGCGCGCTCGATCGACCAGCGCGGCCACCTCTATGCCGAGCCCGAAGCATCGGAGCTGGTGCTGCAAGCCTATCCCGATCCGGTTCGCGTCTGGATCGAGCGCCGCGGCGGCTTGACGTCGCGGCTGCTCCTTTTGCGCGGGCGCGAGCTCAAGGCAATCTACCCGTCGTGCCGGTAGCTCTGCCCGATGGCCGCGCGCTCATTGGCCCTCGGCCGGCACGTTGATCATCCAGGGGATACCAAATTTATCGACGCCCATGCCAAATCCCTGCGACCAGAATGTCTTGCCGAACGGCATCATCACGGTGCCGCCGTCGATCAGGGCGGCGAATTTGCGCTCGGCCTCGGCCGGATCGGCGATCTGCAAGGAGACGGAGAAGCCTTGCGGCTTCTGAAAATGTTCCGGCGGAGAGTCGGACGCCATCAGCACATCGTCGCCGATAGAGAAGCGGGCGTGCATGATCTTGTCCTTGCGCTCGGGTGGGTAGGGCACCTCTGGCGGCGCATCGGAGTTGCGCATCATCATGTCGATCTTGGCGCCGAGCACCTTCTCATAGTGCTTGAGTGCTTCCTCGCAATTGCTGTCGAACATCAGATAGGGACTGATCATCATTTCCTCCTTGGTGAACATCATTGTCGACGCGAGCGGCGCCGGCGCTCACGTTTCCGCGAGACGCTTCAGGCCCGCGAGGCCGGCCTCGAAATCCTTACCGATCATCCTGTCCATATTCATGACAAGCTGCATGAGCTTCGACAGGAACGGCGCCGGACCATGCATGGTCCAGACGATTTCGGTCGATGGTCCGTTGGGCCGCAGCGCGAACTCGGCGATGTTGTGCCCTGCGAACGGCTTGATGAAATCAAGCTTGATCACAATCCTGGACGGCGTCGCCTCGATGATTTCCATCCGCCCTGCCCCCACATTGCGGTTGCCGTTCCAGGCATAGATCGCGCCAACGCCGCTCTGGGGCCCTTCGAAGATCCGCTTCATCGCGGGGTCCCGGTGTTCCCAGGGCGACCAGCCGGCCCATTGGTGGAAATCGGCGATCAGCGGGAAGATCCTCTCCGGCGATGCCGCGATGACGGCCGAGCGCTGCACACGGAACGTATCCGGCTTGGCGCTGGCGGCGATCAGGGCCGCCGCAATCGCGATCGTCGGCAGCACCACGACGATGATCAGAACGGTCGACATCGCACTCTCCCCCAGTTACGGACGTTTGGTCGCGCCGCGCATCCCGGCGCGATCCGTTGTGCTCTCTTTGGCGCTGTCGCGCTTGAGACGGTCGATCTGCATCCGGATATGGGCCGCCTCCGCCGAGCTGTGGGCGAGCGCGATGGCGCGATCGAAGGCGACGCGCGCCTCCTCGTTGCGACCGAGCTGCATCAACAGCGCGCCGCGCACGCCGAAGAAATAGAAGTAATTCGACAGCCGGCACGCGAGCGGCTCGATCATGTCGAGCGCTGCCTGCGCGCCACGGGCCTTCGACACCGCAACCGCGCGATTGAGCGTCACCACCGGCGAGGGCTGCACCACTTCGAGCGCGCCGTAGAGCAGATCGATCTGGGTCCAATCGGTTTCGTCGGACGACGCGGCACGCGCATGGAGCGCGGCGATCGCCGCCTGGATCTGGTACGGGCCGCTGCGCCGGTGCCGCATCGCCTTGTCGATCAGCGCCACGCCCTCCGCGATCATGGTCTGGTTCCAGAGCGAGCGGTCCTGATCCTCGAGCAGGATCACTCCGCCGTCGGCGTCGTAGCGCGCGGCAGCCCGCGCATGCTGGAGCAGCAGCAGAGCGGTCAGCCCCATGATTTCCGGCTCGCTCGGGAACAGCCGCAGCAGCAGGCGCGCCAGCCGGATCGCTTCTTCGGACAGCGGCATGCGCAGATCGGCAGTCTCGCCGCTGGCCGAATAGCCCTCGTTGAAGATCAGGTAGATCATGGCGGCGACCGCTGTCAGCCGCTCGCTTCGCTCGACGGCGCCGGGCGTCTCGAACGGCACGCTGGCCTGCGCCACCCGCGCCTTCGCGCGGGTAATGCGCTGCTCCATCGCCGCCTCACCGACCAGGAAGGCGCGTGCGATCTGCTTGACCGAAAGGCCGGAGACGACGCGCAGCGCGAGCGCGATCTGCTGCGTTGCGGGCAGTTCCTTGTGGCAGCAGATGAACAACAGCCGCAGGATGTCGTCGCGATAATGCGAGCCGTCGAGCCGCTCGGCGATCTCGTCCTCGGCATCGTCGAGGTCGGAGATCGCCTCGTCCTCCGGCAATGGCTCCTGCTTGCGGTTGCGCCTCGCCTCGTCGATGGCGGCGTTGCGTCCGACCATGATCAGCCAGGCGGCGGGATCACGCGGCGGGCCATTCTGCGGCCAGCTCTTCAAGGCGCGCAGGCACGCGTTCTGGAAGGCCTCCTCGGCGGTGTCGAGATCGCGGAAATAGCGCAACAGCGCGCCGACGGCCTGGGGACGGGCCGAGGTCAATGCCGCATCGATCCAGGCAGCATCGGTCATGTCAGCTCACCGCACCGGGCCTGAACACGCCGACTGGCCGGATCTCGTACGAGCCGCCGGGATTGGCCGCGCCGAGATCCCGCGCCACCTCGAGCGCCGCATCGAGATTCTCGCAGTCGACGATATAGAAGCCGAGCAGTTGCTCCTTGGTCTCGGCATAGGGGCCGTCGATCACGAGCGGCGGATCGTCCTTGCGCAGCGTCGTCGCCGCCGTGGTCGGCAACAGCCGCGCCACCGGGCCGAGCCGGCCCTGCTTGGCAAGTTTCTCCTGCACCACAGCAAGCTTGGCCATGACGGCGGCGTCCTGCTCCTTGCTCCAGGAGCCGACGAAATCCTCATCATGATAGCAAAGCACGGCATACAGCATCGGGAAGTATCTCCATCTGATCTTAAGACGAAGGAGTATGCCTTCCGCCGACGGGCCGAAGAAGAAAATTTCTTTGGGGTTCCCGCGGCGCTGTTGCGCCGCCTCGCGGCGGCAGGCTCCCTGTGGCGCAGGGCGGCATGCGGCGCACTGGCACGGAGATTGCCAGCCGGCACGATCTGCTATGTGGTGCAGGTCAAGCAATTCCAAGCCTCAAGCAATTCCAAGATAAAGGACCAGACGATGAGCAAAGGCGCACTGGCACTCCTGATCCATGGCGGCAGCGATAATTGGTCACCGCAACGCTGGCAGGCACGGTTTGGCGAGGTCTGCGGCGACCGCCCTGTGGTGCTGCTGCCCGATGCTTCGCTCGATCCGGCCGAGGTGCATTATGCGGCGGTGTGGAAGCCGGTGCCAGGCGAGCTCGCCGGCTTTGCGAATCTGCGTGTGATCTTCAATCTCGGGGCCGGCGTTGACGCGCTGATGGCGGACCAGACCCTGCCCGACGTCCCGCTGGTGCGCGTCGCGGTCGACGATTTGACCTCGCGCATGACGGAATATGTCGTGCTGCATGTGCTGATGCATCATCGCCAGGAGCTTTATTTGCGGCAGTCGCAGCGCGAGAAGCGCTGGGCGCCGAAATATCAATGGGCTGCGGGGGCGATCGGGGTCGGCATTATGGGGCTGGGCACGCTCGGCGCCGATGCGGCCGATGTGCTGAAACGGCTCGGCTTCCGTGTGGCCGGCTGGAGCCGCAGCGAGAAACGCATCGATGGGATCGAATGCTTCCATGGCGCGAACCAGCTCGATGCTTTCCTGAAGCGGACCGATATCCTGGTCTCGCTGCTGCCGCTGACGCCGGACACCCGGCACATCCTCAAGCGCGACGTGTTCACGAAGCTCAACCGCACCAGCCCGCTCGGCGCGCCCGTACTCATCAATGCGGGCCGCGGCGGCCTGCAGAACGAGGCCGATATCCTTGCCTGTCTGGACGACGGCACGCTCGGTGCCGTCTCGCTCGACGTGTTCGGCCAGGAGCCGCTGCCGCCGGACAGCCCCTTCTGGACCCATCCCAAGGTGGTGCTGACACCGCACAATGCCGCCGACACCGACGCCGACGCGATCTCCCGCTACGTCGCCGCGCAGATCGCCCGCTTCGAGCAAGGCGGCGCGCTGGAGAATGTGGTCGACCGTGGGAGGGGATACTAACGGGACGACTTTGGCCCCAGCATCACGTCGAGCGCGCCCTTGACAATCGCCTCCAGCTCCTTGCGCGAGGCGTGCGCCCGGGCACGGATCGCAATCGAATGGATGGTGGCGGAGGCGAGCTGAGCCAGCACGGCCGGATCGGCCTTTTCGGGCAGTTCGCCGGTCTCCTTGGCGCGGCGGAAGCAGAACGCGAACGCCTTGTCGAGCTCAGACAGCGCGTCCTGCACCATGGCGCGGATGTCGGGGTCCTGCACCGCTTCCGAGCCCGCGGTCATCACCGTGAAGCAGCCGCGGGGGCCGTTCTCGCCGGACAGATAGATGTCGAGCGCGGTGGCGAAGATGCGTTCGAGCTGCTGGCGGACCGAGGCATCGCTGCGGAAAATATCGGCCATCGCAGCGCGCGCCTCGTTGCGGTAGCGCTGGTAGCTCTTGATGTAGAGCTCGCGCTTGTCGCCGAACGCGCCATAGAGACTCGGCCGGTTCATGCCCGTGGCAGCCGAGAGATCGTCGAGCGAGGTCGCGGCAAAGCCGCCCTGACGAAACAGGTCGAGCGCCTTGCCGAGTGCCACGTCCGGCTCATAGGCCCGCGGGCGGCCGCGGCGCTTCGGCTCGGAGGGCGCGGGCTTTGTGGGCGAACCCGGGGGTGGAGCGCCGCCCTTCCTTTTTTGTACCATTTCGCATTAAATTCCTTGACGTCCGGTATATTATGCGAGACAGTATAAAAATCAACAATGCTCCTGCCGGGAGCCCAAAGGAGGCGTCCATGGACCTTTATTACTCGCCGATGGCCTGCTCGCTCGCGACCCGGATCGCGCTCTATGAAGCCGGCGCCGAGGCCAATTTTCTCGAAGTCGACCCGAAGACCAAGACGGTGCTGCGCGACGGCTCCGATTTCCGCGCCGTCAATCCGCTTGGCCTGGTGCCGACGCTGCGCACCGATGACGGCCAGGTGCTGACCGAGAATGCCGCCATCCTGCAATATGTGGCCGATCGCTTTCCGGACGCCAATCTCGGCACCTCGCCCGGCATGGACCGCAGCCGGCTGCATCAATGGCTCTGCTTCATCGGCACCGAGCTGCACAAGGGCCTGTTCATTCCGATCCTCGACAAGACCGCGCCCGAGGAAATGAAGGCGCATGTGCTGAAGAAGAACCTGTCGCGGCTCGATTACCTGGAGAACTACCTGAAGGGCCGGGACTATCTGCTCGACCATTTCAGCGTCGCCGACGCCTATCTGGTCACGGTGATCAACTGGACCATGGCGACCCCGCCCGTGGAGCTGGCGAAATGGCCTGTCGTGAAGGCCTATCATGAGCGCTTGCGGAAGCGGCCTGCGATCGCAAAGGCGATCGCCGAGGAGCTCGAGCTCTACAAGGCCGAGCTCGCCCGCCACCGCGCGGCGGCGTGACGGCCGGCACTAGAGCAGGTCGGCCTTCAGGAGCTGGCGCAACGCTTTCGGAATCGGATGCGCCCTGCCTTCGCTGATGAAGGCAACGCGCACCTCTGCCTTGACCAGAAGCTCCTCGCCACGGCGCACCTCCTGCGCCATGGTGATGGAGGCGCCTTTTACGGTGACCGGCCAAGTCACAATGTCGAGCACGTCATCCATGCGCGCGGGCTTGAAATAATCCAGCGCCATCGAGCGCACCACGAAGGCGAAGCTCGGTGCTTCGCTTTCGGCCTGTTCGAACAGCGCATGCTGCTCGGCCCCCATCAGCCGCAGATGATTGGTGCGCCCGCGCTCCATGAAGCGGAGATAGTTGGCGTGATAGACGATGCCCGAAAAATCGGTGTCTTCGTAATAGACCCGCACCTGCATGTGATGGCGGCCGTCGCGGATCTCGCCGTCGAGATGGGAACGTGTCACTTGATGTGTCACTTGGCGCCCTCGCTGCCGAGCAAAGCGGTCGTTTTGCGCAAATCCGCTTCGGACGCAAGCGTGGAACTACGACACCGGCGCTGACGCGGGACCGACGGTCACCTGCACGATCTCGGGCGGCACGCCGATCCGCACCGGAATGATGCTGCAGCCAAGGCCGCCGGAGACGATGACGTCGCAGGCGGTGCGCACGTGACCGTAGGCCAGCCTGTTGCCGTAGCGCGAAGGCACCACTGGCGACCAGCCGAACAGCCGCACCTGGCCGCCATGGGTGTGCCCGGAGAGCTGCAGCGCGATTCGCGACGGCACGCGCACCGCCACGTCGGGCTCATGCGCGAGCAGGATGACCGGCGCGTCATCGGTGACCTTCGCGAGCATGGCGGTGAGATCGTCGACGCCGATACGCGGCATCGCGCGAAACCGCCGCATCGGCCAGTAGGCCAATTGATCGCCGAGCCCGGCGAGCCAAAACGGCTGTCCGTCCTTGCTCAGGCGCGTCGCGTCATTCTCGTAGACGGGAATGCCGACAGCTTCCAGGGCACGCCGCGCCGCGGGCGATCCGCGGCCGTCGCGCTGCACGTTGTGGTCATCCCAATAATCATGATTGCCGAGGATGGCATGCACGCCGAGCGGCGCCTTCAGGCCGGCCAACACGGACGCCCATTCGGATGCCTCGATGCGTCCAGTGAAATGACGGTGGCCGGCGACATAGTCGCCGAGCATGACGATGATGTCAGGCCTGAGCGCATTGGCGCGTGCGACGATGGCTTCGATATGCGCGAGCGACATCCAGGGGTCGCAAGCGTGCAGGTCGGCGATTGCAGCAATCTTCAATGTCAGACCGGAGGGCCAGCGTTGCGGATGCACCTGATAGTTGGCGATACGCAGCCGCAGCAGCGGCTCGATGCCAACGCCATAGCTGGCGGTGGAAAAACCGAAGGCGGCAAAGCCGGTAGAGGCCTGAATAAAGCGGCGGCGAGACAACATGAACGTTTGAAACCTCTGCTGTGTACTGTCTTAGAGCTTGATTACAGCCGCTTTCGGGTCGGCTCGTGCAGATTATCAGCAGTTATTGCCCAAGGGGGCTTCGCCATTGCGCAGACAAACAGCCAGCGGTAGCACGTGATCGCGGGTCAGCGGCGCCAACAGGACATCGGAAGGCGTCGCGGGATCGATCCATATTGTCTCGTCGATTTCTCGACCCGGCGTGATCTCGCCGATCACGTCGGCGGCGTAGAGGCTTGCCTGCACGCGGAAACCGGGCTCGTTCGCCGCGATCGCGTCAAACTCGCCGAGCGATCGGATCGAGGCCGAGACCACGCGGCATCCGAGTTCCTCAGCGATCTCGCGCGCAAGGGCGGCGACGTCATCCTCGCCAGAATCGCGCTTACCGCCCGGCTGCATGAATGCCTTGGTGCCACGCTTGCGCACCAGGAGCATCCGGCCAGCATCATCGCAAATCAGCGCCGCAACGATCTTGATTGTACCAGCGTCCATCACTCGTCCTCCCCGCCAAATAACCCAAATTGGGTGGGATCGCGACTCGGCTCGGCAAGGCCAAGATGGCGAAACGCGTGCGCGGTGAGGAGCCGACCGCGCGGCGTGCGCTGCAGATAGCCGCACTGGATCAGATAGGGCTCGATGATGTCCTCGATCGCATCGCGCGGTTCGGACAGCGCGGCGGCGATCGTTTCCACCCCCACCGGCCCGCCACCATAGTTCATCGCGATCATCGTGAGATAGCGCCGGTCCATCGCATCGAGCCCGGCGGCATCGACCTCCAGCGCGCTCAAGGCATGGTCGGCGATGGCGCGATCAATCGCATCTGCATTGGCGGCGGAGGCGAAATCGCGCACGCGCCGAAGCAACCGTCCCGCGATGCGCGGCGTGCCGCGGGCGCGGCGCGCGATCTCGTTGGCGCCATCGGCCGTCATGCCGACCTCGAGCACACGGGCGCCGCGGGTGACGATCTTCTCCAGTTCCTCGATGGTGTAGAAGTTGAGCCGGATCGGAATGCCGAAGCGATCGCGCAGCGGATTGGTCAAGAGGCCCGCGCGCGTCGTGGCGCCGACCAGCGTGAACTTCGACAGATCGATCTTGACCGAGCGCGCCGCAGGGCCCTCGCCGATGATGAGGTCGAGCTGGAAGTCCTCCATCGCCGGATAGAGCACCTCCTCCACCGCCGGGCTCAGGCGATGGATCTCGTCGATGAACAAGACGTCGCGCTCTTCGAGATTCGTCAGCAGCGCGGCGAGATCGCCGGCTTTGGCAATCACCGGCCCCGAGGTGGCACGGAAGCCGACGCCGAGCTCGCGCGCCACGATCTGCGCCAGCGTGGTCTTGCCGAGCCCCGGTGGACCGACGAACAGCACATGGTCCAGCGCCTCGCCGCGCTTGCGCGCCGCCTCGATGAAGATCGAGAGGTTGGCGCGTGCCTGCTGCTGGCCCACGAACTCGGAGAGCTGCTGCGGGCGCAGCGCAGTATCGCCGACATCGTCCGAGCGGCGCTCCGGGCTGACCATGCGGGCGGGCTGCTTCATTCGCTGCCGCGCTTGTACTTGTTAGGCAAGAGCTCGCCGATGCTCACCACTTTCGGCGGCTGGCCCTGGTCGGGAACAATGACACGTGCCTTGGCGTCATAGTCGTGGATCAGCTCGCGGCAGATGCCGCAGGGCGAGACCACCGCGATCTTGCCGGGCTCGCCGGGCTTCGGATGGCGGACGGCGACGATGGTCTCGATGCCATGATCGCCATGCTCGGTGATGGCCCGCCCGATCGCGATCGCCTCGGCGCAGACGGCGATGCGGCCGATATAGGCATCGATATTAACGCCGGTGATGATGCGCCCGTCGCGGGTGCGCATGGCGGCGCCGACCTCCTGCCAGTCGTTGCGATAGCGATCGCTAATGACGGAGGTCGCCGCATCGATCAGTTCCTGGTCGGCCTTGCTCACCATGCTCAAAACTCATATCCCTCTCGATTGGCGCGTTCCGGCAACGATAACCTACTTCGCGAGCTCCTTCAGCCCGAGCCGGATCAGTTGCGCGGTTTCGGCCTTGTCGCCCGCGCTGCGGGTCGCGGCGGCGATTGCTGCCGCGGCCTGCGGCTGGCCATAGCCGAGATTGACCAGGGCCGAGATCGCATCGGCGACCGGCTTCGGCGCGCGCGCTTCGTCGATCGCGCCCGACAGGCTGACGACGGTCGGATCGGCATCGGCGAAATGCGGCGCCTTGTCCTTCAGCTCGGTGACGATGCGCTCGGCGACCTTGGGACCGACGCCCGGCGTGCGCGCCACCGAGGCCTTGTCGCGCAGCGCGATCGCGTTGGCGAGATCAGACGGTGGCAAGGTGCCGAGCACGGCGAGCGCCACCTTGGCGCCGACGCCCTGCACGGTCTGCAGCAGGCGAAACCATTCGCGCTCGACGTCGCTCCTGAAGCCGAACAGCTTGATCTGGTCCTCGCGCACATAGGTTTCGATCGACAGCACCGCAGCCTCACCCGGCTTCGGCAACGCCTGCAGCGTGCGCGCGGAGCAATGCACCTGGTAGCCGACACCGCCGACGTCAAGAATGACGAAGTCCTCGCTATAGGAATCGATCAGGCCCTTGAGCTTGCCGATCATGAAGAGGCACTCGCAGTGAGACACAGAGCCGTCGCCGAGGGCCCGGTTGACTCCCCTCCCCCTTGCGGGGAGGGGGTGGGGGTGGATCCACAAAGACCGCCGCTTTGGTTACCCCCCTCCCCGACCCTCCCCCACAAGGGGGGAGGGAGCAATTGCCACCTGCGCCCGATCATAGCCCGGCCACCTTCATCCGCAGCGCCTGGCCCTGGCGATGATGAGCGTGCGTAATCGCAATCGCGAGCGCGTCGGCCGCGTCCGGAGACGGCGGCTCGGCTTTGGGCAGCAGGATCTTGAGCATCACCCCGATCTGGTTCTTGTCGGCGTGGCCCGCCCCGACGACGGTCTTCTTCACCTGGTTCGGCGCATATTCGGCGACCTCGATACCGAACAACGCGGGCGCCAGCAGGGCGACACCGCGCGCCTGGCCGAGCTTCAAGGTCGCGACGCCGTCCTTGTTGACAAAGGTCTGCTCGATCGCGGCCTCCGCCGGCTTGAACTCGCCGAGCACGGCGGCAAGACCTTCATGAATGGCGCGCAGGCGACTTGCCAGGGACAGGTCATCAGGCGGCTCGACCGAGCCGCAGCCGATATAAACCAGCCGGTTGCCCTCGCTCTCGATCACGCCCCAGCCGGTGCGGCGGAGGCCGGGATCGATCCCGATGATGCGGACTGGGATGCGAATCGGCTGCGAGGTCATACCGCAGTGATAACCTCAGGCCGGCTTGAGGAAAACATAAACAGAACGTCCAGCGCCTCGCCGCCGGGCTTGGTCAACAGCTCGTTAACCGCCCATCTTGGCCATCAGAGTTTCCGAAATTTCGAAGTTGGCGAACACGTTCTGCACGTCGTCGTGATCGTTCAGGAGGTCCATCAGCTTGAGCAGCTTCTCGCCGGTCTCGTCATCGACCATCACGGTGTTCTGGGGCTTCCACGTCAGCGCCGCCTTGCGCGGCTCGCCCAACTTGGCCTCGAGGTTTTTAGCAACCTCGCGGAAATTATCCGGAGAGGTATAGACCTCGTGACCGTTCTCGCCCGAAATCACGTCGTCGGCACCCGCCTCGATTGCGGCATCCAGCATCGCATCGTCCGAGGCAACGCTGGAATCGTATTCGATGACGCCGACCCGATCGAACATGAACGACACCGAGCCGGTCTCGCCGAGATTACCGCCCGATTTGGTGAAGAAGGAGCGGATGTCGGAGGCGGCGCGATTGCGATTGTCGGTCAGCGCCTCGACAATGATTGCAACGCCGCCGGGCCCATAACCCTCATAGCGGATCTCGTCATAGTTCTCGCCCTCGCCGCCGACCGCCTTCTTGATGGCGCGTTCGATATTGTCCTTCGGCATGTTCTCCTCGCGCGCGGCGAGGACGGCGGCACGGAGCCGCGGGTTCATCGCGGGATCCGGCGTGCCCAGCTTGGCGGCGACGGTGATTTCACGCGCCAGCTTGCCGAACAGCTTGGATTTCATCGCATCCTGCCGGCCCTTGCGATGCATGATGTTCTTGAATTGCGAATGGCCGGCCATGCGAGGTCTCTTGAATCCGTCGAATAAGGGGGAGCGCGGCGTTATAGGCCGGGCTCCGTTAGAATCAAAGATAGTCCAACTTTCCGGTATTTAAGCACTCTCCCTGCACCTGCCAGACGCCCATTTGTTAACCATGACTTCATGAGAAGGTGAAAGGATATGCACCTCAACCGCCAATTGTAAGAATTCGACTTTTTCGAGAGATCCCCGATGGCATTCGCGTGGTTCCGAAAACGTGCTGCCCCGATGGCGGCGGCCGAGGCCATCGCGTCGACTGCTGCTCCGCCTTCGGAACCCGTCCCCTCGGCAGAGGCCGAATCAGCCAAAGCGATTCTCGACCTGCTGGAGCTTGAGCTCGGTGGCATGATCCGGCAGCTCGAGCGCGCGGCCAATTCGGTGGCAAGCGGCGCCGACGCGACCGCCGGCACACTTTCCGACATCCGCCAGCGCACTGAGGCGCTCAGTGGGCGCTCGAATGCCGCTAAAGGCACCGCTGCGACATTCGCGGAGGCCGCTGACAGGGTTACCCGATCGGCGCAGGGCATCGGCGCCCAGGTCCGCGATGCTGGCCAGCTCGCCGATGCCGCGAGCGCGGCGGCCGACGAGGCGCGAGCCAATGTCGACCGCCTGCGCGAGTCCTCGGCTGCGATCGGCAATGTCGTCGCCCTGATCTCGCAGATCGCCCGCCAGACCACGCTGCTGGCCTTGAACTCCACCATCGAGGCCGCCCGCGCCGGCGAAGCCGGCCGCGGTTTCGCGGTGGTCGCCACCGAGGTGAAGGCCCTGGCCGTTCAGACTCAGCACGCCACCGAGGAGATCAGCCGCAAGATCGAAACGCTGCAGAAGGATGCCATCGGCTCGGCGGATGCCGTGCACCGGATCGCGCAGGCGATCGAGGCGATCCGACCGGTCTTCGCCAATGTCGACGGCGCGGTGGCCGAGCAGAACCGGACCACCGGCGAGATCTCCGACAACGCGGCCCAAGCCTCGCACTTCATCGCCTCGGTGGTCGAGAGCGCCGCCGAGATCGACCAAGCCACCCAGCAGGCCGAGGCCTATGGCGAGCGAGTCACCAGCGCCGGCCGCGCCGTGACGATGCACGCCTCGAGGCTGAAGGCGCGCTGCGCGGTGCTGCTGCGCCAGGATGATCGAAGCAGCAAGCGCCTTGGCGAGCGTCTGCCCTGCCATCTCAAGATCGAGCTCAAGGTCGGCAGCCGCAGCATTGCCGCGCCGGTCTACGAGATCTCTGCCGAGGACCTGCTGATATCAGGCCCTGAAGCCGCGCGGCTCGCGGTCAACGAGCGCTTCAATGCGACGCTGGAAGGCGTCGGCGCCTGCCCCGTCCGCGTCGCCGAGCAGGTTCCTGCCGGCGCCCGCGCCCGCTTCGATGGACCCACTGCAGAATTGCGCGAGAAGATCGAGGATCGGCTATGGGCGCTGCATGAGGAGAACAACGAGTTCATCGCCCGTGCCATGGAGGCCGGCACTGAGCTCACGCGGATTTTCGAGAATGCGGTCTCACGCAGCGAGATCACGCTCGAGGACATGTTCGACACCGACTACGTCGAGATCGCCGGCACCAACCCGCAGCAGCACCGCACCAAGATCCTCGATTGGGCCGAGCGGGCCCTGCCGCCGTTCCAGGAGGCGTTCCTCACCAAAGATAGCCGGATGGCGTTCTGCGTCGCCATCGACCGCAACGGCTATCTGCCGGTCCACAACCGCATCTATTCGCATCCACAGCGGCCGGGCGATGTCGCCTTCAACACCGCGAACAGCCGCAACCGCCGCATCTTCAACGATCCCGCCGGGCTCGCCGCGGGACGCAACCAGCGGCCCTATCTGATCCAGAGCTACGCCCGCGACATGGGTGGCGGCAACACCGTGATGATGCGCGAGATCGACGTGCCGATCCGCGTGCGTGGCCGGCACTGGGGCGGTTTCCGCACCGCCTACAAACTTTGAGTACATTGGACGTCAGGAAATGGTCGTGGTCGTGGCTTGATCGAGGAGCTCTGAGATGTCGCTCGCGCAGCGTGCAATACTGGAACATGCAAATGCGCGATCGGGCGCCGAAAATCTGATCGAGGAGCTCGCAACTCGGATCGGTGGCCTCGGTGTCGAGCTCGCCGATGTGGCTGGCAATGTCCAGGAGGTTGCGGCCCGCGTCAGCCATCAATCCGAGCGGCTGGGCCATCTGCAGCGAACCGCGAAGACCATGGTCGCGGCCAATCACGACATCGCGGTCGCCTCCGAGGCCGTGCAGTCCGCCACATCGGCCGCGGTCGGCGAGATCACCCAATCCCGCGGCGCGGTCGAAAATGCCGTCAAGCATATCGGCGAACTGATCGACTCCGTGGAACGGATCGAAAGCAGGCTCGGCGCCGTCGGCTCGGCGCTGTCGCAGGTGGCGAAGGTGTCGGTCGCGATCGAGACGATCGCCAAGCAGACCAACCTGCTTGCGCTCAACGCGACCATCGAGGCTGCCCGCGCCGGCAACGCCGGACGCGGTTTCGCCGTCGTCGCAAGCGAGGTGAAGAGCCTCGCCGAAGCGACGCGCCAGGCGACGCAGCAGATCGGCGACACGCTTCGCGGCCTCGACGGCCAGATCAAGAGCTTGCTGGGCGAGAGCGGAGAAGCCTCGTCCCGGGCCAAGAACGCCGGCAGCGGCGCGCAGCAGATCGAAGGCATCATCGCGCGCGTGCAGGACGGCTTCACCAATGTCGGCCGGGAGATCGACGCCGTCGCCCGCGCGGCAACCTCGAACCTCGCTCATTGCGACATGGTGATCGAGGAGCTGGCGGAACTCGCGCAAGGCGTCGACCGCTCCTCGGCCGAGCTGAAGCAGGCGGACAGCCGGATCGCCAAGCTGCTGGACCTCTCGGAAGGCCTGATCGCGCTGATCGCCGAGAGCAGCGTCGAGACCTCGGACACACCGCTGATCCGCACCGCGGTGGAGACAGCAAAGGTGATCTCGGCCGCATTCGAAGGCGCGATCGACCGCGGCGAGATTCAGCTCGGTCAATTGATGGACGAGACCTATCGGGAGATTCCCGGCACCAATCCTGCCCAATACCTGACCGACTACGTCACCTTCACCGATCGCATCCTGCCGCCGATCCAGGACCCCGTCCAGAAATCCGATCCGCGCATCGTATTCTCGGTGGCGTGGGCGAAAGGCGGCTATCTGCCGACCCACAATCCGAACTATCGGCTGCCACAGGGGCCGGACCCGGTCTGGAACAATGCGAACTGCCGCAACCGGCGGCTGTTCAATGATCGCGCCGTGAAGAAGGTCGCGGCCAACACCAAGCCGTTCCTGCTGCAGACCTATCGGCGCGACATGGGCGGCGGCAATTTCGTGCTGATGAAGGACGTCTCCTCGCCCATCATCGTGAAGGGTCGGCACTGGGGCGCTTTCCGGATCGGCTTCCGGCAGAGCTGATCCTTGGACCTTCTCTCCGCGGGCTCAAGCTACCAGAATTCCGGCCCTGCCGCCGACAGCCGGCCGCCGATCCGCACCGGCGCGACCTTGACCGCAAGCCCGGTCGCATCGTCGGTCTCGACCGCCACGCCGCTCAGCGTCGCCGTGCCGACCGCCGGCTCGAAGCGCGCCGACGGAATCCCGGACTGGAAACGGCGCATCGGCTCGTCCTTCTGCATGCCGATGATCGAGTCGTAATCGCCGGTCATGCCGGCATCGGTCATGTAGGCGGTGCCGCCGGCGAGAATCTGATGATCGGCGGTCGGCACATGCGTATGCGTGCCGACGACGAGGCTAGCGCGGCCGTCGCAGAAATAGCCGAGCGCCTGCTTCTCGCTGCTCGCCTCGCAATGCACGTCGACCACGATCGCGTCTGCGGCCTCGCGCAGCGGGCACGCATCGAGCTCGTGTCCGATCGCCTTGAAGGGATCGTCAAACGGCGTCATGAAGACGCGGCCGAGCGCGTTGATCACCAGTGCGCGGCCGCCCTTCTTGGTGTCGACCAGCGCCGCGCCGCGGCCCGGCGTCCCCTTCGGATAGTTCGCAGGCCGCACCAGCTTCGGCGCACGCTCGATGAAGACCAGCGCCTCGCGCTGATCCCAGGAATGATTGCCGAGCGTCACCGCATCGGCGCCGGCGTCAACGAGCTCCTGATAGATCGCTTCCGTGATGCCAAAGCCGCCGGCTGCATTCTCGCCATTGACGACGACGAGATCGAGTGCCCAGTCGCGGATCATGCCGGGAAGATGGTCCGAGACGGCGGCGCGACCGGCACGCCCGACCACGTCGCCGACGAAGAGAATACGCAAGTCATGTGCTCCGGAAGTCGAACATATCCCGCTCGGTTAGCACATAATCCAGCGCCGCGTCGTGCGCCAAAGCCGGAACCGCGGGGATTTCCTGGACAGTGAAGGCCAGCCCCACGCCGATCACATGCCTCGTTCTTCGCAGATGCGAGAAAGTGTAATCGTAGTAGCCGCCGCCATAGCCGATGCGGTGGCCGATGCGATCGAACGCGGCGAGCGGCACCAGCATGACGTCGGGCACGAGCTCAGCTTGAGCCGGCGACGGCTCGGGGATGCCGAGCGGGCCCAGCACCAGCCTGTCACCCGGCGCGAAGGCGCGGAACGACAGCGAATGGCCGCGAGCCAGCACCACAGGCAGCGCCAGCCGCGCGCCGAGCCCGGCCAGATGCAGCATCAAGGGCGTGGGGTCGAGCTCGCTGCGGATCGGCGCATAGCCCGACACCACCGTGCCGGCTGCAAGCGCAAACGGCAGGCCGCGCGCGGCAATGGCCTGGGCCGCCGCCACCCGCGCGTTCTCATCGAGCGCATCGCGTGCCGCAAGCGCCGCTGCGCGCAGCTGCTGCTTGGATTGCGGGGCAATTTGCGGCGGCATGTATGTTTCACCATCAGCTGTCATCGCCCGCGAATGCGGGCGATCCAGTATCCACAAGCGGCACGGCCGACATCTACTGTCACGGGGTACTGGTTACCCCGCATTCGCGGGGTATGACGACTGGGGAAAACGAAGCGCGAAGCCGCGGTCGCCGTTGAAGCGCTCGATCCCGGAGTTCCCTACGAAAGTAGGTGGGCACCATATGTCCGGATCCACGGACCCGGCCAGGGACAGTTCCCTAAAGGATCGATAAGGCCCCGGGGATATATGGCTCCTGACGCGCGCCACAGCCTCGCTGAGACCCAATGTAGCAACGACCGCGCCGTTCCGCCAGCGGCGCCGGACGGTGGGACACCGAAATTCCTAACTCCACGTTTCAAACAGCCAACCCATCGGGCACCAAGTCGCCAACACTCGGATGTCGTCGCCCGGCTTGACCCGACGACCCAGTATCCACAGACAGCAGTGATCGACTGAGAGGCCGCAGCGTACAGGATCATCCGCCTTCGCGGATGATGACAGCGGACATGTAGCTGCATCCGCGCATCGCCTCGCAGGGCATGCATCCTCGTTCTCGCGACACGAACTGCCCGAGTTATTTGAGTCGAATCACCCTCTTGAGCGCAGAGGGCGCAGGGAAGGCCGGGTGCTGGTCGCACCCGCGGTCCGCGTGCAACAAGAAAGCACGCGGCAGAACCACAGGTACGAGCCGAGACAACCGGCCTTCCCTGCGCGAATGGGTTACGGGTTATACGCGCTCTCCCCAGGGACCGGCTTTCTTGCCCCTGTCTGTGCGCGACGCTTGCGCGTCGGCACGGCATCAGCACCGGGATGCCAGGACCACACGACTTCACCGTCCTGTCCGTATTGTTCGTCCGCGCGCAACATGCGTGCTGCAATACCGACAGGCCATCGCATCCCACCTCGCGTCTCGTGACGGTCGCGACACGCCCCTCTTGCCGAGGTGGGACGTGCGGAAAGATCGTTCTGATTTGCCCGACAACGCAAGCGTGCACGCGTGCGACAAAGTAACCCGACGGGCAATTTATGCATGACGGGCATGCGCAGCACTCTCTCCGCCGTCATTGCGAGCACAAGCGAAGCAATCCAGTCTGTTCCGGAGGCAAAAATCTGGATTGCTTCGTCGCTAGCGCTCCTCGCAATGACACCTCACCCTTCATACCATCCCAGGCTCGCTCGCTGTCGCCAACGCCCCGGAATGACTGAAAACCAAGCACTCAGCTGAGCAGCAGCGCCATGCCGGGATCGCCCTTCGCCATCGCGCGCTGATACGCGGGCCGCGCGGCGATCCGGGCGAGATAGGCGCGGATGTTAGGCAAACGGCCGAGATCGTAGGGTTGGAAGTAGCGCATCGTGGTCAGCGTGAAAACGCTCATGATGTCGGCGGTGGTGAAGGCGCTGCCCGCCAGATACTCCGCCTGGCCGCAACGGGCCTCGACGAGATCGAACGCGCGCTCGGTGCGCGCCTTCATCGCCATCAGCATCGGATTGTCCTCGGTCAATGCCAGCCGGTTGAGGATCATGAGCCGCCCGAGCCCAGGCTGCAGCGTGCCGTTGGCGAAGTGAAACCAGTACAGGAAGGATGCGAATCCGGGATCATCGGCGCGCAAGGTGAGCCGGCCCTGCCCGTGCTTCGCGACGATGTAATCGACGATGGCAGCCGATTCGGCGAGCACGATATCACCGTCGGTGATGACCGGCGCCGAACCGATCGGGTGCAGCGCCTTGTACTCCGGCGGCGCCAGCATGGTCTTGGCGTCGCGCGCATAGGTCTTCAATTCATAGGGTATCTCCAGCTCCTCGCAGAGCCAGACGATGCGCTCGGATTGCGACTTGCCGAGATGATGGACGGTGAGCATGGAGACTCCAATCGTAATGCGAAGTAGCCCGCATGAGCGCAAGCGCCATGCGGGACTATCAACCCGGGTGTCGCTGCGCTCACCGGGCTACAGATATTGTTCGTGTCTATCTCACCATCGCGCCATAGACGAGGTCCTGCACCTGCTCGCGATAATATTTCCTGAGCTCACCGGGCGCGGCGGTGCCGACAACAACAACGAGACGCTCCCTGGGATCGCAGAAGAACTGTGTGCCGAAGGCGCCATTCCAGGTGAACTCTCCGGGATTGCCCGGCACCGAGGACAGGCCCTCGCTGGTGCGCACGGCGACGGCGAGGCCGAACCCGAAGCCGGCGCGATGCGGCTCGATATTGGCGACGTTGTTCTTGATCTCCGGCCCGAGATGATTGGAGGTCATGTGGTGCACCGTCTTCGGACTGAGGATGCGCTGGCCATCGAGTTCGCCGCCATTGAGGAGCATCTGGCCGAACCGCATGTAGTCCCCGACAGTCGCAAACGAGCAGGCGCCGCCGCAATCGAACTTGGTCGATGTGTCCAAGAGCCGGATCGACTGCGGCTTGCCGGTCAGCGGATCGTTGGCGAACGGGCGGGCCAGTCGGGCGCGCTGCGCGTCCGAGGGCGAGAACGTGGCGTCGTTCATGCCGAGCGGCTGCCAGACATTCTTCGAAAGATATTCGCCGAGCCGCTGCTCGCTGACTTTCTCGATGACTGCGCCCAGCACGTCGATCGAGAAGCCATATTCGAACTCCGTCGAGGGCTGGTGCGCCAATGGCAGCTTGGCGATGCGATCGATGAAGGCCTGCGTGTCGCCCTCGATCGCGGGCGCCACGCCGTCAGGATAGAGCCGCGCCACCGGGCTCGACGAGTCCGGCCGACCGCCATACATCAGGCCGGAGGTGTGGCGATAGAGATCGTGGATGAAGATCGGCGACAGCTGCGTCTCCAGCTTCAGCGATCCATCCGGCTGCGCGACGCCGACCTTCATGTCGGCGAAAGCAGGATAATAATCCGACAGTTTCGCCTGCAGCGGCAGCCGCCCCTGCTCCATCAGCGTGAGGCCTGCGACCGCCGCCATCGGCTTGGTCATCGAGGCCAGCGCAAACATCGCATCGAGCGGCATCGGCGTATCCTTGGCCGGATCGAGCTTGCCATAGGCCTTGTAGTGCACGAGCTTGCCGTCGCGCGCGATCGCGACCACCGCACCGGGCACGCGCTTGGCCGCAATCTCGCGCGCGAAGAAATCATCCATCCGCGCCAGGCCTGCTTGCGAGAAGCCGACATCCTCCGGTCTGGCTTCGGGCAAGGGGGCCGCGATGGCGGCGTGGAACGCGAAAGCGGCCGCAGCCGCCGATAGGGCGAATGCCTGCATTGTTGTTCTCATGAGTGCCTCCCGAGCGGCGGATCGGAATCGCTTATGATGCGATCTCAAACGTCCGCCTGCCCGTTGAATTAGAACAGACCGCAGTGACAACCGCAAGGAAGGCCAGCGCATGGCACCGATCTGAAGCCGTCATCGCGAGCGCAGCGAAGCGATCCAGAGCGGACAGTCTGGATTGGTTCGTCGCTTGCGCTCCTCGCAATGACGGTGCGTTGGCGCGGGCGCCCCGGCCTAGCTCGCCCAGTTGTCGCGGAATTCCGGAAACAGCGTGATGCCACCGCAAGCATAAATGGTCTGACCGGTGATGTAACTCGCCTCGTCGGATGCGAGGAACGCGAACACGCCGGCGATCTCCTCCGCCGTGCCGACCCGTCCCATCGGGATGTGGGATTCGACCGCGGCGCGCCGCACCGGATCATTGGTCCAAGCAGCATTGATCGGCGTGTCGATCGCGCCGGGCCCGACCGAATTGACGCGGATGCCGCGGCCGGCGAATTCCAGCGCCAGCGTGCGCGTCATGCCGGCCATCGCGCTCTTGCCGATCGAATAGGCGAGATAACCGGGCTTCGGGACGATCTGGTGCACGCTCGACGTATTGATGATGTTGCCGCCACCCTCGCGGCTCACGAAATGCGCCAACGCGTGGCGTGCGCACAGCACGGCGCCGGTCAGATTGACCTCGATGATCTTGCGATAGGTCTCGATGTCCAGCGCTTCGCTTGGCGATTCCTTTTGAAAGCCGGCATTGTTGACCAGGCAATCCAATCGCGGCCAGCGCTTGAACAGCGTGGCGAACATGGCGTCGATATCTTTTTCGATCCCGATGTCGGCATGAACCACGAAATGATGGCGCCCTTCGTGTCCGTGTGCGGCAGACGCTTCCCGCGCTAGCCTCAGCGTCTCCTCGGCGCCATCGGGTAAGCCTACATGGTTGATCGCGACATGCGCACCCTCCTGGGCAAAGCGGACCGCGACCGCGCGGCCTATGCCTTGCGAAGCACCGGTGACAAGCACGTAGCGATCGATGAGGCGAGACGAAAACGGAATTGAAGACGGGGCTTGCGGCATGAAGGGTCTCCGAGGCGTATACGGCGCGAGCTTTTAGCAGAATCGCCGACGGCAATGAATCGCGGAATTCGATCAGCCCATGCTCGATTTCTCCTGCGCTTGCGCGAGCATTCTCGCTGCAGGAACCGATATGATCTCAACGATGTTATCTTGCCCATCCGGCTTCAAGGCAGAGGACTCGCCGTGACCAGAGACGAGCTTGCGGATATCTATCGCGCTTACATCGCCTGCCTCAATGCGCAGGACTGGGAACAGCTCCGGCGGTTCGTTCATGACGGCGCATCCCACAACGGCCGGCCGTTCGGCCTGTCCGGCTATCGCCAGATGCTAGAGCGGGATTTCGCTGATATCCCCGATCTTTATTTCGACGTCGAGCTGCTGGTCGCCGACCCGCCTCACGTTGCGAGCCGGCTTCGCTTCGACTGTACGCCGAAGGGACAATTCCTCGGCCTCGACGTCAACGGCAGGCGCGTCGTCTTCGCCGAAAACGTGTTCTATCGATTCCGCGATGGCAGGATCGAGCAGGTGTGGTCGGTGATCGACAAGGCGGCGATCGAGGCGCAGCTTTGATGTTTGTCGCGAGGATAGCCCGCATGTGCGAAGCGACATGCGGGACCCGGATATCGCTGCGCTCATCCGGGCTACGGACTTCGAGGAGGTCGTCTAAACCGTCTCGTTGACGTCTCCCACGTCCTCGCAATGACGGCGGTGGTCACTAAGTCCTACACGGCCGGTCGAGCTACCCGATCGCCACTCCGCCGCCGATGGTGCGGTTGAGCACCTGGGTCGTCTTCTCGATCCGCTCGGCGGCGGCATTGAGCGCCTTCGCCACCGCAGCCTGGGTGGCGCGGGCGCGATCGGCTGCCTGATTGCGCACGTTGCGCAGGCTCTCGACCTCTTCCTCCAGCTTGCGCACATGCGCCCCGGCATCGAGCAGCTCGTCGCAGACGGTGAGCGCGGCCATCACGGTGAGGCGCGCGTCACCGATCTCGCCGAACTTGCCGCGCAGATTGGTGATGCGCTGCTCCAGCGTCTCGGCGAGTTTCAGGAGCCGCAGCTCCTGCCCCTCTTCGCAACCCATGCGGTATTGGCGGCCGTTGATGGTGACGTTGATGTGGCTCATTCCTCAGCGTCCTCGTCTTCGTCCTCGGCATCTTCGCCTTCGTCGTCGTGTTCGTCTTCGGCGTCTTCTTCGTCTTCCGCATCTTCGTCTTCGTGCACGTTGTCCTCGTGTTCCTCGTGCACGGTTTCGGCCAGCGCCGTTGCAGCGCCGCTCAGCACCGAACGAATGCTGCCGATCGCGACATCGAGCCGTTCCGCGATCTCGCGATTGGCGCGCTCCAGCTTGCGCGATTTCATCAGCGAGCCGTCGAGCTCGTCGGCGAGCCGCGAGCGATCGGCACCGAGCGCCTGGATGCGGGTCGCCAGCTCATCCTCGTCGCGATCGGCCTCGCGCCGGCGCTCCACCGCGCTTTCCAACGCATCCAGCGCCGCCATCAGACGACGCGTCGCCAGTTCGAGATCCGCGGCGGCGGGTTCCATCTGGCCGGGATACATGGCTGTCTGATCGCTCATGAAATCGGATACTTGGGGTCGAACGCAGGCCTCAACTGTGCCGGCCGTACGGGACAAAAGCCGCTGTCCGGCAAACGCTTACACGGGGAAATTTACGTGCGATGGCAGGCGAGCGCAACGCCGTGTCGAAACTATGCACCGCTAAGCCATTGATGGCGGATTGGGGATCGGCGGCGCCCTGCCCCATATCCCTTTGCGGCTGGAGCGCTGGGACAAGGGCGTCCGAAATGGCGAGCATCGGAACAGGCTCCCCGGTTTTGACGTTTCATTGCCTTGGACTTCCGGAACCGAGGTGCTATTCCCCCCTCGAAATCCCGCCACCCGCTGCATCCGGCGGTGTACCACCCACCAAGCATCTCATTTCAGACGGATTTTCATCATGACGCAGGTCGATCACACCCGTATGGCCAATGCGATCCGGGGGCTCGCGATGGACGCCGTCGAGAAGGCGAAGTCCGGCCATCCCGGCCTGCCGATGGGCGCTGCGGATATGGCCACCGTGCTGTTCACGCAGTTCCTCAAATACGACGCCGCCGATCCGGCCTGGCCCGATCGCGACCGCTTCGTGCTCTCGGCAGGTCACGGCTCGATGCTGCTCTATGCGCTCCTGTATCTGACCGGCAACGAGGAGATGACGCTCGACCAGATCAAGCAATTCCGCCAGGTCGATTCGCTCACCCCCGGCCACCCCGAGAACTTCCGCACCAAGGGCGTCGAGACCACCACCGGCCCGCTCGGCCAGGGCATTGCGACCGCGGTCGGCATGGCCGTTGCCGAGAAGATGCTCCAGGCCGAATACGGCAAGAAGATCGTCGACCACCATACTTATGTGATCGCCTCCGACGGCGACCTGATGGAAGGTGTGTCGCAGGAAGCGATCGCGCTGGCCGGTGTCTGGAAGCTCAACAAGCTGATCGTGCTCTATGACGACAACGGCATCTCGATCGACGGCCCGACCTCAATCGCCGACAGCGTCGATCAGGTGAAGCGCTTCAAGTCCGCCGGCTGGGCCGCCGAGCTGATCGACGGCCAGGACCAAGCAGCGATTGCCGCTGCAATCAGCCGGGCGCAGAAGTCGAGCAAGCCGACCCTGATCGCCTGCAAGACCACGATCGGCTATGGCGCGCCGACCAAGGCCGGCACCGCGAAAGCGCATGGCGAGGCGCTTGGGCCTGAGGAGCTGAAGGGCGCCAAGGAGAAGCTCGGCATTTCGCTGGAAGCCTTCTCGGTTCCGGATGATGTCCTCAAGGCCTGGCGCGAGGCCGGCAGCCGCGGCGCTGCCGCGCGCGCCGAGTGGGAAACGCGCATCGGCGAGATGGGTCCGCGCAAGCGCGCCGAGTTCGAGCGCCGGCTGCGCCATGAGCGCCCCGCAGGGCTGGCGAAGGCGCTGAAGGACCACAAGAAGGCGCTCTTGGAAAACCCGCTCAACGTCGCCACGCGCAAGTCATCAGAAGCCGCGATCGAGGTGATCGCCGCCGCGATGCCGATGGAATTCCTGGCCGGCTCCGCCGACCTCACCGGCTCCAACAACAACAAGGCCAAATCGGCGACCGCGTTCTCGGCCAAGACGCCGAAGGGCCGCTTCGTGCATTACGGCATCCGCGAGCACGGCATGTGCGCGGCGCTGAACGGCATCTTCCTGCATGGCGGCTTCGCGCCGAACGGCGCCACCTTCCTGTGCTTCACCGATTATGCGCGGCCGGCGATGCGGCTGGCGGCGCTGATGGGCACCGGCGTGACCTATGTCATGACCCATGACTCGATCGGCCTCGGCGAGGACGGTCCGACCCACCAGCCGGTCGAGCATCTGGCCGCGCTGCGCGCGATCCCGAACATGCGCGTGTTCCGCCCCTGCGACGCCATCGAGACCGCCGAATGCTGGGAGCTGGCGCTGAACCGCACCAACGGTCCGACCGTGCTGGTGCTGACGCGCCAGAACCTGCCGCAGCTGCGCACCAGCGCGCCTGCGGACAATCCGTGCAGCCGCGGCGCCTACGAGCTAGTCGCAGCGCAAGGCGAGGCCAAGGTGTCGCTGTTCGCCTCCGGCTCCGAGGTCGAGATCGCGGTCACCGCCCAGAAGCAGCTTGCTGAGCGCGGCATCGCCTCGCGGGTGATCTCGGTGCCGTCGCTGGAATTGCTGCTGGCGCAGCCGGAGGAAGCCCAGAAGGCGATCATCGGCCACGCACCGGTCAAGATCGCGATCGAAGCCGCGGTGCGCTGGGGCTGGGACGCTGTGATCGGCCATGACGGCATCTTCATCGGCATGCACGGTTTCGGTGAGAGCGGCCCCTACAAGGCGCTCTACAAGCATTTCGGCATCACCGCCGAGGCGGCCGTCGAGGCGGCGGTCAAGCGGCTGGGCTGAAGTCCAGCGCAGTCAACCTCGCTGGCGCAGCACTGGAGGTCCACCTCTCCCATCGGGAGAGGTCGGATTGCATCGTCAGATGCAATCCGGGTGAGGGCTTACGGACCATCCGTCGGCGCAAGCCCCCTCACCCGGCGCTGCGCGCCGACCTCTCCCCGGTGGGGAGAGGTGGAGAGGTGCAGAGAGAGCACGACCGCGGTCCAACCAAACAGATCGCTCTTTCCCGCGCGGCAAAGCGCTCTAAAATCGGCTGACCAGATGTCCCACTCCGCATAGTCTCCGCACGATGGATACAGCTCCCAACGCCACGACCGACACGGCCAATCGCGCGCTGGCCGTGCTCAACTCGGTGTTCGGGCTGTCAGGCTTTCGCGGCGCGCAGGAAGCGGTGGTCAGGCATGTCACGGAGGGCGGCAATTGCCTAGTGCTGATGCCGACCGGCGGCGGCAAGTCGCTGTGCTATCAATTGCCGTCCCTGCTGCGCAAGGGTTGCGGCATCGTGGTGTCGCCGCTGATCGCCTTGATGCGCGACCAGGTCTCCGGCCTGCTCGAAGCTGGCGTCAACGCCACATTCCTGAACTCCACGCTGTCGCGCGAGGAAGCCGATGAGATCGAGCGGCGGCTCATCGCCGGCGATCTCGACCTGCTCTATGTCGCGCCGGAGCGGCTGCTGACGCCGCGCTGCCTCGCGCTGCTGGAGCGCGCGGAGATAGCCCTGTTCGCCATCGACGAGGCGCATTGCGTGTCGCAATGGGGGCATGACTTCCGCCCCGAATATATCGGCCTGTCGGTCATTGCGGAGCGCTTTCCCGACGTGCCGCGCATCGCGCTGACCGCGACCGCCGACGAGCTGACTCGCAAGGAAATCGCCGAGCGGCTCGCGCTTGTCGGCAGCCCGCAATTCGTCGCGAGTTTCGATCGCCCCAACATCCGCTACGAGATCGTCGACAAGTACAACGCGCCGGCCCAGCTCAAGACCTTCATCGCAGAACGCCATGCCGGCGATGCCGGAATCGTCTACTGCCTGTCCCGCGCCAAGGTCGAGGACATCGCAGCCACGCTGACGGAGGCCGGCATCACGGCGCTGCCCTATCATGCCGGACTCGACGCCGGCCTGCGCGCCCGCAACCAGGACCGGTTCATCAACGAGGACGGCATCGTGATCGTCGCCACGGTCGCGTTCGGCATGGGCATCGACAAGCCGGACGTGCGCTTCGTCGCACATCTCGATCTGCCGAAAAGCATCGAGGCCTACTACCAAGAGACCGGGCGCGCCGGCCGCGACGGCAAGCCGTCGACCGCCTGGATGGCCTACGGGCTCACAGATATCGTGCAGCAGCGCCGGATGATCGACGAGTCGAACGGGTCGGAGGCCTACAAGCGGGTGTCGATCCGCAAGCTCGACGCCCTGGTCGCCCTGGCCGAAACCGCAGACTGCCGGCGCAAGCGCCTGCTCGGCTATTTCGGCGAGACCGTGACAGCCACCAAGTGCGGCAATTGCGACAACTGCCTGTCGCCGCCGCGTGTCGTCGACGGCAAGGTCATCGCGCAGAAGCTGCTATCTTGCGCCTATCGCACCGGGCAGCGTTTCGGAGCGATGCACCTGATCGATGTGCTGGTCGGCCGCGCGACCGAGCGTGTCAAGCAGTTCGGGCATGACAAATTGTCGGTGTTCGGTGTGGGCCGCGAACTCAACGAGAAACAATGGCGCGCCGCGCTGCGCCAGCTCGTGGCGATGGGCCATCTTGCGCCCGACAACGAAGCCTATGGCGCGCTGAAGCTGACGGCGACATCGCGCGGCGTCTTGAAAGGCGAGACCGCGGTGATGCTGCGCGAGCAGACTGCGAGCGCCGCCCGCGCGATCCGGAGCAGATCGCGGCGCGGCGATCTCGTGCCGCGACCGGGCCAGGCGGGCGACGCAACCCTGCTCGCAAGCCTGCGGGCGTGGCGCTCAGAGGTCGCACGCAAGCGCGGCGTGCCGGCCTATGTGGTGCTGCACGATACTACGATCGATGGCATCGCAAGCGCACGTCCGATCACGCTCGGACAGCTCCGCACCATCCCCGGCATCGGCGACAAGAAGCTCGAACATTACGGCGACGAACTGCTGGCGCTGGTCGCGGCGGCAGGGCGATCAAACTTGTCGCCAACGTGACAGATTTGCGAAACCGCCGCCGTGTGTCGAAGGCCGAGACATGGCTGGCGTTCCAGGCGGAACGCCAAATCCACAAACCGCGGTGCACTGGCGCTGGGATGCCATAATCGACATCAAGGGACTGGCCAAACCGCGAGAACACCAACCCGGCAGGGCCGCATTGGTTCATTCCCCTGCGGAAAGTTTGGTAAACCGTATTCCCAGCACGCAGGGCTCGCGCATCCACCGGCCGCAAGAACGGTTGAGGTGTCCTGAAAAAAGGACTACCAAGGACCCATATTGTCGCTTTCCGTCCGGCAGAACCGGACGCAGACACCTCACCCCCTCGTGACGGGACCCATACGGGTCTTGTGCGGGGATGACAAAAGGCATGAAGGAGACGCAGATGGCAGTCCGGGTTGCAATCAACGGGTTTGGCCGCATCGGCCGCAACGTGCTTCGCGCCATCGCCGAGTCCGGCCGCAAGGACATCGAGGTGGTCGCGATCAACGACCTCGGCCCGGTCGAAACCAACGCCCATTTGCTGCGCTACGATTCCGTGCACGGCCGCTTCCCCGGCACCGTGACCGTCGACGGCGACTCGATCAGCCTCGGCAACGGCAAGATCAAGGTCACCGCCGAGCGCGATCCGTCGAAGCTGCCCTGGAAGGATCTCGGCGTTGAGGTCGCGCTGGAATGCACCGGCATCTTCACCGCCAAGGACAAGGCCGCCGCGCATCTGAGCGCCGGTGCCAAGCGCGTGCTGGTCTCCGCGCCCGCCGACGGCGCCGACGCCACCATCGTCTACGGCGTCAACCATGACTCGCTGACCAAGGACCACCTCGTCGTCTCCAACGGCTCCTGCACCACCAACTGCCTGGCGCCGATCGCCAAGGTGCTGAATGACACGGTCGGCATCGAGACCGGTTTCATGACCACGATCCACGCCTATACCGGCGACCAGCCGACGCTCGACACGCTGCACAAGGACCTCTATCGCGGCCGGGCGGCTGCGATGTCGATGATCCCGACCTCGACCGGCGCCGCCAAGGCGATTGGCCTCGTGCTCCCCGAGCTGAAGGGCAAGCTCGACGGCGTCGCGATCCGCGTGCCGACGCCGAACGTTTCCGTCGTCGACCTCAAGATCGTCGCCAAGCGCAACACCGATCCGAAGGAGATCAACGAGGCGATGAAGCGCGCCAGCGAGCAGCAGCTCAAGGGCATCCTTGGCTACACGACCGCGCCGAACGTCTCGATCGACTTCAACCACGATCCGCACTCCTCGACCTTCCACATGGATCAGACCAAGGTCATGAACGGCAACCTGGTGCGCGTGATGTCCTGGTACGACAATGAGTGGGGCTTCTCCAACCGCATGGCCGACACCGCCGTCGCGATGGGCAAGCTGCTGTAAGGCGTCGCCATCATGGGCCTGCCACACTGGCTCGGAATTCCCGGCGCGATCCTGCTGATCGGCTTGATCGCGTACGGCTTTCGCTGGGGTGGCAAGGTGACGACTAGACAGGAAGGCAATCCGCCGGAGCATCAGCCCGCCGGGTCCTTTTTCCTGACGCCAGCAAGCGAGTAATCAGGTCATGAAACAATTCCGCACCCTCGACGACGTCGACGTGAAGGGCAAACGCGTGCTGCTGCGCGTCGACCTCAACGTGCCGATGGAGAATGGCCGCGTCACCGACGCGACGCGGCTGGAGCGCGTCGCGCCGACCATCACCGAGATTTCGAGCAAGGGCGGCAAGGTCGTCCTGCTCGCGCATTTCGGCCGGCCCAAGGGCCGTGACGAAAAGGACTCGCTGAAGCCGGTCGCCGCGGCGCTGGCGCAGGTGGTCAAGAAGCCCGTCGCCTTTGCCGATGATTGCATCGGCGAGCCGGCAGCGAAAGCCATCGATACGATGAAGGATGGCGACATCCTGTGCCTGGAGAACACCCGCTTCCACAAAGAGGAAGAGAAGAACGATCCGGCCTTCGTCGCTGAGCTGGCAAAACTCGGCGACATCTGGGTCAACGACGCCTTCTCGGCCGCGCACCGCGCCCATGCCTCCACCGAAGGCCTCGGCCACAAGCTGCCGGCCTATGCCGGTCGCACCATGCAGGCCGAGCTCGATGCGCTGACGAAAGCGCTGGAAGCGCCGACCCGTCCCGTCATCGCGATCGTCGGTGGCGCAAAAGTCTCGACCAAGATCGAGCTCTTGGAAAACCTCGTCACCAAGGTCGATGCGCTCGTGATCGGCGGCGGCATGGCCAACACTTTCCTGCATGCGCAGGGCGTGCAGATCGGCAAGTCGCTGGCGGAGAAGGACCTCGCGTCCACCGCGCTGAAGATCATAGAGAAGGCGGAAGCCTCGAACTGCGCGATCATCCTCCCCGTGGACGCCACCGTCTCCTATCACTTCGCGGCCAACTCGCCCTCCTTCGCCTATGGCCTCGATGCCATTCCCGCGGACAGCATGATCCTCGACGTCGGCCCGCAATCGACCGCGCGCATCCATGCCGCGATCGACGATGCGGCGACGCTGGTCTGGAACGGCCCGCTCGGCGCTTTCGAGCTGGCCCCGTTCGACCGCGGCACCATCGTCGCGGCCAAGCACGCGGCCGAGCGCACCAAGGCCAAGAAGCTGATCTCGGTCGCCGGCGGCGGCGACACCGTCGCGGCGCTCAACCAGGCCGGCGTAGCCGGTCAGTTCACCTATGTCTCGACCGCCGGCGGCGCCTTCCTGGAATGGATGGAGGGGAAACCTCTGCCCGGCGTCGAGGTTCTGAAGGCACGCTAATTATTTGGGCGAGACGCCCTGAAAGGGAGATTGGACAGATGGCGCGGATCACGTTGCGGCAATTGCTAGACCACGCGGCGGAGAACGATTACGGCGTCCCGGCCTTCAACATCAACAACATGGAGCAGGCGCTCGCGATCATGGACGCCGCTTCCGCACTGGATGCGCCGGTCATCATCCAGGCCTCGCGCGGTGCCCGCGCCTATGCCAATGACGTGATGCTGCGCCACATGATGGATGCGCTCACCGAGATCCATCCGCAGATTCCGGTCTGCGTGCATCTCGACCACGGCAACGAGCCCGCCACCTGCATGACCGCGATCCAGTCCGGCTTCACCTCGGTCATGATGGACGGCTCGCTGAAGGCCGACGGCAAGACACCGGGCGACTGGGACTACAATGTCGGCGTCACCAGGACTGTCACCACCATGGCGCATCTCGGCGGCATCTCGGTCGAAGGCGAGCTCGGCGTGCTCGGCTCGCTCGAGACCGGGATGGGCGACAAGGAGGACGGCCATGGCGCCGAAGGCAAGCTGTCGCATGACCAGCTGCTGACCAATCCCGATGAGGCCGTGAAGTTCGTGCGTGAGACCAAGGTCGACGCGCTCGCGATCGCGATGGGGACCTCGCACGGTGCGTACAAATTCACCCGCAAGCCGGACGGCGACATCCTCGCCATGAACGTGATCGAGGAGATCCACCGCAAGCTGCCCAACACGCATCTGGTCATGCACGGCTCGTCGTCGGTGCCGGAGGATCTGCAGGAGATCATCAACGCCCATGGCGGCAAGATGAAGCCGACCTGGGGCGTGCCGGTCGCCGAGATCCAGCGCGGCATCAAGAACGGCGTGCGCAAGATCAACATCGACACCGACAACCGTATGGCGATGACCGGCCAGATCCGCAAAGTGCTGACGCAGCACCCGGAAGAGTTCGATCCGCGCAAATATCTGAAGCCGGCGATGGAGGCGATGACCAAGCTGTGCAAGCAGCGCCTGCAGGAGTTCAACACCGCGGGCCAGGCCAGCAAGATCAAGCGCGTTCTGACCACGGCCGAGATGGCCAAGCGCTACGCCACGGGCGAGCTCGACCCCAAGGTCGCGTAGTTGCGAGAGGGCTCTGGTCAGCCGGCAGCGGAAATCATTCCGCTGCCGGCTTTTTTTACACCTTCGCGTCGGCTCCTCCTGAGCTTGAAATTTCTTCGAGCTTGCACCAAGTTTTACCTTCGCTTGACAACCCGAAATTCCGATAGCTCGGAAGGATGCCATGCGAAGAGTAGTATTGGCCGCCGCCGTTTTCGGCGTGCTGAGCATTGCCTCTCAGACTGAAGCTTCTCCCGCCCGACGTGCGACAGTCTCGGACAACGCGGTCCAGCCGCGCCGAGAGCTGGTTGCAACGTCAGATCGCGTCACCACGCGGAACAGCAACCGGAAGGAGCGCGCCGTGCCGCCGGAGCAGCTGATCCCTGACATTTGCCGCGGCTGCTGAATCGTCGAATTGGTCATTGCAGCGCAACGAAAGGGCGGCTGCGTCCAGCGGCGAGCTCGATCGCGTAGCGCGATTGAGCTCGAACTGCGCCTGGACGATCGCCAGGGATGAATGCGCGCCCACCTGGCCAAACGTTTGTTCACAAACATGAAAATTGAAGCACTTCCTGAACTTCCGCGATGGCTTCGCGTTTGACGATTAGTTGAGTTGTTAGTTGCAAAGGAGGTCTCAATGAAAATGAGAACAGCCCTTCTCGGCCTCGCCGCTTTGGCCGCGAGCGCGATCGCGGCCCCTGCCGCACTTGCGATGCCAAACGGCTTGCCGAATGCGCAGCAGCTTTCGAACGCCGACAGCAAGATCGAGCAGGTTCGCTGGGTCTGCAATCCCTGGGGCCGGTGCTGGTGGCGCCCGAACTTCTATGGCGCTTACGCCTACTATCCGCCGCCCCGTCCGTTCTTCTTCCATCGGCCGTGGTGGCATCACCGCTGGCATCACTGGTGGTGAAGATCGATCTTTGGGGGCCGCTGGCCCCCCTTTTTCTGCCGACGAACGTATCCCACCCATGGCAGCAGGCTGGCTTAGAAAGCTCAGACTAATTGCACCGGGAGAGCGCTGAGGCCGCCCTCACGCGCCCTTTGTCAGGATATCGCGTCCCACGGTCTTCGCAGCTGCGATGTACGTGCGACATGGGGCGGACGAGGCCCATGGCTCATCCACCCCGCCGCTCTACCTCGTGTCCTGCGCTATGCGGCCCTGGATGCGTCTGCGCACGGAAGCGCCGCTAACGCCGCACGAGCAACTCGGGCGCACACCGCACGTTTCACCCGGTTGAAGGCGCGCTGCTCGATTTGCCGGATTCGCTCGCGCGAGACCCGATGCTCCCGGGCCAGTTCGTCGAGCGTCTTCGGGTCGTCGGCGAGATAGCGTGCCTCGAGGATCGCGCGGTCCCGCGCGGGCAGGTCTTTGAGCGCCTCCGATAGCGCCGCCTGTCGATGACGATACTCATCAGCATCCGTCAGGGTGCTCTCCGGATCGGGCGACAGGTCGATCAGCCGGTCCTGCCACTCCTCCGTGCTGTCGTCTTGACCGATCGCGAGATTGAGCGAAGCGTCGCCGCGCAGCCGGCGATCCATCTCGATCACCTCCGGCGGGCTCACCTTGAGCTGTTCGGCAATGTACGCGACCTGCTCGGGACGCAGATCGCCGTCCTCGATGGCCGAGATCCTGTTCTTGATCTGCCTAAGCTTGAAGAAAAGCTTCTTCTGGGCCCTGCCAACGCCCAATCTCACCAGCGACCACGATCGCAGGATATGCTCATGGATCGACGCCTTGATCCACCACATGGCATAGGTCGCGAGCCGGAAACCCATTGCAGGGTCGAACCGCCTCACCGCCTGCATCAGACCCATGTTGGCTTCCGAGACGATATCCGCCAGGGGCAGGCCGTAGCGGCGGTACTTCATGGCGATCTTGGCCGCAAGCCGAAGATGGCTGGTCACGAGGCGGTATGCGGCATCCCGGTCGCCGCAATCCCGCCAACGCCTGGCATAGGCCGCCTCTTCGGATGCCGTCAGCAATGGAAACTTCTGGATCTCAGCCAGATAGCGCGACAGGCCGCCTTCTGCGGAAACATAGGGGAGTTTTGCGATGCCCGACATGCGATCGCTCCTTCATCCCGATTGACGAGGCGTGAGCTATCGCGAGCCGGCCGGCGTCTGCGCCGCCAGCGGACGTTTACGCAGCAGGGTCCTGAGCTTACCGCGCAGACGCCGAAGCCGCGTCTTCAGATCGGGGCGACTGACGCCAAGGCCTCGCTTGATAACCGAGCGCGACGTCTCGGCAAGCGCATTCGTCAGGCGATCGATGACGACACTGGATCGCCGGAAAAAGGGCGAGACTTGTCCCATATCCAAATCCTCCATGAGCAAAATGGGTACGAGCATGCCATCTCCGCCTCTCGTGGACCCTTGCAGGCGTCCGAGGCGGATGAGGCGTTCACCGAACGTCGATCAGCCGATGTTGTTCCTGATCGGCTGTCAGTTCCTCACTGGGGCGAGGCGACCGAACTCCTCCGGCCAGGGGACGGTTGCCTGCCTGAGATATCGCTTAATTTACCTCCTGACGAGCCGCGCCTGCCGGCGAATATCCGACATGTCCGTTCGTCGCCGCGTGCGCGGCCAGCACCGAGAATTGGCGTTCCGGCGCAGGACGCTTGCGCAGCAGCTTCTGGTACAATTTGACGTAGTCGGCGGCCATGCGCGCTGCGGAGAAACGCTCCTCGAAACGCGCGCGGATCATCCGGCGGTCCAGCGCCAGCATGCTTGGGATCGCCTGCACGGCCTCCTCGACGCTTGTCACGATGCGTCCGGTGATCCCGTCCTCGACGATCTCGGCCACCGAGCCGTGACGGAACGCCAGCACAGGGGTGCCGCATGCCATGGCTTCGATCATGACCAGGCCGAAGGGCTCCGGCCAGTCGATCGGAAACAGCAGCCCTGCGGCCTCTCCGAGGAATTCGGACTTTTCGCTTTCGTTGATCTCGCCGATGAACTCGACGCCGGGGCCGCCGAGCATCGGCGCAATGACGTCGCGGAAATAGGCCTCATCGGCCTTGTCGACCTTCGCCGCGATCTTCAGCGGCAGGCCAGCAGCCCGAGCGATCCTGATGGCACGGTCCGGCCGCTTCTCGGGGGAGATACGTCCGAGGAACGCCAGGTAGTTGCCGCGCGGCTCGAAGGTCGGCTTGTGCAGCTCGAGCGGGAGGCCGTGATGGACGGTCCCCACGAAGTTTGCACGAGGCAGCGGCGTGCGTTGCGCGTCCGAGATCGAGACCAGCGGCATCTGCGCGAAATGCGCATAGAACGGCAGGTGATCGGCCAGATCCTGGCGACCGTGCAGGGTCGTGAGCGTGCGACCCGCCTCGCCTTGGAACAGCGGGAAATGCAGGTAGTCGATATGGAAGTGCAGGATGTCGAAATCGTCCGCCCGCTCACGAACCTTGTCAAGCAGCAGGATCTGGTGCGGGATCGCGTCGCGGACGTCAGGATCGAGCCGCAAGGCGCGCGGCGTGCAGGGGACGAGCTCGGCGGAGGTGATGGAATCCCCGCTCGCAAACAGCGAGACCTGGTGCCCTTGCCTGACCAGCTCCTCGGTCAGGTAATACACGACCCGCTCGGTCCCGCCATAGAGCCGTGGCGGCACGCTTTCGAATAACGGAGCAACCTGCGCGATCTTCATTCAATCCCTCCGTACTTGCAATCAGTGCTTCGGCGGCACTTCGGCAAGAGACGAGCAGCGGCGTCCAACCAAGCCGATGAGCCGCGCCTATGAACATCAAACAGGCGTGCTGGTTCCGGGAGAGGGTGCTGAATTCGCCGATGGGGCCCGGTGCCATGATCGCCGGTGAAAGACGATGTCGCGCGCGACGAAAGGCCTCTTGAAACGTCGGGCGCCTTTTCTAACTTGATCGGTGCACGCACCCGCATCGTGCGGCACCGGGCGCCTGTCCAAGGGCCCGGTCACCGGGCGCCGGACACGGTGTCCGAGGCGCTCGTATCCATGTTGCTCATAAGGAGGATGTGGCTATGACAACCTTTGACCTTGCTCCGCTGTGGCGATCGACCGTTGGCTTCGATCGCATGATCGACCTCATCGAGGACTCCGTCCGGTGGACGGGAAACGACAACTACCCGCCCTACAACATCGAACGCGTCGGTGAGGATCACTATCAGGTCTCGCTGGCCCTGGCCGGCTTCGTACCCGACGAGATCAGCATCACCGTCGAACAGAATCTGCTGACGGTGGAAGGCCGCAAGCCCGACAAAGGCGAGCACCGTTACCTCTACCAGGGCATCTCGTCGCGCCCGTTCCGGCGGACGTTCAATCTGGCTGATTATGTCCAGGTGAAGGGCGCCGCGTTCACGAACGGGATGCTCAAGATCGACCTGGTGCGTGAGGTCCCGGAGGCCATGAAACCGCGCCAGATCGCGATCCAGACCGGAAACGACAACCAGCAGGTCGAGCACAAGCACGCGGCCTGAGCGAGCCGGCCAAGTGCATGTGACGAAATGTATGTGACTTGCGGCCCGCGGCGCGGCCTGCGCCGCGACTGCGGGCGCTCGCTTCGACAAAGGAGGATAACAAGATGGCAATCACCGATCTCATTCCCTGGGGCCGCGGTCGTGAGATGACCACGCGCCGGGGCGAGGATTACAACCCGATCTTCACATTGCATCGCGAGATGAATCGCTTGTTCGATGACGTCTTCCGTGGCTTCGATGTCGCCCCGTTCGGCAGCCGCTTCTTCGAGGGACCGATGAACTGGCCGAGCATCGAGGTCAGCGCGACCGACAAGGACGTCAAGGTCACGGCCGAGTTGCCGGGCCTGGATGAGAACGACGTTCAGGTCGAGCTCACGGGCGGCGTCCTTTCGATCAAGGGCGAGAAGAAGACGGAAACCGAAGACAAGGATCGACGGTTCAGCGAGCGCTATTACGGCCGGTTCGAACGGCACATCCCGGTCGACGACGTCCATCCGGAAAAGGTATCGGCCGCATTCAAGAACGGTGTGCTGACGGTGACCATGCCTAAGCTGCCGCAGGCCGAATCGAAAGTGAAGCGCATCGCAATCAACGCGAAATGAACGGATGGCGGGAGCGCTAGGCGCTCCCGCCCCGCTTCGACGCAACGCCCCTTGGCTGAGCCGTCGGCCGTGAGGTCAGGCCCAGACGTGCCGCCCCGGCCGCCTCCCACACGCAATGTTTTCTCGGCAACTGCCCGAGAACCGTCTATTTTGAGAGGCAGGGCAGGTGCATCTGGAGCATGCCGTCATGAACCTCTCCGACCTCAACAAAGTCGCGACTGCCATGGTGACGCCCGGCAAGGGCATTCTGGCTGCCGACGAATCCACCGGCACCATCAAGAAGCGCTTCGATGCGATCAAGGTCGAATCGACGGAGGAGAACCGGCGCGACTATCGCGAGATGCTGCTGCGAGCCAAGGATGCGATGCAGCACATTTCCGGCGTGATCCTCTATGACGAGACGATCTGGCAAAACGCGAAGGACGGCACGCCGCTGATCAAGCTGATCGAGCAGGCCGGCAGCATCCCCGGCATCAAGGTCGACGAGGGAACGCAGGCGCTGCCCGCCTGCCCGGGCGAGACCGTCACGGTCGGCCTCGACAAGCTTGCCGAACGCTTGAAGAAATACTACGAGCGTGGCGCGCGCTTCGCCAAATGGCGCGCGGTGATCGATATCGGCCAGCGCATCCCGACCACGACCGCGATCCATGTCAACGCCCATGCGCTGGCGCGTTACGCCGCGCTGTGCCAGGCGGCGCAGATCGTGCCGATCGTCGAGCCGGAGGTGCTGATGGACGGCGACCACGACATCGACCGCTGCTACGAGGTCACAAGCCACGTGCTCAACAAGGTGTTCCAGGAATTGCGCGCTCAGCGCGTCGAGCTCGAAGGCATGATCCTCAAGCCGAACATGGCGATCGCGGGCATGAAATGCGTGAGGCAGGCCTCCGTCGCCGAGGTTGCGGAAAAGACCATCCGCCTGCTGAAGGCCTGCGTGCCGGCCGCGGTGCCGGGCATCGCCTTCCTGTCCGGCGGCCAGTCCGACGAGCAGGCGACCGCGCATCTCGATGCGATGAACCGCATCGGCCATCTGCCCTGGAAGCTCACCTTCTCCTACGGCCGCGCGCTGCAGGCGGCGCCGCAGAAGGCGTGGGCGGGCAAGGCCGAGAACGTGCCCGCCGGCCAGCGCGCGTTCACGCATCGCGCCCGCATGAACGGGCTGGCGAGCCTCGGCCAATGGACCGACGAGCTGGAGAAGAAGGCAGCATAGAAGTGTCGAACAAGACGGCTCCGCCGCGGCCTCCGCCGCGGCTCTATCTCGCTACCCCCATTTTGACCGATCCGGCGCCGCTCGCCGCGCAGCTGCCCGGCCTGCTCGCGCAGGCCGATGTCGCGGCTGTGCTGGTGCGGCTGAAAGAGACCGATCCACGCAGCATGATCTCGGCGATCAAGGCGCTGGCGCCGGCGATCCAGGGCGCGGGCGCGGCGCTGCTCATCGACGGCCATGCCGACCTCGTCGCCCGCAGTGGTGCCGACGGCGCGCATCTGAACGGCATGGCGGCGCTCGACGAGGCGCTGCCAACCCTGAAGCCCGACCGCATCGCCGGAGTCGGCGGCCTGCCGACCCGTCACGATTCGATGAATGCAGGTGAGCGCGGCGCGGATTACGTGCTGTTCGGTGAGCCCGATGCACACGGTCGGCGGCCGGCGCCGGACGCCATCGCCGAGCGGCTCGGCTGGTGGGCCGAGCTGTTCGAGCCGCCCTGCATCGGTTATGCCGCGACGCGCGAGGAAGCGGCGGAGTTCGTGGCAGCCGGCGCGGATTTCATCCTGGCCGATGATCTCGTCTGGCAGGACGCGCGCGGCCCTGCCGCGGCGCTGGCCGAGCTTGGCGCTGCCATCAAGGCGGCTTATACGGCGCCCACGATGGCCGCCCAGGGATGAACCTGCCTCGATGATCATGCTGCGCCTGACACCGATCCTCGCGGTGCTGCTGCTGGCTGGAACCAGCGCGGTCGCGCAGATGCCGCTCACGCCGTCCGGCGTGCAGCCGCCGGCAACGGACAAGCCAAAGCCGCTCGAGCGACCCGCCGAAAAGCCCAAAGCCAGCGAGAAGGCCGCCGAGAAGCCGCCTGCTCCGACGGCCGCGGCGAAGAAACCGGCGCCGCCGCCTGCGGCCGCCGCAAAGCCGGCCGCGCCATCCCTGCCCAGCGCGCCGGCGACCGCCACGACCACGTCGCCGCCTCCCAATGATCCGAACGTCGACCTGGTCTACGGCGCCTATCAGCGCGGCCAGTACAAAACCGCGTTCGACCTCGCCACCGCCAAGGCCCAGACCGGCGATCCCAAAGCGATGGCCATGCTGGGCCAGCTCTACGAGAACGCGATGGGGGTCAAGCGCGACTACGACAAGGCCGCCGCCTGGTACAAGCGCGCGGCCGATGCCGGCGACCGCGAATCGATGTTCGCGTTGGCGATGATGCAGCTGGCGGGCCGCGGTGGGCCGGTCGACCGCCAGGATGCGGTGAAGCTGCTCGCCTCCGCGGCCAAGCTCGGCGAGCCCAAGGCGGCCTATAACCTCGCCCTGCTTTATCTGGACGGCCAGACCCTGCCGCAGGATCTCAAGCGCTCGGCCGAGCTGTTGCAGATGGCCGCCGACGGCGGCAATCCGGAAGCGCAATATGCGCTGGCGACCTTCTACAAGGAGGGAACCGGCGTTCCAAAGGACCCTCAGAAGGCGGTGCAGCTGCTGCAGGCCGCCGCGCTGGCGGAAAATGTCGACGCCGAGGTCGAATACGCGATCGCGCTCTACAATGGCACCGGCACGGCCAAGAATCTGCCTGCAGCGGTGGCACTGCTGCGCAAGGCGGCCAAGCAGAACAGCCCGATCGCCCAGAATCGTCTCGCCTGGGTGCTGTATTACGGCTCGGGCACGCCAGCCGACAAGGCCGAGGCCTATAAGTGGCACTTGGTTGCCAAGACCGCCGGCAAGGGCGATCCCAAGCTGGACGAAAAATTCGCCGACCTGAGCCCGGACGACCGCACGAAGGGCGAACAGGCGGCCAAACGCTGGCTCGGGACGACCAAGTAGCTGATCTTCGGTCGAATGGACTGTGGGGCCAACACTATGGCCGAGCACCGGTGCGCCCCCTCTCCCCGTTCTTACGGGGAGAGGGTTGGGGTGAGGGGCCGACACGCGACCGGTCCGAATGATTAGACCTGTACCCCTCACCCGGATTGCTTCGCAATCCGACCTCTCCCCACAGGCGGGGAGAGGTTAGGGGAAGCGGCTTGACGACGGGGCTTTCGCAGGGCACCCACTGCCCATCCCGCGGCGACTTCATGGCCGCCCAGCGCCCTTCTGCCATCAAAGCTCAATCACCCATGCTGCACTCCGCCCTCATCAACGTCATGGTCAAGGCCGCGCGCCGCGCCGGCCGCAGCCTCAAGCGCGATCTCGGCGAGATCGAGCATCTGCAGGTCTCGCTGAAGGGGCCGGCGAATTTCGTCTCGATGGCCGACAAGCGCGCCGAGGAGATGCTGTACGAGGATCTCGCCAAGGCGCGGCCCGGCTACGGCTTCCTCGGCGAGGAAGGCGGCAGGCGCGAGGGCTCCGACAAGTCGCACACCTGGATCGTCGATCCGCTCGACGGCACCACCAACTTCCTGCATGGCATTCCGCAATTCGCGATCTCGATCGCGCTGCAGCGCGAGGATTCGATCATTGCCGGCGTGATCTACAATCCCGGCAATGACGAGCTCTACATCGCCGAGCGCGGCAAGGGCGCTTTCCTCAACGACCAGCGCCTGCGCGTCGCCGGTCGCCGCCAGCTGCATGACTGCGTGATCGCCTGCGGCCTGCCGCATATCGGCCGCGGCGACCATGCGCTGTTCAATCGCGAATTCATCTCGCTGCAGACCAAGGTTGCCGGGCTGCGCCGCTTCGGCGCCGCCTCGCTCGATCTCGCCTTCGTCGCCGCCGGCCGGCTCGACGGCTATTGGGAACGCGACCTCGCGCCCTGGGACATCGCCGCGGGCCTGCTCATGGTGCGCGAAGCCGGCGGCACCGTCTCCGGCATCGACGGCAAGGACGACGCGCTCGCCACAGGCCATGTCGTCTGCGGCAACGAGCTGATCCACCGCGAGCTGGTCAGAGTGTTGAAGGCCGCGGTGTAAGGCACTTCGTCATTGCGAGGAGCCGCAGGCGACGAAGCAATCCATAGCCTTGGCGCATCCTGGATTGCTTCGCGGAGCCTGTCATCGGGCCGCGCGTTCGCGCGGACCCGTTGGCTCGCAATGACGCGGCAGGATCCGCATCAAGCCTCAGCGCCGCCCGCTGGTGAAGGCTGATGGCGTCTCGCCGGGCAATGCCGGCGACCTGATGTCGCTGTCGAGGCGATCCGACTGCTGCCCGGTGTAGCTGAAGCCGAGCGACAGGCTGACATTCGGCGCCGGTTGAAACTCGATGCCGCCATGCGCCCTGTAGAGCGGCAGCGTGGCGGAATTGGACTCGAACGCGGCAAAGGCATTGCTGCCGCGATCAGCTCTCAGCGTATCAAAGCCACCGTACAGAGAGACACCGCTCTTGAACTTGTAGCCGAACTGCGAACCTTCTGTCGTCAACGAGCCGAACGACGCAGCATAAGGGCTGATGCCCTGCTGGCCGAGGCCGCCGCCAAGGGCCGACCAGTCGTTCGTATAGCTGTAGCGCCGTGAGAAGAAGCCGCTGTCGCCGCTGGCGACGAAGCTCGGGAAATTGCCGTAGGATTCGAAGCTCGCAGCATCGTTGGAACCGTTGCTGAAGCCGACGGGCCAGCCTGGAGTCCAGTATTGGATGGGAGCGGTCTGGGCGTGGGCGACTCCGCCGAGCGAGAGCGCCGCGATCAATGCGAGACTGAGCTTGTCTGCAAACATGGGCATTCGTATTGCTGCGAGATGATCCCGGAGCATACACGTCGGAAGTCGGGAGCGCCAGTACGGGAAGAGGTTGTGAAGCCTGTTGCAATGGGCCAGACGAAGACGTTGTCATTGCGAGGAGCGAAGCGGACGAAGCAATCCAAGCTTCCTTTCTGACTCTGGATTGCTTCGCTTCGCTCCCAACGACGCTACTCACGACTTCATCGGCGCCGGCGGGCCGTAGACCTCGCCCTGCGGTTCGGTGCTTTCCCGGTCGCCGGCGAGCACACGCTGCACCGAGACGAAGAACACCGGCACCATCAGCAGCGCCAGGATGACGACGGCGATCATGCCGCCCATCACGCTGGTGCCGAGTGCCTGCTGGCTGGCGCCGCCGGCGCCCTTGGCAATCACCATCGGCAGCACGCCGCAGACGAAGGCAAGGCCGGTCATCACGATCGGGCGGAAGCGCAAGGCACACGCCTCGACCGTCGCCGCGATCAGCGGCTTGCCGTGTGCGCGCAGGTCCTTGGCAAACTCGATGATCAGGATGGCGTCCTTGGCGGCGAGCCCGATGATCGTGATCAGGCCGACGGTGAAATAGACGTCGTTCGGCAGGTCGCGCATGGTCGCGGCGATCACCGCGCCGAGAATGCCGAGCGGCACCGTGAGCAGCACCGCGAGCGGAATGGTCCAGCTCTCATAAAGCGCGGCGAGACACAGGAACACGACGAAGGCTGACAGCGCCAGCAGGAACGGTGCCTGCGAGCCCGACAGTTTCTCCTGCAGCGACTGGCCAGCCCATTCATAGCCGAATCCGCGCGGCAGCTTGTCGGCCAGCCGCTCCATCTCGGCGATCGCATCGCCTGAGGTGTAGCCGGGTTTGGCTTCGCCGGAGATGCGCACCGCCGGATAGTAGTTGAAGCCGGCGATCTGGCTCGGCCCCTTCGCCCATTCGATCGAGGCGAAGGACGAGAACGGCACCAGTTTCCCCGCGCTGTTCTTGACGCTGTAGTTCAGGATGTCGTCCGCATTCATGCGGCTGATGCGATCGGCCTGCACCACGACGCGCTGCATGCGGCCGCGGTTCGGGAAGTCGTTGACGTAATTCGAGCCGAGATTGGTCGAGATCGTGTTGTTGATGTCCTCGAAGGTGACGCCGAAGGCGCCAGCCTTCTCGCGGTCGATCATGAGGTTGACCTGCGATCCCGGCGGCAGGCCCTCGATATAGACCTTCTGCAGCACGGGGCTCGCATTGGCATCCTTGATCAGCTGATCCGCGGCCGCGGACAGCGCGGCAAGGCCCTTCTGGCCACGGTCCTGCAGGCGGAAAGAGAAGCCCGAGGAGTTGCCGAGATTGTCGATCGGTGGTGGCTGCAGCGCGGTGATCTTGGCGTCGCGGATCGAGGCGAGGTCGCGATTGATGTCGGCGACCAGCGCTGCGGCGCTGTCCCGCTCGCCGCGCTCCGACCAGTCCTTCAGCGAGATGAAGGCCTGCGCGGTGTTGATGCCCTGCCCGGCATAGGAAAAGCCGGTGAGGAAGGTGACGTTGTCGATGCCGGCGCGCTCAGCGAGATACTTCTCGACCCGCTCGATCGCGGCCTGCGTGCGGGGATAGGACGATTCCGGCGGCGTCTGCACGTCTGTCGTGATGAAGCCCTGGTCGTCTACCGGCAGAAAGCCGCCGGGCAGACGGATGAAAGCGAAGGCCAGGCCGCCGAGCAGGATCGCATAGATCAGCATCAACCGACCGGTGCGCTTCAGCGCGCCCTGCACGATCAGAGTGTAGCGGCTGCGGCTGCCGTCGATGGCGCGGTTGAACAGGCCGAACAGGCCGCGCCTCGCATGGGCGTGGCCGGCCGCGACCGGCTTGAGCAAGGTGGCGCAGAGCGCCGGGGTCAGCGACAGCGCCAGCAGCGCCGAGAAGCCGATCGCCGCGACCATGGTGACCGAGAACTGCCGGTAGATGATGCCGACCGAGCCGGGGAAGAACGCCATCGGTACGAACACCGCCATCAGCACCAAGGTGATGCCGATGATCGCGCCCGTGATCTGGCTCATCGCCTTGCGCGTCGCCTCCTTCGGCGGCAGGCCTTCCTCGGCCATGATGCGCTCGACATTCTCGACCACGACGATGGCGTCGTCGACCAGGATGCCGACCGCGAGCACCATGCCGAACATGGTGAGCATGTTGATCGAATAGCCCGCCAGCATCAGCGTCGAGCAGGCGCCGAGCAGCGCCACCGGCACCACGATGGTCGGGATGATGGTGTAGCGGATGTTCTGCAGGAACAGGAACATCACGACGAATACCAGCACCACGGCTTCGATCAGGGTGTGGATCACCTTCTCGATCGAGGCTTCGACCACCGGGGTGATGTTGTAGGGAATGTCATAGGCGATATTGGCCGGGAAGAAGCGCGACAGCTCCTTCATCTTGGCTTCGACGGCGCTCGCGGTTGCCAGCGCATTGCCGGTCGGCGACAGCAACACCGACAGACCCGCGGTGGGCTTGCCATTGAGGCGGGTATTGAACTGATAGCTCAATCCGCCGATCTCGATCCGCGCGACGTCACGCAGCCGCACGGTCGAGCCGTCGGCATTGGCGCGCAGGATGATCGCGCCGAACTCGTCCGGCGAATCGAGCTGGCCTTTCACCAGGACCAGCGCTGAGGTGCGCTGCCCCGAGGCCGAGGGCTCGGCGCCGACGCTCCCCGAGGCGACCTGCGCGTTCTGCGCGGCGATCGCTTTCGTCGCATCATCGGTCGTCAAGCCGTAGCCCATCAGCTTGTCCGGATCGAGCCAGACCCGCAGCGAGCGCTCGGTCGAATACAGCGTGGCGCGGCCGACGCCGGGGATGCGCCGGATTTCGCCCAGGATGTTGCGGATCATGAAGTCGCCGAGGCCGACCTCGTCGAGGCTGCCGTCGGTCGAGCGCAGGGTGATGATCTGCAGCACCGCGCTGGAGGCTTCCTCGACCAGGATGCCTTGCTGGATCACGGCGCGCGGCAGCCGCGCCTCGACACGCTTGAGGCGGTTCTGCACCTCGACCGAGGCGTCGCTGGTCGACGTGCCCGGCACGAAGTTGGCGGTGATCTCGACCTGGCCCAGCGAGTCGCTGGTGGATTCGAAATTGAGAATGCCTGAGGCGCCGTTGAGCTCCTCCTCGATCAGCCGCGTGACGCTGTTATAGAGGTTCTCCGGCGAGGCGCCGGGATAGCTGGTGGAGATTGAGATCGAGGGCGGCGCGATGATCGGATATTGCGCGATCGGCAACAGCGGAATCGAGATCGCGCCGATCAGACAGATGAACAGCGCGACGACCCAGGCGAAGATCGGGCGGTCGATGAAGAAGCTCGGCATGACGATCACCGTGTCGCCGATTGCGACGAGATGTTCTCGGCCGAGCTGATCGCCTTCCAGGCCTGCGGCGCGACCTTGTCACCGGCAGCGAATTTCTGGAAGCCATCGACCACGACCTTGTCGCCGGCCTTCAGGCCCTCCGTGATGAGCGTGAGCCCATCCTGCACGGGCCCGGTGCGGATCGGCTGCGCCACCGCGCGATTGTCCTCGCGAATGACGTAGACCTCGCTGCCGCCGGCGACGTTGCGCTGCACCGCCTGCGGCGGCACCGCGACCGAATCGCTGTCGATGCCCTGCTCGAGGCGGACGCGCACATACATGCCGGGCAGCAATTCGCGCTTGGGATTGGCGAACTCGCCGCGCAGCGTGACCTGGCCCGTGTTGGCGTCGACCTTGGCCTCCGAGAACAACAGCTTGCCGGCCGCCCGATAGAGCGTGCCGTCATCGAGCACCAGATGCACCTTGATCGCATCGGGCGCAATGCGCTCAAGGTCGCCGGATTCGAACGCGCGGCGCAGCCGCGCGAGCTCGGTCACCGACTGGGTGAAGTCGGCATAGACCGGATCGAGCTGCTGGATGGTCACGAGCGAGGTGTCGTTCTGCACGATTAGCGCGCCCTCCGTCACCTGCGCGGCGCCGACGATGCCGTCGATCGGCGCACGCACCGTGGCGTAGTCGAGGTTGAGATTGGCGCGGGCGAGTTCCGCCTTGCGCGCCTCGACGTCGGCGGCCGCCTCGCGCTCGGCTGCGATTGCCTTCTCGTTCTCGACCTCCGGCGTCGCGCGCTCCTTGAACAGCATGCTGATGCGGCGCGCCTGCTGGACCGCGCGCTCATGCACGGCTTCGGCCTTGGCGAGCGCGGCCTTGGCTGACAGCACCTCGACCTCGAAGGGCCTGGGATCGATCTGATAGAGCGGATCGCCAGCCTTCACCTCGCTGCCCTGACGGAACAGCCGCTTCACCACGATGCCGGAGACGCGCGGCCGCACGTCGGAGACGCGGGTCGGCGCGATACGGCCCGGCAGTTCGCGAACGATAGCGCGAGGCTGCTGCTCGACCGTGACGATTCCGACCTCGGGAACGACAATGGAATCGGTGGCAGTGGTTGCGGTGGCGGCATCATCGCAGCCGGCGAGCAGCGGCGCGAGGCCCGCAAGCATCAAAGCAATGCTGACCGACGGCGCGCGAAAACGAGACATGGAAAAGTAGGCCCCAGTGTTAGCGTTCAGTGTTGGCGTGGACGACGGATGACGATCCGCGAATGCGGCCAAGATAAAAAGGCCCTGCTGCGACGCAACGCGAAGCCGCGGCGGCTTGATGTCACACAAGTCTACGTCACTGAGATTATTTCTCTTTTCCAGACTCACCGGAATGTGAGCAGCACGAGATCCAGTACAAGCTCACCGGCTGCGCATGGCTGCGCGAATTCCGCAAAAAGTTCCTGCGACATGAGCGCGCAGGTCCGCGGCATTTGCCGCGCGCGAACGACGCAACTACACCGCCGCCATTCGATACTGACTGACACCCCATTCATTGCCGCCGTCGAAGCCGGACAGGCCCGCGATGGCGAGGAAGAACCAGCGCCAGCGTCGCATCCATAGATGCGTCTCGCCACCATGGATCGGCAACAGGATCGCCTCGATGCGCTCGCGGTGGGCATCGAAGTTCGCGAGCCAGTCCAGCGCAGTGCGCTGATAATGCGTACCGCTCCAGCGCCACTCCTTCTCGATGGCGAGCAGGTCGCCGTATCGGCGGATTAGGCCGTGGCTCGGCATCACGCGGCCGTCGAAGAAATGCTGCGCGATCCAGTCGGCGCGGTCGGAGCGATCGAGCAGATATGCACCGGTACGGTGCGCGAAGACCTGCGCGAAGAACCGTCCCTCGGGCGCGAGCCACGCGCGCACCAGCGTCAGCAGGGCCCGCCAATTCAAGACGTGCTCGAGCGTCTGGACCGAGACGATGCGGTCGAAGCGGGTCGCGGGTGCGAACAGGTCCATGTCCGAGGTGACGACGGACAGATTGGTCAGGCCGCGCGCGGTCGCCTCGTCCTCGATAAAGCGGCGCTGCAAATGCGAGTTGGTGACGGCCGTCACGCGCGCATGCGGAAATTGCCGCGCGATCCACAGGCACAGCGAGCCCCAGCCGCAGCCAAGCTCGAGGATCGACTGGCCGTCCTGCAGATCGGCGTTAGTGACCGTCTGCCGCAGCGCTTCCTCCTCCGCCTCCTGCAAGGTGGAGGCCGGCTCCTTATAGAAGCAGCAGGAATATTTTCGGTTCGGTCCGAGCACCTCTGCGAAGAACGTCGCCGGCAGCTCGGTCTGACGGCTGCGGGCGTCGACAGGCTCGGCGATCGGTCGCGACGCCAGCGCTCGCGCAAAGGCCGCGTCGTTCGCGGCACCGGCGATGGCAAGCCGGGCCGCAGTCCGCGCGCAGAGCTCGTGGATCACGGCACGGATCACGACATCAGGCAGTGGGATGCGCTCCGCGGCACCGATCATGGTCGAGAGGAAGCTCATGGCGGGGCTCCCTCAACATGACGGCAAGAAGACGTTGCTGCGCAGCACGGGCGGTGCCGCACGGCTGCAACAATCGTCAGAGCAGCCGAGGACGAAGTGCAAGGACAGGTGGACGTCATACCAATCCTCTGGCATTCCAATAAGCAAGGGCGCTTGCACGAGCTACACCCTACAGCCAAGACTGGTTTCGCCTCACGGTTCCCGGATGCCCGCCGAAATTAAGCGGCTTGCGGCTTTTTTCCCGCCACCGCTGTGCCATAGTGAGGCTTAAGACGGTTCCCCGTAACGGATGTCATCCCCGATGCCCCAGCCTCCCTCCCACCGCGCTGCGATGGACGTGGAATTGAGCAAGCTGTCCTCGCCCCGGATCTTCCTGATCCGGATGCTGGTGTTCCTGGTGCTGTGCGGACTGGTCGGAGTCGTCCTCTACAAGCAGATCGTCGTAGCCTTTTTCGCCAATCCGGGCCTGAACGCGCTGATCGGCGCGGTGCTGCTGATCGGCACCATCCTGTCCTTCCGGCAGGTGATCCGACTCTATCCCGAGATCTCCTGGGTCAATAATTTCCGCATTGCCGATCCTGGCCTGGCGGTCGCCCGGCACCCGACGCTGCTTGCTCCGATGGCTGCGATGCTCGGCCGCGAGCGCACCGGGCGAATGACGATCTCGCAGCAGACCATGCGGCACCTGCTGGACTCTATCGCCACGCGCCTCGACGAGGCGCGCGACATTTCGCGCTATATGACCGGGCTCCTGGTCTTCCTCGGCCTGCTCGGCACCTTCTGGGGCCTCATCGAGACCGTAGGCTCGGTCGGCAAGGTGATCGACGGGCTCAAGGTCGGCGGTGATGCCGGCGCGTTGTTCGATACGCTGAAGGGGGGCTTGGCCGCCCCGCTCGGCGGCATGGGCATCTCGTTCTCGTCCTCGCTGTTCGGCCTTGCCGGCTCGCTAATTCTCGGCTTCCTCGATCTGCAGTCGAGCCAGGCGCAGAACCGCTTCTATACCGATCTGGAGGACTGGCTCGCCACTACGGTGCGCGAATATGGCAGCGATGGCGTCGGTACGGGCGGCGGCGGCGACCTTGCGGTCGCGATCGAGCGGCTGCGCAGCGCAGTCGAGGAAGGCTCAAGCCGCGGCGCCACCGCGGCGATGGCCAACCTCGCCGAGGCGATCCAGGGCCTGGTGGGGCATATGCGCACCGAGCAGCAGATGATCCGCGAATGGGCCGACGGCCAGGGCGAGCAGAACCGCGAGATCAAGCGGCTGCTCGAACGGCTGGCACGGCAGACGGAGAAGAGTTGAAGTGTAAGCTCGCGACGCGGGCACCGGTGGGCTCCCTCTCCCTTTGGGAGAGGGCTGGGGTGAGGGGTACAGTCCATCGAGAGTTCAGCACCCCCTCACCCGGCGCTTCGCGCCGACCTCTCCCCGCGGGGGAGAGGTGTGCGGAACAAGTCGAAATAGCGGAGACTACTAATGGCCCTTGCCCGTGCCCGCCGCAGTGAATCCGGCATGAACTATTGGCCGGGTTTCGTCGACGCACTGTCGACGCTGGTGCTCTCGGTCATATTCCTGCTCACGGTGTTCCTGGTCGTCCAGTTCTTCCTGTCGCAGGAGGTGACCGGCAAGGACAAGGCGCTGGAGCAGCTCAACGCCAAGATCGCGCAGCTCAACGAGATGCTGTCCTTGGAGAAGCTCGGCAAGCTCTCGCTCGACGACCAGATCGGCCAGCTCCGCGCCGGGCTCGCTTCGGCCGAATCCGAGCGCGACCGCGTCAAGGGCCTCTATGAGGGGCTTGCCAATGCCGGCAGCGATGCCCAAGGCCGAGCCAATGAGCTCAACAAGGCGCTGGAATCCGAGAAAGGAGTCACCAGCCGGGCGCTGGCGCAGATCGAGGTGTTGAACCAGCAGATCAGCGCGCTGCGCCGCCAGCTCGCGGCACTGGAGGATGCGCTCGATGCCTCGGAGAAGCGTGACAAGGAATCGCAGAGCCGGATCGCCGATCTCGGCTCGCGGCTCAACGTCGCGCTGGCACAGCGGGTGCAGGAGTTATCGCGCTACCGCTCTGAATTTTTCGGCCGCCTGCGTGCCATTCTCGGCAACCGTCCCGACATTCGCGTCGTCGGCGACCGCTTCGTGTTCCAGTCGGAGGTGTTTTTCGACACCGGACAGGCGACGCTGCTGCCTGAAGGGCAGAATGAGCTGAACACGGTGGCGCAGGCGCTGATCGATCTCGACAAGCAGATCCCGGCCGAGATCGCTTGGGTGCTGCGCGTCGACGGCCATACCGACGTGCGACCGATCAGCAGCCCGGTGTTCAAGTCGAACTGGGAACTGTCCTCGGCGCGCGCGATCTCGGTGGTGCAGTATCTGATCTCGCTCGGCGTACCGCCGCAGCGCCTGGTCGCGGCCGGCTTCGCCGAATTCCAGCCGCTCGACACCGCCACCAGCGAAGACGCCTACCGGCGCAACCGCCGTATCGAGCTGAAGCTGACGGAGCGGTGACGACGCCCTTTGCCCTACGGCCCTATCGCATCGCGGACGAGGACGCCGCGATCGCGCTATGGCAGCGCACCTGGCAAGAGGCCTATCCGTCGATCGATTTCGCGGCGCGCGTCGATTGGTGGCGGACGCGCTGGCGTGGCGAGCTGGTGCCGAACGCCACTATCATCGTTGCCGAGCAGGACGGCGCGCTCGCAGGCTTCGTCACCATCGACGCCGCGGGGTATCTCGATCAGCTCGTGGTCGGCAGCAAGCACTGGGGCTCGCAGCTCGCAACCGCGCTGGTCGACGCAGCAAAGCAGCGCGCGCCCGATGGCATCACGCTGCTCGTCAACAAGGATAATGACCGCGCCATCCGCTTCTATCTGCGCAACGGCTTCAAGCATGCCGGCGAGGACGTCAATCCGACCTCCGGCCGACCGGTGCTGAAGATGGCGTGGGTGCCATAAGCGCTCAAACCGACGTTGCATGCTGTCGGGACATCCACCGCTGTCGTCCCGGACAACCGAGCGCAGCGAGGGCGATCCGGGACCCATACTCCGCAGCAGGAATGATTGAGAAGAAAGGCGTTGCGAGCACCGCGCAACAACCGCGGCCTGTGGCTATGGGCCCCTGCGTTCGCAGGGGCGACAGCGAGCTTGTTGAAACGCTGCTGATACACGCCCGCGCCGAACTACACGCCGCGGAACAAGACGCCGATGGTCAGCACGACGAAGGCGATGGCGAGTGCGTCGAAGGAATGCGAGGAGGCCAGCAGCGGCACCGATGCATGCGTGTAGTGCGCCAGCATCGCGAATAGCGCGAGCACCAGCGCGATCACGAAGATCACCATTGAGGGGGGCGTAAGGGCAAAACTTCCGCGACGATAGGGCATGGTCGTTCATCCTGGCTGGGCGCCGCAGCCTGCAAGGCCGCGCTGCTGGTTTCGCGCAGGGAACGTACGAATCCCGCTAAAGGTTGCAGGGGTCGTGATGAGAATTCGCAGGGCCCAGCGCTCGAGCGTTTTCAAGCGAAGTGGACACCGGTTCGCGTCAAGAAAACGCGTCAAAACGAAGAGCTAGAGCCCCGTTCCGTTTCAGTCGGAACGGAAAAGGCTCTGGTGTTGCCGAACGTCCACGCTGTTGCGGCGCGGCACCTACACGCCTTCGAATTGCAGCCGGGCCAGCCGCGCATAGAGGCCGTTCGCCGCGACCAGTGAAGCGTGCGTGCCCTGCTCGACGATGCGGCCCTGGTCCATCACCAGGATGCGGTCGCACGACAGCACGGTGGCGAGCCGGTGCGCGATCACCAGCGTGGTGCGGTTGCGCATCAGCCCTTCGAGCGCGGTCTGCACCAGCGTCTCGCTCTCGGCATCGAGCGCCGATGTCGCCTCATCCAGCAGCAAGAGCGGCGCATCGCGCAGGATCGCGCGCGCGATCGCGATGCGCTGGCGCTGGCCACCCGACAGCGTCACTCCGCGCTCGCCGAGCTGAGTCTCGAACCCGTCCGGCAGACGGCGGATGAACTCGGTCGCATGCGCAAGCTCGGCGGCGCGCTCGACCTCGACGTCGGATGCCTCGGGCCGGCCGAAGCGGATGTTCTCCCGCGCAGTGGTTGCGAACACCACCGAGTCCTGCGGCACCAGCGCGATGTTGGCGCGCACGCTGCGCGGGTCGGTAGTCCTGATCGGCACGCCATCGAAGGAGATCGTGCCCGACGCCGGATCGTAGAAGCGCAGCAAGAGATGAAACAGCGTGCTCTTGCCGGCGCCGGAGGGGCCGACGATCGCGACCTTTTCGCCGGCCTTGACCGCGAATGACACGTCGCGGATCGCGGAGACGTCCGGCCGGGTCGGATAGGCGAAGCTGACGCGGTCGAAGTCGATGTCGCCGCGCGCCGGCTCTGGCAGCGCGCGCGGCTTCGTGGGCGCTGCGATCTCCGGCCGCACATTGAGGATCTCGAACAGCCGCTCGGCCGCGCCCGAGGCCGCCGACACCTCGCCCCAGACTTCCGAGAGCTGGCCGAGGCCCGAGGCGGCGAACGCGGCATAGAGCACGAACTGGCCGAGCCGGCCGGCGCTGATCGAGCCGGCGAGCACGTCGTTGGAGCCGATCCAGAGGATCGCGACCACGCTGGAGAAGATGATGAAGATGATGATCGCCGTCAGCACCGCGCGCGCCTGCGTCGAGACCCGCGCCGCCTCATAGGCCTGCTCGACCTCCTTGCCGAACCGCGCGCCGGCGAGCCGCTCGCTGGTGTACGCCTGGACCGTGCGCATCGCGCCGACCAGCTCCGACGCATAGGCCGAAGCATCCGCCAGCGTATCCTGCGCATTGCGCGACAGCCGCCGCACCCAGCGCCCGAACGCCACCAGCGGCAGCACGATCAAGGGAATTGCGAGCAGCACGAAGCCCGACAGTTTGGGACTCGTGATCACCATCATCGCGGTGGCGCCGAAGAACAGCAGTAGATTGCGCAGCGCGATCGAGACCGAGGCGCCGGCCGCCGACTTGATCTGCGTGGTGTCGGCGGTGAGGCGCGAGACCAATTCGCCGCTGCGGGCGGAATCGAAGAAGGATGACGACAGCGACAACAGATGCGCGAACACATCGCGCCTGAGATCGGCGACGATGCGCTCGCCGATGGTCATGACAAGGTAATAGCGCGAGGCGCTGGCGAGCGCGAGCACGGCGACCACCGCGACCATCACGCTGAAATAGCTGTTGATCAGGGCGACGCCTTTCGGCGTGAAGCCGAAATCGATCATCCGCCGCACCGCGACGGGGACAACCAGGGTGGTGATCGCCGCGACCGTCAGCGAGATCAGGGCCAGGATGACGCGTCCGCGATAGCGCGCAACATAGGGCGACAGCGCCAGCAGGGGCCGCAGCTTTGCACCGCGCGCCGGCTTACCCCGCTCGGCCAGCGCCTGGGCGGCGGCGACGGCTTCGATCACCGGATTGGCCTCAGTCCGGGTCTGGTCCTGTCGCTCTTCAAGCCGCTCGACTGCACTCATTAAGGCCACCTGAGATTGGTTCTAAATCCCGACCGACCACATAGGCGTGCCCGGAGGAGCTGGCAATTCCGGAAACATACCAATGGGGTTGGCTTGTTTTGGGCCGGTCCTTGCGTTATAGAGCGCCCCAATTGTCCCCCTTCAGTGACGACAGGAACAGGCGCCCCGCGCCTATATGGATATGCCATGAAGAGCGAGATTCATCCGAATTATCATACGATTACGGTCGTGATGACCGACGGCACCGAGTACCAGACCCGTTCGACCTGGGGCAAGGAGGGCGACAAGCTCAACCTCGACATCGACCCGAAGTCGCATCCGGCCTGGACCGGCGGCACCCAGCAGATCATGGATCGCGGCGGCCGCGTCTCCCGCTTCCAGAAGAAGTTCCAGGGCTTCCTCAAGAAGGATTGATCCCTTCGGTCGGCCGATTCCGCGCTGAGGTTTGCCGCACGCAAAACGCCCCCGGAAACGGGGGCGTTTTTGTTGTGCCGCATCCAACTGGAGGACCAAGCCTGGGCGGCTCGGCCAGCGGCCGAGCCGGCGCCCTGCTCGCCTTATTGCTCGAAGGCGGCCTTGAGGCGGTTGAGTTGCGGCACCAGCGGGTTGCCGATCGTGGCCTGATCCGGTGAGGCGTGCATGGTGCTGTCGAGGCGGCGCACCCGCGCTTGCAGACTCATCGAGCGGGTGATCAGGTCCTGGAGCTGCTGCGGCAGCTTCTCGATCAGATCGGCCGGGCCGGGATCGGCGGCCGACAGCTTGACCTTGGTCTTCTCGCGGTTGGCCTGACTCAGGGTCATCTCGCCCTCCTTGACCGCGCGGTGCAGCAGCAGCCAGGAGGCGAGCTGCATCAGGCGGGTGGTCAGGCGCATGCTCTCGGTCGCGTAGGTCAGGCCGACGGCGCGATCGAGCGCCTTGGCCTCGGTCCGGCCGACACCGTCAAGATAGGCGGCGGTCTCCTCGACCAAGTCCATGCCCTCTCGAAACAGCGTGCCGAAGGCGGCGGAATTGGTGAGACGCTCATTGAACTGGACAAGTGCGCCATCGCCCAGCAAACGGTCCGACATGGTTAACGCCTCTTACGCGACTGTTACGGATCCGGCTTAAACGTCGCCGGTATGATGAACAAATCATTGCGCGGGAGCCTTCAGGAGTCCAGCAGCAAGACCTTTTATGGTTTCTGAGAGATGGGGTGCGTGTCATTTGTACCGCGCACACGCTTCGCGCTACACCGGATGTCCACGGGGGCACAAAAAAAGAGCCGCCCATGAAGGGCGGCTTTTAAAGTTGATAACAGGGAGGCGTCAAACAGAGTGGACAGGAGCCACTCGGTGTCCAAACGAGGACAGCGCCGGTTATAAAGGCGAAAGCTTAACCGACCGTAAACGCGCGAATTTTTTTAAGCTTCGTTAGCCATGTCGGCCATTGGCCGAGCATTCCCGTTAACGATACCGGCTTACGACTTGAAAATGCTGTTGGCCGCGTCGCGCGAGGCGCGCTTCTTCGCAACTGCGGCCTCGAGCCGGTCGATCTCGCCGCGCAGCAGCGCGATCCGCGCGGTCAGCTCCTCGAGCGACAGCATCGACAGGTCTTGTCCGATCTCATGCGCCACGGCTTGCCGCGGCCGGTCCTCGTCCTCGCTCGCCATCGTGATGAACTCCTTCACCCCCGCGGTTGCAAGCCGCGAGTTGGCTGGCTAAGCAGCTTGCCAGCCCCGCCCGCGTTTCCGGAAGGACAAATCATGGAAAAGCTGCCCGCGCAAATGACCGTGGTCGGTATCAGCAAGCCCGGCGGCCCCGAGGTGCTGATTCCCGAGACCAGGCCCGTGCCCGTGCCCGGTCCCGGCGAGATCCTGATCAAGGTGGAGGCGGCCGGCGTCAACCGGCCCGACGTGGCGCAGCGCTCCGGCTCCTATCCGCCGCCCCCCGGCGCCAGCGATTTGCCGGGCCTCGAGGTCGCGGGCGAGGTGGTTGCCTTGGGCGAGGGCGCCACGCGGCACAAGCTTGGCGACAGGGTGATGTCCCTGGTCGCTGGCGGCGGCTATGCGCAATATTGCATCGCCCAGGACGCGCAGGCGATGACCGTGCCCCCCGCTCTGTCGATGCTGGAAGCCGGCGCGATGCCGGAAACGCTGATGACCGTCTGGCACAATGTGTTCGAGCGCGGCGGCCTCAAGAGCGGCGAGACCCTGCTGATCCACGGCGGTTCCTCCGGGATCGGCACCATGGCGATCCAGCTCGCCAAGGCGTTCGGCGCGAACGTGCTGGTCACGGTCGGCAGCCAGGACAAGGCCGATGCCTGCCTCAAGCTCGGCGCCGACCACGCCATCAACTACAGAAGCGAGGATTTCGTCGAGAAGACCAAGGCGGCGACCGGCGGCCAGGGCGCCAACGTCATCCTCGACATGGTGGGCGGCAGCTACATCGAAAAGAACTTCGATGCCGCAGCGATCGACGGCCGCATCGTCCAGATCGCCTTCCTCGGCGGACCAAAGGCCACCGTTAATTTCACCAAGCTGATGGTCAAGCGACTGACCCATACCGGCTCGACGCTGCGCCCGCGCAGCAATGCCGACAAAGCGGCGATGGTGGCGGCGATCGAAGCCAAGGTGATGCCATTCATCCGCGACGGTCGCATCAAGCCGCTGATGGATTCGAGCTTCCCGCTGGAAAAAGCCGCGCAGGCCCATGCCCGCATGGAGACCAGCGAACATATTGGCAAAATTGTGTTGAAGATCTAGCAGGTCATCGAACCGGAAAGTGGCACGAAACCCTTTGATTTTCCTCACTTTCGTGGCAATGATCGCGCAACCTGTTCGCAGCGGCGCAGGCCCTTTCCGGGCGCGGCCATCTGTTTGACCTTTCGCTGTGGTGTGGCGTCGAACGCGGAGATTTGACATTGCGTCTGATCAGGTGCCTCGCGTCGCTTGCGCTGGGCCTCATGATGTCCGTTGCCGCAGCGCCGGCGCATGCGGTCGACGCTGTCAGCGTCCGCGGCGATGCGCCTGCGATCGACCTCACCGGGATCCTCGAGCATCAGCACAGCGACGGCGACCGCATCCAGGTCTCCACCGCGCCCGGCAATGACGGCATCGTCCGCCGCATCGAGGTGCGCGGCCGCGAGGGCGGCCAGAACTGGATCGTGTTCGCGCTCGCCAACAACACCGATGACCAGCTCGATCGCCTGATCGTCGCGCCGCATTACCGCGTGGTCGGCTCCGGCGTGTTCTGGCCCGATCTCGGCCTGTCGCGGATCGCCACCATCACGCCCTCGATCGGCGACCTGCCGGAGCGGCAGGAAAGCCCGACCGCCGATGTGTTCCGCGTCACCCTCGACCCGGGCTCGGTCGTCACCTTCGTCGCCGAGCTGCGCACCGACAAGCTGCCGCAGCTCTATCTGTGGGAGCCGGAGGCCTACAAGGACAAGGTCAACTCGTTCACGCTGTACCAGGGCATCGTGATCGGCATCTCCGGCCTCCTCGCCCTCGTGCTCACCATCCTGTTCGTGGTCAAGGGCAGCATCATGTTCCCAGCCGCCGCGGCGCTGGCCTGGGCGGTGCTGGTCTATATCGGCGTGGATTTCGGCTTCTGGGGCAAAGTGCTGGACATGTCGAACAACGCCGAGCGCGTCTGGCGTGCCGGCGGTGAGGCGATTCTGGCAGCGACGCTTCTGGTATTCCTGTTCGCCTATCTGAATTTGTCGCGCTGGCATGTGCGCTATTCCCACATCACCCTGGGCTGGCTGTTCTTCTTGGGGTCCTTGGTCGCGGTCGCCTTGTTTGATCCTGCGGTGGCCTCGGGCGTCGCGCGCATGTCGCTGCTTCTCATCGCGGTGCTCGGCTTTGCGCTGATCGTCTATCTTTCCTCGCACGGCTTCGACCGCGCGGTGCTGTTGATCCCGACCTGGTTCCTGCTGGTGGTCTGGGTCGTCGCCGCCGGAATGACCGTAGCGGGTTCGGTCACCAACGACATCGTCGGCCCGGCGCTGCTCGGCGGTCTCGTGCTGATCGTGATGCTGATCGGCTTCACGGTCATGCAGCACGCCTTTGCCGGCGGCGGCGCCACCACCGGCATCGTCTCCGACGTCGAGCGTCGGGCGCTGGCGCTCACGGGCTCGGGCGACCTGATCTGGGATTGGGACGTCTCGGCCGACAAGGTGTTCACCAGCCCCGAGACCGAGCATCTGCTGGGCCTGAAACGTGGCGCGCTGGAAGGGCCGGCGGCGAAATGGCTCGAGGTGCTGCATCCGCTGGACCAGGACCGCTTCCGCGCCGCGCTCGACAGCGTGCTCGACCAGCGCCGCGGCCGCCTGGTGCAGGACTTCCGCCTGCGCACGCCGGACGGTCACTTCATGTGGTTCGCGCTGAAGGCGCGGCCCGTGGTCGGCTCCGATGGCGAGGTCTCGCGCGTGGTCGGCACGCTCACCGACGTGACGGAATTCAAGAACGCCGAGGAGCGCATGCTCCATGATTCCGTACACGACAACCTGACCGGCCTGCCGAACCGCAAGCTGTTCATCGACCGTCTCGCCGCAGTGGCCAATTTCGCGAGGTCGATGCCGAACCTGCGGCCGACCTTGATGGTGATCGATCTCGACCGCTTCAAGCAGGTCAACGATTCCGTCGGTATCGCGGTTGGCGATTCCATCCTGCTCACCCTCGCCCGCCGATTGAGCCGCATCCTCAAGCCGCAGGATACGCTGGCGCGGCTGGCCGGCGACCAGTTCGGGCTGATTCTGTTGTCCGAGCAGGACCCGGCGCGCATCACCGCTTTTGCCGAGACCATCCGCAAGACGATCCGCGCGCCGATCGCTTTCAACGAGCGCGAGATCTTCCTGACCGCCTCGATCGGGCTCGCGCTGTCCGATCCGCAAGTGCAGCTCTCGGAGGACATCATCAAGGATGCCGAGCTTGCGATGTATCATTCCAAGCGGATCGGCGGCGACCGCATCGACGTCTATAAGCCGGCGATGCGCGCGCGCAAGAACGACCGCCTGACGCTGGAGTCGGAGCTCCGACGCTCCATCGAGCGGCAGGAGATCACCATCCTTTATCAGCCGATCGTGCGGCTGGAGGACCGTTCGGTCGCGGGCTTCGAAGCCTTGGCCCGCTGGGATCACCCGAAGCTCGGACGAATGTCGCCGATCGAGTTCATCACCATTGCCGAGGAGATCGGGCTCATCGTCGATCTCGGCACCTTCGTGCTCGACCAGACCGCGCGGCAGCTTTCGATCTGGCAGCGCGCGATGCGCTCGCGCGAGCCGATCTTCGCCAGCGTCAACGTCTCGTCGCGGCAGCTCTTGCGCCACGACCTGATCCACGACATCCGCTCGGTGCTGGCGCGCTCTTCCGTTGCGCGCGGCTCGCTGAAGCTGGAGCTGACGGAATCGCTCGTGATGGAGAATCCCGAGCACGCCGCGCAGATGCTGGGGCGCATCCGCGAGCTCGGCGTCGGCCTGTCGATCGACGATTTCGGCACGGGCCATTCGTCGCTCGCCTATCTGCAGCGCTTCCCGTTCGACACCTTGAAGATCGATCAGTCCTTCGTCCGCACCACCACGCGCGGCACCCGCCCTGTCATCCTGAAATCGATCATCGCGCTCGCCCATGATCTCGGCATGGACGTGGTCGCCGAGGGCGCCGAGACGGATTCGGACGCGGTCGAGCTCTATCAGCTCGGCTGCGAATACGCGCAAGGCTTCGCCTTCGGCGAGCCGATGGACGCCGACGCCGCGATGCGGCTGCTCACGGAGGAGCGGCTGGAGGCGGCGAGCTGAGTGGATGGCCGCGTCTGTAGCCTGCATGAGCGCAGCGACATGCAGGACCCGCCGCACCCGGATATCGCTGCGCTCATCCGGGCTACAAGACTGCTCGCGTTTGACCAACGCGATCGCGACACAGTTGGTGTCGTCCCGGCCTTGCGCCGGGACCCATAACCACCGGCCGCTGTTGTTGCACGAGCTGGTAGCTCCGACCTTCTCACCTCGATAGTCCTGTGAGTATGGGTCCCGGGTCGGCGCGTGCTTTGCACGCTTGCCCGGGACGACAGCTCATATGTTGCAGCAGTCTTCATGAGAGGAGAGCGCCCGTACGACCTACGGCATCACGCAGCCGCGCGGCATGAAATTACCGCCGACGTTGCCAAGATCCTGCATCTGCGCATCGCGCTTAACGCGGCGTCAACGCGCAACTCATTAGAACTGTCCGAAATTACAACCTGATCTTCCGGATATTGGCATGGCCCGACCGCGTTTCTCTCTCGCCCTCCGAATCTACGCCATCATCGGGCTGAGCTTCTGCGGCCTGATCGGGCTTGCCGTGATGCAGACGCAGAGCCTGGCTACTGCGCTGACGGAGCAACGGCAGAACGAGCTCAGTCACCTGGTGCAGGCCGCCGTCAGCATCGCGAAGGAGGAATATGAATCGATCGCGCGCGACAAGGTCGCGCCCGAGCTTGCACAGAAAAAGGCGGCCGAGCGGATCGGCAAGCTGCGCTACGGCAACGGCGACTATTTCTGGATCAACGATCTCACGCCGAAAATGGTGATGCATCCGGTCAAGCCTGAGCTGAACGGCCAGAACCTCTCCGACAACAAGGACCCGACCGGCAAGCGGCTGTTCATCGAGATGGTCGACATCGTGAAGCGCCAGGGCGGCGGCGTCGTCGAATATCAATGGCCGAAGCCCGGCAAGGAGGCGCCGCAGCCGAAGCTGTCCTATGTCGCGGGCTTCGAGCCCTGGGGCTGGGTGATCGGCACCGGTGTCTATGTCGACGACCTGCAGGCGCAGCTCTGGGACAGCAAGCGCGGCGTCATGATCTCGGCGCTCGTGATCGTCATCGTGCTCGGCGCCGTCACGCTGCTGATCGCGCGCCAAATGTCGGCGGCGCTGGCCGCCATGAGCAATGCGCTCAACCAGCTCGGCACCGGCCGGTTCGACATCGCCCTGCCCGGTCTGACGCGCAGCGACGAACTCGGCGACATGGCGCGTTCGATCGAGCAGTTCAAGCGCAAGACCGAGGACAAGGTCCACAATGCAGCGGCGCTGGAGGATGACCAGCGGCAGCTGGCCGAGCGCATCAAGAGCGAGGCGCTGCAGGAGATGACCGATGCGGTCGAACGTGAAGCGAGCAGCGTCGTCGACGAGGTCGCGCGTGGAACCGGCATCATGGCCGAGAGCGCGAAATCGATGACCGACAGCACGCTGGCGCTGGAGCAGAATTCGAGCAGCGTCGCTGCCGCCGCCGAACAGGCGCTCGCCAACACGCAGATGGTGGCAAAGGCATCCGCCCAGCTCGCGGCCTCGATTTCCGAGATCTCCGCCAGCGTCAGCGCCTCGCGCGAGCTGACCCGCAAGGCCGTTGCGGCGTCATCGGAGGCGCAGTCGACGATTGCCAAGCTGTCCGATGCCGCCGACAAGGTCGGCGCGGTCACCAGCCTGATCAGCGAGATCGCCGGGCAGACCAACCTCTTGGCGCTGAACGCCACCATCGAGGCGGCACGGGCGGGCGAGGCCGGCCGCGGCTTTGCGGTCGTCGCCGCCGAGGTCAAGACGCTGGCCGAGCAGACCGCGAAGGCGACCAGCGAAATCTCGCAGCAGATCGCCGAGATCCAGACATCGACGCGCGCCTCGGTCGATTCGATCGGCGCCATCGGCGAGGTGATCAGCAATGTCGAATCCGTCTCGACCAGCATTGCGGACGCGATCGAGGCCCAGAACAACATGACCCGGGAGATCTCGCGCACGGTGGAGGAGACCTCGCTGGCGGCGCGCGAGGTGGCGACGCAGATCGCCTCGGTCTCCCGCGAAGCCGGCGAAGCCGGGCGGCGTTCGACGGACATCCGCGATGGTTCGATCGATGTTGCCCGCAAGATGCAGGACCTGCGCACGACGCTGGTTGGCGTGGTCCGGACCTCGACATCCGACGTCGCGCGGCGGCTGTCGTCGCGGCTCAACATCAACCGGCCGGGCACGCTCATGGTGAATGGCCAGCAGGTGCCGGTCACGGTGCGCAACCTCGCGCTCGGCGGCGCGCTGATCGAGGCCGTGCAGGTGACGCTGGCCGTGAACGCCAAGGTCAGCCTCGCCGTCAATGGGCTGACCGCGGACCTGCCAGGATCGGTGATGCGGGCGAGCGATCAGAGCGCGCTGCTGCAGTTCGCGCTCGACGGCGAGCAGAAAACGCAGCTGACGAACGTCCTCGCCGATCGCCGCGCGGCGTGAGGCGGGCTGGGACACGACTTCCATTCTGCCCGTCATTGCGAGCGAAGCGAAGCAATCCAGAGTCGCGCAAAGATTCTGGATCGCTTCGTCGCCGGAGCCTGTCATCGGACTCGCCGAAGGCGAGGCCCGGTGGGCTCCTCGCAATGACGCCCGCGAGCCACTCCACTGCGGCTGACGCGGCCCTTACCTGAAATGGCACGCCACCAGATGGCCGGGGGCGCTTTCCTTCAGCTTCGGCACCTCGCGGCTGCAGATCTCCTGCGCGAGCGGACAGCGGGTGCGGAAATGGCAGCCCGACGGCGGGTTGATCGGGCTCGGCACCTCGCCCTTCAGGCGGATACGCTTGCGCTTCACGCTGGGATCAGGGATCGGCACCGCCGATAGCAGCGCCTCGGTATAAGGATGCTTCGGCGCGGCATAGAGCAGGCGTGAGGGCGCGGTCTCGACGATGCGGCCGAGATACATCACCGCGACGCGGCGGCTGATGTGCTCGACGACCGAGAGATCATGCGCGACGAACAGATAAGCGATGCCGAATTTCTGCTGCAGGTCCTCCAGCAGGTTGATCACCTGCGCCTGGATCGAGACGTCGAGCGCGGACACCGGCTCGTCGCAGATGATCAGCTTCGGTTCGACCGCGAGCGCGCGCGCAATGCCGATACGCTGGCGCTGGCCGCCGGAGAATTCGTGCGGATAGCGGCTGACATGAGCGGCCTGCAGGCCGACCGTCTCGAGCAGATAGACGATGCGCTCCTCATATTGCGCGCGTGTCTTGGCCAGCCCGTGAATGGTGAGCGCCTCGCCGATGATGGCGCCGACCGTCATGCGCGGATTGAGCGACGCGTAGGGGTCCTGGAAAATGATCTGGATGTCGCGGCGCAGCCGGCGGAGGTTTTCGCCAGACAGCGACAGCACGTCCTTGCCTTCGAACTTGACCTCGCCCGAGCTCGGCTCGATCAGGCGCAGCACGCAGCGGCCGGTGGTCGACTTGCCGCAGCCGGATTCGCCGACGAGGCCGAAGGTCTCGGCGGCATCGATGTGGAAATCGACGCCGTCGACCGCCTTGACGCTGCCGATCTGGCGCTTGAGGAAGCCGCCGCGGATCGGAAACGCCTTGGTGAGATCGCGGACGCTGAGCAGCGGCGCAGGCGCGGCGGACGGGGTTTCGGCAACGATGTTCATTGCAGCAAGGTCTCTTCGGCGCGGATGCAGGCCACCTTGTGGCCCGGCTCGATCTCGCGCAATTCAGGCTGGGCGCGCCGGCATTCGGGAAGCGCGAATTTGCAGCGCGAGGCGAACCGGCAACCCTCCGGCGGATTGATCAGCTTGGGCACGGTGCCGGCGATGCTCTCCAGCCGCGTCTTCTTCACCGCATCGAGATCGATGCGCGGGATGGAGCGGATCAGGCCCTGCGTATAGGGATGGCGCGGATTGGCAAACAGGCGATCCACCGGCGCCTCCTCCGCCACGCGGCCGGCATACATCACGACGACGCGCTGCGCGACCTCGGCGACCACACCCATTGCATGGGTGATCAGCATGATCGACATGCCGAGCCGCTCCTTCATGTCGAGCAGGAGATCGAGGATCTGCGCCTGGATGGTGACGTCGAGCGCGGTGGTCGGCTCGTCGGCAATCAGGAGCTTGGGATTGCAGGACAGCGCCATGGCGATCATCACGCGCTGACGCTGGCCGCCGGAGAAGTGATGCGGATAATCGTGCACGCGGCGTTGCGGGTTCGGAAGCTGCACCAAGGCCAGCATCTCGATGGCGCGCTCCAGTGCGGCGCGTTTGGAGAGGCCCTGATGCAGCCGGATCACCTCCGTGATCTGGTCGCCGATCGTGTAGACCGGGTTGAGCGAGGTCATCGGCTCCTGAAACACGATCGCGATCTCGCTGGCGCGGATCTGGTTCATCTCGTCCATGCGCAGCGGCACGAGATCGCGCCCCTGCCACAGGATCTGGCCGCCGACGATGCGCCCCGGCGGCATCGCGATCAGCTTCAGCACCGACAGCGCGGTGACGGTCTTGCCGGAGCCGGATTCGCCGACCACACACAGGGTCTCGCCGCGGCCGATCGAGATGTCGACGCCGTCGACCGCCTGCACCTTGCCTTCGTCGCTGTCGAAATAGGTCTTCAGCCCCTTGATCTCGAGCAGCGGTGCAACTCGCGCGTCCATCACATCACCTTCCGCGGATCGAGCGCATCGCGCAGGCCGTCACCGATGAAGTTGATGGCGATGACGGTGAGGAAGATGGCGCCGCCGGCAAACAGCGCCCAGTGCGGCGCGATGTCGAGATAGTCCTTGGCGTCGTAGAGCAGCCGACCCCAGGTCGGAATGTCCGGAGGAAAGCCGAGGCCGAGAAACGACAAGGTCGATTCCGCGATGATTGCCGCCGCAACATCGATGGTGCCGGCGACGATCACGGGCCCGAGCGCGTTGGGCAGGATGTGCCGCACGACCAGGCGCAGCTTGGAGGCGCCGAGCGCCCGCGCCGCCTCGACGAACTCCTTCTCGCGCAGCGACAGGAACTGCGCGCGCACCAGCCGCGCCACAGGCATCCAGCGGAAGCCGCCGATGACGAGCACGATCAGGATGAAGGTGCCGCCCTCGGGGCCGACCCAGGCCTTGAGGGCGTCGCGGAACAGATAGATCACGAGCAGCAGCAGCGGCAGTTGCGGCAGGGACAGGAACAAATCTGTCAGCCACATCAGCGCCGCATCGACCGGCCCCTTGGAGGCGCCGGCAATGGAGCCGATCACGGTGCCCGCGAACAGGCCGACCGCCATCGCCGCGAAGCCGACGGCGAGCGAGATACGCCCACCATAGATCATGCGCGAGAGCAGGTCCTGGCCGAGATCGTCGGTGCCGAACGGATGGTCCCAGGACGGCGGCGACAGCCGCGCGGTGAAATCGATCTCGTTGATCGGCACCGGCCAGAGCCAGGGGCCGACCAGGATCGCGAGCGCAAGCAGGCCCAGGATGACAACGCTGATCGCCGCCATGCGGTGGCGGATGAAACGACGCAGCGCGTCGCGGCCCGGCGAGAAGCGCCGCTTGCGGGGCGCTGCGATGGCGAGCGCTTCAACTGAAGGAGATACGTGGGTCAAGCCAGCCATACAGGATATCGGCAATCAGATTGAAGAGGATAACCAGACAGGCGAACACGAAGGTCACCGCCATGATCACGGGGGTGTCATTGGCAAGGATCGCGCTGATCAAGAGCGAACCGATGCCGGGAATGCGGAAGATCTGCTCGGTGACGATGGCGCCGCCGAACACGGTCGGCATCTGCAGCGCCACCAGCGTCACCACAGGGATCAGCGCGTTGCGCACCACGTGCTTGACGATGACCTTACGCTCATCGAGCCCCTTGGAGCGCGCAGTGGTGACGTAGTCGAGCTTGATGACGTCGAGAACGGCGGAGCGGACATAGCGGGTATAAGACGCGGCCTGGTACAGGCCGAGCACCGCGACCGGCATGATCGCTTGCCTGATGCTCTCCCAGTACCACTGCCAACCGGTCGCGCTGATGTCCGCGCGGTAGACGAACGGCAGCCAGCCGAGATTGATGCTGAAGATCAGGATCAGCAGCAAGCCGGTGAAGAAGGTCGGCAGCGAGAATCCGATGAAGGCGACCGTATTGGCGATCTGGTCGAAGATCGAATAGGGCCGCATCGCGGCCAGCACCCCGATCGGCAGCGCCACCATCAGAGCCAGCACCTGCGCTGTGCCGACGACGTAGAGCGTCGCCGGAATCCGCTGCAGGATCAGCGTGTCGACGTTGACGCGGCTGGCAAAGGAAAAGCCCCAGTCGCCGTGCAACATGGCGACCAGCCAGTGCAGGTAGCGCACCAGGATCGGGTCATCCATCCCGAACTTGACGCGCAGCGCCTCGCGCACCTCGGGCGGCACGTTCGGGTTGCTGGCAAGCTCGCCGAACGGATCGCCGGGCGCGAGTGCCAAGAGCACGAACAGGATCAGGCTGATGCCGAGCAGGCTCGGCACAGCAACGGCGAGGCGTCTGAGAAGATAGTTTCCCATCGCTGCGGCCCTACAATCTCGATGTGGTCATGTGAAAGGCGCTGGGCCCGTCAGGTCTCACGATAGACGCTTGCGATGAAGGCAAGATCGTTGTCCCAGCCGCTCTTATAGAGCGACACCCCTTTCTTCACACCGATCGCGTTCAGGCGATTGATCTCCGGCAGGATATAATTGTCACGAACCACAAGATCATTGAGCTTGATGAACATCGCCGCGCGCTTGACCGGATCGAGTTCGCTCTGGGCCTGACGATAGGTCTCATCATAATCCTTATTCTGCCAGCGGCAGATGTTGCGTCCCTGCCATTTGTTCTCCTTGCTCGCGCATTCCCACGACACGAACTGATTCATGAAGAACTGCGGATCGGCCTGCGGCATGGTGGTCTGGTACATCTGCATGTCGCAGTAGAAATGCGGATAAGTATCCGGATTGGCCGCATCCGAGGAGAAGAACACCGAAGCCACCACCGATTTCAGTTCGACCTCGATGCCGGCCTTCTGGCAGGCTTGCTTGATGATGGCCTGGTTCTTCTGTCGCGGCGAATTGATCGAGGTCTGAAATACGAATTTGAGCTGCTTGCCATCCTTCTCGCGGATGCCGCTCGAGCCCTTCTTCCAACCGGCCGCCTCGAGGATCTGATTGGCCTTGTCGATATTGAACTCGAAGCTGTTGTTTGGTGAACGGAAACGCGCAGGATTGTTGAGGAAGTTCGCCGTCGCGATGCCGGCGCGGCCGTAGATGAATTTCTGCACCGAGGCGCGGTCGATCAGCAGGTTGAGCGCCCTGCGCACTTCGGGATCTGAGAACAGCGGATGCTTGGTCTTGAGGCTGGACCGCTCGCCGTCGACCTCGACATTCGGATCGGTGACATTGAGCCCGATATATTCGATGTTGCCGGTGAGCGTCAGCTCCGTCCTGCCCTGGCCGCCGGCCTCCAGCTTGAGCAGGATCTCATCCTCCACCTGCAGATTGTAGGCGTAGTCATATTCACCGGTCTGCAGCACTGCGCGAGCGGCAGAGACCGCGTCGCCGCCGCCCTTGATTTCCACCGTGTCGAAATACGGCATGTTCGGCTGGTGATAGTCCGGAAAGCGCTTGCCGGTCACAGTGTCGCCAGGCTTGAAATCGACGAACATGTAGGGACCGGTGCCGACCGGCTTCAGGTTCGCCGGCGCGTCGCGCGACTTGCCGCCGGTGTAGTCCGCGAACTGGTGCTTCGGAATGATCAAGCCATAGGAGGCGACGAAGGCGTCGGCCCAGAACGGCGTCGGCTGGGTAAAAACCAGCTTCACCGTGTAGTCGTCAACTTTTTCGGCAGACTTGACACCCTTGTAGCTGCCGATCGAGACCGCAGCCGTATCCGGATTGATCGCATATTCCCAATTGAAGATAACGTCGTCGGCGGTGAACGGCTTGCCGTCGTGCCATTTGACGCCCTGCTTGAGCTTCCAGATGACCGTCAGGCCGTCCTCCGCAAGACCGCCATTCTCCTTGCTCGGAATCTCGGCGGCGAGGATCGGAACCAGATTGCCTTCCTTGTCCCAGCCGGCGAGCGGCTCGTAGAACAGGCGGCAGGCTTCCTGGTCCTTGGTGCCGATGGCGAAATGCGGATTGAGCAATGTCGGCGCCTGCCACAGCAGCAGTTTGAGCGGACCTCCGCCGCCGGCCTTGGTCGGCTTGTACTGAATCGGCTCAGCCGCGACTGCGACACCGGAATAGGAGAGCATCGCGCTGGCCATCGGCGCCGTGAGCCCGACGGCGATCATCTTCTGCACAAATTCGCGGCGTGACAGGCGCCCCGCTTTGACATCCGCGATCTGATTTCGAAGGTCCCGCTCGTTCATTCCATCGGCTCCAAGGGTGATGCTGCATACCAAATCGGCAGCCCCCATGCGATCGCCTGGAGGTGCACGAAATTGGATCAGCCTTCAGAGCGACTGTCAAAGCAGAATCCGGGCCAACTTTGGGCGGAGACGACAGATCAATCGTTCGCGCTTGCGAAGAGCACAGTGCCTGACCCGACCGCCCAGCGCGACCGGCGACCCGGCGAGGTCGCAACAGGAAGTCGCGCAATCAGACCGTGCGGCGAAGCCGAGCTGAATTGAGCAGCCGGACGATCTCGCAAGTCGCGACCAGACCAATCATCCAAGCCGTGCTGGTGAGGCCAATCCGCGCGACAACCGCGACGGTGAAGCTCGCGGCACCACCAAGCACAGGCGTCGCGGCAAGCAGGACCAGCTCATACGAGGCGTAGGCGCAGACCATCGCCAGGGTGAGCGCGGGTGGCGCAGACCGGCGCGACGAGACGCGCAGCACGGCGGACGCTGCAAGTGTCGCGGAAGCCGCAGCGACGCCGATCACCAGGCCCCACAACATCGTGGTGGCGTCGGTCGGATAATGAAGCACGCCGAAGCCGATGCCCTGATTGACCAGCCATGCCGCCACGACAACCGGCAACGCCTGTCGCAGCGGCAGCTGTGCGGCCGCGATCACGGCGAACGCAGCGAATGGCGTGGCACAGGCGAATACGAGACTCGCAAGCGTGCTCGCCGCGCTCAGCAGCGCGAAACAGAACAGCGGTGCGTGCCGCCGGGCGACCGGCGCAAGGCGCGGCATCGCGTGCGCATCGAAAGCCATCAGGTGATCTCCTTTTCCTGACTCTACCATCCCGTCCCGCTCAGGACAGAAAGATCATCGGTTCCAGCTCCGTCTTGCGCCGAGTTTCAGGACTCGGCGGCATGACGGCGACCCGGCTCCTTCTTCAGCCGCTTGAATTTGACGCTGCCGCCGTCGGGCATCCGCGTCGCGACATAGCCGGCCGCAAGGCAGGCCTCGCGCTGTGGCATCTTCTCCTGCGGACTGCGCAGGGAGTCCCACCAGGAGGCGCGCTGCGCGGCGCGCGGCAGGCTGCCGCCGAGGATGTCCTCGATCGCCTCGAAGCTGAGCACGAGTTCCGGAACGGTCTGCCGCTTCAGGTAATCGCGCAAGGCGTCATAGTCGTGCACGTCAACACTCCATCGCATCCTATCATACCGCCGCTGGCGGCCTTCCTGCAGCTTACGCGGCAAATACGCACTCGCCGCAACTGCACATTAACCGGGAGGTGCTTGGTACCGCCTGTTCCAATCCCAAGGGAACAACTGAGCGGAGAAGCGAACGCCCCAATGCGAATGCCAGGTCGACCGGCTCCGGCCAAGCGTCTGTCGCTGTTCTCCGCGAAAACAGTCATCATCTCCGCGGTCTGCACCCTCATTGGCTTTTCCGCAATCTGTGCCAGCGTCCTGCTCGACCTGCGCCGCGGCGAGGAGGCGCTGGCGCATCAGTCGCTCGAGAACCTTGCCACCGGCGTCGACGCCGACATCAGCCGCAACGTCGAGCTCTATGACCTGTCGCTGCGCGCGGTCGCCAGCGGCATGTTGCTGCCCGAAATCGACGAAGTCAGCAAGCCGATCCGCCAGCTGATCCTGTTCGACCATGCCGCCACGGCGAAGCATTTCGGCGCCATCCAGGTCTACGACGCGAACGGCCGTCTGAAGGTCGATTCTGCCACGCTCGATCCGCAAGCAGAGGAGCGCGGCGATGAGGAGTATTTCCGCGTTCATCGCGACAATCCGGACGTCGGCCTTTACATCAGCCGGCCGACCTTGCACCGGGGAGCCTATGCGATCGTGCTGAGCCGCCGGATCTCGGCACCGGACGGACGGTTTCTCGGCGTCGCGGTCGGCTCGATCCGCTTCAGCTATTTCCACGAGCTGTTCGGCCGCCTCAGCCTCGGGCCCGATGACAGCATCACCGTGTTCCGCCACGACGGCACGGTGATCATGCGCACGCCGTTCGATCTCGACTACATCGGCAAAAATCTCGCGCATGTGCCGGGCGTCGCGCGCGCGCTGAGCGAGCCGAGCGGATGGTATGCGAGCTCCGGCGCGCTCGACGAGATCGCCCGGCTGATGGTCTGGCGCGACGGCACCAGACCGCTGGTCGTGCTGGCCGGCAAGCCATGGCGCGAGGTCTATCGTCTCTGGCGGATGCAAGCGACGCGGATCGGCGCGACGATGCTGGCGCTGATCGTCCTCGTGCTCGCGGCAACCCTGATCGCCGCGCGCGAGATCACCCGCCGCACGCAAGCCGAGGAACGGCTCGAGGAGCTCGCCACCACGGATGCGCTGACCGGGCTGAAGAACCGGCGCAAATTCGACACGACGATTGAGAGCGAATGGCGCCGTGCGATGCGGCATCGCACCCCGCTGGCGCTCTTGATGATCGATGCGGATCACTTCAAGAGCTACAACGACAATCACGGCCACCAGGCCGGCGACCAGATGCTGATCGGCATCGCGATCTGCATCACGGATTCGGTGAAGCGGGCTGGCGACTGCGCGGTCCGTTATGGCGGCGAGGAGTTTGCGGTGCTGCTGCCGGGGCTGTCCGAGAGCGATGCACTTGACGTGGCCGAGACCATTCGCCGCAAGGTGCAGAGCTGGTCGGGCGATATCGTGCCGTCGACCGTGAGCGTCGGTGTCGCCAGTGTCACGCCCGCGCACAACACGGATTGGGTGGCCCTGCTCCAGGCGGCCGACAAGGCGCTCTATGCGGCCAAAGCCGCCGGCCGCAACCGCTGCATCGCCGCTGCCGTGCCCAAGCTGCCGCTGGCGGCTTGAGTCTCGACTACACGCCGTGATTGGTCAGGCTGGTAGCTGCGATGCACGCTGCACCCTCTCCCCTTGTGGGAGAGGGTGCCTGAGATGCGAAGCATCGAAGGCGGGTGAGGGGTCTCTCTCCGCGCGCACGACTCGTTGAGAGAGACCCCTCACCCGGCTCGCCGCCGCGTACCGCGGCGGCGAGCCACCCTCTCCCACAAGGGGAGAGGGTGACTTCCGATGCCGCTCAGCCCTACCCTTCCAGATACTTCCTCATGTCCTCGCGCAGGCCTTCGCGCAGGTCCGGACGCGCCATGCCGAAGGCGATGTTGGCGCGCAGGAAGCCCGACTTCGAGCCGCAATCGTGCCGCTCGCCCTCGAACTCGACGCCATAGAACTTCTGCGTCTTCGACAGCCCGATCATCGCGTCCGTAAGCTGGATCTCGCCGCCGGCGCCGCGTTCCTGTGTCGCCAGGATCTTGAAGATCTCCGGCTGCAGGATGTAGCGGCCGGTGATCGAGAAATTCGACGGCGCGGTGCCCTTGGCTGGCTTCTCGACCATGCCGTCGACCTCGAACATCCTGCCGTCGCGTTTGCCGACGCCGCAAATGCCGTATTGATGGGTCTGGTCGGCCGGCACCTCCTGCACCGCCAGCACGTTCGACTTCTCCGGCAACTTACCCGCGGCTGCGATCATCTGCGCGAGGCACCCCGGCGTATGCAGCACCAGCTCGTCCGGCAGCACCACCGCGAACGGCTCGTCACCCACGATATCGCGCGCGCACCACACGGCGTGCCCGAGCCCGAGCGGCGACTGCTGCCGGGTGAAGCTGACCGCGCCGGCCGCAGGCTGGTCGCGCGCCAGGATCTCCATCTCGGCTTTCTTGCCGCGCGCGGCGAGCGTCGCGTCGAGCTCGTACATGAGATCGAAGTGATCCTCGATCGCATCCTTGTTGCGGCCGGTCACAAACACGAAATGCTCGATGCCGGCCTCCTTGGCCTCATCAAACACGTATTGGATCAGCGGCTTGTCGACGATCGTCAGCATCTCCTTCGGCATCGCCTTGGTGGCGGGAAGGACGCGGGTGCCAAGGCCGGCAACCGGGAAAACGGCTTTGCGGATCTTCATGGGTCGGGACTAAACCTTGCAGCGATATGAATGCGAAATGGATCGCATCTTGGTATCCGGTTTGCAGCCGAGAACAAAGGCGGATGTTGGTCGGCGGTTCCTCGGCTCACGACAAATGGACGCGAAAATTCCCCAATTTGAAATTGGGGGCTTGTTAATCCGCTGGTAACCAGGAGCGCGCCTCCTGAAAGCCTGATTTTCAGGCAACGGGGTAGGCCAAATGGCACAACAGGAACCCTTGAGGATGTGGCAGGCCGTGACCGTGGCGATCGCCGCTGCGCTTGCCTGCGCCGCGCCGGTGCGGGCGCAAGCGGGCGGCAGTCCGTTCAGCTTTCTCGATAACCTGTTCACCGGCAGCTTCAGCAACGGGAACGCCGCCAATGCACCATCGACGCAGCCCACGCCCGGCGCGCCGGGGCAATGGAGCGGCGAGGACGGCGCTTCCGGCCATCCGCTGATGACGGCGTCCGCGATCCGCGAGGCGGCGGCGAATTTCGACAATTGCATCGCCGGCATGTGGCCAGATGCCGCACGCCGCAACATCTTGCAGGACAATTTCCAACGCTTCACCGCGGGCCTCACGCCCGACCTGCGCATCATGGACCTGCTCGATGCGCAGCCCGAATTCACCAAGTCGATCTGGGACTATCTCGACATCCTGGTGAACGACAATCGCCTCGCCAAAGGCCGCGAGGTGCTGGCCAAGTACAAGGCGCAGTTCGACGCCACCGAGCGCACCTATGGTGTCGATCGCTACATCATCGCGGCGATCTGGGGCATCGAAACGAATTATTCGACCCAGATCGGCGACCGTAGCGTGCTGCAGTCGACCGCGACGCTCGCCTGTATCGGCCGCCGCCAGGACTATTTCCGGGACGAGTTCCTCTCGACGCTGGAGATCCTCAACCGCGGCGACCTGCGGCCGGAGCAATTGCACGGCTCCTGGGCCGGCGCCTTCGGCGCAACCCAGTTCATGCCGACCGCCTTCAAGCGCTTCGCCGTCGATGCCGACGGCGACGGCCGCCGCGACGTGGTCGACAATCCGGCCGACCTGATCGCCTCGACCGCCAACAATTTGAAGAAGGACGGCTGGCAGCCGGGCCAGAGCTGGGGCTATGAGGTCGTGGTGCCGCAGGGCTTCAACTACATGCTGGCCGATCGCGCCAGGAGCATGACCTTCGCGCAATGGGAGCAGATGGGCCTGAAGCGCGCCACAGGCCAGCCGTTTCCCGCCTCGAACGAGAAGGTCTATCTGCTGGCGCCGGCCGGCGCGCAGGGCCCCGGTTTCCTGATGATGCAGAACTTCCGCGTCATCATGAAATACAACCCGGCCGAGGCCTATGCGCTGGCGATCGGCCATTTCGCCGACCGGCTGCGCGGCGGACAGCCCTTCGTGCAGGCCTGGCCGCGGGAGGAGCGCACGCTGTCCCGCGCCGAGCGGCTGGAGATGCAGCAGTTGCTCGCGCAGCGCGGCTTTTACCGCGGCACCCCGGACGGCCAGTTCGGCGGCCAGACCCGAGAAGCCCTGCGGAACTTCCAGGCCTCGATCGGCGCGCCGGCCGACGGTTTTGCCTCGGCCGACGTGCTGGAACGGCTGCGGGGGCGGTAGGTGCTAGTTTTACCTCTTCCCGCTTGCGGGGAGAGGCACAGGCCGCCTCTGGCGGCCGTCCTAAGAACGCCGAAGCGAAGCTTCGGATATGTGGCATCGAAGATTACATCCGGGTGAGGGGGTACAGGTCTTTCAACTCCGTCCAATCGTGCGTCTGCCCCTCACCCCAAGCCCTCTCAGCGCGAGCGAAGCTCGTCGCGGCCCCGTAAGAACGGGAGAGGGAGCGCACCGCCCGCGCCGCAACGGCCTGCATCATCTCGACGCCCGATACCGCCGCAAAAATAACCCTGATCACAATCGGCGGACGGCGCATGCGGCCGGAACCTGCGAATGCCCGTTTGCGGCCCCTTTCTGCTGTCACTATTATGAGGATTGACGAATTTGCCGCGCGACGGGTGCGCATGACCAAGCTGAAGTCCATTTTCAAGCTCATCACCGAACCCGGCCTGCTGGTCGTGCTGGCGGTTGCGATCGCTATGCTGGTGGGCATCGCGGGCCCCGCCTCCGCGCAGTTCTTCAACTTCAACCCGTTTTCGTCGCAGCCCGCGCCGCGCCAGGGCGGCGGCGGTCGCGGAGGCGGCTGGTTCGGCAGCGACTTTTTCCAGCCCTTCCAGCCGCAACAACCCAAGCGCGTCATCCAGCAGGATTATTCCAAGGCGCCGCCGCCGGAGCGGCACGACAACGCCAACGCGCCCGAGCGCTACGTGCTGGTGCTCGGCGACGCCATGGCCGACTGGCTCGCTTATGGCCTGGAAGACGCCTACGCCGAGCAGCCCGATATGGGCGTGACCCGCAAGGTCAAGAACGGCTCCGGCCTCATCAAGTATCAGCCCAAGGGCGAGCCGGCCGACTGGGCGACTGCTGCCAAGGGCATCCTTGCGGCCGAACGCGCCGATGCCATCGTCGTCATGCTCGGTCTCAACGATCGCGTTCCCCTGCGTGAGCCGGCGGTCGACAAGACCGACAAGCCCGACGACAAGAAGGCGGACAAGACCAAGAAGGACGCCAAGGTAAAGGATCAGGGCAAAGAGCCGAAGCCGGGCGACGCAGCGGCCAAACCGGACGACAAGCCGGTCGATACCGATCTTCCGCAGGACGATGCCGACAATGGCGACGGACCGGCAGCCACACCGGAGAAGGCCGCGCGCTCGCCGAACGGCATCTACGACTTCCGCGATGATCGCTGGGTCGAGCTCTACACCAAGAAGATCGAGGAGATGATCGGCGTCCTCAAGAGCAAGGGCGTGCCGGTGATCTGGGTCGGCCTGCCGGCCGTGCGCGGCCCCAAGGGCACGGCGGACGCGCTGTTCCTGGACTCGCTCTATCGTGACGTCGCCGGCAAGGCCGGCATCACCTATGTCGACGTCTGGGACGGCTTCGTCGACGAAGGCGGCCGCTTCATGCAGAAGGGCCCGGACTTCGAGGGCCAGCCGCGCTCGCTGCGCTCGCCAGACGGCGTCTATTTCACCAAGGCCGGCGCGCGCAAGCTCGCCCATTATGTCGAGCGCGAGATCACCCGAGCGCTGGCCGGCCGCTCGGCGCCGATCGAGCTGCCGAGCGAGCCGGCGACACCGGATGCCAATGCGGTGCCCGGCCAGCCGGCGCCGCGCCCGATCGCCGGGCCGATCCTGCCGCTGGTCGCGTCCTCCGTCGGCACCGATCAACTGCTCGGCGGTCCCGGTGGACGGCCCGCGGCGGTCGATGCACTGGCCGCGCGCACCCTCGTCAAAGGCGAACCTTTAAGCCCGCCCGCCGGACGCGCCGATGATTTCGTCTGGCCGCGCCGCGAGGTCGGCCGCGAGCAGGCCAAGGAGCCGCCGAAAGAACCGGGCAAGGAACAGACCAGGCCAGATACGCCTGTCGCCGCGACCACGCCTGGGGAAGCGAGCCCGGCCGCGCCGGCGCAGCAGAAGCCGAAGCGGATGACTGTGCCGACGACGCCCGGCCAGCCGCCGCAGGCCCAGTCGCCTTCGGCCGGGCAGGCCATCCGCGATTTCTTCGGCTTTGGCGCGCCTCAGCAGCAGAGGCCATCGGCCCCGCACAATCCGGCGCCCGCAGGACCGCCGAGGCCGCCCGGCAATGTCGGCCGCTCTGCGATGCAGGATCAGCCGCGCTGAGCCGGTTCGCAGGCCTGCGTTGGTTCTCAAGCAAGCGGCCCGCCTCTGCCTCTCCTGGACGAGAGACGAAAGCAGGCCGCGCTCATCACTCTGCAATAGCTTCGGCGATGCGCTCAGTTGTAGTAGCGCCAGCGCGACGGCGGCGGACGGCGGGCCGGCCGCGACATCAGAAGCGCCAGCGCAAAGCCGATGCCGCCGGCCACCAGCAGCGCGCCGAGCGGATTGTCCTGCACCTTCTGCGTCAGCGCCTGGGTGCCGTCGCGCAGGCTGTCGGTGGTGCTACTGCCCAACTTGTCCTTGGCAAAATCCATCGCCGCATCGCCGGCATCACGCGCCGCATCCTTGGCCTGGCCGTAGAGATTCTGCACCACGCCGGCCGCTTCACGCGCACGGCCCGAGGCCTCCGTCTCCTTGTCGCCGGTCATCTGACCGATGCCGCCCTCGACCTTGCCCGCAACATCCTTGGTCGTCCCTGCAATCCGATCCGTGTCCATTGCCACACTCCTTGGCTTGATTTTATCGCTGGGAATTTGCTGCTCAGCTAACCGGCAAGGACGGCGCGGGTTCCTGGGCATTCGGTCGCGCGTTGACTCCGTGCATATGGCGAGTCACTTTTTGAGGGAATGAGAGAGCGGCCGCCAAGGCCGCCGAGAGCAGGAGAACGCCATGCCCCTCGCGATCCGGCAGATCCATCCGCATTTCGTCGGCGAAGTCTCCGGCGTCGACCTAAGCCGCCCGCTCGCGAGCGAAGAGGTCGCGCAAGTGCAGGCCGCGATCGACCGTTACGCCGTGCTCGTGTTCCACGGTCAGGACATCACCGACGAGCAGCAACTGGCCTTCGCGCTGAATTTCGGCGAGCGCGAGCAGGCCCGCGGCGGCACCATCACCAAGCGCGAAGACTATCGGCTGAGCACCGGGCTGAACGACGTCTCCAATCTCGGCAAGGACGGCAAGCCGCTGCCGTCGGACCATCGCACCCATCTGTTCAATCTCGGCAACTGCCTGTGGCATTCCGACAGCTCATTCCGGCCGATCCCGGCAAAATACTCGATCCTGTCGGCGCGCGTGGTGAACCCGAAAGGCGGCAACACCGAATTCGCCGATATGCGCGCCGCCTATGATGCGCTTGATGACGAGACCAAAGCGGAGATCGAGGATCTCATTTGCGAACATTCGCTGATGTATTCGCGCGGCTCGCTCGGCTTTCTCGATTACAGCGAGGAGGAGAAGCAGATGTTCAAGCCGGTCCTGCAGCGGCTGGTGCGCACGCACCCCGCGCATGGCCGCAAATCGCTGTATCTGTCATCGCATGCCGGGGCGGTGCGCGGCATGAGTGTGCCGGAAGGGCGGCTTTTGCTGCGCGACCTCACCGAGCACGCCACGCAGCCGCAATTCGTCTACGTCCACAAATGGACGCTGCATGATCTCGTGATGTGGGACAACCGCCAGACCATGCACCGCGTGCGCCGCTACGACCAGTCGCAGCCGCGCGACATGCGCCGCGCCACCGTCGCCGGCACCGAGCCAACGGTCGCGCAGGACGCGGCGGAGTAGCGACAGCACAGATCTTGCTCGCTCGCACTCGGAGTGCGATGAAGTGCGCAGCCGTCGCCACACATCCGGTGTCGTCCCGGCGAACGCCGGGACCCATAACCACAGGCCTTAGCTGTTGCGCGCGGTACGAGCCGCGTGCCCTTTCCTGACATCACGCGGTATGGGTCCCGGCGTTCGCCGGGACGACATTGGAGACTGTGGCCCGCTTTCCCGGCTCAAGGCCAGGACGACACCACACCAGGCGCCTGCTTACGCATGCCCGGCTTCGTTCGACAGCATGCCGGGGTCGATGCCGATCTTGCGCAGGGCACGGTCATACTTGTCGTCGACGTCATCGCCGAAGATCAGGTCGGCGTCGGCATCGCAATGCAGCCAACCATTGTCCTGAATCTCGGATTCCAACTGGCCTGGGCGCCAGCCGGCATAACCGAGCGCGAGGATCGCGTGCCGCGGGCCGCTGCCTTTGGCGATCGCCTTCAGAATGTCGACGGTCGTGGTCAGGCAGACGCCTTCATTGATCTTCAGCGTCGCATTGGCGATGAAATAGTCACTCGAATGCAGCACGAAGCCGCGGCCGGTGTCGACCGGGCCGCCCGACAGCACCTTCATGGTCTCGGCACTGCCCGACAGCTTGATTTGTTCGCTCTTGTTGATGATGTTGAGTTGCATCAGCAGTTGCGGGAAATCGATGCTGCCCGCCGGCCGGTTCACCATGATACCCATGGCGCCTTCCGCCGAATGCGCACAGAGATAAATCACCGAGCGTTCGAAACGCGGGTCGCCCATCACTGGCATCGCGACCAGCAGCCGCCCGTCAAGATAACCCTCGCTCGAAGCATGGTTGCTGGACGCATCGTTGCCGGTGCCGGTCACCTTGCGACCGATGTCGCCGTGCCTTTTTCCCTCAGGATTCATCCGCAAGGACTCTCATGCATCTCGATATCCTGATATTGGGACGCGCATCTGTCAATCAAGGTTCGCGTGCCCAACATCGCTCACAAGCAATTCAATGGTTTAGGTTCGCACCCGGCATTAAAGACGTCTCATGAAGGCCTTGGTTCCTCCCCATATTGCATTTGCGTTGTTCGTCGTGCTGTGCGCGCCATCGTGGCTCACGGTGCCGGCATACGCGCAGGATGCCTCGCCATGGCAGCGTGACGGCCATTCGGCGCTGCGCCTGCTGGCGGGATCACGCAGCGGAACGGTGCTGCTCGGCGGCGTCGCACTGCAGCTGCAGCCGGGGTGGAAGACCTATTGGCGCAGCCCCGGCGATTCCGGCGTGCCGCCGCGATTCGATTTCTCGAAATCGGACAATGTCGAGGCGGTGACGGTGCTGTGGCCGGCGCCGACCAAGTTCGACGACGGCGCCGGCGGCCATTCGCTCGGCTATCACGATCAGATCGTGCTGCCGCTGCGCATCGTGACCAAGAATGCCGACAAGCCGGTGACCCTGCGCGCGGACGTCAGCTACGCCGTGTGCGAGAAGATCTGCATTCCCGTCGACGCCAAGGCCGAGCTTGCCTTCACCAGCGTCGCCTCGACCGAGGACGCGGCGCTGTTCGCCGCGCTCGATGCCGTGCCGAAGCCGGCCAATATCGGCGATCCCAATCCGCTGACGATCCGCGACGTCAAGCGCGAGGGCCAATCCGTGGTGGTCGATGTGGCCGCACCGGAGGCGCGCGATGTCAGCCTGTTCGTCGAGGGTCCGACGCCGGACTGGGCCCTGCCGATCCCGGCGCCGGAGGCGCACAGCCCGCCCGGCGTCAAGCGCTTCAGCTTCGCGCTGGACGGCCTGCCGCCCGGCGCCAAGCCCGAGGGCGCGGCGCTCAAATTCACCCTGGTCGGCGCCGACAAGGCCTATGAGTTCAACGTCAACCTGCCGTGAGGCTGAGGCCTCCTGCGCGCTGAGCTGCTACCGTCCTGGATGAGATCAGCACGCATCTGGCGGCGCGCTCGGTGCAACCTCGCCCCGCGCATCGAAGATGCAATCCGGGTGAGGGGGCACAGGTCTCAATACTCGCACCGCCCGTGCGTCTGCCCCTCACCCCAACCCTCTCCCCGTAAGAACGGGGAGAGGGAGCGCACCGTCATCGCGGCCCGATCCAACCGAATCTTAACGATGGGTTGATACAGGGGGCCTGTCGCCGCCATCCGCGGCATGCGCAGTGGACCCGCCGTGGCCGTGATGGATGCCGAAACGCCCCGCTCTCCCGCCGGCCTGGTCGCGCGGCTGAAGGCAGGGCTCAGTGGCGGCGCCAGCGACGCGTCGCTGACGCGCAGGCTCGCCGGTATCATCTTCGTCATCCGCGTGCTCAGCGCCGGCCTTGCCTATCTGTCGCAGATCCTGCTGGCACGCTGGATGGGCAGCTCCGACTACGGCGTCTATGTTTACGTCTGGACCTGGGTGCTGCTGCTCGGCAGCATGCTGGACTTTGGCCTCGCCTCCTCGGCGCAGAAGATCATCCCCGACTATCGCACCGCCGGGGAGCTGGCGCTGCTGCGCGGCTTTCTCGCCGGCGGGCGCTGGCTGACCTTTGCCGCTTCGACCGTCGCAGCGCTGCTGCTGGCCGGTCTCGTCAGGCTGCTGTCGCCGTGGATCGAGCCGGGCGAGATCGTGCCGCTCATGATCGGCTGCGCGACGCTGCCGGCCTTCGTCGTCGCCAACACCCAGGACGGCATCGCCCGTTCGCACGACTGGATGACGCTCGGCCTGATGCCGCAATTCATCATCCGCCAGGCGCTGATCATCGGCATCACCGCCGGCGCCCTCGTGCTCGGCTTCCATCTCGGCGCCTCCACCGCCATGCTCGCGAGCACGGGTGCGGTGTGGATCGCGATGCTCGGGCAGATGCTGGTGCTCAATCGCAGGCTCGGTGCCCATGTCGGGCGCGGGCCGAAGGATTACGACATCAAAGGCTGGCTCAGCGTCTCGCTGCCGATCCTGCTGGTCGAGAGCTTCTATCTGCTCTTGTCCTACACCGACGTGCTGGTGCTGCAGCAGTTCCGCCCCTCGGACGAGGTCGGCATCTATTTTGCCGTGGTGAAGACCCTGGCACTGGTCTCCTTCATTCACTACGCGATGTCGGCGACCACGGCGCATCGCTTCGCGGAATATCACGCGCTCGGCGACAAGGACCGGCTGTCGGCCTATGTCGCGCATGCGATCCGCTGGACGTTCTGGCCCTCGCTGGCGGCCACCTTGCTGCTGCTCGCGCTCGGCCAGCCGCTACTGTGGCTGTTCGGTCCGCAATTCGTCGCCGGCTACAACATCATGTTCGTCGCCGCGATCGGGCTTGTGGTGCGGGCCGCGATCGGCCCGGTCGAACGCCTGCTCAACATGCTGGGCCATCAGCACATCTGTGCCGCCGCTTATGCGGCGGCCTTCGTCATGAACGTCGTACTCTGCCTCGCGCTGGTGCCGCGCTTCGGCGGCCATGGCGCTGCGGCCGCGACCTCGCTGTCGCTGGTCGCCGAGACCGCGCTGCTGTTCTGGATCGTCAAGCGGCGACTGGGTCTGCACGTGTTGGCGTTTGGTCAAATAAACTGACTTAATGAGATCTCCGCGAAATTCAAACGCGCCTCGCGGAAGCGGAAAAGTTCCTCGATCACGCAACCGTTGATTTCAGCGCCTTGTTTTAGGCATGATTGAGCCTGCGAATAGCCTGACGATGCGCATTGGGGGAGCGAGCGATGTCGAGATTGGGACTCGCGGTGTCACTGATGGGGGCGACGCTGCTGGCGGGATGCATGCAGGCGACGCTGTCGCCATCGACGGATGCCAGCCTGACTCCGCGCGATCGGCAACTCTTGGCGCATCCGCCCTATGCGGAAGCCAAGATCCCCGAGCAATATCAGCGGCACATCGTCGACTACGACCGGCGCGAGGCACCCGGCACGATCCTGGTCGATACCGATGCGCGCTATCTCTATTACGTGCTGCCGAACGGCAAGGCGATCCGCTACGGCGTCGCGGTCGGTGAGGAGGCCATGGCCTTCTCGGGCGTCGCCACGGTCGGCAAGAAGCAAGAATGGCCGGACTGGATTCCGACGCCGGAGATCCAGGCCCGGCTCGGGCCCTACCCGAAGCGGGTCGCCGGCGGGCCAGCCAACCCGCTCGGCGCGCGGGCGATCTATCTCTATGAGGGCAACAAGGACACGCTGTACCGGATTCACGGCACCAACCAGCCGGAATATATCGGGCAGGCGATCTCGTCCGGCTGCATCCGCATGACCAACAGCGACGTCATCGACCTCTACGATCACGTCAAGCAGGGCACGACGGTGGTCGTCCTCCCAGCCGGCGCGAGCGCCTCGAGCGGCGGCCTGTTCGGCAATCGGCGTACGTGATCGGACAGCCGCGAGCGCGACAGCGAAACCCTGCGCGGGAACTTATCGGATTCGTAAATCGGGCTCCGTCATGCGAGGAGCCGAAAGGCGACGAAGCAATCCAGGCTCTTTATCTCAGCCCTGGATTGCTTCGCTCCGCTCGCAATGACGATAGAAAGCGGTGGCCTTATTCGGCGGTCCAGCCGCCGTCGATCGACAGATTGGCGCCGGTGATCTGCGAGGCATCGTCGCTACACAAGAACAGCGCCAGCGCCGCCACCTGCTCCACCGTGACGAACTCCTTGGTCGGCTGGGCGTCCAGCAGCACGTCCTTGATGACCTGCTCCTTGGTCATGTTGCGCGCCTTCATCGTGTCGGGAATCTGCTTCTCGACCAGCGGGGTCCAGACGTAACCGGGCGAGATGCAATTGCAGGTGATTTTGTGGGTGGCAACTTCCAGCGCCACGGTTTTGGTCAGGCCGGCGATGCCGTGCTTGGCCGAGACATAGGCCGATTTGAACGGCGAAGCGACCAGCGAGTGCGCCGAAGCCGTGTTGATGATGCGGCCCCAGCCGCGTTTCTTCATCAAGGGCACGGCCGCGCGGATGCCGTAGAATGCCGAGGAGAGATTGATGGCAATGATCGCCTCCCACTTCTCCGGCGGGAATTCTTCGATCGGCGAGACGAACTGGATGCCGGCATTGTTGACCAGGATGTCGACCGAGCCGAACGTCTTCTCGCCGAGCGCGACCATCTCGGCGATCTCCGCCGGCTTGGTCATGTCGGCCGGCGAATGCACCGCCTTGACCTTGAAGTCGCTCTCGATGCCCGCGCGCTCCTTCTCGATGTCGGCGGGCTGACCCATGCCGTTCAGCACGATGTTGGCGCCGGCGCTGGCAAAGGCGCGCGCATAAGCGAGCCCGATGCCGCTGGTCGAGCCGGTGACGACGGCGGTCTTGCCTGACAGATTACCCATCTCGTTCACTCCTGCTTGTCGTGGAGGGTTTGCGTGCCGTCCCCGAGGAGATCGTAAGTTACCATGGTCTCCCCCGATTGCGGCCGCTCCAGCCAATCCTTGTGCCGCATCGACAGATGCACGTCGCGCACGCCGGCATTCCAGTGCTCGACCATCGCCACATGGGAGAAGTCATAGTCCTTGGAGGACGTCTCGTAGTTCTTGCTCTTGTAGATCAGATGCACCACCGTGACCGTGTTCTCCTTCGAGGCCTCGCGCAACAGCTGGACCGAAGGATCGTCCTTCAGATGCTCCGGCAACTTGCTGATGAGGTCGCGCACAGCCCGGCGGGCATTGTGGATCTGCCGGTTCTTGTCGGTATTCATCCGGGTGCGGCTGGAGTAGCGGATGTCCTTCTCGCGCTCGGCCGCTTCCAGCAGGGTCATCGGCACCACACCGCGCGCGCTGAACAGATCGACCTGGAAGATCAGGAGGTCGCGATTGGTCTCCGCATCGAGCACGTAGTCGAGCGGCGTGTTGGAGGCGATGCCGCCGTCCCAATAATGCTCGCCGTCGATGACGACGGGAGGAAAGCCCGGCGGCAGCGCGCCGGACGCCATGATGTGCTCCGGGCCGATGCGCTTGCCCTGGCGGGCGAACTCGACATTATCGAAATAGCGGAAATTGCCGCTGGTGACGCTGACCGCACCGACGCTCAGCCGGCATTTCAGATCGTTGACACGATCGAAATCGACCAGCCGCTCCAACGTGCGTTTCAAAGGCGTGGTGTCGTAATAGCTCTGCGCTTCGGGATGGCCCGGCGGCCAGAGCGGCGCGGGCGGAATCCGCGGCGTGAAGAAGCCGGGCACACCGAAGGTCGCGATCAGCGCGGCACTGGCCTCGTTGAACGCGCTGCGCCCGTGATCGCCATTGAGCAGCGGCTTCCAGGGCACCGGCGCCGACACCATCTCCCAGAATTCCTTGAGGCGCGGCACCCGCTTCTCGGGCTCGTTGCCCGCGATGATTGCCGCGTTGACCGCGCCGATCGAGATGCCTGCGACCCATTCGGGGTCGAAATGGAAATGACACAGCGCCTGAAAGGCGCCGGCCTGATAGGAGCCGAGTGCGCCGCCACCCTGCAGCACCAGCACGCGCTGCGCTTCTGAAGGTGTGGAGGGCTGCGGCGGAAGAGAATGATCCGTCATGTCGATCGATCAATTATCAAACATGAAACCACCGTGGCGTCACTTCGCAGTGACGTCAACCATACCCAAGGCTGGGTTGTGCGCGGGCTAAAACCGGCATCGCCGCCCGGCACAAGGCCGATGCCGGATCAGGACGGCTGCTTGTCGGGCGCGGCCAGGATCATGGTCCAGAACACCTTGTACTTGGTGTTCGGAGCATAGCTCGCAGCGATGCCTATTTTTGTGACACCGCTCTTGAGCATGTTTGCCTTGTGCGGCGGCGAGTCGCGCCAGCCGGAAAACGCTTCCGCGAGCGTATGGTAGCCGGCCGAGACGTTCTCGACCGCGACATTGGCCTGATAGCCGGCGCCGGTGAGGCGCTTGGCGAGCGGTGCGCGGACGTCGTGATCGAGCTTGTTCTTGTCGGCCATCGCCTGCGACTGCGCCTCCGCAAGCCTCATCAGCTCGGGATCGACCTCGACAGTGCCGAGGCCGTTGTTCTGGCGATATTGCGAGATCATCGTCGCCGCCGCAGCGGCATCGAGCCTGGCGCCGGAGACGGCCATATCGGCATACATCGACGGGGCCTCGACGACGGGCACCTCCGCGGCGCATCCAGCCAGCAACAATGTGACGAAAAGGGCCGCACCCGCGCGCATCACTGAATCATCCCCGTGACAGACGGGCGGGTTGTTGCATACCAACCGTGGCTGAATGGTGAACGCGGGGTAAGTTCCCATGCTGCCCAAGGGCACACTGCACCCTTTCCCCTTGTGGGAGAGGGTGGCTCAAGATCGCGAAGCGAGATTGAGCCGGGTGAGGGGTCTCTCTCCCCGCGCACTGCAAGTGGAGAGAGACCCCTCACCCGTCTCGCCGCTGCGCGGCGAGCCACCCTCTCCCACAAGGGGAGAGGGTAGATCACGATCGGGGCTGTCATCACCCCGCGAAAATCCGATAGCGCCGCGGCCGCAGGCCGATCGCCTCGCCGACCCTGAGATCGCGGTCGCGTGGCGCATCGATCTCGATCGTGGTCGCGCTCTCATTGAGCACGATCTCGGCGCGCTGCACCGGGCCGAAGCTGCGCACATGGGTCACGGCGCCCTGCAGCGGGCCAGAACCGGCCGGGCCGATCAGCATATCGTGCCGGCGCACGAACAAGGTCGAGGCGCCGGCCTCGATGTCGTCGGCCATGAGATCGAGCGGCCGGCCGTTGAGATGCACCGCACGGTCCTTTATCTCCACCGGCAGCATGATGGATTCACCGATGAAGCTGTGCACGAAGGCGCTGGCCGGGCTGTCATAGACCTCGCCGGGCGAACCGACCTGCTCGATGCGGCCCTTGTCCATCACCACGACGCGATGCGCGACCTCGAGCGCCTCCTCCTGGTCATGGGTGACGAAGATCGAGGTGACGTGGATCTCGTTGTGCAGCGAGCGCAGCCATTGCCTGAGCTCCTTCCGCACCTTGGCATCGAGCGCGCCGAACGGCTCGTCGAGCAGGAGGATGCGCGGCTCGATCGCCAGTGCGCGCGCCAGCGCAATGCGCTGGCGCTGGCCGCCGGAGAGCTGGTTCGGATAGCGGTCGGCGAGCCAGTCGAGCTGCACGAGGTCGAGCAGCTCCTTCACCCTCCTTCGAATCTCCGCCTCGCTCTTGCGCACCCGACGCGGCTGCACGCGCAGGCCGAAGGCGACGTTCTCGAACACCGTCATGTGGCGGAACAGCGCATAGTGCTGGAACACGAAGCCGACATGCCGCTCGCGCGCGCCGCGCGAGAGCGCGTTCTCGCCGTCGAAATGAATCTCGCCGCTATCGGGCCATTCCAGTCCGGCGATGATCCGCAGCAGCGTGGTCTTGCCCGAGCCGGAAGGACCGAGCAGTGCCAGCAGCTCGCCATCGGCGACCCTGAGATCGACGCCGTCGAGCGCCCTGAAGGTGCCGAAGCTCTTGACGAGATTTTTGACTTCAATGGCCACGTGGCGCCCCCTCATCCAGATGTCGCTCGAGCACGGTCTTCGCGATCAGCGTGATCAGCGCCAGCATGGCGAGCAGCGAGGCAATCGCGAAGGCGGCGACGAACTGGTACTCGTTGTAGAGAATCTCGACCAGCAGCGGCATGGTGTTGGTCTCGCCGCGCACATGGCCTGACACCACCGACACTGCGCCGAACTCACCCATCGCGCGCGCATTGCAGAGCAGGACGCCGTAGAGCACGCCCCATTTGATGTTGGGCAGCGTGACGCGAAAGAAGGTCTGCAAGCCGGAGGCGCCGAGCGAGATCGCGGCCTCCTCTTCCTGCGTGCCCTGCTCCTGCATCAGCGGGATCAGCGCGCGGGCGACGAACGGAAAGGTCACGAAGGTGGTCGCCAGCGCGATCCCAGGGAATGCAAACAGGACCTGCAGATGATGCGCCTGCAGAAAGTTGCCGAAAAAGCCTTGCGCGCCGAACAGCAGCACGAACACGAGGCCGGAGATAACGGGCGAGACCGAGAACGGCAGATCGATCAGCGTGATCAGCAGCGTCTTGCCGCCGAAATCGAATTTCGCGATGGCCCAGGCCGCGATCAGACCGAACAGCAGATTGAGCCCGACCGAGGTCAAGGCCACCAGCAGCGTGAGCCGGATCGCGGCCAGCGCTTCCGCATCGGCGAGCGCGGCGAGATAGGCGCCGACGCCCTTGGCAAAGGCCTGCGCGAACACGATGACCAGCGGCAGCACGACGAAGATCGACAGGAAGCCGATGGCCAGAGTAATTAGGACGATGCGGACGGCCCGCGGCTCGCTGCGGGGATCGTGACTGGCGCGCGCGATCTCCGCTGGAGAACTCGCATGCGCGCGCGGCACTGTCATCTCGATGCTCACGTCGAAATCCTTAATTCGCGGGCATCCGGCTCTGCGCCCAGCGCTGCAGCCGGTTCACCGTGAAGATGATGACAAAGGACGCAACCAGCATCACCACCGCGATCGCGGTGGCATCCGCATAGCGATATTCGGACAGGCGTATGACGATCAAAAGCGGCGCGATCTCGGAGATGTTCGGCAGATTGCCGGCGATGAAGATCACCGAGCCGAACTCGCCGACGGCGCGCGCGAAAGCCAGCGCGAGCCCGGTGAGCAGCGCCGGCGTAAGGCTCGGCAGGATCACCTTGGTCACGATGTGCCAGCGGCCGGCGCCAAGGCTGGCCGCGGCCTCCTCCAGCTCCGGATCGAGATCGATCAGCACCGGCTGCACCGTGCGCACGACGAAGGGAATGCCGATGAAGATCATCGCAACGAAGATGCCGACCGGCGTGAAGGCGACCTTGAGACCGAGTGCCGCAAGCGGGGCGCCGAGCCAGCCCTTCTCGGCGAACAGCGAGGTCAGTGCCACGCCGGCGACCGCGGTCGGCAGCGCGAACGGCACGTCGACGATGGCATCGAACAGCCGCCGGCCAGGAAAGCGATAGCGGACCAGCACCCAGACGATGATGGTGCCCATCACCAGATTGACGCAGGCCGCGGCAAAGGCGAGTCCGAACGACACCCGCAGCGCGCTCAGCGTGCGGCGGCTGGTGATGATGCCCCAGAACTGATCGAGGCTCAGCTCCATCGATTTGATGAACAAGCCGGCGAGCGGGATCAGCACGATCACCGACAGCCAGGTCAGCGTCAGGCCCATGGTGAGACCGAAGCCCGGCAAGGTGCTGCGTCGTGGTGCAAGACTGGTCACAAATGCGCTCAAGAGGTCATCCGGCTCAGTTCATTTCGATCAGCTCGTGGGGTGGGTTAGCGACTGTACGCCTGCTGTCTCGACAACCGAGACTTCCACGTGGCAGTCGCGTCACCCACCGATCATATCCACTCATATCCACCAGCATGGTGGGTTACGCGACCGCCGCTTGCAGCGAGATATCCAACAACGATCATTCGCGGTCGCTAATCCACCCTACGCACTCAACTCATCGTTCGATCAATTCTTGTAGATCTGGTCGAACATGCCGCCTTCCGCAAAATGATCCTTCTGCGCCTTGGTCCAGCCGCCGAACACGTCGTCGATGGTGAAAAGCTCGACCTTGGCGAACGCATTCTCGTAAGCCTTGGCTACCTCCGGATCGCGCGGACGGTACGAATTGCGTGCGGCGATTTCCTGACCTTCCTTCGTATACCAGTACTTGAGATAGGCCTCGGCAACATTTCGTGTGCCTTTTTTATTGGCAACCGCGTCGACCACTGCGACCGGCGGCTCGGCCAGGATCGAGCGCGGCGGCGCCACGATCTCGAACTTGTCCTGGCCGAACTCCCGCAAAGCAAGATAAGCCTCGTTCTCCCAGGCCAGAAGGACGTCGCCGACGCCGCGCTCCACAAAAGTGACGGTGGCGCCCCGGGCACCGGTGTCGAGCACGGGAACGTGCTCATAGAGGTCGGCAACGAACTGCTTGGCCTTGTCCGCGGTGCCCGATTTCTTCAGAGCATAGCCCCAGGCAGCAAGATAGTTCCAGCGCGCACCGCCTGACGTCTTGGGGTTTGGCGTGATGACCTGCACGCCCGACTTCACCAGGTCGTCCCAGTCCTTGATGCCTTTCGGATTGCCCTTGCGCACCAGGAACACGATCGTCGAGGTGTAGGGCGAGGAATTCTGCGGCAATCGCTTCTGCCAGTCAGGTGCAATCAGGCCCTTGGCGGCGATGGCATCGACGTCGTAGGCGAGAGCCAGCGTCACCACGTCGGCCTGCAGCCCGTCAATTACGCTGCGCGCCTGCGAGCCCGAGCCGCCATGGGACTGCTTGATCTCGACGCTCTTGCCGGTCTCCTTCTGATAGGCCGCGGCAAACGCCTTGTTGAACTCGATATAGAGCTCGCGCGTCGGATCATAGGACACGTTCAGCAGCGACACGTCGGCCGCGAAGGCCGACCCTGCCCAGCACAACGCCGCCGCAACCATCACAAGACGCCGGATCATCGAAGCTCTCCATTGTTGCCCGCCCGAGGAGGCGAGCCCGCCACGCAAGACGCCGGATGGAACGCGACAAGTCAACAAAACCGGATTTTCTTGTTTCGGTTCCGGCAGCGCGATTCTGCTACCGCAAGGCGCGAGAACGGATGCCGCCTTCTGTCACACCCGAAGCTGCTGATGGATCAGCACTTTTGATAGCAGCACGACAAGCCAGCGCCGCTCCGGCCGCTTTCGCTCCGGCGCGGCGGTGGAACGCTGGGTTACGCCGAGGACGCCAGCGCCTCAGTGCTGGAAACCGTGTGGATGCCGCATTCGGTCTTCGGCCGGCCGCGCCAACGGCCGGCGCGCGCATCCTCATTGGCCGAGGTGCGGCTGGTGCAGGGCATGCATCCGACCGACAGGTAACCCGACGCCAGCAGAGGATGCGGCGGCAGCTTGGCATCGTTGAAGATCGCCGTGATCTCGTCGCGCGAGACGTTGGCGAACGGGTTGAATTTCAGCCGCGTGCCGTCCTGCTCGACGACCGGGATCGCGGCGCGCGCCCCGCCCTGGAAACGCTTGCGGCCGTTGAGCCAGGCGGAGAACGGCGCCAGCGCACGCGCCAACGGCTCCACTTTGCGGATGCGGCAGCAGGCGTCGGGATCGGAGAACCACAATTCGCCGCCCGCGTCCTCGCGCGCCAGCTTGTCCTCGGGCGGCTTGACCGTACGCACGTCACGCAAGCCCAGCCGCTCGGTCAGCGTATCGCGATAGGCCAGCGTCTCCGCGAACAGCCAGCCGGTGTCGAGGAAGATGACCGGGATCGCCGGATCGACATCGGCCATCACCTTGAGCAGCGCGGCCGATTCCGTGCCGAAGGAGGAGACCAGCGCCAGCCGATCGCGCCCGACCAGCTTCAAGGCGGTGGCGACCACCTCGGCAGGCGAGGCATCGCGCAAGCTCCGGTCGAGCGCGGCGGCGGAGGGGACGGAATCTGGGGGAGACGAAAGCGGCACGGCACGAACGGTCATAGGCCGGCGCTCTCGGAATGACGCAGTTGCATGCGCCGATGCAGCGCGGTGAGGCGGCCGTCGCCGGTCGGCTGGTAGAACACCGAATAGCGCTTCACGGTGTCCGCGAAGGCCTCGGCATCGCTCTGTTTCTTGACCTCGAACGCATCGAAGCCGGCGCGCAGCATGAACACGAACTGGTCGCGCAGCACCTGCCCCGTGGCGCGCAGCTCGCCGCGAAACGCGTAGCGCTCGCGCAAGAGGCGCGCCTGGGTGTAGGCGCGGCCGTCGCGGAAGCTCGGAAACACCAGCGCCACCATGGCGAGGCGATCCAGGTACGGCACGAGGTCGTCGACATCGCGATTGTTCGGCCAGATCACGCCCAGCTTCCCGCCGGGCCGGCCAAGCAGGCCTTCCGGATCGGCAAGAAAGCGCGTGGCCGAAATCAGGATGCCGGGTTGCGCGGGCAACTCGGCGTCGTCTGTGACATGGGCGAAGCTGTCCGCCGTGATTTTTCCGCCCTTAACGAGTGGCATAGACCCGCTCCCTGAATGGTTCGACGCCGAGCCGCTGCACCGTCTCGATGAACAGCTCGTCTGGACGTGCGCGCAGCGCGAGATAGGCTTCCACGATGTCCTCGACGACGTCGGCGACTTCGCCATAAGGCACCGACGGCCCGATCAAGGTGCCGAGCACGGCGCCCTCGTCGGCGCGGCCGCCGATCGTGATCTGATAGAACTCCTCGCCGTTCTTCTCGACACCGAGAATACCGATATGGCCGACATGGTGATGGCCGCAGGCATTGATGCAGCCGGAGATGTTGATGTGCAGCCGGCCGATCAGGTTCGCCGTGTCGTGGCTCGCGAAGCGGCGCGTCAGCTCCTGCGCGATCGGGATCGAGCGCGCATTGGCCAGCGAGCAGTAGTCCAGCCCCGGGCAGGCAATGATATCAGAGACCAGATTGACATTGGGGATCGCCAATCCGATCTGGTCGAGCGCCTTCCACACGGCCGGAAGGTCGCGCTTGGCGACATGCGGCAGCGCCAGGTTCTGCTCATGGCCCACGCGGATCTCGCCGAAGGAATATTTGTCGGCGATGTCGGCGATCGCCTCCATCTGCTCGGCGCTGCAGTCACCGGGAGGCGCGCCGACGGGCTTCAGCGAGATCGTGACGATCGCGTAGCCCTGGGCCTTGTGCGGGAACACCGAGTTTTTGCGCCAAGCCTCGAACTGCGGATCGGCGGAGGCCTGCTTCAGCTCGTCCGGCATGTGCGGCAGCTTCTCATACGTGGGATAGAAGAAGCGCGAGCGGATGTCCTCCACGACCTCCTCGTCGAGCTTCAGCTCGCCGTCGCGGATCTGCTGCCATTCCTCCTCGACCTCGGCGGCGAACTTCTCGACGCCGAGCTCGTGCACCAGGATCTTGATGCGCGCCTTGTAGATGTTGTCGCGGCGGCCATACTGGTTGTAGACGCGCAAGATCGCCTCGATGTAGCTCAGGATGTCGCGGCCCGCGACGAAGTCCTTCACGGTCTTGGCGATGAAGGGCGTGCGGCCGAGGCCGCCGCCGACCAGCACCTCGAAGCCGGTTTCGCCCGCTTCGTTCTTCTTCAGCTTGAGGCCGACATCGTGGATCTTGATCGCGGCGCGATCGTGCTCGGAGGCCGTGATCGCGATCTTGAACTTGCGCGGCAGGAACGAGAATTCCGGATGCAGCGTCGTGAACTGGCGCATGATCTCGGACCAGATGCGCGGGTCCTCGATCTCGCCGGGCGCAACGCCAGCCCACTGATCGGCGGTGACGTTGCGCAAATTGTTGCCGGAGGTCTGCATGGACTGGATGCCGACCTCGGCGAGGTCGGCCATCGCATCCGGCAGTTCGGCGAGCTTGATCCAGTTGAACTGGATGTTCTGGCGCGTGGTGAAATGGCCGTAGCCGCGATCGTAGCGCCGTGCCACATGCGCGAGCCGGCGCAGCTGGTTCGAGGCCAGGGTGCCATAGGGAATGGCGACGCGATACATGTAGGCGTGCAGCTGCAGGTACACGCCGTTCTGCAGCCGCAGCATCTTGAACTCGTCCTCGGTGAGCTCGCCGGAAAGGCGGCGCTTCACCTGGTCGCGGAATTCGGCGACACGCTCGTTGACCAGCGTGCGGTCGATCTCGTCATAAGCATACATGGCAAAAACTTTCAGACCTGCCTTCAGACTTGCGCCAATGCCGGCACGCCGATCGTGGTGCCCTTGAGCCGGATGCGCTCACGTAAGTTGCCCGGCTTCAGCTTCCCCTTCTCGTCGACCTCGACCGGCGCGATATAGGGACCGATCGCGCCGAGATCATCGGCCACGGATTCGGCGAGCAGCGCCCGCGCTTCATCCGAGGCGCGAACCACGGCAGCGCTGCCAAGATCGGTCGACCAGCCGTCGGCGGTCCGATAGATCACCGCGCCATCCCAGGTGCGGTTGGCGGTCACGATCGAGGGACCGGTGATCCTGATCTTCTTCTGTTCGAGCGGAGAGGTCATTTACGCGGGTTCCAAGAGTTGAGCGATGGTTTGGCTGAGGTTCTGGCGGCGCCAGGGCGCGGAGTGCGCGACCACGTCGCCGATGACGAGAATGGCGGGCCCGCCATCGATCTGGGCGACCAGCTCCGGCAATTGATCGAGCGTGCCGACCGCAGCCTGCGCGTCCGGGCGCGTCACCTTCGCGAACACGCCGACCGGCGTGCTGGCTGCGCGCCCCGCCGCAAGCAGGCCGGATCGCACGGAGCGAGCGGCCGTCATGCCCATATAGACAACGACCGTCATCTTGGTGTCGGTCAGCGCTGACCAGTCGACCGCCTCGGCGTCGCGCTCCTTGTGCGCGGTGAGGAAGGTGATGCGCAGCGCCTTGCTGCGGAAGGTCAGCGGCACCTCGAATTGCGCGGCGGCACCTAAGCCAGCGGTGATGCCCGGCACGATCGTGTAGTTCACACGGGCCGCACGCAGCGCGTCGACCTCCTCGCCGCCGCGGCCAAATACATAGGAGTCGCCGCCCTTCAGCCGCACCGCGCGCTTGCCCGCGCGCGCCGCCTCGATCAGCAGCTTGTTGACGGCGTCCTGGCCGATGCCGGGCTTGCCGACGCGGCGGCCGACCGGAATGCGCGCCGCGTCGCGGCGGATGCGATCGAGAATCTCCGGTGTCACCAGCTCGTCATAGAACACGACGTCGGCGTCCTGCAGCGCGCGCAAGCCCTTCACCGTGAGCAGGTCCGGATCGCCCGGGCCGGCGCCAACCAGTGTGACATGACCCGTGCTGACGCCCTTCTCATTCGCGCCCGCATAGGCAGAGGGATCAGTGATGGCATCAAGCGCCGCGTCTGCCTCCGCCTTGCGCCCCGACAGCACCAGCGCGCCGATCGGACCATCGATGACGCGCTCCCAGAAGCGGCGGCGCAGCGACGGCTCGGCAATGCCTGCATTGATCCGCTTGCGGCGTTCGCCGATGAAACCAGCGAGATCGCCGATTCGCGCCGGCAGCAGCGCCTCGATCTTTTCGCGCAGGCGCCGCGCCACCACCGGCGAGGTGCCGCCAGTGCCGATCGCCACCACCACATCGCCGCGATCGACGATCGCCGGAAAGATGAAGGTGGAGTGATCGAGATCGTCCATCACATTGACGGGCATGCCGAGCGATTTCGCGCGCAGCGACATCGCTACCCCGAGATCGCCAGCGCCCGCGCACACCACCGCAATGACGCCGTTGAGATCCGCTTGGAGCGGATCGCCCTGCGCCAGCTCGATGCGCGCAGCGTCTGCACCCAGCGCGCTCACATCATGGTGGCCGTCCGTCGCATACCACCTGACACGTGCACCCGCCGACGCCAGAACACGCAGCTTGGCGTGCGCCAGCTCGCCGGCGCCGAGAAGCAGCACCGGGCCGGCTGTCAGGTCGAGGAACACGGGCAGGTAGCGCATCGCGAAACTTATCGTCCTTGGAGTCCAGCTTTTCAGTTGACTGGAATTTTTTTCTATATATGTGTCACGTCATCGGCGCAAAGAGAAATTTATTCCTTCTCCTTGCGCCAACAAATAGAGAATTTTCTCCTCGGAAGCCCACGGATTGCAGGATGCATCTTCTCAAGACCGACTCCGCGTTAGACAAGTTGCCTCTCTCCGAGGTGCATCAAGCATCTTCCATGCCGCGCGTGCGCGATGACGTGCAGGCGATGGATCACCTCGACGCCCTGGAGGCGCAGAGCATCTACATCCTTCGCGAGGCCTTTGCACGGCTGAAGAAGCTGGCGCTGCTGTGGTCACTCGGCAAGGACTCCAACGTGATGATCTGGCTGGCGCGCAAGGCCTTCTTCGGCAAGGTGCCCTTCCCAGCACTACACGTCGATACGGGCAAAAAGTTTCCGGAGATGTACGCCTTCCGTGACACCTATGCGAAGGAATGGAGCCTCGACCTCAAGGTCGAGCCCTGCCCGCCGATCGATGCGGTCGATCCCACCTTGCCGCCGGCCGCGCGTTCGGCCGCGCGCAAGACCGAAGGCCTGAAGCTCGCGCTCGCCAAGCACGGCTTCGACGGGCTGATCGCCGGCATCCGCCGCGACGAGGAGGCCACGCGCGCCAAGGAGCGGGTGTTCTCGCCGCGCGGGCAGGACGGCAATTGGGATGTGCGCGATCAGCCGCCGGAATTCTGGGATCAGTTCAACGCCTCGCCGCCGCCGGGCGCGCATCTGCGCATCCACCCGATCCTGCATTGGACCGAGGCGGATATCTGGGCCTATACGCAGCGCGAGAACATCCCGATCATCCCGCTTTATCTGGCCAAGAACGGCAAGCGCTACCGCTCGCTCGGCGATGCCGACATCACCTTCCCGGTCGCCTCGACCGCGACCGACATCCCGCAGATCCTGGCCGAGCTGGAGCAGACCAAGGTACCCGAGCGCGCGGGCCGCGCGCTCGATCACGAGACCGAGGATGCCTTCGAGCGGCTGCGCGTCGCCGGCTATCTCTGATGATGACTCCAGCTTGAGCGTGTCCTGATGAACATGATCGCCCCCGCAGCGCTATCGGCAGTGCCCGATAGCACCACCCTTCCGCAACTCCGCCCCCAGGTCCGCATCGTCATCGTCGGCCATGTCGATCATGGCAAGTCGACCCTGGTCGGTCGCCTGCTGCACGAGACCGGCAGCCTGCCCGACGGCAAGCTCGAGATGCTCAAGGCCGTCAGCGCACGCCGCGGCATGCCGTTCGAATGGTCGTTCCTGCTCGATGCGCTGCAGACCGAGCGCGACCAGGGCATCACCATCGACACCACGCAGATCCGCTTCCGGACCAATGCCCGCGACATCGTGCTGATCGACGCGCCCGGCCATGCCGAATTCCTGCGCAACATGATCACCGGCGCCTCGCAGGCCGACGGCGCGGTGCTGATCATCGATGCGCGCGAGGGCGTGCGCGACCAGACCCGGCGGCACGGCTATCTGCTGCATCTGCTCGGCGTGAAACAGGTTGCCGTCGTCGTCAACAAGATGGACCGGGTGGAGTTCTCCGCCGAGCGCTTCCGTGAGATCAGCGATGAGATCACGGCGCATCTCACTGGCCTCGGCGTCACGCCGTCAGCCGTGATCCCGATCTCGGCGCGTGACGGCGACGGAGTCGCCGCGCGCACACCGCGCATCGGCTGGTATGACGGCCCGACCGTGGTCGAGGCGCTCGACCAGCTCGAGCCGGCGCGGCCGCTCGAATCTCTGCCGCTGCGCCTCGCGGTGCAGGCGATCTACAAGTTCGACGACCGCCGCATCGTCGCCGGCCGCATCGAGTCCGGACAGCTAAAGGCGGGCGACGAGATCGTGATCATGCCCGCCGGCAAGATCGCCAAGATCAGGACCGTCGAAGGCTGGCCGGCGACGCCGGTGACGGTGCCGCAAGGCGCCGGCCGCTCGGTCGGCATCACGCTCGACCGCGAGCTGTTCGTTGAACGCGGCGATATCATCGCGCATGTCGATCGCAATCCGCAGGACACAAGGCGCCTGCGCGCGCGGATCTTCTGGCTGCACGACCAGCCGCTCGCCAAGGGCGACAGCATTCTGGTGCGGCTCGGCACCCGCGAGAGCCGCGCCACGGTGGTGGCAATCGACAAGGCCGTCGATCCCGGCTCGCTGTCGAACGATCAGGCCTCGTCGATCGCGCGCAACCATGTCGGCGAGATCGACATCTCCCTGAGCCAGCCGGTCGCCACCGACGCTTACGCCGATAACCCACGCACCGGCCGGCTCGTCATCGAGGTCCAGGGGCGCATCGCCGGCGGCGGGCTGGTGCTCTCGGTCGATGCTGGGCAGCGCGCCGCGCCTGTTGACATCGTGCCTGTGGAGTCGGCGCTGAGCGCGGGCGAGCGCGCCGCGCGCTATCGCCACAATGGCGCGGTGATCTGGCTCACCGGCCTGCCCGGCGCCGGCAAGTCGACCATTGCCCGTGCGCTGGAGCGGCGGCTGTTTTCCCGCGGCGGCTCGCCGATCCTGCTCGACGGCGACACACTGCGAGCGGGTCTGAACGGCGACCTCGGCTTCACCCCCGAGGCGCGCGCCGAGAACATCCGCCGCCTGGCGGAGGTCGCGACGCATCTGGCGCGCAACGGCCACATCGCCATCGTCGCCGCGGTATCGCCGGCCCGCGAGGACCGCGCATCCGCGCGCCGCATCGCCGACGATCTGTTCCGCGAGGTCTATGTGGCGACGCCGGCCGAGGTCTGCGAAAGCCGCGATCCGAAGGGCCACTATGCGAAGGCCCGCGCCGGAACCTTGAAAAACTTCACCGGCATCGGCAACGACTACCAGGCGCCGGAGGCCGCCGAGCTCGTGCTCGACACCACGACGCGGAGCGTGGCGGAAGCCGTCGACGAAGTCGAGCGGCTGCTCGCAACCACGAACGTGCTGTTCGACGACATCGCCGATCTCGCGGCGAATATTTGAGGGCTCTCTCGTTTTATCTTTCGTCATTGCGAGCGAAGCGACGTGTCCGCCATTGCTCGAAGGGCGACAGCGGAAGCAATCCAGTACGGTACTAAGGAAGTCTGGATTGCTTCGTCGCTTGCGCTCCTCGCAATGACGAGAACAGCGCATTCCGGATCACCGCTGCGTCTGCGACGGCTCGCGAAGGCGCTTGATCTGAGCGGGTTTATCTCGCCGGCAACAGATGACGCGCATCGAAATCCCGCAAGCTGGATTGCGTCGCCGCTTCGGCCGCCCGCGATGGCGACAAGCCTACCGATCGACATACGTCCGGACCACCGCCCGCCTGCCTCGACTAAGGGGATGGGCGGCCGGCGTCACGCCGAAGGTGCGGCGAAAGAGAGCGATGAATCCGCTAACGCTGCTGTACCCCAAATCAACGGCAACCGTTGTCACCGCATCGCCTTCCGCCAGTCTCTCGAGCGCACGCATCAAGCGTGCCCGATGCCGCCACTCGGTAAGGGTCAATCCAGTTTCCTGAGGAAAGCGCCGGCTAAGCGTCCGCGACGCAATTCCTGCCCAGTTCGCCCACTCATCCACAGTACGGCTGTCAGCGGGATGCTCGAGCAGCGATCGCGCAATCCGCTGAAGGCGGGCGTCGTGTGGCAGCGGAAGGCCCAGATCCTCGGGCGGCAGGCACGCGATTTCGTCGACGATGAGATCGCAGATGCGCTGACGCCCGGTGGTCACCTCATCGCTGTCCCACAATGTGGCGCGCAGCACTGCTTCCCTGAGCAATGGCGGCACGGCTACAATGCGGGTCTGCAAGGAAAGTCCTTCGCAGGCGGCAGGCGCAACGTAGAGGCTCCACCCTGCCCCAGGTCCGAAGCTCCGGCCGCCGTGCATCTGACAAGGCGGGAGCCAGATCGCGTATCCCGCCGGGACCACCCAGGCGCTGCCGTCGGTAAGAACCGACACGACACCCCGGCTACAGCCGATCATTTGGCCCCGGGCGTGGACATGCGAGGGGCTTGAGAACTCGGTGCGCAGCTCGACAGCATAAGCCATCACGCTCAACCCGCCCGCGCTGTCGCTGATTTCGTTGGGAGCCTTCCGGCGAGACATGGCGTGGAACTGCTATCGATTGGCATGGATGACTTAGCACCGCCAGCTCTTGCCCGCTACGCTGTTGGCGTTGTCCACGGAGGCGGTTGCCGATGTCCGAAGTCACAATTGCCGAGCTGCAGCAGCTCTATGAGCCGCCTGCGGAGGCCATCCAGAAGGCGGTGCTTCCGCATCTGGTCCCGTTCCACAAAGCCTATATCGCTGCTGCGACATTCTTCTGTCTCGCGAGCGGCAGCCGGGAGGGATTGGATGCCTCCCCCCGCGGCGGTCCTGCAGGCTTCGTGAAGGTGATCGATGACCGCCATGTCGCCTTCGCGGACTGGCCAGGCAATAACAGGATCGAGACGATGCGAAACCTCGTTGAGGACGATCGGCTAGCCATGCTGTTCCTGTTCCCTGGATTGGAAGTCTTCCTCCGCATCAACGGTCGAGGTCGCATTTCGACGGATCACGGCCTGCTCACATCCCTGATGGAGCGGGGAAAAACACCCAAGACGGCAATCATGGTCAGCGTGGAACAGGTGCTGTTCCACTGTGGCAAAGCGATCAACCGCGCCCGCCTCTGGAGTCTCGATGGCCGGATCGACCGATCAAATCTGCCATCGGTCGGACAGATGAAGGTGGCCCTGACGGGCGGGTCGGCCACCGAGGCTGAGAGAGTGGACGCGCACTACCAAGAAAGCGTCAGGAACGATCTCTACTGAGACGACACGACAGGCGCTGCTGGCAACGTGCCACCGAGCTGGTGCTGCCCCCAGGCGCGCGCTCGGTCGCGGAGGCTATCGATTAAGTCGAGGGCAATGACCAACGGCGGATTTGCTTCGAGTGGCCCGACGGCTCGCCCGGTCCGGTCAACGTCGAAATCGTCGACTATCACTAGGAGGCTTGTCATGGCATGCACCCCCATTCATCCGGGCGTCCACCTCGCTCAAGAACTCGAGGAGCTGGGCATGTCGGCCGCGTAGCTATCCCGACAGATCGATGTGCCGGTGAACCGGATCACGGCGATCATCAATGGTCAGCGCGGCGTGGCGGCCGACACCGCATTGCGGCTTGGTCACTGGTTCGGCACAACCCCGGAATTCTGGCTCGATCTGCAAAGCCTCTACGAACTGCGCCTTGCGCGTCAGGATATCGGCGATCAGGTCAAGAAGTTGCCGACGCGCGCTGGTCTTCGAGCATAGTCTTGATGAGCGTCGGGACCTCCAGGGTCTATCGCTTTCTCTTTCGTCATTGCGAGCGAAGCAAAGCAATCCAGTACGACACAAGGAAGTCCGGATTGCTTCTCGCCTACGCTCCTCGCAATGACGAGAACAGTGCATCGCCGATCACCGCCGCGTCTGCAGCGGCGTCCTGTGATAGAGCCCAGCCGGCCCACCGCAACCCGAACGCCAGAATACCGACAAGAGGCCAAGCTCTGAGGAAGGCGCATGCTTGCGCCTCCTGTGCCAAAGAGTTCCACACAAGAAACGAACGTAGGATCGGTTGAGCGTCAGCGAAATTGGCACCCGCGCCGACCTCACCCACACTGTCGTCCCGGCCTTGCGTCGGGACCCATACGCCGCGAAGGTCGTGTGGCGATGATTAGTAACGTCAATGAAGCCTTGAACAAGAGCCGCGGCGTATGGGTCCCGGGTCTGCGCCTGCTTCGCAGGCGCAGACCCGGGACGACACGGCTTACTTGGGCAAATCAGTTCATCCCGGTTCGCGAAACATCTGGTTGGTCGATCGCATCACGCCGATCGACCATATCGCCCGTCATATCGACATGGCCGCGCCTAAACTTTGATTTCTTCCGCCGCTTCAATCGCATCGCCCCGTCCGCCGGACACTCGCAAATTCTTCTTTCTTTTTTTCAGAAATCATGCTATACCTCCCTCGTCCCGCCTCGCATGAGGGGCGCTTCGCGATCGTCACGAACGTGGAGGTGGGATGCGGTGGGCGCGTCGGGTTGCAGCGTGAGCGCATGATCCGGAAAAGTGCGTAGCGGTTTTCCGATCAGATCATGCGAAACTAAGGAGTCCTCGCGCGGACGAACAATCCGGTGCGCACGGTCAAGCCGTGTGGTCCTGACATCCCGGTGCTGATGCCCCGCGCAATGCGCATGCGCATTGTCGCGGCCGCGACGACGTTTCGCGAGCGACGGGGGCAAGAACGCCGGTCCCCGGGGAGAGCTCGGAGCAGCCGTTAAAGCCATCGCGCAGGGAAGGCCGGATGTCCGGCTCGTACCTGTGGTGACTGCCGCCTGCTTTTTTTCTGCAGGCGGGCCATGGGTGCGGCCTGCACCCGGCCTTCCCTGCGCCCTCACTCTCGAGAGGGCGGATCATCGGCATAGCTCGGGCGCGGAACGCGCCGCGAGGCTATCGGTTTATGCCAACGTGGTTTTGAAAGGCAGCCCGGCTATGCTTGCGCCCTTCCCCCTTCTCTGCCTCCCGCTTTGCCGCTAAAGGGGTTCCGCCGCCCGGCCCCCTGGGGTGCGGGCTCTTCCATTTGCCTCATTTCCGCGCAGCGCAGCAGCCCTTAAGAGAAACGCCCGACCATGACACGCATCGATGCCCACGGACTGAAGATCGCCCCCGTCCTGTTCGATTTCATCGCCAAGGAGGCGGCGCCCAAGACCGGGATCGATCCTGATACCTTCTGGGCCGGCCTTGCCGCGATCATCGGAGATCTCGGGCCCCGGAATCGCGAGCTGCTGGCATTCCGCGATACCCTGCAGGGCAAGATCGACGAGTGGCATCGCGCCCACAAGGGCAAGGCGTTCGACATCGACGCCTATACCGCCTTCCTGCGGGAGATCGGCTACCTTCTGCCGGAGCCACCGACCCAGAAGGTAGAGACAGCAGATGTCGATGAGGAGATCGGCAAGATCTGCGGGCCTCAGCTCGTGGTGCCGTTGACCAACGCGCGCTACGCGCTGAACGCGGCGAATGCGCGCTGGGGTTCGCTCTATGACGCGTTCTATGGCACCGACGCGATTCCGCACGATCCGAGCGAGACCGGCAAGGGCTTCAACAAGGCGCGCGGCGACAAGGTGATCGCCAAGGCCAAGGCGTTCCTCGATGCCGCCGTGCCGCTCGCCACCGGCAGCCACACCGACGTCACCGCCTATCACGTGGTCGCCGGCCAGCTCGCGGTGAAACTGAAGAGCGGCAACGCCACCGCACTGAAGAACGCCGCCCAGTTCGCCGGCTACCAGGGTCCGGCCGACGCGCCGACCGCGGTGCTGCTCGTCAACAACGGCCTGCATGTCGAGGTCGTGATCGACCGCAAGCATCAGATCGGCAAGGACGACCCGGCCGGGGTCGCCGACATGATCATGGAAGCGGCGGTCTCGACCATCCTCGACATGGAGGATTCGGTTGCCGCCGTCGACGCCGAGGACAAGGTGCTGGTCTATCGCAACACGCTCGGCCTGATGAACGGCACGCTGTCGGCCGATTTCGAGAAGGGCGGCAAGACGCTGACGCGCTCTTTGCACGGCGATCGCAGCTACACGACGCCCGAGGGCAACACGCTGACCCTGCACGGCCGCAGCCTGCTGCTGATCCGCAATTGCGGTCACCACATGTTCACCGACGCGGTGCTCGATGCGAAGGGCGAGGAAGTTCCGGAAGGCATTCTCGATGCCGCCGTCACCGGGCTCCTCGCGATCCATGATCTCAAGGGCCTGTCGAAGGTCAAGAACAGCCGCACCGGCTCGGTCTACATCGTCAAGCCGAAGATGCACGGCCCCGACGAGGTGGCGCTGACGGTCGAGCTGTTCGGCCGCGTCGAGAAGATGCTCGGCATGCCTGAAAACACGCTCAAGGTCGGCATCATGGACGAGGAGCGCCGCACCACCGTCAATCTCAAGGCCTGCATCCAGCAGGCTTTGAGGCGCATCGTCTTCATCAACACCGGCTTCCTCGACCGCACCGGCGACGAGATCCACACCTCGATGGAAGCCGGCCCCATGATCCGCAAGAACGACATGAAGGCGCAGCCCTGGATCAAGGCCTATGAGGACTGGAATGTCGACATGGGTCTGGTGGACGGCCTGCCCGGCCATGCCCAGATCGGCAAGGGCATGTGGGCGGCGCCCGATAAGATGGCGGACATGCTGGCGCAGAAGATCGGCCACCCCTCGGCCGGAGCCACCACCGCCTGGGTGCCCTCGCCGACCGCCGCCACCCTGCACGCTTTGCACTATCATCAGGTCAACGTGCACGCGCGGCAGCAAGAGCTCGCCAAGGGCGGGCCGCGCGCCAAGCTCGCTGATATCCTCACCATTCCCGTCTCGAAATCGAACTGGGCGCCTGATGACGTGCGTCAGGAGATCGACAACAACTGCCAGGGCATTCTCGGCTATGTGGTGCGCTGGATCGACCAGGGCGTCGGCTGCTCCAAGGTGCCCGACATTCATGATGTCGGCCTGATGGAGGACCGCGCGACGCTGCGCATCTCCAGCCAGCATCTGGCGAACTGGCTACATCAGGGTGTCGTCACGGAAGCGCAGGTCATGGAGTCGCTGAAGCGCATGGCCGAGGTGGTCGACAAGCAGAATGCGGGCGATCCGCTCTACAGGCCGATGGCGCCATCGTTCGATGGTGTCGCCTTCAAGGCGGCCTGCGACCTCGTCTTCAAGGGCCGGACGCAGCCGAATGGCTACACCGAGTTCATTCTCACCGCCCGCCGCCGCGAGGCCAAAGCCTCTGCATGAAGGCGCAAGCATGAACAGGTGCGGTTCATCGCCACGCAGACGAAGCCCCGGCCAACGGCCGGGGCTTTTGCCTTTTTGGGAACTGCTCTTTGTTCGTTTCAGATCACCGCGATCAGTCTGAGCAGCGAGATCACGCCAAGGATGATGACGATGACGCGGCAGATCTGCTTGGCGCGACCGTCGATCGGCAGCAGGTTGATCAAATAGAGGATCAGGATGACGACGAGGAAGGTGACGAGAGCACTGACGAGCATGGATTTGCCCCTGCAGGAGAGAAAGACGCGCTGGCATTCCTCGGCTTAACCGCGGAGCCGCGCCCGAGTTCCCGTTCCGGAACCCGAGGACACCGTAATCTTACGGCAACCATTCTGGCGAAATTTTTTACCGACGGGCGCGATAAGGCATTTTGATCAGGAAGCTCAACATGTTGCACCGTCTTTCGATTTCGGCCCTGTTGACATCGGTGATTTCGGCCACCGCGCTGCTCATCCTCGCGCTGTTCTCGCTCAATGCCTGGCAATCGTGGCAGCGGCTGCAGCTCACTGCTCGGATCGAGACGATCTCAGAGGTCTCCGCCGTCTTGTTCAAGGCCATGAACAGCCTGCGCAGCGACCGCTCGACGACGATCCGGGTCCTGAACGCGGATCAGCCGATGGACACGGAGGTCGAGAAATACCTTCATTCCGCACGCGACATCGAGCGGCCCGCGCTGACGCGGGCGCTGGCGCTGCTGCCCGATGTCGCGTTTCCGCAGGACAGTGTGCTGGTGCCGCAGTTGCAGCGGCTGATCAAGGCGCTGTTCGACGCGCAGGCCGAATTCAATACCGAAATCGTAAAGCCCAAGGCACAGCGACGGCTCGCGCTCGCCAAGGAGTATGGCGAGACGATCAACGGGCTGCTCGAGACGCTGGACAAGACCTCCGATGCTCTCGCTAGCAGCATCAACCACCAGGATGCCGCGATCGACCAGCTCTTGATGATCAAGCAGGCCGCCTGGCTGATGCGCAATACCGCCGGCGAAGCCTCGCTTCTCGTCGGCAATGCGCTCACCGCGCGCCAGATCAATCCCGCGAACCAGCTCGCTTACACCAAGCTGGTCGGCGGCATCGAGACGGCCTGGAAAGCCTTGCAGCTCGCCAGCTCGGGCGCCGCCGTGCCGGCGATGTCGACCGCGATGGCCGCGGTCGAGCGCGCCTATTTCGATCCCCAATATACCGGCCTGCGCGACCGGCTGATCGCGGCATCCGCCAAGGGCGAGGCGGGCGAGATCACGGCGCTGCAATGGAGTCCGATTTCGGTCGAGCACATGTCGAGCGCGGTTGCGGTCGCCGAGGCGGCGCTCGACGCGGCCGAGAGTTACGCCGGCGCGCGGCATCGCGAGGCGTTTACGTCTTTGGTGCTGCAGCTCCTGCTGCTCGCGACGGCCATCGCAGCGAGCGCGGCCGCAATCATCGCCGTGAGCCGGCGCGTGATCGTGCCGCTGGAGCGGATTCGCGACGCGATGCTGCGGGTGGCCTCGGGCGACCTCGGCGTCGAGACTGGCTATCAGCAGCGGCAGGACGAGATCGGCGCGCTCGCAGGCGCGCTGGAGACGTTCAAGAGTCAGGCGCAGGAGAAGCTCGCGATCGAAGCGAAGGAGCGCGAGCGCAATGCCGCCGCAGCGGCACGTCAGCGGGCCATCGAGGCCCATGTCGGCGAATTCGAGAGCCTGGTGCGCGGCACTTTGGAGCAACTCGGCGGCGCGTCCGACCAGATGCGCGCGACGTCTTCCGCGCTTTCCGAAGTCTCGCGCCAGACCAATGAGCGCGTGCAGGTCGCCGGCAAAGCCTCGGGCGATGCCGCGACGAGCGTCGAGAGCGTGGCGGCCGCGGCCGAAGAGCTCAGCGCCTCGATCGGCGACATCAGCAGGCAGGCCTCGCATGCGGCGGGCATCGCGGCGCGTGCCGTCGATCGGGCGAGGCAGACCGACGGCACCGTGCAGGGGCTCGCGCAATCGGCGAACCGGATCGGCGAGGTCGTTGGCCTCATCAATAGCATCGCCGCGCAGACCAATCTGCTCGCCTTGAACGCCACCATCGAGGCCGCGCGTGCCGGCGAGGCCGGCAAGGGTTTTGCGGTGGTCGCCTCCGAGGTGAAGACCCTGGCGAGCCAGACGGCCAAGGCCACCGACGAGATTTCCGAGCAGGTCGCCGACATCCAGAAGGTGGCCGGCGAGGCCATCGACGCCATCAACGGCATCGGCAGCATTATCGCCGAGGTCAACGAGGTGGCCACCGCGATCGCCGCCGCCGTCCAGGAACAGGGCGCCGCCACGCAGGAGATCACTCGCAGCACGCAATATGCTGCGCGGGGCACCAAGCAGGTGTCGGACAACGTCGAAGGCGTCAAGTCGGATGCCGATGCCGCCGCGGCCGCAGCCGGTAACGTCAAGCGAGCGTCCGAGACGCTCGAGAAGGAGAGCCAGCATCTCGGCGGTCAAGTCAACGAATTCCTAGCCAGGATTCGTGCCGCCTGAAGATGACGCGAGCCGGCAGCATTCACACTGTCTTCCGGAGAGACCGGACATTGATGTGTTTTTCGTTGTCGGGCAAACAAGCAGAGAACTCGAGGAATCTAAAATGCTCGACCGCTTTACGGTCTCCGCCCTGCTGAAATCCGTGATCACCGCGACCGCCCTGGTTGTGATCGTCGTGTTTTCATTGAACTCCTGGGACTCCTGGCAACGATGGCAATCGGCCGGCCGTATCCTGAAAGTGGCGGATATCTCGGCGTACCTGTTCAAATCGTTGGGCAGTCTGCGCAGCGATCGCTCGACGTCACTGCGCACGCTCAACGCCGACCAGAAGATGGACGCCGACACGGAAAAATATCTGCGCGGCGCGCGAGACACCGAGATGCGGGCGCTGGCTCAGGCGCTCGAATTGCTGCCGGGGGTCGACTTCGCGCAAGCGAGCACGTTAGTGCCGGAGTTCGGCCGCATCTACAAGGCGCTCCAGGCCCAGCAGACGGAATATTGGGCCGAGATTGCCAAGCCGAAGGCAGAGCGCAGGCTCGCGCTCGCCAAGGAGTATGGGGAATCGGCGACTGCCGCGCTGGCATTGGTCGAGAAGCTGTCGACCGCACTCGCCGCGAGCATCAACCGTCGGGATGCCGCGATCGACCAGCTGTTTGCGGTCAAGCAGACAGCTTGGCTCTTGCGCAACACCGCGGGTGAAGCCTCCTCGATCGTCGGCGCTGCATTGACGACAGGCCAGATCAGCCCTGAGACCCAGATCGCCTACACGAAATACATGGGCGGTGCGGACGCTGCATGGAAAGCGCTGCAGCTCTCGGTATCGGGCATGGAGCTTCCCGCCGCGATGTCGTCCGCACTCAAGAGCGTCGAGGCCGGCTATTTCGATCCGCAATATCTCGCGCTGAGCGACCGGCTGATCGCAACCGTTGCCAAGGGCGAAAAGGGTGAAATCACCGCCTATCAGTGGAGCCCAATGACAGTTGGCCGGATGGCGAGCGCGCTCACCTTCGCGGAAGCCGCGCTGGACGAAGCGCGCGGCCACGCCAGCGCTCAGCAAGGCCGGGCGATGCAATCGCTGATGCTACAGCTCGGCCTGCTCGTGTCGGCGCTGCTGGTGTCGATCGGCGCGATGACCGCGATCAACCGGCGCGTGATCCGGCCGCTCAACACGATCCGCGACGCCATGCTGAAAGTGTCGTCGGGCGATCTCGATGTCGAAACCGGCTACGGCACCCGGCAGGACGAGATCGGCGCGCTGGCGAGTGCGCTGGAGACTTTCAAGCAGCAGGCGAAGGAAAAGCAGCAGATCGAGGCGCACGAGCGCGAGCGCAATGCCGCAGCCGCCGCACGCCAGCGCGCGGTGGAAGCCTGCGTCAGCGAATTCGAAGACATGGTTCGCGGCACGCTGCAGGAGCTCGGCGGCGCCTCCAATCAGATGCGCTCCACCTCGACAGAGCTGTCCGACGTGTCGCGACAGACCAATGAGCGGGTCGAGATCGCGCGGAAGGCGTCCGGCGACGCCTCGATGAGCGTGGAGAGCGTGGCATCCGCCGCAGAGGAGCTGAGCGCCTCGATCGGCGACATCAGCAAGCAAGCCTCGCATGCGGCGGGCATTGCCAGCCGGGCCGTCGATCAGGCCCGACTCACCGACGGCACCGTGCAGGGTCTCGCGCAATCGGCGAACCGGATCGGCGAGGTCGTTGGCCTCATCAATAGCATCGCCGCGCAGACCAATCTGCTCGCCTTGAACGCCACCATCGAGGCCGCGCGTGCCGGCGAGGCCGGCAAGGGTTTTGCGGTGGTCGCCTCCGAGGTGAAGACCCTGGCGAGCCAGACCGCGAAAGCGACCGACGAGATTTCCGAGCAGATCGCTGACATCCAGAAGGTGGCGGGAGAGGCCATCGACGCTATCAAGGGCATCGGCAACATCATCGGTGAGGTCAACGAGGTGGCCACCGCAATCGCCGCCGCCGTTCAGGAACAGGGCGCAGCCACCCAGGAGATCACGCGCAGCACCCAATATGCTTCGCAGGGCACCAGGCACGTGTCCGACAACATCAGCGGCGTGAAGTCGGATGCCGACGCGGCAGCGGCTGCCGCCGGCAACGTGAAACGGGCGTCAGAGACGCTGGAAAGCCAGAGCCAGCATCTCGGAAGCCAGGTGAACGACTTCCTGAACCGGATCCGCGCCGCGTGATCGGCGGCCGCGCTATTCGGAGGCCACGACGGGGGCTCGCGAGAATTTCGCGCGCAACGAGTCCGGAGCCGGGGAGAAGTTGATTTCGGCACGCTTGCCAGCGCTGCGATTGGCAACCATCAGGCCACCGCCACTCGCGACGACATCGCCCTTGCGCAGCGTCGGGTCGTTCTCGATCGAGACCTTCGCCAGCCCGAAATGGTCCTTGCCATTGCAGGTGCAGCCATCGACGAGCTCGGTGCGATAACGGAAGGCGTTCGGCAGGTCCGAATAGGACTTGCCGCTATCCGTGGTGGCGTCGTCGATGTTGCTCCCATAGACGACCTCGGTCTTGCTGGCGGGGCAGAAATTGTTGCACAGCACCGCCCCGCTCTGCTCGCCGCCTGACGCCAGCGGAAAGTAGCGGCCGTCGCAGGTGCGCACGCACCAGGCCTGCTCGCCTCCGCCGCTGCCATAGGAGAGCTCGCTGCGTCGAGGCGCCCGCCTCACCGGGGCGTTGTCGTCCGCAAAGGGCAGGCGAATATAGGGCGGAGGGGCCTGCCGGGGCGGCGCATTGAAACTGCCAAACAGCGCCGACAAGAAATCCTCCGCCTGCGCCGCGTGCGGCAGCGTCAGAGCGCCGGCCACCGCGGCCGCGCCGAGCGCCAGCGCTCCCATGATCGATCTGACAGCCACGCCTCGTCTCCTTCACCACCTCAGTTCAATGGACGGCCGAAACAGTTCAATTCACAGCCGAGACTGGCACCGTCATCGCCTGCCGCCCCGACGGCAGTGTCGTCACGAGCGGCCGCGGCCGGGTGCCGGAGCCGCCACGGGCCTGCACCGTGCCGCTCCGCAATGGCGCGCTCTTCGGCAACACCACGACGCGGGTGCCGACATTGACGCGGTTGAACAGGTCGCTGACGTCCTCGTTGGTCAGCCGGATGCATCCCGACGAGACGAATTTGCCGATCGTGGTCGGATCGTTGGTGCCGTGGATGCGGTACTCGCTGGAGCCGAGATACATCGCACGCGCGCCCAAGGGATTGCCGGGGCCACCGGCCATGAAGCGGGGCAGATAGGGCTGGCGCCTGATCATTTCGGCGGGCGGATACCAGTCCGGCCACTCCGCCTTGTGGCTCACGCTCTGCACGCCGGCCCATGTGAAGCCCTCGCGGCCGACGCCGACGCCGTAACGGATCGCGCGGCCGTTGCCGAGCACGTAATAGAGATAGGTATTGCCGGTATCGATGATGACGGTGCCTGGCGCCTCGTGCGTATCGAGGCTGACGATGGCGCGGCGGAATCGGTCCGGCAGCGCGCTGTCCTCGTCGGTCAGCGCGGGGTTGTGAACGACGTCCTGGTCGGAAAAAGCACCGGATTGCGCCGGCGCATAGCCAAGCGCCTGCGCCCGTGCGGGCGACGCCGCGATCGTCGGGACGAGAGCGACGAGACTTGCGGCGAGCAGCAGCGAGGTCGCGCGCAGGGACAACCTGCCGCGGGCGAATACCGGTTCTGTCATGGACGGCCCCCTTCGAGACGCGCATCGCGCATTGCGACGCTTCGTCAGCCAAACGCCTGGAGCCGCGACGTAGTTCCGCCGCAAGCGTGGCGCTCACGTGCCTGTCAAGCGAACGCCGCCTCACGATCTCGCGAGGAACTTTCGCGACAGCCTCGTTGTTAGCAGGCCAGGAAAAAGGGGCGTGATGTCACGCCGCATTCGTTCGTGCGCGGGAGAGACATGGTGCGCGTACTTCCCACCGAGCGGCTCCTGCCCGATGCGAACGAAGGCGCACCGCTCCCGGAAACTCGTAGCGATCAGCCACCTTTGATCCGCCGCACCGAAATTGTCGCGCTGGCGATGGTGCTGCTTACGGTGATCTCCATCACGGCGGTGCTCTATGTGGCGAAGGCCTTCTTTCTTCCCCTTGTAATGGCCTTCGTGGTCGGTACCATGCTGTCGCCTGCCGCAAGCCGTCTCGAACGGTATCGCATTCCGCGTCCGGTCGCCGCTGTCCTGATCGTCACCGCCGTTGCCGCCGGCCTCACCATTATCGTCGGCCTGATATCGGCGCCGGTGATCGAATGGAGCAACCGCCTCCCGGAGCTTGCCGCGCGGCTGCGGGACAAGTTGCATGTGTTCGACCGGCCGATCGCGCTGTGGCACGAGATGCAGACGATGATCGGTGCCGGCGGCGCCGAGAGCAGCAGCAGCTCCTTCCAGCTTCCGAAATTCGAGTGGGTGCAACCCACGATCGAATTTCTGTCGCCGACCTTCACCGAATTCCTGCTGTTCTTCGCTACTTTGGTGCTGTTCATCGCGAGTTGGCGCGACCTGCGACGGGCGCTGATCATGACCTTTGCGGACCACGAGGCCCGGCTGCGGACGCTGCGCATCCTCAACGAGATCGAGGTCCATCTCGGCAACTACCTTTTGACCGTGACCCTCATCAATACCGGCGTGGGCGTTGCGACTGGCCTTGCCTGCGCGCTCGCCGGCATGCCCAATCCGGCCGGTCTTGGCGCGCTCGCCGCCACGCTGAACTTCATCCCGATCATCGGGCCGATCGCGATGTTTGCTGTTCTTCTGGTGGTCGGCATCATCGCCTTTCCCACATTGAGTGGCGGCCTCGTCGCGCCGCTCGCCTTCATCGCCATCACCTTCATGGAAGGCCACTTCGTCACGCCGACCATCATCGGCCGCAGGCTAGCGCTGAATGCGCTCGCCGTGTTCATTGCGCTCGCCTTCTGGACTTGGCTCTGGGGGCCGATGGGCGCCTTTCTATCCTCGCCGCTGCTCATCGTCGGCCTGATCCTGAAGGAGCACCTCCTCCCCGACAATTCGCCGCAACTGCCGCAGGACTAATCGGTTTCACGTCAGGAACTTACCGCGCGACGAGGCGTTCTCCGGGACAAAACGCAACGCCTGTTGTCCGGGAGCTTTCGATGTCGACCACCGATGCAGAAGCCGCAATGCGAGATCCCAAAGCGAACTATGACCGTCTTCAGAAGGATGTCTCCGCCGTGAAAAACGATATTGCAGCCCTTACCGAACAGATCACCGATGCGCTCAACGCCTTCGCCGGCAAGGCCGGCAAGCAGGCGCGGCAGGGTTATCGACAGGCCCGTGACAACATGGATTCGACGTTCGACGACATGTCGGAGCGCGGCAGCGCCATGATGAGCGCGGCGCAGGACGCCGCGGGGACGATCGAGGAAACCCTGGAGGACATCATCACCCAGCGCCCGCTTGCCACTGTGGGCCTCGCGCTCGGCCTCGGCTTCCTGATCGGTGTGACCTGGCGTCGATAGATCTGGTGTCGACAAGATCTGGCGCCGGGCATCCGGCGACGGTGCGACCATGGAAAGCCGGGGCCCACGGCGCGGCTCCACTGAAGCCGATGAATGCTCGGCGTCGGACGTCCGGCGCCGAGCTTGACGTTGCCGCGCGGCCGAACGGCAAAAGGTAGGGGGATTGACGATGCTTCAGCGCCTGATCGAGGATCTCAAGGACTCCACAGGCCACACGGTGCGCATGACGTCGCTCGCTGTGGTGGCGGCGGTCGGCCTGTTCATTACGACCAGCTTCCTTTGCGCCGCTGCATTCGTCTTCGTGCTGCAGCGCTACGGTCTGGTGCCGGCCTGTCTGACGGGAGCCGCCATCTTCTTCGTGGTCACGCTGATCGCCGCAACCAGTTACATGGTGCGCAAGCGTCAGACCCAGGCACGTGTTGCGGCGGCGGCGCGCACGGCCGCGCAGAGCGCCTTTGCCGATCCGATGCTCATGGCGGCAGGGCTCCAGGTGGTCCGCGCCATCGGCGCCAAGCGCCTGCTGCCGATCCTCGCAATCGGCGGCATCGCGCTCGGCCTGCTGGCGAGTCGACAGACGACAGGCGACCAGACGCCGGCGGAATAGATCGTCGTACCATCGTCCGAGCGACGAGCGCACCCGCGGCTACGCGGAGACGCAAACGCCTCTCCAGCCGGAGAGTCCAGCCGGAGAGGCGTTTGCGGGTCGCGGCGCTATGGTTGGTCCGCCTCGCACTCGCCAGGTGTGCTCACGGATCAAGTGCGCTCAGGGATCAGGTCACACAGCGCCCGGGCTGCAGGCTCTTGGCGATCTCGGTCAGGATGCTGACGCTCGGCTCGCAGGCAATCGGACGCTTAACGGTCTCCCGCTTCAGTCCATCGGACTTGATCACGAGTTGCGACGGTGCGGCCGGCGTGCCCATGCTCTCGCCCGAAATGTTTGCAGGCGCCTCCGCGGCCGGAATGCGCAGCAGAAATGAGGTATCGGCGAACTGCGACAGGCGAAGCGAGATGGTTTTGGTCTGCCCAACGGAGGGCAGAACCTGCGCACGATCCGCCTTGGCGGGCCTGTTGACCGAGTCGCTCGTCGTGGCTGGGCTGAGTAGCCCGGCCGTCAAATCATGTCCTGCAGCAAGCTGCACCGCTCCGACGCTCAGTGCCGCTGCAATCGCACTAAGCACGACGACCTTACTATCTAACAACATGGCTACCGTTCCCTCGCCCTGCTGGCGACTCGCCATTGCAAACGTTGGTCGCGGGAACGGAGTTCTCGGTTTGGCCGATCACTTAACCGTGTGTTAAAATAGACCCACTCAAGCAGAAATATTCGCCTGAACGATCAAATTGACTTGCCAGAAAAATTTTTGCCGCGGCGGGGAACGACTCGCGTGCTGGCGAGTCATCTCGGCAGCCGGTTGTTCCCCCTGCCCCATTGACCGGCGACGCGGGGCACCGCCGTGGTGATGCCGGCGGTGCCCCGCTTTCATTTGCGCCTCGCGTCGTTCCCGTCATTTGCTTTCGGATCTGGAATCGCCGGTATAGAAGCTCGGCGCGAAGATCGCGGGTCGCAACGGACATGCTTGAGCATGCGAACGAACGATAGGCTGGAATCGACGCGGCCAAACTCTTGGGCGTTCAGCATCGCGCTCGCGGCCATTGCGATCAGTGCCACTCCGACCGACGCTGCCGGGGCCTGATACATTTAACCCGCAACACCGCTCACGGCTCCGCTCTCGGGGCCTGGGCCACGCGCCTCGTCGCGCAGCTCAGCGAGCAGGACTCCCGCCGGAAGGTGTCAGTGGGGGTGGCACCGCACCGCGAAGGTGGCGTTTCGGATCGACCACGCGGGCAATGTCCTATTCCTGATCTTGGTGCAGTCGACTGGACAGGCGCGCTCGACGAGGAATCGTGAAGCGCGCCTGGCCCTTTCCGGCACCGCCGAAGGACATCCCGGAGGACAGGCTCAACTTCATCGTGCCGATCGCATTTCAGGGATCGCCGGGCATCTGCCGCGGCTGCTGATCCGTTACAGCACAGAGATGAAAAAGCCGGCGTGCTCGTGCCCGAGCGCGCCGGCTTCTCATTTACGCGACCAACTCTTACGCCGCAGGTTTGGGCATCCGGTTGCGCGAGTTGCGCTGGAAGAACAAAGCCTGGCTCGCCACCGCCGACACCATGGCCGGCTGGAACGGCTTCGAGATCAGGAATGCCGGCTCCGGGCGTTCGCCGGTCAGGAAGCGCTCCGGATAGGCGGTGATGAAAACCACCGGCACCTCGAAGCTCCGCAGCAATTCATTGACCGCGTCGAGACCCGATGAGCCGTCGGCAAGCTGGATGTCGGCGAGGATCAGGCCGGGCTTCTTGTTCTTGGCGAGCGCCACCGCATCCGCATGGGTGCGGGCGACGCCGATGACGTTGTGACCGAGATTCTTCACCAGGCTCTCGAGATCCATGGCGATGAAGGTCTCGTCCTCGATGATCAAGACATCTGTCGCGATCTCGGCCGCCAGTTCGCGGCCAGCGGCATCAGCGAGCCGCCGGGTCTCACCGACCTCGGTACCAAGGATGAACGCCACTTCCTCCTCCGGGAAGCCCTCCAGCGAAAGCAGCAGGAACGCCTGGCGGGGCAGCGGCGTAATATTGGAGAGCCGTCGCTCGGGCGGCATCGGCAAGGTCGTTACCTCGGTATCGTCGTTCAGCGCCACCGAATTCCAGATCTGGGTGAACAGCCGGAACAGACCTGCCCGCGGCCCGTAACGCTCATCGAGCAGGGAGGGGTCCTGAATGAGAGCTTCCAGCATGGCGCCAACATATGCGTCGCCAGACCCCTGGCTTCCGGTCAGGGCACGGGCATACCGTCGCAATAGAGGCAAATGTTCAGCAACAAGCTGTGATCGGGACATCCCCACTCCATTCGATCTCGAGGGCCGCGCAGGCGTCGGGGGCGGCCCGGGTTCCCCTGATGGCAGACTACGCCCCAACCGCAGAAAAGTTCCCTTTTGGTGGGAACTTTTGCGCAGGCGTCGCATTAGTTCCCGACAGACCCCTCCAGAGCGGGGATAATTCTTGGAGCTTCAGAGACTTAACTCTCGGGGAAACGTGGAAAAGGTCATGAAGGATTTAAAGTCTCAAGCCAGCAAGAATGCGGCACCGCGCAAGCCGGGCGGACTGAACTCGGAGATTCAATCCCGGATCGGTCATCAACTCCGCGCGATGTACGACGATGTCGTGCGTCAGGGAGTTCCCGACCGATTTGCGGACCTGATCCGAAAGCTTGATGTCCCAGGGGGTCAACCCCAAGTGGAGGGCAGCGGGGGATCCAACGACAACAACGGGAGGGACTGATGCCTCTCACTGACTCCCTGCGCGACGAGATCCTGGCCTCGGTCCCGAGCCTGCGCGCGTTCGCCATTTCGCTGAGCGGCAACAGTGACCGGGCTGATGATCTGGTGCAGGAGACCCTGCTCCGCGCGCTCGCCAACATCGACTCCTTCCAACCTGGCTCCAATCTGCCGGCCTGGCTGTTCACGATTCTGCGCAACCTGTTTCGCTCCGACTATCGCAAGCGGCGGCGCGAGGTCGAGGATGCCGAGGGCAATTACGCCAAGACCCTGAAGACGCATCCGTCGCAGGGGGCGCACCTGGAATTCGAGGAGTTCCGGACCGCCTTGGACAAATTGCCGCAGGACCAGCGCGAAGCGCTGATCCTGGTCGGCGCCTCCGGCTTTTCCTACGAGGATGCGGCGGCGATCTGCGGTTGCGCGGTCGGCACCATCAAGAGCCGCGTCAATCGCGCACGTTCCAAGCTCGCCGCCCTGCTTTATGTGGAGGGCGCCGAGGATTTCGGCCCTGACGAAACGGTGCGCGCGGTGATCGGCGGCAGTGGCGGCTGATCACCATCGCGCGGCACCCCCGGAATAGAAAGGCGGCCCACTGGCCGCCTTTCATTTGTCCGCAATGTCGTTGGTTCTTCGCTTGATCGTGCGTGCGCGATCGCGCCGGAATCGGCTTGCCTCGATGCAGACCGCCGAACGCGTAGATCAGAATCAATGCACCGGACGCACCGGCGCCGAGAGCTGCTCGGTGCGATCGCGCTCGGTCATGTCGACCACCGTCTCCATCGGCGCGATCAGCTCATAGACGTAGCTCGCCTCGGTGAAGAAGCGCTTCGAGGTGCCGCCGAGCGCTTCCGGCGCCACACGATCCAGCAGGATCAGTCCGAAATCGCTGTCCGGCCGGCGCGTCGCTTCGCTGGTGTTGAACTCCTCCCAACGGAAGTTGAACACCGTCTCCGGCCCGTCGCCCGTGATCTCCCATTTCGCGGTAATGTGCGGGTGCTTGCCGACCAGCGACAATCCTTCGTCGGAATGCGAGGCAAGCTCGAAGAACAGCAGCGACAGGCTCTGCGCGGCGCGCGCGCTGACCGTGATATCAGGACCGCTGACCGCGATGCGCTCCGCATGCGGAATGGCGCGTGCTTCGAACAGGCCGCGCAACTGGACGCCCTGCCATTGGCTTTCGCTGAGCAGCGTGACCACGTTCGACATCGCGTGGATGCGCCCGATCAGGAGCTCGCGCGCGACATCGATGTCGCTGCCATGGCGCAAAGTCCGCGTTACGATCGACTGGATCACCGCCAGGATGTTCTTGACCCGGTGGTTGAGCTCGTCGATGACAGCCGTCAGCCGGCGCTCGAAGCCGATCCGCACTTGGATTTCCCGGCTGAGCCGCAGATTGTTGTAGGCGACGTAGCCGAACAGCCCGCAGACGATGCCGGTCAATGCAAGCCCGATGACACCGACGATGGCCGCAGTCTGCTCGGCCCGCCGCACCGCGTTGCTCTTGGCGTAATAGGCAAGCGTCCAATCGCGGTTGCCGAACGTCACCGTACGCGTCGCCGATGGCGGAACAGCCTCGGGAGGACGGCTGCGCGTCGTCACCACGCCCTGCTCGTTGGCGATCAGCTCGTCCTCAGCGCTGCGCGGATCCTTGAGTGCGACTGAGAACAGCGACAGGTCGTCATTGGTGAGCATCAGCGGCCCGAGCTCATAGGAAAACGTGACGAACCCGGCCGCCGTGCTGGCGCCTTCCGGCGCGACCGGTGCGGCCAGCACGAGTCCGATCGGTCCGTCGAGGCGCAGCAATGGAATCGGGTTGGATGCGATCGGCTTGCCCTCGGTCATGGCGCGCGCCAACATCGGCCCCACCGTCGGCTCGTCATCGAGGGCACGCCCCGGCAAAGCCGAGGTTTCCGAATTGCGCGGCTCGAGATCCATCAGGACATCGATGGGATGATCGAGGTTGGCGGTGTCGAGCGGCTTGTCGTCGAAATTGCGGATCTTTGGATTGGCAAAGCCGGCCCGCTGCAACTCGTTTTGGGCGGCGGTGAGTTCGTCCGGCTTCAGCCGCGCGATCCATGCGGCGACGACGAAGTCGGTCTTGAACGCGTAGATCGAGGAGCGCAACGGCTGCAGCATGTTGGCCTTGATCACCGAAGGCGCCCGAAACAGGCCCGAGGCCACCCGCGCGAGCAGTTCGCGTTCGGTCAGACGATCCTGCACCAGGCTGGCATGGACATCGATGGCCCGCGCGAGCGCGATGCGATCGATCGCGAGCTCCTGGTCGTGGACGCGATAGGCGGCAAGTCCGGAGAGCACGGTCCCGACCAGCGCGATCACAGCGATAATAACGCCCAGCCGAAGCACTCGCTCACTCTGATGTCAGGGGGTGGCAGTCGGAAAAACGAATCATCAAATGCCCGGGCCGGTTACTCTTGCACACACCAAAGAAGCCAGCCGAGAGATATAGTGATTGAGCTAGCACGACGAGATCCGACGTTCGCTTCATTTCGCAGCGTCCCCTTAAGCGAACCTCGAGAATTCGAAAGAGACGAAAAATCTTCAGCAGCCCGGCGCGATGATCAGACATTCGCTCGGCCATTGGGCCAGCCGGCAAGAAGATGCGAACGCCTGAACCACCGCGTGAGCGCAGCCCTTGGATGACAATCCTCGAGCCCGCCGCAAGCCCTCAGGTGGGAATCCGGCTCGATGGCAATGAGCGCAGGAGAAAATAGTTCCGGCCAGCATACGGCATTTTTACGTCTGCGGCGCGTCCGCAAGCGGAAAGGTTAACGGCGTCACGCGCGACCGCGGGGCCGGCGTGCTGCGTATGAGCCGTCAGGCCCACGGCGTAAGCCCGCCCTTCGTCTCGATGAAGCCGATGATGCGGTCGAGACCCTGGCTCTTCTTCAGGTTGGTCATCACGAATGGCCGCTCGCCGCGCATGCGCCGGGCGTCGGTCTCCATCTTCTCGAGCGACGCGCCGACATGCGGGGCGAGGTCGATCTTGTTGATGACGAGCAGGTCCGAGCGGGTGATGCCCGGGCCGCCTTTCGAGGGGATCTTGTCGCCGGCGGCGACATCGATGACGTAGATCGTGAGATCGGCGAGCTCGGGTGAAAAGGTCGCAGCCAGATTGTCACCGCCGGATTCGATCAGCACCAGATCGAGGCCGGGAAACTTCGCCCGCATGTCTGCAACCGCTGCGAGATTCATCGAGGCATCCTCGCGGATCGCGGTATGAGGGCACCCGCCGGTCTCGACGCCGGCGATCCGGTCCGGGGTCAGCGAGCCTGAACGGACCAGGAACTCCGCATCCCACTTGGTGTAGATGTCATTGGTGATGGCGGCGATGTCGTAGCGCTGGCGCATCGACTTGCAGAGCAGGTCCATCAGCGCGGTCTTGCCCGACCCGACCGGGCCACCGACGCCGACACGCAGCGGGCCATGAGATGATGACATTTCAGATGCCCTTCTGTTCAGATGCTCTTTTGTCGTCCCGGCGAGCGCCGGGACCCATACCGCGTGATCTTGTTGGGAGGCGCAGTGGCCGATACACGGCCCTCCAATCACCGCCGGTGGCTATGGGTCCCCGCGTTCGCGGGGACGACAGGAGAGAGTTGAGCCGCATCACGATCGGAACAGCCTCGTGTACTGCGTCTCGTGGCGGAGGCTGGCGAGATCGGCGCGGAAGGTCGCGCTGCCGAGATCGTCCAGGGACGCGTGAAGCGCGCGGGCAGCCGTGGCTGCCACGACGCTCTCCAGCGCCGCCAGCACGCGCTGGCTGTCGGTCTGTCCGAGCGGAATCAGCCGGCTGCCGGCGGAGATCCAGTTCGAGACCACCGCGTGCAGGAAGGCATGCAGCGCCGAGGCGCGCGGAATGTCATGCGCAGCGCTGACCAGGCCAACCGCAGCCGGATAGACAATGGCGTCGCACAGCGCGACGGCCTCATCGAGGCCGTCGCAATTCCAGGCTGCACGGACGATGTCGATGAAGGCGCGGCCCTGTGTCGTCGTTTCAAGCTGCCGCTCGCGCGATGGCACGAAGGCGGCGGCAAGTTCGGCCACCTCGCGCAAGGCCGCCATGTCGCCCAGATCCATCGCGCGATGCGCCTCTACAAAGAACACCGCATCGCAGAAACCTGCACCGTCGGCCAGCATCGCGGATAGCCAGTCATGCAGTGACGCAGCATCGGAGATATCGCCAGCCTCAACCGCCCATTCGATTCCGCTCGAATAGGAGAAGGCGCCGACCGGAAAGGCCGGCGACAGAAAGGTCATCAGCCGGTACAGCGACGCCGCCTCGGCCTCCGTCATCGCATCGGATGCGCGCGGCAGCTCATTTGTGGTCATGAGCATGGGAATGGCCGTGGTGGTGATCGTGCCCGCAATGCTCGTCATGGACATGATGATCATGGCCATGACCGTGATGCCCGTGCGCATGATCATGGTGGTGATCATGGCCATGGTGATGACCGTGATCGTGGTGATGATCGTGGCCGCGCTGCGCGTGGCTCTCGCCATGCGCATGGCTGGCCTCGGCATAGGCGCCGCCTTCGGGATCGAATGGCGCCTCGATCTCGATGACCCGCGCGCCCAAGCCCCTCACCATCGCCTCGATGACATGGTCGCGGCGGATGCGCAGGCCCTTCGGCATGATCTGGGTCGGCAGATGGCGGTTGCCGAGGTGCCAGGCGAGCCGCACCAGATGCTGCGGATCGGCGCCGCGGATCTCGATCAGCGGCTCAGGAGCCGCGACCACTTCGACCAGCCGGCCGTCTTCGAGCACCAGCGCGTCGCCGCCGCGCAACGCGATGGCGTGCTCGAGATCGAGCAGGAAGGCGAGCCCGCGGGTGCCGGTCATCGCCATCCGCCGCCGATGCCGGTCGTCGAAATCGAGCACGACGGTGTCGGCAGCGGCCTCTCGCCAATGGTGCTGGCCCAGGACGCGCGTGGCGCGGATCATGCTGGTATCCTCATTCACGTCAGCGGACATCCACCTTCTCAGGCGTGATGACTTCAATTCGCGGCGGCGCCGTCATGCATTTCACCGCGACACGGCCGAAGGTCTTCATATGCTCGGCCGCGCGGTGCGGCACCAGTGCCTCGGCATTCTCCCACTGCTCGACGAACACCATCTTGGCCGGATCGGTGACACTCTCGTGCAGATCATAGGCGATGTTTCCGGGCTCCTTCCGCGTCGCCTGGATGCAGGCGATGGCGGCGGCAATGAATTCGGCGCGGGTCTCAGGCTTCACGGTCAAAGTGGCGACGACATAGATCACGAACAATCCTCCCGGTATTTTCTTATTGATACCGGGAGAGAGCTTAGAACATGAAGTAGCGCTGCGCCATGGGCAGCACCTCGGCGGGCTCGCATGTCAGGAGCTCGCCGTCTGCGCGCACCTCATAGGTCTCCGGATCGACCTCGATGTCAGGCGTCGCATCGTTGTGGATCATGCTTTTCTTCGAGATCTTGGAGCGCGTGTTCTGCACCGCATAGAGCTTCTTGGAGATGCCGAGCTGGCGCGCGAGATTGCCGGTCACGGCGGCCTTCGAGGTGAACACCACGGAGGATGCGGTCAACGCCTTGCCGAAGGCGCCGAACATCGGCTGATAGTGCACCGGCTGCGGCGTGGGGATAGAGGCGTTGGGATCGCCCATCGGAGCCGCCACGATGGTGCCGCCCTTGATGATGCAGTCCGGCTTGACACCGAAAAAGGCCGGCGACCACAGCACGAGATCGGCGAGCTTGCCTTTCTCGACCGATCCGATCAGCTTCGAGACGCCATGCGCGATCGCGGGATTGATGGTGTATTTGGCGATGTAGCGCTTGACGCGGAAATTGTCGCTGTCCTTGCCCTTGTCCTCGGGTAGCGCGCCGCGCTGCTTCTTCATCTTGTCGGCGGTCTGCCATGTCCTGATGATGACCTCGCCGAGCCGGCCCATTGCTTGGGAATCCGACGACATCATCGAGAGCGCGCCGAGGTCGTGCAGGATGTCCTCGGCCGCGATCGTCTCCTTGCGGATGCGGCTCTCGGCAAAGGCGAGATCCTCCGCGATCGACGGATCGAGGTGGTGGCACACCATCAGCATGTCCAGGTGCTCGTCGATGGTGTTGCGCGTGAAGGGCCGCGTCGGGTTGGTCGAGGAGGGCAGCACGTTCTTCAGGCCCGCGACCTTGATGATATCGGGCGCGTGCCCCCCGCCGGCGCCCTCGGTGTGGAAGGCGTGGATGGTGCGGCCCTTGAACGCCTTGATCGTGTCCTCGACGAAGCCGGATTCGTTGAGTGTGTCGGAGTGCAGCATCACCTGCACATCGTGATCATCGGCGACCGAGAGGCAATTGTCGATCGCAGCCGGCGTGGTGCCCCAATCCTCGTGCAGCTTCAGCGCGCAGGCGCCGGCCTTGATCATCTCGACCAGCGCGGCCGGCCGCGACGCATTGCCTTTGCCGGAAATACCGAGATTGACCGGAAAGGCATCGAAGGACTGGATCATCCGTGCGATGTGCCACGGCCCCGGCGTGCAGGTGGTGGCGAAGGTGCCGTGCGAGGGCCCTGTGCCGCCGCCCAGCATCGAGGTGACGCCCGACATAAGCGCGTGCTCGATCTGCTGCGGGCAGATGAAATGGATGTGGCTGTCGAAGCCACCGGCCGTGAGAATCTTGCCCTCGCCCGCGATCACGTCGGTGCCAGGGCCGATCACGATAGTGACGCCCGGCTGGATATCGGGATTGCCGGCCTTGCCGATCGCAGCGATCGTGCCGTCCTTGATCGCAATGTCGGCCTTCACGATGCCCCAATGATCCACGATCAGCGCATTGGTAATGACGGTGTCGGCCGCGCCCTGCTTGTTGCTCGCCTGCGACTGGCCCATGCCGTCGCGGATCACCTTGCCGCCACCGAACTTCACCTCCTCGCCATAAACGGTGAAATCCTTCTCGACCTCGATGATAAGATCGGTATCGGCGAGCCGCACCTTGTCGCCGGTGGTCGGCCCGAACATGTCGGCATAGACGGAACGCTTGATCTTGACGGACATCAGATCCCCCGCGAGCAAATGTAGTTGAGCGCGACAACGGCGGCGCGCTCCCCTCCCCCTTGCGGGGAGGGGTCGGGGGTGGGGGTCCACATAACCAGTTTACCCCGCATGCCCCCCTCCCTGGCCCTCCCCCACAAGGGGGGAGGGAGGTTCATTGTCACCATACAGAGCTGTGCTTGAGCGAAACTCACAGCGTATCCTTCGCATGCGCCATTGCTTCGTCGAATAGCGTATCCAGCCGCGCATTGATGCCGCGGCAGCCTTTGACCACCTGCTCGGCCCAGGCGAGGTAGTCCGCGAGCTCTTCCTTTTGCTCGGCATCAGGCTCGAAGAAGATGCGGGCGCGGATGTTGCTGATCTTGTCGGCGATCTTGATCAGCTTGGCATCAGGTGATTTCTTCGGCGCGTCGACCACCTGCAACCGACGGCGCTCGCTCTTGGCCAAGGTCATATCGTCGGTCACCTCCTCCACGAGCCCTGCCACGCGTGCGCCAAAACGCTCGGCCAGCTCGTCGCGGCTGGTGTCGGTGTCCTCGATCGTGTCATGCAGCCAGCCCGCCGCGACCAACTCGGCATCAGCGCCGTCTGTGACGGAGGCGAGCAGGCTCGCGACTTCGGCGAGGTGATTGATGTAGGGCTCGTTCTCATCGCCCTTGCGATGCTGGCCCGAGTGACGGCGCGCCGCGAGCTCTGCGGCTTCGGAAACGAGACAAAGTCCAGTCAGCATGGCGTTACAGCTTGCCCATCACATCGCCGCGGAAACCGTAGATGGTGCGCTTGCCGGCCAGCGCGACCAGCTGCACGTCGCGGGTCTGGCCCGGCTCGAAGCGCACCGCAGTGCCGGCGGCGATGTCGAGCCGCATGCCACGGGCCTTCTTGCGGTCGAACTTCAGCGCCGGATTGGTCTCGAAGAAATGATAGTGCGAGCCGACTTGGATCGGCCGATCGCCGCTATTGGCGACCGAGAGCGTCACCGTCTTACGGCCGGCATTGAGCTCGATCTCGCCGTCCTGGATGAAGAGTTCGCCGGGGATCATTTTTCCTGCTCCGTCATTCCGGGCGATGCGTAGCATCGAACCCGGAACCTCGATCTGATAACCTCTGGATTCCGGGCTCGCGTCTTCGACACGCCCCGGAACGATTTAACGAATCGGCTCGTGCACGGTGACGAGCTTGGTGCCATCGGGAAACGTCGCCTCGACTTGGATATCGTGGATCATCTCGGGGATGCCCGGCATCACCTGGTCGCGGGTCAGAACCTGCGCGCCGGATTGCATCAGCTCCGCCACGGTGCGACCGTCCCGCGCACCTTCCAGGATGAAGTCGGAGATGATGGCGACGGCCTCGGGATGGTTGAGCTTGACGCCGCGCTCGAGCCTGCGGCGCGCCACGATGGCCGCCATCGAGATCAACAGCTTGTCCTTTTCGCGGGGAGACAAATTCATCCGATATCGCTCACGATCTTCAGCTAGTTCAACCAGAGCCGCGGTAGCGGCACCTCCGATGCAAGGCCGAGCACCGCCATCATGTCGGCGCGAAGGCGCGCGGCATCTTGGGCACAGAACCGCGCCATTGCAAACCCATTCCAGGCGGAGAGGCCGGTCTCCCCACCGAATGATGGCGCCGCCTCCCGGATGCGTTCGACCAGCGCGGCATCCCCGGGGACGATCAGCGCGGTGCCGATCGCTGTCCCGCCCTTGGCGATCGCGCCTTGCGCCAGTTTGCCGCCAATGTCGCCGGCGAGCCGCACCGTCTCGGCAAACACCAGCCGGCCGCCGCGCCTGACGCGCCAGCGATCGACGAAGGAGCCCTCGCGCATCGTCTCGCCCATGGCCGTGCGGCCGAACACGACGATTTCACAGAGCAGCAGCGAGGCCGTCTCGGCGAGATCGATGTCGATCCGGCGCGTGATGCGAGCGCGGTCGAACAGGATGGTCTCCTGCGGGAGCCAGGACAGATGCGCGCCGGGGCCGACCTTGAGCGAGATATCGAGCGCGGCGGGCTTGCCGGGCGCACGGTAGACCTTCTCCGCCGCAGCAGTCGTCAGGGTCAGGCGCGTGCCCTCGCCTGCCGCGATCTCGATGGCGAAACGGTCCCCGCCGGCGATGCCGCCGGCGGTGTTCACGAACATCGCCGAGAGGCCGTGATCCTCGGGAGAGGGAAAGCGCACCCGCAGCGAGCCGGATTCATGCAACGCTCCGCGGCGCGTCCTGCCGTCCCGCAGATGCACGTCGAAGCGCACTGTGCCGCGAGCGCGGTTGGCCTCGAAGATCTCAGATGCCGCGCCGGCGGAATCGGCCCGCATCGATCCCTCCTTAAGATCGGCCAAAGGCAGCCGTCATCGCGAGGAGCAACGCGACGAAGCGATCCAGAAAGCCGCAAAAGAGAACTGGATTGCTTCCGCCGTCGCCCCCCGGGCTATGGCGGACAAGTCGCTTCGCTCGCAATGACGACATCAAAGTCACGCTTTACGATTGCACCGAAATTACAGCGCCATCTGCCGGCTGATCTCGGCCGGATCGAGATCGGCATGGGTGCAGCTGTACTTCACCGCGCCACGATCCATCACCGCAAAGATATCGCCGAGCTCGCAGGCGAAGTCGAGATATTGCTCGACCAGCACGATGGCGATGTTGCCGAGATTGCGCAAGTAGGATATGGCGCGGCCGATGTCCTTGATGATCGAAGGCTGGATGCCTTCGGTCGGCTCATCGAGCAGCAGCAGCTTTGGCCGCATCACCATGGCGCGGCCGATCGCGAGCTGCTGCTGCTGACCGCCGGAAAGATCGCCGCCGCGCCGGCCCAGCATGGACTGCAGCACCGGAAACAGCGAGAACACGTCGTCCGGAATATTCCGGTCGCTCCGCTTGAGCGGCCCGAAACCGGTCTTCAAGTTTTCCTCGACCGTGAGCAGCGGAAAGATCTCGCGGCCTTGCGGCACGAAGCCGATGCCGCGACGCGCCCGCTCATAGGGTTTCAGATGGGTGATGTCGGCGCCGTCGAAGGTGATCGAGCCGGAGGCAAGCGGATACTGCCCGACCAACGCCCGTAGCAACGAGGTCTTGCCAACGCCGTTGCGCCCCAGCACGCAAGTGACCTTGCCGGGCTCGGCAGAAAGAGAGACGCCGCGCAGCGCCTGCGCTGCGCCGTAGAAGAGATTGATGTCCTTGACGTCCAGCATCGGCCTAGCGTCCCAAATACACTTCAATCACCCGTTCATTCGACGACACCTGGTCGATGGTGCCTTCGGCCAGCACCGTGCCTTCGTGCAGGCAGGTGACCTTGACGCCGAGCTCGCGGACGAAGGTCATGTCGTGCTCGACCACCATGACGGTGTGATCCCTGTTGATCTGCTTGAGCAGCTCGGCGGTCTGATGGGTCTCGACGTCGGTCATGCCGGCGACGGGCTCGTCGACCAACAAGAGCTTGGGATCCTGTGCCAGCAGCATGCCGATCTCCAGCCACTGCTTCTGGCCGTGCGAGAGGCTGCCGGCGAGCTTGCGACGAACGTCTTTCAACCGCACCGTCTCAAGCACCTTGTCGATGCGCTCGGCTTCGCTCCTCGAGCCGCGCCAGAACAGCGTGCCTCTGACGCTGTGGTCAACATTGAGCGCCAGTAGCAGATTGTCCTCCACCGACTGGCTCTCGAACACCGTTGGCTTCTGGAATTTGCGGCCGATGCCGAGCTCGGCGATGCGGGTCTCGTCGAGCCGCGTCAGATCGGTGACGCCGTCGAACAGCACCGTGCCCTCATCAGGCTTGGTCTTGCCGGTGATGATGTCCATCATCGTGGTCTTGCCGGCGCCGTTCGGCCCGATGATGGCGCGCATCTCGCCGGGCTCGAGCGTCAGCGACAAATTGTTGATGGCGTGGAAGCCGTCGAACGAGACGTGCACGCCGTCGAGATAGAGCAGCGCCGACGTGGATCTGGTATCCATCACGTTCATGCTGCTCACTCCGCCATCTTGGGTTCGCTGATGCCGTCCTCGCGGGCGGCGCTCTCGGCATTGCCGTCGTGCCGCTTGGCCTTCAATGGCTCCCACCACGCATTGAAGGTGCCGACAATCCCCTTGGGCAGCAGCAGCGTCACCAGCACGAACAGCGCACCCAGCATGAACAGCCAATACGGCGCGAGCGCACCCGAGGTGAAGAAGGTTTTCGCGTAGTTGACGACGATGGCGCCAAGCGCCGCGCCCACCAGCGTGCCACGGCCGCCGACTGCGACCCAGATCACCGCCTCGATCGAATTGCCCGGCGCGAACTCGGATGGGTTGATGATCCCGACCTGCGGCACATAGAGCGCGCCGGCGACGCCAGCCATGCAGGCGGACAGCGTGAACACGAACAGCTTGTAGGATTCGACCCGGTATCCCAAGAAGCGGGTGCGGGATTCTGCGTCGCGGATCGCGATCAGCACCTTGCCGAGCTTCGATGACACGATCGCGCGGCAGATCAGGAAGGCGATGATCAGCGCAAGGCAGCTCAGCGCGAACAAGGCAGCCCGGGTGCCTTCAGCCTGCACGTTGAAGCCGAGGATGTCCTTGAAGTCGGTCAGGCCGTTGTTGCCGCCGAAGCCGAAATCATTGCGGAAGAAGGCGAGCAACAACGCATAGGTCATCGCCTGCGTGATGATCGACAGATACACGCCGGTCACGCGGGAACGGAAGGCGAGCCAGCCGAAGCAGAACGCGAGGAGACCGGGCACCAGCAGCACCATCAGCGCTGCAAAGGGGAACGTGTCAAAGCCGTACCAATACCAGGGCAGCTTCGACCAGTTCAGGAACACCATGAAGTCGGGCAGCAACGGATTGCCATAGACGCCACGGCTGCCGATCTGGCGCATCAGATACATGCCCATCGCGTAGCCGCCGAGCGCGAAGAAGGCGCCATGACCGAGCGAGAGAATGCCGCAATAGCCCCAGATCAGGTCGATCGAGAGCGCGAGGATGGCGTAGCAGACATATTTGCCCCATAGTGCGACCAGATAGGTCGGCACCTGCAGCGCCGAACCTGCTGGCAGCAGCAGATTGGAGAGCGGGATCAGCACGCCGCAGGCGGCGACGATCAAGATGAACGTCGTCGCCGCGCGGTCAAGTGAGCGTGTGAGCATGTGGGGCTGCATCATGCTTGCTCCCGCAGAGCGACGGCTGGGACTCCCTCTCCCCATCGGGGAGAGGGTTGGGGTGAGGGGGAGCGGCCGTTAACAGTTTGCGAGATAGCCCCCTCACCCGCGCGCTGACGCGCGCGACCTCTCCCCGCCGGGGAGAGGTGAACGGAGCCAGCCTGGAAGAGCACAGCCAAAATCATGCTTCCACCGCCCGGCCCTTGAGCGCGAACAGGCCGCGCGGGCGCTTCTGGATGAACAGGATGATCAGGACCAGGATGGCGATCTTGCCTAGCACCGCGCCCGCGACCGGCTCCAGGAACTTGTTTGCGATTCCGAGTGTGAAGGCGCCGACCAGCGTGCCCCAGAGATTGCCGACGCCGCCGAACACCACGACCATGAAGGAATCGATGATGTAGCTCTGGCCGAGATTGGGGCTGACATTGTCGATCTGCGACAGCGCGACGCCGGCGATGCCGGCGATGCCGGAGCCGAGGCCGAAGGTCAGCGCATCGACGCGCGAAGTGGCGATGCCCATCGAGGCCGCCATGCGACGGTTCTGCGTCACCGCCCGCATCTCCAACCCAAGCGCGGTGTAGCGCAGCATCGCCAGCAGGATCGCGAACACGGCCAGGGTGAAGCAGAGGATCCAGAGCCGGTTGTAGGTGATGGTGATCTGGCCGAGATCGAAGGCGCCGCTCATCCAGGAGGGATTGCCGACCTCGCGATTGGTCGGACCGAAGGCGGTGCGCACCGCCTGCTGCAGAATCAGCGACAGGCCCCAGGTCGCGAGCAGCGTCTCCAGCGGCCGGCCGTAGAGGAAACGGATCACGGTGCGCTCGATCAGGATGCCGATCGCGCCCGCGACCAGGAAAGCGAGCGGCACGGCAATGAACAAGGAATAGTCGAACAGCGCCGGATAGCGGGTGCGGATCACCTCCTGCACCACGAAGGTGGTGTAGGCGCCCAGCATCACCATCTCGCCATGCGCCATGTTGATGACGCCCATCACACCGAAGGTGATGGCAAGGCCGATGGCGGCGAGCAGCAGCACGGAGCCGAGCGATAGCCCATACCAGGCGTTCTGCACGCCCGACCACATCGCAAGCGAACTCTGGATCGAGGCGATGGCGCCGCTCGCGGCTTTGGTCACGCTGGCCGGCTGGTCGCCTCCGCTGATCTCGGTCAGCAGCGCCAACGCATCCTGATCGCCGCGCGCCTTGATGGTGGCGACGGCGCCGAGCTTGTCGGTCTCGCTGGCATCCGACTTGAACAGCAGGATCGCAGCGCGCCCTTCCGACAAGGCCTGCTTGATCGAGCGGTTGGTCTCCTTGGCGAGCGCAGCCTCGACAGTCGGCAGCATCGACTCGTCGTGCGATTTGAACACCGATTGCGCTGCCGACAGCCGGGCCGAAGCATCAGGCGACATCAAAGTCAGCCCGCCGATGGCCGCATCGACCGCGCGACGAAGGCGATTGTTCAGATTGACAGCTGAAGCGCTGTCGGGAATGGCATCGACTGCAGCACCGGTCGCAGCGTCGATCGCCTTGCCGTCGGTCTGCTTGATGTAGACCTTCTTGGTGTCGGCATCGAACATCAGCCGCTCGTCCTGCAGCGCGCTGATGATCGGATAGGCCAGCGGGTTTCCTGACGACGCGACCTCGCCGATGGCTTCCTCGGTGTCGGAGAAATCGTCGGTCGCGAACTTGCCGACCGACTCCGCGAAGCTTGCCGCAAAGGCTGGTGCGGCGAACGCAATCAGGACGACGGAAACGATGAACGAGCGCAGGAGCGCAAGACAGGTGGCAGGCACTGGACAACCCCGGCAGGAGTTAGAGAGAAGGCGGCGGTTTCGCCGCCTTCTCGGATCACGCGAATGACGTCAGATCAGGTGCCCGAGCCCAGGCACTTGTTGGTCTTGACGTTGTAGTTGCCGCACTTCTTGCCGACCCAGTCGCCGATCAGGTCCTTGGAGCCTTCCAGCTCCTTCGACCAGGCGTCGCCCGGGACGAGATCCTTGGTCTTGTAGACCACGTTGAACTGGCCATCGCCCTTGATCTCGCCGATGAACACCGGCTTGGTGATGTGGTGGTTGGGCAGCATCTTCGAGGTGCCGCCGGTGAGGTTCGGCGCCTCGGTGCCCGGAAGCGCGTCGATCACCTTGTCCGGATCGGTCGACTTGACCTTCTCGACCGCCTTCACCCACATGTTGAAGCCGATCACATGGGCTTCCATCGGGTCATTGGTGGTGCGCTTGGGGTTCTTGGTGTAGGCCTGCCAATCCTTGATGAACTTCTCGTTCGCCGGCGTCTTGATCGACTCGAAGTAATTCCAGGCGGCGAGATGGCCGACCAGCGGCTTGGTATCGATGCCGGCGAGCTCTTCCTCACCCACCGAGAACGCGACCACCGGAATGTCCTTGGCCTTGATGCCCTGGTTGCCGAGTTCCTTGTAGAACGGCACGTTGGCATCGCCGTTGATGGTCGAGACCACCGCGGTCTTCTTGCCGGCGGAGCCGAACGCCTTGATCTTGGAGACTTCGGTCTGCCAGTCGGAGAAGCCGAACGGCGTGTAGTTGATCATGATGTCGTCGGCGGCGACGCCCTTCGACTTCAGATAGGCCTCGAGGATCTTGTTGGTGGTGCGCGGATAGACGTAGTCGGTGCCTTCCAGCACCCAGCGCTTCACCTTCTCTTCCTTCATCAGGTAGTCGACGGCCGGGATCGCCTGCTGGTTCGGCGCCGCACCGGTGTAGAACACGTTGCGCTCGCTCTCCTCGCCCTCGTATTGGACCGGGTAGAACAGGATGCTGTTGAGCTCCTTGAACACCGGCAGCACCGATTTGCGTGACACCGAGGTCCAGCAGCCGAACACGACCGCGACCTTGTCCTTGGTGATCAGCTCGCGCGCCTTCTCGGCGAACAGCGGCCAGTTCGAGGCAGGATCGACGACGACGGCCTCCAGCTTCTTGCCGAGCACGCCGCCCTTCTTGTTCTGCTCGTCGATCAGAAACAGGATCGTGTCCTTCAGCGTGGTCTCGCTGATCGCCATGGTGCCGGAAAGCGAATGAAGAACGCCGACCTTGATGGTGTCGTCAGCCGCCTTGGCCGGGCCGAAGCCGGCCATGCCCAGCGCCAGACCGGCCGCGGCCGCCAGCGCCAGACGGCGGCTGAACGGCGCCGTTAATCCCTGAGTGAATTGAGTAGGCATGAGGTCTAATCTCCCTGACGCAGGACGCGCATCGCGGCCAAAGCAGCCCCGGCCGTCTGCGGCGGAAGATTCGCAAGAAGCATGCCATGCCCCTGAGGGGGCATAAGCCGCTGAAATAACTTTTTAAATCCGATGGAACCGCGCCGTAGCAGCGTAGAGGCTGCACTTTCGTTGCGCACGCCGCCTGTTTAATTCGCCAGCAAACAATCTATTTCTTAGGCACATTTAAACTGATGACTACTTTTGCAGCAGGTGGGTGCCGGCAAGCTTTGGATGTTTTCGCTAACCAAGGCCATCTGCAGGATGCACTCCGGGTCAGCACGACCTTGAAAGTGCCGCGTTCCTCGTCCATATCTCGGGGCGACGCTGGCGAATCGGCCGGTCTTTGCAAGCCGCGTGTTCTTAAGCTCAGCCATGAGCTTCTGGCTTGCTCCTTCAGCCCCCTCGATACCAGGTGCCCCCAACACGCGGGCGTCTTCAAGAAGCGCATGCACCCCGCCTCGCGGCCTTAAGCCCGCGGAGACGGGCGCCATGCCATATGGAAAGACCCCTCTTTTGACATCCTTTCAGGATTTTGGCCTTGCCGACGCAATTATGCGCGCGCTCAAGGAAGAGAACTACCACACCCCTACCCCGATCCAGGCTCAGACCATTCCGCTCGCGATGAGCGGGCGCGATGTGATTGGCATCGCGCAGACCGGCACCGGCAAGACCGCATCCTTTGCGCTGCCGATCCTGCATCGCCTGCTCGAGCATCGCGTCCGGCCGCAGGCGAAGACCGCCCGCGTGCTGGTGCTGAGCCCGACGCGCGAATTGTCCGGGCAGATCCTCGACAGCTTCAATGCCTATGGCCGCCATCTGCGGCTGACATCCACGCTCGCGATCGGCGGCGTGCCGATGGGCCGCCAGGTTCGCGCCCTGATGCAGGGCGTCGAGGTGCTGGTGGCCACGCCGGGCCGCCTGCTCGATCTCGTGCAAGGCAATGCGCTCAAGCTGACGCAGATCGAGTTCCTGGTGCTGGACGAAGCCGACCGCATGCTCGACATGGGCTTCATCAACGACATCCGGAAGATCGTCGCCAAGCTGCCGATCAAGCGCCAGACGCTGTTCTTCTCGGCCACCATGCCCAAGGACATCGCGGAACTCGCCGACGCCATGCTGCGCGATCCGGCCCGGGTGGCGGTGACGCCGGTCTCCTCCACGGCCGAACGCATCAGTCAGCGGGCGATCCAGGTCGACTTCGCAGCCAAGGGCAATGTCCTCGCCCAGCTGCTCAAGGACGAGCAGGTCGATCGCGCCCTGGTGTTCACCCGCACCAAGCACGGTGCCGACAAGGTGGTGAAGGGGCTGGCCAAGGTCGGCATCGCCGCCAACGCCATCCATGGCAACAAGTCGCAGAACCATCGCGAGCGGACGCTCGCCGCATTCCGTTCCGGCGAGATTCGCACCCTGGTCGCGACCGACATTGCTGCCCGCGGCATCGACGTCGACGGCGTCAGCCATGTGGTGAATTTCGACCTGCCGAACGTGCCCGAGACCTATGTGCACCGGATCGGCCGGACCGCGCGGGCCGGAGCCGAGGGTATCGCGATCTCGTTGGTCGCCGGCGCTGAGGAGCTCGGCTACCTCAGGGACATCGAACGGCTGATCAAGATCAGCGTGCCGCGGGAAGACCGTCGCACGCCGGGCCAGCGCGAGGCCGCAAGCACACCGTCTCAGCAGCAGCGCAACGGTCGCCCCGGCGGCGGCCCAGGCATGCAGAATGGGCGACCAAATGAGGGAGGCAAAGCCGCAAAAGGCCCTCGCCGCCGCAGGCGTTCCAATGCTATGATGAATTCTCTGCCAGGCAATCGTCAGGAGCCCCGCCGGCCGCCGCAAGGCGACGGAAAGGCCGGGACGATTCAAGGCGTTGCATTCTTGCAGCGCGACAGCGGCAGACCCAAAAACCAGGCTAATCGCAACCAACGGCCAAGCTAGACGTCAATCGATCTGGAGAGAGACATGGCTAAGGAAGAGCTGATCCAGTTCGAAGGGCTGGTCACCGAAATTCTACCCGATGCGCGCTATCGCGTGCAGCTCGACGCCGGGCACGAGATCGTTGCCTACACCGCGGGCAAGATGAAGAAGAACCGCATCAAGACGCTGGCTGGCGACCGGGTGACGGTGGAGATGTCGCCCTATGACCTGGAAAAGGGACGCCTGATCTTCCGTCACAAGGACGAACGACCGAGCACGCCCGGCGGACCGCCGCGCGGAGCCCAGCGGGGTGGCCAGTTCCGCCGCCGCTAGATATTGAGCCAATTGGAGGCGGCCATTCCTGCCGCCCTCCATGAGAGGTTGGTGTCGCAAGGCTGAGCGCACCGGGCTTTACGCCCGATGCGTAAAAAAGTCGTGCGCCTGACGCAGCTCAGGATTGTTTTGGGAGCCTATTTCCCATAATATGTACCGCAATCGATTTTCGGCCGGACGAGATTAGCTATTACCGGTACAGCCGGTTCAGACGCTGACGACCCTTCCAAAAATTCGATCTAACCAACCCACGGATGTGGGTTACGACATTTGATATCTGAGAAGGGACTACCCCCGTGAGCATGGGAACCGTGAAGTGGTTTAACGCGACCAAGGGCTATGGCTTCATTCAGCCGGATGACGGCGGCAACGACGTGTTCGTGCACATCAGCGCCGTCGAGCGCGCCGGTCTCGGCACGCTGCGCGAAGGCCAGAAGATCTCCTACGAGATCGTTGCCGACCGCCGTTCCGGCAAGTCGTCGGCCGACAATCTGCGCGCCGCGAACTAAAAGCATGCCGCGGCGAGCCGCGGCCCGAAGCCGAACCCGATACGGAAAAGGCCGTGCTCCGCACGGCCTTTTCTATTCGGATCTGCCTATCGGGACTCTTCTGTGAGGCCTTCTGAAGCCGATCGCTCCGGCCTCCGCTTGTCGCCTACCTCTGCGGGCAGTTCGTGGTGTCGATACCGCTAAAGAGCACGCAGCTCGATTGGCGCGGCCGTGTAAAGGCGATGTCGCTCAAGGTGATGCCCCCTTTGGCCATGACCCAGCCGACCGTCGGCGTATATGTGTAGCTGACCTGGCTGTAGATCAGGTAGCTGCCATCGACCAGCAGCGCGCTCGGCACGGTGCTGACAATGTTTCCTGCGGTGAGCGGCGCCGTTCCCGTGCTCCACTGCACGCGAGCCTTATGCGTGGTCGGGTCGACATAGAGCTCTGTGATGGTGCCACTCACCGGCGACGCGAAAAAAGGATTTGGCTGCGCCATCGGGTAGGGCCAGATGATCTTGCTCGCGACCAGAAAGAACGCCGCCACATCGCTGCTGTTGATCGAGGTGGATTGAGAGGTCAGGTCCGACAAGGTGCGCGCCGTCAGCGATACCTTCCGATTGATCGCGATCGCCGAGCAGAATTCGACTGTGCCGAAGAACAGCACCAGCATCAGCGGGACGATGAAGGCGAATTCGGTGGCGGCGATCCCGCGGCAATCCGCCGCCCAATCGCGAAGCAGGCGTCGCAAGGAGCGACGAGGCGCGCTGGTCCTGACGGTCGGTGTCATCGGAGGATTCCTGGTCATGGCCCGGACGTAAATGGTTCGTTCTTGAAGGCGGCGCTTGCTCGCATCAGCCGCTTGCCGCCGCCCAGGTTCGCGATGTCGTAGCCGAGCCCGGTCACGAAGATCGGCCATTTGTAGCAGAGCTGCACCACCACGATGTCTCCGGCGCCGCCCGGGCTGTATTTGGGGGTGACGAAGTTGCCGCCATTGTCCGTGCAATCGTTGACGTTGACGGCTGAAGCCGACGAGGCGCTCTCCACGTCGATCCAGATGCTGTTGCAATCGAACAGCGCGGGGATTCGGCTGCAGACGTAGGTCGTAAACTGCGCCTGTGTGTAGGACGCCTGTTGCGCCTGCCCGGTGAAGATCATGCGCGCCGAATCCTGCGTGGCGGTCTCCAACACCTGGTTGGCGAAAAACATCAGCGCGGTCTCGATGATCGCGAACAGCAGTGCGAAGAAAAGCGGAGCAACCAGTGCAAATTCCACTGCGGCCGACGCCCGGCGGTTACGGCGGAAGCGGCGCAGCAGTCCGCGACGGGATGCGGGCGAGGGAACGGACGAAGTCATCGGCTCATCCAGTGCAGGGCCATCAATTTCAATGAAGGAGATAGCCGAAACTTCTTGGCGAAGCGTTTCCCACAAGGGAAACCGAATGGCACGAGGACTTAACGCAGCCTTAACCAGACTGCCTTGGCGCAAGAACGCCGCGAGCCTTAGCGACTCGCGGCGGAGCTGCCGAAAAAGAAGAAAGTGATCAGTTTGTTTTTGCTGCGCTGCCGGCGGCCTGGCCCGACAGCGAGCCGGACTGGTCCATCACCTGCTTGAAATAGCCGTCGGCATCGCCGAGCGTGACACGCTTCTGGCAGATCGGCATGCAGCTGTAGGTCTCACGATCGACGCCGCGATAGACCGTGACGAGCTGATCGGTCGGTCCCGAGACCTGGATCTGCTGGTCCATCAGGATTTGGCCGGAGCGGTCCATGGCGATGAAATTGGTGGCGCCGTAGCCCTTGCCCGTCACCACCAGAATGCCGCCGTTCTGCAGCGTCACGTCGGCGATCATCGGATTGCCGACCACGATGGTCGCCACGCGATCCGGCAGCTTGACGAGCTTGGCCTGATCGACATTGACCGCGATCGCAGGCGGCGGATCGACCGGATCGGCAAGCGCACTGGCCGGCCACAGCAGCGCGCCAAGCGCAAACGCGCGAAGTCCGAACCAGAGAGGACCGCGAAAACGCAGACGCAGGAAACTCAACGCCATTCTAGCACCCCGGGGCATGTACAAGCCGTCTCAAGCGATACGCAGCGGTGACGGCGCCCGACGCGCCGAATCTGCTCTCAATTGGTGAATGATCCGCAAACGGCGGCGCATTTCCTTGAAAACCCGCATCAACGGCGGAACGGAAACGCGACCTGACCGATGAACTCGCCCGGCATCTCCGCTTCGTCCTTGCCATAGCCGTCCGGCAGCCGCCCGTCCGGCATCCGGAAGGTGCCGAACAAAACATCCCAGATCGGGAAGGTGCCGGCGAAATTGGTGTTGCCGCCGTCATCGGCAGGCGTGTGGTGCCAACGATGGAACACGGGCGAGGCCAGCACACATTTGAACGGCCCGAGCGTCCAGTTCAGGTTGGCGTGCACGAACGCAGAATGGAAAGTGTTGAACGGGCCGACCCAGATCATCACGTTCGGCGAGATGCCGGCCATCAACAAGATCACGTCGACAGCGATGGTACCGAGCAGCAGGTTCACCGGGTGGAAGCGCGCCGCCGAGATCCACTCGACCTCCTCGGAGGAATGATGAACGGCGTGATATTTCCAGAAGCCGCCGTCATGGAAGATCCGATGCGTCCAGTACAGCATGAAGTCGGACAGCACGAGAAACAGCATCGCCTGCAGCCATAGCGGCAGCTGCGCCAGCGGACCGTGCCCGTTGTCGTAGAAGGCGATCAGATCGTCGGCATCGTGAATTCCGAAGACGACGCTCGCGCCGATCACCAACAGGCCGATCCGCAGCACGCGACCGAACAGCGGCGCGAAGAACCAGTAGACGACATCGGTGACGATCTCGCGCTTGCGCCACCACGGCTTGCCGGGATTGCACGCCCAGAAATAGCTCGGCACCGAGAAGATGAGGGCCAGCACGATCGTGACCGGCAGCACCTTCTCGATGGTTTCGCCGAGCATGACAACGACTTCCATCGGCAGACTGGACATAACGCGCCTCATCGCAAGAGCTTGCCAAAGCCCTACTCCTCTGCCCTTAAGGAGCCGTGAAGCAGCCCTTCACGGATGCGCGTGCAGCTGCGGACTTTAGAGAGTGAAGCAGCGGGGCGCGATATCATGATCCATGCAATTGTCGGTGACGTTTTCATCGTAAATTTACTCTGCGCAAGAACAGCGATTTCGAGCCGTCTTTGCGCGATCGAATTAACTACGCCGAAATTGTCGGCTCCTACGGTGGCGCCATGGTCACGGTGCTGAGAACGCCGAACGACCAGACCTAGTTCGACCAGCCACGTGTACATGGAGTTACCCTATGAAGAATCTTCTTGCTCGTTTCATGAAGGATGAGTCCGGCGCGACCGCCATCGAGTACGGCCTGATCGCCGCCGGCATTTCGCTCGCGATCATCGCTGCGGTGAACGGCCTCGGCACCCAGCTGAGCGGTAAGTTCACCTCGATCAACAACTCGCTGAAGTAAGCGAATCCTGCGACCGAGCAAAAAAGGCCCCGGCTGTCCCGGGGCCTTTATTGTTTCGGCCTGGATCGCCTCGCTCTCGATCTTCTCAATTCTGCTGCCAGTGAGTTTTTCGAATGCGTAAGCCCGTTGCGTCCGCCGCCGCCATGAAGGAAGCCGCCGTCCTGATCCACGCGCCGACGCGCCTGGTGTGCATCGCGCTCGCCTTGTCGATCGTCACGCTCGCGCTCCGCATCGCCAGCGTCTGGTGAGCACGCGCCTGCCGGCGGACGTCGCGAACGGGCTGTTTTCCGATCATTTATCTCTTGCCGTTAGACTTCTGTCCGCGGACGCAACTCGCGCCGGCCGAACGACGCGAAGGCCCTATGATCCTCGACCTCGCACATCTTCTGCTGTTTCCTGCCCTGATGGCGTTCGCCGCCGCCAGCGACCTTTTCACCATGACGATCTCGAACCGGGTGTCGCTCGCGCTCGCCGCCGGCTTCCTGGCGCTCGCGCTGCTCGGCGGCATGGGCATGCATGATCTGCTCTCGCATCTGGCTGCCGGTGCCCTCCTGCTCGTGGTGGCATTCACCTGCTTCGCATTCGGCTGGATCGGCGGCGGGGATGCCAAGGTTGCCGCGGCGGCCGCGCTGTGGTTCGGCTTTCCGCATCTGGTGAACTACCTGCTCTACGCCTCGTTGTTCGGCGGAGCGTTGACGCTCCTGCTGCTGCAGTTCCGCCAGTGGCCCTTGCCTTTCGCACTCGCCAGGCAGCCTTGGCTGGCGCGACTGCATGCGAAAGAGAGCGGCATCCCCTACGGTATCGCGCTCGCGATCGGCGCCCTGATGATCTATCCCGAGACCGACTGGGTGAAGGCCGTCGACCTCGGCCGCTTCATCGCGCATTAGTCTTTCTTCCCTGGTCCATCCGCGCCTTCGCGCTGCCCCCGGCATGCGTCGCCGTGCCGACGCGCGACGTGTGTCCTGCGCGTATCAACGCGGCGTTAAGGCGATTTGGATACGCCTCATTAACCATGCTTTGACGAATAACTGCTCAACTCCCATCACGGCGACGCAAGCGTCGCGGCGTAATGTGGAAAGTGAAGCGTATGAATACCGCACGCATTGTCGTCCTGGCCATCGCTCTGGGCGCCGGCGGCATTGCCGCCTTTCTCGCGAGTGGATCGGACAAGCCGCCTCCGACGGCCGCACCGGTCGTCCAGTTGCCGACAGTCGACGTTCTCGTCGCCAAATCCGACATCAGCCTCGGCCAGTCGGTCAAGCCCGAGGACATGCAATGGCAGAGCTGGCCATCGGCGACCGCGAGCAACACCTTCATCAAACGCAACGACCGGCCTGACGCAACCAATCAGCTGGCTGGATCGATCGCGCGCGCCCCATTCATTGCAGGCGAGCCGATCCGCGAGCAGAAGCTGGTCAAGGCCGACGGCTCCGGCTTCATGGCGGCGATCCTGCCGACCGGCATGCGCGCGGTCTCGACCGAGATTTCGCCGGAAACCGGCGCCGGCGGGTTCATTCTCCCGAACGACCGCGTCGACGTGCTGCTGACGCGCCGGCAGAAGAATCCGGACCGTCCCGACCAACCCGACATCTCCACCTCCGAGATCATTCTGGCGAACATCCGCGTGCTCGCGATCGATCAGGCGCCCAAGGAAAAGGACGGCCAGACCACCGTTGTCGGCAAGACGGTCACGCTGGAGCTGCGACCTGATCAGACTTCGACGCTGATGGCGGCGCGCTCGGCCGGCTCGCTGTCGCTGGCGCTGCGCTCCATCGCAGACGTCAACGTCGCCGAAATCAGGATCGATGAAACCAGTGGCACGCGCATTGCCGTTGTTCGTTACGGCGTTGCCAGCACGATGACGACGCAGACGACAAAGTGAGGACGACCGTGATGAAAAGCAGCGAAAATCAGCGGATGAAGCGGACCTGGCTGGTCCGTGCGCTGTCGTTTTCGGCCGCGGCGGCGCTCACGCTGAATCCGGCCATCGCGCCCGTGATCGCGGCCGACTACCGCGCGGCGGTGCCGGCTGCCGCAGACGGCCAGATGAATGCCCGTTTTCTGTCGCTCGGCATCGGCAAGTCGATCGTGATCGATCTGCCCCGCGACATCAAGGATGTGCTGGTCGCCGATCCCAAAATCGCCAACGCCGTGGTCCGCTCCGCGCAGCGCGCCTACATCATCGGCGCCACCGTCGGCCAGACCAACATCGTCTTCTTCGATGCGCAGGGCCAGCAGATCGCCGCCTATGACATTGCGGTCAAGCGCGACCTCAACGGCGCCCGCGCGGCGTTGAAGCAGCTCCTGCCCGATGCCGACATCCAGATCGACGGCCTCGGCGATGGCGTGGTCCTTTCCGGATCGGCCGCGACCCAGATCGAGGCGCAGCAGGCGGGCGACCTCGCCGCGCGCGTCGCTGGCGGCGCCGACAAGGTCGTCAACAACATCGCGGTGCGCGGCCGCGACCAGGTGATGCTGAAGGTCACCGTCGCCGAGGTCGCGCGCTCGATCATCAAGCAACTCGGCATCGACCTGTCGGGCCAGCTCAATTACGGCACGGCGGTGGTGAATTTTGCCAACGCCAATCCGTTCACGGCCAACGGCAAGAACCTCGTCTCCGGTAACGCCGTCAGCGCGGCGCTCGGCGCAACGCCGTCGGTCACCGCCACGCTGCGGGCGATGGAGAGCGCAGGCGTGATCCGGACGCTGGCCGAGCCAAACCTCACCGCGATATCGGGTGAATCTGCGACCTTCATCGCGGGCGGCGAGTTCCCTATTCCGGCTGGCTATTCCTGCGATCCCACCACGCATGTCTGTACCACACAGATCAGCTTCAAGAAGTTCGGTATCTCGCTCAACTTCACGCCCGTGGTAATGAGCGAGGGCCGCATATCGATGCGGGTCATGACCGAGGTCTCCGAGCTGTCGAACGACAACGCGATCACCGTGTCGCAGGCGGTCTCCTCGTCCAGCACGAACTCGCTCACCATCCCCGCCATCAAGACTCGCCGCGCGGAAACGACGCTGGAGATTCCCTCCGGCGGCGCGATGGCGATGGCCGGCCTGATCCAGAATCAGACCAAGCTCGCGGTCAACGGCATGCCGGGCCTGATGCAATTGCCCGTCCTTGGCGCATTGTTCCGCAGCCGCGACTTCGTCAACAACCAGACCGAGCTGATGGTGCTGGTGACGCCCTATGTCGTGCGCGCGGTCGCGCAAAAGGACCTGTCGCGCCCGGATGACGGCTTCGCCGCCGCCTCTGATCCGCAAGCCGAGCTGCTCGGCAACATCAACCGCATCTATGGCGTGCCCGGCCGCACCGAAGCCGGACGCTCCTACCGCGGCACTTACGGCTTCATCACGGACTGAGCTTGGGACGAGGATTTGCACCTATGACAGAAAGTTATTCCCGCGCTCGCAACCAGCGCCTGCGCATGGCCTTGGTCCTGACCGGACTTGCGGTGGCGCTCGGCGCCTGCAACCACACCAACGACGCCGTCGTGACCGCGAGCATACCGGAGGATTACCGGCAGCGTCATCCGATCGCGGTCCAGGAAAGCAACGACTCTATCGTGGTTTTCGTCGGTCAAGGTCGGGGCGGCTTGACCGCCGAGCAGCGTGCCGACGTCATGGGTCTGGCGCGGACCTGGATGCACGAAGGCACCGGTGCGATCAGCGCCGACGTGCCGGTCGACACTCCGAACGCGCGGGCGGCGGCGGACACGATGCGCGAGATCCGGTCCCTGTTCGCGTCGGCCGGCGTGCCGCCGCGCGGCGTCACCGTGCGCAGCTATAAGCCGAAGGACCCGCATCAGCTCGCCGCCATCCGCCTGAGCTATCCCCGGATGACGGCGACGGCGGGCCCCTGTGGGGTCTGGCCGGAGGATCTTGGTCCTTCGATCAAGAACAAGAGCTATTTCGAGAACCGCTCCTACTACAATTTCGGCTGCGCCTATCAGCGCAACATGGCTGCGATGGTCGACAACCCGGCCGACCTGGTGCAGCCGCGGGCTGAGACACCGCCCTATACCGAACGGCGGACGGCACAATTCGAGAAATACCGCAAGGCAACGGCAACTTCTGTGACTTATCCCGAAGCCGACAAGGCCAAACTGAGCAGTGTAGGTCAATGATCAGCTACGCCCGACAGACCAAAGAGGAGCAGACGGACGTCCTGCCGCCGCCGGCCGCCGATCACATCGCACCTGCGCCGCGCGTGTCGGTGCAGGCCTTCTGCGACACCGTCGAGACCGCCGCCACCGTGCAGGCTGCCGGCGAGGACCGTCGGCTCGGCAAGGCCCATCTCAAGGTGCAGATGGGCGGCATGGCCGCTGCGATCGAGGCCTACCGTTCCGCGCCGACGCCGAACGTCATCGTCCTGGAGACCGACGCCCGCTCCGACATCCTGGCCGGCCTCGACCAGCTCGCGACCGTCTGCGACCCCGGCACCCGTGTCGTGGTGATCGGCCGCGTCAACGATGTCACGCTGTATCGGGAGCTGGTGCGCAGGGGCGTCAGCGACTACGTGCTGGCACCGGTGACGCCGCTCGACGTCGTCCGCTCGATCTGCAACCTGTTCTCGGCGCCTGAAGCCAAGGCCGTCGGTCGCATCGTTGCCGTCGTCGGAGCCAAGGGCGGCGTCGGCGCCTCGACCATCGCACACAACGTGGCCTGGGCGATCGCACGGGACTTGGCGATGGATTCCGTGGTCGCCGATCTCGATCTCGCCTTCGGCACTGCGGGTCTGGACTACAACCAGGATCCGCCGCAGGGGATCGCGGACGCGGTGTTCTCGCCGGACCGCATCGACACTGCGTTCATGGATCGCCTGCTGTCGAAGTGCACCGATCACCTAAGCCTGCTGGCGGCGCCGGCGACACTCGATCGGGTCTACGATTTCGGCACCGAGGCGTTCGACGCGATCTTCGACACGCTGCGCGCCACGATGCCCTGCATCGTGCTCGACATTCCTCATCAATGGGCGGGCTGGACCAAGCGCGCATTGATCGGGGCTGACGATATCCTGATCGTTGCGGCACCCGATCTCGCTTCGCTGCGCAACACCAAGAACATCTTCGACCTCTTGAAGGCGGCACGCCCGAATGACCGCATGCCGCTCTACTGTCTCAATCAGGTCGGCATCCCGAAACGTCCGGAGATCAATGCAGGCGAATTCGCCAAGGCGATCGAGAGTCAGCCGATCGCGACGATCCCGTTCGAACCCCAGATCTTCGGAGCCGCGGCGAACAATGGCCAGATGATCGCGGAGATCTCCGCCAATCACAAGACCACCGAGATGTTTCTCCATATGGCGCAACGTCTCACCGGCCGCAGCGAGACCAAGAAGCCGAAAGGCTCTTTCCTGAGCCCGCTGATCGAGAAACTGCGGTCGAAATAGCTACTGCGTGGAGTGCTAAGTCGTGTTTGGTAAGCGTAGCGGATTAGACGGCGACACCAGGGCCCTGCGGCCCGCCGCGCCGGCACCGGCCCCCGAACCCGCCCCTCTGGCGGCGAGCGCCCCCGTTCGTGCGGCGACAACGCCGGCGATGGCCTCGCCGCCGCTCGCGCCGACCCGGCAGCCGCCTCCTCCGCCGCCGGTGGTCGAGACACGGCGCTCCGATAATTACTATCAGGTCAAGGCGACGATCTTCGGTGCGCTGATCGAGGCGATCGACCTCGCCCAGCTCGCCAAGCTCGACGGCGAGTCGGCGCGCGAGGAAATCCGCGACATCGTCAACGAGATCATCGCGATCAAGAACATCGTGATGTCGATCGCCGAGCAGGAAGAGCTGCTCGACGACATTTGCAACGACGTCCTCGGTTACGGTCCGCTCGAGCCGCTGCTTGCGCGTGACGACATCGCGGATATCATGGTCAACGGTGCGGGCGTCGTCTACATCGAAGTCGCCGGCAAGATTCAGCGCACCGGCATCCGCTTCCGCGACAATCAGCAGCTCCTTAATATCTGCCAGCGCATCGTCAGCCAGGTCGGCCGTCGCGTCGACGAATCCTCGCCGATCTGCGACGCCCGCCTCGCCGACGGCTCGCGCGTCAACGCCATCGTGCCGCCGCTGGCGATCGACGGCCCGGCGCTCACCATTCGTAAGTTCAAGAAGGACAAGCTGACGCTCGATCAGCTCGTCAAGTTCGGCGCAATCACGCCGGAAGGCGCCGAGATCCTGCAGATCATCGGCCGCAGCCGCTGCAACGTGCTGATCTCAGGCGGTACCGGCTCGGGCAAGACCACGCTGCTGAACTGCCTAACCAATTATATCGACCACGACGAGCGCGTGATCACCTGCGAGGACGCCGCCGAGCTCCAGTTGCAGCAGCCTCATGTGGTGCGGCTGGAAACGCGACCCCCCAACATCGAGGGCGAAGGTCAGGTCACGATGCGCGAGCTGGTGCGCAACTGCCTGCGTATGCGTCCCGAACGCATCATCGTCGGCGAGGTCCGCGGCCCCGAAGCCTTCGACCTGCTGCAGGCCATGAACACGGGCCATGACGGCTCGATGGGCACGCTGCACGCCAACAATCCGCGCGAAGCTTTGTCGCGTTGCGAATCCATGATCACCATGGGCGGCTTTTCGCTTCCTTCTCGTACCATTCGCGAGATGATCTGCGCTTCGATCGACGTCATCATCCAGGCTGCACGCCTGCGCGACGGCTCCCGCCGCATCACCCACATCACCGAGGTGATGGGCATGGAAGGCGACACCATCATCACCCAGGACATCTTCCTCTACGACATGATCGGCGAGGACGCGAACGGCAAGATCATCGGCCGGCACCGCTCGACCGGCATCGGTCGACCGCGCTTCTGGGATCGTGCGCGTTACTACGGCGAGGAGAAGCGGCTCGCCGCGGCGCTCGACGCCGCCGAGGTCGCCAGCAAGGACTAAGGGAGACGGCCATGAATATGCAGGTTCTCGCGCTGGCCTTCCTCGCCGCCACGGCGATCGGCGGCGTCTGCTGGGTGTTCCTCTATCCGCTGCTGTCGGGCGAGCGGAAGGCCGAGCAGCGTCGCAGCTCGGTCGCCAAGCAGGAGCCCGTGGCGCGACAGGCCGAGAAGACTCAGCGCTCGCGCCGCGAACAGGTCGAATCCTCGCTCAAGGACCTCGAAGCGCGCGCCCAGAAGCAGAACAGAGTCTCGCTCGGCGTCCGCATCACGCAGGCCGGCCTCGACTGGTCGACGCAGAAATTCTGGATCATCTCCGGCATCTTCGGCGCGGTGGTGCTTGTCGGCGCATTCTTCGCCGGCGGCGGTCCGCTCGGCTCGCTCGGCCTCGGCTTTGCCGCGGGCTTCGGTCTGCCGCGCTGGCTGCTCGGCTTCCTGAAAAAGCGCCGCGAAAAAGCGTTTCTCAAGGCGCTGCCCGACGCTGTCGACGTCATCGTCCGCGGCATCAAGGCCGGCCTGCCGCTGTTCGAGTCGATCAAGGTGGTCGCCGCCGATTCCCCGGAGCCGCTGCGCAGCGAATTCCTCGCCATCATCGAAACCCAGGCCATCGGCATGCCGCTCGGCGAGGCCTGCGCACGGCTCTACGAGCGCATGCCGGTGCCGGAGGCGAACTTCTTCGGCATCGTTGTCGCCATCCAGCAGAAGTCCGGCGGCAATCTGTCCGAAGCACTGGGCAATTTGTCAAAGGTGCTGCGCGACCGCAAAAAAATGTCCGAGAAGATCAAGGCGATGTCGATGGAAGCCAAGGCCTCTGCCGGCATCATCGGCTCGCTGCCGCCGATCGTGATGTTCCTGGTCTATCTCACTACGCCCGACTACATCTCGCTGCTGTGGACCCACCCCACGGGCCAGCTGATGCTTGTCGGCTGCTTGATCTGGATGTCGATGGGCATCTTCGTCATGAAACAGATGATCAACTTCGACTTCTAGGGGCGCGTCATGATCGATCTTCTCTCCGCCAAGCTTCATGACCCGCATTTCATGACCATGCTGTTCGCCGCCATCGCGGCGGCCGCAACGGTCTATACGTTGGTCATGCCGCTGTTCGCCGGCGAAAACCTCAACAAGCGCATGAAGGCGGTGGCCAGCGAGCGCGAACGGATTCGCCAGCGCGAGCGCGAGCGGATGAACGCCGGCGAGAAGGTCTCGCTGCGCCAGACGCCCAAGCAGCTGGTGTCGCGCGTGGTCGAGGACTTCAACTTGACCAAATGGCTGGCGCAGGAGGCCGCCCGCGAAAAGCTTGTCATGGCCGGCTATCGCGGCCAGGCGCCCTACGTCACCTTCCTGTTCGCCCGCGCAGTGACGCCGATCGTGCTCTTCATCGGCGCCGTGCTGTACGTCTTCGTGATCTCCCACCTGCAAAAAACCCTGCCGGTCAAGATCGGCATCTGCGTCGGCGCGGCCTATGCCGGCCTGCAGGCCCCGATGCTGTTCCTGCGCAACGCGATCTCCAAACGTCAGCTCTCGATCCGCCGCGCCTTCCCCGACGCGCTCGACCTGCTCCTGATCTGCATCGAATCCGGCATGTCGATCGAGGCCGCCTTCCGCAAGGTCTCGACCGAGATCGCTAGCCAGTCGATCGCGCTGTCGGAAGAGTTCACGCTGACCACCGCCGAGCTGTCCTACCTGCAGGACCGCAAGATCGCCTATGAGAACCTGGCGAAGCGCACCGGTCTCGACGGCGTCAAGTCGGTCTGCCTCGCGCTGCAGCAGTCCGAGCGCTACGGCACCCCGCTCGGCCAATCCTTGCGCGTGATGGCGCAGGAAAATCGCGACATGCGCATGAACGAGGCGGAGAAGAAGGCGGCCGCGCTGCCGCCGAAGCTCACGGTGCCGATGATCGTGTTCTTCCTGCCGGTGCTGTTCGTGGTGATTCTCGGACCGACCGGAATCAAGGTCGCCGCGATGCAGTAGCGGCCCGTGCTGGGCAGGCGCCGGAACACCGGCGCGCAAAGAATCAGCTTGCGGGATGCGGCTGCATCCTGCCAATCGTTATGGAGCATGATCGAGGTTTGCTCCATGTCCGACCATCCCCGCGCTGACGGCGCACGCGTCCTTGCCGATCTCAACACGCTCCGCGGCTTCGGCACCTACAAGACCGGCGTCCACAAACCGACCTTCTCCGAGCCCCATCTGGCGTCGCTGCGCTGGCTGGAGCAGCGCCTGCCTGAGGCGCAGCTCGCGGCCACCATCGACGGCATCGGCAATGTGCTCGGCACCAGCACCAAGCCGGGACGCAAGCTGCTGGCGGGATCGCACCTGGAGAGCCAGAACTACGCCGGCTGGCTCGACGGCCCGCTCGGCGTGGTCTATGCGCTCGAAGCCGCGCGCGTGCTCAATCCCGATCCTTCAATCAATGGTGCCGTCGAGGTGGCGTCCTGGTGCGACGAGGAGGGGCATTTCGGCAGTTTCCTCGGCAGCCGCTCCTATGTCGGCGAGGTTGGCGAGGCCGAGATCGACGCCGCGCGCAACCGGACCGACCAGGAGCCGATGCGAGAGGCGCTGGCCCGTGCCGGTCTCGCAGGTCGGCCGCGCCTGACCGCCGAGCGCGGCCGGCACATCGGCTATCTCGAGGCGCATATCGAGCAGGGCGAGACGCTGGAACGCGAGCGCCTCAAGATCGGGATCGTCACCTCGATCGTCGGCATCTGGCAGTACCGCATCACTTTCACCGGCGAGCAGAACCATGCCGGCACGACGCGGATGGCGATCCGCAAGGACGCAGGCCTGGCGCTGGCGAAATTCTGCGTCGCGATCGACGAGCGCTTTCCGACCGCCTGCGGCCTGCGCACCGTGTGGACCACCGGCCGCATCACCCTCGATCCGGGTGCGCCGAGCATCATTCCCGGCCGCGCCGAAATGCTATTCCAGATGCGCGACGACGATCCTGCCGTGATCGACCGGCTGGAACGGCTGCTGCATGAGATGGCCACTGAGGCCACCGCGAGGGGGCCCTGTAAGGTTGCTGTCGAACGTCTCAGGCGAGGGGCGCCGGCACTGATGGACGGCAACTTCCAGGATGCGATCGAGGCGGCGAGCGCGAGCCTGGCCGCCGGCAAGTCACTGCGCATGCCGAGCGGCGCCGGTCACGACGCGCAGTTTCTTTCCGCGATCATGCCGGCCGGCATGCTGTTCGTGCCCTCGATCGGCGGCATCAGTCATCACTGGACCGAGAACACCGCGGATGATGACATCGTCACCGGCGCCGAGGTGTTCGTCGAGACCTGCCGCCGCCTGCTCTCTCGATGAGAGTTCGGATTACTCGGGCTGAGCCAGCGAGGCCATCGGAACGTTGCCGCGGCCGGGCTGCGGCCTGTTATTGCCGCCCTTCAGCATCTCCTTGAGATAGGCGACATTTGCTGCCGCCTCATCGGGCGGCAGGTCGGCCTTGGCAATGCTCTCGGCCTCGCCGAAGCGGCCCTGCAGGCCGACCACGAGCGCGAGATTCTGCCTGACGCGCGCGTCCGCCTTCTGCGACGCATAGGCTTGGCGCAACGCTTCTTCCGCCTTCGGCAGATCCTTAGAGAGCATGTAGGACATGCCGAGATTGGACAGCACGGTCGGCTCGCCGGGCGCGATCTTGAGCGCGCTGTCGTAGTAGCGCCGCGCTTCGTCGTGACGCCCCATCTGGTCGAGAACGGTGCCCTGCACCGACAGGATCCGCCAATCCGGATTGGCGGGCGTGTGCGCCTTGGACAGCACGTCGAATGCCAGCTTGAAATTGCCGTTGTCGGCAAGCGCCCGGCCATAGGCCGCAAGCACCGCCTTGTTGCCGGGATTGGCCAGCGTCGCCTGCTCGAGTACGGCAACCGCCTGCTCGCGCTGCCCGTTGGCGCGCAATGCCTGGCCATAGGCGACAGCGGCGTCGGCATCCCTGGGATTGGCGCGATAGCGATCGCCGTAGACTTCGACCGCGCGCTGCGGCGAAGCCGGTGGCGGCGACTCCGACCTCATGCCGAGCGAGCCTGTGACATCGGACATGGTCTGGCAACCGCCAAGACCAGCCGCGATGACGGCGATCAGCGCAACTGATGAGAGAAGCCTGACGAAATGGGGCTGCTGACGCATGTCACACGGACTTTTGCAAAGCGAACGGGCCGAACCCGATTGCGCCAGCAATAAACGGTTAACGCTAACGGCGGGTTAACGCTGCCATTCCTGCCGGCCTCGAAGCTTGTCCGGATGTCTCCGGCGTCACGCGTCGTGCTCGACATATTCGATCGTAAGCCCGTCGGCGTGCCGGTAGCGCATCTTCTGCCCGACCGGCGTTCGCTGGATCGGATCGAGCTGCACGGCGCCGTTTGCGCGCAGAATGTCCGCGTAATGCGCAAGGCTCGACACCTTGATGGTCAGCACCGTCGCCTCGAACGGCTTGCGCCGGCTAGCCTCGCCCGCGATCACCAGCACCGACAGGCGCGGCGACGACACCGCGGCAAGCTCGAGCCCGGTTTCGGGATAGGCAAAGCGCAGCGTCTGCTCGCCACCGAGCAGCGCCTTGTAGAACGCGACGGTATGATCGAGGGCGCCGGCGTCGACGAAGCATCGCAGATAGGTTTCAAGGATCATGACCCGCGTCCTTTCATCAGCCATTTTGGGCTGCCATCATGCGCCCGGAACCTGACATAGTGCGGTGGCGAGCGATTGCAGCCGCGGCCAAACTCTGCAAACTGCAGTCCGAATCCGCTCTGCCTGCCCGAAGGACCTCATCCGGCATGCCATCGATCTTTGAGACCGCGACCACGTCGTCGGCCATCCCTATCACCTTCGCCACCAAGGCAAGCTGGCCCGCGATCCGCGATTCATTGCCTGCGTTGGAGCGGCAATTCGCCGACGCCAATGGCTATGCCGCCAAACCGGGCGCCGTCCTGATCCTGCCCTCAGCCGAAGGCCGGATCGCGCAGGTGCTGTTCGGCCTCGAGGACGATACCGCACGCCATCGCGACCCGTTCCGCGCCGGCAGTCTGCCCGGCCTGCTGCCGGCGGGAACCTACCGCTTCGCCAACGGCCCGCATGATGCCCGCCTCGCCGCGCTCGGCTTTGCGCTCGGCAGCTATCGCTTCACCCGCTATCGCAAGGGCGACGCGCCCGAGGTCAGGCTGGTGCCGCCTGACGATGTCGATGCCGCGGAGCTGACGCGCATGGTGGAGGCCGCCACACTTGCCCGCGACCTCATCAACACGCCGTCCAACGACATGGGCCCTGCCGAGCTCGAGGCCGCCGCGAAGCAGCTCGCCGGGCGCCATGCCGCGCAATTCAATTCCATCGTCGGCGACGAGCTGACGCGACAGAATTTTCCACTGATCCACGCCGTCGGCATGGCCTCGCCGCGCGCGCCACGGCTGATCGAGATCGTCTGGGGTGACGCCTCGCATCCCAAGGTGACGCTGGTCGGCAAGGGCGTCTGCTTCGACACCGGCGGCCTCGATCTCAAGCCATCGAGCAGCATGCTGCTGATGAAGAAGGACATGGGCGGCGCGGCGAACGTGCTGGCGCTGGCGCAGATGGTGATGGACGCCGGGCTGAAGGTGCGCCTGCGCGTGCTGATCGCCGCGGTCGAGAACGCGGTCGCCGGCAATGCCTTCCGTCCGCTCGACGTCTTCCGCTCACGCAAGGGCATCACGGTCGAGATCGGCAACACCGATGCGGAGGGACGGCTGATCCTCGCCGACGCGCTGGCGCTCGCCGACGAAGAGACGCCCGAACTTCTGATCGACATGGGCACGCTGACGGGCGCCGCCCGCGTCGCGCTCGGACCTGATCTGCCGCCGTTCTACACCCGGGACGAGGCACTCGCCGCGGACGTCGCGCGCTGTGCGATGGCCGAGCACGATCCGCTGTGGCGGATGCCGCTGTGGGCGCCTTACGATTCCTGGCTCGATTCCAAGGTCGCCACCATCAACAACGCGCCGTCAGGCGGCTTCGCCGGCTCGATCACCTGCGCGCTGTTCCTGCAGCGCTTCGTCGAGCACGCCAGGAGCTGGCTGCATCTCGACATCTTCGCCTGGACGCCCTCGGCAAAGCCCGGCCGTCCCGAAGGCGGCGAATGCCAGGGCGCGCGTGCGCTCTACAAGCTCTTGAGCGAACGCTATGGCTGATCCGCGCCTGACGCCGGCTCGCGGCGACATCGCCGCCAAATTCCTCGAGGGCCAGGTGGAAGCGGTGCGCTTCGTCGAGGGCGAGACCTTCGTGGTGTCCGATGCGATCGCGCCGGTGCGCGAGCGGCCGTTCGCAGGCGCGGGCCTGTTGACCCAGGCGCTGCGCGGCGAACGCGTCGCCATCTACGATCGCGACAGTGAGGGCTGGGCCTGGGGCCAACTCGAAGCCGACAACTATGTCGGCTGGCTGCCGGAGGCCGCGCTCGCAAGGCCGGCAATGTCGCCGACGCACAAAGTCAGCGCTATCAGGACCTTCGCGTTTCCCGGACCATCGATCAAGCTGCCGCCGGCCGAGACCCTGGTGCTGGGCTCGCAAGTCATCGTCACCCGTGAGGACGACAGCTTCGCTGTGACCTCGGAGGGCTGGTTCGTGCCGAAGCAACACGTCGCTCCGCTTGGTGCAATCGAGCCCGACTATGTCGCGGTCGCCGAGCGTTTCATCGGCACGCCCTATCTTTGGGGTGGCAAGAGCAGTCTCGGCATCGATTGCTCCGGCCTGGTGCAGATCTCGCTGAATGCAGCCGGCATCGCCTGCCCGCGCGACAGCGACATGCAGCTTGCTGCCCTCGGGCGTGCGTTGTCCGATGAGGAAGCGCGCAAGCCGCAGCGTGGCGACTTGATCTTCTGGAAGGGCCACGTCGCGATCGTGCGCGATGCCGAGACGATCGTGCACGCCAACGCGTTTCACATGGCAACCGCGATCGAGAGCTTGCGTGGCGCCATCGCGCGCATCAATGCGAGCGGCAGCGAGGTGCTGGCGATCAGGCGGATCGGATAGCAGTCCGCGCCCATTTTTCATCCCAATTTTGCACTCGGCGAGCCCGAGCAGTGCGCGCCATCACCCGGCCGCGTCCACCCTGCTCGCGTGAGCGACACGCATTGCGTTCCAGCACGGTCGCAGATTCACATGTCAAACAACATAGAGACGAGCCTCCGCGATCTCGCGGCGTGATACGCCCGAGCTATATCCGTCAATTTGACCCTCCTGAGATAGAGGGCGCAGGGAAGACCGGATGCCGGCTGGCACCCGCGGCCCCCGTGCGTGAGAAAATGCACGGGGCAGGAACCACAGGCTCAGCCGAGACAACCCGGCCTTCCCTGCGCGATGGTGTTACCGCTTATACGTACTCTCCCCGGGGATCGGCTGTCTTGCCCCCGTTTGCGACAATGCGCGCTCCGCGCATTGCGCAGGCATCAGCACCGGGATGCCAGGACCATACGATTTCGCCGTCCTCTCAGAACTGTTCGTCCGCTCGCGAAATGCGCGCTGCAATTCCGACACGCCATCGCATCTTCGACCCAACGTTCGTGACGATCGCGAAACGCCCCTCGTATCGGGTCGAGACGGCCGGAAGTATCCGAGTGATTTGCCCGACGAGGCAAGTCGCACCGCCTGCGACAAGTTAACACGACGGGCAATTTGTGCATGGCTCGCATGCGTGCTTGCCCGTTCGGTACCTCCAGGCGCGTGTATGGCCACACTCTACCGTCGACCGGCGCACGGCGGGACTCAGATCCACCAAGAGCCGTTGCAAAAAGTAGATGTCGCTCCAGCCTTCGCAAAACGTAATGCGGTGAGTATGGGTCCCGGGTCGGCGCGCTAAGCGCTTGCCCGGGACGACACCGACGATGTTGCGGCGCTTAGGCGTCTCACCGGAAACTTGCCTTCGTTCCCCACACGAGGGATCAGAGGCAGCCGGGCTCTTCGCACCACCAACCGCACATCGCGCGCCTGTGCTACACTCCTGAATCATCAGGCCGAGCAATCCTCAAGCAAACACGTTCCGCCCATGACAACAGGCATTCAGACACCGCAAGCCTTCACCACCGAAGCCTTCACCGACGCCGCGGCGGCCGTCGCCCGGCTCGAAGAGATCTATGAGCGCAATACCAAGTTCCTGCGCGATCATTTCGAGCAATATGCCAATGGCGCGACGTTCGGAACGCGCCTGCGCGCGCACTATCCGTTCGTCCGGATCACGACCTCGACGCATGCGCGGGTCGATTCGCGCCTCTCCTATGGCTTCGTCGCGCGTCCCGGCGTGCACCAAACCAGCGTGACACGACCCGACCTGTTTCGGGTCTATCTGACCGAGCAGATTCGGCTGCTGATCGAGAATCATGGCCGGCCGGTCGAGATCGGCGTCTCGGGCGAGCCGATCCCGCTGCATTTCGCCTATCGGCGCGACATCAACATCGAGGGCGCGCGCAGCAATGACGATCCGGCTCTGGTGATGCGCTCGCTGCGCGACGTGTTCGACACGCCGAATCTCGCGGTCATGAACGATGCCATCGCCGACGGCACATTCGAGCTTGCGCCCGACGATCCCGAGCCGCTGTCGCTGTTCCGCGCCGCGCGGGTCGACTACTCGTTGCGCCGACTCTACCACTACACCGGCACGGACCCGGAGCATTTCCAGAACTACGTGATCTTCACCAACTATCAGTTCTACATCGACGCGTTCCAGCAACTATGCCTGCAGCGGCTCGCCTCGGGCCAGGCCGGTCCCGATGCCTTCGTCGCGCCCGGCAATGTCATCACGCAGAGCCAGCGCCTGGGCGGCGGCACCACCGGAACGGTGCCCGCCCGCACGCCGCAGATGCCGGCCTATCATCTGGTCGAGCCGGGGTATCAGGGCATCACCCTGATCAATGTCGGCATCGGCCCGTCGAACGCGCGCAACGTCACCGATCACGTTGCGGTGCTGCGGCCACATGCGTGGCTGATGCTCGGACACTGCGCGGGCCTGCGCAACACGCAGCGGCTCGGCGACTACGTGCTGGCGCATGGCTATGTCCGCGAGGACCATGTGCTCGATCACGAGCTGCCGTTATGGGTGCCGATCCCCGCGCTGGCCGAGATGCAGGTTGCACTGGAAGGCGCCGTTGGCGATGTCACCGGGCTTTCGGGCTTCGAGCTGAAACGGCTGATGCGCACCGGCACCGTCGCCAGCGTCGACAACCGCAATTGGGAGATCGGCGGCCCCGCAGTCATCCGGCGGCTGTCGCAATCGCGCGCCGTCGCTCTCGACATGGAATCGGCCGCGATCGCCGCCAATGGCTATCGCTTCCGCGTGCCCTACGGCACGCTGCTTTGCGTCTCCGACAAGCCGCTGCACGGCGAGATCAAGCTCGCGGGCATGGCCAGCGAGTTCTACCGCCAGCGCGTCGGCCAGCATCTCGAGATCGGCCTGCGCGCGCTCGAGCGGCTGAAGCACGAGAAGTCCGAGCGCCTGCATTCGCGCAAGCTGCGCAGCTTTGCCGAGGTGGCGTTCCAGTAGTTCGTAGGATGGGTTGAGCGCAGCGATACCCATCACTTTTATCAACGCGCGCGGAGAGATGATGGGTATCGCTGCGCTCAACCCATCCTACAATCACTCGCTGTCGTCCCTGCGAAAGCAGGGACCCATAACCACCGCAATCGGCGAAGAAGCGAGATGTAGCTCCAGCGCGGCACAACGCTGGTATCGGTGGTTATGGGTCCCGGGTCTGCGCTTCGCTTGCCCGGGACGACAGTTGAGAGCTTGGATACGATGCCCTAATAACCCCGCATCCGCGCCAGCTGGTCGGCGTGATAGTTGGCGTCGCCGAGCAGCTCCTCGCAGACCCGCGCGCGCTTCATGAAGAAGCCGATGTCGAACTGGTCGGTCATGCCCATGCCGCCATGCATCTGCACGCCTTCCTGCACCGCGCGGGTGGCCGACGTGCCGGCGCGGGCCTTGGCGACCGCGACACTTGAGGCGGCATTCGGTGCATTGGTGTCGATCGCCTGCAGCGCCTTGAGCACCGCGGCGCGGGTGATCTCGATCTCGATATAGAGCTGCGCGGCGCGGTGCTGCAGCGCCTGGAATTCGCCGATCGCTTTGCCGAACTGCTTGCGCTCCTTGAGATAGCTGACGGTGCGGCCGAACACCTCCTCGCTCAGGCCCACCATTTCCGAGGCGACCGCGCCCCGGCCGAGATCGAGCACGCCATCGAGCAGAGCGTAGCCATTGTCGATCTCGCCGAGCACGTGGTCGGCGTCAACCTCGACATTGTCGAAGCTGATGCGCGCCGCGTTGTGCGCATCGACCATCACCGTGCGCTCGACGGCGACGCCCTTGGCTTTGGGATCGACCAGGAACAGCGTGAACCCCTCGCGCTCGCCGGCCGCGCCGGCGCTGCGTGCGGCCACGATCAGGAGATTCGCAACATGGCCGTCGACCACCAGCGCCTTGGCGCCGTTGAGTTTGAAACCGTTGCCGGAGCGAACGGCCTGCATCGCGATGTTCAGCGGACGATGTTTTGTGCCCTCGTCGATTGCGAGCGCAGCAAGCAGCGAGCCGGTGGCGATCTTCGGCAGATGCTCCGACTTCTGCGCGGCAGAACCGCCGCGCGTCAGCGCTGACGCTGATAGCACCGAGGTCGCAAGGAATGGCGAGGGCATCAAGGTGCGGCCGATCTCTTCCATGACGACGCCGGCCTCGACGGCGCCGAGCCCGCTGCCGCCATGCTCCTCCGGAATGAGCAGGCCGGCAAAGCCCATCTCGGCAAAGGTCGCCCACAGTTCGCGAGAAAAGCCGACTGCATCGCGGTCGTCGCGCAGCTTGCGTAAGTGCGCCACCGGTGCCTTGTCGCTGATCAGCCCGCGCGCGCTGTCGCGCAGCATGGATTGTTCTTCGGTGAGGAGGAGAGGCATGGACGATTCCAGTTCTCGAACAACGTGCTCAGTCTACATTGTGATCGTCATTCCGGGGTGCCGGTAGGGCGAGCCCGGAATGACGGACGAGAAACTACGCCCCCGGCAGATCCAGGATGCGCTTGGCGACGATGCCGAGCATCACCTCGGACGTGCCGCCTTCGATCGAGTTCGCCTTGGTGCGCAGCCAGGCGCGCGCCCTCGCGCCCTCGCGGGAGCGCTTGCTCTCCCATTCCAGCGCGTCGATGCCGCCTGCCGACATCAAGATCTCGTAGCGGCGCTTGTTGAGCTCGGTGCCATAATATTTCATCGCCGAGGAGAACGCCGGATGCGCCTGGCCGGCTTTGGCGAGATCGACCATACGCTCGGCCGCGGCGGCGAGCGCCGCTTCATCCACCTCGAAGCTCGCGATTTGCGCGCGCAAGTTCGCATCATCGAGCCGCCCTTGCGCGTCGGTGCCGATCGAGTCGGCGGCGATCTGGCCCAAGGGGCGACCGACGCCGCGCTCGCCCATGCCGGAGATCATCGCGCGCTCGTGCTGCAGCAGGTATTTCGCAACGTCCCAGCCGCGATTGACCTGGCCCACGACATGCGACTTCGGCACGCGGACATTGTCGAAGAAGGTCTCGCAGAACGGCGAGCGGCCGGAGATGAGCAGGATCGGCCGGGTCGATACGCCCGGTGAGGCCATGTCGAACAGGATGAAGCTGATGCCGTCATGCTTCTTCGCCGCGGGGTCCGTGCGGACCAGGCAGAAGATCCAGTCAGCGTAATTGGCGTAGGAGGTCCAGATCTTCTGGCCGTTGATGATGTAATCATCACCATCACTCTCGGCGCGCGTCTGCAGCGAAGCGAGATCGGAGCCCGCGTTCGGCTCGGAATAGCCCTGGCACCAGCGGATCAGCCCCGCCGTGATCTTCGGCAGGTGCTCCTTCTTCTGTTCGTCGGTGCCGTATTTCAGCAGCGCCGGCCCCAGCATGGAGATGCCGAACGAGGTCAGCGGCGGCCGCGCGCCGATCGCCGCCATCTCCTGGCGCACGATCTTGGCCTCCTCGCCATCGAGCCCGCCGCCGCCATATTCTTTTGGCCAATGCGGCACGGTCCAGCCCTTGTCGCGCATGCGCTCGAACCAGATGCGCTGCGGCTCCGACGAGAACTTGGCGTTGCGGCCGCCCCAGAAGGTGTCCTCCTCGGAGGTCATCGGCGTGCGCATCTCTGGCGGGCAGTTGGCCTCCAGCCAGGCGCGTGTCTCGCTGCGAAATTTGTCCAGATCGGCCATGGGCCGCCTCCCGCGTTTCCGGTGTCGATATTGCTTGAGACTGAGGTAACCTCAGCTACCTACGAAATTCAATGTCGATGAACGAAAACAGGGTGAGGAAACGCCATGCGCATCAAGCTGCTTTCGCCGGACGGAATGAGCCCGGACCAGAAGGCCATCTATGACGAGGCGGTCGCGGGCAAGCGCGGCTCGGCGCCGGCGCCGATGATGGCTTGGCTCAACAGTCCTGACATGGCGCGCCACGCGACCCGACTCGGCGAGCAGCTCCGCTTCAACACGATGTTCCCGCCAAAACTGTCGGAGATCGCGATCCTGGTCACGGCGCGCACCCGCTGGATGAAGGATTTCGCTGCCGACCGCAACACGCGCAGTCAGAAATTCTATCGCCTTATCAATGAGGTACCTACGCTGCTGATGATCGGTATCGTCATGCACGATCGCCGGATCGTCTGTTAGCTCAGGGCCCTCACGGTTCGAGACGGCGCTTTCAGGCGCCTCCTCACCATGAGGGTTTGAGAGCCAACCGCGCAAAAGCTCCTCGTCCGGAGGAGGTGCGCAGCGCCGTCTCGGAGGATGGTCACGGAATGATCGTCGGCCGCACGCGTCGGGATCTGATGAGCTGATGCGAGCTCGCATAAAGCATGTTCGGCTAAATCCACACTGGACCGCGCATTACGAATGGTGGGCGCACAAGCGCTTAGCACTGAAGGGCGGGCTGGACGAGAAGATCATCGACGACATCCGCGACCGCCGGACGCCCGCATTCGACGATCCGAAGGCTGCGATGATCTACGACGTCGCCAAGTCGCTACACGAGGGGCATGGCCTCGCGCAGGGTCTCTATGACGAGGCGATCGCACTGCTCGGCGAGCGCGGCGTGGTCGAGATCATCGGCCTCTGCGGCTACTACACGATGGTGTCGATGACCTTAAACACGTTCGAGTTCGGCCTGCCGGAGGGCGAGACTTCGGAGTTAAAGTGAATCTTATCGGATGAGTCTCGGCGTAGCAGCATTGAAGGTTCACCTCTCCCATCGGGAGAGGTCGATATGCGAGCAGCGCGAGCATATCGGGTGAGGGGTTACGGTCTATCGAGAGAGCAGCACCCCCTCACCCGCGCCTGACGGCGCGACTTCTCCCCGCTGGGGAGAGGTGGAGGCGCCCGCGGATGGAGCCTCCTTCAATCAGATACTGTCAACCGGCGCTGCGGCCGTCCCCGCACCATGATCAGCGTCGCTGCAATCAGTTGCAGCGCGATACAGCCATAGAATGGCAGCGTGTAGCTGCCGGATAGGTCGCGCAAGGCGCCGACCACGCCGGGTCCGAACGCGTAGGTGACTTGCGTGATAGCGGTGATCAGGCTGATCAGCACGCCAAAGCTGCTGGCATCGAACTCGCGCTGCACGATCAAGGACGGCAGCGTGATCAGATTGCCGATCGAGAAGCCGAATACCACGCAGGCGCCGATCAGCAGGGCCTCGCTGCGCGAATTGATGATGATGGCGAGCGCGAGCGCCTGGCTCGCGAAGGACAGCGCCGAGGCGAGGCGCTGATCGAAGCGGTCGATCACAGCCGAGAACAGCACCCGGCCAGCCATCGCCATGATGGTCAGCAGCGACAGCGCGAGCGCCGCAGGCGCGCGGCCGATCATGGGATCGAGGAAGGCGATCAGGTGCACGATGAAGCCGACCTGCGCGAACAGCACCAGCGCAAAAGCAATCGCGATCGACAGGAACGCGATATCGCGCAATGCGTCCTTGCGGATCTGCTGCGCGGACGCCAGCACCATCTTGGGTCCCGCGCCTTGCAGCGGCGGCCGGCCGACGCTGAACGCGACGACCGGAATCACCAGCCCAACGATCAGCAGCGCCACCGCGGTCATTGTCATCGCAAAGCCGAGATGACCGATGGCGAGCACGAGCAGCGGCACGCCGGCGATGCCGCCGAAGCTCGCGCCGTTCAGCGCCAGGCTGATCGCCATGCCGCGCCGCTGTTCGAACCACAGGCTGACGGTATTGGTGATCATGGCGAGACTCGTGCCAGCCCAGCCGAAGGCGAGCAGCGCGTCGGCCAGGTAAAGCTGCCACAGCGCGCGCACCTGGCCGAGCGCGACCGCCGCGCAGGCCATCGCGAGCAGACCGGCAATCAGGCATTTGCGCGGGCCAAAGGCGCGCATCGCCTCTGCAACGAAGACCACGATCAGCGCGCCGAACAGATAGAAGAAGGTGGTTCCGGCCGAGATCAGCGAGGCCGGCCAGCCATGGATGCGCCGCAGCTCGGCGAGATAAACGCTCTGGCCGTAGAAGCCGAGGCCCCAGCCGAAGGTCGCGACCAGGAAACAGACCGCGACGATGCGCCAACCCTCGTAGCGGAGCGAGGTCTCGTCAGGCGGAGGATGCGTGGTGGCGTCCATTTCCGGATCTCGTTGTTTGCGCTCATATCGCCACTCGCTCGCTGTACGCTCTCCCCTTGTGGGAGAGGGTGGCGCGCATGAGCGGAGCGAAATGCGCGCCGGGTGAGAGGTCTGCATCCGCGGAGACAGACCCCTCACCCGGCTTCGATGCTTCGCATCGAATCCACCCTCTCCCACAAGGGGAGAGGGTGCACCGCCGTTGTCGCAATATGGTGACGGCTAGCACTTCCAATAAGGCATACGGTTCGATGCCGACCGAAGCATCCCCGATCACATCGGTTCCGGCAATTCAGGCAACACGTCAAGCCGCGCGGCGCGGCGTTTGGCGTGCCAGGCGAGCGCGAGCACCGCGAGCCCGAGCGCAACCGGCGGGAACACCACGAGGTTCACCGCCGACCAGCCGAAATTGGCGAGCAACTGCCCCGACGAGAACGAGCCGATCGCCATCATGCCGAACACCAGGAAATCGTTGAAGGCCTGCACCTTGTTGCGCTCGGCCGCCGTATGGGTCTCCAGCACCAGCGCGGAGGCGCGGACGAAGCCGAAATTCCAGCCCATGCCGAGCACAATCAATGTGGCCCAGAAATGCGGCGCGGTGAGACCGGAGAGCCCGATCATCGCCGCGACCGCCTCGAGGGCGAGGCCCAGCGCGACGATCGCGGGCGCGCCGAACCGTGCGATCAGCGAGCCGGTGAAGAAGCTCGGCCCGTACATCGCGACGATGTGCCATTGCAGGCCGAAATTCGAGTCGGACACCGTGAGCCCGCACATCTTCATCGCCAGCGGCGCCGAGGTCATCACCAGGTTCATCACCGGATAGGCGATGGCACCACACAGCGCCGCCGCAACGAAGCGCGGCTGGCACACGATATCGAGCAGCGGGCGGCCGGCGTGCAGATCTGCGGCCGCGGGCTTCGGCAGGTCGACGCCGGCCAGAATCGCCATCGCGATCACGGCCACCGCCGCCTGCACCAGATAGCTGAAGGCAAACAGATAAGGCTGCCAGATGCCCATGGTCCACTGCACGAGTTGCGGACCAAGCAGGCCGGCAAAGATGCCGCCCGCCATCACCCAGGACACCGCCTTCGGCCGGAACGCGGCGCTGGCACCGTCGGCGGCGGCGAAGCGGTAGGATTGCGCCACCGCGCCATAGAGCCCGCCCAGGAAGGTCGCGACACAGAACAGCCAGAAGGAGCCGTGCAGGATCGCCCATGAGCCGAGCAGGCCGGTGAGCGCCCCGCAGCCGGTGCCGATGATGAAGGCCACGCGGCGGCCATAGCGGCGCGAGATCGCGCCGGTCGGCAAGGTGCCCGCGGCAAGGCCGACCACATACATCGAGATCGGCACGGTGGCGAAGGAGACGTCGGGCGCGATGGTGGCCCCGACGATCGCGCCGGTGGCGAAGATGACGGCCGAATTGGCCCCCGTCAGCGCCTGCGCCGCGGCGAGCCGCGCCACGTTGCGGCGCGCCCGCGCGTCGTCGGAGATCTCGTCGGTTGCGGTGAGGTCGATCATCGGGATTTCTATCCAGCGCGTCAGTCCGCCCGGCCGAACACGAGAATCATGTTGTTGGCGGGCATCTCGACCGTGTCGCGCAAGGTGAGGCCGGCGCGCACCGCGAGCTCGTTGAGATCGGCGATGTCGCGCACGCCCCAGTCTGGATTGCCTTCGCGCAGGGACGTATCGAACACCGCGTTGCTGACCGCGGTGTGCTTGCCCTCGCGCTTGAACGGACCATAGAGCGTCAAGAGCCCGCCAGGCTTGAGCGCGCGCCCGGCGCCGGCGAACAGGCCCTCCGCAACCGACCACGGTGCGATGTGGACGACGTTGGCGCAGAAGATCGCGGTGAGCTCGCTGGGCCCGCCCGCCTGCTGCAGCTTTGCGAACCAGTCGGGATCGGAGAGGTCGATGAGATGCGGCGCGCGGATGTTCGATAGGCCCGCATGCGCGCGCCAGGCCGCGATGCTCTTCAGGTGCTGCTCGTTGAGATCGCTCGGCCACCAGGTGAGATCGGGCGTGTGCGATGCAAAATGCACCACGTGCTGGCCGGTGCCGCTGCCGGCCTCCAACACATCGCCGGACCGCCCTGCGAGCAGGCGCGAGAGGACCGCCCAGATCGGCTGATGGTTGCGGTGAAAGGCCGCCGCGTCGAGCCGCCCGTCCGGCTCCGCCGGACGTCCATCCTTGCCGAATTCGACGACGTATTCTGCCATGCCGCTCTCCTGTCGAAGGGCTTTAACCCGGCGGGCCGCCAATGGCAAAATTTTGCCGAAAGGCCGAAAATAGCGACACGAACCTGCTATGGCATCCCTGCCATGCGGCAGATGTTAACCCGTCCTGCACGGCGCAATTGCGGATCGGTGGCCTTTATGCTTCCGAGTCCCTATAATTCGACGGCTCGCCGACAATTCGGAACCCACCTTGCCCGCACCATCTGTCTCGATATCGGCCCTGGTTCTCGGGCTATCGCTCGTTGCATGCACTGGCCTAGCCTGCACCGGCTCGGCACGGGCGCAGTCCGCAGCCAGCGAGGGCCAGAAGCTTGCTTTCGACCGCGGCAAGGGCAATTGCCTGACCTGCCATGTGATCAAGGGCGGCGACCTGCCCGGCAGCATCGGCCCGAAGCTCGAGGGGCTCGCGAGTAAATATGATCGCGCCGAGTTGATGGCGATCGTCACCGACGAGACCAAGCGCAACCCGCAGACGGTGATGCCGCCGTTCGGGCGCAACCGCATCCTGACCGAGCAGGAAATCAACGCGGTCGTCGATTTCCTGCAGACCCTCTGATTCTTTTTCTGGAGACAGCAAAGATGACCGCCACCCTCGGCCCTTCGGTGACGCGCCGCCTGATCATCAAGGGCGCCAGTGCGGTTGCGCTGGTCGGGCTCGGCCATGCCACGCTCGGCCCGTGGCCGGCGCTCGCCGCCAACGATAAATATCCTGATGATGCGTTCAAGCAAAAGAACGCCGCGGACGCGATCAAGGCGCTCTATGGCAAGGATCATGAGGCCTCCGACAAGATCAAGCTCGACGCGCCGGAGATCGCCGAGAATGGCGGCGTGGTGCCGATCTCGGTGACGACAACGCTGCCAGACGTGACCTCGATCTCCTTTGTGGTCAGCGAGAACCCGTTCGCGCTGGCCGCCTCCTACAAAATTCCCGAGGGCACCGTGCCCGCGGTCGCCAACCGGCTGAAGATGGCCAAGACGTCGAAGGTGACAGCGCTGGTGGAAGCCGGCGGCAAGCTCTACAGCGCCACCAAAGAGGTCAAGGTCACCGTCGGCGGCTGCGGCGGCTAATCATCTTTAGGGAGTAAGACAATGGCATCGAGCATACGCGTCCGCGCCATCCTGAACGGCGACACCACCGACGTGCAGACCCTGATCCAGCATCCGATGGACACCGGCCTCGTCAAGGATTCGAAGGGTGAGCTGATCCCGGCGCATTACATTCAGCAGCTCTCTTTCGAGCACAAGGGCAAGACCGTGTTCCTGGCCGACTGGGGCACCGCGGTTTCCAAGGACCCCTACGTCAAGTTCGCCTTCAAGGGCGCGGCCAAGGGTGATGAGATCAAGGTGAGCTGGGTCGACAACAAGGGCGCGACCGACAGCCTGACGGCAAAGATCCAATAAGAGATCCAGTGATATGCGCCCGCGCTCTGCTCTCTCCTTTATCTCTGCCGCGCTGGCGCTCGCCGCGGTGACCTCCGCAGCGCCGGCGGCCGACACGGTCGATCCCGCTCACGAGGCGAAGGCGTTCCAGGATTTCTTCGTCAAGAAGTTCCCGAAGGTGAAGTTCGAGGACTTCGTCAACGGTCCCTACTCGATGAACGAGGACATGCGAAAGCAGTGGGAGGAGAAGGAGCAGTTCCCGCCTTACGAATTCGCGCTCGAGGCCGGCAAGGAGATGTTCTCAACCCCGTTCAAGAACGGCAAGACCTATGCCGACTGCTTTGCGAATGGCGGCATCGGCGTGCGCCAGAATTACCCTTATTTCGACGAGAAGGAGGGCAAGGTCGTCACCTTGGAGCTTGCGCTGAACAAGTGCCGCGAAGCCAATGGCGAGACGCCCTATTCCTACGTCAAGGACGAGATGGCGTCGCTGACGGCGTACATGGCCTATACGTCGCGCGGCAAGCCGTTCGACATCAAGATCCCGAACGATCCGCGCGCGCTTGAGGCCTTCGAGAAAGGCAAGGAATATTTCTACACCCGCCGCGGCCAGCTCAACTTTTCCTGCGCGAGCTGCCATGTGCAGAGCCCGGGCGAGCGCATCCGCGCCGAGATTTTGGCGCCGGCGCTCGGCATCCTGAACGCGATGCCGATCTACCGCTCGGAATGGAGCGGCATGGGCACGATCAGCCGCCGCTTCACCACCTGCAACAGCCAGATCCGCGGCGTGCCGCTGGAACCGCAATCCGAGGAATATCGCGACCTCGAATATTATCTGTCCTATGTCTCGAACGGCCTGCCCATCTCCGGGCCGGGAGCGCGGCCATGAGTGAGCGCCGCAGCATAGCCATGAAAAAGATCATGTTTGCCGCAATCATCGTCGTTGCAGCCGCGATGCCCGCGCGCGCTGCCTCCGAGGCCGACTTCAAGGCGGCATTCGCCGCGGCCGACAGCGCCGAGAAGGATGCGGGACGGCTGCGTAACCAATGGACCACGACCGAAGCTGCACTCGCCGCTGCCAAGAAGGCCGCGGAGGCCGGCAATTTCGACCAGGCGGTCAAGTCGGCGCAGGAGGCGGAGGCGCTTGCCAAGGCGTCGATTTTCCAGGCGACCTCGGAAAAGGAACGGTGGAAGGATCTGGAAATCCGCTAATCTTGTCGGCGGCCGAGGCAGCGCGATGACGATCCGTCGCCGGGATTTCCTTGCAATGACAGCGGCGGCGCTGGCGACGCCCGCGCTGATCCGCACTGCGCGTGCAGCCGATACCGCGAGCCTCTACGACGTCGAGCGCTTCGGCAATGCGCGCATCCTGCATCTGACCGACACGCATGCGCAACTGCGGCCGGTCTATTTCCGCGAGCCCAGCGTCAATCTCGGCGTCGGCGAGATGTGGGGCAAGCCGCCGCATCTGGTCGGCCGCGCTTTCCTCGACCGCTACGGCATTCGCGCCGACAGCGCCGACGCCTATGCCTTCACCTCGATCGATTTCGAGAAGTCGGCGCCGCGCTTCGGCCGGCTCGGCGGCTTCGCCCATCTGAAAACCTTGATCGACAAGCTGCGCGCCGATGTCGGCGAGCACCGCTCGCTGCTGGTCGACGGCGGCGATCTCTGGCAGGGCACCGGCCTCACCCACCTGACACGCGGCGCCGACATGGTCGATGCCGCGAACCTGCTCGGCATCGAGGCGATGACCGGCCATTGGGAATTCACCTATGGCGAGACCGATCTGCGCAGCAATCTCGCGCGCTTCAAGGGCGAGTTCCTGGCGCAGAACGTGTTCCTGACCGAGGAGGCCGCGTTCAACGATGCGAAGGCGTTCGACCCCGCTTCGGGGCGCGTCTTCAAGCCCGCTACTGTCAAGGAGATCGGCGGCGCGCGTGTGGCCGTGATCGGGCAGGCCTTTCCTTACGTGCCGATCGCCCACCCGAAGCGCTTCACGCCGGACTGGACGTTCGGCATTCGCGAGGCCGAGCTGCAGTCGCTGGTCGACGAGCTGCGCGCCAAGAAGGCCGACGCGGTGATCCTGCTGTCGCATAACGGCATGGATGTCGACCTCAAGCTCGCAAGCCGGGTCACCGGCATCGACGTGATCCTTGGCGGCCATACCCATGACGCAGTGCCGCAGCCCGTCGCGGTCAGGAACGCCAAGGGCACCACGCTCGTCACCAATGCCGGCTCGAACGGGAAATTCTTAGGGGTCCTCGATCTCGAGATTGCCAAGAGCCACGTCACCGACGTGCGCTACCGCCTGCTCCCGGTGTTCTCCGAGCTGTTGAAGCCGGATACCGCGATGCTGACCCTGATCGACCAGATGCAGCAGCCACAGGTCGCAGCCTGGAACGACAAGCTGGCGTCCGCCGAGCACCTGCTCTACCGCCGCGGCAATTTCGCCGGCTCGATGGATGACCTGATCTGCGCCGCGCTGCGCAGCGAGCTCGACACCGAGATCGCGCTGTCGCCGGGCTTCCGCTGGGGCACCAGCGTGCTCGCCGGCCAGCCGGTGACGATGGAGGACGTGCTGGCGCAGACCGCCATCACCTATCCCGAAACCTACGTCCAGGAGATGAGCGGCGCCGACATCAAGACCGTGCTGGAGGATGTCTGCGACAACCTGTTCAACGCCGATCCCTATCTGCAGCAGGGCGGCGATATGGTGCGTGTCGGCGGGCTGTCCTATCGCTGCGCGCCGGGTGAAAGCATTGGGCGGCGCATCACGGAGCTGACGCGCGACAACGGCCATCCGCTTGCGGCTGAAAAGCGCTACAAGGTGGCCGGCTGGGCATCGATGAACCCGCAGGCCGGCAAGCCGGTGTGGGACGTGGTTGCGGACCACTTACGTGCGCGCGGCACGCCGACCGGCGGCGTCCACGACGTGCTGCTGAGCGGCGTCGACGGCAATCCAGGCCTTGCCGAGCCGTCTTAGGGCGCCACGCGCTGTCCAGCCGCAGTTCGAGGGTCACGGGGGCTCACGCCTCAGCAACAGCATTTGATTGCTCGACACGCTCCGATTTTGTAGAATAATATTTTCTGATAAAGACGGCGAGCAATCGAAACGTTCTCCTGCACCCTCTGCCCTTGTGGAAGAGGGTGTCGAGCGAAGCGAGGCGGGTGAGGGGTTTCTCTTCGCGGTGACAGACCCCTCACCCGGCTCGCCGTCGCGTTCCGCGCCGGCGATCCACCCTCTCCCACTGCCGACGACGGCTTCGACGGGAGAGAGGGCGCACCGGCTTTGTTGATGCACAACCGTTTCCGACAAATGCGATTGATAGGAATGGGCCGATGATCTTCCGTCAATTGTTCGACAGCGTCTCCGGCACCTACAGCTACATCCTGGCGAGCCGCGCCGGCGGCGAGGCACTGATCATCGATCCCGTGCTGGAGAAGGTCGACCGCTACTGCCAGCTCTTGCGCGAGCTCGACCTGAAGCTGGTCAAGGCTGTCGACACTCATCTGCATGCCGATCACGTCACCGCGCTTGGAGCCCTGCGCGATCGCACCCATTGCATGACCATCATGGGCGAGCAGAGCAAGGCCGACGTCGTCGCGATGCGGGTGTCTGAAGGCGACAAGGTCGGCATCGAGGGCATCAGCCTGGATGTGATGTACACGCCGGGACACACCGATGATTCCTACAGCTTCCTGATGGGCGACCGCGTCTTCACCGGCGACACGCTGTTGATCCGCGGCACCGGCCGCACCGATTTCCAGAATGGCGATTCCCGCGCGCAATATGATTCGATCTTCAACCGCCTGCTGAAACTGCCCGATGAAACGCTGGTCTATCCCGCGCACGACTACAAGGGCGACACGGTCTCCACCATCGGCGAAGAGCGGCGCTACAATCCGCGCCTGCAGGTGCGCTCGGTCGACGAGTACGTGACGTTGATGGCCAATCTGAACCTGCCCAATCCGAAGATGATGGATGTCGCGGTGCCGGCCAACATGCGCGTCGGACTGCATCAGGACGAACTGGCCAAGCAGGGGCTGTCGCTCTCGGCTCGGCAGGCGATCGAATGTCTCGGCCGTCCCGATGTGCTGCTGGTCGATCTGCGCGAGACCTCGGAGCGCGCCAAGCACGGCACGCTGCCGGGCGCGCTGCATGCGCCCTACCCCGCGATCGACGAGAATTTGGAGCCTGGCGGCATGCTGCGCGAGGTCGCCGCCGCCACCGGCCGCCGCATCGTGTTCTTCTGCGCCTATGGCGAGCGCTCGGCGATGGCGGTGAAGGCAGCGCAGGAGGCGGGCCTCACCAACGCCGCCCATATCGAAGGCGGCATCGATGCCTGGAAGAAAGCCGGCGGCCCTGTGATGGGGCGGTAGTTCTACGCAATCAGTCCGCGGCAATCTCGACCGTCGTCCCGGGCAAGCGCTTGTCCGCCGTAGCTCAAAGGGCGAAGGCGGAAGCGGAGCGAGCGCGACCCGGGATCCATAAACACCGCCAGTCGTGTGCAAGCACGCTGGAGCTACAGCGCGTCTCCACACGAATGGGAGTGGTTATGGATCCCCGCGTTCGCGGGGACGACACCATTGTTGCGGAAGCAACTCGTACTCCAGCTCGGTTCGCCGAGACGACACCGCGTGTGCGGAAACGGTGCGAGCTCACAGGCACTTGAGCGCGGTTCTCACGCGCAGGTGCCATGCGGCTGCGTTCGTGGACAATGAACCACATTCCAGTAGTGTGGCGGTTTGTCGCGCACTGATCGCTCGGGACGACGCTGATCCCGGCATCGCAAGCCCCCAAAAGCTCAGGACATCAGGATCAGGCTGCGCGCCGAACGTGAATCGGATTTGATATGGCTGACGCTCTCATTGCATCGCAACATACGCAAGCTTCGGCGAAAGCCGCGTCTTCGCTGCGGACGTTGTCACTGATCTCGCTCGCGCACTGGGTCAGCCATTTCCACATGCTGGTGCTGCCGATGCTGTTCCCGTTCCTTAAAACACAGCTCGGCACCGGCTATGTTGAGCTCGGTTTTGCGATGACGGTGTTTGCGGTGGTGTCGGCGCTGGTGCAGACGCCGGTCGGCTATGTCGTCGACCACGCCGGGGCGCGGCGGATCCTGCTGGTCGGGCTGACGCTCGGCGGCCTGTCGTTGGTCATGCTCGGCCTGCATCTCAGCTACGGCAGCCTGATCGCCTGCGCCGTGCTCCTGGGCGTCGCCAACGCGGTCTACCATCCGTCCGACTATGCGCTGCTCGCAGCGCATATGGAGGAAGCACGCATGGGCCGCGCCTTTGGCGTCCATACGTTTGCCGGCTATCTCGGCGGCGCGGTGGCGCCCGCCATCATGGCCGCGCTGGTGACGTGGGTCGGAGGGTTCGGCGCGCTGATCGCAGCCGGCCTCGTCGGCCCGGCCGCAGCGCTGCTGCAGGTGATCGGCAACGTGCCCGAAGTGCCCCCGCATCATCACCATGAGGATGGCGCCAAACCGCCGAAGTCGAGCCTGCTGACGCCGGCGCTGATCATGCTGACGGTGTTCTTCATGCTGCTCAGCCTCTCCAGTTCAGGCATTGCGAGCTTCGGCGTGGTGGCGCTGATGAACGGCTACAGCGTCTCCTTCTCCGAAGCCAATATCGCGCTCACCGCGTTCCTCGGCGCGAGCGCGGTGGGCGTGCTGGCCGGCGGCGTGCTCGCCGACCGGATCAGCCATCACGGTCTGGTGGCCGCGATCAGCTTCGCCATCAATACGGTGCTGATGCTGGCCACTACGTTCCTGACGCCGCCGACGCTGCTGCTGACCGCGCTGCTAACGGCCGCGGGCTTCCTCAGCGGCGTGATCGCGCCGTCACGCGACATGATGGTGCGCAACGCCGCGCCGGCCGGCGCCGCGGGCCGCGCCTTCGGCCTGGTCTCCACCGGCTTCAACTTCGCCGGCATCATCAGTCCGTTGTTGTTCGGCTGGATCATGGACGCCAGCGCGCCGCGCTGGCTGTTTGGCGCCTCCGTCATCTTCATGCTGCTGACGATCGTGCTGACCTTCTTCACCGGGCGCCCGACGAAGGCAGAGAGTGCGGCGTAAGCTTACCTGATTCACGCAATCAACTATCACCGCGGACTCGATGCACCCTCTCCCCTCGTCGCGACGGCGAAGCCGTCGTCGGCAGTGGGAGAGGGTGGTTTCTCACGAAGGGAGAAACCGGGTGAGGGGTCTGTCTCCGCGGATAGAGACCCCTCACCCGGCTCGCCGCCGCTTCCGCGCCGGCGATCCACCCTCTCCCACAAGGGGAGAGGGTGCACCGATTTCTGCGCAACAGATCGATGACTAACTCGTTTGTGTCCTCACAGCGGCATCTCAGCTCATCATTCCCTGCATGTTGACATCATCGCCCTTGGGCCGATGATGTCCGGACAGAACAATAACGGGAAGATGCGCCATGACGGACCAGCCGGATCTCGTGATCCGCGGCGGCACGCTCGCCGACGGCACGGGCAACGATCTCTACGAGGCCGATGTCGCGATCAAGGATGGCCGTATCACACAGGTGGGCAAGGTGTCCGCCAGGGGCTTTGAGGAGATCGAAGCCAAGGGCAAGCTGGTCACGCCGGGCTTCGTCGACGTCCACACCCATTACGACGGCCAGGTGACCTGGAGCCACGATATTACGCCGTCATCGCAGAACGGCGTCACCACGGCTATCATGGGCAATTGTGGCGTTGGCTTTGCGCCGTGCCGACCGGCCGATCACCAGCGTCTGATCCAGCTGATGGAGGGCGTCGAGGATATTCCCGAGCCGGTGCTCGAGGCCGGCATTCCCTGGGAATGGGAGAGCTTTCCGGACTACATGGACTGGCTGTCGAAGCGACATTTCGACATGGACATCGGCGCCCAACTGCCGCACGCGGCCCTGCGCGTCTATGTGATGGGCGAGCGCGGCGCGCGACGAGATCCGGCCACCGCGGAAGACAACCGCGCGATGGCATCGCTCGCAGGCGATGCGGTGCGATCAGGCGCGCTGGGGTTCTCGACGTCGCGTACGCTCAACCATCGCACCTCGACCGGCGACTACACGCCGACGCTCAAGGCCGGCGAGGATGAGCTGACCGCGATCGCCGGCGCGATGCATGGCGCGGGACGCAGCGTGCTGCAATTCGTGCTCGACCTCTCAACCCTTCATGAAGACCTGCCGATGATGCTACGGGTGGCGGAGAGTACGAATTGCCCGATCTCGTTCTCCGTGACGCAGAACGACAAGGCGCCGGAGCGCTGGCGGCAGACGCTGGCCGAGATCAACGAGGCCGCCGCGCGCGGGCTGTCGATCACCGCGCAGATTCCGGCGCGCCCGGTCGGACTGCTGCTCGGCCTCGAGCTGTCGCGCAACCCGTTCCAGACTCATCCGAGCTACCGCGCCATCGCACATCTGCCGCTCAATGAGCGCGTGGCGCGGCTGCAGCAGAGCGAGGTACGTGATGCGATCCTGAGCGAGAGCGCGACCACCACCGACGATCCGCTGTTCTTCAAGCCGAACTACGACAAGATGTATCTGCTCGGCGATCCCCCTGACTATGAGCAGCCGCCGGAGAAGACGCTCGGTGCACAGGCCCGCGCACGTGGTTGCAAGCCGGAGGAACTGGCCTATGACGCGATGCTGTCAGGCCATGGGCGGGGCATGCTCTACGTGCCGTTCCTGAATTATTCCGACGGCAATCTCGACGCCACCTACGAGATGCTGCGCGATCCCCGCAGCGTGCCGGGCCTGAGCGACGGCGGCGCGCATTGCGGCATCATCTGCGACGCCAGCTTCCCGACCTATCTGCTCACGCACTGGACGCGCGATCGCAGCCGCGGCAACAGGCTGTCGATCCCGTTCGTCGTCGCCGCGCAGTCGCGCAAGACGGCGCTATCCGTTGGCCTCGAAGACCGCGGCCTACTGGCGCCGGGCTACAAGGCCGATGTCAATGTGATCGACTATGACCGGCTGCATCTGCATCCGCCGAAGGTGCATTACGACCTGCCGGTCGGCGGCCGCCGCCTGATGCAGGAGGTCGACGGCTATGATGCGACCATCGTCGCAGGCAGGGTGACGCGCCGCGGCGGCCAGGCCACCGGCGCGCGGCCGGGACGGCTGATCAGAGGTGCGCAGGCGGTGAATTGATATCCGCGCTGCCTCTACAAATGGGATGTCGTCCCGGGCAAGCGAAGCGCAGACCAGGGACACATAAACACCGCAGCCGATTATTGCGAAGGCTGGAGCTTCCGCTTGCCGCCGACATGACTACCGGTATTATGGGTCCCGGGTCGGCGCCCGACGGCGCTCACGCGCCGTCAGACTTGCCCGGGACGACGGTCTTTGTTCTGACGCTTACGCAAATTCCGGCGCCGTCTCGTCCCGATGCGCCAGCAGGCGCGCGCGCTCGGTGTTCGGCCACAACAGCAACAGGCCGAGCAGACCAGAGATGACGAGGATGACGGCGTTGATGGTGAAGCCCTGCAGGTAGCCGTCGAGCACGCTGCCTGCGTCCTGCACCACCTTGCCCATCACGTTCGGCGCGATGATGCCGGCCAGGGTGTAGATCGCGCCATAAATCGCCATCACGGCGCCGCGCTGCGCGACCGGCGTGAACTCGCCGATCATCAACGGGCACACCACATAGATCGCGCCGCTGAGCCCCGTTCCGGCGACGAGGAGCGCAATCTGCATGGCGGGGCTGCTACCATAGGGCATCAGCGCCAGGATCAGGCCGCCGACGGCCAGCGGCGCCGCGCCGAGCACGCCGCGCGCGATGCGGGTCGAGATGCCCCGCGCCATCATCGCTTGCGACAGCCAGCCGGTCAGCAGCACGATCGCCGCGCCGAACACCCACGGCAGCACCGAAACGAAGCCGGCTTGCTGCTGGCTGAGGCCGAGCCCAGCGACCAGGAACGAGGTGAACCAGGTCAGGCCGAGCGACAGCGCCCAATAGGCACCGAAACTCGCCGCGATGCAGCCGATGAAGGTGCGTGACAGCAGCAGTTGGGCGTACGGCACGCGTGCCTCCCGCGCCGTGATGGCCTCGACATCTGCGATCGGCCCCTCCTCGCCGAGCAACAGCCAGGCCGCGACCCACAGCAGCCCGACCAGGCCGAGCGCGCCGAACGCGTAGTGCCAGCCATAATGGACGATGACGGCGTTCAGGGCCGGCACCGCGACGATGACGCCGAAAGCAGCCCCTTGCGACAGGATCGCGGTCGGCAAGCCGCGCTTCTCGTCCGGGAACCATTTGTAGACGGCATGAATGGCGACAGACGCGGCCGGCCCCTCGCCTGCCCCGAGAATGATACGGCACACCATCAGCGTCGTCAGACTGACAGTGCCGACCATCGGGAACTGCGCCAGTGCCCAGATCAGCGCGAGCACCAGCAGCACCCAGCGCGTTTTGATGCGATTGACCACGAAGCCGACCGCAATGGCGGAGATCGAGAACAGCAGGAAGAACGACGAGCCGAGCAGGCCGAACTGTTCCGGCGTCAGCTCAAGCTCTTTCATGATCGGCACGCCGGCGAGCCCGACCACGATCTTGTCGGCGAAGTTCACCAGCATCAGCAGGAACAGCAGCGCTACAATCCTCCAGGCGCCTTTCGGAGTTTGTTGCCCGCTTTCCGACGTGGTCTGCACGGCCATGTTCCTCCCCGTTCTTGTTCTCAAAGGCCGTCCGCGGGACGGGCGTCGGATCATGGTACCCGTGGTCCGACGACCCAGGCAACAAGGCTTTTCTCCTGCCTGCGGAATGAGGCGGCCGACGCAACGAAGTCGCTACGATCATCGCAACGAAGTCGTTGCGATGATCGTAGCGAGGCCGTGATCTTGCGCTGCGGGCTTGCTATATGCCGCACAGCATCATGGCGGACCGATCGTGCTTGTTATTCGCAACCTGACCAAGACCTATCGCACCGCTGGCGAGCCGGTCAGCGTGCTGCGCGGCGTCGATCTCGATGTCGCGGCGGGCGAACGTGTGGCGCTGACCGGCGAATCCGGCTCGGGCAAGAGCACATTGCTGCACCTGATCGCCGGGCTCGATGCCGCCGACAGTGGTGATATCGATTTGGACGGCTTGCGCCTCGGCAAGCTCGATGATGCCGGCAGGGCGGCATTGCGGCGTGATCGCCTCGGTCTGGTGTTCCAGCAATTCAACCTGGTGCCGAGCCTGTCTGTGGCCGACAACCTGAAATTCCAGGCGCGGCTGGCCGGTCGCCACGACGCCCGCTGGCACGACGAGCTGGTGGAACGGCTTGGTCTTTCGGGGCTGCTGTCGCGCTATCCCGAGCAGCTCTCCGGCGGCCAGCAGCAGCGGGTTGCGATCGGCCGCGCCCTTGCCGTGAAGCCGCTGCTGCTGCTCGCCGACGAGCCGACCGGCAATTTGGACGAGGCGACGGCCGACGAGGTGATGGGACTGACGCGCGATTTGGTCGCGCGCTCCGGCTGCGGCTTCCTGATGGTGACGCACAGCACGCGGCTTGCCGCGATGCTTGACCGTCATGTCACCCTCCATGCGGGACGGCTGGCATGAGCCGCACGCTCTGGATTCTCGCCGTCCTGCTCAGCCATTGGCGGCGCCATCCGATGCAGCTCGCCACGCTCCTGGTCGGGCTGATCTCCGCAACCGCGCTGTGGAGCGGCGTGCAGGCGCTGAACCAGCAGGCGCGCAATTCCTACGACCGCGCGGCTGCGATCTTCGGCGGTGCGCGCACGCCGATGCTGGTCGCGCGCGACGGCCGCAGCTTCCCGCAGCAATTGTTTGTCGACCTGCGCCGCGCGGGCTGGCCTGTATCGCCTGTCGTCGAGGGCCGCGTGCAGATCGAGGGACATTCGATCCGGCTGCTCGGCATCGAGCCGGTGACGCTGCCCACCGATGTCGGCAACGCGCCGCGCGTCGGCCGCGCCGATCTCGAAGCCTTCGTCGCGCCGCCGGGACAGACGCTGATCGCCCCGGAGACGCTCGCCGAGCTTGACCTCAAGGATGGCGCGGCACCGCAGCTGAGCAATGAGAGCACGCTGCCGCCGCTGCACGCCGAGCCGCAGCTCGCGCCCGGCGTGCTGGTGGTCGATATCGGCATCGCACAGGCGCTGCTCGGCAGGCCGGATCAACTCTCGCGGCTGCTGGTCGGCAAACCGCAAGGGCCGCAGCGGCCATTGGACGCGATCACCGATCGGTTGCAACTTGTGCAGCCCGAGGCGGAGACCGATCTAGAGCGGCTGACCGACAGTTTCCATCTCAATCTCACCGCGTTCGGGCTGCTGTCGTTCGTCGTCGGCCTCTTCATCGTCAATTCGGCGATCGGCCTGGCCTTCGAGCAGCGCCTGCCGGTGCTGCGCACCTTGCGCGCCTGCGGCGTCTCGGCCCGGCAATTGAACGCGGTGATGGTCACCGAGCTCGTGAGCTTCGCGCTGGTCGCCGGGCTTGCCGGTCTCGTCTGCGGCTATGTGATCGCGGCCGCGCTGCTGCCCGATGTCGCGGCGTCGCTGCGCGGGCTCTATGGCGCGCAGGTGCCGGGCGAATTGAGCCTTAAGCCGGCATGGTGGGTCGCGGGCCTTGTCATCAGCATTGCTGGCGCGCTGGCCGCGGCGACCACCAGCCTCATCAAGGCGATGCGGCTGCCGATTCTCAGCGCGGCGCAGGCCTATGCCTGGCAGGATGCGCAGCGGCGCTGGCTCAAGCTGCAGGGCGCGCTGGCGCTATGTTTGTTCGCGGTGGCCGCTTGCCTGCTGTGGTTCGGCCATTCGCTGCTGACGGGTTTCGGCGTGCTCGCGAGCTTGCTGATCGGCGCAGCGCTGCTGCTGCCCTCGATCCTGGAGGCGGTGCTGCGTGGGGGCGAGCGCGGCGCGCGAGGCGCGCTGACGCTGTGGTTCTGGGCCGACAGCCGCCAGCAGATCTCCGGCCTGTCATTGGCGCTGATGGCGCTCCTGCTCGCGCTCGCGGTCAATGTCGGCGTCTCCACCATGGTCGAGACCTTCAGCCGCACCTTCCTGGTCTGGCTCGACGGCCGGCTCGCCGCCGACATCTATGTCAGCGCCGCCGACGATGCGCGGGCCCGCGAGGTGCGCGACTGGCTGAGCGCGCGCAGCGACGTGCAGGCTGTGCTGTTAGGTGGCCGCGCTGAGACCCAACTCGGCGGAGCGCCGATCGATGTGCTCGGCCTGCCTGATCATGCCACCTATCGCGACCACTGGCCATTGCTGCAGTCCGAGGCCAATGCGTGGAAGCAGCTGGTGGGGGGCGAAGCCGGCTTCATCAGCGAGCAGCTGTCACGCCGGCTCAATCTGTCCGTTGGTGATCACATCGACATCCCGGCACCCGGCGGCGACTGGCCGATCACCATCGTCGGGATCTATGCCGATTACGGCAACCCGAAGGGGCAGATCGCGGTCAACGTCGCCGCGCTGTCGCGGCACTTCCCGGCGACGCCGCTGACGCGAATGGCGGTGCGCACCGATCCCGCCAACATCCCGACGCTGATCTCGGCACTGTCTGACAAATTCGGCCTCGATGGCCGTAACCTGATGGACCAGGCCACTGTGAAGCGAGAGTCGACCGAGATCTTCAACCGCACCTTCGCGGTGACCGGCGCGCTGAACGCATTCACGCTTGGCGTCGCGGGCATCGCACTGCTGACGAGTCTACTGACACTCGCCAATTCGCGGCTGCCGCAGCTCGCGCCGCTGTGGGCGATCGGCATCACGCGGCAGCACCTGGCGGCGATCGAGCTACTCAAGACGCTCGCCGTCGCGGCGATCACCTCGCTGCTGGCATTGCCGCTTGGATTAATGGTCGCCTGGTGCCTGATTGCGATCGTCAATGTCAAAGCGTTCGGCTGGCGGCTGCCGTTCCATGTGTTTCCGCTGGAGCTGGTCAAGCTGCTGGTGGTCGCGGTGCTCGCAGCTCTTGCAGCGTCACTGCTGCCGGTGATTCGGCTGGCGCGGATGCAGCCGGCCCATCTCGTCAGGATCTTCACCGTTGAGCGCTGAGCCGAAAATTTCCCGTCGCGCTTTCGCTGGTGGCCTCCTGCTCGCCGGCCTCGCGCGCAATGCGCGCGCACAAGGCTTTGCGGGCCTTGGCGAGAGTGGCAACGGCTTTGCGAAGGTGGTGCCGGGCAAGCACTTCGACTTTCCCGGCGATCACGGCCCACATCCGGATTTTCGCATCGAATGGTGGTACGTCACCGCCAATCTGACCGACGCGGCGGGACAGGCGTACGGCCTGCAATGGACGTTGTTCCGGCAAGCGGCGCGACCGGGGCCGCAAGGTCAGGGCTGGGAGAGCCAGCAGATCTGGATGGCGCATGCCGCGGTGACGCGGGCCGATACGCATCGCTCGGCCGAGAAGTTTGCCCGCGGCGGCGTCGGACAGGCCGGCGTGGTCGCAAAACCGTTCCAGGCGTGGATCGACGCCTGGCAAATGACGGCGCCGAGCGAAAGCAACGACCAGACGCTGTCGCCGCTCGAGGTCACGGCAGCGGCTGCGGACTTCTCCTACGCGTTGCAGCTATCAGCCGATCGACCCGTGGTCCTGCAGGGCGAGGCAGGCTACAGCCGGAAATCCGAGCGCAACCAGGCGTCCTATTACTACAGCCAGCCGTTCTACCGTGCGCACGGTCGGCTCACGATCGAGGGCAAGCCAGTCGAAGTCAGCGGCCAGGCCTGGCTCGACCGCGAATGGAGCAGTCAGCCGCTCTCGCCGGACCAGACTGGCTGGGACTGGTTCTCCCTGCATTTTGACTCCGGCGAGAAGCTGATGCTGTACCGGATGCGGCAGACCGACGGCCATCACTACGCGTCCGGCACCTGGATCGCGCCTGATGGCGTCACCACACTGCTCCGCCCTGCCGACATCGTCATGACGCCGAAGGACAGCATCGAAATGGGCGGGCATCGACTGCCGGTCAGCTGGCATGTCGAGCTGCCCTCGCGCGCGATCGCCATCGAATGCACGCCGCTCAACCCGAAAGCTTGGATGGGGACGAGCGTGCCCTACTGGGAGGGACCGATCAGCTTCAAGGGCAGCCACGCCGGGGTAGGCTATCTGGAACTGACGGGGTATTGAGGACCGCAATTTTCAAGGGGACCGCATGTATCACTACACCGCACTCGTCACCGTGCTCGCCGGCGCAGCCCTGTTCTACGCCAGTTTTCGCGTCGGGCGGGCCCGCACCCGATACGGCATCAAGGCGCCCGCGACCACGGGCAATCCTGATTTCGAGCGCGTCTTCCGCGCGCATATGAACATGCTGGAATGGATGCCGATCTTCCTGCCGGCGCTGTGGCTGTTTGCGATTTATGTCAGCGATGCGATTGCCGCGCTGCTCGGCCTCATCTGGATTGCCGGCCGGATCGTGTACCTGCACGCCTACGCGCAGGCTCCGGAGAAGCGCCGCGCCGGCTTCGCCACCCAGGCGCTCGCAGGGTTCGCGCTGCTGATCGGGGCCCTCGTTGCGATCCTCGGGCGGATCGTGCACGGCTGACCTCGCGGTCCCGGCCGAGAGCGCTTGACTCCGCCGGCCCAAATTCCGAAAAAGCCAGCCCGTTTTGCCCCGCCATTCTCGCCAGACCAGGATCATCCGATGTCTCTGTCCGCCCTCGAATCCACCATCAACAGCGCCTTTGACGCGCGCGACGGCGTCTCGACCACGACCAAGGGCGAGGTTCGCGATGCCGTGGAGAGCGCGCTCGAGCTGCTCGACAAGGGCGAGGCACGGGTGGCCGAGCGCGAGGCTGACGGCAAGTGGAAGGTCAACCAGTGGCTGAAGAAGGCGGTGCTGCTGTCGTTCCGTCTCAACGACATGAGCGCGATCCCCGGCGGCCCGGGCAAGGCCTCGTGGTGGGACAAGGTGCCGTCGAAGTTCGAGGGCTGGGGCGAGAACCGTTTTCGCGAGGCCGGCTTCCGCGCCGTGCCCGGCGCCATCGTGCGCCGCTCGGCCTATATCGCCCGCAACGTCGTGCTGATGCCCTCGTTCGTCAATCTCGGCGCCTATGTCGATGAGGCGACCATGGTCGACACCTGGTCGACCGTCGGCTCCTGCGCCCAGATCGGCAAGCGCGTGCACATCTCCGGCGGGGTGGGCATCGGCGGCGTGCTGGAGCCGCTGCAGGCCGAGCCCGTGATCGTCGAGGATGATTGCTTCATCGGCGCGCGCTCGGAAGTCGCCGAGGGCGTGATCGTGCGCAAGGGCGCGGTGCTGGCGATGGGCGTGTTCCTGGGCGCCTCGACCAAGATCATCGATCGCGAGACCGGCGAGGTTTTCGTCGGCGAGGTACCGGAATATTCGGTGGTGGTACCGGGTGCGCTGCCGGGCAAGCCGATGAAGAACGGCCAGATCGGCCCCTCGACCGCTTGCGCTGTGATCATGAAGCGCGTCGACGAGCGCACCCGCTCCAAGACCTCGATCAACGAGCTGCTGCGGGACTGATGCCAGCTGCTCGCGGCGAAATGACGCGCGCCTGGAACTCGCGGCCCTAGCCCGCTGACAAATGAGCGTGTTAAGCGGGGGCATGACAGATGCCCTCGCCATTGCTCAGGACCTGATCCGCTGCCCCTCGGTGACGCCGGCCGATGCCGGCGCGCTCGGCGTGCTCGAACGCCTGCTGAAAGACGCCGGCTTTACGACCCACCGCATCACCTTCTCGGAAGCCGGCACCGCCGACGTCGACAATCTCTACGCCCGCATCGGCACTGAGGCGCCGCACATCACTTTTGCCGGCCATACCGACGTGGTGCCGCCTGGCGATGAGAGCGCCTGGAGCCTTGGCGCGTTTTCCGGCGAGGTGAGGGACGGCTATCTCTATGGCCGCGGCGCGGTCGACATGAAGGGCGGCATCGCCTGCAGCGTGGCCGCCGTGCTCGATTATCTCTGTGATCATGGCGGCAGACCAAAGGGATCGATCTCGTTCCTCATCACCGGCGACGAGGAAGACGTTTCGATCAATGGCACCGTGAAGCTGCTGCAATGGGCGGCCGAGCGCGGCGAGACATTCGATCATTGCGTGGTCGGCGAGCCCTCCAACAAGGAGGTGATCGGCGACTGCATCAAGATCGGCCGCCGCGGCTCGCAGTCCGGCACGCTGATCGTTGAGGGCAAGCAGGGCCACGTCGCCTATCCGCACCGCGCCTCCAATCCGATCCCGGACATCTCCCGCCTGATCGTGGCGCTCTGCGACGAGCCGCTCGACCAGGGCAGCGCGCAATTCCAGCCGTCGAATCTCGAATTCACCAGCGTCGATGTCGGCAACGCCGCCGGCAATGTGATCCCGGGGCTGGCGCGGGCGAAATTCAATATCCGCTACAATGATTGCCATACGCAGGAGTCGCTGCGGGCGCTGGTCGAGGAGCGGCTCAAGGCCGCCTGCGGCAACCGCATCCGCGCCCATATCGACTGGCTGCCATCGAACTCGCAGGTGTTCCTGACCAAGCCGGGTGCCTTCACTGACCTAGCGGTGGCCGCGATCGCACAGGTGACCGGCCGCAAGCCTGAACTATCAACCACCGGCGGCACCTCGGATGCCCGCTTCATCGCCAGCTACTGCCCGGTGATCGAGTTCGGCCTGCTCGGCCAGACCATGCACCAGGTCGACGAGCGCTCATCGGTGGCCGACATCGAGACGCTGACGAAGATCTATCGCGGGATGCTGGACCGGTATTTCGGGTAGGCTGCGCTCTTACGACGCCGTCATTGCGAGCGAAGCGAAGCAATCCAGAATGCTTCTGCAGCAACTATTCTGGATTGCTTCGTCGCTGGCGCTCCTCGCAATGACGATGGAGCGACAGCGAGAATCAATACTCCACACGCACCAGATACAGCCCCTCCGGCGGGGCGACGACGCCGCAGGCGGCGCGGTTGCGCGCGGCGAGTGCGGCGGCGAGATCGTCGGCGCTCCAGCGGCCCTGCCCGACCCACACCAGCGAGCCGACCATCGAGCGCACCTGGCTGTGCAGATAGGAGCGCGCCGAGGTCAGCACCGTGATCGCGTCGCCCTCGCGCAGGACGTCGAGCTGATCGAGCGTCTTCTCCGGCGATTTCGCCTGGCACTCGGTGTCGCGGAAGGTGGTGAAATCGTGCCTGCCGATCAGCCGCTGCGCGGCCACATGCATCGCCTCAGCATCGAGCCGCTGCGGCACGCGCCAGACGCGGCCGCGATCGAGCGCGAGATTGGCGCGGTGATTGACGATGCGATAGCGATAGTGCCGCTTCTTCGCCGAGAAACGCGCATCGAAATCATCGCCCACGATCTCGGCATCGAGCACCGCGATCGGATTCGGGCGCAGATGCGCGTTCAGCGCGTCGCGCAAACGGTCGGGCCGGAACGGTTTCTCGATGTCGCAATGCGCGACCTGACCGATGGCATGGACGCCGGCATCGGTGCGGCCCGAGCCATGCACCCGTGTCGCCACGCCGCAGGTCGCCTGCACCGCAGCCTCCAACGCGCCCTGCACCGACGGCAGGCTCTCTTGCAGCTGCCAGCCGAAGAACGGCGCGCCGTCATATTCGATGGTGAGCTTGTAGCGGGGCATCCAGATCTACGATTCGTCGTCGCCCGCGTAGGCGGGCGATCCAGTACTCCGCAGCGTCCCGGTTGATCGCGACCGCCGCGGCGTACTGGATACCCCGCTTTCGCGGGGCATGACAGGGGTGAGGGCCGCTGCGGCGCAGCTCAACCGAAGCGCATGCCCGGCGCGAGCTTCGTCCCGCGCAGGAAATCCGCAGCCTGCATCGGCGCCTTGCCGGCGCGCTGCAGCTGGATGATGCGGATCGCGCCCTCGCCGCAGGCGATGGTGAGGTGGTCATCGAGCACGGCGCCGGCCAAGCCCGAACCGTCGGCCAGCGCGCAGCGGAGGATCTTCACGCGCACGACCTCGCCATCGACCGCCACCTCACTCCAGGCACCGGGAAACGGCGACAGGCCGTGGATGTGGCGCAGCACCGCATGCGCCGGCTTCGTCCAGTCGATCCGCGCCTCGGCCTTCTCGATCTTGGCCGCGTAGGTGACGCCCTCCTCGGCCTGCCTCAAGAGCGTCAGAGTGCCACGCTCCAATGCCGCCATCGCGCGCACCATTAGATCGGCACCGAGCGGTGCGAGCCGGTCGTGCAGGTCGGACGCGGTCATCGCATCCGTGATGGCCAAGCGCTCAGCCATTGCAACATCGCCGGTGTCGAGCCCGACATCCATCTTCATCACCATGACGCCGGTTTCGGCATCGCCGGCCATGATGGCGCGGTTGATCGGCGCAGCCCCCCGCCAGCGCGGCAGCAGCGAGGCATGCAGATTGTAGCAGCCGAGCCTGGGCGCATCGAGAATGGCCTGCGGCAGGATCATGCCGTAGGCGACCACGACGGCGGCATCGGCCTCGTGCGCGCGGAATTCGGCCAGCGCCTCCTCGGTCCGCAGCGTCTTCGGGGTCAGCACGGCAAAGCCGCGCCGCCGCGCCTCCTGCTCGACCGGGGTCGGCTGCAGCGCGAGCCCGCGGCGTCCGCCGGGCTTCGGCGCACGGGTGTACACTGCCGCGATCTCGTGACCCTGGTCAGCGAGCGCGGAGAGTGTCGGCACCGCGAAATCAGGCGTGCCCATGAAGATCAAGCGAAGGGCCATGCGGCATACTCGATGCGTTCCCTCCCCCCTTGTGGGGGAGGGCTAGGGAGGGGGGTAAGCCCAGAAAGCGGTGCTCGTGATGTCCCCTACTCCGCCGCGCGCTTGGCGGCCTTGGCGAACTTCTTCAGCACGCGGTCGCGTTTCAGCTTCGACAGATAGTCGATGAACAGCACGCCGTTGAGATGGTCGATCTCGTGCTGGATGCAGGTGGCGTAGAGGCCCTCGGCATCCTCCTCGTGGACCTTGCCGTCGATGTCCATGAAGCGCACGCGCACCTTCGCCGGCCGCTCGACCTCCTCGTAATATTCGGGAATCGACAGGCAGCCCTCCTCATAGACCGACAACTCTTCCGACTTGGCGATGATCTCGGGATTGATGAAGACGCGCGGCTGCGGATTGGTCTCGCCGTTCTCGTCACGCTTGGCGAGGTCCATCGTGATCAGCCGGAGCGGCTGCGCGACCTGGATCGCCGCAAGCCCGATGCCGGGCGCGTCGTACATGGTCTGGAACATGTCGTCGACGAGCTGCCGGATCTCCGGCGTCACCTTCTCGACAGGTTTGGACACCAGCCGCAACTGCGTGTCCGGCAGGATGATGATATCTCTGAGGGCCATGGCCGCGATTTAAGCGTGGGAACAGAAGCGGTCAATGTCGAGCTTGCGAGCTTAAGACGTCGTTAACCACGAATCTTAGGATCTCGTTAACCATAAACCCTAACCTCCCGTTAACCATAAATGTTCTCTCTTCGTTCGCGATGGCAGGCGAATCGGCTAGACATGGGGCATGAGCCCCGTGAATCAGCCCATGAATCAGGTCACCAACCAGATCGTCTTCATGCTCGGCGGCCTGCCGATCCGGACCGTCGACGTCCTGATCGGATTCGGCGTGCTGGTGCTGTTGCTGCTGCTGGCGATCGCGGTCGCGGTAGCCCGCTCGGGGCGACGCGGCGCCGAGCTGGCGATGCTGCAGGCGATGCGTGCCGACGAGCTCGAGCAGCGCCTTGCCGAGATCATGCGGGCGCAGAGCGAGAGCTCCGGCCGGGCCGACGCGATGGCGCAGGTCCTGGCCGGCCGCCAGGCGGAGCTGGCGCGCAACGTCAACGAGCGGCTGGATTCGGTGACGCACCGGGTCGGCCAGTCCATGGAGAGCAGCACGCGGAGCACCATGGAATCGCTGCGCGTGCTGCATGAGCGGCTCGGCATCATCGATAACGCGCACAAGAATCTCACCGACCTGACGACGCAGGTCACGACGCTGCGCGACGTGCTCGCCAACAAACAATCGCGCGGCGCCTTCGGCCAGGCGCGGATGGAGGCGATCGTCCAGGACGGGCTGCCGAAGGGCACTTACGAATTCCAATACACGCTCTCGACCGGCAAGCGGCCGGACTGCGTGGTGTTCCTGCCCGACGCGCGGCCGCTGTGCATCGACGCCAAATTCCCGCTGGAGGCCATGACCGCGCTGCACGACGCCCGCTCGGAAGAAGAGAAGCGCGCGGCCTCGCAGCGGCTGCGCACCGACGTGCTGAGGCACGTCAACGACATTGCCGAGAAATACCTGATTGCCGGCGAGACCCAGGATTCTGCGCTGATGTTCGTGCCGTCGGAATCGGTCTATGCCGAGATCCATGACGGCTTCGACGACGTGATCCAGAAGGCCTATCGCGCCCGCGTCGTGCTGGTGTCGCCCTCGCTCTTGATGCTCGCAATCCAGGTGATGCAGCAGATCATGCGGGACGCGCGCATCCGCGACGCCGCCGACCAGATCCGGAACGAGGTGATCAATCTCGGCGACGACCTGAACCGCCTGCGCGAGCGCGTGCTCAAGCTGCAGAAGCACTTTGGCGACGTCAACGAGGACATCAGGCTGATCCTGATCTCCGCCGACAAGATCGAGAAACGCGCCGGCCGCATCGAGGAGCTCGATTTCAGCAAGCAGGATGCCCCGGTGGAATCTACGCGCATCGTCGCCGCACCGGGCACGACGCCAGACCTGTTCCCGCTGCCGGGTCGCATGCAGGCGGGGGAGTAAACTTTCATCCATAGACCAGCGCTCGATGGACCACTGTCGTTTCGTCAAATACCGTGTCATCGCCCGCGAAGGCGGGCGATCCAGTATCCCAGAGGCCGTAGATGAGCGCACGCAGCTTCTACGTCTACATTCTAGCAAGCCGCATCGGCGGTACGCTGTATATTGGCGTAACGAACGACCTGATTCGCCGGGTGGCGCAGCATAAATCAAAAGAATCGAGAGCTTCACCGAGAAATACGACGTCGCGCGCCTCGTCTATTTCGAGCAATTCGATGACGCCGAGAACGCGATCAAGCGCGAGAAGCGGCTGAAGAAGTGGAATCGCGCGTGGAAAATCTGGCTGATCGAAGAGCACAATCCGAATTGGGATGATCTGTATCCGGAAATTGCCGGTAGCCAGCCAGAATAGAGGACGTCATGCCCCGCGAAGGCGGGCATCCAGTACGCCGCGGCGTTGGTGGTCGAACCGAGCCGTCACGGAGTACTGGATCGTCCGCCTTCGCGGACGATGACAGCAGAGAGCGTGGCGAAGCTTATTCTTTCCCCAAAACGTCCATGGCAGCCTTTCATTCGCAAATCTGATACCAAGGCGGCATGACCGCACCCGACATCGCATCGGAACAGAGTTCCGCTTCGCCCGAGCAGGAGAGTCCCGCCCCCAGCTGGCGGGAGAGCATGGCCGTGTATCTGCAGCCGCGGGTGCTGGTCGTGATGTTTCTCGGCTTCTCCTCGGGCCTGCCGCTGGCGCTCTCCGGCTCAACCTTGCAGATCTGGATGCGCGAGCTTGGCGTCGATCTTGGCACTATCGGCCTGTTTGCACTGGTCGGCACGCCCTACACGCTGAAGTTCCTCTGGGCACCGCTGGTCGACGCGCTCCACGTGCCGCTGTTCACCCGCGCCTTCGGCCGCCGCCGCGGCTGGCTGGTGTTCGCGCAACTGCTCCTGATTGTAGCGGTCTTGCTGCTGGGGGTGACTGATCCAGCCCGTTCGCCGTTCTTCGTTGCGCTGGCGGCGCTGCTGGTCGCTGCGACCTCCTCCACGCAGGATATCGTAGTCGATGCTTTTCGCGTCGAGAGCCTGCCCGAAAGCGAGCAGGCCGCCGGCATGGCGGGTTACGTTGCCGCCTACCGGATCGGCATGCTGGTCTCGACCGCGGGCGCCCTCGTCATCGTCAGCGCGTTCGAGAGCGGTGGCCTGCCACGCGGCTCGGCCTGGATGTGGGGCTATGTGGTGATGGCGGCGCTCGTGCTGATCGGCACGGTCACCGCGCTGGTCGCGACCGAGCCCGCGCAATCCGTCAAGGTCGAGGCCGAGACGAGCGCAGAGACCACGCTCGCCCGCGTGCTCCGCGCGGCGGTTGGCGCGTTCTCCGAATTCCTTGGCCGCAAGGATGCGATCGCCGCGCTCGCCTTCGTGGTGCTGTTCAAGTTCACCGATGCCTTTTCCGGCACCATGACCGCGCCCTTCGTCATCGATCTCGGCTTTAGCAAGGTCGACTATGCCACCATCGTCAAAGGCGTCGGCCTCGCGGCCACGCTGATCGGCGGATTCGCCGGTGGGTTCGTGGCGCGGCGCTACTCGCTGGCGACCAGCCTGTGGATCGGCGGCGTGGTGCAGGCGCTCGCCAATCTCTCCTTCTCCTGGCTCGCGGTGACCGGCGTCGATCAGTGGGCGCTGGCGCTTGCCATCTCGGCGGAGAACTTCACCAGCGCGATCGGCACCGTGATCTTCGTCGCCTATCTCTCGGCGCTGTGCCAGAACCCGCTGCACACTGCGACCCAATATGCGCTGCTCACCGCACTCGCCGCCGTGGGCCGCACCTATCTGTCATCCGGAGCGGGCTATGTAGCGAAGGCGACCGGCTGGCCGCTGTTCTTCATGATCTGCGTGATCGTCGCGATCCCGAGCCTGGTGCTGCTCGGTTGGCTGCAGCGACGCGGGCATTTCGAGGCGCTGGGGCCGGTGAGGGTGTAGGTCTCAGCTGTCGCTCAGCCTTACCCTGTCATCACCCGCGAAGGCGGGTGATCCAGTATTCAAGAGACGGTCATGATCAACCGAGAGGCTGCGGCGTACTGGATCGTCCGCCGGAGCCTGTCATCCGGCCGGCCAGAGGCCGGACCGGGTGGCGGACGATGACAGCGGAGGATACGAAACCACCTTCATAAGGCGACAACAGAGCTAGCTAGCTAGCGCTTCACCAGACTCCACTTCGTCACCACGGCTTCGCTGATCTGGCTCGCATCCTGCGCGCAGGTGACCTCATCGACCCTCACAGCGACCTGCTTGCCGAGCAGGCCCTTGAGCTGCGCCGCCTGCGCGCGGTTTGACGTCACAAGCTGGAACGTCTCCGGCCCGGTCTCGAGATTGCACAGCCCGCCGGGCGGCGGCAGGCGGCGCGGTTCGCTGGTGATCTGATAGGCCGACTCGCCCGGCTTCATCGCGCGCAGACGCAGCGCGCTGAGCTCGCCGGACAGCACGTCGCCGGCATTGATCGGCTTGCCGGCCTTCTGCGGCCCCTCGCTCTGCTGCGCCTGCGCTAGCGGGCTTGCCGCCAGCAGCAGAATCGCACCCATAGTCAGCCGTTTGCCGAATCCAGGTTTCGTCATTGAGTCACTTCCAGGTGGTGGGGATCAGAACAGGGTCCGCTGCCGCATCGCGGCCGACAGCGTGCCTTCGTCGAGATAATCCAGCTCGCCGCCGACCGGCACGCCATGGGCGAGCCGCGTCACCTTGACGTTTGCCTCTGCCAAGAGGTCGGTGATGTAATGCGCGGTGGTCTGGCCGTCGACGGTGGCATTGAGCGCGAGAATGATCTCGCTGACTTCGGCGGCGTGCGCGCGCTGCACCAGCGCGTCGATGGTGAGATCCTGCGGACCGACGCCGTCGAGCGGCGACAGCGTGCCGCCGAGCACGTGATAGCGGCCGCTCGTGGCCTTGGCGCGCTCCAGCGCCCAGAGGTCGGCGACATCGGCCACCACCACGATCATCGCGGGATCGCGGCGCGGATCGGTGCAGACCGTGCAGGGATTTTGCGTGTCGATATTGCCGCAGGTCTTGCAGACCTGGATGCGCTCGATCGCGACCTGCAGCGCGGACATCAGTGGCGTCATCAGCGCTTCGCGCTTCTTGATCAGATGCAGCGCGGCGCGCCGCGCCGAGCGCGGCCCGAGCCCGGGCAGGCGCGCCAGCAGCTGAATCAGACGTTCGATCTCGGGACCGGCAACGGCCATCGCTTCAAGCCAAAACCTTCAACACGCGATCTAGCCGAACCCGAGCCCCGGCGGCAGGCCGAGCTTGCCTGTGATGGCCTGCATCTTCTCCTGCATCGCGATCTCTGCCTTGCGGCGTGCGTCGTTGAGCGCGGTCACCAGGAGATCCTCCAGGATCTCGGCCTCCTCGGGCTTGATCAGCGACGGATCGATCTTGATGCCCTTCACGTCCATCTTCGCGCTCATGCGCACCGCGACCAGACCGCCACCGGACGTGCCCTCGACTTCGACATTGCCGAGTTCCGCCTGCATCTCCTGCATCTTGGACTGCAGCTGCGCGGCCTGCTTCATCATGCCGAGAAAATCAGCCATCGCTTAAGCCCTCTCAAAAACTATCCAGATCGTCGCTGTCGGATTCCTCGACCGGCTCGACAGCACTGCTTATTTCGGCTTCCGGCGGCTCGGGGGCAAGCCTGCGCACCTCGACCACCTTGGTGCCGGGAAAGCGCGCCAGCACCTCCTGCACGCGCGGATCGGCTTCCGCCATGCGCTCGCGCTCGTTCTTGGCCTGCAGGTTCTGCTCGCGCAAGGTCGCCTGCCCGGCCTCATTCGACACCACCACGGTCCAGCGGCGGCCGGTCCATTCCTCCAGCTTGCGGGAGAGATCTGACACGAGCGAGCGCTGGGCGGTGCGCTCCAGCGCGATCTCCAGCCGGCCATCCTCGAAGCGAACAAGGCGGACGTCGGTCTCCAACGCGCTCCTGGTGATGAGGTCGCGGTTCTTGCCGGCCAGCGCGACCAGGTCAGGGAAGCTCGCGAGCCGGAGAACTGGGGCCTGATCCTGCGGCGCAGGCCGCACCGTCATCATCTGCGGCCGCGTCGCGCCGCCGACTGCAGCGAGCGTCGGGCCGCCTTGGGCCCGCGGCGGCTGCGCCGGCATCGCGGATGCTGCGATCGCGGACGACGACATTGCTGATGAAGACATTGCTGATGAAGACGTGGCTGATGAAGACGTGGCTGATGAAGACGTGGCTGATGAAGACATGGCTGATGAAGACATGGCAGGCGCCGGCGCACCGCGCGGTGCGGCGCTCGAACTCACCATGGGCGAGTTGCCGCCATTCTGCTCGATCATCCGGATCGCCTCGTCGGGCGTCGGCAGATCGGCGGCATAGGCGATCCGCACCAGCACCATCTCGGCGGCCGCGGCCGGCCGAGTCGCGGCCTGTGTTTCGGCAATGCCCTTGAGCAGCATCTGCCACATCCGCGACAGCACTCGCATCGACAGCTTGGTGGCGAAATCGCGCGCCCGCAGCCGCTCGGTCTCGCTGAAGGCGACATTGTCGGCGGTGGCCGGGACGACCTTGACCCGGGTGACGAAGTTCACGAATTCGGCGAGGTCCGACAGCACCACCACCGGATCGGCGCCGGTGTCATACTGGTCGCGAAACTCCTTGAAGGCAGCGGCGATGTCGCCGGTCGCCAGATGCTGGAACAGGTCGATCACGCGGGTGCGATCGGCTAAGCCCAGCATCTGCCTCACAGCATCAGCTTTCACCTCGCCCGCCGCGTGGGCGATCGCCTGGTCGAGCAGCGACAGCGAATCGCGCACCGAGCCTTCGGCGGCGCGCGCGATGATGCCGAGCGCCTCGGGCTCGATCGCGACCCCTTCCTTGGCGGCAACATTGGAAAGGTGTTTCATCAGCACGTCGGCCTCGACGCGACGCAGGTCGAAGCGCTGGCAGCGCGACAGCACCGTGACCGGAACCTTGCGGATCTCGGTGGTGGCGAACACAAATTTGGCGTGCTCCGGCGGCTCCTCCAGCGTCTTCAGGAAGGCGTTGAACGCCGCCGTCGACAGCATGTGGACTTCGTCGATGATGTAGACCTTGTAGCGGGCGCTGGCGGGCGCATAGCGCACGCTGTCATTGATCTGGCGGACGTCATCGACGCCGGTATGCGAGGCCGCGTCCATCTCCAGCACGTCCATGTGCCGGCTTTCCATGATCGCCTGGCAGTGCGTGCCGAGCACGGGCATGTGGATGGTCGGCCCCTTCACCGACCCGTCGGGCAACTCGTAATTGAGCGCGCGGGCAAGGATGCGGGCGGTGGTGGTCTTGCCGACGCCGCGGACGCCGGTCAGCACCCAAGCCTGCGGAATCCGGCCGGTCTCGAACGCGTTCGAGACGGTGCGCACCACGGCCTCCTGGCCGATCAGATCCTCGAAGCTGGACGGACGATATTTGCGCGCCAGCACGCGATAGGGCTTGGCGGCAGATGGAGCGGCATCGGAGCCGGCCTGTGCGGCGCTGTCAGGCAAAGCAGGAGGAGCGCCGGCGTCGGTCATCGATCGATCCGCAATTCATTGAACCTTCGGCCGGCGTCGATCGCGCATCTCGTGCGATCCGCCAGCCGGCGGTCGAGCTGCCGCGCTTTGGCGCGGGTCGCTCCGCCGACATTTGCGCGATTCGCTCGAGAAAACAGGTAGGAGACTGACGAGCGACCCGATCCGGACCTCGTTAGGGCTGCTTCCTTCCGGACCTGACCCGGTTGGCGAGTGGCTCGTCCACCGCCAATCTCCCGGTCCCTATTTGGGGCCAAACGGACCGGAAAGCAAGCGCGAGCTTCACTGGTCGGATGGTCGCACCGGCAGGCTTGTGCCGGAACAGGGAAAGGCTTTAGGTGCCATCGAGGCTCGATCCACATCATAAAAACCATTGGCCGGAACCACGATGCCCGAATCAGCCTGGTCGCTGCATCCGCAGCTCAAGAAGGACACGATCGACATCGGCGACCTGCCGCTCTCCCGTGTGCTGGTGATCCGGGACGCGAACTATCCCTGGCTGCTGCTGGTGCCGCGTCGCGAAAACGCCGTCGAGATCATCGATCTCGACGAGGTGGCGCAGGCGCAATTGATGACCGAGATCTCTCGCGTCTCGCGTGCGCTGAAAGAAATCACCAAATGCGACAAGCTCAACGTCGCCGCACTCGGCAACATGGTGCCGCAGCTTCACGTCCACATCATCGCGCGCCGCTCCAGCGATGCCGCCTGGCCGCGTCCGGTCTGGGGCGTGGCACCGCCTCTGGCGCATGATGCGGAGGAGGTGCAGAACTTCATCAGCGCGATCCGCCGCAAGATCTGGTTAGGTTGAAGCATGTCCCCATTCGATCTGTTTCCGCTCGGGCAACCGGCCTTCGTTGCCAACGATATCGATCGCGCCGCGCATTTGCGTTTTCACGATGACAGGCTGATGGCCTTCGAGGGCCATCCTTCCACCCGCGCCTATGTGGTCTATCGCGACTCGCTGGTCGTGAAGCGCGAGGGCGATGCGGTGCGGGCGCTGCTCACCTTTGATGAGGCGCGCAACGCCGGAGCCAATCCCGGCACCATCTTTCTGGGCTTGCGCGACGGCGCGGCGCTGTTCGGCATGGGCATGTCGCAAGGAGCCGCCGAGGCGCTCGCCGGCCGCGACGACACGACGCTCTCCGAGCTGCGCGGCATGGCGATGCAGGGCGTGATCCCGCCCGACCAGCTCGCGGGAATCGCGATGGCGAAGTCGATGGTGTCGTGGCACCAACGCCATGGCTTCTGCGCCAATTGCGGCGCGCGGACCGCCATGCGCGAGGGCGGCTGGAAGCGCGAATGTCCGAACTGCAAGACCGAGCATTTCCCGCGCACCGATCCGGTCGTCATCACGCTCGTGGCGGCGGGCGATAAGTGCCTGCTCGGCCGCCAGAAGCAGTTCCCGGCCGGCATGTATTCCTGCCTTGCCGGCTTCGTGGAGGCCGCCGAGACCATCGAGGACGCGGTCCGCCGCGAGATTTTCGAAGAATCCGGCATCCGCTGCGCCGACGTGACCTACTACATGACGCAGCCCTGGCCTTATCCGTCCTCGCTGATGATCGGCTGCAGCGCCCGGGCGCTGAACGAGGACATCGTGGTTGACCACACCGAGCTCGAGGATGCTCGCTGGTTCAGCCGCGAGGAGGCCCGTCAGATGCTCCTGCGCCAGCATCCCGCCGGCCTCGCCGGGCCGCATCCCTTCGCCATCGCCCATCACCTGGTCAGCCGCTGGGTGCGCGGGGCGGAAGCCGGCGACCGGTAACGGGCAACGTCACGCCGACCTGGCACAACGTTCCATTTACACAACCGGCTGAAATCGCGATGCTTTTGCGAGCGGCAGGCGAGCGGGCGCAGCCATGCCCACTCGATTGGCTTGCTTTGAAAAAATATTCTCTATATGAGGGGTTTCAGCCCCTCATATGGAACAAAGTTCTTCAAAATGACCGATGTTGCCGCCACTCTGGAGCCGAACCGCCGGCTCGATGCCATCGACCGCAAGATTCTGATGGTCCTGCAGGAAGATGCCTCGCTATCGGTCGCCGAGATCGGCGACCGCGTGGGGCTGTCGTCGACGCCGTGCTGGAAGCGCATCCAGCGGCTGGAGGCTGACGGGGTCATCCTGCGCCGGGTCGCCCTGGTCGACCAGAACAAGATCGGGCTTGGTATCAGCGTGTTCGTGTCGGTGGAGAGCGCCGACCATTCGGACGCCTGGCTGAAGAAGTTCGCAGAGGCGGTCAGCGCCATGCCGGAGGTAATGGAATTCTACCGGATGGCCGGCGATGTCGACTACATGCTCCGCGTGGTCGTCGCGGACATGCAGAGCTATGACATCTTCTACAAGAAGCTGATCAGCGCGGTGCCGCTGAAGAACGTCACCTCGCGTTTTGCGATGGAGAAGATCAAATCGGTGACGGCGCTGCCGGTTCCGCCGGTGTGACCCCCGCGTTTCAGATCTTCTGATTGTACGCGCCAACCTCGGGATGGGTGCGTAGCACCGCATCCATCGCCTCGAACATGTCGCGCATGCGCTGCTCGGAGACCGGGCTCTCGACCACGACCACCAGCTCCGGCTTGTTCGATGACGCCCGGACCAGGCCCCAACTGCCATCCTCGACGGTGACGCGCACGCCATTGACGGTGACGAGATCGCGGATCGGTTGCCCGGCGACCGTGCCGCCACTCTTTTGCAGGATCTCGAAATGCTTCACCACGGCGGCGGCGACGCTGTATTTCACTTCGTCGGGGCAATGCGGGGACATGGTCGGAGACGACCAGGTCTTGGGCAGCGCGTCTTTCAGATCGGCCATCGACTTCTCAGGCGCGCGGTCGAGCATGTCGCAGATCGCGATCGCCGATACGAGGCCGTCGTCATAGCCGCGGCCGAACGGCGCGTTGAAGAAGAAATGGCCTGACTTCTCGAAGCCGGCGAGCGCGGCAAGCTCGTGGGTGCGGCGCTTCATGTAGGAATGGCCGGTCTTCCAGTAATCAACCTGCGCGCCCTGCGCCTGCAGCACCGGATCCGTCACGAACAGGCCGGTGGATTTCACATCGACGACGAACTGCGCATCCTTGTGGATCGCCGACATGTCGCGCGCCAGCATCACGCCGACTTTGTCGGCGAAGATCTCCTCGCCGGTGTTGTCGACCACGCCGCAGCGGTCGCCGTCACCGTCGAAGCCGAGTCCGACATCGGCCTTGTGCGCCAGCACCGCGTCGCGGATCGCGTGCAGCATCTCCATGTCTTCCGGATTCGGATTGTATTTGGGGAAGGTATGGTCGAGCTCGGTGTCGAGCGGGATCACCTCGCAGCCGATCGCCTCCAGCACCTGGGGCGCGAACGCGCCCGCGGTGCCGTTGCCGCAGGCCGCGACCACCTTGAGCCTGCGCTTCAGCTTCGGCCGCCTGGTGAGATCGGCGATGTAGCGCGCTGGGAAATTCTCATGAAACTGATAGAAGCCGCCGCCCGTCGTCTTGAACTCCGCGTTGAGCACGATCTCTTTCAGGCGCGCCATCTCGTCGGGGCCGAAGGTCAGCGGGCGATTGGCGCCCATCTTCACGCCGGTCCAGCCATTGTCGTTGTGAGAGGCTGTGACCATGGCGACGCAGGGCACATCAAGGTCGAATTGCGCGAAATAGGCCATCGGCGTCACCGCAAGGCCGATGTCATGCACCTTGCAGCCGGCCGCCATCAGGCCGGAGATCAGCGCATATTTGATCGAGGCGGAATAGCCGCGGAAATCATGGCCGGTGACGATCTCTTGTCTGACGCCGAGCTCCGATATCAGCGTGCCCAGCCCCTGGCCGAGCGCCTGCACCCCCATCAGGTTGATTTCCTTGTTGAACAGCCAGCGCGCGTCGTACTCGCGAAAGCCGGTCGGCTTCACCATCGGCTCGGATTCGAAGGCATAGGTATTGGGGGCCAGAACGGCTTTCGGCTTTGGGAACATGCGGCGCGGCCTCGTCGTGAGCACAGACGCAGCAGCCATAGCGAAAGCAGGGGCGGAGCGGAAGGCGCGAACGGACGTTTATGGAGGCGGGGTTAAGGCGTCAGGTTCGGTCGGCGTAGCGCGTATCGGACATCGGCTACTGCTCCAGCACCATCTGGCCGTTGGCGTAGGCGAAGCGCTTCAGCTTGGACAGGAAGGTCAGCCCGAGCAGGTTCTCCGAGAGCGCCTCGTCCGGCAGCACCAGCGCATCGACGTCGCGCACGATGAGCTCGCCGACCTCGACCATCGCGAGCCTGGCGCGGGCGCCCTTCACGGTGCCGTTCGCCGTGGTCACGGTCGCGGTGTAATCGCTGCGCGAGGGACGCAGGCCAAAGCGGGCGGCGGAGGTTTCGTTCAGCGCCACCATCGAGGCGCCGGTGTCAACCATGAAATTGATGCGCTGGCCGTCGATGCGTCCCTCAGCGCGGAAATGGCCGCGTCGGTCGGTCTGGATGCTGAGGCTGCGGCCGGATGCTGGCGGATCTACCGTCGCGACGCTGGCGGACGCTGCGGCCGGCACCGGCGTGAGCCGGTCGGCGAGTTGCGCCATGAAGGTGCCGAGCCCGACCAGGATGGCCGCGAAGATCATCAAGTTACGCATTACGCAACGCTCAACGTTTGGTCCTCCGGCCGATCTCACCACCAAAGCTAAGCGGGCGCGACTAACCGGACTGGGCTGAGGCCGCCATTTTGGCGAAAACGATGAGCGAATCGTTAATGCAGCCGCACGGCGGCGAAATTGGGACGGCTCAGGTGCCGCGCGGCTTCGCCCGCCTGGTCGGCATTGCGTTGGCCGGATCGTCCGGCCAGGGATGCCGCGGATAACGCCCGCGCAGGTCGGTCCGCACGGCGGCATAGGAGCCGCGCCAGAACCCCGGCAGATCGCGCGTCACCTGCACCGGCCGCTGCGCCGGCGATAGCAGCTCCAGCACCAGCGGCACCGCTCCCCCCGCGATCGATGGATGGACATTGAGGCCGAACAGCTCCTGCAGCCGGACCGCGATGGTCGGCCCCTGCTCCGCCTCATAGTCGATCGCCAGCATGGTGCCGGTCGGCGCCTCGAAATGGGTCGGCGCCTCCTTATCGAGCCGGGTACGCAGGTCCCATGGCAGCAGCGCCATCACGGCATCGGACAAATCGCCGGCCGTGATATCCTTGAGCGAGGTCCTGCCAGCCAGCATCGGAACGAGCCAGTCCTCGCGCCGCTCGGCGAGCCCCTGGTCCGACATATCGGGCCAGCTCTCGCCCTCGGCCTTGCGCAGGAACATCACCCGGTCGCGCCACTGGATCGCGGCCTTCGACCATGGCAGCCGGTCGAGCCCGGCCCCAATAAGGCCGTCGGCCAGGATCCGCGCCGTCTCCTCGGACGGGGTGATCGAAAGCGGCGCCTCGGCGAGCGTCACTGCATGCAGGCTTCGTCTGCGACGGCCGCGTAAGCCCATCGCGCCGCGATCGAAGCTGATCTCGTCCTTGTCTTCGATCTGGTCGCCGAAATGAAGCTCGATCTCCTCGATCGCGAGCGGCGCTGCCAGCAGGATGCGGCCGCTCGCCGCAGTGCCGGTGAGCTCGCCGACCGCGATGAACGGCGCGCGCGCCAGCGACGAGGTTTGCTCCACGGCCGCGCCGCGGCCGTTGGCGAGCACGAAGCTGCCATTGCCGCGGTTACGCGCGATCCGATCCGGAAAAGCAAAGGCCAGCATGACGCCGGTGGAAAGATCAATCACCTCCGAAGCCGCGCCACTCCTGTCGCGCGAAGACTGCTTCCGTTCCCCTCCCCCTTGCGGGGTCGCGACGGGCGAAGTCGCCCGCGCTGGGGGCGCAGGGGTGGGGGTATTGCCGGGCACACCTGTTCCTGGATACCCCCCTCCCCGGCCCTCCCCCGCATGGGGGGAGGGAGCAGAGAGACCGCTCGTGCGGAGAGAAGCACCCGCCCTTCGATCGTCTTTCTCGACGAAGGCCACTTGCTCGGCCCAGCGGCGAGCCATGTCGCGCGCGCTCTGCGCACGCTGGGAGCGATCGCGACGGAACTGGTCGCGCCGAACCTCGAGATCGACGCTGTCGCCGCCGAGCCCGCGCTCGGTCAGGATGGCGGCGATTTCGGCGGCCTCCTGCGCCATGCCGTAGCTTTCCGAATCCACGATCATGCGGGCGAGTCGCGGGGGCAGCGCCAGCGCGCGCAACCGCTTGCCTTCCTCAGTGATACGGCCGTCGGCGTCGAGCGCGCCAAGCTCGCAGAGCAGATCGCGCGCTTCCTTCAGCGCGGGCTGCGGCGGCGGATCGAGGAAGCTCAGCGTCGTGGGATCGGTCACACCCCATTGCGCGCAGTCGAGCAGCAGCGAGGACAGGTCGGCACTGAGGATTTCCGGCTGGGTGTAAGCCGGCAGCGACGCCGTTTGCGGCTCGTCCCATAGGCGGTAGCAGATCCCGGGCTCGGTGCGGCCAGCACGGCCACGGCGCTGGTCGACCGCAGCACGCGAGGCGCGCACGGTCTCCAGCCGCGTCAGCGCGATGTCGGGCTCGTAGCGCGGCACCCGCGCAAGCCCGGAGTCGACGACGATACGGACGCCCTCGATGGTCAGCGAGGTCTCGGCGATCGAGGTCGCCAGCACCACCTTGCGCTGGCCTTCGGGCGCGGGCGAGATGGCACGGTCCTGCACGGCAGCATCGAGCGCGCCGAACAGCGGCACGATCTCGGTCGATGCATCCTGGACGCGCTCCTTCAGAAACGTCTCGGTGCGACGGATCTCGGCGGCGCCCGGCAGGAACGCCAGCACCGAGCCGGCATCTGCGCGCAGCGCGGACGCGATGGCATCCGCCATCTGCCGCTCCAGAGGCGCGTCGACCCTGCGGCCGAGGTAGCGGGTCTCGACGGGAAAAGCGCGGCCCTCGCTCTCGACCACAGGCGCGTTACCCAGCAGCTTGCCGACGCGCGCACCGTCGAGCGTCGCCGACATCACCAGAATGCGCAGATCCTCGCACAGGCCGGTTTGCGCGTCGCGCGCCAGCGCAAGGCCGAGATCGGCATCCAGCGAGCGCTCGTGGAATTCGTCGAACAGGACAGCGGCGATGCCGTTCAGCTCCGGATCATCGAGGATCTGGCGCGCAAAAATGCCCTCGGTGACCACCTCGATCCGGGTCGCCCGTGACACTTTCGAGCCGAAGCGAACGCGATAGCCGACGGTCTCGCCGGTGCGCTCGCCGAGCGTCTTGGCCATGCGGTCGGCGCTGGCGCGCGCCGCGATCCGCCGCGGCTCCAGCACGATGATCTTCTTGTTTTTCGCCCAGGACGCCTCGAGCAGCGCCAGCGGCACCCGCGTGGTCTTGCCCGCGCCGGGCGGCGCCACCAGCACGGCGGTGTTGCTGCGCTCGAGCGTGCCGGACAATTCGTCCAGCACGGTGTCGATGGGAAGGGACGTGTCGAAGCGAAAGGGCAAATGACGGAACCCGTCATCGCCCGCGGAGGCGGGCGATCCAGTAAACACAGACCTCGCGGATCACGAAGATCGTGCGTACTGGATACCCCGCGTACGCGGGGTATGACAATAAGCCCCTCAAGCACCTTTCACGTTGGGACGGCCGACGCTCTCATAGACGAAACCGTGCTCGGCCATCTCGTCGGGACGGTAGACATTGCGCAGGTCGACCAGGACCGGCCGCGCCATGACCTCCTTCAGCCGGCCTAAGTCCATCGCGCGGTACTGCACCCATTCGGTGACCAGCACGATCGCGTCGGCGCCTTTGGCGCATTCATAGGGATCATCGCAATACTCGACATCGGGCAGCTCCTTTCTCGCCTGCTCGATGCCGACAGGATCATGCGCGCGCACCTTGGCGCCCATGTCGAGCAGGCCGGTGACCAGCGGAATCGACGGTGCGTCGCGCATGTCGTCGGTCTCCGGCTTGAAGGTCAGGCCGAGCACGGCAACCGTCTTGCCGCGCAGGCTGCCGCCGACCGCGCTGACTACTTTGCGCGCCATCGCGCGCTTGCGGTTGTCGTTGACGTTCATCACCGCCTCGACGATGCGAAGCTGCGTGTCATGGTCCTGCGCGATCTTGATCAGCGCGCGGGTGTCCTTCGGGAAGCAGGAGCCGCCGAAACCGGGGCCGGCATGCAGGAATTTGGAGCCGATGCGGTTGTCCAGGCCAATGCCGCGCGCCACCTCCTGCACGTCGGCGCCGACCTTTTCGGCCAGATCTGCGACTTCGTTGATGAAGGTGATCTTGGTGGCGAGAAACGCGTTCGCCGCGTATTTGATCAGCTCGGCGGTGCGGCGCGCGGTGTACATCATCGGCGCCTGGTTCAGAGACAGCGGGCGATAGATGTCGCCGAGCACCTTGCGGCCGCGCTCGTCCGAGGTGCCGACCACGATGCGGTCGGGCCATTTGAAATCGCGGATCGCCGCACCCTCGCGCAGGAACTCCGGGTTGGAGGCGACCACGACGTCGGCTGCGGGATTGGTCTCGCGAATGATGCGCTCGACCTCGTCGCCGGTGCCGACCGGCACGGTCGACTTGGTGACGACGACCGTGAAGCCCTTCAGCGCTGCGGCGATCTCGCGCGCGGCGGCATAGACATAGGTCAGGTCGGCGTGACCGTCGCCGCGCCGCGAGGGCGTGCCGACCGCGATGAACACGGCATCCGCTTCCGCGACAGGGGCTTTCAGATCGGTGGTGAAATCGAGCCGTTTCGCCTTGACGTTGGACTCGACCAGCGCATCGAGGCCGGGCTCGAAGATCGGGATTTCCCCGCGGTGCAATGCGGCGATCTTGCCCGCATCCTTGTCCACGCAGGTGACCTGGTGGCCGAAATCCGCAAAGCAGGCGCCGGACACCAGCCCAACATAACCCGTGCCAATCATGGCAATGCGCATGAAACCCGATCCTTTATGGTTAACGCATCCGCGTCTTAATGCATTTGTGAACCGAGGGGAATTTAGAAAACGGCATGACGTTTGAATGACAATAATCAGTTCGCAACCGTATCGATCCAAAGTGCGGCAGCTGCGCACCAGAGGGAAACAGCATGACCGCAAACGGCACATCCGTCATGACAGGCCGCACCGCCGCGAGCGAGCGCGTCGACTGGGTCGATTACGCCAAGGGCATCTGCATCGTCATGGTGGTGATGATGCACTCGGTGCTGGGCGTCGAGGCCGCCGCCGGCCAGACCGGTTTCATGCACGCGGTCGTCGCCTTCGCAAAGCCGTTTCGGATGCCGGATTTCTTCCTGATCTCGGGGCTGTTTCTGCCGCTCGTCATCGACCGCGACTGGCGCACCTATCTCGACCGCAAGGTGGTCCACTTCGCCTATTTCTACGTGCTGTGGGTCACCATCCAGTTCGGCTTCAAGGCGCCGGCCTTCGCGGCCGAGACCAGCTGGCAGCACGCCGGCACTATGTACCTCGAATCCTTCATCGAGCCGTTCGGCACGCTGTGGTTCATCTATCTGCTGCCGATCTTCTTCGTCGTCATAAAACTGACACGCAGGCTGCCGGCGCCGTTGATTCTGGCTCTCGCTGCCATGCTTGAGGCATCGCATATCGGCACCGGCTGGACCGTGATCGATGAGTTCTGCAGCCGCTTCGTCTACATCTATAGCGGCTATCTGTTTGCGAACTCTGTGTTCGCGCTGTCGAACGGCGCACGCGCGCGGCCCTGGCTTGCCGTTGCGGGCCTGATCGCGTGGGCGCTCGTCAATGCCGCTCTGGTCGCGCTCGGCATCAGCGAGTGGCCTGTCATCTCACTGGCGCTCGGGCTCGCCGGCGCCTGCGCCATCATCACGATCGGCACGCTGCTCGCGCGCGCAAATCTGCTCGACGGCCTGCGCTTCTGCGGCGAGCATTCGATCGTGATCTATCTCGCCTTCTTCCTGCCGATGGCGGCGACGCGCACGCTGCTGCTCAAGACCGGTATCATCGCCGATATCGGCATGGTCTCGCTGCTCGTGACCATCGTCGGTGTGCTCGGCGCGCTGGTGATCTGGCGCGCGGCGCTCGCTGTGCATGCCGATTTCCTGTTCGAGCGGCCGGCCGCGTTCTGGATCGCGCCGAAGAAGACGCGGGCAACCCTGCAGGCGGCGGAATAGCTTCACACGAGCTGTCGTCCCTGCGAACGCAGGGGCCCATAACCACGACCGTCTGTGCGAGGGCAGGCTGTTGCTCCAGCCGGTCGCTACACGACCAGCTGTGGCTATGGATCCCGGCTCGCGCTCGCTCCCCTCGCTTGGCCGGGACGACATCGAGTTCTATGGCCCGAGTTCGAGCCTGACACGATCCGAAGGCTGCGATCTGTCCGAACGCTCCGATTTGGGTGGGTAACGGGCCAGAATCTCCGGTTTCCAGGCTGTCATTCGGGGCCAAAAATTCCTAAATTGCCCCCATGCCCAAAGCTCCCCAGAAAGCCGTCGCCAAGCCCGCCACCCCTGTGCCAACAGCCGCACCTGCGGCCGCCAAAGGCGCCAGGAAAGGCGACCACATCTTCCTCGTCGACGGCTCGTCCTACATCTTTCGCGCCTATCACGCGCTCCCGCCGCTCAACCGCAAGTCCGACGGCTTGCAGGTGAACGCCGTGCTCGGCTTCTGCAACATGCTGTGGAAGCTGCTCCGCGAGATGCCGGAGGACAACCGGCCGACCCATCTCGCCATCGTGTTCGACAAGTCGGAGGTCACGTTCCGCAACACCATCTATCCTGATTACAAGGCGCACCGGCCGCCGGCGCCCGACGACCTGATCCCGCAATTTGCGTTGATCCGGCAGGCCGTGCACGCCTTCGACCTGCCCTGCCTGGAACAGGCCGGCTTCGAGGCCGACGATCTGATCGCGACCTATGCCAGGCAGGCCTGCGAGCGCGGTGCGAGCTGCACCATCGTCTCCTCCGACAAGGATCTGATGCAGCTCGTCACCGATTGCGTGACGATGTACGACACCATGAAGGATCGCCGCATCGGAGTCGCCGAGGTGATCGAGAAGTTCGGCGTGCCGCCGGACAAGGTGGTCGAGGTGCAGGCGCTGGCCGGCGATTCCACCGACAACGTGCCCGGCGTGCCCGGTATCGGCATCAAGACCGCGGCCCAGCTCATCACCGAATATGGCGACCTCGAAGGATTGCTGACGCGCGCCGCCGAGATCAAGCAGCCGAAGCGGCGCGAGGCCTTGATCGAGAACGCCGAGAAGGCGCGGATCTCGCGCCAGCTGGTGCTGCTCGACGACAAGGTTGATCTCGAGGTCCCGCTCGACGACCTCGCCGTGCACGAGCCCGATCCGCGCAAGCTGATTGCCTTCCTCAAGGCGATGGAGTTTTCCACGCTGACCCGGCGGGTGGCGGAGTATTCGCAGATCGACCCCGCTGATGTTGCGGCGGATGGGCAGTTGAAGAGCGGTGGCGGTTCACCTCCCCCGCCTGCGGGGGAGGTCGGATCGCGTAGCGATCCGGGTGGGGGCTTGTTTGCCGAGCCCGCCCCCACCCCGCCCTCCCCCGCAAGCGGGGGAGGGAGACGAGGCAGCGGCGATCCACGCACCGACAAGACCGCCAGCGGCAAGGGCACGCCGGCCGCGCTCGCCGCCGCGCGTGCGGAAGCGGCGAAGTCCATCCCGGTCGACCGCACCAAGTACCAGACCATCCGCAGCCTTGATCAGCTCAACACCTGGCTCGCGCGCGTCCATGATTTCGGCCGTGTCGCTGTCGAAGCCAAAGCCAATTCGATCGACCCGATGCAGGCGGAGCTCTGCGGCATCGCGCTGGCGCTTGCGCCCAACGATGCTTGCTACATCCCGCTCGCGCACCGGCAATCCGGCGATGGCGTCGGCCTGTTCGACGCCGGCCTGGCGCCGGATCAGATCGAGGATCGCGCGGCGCTCGATGTGCTGAAGCCGATCCTGGAGTCGGCGGGCATTCTCAAGATCGGTTTCAATATCAAGTTCGGCGCGGTGATGTTCGCGCAGGCCGGCATCACGCTCGCCAATTATGACGACGTGCAGCTGATGTCCTATGCGCTCGACGCCGGGCGCGGCTCGCAAAAGCTGGAATCGCTCTCCGAACACGTGCTCGGCCATGCCATCATCAGCCATGGCGAAGTGATCGGCAGCGGCAAGAACAAGCTGACCTTCGACCAGGTCGCGATCGATCGCGCCACGGCCTATTCGGCCGAGGATGCGGACGTTGCTCTGCGGCTCTGGCACGTGCTGAAGCCGCGGCTGGTCGCCGAGCACATGACCGCAGTCTACGAGACCTTGGAGCGGCCGCTCGTCTCGGTGCTGGCGCGCATGGAGCGGCGCGGCATCTCGATCGACCGCCAGGTGCTCTCGCGCCTGTCGGGTGATTTCGCCCAGACCGCGGCGCGTGTCGAGGCCGAACTGCAGGAACTGGCCGGCGAGCCGATCAATGTCGGCAGCCCCAAGCAGATCGGCGACATCCTGTTCGGCAAGATGGGCGTCTCCGGCGGTACCAAGACCAAGACCGGCGCGTGGTCGACCTCGGCTTCGATTCTCGACGACCTTGCCGAGCAGGGCAACGAATTCGCCAAGAAGATCCTGGAATGGCGCCAGGTCTCCAAGCTGAAATCGACCTACACCGACGCGCTGCCGACCTACGTCAATCCGCAGACCCACCGCGTGCACACGACCTACGCGCTGGCAGCGACTACGACGGGCCGCCTCTCATCGAACGAGCCGAACCTGCAGAACATCCCGGTTCGCACCGAGGATGGCCGCAAGATCCGCCGCGCCTTCATTGCAACGCCTGGCCACAAGCTGGTGTCGGCGGACTACTCGCAGATCGAGCTGCGCCTGCTTGCCGAGATCGCCGACGTGCCGGTGCTGCGGCAGGCGTTCCGCGACGGGCTCGACATTCACGCGATGACGGCTTCGGAAATGTTCGGCGTGCCGATCAAGGACATGCCGAGCGAGGTGCGGCGCCGCGCCAAGGCGATCAATTTCGGCATCATTTATGGCATCTCGGCCTTCGGTCTCGCCAACCAGCTCGGCATCGCCCGCGAGGAAGCCTCGGCCTACATCAAGCGCTATTTCGAGCGCTTCCCCGGCATCCGCGCCTATATGGACGAGACCAAGGAGTTCTGCCGCAGGAATGGCTACGTCACCACGCTGTTCGGCCGCAAATGCTATTATCCGGAGATCAAGGCCTCGAATGCCTCGGTGCGCGCTTTCAACGAGCGCGCCGCGATCAACGCACGGCTGCAAGGGACTGCGGCCGATATCATCCGGCGCGCCATGGTTCGCGTGGAGGATGCACTCGCCAAGCACAAATTGTCGGCGCAGATGCTTCTGCAGGTGCATGACGAGCTGATCTTCGAGGTGCCGGACGACGAGGTCGCGGCGACCTTGCCAGTGGTGCAGCATGTGATGCAGGACGCGCCGTTCCCGGGCATCGTGCTGTCGTTGCCGCTGCAGGTCGAAGCCCGCGCCGCCGACAATTGGGACGAGGCGCATTGAGCGGTTGCGGAGCGACGACAAAAGCCTGAGATCTTGCAGCAATCACGCGGCGGCCGCCCTGTGCTGATGCGCGGACCACCATGTAGCGATAGCGGCCGTCAAATCGTCCCAGATCGCAGTTGGAAGATCTGACGCAGCGATGCGAACGCTATAGCGATCCGTCGTCGCGTTGCGAAACCATTCCGTCGCGGCAAAATCGAAACCGAAGCTGCCTGCGTGCCGGATCGGCAGACCCGCCTGGCTCAGATCGTGGCTCATCGCGGCGGCCACCTGTCTTGCCGCGGCCTCATCCAGTCGCTGCCTGCTGGCGAGCGTGACATAGAGGCCGTGTTCGAAATTGAGCTCGGCCGTCAGGCCCGGCAGCCTTGAGGCAAAGTATCGTCTGGCGCGGCGGCTGTTGCGCAGGATCGTCGCAAGCCGTTTGTTGGTCAGCTCGCGATAGCGCGCGGTGCCGACATAGGGCGGGAAATGCGCCGGCAGCGCCGCACCACCGAGCAACCGAACGGCGTTCCGCGTTTCCTGCGGGAGACCTCTGATCCGGGATTGATCGGCGGACGAGACATCCGTTTTCCAATCGACGAATACAACCGAGCCCAGCCGGCCATACTCGGCGCCGAGCGAATCCAGCTTGTTGTGGCTGCGCACCATCACCAGCGGCACGCCCCACCTGCGTGCGCAGGCGAGCACGCGCCGGATGCGACCCGAACTCCCCGAGAAGCAGGTCGTGTCGAAGATCACGAGGTCGGCCGCGACGCTCATGCATCGAAGGGTGGCTTCGAAGGCGCAAGCCGGCGCGCTTGAATCCAGCGACATGAGGCGAGCACGAGACGAGCGCTCCGCAAGCGCCTGCTGCGGGGATCGTTGCAACGTCACGAGGCGCAGGCCAGGTGCGTAGTCTTCGATCAGTTCCTGCGTCTCGCCATACGACCCCGGCAGCATCAGGATATCAGCCCTGCCGATCGCCCGGGTCGCGGCCAGCACCAGTGCCGAGATCGCTGCCATCCCCGAACTGGTGTAGATCGCCTCGCTCGTGCCTTCCTTCAGCTCGTAGAAGGAGGGGCCACGCACATCGAGATCGGCACGCTGATAATCGTAGCGAAATTCGAAAGGACCGGAGCGGTGAACGGTGGCATCCGCCCAGCCGGTCTCCGTCGCGGTCCAATCGTGCAGCGCGTGCTCGGCTTTGAGCGCGGCCGTGAGTTGGAATTTGTGCCGGACCACCTCCATGATCGACCGTGGAGGTACCAAGGGAAGCGGCGTCCTCAAGCAGCCATTGAGCAGCTCGAGTTCCTGGTGCTTCCGCGTCAGATATGATTCGATCGTCTCCATCCGTCTCTTTGCCGATGCGACAGATGATCCAACGCCCGGCAGTCAATTTGGCTCCATCCGTGCCGCGGATCGCGCTCGCGGTCCAGGGCTTCAAATCCGACCTCTTTCAACTCGGCGCGCCGACGCGATCGAGCAGCGCGGCGCCGGTCCGGATGCCGTTGTAGAAGCACTCGAGCTTCATGTTCTCGTTCGGCGCATGATTGGCCTCGTCCGAATTGGCATAGGGGACGACGAAGGCGGGCACGCCAAGGATCTTGGTGAAGACATAGTCCGGCAGGCTGCCGCCGGTGCAGGGATATTCGATCGGCGAGACGCCGTGTGCCAGCTCGATGGCGCTGCGGACGATCGCGCCATAGGGCGAATCCATCGGCACACGCGAGGGCAGCATGCCGCCGCGCGGGATGAACTCAACCTCCGGCGCGTGCTTCCTCACATGCGCCTCGACCTTGGCGAGCACGTCGTCCGGCGTCATCGCCTCGACCAGGCGGATGTCGCATTTCACGGACGCCTCGCACGGCAACACAGTCTTGGTGCCAGGCCCGCCATAGCCGCCGTGGAAGCCGTTGATGGTGAGCGTCGGATGGAACATCAGCCGCTCGTAGTAACCGCGCTCCGCCGGCGCATCGAGCCGCGCGAGTCCAAGCTTGGCCTTGGCGTCGTCGAGATCGAGCGGCAGCCGCGCGACGGCGGCACGATCGAGCTCGCTGGGCGGCACGATCGCATCATGCAGTCCTTCGATGGTGATCTCGCCGGCCGGCGTCTTCATGGTCGAGAGCAGATGCACCAGGGTCCAGATCGGGTTCGGCACGACGCCGCCGAGATTGCCGGAATGGACGTCGCGGCTGGCATGCTTGGCGCGCAGCTCGAACGAGGTCATGCCGCGTACGCCATAGGTCATGGTCGGCCGTCCCGACGGATGCATCGGCCCGTCCGCCGTCACCACGAAATCCGCCTTCAGCTTCTCGCGATGGTTTGCGACGAAGTCGGCAATCCGCGGGCTGCCGATCTCCTCCTCGCCTTCGAGCAGGACAATGACGTTGCAGGGCAGCTCGCCGTGCACCTTGAGATGGGACTCGATTGCCAGCAGCTGGGCGAAATGCTGGCCCTTGTTGTCGCCGATGCCGCGCGCATAGATGCGCCCCTCGCGTATGGTCGGCTCGAATGGCGGGCTGAGCCACAATTCAAGCGGATCCGGTGGCTGCACGTCGTAATGCCCATAGAGCAGGATCGTGCGCGCGCCCGGCTTCTTCTCCCAGCGCCCGAGCACCATCGGATGGCCCGATGTCGGCACCGTCTCGGCGTCCAGCCCGATCTCCTTCAGCATCCCGACCAGCAGCGCGGCCACTTCGGTGATGCCGATGTTATGCGCGCTGATCGAGGGATGGCGGACATAATCTATCAACCGGCGCAGGAAGCCCTCCTTGTGCTCGGTGATATGGTCGAACACCGCGAGCAGCCGGGCGCTCGGCGAAGGCAGATCATGTGGCATTATTTTCAGGCTTCCTTGTTGACGGCCGTCCGTGCGTCGTTCCCTGCACGATAACGATACACCCTGGTTGGACCAAGGCGGCGGCGCGACCAGACGAGTTACTTCGAGACTGCTGCGAGGCTTGGGGCTGCGGCACGGTAGCGCCTATCGCTGCCATGCAAATAGCGGTATTATAATCCGTCATCCGTGCATTGTGTCACGATGATGAGGAGCAAAATCATGTATCGTGTTATTTTCGCTGTCGCACTCGTGCTCTCGGCTTCGTCGGTCTTTGCCGCCGAGCCCTGGGAGACGCTGCCGCCGACGCCAGCGCCGGTCGCGGCGGATCGCAGCGGCGAGGCCGCGGTCAACGGCATCAGCATTCATTATCAGGTCCATGGCAAGGGCGCGCCGGTGATCCTGCTGCATGGCGGGCTGGCCAACTCGGATTATTGGGGACGGCAGATCACGGCGCTGGCGCCGAACCACATGGTCATCGTGATGGATAGCCGCGGTCATGGCCGCAGCACGCGTGATAGTCGCGCCTTCGGCTACGATCTGATGGCCGATGACGTCGTCGCACTGATGGACATGCTCGGCGTTCGCAAGGCCGATATCGTCGGCTGGAGTGACGGCGGCATCATCGGTCTCGACCTCGCGCTGCGCCACAAGGATCGTGTCGGCAAGATCTTCGCGTTTGCCGCCAACAGCCTGACCTCGGGCGTCAAGGATGGCGTCGAGAAGAATCCGACCTTCGCCGCCTATATCGAGCGCGCCGGCCATGAATACGAAGCCCGTTCCGCGACGCCCAAGGGCTACGATGATTTCGTCGCACAGATCAGCAAGATGTGGGCGGAGCAGCCGAACTGGACCGATGGGCAGCTGCAATCGATCGAGGCGCCGGTCTGGATCGTCGACGGCGATCATGACGAAGCGATCCGGCGCGAGCACACCGAATATCTCGCCGCGACCATCCCGCATGCCGGGCTCCTGATCCTGCCGAACGCGAGCCATTTCGCATTCCTGCAGGATCCGGAGATGTTCAATCGTGCGATGTTGCGCTTTCTGGACGGGAAGTAATTGCGACAGCAAGCGGAGCTGTAGCGCTCCGCCTGCTTCATTTTTCTCCTGCAGCGTTCGTGCAGCCATATCGCTCAGGCCGCCGCTCGCTGTCCAAGGCTGGCGAGCCAGTCGCGTACGAGCGTGACGTCGGCCTGCGAGAGCTGGTGACCTACGGGCAGCGTCCTGTGCGTCACGTCGGCGCCTCGCTCCGAGAGCTGCGCCGCGAGCCGTGCCGCATTGGCAGCGGGGACGATCGGATCGGCCACGCCGGATAGCATCAGCACCGGCGTGCCGGCGAGATCGGCCACCGGCGGCTGCGACAGCGGCACCATGGCCCGCAACAGCACCGCGCCCGCAAGCACGCCCGGCTGCAGGAGCAGCAGCGCGGCTGCAATGTTGGCGCCGTTGGAGAAGCCGACCGCGATCGGCGCCGCGAGGCCGTGGCGCTGCCTTGCCTCGGCGACGAAATCACCCAGCTCCGCCGCGCGCCGCCGCACGTCGTCCTCGTCGAACACCCCTTCCGCCAGGCGGCGGAAGAAGCGCGGCATGCCGTGCTCCAGCACGCGGCCGCGCGGCGACAGCAGCGCGGCGCCTGGCGATAGCATCGCTCCAAGCGGCAGCAGGTCGTTCTCGTCGCCGCCGGTGCCGTGGAGCAGCAACAAAGGTGCTGCTCCCGGCGCGCTTCCAGGCTGGAAGCGGTGGATGAAGGGCTCCGTCACGATGCGGTCTCCTCGAGGCTGGGCAGCACGTCCTCGATCTGCGCACGATGCCGTTCGAGGAAGGCGGGCAGCTTCAGGCTCCGTCCGAGTTCGGCGACCGGTTCGTCGACCGCAAAGCCGGGAATGTCGGTCGCGATCTCGAACAACACGCCGCCGGGCTCACGGAAGTAGATCGAGCGGAAGTAGTTGCGGTCGCGCTGCTCGGTCGGATGCAGCCCGTGTCGCTCGATCAGCCGCTGCGCCATCGTCCCCTGCACGGCGTCATCGGCGGCACGGAAGGCGATGTGATGCACCGAACCTGCCCCCTGATGCCCGCGCAGAAATCCCTTGGCCTCATAGATGTCGACCACGCTGCCTGGCGCATCGCCCTCGGCCTTGAAGCGGATCACCGAGCCTTCGCGCCCAACCTCCTCGAAGCCGAACACGTCCGTGAGGACCGCGGCCGTCTTCGTCGTGTTGTCGAGCAGCAGGGTCACACCATGGAAGCCGCGGATCGCGTGTTCCGCCGGCACGTCGCCGTTGCTCCAGCCCGGCTCGTTCTCCGCACCGGCGATACCGACCAGCGCCAGCGCCATGCCGTCAGGATCGGTGAACGGCAGCACGGATTCGCCGAAGCGCTTCTCCAGCGCCTCGTAGGCGATGCCTTTTTCGGTGAAGCGCTGCGTCCAGTAGCCGAGCGAGCGCAGCGGCACGCGGAACGCGGTCTGATGCGTCTCGCCGACGCCGCGGCGACCGGGGCCCGCGCCCTCCCAAGGGAAGAAGGTGAGAATCGTGCCGGGCCGGCCGGCCTCGTCGCCATAGTAGAAATGGTAGGTGCCGGGATCATCGAAATTGACCGTCTTCTTGACGAAGCGCAGCCCGAGATCGCGGGTGTAGAAGCTGAAATTGCGGATCGCGTTGCCGGCGATCGCGGTCACATGATGAAGTCCTGCCATGTTTCTCTCCGTTGGAGGCCGCCTTTGGCCTCTCGTCGGCTCCCATATTGATCTGCTTTGACTTGGGGACAATCCATGCTCTTGTGACGGGTCTGTCTACGTTTTGGCGACAATCGCGGGAGCGCAATTTGGACAAGCTGGCGAGCCTGCGGGCCTTCGTGAAGGTGGTGGAAAACGGCAGCTTTGCCGAAGCCGGGCGGCAGCTCCGGCTGTCGCGCTCGGCGATCTCGAAACATATCGGCGAGCTGGAGCAGAGCCTTGGGGTGCAGCTCGTCGTCAGGACCACCCGGCACGCCAGCCCGACCGAGAACGGCCAGCTTTACTATGAGCGCGCTCTGTCGATCCTCGCCGACATCGACGCTGCGGACCAGGCGGTGACGCAGTCGCTCGCCTCCCCGCGCGGGCTGCTCCGCATCAACGCGCCGATGTCGTTCGGCACCATCCGGCTCGGCCCCGTCATCGCGGATTTCATGAGCCGCTATCCCGACCTGCAGCTGCAGCTTGTGCTGAGCGACGACCTGCTCGATCCGGTGCAGGATGGTTTCGACGTCACCTTGCGGATCGCGGAGCTGGAATCCTCCAGTCTGGTGGCGCGCCGCATCATGCCGGTCGATCGCGTGATCTGCGCCTCGCCGGATTACCTCGCCAGGCACGGCACGCCTGTCCATCCCGACGATTTGCGCAGGCATGTTTCGCTCGCTTACGGCTTTCTGCTGACAGGCAATCAGTGGAAGCTCTCGGGCGCCGACGGCGACCACTGGATCCAGCCGGCCTGGTCGCTGTGCGTCAACAACGCCGAGGTGCTGCGCGACGTCGCGATCAAGGGCAAAGGCGTGGCGCTGATCCCGCGCTTCATCGCAGAACAGGCGCTCGACACCGGCGCGCTGCGCCCGATCCTCGCCGACTACACGGCGCCGCCGCTCGCGCTCTATGCGATCTACCCGCCGACGCGGCATCTGTCGGTCAAGGTGCGCTTCTTCATCGACTTTCTGGTCGAGCGGTTCGGAAAAAGTAACGCTTAGCGGAACTCCGCCGCGCAGAGCCCTCGTGCCAGCCCGACGCTCTATGCTATTATTGCGATGGACGATCATCGGGAGCTCTCGTTGCAATCGGCGCAGCTCAAGATCGAGGCGGATGAGCCGGTCTGGACGCCGGCCCGGCAGGCGCTGTGGCGACGTATCGAACAGCACGATTTCGAGCCCGACACACCGCTGAATTTCACCCACCGTCTCGCCCGCGACATGGCTGGAGCCTGGACGAGGCGCGCGCGGCGGTCGATGCCTACCGCCGCTTCTGCTTCCTCGCCGTGGTCTCGCCGACGCCGGTCACGCCGAGCGATGTTGTCGACGAGGTTTGGCACCAGCATCTCATTTACTCGCGCGATTATTGGACGGTGTGGTGCGGCGACCGGCTGCAGGCGCCGTTGCACCATGACCCCACACCCGGCGGCACACAGGCGCAAGCAACCTATCGCCGGCAATATGCCGACACCCTGGCGCTGCACGAACGCTTCTTCGGCCCACCGTGCGAGACGCTCTGGCCGGCAGCGCACCTCCGTTTCGGACGACCGCGCTATCATGTGACGGACCGCCAGCGTTGGCTCGTCGTGCCGAACCCCATCGCCTGGATCCGTCGTCTCCTTGCGAGGTGAATGATGCCGTTGAACCCGTTCAATTGGACCGCCGGCCCATTCCTGACGCTCTATCTGGTCCTGGCCGCCATCGTCTTTCTGTGGGGCTTCCGCCAGAGGTCGATGATCGGTCCGCCTGCGCGGTCACCCCATCCATTGAGCGAGTTGGAGCTGGCGTTCCTGGCCGGCGGCGCCCGGCGTCTTGGCGACGCGGCGCTGCTCTGCCTGACCTCGCAGCAGGGCGCCACCATCGATCCTAAAGGCCGCAACATCAACGTCACCAGTCTGACGCCGCTGGCAACTCTTTTGGGCAAGTCGCTCGAACTGTCGTTCACGTCCGACATGACGCGCCAGCAGTTCCAGCAGGCGATCGAGCCACTCGCTGCGCGCATTCGGGATCGGCTGCAAGCGCTCGGCTATTACCCGACCGACGGACAGATGACCTCCTTCCGGCTCAACGTCTTGCCTTTCGTCGGGCTGCTCCTGCTGTTTGGAGCGACCAAGGCCATGATCGGCGCCGAGCGGAACCATCCGGTCGGCTTCCTGATGCTCCTCATGGCCGTCACGGTGATCGCGGGCATCCGGCTGGCTTCCCGGCCGGCGCGAACGCAAGCCGGCAAGGACGCACTGCAAACCTATCAGAGCAGACATGCCAGGGCCGCCCGCGCGCCGCGCGATCAGGAGCTGCTGCTCGCGCTGGCGCTTTCGGGTCCCGTCGTGCTCTCGGGCACAGCCCACGCCTCGGTCTATGCCGCTGCGCGAACGATGAGCAGCGGCGGTGGGGACGGTGGTGGAGGCTGCGGCGGAGACGGTGGAGGAAGTGGCGGCGGCTGCGGCGGCTGCAGTTAAATGCGCCCGCCGGTTGAATTCACGGCTGCGGAGCCTTATTCCACCGCGATGAATATTCAGATCACCGCCGAGAAGCCGCTGAGTCCATCTTTGGAGTCCTGGGCTCGCCTTCGGGAGAAGCCCGGCAAGCCGGCGCCGTTCCTGCCGATGAGCCGCGCCGAGATGGATGCGCTCGGTTGGGATGCCTGCGACATCGTGCTGGTGACGGGCGACGCCTATGTCGACCACCCCTCCTTCGGCATGGCGATCATCGGCCGGCTGCTCGAATCCCAGGGCTTTCGAGTCGGCATCATCGCGCAGCCGGACTGGCACTCGGCTGACCCGTTCAAGGCGCTGGGCAAACCGCGCGTGTTCTTCGGCGTTACCGGCGGCAACATGGATTCGATGGTCAACCGCTACACGGCGGACCGGCGGCTGCGCCACGATGACGCCTACACGGCGGGCGGCGAAGGCGGCAAGCGCCCGGACCGCTGCACCATCGTCTATGCCCAGCGCTGCCGCGAGGCGTTCAAGGATGTGCCCATCGTGCTCGGCGGCATCGAGGCGTCGCTGCGCCGGATCGCACACTACGACTACTGGTCCGACAAGGTGCGCCGCTCGATCCTGGCCGACGCCAAGGCTGATCTCTTGCTCTACGGCAATGCCGAGCGCGCGGTGGTCGAAGTGGCGCATCGGCTGGCCAATGGCGAAGCGCCGCGCGACCTCGACTCCATCCGCGGCGTCGCGCTGTTCCGCCGCGTGCCCGAGAACTACACGGAGCTTTCTGCCGACGATCTCGACTCTCCCGACGAGGGCGCCGCGCGCCAGTCCGGCGACACGGTGATCCGGCTGCCGGCCTGCGAGCAGGTCGAGCAGGACAAAGAGGCCTACGCGCGCGCCTCGCGCGTGCTGCACCGGGAGAGCAATCCCGGCAATGCGCGCCCGCTGGTGCAGCGCCATGGCGATCGCGATCTGTGGCTGAATCCGCCGCCGATTCCGCTCACCATGGCGGAGATGGATTCCGTCTACGACCTTCCTTACGCCCGCGCGCCGCATCCGTCCTATGGCGATGCCAAGATCCCGGCCTGGGAGATGATCAAGTTCTCGGTGACGATCATGCGCGGCTGCTTCGGCGGCTGCACCTTCTGCTCGATCACCGAGCATGAGGGCCGCGTCATCCAGAGCCGCTCGGAAGGCTCGATTCTGCGCGAGATCGAGCGCATCCGCGACAAGACGCCGGGCTTCACCGGCGTGATCTCCGATATCGGCGGCCCCACGGCCAACATGTATCGGATGGCATGCAAAGATCCCAAGGTCGAGGCCGCCTGTCGTCGCCCATCCTGCGTCTTCCCGGAGATCTGCCCGAACCTCAACACCTCGCATGACGATCTGATCCGGCTCTATCGCAAGGTGCGCGAGGTGCAGGGCGTCAAGAAGGTGATGGTCGCCTCGGGCGTGCGGTATGACCTCGCAGTCGAAAGTCCCGCCTACGTCAAGGAGCTCGTCATCCATCACGTCGGCGGCTACTTGAAGATCGCGCCTGAACATACCGAGCGCGGCCCGCTCGACAAGATGATGAAGCCGGGTATCGGCGCCTACAACCGCTTCAAGCAGATGTTCGATGCCGCCGCCAAGCAGGCCGGCAAGAAGTACTATTTGATTCCCTATTTCATCGCGGCGCATCCGGGCACGACCGACGAGGACATGATGAACCTCGCGCTGTGGCTCAAGAAGAACCGCTATCGCGCCGACCAGGTGCAGACCTTCCTGCCCTCGCCGATGGCGACAGCCACCGCGATGTACCACACCGAAGTCAATCCGCTGCGTGGCGTTCGCCACGGGGCGAGCCAGAAGGTCGAGGCAATCAAGGGCCTGCGGCAGCGCCGGCTGCACAAGGCGTTCCTGCGCTATCACGACCCGGACAACTGGCCGGTGCTGCGCGAGGCGCTGAAGGAGATGGGACGGCGCGACCTGATCGGCTCGGGCCCAGATCAGCTGGTGCCCGCGCATCAGCCGCCCGGCACCGGCAAGGCCGCCGGCACCAGGCGCCCGATGCGTCCCGAAGGTCGGATGCAGAAGTTTACGACCAAGGGCGTACCGATCAGGAAATAGGGGACGTAGGCCATGTGGCACGCTCCCTTGATGAGGCTCCGTCGCGCGCGCACTTCCGCTATCGTCCTCGACGAGCGCGCATAGCGCGCGAAGATCCGGGCCCCATACCGCGTGCTTCCTTGAGGCACAGAGCAAGTCGAGCCTTTCTCGCAACACACATCGGCCTGCGGCTATGGATCCCGCGCCACGCGCGTGACGACACCGAAGTTGCGGCTCGCTCTTTCGGTCTGACGTCTCGAAATGGGTGTGGCACTGGCGCATCGCTCCAACGTGATTATTGCCGTATGAGACGCCTGCGCGCATCGGCCGCGATGTCATCTCGCCGTCACCCATAATCTCGCCAAACTGGACCACGCATTTGGCCGACGCGGCACGTCCGCGCCCGCGCTCTCGCTTCGAACGACTTCTCCATCCGACAATGCCGGCCACTTGCCGGCACCGGATGCCAGTCGCATCGATCGGAAGAATGCGGAGCCGCGCGCGTGCCTGCGATTGAAACCACTCAGTTGTTACAGGGAAGTACAGAGACATGCGTCAAGTCATAGCGAAGGCTGCAACGGGTTTCGGCTCACCTCGGAAAATGTCATCACTCGCGGGCATCACCGGCCTCGCGCTGCTCGCGGGTGTCGCCGCGGCGCAGGCCCAGAGCACGGGCATCGCGACCTGCGACGATTTCCTGACCAAATATGACGCCTGCATCTCGTCCAAGATTCCCCCGGCGCAGAGTGCGATGTACAAGACGCAGATCGAGCAGACGCGGAAGGCCTGGCTCGACATGGCCAAGAATCCGTCGACCAAGGCGACCATGGAAGCGAGTTGCAAGCAGACGATGGATGCAACCAAGGCCGCGCTCACCGCCTACGGCTGCTCGTTCTGATCGGTGCAATGACGGAAAAAGGGGTGGCGCCTTCGGGTGCCACTCCTCCGCTGTCCTCCCGGGCTTGACCCGGGACCCATACCGCGTGACGCCACTTTGAGGCACAGAGCAAGTCGAAACTTTCTCGCAACAAATATCGGCCTGTGGTTATGGGTCCCGGGTCAAGCCCGGGACGACACTGAACTGGCCGCACGATCTTTCCATCCAACTTGCCTTGCGTTTGCCCGCATCTAACGTTTCGCATTCCGCTCCATCTCGAGCTCGGCCTTGAGGCTGTCGACGTCGCGGTAGATCGAGGCGACCGCGAGCACGCGCCCACCGCGCTTGTAGCGCAGCACGCAATCCCTGCCCTTGATGTCGCCATCGACGGCGATCTCGTCCCATGTCTCGGCGTGCCCGACATAGTTGATCGGCACGTCGTAATGCTGGCTCCAGAAGAACGGCACGGCATCGAAGGGCTCGTTCAGTCCCATCATGTTGCGGGCAGCGGCCTGTCCCTGCCGCTCGGCGACCACCCAGTGCTCGACGCGGATGCTGTCGCCGGAATGGCGATCGGGCCACCGCGCGATATCACCCGCTGCAAAGATGCCGGGCATGCTGGTCTGTAGATTCGCATTCACAACGACCCCGCGATCGATCATCAGGCCGGCCTGCTCGGCGAGCTTGAGCCGAGGTTTCACGCCGACGCCAATCACGACGAGGTCGGCCTGAAGCGCGCTTCCGCCCTTGAGGCTGATCTTCTTGCCGTCGATCGCCGTCACGCTGTCCTGCAGGTGAAAGACGACGCCATGCTGCTCGTGGAGGTCACGCACGAAGTCGCCCATGTCGGCGCCAAGGATGCGCTCCATCGGCCGCTGCTCCGGCGCCACCACATGCACCTCGACGTCGCGCTCGCGCAGCGCGGCAGCAACTTCGAGACCGATGAAGCTCGCGCCGATGACGACGGCACGCTTCGCTTGCTCGGTGCTTGCGATGATCGCGCGGCAATCGGCCAGCGTGCGCAGCATGTGAACATGCGGCTGGTCGGCGCCTGGGATCTGCAGCTTCACGGGCTCGGCGCCGGTCGCGAGCAACAGCCGGTCGAACGGCACCGTCTTGCCGCCAGCAAGCACGACATGCCGCGCTTTGCCATCGATGGCCGCGACCTCCGTGCTTAGGCGAAGATCGATCTTCGACTCCGAATAGAAGTCATCCGGTCGGAGCGGCACCCAGTCCTCAGGCGCTTTGCCGGCCAAATAATCCTTGGACAGATTCGGTCGGTCGACTGGCGCGGCGTCATCGCTGCTGAGCATCGTGATCTCGCCATCATAGCCGTCGCGGCGCAGCATCTCGGCCGCCGCGAAGCCTGCCGCACCGCCGCCAATGACGACGATGCGACGCGGCGCGTCTGCCGGCGCCCTCGCAGGGCTTTTCTGGTCGCGCTTGCGCCGCACGATGATACGATCGGCCTCCCGCTCGACCTGCCACACCGACAAGGGCGAGAGCGCAGGAGCCCGCGTGGCCTCACCGGTCCGCAAATCGAAACAGGCGTGATGCCAGGGGCAGCGGACGCTTTCGCCGACGACAAGGCCCTCGGCGAGCGGGCCGTGATAGTGGCTGCAGAATGCGTCGATCGCGAAATATTCGGAGCCGCTGCGCACCAGCAGCACGGCATCCTCGTCGACGTGACCGAGCAGCATGTCGTTGTTGAACTCGCCTAGTGATACGCCGAGCGTGAGATCCGGGCCTTCCGGCTTTCCTTCGTCGTCGGACATTGCGGATGCCTCCTTCGCTTCTGCTCAGGCCTTACGGCGTCCCTCGCCACCAAGCCGCGATCCGGCCGTCGGTTCCTTACCTGCAAAAGCCTCGGCCGAAGCGCCTTGAAATATGAATGCGGCGCAAGCGACCGGCTTCCACGACAGCGCGCGTTCGTACGGTCCCGCGGCACACCTTCCACTGTCGTCCCGCGCAGCGAGCAAAGCAAGCGCCGACCCGGGACCCAACCGCGTGATATCTCTTCGAGGTGCACTGCAAGTCGAACCCTTCTGGCAACAAACATCGGCCTGTGGTTACGGGTCTCGGGTCGAGCCCGGGACGACAGCGAACTTGCCGTCCGGTCTTTCCAATTCACTTCTCCTAAGCAACAGGCAGCGTTCCCGCAGCGCATCAGCGCCCGGCCTTGAGCAGGTCGTCTGCCCTCGAAAAGAATGAGGGCGCAGGGAATGCCGGGTGAAGGCCTCACCCATGGCCCGCCTGCAACAAAGAAAGCAGGCGGCAGTCACCACAGGTGCAGCCGAACATCCGGCATTCCCTGCGCGATGTTTTTACGGCTTATACGCGCTCTCCCCAGGGACCGGCTCTCTTGCCCCTGTTTGCGACAATGCGCGTTCCGCGCATTGCGCAGACATCAGCACCGGGATGCCAGGACCACACGATTTCGCCGTCCGCATCGCGATCGTTCGTCCGCCTGCACATGCAAAGCGCCGACCTGATGCGTCCACCGCTCCCCGCTGCTACGCCTCGTGACGATCGGCCGAAACGCCCCTCTTCATCGCTGCGGGATGGCCGAGATCATCGCTGTGATTTGCCCGACGACACAAGCGTGCAGGCCTGCGGCAAACTGGCACGACGGGCAATTTGCGCATGAGGGGGATGCGGGAAGTGGATCTTTGGACGCGGCCATTTCAAAGCGCGATATAAAACGTTTCCCGTTTCCTGCTGTATCTGGCGGCATGAAAGAGCGCACTCCAGAAGCCATAGCTTGGTTGGAACAATGGCCACTCCACCTCGGTATCTCCTTCAAACAAGAGATCAAAGTAGCTGACGCTAGCGCCAATCTGTGCGGGAGCAAAGCTGGTATCCACCCACTCCGTGTCGACATCTATACGCAATTTTACCTGACGGCCGGCGCCCTTTTCTTTTCGAATTTGGTCCGAGTGCGATTGAACCAGGACATTGAAGAAAGGGGTTGATCGTTCGATTGCTCTCGTAATCATGGCGCGCTGTTCGGCAGACCATTTTTCCTGCATGAAGGTCTTGAAGGCCCACCGCTTGATGAGCGGCTCCGCGATGACAATCGCAGCCGTCAATAGACCCTCCGTCATAGCGCCGCCGTAGCCTCCTCCGGTAGCGCTGACGTTACCCGCTTCGGTAGCATCACCCTCGCCTATCGATCCACTCGCGGTCGTCACCGGCGTGCCCGCTCGGCTGCCGGACCGCAACACCGATCCCCGCTGCGGTACGTTGATTTCACCAACGACCCCACCTTCTGCCACGAATACGGATTGAGTGACCGCGACGCCGCGCGTTATCCTGGCGCAATGCTCGCAGCGTGGGGCGGCAGTCATAGAGCGGCTTCCGCTTAGCCATAGATTGTGCAGCTCGAAGACGGAAAGATCCGCCTCCGTCAGCTTTCGACCCAACAGCCTCTCGCGATCACGAATAGCCGGATTCAGCGCATTCACTTCCGAGTGGCCTCCGACGGCCTCCGGATCACTTCTCACAACGGTGACTTCGCCTTGCCAAATCCGCGCGCCCTGCGCCAGTATTGCCTTGTACAGCACATCAGATACTTTTTTCGGGATGCCCGTGTTGAGGCCGACGTAGATCTTTCCGGACCTCGTATCACGAACCACAGTCAGAACCGGTCCAGGACCTAACCTCCCAATCTTGGGATCTTCGGCCAGCGCAATCCGGGCTATTCGTGCAGCAATCACGTCTATCGGAGTCGTACCTGACATGCGAACCTCCTGCCTATTCGGAGCCGGTGTAATGTCAGCAGCGTCTTGGGGCCGCAGCCTGATTGGGTCGACAGAACTCCGCGACTTCGCGATCAGCCCCGTCAAGATCTACGCTTGATCGTTATCAGCACGCTGGATGCTCGCACATCGTCCGGACAGATGACGCAACGCGATTTTTACGGCACCCCTGCAACGCACCTGCAAATCGCTCGGGCCGCTCTGGATTGGCGTTCACAAGGTTGCGGCTGCAGCTAGGGCTCGGAGCCTCAAGTCGACCGTTGGAACGGTGAGTTCGCCAACGGGTTCCCTCATGTCGCGCGCCACGACGGCTGAGCTCAGCCAGCTCGCTCGTCGCAAGCGTCCAGGAATCCGGGTGGCCAGCCTCATCGCATGACAGGTGCGGCGCGCGAGATCGCCGCAATGCGAGTCTTGCGAAAGCGTTATGAGAAAATCGAAAGGATTGACCCTCCGAAATCAACGAATCCTTCGCCTCTGGATCGTACCATCGCACCGCACACGTCCGCTGTGATGGTGAAGCAAGTATGAAAAACCTTTGGCTGACCCTAAGGGCCGCGCTGAAAGCAGCGGCGTGGAAGCGCGCTCCGACCTCCCCCTCCGCATCGATCCGCACCGTTCTTGTGTGGATTGTGGTCGCGATGGCCGCGGAGGCGGCCCGCCAGTATTTCGCCATCGAGGACATGGCTGCATTCAGCCCCTACGGCGTCAACACTATCATCGCCGAGACGGCGATCCTGGCTGTGGTGGGGCTGTGGTTCGTCCCGGTAAACCGCACCGCCGCGCTTGCGACGCTGTTCGCAGTGATCGCGCTTGCCGAGGCCGTGACGATCGCCACAACCCGCGTTCCTGCGCTCGTCATGGCGGCAGCCTTCGTTGCCGTGGGCATGTCCTACTTCTCGCGCAACCGGACCGCCGTGATCTGGAAGCTGTTCGCGCTGGGAGGCCTGATCGAGCTCGCGGCGATGGCGGCACCCCACCTGTCCGATGCCGAGATGCCCGGCCGATGGGTGCTCCTGATCACGACGGTCCTGCCGCTCGTGGTGCTGCTGGTCTGGTGGATCGGAGCCCTCGCCGCGATGTTCCGCGGCTGTCTCCACGCCTATCCGAGGCCGTTGCTCCGAGCGATCGGCCTCACCACGGCCGCGCTCCTGACGATCGCAGTCTCGCCGGCATTTCCAACCTTTGTCGGCCCGGATAGCGAGCTCAGCTCCTACAATCTCTGGGAATGGACGCGCGCGCAACTGGCTCCGGCCAACCGCGAGCCGATCCGGCGGGTCGAATCCGATTCCGTCGAGCTCTCGCAACCGCTGCTATTGGAAGAGGAAGTCGGCAAGCTGCGCCCGGAACGGAAAGGTACGTCCGACATCTATGCCATCGGCATCGCCGGCTGGTCGGATCAGGATGTGTTCATCAAGGAGCTCGACGGCGGGCTTGCTGCGCTGGACAAGGCGATCGGGCTGGATCGCGGCACGGTCCGGCTCGTCAATCATGTCGATACGGTCGACAACCTGCCGATCGCAAACCAGACGAATTTTGCGTCGGCGGTGCATGAGGTCGCGAAGGTCATGAACAGGGATGAAGACGTCCTGCTGCTCTTCATCACCTCGCATGGCAGCCCGAGCGGGGTTGCGCTCCGCCTCTCGGGAGCGGTCTACACCCACCTCTCGCCCGATCACATCGCGACCGTGCTCGATCGCGAAGGCATCAAGAACCGGCTGATCATCGTTTCCGCGTGCTATTCCGGCGTGTTCGTCAAACGGCTGGCCTCTCCCGACAGCGTGATCCTGACCGCGGCCGATGAGAACAGCCCATCATTCGGCTGCTCGAACGAGCGCGAATGGACCTACTTCGGTGATGCTCTGTTCAACCAGAACCTCGCTTCGGGAGTCTCCCTGGAAGAGGCATTCGAAAGGGCAAAGGCGAAGATCGCGGAGTGGGAAGCTCGCGACGACGTCTCGCCCTCGAACCCGCAGGCCTTCTTCGGCGCATCTCTTGCCCAGAAGCTTCATACCAAGCTCGAGACCGGCCGCGCGCAACATGCGCTCGCCGACGAGTGATTGGACGAATTACAGAAGTACGGTGACGTACACGAGACTTATGAGCCGTTCACGCGGCGAGGCGTTCCGCGCTCGGAAAGCGATTGCGCCGGCGCCCGGGTGCGGTGCGCCGCCGTCGGCGGTACTCACTTGGGACCGACATTGGAACAGGTGAGTTGGCTGATAGTTTCTATCAGGTATCGCTTCGAGGCGAGCGAGCTCAGCCAGCTGGCTCGTCGCAAGCGTCCAGGAATCCGGGCAGCCAGCCTCATTGCATGACGGGCGCCCTCGCGGCAGGCCTGCAAGAGCGCCTCCTGGGAGGAGAGAGGAATGACCGAGTTCAACGACGACGATGTCCGCACGCGTGCCTTTCAGCTTTGGGAAGAAGCGGGCAAGCCTGCCAACAAAATGGACGAGTTTTGGTACAAGGCCGAGCAACAGCTCAAGGAAGAGCGGATCAAGCACGAGTTGAAAACACCGGATAACCTCTAGCGCGGCAAGGCGTGCGGCGATTACGGTGCGGGTGCATCGGACCTCCTCGACTTTGCGCACATCGAAGGCTGTCGTTCGCCGCGCCGATCCCTGGGTCGTCAGGGCTGCCACTGCGCCATGGCGCACGATGCCCCGCAAACACCCTGACGATCCGGAAAATCGACCGCATCTGATCCGGATATTGACGCGATCTCATCCAATTCTCGACCAATGCGGCTGCCGTTATTCCCACAATGCGCCATATAGGCGAAGGGGGAATTGCGATGATGGGGCGTCCAGATCCGACGTTGCAGCGGCTCGTGCTTGCCATGCTCGTTGTCCATGCGGTGTCGCTTGCCGCGCTCGGTCCGTCACATGCGGCCGCCGCGAATTCGTCCAGCAGTGATCTTGTCAACGGAATGCCCTGCAACGATCCCTGCAAGGCCTACATGGCCTGGTCGGACCGGATGCTGGCGCGGTTCGCTTTGCCGCGGCCGCAGGCGTCCGGGCAGACGAGAACCGCGGCTCATCCCAAAAAACCGGAGCGGACCGCTCGTCATGTCACAGGGACGCGGCGGCCGAGCTTGAATTCGCTTGCACAATTTTCCCGGCAAAGCGGCGAAGCGCCGCAATCGGGCGATCCGCGGCAGGTCGAGATGGCCTCGTCGCAGCCGACCAGCCCGATCTCCGCGGGGCTGTTTTCGGCAGACACCGGCATCACCGAACAGCGCAGCGAGGCCGGCGGCGCAAGGGCCGCACTTGCCGACCCGACGCCGATGTCCGTTGCCAGTCCGGTCCCCGCTGCCCAGCAACCCGCGACGGCCGAGCACGCCGCAGCCAGCCGGGCGACGCGACTTCAAATCTCGCTGGCTCTCGCCTTCTGCGCCCTGCTGGCGTTCGGGTCCTGGGGATGGATCAGGGTGCGGACAGAGGCTGCGAACGCCATCCAATGAACCTCGAGCCTTGTACTGACGCGCTGCTGTTCGCGTATGGCCCGGCCGGGACGGTCATGGACCAGCGCGAGGAAGCAATGGTGGCGCTGTAGCAAGCGACGATGCCCGGGCGCGGTGTCCAGCGCTGCGAACAACCGCCGCACGATCGGAATGGCGCTGCGCCCATAAGCGATGGAAGCCCGGCTATCGCTGGTTAGCGAGTGCGATGGAGCGCGCGATATGATTTCAATTATTGACAAATATTTCCTGTTGTGACAATTAACTGCTTCCCTGCTGGAGGAAGATGTCATGACTGACTTCCGTCGGCCCAAAGGGCTCTCAAGCGCGGTCTGCTATCAAGACGCGAAGGCCGCCTATCGCTGGCTCGAAGAGGCGTTCGGCTTTGAGCCGCTCTTCGTCATCCTCGACGCCGATGGCAAGCTCGGCCATTCGGAGATGACCTTCGGGAATTCCGTCGTCATGGTCGGCAACGAGTGGAGTCCCGATCATAAGAGCCCGAAATCCATCGGCGGCAAGAACACGCAGACGGTCCACGTGCAGCTCGCCGAAGGCGAGGACATCGACAGGCATTGCGAACGCGCGCGACAGGCCGGCGCGGAGATCCTGCAAGAGCCCGAGACTCAGTTCTACGGCGATCGCACCTATCGCGCGCGCGACCCGGAGGGCCATATCTGGACCTTCGGAGTGACCGAGAACAGGATGACCTCGGACGAGTGGGACAAGGCGAGCGGCCTCACCACGAAGAAGCGGCTCGATTGAACTCCAGGATCGACAAGACCTTGGCGGCGCTCGCCGACCCGCATCGCCGCCACGCGGTGGAACTCCTCGGCCAACGACCACGTCGGGCAGGCGAGCTTGCGGACGCCCTTGGACTGCCGGCACCGGCAATGAGCCGGCATTTACGCCTGTTGAAACAGAGCGGCCTCGTCGAGGAGACCCATCCCGAGTTCGACGCGCGCGTTCGTATCTACGCGCTGAAAGACGGTGCCATGGCGGAATTGAAACGCTGGCTCGCCTCCACGGAGGCGATGTGGGCGGCGCAGCTTTCGAGCTTCAAGGCGCATGTCGAGAAGAAGCGAAAATGACGGCAGCGGTGATCGTCTCGATCCGGGTCGACGCGACGCCTTTGCGCGCATTTGAGGCCTTCACCAGCGAGATCGGCCAGTGGTGGCGGTCGAACAAGTTGTTCGCGCTGACGCCGCGCGGCGACGGCCAGCTTCGCTTCGAGCCGGGCGAAGGCGGGCTGCTCGTCGCGACCTTGCCGAACGGAAACGAGTTCGAGGTCGGCCGCATCACGATCTGGAAGCCCGGCGAAAGGCTCGCACTGACATGGCGAGAGGCGACATTCGCCCCCGGTCAGTCCACGCAGCTCGACGTGCGCTTTGAAGCGGTTGGCGACCAGACGCGTTTGACCGTCGAGCATCGCGGCTGGGACGAGATCCCACAGGATCATGTCGCACGCCATGGCTTCCCGCTCATGCTATTCCAGCGGCGACTGGCTGAACACTGGCGCGTGCTGCTCGGCTCTTACGACGCGAAGCTGTCGGCGGCTTGATGCGGCGTTTGCCCACGACATCAAATCGCGCAAAATCGTGGAGCACCCAAATGGCGCGCCACGGCGAATGCAGATGGGCTCCACTGCTTCGCCGAGGCGCTATGATTCAGCGGCCGGAAACACGCGCCAATCGGTAAATCTGCAATGGCCTGCGATTTCCCTGCTCGCTGCTGGTCTTCCCGATATCCCAAGGCAGCATGATATAAGAGGCGCTATCCGGACCAACCGGCAGGACTAATCATGTGAGGCCGAGGCGGCTTGGAGTCGCTAGATCATGCGGCTATTCTCGATGGTCACGGTCGCTTCGGCGGCGTTTGCCGCTGCCTCGGCGTGCGGTTCGAGCACAAGCTCTGCGCAGCAAAGCAACTCGCCGCAGCCGCACGGCGCGCAGGTATCGAACGCGGCACATGGAGACTTCGCCGGCAAAGTTGATATCGGGCAAGGCCGCAAGCTTTACCTGGAGTGTCGCGGCCTCGGCAGTCCCACAATCATACTGGAGTCCGGGTACCACGACTCATCCCAACCATGGAGTCTCAGTGATGGCTTTCCGCCGGCAGTGCTGCCAGGTGTCGCCGAGTTCAGCAAAGTCTGCGCCTACGACCGCCCCGGCACGCTCCTGTACACTGATCCGCCTCGCATCGCCGATCGCAGCGGCCCGGTGCGGATGCCGCGGACGGCGCAGGATGTCATCAGCGATCTCCACGCTCTGCTCGCCGCTGCCCAAGTGCCCCCTCCCTACATTCTGGTAGCTCATTCATTGGGTGGGCTGTTTGCGCGTCTCTACGCTCAGACCTATCCTGACGAGGTCGCGGGGCTGGTGTTTGTCGATGCTTTTCCGGCGGAATTCCCAGATTTGTTCCGCTCTCATTGGCCGGAATACCGGCAGTTGCTTGACAAGCCGCTGCCGCAATTTGCCAAAGATCCGGACTTCGAAGAAATCGATATCGACGCCAGTATCGCTCAAACCGAAAGAGCGCCGGCGCTGCGGCGGATACCGTCGGTCGTTCTCACCAAGACGCAGTCCTTTGCGCGGCCGCCCCATCTGACGGGATTTCCATTCGCCGACCTGGAGCGAATCTGGCCCAAGGCGGCTCAAGGCCTGGTCGATCTTGAACCGGATACTCCTCATATCTTCGCCACGGGCAGCGATCACTATATCCAAGTGCACCAGCCTGATCTCGCTGTTCAATCCATTCGGCTGGTTATCGAGCGAGCGAAGCAAGCAAGGTGAGTTCGGTCTGCGGCACGAGCGCTGAGGATTTTAAACGAGCGAACGCCGCCCGATCATGACAAAGGAAGAATGCAGCTACTGCCGCAAATCCGCGGCGATAAAATCGAAAACTGGCGCGCCACGGCCGATGAAGATGGGCTTCGCGGTGGCGCTATGATGCCGCGGCCCGTATGCGCTCCGAGCGACAATGGTACGCTTTTGTCCGGTCCTGCCCTCCTGCGAAGTGTCGGTGAAGCGGCAACGGCCAGCATCGACCGAAAACGACGTCGCGACAGAAGTGAAAGGCAAAGCCTATTCGAGGCGGCGCCGCTTCGTGCTTCGCGCGGGCGCTCCTGGCACGAAGGACCGCGCGATGTCACGGGCGCAGCGGATGAACGACTGCACCGTCGGCGTAAGGGTCCGGTTCCGGAGTGTGACGATCGCCACGGGCGGGCGAACCGACAGGTCGATCGGCAGCTCCTTGAGGCCGTGGAGCCTGCGGTAGATCCGAAACACCGAGCCAGGCAAGGCGGTGATGAACTCACCGCTCCCTACAAGATGGTTGCGCAGATGGATCGAGAATGTCGTGATCGTCAGGTTCGGCGTCTTCAATCTGCGCCTTGTGAACGAGCCGCCCACGAACGTATCACCCAGCGCATCGAGCGGCGTCATGATCCAGGGCGCATCCACCAGGTCCGCAAGTCCGACCTTGCGACGCGCCCACCTGCTCTTCTCGCCGACGACGACGCAGTATCGATCATTGAATAGCACTTCCGCGTCCAGCTCTTCACTGAGGCGGCCCTGCACAGGGTTCGTCGCCAGGCGGGCGAAGGCCAGATCGATCTTGCGTTCAAGAAGCTCCGGAAACTCCACTGTCGGCGTGCGAACCGGCACCACATGCACCCTCACGTGCGGATGGTCCTTCGAAAATCGCCCGATCACCGGGATCAGGAATCCCGCCGCAATCGACTCCGGGCATCCGATTGTCAGCTCGCCTGTACTGGGATCGCCAATGAACTCGATATCCCTGATCCCCTGCCGCAGTTCATCGAACGCAGCCCGGCCTCGCACCATTAGGGCCTTGGCATAGGGGGTCATCGTGATCCCCTTTGGAGTTCGGTCAAGTAGCCGCACTCCGAGCGCGTGTTCCAGCGAGGCAATGACTTCCGAAATCGAGGGGGGCGATACGCCGAGCTTGTCGGCAGCCTTGGCCATGCTGCCGTATTCCACCACTGTGAAGAACACGAACAGATCACGCAGCCGAAGCCGGCGGCCGATTTGCTGCTCCCATTGCACCAGCCTTGGCATAAGCAATTGCCTAACACGTTTAAGCTTTTTAGGGAATTCCCCTAACAGCTGCGGGCGACGATGCTTCATGAAAGCCGCACACCGGCGGCGCTGAAGTGATCACCGTTCTCGGAAGGGAGCCTAACATGATGAACCGTCGTGCATTCCTCGGCACCACATTGGGTGTTGCCGGCCTGAACACCTGCAACGCACGATCGGCGGGTGCCGTCGTGCACAACGCGGCGCCCGAGCCGCTGGTCTGGCCGCTGGTTGCAAAACCGCAAGAGGGCATCCGATCGTTCGCCGGCCACACGGACACCGTGCTCGACGTGATCGGTCGGCTCGGAACGCCGCCGAGCCTCGTTATCTTCACTGAGGGCAATCACCTGATGGTGTTGTCGAGCGACGAGATCGTCGGTGCGTTTCCATCATGGGCCAAGTCGCAGCCGAAATACGCCAATCTCGACCTGACGAACATCATCCTCACAACCCTGCCGCAGCCCATTCTCGTCCAGATGATCCGCACCGGCGGAGTAGCCCTCGGCAATCTCACCCTCGACACAAGCCGCAGCTCCGGCTTCTACCCCGACATCGTAATGGGCTACCCGGAGCCGCTGCGACAGTTACGCCGGATGGGCGTGATCGAATCCCAGGCCCGTTTCTTCTCCAGAAATCGCGGCGTCGCGCTGCTCGTGCGCAAGGGAAACCCGCTCGGCATTCATGGGCTCGCCGACTTGGTCCGGAACGGTGTGCGGATCGCTCTGCCCGATTCAGGCGACGTCCGTGCGCAATGCCTTGCTGCCGCCGAAGCGCAGCTTGGGAAGCCCGCGGCCAGCGCTCTCACTTCAGCGGAGACGAATTTTCCCGGTCGCCTCGGCATCATGCATCGCGATCTGCCCGAGATGGTTGCTCGTGGTTACGCGGACGTCGCCTTCACCTGGTATCACCTCGTCTCATTCTGGGCGCGGGCATTCCCGGACCATTTCGAATTCGTCGCCGTTCCGGGCGTGGAATCGTTCTTTACAAAGATCGCCTTTGCTCCCACGGTAAATCCTCTGCGGTCCGAGGCTGCGAAGGCGTTCGATGATTTCTTCTTCGCCCGCGCAAGGGACGTGTATCCCCGGCATGACTTCGCGCGCATGGACGACACTGAGTTCGGAGCGCCGCTAGGGCTCGACTGAAGCCGGCGGCGCAACGTGGTCGCTGCCGCCGGCGCGCCGTCCGACAAATCGTTGAACCGGGCTTGCCCCGGGGCAAGTTGTGACCTTGAGAGTGTGCTTGCGAGAGCCGCGGTCGAGCGGACCAAACGCGTATCAAAATGGCGCGCCCGGAACGATTCGAACGTCCGACCCTCAGATTCGTAGTCTGATGCTCTATCCAGCTGAGCTACGGGCGCGTTTTTCGCGTGTGGCGGGCGATGGATCGAAAAACCCAGCCCGGAAGGCCAAGGCGGCGGAGACGCCGGCAGGCCTCGCGAAAGGCCATCTGACTAACGGCTCGGGCGGCGCTTGGCAAGGCGGGAGAGGCAGATTTTGCGGCCAATTTTTTGGCTCCGTGTCCGTTGTTGTCCGACAAGTGGGGATTACGGGGTCGGCGCCTCCCGCGCTGCCTCGGAATGACGGCGATAAAGGTCAGGCCGCCGGACATCGTTCCTTCCGCGATACCTCCGGATTCCACGTTCAATGCCTCCAGCATTGCCCTGGAATGACGGAACGGCTCAGGCGCTGGCGCGCTCGCGGCGGATACTCTGCAGCTCGACCGGACGGTCGGGGATGGTGATGCGGAAGGTGGCGCCCAGAGTGCCCTCGACCAGCTGGATCTCGCCATCATGGGCGCGGACCAGCTCGGCCGCGATCGTGAGCCCCAGGCCCGAGCCGCCGGGACGGCCGGCGCTCTGGAAGGCCTCGAACAGATGGTCGCGCACCTTGGCCGGCACGCCCGGCCCGGTATCGGAGACTTCCAGGATCGTCACCGCGCCTTCGCGCCGGCCGGTGATCCGGATCTGATGCGCGCCCGCTCCGACGCGCGGCTGGCTTTCCAGCGCCTGCGCGGCATTGCGCACGAGATTGAGCAGCACCCGGAACAGCTGGTCGGGATCGGCGTCGACGGTCAGCCCGCGCTCGATCGCCGAGACCCAGGTGATGGAGGCGTCCGCAGCGAGCCCCGCGGTCTCCCGCACCTCGGCCACCACCGGCTCGACCGGGATCATGCGACGATCCGGCGCGGCCTCCTGGGCGCGGCCATAGGACAGCGTCGACTGGCAGAAGGCGATGGCACGCTCCAGCGAGCGCATCAGCTTCGGCGCGAAGCGCTGCACCCGGGGATCGGGGACGCTGGCGAGTTGGTCGGACAAGAGCTGCGAGGAGGCCAGCAGGTTGCGCAGATCGTGATTGATCTTGGAGACGGCGAGGCCGAGGGCGGCGAGCCGGCTCTTCTGATGCAGCATCGAGACGAGGTCGCGCTGCATGTCGGCAAGCTCGCGCTCAGCGACGCCGATCTCATCGCCGCGCGAGCTCGGCACGATGATCCGCGCGGAGCTTTCCGGGTTCTCGTGGAAACCGACCAGGCTCGCCGTGAGCCGGCGCATCGGCCGCACGAACAGGTAATGCAGGGCGAAATAGACCAGCGCCGCGGTGAGCATCGCGATCAGCAGCGACACGACAAGCAGATTACGCGAGAAGCGGAACATCGCCCGGCGCAACGGTTTGGCATCCGTCACCACCTCGATGAACTGGGCCCGGCCCGGCGCCGGCCCGACCACGCGCATCGTCTGGTCGCCGCGCTCCGTCATCAGCTGCAGCGAATTGACGATCGAGGACCACACCGTCATGTCGCGCATGTCGTAATCATGGTCGATCGCGGCCGGCAGGTCGGCGCTGGCGAGCAGCCGGCGCTGCTGACCCATCTTGATCGCGACCGCACGGGCGCCGATCGAGGTCAGGATCTGGCGCGCCAGCGAATCCGGAACCATGCCGGAGGGGGCTGCGTCCAGCACCAGCGCCGCCGTATTGGCCGCGGCCAGCCGGTCGTTGAGCCGATTGGTCCAGAAATTGGCGATCGCCGGCACATAGATCAGCACTTCCGCGATCATGACCAGCGGAATGGTTAAGAGGAGCAACTTTCCGGACAGCCCAAGCCGGCGCGCGGGCTTCGGCCGCAATTGCTCGATGATCGGCTGGTCGTCGCTCACAAGTTCCGCCCTTAAGGAGGCTCCCCAACCTTTCGGCTGTGCAACATGAAACCGGTCCGCATCCCCGTCAAATTACGGATCGCTCATGTTCCGGATGGCGTTCCATGTATGTGGGAAGCGTCCCAATGCCATCCCAAGTCCGTCATAACCCCGCAAGAACTGTTCTATTCACACGCTAGGCGCGCCGCCCGCCGCCTGCCATAACCTGTGGCAGATCAGCGCGCGGCGAATCGCGCCTTCCGCCGCGCCGCTCGCGATTGACGGGACAAGGTCGCTCCCGTATAAGCCGCGCCAACTGTCCGCGATCACCCGGCTTGTCCGGAGGCGGCTCGATTTTGGGCCGGCAGCGGCCCGCTTTGGGCCATCGGCGCATCCGTCGGACATCCTCGACAATTTAATCAGGCAGATTGCCGGCTGGCAACTTGCCGGTGAGCGGAGATTGAACCCGTGAAGCGGACCTATCAACCCAGCAAATTGGTGCGCAAGCGCCGTCACGGCTTCCGCGCCCGCCTTGCCACCACCGGCGGCCGCAAGGTCCTCGCTGCGCGCCGTGCGCGCGGCCGCAAGCGTTTGAGCGCCTGAGCGAGAGCGAAGGCGTCTCTTCCGGAGATTTCCATCATGGATCGGCTACGGCAGCGGGCGGACTTCCTCGCTGTTGCCGATGGCGTGCGGGCGAACGGCCCTGCCTTCGTGGTCCAGTGGCGCGAGCGCCAGGACCCGGGCCCGATCCGGATCGGCTTCACCGTCACCAAGAAGCATGGCACCGCCACGGAGCGTAACCGCATCCGTCGGCGGCTGCGCGCGCTGGTCGGACGGCTCGATCCCCTATGCATGCGACCCCACAGTGACTATGTGCTGGTGGGCCGGCGCGCGGCGCTGTCGCGCGATTTCTCGACCATGCTTGAAGACCTCCAGGGCGCCCTTGGCCGGCTCGACCGGCAGACGAAGCGCGCGCCCGACACGGCCCGCAAACCGGATTGCAAGCCGGATTAAAATGACGAGACCACAAGAAAACCGATGACCGACAATCGCAACACCATCCTTGCCGTCATTCTGTCCGGCCTGGTCCTGATCGCCTGGCAATATTTCTACAACGTGCCGCAGATGGAGCGGCAGCGCGCGCAGAGCCAGCAGCAGGCCGAGCTTGCCAAGAAAGCGCAGCCGGAGGCCGGCAGTTCGTCGGCGCCGCAGGCGCCGAGCGCAGCCTCGCCCGGCGCACCTGCCGCGACGGCGCCCGCCGCTTCCGAGACGATCCTGCCGCGCGACACCGCGATCGCGGCGAACCCGCGCGTCAAGATCGACACGCCGCGGATTTCGGGCAGCATCTCGCTCAAGGGTGCGCGTATCGACGACATCTCGCTGGTGCAGTTCCGCGACACGGTCGATCCGACCTCGCCATCGATCGTGCTGTTCTCGCCATCGGACACCGTCAGCCCCTATTACGCCGAGTTCGGCTGGACCAGTGCCGCCGGCTCGAACATGAAGGTGCCGGACCAGAACACGCAGTGGCAGCAGGACGGCTCGAACGCGCTGACGCCATCGACGCCGGTCAAGCTGACCTATGACAACGGCCAGGGCCTGACGTTCCATCGCACCATCTCGATCGACGACCATTACCTGTTCACGATCAAGGACGACGTCAGCAACAGCGGCGGCGCGCCGGTGACGCTCTATTCCTATGCGTTGATCTCGCGCGGCGGCACGCCTCCCGTCTCCGGCTATTCGATCCTGCATGAAGGCTTCATCGGCTATCTCGGCGACAAGGGGCTGCAGGAGCTGACCTACAAGAACGTCGATGGCGGCGATCCGCTGCCCGACCGGCCTTCGATGAAGGGCACCGCGTTCTCCAACGTCACCGACGCCTGGCTCGGCATCACCGACAAATACTGGGCGGCGGCGCTGCTGCCCGAGACCAGCCAGACGCTGATGAACGCGCATTTCTCCGCCGGCGGCGCGCAGCGGCGCTATCAGGCCGATTACATGCTGCCGGCGCAGACGATTCCGAGCGGCGGCACGGCGTCCATGAGTTCACGGCTGTTCGCCGGCGCCAAGGAGGCCAGCGTCGTCGGCCTCAACTTCCCGGTCGGCGGCTTCGGCGGCTACAACCAGGCGCTCGGCCTGAACCATTTCGATCTTCTGATCGACTGGGGTCATTTCTACTTCCTGACCAAGCCGATGTTCCTGGCGCTGGACTTCTTCTATCACCTGGTCGGCAATTTCGGCATCTCCATCCTGCTCGTGACCGTGCTGGTGAAGCTGCTGTTCTTCCCGCTCGCCAACAAGTCCTACGCCTCGATGGCGAAGATGAAATCGGTGCAGCCGCAGCTTCAGGCGCTCAAGGAGCGCTATCCGGACGACCGGATGAAGCAGCAGCAGGAGATGATGGAGATCTACAAGAAGGAGAAGATCAATCCGATCGCGGGCTGCCTGCCGGTGGCGCTGCAGATCCCGGTGTTCTTCTCCTTGTATAAGGTCCTGTTCGTCACCATCGAGATGCGGCACGCGCCGTTCTACGGCTGGATCAAGGACCTCTCGGCGCCGGACCCGACCAATTTGTTCACGCTGTTCGGGCTCTTGCACTTCGACCCGACGCAGATCCCGCTGTTCGGCCATTATCTTGCGCTCGGCATCTGGCCCATCATCATGGGCATCACGATGTGGATCCAGATGAAGCTCAACCCCGCCCCGCCGGATCCGACGCAGGCGATGATCTTCAACTGGATGCCGCTGATCTTCACCTTCATGCTCGCGGGCTTCCCCGCCGGCCTCGTGATCTACTGGGCCTGGAACAACCTGCTCTCGGTGCTGCAGCAGAGCTTCATCATGCGCCGTAACGGCGTGAAGGTGGAGCTGTTCGACAACATCCGCGGCACGTTCGGCGTTAAAAAAAAAGCGGCGTGACCAGTGAGGCGGCGTGAGCCGCCGCCCTCACTCGATCGTCATTGCGAGCCAACGGGTCCGCGCGAAGCGCGGCCCGATGACAGGCTCCGCGACGTGTCCGCCATAGCCCAAAGGGGCGACGGCGGAAGCAATCCAGAATCGTCCCTCACGCTGGATTGCTTCGTCGCTTTCGCTCCTCGCAATGACGGGGTAAGAGCATTCCATGACCACCGGCGCCGACATCGACGACCGCCTGATCGAGCAGGGCCGCAAGCTGTTCGCCGGCCAGTGGCGCTTTGTCTGGGCCTCACCCTCGATCGAGACCCTGCCACCCATGGGGCCGCTCGAGATCGCCTTTGCCGGCCGCTCCAATGTCGGCAAATCCAGCCTGATCAACGCGCTGACCGGCCAGACCACGCTGGCGCGGACCTCGCACACGCCGGGCCGCACCCAGGAGCTGATCTTCTTCGAAGGTCCTGAGAACACGCCACTGCGGCTGGTCGACATGCCCGGCTACGGCTATGCCTCCGCGCCCAAGACCAAGGTCGCGTCCTGGACCACGCTGATCCACCAGTTCCTGCTCGGGAGCGCGACGCTGGCCCGCGTCTATGTGCTGATCGACTCCCGCCATGGGCTGAAGGATGTCGACCGCGAGATCCTGACCACGCTCGACAAGTCCGCCGTCAGCTACCAGATCGTCCTGACCAAGGCCGACCAGGTCAAACCAGGCGAACTCGCAGCCCGCACCGCCGAGACCGAGGCGGCGCTCGCCAAACGCCCGGCCGCCTTCCCCAAGGTGCTCTCGACCTCCTCGCGCGCCGGCGCCGGCATGGCGGAACTGCGCGCAGCGATAGCGCTGCTCTTGAACGAGCGCGGCGCGTGAGCAATGCCGTCCGCCTCCTGATCGCCGCAGCTGGCCTGATGGGCGCCGTGGGCGTCATCCTGGCCGCGATGGCCACGCACGAGGCGGACACCGCACGCCTTGCGCCCGCCTCGATGATGCTGCTGTTTCACGCCTGCGCAGTGCTCGGCACGGTGGCGCTGGCCGAACGCGGCCTGATTCATTTCCGGATCGGGCTGATGGGAGCTTGCGGGTTCGCTTTCGCGGCCTCCCTCTTCTCCAGCGACCTGGTGACGCGGCATGTCACTGGTGAGCGGCTGTTCCCATTTGCGGCACCGACGGGCGGCACGCTCCTGATCGCAAGCTGGCTGGTACTGACGCTCGCGGCGCTCTGGCCGCGGCGCGGGTAACAGCCCGCTTTCCGCACCGGCCACAATCGGCTAGAACCCCCGCGACCTTCCCGAAAGCCGAGCTCCGTAAATCCATGACCGACGCGACCGAGATCAGCCCGCTCGATCAGGCCCGTATCCTGTCCGAAGCGCTGCCGCACATGCAGGAATATGACGATGAGACCATCGTCATCAAATATGGCGGCCATGCCATGGGCGACGACGAGACCGCGAAGGCGTTCGCGCGCGACATCGTGCTGCTCGAACAGACCGCGATCAATCCGGTGGTCGTGCATGGCGGCGGGCCCCAGATCGCGACCATGCTCAAGCGGCTCGGCATCGTCTCGGAATTCGCAGCCGGCCTGCGCATCACCGACGCCGCAACAATAGAGATCGTCGAGATGGTGCTGGCCGGCTCGATCAACAAGCAGCTGGTCGGCTACATCAACGAGGCGGGCGGCAAGGCCGTCGGCCTGTGCGGCAAGGACGGCAACATGGTCACCGCGGTCAAGGCGACGCGGACCATGGTCGATCCCGACTCCCATATCGAGAGGGTGGTGGATCTCGGCTTCGTCGGCGAGCCGGACAAGGTCGACCTCACGCTGCTCAACCAGCTAATCGGCTACGAGCTGATCCCGGTGCTGGCGCCGCTCGCGACCTCCAAGAGCGGCCAGACTTTTAACATGAACGCCGATACCTTTGCCGGCGCGGTGGCCGGCGCGCTGAAGGCCAAGCGCCTGCTGCTGCTCACCGACGTGCCGGGCGTGCTCGACAAGTCGAAGAAGCTGATCCCCGAATTGTCGGTGAAGGACGCGCGCAAGCTGATCGCGGACGGCACCATCTCGGGCGGCATGATCCCCAAGGTCGAGACCTGCATTTACGCGCTCGAACAGGGCGTGCAGGGCGTCGTCATCCTCGACGGCAAGGTGCAGCATGCGGTGCTGCTCGAGCTGTTCACCAACCAGGGCACGGGCACGCTGATCCACAAGTGATGAGCACGACGCGGCTACGCATAGGACGCGCTATGGCCAACCTCTCGCCGGCCATGGCGATCCTTGCCGCTTTCACGGCCTCCGCCACGCCGGCCGCGGCCGACCTGAAGATCTGCAACCGCATGAGCTACGTCGTCGAGGCCGCGATCGGCGTCGATGACAAGGCGGCGACCGCAACGCGCGGCTGGTTCCGGATCGATCCCGCCGCCTGCCGCGTGGTGCTGCAGGGGCAATTGACCGCCGACCGCATCCTGCTGCATGCGCGCGCGCTCAGCCTCTACGGCGCCTCGCCGATGCCGCAGAACGGCAACGATACGCTTTGCGTCGCGGAGTCCGACAATTTCGTCATCGCGGCCGCGCGCCAGTGCCGCTCGGAACAAAAGCCCGCGCCGTTCACGCAGGTGACGCCGAGCAAGACAGATGACGGCAACCTCGTCACTTTTCTCGCCGAAGCCGCCGAATATGACGACGAGCAGGCGCGGCTTGCCGGCATCCAGCGGCTGCTCGGCATCGCGGGCTACGACGCCTCGCCGATCGATGGCGTCGACGGACCGAAGACGCAAGGCGCGCTGGCGGCTTTCCTGAAAAGCCGCGGGCTATCGTCCGATATCGTGTCGCAGCCGAGCTTCTTCACCACCATGGTCGACGCGGTGCAGGCCCCCTCGCCGACCGGGCTGACCTGGTGCAACGACACGCCGCACAAGGTGATGGCGGCGGTCGCCACCGACGACGGCAAGGCGGTGACGAGCCGCGGCTGGTACCACATCGATCCCGGCAAGTGCCTGCACCCCGACATCGCCGGGCAGCCGAAGAAGGTCTACAGCTTCGCTGAGGCTGTCGATGCCGACAACAGAACAATCAAGCTCAACGACAAGCCGCTGAGCTGGGGCGGGCTGACCCAGCTCTGCACGCGCGACAGCAAGTTCGAGACGTCACAGCAAGGCGATTGCGCCAGTCGCGGCTTCGTGGCCAGCGGCTTCACCGCAGTTGACATCGCCGGCAGCGGCAAGACGCTGCGCTTCGCGCTGCCGTGAACTCTGGGGTTTGCGGTGCACGCTGTGTTGGAGATGCCGGACATGTCGCCACAAGCACAACTGTCGTCCCTGCGAAAGCAGGGACCCATATCCACCGGCCGGCATTTTGATCAGAGTTACCAATTCCAGCAAAAGGCAACTCCCACCGCCGTGACTAACAACACGCCCGGCGTGTGAGTCCCTGCTTTCGCAGGGACGACATCGGAGGATGTGGCGATACCTTTTACTCCAACGATAGCGGATCAATCGCTCAAATGAACCCGCCCCGCAGCTTCGACCACATCGACACCTGGGTGTTCGATCTCGACAACACGCTGTATCCGCATCATGTCAATCTGTGGCAGCAGGTCGATACGCGCATCGGCGAGTTTGTCGCGAGCTGGCTGAAGGTGTCGGCCGAGGAAGCGCGGCGGATTCAGAAGGACTACTATCGCCGTTACGGCACCACGATGCGCGGCATGATGACCGAGCACGGCGTGCATGCCGACGATTTCCTGGCTTACGTGCACAAGATCGATCATTCGCCGCTGGAGCCCAATCCGGCGATGGGCGCCGCGATCGAGAGACTGCCCGGGCGCAAGTTGATCCTGACCAACGGCTCAGTCAGCCATGTCGACGCGGTGTTGGCGCGGCTCGGCATCGCCAGGCATTTCCATGGCGTGTTCGATATCATCGCCGCGGAATTGACACCGAAGCCGGCGCCGCAGACCTACCGTAAATTTCTCGAGATCCATGCCGTTGATCCGACGCGCGCCGTCATGTTCGAGGATCTCGCCCGCAATCTCGTGGTGCCGCACGATCTCGGCATGACCACCGTGCTGGTGGTGCCCGATGGCACCAAGGAGGTCGTGCGCGAGGATTGGGAGCTGGAGGGCCGCGACGATCCCCATGTCGATCACGTCACGGATGACCTGACGGGATTCTTGCAGGGGCTGGTGAGGTCGTAGGCGCCAACCATTCTCATCGTCATGCCCCGCTTCAGGCGGGGCATCCAGTACGCCGCGGCGTCTCGATCGATCACTACTGACTGGATCGCCCGCCTTCGCGGGCGATGACCACCGGCGATTCGGGACCTACCTCACCACACTTTGCGGGCGTCGTCATTGCGAGCGAAGCGAAGCAATCCAGTGCGACAGAAATCCTGGATTGCTTCGTCGCGGTCCGCTCCTCGCAATGACAGCCCGGTTAGCGCCGGGCCAACCACCTCACTTCGTCAGTGGGCAGCCGCTTTCCTTGGCGGTGAAGAAGGCCTTGTCGCCGGGGACGGTCGCGATCAGCTTGTAGTAGTCCCACGGCTTCTTGGACTCCGCTGGCGATTTGACCTCGAACAGATACATGTCGTGAATCATGCGGCCGTTCTCCAGCACCTTGCCTTGCGCAAAGGCATCATCGACCGGCAGCTCCTTGAGCTTCTTCGCTACGGTGTCCGAGTCCTTGGTGCCGGCGGCCTTCACTGCCTTGAGATAGGACAGCGTCGCCGAATAGGTGCCGGCATGGATCATGCTGGGCATCCGGCCGGTACGCTTCATGAAGCGCTCGCCGAACGCGCGCGCCTTGTCGTCGTGATCCCAGTAGAATCCTTCGGTCAGGATCAGGCCCTGCGCGGCCTCGAGTCCCAGGCCGTGAACCTCCGAGAGCGTCATCAGCAGGCCCGCGAGCTTCTGGCCGCCCTTGACGATGCCGAATTCGGCAGCCTGCTTGATCGAGTTGGTGGTGTCGAGACCGGCATTGGCAAGGCCGATGATCTTGGCCTTCGAGCTCTGCGCCTGCAGCAGGAAGGAGGAGAAATCCGATGAATTCAGCGGAATCCGCACCGAGCCCAGCACCTTGCCGCCCTTGGAGGTCACGATGTCGCTAGTGTCCTTCTCCAGCGCATAGCCGAAGGCATAATCGGCGGTCAGGAAGAACCAGGTGTTGCCGCCGGACTCCACCAGGGCGCCGCCGGTGCCGACCGCGAGCGCGCGGGTGTCATAGGCCCAATGGAAGCCGTAGGGCGTGCAGGCGTCGCCGGTGATGCGCGAGGTCGCCGCACCGACGACGATGTCGATCTTCTTCTTCTCCTTCGACAGGTCCTGGATCGCTAGCGCGACCGACGAGGTCGTCAGCTCGGTGATCATGTCGACACCTTCGGTGTCATACCAGCGCCGCGCGATCGAGGCGGCGAGATCGGGCTTGTTCTGGTGGTCGGCGGTGACCAGCTCAATCTTCTTGCCAAGCACCTCGCCGCCGAAATCCTCGATCGCCATCTTGGCGGCCTCGACCGAATATTTGCCGCCATAGTCGGCGTAGACGCCGGATTGATCGTTGAGAATGCCGATCTTGACCTGAGCCGATGCTGGCGCGGCCACCACAAGGGCCCCGACCGCGACAACAGCCAACAAGCTCGATTTCATATGTTTCTCCCAGCCTTTGTGTCCTGAGCGCGTGCACCGCGCCATGGCAATGATGCTACGTGATAACACCGGCGTCGCCCACCCCTTCCGGCATCGGCTATCGGCTGGGAAGCAATGCGTTTTCGCCGGATGTTGACAAGGCGCCGCGCGCGTTGCGGCGAAGACGGCGCGGAGAGACGGATAGCGGCGCTTTGGACGACCGATCGGCCGCCTACGATCGAGCTCCACGAGAGAGCGACGATGCACATGCCTCGTTCGCCGCAAGAGCCGACCTCGCCGAGCGTTCTTCGCAGAGCGGCGGACATTTGGTCGCAGCCGGCAAGCTCACTGCACTGCAGCACCGCGCCGCTCCTATCATGGATGCGTTCGCACGGCGGCACGGCTGCGCCGCACACAGCCGCATCATTCCAATTGCCGAGACGATGCGACGGCTGCCGGGTTGCCTGCACCCAGCGCGCTGGATATCGTTCTGGCATGCAAGCCGAAGCAATCAGCCATTCAAGGCGAGACGGCTTAAAGGGAGGAAACCATGCGGAACGCGCGCGGGTTCGCCGCCGCCGTCCTGTCGCTGCTTGTGGCCGCGACGGTTGCACGCGCAGATGAACCGAAGCAAGGCGGCATCTTCCGGATCTATCATCGCGACAGCCCGGCCAACGCCTCGATCCACGAAGGCGCAACCTATTCGGTCAACGTGCCGTTCATGCCGGTCTTCAACAACCTCGTCATCTATGACCAGAGCAAGCCGCAGAACAGCATGGACGACATCGTCCCTGATCTTGCGGAAAGCTGGTCGTGGAACGAAGACAGGACCGCGCTGACCTTCAAGTTGCGGCAGGGCGTCAAATGGCATGACGGAAAGCCGTTCACGGCGGCGGATGTCAAATGTACCTTCGACATGCTGATGAGCAAGTCGCCTCAGAAATTCCGGCAGAACCCGCGCAAGGCCTGGTATGACCAAGTCAACGAGGTCACGACATCAGGCGACTTCGAGGCCTCCTTCAAGCTGAAGCGGCCGCAGCCGTCCTTGCTGGCGCTGCTCGCCTCCGGCTACACGCCGATCTATCCCTGCCATGTCTCGCCGGCCGAGATGCGCACGCACCCGATCGGCACCGGCCCGTTCAAGTTCGTCGAATTCAAGGCCAATGAATCGATCAAGCTGACGCGCAACCCCGATTACTGGAAGAAGGGCCTGCCGCATCTCGACGGCATCGAGTTCACCATCATTCCGAACCGCTCGACCGCGATCCTTGCCTTCGTCGCCGGCAAATTCGACATGACCTTCCCGACCGAAGTGTCGATCCCGCTGCTCAAGGACGTCAAGGCGCAGGCGCCGAACGCAACTTGCGTGATCGAGCCGACCAACGTCAACACCAACATCATCGTCAATTCCTCCTCCCCGCCGTTCGACAATCTCGACATCCGCCGCGCGATGGCGCTCGCGCTCGATCGCAAGGCGTTCGTCTCGATCATGTTCGAAGGACAAGCCGATATCGGCGGCACCATGCTGCCGGCACCCGCGGGACTCTGGGCCATGCCGAAGGAGATGCTGGAGCAGATTCCCGGCTACGGGCCTGATGTCAACGCCAACCGCGAAGAGGCGCGCAAGCTGATGCAGAAAGCCGGCTATGGCCCGGACAAGCATCTTTCGGTCAAGGTCTCGACCCGCAACATCCCCGTCTATCGCGATCCCGCCGTGATCCTGATCGACCAGCTCAAGACCATCTATATCGATGCCGAGCTCGAAGTGGTCGAGACCGCGAACTGGTTTTCCAAGGTCGCCCGCAAGGATTACGCGCTCGGACTCAATCTGACCGGCAATGCGGTCGACGATCCCGACCAGGCCTTCTACGAGAACTACGCCTGCGGCTCGGAGCGCAACTACACGAATTACTGCAACAAGGACATCGAGAAGCTGTTCGACGCGCAATCGGTCGAGACCGACATGGACAAGCGCAAGAAGCTGGTGTGGGAGATCGACAAGAAGCTGCAGGAGGACGTCGCCCGCCCGATCATCTTCCACAGCCGCATGGGCACATGCTGGCAGCCTTACGTCAAGGGCGTCACCGTCATGACGAACAGCTCCTACAACGGTTACCGCTACGAGAATGTGTGGCTGGACAAGTGAGCCGCGGGCGGTGAGCGGCTAAAGGAATCGGGAGCAGCCGGTGTTTGCCTATATCGTGCGCCGCCTCGTCCTGATGCTGCTGACCCTGCTCGGGATCTCGATCGTGATCTTCGTGCTGCTGCGCATCGTGCCCGGCAACATCGTCGATATCCTGTTCGACGCCGCCGGCATGGTCGATCCCGCCGACAAGGCCGATCTGCAGCGCCAGCTCGGGCTCGACCAGCCGATCGTGCTGCAATATCTGCACTGGATCGGCGGGCTGCTGCACGGCGATCTCGGCTATTCCTACGTCTCCGAGAAGCCGGCGCTTCAGGAGATATTGCCGCGCATTCCGATCACGGCGCGGCTCGCCGCCTTTGCGTTGTTGTTCTCGGCTTCGTTCGGCATTCCACTGGGGGTGCTGAGCGCCGTCTATCAGGGCAGCCGCCTCGACTACGCGCTGCGCGTGGTCAGCCTGAGCGGGCTGTCGCTGCCCTCGTTCTGGCTCGGGCTATTGATCCTGATGGCCTCAGTGGCGATGTTCGGCAGCATTCCGATCTTCAATCCGGACCCGAAAACATTCGGCGAGATGTTTTCGACCTACTTCCTGCCATCGATGGCGGTCGGCTTCCGTTCGTCGGCGCTGACCATGCGGATCACCCGCTCCTCGATGCTGGAGGTGCTGCGCCAGGACTATATCCGTACCGCGCGGGCCAAGGGGGCCTCCAACACGTCCGTGAACTTCCATCACGCGCTGAAGAACGCGATCCTCCCCGTCATCACCGTGGTCGGCATCGAGGCGGCTTTCCTGATCGGCGGCCTCATCGTCACCGAGACCGTGTTCAACATCCCCGGCATCGCCCGCTTTCTGGTCGAGGCCATCCGCTGGCGCGACTATCCGATCGTGCAGAACCTCGTGATGCTCATCGCGCTCGTCGTGGTCAGCGCCAATTTCATCGTCGACATGCTCTACGCGGTGTTCGACCCGCGCATCCGCTATTCGTAAGTGAGGCCGGCCGCAATGACCGCCATCAATCTCGATCGCGAGTTGAAGCGCGCCGGAGCCGGCGCCAAGGGCTGGCGGCTGCTATCCTTCATGGCGCGGCGGCATCTGCTCGGCACGATCGGGATCGGCATCATGCTGGTGTTCGTGCTGTCGGCGATCTTCGCCGACGTGATCGGCCGCTACGACCCACTGACCGTCGATTCCGCGCATGCGCTGGCGCGGCCCGATTTCAGGCACTGGATGGGCACCGATTCGTTCGGCCGCGACGTCTGGAGCCGCATCATCCACGGCTCAAGGATCTCGCTCGCGGTCGGGCTCGGCTCGACCGCGCTCGGCGGCATCTTCGGCATCATCATTGGCCTCGCCTCCGGCTATCTCTCCGGCTGGGTCGACCTCGTGTTCCAGCGCGTGACCGACATCCTGCAGGCGCTGCCGCTGCTGGTGCTGGCGCTGGTGATGACCGCGGCGCTCGGCCCGTCGCTGCCGAATGTCATTGTCGCGATCGCGATTCCGCTGGTGCCGGTGGTATCGCGCGTGGTCCGCGCCAACACGCTGGCGCTGCGCGAGCAGCCCTTCGTGGAGGCCGCAAAATCCATCGGCATGAGCGAGATGCGGATCGCATTGCGCCATGTGCTGCCGAACACGCTGGCGCCGCTGATCGTGCTCGCCACCGCGCAGCTCGGTTCGACCATCCTCACCGAAGCCTCGCTGTCGTTCCTCGGCCTGGGCATTCCCGAGCCCTATCCGTCCTGGGGACGGATGCTATCGGAATCGGCGGCCGAATATGTCCGCACTGCGCCGTGGCTGGTGATCTTCCCGGGCATCGCCATCAGCCTCGCCGTGTTCGGCACCAATCTGTTCGGCGACGCGCTACGCGACATCCTCGATCCAAGGCAGCGCGGCTGATGCACGGACCCCGCACGGAGACGCCGATCCTCGAGGTGAGAGACCTGCAGACGGTCTTCTTCACCAATTCCGGTCTGTTCAAGGCCGTCGACCATGTCTCGTTCAGCCTCCGCCGCGGCGAGACGCTGGCGATCGTCGGCGAATCCGGCTGCGGCAAGAGCGTCAGCGCACTGTCGATCATGCGCCTGGTGCCCGATCCGCCGGGACGCATCATCGGCGGCCAGATCCTGCTCGATGGCACCGACCTGCTCGCGCTTGACGAGGCCGAGATGCGCGACATCAGGGGCAACCGGATCTCGATGATCTTCCAGGAGCCGATGACCTCGCTCAATCCGGTGATCCGGATCGGCGACCAGATCGCGGAAGCCGTGCGGCTGCATCGTAGCGTCTCGGCGCGCGCGGCGTGGGATCGCGCTGTGGAGATGCTGAAGCTGGTGCGGATTCCCGAACCTGCACGGCGCGCGCGGGACTATCCGCATCAGCTTTCGGGGGGCATGCGCCAGCGCGCGATGATCGCGATGGCGCTGGCCTGCCGGCCGGCGCTCTTGATCGCCGACGAGCCGACCACCGCGCTCGACGTCACAATCCAGGCCCAGATCCTCCATCTGATGCTGGAGCTGCAGCAGGAGCTCGGCATGGGGCTGATCCTGATCACGCACGATCTCGGCGTGGTGGCGCAGACCGCGCAGCGCGTGGTGGTGATGTATGCCGGACGCAAGGTGGAAGAGGCCGACGTCGAGGCGCTGTTCGCCCAGCCGCTGCATCCCTACACGCGCGGCCTGATGGCCTCGATGCCGAAGCTGCCGCAGGCCGGCGCCGAGGCGCAGGCGCGGCTGACGGAGATCTCCGGCACCGTGCCGTCGCTGGTGCGGCTGCCGCCCGGTTGTGCCTTCGCGCCGCGCTGCCCGCTCGCGATCGACCGCTGCCGTAGCGAAATGCCGGCGCTCCAGAGTTTTGCGCCTGACCATCAAACCGCCTGCTGGCGCGCCGGCGAGATCGCGGGGACCACGTGAACAACGCACAGCCAGCCCTGCTGGAGGTCAAGGACCTCGTCAAGCACTACCCGGTGCGCAGCGGCGTGCTGCGCCGGCGCGTCGGCACCGTGCATGCGGTCGATGGCGTCAGCTTCTCATTGGGCGCCGGCGAGACGCTCGGGCTGGTCGGCGAATCCGGCTGCGGCAAATCCACCGTGGCGCGCAGCGTGCTGCGGCTGGTCGAGCCGACCTCGGGCCAGATCGCGGTCGACGGCGCCGACATCACCCATCTCGGCAAGGCGGCCCTGCGCCCTGTCAGGCGATCGATGCAGATCGTCTTCCAGGATCCGTTCGCCTCGCTCAATCCGCGCATGCGCGCCGGCGACATCGTCGGCGAGCCGCTCGCCGTGCATGGGCTCGCGTCCGGCGAACAGCGCCAGGCGCGGGTCGCGGAGCTGTTCCAGCAGGTGGGACTGCGGCCGGACCAGATGCGCAACTTTCCGCACCAGTTCTCGGGCGGCCAGCGCCAGCGCATCTGCATCGCCCGCGCATTGGCGCTATCGCCACGGCTGATCGTCTGCGACGAGCCGGTCTCGGCGCTGGACGTCTCGATCCAGGCCCAGGTGATCAATCTGTTGATCGACCTGCAGCGCCGGCACGGCCTGTCCTACCTGTTCATCGCGCATGATCTGGCCGTCGTCGCCCATATCAGTCACCGGGTCGCGGTGATGTATCTCGGGCGCATGGTCGAGATCGCGGGCAAGGATGAACTGTTCCGCAATCCCCGCCATCCTTACACCAGAGCGCTGCTGGCTTCGGTGCCGCTTCCCGATCCCAGGCAAAAGCAGCCGCCGCCGCTGGTCGATGGCGACGTGCCGAGCCCGGTCAATCCGCCCACAGGCTGCGCCTTCCACACCCGCTGCCGTTTCGCGATGGCGCAATGCAAAACGGAAAGGCCTGTCCTACGCGACGTCGGTGCGCGGCATCAGGTCGCCTGCCTGCTGAACGGCGGAGCCGGCCTATGAGCTTTCCGGGACGCCCGCGACCAGCGCGCGCTATTTCGGCGGCCGCGATCCCGGCGACGACAGCCACTGGTCGATGCGCGATGCCGTCTCCGCCTGGCGGGCCTTTCGCAGCAGCGCGTCGCGCTCCTTGCCTGATGGCATCGCGGTCGCACGCGCCCGCGCCGCCTCGGCCTCGCGCGCAAGACGCTCCTGCAACGTGGTCGTCTGCTTGAACCGTCTTTGCATGACGTACTCTCCGGCATGGGCGGAAGAACGCGAGGTCTGCCGCCGACCGATTCAGCTAAAGTTGCCCTGCCGACACAGCCGGGCGCAAGTCGGCAAATTTTCGGATTTTGCTGGAACCATCGGGCGGCACGCGCGTTTCGGAACCATCTGTCGCGCTGGAACTCAGCAGCGATACGCTGTTGCTTGTGCCGAGCTATCACTGGCGAGGTGTGTCGATAGCCAGGCGCCTCCGCCTGTCACATTCGCGCTGTCCGGTATCTACCGGTTCAGTACCATCTTGAGTTTTCTACAATTTGGCGGTTAGTGGGCCCGCAGCAGAACCTCGACCTCCTGCCAAGGAGCACGCACGTGCACGGAAAGCCCGGCGCCCCTGCTGCGATGCCCGCACCCAGTAGTTCCTCGACCTATCTTGCCGCAATCGTGGCCTCCTCGGCCGACGCGATCCTTGGCACCACGCGCGATGGCACGATCAGAAGCTGGAATGCGGCCTGCGAGCGCCTGTTCGGACGTACATCGGAGGAGATGATCGGGCAGTCCGTCCTGGACGTCATTCCCGGCGAGTTGTGGGATGAGGAGCAGGAGATCCTCGCCCGCGTGGCCGCCGGCGCCTCCATCGAGAATTACGAGACCGTGCGCCTCGCCGCGGACGGCCGGCCGATCGAGGCCGCGGTCACGCTGTCCCCGATTCGTGACGCCCTCGGGGTCGTGATCGGCATCTCCAGCGTGGTTCGCGACATCAGCGAGAAGAAGCAGGCCGAGCGCGGCGCCGCGATGCTGGCCGCGATCATCACCTCGACCACCGACGGCGTGGTCAGCAAGACGCTGGACGGCATCGTTACCAGCTGGAACAAGAGCGCTGAGCGCATCCTTGGCTATACCGAAGCCGACATGCTGAACCAGTCGATCCGCAAGATCATTCCGCCCGACCGGCAGGCCGAGGAGGATCGCATCCTCGCAACCGTGCTGGCCGGCGACATCATCGACAATTTCGAGACGGTGCGCGTCCGCAAGGACGGAGCGCTGATCGACGTCGCTGTCACGGTCTCTCCGGTTCGCGATGCCACCGGGCGTATCGTCGGCGCCTCCAAGATCGTGCGCGACATCACCGACAAGCGGCAGACCCGCGAACAGCTCCGCACCCTCCTCGCCGAGGTCAACCATCGCAGCAAGAACCTGCTGTCGCTGGTGCAGGCGATCGCACGCCAGATGACACGCCAGGGCCAGCAGCTCGATCTCGACCGCTTCCTGGAACGGCTGCAGGCGCTAGCAGGCAATCAGGACCTCCTGATCCGAAACGATTGGCGCTTCATTCCGCTCGGCGAACTCGTCCATTCGCAATTGCGCAGTTTCGGCGACGCGATCGGAAGTCGGATCCGGATTGAAGGGCCGCCGATCGAGCTGACGCCGGAAGCCGCTCAGGCCATTGGCATGGCCATGCACGAACTGGCAACCAACGCAGCCAAATATGGTGCGTTGGCGAACAAGGAGGGCCGGATCGATATCGGCTGGGCGCGCGAGGGCCCGAGCTTCACCATGTGCTGGATCGAGCAGGGCGGCCCGCCGGTCACGCCGCCGACGCGCAGCGGATTCGGCAGCAAGGTCATCTCCGACATGGTGCGCCTCAGCCTGGACGGCGCCGTCGATGTGCAGTTCCCAGCTTCCGGATTGCGCTGGCATCTGTCGTGCCCGATCGTGCGCATCACACGCGGCCGCAGCGATGCCGGACAGTGAGAGAGCCCGCATCCTGATCGTCGAGGACGATCCGCTGATCGGTTTCGATCTCGCGGTCGAGCTCGAAGCGCACGGATTTGCCATTGTCGGCGTGGCACCGACGGTCGCGAGGGCGCTCGCCTTGTTTCAGGATCATGGTTGCGACATCGCCATCCTCGACGTCAATCTCGGACGGGAGACGTCGGCTCCGATCGCGCGCATGCTGGCCGCGGCGCAGGTTCCGTTCGTCGCGGTCACCGGTTACTCGATCGACCAGTGCCCGCGCGAATTCGCGGCCGCGCCGCTGTTGTCGAAGCCATTCCAGACCGCACGGCTGGTCGCCGAGCTGCGGCGACAGATGCCGCGCGTCTAGAGCCCTTTCCATTCCGGTTCAATCGGAACGGAAAGCGCTCGAGCTTGTTTTGACGCGTTTTCTTGACGCGAAGCGGCGTCCACTTCGCTTGAAAACGCTCTAAGCGATCGCGTCACGCCGCCGCAATCTCGGCCACGATCCGGCCGCTCGTCACCTGCTCGCCTTCCGCGACCTCGATCGCCAGCACCGTGCCGGCAATGCCGGCGACGTGAACATGCTCCATCTTCATGGCTTCCAAGGTCAGCACCGGCTGGCCCGGCGCGACGCGCTCGCCCGGCTTGACCAGGATTGCCGCGATCCGGCCACTGAGAGCGGCGCGGATCTTGCCGTCATTGCCTGAACCTGTGCGGGCCTCGGGCGCGGCCAGCGTCAGATCGCGCACCGCGAGCGTCCGACTGCGAAGCTGCAGCCAGAGCCGATCGCCCTCGCGATGGAATCGTACTGTCTCGGTCACGCGGCCATGCCAGAAACGGACGGTGCCCTCGCCGAGTTCATCGACAGTAAACCGATGCGTATCGCCATTGCCACCCGCGACGTAGTCGCCGTCGCGCTCGCGAACGACATCGCATTCGTGCGCGGCATCGCCAAGCTGAAAGCGCAGCGGCGCCGGGAAGCTCGCGGCAAGCGAGCGGCCGCTTCGCCATCGCGGCGCATGCGGGCGAGTGAGATGCAACAGCAGCGCGACCAGCGCAATGTCCCCGGCCGCCGTAGCGTGGGGCGCGAACAATTCGCCGCGGTGGACGTCGATGAAGGCGGTCGTGGCCTGCCCGCGCGCGAATGCGCCATGGCGCAGGCAGGAGATCAGGAACGACTGGTTGGTGGTGATGCCGAACGCTGTGAGCTGCTCCAGGCCGCAGATCAGCCGCGCTCGCGCCTCAGCGCGCGTGTTGCCGTGACTTATCAGCTTGGCGATCATCGAATCGTAATAGGGCGGAATCTGCGCGCCGGATTGCAGCGCGTGCTCGACGCGCACGCCCTCCGGCAGCTCCCAGCGCAACATCCGGCCGGATCGCGGCATGAAGTCGTGCTCGGCATCCTCAGCGCACAGCCGCACCTCGACGGCGTGTCCGGTGAACGTCACGTCGTCCTGCCGCAACGGCAGCGGCTCGCCTGCGGCGACGCGGAGCTGCAACTCGACCAGGTCGAGCCCGGTGATCGCCTCTGTCACGGGATGCTCGACCTGCAGCCGCGTGTTCATCTCCATGAAATAGAACCGGCCATCGGCATCGAGCAGGAATTCGAGCGTGCCGGCCCCCTCGTAACGCAGCGCTCTCACCGCCTGCACCGCGACCGCGCCCATCTCGGCGCGCAGTGCCGGTGACACCGCGGGAGACGGCGCCTCCTCGATCAGCTTCTGATGCCGCCGCTGCACCGAGCAGTCGCGTTCGCCGAGATGGATCGCGTTGCCATGGCGATCGGCGAACACCTGGATCTCGATATGGCGCGGGTTCTCGATCGCTTTTTCCAGAATCACCGTCTCGTCGCCGAACGCGGCCAATGCTTCCGAACGGGCGCTGCGCAGCATGTCGGCGAATGACGCGGCGTCTGTGGCCAGCCGCATGCCGCGGCCGCCGCCGCCCGCCACCGCCTTGATCATGACTGGGAAGCCGAGCCGCCGAGCCTGGTCGCCCATCGCGCTCTCGCTCTGGTCTTCTCCCTGATAGCCGGGCACGCAGGGCACGCCGGCGCGCTGCATGACCTGCTTGGCGCCGGCCTTGTTGCCCATCGCAGCGATCGCCTCGGCCGACGGGCCGATGAAGACGAGCCCGGCGTCCCTGCAGGCCGCTGCGAACGCTGCGTTCTCGGCCAGGAAACCATAGCCGGGGTGCACGGCATCGGCGCCGGTCGCTTTCGCCGCAGCGATGATTGCCTCGATATCGAGATAGGACTGCGGCGGCGGCGCATCGCCGATCCGCACCGCCCGATCCGCCTGCCGGACATGCAGCGCATCACGATCGGCATCGGAATAGACGGCGACGACGCCGATGCCTAGCCGGCGTGCCGTGCGCATGACGCGCAGCGCGATCTCGCCGCGATTGGCGATCAGCAGCTTGAAGAACGGCGTACCCAGCGCGGGCAACTTCTCTGCGCTCATGGCCGCGCCACCGCGAACTGCATGCGCTGCGGCGCGCGCGCCTCCGCCTCGCGGCAGATCGCAAGCACCTCAGCAAGCACCGCGCGGGTGTCGCGCGGATCGATCACGCCATCATCGAGCAGACGCGCCGAGGTCGCGAACACATCCATCTGGTCCTCGAACACGTTGAGGATCTCCGTCTTCAGCGCCTCCAGCCGCTCCTTCTCGACCGGCCTGCCGCGGCGCGCTGCTGCCGCCTCGGTGACGATCGCCATGGTCTCCGCCGCCTGCTCGCCGCCCATCACCGCGGTCTTGGCATTCGGCCACGAGAAGCAGAAGCGCGGATGGAAGCCGCGGCCGCACATGCCGTAATTGCCGGCGCCGAACGAGGCGCCGCAATAGATCGTGATCTGCGGCACCGTCGCCGACGTCACTGCCTGGATCATCTTCGAGCCGTGCTTGATCATGCCGGCTTCCTCATAGGCGCGGCCGACGATGTAGCCCGTGGTGTTGTTGAGATAGAGTATAGGCATGCCGCTCTGGCAGCAGGCCTGGATGAAATGCGTGGCCTTGTTGGCGCCGGCCGGATCGAGCGGACCGTTATTGGTGATGATGCCGATCGCCTGCCCGCCGATGCGGGCATGGCCGCACACCGTCGCCGGGCCGTAATTCGGCGCCATCTCGACGAAATCGGAATCGTCGACGATGCGCGCGATCACCTGGTGCATGTCCACCGGGCGCTTGTGATCCATCGGCATGATGCCGAGCAGCTCCTCCTGGTCATAGCGCGGCGGCTTTGCCGACGGGGTCTCATGCGCCGGGCGATCCCATGGCAGCGCCGCCATGATCTCGCGCGCGATGCGCAGCGCGTCACGATCGTCCTCGGCGACATAATCGCCGAGACCGGAGATCGACGTGTGCATCTCGGCACCGCCTAGCTCCTCCTCGGTTGCGATCTCGCCAGTGGCTGCTTTCAGCAATGGCGGGCCCGCAAGGAAAGCTCGCGTGCGGCCGCGGACCATGACGATGTAATCGGAGAGGCCGGTCTGATAGGCGCCGCCGGCGGTCGACGAGCCATGCGTCACCGTCACCACCGGCAGGCCCGCGGCCGATAGCCGCGCCAAGTTGCGAAAGATGTTGCCGCCGCGGACGAAGTCCTCGACCCGGTATCGCAGCAAATTGGCGCCGGCGCTTTCGACCAGCTGCATATAAGGCAGTTTGTTTTCGAGCGCGAGCTCCTGCACCCGCAGCGTCTTGTCGAGACCATAGGGTTGCAGCGCGCCGGCATCGATGCCGGAATCACTCGCCGAGATCATGCAGCGGACGCCGGAGACGAAGCCGATGCCGGCGATGAGGCCGCCGCCCGGAACGCTCTTTGCGCCATCAGCTACGTCGAACATGTAGCCGGCGAGCGTCGACAGCTCCAGGAAGGGCGCGTCGGGATCGAGCACCAGCGCGACCCGCTCGCGCGGCAACAGTTGCCCGCGCTGATGGAAGCGCGCCTTCGCTGCAGCGGAGGCAGAGCGCGTCCGTGCCTCGAGCTCGCGCATCCGCCCGATCAGGCCGAGCATGCCGTCGCGATTGGCCTGGAACGCGGCGCTGGTGGGCGAGATGGCGTTATCGATGATGGCCATATTACTTGTTCGCGTATCCGGGTGAATGACGAGCCGTCATTGCGAGGAGCGACGCGACGAAGCAATCCAGACTTCCTTCCCATCGCTGGATTGCTTCCGACTACGCATGCTGGGCTTCGGCGGACACGTCGCTTCGCTCGCAATGACGGAAATCCGGCATCAATTGATTGTCCCAAACATCTGCCGTGCTTCCGCTGGCGTTGCGATCTCGCGCCCGGCGCGGCGCGCGCAGGCTGCGATCGCTTCGACCAGCTGGCCGTTCGACGTAACCTTGGTGCCGTCATCGAGATAGAAGGTGTCTTCGAGGCCGGTGCGCAGATGGCCGCCGAGCTCGGCGCAGCGCTGATGCAGCGGCCAGATCTCGGCACGACCGATCGCTGTGACTTGCCAATGCGCCTGCGGCAGCTTCAGCTTGAGCAGGATCGGCAGCAGCTCCGGATCGGCCGGCATGCCGGAGGCGACGCCCATGACGAAATTGTACTCCAGCGGCCCCTCATACATGCCGGTCTGGCGGTACATGCCGACGCAGCGCACGATGCCGACATCGAAGCACTCGAATTCGGGAATCGTGCGCGCATCCTTCATCGCATCGAGATAGTCTTGAACTTTTTCGACCGAGTTGTCGAACATCATCGGCGGCCAAGCCCAGCTGTTGTCAGCTCTCACCTTCAGATAGTTCAGCGACCCGGCGTTGCAGGCGGCGATCTCCGGCCTGGTCTCGCGGATGCAGGCGAGCGCGCCTTGATAGTGTGGCCCTGAGACCCCGGATGTATGATTGATGATTACGCCGGGGCACGCCTCGCGGATCGCCTGCTGAATTTCACGGGAGACGCTGACGTCCCATGATGGAAGATGGCCTTTGCCCGGTGCCTGCTGCCGCAGATGGATGTGCATGATGCTGGCGCCGGCCTCGAAGGCGCGCTTCGCCTCGCGCGCCATCTCCTCCGGCGTCACCGGCACGTTGTGCTGCTTGGGATCGGTGAGCACGCCGTTTAGCGCGCAGGTGATGACGGCCTTGTCGCTCATGCAGATGCTCGAACATGAATGTCTGCGGCCGCATCGCGACCACAGCGGCTATCATGCGAAATTGCGCAGATGAGCTTCTTGCGTCAGCGCGCTACTGCAAGATCAGCCTGGGTCTCGCCGCTGCGATAGATCGCGAGATCACGCGAGCCGGAGAAGATCGCGCGCGGCTTCAGGCCATAGAAGCGGCGGATCGAATGGCTGAAATGGGTCGAGTCGGGATAGCCGATGTCCTGCGCCAGATGCGCGAGGTTGAGATCCTGGTTGGCGAAGTGGAGCAGATGGCGGGCCCGCTTCCAGGCCCGGAACGAGCGGAAGGAAATGTCGGTCTCGTCCTTGAACAGGTGCAGGAAGCGCGAGGTGGAAAGACCCACCGCCGCCGCGCAGCTCTCCGCCGTCGCGGGCTCGCCCGAGAACCGGTTGATCAGCGCGATAGCCTTGACCACGCGCGGATCGAGCGTCCGCTGCGGAAGGGCTTGACCGAAGCACAGGCGATCGAAGCCGGCGCTGTTGACCTCGCCGCTCAGCGGCCGCTGCCGCAGTTCCGCATAGGCGGTGCGGACACGATGGGCGGAGGCTGCGGCGTCCTTCGCCAGCCCGTTGGCCAGACGATCGAGCGTGCCAGGCGGCACGCTCTCAGGCTCGACCGTGACCACGACGACTGTGCGGTAGTCGCTCTCGATGGTGTGTTGACGGTTCGGCTGCACCACCAGCAGTTCGCCCTCGCAGGTCTCGCCGCCTTCGGACGTGAGCCGGAGATTGCCGGTGAGCGCGACATAGACATGAAAGGCGCCCGAGCAACGCTGGCGCGGGCGGCCGAGCAGCCCGGCATAGAAAACGCGGTCCGGCGTGATCAGCATCAGATGGCCGGAGTCCCGGCCGCTGCTGGCATCCATGGTGGTTCCTCCTGAGCGCGGCTCTGTCGTCCGCTTTGTTGACGAGAACCATAGCGCAAATCGCGTCGCTGTCATGGGCAGCGACGCGCAAATTTTGCGGCGGTTAATTGGTCCTGGTGAGGAGCTCGGCACCGGCAAGCAGCGTGACATTCCGGGGCGGTCGCGGTCAGCGACCGAGCCCAATTCACGCCCTTGCTCGTGGTGCGACGCCCTGCTCGATGCCCGCCCTCCGCTCGGCCTCTAGCGCACGCTGGTATCCCATGCGCGTCTGCAGCCTTGCCCAATAGGATGCGACATTCGAGCCGAAATCCTTCGCAAGGCCGATGCTGGCCGCCAGCCGCAGCGCGTAGCCGATCACGATATCGGCGGCGGTGAAGCGGCCCGCGCACAAGGTCTCGGCACCGGCGGTCGCTGCCTCGACCGCCCGCAGCCGGCCCAGGAACCATCTGGCATAATCGGTCGCGACCTGCACGGAGCGGCGCTCCTCCGGTTCGAGCTGGCTGTATCGCAGCACCAGCGTTTGCGGAAAAGTCAGCGTCGCATCGGAGAAATACATCCAGTTCAGGAAGGTGGCATAGGACGGCTCGTGCGGCTCGACCATCAGCGAGGTCGGGCCATATGTCACACCGAGGTAGTGACAGATCCCAGAGGATTCCGTCATCCTGTTCTCGCCATCGATCATCAGCGGAATGGTGCCGAGCGGGTTGAGCGCCAGATACTCCTTGGCCAGCACCCGCGGCGGGAAGGGCAGCATCTTCAACTCGTAAGAGAGGCCGAGCTCCTCCAGCATCCACAGCGGGCGAAACGAGCGGGCGCCGTCGCAATGGTAGAGCGTGATCATCAGGCCTGTCCCTTCTTGTCAGTGCGCGGCAACGTGCCCATCATCTTGCAAAGGATGTTCAGCATCACCTCGTCCGCACCGCCGCCGATCGAGGCGAGGCGCGTGTCCCGATAGGCGCGGCTGACCGGCGTCTCGTTCATGAAACCCATGCCGCCCCAATATTGCAAGCAGGCATCGGTCAGCTCGCGCCCGAGCCGGCCGGCCTTCAGCTTGGCCATGGTGGCAAGCCTGGTCACATCCTCGCCCGCGATCAGCGCCTCGGCAGCGCAATAGGTCAGCGCACGCAGGAGCTCGACCTCGGTCTGAAGCTCCGCGAGGCGGAAATGCACCACCTGGTTGTCGAGGATGCTGCGGCCGAAGGCCTTGCGGTTGCGGGTGTAGTCGATCGTGGCGTTGATGATGTATTCGTGCGCTTTCAGGCAGGCGGCCGCCGCCCACAGCCGCTCCTCCTGGAACTGCAGCATCTGGTAGGTGAAGCCCTCGCCTTCGGCGCCGATGCGATTGCGCTTCGGCACTCTGACATCGTCGAAGAAGATCTGCGCGGTGTCGGAAGAGCGCATGCCCATCTTGTCGAGCTTGCGCGCGACCTGCACGCCCCTGCTCTTCATCGGCACGCAGATCAGCGACTTGTTGCGGTGGACCGGCCCGTCGCTGGTGTTGGCCAGCAGGCAGATGAAATCCGCCTGCACGCCATTGGTGATCCACATCTTGCCGCCATTGATGACGTAGTCGTCGCCGTCCGAGCGCGCGGCGGTCTTGATTGAGGCGACGTCGGAGCCGGCGCCTGGCTCGGAGACCCCGATGCAAGCGACGTAGTCGCCCGCGATCGCCGGCGCCAGGAACTCCTTGCGCACCTCGTCGGAGCCGAACCGCGCCAGCGCCGGCGTCGCCATGTCGGTCTGCACGCCGATCGCCATCGGGATCGCGCCGCAGGTGATGGCGCCGAGCTCCTCGGCCATCATCAGCGCATAGGAGTAATCGAGCCCCTGCCCGCCATATTCGATCGGCTTGTTCAGCCCAAGGAAGCCGAGATCGCCGAGCTTCTTGAACAGCTCATGCGCCGGAAAGATGCCGGCCTCCTCCCACTCGTCGACATGCGGATTGATCTCGGCGGCGATGAACTTCTGCAGGATGCGGCGCGGTTCGTCGTGGTCGGCGGTGAAGAGCATTGTTCGATTCCTGTCATTCCGGGGCTGACGCGCAACGGCCGAACCGGAATCTCGATGTGAGGGACTCATCTGTGGATTCCGGGCTCACGCTTCGCGAGTGCCCTGGAATGACGGCTTGCAATCACAATCCCATCTGCCGGCTGGCGAGGTCCTTCATGATCTCCTCGGTGCCGCCGCCGATCGCATTCACCTTGACCTCGCGATAGATGCGCTCGACCTTGACACCGCGCATGAAACCCAGCCCGCCGAAGATCTGCACTGCTTCCGAGGCACAATAGGCCATGGTCTGCGTGGCCTGGTTCTTCATCATGCAGATCTCGGCGACCGGATTGTCGCCATGCTCGAGCCGCCAGGCCAGCATTTCCAGCATCGCCTGCGAAGCAGCCACGCGCTGGGCCATGTCGACCAGCTTATGGCGGATGACCTGGTGCTGCACCAGCGGCTTGCCGAAGGTCTCGCGCTCCCTTGCATAGGCGATCGCCTCGTCCAGGCAGACGCGGGCATAGGCGGTGCAGCTCGCCGCCATGCCCATGCGCTCGCTGTTGAAGTTCTGCATGATCAACTTGAAGCCCTGGCCTTCCTCACCGATCAGGTTCTCGGCCGGCACGCGGCAGTCATCGAAATGCAGCGCTGCGGTATCCGACGCCCACCAGCCCATCTTGTCGAGCTTCGTTCGCGTCAGCCCCGGCGTGTCGCCCTCGATCAGGAGCAGGCTGACACCAGAAGCGCCTGGGCCGCCGGCGCGCACCGCAACCGTCAGGTAATCGGCCCGGACACCCGAAGTGATGAACGTCTTCTCGCCGCTCACGATGTAATGATCGCCATCGCGGCGCGCTTTGGTGCGCAGCGCCGCGACATCGGAGCCGCCGCTCGGCTCGGTGATCGCGAGCGCCGAGATCTTGCGGCCCGACAGGATCTCCGGCAGCACCCTTGCCTTCACCTCGGGGCGGGCGGCGCGCGCGATCGGAGGCGCGCCGATCGTGTGGCTCATCAGGCTCGCGCTGATGCCGCCAGCGCCGGCCCGCGCCAGCTCCTGCGAAGCCACGATCTTCATGAACTGGTCCGCCGGGACGCCGCCGAACTCCTCTGGAAAACCCAGCCCGAGCAGGCCGATCTCGGCGGCCCGAGTATAGAGCGCACGCGGAAACTCGCCGGCCTCGTCCCAGGCGCTGGCATGAGGCGCGATCTCGCGGTCGACGAAGCGCCTGACCACGTCGCGAAAAGCTTCATGCTCGGCCGTGTAAAACGGGCTGATCATACGCGGCATGTCCCACGGCTGCATCGATCCACGTGCAGGATGGCGGACACGGCCGATGCCCACTTGCGTCCAGTGGCTGACGACCACATCGGCGCAAGAGCGCGATGACGGCCGCCCCCTGCCAGCCACTCAACGCAAGACAGAGCGGCCCCTCGACCGGCCCACTTCGGCAAAACAACAAGAGCCGACACAACGCTTCCACAAGGGCGGCGTCAGACCGCCCGCGGCCAGGAGGGACCACCGTGCCAGTGCGGTATTACGACTGGATTGCGCATCATGCGCGCCGGACGCCCGCCAAGACCGCCGTGGTCGATCTCGGCAGCAACAGGCGTTTCACTTACGCGGAACTCGATGCGCGGGTCGCACGCCTGGCCGGGCATCTGCGCGAGGCGGTTGGTGTCAGCACTGGCGACCGCGTCGCGGTGCTGGCGCTGAATTCGACCGATACGCTGGAGGTGCAGTTCGCCTGCTTCCGGCTTGGCGTGATCTTCGTACCGCTCAACAGCCGCCTCACCGTTCCGGAGCTGCAGTTCATCGTCGGCGACGCCGCACCGAAGCTCATGATCCACGACGATGACCTCGCCGAGACGGCGCTGGCGGTGAGCCGGCTCTGCAGCATTGCAGACACCTTGCGCTACGGTCCCGGCGGCTCCTATGAGCAGGCGATCGCGTCCGCTACGCCGCTCAAAACCGTCGAGCCAGTCACGCTCGATGATGTCTCGACCATCATGTATACCTCCGGCACCACGGGGCGGCCGAAGGGAGCGATGATCACCCACGGCATGACGTTCTTCAATTGCGTCAATCTCGGCGGTCCCGCCTATATCACCCCCTCATCCGTGCTGCTGACGGTGCTGCCGCTGTTCCACACTGGCGGGCTGAATTGTTACACCAATCCGGTGCTGCACGCCGGCGGCACTGTGCTGATCATGCGCAGCTTTGATCCCGGCGCAGCGTTGCGGCTGATCAGCGATCCGGCGCAAGGCATCAACGTCTTCTTCGGCGTGCCCTCGATCTATCAGTTCATGGCGCAGCATCCGTCATTCGAGACAGCCGATTTCAGCCGTCTCGTGATCGGCGGCGTCGGTGGCGCGCCGATGCCGATCCCGCTGCTCGCGACATGGGAAGCGCGCGGCGTCGCCTTGCAGCAGGGCTATGGCATGACCGAGACATCGCCGGCCGTGCTGGCGCTCGATCGCGAGGATGCGAGCCGCAAGGCCGGCTCGGCCGGCAAGCCGGTGCTGCACACGGAGGTGCGGATCGTGCGACCCGATGGTTCCGATGCCGAGGTCGGCGAACTCGGCGAGCTCTGGGTCAAGGGGCCGAACGTCACGCCGGGCTACTGGAACAGGCCCGACGCCAATGCGTCTTCCTTCACCGATGGCTGGCTGCACACCGGCGATGCGACACGCGTCGACGAGGAAGGCTTCTACTACATCGTCGACCGTTGGAAGGACATGTACATCTCCGGCGGCGAGAACGTCTATCCGGCCGAGGTCGAGAATGTGCTCCACCAGATCGGCGCGGTGGCGGAGGCGGCCGTAATCGGCATCCCCGATCCGCAATGGGGCGAGACCGGCCTTGCCATCATCGCGGTCAAGCCGGGCGGCAATCTGAGCGAAGCCGAGATCCACGCCCATTGCGCCGCCAATCTGGCCCGCTTCAAATGTCCGCGCCTGATCCGCTTCGTCGATGCGCTGCCGCGCAACGCCACCGGCAAGATCCACAAGCCGACCCTGCGCCAGACCTTCTCCGCGGCCTCCGCGACCGATCTCGTGCAGAAGGCATCGTGAGCAAGAAGACGACCATAACATCACGCCAACAGAGGAAGCCAACGAATGCTGTCGATGACGACCAAGACATTGTCCCGGCTCGCGGCGGTGGCCGTCTTCACGGCGCTGGCAAGCCAGGGCGCGCTTGCGCAGAAGAAATACGATCCCGGCGTCAGCGACACCGAGATCAAGATCGGCAATGTCGAAGCCTATAGCGGACCGGCGTCGGCTTACGGCGTCATCGGCAAGACCGAGGACGCCTATTTCAAGATGATCAACGACCAGGGCGGCATCAACGGCCGCAAGATCAATTTCATCTCCTATGACGACGGCTACAGCCCGCCGCGGACGGTCGAGCAGATCCGCAAGCTGATCGAGAGCGACGAGGTGTTCCTGGTGTTCAACGCGCTGGGCACACCGACGCAGACCGCCGTGCAGAAGTACCACAACGCCAAGAAGGTGCCGCAGCTCTTTCTCGCCACCGGCGCCAGCAAGTGGAACGATCCGAAGGACTTTCCCTGGACCATGGGCTTTCAGCCCTCCTATCGGGTCGAGGCCCGCATCTTCGCCAAATACATTCTGAAGGAGAAGCCGAACGCGAAGGTCGTGATCTTCTATGCCAATGACGATTTCGGCAAGGACTACGTCGCCGGCATCAAGGAAATCTTCGGCGACAAGGCCAAGAGCCTGATCGTCGCAGAGGAGAGCTACGAGACGACAGAGCCCTCGATCGATTCCCACATCGTCAAGCTGAAGGACACCGGCGCCGACGTTTTCGTCAACATCTCGACGCCGAAATTCGCAGCCCAAGCGATCAAGAAAATGGACCAGCTCGGCTGGAAGCCAATGCATCTGATGACCGACGTCTCGATCTCGATCGGCGCCGTGATGAAGCCGGCTGGCCTGGACGCGTCCGAGGGCGTGCTCTCGGCAGGCTATCTCAAGGACGCGTCCGATCCACAGTGGAAAGACGATGCCGGCATGAAGAAATTCATGGCCTTCGTCGAGAAATACATGCCCGGCGCAGACGTCTCCGACACCAATCTCGTCTACGGCTTTGCCGCGGCGCAGACCATGGTGCAGGTCTTGAAGCAATGCGGCGACAATCTCACGCGCGAGAACGTGATGAAGCAGGCTGCGAGCCTGAAGGACTTTGCGCCGGATACACTGATCCCCGGCATCAAAGTCAACACCGGCCCGACCGATTTCGCCCCGATCGAGCAGCTCAAGATGATGCAGTTCAAGGGCGGCAAATGGGACTTCTTCGGCGACATCATCAGCGCCGAGGTGGGAGGGTAGAGCATTTTCAAGCGAAGTGGACACCGGTTCGCGTCAAGAAAACGCGTCAAAACAAAAAGCGAGAGCCCCGTTCCGATTCAATCGGAACGGAAAAGGCTCTAGTAAGATCCTTTGGTGGTCGTCCCGGCGAAAGCCGGGACCATAACCACCGAAGGCTATTGGCGGAAGAAGGCATCAGCCACTTGAGCTGACAATAAGGGCCGCGGCGTATGGGTCCCGGCTTTCGCTGGGGCGACGGCGGAGTTAGTGAACAAACAGCGCGAACGGCTCTTCGGTGGTCTTGCGCAGATGCGCATGATAGATCGCGTGGTTCGGGTCGTCTGATGTCACGCGGCCGAGCGTCGGATCGGCGATATTCCTCAGCGGCAGGAATGCGATCGGCGCTGCGATCGGCGTCAGCAGCGAGCCGCGTCCGGCAAGCAATGTCGTGATGATGCCGTACATCTCTCCGGTGATGGTCGGGCGCGACACCGTGATCAGGCGATGCTGGCCGTGACGGTTGGTGACGAGATAGACGAAGCCGGACTGGTTGGGCAGCGCCACCTCGCCGAACTGGGTAAAGTCCTTGTCCTGCCGCTCGCCCTCGCGAAAGACCAGGGACGAGGCAGCGTCATCCCACAGGATCTCGGTCCTGTAGGCATAGATCGCCGCCTTGTCGCCGAAGGACGGCCGCACTGTCACATAGGCGCCTTCGAGCCATGTCACCGCGCGGCGCGAATAGGCGCCGAGACTATCGGGGGCCACGTCACCATGGGCGGCCGGTGCCGGCGCAGGTGCGACCGGCGCCTTGCGCAGGGGTACGCCAAGCGCCTGCTCCAGTCGCACGATCGTCGCCAAGGTGAAGGGACGTCGGCCGCCAAGCGCCTTCTCCAGGGTCGAGAGGCTGAGCTTGGCCTGCTCGGCCAGCGCCTGCCGCGATATCCGCCGGCGCGCGATCTCCTCGCGGATCAAATCCGCGACTTGCCGGCTCTGCTCGTCGGATAGCTCACTCTCCGGTATCGACATCCTGCCCTCTGCTCCGCACCGGCCTCCTTTTAGCAGACGGACATTCACGCACAAACCCGGACAAAGCCGCCCCTCGCCACGCATCACCCAGGCGGAGGGCGGCTGGACAAGGCCGATCAATCCGCTCGCCGCCAAACGGCTCCGAGCGCAGCTTTGCAAGCACGCGATCTTCCTTGCGGAGCAGGTGCAATGACTCTCGACGACGACATGGACAGCGGTTCTCATTCGATCCTGGCACGGATCACCACCGTCCTGCTTTTTGTGCTGGTGCAGGCAGGCGCCGTGCTGGTGGTCGGCCTGACGGCACTCTTCCTGAACGTCGTGCCCGGCTGGTCGGCCGAGGGACCACCCGCCGCTTTGACCAAACCGAGCGACGCGCGCTCCGGAGCGCTGCTGCTCAAGACGGACGACGGCTATCGCGATGCGCCGCGGCTCGGCATCGATGTCGACATCACCGTCTCCGGCCCGACGGCGCGGGCACGCGTCACGCAGGTGTTCCGCAATCCGACCGATCAATGGATGGAAGCGACTTACGTCTATCCGCTACCGGCCGGCGGTGCGGTGGACACGCTGGCGATGGTGGTCGGCGATCACATCGTGGTCGGCGACATCAAGGCGCGCGAACAGGCGCGGGTGATCTACGAAGGCGCCAAGCGCGACGGCAAGACCGCCGCGCTGACCGAACAGGAGCGGCCGAACACCTTCACCAATTCGCTCGCCAATATCGGCCCGGGCGAGACCGTGCTGGTGCAGATCGAATATCAAGAACCGGTCGCCCAGAACAGCAACGAATTCTCGTTGCGCGTGCCGCTCGTCGTCGCGCCGCGCTACAATCCGGCGCCGATCGTGCAGAGTGTCGACCTGCAGGCTGATGGCAAGGGCTGGGGCGTGGCGAGCAACGATCCGGTGCCGGACCGCGACCGCATCTCGCCTGAGGTGCTCGATCCCGCCAAGGAAACGACGAAGGATGCGCTGGTCAATCCGACCAGTATCACGGTGCGGCTGCAGGCCGGCTTTCCGCTCGGCGAGGTCACGAGCCATCATCACGAGGTTCGGATCGACAGCCCGGACGCGTCGACGCGCGTCGTCACGCTTGCCGATCGCGTGGTGCCGGCCGATCGCGACTTCGAGCTGAGCTGGAAACCGGCTGCCACGACCGCGCCATCCGTCGGGCTGTTCCGCGAGCATATCGGCGACAGCGATTATCTGCTCGCCTTCGTCACCCCGCCGGCGGCCGCGCAAGCCAGCCAGCAGCCGCGGCCGCGCGAGGTCGTGTTCGTGATCGACAATTCCGGCTCGATGGGCGGCGCCTCGATCCAGCAGGCCAAGGCCAGTCTTCTCTATGCGCTCGGCCGGCTGCAGCCAGGCGATCGCTTCAACGTGATCCGCTTCGACGACACCATGAGCGTGCTTTTTCCGGCCACCGTGCCGGCCGACACCGAGCACCTCGGCAGCGCGATCAGCTTCGTGAAGGGGCTGGAGGCGCGGGGCGGCACAGAGATGCTGCCGGCGATGCGGGCCGCGCTGACAGACAGCGGCACCGATACCGCCCATATTCGCCAGGTCGTGTTCCTGACCGACGGCGCCATCGGCAATGAGCAGCAGATGTTCGATACCATCGCGGCGATGCGTGGCCGTTCGCGCATCTTCATGGTCGGCATCGGCTCCGCGCCCAACACCTATCTGATGACGCGCGCCGCAGAGCTTGGCCGCGGCACCTTCACCCATGTCGGCTCGGTCGAGCAGGTCGAGGAGCGCATGCGGGACCTGTTCAACAAGCTGGAAAATCCTGCGGTCACCGGGCTCACCGCAACCTTCTCGGACGCATCCGCCGACCTGACACCGGCGATCCTGCCCGATGTCTATCGCGACGAGCCGCTGGTGCTGGCGGCGAAACTCGACAAGCTCGCGGGCTCCTTGCAGATCAAAGGCCGCGTCGGCGATCGCCCCTGGACCGTCACCTTGCCGCTCGCCAACGCCGCCGAAGGCAAGGGCCTGTCAAAACTGTGGGCGCGCCGCAAGATCAGCGATGCCGAGGTTGCCCGCACGATGCGGCAGCTCACGCCTGACGACGCCGACAGGGCCGTCCTCAAGCTCGCGCTGGAGCATCATCTGGTGACGCGGCTGACCAGCCTGATCGCGGTCGACGAGACGCCGCGGCGGCCCGACGGCGCGCCGCTCAAGCTGAGCGAGCTGCCGATCAACCTGCCTGCGGGCTGGGACTTCGAGAAGGTGTTCGGCGAGCGTCCGCACGTGCCGGCGCCGCCGACCGAACGCCGTGCCGACAGTGACGAGCGCGTTCAGGTGGCAGGGTTGAAGCGGCCGGTCGTAACGCCAGCGCCTAGTACGATCACGCTGCCGAAGACGGCGACGGATGCGGAAGCGAGCATGATGATCGGTGCGACGTTGCTGATGCTAAGCGTGATGGGGCTCGTCGCAAGTCGGCGACGAGGGGCACCGCACTAACCACGTCATTGCGAGCGAAGCGAAGCAATCCAGAAAGCCAAGTGAAGACTCTGGATTGCTCCGTCGCTGACGCTCCTCGCAATGACGGAGAAAGAGTCCATATCTCCATGCCTCGCCTCATCCTTCCCCTCCTCCTTGCCGCCATTGGCGCGGCGCTGTTCGGCCACGGCGCCTATATTCACGCCAAGGCCGTCGTCGCGCAGGTACTGCTGGAGCGCGCCTTTGCCGCGACCATCGCGAGCGGCCATCCGGTCAAGCCATGGTCCTGGGCCGACACCACCCCGGTGGCGCGGATCTCGGTGAAGCGCATTCACGCCAGCGCGATCGCACTGGCCGGCTCCAGCGGCCAGGCACTCGCCTTCGGTCCCGGCCATGTCGAGCTGACCGCGGAGCCCGGCGAGCGCGGCATCGCCGTCTATGCCGCGCATCGCGACACCCATTTCCGCTTCCTGCGCGACGTCAGGATCGGCGACGAGATCGAGATCACCCGCAGCGACGGCCAGACCTTCCGCTACCGCGCGGACGCCTCGCGTATCGTGCGGTTCGATGCCTCGGGCATCGATCCGCTCACCGAGGGTCACGAGTTGGTGCTGTCCACCTGCTGGCCGTTCGACGCCGTCACGCCGGGGCCGGATCGCTACATCCTGCATGCGATCCTGATCACAGGCGGCACCTGATCGCGCGCATGCGCATGCTTGGAACCGCCATTCCGATGATTTATTTGTCATCGTGCGGCTCCGTGGGATGGTCCCACGCAACGCGAGGCGATCGACCATGCATTCCCAAGCCCAGTATCTGCCGATCACCCCGGGATTGTTCGCAATCCTGGCGCTCGCCTTTGTCGCCCTGATCATCCTGATCCAGCTCCGCATACTGCGCTATGCCTATATGAAGCTGGGCCTCGGGCCAGGCATGGCGATGCTGCTGCTGCTTGGCTCCTTGATCGGCAGCTATTTCAACATCCCGGTCACGGTGCTGCCGGACCAGAATATCCGCTCGGGCGAGGTCATCGACTTCTTCGGCATGCAATATGTGGTGCCGCTGGTCGAGCACTGGCCGGGCACCGTGCTCGCGGTCAATGTCGGTGGCGCGGTGATTCCGACGATCATGTCGACCTATCTGGTGCTGCGCTATCAGCTCTGGCTGCGCGCCACGATCGCCGTCATCGTGATCGCACTGGTCATCCATGCGATGGCCACCCCGGTGCGCGGCGTCGGCATCGCCGTGCCGGTGTTCGCGCCTGTCGTGGTCACCGCGATCCTCGCCTTCCTGCTGTCGCGTGAATATGCCGCACCGCTGGCCTATATCGGTGGCTCGATCGGCACGCTGATCGGCGCCGATCTGATGAATCTCGACCGGATCAACGGCCTCGGCGCGCCGGTCGCCTCGATCGGCGGCGCCGGAACTTTTGACGGCATCTTCCTCACCGGCATTCTTGCGGTGCTGCTGGCCGGCATCGCCGCGCCATCACGGCCAGGATTGGCACGGTAAATCGCGATCAAGCACGTTGCCACTGCAGACGAGTGTTCATAAGCTTCGCCCACAAGAGTCTTTGAAAAAAGACCGCAGCGTGGAATACGGGAAAGCTTCATGGATGCTCCAGTCTCGACGTCACCTCGACCATGGTCGCCACCGCCAGACGCCAGCGACGTCGTCAAGAGCATCCATGCGATGCTGCACCCGCGCAACATCGTGGTGGTCGGCGCCACGGACAAGCCGGGCAACTATGCCGAACGCATCTGGAATAACCTGATCAAATACGGCTACGAGGGCGGCCTGTTTCCGGTCAACGCCAAGCGCGAGAGCGTCTGGGGCGTGCCCTGCTACAAGGACTTTGCGAGCCTGCCCGAGCCGCCCGATCATGTGCTCGTGCTGGTGCCGGCGCGCCTTGCCGTGCAGGTGATCCGCGATGCGGCCGCAAGCGGCGCGCGCTCCGCAACCATCGTCACCTCGGGCTTTTCCGAGCTGCAGGACGAGGAGAGCCAGCGGCTCGCGGCCGAGTTGCAGCAGGCGGTGCGCGAAACCGGGCTCGCTGTCACCGGCCCGAACTGCCTTGGCAATCTCAGCGCCGGCGAGAAGCTGTTCACCAATATCGACGACCGCGCCGTCACCATGGTTCAGGGCCCGGTTGCGATCGCGGGCCAGTCCGGTGCGATCGTGATGGCGATCCGCCAGACCCTGGAGGATCGCGGCGTCGGCATTGGCTACATGGTGACCACGGGCAATGAGGCCGGACTTGAGACGACCGATCTGATGAACTATTTCGTCGTCGATCCCAGCATCCGCGTCATTGTCGTGTATCTGGAAGGCGTGCGCAACACCAAGGCGTTTCGCGATGCCTGCAAGGCCGCACGCGCGGCCGGCAAGCCTGTCATCGCGCTCAAGCTCGGCGCGTCCGAAGGTGGCCGCGCCGCCGCGATGGCTCACACCGGCGCGCTGGCCGGCTCGATCGAGACATTCGACGCCATCGCCACACGCGAAGGCGTGATCCGCGTCCAGAACCTCGATCAACTGATCGAGACCACCGAGTGCTTTGTGCACGCGGTCACCCCCAAGGGCAACCGTCTGGCGGCCGTGACGCTGTCGGGCGGCAAGCGCGGGCTACTGATCGACGCTTTCGATGCGGTGGGCCTGAACTTCGCGCCGCCCTCGCCCGGGATCAGTGCTGAACTCGGAGCTATGCTCGGGCCAGGCTCGATTGTCGGCAACCCGCTGGATGCCGGCTTTGCGGCCGTGGTCGATCCCACCGTCTACATGCGCGCGATCAAGCTCATGATCGACGATCCCGACACCGACATCGTCATCATCGATGCCGAGCTGCCCAAGGCGCCGCACGAGCTGCGCGAGCGCAATCTGCGGCGCGTCAACGACATGGCCGGGGAGGCATCGAAGCCGGTGATCTATGTCAGCGCGATGTCGATCGGGTTCACCGACTACACCAAGGAGCTGCGCCAGACCCTGCCTCATGTCACAGTGCTGCAGGGACTTGATCGCGCCGTCACCGCGATCAAGTCACTGATTGACTACGCGGCGCTGCCGAAGCAGGTGCCCGACGTCGCGTCAAGCAGCAAGCCGTCGGCGCGCGCGACACTGGAGAAGATCCTCAAGCAGGCAGAGGGCGCGGCACTCGACGAGGTCGACTCGAAGAAGCTGCTGAAGGCCTATGGAATTCCGATATCGAAGGAAGCGATTGCGCAATCGGCAATCGAGGCCATCAAGATCGCCAAGTCGATCGGCTTTCCCGTGGTCGCGAAGGTGGTCAGCCCCGACATCCTGCACAAATCCGACATCGGCGGCGTGATGCTCAACCTGACCACGCCGGCGGCGGTGGGGAAGGCGTTTGCCGACATCACAGCGCGGGTGAAGAAGCTGAAAGGCAAGCCGAAGCTGGAGGGCATCCTGATCGCCAAGCAGGTCAATGCCGATCTCGAGCTCGTGATCGGAGCCTCGCTCGATGCCGAGATGGGGCCGGTTGTGCTGTTCGGCTCCGGCGGCCTCGATATCGAGCTGATGAAGGACGTCGCCTTGGCCGGCGCGCCGCTGAATGAAGCCGATGCCCGCGCGCTGATCGGCCGCACCAAGGCTGGCGTCAAGATCAAGGGTTATCGCGGCAAGCCCGCGCTGCATGAAGCATCCGCCGTGAAGGCGCTGGTCGGCCTGTCGAACCTGATCTCCGATGCAGGCCAGCGCATCGCGTCCATCGACATCAACCCGTTCCTGATCAATCCCAAGACGGGAGTCGCAGTGGATGCGCTGATCGTGCTCAACAACGAGGCGGCACGGCAGAGCTTCGACAAAAGCACCAAGGGGAAAAGCACCAAGAAAGGTGGCGGACACTGAGCTTTCGCCGGCGCGCGTTTCCAGCTAGAATTGTCTTGAACAATGGCGGCCGGGCTTCCGGCCGTCGCCGTTTTCAGGCCAGCGGATGCGCGCAACCAATCTCGTCATTGGAACCCTGACGCTCACAGCGGCCATCGCTGCGATCGGTGGCCTCTTGGTGGTGCAGAAGGTGCGCACCGGCCAGCAGCGCAGCCCCTTGCGCGTTGTGTTCGACGGCGGCTCGGCCGCCGGCCTGCGCAAGGGCGGTCCGGTCAATTTCGACGGCGTCCACGCCGGGGAGATCGTCTCGGTCAGCCTCGACAGCCCGCGCCGGATCGTCGTCCTGATCGCGCTCGACAACGGCGCGCCGATCCGCAGGGACACCACGGCGGGTATCGAATTCCAAGGTTTGACCGGGATCGCGGCAGTCTCGCTGGTCGGCGGCGCGCCGGCCGCGCCTCCGGTGCCGCTCGATGGCGACGGCATCCCGGTCCTATCAGCCGATCTCAGAGATCAGGAGACGATGGTCGAGTCGGTGCACAACGCCGACAAGTTCATCACGAGCAACGAATTCGCCGTGAAAGAGACGCTGCGGTCAATCGAAGCCGCGTCCGAGACGCTCAAGAGCAAGAGCCAGACGATCGATGCCGCAATCGACCAGGCGGAGGACGTCTTCAAGGGTTTTGACAGGTTCGTGACCCGGATCGACAACGCGATTCCCGGCTTTTCCGACGGAGACGCGGACGGGCTGCTTCACAGGGTGAAATCGATCCGCGAGCTCGCCGACAGTTTCAGGCAGAAATCAGCCAAGGTGATCGACGACAGCCGCCAGACCCTGCTCGATGTCAGCGACGGCGCCAATGCGATGAGCAGCAAGATCGAGGGCCGGCCGATAGCGACGCCGCGGCGCGGGCCGCGGCGGTAGCGACCAACCATGGCTCGCTCACCAGATTTGTAGCTGTGATCGCAGTACGCGACCACAAATGCAGCTGTCGTCCCGGGCAAGCGAAGCGCAGACCCGGGACCCATAACCACCATCGATCGTGTGGCGGCACGCTGGAGCTCAAGCTTTTTTCGACAACACAGGCCTGTGGTTATGGGTCCCCGCTTTCGCGGGGACGACAACTGAGTTTGACGTGAGGCCTTGTCAGCGGACGTTTAGCTGATTCGCATTGAGCCACCTCAATGGCTAATCATCCACGGCCGTGCCGTCGGGAAGCCCTTGGCGCCGCTTTTGCTCTTGGTCATCAGGCGCGGCGGCTTTTTCGGCGCGCAGCAGCCGCAGCCCGCGCCGTGCCTGGCCTTGTATTCGGCGACCGTCTGCGGCGCGTTTGCGCTGCGCTCATTGGTCGCGAACGCCATGCGCCGTTCCGAAGGCATGCAGAAGAAGTTCGGTGCGGTCAGGATCGCACGAGGCGCCATCATTGCGCAGCTCGGACAGGTCTGCGGATCGTCGCACTCGGCCATCGGCCGCATGTCGGTGAAGGGACCGCAGGCATCACAGAGATAATCATAGACAGGCATCATCGTCGTCCTGTGCAGTCGAAAACAAATACGCGCGGCGGATGCGGGGCGAAGCCATGCCGTCCCGCATCCCGTCGCACAGGGAGCTCTATTTCATCAGGATCACGTCACTTGTCCGGCGAGATCGGCATCTGGATGTCGCCGGTGATGTGCTTCACCGGACCCGCTGCCGAGGGCATCACGTCGAAGTCGAAGATCTCGGTCGGCAGCCACAGCGTGGCGCACGCATTCGGCACGTCGACCACGCCGGAGATGTGTCCCTGCACCGGCGCGGTGCCGAGGATCGAATAGGCCTGGGCGCCGGAATAGCCGAACTTCTTCAGGTATTCGATCGCGTTGAGACACGCCTGTCGGTAGGCGATGTGCACGTCGAGATAATGCTGCTGGCCGGCCTCGTCGACCGAGATGCCTTCGAAGATCAGATAGTCGCGATAATTCGGCGTGATCGGCGACGGTTTGAAGATCGGGTTCTTGATGCCGTATTTCGACACGCCATCCTTGATCACATCGACCTTCAGATGCAGCCAGCCGGCCATCTCGATGGCGCCGCAGAAGGTGATCTCGCCGTCGCCCTGGCTGAAATGCAGGTCGCCCATCGAGAGGCCGCCACCGGGAACATAGACTGGGAAGTAGATCTTCGAGCCGCGCGACAGATCCTTGATGTCGCAATTCCCGCCATGCTCGCGCGGCGGCACGGTGCGGGCCCCTTCGGTACCAACTTTCTCCTTGGCAAGGCCCTTGGCCTGTCCGGCATGCGCGGTCGCTGCAAACGGCGGATTGGCAAGGCCAGGCACGCGGGTCGGGTTGGTGGCGATCAGCGCCGTCTCGCGCTCGTTCCAGGTCGCCAGCAGCTTCGGATCGGGCAGACAGCCGATCAAGCCGGGATGGATCAGGCCAGCAAAGTTCACTCCGGGCACATGGCGCGAGGACGTGTAGAGACCCTTGATGTCCCAGATCGACTTCTGCGCTAGCGGGAAGTGATCGGTGAGGAAGCCGCCGCCATTCTGCTTGGAGAAGAAGCCGTTGAAGCCCCACAGGCTCTCCTTCAGCGGGCCGACATCGAGCAGGTCGACCACCAGGAGATCGCCGGGCTCGGCGCCCTTGACGCCGATCGGCCCCGACAGGAAGTGCACGATCGACAGATCGATGTCGCGCACGTCATCTGCGGAATCGTTGTTCTTGATGAAGCCGCCGGTCCAGTCATAGGTCTCGATGATGAAGTCGTCACCAGGCTTGACCCAGGCCACCATCGGAATGTCCGGGTGCCAGCGATTGTGCACCATGTCGTTCTCGTAGGCCGATTTGGTGAGATCGACCTTGATCAGTGTCTCTGGCATGCAAAACTCCCCTCTTGTACGTGCCTTGCGCGGTTGATGGTTAGACGGACAGATATTTCGAGACCTGGACGGCATCGACAGACTCGCGCGGCTCGTCCCGGACGATCTCGCCGTTCTCGATGACCAGCACGCGGTCGGCGATGTCGAGCGCGAAGCTCAGCACCTGCTCGGACACGACGATGGAGAGCCCCTTCTCGTCGCGAATGCGCTTCAAGGTGCGCGCCATTTCCTTGATGATCGACGGCTGTATACCTTCGGTCGGCTCATCGAGCAGCAGCACCTTCGGCTTGGTCGCCAGCGCGCGTGCGATGGCGAGCTGCTGCTGCTGGCCGCCCGAGAGATTGCCGCCGCGCCGGTCTTTCATTTCCAGCAGCACCGGGAACAGCTCGTAAATGTCATTTGGCACTTCCGATTCGCCCGATACGACGAGGCCAGTCTCGATGTTCTCCTTCACGGTCATCGTGGAGAAAATCATGCGGCCCTGCGGCACATAGGCGAGACCCTTGGCGACGCGCTCATAGCTCTTCAGGCTGGACAGTTCAGCGCCATCCATGCCGATCGAGCCGCTCTTCGCCGGCAGGATGCCCATCAGCGACTTCATCAGCGTGGTCTTGCCCATGCCGTTGCGGCCCATGATCGCGACGATCTCGCCCGGCGCGACCTTGACATTGAGACCGTGCAGCACCTCGCTCTGGCCGTAGGCGACGTGCAGATCGGAGATAGCGAGCATCACGTCTGCTCCTTGTTCGTTGCTACGACGAGCTGTCTCTTCACCCCTCCCCCTTGCGGGGAGGGGTCGGGGGTGGGGGTCCACAACGGCGGTCTCGCTTGGGGCACCCCCCTCCCCAACCCGCCCCCACAAGGGGGGAGGGAGTGCACTAGCGTTGCCGCCCTCGCGTGCCTCGAAGCAAACATGCGCTCAATGCCCCAGATACACTTCGACCACCTTGGGATCGTGCTTGACCTTCTCCATGGTGCCTTCGGAGAGGATCTGGCCCTGGTGCAGCACGGTGACCTTGTGCGCGATGTCCTCGACGAATTTCATGTCGTGCTCGATGACGAGCACCGAACGGTCCTTGATGATGCGGTTGAGCAGCTCGGCGGTCTTGGCGCGCTCGGAGACGCTCATGCCGGCAACGGGCTCGTCGAGCATCAAGAGGTCCGGATCCTGAATCAGCAGCATGCCGATCTCGAGCCACTGCTTCTGGCCATGGCTGAGCTCGTCGGCATAGGTGTCGAGGCGGTCCTTCAGGAAGATCATCTCGGCAACCTCCTCGACGCGGCTCTTCACCGCCGCGTCGCGCTGGAAAGCCAGCGACCCGAACACGCTCCGTCCGCGCGGGAAGGAGATCTCCAGATTCTCGAACACGGTGAGGTCCACGAACACCGAGGGCGTCTGGAATTTGCGCCCCACCCCGGCCTGGACGATCTCGTTCTCCTTAAGCCTCGTCAGCTCCTTGCCGCGAAACTGGATCGAGCCCGAGGTGGCCCGGGTCTTGCCGCAGATCAGGTCGAGCACCGTGGTCTTGCCGGCGCCGTTCGGGCCGATGATGACGCGAATCTCGTTCTCCTCGACATAGAAGGAGAGGTTGTTCACCGCCTTGAAGCCGTCGAAGGAGACGGTGAGCGCCTCGACCGCAAGCAGGAAATCTTTCGGCTGATGACCGATAAGCATTGGTGTCTCCTCACTCTGCCGGAGCGCCGTTTGCGACCAGACTCTTGCCGGCGCCTGGCTTCTTTTCCCGCGATGCCAGCATCCGGTCGATGCGCGGCTGGACGTGATCGGCCCAGATGCCCGACAGGCCGTTGGGGAAAGCGAGTACGACCGCGATGAACAGCGCACCCAGGCCGAACAGCCAGAGCTGCGGAAAGGTCTCCGACAGGCTGGTCTTGGCGAAGTTGACGAGCAATGCGCCGTAGACCGCACCGAAGATCGACATGCGGCCCCCGACGGCTGTGTAGATCACCATTTCGATCGACGGCACGATGCCGACGAAGGACGGCGACATGAACCCGACCTCGAGCGTGAACATCGCGCCGCCGATCGCAGCGAAGATCGCCGCGGCGCAGAACGCGAAGATCTTGAAATTGGCGACGCTGTAGCCGGAGAAGCGGACGCGATCCTCCTGCTCGCGCATGGCCACCAGGATGCGGCCGAGCTTGGTCAGGCGAATGAACTGCGCGGCGACGATGCAGCCGAACAGCAGCACGACCTCGACGAAGTAGAGAATGTATTTCGCATGGTCGGTCCGGATGTCCCAGCCGAGCAAGGTGCGCAGGTCGGTGATCCCATTGACGCCTCCAGTATAGCCTTGCTGGCCGATGATCAGGATACCGAGGATGGCGGCGATCGCCTGCGTGATGATCGCGAAGTAGACGCCTCCGACCCGGCGCTTGAACATGGCGGCACCGATGATCAGGGCGAAGATGCCGGGCACCAGAATGATCGCGAGGAGCGTCACCGGAAATGAATGGAACGGTTTCCAGAAGAACGGCAGCGCCGTGAGCTGATTCCAGTCCATGAAATCCGGGATGCCGGGCGTAGACTGGATCTTGGTATTCTCGACGCTCGACGCCTCAAGCTTGAGGAACATCGCCATGCAGTAGCCGCCGAGCCCGAAGAACACGCCTTGCCCCAGGCTCAGAATGCCGCCATAGCCCCAGCAGATGACGAGGCCGATGCCGACGAAGGCGTAGGTCAGATATTTGGCGACCAGGTTGAGGCGGAACACGTCGAGCGTCAGCGGCAGGATGACGACGAGCAACAGAAGCAGCGAGACGAAGCCGATCAGTTCGGAGCGATTGAAAAAGCGCGAGTTGATGATCATGATCGAGCTTTCTTGTTCTTGACGGCGATGCGGCGGCTCATTTGCGGACCTTGAGTGCGAACAGGCCCTGCGGCCGCAGCATCAGGATCGCGACGATCGCCAGCAGCGTAATCACCTTGGCCATCGAGCCCGACAGGAAGAATTCGAGCGTCGAGTCGGTCTGCGAGATGGTGAAAGCGGACGCGATGGTGCCGAGCAGGCTGGCCGCGCCGCCGAACACGACCACGAGGAAGGTGTCGACGATGTAGAGCTGGCCTGCGGTCGGCCCGGTCGAGCCGATCATGGTGAAGGCTGAACCCGCGATGCCGGCAATGCCGCAGCCGAGGCCGAAGGTGAGGCAATCGACCTTCTCGGTGTTGATGCCGACGGCGCCTGCCATCACGCGGTTCTGCACCACGGCGCGCACCTGCTTGCCCCAGCGCGACAGGAACAGCACATAGGCGACTGCAATGGTGATCAGGATCGTCAGCCCCATCACGAACATGCCGTTGATGGGGATCTGGATCGAGTCAGTCGCCTGCCAGGAGCCCATCATCCATTCCGGCAGCTCGACGCCGACCTCGCGCGCGCCGAACACGGAGCGATAGGCCTGCTGCAGGATCAGGCTGAGTCCCCAGGTCGCGAGCAGCGTATCCAGCGGGCGTTTGTAGAGGTGACGTATCAAAGCCCATTCGACCAGCATGCCGAGCGCGCCGGAGGCGATGAAGGCTGACATCATCGCGAGGAAGAAGTAGCCGGGAAACAGCGAGGGCAGGAATTGCTGGACGGCGCTCGACGTCATCCAGGTGACGTACGCGCCCAGGATCATGAACTCGCCATGCGCCATGTTGATGACGCCCATCTGGCCGAAGATGATGGCAAGCCCCAGCGCCATCAGCAGATACACCGAGAACAGGATAAGCCCCGCAAAACCCTGCATCGCAAAGATGGCCGCGAGATCGCCAAGGGAGTAGTCACCGAACATGATCCGTCCTCTCGGGCGAAGTACCCGTGCTAGGGGCAAAGATCGCTTTGCTTTGTGAGCCCGGCAGCCTCGGCAGCCGAGGTCGTTCCCTCCCCCCCTTGTGGGGGAGGGAGCGCACCGTCGCCGGCGCGAGAGCTTCGCTACTGAACCGCTGCGACGAGCGGCGCAGGCTTAAACGCATTGACTGACCAGCCTGCGCCTTACTGATACCCCTTCGGGAACGGATCGGGCTCGACGAGGTCGGCCGTCTCGTAGATCAGCTCGTACTGACCATCCGCTTTCGCGCGACCGACACGCGTCTTCGACCACAGATGATGGTTCTCGTGGATGCGGACGTAACCCTCCGGCGCGCCCTTGAACTCCACGCCGGGCGAAGCGGCCGCAATCTTGTCGATATCGAAGGAGCCGGCCTTCTCCGCCGTGAGCTTCCACAGCCATGGACCGAGATAGGCCGCCTGCGTGACGTCGCCGATCACGGTCTTCTCGCCCCACATCTTCTTGAACGCCGGCACGAAGGCCTTGTTGTTCGGATTGTCGAGCGACTGGAAGTATTTCATGCAGGCGTAGGCGCCGGCGATGTTCTCGCCGCCGATGCCGTCGATCTCATCCTCGGTGACGGAGATTGTCAGCAGCGTCTGCTTCGACATGTCGATGCCGGCCGCCTTGAGCTGCTTGTAGAAGGCGACGTTGGAGCCGCCGACGATGATGGCGTAGATCACATCAGGCTTGGTCAGCTTGATCTTGTTGATGACCGAGTTGAACTGCGTGTGGCCGAGCGGAAAGTACTCCTCGCCGACCACCTTGGCACCTTGCAGGTGGCCTTCGATGTGCTTGCGCGCAATCTTGTTGGAGGTGCGCGGCCAGATGTAGTCGGAGCCGAGCAGATAGAAGGTCTTGGCACCCTTGGTCTTGTTGACCCAGTCGAGCCCGGCGATGATCTGCTGCGTGGCCTCCTGACCGGTGTAGATGACGTTCTTGGATTGCTCAAGACCCTCGTAGAAGGTCGGGTAATACAGCATGCCGTTGTACTGCTCGAACACCGGCAGCACCGCCTTGCGCGAGGCCGAGGTCCAGCAGCCGAACACGGCTGCGCATTTGTCGTTGACCAGGAGCTTCTTGGCCTTTTCGGCGAACGTCGGCCAATCGCTGGCACCGTCCTCCTGGATGAATTTGATCTTGCGGCCGAGCACGCCGCCTTCCGCGTTGATCTGCTCGATGGCGAGCTTCTCGGCCTCCACCGAGCCGGTCTCTGAAATCGCCATGGTACCGGTGACGGAGTGCAGGATGCCGACGGTGACCTCGCTATCCGTGACTGCAAGGCCGGTCGTGTTGATCGCCGAGGTTGCGGGAATATCGGCAAAAGATGGCCGCGGCAGCATGGCGAGCGCCGGCAGCGCCGCCGCTCCCATCAGCAGCTTGCGCCGCAGCGGCGATTTCAGGCCTCGTTCGATATCGTCTGACATGAGCACCCCATTTGTTTCGTTTTGTGCGAGACAGGCTTTGGTCAGAGGCGAGGATGGCGCGGATTGTGCAACGCACGGCATACGCAGGATTGCGTATACTGCACCGCAAAAGCGCGACGTAGGCTTGCGTATGGGAACGATGAAGGCGGAGCGGAGCGAGGTAACGCGCGCCGCCTTCAGCAGCAGTCTTGGGCAGGAGTTTTGAGGTGGCAGGGCGGCAGCGGATCGACCGTGTCAGGCGCCAGTATAATCAGTGGGTTGCCAACCAGACGCTGGAGGACTACGCGCTCCGCTTCACGGCCAAGAGCGCGCGGCGCTGGTCCGCCGCCCGCGTCGCCAATACGGCGCTAGGCGCAATCTCCTTCCTGGCGCTGGAGGCGATCGGCGGCACCATCACGCTGAACTACGGAGTTACCAATGCCAGCGCCGCCATCCTGATCGTCAGCGCCATCATCTTCTGCTGCGGGCTGCCGATCGCCTACCATGCCGCGAAATGCGGCATCGACATTGACCTGCTGACCCGCGGCGCCGGCTTCGGCTATATCGGCTCGACCGTCACCTCGCTGATCTATGCCAGCTTCACCTTCATATTTTTCGCGATCGAAGCTGTCATCCTCGCCTCGGCGCTGGAGATGTGCTTCGGCATCCCGCGCCCGGTCGGCTACCTCATCAGCGCCATCGTCATCATTCCCTTGGTGACGCACGGCATCACCTTGATCAGCCGCTTTCAGCTCTGGACGCAGCCGCTCTGGGTGGTGCTGCATATCGCTCCCTTTGCCGCGATCGCTTATGCCAATCCGCGTTCCTTCGTCACCTGGACGGAATTCCCCGGCCAGCATGGCGATGCCGGCGGCCATCTCGATCTCATGCTGTTCGGCACCGCGGCCTCCGTCGTGTTCTCGCTGGTGGCGCAGATCGGCGAGCAAGTCGACTTCCTGCGCTTTTTGCCGCGCGACCGCCGCACCTCGAAAACGTCGTGGTGGCTGGCGCTGCTCGGCGCGGGCCCAGGCTGGATCGTGCTCGGCGCGCTGAAGCTGCTGGCCGGCTCGTTCCTGGCCTATTTCGCGCTGATCCATGGCGTGCCGGCCGAGCATGCCGCCGAGCCCGCGCAAATGTATCTCGAGGCCTTCCGCTACGTGCTGGCGCGGCCGGAGTTGGCGCTGGCGCTCACCGGCACCTTCGTGATCCTGTCGCAGCTCAAGATCAACGTCACAAACGCCTATGCCGGCTCGATCGCTTGGTCGAACTTCTTCTCGCGGCTAACCCATAGCCATCCCGGCCGCGTAGTCTGGCTGGTGTTCAACGTCGTCGTAGCTCTTCTGCTCATGGAGATCGGCGTCTACAAGGCGCTGGAGCAGACGCTTGCGCTGTATTCCAACGTCGCGATCGCCTGGATGGGTGCGCTGGTCTCCGACCTCGTCGTCAACAGGCCGCTCGGCCTGCGGCCGCGACACATGGAGTTCAAGCGCGCGCACCTCTACGATGTCAATCCGGTCGGCGTCGGTGCCATGACCATCGCGACCATCGTTTCGATCAGCGCATTCTACGGCCTGTTCGGCCCGACCGCGAAGGCGCTGTCAGCTTTCGTTGCGCTCTCGGTCGCCTTCGTCGCGGCGCCGATCATCGCCTACGTGACCGACGGAAAATACTACATCGCGCGCAAGCCGAAGCGGAGTTGGCAGGACATCGCGCAGATCCAGTGCTGCATCTGCGAGCATCATTTCGAGCCTGAGGACACCACCTCCTGCCCGGCCTATGCCGGCCCGATCTGCTCGCTGTGCTGCTCGCTCGATGCGCGCTGCCATGACCTGTGCAAGCCGCATGCGCGGGTGCAGGCGCAGCTTGCAGCGGCGCTCGAGGGCATGCTGCCGCAGCGGATGCTGGCCCGGCTCAACTCACAGCTCGGCCACTACATGGGCGTGTTCGTCAGTTCAGCCGGCCTGGTCGCGCTGACGCTAGGCATGATCTATCTGGAGACCACCGCAACGGCGCCGGCCGATAGGCCGCTGGTCTCGGACGTGCTGTGGAAGGTGTTCTTTGCACTGTCCATCATCATCGGCGTGGTGGCTTGGCTGTTCGTGCTGGCGCAGCAGAGCCGCCGCGCGGCGGAGGCCGAGACGCGGCGGCAGACCGCGCTCTTGATCGCCGAGATCGAGGCGCATAAGCGCACCGACGCCGAGCTGCAGCGCGCCAAGGAGGTGGCGGAATCCGCCAACCTCGCCAAGAGCCGCTATGTAGTCGGCCTCAGCCACGAGCTGCGCTCGCCGCTGAATGCGATCTCCGGCTACGCGCAGCTGCTGGAACACGACAATAGCCTTCCGCCAAAGCCGCGCGACCAGGTGCGCGTCGTCAGGCGCAGCGCCGACCACCTCTCCGGCCTGATCGACGGCATCCTTGACATCTCCAAGATCGAGGCGGGGCGGCTCTATTTGTCGCGCGACGAGGTTCGCTTGAGCGAATTCCTCGACCAGCTGGTCGGCATGTTCCGCCTGCAGGCCGCAGCGAAGGGCATCGACTTCATGTTCAAGCGGCCGGCGGTGCTGCCGCTCGTCGTCTATGCCGACGAGAAGCGGCTGCGCCAGATCCTGATCAATCTGCTGTCCAACGCCATCAAGTTCACGCAGGCCGGCAGCGTGCAGTTCCTCGTGCATTATCGCAGCCCGGTCGCCGAGTTCGAAGTGATCGATACCGGCCCCGGCATTCAGAGTGATGATCTCGAGCGCATCTTCGCGCCGTTCGAGCGCGGCGCGCTCGGCGCCAGCCAGCCGCAGACCGGCACGGGGCTGGGCCTCACGATCAGCCGCCTGCTCGCGGGCGTGATGGGCGGCGACATCAAGGTGACGAGCCAGGTCGGCACCGGCAGCAATTTCCGCGTCAAGATCCTGCTCTCCGAGGTCGTCAATCCGACCCGCCACGCGCCGGTGAAGGCGCCGGTCTCAGGCTATCTCGGCGCGCGCAAGACCATCCTGGTCACCGACGACGATCCGGTGCATCGCGATCTCCTGCGCGAGGTGCTGACGCCGCTCGGCTTCATCCTGCTGAGCGCGCCAGACGGCCCGGGCTGTCTCGCGCTTGCCCAGCATTGCCAGCCTGATCTGTTCATTCTCGACATCTCGATGCCGGGCATGGACGGCTGGACCGTGGCCGAGACCCTGCGCGCGGGCGGCCATCACCACGCCCGCATCCTGATGACGTCGGCATCTGCCTTGGAGGCGCACGGCCGGCCGCTGGCCCAGCCATTCCACGATGGCTATCTGATGAAGCCGATCGACATCCCGCGGCTCCTGGAGGCCATCCGCCAGTTGCTCAAGCTGGAATGGACCTATGAAACCGATATCGTCGTCGCGCCGAATTGGCGCCCCGAGAGCGATCCGCGGCCGCCGCTGCACTTTGTCGAGGAGCTGATGGGGCTCGGCCGGATCGGCTACATCAGGGCGATCCAGCTCAAGCTCGACGACATCGGCAGCGCGCATCCCGAGCACATCGATTTCGTCACCCATATGCGCGCGCTGATCGATCGCTTCGATCTCGACCAGTACATGGCAACCCTGAAGACGCTGCATGCCTATGAGCATTGAGGCCAGAAAGCGCGATGTCGCGCTCGTCGTCGACGACTCGCCGGAGACCCTGCGGCTGCTGACCGACGCCCTCGATGGCGTCGGCATGACGGTGATGGTCGCGCTCGACGGTGCGGCAGCGATGCGCATCGTCGACCAGATCACGCCCGATATCATCCTGCTCGATGCGGTGATGCCCGGCATGGACGGCTTCGAGACCTGCCGCCGGCTGAAGCGCGATGCGGGCCTCAGCAATGTCCCTGTCATCTTCATGACCGGGCTTGCCGAGACCGAGCACATCGTACGCGGGCTGGATGCCGGCGGTGTCGACTATGTCACCAAGCCGATCGTCGTCGAGGAGATGCTGGCGCGCATTCGCGTGCATCTGGCGAATGCGCGGATGACGCAGAGCGCGCGCGCCGCGCTCGATGTCTCCGGTCGCTTCCTGCTTGCGGTGGGCCGCGACGGCCGCATCATATGGGCGACGCCGCAGGCGCAGAAGCTGTTGTCGGACAGCTTTGGCCCCGGTGCGGCCGAGGACGTGGTGCTGCCGGAGCCGCTCCGACAATGGCTCGAGCAAGCACAGGAAGGCAATGGTGGGACGAAGACCGCCGCTGCAATTCCCGATCACCCAGAGCTGAAGCTGCACTACATGGGAAGCGCAGGAACGAACGAATTCCTGTTGCGGCTGGCCAAGGAGCAGACCAGCGCGCCGCCAGCGTTCTCAAGCGAATTCGGTCTCACGACGCGTGAGGGCGAGGTGCTGTCCTGGCTCTCCAAGGGCAAGACCAATCGCGACATCGCGCAGATTTTGGGCCTCAGCCCCCGCACCATCGACAAGCATCTGGAGCAGATCTACGCCAAGCTCGGCGTCGAGAACCGCACCGCGGCAGCGGCAATCGCAACGGGGGCTGCGCGGAGGGAGACGTAGCTCACCACTGTCGTCCCGGGCAAGCGAGCAAAGCGAGCGCAGACCCGAGCCCATACCGCGCGATGCATGAGGGGAGCACGCTGGTATTGCCGCTTTCGTGCAACAACATCCGCCTGTGGCTATGGGTCCCCGCGTTCGCGGGGACGACCTCTGCGTTTGACGCCACGGCGTGGTCAATACGCGAAGTGTGAATCCGTTTCCGTCATTGCGAGGAGCGAAGCGACGAAGCAATCCAGAGCCGAACAAGCCATGCTGGATTGCTTCGCTTCGCTCGCAATGACGATAGCGTCCGCGCAGGTCTCAACTATACACGAATGCCTTGTCCTCCAGATCGATCGCCGGGATTTCATCCTTCTCGGTCCAGTAATCCTGGCTATGCTGCCATTCCGGCTTGTCGCCGCGCTTGGGCAACAAATGCATGTCGCGCATCATGTAGCCGGGATTGAAATTCTCCGGGTCGATCCAGGACAACAGCGGCATGTTGTGGTCCTCCGGCCGCAGCGCCGGCACCACTTTTTTCGCGCCCTTCTCATCCATATGGGTCAGCAGCCGGCAGACGAAATCGGCGACCAAATCAGTGCGAAGCGTCCAGCTGGCGCGGAAATAGCCGAACACCCAGGCCATGTTCGGCACGCCCGTGAACATCATGCCGCGGTAGGTCACGGTATCACCGAACGCGAGCGGCTTGCCGTCGATCGTGAAGGCGATATCGCCGAGCACGCAAAGATTGAAGCCGGTCGCGGTGACGATGATATCGGCCTGCAGCTCGCCGCCCGACTTCAGTCTGATGCCATCAGCGGTGAAGCGCGCGATCTCATCGGTCACGACGGCGGCCTTGCCATCCCTGATGCTCTCGAACATGTCGGCATTCGGCAGGAAAGCCAGACGCTGCCGCCACGGCCGATAGCTCGGCGTGAAATGCTTGGCGGCATAGTCCTCGCCGACGATGGCGGCGATCTGGCCAATCAGCTCCTTCGCCACCTTGTCCGGCTCGGCGAGGCAGCGCTTGGTGAAGGCATCCTGCTCGAACAGGATCTTGCGCCGCACGATCTCGTGGACCCACTCCTCTTTGACCTGCAGCTTGCGCAGTTCCTGCGCCAGCTCGATCACGTTGCGGCCGATGCGAAAATAGGTCGGCGAACGCTGCAGCATCGTGACATGCGCGCATTGGCCGGCGATCGACGGAATCAGAGTCGCGACCGTGGCGCCCGATCCGATCACGACCACCTTCTTGTCCGCCAGCTCGATGTCCTCAGGCCAGCTCTGCGGGTGCACGATGCGGCCCTTGAACTTCGCCATGTCGGGCCATTCCGGCGTGTAGCCTTGGGAATGCCGATAGTAGCCCTGGCACATCCAGAGGAAATTCGCGGTGAACCTGACCTGCTCGTCGTCCTTCAGCGCGGAGATGGTCCAGAGGTTGTCCGTGCTCGACCAGCTCGCGGATATGATCTTGTGCCCATAGCGAATGTGGCGACCGAGGTTGTTCTCTGCGATCACCTCGCCCATGTAGGAGAGGATCTCGTCGGCGGTCGCGATCGGCGGCCCCACCCATGGCTTGAAGCTGTAGCCGAAGGTGTGCAGGTCGCTGTCAGAGCGGATGCCGGGATAGCGGTGCGTGCGCCAGGTGCCGCCAAAGCTCTCCTGGCTTTCCAGGATGACGAAGCTCTTCTCGGGCAAACGCCTGGTCAGCTGGTAGGCGCTGCCGATGCCGGAGATGCCGGCGCCGACGATCAGGATCTCGAAATGCTCGACGCCTTGCGAGACGGATGCGTCGCGGATGGGTGCCATGACGTTCATGGGCGTGGCTGGTCCTTGGGCTTCTTGATTTGGCTATTGTCGTTTCCTCTGTTGCGTCAGGCTGAACGTTATCGCGGCAATGGTCAACTATCATGACCTGAGATCCATGCGCCTGATCGATGCGTCAATTTCCACCGAGCGGCATGCCCCATTGACGCGCGGTCTGCACGATCCAGTCGCGATAAAGCGTCAGCGGCGTGGTGCCGGTCATGCCGCCGCAGCCTGCGCTGCCGCCAGCGCCGGTCGACCAGGAAATGACGCCGACGATCACCTGACCGCCTGATTGCTGCTCGAACAACGGCCCACCGGAATCGCCGGTGCAGGCTCCCAGCCCTTCTTTCGAACCTTGCGTCGTCGGATCAACCAGCCTGATCTGCAAGGTGCCTGGCTTGCCGGTCGCCACTAGCGGCGCAGCGCGCACCACACCGCCGCTTTTTCCGTCGCCGCGAATGGTGACGCCGATGCCGGCAATCATGAAGGCGTTGCCGAACTCAAGCGGAAGCCTGGGCATGCCGAGCGCGACGGGCGCGCCGTCCTTGGTCGGCGCCTCGAGTTCCAGCAAGGCCACGTCGGCGCTGGCGCGATGCGCCAGAATAGCCTGCATGTTGAAGCCGGGATGCGCCACGGCACGGCGCACCGCCTTGAGCTGCGGCTTGTGAGCGGCATCGTATTCCACGATGCGGTAATCGGTACCCGGCTGCACGCAATGGCCTGCGGTCAGCACCAGTTTCGGCGCGATCAGCGCGCCACTGCAGAACGTGCCGCGCGATCCGACGATGGTGACAATCGAACGGCCGATGCCCTCCGCCAACGGTGGCGCGCCGCCGACGATGGCAAACGCGGGAGATGCCGTCACGAGCGCCGCGATCACGGCCATGGGCAGGATGTGCTTCATCGGCCCAGCAATAGCCGCTCGCACCGATATCGCCAAGCTTCGCGCGCCGTGTTAGCGCTGCGGAGAACAGAAAACACAGTGAGGAGCGCGATGATCGAGGCGGTGATCTTTGACTTTGGCGGCGTGCTGACCACTTCGCCGTTCGAGGCGTTCGCACGCTTCGAGAAGGAGCGCGGCTATCCGCTCGACATCATCCGCAACACCAATGCCGCCAACCATCTGGAGAACGCCTGGGCCAAGTTCGAGCGCGCCGAAATCGACATCGATACTTTCGACCGCCTGTTCGCGGCGGAGTCGCTCGCCCTCGGCGGCGCGGAGGTGCGCGGTCGCGAGGTGCTGCCGCTGCTGTCAGGCGATCTCCGCCCCGAGATGGTCGAGGCGCTGAAGCGCATCAGCGCCAGGTTCAGGACCGGCTGCATCACCAACAACCTGCCGGCCAATGCGATCGGCAGCCAGAGCGGGCGCTCGCTCTATGTCGCGGAGGTGATGGTGCTGTTCAATCATGTCATCGAGTCCGCAAAGATCGGCCTCCGCAAGCCCGATCCGCGCATCTACCAGATGATGGTGGAGGCGCTTGGCGTCGATCCGATCAATTGCATTTATCTCGACGATCTCGGCGTCAACTTAAAGCCCGCGCGCGCGATGGGCATGACCACGATCAAGGTCACGAGCGGCCCGCAGGCGGTCGCTGAGTTGGAAGCGGTAACCGGATTGAAGCTTACCTAGTCCTCATCGCGAACAAAGCGACGCTTGTGTAGCCCGGATGAGCGCAGCGACATCCGGGACTTCAAGTCCCGCGTATCGCTAACGCTCACGCGGGCTACAGACCCAACCTAACCGTCATTGCGAGCGAAGCGAAGCAATCTAGAGCCAAAGAAGGATTCTGGATTGCTTCGTCGCTTGCGCTCCTCGCAATGACGGAAACGGCTAGTAGTTCGTCTGCCTCGCCCGCTCCGGGAACGCTGCGGCCAGCGCTGCGCCATCGGCCTCCAGCACGCCGCGCTCGGTGATCAGTCCGGTCACCAGCCGTGCCGGCGTGACGTCGAAGCCGTAATTGGCGACCGGGGAGCCCTCCGGCACGATCCGCACCGTCTCGATGCGGCCCTCCCTGGTGCGGCCGGTCATCTCGCTCACTTCCCGCGCATCGCGCTGCTCGATCGGGATCTGCCGCCCCTCAGCAACCGCAAAGTCGATGGTCGGCGAGGGCAACGCGACATAGAACGGCACGCCATTGTCGTGCGCCGCCAGCGCCTTCAGGTAGGTGCCGATCTTGTTGCAGACGTCGCCATTGGCAGCGACGCGGTCGGTGCCGACAATGGCGAGATCGACCATGCCATGCTGCATCAGATGGCCGCCGGTGTTATCGGGGATGACGGTGTGGGGAACGCCGTGGTGGCCAAGTTCCCAGGCGGTCAGCGAAGCGCCCTGATTGCGCGGGCGGGTCTCGTCGACCCAGACATGGACCTTAATGCCGCGGTCATGCGCCAGATAGATCGGCGCGGTCGCCGTGCCCCAATCCACCGTCGCGAGCCAGCCGGCGTTGCAATGGGTCAGCACATTGACCGTCTCGCCGGGTTTCCTGGCCGCAGCCATCTTCTCGATCAGCGCCGCGCCATGGCTGGCGATGCCCTGGTTGATGGTGACGTCCTCGCCGGCAATATCGACGGCGCGTGAGTACGCCGCGTCGCGTCGCTCCGACGGCGCCAGCCGCCGCAGCATCGTCGCCATCGTGTCAAGCGCCCATTTCAGGTTGATCGCAGTCGGACGCGTCGCGATCAGCATCTGGTAGGCGCGGTCGATACCAGCGTCGGAGCGATCGTCACGCATGGCGAGCGCCATGCCGAACGCGGCGGTGGCGCCGATCAGCGGCGCACCGCGCACCAGCATCGAGCGAATCGCCTCGGCCGCCTCCTCGCAGGTCGTGATCTTGGCAACGATGAATTCATGCGGCAGACGCCTCTGGTCGATCGCAGCGACCGACCAGCCATCGGCATCGAGCCAGATGCTCCGATAGTGCTTGCCGTCGACCTTCATGGCGCGCCCTCACTTGAGTTCCGCAGCACCCGGCCTGCGACCGCATCGAGCTTCTTCAGGAGCTCCCGATCGCGTGCCTCCGGCGCCGTGATCAAAGCCGTGTCGAGCGCACGATCCGAGCCGATCGGGCACGGCTCGTGCTCGCGCGGAAAATCCTTGGCAAGCCGCGCAACCAGGCGCTTGGCCTTGTCCGCATTCGCGTTCAGCACGCGGATAATGTCCTGCACCGTGACCGCGTCGTGATCCGGATGCCAGCAATCGAAATCCGTCACCATCGCCACGCTGGCGTAGCAGATCTCGGCCTCGCGGGCGAGCTTGGCTTCCGGCATGTTGGTCATGCCGATCACGGAATAACCAAGCTGCTTGTAGGTCAGGCTCTCGGCGAGCGTCGAGAATTGCGGCCCCTCCATGCAGAGATAAGTGCCGCCGCGCGCGATCGCGATCTCCTCCGCCTCGGCCGCCGCTGCCAAATGGATGCGGAGCCGTGGCGAGACCGGATGCGCCATCGAGACATGGGCGACACAGCCCTTGCCGAAGAACGAGCTTTCCCGCTTGTGGGTGCGGTCGACGAACTGGTCGACCAGCACGAAAGTGCCCGGCGGCAGCTCCTCCTTGAACGAACCGCAGGCCGATAGCGAGATCAGATCGGTCACCCCTGCGCGCTTCAGCACGTCGACGTTGGCGCGGTAGTTGATGTCGGAGGGCGATAGCCGATGGCCCTTGTCGTGGCGCGGCAGGAACACGATCGGAAGCCCGGCGAGGCTGCCACGGCGCAGCGGCGCCGAGGGCTCACCCCAGGGGGTCGCAATCACCTCCTCGCGCGCATCTTCCAGTCCCGGCAGATCGTAAATGCCCGAACCGCCAATGATGCCCAGCACCGCCTGTGTCATGCTCACCTCGCGTCACGCGCCAGGTGAGCTATGCCAGTTTTGCGGCCGGTTGAAAACAGCGGCGGCAGCGTGATGCCTTCGCAAAGAAGCGATCGGGTGGGCCGCGGCACGAGGCTCCCCGAAATCCGCTCAGGCCGCCTGCGGCAGTTCCGCGACCAGTGCTTCAGCATCTGGACCGTCGGAAGGTGTCGGCGTGATCCGAGTCTTGCCGCTGGATTTGGTCTTCAGGCTAACGCGCCTGCGACAATTGCCGTGATTGCGAACACCAGACATTAACCTCGGCGTCGGGATTGCACTTTGCTCGCCCTGAATGTCGTCGACGTATTTGAATCAAATCCCTAGCCTTGCGCGCAAAGCGAGACATGCCGGGTATCGGCGTCGCATTGCGAGCATGCGCGCCGATCCGTTCAACACCGGCAATTGCAGAGGTCGGGTCGGTCATGAACGTTCAGGAAACCACGCTTCGTAATCTTTCCGGCGATGCGGAACAGTTGCTGCTCGATCGCGGCTCGCTGTTCATGCAACGCACGGCCGCTGTTGCCGCGCTGGCCGCGACTGAGGCCGAGGCCGTGGATCGCGAAGGCCGATTTCCGACATCCGCGATCGACGCGGCGCGCGAGCAGAAGCTGCTCGGCATGCAGATCCCCGTGGAATTCGGCGGCTTCGGCGCAACGATCCATGATATCGCCGATGTCTGCTACACGCTCGGCCGCGCCTGCGCCTCCACCGCGATGATCTTCGCCATCCACCAGACCCAGGTCGCCTGCCTGGTACGCCACGGCCGCGGCAATCCCTATATGGAAGCGCTGATGCGCCGGATCGCGCGCGAGCAGCTGCTGCTCGCATCGTCGACCACCGAAGGCCAGAACGGCGGCAACCTCCGCGCCAGCGCCGCCGCGATCAGCCGGAACGACGACGGGATTACGCTGCTGCGCGAGGCCGCCGTGATGTCCTATGGCGCCGCGGCGGACGGCCTCGTCACCGTTGCCCGTCGCGCCAGTGATGCGGCGGCTTCCGACCAGGTGCTGCTGGCGCTGGTCAAGGGCGACTATTCATTGAAGTGCACGTCTGGGTGGGAGGCGCTCGGCATGCGCGGCACCTGTTCGACCGGATTCGAGCTGAAGGTGAGCTGCCCGACCGATCGGGTGTTTGCCGAGCCCTATGACCGCGTCAACGCCCAGACCATGACGCCGTTCGCGCATCTTACCTGGTCGTCGGCCTGGGCCGGCATCGCCGCCGCCGCCGTGCAGCGGGCGCACCGCTTCATCCGCAAGGCGGTGCGCAGCGCGGGCGGGCAGACACCGCCGACGGCGGCGCATTTTACCACGGCGAAGATGTCGCTCGCCAAGTTGCGCGCGGTGATCTCCGCCAACATGAATGCCTTCATCACCCATGAATACGATGAGCGCGCCTTGAGCTCACTCGACTTCCAATCGTCCATCACACTGCTGAAGGTCGAAGCCTCCGAGCTCGCGGTCGAGACCGTGATGAGCGCGATGCGCACCTGTGGCCTGTCGGGCTATCGCAATGACGGCGAGTTCTCGCTCAGCCGGCATTTGCGCGACGTGCTGTCGGCGCCGATCATGATCAACAATGACCGCATTCTCGCCAATGTGGCGACAGCGAGCCTGATGAGCGCCGTGCCGACCTCGCTGCACGACTGAGGCGGCCTCAACGAGATGCTCCCGTGGCCCCGCACGGCCGCCGCAAGGCGGCGCGCATGAAAAAAGACCCCGACGCCCGTCGAGGCCTTAATTTTGGTGCGTGACGTAGAACGCCCTATCGGGCGGCGATCACCGGGTCCGCGTTGAACTTCCAGTTGACGCCGACGCGGACCATGTCATCCGACAGCTTGACATCGCGCGACACGATGGTCGTGGTCGTGCAGCCGACCTTGAAATCGATCGGGGTGTTGACATAGCGCGAGGTGCCGAAGTCCGCGTGCAAATATTCGAGCTTGACCGTGAGCGCGCCGAGCGGACCGGTATAGGCGGCCCATTCGCCGCCGACACCGGCGACCCAGCCGGTCCGCGACTGCGAATCCGTCACCGTCGCGAAGCCTGGCGTGGCGACCGTGACGTCGGTCCCTGCGAACGCGACGCCGCCGGTGCCGTAGACCATCAAGCGATCGAAGGCATAGCCGATGCGGCCCCGCAGCGTGTCGATCCACTTCTCCTTGGTCGTGTTCAACGTCTTGGTGTTGAACGGCGCCAGGTCGTGGGCACTGCCGTTCTTGTCGGTCCACGAATAGTCGTTCTCGATGCCGATGACGACATTGTTGCTGAACTCGTAATTGCAGCCGACCGTGCCGCCCGCGATCCCGCCGCTCAGGTCGTAGCCTCCGGTGAGGGCCTGACCGGACGCAGGGCCGGAGCGCGCCGTCTGCCCGCTCCGTCCCCATTGGGCGCCGCCCTCGACGCCGAGATAGCAACCCGTCCAGCTGAACGGGATTGCCGTCGTCACCGGCGGCGCTTTCACCGCGATCGGCGGCTTCAGATCGGCCGCGAAGGCCGATGAACCTGCAACCAACAGGGTTGCAGCCATCAAAACTACTCGCTTCATCACGCTACCCACACTCTACTCACGCTTACTGACGCTACTCGCGCTTATTAGTTGTGCGCTGTGTGCGTCCTGCCCTCAGCGCATGAGCACGCTAGCAGGCACATAGATTTGAAGCTGTGATGCACGTGCAACGAATGCAGAAACGAGATTGTCAACGCTGTGGCGATCCGTCAAAGCGCCGGCCGCGGGCCGTACAATCGCGCAACCCTTGTCGAACAGCAGTCCGAATTCAGGCGAAGGCAAGACGTCGATCGTGCCGCGAGAGCAACGCTGTGTGGGTGATGAGTTACGCCGGATCGAGATTTTCGGAAGTCAAGCGGACTACCGCTGTTAGTATGCCGACATCATCATGGCGCAGGCCAACTTTGTGTTGCATACGCGCCTCGTTACAAGGGTACTCAACGCGTCGCGCGGGACACAGTCAGCGATCGCCGAGCGAAGCCAGCGCCGCATTACCACCTGCGGCTGCAGTGTTGACGGTCACAGTCTGCTCGGTCGCGAAGCGCGCCAGGTAATGCGGCCCGCCGGCCTTCGGTCCTGTCCCGGACAGGCCACAGCCGCCGAAGGGCTGCACGCCGACTACCGCACCAATCATGTTGCGGTTGATGTAGATGTTACCGACCGGCAACTGGCTGACTTTGTCGATCAGATGAGTGATGCGCGAATGCAACCCAAAGGTCAGCCCATAGCCTGACTGCCTGATCGCGCTCAGCACGCGATCCATATCGCCGTCGCGGTAGCGTACGACGTGCAGGATCGGGCCGAACACCTCCTTGTCGAGCGCCTTGACGTCAGGCAGCTCGAAGACGTGTGGCGCGACAAAATAACCGGACGACGGTGACTTGCAGGCATAATGCACGCGGGCTGTTGCCGTCATGCGGGCGACGTGCTCGTCAAGTCGCGTCTTGGCCTCCGAGTCGATCACGGGGCCGATATGGGTGGCGACGTCGCGGGGATCGCCGAGCCTGAGTTCGCGCACCGCACCGATGATCATCTCGATCACCACGTCCGCGACGTCGTCCTGCAGGCACAGCAATCGCAGGGCCGAGCAGCGCTGGCCGGCCGAGCGGAACGCGGAGGCCATGACGTCGTCCGTGACCTGCTCCGGCAGCGCGGTGGAATCGACCACCATCGCGTTGATCCCGCCGGTCTCCGCGATCAAAGGCACGATCGGCCCGTCGCGATGGGCCAGTGCGATGTTGATGGCACGCGCTGTCTCGTAGGACCCGGTGAAGACCACGCCGGCGATTGCGGGATGCGCAACCAGATGCGCACCGATCGCGCCGTCTCCGGGAACGAGCTGCAGCGCGCTCGGCGCGACACCCGCCTCGTGCAAGAGATGCACGGTTTCCGCGCCAATCAGCGGCGTCTGCTCGGCCGGCTTGGCGACGACGGCGTTGCCGGCCATCAGCGCGGCGGCGATCTGGCCGACGAAGATCGCAAGCGGAAAATTCCACGGCGAGATTGCCGCGAATACGCCGCGCGGCTTGAGCAGCAGGCTGTTCGCCTCGCCGGTCGGACCGGGCAGATCGATCGCTTCGCCGAACAGCTTCTCTCCTTCGGCGGCGTAATAGCGGCAGAAATCCGCGGCTTCGCGCACCTCCGCGATCGCATCATCGATGGTCTTGCCCGCCTCGACCGCCAGCAGGTGGATCAGCCGGCCGCGGCGCGCTTCGATCAGATCGGCGGCCCGGCGCAAGGCCTGCACCCGGCGCGCGGCCGGGGTCGCGGCCCAGGCCGCGCTGCCCGACACGGCCGCGACGATCGCCCGATCGGCGACCGCGACATCGGCGTCCACGACATGGCCGGCGATGAGCGACGGATCGATCGGGCTCGCGAGCGCGCGTGGCGCGCCGGCGATCGCGTGCCCATCGATGATCGGCGCAGTGGTCGCCTCGGGCGCACGGCCGCGCGCCACCTCCGCAAGGAGAGCCTGCAACGACGCATGGTGCCCGAGCTCGACGCCCGCCGAATTGCGGCGCGAGGGACCGTAGAGATCGCGGGGGCGCGCGATGTTCGGATGGCGTGCCGCCGCCGCATCGCCGATGATCTCGGCCTCGCTGAGCACCAGCTGCTCGATCGGGACATCCGGATCGGCGGCCACGGAGACGAAGGATGAATTGGCGCCGTTCTCGAGCAGCCGGCGAACCAGATAGGCCAGCAGATCGCGATGCTTGCCGACCGGCGCATAGGTCCGGCAGGCGATGCCGGCGTGCCGTTCGCGCAAGCTGGCATAGAGCGCATCGCCCATGCCGTGCAGCCGCTGGAATTCGTAGCCCGCGCCGTCGCTCGCGGCATGGACGATATGCGCCACCGTCATCGCGTTGTGGGTGGCGAATTGCGGGAAGATGCGCGGGCGCAAGGCGAGCATCCGCCGCGCGCAGGCAAGGTAGTTCAGGTCGGTCATCGCCTTGCGGGTGAAGACCGGATAGTCGTCGAGCCCGCGCTCCTGCGCGCGCTTGATCTCGGTGTCCCAATAGGCGCCCTTGACGAGACGCACCATCAGCCGCCGCGCGTGTGCCTCCGCAAGCTCGGCGATAAAGCCGATCACCGCCTCCGCGCGCTTCTGATAGGCCTGGATGGCGAGACCAAAGCCATCCCAGCCGGCGAGCGAGGGATCGGCGATGACGCGCGCGATCACCGCCATCGAGAGATCGAGCCGGTCGGCTTCCTCGGCATCGACCGTGAAATTGAGGTCGAAGGATTTGGCCTGGCGCGCCAGCTCGATCACGTCGGGCACCAGTTCGCGCAAAACGCGCTCGCGGCTGATCTCCTCATATCGTGGATGCAGGGCGGACAGCTTTACCGAAATGCCGGGCCGCTCCGGCAGCGCTGCGTTGCCCGCAGCACGGCCGATCGCCTCGATCGCAGCGGCGTAGGAGTGCAGGTAGCGCGAGGCGTCCGCGGCCGTGCGCGCGCCCTCGCCGAGCATGTCGAAGGAATAGCGGAACAGCCGTCCCTGGCTGGAATTGGCGCGGTCGAGCGCCTGCTCGATGGTCTCGCCCAGCACGAAATGGCTGCCGAGCAGTCGCATCGCCTGGCGCGCCGCAGTCCGCACCGTCGGCAGCCCGAGCCTGCGCGCGAGGTTGGCGACCACGCTCTCCGGCGTCTCGTTCGGTGCGATCACGCGTGCCGCGATTCCGAGCGCCCAAGCCGAGGCGGTCACCAGCGGCGTGTGCGACTTGGTCTCGTGATGCAGGAAGTCGCTGCGGCCGAGCTTGTCCTCGATCAGCCGGTCGGCCGTCTCATCCCCGGGCACGCGCAGCAGGGCCTCCGCGAGCACCATCAGCGCCAGCCCCTCATTGGTCGAGAGCGCATATTCCTGCAGGAAATCGTCGATGCCGCCAAAGCGAGAAGCCTTGGCCCGGATGCCCTCGATCAGTCGCCGCGCGGTTGCCTTGACCGCCGACAGGTCAGCACCGGCCTGCTGGCGCAGCAGGCGCTGCGCGATCGCGACATCATCCTCGGCGAAGGGCGGCGAGAACAGCGGTCCGGCAACGGGTGTTGAAGTCATGGTCGAGCTCCGATCTGCCTCGATAGACGTATGCGAGTCGGAGAACGATTTCGATAGCATGCGGCGGCGGTTTGCCCCGCAAAAATCCGGCACGCGGCGCCCGAGCACAGGCATGCGCGCGATGCCGGCGCTAGATCTATGTCGTGCTGCGCTCGCGCCGATCCGCCCTGCAGCCGCGCAGAAACAAGGCGGCGCAGGTCGCGGCGCGCCGCTCGATTTCCGCGCGCGAGGGCAGCGGCAGCCCGCCATAGATCGCCGCGCGCTGCGGTGCCGACGCAACCATTCCGATCAGCATGCCCGCAGCCTCCTCAGCATCATCAAGGTCGATCAGGCCCTGCTTGACCTGATGCCTCAGCCAGGCCGCGAGCGCCGATGCCGTACGCTGGATCCCATCCTTGTAGTAGGTCCGCGCCAGGCTGGAGTTGCCCGCCTCCTGCAGCACGATGCGCTGGAGCACGACCACCTCGGGATCGAGCACCAGATCCATGCAGGCGAGCAGCACCGCAGTCAGAGCATGCTCGATATCATCGTAACGGATCGTCGTGCGCAAATTGACATCGGCGAAGAAGCGGTCGAGCCGATCCACGACCATGCCCTCGAACAGCTCGGCCTTGGTCGGGATCAACCTATACAGCGTCTTGGTCGAAACGCCGGCGCGTCGGGCGACCTTTTCGGTCGAGGTCGCGGCAAAACCGTTGGCTGCGAATTCGTGCCGCGCGGCCTCGTAGATGATCTGACGTGTCTCGTCGTCGCTCCGCAGTTGCGGACGGCCACGGCACCGCCGGTCGGGAGAAGATTCTGGTTCAGCCATGCTTTTACATGATGCCTGTCATTCCATTGACAGCTCCAATGTGGGGCCTATTTTGGAAACTGTCAAGTTTCCCAATTCCCGACTGGGGAGCAAAGAGGGAGAGAACGCCATGACCGCCCAACAGACCACCCTTCGGATCGACCAGCCGGCTGCTCCGGCCCCCCTGCAGCCCGACCTGCGCGCCGTGTCTGCGCCGGCGGATGCCGCCGTCCCGGCCGCCGGACGGCTCACCATCCGCAAGTTCCTTATGACCGGCGCGGCGCTCGCGGTGCTGGCCGGCGCAGCCTGGTATGGCTGGGACTATTGGACCGTCGGGCAATACCTGGTCTCGACCGACGACGCCTATGTGAAGGCCGACAGCACCACGATTGCGCCGAAGGTAACGGGCTATCTCGAGCAGGTGCTGGTCGGCGACAATGAACGCGTCAAGGCCGGCCAGGTGCTGGCGCGGATCGACGCCCGCGACTTCAAGGTCGCGCTCGATCAGGCCAAGGCGGACGTCTCGGCGGCCAGGGCCGCGCTCGCCAGCAAGCAGGCCCAACTCGACGTGCAGCAGGCCGTCATCAACGCCGCGCATGCGACGCTCGACGTCGACCGCGCCAATGTCACCTTCGCAGCCCAGGAGAACCGCCGCTACACCGATCTCGCCGCGACCGGCTCAGGGAGCGTGCAGAACGCGCAGCAGGCACAGGCGAGAATCGCGAGCGCGCAGGCCACGTTGGCACGTGACGAGGCAAGCCTGACCTCGGCCGAGAAGCAGCTCGACTATCTCAAAGCTGAGATCGTGCAGGCCGGTGCGGCGGTGGCGCGTGCCGAGGCAGTGGAGAATCAAGCCGAGCTCAATCTCGGCTACACCACGATATCAGCGCCGATCGACGGCGTCGTCGGCAACCGCACTTTGCGCGTCGGTCAATATGTCACCGCGGGCACGCAGCTGATGTCGGTGGTGCCGGTCGACAGCGCCTATATCGTGGCGAACTACAAGGAGACGCAGCTCACCCATGTGCGCCAGGGCCAGGCTGTTGATGTCGAGATCGACATGTTCCCCGGCCAGGTCGTGCACGGTCACGTCGACAGCCTCGCCCCGGCCAGTGGCCAGGAATTCGCGCTGCTGCCGCCTGACAACGCCACCGGCAATTTCACCAAGGTGGTGCAGCGGATCCCGGTCCGCATCGCGCTCGATAGCGACAATGCCAATCACATCACGCTGCGCCCGGGCATGTCGGTGGTGCCGACCATCGCCACCCGCGAGACCACCGAAGCGCATGCCGCGCCGGTCGCCCCCTCGCGCTCGCCGAGCGCCACCATCAAGACCGCCGGAGTGAACTGACATGACCAGCTCCAGCCTCGCGGCGCCACGCGCTGCCTCCCCGCTCTCCCGCGACCCGCCCATGCAAGCCGTCGCCGATCCCAACCGCGCCAGCCTCACAACGTGGATCGCCGTGCTCGCCGCCATGATCGGCTCGTTCATGGCAATCTTGAACATCCAGATCACCAACGCCTCACTTCTCAATATCGAAGGCGGCATCGGCACCGGCGCCGACAACGGCTCCTGGATCTCGACCTCCTATCTGATCGGCGAGATCGTGGTGATCCCGCTCACCGATTATCTCAGCCGCGTGTTCTCGTTCCGCATCTACATGCTTGCGAGCGCGACCCTGTTCGCAGCCTTCTCGGTCGCCTGCGCCTTCACCCACGACCTGCCGTCGATGATCGCGATGCGCGGCCTGCAGGGCTTTGCCGGCGGCGTGCTGATCCCGATGGCCTTCACCTTGGTGCTGACCAAGCTGCCGAAGCCGCAGCAGCCGACGGGACTTGCGATCTTTGCGCTGTCAGTCACCTTTGCTCCTGCGATCGGCCCGACCATCGGCGGCTATCTCACCGAGACTTACGGCTGGCGCACCATCTTCTTCGTCAACGTGCTGCCGACGGCGGTCATGGTCAGCGCACTCTATGCGACGCTGGAGCGGGCGCCGGTGCAGCTCAAGCTGCTGAAGGACGGCGATTGGCTGGGCATCCTGACCATGGCGATCGGGCTGTCGGCGCTGCAGACGGTGCTCGAGGAGGGCAACAAGGATGACTGGTTTGCCTCGCCCTTCATCCTTCGCCTCGCTGCTGTTGCGGCGGTGAGCCTCACGCTGTTCATCTGGATCGAGCTCACCGTCGAGAAGCCGCTGATCCGTCTGCGCCTGCTCAAGGGACGCAACTTCGCCTTCGGCGTGGTCGCGATGACCATGGTCGGCTTCGCGCTGTTCGGCTCCGTCTACATCCTGCCGGCCTATCTCGGCCAGGCGCAGGGCTACAATTCCGAGCAGATCGGCGCCGTGCTGGCCTGGACCGGGCTGCCACAACTGATCCTGATCCCGCTGATCCCGAAATTGATGCAGCGCTTCGATACCCGCTATGTCGCGATCACGGGTCTTCTGATCTTCGCCTATAGCTGCTTCATGAACACCGCGATGTCGCCCGACTATGCCGGCGACCAGCTCTTCATCCCGAACATCGTTCGCGCCGTTGGTCAGGCCATGGTGCTGACGCCGCTGACCTCTGTCATGACCGGCGAGATCGCGCCGCAAGACGCCGCGGCCGCCTCCGGCATCTCGAACATGCTGCGCAATCTCGGCGGCGCGATCGGCACCGCGGTGCTCGCCACCATCGTCACCAAGCGCGAGCAGTTCCACTCCAACATCATCGGCCAGAGCGTGACGCTCGGCCGCGAGGAGGTGCGCAGCCGGATCGCCCAGATGACGAGCTACTTCATGGCCCACGGCATGCCAGATCCGGCGTCGGCCCGGCAGCAGGCCGTGGTCGCACTCGGCAAGTCCGTCAAGCGGCAAGCCCTGGTGATGGGCTATAGCGATACTTTCGCTGTCATCGGCGCGGTGCTGGTGATCGCCGCGATCGCCGTGCTGCTGACCCGGAAGGTGAAGCGGGCAGCAGGCGGTGCAGGCGCGCATTAGCTCACGGCAGTATCGAATGAGATGATCTCGCCGGCCGGTTCTGCTAGAACCCGGCCGGCAGACTCATTTCAAGGACAGCATGGCCCGACGCAGCGGCAGCGCCGACCTTCCTCTCCATTCGGGGCGTGTGCCGGCCTGGCTCGGCACCCGCATGGCCTCGCTCGGCGCCGTCATCACGCAGGCGATCGTGCATCATTACGGCCGCGACGAATACCTCGCGCGGCTGGCGCATCCCTACTGGTTCCAATCGTTCGGCGCCGTGATGGGGATGGACTGGCATTCCTCCGGGATTACCACCAGCGTGATCGGCGCCTTGAAGCGCGGGCTGAAGCCGCTGCAGGGCGAGCTCGGCATCCATGTCTGCGGCGGCCGCGGCGAGCATTCGCGCAAGACACCCGACGAGCTTCGCGTGTTAAGCGACCGTCTCGGTCTCGACGGTGAGGGGCTCGTGCGCACCAGCAAGCTGGTCGCCAAAGTCGACAGCGCCGCGGTGCAGGACGGCTTCGATCTCTATCTGCACGGCTTCGTCGTCACCGATGACGGCAAATGGGTCGTGGTGCAGCAGGGCATGAATGGGGAAAAGCGCCAGGCTCGCCGCTATCACTGGCATTCGCAAGGCCTGACCAGCTTCGTCGACGCGCCGCATGCGGCGATCGACGGACCGAGCCAGGGCGAGATCGTCAATCTCACCGACCATCGCGCGGGAGCCTCGCGCAACGCTCAGCTCGACCTTCTGACCGCACTCGGTCCTGACCGCATCGTGAGCGAATTCGAGCGGATGAGCACGGCAGAGCCTGCGCCCGCGCAAGCCATGTTGCCGCATCTGGTCATGCCGGCGCATCACGACGTCAGGCCAAAGGACGTGTTCGCCCGCCGTCTGCACGGCACGCTGGCCGCGGCGAGCCAGCGAGGCCCGGCCGATTTCCCTGACCTATTGCTGACGCCCGGCGTCGGCGCGCGCACGGTGCGCTCGCTGGCGATGGTCGCCGAGGTCGTGCATGGCGCGCCCTATCGCTTCCAGGATCCTGCACGCTTCTCGCTCGCCCATGGCGGCAAGGACCGTCATCCCTATCCGGTGCCGATCAAGGTCTATGATGAGACCATCCGCGTGCTCAAAGCTGCGGTCACGCGTGCGAAGCTCGGTCGCGAGGAGGAGCTCGGCGCATTGAAGCGCCTTGACGATCAGGCGCGCAAGCTGGAACGCGTCGCAACCGGGCCTTCGCTGGATGCCTTCATCGCGACCGAGCGCGCCGCTTCGCCCGACCTCGATGGCCGCTCCGTGTTCGGCTGGGAACGCGACCTCACACCCGGCGCGGCAGCGTCGCGAGGAAAGATGACAGGCTCGTGAAGCAGCGGTGCATCCGCGATGAGTTCCGGATGTTGGTAGCTGCAAGTCGTTATAACGGTATGCTTCACCGATGCTCCCTGCACGATCGCTCGCAACCGAGAGGACTCGCGTAGCTCGACGTGTGGCGCTTTCGTCATAGCGCCAGAGTTCACGAACATTTTTCGCAAAGCGAAATTCACTTCGATACCGATCGAAGCTATAGCTGCGCCGCCACATCGCTCGCGACCGTGCACGATCCGCGGCGAGAGCGACGCGGCGGAAGTCAGGATGAAGCTCTCGTGCAATTCGATCGCGTAGATCAGGTCGGCACTATCGATCTGCAATTCGTGCCCGCCGGTCTCAGTAAGCAGTGCAGAAGCCTGATCGAGAGCTACCACCGGGTGCACGGATACGCGACTTTACCCGATGTGTTATGGAAGTCCGGGCTTGGTCCTTTCATCGAGAGCCACCAGGAGCTGCGGCAGCTGCTGAAGGCGGCCTCGACATCCCGAAGCGCCAAGAAGGCCAACGAGGGCTTTGTGCAGATCGCGACCGCGATCCTGTCGTTCGAAATCGTCGCCTCGAGCTTCGCGGGCTGGGCCGGCGCCTATCCGGAAGCAGGACGCATCGCCCGCACGCTGCTGCAGCCGCTCGCCACCCATCAGCAGATGCCGCTGATGGCGTTCTATCTCTACCCGCCCACGCATAGCCCGGTTGCGGTGGCGACGCTGGTGCCGCCGCTCCATTCCGACGATGACGCGGCGTGAGGTCATCTACTTCGCGCTAGGTGTGCGCATATCTAGCCGCACGGTCGCTATAACCTCGCCCCGCTTGCGGGGAGAGCATAGGCCGCCTTCGGCGCCCGTCTAACAAACGCCGAAGCGAAGCTTCGGCTATGCGCGAAGCGATCGGGTGACGGGGTACAGGTCTAACAATTGACACCGATCGGGCGTCTGCCCCTCACCCCACCCCTCTCCCCGTAAGAACGGGGAGAGGGAGCGCACCATCTGCTGCGCGCCAGCATCTTCTCCTATTCACCCGGTCAAACAGCCGGCTGACAGGCACGCGGCTTACGCCGCGCGGACATTGCCGAGGAATTTTCCGGTCTCGCCCTTGAGCTGCGCCGACTGCGCGCCGAGCTGGCCGGCCGCGCTCAGCACCTGCGCCGCCGCGGCGCCGACCTGGCCCGAGGCTTCGCGCACGCCGACGATGTGCTGCATGACGCCCTGTGTGCCCTGCGCCGCCTGCTGCACGCTGCGCGCAATCTCGCGCGTTGCGGCACCCTGCTCCTCGACCGCGGCCGAGATCGCCTCGGTGATCTCGTTCATCTGACCGATCGTCGTGCCGATCTCCCGGATCGCATTGACGGTCGAGCCGGTGGCATCGCGGATTGCCTGGATCTGGCTGGTGATGTCCTCGGTCGCCTTCGCGGTCTGCGCCGACAGCGCCTTGACCTCGCTGGCGACGACGGCAAAGCCGCGCCCGGCCTCGCCTGCCCGCGCCGACTCGATGGTGGCATTGAGCGCGAGCAGATTGGTCTGTCCCGCAATGGTTTGGATCAGTGCCATCACCTCGCCGATCTTCTGGCTGGCATCGACGAGCTGCTGCACCATCGATTCGGTCCGTGTGGCCTGCTCCACCGCGTCTTTCGCAATTGAGGACGACTGCGTCACCTGGCGCGCGATCTCCTCGATCGACGATGAGAGCTGCTCGGCTGAGACCGAGACCGTCTGCACGTTCTTGGCGGTCTGCTCGGCCGCAGCAGCAACCTTCGCGCTCTGGTCGGTCGTGCCCTCGACGATCGTCGACATCGATGACGCCGATGACTGCAGCTCGCTGGCGGCCGTCGCGGTACCCTGGATCACGCTGCCGATCGAACGCTCGAAATCGTCCGCAATGCGCGTCAGCACGGCGCGGCGATCCTCGGCAGCACGCTGCTTGGCCGTTTCCTGCTCGGTGCGCAGCCGGTCGGTTTCGGCGAGATGATCCTTGAACACCTGCAGGCTGCGCGCTATGCGGCCGATCTCGTTGTTGCGGTCGGTGAACGGCACATCGAAGGCGAGGTTGCCCTTGGTCAGCTGGTCCATCGCCTGGCAGGTCGTCTCGAGCGGAGCGACGATGCCCCGGCCGAGCCAGAATGCGATCAGCCCGGCGATCGCGAGTCCAGCCAGACCGCCGATGCCGGACCACAGCGCGCGCTGGTAGACCACCGCGTCGATGTCGTCGACATAGACGCCGGCCTGGATCGCCAGCATCTTGTCACCGGTGCCGAAGGAGCCGACATAGGACAGCTTGCGCTTCTCCTCGCCGCCGCCGGAACGCGGGGCCATGTACTCGACAAAACCGCCGCCGGAACGCGCCGCGCGCACGATGTCCTGGATCAGGAGCTTGCCAGTGTTGTCCTTGAAGTCCCAGCGGTTGACGTTGATGTATTTCGGATTGCTGTGGACATAGGTAACGCCGGCATCGGCCGGGCCGGTGCCGTAGATACCGATGTAATCGGCATATTGGCCCCAGCGAATGGCGCCGATCGCAGCGAAGGCCATCTGGCGCGCCTGCTCCGGCGCGATCTTGCCGGCCTTGGACTCATTGTCGTAGTAAGTGAGAATGCGCGTCGCGGCGTCCACCAGATCATGCACGGTGGTTCGTCGTTCCTCCAGCACCGCATCGCGCAGCACAAGAATCTGCATCGCCGACACGGCCAGCAGGGTGATCGACAGCACCGCGATGATTGTCGCCAGGCGCTGATAGACGGTCAGATGTCGCATCTACTCGTACTCAGCCTCTGTTTTATCGTGACGCCGAACTATCAAGGCGATATTAATGGATTGCTAGCTGCGCGTGCCGCGATCGCTAAAATACAATTGGTAATTAGTATCGTCGCCGCCGAGCGACGTCGCCCGCGGCGAGCACTGGCGGTCGCTCAATCGACGACCCCGGACTGATCGCAGCTGGAGGCATTTCCTTCGAAGTTTGCAGGATTTACCTGGAAACGGAACTTCGCGAAGGGCCTGAGGCCCCTGCACCATGAAGGTGCGAAGGACGGACCGCGTGGCGGCGAGTTACGATCGTAACGTGATTGCTCTCCGTACCGCTCATGCGACGAAAAGGCGCGCCCTGCTGGCGAATTGGTTTTCCGCGCAGGTGATTCCACGGCCCACCGGGCTGCGCCGCACCCTGTGGGATCGCCGGGTCGGGCAGATCACGAACGCCTGCCGCGTCGTCCGCTCCCTCCTTGCCCTCGCGCGCCAGATGGATCACCATCGCACCTCCATAGACCCCGACAAGAGGGCGAGGAAACGCGATGAACAGGCTTCCGGCGCTGGGGCTGATCGAGCGCGCACGAGCGCTACAGCCCCTGATTTCAGACGAGGCGGCCGAGGGTGAGCGGAACCGGCGGCTCACCGAGCCTGTGGTTTCAGCCCTGATCGAGAATGGGCTGTATCGTGCGTTGCTGCCGCAAAGCCTTGGCGGTGCGGAGGCGCCGCCGGCCATTTTCATGGAGATGGTGGAGGAAATCGCCAACGCCGATGCCTCGACGGCCTGGTGCCTCGGGCAATGCGCGGTCTGCGCCATGATCGCAGCCTATCTCGATCATGACGCTGCAAATGAGATCTTCAACGCGCCGCCGGGCATCCTGGCCTGGGGCGCCATCAACCATGAGGTGACGGCTGTCGACGGCGGCTATCTGGCCAATGCGCGCTGGGATTTCGCCTCGGGCTCGCGGCAGGCGGGCTGGCTGGGGGCTCACGTGCGGGTTGTCGAGGCCGACGGCACGCCGCGCCTGAAATCGGATGGCACGCCGGAGGTGCGCACCATCCTGTTTCCGGCTGCAAGCGCCACGATGCACTCGGTTTGGGACGTGATCGGGCTCAATGCGACCGGCACCGATTCCTATTCGGTCGAGAACCTGTTCGTGCCGGAGCGGTTCGCTGCGCTGCGCGACGAGCCGAGCGCGCTGCGCGAGCACGGCCCGCTCTACAAGATACCCACCAACTCGGTCTACAGCCTTGGCTTCTCGGCGCTCTCGCTCGGCGTCGCCCGCGCGACGCTGGATGCGGCGATCGCGCTGGCGCGCTCCAAGACGCCGCAAGGCCTCAAAGCCATGCGCGACAACCACGCAGTGCAGAGCCTCATCGCCCGCACCGAGGCGAGCCTGCGCGCGGCCCGCGCCTATCTCTACGCCACCGCGGAGGCGACGTGGCATGACCTCACCGCAACCGGCGTGCTGAGCGCCTATCATCGCAACGCCGTGCGGCTGGCGACGACCTGGACCATTCATCAGTCGACCGCCATCGTCGACACCGCCTACCACATGGCGGGGGCGACTGCGGTGTTCCGCGCCAACCCGTTCGAGCGGCGCCTGCGCGACATGCATGCCATTGCGCAGCAGCTTCAGGCCCGCGACAGCCATTATGAAGACGTCGGCAAGGCGCTGATCGAGACGGCGTGAGGACGGGGGAGCCGATCATCCCCAGACGGCGAGACCGGCGAATTGCTGCGGCGCGCAATCAGGCGAGCCGATTTCAGGCGGTCAGATGCGGCCAAGCGGCAGGTATGCTGCGCGGCGTGCCTGCCGGGCTAAAAAAGGGTACGAAAGTAGCGTTTCCCGTAAATTTCCGTAGTTGATCCTTAATAACTGTCTGGGACGGTTCCTCGCAATTGCGAGGGCTCTCCCAATGTTTAAACTTCGATCGATCTCGGCGCGCCTGATCCTGGCGCTGTCTCTGATGGTCGCGATCGCATGCGGCGTGCTCGGGACCTTCTCCGTGCTGCAACAGCGGTCGTTGACCCGGCTGGCGCTGGAGCAGCAGTTGAAGCTGCAGTTCGACAGTGTCACGGCAGGCATCGACTATGAAGGCCGCACCGCGCTGGCCCTGAGCGCGGCGCTCGCCGCAATGCCGCCGATCGCCGAAGCCTTCACCAAGGGCGATCGCGATGCGTTGGGCGCATTGCTCGGCGGCGCCATGAAGGAGCTGAAGGCACTGGACATTCCACTGGTGAATGTCTGGTCACCGCCTGCGACCAACTTCTATCGCGTGCACGAGCCGAAGATTTTCGGCGATGACACGTCCAAGCGGCGCATCACCGTCGTCCAGGCCAACAGCACCGGCCGGCAGATTGCCGGTGTCGAGCAGAGCCGGCTTTCGCTCGGCATCTTCGGCATGACGCCGATCATGCGCGACGGCAAGGCGATCGCCACCGTCGATGTCGGCGCGGCTTTCGGCAAGGAATTCGTCGATCGCGCCAAGCAGCGCTTCGGCATCGATCTCGCCGTCTATTGGTTCAACGATGGCCAGTTCAAGCGGCTGTCCTCGACCTTCGACGAGGTCGTCTCCACTCAGGACGAGTTGAAGGCCGTGTTCGACGGCAAGCCGGTCCATCGCGAGGCCACGCTCGGCGGACACCCGGCCGCGCTCTATGTCGGCCAGATCAAGAATTATGCCGGCGAGCCGGTCGCCATCCTCGAGGTCATCAAGGACACCATGGCCTATGAGGCGGCGGCCGCGAGCGCGCAACGCGAGCTGATCTTCGGCACGCTCGCAATCCTGGCCGTCGCCATGCTGATCGCGCTGGTCCTGGCCCGCGGCATCTCGCGCCCGCTGGTCGCGATCACGGCGGTCATGCACCGGCTGTCGAGCGGAGATACCGACGTCGCGATCCCCGGCGGCGAGCGCCGCGACGAGCTCGGCACGATGGCGCAGGCGGTCGACGTCTTCCGCCGCAACATGATCGAGACGCAGAACCTGCGCGAGGCACAGGAGGCGGCGCAGCACAAGGCCGATGCGGAGAAGCGGATGCTGCAGCGGCAGATGGCCGATCGCTTCGAGACGGACGTCAAGGGCGTCGTCACCGCGGTGGCCAAGGCCACCGCGGAAATGGAGCGTGTGGTCGGCGAAATCACGTCGAGCGTCAACGGCACCTCGCTGCGCGCAGCCGCCGCGGCCGCAGCGACAGAAGAGGCTTCGACCGGCGTCTCGACCGTCGCCGCCGCCTCCGAGCAGCTCGCCTCCTCGGTCACCGAGATCGGCCGTCAGGTGGCGCATTCCTCCAACGTCGCCGATGCTGCCGTCATCAAGGCCAAGCAGACCACGGAAATGGTCGGCAGCCTGGCCGCAGCGGCGGAAAAGATCGGTGACGTGCTGCGTCTGATCGACGCGATCGCGAGCCAGACCAACCTGCTGGCACTCAATGCCACCATCGAGGCGGCGCGCGCCGGCGAGGCCGGTCGCGGTTTTGCGGTGGTTGCGTCCGAGGTGAAGGAGCTTGCCGGGCAGACCGCCAAGGCGACCGAGGAGATCGCGGGTCAGGTCTCATCGATCCAGGCCGCCACCTCCGACTGCGTCAACGCCATTGGCGGCATCAGCGGCACGATCCAGGAGATCAGCAGCATCGCGGCGACGATCGCAGCGGCGGTCGAGGAGCAGAGCTCGGCGACCCGCGAGATCGCGCGCAGCGTCCAACAGGCGGCTGCCGGCACCAACGAGGTGTCGCAGAACGTCACTGGCGCCAGCAACGCCGCCGAGCAGTCGCGCCAGCTTGCCGACAGCGTCAAGGCAGCGGCGGGCGAGCTCGGCCGGCACGCCAACGACCTGTTCACCAGCATCGATACGTTCCTGGCGGGCCTGCGCAAGGCGGCTTAAGTTTTCGCAGGATGCAGTGCGCTCCCTCTCCCCGTCCTTCACGGGGAGAGGGCTGGGGTGAGGGGCAGACGCTTGGTTGGTGTGAGTTTGTTAGACCTGCACCCCCTCACCCGGCGCTGCGCGCCGACCTCTCCCCGCAAGCGGGGCGAGGTTGCAGCGAGCTCGCTGCTAGACTGATGAAGACGAATGCATACTTAAGAATCAGATCGCTCGGAAGGGACATGCTCTATCCGTTGCGATAGGCTCGCGCCCATTGGAACGGAAGGGAACGCCGTGGCCACCACCGCAAGATCCCGCACGCACGCGGACCGGCGATCTGCGGCGCACTCATCAGATGCCGCCGTTGCCGCGGTTTTCGAATCGTATCCCCCGCGCATCCGGTCAAAGCTGAAAGCGCTCCGACGCCTGATCCTTGGCACCGCCCGCACCACCAAGGGTGTCGGTGCGATCGAGGAGGCGCTCAGATGGGGACAGCCGAGCTATCTGACGAGCGAGACCGGCAGCGGCAGCACCATCCGCATCGATCGGGTCAAGTCGGCGCCGGACCTGGTCGCGATCTACTTCCACTGCCAGACCGATCTGGTCGCAGGCTTCCGGGAGCTCTACCCCGCGCTGACCTATGGCGGCAACCGGAGCATCCTCCTCGACACCGCGAAGCCGCTTCCCGAATCCGAGCTGCGCCACTGCATCGCCCGGGCACTAACCTATCATCTGCACAAGCGCGGGACGCAGCGGAAGTAGCAACGGTCCGCGAACCGGTGCCTGGTCACGCCACCCGCGTCTCGGCTCCGCTCGCATCGGCGCCGCATTGCGCCCGCAGCAGCGCGACGATGTCTGCGTTCGGCCGCGGCCGGCTGAACAGATAGCCCTGCCCTTCATGGCAGCCCTCCGCGCGCAGGCAGCGGAATTCGGCCTCGGTCTCGACACCCTCGGCGGTGATGGTGACGCCGAGACCCTTGCCCAGGCTGATGATCGAGCGGACGATCGCTTGCGCCTCGCGATTTGCGGCGAGATCGCGGATGAACGACTGGTCGATCTTGATCTTGTCGAACGGAAAGCTGCGCAAGTAACTCAGGCTCGAATAGCCGGTGCCAAAATCGTCCATCGAGATTCGCACGCCGAGCGCGCGCAGCGCATGCAAGGTCGCCAGCACCTGGCTGCTCTTTTCCAGCACCAGCGTCTCGGTGATCTCCAGCTCCAGCCGCCTCGGCGACAGGCCGGTCTGCTTCAGCGTGTCCATCACCAGCGACAGCACGTTCCCGACCCTGAACTGTAGCGGCGACAGATTGACCGCCACCCGAACCTCGTCCGGCCAGTTCGCGGCATCGTGGCAGGCCTGGCGCAGCATCAGCCGCCCGAGCGAGGCGATCAGCCCGGTGTCCTCGGCGACCGGAATGAACTCCGCCGGCGGCACCATGCCGCGCTCCGGATGCGGCCAGCGCACCAGCGCCTCGAAACCTGTGATCCGCCCGGTCGAGAGGTCGATCAGCGGCTGATAGTGCGGTTGCAGCACGTCACGCTGGATCGCGTCGCGCAGCTCGATCTCGATCTTGCGGCGCGCCTGCGCGCGCGCGTCCATGCCGGTCTCGAAATAGCTGAAGGTGCCGCGCGTCTCCTTCTTGGCGCGCGACAGGGCCATGTCAGCATTCTTCAACAGCTTCTCCGCGTCGTCGCCGTCGGACGGCGCCATCGCGATACCGATGGTGGCGCCGATGACGACAGTATTGCCGTCCAGCAGATAGGGATCGGCGATCACCGCCAGCAGACGCCGGCAGAGCTGAGCGGCGTCGTCGGGACGGGCCAGGCCGCCCTGGACGATCGCGAACTCATCGGAGTCCAGGCGCGCTACGATGTCCTCGTCGCGCAGCACCGAACGCAGCCGCTTGGCGACCGCCCGCAGCAGCCTGTCGCCGGCGGCATGGCCGAGCGTGTCGTTGATCGACTTGAAATGATCGAGCCCGAGCACCAGCACGGCGACCTTCTCGGACGAGCGGCGGGTGTGCAGCAGCACCTCGTCCATCTGTTGGCGCAACAGATTCCGGTTCGGCAGGCCGGTCAACGCATCGTGCTGAGCCAGAAAGGCCAGACGCGCCTCGGCACGCTTGCGCTCGGTGATGTCCATCAGCGCCAGCAGCACGGCCGGCTGTTCGTGGTAGACGAGGTGGCGCGAGTAGATCGCAAGATCGATCAGCGTGCCGTCGGCGCGCACATGCTTCCAGGTTCGCGCCGCCTGCTCGTCGCCGGAGGATTCGTCCGCCCAGGGCGGCTCGTCCTCGAAGGCCTGCAGGTTGCGCAGCTTGAGTTGTTCGAATGCCGCCCGGCTGTAGCCATAATGCTCGGTAGCCGCATCATTGACGCCGAGCACGCGCCCGTCGTCCACGGCACAGACGATCATCGGCACTGGATTGCCGTCGAACAGCAGGCGGAACGAGGCCTCGCGCTGCTTCAGCTCGGTGATGTCGACCCGCAGGCCGATGCTGCCACCATCCTCGGTCAGCCGCTCCTCGATCAGGATGACGCGGCCGTCGGCGAGTTTCTGCTCGTAGCGTCCCTTGGGGTGAAACAGCCGCTCGATGCGCTCGGCGATCCAGGCCTCCTCGCGGCCGATCGCCTCCGGGTAGTCGCCGCGTCCAATGCCGATGCGAAGCGTGTCCTCCAGCCTTGCGCCGGGCCGGAACAGGTCGGTAGAGCGGCGGTAGATCTCGGCGTATTTCTTGTTCCAGAGGATGTAGCGGGCCTCGGCATCGAGGAAGACGATGCCCTCGGGCAGGATGTCGATCGCCTCGATCAGCCGCTCATGGGCCTTGCGTGCCTCGGCGATCGCCGCCTCGGCCTCCGCCCGTGTTCGCGCAACCTCTGCGGATTCGGCTGCCTGCGAAGGCGTCCGCGGCCTGAGCTTGGGAGTGGGCTGGTCTCGCCGAACCGGCACGCGGCCCCGGCGTACGCGCGGCAGTTTCTTCGATCCTGTTGGCCTCACAGGCCGCATTATCCGCCTCACTCACCTACTCGCATTTCAATTCATCGGCCTAGTTTCTGAAAAAAAGGTATCTTGTTCCGGGCCACCCTCCGCCGGGCCTGACCCGCTAATCCGGCCAATACACATTCCGCGGTGGAAGGCTGGCGAGCCTGCCCACAAGGTTTGTGGCGCTCCGACACAACCAGAGATACCCATCAGGAGACAGAATTGGAGCCGAAATCCCGTATCCCGAGTGACCCGCACACACTGCAATTTATATCAGATGCATCCAGAGCGTGTGATGGTCCAGCCTGCCCGAAATTCGATCAATGCGGGACAAGGTTGCCAATCGGTTAACGCCGCGCCGGCGACCGGCGTCCAGTCGCATCGATGAATCGCGACAGGATGTGAGAACCTGCGCGCCCATTCCATGCTATTCTTCCCACGACAGAGAGATCCAATGCACGTCCGCCTGATGACCACCGCGCTGCTGGCCCTGATCCTTGCCGCCAGCACGGCATTGGCCCAGGACAAAGGCAGCCTCACACCGGAGCGGCTGCCGCCTCTCGCCCATCCCGATGATCCCGCTACGCCTGCCCGCGAGCTGTTCGCGCGCAAGCTGCTGCCGGCGGCGCTGCCGCTGGAGGTGATCGGCACCTACAACAAAGGCTGCATCGCCGGCGCCGCGCCGATGCCGATCAACGGCGACACCTGGCAGGTGATGCGGCTGTCGCGCAACCGCAACTGGGGCCATCCGGCGCTGATCGCGCTGCTGAAGCGGCTGGCGGCGAAGGCTCACAAGGACGCCGGCTGGCCCGGCATCCTCGTCGGCGATATCGGCCAGCCGCGCGGCGGCCCTGCCTTGAGCGGCCATGCCAGTCACCAGATCGGCCTCGACGCCGACATCTGGCTGACGCCGATGCCTGCGCGGCGGCTGTCACGCGAGGACCGTGAGGAGATGTCGGCAGTCATGATGGTGCGCCCGGACCGGCTCGACGTCGACCCGCGCGTCTTCACGCCCTCTCATCTCGCCGTGATCCGTGACGCCGCGAAAGAGCCGTCTGTGCAGCGGATCTTCGTCAATGCCGCGATCAAGAAGGCGCTGTGCCGCCAGGCCAAGGGCGACCGCAGCTGGCTGTCCAAGGTGCGGCCCTGGTGGGGACACGACTATCACTTCCACATCCGGATGCGCTGTCCGGCCGACGCGAGCGAATGCCACGGGCAGAAGGATCAGGAAGGCGGCGACGGCTGCGGCGACCTCGGCTATTGGTTCTCGGACGCGGTGCTGCATCCGAAGCCTCCCCCCGAGCCGCCGAAGCCGGTGCCGCCGATGACCATGGCGCAGTTGCCGGCGGCCTGCCGCGCCGTGCTGCATGCGCCGGACGCCAAAGCCGTGAGCACGGCGCCATGACGCGATCGCGATCACGGTGCGGTCAAGATGCGCTGCTATAGTGGGCTCCACATCCTGCGAGTGAGCCCCATGGTCATGCCGTCCCGTTCGCGTCTCTTGCTTGCTGTTGCGCTCTCTTTGCTCGGCGCAAATTCGGTGTTCGCTGCCGAAGAGCCGAGCGGCTGCGACAAGTTCAAATGGGACATCACGCATGAGCGTGCGGCCCTGACCGCGCAGGACCGCGCCAAGATCTCGTCAGGCAATGAAATCGCCGCGCTGCCGACCTCCGGCTTCACGCTCAATCTCGTCGCGCCGGCCGACGCCAAGCTGCCGACGGCGCCCGAACGTGCGCCGAAGGACGGCACCTTTGCCGGCTTCACTAAGGTCACGACCGCGCCGAAGGCAGGTCTCTATACAATCAGTCTCTCGGCGGGCGGCTGGGTCGACGTGGTGCAGGACGGCCATGCGCTGAAGCCAAAGGCCTTCAGCGGCGCCACCGATTGCGATGGCATCCGCAAGACCATGAAATACGAGCTCGCCGCAAAGCCGTTCGTGCTGCAGATCAGCGGCACCAAGGAGAACGCGATTTCGATCGCGATCCTGCCGACGGAGTGAGATAAGCCATCCCGTCGTTGCGAGCGAAGGACGGTGATTACGAGTAGCTCGTAAGGTGGGCAAAGGCGCCTACTCCGTGCCCATCGTCATTCTGTCGACCGTGAGACAGTAGGCAGGCTTCGCATTGCCTAACCTTCGAATCGCTCATCTTTCGTCATTGCGAGCGAAGCGAAGCAATCCAGACTTCCTCATTGGTCCTGGATTGCTTCGCTTCGCTCGCAATGACGAGTTCTATACCCCCGCGACCTGCGACCAAGCATCGGCCAGCCTGCGCTTGAGCGACTCGGCTCGCGTCGGCGGCGGCTTGGTCTCCTCGTCCTCCGGTAGGCGCAGGCCGACGATATTGACCCGGCCACCTGAGATCGAGCGCGCCACCAGCACGATGGTGTCGAGCGCCACCGTCGCGCCTTCGCTCGGTGCGCGGTCGAGATGGACGTCGAAGTAGTCGGCGAGCGTCAGCTTGCGGTCCTCGTCGGTGACGCTGACGCCGTAGATCGTCGCCAGCTCATCCAGCGTGTGCTCGCCCGAGACCATGAAATCGCCGAGCAGATGCGGGTCGGGCGCCGCGGGCGGCTGCATGTCGACGAAGAATCGATCCAGCGCCTCGGCTTTCTCCGGCGGTGCCAGCAGATAGAGATAGTCGCCTGGCGCGACCGGCTCGGCCTCGGCGGGAGAGAGGATCTGCTCGTTGCGGATCACCAAGGTCGGCTTCGACCAGGACGGGATCAGGCCACGGCGGTAGTACAGGCTCTTCGGGCGGACCGAGTAGCCGACCAGCTGCTGCTCGAGCTGGCCGGGCAGATCGAGCTCGACCCGGCGCGGCCCGCGATCGGTGCGCGGCAGCGCCACGTGCAGCCGCCGCGCGGCGAGACCGAGCGTCCAGCCCTGCGCCAGCAGCGAGATGATGACGACGACGAAGGCGACGTCGAAATAGAGATAGGCCTTCGACAGGCCGACCAGCATCGGGATCGAGGCCAGGAAGATCGCGACCGCGCCGCGCAGGCCGGTCCAGGCAATGAAGATCTTCTCCCGCCAGTTGAAGCGAAATGGCCTCAGGCAGATCATCACCGCGAGCGGCCGCGCCACCAGCATCAGCGTCAGTGCCACCGCGATCGCCGGAAGCAGGCTGCTCAGCAGCCGCTGCGGCGACACCAGGAGCCCGAGCAGCACGAACATCACGATCTGCGCGAGCCAGGTCGCGGCATCCAGGAACGTCACGACCGAATTATGCGCCCGCGTCGGCCGGTTGCCGATGATGATGCCAGCGAGATAGACCGCGAGGAAGCCGGAGGCATGGGCGATCTGCGCCACGCCGAAAATGACCAGCGCCGCTGTCGTCACGAATGGCGCATGCAGGCCCTGCGGCAGCGCCACCTTGTTCAGCGCGATCACCACCAGCCGCCCGCCGATCACACCGAACACCACGCCCAGGATGGCCTCGCGCGCCAGCTCCATCACGACATGCACAGGCGAGCTGTGCCCGACCGAGATCAGCTCGACCAGGGTCAGCGTCAGGAACACCGCGAACGGATCGTTGCTGCCGGATTCGGCCTCCAGCGTCGCGCCGACGCGCGGCCGCAGCCGCAAGCCTTGCGCATGCACCAGCAGGAACACGGCAGCGGCGTCGGTCGAAGCGACCACGGCGCCGACCAGCAGCGCCTCAGTCCAATTGAGATCGAGCGCATATTTGGCAACCGGCGCGGTGATGACGGCGGTCAACAGCACGCCGATGGTCGCCAGCACCATCGAGGGCGCGAGCACGGTTCGGATGCTCTGAAACCTCGTGCGCAGCCCGCCGTCGAACAGGATCAGCGCCAGCGCCACCGAGCCCACCAGATAGGTGGTGCGGACGTCCGCGAACTCGATATGGCCCGGGCCGGCATCGCCGGCCAGCATGCCGATCGCGAGAAACACCAGCAGCAACGGGGCGCCGAAGCGCAGCGCCAGCAGGCTCGACAGGATGCCGGCCATCACCAGGACGGCACCGAGAAGAATGGCAATGCTGACCGCGTCGAGAGAGGTCATGAACGGCGCAAATCACTCCGAAACGAGGAAACTGCATCCTTATCGTCGCCATACTTACCCGCCAACCGGATTTGCGAAAGGCGCGGCGATATGCCCATTTTTCGGCCCGCGCCTGCATCTCCGGTATATTGCTATTGCGGTGGCCTCAAACGCTCCGCTACGGGAACATCGCCTGACGGCCGTTTCGCGCTTCCTGCCGTTCTCTTCGAGATTTGATGATGGACATGGACGACCTGAACGATTTCCTCACCGCCCTGCAGACGGCCGCACGCTCGGTCGGCGCCGAGGTGACCTCGCCCTGGTTTTATCTGCAGCTTGGCCTGGTGCTGGCCGGCGCGGGCATCGCCTTCGCGGCGTCGGCGGCGATCCGGGCGCGCGTCGATGTGACGTCGCTCGGAATGGGATGGCCGGGGCCACTGCGCCAGTTCCTGCGGGTGCTGGTCGACAGCGTCGCCAATGTCGTGTTCGTCATCTTGATGCGGATCGCGCGCACCGTGATGGTGCTGTGGACCTGGCCGAGCCGCAGCTATCTGCTCGCGGTCGCGCTCAAGCTCGCGCTGGCCTGGCTCGTGATCCGGCTGATCACCTCGGTCATCCGCAACACCTTCATCGTCCGCGTGGTGTCGATCTCGGCCTGGCTGGTGGCGGCGCTCAGCATCATCGGCGAGCTCGATCCGGTGGTCGACGCGCTCGATTCGGTGTCGGTGGTGCTCGGCGGATTGCGGCTGACGCCGCTGCTCGTCATCAAGCTCTGCGTGCTCCTGGTCGCGGCATTGTGGCTGACCAACATCGCCAGCAACTTCGTCGAAGGACGCATCACCCGCTCCAGCGATCTCACCCCCTCGATCCAGGTGCTACTGATCAAGATGGTCCGCATGGGCCTGATGATCCTGGCGATCGCGATCGCGCTCAGCGCGGTCGGCATCAACCTGTCGGCGCTCGCGATCTTCTCCGGCGCCGCCGGCGTCGGCATCGGCTTCGGCCTGCAGAAGATCGTCGCCAATTTCATCAGCGGCATCATCCTGCTGGCGGACAAATCGGTAAAGCCGGGCGACCTCGTCACCATCGGCGACAGTTCGGGACGCATCAGCGCCATGAACACGCGCTACATCTCGGTCGCCGCCGGCGACGGCCGCGAGTTCCTGATCCCGAACGAGGATCTCGTGACCCAGAAGGTGACGAACTGGACCTATACCGACAAGAACACGCTGGTGAAGGTCAATTTCGGCACCAATTACGATGCCGATCCGCGCCTGGTGTGCAAGCTCGCCATGGAGATCGCGGCCCAGACGCCACGCACGATGAAGTCCAAGCAGCCCAATTGCCTGCTCACCGAGTTCACCGAGGCCGGCATGAAGTTCTCGCTGACCTGCTGGATCAACGATCCCGGCGACATGGACAGCGTCAAGAGCGAGGTGATGCTGTCGCTATGGGACGCCTTCAAGCGCGAAGGTATCCGCGTGCCCTATCCGGTGCGCGAGATCCGCGTCCGCGGCGGGGCGCTCCCGGTCGAGACCGTCGTCGAGGTGCATAGCTGATGATCAAATTCGATCAATGGCTTAACGCCGTGACACACGCAGCTTGCGCCGCCCGTCACGATCATTAAATTAGGCTGTCACATCAACGATTTCCCCGGGAACAGCAGCCCCCATGAGCTATATCGAAGCCACCGACACCGGATTGCGCAAGAACGGCCAGATCAAGCTGCACGGCGCGAGCGGGTTTGCCGGCATGCGCAAGGCGGGCGCGCTGGTGTCCAAGTGTCTCGACGAGCTCACTGATCTGGTCAAGCCGGGCATGCCGACCTCGCGCATCGACGAATTCGTTCGCGACTTCGCCTTCAGCCATGGTGCCTATCCGGCGACGCTGATGTATCGCGGCTATCGCTACTCGACGTGCACATCGATCAACCACGTGGTCTGCCACGGCATGCCGGGCGACCGCCCGATGAAGGAAGGTGACATCGTCAATATCGACGTCACCTTCATTGTCGACGGCTGGTACGGCGATTCCAGCCGCATGTATGCGATCGGGCCGATTGCGCGCAAAGCCGAGCGGCTGATCGAGGTGACCTATGAAGCGATGATGCGCGGCATCGCCGCCGTGCGGCCCGGCGCCACCACCGGCGACATTGGCCACGCCATCCAGAGCTTTGTCGAGCCGCAGGGCATGAGCGTGGTGCGCGACTTCTGCGGCCACGGCCTCGGCCGGCTGTTCCACGACGAGCCCAACATCATCCATGTCGGCCGGCCCGGCGAGGGCGTGCTGCTGAAGCCCGGTATGTTCTTCACCATCGAGCCGATGATCAATCTCGGCAAGCCGCATGTGAAGATCCTCTCAGACGGCTGGACCGCGGTGACGCGTGATCGCTCGCTGTCGGCGCAATTCGAGCACTCGGTCGGCGTCACCAATGACGGCGTCGAGATCTTCACGCTGTCGGAACGGCACGGTGAGAAGCCGCTCGTTCAGGTGTGACGACGGGGACCGGCCGATCGGCTGCGCGCAGCGGATCTCGCTTTGAACGCGGAGCGGCAGGATAGGAGGCTTCGCTCGCCGCGTTTCCAAACATGACGACCGTCTGATTGTTGCCATTCCCGGCTGATCGAGTGTGTGCAGCTCCATCGTCATGGGAGGCACGCATGACCGACGCAACCCGCCGCGGCTTCCTCCGCCTGATTCCAGCCGGTGCGACGGCGCTATTCCCGGCGCGCCAGGCGCTGGCCGCGCCTGATAAAGACGCTGGCTCCAGCATCGACGATGCCTGCATCCTGACGCCGCAATCCGAGGAAGGCCCCTATTATCTCGATCCGAAGCTGGTGCGCGCCGACATCGCCGAGGGGCGGCCCGGCGTGCCCTTGTCGTTCCGGCTGCGGATGATCGAGGCCGGCAGTTGCACGCCGATCCAGGGTGCACGCGTCGACATCTGGCACTGCGATGCCCGCGGGCTCTATTCGGCATTTCGCGACCAGGGCGACGGCCACAATATCGACCAGACCGGCAAGACCTTCCTGCGCGGCACCCAGCTTGCGAATGCCGGCGGCTGGGCCGCGTTCAACACCATCTATCCCGGCTGGTATGCCGGGCGCGCCACCCATATCCACTTCAAGGTGTTCCTCGACGAGAAGACGGTGCTGACCGGGCAGAGCTTCTTTCCCGAGGCGCTGAACGAGTTCATCTACACCAATGTGCCCGACTACACGGGCCGGCCGAAGCAGCGCCTGGTGATCAACGCCAATGATCGCATCGCCACCGGCAGCGACCCCGAGCATCGCGCCTGGTGCGCGATCAAAGAGGAGCGCGACCGCTATGTCGCGATGCTGACGCTCGCGGTCGATCGCAATGCCAAGGTCGCGGCCGAGATACCGCCGGGACCGCCGACGCGCGCACCCTGGATCAAAGACCGTCTTGCGGCGCTGGTGCCAGGGCTGAAGCGCAGCCCATTCTGATGCGATTGAGACGTCTGTTCTGAATAAGAGCTCGCTCTGAATAAGACGAGAACTCTGCGGCGGCATTGACGGTGCACCCTCTCCCCTTGTGGGAGAGGGTGGATCGCCAACGCGGAACGCGGCGGCGAGCCGGGTGAGGGGTCTGCTTCGGCATTTGCAGGCGCGGAGAGAGACCCCTCACCCGGCGCCTTCGGCGCCACCCTCTCCCACAAGGGGAGAGGGTGCAGTGCGCCCGGAGTTAGCTACTCCGTCGCCAGATACACGAGCGCGAGCAGCGGCAGCGCGAAGCCGATCGAGGACGCCAGCGTCCAGCCGCCGTAAGCATAGGCGAAGGCACCGATGGCGGAGCCCGCCGCCCCCGCCATGAAGAATGTCGTCATGTAGAGCCCGTTCAAACGGCTGCGATGCTCGGCACCAAGGGCAAACAGCACGCGATAGCCGAGCACGACATTGCCCTGCACGCCGAAATCGATCGCGATCGCGGCGATGACGAGCAGCACCATCGACCCGGTCGAGCCGAACGGCAGCACGCGCGTTAGCGCAAAACCGCCGGCAGCGATCAGCATGGCCGCTGCACTGGCGGGCTTGATCCAGCCGCGATCGGCAACGCGGCCGGCGAGCGGCGCGGAGATCGCGCCGGCGACACCGGCCAGCGCGAACAGCGCGATGCCGGTTTGCGAGAGGTGGAAATCAGGGCCGGCGAGCAGCAGCGGCACCGTGGTCCAGAACAGGCTGAACGAGCCGAACATCGCCGCCTGATAGAGCGCGCGCCGCCGCAGCGCCGGCTCCGTCATGACCAGTTCGACCATCGAGGCGAGCAGGCGGCCATAGCTCAGGCGCGCCGCCGGCTGCCGCACCGGCAATACGACGCGCAGCACCAAAGCGAGCGCCACCATGGCGGCCGCCGAAACCACATAGACCAGCCGCCAGGACGCATGCGCCGCGATCAGGCTCGATGCGGGCCGTGCAAGCATCACCCCTAACATCAGTCCGGTCGTGACGTTGCCGACTGCGCGGCCCCGCGTCGCGGCTGGCGCAAGATGCGCGGCATAGGGAATCAGGATCTGCACCGCGACCGAGCCGAGCCCGATGAACAGCGCAGCAGCGAGAAACAGCGTCGCATCGGCCGCGAGCGCCGCGCCTGCAAGCGCGAGTGCAGCCACCGCCACCACGCTCAGCACGAGCCTGCGATTTTCAACGAGGTCGCCGAGCGGCACGATCAGGAGCAGGCCCGCGCCATAGCCGATCTGGCTCATGGTCACGAGCAGGCCCGCCGATCCCGCTGACAGACCGAGCTCTTGGCTGATCGGGCCGATCAACGGCTGCGCATAATAGATGTTGGCGACGATGAGCCCGCAGGAGAAGGCGAGCAGCAGGGTTATCCAGGCCGACAGATGATCGGCTTGGTCGGATGTCACAACGGTCAATGCAAAAACTCTCCCAACGGGGGAAGGCTCATTCCCAGATTTCGGTGAAGGATCAGGTCGCCCGTTTCAGCGCATTGGCGAGGGAAAGTGGCGGCCAGTCGGCCTTGGCCGACGATGCGTCTGCGGCACGACCGCGCCGGGCGGGTACGGCAGGAGGGAAAGTCACAAACTGGAGCATATGCCCGATTTAAGCAGAGCATTGCCCGGATCAACTCACGTCTGTGTGGGCGATATGACAAGCAGCTCTGGTGATGGAAGAAAGATCTGATCCCCGGGCCTCCTCCTTCCGGCGTCCGTCCAACGCTCTACGGCACGCAGGCCCGGCTCACTTGAAGGTTGCAAAAGCTGGCCGGCGCGGCATTCTGTTGCCGATGCCCGCCAAGACCGATCCCGAAAACGCACCGACTGCCAGTGAGCCGCCGCATTATCTCGGCCATCGCCAGCGGCTGCGCGAGCGCTTTCTCGCCGCCGGTGCCGACGCACTCAGCGACTATGAGTTGCTGGAGATGGTGCTGTTCACCGCCCAGCCGCGGCGCGACATGAAGCCATTGGCAAAGGCGCTGTTGAAAAAGTTCGGTTCATTCGCGGAAGCGATCCATGCGCCGGAGCCGCTGTTACGCGAGGTCGATGGCATCGGGGAAGCCACCATCACCCAGCTCAGGCTGATCGCGGCCGCCGCCAGCCGCATCGCCAAGGGCGAGCTGAAGCAGCGGCACGCGCTGTCGTCCTGGCAGGACGTCATCACCTACTGCCGCACCAGCATGGCATTCGCCGAGAAAGAGCAATTCCGGCTGTTGTTCCTGGACAAGCGCAACCAGTTGATCGCAGACGAGGTGCAGCAGACCGGCACAGTCGACCACACCCCGGTCTATCCGCGCGAGGTGATCAAGCGCGCGCTCGAGCTCTCCGCCACGGCCATCATCCTCGTGCATAACCACCCCTCCGGCGATCCGACGCCGTCGCAGGCCGACATCCGCATGACCAAGGCCATCGTCGACATTGCCAAGCCGCTCGGCATCGCCGTGCATGATCACATCATCGTCGGCAAGAACGGCCATACCAGCCTGAAGGGCACCGGGTTGATGTGAGCCGATGAGTTCGGCGCGCACCGCCTGTGCGCGTCACCGCTGTTTGATCACCTTGTCGCGGCCGGCATTTCATCCGTAACCAATTCGACATCGTTCGCCACCATGCGGCAACAGTAGCCACGTAGCTGCCTTGGATCTTGCACGGCGTGTCGCCGGCATTTTTTCTTGAGGAGGCGATCTTGGCCACAAGCAACATCCAGATAGCTCACGTCGATCAAGCCCCCTCGCAGCCGCATCCGGCGGACGATGCCGGACGTCTGATCACGGCGCTGCGCGAGCTCGCGCCGAACATCGCGGCGCGCTCGAAGGAGATCGAGGACGGGCGCCGCGTGCCCGGGGACATCGCGCTCAGCCTGCGCAAGCTCGGCCTGTTCCGGAGCTTGTTGCCGCGCAGCCTCGGCGGTCTCGAGCTTACCGCGCCGGACGTGGTGCAGATGCTGGAGATCCTGGCCGCGGCCGACAGCTCCGTCGGCTGGATAGCGATGATCGGCGTGACCTCGCAGATCTTCTGCACCAGGGCGCCGCTCGCGGTGCTCGAGCGGGTCTATCGGAACGATCCGGACGCGCTGATTGTGGGCGTTGGGACGCCTGTGGGACAAGCCGAGAAGATCGATGGCGGCTATCGTGTCTCCGGTCGCTGGCCTTTCTCCAGCGGCTGCCAGAACGCACAATGGATCGGCGGGCATTGCGTGGTCTGCAAGGACGGCCAGCCCGTGATGACGGAGCACGGCCCGCAAACCAAGCTCTTCCTGCTGCCTGCTGACCGCTGGCGGATCGAGGAGACCTGGCAGGCGGTCGGCCTGACCGGCACCGGCAGCCATCACGTCGTCCTCGACAACATCGAGGTCCCGGAAGCGGAAGCTTTCAATCTGTTCGGCGGAAAATCGGCCGTGGCCGGACCGCTCGAAAGCGACGTGATGCCGTTCAATGCGAGCTTCCATGCCGCGGTCGCGGTCGGCATCGCCAGCGGCGCGATGGCCGATCTGGTCGCCATGGCCAATTCCGGCCGACGGCAGCTGTTCGCAGCGACGGAGCTGAAGGACTCAGCGGTATTCCAGCATGAAGTGGGCAAGCTTAATGCCGAGCTGCGCGCCGCGCGTGCACTCACCCGAATGCAGGTTGAGAGCCAGTGGTCCCGGGCGGTTGCCGGCACGGTCGATAGCAACACCGATTTGGCGGAAGGATTGCAGGGCAGCGCCTGGGTGAATGCCGCCTGCACCAATGTGGTGAGCGGCTGCTACGCGCTGGGCGGGTCGAGCGCGATCATGAATTCATCTCCGCTGCAGCGGCGGCTGCGCGATATCCACACGGCCCGGCAGCATGGCTTCGCTCAGGAGCGGTTTTACGGTTCCGCCGGCAGGAACGTCCTCGGCTTTACGCCGGTTCACCCGATCTCGGGACAGTGAGCCAGCCGTTCATCGGTTCACATCGCGATCAGGCATATCGCCGCGCGAGCGCAACGCAGACGACGACGAGACCGGTCACCAGGATCATGCCTAAGGCGACCGGCTCGTGCAGCAGAAGGCCAGCCAGGGCGAGACCGAGGAACGGCTGCAGCAGCTGCAATTGCCCGATACTCGCGATGCCGCCGCGCGCAAGGCCGTGATACCAGAACACGAAGCCGACCAGCATGCTGAAGACCGAGACATAGGCGAGCCCGAGCCAGGCCGGCATTTCGATTACCCGCCATGACGGCGGGCAGGTCGCGATGGCGAGCAGCAGCATGACGGGCGAGGCCAGCAGCAGCGCCCAGGAGATGACCTGCCAGCCCCCGAGCCTTCGCGACAGCACCGCGCCTTCGGCATAGCCGAGGCCGCACAGCACGATCGCGGCGATCATCAGGAGATCGCCGGCCGGCGACATGGTCCCGTCATTCGACAGCGCAAAGCCGGCGACCGCTGCGCTGCCCAGCAGCGAGAACAGCCAGAACAGCGGCTTCGGCCGTTCCGCGCCGCGCAGCACGCCGAAGATGGCGGTGGCGAGCGGCAGCAGGCCGACGAAGACGATCGAATGCGCCGAGGTGATGTGCTGGAGCGCAAGCGCGGTCAGCAGCGGAAACCCGATCACGACGCCGAACGCGACGATGGCCAGCGAGCCAAGATCGGCGCGCGCAGGACGCGCCTGTCGGAGCAGCAGCAGCAGCGCGCCGCCGAGCAGCGCGGCGATGCCGGCGCGCGCCGCCGTCAGGAACAGCGGCGGAAAGCCGGCGACGGCCACGCGCGTCGCCGGCAAGGAGGCGCTGAAGATCGCCACGCCCACAAGCCCGCTGCCCCAGCCTTCGACTGATGATTTCATCTCGCCCGTCCTTGTTCTGGGCGGACCATAACGGCGAGGCGCTTGTCCCGGCAGCCACAGAGCAGTACAATTTCATCAAACTGTACTGCCACTCGGAACCATACACTTGCACCTTTCGCCATCGTCCGCCGCAGGCGGCCGCACCGCCGAAGTGATGGCCGTGATCCGCGCCCGCGTGGCGAGCCGTGTGCTCGGCCCCGGTGACCGGCTGCCGTCGATCCGCAGCCTTGCCGCGACGATGAAAGTATCGCCGTCCACCGTGGTGGAAGCCTATGACCGGCTCGCCGCCGAAGGCCTGATCCGGGCGCGGCGCGGCTCCGGCTTTTTCGTCTCGGCCACCGCGCTGCCGCCGCTGGCGCTGGCGCAAAGCGAGCCGCGGCGCGCCCCCGCGGTCGATCCGTTCTTTGTGTCGCGCCAGTCGCTCGATGCCGATGATACGACCTTGATGCCCGGCTGCGGCTGGCTGCCACCGGACTGGATGCCGCAGGCCGCACTGCGCCGGGCGCTGCGAGGATTGGCGCGCGGCGACGACCATGTCCTGACCAATTACGGCAGTTCGCGCGGCTCGGTAGCGCTGCGGCGACTGCTGCTGGCGCGCCTGTCGGGGATCGGCATCGATGCGCCGCCGGAGCAGTTGCTGCTGACCGCCTCGGGCACGCAGGCAATCGATTTGATCTGCCGCCTGCTGCTGCGCCCGGGCGACACGGTCATGGTCGATGATCCCTGCTACTTCAATTTCCTGGCGCTGCTGCGCGCGCATCAGGCGAGGATCGTCGGCGTGCCGATGACGCCGTCGGGTCCTGATATCACCCGCTTCGAAGCCGTTCTCGTCGCCGAGCAGCCGCGCCTCTACATCACCAACGCTGCGCTGCATAACCCGACCGGCGCGACCTTGTCGCAGCACGCCGCGCACCGCCTGTTGAATGTCGCAGCGGCCCACGGACTGACGATCGTCGAGGATGACATCTTTGCGGACTTCGAGCCCGAACCGTCGCCGCGGCTGGCCGCGCTCGACGGGCTGGCGCGGGTGATCCTGATCGGCAGCTTCTCCAAGACGCTCTCGGCATCGGTGCGCTGCGGCTATATCGCCGCGCGCGTCGACTGGATCGAGGACCTGATCGATCTGCAGATCGCAACCGGCTTCGGCGGACCGGGCGCATTCGCCACCGAAACGCTGGCGCGCGTCCTTGCCGCCGGCTTCTATCGCAAGCACATCGAGGAGTTGCGCAGCCGGCTGGCGCGGGCGCGGCGCATCACCGCCGAGAAGCTCAAGCGCATCGGCATCACGCCATGGCTGATGCCGCGCGGCGGCTTCCAGCTCTGGTGCAGCCTTCCCGAGGGCTGCGATTGCGCGCAAGTGGCGCGCGCAGCGCTTGCAGAGAATGTCGTGCTGGCGCCCGGCAATGCCTTCAGCGCGGCGCAATCCGCCACCGGCATGATGCGCTTCAATGTCGCGCATTGCGACGACCCGCGGCTCATGCCGGTGCTGCAGCGCGCGATGCGGAGCTAGCGCGCCGCGAGCCGCGGCGCGCTGCGGTCCCTACGGACTAATAACAGTAACGGGGATGCACCCGGACATAGGCGCCATCGGCGCGCTGCAGATAGCAGCCGCTGTGATAATAGTAATAGCCGCCGCGGCGGCGCTCGCCTTCGGCTGCGATTGCGGCACCCGTGCCGGCGCCGAGCACCGCGCCAATCGCCGCCCCGCGGCCGCCGCCCAGCGCACCGCCGATGATCGCGCCGCCGGCGCCGCCCAGGATGGCGCCGCCGAGCGCGTCCTGCGCCGCCGCCTCGTGAATCGGCGCGGCCACCGAGAGCGCCAGCAAGGCCGCAATTCCCATCGTTCGGATCATGTCCACTCCCTCCGTTTCGGGCCCGCTACCACGCCCGCGCGCGACGGTTTTGCCGCAGATCAAGGCACGTTCAAGGCGCGCCGCACCGCATCGAGCGTATCGGCCGGACGGCTGTTGAACGCGATGCGACAATCGGGCGCAAGCCGATGGACAAGATTGACGACGGTCTCAAACAGCACGAGCTGCTCGGGCGGCAGCCGCAGGCCGGCGCCGATGACCACGCAGTCGAAACGGCGCGATCGCAGGGTATCGGCAACCACGGCCGCGGCTGTATCGCCGCCGTCGATCAGGCAGCTCACGACCTCGAAGCCGGCGGCGCGGACGCGGTCGAGCTCGCCGTCGATATAGCTGCGCAGCATCTCGGGCGTAAATTGCGGAAACGCCGCTAGATCGGCGGAGATCGGGTCGAGCCCGATCGCAAGAATCGTCGTCATGCCATGGCTCCATTCACCGATTCCGGGCGCCGCCCGCGTCAGCTCACTGCCGCAGCAGGATCAGCGGATCGGCGCTATCGGGAACCAGGCGCCATTGCGCATTGTCATCCGCCTCGAACCGCCAGGTCTCGCCCTTGTCGGAGAACAGGATGATCTGGCCATGCTCGAGCCGCCATTGCGTCGGCGCGAAAGCCGTGACCAGGGCGTCGCACTTCGGCTTCAGGAACACCTGGAAATTGTCGTTGCCAGCGTCGGTGTTGGTCAGCGTCAAGCCGCAGATCGTGTTGCCGTTGCCGCGGACCATGGCCCAGTCGCCGATCATCTGGTCCATCGATTTGGCGAGCGAGCGCGCGGCAGCGAGGTTCTGCAGGATGTAGACTCCCTCGTTCTGGCGCACGCCCTCGAAGATGCCGGTCTCGACCTCGGTGAGGTCGAGCACGGCCTCACCGCTGGCATCCTGCAATCGGACGATGTCGAGGCCCTTGATGCTCCAGGCGGCGATGTCCTTGGTGAAGGGCAGCGCGGCGGGGCATCCGGGCTCGAGCTCGAGCTTGAGGCCCCGCGGCGAGGCGTCGTTCTTTAACGTCACCACGCAGGTCTTGCTGCGGTCCGTGGTGGCGAGCTCCCACTGGCCGATCATCTCTTTGCGCAGGCTGGCGGCGTCCTGCGCCTGTGCGAGCGGCGCAAGCAGAACCGCCAACAGCACGGCCATGATCGGCAGCGGGGAGCGGGACATCAGCGACCTTTCACGGGTGTTTCCGCAACGGGCGTCAGCGGCGCCTTGCCTGCGAACCAGGCCTTGATGTTGTCGACCACAAGCTGATCCATGGCATTGCGCGTGACGATCGAGGCCGAGCCGATATGGGGCAGCACGACGACGTTCTTCATGCCGATCAGCTCCGCCGGCACGCTCGGCTCCTTCTCGAACACGTCGAGGCCGGCGGCGAGAATATCTCCCGACTTCAGCGCGGCGATCAGAGCTTGCTCATCCACAACAGAGCCGCGCGCCACGTTGACGACGACGCCGCGCGGGCCGAGCGCCTTGAGCACCTCGGCATTGATCATCTTGTTGGTGCCGGCGCCGCCGGGCACGATGACGACGAGCGTATCGACCGCCTTCGCCATCTCGATCAGGTCGGGATAGTGCTGGTAGGCGACACCGGCGGCCGGCTTGCGCGAGTGATACACCACCGGCACCAGCGAGGCGTCGAGCCGGCGTGCGATGGCCTGGCCGATCCGGCCCATGCCCACCATGCCGACCTTGCGGTCGCGCAGCGAGCCCTTGCTGAGCGGATAGTTCTGGCGGGTCCATTCGCCCGACCGCACGTACTGGTCCGCCGTGATGAACTCGCGCAAGGTGGCGATCAGGAGCCCGAGCGCGACGTCGGCGACCTCCTCGGTCAGCACGTCGGGCGTGTTGGTGACGACGATGTTGTGCTGGCCGGCATGCGCGGCGGCGACGTGGTCGTAACCGACGCCGAAGCTCGCGACGATCTCGAGCTTCGGCAGCAGCGCCATGACCTCCGCGTCGGTCTTCACGGTGTGATAGGTCACCGCAACGCCGCGGATCCGGCCCAGCACCTCAGCCGGCAGCCGCTCCAGATCGGCGCGCGTCTCCGCCTTGTGGACGTTGAAATTGTCCGGAAAGCCCGTTTCCAGGATCGGCCGCAGCGGCCCGTAGATCAAAAGGTCGACCTTTTCCGACGAGATAGGTGCTGCAGCCATCAGTTGTCCTTTCCAAGCGCGCTTTCATGCCAGCGCCGCAAAACGAGGTGGGAAACTAGCGCCAGCAGCCCATAGATGACAATCCCGGCCACCGACAACAGAAACAATGCCGCGAACATGCGCGGAATGTTGAGACGATAGCCTGACTCGGCGATGCGATAGGCAAGGCCGGAACCGGCACCGGCGCTGCCGGCCGCGATTTCGGCAACCACCGCGCCGATCAGCGACAGGCCGCCGGCAATGCGCAGGCCACCGAGAATGAACGGCAGCGCCGACGGCAATTCCAGCAATCTGAGCCGCTGCCAGCGCGAGGCGCCATAGAGCTGAAACAGGCCGGCAAGATTGCGATCGATCGATTTCAGCCCGAGCGCCGTGTTCGAGAGCACCGGAAAGAATCCCACGATCCAGGCGCAGACCACGACCGCGGTCTGCTGCGGCAGATAGATCAGGAGCAGCGGCGCGATCGCGATGACGGGCGTCACCTGGAGCACGATGGCGTAAGGAAACAGCGCAAGTTCAAGCCGGCGCGACAGGTTGAACAGCAGCGCGAGCGCGATTCCGCCGATCGCCGCCGCAATGAAGCCTTCGAACGTCGTGATCAGCGTCGTGACCAGCGAGTCCGACAGAACGCCCCAATCGGCGATCAGTGTCTGCGTCACCAGGATCGGCCCCGGCAGCACGTAAGGCTTGACATCATTGAGCTCGACCACGAGCTCCCAGAGCACAAGGCCAAGCGCGAGCACGATGCCGGGCAGCAGCACGCCGAGCACGCGCTGATGGCCTGCCGCACCGTCCCGGACGGGCGCGGTGCTCATAGCGACAGCGCTCCGGCATAGGCCGGCGCCAAGGCCTCCGACACGCCGCGGCAATAATCGGCATAGGCGAGCGAGGTCCGGAAGGCCCTGTTGCGCGGCTCGTCACTCTCGACACGCGTCTCGAAGCTGAGCCGTCCGGGACGCGCCGTCATCACCAGCACGCGCTGCGACAAATAGACGGATTCGAACACCGAATGGGTGACGAAGATGACGGTCATGCGCAGGCTGCGCCACAGCGCCAGCAGATCGTCATTGAGGCGAAAGCGGGTGATCTCGTCGAGCGCCGCGAACGGCTCGTCCATCAGGAGGATCTCGGGCCGCGTCACCAGCGCGCGCGCCAGGGACACCCGCATCTTCATGCCGCCGGAAAGCTCGCGCGGATAGCGATCCGCGAACTCGGCAAGGCCGACCTGCGCCAGCGCCTCCTCGATCCGCGGCCGCGCCTCCGTATTGGCAACGCCGGCGAGCTTCAGCGGCAGGGCGACATTGTCGCGCACGGACGTCCAGGGCATCAACGTCGGCTCCTGGAACACGAAGCCGATGCGATGTCCCGACAACGCCGCATCCGCGCGGGGCGCCAATGCGACGCGCCCGGTGGTCGGCGCGGTCAGCCCCGCGATCAACCGCAGCGCGGTCGACTTGCCGCAACCGGAAGGCCCGAGCAGCGAAAGGAACTCGCCCCTGCCGACGCGCAGATCGAGCGGGCCGAGCGCCATGACGCCAGACTCGTAGATCTTGGTGACGTCACTGAGCTCGACAGCAAACCCGGAGGCGCTGCCGTCTGAACTGTTCGGAGGGAACGCTTCCATGAACGCGCTGGTCTACTTCTTCTGGTCCGGCTTCGGCTGGCTTTTCGGCTCGTCCTTCGGGCGCAGGTCGAGGCCGACGCCCTTGTTGACGAAGCGCAGCGTGTAGGATTTGCGATAATCGACGTTCGCCTTCACCACGCCGGCACGCACCATCTTGTCGAAGAAGCTGGCGACACGGTCATCGGTCATGGCACCGATGCCGTCACGCAAGGAGTCGCCGGAATCGACGATGCCGTACTCCTTCATCTTGGTCACCGAGTTGGCCAGGAGATCGTCGGTCATCTCCGGATTGAACTTCTTGATCATGGCATTCCCAGCGGAATTGTCGCCATAGATGTAGTGATACCAGCCGACGATGGAGGCATCGACGAAGCGCTGCACCAGGTCCGGCTTCTTGTCGATCAGGTCGCGGCGGGTTTCGATCAGGGTCGAGTAGGTGTTGAAGCCGTTGTCGGCGAGCAGGATGACACCTGGCTTGAAGCCCGCGGCGCGCTCGACCGCGAACGGCTCGGAGGTGACATAACCCTGCATCGCGCTGTTCGGCGTGGCGATGAAGGGCTGAGGGTTGAACGTATAGGGCCGAACGTTCTTCTCGGAGAAGCCGTATTCGGATTTCAGCCATTGATAGTAGCTGGCGATGCCCTCCTTGGAGACGAACAGCGTCAGCGGCTTCAGGTCCTCGAGCTTGGTGACCCCAGATTCCGGATGGGTCAGCAATACCTGCGGGTCCTTCTGGAACATCGCGGCGACCGACACCACAGGCACGTTGTTGGCGACGGCATCGAAGCCCATCAGCGTGTTCGCGGCGAGGAAGAAGTCGATCTTACCGGCGATCAGCAGCATGCGGTTGTTCTCGTTCGGCCCGCCCGGCACGATCGTGACATCCAGCCCATATTGCTTGTAGGTGCCGTCGGCGACCGCCTGGAAGAAGCCGCCCTGCTCGCCCTCGGCGACCCAGTTGGTGCCGAAGGAGACCTTGTCCAGCGTCTGGGCCGCGGCAGGCGACAGCACGGCGGCGGCTACCAGCAAAGCCGCCATTAACATTCGCGCGAAAAGCGCCTGCGACATGATTGGACTCCCTGGCTTCCTCTGGCCATGATGCCATTTCGATCCATCTGCGTTATCGCAGATGTGGCGGATAACTACCCTGCCCGACGCCCGAAAGAAACCACCTGCGATGACCACCCCGCCCCGCGACTTCGCCGAACTTCACTGGCCCGCGATCGACAGGCTTGTAGCCGCCGGCTGGATCGCGGTGCTGCCGCTGGCCGCGACCGAGCAGCACGGCCCGCATCTGCCTGTTGGCACCGACGTGATGATCGCGGAGGCCTATCTGGCACGCGTCCGTACGCAGCTCGCGGCGGATTTACCGGTGACGTTCCTGCCGACGCAGCCAATCGGCATCTCCACCGAGCATATCGATTTCCCGGGCACCCTGACCTTGCCGGCGGAGGTGGCGCTGAACAGCTGGATGGCGATCGGCGAGAGCGTGGCGCGAGCCGGGATCAGGAAGCTCGTCATCGTCACCAGCCATGGCGGCAACAGCGCGGCGATGTCGCTGGTGGCGCAGGACCTGCGCGCATTCCACCGCATGCTGGTGGTCACCACCTCGTGGTCGCGCTTCGGCGCACCGGACGGGCTGTTCGATCCGGACGAATTGCGTCACGGCATTCATGGCGGCGCGGTCGAAACCTCGATCATGCTGGCAGCACACCCGACGCTGGTCGGCACTGACAAGCTCGGGCCTTTCCACTCCGCTGGCAGCGATATGGCAACGACCTATCGGCATCTGTCGACGCAGCGTCCGGCACCGCTGGCCTGGCAGGCGCAGGATCTCAATGCGAGCGGCGCGGTCGGCGATGCCACGCAAGCCAGTGCCGAAAAAGGCGAGGCACTGCTCGAACACGGCGCCCGCGCCTTTTGCGAGCTGCTCGCGGACGTCGATCAATTCGACGCGGGAAGGCTAGGTGACGGCCCGGGCGCGCGGGGCTGAGCGTCGTTCCTGGCCCGGACCGAGTGGCATGCTCGCTCCAACCTCGCCCCGATCTTGTCCGCCGAAGCCCTGAGGGCGAAGGAGGATGCGGGGAGAGGCATGGGCCGGCTTTGGGCTATGCCCCTATGCGGCTTCCCGCGACCTGTTGCACGAATGTTACAGAGCCGTGCGAACGAGGCGACGATTGTTGCCGCTCAGTTGATATTGCGAATTAGTTGCAATAAGCATGCTGCGATCGTTGAGGAATTTCGCCTCATCCCCCTGCGTGGCGGGCCAACGCCTGGGGAGTTCTTTACTGGCCGCAGCCGATTCGTTGATGACAATGCGCGGGCAAATCTGCTGTGACGGAATCACGCACCACACTGGTTCCGTGACCGACGCCCGCAAGATGTCAGATCGCAGCCCGAGATGGGACAGGACCCTGGCCGCTTCCGCGCTCGGGATGCTCGCACTGATGGGACCAGCCGCGGCGGCCGACTTGTCGCCCAAGACCCTGCCGCTGAAGGCCAAGGCCGCCAGCCTCGTCTATGATTGGACCGGCTTCTTTGTCGGCGGCCATTTCGGCTATGGCGGCGGCAGCCTCGGTTCCGGCGCCAATGCGCTGCCGCTGCAAGGCGTGGTGTTTCCACATAGCGTCGCCGGCCTGCTCGGGGGCTATCAGGTCGGCTACAACAGGCGGATCGGCGACCATCTCGTCCTTGGCGTCGAGGCCGATGCGACGTTTGCCGGCCCGCTCGATCAGCCGGCTTTTGCCCGGCTGCGGCCGGCGCCCTTCAACACCATGCTCGATTACGTCGGAACGTTGCGTGGCCGAGTCGGCTACGCCTTCCATCGCTGGCTGCCTTACGTCACCGGCGGCTTCGCCTGGGGACATACGCATGCCGACGTCAATGACGGCGGCGGAGCGGTGGTGGGACATGACCATGTCGGCTGGACCGCGGGCCTCGGCCTCGAATTCGCGGTCAGCGGCAACTGGACCGCCAAGGCCGAATACGACTACGTCGCGCTGGCGCAGCAGACGTACAATCTCGGCGGCTTCGGGCTGCCGGGCGTCGCGGTCGATCCCAAGCTTCATCTCGTCAAGTTCGGCCTCAACTATCAGTTCGGCGACCAGCTCTGGGCGCGCGCGACCGCAGGTCAAGCCAAGCCTGCGCTTCCCGACTCCGATGATTGGAACGTCCACGCCCAGACGACCTTCCTGCCGCAAGCCTATCCTTCGTTCCGCTCGCCCTATGCCGGCACGAACAGCCTTCCTGGTCGAGGCCAGCTCCAGTCCACGTGGACCACGACCGCATTTCTTGGGTTTCGTTTGTGGGATGGCGGCGAGTTCTATTTCGACCCGGAAGTGGCGCAAGGCTTTGGCCTGAACGGCACGGTCGGCATCGCCGGCTTCCCGAACGGCGAGGCACAGAAGGCCGGTGCCGCCTATCCCCGCATTCGTCCACAGCGCTATTACTTCAAGCAGACCTTCGGTCTCGGCGGCGGACAGGAGGATGTGGCCGACGGCCCGAACCAACTGGCGGGCAAGCGCGACATCGATCGCGTGACGCTTGTGGTGGGCCGCTTCGCCGTCGGCGACTTCTTCGACAACAATTCCTATGCGCATGATCCGCGCGCCGATTTCATGAACTGGGCCTTGTGGGGATCGACGGCCTATGACTTCCCGGCCGACCTGCCGGGCTATACCAACGGCGCGATGATCGAGCTCAATCGCAAGGATTGGGCTATCCGTGCCGCGGTGCTGCAGGTGCCTTCACAGCCGAACAGCGACATCTTGACCTTCAAGGGCGAAGGCACCGTAGTCGAGTTCGAGGAGCGCCACACCATCTTCGATCAGCCTGGCAAGCTCCGGCTCGGCGTGTTCGGCAATCAGGGCGTCACCGGCAATTATCGTCAGGCGCTGGGGATCGCGGCCGCGGACCCCTCGCTCGACATCAACGACGTGATGGCGAGCATTCGCCACGTCAATCCGAAATACGGCTTCTACGCCAATCTCGAGCAGCAGGTCGCAACCGATGTCGGTGTGTTTGCCCGCGCCAGCTGGAACAACGGCCAGACCGAGATCCTGTCGTTCACTGACATCGACCGCAGCCTGTCCGGCGGGGTGTCGATCAAGGGCGGCCGTTGGGGACGGCCGGATGATACGATCGGCATCGGCGGCGCGATCAACGGACTGTCCGCCGCGCATCGCGACTTCCTCGCCGCCGGCGGCACTGGGCTTCTGATCGGCGATGGCCGGCTGAACTATCAGCCCGAGCAGATCGTCGAGGCGTACTACGCCTATCAGCTCAGGAAAGGCGTGACATTGACGGCCGACTATCAGTTCATCGCCAACCCCGCCTACAATGCAGACCGCGGCCCGGTCTCGATCTTCTCGGGACGACTCCACGGGGAGTTTTGAGGCTGCTTGGCGGCTGGAGGGGGCTTAGCCGCGCTGTGTCGACTTGGCACGCTCTCTCTTAACCTCGCCCCGCTCTCGTCCGCCGTAGCTCGAAGAGCGAAGGCGGATGCGGGGAGAGCTCGGATTGCATCGCAAGATGCAATCCGGGTGAGGGGGTACAGGTCCCAACACTCACACCGCTCGCGCGTCTGCCCCTCACCCCAGCCCTCCCGGCGCGAGCGAAGCTCGTCGCGAACCCCGTAAAGAACGGGGAGAGGGAGCGCACCGCAGCCTGCGTAAGATCCCGCCGCCCTGACGTTCCTGCGACGTAAGCCTCCCTAACAATGCCTCGACACCATGCGGCAATTTGGCCCGATCACGCGCCACAGCGGCTGCGCGTTGCTATATGATGCGGCTCATGTCCGTCGCATGCCGGTCCCGGAACCCACCTTCATAACCGAATGCTCTCAGTCGAACTTGCGATCATCCTCATCCTGATTGTGGTCAACGGCCTGCTCTCGATGTCGGAGCTGGCGATCGTGTCGTCGAGGCCGGCCCGCTTGGCGCTGCTGGCCGAAAAAGGTGTCGCCGGCGCCCGGCGCGCGCTGGCCCTGGCCTCGGATCCCGGCAAGTTCCTCTCGACCGTGCAGATCGGCATCACGCTGGTCGGCGTCCTCTCAGGTGCGTTTTCCGGCGCCACGCTCGGCCAACGCCTATCGTCCTGGCTGGTCGGCTTCGGCCTCTCCGGATCCGTCGCCGACATCGTCGGCGTCGGACTCGTGGTCACCAGCATCACTTATGCGACCTTGATCGTCGGCGAGCTGGTCCCGAAGCAGCTTGCGCTACGCGACCCCGAGGCCATCGCGGTGCGTGTCGCGCCGGCGATGCAGATATTATCCAAGGTTTCGCTGCCGCTGGTCGTGCTGCTCGACGTGTCCGGCAAGCTCATCCTGGCGCTGCTCGGCCGTCGCGGCGATGCTGGTGAGAAGGTCTCGGAGGAGGAGATCCATCATCTGGTGCGCGAGGCCGAGACCGCCGGCGTGCTCGAGCCGGGCGAGAAGGAGATGATCGCCGGCGTGATGCGGCTTGGCGACCGCCCTGTCGGCGCCGTCATGACGCCGCGTCCCGAGGTCGACGTCATCGACCTCAATGACGATCCCAAGACCATTCGCCAGACCTTCGCGAAAAGCCCGCATTCGCGGCTGCCGGTGTCCGACGGCTCGCGTGACCATCCGATCGGCGTGCTGCAGGCCAAGGACCTGCTCGATGCCTACTTGCGCGAGGAGACGCCCGACCTCAGGAGCCTGGTGCGCGAGGTGCCGATCATCCCGTCATCGGTCGACGCCCGCGACGTGATCGCGATCCTGAAAGGCGCACCGGTGCATATGGGCCTGGTCCACGACGAGTATGGCTCGTTCGAAGGTGTCGTCACTGCAGCCGACATCCTGGAATCGATCGTCGGCGCATTTTCGTCGGAGGAAGGCCCGCCGGAGCCGGCCTATGTGCGTCGTGCCGACGGCTCGCTTCTGGTCTCCGGCTGGATGCCGCTCGACGAGTTTTCCGATCTGCTGTCGATCGCCGTGCCGGAGCATCCCGGCTATCACACCGTCGCCGGCCTCGTGCTGCAGCACTTCGGCAGCGTCCCGGAGGTGGGTGACAGTTTCGACCTCGAGGGCTGGCGCTTCGAGATCGTCGACCTCGACGGACGGCGGATCGACAAGATTCTGGCAACAAGGCTGGAGGCCGAAGAGCCGAATGTGGGATAGATTTCCTGTTGCCTGAAGCCCGCTGGTCTTACCTCCACAACTGTCAAGCCCGCGAAGGTGGGTGATCCAGTCTTCCAGAGCAGCCAGTCGTCGAGACCGAAAAGCGCGGCGTACTGGATGCCCGCCTTCGCGGGCGTGACGACCTCTTGTGAGGCAGCCTTCGTGCGCTTGAGGTGCACACCTCATCATAAAACCTTCACAAAACACGCAACTGGGCTAACACCGCTGCGCCGGCTTGAACAGACCCGCCGCCCCATGAGAAGGAGACGCTTTCGCGGGACAACCGAACGAGACCGCTGCCATGTTCCTGCAAGACATCCGCGCCAGCACGCTGGGCCATGCGGTCCGGCCCAACATTTGGGACCTCGTCGCGCTGATCATCGTGATCGGCGCCATGGTGCTGATCGTCTATGGCGGCGAGCAGACCACGTTGCCGCTGTCCGCGCTCGACAGCGCGCCTGTCACGCTCGATCCGTCGCATCTGCCGCTCTACGCGCTACGCACCACGCTCCGGATGCTGCTCGCGATCGTCTGCTCGCTGGTCTTCACCTTCGTCTATGCGGCGCTCGCCGCCAAGAGCCGCCGTGCCGAGATGGTCCTGATCCCGCTCTTGGACATTCTGCAGTCGGTGCCGATCCTCGGCTTTCTCACCTTCACCGTCGTGTTCTTCATGAACCTGTTTCCCGGCAGGGTGCTGGGCGCGGAGCTCGCCTGCGTGTTCGCGATCTTCACCAGCCAGGCCTGGAACATGACGTTTTCCATGTACCAGTCGATGCGCAATGTGCCGAAGGATCTGGAGGAGGCGACGCAGAGCTTCCACCTGTCCGGCTGGCAGCGCTTCTGGCGGCTCGACGTGCCCTTCGCAATGCCCGGCCTGATCTGGAACACGATGATGTCGATGTCGGGCGGCTGGTTCTTCGTGGTGGCGTCCGAAGCCATCACTGTCGGCAACACCACCGTCACTTTGCCCGGCATCGGCTCCTATGTCGCGCTCGCGATCCAGCAGAAGAACCTCGTCGCGATCGGCTTTGCGATCCTGACCATGCTGCTGGTCATCATCGTCTACGATCAGCTGCTGTTCCGGCCGATCGTGGCCTGGGCCGATAAATTCCGCTTCGAGCAGACGGCATCCGGCAATCCGCCGACCTCGTGGATGCTCGATCTGTTCAGGCGCACCCGCGCGCTGCGATCGATCGGGCTGCCTTTCTCGGCCGTCAACCGCACCTTCTCCAACCTGCGCATCGACTGGCCAGCGGCCTGGCATGCACCGCTGCGTCAGGGTCCGCCGCAGCGCCTGATCGATACGCTGTGGATTGCCGTCATCGTCATCGGCTGCGCCTATGCCGGCTGGCAGACCTGGCGCTATCTTGCCGCGACGCTCGGCTTTTCGGACATCGCCGCCGCGGTCGGCTATGGCCTGATCACGCTGCTGCGGGTCGTGGTGCTGATCGCGCTGGCCTCGCTGATCTGGGTGCCGGTGGGCGTGTGGATCGGGCTGCGGCCGAAGCTCGCCGAGCGCGTGCAGCCGCTCGCGCAGTTCCTGGCGGCTTTCCCCGCCAACCTCGCCTTTCCTGTGTTCGTCGTGCTGATCGTCCGTTTTGGACTGAACCCCAATGTCTGGCTGAGCCCGCTGATGATCCTGGGCACGCAATGGTACATTCTGTTCAACGTCATCGCCGGTGCCAGCGCCTTTCCGTCCGACCTCAAGGAAGCTGCCGCGAGCCTGCACCTGAAGGGCTGGCGCTGGTGGGCCAAGGTGGTGCTGCCCGGCATCTTCCCCTACTACATCACCGGTGCCATCACCGCCTCGGGCGGCTCGTGGAACGCCTCGATCGTCGCCGAGGTTGCGAGCTGGGGAGATACGCATCTCACCGCCGCCGGTCTCGGTGCCTATATCGCGCAGGCGACCGAAGCCGGCGATTTTCCACGCGTCGTGCTCGGCATCGCCGTGATGTGCATTCTGGTGACCCTGTTCAATCGGCTGCTGTGGCGGCCGCTCTATGCCTTCGGCGAACGCCGGCTGCGGCTCGGCTGATCCGGGAGATATTTCATGCGCGACCAGGTCAAGCAGGCACCGCTGATCGACATCAAGAGCGTCAGCCGGCTGTTTCCCAAGGGCAGCGGCGAGGATCTCCTCGTGCTGGAGAAGGTAGATCTGTCGATCCGCGCCGGCGAGATCGTCGGCCTGCTCGGCCGCTCCGGCTCCGGCAAGTCGACCTTGCTACGCATCATCGCTGGTCTCGTTTCGCCGTCATCGGGCGAAGCGACATGCCGCGGCGAGGCCATCGCAGGTCCGCCCGACGGCGTCGCCATGGTGTTCCAGTCGTTCGCGCTGTTTCCCTGGCTCACGGTGCTGCAGAACGTCGAGCTCGGGCTGGAGGCGCTTGGCATCGACAGCGCCGAGCGGCGCAAGCGCGCGCTGGCCGCGATCGACCTGATCGGCCTCGATGGCTTCGAATCGGCCTATCCGAAGGAGCTGTCCGGCGGCATGCGCCAGCGCGTCGGCTTCGCCCGCGCGCTGGTGGTGCATCCCGACCTCCTGCTGATGGACGAGCCGTTCTCCGCGCTCGACGTGCTCACCGCCGAGACGCTGCGCACCGATCTCGTCGACCTCTGGATCGATGGACGGCTACCGATCAAGTCGGTGCTGATGGTGACGCACAACATCGAGGAGGCGGTGTTGATGTGCGATCGCATCCTGGTGTTCTCCTCGAACCCCGGCCGCGTCGCCGCCGAGTTCAAGGTCGACCTCGCCCATCCGCGCAACCGGCTCGATCCCGCGTTCCGCCAACTCGTCGACAGCCTCTATGCCCGCATGACCCAGCGGCCCGAGCCGAAGGCGCCGAGCGCCGAAGGAGCGCCTGGCCCTGGCGTTGGCATGGTGTTGAGCCATGTCGGGTCGAACTCGATCTCCGGCCTGATCGAAACGCTGGCGGGCGAGCCCTATAATGGCCACGCCGATTTGCCGGTGCTGGCAGGCCATCTGCAGCTCGAGGTCGACGAGATCTTCCCGCTGGCGGAAGCGCTGCAGCTCTTGCGCTTCGCCCAGCTCAGCGAGGGCGATCTCAATCTCACCGAGGCCGGCAAGCGCTTCGCGCATCTGGAAACCGACGAGCGCAAGAAGCTGTTCGCCCAGCACCTGACCGAGAACGTGCCGCTGATCGGTCTGATCCGGCGCGTGCTCGACGATCGGCCCTCGCACACCGCGCCCGCTGCGCGATTCCGCATCGAGCTCGAGGACTACATGTCCGAGCAATATGCCGACGAGACTTTGGAGACGATCGTCTCCTGGGGCCGCTATGCCGAGCTGTTCGCCTATGACGAGCAGTCGGAGACATTCAGTCTGGAGAACCCGCACTGATATCGGCTGGGGTATCGGCGCCGCTCCATCCTCAACTGTCGTCCCGGGCAAGCGAGCAAAGCGAGCGCCGATCCGGGACCCATACGCCGCGGCCGTGCTGTGAGGCAATCGGGCCGATACCTTACCTGCTAACTACCGCCTGTGATTATGGGTCCCGGGTCTGCGCTGCGCTTGCCCGGGACGACAGCGGAGTGTGGGGCGCCGGCTCTCGTCGACTACATCACCGGCGCGAACGTGTCCGGCCGCGCCATCGCCCAGGCGTCTCGGTAGCGGACGTCCTCGGTACCTTCGAGCAATTCACCCGGCCGCAGCGGCGGATAGAGCTTTGCGAAGGTCGACACCTCCGTGGTCGAGGTGCGCTGCGAGAAATGGATCGGCCGCAGATCCTGCGGATGCTCGAGGCCGGCAGCCGCGATCAGCTCGGTCAGCGCGTGCAACGTCGCGGTGTGATAGTTGTAGACGCGCTCGAGCTTGTGCGGCACCACCAGCGCGCGGCTGCGCGTGGGGTCCTGGGTCGTGACGCCGGTCGGACAGCGGTCGGTGTGACAGCTCAAGGACTGGATGCAGCCGAGTGCGAACATGAAGCCGCGCGCCGAATTGCACCAGTCGGCGCCGATCGACATCGCCCGCGCCATGTCGAAGGCGGTCGCGATCTTGCCAGAGGCGCCGATCTTGATGCGGTCGCGGATGTTCAGGCCGACCAGCGCGTTGTGCACGAAGCTGACGCCCTCGCGCATCGGCATGCCCAAATGGTCCATGAACTCCAGCGGCGCCGCGCCGGTGCCGCCCTCATTGCCATCGACCACGATGAAATCGGGATAGATGCCCGTCTCCAGCATCGCCTTGCAGATCGCCAGGAATTCCCAGGAGTGGCCGATGCAAAGCTTGAACCCGGCCGGCTTGCCGCCGGAGAGGCGTCGCATCTCGCCGATGAACTGCATCATTCCGATCGGCGTTGAAAAAGCGCGATGCGCGGCCGGCGAGATGCAGTCCTCGCCCATCGCGACGCCGCGGATCTTGGAGATCTCTGCCGAGACTTTCGCAGCCGGCAGCACGCCGCCATGGCCGGGCTTCGCCCCCTGGCTCATCTTGAGCTCGACCATCTTGATCTGGTCCAGGCTCGCGACCCGCGCGAACGCCTCCGGATCGAAGCTGCCGTCACGGTGCCGGCAGCCGAAATAGCCGGAGCCGATCTCCCAGATGATGTCGCCGCCCATTTCGGCATGATAGGGGCTGAAGCCGCCCTCGCCGGTGTCATGCGCGAAGCCGCCCTTCTTGGCGCCGCCATTGAGCGCGCGCACCGCGTTGGGGCTGAGCGCGCCGAAGCTCATCGCCGAGATGTTGAACACGGAGGCCGAATAGGGCTTGGCGCAATCGGGCCCGCCGATCGTGATCCGGAATTTCTCCTTCGCATGCGGCTTCGGCGCTACCGAGTGGTGCAGCCACTCATAGCCGTCGCGATAGACGTCCTCCTGAGTGCCGAATGGGCGCTTGTCGAGCACCATCTTGGCACGCTGATAGACCACGGCGCGGGTGTCGCGCGAGAACGGCATGCCGTCCTTCTCGCTCTCGAAGAAATACTGCCGCATCTCGGGGCGGATCTCTTCGAACAGGAAGCGCATATGCGCAGCGATCGGATAGTTGCGCAGCACCGCGTGGCTCTGCTGCGTCAGATCGCGGATGCCGAGCAGCGTGAGCCCGCCGAAGATCAGAAGCGGCGCCAGCAGAAAATCGAACACCTTGTGGTCGAAGATCCCGAGAATCAACAATAGGGCCGTCACGACAGCGCAGATCGTCAGCACGATGAAGCGTGGCGAAAACGGAAGCAGCAGCGTTTCCATGACATCCCCCGAGCGAAGGCCATCGACAGCCTCCCGATAACGGAGGCCGCACGATGGACCGGCGTCGCAGACCTGATCTATCCGGTACTATCCGGGGCCGCGGTCATGGGTATGACAGGGCCATTCGGACAAACGCTATCCAATCTTGCCGCGAGGAATCAATCCAGCAGGAAGGCTTCCCTGGATTTTGCGGCGCAAAGCCAGCCATGCCGGCGTTCGAATTGGGAAAGTCGACCCGCTCGCTGCCAGCGCTCACGCCTCCGTGAAAAGTCCGGCATGCATCTCTCGAAGCTGCCGCTTCAAGAGCTTGCCGCTCGGATTCTTCGGCAGCGCCTCGACGAAGACGATGCGTTTGGGCGTCTTGAACGAAGCCAGCCGGGACTGCACCTCGCTCAGCACCTGCGCCTCGGTCAGCGCGCAGCCGGGCTTGACCACGATGACCGCCACCACCGCCTCGACCCAGCGCGGATGCGGCAGGCCGATCACGGCGACCTCGGAGACTTCCGGGATCAAATAGAGCGCCTCCTCGACCTCGCGGCTGGCGACGTTCTCGCCGCCGGTCTTGATCATGTCCTTCTTGCGATCGACGATGGTGATGTAGCCCTCGGCGTCGATGGTGGCGAGGTCGCCGGAATGAAACCAGCCGCCATGGAAGGCCGCTTGCGTGCGTTCGTCATCGTGGAAATAGCCGAGCATCAGATGCGGCGAGCGATGCACCACCTCGCCGACGACGCCAGGCGGCACGTCGTTCATGGCATCGTCGACCACGCGCGTCTCGACATTGAGCACGGCGCGGCCGCAGGAGCCCGGCTTGCGCAACTGGTCGTCGGGTCCGAGCATGGTCGCCAGCGGCGCGATCTCGGTCTGGCCGTAGAGATTCCACAGCCGCACCTCCGGCAGCCGCTGCTTGAGCTCGCGCAGCACCTCGACCGGCATGATCGAGGCGCCGTAATAGCCCTTGCGCAAGGACGAGAGATCGGTGCGGTCGAACAGTGGCGAGCGCAGCAGCGAGATCCACACGGTCGGCGGCGCGAAGAACGAGGTGATGCGGAATTTCGCGATCAGCGGCAGCAGATTGTCGGGCGCAGGGGACGCCGTGATGATGTTGGTGCCGCCGACATAGATCGAGGGACCGAAGAACACATCGAGCTGGGCGCAGTGATAGAGCGGCAGTGCATTGAGCGCGACGTCATGAGATGCGATCTCGGCATCCACGACGCAGCTGACATATTGCGAGATCACCGCATCGTGGGTCAGCATCGCGCCCTTCGGCAGCGATTCCGTACCCGAGGTGTAGACGATCTGCGCCAGATCAGTGCCGTCGAGCGCGACTGCGGGAAGCTCGTCGGTCGACGACGCGAGCGCGGCAAAATCGATCATGTCGCCCTGGCGCTCGCTCGGCGCCTCCGACGGCAGCCAGATCAGTTGCTCGATCGCGGGCACCAGCGCTGCGGCCCCGCGTGCGAGCGGCGCAAGGCCGGTGTCGGTGGCGAGCATGCGCGCGCCGGCATGGCGCAGGATGTAGGCGACCTCCTCGGCCTTGAGCATGAAGTTGATCGGCACCAGCACCGCCCCTAGCCGCGCCAGTGCGAAGCGCAGCGCCACGAAGGCATGGGAGTTGCGAGCGAGAATGGCGAGGCGCTCACCCTTGGTGATGCCGCGCGCGGCAAGGCCGGCCGCCAGGCGGTCGACGATGCCGTGAAATTCCGCGTAGGACCACCCGGTATCGCCGCAGACCACCGCGAGCTTGTCGGGATTGCGCGCCGCGCTCCGGCGCAGGAGGTCACCGAGCGTCTGCCGCCGAACGATGGAATCCATGGCGTTCCCCCTCTTGATGCCTGTCGAGCCTTCGGCCCTAGCTTTGGAGACAAGCGTAGAGTCTGAGGAAACAGGGTCAAGGGGCACGAAGAGTAGCCCGGGTGAGCGCAGCGATACCCGGGTCGGTCTTGCCGCCTGACAACCCGCATGTCGCTCACGCTCATGCGCGCGACGATAGCTGGACGGGAGGAGCAGGACTGCGCGAGCCACGAATGAAAAACGCCTCCTCTCGTCCGAGAGGAAGCGTTGCGGCGTAAGCGGTATATTTGGATCAGGGCTCGCGAGGAGCGAAGCGATCAGCGCTCGACGAAGGCCTTCTCGATCACGAAATGGCCCGGCGTGTTGCCGCTGCCTTCGGCGAAGCCGCCGGATTCGAACATGGTCTTGAGTTCTTCCAGCATCGCCGGGCTGCCGCACATCATGATGCGGTCGGTCTCGATGTTGAGCGGCGGCTGGCCGAGATCGTTGAACAGCTGCTCGGAGGAGATCAGGTCGGTGATGCGGCCACGGTTGCGGAACGGCTCGCGGGTCACGGTCGGATAATAGGCGAGCTTCTCGGAGAGCAGCGGCCCGAACAGCTCGTCCTCGCGCAGCTTCTCGACCACGGTCTCGCCATAGGCGAGCTCGGCGACCTGACGGCAGCCATGGACCAGCACGATCTGCTCGAACCGATCATAGACGTCGGGGTCCTTGATCAGGCTCGCGAACGGCGCAAGGCCCGTGCCGGTGGACAGGAGAAGCAGTCGGCTACCGGGGAGCAGATTGTCCGTGATCAGCGTTCCCGTGGCCTTGCGGCCGACCAGGATCGTGTCGCCTTCCTTGATCTTCTGCAGGCGGGAGGTCAGTGGACCGTCCTGCACCTTAATGCTGAAGAATTCCAGCTCCTCCTCGTGATTGGCGCTGGCCATGCTGTAGGCACGCAGCAGCGGCCGGCCCTCGACCTCGAGGCCGATCATGGCGAACTGCCCGTTCTGGAAACGGAAACCGGCGTCGCGGGTGGAACGGAAGGAGAAGAGGGTGTCGGTCCAGTGCTGGACAGAAAGAACTTTCTCTCGATAGAACGCGCTCATGTCGTTTGTTTTTTCGCTCTGGCCAAAGTTGAAAGAAACATCTCGTCTTGAGCAGGGACAGCAGAAAGCCCTGTTCTGTCTCGCGAATTTCGCGTCTGATGTACGCGAAAACGAGAGATAATCAACCCGCGGCAGTGCACAATTGATCACGATCAAATGCATGCCGATTTGGGATCATTCCAGGTTCGAAAGAAGGTCGTTTGTATACGAACGATTTCCCGCAATTTACTTGCCGAAACCCTGCTGGTCCAGCATTTAAATTCCGTAGGCGCGGCCCAATCCTTGAGCAATGATTAACGGTCAACGGCTCCTCGTCGAGATCATCAAGCGCTATTGCAGCGAGCGCGGGATCGCGCTGGATATTCGCGCCGACGGCTGGCTGCTGGTTCTGGACCGCGGCGGCCGGCGCCGCCGGGTCCTGGGTTACGATCTCGGCCTCAACAGCTCGGTGGCGCACCGCATCGCCTGCGATAAATCCGCGACCGCCGAGCTGCTGGCGCTGTCAGGCATCGCCTGCGTCCCGCACGCCTTCTTCCTCGGCCCGCAGCCGGGACCGCGCGCACCGCTGGCGCCGATGCTCAGGCTGCTCGACGCGCATCCCGAAGGCCTCGTGATCAAGCCCAACGAGGGCACGTCGGGCCGCCTGGTGTTCCGGGCGACCACGCGCGAGGGCCTGGCGCGCGCCGTCGATGCGATCTTCGCGGCGAACATGAATCTCGCGATCGCCCCCTATCTGTCCATCGATGAGGAGGTCCGTGTCGTGCTGCTCGATGGCGCGCCGCAGACGGTTTATGCCAAGCAGCGGATCGCCGTCGTCGGTAACGGCCGGCAAACTTTCCGCGAGCTCGCGCTCGCCGCCACGCCGCGGGAGCGGCATGTCGAGCTGATCGACAATCTGCGCAGCGAGACCGACGACAGCGATCTCGATGCGATCGTCCCCTCGGGCACGCAGCGATTGCTGAACTGGCGCCACAATCTGGAATTCGGCGCGGAAGCGACGCTGCTCAAGGATGGCGAGAGCCGTGATGCCTGTGTGGCGCTGGCGATCGCCGCCGCCGACGCGCTCGGCATCCGTTTCGCATCCGTCGACCTCGTGCGCGCGCATGATCGCTGGCAGGTGCTCGAGATCAATTCCGGCGTGGTCATGGAGCAACTCGGCCGCCGGCATCCGGAGCTGGTCGATGCGATCTATACGGCGGCGCTGGACCGGGTGTTCGAAGGCGCGACCTGATGGCCGTGGTCACCGGCGAAGCGAAGCACATCGCTCTTCTCTCTCCTCTCATTCCGGGGGCGCGCCTGAGGCGCGCGAGCCCGGAATGGCGATCTGCGCAGCGATCTCTCACATCGCGCGTCGGACTCGCGCTTGTGCCCGTCGGGCGAATCAAATGCGCAAGTTAAGCTCTCGAAGGCGCAAAAGCGTACACAAGACTCTCTGAAAGCGCCTGCGCCGACAAACCAATATTGCGAGCGGTTTCAACGCGAAGAGCACGATCCCCGCCTTCTGACGAAATATTTCTATTTCTTTTTTTCGGAATTCGTGATTGTGTATCCGTATCCCGCCTCGACGAGAGGGGCGTATCGCGATCGTCACGACACGCGAGGCGGTGATGCGGTGGACGTGAAGCGTCGCAGCGCTCATGCGCCGACGAACGACGCATTCACGGACGGTGAAGTCGTGTGGTCCTGGCATCCCGGTGCTGATGCCAAGTGAGCGATGCTTATGACGAGCATGGCGCGCGACGGGGGCAAGAACGCCGGTCCCCGAGGAGATCACGTATAAACCGGTAACCCATTCGCGCAGGGAGGGCCGGATGTTTGGCTCGTACCTGTGGTTCTGCCGCGTGCTTTTTTGCTGCACGCGGACCATGGGTGCGACCTGCACCCGGCCTTCCCTGCGCCCTCTCGTTTCAGGAGGGACATGACCGTTGCATCACTCGGGCGCACCGCGCCGCGAGAAGGCGGATGTGCGTCTGCTGTTTGACAGGTTGAACTAATCAATGCGGACGGCGCAGAAATGTGCAACCGCCGCATCCACGCATTCCGCTGTCGTCCCTGCGAACGCAGGGACCCATAACCACCATCGCAAATTGGGTTGGGCATGTTTCGACGTATGTGCCCTACCGCACGGCCGCAGCGCGTATGGGTCCCGGCTCTGCGCGTCGACAGCGCTATCGCGCTGCAATGCTTGGCCGGGACGACAGTGGAATTGGCCGCGGCCGATGGTGGGCGAGCCCAGCAGTGACGATCCTCAATTATTCGCGCCGGGGCTGTCGTCGAGCACGTGGAAGGCTTCCTCGAGCTGCGGCGAGATCGCGACGTTGAGCTTCTCGCCGGTCGGCAGCCGGCCGACGAACCACTTGTTGTAGAGCGGAATCAGATCGTGGTTGGAGCCGAGCTTACGGAAGGCGCGTTCGACAACGGCGGCGAGCTGCGGCTCGCCCTTGCGGAACATGATGCCGTAGGGATCGTAGGACAAATAATCGCCGGTGACGCGAAATCTGTCCTGCGACTTGTGCCGCGCGATCAGGCCATAGAGCAGAATGTCGTCGGTCGCGAACGCATCGGCCTTGCCGTCCACCAGCATCTGATAGGACTGCTCGTGATCGCCGGCGGTGACGATGTTAAGGCCAAGCGAGAACTTCTTGTCGGCATTGTGCATCGCCTGCTCGTTGGTGGTGCCCTTGGTCACCACCACGGTCTTGCCCTTCAGGTCGGTCACCGACGTGATCCCGGAGCCCTTCGGCACCATCAGCTTGGTGCCGGCGACGAACATCAGCGGCGAGAACGCGACCTGCTTGGCGCGCTCCGCATTGGCGGTGGTCGAGCCGCATTCGAGATCGATCTTGCCTTGCAGCACGGCAGCGATGCGGTCGTCGGACGTCACCTTGACATAGTCGATGCGCAAGGCAGGATCATCGATCTCGACGCCGATCTCGTCGACAACGGCTTCGCAGAGTTCGAGGCTGTAGCCGATCGGCCGGCCCGCCTGATCGAGGAACGAGAACGGCGGCGAGCTCTCGCGATAGCCGAGATGCACGACGTGGCGCGCCTTGATCGTGGCCAGCGTCGGAGAGAGCCCTTCGTCGCTGCCCTGCGCGGCGGCGACGGAGGGCGGAAAGCAGAGAACCAGCAGCAATCCAAGGCTGGCGAGCGGCCTGCTTGCGAACTGGCCCATCTGCGACTCCCGTCAGTGACCGGCCATGGCAGGGACCTCGCCCGGCACCATGCCAGGCGGCACCACGTCGCTCGGACCCAGCGCATGCTCGGGGCCGAGCTCGCCTTCCCACTTCGCGACGACGGAGGTCGCCAGCGTGTTGCCGATCACGTTGGTGGCGCTGCGGCCCATGTCGAGGAAGGTGTCGATGCCCATGATCATCAACAAGCCGGCTTCGGGGATGTTGAACTGCGACAGGGTGGAGGCAATGACGACCAGCGATGCGCGAGGTACGCCGGCCACTCCCTTGGAGGTGACCATCAAGGTCGCGAGCATCGCGAGCTGGGTGCCGAGCGACATGTCGATCTTGTAGGTCTGGGCGATGAAGATCGACGCGAAGGTGCAGTACATCATCGTGCCGTCGAGATTGAAGGAATAGCCGAGCGGCAGGACGAAGCTGGAGATCCGCGACGAGGCGCCGAACCGGTTCAGCCCCTCCAGCGTTTTCGGATAGGCGGCCTCCGAGCTCGCGGTCGAGAACGCGATCATCAGGGGCTCGCGGATCAGCTTCAACAGATGGCTGTAGCGCGGGCCGATCACGACGAAGCCGACCACGACCAGGATGGCCCAGAGAATGAACAGCGAGAAGTAGAAGCCGCCCATGAACACGATGAGCTTCCACAGCACCGCAAGCCCGTTCTTGGCCACGGTCGCGGTGATCGCGGCCCACACCGCGACCGGCGCGAACAGCATCACATAGCTCGTCACCTTCAGCATGATATGAGCGACATCGTCGATCAGCGACAGCAGCTGCTTCGAGCGCTCCGGCAAGGCGCCCATCGCGACCGAGAAGAACACCGCGAAGATCACGATCTGCAGGATCTCATTCTGCGCCATCGCGTCCGCGATCGAGGTCGGAATCAGATGCGTGAGGAATTTCTCGACCGAGAATGCCGAGACCGGCAGGCCGGTCGACTGGCTCTTGTCCGGCAGCGTGCCCGGGAAGTTGGCACCGGGCTGCAGCAGGTTCACCATCACGAGGCCGAGCAGCAGCGAGACGAAGGAGGCGCTGATGAACCAGCCCATGGTTTTCGCGAAGATGCGGCCGAGCTTGGCGCCCGAGCCCATATGCGCGATGCCGCCGACCAGCGTGGCGAACACCAGCGGCGCGATGATCATCTTGATCAGCCGCAGGAACAGCATGGCGATCAGGTTGATGTCGTTGCCGAGCTCGACCCGGCTGTCCGGCATCAGGTTGAAGATCAAGGTCCCCATCACGATGCCCAGCACCATCGCAATCAGGATGTACTGCGTGAACCTGTTCGACATACTGTCTCCCCTCCAAGCTCCCCGGCTGGTCGAGTGTGGCAGATTTTGACAAGGGTGCAACATGCCACACCCCAAGGGTGCAATTTCCGCGGATGATTTTGCGTGGCGCAGCGCACAATCTGTGCAAATGATTGCTTTGCGGGCCCGCAGCTGCATCACTAGCCGGCAGGATCGATCCACTAACAAGGGAGGAAACACGATGAGTGCCACCATCAACCGCCAGATTCTGTTGGCTGAGAAACCGAGCGGGAAACTCACGCCGGACCATTTCCGCATGGTCGAGGGCGCGATCCCCGAGCCAAAGGACGGAGAGGTGCTGCTGCGCGTGCGCTACATCTCGCTTGACGCTGCCAACCGTGCCTGGATGCAGGGCGCGACCTATCGATCCGCGGTGGAGGCCAACAGCGTGATGGCGGGCGGTGGCCTCGCCGAGGTCGTCGCGACGAAGTCGCCGGGCCTCGCAGTCGGCGACATCGTGTTCGGCGACACGGGTTGGCAGGACTATGCAGCCGTCCCGGCGAAGCATCTCACCAAGCTGACGCAGGTCGAGCCGATGACACATCTGCTCAGCGTCTATGGCGTCGCTGGGCTGACCGCCTATTTCGGCCTGCTCGAGATCGGCAAGCCGAAGGCTGGCGACACCATCGTGGTGTCGGCCGCGGCCGGCTCAGTCGGCTCGATCGTCGGCCAAATCGCGAAGATCAAAGGCTGCCGCGTCGTCGGCATTGCCGGCGGCAAGCAGAAGTGCGACTGGCTGACATCGGAGCTCGGCTTCGACGCTGCCGTCGACTACAAGGACGGCGTGTTGTTCAAGACGCTCAAGGCGGCAGCCCCCGATGGCATTGACGTCTATTTCGACAATGTCGGGGGCGATATCTTGGAGGCGTGCCTGCCGCAGATGAAGAATTATGGCCGCATCGTCTGCTGCGGCGCGGTCTCGCAATATGACGGTGCACCGTCGCCGCACGGTCCGCGCGGGCTTCCCGGGCTGATCGTGGTGAAGCGCCTCGTCATGCAGGGCTTCATCGTCACGGACTTTATGGCTCGGCGCGACCAGGCAGTCGCCGACCTGCTCAGCTGGGTGTCGTCCGGTCGGCTGAAGGTGCAGGAGGACATCATCGATGGCCTGGAGAACACGCCGCGGGCGCTGATCGGACTGCTCGCGGGCGAGAACCGGGGCAAACGCATGGTCAGAGTCTGATCGAGGCCTCGCAAGGGAGAATGCGCGTGCGTATCGCGGTGCTTGGCGGCGGTCCGGGCGGACTCTATTTCGCTTATCTGTGGAAGCTAAGACATCCCGACGCCGCGGTCCAGGTGTTCGAGCAGAACCCGCGCGATGCGACCTGGGGCTTCGGTGTGGTGTTCTCGGAGCAGGCCCTGGAGTTCCTGCGCGCCGACGATTCCGAGACTGTCGATGCGATCACGCCGCGGATGGAGAGCTGGCGCAACATTACGCTGAACCTGCACGGGCAAAGCGTCGAGATCGACGGCGTCGGCTTCTCCGCAATCGGCCGGCTGGAGCTGCTGGGCATCCTGCAATCTCGCGCGGCTGCCACCGGAGTCGTCGCCCATCACGGAACGCCTGTGCAATCGCTCGATCAACTCGCCGGCTATCATCTGATCGTCGCGGCCGACGGGCTGAACTCGCTGGTGCGCCGCGCGCATGAGAGCGATTTCGGCACCTCTGTGAGCTATTCCAGCAACAGGTTCGCCTGGTACGGCACCACGAAGACGTTCCCGACGCTGTCCCAGACATTCGTCGGGACTGACCGCGGTACGTTCAATGCACATCACTACCGCTATACGCGTGGCATGAGCACGTTCCTGGTGGAATGCGATGATACGACCTGGCAGGCCTATGACTTTGCGAACCGCACCGTCGAGGAATCCAAGACGATTTGCGAGCAGGTGTTTTCCGCAACGCTCGACGGTCATCCGCTGATCTCGAACCGCTCCGTGTGGCGCAACTTTCCATGGGTATGGAATGAGCGCTGGTCGCGCGAGAATATGGTGCTGATCGGCGATGCATTGCATACGGCGCATTTTTCGATCGGCTCCGGCACGCGGCTGGCGATCGAGGACGCGCTCGCGCTCGTCAAGGCGCTGGAGATGGAGAGCACGCTTCGCGACGGCCTCGCGCGCTACCAGGCCGAGCGAGAACCGGTCTTGACCAAGCTCGTGCGCGCTGCACGCGCCAGCGGCGACTGGTATGAGCACTTCCCGACCCACATGAGGTTGGGCCTGATGGACTTCGCCTATAGCTACATCACCCGCTCGGGCCGGATCGACGATGCGCGGCTACGCGCCATGTCGCCGCACTTCATGGCGCGCTACGATGCATCGAAAGCGGCGCGCCGGCATGAGTAGTTCACTCGGCGTCGCTCTGCCGCTCCGGCGCGGCCTCAGTGAAGGCTGGCATCGCCTTGGCAGCAAGCTCGGCTTCCAGGAGCCGCGGGAAGGCAGATACGTCGACACTGAAGCGACGCGCATTGCCGAGCTGCGGCACGAGGCAGAGATCGGCCAATGTCGGCGCAGCGCCGAAGGAGAATGGCCCCGGCTCGTGCTTGATCAAGGCTTCGCAGGCACTGAGGCCTTCGCGATTGGCCCAGGCCGCCCAGGCCGTGACCTCCTCCTCGGGATGGCCGAGCTCGCGCAGCCGGTTCAGCACCTTCAGGTTCTGCACCGGATGGGTGTCGCAGGCGAGCACCTGGGCGAAGGCTCGGACCTTGGCCCGCGCCAGCGGCTCTCGCGGGAGCAGCGGCGGGTCGGGGTGGGTTTCATCGAGCCATTCGATGATTGCGAGCGACTGGGTGATGACTGTGCCCTCGGCCTCCAGCGCCGGCACAAAACCCTGCGGATTGAGCGCGAGATAGCTGGGGGCGCGCTGCTCGCCCTTGCGAAGGTGATGGGTGAGATGATCCGCGCGGAGGCCCTTCAGGTTGAGCGCGATCCGGACGCGATAGGACGCGGCACTGCGGAAATAGCCGTGCAGCTTCATCGGGCTCCTCCCCCGTGTTGGTTGAAATTGACGTTAGCGACATCGGCCGTATACGGTCAATCAACAACAAGATCGGAGGAGGCGCTAAATGGCAGCCGTTTCGACGCCCGAGCGCGAGGCATTCTACAAGAAGATCGACGGCGAGAACCTGACCGCGCTGTGGACCGTGATGAGCGATCTCATCACGCCGGAACCGAAGAGCGCCTGTCGCCCGCACCTCTGGCAATTCGCCGCGATTCGCAACTACATGATGGAGGCCGGCCAGCTGATCACGGCCAAGGAGGCCGAGCGGCGGGTGCTGATCCTGGAGAATCCGGGTCTGCGCGGACAATCCAAGATCACGACCTCGCTCTACGCCGGCATCCAGATGGTGATCCCAGGCGACATCGCGCCGGCGCATCGGCACAGCCAATCGGCGTTGCGCTTCGTGCTCGGGGGCAAGGGCGCCTTCACCACCGTCGACGGCGAGCGCACGGTGATGCAGCCAGGCGATTTCGTCATCACGCCATCGATGGCCTGGCACGACCACGGCAACGAAACATCCGAGCCGATGTTCTGGCTCGACGGTCTCGACATTCCGCTGGTGCAGTTCCTCGATGCCTCCTTCGCGGAAGGCGCACGCGACGACCAGCAGAAGGTCGCACGTCCCGCCGGCGACAGCTTCGCGCGCTACGGCCACAATCTGCTGCCGGTCGGCACCAAGCGAGGCGCGAGGACCTCGCCGATCTTCAACTATCCCTATGCCCACACCCGCGAAGCGCTGGAGCAGGCGCGGCGGCGCGACGAATGGGATCCCTGCCACGGGCTCAAGCTGAAATTTTCCAATCCAGAGACCGGCGACTACGCGATGCCGACGATCGGCACCTTCATCCAGCTGCTGCCGAACGGTTTCTCCACCGCACGTTATCGATCGACCGACGCCACCGTGTTCGCCGCGATCGAAGGGCGCGGCCGAACGCGAATTGGGGAGCAGGTGTTCGAATGGGGCCCCCGCGACCTGTTCGTAGTGCCGAGCTGGCACTGGGTCACCCATGAAGCCGATGAGGATGCCGTGCTGTTCTCGTTTTCCGACCGGCCGGTGCAGGAGAAGCTCGACCTGTTCCGTGAGGACCGAGGGAATGCGTGAATGGTCATTCGCTCGCAATGACGGGATGGCTATCACCGCCAATGCAGCAGCCGCGCTTCCAGGAGGCCGATCAGCTTGCCGACCGCGAGCCCGAACAGCGACACGATCACGACTCCGGCAAGCAACTGGTCGGTCTGCATCAGATTGCCGGCCTGCAGCACGAAGGCGCCAATGCCATATTCGGCGCCGATCATCTCGGCGGAGACCACGAGCAGCAGCGCAATGGACGCAGTGATGCGAAATCCGGCGAGGATCGACGGCAAGGCGCCCGGCCAGATCACGCGGCGTACAATCGTAGTGAACGGCACGCCAAAGCTCTGCGCCATACGGATCAGGTTGCGCGGCACCGCGTCGACGCCGCTGTAGACCGAGATCGCGGTCGAGAAGAACACGCCGAGCGCGATGGTGGCGATCTTCGGCTCTTCGCCGATCCCGAGCCACAGGATCAGCAGCGGCAGCAGAGCGATCTTTGGGATTGGGAACAGCGCCGAGATGAAGGTAATGCCGACGCTGCGGGCGATGCGCGACAGGCCAATGGCAAAGCCCACCGCGATGCCGGCGGCGGTGCCGAGCATCCAGCCGATGCCGATCCGCATGACGGAGGCGGCCAGATGCTGCCACAGCGCGCCCGACAGCGCGAGCTGATAGAGCGCTTTGCCGATCGCAAGCGGCGGCGGCAGGAACAGCGGATTGACCAGCGACAGGCTGCCTGCGATCTGCCACAGCACCAGGATGGTCGCGAGGGCGATCCAGCCGGCATGGCGATTGGCGCTGGGTGTGAAGCCTGCACCGCGAAAGGCCACCGGCCGCGGCGCGCCGCCTGTATCCGCTGCAGGCTCCTGCTTTGCCGGCGCGCGCTCAAGCATCCTGCACCTCGCGCTCGGCATCAACCGCCTCGCCGCGGATCAGCGCCCACAGATCGTTCTGCAGTTGCAATAGTTGCTCACGGGCAGCCGTATCGCCGCGATCGCTGCGCGGCAACGGCATCGTCACGATCTCGCGAATACGCCCCGGCCGCCGCGACAGCACGACGATGCGATCGGCGAGCCGCACCGCCTCTTCGAGATTATGGGTCACATAGACCGCGCCCATGGTGCGGTCCGCGAGCAGACCGATGAAATCCTCCATCAGCAGCTCGCGGGTCTGCGAGTCCAATGCCGACAGCGGCTCGTCCATCAACAGGATCGCGGGCCTGACCGCGAGTGCCCGTGCGATGCCGACGCGCTGGCGCATGCCGCCGGACAATTGCTTCGGATAGGCAGTGCGGAAATCGGTTAGTCCAGTGCGGCGCAACGCATCGTCGACCGAGATGCGCCGCTCCTGCGCTGATAGCGGCGTGTGCAGCAGCGGGAACGCCACGTTGTCCTCCACCGTCGACCAGGGCAGCAGCGCGAAATCCTGGAACACGAAGGTCAGCGGATTGAGGCTGTCGGCCGGCGGCGCGCTACGCAACTTGGCGCCGCCCGCGCTGGGCAGCAGTAGGCCGCCGAGGATCGACAGCAGCGTGCTCTTGCCGCAACCCGAGGGGCCAACGATCGCGACCACCTCGCCGGCGCTTACCGTGAACGACACACCATCCAGCACGTCGAGTGCGCCGAAGCGGTGGCTGATATGGTCGGCGATCAGGTCCATTACGAAGAGGCCCCTACCGTCTACTGCGCTAATCCGGCTTCACATAGTCCTTGGCGATGATGCTCTCGGCATCATAGCCCTTATCTGCAAAACCCTGGGCCTGCAGCCATTTGATCTGGTTGTCGACATTCTTGATGTCGAGCTTGCCGTCCGGATCGATAAAGGCGCAATTCCCGACCACCTGCTCGACCGGCAGGTTGGTGTATTTGGCGATGATCTCGAGCAGCGGCCTGGTATTCTCGTTGATGGCGGCGTTCCCGTCCTTCACCGAGGCCAGAATGACATCGTGATATTCGCGGTCGGCGCGCTCCAATGCGCCCAGCAGCTTGGTCACCAGCGCCTTGTTGGCGAGCGTCTTCGGCGAGGCGAACACGGCGCCGAGCTGCCACGGCGTCTCGTCGCCGACCCAGCCGAGCAGCTTCGCGCCGCCATCATCCATCAGCTTGCGCGCGGTGGAGACCGGCAGCAGCGCCGCGTCGACCGTCTCGCCTTTCAGCGCGGCAGCAGCATTCGACAGCGACTGCAGCGGCACGATCTTCACGTCGGACAGCTTGAAGCCGTATTTGTCGGCGAGCAGGCCCAGCGAATAATGGAAGCTGGAACCGACCTGGGTCACCGCGATGCGTTTGCCGGCCAGATCTTTCGGCATCCTCAGTCCGGCTTCATAGGCTTTGTTGCTGGCGAAATAGCCGATCAGCGGATAGCCCGCCTTCTCGCGGCTCATGCCGCCGATCACCTTCAAGGTGCCCTTGCCGGCGAGATTGTAGAGACCGGCGGTGAAGGCCGTGACGCCGAAATCGACGTCGCCGGAGGTGGTCGCGGCCGCGATCGGCTGCGCCGCGTCGAAGAATTTCAGCTCGATGTCGAGCCCGGCCTCGCGGAAATAGCCCTTGTCCTGCGCGATGAAAACCGGCGCCGACGACGACAGGCGCAGCACACCGATTTTGGCCTTCAGCGGCTCGTCGGCGCGTGCGGTCGCCATCGCGGTCAAGGTCAGACATGCCGCCATCACGAGGCGAACGCAGCGGATCATGAGAATGTCCTCCGGCGAATTGAACTCTACGGGCGCAGCGCGCACCTCCAGGTCACGCCGATGAAGGCGCCCCGCGCACGCAGCCCTTGTTGCAACTTTCGGCCGCGATGTCGCGTGGAATCGTGTTACCCGACGATTGCAATGCGGCCAAGGCCTTGCGAGCAACACGCCAATCGCCGCCGGCGATGCAGGCCGGCGGTTGTCTCTTCCAATCGTCGCTGCATCCCACCTGGAACAACCGTCCAGGGACCGATGGCCCCGACCGCGTAACGAATTGTCACGCGGTTTCCATGACGCTGCGGCCTCAGGCCGCCGTCCGGATCGTCTTCAGGAAGTCGGCGACATTGCCCTTCAGCGATACCGCCTGCTCCTGCAGCGCGGCAGCGACCGCAAGGGCGGCCTCCGCACCGGCGTCGGTCTCGCCCGCGACCGCCCGGACATCGACGATCTCGCGGCTGACCGCCGCGGTGCCGCTCGCGGCCTCCTCGACGTTGCGCGCGATCTCGCCGGTCGCCGCACCCTGCTGCTCGACGGCCGAGGCGATGGCATTTGAGATCTCCGCCATCTCGCGCACCGTGGCGTCGAATTGCGAGATTGCCGTAACGGTCTCGCCGGTCGCGCTCTGGATGGTCGCAATCTGGCTGGCAATCTGCTCGGTCGCCTGCGCGGTCTGCGAGGCCAGATTCTTCACCTCGCTGGCAACGATGGCAAAGCCCTTGCCGGCGTCGCCCGCACGCGCGGCCTCAATGGTCGCGTTCAGCGCCAGCAGATTGGTCTGGCTGGCGATCGCCTGGATCAGCTGAATGATGGTGCCGATCTTCTCGGCCGCGCTCGACAGGCCGTGCACCAGCTCGGAGGTCCGCTGCGTCTCGTGCGTCGCACGGTTGGACACCGTGACCGAACGCTGCACCTGGGTCGAGATCTCGCGAATGGAAGCAGCCAGCTCCTGCGTTGCGGACGCCACCGTCTGCACGTTGACCGAGGCCTGCTCGGCACGGTTGGCGACCGCTTCCGCGAGGCCGCGGCCGCGCTCGGCGACCTTCGCCAGGTCGCCTGCGCTGCGGCCCATGTCCTCGGCACGACCGCCAACGCCGGCGATCACGCCCTGCATGCCCTGCTCGAAGCGGCCGGCAAGCTCGGTCATCATGCGAACGCGGTCAGCTTCCGCCGCCTCGCGCTGCGCAGCGGCCTCCTGCTCCATGCGCCGCACCGCCAGCGCGTTGTCGCGGAACACCTCGACGGCGCGGGCCATGCGGCCGATCTCGTCGCGCGATTCTCCGCCCGGGATCGGCTGGTCGAGCTCGCCGGCAGCGAGCGACTGCATGCGGTCGGTCATGCTACGAATCGGGCCGGAGACGCTGGCGCCGATCAGCCAGGCCAGCACGATGCCGAGCACCAGCGCAAAGGCCGCGCTATAGATCACGGTCTGCCGCGTATCGGCCACCGCAAGCGCCGTCTTGTCGCCCTGCTCGGCACGTACCGTGCCAAGCCGCTGATTGATCTTGGCGACCTGCTCCTCGATCGCGGTGCTGGCTTTGGCCAGCTCGGCCTGCTTGGCGCGCAGCTCGCCCGCCACCTTGATCACGTCCTCGAGCGCCGCCGTGTCCGCGGTCAGCTCGGTCTTGAGATGCGCGAGCAGCGCCTTCATCTTGGGCTCGTTGACGGAAGCGATCTCGGCCTCGGTCGCGGCAACGACCACCAGGGTATTGGCCAGCGTCTGCTTGGCGTCAGCGGCGTCCGCGGTCGACAGGGTCGCGCCAAAGCGCATCACCGACACGCGGACCCCGTCCACGGCCGGGGCCAACCGCAGCGGCTGGAACAAGCGCTCGGGATCGGCACGGTTGGCCAGCGCGACCTGGATCGCGGCGGCATCGAGGCCCGCGGTCGCGCCATGCGCATCGGTCTTGACCGTGGCAGCGCGCAGCCGGTCGACGGCATCGGCTGCGGCCGTGAACGATGCACGATAGGTCGCGAGCGCCGCGCGGACCGGCTCGATGCCCTGGGCGATCGCTTGCAGCTTGCCATACTGCTGCTCGACCTGATCGCTGAGCTTGCTGACATTGTCGATGGCCTTCGCCGCGGCCTCCTTGTCGCCGACATTCCAGGTGCGGATGAACTTCTCCACCGCGCCGTTGGCCCCGAGCAGTGCACCGCGCACCTGCGACATGCCGGCGTCGCCCGCCGCACTGGTGACGAGTTCGTTGATAGTGCCGCCGATGCGCTCGACTTGCATCATGGCGAAGCCGGCGAGCAGAACGAGAAAGCTCAGGACCAGCGCGAAGCCGCCGAAAATTCGCGGCCGAATTCCGACCGAAGACATCAGGGAAGATAGTTTCATGGGGCTGCCAGCAATTTCTAGAGCGAGGGTTGGTTAGCGGGTCGAACGGATGGCGGCGATCAGCTCCTTGCCGAATCGCTTCTCGAATTCGGGATCGAGCGACTTGACTGCGTCGGCAAAGGCCTGGCGGTCGACATTCTCGACCACCTCCATGCCAGCCGCGCGCAGCTCCTTGAGCTTGGCCGCATCGGTCTGCTCGCGCCATGTGGCTTCGGCGCCGGCCTTCGCCGCCGCAACCAGAGCCTCCTGCTCGGCGGGGCTGAGCTGCTGGTACATGGCACGGTTGGCGACAAAGACCCACGGCGTGAAGAAATGACCGGTCAAGGTGAGGTGTTTCTGGACCTCATCGAAATGGTTGTCCGAGATGATGGTCAACGGGTTCTCTTCACCGTCGAGCCGTCCGTCCTTCAACGCGCCGTAGACCAGGGTGAAGTCCATCGGCACAACCTTGGCTCCCAGCGCCTGGAATGCCATCTTGTAGGTCTCGTTCGGAATCACGCGCATCGTGAGGCCCTTGACGTCGTCGGGCGTCCGGATCGCGCGCCTCGAATTGGTCATGTGCCGGAAGCCCTGCTTGCCGAGTGCCAGCAGCACCAGGCCCTTGTCGGCGAATTTCTCGGCGATCTTGGCGACGACCGGGCCCTGCATCACCGCTTTGGCATGCGCCTCATCCCGAAACAGGAACGGGATGTCGAACACGCTGAGTTCGGGAACGCCGGAGCTGACCACGCCACCGTTCACGACGGCGACGTCCAGCGAGCCGCTTTTGACCGCTTCGAAGATGACGTTCGCGCCACCGAGCGCATTGCCTGCTCGCGCATCGACGATGAACGGCCTGCCTGACGAGGAGTCGAGCTTCTGGCGAAACTCCTCCGGAGCGGCAGCAACCGAGATCATGCGCGGCGAGCCCGCCGCCGAATGCAGGGTCGCAAGCAGCGATGCTGCAATCAGGATCGTTGCCGAGTTGGATCGCATCAGCTCGCGCATATTTCTCTCGTCTCGTGCCTCAAGGAGTGGACCGGATGGCGGCGATCAGCTCCTTGCCGAACCGCTTCTCGAACTCGGGATCGAGCGGCTTGACCGCATCGACGAAGGCCTGGCGGTCGACCTTGTCGACTACGTCCATGCCCGCCGCGCGCAGCTCCTTGAGTTTCGCGTCATCGACCTGCGCTTGCCATGTCACTTCTGCACCGGCCTTGGCGGCCGCGATCAACGCCTGCTGGTCGGCCGGGTCGAGCTGCTCGAACATCGCACGATTGGCGATGAAGGCGACCGGGGCGAAGAAATGACCGGACATGGTCAGGTATTTCTGGACTTCGAAGAAGCGGCTGGTCGAGATGGTGGTCAGCGGATTTTCCTCGCCGTCGAGCCGGCCATCCTTCAGCGCGCCGTAGACCAGCGGAAAGTCCATCGGCACCACGTTCGCACCGAGCGCCTGGAAGGCCATCTTGTAGGTCTCGTTCGGAATCACGCGGATCGTCAGCCCTTTGACATCGGCGGGCGTGCGGATCGGGTGCTTGGAATTGGTCATGTGGCGGAAGCCCTGCTTGCCGAGCGCGAGCAGCACCAGCCCCTTGTCGGCGAATTTGGCGGCGATCTGCGCGCCAATCGGCCCCTGCATCACCGCCTTGGCATGCGCCTCATCGCGGAACAGGAAAGGAATGTCGAACACGCTCAGCTCCGGGACGACAGCGCTGACGACGCCACCGGTCAAGACGGCCGCATCAAGAGCGCCCGAGCGGGTCGCGGCCAGGATGATCGGCTCGCCCCCGAGCGCGTTGCCGGAGCGCCCATCCACGATGAAGTGGTGGCTCGCCGCCAGCTTTTCGCGGAACAGCTCCGGCCCGGCCGCCACCGAGATCATGCGGGGCGAGGCTGCCGATGAATGCACCGAGAGCAGCATCGACGCCGCGATCATGACTCCCGCCGTCCCAGATCCCCTGAATTTTCCGTACATGTCCCACCGTGGTAATTAGTTCCTTACAACACCTACCAACGAATGGTGCGTAAGATGTTAAAGTCGGCAATTTCGGCCGACATGGCACGGTTGCATGGCACGCTGAGGCATCCGCCGGCGTGCCGCAAATTGGAACTCTGCCGAAGAGACGCTTGTCCGCACAAATGAACAGCCGCGCCGACAAGTTTGTTGTCGGCGCGGCTGTTCCTGTTTCAGCTAGCTAATTGTCAGGCCGCCGTTCGAATCGTCTTCAGGAAATCGGCGACGTTGCCTTTTAGCGATACCGCCTGCTCCTGCAGCGCGGCCGCAACCGCAAGCGCGGCCTCGGCGCCGGCGTCGGTCTGGCCCGCCACTGCGCGCACATCGACGATCTCGCGCGTGACGGCCGCGGTGCCGCTCGCCGCCTCCTCGACGTTGCGCGCGATCTCGCCGGTCGCAGCGCCCTGCTGCTCGACGGCCGAGGCGATCGCGTTGGAGATTTCGGCAATCTCGCGCACCGTGGCGTCGAACTGCGAGATCGCCGTGACAGTCTCGCCCGTGGCGCTCTGAATGGTGGCGATCTGGCTGGCGATCTGCTCGGTCGCCTGCGCGGTCTGCGATGCCAGGTTCTTCACCTCGCTGGCGACGATCGCAAAGCCCTTGCCGGCATCGCCCGCCCGCGCCGCCTCGATGGTTGCGTTCAGCGCGAGCAGGTTGGTCTGGCTCGCGATCGCCTGAATCAGCTGGACGATGGTGCCGATCTTCTCCGCTGCGCTCGACAGGCTGTGAACCAGCTCGGAGGTCCGCTGCGTCTCGTGCGTTGCGCGATTCGAGACCGAGACCGAGCGCTGCACCTGGGTGGCGATCTCGCGGATCGAGGCCGAGAGTTCCTGAGTCGCGGAGGCCACGGTCTGCACATTGGCCGACGCCTGCTCGGCGCGATTGGCCACCGCTTCTGCAAGGCCGCGGCCACGCTCAGCCACGCGCGCCAGCTCGCTGGCGCTGCGGCCCATATCCTCGGCACGGCCGCCGACGCCGGCGATGACGCCCTGCATGCCCTGCTCGAAACGGCCGGCAAGGTCGGCCATCATGCGGACACGATCGGCTTCCGCCGCCTCCCGCTGCGCCGCGGCTTCCTGCTCCATGCGCCGCACCGCCAGCGCGTTGTCGCGGAACACCTCGACCGCGCGAGCCATGCGGCCGATCTCGTCGCGCGATTCCCCGCCGGGGATCGGCTCGTCGAGCTCGCCGGCAGCGAGCGACTGCATGCGGTCGGTCATGCTGCGGATCGGGCCGGAGACGCTGGCGCCGATCAGCCAGGCGAGCACGATGCCGAGCACCAGCGCGCCTGCCGCAGCGACGATCACGGTCTGGCGCGTGTCGGCGACCGCGGAGGCCGTCTTGCCGCCCTGCTCGGCGCGGACTGCCCCGAGCTGCTGATTGATCTTGTTGACCTGGCCGTCGATTGCGGCGCTGGCCTTGGTCAGCTCGGCCTGTTTGGCACGCAGATCGGCCGCGACCTTCATCACGTCCTCCAGCGCGGCCGCATCCGCCGTGACCGTGGTCTTCAAGGCGGCGATCAGCGCCTTCAGCTTGGCATCGCCACCGGCCGTCACCTCCGCCTCGGCATCCGCGATCGCGCCCTGTGCGTAGCTCAGGGTCAGCTTGGCATCATCGGAATCGGCTGTCGAAAGCGAACTGCCATAGCGCATCAGCGCAATCCGCACCGCGTCGACGGCGCCCGCCAGCCGCATCGGATGCATCGGCCGCTCGCCTTCGGGCGCATTGGCGAGCGCGACCTGGATGCCGCCGGCCGTCAGGCCCGCGGTCGCGCCGAGATTGTCGGCCTTGGTCGTCGCGGCCCGCAGCCGGTCGACGGCGTCGGCCGCAGCCGCAAACGACGCGCGATAAGTCTCCAACGCGCTGCGAACCGACGCGGCGCCATCGGCGATCGCCTGCAGCTTGCCGTACTGTGCTTCGACCTGCTCGGCCATCTGGCCGACGCCGGTGATCGCCTTCGTCGCGGCCGCCTTGTCGCCGACGTTCCAGGTGCGGATGAATTTCTCCACCGCACCATTGGCGCCGAGCAACGCCGCGCGTACCTGCGACATGCCGGCATCGCCGGCCGCGCTGGTGACGAGCTCATTGACGGTCCCGCCGATCCGCTCGACCTGGACCATGGCGAAACCCGCGAGCAGAACCAGGAAGCTCAGGACCAGCGCGAAGCCACCGAAGATTCGCGGACGAACGCCGATCGACGACAGAAGAGATGTCAGTTTCATGGGAGTGCCGAAGTGCTACGGAGTGGACCGGATGGCGGCGATCAGTTCCTTGCCGAACCGCTTCTCGAACTCGGGATCGAGGCGCTTGACGGCATCGACGAAGGGCTGACGGTCGACCTTCTCGATGATCTCCATGCCGCCGGCCCGCAACTCCTGAAGCTTGGGCGGATCGAGTTGTGCCTCCCAAGTCGTCTCGGCCCCGGCCTTGGCGGCGGCTCTCAGCGCCTCCTGATCGGCCGGATCGAGCTGCTCGAACATCGCGCGGTTGGCAACGAAGGCGATCGGCGCGAAGAAGTGCCCGGTCAGGCTCAGATATTTCTGGACCTCCTCGAAGCGGCTGGAGGCGATGGTCGGCACCGGATTTTCCTGGCCGTCGAGCCGGCCGTCCTTCAGCGCGGCATAGACCAGCGGAAACTCCATCGGGATCACTTCAGCGCCGAGCGCCTGGAAGGCCATCTTGTAGGTCTCGTTCGGGATCACGCGGATCTTCAGACCCTTGATGTCGTCGGGCGTGCGGATCGGACGCTTCGAATTGGTGAGATTGCGAAAGCCCTGCTTGCCGAGCGCCAGCAGCACCAGCCCCTTATCGGCGAACTTGGCCCCGATCTGGCCGCCGATCGGGCCCTGCATCACGGCCTTGGCATGGGCCTGATCGCGAAACAGGAACGGAATATCGAACACGCTCAGCTCGGGAACCGTGGCGCTGACCACGCCGCCTGAGATGACCGCCATGTCGACCGCACCGGACTGGACCCCGGCCATGATCGTGTTCTCGCTGCCGAGCGCATTGCCAACGCGCTGATCGACGAGGAAGCGCTTGCCGAAGGATGCCTTCAGCTTCTGGCTGAACGTGTCAGCGCCGATCTGCTGGGGGTTATTAAGCTGCGAGTTGAAGGCCAGCGAAACCATTCGCGGCGATGCACTGGCTGAATGCGGCAGCAGAGCCAAAGCCGCCAGCAATGCCCCCGCGATGCCCAATCCTCTTACTGATCTGCGCATGTCGCACCATTTCTTCCCTAGTGCGAACAGGGGTAGCAAAGAAGTATGGTAAAGGTCTTAAGAGCGCGAGCGTGCCCGGAATTACTACGCTTGCGCGAAAATCGACAAATCTCGCGCGACCATGCGGTGCATGGCGTTTCGCTGCTTCGGCCGGCACGAGCGCGCCTGGCCGAGAGCTGCGTCAGAGCGTCTCAGTAGTTTTCCGAGCTGCTTGGAGAGCGCAAGACCGCGCGGCTCAAAGCGCCTGCAGTCCGAGCCGGTCGAACAGGCTGCGGTCGGCGGCGGCCTCCGGATTGCCGGCGGTGAGCAGCGTATCGCCGACGAAGATCGAATTGGCACCGGCGAAGAAGCACAGCGCCTGCATCTCGTCGCTCATTGCAGAGCGGCCGGCGGAGAGCCGCACGAACGAGGTCGGCATCATGATGCGCGCCATCGCGACGACGCGGACGAAGGCAAGCGGATCGATGCGCGGCGATTGCGCGAGCGGCGTGCCGGCGATCGGGATCAGCATGTTGATCGGCACGCTCTCCGGCGGCTCCGGCAGGTTGGCGAGCGTCACGAGCATGTCGACGCGATCGGCCTCGCTCTCGCCCATGCCGAGAATGCCGCCGCAGCAGATCTTCATGCCGGACTGGCGCACATGATCCAGCGTCTGCAGGCGATCGGCGAAGGTGCGGGTCGAGATGACGTTCGGATAGTAGGACTCGGAAGTATCGATGTTGTGGTTGTAGTAGTCGAGGCCGGCTTCACGGAGGCGCTCGGCCTGATCACGATCGAGCATGCCGAGAGTCATGCAGGTCTCGAGCCCGAGCGCCTTGACCCCCGCGACGATCTCGACGATCGCATCCATGTCGCGCGGCTTTGGATTGCGCCAGGCCGCCCCCATGCAGTAGCGGGTCGCGCCGCCGTCTTTGGCCTTGCGGGCCTCTGCGACAATGACCTCGACGTCCATCAGCTTGGAAGCGGCAAGGCCGGTCGAATGATGTGACGACTGGCTGCAATAGCCACAATCCTCGGGGCAGCCGCCGGTCTTGATGTTGAGCAGCTTCGAGAGCTGCACGCGGTTCGGATCGAACTGCTGCCGGTGCACCGACTGCGCCCGAAACAGGAGATCGTTGAACGGCAATTGGTAGAGCGCGAGGGCCGCATCCCTGGTCCATGACTGCGCTGCGCGCGCCTTCTGCGTCACAGCCGTCTCATCCTGCACGCCGAGCATTCACGACCTCCACCATATCGACCTTGACGGCTTAGCCGAGAGCATCACTGCTCGCCAGTTGAATGATCGTGAGATCAGCCATGCTTTGCGTCCGCCCAGGTCGCGAACGTCTCTAACATCTCGTCCATGACGGCGGCATTGGTGCGCCCGGAGCGCGCCGGCACATGAAAGGCATGATCGGCCTGATCGAGGAGATGCAATGTCGCCCGGCTGCCCAGCCGCTCCACGACCGGTCCGAGCAGGCTGAGCTCGGCCAGCTTGTCGCGCGTGCCCTGCAGGAACAGCATCGGGATCTCGACCTCGTCGAGATGGTCCGCGCGTGCGCTCGAGGGCTTGCCCGCCGGATGCAGCGGGAAACCGAAGAACGCCAGGCCGCGCACGCCGGCAAGCGGCGACTTTGCCTGGGCCTGCGAGGTCATGCGCCCGCCGAACGACTTGCCGCCGGCGAACAGGGGCAGACCGCCGGAAAAGCGCTCTGCCGCGGTCGCCACCGCGGCACGCACCGTGGCCTGCGCAAGCGCAGGCGGATCGGGCCGCTTGGAGCCCTTCTCCATATAAGGAAACTGGAAGCGCAAGGTCGCGACCTGCCGCGCCGCGAGCCCTTGCGCGACGCTCTCCATGAACGCGTGCGTCATGCCGGCACCCGCGCCGTGCGCGAACACGAAGCAGAGGCGCGGCTCTCGCGGCTGGACGAGGCACGCGGACACCGCAACCTGAGGCCCGACTTCGATGGTCAGCTGCTCTGCCGAAGGCTCCATAGCCGACGGCGTGCCGCAAACGCTGTGGAAAGGCAAGTGCGATCCGCCGATTCCGGCCGAACAGCTCAGGCGGCCCGAACGGTCTCCAGGAATCGATCGACCTCGGTCCGCAGCCGCTTGCTGTCATTGGTGAGCGATTGGGCCGCCGACAACAGCCGCGAGGAGGCCTGGCCGGTTTCGCTGGCACCCTGCTTCACATCGGAGATGTTCGACGAGACCTGCTGCGTGCCGTTGGCGGCATGCTGGACATTGCGCGAGATCTCCTTGGTCGCCGCTCCCTGTTGCTCCACCGCGGAGGCAATCGCGGTGGACATCTCGGCCAGCCGCTCGATTGCGCCGCTGATCTGCGTGATGGCGCTCACTGATTCCTGCGTGGCGGTCTGGATGCCCGAGATCTGCTGGCCGATCTCTCCGGTCGCCTTCGCGGTCTGCTCGGCGAGCGCCTTGACCTCGGCTGCCACCACCGCGAAGCCGCGCCCCGCCTCGCCGGCGCGCGCCGCCTCGATGGTGGCGTTGAGTGCCAGCAGATTTGTCTGACCGGCGATGGCGTTGATCAGTTCGATCACGTCGCCGATGCGGTTCGCCGCCTTGGACAGTTCTCCGACACGTTCGGTCGTGGTCCTCGCCTGGCTGACCGCGTCGCCGGCCATCCGCGCCGATTCCAGCACCTGACGGCTGATCTCGTTGACGGACGACGACAGCTGCTCGGTCGCGGACGCGACCGACTGCACATTCGACGAGGCCTCCTGGGAAGCGCCTGCGACGACCTCGGCAAGCTGGCGCCCGCGATCGGCCGTGCCGGTCAGCGTCGAGGCCGAGTATTCGAGATCGTTGGAGGTGGCTGCGACGGTCTTGACGATCTCGCCGATGGCCGCCTCGAACGTATTGGCAAGCCGATGCATGTCCGCCCGGCGCTGCTCGGCGATGCGTTGATCCTGCTCCAGCCTGCTCTCCGCCTCGTGCTGTGCGCGCTGGGCCGCAAGCGTCTTGAACCGCTCGACCGCGCGCGCCACCCGGCCGATCTCATCTTTACGTTTGACGCCCGACAGCACGATGTCGAAATCGCCGTCCGCGAGCTGGATCATCGACTTCTCGAGCGCGACGATCGGCCGGCTCAGCGAATAGGCAAATCCGATCGCGAGCGCCAGTCCGAGCACGAGCGAGGCCACGATCGCGCCGATCATCGTCGTTCGCGACTGCGCGACTTCGGCTTCGGCCTGGTTGCGGAATTCGAAGCCATACGCGGCGACCAACTCGACCAGGTCATCGACCGAGGCCACCGCCTCGGCGCCCAGCTTGCTCACCAGAAACGCCGTCGGCAGTTCTGTGAGCCCGTTCGGCGCCGGCTTAAGGATCTTGAGCGCGGCATCGGACCAGTCGCGGAGCTTCCTGCCGGCCTGCTCGCGTGCCGCATTGACGTTGCCGGCCTGCACCCGCTCACGAACGATGTCGAGATCCTCGAACATCGCCTTCAGCAGCTTTTCGTACCGCGCGGTCGCTTCCGTCGAGACTCCCGTGCTTTCGCTGGATTTCAGGATCAGGAGCGCGGCATTGAGCTCGGCATGAACCGACCGGGCGTGGTTGACCGCCATCAGCGGCCCATCATACAGCCGGACCACCAGGTCGCCCGTCGCATTGATCCCGCGCAGGCCGTAGAACGCCAGGCCGCAGGCGAGCGCCAGCATGACGCTGAGTACGGCCAGGATCCTCAGACGGATCGACATTGCCCGATCTCCGAATGCTAGTCGACGACCTTGACGGTCATCTTCATGCGCGGGTGAATCGCGCAAATGACCGAGACATCACCGACGTCCTTGAAGCTCACATCAGTGGAGCTTCCGGGCGCCTGTGAACCGAGATTGAACTCGTTGCCCTTGCTGGTCGACATGATGTTGTGCGGGATGGTGTCGTCGTTCAGGAAGGTGACGGCATTGCCCTTCTTCACCGTGATGCTCTCTTCGGAGAAGGCACGCCCCTGCTGATGAATCACTTGCGTGGCGGCGAGAGCACCGGTGGAAAATCCGGCGACAATGGCAAGGCCGAGAATGGTTCGGGAACGAAGCATGGATCACCTTTCGATTAGCGAGGCAGCACGGGCGCTGCGGTCGGAGCGAGGTTGCTGCTCAAGCTTTTGAGGAACGCGACGAGATCGGCCTTCTCCTGCACGGTCAGCCCAAGCGGATGCATCAGATCGGAGCGGCTTGGACGATCGACGCCGCCGCCGTCATAATGGTCGACCACCTGCTCCAGCGTGGCCAGCGAGCCGTCATGCATGTACGGCGCACGACGGGCGATCTCCCGCAAACCAGGCGTCTTGAATGCATGCTGCATCTTGATGACGCCGGGCGCGTATTCGCCGCGGCCGACATCCTTGCTGGGCAGGCCGATGTCCTGGAAGCCGTCATTGGTGAAATTCCAGCCCTCGTGACAGGCGGCGCATTGCGCCTTGCCGTTGAACAGCGCAAAACCGCGCTTGGCCTCCTCGGAGATCGCCTTTTCATCGCCGTCGATCCAGGCATCGAACGGCGCGCGTTCGGAGACGATCGTCCGCTCATAGGTGGCGATCGCCCTGGCCAGCGTCTGCGGCGTCATTCCCTCTTTCGGGAACACGCTTGCAAATCTTGGCTTGTACTCGGGGATTGCACTAAGCCGCTGCATGAGCTGGTCGAGCGGCATGTTCATCTCGCCCGGCGACTGGATCGGGCCGAGCGCCTGCTCTTCGAGCGTGGCGAGCCTGCCGTCCCACATGAAGATCGCGCCCCAGGCCGCATTGACGACGGTTGGCGAATGGCGGCCGAGCTTGTTCATCCCGTGGCCGACGCCCACGGCAAGGCCGTCCCCCCAGCCGAAGCTCGGGCTGTGGCAGCTCGCGCAGGACTGCGCCGAGGCCACCGACAAACGGGTGTCGAAGTACAGCGTCTTGCCGAGCGCCGCCTTCTCCGGCGTATACGGATTGTCTTTCGGAAACGGAATGGTCAGCGGCCGCCGATAGAGCGCCTTCAACGCATCGGTGCCGGAAGGCGCTTTTTGCTGCAGCGTGACCCGCTTGGTCTCGCCCACGAGAGCGGCACCCAAGCTCGTCTTGGCGAAGCCGACAATTAAGAGAGTAAGACTTCCAATCGCTGCCCCCAGCGAAAGCAATCGAGCGGCCCGGCCGATCCCCATGGTTCTTTTCCTGAAACGCGAAGGGCTAAAATCTGCAACCACCAGACCCGTTTCGGATTAATGAAAAATTGATGCTGCCAGTCCGAACACCGCCGTACGAATACGGAAGAATCTTACGCGACGTCGGCAACTCGACATTGCGGAATCGTCGCCGGGCCATCCCAAAGGAGCAGCGCAGTCGCTGGCCCGGACTGATCAGGGATGCATCGTTCTGAAAAAAGATTTGGCCGAACGGAGGCGATCGACATGGCTCGTCGCAATGCGACAGCGCCGCCCGATATACCGACGTCAGGTACGGAGACTGCCAGCTGAGGATATAGCGGCCGGTGATGAGTTGATGCCCGGCATGCGCGCCGTCGCGCATGCCGGGTCATGGCCTCAGGCGCCCTTGCGACGCTCCTGCGCCTTGGCCATCGCTGCGGCGAAGGCGCCGCCGCCGGCGGACTTCTCCTCGCGCTGGCGCATGGCGGAGGCCGGCGGCCTTGCGCTGCCGGTCTTGCGCTCACCCTTGGCCGGCAGTGGATCGGACAGCCGCAGTGTCAGGGAGATGCGGTTACGCGGCACGTCGACGTCCAGCACCTTGACCTTCACGACCTGGCCGGGCTTCACCACCTCGCGCGGATCGTTGATCCGGCGCTCGGCCATCGCAGAGATGTGGATCAACCCATCCTGATGCACGCCGACATCGGCGAAGGCGCCGAACGCCGCGACATTGGTGATGGTCGCCTCCAATATCATGCCGGGCTTGAGATCGCTGACCTTCTCGACACCCTCCTGGAAGGTCGCGGTCTTGAATTCGGGCCGAGGGTCGCGGCCCGGCTTATCCAGCTCGCGAATGATATCGGTGACGGTCGGGACACCGAAGCGCTCGTCGGCGAATTTCGCCGGATTGAGCGCCTTCAGCGTCTTGCTCTCGCCGATCAGTCTCTTGATGTCGCTCTTGGTCGCTTCCAGGATCTTCTTCACGATCGGATAGGCTTCCGGGTGCACGCCGGAGGCGTCGAGCGGATTGTCGCCGTCGCGAATGCGCAGGAAGCCCGCGCATTGCTCGAACGCCTTCGGTCCGAGCCGCGGCACTTCTTTCAGCTTCTCGCGGCTGCCGAACGGGCCGTTGGCATCGCGATGTGCGACGATGTTCTGCGCCAGGCTCTCACCGATGCCTGACACCCGCGCCAGCAGCGGCGCGGAGGCGGTGTTGAGGTCGACGCCGACCGCGTTCACGCAGTCTTCCACCGTGGCATCGAGCGCACGCGCCAGCTCATACTGGTTGAGATCGTGCTGATACTGGCCCACGCCGATCGAGGCCGGCGGCACCTTGACGAGTTCGCCGAGCGGGTCCTGCAGGCGGCGGGCAATCGACACCGCACCGCGGATCGAGACGTCGAGATTGGGAAACTCCTTCGAGGCGAACTCGGACGCCGAATAGACCGATGCGCCGGCCTCCGACACCACCGCCTTGGTCAGCTTCAGATCCGGCTTCAGCTTCATCAGATCGTTGACCAGCTTCTCGGTCTCGCGCGAGGCGGTGCCGTTGCCGATCGCGACAAGCTCGATGCGATGCTTCACGCAGAGCTGCGCGAGCGTCAGCATGCTCTCGTTCCACTGCCGCGCCGGGTCGTGCGGATAGATCGTGGTATGATCGACGAACTTGCCGGTGCGATCGACGACGGCGACCTTGACGCCGGTGCGGAAGCCCGGATCGAGGCCGAGCGTGGCGCGCCCGCCGGCGGGCGCGGCGAGCATCAGGTCGCGCAGATTGGCGGCGAACACGCGCACCGCCTCCTTCTCGGCCTCCTGCCACAGCCGCATGCGAATATCGAGCGCGAGGCTGGTCTTGATGCGGGTGCGCCAGGCCCATCGCACGGAGTCCGACAGGAACTGATCGGCGGGACGCCCCTGCCGTGAGATGCCGAAGGTCACGGCGATGCGATTCTCATAGAGCGAGGGGTCCTTGCTGTCCTCCGGCTCGCCATCGCCGAAATCGAGCTGCAGCACCTCTTCCTTCTCGCCGCGCAGCATTGCCAGGATGCGATGCGACGGCAGCTTGGTGTAGGGCTCGGAGAAGTCGAAATAGTCGGCGAACTTGGCGCCGGCCGTCTTCTTGCCGTGACGCACCTCGGATTTGACTTGGCCGCGGCTCCACATCTCCTCGCGCAGCGAGCCGACAAGATCGGCGTGCTCGGCGAAGCGCTCGACCAGGATCGCGCGCGCGCCTTCCAATGCGGCCTTGACGTCCTTCACCGGGTTCTCGCCATCCTTCTTGATGAAGGCCTTGGCCTCGATTTCCGGATCCTTCATCGGATCGCCGATCAGCATGTCGGCGAGCGGCTCCAGGCCGGCTTCCTTTGCGATCTGAGCTTTGGTGCGGCGCTTCTCCTTGAACGGCAGATAGATGTCCTCGAGCCGCGCCTTGGTATCGGCGGTGAGGAGCGCCTGCTCGATCTCGGGCGTCATCTTGCCCTGCGAGTTGATGCTTTCGATGATCGCCGTGCGGCGGGCATCCATCTCACGCAGATAGCGCAGCCGCTCCTCCAGCGTTCGCAGCTGCGCATCGTCGAGCATGCCGGTCGCTTCCTTGCGGTAGCGGGCAATGAACGGAACGGTCGCGCCTCCATCGAGGAGGTCGATCGCGGCCTGGACCTGGGCGTCGCGGACGGCGAGTTCGGCGGCGATGATGGACGCAAAATTCGGCACGGCAGTTCTTCCGAGATTCGTGGGCGGGGCCTGATTGGATAGGAGCGCCCGCGAGCCTGCGCAAGCGGTCTGCGCACGCTCTGTGGGCAACCGTGGCAAAAAAGACCGATTGCGAATCATGCGGGCATTGCTCTACCGGGCGCCATCCTGCACGGCGCCGCAGGCGCATCGCATTGCGCTGACGCAGGAAATCGCCGATCCTGCCGATCCAAGGGGCGATTCGTGCTGGCAAACGCAGCAGCTTATCTCGACGATCTCAATCCGGAGCAGCGTCGCGCCGTCACGCATGGCGGCGACGTTGCCGCGCCCGGCGCGCCGCTGCTGATCATTGCCGGCGCCGGCTCCGGCAAGACCAACACGCTCGCGCACCGCGTCGCGCATCTCTTGGTCAACGGCGCCGATCCCCGACGGATCCTGCTGATGACGTTCTCGCGCCGTGCGGCCTCGGAGATGACGGGTCGGGTCCAGCGCATCGCGCGCAAGGTGCTGGCCGGCAACGCCGAGACGGTCACCGCGGCACTAACCTGGGCCGGCACATTCCACGGGCTCGGCGCACGGCTGGTCCGCGAATACACCGAGCGTATCGGCCTGGATCCCGCTTTCACCATCCACGACCGCGAGGATTCCGCCGACCTCATGAACCTGGTGCGCCACGAGCTCGGACTATCAGGAACACACAAGCGCTTTCCCACCAAAGGCACCTGCCTTGCGATCTATTCCCGCTGCGTCAATGCCGACATGCAGCTCGAAGAGGCGCTCGCAAGGCACTTTCCGTGGTGTGCGGAATGGGCGAACGAGCTGAAGAGCCTGTTCGCGGCCTATGTCGGCGCCAAGCAGGCGCAGAACGTGCTCGACTACGACGACCTCTTGCTCTACTGGGCGCAGATGATGGCCGACGGCGCGATCGCTGCGGAGATCGGCGAGCGCTTCGACCACGTGCTGGTCGACGAATACCAAGACACCAACCGGCTGCAATCATCGATCTTGCTGGCGCTGAAGCCGCATGGCGCAGGCCTCACTGTCGTCGGCGACGATGCGCAATCGATCTACGCGTTCCGCGCCGCGACCGTGCGCAACATTCTCGACTTTCCCGATCAGTTCAGCCCACGCGCCGAAATCATCACGCTCGACCGCAATTACCGCTCGACCCAGCCGATCCTCTCGGCCGCGAACGGCGTGATCGGACTTGCACGCGAGCGTTTCACCAAGAATTTGTGGACTGACCGCACCTCCTCGCGCAAGCCGCAGCTCGTCACCGTCCGCGACGAAGCCGACCAGGCGCGTTACGTCGTGGAGCAGGTGCTGGCGAAGCGCGAACAAGGCGCGTTGCTGAAGCAGCAGGCCGTGCTGTTTCGCACGTCATCGCATAGCGGCCCGCTGGAGATCGAGCTCGTCAGGCGCAACATTCCGTTCGTCAAGTTCGGCGGGTTGAAATTCCTCGATGCCGCGCATGTCAAGGACGTGCTGGCCTTCCTGCGCTTCGTCGAGAACCCGCGCGACCGCATCGCCGGCTTCCGCGTCCTGCATCTCATTCCGGGCGTCGGGCCGACCTCGGCACAGCGCGTGCTCGATGCGATCATCGACAGCGCGGATCCGATCGCTGCACTCTGCGAGCTCCCCCATCTCGCTCGCGCCGGCGAAGCATGGACACCTTTCATTGAGACCGTCGCTCAGCTCAGGCAATCGGAATGGCCTGCTGACATCGAGCGGATCAGGTCGTGGTACACGCCGCATCTGGAGCGCATGCATGAGGATGCCGAGGTGCGCACCGCCGACCTGCTGCAGCTCGAGCAGATCGCGAGCGGCTATCCCTCTCGCGAACGCTTCCTGACCGAGCTGACGCTCGATCCGCCGGATGCGACCTCCGACCAGGCCGGTGTGCCGCTGCGCGACGAGGATTATCTGATCCTCTCCACCATCCATTCGGCCAAAGGGATGGAGTGGACCTCGGTTCATGTGCTCAACGTCGTCGACGGCTGCATGCCGTCCGATCTCGGCGCCGGCACCAGCGCCGAGCTGGAGGAGGAGCGGCGCCTGCTCTATGTCGCGATGACCCGCGCCAAGGACGAGCTGCATCTGATGGTGCCGCAGCGCTTCTTCGTGCACGGCCAGCCGGTGCGCGGCGATCGTCACGTCTATGCGTCACGCACCCGCTTCATCCCGGAGGCCTTGCTGCCGCTGTTCGAACGCACATTCTGGCCGCGCGCCGAAGCCGCTGGTCGCACGACGAGCCAGGGCCCGCGGATCGACATTGCGGCGCGAATGCGTGAGCGCTGGCGATAGAGCCGCGACCTGCCACCGAATGGCAGGGATCGAAACCGAGCGTTTCGCGATGTGGCCTTCCGGACATCACAACGATCTCCTAAGTCGCTTGGCAGCGGAGCGCCTGCGGTCGGGCGCGTGGTATGGATTCCATGACAGCACAACTCGAATTCGGGCTGGATACGTTCGGCGATGTCACGCGCGATGCGGCGGGCACAGCACTGCCCCATGCGCAGGTGATCCGCGACGTGGTCGACGAGGCCGTGCTGGCCGACCAGCTCGGCATCGACTTCATCGGGCTCGGCGAGCATCATCGCGCCGACTTCGCCATCTCCTCGCCCGAGATCGTGCTGGCGGCCATCGCGGCGCAGACCAAGCGCATCCGGCTCGGCACCGCCGTGACCGTGCTGAGCTCGGACGATCCGATCCGCGTGTTCCAGCGCTTCTCGACCTTGGATGCCGTGTCGAACGGCCGCGCCGAGGTCATTCTGGGCCGCGGCTCGTTCACCGAATCATTCCCGCTGTTCGGCTTTGATCTCCGCCAATACAACGAGCTGTTCGAGGAGAAGCTCGATTTGTTCGCCAATCTGCTGCGGCAGGAGCCGCTGACCTGGGAGGGCAAGCTGCGCCCCCCGCTGAGAGATCAGCTGGTCTATCCGCCGGTGGAGCATGGCCGGCTCAAGGCCTGGATCGGAGTGGGCGGCAGCCCGGAATCCGTAGTGCGCGCGGCGCATTACGATCTGCCCCTGATGCTGGCGATCATCGGCGGCGGGGCGAAGCGCTTCGCGCCCTATGTCGAGCTCTATCATCGCGCGCTGGCGCAGTTCGGCCGCGAGGCCAAGCCGATCGGCGTGCATTCGCCCGGCTATGTCGCCGAGACCGACGAGCAGGCGCGCGAGGAGCTGTGGCCGGACTACAAGATCATGCGCGATCGCATCGGCAAGGAGCGCGGCTGGCCGCCGATGAGCCGCGACGAGTTCGTCTCCGAGGCGGACCGCGGCTCGCTCTATGTCGGCGCGCCGGAAACCGTCGCGCGCAAGATCGCCGCGACGGTCAAGGCGCTCGGCCTCTCGCGCTTCCAGCTCAAATATTCCGCCGGCCCGCTGCCGCACGGCAAGCTCATGCGCAGCATCGAGCTGTACGGCCGCAAGGTCGTGCCGCTGGTCCGCGACATGCTGGCCTGATCAAAGCCCGGCAGCCCGCGGCAGCAGCAGCTCGCGCTCTCCGGCGACAACGCGCGCGAGTTCAGCGGAAGCGCGCGCCAGCACGCCGTCCCACGCCTGCGGCTGGCTCTGGCGGAACAGTCGCATGGTCGGATACCAGGGGCTATCCTCGCGGTCGCGCAGCCACCGCCAATCGACCGCATAAGGCAGTAACATCCAGCAGGGCCGGCCGAGCGCGCCGGCCAGATGCGCGACCGAGGTGTCGACCGAGATGACGAGGTCGAGCGCCGAGACCGCGGCGGCCGTATCGGTGAAATCGCCGAGCAGAGGCGCGAGATCGATGATGCCCCCGGCAAGCTGCTCCAGCACCGGCATATCCGCGGGCCGCGGCTCCTTCTGCAGGCTGAACAGCTGCACGCCCGGCCTGACGAGGCGCGGCAGCACCGCCTCGGCCGAGAGCGAGCGCTGCCGGTCGCCCTTGTGCAGCGGGCTGCCGGCCCAGACCACGCCGACTTTCAGAGTTGACTGGTCGCCGAGCGCCTCCCGCCATTTCTCGACCTTGACGGAATCTGCTTTCAGATAGGGAATATCGGCCGGGATGGTATCGAGCGTGGTGCCGAAGATGCGTGGCAGGTCCATCAACGGCAGCTGCAGGTCATAATGCGGTACCGGCTCATGACGCCCGAGCACCGTGACACCAGGCATCGGACGCAACAGCGCCGCGATCGCCGGCTGAACCTGCAGCAAGACCGAACCGCCTCGCGCAACCACCATCGGCATGTAACGGACGAAGTGCAGCGCATCGCCGATGCCGTATTCGGCAAATATCAACAGTGTCTTGCCGGCAAAATCCTCGCCCTGCCATTCCGGCCCGTCAAATCTGGGCGTTCCTTCGGACAGGCCGTATTTGTGCCCCCATTGATACTCAGCGAAACCATTGACGAGGTCGCCACACATCAGCAGGACATGCGCATGGCCGAAACGGATCTGCGCATTGTCTGGCGCAAGCCTGACAGCCTGATGGGATACCTCCAGCATCTCGTCGAGCTCGCCCTTGTTGCGCAGCGCGACCGCGAGATTGGCATAGCCCGGAGCAAAATCGGGATCGGCGCTGATGGCGCGGCGATGGGCGGCGACAGAAGCGTCAACATTGCCCATCTTCTCATGAATGATGCCGAGATTGACGTGGGCCGGTGCAAAATCGGGATCGAGGGCCAGCGCCTCTTCGCAGGCCGCGGTTGCGGCCTCGAACTGCTCACAGTTGGTCAGGCATGCGCTGAGATTGCTCAAGATGACGACGTCGCTCGGATCAAGCACCGATGCCCGCCGGTAGATCTCCACCGCCTCGCCAACGCGCCCGGCGTCATACAGCGCGGTGCCCAGCAGCCGCAGCGCAGCGACATTGTCCGGGGCCAGCTCGGTGGCACGACGATAATGAACGACTGCATCGTTGAACTTGCGCTGCTTGCAAAGCACGTTGCCGAGATCGATGTGCAGCTTGACCTCATCAGGCGCCGGCGGCAGCAGCAGCTCACGCTGTCCGGACGCGACGAGCTCAAGTTCGACTGAGACGTGCGCCAGCACGCCGTCCCACGCCTGCGGCTTGCTCTGGCGGAATAGGCGCATCGTCGGATACCAGGGCGTATCCTCGCGGTCGCGCAGCCAGCGCCAGTCGAGCGCGTGAGGCAGCAGCACCCAGCAGGGACGGCCGAGCGCGCCGGCCAGATGTGCAACCGACGTGTCGACGGAGATGACAAGGTCGAGGGCCGCGACCGCAGCGGCGGTGTCGGTAAAATCACCAAGCCGCGGTGCAAGATCGATGATGTCGCCAGCAAGCCGCTGCAGCACCGGTTTGTCCGCGGGTCGGGGCTCCTTCTGCAGGCTGAAGAGCTGCACGCCCGGCACCACGAGGCGCGGCAGCACGGCTTCAGCCGTGAGCGAGCGCTGCTGGTCGCCCTTGTGCAGCGGGCTGCCGGCCCAGACGACGCCGACCTTCAGCGCCGGCCGATTGCCGAGCACGGCCCGCCACGCCTCGACCTTGACAGGATCGGCTTTCAGATAGGGGACGCCGACCGGGATGGTGTCGAGCGTGGTGCCGAAGATGCGTGGCAGATCCATCAACGGCAGTTGCAGGTCGTAATGGGGCACCGGCTCGTCGCGACCAAGAACAACAACGCCCTGCATCGGGCGCAGCAGCGCGGCGATCGCCGGCTGCACCTGCAGCACAACCGTGCCGCCGCGGGCGGTGACCATCGGCACGTAGCGGACGAACTGCAGCGCATCGCCGATGCCATATTCGGCGAACAGCAGCAGCGTCTTGCCGGCGAAATTCTCGCCCTGCCATTCCGGACCCTCGAATACCGGCATCTCAGGCGCCAGGTGCTTGCACTTGCGGCCCCATTGATGCTCGGCAAAGCCTTCCGCGAGATAGCCGCATATCAAGAGGAAATGCGCGTGGTTGTAGCGGGTCAGCGCATCGTCGGGCGCCAGCGCCACAGCCTGGCGTGACATCTCGAGCATCTCGTCGAGGTCGCCCCTGTTGCGCAGCGCGACGGCGAGATTGGCGTAGCCCCTCGCATAGCCGGGATCGGCAGCGAGGGCGCGGCGATGCGCCGCGACGGCGGCATCGGCATTCCCCATCTTCTCGTAGATGATGCCGAGATTGGTATGGGCCGGCGCATGATCGGGATGGAGTGCCAACGCCCGCTCGCAGGCCGCGATCGCGGCGTCGAACTGCCCGAGACCGCAGAGACAGGCGCCGAGATTGCTCGAGATGACGACGTCGCGTGGGTCAAGCAGAGCCGCCTTCTGATAGGCTTCCACCGCGTCTCCGGCGCGGCCGGCCTCATGCAGAGCATGACCCAGCAGCCGCATCGGAACGACGTCGTTAGGCGCAAGCGCGATGGCGCGACGATAATGAACGGCCGCATCGTCGAACTGGCTCTGCTTGTAGAGCACGTTCCCGAGAGCGATGTGCAGCTCGACATCATCGGGCTCGGTGCTCAGCGCATTCAGATAGGCGACAACCGCCTCATCGAACTTGTCCTGATCGGCCAGCGCATTGGCGAGATGGCGCCAGGCGCCTGGATAGGCCGGATCGCCCATCAGCAGGCGGCGAAACACCTGCTCGGCGTCCGCGAACTTGCGCTGCGCGGCAAGCGTGATGCCGAGATTGCAACGTGCGCGCGACAGGTTCGGATCGAGCGTCAGCGCATGGCGATAGGCCGCCTCGGCATCCTCATAGCGCGACAGTTCGAACAGAGCCGTGCCGAGCTTGGCATGCAGGCCGGCGTCCTTCGGCCGCAGCGTCACCGCCCGCAGGAACGCCGACATCGCGCCTTCGCGCTCGCCCTTCACAGCCAGCGCATCGCCCAGCGTCACGTAAGCCGGCGCATGATTGGGATCGCGCGCGAAGACGCGCCCGAGCAGCGCCGAGCCCTCGGACATGCGTCCCTCGGAAAAGGCGATCACGGCGGCGAGATGGAGTGCGGGAAGATAGTCCGGATGTCCGCTCAGGATGTCGCCGCACAGCGCGCCTGCTTCGCCCGCGCGCCCCGCATTGTAATGTTCCGCCGCATTCGTCAACAGCCGCTCGGCCGCTGCCATCGCCATGATGCAAACCCCTCAACCCGTATCCCAGATGGGGTTTAAACGGGCCGCGTCGGCGGATCAGGCGCGAGAGCGGCGCGGGCCTTCTTGCGAATCGTCGCGACAGTGCGCAGCCAAATGCGGAATCGCACTTGCTAACAAATGATGAATGGAATTGCGCTTGGCCGTTCTGGCAACGACCGCGATCCGTGCTAGATCATGCCGGACAATCAATTGAGCCCGCCGATGGCCAAGGCAATCACTGCGACTGATCCCGAGATGGCCGGCCGCCGCGGCCGGCCGCGCTCGACTGAAGCGACGGCGGCCATCCTGGAGAGCGCCTATGCCTTGATGGCCGAGGCCGGCCTTGGCGCTGCGAGCATCGATGCGATCGCGCGCGCGTCCGGCGTATCGAAGATGACGATCTACAAATGGTGGCCGTCGCGCGAGGCGCTGTTGATCGATGCCTTCCTCCACCAGGCCTCGCGCATGCTCCCCTTGTCCGGCACGGGCAGCCCCGCGGCGCAGCTGCGGCGGCACGCCGCGGCCTACGCCGAGGCGTTGCGCGGCGAGTTCGGCCGCGTCCAGCTCGCGGTGGTCTCCGAATGCATCGCCAGCACCGGATCGGCGGCGCTGTTCCATGAGCGCTATCTCCGGTTTCGCCGCACGGCCCTGATCGAGATCATCGCCGCCGGCCAGGCGGATGGCAGCATTGGCGCCAGCGGCGCGCCGGAAGATCTTTATGATGCCCTCTATGGCAGCCTCTTCTATCGTTATGTGTTCGGCATCAAGCCGCTGTCGCCGGCCGCCGCCCGCAATCTGGTCGACACCTTGCTGCAATTGAAACGTTGAGCCTTACGCTTCGCTCCTCATCCGTCGCGCCCTGAACCAGGCCCAGGTCTCGCGCGTCACGGCGAGATAGCCGCGGCCGCGATAGACGATCTCGCCATCCACGATCCGGTTCAGCTTCGGCAGTGCATGGAACGGCACCGACGGATAGGCGTGATGCTCGACATGATAGGGCATGTTCCAGGCGAGCCAGTGCACGAGCTTCGTCGTCATCGTGGTCCGCGTGTTCTCGAACGCGCTTCGGGTGGTCTCGCATCCCGTGTGCTCGGCATAGAGATAGGGCCGCAGGATCAGTTGCCCCGACAGCAGCGGCAGCACCCAGACCCAGAGCAGGATCGGGCTGCGCAGCACCAGCGAGCCGATCAGCAGCAGCGCATAGCCTGCCACATAGCAGCGCGCTTCGCGCACGATCGTGGCACGCCGGCCCTTTGGCACCCATGGCACGGTCACTTTGCCCGTCAGCGCATGGCGCAGCAGCAGCCAGAGCCGGCCCGCGACCTGCTGCAGCCCGGAATAGGCAATCGCAAGCTGGGTGTCCGAACGCGGTTTCGGACCCACGATCAACTCCGGGTCTTTCTCCGGATCCTGGGTGTGCCGGTGATGCTCCCAGTGAAACAGGCAATAATATTCGTAAGGCAATCCGATGATGAAGGACGAGACATGACCGACCAGGATATTGAGCCAACGGCTGTCGAACGCGGTCTTGTGCGCCGTCTCATGCACGGCCATGAACAGGAAGGCGACAAAGACACCCTGCGCCAGCATCAGCGGCAGCGCCCAGACGACGCCATAACGCGACGTGACCAGCCAGATCAGCGTGCCGGTCACAGCGATTGCCGCGTAGTGGCTGAGCGACCGTGCGGCGCCTTGCCGATCCGAGCGCAGCGACAGCTCGCGCAGCATCGCCGGGGTCAACAGCTTCGGCTTGGCGGGATCGATCGGCGATGCCATGCTCATGATGGATCTCGGCTGATCAGCTCTGCAGGAAAGCGGAGATGGTGCGGTTGATGAAGGCGCGATCGGCAGGGATCCGCATCGGATTGCCGGCGCGATGGCCGTGGATCGAGGGGATCGGGCACAGCTCGCGCGAGGCGGCGTTGACGAGCCTGCCGAGCTCGGCCTCGTTGTCGCGGAGGTCGAAATAACGGTCGGTTCGCCCAGGCATCAGCAGCATGCGGGCGCGGATCGAAGCCAGCGCGCGGTCAAGATCGCCGCCGAACGCGGCACAGCGGCTGATATCGCCGCTCTGCCAGGTGCTGACCTGCGCCAGCAGGTTGTTGCCATCGCGGTGCGCGAATGCGGTGTCCCAGGCGCCCGCGAGATAGTCCTCCAGCGAGGAGAATCCGGACTCGCGCCAGACCTCGCCCTGATAGAACTCATAGGACATCGCCCAGCCGGCATAGACACGGCCCATCGCACGCAGGCCCGCGACCGGCTTCTCCACGAAGCGGCCGTCCTTGAAGGCGGGATCGGCCGTCAGCGCCGCCTTCACGCTTTCGAGGAAGACATAGTTGTAAGGCGAGCATCGCGCGCTGCCGCAGACCACGGCGGCACGCTCCACCATGTCAGGGCAGCAGGCGGCCCAGTGATAGGCCTGCATGCCACCCATCGACCAGCCATAGACCAGCGCAACCCTCTCGATCCCGAACTGCTCCGTCAGCAGCCGCCGCTGCACGGCGATGGCGTCGTGATAGGTGATCGCCGGAAATGGCGCCTCGCCCAGCACATCGCGCGCGTTCGACGGCGACGACGACAGCCCATTGCCGAACAGGTTCGGGATGATGATGAAGTAGCGATCAGGGTCGAGCGCGCCGCCGCGTTCGATCAGCCATTCGGTGTCGTAATGCTGGGCGCCGAACGAGGTCGGATAGAGGATGACGTTGTCTCTGGCTGGTGAGAGCGTCCCGTAGGTCTTGTACGCGAGCCGCAGCGAGGGGAACACCACACCCGACTGCAGTGTGACATCGCCAGCCTCGAAGATCTCGTAGTCGCGACCATCGGCCATACGCTCACCCTGCCCTCAGCCCGCAATAACTGTACCTATCGTACACTATTTGAACGAAACCGCACGCCCAAATTTGGATCGGACGGCGGTCATTCCTTCATCAGCCTGTTCATCATTCCTTCGGCACGTTGCGGTCGAGATCCTCCAGCCAGGCGGCGGCGTTGCCGTCCGACGGCGCGCGCCAGTCGCCGCGCGGCGACAGCGCGCCGCCGGCCGCGACCTTCGGCCCGTTCGGCATCGCCGAGCGCTTGAACTGGCTGAACGCAAAGAAGCGGCGCAGGAACAGCTCCAGCCAGCGCCTGATGTCGGCGAGCGCGTAAGCACGCCGCTTGTCCGCGGGAAAGCCGGGCGGCCACTCGCCGGCGCTCGCGTCCTTCCAGGCGTGCAAGGCCATGAAGGCGATCTTCGACGGCCGCAGGCCGTAGCGCAGCGTGTAGAACAGGTTGAAGTCCTGCAGCTCGTAGGGGCCGATCGCGGCCTCCGTGCTCTGCGGAGTCTCGCCGGCCTTGGCCGGCACCAGCTCCGGTGAAATCTCCGCCGCCAGCACCGCATCCAGGGTCCGGCCGACCTCGTCGCTGAATTGGCGCGAGGCGATCACCCAGCGGATCAGATGCTGGATCAGCGTCTTCGGCACGCCGGCATTGACGTTGTAATGCGACATCTGGTCGCCGACACCATAGGTGCACCAGCCCAGCGCGAGCTCGGAGAGATCGCCGGTGCCGAGCACGATGCCGCCATGATGGTTGGCGAGGCGGAACAGATAGTCGGTGCGCAGGCCGGCCTGCACGTTCTCGAAGGTGACGTCGTAGACGCCGTTGCCCTCGCCATAGGGATGCCCGATATCCTTGAGCATCTGCGTCGCCGCGGGACGAATGTCGAGCTCGGATGCACTGACCTGCAGCGAATTCATCAGCGCATGCGCGTAGGATTTGCTGGCGCTGCCGGTGGCAAAGCCCGGCATCGTGTAAGCAAGGATGTTGGTGCGCGGCAGCCCCAGCAGATCCATCGCCTTGGCGGCGACGATCAGCGCATGCGTCGAATCGAGGCCGCCGGAGACGCCGATCACGATGCGCTTGCCGCCGGTGGCGCGCAGCCGCTGCGTGAGGCCCGACACCTGGATGTTGTAGGCCTCGTAGCAGTCCTGATCGAGCCGCTCGCGGTCATCGGGCACGAACGGGAAGCGTGCAACCTTGCGAAGAAAGCCGATGTCCTCCTCGGGCGGCTGCAGCGCAAAGCCGATGCGGCGATAACTCGGGCCATCCCGCATCTTGACCTTGGCGTTATCGTCGAACGTGCCCATCAGGACGCGTTCCTGGCGCAACAGATCGAGATCGACATCGGCGTAGGTGATCTGGCCGTCCTGGCGGAATCGCTCGCTCTCGGCGAGCAGCACGCCGTTCTCGTAGATCGAGGTCTGGCCGTCCCAGGCGAGGTCGGTGGTGGACTCGCCGGCGCCGGCGGCGGCGTAGACGTAAGCGGCCAGGCAGCGCGCCGAGGTCGACTGGCACAGCAGCGCCCGCGAGCGCGCCCGGCCGACCGTGATCGGGCTGCCCGAGAGATTGGCAAGCACGGTGGCGCCGGCCAGCGCCAGCTCGGAGGCCGGCGTCACCGGAATCCACATGTCCTCGCAGATCTCGATCCCGATCGTCAGCCCCGGCACATCGTCGGCTGCAAAGAGCAGATCCGTGCCGAACGGCGCGGTCATGTCGCCGATGGTGATCTCAAGGCCAGTGAGGCCGGCACCGGAGGCGAAATGGCGGCCTTCGTAGAATTCGCGATAGGTCGGCAAGTATGATTTCGGCACCACGCCAAGGATGCACCCGTAGTGGATGACCACGGCGCAGTTATAAACACGCAGACCGAAGCGCAGCGGCGCGCCGATGATCAGGACAGGCATCAGCTCGGCCGAGGCCTGCACGATCGTGGCAAGGCCGCGCTCGACGGCGTCCAAGAGCGAGTCCTGCTTGACCAGGTCCTCGATCGCATAGCCGGACAGGCACAGCTCGGGAAACACCGCAACCGCAACCGCCTGATCGTCGCACGCACGTGCCGCGGTGATGATCGCCGCCGCATTGGCGGTGGGGTCGGCGACGTGGGAGACCGTCACGCAGGCGGCCATGCGGGCGAAGCCATGCCGGTAGATTGAATGAAAGCTCATCGGGGTCGAGACCTCCTGTCATTCCTCTATATGGCATCGCATGGCAGTCCGACCAGCGCGAGGCGCGCCGGTCTGACCGGCATGCACGGCGTCGATCCGGGGATCGGCGGGCAACAACTTGTTAACGCTCGGCGCCGAGTTCTCTCCGCATCGTCATTCCGGGGCGCCCGAAGGGCGAGCCCCGGAATGCCGGTGAGTTTGTTGCACGATGGTTCCGAACATGACGACGCGATCTCGCGGCCCGCCGTGCCCGAGTGATGCCGGATGAACAGCCCTCGATCATCGTGAGGGCGCAGGGAAGGCCGGGCGCCGGCTGGCACCCATGGTCCGCGTGCAGCAAAAAAGCACGCGGCAGAACCACAGGTTCAGCCGGGAAACGCCCGGCCCTCCCTGCGCGAGTGGTTTACGGCTTATACGCGCTCTCCCTGGGGACCGGCTCTTTTGCCCCCATCGCTCGCGTGCTCGTCAAAGCAACGCGAACTTGGCCTCAGCACCGGGAGGCCAGGACCACACGACTTCGCCGTCCGTAACAACGCGCGTTCGTCCAACGCGGCTTTCACGTCCATCGCAGCCCGCCTCCACGTTCGTGACGACGCGTCCGTCCCTCGTCGATGAGGCGGGATGCAGCATCAATAACATGATTTCCGAAAAAAAGAAACAAGAATTTTACACCGATGCGGGGTGAGACGTTGCTCGTCTGCCTACATCACGCCATGCCATTTGCGCCGCCTGCGCCATTCACTGCGCTGTCATCCTTGGACGGGAGGGGCGTCGTAACCATCGCCCTGCGTTGCTGAACAGGATGGAGCGGCATTCGGCGCAAAACGTCTTCCTGAGGTATGGGTCCCGAATCGCGCTCGCTTGTCCGGGACGACGCTACTGTGGCGGACGATTGCAGCAACTCGCTCATCTGTCGTCCCTGCGAACGCAGGGACCCATAACCACAGGCAGGTGTTGTTGCGCGAGACGCGACGACCAATCTTATCCCGCCGCTAGATCACGCGGTATGGATCCCGGGTCGCGCTCACTTCGTTCGCTTGCCCGGGACGACAGCGGAAGGCAGAGCAGACGTTTCGATATCATTGAGGATATCGATAGCACCGTCATGCCATCGGGCTTCATGGAGCCGCGCGGCCGATTAGCCGAACACCTCGCGCTCGAGGAAATGCAGATCGTTCTCGTCGAAATAGCGCTGCGCCCAGGCATCATTGGTGTAGAGGAACATGGCGTGCGCAACGGCGGCCTGCTCCTTGACCTGCGGCTGCTTGTCGACCTTGCCGCCCCGGACTTCGCCGATGACGCTCGGTGTCGATGCGTTATCTGCTCTCTTTGCTGCTCTTGTCATCGTCGATGCCTCACGATTGGAGGTATCTTAGGGAGTTCGGCGCCTTGCATATACGCGCGTGCTCACCGCCGCGGCGCGCGCTTTGCGCTCTTGGTTTTCTTCGTCACCTTCTTTTTTGCAGCCTTCGTCGCGACTTTCTTTTTCGCAACGGTCTTCTTTGCAGCCGCCTTCGCTTTCTTCACCGTCTTTCTGGCCGAAGCTTTGGTCGGCGCCTTCTTTGCCGAGGCTGCCTTCTTCGGTGATGCGCGATTGGCCGCCGCTCCCGTCGTGGCAGCCGCCTTCTTTGCTGGAGAGTTGCGCGGCGCCCCCTGCCTCGGCGCCGTTGTCTTCGGCTTCGCCATGCGGTCAAGGAAATTGTAGTGATCGATCAGGCCGAGCGCCTCGATCGCGAAGGCCGTCGCCACATCGGCATCGTGAATCGCGAGCAGATTGTCGCCGTTCTGCTCCTCGCCGAGCAGCGCCAGGTTCGATGAGCCGCAATAGACCACAGGGTCGCTGCCATTCAGGCCGCAGACCACGAACTTGTCGTGAATCTCGTGGCCCGGGAGCTTCGGCACCTGGTCGAACGGCGCCGGCAAGGTTACCTGGCTCGGCTTGCCCGTGACCTGGACGCCGGTGGCCTGGCCCGGCGTGTATAGGAAGATGCCCTTCGGCGCGTCGGAAATGCCATAACTGAAGACCGTCTTCTTCTCGTGGAGTTCGCCGAGCGCTTCGCAGACCGCGCCGGAAGTTCTGGCGATCTGCATCACAGCGAAGATCACGTTGCCCCTGGCCGCGTGCGTCTCCTGCATGATGCGGTCGGCCATCGCACCGAGAATCTTTTCCGCATCGGCGGCCGTATGCGGCGAGAACGTGATCTGCATCTTCGGCACGAAGCCGGCCCGGGACTGGTAGGGCTTCGTCGCGAGATCGGTGGCGCCGAAGGCGGCGGCCGCCGGTTTGCTCGGCCATTTGGTAATGCCGTTCAGCGTCTGCCAGCTTTGCTCGAACACCTCGTCATAGTGGCCGGCGACATTGGCATCCTCGAAGACCAGCACGTGATTGGCGTTCACATAGAGCCCGGTCAAAGAGAAGTTGGTGGAACCGCTGAGAACCTCGATCGCGCTGTCGTTACGCAAGACGATGAAGACCTTGTCATGCGAGAAGCGCGCGAAACTGCCACGCAGGATACCGGACTTGCCCGTCTTCTGCTTCTCGAACCGGTCGGCGAACTGATCTTCGGCGGTCTGCGGATCGCCCGGCTGGGTGGCGTGCTCGCTCGAATTGTCCAGGATGATCCGCACCCGGCCCTGCTCCGCCAAGGTCAGCAAGGCCTTGACGATGTCGGGCTCGTTGAGGTCGTAGGCGAACACCTTGAGCGTCAGGCTGCTATCCTTCAGCACCCGGTCGAGCAGCGCGAAGATCTGTTCGCGCGCGGTCTCGCCCATCCAGCTGTAGATCTGCGCGAAGGTGACCGGCTGTCCCTTGTTGTTGATGCCGGCTTGCGCGCTGGTGTCGAAATCGAGGTCCTTGGTCTTGGGGACGACCGGCGTATCCCGGCCGAAATTGTGGACATAGGCGCCGGACTGCATGTAGCCGCGGCTGAAGCCGAGCGACAGCGCGCCCTTCTTGAATGGCCCCTCGTTCACCTTCACCGAGACGCCGAGGCTCGGGTCCAGCGCCAGCATCGCGCCTGCATCGTCGAAATAGCGCGGCGTCACCGTGAAGGTGTATTCGCCGAGAGCCGGTGAGGTGCCCTGATGCGCCGTTCCCGGATAGTGGGTCCAGCGGAATTTCTGGATCGGCGCGTTCACGCTCGAGTTCGGCTTCTCGCCCTCGACCTGCTTGTGCCTCGAGGGATCCTCGAACTGAAGCTGGTTCATCAGGAAATAGCCGTCCACCCCACCGGGGGGCTGGCAGTGGATCGTGAAGCCGGCGAGATTTTTGGCGCTGTCCTTGCTCTGGAAATTGAAGGCCAGGAGCGTCTTCTTGTCGCCGACATAGGCCTTGACTGAAAATGAGCGGTTGGTCGCCTCGACGAAAGCCATCAAAGACCCCCCTGAAAAAGTAACTTTTGAAAAGATCGGTAGTATTCGCACTGAGCCTGCGAAATTCAACCTCCGAAAGACAGATTTTTTTATGACAACCGCGATGCCGGAGACAGCCGACCCTGCCCACCTTACGATGGCCGTCGACCCCGATCTTCGGATCAACCGCCGCCGGCATTCGAACGCGTCGTCGAGAACCTCTCGGCCGGACGATCAAACCGTGAAATAACCCGGCTGCCCGATATCGTCGATCAAGCCGATTCCGACGGGTGTCCAGCCCAGCCTCTGCTGCGTCAACGTGCTGGAGGCCGGCATGTCCAAACCGGCGAACATCGCGAGTGGCCCGTAATAATCGCCTGCCTCCTCCTTCTTGATCGAAACGGTGGGCACATCCAGCGCGCGGCCGATAACCTCGACGATCTGGCGCATCGGTACGCCTTCCTCGCCGACGGCGTGGTAAATCCCATCGGCGACGCCCTTCTCCAGCGCGAGCCGGTACAAGCGCGCGACATCCGGCCTGTGCGCCGCAGCCCAGCGCTCGGCACCTTCACCGATATAGGCGGCTGTGCCTTTCTGGCGCGCGATCTCGACCAGATAGCTGATCAATCCCGCTCTTCCTGGCGCGCCATGCACCTGCGGCAGCCGTATCGCCATCGCCCGCACGCCACGCGAGGCATAGGCCAGACCGGCCTGCTCCGATACGCGCGGAACATGCGCGCTGGCATCGCGCCGCATATCTTCAGTGATCATCACCCCGGGTGCGATGAGGCCCGTCCCCGAGGTGACGATGAAAGGCTTGTTGGTGCCGGCCAGCACGTCGCCCATGGCTTCGATGGCGGCCTTGTCGATCGCGCCATTCTCCGCAAATCTCGTGAAATCATGGATGAAGGCGAGATGGATCACGCCGTCCGCGTCCCGTGCACCGCGCCTCAGGCTATCGAGGTCCTGCAGCGAGCCGCGATGTACCTCCCCGCCCAATATCTCCAGAGTCCTGACGTTCTCTTCAGAGCGGGCGAGGCCAACGACCTGATGCCCGTTTGCGATCAATTCTTTTGTCGTTTCGCTGCCGATGAATCCGGCCGCGCCGGTGACAAATACCCGCATGAGGAGCACTCCCTGTTCAGAATGCCCCGATATTGGTAAGTTGCTCATTCAGGTAAAGTAGTGAAGTTATACAGGTATAATCGCTAACAGGATGACGGACGCGAACTCGCTCGGGAGCTATCTCAGGGATCGCCGCGCCAAGCTCGATCCCGCGGCATTCGGCTTGTCGCTGAAGCGACGACGAACACCGGGACTTCGGCGCGAAGAAGTGGCGCAGCGCGCGAATGTAAGCGCTACCTGGTACACCTGGCTCGAGCAGGGGCGCGGCGGGGCGCCGTCCGCCGATGTGCTGGACCGCATCGCCCGCGCCATGATGCTGACCGATGTGGAACGCGAACATCTGTTTCTGATTGGTTTGGGGCGGCCGCCCGAAGTGCGTTATCGCGCACCCGAAGGCATCTCACCCCGTCTGCAACGCGTGCTCGATACGCTGGAATACAGTCCCGCTTTTGTTCGCACGGCGACATGGGATTTGGTCGCATGGAACAAGGCCGCTACGGTCGTTCTTACCGACTACAGCAAACTGCCGGACGGGCAGCGCAATGTTCTGCGCATGATGTTCCGCGATAGCCGCGTACGTGCAGCGCAGCCCAATTGGCAAAGTGTTGCGCGCTATGTGGTGGCCTCCTTCCGCGCGGATGTGGCGCGCGCCGGAGCAGCGCGCAATGTGCAATCGCTGGTCGACGAGCTCTGCGCGACAAGCGCCGAATTCGCTGCGATGTGGCGCGACAACGACGTGCAAGGACATGGGGGTGGGGACGGCACGAAGGTCCTGCATCATCCCGTTGCCGGACCGCTCTCATTGGAGTTTTCGGCTTTCGCCGTCGATGGCCGGCCCGACCTCACTATGGTGATCTACAACCCCGCAACCCGCGCGGATGCGGACAAGATCCGCGCGCTGCTCAAGTCCAGGCCGAAGTAATCTGTCCGGGCGGAAGAACGCGCGTTGCTCCTGGGCGTCGTGGAGCGCCCGACGTCGTTCGGAGCATGCCTGCCTTTGCTGGGTTTCTTGAAATTCGAGTGCTGGCGATCCCGGCATGACTCGAACATGCGACCTACGGTTTAGGAAACCGCCGCTCTATCCAGCTGAGCTACGGGACCGAATCCCGCGCTGACCTGCGCGGGTGCCTGCCCCTCCATAGCAGAGCAAGGCGCGAACCGGAAGCCTTCACTTGGCCACAGGCCGCCGGCTTCGTGGCAATCAATGGCCGGCGGTGCAGCCCGGCAAGTCGAACAGCGCATGCAGGCCGCAGGGCGAGGTCAACATCTTGTCGCCGTCGTGACCTATCCCCTCGACGTCGAACAGACGGTGGTTTGGCGTGCCGCCATCGCGCGCCGCCATGGTCGCGGCATAGGAATGGCCGCGGGCGTAACGATACGGCCCCTGCGCCTCTGCCATGCAGCTCTTGTCCAGCGCCGGATGGTTCGGATTGGTATCCTTGGTGCCGAGCAGGTAGATCACGTGCCGCGCGGCATAGGCCTTTTCCAGCTCGGCCGGCGTGGCCGTGGCCAGGTAATCGGGCGGCGCCTGCATGCCGTATTTCCAATTGTCATAGCCGGAGCAGGCGGCCGCGATCTGCGGCTCCGGCCGCTCACCTGAGAAATAGGCGTAGGATGACGGATTGGCGACGACGTAGCGCACCGCGACGTGGGCGGCCGTGAGCGGCGCCTCGCCACGACCAGCGATCGCATAGCGCTGCACCACCTGGCCGCCGCCGGAATGGCCGGCCACCACGACGTCCCTCAGGTTCGGAAACAGCGTCTTGTCTGCGAGCCGCGCCAGGATGGCATCGAGCGCCTCGAACGAGCTCGCAGGCTTCGGCGCCGTGGCGTCATCGCCGCCTTCCCAGCCCTCCAGAGTCCAGCGCAGCGTGTCCGCCGGCAGATGATGCGCCTCGATATCGATGTCGCTGAGGAATTGCGGAACGATTATGATCGTCGCCTGCCCCGCCGCACCCGCGGCGGCCTGCGCCGCCTTCGCCGATTTGTAATACAAGTCCGCATTGCGCAGCCGCCCGTGCAGCACGATGACCGCGCGCGTGATGTCGGGTGCGGGCCTTGACCAGTCGCTGGAGACGTAAAGCGGCAGCATGCCTTTGTCGCCGACTGCGATCCGCCCATCCGCCACCTCCTTCACCGGCTTGTGGTTCGGGGCGTCCTCGTCGGCCGCGATGGCCGGCCCGGCGGCAAGAGCGAGGATCACGGGCAAGGCCCAGCGCAACGGCTTCATTTCGGAATTCTCAATCGGCGAGGTTCCGACATGCCGGGCGGGCGGGGCCCGAGTCAATGGAAAGCGCCGCCATCACAGCCCCGTTTGTGGCCGCCGGTTGCACCTATCCGCGGCGCGTCTGATGGTCTAAGAGAGCGGGCGCCGGAACACGGGTGCGGCCTGCGGCAGTTTTGACGCGCCGGCACGGCGCGATCGGTTCCTGCGCCGTCCCATGCCTACCTTGCCATCCGGCGCGCCCAGCCCAGTCGTCAGCCGAGGGAAACAGAAACGTCGATGCTCATCCGGTCGGTCATTTTCGGCATGCTCGCAAGCGCCCTTTTGGCTTCGGCCGCGCCGGCGCAGGACACCCGCAACCTGCTGGAGTCCAAGGAGTCGCTCTACAATAACATTTACGTGTACGAGCAGCCGCCCTATCGCAGCATGACCTTCGGGCATAACCGGCGCATCTATACCGAAAGCGTCTACAACACCCGCGACGAGCGCGACCTGCCGGTCGACTATACACGCTTCATGACCGCAACCCTGATGTACGCCAAGGACGTGCATTCGATCCTGGAGATCGGCTTCGGCGGCGGCCGCACCGCCTGGTATCTGCACAAGTTCCTGCCCGATACGCAGGTGACTTCGGTCGAGCTCGATCCCACGGTGCTGGAGTTCGCGAAGAAATATTTCGGCATCAAGGAGGAGCCGAAATTTCATGTGGCGAATCGCGATGGCCGGCTGTTCCTGCAGGAGTCGAAGGAGAAGTACGACATCATCCTGATCGACGCCTATCGCGGCCCGTTCGTGCCGTTTCACCTGCTGACCAAGGAATTCTACACGATCGTCAAGGATCATCTCGCCGATGGCGGCGTGGTGGCGCAGAATGTCGAGCCTTCCACCATGCTGTTCGACTCCGCGGTGAAGACGATCAATGCCGTGTTTCCGCAGCTCGACTTCTATCGCGCCGACGGCAACATCGTCACGGTCGGCTATGGCGGTGACGAGCGCAAGGCGGAGGATCTCGCCGGGCTCGCCGAGGCGCGCGACAAGGCATACGGCCTGCGCTACAGCCTCAAGGACATGCTGGCCGAGCGGCGGCGCATCGACATCAATGCCGGTCAGGTGATCGCGGCCGACGCCAAGGTGCTGACGGATGATTTCGCGCCGGTCGAGACGCTGAAGAATATCGAGCGTCACAACAGGAAGATGCCGTGACCGCAGCCCTGTCCCGCGCCTCCGCGCTCGCAGTCTACACTTGCGCGTTCCTGGTCGGCAGCGTGCTGATGGGCTTCGAGATGCTCGGCAGCCGCTATCTGTTTCCCTATTTTGGCGGCGGCATCGGCACCTGGGCGAGCCTGATCTCCACCGTGCTGTGCGCGCTCGCGATCGGCTATTTCGCCGGCAGCGCCCTGGTCGATCGCAAGCCCACGGCGCGCACCATGGGCGTGATGATCCTGATCGCGGCAGTCTACCTGGCGCTGGTGCCGGCGACCGCGGACCAGATCATGTCCGAGATCCTGGAGCGGATGGGCGATGGCGCCTCCGCCACCCTGCTCGCCTCCACCGTGCTGCTGCTGGTCCCGCTCACCTTGCTCGGCACCTTCTCGCCGATCGCGGTCAGCCTGCTGACCCGCTCGGCGCAGGAGGCCGGTCGCGTGGCAGGCCTGGTCTACGGCGTCTCGACCATCGGCAATGTGGTCGGCACGCTGTTCACGACCTTCACGCTGATTCCCGCGATCGGCTCGCGCGCGATCACCTATTGGTTCGCGGCGGTGCTGGCGCTTTGCGCAGGGATTCTTTTCATCCCGTTCAACAAGAAGCCTTCCTGATTTCGTCCGGCGAGGTCGCAGGTGAACAACTTCCGTCAGCACGTTTTCGCCGCCGCGGCAGCCTTGCTCGTCGCAGCCGCGCAGCCCGCGCTCGCCTCCGAGGTTCAGACCGAGCTGTGGGACGGCAAGCGCGCGCTCGGCCACATCGCCGATCTCCTGCGCTTCACGCCGCGCTCAATGGAGCACCCCGGGCATCAGGAGACCATCGACTACATCAAGGCCGCGATGGCCAAGAGCTCGGCGGACGCGGTAATGACGCAGAGCTTCATTGTCAACGATGATGATGGCAAGCCGCTGCATCTGACCAACATCATCGCCCGCTTCCAGGTACAGAACCCGCGCCGCGTCATCGTCGCCACCCACTACGACAGCATCGTCAAGGCCTATCGCGATCCCAAGACGCCGGACGCGCCGATGCCTGGCGCCAACAACTCATCCTCCGGCGTGGCGCTGCTGCTCGAGACCGCGCGCGTGCTGTCGCTGTTGCCAAAGCCCGAGATCGGCATCGACATGATCTTCTTCGACGGCGAGGAAGGCCCGAAATCGCTGGGCGCCGGCGATCCGACCTGGCATCCCCTCGGCTCACCCTACTTCGTCGCGCACCTGAAGGACTTTTATCCCACGCAGCTGCCGGAAAAGGCGGTCGATTTCGACATGGTGTGCGATAGCGATCTGAAGCTGCGGCCGGAGCCGTCGTCGATTGCCTCTGCAAGGTTGGAGGTGACGAAGTTCTGGAGCATCGGCGACAAGATTGCGCCCGGCGCCTTCGTCGGCAAATCGACTTCTTACGACATCGCCGACGATCACACGGCGCTGCAGGGCGCCGGCATTCCGAGCTTCCTGGTGATCGATTTCGACTACGAGCCCTATTTCAACACCACGCAGGACACGATCGACAAATGCTCGGCCGACAGTCTGCAGACGGTCGGGCGCACCCTGCTGCAATATCTGTATGCACCATGAGCGTCATCGTGCCGGTGACGACAAGGCGGCGCGGATCGCGGCCGCCAGCCCATGCGCGTCGTCGGTGCCGATGCGCCTGATGTCGTTCGGCCCAAGGCGCAGCTCGACGGCATCGAGACCCGAGACGGTATAGAGCCGCGGCCCCGGCGCCATGCGCAGGCCAAGACCCTGCCACCAATGATTGCGCACCACGGCGACTTCCTTGATTGCGACAAGCGGCAGCCGGTAGCGCCACAGGCCGGGCCCGAAATACCAGCGCAGTTCACGGCTCTCCACCTCGACCGTCAGCGACGAGAACAGGATCGCGACCACGGATTCGGTCACCAGCAGAACGATGGCCGGCCAGCGGTAACCCGCATTGAGCAGCAGCACCGCGCCAAACGCGCCGGAGACGAGACAGATCGCGACGCTGAAGATTCCCGGCTGCGTATGACGATACTGCACGGCCATCTCCCCCAAGCTGGCAACATCAGTATAACGGGGCGAAAGCTGCGGGCCGCAGGAATCAAGGAGATAAGCACAGCGGAAATCGATCTCGGAACCGGAGCGGACATTGCCCGCCAATGGGCATGCGGCGTGCCCGCGCACGACGCGCACGCAGCCATCACATTACGCGAGACACCCGACCACTCAACCTTTGCGAGATATGGTCGCGGTACCATGTTGTTCGGTGTGGCACGATGGACTCAATCTGCGCGCTCTCGCCCGCATGCACACGTAGAGCGACGCCAATGCTGTGTCGTCGCCGACACAACATCGCGCCGCGCCAGCCAAAAAGCCGCACGATGCGCAGCATTGAGGTGACACGTCGCCGCAAATTGGCGACAATTCCTCGTAATCTCACCGGCGAAATGCGCTGAGGAAGTTTGTTCGTGTTGGTGTCCCGCCTACCAGTCCTACTGCTTGCAGCAGCCGTCGTCTCGGCGATTTTGCAACCTCAACGAGTGCGCGCAGAATGGTGGAGCAGCGCTCCGGCCGATTTCGAGGAATGCGCCGACCTCGCCGAAAAATCCGCGACCAAGGAGCAGAAGACAGCGGCGCTCGCCGAGTGCAACGCGAAGTTCGCGGGCCGGCGCAAGGCGGGCGGCGGCTACACTTACTACGACTTCATGCAGGACCGCAGCTTCGACATCGCCGGGCCCAACCCGACGCCGGAGGAGCAGAAATACATCGACCAGCAATACACGCTCTATCTCGAGAAGCAGCGCCACGACAGCGTCACCGCGGCGTTGATGTCGCAGCAGCAGACGCCGCAACCGGTCGCGCTGCGCGGCGAGATCGACAAGCCGCCGACGTTCGGCGAAAAGGTACCGATCCCGATGCAGCGGCCGAGGCCGCCGCTGTCACCGGCGGCGCTCGCCGAGGCCCGCGCCCGCGCGAAGGCGGCGGCCTGCGCCAAGGAAGCCGCCAAGGACAGCTTCTCCTGCAACTGGCCGGTGCTGTCGGAGAAGCTGGGCGAGCTGAAGAAGCTGTTCGGCGGGCCTGCGGCTCAGTCGGCCACGAAGGCGAAGAAGGGCTGACGCTGCGAACACCCGGCGCCATTACGGCCCCGAAAGTTCGCGCGCAGCCGGTGCGCGGCTGCGCTCACCCGATCAATAGAGCGTTTTCAAGCGAAGTGGACACCGGTTCGCGTGAAGAAAACGCGTCAAAACAAAACCTAGAGCCCGTTCCGATCAATCGGAACGGAAAAGGCTCTAGAAGCCGCGACCGGTGGCCCGTCGGCGGTGGCGATGGTGTGGCCTGGGGCGCGGCAGGGGCGTCGGCAGAGCCATCTCCGGCGGCGGCGGAATGCGCGCCGATCTCTCCTCGCGCAGCCTTGCATCATATCCAGGCGAAGGCACCACGGTCGGCGGCGCCGCTTCGGCCGACCTCATTGCGAGTAGCACGGCCAATCCAGCCAACACCAGCGCGCAGCCGGCGAGCGTCTTCTTTCTCATCATGCCCTCCTGCGCGCTGCCATGGCGTGCGCCGGGTGGCGAGCTGAGCGGCAATCCGCCCCGTTTTCAAGGGCGGAGTTTCACGGCTCTTCTTCTGCGCCGCATCGACGGTGAGGCTGCGGCACGGCTGCACCCAGCGCAAGACAATGCGAAGCTGCGTCGAACACCGCCATGCTGCACCTGCACCTGCACCTGCACGAAGCCTGCACGAAATGCGCACGGCGTCGTGAGCGTCTTGTAACCGTGATCGCCGACCAGTATTTTTACCGGTGACAACCGCAGGAGGCAGTGATGGGCTTACTCGACATCCTCAACGGTATGCAGAACGGGCCCCACGGGCCTTCTCATCCCAGTACGCAGTCTAACGGCGGCATGTCGCCGATGACGATGGCGATCCTGGGCTTGCTGGCCTGGAAGGCGTTGAGGCACTTCTCGCAAGGCGGCGCGCAGCCGAGCACTGCGCCGGCCCCGCAATCCGTTCCGCCGCCCTCCAGCGGCGCAGGCGGCGGGGGGCTTGGTGGGGGACTTGGCAACATCCTGTCCGGCGGATTAGGGGGCCTGCTCGCGGGTGGCGCAGCTGGCAGCGTGATTTCCGGTGGGCTTGGCGACCTGCTCCACCAGTTCCAGCAGAACGGCCAGGGCGAGGTTGCCAATTCATGGGTCGGCAAGGGACAGAACCAGCCGATCTCCAAGGGCGATCTGGCCAATGCGCTCGGCGCTGATCAGCTCGACCAGCTCTCCCAGCAAAGCGGCATGTCGCGGGACGAGTTGCTCGACGGGCTCAGCCAATATCTGCCGAAGGTGGTCGATCATCTGACGCCGGATGGACGGCTGCCGAACCCGGATGAACTGTCGGGGCGCATTTAGTCAAATCGTCAGGACGCCTTTAACGGTCGTGTCGGCTGCTGCCGAGCAGATCAGGGGAGAGGACCATGCTGTATGTTCTGATCGTGGGTTTTGTCGCCGGGCTGCTGGCGCGGTTGCTGTCGCCGGGCCCGAATAATCCGAGCGGCTTCATCATGACCATCGTGCTTGGCATTCTCGGCGCCTTCCTGGCGACCGCCGTGGGCCAGGCGATCGGGCACTACGGTCCCAACGAGGGCGCGGGCTTCATCACGGCGACGATCGGCGCAGTGGTGGTGCTGTTCATCTGGAACCGGCTGGTCGCCAGCGGCACCATCCGCGACTTCAATCGGTGATCTCTCCGCCGGCATTGCGAGGAGCGTCAGCGACGACTTGTCCGCCATAGCTCGAAGAGCGACGGCGGAAGCAATCCAGAATCCTTGCGTGGCCCTGGATTGCTTCGGCGCGTTGCGCCTCGCAATGACGACGAACTACGAAATCAAATGCATGCCCGCATCCATCCGCACCACCTCGCCGGTCATGTGGCTGGAGGCGGGGCTGGCGAGGAAGCAGACGAGCTGCGCGATGTCCTCCGCGGATGAAGCGACCTTGAGCGCCACCCGCGCGATCACCGCATCCCGCACCTGCTTGGCCTGCGCCTCCCCGCGGCCCTTGGTGAACCAGGGCGTATCGATATAGCCGGGGCAAACCGTGTTGACGCGGATCAGCGGCGCCAGCGCGCGCGACAGCGACAGGGTCATGGTGTTCAGCGCGCCCTTGCTCGCCGCATAGGCGACTGACGAGCCGATGCCGGTGATGCCGGCGACCGATGAGACGTTGACGACGGCAGAGGCCCGGCCGCTCTCCTTGGCCGCTGCTTCCAGCAGGGACCGCGCGGCGCGCACCATCTGGAACGGCCCGATCGTGTTGACGCCATAGATGCGCTGAAAGTCCTCCGCCGACAGTCCGTCGAGATCGCCATGGGCGACGTGTTTGGTGGTGCCGGCATTGTTGATGAGCGCGTCGAGCCGGCCCCAGTCGCTCGCCGCGGCGACGATCCTCTTACAGTCCTCGTCACGCGAGACATCGCCCTGCACCACGACGACCTCTGCGCCCTCCTTGGCGCAGAGATCGGCGGTCTGCTCCGCCTCGCTCTTGCTGCTCGCGTAGTTGACGACGATGCGGCCGCCGCTCCTGGCGAGGAGGACTGCGGTCGCAGCTCCCAGCCCCGATGCCGAGCCCGTCACGATTGCGCACAGCCCATCCTTCGCCATCGGCGTATCCTCCTTGTTGATTGAGCGGCTGTCTTAGCCAAGTTCGCCTCCGCTTGCCAAATCCGCCAAACTCCATTGCACGGAAAACCCTCGTGCCAAATTCACGGTAGCAGCCTGTCCATGTCATGGCCGGACACCGCCCTGCGACTGAAGCGCTTGTCAGGACAAGGCCTTTTCCTCATCATGCTCCTCAATGAAAGGCATCCGGCCGTAAGTGGGTGCCGCAAGAGGCGAGGAGCGCTGTGGCGGAAGGTGAGAACATCGTCGTCGAGACGGCCGAGAAGATCTTTGCCGATCTCGCCGACGCGCAAGAGGTCAATCGCGACAAGCAGGGCCAGTGGAAGGCGCCGCTCTGGCAGGCGCTGAGCGAGGCCGGACTGCCGCTGGCCTGGGTGAGCGAGGAGCACGGCGGCTCCGGCGCCAGCCTTGCGGATGGCTTCGGCGTGCTCGGCGCCGCCGGACGTTTCGCGATCGCCGTCCCGCTCGCCGAGACCATGCTCGCCGGATGGCTGCTGGCGCAGGCCGGCATCGCCTCGCCTAACGGCGAGATGACGGTCGCGCCCGCGAGCCCCAGGGATCGCGTCATCAGCAATGCCGACGGCACCTTGTCGGGCCGGGCCCGTGGCGTGCCCTTCGCCAAGGCGGCCAAGCACGTCGCGGTGATCGCAAACGGTGCTGACGGCGCCGTGATCGCGCTGGTCGACGCCGCGAAGCTGCGGATCGAAGGCCACCTCAACCTCGCCAACGATACCAGCGACACCATCGTCTTCGACAAGGTCGAGCCGATCACCGCAAAGCCCGCGCCGAACGGCTTCGATCAGACCACGCTGATGCTGATGGGCGGCGTCGTGCGCAGCCTGCAGATCGCGGGCGCGCTGGAATCGATGCTCGACATCAGCGTGAGATATGCCGGCGAGCGCGTCGCCTTCGAGAAGCCGATCGCAAAATTCCAGGCCGTGCAGCATAATCTCGCGCGGCTTGCCGGTGAGTCCGCGGCAGCGCTCGCGGCTGCGACCTCCGCCGCCGACACGCTCGCGAGCGGCACCGCGCCCGACGATGCGGTGTTCCTCGAAGCCGTCTCGGCCAAGATCCGCTGCGCCGAGGCCGCCGAGAAGGGCAGCGCCATTGCGCACCAGGTGCATGGTGCCATCGGCTTCACCATCGAGCACATCCTGCATCGCTTCACCTTGCGCGCGCTCGCCTGGCGCGACGATTTCGGCTCCGAGAGCTACTGGGCCGTCGAGCTCGGCAAGCGCATCGCCGCGCGCGGCGCCGACGAGCTGTGGCCCTTGGTCGCGTCGCGGTGAGAAGGCGATGGCGACAAACTCAGAACGGCACGGAACTCTTCACCTCTCTCATCGGGAGAGGTCGGATTGCATCGTCAGATGCAATCCGGGTGAGGGGTTACGGTCCATCGATAGACCTGATCCCCTCACCCCAACCCTCTCCCTATGGGAGAGGGGGCGCAGTTCGCCTCGCCGCAATAGCAAGCTCTCTATTGGATATTTCTCATGACCGCAGCGCTGCGTTTCGATCCGATCCGACTGCCGAGCGAATGCGAGAAGCTGCGCCAGGAGGTGCGCGCGTTTCTCGCGGAGGAGATCGCCGCCGGCACCTTCAATCCGTTCCAGCCGCTGCGCGAGGATGCGGACGCGCGCGCCTTCTGCCGCCGGGTCGGCGAGCGCGGCTGGATCGGCATGACCTGGCCGAAGAAATATGGCGGCCATGAGCGCTCGTTCCTGGAGCGCTATGTCGTCACCGAAGAGATGCGCGTCGCCAACGCGCCGACCCGCCGCTTCTTCGTCGCCGATCGCCAGAGCGGCCCGATCCTGCTGCGCTACGCGCCCGAGCACATCAAGATGGACATCCTGCCGCGCATCTGCCGCGGCGAGGTGTGCTTTGCGATCGGCATGAGCGAGCCGAATTCGGGCTCCGACCTGTTCGCGGCCAAGACCCGCGCCACCAAGACCGATGGCGGCTGGCTGATCAACGGCAGCAAGATCTGGACCTCGTCGGCGCACATGGCCGACTACATGATCGCGATCTTCCGCACCTCGCAGCCGACCAAGGAGAACCGCCGCCACGGCCTCACCCAGTTCCTGGTCGACATGAAGACGCCGGGCATCAAGGTCAATCCAATCGGCCAGATCACCGGCCAATTCGAGTTCAACGAGGTCGTGTTCACCGACGTCTTCATTCCCGACGATCATCAGCTTGGCGAGATCGACGGCGCCTGGAAGCAGGCGACGAGCGAGCTCGCTTATGAGCGCTCGGGGCCGGAGCGTTTCCTCGAGACCTACTACGTGCTCACGGAGCTGGTGCGCGCCGTCGGCTCCAACCCCGACAGCCGCAGCGCCGAAGGCATTGGCCGGCTGGTGGCGCAGCTGCACACCATGCGCCGCATGTCAGTCTCGGTCGCCGGCATGCTGCAGGCCGGCAAGGAGCCGGTGGTGGAAGCCTCGATCGTCAAGGACATTGGCACGGTGTGGGAGCAGCAATTGCCGCACCGCGTGCGCGACCTCGCCGCCTTCATCGACGAGGACGCCGGCAATCGCGAGACGCTGGAAAACCAGCTCACTTTCGCAATCCGCACCGCGCCGAAGCTGACCATCCAGGGCGGCACCACCGAGGTGCTGCGCGGCATCATCGCCCGTGGGCTCGGGCTGCGGTGAGGCGACGAACGCCCCAGACGTGCGAGCTACAAGTCTCAGGCGCTCCTTCGCGCGGCTTGCTCGGTGCACCCTCTCCCCCTGTGGGAGAGGGTGGCCCGCATGAGCGAAGCGAAATGCGGGACGGGTGAGGGGTCTCTCTCGACTAGCCGTGCACGCGGAGACAGACCCCTCACCCGCCTCGCTTCGCGAGGCACCCTCTCCCACAAGGGGAGAGGGTGCACCACTCGTGGAGAGACTTACGTTCACAGGAGACAGATAATGGCCACCACCTTCACTGACATCGGCGTCGAGACCCATGGCCATGTCGGCCTGATCGAGATCCGCCGGCCGCCGCTCAACTTCTTCGACATTTCGCTGATCAACCAGATTGCGGACGCGCTGGACGCGTTCGACAACGACATCGAGATCCGCGCCTCGGTGTTAGCTGCCCAAGGCAAGGCATTCTGCGCCGGCGCCAATTTCAACGATCCGGCGCGCCAGGCGCAGGAAGCACGCGAGGCCGAAGGCAGGGCGAAGGGCGATCCGGCCGACAGTCTCGGCCCGATCAACCATCTCTACATTCAGGCCGTGCGGATCTTCCGCGCCAGGAAGCCGATCGTCGCCGCCGTGCATGGCGCAGCGATCGGCGGCGGTCTTGGCCTTGCCGTCGCGGCCGACTTCCGCGTCACCTGCCCCGAGGCGCGCTTCTCGGCGAACTTCACCAAGCTCGGTTTCCACCCGGGCTTCGGGCTCACGGTCACGCTGCCCGAGTTGATCGGCAAGAACAATGCGGAGCTGATGTTCTACACCAGTCGCCGCGTCACCGGCGAGCAAGCCTATCAATGGGGCCTCGCCAATGAATGCGTGCCGCAGAACGAGGTTCGCACCACCGCGATGAAGCTTGCGTCCGAGATCGCCGAATGCTCGCCGCTCGGCCTGCTCTCGACCCGCGCCACCATGCGCGCCGGCCTCGCCGATCGCGTGCTGGCGGCGACCAATCACGAGCTCGAAGAGCAGACGCGCCTGCGCGCCACCGAGGACTTCAAGGAAGGCGTCAAGGCCACCGAGGAGCGCCGCGTCGCCAACTTCAAGGGGCGGTGAGGCCTCACGTCGTTGTTGATGCGAGGGTGCGCAGCGTGCCTAGCGATAGCGGCGTTACTCCACCAAGGTGAACGTCACGCCGCCCAGCAGGAATTTGTGATCGGCGATCGCGTGACAGCGCGCTCGCGCTGATGCGCGGATCTGCTCGATATCGGCGACGCGAAAGGTCAGCCCGGCCATGAGCTCGCGTTCGCCATGCAGGAAGTGCAGACACACATTGGGCAGCTCGAGCTGGGGCCTGCCATCGACATCCGTTGTCGGCTTGATGTCGAGGATGCGGCCCCAATGGTCGGCGAGTCCGGCCGGATGCGGGCTGTGCAATTCAACGCCGATCAGCGCGCGCGTCTGTTCGGTTCGGATCGATCGCTGCCAGTCCGGTCCGGCCGGCGGATAGGGCCCGCGCACATCGTCGCTGCCGTCGGTGTGATTGAGCTCGATGAAGGCCGCGCGGCAGTCACGGGGGTGCAGCTGCACCCCGTGATACGGCGGATGATCGATCACGTTGGCGGTGCGCACGCCCTGCGCATTGGCGCGCGCCGCCCGCGCGTCCGGATCGTCGCAGGCAAAGATCGCCATGTAGCCGCCATGGCCACCCGTCTTCTCCAAAAAGCGCCCCGCTGCGGTGCCCTCCCTGGTCGGCGCCACCACTTCGAGCAGGATGGTGTCGACCGGCAACAGCGCGTTGTCCAGGCCATACTTGGCGACGTGCGGATCGCGGTGGCAGACATTGAGCCCCATGATCGCCGCAAGGTCGGACACCGTAGGTTCGAGCTGCGGGGCCACCAGACAGACTTGGCGCAGATGGAGATAGCCGGTCATGATCGGCTCCTTTGCTGATAAGCCGAGGAGAATACCTCCGTGAATACGGTGCACTCCCCTCCCCCTTGCCGGGAGGGGTCGGGGGTGGGGGTCAACATCGGCGGTGTCGCTTGCGGCACCCCCCTCCCTCCCCGCAAGGGGGAGGGAGCGCACCACCTTCTCGGCAACTACTTCCCCTGGAACACCGGCTGGCGCTTTTCGACGAACGCCTTGGCGGCTTCCTTGTGGTCGGCTGTCTCGCTGCAGCGCGAATGGTGGATCGCTTCGGCATCGAAACAGGCTTCCAGCGAGGCGGTCTCGGCGTTGTTGATGTTGCGCTTGATATAGCCGAGCGTCACCGTCGGGCCGTGGGCCAGCGACAGCGCGAGCTCGCGTGCAGCGACCTCGATCTCGCCGTCCGCGACCACCTTCGTCACCATGCCCAGCGCGAGCGCTTCCCTCGCCGTCAGCACCGGGGACATCAGGTAGAGCTCGCGCGCTTTCGCGCTGCCGAGCAGCTGCGTGAGGAAATAGGTGCCGCCATAATCGCCTGATAACCCGACCTTGGCGAAGGCGGTGGTGATCTTGGCGGATTCCGACGCGACGCGCAGGTCGCAGGCCAGCGCCATCGACAGGCCGGCGCCGGCCGCGGCGCCATCGATCTGCGCTACCACGGGCTTCGGCATCAGATGCAGAATGCGCGACACCTCCATGCGCTCGCGCAGGGTCGAGACCTTGGCCTCGAAGGCGAGCGGCGCCTTGCCCTCCGCCATCGACTTGACGTCGCCGCCGACACAGAAGGTGCCGCCGGCACCCTTCAGCAGCACCGCGCGCACCGCGGCATCGTCGGCCGCGCGCGTGGCGGCGTCGACCAGGGCCTTGGTCATCTCCGGATTGAGCGCGTTGCGTCGCTCCGGGCGGTTCATGGTGATGGTGAGCAGGCCGTCTTCGAGATGCTGCAGGACGGTGTCGGTCATGGCATTCACTTTCTTTGCAATGCGAACTCTCTCCCCTCGTCATTGCGAGCGAAGCGAAGCAATCCAGAACAAGCATTAAGAGCTGGATGGCTTCGTCGCTGACGCTCCTCGCAATGACGAAGCTATTTCTTCACGAGCGGACAACGCGACTGCTCCAGCGGCTGGAACGCCTCGTTGCCCGGCACGGTGGCGAGCAGCTTGTAATCGTCCCAGCGCCCGTTCGACTCGCTGGGCTTCTTCACCTCGAACAGATAAATGTCATGCACCATGCGGCCGTCCTCGCGGATGCGGCCGCCATGAGCGAACATGTCGTTGATCGGTGTAGCCTTCATCACCTTCATGACGGCAGCCGGATCGATCGTGCCTGCGGCCTTCACCGCGCCCAGATAATGCAGCACGGAGGAATAGACGCCAGCTTGTGCCGAGGTCGGCACCCGCTTGGTGCGCTCCATGAAGCGCTTGGTGAAGGCGCGGCTCTCGTCGTTGAGATCCCAGTACCAGGCTTCCGCCAGCAGCAGGCCCTGCGCTGTCTCGAGCCCGACACTGTCGATATCGGACACGAAGGCGAGCAGCGGCGACAGCTTCTGGCCTCCCTTGACGATGCCGAACTCGGCCCCCTGCTTGATCGCGTTGATAGTGTCGCCGCCGGCATTCGCCAGCCCGATCACCTTGGCCTTAGAGGCCTGCGCCTGCAGCAGGAAGGAGGAGAAATCGGAGGTGTTGAGCGGATGGCGGACGCTGCCAAGCACCTTGCCACCCGACTTCACCACCACATTGGTGGTGTCCTTCTCCAGGTCCTGGCCGAAGGCGTAATCGACCGTCAGGAAGAACCAAGTGTCGAGCCCGGATTTGACCCCGGCAAGGCCGGTGACGTTGGCCTGCGCATAGGTATCGAACACGTAGTGCACGGTGTACGGACCACATGCCTCGTTGGTGAGCCGGATCGACCCTGGACCGTTGAAGATGATGATCTTGCCCCGCGCTTTGGCGATCTCGCCGGCGGCGAGCGCGGTCGCCGAAGCTGCGACGTCGTAGATCATCTCGACGCCCTGATTGTCGATCATGTCGCGGGCGATGTTGGCGGAAAGATCGGCCTTGTTGAGATGGTCCGCCGCGATCACCTCGATCCTGCGGCCGAGCACCTGGCCGCCGAAATCCTCCGCCGCCATCTTGGCGGCCTCCAGGCTGCCCGGGCCGGTGATGTCGGCATACAGGCTCGACATGTCGAGGATGCCGCCGATCTTCAGCGGCGGCTTGTCCTGCGCCTGCGCACCGGCGGTGGCCAGCGCACACAGCGACGCCAAAGCAAGCAGCGACGCGCCCACGCCGGAACGAATCCGTCTCATCCATCATCCTCCCTGCCGGACACGCCGCAGGGGCGCGGCGGCCGTTGTTGTGATTGGCCGCATCATGGCGCAGCACCGGCAAGCCAGCAAGCAGGCCGGGCGCCGTTGCGCGCGGTGCGACATTTCGTTTTTCGTTCGATGGAGTGGATTTTTCGTGGAATGATGCGCCCATGTCGAATCTCTCGAACAAGGCGGCCGGCCTGCTTGCGCATTGCGCCCTGCCGATGCTCGGCGCGATCGTGCTCGCGAGCGCGCCGGCGTCGTCGCTGCGCGCGGCGGCGCCTTGCGGATTCGCCGATCAGGGCGAAGGCCATGTCGCCGCGATCGTCGATAACAGCAGCTTCCGCCTCGACGATGGCCGCGAGATCAAGCTTGCGGGCATCGAGACCGCGATCTCCGACACACGCCGGAGTGCACAAGACACGCTGGCTGCGCTGATCGAACATCGCGACGTGACCTTGCGCAGCGACGACGACGCACCCGACCGTTACGGAAGGCAGCGTGCATTCGTCGCGCTCGCCGACACGGGCACGCTGGTCCAGCGCGAGCTGGTGGCGCAGGGCGAAGCCCTGGCCGCGCCCGACGTCACTGATTCGGAATGTGCGCGCCTGCTCGCCGCCGCGGAGGCCGAGGCGCGCCTCGCACACCGTGGTATTTGGGGTGCCGGCGTCATAAAAAACGCGGAAAGTCCAGACGATATTTTGTCTGGGATTGGGCGATTTACGGTTGTCGAAGGGAAGGTGTTGTCCGTACGACAGGCGGGCGCAACTACCTATCTCAACTTCGGACACAACTGGACACGGGGCTTCGCTGTGACTATCTCAAGGCGTATATTGCCCGTGCTCGAAGCAGCCGGGCTTTCTGTTAAATCCCTCGAAAATCGACGGATTCGGGTGCGCGGCTGGGTCGAGGCCCAGAGAGGCACCAATTCTGGACCACGGATCGATGTTTTCCAGACGGCCCAGATTGAGATATTGAACAGCAACTGACACGAAGGTACGCGAGTAGCGACGTGAACGGGATTGTGCAGCAGCACGACAGAGCGATGATTCGCGGCCTCCAGGTCGCGGCGGCTCTTTTGTGCGCCGGCCTCGCACTCGCCGGCTGCAGTGGCATGGGGAATGTGCAGACGACGACGGCTCCTCTGCCGACGCCGCGCCCGAAACCGGCCATCGTGCAGACCACGCCCGCAAGCGATCGCGAGCACGAGCGCATCCTTGCGACCTATGGTGGTTCGTATGACGACCCTCATCTCGAGGCCCTGATCAGCAAGACGGTCGATCGCCTGGTCGCAGCCTCGGATCATCCGGAGCAGGGCTACAAGGTCACGATCCTGAACTCGGGGGCGGTCAACGCCTTCGCGCTGCCGACCGGACAGCTCTACGTGACCCGCGGCTTGATCGCGCTCGCCAACGACACCTCGGAACTGTCGTCGGTGCTGAGCCACGAGATGGCGCATGTGCTGGCAAAGCACGCTGCCATCCGCGAGGACCAGGCGCGGCTCGTCACCCGCGTCGCCTCCGACGCCAACAACGATCCAGACCTCACCGCGCTGGCGCTGGCCAAGACCAAGCTGACGATGGCGAGCTTCTCGCGCACCCAGGAGTTCGAGGCCGACGGCATCGGCGTCGGCATCTCAGCCAAGGCGCATTTCGATCCCTATGGCGCGGCGCGCTTCCTGACCTCGATGGAACGCAATGCCGAGCTGAAGGCCGGCAAGACGCCGATCGACCCGCGCGCGCAGGACTTCCTCTCGTCGCATCCGGCGACGCCCGAGCGGGTGCAGAACGCGGCGTCGGTCGCCAAGAATTACGTCTCGACGGAAGCCAACGAGCACGATCGCGAGACCTATCTCTCCGCGATCGACAACATCGTGTTTGGCGAGGACCCGAGCGAAGGCTTCGTGCGTGGCCGCCGCTTCCTGCATCCGAAGCTCGGCTTCACCTTCCAGGCGCCGGAGAACTACACGCTGGACAACACCGCGCAGGCGGTCATCGGCGTCCGCGAGGGCGGCGCGCAGGCGATGCGCTTCGACGTGGTGCGGGTGCCGGCGGATCAGACGCTCAGCGACTATCTCAATTCCGGGTGGATGGAGGGCGTCGACCGGTCCGCGACCGAGGACATCACCATCAACGGCTTCCCCGCGGCCTCGACCACGGCGAGCGGCGATCCCTGGCAGTTCAAGGTCTATGCGCTGCGCTTCGGCGCCGACGTCTACCGCTTCATCTTCGCCAGCCGGCAGAAGACCACCGAGAGCGAGCGCAATGCGCGCGAGACCGTGAACTCGTTCCGCCGCCTGACGCTGGACGAGATCCAGTCGGCGCGTCCCTTGCGCATCCGCGTCATCACCGTGCAGCCCGGCGACACCGTGGAGTCGCTGGCGCATCGCATGAGCGGCGTCGACCGGCCGATCGAGCGCTTCCGCGTGCTCAACGGCCTCGACGCCCACGCCCAGGTCAAGGTGCGCGACCGCGTCAAGATCGTGGTGGATTGAGGCAGAGCAGCACGGCCCTTGCCAGCCCAGGCAAGAACGCGCAATTTCATGTGCTCATGCAACAAAGGTACGCAACGTGGTGGAGCAGCCGGACGATTCCATCATAGCAGTCGCGTGGTACAAGCCGGAGGAATGGGCCGACATCAGGCGTCTTTGCCCCGACCTCCACGGCACCTATCAGGAATGGCTCGCCGATGCGGAGGCCATGATAGAGTCCCTCAGCAAGTCCATCGAAGGGCAGGTTATGAAGGTCGATTTGACGGTCGATGAACTCCGACGATGGAAGCGGGCCACCGGACGCGAAGTCGACTCCAAAGTTCGCAGCCAGCTTGCTATGAAAGCCGCCGAGCGCAAGCACCTGATGAGGCCCTGAAGGCTTTCCTACGGCAAACCACTTGCTCCGCCGTTCCGCCAATCGCATCGACGAGCGAACCGCAAACCTCGCGCACGGCTGTCAGTGCTGAAGTTCGCTGGAGCCGACAGCTCGGATCACAAGTTACGCCTGTGGTTATGGATCCCCGCCTTCGCGGGGATGACAGCGGAATGGGTTGCGACAGGGGAGATCCAGCAGCAAAGCCTGCGATCCAAAGCAAAAAGCCCGGCCATGGGCCGGGCTTTCGCATTCGAATGAACGGATGACCCGTTACGCCGCCTCGTCGGCGACGGCGCTGTCGTCGCCGTCGGCATCATCGATATCGCCTTCGGCATCCGCCTCGCCCTCAGCGCCGGCATCAGCCTCGGCCTTGGCGCCGCGGCGCGGGCTCTTGGCGAGCTGCGACTCGATCTCCTTGACCGCCTCGGTCTCGGTCGAGTGCTGCACCACCGCGATCTCGCGCGACAGCCGGTCGAGCGCGGCTTCATAGAGCTGGCGTTCGCTGTAGGACTGCTCCGGCTGCGACTCCGAGCGGTAGAGGTCCCGCACCACTTCCGCGATCGCGACGATGTCGCCGGAGTTGATCTTCGCTTCGTATTCCTGGGCGCGGCGCGACCACATCGTGCGCTTGACGCGGGCACGGCCTTTCAGCGTCTCCAGCGCCTTCTTGACCAGCGCCGGGTCGGACAGCTTACGCATGCCGACATTGGCAACCTTGGCGGTCGGCACGCGGAGCGTCATCTTGTCCTTGATGAAGTTGATGACGAACAGTTCGAGCTTGGCGCCCGCAATCTCCTGCTCCTCGATGGCCAGGATCTGGCCCACGCCATGTGCCGGATAGACCACATATTCGTTGGTCTTGAAGCCCTGACGCTGCGTCAGCACCTTCTTCTCCGCAGGCGCCGGAGCAGGCGCGGCCGGCTTGGCGGCGGTCACGGGCTTGGCAGCCACAGCCGGTGCCGGCTTGGGCGCAGACATCTTGGGCGCGGCCGCCTTCGGCGCAGCAGGCTTGGCAGTCACCTTGGCAGCAGCGGTCTTCGAGGCCGTCACCTTGGCAGCGGTCTTGGCAGTCTTTTCAGGCATTGCGCTTCTTTTGTTCTTGGTGGACTTGGCAGCCGAGGCCTTCGCGGCAGCCCGAACTTCCCTTACCGGGGTCCGGGCACGGCCCTTGGAAACGCTGCGGCTGGCCGCGGCGGCTTTTTTGGTACTCTTGGAAGCACTCTTTTTACGCGTTTTCTGTGACACAGCCTGCGCGCGGAACTGCCACGCCCCTGTTTGATGTTGCGGGAACCTAAAAGGGCGGCCACAAAATTACGCAATGGCCGGGTTCGGCTTTGAGAATGTGTCCAATATAACACATTTCCCGCAAAAATCAATGATTTAGAGGGCGTCAGGGCAGTATTGTGACGGTTCCGCGTGGTTAGGGTTAAGTGAAACGCGGTTTTTCCCCGGACAATTGCGACTATTGCCAGCCGCAATCGAGCCTTACGTCGTTGTTTCCGCGCGATGATTTCCTGATATAGGCGCGCTTTGCGGCGCTTCGACGGCAGTGCGGCGACCGCACTGCGGCAAACGCCTGGTTAGTCGCCCGAGCCCGGGTTTTTCGAGAAATATTTGTCGAATTTTCCGTCCTCGCCGTCATGTTCCTTGGCGTCGTCAGGCGGGTCTTTCTTCTGGGTGATGTTGGGCCAGGACTTGGCATATTCGGCATTGACGCCGAGCCACTTCTCCAGCCCCGGCTCGGTATCCGGCTTGATCGCGTCCGCCGGGCATTCCGGCTCGCAGACGCCGCAATCGATGCATTCGTCCGGGTGAATGACCAGCATGTTCTCACCCTCGTAGAAGCAATCGACCGGACAGACCTCGACGCAATCAGTGTATTTGCATTTGATGCAGTTTTCAGTGACGACGTAAGTCATCCAGCGCTCCGGAACGAGTCTAAAAACATGTTGGCGCTTGGACTAGCGCAGGACGTGATGTGCCGCAAGTGAAGCGGGACCAAGAATTGAATCCCGCATGACGCGGTCACCTTGTCACGGCCGCGCGCTCAGCTCGTCATAGAGCACGCGCGCCGAACTGGCATCACCGCGGCGCTCGGCAAAGCCGACGATCTTCAGCACGCGCACGCTGCGATCGAGCGCGATGGTCAGCACGTCGCCGGTCTTCACGCCATGACCCGGCGAGGTCTCACGCACGCCGTTGATGCGGACATGGCCCGATGTCACCAGCGCGGCGGCGCTCGAGCGCGCCTTCACCACCCGCGCATGCCACAGCCATTTGTCCAGGCGCTGGCGCTCTGACGGTGTCTCGGACGTTGGCGTCGCCCTTCCCTGCTCGACGCGCGACAGACGGCGCGCGGATCAATCCTTGCGGTTGTTCGCCGACAGCTGTTCCTTGAGCGCCGCCAGCTTGGCGAAGGGCGAGTTCGGATCGATCGGCCGGTCGCGCTCACGCGGATTCGCGCTCGAGGCGTACGGCCGCAGCGACGGGCCGCCCTTGTCGCGGCCGCCCTTGTCGCGGAAATCGCGTCCCGGACGCCCCTCGCGCTCGCCACCGAACTTACCGCCCTTGTTGCGGTCACGCTCACGGTCGCGGCCCTTGCCCTCGTGATCGCGGCGCGGCGGACGATCCTCGCGGGGCGCCTGCCCCTCGCCTGCGGCCTGCTGCGCGCCCTCGCGCGGCGGTCCCTTGCGAAAGTCCTTGCCGAACTCCTTGACCCGGTCGCGGCGCCCCTGACCGCCATGGCGACGCTCGCGCTGCTCGCCTTCGCCGCTGGCTGCCGGCTCGCCACCGGCCTGCTGGCCACGCTCCTGGTGCGGGCGATGATGATGTCGGCCACCGCGTTGATGCTCGTGGCGCGGCCGGCGCTCCTCGGAACGGCCGCCGGGCCGCCAGACCTCGACCAGCGCAGGCTCGGCGGCGGCTGGGGGCGCCGGCTCTGCGGCCGCTGTCTCAGCCGGCGCGGCTTCGCTCGTCACGCTGGCGGCGGGCGCCACATCGCTGGCGGCATCGGCGCCGGCCTCGGGCTGCGGGGCCAATCCGGCCTGCGGCGCCTCGGGGGCTGCAGCAGCTTCGGCAGCGATCGATTCGGTTGCGGCTGGCTCCGGCTCTGCGACGGGCGCTTCGACCGGCGCGGTGACGAAGTCGACCGTCGGCAGCGTCGAGGCTGCGGAGACGGGCGCCGCCGGCTCGCTCGGCTCCGGCGCGGCAACCACCTGCTCGGTCACCGGCGCTGCGGCGGCTTCCGCGACCGTGGGCACGGCTTCAGCGGATGCCTCCGGCGCGGCATCGACTGCTGCGTCCGCCGGCGTCTCTCCGACGATCTCACCGGCCTCATTGGAGGTCGCGGTAGCTGCTTCCGCCGGCGCCGCCTGCTCGGCTGGTGCAGCTTCGGTAGCAGGCGCCTCGACCGGTTTGGGCGGCAGCGGCGCGCGCTTCTCCATGCGATAGCCGAGCGCCTTCAGGATCGAGGCAAAGTCCTCGCCGGCCGATCCCGTCAGCGACGTCATCGCCTGCGTCACCACGAAGCCGCGGCCATCGAAAGCGCCGGCCGGCTTCTCGCCGGGCGAATTCTCGCGCCAGGCCAGAGCGGGACGGATCAGGTCTGCAAGGCGCTCGAGGATATCGACGCGCACCGCGCGCTCGCCGCATTGGCGATAGCCGAGCACGCGATAGGCATCGCGCGGCAGCGCCTTGTCGGCAGGGAAAGAGGTGCGGCCCGAGCTTGCCAGATGTTGCGCACCTGTGAGCGCGGACATGTCGACATTGCCCTGCTTCTCGGCCCACAGCAGCGCGGCGAGCGCGCGCGCTGCCGGCTTGAGCAGGCCTGGCAGGTAGATGTGATAGGCGCCGAAGCGCACGCCGTATTTGCGCAAGGTCGCGCGCGAGGGCTGGTCGAGATCCTTCATCTCGCTGGCGATCTTCGCCCGCTCGATCACGCCGAGCGATTCGACGAGCTGGAAGGCGATGCCGCGCGCGATGCCGGTGATGTCCTCGGCCTTGGAGAGCTCGAACAGCGGGCCGAGCAGCTTCTCGATATGCGTCTTCAGCCACAGATCGAGCCGCGCCTGCACCTTGTCGCGGGCAGCACCCGTCAGCCGCTCATCGGCGATGATGCGCAGGCGCGGATGCAGCGCGTCGTCGGCCGCGACCAGCTTGGCCACCGCATCGCCGGTCCAGCGAATGGTGCCGTCTGATGTCAGCACGATGTGCTCATCCGGAGCTGCCGAGAGCTTCTCCGCCCGCGCCTCGATCTCGCCGGCCAACGCCTTCTGGGCGGCCGCCTGCAAGGCCTTGGCTTCGGAGCCGGCCTCGGCGGTGTCGGGCGCAAAGGTGAATCCATCCAGGCGGCCGATCGCGTGCCCCTCAACGATCACTTCGCCGGTCTTGCCGATTTCCGTATTCAAAACACTGTTCTCCCGCAGGCGCCGCATCAATACACTGGTACGGCGATCAACGAAACGCTCCGTAAGCCGTTCATGCAGGGCGTCTGATAATTTATTTTCAAGGTCGCGGGTAATCCCCTGCCAGTAATCGGGGTCGCGCAGCCAGTCGGGCCGGTTGGCGACGAAGGTCCAGGTGCGGATCTGTGCAATCCGTCCCGACAGCGTGTCGATGTCGCCATCGATACGGTCGGCCTGGTCGACCTGGGACGCATACCACGCATCGGGAATGCGACCTTTTTGCATCAAGAAGCCGAACACCGTGGTCACCAGCTCCGCATGCGCGGCCGGCGACAGCTTGCGATAGTCCGGAATCTGGCAGGCTTCCCATAGGCGCTCCACGGCGGCGGCGCCATGCGCCATATCGCGCACCTCGACGTCGCGCGCTGCGTGATCGAGCACGCGCAAATCTTCGGCGATCGGCGCGCGCGTCAGCGCCTCAACGCCGGGCGCCAGCGCCAGCGAGACCTGCAGCGCGCTCAGCGACGAGAAATCCAGCCGCGAATTGCGCCATTGCAGCACCTTCACGCTGTCGAAGGTGTGGTTCTGCAGCGCGTTGACGAGCTCGGGCTCGAACGGTGCACAACGTCCGGTCGTGCCGAAGGTGCCATTGCGCGTCGCGCGTCCGGCACGGCCCGCGATCTGCGCGAATTCCGACGGCGTCAATCTTCGGAACTGATAGCCGTCATATTTGCGGTCGGAGGCGAAGGCGACGTGATCGACGTCGAGATTGAGCCCCATGCCGATCGCATCGGTCGCGACGAGATAGTCGACATCGCCGTTCTGGAACATCGCAACCTGTGCGTTTCGTGTCCGCGGCGACAGCGAGCCGAGCACGACGGCGGCGCCACCATGCTGGCGCCGGATCAGTTCGGCGATCGCATAGACCTCGTCGGCGGAGAAGGCGACGATCGCGGTGCGCCGCGGCTGGCGCGTGATCTTGCGGTCGCCGGCGAATTCGAGCTGCGACAATCGGGGGCGCGTGACCATCGAGGCGCCCGGCAGCAGCCGCTCGATGATCGGGCGCATGGTCGCCGCGCCCAGCAACAGCGTCTCGTCGCGGCCGCGGCGATTGAGGATGCGATCGGTGAAGACATGGCCGCGCTCGAGATCGGCCGCGATCTGGATCTCGTCGACCGCGACGAACGCGACGTCGAGATCCCGCGGCATTGCTTCGACAGTGGAGACCCAGAAGCGCGGATTTTTCGGCTTGATCTTCTCCTCACCGGTGATCAGCGCAACGGACTCGCGCGAGGTGCGATCCAGGATCTTGTTGTAGACCTCGCGCGCAAGCAGCCGCAGCGGCAGGCCGATGATCCCGGAGGAATGCGCAAGCATGCGCTCGATGGCAAGATGGGTCTTGCCGGTGTTGGTGGGACCGAGCACGGCGGTGACGCCGGAGCCCGGAGCACGATCTGGCGTACGCTCGAAGGGCGAGGTCGCCGAGAGAGGAGAAAAGGCCATTCGCTAATTTGGGCTCTCGTGCCGGCGTTGTCAGCGCCGAAGTCAGGGCAATGCGCGCGCTAATGGAACCGCGCGCCTGAAGATGGCGTCCGCCTGGACGCTTGGATCTGTCTCACATTGTTACGCATATAGGGTCGCATCTTCAGCTTCGGAACGCTTTAAGAACGAATCGCGAAGGAATCGCTGACTCGCCTGTTCTTCCGGCTTCGTTCGCTCAACATCTCGCGCCGGCACCGGTTCGCGGCACTAGATCAAGTTTCGGCGCGACCGACAAGCAACCGTTTTACGATGGGGATGGTGAATAGTCAGGGGCCGAGCGAGTCGAATCAGAATCGAGGAAGAGTCAAACTGATTCGCGAGAGCGTTCGCGTGATAAAGCATTCGCAAATGAATAGTGCTGCAGACACCCCCCGCTGTCGTCCCGGGCAAGCGAGCAAAGCGAGCGCAGACCCGGGACCCATAACCACAGGCGAATGTGGTGAAGGCAAGCTGTCGCTCCAATCGTCGTCAATTGAATATCGGTGGTTATGGGTCCCTGCTTTCGCAGGGACGACAGCGGAGTATGCAGCAACAGCGCGGTCAATCGATCAAGGGCGAAGCCGTTCCCACGTCGCCATAGCCGAGCGTGCCGTAAGGCGCGGATGCCCGGCACAGGGCCTGGCATGACGGAGAAAACGTAACAGCCAGTTTACCGTCACAGCGCTACTGCGTCTTCGCGACATGCGGCGGCAGGGCTTGCGTGATGAACGAGGTCGCCTCCAGCATGCCGGTGCCGAACGGGGTCGGGATCACCATGCGGAACGGCACCAGGATGCGGGTGCCTGCGATCGGCACGAAGGCGATCTCGATGTTGCGCGCGGTGGAGAGATATTTGATCACCGGCCGATCGGGGATGTAGCCCGCGACCGGCGTGAAATAGATGGCGCAGACCACGGCGGGGCCGCGATAGCCCTTCTCCGCCTTGACGTTCTCCATGCGCTTGTAATCGAGCTTCAGGTCATAGCGCATGCGGCCGTCGAACACCGAAGCGCCGGCACGGCAGGCCTCCGGCGTCAAGAGCTCGCCATTGCCCGGCACGCGCAAGAGCGAGGCGGTCATCGGGTCGAACACCCCGCGCTTGTTTGCGTCCGTCACCGGCACGCGATCGGGATCGACAGGCGGCTGCGGCTCGATGCCGAACTCCTTCACATTGCCGTTCGCGAGCGTGATGTGGATCTGCTCGGATTTCTTCCCCGTCGTCGTCGAGGCCTGGTAGGCGTTCGCGACCAGCGCGCCGTTGACGATGCGGCCTTGCGATGCGCCGGTGCCGGAGCCCTGCGAGAACGCTTTCAAAAGGCCCGCGGTGCCGCCTTGTGCGGCGGCCGCATAGGTATCGTCGCCGATCTCGATCGCCCAGGAGCCGCGCCCGACCGGGACGCCGGCGAGCGTCGCCTCATATTGCGCGTCGAGCCGGCCTTGCGCGGCGGCTCCGCTCGGCATTGCGGCCCAGGCCAGGGCCAGTAGCGCCAGCCCCGCCGCGGCGAAACCGCGCCGGAGGAGGAATGAGGTCGCCGTCCATGTGCTCACGAGAAGGATGATCCTGCGAAACTGCCGCTGGCCGCCATGTGCCGTCCACGCCGTCATTTACGCGAAAAGGGCGTGCAGATAACGCGGTCGGAGCCTTAAAAGACGGCTTTTCAACCCTTTTGACGGCCGCGCGCGGCCATTTGTCTTCGCCCCGGAATACGCCCTTTTGATGGTATGGAGGTCTGGGCTACACCGTTGATCCGACGCCGCTTTTGGAGCGATTCGGGCGAATGGCGAATAGGGAGTGGCGAATAGGGCAGGCAAGCAGCGAATAGGCGCAAAGTTCCTTCCCTATTCGCCATTCGCTACCCGCTATTCGCCCTAACGCTATTCGCCCGCTCCCCAACCTTGACGCGCGAGCCCTTGGCCCCTATACGTCCGCGTCTCCCAGAGATGGACGAGTTTTGGACCCCTGCGCCGGCCCTTTTGGACGGTCGACAGGTGCGGGGATGAAAGAGGATTTGCAACATGTCGCGGCGCTGTGAACTGACGGCCAAGGGCCCCCAGGTCGGCCACAAGGTGAGCCACTCCAACATCAAGACCAAGCGGCGCTTCCTGCCGAACCTGTGCAACGTGACCTTCATCTCGGATGCGCTCGGCCGCAATGTGCGTCTGCGGGTCTCGACATCAGCGATCAAGAGCGTCGACCACAATGGCGGCTTGGATGCCTATCTGCTCAAGGCCAAGGCCGCCGCGCTGTCGCCGCGCGCGCTGGAACTGAAGCGCGCCATCGAGAAGAAGGCCGCTGAGTCGGCGCCCGCCGCCAAGGCGAGCTGACGAGGCGAACCAGGAAGTTTCACGGCTGGGGCGCGGGGGCGAGTACGCGTCGAGTCCAGTCTGTTGAGTTAGCGTGTTGCAGCGGCCGGGTCGAACGACCCGGCCGTTTTTGTTTTGCGCGGACATCGCCGTGTCACGCCGCTGCGTGTCGCTTCACCGGGTTGATCTTGTCGAGCTCCTTGCCGATCCGGCTTTGCGCGGTCCTCATATCGAAATCGTTCTGCAGATTGAGCCAGAGCTGCGCCGAAGTGCCCAGCGCCTTGCCGAGGCGTAGCGCGGTATCGGCTGAGACCGCCGTCTCCTCATTGACGATTCTCTCGATGCGAGTGCGCGGGAGACCGCAGGCCTTGGCAAGAGCGCCAGCCGAGAGATCGAGCGGGATCAGGAATTCCTCCCGCAAGACCTCGCCTGGGTGCATCGGTGCGAGTTTCTTGGCCATTGATCAAGTTCTCCGTTCTGCGGCCAGCGCGTCTCAATGATCGTCCACGAATTCAACGTCTCGCGGCCACACCGCGCCCGGGCCAAGCGTCGCGTTCGTCGAACTGTCACAAAACGCCACCTTCCCCAAAGCTCGGAACATCCATTACACTCGCGAAGGTCGCGCTGAGGAAGGTTACAATCGTAATGAAGAACATTGTCATCTGCTGTGATGGCACGGGCAACGAGATCAACGAGAACATCTCGAATGTGCTCAAGCTCTATCGGTGCCTGCGCAAGACAGAGAAGACGACGCCGCACCAGGCGGTGTTCTACGACCCCGGCGTTGGCACCCTGGCGCAACCGGACACCTGGCACCGCTTCAAGGCCAATTTCAACCTGGTGCTCGGGCTCGCCACCGGCTACGGGCTCGACGACAACGTGCTGTCGGCCTACAGCTTCCTGGTCCACAATTACGAGGACGGCGACAGGATCTTCCTGTTCGGCTTCTCGCGCGGGGCCTACACCGTCCGGGTGCTGGCCGGGCTGATCCACAAGATCGGGCTGATCTCGCCCGACCAGGTCAATCTCGCAGGCTCGGGCCTGATCGCCTACAAGCAATATTCCAGCACCACGCCGAAAGCCGGCCGCGGCCTCGTCACCGAGACCAGCGACGAGGACGGCCCGCTGCCGGCGGATCGCTTCGACCTCGCGGCACAGTTCGCGCGCATCACCTCGACGCGCTGGCCGACCATTCATTTCGTCGGCGTGTGGGACACCGTGGCGAGCGTCATCGTGCCGCGCGCCGACCGCTTCTTCATCGGCTTCAGCCTGGAGGAGCTCGCCTTCACCATCGCCAATCCCAGCGTCAGGATTTTCCGGCAGGCAGCGGCGATCGACGAGCGGCGCTGCATGTTCCGCCTCAAAGCGTGGGCCGATCCGCAGACATTCAGGCACAACCGCTTCAACGACGCCCATGCCGAGCCGCAGGATATTCGCCAGGTGTGGTTCGCCGGCGTGCATTCCGATGTCGGCGGCGGCTATCCGGAAAAGGATTCCGCGCTGTCGAAATATCCGTTGCTGTGGATGATCGACGAGGCCGTAGCGGCGGGGCTCTCGGTCAATCCGCGCACGGTGAACCAGCTCGCCTGGGGCGTGCAGCGCAAGAACAGCCCGTTCAGCTATGTCGCGCCGAGCATTCGCGGCACGCTGCACGATTCGATGACGCCGGCCTGGCGCTTGCTCGAACTCCTGCCGAAAAGCGCAAAATACAAGGAGTGGCCGCAGCGGCAGGTGCATTTCGGCTGCTACATCCCGGACCGCGAGCCGCGCTTCATTCCCGACGGTGCACATATCCATGAAAGCGTGCTGATGCGGATCGCGGAAATGCCGGACTACCGGCCGGTCAACCTGCCCGGGTCTTACGAGCGCGTGCCGCTGCCGGTGAAGGGCGACGGTTAGTCTGTCGGACTGTGCGCGCCACCTACTCCCCCGTCGTCCCGGGCAAGCGAGCACCGCGAGCGCGACCCGGGATCCATAACCACCGCCATCGCTGTGACATTAAGCCGTTGCCACATCGCTGCTCACAAGCACGCCCCGGGTTAACGGTCCCTGCTTCTCGCAGGGACGACAGTGGAGAACGCGGCCTGAGTGGGCTCGATATACACCGCCGCAAGCGCGACGACGACGGACTGAGATGAGACCTACTTGCGTGCGCGCGCGATGGTGCCGGCGATGATCTGCATCGCGACGCCGGCGACCCAGCCCGCCATGATCGCCCAGGTCCAGGCGATGTGCGGCGGCTCGCGCAGGATGATGATGGCGACGGAGACGAACGCTGTCAGCGTTGCCAGAAAGGTGCCGAACGCAGTCAGGAATTCTGCGGCATCGATCTTGCGGGCCGCCGGCGTCCCCTCTTCATGTGGATGGAACGGCCGCGGCGGCGTGTCGACCCCGAGATAGAAGCCGAACGCACCCGACAGCATCATCAGGATGAGAAAGCCCTGGGTGGTCAGCGCCGGAATGCTGGAGCCGACATGGGCGCCCACGAAGACGCCGCAGGCCGCGCCCGCCAGAGCGAGGCCCGACCGTTCCAGCACATGAGCGAATTTCCTGACCCGAAATCGCATAGGGTATATCCTGCGTAACGGACATCTGCGGTTGCCGCAAATCGCCGGCTCCGGTCCATTATTAACGCAGGTTAAGCGGCGTGGTTCAGGTCGATATTGAGATAGCTCAAGCTGGCATCGGCCGACCTGCGTGACCCGGCCTGACGAACGTTGGCGATCTCATCGCGCGGCTGTGACCGTGCCGATGGGTCCGGCCGCCTGCCGTCACTTGCGCGGCTGGATCAAGGCGAGGCCCGTGGCATCATCCTTGACCTTCTGCAGATGGGTTGGACTTTCGGTAATCACAAGCTCGAGCGTCGGACGCACCTTCCCCGATCCGAGATGGCCGGCCAATGCCGATCCGTCGCGGCGTCCGACCACCAGATGCACATGGATGGACGGCTCGCCTGATGGCGCGAGCGCGACGTCGCCGATCAGGGACGCGACCTCGACCTGCTCGTCGACCTCGTTGCTCAGATAGCGCTTGTCCTGCCAATCGAAATATTTCAGCGTCACCGCGCTGAAGGCGCCGATGCCGCTGATCTGGGCGGCGGCGATGCTGTGCTGCTTTGCGAATGACTCGATGCAGTTCATCGCCTCGTCGCCGGTCTCCAGCACGAGCGCAAAGGTGCGCTGCCTGCCGCTTTCATGAAGAAGCTTGTGCTGCATGGTGCATCCTCTTCGCATGATCATTGGCGCGCACGGCGACGCTTAGCTCGCCGCGCCGGCTGAGCGCGCGAATGCGGTCCGCGGTCCGGCAGGCGATCGCCTGGATGGTCAGGGACGGATTGACGCCGCCGACGGTCGGAAACACCGAGCCGTCGCAGATCCACAGATTGGGAATGTCCCAGCTGCGGCAGTCCGCATCGACGACGCTGGATGCGGGATCGCTGCCCATCCGCGCCGTGCCATTGAGATGGCAGGTGTCGTCGTCCTGGATCCAGATGTCCTTGGCGTCGATTACCTCGAGCGCCTGCCGCATGAATTTCAGGGAGTGATGGATCAGCCGCTTGTCGTTGTCGCACCACGAGTAGGTGACGCGCGGAATGCGCAGGCCATACTGATCGACCTCCTCGGTCAGGGTCACCCGGTTGGATTCCTGCGGCAGCATCTCGCCGACGATCTTGAGCCCGACCACGTGGTTGTAGTCCTTCATCGCATCGACGAGCGCCTGACCCCAGAGGCCCCGCGCGCTCATCAGCGTGTTGGCCCAGAGCTGCGGCAGCGGCCCCTGGCTCATATACGCGTAGCCGCCGAAGAAATCCTTGCCCCGATCCTCGTAGTTCCAGTGCTCCGTGATGGCAAGCGACGGCGGCCCCTTGTACGAGCGCACCTCTTCGTCCATCCGGCCCCAGACCGCCTGATTGGATTGGACCATGAGATTCTTGCCGACGAGACCCGAGCTGTTGGCAAGGCCGTCCGGAAACCTGTCGGTTGCGGAATTGAGCAGCAGCCGCGGCGTTTCGATGGCATAGCCCGCGACCACCACGTTTCGTGCGCGTTGGAAATGCCAGGCGCCTTCGCGGTGATAGTGCACGCCGCAGACGAGACCGGACGGAGCCACCTCGACGCGGCCGACCATTGCCAGATCGCGGATCTCCGCGCCGGCGGCAAGGGCGCGCGGGATCCAGGTGACCAGCGCGCTCTGCTTGGCATTGGTCGAACAGCCGGTGACGCAGAAGCCGCGATAGACGCAAGGATGGGCGAGGCCGCGCGGCGCCGACAGCGTGGCGAGCGGCGTCTCGGTCCAGCCGATGCCCATCGCCGCGCAGCCCTGTGCGAGCGCGCGGGCGGCCGCGTTCAAGGGATGCGCGCGATAGGGATAGCGCGGACGCGGTGGGCCCCAGGGATAGGTGACGGGACCGGAGATCTTCAGCGCCTGCTCGACCTCGGTGTAGTAGTCCCACATCTCGCGCCAGTCGAGCGGCCAGTCGGCGCCATAGCCGAGCAAGGTGCGCGACTTGAACCATTCGGGACGGAAGCGGAGCGAGACCATCGCAAAATGCACAGTCGAGCCGCCCACGGCCTTGCCGCTGTTGTTGCTGCCGAGCTGCAGCGGGTTGGCGCCATCCACGATGCGGTCGTCGGTCCAGTAGAGCTTCGTCTGCTCCGATTCATCGGACGCGAAATCCTCCAGCGGCCGGTAGTAAGGACCCGCATCGAGCGCCACCACCGAGAAACCGTATTCGGCAAGCTTGCAGGCCAGCGTGCCGCCGCCCGCCCCGGTGCCGACGATGGCGAAATCGACCGGATCGTTGTCGCGATACTGCCGCATCGGCACCCAGCCGCCCGGCCGGAACACATCCGGTGCACGGCGATCGCGCGCTCGCGGCGCATGCCGGGGATCATCGGACATGGCGATTGCTCCGCCGGGCCTTGTCCTCATGGCCCTGCTTCGCCTCGGCCGCTTCCCAGGGATCGCGCTCGCCAAAGTCGAGCCGAACATAGCCCCGCGGGCTCGCCGGTCCGCCCCAGCCGATCTCGCTCCACGCCGTCGGATGCGCGTAGTAGGCCAGCACGATATCGCGGGCCATGCGCATCTTGAAAAAGTCATGAGAGCGCATCCCGCTCCATTCCGGCGCTTTCAATTCGCCGGCTTCGGCACGCCGAAGCAGCACATCCTGCAGCGGTTCTGACAACGCAGAGAAGCGCATCCCGTATGCCCTGGTGGCCTCGGCGTCCAAAGCCTTCAGCCCGACGCGCCAGGCCTCTCCATCGCGCGCCATGCCCGATCCGCGATAGCCGTCCATGATCGCGTGGTCGAGCTTGTGATCGACCAGGGCCGCGATCGGGACCGGCGGCCGGCCAAGAGGCTGTGGAATGATCCGCGCGGCGATCGCCGTGACCGTGGCGAATTCCTCGGCGGTGAAGAACTTCGGCTCCGGTGCGAGTGCCAGCCGCCGGCTGATGACCTCGCGCGTCTTCTCATTCCACGACGGCCCGGACCATTTGGCGAGCACGTCATATCCGGGATAGCGATCGTCGCTGTCAGACGGCCGGCGCGCGTCATGCATCGGGATGCTCCCTCATCAGGCCAAGCGCCGCGAGACCGGCAAGCGCAAGGCCGGCGAAGCTCGGCGGCGCCGGAAGCGGCGGCCCGTTCAGAATGTTCTGGCTCCAGTTGCGCCAACCGCCCATGTTGCGCGAGACGCCATAGGCATGGAAGCCGACGCCGGCAAAGCCCATGAGCGCAAGCAGCCGCATCCACCAGCGCGTCAGGCGATGCTCTGGTCCGCGCCGGCCGCTCGCCGCCGACATCAACAGCGCGGCGCCGACCGGGGGCAGCGTGACCGGGACCATCATGAACGGGTTGTGATAGGCGCCGCGGAAATGCAGCAGGCCCGCTTCGCCGCTCGTGCCGAGCAGACCGGCGCCGACAACGGCGGCGATCGCGCGCCCCGCCGGAAGACGGAAGATTTCCGGCCGACGGCGCGGCCCGTCGGTTTCGCGCACGCGCTCCGAGCAGAAGCCGAGCAGCCCGGACAGCAGGATCGCCATCGGCGCGCCGATCGGAGCGCCGTAGAACAGATTCTGCCAGCAGAAGCCGCCGACCTTCTTGCCGATATTGTAGAGATGAAATCCGGTGCCGAGCAAGCCGGTGGCCGCCGCCAGCAGATAAGTCGCATCGCGCGCTTTATGCGCGAAGGGTCTCATGTCGGCCGTGCCGTGCAGGCTCGTCGCCAGCGTGAGCGCGGACACGATCAGCGGCGCGTACATCGCCTTGTTCTTGAACGAGCCACGGTAATGCTCGACGGTGGAATCGGCGAGCACCGACACGGCGAGCGTGCCGGCTGCCGTGTTGAGCTTGCGCGCTGCGCTCACCGTGACCGGCCGCGCGCCACCGTCGCGGCGCGCCGCAATCGCGCGACGCGGCGGCGCAAGGCGAGGCTGTGGCGTGCGCGCCGACATGACCGATGCGAGAGCCAGGCCCGAGACAGCGAGCCCCGCCAGCGCAAGCAGATCCCGCTCGACTGCCTTGCTCATGACGCTCCTGACACCGCATAGCGCGCCGCATCCTTGCGCTTGAACACCAAGCCGTTGCCGGCGCGCGTCAGATCCGGCGCGATCTGTCCGTTGCGCGGGCGTGGCGCGCCGTCGAACAGCATGCTTTCGATCCGCGCATGGTCATGGAACCATTCGAGGTGACGCAGGCGCGGTGCAGCGCAGGCGACATGCAGATGCAACGCGGGCGCGCAATGGCCGGACAGGTCGACGTGAAAGGCATCGCAGAGCGCGGCGATCTGCAGAAAGCCCGTGTAACCTCCGCAGCGCGTCGCGTCAGCCTGCTGCACGTCGACCGCCCGCTCCTGCAGCATCGCGCGGACGTAGTCCATGGTGTAGGCATATTCACCGGCCGCGATTTCCATGCCGACCGGCGCGTAATTTCGCACCATCGCCAGTCCCGCCAGATCGTCCGATGACACCGGCTCCTCGAACCAGCCGACATCCTGCTCTGCAAATTGCTCGGCCAGCGCGATCGCCTGCTTCGGCCCATAAGCGCCGTTGGCATCGACAAACAAGGTTGCATCACCAATGGCATGCTTGGCGATCTCCACACGATGCGGATCCCGCGCAGGCTCGGAGCCGATCTTCATCTTGACGAATTTGCAGCCTTGCTCGGCGACCCAGCCGCCGAGTTGCTGTTCAAGCTCAGGATCGGAATAGGTGGTGAATCCGCCGCTGCCATAGATCGGAACGGAGGTGCGACATGCGCCGAGAAGCGACACCAAGGGCATATCGAGCAGGCGCGCTTTCAGATCGTACAGCGCGGTATCGACCGCCGAGATCGCCGTCGCGGCGATACCTTCGCGGCCAAGATTGCGGACCGCACGCTCCATCACGGCAAAAGCAGCCTGCGGCGATAGTGCATCCTTGCCCTTGATCTTGCCCGCGAGCGTATCGCGGATGAGATCGACGACGCAGGCCGACGAATAGGTGTAGCCGAGGCCGCTTTGTCCGCCGGCCGCGATCTCGACCACAATCAGCGTCGTGGCGTTCCAGGCGATCGTGCCGTCCGCCTCGGGACGATCGGTCGGCACCGTGAACGCCTGCGCGTTCACACTCTCGATCGGAACTTCGGGCTTCATCAGTCTTTCCCGGGCAGCACGCTCGTCAGCAATTCCTTGGCGCTGTTCTTCAGCACGCTGCCGAGCTCTGGCTCGGAGGGGATCATGCTGACGAAATTCTTCGCATCCTTGAGCGTGATATGCGGCGGCAGCGGCGGCACATTCGGATCGGTATAGGCCTCAAGGATCACCGGGCGGTCCGCGGCGAGCGCCTCATCCCAGGCCGCGCCGACCCGGTCGGGATTGTCGACGAAGATTCCCCTGAGGCCGAGCAGCTCGGCATAACGGTGATAGGGGAAATCCGGGATGCTTTGCGTCGACCCGGTCTTGCCGGCGCCGAGCTGGATGCGCTCTTCCCAGGTCACCTGGTTGAGGTCGCGATTGTTGAGCACGAGCACGATCAGATGCGGGTTCGACCACTGCTTCCAGTATTTGGAAATCGTGATCATGACGTTGAGGCCGTTCATCTGCATCGCGCCGTCGCCCATGCAGGCGATCACCGTGCGATCGGGATAGGCCATCTTTCCGGCCACGGCATAGGGCGTGCCGGCGCCAAGCGACGCGAGGCCGCCCGACAGCGACGCCTTCATGCCGCGGCGCATCTTGAGATCGCGCGCATACCAGTTCGCGACCGAGCCGGAGTCCGCGGTGATGATCGCATTATCAGGCAGGCGCGGCGACAGCTCCCAGAACACACGCTGCGGATTGAGCGGCTCGGCCGAATCCATCGCGCGGTCCTTCAGCGTGTCCCACCACTCGCGCATGCCCTCTTCGATCCCCTGACGCCACGATGACCGCTTCTTCTGCGTCAGCAGCGGCAGCAGCGCGCGCAGGGTCGCGGCACTGTCGCCAACCATGTTGACTTCCATTGGATAACGAAGGCTCAGGCGACTGCCATCGATATCGATCTGGACGCCGCGGGCCGCACCGGGCTTGGGCAGGAATTCGCTGTAGGGGAAGGCCGATCCGACCATCAGGAACGTGTCGCAATTCTTCATCAGGTCCCAGCTCGGACGCGTTCCCAGAAGTCCGATCGAACCGGTGACGAAGGGCAGATCGTCAGGGAGCGCGGCCTTGCCCAGCAGGGCCTTTGCGACACCGGCCTGCAGACGGTTTGCAACCTCGATCACCTCGTCCGTCGCGTCCAGCGCGCCGGCGCCGACCAGCATCGCGACCTTGCTGCCGGCGTTGAGGACATCGGCAGCGGCCTCCAGCAGCGCCTGATCCGGGAGCTTGGCTGGACCTGCATAGCCGACGCCGGTATGGGTCGCGCCATGCGCAAGCGGCGGATCCTTGTAGTCGAGCTCCTGGAGGTCGTTCGGCAGGATCACGCAGGAAACGCCGCGCTTGTTGTGGGCGATGCGCACGGCGCGATCGATGAGGTGCCGTACCTGCTCGGGCACGCTGGCGATCGCGACGTATTCGGTGACATCCCGAAACAATGTATGAAGATCGACTTCCTGCTGATAGCTGGCGCCGATCGCGCTGCGCGCCTGCTGACCGACCAGCGCGACCACGGGAACGTGGTCCATCTTGGCGTCGTAAAGTCCGTTGAGGAGATGGATGGCACCCGGGCCGGAGGTTGCATAACAAAGTCCCACCTGCCCGGTGAACTTCGCATGGGCCGAGGCCATGAACGCCGCCATCTCCTCATGGCGGACCTGGACGTACTCCATCTTGTCCTTGGCCTTTTCCAGCGCAACATCAAGGCCGCCGACACCGTCTCCCGGATATCCGTAGACGCGCTTCAATCCCCATTCTGACAGGCGTTGCCAAACATATTCGCTGACGTTCATCGGCTTGATCCATATCTCGGAGCACGAGGTAATCGGCTGGGAATACGGATCAAACGGAAGATTGCGGCAAAGGTTGCAGACTGAACGATTGTTTAGATTCGGCGGACGGAATGTTCCGCGCGTCGCATTCCACGACACACGGGTGGTAGCGACGCCGCTCGGTGGAGGCATCGCTTCCAGTTCCCACCGCGTCCCCGTCCGCAGAGACGCGCACTCTTCCTGCTCGTCAACGCAAGTCAGGCGGCCTTGTTCAGATCGGCATTAAGATGACGCAAGCGCGGCATGACCTCATGCTTCAAGAGTTCCAACGAGTGCCGCCATGCTTCCGGCTCGTGCTTGTAGTCGAAGCCGAACACCAGGAGCGTGCCGAAGCCGCCGACCTCGCTCCAGATCGTCTCGATCTTCTCGGCGACGGTCGCCGGCGAGCCGACGATCCAGTTGTGCCTGGCGCAATACTCGACGGTCACATCGGTATCGGGCACATCGGGCGCATGTTTCAGATAGTCCTTGAAACCGAAATGGCCGAGCAGCGGCAGGAAGTACTCGCCCATCATCCGGCCCATCATGTCGCCGGTCGAGAGCCGCCAGGCTTCCTCGTCGGTATCGGCCACGAACACCTCCCGCACCAGCCGCCAGTCGCCGCGGCGCGGCGTGCGCCCGGTCTTGGCCGCGCCCGCCTCGACCGAATCCCAATGCGAGGACACATAGGCCGGATTGAGATTGAGGCTCATCGGGATGAAGCCGCGCTCGCCGGCCAGCTTCAAGGTATCGGAGTTCTTGGATAGTCCTGCGACTCCGATCGGCGGATGCGGCGCCTGCACCGGCTTGATGTGAGGTTTGAGGAAATCGAACATCGGCTCGGACTTGGTCACCGTCCAGTATTTGCCCTTGTAGGTAAACGGAGCGGGTTCGGTCCAGAGTTTCAGGATGATCTCCAGCGCCTCGCGTGTCATCTCGCGATTCTGGCCGCTCATGCCGTCGACATTGAACATGGCCCAGTCGCTCGGCAGGCCGGAGGCAGCGACGCCGAAATTGAGTCGGCCGTCGGAAAGATGATCGAGCATCGCAACCCGGTTCGCGAGCTCGGCGGGGTGGTGGTAGGGGAGCAGGAAGCCGCCCGGACCGAGGCGGATATTCTTCGTCTCACGGAACGCCTGCGCGAGGATCAGATCGGGCGCCGGATGCGGTTCCCAAGGCGCGGTGTGGTGCTCGCCGATCCAGGCTTCCTGATAGCCGAGCTCGTCGAGCCAGCGCAGCACCTGCAGGTCCCACTCCTGGCCCTCCTTCAGCCCGCACTCCGGCGGATGCGAGGGCATCGTGAAATATCCGATTTCCATGGCCGCTTTCCTCTCGCGCTTGTTGCGGCGCATCTTTGCGATGCGCTCATTGTCACGCGCGACGAAGCACGACCAGACGAGTCGGCGTGGCCGCACGTGGTCTGCGAAGTCTAGCACTTCGCCGGACGGCTACAATCATCGGCTGCGGGGCTGGCCGAATAGTGACGTGAACGATGACCGCCGCATCAAAGCGCATTGCCGGCGTCGCGGCTGTCGCCGCGCGCCGGCTTCGATCATCGACGAGCCGAGGACGGCTAGCGCGAACCGAACGTGGTCTTGCCGAACAGCTCCTTGAACTGGCTCGGCTGCGCCCGCCAATACGGCTTCGGCGCGCTGACTTGGCCGCCGAGCGCGGCGGCCGCATGCCAGCCCCAGCGCGGATCGTAGAGCATGCCGCGCGCGAGCGCGACCATATCGGCCTTGCCGGAGGCAATGATGTCCTCGGCGTGCTGGGCTTCGGTGATCAAGCCGACTGCGATAGTCGGCAGTCCCGTCGCCTGCTTCACCGCATGGGCGAACGGCACCTGATAGCCCGGCCCTGGCTTGATCTTCTGCAGAGGCGAGGCGCCACCGGAGGACACGTCGATCCAGTCGGCGCCGCGCCGCTTCAGCTCTTGTACAAATGTGATGGTCTGGTCGAGATCCCAGCCGCCCTCGACCCAGTCGGTCGCAGAGACGCGCATGCCGATCGGCTTGTCGGCGGGAAACACGGCACGGACCGCATCGAACACTTCGAGCGGAAAGCGCATGCGGTTCTCGAGGCTGCCGCCATAGTCATCGGTGCGGTGGTTGGCGATCGGGGACAGGAACTGATGCAGGAGATAGCCGTGCGCGCCGTGCAGTTCGAGCGCATCGATGCCAAGACGGTCGGCGCGCCTCGCCGCATCGACGAATGCATTGCGGATGCGCTCGAGCCCGGCCGCATCGAGTGCGGCAGGAGGCAGCTCGCCTTCCTTCTGCGGAACGGCCGATGGCGCTACCGCCTGCCAGCCGCCGTCCGCAATTGGAATCTGCTGACCGCCGTTCCACGGCGTTTGGCTGGAGCCTTTACGTCCGGCATGCGCGAGCTGCATCGCGATCGCAGCATCAGAGCGCTTATGCGCCGAGGCGATGATCGGCTTGAGTGCGGCCTCGGTGATATCGTCCCACAGCCCAAGGCAACCCGGCGTAATCCGGCCGATCGGCTCGACATGCGTCGCCTCGATGCAGAACATCGCGGCACCCGACAGCGCCAGCGAATTGATGTGGGTGAAATGCCAATCATTGGCCGCGCCGTTCTCGGCCGAATACTGGCACATCGGCGATACGACGATACGGTTGGCGAGCTCGAGCTTGCGGAGCTTGATCGGAGAAAACAGGGCACTCATGCGGGGGGATTCCAGGCGGGATGAAGGGATGATCATACGTAGTGGGCCGCCCGATCTTCCTCAACCGCACGACGATCGCTGCGTACTGGCAGCTTTGATCAATTCGAGGTTAGACGTGCGATCTTCTCCAAGCATACCGCTGTCGTCCCTATCAGGCGCGCAATCGCGCGCCGAGAACGCAGGGACCCATACCGCGTGATGTTCGAAACGGGCACGTGGCGAATAGCACGCGCAACAATCAGATCCTGTGGTTATGGATCCCGGGTCGCGCTCACTTCGTTCGCTTGCCCGGGACGACACCGGAGAGTTGGACGCGCTGCATCACTCTACCAGCGTGAACTGCAAGAGCAGCGTGCGTTGGATCATCGAGAAATTGTCGTCGGACACCATCGTCAGCACGGTGTCGCCCTCCGGCGTGACATGGGCATCGATGCCTTCCATGTTGTCGATCTCCTGGCCGAGATCGGCGTTGAAGATCGCGGGACCATCGACCAGCGCGCCCGGCGTGATCGAGGCCAGCGCGATGCGCCGGATGCGGATGCCGACGCCTGAGAACAGTGAGAATTTCCGCTCCAACACCAGCAGATCGCTCGGGGGCAGAATCACCGCGTCGCTGATGTCGAAATCAGCGGTGCGACGGATGCTGAACTGGCCCGGCGCCGGACCACCCACCAGGAAGGCGATCAGGTTGCCGCTCCCATCGAGCCCGCGCTCGGACAGCGCGAGCAGCGTGCCCGCAAGCGGTAGGCCCTTCGGCACCACCACCAGCGCCTCGAGCCCCTTATTGTCAGGCAATCGCTTCGCGGCCGGCGGCAATGGCACCACCTCGCCGCGTGAGCGGAGAAACCCTTTCGCGAGGTCGAAGCGCATCACCTGGTTGACGCGCTCGAGCCCGACATAGGCGATGTCGCCATCGACCGCGAGGGATTCGGAATCGTACCATCCGTGATCTGTGATCGGCTTGCCGTCCATGAACAGCAGCGGCGCCGCCTCCATGTCGGTCAGCGCGGCCATGCCGCGGCCCGAATAGACGATGCGGCCGGTGAACCAGGCGCCCTGATCGCTGACGGAGATGAAGCGCTCGCCTCTGGAATCGAGGAAGCGAAAGGCTGAGAGGCCGCCGAACCCTGGAAAGCTCGAGGTCAGCACCAGCCCGCTGCGATACTCCAATTCGCCGAAACGCATCCGCGAGCGATCGCGCAGATCGAACGACGGCAACGGCCGTGCCTTCACCTCGATCGATACGGGAGCTGAAACGGAGAACTCATTGCGGGTCGCGCGCTTGGCAGAATACTGCCGCGCGAGGTCGGCGCGGGCTGTTCCCGGCGCAAGCACCACGGCGCCAGCCGTGAGCGACGTCAGAACGTCGCGGCGAGAAACTCGCGATCGATCATCCCTCATGGTGAGGAGGCGCGGAGCGCCATCTCGAACCATGAGGCCGTGCTATGGCCTCATCCTTGACGCGGCGAAAATGCCGCTTCTCAGGATGAGGTTCCCCTTCCCCCTCGCCGGCCATGCTCCAAACTCTACGAATGCAGCCTACGTTTCGGTGCGTGTGTCGGCTGCGGCGCAGCGTGGGTCTCGGTGAACAGCTCGGCCAGCTTCTCGGTGATCGCACCGCCAAGCTCCTCGGCATCGACGATGGTGACGGCGCGGCGATAGTAGCGCGTCACGTCGTGACCGATGCCGATCGCGATCAGCTCGACCGGCGAGCGGTTCTCGATCTCCTCGATGATGTGCCGCAGGTGCCGTTCCAGATAGTTGCCGGGGTTGACCGACAGCGTGGAATCGTCGACCGGCGCACCGTCCGAGATCATCATCAGGATCTTGCGCTGCTCGGGGCGGCCGAGCAGGCGCTTGTGCGCCCAGTCCAGCGCCTCGCCGTCGATGTTCTCCTTGAGCAGGCCCTCGCGCATCATCAGGCCGAGATTCTTGCGTGCACGCCGCCACGGCGCATCGGCCGACTTGTAGATGATGTGGCGCAGATCGTTGAGGCGGCCGGGATTGGCCGGCTTGCCGGCGGCGAGCCAGGCCTCGCGCGACTGCCCGCCCTTCCAGGCGCGCGTGGTGAAGCCAAGGATCTCGACCTTGACGCCGCAACGCTCCAAGGTGCGCGCGAGGATGTCGGCGCAGGTCGCGGCCACGGTGATGGGGCGTCCGCGCATCGAGCCGGAATTGTCCAGCAGCAGCGTCACCACAGTGTCGCGGAAGGTCGCCTCCTTCTCGCGCATGAAGGACAGCGGGTGATAGGGATCGGTCACCACGCGCGACAGCCGCGCCGGATCCAGGATGCCCTCTTCGAGGTCGAACTCCCAGGCGCGATTCTGCTGCGCCATCAGCCGGCGCTGCAGCCGGTTGGCCAGCCGCGCGACGATGCCCTGCAGATGCGCGAGCTGCTTGTCGAGATAGGAGCGCAGCCGCTCCAGTTCGTCATGGTCGCAAAGATCCTCAGCCGCGATGACCTCGTCGAATTTCGGCGCGAAGGCGTGATATTCCGGACCGCGCGGCTCATTGGCGCCGCCGCGATGCGGCCGTGTCGCCTCGCCCGGCGTCTCGTCATCGCCGAGCTCGCCGTCGTCGAGCGTATCGCTCGCCGAGGCCTGTGCCGCCTCCATCGCGCTTTCCGACATCTCATCCGATGTGGTCTGCGCCTGGTCCGCGCTCATCTCCTGCGCAGCGTCGGAATCAGGCGAGCCTTCGGCTCCTGACTGCTCATTGTCGCCGTCGCGGTTGTCGTCGTCGTTCTCGTCGTCTTCGGAATCGGTGTTGCGCTCGTCGCCGAGATCGAGCGCCGACAACAGGTCGTGGACGAGGTCGCCGAACCTGGCCTGGTCCTCGGTGAAACGGCTGAGCTCATCGAGCCGCGTGCCGATCTTGTCCTCCAGCGTCGGCCGCCAGAGATCGACCAGCTTCTTGGCGGCGGCCGGCGGCGCCATGCCGGTCAGGCGTTCGCGCACCAGCATCGCCAGCGCATCCGACAGCGGCGCATCGGCACGGTCGGTGATCTCATCATATTTGCCGCGATGGAAGTGATCGTCGAGCATCGCGGTGAGGTTCTTGGCAACGCCCGACATGCGCCGTGCGCCGATCGCTTCGACGCGGGCCTGCTCGACCGCCTCGAACACGCCGCGTGCCTGCGGGTTGCCCGGGATCAGCTTGCGATGGATTTTCGGATCATGACAGGCAAGCTTGAGCGCGATCGAATCGGCATGGCCGCGCACGATCGCCGCATCGCGCTTGGTCATTTTGCGCGCGGGCTCCGGCAGCCGCGCCTTGCCGGGTGCAAGGCCGGGCCGCTCGGCAGCGAAGGAGACTTCGAGCTCCGGTGCCTTGGCGATGGCGCGCAGGCATGCCGTCACCGAGCGCTTGAACGGCTCGGTCGGCGCTTCCTTAGGTCCAGTGCGGAATTTGTTGCTGGATGTGGTCATCGCTGCTCAGCTCGTCGTCCCTGCGAAAGCAGGGACCCATAACCACCGGCGGCTATTGTCATTCGAGCAATTGGCCGCTTGGCTCTCATGAATATCACGCGGTATGGGTCCCGGGTCGCGCTTCCGTCTTCGCCCTCTGGGCTTCGGCGGACACGTCGCTTGCCCGGGACGACACCGGCGTTAGGACAGCGCCACGTTGACGGCGGATTCCGGCAGCTCGGCGTTGAAGCAGCGCTGATAGAATTCCGCGACCAGCGGCCGCTCCAGCTCGTCGCACTTGTTGAGGAAGGTGACGCGGAAGGCGAAGCCGACATCGCCGAAGATCTCGGCGTTCTCCGCCCAGGTGATCACCGTGCGCGGGCTCATCACCGTCGACAGATCGCCATTGGCGAAGGCGTTGCGGGTGAGATCCGCCAGCCGCACCATCTTGTTGACGGTGTCGCGGCCCTGCTGGTTGCGATAATGCCGCGCTTTGGCGAGCACGATCTCGACCTCCTCGTCATGGGCGAGGTAGTTCAGCGTGGTGACGATCGACCAACGGTCCATCTGGCCCTGGTTGATCTGCTGGGTGCCATGATAGAGGCCCGACGTGTCGCCGAGGCCGATCGTGTTGGCGGTCGAGAACAGACGGAACGCCGGATGCGGCTTGATCACCTTGTTCTGGTCGAGCAAGGTCAAGCGGCCGGAGACTTCAAGCACGCGCTGGATCACGAACATCACGTCGGGGCGACCGGCGTCGTATTCGTCAAACACCAGAGCGACATTGTGCTGCAGCGCCCAGGGCAGGATACCGTCGCGGAATTCGGTGACCTGCTTGCCGTCCTTGACCACGATCGAGTCCTTGCCGACCAGATCGATACGGCTGATGTGGCTGTCGAGGTTGACGCGCACGCAGGGCCAGTTCAGCCGCGCCGCGACCTGCTCGATATGCGTCGACTTTCCGGTGCCGTGATAGCCCGTGACCATGACGCGGCGGTTCTTGGCAAAGCCGGCCAGGATGGCGAGCGTGGTGGCGCGATCGAAGCGATAGTCGGAGTCGACTTCCGGCACATGGGGATCGACCTCGGAATAGGCGGGCACCTCGAGGTCGCTGTCGATTCCGAACACCTGCCGGACCGACACCTTCATATCGGGCAAACCGGTCATGTCCTGTGCACTGGCGGTAGCGGCGGTCGTCATTCATCCTCCGAGGTCTCGGGCGATCCCGAAACCAGATTAGCGGGTTGCTTGCGGTTATGGGGCTTGTTGGCAGCCTAGCAGAGAGCGCGAGCCGGCAGAAGCCTAAGCCTTCATCAAAGTTCCGTTGGTTTTTCATCGAGATAGGCACGGGACGCCGTTTTTGGAAGGCTGCCCTGCGGAAAGCGCCACCTTTTTGCCTCACCGCCAGCGCCGCGGTGCATCATGGCGGTTTCTGCGCCCATCACTAGGTATAGTGCGCCGTCCATTCGCGCACGGGAAAGTTCGTGGCCCACCTGATCGATCCCCTCATCGCCTTCGTCTCCGACCATGCGGCGTTGGCCTACCTCACGATTTTCCTGGCGGCCTTTCTCGAAGCGATCCCGATCGCGGGCTCGGTGGTGCCAGGCACGACCATCATTCTGGCCTTGAGCGCGCTGATCCCGGGCGGCGAGCTGAAGCTGCAATGGGTGCTGCTGGCCGCCATCATCGGCGCCGTGATCGGCGATGGCGGCTCGTTCTGGATCGGGCACCGTCGCCAGCGCGAGATCCTGACCACTTGGCCGTTTTCGAACTATCCCCGCTTGGTCGCCCAGAGCGAGGCCTTCTTCCATCGCTTCGGCACGCTCGCGATCTTCTTCGCTCGTTTCGTGGCGCCGATCCGGGCGGTGGTGCCGATCACGGCCGGAGCGCTCGACGTGCCGCCGGCCCGCTTTTACGCGGTGAACATCCCGGCCATCGTGCTCTGGGCCTGCGCCCATGTGCTGCCGGGCGTGTTTGCGGTCGTGCTATTGCATCGCTATGGCGGCATTCCGCATCACAGCCACGTCGCCAAGCCGATCTGGATCGCGCTGGTCATTGTCGGCTCCATACTGGCCTGGCTCGCGATCCGGCTGATCCGCCGCCGCCGCGAGAGCCGTCTCCTCGCCCAAGCCGGCGAGTAGGACCACGCGCTATAACGACTCGAGCAGGCTGCCGCGTCCCGGCGCGGGCCCGACATAGCGCGCACGCGGCCGGATCAGGCGGCCGTGCTGCAATTGCTCGCAGGCATGCGCGATCCAGCCGACCGAGCGTGCCATCGCAAACAGCGCCAGCTCGCTGCCGGCTGGCGACCGCAGCGCGTGCACCAGCACCGCCAGCGCATAGTCGATATTGACGAACTCGCCGGTGGCTTCCGCGATCCGCTCCGGCACCTCGCGGGTGAATTTTCGCGGCGCCCCGGCGCGCGTCAGCGCCTCGAGCAGCGAGATCGCGCGGGGATCGCCGCGCTTGTAGACACCGTGGCCGAAGCCGGCAAAGCGCTCGCCAAGCGCCACCCCCTCGCGGATCACAGGCGCGACGTCGCGGTCGATCAGATACCGCACCAGCTGCGAGGCCAGCACACCGGCGCCGCCGTGCTTCGGGCCCTTGAGCGCCGCGAGCCCTGCAATGATCGAATCGTAGAGGTTGAGCTCGGTCGAGGCGGCGCAGCGCACCGTGAAGGTCGAGGCGTTGAGCTCGTGATCGGCCAATAGCACCAGCGCGCGGCGGATCAGATCAGGCGCATGCTTGTGCTCGGGCGCCCATATCTTGGCGATCTGCAGATGCAGCGGCTCGGCCGAGGGCTCGGCGCTCAGCATCGTGGCCACGAGCAGACGCACGATCCGTGCACCGACCAGGGCGCGGCCATCCGGCGCGCGGGTATAGGCGCCGGGATCGGCGCTGGCCGCCAGCGCCAGCACCGCGATGCTGCGCTCGATCGGCGAGGCGCGCCGGGCGGCCTCCGCAATGGCGCGCATCTCGTTGGACACGACAGGGCAATTGTCGCTGGCGAATGGATCGATCGCAGTGACGTCCCACAGCAGCGTGGCGGTGTGCTCCAGCGTGTCCTTCTCCGCGAGTTCGACGCAATTGACGCCGCGATAGATCGGCCCCGCCTCGGTGATGGTCGCGATCGCGCTGTCCATCACCGGCAGGTCGGCATCGAAGCTGCGAAAGCCCTTCGGCTCGGGCGCAGGTGCGCGGCGCTCCTTCAGCGCCCGGACGTCCTCGGCACGGTAACGGCGGCTGCGGGAGTCCACCGACGGCTCGGAACGGATCAGGCCGCGGCTGACATAGGCATAGAGCGTCGCCGGGGAGATCGCGAGCTCGGCAGCGGCCTCGCGGGCCGAAAGGTACAGACCGGAGGATTTTTTCATATTGATTTGTATAATCAAGATTGATCAATCTGTCGAGGCGATCGACGTTCATGGGGTGACGCCATTTGGACAGGAGATCTGCCATGAACATTCAGACCAAGATCCCGACCGGGCTGGACGGCATCCCCGCCGCCGAAACCGTGCTAAGCCATGTCGACGGCGAGCGGGGCGAGTTGGTCATCGCCGGCGAACACGTCGCCGATCTCGCCGCGACCTCGAATTTCGAAGCGGTGACCGCGCGGCTGTGGAGCGGCGCGACCGGGCGCGCGGTGCGCGAGGCCGAGGTGCGCACCAGCCTCGGCATGGCTCGCCAGCGTGCCTTCGCCCTCCTGCCCGAGCTATTGGCAGCGAGCCGCGGCATGTCGATCATCGATGGTTATCGTGCCGCGATCGCAGGCTTGCGCGCGGAGGACGGGCTCGATCACGAGGCGACCATCGTCGGCGCCGGACCGGTGATCGCGGGCGCACTGGTGCAGCGCGCGCATGGATGTGAACCGGTCCCGCCCGATCCCGCCGCAAGCCACGCCGCCGACACGTTGACCATGCTGCGCGGCGTCGCGCCCGCGCCGCGCGAAGTCGCAGCACTCGATGCCTATTTCGTCACGGTGTGCGACCACGGCATGAATGCCTCGACCTTCGCGACGCGCGTGGTGGCCTCGACCCAGGCCGACCTGTTCGCCGCGGTGACATCAGGCTATTGCGCCTTGACCGGCCCGCTGCATGGTGGTGCGCCGGAGCCCGTGCTCGACATGCTCAATGCGATCGGCTCGCGCGAGCGTATCAAGCCCTGGGTGGACGACGCATTGGCGCGCGGCGAGCGGCTGATGGGCTTCGGCCACCGCATCTACCGGGTGCGCGATCCCCGCGCCGATGTGCTGAAGGCAGCGATCGAAAAGCTTGCCGCCAATGGCGCCGATCTTCCGTTCGCCGGCGAGGTCGAGGCCTATATCCGCGAGGCGCTGCGACGGAAGAATCCGGACCGCGCGCTGGAGACCAATGTCGAGTTCTTCACAGCGATCCTGCTCGATGCGCTGCAGATCCCGCGGCAGGCGTTCACGCCGATCTTCGCGGTGGCACGGGCCGCCGGCTGGACCGCACATGCATTGGAGCAGCGGCGCACGGGGCGGCTGATCCGGCCAAGCTCGTCTTACATTGGCGCGATGCCGGCCGCGCGGGATTGAGGATTTGAAGAGAACAGTCATGCGGCCGCGTGCTACGCTGCCGCATTCACATAGGAGATCAGGCGCGCACCACGGTCTTCAGGTAGTTATAGGCCTTGATGATCTCGATCAGGCGATCCTCGGTGGAGCGATCGCCGCCATTGGCGTCGGGGTGATGCTGCTTCACCAGCGCCTTGTACTTGACCTTGACCTCTTCCAGCGTCGCATCGGGTCCGAGGCCCATCACCTGCAGCGCCTTGCGCTCGGCATTGAAGACCTTTCGCGTCTCCGCCTTTGGCGCGGCCTCCGGGCCCGGCCGCCAGCTACCGCGACCGTTGATCTCGGCGAACACGCTGAACGGATCGGAGGCGCCGCTGAGATCGCCCTCGGCGCTGCCGGTGCCGCGCTTGGCGGTGTTGGCGCCCATCTTCCAGGTCGGACGGTGACCGGTCAGCGCATCCTTCTGATAGCGCGCCACGGCCTCGGCGTTCATGCCCGAGAAGAAATTGTAGGACTGATTGTACTCGCGCACGTGATCGAGACAGAACTGCCAATATTCACGCGCGTTCTCGCGGCCCTTCGGCGCGCGATGCGTGCCCTTGTTCTTGCAGTCCGGCCATTGGCACGGCACGGCTTCACGCGCGACCGCCGGCTGCCGCGCAGCCGCCTTCTTGGGCTTGATGCGGATGGAGTCGAAGAATTTGGATGTATCGATCGGCATGGCGGACTTTGACTACGCAACGCGAAAAGCTTCAAGTCTTGACATTGCGAATACCTCAGAGGGGGACGGCCAATTGACGAAAATTATTTTGATGCGTATTTGCCGCAGACCATGAGCACCAAAGACGCTATCATAGAGAAGTTGCGCGAAGCTTTCTCGCCGGAAAGCCTCGAGGTTCAAGATGAATCACATCTGCATGAGGGCCACGCCGGCCACCGCCCGGGCGGCGAGACGCACTTCCGCGTGTATATCGTGTCGCAGGCCTTCTCCGGCAAGAGCCGGGTCGAGCGCCACCGTATGATCAACGCCGCGCTCTCGGCGGAACTCGCTAGCACCGTGCACGCGCTGGCGCTGCACATCAAGGCGCCCGGCGAAGGCTGACGCTACGCCTGCCGGCGTATCCGAGCGACACCGCTAGAATGCGGTACCGGCGCGGCGCGGTCTCGGCTCCTCCGTTTCACCGCGCGGCACCGGTACGATACGGAGCGCCGTAATACGGTTGCGCTCGCGGCGCAGGACGCGAAAGCGGAAGCCGTGGAAGGTGAAGCTCTGGCCGCGCTCCGGGATCGAACGCGCCTCGTGAATCACGAGCCCCGCGACCGTCGTCGCCTCTTCATCGGGCAAGCTCCAATCCATCGCACGATTGAGATCGCGGATCGGCACCGAGCCATCGACCACGACCGAGCCGTCCGGCTGCAGCCGCACGCCGGCGACCTGCACGTCCTGCTCGTCGGAGATGTCGCCGACGATCTCTTCCAGAATGTCTTCCAGCGTGACGATACCTTCGACCTCGCCATACTCGTCGACGACAAGGGCGAAATGGGTCTTGCGGCGACGGAACGCCTTGAGCTGCTCGGAGACGGAGCGCATCTCCGGCACGAACCACGGCGGCAGCGCGATCGAGGAGACGTCGATCCGCGACATGTCGCCTTCCGAGGCGCGGATCGCGCGCAACAGATCCTTGGCGTGCAGCACTCCGACGATGTTCTCCGGCGTTCCGCGCCAAAGTGGAATGCGGGTATATTCCGACGCCAGCACCTCGCGTACCAGTTCCTCGGCCGGCAGATCGGCATTTGCCATCATCATCTCGGTGCGATGGACCATGACGTCGGATACCTGCAGCTCACGCAAGTCGAGCAGGCCGCCGAACATGTCGCGATCCTGTTTCTCGACCTTGCCCTCGTGATGCAACAAATCGACCGCGCCGCGCAGGCGCTCGGTCGGCGACAGCATCGGCTGGTTGGCGCCCACCTTGAAGCCGATCATCCGCATCAGCACCCGCACCACCGCCTCGATCACCGTGAGCAGCGGCCCCAGCACCAGCACGGTGACGCGCATCGGGCGCGCGACCAAGAGCGAGACCCGGTCCGGCGCGTTGATCGCGATCGTCTTCGGCAGCACTTCCGCAAAGATCACGACCAGCGCCGTCATCACGCCGGTGGCATAGAGCACGCCGACATCGCCGAACCAGGCGGTGAGAATGCCCGTTGCCAGCGCGGATGCGCCGATATTGGCGATGTTGTTGCCGAGCAGCAGCGCGCCGATCAGCCGCTCGCGCATGTTGAACAGGCTCGAGACCACGTCGGCATCGCGATTGCCCTGCTTGGACAGCCGCAACATGCTGGCGCGGGAGGCGCCGGTCAGCGCGGTCTCGCTCAGCGCGAAGAAGCCCGAGGCAGCCAAAAGCACGATGACGACGAAGAATGTGATCCAGTCCATGGCGCTGATGTCACTCTGTATCTGTGCCGCAGCACGGCGGGTCAGCCGATCAGCCGCGCCGGGCGAGCCGGCCTTGCAGGAAATCGCGGACCTTGGCCGGGTCGACGTCCTTCGCGATCACGGCGCGGCCGATCGCCTCCATCAGGATGAAGGTGAGCTTGCCGCGCTTGACCTTCTTGTCCTGCGCCATGAGCGCCAGCAGCGAATCGGCATCGCCGATCCCTTCCTGGGCGAAGCCGGCGATATCCTGCAGATGCGTCGGCAGGCCGACCTGATCAAGGTGGTGAATGATCCGCGCGACATCGCCCTCGGGCAGCATGCCGAGTTCGGCCGAGAACTGCGCTGCCAGCACCATGCCGACCGCAACGCCCTCGCCGTGGAACAAGCGATCGGAGAAGCCGGTCGCAGCTTCCAGCGCGTGACCAAAAGTGTGGCCGAGATTGAGCAGCGCGCGGTCGCCGGTCTCGCGCTCGTCGCGGGCGACGATCGCGGCCTTGGCGCGGCAGGAGGTGGCGATAGCATGCTCGCGCGCAGCGCCGCCCTTGAACAGGTCGGCGTGATTGCTCTCCAGCCAAGTGAAGAAGGCGGCATCGCCGAGCAGGCCATATTTCGCGACCTCGGCATAGCCGGCACGGAACTGGCGCGGCGACAGCGTGTCGAGCACCGCGGTGTCGGCGATCACCAGCACCGGCTGGTGGAATGCCCCTAACAGGTTCTTGCCCTGCGGCGAGTTGATGCCGGTCTTGCCGCCGACCGAGGAATCGACCTGCGCCAGCAGCGAGGTCGGCACCTGCACGAAATCGACGCCGCGGCGCAGGATCGCGGCCGCAAAGCCGGCGAGATCGCCGACCACGCCGCCGCCGAGCGCGATGACGAGATCGTTGCGTTCGATCTTCGCTGCGATCAGCGCCTCGCTGACCTGCTGCAGACCGGCATAGCTCTTCGAGCCCTCGCCCTCGTCGACCACGATGGTCGCCGTGGGGATGCCGGCCTGCGCCAGCGACGCCTCGGTCGCGCCGAGCCAATGTTTCGCAACTGTGCGATCGGTGACGATGGCGGTGCGCACGCCAGGCCGAAGTGCTGCGATACGCTGCCCGAGCCTAGCAAGCACGCCGCGGCCGATGACGATGTCGTAGGCGCGCTCGCCGAGCGCGACATCGACGGTGATGGGATCGGAGTTTTTGAGTGGTGCAGTCATCGCAGCACGCCCATCACCTGGTTCGGCGCATCCGGCGCCTGCTCCCCGACAGCTTCGGCGGGCGCACAGAGCCGGGCATGCAAGGCCTCGATGCACTCGTCGACGATCCTGTCGTGCGGCACGTCGCGCGAGGAGATCGTCAGATCGGCATCCTGATAGACCGGCTCACGCTCGGTCAGAAGCCGGGTGACGGTGCCGGCCGGATCGGCGGTCTGCAGCAGTGGCCGGTCCGCCCGCCGCCTGACGCGGCGCATGATGACGTCGGCATCGGCTTTCAGCCAGACCGAGATCGCCTTGTCGCGGATTCGTTGCCGGGTCTCCTCGCGCATGAACGAGCCCCCGCCAGTCGCCAGCACGCCGGGCCCGTTCTCCAGCAGCCGCGCGATCACCCGCGCCTCGCCGTCGCGGAAATAGGCCTCACCGCGGGATTCGAAGATTTCCGGTATGGTCATGCCGCCATGCGCAGTCTCGATCTCAGTGTCGGCATCGACGAAGGGCAGCTTCAGCCGCGCCGCCAGCCGCCGTCCGATGGTCGACTTGCCCGCCCCCATCATGCCGACGAGCACGATCAGCCGCCTGCCGAGCGCGGCGGTGATCGCGGCCTCCGGCGAACTGCGTGTCATGGCTGGCTCGGTCGTCTCCGTCATAAATGGCTTCTATCCCGCCAGCCGGTCGTATTCCAGTGCCCAGGCTCCAGGCAGCCGTCCAATCCCGGCACGGCGCCTGCGAGCCCCGGCGTGCAAGCGGTGCTTGCAAGTCGTGAGCGAACGTGTTGGATGACCTCTCATGCTCCGTTCGCTGCCTGATCGGCCGACATGCCCAGCCTGTTTCGTTTCCTGACCGTGGTCGCCATCATCGCCGGCGTCGTCTATGGCGCGATCTTCGCACTGGCGAATTTCGTCAACCCGAAGCCGCGGGAAATGACGGTGACGGTCCCGCCGGACAAGTTCCTGAAGAAATAGTCCGCGTTCCGACAGACTGACGCGAAAGCAACACCGGTCGGTTAAGTTTTTTGCTGTTCTCTGAAATCTGATCGGTGCCGCGATATCGGCCAACTTCGCTTTCACGCGAAGCATGCCGATATGGAAGTTCCGGCGCATGATTCGAACTTCGCGATCAACGGGCAGCGAAAGATGCGGGCCAAGGCCTCCGACGGCAAGCTCATCACCCTGTTCCTCGACATGATGGCGGCGGAACAGGGCGCCGGCGAGAACACGCTGTCCGCCTATCGCCGCGACCTCGAGGACCTCTCCGATTTCCTGACCAGGAAGGCGAGCAGCCTGGTCGAGGCCGATACGCAGGCGCTGCGCAATTATCTCTCCGAGCTCGACGACCGCGGCTTTGCCTCGGCGAGCGTGGCGAGGCGGCTGTCGGCGCTGCGCCACATGTTCCGCTTCCTGCTGAGCGAGCGCATCCGCACCGAGGATCCGGCGGCGATCCTGTCCGGCCCGAAGCGCGGCCGTTCGCTGCCGAAGGTGCTGTCCGTTGCAGATGTCGATCGTATGCTGACGCGGGCGAAGGAACTGACGCAGGCGGCGGACGCCTCGCCGTCGCAGCGGCTGCGCGCGATGCGGCTCTACTGCCTGCTCGAAGTGCTCTATGCCACGGGCCTGCGCGTCTCCGAGTTGGTGACACTGCCGCGCACGGCGGCGCGGCACGACGCCCGCATGATCATGGTGCGCGGCAAAGGCAACAAGGAGCGGCTGGTGCCCTTGAACCAGGCCTCGCGGCAGGCGATGGCCGATTACCTCGCCGCGATGGACGCGCTGAAGCCGGAGAAGAAGGCCAGCACGGCGGCCTCGAAATGGCTGTTCCCCTCGTTCGGCGAGAGCGGCCACCTGACGCGGCAGCATTTCGCCCGCGACCTGAAAGAGCTGGCCGAGGCCAGCGGGCTGGCGCCGCGCCTGGTGTCCCCGCACGTGCTGCGCCACGCGTTTGCGAGCCATCTGCTGCATAACGGCGCCGACCTGCGCATCGTGCAGACCCTGCTCGGCCATACCGACATCTCGACCACCCAGATCTACACCCATGTGGTCGAGGAGCGGCTGAAGAGCATGGTGCGCGACCTGCACCCGCTGGCCGAGAAATAACGCGCCTCCACAGCCCGCGGACGAGGCCGAATCCCGCGGCGATTGCCTCGCGCAGCCTTGACTTCGCAGCATTCTCACCCGAAAGAGCGCCATTCCGCCCGCGGTTTTGGTGAAACGCCCTGCCGCGCGCGCGAATATCGCCGCCAAGCCGTTGAAGATACTCGATCTTCCAACGGAAACGCCAAACCGATCCCCCGTTTCAGCGCCACGATTGATTCCATGCCGGACCTGATGCGCAGCTATCTCGACTTCGAAAAACCCGTCGCCGAGCTCGACTCCAAGGTCGACGAGCTGCGGACGCTGGCGGCGGGTGGCACCGACATCGCCGACGAGGTGACCAGGATCGAGGAGAAGGCCGGCCAGGCGCTGGCTGAGCTCTACGCCAATCTGACGCCGTGGCAGAAGACGCTGGTCGCCCGCCACCCGCAGCGGCCGCATTTTTCCGACTTCGTGAACGGCCTGATCACCGAATTCACCCCGCTCGCCGGCGACCGCAAATTCGCCGAGGATGCCGCCCTGCTCGGCGGCTTCGGCCGCTTCCGCGGCGAGGCCATCTGTGTGATGGGCCAGGAGAAGGGCGCCACCACGGAATCCCGCCTCAAGCACAATTTCGGCATGGCCCGCCCGGAGGGCTATCGCAAGGCCGTGCGGCTGATGGAGATGGCCGAGCGCTTCGGCATCCCGGTGCTGTCGCTGGTCGATTCCGCCGGAGCCTATCCCGGCATCGGCGCCGAGGAGCGCGGCCAGGCCGAGGCGATCGCCCGCTCCACCGATTTCTGCCTGTCTCTCGGCGTGCCCAATGTCTCGATCATCACCGGAGAGGGCATGTCGGGCGGCGCCATCGCGCTGACCACCGCAAACCGGGTGCTGATGCTGGAGCATGCCATCTACAGCGTGATCTCCCCGGAGGCCGCCTCCTCGATCCTGTGGCGCGACGGCACCAAGGCCCAGGAGGCCGCCAACAGCATGAAGATCACCGCCCAGGACATGCTCCGTTTCGGCGTGATCGACCAGATCCTGAATGAGCCGGTCGGCGGCGCCCACCGCGACCCCTCTGCCATGATCGCAGCCACGGGCGACGCCATCGCCCAGGCCTTCGAGGAGCTGAAGGGCATGGATGCGGACGCCATCCGCAAGCAGCGCCGACAGAAATTCCTCGACATCGGCCGCAAGCTCGGCTGATTTCCGGCCAGATCCTCTCGAAATACCGCCTTCGTCCCCTCCGCTCGCAGCCTTGTGAGCAGCCCCCGTGATTCGGCCGTATTTCGGCCGGGCCGCGCGTATCTGCTGTTCAGACATTCTTCACCACGCCGGCCAGGTCTGCCGACGTGCGCGGGAAGGCCGGGTTGCGGCGCATCCGGCCAGTGGCTACAATTTTAATCATAGGGGTTTGCGGCCGTGACGCGAGGCATGATCCGGGACAAAGACGCCGCTCCCGGGATGTGCCAACGGTTCGAAAGCTGGGTGCGTCGATGCGTCCAGTCGGGTTGGAGTGGGGGCGCGTGGGCCGCGCCCAGTTGGTGGGGAGCTTTGCATTGATCAACCGCGCTTTGGTCCGGGTTCTCATGACCTCGGCTGCGCTGGCTGCGGGTTCGCTCTTGGCCGGCTGCAACAGCGACCAGGTGTCGCTCGCAAACAACGCCAAGGCCAACCAGCCGGTGCCGCCGAAGCTGGTCGCCGCAATGGGCGAGAAGGACATGGATCCGCAATCGCCGATCCTGATCCGCCTGTTCAAGCAGGAGGCCGAGCTCGAGGTCTGGAAGCAGGATCGCTCCGGCAAGTTCGGCCTGCTCAAGACCTATCCGATCTGCCGCTGGTCGGGCGATCTTGGTCCCAAGGTGCGCGAAGGCGATCGTCAGGCGCCGGAAGGCTTCTACTCGATCTCGCCCGCGCAGATGAACCCGCAATCGGCCTACTATCTCTCCTTCAACACCGGCTATCCGAACGCCTATGACAAGTCGCTCGGCCACACCGGCTCGGAGCTGATGGTGCATGGCGACTGCTCCTCGCGCGGCTGCTACGCCATGACCGACGAGCAGATCGCCGAGATCTATGCGCTCGGCCGCGAGTCCTTCTTCGGTGGCCAGCGCGCTTTCCAGTTCCAGGCCTATCCGTTCCGGATGACCGCGATGAACATGGCGCGTCATCGCAACAATCCGAACATGCCGTTCTGGAAGATGATCAAGCAAGGCTATGATCATTTCGAGGTTTCGCATCAGGAGCCGAAGGTCGATTTCTGCGAGCATAAATACGTGTTCGACGCCCAGAAGCCGCCGGGCGCGACGCGTGATCCGGTGTTCGATGCCTCTGCCAAATGCCCCGCTTATGTGGTCGCCGATGACCTCGCGAACGCCGTGCGCGAGAAGCAGGCGGCCGACGAGGCCGAGTTCAACAAGCTGGTCGCCAAGGGCACGCCGGTCGCCCGGCTCAACACCGGCGTCGATGGCGGCATGAACCAGGTGTTCGCCGCGCATGTGCCGGGCGGCGCCTCGACCGGTTTGTCCGATGCAGGCGAAGCGCAGGGATTCTCGCTCGTGTCGATGGCGCCGGGCACGATCCCCTCGCACGTCAACCCGCCGGCCGCACCCGGTCCGGATGAGCCGCCGTCGAGCCGCGTTGCCGCGGTGACCGCGCCGGAGAAATCCGGTCTGATGGCAAGCCTGCGCAAGGCCGGCACGACCGGCGCGCTCGCCGCCAATGCGACGGGTGCGACGGCCAAGCCGGCCGAGAGCAAGGGCGCGACGGCACCGAAACCAGTCGCCACCAAACCCGCCGAGTCCAAGCCTGCGGTGATCAAGCAGGCCGCCGCGCGCCCGCCGTTCAAGCCGTCCGCGGAAGCCCCGGCGACGACCCCGGCCGCGCCAGCACCGCAGCAGACCGCATTGGTGTCGGGCGGCGCGCCGATCGTGTCGACCAACTCGTTCGACAACCGCTTCTCCGCGGTGAAGTAGGACGCGTCCGCGCGAGGTGCGCGGAGTTGGCTTTTCTGATTGGTTGTGAAACAGCAACTAAGCACCCCGCTGTCGTCCCTGCGAACGCGGGGACCCATACCGCGTGATGTTTGAATCAGGCACGCGGCGAGTACCGTACACAACAATCAAATCCTGTGGTTATGGGTCCCGGGTCGGCGCCCCGCTGGCGCTGTCGCGCCATCGGGCTTGCCCGGGACGACATCCGAGAATGTTGTCATCAGCTACCATCCATCTCGGACTTTATGGCATCTGCTTGCGCGCCTTTGTCCTCGCGGCGCGTTTGGCGTCCGAGCTATCCGACAGAGGCACCCTCCCTTCAATCAGAGGGGGCAGGGAAGGCCGCATAGGCGTTAAGATAATGCGGGCATCGATTGATATCGTCGTTTTCGAGGTGGCTCGTAGAGGTGCCGGTCCAGTACCCGTTTGCTGTGATGGAGGCGATGGTTGGTTGTGGAATGATTGCTTGTAGCAAGGACGCAATGAGTTGCTGCAAGACACGCCAGGCGCCAGGTGTCGTCAGGCGGCCTGCGTCCAGTGGGGAGAGTCCTCGAACTCGCGGACAAGCGGTTCGAGCAGCAAAATGATCAAGAGATGAGCCAGCAGGTAGGGCTTGGCGGAGCGCGGATCGGTTCCAGGCGGTGTCTTGAGGCCGATCAAACTCTTCAATCGCTTGAAGCCGAGTTCGATCCGCCATCGCAGTCTGTAAAGCGCAAGCACATCTTCGACGGTGAACTCGTCCGGCGCTAGCGAGGTGACCAGGATGACCCAATCCGCCGCTTCCAAAGTTTCTTTAGAGATGGTGCGGTTTTCGTCTTGGGCGTCTCGCCGGGCTTTACGACGCGACGCGGCAGCCGCATCGGCAGACTTCTTGACTGCGATCAGACGCATAGCCAGAGGCGCGCCGGCCTTGCGTTTGATCCAAATCGGCCGATCGATCAGTCCGCGGGCGTTCCCCGCCCGTAATTCGGCTATCAGATCGAGCGGATAGCCTTTGGCATCAAGCCAACGTGCGTTCTTCCAGCCCGCTCGGATCAAAACATCTGCACCAGCTTCGAGCACTGCCGAGATGCGATCAGGTTGTAGATAGGCGCGGTCAGCAATACGGATCTCACCCTTGACCACTGGTATGCGGTCAAACGTCTCGCCCTCTTGCTGATCTGTCAGTTCGAAATGGCCAAACCGCTCATATGGCAGATCAAATGCACTATGAATGCGCCAAAGCTCGCTGTTCTTGCGCGCAGCCGGCCCTGCCTGAGGCACTGTCGTGGCATCGATGATACGGATCAGACGGCCTCGGCTCGCCTTTGGCGCCGCCGCCGCGAGCAAGCGCTCCACAAGCACGGTAAACCAATCGCCACATTGACGCAGGCGGTAGAACAGCGCCACGCTACTCAGATTGGCAAGGCCAACAGAAGCAGCCCACGCGGCCGTCGATCTTAACCCTCTTTCACCCAGACAATAAGCCAGCATCAGCCGAAGCAACGCCACCGCATCAGGGATCCGCCGTTGCCGCACGAAAGCTTTCGTCTGGCGCGCGCTGCTCTCGAGCTGCGCAGCCCCACCTAGCTGCGTAACGACGCTCGCCCAGTCTTCGTTCAAAAGCGAATCTCGTGTCATCCCATGTTCGAATCACGAACGATTCCAACACGCAAGACTAAACTTAACGCCTATGGGGAAGGCCGGGTGCCGGTCGCACCCGCGGTCCGCGTGCAACAAGAAGCACGCGGCAGAACCACAGGTACGAGCCGAAACAACCGGCCTTCCCTGCGCGAATGGTTTACGGCTTATACGCGCTCTCCCTGGGGACCGGCTTTCTTGCCCCCATCGTCCATGCGCTCGTCGCGCGCGAACTTGACATCAGCACCGGGATGCCGGGACCACACGATTTCGCCGTCCGTATCGCGCTGTTCGTCCGCTCGCTTGTTCAGCATGATCTGATCGGAAAACCGCTACACACTTTTCCGGATCATGCTTGCGCGCTGCAACCCGACACGTCCATCGCATCTCCGGCCCAACGCTCGTGACGATCGCGAAGCGCCCTCTCCATCGGGCCGGGACGCGCGGAAATCTGCAGCTGATTTGCCCGACGACACAAGCGGAATCTTTCGTGCATGTGGTCGCGCGACGGCGATCCGATTGATGCGGCTCACGAAATGAATTTTATCGCGCGAATGCACACAACAACAGATGACCATGCAAACGTGCCCCGCACGCGGCCTTCCCCGCAATGCGTCGCTAGTCGGTTCGCCGTCATTGCGAGGCGCAGCGCGCCGAAGCAATCCAGGCTCCTGACCTGACCCCTGGATTTGCTTCGTCGCTTTCGCTCCTCGCAATCACGATGCTAGTTGCTTGTCGTTCACCGCCGAGCCTGCTGCGATAGTCCTGCGGCGCGGCGGCGAGCACGCGCCGGAAGCTGCGGCGCATGGTCTCCTCCGAGCCGAAGCCGCAGCGATCCGCGATGCGCCTCCCGTCCGGCTTGACGATCGGGTCCTCACGTAATATTAAACGTTACATGAGACCCAACAGCCAGCTCTCCGGCGTGCTGCACGTTCTGCTCCACATGGCCGAGCACGACGGCCCGGTCACATCGGAGGTGCTCGCGCTGATGATGCAGACCAATCCGGTGGTGATCCGGCGGATCATGGCAGGCCTCCGCGACAGCGGCTATGTGCGCTCGGAGAAAGGACATGGCGGCGGCTGGTCGCTCGCCTGCGATCTGGCCGGCGTGACCTTGCGCGACATCTACGATTCGCTGGGGTGCCCGTCGCTGTTTGCGATCGCCAATCGCAGCGAGGCGCCGGACTGCCTGGTCGAGCAGGCGGTCAATGCCGCGCTCGACGACGCCTTGCACGAAGCGGAAACGCTGCTGCTCGCCCGTCTCGGCAGCGTGACGCTCGCCGGCTTAAGCGCCGACTTCCACAAACGCATGGCGCAACGCAAGCGCTCCCGCAAAGGACAGACCTGTGACGTCAGTTGACAGCATTGATGGCGCGCAGACATTTCTGCGCGCGTTTTCCGATCCCGATGTCGTCGCGCGCTACACGGATGGACCGCGCCGCTTCGTGCCCGGCCTCGATGGGCTGCACCGCATGCTCGGCGTTCTGCTCGCCGAGCGGGCGCCCGACCATGCTAAGGTGCTCGTGCTCGGCGCGGGCGGCGGGCTCGAGCTCAACGCTCTGGCCGATGCACATCCGTCCTGGACCTTCGTCGGCGTCGATCCATCGCCCCTGATGTTGCGGCTGGCCGAACGCACGCTGGGATCCAACATGAGCCGCGTCGAGCTCGTCGAAGGCTATATCGATGATGCGCCCGTTGGCCCTTTCGACGCCGCAGCCTGCCTGCTCACCCTGCATTTTCTCTCCGCTGCCGAGCGATTGAGGACCGTCCACGCCATCCATAACCGGCTTCGACCGGGCGCGCCCTTTGTCGCCGCGCATGGCTGCCTGCCGCAGGAGCCGGTGCAGCGCGCGCTGTGGCTGGATCGTTATGCCGCCTATGCCGTGGCCTCCGGTGTTGATCCCGAGCAGGCGAGGACGATGCGCGCCACCGTCGATGCCAATGTCAGCATGCTCAGCCCTGGCGAGGATGAAGCTGTCCTGCGCGATGGGGGCTTTCGCGACGCCTGCCTGTTCTACACGGCCTTCACCTGGCATGGCTGGATCGGTCACGCCTGAACGGCAACTCGGCGCCGCCACCATTGCAGCAAGCGGACGCATGGTCGCGTGCGCACCTTTGCTCATCCTGCGCGCTTACGCGCCATCGCCGCGACGGCGTGTCCTGGCCAGACGGTCGCGAACAAAAAAATTCGCCTGATTGTCGGCCCGGCGAAGCCCTGATCGTCCTCGGAATAACGGAGCGGACCAGGAAGGAACCATCGCCATGAGCAGTCCCAAGATCGTTTCGCAGAGCGAATGGCTTGAGGCCCATCGCGCCCATTTGGCCCGCGAAAAGGCGTTTATGCGCGAGCGCGACGCACTCGCCGCCGCCCGGCGCGCCCTGCCCTGGGTCAAGGTGGACAAGCCCTACCAGTTCCAGGCGCCCGACGGGCCGAAAAGCCTCGGTGATCTGTTTGCGGGTCGCAGCCAGCTGATCGTCTACCACTTCATGATGGCACCGGGGGACGACTATCGTTGCACCGGGTGCTCCTTCCTGTGCGATCATATCGACGGCGCGAACCTGCATCTGAAGCATCACGACGTGAGCCTGGTTGTCGTCTCGCGCGCCCCGCTCAGTGAGATCGCTCCGTTCAAGCGGCGAATGGGATGGAATTTCGACTGGGTGTCGTCCTACGGCAGCGACTTCAACTACGACTACCAGGTGTCGTTCTCAGACGAGCAGATCGCGGCGGGCTCGGCCACCTACAATTTCAAGCCGTTGACGCGCGCCTCACGCGAGCTGCCCGGTGTCAGCGTCTTCATCAAGGACGATGCCGGCAACATCTTTCATACCTTTCAGCTACGGGCGCGAGGCGGCGATCCACTGATCGGCGCCTACCATTACCTCGACCTCACACCGAAGGGCCGCAACGAAAATGGGCGCGGAAATCTGAGCGACTGGGTGCGGCTGCACGATGAGTACGACGCTTACAAGGAGTCCGCTTGTGGTTGCGGAGGCGCGTGATCAAGAGGCAAGGCGTGGAGCGGCGTCAGCCGTGCCGGCGTGGCCACCGCAGCCTGGGCGCGATAGCGCAGCAGGTGATCGTCGAACGAGGACAGCGCGCACAGCGCGAGGCTCGCCCAAACTGCGGCGCTGAAATACAGGGACATCCAGGCGATCTCGTCCTTCCAGTGATCGAACTCGTGGGTGACGATCCAGCGCGTGGCGGTGTCGCGCAGCCCTTCCAGCGGGTGCAAATAGCGGCTGCCCTTGAGGAGTCCGGCGCGCCAGCGGCTCAGATACATCGGCACATCGATGACGACCAGGAAGGCCAGATAGCAGGCGATGCCGACGATGCCGACGACCAGCAGCCAGAACACGAGACCGTCGAACTCCGGCAGCAGCCGGCCGAGGCCGATACCGACGATGAGGAACGTCACCGCCCATAGCGAGTTCTCGATCGCGTTGAACAGGAAGTTGGTGGTCAGCACCGCATACCAGGAGCAAAGCTCGGCGATCACGATCAGCGGCAGGATCACCAGCGTCGCGTTGACGGCGGTCTCGGCGCCGGCGACGTGGCCGAGCTGGCCAAGAATGATCGCCCACTGCGCCGCGAAGCACAGCTCGGCCACGGTGGCGACTGAGCGGCCGACCAGCACGCTCGACAGGAAGCTGTCGACCAGGCAAATGCGCTGCACGTCCGCGCGCGGCAGCACCGAGCGGAAGGCGCAGCCGAACACATAGGCCGCAGAGAGCAACAGCATCGCGCCGGTCTGCGAGGAGGAGGTGCCCGCGGCTTCCGGCACACGGTCGTGAAACTGCCGGTACAGCAGGAACCAGAAGACGATGTTAGCGCCACTGACCAGCGTCAGCATCCGCCACCACAGGCCCACCGGATTTGACAGCGCCTGCTGCCGCACATTCATCGGCCCTCTCCCGTCATTCATCGAACTGATAAATGACTGTAACAATTCCGTCATTCAAGCGTCACGACAAAAAGCTGTGTGCGGCCGATTCGGATCTTTTGGGTGAGCCACGAATTGGCGTGATCTTGCGCACGGAAGGCGCGGGCCGGCCCTGTCACGATGCCCCCGCTTCGAGCTGCACGACCGAGGCGAGTGTTTTCGGCGCCGCGACCCGCCCGCGGCGCTGGCGACGCCAGCAGGCAAGGTTTCGGCAATGCGAAGCACGAGCCCGGATTCTCGGCGTGCTCCCCTCCGAGAGTCCGGGCTCAGCTATGTTTGACGTCATTGCGAGGAGCGTAAGCGACGAAGCAATCCAGACTTGCCGACCGCGCCGGATTGCCGGACGGCGTTGGATTGCTTCGCTTCGCTCGCAATGACGGAAACTACGGCGCCAGGTAGCGCACCAGATCCGGGCTGCTCCGCACGTCGGCGGCCTGGCCCTGCAGCGCGACGCGGCCGCGATCCAGCACATAGGCGTAGTCGGCGACCCGCAGCGCCAGATCGAGATGCTGCTCGACCACGATGATCGCGATCTCCTTGGCCAACTCGATCAGCCGCTCGGTGATCTCCTCGATCACGCCGATCCACACGCCTTCGGTCGGCTCGTCCAGCAGGAGCAGCCTGGGCTCACCGAGCATGGCGCGGCCGATCGCGAGCATCTTGCGCTCGCCGCCGGACAGCGTGCCGGCCGGCTGGTCCAGCCGCTGCGCCAGTTTCGGGAAGATCGACAGCACGCGATCGACCGCGGCACTGTTCTTGTTGAACAGCGAGCCGACCGCGAGATTGTCGCGTACCGACAGCCGCGCGAACACCGCATGCTCCTGCGGCACATAACCGATGCCAGTGCGCACGCGGCTCTCGGTCGGGCTGGTGCCGATGTCGCGGCCGTCGAACACCACCTCGCCCTTCCAGACGGGAAGCTCGCCGAGGATGGTCTTCATCAGCGTGGTCTTGCCGGCACCATTGCGCCCGAGCACGGCGACGCCGCCGCGCCAGGGGATGCCGAGCGTGATATCAAACAGCACCTGGCTGCGACCATAGCCGGTGTCAAGATGGCGGATATCGAGGAAGGTTGGTTCAGGCACGGCGCAAATAGATCTCCTGCACGCTCCGGCTCGCCTGGATCTCGGCGACCGTGCCGGTCTCCAGCACCTTGCCCTGGTCGAGCACGGTCAACCGATCGCAGATGTCGCGGATGAAATCGAGATCGTGCTCGACGATGACGAGCGAGCAATGCGCCTTGATCGGCGCCAAGAGTTCGCCAGTGACGCGGCGCTCCTCCAGGCTCATGCCGCCGGTGGGCTCGTCGAGCAGGAGCAGCCGCGGCTTCCCGGCCAGCGCCATCGCGATCTCCAGCCATTGCTGCTGGCCATGCGACAGCGCGGAAGCCGGATCATGGGCGCGGTCGGCAAGGCGAAACTGCTGCAGCATGGTCATGACCTGATCGTGCAGCGCCCGGCGCGTGCGCGAGAGCACGAGATCGAATAGCGAGGCCTGCGCCTGCAGCGCCAGCAGAATGTTGTCGTAGAGCGAGAGCGCCGGCAGCACGCTGCTGATCTGGAATTTCAGGCTCATGCCGGCGCGCGCCCGCTCTGCCGGTGGCAGCGCGGTGATATCCTGACCTGCGAAACTCACGCGGCCTTGCGTCGGCGTCTCGGCGCCGGCAACGCATTTCATCAAGGTGCTCTTGCCCGAGCCGTTCGGGCCGATCAGGCCGTGAAACTCGTTCTCGCCGACGGTGAGCGCAGCACCGCCGAGCGCAGTGAGCTTGCCGAACACCTTGACGACATTGGTTGCCTCAAGCAGCGCCATGACTGCCCTTTTTCGGCGAGATCCCGAAACGGCCGACGCGCTCGCGCTCTGAGAGCACGAAGGAGATCAGCCCGAGCGGGCGGAACAGGATGACCAGCAACAGCAGCACGCCAAGGATGATCGGCCAGACGTCGCGATAATTGTCGGACAGCCAGAAGCTGACGCCCTCGATGATGACGGTGCCGATCACGGCCCCGATCAAGGTACCGGAGCCGCCGAACAGCACGTAGAGCACGACCTGGGTCGAGATCACGACGCCGACCATGTTGGGCCAGACGAAGCCCTCGTGGAACGCGTAAAGGCTGCCGGCGAGGCCGGCGATGGCGCCGCCGATCGCGAACACGATGGCTTTGAGATGCTGCGTCTTGTAGCCGAAAAAGGCGATGCGCGTCTCGTTCTCGCGCAGGCCTGCCAGCGCCAGCCCGAACTGCGAGCGCACCAGGAAGCGGCACAGCAGGTAGATCACGACCAGCAGCGCCAGCGCGAAATAGTAGAACACCGGCCCTTCCTCGAACTCGTAGGCGCCGAGCGTCATCGGCGGAATCGAGGGGATGCCGTTCTGGCCGCCGAGATAGTACCAGCCGCGCGCCAGCCGGTCGGCAGCGTAGGAGCCCGTGAGCGTGCCGAGCGCGACGAAGATCATGCTGGTCGGATGGCGGCCAAGCAGCAGGAAGCCGCCGAGCAGAAGCGCAAAGGCGAGGCCGATCAGCACGCCGGCCGGCAGCACGATGAGCAGGTTTGAAATGTTGAGGTCGCGGCCGAGCAGCGCCACGCCATAGCCGGCGGCGCCGAAGAACAGCGCCTGGCCGAAGCTCATGATGCCGGCATAGCCCCAGACCAGATCGAACGACAGCGCGAACAGCGCCAGGATCGCCACGCGGGTGGCGAACACGGTGAGATAATCCGGCAGCGCCAGCGGTAGGCTCAAGGCGAGCGCCAGCACCACGGCTTCCATGATCGGCAGCACGTTCCACCGGGTGACGCGTTGCACGGTTGCCGGCGCGAGGCCGGCCACTTCAGTTTCAGCCATGCGCCGGACTGCTCCTCTGCTCACGACGTGCGCAATGGCTCGTCCGCATTCCCTAGCGTTCCTTCTCAGCATTCCTTGGGATCGACCAGGCCTTCGCTACGCGCGACGATCTCGTAGTTGCCGCCCTTGGCGACCGCCGTGTACATCTTCATCTTGCAGTGGCGCTTGCCGGGCACCATCTCGGCCGGGCCGCCCGGCCCTTCCGCGATCTTGGCATGATCGAGCGCGGCTGCGACCGACTCGCGGTCGATCTTGCCCGCCTCCTTCACCGCCGCCGCCCACAGCATCAAACCGCGATAGGTGCCGGTCGCTGCCGAGCCCGCTGCGAACAGGAAGTTGCCGGGATAGTCCTTCTCGTAGGCCGCCTGGATCTTGGCCGAGACCGGATCGTCCTTGGTCAGCACCTTGAAGTAATCGAGGCAGCTCGCGAGCCCCTCGATCTCATTGGCCTGGTTGATGTTGAGCGTGTTCTCGTCATAGTAGACGCAGGCGAGCCGGCCGCCATTCTTCTGGAAACCGGCCTCATAGAGCTGCTTGAAGAACGGGCCGACGCCAGGCGGAATGACGGTGTTGAAGACGACGTCGACCTTGTTGGAGACGATGCGGTTCACGGTCGCCGAGAAATCGACCTGGTCGAGCGGATAATATTCCTCGAACACCACCTCGCCGCCGCTGGCCTCGATCACCTTGCGGGCATATTCGTTCAGCACATGCGGCCAGACATAGTTCGCACTCGGCAGCGCGAACTTCTTGCCGCCGTTCTTGATCAGCCATGGAATGAACTCGTCGCATTGCTGCGCCGGGGTCGGGCCGGTGCAGAACAGATAGGGCGTGCACTCCTTGCCCTCATAGAGCTGCGGATAGATATAGAGCGTCTTGCCGCGGGCCACGATCGGGTCCTTGATCGCATTGCGCATCGACGAGGTGATGCCGCCCAGCACCATGTCGACCTTGTCGCGCTGGATCAGCTTGCGGACATTGCCGACCGCGACCGACTCGTTCGACGCGGTGTCCTCGATGTAGAGCTCGATCGGCCGGCCGAGCAGGCCGCCGGCGTCGTTGAGCTGCTTGACCACCATCTTGGCGGTGTTGGCGTCGGCATTGCCGGCGTAGCCGATCGGGCCGGTGAGGTCGGTGGCGATGCCGAGCTTGATCGGCCCCTCGGCGGCGTTGGCCCAGTCCGGCCGTATCACCCAGCTGCCGACCCCGGTCGCGATCGCACCCGCGGTGAAGGCGAAGCCTGACAGAAGGCGCCGGCGTGACAAATCCCCACGAAGCTCAGACATGAAACTAAACCCCCTTGCCAGATAGCAGGCCCTGCGGCCGGAATTTGATGAAGGCGATGGCGAGCACGAAGACGAGCACGTCGGCGATCACGGGCGCCATCACCCAGGGCAGCGCCGCGCTCATGGTGCCGATCACGGCCGCGCCCGCGACCGGCCCCATGAACGAGCCGACGCCGCCGACCATCACCGCAACGAAACCCTGGATGAGGAAGCGGATGCCCAAATCGGCGAACAGGCTGAACACCGGCACGACCAGCGCACCGGCCAGGCCGGCAAGCGCAGCGCCAAAGGCAAACGTCGCGCCATAGATGCGCGCGGTGGAGATGCCGGACGCGCGCGCCAGCGCCGGGTTCTCCAGCGTGGCGCGAACCCGCAAGCCGAAGCTGGTGCGCGCCAGCAAAAGATAACAGCCGACCATCACCGCGACGGTGACGACGATGATGACGAAGCGCCAGGCCGAGACATGGACGCTGCCGAAATCGATCGAGCCGCCGATCGGCTCGGGCACCGAGAGATAGAGCCCACCGATCAGCCCGCGCACGATCTCGCGGATGATCAGGCTGAGCGCATAGGTGCCGAGCATGGCGACGATCGGTGCCGCATAGAAGCGGCGGATGATCAGCGCCTCCAGCACGAAGCCGAGCGCGCCCACCAGAAACGGCGCCGCCGCCATGCCGATCCAGACCGGGATGCCGTGCGAGGACGCGAGGTAGGTGACATAGGCGCCGAGCAGCACGAACTCGCCTTGAGCGAAGTTGAAGATCCCCATCATGCTGGCGATGATGCCGAGCCCGAGCACCACCAGCACGATGATCGCGGCGAAGCTCGCGATCTCGAAGACGGCAACGAACGAGCTAGCCATGCGCGATGGTCCAGTCCGGCGGCAACGGCGCCCTCCTCACATGCTCTTCCAGTCGCCGGCCTGCTCGAAAGCATGCGCAGCGCGATAGATCGTGCTCTCTGCAAAATGCTTGCCGACCAGCATCAGCCCCACCGGCAGCCCGTCGACCATCCCACACGGCAAGGACATCGCCGGATGGTGGGTGATGTCGAACGGCGCGGTGTTGGTGATCATCTCCAGCGCACGGGCGACGTAGTCCTCGCGGCTGGCGCCGGGCTCCGGCAGCCTGGTCGCCTTCATCGGCGTGGTCGGCAGGAGCAGAAGATCGTAGCTGTCGAGCGCCTTGTCATAGGCTGCCGTGAGCCGGCGCGAGATGTTCTGCGCCTTGCCGTAGAAGCGCGGACCGAAGCTGTTGTTGATGTAGGTGCCGAGCAGCAGGAACAGCTTCGTCGTCTCGGATAGCGAATCCGCCTGCCGCCGCCAGCCGCGGTGGAAATCCATCAGCGAGGTGGAGTAGAGGTCGGGACGGCTGAGACCATAGCCGTCGCCATACATCATGGTCTGGGTCATGCCCTCGACCCCGATCGGGGTCCAGATCGCCGGCCCCATCATGTGCATCGGGATCGAGATGTCTTCGACGGTGGCCCCCAAGCTCGACAGTCGCCTTGCGGCCTGCTTGACGCTCTCGTTGACGGCGGCTTCCGCGCCGGGCTGCTCGAAGCCTTCCTTGAGCACGCCGATCTTCATGCCCTTGACGCCGCCGCCGAGCGCCTTGGTGTACTCCTCGACGACAGGCGCCTTGATGCGCGGATCATAACCATCGTCGCCCGCGATCACTTCGAGCAGCAACGCATTATCGGCAACGCTCGCGGTCATCGGCCCGGTGTGATCGACGAAGATCTCGATCGGCATGATGCCGGTGTAAGGCACGAGGCCCCAGGTCGGCTTCATGCCGTAGATGCCGCAGAACGATGCGGGCATGCGGATCGAGCCGCCCTGGTCGCCGCCGATCGCCATGTCGACCTCGCCGAGCGCGACCACGACGCCGGAGCCCGACGACGAGCCGCCGGCTGAATAGCCCATCTTGTGCGGGTTATGCACCGGACCGGTCGCGCCGGTATGGCTGCCTCCGGACATGCAGAAGGATTCGCAATGCACCTTGCCGGCGATCTCGGCGCCGGCATCGAGCATGCGGGTGACGATGGTGGCGTCGAAATCCGGCGTATAGCCTTCCAACGTCGCTGAGCCGTTCATCATCGGCACGCCGGCCAGCATGATGTTGTCCTTCAGCGCCACCGTCTTGCCCTTCAGCTTGCCGGAGGCCGCGCCCTTGACGCTCGCCTTGCGGTACCAGGCGTTGCGCGGGTTCTCCTCGGGCGACGGCCGGTAGCCGGGCGTGCGCGGATATTTCACGACCGGCAATTCATCCGGCATTGCCGCCACCAGATTGTAGGCCTCGATGGAGCCCTGCATCAGGCCGCGGAAGGAGGCGACATCCTCGTCCGTCAGCGACAGGCCGCACTGATCAGCGACGTCAAGCAGTTGATCCGGGGTGGGCAGCACGACCGACATGGGCGTTCTCCTGGATGGCTGTTCGCCAAAAGCGAATGTCTTTCTTGCGCGCGCAGCCACGCGCTGATCGCCGCGCACGAACGACACTAGAACCTGAAATATTTTCCGTTTCAAGTATTATTTTGGGCGGCGGCGAACACGACACTTCCGTCATTGCGAGCCAACGGGTCCGCGCAAAGCGCGGCCCGATGACAGGCTCCGCGAAGCAATCCAGAGCCGGGAAGGAAGTCTGGATTGCTTCGTCGCTACGCTCCTCGCAATGACGAGGCCGCTAAGATTTCACGTTAGCGGTTATTGCTGTTTTCTCCGCAGCTCAGAACGTCTTCACGAGCCTGAAATCGAGTCCGTCGGCTTCGGTCAGATACATCGGCATCTCGGCGCGGCCGTTGCGGATGGTGACGGGTCCGCGCGCGCCGGCATAGATGAGATTGCGCCCCGCCGCGGTGAGCGGCCGCACGGCGAGCGAGCCCGCGCGCTCCGCGGCGGCCTGCAGGAAGCGCAGGCCTTCGTAGTTGGATTGGCCGACCGAGCCGACCGGCGGCGCATGGGCTCCGAACATCGCGGCATAGCGGTCCATGAACGCGTCATTCGCCTTGGAGCCGATGCAGTTGAAATAGCCGGAGGCGCAGAACAGGTTCTCGGTATTGTCGGCGCCGATGCCGAGCAGCACGACCTCGTCCATCGCGCCGGCCAGCCGCAACGTCGTCGATGCCAGGCCCGCTTCGCCGAAGGACCGGTTGAAGGTGACGCTGTCGGTGCCGATCAGCGAGATCAGCACCACGTCGGGCCTGGCCGCGCGGATGCGGGCGAGATGCGCCTCGTGATTGTCCTCGCCCACGGGTACGAATTCCTCGCCGACCACCTGGCCGCCGGCCTCAGTGATATAGGTCTTGATCGCGCGGTGCGACTGCCACGGCCAGACATAGTCGCTGCCGATCAGGTACCAGCGCCGTGCCTTCTTGACCTCGCTGAGCCAATGGATCGCCGGCCGGGTCTGCGCGCGCGGCACCTCGCCGATCGCCATCACGCCGGGCGTCTGCTCGCCGCCTTCATAGACCGGCGTGTAGACATAGGGGACACGCCCTTTGGTGATCTTGCGCAGCGCCACGCGTACGGCGCTGATATGCGAGCCCATGATGATGTCGACCTCGTCGAACTCGACCGCATCGCGGGCGCGTTGCACAACATCGTCGATCGAGCCGCCGGAGTCATAAAGGGAGAGCTCGAGCTCGCGGCCGAGAATGCCGCCGCGCGCGTTGATCTCCGCGATCGCCAGCATCGCGCTGTTGGTCGAGGACGGCCCCCAGATTCCCGGCGAGCCGCTGAAGGTGAGGAAATTGCCGACGCGCAGCTTGTTGCGCGCGCCGTCGCGCTTGAACCGGTCGTAGTCGAGAGGAGACAAAGAGGGGTTGCCGGACTGTGCGGGAAAGCCCCTGAACAGCAGATCCGGCGGAATATTGACATGGCCTTGAGCTGGGACAGGGATTGTCGAAAGCACACCCACTCCTTGGCCGGCATCATTGCCAGCGATCGAATGCCGTCATTTTGAGCGCCCGATGGGCAAATTATCCTATTTGAAAATATTGAAACTTCAAGAATCGCCGTGCATATAGATCGGGCAACACCTGCCGGACAATCATTCACTCCGGTGCTATCAGCGCCGGCGCATCAGCGAAGTCTCATCGTGGCCAAGCAGCCGAGCTCCAACACGCCCCTATCAGAACATCTCGCCTACCTGCTCGCGCAAGCCAATCGGGAGATCAACCGGCAGTTGGAGCTGCGGCTGAGCACCGAAGGCGTTCCGGTCGAGCAGTGGCGGATCCTGAAGGTGCTCTATGATGGCGCCGGACATTCGATGGGGGAGCTTGCCGACGCCGTGCTGCTGAACCATCCGACGCTCACCAAGATGATCGACCGCATGGTCTCGGATTCGCTGGTATACCGGCGCCAGGATTCCGAGGACCGCCGCAAGGTGCTGATGTTCATCAGCGATCGCGGCAAGGTGCTGTGCAAGCGGCTCAACTCGCTCGCCGCGAGCCAGGAGGCGCATATCCTGCAGAGCTACGGTGACAAGGCGACCGGCGAGCTGAAGCGGCTGCTCGAGAACCTGATCGACGCGGCGGGCTGAGGGGCGGGCGCGCTCAGGGAACGGTGTCGACGACACCGAGTATGTTGCGGCGCCGCCGGGCTGTCTCGCTCCTGACAAATCTCCCACCGCCGTCCTGCAACTCGTGATGGACGGCGGCCAAATCCTCGATCATCCTTGATGTCCGATCGCGCCGAGCGGGCCGACAGAGCCTGCACGCAAGATCGATAGCCGGACGCGCAGGAAGGTCCGGCCAAACGAGGACACGTCACCGGGAGGATCAGGCCATGACGGGCATTCATCTGCTCGATCGCGCCATCGGCAGCGATTATCCGAGCTTCACCACATCAGTGGACATCCGCGCTTTCGAGCAGATCCCCTACACCGATCGCATTGCCGCGCAGAGCACCTTCGACGCGCTCAAATGCGGTGCCGCTGCCGATCCAGAGGCGCCGGCGATCCAGTTCCTGCCCAACGCCGATCCGACTGAGGCGCCGCTGGTCGTCAGCTATCGCGAGTTGGTCGCCAAGGTGACGCAGGCCGCCAACATGTTTCATGGGCTCGGCGTCGGCCCTGACGACGTCGTCAGCTTCCTGCTGCCGTTGATCCCTGAAGCTTTCATCACCTTGCTCGGCGCCGAGGCGGCCGGCATCGCCAATCCCGTCAATCCGCTACTGGAGCCGCACCAGATCGCCGAGATTTTGGAGGCGGCGCGTACCAGGGTGCTGGTCGCGCTCGGGCCGCTGCCGGGCACCGACATCTGGCAGAAGGTCGAGAAGGTCCGCGGTCGGCTGACCCATCTGAAAGCGATCGTGCAGGTGCACGGCGGGGGAGATGCCGGCATTCATGCCTTCAGCGACCTGATCACGCCCCAGCCGGCCGATCATCTCGTCAGCGGCCGACAGATCGCGGCGGCGGATACGGCCGCGTATTTCCACACCGGCGGCACCACCGGCACGCCAAAGCTGGTGCGGCACAGCCACGCCAATCAGGTCTATCAGGCTTGGGCGATGAACCTGCTGTTGAAGACGAAGCCGGGCGGTACGCTGCTGTTCGGCATGCCGCTGTTTCATGTCGGCGGCTCGCTGACGCAGATGCTCGCGACCTTCAGTGCAGGCGGCTGCCTTGTGGTGCTGTCGCCCGCGGGATGGCGCAACCCGAATTCCATCCGCAACATCTGGCGACTGGTCGAGCGCTTCCGCCCCGAGACGTTCTCGAGCGTGCCGACGGTGCTGGCCGCGGCGCTCGCAGTCCCGCCGGGCACGGCCGACATTTCGAGCCTGCGCGCCACCGCCGGCGGCGGCTCCGCGATCCCCGTCGCGGTCGGTCACGCGATCCACGACAAGCTCAAGCTGCCGGTGTTCGAGGTCTATGGCATGACCGAGACCGCGAGCGTCCACACCATCGCCTATCCTGACCAGCCGATCCGCCTCGGCTCGGTCGGGCTGCCGCTGCCCTATTCGCGTGTGCGCGTCGTCAAGCTGGATGCGAATGGGCATTACGAGCGCGACTGCGCGCCGGATGAAATCGGCGTCGTGATCATGGCCGGACCTGGCGTGTTCTCAGGCTATCTCGATGACGTCCACAACAAGGGCGCATTCGTCGACGGTCATTGGGTCAACTCCGGCGATCTCGGCCGGCTGGATGCGGACGGCTTTCTCTGGATCACCGGCCGCGCCAAGGACCTCGTGATCCGCGGCGGCCACAACATCGATCCGGCGCCGATCGAAGAGATCATGTTCCAGCATCCCGCTGTCGGCTTTGCCGCCGTGGTCGGACAGCCAGACGCCTATGCCGGCGAGCTGCCGGTCGGCTATGTGCAGCTCAAGCCCGGCGCGAGCGTGCAGCCCGGCGAGTTGGAGGCATGGGTGCGCGAGCGCACGCCCGAGCGCGCCGCTGTGCCGGTGCAGGTCATTCCCGTCGATCCGATGCCGCTGACCGGCGTCGGGAAAGTGTTCAAGCCGCAGCTGCGCTGGGACGCCGCGACCCGCGTCTTCACCCGCGTGCTGGCGCAGCTCACCGATCGCGGCATCGATTGCAGCGTGAAGGTCGGACCGCATGGCAGCCACGGCAGCATCGCAACGGTCACCTTGCGTGGTGTTTCGGCAGATGCGCGCGAGGCCGTCGAGAACGAGGTGCACACGCTGCTGGCACCGTTTGTGATCCGACATGAGGTGGTGGATGACTGAGCGGAACGGTGACCGCCACGACGCTTAGGAGGCACATTGTGAACGAGCTGGTTTTGCTTGCCGGGCTGATGTCTTACGCGACCATGGCGGTGATGGTGAGACGCCATTTCTCGGCCACGGCCTGGCCGCGAACTGCACGTATCACGCGCATCATCTCCGACGTCGGCGTGATCGCCTTCGCCTGGCTGATGTGGCGCGACCGCCATCCGCCATGGAGCCTCGCGATCTCGCTCTTGCTGTTCCTCTCTGCGGTTGCTCTGCTGTACTGGGCAACCAATGCAACGCGGCCGCTGCGGCTGCACGTGGCCTTCGATCCCGTACCGCCCGATACTGTCATGCGCAGCGGCCCCTACCGCTACATCCGCCATCCCTTCTACACGTCGTACATTCTGTTCTGGCTCGCCTGCGCAATCGCGACGCTGCATCCCCTCAGCGTAGGTTTCCTGGTCGTCGTCGCCGCAATCAACCTGACGGCGGCGCGTCGCGAGGAGCGCGCCTTCGCCGGCTCGGCCTTCGCCGCGGAGTATGATGATTATCGCCGGACTGCCGGAATGTTCTGGCCGCGGTTCGGCGCATTGGCCGGCCGGTACTGAATGGACGACATAGCGTTCAGCATCTCGCTCGGCTAACGAGGGCCGGTCGCTCCCTCATCCCTTGTCTCAGCCGGGCTTCTGAATTACGCCTGAAGTGCAACTGACCGGAGCCGATGCCGGCACCAACCAAACGGGGGAAGCTCGATGCGGTGCCAGACCGCCTCGCGATGCCGCGACACACCCTGCCTTTCCCAAGCATTCCTTCGAGCCTGAGCGACGGACCATGCCCATGACCGACACTCCCGTAATCATTGCCGGTGGCGGCATCGGCGGTCTCGCCACCGCGCTCACGCTGCAGCAGATCGGTGTGCCCTGCGTGGTCTATGAAGCCGTGCGCGAGATGCGCCCGCTCGGCGTCGGCATCAACCTGCAGCCGAACGCGGTGCGCGAGCTGTACGACCTCGGCATCGGCGCTGATGAGCTCGATCAGGTCGGCGTGCCCGCCAAGGAGTGGGCACTGGTCGGCCTGAACGGCAACGACATCTATTCCGAGGCGCGCGGCTTGCTCGCCGGCTATCACTGGCCGCAATATTCCGTGCATCGCGGCAAGCTGCATTTGCTGCTCTACCGCAAGCTGGTCGAGCGCGCCGGCGCGAGCGCCGTGCGGCTTGGCAGCCGCGTCACGGGCTATGAGACGAATGCGGACGGCACGGTGACGGCCTGGGTCGAGCATGCCGATGGATCGCGCATCGCGTGCGCGGTCGGCTCCTGATCGGCGCCGACGGCATCCACTCGGCGATCCGCGCGCAGATGCATCCCGCGCAGCCGCCGATCCATTGGGGCGGCGCCGTGATGTGGCGCGGCGTCACCTGGGCGAGACCGATCCGCACCGGCGCCTCCTTCGTCGGGCTCGGCACCCATCGCCATCGCGTCGTCCTCTATCCGATCTCGCATCCCGATCCCAAGACCGGCCTCGCGCTGATCAACTGGATCGCCGAGGTCACGATGGACAATACGGAGGGGTGGAAGCAGACGGGCTGGTTCAGGCAGGTGCCGGTCAGCGACTTCGCGCATCACTTTGCGGGCTGGACCTATGACTGGCTCGACGTGCCGGCGCTGATCGCAGGCAGCGACGGCGCCTATGAGAACCCGATGATCGATCGCGATCCAGTCCCGAGCTGGGTGGACGGCCCGGTGGCGCTGCTCGGCGACGCCGCGCATGCGATGTATCCGACCGGCTCGAACGGCGCGAGCCAGGCCATCGTCGACGCCCGCGTGCTCGGCGCAGCGATGCTTGAGCACGGCGTCACGCCGGCGGCGCTCGCGGCCTATGACGAGAAACTGTGCGGCCCGATCTCGCAAGTGATCCTGCGCAACCGCGGCGCCGGCCCGTTCGGCCTGCTGAACATGGTCGACGAACGCTGCGGCGGCACATTCACTGATATCGACGATGTCATCCCGCCGGCCGAGCGCGATGCCTTCATGGCCGGCTACAAGAAGGCGGCAGGCTTTGCCATCGAGCAGCTCAACGCCGCACCGCGGACGATTGCGGAAGGGGCAAGGGTGGACACGGCCAAGGCCGCCTAATCCAAACTCGCTGTCGTCCCGGGCAAGCACGGCGACGCAAAAGCGTCGCTGTGCGCCGACCCGGGACCCATACTCACCGGCGGATATGAGCAGGCGCGCCGGAGCTACCAGCGTGCATCAACATCGTCCTGTGGTTATGGATCCCGGTGTTCGCCGGGATGACAGTGGTGGTTTGCCGGCCGCTCGGCTAACCCAATCGCGCGGTCAGTAGCCCGGATGAGCGAAGCGACATCCGGGATGTGATTTCCCCGCGTGTCGCTTCGCTCACGCGGGCTACGTACTGGCGCTCGCAATGAGGGCGCAGCGATCCGGGCTGCGCCTTACGCGTACCGGCCGTGGCAGTGCTTGTACTTCTTGCCGGAGCCGCAGGGGCAGTCCTCGTTGCGGCCGACCTTGCCCCAGCTCGTCGGATCGTTCGGATTGCGCGCGACGGCGGTCGCCGTGTCGGCCTGCGGTGCCAGCGAGACGTTGGCGAACGCCAACTCGTCGACGCCGGTGTTCGGATCGGCGTGATGCACCTGCATCGGCGGCAGCACCTGCTGCTGCTCCTCAGGCGGCACGATCTCCACCCGCATCAGCTGCGCGGTGACAGCCTCGCGCAGGTGAGCGATCATGGTCTCGAACAGCGTGAAGGCTTCCGACTTGTATTCCTGCAGCGGATCGCGCTGGCCATAGCCGCGCAGGCCGATCACCTGGCGCAGATGATCAAGCATGATCAGATGCTCGCGCCAGAGATGGTCGAGCGTCTGCAACAGGATGGTCTTCTCGACGTAGCGCATCACGTCGGGGCCCCATTGCGCGACCTTGGCTGCCATGCGCTCGTCGACCTTCGTCTCGATGCGGTTCAGCAGCTCCTCGTCGGCGATGCCCTCTTCTTTTGCCCATTCGTCGACCGGCAGGTCGACATCGAGCACACGCCTCAGCTCGTCCTTGAGCCCGGCGACATCCCACTGCTCGGCATAGGCGTGCTCGGGCACGTGCTTGGCGACGAGGTCCTCGACGAAAGCATGGCGCATGTCGGTGACCGTCTCGGCCACGCTCTCGTCCCTCATCAGCTCGATGCGCTGCTCGAAGATCACCTTGCGCTGGTCGTTCTGGACGTTGTCGAACTTGAGCAGGTTCTTGCGGATGTCGAAGTTGCGCGCCTCGACCTTCTGCTGCGCCTTCTCCAGCGCCTTGTTGATCCAGGGATGGATGATGGCCTCGCCTTCCTTCAGGCCGAGCCGGGTCAGCATGCTGTCGAGCCGGTCGGAGCCGAAGATCCGCATCAGGTCGTCTTCCAGCGACAGGAAGAACTTCGAGCGGCCGGGATCGCCCTGACGGCCGGAGCGGCCGCGCAGCTGGTTGTCGATGCGGCGGGACTCGTGACGCTCGGAGCCGATGATGTAGAGGCCGCCCGGCTTGACCACGGTCTTGGCCGGCTTGTTGCCCTTGGCGGGCTCGATCTCGACCGTCTCCTCCGCCTTCAGCACGATGTCGCGGAAACGGGCGATGTCGGCCTTGATCTGCTCGACCTTGGCAGCCTTTTCGGCCTCGTCGGTCATCCCAGCCGTCTCCTGCTGGATGCGCATCTCCAAGGAGCCGCCGAGCTTGATGTCGGTGCCGCGGCCAGCCATGTTGGTCGCGATTGTAATCGCGCCGGGAACGCCGGCCTCAGCGACGATGTAGGCTTCCTGCTCGTGGAAGCGCGCGTTCAGCACCGCGAACAGCTTGGCAGGCTTGCCGGCGCGGGCCGCGGCATAGAGCTTGTCGAGCGCGCCTTCCTTGCCGAAATCGATCTGCTTGTAGCCGTGCTGCTTGAGGAAGGCCGCCAGCACTTCCGACTTCTCGATGGAGGCCGTGCCGACCAGCACCGGCTGCAGCCGCGCGTTGGCCCGCTCGATCTCGGCGAGGATCGCGCCGTACTTCTCCTGCTGGGTGCGGTAGACCTCGTCGTCCTCGTCGAGACGCGCCACCGGCAGGTTGGTCGGGATCTCCACCACCTCTAACTTGTAGATGTCGAACAGCTCGTCGGCCTCGGTCGCGGCCGTGCCGGTCATACCGGCGAGCTTCTCATACATGCGGAAGTAGTTCTGGAAGGTGATCGAGGCGAGCGTCTGGTTCTCCGGCTGGACCGGCTGGTGCTCCTTCGCCTCCAGCGCCTGGTGCAGGCCTTCCGAATAGCGCCGGCCCGGCATCATGCGTCCGGTGAACTCGTCGATGATGACCACTTCGCCGTCTCGGACGATGTAGTCCTTGTCGCGGGTGAACAGCGTGTGCGCGCGCAGCGCCTGGTTGATGTGGTGGACGATGGAGACGTTCTCGACGTCGTAGAGCGACTCGCCCTTGAGCTGGCCGGCGTCGCGCAGCAAGGTCTCGATCTTCTCCATGCCGGCTTCGGTCAGCGTCACCGTGCGCTGCTTCTCGTCGACCTCGTAGTCGGACTTGTCGAGCCGCGGCACGAAGGTGTCGATGGTGTTGTAGAAGTCCGAGCGGTCGTCGAGCGGGCCGGAGATGATCAGCGGCGTGCGCGCCTCGTCGATCAGGATCGAGTCCACCTCGTCGACGATCGCGAAGTAATGCGGCCGCTGGACCATGTCCTCCAGCCGGTACTTCATGTTGTCGCGCAGATAGTCGAAGCCGTATTCGTTGTTGGTGCCGTAGGTGATGTCGCAGGCATAGGCCGCCTTGCGCTCGGCATCGTCGAGCCCGTGGACGATGACGCCGGTGGTCAGGCCGAGGAAGCCGTAGATCTGGCTCATCCAAGCAGCGTCGCGGCGGGCGAGGTAATCATTCACCGTCACGACATGGACGCCCTTGCCGGCCAGCGCGTTGAGATAGACTGCGAGCGTGGCGACCAGGGTCTTGCCTTCGCCGGTCTTCATCTCGGCGATGTCGCCCTCGTGCAGCACCATGCCGCCGATCAGCTGGACGTCGAAATGGCGCTGGCCGAGGGTGCGCTTGGCGGCCTCGCGGACGGTGGCGAAGGCCGGCACCAGGATGTCGTCGAGCGTCTTGCCCGCGGCGAGCTGGGCCTTGAACTCGGCGGTGCGGGCCTTCAGCGCCTCGTCCGAAAGCGCCGCGAGCTCGCCCTCCAGGGCATTGATGGCGCTGACCCGGGCCTGGTAACCCTTGATCCGCCGGTCGTTGGCGGAGCCGAAGAACTTGCGGGCGAGCGCGCCGATCATGCCGAAATCCTGCCTATGTAAGTGTCTGCGTAGCCGTAATCGTTAGGTCCGGCCCGCCGTTCCCGCTGTGACGCACCGCAACACCGGCCGACCTGCCCTCACGTCTGGAGCCGGGCGGCTTCGCCAAGTGGGTGGGAATTGAGCAAGCCAAGGTTCAACGGCCAAAAACGCAGCGAAATGAGCGTGATCGCCCCTGAAGCGACCGGGGAGAGATATGGCTGGGGGGAATGCTTGTCAACGGCACCGGAACGGCCGCAACAGGGGGTTAACCTGACGCCGATTTCACGAAATTGACAGACTTTTCGCGTTGCCAAGCGGTAGTGATTGGGCGAGTGTCCGCCCCGCCCAGAGGACCTCCTACGTCCCTCGCTTAAGACAAGGATTTTGCATGACGACCTCGTTCCCGGTAACGAAGACCGGACAGCGTTTCAGCCTCGCCACCGCGCTCGCCGGCTGCCTCGCGCTGTCCCTGATCGCCGGCCCCGTGCGCGCGGCCGAAGACGCCAATCCGGTGCTCGCCAAGGTGAACGGCGCCGAGATCCGCAAGAGCGACGTCGCGCTCGCGGAAGAGGAGCTCGGACCGAGCCTCGCCCAGATGGACCCGGCGAGCAAGGACGAGAACGTGCTGTCGTTCTTGATCGACATGAAGCTCGTCTCAAAGGCGGCCGAGGACAAGAAGGTCGCCGATAGCGAGGAGTTCAAGAAGCGCCTGAACTTCACCCGCAACCGCCTCCTGATGGACAGCCTGCTCGCCAGCGAGGGCAAGGCTGCGACCACCGACGATGCGATGAAGAAGGTCTATGACGAGGCCTCCAAGCAGATCGGCGGCGAGCAGGAAGTCCGCGCCCGCCACATCCTGGTCGAGAGCGAGGACGACGCCAAGGCCGTCAAGGCCGAGCTCGACAAGGGCGCCGATTTTGCCGAGCTCGCCAAGAAGAAGTCCAAGGACCCCGGCGCCTCCGACGGCGGCGACCTCGGCTTCTTCACCAAGGAGCAGATGGTGCCGGAATTCGCCAACGTCGCCTTCGCGCTGGAGCCGGGCAAGATCTCCGATCCGGTGAAGACCCAGTTCGGCTGGCACATCATCAAGGTCGAAGAGAAGCGCAACCGCAAGCCGCCGGAATTCGACCAGGTCAAGAGCCAGATTGAGACCTATGTCGCCCGCAAGGCTCAGGCCGATTATGTCGCCAAGCTGCGCGAGGGCGCCAAGATCGAGCGCACCGCCGATGCGGGCAAGCCGGCCGACGCGGCCGCCAAGCCGGCGGATGCGAAGAAGTAAGAGACGGACGACGTCAGACCTGACGCGAGACGCGTCATCGGTTCGTCATAATGAGTATCGCCCCGGCCCCGCGCCGGGGCTTTTTTTTGTAACGTCGGCGCGTCACAAATGGTGTCGTCCCGGCCCTTGAGCCGGGACCCATACCGCGTGATGTCTGAAACAGGCACGCGGCGAGTACCGCGCACAATCATCAGGTCCTGTGGTTATGGATCCCTGCTTTCGCAGGGATGACAGCGATTTTTAGATCAAACACTGTGGCAACTCACATGGCCGTCGTCCCGGGCAAGCGCCCAGCGCGCGGAGCCGAGACCCACACCGCGTAATACCTAAAACGGGCACGCAGCCAGTACCACGCACAATCATCAGATCCTGTGGTTATGGATCCCGCGTTCGCGGGGATGACATCGGAAGATGTGGCACCCTCTCCCACCGCCACAGCGAAGGTGATACAGAGCGCTTCCTTTTGCTCGATTGCCGGAAGCCAAAGATGTCCTCAGCCGTTTCTCCGCTCGCTCCGACCGAAGTGCCTGACATGCCCGCGATTGCGGGCGTGAGGCTCGCTACCGCGGCCGCTGGCATCCGCTACAAGAACCGCACCGACGTGCTGCTGGCGCTGCTCGATCCCGGTACGACCGTCGCGGGCGTGTTCACCAAATCGAAGTGTCCGTCCGCCCCGGTTGAATGGTGCCGCGCCAAGCTGAAGGGCGGCAAGGCGCGCGCGCTGGTGGTCAATTCCGGCAATGCCAACGCCTTCACCGGCAAAACCGGCAAGCAGTCCACCGCGCTGACCGCGCAGATCGCCGCCAAGGCCGCCGGCTGCAAGCAGGACGAGATCTTCCTCGCCTCGACCGGCGTGATCGGCGAACCGCTCGACGCCACCAAATTCAACGGCGTGCTGGAGCAGCTGGCCGACGCAGCCGAGCCGGCGAACTGGATGGAAGCCGCCCGCGCCATCATGACCACCGACACTTTCCCGAAGGTGGCGACCGCGACCGTCAAGCTCGGCAAGGCCAAGGTGAATATCTGCGGCATGGCCAAAGGCGCCGGCATGATCGCGCCGGACATGGCGACGATGCTGTCCTTCATCTTCACCGATGCGCCGATCTCGGCCCCGGCGCTGCAGGCCCTGCTCAAGGCCGGCGTCGCGGATACCTTCAACGCGGTGACGATCGACGGCGACACCTCGACCTCGGACACGCTGCTCGCCTTCGCCACCGGTGCTGCCGCCGATAATGGCGCGCCGAAGATCAGCCGCGCCAGCGACCCGCGCCTGAAGGCGTTCGTGAAAGCATTCAACCAGGTGCTCGCCGACCTTTCCGAGCAGGTGGCGCGCGACGGCGAAGGCGCGCGCAAGCTGATCGAGATCATCGTCGAGGGCGCCAAGACCAAGCAGTCGGCACGCAAGATCGCGATGTCGATCGCCAATTCGCCGCTGGTGAAGACCGCGGTCGCCGGCGAGGACGCCAATTGGGGCCGGGTGGTGATGGCGGTCGGCAAGGCCGGCGAGCCGGCCGACCGCGACAAGCTCTCGATCGCCTTCAACGGCATCCGCGTCGCCACGAAGGGCGCGCGCGACCCGTCCTATGACGAGCAGGAAGTCTCCGCCGCAATGAAGCAGCCGGAGATCCAGATCAAGGTCGCCCTTGGCCTCGGCAAGGGCAAGGATCGCGTGCTGACCTGCGACCTCACCAAGGAATATGTCGCGATCAACGGCGACTACCGGTCGTGATCACCGCGACAGGCCGTCATTGCGAGGAGCACAGCGACGAAGCAATCCAGAGTCGCGCGCGTGGCCCTGGATTGCTTCCGCCTCCGCCCTCTGGGCTTGGGCGGACACGTCGCTGCGCTCGCAATGACGGGTTCGGAGACCTCTGAGCATGGCCGAACTCAAGCTCATTCTCGTCGTCGCCTGCGCGCTTGTTGATGCGGACAAGCGCGTGCTGCTGGCGCAGCGGCCGCCCGGCAAGTCGATGGCGGGCTTGTGGGAATTTCCCGGCGGCAAGATCGAGCCTGGCGAGCGGCCGGAAACAACGCTGATCCGCGAGCTGCATGAGGAGCTTGGCATCACCGTCGCCGAGCCATGCCTCGCGCCGCTGACCTTCGCCAGCCACGCCTATGAGACGTTTCATCTCTTGATGCCGCTCTATATCTGCCGCCGCTGGGAGGGCCAGGCCATCGCGCGCGAAGGCCAGACATTGGCCTGGGTGCGGCCTAACAAATTGCGCGACTATCCGATGCCGCCGGCGGACATCCCGCTGATCCCGCATCTGATGGATTTGCTGATGTGACGAACAGGTGATCGCTTGTTCGTCATTCCGGGGTGGTCCGAAGGACCAGACCTCCGACAGCCCTACTCATTCTTCTTCGCCGCCCTCACCGCCTCTTCCAAACTCGCCTTCGCCGAACCGGGCCGCAGCGGCTTCTGCTGGCTCTCATGCGGCGCCCAGCCCGACAGCCAGATGATATCGAAGGTGGCGCGGATGCGGCCATCCTGGTCGGCAAAGCGCTCGCCATAGATCTCTGCCATGCGCAGCATGGTGGCGCGACGCGTCGGCGCCCGGCGCCGCTCGACCAATACGTTGGTGGCGCCCATGCGCCTGAGATCCTGCATCAGGCCGAACACATCGGCATAGCGCACCACGACGCGGTCCACATCGGTCACCGGCAGCGCAAATCCCGCCCGCTGCAGCAGACCGCCGACATCGCGCAGATCGGCAAACGGCGCCACCCGCGGCGACACGCCGGCCTCGCATTCGGCTTCCGCCGCAGCAAAGCTCTGCCGCAGCTCGGTCAGCGTGTCGCCGCCGATCATCGCGGCCAGCAAGAAGCCATCGGGCCGCAGGGAACGGCGGATCTGCGCCAGCAGGCCCGGCAGATCATTGACGAACTGGAAGGCCAGCACGGAGAGCGCCAGATCGAGCGATTGCGGCGTCACAGCCAGCTCTTCGTCGCCGTTCTGCGGGGCCGTCAGCCGCGTGAACGTCCTGAAGTGCGTCGCAAGCACCGCTTCGAGCGCACCGCTTGGGGTCCACAAATCGGCAACGTCCGCGAAGTCGCGCTTCACAGCCGCGATCCGATCGGTCATGTCGTCGATCACGCGGTCGAGGAGAAAAGTCTCCGGCACGCGCGCCGCCCGACGCTGTCTTTGGGCCAGCAATGCGCGATCGAACAGGACGGGAGTGGTGGGGGCGTTCATGGCCGCTGGTTACGCCGATCTCATGTGGCGAGCAACCGGCCGCTTGAGCGCAAGCCCTCACGGCGCTAGCCTTCAACGCATGCAGGCCGACTTCGCTCCTCCGCGTTCCCTGACGTCGCACATGCGCGCGGCCACCGGCCTGGTGCGCACGACCTGCGTGCATCTGGCAAAACTCGCGCTCGACATCGCGCTGCCGACGCTCTGCATCGCTTGCCGCGAGCCGGTCGACGGCGAAGGTGTCTGCGCCGCCTGCTGGGGCAAATTGTCGTTCATCGAGCGTCCCTATTGCCCGAAACTCGGCATTCCCTTCGTCTACGATCCCGGCCCCGATCTGCTGTCGATGGAGGCGATCGCGAGCCCGCCGGCCTATGCGCGGGCGCGGCCGCCGTGCGCTATGACGACATCGCCCGCACGCTCGTCCACGCGCTGAAATACCAGGACCGCACCGACCTGGCGCCGATCATGGGCCGCTGGATGGCACGCGCCGGCCGCGAACTGCTCGAGAGCGCCGATGCGCTGATTCCGGTGCCGCTGCATTGGCGGCGCAGCTTCAGCCGTCGCTACAATCAATCCGGCGCGCTCGCGCGGGTGATCGCGCGCCAGAGCGGCGTGATGCTGCGATCTGACGCACTGCGCCGGGTCCGGTCGACGGAACAGCAGGTCGGGCTCTCCCGCAGCCAGCGCGCCAGCAACGTGCAGGGTGCCTTCCAGGTATCGGCCGACCGCCTATCGGATGTGCAGGGCCGGCGGATCGTGCTGGTGGACGACGTGCTGACGACAGGGGCAACGCTCGATGCCTGTGCACGGGCGCTGCTGCGCGCCAAAGCGGCGCAGGTCGATGTGCTGGTCTTCGCCCGGGTTGTGGATGCCCCCCGCCCTCCCATATAATCCGCTGACTCCATTAACAATTGAGCGCGAGATGACCGCCGCCATCGAAATCTACACCCGGCCCGGCTGTGGCTATTGCACGGCCGCCCGATCGCTGCTGACCCGCAAAAAGGCTGTCTTTACCGAATATGATGCGGGCAAGGACCCATCATTCCGGCAGCAGATGTATGACCGCGTCGGCCCGGGCTCGACCTTTCCGCAGATCTTCATCCGCGGCACGCACATCGGCGGCTGCGACGATCTCTATGCGCTCGACCGCGCCGGCAAGCTCGACGCCATGCTCGCAAGCGAGGGGGTCGCATCATGAGCACTGACCGCAGCTTCACAGCCGCCATGGTGCAGATGCGCACGGGCCTCCTACCCGAGCCCAGCCTCGCGCAGGCAACCCGGCTGATCCGCGAAGCGGCGGCGCAGGGCGCCGACTATGTGCAGACGCCTGAAGTCAGCAATATGATGCAGCTCAATCGGGCCGCGCTGTTCGAGCATCTGAAAAGCCAGGACGAGGATGCCTCGCTGAAGGCCTATCGTGCGCTCGCCGCGGAGCTGAAGATCCATCTGCATGTCGGCTCGCTGGCGCTGCGCTTCTCGGAGGAGAAGGCGGTCAACCGCTCGTTCCTGATCGGGCCGGAGGGCGACATCCTCGCGAGCTACGACAAGATCCACATGTTCGACATCGATCTTCCGGGCGGCGAGAGCTACCGCGAATCCGCCAACTACCAGCCTGGCGAGACCGCCGTGATCTCCGACCTGCCCTGGGGCCGGATCGGGCTGACCATCTGCTACGACGTGCGCTTTCCTGCGCTCTACCGTGCGCTCGCGGAAGCCGGCGCTTCCTTCATCACTGTGCCATCGGCCTTCACGCGCAAGACCGGCGAGGCGCATTGGCACACGCTGCTGCGGGCGCGCGCCATCGAGACCGGCTGCTTCATCTTCGCGGCGGCGCAGTGCGGCTTGCACGAGAACAAGCGCGAGACTTTCGGCCATTCGCTGATCGTCGATCCCTGGGGCGAGGTGCTTGCCGACGGCGGTACCGAACCGGGCGTGGTGCTCGCCCGCATCGATCCCTCACGCGTCGAGACCGCGCACAAGGCGATCCCGTCGCTGCAGCATGGCCGCCGCTTCGGCATGGCCGATCCGAAGGCCGGGCCTGACTATCTGCACCTGGTGCGAGGATCGGCATGATCCGCTACGCCCTGCGCTGCGAACGCGATCACACCTTCGAAAGCTGGTTCCAGAGCTCCTCGGCCTACGAATCCCAGGTCAAGCGCAAGCTGGTGGAATGCCCCTCCTGCGGTTCGACCAAGGTCGAGAAGGCGATCATGGCGCCGCAGATCGTCAGCAAGAAGGGCCGCGAACTGGCGCGCGTCCCGGCCGCGCCGGAGCCTGCGGGGCCAGCCGGACCGCAATCGCTGATGATGGCGCAGGAGCGTGAGCTGCGCGCCAAGCTGAAGGAGCTGCGCGACCATATCGTCAAAAACGCCGACAATGTCGGCGAGCAGTTCCCGAACGAGGCGCGCAAGATGCATTACGGCGACATCGAGCACCGGCCGATCTATGGCGAGGCCTCGCTGCAGGAAGCGCGCGAGCTGGTCGAGGAAGGCATCGAAGTCGCGCCGTTGCCGGTGCTGCCGGACGATAGGAATTGACGCGCAGCGAGTCATTCCGCGCACGTAATTTCCGTCATTGCGAGCGAAGCGAAGCAATCCAGCGCCCCACATACGATTCTGGAGTGCTTCGTCGCTTACGCTCCTCGCAATGACGATGGAGAGACCGAAGCAAATTCGATCGGGTAGAACCCATAAATGTCTCCCCTCTCCTCCTCCTGGCAACTCTGGGCTCTGCTCTCCGCTCTGTTCGCGGCACTGACCGCGATCTTCGCCAAAGTTGGCGTCGAGGGCATCAATTCCGATCTCGCCACCTTGATCCGCACCGCCATCGTGCTGATGACGCTGGCGGCGATCCTGTTCGTGACCGGCCAGCTCACCAGTCCCGGTCCGATTCCGACGAAGAGCTGGTTGTTCCTGGTGTTGTCGGCGCTCGGCACCGGCGCCTCCTGGCTGTGCTATTTCCGCGCGCTCAAGCTCGGTCCCGCGACCCTGGTCGCGCCGATCGACAAGCTCAGCGTGGTGCTGGTCGCGCTGTTCGGCACGGTTTTTCTCGGCGAGCGCCCATCATTGCAAGGCTGGATCGGCATCGCGCTGATCGCGAGCGGCGCAGTGCTGATCGCGATCAAGGCCTAGAGCCTTTTCCGTTCCGATCGTATCGGAACGGAGGCTCTAGCTTCTTGTCTTGACGCGTTCTCTTAACGCGAACCGGTATCCACTTCGCTTGAAAACGCTCCAGCCATCAGGCAGCGATCAGCAGCGCCACGCCGGCGACGATCAGCACGATGCCGGAGATCTCACGGAGCGAAGCCGGCTGCTTGAACGAGTAATACGACACGCCTTGCGCGAACAGCACCTCGACCAGCGCCAGCGTGCGCACATTGCCGGCCGCGGTCAGTGCGAACGCCAGGAACCAGAACTGCGACGAGAAGGCACCGACGAAGCCCGCGAGCATCGACGGCCGCCACAGCGCCAGGATCGCCTTGAGGATGCGCGGCGCGCGCGCCAACAGATAAATCGTCAGCAGCAGCGTTTGCAGGAACAGGCCCCACACCAGCGTGGTGGTCGCGGCGGTGACGAAGGAGACGCCCTCGACCGTGATGATGGCGCCGCGATAGCCGACCGCCGAAAGCGCAAAGGCCGCCGCTGCAGCGAGACCGATCGCCGTGGGCTTCAGCTCAGCAAAGCCCTTCTCGCCGCCAGGCCGCAGCGCTGTGATGATCACGCCGATCGTCGCGATCAGGATCGCGACCACCTTCATCACGGACAACGGATCGCCGAGGAAGACGAAGCCGAAGACGGCGGTCTGAATCGCTTCCGTTTTCAGATAGGCGGTCGTCACCACGAAGGAGCGATCGGTCATCGCGAGCAGCATCAGCCCGGTGCCAATGATCTGGCAGAGCGCGCCGAGCAGCAGCCAGGGCCAGAACGCGAAGGGCGGCCACGGCAGCGGATCGCCTGAGGCGAGCAGCACGAGGCCGAGAAACAGCAGCGAGAACGGGAAGCCGAACAGGAAGCGGATGTTGGTCGCACCCCAGGTGCCGAGCTTCGCCGTCAGCGACCGTTGCATCGCATTGCGCGCAACCTGGCCGGCGGAAGCGACCAGCGTGAAGGGAATCCAGAGCGTGGTGATGGAGACCATGAGGCGATTGGGCGGCAGGAGTACCGCGCCACCGTGCCCGGTGCGCATCGCGCGGTCAACAGCAACGGCGCATGCCGGGATTGCGACGGGGCAATAGACCGGCGGATTCGTTTGCATTTATGGTAGAACGGCGCTGCGCAAACGGTGTCGTCCCTGCGAACGCAGGGACCCATAACCACGGGCTTCAGTTATTTTGGACAAATCCATCCGCGCGACGGTACGACCATGTACTATGTCTATATTCTCGCGAGTGGTCGTTACGGCACGCTGTATATCGGCGTGACCAACTCAATTCAGAAACGGCTTGAGCAGCATCGCAACGGCCAAGGCTCGCTGTTCGTCAAAAAATATGGAGTCTTTCGCCTGGTTTGTATCGAGACATACGACCGGGCCGAAGAAGCCATTACGCGTGAGAAACAGCTCAAGCGCTGGAAGCGTGATTGGAAGATCGAGTTGATCGAGCGGGATAACCTCGAATGGCGCGACTTGAGCGATCTGATCGTTTGATACCGCGCCCGAAACTGCCTGCTTTGATTATGATCCTCGTGTTTGCGGGGATGACATCGTTGAATCAAATACTGCGGCAACGTACATGACTGTCGTCCCGGGCAAGCGCGTAGCGCGCCGACCCTGGACCCATACCGCGTGATCGCGGGAACAGGCATGCGGCCAGCACCGATCGCAACGATTAAATCCTGTGGCTATGGGTCCCTGCGTTCGCAGGGACGACAGCGTCTATGTGGTCGCAGGTGCGATCAAAGCGACCATAGAAAACGGGATCAAAAAGACGTCAGGCGAGCGAAAAACAGCTACACCATCTGCTCGGCCACCACCATGTAGTTGACGTCCATGTCGGACGACAGGCTCCAGCGGTCTGCAAAGGGGCTGTAGACCACGCCGGTCTGCTCGGTGATGACGAGGCGGTTGTCGAGCAGGTATTTGGTGAGCTCGTCCGGCGTGACGAACTTGCTCCATTGATGCGTGCCGCGCGGCAGCCAGCGCAGCACATATTCGGCGCCGACGATGGCGAGCGCAAAGCTCTTCCAGTTGCGGTTCAAGGTCGAGGCCACCAGCATTCCGCCGGGCTTGAGCATGGCGGCGCAGCGCGACACGAACGCCCCGATGTCGGCGACATGCTCGACCACCTCCATCGCCAGCACGATGTCGAAGCGCTCCCGCGGGTCCATCTCCTCGATGGTGGTGCAGCGATAGTCGATCGACAAATGCCCCTTTTCGGCGTGCAGCCGGGCGGCGGCGATGTTGCTCGCGGAAGGGTCGACGCCGATCACCTGCGCGCCAAGCCGGGTGAACGGCTCGCACAGCAGGCCCGCGCCGCAGCCGATGTCGAGCATGCGCAGGCCGGAGAGGCAATTGAGGCTCTTCGGGTTGCGCTCGAACTTGCGGCAAGCGGCATCGCGGATGTAGGCGAGCCGCAGCGGATTGATCTGGTGCAAGGGTGCCATCTTGCCCTTGGGGTCCCACCAGGTCTCCGACAGTTTTGAGAATTTAGCGATCTCGGCGGGGTCCACCGTCGAACCGGCCGTGCTGGCGCGGGAGTCACCGGGCATCGTCATCACCTCTCCGTCTCGCTAGCGGGCAGTGATGGCGTTGCGGAACGCCAGAGGAGAAGCGATCGTCTGAATCGTCTGTCGTCCCTCTCCGACGCCCAGGATTGTGACATCGCCATAATCGAGAATGCGTCCCGAGATGCTCTGATCGACATCAACGCTCTCGATCTTGTCCAGGGCCATCTCGAACGTCTTGCGGGTGATGAAGCCGGTCTTGTGCACGACCCGGCGATTGGTGACGTCGGTCTCGGTGGTCAGCCGATGGAACCAGGCTTTAACGGTCCAGTACAGCGCCGCGATCGCGACCACCGCAGCGGCTGCAAGGCACAGCAAGACGAGACTGTCGGCCGTGGTCAGGCGTGACAGCACCAGCAGGCCTGCGGCCACCAGCCAGGCCGCAATTGCCGGGAGATAAAAGACCCAATGCGCATTGGTCGAATACAGCACCTTCTCCCCGGGCTGCAGGATCTCGTCGATATACCGCCCCATACCTCGCCTCTGACACCAAACCCTTGCTTAGGAACCCGCTTGCCCCCGGCCGCGGCGCTATGTATACGCGCGTTTCGGCTGGCGCGCCTCCTGCTTTCGCGCGAGGTGGCCAATTTATCCTTCTTCAGGGAATGAGCGCGTCGTCATGGGTCGCCTCGTGCTGAAATTCGGCGGCACATCCGTCGCCAACATCGACCGTATCCGCAACGTCGCGCGCCATGTGAAGCGCGAGGTCGATGCGGGCCACGAGGTCGCGGTCGTCGTGTCAGCGATGTCCGGCAAGACCAACGAGTTGGTCGCCTGGTGCACGGAGGCCTCGCCGCTGCATGATGCCCGCGAATATGACGCCGTGGTGGCGTCGGGCGAGCAGGTCACCTCCGGCCTGCTTGCGATCGTGCTGCAAAGCATGGGCATCCAGGCCCGCTCCTGGCAAGGCTGGCAGATCCCGATCAAGACCAGCGATGCGCATGCTTCCGCCCGCATCCTCGAGATCGACGGCTCCGAGCTGATCCAGCGCTTCAAGGAGCGCAAGGAGGTCGCCGTCATCGCCGGCTTCCAGGGCATCAGCCCCGAGACGGGCCGAATCACCACGCTCGGCCGCGGCGGCTCCGACACCTCGGCGGTCGCGATCGCAGCTGCCGTGAAGGCTGACCGCTGCGATATCTACACCGATGTCGACGGCGTCTACACCACCGATCCGCGCGTGGTGCCGAAGGCCAAGCGGCTCGACAAGATCGCCTTCGAGGACATGCTGGAGCTGGCCTCGCAGGGCGCCAAGGTTTTGCAGGTACGCTCCGTGGAACTCGGCATGGTGCACAACATGCCGATCTTCGTCCGCTCCTCCTTCGACAAGCCTGAAGACATCGATCCCCATGCCAACCAGCCGCCGGGCACGCTGATCTGCAGCGAGGAACACATCATGGAAAGCCACGTCGTCACCGGCATCGCCTTTTCGAAGGATGAGGCGCAGATCTCGGTCCGTCAGATCGCCGACAAGCCCGGCGTTGCGGCGTCGATCTTCGGCCCGCTGGCGGATGCCAACATCAATGTCGACATGATCGTGCAGAACGTTTCGGAGGACGGCAAGACCACCGACCTCACCTTCACGGTGCCGGCCGCCGATTACAATCGCGCCCGCGAGACGATCTCCGCATCCAAGGACAAGATCGGCTACCAGCGGCTGGATACCGCGACCGATGTCGCGAAGGTCTCGGTGATCGGGAGCGGCATGCGCAGCCATGCCGGCGTGGCCGCCAAGGCATTCAAGGCGCTTGCCGAGCGCAGCATCAACATCCGCGCCATCACCACCTCCGAGATCAAGTTCTCGGTGTTGATCGATGCCGCCTATACCGAGCTTGCGGTCCGCACGCTGCATACGCTCTACGGACTGGATCAAGTCTAGGAGAAAATTCTCCCTCCCTCGCGCGAGCTCCGGCTGCCGGGGTCGCCGGTCTCGCACACGGTATTCATGGGCCGCACCGAAAGCCGTTGAGCTTTCCGGTGATGGCAGGCCTTTTGCTTGGCAAAACAAGCCCCAATTCGCTATACGGCCTGTCAGGATTGCTGCTGCGGGTGGAACCCGAGCAGAGGTTGTCCTGATTTGGGCCGGCACCTGGGGCGTGCGGCGACCCAGATTAAGAAAGCCGTTGCATGTCCAGAGCTTAGCGCCAGACTTCCGGCTGCCGGCCGGACTGGCCCCAGGAAGGGGATTGTGCCACATGCGAAGCGCGTCGGGAGGCCCCCGCGTCTTGCTCAGACGGCTTCGCGAAACCATGGCGGAGCAGGTCTCGGCGCAGGAACGCCTGGACAAGATCGTGGTGCTGATCGCCGCCAACATGGTGGCGGAGGTCTGCTCGGTCTATGTGCTGCGCGTCGACAATACGCTGGAGTTGTATGCCACCGAGGGCCTGAACCGCGACGCGGTCCATAGGACGGTGCTGAGCGCGCATGAGGGTCTGGTCGGTCTCGTCGCCAGCGAGGCGACGCCGCTGAACCTCAGCGACGCGCAGAGCCATCCGGCATTCTCTTACCGCCCGGAAACAGGCGAAGAAATCTATCACTCCTTCCTCGGCGTGCCGGTGCTCCGCGCCGGCAATACGCTCGGCGTGCTGGTGGTGCAGAACCGCGCCAAGCGCACCTATGTCGAGGAAGAGGTCGAGGCGCTGCAGACCACGGCGATGGTGCTCGCCGAGATGATCGCCTCCGGCGAGCTTGCGGCGCTGGCGCAGCCCGGCGCCGAGCCCGCGGCGCGGCACTCGATCCACAAGACCGGCTCCATCCTCTCCGACGGCATCGCGCTCGGCCATGTCGTGCTGCATGAGCCGCGCGTTGTCGTGAACAACTACATCGCCGAGGACCTGCCGAAGGAGATCAAGCGGCTCGATGCCGCGCTGGCGAAGCTGCGATCCGATCTCGACCGCCTTCTGGAGCGCGGCGACGTCGCCGAGGGTGGTGAGCATCGCGACGTGCTCGAAGCCTATCGCATGTTCGCCAACGACCAGGGCTGGTCGCACAAGCTGCAGGAGGCGGTGGCCACCGGCCTCACCGCCGAGGCCGCGGTGGAGCGCGTGCAGTCCGACACCCGCGCCCGCATGCTGCGCTCGACCGACCCGTATTTGCGCGAGCGCCTGCACGACCTCGAGGACCTTGGCTATCGCCTGCTGCGCCAGCTCGTCGGCCAGGATCACGCGCCCTCGCGCGAGCAGCTGCCCGACAACGCCATCCTGATCGCGCGCGCGATGGGGCCGGCGGCGCTGCTCGACTACGACCGCAAGCGGCTGCGGGGCCTGGTGCTGGAGGAAGGCACCGCCAACTCGCATGTCGCGATCGTGGCGCGCGCGCTCGGCATTCCCGCGGTCGGCGAAGTGCCGAACGCGCCCGGTATCGCCGATCCCGGTGACGCCATCATCGTCGACGGCACCTCGGGCTCGATCTATGTGCGCCCTTCGGCCGAGATCGAATCGGCCTATGCCGAGCGGGTGCGCTTCCGCGCCCGCCGCCAGGCGCAATATCTCGAGCTGCGCGAGAAGCCCTGCATCACCAAGGACGGCCAGCCGGTCGAGCTGATGATCAATGCCGGCCTGGTCATCGACCTGCCGCATATCGAGGACACCGGCAGCGCCGGCATCGGCCTGTTCCGCACCGAATTGCAGTTCATGGTGAGCCCGAGCCTGCCGCGCTCCAGCGACCAGCTCGCGCTCTATCGCACGGTGCTCGACGCCGCCGGCAACAAGCCCGTCACCTTCCGCACGCTCGACATTGGCGGCGACAAGGCGCTGCCCTATATGGAGACCGTGATCGAGGAGAACCCGGCGCTTGGCTGGCGCGCCATCCGGCTCGGGCTCGACCGGCCGGGCCTGCTGCGCGGGCAGATCCGGGCGCTGTTGCGGGCCGGCGGCGGCCGCGCGCTGCGCATCATGTTCCCGATGATCTCGGAGGTCTCGGAGTTCGACACCGCGAAGGCCATCGTCGAGCGCGAGCTGACCTATTTGCGCCAGCACGGTCACACGCTGCCGGAGCGGATCGACGTCGGCACCATGCTGGAAGTGCCGGCGCTGCTCTATCAGCTCGACGAGCTCCTCACCAAGGTCGACTTCATCTCGGTCGGATCCAACGACCTGTTCCAGTTCCTGTTCGCGGTCGACCGCGGCAACGCCAAGGTCTCGGAACGGTTCGACACGCTGTCGGTGCCGATCCTGCGGGCGCTGCGCGACATCGTCCGCAAGTCGCAGGCCGCGAAGAAGTCGGTCTCGCTGTGCGGCGAGATGGCCTCCAAGCCCATCGGTGCGCTGGCGTTGATCGCGCTCGGCTATCGTTCGTTGTCCTTGTCTGCAACCGCGCACGGCCCGGTCAAGGCGATGGTCCTGGAGCTCGACGCGGGGAAGGCCGAGGCGCGGATGAACGAGCTGCTCGCCGCGCCTTCCGGCAGCCTCTCGATCCGGCAGAAGCTGACCGAGTTTGCCGAGGCCGAAGGCTTGCCGTTGTAGCGTGGCTTGCCGGCCATCTCGCTCGTCCGCTCCGTTCCCCTGAATTTGCCCGCTTGAGATTTTTCGATGTCGTCGCTGCCCGAAGCCAAACTGGACGTCCTGCTCGCGCACCACGCCTCGCTCGAGGCGGAGCTGCTCGGCCAGGTCAATTCCGACAAATATGTCCAGATCACCCGCGAGCTCGCCGAGCTCAATCCGCTGATCGAGGCGGTGAAGGCGTATCGTGCAGGTGTCAAAGAGCTCGCCGACACCGAGGCGTTGATCGCAGACCCCGCAACGGATGCCGAGATGCGCAGCATGGCCGAGGCCGAGCGCGAGGAGCTGATCGCGCGCCGCGGCGAGCTGGAGCAGCAGATCCGCGTCGCGCTGCTCCCCAAGGACGCGATGGACGATCGCAACGTCGTCTTGGAAATCCGCGCCGGCACCGGCGGCGACGAAGCCTCGCTGTTCGCCGGCGACCTGTTCCGGATGTATGAACGCTTCGCCGCCTTGCAGGGCTGGAAAGTCGAGGTGATCTCGGCAAGCGAAGGCACCGTCGGCGGCTACAAGGAGATCATCGCCGAGGTGCAGGGCCGCGGCGCGTTTGCGAAACTCAAATTCGAATCCGGCGTGCACCGGGTGCAGCGCGTGCCAGATACCGAGACGCAGGGCCGTATCCACACCTCCGCGGCGACGGTGGCGGTGCTGCCCGAGGTCGAGGATGTCGACGTCGACATCAAGAACGAGGACCTGCGCATCGAGACCATGCGCGCGCAGGGCGCCGGCGGCCAGCACGTCAACAAGACGGAATCGGCGATCCGCATCACCCATCTGCCGACCGGCATCGTGGTGATGATGCAGGACAGCCGCTCGCAGCACAAGAACCGCGCCTCCGCCATGAACATCCTGCGCTCGCGCATCTACGACGCCGAACGGCAGCGCGTGGATGCGGCGCGCTCGGCCGACCGCAAGGAGAAGGTCGGCTCAGGCGATCGCTCCGAGCGCATCCGCACCTATAATTTCCCGCAAGGACGCGTCACCGACCACCGCATCAACCTCACGCTCTACAAGCTGCCCCAGGTGATATCAGGCGAAGCCCTGGGCGAATTGATCGACGCGCTGACCACCGAGCATCAGGCCGCTCAGCTCGCCGCACAAGGTGCGGCGGCGTAATGTCTGAGATGTCGTCTCGGGGAAACGAGGCGCAGCGAGCGCGACGCCGCTTCCATACATACGGTGTCGTCCCGGCGAACGCCGGGACCCATAACCACAGGTGCTCTTGGTGGGCACGACGACGGAGCGACAAGCTCGCTTTCCATCTTCTGACGGTGGCTATGGGTCCCCGCGTTCGCGGGGACGACACCGAGAACGTACCGCCAGCTCGGGCTGCATCATGAGCGACGCCGCTGTGAACATCGACCAGGCGCGCCGCGCGCTCACCACACGCTTTGCGGCAGCCGGCCTCGATTCGCCCGAGATCGATGCACGGATGCTGATGGGAGCCGCGCTGCAGCTCGATCTCACCGGACTGGTCACGCAAGGCGCGCGCAGCCTCAGCGCGGAGGATTCGGCCCGGCTTGATGCACTGGCACAGCGCCGGCTCGCGGGCGAGCCGGTCGCACGCATTCTCGGCGCCAAGGAATTCTGGGGCCTGGCGTTCAAGCTCTCGACCGAAACACTGGTGCCGCGGCCGGACACCGAGACCGTGGTCGAGGCAGCGCTCGATCACGTTCGCGGAACGGGATCGGTCAACGATCCCCTGCGCATTGCCGATCTCGGCACTGGCTCCGGCGCGATCCTGCTGGCGCTGCTCTCCGAGCTGCCGCAGAGCTTTGGCATCGGCACCGACATCAGCGTCGGTGCGCTGCGCACTGCACGCGACAATGCTGTCGCGCTTGGGCTCGGCGACCGCGCGGCGTTCGTCGCCTGCTCTTACGCGTCCGCGCTGTCTGGCCCGTTCGATCTGGTCGTCTCCAATCCGCCCTACATCCCCGGGGGCGACATCGCGGGCCTCGCGATCGAGGTCCGCGCGCACGATCCGGCGCGCGCGTTGGACGGAGGCGCTGACGGACTCGACGCTTATCGCGCCCTGATCCCGCAGGCGGCCGCCCTGCTGCGCCCGGGCGGCGCGGTGGCGGTCGAGGTCGGCCAGGGCCAGGCAGGCGATGTTGAAGGCCTGATGACAGACGCGGGATTTACCGCAGATTTAACCATGATAAGGGCTGACCTCGCCGGGATCCCCCGGGTCGTTTTGGGTCGAAAAAAGCCCATATAAAGCCAAAGTGAGGCGTAAAAACCTCTTGGAATCATCCCCCGGAGCGACTACGTTTCCTTCCGACAGCATCGGCGCAGGCCCCGTAGACGGCTACGGATCACGAGCTTGGAAGAGCCGCGCCGGGCGATAGGTTCCAGAACGCAGGTCCGTTGAGCGCGATGGCCCAGAGGGCTGCGCAGCTCGCGACTGCAGAGCGAACGAAAGCCTGATTTTGCGCTTGACGTATGACGTGAAGAAACTGGGTCTGCCTTGGCGGGATCTGTCCTGGCAGGCAGCATGACATGGTTCGCCGGCATTTGGGCTGGCGGGTGGGGAACGCGTGTTGAGCGCGCTTTGTCGAGATAATCGACTGTCGATCAAATCGGCATGGGTCGGATTGCACACGGGGATCGCGCCGAGAATCGCACCTTGGCGCGTGGAGCCCGAGCGACCTGCTTTGGCATCACGGTGACAATTCACGGCGGCACTTCAGAATTCCTAACGTAGGGTTGGAATAAAGGCAGGACATGAGAAACGGTCAAAACAACAAGCGGATGCGCAACCGCAATAACGGCGGTAATAATAACCGGCGCGGCCAGAACCCGCTGACCAGGGTGTTCGAGTCGAACGGGCCGGACATCAAGATCCGCGGCACTGCCTCCCACGTCGCCGAGAAATACGTCCAGCTTGCGCGCGATGCCCGCTCGTCCGGCGATCCGGTCGCAGCCGAGAACTACTACCAGCATGCCGAGCATTACTTCCGCCTGATCGCCGCCGCGCAGGAGCAGTTCCGCCAGAATCAGCCGCAGCCGCGCAACATCGACGATGTGCCGTCGCCGGATGATCTCGACGATGACGGCGAAAGCTTCTCGAATTTCGGCCAGGAGCCGGGCTTCGTTCCGGTGCAGCAGCAACCCCAGCCCTATATGCGCGACCGCGAGGGCCGTGATCGTGACGGCCGGGATCGCGATGGCCGTGATCGTGACAATAGCCCGCGCGAGCATCAGCGGGATCGCGATCGCGACAATCAACCCTACCAGCGTGACCAGCAGCAGCCGCGCGAGCATCGCGAACCGCGTGAGCCCCGCGAAGGTCGTGAGCCGCGCGAACACCGCGAACCACGCGAGGTTCGCGAGCGTCCGCAGCCGCAATACCAGCCGCAGCCGCAACCCCAGCCCGTCATCGCCGAGTCCAGCGTCGACCGTCTGCCGTCCTTCATCACCGGGCCGCAGCCGCAGATCACTAATGCACCGGCCGCCTTCGAGGGTGGCGGCGAACGCTATCCGCGCCGGCGCCGCCGTCCGCATGGGCCGCGCGCGGAAGCCGCAGCCGCTCCGGCACCGGCCCCCAGCGAAGACTTCAATCCCGGCGAATAATCGCGCCTGCCAGCATCAACAGGCGGGTCGGCAGGACATGCCGCCCGCCTTTTTTGTTGCGCCAAATTCTGCAAGCCGGGCTGCTGTCAGACAGGGGTCAAGTCGGCGTGGTACGCGGGCAGGCCATGACCTATGTCCCGCTCGCGATCGCGATTCTCGCCGAGGTGTTCGCGACCACCGCCCTGAAACTATCCGACGGCTTCAGCCGCCCGGCCTGGGCCGCGCTGACCCTGGCGTTCTATGCCATCGCCTTCTACTGCCTGTCGCTGGCGCTGAAGAGTATGCCGACCGGCGTCGCCTATGCGATCTGGTCCGGCGTCGGCATCATCCTGATCTCGCTGTTCGCCTGGCTGTCGCGCGGCGAGCGGCTGGACCTGCCGGCCATGATCGGCATGACCTTCATCATCACCGGTGTCGTCGTGATGAACCTGTTCTCCGGCGCGTCCGCGCAGTAGCATAAAATCGGATGGAAGAACTTGGCGCCGCAGCGCTCTTGTGAGCCAAATGAAGGATCTTGCGGCGCATTCAGTGCCAACCTCGCCCCGCTTGCGGGAGAGGGAGCACACCGCCTTCCGGGCAACAGCTTCGCAGCTTATTTGCCGCCGCCCTCGGCTTCGCGACGCGAAGTCGGCGAGGGCACCAGCACCGGCTCGAGCCTTGGGATCAGTCTGACGCGCTCCCGCCGGGCCGGACTGACACGATAGACCTGCTTGGTAGCCTCGACGATGTGCACGCCGGCGAAGGGCAGTGACAGGGCTGCTCCCACGCGTTCCCAGGCCAGGGCCGAACGGAGGAACCAGCTGCCGGCGACCGGCGGCATGAACAGCGCCTCGCCCCAGGCGGTCGGCGTGAACCAGGCCTGCCGTAACAGCTCCGTAATCTGCGAGCGCGAATAGGGCCGGCCGTGTCCGAACGGCGTGCTGTCGGTGCGCGTCCACACCCCGCGCCGGTTCGGGATCACGATGATCATACGACCCGAGGGCGCCATCACCCGCCATACTTCGCGCAACAGCCCGGCAGGATCGTCCGACAGCTCCAGCGCATGCACCAGCAGGATGCGATCGATCGCCGCATCCGGCAGCGGCAGCGCATATTCATCGACCAGCGAGGCCAGCGTCGGCCGTGCGGTCGGCCATTTCAGCACGCCTTGCGCCGCCGGCATGAAGGCGATGCAGCGCTCGGAATCCTCGCGAAACAGGCCGAGATAGGGCGTGGGATAGCCGACGCCGAGTACGCGCTGGCCCCGTGCGCTCGGCCAACGCGCCCGGATGCCGCGATTGATCAAGCGCCGCGCGACAATGCCGAGGTGCTGCGAATAGAAGTCGCGGAGATCGATGACGTCCATAGGTGCAATGTAGCATGATGCGAGCGCTGTCTGCCCGGGGAAGATGGCGTTGCGCCGGACGCATTAACGCCATATCTCTCGGACACGTGCGCGGCACCCGACCCAATGCCGCACCCGCTCCCGCCGATGGAGACATCATGGCCGCCGAGATCCGCGCCTTTCCCTGCCTGTCCGACAATTTCGGCTATCTGATCCACGATCCCGAGACCGGCGCCACCGCCTCGGTCGATGCGCCGGAGGCGGCGCCGATCATCCGCCAGCTCGACGCCGAAGGCTGGCAGCTCACCGACATCCTGATCACCCACCACCACCACGACCATGTCGGCGGCGTCGCCGAGCTGAAGCAGACATATGGCTGCCGCGTGGTGGCGCCGCATGACCGGACGACCGGCATTGCCGCTGTCGACCAGCGCGTCGCCCATGGCGATATCGTCAAGGTCGGCAATCTGCTGGCGCGTGTGCTGGAGACGCCCGGCCATACGCTCGACCACATCTCCTACGTGTTCGACAGCGAGAAGGCGCTGTTCGCTGCCGATACGCTGTTCTCGATCGGCTGCGGACGGGTGTTCGAGGGCACCTATCCGATGATGTGGGACTCGCTACTCAAGCTGCGCGCCTTGCCGGACGACTTCCGTCTCTACTGCGGCCACGAATACACCGCGTCGAACGTCAAGTTCGCGCTCACGGTGGAGCCCGACAACGAGGCGCTGAAGGCCCGCGCCGAAGAGGTGACCCGGCTGCGCGCGGCGGGCCAGCCGACTATTCCTTCGCTGCTCGGCCACGAGAAGAAGGCCAACGTGTTCCTGCGCGCCGATGATCCGGCGGTCGCGATCAAGCTGCACATGAAGGGGGCGAGCCCCGAGCAGGTGTTCGCCGAATTGCGCGAGCGCAAGAACAAGTCCTGAGCAGATGGCCATGCATGCCCTATCGGCTGCCGAGATCATCGCGCAGCTCGGCCTGACGCCGCACCCCGAAGGCGGGCACTATCGCGAGACATTTCGCGACAGCCGCACCGATGCTGCGGGTCGCGCTGCTTCGACCTTGATCTACTTCCTTCTGGCGCGCGGTGAGCGCTCGCACTGGCACCGGGTCGATGCCGCCGAGAGCTGGCACTATTACGCAGGCAGCGCCCTCATTTTGCGGATCGCCGAGGACGGACAGCCGCCGCGAACGGTCACGCTCGGCATCGATCTTGCGGCCGGCGAACGGCCGCAGGCGGTCGTCCCCGCCCGCGCCTGGCAATCGGCCGAGACCACCGGCGAGTGGACCCTGGTCGGCTGCACCGTCGCACCGGGCTTCGAGTTCGCTGGCTTCGAGCTGGCGCCAAAGGGATGGGAGCCGGGCGGCTAGGACACCGATTCCATGAAATCGAGCCGCCCCAGGATGGATTGAGCTCTCATATCTCCAACACTGTCATGCTCCGCGGTGGCGGAGCATGCAGTACTCGGCGGCAGAAGATATCGAGCCGGGACATCACGGCGTACTGGATCGTCCGACGGAGCCTGTCATCCGGCCGGCCGCAGGCCGGACCGGGTGGCGGACAATGACAGCGGGCCGTATCAATAGGACCGAGACTTCGGAAACAGGCATCTAGCTCCGGGAAATCGAGCAACGCTGAGGTTGAGGGTGCTGCGGCGTCAACCGGCCGCGGCTTGCTTCGCGCTCGCGCTCCGACATTCCTCGCTCAGAAAGCCGGCCACCGCATCGGCCGGCATCGGCTTGGCGAAATAATAGCCCTGGGCGAAGTCACACCCAAGGTGCCGCAGGCTATCGAGCTGGACCTCGGTTTCGACGCCTTCGACGATGCAGGCAATCTCCATGTCGGCGCATAGGCCGGCGAGCGACTTGACGATCTTGTGGCTCACCGGATTGGTGTTGATATCGGCCACGAAGCTGCGATCGACCTTCAGCTTGTCCAGCGGCAGCCGATGGATGTGGCTGAGCGAGGAATAACCGGTGCCGAAATCGTCGAGCGAGATGGTGCAGCCCATGGCCTTGAGCGTCGCGATCGAATCCTCGGCGCGGGCGAAATCATAGGTGATCGCGGTCTCGGTGATCTCGAATTCGATTCGGGCCGGGGAGACGCCGCTCGCCTCGATCGCGGAGATCAGGTGCAGGATGCCCTCCGGCGAGCAGATGTCGTGAGCCGAAAGATTGAACGATACGCGAATGTGCGCCGGCCAGGTCGCAGCCGCGGCCAGTGCCTTGACCAGCAGGATCCGGGTCAGGCCGCGAATGACGCCGATGCGCTCGGCCGCAGGGATGAAGTCCGCCGGTGATACCAGCCCGAGCCTTGGGCTCTGCCAGCGCGCCAGCACCTCGAAGCCGGTCGTCTGCTCGTTCCTCGCATCGATGATCGGCTGGAACGCAAGCTGCATCTCCTGAGCAAAATCCGCCGTGCGCAGCAGGTGCTCGATCAGGCCGCGGCTGCGGATTTCGGCCTCGTGCTCGGTCGAGAAGATCACCGCAGCGCCACGTGCATGGCGCTTGGCATGATAGAGCGCGTAATCGGCGCATTCATACAGCGGCTCGGCCGCTGCCGCTGAACGCGGGTAAAGCGCGAAGCCCATCGAGCAGGACAGCCCGGCATGCGCAGCGTCCAAGTGATAAGGCAGCTTGATGCGGTCGGTAATCTGGCTGCCCAGCGCGAGCAGATCGTCGTCGGTCGGATCGCCGCCGACCACGAGGCCGAATTCGTCGCCGCCGAGGCGCGCAAGATGAACCGCGAGGCCCCAATTGTCGCAGACCTCGCCTAGCCGTCGCGCCGCCTCGGTCAGCACGCGATCTCCCACCGTGTGCCCGTAGGTATCGTTGATCGGCTTGAAGCCATCGAGATCGATGATGCCGACGGCAAGCCTGGTGCCGTCGCGCTCGGCCTCGGCAAAGAAGCTGGCAAGCTCGGAGAAGAAGCGACGGCGGTTGGGAAGCTCGGTCAGCGAATCGCGATTGGCGAGACGAAAATTCTCATCGGACAGCGCTTGCGTCGCGGCCTGCTCTGCAAGCAGCGACTTGCGGCTGGCAACGAGCGCGGCAAAGTCGCGATAGTAGATGAACAGCACCGTGACCATCGCGCCCGAGACCAGCAGCTGGTTGACCGCGATCGCGCGCAGTGCAGGCTCGCCCGCAGCGATGAAGAAAGCAACGAAAGGAATGAGGACAACCAGCGTCACCATCAATGCCGCCGAGCGCAGATGCATCAGGCAGAAGATGATGCCGATCACGGTGACCGCCATGTAGAAGGCGATCTGGCTCTTCGCGAACGGATCGCCATAGGGAAACAGCGCAAGCGACCAGCAGACGAACAACGCCCCGATCGGACCGGCAATCCGGTTCGTGATCCGCAGATTGCGCAGGATGTCCGCATCATCGCGGACGCTGCCGCGCTGGCGCAGCCACCAGATCATCCGCGATCCGGTCAGCGAGATCAGCAGCAGCGGAACGACCGTCGTCAGCCATGCCGGCGCCAACGGCAAATAAGTGTAGGCGATCGCCATGCTGTTGGTGATCAGGATGAAGTAGAGCAGCGGCACCTGCTTGGAGAAGGCCTGGAACTGGGCGCGCGTGAGCTCGGGATTGTCCGCCGGCACCCGAAACAGATCGCGCGCACGCGTCAGGCCACGTCTCACCTCGGCTACCAGGTCCCGCATGCGCCTCCCCCATTCAACACTGGGACGCCAAGTTGCGCATCGCACGTAAACGGGACGTTAGGTGCAACAGCACAAAGAACGTGCAACGGTTGCATCTCACCGGCGCGCGACGCGCGCCGTGTCGACAGAAGATACGGCCCCTGATGCGCGGTGGCCGGGCACCGTCGAAGTCGCTTCCCTGCCGCGCCTATCGGCGCAGCCTGAACATATCCTTGGCTGCGACCAGGCCGCCGCCGGCGATCAGCAGCGCCGCCAGAGCGATATTGGCGCTGGCGTTGGCAAAGCCGGCGAGGATCAGGAACGCGGTCGAGAGCAGCGGCGTCGCATAGGAAGCGGCGCCGAGCACGCGGATGTCGCCGCGCTTCATGCCGATGTCCCAGGTGAAGAACGCGGCACCCACCGGCCCGACGCCGAGCCCGATGATCGCGAGCCATTGCAGCGATATCTGCGGCCAGACCGTACTCTCGAGCGCCAGGTGCATCAGCGCAGCCAGCACCGCGGTCGCGAGGCAAAAGCCGGCGACCGCATCGGTCGGCACGCCCTTGAGCCGCCGCGACAGCACCGAATAGGTGGCCCAGACGAACGCGGCGACGAAGGCTGCGATCAGGCCGGGTATCTGGCCGGCCGCGAAGCTCGCGCCGTTGCCGACGAACAGCAGCACGGTGCCGACGAGCCCAAGCGCGGCGCCGATGACGTGATGCGCCGCCAGCCGCTCACCGGGAAGGAACGCGGAGAACAGCACGATCAAGAGCGGCCAAAGATAGTTGAGCAGGCCAGCCTCTGCAGGCGGCGCGAATCGCAGCGCCAGGAAATACAGCGCGTGATAGCCGAACAGGCCGCCGACGCCGACGATCCACGCGACTGTCGGTTGCCGCAACGCCTTCAGCGCCTCGGGCCGGCCGATCCATGTCAGAAGACCCACCACGCCGCCGATCGCAAATGTCATGGCCGCCAGTTGGAAGGCCGGAATGGTGCCGGTCGCAACCGTCATCACCGACAGCAGCGACCACATCAGAATTGCGGTGAGACCGATCAGGGTAGCGGTACGGGAGGACATGGGGCCGTCATTGCAAGCTTAAGCGACACGTCCGCCGAAGCCTTTGAGGGCGTAGGCGCAGGCGGAAGCAATCCATGCCCGCTCAATAGCGAATCTGGATTGCTTCGTCGCTATCGCTCCTCGCAATGACGATCAAAAATCACGAGGTTCACCTCTCTAGTCCAGGTCTCCTGGCGGGATGAGGACGCGAACAGGTAAGCGCTGGACGAAAATGGTCGGCAGATGCTCGAATTCCGGCGCATAGCCGTGCTCGCGATATTCCTGCTCGGTGATCCGAAGATAGGTTTTGCCATCGGAGATCGTGACTGTCTCGGCGCCTCCGTTAAGGCCCTTGTGCCGACCGATGCCCTTGAAGGCCGCGTCCGCTGATTGAGGCGGCGCGACGACCTGTGAGAAGGCAGACGCACAGTTGAGCGCGAGGCTAGCCAGAATCGGCAACGAAAATCGTAGCACCATGGCGCCACCCCTTAGGGGGAGGACATAAGCACGTTATTCCAGAGCGCGAGGGCTCAAGCGAATCCCCATGCGCAATCGCGCACGGGTATTCTTAAGAAGCCGCATCCTCGCGCATGGCACAAATCGCTTCACGACTATCGCGCGCGTGTCCCGGATGACGGCTTACATATCACACCATGTACTGACCGCCATTGACGGTCAGCGTCGAGCCGGTGATGGCGCCGGCGTCATCCGCGGCAAGGAAGACGACGGCGCGCGCGATCTCCTCGGGCTCGCCGAGACGGCCGACCGGAATCAGCGGCAGGATGGATTTCTCCAGCACGTCCTTCGGCACCGCCTGCACCATCTCGGTGTTGATGTAGCCCGGGCAGATCGCGTTCACGGTGATGCCAGCCTTGGCCGTCTCCAGCGCCAGGGCCTTGGTGAAGCCGATGTCGCCGGCCTTGGCCGCGGAATAGTTGACCTGGCCGAACTGGCCCTTCTGGCCATTGATCGACGAGATGTTGATGATGCGGCCGAACTTGCGGCCACGCATGCCCTCGATCACCTGGCGTGTCATGTTGAACAGGGAGCCGAGATTGGTGTTGATCACGGCATTCCATTGCTCCAGCGACATTTTGTGGAATGCGGTGTCGCGGGTGATGCCGGCATTGTTGACGAGGACCTCGATCGGGCCGAGATCGGCTTCCACCTTCTTGATCCCTTCGGCACAGGCGTCGAAGGAGCTGACGTCCCACTTGTAGACGGGGATGTCGGTTTCGCTCTTGAACTTCTCCGCAGCGGCATCATTACCGCCGTAATTCGCCGCGACCTTGTATCCGGCAGTCTTCAGCGCCTTGCAGATCGACGCCCCGATGCCTCGCGTTCCGCCCGTCACCAACGCAACCCGTGCCATATCGAATCCTTCCCTCACTTTCCCTGCGAGCGCGACCTGACAGAATCAGCAACGCACGTCGAGGGGCTGTTGTTTGGACGATCTCCGCGGAGAGCGGTATTCACTTTCGCCGATCGCGCTCGCGCAGCACACCATTTTTGGATTTTCTTCTTAGCTTGGGATTATGCGGCGCGTTTGACGAACATCAAGAACAAAACGCCCGGCGACGTGGCCGGGCGTTTCTTTAGTTCAGTATGATGCGGCTGCGAAGAATATTCGGTTCGCAATCGCTGCCGATTTTCTAGTCGCGTGCGACGCACATCGCGATGCCCATGCCGCCGCCGATGCACAGCGTGGCAAGGCCCTTCTTCGCGTTGCGCTTCTGCATCTCATGCAGCAGAGTCACCAGCACGCGCGCACCTGACGCGCCGATCGGGTGACCGATCGCGATCGCGCCGCCATTGACGTTCACCTTGGCCGGATCCCAGCCAAGGTCCTTGTTGACAGCGCAGGCTTGCGCGGCGAAGGCCTCGTTGGCTTCGATCAGGTCGAGATCGGCAATGTTCCAGCCGGCTTTCTTCAACGCCGTCCGCGAAGCCGGGATCGGGCCCGTGCCCATGATCTTGGGATCGACGCCGGCTTGGCCCCATGACACGATGCGCGCCAGCGGCGTCTTGCCTTCCTTGGCCGCCTGCTTGGCGGTCATCAGCACCAATGCGGCTGCGCCATCATTGATGCCCGAGGCATTGCCCGCGGTGACCGAACCATCCTTCTCGAACGCCGGCCGCAGCTTGCCCATCGCATCCAAGGTCGCGCCATGACGCGGATATTCGTCCGCGTCGACGACGATGTCGCCCTTGCGCGACTTCACCGTGACCGGAACGATCTCGTCCTTGAACTTGCCGGCCTTCTGCGCCGCCTCGGCCTTGTTCTGCGAGCCGACCGCGAACTCGTCCTGCTGGGCCCGGGTGATCTGGTATTGCTTGGCGACGTTCTCGGCGGTGTTGCCCATGTGATAACCGTTGAAGGCATCCCACAGGCCGTCCTTGATCATCGTATCGACGAATTCGAGCGAGCCCATCTTGACGCCGCCACGCAAATACTGGGCATGCGGGGCCATGCTCATCGACTCCTGGCCGCCGGCCACGACCACCTCGGAGTCGCCATTGACCAGCGCCTGATAGCCGAGCGCGACCGAGCGCAGGCCGGAGCCGCAGAGCTGGTTGACGCCCCAGGCCGGGCTCTCGACCGGAATACCGGCGCCGATCGAGGCTTGGCGCGCCGGGTTCTGGCCCTGTGCCGCGGTCAGAATCTGACCCATGATGACTTCGGAGACGCGGCCGGGCTCGACACCCGCCCGCTCGAGCGCGGCCTTGATGGCGATCGCGCCGAGATCATGGGCGGGCATGTTGGCAAAGGCACCGTTGAAGCTGCCGACCGGGGTGCGGGCGGCGCTGACGATGACGACATCGTCTGACATGGGCATCTCCTGGAGCTTGGGTTCTTGGACTTGAAGGTTTGGAGAATGAGCGTCCGGCGGCCTGCAGTCCCAAGGACAGGCCGGGGGATGGGAATGGTCAATCTTCAGATTCCATCCTGTTAACGTCGTTGAGGCATGTCAATCGGCCGGAGGACCAAATCTCGCTGCGACGCATTTAATTTGACGCTCCTGACGATTTGCTGCGCAATACGTCTGCCGTCAGATTAACCTTCGCGCACAAAACCGTAGCCGAACTCGCCCGAAAGTGATTACTTTATTGCATTGCGTAGCTCGTTCGCCCTGCGGCGAAAACCGCAGGGTTCCCCGTCCTCGGTCTTTGTGTGTGAGCCCCCATGGCGAAATCCGACCAACCGACCACAATCAAGAAATACGCGAACCGACGGCTCTATAATACCGGGACAAGTACATACGTGACATTGGAAGACCTCGCGGCGATGGTGAAGAACGGCGAGGATTTCCTGGTCTATGACGCCAAGACCGGCGACGACATCACCCGCTCCGTGCTCGCGCAGATCATCTTCGAGCAGGAGAACAAGGCCGGCCAGAACCTCTTGCCGACCACGTTCCTGCGCCAGTTGATCCGCTTCTACGGCGACAGCATGCAGATGGTGGTGCCGAAATATCTTGAGCAGTCGATCGACACATTGACGCGCGAGCAGGAGAAATTCCGCAAGCAGATCGCCGACACCTTCTCGGGCACCCCTTTTGCCCCGCTCGAAGAACAGGTCCGCCGCAACATGGAGCTGTTCCAGCAGACCTTCTCGATGTTCAAGCCGTTCGCCCCGACGCGCGGTGCGGAGGAGAAGACGCCCGAGCCAGCGGGCAGCGACAATATCGACGATCTGCGCCGCCAAATGAAAGAGATGCAGGACCGGCTCGACCGCATGTCGGCCGAGCCGAAGAAGGACGAAGGCGGCGGCTAGTCCATCACCGCCCTGAGAAGCGGGCTGGCGCGAGCCCTCGCCATTCACTCAACTGTCGTCCCGGCCTTGAGCCGGGACCCATACCGCGTGATATCTGAAACAGGCACGCGGCCAATATCGCGTGTAACAGTTAAATCCTGTGGTTATGGATCCCGGATCGCGCTCGCATGCGCTCGCTTGTCCGGGACGACTGTGAAGTTGCGGCGGCACCGTAGCTGCGCGGCGACCACTTTGGCGTATCTGCTTTAGCGTCAGCCTACCCCACCGCCGGCAGCACCTGCTCGTCGGCCGGCAGCCATGGCCGCGACGCCGAGGCCAGCCCGATCAAGCGGCCCTGGATGTAGTCGCAGCCCCATTCCTGCAGCAGGCCGGCCGACTCCTCGTCCTGCACCCACTCCGCGACGGTTTGAATCTTCAAACGTTGCGCCAGCTCGATCAGCGACTGTACGAAGGCGCGGTCATCGACTGAGCGCGCCAGGTTCTGCACGAACGCACCGTCGATCTTGACGATGTCGACACCGAGCTTGCGCAGGTTGCGGAACGAGGTGTAGCCGGCGCCGAAATCGTCGATCGCGATCCGGCTGCCGAAATCCTTCAGCCGGGTGACGAAGCCTCTGAGATCGTCGATGTCCTGGATCTCGACCGTCTCTGTGATCTCGACGATCAGCCGTTCGGCGACGCCTGGATGCGCGCGCATCATCGATTCGATCGAGGCCCACCACACCGGGTCCATGGTCGTGTCGGGCGAGATGTTGAGGCTGAGGCGCGCCTGCGGCGCATCGGCGAGTTCGGCGACCACGAGCTCAAGCACCCGGTGATCGACCAGACGGATCAGGCCGAGCCGCTCGGCGACCGGCACGATGTCCGGCGCCAGCAGCACCCGTCCGTTATCCTGCTCCAGCCGCACCAGGCATTCGTAGAAGGCCGTATCGCGCGTGCTGGTCCGAACCACGGGCTCGAAGGCTGTGACGATCCGCCGCTCGTTGAGCGCGGTGACGATCTCGTCGGTGACGCGGATGTTGACCCGGCGCTGCGCATCGCGCTCGACATTCGGGCGCCAGGTCGCGAACGAGCCGGCGCGCCGGCGCTTGGCGGCGTCGAGGGTCTCATGCGCGCGGTTGATCGCCTCGTCGGCCGACCGCGCATGGCGCGGCGTGCTGATGGCGCCGATCGAGACGGTGACCGCGACCGGCCCGGACGTGGTCGGCACCACCTCGTCGCGGACCCCGGTCAGGAAGCGCTCGGCCGCATTGGTCATGTCGTTGACCGAGCAGTTCTTGAGGATCAAGCCGAACTTGTTGCCGGAGAAGCGGCCGAGCACGTCGCCGCCGCGAAGTCGGGCACGGATGCGCTGCGCGATCTCCAGGATCACGCTGTCGGCGACGTCGAAGCCGAAGGCCTCGTTGATGCGGGCGAGATGATCGATGCAGACCAGCATGAACGCGCAGGAGTAGCGGAAGCGCTGGGCCTCCTCGATCGCCTCGGCGAGCGCTGCGATCAGATGGGTGCGATTGAGCGCGCCGGTCAGCGGATCGTGCTGCGCCAACATCAAGAGGTGCTCGTCGCGGGCGTGTCGCTCGTTGTTGATGCGGACGATGCCTTGGACACGCGACGGCCGGCCATCGGGACCAGCGAACCAGCGGCCGGTCTCCTCGATCCAGATGAGCGGCGTAGCCGAGCTGATCCGCACGCCATATTCGATCCGGTAGGGCGTGCCGTCCTCGCCATGGACGGGCGGTGACTGCAGCAGGACGTCGGAGCGGACCGACTGCTCCGGCTCGATCAGCGTCGCGAAGTCGGCACCCCTCGACAGTTGCGCCAGCGGGATGTCGGTGAAAACAGCGCCGGCATGGTCGCTCCAGACAATCACGTCGGTCGCGATATCCCATACGAACGCAGCCTGGCCGAGCGAGGCGAGGATCAGCGAGGTTTGCGGCACGTCGGATGTCAAGATCGCCTCGTTTCGGGACAGGGCCGGGCTTCGCGTCGGCGCCGAGATGTGGAGCGGCCGTCTCCATCCGCAGCGTGCGGCGACCCCGGCCTTTACGAATCAGCCTACGCATATTTGGTTAATGGAGAGCATGTCCTTGCAACAGGCCGACGTCAGCCGGGCTGACGGATGTTTGGGCGGAGCGGCGGGGCACACACGATCAGTTTACGGCGGCCGCGGGAACGACTTAAGCGCAGCCGGCATCACTCTTGCGATGCGCTCAGCAGGAAAGGGTCCGGCGTCCCGGAATGCGACAATCGAGCCGGATATGGTCGTGCGATGTTAAGGATTGATCGAGCCGAGACCGCAGCCAATGGCGCCGATGCCAAGCCCGCCAGCACGGCGCTGGTGCCGATGGCGCCGGCCTCGTATCAATCACCGGTCAGCAGCCGGATGTCGCGGCCGGATCCGACCTTCGTGGCCCATCTGATCGCTACCGCCCAGCAGCTGCCGCAGACCCGCCATCTGCGCCGCGCAGCACCGCAGGAGGCGCTCTCGGCCTACGCAGCGCATCTGGAGCCCACACCACGGACCGGCCCGCAGACCCGCAGATCATCTGACCAAGGCGAGATCGGCGAGCGCTGGCTCTACGGCTTCGACGGCTCAGTGTGATCAGGCGTCTCGGACGGCGCCGGTGTGGTGGCCGTGGCGTGCTCCTCAGCCTCTTCGACTTTCGGCGACGGCTCGGCGGCGGCTGGCGCAGGCTGCGGAGCGGGAGCCGGATGCGGCGCGTGAGCGGGAGCGGGATGATCGAGCAGTACTGATTCCGCCACCGTTGCCGCCGGCGGCACCGGAGCGGGCTCCGTCACGACAGGCGCGGGTGCTGGTGCTGGTGCGGCTGTTGCAGGCGCCGGCTCGGGTGCAGCAGGAACCGGTTCGCGCGCTGGTGCTGCTTCAACGTGCGGCTTAGCCACGGGCGCCGGTTCGGGCACGGGCGCCGGCGCGACGGCCGGTGCTGCCACCGCCGCGCGTGCCCGCGCAGCGCGCTTGGCGCGCAGGGCAATGCCGGAGAAGAACTCGACCATCGCCAGCAGCGCCAGCAGGAAGAAGGTCGAGTTGGCGAATTTCGGCCACATCACGAACTCGGCCGCCGCGCCACCGAACACCAGAAACGACAGCAGATGGTCGGTGAGAAATTTGCCGCGCGCCGACTTGATCACTTCGAGGAGCAGCAGCACGATCCCGAGCGCAACCAGGATGTCGCCGAGCGACGCCGGCCAGACCTCGCCCGACACCAGCCGCAGTCGCAGCAGCGGAGGGTCGAACTCGACCCCCGGCATCAGGAACACGATCATATTGTAGATCGCGAGCGGGATCAGTAGCAGCGGGAAACCGACCATGGACATCGGCGAGGCCCTGAGTGGCGCGCGAGCAGATGGCCACGCGCGATTTCAACCAGACCGGGGAGCCGCGCGGGCAGACGGGCGCAGCGCTTTGGTCCACGCACAACGGTCCCGGCGAACCTTTCGCGCGGGACCGGTTTCAACCTCATCAATGGCCGAATTCAGGCGGAACCGAGAGCCGAAGGCCTGCGCCTCACGGCGCAGCCCGGCCTCAGACGTCCTTCTTGGCCTTCAGAACCTGCCGGCCCTTGTACATGCCGGTCTTCAGGTCGAGGTGGTGCGGACGGCGGAGCTCGCCGGAATCCTTATCCTCGACATAGGTCGGCTTCGCGATCGCATCGGCCGAGCGGCGCATGCCGCGGCGCGACGGCGAGGTTTTTCTTCTGGGGACGGCCATATCGGTATCCTCTAGGGGTGATTTGCAAGGCATCGTCCGCAAATGGACGGCTGCAGCCAGCGGAAGCTGGCGAGCCCGGATGCCGATCAAGGCCGCGCTTATAGGGGATTGAGGGCGGCAATGCTAGGCCCGTTTGCGGCAATTGGGGCCAAAATTCGTGAAGCGAGCCGCTATCGGCCATTCCAGCAGGTCTGCAGGGCCGGCGATTGCCCCCGCGCCATGTAGGTTATGGCAAGCCGGCGCACTCCGGGACCGGGCGTGCGGGCGCTGCGCTTGACCGGATTGGGCAGGATCGCGGCCAGCAGTGCCGCCTCCCGCGGCGATAGCGCGGCCGCCGACTTGCCGAAGGCATAATTGGCGCCCGCCTCGGCTCCGAACTGGCCTGACGGCCCGAGCTCGGCGATGTTGAGATAGAGTTCCAGGATCCGCCGCTTCGGCAGCAAAGCGTCGATCCACAGCGCCAGCGGCAGTTCCAGGGCCTTTCGCACAAAGCTACGCCCTGGCCACAGGAACAGGTTCTTCGCTACCTGCTGGGTGATGGTCGAACCGCCACGGGTCACCTCACCATCCTCGGCATCATCCACCACCTCGCGCAGCGCGTCCCAGTCGACACCGTGATGACTGCAGAACTTGGCATCCTCCGCCGATACCACCGCGCGCGGCAGATAGGGCGACATCGCCGACAGATCGATCCAGCGCCGCTCGACCGGCCTGCCCGTCACCGAGCGCCAGAGCATCAGGGCCGAGACCGGGTGACCGACGGCATAGAACGGCGTCAGCACATAGGGCACGAGCAACACCAGCACGATGACAACGACGAGGGTTCGGAGGGCGCGCAAATTGAGGCTTCGCCTGGCTGAAATGGCGGTTGGGGTGGGATTCTGCCCGGATTATCCAATACAGCCAGGAAATTTCCTGCCTTTTTCGGCCTCGTTGCGGCCGAAAGCCGCCCTTACGCCCGCAATTGACGAAGACCGCGCCATCAACGATTGTCCGGCCGAATTTTGCCTCCCTGGAGCCATTCTTGATGACCGTGACGGCCCTGACCGACTTCACCCGACGCCTGGACAAGACCGCCGAGGACACCGAGGCCCTGCTGGCTGAGCTTTTGTCGGATGCCCCCATGCCCGATGAGATCGTCCGCCCCAAGCGGCTGATCGAGTCCATGCGCTATTCGAGCCTGGGCGGAGGCAAGCGGCTGCGCCCCTTTCTGGTGGTGGAGAGCGCCGCCGTGTTCGGCGTGTCGCCGAAAGGCGCGCTGCTGGCGGGCGCCGCGCTCGAATGCATCCATTGCTACTCCCTGATCCATGACGACCTGCCGGCGATGGACAATTCCGACCTGCGCCGCGGCCGCCCCACCCTGCACAAGGCCTATGACGACGCCACCGCCATCCTTGCCGGCGACGCGCTGCTGACTATCGCCTTCGACATCATCACCCGCGACGAGATCCATCCCGACGCGGGCGTCCGCCTGGCGCTGACCCGCACCCTGGCCCGCTGCGCCGGCATCGGCGGCATGGCCGGCGGCCAGATGCTCGATCTCGCCGGCGAAGGCCGCTTCGGCGATCGCGAGCCGGTCGACGTCGCCCGCGTGCAGCAGATGAAGACGGGCGCCCTGCTCCGCTTCGGCTGCATCGCCGGCGCTCTGCTCGGCCAGGCTACGCCGAAGGAATATCAGGCGCTCGACGATTTCGGCCGTGCGCTCGGCGAAGCCTTCCAGATCGCCGACGACCTGCTCGATGTCGAGAGCGATGCCGCCACGCTCGGCAAGCCGGCCGGCGCCGATGCCGAGCTCGGCAAGACCACCTTCGTCACCCAGCTCGGCATCGACGGCGCCAAGCAGCGAGTCCGCGACCTGCTCGCGCGCGGTGACGCGGCGCTGTCGATCTTCGGCGACAAGGGCGACGTGCTGCGCGCCGCCGCTCACTTCGTCGCCGAGCGCAAGAACTGAGCCGGAGGGCCGATGGCGGGCAATGCGACGGACGACGATCCGGTTCTTGCCCGCTTCACGCGGTTGCCGATGGCGCTGCGGGTGGTCTATTCCCGGCCGCGCACCTTTATCGCGCTCGGTGTGGCCATCGCCGCGACCTTGGCGCTGCCGCACGCGCTGCGGCTGGGCACGCGCCTGCTGATCGGCTGGGACCTCTTCGCCGCGCTCTACCTCGTGCTGGTCGCGGTGCTGATGCTGCGCAGCGAGCACCATCACATCCGCCGCAAGGCCATCATGCAGGATGACGGCCGTTTCGTGATCCTGCTGGTGACCGCGCTCGGCGCCTTTGCGAGCGTGGCCGCGATCGTCTCCGAGCTCGGCGCCGCCAAGGGCAGTGCGGTCGCCTTGGCGCTGGCGACATTGACGGTGACGCTGTCCTGGGCGCTGGTCCACACCACCTTCGCCCTGCACTACGCCCACGACTATTATCGCAGCAAGACGCCCGGCGGGCTGCAATTCCCTGCTGGAGACGGCAAGGAGCCGGCGGACTACTGGGATTTCGTCTACTTCTCCTTCGTGATCGGCATGACCGCGCAGGTCTCCGACGTCGGCATCACCGACAAGGTCATCCGCCGCACCGCGACCGTGCACGGCGTCATCTCGTTCGTCTACAACACCGCGCTGGTCGCGCTGATGGTCAACATCGCAGCAAGCGCGATTTCGGGCTGATATGACGGCGACTTGGTCGCCACCCTCACCGCGGACTCAGTGCACCCTCTCCCCTTGTTGTGGGAGAGGGTGCACCGTCCGCGCCGACAGAGATCGTTCAAGCCAGCTCGCAACACTTGACGAACAGCGCTCAACCAACAGCACTCCCCAGCAGTGCCCAACTAACAGCGATCACTCTCAACTCCCACCCCTCAATTGCACACCTCGGCATTGGCGTTGTTGCCGGGGCCGCCGCCGCCGCGATATTCGAGATGGCAGCCGCGCTGCACCGGGCGGCAGTGAGAGGCATCGCAATAGATCTGGCCGCTGGACCGGGGTGGCCGCGATGCCTCGACACGCGGTTTCGCAAAGGCGCCCGCGCCACTGCGGCCGCCACCAATGCCGATCCCGACGTCCATGTCGGGCAGTGGCAGGTTCCGCTCGGTCCGCGAGCGCCTGCGGGCCGGAGGCTCGTCATCGCCATTGTCACGCCTGACCATCGACCTCTTGCTGTCGCGCCGCTTCTCGCATTCATTGTCGTCATTGAGGAACGAGCCGGATGCGCAGACGATCTTGCTGCAATGGTCGCCATCGGCCTCGAAGCCGTGCGGGCAGACCAGCGGGCAGACCCGGCCCTGCTTGCGCCGGATCGCCTCGAGCGCATCGGTACTGGCAGCTTCGGTGTCGAGCCTGGTGCCGGCGCGGCGGTTGAACAGCGCCAGTGAGCGCCGCGAGGCCGCGCCCCAATCGCCGTCGGCATCCTCGGTCAGGCAGCCGACGCGACGGAGCTCGATCTGCACCGCCTTGGTGAGATCGGCAGGGGACTGGCCCTGGTCCAGCGACGCCACCACGGGACCCTTCTCTGGCGATGGCGCGGCGGGAGCGGCGGCCCGCTGGTCGGTATCGCCAGCACTGGAGGCCGGAATAGAGGCCGCGGTCTGGATGGCCATCTCCTGGCGCTTGCGTTCGGCGTCCGCCGCCTGTTGCTGGGCAGCCTGAATGGCCTTTTCGGCGGCGAGCCGCACCTGCTCGGCGGCCCGGGCGTCGGCTTCAGCCTTGGCGAGCGCCTCCTTGCGCGCGCCCTCGGCGGCGAGCCGCGCCCGTTCGGCTTCGGCCGCGCGCGCCTTGTCGGCGGCAGCGTCGCGATTGTCCTCCGCCACCAGCTTGTCGAGCTGCAGCTTGGCGAGGTTGGCGTAGAACCCGCTGGGATATTGCGCCAGGAATGCCCCGAGCGCGGCCTTGTTGCCCACCTGCAGCGCCAGCTCATAGTCGCGGCGCGCGCCATCCTGCGGATTGGGCGCGGGCGGAGCGGCCGCCTGCGGTGCCGCGCGCGGCGCACCGGGAACCAGCGGCACGTCCTCGCCGCCGAGCGAGCCATAGACGAACGGCTCCTGCCTGTTGTTGGTGTTCTTCAGCACGTCGTCGCGCACGAAGCCGAACGCCTTGCGCACATCGAGACCCGGCGTCGTGATATGGCGCGACAGCGCCAGCGTGAACGGGCTGTTCTTGCCGTCGCCATCCTGGGCGGTGGACCCCGCCTTGGCCGAATAGGCGATCAGCGTGTTCGGGCTGTTCGGCTCGACCTTGGCAAGACCGCGGCCGATGCCGCGCGTCGCCACCGTCCGCTGCATGATCCGGGAGAAGGGATTGTCGCGGCAGGCGTCGAGAATGACCAGCCGCAGCTTCCGCGCCGGCTCGATCGCAACCAGAATCCGGTCCAGAGACAGCGTCTCGTCGTAGACATCGGTGTCGCGCTCCAGGCGCGCGTCGACCGGGATCAGATAGTTGGAACCTTCGACCTCGATGCCGTGGCCGGCGTAATAGACCACCGCGATATCGGCATCACGGGTGGCGTCGGCAAATTCACGCAGCGCGCGCCGGGTCTCCCGTGCGCTGAGGTCCTGCCGGTAGTCGACGAGATCGAAGCCGGCGCTCTTGAAGGTCGCGCTCATGACGGCCCCATCGTTGATGGGGTTCGCGAGCGGCGGCACGTTCTGATAGGCGGAGTTGCCGATGATCAGCGCCACGCGCTTTTCCGCCAGCGCCGGTTGAGCGAGCAGCAGCAGGGCCGCGGCGACGAAAAAGTGGCGGATTCGAAAGGATCGCGGCCAGCGAATCCGGAAAATCATCGTAAATACCCCCCATGGTTGGGAGAACCTGTTTTGCTCTTCGCTAGCAGAACGCGGCCCATTGGCTTGTGACCGACCTCACGAAGCATTATTCCCGCGAACTGCGACGAAAGCCGATCTTACTTTGTCGCAGGCCACTGGCGCAGGTTCGCGCCTTGCCAAGCATGTGTTTGCGTTCAAAATACGTGCTCGCATTTCCGTGAGGAGGGATCGCCGTGAGTGCCGACCGTTCCAGTGTTGAAGCCGTGGTGCAAGGCTATTTCGACGCGCTCCATGAGGGCGATGCCGACAAGCTCGGCGCGATCTTCCATCCGACCGCCGATCTGAGATCGCAGGAGAACGGCGAGCTCAAGGTTCTCACCGTGCCGGATTGGCTCGCCTGGGTTCGCAAGCGCCCGTCGGCGAAGGCGGAAGGCAAGCCGCGCGAGGATTTCATCGTCACCATCGACCGTTCGGACGAGAACACCGCCTTCATCAAGGTGCGCTGTCAGCTGCCGCCGCGCTATTTCACCGACTACCTTATGGCGATGAAGCTGAAGGATGGCTGGCAGATCGTCTCCAAGTCCTTCCGCTACGACCTGCGCGATTGAGGTGGCGCCGCAAGCGCGCAACAGGACGAGATGGCAGGCTATTTTCAAGTCTTTTTGATCCTGTTGGCGGTGCTGGCGGGAACCGCGCTGCTGGCGCGGCGGATCAACATCGCGCCGGCGATCCTCTTGATGCTCGCCGGCATCACGCTGGCCTTCACGCCGGGCATGCCGGCTTTCACGTTGCCGCCGGAGCTGGTGCTGCTGGTGGTGCTGCCGCCGCTGATCTATTCGGCCAGCGTCGCGATGAGCTGGCGCGAGTTCAGATACAATCTGCGTTCGATCAGCCTGCTTGCGGTCGGCAGCGTGATCTTCACCGCCTGCTTGGTCGCCGTCGCCACACATTACCTGATCGGACTGTCCTGGAGTGTCGGCTTCGTGCTCGGCGCCATCGTGGCGCCGCCCGACGTGGTGGCGCCGCTGGCGATCGCCCGCCGGCTCGCGATTCCGCGGCGGATCCTGGTGGTGCTGGAGGGCGAAGGGCTCGCCAACGACGCCACCGCGCTGATCCTCTATCGCTTCGCGGTGGCCGCGATTGCCACCGGCAGCTTCTCGCTGCCGGTGGCCGCCGGCGAGTTCGCCATCATCGTCATCGGCGAGATCGCCTTCGGCATCGCTGTCGGCTGGACCATGCTGCGGGCTCGCCATTACGCGCGCGACCCGCAGGTCGAGATCACGCTGTCGCTGATCACGCCCTATCTCGCTTATTGGATTCCGGAGCATCTCGGCGGCTCCGGCGTGATCGCGACCGTGGCCTGCGGCCTCTATGTGAGCTGGAACGGCCCACTGCTGATCGCCGCGGCGACGCGGCTGCAGGGCATCTTCTTCTGGGACCTGGTGATCTATCTGACCGAGGGCCTCTTGTTCCTGCTCACCGGCTTCCAGCTTCGGCACTTGTACGAAAGATCCAAGGCGTTCCCGCTGGAGGACATCCTGGCCTCGACCGCGCTGGTGATCGCCGTCATCGTGATCGCGCGCTTCGCCTGGGTGTTTCCCGCAATCTTCGGCCCGCGCTGGATGAGCCGTTCCTTGCGCGCGCGCGACCCCGCGCCGCCCTGGCAATGGGCCTTCATCATCAGCTTCGTCGGCGTGCGCGGTGCCGTCTCGCTCGCCGCCGCGCTGGCACTGCCGCTGACGCTCGCGAGCGGCGCGGCCTTCCCCGAGCGCGACCTGATCCAGTTCGTCGCCTTCGGCGTCATCTTCGTCACGCTGGTCGGCCTCGGTCTGACCCTGCCCCGCGTGGTGCGCCGGCTCGGTGTGGCGGAGGCCGGCCGCAGCGAGATCGTCACCGAGCACAGCAAGGAGATCGCGGCGCGGCGCGAGGCGCTCAGCGCCGCTTTGCAACAGCTCGATGCGATCACCGATGACCGCGAACTGTCGGAGGAGGTGGTGAAGCTGCTCCGAGCGCGGCACGAGGTGCGCACCAGCCAGCTGCCGCCCGAGCTCGACTGCGACGAATATGACGCCTCCGCGCTCGGCATCGAGCTGACGCGCGAACTGATCGAGACCGAGCGCAAGTTCATTCACCAGATGCTCCGCGACGGCAGGATCACCGACGAAACCCGCCGGCGCATCGAGCGCGACCTCGACCTCGAGGAAGCCAGCCTCGCCAACCGGGAATACGGCGAGGCGCCGTTGTGACGCGATTTGCGGAGCGCAACCTCCACCTCACGCACGCCGTCATTGCGAGGCGCAACGCGCCGAAGCAACCCAGAGGCTCCGCGCGCGATTCTGGATTGCTTCGTCGCTTGCGCTCCTCGCAATGACGCGGTTGGACCATCCGCTATCCACCACTGTCATCGCCGGTGTCATCGCCGGGTTCAGCCCGGGCGATCCAGTATGACCGAGACGGCAGGTCTCCATCACCATCGCTGCGGCGTACTGGATCACCCGCCTTCGCGGGTGATGACAACATGATACGAGGCCGCATTCTCGCGGCACATCTCGTACTCGAGATGTTATGGGCTTCTGCGTTCGCAGGTGCGACGATGCGCATCGTGGCTGACAGTCGGGCGTTACCGCTCGATTACCCAGCGCGTCACGGCTTGATGGTAGTTGAGCGGTCCAGGTACGGTCTTGTAGGTCTTGACGTATTTGAAGCCGGCCTTCTGGAGCGTGCGGTTGGGCGCGACGTTGTAGGCGTTGGGTTCGCAGAACAATTGCTTGAGCGCAAAGGTGCGGAAATAGATCTCGACGGTGCGGCGGACGCATTCGACGCCGATACCCCGTTGCCGGAGCTCCGGCACCACGACATGCAGGTGCATGTTGGCGCGGCTGCCGAACACGATCTTGTCGCAGCTGGAGAAACCGATCGGCTTGTCGTCAAGACGCCAGATGACGACGAAGTTGGGCCGCTCGGAAATCGGCTGAGCATAGAGCTCCTTGAAGCGGCTGCTCCAGATAGATCTGCCGGGCATCCGCGTCGGATCGACACCCATCGTCTCCAGATGCTCCGGCGTCGAGGAATGGAAATAGTCGATGACGATGTCTGTTTCGTCGAGCATCATCTCGCGGACATCGAGGTTCATTGTGAAATTTCCCTACACCAGCAACTGCATGTTCTCTGTGTGTTTGTGAGACGATATTAGCTGCACGAACACTGTCGTCCCGGCCTTGCGCCGGGATCCATAACCCCGACTGATTATTGTTGCGACGGCTGGAGCCACAGTGCCGCCAATCATGACGGATGGTGGTTATGGCCCCTGCGTTCGCAGGGACGACAGCGGCGTGTGTGGCAACAACCCGGGCTGCCGCTGCGCTTCCAACCACCTCACACCGGCCGCTCGCCCTTCACCGTGACCCGCGTGCCGGCGCGGGTGTGAGGCCAGTAGTCCCACATCGCGCGGTGCTGGGTGCAGCGGTTGTCCCAGAACGCGACCGCGTTCTCGGTCCAGCGGAAACGGCACTGGAATAATGGATTCTCGGCGTGCTGATAGAGATAAGCGAGAATGGCGTCGCTCTCGTCTCTGGGGATGCCGATGATGTACCGCGTGAAGCCGCGGTTGACGTAGAGCGCTTTCCGCCCCGTCACCGGATGGGTGCGCACGACCGGATGCTCGGCGCAGGGATAGGCGGGCCGATCGGCAACGCCGTAGTTGGCGTAAAGCCCGCGATAGACGCTCTCGCCGTCGTGCAATGCGGTCAACCCATCGAGATAGGCCTTCATCCGTTCCGACAGCGCCTCATAGGCCGCGTACATGCTGGCGAACAGCGTATCGCCGCCATGCGGCGGGCACTGTTTGATGTAGAGGATCGAGCCCATCGGCGGCTCGACGTCGCAAGAGACGTCCGAATGCCAGCCTTCGCCATTGGCGCGTGGCGAATCCTTGTCGGCATAGATCTTCATCAGCGCGGGATCGCTGCCGTCGCTTGGCGCCGCGGGATGGATGTGCAATTCGCCAAAGCGGCGGCCGAAGGCGAGATGTTGCTGCGGCGTGATCTGCTGGTCGCGGAAGAAGATGACGAGATGCTCGGCCAGCGCGCGATGGATCTCGTCCATCTGGCGGTTGGAGCGGACATCGTCATCGATGAGTTTGGCGATGTCGACGCCAATGATCTCCGCGCCGATGATGGGCGTCAGTTTGTCGACGGAGATAGTCTCATAGGGCACGGCGTTGTCGTCGGCGTGCTTGTAGCGCGGCCCTTGCCTGCCTGCGAGCGAGCTCATGGCGCGTTCTCCCGATCCTGATTGATTGGGAGCATCGTAACGCGCGGGGGGTTAAGTGCAATGCTTCAGCCGTCATTGCGAGGAGCGCCAGCGACGAAGCAATCCAGCGCCGCAGTAGAGATTCTGGATTGCTTCGTCGCCTTCGGCTCCTCGCAACGACGACAGCGTCGTAACAGCGCACTCCGCCGTCGTCCCGGCCTTGAGCCGGGACCGATACACACCGCAGGTTATGGTTGCGAGGATTTGAGCGACGGCGTCATCGAGCACAACGGCCGCGGATTATGGGTCCCGGCGTTCGCCGGGACGACACTGAGTTTGCCGCGACGCGGCCGACCTACTCCGCCGCAGTGATTTCAGGCGCCTTCGCAGCCTGGCCGTAGCGCTGGTCGATGTAGTCGATGACGAGCGCCTTGAAATCGGCGGCGATGGTTGGCCCGCGCAGGGTGCGGAACTTCTTGCCGTCGACGAACACGGGCGCAGCCGGGGCCTCACCGGTGCCGGGCAGCGAGATGCCGATATTGGCGTGCTTGGATTCGCCGGGGCCGTTGACGATGCAGCCCATCACGGCGACGTTGAGCGCTTCCACACCCGGATATTTGGTCTTCCAGGTCGGCATCTCGTCGCGGATGAAATCCTGGATCGAGCGCGCCAGCTCCTGGAACGTGGTCGAGGTGGTGCGGCCGCAACCCGGGCAGGCCGCGACCAGCGGCACGAAGGTGCGGAAACCCATGGTCTGCAGCAACTCCTGCGCGACCTGCACCTCGCGGGTGCGGTCGCCGCCGGGCTCGGGGGTCAGCGAGATGCGAATGGTGTCGCCGATGCCCTGCTGCAAGAGGATGCCGAGCGCTGCCGAGGAGGCCACGATGCCCTTCGAACCCATGCCGGCCTCGGTCAGGCCGAGATGGATGGCATAGTCCGAGCGCGCGGCGAGATCCTGATACACCGCGATCAGATCCTGCACGGCCGAGACCTTGGCCGACAGGATGATCCGGTCCTTCGGCATGCCGAGCTCTTGCGCCCGCTCGGCCGAGTGCAGCGCCGACTGCACCATCGCCTCGCGCATGACGGCGCGCGCATCGCGCGGATTGGCCGAGGCGGCATTCTCGTCCATCAGCTTGGAGAGCAGCTCCTGGTCGAGCGAGCCCCAATTGGCGCCGATGCGCACCGGCTTGTTGTTCTTGTTGGCGATCTCGATGATCGAGGAGAACTGGGTGTCGCGCTTGTCCTTGAAGCCGACATTGCCGGGATTGATCCGGTACTTGGCGAGCGCTTCGGCACAGGCCGGATATTCGGCCAGGAGCTTGTGGCCGATGTAATGGAAGTCGCCGATTAGCGGCGTATCGATGCCGCGCTTGGCGAGCGCGTCGCGAATATGCGGGACGGCGGCGGCCGCCTCCTCGCGATCCACCGTGATGCGGACCATCTCGGAGCCGGCGCGCGCCAGCGCTGCGACCTGGGCCACCGTCTGGTCGACATCGGCGGTGTCGGTGTTGGTCATCGACTGCACGACGATCGGCGCGCCGCCGCCGACGGCGACGTTGCCGACCATGACTTTGGTGGTCTGGTGCCGGGGCGCGGGGCCGGCAATATCGGTCTGAGGCAGGATCTCGGGCTTGTTCATGGGGCCTCGGATATCAGGTTTTGATGACATTCAGCAATGGATCAGTCGCGGGAGCGGCGGCGCGATTGGGGCGATTTACGAGAAAAAGCCCAGCAATAACAAGCAGGGCGGCCAGCCCAAAGGCCAGCGTCAGGGCGTCATGCATGATGAAATAGCTCGCCACCACCCCGAATAAAGGGGTGATGAAGGTGAATGCCGACAATTTGCTGGCCGAATAGGTCTTCACCAGCGCGAACCAGATCGTGAACGTGGTCCCGACCACCCAGAAGGCCTGCCAGGCCATCAAGCCGAATACGAAGGGGCTGGGCATATGGGTGATCCGCTCGCCCGACAGCAGCGCCGCGCCGAGCAGGATCGGGACCGAGGTGGCGACCTGGTACCCCAATGCCTTCTCGGGTGGCGCGAACCGCAGCCGGGTTCCCTTGGCAATGACGGTGGTGGCGCCCCAGAGCAGGCCCCCAAGCACGATCAGGACGTCGCCGAGCAGCACCTTGCCGTCGACATCCGCCTGCGGGACGCCCATCGCCAGCGCCACGCCCAGGAAGCTCAGGGCGAGACCGCCCCATTGCGCCGCACCCAGCCGTTCGCCGAGGAAACGGAACGAGCCCAGCGCGACGAAGAACGGCGCAGTGTAGAGGAACACGACCGCGCGCGAGGCCGAGGTCAGCTGCAGGCCGCGATAGATCAGCACGAACTCGAAGCCGAACAGCACCCCGGCGAACAGGCCCGCGCCCAGCGTGCCGTCGCGCTCGAACATCTTCACGCCGCGAAGCCGCGCCAGCAGCAGCAGCACCGGCAGCGCGCCGGCCGAGCGCAAGCCGGCCTGCAGCATCGGCGGAATCTCCGGCAAGACCAGCTTGATCGCGATCTGATTGAAGGCCCAGGTGAGGCAGAGCACCAGGACCACGGCAATCGCGCCCGGACCAAGCGGGCGCGTTGCGGAAGATGTTGCCGCCGACGACATCGAAGGTTTTGCGGACATTTGCTCCCGGCAGGCTTTCTTTTCTTATGGTTGTTGACTGTTGCCCAGCTCACGCCGCTTTCTGGCAATGCGCGCAGGTGCCGGTGATCTCGACCACCGAGAGTTTGGGCACGAAACCGGAGGCTCCGGCGGCGGCCCTCAGGCTCTCGGCGATCGGGGCCGCAGGAACCTCGCCGACCGCGCCACAGCGCTCGCAGATCAAGAACGCGACCAGCGCGGTTGTGTCATGGTCATGCGCGCAGGCGAGATAGGCGTTCCGGCTCTCGATCCGGTGCACCAGCCCGTTGGCGATCAGGAAGTCGAGCGCGCGATAGATCGTGATCGGCGCCGGCCGCGGCGCTGCCTTGGCCAGTTCCTCGATCACCTCATAGGCCCCGAGCGGGCGGTGGCTGGACAGCAGCGCCTGCAGCACCTGACGCCGCAGCGGCGTGAACTTCTGCGCCCGCTGCGCACAGACATGCTCGGCATGGTCAAGCGCGTCCGCCGTGCAGCGGCCGTGATCATGATCGGGAGCGGGAAAAGCCGGTTTCGCCGGGGTCATCCTTGGCAACCTAACATTTTCGGCTGCAACCGCCAAAGGCGGGTGGCCCAGCCATGCGTCACGTTCGGGGCCGCACCCCGAAACCACCGGCTCAAACGGGTGGAAGGATTTCATAAGCTTGCTTATTATATCCCAAGCTCATTGGAGCCAAGGCTTAGTTCCCCTAAGGACCCCGCGACCGACCGATGACCCACGACAGCGTGGACATGAACTTCCTGTTTACCCTTGGCGAGCTGCACCGCCTGGTGCGCGGCTATGCCGACAAGGCAGCCAGCCGCTATGGCATCACCCGCGCCCAATGGGCCGTGCTCGCCAAGGTCGAGCGAACCGAGGGGATGAAGCAGACCGAGCTCGCCGAGCAGATGGAGATGCAGCCGATCACGCTGACCCGGCTGATCGACAAGCTCTGCGACAATGGCTGGATCGAGCGACGCGGCGACGACACCGACCGCCGCGTCAACCGGCTTTATCTGAAGCAGGCCGCAAGGCCGCTGCTCGCCAAGCTCGCCGGGCTGCGCTCGGAGATCACCGCCACTGCGCTGGACGGCATCGCGCCTGACGATGCGCAGCGGCTGATGACCCAGCTCGAAGACATCAAGGAAAACGTGCGGAATGCCCTCCAGTCCCTCTGCGAGGAGCAGCGAAAGGAGCAGCGTTATGGCTGAGCCCGCCCTGAAACTCGCGCCTGACCAGAAAGCAAGCGCCGCAGCGCCGGCGGCGGCCGCCGCGCCGCAGAAGCGCGGCGTCAAGCGCTATCGCCGCACCTTGCTGCTCGTGGTGCTGCCGATCCTCGCCGCGATCGGCGGCCTCACATTCTATCTGAACGGCGGCCGCTACGTGACCACGGACGACGCCTATGTCGGCGCGCAGAAAGTCCTGATCACGCCCGACATATCCGGCAAGATCACCAGGATCGTCGTGAAGGAGGGCCAGCACGTCGACCAGGGCGACGAGCTGTTCGAGATCGACCCGGTGCCCTACCGGCTCGCGGTCGATCAGGCCAAGGCGGCGCTGGAGCAGGCGCATACGAGCTATGACAACCTGGTCGCCAACATCAGGATCTACGACCAGATGCTCGATCTCGCCAACCGCGGCGTCGAGCTGAAGCAGAAGGACGTCGATCGCAAGCAGACGCTGGTCAAGAGCAATTTCGGCTCGCAGCTCGATCTCGACAACGCCGCCAATGCCTATGTGACGGCCGCGGCGCAGGCGCAGTTCATCAAGCAGCAGATCTCGAGCGCGAAGACCCAACTGCTCGGCAATCCCGATTTGCCGCTGGAGCAGTTCCCGCCTTACGTCCAGGCCAAGGCCAAGCTCGCGGAGGCGCAGCGCGATCTCGACCACACCGTGCTGCGCGCGCCGATGGCCGGCATCGCCACGCAGGTCGACCAGATCCAGCTCGGCCGCTTCGTCGCCGCCGGCACGCCGGTGTTCTCGGTGATCGACGTCGCCAACCCCTGGGTCGACGCCAATCCGAAGGAAAGCGACTTCACCTATGTCGCGGTCGGACAAAAGGTCGAGCTCGATGTCGACGCCTTTCCGAACCACGCCTTCAAGGGCACGGTCGGCTCGCTGTCGCCCGGCACCGGCGCGCAATTCGCGATCCTGCCGCCGCAGAACGCCACCGGAAATTTCGTCAAAGTGGTGCAGCGCGTGCCGGTCCGGATCTATTTCGACAAGGACGATCCGTTCGTCGCCAGGCTCAAGGCCGGCATGAGCGTGAACGTGTCGATCGACACCGGCCATCAGCGTACGCTCAAGGGCCTGCTCGGCATGGCCCACGCCTCCGACAAGGCCGAGTAGCGCGATGAACGCGCCTATCCCCTCACCATCAGCGGTGCCAGGCTTCCGCCGGAACATGGTGACGATCTGCGCCATGACGGCGACGATCATGCAGGCGCTCGACACCACCATCGCCAATGTCGCGCTGCCCTATATGCAGGGCACGCTGTCGGCCTCGCAGGACCAGATCAATTGGGTGCTGACCTCCTACATCGTCGCGGCAGCGATCATGACCGCGCCGGTGGGGTGGATCGCCAACCGCTTCGGCCGCAAGCGCACCTTCATCGTCTGCTCGGCCGGCTTCACCATCGCCTCGGTGCTGTGTGGGCTGGCGCAGGACATCGACCAGATGGTGCTGTTCCGCCTGATGCAGGGCGTGTTCGGCGCCTCGCTGGTGCCGCTGTCGCAGGCGGTCATGCTCGACAGCTACGCGCTGCACGAACGGGCCAAGGCGATGTCGATCTGGGGCATGGGCGTGATGATGGGCCCGATCATGGGCCCTTCGCTCGGCGCCTGGCTGACCGAGACCTATTCCTGGCACTGGGTGTTCTTCGTCAACCTGCCGTTCGGCATCGTCACCGTACTCGGCCTGGCCGCCTTCATGGACGAGACCAAGCCGAACGCTGCGCTGACTTTCGACTGGTTCGGCTTCGTCGCACTCGCCATCGGCATCGGCGCGCTGCAGATCGCGCTCGATCGTGGCGAGGATCAGGGCTGGTTCGAATCGAGCGAGATCATCATCGAATTCATCGTCGCCGCGGTCGGCTTCTACTACTTCCTGGCGCATTCGCTGACCACGGAACGGCCGTTCATCCGCTTCGAGCTGTTCAAGGACAAGAATTTCGTCGGCGGCTGCGTGTTCATGACCGTGATGGGCCTCGTGCTGTTCTCCACCATGGCGCTGTCCTCGCCCTATTTGCAGAATGTGATCGGATATCCCATCATCACCGCCGGCGTGCTGCTCGCGAGCCGCGGCTGCGGCACGTTCATCGCCATGATGCTGGTCGGCCGGCTCCTGCGCTATATCGAGGCGCGGACCCTGATCGTGGTCGGCCTCGGCCTGACCGCACTGTCACTGTTCCAGATGACCGGCTGGACCGACCAGACCGGCGTGCCGGAGATCGTCACGGTCAGCATCGTCCAGGGCTTCGGCTTCGGCCTCGTCTTCGTGCCGCTGTCGACGGTGGCGTTCATGACTTTGCCGGGCGCCCTGCGTACCGACGGCACCTCGATGCTGACCCTGGTGCGCAATGTCGCCTCTTCGATCGGCATCTCGATCGCGATCGCCCAACTCACCGAGGGTACGCGGCGCTACCACGCGATCCTGAGCGAGCACGTCAACCCGTTCAATCACGCGCTGCAGATGCCGAATGTATCGGGGATGATCAACCTGTCCACGGATGCCGGGCGGGCGATGGCGGACGCGATGGTCACCGTGCAGGCGCAGATCATCGCCTTCTCCCACGACTACCAGCTCGTGATGTTCTTCATCCTGGGCTCGATCCCGCTCGCGATCATGATCGGTTCGACCAGGGTGGCACTGCGCGCACAGGTCGCGCCGGCCGATCACGCCGTGATGGAGTAGCGAGGTTTTTGGAATCGCCAAAAGCTGACGGAAACGTGATGGATTCGGCGCGCCAGCCCGCCGCGTTTCAGGTTATGGTTGGATCACCCCTCTCCTCCGCGCCCCAGTTGCTCGCGGAGGGCAGCGCCTCATGGACCTCAGCGCCATGACGTGCCGGGTGGGGGCGGCGGCACCTCCAGCGCCGCCCCCACTCCCGGGGGCCTTCTTCAAGATTTCAGCCAGACATCAGATGACGGCGACCCTCCCCTGGAGGGGAGGGTCGCTCGCGTAAGCGAGCGGGGTGGGGTGATGTCGCGCCAGCCGATCAAGCCGGTGAGATCACCCCACCCCGTCTCACATTTCGCTGCGCTCATGTGAGCCGACCCTCCCCCTCCAGGGGAGGGTCGCACCGAGCCCTGTTGTGGCACCGGACCTCACACCTGCGGCGATGACGGTAGCGGCTTGTCGTTGATGACATTCGCCTTCAGCAGATTCGCCTTTGCGTCCGCCTTCAGATCCTCCTTGGCGTCCACCTTGCCGTCGCCGCTCGGCAGCACCACGCCCGCCAACGCCTTGACCGGATCGTCGCCCGGCTTGAAGCCGGACTGCACCAGGATCTCGTCGATCAGGGGCTTGAGCGCATGCACGCGCAGCAGCTCGCCGGCGAGGCCCTCGCCGAAGCCGACATTGCCACCGGCCCCATTCGCGTTGCCGCCCAGCATTCCCCCGGTGTGCAGGATGCGGACGTCCTTCAGATTGGCGATCGGCTTCACCATCTCGCCAAGCGCGGCCGGCATCGCCGCGATGCGCTGCTTGGCGAGCTCGAAATCGATCACGTTGCTGCCGAGCTTGTTCTGCGCCTCGTTCTTCATCAGGATGACGGCCGCTTCCGCCTCGCCGATCTGACGCACGCCGGCCGCCTTGATCTTGTTGGCCTCGGCCTCCGCGGTCGCCAGCGTCTTGGCCGCCTCGCCGCGATCGACCGCGGCGCGCTTCTCGGCCTCCGCCGCCACCGTGATGCCGGTCGAGCGCTGCTCGGCTTCCTTGCGCGCGGCCATGACCGCCGTCAGGCGTTCACGGTCGGCGACTTCCATAGCGCGTGCGGTGGTGACCTTTTCTTCGGCAGAGACCGCCAGCGCCTCGGCCGTCTTGGCGGCGGCGCGGGCCTCCGACGTCTGCTGGCTCTTGGCCGCGATCTGGATCTCATTGTCCTGGGTCGCGAGCTGGATCTCGCGGTCGGCATCGGTCTTGCGCCGGTTGATCGCGAGGTTGGATTCGATGACCGCGGTCTCCTTCTGCTTGCGGGCCTCGGCCTCCTTCTGCGCGACCGCGCGATCGGTGTCGATGCGGGCGGCCTCCTCGGTGAGACGCGCGGTCTGGGTTGCGCTCGCGACTTCCGCGCGCGTGCTCGCGGTCTTGTTGGCGATGTCGCGCTCCTGGCTGAGCTCGGCCTCCTTCTTGGTGCGCTCGATCTCCAGCGTCTGTTGCCGCGCCTGCAGATCCTTCTGCGCGATCGCCACCTCATTGTCGCGCACGATGGCGTTGCGATCGCGCCGCCGCGTCTCCGTGATGGTCTTCAGCCGCGTCAGGCCCTCGGCGTCGAAGAAGTTCTCGGCGTTGAAGAAGGAGATATCGGTCTGGTCGAGCTTGGTCAGCGACACCGATTCGAGCTCGAGCCCGTTCGACTGCACGTCGGCCTCGACCGCGGCTTGCACATGCTTGACGAAATCGGAACGCTTCTCCTGCAGGTCCAGAAGCTCCATCGTTGCGGCGACCGAGCGCAGGCCGTCGACGAACTTGGCCTCGACCTGGTCGCGCAGCAGCTCCGCGTTGTTGGTGACGGCACCTAGCGTCTGCGCGGCCAGCGCAATCGAATCCACGTCCGGCTTCACCCGGACATAAAACTCGGCGTCGATGTCGACGCGCATGCGGTCCTTGGTGATCAGCGAATCCTTCTTGCTGCGCTCGACGCGCAGCCGCAAGGTCTTCAGATTGACCCGCGCGATCGAGTGGAAGATCGGCAGCACCACCGCGCCGCCATCGAGCACGACCTTCTTGCCGCCGAGGCCGGTGCGGACAAAAGCCTCGTCGCGGGTGGAGCGATGATAGAGCACCGCGAACACGGTGCCGAGCACGATCAGGAGGATGACGCCGATCGTGGCGGGAACAACGAGATCAAACATGATGAGATCACTTTCCTGATGGGAATCTTGCCTGATGAAAATCCTGTCTAACGACGATCTTGTTTTGGCGTCGCGAGCTCCTCAGTCGCCGCGATTGCGATAAAGCGGCCGTCCTTGCGATCGACAAGCAGGACGGGGGTGCCCTTCTCGAGCGGCGGCGAGTCCGGCGCGGCGGAGGCTGTCACCATGTGCCAATTGCCGTGGACATCTTTGACTCGGACGCGCCCCGGCAGTCCGCCATCGAGCGGCCCGACGGAGACCTCGCCGACGCGGCCGACGAGGTCAGACAGCCCGACGGCATAGCTCTCATCCTGCGGCACCAGATGCGCGGCATAACGTGTGGCGCTGCGCAGTAGCGGCACCGAGACGGCGGCGGCCAGCACCCCGGCGGCGGTGGCGGGCAGCGGCTCTGCGACCAGCCGTGCGGCGTCCTGGATCAAGAAGCCCGCGATGGAGAAGATGCCAAGCGCGAGCAGGATGCAGATCATCAGCGGGACGCTGCCGACATTAATCCACGACAGCACCTGCGCGATGCCGCTGTCATTGCTGCCATGGCCGACATCGAAGGCGTGTCCGAACAACTCGCTGAAGGACATGCCGACGATCATGCCGGCGACTTCGACGCCGCCGACAAGCGCGATCATGAGGGCGGCGACCGCGAACGGCCGCACCTCGGGTTGCATAAAATGTTCGACGATGGACATGTTCCACCAGATCTGGGCGAAGCCCCCCGGGTTATCTTTTTCTACGTTTGTGATTTCAGCCGCGCCAGGCGGCTCGCGATCTCCTTGTCGCGATGCAGCTTGGAGAGCTCGTCGATATCGGGCGACGGTGCGACCGGGGCCGGCACGCCGGTGGCGCGGGCGATGGCACGACTGGCGCGTGCCGCCTTGGCGAAGCCGCTCGAGGTGCTACGACCACGCGTGCTGCTTTGCGCCGGATGCTGTTCCGCCTCGCTGCGCTCCAGCTCGGCAAGCCGCGCCTGTGCGTCCTGCAGGCTGGAGAGAATGGCGCGCAGGGTCGTCAGTGTCGCATCGATGCGCTCGGCATTCTCGTCGATCGCCTTCGACAGCACCTCGAACTGGGCTTCGAGATCCATCTGCCGCGCAATGCCGGCGGAGGCGAGGTCGTCGCGATGCTCGGCGATCGCCGTGCGGATCTGCTCGGTCAGGACGGACATCTCGCGCTCGATCTCGGCGCGCCGCGCATTGAGGCGATATTCCTCGGCGCGCGCTTGCGACAGGCTGTCACGCGCCTCCTTCTCGGCCAGCTCGATCTCACGGATGGCCTGCTTGACCAGCGCGACCTTGTTGTTGTCCTCGGCCTTCTCGATGGCGCCATAGGCGATGCCGGCGATCAGGCGTCCCGCACGCGAGAGGATCGTGTCGGGAGCCGGCGCGTGTTCGGCGAGCATGACGTGTTCCTTTCCTCGGGTTGCATTTGCGGTGACGCCGAAGCGGACCTCGAAGCTGCCGTCCTCGCAGCAAACGAGCTGGGCCGGCGTGGCGTGGCCCCAGCCTTTGGCGTAGCCGACAACGTCGAAGCGGATGGTGAAGCGGCCAAGTGCGGTGCCGAGCGAGAGCGTCGCGGCATTGCGGACATTGACGAGGCGGTCGTCGAGCGGCAGCCTTTTGATATGCGAAGCACGATAAGCCGCGCGGTCGCGTAGGCCCAGCGTCACCAGCCGCGAGGGCAGCCGCGTGGCTTTGCGGATCGGCTCATAAGCATGGCCATGCAGCGCGACGAGATTGGCGCCGATGTTCTTCGACGCGGCGATCGCATCGAGCATGTCCATCATCGATGCGTAGTCATCGAAGGTCGCATCGATGGCGGCACGCGCCTGCGCATCCGGGTCCAGCCGGTAGCGGACAGCCATATCGGGCGGAAGCGCGACCATGGGGAACAGGAAAGCACGATAATTGTGCTTTGACAAGCCGCCTTGAGGAGGGGCGGTCGACGGGGTGGTTGCGCATAACCGGATGCACATACCGATATGTCGTCCGCCACGGTTATCCGGACGTGACCCGCCTCAAACAAAGTTGGGTGATCGTTAAGAGAGCCGAACGTGCAAGGTTAAAAAGCCGTCGACTTTCCCGGGACTTGCGAGGCCGAGAAACGGCATGGGCTCAGATGAATCGATTCGCGGCTTGTTCGCGATGCAACGAGGGCTCTATGCTCACAGTGGTTGCGTGTGAGGGCTACACATGAGCTTCCGCCGACTGAACGCGATCCTTGTGCTGGCTTCGGGTCTCGCTGCCGCGTCAGTTGCAGCTGCGGATCCCGTGAAGCTGAAGAGCTACAACGCCGCAATCGGCGACAGCTCGATTTCCGGCGTCTCGTCGGGCGCCTTCATGGCCGTGCAGTTCGGCACCGCCTGGTCGTCGGTAGTTCAGGGCGTCGGCATCGTCGCCGGTGGTCCCTATTGGTGCGACCTCGCAGACTCCAGCGACATCCTCACGGCCTACACGCGTCCGATGGGACGCGCGCTCGGCGCCTGCATGAAGGGACCGGCATCCGATCTCGACACCAATGATTTCACACGAAAGGCCAACGCCAACGCGGCAGCCGGCGTGATCGATCCGCTCGACAATCTCAGGCGGCAGCGGATCTACCTGTTTCACGGCACCAACGACACGATCGTGTACAAGGCTTCGACTGACGCGACAGCCGCCTTCTACCATCACTATCTCGGCGAGGCCGGCCGCGCCCGGTTGTTCTATCAAACTACGCTCGGCGCTGGCCACTCCCTGGTCGTGCGGCAGGAAGGGCAGGCCGACCTCGCCGCCTGCAATGCCAGCACTAGCCCCTATATCGACCAGTGCGGCTATGACCAGGCCGGCATCATCCTGCAGCACATCTATGGCCGACTGAAGCCTCCCAATGGGGGCGAGCTCAAGGGCACAGTGCAGCGTTTCGACCAGGCGCCTTATACGGGTGACGACATTCCAGACGCGCTGAGCATGAGCGAAGCAGGCTATGTGTTCGTGCCGCAGGATTGCGCTGACGGCATGGCCTGCCGCGTGCACATCGCGCTGCATGGCTGCGCGCAAGATGTCGGCCGTATCGGCAGGCGCTTCGTGGACGAGACCGGCTACAACGCCTGGGCCGACACCAACCACCTCATCGTGCTATATCCGCAAGTCAAGGCGAGCGCAGTGGACCCGACCAATCCGCTCGCCTGCTGGGACTGGTGGAGCTACGTCAACCACACCGACGACTACGTCACCAAGAACGGCGCGCAGATTAAAGCCATTAAGGCAATGCTTGACGCGCTCACGGCCGGCGCTAGCGGAACTGTAGACAACAAGAGCGCGCCTGTGACCACCAGCGATGCCAGCGCGACCGCGCCGGCAACGCACCCTGCGAGCGCAACGGTGCCCGTGTTGGCGGTGATCGACACCTCCGATAGCGGAGCGGACCTCGCCTTCGATCCTGCGCCTGATAAGGCGACTTATCGCATCTCGCGCGCCGGCGCTGATGGCGCATTCGCCGTCATCGGCGAGACCACGAGCCCAAGCTTCGCCGACGCCGGCCTTGCGCCGCAGACGACCTATCGCTGGCATGTGGCAGTCGTTGTGAACGGCATTGAAGGTCCAGTGTCAGCCGACGTGGTCGCCACTACGCGCGCAACACCGCCAGCGTGCGACACGCCGGGGACGTGTCCGGTGACAGGAGTGAAGTAGTATTCGGCCATATTGACGATTAAGCGCAGCGCTGTGGCCGCGGCGACGGCGCTAACCTCGCCCCGCTTGCGGGGAGAGGCGGATGGCATCGCCAGATGCCATCCGGGTGAGGGGGTACAGGTCTAACGATTCACACTGCTCGTGCGTCTGCCCCTCACCCCAACCCTCTCCCCGTAAGAACGGGGAGAGGGAGTGCACCGTCGGCAACACGATAGCTCGTGCAAACCTGACGCCGAGCTACTTGATAGGCGGGCGCGGCAACACTGTCTCGCCGGCTTCCATACGATAGAGGTGATCGAGCGAATACCAGGGCGCGACGACATCGCGCTCGGTCGGATGCGGCTCGTCGTGGCGGATGAAGTTGCCAAGCAGCGCCTTCGTGACGCCGAACTGCACGTCGCTGTTGATATGCGGATCGTTGGGGTCGTAGACCTGCGAGATCAGCACCTTGAAGCCTTCCTTGACGACCAGCGCGTGCAGATGCGCCGGACGATAAGGATGTCGTCCCTGCGCCTCGAGCAGCCGTCCGACCACGCCGTCGGTCGGAATGGGATAGCCGACCATCATCACTGAGCGAAACCAGAAATGGCCGTCATAATCCGTCGTGAATTTGCCACGCAGATTCATGTCGGCCTGCTCGGGATCCTGGTTCTCGTAGAGGCCGACAGGCGAGGCGTGCCAGATGTCGACCTCGGCACCGATGACCGGTGCGCCATCGGGATCGACCACCTTGCCGCGCACGAACAGCGCCGGCCCGGGCGTATCCGAGCGCACGATCGAGCCGCCGTTGTCCGTGCGCGACGAGTTCAGCCGCCAAAACGGACCGAGCAAGGACTGCGCGGTCTCGGTGTTGCCGTTGTCGCCATTGTTCAGGAGGCACACCAGCGAGGAGACGCCGAGCGAGCCGGCCATCAGCACCACTTCGTTATGCGTATCCGTGGTGCGCTGACCGAGCTCGGCAATGAGCGCGGCGGCCTCGCGGAATTCCGCTTCGGTCAGCCTGACATCACGGACAAAGCCGTGCAGATGCTTGACCAGCGCGATCATGATCTCGCGCAGCCGCGGGTTCTTGGTCTGCTCCATCACGGCCAGCACCGCTGCCGTGACGTCCTGCTCGCGCACGATGGTCATGGTGTGTCCTCCGCAACGAACCTTTCCGTCATTGCGAGCGAAGCGAAGCAATCCAGAACCTCTTGCGCGATACTGGATTGCTTCGGTCGCTTCGCTCTTCGCAATGACGACGGAGGATCGTTGATATAGCCCGCATGAGCATCAGCGATCTGCGGGGTCCCCCGGGTGTCGCTCCGCTCACCCGGGCTACTTTCGCGATAACGCTGGAGATCACTGCAGCATCTCCAATGCCAGCGCGACGCCCTGGCCGACACCGACGCACATGGTGGCGAGGGCGCGCTTGCCGCCGCGCTTCTCCAGCCCATGCACCGCGGTCATCGCCAGCCGCGCGCCGCTCATGCCCAGGGGATGCCCGAGCGCGATAGCGCCGCCATGCGGATTGACGAAGTCCGCGTCCTCGGCGACGCCGAGCTGGCGCAGGCAGGCGATGCCTTGGCTCGCGAACGCCTCGTTCAATTCGATCAGATCGAAATCGGTGATCTTGAAGCCGAGCCGCTCCATCAGCTTGCGCACGGCCGGCACCGGGCCGATGCCCATGATGCGCGGCGGCACCGCGGCGGAGGCCAGCCCGAGCACTTTCGCACGCGGCGTCAGGCCGTGCTTCTTCACCGCCGCCTCGGAGGCGAGAATCATGGCGGCCGCACCATCATTGACACCGGACGCATTGCCCGCGGTGACCGTGCCCGGATTGCGCACGATCGGCTTCAATTTTGCCAACGCTTCCAGCGTGGTCTCGGGGCGCGGATGCTCGTCCTTGTCGACAGTGATGGGCCCGGCCTTCCCGCCGGGCGCCATGACAGGCGTGATCTCCTCCGCGAAATAGCCCGACGCGATGGCCTTGCCGGCGCGCTGCTGCGAGCGGATCGCGAATGCATCCTGCTCGGCGCGCGAGACCTGGAATTCCTCGGCCACATTCTCACCGGTCTCCGGCATCGAATCGACGCCATATTGCTGCTTCATCAGCGGATTGATGAAACGCCAGCCGATCGTGGTGTCGAAGATCTCGGCCGAGCGCGAGAATGCTTCCGTTGCCTTGCCCTGCACGAACGGCGCGCGCGTCATCGATTCGACGCCGCCGGCGATGGCGAGATCGATTTCGCCGGAGCGGATCGCGCGGCCTGCGGCGCCGACGGCATCAAGCCCCGAGGCGCAGAGCCGGTTCAGGGTCTGGCCGGGAATCGAATCGGGAAGGCCCGCGAGCAGGAGCGCCATGCGCGCCACGTTGCGGTTGTCCTCGCCGGCCTGGTTGGCGCAGCCGAGGAACACTTCATCAACCGATGACCAATCGAGATCGGGATGCATGGCGACCAGCGCCTTGATCGGCGCGGCGGCAAGATCGTCGGTGCGCACTTTCGCCAGCGATCCGCCGAAGCGGCCGATCGGGGTCCGCACCGCATCGCAAAGGAACACATCGCGCATCGCTCTCTCCCTGACCTTGTTTCAGCCGGTTGTAGGAGCGCACATGCGGCCGGTCAAATGAGGAGAAGGGAGAGAGGTATGCACCAAGACGACAGTATGCTCCCTCCCCCGCTTGCGGGGGAGGGTTGGGGTGGGGGCCTGCCCCACGCGAAAATCTCCGTGCGGATGGACTTCCCCCACCCGCATCGCATCGTCGATGCGATGCGACCTCCCCCGCAAGCGGGAGAGGTGGAGAGCCGGCCGCGCGAGGCGTGGAAAACCGGGACAGCGACCGCAAAGCGGTAGGAGGCTCGCGGTAAATTCGGTATTTTCCCGCGCCATGACAATTCAGCAGTCCATCCCCGCCCCCGCGCCGCTCGATGCCGCCACCGCGCCGGAGGCGCCGGCGAAGCTGACGCCGATGATGGAACAATATCTGGAGATCAAGGCAGCGCATCCGGGTCTCCTGCTGTTCTACCGGATGGGCGATTTCTACGAGCTGTTCTTCGAGGATGCGGAGGTCGCCTCGAAAGCGCTCGGCATCGTGCTGACCAAGCGCGGCAAGCACCAGGGCCAGGACATCCCGATGTGCGGCGTGCCGGTGGAGCGCTCCGAGGACTACCTGCACCGGCTGATCGCGCAAGGCATCCGCGTCGCCGTTTGCGAGCAGATGGAGGATCCGGCGGCGGCGCGCGCCCGCGGCAACAAGAGCGTGGTGAAGCGCGGCGTGGTCCGCGTGGTGACGCCGGGCACGCTGACGGAAGACAATCTGCTCGATGCGCGCGCCAACAATTATCTGCTCGCGATCGCACGCAGCCGCGGCTCCTCCGGCGGCGATCGCCTGGGGCTGGCCTGGATCGACATCTCGACCTCCGAATTCATGGTCACCGAATGCGGCTTTGCCGAGCTCTCGGCCACGCTCGCGCGCATCAATCCGAACGAGGTGATCGTCTCCGACGCGCTGTATTCCGACCAAGAGTTCGAGCCCGTGCTGCGCGAGCTCGCAGCCGTGACGCCGCTCACCCGCGACGTGTTCGACGGCGCCACCGCCGAGCGGCGGCTGTGCGACTATTTCGCCGTCGCCACCATGGACGGGCTTGCTGCGCTGTCGCGGCTGGAAGCCACCGCGGCCGCGGCCACCGTCACCTATGTCGACCGCACGCAAGTGGGCAAGCGCCTGCCGCTGGCCCCGCCCGCGCGCGAGACATCAGGGGCCAGCATGGCGATCGATCCGGCGACGCGCGCCAATCTCGAGCTGACGCGCACCCTCGCCGGCGAGCGGCGCGGCTCGCTGCTCGATGCGATCGACTGCACGGTGACCTCGGCCGGTTCGCGGCTGCTGGCACAGCGCCTCGCCGCGCCGCTGACCGACGCGACGCAGATCGCGCGGCGGCTCGATGCGGTCAGCGCGTTTGCCAGCGACAGCGCGGCGCGCGATGATCTCAGGTCGATCCTGCGCGGCGCGCCGGACATGTCGCGCGCGCTGGCGCGGCTGTCGGTCGGCCGTGGCGGCCCGCGCGATCTTGCCGCCATCCGCGACGGCATCCTCGCTGCCGATCAGGCGCTGGCGCGGCTCGAGGCGCTAACGCTGCCGCCGCCGGAGGTTGCCAGCGTGATGAGCGCGCTTGGCCGTCCCTCGCGCGAACTCGCTGCCGAGTTCGCCCGCGCGCTCGACGAGCAGTTGCCATTGATCAAGCGCGACGGCGGCTTCGTCCGCCAAGGCTATGACGCGACACTGGACGAGACCCGAAACCTGCGCGACGCCTCGCGCCTCGTCGTCGCCTCGATGCAGGCGCGCTATGCCGACCAGACCGGCGTCAAGGCGCTCAAGATCCGGCACAACAATGTGCTCGGCTATTTCGTCGAGGTCACCGCGCAGCACGGCGACAAGCTGATGTCGGCGCCGCTGAACGCGACCTTCATCCATCGCCAGACGCTGGCCGGCCAGGTGCGCTTCACAACATCAGAGCTTAGCGAGATCGAGGCCAAGATCGCCAATGCCGGCGAGCGCGCGCTCAATCTCGAGCTCGAGATCTTCGACCGGCTGTGCGGCCAGGCACTCGCCGCCGGCGACGATCTGCGCGCCGCCGCGCATGGCTTTGCCATGCTCGATGTCGCGACCGCGCTCGCCAAGCTCGCGGTGGACGACAACTACGTGCGGCCGGAGGTCGACGGTTCGCTCGGCTTTGCCATCGAAGGCGGCCGGCATCCCGTGGTCGAGCAGGCCTTGAAGCGCGATGGCCAGCCGTTCATCGCCAATTCCTGCGACTTATCACCAACGCCGGGCCACAAGAGCGGCCAGCTCTGGCTGCTGACCGGCCCAAACATGGCCGGCAAATCGACCTTCCTGCGTCAGAATGCGCTCATTGCTTTGTTGGCCCAAATCGGCTCCTTCGTGCCAGCGAGCCGCGCCCGCATCGGCATCGTCGACCGGCTGTTCTCGCGCGTCGGTGCGGCCGACGATCTGGCGCGGGGTCGCTCGACCTTCATGGTCGAGATGGTCGAGACCGCCGCAATCTTGAATCAGGCCGGCGAGCGCGCGCTTGTTATTCTCGACGAGATTGGCCGCGGCACCGCGACCTTCGACGGGCTGTCGATCGCCTGGGCCGCGATCGAGCATCTGCACGAGAGCAACCGCTGCCGCACATTGTTTGCGACGCATTACCACGAGCTGACGGCGCTCTCGGCCAAGCTGCCGCGCATGTTCAACGCCACCGTGCGCGTGAAGGAATGGCAGGGCGACGTCGTGTTCCTGCACGAGGTGCTGCCGGGCTCGGCGGACCGCTCCTATGGCATCCAGGTGGCGAAGCTCGCCGGCCTGCCGCCGGCGGTGATTGCCCGCGCCAAATCCGTGCTGGCCAAGCTGGAGGCGCAGGATCGCGGCCAAAGCGCGCGCGCCTTGGTCGACGACCTGCCGCTGTTCGCTGTGCCCGCGCGCGCGGCCGCCGAGCCCACAATATCGAAGGAAGCTGAGGAGCTGATCGCCGCGGTCAGAGCGCTGCATCCGGACGAGATGACCCCGCGCGAGGCCATGGACGCGCTCTACGCGCTGAAGGCGAAGCTATCGAAGTCATAGTTATCGTCATTGCGAGCGAAGCGAAGCAATCCAGTCTTCTTTACGCGGAGAAATCCTGGATTGCTTTCGTCGCTTCGCTCCTCGCAATGACGGTGCCGTTACTTCGCCGCCTTCCCCCGCCCGAACCACCACAGGCCCAAATTCCAGAACACGCAGGTCGCAAGCGCGAGACTCAGCGCGGCGGCTGGGCCGAGCGGCAGCGCGGTGGCCGCGAGCACCCCGAGCGCCGATGTGAAGCCGATCATGCCGTAGGCGCCGTTGGCCATGACAGCCGCGGTGGCCGGGCCGCCGATGCGCGGATGCAGAATGAGCATCATCGAGGTGAACACGGTCGGAAACACCGCCAGCACGCCGCTGACGGTCGGCCCCACCCATCCCGACAGCGTCGACACGGTGGCGACCAGGGTTGCGACCAGCGAGGCGCGCAGCGGCACGTCATACCAGCGCCGCGTGATCAGTGGCATCCTGGCATGACAATAGCGCTGCAGCAGTGGCAGGCAGATCGCGAATGTGGCGGCATTGATGGCAACGCCTGATACCAGCGACCAGTGCACATGGCGAATGAGGATGGCGCATACGAGCCAGACGGCGATCGCGGTGGCGGCGCTGACGATCATGCTCCGCCGCTGCGCCCAAACCGCGTAGGCGAGGCTCATGAAGATGGTGGCGGAATTCATCGGCAGGCTGATCAGCGCGCCCTGCGCGATGAACGCGGCATCATGGTCGACGGCGAGGAAAACGTAGGTCGGCCCCGCCGAGATCGGCAAGGTCGCAACCAGCGCGCCGATCACCGGGCCAGTGCGTTCGGCAACCATCGAGGCCGAGACCACGAAGGCCGCCGCGATCGCCATGCGCAGGCCGAGGATGAGAAAGAAGGTGAGGTCGAGGGACATTATTCATCTGTCGTCCCGGGCAAGCGAAGCGCAGACCCGGGACCCATAACCACCGGCGGTCATGAGATTGAAAGATCGAAAATGACCAGCCTGCGCAAACATCAGCGCTGGTGGTTATGGGTCCCGGCGTTCGCCGGGACGACAGTGGAGTTAAACCCGCTTCATGCTCACCGCGATCTTCGGGCCGTTCTTGATGGTCTGATAGACCACGCAATAGCGCTCGGTGAGCTTGAGCAGCAGATCAAGCTTGTCCTGCGGGGCGTCGGTGCCGACCTCGAAGCGCAGGCGAATCTCCTGGAAGCCGACCGGCGCCTCCTTGTCGACGCCGAGCGTGCCGCGGAAATCGAGATCGCCTTCGGCGATGACGTCGCCGCTTGTCAGCGGCACCTCGATCGCGGTCGCGACCGACTTCAGGGTGACGCCGGCGCAGGCGACCAGCGCCTCCAGCAGCATGTCGCCGGAGCACAGCTCCAGCCCCGAGCCGCCGGTCGCCGGATGCAGGCCGGCAATGGCCAGCGCGCGACCGGTCTCGACCTTGCAGGTGAGGCCGTCATTGTCGACCGAGCCCTTGGCCTTCAGCGTAATGACCGCGGCCGACGGGTCGGCCTTGTAGCGTTCCTTGATCGGCGCCTGCATGGCGCGCAGCTCGGCGGCATCCATTGTCGTTCTCTCCCGGATTATTCCGGCAGAGATGTAGCCACACCGGCTCCCGATGTCACCACCACATCGCAGTCATGGCGTCGCCTCTGCCCTGCGCCTCCCGCATCGTACGATCGAGCGAGCGGTCGAGCGCGGTCAGCACGTGGCGCTTGAACTGATCGAAGAGCGGCGCGGTGCGGTCGCGCGGCCGCGACAGGTTGATGGTGATCTCCTCGAACAGGCGGCCCGGATGCGGCCGCATCACCAGCACGCGATCGGCCATCACGACGGCTTCCTCGACATCATGCGTGACCATGATGAGCGTGGGCCGCGTGTCGGCCCAGAGGTCGAGCAGATGGTCCTGCAGGTCCTTGCGGGTGAAGGCATCGAGCGCGGAGAACGGCTCGTCCAGCAGCAGCACCTCGGGCTGCGTGACCAGAGCGCGGGCGATCGCCGCGCGCTGCGCCTGGCCGCCGGAGAGCTCGCGCGGCCAGGCCTTGGCCTTCTCGACAAGACCGACGCGGCTGAGCGCCTGCGCGACGCGGGCGCGGCGCCGATCCGCCGGCATTTCGGACAGGCCGAAGCCGACATTGTCCGCGACGGAAAGCCAGGGCAACAGCCGCGGCTCCTGGAAGATGATGCCGATCCGCTCGTGCGGCGCGGTGATACGCTCGCCATCCAGCTCGACCGAGCCGCTGCTCGCCGGATCGAGGCCGGCGATCGCGCGCAAGAGGGTCGACTTGCCGCAGCCGGAGCCGCCGATGATGGCGACGATCTCGCCATGGCCGATGTCAGCGGAGAACCGCTCCAGCGCATGGACGCCGTTCGGATAGATCTTACCCAGGGATTGCAGCGACAGCATCAGCGCCCTCCGCCATTGCGGGCGAAATTGTCCTGCCAGCGCAACAGTGGCGCGGTGCCGATCTCCAGCAGCCAGTCGGTCACCTTGCCGATGATGGCGAAGATCACGATGGCGGCGACGATCTGCGCCGGCTTGCCGAGCTGCTGGCCGTCAATCAGCAGATAGCCGAGCCCTTCCGACGCGCCCATGAATTCGGCCGCCACCACGAACATCCATCCAAGGCCAAGCGCGACCCGCAGCGACACGACATAGGCCGGCAGCACGGCGGGCAGCAGAATGCGACGGATCATTGCCGGCCCCGACAGGCGGAAGATGCGTCCGACCTCGACGATCTTGCGATCCACCGAGAGGATCGCGCCCGTCAGGCCGAGATAGACCGGGAAGAACACGCCGACCGCGATCAGCGCGACCTTCGAGGTCTCGAAGATGCCGAGCCAGAGGATGAACAGCGGCACCCAGGCGATCGAGGGGATCGCGCGCAGCGCCTGCACGGTCGGATCGATGAGCCGCCGCGCCATCGTCCAATAGCCGCCGATGCCGCCCAGCAACGTGCCGGCGGCAACGCCGAGGCCGAAGCCGATGCCGACCCGCGCCAGCGTCACGCTGATGTGGCGGGAGAGCTCGCCGCTGCGGGCGAGGTCGGCGATGGTCGTAATGATGCGGCTCGGCGGCGGCACCAGCCGGCCGCTCGACCAGCCGATGTCAACCACGAGTTCCCAGCCGCCGGCGAACAGCAGCGGCAGCACCAGGCCGAGCAGCGGCCGCGCGACACGGCGCAGCCGCGCCGCGGACGTGGCTTGCACGGTCGCTTCGATCGGTTGCATGGCGTGCAATTCAGCTGACATGGTCATAGTGAGAAGCGTCTCAAAGAGAATTGCAACAGGACGGCGGCGCCCGCCCTCGGTGTCGTCCCGGGGCTTAGTTGAAGCGAGCTGGAGCTCCAATCCTCGCAAAACGGACCTCCGGGGTTATGGGTCCTGGGTCTGCGCTTCGCTTGCCCGGGACGACACGTTTAGTGAGGGTCGGCAGCTAGCTAATTCGTCGGCAGCGGCACCTGGTCGTCGATCAGCGCATCCAGCGCGGCGTTGACGTCGACCTTGGCGTCGATGACCCCTGCCTGCTGCAGAGCGATGCCGGCGGCGAGGATCGACTCGCGCTGGGGCGCGCCGATCCGGTTGTGGGTCAGCTCGGTGCGCTCCTTGAGCTGCTTGTCGACCACCGCCTCCGGCAGCTTGGTCACCGCGATGAAGGTCTTTTTCAGATCGTCGTAGTTCGCCAGCGATTGCTTGCGCGCGTCCTCATAGATCGCGAGCACGCGACGGACGATGTCCGGGTGGTCCTTCAGGAACTGCTCGCGCACGTTGAGGATGCCCCAGGTATTGGCGTCGGCCTTGCGATAGAACAGTTTTGCGCCCTCCTCGATCTCGGCCTGCGCCATCATCGGGTCGAGCCCGGCCCAGGCATCGACGTCGCCGCGGATCAGCGCGGTCTTGCCGTCGGCATGCTGCAACAGAACGGGCGTGATGTCCTTCTCGGACAGGCCGGCGCCGAGCAGCGCGCGCACCAGGAAGATGTGCGGGTCGGTACCGCGGGTGACCGCGACGCGCTTGCCCTTCAGATCGGCAACGCCACTGATCTTGGAATCCTTGGTCGTCACCAGCGCGGTCCATTCGGGACGCGAATAGACATAGATCGACTTGATCGGGTTGCCGTTGATCCGCGCGACCAGCGCGGCCGAGCCTGCGGTCGAGCCGAAATCGATCGAGCCGGCATTGAGGAATTCGAGCGCCTTGTTGGAGCCGGCCGACTGCACCCAGACGATGCTGATGCCGTCCTTGGCGAACTCCTTCTCGAGCAGGCCCTTCTGCTTCAGCACTATCGACACCGGATTGTAGGTCGCCCAGTCGATGCGAATCTCTTTCAGCGGCTCGGCGGCGCGCGCGCCGAGCGGCCCCATCAGAAACACAGCTGCAACAGCAGCAAACGCCCGTCTTGACAATCCGCCCATGCTGACCCCTTCCCGGCTCTTGTGAAAGATCCATCTCATTCAATGAGTTAAACCAGGGGTCGACGAGAATTACCTTTTCTTCTTGGCCCGTTCGCAGCACATTCATTATGGCCCACCTACATCCGCGCAGCACGGATCGTTCGCCCCGGGGAACAAACGCCAGCTTCGCGCCACGAGAATGTTTCGTGACAGCACAGGCCGTGTTCGATATCCGGTTGTATCCATGGACACCCTCACGACAGACCCCAGGGCCGCAGCCGATAGCGGCTTCGACAGCGCCGGCATCGCGGCGACCGTGGATGCGCTCGCCGAGCAGCATTCCGGCCGCGAGGACATGTTCCGTGCGGCGGTTGCGCAGTTCCTCAAAGCCGAGCTCCTGAAAGCACGGGAGGCGGCACAGGCGCAGCTCCTGAAGGACCGGCACGGCCGGCACTGCGCCGAGCGGCTCTGCTTCGTGCAGGACGAGGTCATCCGCATCCTCTACGCCGCCGCGACCGAGCATCTCTATCGCTCGCAGGTGCCGAGCGGCGCCGAGCGCATGGCTGTGGTGGCCACTGGCGGTTACGGCCGCGGCCTGATGGCGCCGGAATCCGACATCGATCTCTTGTTCATCCTGCCCTACAAACAGACCGCCTGGGGCGAGCAGGTCGCCGAAGCCATTCTCTATTGCCTGTGGGACATGGGGCTGAAGGTTGGTCACGCCACCCGCTCGGTCGACGAATCGATCCGGCAGGCGCGCGGCGACATGACCATCCGCACCGCGATCCTGGAGACGCGCTATCTCGCCGGCGACCGACCGCTTTACGACGAGCTGGTCGCGCGTTTCGACAAGGAGGTCGTGCAGGGCACCGCGGCCGAGTTCGTCACCGCCAAGCTCGCCGAGCGCGAGGAGCGGCATCGGCGCGCCGGCCAGTCGCGCTATCTGGTCGAGCCCAATGTCAAGGACGGCAAGGGTGGGCTGCGCGACCTGCACACGCTGTTCTGGATCGCGAAATATGTCTACCGCGTGCGCGAGACCGACGAGCTGCTGGCGCGCGGCGTGTTCGACGCACATGAGTACCGCACCTTCCGCCGCTGCGCCGACTTCCTCTGGTCGGTGCGCTGCAACCTGCATTTCCTGAGCGGAAGGCCCGAGGAGCGGCTGTCATTCGACCTGCAGCGCGAGATCGCGGTCCGGCTCGGCTACACCAGCCATCCCGGCATGCAGGATGTCGAGCGCTTCATGAAGCACTACTTCCTGGTCGCTAAGCAGGTCGGCAATCTCACCGCGATCCTGTGTGCCAAGCTGGAGGACCAGCAGGCCAAGCCGGCGCCGGTGCTGAGCCGGGTGATCTCGCGGCTGAAGACCGGCAACACCTGGCGGCGGGTGCCGGAAAGCGACGATTTCATTGTCGACCACAACCGCATCAATCTCGCCGCGCCTGACGTCTTCAAGCACGATCCGGTCAATTTGATCCGGATCTTCCGCCTGGCGCAGAAGAACAATCTCGCCTTCCATCCGGATGCGATGCGGATGGTGACGCGCTCGCTCGGCCTGATTGATACGCGCCTGCGCGAAAATCCGGAAGCCAACCGGCTGTTCATGGAGATCCTGACCTCCAATGACGCCGAGGTGGTGCTGCGGCGGATGAACGAGACCGGCGTGCTCGGCCATTTCATCCGCGCCTTCGGCCGCATCGTCTCGATGATGCAGTTCAATATGTATCATCACTACACGGTCGACGAGCACCTGATCCGCTGCATCGGATTCCTGCAGGAGATCGAGCGCGGCGGCATCGAGGAATTTGCGCTCGCCTCCGACCTGATGCGCAAGATCCGCCCCGAGCACCGGCCCGTGATCTATATCACCACGCTGCTGCACGACATCGCCAAGGGACGGCTGGAGGATCACTCGATCGCGGGCGCCAAGGTGGCGCGGCGGCTGTGCCCGCGGCTCGGCTTCAGCAATGCCGATACCGAGCTGATCGCCTGGCTGATCGAGGAGCATCTGACCATGTCGACGGTCGCGCAGTCGCGCGACCTCTCCGACCGCCGCACCATCGAGAATTTCGCGGCTGTGGTGCAGTCCGTGGAGCAGATGAAGCTGCTGGCGATTCTGACCACGGCCGACATCCGTGGCGTCGGCCCCGGCGTTTGGAACGGCTGGAAAGCGCAGCTCTTGCGCACGCTCTATTACGAGACCGAGCCGGTGCTGACCGGCGGCTTCTCCGAGGTGAATCGTGCCAAGCGCGTGCTGGCCGCACAGGCCGAATTCCGCATCGCCTTCACCGAATGGCCGGAGGCCGAGCTCAACACCTATATCGGCCGGCACTATCCGGCCTATTGGCTCAAGGTCGAGCTGCCGCGCAAGATCCGCCACGCCCGCTTCGTGCGCGCGAGCGAGGAGGCCGGGCACAAGCTCGCGATCAATGTCGGCTTCGATCCGGCGCGCGGCGTCACCGAGCTGACAATCCTGGCGATGGACCATCCGTGGCTGCTGTCGATCATCGCGGGCGCCTGTGCGTCGGCCGGCGCCAACATCGTCGACGCGCAGATCTACACCACGACCGACGGCCGCGCGCTCGACACCATCGCGATCTCAAGGGAATATGAGCGCGACGAGGACGAAGGCCGTCGCGCAACGCGGATCGGCGAGACCATCGAGCAGGTGCTGGAAGGCAAGCTGCGGCTGCCCGACGCGGTGGCGCGCCGCGCCACCCGCGGCAAGCAGCACAAGGCGTTCTCGGTCGAGCCGGAGGTGACGATCAACAATCAATGGTCGGAGCTCTATACGGTGATCGAGGTCTCCGGCCTCGATCGCCCCGGCCTGCTCTATGAGCTCACCACCGCGATCTCCAAGCTCAACCTCAACATCGCCTCGGCCCATGTCGCGACCTTCGGCGAGCGCGCCCGCGACGTGTTCTACGTGACCGATCTGCTGGGTGCCCAGATCAACGCCCCGACCCGCCAGGCCGCGATCAAGAGTGCACTGCTGCATCTATTATCAAGCGACGAGGCAGCGGCGCAGCCGGCCGCGTAGTACGCTTGAAGTTGGCGCAACGCCCGCAACGAACTCGGTGCACCCTCTCCCCTTGTGGGAGAGGGTGGTTTCTCACGAAGTGAGAAACCGGGTGAGGGGTCTGTCTCCGCACCTGCGGAAGCCGATAGAAACCCCTCACCCGAGTTTGTATGTGGCAACACCGTCTTGCCCTCTCCCGCAAGGGGAGAGGGCGCAATCACGACCAGCGCTACATTTCCTGAACCGATCTGTTGCCACGATGCCGTGGCCCCTCTTTCGCAACAGAGGGTGCACTTCCGATGCCGCGAAAGATCGCCTTATCCATGCACGTCAAACCTCCACGCCCTCGTGGCGCAGCAGCCAGCGCTTGCGTGCGAGGCCGCCGCCATATTTGACGAGCTTGCCGTCCGCGCCGATCAGGCGATGGCAGGGCAGCACGACGCTGATCGGGTTGGCGCCGTTGGCGTGGCCGACCGCGCGCATTGCCTTTGGCACCTGCAGCTGCGCGGCCATTGCGCCGTAGCTCATGGTTCTACCGGCGGGAATACGAGGGAGAGCCGACCAGACCTTCCGCTGAAACGGCGTTCCGCCCACCCGCCATGAAATATCCGACAGCCGATCCAGATCGCCTTTGAAATAGCCTGTCAGCGCCGTCAACAGCGCGGCAGGCGCCGGCCTCTCCTGCAGGACCACCTCGCCATAGTGCCGGCGCAGCAGATCCTTCATGCGCGGCGCGTAATCCTCCCAGTCGAGCGCACGGAGCACGCCCGCCTCATCGGTGACGAGCAGCGCGGTGCCGATCGGCGTTATCGAGCGGTCGAGGCCAAAGGTCTGGGCCGGCCTGCCGGCCAGTGGGCGGCGTTCGGGCATTTTCCATGTCACAGCATTAGTGGCGCAACGCGGCAGTCTCCGTCGTGACTGCTGCCGCGTCCACCCGGAATCCGGCACCGTCCACCGTGCTGCCTGCCTTGCTTTGCAGGAAATTTCCTCCACAATCGTCGGCAGCGGTGGCACCCCGACAAAAAGCCATCGGCACAATGACCATCAGGAGGAACTAAAATCCCATGACACATGGATTGATCCGTCTTGCCGGCACCGCCGTGCTCACGATTGCGCTGTCGGCCTCCGCCGCCACTGCGCAGAAGAAGTATGATCCCGGCGCATCCGACACGGAGATCAAGATCGGCCAGACCGTGCCATTTTCCGGCCCCGCCTCGGCCTATGCCTCGATCGGCAAGACCCAGGCCGCCTACTTCAACATGATCAACGAGCAGGGCGGTGTGAACGGCCGCAAGATCAAGCTGGTCCAGTATGACGACGCCTATTCACCGCCGAAGGCCGTGGAGCAGGTGCGCAAGCTCGTCGAGGACGACGAGGTGCTGCTGACCTTCCAGATCATCGGCACCCCCTCGAACGCCGCCGTGCAGAAATATCTCAACGCCAAGAAGGTGCCGCAACTGTTCGCCGCCACCGGCGCGACCAAGTTCACCGATCCGAAGAACTTTCCGTGGACGATGGGATATAATCCCAACTACTTCACCGAGGGCCGCATCTACGGCCAGTATATTCTGAAGGAGCATCCGAACGCTAAGATCGGCGTGCTCTATCAGAACGACGATCTCGGCAAGGACTATCTGAACGGCATCAAGGCCGGGCTCGGCGGCAAGGCCTCGAGCATGATCGTGGCGGAGGCGTCCTACGAGGTCGCCGATCCCACGATCGATTCACAGATCCTGAAGCTGAAATCCGCCGGCGCCGACCTCTTGTTCTCCGCGTCCACCCCCAAGCAGGCGGCGCAGGCGATCAAGAAGGTCAACGAGCTCGACTGGCATCCGGTGCATATCGTCGACATCAACGCGACCTCTGTCGGCGCCGTGCTGAAGCCGGCCGGGTTAGAGGCCTCCAAAGGCGTCATCTCGGTCAATTACGGCAAAGACCCGCTCGATCCGACCTGGAAGGACGATCCCGGCATGAAGCGCTATTTCGACTTCATGGCGAAGTACTATCCGGAGGGCGACAAGAACTCGAACTTCAACACCTACGGCTATTCGACTGCGCAGCTCCTGGTCACGGTGCTGCAGATGTGCGGCGACAACCTGACGCGCGAGAACGTGATGAAGCAGGCGGCGTCGCTGAAGGACGTCACCGGCGACTTCTCGCTGCCCGGCATGAAGATCAACACCTCGCCGACCGACTACCGCGTCAACAAGCAGCTGCAGATGATGAAGTTCAATGGCGAGCGCTGGGAGCTGTTCGGCCCGATCCTGGAGGACGCGGGCCCGGCGGGTTAGGCAATGCTCCGTATGGCGTGACGAAAGGTCATTCTCGCCCGGCACGCAAATGAGCCCCCTCCCCCACAAGGGGGGAGGGAACGCAAGCGTCGGATCGCGATTATGTGCGCCAGGGCCATCGCCGTAGGTGATCTCGTCACCCGGCGAACCTTATTCTGCCGCTAAGACAAGGCTCGCGTTTCGACCCCCGCCTCTCGCTGGCTGACGACCCGGTCGATCAGACCCCATTCCAATGCCTGGTTCGCGGTCATGAAGTGATCGCGGTCGAGCGTGCGCTCGACATCCTCGAACGTACGTCCGCAGTGTTCGGCGTAGAGCCTGATGATACGGCGCTTGGTCTGTTGCATCTCCTCGGCATGAATGAGGATATCGGACGCCTGCCCTTGAAAGCCGCCGAGCGGCTGATGGACATGCAGGCTCGCATTGGGCAGCGCGGCGCGCTGGCCCGGCTCGCCCGCCATCAGCAGAAAGGACCCCATCGAGCGCGCCGTTCCCATGCACAGCGTGTGCACCGGCGCCTGGATGTATTGCATGGTGTCATACATCGCCAGCCCGCTGGTGACGACGCCGCCGGGCGAGTTGATGTAGAGATGGATCGGCTTCTTCGGATTCTCGGCCTCGAGAAACAGCAGCTGCGCGCAGACCAGGGCCGACACCGTGTCGTTGACTTCGCCGTTCAGGAACACGATCCGTTCGCGCAGCAGCCTGGAATAGATATCGAAGGACCGTTCTCCCCGGCTTGATTGTTCGACAACCATGGGGACGAGTTGCATCGCTTCGCGCATGCGCGAACTCCCGTTTTCAGGCATGTCTTTGCTGGATTAAAGTGTCAGGCGGCGCGCATGACGCAGCGCACGTTGCTGTTGGCTGCCCGCGGCATCCGCGACATCAGGCTGGCGCCGACCAGTCCGTGAATGATTCTCAGCCGGGTGCCGCCGTCGGCGTTGGGGCTGACCTGAAACGTCACGATGCTTTCGAGAAACGGCGGCTCGTCCTCGCGCAGGCGGTAGCGAACTTCTTCGCCCGGCTTTGAGGAGATCGGCGCGGCATCGGCCAAGTCTCCCTTCGGCAGCCAAGCCTCGCGCAGGGCGGGAATGCTGATCGCCCGCCAGACCTTTTCCGGCGGCGCATCGAGTTCGTACTCCTGCACCAGATCCTTGGTCTGCGCTTGAGCCTTGGTGTCGTTCATTGGTCCATGTCCTTCAGCAGAGCTTTCAAAGCATCGACGCGCGCCGGCCAGTAGGCGCGATACTTCGCCAGCCAGCGGGCGATGAGCGCCAAACCATCCGGATCGACCTCGTAGTTGACGAAACGGCCCTGCCGTTCTTCCCGCACCAGCCTTGCATTGCGGAGAACCGCGAGGTGCTGGGACATCGCCGGCTGGCTGATTGCCATCCCCTCACGCAAGGCGCTGGCGTTCATGCTGCCATTTGCCAGCTTCTCGAAGATCGCGCAGCGCGTCGGATCAGACAGCGCCTTGAAGATATCGTTCTCGATCATGCCGATACATAAGCATATACTTATGTGATGCGCAAGCATGTAGTCGCACGGAATCAGCCTGTCGTGATGAGCTCAACGGCGAGCGCTCAGAGCGGACCGGCCCGATCACCGGCGACAGGGGGGCTGCGGCCTGGAGACGCTCTGCATGGCGCCGCGAAAGGCCATTCTCGCCGCGCGCACAAGTGAGCTCCCTCCCCCCTTGTGGGGGAGGGTTGGGGAGGGGGGTAGCCACGAGCACCGCCGTCTGAGCTACCCCCCTCCCTAGCCCTCCCCCACAAGGGGGGAGGGAACGCACCGTTCGTATGGCGAGGCCATTCGATACATATTACTGACTACTGAGACGCTATTGCTGCGGCGCTACGGCGCCGGCACCTCGCCGAAATTCTCTCCGATCGGCAGAACGGCGTGCCGGATCAGGCGGGAGTCCTCCACCGCTGCCTGGCGATGCTTGACGGCCTCGCGATAGACGGGGTCGCGGATCATCTCGACGAAAGCGGCCACGCTTGGATATTCGGCGATGAAGCAGTGGTCCCAATACTCCTCCTGCGGTCCGATCAGCATCAACTCGAAGCGGCCCTGCCAGACGATGCGACCGCCCACCCGTCTGAACACCGGGCCGCTGTCGCGACCATAGGCCGCATAAGCCTCAGCGCCGCTCGCCGCCCGGCCATCGGGATAGGCAGCCTGTTTGCGCAGGCGCACCAGGTTGAGCATGTGGATCGGGCCTTCGCGGTCATTGGCGCGAAAGGCGGCGAAGACCTCCCTGGTCGGATCGATATGGCCCATGCGTCCTCCTCTTTACTTTGGGTTAACCATAACCGCCCGCCAGCGCGGTGAAAGCTCTCATCTCGCGTTAATCTTCCCTCAACTGAGCCTTAAACTCCGGCCGCTACGGTGGCTCGAATGGCGGGTCGCGGGCGTATCGGTGGATGGCGTGGGGACGGAAAAAAGGCGGCGGACGCAAGGAGCCGCGCTTCGGCCTCGCCGCGGCGATGGCGGATCTGCGCCTCGATCCCCAGGACCGGATCCCGTCTGCGGACGATGACACGCCCAAGAAAGCGATGCCCAAGCGCAAAGTAGTGATCGACGACGAGGATGAGGACGACGCGCCGCCACCGCCGCGCGAGCCGAAGCCGCGCACGTCGAAGTCCAGCAAGCGAGGGAGCAAAGCGCGCATCGGCATGTCGATCGGACGGATGGCTTACTGGGCGCTGGTCTGCGGCATCTGGGGCGTGATTGCGCTGGTCGGGGTCGTGGTCTGGGCCGGCGCGCATCTGCCGCCGATCCAGTCGCTGGAAATCCCCAAGCGGCCGCCGACGATCGAGATCGTCGGCCTCGACGGCGGCATGCTGGCGCAGCGCGGCGAGATGGCCGGCGCCAATGTCGCGCTGAAGGACCTGCCGCCCTATCTGCCGAAGGCCTTCGTCGCCATCGAGGACCGACGCTTCTATTCGCATTGGGGCATCGATCCGATCGGCATCGCGCGCGCATTGGTGACCAACATCCTGCATCGCGGCGTCTCGCAAGGCGGCTCGACCCTGACGCAGCAGCTCGCCAAGAACCTGTTCCTGACCCAGGAGCGGACCATGGCGCGCAAGCTGCAGGAGGCGGAGCTCGCGGTGTGGCTGGAGCGCAAATATTCCAAGCGCGAGATCCTCGAGCTCTATCTGAACCGGGTCTATTTCGGCTCCGGCGCCTATGGCGTCGAGGCCGCGGCGCAGCGCTATTTCGGCAAGTCGGCGCGGCATGTCACGCTCGGCGAAGCGGCGATGCTCGCCGGCCTCGTCAAGTCGCCGTCGCGGCTGGCGCCGAACCGCAATCCCGAAGGCGCCGAGAAGCGCATGCAGACCGTGCTGGCGGCGATGGCCGACGCCAAATTCATCACCGATGCGCAGGCGCAGGCGCAGATCGCCCATCCTGCCGTCACGATGAAGCCCGCCGGCGCCGGCACCATCAACTATGTGGCGGACTGGATCGGCGAGGTGCTCGACGACCTCGTCGGGCAGATCGACCAGTCGATCATTGTCGAGACCACGATCGATCCGAAGCTGCAGACCATTGCCGAATCGGCCGTGATCGACGAGCTCGCGGCCAAGAGCGTCAAGTTCAATGTCAGCCAGGGCGCGCTGGTAGCGATGACCCCTGATGGCGCCGTGCGCGCCATGGTCGGCGGTCGAAACTACGCCGAGAGCCAATATAATCGTGCTGTCACCGCGAAGCGCCAGCCCGGCTCGGCGTTCAAGCCGTTTGTCTATCTCACTGCGATCGAGCAGGGCCTGACCCCGGACACGGTGCGCCAGGACGCGCCGCTCGACCTCAAGGGCTGGAAGCCGGAGAACTACAGCCGCGAATATTTCGGCCCGGTGACGTTGACCCAGGCGCTGGCGCATTCACTGAACACGGTCGCCGTGCGGGTCGGCCTCGAGGTCGGGCCGAAGAACGTGGTGCGCACCGCGCACCGGCTCGGCATCGCCTCCAAGCTCGATCCGAATCCGTCGATCGCGCTCGGCACCTCGGAAGTATCGATGCTCGAGCTGGTCGGCGCCTATGTGCCGTTCGCCAATGGCGGCGTCGGCATCTCGCCGCATGTGGTGACACGGATCAAGACGCTCGACGGCAAGCTGCTCTATCTGCGCCAACCGGACCAGCTCGGGCAGGTGATTGAACCGCAGAACGTGGCGATGATGAACCAGATGATGCAGGAGACGCTGATCTCCGGCACCGCGCGAAAGGCCGAGATCCCAGGCTGGGTCGCGGCCGGCAAGACCGGCACCAGCCAGGATTTCCGCGACGCCTGGTTCGTTGGCTACACGGCCCATCTCATCACCGGCGTCTGGCTCGGCAATGACGACAACTCGCCGACCAAGAAGGCAACCGGCGGCGGCCTGCCGGTCGAGGTGTGGACGCGCTTCATGCGCGCGGCGCATCAAGGCGTGCCGGTGGCGGCGCTGCCCAATTCGCAAGGTGCGGGCCTGGTGCCGACGCTGGCGCAGATCAGCGCCCAGATCACCGCGCCATCAGCTCCTGCTCCGTCCGCCAACTACGCGAGCGGCGGCGGCTATTCGGGCGGCGGTCGCGCCGCGCCGGCACAGCGCGCCAACGTGCGGCCAGAGGCAGCGGCGGGCCTCGACGGCTGGCTGGTGGATCGGCTGTTCGGGCGGTAGGACCAAGGCTGCTGCGACAATCTCCGTTGTCATCCTTTGGGTATGGCACATTGAGCTTGTGGGCACAGCGCATACTCCGCAATCGGTAGGCGGCCGTCTTGCGCCGACCCGCATCGTTTCAACCGGGTTAATGATCCCTGCGCCTTCCGCACTTTCGACGCGTGGACCGCAATATTGAGCGCGGCACGAAGCCCCCCGCGACGCGGACGCTCGCGCGCATAAAAGTACGGCCCGGATCATCGATCCGGGCCGTGTTTTTTGGTCCAAGATGGACGGGATGAGATCAGTCGTCGATCCCATAGCGATGCAGGTCGTTGCCGCAGGTGTCGAGCCACTTCTTGGCGCGCTCGACCGAGGAGCAGATCCGGCCGCACACCTTCCAGAACCGCGGCGAGTGGTTCATCTCGACCAGATGCGCGACCTCATGCGCGGCGAGATAGTCCAGCACGAAGGGCGGCGCCAGGATCAGCCGCCAGGAGAAGGACAGCGAGCCGGCGGACGTGCACGAGCCCCAACGGCTCGACTGATCGCGGATCGACAGACGCTTGACCCTGACCCCGAGCTCGTCGGCATAGGCTTCCGCCGCGCGCTGCAGGTCGCGGCGCGCCTCGCGCTTGAGGAAGTCGTGCACGCGGCGTTCGATATGGGCGATATCGCCGGCGACGCACATGATCTTCTCGCCGCTGTCGCGCGTCTCGGTCCACACGGTGCCGCGCATGCCGGCGCGATGCACGATGCGATGTGGGATGCCGCGCAACGGCACCACGGTTCCGGGCAGAAACGGTGCAGCCTTCGGCAGACGACCGAGACGTGCGGCAATCCACGCGCCGTGGCGCTGCGCGAAGTCCTTGGCTTCGACGATGGTGCCGCGCGGCGGCATCGTCAGGATGGCTTCACGGTCCGAGGGATGAATTCGCAGTGTATAACGTCGCGCGCGGCGGTGACGGCGTAATCTGATCGAGTAGATTTGCGACCCGTGCTTGACGAGAAGACGCGAAGGTTCGGCGGGCCGCCGATAAAGTAGCGCGCGAGTGGCCATATCTTTTAGTCCGGGGGGTAAGAGTTCGCCCGGACTTTGCCACATCCACCGCCAGGGAAAGTACTTGGCGCAAAAACAAATCATTTGCCCAATATATTGGGGTCGCGCGCTTTGGCGCTCCTACAAATTGGGCCTCACCGTCAACTTCTTCAGTGAATCCGGAGTCAAAAGCAACGCTCAAGGGGTGACGCCACATTCACCCCTTCAAAAGGCGTTGGAACCGGGTTTCGCCGGTCAAATCAAGGCGTTACCGCGGGCTTGGATTCGACCGCGGCAACGCGCTGTTTCCTGCCTATTCAGCGGCGAGCGAGAGCAACGACTTCGGATCCTGTGCCGACATCATGAAATCGCAGATGCGTGGCACGATTTCCGACTTGAATCGAGAGCCGTTGAACACGCCATAGTGCCCGACACCAGGCTGCACGTAATGAACGCGTCGATGTGCAGGGATCGACGAGCAGAGTCTGTGCGTTGCCTCGGTCTGGCCGAGACCAGAGATGTCGTCCTTCTCACCTTCCACGGTCATCAACGCGACGCGCGTCACCTTCGACGGATCGACCGGCGTGCCGCGATGGGTCATCTCGCCCTTCGGCAGCGCGTGACGGATGAACACCGTCTCCACCGTCTGCAGATAATATTCGGCCGCGAGATCCATGACCGCAAGATATTCGTCATAGAAGACGCGGTGCTTGTCGACCTGGTCGCCGTCGCCCTGCACCAGGTGGGCGAACAGCGCCTTGTGGGCGTCGACATGGCGGTCGAGATTCATGCTGATGAAGCCGTTCAGCTGCAGGAAGCCCGGATAGACGTTGCGCATGACACCGGGATGCGGGAACGGCACTTTGGTGATGACGTGATTGCGGAACCAGTCGATGCCGCGCTGCTCCGCGAGCTTGTTGACCGCGGTCGGATTGCGGCGGGTGTCGATCGGGCCGCCCATCAGCGTCATCGAAATCGGCGTGAACGGGTCGCGCTCGGCTTCCATGACCGAGACCGCCGCCAGCACCGGCACCGCCGGCTGGCACACCGCCATCACGTGCATGTTGGTGCCGAGCTCGCGCAGCATCTCCATGACGTAATCGATATAGTCGTCGAGGTCGAAGCGGCCTTCCGCCAGCGGCACCATGCGCGCATCGGCCCAATCGGTGATGTAGACCTCATGCGTGGGCAGGAAGGCTTCGACGGTGCCGCGCAGCAGCGTCGCGTAATGGCCGGACATCGGCGCCACGATCAGCAGCCGCGGCGCAGGCGCTCGCAAAGGCCGGGTCAGCTTGCGATCGAAGTAGAGCAGACGGCAGAAAGGCTTTTCCCAGACGACGCGGACCTCGACCGGCACATGGATGCCGTTGACCTCGGTGGTGTCGAGGCCCCATTCCGGCTTGCCATAGCGGCGTGTGGTGCGCTCAAACACCTCACAGGCGGCCGCGATGGACTTGCCGACATTGGTATGCGCCCACGGATTGAGCGGGTTCTGAAACAGGATCTTGGTGGCGTCGCTCACCGCCCGCGCAGGGTTCAGCGAGGCGTGAGCCATCTCGTACATCCAGTACATCGGCGTCGTCAGCGCCGGACTGCCTTCTGACGCCAGTGGCGGTGCGCCGCCAAACTCACCTATCGGCATTCGCGTTTGATCCTCTCTGCGATGCAACATAGTGCCGAATGCGTAATATTGCGTCAATGCGCAGTAACCACGGTGGCCGCACCGAAAGCGCCAGAACTCCCCGGATTTTCACGGGAAAATGTGGATTACTCGCCGCTTGAGAGCAGTGAGCCGGCGCGACGTGCGCTGCGCAAAAGAGCAAGGAATGCTGCGAACGACGCCAGCAGCAGCACGGCATTGATCGCAAGGGCCGACAGCATCAGGTCGGTCCGGAACACGTGTTCGGTCAGCACCGCGCGCATCCCTTCGAATACATAGGTAGGCGGCAACGTCCACGCCACATGTTGCAGCCACTGCGGCAGCACGCTGACCGGATAGTAGACGCAAGTGAGCGGCATCAGCGCGAACATCAGCGTCCAGACAATGCCCTCGGCTCCCAATCCGTTCCGAAGCACGAGGCCCGAGACGAAGACGCCGACCGCCCAGGATGTGAAGATCAGGTTACAGAAGAAGGCGATCAGCGGCAGGCCGAGGCCATAGACATTGAAGTGGAAGAAGACGATCGCCATCAGCGTCATCGGGATCACGCCGATCGCCAGCCGGACCAGGCTCATGGTCATCAATGACAACAGAAACTCGAGCGGGGTCAGCGGGCTCATCATCAGGTTGCCGAGATTGCGCGCCCACATCTCCTCCAGGAACGAGATCGAGAAGCCGAGCTGGCCACGGAACAGGATGTCCCACAGGATCACGGCGCCGATCAGCGTGCCCCCGGCGCGGGCGAAGTAGCCGGCGTTGGCGGTGATGTAGGTCTGCAGGAAGCCCCAGGTGATGATCTGCAGCATCGGCCAGTAGACCAGCTCCAGCATGCGCGGCCAGGACGATTGCAGGATGTACCAGTAGCGCAGGATCATCGCCGCGATCCGGTGCGGGGCGATCTGCAGGGTCAGATTGTTCATTGCGCGGCCTCCCGGTTGCGGCCGCGGGCGACGTCGAGGAACACCTCCTCCAGCGTGGTGCGATTGTAGCGCGCCATGATCTGCGCCGGGGTATCGTCGTCCTCGATGCGGCCGCGCTTCATGATGATGACGCGGTCGCACAGCCGCTCGACCTCGAGCATGTTGTGCGACGCCAGCAGGACGGTCGCGTTGCGCCGCTTGCGATAATGCTCGAGATGGCTGCGCACCCAGTCCGCGGTGTCAGGATCGAGCGAGGCGGTTGGCTCGTCCAGGAGCAGCAGCTCCGGATCGTTGATCAAGGCCTTCGCGAGCGCCACCCGCGTCTTCTGCCCGGCGGAGAGCTTGCCGGAGGGACGGTCGAGGAGATCGGTCAGGTCGAGATCGGCGGCGAGCTCGGCGATGCGGGCCTTCAGATCATGAACGGCATAGAGCCGGCCGAAAATGGTGAGGTTCTGCCGCACCGTGAGCCGCATCGGCATGTCGACATAGGGGCTCTCGAAATTCATCCGCCCCAGCACCGCCGCGCTCTCGTCCGGCATGCGATGACCGAGCACCTCGATGCGCCCGGAGGTCGGCAGCACCAGCCCCATGATGACAGCAATCGTCGTGGTCTTGCCGGCGCCGTTGCCGCCAAGCAGGCCGGTGATGCTGCCGCGCTCGATGCGAAAGGAGATGTCGTCGACCGCGCGCGCGGTCTTGTATTGCTTGGTCAGATGCGCGACCGCGATCGCCGCCGGCGCCTGTGCGCCGGCCTCGGGCGAGGTCGTCGGGTCTGTATCGCCGTCCTTCATGGTCAGTTCATTGCGGCATTGCGCCGCCGAGCGCAACAGCCGAGCGCTGGTATCCTTGGTTTGTCGTCCCCGCGCGCGGACATTAAGTTCCCCCCATGACCGACACGCCGATCACAGATCTTCCCGAGACGGACTTCCGGCACCCGCGACGCCGCGTCCGGCTCGACACCATCCTGCGGCTGCGCTGGCTCGCCGCGCTCGGTCAGCTCGCCGCAATTTTCATCGTGGTGCAGGGCCTGGAATTCGATCTGCCGGTGGTGCCGTGTCTGGCCATCGTGAGCGCCTCGGCCCTGCTCAATTTGGCGCTGCAGATCACCTTCAACCCGATGCAGCTGCTGGAGCCACGTCATGCCGGCGGCCTGCTCGCGCTCAACATCATCGAACTCTCCGCCCTGCTCTACCTCACCGGCGGACTGGAGAACCCGTTCTCCTTCATGTTCCTGGTGCCGGTGCTGATCGCGGCCACCGCGCTGCCGGTGCGGCTCACCGTCGGCCTCGGCCTGCTCGCGGTGGCTTGCGCCTCGGTGCTGGTCTTCTTCCATCTGCCGCTGCCCTGGGACAGCGAAGAGCCGTTGATGCTGCCGCCGATCTATCTGGCTGGCATCTGGCTCTCGATCGCGCTCGCGATCGGCGTCACCAGCCTCTACGCGTTCCAGGTCACCGAGGAGGCGAGCAAGCTCGCCGACGCGCTCGCCGCGACCGAGCTGGTGCTGGCGCGCGAGCAGCATCTGACCCAGCTCGACGGGCTCGCCGCCGCGGCCGCGCATGAGCTCGGCACGCCGCTCGCAACCATCGTGCTGATCTCGCGCGAATTGGAGAAGGCGCTGCAGAGCAATGCCGCCGTTGGCGCCGACATCAAGACCCTGCGCGAGCAGGCGCAGCGCTGTCGCGAGATCCTTGGCAAGATCACCCAGCTCTCGTCGACCGGATCGATGTTCGACCGCATGAAGCTGTCGACCCTGATCGAGGAGACGGTGGCGCCGCACCGCGATTTCGGCGTCGATATCAAGGTCCGCATCGCGGTTGCGGCCAGCCCCGAGCCGGTCGGCACGCGCAATCCGGCGATTCTCTATGGCGTTGGCAACATCCTCGAGAACGCGGTCGACTTCGCCCGCAATGCGGTCGAGGTCAATGCGTGGTGGAATAATGAGACCGTCGAGATCATCGTCTCCGACGACGGTCCCGGCTTCGCGCCTGATATCCTGAAACGGATCGGCCAACCCTATCTCTCGCGTCGCCGCGGACCCGACGATGCCCAGCAGAGCGGCGGCCTCGGGCTCGGCGTGTTCATCGCCCGCACGTTGCTGGAGCGCACCGGCGCCAAGGTCTCGTTTACCAACCGCACCTTTCCGGATCACGGCGCCGTGGTCGGTATCGTCTGGCCGCGCCGCCGGTTCGAGGCCGCAGACGACGAGGTCAGAGCCTCCGTTCCGGTTGAGCCGGAACGGAGACCCTAGTTCGTTGTTCTGACGTGTATTCTTCTCGCGAACCGGTATCCGCTTCGCTTCAACACGCTTTGGTAAAATCGACGGCTATTCAAGGCTCGAGCGCGACGTAGGGCCGCACCGAACAGTATCTGCCGGCCTTGGCACGGCCCGCCCGTGGCGCCATATATCGGTGTGGACTGGGAAATGTCATCATTTCGAGCCTGTTGAGGATTGACCGTGAGCGCCATTGCCGAACTCGCCAACCAGCCCGATCGCTCGCTCCTGATCGTGGAAGATGACAAGCCGTTCCTGGAGCGGCTGTCGCGCGCAATGGAGACGCGGGGCTTCGAGGTCACATCATGCGAGAGCGTCGCCGACGGCATCTCGCAGATCGGCAAGGCCGCGCCGGCCTTTGCGGTGGTCGACCTGCGGCTCGGTGACGGCAACGGGCTCGACGTGGTCTCGGCCCTGAAGACCAAGCGCCCCGATGCGCGCGCCATCGTGCTGACCGGCTATGGCAACATCGCCACCGCCGTGACCGCGGTGAAGATGGGCGCCGTCGATTATCTCGCCAAGCCGGCGGATGCCGACGATGTCGTCGCCGCCCTGCTCTCGACCTCGACCGAGAAGTCGGAGCTGCCGCAGAATCCGATGTCCGCCGACCGCGTGCGCTGGGAGCACATCCAGCGCATCTACGAGATGTGCAATCGCAACGTTTCGGAAACCGCCCGGCGCCTCAACATGCACCGCCGCACCCTGCAGCGCATCCTCGCCAAGCGCGCGCCGAAGTAGTCGGCCAGTAGTTCGACCCAGCGATTGCGCACGTCCATATCAGTCGTCTGCAATGCCTTTGCGGCAGGCGCGGTGCGCCCCCTCGCCCCGTTCTTACGGGGAGAGGGTTGGGGTGAGGGGCAGACGCCCGATCGGTGCACATGAGTTAGACCTGTACCCCCTCACCCGGATTGCATCTTTCGATGCAACATAGCCGAAGCTTCGCTTCGGCGTTCTTAGGGCGGCCGCCGAACGGCGGCCTATGCCTCTCCCCGCAAGCGGGGCGAGGTTAAGGGGCCGCCGCGAACCGAGGCGCCGTCGAGCAATCAAAATTCCGCATGTCCCTGCGGATCGATCAGCCGGTTCATGCGCTGGGCTGCTGCGAGTGCGAAACGCACGGTCATCAGCTTGCGGGTCGGCGCCGGCAATTTGTGCTCGGGCGCCTCGCAATGCAGATGCGCGCCATAGGCGTCGGCAACGATCAGGCCCGTGCCCTTGGGGAAGATCTCACACGGCAGGTCCTGCGTGAAGGCGAAGAACAATCGGTCGCAATGGGCGCGGTAGTCCTCCCATTTGTGGTCGGCACGCAGATCCTCCAGCGAGGACTTGATCTCGACGATCCAGATCTCGCTGCGCTCATTCAACGCCACCAGATCGGCGCGGCGTCCCGACGGCAGCGGTAATTCGCTGATGGTGGCAAAGCCCAGAGAACGCAACAGCCGCGAGGTGCCGCGCGCGACCGCAAGCGCGGTTTCCGACTGTCGGCGATCCGGAATGATCTTGAGGGCTGAGGAGTCCATGGGACCCGCATCATAGCCGATTCCACGCGCCGCCCAAGCGTTCTCAGGCATTCAGGACGGAACCGGGAACCGAGCCGGCCCACGCTGCTTAACAAGCGGCCGCGTGACATCCGACAGGCGAGGGACAACCGTTCATGATCGACGATCTCTGGTACAAGAACGGCGTCATCTATTGTCTCTCGGTCGGCACCTATATGGACGCCAACGGCGATGGCATCGGCGACTTCAGGGGCCTGACGCGACGGCTGGACTATCTGCATGGCCTCGGCATCACCGCGATCTGGCTGATGCCGTTCCAGCCTTCGCCGGGCAAGGACGACGGCTACGACATCGCCGATTATTACGGCGTCGACCCGCGCTACGGCACGCTGGGCGATTTCGTCGAATTCGCCCATGGCTGCAAGCAGCGCGGCATCCGCATCATCATCGATCTCGTCGTCAATCACACCTCCGATCAGCACCCCTGGTTCAGGGAGGCGCGCCGCTCAAAGGACTCGCCCTATCGCGACTGGTATGTCTGGGCCGACAAGAAGCCGGCCAATGCCGATACCGGCATGGTGTTTCCCGGCGTCCAGAAATCGACCTGGACGCACGATGAGGAAGCGCGCGCCTGGTACTTCCACCGCTTCTATGACTGCCAGCCCGACCTCAACACGTCCAATCCCAAGGTGCTCGCGGAAATCCTCAAGATCATGGGCTTCTGGATCCAGCTCGGCGTTTCCGGCTTCCGCATGGACGCCGTGCCGTTCGTGATCGCGACCAAGGGCGCCAAGGTGAAAAAGCCGGTCGAGCAATACGACATGCTGCGGACGTTCCGGGAATTCCTGCAATGGCGCAAGGGCGACGCCATTATCCTGGCCGAAGCCAATGTGCTGCCCAAGTCCGACCTGGAATATTTCGGCCGCGACGGCGACCGCATGCACATGATGTTCAATTTTCATGTCAACCAGCACCTGTTCTATGCGCTGGCCTCCGGCGACAGCCGCCCGCTGGCGAAAGCGCTGCAGGCGACCAAGCCGCGGCCGGCCGCGGCGCAATGGGGACTTTTCCTGCGCAATCACGACGAGCTCGATCTCGGGCGGCTGACCAAGGCGCAGCGCGAGGCCGTCTTCAAAGCGTTCGGGCCGGACAAGGACATGCAGCTCTACGAGCGCGGCATCCGCCGCCGCCTGGCGCCGATGTTAGGGGGCGACCGCAGACGGATCGAGCTCGCCTACAGCCTGATGTTCACGCTGCCCGGCACGCCGGTGATTCGCTATGGCGACGAGATCGGCATGGGTGACGATCTCAGCCTGCCGGAGCGCAACTGCACGCGGACGCCGATGCAATGGTCGACCGAGCCGCAGGCTGGCTTCACCGATGGCGGCGAGCCGCCGCTGCCGGTGATCAGCAAGGGGCCTTATGGCTACGAGCATGTCAATGCCGCCCAGCAGCGCCGCGATCCGAACGCGATGCTGAACTGGACGGAGCGGATCATCCGCATGCGCAAGGAGGTGCCGGAAGTCGGCTGGGGCGATTTCGAGGTGATCGATATCAAGGATCCGGCCGTTCTGATCATGCGCTACGACTGGCGCAACAATTCGGTGCTGTTCGTGCACAATCTAGACGAGAAGCCCCGCGAGATCGCGTTCTCGACCGAGGTCGAAGGCGATATCGGCAAGCTGCTGGTCAACCTGCTCAGCGAGGATCACAGCCGCGCCGATGCGCGCGGCCGTCACAGGGTGGTGCTCGAGCCCTATGGCTACCGTTGGTATCGCGTCGGCGGCCTCGATTATCTGCTCCGCCGCGGCGATATCGATGCAAAGTCGCAGCGCCACAAGACGGCGCGCGCGCCTGCGCATGCGGATTAGTTGATCGGACATCTCGCATGGCTTTTGAGTAAGGCTATCGCTTCAAACTCGGTGTCGTCCCGGCCTCGAGCCGGGATCCATAGCCACCGGCGATCGTGTTGCGAAGACCGGCAATGATCATCGTGCCCAAAACAGGGGACGGTGGCTATGGGTCCCGGGTCGGCGCGCTGCGCGCTTGCCCGGGACGACGGCGTTTATGAGGCTTGCTTCGTCGAACCCGATCCGACCACCACGCCCTCATTGCCGCGCAGATCGAGCGTACCGTGGATGCGCTCGCCGGTACGGTCGAGCTCGGTCGACAGCAGGATCGCGCCGTCGAGGCCGCGGCCCTCGGTCGATAGCGCGACCGGCTCCTCGCCGAGATTGAGCGCAACCGTGAGCACCTCGCCATGACCTTCGCGGCGATAGAGCAGCAGATCGCCCTGGGCCGCCACCGCCCGATAGAGGCCGCTGACCAGCACGGCGTGCTGCTTTCGCAAGGCGATCAGCGCCCGATAGAGATTGAGGATCGAACGTCTGTCCGCGGTCAGGTTGACGACGTTCTCATGGGTGAAATTCTCTGCCACCGGCAGCCATGGCGCCGCATTGGAGAAGCCGGCATTGGCGTTCGCATTCCATTGCATCGGCGTGCGGCAGCCGTCGCGACCGACGCCGATGCCGGGCACGTTCTTCTCGAAGGGATCGCGCACCTGCTCCGGCGCGATCGGCACCTGCTGCATGCCGATTTCGTCGCCATAATACAGCGTCGGCGTACCGCGCAGCGTCAGCAGCAGCATCGCGGCAACCCGCGCCTGCGCCGCTCCGACCCGGCTCGCCACCCGCGGCCGGTCGTGATTGCCGAGCACCCAGTTCGGCCAGGCGCCTTCCGGCAAGGCCCTCTCGTAATCCTCGATTATGGTCTCGATGTCACGCGCGTGCCAGGGCGCCGACAGCAGCGCGAAATTGAACGGCAGATGCGCACCGGAGAGATCCTTGCCGTAATAAGCCATCAGCCGCTCGTAGGGCAGATAGATCTCACCGATCAGCACGCGGTCGCCGAACGCGTCCAGCACCTGCCGCATCTCCGCGACCACGTCATGCACCTCGGGCTGGTCGGCGGAGTAGCGCGTCAGCACGCGCTCGTTCGGCGGACGGCCCTCGATATAACCGGGATTGGGTGGGTTGTCGCGAAACTCGGCGTCCTTGACCAGATGCCAGAGCACGTCGACGCGAAAGCCGTCGACACCCTTGCGCAGCCAGAACCGCATCACGTCGTAGATCGCGGCCCGCACCGCCGGATTGCGCCAGTTCAGGTCGGGCTGCTGCGACAAGAAAGCGTGATAGTAGTACTGGCCGGTCGCCTCGTCATACTGCCAGGCGCTGCCACCGAATTCGGACAGCCAGTTGTTGGGCGGGCCGCCGTCCGGCTTGCCGTCGCGCCAGATGTACCAGTCGCGCCGCGGATTGTCGCGCGAGCGCCGCGCCTCTACAAACCACGGATGCTGGTCGGAGGTGTGGTTGGGCACGAGATCGAGGATGATCTTGAGCCCGCTGTCATGTGTGGCCTTCACCAGCGCGTCGAAGTCCTCCATCGTTCCGAACAGCGGATCGATGGCGGTGTAGTCGGAGATGTCATAGCCGAAATCGGCCATCGGCGAGACGAAGATCGGCGACAACCAGATCGCATCGACGCCGAGCGTCAGCAGATAGGGCAGCCGGTGCAGGATGCCGGTGAGGTCGCCGACCCCGTCGCCGTCGCTGTCCTGGAACGAGCGCGGATAGATCTGATAGAAGATGCCGTCGCGCCACCAGCGTCCGCTCGTATTCATCGGAACGACCATCCTGCTTGAAGAACGTTCCGCGTCCAACGCCGGAACCGGCCGCAAGTTCAGACGCATTTTTCTCCGACGCTCTTTGCCGGCGCCGGCACAATCCCGCTTTTTCGCTTGGCGCGGGCACGAAAATCGGCATGCTTGGCGGCATGACCCAGCAAGACGACACCAAGGCCAAGGCCGGCGCGATCATCGTGCCGGTGACCCTGTTCGAGCAGAACTGCACCATCCTGTGGTGCGAAACGACCAAGAAGGCGGTCGTGTTCGATCCCGGCGGCGACGTACCGCGCATTCGCGAGGCGATCGCCAAGACCGGCGTCACCGTCGAGAAGATCTGGCTGACGCATGGCCATATCGATCATGTCGGCGGCGCGGCAGAGCTGCGCGAGGCGCTCGGCGTGCCGATCGAGGGCCCGCATCTGGCGGACAAGTTCCTGCTCGACAATGTCGTCGAGAGCGGCGCGCGCTTCGGCATGACCGGCGTGCGCAACTTCACGCCGGATCGCTGGCTCGAGGAGGGCGACCGGGTCGAGATCGGCGAGATCGGGTTCGACATCCTGCATTGCCCGGGCCACTCGCCCGGCAGCGTCGCCTACTTCAATGCCGCGATGCGCTTCGCCCATGTCGGCGACGTGCTGTTCAACGGCTCGGTCGGCCGCACCGACCTGCCCGGCGGCAGCCATGCCACGCTGATCTCTTCGATCAAGGACAAGCTGCTGCCGCTCGGCGACGATGTCGGCTTCATCTGCGGCCATGGCGCAGGCTCGACCTTCGGCCAGGAGCGCAGGACGAATCCGTTCCTCACCGGCGAGATGTGATCGAGATCAAGCGCAATCGCTACTTCTTCAGCCCCGCAGCCTGCAGGGCGCGCTCGATGACGGCGGCGACATCGATCGGCGCACGCCGTGTCTCGCGCTTGGCTTCGGCCTTCTCCCGGGCCACGGAGGCCGGGGCACTTGCCGGTTTCTGATCTGCCGCGTTCGTATTGGCGGATTTCAAATCTCCCGCCGGCTTCGTCTCGGCCGATTTCGGCCGCAGCATCCGGCTCAGGCTCGGCAGCACCGAGGAGATCGGCGACACCTGCGGAATGAGCTTGGCGCTTGGCGATTCCGCCACCTGCTTGGGTTGCCGGATCCAGTCGGTCACGCCGAAGAATTTCGCGATGTGATAGGACGAGGAGATGCCGGCGTCGATCAGGAACGGGCCCTGCTTGCCGTAGCGCTTGTCGTTCTCGGCGACGCCCAGCGGCGTGCCATGGGCCATGTCGGTGATGGTGTAGGACTCCACCATCGTCTCGCCGTCGCCGTTCCACCAGACCTGATGCGGATAGCCGTCGACATCGGTTTCGGCCATCGGGCCGAGCGGCAGATGATGCAGGTCGAGCCACTGCTTGACGATCTCGTCGGCGTTGTCGGGATGCACGGTACGGTCCGCCGTGCCGTGCCACACCGATAGCTTCGGCCAGCGCCCGCGAAACGACGATTGGCGGCGCACGAGATTGCCGAGTTCACGGCCGTCGCGAGGCGAGGGCATCCGCATCTGCAGCAGCGCATCGCGCATGTTGCGCGCGACGCCGAATGGCAGGCCCGCGATGACAGCGCCGGCGGCGAACAGCTCGGGATAGGCCGACAGCATCGCCATGCTCATGGCGCCACCCGCGGAGAGGCCGGTGATGAAGATCCGGCGCGGATCGATGGCGCGATCCGCCACCATCTTCGCGATCATCTGCCGGATCGAGCCGACCTCGCCTTCGCCGCGCGTGATGTCCTCGGACTGAAACCAGTTGAAGCAGCGCTGCGCATTGTTGGCGCGCTGCTGCTCGGGCAACAGCAGCGCAAAGCCGTAATGTTTGGCGAGCGTCGACCAGCCGGCGCCGAGATCATAGTCCGCCGCGCTCTGCCCGCAGCCGTGCAGCACGACGACGAGCGGCAGCAGCGGCTGACGCTGCGCCGGCACATAGGAAAACATCTTCAGCTTGCCGGGATTCGAGCCGAAGCGCTCGATCTCGATCAACGGGCTGTCCGGCACAGGCCGCGGCTCGCCGCGGAAATCGGCGAACCCGGTGATGCCGTTCAGCTCCCGCAGCCGGCGTAGATATTCAACATTTTCAGCGAGAGACACCGGCGACTCCTGGGGCGCGATGGATCAATCCACCATGACCCAGATAGTTGCTGCGACGCAAACAAAAACCCACCGGTCTGCGATCGGCAGAAAATCAGTCGTGAATTTCGCGCGTGCTGCGCTCAAAATGTCACGATCAATTTGTGACGCGGCGCAGCAATGACAGAAATACGGCACTTGTGACGATCGACATCGCGAACAGCGAGAGCGACACATTGAACGCAACTCTCGCATGCCAAACTGATTCGGCCGCGAAATAGGCCGCGCCAATTGCGGCGACGCCGGCGGCATTGGCGACCTGCGCCACGGTCCCATAGATTCCCGAGCCCGCGCCCGCGCTGGCCGGCTTGACTGTCGCGAGCACGATGCTGGAGAGCGGCGCCATCACCATGCCCTGGCCGTAGCCGAAGATCATCAGCAGCGCCGCGAACGCGCTCGCACCTGGCACCGGGACGATCGTTGCAGTGAGCGCAAGCGCGGCGAGGCCCACGATCTGCAGCGCGCAGCCTTCGATCAGCACCATCATGCCGCGATGCCTGGCGCGCGAAGCCGCATGCCGCGAGGCGACGACGAAGGTGAGCGCCAGCGGCAGGAACACCATGCCCGCCTGCAGCGGCGGGACCTGCAGTATCATCTGCATGTATATCGTCATCACCAGGTAGAACGAGAGATTGGCGAAGAAGAACCAGAACGCGGCGCCAAGGCCGCGCATGAAGGCGCGATCTTCGAGCAGCGCAAGATCGATCAGCGGCATGCCGCCGCGCCGCGCGACCGCATGCTCCAGGCGAATGAAGCCCGCGATGATGCCGCCGCCAGAGGCCATCACCGGCCATAGCCAGGGCGCCCAGTGCAGGTCATGGCCGAACAGCAGCGGCCCCATCAGGCAGAGCAGGCCGATGAACAGCACGCACGCGCCGAGAATATCGAGCCGCACGCCGGCCCGGCGCGGCACCTGCGGCACGATACGCAGCGCGGCCGCGATGATCAGCGCGCCGCAGGGCACGTTGACGAAGAACACCGCGCGCCAGCCGAGACTGGCGAGATCGAGCGTCACCAGCACGCCGCCGAGCAGGAAGCCGGCAGCGCCCGCAAGCCCGAGCACGATGCCGTAGATGCCGAAGGCGCGGCTGCGCGCGTCATCGGGGAACAAGAGATGCAAGGTCGCCAGCACCTGCGGCACCATCAGCGCCGCGGTCGCGCCCTGCGCCAGACGCGCCAGGATCAGCTCCGGTCCGGATTGCGCAAGGCCACACCACAGCGACGTCAGCGTGAAGCCGGCAACCCCCGTGATGAAAACCGGCTTGATACCGAAGATGTCGCCGAGCCGGCCGCCGGTCACGACCAGCGTCGCATAGGCGATCAGATAGATCGCGACCACCGATTCGATCTGCGCCGGGGTCGCGTGCAGCTCGGCCGCGATCGTCGGCAGCGCGACATTGACCACAAAGGCATCGACACCGAACATGAACTGGGCCGCAACCACGGTCGCCAGCACCCACCAGCGCCGCGACGACTCCACGCCGCTTGAGACCATCTGATGCATGGAATGAACACCTGCCAAACTGTGCAGACCTAGACGTAGCGGGCGTCGGTCGTGCCGGCGATTACCTGAGAGGTAAACAAGTCGTGCCGCCGGCGCGTTCATAGATTTCATGGCTTCGGTGAGGGTAGCTGCCCGAGATCATATCCGATGTCGTCCCGGGCAAGCGCGCAGCGCGCCGACCCCGGACCCATACTCCGGCCGACGTTTGAGGCGAGATTTCCATGATCAGCCTTCGCAACACGACGGCCGATGGTTATGGATCCCGGCTCAAGGCCGGGACGACTGGTTGTGTTGAGACAGCAATGCACTGCACGGCGTCTCTGTAGCTGGTCCGGCCGCAGCCAGACGCTACCGACTTACATGCAATTTGCCTTGTGCGGTCGTGATCTAATGATGATTGCCTAACGCGCGGTCGGCACGTAGCCTTCCGGGCAAACAATACCTAACAGCGAAGTTCCATCCGGGAGAACGCCATGGCGCGCCTGAAGTTCGGAGCCTTCCTTGCTCCGCACCATCCGATCGGCGAGCACCCGATGCTGCAGTTCCGCCGCGACCTCGATCTGGTGGAGCAGCTCGACGATCTCGGCTATGACGAGTTCTGGTGCGGCGAGCACCATTCGAGCGGCTGGGAGATGATCGCCTCGCCGGAGATGTTCCTCGCCGCCGCCGGCGAGCGCACCAAGCGCATCAAGCTCGGCACCGGCGTGATCTCCCTGCCCTATCATCATCCCTTCAATGTCGCGCAGCGCATGGTGCAGCTCGACCACATGACCGGCGGCCGCGCCATCTTCGGCTCGGGTCCGGGCGCGCTGGCCTCGGATGCGCACACGCTCGGCATCGATCCGATGATGCAGCGCGACCGCCAGGACGAGGCGATCGCCATCATCCGCCGGCTGTTCAACGGCGAGCGCGTCACGGCGAAGAGCGACTGGTTCACGATGAATGACGCGGCGCTGCAGATCCTCCCCTTGCAGGAGGAGATGCCGTTCGTGGTGGCCTCGCAGATCTCGCCCTCGGGCATGACGCTCGCCGGCAAATACGGCATCGGCATCATCTCGCTGGGCTCGATGTCGACCCAGGGCCTGATGGCGCTGCCGCAGCAATGGCAGTTCGCCGAGGATGCGGCCAAGCAGCACGGCACCACTGTCAGCCGCGCCGATTGGCGTGTGCTCTTGTCCTGGCACATCGCCGAGAGCCGCGAGCAGGCGCGGCGCGAAGCCGGTCCCGGCCTGATGCGCTGGCACAACGAATATAACGTCGGCACCTTGATGCGACCCGGCCTGCAGCCGTTCTCTTCGCCTGACGAGGCGGTCGACAAGACCGCTTTCGTCGAAGGCGCAGCCTCCACGATCGGCACCCCCGATGACCTCGTGAAGACCATCAAGGACCTGATGGAAGTCTCGGGCGGCGTCGGCGCCATCATCGGCTTCGTGCATGATTGGGCCAACCCGGAAGCTTCGCGCCGGAGCTGGGACATGGTGGCGCGCTACGTGGTGCCGGAGATCAACGGCTATATCGACGGCCTGCGCCGCTCGCAGAAATTCGTCATCGAAAACCGCGCCATCTTCGAGCGCGCAGGCCAGGCCGTGATGGCCAAGATCATGGCCAACGACAAGGCCGCCGCTGCGCTCGCGCAGACCGGCCCGGGCCGCGTGGCGATTCCGGCCGTGAACGCGCCGGATCTGCAGGAAGCGGCGAAGCGCAAGGGGTAGAGATCGCAGGGCGGATTAGCGGAGCGTAATCCGCCATTGCTTCGGCGAAGCGCTCGCGGGTTCGTAAGATCGTGGCCATGCCGAACTAGACAAAGCGTGCCGTCGATGAACCGCGGCGGATTACGCTTCGCAAATCCGCACTACGCGCTGACGTTCGCGATAGGCTCTGGTTTTGACGCGATTGCCGCACAGGTTTGACATGCACCAGCGCCGGGTTGCCGGCTTGGAGCGATCGAAGAACACCCGCCGGCACTCGTCCGCAGCGCACATCTTCAGCCGATCCAATGATCCATCGCGCGCGCCGTCATAAAGCTCGGCGGCGACGACGGACAATCCTGAAAGCGCATCGTCGCGAACAGGCCGCAGCGCAGCCGCTGCCTCGTTGCCGAGCTCGGCACGAAGCAGGAAAGAGGCGATCGCCGCGTTGAGCGCGCCGGTCGCGCTCTTGCTCCGCCGTTTCGCCGGATCGTGCTGCAAGTAGTCGCGCAGGCTCGCGCGCAAGGCGAGCGCCGCCTCGAACATCGCCGGCGTGATTTTCGCGTCCGGCCGCGCGAGCTTGCGCTGCACCATCCAGACGGCGAGAGCCTGCGCGCTCGTCAGCTCATCGTCCTGCCGGTGAGGCACGCCGTGATGCGTGAAATGCCGTACGTCGAGCGTGTTGGCGAAATCATAGAGATTGGCCAGCGCATCCGGACCTGGAACTTTCGCGACTGCCTCGACATCGAACACTATTAAATCATTTTTACCGGTTTCTTGCAACAGACACCTGTATATCTAGTTTACCGGTGTGCACACCACGCAGGAGACCATCATGAACCCCCGAACGCCCCGCGCGGAACCGCGCATCTTCTATGGCTGGTGGGTGGTTGCGGCCGCTTTCGCCATCACATTCCTGGGCTTTGGCAGCGCCTACACGTTCAGTGCGTTCCTCGAGCAGCTTCAGCGCGATTTCGGCGCCTCGCGCGGCTCGGTCTCGCTGGTGTTCTCGTTGGCCGGCTTTCTGTATTTCGGGCTGGGGATCATCAGCGGCCCGTTGGCCGATCGCTTCGGCTCGCGTCTGCTCGCCGTGATTGGCATGGTCCTGCTTGGCGTTGGGCTGGCGCTTGCCAGCGCGGCGCAGAATCTGGTCGAGGTCTATGCGGCCTACAGCCTCGGTGTCGGACTTGGCTGCGGCTGCGCCTATGTGCCCGCGATCGGGGCCGTGCAGCGCTGGTTCGTGCGCCGCCGCGGCTTTGCCTCCGGGCTGGCCGTTGCCGGCATCGGGGTGGGCACGCTGGTGATGCCGCCGCTGGCCTCATTCCTGATTGCCGCTCTCGGCTGGCGCGGCGCCTATCTCGTGCTCGCCGTGCTCGCACTCGTGGCCGGCGGCGGGATGGCATTGCTGATCGAGAATGATCCGCAGGGCCGCGGCTTCAATCCTGATGGCGATGAGCAGGCGCAAACCGTGCAGGCGAGCGGCACTTCGGTTCGCGATGCGATCCGGTCGCGGCGTTTCATCGGGCTTTATGCGGCCTGTCTGATCTGCTCATTCGGCGTCTTCGTGCCTTTCGTGCACCTGGTGCCTTTTGCGCGGGATCACGATATCGCCGCCTCCATGGCCGCCCTATTGCTCAGCGTGATCGGAATCGGCAGCACCGCTGGCCGCTTTTTCCTCGGAGCAATCGCCGATCGCATGGGCCGCGAGCGTTCGCTGCTGATGATGTTCATCGGCATGGGCATATCGCTTTCGATCTGGGCGCTTTCGGCCGACGTCTGGTCCTTGGCCGTTTTCGCGTTCGTCTTCGGCGTATTCTACGGCGGTTGGGTGGCGGTGCTGCCCGCGGTCGTGATGGATTATTTCGGCGGCCGCAATGTCTCCGGCATCATCGGCGTGCTCTACACCAGCGTTGCGTTCGGCACGCTGATCGGCCCGAGCGCCGCCGGATTCGCCTTTGATCTCAGCCACAGCTACGAACTCCCGATCATTGCCAGCGCCGCAACCAATATTCTGGCCGCCCTCATCGTGGCCTTGACGCCACGTGCAGCATCGCGGGCGTGCAGGTCTGACCAGGCCGTAGGGCGGATTAGCGGAGCGTAATCCGCCACCGCTTCACGAGCGCTGGCGGATCGTGGCCCATGACTATCGTCGCGCCTTCATCCCCGGCGGGTCCAGGTTCTTCGTGAACCTGCTGGATCGACGGCAAAGTCTGCTCGTGGAGCACATTTCGGGCGGATTTGGAGAACGGCGGTGAAGACCGTCGCTGCGGAGAGATGGCGGATTACGCTGCGCTAATCCGCCCTACGCGCTTCACGAAAATCGCCCCGCTAATTGATCCTCGACCAGCCTTACTCGGTCTTGCGGTACACGCCGGTGAAGGTGACGTTCATGCCACCGCAGCCCAGATTGTCGGCAACAACGAGATAGGGCCCGAGGCGCCACAGCTTGACTCGGCAGACGCCGCCGTCGTCGGGTAGTTTGAGGTCGAACGGCTTTGTCGCACCTTCGCCGTCGTCGGTGAATGCCGCGATGCCGTCGGCGATTGACACCTCGGCGCTGAGGTTACCGGCGTTGACGGCGCCACGCTTGACCCGCTCAGGGTCGTGTCCGCCCCAGGTGGCGACTCCCTTGATCACAATGCGGCCGTCCGGCTTCGGCCGGATGGTGATGGTCTGCTCGTCGCCGGACCACCAGGTGCCAGCCCACGTCGTCGATGCATTGACCGGCGCCTCCGTCGAGGGCGCACTGAGCTGGGCGCGCGGCAGGAAGCCGGAGGTCGAAACCGCCTTCCGCCCGGGAGCGGTGAAGGTGGCGCACGCATATTCGCCGGCCGTTGCCGAAACAACGACTGCGTCGCCGCCAACGACGAAGGCCCGAGTCGCGCAGGCGGCGCTCGGACCGGGGCAGCCAGCCTGTTCGCCGCCCTTGACGAAGCACACGCGATCGCCTGGCTTGACGATCGCGAGCGTGGGCGCGACGCCGGCATCAACGCTGAGCGCTGGCATGCCGTAGCACGGCTTGTCGTCGGCGAGAGCGGAGAAACACCAAACGGCCGCGGCGATGCCGGCCGCGGCTGCGATCAGGCGCACGACGTGACTCCTCGATAAAAGTTGCAGCACACGGGCAACGCTTTCATGCCGCGAGGCTATCTTCCACGAATGAGACACGACAATGACGTTCGATTACCCGGGGTCCGTAGCGGCCGCCGGAAGTTATGCCTGTGAGGAGCTATTGCGGTAACAATGCGCTCAATCGGGCAACTTGACGAATTCAACCGAGCAATCGGCCGATTGTGGCTGCGGTTGCGTACGACGAACTAGCGCGCCTGACGTTGTTCGAACCCATCAGCAGATTGAGCTCTATTGATATCGTCGGCCGACGAGTTGCGGCACATGGCTTTCCGCCATCAATGTCGCTTTTCCTCTTGGGACGGATCGAGAGCAGAAATTGCTAGGCCGTTGGGTTAACCTGGGACAAGTTGCCGGAATGGCCCGGCAAGATGGGAGCGCGTCGTGGCCGTTGAAGTGAACGTTTCTGAGTTGCGCATTATCGTGAACAGGATTCTCGACCACGTCGAGCACGATCTTGGCGTAACTAACGTAACCCTCACCCAAGATGAATACTGGACAATAAGCGGTAATGAGCGCTTCGATCTAACGAGGATTCCAGACGTGAATGGGGTAGGTAAGTTGTGTGATGACTGGGAGTTCCTTCAGCCGCTTCTGAAGGACAAGGATCAGGCCGTCGCTCTCATGCTGATTCATGTCGCTCCGATTCTAAGCTGGCTCGGCGAGGAAATTGGACAATAAGCACTCCCCCAGACGCCACGTATATGCCGAGCCGCGCGAGGGCCGCTGTGGGTCGAAAGGCATTTCGGAAGGACGGTCCTCGGCTTGAAAACCCGCGCGCCAAAAAGCTCATTCATGAGCCGGTCCAACCATATCACCCCTGTCCAGTCCTTCCTGCAAAAATATTATGCTTTCGCTTTATCAGAAAATATGATTGTCTGTCGCCATCCCGCCTCGCTTGAGGGGCGCTTCGCGATCGTCACGAACGTTGAGGCGGGATGCGGTGGGCGTGTCGATGTTGCAGCGTGGTTGATCCGCGCCGACGAACGGCAGCGATGCGCACGGTCAAGTCGCGTGGTCCTGATATCCCGACGCTGATATCACGCTTGCGACGACGCTAACGCGTCGCGCAGGCAACGGTGGCCAACAAGCCCGGAGCACCGGGGAGAACGCGAAGCAGCCGTTCAAACCATCGCGCGGGGAGTGCCGGGTGTCCCGGCTGAACCCGTGGTACCTGCCGCCTGCATTCTTTTCTGCAGGCGGGCCATGGGTGCGGCCAGCGCCCGGCATTCCCCGTGCCCTCTCCATGAGAGGGCAGGTCTCGCAACAGAACTCGGACGCAAATCGCGCCGCGAGATCGCAAATGCTCGCGGTGCAACAAGCTTCTGACTACGATAACCTTGAAAGAGTATTGCATCACAGATGCAACCGCCTATCAATAAGGCCGCCACCGCGTGAGCCACGCTGGCTCCGCCGCCGCAGCGAAAATGGAGCTTCCGCGATGTCGATGCAGAGCGTGGCCTCACCTGCGCTTCACTTGAAGCCACCGCGGCGCAATTCGCTCCGGCATATTCCCGGCGACGAAGGCTGGCCGATTATCGGCAAGACGCTGCAGGTGCTGGCCGATCCCAAAGGCCATGTCGAAGCCAACGCGGCCAGATATGGCCTGGTCTACCGCACCCATGTGTTCGGCGAGCCCAACGTCGTGCTGCTCGGCCCCGAGGCCAATGAGCTCGTGCTGTTCGACCAGACCCGGTTGTTCTCCTCGACGCATGGCTGGGCCCCGGTGCTCGAGCTGCTCTTTCCGCGCGGCCTGATGCTGATGGACTTCGACGAGCACCGGCTGCACCGGCGCGCGCTGTCGGTCGCCTTCAAGGCCGGGCCAATGAAGTCCTATCTCGCCGGCCTCGACCGCGGCATTGCCGCGCGCATTGCGCAGTGGAAGGCGCGGCCCGGTGACATGCTGTTCTATCCCGCGATCAAGCAGCTCACCCTCGACCTCGCCGCGACCGCCTTCCTCGGCGAGGACATCGGCCCCGAGGTCGATGCGATCAACCGCGCCTTCATCGACATGGTGGCGGCCGCGGTGGCTCCGATCCGCAAGCCGCTGCCGGGCACGCAGATGGCGCGCGGCGTCAAGGGACGCAGGCGCGTCATCGCCTATTTCTCGCAGCAGGTGCCGCTCCGCCGCGCCCGCGGCGGCGACGATCTGTTCTCGCAGCTCTGCGCCGCAAAGGATGATCTCGGCGAGCCGCTCTCGGTGCAGGCTATCGCCGATCACATGAGCTTTTTGATGATGGCGGCGCACGACACGCTGACCTCCTCGCTGACGTCCTTCGTCGCGCAGCTTGCCGCCAATCAAGACTGGCAGAAGAAGCTGCGCGCGGAGATCGCAAGCCTCGATCTCGCCGATGGCGAGCCGATCGACGCCGGCCACCTGGAGAAGATGAAGCTGACCGAAATGGCGTTCCAGGAAACCCTGCGGCTGATGCCGCCGGTGCCATCGCTGCCGCGCCGTGCGGTGCGCGATTTCACCTTCAAGGGCTACACGATCCCCGCCGGCACCGGCATCGGCGTCAATCCGATGTTCACGCATCACATGCCGGAGGTCTGGCCCGAGCCCGCGCGGTTCGATCCGCTGCGCTTCACCGACGAGGCGCAGCGCGCTCGCCACCGCTTCGCCTGGATTCCGTTCGGTGGCGGCGCGCATATGTGCCTCGGCCTGCACTTCGCCTACATGCAGGCGAAGTGCTTTGCGCGGCACTTTCTTGGGAATATCGAGGTCTCGTTCGCCCCTGGCTACCGGCCGAGCTGGCAGGTGTGGCCGATCCCGAAGCCGCGCGACGGCCTGCAGGTGAAGCTGAGGGCGATGTGATTTGGCCGGTCGAAGGCGGTGTGAGTTGGAAACCTCTCCCCGCTTGCGGGGAGAGGTCGGATTGCGAAGCAATCCGGGTGAGGGGGTACAGGTCTTGCAACGTACACCGCTCGTGCGTCTGCCCCTCACCCCCAACCCTCTCCCCGTGAAGAACGGGGAGAGGGAGCGCACTGCCGGTGTCGCCCCCGGTTCATTGCTTATGAGTAGCTTGCTACTCCACCGCATCTCCGAGCAGCTTGCGCATCGCCGCATAGCCCTGCTGCTGCTGGCTCCAGTTGCGGCCGCCGGTGATGGCGCCGTCGACCACGAGATCGTGCCCATTGACGAAGCCCGATTCGTCGCTCGCGAGGAACACCGCGGCATAGGCGATATCGTCCGGCAGGCCGGCGCGCGGGATCGGCTGCGCGGTCGCGTAGGCGCTGCGGATCGTCTCCGGCGTCTTCTCGGCGTCGTCGGTCGACAGCCCCAGCGCCTTGCCGAAGATGCCGGTCGCGATCAGGCCGGGCGAGATCGAATTGACGCGCACGCCGGATTCGCCGAGCTCCATCGCCACGCATTTGGTGAGATGAATCACCGCCGCCTTGGCGGTGCTGTAGACCAACGAGGTGGAGTAGCCGGCGAGCCGGCCGGCGATGCTGCCATTGTTGATGATGCTGCCGCTGCCCTGCTTCTTCATGTGAGGTGCGGCATATTTCATGCCGAGCATCACGCTGCGCAGAAGCACCGCCATCGCGGCATCGAAGCGATCGGCCTCGAGCCCCTCGATGCCGCCGACTTGCGCCGGGCCGCCGGCATTGTTGAACAGGCAGTCCAGCCGGCCGAACTTGCTGGCCGCGAGCTCGATCAGCTCGCGCACCTCGGCGTCGACGGTCACATCGGTCCGTCGGAAAATGCAGTCCGGACCAAGCTTCGCGGCCAGCGCTTCGCCCTCGGCGGCGCGGCGGCCGGCGATCACGACCTTTGCGCCCTCGGCCACGAAGATCTCGGCCGTACGCAGGCCGATGCCGCTGGTCGCTCCGGTGATCACTGCAACCTTGCCATTGAGCCGTCCCATAGCCTTCGCCTTTTCTCATCCAATCGAACGATCCCATGCGGCCAGTCCGCGCCAGGCGGGGATCATCACCGGGCACTGGAACCATCATCCGGCGTGCGGCATGACAAGACAAGTGGGACCGGGGACGGCGACCTTAAATTTGGACTACGCGGCCTTATTTTAGATGCGCGGCTCGGGCTGATGGGCATCATGAGACGACTCATCGAGGAGTTCAGGCGCTCCTGGCACGGAGTGACGCAGCCGTCCCCGCTGCTGGGCACGGTCCTGGCGGCCGTGTGTCTGCTGCTGGCGACGCTGTTCCGCTGGGGCCTCGCCCACATCCGGCCCGACGTGTTCTTCTCGCCCTATATCCCGGCCGTGTTCGTCGCCTGCGCGCTCGGCGGCCGGCAGGTCGCCATCGTGACCGCGCTGGCCGGCGGCGTTTTCGGCCTGACGCTCAATTTCGGCAGTGAAACGGTGGACGCGTCCCGGATCGCACTGCTCGGGATCTATCTTCTGGCCTGCGCGCTGATGATCTGGGGTCTCAGCCATTACCGAACGATCGCCGCACAGCAGCGCGAGATCTCGAAGCGCCTGACCGAGGAGGAGACCTACCGAAAGCTCCTGGTGGATGAGCTGCAGCACCGGCTGAAGAACAAGACCTCCACGATCCACGCGGTGCTGCACCAGGTGCTGCATGATCAGCCGCAGGTATGGGCGAGCATCGACCGCCGCATCCGCGCGCTGGCAACCGCCGACGATCTCATTAGCAAGGTCGACGGCCGCGGCTGCGATTTGAAGGACCTGCTGCTGGCGGAGCTCGGCCCTTACGGCCATGTTCGCTTCGACCTCAACGGCGAGCCGCTGTTCCTGCCCGCAAAGCTCGCCGTCAGCCTGTCGCTGGTCTTCCACGAGCTGGCCACCAACGCCGGCAAGTACGGCGCCTTCTCCTCGCCGCGCGGCTTCCTGCAGGTGTCCTGGACGCGGCTCGACGACCGGCTCAAATTGACGTGGGATGAGACCGAAGGACCCGTGATCGAACAGGTCGGCAAGCCGGGCTTCGGCACCAAGCTGCTCGGTGCTGCGCTCATCGCGTTCGACGGCAAGACCGAGACCTCATTCCTCAGGACCGGCATCCATTGCACCATGCAGTGCCGGATCCCGCCGAGCTGAGCGCAGCGCTGCGAACTTCGGAGACCACGGAGCGCCGACGATAACGTTGATAATCAGTTAACCGGCGATGCGCAGACGCCGCGCACCAATCCCTGAACAATTCATTGACCCCGTGTTTCTACGTGACGCTTAACCAAAACGAAGCCGGCGCTGCGCACAATCGGCGCATGCAGAATTTCGATCGGTACAACTTTTCCTCCTGGCTGAGCGAGCCCGGCGGCGCGAACGCCGAGCTCGACCTATTGCGCGGCGTGCTCAAGATGCTGCCCACAGGCGTCACGGTGCAGGATGAGCACGGCCATATCCTGCTGATGAATGACGCTGCCGCTTCGCAGCTCACAGAGGCGGATGAGCAGGATGGCACGGCGCCCTCGCCTCTGGAGCGGCGGCAGGAGGCGGGCCGCGCACTGCTCCGTGACGGGCGGCCTGTCGTCATCGAAGAGCATATCGAGCGCGCCAACGGCGCGCAGACCTTGCTTACGGCGCACAAGCCGGTGCGGATCGCCGCTCGCAACCTGCTGCTGTCGAGCTCGGCAGATATCAGCGGGCACAAGGCGTTCGAGGAGCTGCTGATCCGCTCCGCCAATTTCGACGAGCTGACGGGCCTGCCGATGCGCCGCGTGATCGAGCGCCGCGCCAGCGAGCTGGTGCGGCGCGGCGGCGAACGCTTCGCGCTGGCCTTCATCGACCTCGACAATTTCAAGTACATCAACGACTATTACGGCCACGCCACCGGCGATGCGCTGCTGGTCGAGCTCGCCCGGCGGATCGGGCGCGACCTGCGCGGCACCGACCTGCTGTCGCGCATCAGCGGCGACGAATTCCTGCTGCTGCTGCATCCGGTCGAGCGGCTCGAAGAGGTCGCCGAATTCACCCGGTCCATGCTGCATCGGCTGAGCGCGCCTTTTTTCATCGACGGCGCCGAGGTGTTCGCTTCCGCCTCGATCGGCGTCAGCCTGTTTCCCGAGCATGGCGACGACTACGACGCGCTGCGCCAGAATGCCGATCTGGCGATGTACCTGGTCAAGAACCGCGGCAAGGGCGCGGTGGCGTTCTTCGACAGCGCCATGGAGCAGGAGGCGCTCGCCCGCATGAAGGTCGAGCAGTCGCTGCGGCTCGCGATCCTGGAAAAGCGCTTCTGCTGTGCGTTCCAGCCCAAGGTCGACATCCGCACCGAGGAGATCACAGGCATCGAGGCGCTGGTGCGGCTGCGCGACAATGAGGGCGTGATCCAGGCGCCGGGCGCCTTCGTCAATCTCGCCGTCGAGCTCGGGCTCATCGACGAGCTCACCCATCTCGTGCTCGCCGAGATCGTCAAGTCGATCGACCTCATTAACGAGACCTTCGGGCATGAGGCGACGATCAGCATCAACGTCGCAGCCAAGCAGGCCGCCAATCCGGATTTCATGCGCCCCTTTGCCGAGGCGCTCGCCGCCACCGGCTTCCCGCGTCGCTTCATGGTCGAGGTGACGGAGGACGCCTTTGTCACCAAGAGCCATTTCCAGGACGAGATTCTGCCGCTGCTGCGCGAGATCGGGGTCGGCATCTCGATCGACGATTTCGGCGTCGGCTATTCGTCGCTCTCGGCGCTCGCCGACATCACCGCAGACGAGATCAAGATCGACCGCTCCTTCATTACCGACATCCATAAACGGCCGCGCAGCCAGGGCATCCTGCGCGCGATCGAATCCTTGAGCGAGGCGCTCGGCATGACCGTGATCGCCGAAGGGATCGAATGTTTCGAGGAGCTGGCCTATCTGCAAGGCGCAACCAGGATCCGCCACGCGCAGGGCTATTACTTCTCGCGTCCGATCTTTCTGGAGGAGCTGAAGCCCGCGATCCCGCTCGCCAGCGATGCGCGCAAGAGCCTGGCAAGCCGCGCGATGCCGGAAAGCCGGCCGTCTCTCGCCCGCGGCACCAGCTATCGCCGCTGATACCGTTGCACTCGTCGCGCGCGTCGCGAGCCATCCGGGATTCTACCGACGTCGCATCACCACCTGCTCTCGGATGCCGCCCGGTATCGGGCTGGTGAAAAACCGCGATTCCGCCCCTCCCCCGCCGCAGCCCGCGGCTCCTTAAGACACAGGTAACCGCCTTTCCTAACGGCTGCGCCACCAGTGATCCGTAACGATGCGGGTGAGCAGAACGACGAAATTGCGGGAACGATCCAGCATGCCTCGCGGACCAGAAACGTCCCGAACCGACGCGGCGGAGGCGCAGCGCACCTCACCTCGCCGGCGCGACCCGGTGACCTGGCTTGTCATCTGCGGCAGCCTCTTGATCACGGCCATCGTCATGGGCACCGTCGTGATAGCGAGCGGATTTCGCGAGCGCGCACTGGAGAATGCCCGGCGAGAGCTCGACAACACCGTGCTGCTGCTGGCACGCCATTTCCAGCAGAAATTCGAGGACGCGGAGATCGTCGCCAAGGATGCGATCGAGCGACTGCAACTGTCGTCGATCGCCTCGCAGGAGAGCTTCCGGCAGCGGATGACGGAGCAATCCGTGCACGACCTGCTGCACGGGGTGGTCACCGGGTTGTCCTATATCGGCGATCTCAACATCATCGATAGCGACGGCCATATCATCAATTCGTCGGGAGATGGACCGCTGCCGCCGATCGTGGTGAGCGACCGCGCCTACTTCCAGACTTTGAAATCGAATCCGCCGCCCGAGAACTTCGTGATGCAGCCGGTCGAAAGCCGGGTCACCGGCAAATGGACCATGATCGTGGCTCACCGGCTCACGGGCGCTGATGGAATCTTTCTCGGCCTGCTGACCCGGCGGATCGATGCTGAAAGCTACGAGCGTTTTCTCGAATCCATGACGCTCAGCCCCGATTCATCGATCACGATATTCCATTATGACGGAACTCTGCTCGGACGCTATCCACGGGTGGAAGGTCTGATCGGCAAGAAGTATCCGAACGGCGATCTGCGAACCGCCGCGATGCGGAGCGGGGCCCGGCAGACCGGCTTCTTCACCAGCCCGATCGACAACATCGTCCGTCTGTCCTCTACCGCGCCGGTCAGCCGCTTCCCGATTCTCGCCATCGCGACGAAGACAGAGGCGGCCGCCTTGGCGGACTGGTATTCCCAGACCTGGCTGCTCAGCGTCACGGCCACGCTGGTGGTCATCGTGGTCGTCGCGATGATCGCTTTGGTCGTCCGACAGATCGTCCGGCAGAATCGCGATGCCACACTGCGGCTCGAGGCCGAGAAGCAGCGCGTCGACACCGCGCTGGACAACATGACCCAGGGCCTCGTGCTGTATGATGCCGACGCGCGCATCGTGATGTTCAATCAGCGCTTCATCGATCTGCTCGGCCTGTCGGGCGAAGTGATCAAGCCCGGCTGTCATCTCCGCGACCTGATGGAGCATTGCCGGCAGCGCGGCGCGTTCGACGGCGACGTCGACCAGTTCTGTGCGACAGTCAGCGCGAATGTCGCCACCGGCCGGACTCGACAGGCGACGTATGAAATCAAGAGCGGCCGCTCCTTCAACGTCATCGACAAGCCATTGCCGCAGGGCGGCTGGGTCACCACCATCGAGGATATCAGCCACCGCCGCGCCCTGGAGCGAGAGCGCGACCGCAATCACGCTTTTCTGCGCGAGATCATCGACCACATCCCGTCCCAGATCACGGTCAAGGACATTCGCGATCGGCGCTACGTGCTCGTCAACCGAGTCGCGGAACAGCACTTCCTGCGCAGCCGCGACAACCTCATCGGCAAGACGGTTTTTGACCTGTTCCCGCAGACCGCGGCCGAGCAGATCACGGCCGATGACGATCGCGCCATCACGCGCCCCGATGGCTTGTTCATGGATGAGTACCCCACCCAAAGCCTGGCGCTCGGCCCGCGCTACGTCACCTCGCACCGGATCGCGATCCATGACGACACCGCCACACCGCGCTATCTGATCAACGTGGTGGAGGACGTCACCGAACGGCGCGAGGCGGCCGAGAAGATCACGCGGCTCGCGCATTTCGACGCGCTGACGGAGCTGCCGAACCGGGTGCTGTTCCGCGAGCAACTCGATCGCGAGCTCGAACGAGCCCGGCACGGCAAGATCTTTGCCCTGCTTTACATCGACATCGACGAGTTCAAGGGCATCAACGACTCGCTCGGCCATCATGTCGGCGACGAGCTTCTGAAGACGGTCGCAGAGCGGATCAAGAGCTGCATCAAGGCGGCCGACATGGTGGCCCGGCTCGGCGGCGACGAATTCGCGGTGCTCCTGACCTCGATCGATGCCCGGGACGACGTCGTGGCGGCCGTGCAGCGGATCTTCGAGTCCATCCGCACTCCCTATCATTGCCTGGGCCACCAGCTTACCAGCGACGCCAGCATCGGCGTCGCGATGGCGCCGCTCGACGGCACCGAGCCCGACGAGCTCACCAAGAACGCCGACCTTGCGATGTATGCCGCGAAAGCCGGCGGCCGCCGCACCTTCCGCTTCTTCGAGCCGGCAATGGACGAAAGCGCCCGCTTCCGCCTGCAGATGGAGCAGGACATGCGCCGCGCGCTCGCCGACGGCCAATTCGAGATCCACTATCAGCCGCTGGTCGACCTCACCGACAACAGCATGACCGGTTGCGAGGCGCTGCTGCGCTGGCGCCATCCGGAGCTCGGCATGATTCCGCCGCTCGATTTCATTCCGCTGGCCGAAGACACCGGCTTCATCAACGAGATCGGCGACTGGGTGCTGCGAACCGCCTGCGCGGAGGCGGCCGCCTGGCCCCCACACATCCGCCTGGCTGTCAACGTCTCGCCGGTGCAGCTGAAATCGCCGACGCTGGCGCTGCGCGTGGCAAGCGCCCTCGCCGCGTCTGGCCTCGCGCCGGGACGGCTGGAGATCGAGATCACCGAGGCAGTGCTGATCCACGACGACGACAGCGCACTGAAGATCCTGCACGAGTTGCACCACATCGGCGTGCGCATTGCGCTCGACGATTTCGGCACCGGTTATTCATCGCTGAGCTACCTGAAACGCTTCCCCTTCGACAAAATCAAGATCGACCGCTGCTTCGTCAGCGATATCGAGATCGGCGGCTCGTCGGCGATCGTGCAGGCCGTCGTCAACATCGCCACGGCCAGCAACATGACGACGACGGCGGAGGGCGTCGAGACCGGACAGCAGCAGAGGATGCTGCGCCAGCTCGGCTGCACCGAGATGCAGGGCTACCTGTTCAGCGCGCCGAAGCCGCCCTCCGAAGTGCGCAAGCTGTTTGCGGCGAACGCCATGGTTGCGGCGACGGAAGAGAGCTCCCCGATCCAGGCTGCAGGCTGACCGCAGACCGGCCCGGGACGTGCCATAGGCGTCCGGCTATGCCGTCGCGCCGCGACCCGCTATAAGCGGGGGCCGCGTCCTGCCAGGAGGTCTTTCCCATGCAGCCCGTCTCCATCCTCCTGAACCTGCTCTGGATCCTGTTCGGCGGCGCCTGGATGGCGTTCGGCTGGCTGGTCGCCGCGGTGGTGATGGCGATCACCATCATCGGCCTGCCCTGGGCGCGGTCGGCCTTCAACATCGCGGTCTACACGCTGCTGCCGTTCGGCTCGCGCGCCGTCCGCCGCGACATGGTGACCGGCGAAAGCGATATCGGCACGGGCCCGCTCGGGCTCATCGGCAACATCATATGGTTCGTGCTGGCCGGCTGGTGGCTGGCACTCGGCCACCTCGTCACGGCGATTGCACTCGCCGTCACCATCGTCGGCATTCCCTTCGCCTGGGCCCACCTGAAGCTCGCAGGCATCGCATTATGGCCGATCGGCAAGGCCATCGTTCCGGCGTGATGATCGGCCTTACCCGCTCGGAATGAGGGTCGATCAGCGCGAACGGAACATCCGGGACATCGGCCGTGGGCTCACGCCCGGTCGCCCCGCCCGCCGAAAGCGTCCAGACCGCCGCCAAGCCCGTTGCCGACCTGCCGCCAATCGGCTAAATGGTCGGTCGCACGCGCCCGTAGCTCAGCTGGATAGAGCGTTGCCCTCCGAAGGCAAAGGTCACACGTTCGAATCGTGTCGGGCGCGCCACTCTGCGCGATGGGGTGCCCCTATCAAAGGCCCCACCACCTCCTCCGGCACTTCGCTCGCCAGTACGCGGCGCTCAGCCTGCGTTCTTGATCGCGGCCTCGAAACTCTTTGCATCGAAGGCCGGCATGCTTTGGATCCGCCCGAGACCCTGAGTGGCGTACCAGACGGAGAACGCGAGCATCGCTTCCGGATTCGGGGCATCGACGATGTCCACAAAATCGTAGTAGCCCTGCGTGTAGTGGATCGACTCGATCTTGATACCCAGGTTGTCGAGCTTTGCCTTGGCCTTGCCGATCCGCTCCGATTGCTTGCTCGCCCACTCCGGGCCCAAATTACCAAGCAGCACATATTTCATGGCCACCTCCCACGTCATGTGGATCATTTGCGCGAGGGACCCGGCAACTCTACGCCTTCCCGTGGTCCGCGTACATGCCCCTTCGCTCCGCGGAGACGCTGACGGGAGCCGGGCCCGGCAGGACGATGCCCCATCGTTCAAAGTCGCAGGCTTGCCGTGCCCTCGTGGCAGGACGGGAGCCGGCCGTCGCATCATGCGCCAGGGCGAAGCAATGGTGTCCATCTTCATCGGGCTTGGCCAGATCCATCGGAAATCGACCTTCCGGACTGGGAGCGTCCCCGGAGATGAGAGATTTGATCGGCCAGGCGCTTGCGGCCGTGGGCTGGTCGAGAGCCAGCACGACAAGCCGCAGTTGCTGGAGCTCGTCTCGACGCTTGATTTCAGGCCGTATCACTTCTCGGCTGGACGGTTCGTGCCAGACTTTCCGGCTCATGGGCAAACGAGGAATACGTTCCTGATCACCGACTGTCGAACGACGCAGACCCGCGCATCGGCCTTCTTCGACCGACCCCGGCCCACGGCTCATCTCGACAACGGCGTTTCAGGCGCGTGCTGCACCAAGCATACGCTTAGCCAATCTGGCCGGAGCCGAAATCCTGTCGATGCCGGAATAGAGCAGCTCTCGTTGCGTCGTGGGATTGGATTTGGATACAGCGGACAGAGCTGCGACTTTCAAGCGATCGGACAGGTTCGACACGCCGGGCGGAGCCGGCCGCCACCCCAATTGTCGCAGGCATGCGTTGGCTTGGTAGATCTTGGCGCGCCGATCCAAGGAGCGGAGCGCGAACCAGATGCTCACGCTGACCGACACGTTATTCGCATTGCAAATCAGGTGAGGCGCGAGCGGCGGCTGGTGGACCGCAACGCCGGGGACCAGCCGATACTTCTTTCCAAGATGGCGCGTCTCCTCGCGCAGCCGACCCGCAAAAGCCCGCCCCCGGTAAAACTGCTCGATCTCTTGTTCCGTGAGAACGAAACGATCCTCCTGATCGAAGAGATAGACATCTTTCTCGCCCTGGATCTGGAACAGGAAATTCACATCGTGGTCAAAATGATACGGTGTCACCATGTCCGGAGACGCAACGAACACCGATAGACCCGACCAACTGATCTCGTCCCTCAACCGCGACTTCGTCAGCTCTTCCAGCTCAGCAATGAAATCGGCGCGCAGTTGCTCATAGCCCGGATCCAGTTCGTGCAAGCTCGACATTTTGAGCCAAACGCCGCCTTGCTCGATGCATCCGACGATCTCGGCGAGTTGTCCTTGCCGAGCCAATCGTTCAATATCACGCTGATCCGACCTGCCGGAGCTTTCAAACCGCACGCCGTATTTATTCGGATCGCCACGTCTCACAACGCACCCCGCAAGATACGCAAGCTGGGAGATATCAAAGAGCGGATGGTGGGCGAGTTGATGCTTGAACGCAAACGGACTTCGCCCAATGGCCTTCCAAGGTGCACCGTCGGGTGCGAGCTCGGTCAGTACGAGAACGCTTGATCGATCATCTTGCACCACCTGCGACATGACGCAACTCCGACCCGGTGGATTAACCTCTCGAGCAATATCAAATGCTAATAGACTTGCCTGCCATCAATCGTGATTGCTCTCGCATCGGGCACGGCCAACGGCCGTGCCATCGCCGGCGATGAAACGCGCAAGCGATCCGGTCCAGATTGCGACTTAGGACGCCGGCGATCGGCTGTTAGCCCTCCAGGAAAGCCGAGATCAGGAGAGTCGCCAGCACGAGATCGAGAACACCAAGCGTAATCAAGCTGAAATGGAATAACGGTTTGGGATTAATCATTGTACTCCCCCGCAACTATTCAGGTACGCGTAATAACAAACGATCCGACTACAAAAGCCGACAATGCTTGCACCGATCTAGCATCGCCGTAGTACTCAGCACAGGGCATTCGCGCCTAGCTTTTCGGCAAACAGAAGCCCCCGTCATGGGGAGCTCAGATCGAAACCAGCACCAGGACTATAGCATTTGCCGGTGCCCATGATCTTCCCAAGTCCGTGAAAGATGTCACGGCAACGACGCACTTCGAAGAATCGGTACCTAATGTCTTTCGGCTCTCATAGTCGCAAACGGGCTCGCGGCAGGCTGATAAGAATGCGTGAGCCGGGAGGACGGCTGTTCTTGATCCAGAAGACGCAAGGCAGCTTGCTCTTCCGAAAGACGCCCTTCAACGAAATTTCGTTCGATGTCAGTGAGATAGGTGTCCAGCAGTCGCTTATATCGATTGATATTATTTTGGTGAGCCTTGCAAAGCGCGCTCTCGAGGATGGCCATGTCGATCCCCCTGTTCGTCAATATTTTTTATGTTTGTCGGCAAAGAGCAGTGAAGGACGGGAGATGACAAAGCCGGCCATCATTGCCGGACCAAAGAATGCCCGAACTCATCAAGGGCGTCTGCACCGGAATGAGCATAAGCCGCCCAGGCCGCGAACTGGATTGCGATTTTTTGATGCCAGCAGGCGCCGAACTACAACCACTGCGAAATGTCGCAGACCAAGGGCCCGCTGAGCGCGTGACATGAGGTCGATTGAAGGCATGCTCGGCAGCCTTCCGGGCTCGGAAACATGGCGCTACTCATTGTACACGCCCGCCACGGCTCGCTCCCTCAGGGCAAATTGCGCGCTCGCCGAGCAAGGCATGGCGACAACAGGCCCATCTGCATCGGCCGCGACGCGTCGATCGTAGTCGGTCCGTTCAGGCAGTCACGCGCTTCTCGGCCGAAACGCAACGACAGACCCGGCCGGTTCTTGCTCGCGCATCGCTGCCTCGATGGCCTTCGCGAGCGCGACCTGATCGAACGGCTTCGATAGACGCCGCAGGTCGGATCGCGCATCACTGGGAAGCTCCGCATATCCCGTGCTCAGGAGGATGACCGTCCCAGGGCGCTCCGCCGTGATGGCGCTGGCAAGTTGCAGCCCGGTCATGCCAGGCATGGCATAATCGGTCACGACCAGGTCGACGGTGCGCGTGCGGCGAAACAGAGCCAACGCCTCCTCGCCCGAGCGAGCCTCGACCACTGTGTGCCCAAGATCCTCCAGCATCGCTGCCGTGTTCTCAAGCACCAGCAGATCGTCGTCGACGACAAGTACGGAAAGCCGCCGGCCGGCCCGAGGTACCACTGCGGGGGCCTCCTCTGCGCGCAATTGTGGCTCCGCAGTCTCCACGGCGATCGGCAGCCAGATGTCGGCTGTCGTGCCCTCCCCCGGACGGCTTTTCAAAACGAGCCTGCCGCCGGACTGCTCCGCAAGTCCATGGACCATGGACAGGCCGAGCCCGGTGCCTTTGCCGACGCCCTTGGTTGTGAAGAACGGCTCCTGGGCGTGCCTAAGGGTCTCATCGTCCATGCCGCAGCCGGTGTCACTCACCGAAAGCGCAACATAGCCGCTGGTCGGAAGGGCACCACTGTTCAATTCCGCGCGGGCGGCGATGGTAATCAGGCCACCATCCGGCATCGCATCGCGCGCGTTGACCGCGAGATTGAGGATCGCGAGCTCAAGCTGGTTCGCGTCAACCTTCACCTTCGGCAGATCCATCGGAAACAGCGTCTCGACACGAATGCCGGGCTCAAATTTCAACAGCGACGCCATGCCGTGGACCAACTCGCGGACATCGACGACCGCCGGCCTGAGATCCTGCTTGCGCGCGAAAGCGAGCATGCGCTGGGTCAAGGAGGCGCCCCGCAGCGCGCCTTGCATCGCGTTGTTCACCAGGCGCTCGTTCTTCGGATCGTCCGGCGGCAGGCGCTTCTTCAGAAGCTCGAGACTGCCCAGAACGGCGGAGAGCAGATTGTTGAAATCATGGGCCACGCCACCGGTGAGCTGACCAATGGTCTCCATTTTCTGCGACATCATCAGTGCTTCGCGCGCCCGATCCAGTGCTTCCTGCGCCCGTTTCCTTTCGCTGACATCGCGCACGATGTTTGCAAAGCCGGCAATTGCGCCGCTTTCGTTGCGAACCGCGACGATCGTCGCCTCCGCCCAGAACTGGGTGCCGTCCTTGCGCACACGCCAGCCTTCGATGGCGGATTTCCCATGCCGCTCGGCTTCAAGGAGCGCGCGGGCCGGCGTCCCGGCCGCGCAATCCTCCTCGGTGTGAAAGACCGTGTAGCTCGTCCCGACGATGTCGTCGCCATAGCCCATGAGCCGGCGCGCGCCGAGGTTCCAGTTGCCCACGCGTCCATCCGGATCGAGCATGAAGATCGCGTGGTCGGCGATGCCCTCGACCAGGAGCCGAAAGCGTTCTTCACTGCGTCTCAATGCGGCAGCCTCGCGCTGGGCGCGTTCCGCGGATGCCCTGTCATAGACGGCGGCGGCGATCCCGATGCTCAGGATCATGATGGTGGTGCCGGCGAGCAGGAACGCAAGCGGCGCCTGACCGACGCCGATATATCCGGCATCCCCTGCCACGGGGATCGTCGGCAGGAACATTGCGCCTTTCATCGCCGCGTAATGCATGCCAGAAATCGCGACGCCCATCACGAATCCCGCGAACAGCCGCTGCAGCGCGTTAGTGCGGCGAAAGGCGAGCCAGAGCGCCACGACCGAGGCGCTGATCGCGATCACGATCGAGAACACAACCCATCCTGGATCGTACTCGGTGAGAGCCGCCATTCGCATCGCGGCCATGCCGGTATAGTGCATGCCGGAGATGCCAAATCCCATCGCAAAGCCCGATGCGAGGAGCGCCTGCGGACGCCGTCCGACGACGGCAAATGCGGCAGCAGCGACGATAATGGGAATGATAAGGGAAAGAAACGTCAGGAACGGATCGTACGCGATCTCGGTTCCAGGCAGGCTGAAGGCCAGCATGCCGACAAAATGCATCGACCAGATGCCACCGCCCATGGCAATCGCAGCGGCGACAAGCCAGGCTCGGCGGGCCCTCCCCGAAGCGGCGCGCATCCGGGTCGCCAGGTCCAGGGCCGTATAGGAAGCGAGCGCCGCGATCAGAATCGATAAGGCGACCAGGACGGGATCGTGAAAAGCCGTATGGTGGTGCATGTTCGGACCACGTTAGTCGAATTCGGATTCGCGTTTACGCAAATTGTCCCCCTCGACGGTGCCGAAATCACCTTCGGCATCAGGATTGGTCCCATGCGCGCGACATGCCGACGCCAGCCGCCGTATTCGCACCCTTCGTCCCGAAACGAATCGGTTGAGAAGCGAGCTCGTTGCAATCCTACGCCGCAAAGATGGCCGCAAGTCGGCCGGTCTTCTTGAGAAGCGGACCGTCGTCGCACATTTTCTGAACGCCCCGCGCCGCACAACCCTGGGGGATGCAGCGGACACATTGCACCCTCACGCGTCCGTTTGTTGACGCGCGCGAGAGCGGCGCTGAAACTCCCGATGATCGGCGGACACAAGGAACTGCTGCACATCGTCGGGAGGAACTCATGTCCAAGACAAACAGCTTTGGACGAGGCGGCGCACCTGACGACAAGCGGCGGAGTTTCCTGAAGGGCGCCGGCCTGGTGGGCGCGGCAGCCCTCACGGCGCCCGCCGGCGCCGCCGTCTCTCCCACGGCCGAACAAGCACCGCGCGCCAAGGCGCGCGTGCCCGGACCCAGGCTTGCCGCGGCAGATGCGATGCCGCCATCGGCCGATCCGGTCAATCAGATCTCGAGCGGCGGCGATTTCATGGTCGACGTGCTCAAGACGCTCGACATCGACTATCTCGCCATGAACTGCGCCTCGAGCTTCCGCGGCCTGCACGAGGCGCTGATCAATCACGGCGGCAACACCAAACCCGAGATCCTCACCTGCCCGCATGAGGAGATCGCGGTCCACATGGGACAGGGCTATGCCAAGATGGCGGGCAAGCCGCTCGCGATGATCTGCCATGGCGTGGTCGGTCTGCAGCACGCCAGCATGGCGATGTACAATGCCTGGTGCGACCGCGTGCCCGTCGTCGTGATGGGCGGCAACATCATGGAGGCGAACAAGCGCGCGCCTGGTGCCGAATGGCCCCATTCCGCGATCGATCCCGCGGCGCTGACGCGCGATTTCACCAAATGGGACGACCAGCCGGCCTCGCTGCAGCATTTCGCGGAATCGGCGGTGCGCGCCTACAAGATCGCGATCACACCGCCGATGGCGCCGGTGATGCTCTCGCTCGATGCCGAGCTGCAGGAGAACCCGATCGAGAATCGCGACGCCTTGCGGATTCCGAAGCTGACGCGCCTGACGCCGCCGCAGGGTGACGAAGCGGCATTGGCCGAACTCGCCAAGATGCTGGTCGCTGCGGAAAATCCCGTGATCATCTGCGACCGCGTCGCGCGCACGCCGGCCGCCATGCCGCGGCTGGTCGAGCTGGCGGAAACCTTGCAATGCGCTGTCATCGATAATTACGGCCGGATGAACTTCCCGTCGCGTCATCCGCTGAACCAGTCGTTCCGCCGCTCCATCCTCGCCTCCAGCGATCTCATCGTCGCCATGGAGCTCAACGAATTGTGGGGCACGCTGAGCGATTTCCATGACCGGATCAATCGCACCTCCGAGCCGCGCACCAAGAAAACGGCCATGATCGCCACGCTCGGCACGCGCGGTCTCTACATGAAATCGAACTACCAGGATCTCGGCCGCTACCAGGAGGTCGACCTCGACATCGCAGGCGACGCGGAGGCCAGCCTGCCGGCCCTGACCGAGCAGGTGAAAAAGCTGATCGACGAGGGACGCAAGGCCACCTTCGAGGCGCGCGGCAAGAAGCTGGCCGCCGCGCATCTGGCGGCCGTCGAGCAGGCGAAATCGGACGCGACCATCGGCTGGGATGCGAGCCCGATCACGTCGGCGCGGCTGTGCGCCGAGCTCTATGGCCAGATCAAGGACGAGGACTGGTCACTGGTCGGCACCTCGATCGGATTGTCGTGGCCGCATCGCTTGTGGAACTTCGACAAGGCACATCGCTGGAACGGCGTCTCCGGCGGCGGCGGCGTCGGCTACACGCTGCCGGCCTCGCTCGGCGCCGCGCTCGCCAACAAGGGCAGCGGCCGCCTGACCGTGGCGATCGGCGGCGACGGTGATTTCATGTTCGTGCCGAGCACGCTCTGGACGGCCGCGCATCACCGCATTCCGCTGCTCTATATCGTCCACAACAACCGCGCCTATCACCAGGAATACATGTACCTGCAGGCGATGGCGGCGCGACACGGCCGCGGCATCACCAAGGCCGACATCGGCACGACGTTGAAGGATCCCTCGGTCGACTATGCGACCATCGCCAGGGGCTTCGGCGTCCATGGCGAGGGGCCGATCGAAGATCCGAGCCAGCTCGGGCCCGCGCTGAAGCGCGCCATCGATGTGGTCAAGTCGGGTCAGCCGGCGCTGCTCGACGTCGTCATGGATCAGCGCTGAGCGGAGCGGCGGACATGAATGTCAGAGAGCTTACGATCCTCGCATCGACCATCGCGGCCACAGCGCTATTGGTCGCGGTACTGTCGTTAGCCGTCGCCCGCGCCGATGACGACGCGCCGACCGGCGATCCCGTGAACGGCAAACGGCTCTACATGGCTGACGGCTGCTTCGAATGTCACGGCCGCGCCGGCCAGGGTGGCCGCTTCAACTATGCGACGCCGGCGCTCGCTCAGATCGCGCTGCCGGTCGATTCCTTCATCTCATACCTGCGCGAGGCGCCGAACGACATGCCGTCATTCTCCGCGGAGGTGCTCACTGACAAGGACGCCGCAGACATCCACGCCTTCCTGCGCTCGCTGCCGGGGCCGCGGCCGGCCAAGGATATTCCCTTGCTCAACGAGTGACGATAACGCCCGCTGCTTACCTGCGTCGGTACCGATCGCCGCGATCCGTCCCGCGCATCAGCGCAAGGCCAACCATCCCCGCAAAGCCGAGCCCGAGCACGAGACCTATCCTGCTCATCTGGTCCGCCGGCGGCAGCCGCTTGCGCGCCAGCCAGCCGCCGCTGGCAGTGGCGCCGATCTCGGCCGGTGCAAGCATCGTACCCTCGCTGCGCGCGGCGCGCTTTGCCCGCGACAGCAGAAAGCGGAAGGCTGCGCCCATCACGTGCTCGGTCGGATACGGAGCCATCGCATAGGAGATCTGTCCAAGGCGGGCGGGCCAGCCGACTGCGACTTCATCGCGCGGCGAACGCATCAGCTGCATGAAAGCTTCCGCGACATCCTCGGGCCGATACAGCATGGGGCCGGGATCGAGGTTGCGACCTGACACGTTGGCGCCGTGAACGAAGCCGGGCGTATCGACCATGGCTGGGAAGACGCTGCACACATGGATATTCGGATGGGCCGCCAGCTCCTGGCGCAGGCTGGCGGAGAATCCCCGCAGGCCGAACTTGCTGGCCGTGTAGGCAGCGGCGAACGGGGTCGGCGCCCAACCGCCGATCGAGATGTTGTTGATCAGGATGCCGCGCCGCTGGCGCAGGAACACCGGAAGCACGGCATAGGCGCCGTTCATCGTGCCCAGCAGGTTGACCTCGATGGTGCGCCGATGCAGCGCGAGGTCGGCATCCTGAAAGGCACCGAATACACCGGTCCCCGCGTTGTTGATCCAGACGTCGATGCCGCCGAATGCCTTTTCCGCCGTGGCGGCGAGCCGTTGCACGGCTTCGGCGTCGGTTACGTCGGTGGGAACAGCGATGGCGTGGCCGCCGAGCGCGTTGCATTCGGCCGCCAGGTCCTGCAGCAGATTCGCGCGGCGGGCGGCAAGCGCGATGCTGGCGCCCTTGCGTGCCAACGCCAGCGCCGTCGCACGACCGATGCCGCTCGACGCCCCGGTCACGACCACACGCTGCGCAGCGAGGTCTCGCGGAACCGCCAGCGCATCGCTGGCCTTGACCGCGGAGGGCAGCCAGGCGAGCGCGCGTCGGAGCTGCTGGGTGCCGCCGCTCTCGAACCAACGGCCATGGGCGAAGATCACCCGCTCCGGCCGCAGCCGGATCAGCCGGGCCACGGCCTGCTGCACCGAGCGGCCGCCGAGCCGCAACAGCAGCCGCAAGTAGGCCGGCGCGGTGCCATCGGGTGCGGTGATCCCGAGCAGATCGGCGGCGGCGCGGGCGACGAACGACAGCCGCTCCGGCGCCAGGTTCTGCACCAGGTCAGTCAACACCAGGGTGCGGCTCGGCTTGTGAAACAGCTCGACCTCGGAAAAGAACAAGCTGGTAATCAGGACCAATTCGATATCCTCAGCCCATTCGTTTGGCGTCGCATCGCCCAACTCGCGATCGATGTGGAGGCCAGAACGGCGGACCTGGGCGCGATCGGCGAGCCCCGGTGCGGCAAACAGCTCGGCTTCCGGCAAGGCGTGCTGCCACTGCGGCAGGAACATCCAATGCGCGACATTGGGCGCCAGCAGGTATTTGATCGGCCCAAGGCGCGTCAGTTCCTGGTGCAGGGCCTCGGAATATCTGGTCGGCGAATGCAGCAGCAGATCGCCGCTTGACAGCCTGATCACGGTCATGCGCACCGGAAGCGAAAGTCCGGCGGCATTGATGTGTCCGGCATCGACGATCCAGACGCCGTCCGTGACCGGTCTCAGGTGCTGTTGATTGCTGCTCATGATGGCTTTCCCGACGCCGCGATTGTTTCAGGAGAACCAGCTGGCATCTCCATGGTTGCAATCCTTCGCGATCGATGTCGATGCCTGAGGGCTGCGATGCAAATGGCCGGGACAGATGCAGCCATTTGCGTCATTTCGTACCGTAGCGCTCACGCCCTGAGCGGCCGCACAATCCGTCCGAAAGGCAAGGCGCAGCCTTCCAGAAGGCCCTATGTGAGCGCCATGGTCTTGGGATCGCCGCTCATCTGCTCGCGCTGCGCCGCGCTATCGGGGCGCGCCGGCCCGAGATTGGGAGCCTCTCCGAGCGGCTCGAACCGTTCGTTGGGTGCGAAGGTACCCTGTCCGTCGAGCGAGGGTCCTTCGGAATAGCGGCCGGGCGGGACTGGCGCGCCATTCCGTTCGGTGCCCATGAACATGTAGCTGAACTCCGTGGCCTCCTTGCTGCGATCGAAGCTGTTGGGAATCGGCAGCGCATTCGGCCCCATCTCCTCGATCACCGCCAGCCATTGCTGCTGATGCATGGTGTCCCGCGCGATCAGATAGCTCAGCATGTCCTGCATGCCGCGATCGCTGGTCGAGTTGTAGAGCCGGACGGCGAGTGTGCGGCCCGTCGCTTCCGCCGCGACATTGCAATACATGTCGGCGGCAAGATTGCCGCTGGCATAGATGTGCGAGCAATCGAACGGGACGCCGTCCGAGTTGGCCGGAAACGCGGCCATGCCCGTCGACAGAAGATGCCGGTGCAACATGCCTTCGATGACATGACGCGGCCGTTCGCCGCCCTGCATGACGGCGCCAACGACCGGATTGGCCTGCAACGCGGTCTCCTGCATGGTCGCCGGCGCGTTCTCCAGATTGAGGGCGACTGCCGTCGCCAGCATTTCGATGTGGCTGATCTCCTCGGTCGCGGTGTTGAGCAGAACGTCACGATATTTGGCCGGACCACGCGCTCCCCAGGCCTGAAAGAAATATTGCAGGCAGACGCGGATCTCGCCCTCGACACCGCCGATCGCCTGCTGGAGCTGCCGTGCGAAGATCGGATCCGGAGTCTCGACCGCCACGGGATATTGAAGCCTCTTGTCGAAATAGTACATGCGCTGTTCTCCATTTGGGATGTACAGCGGCAATGAGAACCCTTGTGCGACGTTCCTACTTACGCTCTCTGTGACATTCAGAACGGCTCTAAGTTTGCGACGAGCTAATCCAGGTTAGACGCGCAACGCGTAAGCTCGTTCATGTGCGGCACCCAGCGCAGACCGGCTAGCGGCCGAGCTCATGTTCAACGATCGACTTCTCCAAATACAATGTCGAGGGAGCCGAGGATCGCCGAGACGTCGGCGAGCAGATGTCCGCTGCACAGGAAGTCCATGGCCTGAAGATGTGCAAATCCTGGCGATCGTATCTTGCATTTATAGGCCTTGTTAGTTCCGTCCGAGACGAGGAAGACGCCGAACTCTCCCTTTGGCGCTTCAACGGCGACATAGATTTCGCCAGGCGGGACGTGAAAGCCCTCCGTGTAGAGCTTAAAATGGTGGATCAGGGCCTCCATCGAGCGCTTCATCTCGCCGCGCCTGGGCGGCGCGACCTTGTTGTCCTGGATCAGCACCGGTCCCTGCCCGTCCGGCGCGCGCAGCTTGGCGATGCACTGCTGCATGATACGGACGGACTGCCGCATCTCCTCCATCCGGATCAGGTAGCGATCATAGCAGTCACCGTTTCGGCCGATGGGGATGTCGAAATCCATCTCGGCGTAACAATCGTAGGGTTGGGCCTTGCGCAAATCCCAGGCCGCGCCGGAGCCGCGGACCATCACGCCCGAAAAGCCCCAGGCCCAGGCCTTATCGAGCGGCACCACGCCGATATCGACATTCCGCTGCTTGAAGATTCGATTCGCCGTGAGCAGCCGGTCGAGGTCGTCAACCACGCGCAGGAACGGGTTGCACCAGGCCTCGATGTCATCGATCAGCTTCGGTGGCAGGTCCTGGTGGACACCTCCCGGCCGATAATAGTTGGCGTGCATCCGGCTGCCCGACGCCCGCTCATAGAACACCATCAGCTTCTCGCGCTCCTCGAAGCCCCACAACGGCGGGGTCAGCGCGCCGACGTCCATCGCCTGCGTCGTCACGTTCAGGAGATGCGAGAGGATCCGACTGAGCTCGTGATAGAGCACCCGGATCAACTGGCCGCGCCGGGGCACATCAATGCCGAGCAGCCGCTCGATGGCGAGGCAGAATGCATGCTCCTGCGTCAGCGGTGCGACATAATCGAGCCGATCGAAATAGGGAATCGCCTGCAGGTAGGTCTTGGCTTCGATCAGCTTCTCGGTGCCACGATGCAGCAGCCCGATATGCGGATCGACCCGCCGCACCACCTCGCCGTCGAGCTCCAGCACGAGGCGCAGCACGCCGTGCGCCGCGGGATGCTGCGGGCCGAAATTGATGGTGAAGTTGCGAAAGCTTTCGTGGTGCTCGTCCATTGGTTCACCTGCTGCACAAAGCCGATGAAAATCCACGCGGCGCAGATGATCGCTTGCAGGATTTCCGACAATTCGCAAACGGCCGCCTCGGTGCTCCGTTCCTAGCTGCGTGCGCGGGGGACCGACGTAGAGGCACGGCCGGCCCGTCACGCGCCGCGGCGAACCAGCCTTATTCCATCGGACTCGCGGAAGGCATGCTGCGCCTGCTGCATATCGAGAGAGCCGGCGCGCCAGCGCTGCGCGATCGCGGCGGCCGAAAAATCGAAGGTTTTTTCCGGACCTGCCTCCTCTGCGCCCGGCCGGTAGCTCAACAGATGGATCGCATCGTCGGGCACCCCCTGCCGTTCGAGCTGCCATTTGAGCTGGCGTGCGGCCAGTCCAATCCCAAGTCGCTGGTAGGTCTGGTTGGCCATTATCAGGTCGCTCTTGCGCTCCGATGCCGCTTCGAGGCTGGTCGGCGCCTCGCCGTCGCGGGGAAAGAGATCGACGACATAGAGGCGCAAGGGCACGGGCTCGGCGAGCACGGGATCGAACGGCGCATTCATCGACAGGCCGCCGTCACCGAGCCAGCGCCCATCGATCTGCAGCGCGGCGAACTCCGGAAGGAAGCCGCAGCTGGCCATGACGTGATCGAGCGTGACGCGATCGCGCTGCGTCTCGAACAGGACTGCATCCCCGGTCTTCAGATCGGTCGCTGCAATGGTGAGGCGCACCTCGCCGCCATTGAGGCGATCGAAATCGATCAGCTGCGCCAGCCGTTCGCGGGTCGGCGCCAGGTCGTAGAAGCTGCGGAAGCGCAGCGGGTCGATCAAGCCTTGGATGAAAGTGCCCCTCGCTGCCGACCACCCGGGTGCCGAGCGCGGACATCCAGGCGAAGGCGTGGCGCAAGGGATCGGCGCCGCGCCGGGTCGGCGCCGCAAGGCTTTGCTCCCAATAGGCGCGCAGCGCGCCCACTCGCTTCTCCGGCGGATTGCCTGCAATCAGTGCGGCCGTGATGGCGCCGACCGACGAGCCGCAGCACCAATGCAGCGGCAATGGAAACGCCTCGTAGACGCCGGCGTGATAGGCGCCGAGCCCGAGGCCTCCCGAGAACACGAGCACATTGAGCTTGTCCGGCAATGTTGGTGATCCTATTGATAGTGAAGGGGGCGGCGGTCGCGTGCGCTCCGGCAACGTGGAACTGACAAGTTTGGTTCACTCCGCCCTGCGTGGGCAGCGCGCAGGCCGGCTGATAGGAACGAACACCAAACACACCCGTTCACCGATCGACAGATGGGGGCAATCATGAAGGACAAGCAGATCGCCGCCCTCCCCTTCAGGACCAAGTCGGCAAAGCTGCGGATTCTCCTGATCACGACCCGCGGCAAGCGACGCTGGTCCGTGCCGAAGGGCTGGCCGATGCGCCGCAAGCAGCCGCATCGGGCCGCGGCCGTCGAAGCCTACGAAGAAGCCGGGCTGCTCGGCCGCGTGAGCGCCAAGGCGATCGGCCGCTTCAGGCACAGCAAGCGGAAGGGCAAGCGCAAGCTGGTGCTCGACGTGAAGGTGTTTCCCCTGAAGGTCAAGAAGCGGCACAAGGACTGGCCCGAGCGCGGACAGCGGCGTGCGATCTGGCTGCCGGCGTCCGAAGCCGCGCGCCGGGTCGATCGGCCCGAGCTGCGGCGATTGATCCGGCGCTTCGCCCGCCAGCAGGCTCTCCGGCACTGATCGTCCGCAGTCCCGCGCACCTTGCTATTCGGCCGGCACGGAAGGCGTCACAAGCCCACGTCGCGATTCGATGATGGCACGATCGATCCGCGCCACCTCCGCGGCCGGCACGACATATTCGTCGTGGTCGCGCCAGGCAAAAACGACGAAGGTCGCGAACGCTCCGACGCCACCGAGCGCCACCATCCACCAGATGTGCCAGATCAGGGCAAAGCCCATCACCGTGGCAAAGAATGCGCATACGAAACCGGTCGGCGAGTTGCGCGGCAGCTCGATGGCCTCGTATTCCGGCGCGTGCTTATGGCGCAGCTGCTGTCGCTTCGCTTGCTCCTTGATCGTCCAATAGGCGTCTTCTCCGGTGACATTCGGCAGGATCGCGAAATTGAACACAGGTGGCGGCGAGGATGTGGCCCACTCGAGCGAGCGGCCATCCCAGGGATCGCCAGTGGTGTCGCGCAGCAGCTTGCGGTCGCGAACGCTGAAGACCAGCTGCAGCACCTGCAGGATGACGCCGATGGTGAGCAGCCCGGTGCCGAAGGTCGCGACAAGCAGCCAGGGACGCCATTCGGCGACGTCATAGTGCTGCATGCGCCGCGTCATGCCGAGAAAGCCGACCGCATAGAGCGGCATGAAGGTGACGTAGAAGCCGAGCAGGGTGAACCAGAACGCCGCCTTGCCCCAGCTTTCGTAGAGACGGAAGCCGAACGCCTTCGGAAACCAGTAGGTCACGGCGGCGAACGCCGCGAAAAGCACACCGCCGATGATCACGTTGTGGAAATGGGCGACCAGGAACATGCTGTTATGCAGCAGGAAATCGGCCGGCGGCACCGCGACCAGCACGCCGGTGAGACCGCCGATGATGAAGGTCACCATGAATCCGATCGACCATAGCATCGGCGTCTCGAAGCGGACGCGGCCGCCATACATCGTGAACAGCCAGTTGTAGATCTTCACCCCGGTCGGCACCGCGATGATCATGCTGGCGATGCCGAACACCGCGTTGACTTCCGGCCCGGCTCCCATCGTGAAGAAGTGATGCAGCCACACCATGAAGGAGATGATGCAGATCGCCATCGTCGCCAGCACCATGGAGCGATAGCCGAACAGGGATTTTCCGGAGAAGGTCGCCACGACCTCCGAATAGATTCCGAACGCCGGCAGCACGAGGATGTAGACCTCCGGGTGCCCCCAAGCCCAGATCAGGTTCATGAACATCATCATGTTGCCGCCAGCTTCGTTGGTGAAGAAGTGGAAGCCGAAGTAGCGGTCGAGCATCAGCATGGCCAGCGTCGCCGTCAGGATCGGGAACGCCGCCACGATCAGCAGGTTCGATGCCAGCGTCGTCCAGCAGAACATCGGCATCCGCAGATAGCTCATGCCCCTGGTCCGCAGCTTGAGCACCGTCGTCACCAGATTGATGCCGGCGACCAGAGTTCCGATTCCGGAGATCTGCAGCGACCAGATATAGTAGTCGACGCCGACACCCGGCGAATACCTCGTCTCGGACAGCGGCGGAAACGGCAGCCAGCCGGTGCGGGCGAACTCGCCGACCACCAGCGACACGTTCACCAGCAACGCGCCGGTCGCGGTCAGCCAGAAGCCGACCGAGTTGAGCGTGGGGAAGGCGACGTCGCGGACCCCGAGCTGAAGCGGCACGATCAAGTTCATCAGCCCGATCACGAACGGCATCGCGACGAAGAAGATCATGATGGTGCCGTGAGCGGAGAAGATCTGATTATAGTGCTCCGGCGGCAGATAACCGTTCGAGTGGAACGCAAACGCCTGCTGCGTCCGCATCATGATGGCATCGGTGCCGCCCCGCAGCAGCATCACGAAGGCCAGCAGCACGTACATCACGCCGATCCGCTTGTGATCAACGCTCGTGATCCATTCGCGCCAGAGATAGGGCATGTAGCCCTTGATCAGGACCCAGAGCAGGACGCCGATGATCGCGGCGAGGACGACACCCGCAGCGACCAGGGGAATCGGTTGATCGATCGGGATGGCCGACCAGCTGAGCTTTCCAAGCATCGCGCGCTCCAACAACCCCTCGGCAGAGCTTAGCCCTGCCCGATTCAGCCCGACGTCAGCACATGTGGATCGTGAAGCTGCACATCTTCATGATCAGCTCACGACCCGCGCGGATATCGCGTCAGCGCTCTCGGGAACTGATCGAGCTGCACGATCACCTCGGCCTCGCGCGCACGCTTGAGCAGCTGCGCCCGGTCCAGTCCCGGCCGCAGCCGCTCGGCCGCGTCGCGCGCCTCACGCGCCGATCTCAACAACCGCTCAGCGAGCGGCTGGGTTTGCCTGAAGCGGCGGCGTGAAGCGGCGGCGTGGCTTCTTCCGAGTTTCGATTTCCATCTCAGCACAACCGGAATGCGCCCTCGCCTGGCCTTCAGAGTACATTTCGAGGGAGGTTCTGCATCAACATAGGTAAATCGGCCTGAACATCACGCCGAACTCATCACGCGAGCACCAACAATGACGAACGAACTGACATGTGTCCGGCCGATGCGCGCAAAACAGTCGATCTGCCGGCGCGGAACGATGACGCCGCGCCGAACCGAGAATTGTAACGGAACATAGCTAGTGATCGCCGCAGCAGCTTCCGTTGCGGATGGTCCCTTCGCGTTCGCCGATGTAGCGCTGGTACTCGCTGATCGCCCTGTTCGCCATGCGGATCTTGTTGGTCTGGCCTTCCTCGATCATCGCACTCAAGCGCTGCGCCAGGAATACGCAGGTTTCGAACTCGTCGCGCATGGCCCCGGATCGCTCGATGTAATCGTAGGCGATCTCATAAGCCTTCTCGGCGACGCTCTCGCGAAAGTCGCTGAATATGATTCGGGTCATGCTCAGCAATGCCGCGAACGGCGTCACCGTTCCTATACAGCGAGCAGATGTTCTGATGATGCTGCCTGGACGGGAGTCGGATCGCCCCGCCCGCAACGCGTTGCCACGAGACTAACCTGTGATAACAGGTGCGAGAGATTGTCACGATCCGGCTCTGCTACGAGCGTCAGCTCCTCGATCTGTCATCGTGCGTATGGTGAGCATCTCGCTCGCCGCCACCGCCTGAGACCTGCGATTTTCGTCCGCTGGTCGGCGAGCCCGGTGTCGGACGGTCATGCTCGCGCCCACCCTTCTCTGGATGCTCGCGATCCTGCCTCGATGAGCCGGGTCCGCCGAAGCGCTCGGTGTTCGGACTCTTGTGGGGCATTATCGATCCTGCTGATAGCCTTGATTGGCGGTGTTCTGCTTGATGTTGCCCTGCCGACCCTGGGTATCGAAATTCTCGCGGGCAGGCGCCTTCTCGTCGACTTCGATCTTCGGGTCGGAGCCAGGTCCTTTGTCGCTGCGTTGCTCCGGCGGTACGGGAGGCATCCTGGACATTGGTCACTCCTTGATCTGTCGGAATGACACCAACGAGTTCCAAGAGCACACGTTCCCAAACAGCTGCACGCAAACTTGCGCCGGGAGTTGGAAACGGATCCGCCGGGCATTGCTTCATTGCGTGGCGATGATCATGCCTTCGTTCCCCTGCAGCTGGATGGCACGATCAAGCGGCCCACGCTGTCGCGCCGGATCGGTGGACAGCAGGCACAGTCCGGTTCCGCCACAGTCCCAGCGGCGCGGCTCGCCGGCGATGTTGAGCAGCACGAGGATCTGCTCCGATCCCAGGCTGCGCCGATAGGCCAGCACATCGTCCCGGGCGCGGATCGGTTGGTAGTCGCCCCGCATCAGGCATGGCGTCGCGCGCCGCAGCGCCATCAGCTCGCGATAGAGGTTGAGGATCGAGTTCGGTTCGTCGCGCAGGCTCTTCACATTGAACTCAGGCCTGCCCTGCGGCAGCCATGGCTCGCCTTTGGTGAAACCGCCATGCGGGCTGTCATCCCAGCGGAGCGGCGCGCGCTCGGGATCGCGGCCGAGATCGAATCCCTTCACTTTGATCGCAAAGGGATCGCGCACCCTGTCATCCGGGATGCGGACGCGCTCCATCCCCAGCTCGTCGCCCATGTAGAAGATCGGCGTTCCCCGCAAGGTGAACAACATCATCGCGAGCACGCGGGCCTGGGCATGTCCGATCTTGCTGGCGACCCGCTGCTTGTCATGACCGCCGATCACCCACACCGGCCAGGCATGCTCAGGCAATGCGTTATAGTAGGCGTCGATCGTGGCCTGCAGCGCGAACGCGCTCCATTGGCTATCCAGCAGCGCAAAATTAAGAGGCAGATGCAGGCGCGGCCTGCCATCACCGTAGAAATGGCCGATGCGATCGGTCTTGCCCTGCACCTCGCCGCAGAGCAGCTTGCGGTCATACTCGTCGATCACCGAACGCAGCGTCTCGATGCAGGCCATCGTCTCCGGGCGATCGTCGGTGAAAACGGGTGTGTAGCGTTGCGGCGGCGGGGTATTTGCGTCCGCCTCCACGTCCGGCGGATTATCGCGCAGCAGCGCGTCCTTGATCAGCACGGCGCTGGCATCGACGCGGAAGCCGTCGACGCCCCGCTCCAGCCAGTAACGCATGACTTCGCTGATCGCAGCGCGGACCTCGGGATTGCGCCAGTTGAGATCCGGCTGCTCCGGCAGGAAGGAGTGATAGTAGTACTGCTCGCGCGCACGGTGCCAGTGCCAGGCGCTGCCGCCGAATCGGCTCAGCCAGTTGTTCGGCGGCCCACCATTGCCTGCGGGATCGGCCCACAGATACCAGTCCGCCTTCGGGTTATCGCGGCTGGTGCAGCTCTCCCTGAACCAGGGATGCTCGGCGGCAGTGTGGTTCGGCACGAGGTCCATGATCAGACGTATGCCTGCGCCGTGCAGGCCGGCCACCAGGCGGTCAAAATCCTCGCTGGAGCCGTAAGCGGGATCGACGCCGCAATAATCGGAAATGTCGTAGCCGAAATCGCGGAAGGGCGTCGGATAGATCGGCGTCAGCCAGACCGCGTCGACGCCGAGCCATTGCAGGTAATCGAGCCGCTTGAGTAGCCCGCCAATATCGCCTCTCCCGTCGCTATCGCTGTCCTGAAACGAGATCAGCGGGATCTCATAGATCACCGCGTCCTGCCACCAGTGCAATCCGGATGGAAAAGATATGTCGCTCGGCATCTCGATGAATGTTTGCTGGATCCTGAAAGCCCGAGCCCAATGCGCTCAGGCCGCGACGGTTCCTGTTCACGGCGCAAAGCGTTGCGCATGGGGCGGATGTGTCGACTGAATCGCCTGCAATCGATCTCCGCTCGCCCAACACAGTTGCGAGCGCCCACACGCCCGCGTGACACGCCATCGAAGCGCATCCGCAGCCTATCGTCCGAAGCCGGGCCGCAGCGGCGCGCCGCGGCCCGGCAATCAGGTCAGTTCACCACCAACCGGGACCCCAGCCCCAGCCGACACGCCAACCGATCGGCCGCCGCCAATAATACGGGCCCGGGCCGCAGCCCCACGGCCCGCAAACCGGGCCGGCATAAGCGACTGGATAGCCGGCATAGGCGTAGTACGGGTCGCCCCAATAGGGAGGCGCCGCGAGGGCAGCGCCGATCAGCGCACCGGCGGCCAGACCACCCAGACCCCATCCCCAACCGCCCCTATGCCATCCACCGTGCCAGCCTCCACCCCAGCCTCCGTGGAAGCCGCCGAAGCGGACCTGAACCACCTGACCCGCCTGGGCCCCCGGCTTGGCTGCCGCCGACAACGCGGTGACCGGCGCCGCACCAGCCGGCATCTGACTTCCAAGCACGAGCGCGCCCGACAAGGACAGCGCTGCGACAACGTTCGAGATACGCATGGACGATTCTCCTGTTGCTCACCCGTCTCAGCCGCTCGCACGACGCGCCGGGGTGCCCCAAGACTTGATGCCGGCGCTTCGACGAGCGTTTAACACCAGGAAAACCCAGCTTCTTTCCGAACTGTTCCAAAAGGACATCGCGACCGTTGTTGCGATGCGTTTCGAGCCGCCCGCGATCTGGCCGCAGTGGGCCGTCCAGCCTCACGACGTCTCGACTGGCACCAGAGGAACGTGGTCCGCAGGCGATCCGCTACTCTGCCGCCTTATCCACCTGGCCGAACAGGCGCGTCGGCGCCGGGAAGCCGCAGGATGTGCCGTCGGTGATCTTGACCTGATCCTCCCAGGGCAGGCGGAAGGTGCCGGCGACCATGTCCTGCATGAAGGTGTAGGGGCAATCCATCGCGCCGCCCTTCACCGCGACATAGCCGCGATGCCAGAGCTGGTAGATGTTGTTCTCGACGCCCCAGTTGATCCGTGCCTCGCGCACGAGATCGGGCCGCACCTCGGCGGTGATGATCTCGTCCGGCCGGCCTGTGGTGCCGTGCGCGATGATGGTACCGTCGAAATTGACGATCATGCCCTCGCCCATCGAATCGAACGAGCCGTCCGAGCCGCACATGCAGACATTGGCAGTCACCATCAGGTTCTGGAAGGCGTTGGCTTGGTTGGTGAAGCGCCAGCTCTCGCGGATCGGCGCGGTGTAGCCGGCGGTGCGGATCATGATCTCCGCGCCCTTGTAGGCGCATTCCCGCGCCATCTCCGGGAACATGCCGTCATGGCAGATGATCAGCGCGAGCTTGGCGCCCTTCGGCCCATCGATCACGGGAATGCCGATGTTTCCGGGCTCCCACGGTTCGACCGGAATCCAGGGATGGAGTTTGCGGTAGTACAGCTTGATCTCGCCGTGGTTGTCGATGATCAGACCGGAATTGTAGGGATTGCCGTGCGGGTTGTGCTCCATGATGGAGAAGCAGCCCCAGATCTGATTGTCGATGCAAGCCTTTCTGAAGGCGGCAACCTCGGGGCCGTCGAGGCTGCACATGATCGCGGGATTGGTGTCCATCGACAGGCCGTGCAGCGAATATTCCGGAAAGACCACGAGATCCATGGTGGGGAGATTGCGCCGCGCCTTGCCGACCATCCAGACGATCTTCTCGGTCTGTCGCTCAAGATCGGCCTTGGTCGCAACCACCGGCAGCTGCAGTTGCACCAGCCCGATGACGACGCCATTGGGCGATTTGTTGAGTCCGCCGAGCCCGTTCATGTGACCCTCCCTGGAAGTTTCAATCGACGCAAGAAACGATCTAATTGGCTTCGAGATGGCAGGCGACCCATTGATCGCCGGCGACGCTGCGCAGCTGCGGCTCCTCAGCTCGGCAGCGATCGAAGACGAGGGGACAGCGGGTGTGGAAGCGGCAGCCCCTGGGCGGATTGACCGGGCTCGGCACGTCGCCCTTGAGGATCATGGGCTTGCGTGACGCGCCCGGCTCGGGCACCGGCACGGCCGAGAGCAGCGCCTTGGTGTAGGGATGTTTGGGCATTGCGAAGATCTGCCGCCTTGGCGCGACTTCGACGATCTTGCCGAGATACATCACCGCAACGCGGTGCGTCATGTGCTCGACGATCGCGAGATCATGGCTGATGAACAAGAGCGCAAGACCGAACTCGCGCTGCAGATCCTGCAGCAAATTGACGATCTGCGCCTTCACCGAGACGTCGAGCGCGGACACCGCCTCGTCGCAGACAATCAGCTCGGGCTTGGCCGCGAGCGCCCGCGCGATGCCGATGCGCTGGCGCTGGCCGCCGGAAAATTCATGCGGCCGGCGACTCACCGCATCGCGCGGCAGTCGGACGATCTCCATCAGCTCGGCGACGCGCGCATCGAGCTCGACCGAGGTCTTCACCAGACCGAAGTTGCGGATCGGCTCGGCCAGGATGTCGCGCACGCGCATGCGCGGGTTGAGGCTGGAGAACGGATCCTGGAACACCACCTGGACGCGGCGGCGCATGTTCTGCAAGCCGCGCGGGCCGAGGTCGTCGATGCGCTGGCCATCGAGCACGATCTGACCCGCGGTGATGTCGAACAGCCGCAAGATGGCGCGCCCCACCGTGGACTTGCCACAACCGGATTCGCCGACCAGCGACAGCGTCTCGCCGCGCGCGACCTCGAACGACACGCCGTCAACGGCGTGAACCTTGCCGGTCCTGCCGCCGAACAGGCCGCCACGCAGCGGGAAGTGCTTCTTGAGATCGTTGACCTGGAGCAGCGGCGCGCTCATGCGGCGACCTGCTCCTTTACCGCGTAGTGGCAGGCCGCGATGTGGCGCGGACCCTTCTCCTCCAGCCCCGGCGCATACTGCCGGCAGAGATCGGTGGCGAGCGCACAGCGGCCGGCAAACACGCAGCCCTCGATGCGCTGCTTCAGATCAGGCACCTGCCCTGGAATCTCGGCGAGCCGTTGCGCTCCGCCTGTCAGCGACGAGCCGAGCTTGGGCAGCGCACCGAGCAAGCCTTGGGTATAGGGATGGCGCGGGATGCGAAACAGCTCGGCCACCGGCGCCTCCTCGACCTTGCGGCCGGCATACATCACCATGACGCGCTCGGCGACTTCGGCGACGACGCCCAGATCATGCGTGATCAGGATGATCGCCGCGCCGACGCGGTGCTTGAGATCCAGCATCAATTTCAGGATCTGCGCCTGGATGGTGACGTCGAGCGCGGTGGTCGGCTCGTCGGCGATCAGGAGCTTCGGATTGCAGGCCAGCGCCATCGCGATCATCACCCGCTGGCGCATGCCGCCCGACAGTTGATGCGGATATTCGCGCACCCGCCGCACTGGCTCGGGGATGCCCACCAGAGTCAGCATCTCGATGGCGCGCGCCTGCGCCGCGGGCTTCTCGAGCCCCTGATGCAGCCGCAAGGTCTCGCCGATCTGCCGCCCGACCGTGAGCACCGGATTGAGGCTCGTCATCGGCTCCTGAAAGATCATCGAGATGTCATTGCCGCGCAGCTTGCGCATCTCGCGATCTGGTAGCTGCAGCAGGTCCTTGCCGTTGAGGCGCACGGAGCCCGCGATCTTGCCCGGCGGCTCCGGGATCAGCCGCATCAGCGACATCGAGGTCACCGACTTGCCGCAGCCGGATTCACCGACGATCGCCAGCGTCTCGCCCTGATTGACATGAAAGGACACGCCGTTGACGGCACGGTTGATGCCCGCCGGCGTGCGGAAATGCACCTGCAGATTCTCGACCTCGAGCATCGCCATCGTCAGCTTCTCCCGATGCTCAAGGCATCTCTCATGGCATCTTGGCCATGCGCGGATCGAGCGCATCGCGCAGGCCGTCGCCGACGAGGTTCACTGCGAGCACCGTCACGGATAGAAAGGCGGCGGGGAAGAACACGATGTAGGGCTTGACCTGCCACAGCGCGCGGCCCTCGGCCATGATGTTGCCCCAGGATGGGATGGTCGGCGGCGTGCCGGCGCCGATGAAGGACAGGATCGCCTCGGTGATCATGGCGCTGGCGCAGATGTAGGTGGCCTGCACCAGCATCGGCGCCAAGGTGTTCGGCAGGATGTGGCGCAGGATCACCATCGGCGTGCCTGTGCCCGACGTGACCGCCGCGTCGACATAAGGCTGCTCGCGTAAGGACAGCACGACGCCGCGCACGAGGCGCGCAACGCGCGGGATCTCGGCAATGGTGATGGCGAGAATGACATTGCCGACGCTGCCCTTGGTGAGCGCCATCAGCGCGATCGCCAGCAGGATCGGCGGGATCGACATCAGCCCGTCCATGCAGCGCATCAGCACGCCGTCGGCCCAGCGCACGAAGCCCGCGACAAGCCCAATGGCAAGTCCCGCGAACGAGGCGAACACGGCCACCGACAGGCCGACCGTCAGCGAGACCCGCGTGCCGTACAGCACGCGCGAATAGATGTCCCGGCCGAGCGCATCGGTGCCGAACCAGAAATCCGCCGACGGCATCCGCGTGCGCTTGGCCGGGGCGATGGCCGTCGGATCGACCGTCCCCAGATAGGGCGCGAGAACGCCGATCAGCACGAGGCACAAGAGCAATGCGCCGCCAATCGCGACGGTGGGGTGGTTGCGCAGAAAGCCGGCGACGCCGCGCCGCACCTTCACGGGCAGCAGAAGATCCGGCAGCTGTGGCGCGACGACGAGGCCGGGCGGTGCGGACGTTGTGGTGAGAGAGGCGGTCAATAGCGGATCCTTGGATCAACCAGCGTATAGGTGACGTCGATCAGGAGATTGACGAGCACATAGAGGAAGGAGAACAGCAGCACGATGCCTTGAATCACAGGATAATCACGGCGCAGGATCGCATCGATGGTGAGCCGGCCGAGGCCGGGAATCGCGAACACGCTCTCAGTGACCACGGCGCCGCCGATCAGAAGCGCAATGCCGATGCCGACCACGGTGACGATCGGCACTGCGGCGTTCTTCAGTGCATGCACGAACAGGATGCCACCCTGCCCCAGCCCTTTCGCGCGCGCGGTGCGGATGTAATCCTGCTGCAGCACCTCCAGCATCGCGGCGCGGGTGATGCGGGCGATCAGCGCGATATAGACGCAGCCGAGCGCGATGGCGGGGAGGATCAGGTTCTTCAGCCACGGCCAGACGCCGTCGCTCAAGGGCGTATAGCCCTGCACCGGCAGCCATTCGAATTTTAGCGCGAACACATAGGCCAGGATGTAGCCGACCACGAACACCGGCAGCGAGAAACCGAACACCGCAAACGTCATGATGGCGCGATCAATGAGGCTGCCCGCCTTCCACGCCGCGATGACGCCGAGCGGCACCGCGATGATGATGGTGAGCAGCAGCGTCACCAGCATCAGCGAGAGCGTCGGCTCCATCCGCTGTCCGATCATGGAAGCGACCGGCAGGTTGGTGAAGATCGAGGTGCCGAGATCGCCGTGCAGGATGCGCCAGACCCAGCTGCCGAATTGCACCAGGAACGGACGATCGAGGCCGAGGCCGGCGCGGATGCGCTCGACATCGGCCGGGCTCGCCTGGTCGCCGGCGATCACGGCGGCCGGATCGCCAGGCGCGATATAGAGCAGGCTGAACACGAACAGCGCCACGATTGCCATGACAGGCAATGTCGAGACGATCCGCCTTGCGACGTAGGAGAGCATGGTGCCTCACCGCATCAGGCGGTCTTGGACACACCCCAGAACTGAGGCAGCGGTCCCTTCTCGATGCCGGAAATGGTCTTGCGCCAGGCGGTGTAGGTCAGGAAGAAGCCGGTCGGCGCAAACACGACGTCATCGAGCGCGGCCTTATTGATGCGCTTGGCAGCGGCCTTCTCCTCGTCGAGGCTCTTGGCCTCGAACCAGCCGGTGATCTCCTTCTCCACCACCTCGCTGCTCGGCCAGCCGAACCAGGCCTTGTCGCCATTGGCGCGCAGCGCGGTGTAGGCGGCCGGATTGACGCAGTCCGCGCCCGCATGCCAGCTGTGGAACATGTTCCAACCGCCCTGGCTCGGCGGCGTCTTCTGCGCGCGGCGGGCGCCGACCGTGCCCCAATCGGTGGCGACGAAATCGACGGTCATGCCGAGCTTCTTCAAGAGGTCGGCGGTGACGTCGCCCTGCGCCTTGGTGATCGGCTGGTCCTGCGCCACCACGCAGGTGATCGGCTCGCCCTTGTAGCCGCTTTCCTCCAACAGCTTCTTGGCGGCCGCAAGGTCGCGCTTGCCTTTCAGGATCTCGCCGCCCTCCTCGGTGTAGAGCGGGGTATCCGGCGTGAAGAAGCCGGGCAGCGGCTTCCACAGCGTATCGTCGTCGCCGACGATCGCGCGCATGTAGTCTTCCTGGCTTAGCGCCATCAACAGCGCCCGCCGCGCCTTCACATTGTTGAAGGGCGGATGCAGATGATTGATGCGGAACGAGCCGACATTGCCGAGCGGATCGCCGATATCGACCGCGATGTTCTTGTTGCCCTTCAGCACCGGCACCAGGTCGGAGATCGGATTCTCCCACCAGTCGACCTCGCCATTCTGCAGCGCCGCTGCAGCGGTGGCGGGATCGGGCATCACAACCCATTCGATGCGGTCGACGAGCATCGGCTTGCCGCCGGCGAGCCATGATGCCTTCTCCTGCCGCGGCACGTAGTCGGCGAACTTCTCGAACACGGCTTTCGCGCCGGGCACCCATTCGGCCTTGGCGAACTTCATCGGCCCGGAGCCGACATACTCGTCGATCTGCTTGAACGGATCGGTCTTGGCGATGCGCTCCGGCATGATGAAGCCGCAGGGGGCGTTGGCCTTGCCGAGCGCGAACAGCATCTTCGGATATGGCTGCTTCAGCGACCACTTCACGGTCTTGTCGTCGACCGCGACCAGCTCGTTCTGGATCGCCTTGATCATCAGACCCATCGGATCGCGGGCCGACCAGCGAGTCAGGCTCGCCACCACGTCCTTGGCGAGCACCGGCTCGCCGTCATGGAATTTGAGACCGGGCCGCAGGCGGAAGGTCCAGACCAGGCCGTCGTCCGAAGTCTCTTCCGATTCCACCATCTGCCGCTGCGGCTTGAACGAGGAGTCGATGCCGTACAGCGTATCCCACACCATCGCCGCGGCATTGCGCACGACATATTGCGTGCCCCAGATCGGATCGAAGTTCGCAAGATTGGCCTGCGGCACAAAACGCAGCGTGCGCGCGGCCGCCCCTTGCGCGATCGCCGGCGCGGCAAATCCGCCCGTCAGCGCCAGACCGCTGGCACCGGCCAGACCCTTCAACACCGTCCTGCGATCCATGATTCCTCCAACCAAAGCAGACGCAACTGGCCGCCTGCGCTGCAAGCGGCATGCCAAAGGGATAGGCAGCCGGACGATGAATCAGCGGCGCGGCGCGACCTTGGAGCCGTCCGCCATCAACGTTTGCCCCTTCTGCTCGACGATCGGGCCATAGGCGCGCGGCTGGCGGTGGAGATCGAAATTGAAGATCGTCTGCTTGTAGGAATTGCATAGATCGAGATCGCAACGCGCCAGCGCGATTTCGTCGCCCTTGGTCGCGCAGGCCGCGACGATCTCGCCCGACGGCGCAATGATGCAGCTGCCGCCGATGTGATCGACGCCCTCCTCGATGCCCGCTTTGGCGACACCTATCACCCAGGTGCCGTTCTGATAGGCACCCGCCTGCATGACGATGCGGTTATGGAATGTCGAGAGATGGTCATGCTCCGGCGCCAGCGGATTGTGCACCGGCGTGTTGTAGCCGATCAGCACCATCTCGACGCCCTGCAGGCCCATCACGCGATAGGTTTCCGGCCAGCGGCGATCGTTGCAGATCGCCATGCCGATCACACCACCGAAAGCATCCGTGACGCCGAAGCGCACGCCCGGCTCGAAATAGCGCTTCTCAAGATGCTGAAATTTTCGCCACGGCTCGTGCTCGGCGTGACCGGGCAGGTGCACCTTGCGGTATTTGGCGACGATCGCGCCAGCCTTGTCGACGAGAATGGAGGTGTTGTAGCGGTGGACGATGCCGTCCTCGACCGCAAGCTCGGCGTAGCCGAGGCAGAAACCCATGGAGAGCTCGCGCGCCAGATCGAACAGGGGTCGCGTCTCCGGCCCCGGCATCTCGCGCTCGAAATAGGTGTCGATCTCGCGCTGGTCTGCCATGTACCAGCGCGGGAAGAATGTCGTCAGCGCCAGCTCCGGATAGACGATCAGATCGCAACCAGTCGCGTGCGCCTGGCGCATCAGGGACGTCAGCCGCGCCACGACGGCCGTTCGCGTCTCCTCCCTGGCGATCGGACCGAGCTGGCCGATTGCGACGTTCACGAAGCGCGCCATGACATGTCCCTCTATTCGCCGTCACTGTCGATCCCTGACCACTGCGTTACGTCGGTAGCGCAAGTTCCGAGACCCGACATCGGCATGTAGCACGCGGCATGCCAACATCACGGTTCGCCTTCAATCCACCCATGTCGGACATGCCAGAGATGACGAACCGATCCGAGCTCCGCCTCGCCCTGACCGGCGACAGCATCATTCAGCGCCGGCTGCTGACGCGCGAGGATGATGGCCTGCGACCGCTGTTCGACCTGATCCGCGGCGCCGACATCTCCTTCACCAATCTCGAAGTGCTGCCGAACGACTTCGCCGGCGAGCCGGCGTTCGAATGCGGCGGCACGCATTTCGGCGCACCCGCCTGGGTGCTGGACGAGCTGATCGAGGCCGGCTTCGACCTGTTCGCGATGGCCACCAATCACAGCCTCGACTACCGCACGTCAGGATTGCTGCGTGCGATCGAAGAGATGGACAGACGCGGCCTGAGCTATGCCGGCATCGGCCGCAATCTCGAAGACGCGCGGCGCCCGGTCTATCACACCCACCCCAATGGCACGGTGGCGATGATCTCCTGCACCGCGACGCTGGCGAAGGGGCAGGAAGCGAGCGCACAGCGCCCGGACATGCAGGGCCGTCCCGGCGTCAATCCGCTCCGCCACAGCACGGTCTACGAGGTTACTGCCCAGCAGCTTGCCGCGGTTACCGAGATGGCAGAGCAGCTCGGCATCGAAAGCCTGCGGCAGAAGATCATCCAGCTCGGCTTCGGCTTTCCGCCTGACGATCCCGAGATCGTGGAGTTCGAGAAGCTGCAGTTTCGTGCGGCCGAACGGCCGGCGGTGCGGACGAGGCTGAGACAAGCGGACGTCGAAGGCATTGCGCGCTGGGTGCGCGAGGCGCGCGCGCTCAGCGACATCGTGCTGGTCAGCCTGCACGCGCATGAATTCGGCAATCACGAGGAGCAACCGGCCGAGTTCCTGCCGGTGTTCGCGCGCCGCATGATCGACGAGGGCGCCGATCTCGTGGTCGGGCATGGGCCGCACCTCTTGCGTGGCATGGAGATCTATCGCGGCCAGCCGATCTTCTACAGTCTCGGCAATTTCATCGGCCAGAATGAGCTGGTGCCGCGCCTGCCAGCCGACGCCTATGAGCGCTTCCGCGCCGACGCCGCGCTCACGCCGGGCATGCTGTTCAACCAGCGTGCCGACAATGACCGCAAGAGCTTCCCGTCCGACCGCCGCTTCTGGGAGACGGTGGTGCCGGTCTGCCGTTTCGCCGACGGCCGGCTCATTGGGCTCGAAATTCATCCGGTGACGCTCGGGCTCGGCAGCAAGCGCCATCTGCGCGGCCGCCCGCGTCTCGCAGTCGGAAACGAGGGCCGCCGCATCCTCGACCGCTTCGCCGCGCTGTCTGAGCCGTTCGGCACGCGCCTTGCGCTCGGCACGGACACCGCGACGCTGGCGGCGTGAGCGTGAAGTGCTAGGCGTCGTTCAACTGATCCAAGCATGCCGCACGCAAGGCGGCCGCCAGGATGGCGATAGTCCATGATCGAGCTCCGTTTCTTATTCTGCCAGGCAAATCGTCAGTCGCACCGATGCGCAGTCGAGCCGTCTCGACCGACGAGATCGATTGCCGCAGCAGGGCGAGCCCGCCGAGCAAATGCGCCTTCGCGATGAACGCGAATTGATCCGAATTTCGGATCAGCAGCGCTGGACGCCGTGAGACGCTTTATGGGATGATGCAGCTCATTCCATCTTTCAAGCCGCGCCCAGCGCGACGTGCCCCCTCCGACCGATATGAACCACCCACTCGATCGCCCGATCTGGACCGCGTTGACCACCCGGCAGGCGACCTGCGCGCAGGTTGCGGGAGGAATACGCCGCTTCGATCCCGCCTTTGGTCCGTTCGGCGCGAGCGCCGAGGGAACGGCGGAAAGCCTTGCCGGGCTTGCCGCTCTCGTGCCCGTGGGTGGGCATGTCGCGATGCTGCTTGATGAGCCGATTGCGCCGCCGCCCGGGCTTGTCGCCAGCCACACGGCGCCCGTCGTGCAGATGGTCGCCGAATCTATCGAGAGACCGCCTGCCACGCGCGGCTTCTTGGAGCTGACTGCCGCCGACGCACCCGAGATGCGCGCGCTTGCCGGCCTGACCAAGCCCGGACCCTTCGCCGAACGGACCCATGAGCTCGGCCGCTTCGTCGGCATCCGCCATGAAGGCCGGCTGGTCGCGATGGCGGGCGAGCGCTTGCAGCCGGAGGGCTTCACCGAGATCAGCGGCGTCTGCACCCATCCCGATCATCGCGGACGGGGTTACGCAGCAGCGTTGATGTGCGAGGTGGCGCGCGCCATTGTCGCGCGAGGCGAAACGCCCTTCCTTCACGCCTTTGCCGACAATACGAACGCGATCGCGCTCTACGAGCGGCTCGGCTTCGTGACGCGCTGGCGGCCGATGCTGATGGTTTTTGCGCGGGCGTAGACAATCCTCGCGTGGCACATTCCGGCCGACGCATATCGAACGTCATACCGGAGCCGGATTCAGACGGGCAAACCCCTCCTGGATCCGATAGGGATAATAGGGATAGGCCGGCATCGTGCTGCTCGCCTCGTCGAGCCGCTGCATTTGCGCTTGCGTCAAGACCCAGCCGACCGCGCCGAGATTGTCGCGTAGCTGCGCTTCGTTGCGCGCCCCGATGATGACCGAGGACACGGTCGGCCGGGCGAGCAGCCAGGCGATGGCAATCTGCGGCACCGTGCGTCCGGTCTCGGCAGCGATCGCCTCGAGCGCGTCGACCACGCGATAAAGACGCTCCTCCTCGACCGGCGGCCCCCATTGAGCGGTCTCATGCAAACGGCTCTCCGCCGGCAGCGGCTGGGCGCGCCTGATCTTGCCGGTGAGACGGCCCCAGCCAAGCGGACTCCACACCAGCGCGCCGACGCCCTGATCGAGGCCGAGCGGCATCAGCTCCCATTCGTAGTCGCGGCCGACCAGCGAATAATAGACCTGATGCGCGACATAACGCGGCAAGCCAAGTCGCTCGGCAAGGCCGAGCGACTTCATCAACTGCCAGCCGGAAAAATTGGAGACGCCGACATAGCGCAGCTTGCCGGCGGCGACGAGACCGTCGAGGGTCGACAGCACCTCCTCGATCGGCGTGAAGGCGTCGAAGGCGTGCAACTGCAAGAGATCGATATGATCGGTGCCGAGCCGTCTCAGGCTCGCATCGACGGCCGTGAGCAGGCGGCTGCGCGAGGAGCCTGCATCATAGGGACCGTCGCCCATCGGAAGACTGGTCTTGGTGGAGATCAGCGCTCGCGCGCGGCGTCCCTTCAGCGCCGCGCCCAGGATCTCTTCGGACGCTCCGTTGGAATAGACGTCGGCGGTATCGAACAGATTGACGCCGGCATCGAGGCAGATGTCGATCAAGCGGCTCGCTTCGGCGATGTCGCTCCGCCCCCAGGCGGAGAACAATGGTCCCTGGCCGCCGAAGGTCCCGGTGCCGAAGCTCAGGACCGGCACCTTCAGTCCCGACTTTCCAAGATGGCGATAGTCCATGATCGAGCTCCTCTCCTATTCTGCCGGGCAAGTCGCCAGTCGTGCTGACACGCGATCGAGCCGCAGGCTCCATGCAGCCAGGCCCAGTCCGGCCGAGGAGATCACTGCCGCGACCAGCGGCAATCCGGTCAGGCCGGCGCCATGATCGATGGTCAGCCCGCCGGCCCAGGCGCCGAGCGCGTTGCCGAGATTGAATGCTGCAATGTTGAGGCTCGAGGCGAGCGTTCGGCCGGCGGGACCGGCGCTCTCGAGCACGCGGAGCTGCAATGGCGCGACGGTCGCAAACGCTGCGGCGCCCAACAGGCCGACGAACGCGACCGTGAGGCTCTTCAGCGCCAGCACGAAGGCGAACACGACGAGCACACCCGCGAGCGCTGCAAGCGTGGCGAGCAGGGCGCGTGCGAGGCCGCGGTCAGCAAGCCGGCCGCCGATGATGTTGCCAGCCGACAACCCGACGCCGAACACCAGCAGGATCGGTGACACCGCCGCATCCGAAAAGCCCGTGACGCTGGTGAGGATCGGCTGAACATAGGTGAAGACCGTGAACAGCCCGGCGAAGCCGAGCACCGTCATGGCGAGCCCGAGCTGCACCTGCGGACGAGCAAGCACGGCCAGCTCGGCGCGGATCGGCACGGCCTCGTCGTCCTGTCCGACCCCGCCCGGCACGAACATCGCCAGCACAAGGACGGCGGCCACGCCGATCGCTGCGACCGCCCAGAACGCGGCGCGCCATCCGAACAGCAGCCCGAACCAGGCGCCGAAGGGCACCCCGAGCAGGGTGGCGACGGTGAGGCCCATGAACATGGTCGCGATGGCGGATGCGCGTTTGTCCTCGGCGACGAGACTCGTCGCGACCACCGACCCCACGCCGAAGAAGGTGCCATGAGCGAGCGAGGTCAGGATGCGCGCGCCCATCAACAACGCGTAGTTCGGCGCAAGCGCACAGGCGGCGTTGCCGAGCGTGAAGATCGCCATCAGCGCCAGCAGCACGATCTTGCGCGGCATGCGTCGGGTCGCAAGCGTCAGGATCGGCGCGCCGGCGAATACGCCGAGCGCATAGCCGGAGATGAGCAGGCCTGCCGCCGAGACCGAGACGTGCATGTCGGCCGCGACCTGCAGCAGCAGGCCCATGATGATGAATTCGGTGGTGCCGATGCCGAAGGCACCGGCGGTGAGCGCAAGGACGGCGGCAGGCAATGATGTCACTCCGATTGGGAATGGATAGGCGACGCACATAGAAGCTGCGGGCAGCGAGAATTAGCCGGCGACAAGTCCAGACATTTGTGACATGAATTCAAGAATGAGCCGCCTCGAGAGCAACCGCGCCGCCGAGATGGAGGTGTTTGTCCGCGTCGTCGACCTCGGCGGCTTCACGGCTGCGGCGCGGAGCTTTCGGCTGACGCCGTCGGGCGTCAGCAAGCTGGTCTCTCGGCTGGAAGGGCGGCTCGGCGCCCGCCTCGTCAACCGCTCCACGCGCCGACTTCAACTGACGCCGGAGGGTGAGGCGTTCTACCAGCGCGCACTGCGCATCCTCGCAGACATGGAGGAGGCCGAGCGCGAAGCCGGTGCCGGCACCGCACCGCGCGGTCATCTCGCCGTCAACAGCAACATCCCGTTCGGTATGCGCTATGTCATGCCGCTGGTCCCGCAATTCCTAGCCCAGCATCCCGAGGTGACCCTCGACATCGTTCTCACCGATACGGTCGTCGATCTGATGGAGGAGCGCGCCGATGTCGCCATCCGCGTCGGCCCGCTGCGCTCCTCGCAGCTGCTTGCGCGCAAGCTCGCGACGAGCCGCATGGTGCTGGTGGCTTCGCCGGACTATCTGGCGCGATGCGGCATGCCGAAGACGCCGGCCGAGCTGGCCGATCACCGCTGCATCGGCTGGACCTTTCCCCGCACGATCAGAGGCTGGCCGTTTCGTAAGGGCGAACGGATCGAGGAGATCCTGCCGCCGCCGGCGGCGCGGGCGAGCGACGGCGAAGCCGTCCGACTGCTGGCGCTGGGCGGGGCCGGGCTGGCGCGGCTTGCCGTGTTTCACGTCGGTCCCGATATCGAGGCCGGGCGCCTCGTGCCGGTGCTTCAGAGCCATAATCCCGGCGATCGTGAAGACATTCACGCCGTCTACGCCGGACATGGGGGGCCGCTTCCGGCACGTGTGCGCGCGTTCGTCGATTTCCTCGCGCATCACATCCGCATGCCGGATCCGTCGCTCAAGCGCAGTGCAGACGGCTCTTGGCGCCTGCATGTGGGCCGCTGAAAGCACCATCGGAGAGACCGCAGCGTGAACGCGAGACGCGACGTGGGGCGACGCCGAGCAGTGAGATCGATAGCCGCCGCGCTCGCCGCAGCCGGCGAGGAGCGGGCCGGCAAATGCGTTGCGCCGAAAAGCGAGTGGAGCAATCAATGCCGCCGTCAATGCGAGGAGCCGAAGGCGACGAAGCAATCCAGAATCTTTGCTCGCGCTGGATTGCTTTGCTGAGCCCGTCATCGGGCCGCGCATACGCGCGGACCCGTTGGCTCGCAATGACGCTGCAAGCCCAGCCATGGTCGTCGGGCATGGCAGCTCGCCGCATTTTGACTTTGGCGATCGCCATCCGGCGCGCGACCATCGCGCCCGAATAATCGAGAGGAGCTGATGATGAACGGTGCAGACCTTTTGGTCGCCGCCTTGGACAACGAAGGCGTCACGCAGATTTTCGGCGTGCCCGGCGAGGAAAATCTCGACGTGGTCGAGGCGCTCAGGCGCTCAAGGATCGAGCTGGTGCTGACCCGGCACGAGCAGGCGGCGGCGTTCATGGCCGCGACCCATGGCCGGCTCACCGGCAGGCCCGGCGTATGTCTCGCCACGCTCGGGCCGGGCGCGCTGAACTTCACCACCGGCGCTGCCTACGCACTGCTCGGCGCCATGCCGATGGTGATGATCACCGGACAGAAGGGCATCCTGACCCGCAAGCAGGCTGGATTTCAGATGGTCGACACGGTGTCGACCATGACGCCGCTGACCAAGATGACGCGGCAGATCGTAAGCCCCGCGACCATTCCTGCGATCGTGCGCGATGCCTTCCGCGTGGCGCAGCAGGAGCGGCCGGGCCCGGTGCATCTGGAATTGCCGGAGGACATCGCCGGCGCGGAAGCCCCCGCGATGTCGCCGATCCCGCCGCACCCGATCGACATGCCGGAGGCACAGCCCGCGGCGCTCGATCGCGCGGCGGAGCTGATCATGGGCGCACAGCGCCCGCTCATCATGCTCGGTGCCGCCGCCAGCCGGCCGCGCCTCGCCGCGTCATTGGCGGATTTCGTGAGGCGGCTGCAGATCCCCTTCTTCAACACGCAGATGGGCAAGGGATCGGTCGCCGGCGGCTCCGGTCTCTACATGGGCACAGCGGCGCTCTCGGAGCGCGACTACGTCCACGACGCCGTCGACCAGGCCGATCTGATTATCGCCATCGGCCACGACACTGTCGAGAAGCCGCCGTTCCTGATGGGACCCGGCGGGCCGACGGTGCTGCATGTCGGCTACCTGCCGGCGGTCGTGGAGGAGGTGTTCTTTCCGCATGCCGAGCTCGTCGGGGACGTCGGTCCGAGCCTAAGGCTCCTCGCCGACCGGCTCGAGGGCAAGCTGCCGAATGCCGGCGCCCTGCTGTCCCTGCGCGCGGAGATCCTGCGCCACATCGAGGACCGCGCCGAGGAGAGCCGCTATCCGCTGACGCCGCAGCGGACCGTGCATGACGTGCGCCAGGTGATCCCGGAGGACGGCATCGTCTGCCTCGACAACGGCATGTACAAGATCTGGTTCGCCCGCAACTACCGCACCCGCGTCGCCAACACGCTCCTTTTGGACAACGCGCTCGCCACTATGGGCGCCGGCCTGCCCTCGGCGATCATGGCCGCGCTGCTCAATCCGACCCGGCGGGTGATGGCGGTGTGCGGCGACGGCGGCTTCATGATGAACTCGCAGGAGCTCGAGACCGCGGTGCGGCTGCGCCTCAATCTCGTGGTGCTGATCCTGCAGGACAATGCCTACGGCATGATCCGCTGGAAGCAGGGCGTCGACGGCTTTCCGGATTTCGGCATGACCTTCGGCAACCCCGATTTCGTCGCTTACGCGCAGGCCTATGGCGCCAAGGGCAGCCGGGTCGAAACCGCCGACGGGCTCGTGCCGACCCTCAACGCCGCATTCGACGCCGGCGGCGTGCATCTGGTGTCCGTTCCGGTGGACTATTCGGAGAACATGCGCGTGCTGGTGCAGGAGCTGCAGGCGCATGCGCCGAAAAAGCCTTGATAGCGGGCAGCGCGCAGGTCGCGGCCCGGCTCACGCCGCCGCAGCCATCTGCCAACGCGCCGAAGCATAGGTCGACGGATGATAGGCGAGATGCGGATTGGCAGCGGCATCGCGCGCGACGAAATAGTCTTCAAGCTCGCTCACCGCGCGCTCTTCCCAGAGCTGCGCCTGCTCCAGGAGCGAGATGCGCTGGTGTGGACGGAATGCCGCCGTCTGCCGATACAGAGATGCGATGGTGCGATAGCGCCGCACGTTTTCCAGAACCGCTTGCCCGTTGATCGCCATGGATACTCTCCCCACTCCGTCCCCCTCAGGACAACGCGAAGGTGCACCGGCACGATTTTCCAAATCGCTAACGGGCGCACCCAGCAAGCGGGATGGTTGGCGAACTGTTGCCGCCGCGCCGCTGCGACCGGCCGGCCTGGCATTAACCGTGTTTCGCAAAGAGGTGGACCTGTCGCCGCCGCGCGACATCGCGGCGATGCCGCGGTCACGGCGCGGAATCGGAGGTCGCGATAGCGTGGATCAACAGCAGCGTGCCGAACAGGATGAACAGCGCAAACGCCTGAAACTCGCGGAAGGACATGCCGAGCGCGCGCAGCACCCACCCGGCCGGCAAGCCCATGGCCAGCAGCAACAGGAAAGCGGCAACGCCACGAAGAGACCGTCAAGAACCTTCAGTGCGAGGATCTTGGATGTCATCCCGCGCTCCTGCTAACGCGCCCGATCGCCACGCACCTCGCGCGGCGTCTGGCCGTATTGGCGGCGAAAGCGGCGGTTGAAGTAAGAGAGGTCGCCGAAGCCGACGTCATAGGCGATGGTTGCGATCGCCGCCTGGCTCGATCCCGGCTCGCAGAGCAGCCGATGCGCGCGCGACAGCCGCAGTCGGGTGAGGAATTCCGAGAAGGTGGTGCCGTCGGCCTCGAACAGGCGCTGCACATAGCGCGGCGTCACGTTGAGCTTCGCCGCCACGGTCGTGATCGAGATGTCGCGACGGTGGCTGTTGGCGACGATGAAGGACTTTGCCAGCCTCAGTCGGGCGGCGCGCAACCCGCGCGCCCGCACCGTGTCGGCAAAATCGGCCGCCGGCCCGATCGTCAACGCCAGCAGGTCCTGCACATGCCGGATCGACAGGTTGAGCAGTTGCGGGTCGACCGATCCGCCCACGTTGAACAACCAGCTCGCATAATTGTCGAGCAGCTTGAGCGCGCCGTGCTCGGCCGGGATCGGCCGCATCAGGGCGTCATCAATGCCGACTACGGCGGCCTCGATCGCCACCCGCGGCACCAGCAGCGTGAACGATCTGCCTTCCCTGGTGCGCTGAAACGAGGTGGGCTCGCCGCCGCTCAGGATGATGGCCTCGCCCTCACGCAGGACGTGCGATCGGCCTGCCGATTCGATCAGCGCCGAGCCGGCGCGGTTGATCGCGATCACGACATCGTCATTGCCGTCCGCGAGATAGCGGCCATTGCGGGAGACCCGCACCGGAGAGGCTTGCGCCTCCATCAGTTGGAGGCCTGGCAACATCAACGCCCGGTTGTGGGCCTCAAAAACGACGCCCGGCTCCGGTTCCAGGTCAACGCGGAGCATCAGCTGTCCATAATGCTCGCGCCAGATGGCGGCGCGATCGGATACGGGAATGTGGTCGGTCGAGAATTCAACGATACGAGGGCTTATCTCTGTCATAGGTCAAACCAAACGATTGAAAGCCAATCCCCCTGCAGCGCCCTCAACCACCAGCCTGATACCGGCTCCTCTGCTCGCACGCGTCCCCCGATCAGAGGACAAAATTCGGCGATGCAGCGCCGAGTGTGGTATGCATCACGTTCAGTCGCCCTGGCCCCGGCGATGGTCGCCACCGTCCAAGACGCGACATTGCGAGCGATGGTCTTGATGCCGTCATCGCGAACCAACGAGGCACGGGATGAAACTGTCTGGACGCTGTTTTTGCGGCGCTGTCGAAATCGAGGTTTCCGGCGCGCCGGAAGCGATGGGCTACTGCCATTGCAGCTCATGCCGCTCGTGGTCGGGCGGCCCGGTCAATGCCTTCACGCTCTGGAAACCGGAGATGGTGCGGATCACATCCGGTGCCGAGCACGTCGCCATGTTCCAGAAATCCAGCCTGAGCCAACGGCAATATTGCGCGAAATGCGGCGGGCACCTGATGACCACACATCCGCCGCTCGGCCTGATCGACGTGTTCGCCGCCACGATTCCAGAGCTGAAATTCGCGCCGGCGGTGCACGTCAACTACGCGGAGACGGTGCTGCCGATGCGCGATGGGCTGCCCAAGCTGAAGGATTTTCCAAGCGAGTTCGGCGGGTCGGGGGAAATGGTCAGCGAGTGACCCGAGCGAGAGAGGCTCGGGGCGGAGCACGCCCCGAGCCGTTCAAGTCAAGCGCCGAGCCGCATGTCGAAACGAACCGCGCGCCAATCGGAGGCGCGCGTGGTCGCAAAGCCTGCTCTGCATGCGAGCCGTCGCATCGCCTCGTTGGTCTTCAATGTTTCCCCGAACAGATCGAAATAGCCAAGGCTGACCGCACGGGCCTGCACCGCGGCCAGCAGCGCAGCGCCCAGCCCGCGGCGCTGCCAGCGATCAGCGACCGAGATCGCGAACTCGCCCCAGCGCGCGTCCCGGTCGAACGCGTAGCTGGCCTCGCCGACGATGCGGTGACCGGCATGCGCTGGCGTCTCGGCAACCAGCGTGAAGCGATCGCCGCTCCGGCTTGGCGCTAGGCAATCATGCGCAATCCGCGCGAAATTGCCGACCGCGCCCATGAAGCGGTTATGACGCGAGCTCTGCGACAAGGTTCCGAAGTGGTCGCTCAGGCCATCAACGTCGTGAATGGTCGCCGTGCGAATCCAGATCGGCCAGGGAAGCGCGCGGGCGCGCAACCCGACGATCGACATGGCCATCCCTGGTCTCCTTGGCTCCAACGACCGCACGGCGCGCGGCAACGGCGACGATCATCCGTCAAACCGGGTCATCGCGCTTGGACAGCGCCGCCAATGATCCGGATTGAAGCGAAGCGGTCGCCATATCGCCGCGCCATCGACGGCGTATTGAACCGGACCCGGCCGAAGATGACCAATGAAGGGGACCTGCGTCCGGGCTGCATCGGGCGATCATGTCGGCGCGGCGCCAGCATCGCGCTCTTGCGGGATGAGGTGACGACATTGAGCGAGTCCTATGCGCAGGCAGTCGAGGCGATCTACACGGGCTTCACGGAGACGGACGGCATTGCGCCTATGCTCGACGTGCTCAATCGTCTGGTGGCAGGCGGCGGTGCGACGTTCGAGGTGATCGACAAGGTCACCCAACGCCCCGCGGCATTTCACAGCGTCGGGCTGCCGTCGACCGCAAGGCCGGACTATCTGGTGCATTTTGCGCCGCTGAGCCCACGCCTGCCGACGGTGCTCGCGCAGCGCCCGGGCAGCGTGAGCTGGGACTATCAAATCCTCGGCGAGGACGCGATGGCGTGCGATCCGTTCTATGCGGAGTTTCTGCCGCGGGTCGGGCTGCGCTACTTCATGTCCACCGTCGTGGAGCAAACGTGCAACCGCCTGACGGTCGTGACGATCCAGCGCACGCCGCGGCAGGGACATGTCGGCGAACGGGAGATCGCGCTGATGCAACGTCTTGGTCCACATCTCCAACGCGCCTACCAGACGCGAATGCGCCTGGACACCGGCTCGGGCCGCGAAAGCCTGTACGAGCATGCGCTCGATCTGCTGAGCGACGGCGTCGCGCTGCTGCGGCGCGACGGAGGCATTGTCTATCTCAACGACGCGCTGCGGCTGCTGGCCAGTCGCGCGAAGGACTTCCGGATCAGCCGCCATACGATGGAATTCGTCTCGCCCGAGCTGCGCAGCCGCTTCGCCGCCGCGCTGGCGGCGGTGGAACGGATCGACGATCCCTCGGCCGCGTTGCTGCCCGCGGACTTCGCCGTCCCGCGCGAGAACGGGCTGCCGCCCTACACCATTTCAGTGCGGCCACTGCGCGGTGGTCAGGATCGCACCGAGCAGAACGATGCGATCGCGATGCTGCTGGTGCATGATCCGCTGCAGCAGCACGTCTCCACGGTGCGGATGCTGCAGGAACTCTATGGCCTGACCAATGCCGAGGCGCATCTGGTGCAGGCGCTGAGCGCCGGCCTGACCGCGGTCGCCTATGCGAAAAGCCGCGGCGTCAGCATCACCACCGTGTATACGCATCTGAAGCGGACGCGGGAGAAGACCGGGTGGCGCAGCGTCGCCGAACTGACGCGACGCTTCCACGAGCTCTCGGTGTCGCTACGTGCGCATTAACGCTGCTCCGCTAACAATGCGCTCAACGCGGCGCGAACGCGTGCGATCACGGCCGTGTAGTCCCGGCTGGCATCCTGGCGGAACAGCCGCACGCTCGGATACCACGGACTGTCGTCGCGGCCGAGCAGCCAGCGGTAGTCAGGCGTATGCGGCAGCATGATCCAGGTCGGCTTGCCGAGCGCGGCGGAAAGATGCGCCACGCTGGTGTCGACGGTCAGCACCAGATCGAGGCAGGAGATCAGCGCCGCGGTGTCGACGAAGTCGCTGATATCAGCCGTAAGATCGATGATGGCAGGGGATGCCGCGAGAACCGCACGGTCCGCCGGCCGCACGTCCTTCTGCAGGCTGACGAAGCGAGCGTCGAGCTCGATGACAGGCGCAAGCCTGTGCAAGGGCAGCGAGCGATTGTGATCGTTGAGATGCGCCGGATTGCCCGACCACACCAGACCAATGCGCAGGCGGTCGTGCGGCCCTAGCCGGTGCTCCCAGCGCCGCAACCGGTCTTGGTCCGGCGCCGGCAGATAGGACATTGCGGCCGGAATCGTGTTCAGTCGCGTGCCAAATGCCAGCGGCAGGCTCGACAGCGGGCAATGAAAATCGGCTGGCGGCAGCGGGTCGCGGCCGCGCTCCAGGCACGCAGCGACACCGGAGACATTGGCGAGCAGCGGCTGCAGTACCGGATCGACCTCGAGCAGCACGCGCGCGCCCTGCGCCGCGACCATGGTGGCGTAACGGCTGAACTGGATGGTATCGCCAAGACCTTCGTCGCCGTGCAGCAGGATGGTCTTCCCAGCGAGCGGCGCATCGGCAATCCACAGCAGCGCGTCAAAACTGCGCTCGACGAAGCCGACCGCGCGGCACTTGCGGCCCCATTCGCGGGCCGCCCAGCCGGCGGCGAAATCGCCGACCAGGAGCTTGAACAGCGCGGCATTCCAATGCGCGTCCGCCAGATCCGGCTTCAGCGCGATCGCCCGGTCGAAGCTTGCAAAGGCCTCGTCGAAGCGATGCAGCTCCGCGAGCGAGGTGCCGCGGTGATTGTGGAACTCGGCGAATGCAGGCCGGATCGCGATCGCCTTGTCGAACGCCGCGATCGCATCGTCATGGCGACCGAGATTTTGCAGGATGCAGCCAAGACTATTGGCAATGTCGGGATCGTGCGGCGCCAGCGCATGCGCCCGCTCGGCGCTCGCAAAGGCCTCCTCATATCGACGCAGCCGGCGCAGCGAGATGGCCTTGAGACACAGCACGCCGGCCTGGTCCGGCTTCTGCTGCAGCGAGAGATCGAAATGCGCGATCGCGGCATCATAGCGCTCGGACTCGAAATGGAGCAGGCCGGCCGCGTTCGCGGCATCGACATGGCCGAGCTCGAATTTCAGCACCTGCTCAAAGGCGAGCACGGCCTCCTCGCGGCGATCCTGCGCTTTCAGCACCTCGCCGAGCTGATGCCACAACTCGGCATTCTCGGGCGCGAGCTGCAATGCACGGTCATAGGCTTGCGCGGCTTCGCCCAAGCGGGCCTGCCGCTGCAACAGGCGGCCGAGCTGCTGCCAGCTCTCCAGTTCATCGGGCTTGATCTGCAGGGCGCGGTCATAGGCCTTGATCGCCTCGTCGAACCGGCCGCACAGCTGCAGGGCCTCGCCGAGGTCGGAGAAATAGTCCGCGACGGTCGGATCCTGGGTGATGGCGCGGGCAAACCATTCGATCGCGAGTTGCTGGCGGCCCAGAGCCAGGCAGACCCGGCCCATCGCATGCAGCGCGTTGGCGTGGCCGGCATCGAGCGTCAGGGCTTTGCGGCACGCGGCCTCGGCGTCGGCCGGCTGGCCGGCCTGGAGCAGCCGCAGCGCTGCGGCGCAAAGAGCTTCGGGTGTCTGCTCGCGCTGCGGGGACGCCGCCCTTGCGGAAGACTTGCCGGAAGTCCGGCGCTGCTGGCGGCTCATCGACACTCTCGGCAGGGATTCCTGCACGCAGCACTAGATGATTCCCGAACACCCGGAAAGATTGCATGCGCTGCAGTGCGGGGCGCGAGCGCCGGCGTCACAGACTCGGCGCGGGCTCCAGCGGCAGCGCCGCGAGACCACCGAAGCGACGTTCGCGGCGCCGGAACGAGGCCAGCGCTTCGGCGAGGTCCTCGGCATCGAATTCGGGCCACATCCGGGGCGTGAAGTGCAGCTCGGCGTAGGCACCTTCCCAAAGCAGGAAGTCGGATAACCGCTGCTCTCCCGAAGTGCGGACGATGAGGTCGACGTCGCGCAGGCCGGCTTCGCCGGTGATCAGTGCCGAGAAGGTCTCGCGATCCAGGCTTGCCACACCGCGTGCCTTCCATGCGGCATTCAGGATGGCATCCCGCGCGGAATAATCGACGGCGATGCGCAGATGCAGCGTGGTGCCACCAGCGGTCGCGGCTTCGGCGCGCCCGATCGCGCTCGCGATGCCATCCGGCAGGCGATCGCGACGGCCGATCACGGTGAGGCGGACGCCGTTGCGGATCAAGCTTTCCACCTCGCGCGCGAGATAGACGCGGAGCAGCGTCATCAGCCCCGCGACCTCGGCGCGCGGCCGCCGCCAATTGTCCGTGGAGAAGGCATAGAGCGTCAGCGTGCCGACGCCCTGGTCGGGTGCCGCCTCGACCACCCGGCGGATCGCTTCGACGCCGGCCTCGTGGCCGCGCAGCCGCGACAGGCCGCGGCGCGTCGCCCAGCGGCCATTGCCGTCCATGATAATGCCGACATGCAGCCTCTCATTCGGCAATGCCGGCGGCCGAGGCTCAGAAAGACTTTGCATTACAAAGCTCCATGACGAGAAACACGACGAGAAGCGGCGAAAATGGGTGGAAAGGCTGGGATGGGCTCAGGTCGGCAGCATGCCGAGCCCGGATAGCGGTGCCTGCTCCCTGCCCGCGGCCCGGGCGGCGTCGCGCACCAGCCCTTCGAGCACGGCGAGATAGTCGAGGAAGCGGCGGCGGCCGGGCTTGGTCAGGCGGCAGGTGGTGTGCGGACGGTTGCCCTCATAGCCCTTGGTGACCTCGACCAGACCGGCTTCCTGGAGCACCTGCAGATGCCGCGAGAGGTTGCCGTCGGTGAGCCCGCAGAGCTGCTTCAGGTCGGCGAACGCCAAGCCCTTCGGGTGCGCCATCAGAGAGGTCATCAGGCCGAGCCGCGCCTTCTCGTGGATCACGCGATCGAGGCCGTCATAGGAAAACGGCGCGCTATTCTCACTCTTCGGCATCAGCCTCTCCGGACGCGAAATACAGGATCGCCGCCATCAGTCCCTGCCCGATCGCGAATGGCAGGCCCATGGTCCAGGGCGATAGGACGTGATTGGTGCTCGCGAGCAGCAGCACGGCAAATCCCGCCAGGAAATACCAGGCGCCGGCGAGCGCCACCGTGCGCGGCAGCGACCGTACCGAAGCGAAGACGCCGAGCGACGTCAGCAACTGCCATAGCCCGGGCAGCATCCACAGTGTTTCAGGCGCGAATTTCCACAACAGCACCGCCAGCAGCACACCGGCGATTCCGGCAGGCAGGAATTGCTCGACGGCCTGGTGGATCATCACGTCCGCGAGTCCCGAATGATGCCGGCGCGAGCGCGCGCGCATCTCGATCCCGATCATCGACAGCGAGATCACGGCGGCGGCGGCCCAGCCAAGCAGGAACGCCAGCGGCTGCCCGGTCGGGTCAGCGAGGAGGATGTGCTGCAGCAAAGTGGTCGTCAGCGCGACCGCCGCGGTCGCAGCCATGGTCGCCGGTCCGTAACCGCGAAACGCCGTTCCCGCAGCGAGCTGGCTGCGAATGGCGATGATGTCGGCAAGCGCCTTGTCGAGATCGCTCATCCCAAACCTTGACCGAAACGCCGGCCGTGCCGACCCGATTCGAACTTTGCATTGCAAAGTATATCGGACCGCAAAGTCAATGCAAGCGGGCCTGGAAGCGCCGTGATAACGCCGACAAGTCATGATGAGCTCGAAAGAGACGCGCCACTTCCAGGTGCTTTGGCCAGAACGAACAGGGTACAATGGGGCTGGTTCGGGTCAGGGGACGTTCATGTTCAGGGCATTCGTGGCAGCCTGCCTGTTGCAGGCGGCAATCATCTCTTCCGCGCTCGCGGCGGGGCCTTACGGCAGCATCAAGGTCGGCGGCTGGATCGGCGGCGCCTTCACCGACGACAAGACAGGCGCGTTCTCGCATTGTGCCGCGACGACCGCCTATGCCAGCGGCATCATCCTGGTGATCGGGCAGAACGCCGCCAATTCCTGGCTGCTCGGCTTCGCCAGCCCGGCGTTCAGCTTCACCACCGGCCAGAGCATCCCGATCGACGTCATTTTCGACGGGCAATCGGCGGCAAGGATCTTCGCCAATGCCAATTCGAAGATCATGATGACGGCGATCCTGCCCCTGAACGTCGCGCGCACGCTGCAAAAATCCAGCCTGATGGCGGCGACGACCGGGGGCAATACCTACCAGTTCAATCTCACCTCGACCGGCCCCTTGCTGCCGGTGCTCGCCAACTGCGTCGCCAAGATCAAGGCCCAGGGGATCAACAGCGCCGGAGACTTCTCGGCCGCCAGGCCTGTCGCCGCCAAATCGGATCCGCAGCCCGCCGATAAAGGTACCAAGCCGGCCAGGAGCGACGGAAGGCAAGACCGGCACCGGCTTCGTGGTCAGCCCAAACGGGCACATCGTCACCAACAACCACGTGATTTCCGGCTGCGGCGAGATCCGCGGCAATCTCACCGGCGACGCGCCTGCGACATTGCGCGTGGTGTCGGCCGACGAATCCAACGACCTCGCGCTGCTGCAGGGCCCCGCCGCCTCGTTCAAGGACTACGCCAGGATCCGCGACCGCTCGATTCGGTCAGGGGATTCCGTGGTCGCGATCGGCTTTCCCTATCACGGTCTGCTGTCCTCGGACTTCACGGTAACGACGGGAATCGTCTCCTCGCTGAGCGGCATCCTCAACGACACGCGCTTCCTGCAGATTAGCGCGGCGGTGCAGCCCGGCAATTCCGGTGGCCCGCTGCTCGATACCTCCGGCGAGATCGTCGGCGTGGTCTCGAGCAAGCTCAACGCGATGAAGTTCGCCCGCGCCACCGGCAACATCCCGGAGAACATCAACTTCGCGATCAAGACCGGAGCGCTGCGCGACTTCCTCGACAACAGCGTGGTCCCCTATCAGACCGCTGAAGCGAAGGGCGATCTGAAGACGCCCGAGATCGCCGGCAATGCCCGCGCCTATACGCTGCTGATCACGTGCTCTGCGGCCGAGCAGGCGGAGAAGAAATGAGCCACGCTCGCGCGGGGCGCCTCATGCTTGATCGCCTCATCGAAAAAAGCGCTGTCAGGAATGACAGCGCTTTTGAGCTCTCGGCTCAATCGCAAGCCACTCAGTAGTGGGCCGGGCGAGGGCCCGACTGGTAGTACGGGCCGCGATAGGCCCGCTCGAAGGCGACCCGCGGATTGATGCCGCAGCCGACATTGCGGCCGGATGCGCTGGCCTGGCACTGCGCGAAGGTCTGATAGGAGCAGTCGCCGGGATAGCCGACGCCGCGGCCCTGCACGCACCAGGGATAATCAAAGGCGGCTGCAGGCGCCGTGCCGGCCACGCTCGCAAAGCCTGCCCCGACCAGGGCCACTGCCGTCCAAACCATCTTACGCATGATATCTACTCCTCCGTGCCGCGCCGCAATCGACCACAACCCCGTGTTCGAAAAACGGCCTTTGCTCATCTGCACTCCCTCTGTGTAGATCTGGCACGCGCCGGTTCACGCACAAGCGGCTATAACCGACACAGTGACGTGACCTGCGAGAATTTTCTTCGCCGCGTGTGAAACGCTCATGAGTTGCCGCCGTAGCTTCGTATGCCGCTGCTGCGCTCGATATCAAAATCGCACGAGTGCGACGGACGAGAGCGACTATTCGACCTTCAGTCCGGCGAAGGCGACAACCTTCTGCCATTTGGCGGTCTCATCCGCGATCATCCTGCCAAATTCCTCCGGCGACTGGATCAGCGGCGCGCCACCCAGATCGACCAGGCGATCTCTGATATTGGCGTCGGCCAGCGCAACGTTGATGGCCTTGTTCAGCTTCTCGATGATCTCCTTCGGCGTCGATTTCGGCGCGCCCATTCCGAACAAGGCGCTCGCCTCATAGCCCGGCACCGTCTCGGCGATCGCCTGCACGTCGGGCAGGAGCGACGACCGTTCGGCGGTGGTGACGCCGAGCGCACGCAGGGCGCCGGAGCGGATGTGCTGGATGATCGAGGGCATGTTGTCGAAGATCAGCTGCACCTGCCCTCCGAGCATGTCGGTGATCGCCGGTGCGGCGCCGCGGTACGGCACGTGCTGCATCTTGGTGCCGGTCATCGCCATGAACATCTCGCCGGACAGATGCACGGAGGTGCCATTGCCGGAGGACGCCATGTTCACCTTGCCGGGATTCTCCTTCAGATAGGCGATGAACTCGGCGACGTTCTTGGCCGGCACATCCTTGTTGACCGTCATCACGTTCGGCACGCGGTTGAAGCTCGCCACGGGCGCGATGTCGCGCACGAAATCGAACTTCAGATTGGCGTAGAGCGAAGCGTTGATGTAGTTCGCGGGATTGATCAGCAGCACGGTGTAGCCGTCACCGGGGGCATTCACCACCGCCTCGGTGCCGATGTTGTTGCCGGCGCCCGGCTTGTTCTCGATCACGAATTGCTGGCCCGTCATCTCCGAGAGCTTCTGGCCGACCAGGCGCGCCAGGATGTCGGTGGCGCCGCCCGGCGGATAGCCGACCACGAAGCGCACCGGACGGGTCGGATAATCGAGCGCGGCCGCGCGGCGCGACGTGACGATGGCGGGGAGCCCCAATGCGACCAGGCCCAGCGCGCGACGACGTGAAATCATGTGTTTCCTCAGACATATGGTTGTTATTGAACCGCCTTTGTTCTGCGTTGTAACAGACGCAGCAGGAGGCGACCAGCATGGCCGCCATGCGACACAAAGGAGCACCCATGCCGGTCAAGGTTCACGCGCTCGACCATCTCGTCATCAATGTCGCCGACGTTGCCCGCACCACTGCGTGGTACCAGACGATCCTTGGCATGGAGGTCAAGATATTCGATCCCGGAGGAGGCAAGGCCAAGCGCACCTCGCTGGTGTTCGGCAACCAGAAGATCAACGTGCGGCCGAGGGATGCGGACAAGGTCGAGTGGTTCACCGCCGATCATGAATGCGCCGGCAGCGACGATCTGTGCTTCCTGACCACGAGCACGCCGGACGAGGTGGTCGCGCATCTGAAGGCGCACGGGGTGGCGATCGAGGCCGGACCGGACGCGAGGCAGGGCGCCCGCGGCACGCTGCGCTCGGTCTATTGCCGCGACCCGGACGGCAGCCTGATCGAGATCTCGTCCTACGAGAGCTAGTCTAGCGTTGTCATCGCGCCGAGGTGCAGCGGATGACCAGTACATAACAGCCATTTGCCGATCGGCGCATCCGGTGGCACAACTGCTCCCAAGCAAGACGAAGCGACCTCATCGAAGGCCGCACGGGAGGACACATGCCGGAATCGCCCTTTGTGCCGGGCACGGTCATGCCGTTCGACGGCATGGACGTTCCCTGGTTGCTGCGCATGCGAAGCGAGACGCGGCGCGAGCATCCGTTCCTGATCTGGGCGCCGTTCGACGCGCCGGCACGCCACTGGAGCTACGGTGAAATCCATGATCGGGTCGGCGCGCTCGCCGCCGGCCTGGTCAGGCGCGGCGTCAAGCCCGGTGACGCGGTGCTGATCCATCTGGACAATTGCATCGAGGCGATGCTGGCCTGGTTCGCCTGCGTCGAGCTGGGCGCAATCGCGGTCACCACCAATACCCGCTGCGCTGCCGCCGAGATGGACTATTTTGCCGGCCATTGCCGCGCGGTCGCCGCCATCACGCAGCCGGCCTATGCCGAGCTGATATCGGCGCATTGCAAGGAGCTGCGCTGGATCGCCGTGATCTCGCATGACCCGGGGCAGCCTGCTTCGAGCGCAGCGTCGCATGGGGACAGCTTCGAGCATCTGTTTGCCGACAGCGCCGATCGGCCGCGGCGCCTGGCCGATCCGCTGGCGCCCTGCAGCGTGCAATATACTTCGGGCACAACGTCACGGCCGAAGGCGGTGCTGTGGACGCATGCCAACGCGCTGTGGGGCGCCAAGATCAACGCAGCGCATCAGGACCTGCACGCGAACGATGTCCACCAGACCTATCTGCCGCTGTTCCACACCAACGCGCTCGCCTACTCCATGCTCGCAAGCTTGTGGGTCGGTGCTTCCTGCATCATCCAGCCGCGCTTCTCGGCAAGCCGGTTCTGGAGCGTCGCGCTCGAGCACGGCGCGACCTGGACCTCGACCATCCCGTTCTGCATGAAGGCCTTGCTCGAGCACGAGATCCCGAAGCAGCACAAGTTTAGGCTCTGGGGCACGGCAGCGTGCGAGCCGCCGGCCTTCGCCGCGTTCGGCATCAAGATCATCGGCTGGTGGGGCATGACCGAGACCATCACCCACGGCATCGTCGGCGAGGTCGACCAGCCGAACACGCCGATGGCGATCGGACGCGCCGCGCCTGAATACACCATCCGCATCACCGATGATGACGGGCGCCCGACCGAGATCGGTGGCACCGGCAATATCGCCATCAAGGGCGTACCGGGCCTCTCGCTATTCCAGGAATATCTCTACAACGAGCAGGCGACGCGCGACAGCTTTGACGCGGACGGCTTCTTCCTGACCGGCGATCGCGTCACGCGCCTGGAGAACGGCTTCATCAAGTTCGGCGACCGCGCCAAGGACATGCTGAAAGTCGGCGGCGAGAACGTCGCCGCGTCCGAGATCGAGCAGGTCATCATCACCGTAGCAGGCGTACGCGAGACCGCTGTCGTCGCCAAGAAACATCCGATGCTGGACGAGGTGCCGGTCGCCTTCGTCATCCCGCAAAGCGGCGTCGCGCCGGATGAATTGGAAGCAAGAGTGCTCGCGGCCTGCCGCAAGCAATTGGCGGATTTCAAGGTGCCAAGCGAGGTGCGACTCGTTGACGAGATGCCGCGCTCGACCTTGGAGAAGGTAGCAAAGGCCGAGCTGCGGAAGATGCTGGGGTAGTACGATTTAATGAGTATCCGTCATTGCGAGAGAAGCGAAGCAATCCAGCCTCAGAGTTGCTGATTTCTGGATTGCTTCGGCGCTTGCGCGCCTCGCAATGACGCCAGACAAATAAACGACGCCAGGCAAATAGGTGAGGACACCACATGCGTCATCTTGATCGTGCACTCATCCTTGCCGGACTGCTGATCACCACGGCCGCTCCCGCCGCGGCCGAGACCGCCGACACGGTCCTGTTCAATGGCAAGATCCTAACTGTCGACAAGGATTTCTCGGTGCAGCAGGCGATCGCGATTCAGCACGGCCGGGTGCTGGCGACCGGAAGCTCGGAAGCGATGAAGCAGCTCGCCGACAGTCACGCGCGGCTCATCGATCTCGGCGGCCGCACCGTGACCCCCGGCCTCACCGATGGCCACATTCACGGCGTCCGTGCCGCGCTGACCTTCGGCACCGAGGTGAACTGGATCGGCGTGCCGACGCTGAAGGAGGCACTCGAAAAAATCCGCACCGCCGCTAAGACGCAGCCGCCCGGCTCCTGGATCGTGGTGGCGGGCGGCTGGACCGAGGAGCAGTTCGCCGAAAAGCGCCGGCCGACGCCGGCGGAGATCGCAGACGCTGCGCCCGACAATCCCGTCTATATCCAGCATCTCTACGACTGGCTGCTGCTGTCGCCAAAGGCGATGTCGACGCTTGGAATCAACGACGACGCGGACGTCGCACCGGGCGGCAAGCTCGAACGCGGCACGGATGGCAAGCCTGATGGCGTGATCGTCGCCGGCGGCAGTGCGCTCGGCAAGATCTTCGACCGCCTGCCGAAGCCGACGCTGGCCCAGCAGGTCGACGGCTCAAGACGGTTCTTCCGCGAGATGAACAGCCTCGGCATCACCGGCATTGTCGACGGCGGCGGCGTCAGCATGTACCCGGCCAATTACCAGGCGCTGTTCAAACTATGGCACGACAAGCACCTGACGGTGCGCGTCGCCTATCATCTCTGCGCGCCGAAGCCGGGCAGCGAACTCGCCGACCTGCAGAACCTGACCCAGCTGCTGCCGCAGGGCTTTGGCGACGACATGCTGCACTTCAACGGCCCCGGCGAGATCCTGATCTGGGCCGACTGGACCGATGGCGACATCACACCCGACGGCAAGGCGAAGCTCGCCGAGCTGCTACGCTGGGCCGCGTCGAGGGGCTACACCATCCAGATTCACTGGAATCCCGACCGCACCGTGCACAACCTGCTCGATATCGTCGAGGCGATCGACAAGGACATTCCGGTGCGCGAGCTGCGCTGGACCGTGCTCCACCTCTACAATGCCTCGGAGGACAGTCTGAAACGCATGCAGGCGCTTGGCCTAATCTGGGGCGTGCAGGACGGGCTCTATTTCGGCGGCGAGCGGTTGCAGCAGGAGGTCGGCAAGGAGCCTGCGCGCGCAATGCCGCGGATCGCGACCGCGCTGAGGCTGGGCCTGACAGTTGCGGCCGGCACCGACGCGCATCGGGTGTCATCCTACAATCCGTTCGTGTCGCTGCAATGGTATCTCGACGGCACCACCATCGGCGGCGTGCAGACCAGGGACGAGGCCGAGGCGCCGAGCCGGGCGCAGGCGCTGCATATGTACACCCGCAATCCAGCCTTCATGGCCCATGACGATGACAAGCGCGGCACGCTCGAGGCGGGCAAATATGCCGATCTTGCCGTGCTCACGGCCGACTACATGACGGCAGAGGTCAAGGACGTCGGCAAGATCAGATCACTACTCACTATGGTCGGCGGCGAGGTGGTCTACGCGGCCGCGCCGTTTGCGGAGCTGCAAAGCGCGGAGAAATAGCTGCAGCATTGAGCCGGGTCTGCCCGCTCAATGCGCGCCCATGGCCACGGGGCGGAACGCCTGCAGCAGCTGCTGGTCGAGCTTGGGGCCCATGTTCTCCATGATCGCGAAGGCGCGGGCATGCGGAAAGGCGGGTCGATAGGCGCGCCGCTCGGTCAGCGCGGCGTAGATGTCGACGATGGTGGTCAGCCGCACGATGTCGCTGATCTGTTCGCTGCGCAGGCCGTTGGGATAGCCGGAGCCGTCGAGGAATTCATGATGATGCAGGATTACGTCCAGCATCTCCGGCGGGAAGCCGCCTTGCGCGGCGAGCGCCTCGTAGCCGCGACGCGGATGCTGACGCAGAACGGCGATCTCGTCGGAGGTCAGCTTGCCCTGCTTGTCGAGCAGCGAGGCCGGCACGAACGCCTTGCCGACGTCGTGCAGCAGCGCGGCACGGACCAGGCGGCGCTGATCGTCATCGCGCATGCCGAGATGCAGCGCGAAGCCGACGGCAAAGCCAGTCACGAACAGGCAATGCCGATAGGTGTCGTTGTGATGGCAGCCGACCGCGGTCAGCCATTCGCGCAACGAGGAGTGCTTGATCGCCTTGAGGATCTTGTTCTCGGCTGCGACGATATCATCCATCGTCAGCGGCTGGCCGGCCGGCATCTTCTCGAAGATCTTCACCATCATCTCATGCCCGGCGGCAACGCCGCGGTTGAGCATCTTGCCGCGATCGGTCTCGTCGTAGCCGTCATTGGCGGGGAACGAGGCGCGGATCCGCTGCAGCATATCCGCGGCGGAAAACGGCCGCGCGATGGTGTCGGTGGCTCCCAGCGCCCATGCCTGCATGGTGGCGTGATGCAACGCCTCGGCCAGCACGAACAGGCGCGGCATGTCGCTATAGGCGCGAGAGGCGAGCTTCTTGCGCACCCGCTGCACGCTCTCGGGGGAGCGCAGATTGATGTCGACGACGACACCCGAGAAACGGCCCTGCGGGTTCTCCGGAATATCCGATGTCGGCATCGCATCGACATCGCCGACAGACCGCAGGATCTTGACGAGCTCGCTGCTCTGGTCGATCCGGTCCGAAGCAAGCAGCAGATGGCGCTTGGATGCGGATTGCTGGGCTGTCGCAGTCATGGCTCTCTCGCGAACGGGGCAGTGCGGACTTGCGGCATAATCTAACCGGCAGTCAGTTCCCTACATCTTAATAAGCATGCTCAAGCTGTCTGCTTTGCCACGATTACGCCGCCGAACCTGTGCGATGATCGGCCGCATTTGCGGACGATTTGAATCAAAAGAACCGCCGGAGGCTCGCCTCCGGCGGTTCCCGTCACCTGGTTTCCATCACACTATTAGCTAGGCCTTCATCGCTGCCTTCACCGCCTCCGCCGTGATCGGCAGTCCGCGCAGACGCGCCCCGCAGGCGTTGAAGACGGCGTTGCCGATCGCCGGCGCAACCACGGTCACCGCAGGCTCGCCGACGCCGGTTGCGGGCGCGCCATTGGCGATAACGTGGACTGCAACCTCCGGCAGCTGACTCATCCGCAGCGGCGTGTAGCTGTCGAAGTTCGTCTGTTCGATGCCGCCATCCTTCAAGGTCGCCTTCTCGTAGAGCGCGAGCGACAATCCCCACAGCGCCGCCCCCTCGACCTGGGCGCGGATGTTATCGGGATGCACCTGAGTGCCGACATCGGTCGCCACCGTCAGCTTCTTCACCTTCACCTGCCCCGAGGGCCCCACCGCAACATGGGCGACGCAGGCCGTCCAGCTCGCCGTCTTACGCTCCTGCGAGGACACACAGGCCACGCCCATGCCTTCGCCCTTGGGAAGCTGCCTGGTGCCGTAGCCGGCAAGTCCCATCGCCGCGAGCAGTGTGTTGCGCAGCCGCTGCGCGCCGCCATCATTACCGCCCTTGCCGTCGAGCAGCGCGATGCGGAACTGCGCAGGATCCTGGCCGGCCGCATGCGCGAGCTCGTCGATCATGCTTTCGACCGCCCAGAACGTCCAGCCAGGCGCCACCGAGCGAAGCTGGCCCGACGGCGTCGCGTTATGCGCGAGCTCGTTCTTGATCGCGCGCACGTGATGGTTGGGCACGCTGTAGAAGAAGTCGGCACCGTTCACGGTGAAGGAATCCAGCGGCCCCTTCTTGTCGACCGAGGGCGACAGGAAGTCCGGGATGCCCCAGCGCGCGGTCGGCCACGCCGAGACGACATCATGGCTGAGCGCAATCAGCCTGCCGTCGGCGTCTAACCCGGCCTTGACCTTCTGGTAGGTGAGCGGCCGCGAGTAGTCCATGGTCATGTCGTTCTCGCGGGAATAGATCACCTTGACCGGCTTGCCGACCGCCTTGGCCGCCTGCACTGCCGGCACCATCATGTCGGCATCGAGCCTGCGGCCGAAGCCGCCGCCGAGCCAAGCCTGATGCATCACGACATATTTCGGATCGATTCCGGCAGCTCCGGCCGCAATCGCACCGGATCGGGTCGCGAACTGATTGCCCGAATAGATGTGCAGGATCTCGCCCTTGAACTCGGCGGTGGCGTTCATCGGCTCCAGCGGCGCATGAATATTGATGCTCGTGGTGTATTCCGCCTCCACCACCTTGGCAGCACTTGCCAGCGCAGCCGCCGGATCGCCGTCCTTGACGAAGAACTGCCCGGAATCGTCCTGCGCCTGCAGCCGCTTCGCTTCCTCCAGCAGCGTCTCGCTGGAGACATTGGCGTAGGGACCGTTGTCATAAGTGATCTTCAACGCATCGGCCGCCTTGCGCGCATTGGCGTAGGTATTGGCGACCGCGACCACCCAGCCGCTGGTCGAGCCGGTCTTGTCATCGAGCGTCACCGCCTTGATGAAGCCCGGCACCTTCTTGGCCGCGCTATCGTCGACCGATTTCACGGTGGCACCGAAACGCACCGGTGGGGTCATCACCTTGCCGTAGACCATGCCGGGCAGCATGGTGTCGATGCCGTATTTCGCCGTGCCGTTCACCTTGGAGGGGATGTCGAGTTGCGGCACCGAGACGCCGATCATCGTGTACTGATCGGGCGTCTTCAGCTTGATCGCCTTGAGCTCGTCGGGCGTGAAGGTCTTTGTGGCCTTGCCGCTTTTGACAATCTCGGCGAACGTCATCGCCTTCTTCGTTTTCGGATGCGAGACGACGGAATCGCGCACCACGAGCTCGTCCTTGAAATAGGGCGGCAGGCCCATGGCTGCAGCGGCCGCTTCGACCAGCGCAATGCGGCCCGCGGCACCGGCGCGGCTCATCGCATCGAAGTTCATCATCGTGCTCCAGCTGCCGCCGGTGATCTGCGCGCCGAGCACGGGATCGTTGAACTTCGGATCGTTGGAGGCGAGCTGCACGCGCATGTCCCTCCACGCCGCTCCGAGCTCCTCGCAGACGATCTGCGCCATGGTGGAGGCGATGTGCTGGCCCATATCGGCCTTGCCGCAGGTCACGGTGACGAGGCCGTCGGGGGCGATCGCATACCAGACGCTGGGCTCGAAATTCGCCGGTGCGGCGGCGAGCGCGGCATCGGGCACGCCGGCATAGCCGAGCACGAGGCCGCAGGCCGCGCTGCCGACCAGGAAGGAGCGACGGCTGAGATCGGTCGGTGCGATCTGCTCGCCGGTTTCCGGTTTCACATGGCTGTTCATGTCGCCCTCCGCTCGTTCGAAGTGTTGGAGGCGGTGCGCATCTCGGAGGCTGCTCGCATGATCGCCTTCTGGATTCGCGAATAGGTCATGCAGCGGCAGAGATTGCCGTCCATATGCGCGACGATCTCCTCCTTGGTCGGGTTGTTGTTCTTGGCAAGCAGCGAGGCCGCCTGCATGATCTGGCCGGATTGACAGTAGCCGCATTGCGGCACCTGCTCGGCGATCCAGGCCTTCTGCAGCGGATGATCGCCCTTCTGCGACAGGCCTTCGATGGTGGTGATCTTCTTGCCGGCGACGTCGCCGACCATGGTCTGGCACGACCGCACCGCCTCGCCGTTGACGTGAACGGTGCAGGCGCCGCACAGCCCTGCGCCGCATCCGAACTTGGTGCCGGTCATCTGCAATTGCTCGCGGATGGCCCATAGCAGCGGCGTATCATTCGCCGCATCGACGGACATGTTATGTCCGTTGATGTTGAGAGTAGCCATTGTGTTTCTTCCCCTGCCGGTGCTGGTGCCGCTTACGGCGGCAACTCACTTTGTGGGTCACGAATGCCCACCGGGCCGGCATCCGCTTGGGTCAAAAGAATGATCGCGTTCCCGCAACCGCGCAACGAGATTTGAATTGCGGGTAAGCGGAAATTGGCCTGCAAGCCTTGTGCGGCGCGGAAAGTCCATTGTACGGGATACCTGCGAACGCAGCGATGGCCACCCGTTTTCGGCGCCAAACGGATCAGCCTAGCATGGCGGCGCGCCCGAACCTTGCGAGGACAAGCATCATGTCATGGCTCAGATCCAGCTGCGCAGCACTGGTGCTCGGGCTCGGGATAACCGCTCACGCGCAGGCGCAGCAGATCGCGCCGGATGGCGTTCATCGCCTGCCCTTCACAGCGACGTTATCCAATAACCGCCCGCTTGCCTTCGGCATGGATGTCGGCGAGACCTCGCGCGCGCTTGGACAGCCGTTGCAGCGCGTCAGCGGTCGGCCCGGCGACGAGATCTATCTCGCCTTCCGCGATCTCGGCGGCAGCGGATTGATCCCGCACCACCACCGCCTTTTCCTGAAATTCCGCAAGGGACGACTGAGCGGCTGGAAGGAAGACTACGGCGAGAACTGGATGTGGCGGTAACCATCGCGGCACAGCACGCGCTCATCGGCAAGAGAACCCTCAGCAAGGATAGGATGCACCGTGGGACAGGATATCAAGCTCACCGCTTCGGACGGCTTCAAGCTCGGCGCTTACCGCGCCGATCCCGCTGGCAAGCCCAAAGGCGCGATCGTCGTGATCCAGGAGATCTTCGGCGTCAATCACCACATCCGCAATCTCTGCGACCGCATCGCTGCTGAAGGCTACGTCGCGGTGGCGCCGGCAATCTTTGATCGCATCGAGCCCAACTTCACCTCCGGTTACTCGCCGGAGGAGATCGCGGTCGCGCGCAAGTTCGTCGCCAATCCCGATTGGCCGGCGATGCTGCGCGACACGCAAGCCGCGATCGACGCGGTGAAGAATGAAGGGCCGGTCGGCATCATCGGCTTCTGCCTTGGCGGCAGCGTCGCCTATGCAGCCGCAACGAAGCTGTCGGGCCTCAAGGCCGCGGTTGGCTATTACGGCGGCGCCATCGTGCGCTTTGCCGATGACAAGCCGCAGGTGCCGACGCAGCTGCATTTCGGCGAGAAGGATTCCAGCATTCCCTTGAGCGATGTCGAGACCATCAGGACCAAGCGCCCCGAGGTCGAGATCTTCGTCTATCCCGGCGCACAACATGGCTTTGGCTGCGACGAGCGGGCGAGCTTCGATAAAGCCAGCGCCGATCTCGCCTGGCCGCGCGCGATGGGATTCTTTGGGAAGAACCTGAAATAACAGCCCTCGTCACTCCGGGGCATGCGTGAGATCAGAACCAGCGCTCGCCGACCTGGATGGTGTCGCCGGGCCTCAGCGAGGTGCCGAGCGGCACCTCGTAGCGCGCAACCCCCGAAGCGTCGGTATGCGTCAGCGTGACGATGTCGCGCTTGGCCCTGGCTGAGAAGCCGCCGGCGATCGCGATGGCGCTTTCGACCGTCATGTTCGGCACGTAGGGATATTGGCCGGGCGCCTGCACTTCGCCAAGGATGAAGAAGGGCCGGTAGGCCTCGATCTCGACCGCCACTGACGGCTCGCGGATATAGCCGTTGCGCAGCTTCGCCGTGATATCGGCCGCAAGGCCGGCCGTGGTGCGGCCGCGCGCGTGCACGCTGCCGATCAGCGGCATCGTGATCGATCCCGACGCGTCGATCGCATAGGTGTTGGTGAGACCGTCCTGGCCATAGACCACGACGCGCAGCTTGTCGCCGGCATCGAGATGATAGGCCGTGTCGCGCCGCACTGGCGCATAGGCGACAGGCACGGGCACAGAAGCCGGCGCTGCGTCACCAGCGTGCGGCGCGGCGGCAAAGGCATTGCGCAGGGCCTCGATGGCGCCGCCGCTTGGCTCGGTGGCGGCAACCGAGCGGGACATGGGCGGAGACATTTGCGAAGAGGACATGGGCGCGCGGGACATGGGCGGCGGACCGTAGGCCATGGCGTCGAGCTCGCTCTGCCCGCCGGCGGCTACGGGGGAGAGCGTCTGCATGCAGCCCGACAGAAACGTCGCGGCGACGACAGCAATGACCGGAAGGAAAAACGCGCGCACGAGAGCCAGCCCTTGAGACGGTAGGCCCTAGTCATGCTCCGTTAGGGTTAACAAAGCGTTGGCGCAACCGATGACGAGGGTGCCAGCCGGCGCCATCAGTCGCGCGAATAGCCGATCAGGGGCCGGCGCGGCCGGAACGCCAGCATCAGGACGATGCCGAGCAGACCAAGCACCGCGAAGACCGGCTGATCCAGCACCAGCTTAACGATCCACTCCCACAGCCAAGGCGCTTTGCTCTCGACCCAGGCGCGTAACGCAGCCTGGCTGGACTGGTGGACGTCGTTCCAGAACTGGCCGAAGCGGGTGAATTGCAGGGTCTGGTCGGCGACCCAGCGGGCACCGTCATAGACCATGAAGATGAATCCGCCGGCCAGCAGCAACAGTCCCACAAGTCGGAAAAAACCGCGGATCATGCCTCACCCCGACCCCTTCGCTGATGCCGCTCGCATCGGGACCAATCTTCCCGCTGCCGCCGAAGCGGCAGACGGTGAATATTGGCGCCCACGGAACTACCCCAGGGCATACCCAACCCCAGGGAATACCCGAGATGCGTCCGGGGAACACGAACCACGCTATTGTGGCCCGCGCCGACGGGCATAGCGGGACGCTTCGGGAAATTCAACTGCGTCAGGAGGTTACGGGCGACGCGCGGGCGATTTTCGGACGCTTTCGATGCGGGGAGCCCGTTGACGCTCGATGGCCCGGCCTCTATAAGGGCCGCAAATGGCGGCGGGCGCAATCCCGCCGCCGCTGTTCTTTGAGCGGCGCCGATCGGGCATTTGCTGCGGTCAAAAGCATTCTCAGAGAGGCGTCCGGACAACCCATCGCGTCGATCGGGCCGCTTGCGGCGGCCAATGGCGCGTACCCGCAAATTGCGGCGAGGGATCGCCGCCGAAGGATAATTGAGAGCATGGCCAATACGACTTCCGCCAAGAAGGCGACGCGCAAGATTGCCCGCCGCACCATCGTCAACAAATCCCGCCGCACGCAGATGCGCGGCGCGGTGCGCACCGTCGAGGAAGCGATCAAGAAAGGCGATCGCGATGCCGCGCTGAAGGCGATGGCGAATGCCGAGCCGCAGCTCATGCGCGCCGCTCAGCGCAACATCATCCATAAGAACAATGCGAGCCGCAAAGTGTCGCGCCTTGCGCATCAGATCGCGAAGCTCGCCAAGTGAATTGATGACGCTGAAATTGATCAAGTTGAAATTGATCAAGTGAAGTGATCGCGACGATCTCGCGACTGACGAAAGCCCGGCTTCGCCGGGCTTTTTCTTTTCAGCGCTTTTTCTTTTCAGCGCATTCCCCTCAGAACATTCTTTTCGAAGCACGCACACACGACGTACGCGCACAACGGCGCAAGCGATCGTGCAACGTCATGGCGGCTGCACACGTTCCGCAGATCGCGCTTTTTCGCGCGCGTTCTTCCGTAGTTTACCCGATGACAAATTTATCTCACCTGCAACGCAAGCACGCTTGTCGCGCATTCCCGCTTGCATAGTGTTGTCAATAGAGCGGACCGCGAGATTCACATCGCATGCGCTGCGAGAGGGGAGTTACCCCAAAAAAATAATCGCAAAAAACATCGGCTCGAAAATGACTTAGGCGCATAGCGCGTCCAACTGTTTGGAAAAGCGGTCGTGCGGCGGGCAAACGTAAATATTTTATGAAAAATTTTTGGGCGCACGCCCGGCGCTGTCACACGCAAGATTCCTCGCGCTGATTCAAGAACATGCTTTCTTAACGCGCAGCGTGTGGTCGCGAGAGGCGGAAAGACTCGCTGCAGTGCGCCGATCAAATGGATTGCGAGAACCGGCGCATCGTGTATTTCTTTAGTCGCTCGCGGCGCCCACGATCTTTAAGACCAGCGCGGTTTTGGAAACGGGGCGGACGTGCAAATCGGCGGCGGTGTGCGCGTTGGCGGGGCTTTCCAAGCGAATGTCGGTTCGTGACCCATAGCGATATGGGTGACGGTCGAACTATGTCGAAATTTCTCGGGCGGGGCATCCATGTCTCGTGGTTTTAAACAAGAGAAATACGAGATGGGATCGATCCGGCAGAGGCGTTGGAAGCAGCGCTCGGCGAGCGGGACAATGGACGGGACGTGGTAGCGTAGCGGCTGAACCTTGGGGCTTCGGACGCGGCTGCTTTTGGGACATGTGCGAGATGACAACTTGCCGTGAGCGATCGCGGCGAGGCGGGGAGGTTGCATGCATTACGGACATTTTGCGGTTTCACATCAACAACCGGTTCCGGACCACGCCCTCTTAGCTGTTCTGTCCAGCCATTCGGCTTTCGGTCGTTCGACCATGGGACTTCCTGTGGGTCCCCCAGCGCTGTCTCCGGCAAGACCGTCGAGTACGCGCTGACCTCAGGGAAACAACACTTCAGACACCCTTGATCTGTCCATCGGCGTTCGCGCCGAGCGGCGGAGCCGTCTCTGAAGTCTTGAATCCCGACGCGAGGTCACGTCGTGGCAGGAGACCTGCACGGCGCTTCACACGGCACCCATTCACTCAATTCGAAAAGTTACTACCGCA
>NZ_CP120698.1:0-39567 GCF_045571465.1 Bradyrhizobium sp. STM 3557
ATGTCAGGGCCTGTCACCGACGCCCACAAGATCGAGTACAGCCGCAACGTCCAGCTTGCGGTTCAGCAGAAAACCTCGCGCTTCGAACAGGGCTTCACCTATCACGGCGACTGGAAGGGCCGTGAGATGATCTTTGAAACGCTGATCATGCCGACGACTGCCATCATCGACGGCAACCGCGGCGGCGACACCCCGAATATCGATGACAATGTCGAGCCGGTTGGCGTGGTGCCGCATCAGATCGAATGGGGCAAGCTGATCGAGAAGGAAGATGATTAAGGCGTTGACCGATTTCCAGTCGCCTTTCGTGCAGTCCGGCGCCGCTGCTATCGTGCGCGGCCGCGATACCGTGTTCGCGTCGGCGCTGTTCGGTAACCGCCTGATCGGCAAGGATGGCGCGACCGTGTCGGCCTATGACCCGACTAACAAGATCGTGCCGAACACGGTCGGATCGGCGGACGGCGCCACCGCCGTTGGCATGAATCTACGAAAGATCCAGCGGGCCAAGCGCCTGTTTCGCGCGTTCTACATCGATCTCGACAGCGAGGATCTCTGGGGGTGCCTCAACGCCCAGGGCCATGAGGAGCTGTACAACGACCTCCTGACCATCAACACCGATACGGCGAAGATGGCCTATGTCGACAATGACAAGAAGCTTGTCCATGAGGTCGCCGGCGTCAAGTTCGTCTCCTATGAGGGCCTGGGCAATTACGATGCTCAGAACTTCCTCGGATCGATCTGGTGCAAGAGTGGCATGCACTACGGCGACTTCTGGCCGCTGGAGACCCGCGCAGAGCCGAACCCGGCGAAGAAATACCGGCTGCATCCCTATATGGAAAACTGGTGGGGTGCGGCGCGGTCGGAAGACGCGAAGGTCATCAAGCTGCAACTGAAGATGTGACCCGGCGCCGGCGCCCCGCGCGCCGGCGCATCCATCGTCATCCTCGTCTCAACTCGAAAAAGGAAATCACATGGCTGTGGTGACTGGTTACGGCACCGGCTACAAGGATCCGGCGGCCCTCAACCCGGTGTCGGCGGTCTTTGCCGAAGGCACGGAAAAATCCATCAACTCGCAGATCTCGATCGCCAACGGCGACAGCGCGACGTCGGTCTACTATGTCGGCAAGGTGCCGTCGAATGCGCTGATCTCGCCGCGAAGCAATGTCTTCGTGCCGGCGACGGCAGGACTGACGGACTATTCGCTCGGCTTCACCGGCGCGCCGAAGGCCCTGATGTCATCGGTCGATGTGCATCTCGGTGGCACATTTTCGGCGGTGAGCGCGGTGGCGGTCACGAACTACATCCAGCGCGCATGGCAGCTCGCCGGCCTGGCATCCGATCCTGGCGGCATGCTTGACGTGTTTGTCACGCTCGGCGCTGCCGCCGGCGCCGCAGCACTTGTGCATAACGAGATCATCTTCAAGAAGGCCTGACGATGGTCGCGCGCGCGGGCACGGAAGTCGATGCGGCCAATCTGGCGCTGTCCGATCTCGGGCAGCCACCGATCACGTCGTTTTCCGACAACACCGCGCGCGCACGCGCCTGCCGCGTCAATTTTGGCACGGTGCGCGACGCGCTGCTGCAGCAGCACGAATGGGGCTTTGCCACCGCCTACGCACGGCCGGCTGCCGCAGTAGCGCCAGTTGGCGGCTGGCCTGGCAAATTCGCCAACCGCTTTCTGTTGCCGTCGGACTGCCTGCAGGTGCGCTATGTCGCACATAGCGGGGCCGACAGCTGGGAGGTGATTACGGCGGCCGCGGACCCCCCCGGAAGCGATGCCAATGTGAAGGTACTGTCGACCAATGATGCAGCGCCGGAGATCTGCTACACCCGCTGCATCGTCGATGTGCGACTGTGGTCGGGGCAATTCCTTAAGGGCTTTCGCCACGAGCTCGCCGCGGCTATTGCGCCACTTGTGGTCAGCTCGACAGCCAAGGCGCAGAGCGAAGCTCAACTGGCGGCGGCGGCCGTCAGCGACGCTGCTCTGATCGACGGCAAGGAGAAATCCCGTCGCACTATCTCGCGCGACACGTCCTGGCTACGCGCGCGTCGCGTCGGTCGCTGGGGCCGTCCCTGATGCCGACGCGAGAGAACGTCGAGAAAAGCTCGTTTGCCTCTGGCGAGATCTCGCCGGAATTGTCTGCTGCCACCGACCTGCGTACCTACCAGACCGGTGTCGCGCGCCAGGAAAACATGGTGACGCTGATCGAGGGCGCCATGACGCGGCGGCCTGGCACCCGTTTTGTGCTCGAGCTCAAGGATGAGACGCAAACGGGCAAGCTGTGTGGCCGCTACGCTACGCCAGCAATCAATATTACATGCTGGTGTTCAACGGCGGCAAAATGCGCGTGATGCGAGATGCGAGCTTCATCGGCGCCGCCGGCGCTCCCTATGAGATGGCCATCCCGTGGTCTGCGGCGCAGCTGCCGACGTTGCGCGGGGCGCCGCTCGGGGCGACTGTGACCTATACAGTCTCCGGCGGCCGCATGCAGGTGCTGACGCGTGCTACCGATAACAATTGGTCGCTCGCGGAATACCTGCCGCAGAACGGGCCGGTCGACCCGCAAAATCTGGACACCACGATTACTGTCATGCCGTCGGCCGTGACCGGAAATATCAATCTGGTCGGCGTCAACAATCCGTTTTCGGCGAGCTGGCTCGGCGGTGTGATGCGTCTCGATGAGGCCAATGCCTCGCTGACGACGTTATGGACGTCGCAAGAAGCGATCTCCCGGCCGGTGGCGAACATGCCGGCGTCGAACAGCCTGTTCAGTTCAGTGACATGGCCAATCCGGCCAACGTGACCGATGGCGATAATTCCACCGCGGCGACAAAAACGGATGTCACCTGCTACATCGGTTTTCACTGGAACGCGCCCCAGGCCATTTCGCGTTTCGCGATTTTGGCCGGCGTCGGGTTGGGTGACGGGACCGCGATCGTTCAAATCGAGGCATATGGATCGCAGGGTGCCGCGCCGAGCGCGGATAGTTCTGGTGTTCTACTCGGCTCAATCCAGACGACGTTGACCGGCAACCCGACGGTGATCAACGCCTATTTTGCATCACCGCCTGAGAGCACTTGGAACAATCTCTGGATCAGGATCGTCTCTGTCGCCGGCACCGCTCTGCATTATTCGATTATCACGATCCAGCCACAAGCGCCTGTCCCCGGAGCCCCGCCGGTTCTGCGCCGCTGGGGCGATAACATCTATCAGGCGGCCAGCGACGGCAACGCCGGCGCTGCGCCACCGACGCACACCTCCGGCGACGCCGCCTATGGTGGCGTGATCTGGCGATTTTACAGCCTGTATTACGGCTTCATCCGGATCACGGCGGTGGCTGATCCCAATCATGCCAGCGGCACCGTGATCCTGCGGCTGCCCGACAGTGCCTTGTTGCAGCCGTCCTATCGCTGGTCGCCCCCGTCGTGGGGCGATGGTCTTGGTTGGCCGGATTTCGTCCTGCAACATCAGCAGCGCTTCATCTTCACGCGGTTGAACCGGTTGTGGGGAACGCAGCCTGCCAACAAGACCAGTTTCTGGCTGACCGCTGACGCGACCAGTGCGCTGGATATCTCGTTGACATCGCCGGACGGCTCGCTTGTCGAGATCAAGTGGATGGCATCATCGGGCATTTTGGTGCTTGGCACGTCGGATCTGGAGTGGATGCTACGCGCGCCAGCCTCGGACGATATCCTACAGGCCCAGACCATCGACCCGGTGCCAGACAGTCAGGAAGGCTCGATCGCGCAGATCGCCACGAAGGTCGACCGGGGGGTGATCTTTGTCAGCTCGACGGGCAAGCAGCTGTTGTACGTCCGCTTCAACCAACTGACGCAGCAGCTCGATCCGCAGGAGGTCTCGGCGCAGGCCCGGCATATTCCGAAGGCCGGCGTCGTCGCCACTGCCTGGCAGAAGAATCCGAACAAGGTGCTGTGGATGGTGCTGTCGGACGGCACGCTTGCCGGCATGACCTTCATGAGTGAGCAGAAGGTTATCGCGCTCCACCGGCATCCGATGGTCAATGCGTTCGTTGAGGACATCGCTGCGCTGCCGTCGCTCGACGGCGGTCGCGTCGACGTCTACCTGATCGTGCGGCGCGTCATCAACGGGCAGACACGGCGCTATATCGAATTGATGCAGCCGTTCTTTCAGCCTGTCGATCCGGCGAACCCGACAGCTGATGGCGCATGGTTTGTCGATTGCGGACTGAGCTACAGCGGCGCTCCCGTCACCACCATTACCGGCCTCGACCACCTTGAGGGCGAAACCGTGGCGGTGTTCGCTGATGGTGCCATGCAGCAGCGAAAGAAGGTGGTCGGAGGGTCCATCATGCTTGATCGGGCCGCATCCAGCGTTGTGGCCGGTGAGCCGATCAGCTGGCGCGTCACCGACCTGCCGCGTAGCTTGCAAATCCCGGGCGGTAGCTCGCGCGGCAAGATGCAGCGCGCGAACACCGTCATCGTTGACGTGCTGAACGCGGCGAGCGGCGAGGTGCGCCTGACCTACCCGAAAGACAATCGCAATGCCGGTGATGATGATACGCCGTTCGACGACCTGATCGAGACCGGCGCCGATGACTACGGCGCTGCGGTCAAGCTGTTCACTGGCGAGATCCTGATGCAGGTAACCGGCACCAGCTCGCGCAGCGTGGTGACGGAACTGAAGGGCGATGATGCGATGCCGATCACCTTACGCGCGATCGTGCCCGACGTGATCGAGGAGGCGGACTGATGTGGCCATTGCTGCCGTTCGCGGCCGCCGGTCTTGGCGCAGCCTCCAAGCTGTTTTCCGGCTTCGCAGCCTCCGATGCGGCCGAGCTGGCGGCCAAACAGGATCGCGCGAATGCCGAGCTGTCGGACACCCAGGCACAGGTGGCGAAAATCGGTGCCCGGCAGAGCCTGACCCAAGGCGCCTGGCAGGCGGGGCAGATCGCGAGCAAGGTGAAATCGACTAATGCCGCGGCAACGTCCTATTTCACTGGCCACAACATCAATCCAGCGCTCGGCTCGCCGGTGGCGCTGGAAGGCTTTTCGGCCGGCCAGGGCGCCACCGATATGGCGCTGGCGGCCGCGCGCGGCGAAGCCGGTTACGCCGAAGGCCTGACTAAGTCGGCCAATCTGTTCGGGCAGGCTGCGAACCAGCAGTGGGCCGCCGTGAACAAGGAAAATGAGGCCACGACAGATCGCGTCTCTGGCATCTTCGGCGCAGCCACGACACTGCTGTCGGCAGGCAGCGCGCCATGGTCGAGCCTGTCGAGCATGTTCTCCGGAGCAGCCGGATCGGTTTTCGGAACGACGACGATCGGCAATCCTTGGAACACGACCGGGAGCCTGTACTGATGGCCGGTGAAGCGCCGATCTATCGTCAACAGCTCGAGGTGCCCGACGCGCCACAGGGCGTCATTCAGCCGCTGTCAGATCAACGGTCCAGCAACGCCGGGGCGCTGGGGGCGATCGCCGACGCGGGTGAGAAGATCGCGGCGTTCACGAATAAGCTGTACACCGCGCAACAAGAGACCGCGGCGTCGACTGCTCGGGCTAGCTACTTGACGGGACTGAGCCAGGCGCAGGACGACGCCGTCAACGATCCCGACTATCAGAACGCGCCGCGTAAATTCGAGGCCAAGGTCAACCAGCTGCAGGGCGACGCGCTGGCGCAAGTCGATGATCCAAGGACGCAGGCCGAGATGCGGCTGCATCTGCAGGTCGCGGGGATCTCCGCCCAGGGCAAGGTCAATGCGGCAGCGCTAGCGCGGCAGACCAACCAGAGCGTCGCCAGCCTCGACACAGCCACTGATGGCCTGGTGCAGCGCTCGTCGCAGGCCGGTAGCCTCTATGAGCGCAAGGCACTTCGCGATAGCGCATTCGCAGGCATCGATGCCGCGGTCGCCGCTGGACAGATCGATGCTACCAACGGCGTCGCGCGCGCGGCAGCGCGCTTCGACCACCAGCTGGCAACCTTCGATGTCGCGCGCGACATGGCGGCGAACCCGGCGCAGACGGTCGCCAATCTGGACGATCCCGCGAAATATCCCGGATTGATGCCGTTCGAGCGTGAGAGCCTGAAACAGCAGGCAGTCGTCGCTCATGATGAGCAGGAGCGGTTGCGCGGCGACGATCTCGCCAAGCGCGATCCCGCGGTCGCGGCCGCGCGCTATGGCGTGCTGAGTTCGCGGCCGCTGGCTGACCAGATCTACAACCGCATCATCATTCCGCAGGAAAGCGGCGGCAATCCGAATGTCGTGAGCCCAGCCGGCGCGGTCGGTCTCGGGCAACTGTTGCCGGCCACCGCGCGCGACCAGGCCAAAAAGCTCGGGATGAATGATATCGCGGCGCTTGACGATGCAACGCTGGCGGAGCGGCTGAAGGACCCGGCGCTGAACACGAAGCTCGGCAGCTCCTTCTGGGCCGACCAGCTGCAACATTACGGCGGGAATGTCTTTGCCGCAGCGGCGGCCTATAATGCAGGTCAGGGCAGCGCCGCCAAGCCCAGGGCCGATGCATGGGACGCCGCGGCGCGGGCGCAGTTCGGCGATCATTATTCGGCGGCACAGCTCGCCAGCGTAATCCCGATCAAGGAGACGCGAGACTACGTGCTGTCAGTGGCGCGTCGGCTCGGCGTCGATACGGACGCGCCGTCGCTGTCGTTCCGCGGCTCGTATGGCGTTGCCGCGGCGGTCGACCAGGAGCTGCGCCGCCAGGCCAACGCGCAGCGCACTCAGGATAATGCGCTGATCTCGTTGACATCAGCTGATCGCGACGAGATCGCGAGCGCATTCAAGCAGGGCTATGCGGTCAATCCGCAAGCGCTGCAGGCGGTCAAGCAGCCGCTGATCGATGCAGCCTCGCGCGGCGATATCGATGCCGCGGTTAAGTTGCGGCAATTCGAGCAGGCGGAAGCAACCTATCCATTGGTCGCGGAGGCCTATCGGCATACGCCGGAGGAGGTCGGCGCGACGGTCGCTGCCATGCAGGCCGCCGCTGCGGAGGGGAAGCTTGATCCACAGGCGCTGCGGCGGCTCGACGTGCTGCAGGGTGTCAACCGCGAAATGGCGACCGCGCGGACCGGCAATCCGGTTGGGCTCGCCGAGCGTCAGCTTGGGCCTCAGAGCGTGATCAACCTGAAGCCGCCCCAGGATGCGCGCGATCCGCAGTTTGCCACGTTGTTGACGGCGCGCGCGGCGACCGCAACCGCCGCCAACAACCAGTATGGCGGCGCGTTCAAGTTCTTCAAGCCGGAGGAGCTCGCCGCGTTCAAGCCGTGGTTCGACAATCTGGAGCCGGCGCAGCAGGCGGCCGCGATCGGCACCATCGCGCGAGCCACAGCGGGGGCGGCGCGACAGGCTGCCTTCAGCGAGATCAGTGACGGCAAGCCGTCGACCGTGTTTGCGGCCGGGCTGTTTGGCCAGGCGCCCGATATCGCTCAGAGCATCATGGAAGGGGCGAAGGCGGAGGACACCTATCTGCCCGACAAGGCCAACCGGGTAGCCTATGAAACTGCAAAGACCACGGCATTGCCGCCGGCGCTGTTCGTGACATCAGGGCGTATCGATCCAAATGGGCCGCTCGCTGCCATGAACGACGCGATCGACGCACGCTACGCCTATCTCTCGGCGCAGGCCAATGACAACAGCAAGGTGTTGAGCTCGTCGCGGCTGAAACAGGCTGCGACCGATGTTACCGGAGGCATCGTCTGGCACAATGGCGTGCCGGCGATCGCGCCGCAGCGGGGCATGACGCAGCGTGAATTCGACGGAGTGATCTGGGGCGTAACCGATCAGGATCTCGCGGCAGCCCGGACCACGGGCGGCACGCCGATCACGGCGGAGTTTCTGCGCGGCAGTGCGCGGCTGCGGGCGCGATCAGACGGCCAGTATTACGTCCAGCTCAACCAGGATGATGCCAAGCCAGCGTTCGCGGTGACGGCAGCCGGTGCGCCCTTCGTGCTCGACCTGCGCAACCGTCGGCCGGTGACACTACCGATGCCGGATGCGTTCGACAATGCGGCGCCGCTACCCTGACGGTTGACGTTCCAGTGTGGGGCCTAGCCTCGCGCCATGAGCCTTGACGTTTTCGACAGCACGATCCGTAACAGCGATGCTGAGGTGGCGGCCAACGCAGCGCACGACCTGCCGGCTGGCTTTGGCGAGGCATTCGCGGCCAGCTGGAATTCGATCCGGGAGTGGCACAATTTCGGCGCCTTCTATACCGCGCGCGCGAATGTTTATAACGACTGGCGCGAGGATATCCGGCAAAAGACTGGCGAAACACTGCCAGTACTAGGCGCCCAACCGGGAGAGGAGGAGAGCCTGGCCGGTATGGCGCCGGTCACCCTCGACGAGGTCAATGCGCGGCTTGCCAAGATCAAGGAGACGTATCCCGGGCTTGACTACATCACGCCGCTGACTGATCGCGATCTCGACAGCATGACCTATGTGCGCATGGCCAAAGCGCGTGGCGATGCAGCCGCGATGGCTGCGCGGGAAAAGACCTGGGGCGGCACATTCGGCAGCGCCTCCGGGACGGTACTCGGCGGATTGACTGATCCGGTCACCATCGCGACCTTGCCGCTCGGCGGCGTCGGCGAGGCTGGCATCGCTCTGCGTGCGCTGGAGTTTGGCGTTATTGCCGCCGGCAGTGAAGGCATCGATGCCGCCGCGAACTATAAAAGCCATGAGGCGGCCGTTCCTGGATCGTCAGCCGAGATCCCGGGCGAGATCATCAGCGCCGGTCTGTTCGGCGCTGGCCTTGGCGGCGCATTCGGACTACTCGGCAAAGCTCTCGGCGCAGGCCGCCGTGTATTACCGACCGCGCTGCGCGATGACGTCAATGCGGCGACTTCAGAGGCGCAGCTCAACGCCAGCAATGTGTTCACCGGTGCGGCGGCCGAGAGCGCAAACCGCGATGCGGTGACGGATGCGGTGCGATCGGCGAATGGCGAGCCCGTGACGTCGGGTGCGTCATTTGACGCGGCGCATGTCGCGAGCCTCGCGACCGATGGGGGCGCAAAGGAAGCCGATGCGCTGACTGCGGCCGCCGAGGCCAGGCTACGGCCGCTGACGTCTGGTGAGATACCCGACGTCGAAAGCTTCGATCGCGTGCCGGAAGCCGGCGAGGGTGCCGCGAGCTATTGGGAGGATCGGCTCGCAAGCGCAACGGCTGAGGAGCGCGCAGCGCTCGGCGCAACGGATGACGTTGGGCTCGATCCTGGCGAGAAGATAGACGGCGGGCCGAATGTTGCGCCGTCGGATCTGACACGGGAGCAACTGTCGGCGCTTTCGGATGATCCGCATCTGCCCGACGTGCAGGCGCACGATCTCGAGCATTTGCTCGCCGCAAATCCCGAGATGGAATTCACGACGCAGACGCGGCTCGATGATGGGAGCTACCGGCTCGATAGCCGGCCGCTGAAGGATGTGCTCGCCGAGCTCGGCGAACAAGAGACTGCGGCGAAGGAGCTGCGGGCCTGTGTGATTGGGTTGGAGGCGGCTGCCGAATGAGCGTGCGCGATTGTCTCGACAGGCTGGTCAAGCAAAGGAAGATCTCGCGCGTCACGGCGCAACAGGCCGATGCACTGTGGCGGCGCTACCAGAACAAGTTCTCGCTCGACCTGCCGCCGGCGCAAGCCGATGCGGCCGCAGCGCTGCAGACCGCGCGCGAGATGCTGCAGTCTACCCGGCGAAAGAAGAATGCGGTCGCGATGCAGGTCAAGCGGCAGACCGCAGTCGAGCGCGAGCAGATGAGCCATCCGTGGGGACCGGCGGCCGGCGGCATGGCGATCCTAACCCGCGACATCTACCGGCTCGGCGGCGAGAACGTCGACACCCGTGCCCAGGCGCTGCGGGAGGTGCTGTTCTCGAAATTCAACGCCGGGATCGAGGCCTACAAATCGACCATGGCCGGATTGAAACAGAACGCGGCCGGCGCGCGCAACCTGGTCAGGGAGTTGTTCGAAGTCGACAGCGGCGACGCCGTCGCCAAGGCAGCCGCCAAGGGTTGGCAGGACGCCACCGAGTGGGGCAGCAAATATGTGCAGAGCGCCGGCAAGATCTTCGAGGAGATGGAAAATTGGCGCATGCCGCAGTTCTGGTCGGCAGATCGTGTCAGGCGGTTCGGCATGGGCGATGCGTTTCAGGCCGATGTGCTCAATGCTGTCGCCGCCGGCGGTCTTAAGGTGTTCGATAAGGAGGCGCAGGAATTCGCCACCAATCCTGCGCGGATCCGCGTGCTGGTCGCGAAGGCGGCGCGTGATATCATCACCGAGGCCGGCAGCGCGCCCGCATTCTCCAAGGAGATGCGCACCTTCCATTTTCCGCAAGGCGAAGTGGGCTTCAAAGCGTTCGATGCGCTTCAGACGAAATACGGCGCTGGCAACGATATCATCGGCACTCTGACCGGCCATCTCGGCGCGATGGCGCGCGAGGCTGCGCTGGTCGACGTGCTCGGCCCGCAGCATGCGGCGACCGCGGCGATGCTGGCGAAGAACGCGCGGCACTGGGAGCGGCTCGGCAAACAGGGGCAGGGCAGAGTGCGGCCGGCGCGGATGCTGGGGCTGGAAAGCGGCAGTGCTATCGATCGCACCTATGCCGTGCTGTCGGGTAAGGCCAACGGCGTCGAGAATACGTTCTGGGGCGGCATCATGGGCGGCGCGCGCTCGCTTCTGACCGCGTCCTCGCTTGGCTCGGCGGTGATCCCGGCGACGATCGGCGACAGCGTCACAGCACTGCTCGCGGCGCGCTATAATGGCATGGAAGGCGGCAAGGTGCTGGCGCGCACCGTCGAGCTGCTGACGGGCGAGAACCCGCAAGCCCAGGAAGACGCAGCGCGGCTGCTCGTGACCGGCCACGCTATGAGCGATCATGCAATCGCGACGCGCCGCTACACCGATCAGCTGGCAGCGCCCGAGCTCTTGCGCAAGATCTCCGACACGGTGGTACGCGCCTCCGGCCTCAACGCGTGGACCGAAGGCATCAAGAAGGCGTTCTCGCTGGAGATGATGGCCTTTGTCGCCAGGCAGCGCGGCATCGCCTATGGCGCGCTCGAAGCGCCGTTCAAGTCATTCCTCGACCGCTACCGGATCTCGCCGGCCGAATGGGATCAATTGCGCGCACGCCCGACCTTCGATTTTCGCGGCGCCAAATTCTTCGATACATCGACGGCGGTCGATGATCCCGTTGTGCGCAAACTCTACGAAGGGGTACTGCAGGAGCGGGCGCTCGCGGTGTTGGAGCCGGACGCCCGAGTGCGCGCGTTCACGACCGGTGGCGTGCGCTCCGGCTCGCTGCTCGGCGAAGTGGCGCGCTCGCTGTCGATGTTCCAATCGTTCTCAATGACGATGATCACAACCCACATGATGGCGCTGGCGATAAAGGACGGTGTTGCCGGCAACCGTGCTCTCAATAATGCGCTGTTCTACACGCTGCATCTGCCGCCGGCGCGGCGATCGTGCAGGCGCGCCAGGTGCTGCAGGGCAAGGATCCGATCGATATGACCAACCCGAAATTCTGGTGGCAGTCGGCGGTGCAGGGCGGCGGCGCCGGCTATTTCGGCGACCTGGTCGGCGGCGTAACCGGCGCGGCCGATCGCACCGTGATCGGCAAGTTCTCGGGCCCGATCGGCGGCTTTGTCGACGACACTGCGCGCGCGGCCAATGCGATCGCGACGGGCAAGGGAGGCGGCATCGGCGCGGGCATCGATCTGCTGAAGCATATCGTTCCTGGCTCTAACCTATGGTTCTCGCGGCTGGCGACCGATCGGCTGATCTTCGACCAGATCCATCGCGCTATCGACCCGCAATATGCCCAGAGCTTTGCCCGGCGCGAGCAGCGCGCGATTCAGCAGTACAACCAGCATTCCTGGTGGCATCAGGGCGATCTCACGCCGGAGCGCGCGCCGAGCCTGTTCGGACGGTAGGGATTGTCGTTAAGGCTGCCTGATGTTCCGCCTCAAGCCTCTTGCAAGCCGCACGGTCGATTTCCTTTATTGGGATGACCATGGCCACTGCGATATGCTTACTGCCTGATCTCCGGGGTTTCGAACCTTTGGTCTCTGCATCTACCTGCGTGTGGAAGAGGATGCCGCTATAATAGAACTCGCCCTTCTTGTTCTCGAAAATGTTGGTGTAGTAGGTCATTTAATATCTCCTATATTATTGAATGAATTCGAGAATTATACCGGGCTGCGGAAAGCGTTCAATTTTTCTGACGAGAAAAATTCGCATGGTCGGGCACGGCCTGGTGACGGGCCAATCATCGAAGGCTGACTAGGGCCACAGGCGGCTAACGGTTGACGCCTTTGCTGCGGTCTTAGCGTCGCGGCATGACAGTCTCCTCGGAAGCCTGCGGCCCGACCAATCTACGCTGGACCGGCGTGGAAACCTCGTTCACGCCGGGCTGGCAGGCGCAGGACGTCGCTGCTGTCGAGGTCTATTACCTCGCCGATGCCCCTGGTAGCGCAGAGGTGCTGCTGACATTGGGCATCCACTATGCGGCGGCGCTGGCCGCCGGCACCGGTTTCGTCACGGCAACACCGGTCGCATTGCCGCCAGCGCCCGGCACCCTGACATTTCTGCGCAAGACGCCTGCGCTGCAAGAAACCGATTTTCAGAACTTGCGCAGCTTTGACGCCGCGACCCATACGCGGCTGCACGATGCGGCTGCCATGCGAGACGCCGAGCAGCGTCGTGACATCCTCTCCGCATTCGGCGCTGATCCCACGCAGGCGATGATCGCAGCGGCGAGCGCGATTCTGGCCGAGGCGATTAATGCGGTGCTCGGGGCGCCGCCGACTAAGATCGACATTACGAAGTCGCCCTATCAGGTGCAGTTCGGCGATCTCTACCTCGCCGTTGATACGTCCGGCGGTCCGGTCGTGATCGAGCTGCCTCCCGCAATCGCGCGCGCGGGACGGCCGGTGATCGTCAAGGATTTCACCGGACACGCGGCCGCGGCTGGCCGCAACATCAGCATCATCCCGAACGGCGCGGAGACCATTGAGGGTCTCAACCCGCTTCCGATCAAGGCCAACTACGGCGGCTTCCGCCTCCGTCCCTCCACACTGAAATATGTGATCGACCCATGACCAGGCTGACATCGCTGCTTGCCGGCGCGTTGCTGTGCGCTCTCTCGACCGCTGTTGCGAGTGGACAAACTGGCCAGCTCGATCCATGGCAGGTGTGGGGTAACTTTACCGCGCAGCCTGCGCCTGCCTCTCCGACGTCATTCGCGAACGGTGTTGCGCAATTTCTTGTTACGCCATCGAGCGCCAATCTGCGCGCGGCGATGACTGATCCGACAGGTACCGGTCTTCTGTACTTCCAGGGCGGCGCATTGGGCCAGCCGTCGTCGGCAGATCTGGCTCATGCAACGAATTTGCCGCTAGGTACCGGCGTGATCGGAAATCTCCCGATCGCGAACACCTGTCCCGGCTTGACTGGCGCGTCGAGCTCGACATTCCTGCGCGGCGACTGCCAATGGGCGACGCCAGCCGGGGCCGGTAACGTTACCGGTCCTGGGTCATCAACGGTGGGTCATATCACGACGTTCGGCGGCACGCTCGGAACGGCGATCCAGGATCAGGCGACAGTCACGACTGATCAGAATCATGTTTACAGTGGCAATATTACTGCATCTGGCACCAACCAGATGCAGGGCAATACATACTTCGGCGGCGCGCCCTGGTTCGACGTTAAGTCTCCCGCACATAGCTGCGCGGCTGCCATAGGCAATGGAGCGGCCGATGATACATCCGCAATTCAATGCCACATCAATTATTTGAATTCCACGTATGGCGGCGGGTTCGTATTTTTTCCTCCTGGAACCTATCTTGTCTCTGGCGCAGGATTAACCGTTTCTGCGGGCGTGTGGCTAGAAGGAAGCGGAATCGCAAGCTCGATCCAGGTGTCGACGGACAGCATGGCTGTCTCGTTTTCGACATCGGGCGGCACGTGCCCAGGAGGCGGGCATCTTGGAGGATTGGAAAAACTGCAGGTCTTAGGTTTTCAGACCAACACCTCAACGCAGCCTGCGGTAAAGATCGGGGCAAACTGCTCTGTCACGATCCGCGACGCCAGGATCTGGTTCGGGGCACAGGGACTTGTCAACAACGGTGTCGATAGCCTTGTAGAAAACAGTTACATCTGCGGCTGGCAGCAGTGCGTTTTCAGTCAAGGCGCAAACTGGTATGTCAGGGTAAAGCTCGACAGCATCGGTATCACCATGGTCGGCACTAGTGCTGCCTTCATGCAGGGTGCGTACATAGGGCCGGGTGGTGCTACAGCTATCGCTGAAAATCATTTCACTCAGACCGATTTCAGCGGCACGTACTCCTATTCGATCTACATCGATGACACCAACAACGCGTCCGCCATCACTCATATCGATGGTGGCGTCCTCTCGTCAGCTATCATGCTAAATCATCATAGGTTTACGATGATAACTGGCACTGAAATCGGATCCACGTCGTTCGCAAATAACAATGGCGCAATGCTGATGTCATCTACTACAGCACTTGCTTCCGTCACCATTTCAGGTGCCGGGTCACGATCCTGCGGATCTAACGCTGGCTTCACGAACTGTTAATGGTCGCTGCGTCCAATTGAGGATACGAAGGCCGTTCATCGCTGACCGTTCGATGAACCTGTACGAAAGCAGGGACAGGATGATTGTCACTGCGAAACCAACCACCAAGACGCGCGGCAGACCAAAGTGAGATAGATGTGCCCACTGCGTTATGATCGCGGTGACCACAAGCGGGTGAATCAGGTACATCGAATACGACGCATCGCCCAGCGCAACGACGGCCCGCTGAATAGACGGATGTCCGCTCGGCCATGGCCCGAGCACACCGGCTGTGAAGATCATGGCAGTGGGCAAGCCCCACACAAGCAATCGGTCATTGGACGGCATTCCGCCGCCGCCGATGTGGTGCTGAAAACCATAGATGATTGTGACCGCAATCAGCACTAGCAGCGTGCGCGCGAGAGCGGGAAGTTTGATCGATTTTCGGTATGCGATGGCGATCGCCATGCCGAGCGCGAATTCGATGATGATCGGATCGCACCAGAACCTAAGCGGTGTCGGCTGATCTATAAATCCGAAATGGCCGAGCGCGGCCATGATAGCCAGGGCGAGACCGACGGCGGCTAGCGCCCATTTGCGCGGGAGCATCAGGGTGGCCGCGAACATGACGTAGAACATCATCTCGTAGTTCAAGGTCCAGCCAACCCCGAGCAGCGGAGTGGCCTGCCCATAAGTGGGATTCGAGACGTACGGAACGAAGAAGAGAGATCCAGCCAAAGATGCCCATGTGACGCTGGGGGCGAACGCCAGCGCGATCAGCGTCGCCAACCAGTATGGCGGGACAACTCGTGAAAGCCGGCGACCGAAGAAGATTGCCGGCGCACCCGGCGAGCCGAACAGCTTCTCTGACGAGTGCACCATGATAAAGCCGGAGATGACGAAGAACAGATCGACGCCGCTGGCCAGGGAATAGAGCGGGATCCAGTCGTCGCCGTGGCCGCTCAAAATGAGCTGTGCTTGACTGAAATGGCACAAAACAACGGACAAGGCTGCCACGGCGCGTAAAGCTTGGACCGAAACGAGCATGAACGAAAGCGCCTTCCTAAAGGTACGATTTTCCCAAAAGGTATGTTTTGACCCATACATCGCAACCTCAACGCGATCAATTGGATTATGCGACCGTAAATCGCGCAGATTGTCATTGACTGAAGCAAACGAGCAACAACCAGCAACAGAGGTTAGCCGTCCCATCAGGTCAGGGAATGATCCGCCGATCGCGCCTTACGGTTGACGACGCCGAAACTGCGCCACTTTCGCGGAAGGCGAGAGGGCGAACCGATGAGCGTCAAGGTATTTGCGATCAAGGCAGCCAACGCCCGGCGCTGGCACGCGATGCACATCAAGGCCAATCTGCTCCCCGACTTCGACGCCACCGCAAAGCGGCTATCAGCGCCTGACGCCAAGGCGCGTTATCAGGGCGTCACTGACCGCCTGGTCGAGCTGAAGCTGCAGCCGGTGCCGTGGTGGTTCATTGCCATCGTCAGCGAGCGGGAATATGGCGGGCCGCCGCATTGGGATCGCCAGCTCGCCCAGGGCGATCCGCTGCATGCTGTCTCGACGCATGAGCCAAAGGGAAGGGGCCCGTTCCTGGCGCATGCGGACGACGTGACGCCAGGCCGTGATGCATGGACCAGGGGCTGTCTCGATGCGCTGATCGACTGCGCACCGCATGCAGCGAATTGGACCGACTGGTCAGTCGGCGGCGTACTGACGCTGTTTGAAGAGTACAACGGCATCGGCTACGCGATCCGCGGCATCGCCTCACCCTATGTCTGGTCAGGCACGGATCAGTATGACCACGGCAAGTTCACGGCGGACGGCGTCTTCAATGCCCGCAAGGTCGACGTGCAGGAAGGCTGCGCGCCGATCCTCGCGCGGATGATGGTGCTGGATCCGTCCATCACGTTCGCGGAGGCGGCGTGATGTGCATGATGGGCGACTGCATCGATCTCAGCTTCTGGGTCTACCACGGTTGGATCATCACAGCCGTGGTCTACGCGATCTATGTGCTGTTTGCCCTTGCGCTCGCGTGGCTCCTCAGGTGCATCGTTTTCACGCACTCGAAATTCGCCGCGCTGGCCTATGTCGCGTGTGCTGCGCCGCTGGCGGTTGCCCTCATTCAGTTTGCTCTCGGAAACGCTCCATGAACACTCCCTGGATCGTCGGAGCGCTGCTCGCTATCGCGTTCTTCGTAGTGTTCGAGTTTCTCGCCTTCCGGCATCCCGATCGCTTCAACACGCTTTCGCATTGCGTCGCGAGTGTTGGCGCGACGTGGCCGCTGTCGATCTGGCTGATGGGTCTCTTCGCCGGAATTCTCGCCTCACATTTCTTTTGGCCGTGGTGCGCCAACCCACTCGGGCATGGTGCTGGATAGGAGCAGGACATGAATTGGGAACTGGTTAAGCCTTGGGCTGCACAGATCGCGCGCGACACTCTCCGGACGCTCGGGATGGCATTGGCGTCCTACGGCATCATCAAGGACGGTGCCGGCGTCGAAGCGTTCATCGGCGCCGGTATGACGCTGGCCGGCATCTTCTGGGGATGGTTCACCACGACCGGCTATCTACAAATCGAGGGCCTGCTGAAGAAGCTGACGGCCACCAGGACGGCCAAGGATGCCGCGGTTGCAGCCGAGGTGTTGCCGCATGCCGCGGCTGTCGACAGCGGCTCCAAGGCCGCGGCTGTTCGATCGGTCACCGGCTCCGTCGCCACCGTGTTGCTGGTTGCTTTCGCGCTATCATTTTTGCTGGCAAGTGCTGGAGGCGCGATGGCGCAAGCGGCGCGCCGGCCAGCGGCGGCTCAGCAGCAAGGCCCGGTCCTCACCGGCGACCTGATCCAGGATGCCAAGAACGGCTTCAAGGGTGATCCGGCCACCGGCGTGCAGTTGACCGGAAATCTGAAGAAGGATGCGCTGGCGGTCTGGCAGAAGATCCAACAAGCCAGCCACGACGATCTCGTGTATGCGTCGCTGATGGCCGGTGCCGCTAATACGCCTGCCTCGAAGACGCGCAAGCAGTGCTGGGACGCTATCATCGCGATCAACGAGCAGGCCAACGGCAAAGGGCTGAAGAACGCCGACGGCACGGACGCCGCAAAGCCGGACCCGTCGCTGTTCAGCGATATTGAGACGTCAGCCGAGATCGTCGACAGCCTCTCACCGCAAGGACCGCTCTATACATCATGCGCAGGGGCGGCGCAGCTGTTTCAGGCTAACGTGATCCAATTCATCTCGGCCGCCGTGGCTGGCGTCGCCGGCATGGCGAAGCTGGCGCCGATCCCGGGACTGATGTAGCGCCGGCCGCGACGGAACGGAATGCAAGCCGATGATGGTAAGCCCTGAATGGATACTTGCAATCTGTGCCGGGGTGACCCTGCTGATCCTGATCATGGGGACGGTCGTTGGCGCGACCCTCTGGATCATCCGGCAGATCAGGGACATGAAGAAGGAGATCCTGGCTGACTTCGACCAGAAGCACTCCGACAATGCGGCGACCATTAAGGCGCTCGAGCAGCTGGTACTGCGGCATGACCTGATCCTCGAGCCAGAATTCAATGGATCGGGCCGCAGCCAGTACACCGCGAGGCAGCGTCCGCGCCAATAGGTCTCTGCAACCCATCGGACGTCATATATGTGATATCAACTATTTGGATGTATCAGGGGCACGGTTTGACCCAAAAGAAGACATAATCAAATATCCGTCTCCGTGGGACGCAAGCGAATCAACGAAGAGGCGACGCCGGCCAGGTTTCCAAAGGGAACGCTGGCGCGGATTGACCGTTTGCTTGCGGAAAAGGAGAAGCGGGCAGACTTCATTCGCGAGGCTGTCGAGGGCGAGGCCAGGCGCCGTGAGGCTAGCCAAGCAGGAGAGCTGACCGGCCCTCGCTCAAGGGTCAGGATGCAGCAGGCCGGCGAAATCCGTGAGGGCGACGAGGAAATCAAACTGCGCAGCGAGCCATTCCTTGTCGATGCTGATTGCTATGATGAGATGACGCGCATCTTCGCCGATGATCTGGATTTTTGGTCGGGGCTGGGGATCGTTGTCGCGGCGGGCGTCGTCGGTACTCATCAAAACTATTCCCTTTGAATCGCGCGGATTGCCGTTGATCGGTCTTGCTCGCGGTAATGGAATAGTGAGCCATCAAAGTGATATCATGTAAATCACGGATGCTCGTAAGCTTAGCAGTTCCTGAACAGATGCGTCAGAATGCGACACGTAAGTTATTGATTTTGTTATATCTTGGGTAACTGTAAATCAGCCGCCTCATGGCTTCGCAGGTTCGAGTCCTGCCTCCCCCACCAAAATGAAATCAATCACTTAGTGCGGAACAAAGCGCGACCTCGTTTTCGCCGTGCGACTTTTTCTCCGGCCGTGCGACTTTTATTAGTCGCACGCGATTTGACGACTATGTTCTCTTTGTGTTCTCGTTGTCCGTCGAACGATCGGAGAGACGAGATGTCGAGGAAGGACCGCATGGAATATCGCCGTCAGAAGGAGGCGGAGCGGCGTGCCGAGCCGAGCCTGCGGGACCAGGAGCTGCTAGTCTTGATGGGGCGCGTGCGCAACTTCACCTATGGCGGCGAGCTGGGCGATGATCCACGCTGCCTGGCGCAGCGCGCGTTGCAGAAGGCGATCGACGAGATGGCCGGCGTGCTTACCGGAGATCCGGAATACTACTACGCCAAGCATTTCAGCAGCCTGCAGGGTCCGCTGGACCCCTAAACCACGCGCGTCACGCCAGGCCTTCCTTACTGACGAAAGCCACAAGCTTTTCCATCGCGACGTCGGCGCGATCGGCGTTGCGGGCGCGATAGCTCTTCATGATCAGCTGTGCCGACTGATAGCTGTGGCCGGTGATGTCGCAGATCGATAGCAGGTCGTTGCCTGCGCGATCGAGCAGCATGACGCAGGTGTCGCGCAGGTCCTGGTCGTTCTTCAGATCAGCGTTGCCGTAGCGCTCGTCGATAAAGGCCAGCGCCGGGCATGGCGCCAGTTTCCAGATCGGCAGCGCCACTACATTGTCGGCGGCCGCGCGGCCGGCGCCCGCGTCCTCGCGCGTGGCGAGCTCGGCGAACCAATCACGCAGGCGCCTGGCGCGCGCGTCGAGCGTGGCCTGGCGCTGCGCATCGTTGGCGACCGGCAGGCCCTTGAACAGCGTCGCCTCGGCTTTGGCGAGCTCGGCGGCGAGCCCCTGTGCGCGCGCCATGGCCTCGCGCGGGCTATGACGCGCCAGCCACCCGAAGGTCGCGAGATCGCGGATATCGGTGAAGACATGGCGATAGGTGTTGGCGTTGTAGGAACGGCCCGTGGTCTCGTCGATCACGATCTGCGCCGGGGGCTCAGGCAGGCCTCGCTCGTCCTTCAGCGCCATGACGCGGCGGCGCGCCAGCAGCAGCCGCGCCGCGAGCTGCGGCGCCTCCTTGATCTCGACCAACTGGCCGGTCTTGCTCTGGCGCAGGTGCCGGCGCCCGTTAACCAGGCCTTCGTCCTTCATCGCGAGCCGGTCGGACAGGCGCTGGCCGGTGAATAGAGCGAGATATTGCGCATCGCCGATCGAGGGCCGGCCAAACGCATCGGCGGCTGCAACGACCGCTGCGAACTCGTCGAGGCCGATCAGCACCACGCGGCCGTCAGGACGATCGAATTCCATGTCGAGCCGCGGATTGGTCCCGAGCCGCCATTTCGGGCTCTCGCGGCCCGCGCCGCGCCTTCAGGTAGTTGAAGAACACGCGCAGCTCGGGCGCGCCGATTGCCTTGGGTGGCACGGACGCAATCTCCTCGCGCGGCCGATCCTCCTCCGGCGTGCCGTCATGCCGCCGCGTCTTGGCCTCCTCGCGGCTCTCCGGCTTGTAGAGCACGGCGCGCATCGCCTTGCGATAGGACGCGATCGAGGCCGGCGCCAATGCCTGCACCTCCTCGGAGGAGAACCAGTCGCGCATCAGGTCCTCGAGCGTCGCCGGCCGCGCCAGCGCGGCGGCCACCACCGTGCGGCGGCGCTTGCCCTTGCCCTTGCGGGCCTCAGCGATCGCGGCTGCGTGGCTGCGTGAGACCTCCGCGGCCTCCTCATAAGAGAACCAGCGGCCGACCGGGCGGCCCTTCTTGTCGTGCGGCGGATGGCGCAGGTCGCGATCGGTAAAGCCGAGCATGCGCTCGCGTGGGCCGTTGACGAGGCGGGGGCGGCCCTCGCGCCATTTGATGTAGCGCAGTTGGACGGTCATGGACTTAGCTCCGGTGCAGCGGAGGAGGCGGGGAAATGGAGGCCGGCGCAGCCGGCCATGTCAAGAGTCGTCAGGAGATGTGCCCATATGCCGCCATCAGGCGGGCGCGGTGCTCCTCCTCGCTGGCTGGATCGGGTAGCGGAAAGGCGTCGTTGGCGAAGCCCTTGGGCCGCGCCGGGTGGTGCCGCGTTAGCCAGGCGTCAAAGCCGGAGCGCTCCCATTTCAGCGGCCCGCGCTCGCTGATCGGTCGCGGCAGGCCATCGCAGAAATGCCGCTTCAGGCGGCTGTGGTAGAGCGTCGCCACACTGATTCCGATGGCCTCGGCGACCTCGCGCGAGCTGTAGGGTTTGGGCATGATCAGGATCCGAGGCAGCGGTATGGCCTGACCTGGCGGTAGACCGCGAAATCGTCGCTGCGTTCTTGGAAAAGGAAAGGCTCGCCGTCGCGCATGATGAGCTCCGGCAGCAGGTGATCGCAGACAAGGGTCGCGGTGCCGCAGCGGATGCCGTCGAGATCCATCAGGGCGACGCGGACCGCCCTGATGACACCTGTTGTTTCCGCTGCGGCCGCGCTCATGACTGCTTGGCCTTGGCGAGTTGCTTACGAAGCGAGGCAACCTGGCGCCGCAGCTCCCAGATCTCGGCGCCGGCCCAATGAGTGCCCTTCTGCCGGATCTCGTCACGGACCTTGTCGGCTTGGGCCAGGTCGCGCCGGATGCGATCGTCGATGATGGACATAAACACTTTGCACAGCGCGTTAGCGGCGGTCTCGCTCAAATCGTCGCACGGGTTGTTGTCATCTGGATCGGTCATGCGGCCATCCCCGATGCGTCGGCGATGTCACCGTCGTCGATCCAGTAAGGGCGGGGCATGCCGTCGCGCTGCACCAGCACCCGGCCGCAGAAGCCGTGCGACCGCACGATACCGGTGTAGACGTGCCCGTTACGGACCCACCTGACGGGAGCGCCGACCGGATAGTCCTCGGCCAGCGCGCGCTGGATCTCGCGCCCGGCAGCGCGCAAGGCCTCTCGGGCTTGGATAAGACGAAGGCTCATGACGCCACCGATTGCTCGTTGGCGAGCCGGCGGGCGGCGTCGGCGTGGTCGTTGATTTGCGCCGGCGTCCAGCCGAGCAACTGAAGATCTTCGCGGGTGATGCCGCCCTCGCGATGCGAGGCCTCTCGCATGTCGGACGCCATGCGCTTGACCGTCTCATCGGCGCCGAGCAGCGCGCGCGCGGAGACCAGCGAGGTGTCGACATAGGCAGGAATATGCGCGGCTGGGACGCGGACCGGCATTGGCCGGGAGGGCAGGCGATTGCAGTAACGGGAACGACGCATGGAAAGCCTCCTGTGCAAATCAGCAGGTGGAGGATGCCATGTGCAAGATGTGTTTGCAAGTTTTGCAAGTCTCACATGAAGCGTTTCATGTGAAACATGTGCTTTTTAGGCCGCGGCGCGCTCCCGCAGCCGGTGCGGCAGCAGCACTCCTCGAATCACCACGGCCTTGTTGTCGACCACCAGGGTGGCGGGCGGCTGCGGCTCGTTGGTCCGCGGCACCAGCAGGTTGACGGCGCCGGCGGGCTGATATTGGCGCATGACAGGCTCCGGCCTCGCATGCTCGCGGACCGTGGCGTAGACGGCGTCTCCGGGTCGTGGGCTGCCGTGCAGGTCGATCAGCACGATATCGCCGGGCATGAAGCCTTCGAGCTCCAACGCCCGGGTATGGAGGCGCCAGGCCTCGATGCCCTCGCGGTTGCCGATCAGGCTGCGCACCGCCTGCGCCAGATAGGTATCCCAGTTCGCTGTCATCTCCACGGGCTCGGCCTCTTGCCGAGCCTCGGCCCAGGCCGCTTGGGTCTTTGTCGGCGTCGGGCTGTCCGAATTGATCTGCCGGAGCTGTTCGACCTTGTCGAGCGTGGCGGGATGCAGCGTCTTCTCGGAGCTGTCCGGCAGGCGGACGAAGCGGGTGAAAGTAGATGGGGATAAGCCGAGCTGGCGAGCCATGTGAGTGGCCGTGATGTCCAGCTCCTTCAGCGTGTCCCGGATATAGGCGCGCTGCTTCGCGCCGATCTCGGCTCGCTGGGAACGCTCGGTTTTTTGGGCCATTTGCAAATCCAACCTAGCAAACACGCTAGGTCTAGTATGCAAATCCCCGACGCACTCCACATCATGCAACATTGATCTTGACTATATGCCGCAAATCACAGCTTAGGTGTGCAACTATGCACACAATCGTTGCGATTAGCGAGATAAAAGTGCGGGCTGAGGCCATCGGGCTCAGTCTGAGCCAGCTTGCGCACCGCGCCGGGTTGTCCCCGTCGACCGCGCTACGGATCGCCAAGGGCAAGACCCAGGCCGGCTGGATTTCCACCAACGAAAAGCTTGTGACCGCGCTGACCCGCGAGGAGCAGCGCGTGCGCGACCACCTGGCGAAGGTTTCGCCGCCTGCAAATGGGGAAGCCGCATGAGGCGCCTGTCACCGCACACCGAAGAAGAGGGGCGGGACCTCCGCCTGGTGCTCTCCTGGACCGTCGCCGCGCTGGTGATCGGCATCGCCGTCAACCTGGCCACCATGGCGGGATGGCTGCAATGACGGACACCGTGCCGCGCACTGCTGGCATCACCGATACGCCGTTCGGCCAGGTCGCCGACATGCAGCGCAAGGAGATCGAACGCACGGTCGGGCTCGACCTCGCCAAGTGCAACGTCTGCACGATCGTGATCGCGCTGAACGAATTCGAACACAGCCGCATCGCCCAGCTCGGCCATCGTTTCGAGACCTGGCCCGATGCCGTGCGCGCGCTGATGGAAAAGGAGCTGTCCGGCTTCTCGACGCGCAATGGCGGTGCCCGGATCGAGGCAATCACCACCGCGATCGGCGGCGAGCCGAAGTGCTTCATCCTCTGTCTGCACTGGAGGGCGAAGTCGTGAGGGCCATAAGGGCGGGCGCGGTTTCGCGGGCGCAGCTGAGGAAGTATCGCGAGGTGATCGCGTGGTGGCTGTCTCGCTTCGACACTGCCGAGATCGCCGAACGCCTCGACCTGCCAGAGCACCTCGTGGCGCGCTGGGTAGCGAATTTCCGCGACGTGATGTTTGAGGCCGCGTCATGAGAGATCAGGCCGCTGTCCTGCAGGCGCTGATCATCGCCGCCGAGCACGTGCTCGGCCTGCGCAATCCCGGCGAGCCCGAGGATCTGCTCAATCTCGCGCTTGAGATCGAGAAATGGTCCAGCCGCGCCGCGCCCGATGGGCGCGTGATCTTTGCTTATACCGAAATGCTGGCCGATGCGGTCGGGACCGCGGCCACAGCGATCCGGCTGCACAACGCCAGCGATTTCCAAATCTACTTTCGGATCATCGGCGTGATCCTGCCCGACGTGCGCGTGGATTTCGGCCGCGCGATCGAGATGCGCAGGAGGCCGACACCATGATCATCATCCGAGTAGAACTGCATAGCGCAATCACACGCAAGGTCACCGAGCTTGCGCGCATGCGCATTTGCAACATCGGTGGGACCGTCGATCGCGGAGACTATCATGTTGCGACCTTACGGGGGCGGTCGACGGAGCAGTTAGATCGCGGCGCGGTCACCCGCGAAGGGAATGTTCGGGACTATCCGCGCCGAGCCATTCACGTCTGGCACCTCGTGGCTCGCGCGCTGATCGCGCTCGGCTACGCAGGTAAGGGCGTGCAAATCGAAGCGGCTGATCTGTTTGAGGCCGCGACTGATCAATCCAGCAACCAGCCAACTAACACGCGCCGGCCGGAGGGCACATGAAGCCGCAGAAGCAGCTCAACAGGCATCGGCCGGAGCAGGGCATCTACGGCGATTGCCATCGCACGGCGATCGCGTGTGTGCTCGACATGGATGCGCAGGACGTGCCGCACTACATGGACGCGAGCGCGTATGACGACGGCGCCGAAGCCGCACACGATCGCGTAGAGGCGTGGCTCAATGCGCGCGGCATCGTCACCATCAACATGCTATTTCCTGGCGAGACGCCACTGAAGGACGTTCTCTGTACAGTGTCGGCATGCAATCCACGCAGCCGCCCCGTCTTCATTCTCGGCGGCCAGAGCAGAAACGGCGTTAATCACAGTGTCGTCTGCTGTGATGGTGAGATCGTCTGCGATCCATCGCAGGACGACAGCAGCATCGTCGGTCCGTGCGATGACGGCTACTATTGGCTCACCTTCTTCGGGCATGTGCAGGGCGCCCATTCGCTTACGCCTGTAGCCGCGATTATCGCAGAAGATCATCCCGCGCAGTCAGAGATCGCCGACATCATGAGCGAGGGCTGATCCGTGTCCGCGATCGCGCCTCGTCAGCTCGACATCATCGCGGACACCGCGCTTGCTGCGGATCCGCGGCTTGCGACCAAGAACCACATTGGTTCGTCAACCGTTGCCGTCACCAAGTCGAAAGCCGAAAACCACACTGGTTCGTCAACCGTCGAAAGCATCGACCGGCGGCGTAAGGCTGCCGGCCTTAGTCATGGCGAGCTGTGCCGGCTTGCCGGGATCGAGGTCAACAACTGGTTTGCTCTGCTGCGTGGTGCCCATCGGCCATCGCCGAAGACGCTGGCGAAATTGGAGGCCGCGTTTGGCGAGGCCAAGCCAGTCAAGCCGCGCGGCATCATCTCCGGTTTTCATCGCCTCGTTGTCGGCCTCTGCGCCGATGCGCTCGGTGCAGATCGTGATGCAGTGCTGGCGACGGACATGAGCAAGCAGCGGCCGCAGAACCCGCAATGGCTACGCGCGGCGCAGATCCAGATGATGGCGACCTACATCACCGCGGTGGAGCTTGAGGTCGGCAATGCCGAGCTCGCGCGAGCGCTCGGGCAAAGCCGTCAGGCGGTGCAGAAGGCGCGCAACCGCGTCGAGGATCTGCGCGACGACGCCGCCATCGATGCGGCGCTGGTGCGCGTGGCCGGGATGGTGCGGCGATGAAGATTGATCTCCGCACGCGCCAGGGCTGGGACGATCTGAAGCGGTTGATTGACCTCCGCATAGCCGACGTGCTTGCGCTGTGCGGTCTGGACATGCCCAGCCGCAAGGGCTGGACGCTGATCGATGATCCCCGGGGAGACGGCCGCGATTGCTTCGGCCTATGCCTGCGCGCCGACGGGCTATCATGGAAAAATTCAACGGTACGCAAAAGGGCAGGGCGCTGGAGCTCGTCGCCTATTGCAATGGCTGGTACGATCAGGAAAAGCGCGGAGCGGAGCCAGCGGCCAAGCTGGTGCTGGCGCGGCTCGGTGTGGGACAGATGAGCCGCGCCGAGATCGAGGCGGCGAAGCGCATCGCTGCGGATCGCCGCACAGCTGATCAGGAGGACGGCCAGCGCCGGCGCGAGCGCAAGGCGGCTGCTGCCTTTGCTATCTTCGCCGGCGCCAGGCGCGTGCTCGACACACCGGCCGAGATTTACTTACGCGATCGCCGGGGCGTCGACCTGCGCCAGGCGCCGTTCCTCGGCCCGCGTGGTGGCAGCATCGCGCCGGGATCGCTGCGCTTCGTCGCGCAGCATCGATATCTCCGACGCAATAAGCGCAATGAGGTGCTTGGCGAGTTCGTCGCGCCGGCGCTTGTGGCGTGCTGCACTGATGGCGCCGGCCAGATCAAGGCGGTGCACCAGACCTGGCTCAAGCCTGACGGCAGCGACAAGGCCGCGATCGCGCCCGCGCCCGATGGCACAGCGCAACCGGCGCGAAAGGTGCTCGGCGAATTTGGCGGCTGCGTCATCCCGCTATGGCGGGGCGACGGGCATTTGTCGGTGCGCGAGGCTAACGAGAACGGACTGTTGCAGACGCTAGTGCTGACGGAAGGCGTCGAGGACGGCCTGTCGGCGCTGCTCGCAGCACCGCAGCATCGCGTATGGGCGATGATCTCGCTGTCCAACATGGCCAACGTCGCGACCAGGCTGCCGCCCTGCATCGATAGCGTGATCGTGCATCGCCAGAACGACTGGGACAAGCCGGCCGCGGTCGCTGCCTTCGAGCGGGGCCTGGCGGCGCTGCGCGCGTCCGGACGCGCCGTGACCGAGGTGGGCGCGGTCTACGGCAAGGATCTGAACGACACATTGAGGGGAGCAGCATAATGGAAGATCTGAAACGAACCGCGCCGCCGGAAGGCTTCAAGGGCAAGAAGAACATCTACGTCTGCGAGAAGTGTAGAGGCCACGTCGTGACCGTCGATGTCGATGCTGGCGTGACGCCCTTCATGATCGCCTGCGAGGCTGTTGAGAAGTGCTCGGGCATGATGAAATCCAGCATGTATCGTGTATTCGATCAGGACATCGGTGCATCGCATGAATGGTATCGCCCTTCGATTGCGACAAGCCTCTCCGGCGCGACACTCGACCACGTGATGAAGGGCGGCTTGCTGCTGCGGCGGGTGAAAAAGTAACTACATAGATGGCCCGCTCTCCCACGCCCGGCGCCAACGCCAACGTCGTTTCGATGGACAAGGCCCAGCGCAAGCTGGAGCGGATCCGCAAGGCGCGCCGCGATGATCCGCCGCCGATGACGCCCCGCGGGCCGAACGACGTGCTGGCCGGCAAGTGGAATGCCGATATGTACGGCATGCCTTCAGATCCCGGCTGCGAATGCCCGGTTGAGCCGATTGGTTTCGAAGGTGGCAGCTTCTACCTGATCGACAGCCGCGGCCAGTTTCGTTCGATGTCGGCAAGTGACATGAACCAGGTCGGGATCCAGGACCTGTTCAGCCAGGCGCCGAACTATCCGAAGTGGATGAAACCGCGCTGGCACGTGCCCAAGGGCACCGATCCCGACACTGGCAAGCCGTTCCCGCCCAAGATCAAGAGTTTCGAGGCAGACGAGATCAAGGAGGTGCTGTTCTACGCGTGCTCAATGCGCGGCTTTTTCTCACCGGCGGATCGCATGCGCGGCCGCGGCGCCTGGACCTGCGCACCGGCAACATCGTCTATCATGCTGGCGACGCACTATGGGAGATCCAGAACGGCAAGTTCGTTGACCGTGCGACCGGCGTGCACGAAAACAAGCTCTATCCGCGCTTGGCGCCGATCCCGGAGCCATGGACGCAGCCGATCTCGCCGGAGGAAAACCCCGCCGGGAAGCTGCTTCAGATCTTCCGCAAATGGAATTGGACACGACCGGAGGTCGATCCGGTTCTGCTGCTCGGCTGGATCGGCTGCGCCATCCTCGGCGGCGCGCTGGACTGGCGATCGAGCGTGCTGATCCTCGGCGATTGGGGCACCGGCAAGTCGACCCTGCAGGACAATATCCTGGCCGTGTTCGGCGACGCGCTGATGCGCACCGCCGACACGACGGCCGCAGGCCTCTACCAAGCTATGGCGCATGACTGCCGGCCGATTGCGCTCGATGAGCTGGAGCCGGACAGCGATCCGCGCAAGCTCAACGCGGTGACGCATCTGATGCGCACCTCGGCTTCCGGCGACATCGGCCAGCGCGGCGGCCCGACCAAGGGCGAGGCCTCGAAATTCCAGATGAAAAGCGCCTTCCTGTTCTCGGCCATCAACAACCCGTTGCATGCCGCGCAGGACCTATCGCGCTGCGCAGTGCTGCGCTTAGGGCCGATCAATCGTAACCAGCCGATGCCGCCAGCGATCGACGCCGAGACCACCGGGCCGATGATGATCGCGCTGATGATGCAGGGCTGGGGGCAGGGAGGCATCGGCTTCAACCAGGCGCGCGCCCGCTTCATGCGCGCGCTCGAAGAAGGCGGCCACGCGCCGCGCGGGCAGAAGCAATATGGCACGCTGCTGGCCTGCGCCTGGCTGCTGCTGGGGCCGGAGCTGTCGGCCGAGCTCGATGTGAAGCTTGGCCCCGACGAAGATCTGCATTGGGCCGAGCTGCTCGCCGCCAACGCGTTGCCGGAGGTAGAGGACGCCAAGCCGAATTATCGGCAATGCGTCGACAAGATCCTGACCACGCCGGTGCTGGCCTGGCGCAATTCCCAGCGCAACACCATTGGCCAGGTGCTGCAGGAGCTGCGCACCACCGACGATGAAGGCAATGCACGTCCGGAGGAGGCGCAGCTCGATCGCGGCACCGCCAAGCGCGACGTTATGATTGCGGGCTTCGGCCTGTTCTCGGTGCCGGAGATCGTCGCAGGCGTGATGCGTTCCGAGCGCATCACGCTCGCGGCCGCTTGCGAGCGCTACAACCTCCCGGCCGCAGGCTGGGTGCTGGCGGTGCCGAACGCCTCGCCGAAAGTCGCGGCGCACCTGGCAGGCACCGAGTACGCGCAAGGCGGCTGGAAAGATGCGCTGCGTCAGTGTCCGGTCCCTGGCGTGATGATCAGCCATGCTGAAATCAATCACCGCACGATCGACGGCACCAAGCAGCGCTGCACGCTGATCGTCTTGGACCGCTATCACGACGCGCCGGAGAAGTAGGTGAGACATTGGCTGCCGGATCTCGCTGGCACGCCATGGCGCGCCATCATCCTTTCGGAACGGCAGCAAATCTGGTGCCTGGTCGATGCGATCGATTATCCCTGGCTGGTCGAGACCAATTGGAATGTCTGGTGGAGCGGCCGGGCGCGCTGGCAGCTCTACGCCAAGCGTAATGTTGGCCGCGACCGCGCCACAGTGCGCATGCACCGCGAGATCCTGAAAGCGGTAGACCCGCGCCCGGCTTTCGAGATCGCAGCGCTGCACGGCGACCATCGCAACGGGCAGACGCTTGACAATCGCCGCGCCAATCTGCGCTGGCTCACGCCGGCCGAGAACCGGCTCAACGTCCATGAGCGCGAGCGCATTCCGTCGCTTGACTTGATCGTGCTGCAGCTGAAAGCCCGGGAACGGCCGCGGCTTGAGGCGCTGGAGGCGATCCCGTTCTGAGTTGCTCTGCAAGCCGAAAAAGCAGATAAGGCGGACGCCTGTAAAACGGAGGTAATTCAATGGCGAACTTCAAACACATCAAATCCGGGGGGAAGAGTATTTCATCCGGCTTGACCAGATCATCTATATCGAAAAGCATCCGGACGGATGCAGCATCGTATTCAACGGTTCGATGAATGATCGCCGTATCAGCCTGTTCGTTGAGGCTGATCCCTTCGACATCGTCGACAATGACGTGAGCTGATTCGGCACGGTTTGCCCGCAAGCTCTAGCGGCTTCGGATTTCCGCCTGTACCGCGTCAATTTCGGCTCGCCGGCGGCCGAGTAGGGCGCCGATTTCATCCCACACCGTGCTAGGGATCTCGTAAGGCTCGGCGACCCAGCGCCGCATGGTGCGATCGGAAACGTTGATGGCCCGCGCTAGCTCTGATTGCCAGCGAGGGCCGTAAAGGGCCTCTCCGGCCCGTTCCAAAAGCTTGCGGTGATCGACCATCGGAGCCCCAAAGGAAAAACGGCGGCCGCATCAGGTGGCCGCCGCAAAGCCATATATCAGGCCGCCAGTTCCTCCAAGGGCTCGGCGTTGTTTGCCGTATCGCGGAGATAGTTCGCGGCCGCCTGCGCCTTGCTGGCGACGGTGAAGATTGCGCGGCTATCGGCCTTCAGGACCTTGATCCAGCCCGCAAGATAAGCCGCCTGGTTTGCATGGGCGTTGTCCAGGCCAAATTCGGCGCAGAGGAAGGCAGCCGAGAGCTCAGCCACCAGCTCCTCCATGGCGTAGGCGTCAGTGCCGAACCGGCCGGACAGATCGCGATCGAGACGCGATTTGTGACCGGTCCAATGCGCCAGCTCGTGGAAGGCGGCCGCGTAATATTCCGGCGCGTTGTGGAAATCAGCGAAGGCCGGGACCGTGATGAAGTCGCGCGAGGGAATATAGCAGGGCTTGCCCTTGCCCTCGCGCAGATCGGCGCCGCTGGCCACAATGAACTCGTCGGCGAGGATCTCGCGCTCATCGAGGTTTGCCGGCGCCGCCTTTGCCTTTCCAGTGATCACGTCATTGGGCAGGCCTTCGCATTGATCGACATTGAACACCGTGTATTCGCGCAGCATCGGAATGCACTTGGTTTCGTCGGGGTTGGAGCTGTCCGCGACTTCAAGCTGTTTGAAAAAATACAGCTTCATGCCGTGCTCGCCCTTGCGCACGTGGCCGCCGGCTTCGAGCGCCTGCTTGAAGGTGAGGAAGCGAGGTCGGGACCATCCGCGCTCGGCAGAACCCCAATAGAGAAGCACGTTAATGCCCGAATAAGGACGATTGGTAACGGCGTTCATCGGCATCATGCTGCCGGAGGTCGACCAGCCCTTAACCCATGGCAGCGTGCCAGCTTCCAGCTGGGCGACGATTTTGTTGGTCACTTCAATGTAGAGATCGCGCTTCATGTTGACCGGGCCTCCTTAGCCCTTGTCCGGCGGGGCTAATCCCCATCCGTTATGTGTCCTAAATTTAGGACATACAGAAGCAGCTGTCAACCCGGTCCGCGAAAAAATAGTTAGCTGATGATCTTGTACGCCCGCGCCCGCTTGCGCCGCGTCGATGGCGCCGGGCGATCTCGTCCGTGATCCAGCGCTTGAATCATCGCGATCCGCGCCAGCATTGGATCGCCGCCGCGCTCCGCGACCAGCATCAGCACCTCGACCGCTGTAAGCCAGTGCGCTGCGCGCTTCTCTTGCGGGCTTAGCTTCATGATGTAGTTGGCACAGTCACGCAGCGTGATGAGCTCGCGGCCGCGCGGAAGCACGATCGGATCATAGAACGGCGTCGACCAGGGCATTAGCACCGCTCACGCATTTGCGTTTCCTCGCCCGCGCCCGTTTGGCGATAAAAAAGGTCCGCGCGGCTTGTCTCGGGACGCGCTCTACCATCTCAAGTTCACCCATCTCACCCTCGTCACGCGCGCCCCGCGCCGCGCGGCCTCTGTTTGTTCGCTCACAACGATTGACGTGGCGCGATTGATGCCAGTTTCGGCGTGCGGTCCTGCGTAGCACCGTTGGGCGCGGGGAAGGGCCACCATCCTAATCAGGTGGCCGCGGCGGTCGGGCGTGAGATTGCGGCGGCGGCGGCCGCGGCGGCCGAAAACGACGCCGCGCAGCTCGACATGCTTATGCCGCCGACCAGGTCGAACCTGTTGCCGGGCGAGGCGCAGCGGATCGAGGCATCGATCCGGAAGAACCGCGCGGGCCGTCCGCCTGGCGCGCGCAACATCGCCACGCGCCAAATGGTTGAATTCCTGCGCAAAACCATGGGCGATCCGCTGATGCAGCGCTGGCGCTACGCGATGTTCACGCCGGAGGCGCTGTCGATCGAGCTCGGATGCACCAAGCTGGAAGCGCTGACATTTCTCGACAAGCTATGGGCGGATCTCTCGCGCTACTGCTATGCCCAGCTCGCCCAGGTCGACGGCGCAGGCAATGCAGTGGCACCACGGTTTACGATGGTGATCGGCGGGCAGAATGCGCCGCAGGTCGGGCCCAATGGCCAGGCGCAGGCACCGTGGCTCTACCTTGAAGAAACACCGCAAAATCAGGCGCTTATCGGACAGCCTGCAGACGTGTCGCACAAGGACGTGTCGCACGACGACGAGAACTGAAGCGATCTCAGCGGCTTGGCCATCTCAGGCCGCTAATCCCAAATCACCGGCCGGAGTGCAGACCGCGCCGGTGATCGACCGCTCGGCTGGGCGCCAGCGGTCCCGGCCGGCGCGCTCCCCCAGGACGCGCGCGCCTTCGTTTTTCGGATGGTACCCCCGGGGGGCCGGAGGGGGTACCCCCAAACCACCCCAGCGACGACCCCCTGCGGGTCGCGCGCGCGATTTTTTCCCGTTCGGCCCTGTTGGATCGCAGGTCGTTCGGAAAGCTGCGCGGAATTTTGGAGACGGCAAAAGGGGCGAGGGGAAGCCGCGCATGATCGACGATGGCGCGTCACCCCAGCAGCTGCTGGAGAAGACTTCGCTCGCGGACGTGCTGGGCTCCGCGAACCCGTACAAAAATCAGATGCAGTGGCTGGAGAGCGATGACGAATTCAGGAAGCAATTTCCTGATGCGGTCGACGAGCTGCACAAGGGAGCGGTCGACGAGACCGGCACTGTCAACTTGATGCGCAGCGCGGGCCCCATCAGCGACGCCTACATTCTCGCGCAAATCCGGCCGATCTGCTCAACGGGCCTGGCGGCTCGGGCAAGACGACAGCGAGTTGCAAGAAGGCGCTGGTAGAGGCTCAACGAGTTTATCCCGGTGCAGACGGGGTGCGCCGCTACGTGCTCGGCACATGGCGACAGAAGTACATCAACATCTGGAAGGCGACAATCCCGTCGTGGTGGAAACTTTTCCCACGCGATCTCGGCAAGTGGAATGGCTCGGCGCCTCGGGACGCCGAGCATGTCATCACCTTCGAGGACGAGTTCGGCCCGATCTTGCTGACTAATCGCTTCCGCGCATTCGGCGAAACGGCGGACCCGGATGACCTGCTCGGCAACGAGTTCACCGATTGCTATCTCAACGAATGGACGACGCTGCCGGAGGAGTTGTTCACAGCTTTGATCGACCGCGTCGGCCGCGAACCGCCGCGCGAGATCATCAAGCGCTCCGGCCGCTTCTATGGGGATGCCAACGCGCCGGATGTGCTGAACTACGTCTATCGCGATTTCTACGAAACGAAGCGGCCTGGTTACGTGCTGCATCGCCAGCCAGGCGGCCTCGATCCCGGTGCCGAAAATCTGGAGGCGGTAGGCCGCGGCTATTACGAAAACTCGGCGATGATGAATTCGCACCGGCCGTGGTGGATCAAACGGATGGTGCACAATAAGCCGGGCTTCACCCGTGCTAACGCGCCGGTCTGGGCGGAATGGGACGACGACCGCAACATGGCCGTCAAAACCATTCCTGTGATCAAGGAATTACCCGTCATCACCGGTACCGATGGCGGCCTGACGCCCTCGACGGTCTACATGCAGGAACGTTCGAACGGCCAGCTGCGGATCTTGGCAGAATGCCCGCTGGAGCGCGGCGGCATGCGCGAGCTCGCGACCGCGATGCTGGCGCTCGAGGAAACGCGCTTCGCCGGCTGCCAGTTCGTCTCGCGCTGCGATCCAGCGATGGGGGCAGGCGAGGACCTGGAGGAAGGCAGCGACCGCGAGCGGTTGTCGGAATATCTCGGTCGCGAGGTCGAGCTCGCGCCGACCAACAATCCCGACGCGCGCCATGAGGCGGTGCGCTCCAAGATCCGCCACACCTGCGAGGGCGGCGAGCCGGGGCTGTTGGTTGATCCCTCATGCAAGACCATCCGGCGCGGCGCCAACCAGACGTTCCATTTCCGCAAAGTAGCAGGCACTGACGATCTCGGATCAGTCGCCAAGACCTTCGATGGCCACACCTGCGAGGCGCTGGAGTATGGCGCGCTGGTCTGTGGTACCGCCGCGGCGGCCAGGCGCACCAGCGAGATCAAGCGCGAGCAGGAGCGGATCCGGCAGAAAAACCGGGAAGCCGGCCGTTACAGCCCCTTCGGACGGCGCCGGGCGTGATCAGACTAGACTTGCTCTTGGCAGATCTGCACTTAAGCTTTTTTTGACCCGGAGCGGACGTAGGACTACAATTCCGTGAATATAGCAGGATCGATTAGACCAAAGGATTTCAGGAGCAGTAAGTTGAGCCAAGGAAGTAACCAGTGGGGCATAGAGCTCAATGGCCCGGAAGCGGATCAGAAGGTTTGGCTCATGCTGCTGAAGCCGCCTTTCGATCCTTTCATCGAAGAGGTTAAGGATGAGCGCGGCGACTATCTGGCCCTGCGATCATCAGCCTTCGACGGGATGATGACTTCGGAAGAAGTCCATCAGGCGGCCAAGCAGTTGTTCAATACGCTAAACGTGGTGATGTCAAAGAACGCGGACACCGATCCCGTCACCGACGGGGCGGTGATCGAGTTTGTACCGGACGGCCAGCCCCGCAAACATTTTTACCTCAAAGCGGAAGGCGGCAAGATTCGCGTGCGTGGCGGCATTGTCGAGTTAATGGTGAAAGATGCGCAAGGCAACGTGATTGAGCCCGCACCTGCACCATCCAGAGCGCAGCTTTGGATGCGCGCGGCGGCTTTGGAGCCCGAAATTGGCAGCGCCTTGCGCTATCTGCAGGACAAGCCCGGCTGGTTCGAGTTGTACAAGGCGTATGAAGCTGTCAAGGATATGCCAAACGGCGGCATATCGGGCAGCGAGATCAAGCGCTTTACGCAGACAGCAAATGCCGGGGAGCGGCATCACCCCAATGAAAAGATCAAACCGCACAAGCGCCCAATGGAGTTATGGGAAGCCCGCTCACTTATAACTCAATGGGTCTCGGCTGCGATTGACGACATCCTGGGGAAGAATCCTGAATGACAACGTGCTGAATAGATCGGGCTACTTCTGGCCCACCGCAGATCCGCGGGCTGGCGGCGGCGAGGTCAGATTCGGCGCCGGAAATAACGGTTGACGGCTCGCGGCCTGGGGCATCGTGCCCGGCATGGTTCGCGAAACGACCCCCGGATATTTCCTACATCGCCGCGCATCTACGCGCGGACGATGCGGAGGAGCAGTTCGCGACCCGCTTCGCCACCGATGTGCCTTGGATGTCGCTCGCAGATGACATGATCGCCCGATTGCCGTCGGCGATCATGTCATTCTGTTTCATCGACCGCACTGGCCGCCCGGCCTCGATCCTCTCCGCCTATCTGGTCTCGCCAGGCGTCGCCCGGCTGCATCGTGTCGCAACCGACAGCTGGCGCGAGGTCGCGATCGAGGTGTTTCGCTTCGGCATCGTGCGGTTCATGCCGGCACTAGCCGCGGCTGTGCATCGCGCCGAATGCAGCATCCTGGCGAAGCATGAGCTCGCGCAGACGACGCTGCAGCGGCTCGGCTTCCAAACCGAAGGCCTCGCTCGCGCGCGCGGCTGCAACGGCGAAGATTTTCTCAACATGGCCTGGGTGAAAGCCTGATGTGCGACCTGTTCGGAAGTGCCGACACCTCGGCGGCCGATGCCGCCACGCGCAGGCGCAACAAGCGGCGACGCAGGCGTTGAAGCAGCAGCTTCAGGCGCAGGCCGATGCCGCGACCGCGGCCGACAATGATAGCGAGGCGGCGCGTCGCGCCCGAGAGAGCCAGGAAGCCGCGCTCCGCGCGAGCGGTGTGTTCGGCGCCATCGACCCTGGCACTGCGCCAGCGTCCGGCACGACCTTCACGCGGACTTTGTTCGGCCAATGACCGCTTATTCAACCCAGGACATCCTCGCGCGGCACGGCCACCTCAAAGAGGTGCGAGCGCTGGAGGAGCCGGCCTGGCGCGATATCGCCCAGATCATCGATCTCGACGGACAGGAATTCCAGATTAACGAACGGCGCCAACGTGACGATCTGTTCGTGTACGACAGCACGCCGCTGTACGCGCTGAACGACTACGTCGGCGGCCTGTTCGGGGAGAGTATGAACCCAGCGGAGCGCTGGTTCGAGCTGACGATCGAGGACAAGGATCTCGCCAAATGGGGTCCGGTTCGCAAATGGTTCTGGGACCAGGGCAGCCAGCTGTACGCATCGCTATCGCCGTCGCAATCGACCTTCTACAGCGAGGCCTCGCCATGGCTCGCTAACATGGGCCGCTACGGGAACGGCTTCATGTATCAGGAGGAGTGGCCGGAACGGCAGGCGATCATCGACCGTTCGATCCCGATCGGCGAAAGCTTCATCAATGTCGACCTCGCCGGCAATCTCGATGAATTCCATCGCGCGTTTCATCTGACCGGCGCGCAGATGATGCAGAAGTTCGGTGATGCCGCCGGCGGCGCGCAGGAGCAGCACCGCTACAACGTGGTGCACGCCGTTTGCCTCAATCCGGATTTCAAACCCGGCGCCCTGGGGCCGCGCGGTAAGCGCTGGCTCTCGACCTACGTGTCCGAGGATCTGAAAAACTTTCGCCGCGATGGCGCCTATTACGAAATGCCGTACCACGCGCTGTTCTGGAACAGGCGCTCGGGCAAGGCCTGGGCGACCGGGGCCCGGGCCACGACGCCCGGCCGGACATGAACATGAACAACGAGATGGAGCGATCCAATCTCGTTGCTGCGCAGTTCGCCGCGGAGCCGCCCATTCTCACTCACGACCAGGCCGTGGTCGAGGCCGAGGACATCGTGCCGAATGCGGTGCTGAACGGCACCATGTCGGCGCAGGGCAAGCGGCTGCTGGAATATCTGCAGCGCGGCGACAATCCGCAGCACGCGGAGAAGAAAACCGAGGAGCGCCGCGCGGCGATCCGCGAAGCGTTTCTCTACGGCACCATGCAGATCCTGCGCAACCGGCCGCAGATGACCGCAACTGAGGTGATGGCGCTCAAGAGCGAGCGGCTGAAGTTGGTCGCGCCGTTCCTGGTTCGGATCCAGCAGGGACTAGCGACGCACATCGCGCGCCGCTTCGCGATCCTGGCGCGCGCCGGACAGACCATTCCGCCGCCACCGGAACTGCAGGGTCGCGCGCTGGCGGTGCAGTTCGTCTCGCCGCTAGCGAAGGCGCAGGAGGCGGCGACTGGCACGGCGGTGCTGCAGTGGATCAGCTCGCTCGGGCAGATCGCGGTTTCGATGCAGCGGCCTGACATCATGGACAAGGTCAATATCGACGCCGTCGCCGACGTGCTGCACGGCGCCATGGTCAAGCAGCCCGACGTCATCAACGATGACGACAAGGTCGCACAGATCCGCCAAGCGCGCGCGCAGGCGCAGGTCCAGCAGATGCAAGTCGAACAGGCTGCGCAGCTGGCTTCGACCTATGCCGATATGGCCCATGCGCGTCAGGCCGAAACCTCCGCGAGACGGAGGGCTGTGCCATGAGAGCCTGGCGCGAATGGTTCATCACGGCCTGGCGCGATGGCGGCAAGCGGCACCTCGTGCTGTCCGATCTCGCCGCGATCGGCACCCAGCATCCGCATTTTCTCGCTGATCTCGCGCTGCGCGGCAACGTGTTCGATGACAGCGATCCGCCGACTGATCCAATCGCGCTCGGCATCTATCTCGGCCGTCGTCAGCTCGCGCTGGAGACGCTGAAGCTCTGCAAGAAGACACCACAGGAATTGTTCGGCTACCACACCGCACCGGAGACCAAGAGATGAGTGGATCTGCACCGCCGCCCGCACCCGCACCGGCTCCATCGCCCGCGCCTGCACCCGCACCGGCCCCGGCACCTGCACCCGCACCGGCGCCGGCTCCGGACAAAGGCCCGTGGTACATCTCGGCCGACTACGGCTTCGATACCGACACACAAAAGTTTTTTGAGGGTAAGAACTATCCGGACGTCAAGACCGCGCTGACGTCGCTGCGGCATGCCGACCAGGTCGCGCGCGACCGCAACGTGCTGTCCAAGCCTGATCCGGCAAAGCTCAACGAGTGGGACGGCTGGGAAAGCCTGGGCTGGAAGAAGGACGCCAAGGACTACACCATCCAGAAGCCGGAACTGACGCAGGGGCAGAAGCTCGATGAGGCGCTGTTTGCCTCGTTTGCCAAGGACGCGCACGATCTGCGGATCCCGCTCTCGACCGCCCAGGAGCTGTTTCACCGCCAATTCAAGGCGGCCTATGAGCGGATCGGTGCACTCGATGCCGATGGTGCCGCGGCGCGCAAGGCGCTCGACACGCAATTGCGCTCTGACTGGGGCGCGAACTACGAAGTCAATCTCGATCGCTCCAAGCGCGCCGCGCGCGCCCTTGGCATCGGCATGGATGACAGCGCGGAATTAGAGAAGCTGATCGGCTCGCCGCGCCTGATCAAATTCTTCAACACTATCGGTGAGAAGCTCGGCGAGGACAATCTTGTCACCACGGGCAGCGGCGGAGCGCAGGAGACCACACATCCGGCGACGATCGAGGCCGAGCTGAACCGCTTCGAGCAGGATCCGAACAATCTCGCGATCATGAAGAACGAGCGCGATCCGCGCTACAGCGACGTGATGGCCCAACGGCGCAAGCTGATCGGCCGGCTCGCCAACGCGCGGCAGCAAAGGCAGGGCTAACGCAAGGAGACCATCATGGACAAAGCGGCAATGGCGCGCGCGGATCGGCTTCAGGCCAGGCGCGCCGAACTGGCAAAACTGACGAGCGGCGAACTGACGATGCTGGCCACAGACCGGGGCGTCGCCATTGATCCTACCGATACCCGCGAGGAGCGGGAATTTGCGCTGGCTTCGGCTATGATCGATGCCGAGGACGCGGAAGCCGCGGCCACCGCAGCGAAAGAGCAGGACGAGCGCGAAAGACGGAAGCGGGAGGCCTTCTACAAGACCAAGGAAGGCAAAGCCCTGATCGAGCGGGAGCTACGTCAGACGCGCGATCGCCGCATTCGCCAACAACATGCCGCCTTCATCGGAGCGCTCCCCAGCGACGCGCGCAGCAAGGGCGTCCATGTTGTTCCGGACAGTCATGCGGGCGCGGCGTCGCCGGACGTGCCTGATGGCACGTATCGGGTCTCTGGCTCGGACTGGCTGCTGTCGTTTTCCGGCGGCCGCTGGGTGCAGGCCTCGCGCGCCCATGATCGCGGTCATCCGGATTGGACCGAGATCCCGGATGTCGAAGGCGCCAGCGTCGCCGCTCGCGCCAGGCCGACGACGGTTGACGAATAGCTTCGTGGCGTAGCGTCTGCGTGTCTCCTCCTTGGGGCGTTTCCTCCCTGACTAGCGGGCGCCGGTCTCCGGCGTCCGCGCTCTCCGGGGAGATGGCCGCACCCTTTGTCGGCGACGACAGAGGCCCGCCTGACCCGCGCGAAAGCCGCGCCGCCGACCGCAGGCGTTAAATGATAGGCGGGCCCGCGAGATCTCTCGCCGCACCCCGGCCGAAGCAACCCATTTTCCCCAACGCTTCGTCTGGAGATCTTCAC